>CAIKMD010000011.1 GCA_903828515.1 uncultured Rhodospirillales bacterium | reverse complement strand
GGGTCTTCCGGGAATCGAGTGGGTGATTTCAGAGTATGATGGCGTGGGAAAGCTTGTGGGTAGTGAGCTTTCGGGCGCTTTGCATGCCGCTGGAATTTGGCACAGTGCGGGATGGACAAAACAAGGAAGCGACAGCGCCGTCTGTCGGATGCATACCGGTTTGCCGACTTTCGGCCGCAAGCAACGGTGCGCGGTGTATTCGGTGAGCCGGATGTCCGGATCGTCACTCTCAATCGCCGCTCAAAAAAACCGTGTGCGGTTGTTGCGACCGAACTCAGGTGGGGTGGTACGACCGGCGCGTACGACAGGTTCGCGATCTTCCGTGTGGCGCTTTTCGAATCATCCTGGAGCTGGAGGTGCGGCGCATCGAGTGCCGCACATGCGGGTCGGTGAAGCGCGAGCGGCTGGACTTCCTGGCGGACAATCCGCGCTACACCAAGCGCTTTGCGTTCTATGTCGGTCGACGCTGCCGGCAGGGCTCGATCCGCGACGTGGCCAAGGAACTGCGGCTTGACTGGGACACGGTCAAGACGCTGGAGAAGCAGTACATGCAGGTGCAGTTGGCGCGCGCGGGCCTGCCGGGACCGAAGGCGATCGGCATCGACGAGATCTCGATCCGCAAGGGCCATACCTACCGCATCGTGGTCAGCGATCTGATCCGCAAGCGGCCTATCTGGTTCGGCGGCGAGGACCGGTCCGAGGCCAGCATGGCGCAGTTCTATGCCTGGCTGGGGCCCAGAAAGAGCAGCCAGATCAAGCTCGCGGTCATGGACATGTGGAAGCCGTTCCGCAACGTAGCCAGGCAGAAGGCGCCGCAAGCGGCGATCCTGTTCGACAAGTTCCACATCATGCGCCATCTCGGCGAGGCGCTCGACAAGGTGCGCAAGGCCGAATACGCGCGGCTCGGCGGCAAGGACCGGCGCTTCATCAAGGGCCAGAAATACACGCTGCTGTCGCGCCACGAGAACCTCAGCCTGGAGGGCAAGCGGTCGCTCAAGCTGCTGCTGGCGGCGAACAAACGGCTGAACACGGCTTACGTTCTGAAGGAAGCCTTCGGCCAGCTCTGGCACTATGAGCGTGAGGGCTGGGCGCGGCGCTTCTTCGAGAACTGGCGCGCGAGCTTGAAGTGGCAGCGGCTCGCACCGTATGAAAAGTTTGCCGAGATGATTGATCGGCATTGGGATGGTATCGCCGCCTACTGCAAGCCGGAAAACAAAGTCTCGCTCGGCTTCGTCGAGGGCCTCAACAACAAGATCCGCGTCATCCAGCGGCGCGCCTACGGTCTACGCGACCAGGAATACCTGCGGCTCAAGGTCCTCACATGCATGCTTCCAGCGCTCTGAAGTTGCCGAAATCACCCACTCGATTTCCTGAAGACCCGAAATAAAGAAAGACCTCGCGCGGCGTCTTGGCGGGCTTCGCCCTGTCGACGCGCGGCAGGTCGGCGGGAACGCCGCCTTTCAGCCAGGTCCGAACGCGCTTGGCCCAGGCATCGAGCGCCTTCGGCGGATAGCCGGCTTTGAGTCTTTCGTTGCCCTTTTGCAGACGGGCATAGATGAAATCGGCGGTGACGTCGGCGATCTCGCTGTAGCTGTCGTGCTCGGCGTAGCAGATTGCGACGTTGCGCCGGCGCGCGAGCGCAATGAAGGCGGGTGTCTTGAAGGTGTCGTTGCGCACCTCGACGACATGGCGCAGTGAATGGCCGTCGAACACGTCCGGCAGCAGGTCGAGAAATGCGCCGAAGTCGGCCTCGTCGAATTTCTTGTGCGGCGCGAATTGCCAGAGCAAGGGGCCGAGTTTGGACCCGAGTTCGGTGATGCCTGAATCGAGAAAGCGTTTGATCGAGTCACCGGCGTCCGCCAACACGCGGCGATTGACCGCATAGCGCGGACCTTTCAACGAAAACACGAAATCGCCGGGAACTTCGGACGCCCATTTGCGGAACGTTTTGGGCGATTGCGTTGAATAAAATGTGCCGTTGACCTCGATCGAGGTCAGCTTTTGGCCAGCATATTCAAGCTCGCGCGCGTGCGCGAGGCCCTTGGGATAGAACACGCCGCGCCACGGCGCATAGGTCCAGCCGCCGATGCCAACGTAAGGTTTCGTTAAGCTTTTCGTCATCTTAAAGTCACACTTGCCACCTATACAGAAATACAAGTGGTGAGGCGGTCTAACGATCCCTCATCCGACGGCCACGATGAGATGCCAGGCGACGGCGGATGTACCCGCGCCTCATTTCGTTTGTGGTCGTTTCTGTTTGTGGCCATTGAACCTACCCATCATGCCGGCGAGGTCGCGCTCAGCCTGGCATTGGCGGCGCGCAGCGCGGCGTTTTCCTCTTCAAGACTTCGAATGGTGTGGAACAGCCGCGCCGTCGACAACTGCAACAAATAGAATCCGAAAGTCGGATTCTGGAAATAAAGCTCCATGACACTGTCGTAGGAGATCGCCAGCGTTTCGACGCGGTCGATGCACTCCACGGTCGCTGTGCGGGTTCGACCCGGTTCCAGCAGGCCGAGTTCGCCGATGACGCTGCCGGCACCCATCTCGATATTGGGCTCAACGACGCGGCAGCGTCCGGAAATGACAAAGTGCAATTCAGTCGCCGCGTCGCCCTTGCGAAACAGGACCGTGCCGGCTTCGAAGCGCCGATCGGTGCTGAACGGTTTCAGCCACTCCATCGACAGATCGCCATTGGCGGCTTCGTTCACCTGCCGGATCAACCGCTTCATCTGGAGGAAGCGCACCACATTGATCGGCAGCAGGATGATGTGGAGGATCAGGGTGGGATAGACTGTGGCGAGGGCCGAATAGGCGATGAACAGCACATTGGTGGTCATGGCGATCACCCGCAGCGGGATCATCGTCTTCATCAGGTAGCCGGCGACGTTGGCCAGCACCGCGATGGCAGCGATGAAATTGACGATACCGATGTCTTCGAGCGACGTGGGCCAATGCATGGTGACTTCTTCTGGACAGGGGCCTAGGGGCGCCAGCACAGGCTAGCCAAAGAGAAAGGCCCGGGACATCTCCCGGGCCTTCTTTATTTTGACGTTCGAGCGAATGGACTTAGAAGTCCATTCCTCCCATGCCCGGGGGCATGCCGCCGGCGCCGCCGCCGGCACCCTTCTTGGCCGGGATCTCGGCGACCATCGCCTCGGTGGTGATCAGAAGGCCGGCGACCGACGCCGCGTTCTGGATCGCCGCACGCACGACCTTGGTCGGGTCGATGATGCCCTTCGAGACCATGTTGCCGTATTCGGCCGTCTGGGCGTCGAAGCCGTAAGAGTACTGATCCTTCTCGAGGATCTTGCCGACGATGACCGAGCCGTCTTCACCGGCGTTCGAGGCGATCTGACGGGCAGGCGCCTGGATCGCGCGACGCACGATCTCGACGCCGACCTTCTGGTCGTCATTCGCGGTCTTGACCTTCTTCAAGGCTTCGGTGGCGCGCAACAGCGCGACGCCGCCGCCCGGCAGAATGCCTTCCTCAACCGCGGCGCGGGTTGCGTGCATCGCGTCGTCGACGCGATCCTTGCGCTCCTTCACTTCGACTTCGGTCGCACCGCCGACGCGGATCACGGCCACGCCACCGGCGAGCTTGGCGAGACGCTCCTGCAGCTTTTCCTTGTCGTAGTCCGAGGTGGTTTCCTCGATCTGCGCCTTGATCTGCGCCACGCGCGCTTCGATGTCGACCTTCTTGCCGGCGCCGTTGACGATCGTGGTGTTTTCCTTGTCGATCATCACCTTCTTGGTGCGGCCCAGCATCTGGATGGTGACGTTCTCGAGCTTGATGCCGAGATCTTCCGAGATCGCCTGGCCGCCGGTCAGGATCGCGATGTCCTGCAGCATGGCCTTGCGGCGATCGCCGAAGCCCGGCGCCTTGACGGCGGCAACCTTGAGGCCGCCACGCAGCTTGTTGACGACGAGGGTGGCGAGCGCTTCGCCTTCGATGTCCTCGGCGACGATCAAGAGCGGCTTGCCGGTCTGCACGACTGCTTCGAGCAGCGGCAGCATTTCCTGGAGCTGCGAGAGCTTCTTCTCGTAGATCAGGATGTACGGGTCTTCCATCTCAACGCGCATCTTGTCGGCGTTGGTGATGAAGTAGGGCGAGATGTAGCCGCGGTCGAACTGCATGCCCTCGACGATGTCGAGTTCGGTTTCCAGCGACTTGGCCTCTTCAACCGTGATGACGCCTTCGTTGCCGACCTTGGCCATGGCCTTGGCGATCATCGCGCCGACTTCCACATCGCCGTTGGCGGAGATGGTGCCGACCTGGGCGATCTCTTCGTTGGTGGTGACCTTGCGCGAGGAGTTCTTGATCTCCTCGACGACCTTGGCGACCGCCTTGTCGACGCCGCGCTTCAGGTCCATCGGGTTCATGCCGGCGGCGACCGACTTCAGGCCTTCGACGACGATGGCCTGCGCCAGAACGGTGGCGGTGGTGGTGCCGTCGCCGGCCTTGTCGTTGGTCTTGGAGGCGACTTCGCGGATCAGCTGGGCGCCGAGGTTCTCGAACTTGTCTTCCAGTTCGATTTCCTTGGC
>CAIKMD010000010.1 GCA_903828515.1 uncultured Rhodospirillales bacterium | reverse complement strand
GCGGACATCGTCGCGGAATTCCTTTTTAGCCTTGTTGCCGTTGGCGCCGGCGATGATCGAATCGGCGTGTTTGGCGGCGAAGTCGCGGCCGCGCTCCGACCCGCCGGCCTGGATATAGGCCACCCGGCCTTGCGGCGACGGCACGGTGTTGAGCGGACCGCGCGAGCGGTAATACTTGCCCTCGTGGTGGATCGGCTTGACCTTGGTCCAATCCGCGTAAGTTTGCGTCTCGCGATCGAGCACGACGGCATCGGGCGCCCAGGACGCGAACAGCTTGTTCACGACCTCCATGAACTCGTCGGCCATCTCGTAGCGAAGATCATGCTCGGGCAGCTCATGCAGGCCGAAATTCTGCGCGGCGGTGTCCTCGCCGCTGGTCACGATGTTCCAGCCGAAGCGGCCGCGCGCGAGATGATCGATCGTCGTGCAGAGACGCGCCAGCAAGAAAGGCGAATAGCCGAGTGTCGACATCGTCGCGACCACGCCCAGGTTGCGGGTCTGAGACCCGATCACCGCGGCGAGCGGCGCCGGATCGTGCTTGGGCACCTGGATCGCGCCCTTCAGATACGCCTTGGCGTTGCCGCCATAGGATTCCGACACCATCAGCGTGTCTTCGAACATGATGTAGTCGAAGCAAGCGCGCTCCAGCGCCTTGGCGAAATCGAGGAAGAAGTCGCCATTCCAGGGATTGCCGCCGCCGCTCGACAATGGTTCGAGCCATTCATCGATGGCGAAATTGGTGAACCAGGCCATATGGAATTTCTTGCGCGCCATGTCGATCTCCCCTCGATGCAGCCGCCCTCATAAGCGGTGCGGAAACGGCCACGACCCACGAAACAATCAGCCATCGCACGCGCCGAGACTGATGGCGGGCAACGTTAAGCGCGCGCGAAAGTCAGCGGCGTGTCGGCGAAATGATGGCGATCGATATTGCACCGCAGCTGTCTGTCGTTTCGTAGCAAAACGTATGCCATCGTGTATGCATGGGTGGCGGCGGCGAGATGTCGCTGATTTCTGCTGATTATTTTTCCTGGAACTTATCGACCGGACAGCGTGCACTCGTTCACATCATGTCGCGATGGAGAAAATTTGTGCACGGCATGCCCCCGTCGTTTCCACAAATTGCCTTGGTCCGGCATCCGTCCGGTTGTTGCTGCGGTGAAGCGCGCTCACATATCGAGCGGGGCTCTCACTCGATCCGCTTCCAACCGTGTTTGATCGTTCCGACGGCAAACGAACCGCCATTGTGCGTAGGAAAAATGCATCGCTGCCGCGGGCACACCGATTGCTTTTATCCGCATGCCATCATCCGTCAGGGATTGATTGTCGCGGCCACGCTCTGACACCGGGATGGAAATCGGCGGCGCGCCGGTGATCCCGCGCCTGCGTGGTCACATGCTTTCGTCGATCTGACCTTCAAAAAAAGACCGACATCGCAGGACAACCGCACAACGAGGGCACGGTTTTTGCTTTTAGTTGGGCGATAGAAACGATCCATCCATGCAGGGGAACACGGCATGCCGAGCATCGACGCGGGCCAAATGGCCGATGGTATGAACAACGAAAAGGGGAACGAAGTGAGCTTGAGCCGTGTCGCGCTGATACGCGCCGCCGTCTTGTTTCTGAGCATCGCTTTCGCCGGCACGGCGAATGCCGCCGATCCAGCGATCGTCGGCGACGGCGGCATCGTCCGCCTCATGGTCAATACGGCGGGCGACACGTCATTCCCGCCTTACGTCATCCAAAAGCTCGCGCTCGATCGCAAACACGGCTTCACCCTGCAGGTCATGGCAGCCAACACGGTGCAATCGACGACGACCGGATTTCAATCGGGCGCCGGCGACCTCGGTACGTATGGCTGGAACGAGCTCGCGCGGGCCAAGGCCGGCGGGGTCAACGTCATCGGCATCGGCCCCTTTCTCGGCTGGGCGAACACCCTCGTCGTGCCGGCGAATTCGTCGATTCGCAATGTCGGCGATTTCGACGGCAAGAAGGTTGGCGTCTACAACCGCACCGGCCTCGACTGGACCCTCGCGCGCGCGGCGGCCAAATCGAAATACCAGCTCGACCTCGAAACCCACATCGTGCTTCAGGTCGCCACCGTTCCGCTGCTGCGCGGCCTGATGGATCAGGGCCAGCTGGATGCAACCCAGATGTTCAACGATTTGACCGTACCGATGGTGGTGAGCGGAAAGTTCAGGCTGCTCGCAACGGGCCAAGATCTGGTCGACCAGCTCGGCCTGCCCGAGACGCCGTTGATCGTCTACACCGCCGAGACCGGCTACGCCGCCGCGCACCCGGCCAATGTCAGAGCCTTTCTCGCCGCCTATCGCGACGCGATCGATGCGCTCAAGACCAACGACGATCTCTGGGTAGAGCCTGCCGCCGCCCTGGGCATCACCGACGCCGCCATGCTGACCGTTCTGCGCAAGCAGACGCGGCCGATGCTGATAAGCCGTTTTACGCCCGACACCGAGGCGAATATCCGGAAAGTGTGGGACGTCCTGGTCGCGACGGCCGGCGCCGAAACGCTCGGCATGAGCAAACTCGTCGACGGATTCATGACGCTCGACTACCAGCAATAACGGCGCCGCGCCTAAAACTCGCGCAAGGTCTCGCGCAGCGTCGGCTTCGTGTATTCGGTGCGGACGAGGCCGCGCTTTTGCAGCGCCGGAACGAGACCTTCGGTCACTTCGAGGATGTAGCGCCGGTTGATGTGGTGGAACGGGTGCCGCATGAGGAAGCCGTCGCCGCCGACCTCCTCCATCATCTGTTCCATGTACGCGGCGCATTGATCCGGGGTTCCGACGACGTCGGCCGCCGCCGCCTCAATCAACTGGCTGAGTGTCTTGCCGCTGCCGAATTGGGCAAATCGCTTGAGCGATGCGGATTCGCCATTGGTCGTCAGATCGAGCGGCAACGGCTTGTCCATGGGGAATTTCGCGAAATCGATATCGGTGATGCCACTGATCTGCGCGAGCCTGCGATCGATGTAACGCTGCTGCGCGAGGTTGCGGGCGTATTTGGCTCGGGCTTCCTCTTCGGTATCGCCCATCACCGCCCCGAAGAGAAACAACACCTTGATGTCATCGGGATTGCGGCCGAATTTCGCCGCGCGGCGGCGGACATCGTCGCGGAATTCCTTTTTAGCCTTGTTGCCGT
Organism: uncultured Rhodospirillales bacterium; assembly: GCA_903828515.1. Taxonomy (GTDB): domain Bacteria; phylum Pseudomonadota; class Alphaproteobacteria; order ATCC43930; family CGMCC-115725; genus CAIKMD01. Next base: position 71 of record CAIKMD010000010.1, on the reverse strand, counting down.
TGGCGCCGGCGATGATCGAATCGGCGTGTTTGGCGGCGAAGTCGCGGCCGCGCTCCGACCCGCCGGCCTGG
>CAIKMD010000009.1 GCA_903828515.1 uncultured Rhodospirillales bacterium | reverse complement strand
GAGCCGCCGCCGGGCGCGGTCTGCGCGCTGGCGTTGGACAGACCGGCCAGAAGAGCAACGGCTGCCGTCAAGCTGCCGAGCGCGACCGTCCCTGTCAGGTTTCGTGTTTGCATTGGTTAGACCCCCAAAAGGATAATTTCCGCGGATGCAAAAAGAGAACATCCCTCTTCGCTGAAGCTAAGATCATCCGTATTACGGGGAACTGGCAAGCATTCTGGACTTTAATTGACCAGATTCATGAGGGGTGTGTCGACTACGCAACAGATTCACTACGTTTCTCAAGTCATTACTTAGTTGTTCATAGCTAATTATTATATTTTGTACTTACTAATAGTTATAAATACATAACTATTTTACTGCATAATTATCAATGGCTAAGCGCTGACGACGGGCTCATCGCTGGAAATCGGCCGGCAATAGTCTCGCCACATGTCCCTAAGCGCGTCCGCGAAGTCCGCGGCGAAGCCCGTGGAATCGTAAAGCACGGACGAGCGCATCCGGTCCCGCATCCCGATTCTCATGCGTTCGAGCCGCGGCAAGTCACCAGCCAGCGCCGTCGCGGTGGCGACATACGCGTCGATATCGGCTGCCGCCAACTCGGTAAGCCCTATCCGGCTCAACAGGTCGAGCCCGACCCGTCCGGCATGCCGAGTCCCGATCAAGCTGATCACCGGCACGCCCATCCACAACGCCTCGCAGGTCGTCGTCGTACCGTTATAAGGAAACGGATCGAGCGCGATATCGACTCCGCCATAGGCCGCCAGGTGTGCTGCCGTGTCGGCGGCAAATGAATGCAGGCTGATTCTCTTCGCGGGAACACCGCAGGCGGCGAAGCGATCGAGAAATGATTGCCGGATGCCCGGGTCGCCGAAGGCCGCTGCTTTGAGCAAGAGCCGCGAATGGGGCACCGCGCCAAGAATCGCCGCCCAGCATCGTATCGTCGAGTCCGATATCTTATGCGGATTGTTGAACGAGCCGAATGTCAAAGTCCCCCATCGCTTCGCGGGCAGTGCTTCGACTTCAGGCGCCTGTAGCGTCGATGGCTGGTAGCAGAGAAAGCCGTTGGGCAAACGCATCAGCTTCTCCGTATGAAACGCCTCCTGACCCGGTGGATCGGCGATCGCGTCGGTGAAACGCCAATCGATCGTGGCGAGGCCGGTCGTCGCCGGATAGCCGAGCCAGGTCGCGGTCACCGGCGCGGCGCGCACCGCCAGGGCGGAGAGCCGGTTCTTCGCGGAATGGCCGGCGAGATCGATCGCGATGTCGATCGAATCCGTGCGCAATTGAGCCCGGAGAGCGGCATCATCCAGCGTATTGGTGTTGCGCCAGCGGCAATCGAGACGCTGCAATGATTTCGTGATTTCGTCGGGCTTTTCGAGTTCCGAATAGCAGAACACCTCGACGGTGGTGCGATCGAGCGCGGTGAATAACGGGCGAACGAAATGTCCGACCGGATGATTGCCGAAATCGCCCGATAAGAAAGCCACGCGTAACCGGCGTTCCGGTTCGCGGCTGTTGGTAAATGGCGCGGCGCGGGCCGATTCGGCCGCGACGGCGCGCATCGATGCTTGACCCCAGGCGCGATGGCGCTCAAAGATTTCATCCGGTGAAATCGTGTCGTCGTAGAGCGGGGGCATCAGTCGGGTCGACGCCAGATTCCGCCGGGCGAGCGGATGGGCCGCATCGATCGCGATCGCCGCGTGATAGGCCCGTTCCATATCGTCCCACCGCTGGAGCGCGTAGAGTGCGTTACCCAGGCCATTATGATAATCGGCCTTGCTTGGATCGAGTTCGATCGCGCGCCGATAAAACTGTGCGGCGTCGGTCGGCTGACCTTGCTCCTGCAGCAGCGCCGCGAGCATGTGTACGGCTTCGGCGTTCTCGGGCGAGGCCCGCATTGCCTCGCGCAACGCCTCCTCGATGCCGCCGAGATTCTTGATGCGCAATTGGTTGGCGAGCGGCAGCAGAAACTTCGTCGCCATCCGTCGCAGCTCGGCGGCGTGAATGGGTGACGTCGCTTTATCGGCGGCCTCGATCGCGGTGTCGGCCGCACTCCGAAAGGATGCGATATGATCGGGCCGCAATTCGAGCGCACGGTTGAAGGCCGGAATGGCTTTGCCGATCTCGCCGAGATGACGATAGGTCTCGCCCAGATTGTGATAGAGATCGGCGTTATCGGGGTCGCGTTCCAGAGCCTTCAGGAAAAGGTCGATCGCGGGCTGGAAATGCCCGAACATTCCGGCGAGCATGCCGAGCAGCCCCAAAGCCTGAGGATTGGCCGGGTCGAGCTGCAGGGCCGCACGATAGGAACGCTCGGCCTCGGCAAAGCGCTCGCCACTCTGATGGTTGATGCCCTCAGCGAGCAACGCTTCGATTCTGGCGCTGAAATCAATCATGGTCGCGGCGGCGGAGTCTTAAGGGTGCTTTGCTCATTCACGCAGAATGTGAAACATCGGACATGAAAGCAATGATGTCCCGGGCGGCTCTTGAGCCCCCCGTTCCGTCGCGCCGCGTTAGCCGCGGATTCGCGAATGCGAGCGGCTTCGGATTGCCGCCCCGCGGGTCTGTTAAAGCCCTCACGGGAACGGCATAATCGCGCTTATGGAGCCAATGAACCGCAACCAGCGGAGACTGGCGAAGAAGCAGCAGGACACGGAAAAACGCCGTGCCTTGCCTACGCTTCAGCGCTTGTTCGACGAAGCGGTGCGCCATCACCAGGCCGCCCGGCTGGCGGACGCCGAACGGCTCTATCGTCAAATTCTGAGCGTCGATCCTCACCACGCCGACAGCCTCCATTCCCTCGGCCTTGTCGGCCATCAGCTTGGCCATCGTGACGGCGCGATCGAATTGATCGGCCAAGCTATCCGGCTCCGTGACGACGTACCTTCCTATCACAACAATCTCGGCCTCATCCTGCAGGCGGCGGGCAAGCTCGACGCGGCGGCCGAATGTTATCGGCGTGCCCTCGCCCTCGATCCGCAACTCGCCGCGACGAACTACAATCTCGGTCTCATTTACAAGGCCCAGGGCAACTTCGAAGCGGCTGCCGATTGCTACGAGCGCGCCCTTGCCTTGGCCCCCGACGACACGCAGGCGCAGATCAATCTCGGCGATGCGCTGCAGGCGCAAGGCAAGCTCGATGCGGCCATCGCCTGGTATGAGCGCGCGCTGCAACGCGCCCCCGACGACGTGGTGGGCCATATCAACCTGGGCAATGCCTTTCATGCACAAGGCAGGCTCGACGCCGCGCTGGGCTGCTACGAACGCGCCTGCGCCCTGAAGCCCGACGACGACGTGGCGCTGAAGAATCGGGCCGGCGTGCTGAAATCGTTGGGCCGTCTCGACGAGTCCTTTGCGGTTTGCCGACGTGTTGCCGAATTGAGAGCCCGCGAGCCCGCCCGCCGCGAGCCGCAACCCGTTTGGCCGCACAAACTCAAGCACGATCGGGAACAACTCGATTATCTGATCGGGACATATCCGGCCGCCGATACATTTCGCGTGGCCGCCGAAAGCCTCGCCCAGCAACCGGCTCGCGCGGCGGAGATTTTCGCCGGACTGTTTCATCTCGAACCCGGCGCGCGCCTCGCCGAGCCCGCGCTCGCCGCGACGATCGACGTTGCGGCGGTGCAGGCAACATGGGATGCGACCCATCCGAATGTCGTCGTGATCGATAATCTGTTGACGCCGGAGGCCCTCGACGCGCTGCGCCGGTTTTGTTGGGGATCGACGGTATGGCAGGCGGGCTATGCCGGCGGCTATCTCGGCGCCTTTCTCAACGACGGGTTCGCGTGTCCGCTCCTCGCGCAGATCGCTGCCGAACTGGCGGTGAAACTGCCCGGCATCATCCGCAACCATCCGGTGATGACGGTGTGGGGCTTCCACTATGACAGCGCGCTCGAAGGAACATCGCTGCACGCCGACGAGGCGGCGGTGAACGTCAATTTCTGGATCACGCCGGACGACGCCAATCTCGATCCCGACGGAGGCGGTCTGGTGATCTGGGATGTGCCGGCGCCGCTCGATTGGGATTACGAAAAATACCAGAAAGATCCGCCGGCGATTCGGGCGTTTCTCGCCGAGCAGAAGGCCAAGTCCATCACCGTGCCGTACCGCTGCAACCGCGCCGTCGTTTTCGATTCGGATCTGTTTCACGAAACCGATCGGCTGTCCTTCAGGGAAGGCTATCTGAACCGGCGGATCAACGTCACGATGCTCTACGGCTGGCGCCACGACGAATAGGCCGATCGACCGCCATGGGCGAACCCGCCGACGATATCGAGAGACTTCTTGCCGCGGCGATCGCACAGCGCGAGGCCGGCAACCCCGCGGCCGCGATCGCCTTGATTCGTCAGGCGGTCGAACGCCACGGCGCGCACGCCTCGCTCTATTGCGAGGTCGGCGAATGCTATCGCCAGGCGGGTGATTTCGCCCGCGCGGTTCAAGCTTACGAGCGCGCGATCCAACTCGATCCGGACTATGACGCGGCCTATCGCTGCGGCGCGGACGCGGCGATCGCCGAAGCAAAAAAGGCCGAAATGACTGGGGCCGGCGCGCCGAGCCGCGACCTGAAAAAATTTGCCGCGATGTATCTGGTTGCCGCGGGCAAACGCCAGCGGAGCCGTCGTCTCGCTGGTGCCGAGCCGTGTCTGCGCGAGGCCATCGCGCTCGACCCACAGAGCGCGGAAGCGTTCTGGGCATTGGGCGATTTTCTCGAATCGGTTGGACGTTTCGCCGACGCCGAAGAGCCGCTGCGCCGTGCCATCGCGGTCGATCCGAATTTGCCGCACGCTTACGTCACGCTGGGAAATGTGCTCCAGTCGCTGGGCCGCCTGCCGGAAATGGAAGCCGCCTATCGCAAGGCGCTCGCGCTCAATCCGGATTTTCCGGGCGTGCGCGACAGCCTGCTCGCGGTACCGTTGATGAACATGCTCTACGACAGCGAGGCATCGCCCGCGGCCATTTATGCACGGCATCGGGAGTGGGGCGATTATACAATGGCGGCGGCGGCCGCCGCGGCACCTTTTCCAAATTCGCGCGATCCGAAACGAAAACTCCGCGTCGGATTGCTCTCGCCCGATTTTCGCTATCACGCCGTGAGCTTTTATTTTGCACCGTTGCTGGCGAACCTCGATCCCGCCGCGGTGGAATTCGTGTGTTACGCCGAGGTCGCAAATCCTGATTCGGTGACGGCTTTTCTGCAAAAACTCGGCGGCGTGTGGCGGAACAGCAGCGGCATGAGCGACGACGATCTGCGGGCACGGATCCGGGCCGACCAGATCGATATCGCGATCGATCTGGCGGGCCATACTGCCCATAACCGGTTACGGGCTTTCGCGGTCAAGCCCGCGCCGGTAACGGCGGCGTGGCTAGGCTATCTCGGAACGACCGGCCTGCCCTCGATCGATTGGCGCATCACCGATGCGCGGGTCGATCCGGAGGGACAGGAGGAGTTTCACAGCGAAAAACTGATCCGGTTGCCGGAGGTGTTCCTTTGCTATTGGTTGTTCGCATCGCCGATGCCGGCGGTGGCGCCGGTTCCGGCGACTTCGCGCGGCAGCATCACGTTCGGGTCGTTCAACAATCCGCAGAAGCTGTCGACGGTCACGATCGGCGCATGGGCCCGCATTCTCGCGGCGCTCCCGGATTCGCGGCTCATGCTCAAGGCGCTCGCCTTCACTGACCCCGTGCGCCGGCAAGCTGTTCTCGACCGCTTCGCGGTTGAAGGCGTCCGTCCCGATCAATTGGCGTTGTGCGAGCCGCAACCGGAAATGGTGGCGCATCTCGGGGCCTATGCCGAGGTCGACATCGCGCTCGATCCGTTCCCGTTCAACGGCGTCACCACCACTTGCGAGGCGATGTGGATGGGCGTGCCGGTGATCAGCTTGATCGGCGATCGCCATTCCGGTCGCATCGGTTTCGATCTGTTGAGCCAGGTCGGGCTGGAGGACCTGGCGGCACCGGACGTCGATGCCTATGTGGCGACGGCGGTGACATTGGCGCGCGACCTGCCGCGGCTGAACGACCTGCGTGCCGGCTTGCGGGAACGGATGAGCGCATCGCCGCTCTGCGATGGGCCGCGCTTCGCCCGTGCTTACGAAGCTGCCTTGCGCCAGATGTGGCAGGCCTGGTGCGCGACGCCGCAGTAAGTCGCGGCCCGCGTCGGTTTTATTCTCCGGCGCGGCACCATGCGCGCCACATGTCCCGCAGTGCCGCCTCGAAATCGCGGGCGAAGCGCGGCGCGTCGCAGATGGATGACGCGCGCAAGCGCGCCCGCAACGCACCGCGCAACTCGACCAGGCGCGGCAGATCGCGGGCAAGGCCGATCGCAAGCGCGACATAAGCATCGACGTCGGGTGCGGCGAGCTCGGTCAAACCGATCTGGGTCAGAAGATCGAATCCGACTCGCGCGGCATGGCGTTCGCCGATCAACGTGACCATCGGGACGCCCATCCACGTCGCCTCACACGTCGTCGTGGTTCCGTTATAGGGAAACGGGTCGAGTGCGATATCGATGTCGCCATAAGAGGCGAGGTGCGCCGGCAATTCGGGCTGCGGCTCGCGCAGCTCGATCCGATCGGCGCCGATCCCCAATGCCGAAAAGCGGGCGAGGAATTGCGTGCGTTGCGTCGGTTCGACGAAGGCGATCGATTTCAACACGAGGCGGGATCCCGGCACGGCATCGAGGATGCGTGCCCAGGCCGCGATGGCGGCGGACGACAATTTAAGCGGGCTGTTGAATGAACCGAACGTGACGCTGCCGCGCGCCAGCGCCGGCAGGGGGGCGACGTCGGGTATCGGCGTGATGTAGGGATTGTAGCAAAGGAAAACCGCCGGCAGCCGCATCAGCTTCTCGGTATGGAATGCCTCCTGGCCGGGCGGGTCGGCGATCGCGTCGGTGATGCGCCAGTCAATCGTGCCGAGGCCGGTGGTCGCCGGATAGCCGAGCCATGTCGCGGTTACCGGTGCGGCCTTCACCGCCAAAGCACGCAGCCGGTTGCCCGTGGTGTGGCCGGCGAGGTCGAGCGCGATATCGATTCGATCGGAACGCAGCGCCGCGCGTAAATCGGAATCGCTGACGCCATGCGTATTACGCCAAGTACCGCCGATCGACTGCAGAAACCGGGTCGCGGGGTCCGGCACCTCGACTTCGGAATAGCAGAACACCTCGACCGCGTCCGGGTCGTGATGCGCCAGCAACGGCTGAAAGAAAAAGCTGACCGCGTGATACCGAAAATCGCCCGAGAGATAGGCGACACGCAGCCGTCGCTCGGGATCGCGCGAATTGGCGAAGGGTGCGGTTTTCGCCGCGGCTGGCGCCATCTCGGCAATGGCCGCGTCGCCCCACGATCGATGGGTCGCGAGGATCATCGCTGGCGTGGCTTTATCGTCGTAGAGCCGGATCATCAGCGGGATCGTCGCGAGACTCTCGCGAACGGCTTGCAAGGACGGGTCGAGCGCGACGGCTTTGCGGTAAGCGGCCTCCATCTCGGCGAAGCGCCCGCGCGACTGGAAGGTATTGCCGAGACTGACATAGGCGTGCGCCATGCGCGGATCGAGCGCGATCGCGCGGCGCAGCGGCTTTTCCGCCTCGCTCGAGAGGCCGGTCGATTCGAGAAACGCACCCAGCGCCCAGAACGCTTCGGCGTTCTTTGGATCGAGGGCGACCGCGTCGCGCAGGCTCGTCCCCGCGTCGGGGATGCGCAGTTTGGTCTGGCGTTTGCCGAGCGCCAAAAGATACATCGCGGCGAATTTCTTGAGATCGCGCGCGGCTTTGGCGTCGCCGGTGGTTGCTGCTTTGCCCGACTGCCCGACGGCCGCATCGGCGGCGGCGCGGTAACTTGCGAAGTGGTCCGGATCGATCGTTACGGCACGCTCGAAGGCGTGGATCGCGTTCGCGAAGTCGCTTGCCGCCGCATAGGTGGCGCCAAGATGGAAAAACAGCGCGGCGTTTTTTCCATCGCGCTCGATCGCGCGCCGGAACGATGCGACCGCCATCGGCCAGTCGCCCGAGTCGCGCGCTGCCGCGCCCTGCGCGATCAGCGCGTCGATGGAACTCGCTTCATCGACGGCTGCGTCAGGGTGGTTATCGACCATGCTTATTTGCCGAGCAGGCCTTTCAGCAGGCTACTGGCGCCGGATCCCGAATTGCCGCCAGAACCCTTGTTCGTCAGGGCATCGAGCAGCTTGCCGGGGTCCTGTGCGATGCTTTTGGCGATGCCGCTGAGATCGGGCCGGTAGCTCAGATTGTCCCATGGGCCGGTGATCGCCACCGGGACCGCAACGAGACCGGCAACGCTGGGCGTCAATTTATAATCGACCTGACGCAGCGGCAGATCGACGGTGCCCGCGCCAGTCGACGGTACTTCCGGCGAAGTTAGCTTCAGATCGTTGTTGTGCAGGATGCCGTTGGTGATGGTGTAGGTGCCGGTCAGCGCGCCGAAATTGGTTTCGTTGCCGCCGCTTTTCTCGCCGGCGACCGATGAAACGGCGTTCTTCATGAATGCCATCAGGTTGACCCCCTCGATTTTGCCGTTGGCGAGATTGAGGCTGCCCTTGCCGTCCAGCGAACTGATGATTTCGCGCTGACTATGGCCATGGCCCGCGACGTCGAAGCTCATCGCGCCCGCGCCGGTCAGACGGTCGAAGTCGGCGGCGTCATGCGCCAAAGGCTGGATGGCGATGCCGCTCAAATTGAAGCTCGATCCGATTTGCGGCACCACCGCGCTGCCATCGGCCACGACCTTGCCGGTGCCTTTTCCCTGATAAAGCGCCATCTCGGTGAGATTTGCTTCGAGCCGGCCGTTCTTGAGTTGCAATGTGAGCGCACTTTTCCCGATCGCGATCTTACGATAGAGGATCGAATTGGCGCTCAGGCTGAAATCGACATCCGCGACCTTGAGCGGCGAAAGATCGATCGGCGCGTCGCTCCAGCCCGATGACGCGGATTTTGACGGCGGTGCACCTGGGGCGGGCGCGGGCGCGGCGTTGGTCGACGGAGGCGATGCGGCACCCTGCTCGGACGGCAGATACGGATTGACGTCGAGTTTGTCGAGATCGAGCCGTCCGGACAACGCTGGACGGGCTCCGGCGGTATCGAGCGTCAGGGCGCCGGTCGCTTTCAAGGCGTCGAGCGAGATCGATGCGTCGCTGAAGGCGATTTTGGAACCGTTCTTGTCGACCTTGCCCTTGATCGCCAGGGCACCGAAACTCGAGCCCGGCGCGGTAAAGGGTACTCCTGCCCATTTGGCCAACCCGCGGACCGAAGGCACGGAGAGGTCGGTTGCACCGCTGAGCTTGGTCAGCGTGGCGCCACTGGCATTCCCCTGAAAAGAGAAATTGATGGGCGCCGCCGCGAGCGAGATCTTTACCGCGCTGTTGCCGCCCTGTTGCAACTTGGCGGGATCGTCGATCGCGAGGGTGAGCGTCACCTTCTCGCCGTTCCAGGTTGCCGATCCGGTCGCGTTGAACGGATCCGAAAGACTGGGCAGCGACAGGGTCATGTTGATATCGCCGAGCACCCGTTTTTCGCCGCTTCGTTGATCGAGGTAGCTGGCTTGGCCATCGGAGATGGCGACGGCGCCAAGGCTGATCGCCGGGATGCTTCTTTCGGTGGTGGCTGGGGCTGGGTTCGCTGGCGCTGGTAGCGCCGCGGCGGGCTTCGCGGGCCCGCTGAAGACCCAATTCGGTTTGCCATCCTTGTCGACTTCGAGGTCGATCGCCGGTGCGACCAATTTGAAGTGGTCGACCTCGATGGCACCGTGGAGAAGGGGGAAGAGCTTCAATGAAACATCCAATGTTTTCAATTGGATCATGTTGGGGGAGGCAGCGCCGGCGGGATTGGAGAAGGTCACGTCGTTCGCCTGGAGAGCGATGCTCGGCAACAGGGAGAAGCTTACCGGTCCGGCGATTCGCAGATCCCGCCCGGTCTGGTCTTTGACTAGGGCAATGACCTTGGCCTTGTAAGTATCGACTGGGATGAACAACGGTATGACCAGGGCGGCAACGACAATTAAGGCGACCAAGCCCCCGAGTCCGATCAGCAGCTTCTTCATGATTTGCTCTCCTCCGGGGCGCTTTCGGCTCCGATATACTCGCTCGGGCGCCGGCTCGTCGTCCTACTGCCCCCATTTTAGATTAACCGAATCGGGAGGGATAGAAGCCTGGGTGGCGTTAATTTAGGCAGATTGTTTGCGGCGTAAGCGGTGCCCGCTGCTCGGCAACCTTGAAGGGCCGAAATCTGTGTCTTTCCCGCATCAGTATGCGGGATTCAACGGCAGGTACGCCGCGATCAATTGATTTGCCACGAGGGTAGCTTAATAAATTCGAAATCGGGTGTGCGGTGCATCAATGCGACGTTCGGAATCTGCCACAGGGTGGTTCTGGCAAGCAGATTGCACCAAGTGCCAGTCGGGCGGGTCACACCCGTCACAGTCAGTTTCAAGCTTGAGGGGTAAACACATGAACTATCGTTTCCTTACCGGATCGGCCGCCGTCGCGCTGCTGGTTGGCCTCGCGGCCGCGACGTCGGCCCGCGCCGATGACGCGCCGCCCGCTCATCCGATGCTCGGCATCGTCCAGTTTTCGGGCGATGTCTCCGTTGGTTCGACGTTCAATCCGGGCAGCCCGAAGAACAACGTCAATTACGGTCAGATCTTCAACGACCGCGCCAACAGCTTCGGCATGAACCAGGCGCAGGTGACGGCCGAAAAGGATCTCGATCCGGCCGCGACGGGCATGGATTGGGGCTTCAAGTTCGAGCCCATGTACGGCACCGACGCGCGCGTCACCCACTCCTTCACGGTGTTCGATCACGCGACCAACAGCCCGTATCAGTGGGACATCGTCGAAGCCAACGGCTCGTTCCATCTGCCGATCGTCGTCTCGGGCGGCATCGATACCAAGATCGGCACCTATTCGACGCCGATCGGCTACGAAGTCATCAACGCGACCGGTAACTTCTTCGCCACGCACTCCTACATCTTCAATTACGGCATCCCGCTGAAGCACACGGGCTTGATCTCGACCGCTCACGTCACGGACATGGTCGACATCTGGGCCGGCGTCGATACCGGCGTGAATGGCTGGCTGCCGACCCGCGGCGGCGACAACAACAAGTCGCCCTCGGTCATGTTGGGCTTCGGGCTGAACAATCTGCTCGACGGCAATCTGACGGTCTTGGCCTTGGCCCATATCGGACCTGAGAACGGCTACATCGAAGGACAGCGTTACACGGCGGGTTCGGGAACCGCTGGCTCCTACACCAACGGCGCCGGGCAGCTCCAGAACCCCAACAAGCATGCACGCGAAATCTATGACATCGTCACCTCGTACAAGATCGGCGACGCGATCACCACGGCTCTCGAGCTCAACGTGATCCACGACGATCTCGGTGTCACCAACACGGCATCGCCGCTGACCAATCACAGCGGCGCAACCGCTGAAGGCGCGGCGGTCTATGGCACCTTCAAGCTGAACGACATGTTCACCTTCGGTGCCCGTGAAGAAGTGTTCCGCGATGACCAGGGCTTCTTCGTCAGCACCCAGATGGGCAGCCAGAGCTACGTCAATGCTTCGCGCGGCATTCCTTCGGCGGTCGGCATGCTCGCCAACGGCAAGGCGACCTACAACAGCCTGACCTTGGGCGCCAATATCACCCCCCCGTTCACGCTGCCCTACTCGCTTGGCCTGCTGCTCCGGCCGGAAGCGCGTTGGGACCATGCCTTCGGCACCGCGGGTAACAACAAGGTGTTCAACTCCAGCGCAACGGCGACGGGTACCTCGAACGATCAGTTCCTGCTGTCGCTCAACGCGGTGGTCTCCTTCTAATCCTCGCGCGTATCTTCGAAACGAGACAGGGCGGCCTTCGGGCCGCCCTGTTCTTTTATGTGTCGGCGGATTAGCCTTCGGCTCCGTTAGCGGAGGACGAAAGCGATGAGCGATGGCGGCGCGACGCAAGGAGACGACGCGAACCCGAACGGCGAGACGATCCGCGCCGATATCGAAGCATTGAAGCGCGAGCTCGCCAAGCTGATGTCTCATGTCAAAACCGGCGCATCCGAGGGTGTGGCGGGCGAGGCACGGCGCCTCCTCGATGCCGTCGCCGACGAGAATGCCGAAGCCGCCGCGGCGTTGCGTCGATATGTCGAAACGAGACCGCTGACCGCGCTGTTGATTGCCTTCGGCTGCGGTTTCGTCGCCAGCCGGATGCTCAGGCGCTGAGTTTCGTATGGAAACCGCGATTAAGCTTGCATTGCTGCTGTTGAATCATTTTCGCGCGAACGAGCCGCCCGCTCGACGCGGCGTGCGAACCGCGGGCGCGATCCTTTTGCTGGTTGCGGCGACAATGCTCGCACTTGCGGCGGCCGGTTGCGCGGTTGCCGCTCTGTGGTTTGTTACGGCGCCTTTTGCAGGGCAAGCCGGCGCGTCGCTGATTGCCGCCGCCGCGTTGCTGCTGATCGCCGGTGGGTTCGTTGGTGGCGCGGTTCTGCTGCTCCGGCGTAAACACCGCGCCCGTGCGCCGGGCCTGTTGGGCGGCGAGGGGGCTGGCGAGGAAGTGATCCTGCTGGTAACCAGCCTGCTTGCCGGCTTTTTGGCGGGCAAGGGCGGCTCGTCGGGCCCGCGCTGATCACCCGTGCGGTCTAGCGGGACCGCTCGCTGATGAGGAGTTCGATCGATGCCTGACCGCGGCGTGCTCTATATTGTCTGGGGAACGCAAGCGACCGCGATATCGGAGCGCTCGCGCCGGTCGTTGCGCGAACATCATCCTGAACTCCCCGTCGAATTCGTCAGGCTCGACGATTCGCTCGACCCCATCCTCGGCCTCGCGGAAAAGGCCAGGATGATGGATTTGTCGCCGTTCGAAGAAACGCTTTATCTCGATGCCGACACGGTCGTCTTCGGCCGGCTCGATTTCGGGTTCGAGAAAGCGGCGAAGCATGGCATGGCGTGCACGATCTGCGAATGCCCGTGGGCGCGGCGCTACAACAAGGCGCTGGCCGGCGACGTCGTCGAATACAATACCGGCGTCCTGTTCTTCACCCGCAAAGCGCGCCCGGTCTTCGATGCCTGGAGGCGTTTGGCGGGCTCGCTCGATTCATCGTGTCCGGTTGCCTATGACGGCAAGATCCAGCGCGTGTCGGCTTTCAACGATCAATGCGGCTTCGCGGCCGCGGTCGAGGAAACCGGCTTTCTTCCGTTCGTGCTGCCGCTCAACTGGAACTTTCGGCCGCGTTATCAGAAGACGTTGTTCGGGCCGGTGCGGATCTGGCACGAATATTCCGATCCGCCGGCGCTTCATCACGAGATCGCGCGGTATTACACCAATCCCGATTCGGTGATTCAGTATCTCGAATTCGAGTGATCAAAAAAGACAACCCCGAGCAGGCCGGCGTTTTCGTAAAATTTTAAGAAAAACCAGTTATTCTAGGGACTTGCGAGGAGCGATCATGCAAACCAGGGCGCAAGTTCTTCCCGAGTTCGTCGAGTCGGCACCGGTTTCCGGGCGGCTGCCCTATTGGGGACTGGCGCTGTTGGTCGCTTGCACGGCGTCGTGGCTCGGCGTGTTTGCCGTGGCGAAGCTCTTCCTCGCCCTCATCCACGGATAATTCCGCTCCCCATACGAAAAACGCGCGCCCGGAGCGATCCGCGGCGCGCGTTTCGTTTTGGTGGAGCGCCCGTCGTCAGGCGTAGCGGAGCTGGAGCGTCTTGCGTTCGGCGGTCGCGGCGAGCGTACCCTTGAGGCCTTCGCGCAGCGGCATGCGGGCGCGGGCGCCGAATTGCTGGAACGCGCGGGTCGGATCGCCGACCGAGACGCGCACGTCGCCCGAGCGCGGGTCGCGATGAATGATGTCGGCCGACACCTGGCAGAGATCGGCAATCACGTCGGCGAGCTGGCGCACCGAGGTCGCCTTGCCGGTGCAGACGTTGAACACTTCGCCGCCGGCCATCGGCGTCGTCATCGCCGTCATGGTCATGCGCACGACATCCGAGACGTGAATGAAATCGCGAACCTGCTCGCCGTCACCGTAGATCGACAGCGGACCGCCCGACATCAGCCGCTCGCAGAAGATCGAAATGACGCCGGAATAGGGCGAACTGGGATCCTGGCGCGGCCCGTAAACATTGAAGAAGCGCAAGCCGACCGTCGGCACGCCGTGGATCGACGAGGCGATGCGCGCGTGCAGCTCGCAGCCGTATTTGTCGGCGCCATAGGCAGTCATCGGCTGCGCCACGTCGGTTTCGACCAGCGGCATGTTCTCGTTGAGACCATAGACCGCGGCCGATGACGCGTAGACGACCGGGATCGGCCCGTCGCCGCGCAGGTTGCGCGCCGAGTCGAAGACGTTGATGCAGCCGGAAAGATTGGTGACGTGCGTGCCGACCCAGTCGTTGTTGCTTTGCTCGACCGAAGCGACTGCGGCGAGATGAAACACGCCGTCGATGTCCTTGAGCGCTTCGCGTACCGCGACCCGGTCGGCGACATCGCCGATCTGCAATTCGGTGGCTGCCGGCGCGTTTTCGCGATGACCGCTGGAGAGATTATCGAGGATACGGACGTCGTTCCCTTGTTCCAGCAGCGCGTCGCATAAATGAGAGCCGATGAAGCCGCAGCCGCCGGTCACAAGGTAATGAGCCATATTGTTTTGATTCCCGCCAGTTTTGGAACGGCGCGTATGCCGTCCGCAACAAGGGCACAGTCTAGGAATCAGGGCTTAGAGAAGCGTTAATCCACGCAATCAGCGATAGTGATATTCATAGTAAAGAAGCCCCAACCCTTCATGCAGCGCAAAGAAACTGCGCTGGAAGGATGGGTAATCGGGCAGCAGGTCGATCCAGTCGAGACCGTGCCCCATGTAGAAACGCTGCGCCGGCGCGGGGATCGCGTGCATCCCCGCCTGTTCGAACGACCATACCGAGCGCGGCATGTGCCAGGACTGGGTGACGACCAGCACGGTGTCGATTCCGGCGGGCTTCAGGATCGCGGCGGCGCGCGCGGCGTTTTGAAAGGTGTTTTCGGCCTGCTCTTCGATCCACGTCGCCTTGATGCCGAAATCCTCGTCGAGCGACTTCGCCATCAGCGCGCCGATCGACATGTCGGTGCTGCCTTCGGCCGCGCCGGTGACGAGGATCGGCAGGGGGTGGCGGTGATAGAGTTGCGCCGCGAGCCGAACCCGTTCGAGCGATAGCGGCCCGATATCGTCGGGCACGCCGCCGATCTTGCCGTGATAGACGTCGCCGCCCATGACGACGATGGCCTGCGCGCCGAGGATTTGCGCCGCCGATGCCGGCGGCAGACGCGTCTCGAGCAGGATCAGCAGCGATTGCGATCCATAGGGCGTGCACAGCGCATAGAGCGCGGCCCAGGCGAGAGCGGCCACGGCCCAGCCGGTACGCCGCCAGCGCAACGCGATCAGCCAGCCCGCCGGAATCGCGACGAGCAGGAACATCGGCGGCATCAGCAGCGAATAAGAGAGATTCATGGGGGCGCTGTTACGCGGCCGCGGGTTCGACGCGGCGGTGGAAAGCTTTGCGCAGGAGATGCGGCATCAGGAGGCCAAGCGGCATCCGCAGATAATGAGCGCGTATATAGAGGAAGAAAAGCGCGATCGCGCTGAAGCGGTCGGCGCAACTCGGATGCGGCGGGCGCAGCGCGCGGGTGAACAACGCATCCATCACGATTTCCCCGAGCGGTCCCGGCGCGCCGAGGTCCAGAAGCCGGGGCGGGACCGGCGTTGCCAGAAGGATGGCGGCAAAGCGCAACGCATAATGGAGCGGCCGGATCAGGCCGAAGCTTTGCGCGCGCTCGGCGAGCTGGTCCCAGAAATGCGGATCGTGCGCCGCGAAATGGCGCAGCAGCAGATCGAGATCGGTGAGATCGCGCAGGCCGTGACTGAATTCGCCTTCGGTGAACAGATGCACGGCGCTGTGCAGCACCATGTCGGCGGGCGCCAGGACGAGAATTCGGCTGTCGGCGCCAACGGGAACGGCGGCATCGCGCAGGCGCTTGCCGTCGACCGCGAAACGCGACGTCGGCGGCACGATCGTATGATGGACGTCGATCGCGGTTTGCCGGCGCTCGTGCTGAAGCGGCGGCAGCTCATGCATCCATTCGCGGTAATAGCGCTGGTCATAGGCGTCGCTCTTGGCGGAACTCCATCCCGCCGCCACCAGCAGCGCCTCGGCCTCGCTTAACGATTCCTTAGGAACCAGGATATCGATGTCGCCGAAGAGACGGCCTTCGGCCGGCGGCAGGCCCGCTGCGGCGTAAGCCGCACCTTTCAAAAGGATTAACGGCGCGTCGAGGCTTGCGAGCGCGGCGGCAATCGCGCGTACTTCGCGGGCGACGTCGTCGCGGTGCTTTGCCGCCACCACATGCGCGGCCTGAAGCGGCGCACGCGGCGCCGCCGGTACATGTCGGAATAGTTCGGCACGCGCCAGCAGGATTTCGATCCGCGGCAAAAGCCCCGAACGACGGCCCTGACGCAGCGCGAGATCCCAATCCTCATCGCCCCATTCGGCGATTTCCGCCGGATCGAGCAGGAGCGGTGTTATCCGGTCGTGACGACTCATTCGTAAAGGCGCGTCAGTCATGAACGTAAAATTAGCAATGATGGGTTGATATTTGATTGAGCCCAACCGTCGTGCATTTCCAACCGAATTGTGGCGGGAAACCTCTCGGTAACCTTTTCAGCTTATGGGTTTATCTCAAATTTGGACGTTTCTCGAAACCATAGTCGGACGGGAATTCGTCGATTGCTTAAGGCCTTCCGCCCGGAATTGGTTCGGACGAAGGAATATCGGGATGAGGGAGTAACTCTGTTGTCGCGCCATTTTTCGCGCCCCATCACGTTTCTGGCGATGCTGTGCCTTGCAGGCTGCGGCGGTTCGCTCAAGACGTCGAATTTTCCGCTGCTGGCTTGGATGCACAGCGGTAGCAACGTCTCGGCGCCCGCGCCCGAAGCGCCAGCTGAACTGCGTCCCACATCCAATTCGGCCGCTGTCGCGGCCGTGTTGAGCGCGTCCGAACCGATCGCGACCCGGCCCGACGCGGTCGGCCTGATCGATACGACGACGCCGACCGAACCGCGTTCCGAGAATTATCTGATCGGTCCCGGCGACGATCTCAATATCTTCGTCTGGCGCAATCCCGATCTCTCGACCCGCATTCCGGTGCGCCCCGACGGCAAGATTTCGATTCCGTTGGTCGAGGACGTCACCGCGACCGGCAAGACCCCGACGACCCTCGCGCGTGAGATCGAAGACAAGCTGCGCACCTTCGTCAAAGACCCGATCGTCACCGTGGTCGTGTCGCAGTTCGTCGGCCCGTTCGGCCAACAGGTCCGCGTGATCGGCGAGGCGG
The DNA here is from genome assembly GCA_903828515.1 of uncultured Rhodospirillales bacterium. Taxonomy (GTDB): domain Bacteria; phylum Pseudomonadota; class Alphaproteobacteria; order ATCC43930; family CGMCC-115725; genus CAIKMD01. The sequence continues at coordinate 49,205 of CAIKMD010000009.1, read as the reverse complement.
CGCAGCCGCGCGCGCTGCCTTTCCGCAACAACCTGACCCTGCTCGACGTGATGATCGAAGTCGGCGGCCTGACGCGTTTCGCCGCGGGTGACCGCTCGGTGATCGTGCGCAAGGTCGACGGCCAGTCGCAGACCGTGAAGGTTCATCTCGACGAGCTCATCCACGACGGCGACGTCAAAGAGAATCAGGCCATGCGGCCGGGTGACATTCTCATCATTCCGCAGCGCTATTTCTAATAACCCAGTCGGCAACCGGGCAGTTCAGTCATGGAATCTATCTCGACGACGATCTACCAATATCTCCACGCGATCTGGCGTCGGAAATGGATGACCGCCTTCGCGGCATGGGCCATCTGTATCCTCGGTTGGACCGTCGTGGCGATGCTGCCGGCCAAATATGAGTCCTCGGCGCGCGTCTATGTCGATGCCGACGGATTGCTGGGTCCCCTGTTGCGGGGCATCGCGGCGGAAGTCGATCCCGCCCAACAGCTCGACGTGCTTCAGCGCACGCTGCTGTCGCGCCCGAACCTCGAACAGCTCATCCACATGGCCGATCTCGATGGTCGCGTGAAGAGCCCGGCCGACAAGGACGCGCTGATTCAGGCGTTGCCGGAATCGATCGTGATCAAGCCGCAGACCAAGAACCTCTTCACGATCTCGTTCCAGGACGGCAACCCCACCGTCGCGCGCAACGTGGTGCAGAGCCTCCTGACCATTTTCGCCGAGAACACGACCGGTACGACCCGGGCGCAGATGGACAATGCCCAGCGCTTCCTCGGCGACCAGATCAATCAATACGAACAGCAATTGCGGGCGACCGAACAGCGCCGCGCCGATTTCCGCTCGCTGCACCTCGACGTGCTGGCCGGCGTCGGTGCGACCCAGGAGCGTGAGAACGCGCGCCAGCAATTCGCCCAGATCCAGAACGACCTCCAGGACGCCATCGCCCGTCGCGATGCGCTGAAGGCGGAACTCGAAACCCTGCCGCAGACCACCGCGACCGGTGCGGTGCAAGGCAACGGCGGCACCGTCACCGTCGGCAATGCCACGGCGCGTCTCGCCGACGCGCAGCGCCAGCTCGCCGATCTGCGCACCCGTTACACCGACGCTCATCCCGATGTCGTCGCCATGAAGGCACAGATCGATGACCTGACCAAACAGGCCAGTTCCGATCGTGGCGGTGGCGGTGGCGGCGGCGGCACCGCGCGACTCTCGGTCTCCAGCCCGGTCTATGAGCAGGTTCAGGTTCGCCTGGTCGAGCAGAACAGCCAGGTCGCGTCGCTCCAACGCCGGATCGCCGACGCGCAGACCAACATCGGGCGCCTCGACGCCCTGGCCCGGACCGCTCCGGCGATCGCGGCGCAGGCCCAGGATCTCGACCGCAACTACGACGTGATCAAGAAGAACTACGACGAGCTCCTGCAACGCCGCGAGGCCGCGAATCTCGCTCAGGCCGCCGATACCAAGGCGGACCAGATTCAGTTCCGGGTCGTCGACGCGCCGCAGGTTCCGCGCGCGCCGATCGCCCCGAACCGTCCGGTCCTGTTCTCGGCGGTGCTGGCGGCGGGTGTGCTCGGCGGTCTGCTGATCCCGGTCATGCTCGCGCAGATCGATCGTTCGTTCGCCACCTTGCAGCGCCTGCGCGGCCTCGGTCTGCCGATCGCCGGCAGTGTCTCCTACGTCTCGCTGATGCGCAATCGCGCCCAGACGACGCTCGAGACCGCGGGCTTCGGTGCGACGACGTTCGCCTTGTTGATGCTTTATGCCGTGCTTATCGCGATGACGTTCGATTTCCATCGCGTGTTGTCTGGTGGGGGAGTTGGTCCATGATGGATGCTGCATCGCGTCAATTGATCGAGCGCGCAGCCGCGCATTTGCGGCGTCGCGACGGCGGATCGGTTCCCGAACCACAGCCATTTCCCGTCGCCGCAAACGGCGATTGGGGCAGCGCGCGGATGCAAAGCGCGCCGCCGCGTGCGCAAGCCGCTCCCGCGCAACCGGTACACGCGCAACCGGCGCCGGAACGCGCCGCGCCGGAATACGTAACCCACGGCAACACGGCCGCCGCACGTGCGCCGCGCCCACAACCGCAGGCGATCGACGACGACGAGACGCAGCACAGCGCGTCGCGCCATATCACGCTCGACCGCAATGCGTTGCGTCGTCACGGCATCGCGCTGCCTTCGTCGGGCCGCTCGCGTATCGCCGAGGAATTCCGCCTGGTCAAACGTCAGGTTGTCGCCCGGTATATCGACGAGACCGATGCCGAAGCCGAACTCCGCAGCAACCGCGTCATCATGGTGACGAGCGCGAAGCCGGGTGAGGGCAAGACCTTCGCCGCGGTCAATCTCGCGCTGTCGATCGCGTCCGAACAGGATCTCAAGGTGCTCCTGATCGATCTCGATACCCGCAATCACGCGATGCAGGAAATGATGGGCATTCCGGCGGGCCGTGGCCTGACCGATCTGCTCTCGAATCCCGACGTGGATTTTTCCGACGTCGTGCTCCGCACCAATCTCGGCAATCTGGCGGTCATGCCGGCGGGTCATCCCGACAATCGCGGGCCGGAACTCCTGTCGAGCAAGCGCGCGCGCAACATGTTCGAGGAAATGACCCAGCGCTATTCCGACCGCTTCATCATTTTCGATGCGCCGTCGGTTCTCTCGAGCAGCGATGCCGCCACCCTGGCCACGCTGGTCGGTCAGGTCGTGTTCGTCGTCGAAGCCGATCAGACGCAGCAAGAGGAAATCGAGGCGGCGCTGTCGATCATTCGCGTCTGCCCGAATATCAGTCTCCTGCTCAACAAGGTTCGCGCCTCGGCAACCGATCAGTTCGGTTCGCATTCGGGACGCTGATCGGCTCGATGCCGCTCGGCTTGCCCTTTCGGTGGCGTATGCTTCTTAACCTTAATCGCCCGTTGGCCGTTCTGCTTCTTGCCGCCGCCGTCGCGGCGGGGGCGCGGACCGTCCACGCGCAGACGACCGACGGCGGCACCCCCACGTTTCCGGTGCTGCGATCGGTCGAGGAAGAATTGCGCACGGCGCAACCGACCTCGGTGCCGCCCTCGCAGGGACCGTTCGGCGAGCAGCCCTATGTGCCGGTGCGGCCGCAACATTCGCAGCCGCCGCCCGATGCGCCGTCCGCCTGGCTCATTCAGCCGGGCATCCAGGTCGGCGAAACCGTAACCGACAACGCCTCGCTGTCGCACAGCAACCGGACGGCGGATCTGATCACGATGATCAATCCGCAGCTCATCGTGACCGGCGACACCGAGCGCACCAAGCTCGATATCAATTATTCGCCGATTCTTCAGCGCAACCTGGTCGAGACCGGAAACAACCGTCTCGATCAGAATCTGTTCGGCACCGGCGTGTTCGCGGCGATTCCCGATGCGCTCTTCATCAACGGCCGCGGCTCGGCCTTCGAAGGCTCGCGCGGCGGCGGCATGGGGCCGATCAATCCGAGCAATTTCCGCTTCAACGACCGCACCGAAATCCTCGCTTATGACGGCGGGCCCGAATGGCGTTTCCCGCTGCCGATTCACGACGGCGCGACCGGCGATCTCAATTACACGATCGGCCAGACGCGGTTCTATTCGAACACGGGACCGCTCTCACCGGGGCAGGTCGCCAACCCGATCACCAATTCGACCCTGCAGGACCTTCGCCTCGTGCTCAACAGCGGCGACCGTTCCGGGTTCCTGACCAGCCAGCTGACCACCGACGGTTCGCGCACGCGGATCGATGGCGGCAACGGCACAAACACCAGCGGCATCATCACGCTCGAAAGCCAGTTGCGCCTCAATCCGGTGTTCCAGCTTCTGGGCAGCGTCGGCTACGAGGATTATCGCTATTCGACCGCAAGCTTCGCCAACATCAACGATCCGACCTGGTACGGCGGCGGCAAATGGGCGATCTCCGATGACACCAGTGTGCAGCTCACCTATGGCCACCACCAGGGCTTCGACTCCTTTGCCGGTAACGCGCATTACGCGATCACGCCGCTGACGACCCTGAGCGCCGATTACCAGGAAACCATCACGACGCCGCAGCAGCAGATCATCAGCAGCCTGAACCAGCTTCAGCTCAACCAGGCCCAGGTCGTGATCAACCCGCAGACCGGCGTGCCCGAGAGCATCGTCGCCAACGAACTCGCGCTGCAGAACAGTATCTATCGCGACAAGCTGTTCCGCGCCGGCCTCGTCACCCGCAACGAGCCCAACGTCTATACCGTTTCGCTGCGCTACGAGGCGTTCGATCCGATCCAGGGCACCAATCCCGACAGCTTCATTGGCGCCGACGGAACGTGGCAACACGCGATCAACCTGACCGACAGTTTCTCGCTGCTCGCCGGCTATTACCGCCGCCAACAGCTCGGCCAGAGCACGATCGAAATCCAGGCGAGCCTCGGACGCCAGATCACCGACACGCTCAACGCCAGCATCGGCTACGAATTCACCTACGGCACCGCGACCGACAGTTCGCAATCCTATTTCCGCAACGCGATCACCGCGTTCCTGCGCAAGACGTTCTGAGCCGATGGCGCCCGACGATCGCCACGACATCCGGGCCTTGAGCGAACCGGTCGTGCATTGCCCCGGCGTGCCCCGCGTCGATGCCCCTCTGATCGATGCCCCTCTGATCGATGCGATGAGCGTCGATGTCGAGGATTATTTCCAGGTCGAGGCGCTGAAGCAGGCGGTGCCGCGCGATGCGTGGGACACGATGCCGTCGCGGGTTACCGCCAATACCGACCGGCTGATCGATCTCTTCGCCGAATTCGGTGTCCATGCCACGTTCTTCACGCTGGGTTGGGTCGCCGAGCGCCATCCCGATCTCGTCCGCCGCATCGTCGCCGGCGGCCACGAACTGGCCAGCCACGGTCTCGAACACACCCGCGTCGATCGGCAAACCCCCGAGACCTTTCGCGCCGACCTGCGCGCCAGCCGCGCCATCCTCGAGGATGCCGGCGGCGTCGCCGTGCGCGGCTATCGCGCCGCGACGTTTTCGATCGGCCCGGCCAACGAATGGGCGTTCGATGTCCTCGACGAGGAGGGCTACGCCTATAGCTCGAGCGTCTATCCGGTCCTTCACGATCTCTATGGCGCTCCCAAAGCCTCGCGAACGCCGTTTCGCCCGCGCGGCGGCCGGCTGCTGGAAATCCCGCTCACCACGGTTCAACGCTTCGGCCGCAATTTGCCCTGCGCCGGCGGCGGCTATTTCCGCCTGCTGCCCTATGCGGTCAGCGCGGCGAATATGCGCCGGGTTCATCGGCGCGACGGTTTTCCGTGCATCTTCTACATGCATCCCTGGGAGATCGATCCGGGCCAACCGCGCGTGCCGGGCCTGAGCGCCAAGTCGCGCCTGCGCCATTATCTTAATCTCGGCCGGATGGAATTCCGCCTGCGCCGGCTTCTGGCAGATTTCGCCTGGGGACGCATGGATGACGTCTTCCTCGGCGGTCGTGGATCGGTCTGACGGCTGCATCCACATCCGGCGGCCCCTGAGCTCGACGGAGGGCGACAGGCTCAGGCTGAGGAATAGTGTTAACGGCATTAGGAAAATCGCCTCACGCTGAGCTTGTCGAAGCGCGCGCGATGCCGGTCCAAATCTCAAATTGAACCGCCCTCCCGATGCCAATCCTTAGCAAAGTGTTTAGGGAGTTCGGAGGATACTCGTTTGCCGTGCGCGTCGCGCCGGGCAAGCCGCAACGATTCCGGTGATTCCGCGCCGATGGATGACCTGCTTTTCCTTTCGCATCGGATGCCTTATCCGCCTGAAAAGGGCGATAAGATTCGGTCGTGGCATATCCTGCGCCACCTGGCCGCGCGGTACCGCGTCCATCTCGGCTGCTTCTACGACGATCCCGACGATGCCCAGCATATCCCGACGCTCGCGGCGACCTGCGCCAGCGTCAATTGCGTTCCGCTCGTTCCGCTGACCGCGCGCGTGCGCAGCCTCGGCGCGCTGGCGACCGGCGAGTCGTTGAGCGCCGCCTATTTCCGCGACGCGCGGCTGATGCGCTGGATCGCCGAAACCCTGGCGCGCCACCGGCCGCGCCGCGCCTTCGTGTTCTGCTCGGCGATGGCGCCATATCTCGACGACTATCGCTTCGACACGCGGGTCATCGATCTGGTCGACGTCGATTCCGAGAAATGGCGCCAATACGCCGAGATCAGCCGCTTTCCGATGCGCGCGATCTATCGCCGAGAAGCCGCCACGCTGCTCGCGCTCGAAACCCGCGCCGCGCGCAATTTCGATTACACCTTGCTGTCGACCGCAGCCGAGGCGCGGCTCTTCGGCAAGCGCGCCGGCGACGATGTCGGCGCGGTGCTCGCCATGCGCAACGGCGTCGATCACGATTTCTTCAAGCCTGGCGATTCCTATCCGTGTCCCTATCCCGACGGGCGGCGCCGCATCGTCTTTACCGGCGCGATGGATTACCGGCCCAACATCGAGGCCGCCTTGTGGTTCATCGCCGAGGTGATGCCGCTGCTGCGGCAGAATGGCACCGCCGCCGATTTCTGGATCGTCGGCGCGCATCCGGTTCCGGCGCTGCTCGGCGCGCAGACCGAGGATGTCTACGTGACCGGCCGGGTCGACGACATGCGCCCCTATCTCGCGCATAGCGACGCGGTGGTGGCACCGCTGCAGATCGCGCGGGGCATTCAGAACAAGGTGCTCGAGGGCATGGCGATGGCGCGGCCGGTGGTGGCCTCGCCTGGTGCGCTCGAAGGACTCGACGTGAAGATCGGCAGCGAAGTTCTGTTGGCGACGGCGGCGCAGGATTTCGCCGCCGGCATCGCGGCGATTTTCGACGGCACGATGAGCGGTCTCGGCGGTCGCGCGCGCGACCGCATCGAATCCGATTACGGCTGGCCCGCGGCGTTGCGCGTGCTCGACGATGTCTTCGCCGACATGGTGCCGGCCCTCCCGATACCGGCGCTGGCGAGCGCGTCATGAGCGTATCGGCGCTTCGCCTCGAACACGATCCCGGCGATCTGCGCCAGAGCTGGCGCTTCGTCGGCGTCGCGCTTGGCGTCGCGGCGCTCGTGCTCGGCGGCCTGTTCTCGCAGGAAATCGTCGGCGCCTATCGCGTGTGGCTCAATTCGACCGCGTTCAGCCATTGCTTTCTGGTGTTCCCGGTCGCGCTCTATCTGATCTGGGAACGGCGCAAGGCGCTGCAGAACCTCGTTCCGCAATCGGATTTCCGCTTTCTGCTGCTGTTGCCGGTGCTCTCGGTCATCTGGCTTGCGGTCGAGGTGATCGGCGTGCTCGAGGCCCAGCAATTCGTCCTCATCACCATGGTGCAGGTGATCCTCCTCACCGTGCTCGGCCGGCGGATCTATCTGCTGCTGCTCGGGCCCTTCGTCTATCTCTATCTGCTGGTGCCGACCGGCGAGTTCCTGGTCCCGACGCTGCAGGACATCACCGCGAAGTTCGTGGTGTTCGCGCTCAACCTGTTGCATGTGCCGACGTTTTCCGACGGGATCATCATCTCGATCCCGGAAGGCGATTTCGTCATCGCTGAGGCGTGCGCGGGCCTGCGCTTCCTGATCGCCTCGGTCGCCTTCGCCGGCTTCTTCGCGTTGATGATGTATCGCAGTTGGTGGCGCCGCGCCGCGTTTCTCGCGTTAGCGGTGACCGTGCCGATTGTCGCCAACGGCATACGCTGCTGGGGTATCGTCTATCTCGCGCATCTGACCGACGATGTGACCGCCGTCGAGGCTGACCATCTCGTCTATGGCTGGGGTTTCTTCTCGGCGATCATTCTGTTGCTCATTTTCATCGGCATGCGCTTCGCCGAGGGTGCGGTCGCGCCGGTACCGGAAGCAGCACCGGCGACGAGCTTTTCGGTGCGCACGCCCTTGCTGGCGACCGCGATCGCGGTGACGCTTGCCTCGCTCGGTCCGGTCTATGCCGCCTATCTCGAATCCGCGCGCTGGCGCCCCGATCTGTCGGTGGTCGCGGCGCCGACGGTAGAAGCGCCGTGGCAGCGCGAAGAGGCCAAGGACGATACCTGGAACCCGTTGATCGTCTCACCGGATACCGAATTTCGCGATGCGCTGACCAGCGGCGACGGCACCGTGCAGCGCTACGTCGCGCTCTATGCCGCGTACGGCCGGCACAACAACCTCGTGCGCAGCCCGAACCGGATCATCGACGGCGATATCTGGGTCCGCACCACATTGGGCACGACGCGGGCGACGATCGACGGCGCGCCGGTCATCGTCAACACCGCCGAGATTCGCTCAGGCCCGGTCAATCGCCTGATGTGGTCGTTCTATGTCGTCGACGGCACCGTCACCGGCAGCGCCGCCGAGGCGAAGCTCCGTCAGGCGCGCGCCATTCTCGCTGGGCGCGCGGGCATTTCTGCGTTCGTCATCGTGTCCACCGAAATGTCGTCGCTGCCCGACGCGCATCCCGATCAGGTGCTGCAGCACTTCCTCGATGCGATGGAGCCGCTGGATCATTATATTGCCGCCGCGCGCACGCGGTCGTTGCCGCAAGGTAGCTGAGCCGATGGACGGACATCTCGCTGCTTTCATCGCGCCGCGCGCCAAGACGAAATCGCTGCGGATTCTCTATCATCATCGCGTCGTCTCGCGCGACGGCCAGCATGTTCATATCGACGAGATGATCGCTGCGCTGCGCGGCCTTGGTCATTACGTCGAGATGGCGTCGCCCGCAGTGCCCGAGACGGCCGATCCCGGTGAAACCGGGGCAGGGTTTGTGGCGCTTCTCAAGCGCGCGCTGCCGGCGCCGGTCTACGAGGCGATCGAGATCGCCTACAATCTTCCCGCCTTCGCGCGCATCGTCGCCGTGTGGCGTCATTGCCGGCCGGATGCGATCTACGAACGCTACAGTCTTTATCTGCTGGCCGGCATCGCGCTGGCGAAGCTCACGCGCACCAAGCTGCTGCTCGAGGTCAACGCGCCCTTGGCCAAGGAGCGCGCGCGGTTCGGCGGGCTGGGTTTGGCCGGTGTGGCAAGGCGGCTCGAACGCTTCGTCTGGCAACAGGCCGATGCGGTGCTGCCGGTGAGCGAACCGCTGGCGGCTTATCTCATCGAAGAGGGCGTTGATCCGGCGCGCGTCACCGTCATCCCCAATGCGATCGATCCGGCGCGTTATGACGGGTTCGATGCTGAGACGGCGAAGGCGGCCTTTGGCCTCTCGGGTCGCATCGTGCTCGGCTTTTCCGGTTTCATGCGCGAGTGGCATGGGCTCGACGGGCTGATCGAGGCGCTGGCGATGCCGGGCCTGCCCCAAGCGGCGCATCTCCTCCTGATCGGCGATGGCCCGGCGCGGCTGGCGCTCGAAGCCAAGGTCGCTTCTCTGGGGCTTCAGAGCCGCGTCACCTTCGCCGGCCATGTCGCGCGCGAGGATATCGGCAGCGCTATCGCCGCCTTCGACGTGGCGCTCCAGCCGAGCGCGGTCGCCTATGCCTCGCCGCTGAAGCTCTTCGAATACATGGCGGCGGGCAAGGCGATCATCGCCCCGGACCAGCCCAATATCCGCGAGGCCCTCACGGACGGGGACTCCGCCCTGCTCTTTGAACCCAATAACCGGGCGGCGATGGCGACTGCGATCCTGCGTCTGGCCTCGGACGCCGATCTGCGCCGTCGCCTCGGTACGGCCGCGCGCCGCCAGATCGACGAACGCGGCTTTACCTGGGAAGCCAACGCCCGGCGGGTTGCCGGCATCGCACAACGCTTAACGACAGGGTGACACATGGACGCAGTATTCTTCGTTTTCGCGGTGGTCGGCGTGCTCGCCGTCATGCATTGGGCGCTGATCAACGAGGCGAGCGGCAATCGCGGCCCGACCAAGGGCATTTTCGCGATGCGCGATTTCGCCGCAGAGGCCGCCGTGACCGACGAAAAGCTCAAACAACGCGGCCGCAAACGCCGTTAGTCGCTTGATCGAGAACGGTTATCTTTTTATGTTTCCATCCGTCGGGAATTTTTCCCCGCCGGGCGGCGTTCTCGGTGGCGATAGACGGGAGTTCTCATGCGCATAGCGGTCATCGGTTCGGGTTATGTCGGTCTGGTCTCGGGGGCCTGTTTCTCCGAATTCGGCGTCAACGTGGTCTGCGTCGATCTCGACGCGGCCAAGATCGCCCGCCTGCAGAAAGGCGACATCCCGATCTACGAGCCGGGCCTCGAACAGCTCGTCGCTTCGAACGTCGCCGCCAAGCGCCTTAGCTTCACGACCGACCTGCCCGGCGCGGTGAAAGAAGCCGACGCGGTGTTCATCGCGGTCGGCACGCCGTCCCGCCGCGGCGACGGCCACGCCGATCTGTCCTATGTCTTCGGCGCGGCGGAAGAGATCGGCCGCGCGATCAGCAAGTACACCGTCGTCGTCACCAAATCGACCGTGCCCGTGGGCACCGGCCGCAAGGTCGCCGAGATCATCAGGAAGGTCCGTCCCGACGGTGCCTTCGACGTCGTCTCCAATCCCGAGTTCCTGCGCGAAGGTTCGGCAATTCAGGACTTCATGCGTCCCGACCGCGTCGTGATCGGCGCCGAGACGGATGCCGCGCGCGCCGTGATGCGCGAGCTTTATCGTCCGCTCTTCCTCAACGAGACGCCGATCCTCTTCACCACCATCGAAACCGCCGAGCTCACCAAATACGCGGCGAACAGTTTCCTCGCGACCAAGATCTCGTTCATCAACGAGATCGCCGATCTCTGCGAACAGCTCGGCGCCGACGTGCAGGACGTCGCCAAGGGCATCGGCCTCGACGGCCGCATCGGCCGCAAATTCCTCCATGCCGGTCCGGGCTATGGCGGCTCGTGCTTCCCCAAGGATTGCCTCGCTCTGGTCAAGACCGCGCAGGACGCGCATTCGCCCGTCAGCATCATCGAAGCCGTGATCGGCGTGAACGATCGCCGCAAGGAAGCGATGGCCGAGCGCATCATCCGCGCCTGCGGCGGTAACGTGAAAGGCAAGACGCTCGCGATCCTCGGCCTTGCCTTCAAACCGAATACCGACGACATGCGCGACAGCCCGAGCCTCGACATCATCCCGGCCTTGCAGAAGGCCGGCGCCACGATCCGCGCCTTCGACCCCGAAGGCATGAAGGAAGCGGCGAAGATGATGGAGAACGTGACGTTCTGCACCGACGCTTACGACGCCATGAAGGGCGCCGACGCGGTTGCGATCGTCACCGAATGGAACGAGTTCCGCGCCCTCGATCTTGTCCGGGTGAAGACGCTCTTGTCGACGCCGACGGTGATCGATCTGCGCAACATCTATAAGCCCGAGGACATGTCGGCCGCCGGCTTCTATTACGTCAGCATCGGCCGCGCGCCGGTCGAACCGATCGACGCCGCCGAGCGCCGCCTGGCGATGCGCGAGGGAGCCGCAAGATGAGCTCGTCGCGCAAGCGCATCCTCGTGACCGGTGGCGCCGGTTTCCTCGGCTCGCATCTCTGCGAGCGCCTGGTCGCCGAAGGCAACGACGTGCTCTGCGTCGACAATTACTTCACCGGCCGCAAGGACAACGTCGCGGCGCTCTTGGGCAATCCGCATTTCGAGGCGATGCGCCACGACGTGTGCTTCCCGCTCTATGTCGAGGTCGACGAGATCTACAATCTCGCGTGCCCGGCCTCGCCGATTCATTACCAGCACGACCCGGTGCAGACGACCAAGACCAGCGTCTCGGGCGCGATCAACATGCTGGGTCTCGCCAAGCGCCTGCGCGCCAAGATTTTCCAGTCCTCGACCTCCGAGGTCTATGGCGATCCGTCGGTCCATCCGCAGACCGAGGCCTATCGCGGCAACGTCAATCCGATCGGCCCGCGCGCCTGCTACGACGAGGGCAAGCGCTGCGCCGAGACCCTGTTCTTCGATTATCACCGCCAGCACAATTTACGCATCCACGTCGCCCGCATCTTCAATACCTATGGGCCGCGCATGCACCCGAATGACGGGCGCGTGGTGTCGAACTTCATCGTCCAGGCGCTCAAAGGCGAGCCGATCACCCTTTACGGCGACGGCAGCCAGACCCGCGCCTTCTGCTATGTCGACGATCTGATCGAAGGCTTCGTGCGCCTGATGGCGGCGCCCGACGACGTCACCGGCCCGATCAATCTCGGCAACCCGGTCGAGATCCCGGTCGCCGAACTCGCGTCCCGCGTCATCGCGATGATCGGCTCGCGCTCGAAGATCGAACGCCGTCCGCTCCCGGTCGACGACCCGCTGCAGCGCTGCCCCGATATCGGCCGCGCCCGGAGCGTCCTCGGGTGGGAACCCAAGATCGCGCTCGAGACCGGGCTCAAGAACACCATCGCCTATTTCGACAAGCTCCTGACCGAGAACGGCGAGCTCGCGGCCTCCGCGAAGGGCTGACGCGTCGCGACTAGACGACCGGCAACCGCGCTTTGATCGGCGGGGCCATCTCAGCGGATCAAGGAAGGTTCGCGCCGCCTCCTTTAGAGTGATAGGCAAAGCGCCGCCGCCTGGCCACTCCATCTCCCATACCGGACATTTGCGGTATTAGGTAGCAGTCACACCTTGGAGAAACTCTAATGACAAGGGGTGTGATCGGTAGGTACGCGTGCGATGCGCGCGCGTACCGCGTTAGGCAATGCGCTATGGCGTTTTGCTGAAACTTGAGTTCAGGCGGCGATTACTGACCGCCTGATAAAATTCCACGCCGTCCTGCTTGAGCGAGACCAAATTCTCCCTCCGCAGATAAAGCTCCGAGAAGTCCTGCCGGGGCTGTCCGGTGTTGCACGTTCATCGGCGGATTATAAGCCGCAATCAGGTCCATCTCTTCGCCTTTGCGAGCCGGGCCGGGACCAAGCGTCAGATGGGTTAGAAGATGAGTAACGCCGTAGTCTCTAATGGCTTCGGCCCAACGCTCAAGATCACGAATGCTCCGGAAAGAAAGCCGCGTTCTGAAACGGGGTTAAGGCACGTTCACCCTTCGAGCGGTGCGGTCCTCATAGATTGAAACGATTTGTTAAAGAATCGAGGGCTATTTGTGACCATCCGCCGCCAATCGAACAGGTGACAAAGTGAAACGACCCTCATGGCACCGCTGCCTTCGCTGGTTCCCGTTACGAAGCATTGTCGACGACCGGGGCATTGCGGCCGTCGAATTCGCCCTGATCGCGCCAATACTCATGCTTGTCGTTTTGGCGACGTTTCAGTTCGGAATTACGATCAACAATTACCTCGAAATGACCGGCGCGGTCGGATCGGGCGCCCAGCAGTTATCGTTGAGTCGGACGAGCGCAACCCCGTGGACGACCAGCAACAGCGCCGTAACCGCCTCACTCCCCAATCTCACCGCCCAGAACATCACCGTCACTTTGAAGGTCAACGGTACCGCATGTTCGAACGATACGGGGTGTTCGACGTCTCTTGCCGCCGCCGTCGGAGGCACCGCCAGCGTGCAGGCCACCTATCCCTGCAATCTGACAATTTTGGGCAACAATTTCGCGCCAAGTTGTCTGCTTACTTCCGTTGCTTCGGGGATGATTCAATGAGAGGGTCCAAATCTTCCGTCGGCGCACGCCTACGCAATTTATGGCGGTCGGATCGGGGCTTTGCCGCCGTCATCCTGGCGATCCTGATGCCGGTGATCGTGGGGTTTTCCGGGCTGGCGATCGATGTCGGCCACACGCTCGTCGTCAAAAGCTCTCTTCAGGCATCGACGAACGCGGCGGCACTTGCCGGTGCCAAATATCTGACGGGCTCGAACGCGAGCGCGGCACTCGCGGCGGCCACGACGTACAGCGCGGTTGCCGGAAACAAGAACACGATTCCCGGCGTGAACGTCACAATGGCAACGGGCTATCCCAAGCTCATGTGCCTGACGTCGACCGGTGTCGCTTGCAGCGGAGGCACGTCGGCCAACGCAATAAAGGTCCAACAGCAGGCGTCCGTGCCCATGTGGTTTGCGCAGGTCATCGGGATCAGTAGCGTCCCGGTGACCGCGACGGCTCTTGCCGGTGCTTCGGGTGGCGCGACCGCACCGCTTAACGTGATGCTCGTCGTCGATACAACCGGATCGATGAACAGTCCCGATAGCAGTTGCTCTGTCAGTGGCGCCACCCGGATCAGCTGCGGTCTTACCGGTGGCAGAACGCTTTTGCAGATCATGAACCCTGCGATCGATAGCGTCGGGATCATGGTGTTTCCCGGGCTGAAGAATTCGAGCCAGGCCGTTTACGACTATGATTGCTCTTCGGGCACGAACCCCGCCATCGTGTCTTATGCCGCGTCGCCGGTCTATCAGGTGCTCGGTCTTCAAACCGACTACAAAACGTCAAGCGGCGCAACTTCCTTGAACAGTGCGTCTTATCTTGTCAGCGCGCTCGGCGGGGGAGGCTCCAAGTGTGCAGGGCTTGCTGCGATTGGCGGGTACGGAACCTATTACGCGGATGCCATCACCGCAGCGCAGAGCGCTCTGGTCGCCAATGGTCAAAAGAATGCCCAGAACGTCATTATCTTCCTGAGCGACGGCGATGCGAGTGCCTCGACGAGTAACGTGCCCTCGGGCAAATCCAAGAACCAGTGTGCGCAAGGCGTCTCGGCTGCAGCGGCCGCGACGGCAGCCGGAACCTGGGTTTACACGATCGCCTACGGTGCATCGACTTCGGCGTCCGGTAGTTGCTCGACGGACTCACCGGCCATTTCCGCGTGTTCGGCGATGCAACAAATGGCTTCACAGCCTCAGTTTTTCTATTCGGATACGACGGGCGGCACGAGTTCCTGCACATCGTCGGCGAATTCCGTTTCGGAACTGGTCTCGATTTTCCAAAGTGTCGGGTCGTCGTTCTCAATTCCCCGGCTTCTGCCGATCACGACGAGTTGACAGGTGACACGTCGGGTTGACCGGTTTGGGTGCCAGCGGCTGGTCGATAGCGGCGACGAAGGCTAGCCTCGAGACCGGGCTCAAGAACACCATCGCCTATTTCGACAAGCTCCTGACCGAGAACGGCGAGCTCGCGGCCTCCGCGAAGGGCTGAACCGCACCACGGCGAATCCCGGAAGGGTGAGATAGCCGGCGTCCGGCCGCTCCATCTCCAACACCGGACATTGCCCCCGGCAAACGCGTGGGTCGGCGGCGTGCCGATCGGCGACATCGTGCTATCCGCCGCTCCGCCAAAATGATACCTATCCTCGGCGCGAACGCTCGGGGGCTTGCAATGAAATCGAACAATGGAATCGCATGTGCGGCGGCGGCGTTTCTCGTTGTTATGGCAATCGTTCTATCGCCTCAGGCGGCTGCCGAAACGATAAAAATCGGCATCATCAAGCTGGCGGGAAATGGCCCTCTCTATATCGCAAAGGAGAAAGGCTATTTCGCTGCTGAAGGATTGACCGCCGAATTTGTCTTTTTCACGGGCGCCGAACCGATTTCGTCGGCCGTCCTCTCTGGCGATGTCGATGTCGGTGCAACCGGCCTCACCGCCGCCTTCTACAATTTGGCCGGTCAAGGCTCGCTGCGATTGATCGCGCCGAACATCAATGACGCCGCGGGATTCCCGCTCTTCGCGACCGTCGTGTCCAACAAGGCTTATGCGGCGGGGCTAAAATCCTATCGTGACCTGCCGGGCCATTCGATGGCCATCGCCACGCTGGGCTCGACGACGCACTACGCGCTCGTTCTGATCGCTCAAAAATTGGGCTTCGATCCCGCGTCGATCCGCATGTTACCGCTGCAATCGACTCCCAACATAATATCCGCGGTAACCGGTGGACAGGCGGAGTCCGGTATCGTTGCCGCAACGTCCGCCGCGCCATCCCTCCAGCGCGACGACATGAAACTCATCGGGTTTACGGGGGACGTGGTGCCTTGGCAGACCGGCGTGATGTTTGTCGCGACCCGCACCGCCAATGATCGTCGCGAGATGATCCAGCGATACCTTCGGGCCGTCGGCAAAGGTCGACGGGATTACGCTGCCGCCTTCATCGGAGCGGACGGAAAGCCGACCGAAAGTTCGACAACGTCGGACACTCTCGGGCTGATCTCGAAATATGTCGAACAACCGGTTCAGCAGGTGAAGCAGGGCATTTCTTACGTCGATCCCGACGGCAGGCTCGATGTGCAGGATGTTCTGTCCCAAATCGCCTGGTACAAATCGCAGGGCATGGTGAAGGGCGAGTTCGAGCCGAAGACCGTGATCGACATGCGCTACGTCGTGCCGTTGCCGGCGAAATAGTTTCGCTCGTTCCGGTAACCGCGCCCGTCGCGTATTGGCGCCCATCGTTTCGCACGATGGATGTCGCGCCCGAGCAACCCATGTCCTCAGCTTTTGGCGGCGATCTTGTCCTGTGTCTTCGTGTCGAAGTCGCCGGAATCATGCCGTTCGTGCAATTGATCCGCGGGATCGCCGCTCAGGCGATTGACCTTGCGCCCGCGTTTCACCGCCGGGCGTTGGCCGATCTGCGTCGTCCAGCGTTGCAGATTCTTGTAATCCTGCACCGACAGGAATTCGCTGCCGCCATATTGGTTGTGCTGCGCCAGGCCGCCATACCACGGCCAGATCGCGATGTCGGCGATCGTATAAGCGTTCCCGGCGATGTACTCGCTTTCGGCCAGCCGACGGTCGAGCACATCGAGCTGGCGCTTTGTTTCCATGGTGAAGCGGTTGATGGCATATTCGATCTTGGTCTGCGCGTAGGCGTAGAAATGGCCGAAGCCGCCGCCGACATAAGGCGTACTTCCCATCTGCCAGAACAGCCAGGACAGGCATTCGGCGCGCTCGGCGCGTGTCGTCGGCAGCAAGGCGCCGAACTTCTCGGCGAGATAAACGAGAATCGAACCGGATTCGAAGACGCGGACCGGCTTGGGTTCGGAGCGGTCGAGCAGAGCGGGGATCTTGGAATTCGGATTGACCGCGACGAAGCCGCTGCCGAACTGATCGCCCTCGCCGATCTTGATCGGCCATGCGTCGTATTCGGCGCCGCGATGGCCCAGCGCCAGAAGCTCTTCCAGCATGATGGTGACCTTCACGCCGTTGGGCGTCGCCAGCGAATAAAGCTGCAGCGGGTGGCGCCCGACCGGCAGTTCTTTTTCGTGGGTCGCTCCGGCGATCGGGCGGTTGGTGGCGGCGTATCGCCCGCCATCGGGCTTGTAGGTCCAGACCTTCGGCGGCGTGTAGGTTGTATCGGTCATCGTTTCCCTCATCGTGATGGAGCGGCGTCGATCTTCGGCAGCCTACGCCCGATGGGCTTCGGGGGGCAAAGCCGTCGCCGGCCACGCCGAACGTGGGTCAATAGCGTCGACCCGAGACCCTTGTCGACAGGTCCGCTTTTCACCCGAACGCGGCCATCGCCGGCGGTCAGGAACGTGCCGGCAGGCGAGCTGCGGCCGCCGGTGACGGACCGATCAACACGCCGTTTGCCACCCACGTCCCCTGCCTACACACCGCGCGGCAAACCCGCTAGGTTTGCGCCTGCATCGCAAGGAGTTTCCGCATGAATCGGGCCGAACGGATCGAGCGCGTGCTTCGCCGCATGGCGGCGGAACGGGTCGACACGCTCATCGCGCTGTCGAACGCCAAGCATCATTTGGCGCGGATCAACCTGGCGGCGCATCTCATGGGCTATCGCGCGCTCGGCGAGAGCGCGCTCGTGCTCCGCGCCGACGGCACCGAGCGGATGATCGTCACGCCAGCCTACGATGCCGAGCGCGCTTCGCTCCGGCGCCCCGAGCTGAAGCTGACCGCGAGCGACGATCTCGCGGCTGCGCTCGCCGAGTTGCTGCGCCAGCGTTCGCCCGGCCGCATCGCGACCACCGGCCTTGGCCTCATGCCGCACGAGCTTGCCGTGAAACTTCTCGACATCGTCGGAACGGACGCGCTGCCGTTCGACGACGCGGTGAACGAGGTCACGGCCCCAAAGACCGAGGAGGAGATCGCGAACGCGCGCAAGGCCGTCGCGATCGCCGAAAAGACGCACGAGCACATGCTCGCCGTCGGCCGTGTGGGAATGCGCGAATGCGACCTTGCGGTCGAGATGAACCTTTATGCGAGAGGGCTCGGCGCCAACGACAATTTCCTGATGCTGAGCGGCGGACCGCATCAGCAGGGCGTCGGCGCGTCGAGCAACCGGCCGCTCGAGCGCGGCGACGTCATCATCGCCGAATCGACGCCCGCCTATGACGGGCAGTTCGGGCAAATCTGCCGCAGCGCCTCGGTCGGCCCGCCGTCGAATGTTCTGGCGGAGAAATACGCGCTGGTGGTGCGGGCGATGAGCGCGGGCATCGAGATCATCCGTCCCGGAATCAAGGTCTCGGACGTCGCCGGCGCAGTCGACGCCGTGCTGACCGATTGCGGCTACGAAAAATATAACCGGCCGCCCTACATGAACCGCCGCGGCCATGGCATGGGCACGGGCTCGATCGCGCCGGGCGATATCGGCATCGAGAACCAGACGATCCTCGAGGAGGATATGGTGTTCGTCGTCCATCCCAACCAGTATTTGCCCGAGACCGGCTATCTGCTGTGCGGCGAGCCGGTGCGCGTGACCGCGACCGGCTTCGAGTCGCTCAGCACGAAATGGGCCGAGCTCGGCACGGTCGGGGTCTGAGCCATGCGGATTCTCGAATCGACACTGCTCACCGGCCCCTATGACTGGGACGAACGCGCGCTGCCGCGCAGCGAATATGAGGGCCGGCTCGCGCGCGTGCGTGAAGCGATGGCGCGCGCGGGCGCTGCCGTGCTTGCCGTCCACGGCCATCCGGGCGATTACGGCGCGCTGGCCTATCTCACCGGCTTTACCCCGAAGCTCGGGGCGACGCTGGCGCTCGTGCCGCGCGAGGGGCCGTTGGTTATCTTCGCACCCGGCACGCCCAAGATGATGGACATCGCCAAGCGTCTGACCTGGGTCGAGGACGTGCGGCCGATTGGCACTGCAACGAAGCTCATCGCCGAATCCGTCGGCGACGGCCATGCGCTTGCCACCTGGGCGTTCGGCACGCTGCCGCAGGCGCTTTATGTGGGCATTGCCAAAGCGGTGGCGCCGCGTGCGCTGCTTTCGCTCGATCAAGAACTCGATGCGGTGCGGCGGCGTAAGTCGCCCTGCGAGATCGAGCTGATGCGCGGCGCGGCGCGCCTTCTCGCGACGGCAACGGACGCGTTTGCCGCGAGCGTGCGCACGGGCGCCGGCGTGCGCAGCGCCGGGCTGGCGGCGGAGCGTGCGGCCATCGCAGCGGGCGCGCAGGATGCGCGCGCGATGGCGAGCCTTTCGCCCGGCGGCGTACCGCTGCCGCTCGATGCGGCGAGCGACGAGCGCGTGCTCGATCCCGCCAATGCCGGCATCGCCGTGCAGAACCACGGGTATTGGGCGTCGGGCTATGTGACGATCGGGCGCGGGGCCGGTGCGGCGCGCGCGCGGGAAGCGCTCGCCGCCGCCCTCGCCATGGCACGGGGCGGGGCGCATCTGCCGGATGGCGTTGCCGCGAACGCGATCGGCCTCTCGCTCGACGAAGGGCCGGGCGACCCAATCGAAGCCGGCGCGGTTTATGCCGTGACCGCGAGCGCCACGGAGGGCGGCGAAACGGCTTATGCGTCGGCGCTCGTCGCGGTTACGGAAAGCGGTTGCGACACGTTGTGGCAGGGGAAACCGGTCTGATGCCGGTGCCCGAACGGCTCTTCGTTCATTGAAGGCCAGGCGGCCTAACCGAACCCCCTGATTTCTCCGGTTTCTCCCCCGCGTTAACCCTGTTTCCTGCCGATTTCTTAAGGGAATCGCGCCTAATTTGATCGCGTCGCGCGGGCGTTCCGGCGGCGGTCATTAGGCTTTGGCGGCGAGGGTTTCGCGTACCGTATGGCGACGGTTCAAGCATCGATCCGCGAGCGCACCATGATCGGTGCGGGCTGGATGATCCTCTGGCGGATCGCCACGCGGATATTGGGATTCGGCAGCACGCTGGTGCTGGCGCGCGTCCTGGTGCCGGAAGATTTCGGCCTGATCGCGATTGCCAGCACCTATGTCGCGGCCTTCGACGCGCTGTCGATCTTCGGGTTGCAGGACGCGATCATCCGCTCGACCGAGCCCAACGATAATCTGCTCGATACCGCCTACACGCTCAGCGTGATGCGCGGCCTGCTCAACACCCTGATCATCGCCGCGACCGCGCCGATCGCCGCGCATTTCTTCGCCGAGCCGCGCCTCATTCCGGTGCTGCTGGTGCTCGCGCTGTTTCCGGCGCTCGAGGGCACCGAGAATATCGGCGTCGTCGAATTCCGCCGCGACTTCCGCTTCGAGAAGGAATTCCTGCTCTTCCTGATGCCGCGCCTGGTATCGGTCGTCGTCACCGTCGCCATCGCGCTGTTCTTTCATTCCTATTGGGCGCTGGTGATCGGCAACCTCGTCCTGCGCATGCTGCGCTGGGTGCTGACCTATTGGATGCACCCCTATCGTCCGCATTTCAGCCTCGCGGCATGGCATAAGCTCGTGTCTTTCTCGCTGTGGACCTGGGCCGCCACCATTGCCGATTTCGGCCGCGAGCGAAGCTGGATGATCGTGCTCGGTCGCTTCCTCGATACGTTCCAGGTCGGGGTGTTCATGGTCGCCTCCGAGATCGGCTTGCTGCCGATCACCGAAATCGTCGCGCCGATCTGCCGCGCGCTGTTCTCGGGCTTCACCGCCGCGCGCAACGAGGCGGGAAACTTCGCCTATGCGTTCCGGCGTACCATCGGCGTCATCGCCGTGCCGCTGCTGCCCGCCGCCATCGGCATGTCGGCGGTCGCTTCCGACGTCGTCGACATCGCGCTGGGGCCAAGCTGGTCGACGGCCGGCTTCGTGATCGCGCTGGTCGCGGCCTCGGCGCCGTTCGCGCTGGTGACCAGCATCGGCGCCACCGCGATGGTGGTGACCGGCCATGTCCGCAACAATTTCGTGCTCAACGCGGTCTTCGCGGTGATCGGCGTCGTGGTCTGCCTGGTCAGCGCCTGGTATTGGGGCCTTTGGGGTGTCGCGGTCGCGCGCGCGCTGGTCACGGTCCTCGAAGGGGTCGCTTTCGCCGTGGTGACCGGCAATGCCGTCGGCATTTGGCTCGCCGATTGGATCGCCTGCGTGTGGCGCCCGACCGTGGCGATCGCCGCGATGAGCTTGGTGCTGTGGTTCACCGGCCAGGGCTGGGCGCCGCCGACGGGTGCTGCCTGGGACGTCGTGCTGCCGCATTTCATCGACGCCGTGTTGTGCGGCGGTGCCGTCTATGGCGCGACGTTGTTGCTGCTGTGGATCGCCGCCGGCGAGCCTGAAGGCGGCGAGAGCTTCCTGCTCGGCCTGTTGCGCAACGCGATCGGGTCGGGCGCGCGTAAATTTTTAGTAAAGACTTAACCGGGACGGGCGACAATCGCCCGTTCTTGCAAGGGTTTGGCCCCTCGGGTTCGGGGGTTGGGAGCGTCGGTAATGCGCTTGGGATTCGAGACGCTCGGCAATGCGTCTCTGCTGTTTTGGGAAAACGACCGTCCGGTGCTCGGGACCGATCCCTGGCTCGGCGGTACGTGCTATTTCGGCAGCTGGGCGCTCGACCGGCCGCTGACAGAGGCGGAGCGTACCGGTCTGATGGACGCCGAATACATCTGGATCTCGCACGGCCATCCCGATCATCTCCATCCCGATTCCCTGGCACAGTTGCCGCGCGACAAGAAGATCCTGCTGCCCAATCACTACGTTCCCGAGATTCGTAACGGGCTGGTGGAGCAGGGCTTCACCGTCGAGGTGCTGCCTTACAAGACATGGCGCCGCCTCTCGCCGGGCGTGCGCTGCATGTGCATCGACAACGAGAACCAGGATGCGATCCTGATCGTCGAAGCCGGCGATACGCTCGTGGTCAACCTGAACGATTCGCCGCTCTGCGGTGAGGAACGCTTCATCCGGAATCTCATCGCGGGCTACGACCGGGCCAAGACCTATGTCGCCGCGCTCTGCGCGATCGATGCCGACATGATCAACATCATCGACGACGAAGGCCGCCGCACCATCGATCCGCCCGAGCAGCGCAAGAAGGGCATGGTGTGGGCAACCGCCCGCCTGATGGATCGCCTCGGCGCCGGCAGCTTCGTTTCCTCGGCCTCGCAGCATCTTTATGTGCGCGCCGACAGCATCTGGGCCAATCCCTATCGGGTCACCTGGGCCGATGTCGAAAAGCATTGGACCCGGCCGCAGGTCCGCAAGCTCGAACCCTTCGTGATGGTCGACCTCGAAACCGGCGGCGTTCATCGCAAGAATCCGAATCACATCTCGGCGGAGTATCAGATATCTGAAACGACCGGCGACGACGATTGGGCCGAACGGATGGATCCGGCCGATTGGGTCGACGTGAAGGCGTTCTTCGCCAAGTTCGAATTGCTGCCGCGTCATTTCGACTATCTCGATTTCGTCGTCGGCGGCGAACGCCGCCGTGCGTGGCTCGATCCCATGGCGATGCACAAGCCGGCGTCGCGCCTGCGCGGCATCGGCTTTCATGCGCCGCGCCGCTCGCTGATGGATGCCGTCCATTACGGCTTCATGGACGACATCCTGATCGGCAATTTCATGAAAACCGAATTGCACAACGCGACGCTCTATCCGCATTTCACCCCGGTGGTCTCGAAGCTCGGCGGCAATGCCAAGGTCTTTACCGCGGCCGAACGGCGCCGGTTCAACTTCCATTATTTCCGGCGCAATCCGATCGGCTATGTCGCCTGGCATCTCGAGGCAAAGATCGAAGCCGTGATCGAGATCGCGCGTCAATGCGCGGACAAGTTCGGCGTGAAGCCGCCGCTGAAGCGGATCTATCGTCGCATGATCGGCGATCCGGTCTGACATGGCAGCCGCCGACGGACATAACTTCGCCCTGCCGGAATCGGCGTCGATCCCGACGCTGTTCTGCATCAATCAGCGCTATGCCCAGCATGTCGCGGTCTGCATCGTGTCGCTGCTCGAGAACAATCCTGGGTCGTTCTTCGACATCGTGGTCGTCAGCACCGGCGATCTCGGCGCCGAGGAAGACAAGCTGCGCCGCACGCTTGCGGCCTATCATAATTGCACATTGAAAGTGACGCGGCTGACCAACGCCGGCATCGATCTGCCGGTCCGCGCCCATTACTCGATCGACAATTACACCCGCCTCTGGGTCGCCGACTTCTTTCCCGCGACCGTGTCGAAGGTGCTTTATCTCGACAGCGACATGATCGTGGTCGGCGATATCGGCAAACTGTGGCGCACCGACCTCGGCGACAACATCCTGGGCGCGGTGACGATTCCGGGGTCGACGCGCTGCGCCGCGTTCGATGTGCCCGAGCGCTACGGGTATTTCAATTCCGGCGTGCTCACCATCAATCTCGCCGCGTGGCGGTCCGAGAACGTGTTCCCGCGCCTGATCGACTACATCGATCGCAACGCCCACATCATCGTCGATGCCGATCAGGACGTGCTCAATGCCTGTCTCTACGACCGGCGGCTCGATCTGCCTTATATCTACAACGCGATTTCGCCGTTCTTCTTCGACTATCATCCGATGGGCATGGCGCGCGATTCGATCGACGAAGTGCGCGACGATGCGCGCATCATCCATTTCAACGGCGCCTCGAAGCCGTGGCATTATCTCTGCCGCCATCCGCGCCGCGCCGATTACTGGCGCTATCTCGCCCATACCGAATGGCGGGATGCCTTGCCGGAAGGCCGCAATTTTTCGAACTGGACCAAGAAGATTTTCGGGCCGTTGCTGCCCGAAACGGTGCGCGCCTATGTCCGCGCCAAGGTATCCGCGCCCGCCGCGTGAGCCAGCCGCGCCTTGAGCCTGCGGGCCCAGGGCGATGCCACCAGCAGATAGCGAAGATTGGCGAGAGGCTCGGTCCCGTTGAGGATCGCGCGGACGAGCAACCGTGCGCCGGCGCCGGGCTCGGCCGGATAAAGCCCGCGGCCCAACGTCGTGTAGCGGGCGCCGATGATCCGGCGCCGCTCGCCGGGTGCGAGCCGGCCCGACAGATCGCGGCAATGGCCTTCGATCATCGGCAGAACGATCGCCGCCTCGCGGGCGCGCTGGCGGATGCTGAGGCTGCCCGGCTGCTGGTGCATGGTGACCATCGAGGCATCGACGAAGCCGACGCCGCCTTCGAGGGCCAGGCGAATGAAAAAATCCTGATCCTCGCCGGTGCTCATGCCGTCGGCGAAACCGCCGATGAGACGCGCGATCTCGGTCCGGGTGACGATCTCGCTGGTGACGTAATAGGCGTGATGCAACAGGTCGCGCCACGCCTCGGGCCCCTGCGGCGGCACGCGATCGGCGTTGACCGGCTCGCGCTGTCCGTCGAGGCGCACGACGTCGGCGCGACAGCCGACCATCGCCATCGCCGGATCCGCGTCGAGCAGCGCGATCTGCCGCGCGAGCTTCTCGGGCGCCCAGCTATCGTCGGCGTCGAGGAAGGCGAGATACTCGCCGCTCGCCGCCATGATCGCGCGGTTGCGCGCGGCGGCGGCGCCGCGATTGCGTTCGCCGGCGATGACGACAAGGTCGCTGCCGCGGTCGGCTTCGAGAATCTTCAGCGTGTCGTCGCCGCTGCAATCGTCGATCGCGACGATTTCGATCGGGCGATAGGTCTGGGCGCGCGCCGAGGCGAGCGCGGTCGCCACCGTATGCGCGGCGTTGAAACAGGGGATGACGATGGTGACGAGCGGGTTCGCCGTCATCTCAGCGCCGTCCGGCGGCTGCGGTATAGATCGCCCGATGCGCGGCGGCTGAGGCTTCCCAGGTAAAGCCGCGTGCCCAGGCGCGCGATGCCGCATGGGGTTGCGCGCCGTCGCGGCGGGCGACGACGGCATTGTGTGCGGCCGCGATCCAGGCCTCGCGATCGTCGGCGCCGAGCATGACGGCGCCGGGTCCGGCGAGTTCGGCGAGGCTGCCCAAGGGACTCATCAATACCGGCGTGCCGGTTGCCTGTGCCTCGAGCGCGGGGAAGCCGAAACCTTCATAGAGCGTCGGATAGAGCACGGCGGCGGCGTTTTGATAAAGCCGCGGCATCGCGCCGGTCGCGATGTAGGGCGCGAAGCACACGCGGTCGCGTAAGGCCGGATCGAGATCTCGTCGGGCTGCCTCGTGATGTTCCTGCGGCACGCCGCAGACGACGAGTTGAAGCGCGGGTTCGTCGAGCGCCGCGAAGATGTCGAGCGCCCAGCCGAGGCGTTTGCGTTCGAGCAAGCCGCCGCAATAGAGCAGATAGGGTTCGCGAATGCCGGCGCCCGCCAGATCCGCGCCGAGCGGCGCGGGCGCCACGCTGAGGAATTCCGGTTCCACGCCGTGCGGGATGACATGGAGCTTGGCGGCGAGCGCGGGCCAGCGCGCGACGATGTCGCGTTTCGATTGTTCGCTGATGGTGACGATGGCGGCGGCGCGCGCGAAGGCGCGCGGCAGGATGACGTCGCGATAGGGCCCGGTGCCCATTGCCTCGTCGCGATCCCAGATCATGGTGTCGTGAATGGTGATAACGGTCGGCACCGGCTGCCACAGCGGCGCGGAATTTTGCGGACAATGCAGCACGTCGATCCGGTGCAGCAGGGTCTGCGCGGGCAACACGATCTGCTCCCAGGCTTGAAAGCGATGGCCGGGGAAATCGACATCGTGGCGCTTCGCCTGTCCGTGGAGCGGATCGTGGAACGGCAGGTCGGGGCGGTTCGAGAAGAATTCCCAATCGAGATCGCGGTCGCGGCCGAGCCGGTCGATCACGCCGTTGAGATAATTTCCCATCCCGCGCAGATGCGCGACGTTGAGGCAGCGCGCGTCGATACCGATGCGCAACGTCTTTGCGCGAGAGACGGACAACCGTCCGGCCAACATCGGAGGGCGCGGGACTCTAGCGGCCCGCCCGCGCGGCGATCTTGGGCGGCGGCGCGGGTGCGGGGAGGGCGGGGGTCGGATTGAGCAGACGGGCCGGCGCCTGGCGGCTCATGTCGGGCGTGGCCTTGCCCATGGCGACGATCTCGGCCATCGCGATGCGGCGCACGCAGGCGATCAGCACGAGCAGCGTGTAATAGAAATCCCAATAGGGCAGCGAGAGGAACGAGCCGCCGACCATGAAGCCGAGGAGCGACACCATCGACATATGCGCCAGATCGTTGGCCCATTGGAGCTGGGGAATATTCTTGGTTCGTCGGATGATGACGCGGCAATTGTTCAGCGCGACGACCAGCAGGCCGACCCAGAGGAAGAGCGCGGGGAACCCGTTCTCGCCGAGCACTTCGAGCCAGATACTGTGCACGGCGCGCGCGGTCACGCCGGGGGAATAGATGTCGATGATCTTTTGCTGATACGGCGCGAGGAAGCCGCCGCCGACCAGCGGCCGTGCCTTGGCGATCTTGAACGCCGCCGCCCAGATGTCGAGACGGCCGGCGGCCGAGGCGTCATCCTGATAGGTCTGAATCGACTGAATTCGCGTGTACCATTGCGACGGCATGAATGCGACCGAGAAGGCGAGGGTCGCCGCGATGACGACGGCGGTGATGAATTTGTGCTGCGAATGGCGCCAGAACCACAAGATCATCGCCGACAGTGCGAGGAAGGCGCCGCGCGAATAGCTGGCGAGAATGGCGAGCAGGGTGAAGGCCATGGCGACGCGCGAACCGACGCGCAGGAGATCGTTCTTCGATTGCAGGCCGAGATAGTTCATCAGCGGCAGCGTCATCACGAGCGCCGTCGCGAGATGGTTGTTGTCGGAAATGGCGGTGAGGTCGGGACCCCAAACCAGGTATTGGCCGCCGGTGAGCAGCGTGAACACGCCGCCTTTGATGCCGTAGAACGACACCGAGATCACCATGATCCACATCAGCGCATGCGCGCGCACGCGGTTGGTGACGAGCGCGGCGGTGATGAAGAAGAAGACGAATTCCTTGACGATCGCCCACCACTTGTCGCCGGAAAGCTCGGGCACCAGCGAGAAATAGGTGCTGACGCTGAACGCGGCGAGCAGCAGGCCCATCAGGATCGTGGTGGCGTCGATCGGAATGCGGCGGCGCTCGCTGATCAGCCAGCCGGCGATGCCGACCGATCCGACGATAGTGGCCCAGGGCAGGCTGTCGCCGATGCCCCACACCAGACGATGCGGGCTCATGAAGCTGACCCACGACCACAGCATGACGCCGATGAACGGCGTCAGGAACGCCGACGGCAGCAACGCGATCAGGAAGATGGACAGCAATAGTGAGCGCACGGCAAAACCTTGGTGGCGGCGATGCTTGGTTGATAAACGAAATTGCTTAAGAGGCTGGTAACGGAGCGGGTTTGCACCGGTCCGACGCCATCAAAAGCCTTGGGTGTTAACGGAATCTTACCCACGTCCGTGCGATGACAGGCTCATGTCCGCTGTCCCGGCATCCCGTCCGCTGGTTTCCGTGGTGATCCCGGCCTATCGCGCCGCCGCCACGTTGCCGCGCGCGCTGCAATCCGTCATTGCCCAGACCTATGGCGATTGGGAAGCGATCGTGATCGACGACGCCGGTTGCGACGTCACCCCCGGCATCGTCGTCGGGTTGGGCGATCCTCGTATCCGCCTTTTACGCCGCGCGGCACGCGGCGGTCCCGCCCGCGCCCGCAACGACGGCATCGCCGCCGCGCGGGGCGAACTCATCGCGTTTCTCGATGCCGACGATGAATGGTTGCCGGAGAAACTCGCGCGACAGGTCGCGGCGATGGTCGCGGACGAGGCGGTCAGTCTCGTGGTCTGCGACATGCGGGCGGTGCATCCCGACGGCGCCGAAGGCACCTCGATTTTTACCCGTCAGGCGCCGGCGCAGGGCGCCCAGGCCTGGAAGGAACTGCTCGCTTCGTCGTTCATCGGCACCTCGTCGGTGCTCACGCGCCGCGCCGTGCTCGCGGCGACCGGCGGTTTCGATCCCGACCTCGCGGTCGGCGAGGATCAGGACCTGTTCATCCGGCTGGCGCTGCGCGGCACGGTCGTGGCGCTGCACGACCCACTGGCGATCTATCATTACAGCGCGACCAGCTATTCCCAGGCCTTTGCCGCCGAGCAGGCGGGCCATGTCCTGCGCATGGTACGGGCGCATCTCGCGGCACAGGCGCCGCGTCTGACCCCGGCCGAACGGCGCCGGATCCTCGCCCGCCGCTACGGCCGGCTGGGGCGCAATCTGGTCGCCGCCGGGGCGCGCGGCCGGGGCGCCGCGATGATCCTGGGCGCGGCGTTCCTCGGGCACGCCTCGTCGGAAAACCTCCGGGCGCTCGCGCGCAGCGTTCTGGTCTAGGCGCCGGTTCAACCCTCGCGCGTGACGCGATAAGTGTTCCCCTATTCGGTGATCGCCTTGAGCTTCGCTTCTTCGTCGGGGGTCAGGGTCTGCAATTGCAGCGCGTGGACCGGTCCGGCCAGTTCCTCGGCCAAAATTCCATAGATTTGACGCTGGCGGGCGACTTTCCCCTGGCCCTGGAAGCCGGAAGCGACGATTTCGAGGCGAAAATGCGTCTCTTCGCCCGCATGAGCCCCCTGATGGTGCCCCGCATGGAGGTGAGAGTCGTTGAAAACCGTCAAACGCTCGGGGTTGAGCGCCGCTTCGAGTTTCTGCCGGATGCGGTCCGCGACGGTCATGAAAAACCTCGGCTTCGCGTCGGAAACAGCCCCAACGTCAATACCTTTTAACGCCAAGCTGCGAAGCTTGTCAGCCCCAGGGTCACCGACCATACTTATAAAATGTCTCGTTCTCGCCTTGCATATGCCGATCCGCCGCCGGTCCAGCGCCCCTGCGACCATCCCGGCTGTGCCGCGAACGGCGATTTCCGCGCACCGCGCTCGAAAACCACCCTCCAGAACTTCTACTGGTTCTGCCTCGATCATGTTCGCGCCTACAACGCGGCCTGGAATTTCTATGCCGGGATGAGCGCCGCCGAGGTCGAGGCGGAAATCCGCAACGACACGGTCTGGCAGCGGCCGACCTGGCGGCTGGGGGCCCGGATTGCCTCGATGCGCGGCACCAAATGGAGCGGGTTCGGCCTCTTCGACATCGACGACGAGGGCAACACCAAGGTCCATAGCCCCAAGCGCCCGACCTCGCCCCAGGAAAAGGCGCTGTCGTTGTTCGATTTGCAGCCTCCCCTGACTCTCATTGCGCTCAGGACCCGCTATAAGGAGTTGGTTAAGCGCCATCATCCGGACACCCACGGGGGCGACCGGGACGCCGAGGAACGTCTCAAGGAAATCAACCAAGCCTATTCGACGCTCAAGGCGAGCTACTTCCCAGCCTGACCCGAAACCAACAAGCCATAACGAAAATGACAAACGCAGAAACGAACACCATGCCGACCGGCTCGCCCGACATCACCGTGTCGGTGCGCCAGACCTTCGGGATCGAAAGCGATCTCCAGGTTCCGGCCTTCTCGAAAACCAACGACTACGTGCCGGACATCGACGAAGCCTATCAGTTCGATCGCGACACGACGCTGGCGATCCTGGCGGGCTTTTCGCATAACCGGCGCGTGATGGTTCAGGGCTATCACGGCACCGGCAAATCGACCCATATCGAACAGGTCGCGGCACGGCTCAACTGGCCCTGCATCCGCATCAACCTCGACAGCCATATCAGCCGCATCGATCTCGTCGGCAAGGACGCGATCGTGCTGCGCGACGGCATGCAGGTGACCGAGTTCCGCGAGGGCCTGTTGCCCTGGGCGCTGCAGCATCCGACCGCGCTGGTGTTCGACGAATACGATGCCGGCCGTCCCGATGTCATGTTCGTCATTCAACGCGTGCTCGAAGTCGACGGCAAGCTCACGCTGCTCGATCAGAACCGCGTGATCCGCCCGCATCCGGCGTTCCGCCTGTTCTCGACTACCAACACGATCGGCTTGGGCGACACGACCGGCCTCTATCACGGCACGCAGCAGATCAACCAGGGTCAGATGGACCGCTGGAACATCGTCGCGACGCTGAACTACCTGCCGCACGACACCGAGGTGAACATCGTCCTCGCCAAGGCGCCGAGCTTCGACAACGACGACGGCCGCAAGCAGATCAAGGCGATGGTGTCGCTCGCCGACCTCACCCGCTCGGGCTTCATCAACGGCGACATCTCGACCGTGATGTCGCCGCGCACGGTGATCACCTGGGCCGAGAACACGCGCATCTTCAACGATATCGCGTTTGCCTTCCGCGTCACCTTCCTCAACAAGTGCGACGAGGTCGAGCGCTCGACCGTGGCCGAATATTATCAACGCTGCTTCGGCACCGAGCTCAAGGAGACCGGGGTGCGCGCCTCTCTGGCGTAAGCACGAGCGCGATGGCCGAAGCCGAATCGCCCACCGAAGCCTTCAAGCGCGCGACCGCCGCGACGGTGCGCGCGATCGCCGAACGCGAGGACATCACCGTCACCTACGGCGCCGAACCCGCCGGCGCCGCGGGCACAAGGCTGCGCCTGCCGCTGCCCGCGCGCGATCTGAGCGAAGCCGAAGCCGCGCCGGTGCGCGGCGCGGCTGACGCGCTGGCCCTCAAATTGCGCTATCACGACACCGCGCTGCATTCGAAACTCGCGCCCTCGGGCGAAACCGCGCGCGCGATCTTCGAAGGCATCGAGCAGTCGCGCGTCGAGGCCTTGGGCGCGCGGCGCATGGCCGGCGTCGCCACCAATATCTCGGCCATGCTCGAAGAGCGCTATCGCCGTCAGGGCTACGAGCACATGTCGGAGCGCAACGACACGACGCTCGCCGAGGCCCTGCGCCTGCTGACCCGCGAGGCATTGACCGGCGCGCCGCCGCCGCGCTCGGCGCGTCAGGTCGTCGATCTGTGGCGGCCCTTCATCGAGACACGCATCGCGAAAGACCTCGCCGAGCTCAGCCGGGCGATCGAGGATCAGAGCGCCTATGCGACGGCGGCGCGTCAGTTGCTGACCGACCTCGACATGGACCTCGGCGAATCGCAAGAGGGCGAAGAAAGCGACAACGCCGAAGGCGACAGCGAGAACTCCGAGGAGAACGAGGGCGAGAGCGAAGGCGGCGAGGGCAAGGCCACCGGCTCCGAAGGCTCGCTCGAGGGCGGCGTGCCCGAACAGGATAAAGACGGCGACGACGAAGGCGGCGCCGAGGAAGTGGCCGGCGAAATGATGCCCGGTGCCGGCGACGAAGATCCGGGTCGCCCCGGCCGTCCCGGCATCCTGCCGCGCCGCTCGGGCGCCAACGACGATCCGGCGGTCTATCGCTCGTTCGCTCACGAATTCGACGAAGTGGTCGAGGCTGACGCGCTGTGCGACGCCGACGAGCTGACCCGGCTGCGCGCTTTGCTCGATCAACAGCTCGCGCATCTCCAAAGCATCATCAGCCGCCTCGCCAACCGCCTGCAGCGCCGCTTGATGGCGAAGCAGGCGCGCTCGTGGGAATTCGATCTCGACGACGGCATGCTCGACGCGGCGCGGCTCGCGCGCGTGATCACCAATCCGGTCTATCCGCTTTCCTACATGCGCGAGAAGGAAACCGAATTCCGCGACACGGTGGTGTCTTTGCTCATCGACAATTCGGGCTCGATGCGCGGCCGCCCGATCACCGTCGCGGCGATGAGCGCTGATATTCTTGCCCGCACGCTCGAACGCTGCGGCGTGAAGGTGGAAATCCTGGGCTTCACCACCCGCGCCTGGAAAGGCGGCCAGTCGCGCGAGAAATGGATCGCGGCGGGCAAGCCGCCCAATCCCGGCCGGCTCAACGATCTGCGCCACATCATCTACAAATCGGCCGATGCCCCCTGGCGCCGCGCGCGCAAGAGTCTCGGTCTGATGTTGCGCGAAGGTATCCTGAAAGAGAACATCGACGGCGAGGCGCTGATCTGGGCGCATTCCCGTCTCATCGCCCGCACCGAGCAGCGCCGCATCCTGATGGTGATCTCGGACGGCGCGCCGGTCGACGATTCGACCCTCTCGGTCAATCCCGGCAATTACCTCGAAAAGCATCTGCGCGAGGTGATCGCCGACATCGAGCGCAATTCACCGGTCAAACTGGTGGCGATCGGCATCGGCCACGACGTGACGCGCTATTACCGCCGCGCGGTCACCATCGTCGACGCCGAGCAACTGGGCGGCGCGATGCTCGACAAGCTCGCCGAGCTGTTCGAGGAAGACACCGACCGGGCCGCGCCCGGACGCCGCCGCGCGTCGCACTAAATCAATTTCGTTCTTAGGTCGGTTCTACCCCGTGTTAGTGTCGCCGCGCACTTTGGGGGAGGGGATACCTTGCGCGGGATTCTATTCGCTCTGGCATTAGTTGTGGTCGCGTTCCCGGCTTGGGCTCAATTGAGTGACCAGATGATGGACGATCTGGGGGAGCAATGCGCGTGGGCAGACTCCTACCCGGCGCGCGTCAATGCCTGCACCAAGGTAATCGAATCCGGTCAGGAGTCGGAAGAGGAGACCGGTGACGACTACATGCACCGCGGCGTCGCCTTCGAGCAGATGGGGCTTCGGGCCCAAGCCATTGCCGATTATCGTCGCGCGATGCAACTCGACCGCTATCTCGACTTAACGGAAAACTTGCAGCGGTTGGGCGCTACGCCCTAGCCGAACCGTAACGGCGACCGGATGTCGACTTAGTTCAGCGAGTCGCCGGTGAGGCCATCGCCGCTCTTGGCGGTGCCGGCGAGCACCGCGCCGAGATCGCGCCAGCCATAGGCGACGGCTTCGACCTGCTGGCCGCCGACCGGGATCGGGCGGTGCATGATCTGCTGGCCGCCCAGGCGCTCATAGAAAAACCGCGCGGGGTTGGCGCGCACGACCCAGACCAGCGCGGTGGCGTGGCCGGTATCGACGAGTCGCTGGAACAAGGACATCAGAATGGAACGGCCGAGGCCCTGACTCTGCCGGTCGGGCGCGACATAAAGCGTGTAGACCTCGCCGGCGAAACGGATCGTGCTGTCGCGCTGGGTGCCGCAATTGCCGAAGCCCTGGATCGTGCCGTTGGTGGCGGTCGCGACCGACACATCTTCGGGCCGGTGGCGCAGGAAACTCGCCCAGGATGCGGTCTGTCGGCGTTCGGACATGTTGACGAGGACGCGGTCGGGGAGCATGCCGGCATAGGTTGAGCGCCAGGTCTCGACTTCGATCCTGGCGATCGCTTTGGCATCCTCTGGTCGCGCAATTCTAATCGCGCCCATGACTTCCCCCTCGTTAACCAAACCATCATAGACCGGCCATTCGCGGTTGCGAGTTTTTTTTACGCGGCAAGCGCCGATGCGTTTTGTCGCGGCATTGCCAACGTAAAACCGGGTTGGAATGCGCGGCGCGCTTTGGTTAAGGTGGGTTATGCGTTCGCTATTCCCCGCTCTGGCGGCATCGTTCCTCGCCTTGGCGCCGATCGCGGCTTATGCCGCCGATGCCAAGCCCGCTCCCAAACCGGCCGTCGCCGCTCCGGCGGCGGGCCCGAAGGCCCTCGGCATCGTCAAAGCCTGGAGCGCCTATGCGACCGGCGAAAAGAAGACGCTGGTGTGTTATCTGGTCGGCCATCCGACGAAAAGCGTTCCGGCGCGCAAGGCCCTGAGCGGCAGCGTCACTCATCGGCCCGGCGATAACGCGGTGAACGTCGTCAACTTCACCCTCGGCTATGTGGCCAAGCCCGGCGCGCCCGCCGAAATCGATATCGACGGCAAGAAATATTCGCTCTTCACCAACAAGGACGCCGCCTGGGCGCCCGATGCCGCGACCGACAAGGCGATCACCGTCGCGCTGAGCAAAGGCAAAGTCGCCCTGGTCAAGGCGACGCCGGAAAAAGGCGCGACGAGCATCGATACCTATCCGCTCGACGGGTTCGGCCAGGCGCTGACGCTCATCGACAAAAACTGCGGCGTCAAACGCTAGCGGCCGCCGACGCGCGCGACCGGCGGCGCGCGACCTCAAAGGATCGATCATGGAGAAGCAGGAACGCGGCGTTCTCTATATGGTGTGGGGCAGCAACGTCGAGCCCGTGCTGCAACGTTCGATCGCTTCGGTCAAGGCGAGCCACCCGGAACTCCCGATCGAAGTCGTCCGGATCGACGCCGATCCCAATTCGCAAGAGAGCCTCCTCGCCAAGGCGAACATCTATGCGCGGTCGCCGTTTCGCGAGACGCTCTTTCTCGACGCCGATACGATCGTGCTCGACCGCCTCGATTTCGGTTTCGAAAAGGCGCGACAGTTCGGGCTGGCGATCTGCATCTGCGAGGCGCCGTGGGCTCGCCGCCATACCGGGCTCGCCAATTACGGCGACATCGTCGAATACAATACCGGCGTGATCTTCTTCACCGAGCGCGCCAAGCCGACCTTCGATGCCTGGGCGGCAATCGCGCCGACGCTCGATTCCTCGATCCGGTTTTACCAGGACGGGAAGCTCGCGATCATGCGGGCGGCGGACCAGGGGAGTTTCGCCTTGGCGGTTGCTGAAACCGGAATCTCGCCCTTCGTCCTGCCGCGCAACTGGAACTTCCGCGCCTTGCTCGAACGGGTCTATATCGGCCCGATCAAGATATGGCATGCCTACGACCCCATCCCCCCGGGAATTCTCGACGTGATGGCCTATTATCGGCAGCCCAATGCCATCGTTCAGAACCACATTTACCATCTGCCGGGCGATCCCGAGGCCTGAACGCGGGGCGCGATAAAGCCCATTTTCTTTGCGCCGGCGGCGTCTGCGCCTTATATGAGCGGGACATGACCGACCCGACCCCCAAGAAAAACCTGATCGGCCTGAGCCGCGACGAGCTGGCTGCCGAAATGAAGACGATCGGCAGCGAGCCTTTCCGCGCGCGCCAATTGTGGCACTGGATCTATCACCGCGGCGCGACCGACTTCGCGGCGATGACCACGCTCGCCAAATCTTTCCGCGCGCAACTCGCTGAGTCCTATGTCGTGGAGCGGCCGGTCGAATCGCGCGCGCTCAAATCCGAAGACGGCACGCGCAAATGGTTGATGCGCTTTGCCGATGGCAACGAGGCGGAATGCGTCCATATCCCCGAGGAGGATCGCGGCACGCTCTGCGTCTCCTCGCAGGTCGGCTGCACGCTCAATTGCAGGTTTTGTCATACCGGCACGCAGAAGCTCGTGCGCAACCTCGACGCGTCCGAGATCGTCGGCCAGATCATGCTGGCGCGCGACAGCCTCGGCGAATGGCCGTCGCCGCCCGACAACCGCCAGCTCACCAACATCGTCATGATGGGGATGGGCGAGCCGCTTTATAATTACGACAACGTGGCGAAGGCGCTGAAGATCGTCATGGACGGCGAAGGCCTGTCGGTGTCGCGCCGCAAGATCACGCTGTCGACCGCCGGCGTCGTGCCGCTGATCGCGCGCTGCGGCGAGGAACTCGCGGTCAATCTCGCGATCTCGCTCCATGCGGTGAACGACGAATTGCGCGACGTGCTGGTGCCGATCAACAAGAAATATCCGTTGGCCCAATTGCTCGAGGCGTGCCGGAACTATCCCGCCGCCAGCAATGCGCGCCGGATCACCTTCGAATACGTGATGCTGAAAGGCGTCAACGACAGCCCGGCCGAGGCGCGCGAACTCGTGCGGCTGATCGAGGGTATCCCGGCCAAGGTCAATCTCATCCCGTTCAACGCGTGGCCCGGCGCGCCTTATGAATGCTCGTCGAACAATGCGATCAACGCGTTCAGCGATATCGTCAACGCGGCGGGTTATGCCTCGCCGGTACGCGCGCCGCGCGGCCGCGATATTCTCGCTGCCTGCGGCCAACTCAAATCCGACAGCGTGAAACTGCGCCGGAGCGAGCGCGACAAGCTCGAAAACGCGGCGGTCGATTAAGCGCTCGCGCGCCGCCAACGAGGGAGGATCGTCGTGGCAGAACCCATTCGCCGGGTCGTGACCGGCCATGATCGCAACGGCAAGGCGATCGTGATCTCGGACGGACCCACTCCCTTCGTCCATATCAATCCGACCAATCCGGAGAACTGGTCGACCGATCTCTGGCGCACGTCCGAGACGCCGGCGCCGATCGTCGCGGTGCCGGAAGAGCCGACACTCGGGCCGCGCCGCCAGATGCCAGGCAAGCGCGGCACCGTCGTGCGCATCAATCACGTGCCGCCGGAATCGGAGGCGATCCGAAACATGAATGCCGAATCCTCGCGCGAACATTTTGCCGCGCTTGGCAACGAAACCGCGCGGACGTTCGGCAAGGGCGGACGCCATCCGCTGATGCACCGCACCGAGACGATCGACTATGCGATCATTCTCTCGGGCGAGATCGTCATGGTGCTCGACGAGACCGACGTGCATCTGAAGACGGGCGACGTGGTGGTCCAATGCGGCACCAACCACGCCTGGAGCAACCGCTCGAACGCGCCCTGCACGATCGCCTTCGTGCTGATCGACGGCGAGTTCGAACCCGGTCTCGCGGCGAATTTCGGCTGACGAATTTCACTCAGGAGGATTCCATGACGCAACAGGTCATCAACATCAAAGGTCTCGAACATCCCGAGGCCTCGCCGATCGCCTGCCGGATCGGGCCGTTGCTGGTGTCGGGCGCGATCAACGGCAAGGACCCGGTCAGCGGCAAGATGCCCGACGGCGTCGAGGAACAGTCGCGCAACGCCTTCGCCAACATGAAGCGCGTGCTGGAAGAGGCGGGCATGACGCTCGACGATGTCGCCAAGATCACGATCTATGTGAAGAGCGACAAGGACCGCCAGGTCCCGCTGAAATACTGGGCGGAATATTTCCCCGATCCCAAACGCCGCCCGGCGCGCCGCACCTTCGAGGCGCCGATCCACGCCGGCATCGTTCAGGTCGAGATCATCGCGTACAAGGCTTGATCAAGGGCTTTGCCCGATTTATTAAGCGATCGCTTAATAATTAGGTTCGGCGAGGTTCCTGCCACCATGATTAAGCGATCGCTTAATAAGGGGTTGACTATTGCCGTTTACCCTCAAATATTAAGCGATCGCTTAATCATGGGTATCGTGCTGTGGATGAGCCCGTATCGGACTCGAATGTTCTTGGCGCTTTGGTGAAAAGCCGGCGGTCGGAGTTGGGACTTACCCAATCGGCTCTCGCCAGCCTCGCCAATGTCTCGATTGTTTTCCTGAACGAACTCGAACGCGGCAAGCCGACGGCTCGCGTCTCCCTGATTTTCGCCGTGCTGCAGGCTCTCGGTATCGATCTCTATGCGAGACGCCGATGACGGAAAGCCTCGACGCGTATCTATCGGAAGAACGCGTTGGCACTCTGGCGAGTGACGACCAAGGAAGGATGAGCTTCGCGTATCAAAGCGCGCAAAGCCCACCGATCTCGATCTCGCTTCCCGCCAGCGCAACGCCTTACGACGATCGCGCCTGCCGGCCGTTTTTCTCCGGGCTGTTGCCGGAAGGTGGCGCTCTCGAGCGCGCGGCGGCGCAGAAAAGACTTCAGGTCTACGAAACTTTCAAACTGCTTCAGTCTTATGGCGCGGAATGTGCCGGCGCGATACGCCTTCTTCCTCCTGGCGCGTCGCCGAATATTCCAAAAGACTATGAGCTGCTCGCGGGCCAATCGCTCGACACCGAAATCGCCGATATCAGTAACGTTCCGATCTTTGCCCGAGACAATCGCGCCCGGCTGTCCGTTGCCGGCGTTCAACTGAAAACCGCGGTTCGACTCTACAACGGGGCGATATACAAGCCGCTCGGCGGATCGCTTTCGACTCATATCGTGAAGGTCGCCAGCGCCGACTATCCCGATCTGCCCCAAAACGAAGCGTTTTGCCTGAAGCTCGCCGAACGTCTCGGGCTCGAGGTGGCGAACGTCGAATTACGCGAAGCCGGCGGCAGGAAGTTCATTCTTGTCGAACGTTATGATCGCATTTCGGACGACGAAAATATTCGGGAAAAGCATCAGGAAGATTTCTGCCAGGCGCTCGGCTATGAGCCCGCTCGAAAATACGAAATCAACGACGAAGGCGAAAAGACCGGCCCCGGACTGGAAGAATGTTTCCTCCTCTTGAACAAGACCCGAACGCCGGCGCTTGAACGACAAAGGTTCATCATCGCGCTCGCTTATAATTACCTGATCGGCAATGCCGACGCGCATGCCAAGAATTACTCGCTGGTTCATGAGCGCGATGTACGCGCCCCGACGCTGGCCCCTCTCTATGATCTCGTCTGCACGCGAATTTATAAAGGACTGACAACGGATCTCGCGATGCGTTACGGCGTTGCTTCCGATCCGGAGGTCGTCTCTCGATCAGATTGGGAAGCCATCGCCAAAACGGCGGGTATCCGTTTCAACTATGTCCGCGACCTGGTCATCAAACTCGCGACCGAAATCTTGCCGGCCGCCGAAAAGCTTCGACCGGAGCTCGGCTATTTCAACGCGGAAAATATCATTCGCGTCATCGGGGATCGGGTCAGAAAGCTTGCCGCGATCTTCGATGTGAACATATCGGTTGAGGCGTCACCGTACATCGAGGCTATTCCCGGGTGGAAATTGCCGTCTTGATCACGGCGTGCCCGCCCAGACGCCGCGGGTGTCGACGACGATGCGGGCGAGCAGGGCGCTTTTCGGCACCAGCTTGAATTCCTTGTGGTCGACCAGCAGGACGACGATGTCGGCGCGCTCGATCGCGTCGTCCAAGTCGGCATGTTCGACATTGGCGCAGGCGGCCAGATCGGCCGGCAGGGCGTGGACGTTGGGTTCGACCGCGAGGATCTGGAAGTCGCCTTTGGCCAGTTCCTTGACGATGTGGACCGCCGGGCTTTCGCGCAGATCGTCGATGTCGGCTTTGT
Organism: uncultured Rhodospirillales bacterium; assembly: GCA_903828515.1. Classification (GTDB taxonomy): domain Bacteria; phylum Pseudomonadota; class Alphaproteobacteria; order ATCC43930; family CGMCC-115725; genus CAIKMD01. The sequence goes on along the minus strand of CAIKMD010000009.1, from coordinate 10,536 downwards.
AGGACAGACCCAGGCACGCGATGACCGGCGCGCGGAAGCGTTCGGCCGCGTGGCGCACGCGATCGACGACGTGTTCGGCCTTGTGCTCGTTGATCTCGCGGCTGGTGCGGATGAGGCGGGCTTCCTCCGGTGCGGCGTGGACGATGAACCACGGATCGACCGCGATGCAGTGGCCGCCGACGCCGGGGCCGGGCTGCAGGATGTTGACGCGCGGATGGCAATTGGCGAGACGGATCATCTCCCAGACATCGACGCCGACCTTCTCGCACACCATCGACAATTCGTTGGCGAAGGCGATGTTGACGTCGCGGAACGAGTTCTCCGAGAGCTTGGCCAGTTCGGCGGTGCGCGCGTTGGTCAAATGCAATTCGCCTTCGACGAACATGCGATACAGCGCGGCGGCGCGCTGGGCGCATTTCGGGGTGATGCCGCCGATGATGCGGCTGTTGGCGACCAGCTCGATCAGCACGCGGCCGGGCAGGATGCGCTCGGGGCTGTGCGCGATGCAGATATCGGCGGCTTCGCCGTGCTGATGCGGGAATTTGAGGTCGGGGCGGATCGCCGCCATCCAGCGCGAGATGTCTTCGGTGGTGCCGACCGGCGAGGTCGATTCGAGGACGACGAGATCGCCCGCTTTGAGAACCGGCGCGATCGCGCGCGCGGCTTCCTCGCAATAGCGCATGTCGGGAACGTTGTTTTCCTTGAACGGCGTCGGCACCGCGATGATGAAGGCTTCGGCCGGCTCGGGCGTCAGGGACGCGCGCAGATTGCCCGCCGCGACCGCGCCGCGCACGACGATGTCGAGACCGGGTTCGACGATGTGGATGCCGCCGGCGTTGATCTTTTCGACCACCGATTTGTTGACGTCGATGCCGATCACTTCGATGCCGCGCGTCGCCATGACCGCTGCCATCGGCAGCCCGACATAGCCGAGCCCGAGCACGGAGACTTTGGTGAAGGCGGGCGCCTTGGGGGTGATGACGCGTTTCATAACACAAGCTCCTTGATCGATGCGGGCGCACGCTGTGGGGCGGCGGTGATGTGGCGGGTGAGGTGACGGACGATGCGTTGGGCGGCGTGACCGTCGCCGTAGGGATTGATGGCCTGGCTCATCGCGGCGTAAGCGGCGGGATCGTCGAGCAGCCTTGTCGCTTCGGCGAGGATGCGGGTCTCGTCGGTGCCGACCAGACGGATGGTGCCGGCGGCGACCGCTTCGGGGCGTTCGGTGACGTCGCGCAGAACCAGAACCGGCTTGCCGAGCGCGGGGGCTTCTTCCTGGATGCCGCCCGAATCGGTGACGATGAAATGCGCGCGCGTCATCAGGTAGACGAAGGGCAGGTAATCCTGCGGCTCGATGAGGCGGATGTTGGGTCGGTTGCCGAGGATGCGGCGGACCGGTTCCTGCACGTTCGGATTGAGATGGACCGGATAGACGATCTGCACGTCGGGCCGCTCGGCAAGTTTCGCCAGCGCGGTGCAGATGCGTTCGAACCCGTCGCCGAAATTCTCGCGGCGGTGGCCGGTGACGAGAATGAGTTTCTTCGCCGGATCGAGGAAGGGCAGCTCGCCGGCGATCTTGGCTTCGAGGCGCGGCGATTTCTTCAGGCGTTCGACCATCAGGAGCAGCGCGTCGATCACGGTGTTGCCGGTGACGAGGATGCGGGCGGGATCCTTGCCTTCGGCGAGAAGGGCGTCGCGCGCGGTATCGGTCGGCGCGAAATAGGTTTCGGCGATGGCGTCGACGAGGCGACGGTTCATTTCCTCGGGGAAGGGCGCGTAGATGTCGCCGGTGCGCAGGCCCGCCTCGATATGGCCGACCGGTACCTTGCAATAGAACGCGGCGAGTGCTGCGGCGAACGCGGTCGAGGTGTCGCCATGGACGAGGACCTGGTCGGGGCGGAATTCCTCGATCACCTTGGTGACGCCGGCGAGAACGGTGTTGGCGATCTGCACGAGGCCCTGATTGGCGCTCATCACGTCGAGGTCGTCATCGGGATGGATTTCGAACAATTCGAGCACGGCATCGAGCATCGAGCGATGCTGGCCGGTGACGCAGACGCGGGCTTCGACGCCCGGTTCGCGGGCGAGCAATTGGACGACGGGCGCCATCTTGATCGCCTCGGGGCGGGTGCCGAAGACGGAGAGAATCTTCACGCGCATTCTCCCGCCGCCATGGCGCGGGATTTGGTGACGACCGGGCGGCCGAGGGCGCGCGAATAGGCCGGGATGTAACCCTGGGCCGAGTGGTCCCAGCTGCGTTCGCGCTCGACGAAATCGCGCGCGGTGCGGCGCATCGCGGGCCATTGCATCTGGCGCTTCAAGGCCACGCGGATCGAATCGACCAGGGCGGTGGCGTCGTCGGCCGGGAAGAGCAGGCCGGTTTCGCCGTCGCGGACCAGTTCGCGGTGGCCGCCGACATCGGAGGCCAGCACGATGCAGCCGCGCGCCATCGCCTCGAGCGGCTTCAACGGGGTGACGGTTTCGGTCAGGCGCATGGCGCGGCGCGGAAAGACGAAGAGATCGATCAGGTCGTAATAGTTGCCGATGCGCTCGTGGGGCACGCGGCCGGCAAAGACCACCGCGTCGTCGAGGCCGAGGCGCATGGCTTGTGTCTTCAGCGCCTCTTCGGCGGGACCGCCGCCGGCGAGCACGAGGGCGATATCGGGACGGTCCTTGCGCAGCATGGCGAGCGCGTCGAGCAGGATGTCGAGACCTTCATAGGGATAGAACGAGCCGAGGAAGCCGAGCACGGTCTTGCCCTGAAGCCCGTGCGCGGCGCGGAGTTCGTCGCAAGCCTGGCGGCGATAGGAAAATTGTTCGAGATCGACGCCGTTCGGGACGACGCTGATTTTTTCGGCGTCGATGCCGCGGCCGGCGATGTCGGCGCGCAGGCCTTCGCAGATCGTGACGATCGCATCGGCGCGGCGGAACGCCATGGTCTCCAGCATTTTGGTCGCGCGGTAGCGGGCATCGCCTTCGGTGCCGTTGCCGTTGCCGACGGCCGCGTCTTCCCAGAAGGCGCGCACTTCATAGACCACGGGAATGTCGAGCTTGCGCGCGGCCCATTGGGCTGCGAGCGCGTTGAGCATCGGCGAATGGGCGTGAATGAGGTCGGGCTTCTCGTAGGACGCGATGCGGCAGATGCGCTGCGCGGTGGCGCGGATCAGCGCGACTTCGCCGATGGCGGGCAGGGCCGCGAGCGCCGGCGACACCGGCTTGGTGCGATAGAAGCTCTTGCCATCGACTTCCTCGACGGTGGAACCGGGCATGGTGTGTTTCGGGGTGGTGAGGTGGATGGTGTCCCAGCCGAGCCGGCGCTGCGCATCGAGGAGCGCGAGGCTGCGAAAGCTGTAGCCGCTCTGTAGCGGAACCGAGTGATCGAAGACGTGAAGAACTTTGAGCGACGAACCGGTCATCATTAACCCTTTTGGTTCGCGCTTTTCCTTTCCCACCAAGGGCTTGCTTCGCCCAGGCCGTGTTTATCCGTTACCAATAGGCCGGTTTCCGATCGAAGTCAAATAAAACTTGATGTTTCGTTAGTATTTGTTGGTAATTTCATTAACCTTATCAGTATTAATCATGATTATTACTGTTAAGGTTAATAACGGCGGCACGAATACTTCAAAGAACCGTCAGGACCTTCTCGGCCGGGCGGCCCAAGGCGGCGCGGCCGCCGTTGAGCGCGATCGGGCGCTCGATCGCGATCGGATGCTTCACCATGCCGGCGATGATCTGGTTGTCGCTGAGGCCGGGCTTGGTCAGGCCGGCTTCTTTCGCCTCCTTGGGGCGCAGCAACGCGCGGGGGCTCAGTTTGAGGAGCTTCAATATCCGCGTCAGTTCGGCGACCGAGGGCGGGGTCTTCAGATATTCGACGATCTGCGGCTCGATTCCGCGCTTTTGCAGGAGGGCGAGGGCAGTGCGCGAGGTGCGGCAGCGCGGATTGTGATAGAGAACAACGGGCATGGATGGGGCCTTTCGCTGGGGCGCCTTGAGGCGGGGCGCCCGCCATGGTAAGCCCCGCGCGCATTGTGAAGAAAGGTCGCTCGATGAGCGGTGACGTGAAGAAGGTCGTTCTCGCCTATTCGGGCGGGCTCGATACGTCGGTGATCCTGCGCTGGCTGCAGGAAACCTATGGCTGCGAGGTGGTGACCTTCACCGCCGATATCGGCCAGGGCGAGGAACTCGCGCCGGCGCGCAAAAAGGCCGAGCAGATGGGGGTGAAGCAGATCTTCATCGACGATCTGCGCGAGGAATTCGTGCGCGACTTCGTCTTCCCGATGTTCCGCGCCAACGCCCTCTATGAGGGCCAATACCTGCTCGGCACCTCGATCGCGCGGCCGCTGATCGCCAAGCGCCAGATCGAGATCGCCAACGAGGTCGGTGCCGACGCGGTCGCCCATGGCGCCACCGGCAAGGGCAACGACCAGGTCCGTTTCGAGATCGCCTATTACGCGCTGAAGCCCGACATCAAGGTGATCGCACCCTGGCGCGAATGGAAACTCGATTCGCGCACCAAGCTGATCGAATACGCCGAGAAGCATCAGATTCCGATCGCCAAGGACAAGCGCGGCGAGGCGCCGTTCTCGACCGACGCGAATCTTCTGCACATCTCGGCCGAAGGAAAGATGCTCGAGGATCCGTGGGTCGAGCCCGACGAGATGGTTTATAGCCGCTCGGTCAATCCCGAGCAGGCGCCCGACAAGGCCGAATATGTCGAGATCGAATTCGCGCGCGGCGACGCCATCGCGGTGAACGGCGTGAAACTATCGCCGGCTTCGCTGCTCACGAAGCTCAACGAACTCGGCGGCAAGCACGGCATCGGCCGGCTCGACCTGGTCGAGAATCGTTTCGTCGGCATGAAGTCACGCGGCGTCTATGAGACGCCGGGCGGCACGATCCTTTATGCCGCGCATCGCGGCATCGAGAGTCTCACCCTCGATCGCGGCGCGGCGCATCTCAAGGACGAGATCATGCCGCGCTATGCCGAGCTCATTTATAACGGTTTCTGGTTCTCGCCCGAGCGCGAGATGCTGCAGGCCTTGATCGACAAGAGCCAGGAGCACGTCGAGGGCACGGTGCGCCTGAAACTCTATAAAGGCACGGCGAGCGTCGTCGGGCGCAAATCGCCGAAGTCGCTTTACAGCCTGGCCCACGTCACGTTCGAGGCCGATCAGGTCTACAATCAGCGCGACGCCGAAGGCTTCATCAAACTCAATGCGTTACGGCTGCGTTTGGCGAAAAGCGCCCGAAAATAGTACGGTTTCGTCACGGTAAGGTCACGGACTAGGGGCGAAAATTCCCCGGTCCCGCCGTTTTCCGGCCACATTGAATTCAGATCATTTTCCCTCGTCATCCACTGAGGAGAAAGGATCTGATTATGAACACGCGCATTGCAATTCCTCTGGTCTTTGCCGGCGCGATCGCTCTCGCGGGGTGCGGCAACACCGTGGGTGATCGTGGTCTTTCGGGCGCCGGTATCGGCGCGGCCGGTGGTGCCGTGATCGGCGCGCTGGTCGGCGCACCGCTCGCCGGTGCGGCGATCGGTGCGGGCGCCGGCGCCATCGCCGGTGCGGCGACCTCACCCTCGCAGGTCGATCTCGGCCGTCCGGTCTGGGAACGCTAACGCACATCCAGCGTTGATACGGGGTCCCGGTCGATTGACCGGGACCCCGGCAGCTTGCCTCGCGCCAATCGACTCGAGGACTGACATTTTTGAACCAGGAGAAGCCTTATGTCCCGACGTAATACCCTCTTGTCCGGCGCGGCAGCCATCGGCAGCGCCTTGCTGCTCGCGAGCTGTTCGAACTGGTCCTATCAGCCGCCGATCCACGGCAACTTCATGACCGAGCCGCTCAACCACCCGAAGGTCGATGCCGGCGCGCCGCCGGCCGGCGGCAATTTCATTCAGCAAACCTCGCATGACTACGCGGGTCTCGCCGACCTGCTCGCGCATTCCGGCCATCAGATGTCGGGCGACTGGGCCGACGTCGATTATTTCGCGCGCAAGGGCCTGGCCGCCCAAAGCGGCCAGATCGTGCCGCCGGAAGACAATTCGAACTGGGCGATCCCGCTCGAGGTTCCCTACGGCTTCCGCACCCAGATGGCGGCGCAGCGCGTGCGTCTGGTCAACGATCTCGATCGCGGCGGTCGCGACCGCTTCCCCGGCCTCGCGTCGCGCGCGCAGGTCGCTTACGATTGCTGGCTCGAACGCACCGAAGGCGATTGGGTGAAAGAGTTCGACGGCGCCTGTCACAAGGATTACGTGACGAGCATCACCGCGCTGGAAACCGCGCTCGATGGCCGTCCGGTCGCGGCGGCACCGGGTGGGGCGCATGAGTACAACGTCTATTTCGAGTTCGATCGCTCGAACCTGACGCCGGAAGGTCGCCAGGTGGTGGACTCGGTCGCGGCGGCCGCTAAGGCTAATCCGTCGATCAAGTTGCGCCTCGTCGGCAAGGCCGATCTCACCGGTACCGATCCCTACAACATGTCGCTGTCGCATCGCCGTGCCGACACGGTGAAAGCGATCCTGCGCGCCGATGGAATCGATCCGGCCCGCGTGGACGAGAGCTGGGTCGGCCTGCGTCAGCCGCCGGTCCCGACCGCGCAGGGCGTGCGCGAGCCGCGTAACCGCGTCGTCGAAGTGACGCTGCAGTAGAACCTTCGTTGCGGGAGGCCCTGGGCGGTGTCGCGAAAGCGGCACCGCCCTTTCTTTTTTGCCGGCGATGCCGTACCAACGGCATCGCCTCTTTTTTTTATTTAGAGATCCGGTTCGGCCAATCCGCGTCGCCGGCAGGCGGCGATCAGCGTGTTGCGCAAGAGACACGCGATGGTCATCGGACCGACGCCGCCCGGCACCGGCGTGATCGCGCCGGCGATGCCTTGAGCCTCGGCGAAGGCGACGTCGCCGACCAGCACGCTCTTGCCGTCGGGCGCCGTTCGGCGATTGACCCCGACATCGATCACCACCGCGCCCGGCTTGATCCAGTCGCCGCGCACCATCTCGGGCTGGCCGACCGCGGCGACCAAGATGTCAGCGCGGCGCGCGATCGCCGGAAGATCGCGGCTGCGCGAATGCGCGATTGTCACGGTGCAGTTTTCCGCCAGCAAAAGTCCGGCCATCGGCTTGCCGACGATGTTGGAGCGCCCGAGCACCACCGCCTCGGCGCCGGCGCGGTCGGGCATCGCCTCGCGGATCAGCAACAGGCAGCCATAGGGCGTGCACGGCACCAGCGACTGGCCGCCGTTCCACAGGAGACCGTTGCTCTCGGCATGAAACCCGTCGACATCCTTGCGCGGGTCGATCGCCGCGATGACGCGCTGCGGATCGATCTGCGGCGGCAGGGGAAGCTGGACCAGAATCCCGTCGATCCGCTCGTCGGCATTGAGCCGCGCGATCACCGCCAGCAATTCGGCCTCGCTGGCTGATGCGGGAAGCTTTTCCTCGAACCCGGCGAGGCCGGCCTCGGCTGTCGCCTTGCCCTTGCTGCGGATATAGACCTGGCTCACCGGGTCCTCGCCGACCAGCACGGCGCAAAGGCCGGGGACCACGCCGGCGCTGCCTTTCAGCGCCACCGCCGCCGCGGCCACATCGGCGCGCAGCCTTGCCGCCCGCGCCTTGCCGTCGATCAGTCTGGTCTCGGTCAATGCATCAATCGCCGCGCGAGGAGGGCCGGATCGCCGCCGCGAGCCCTAGCTCAGTGGGCAAAGAAATAGAAGGCGAGCTGCTGCAGTTCCATGCGGGCGAACCAGATCACCAGCAGCAGGACGATCGGCGACATGTCCAGCCCGTTGAACGAGGGGATGAACTGGCGGATCGGCCGCAGGGCCGGCTCGGTGGCCCGATAGAGGAAATCGAGCAGCATCGCGACCGTGCGGTTATCGGTATTGACGATGTTGAAGGCGATCAGCCAACTGGCGACGGCCTGGATGATGACCAGCCACCAATAGATGTCGAGGATGGCGATGACCACCTCGATGACCGGTACGATGAACCCACCCATGGAAAAAGACCCCGTCAACGATCGCAAAGCGAGCCTAGCTGCCGGTTTTGGGGGGCGCAAGGCGAGGAGGGGTTCTTGACGCCGGGCCGCCGTGCCGACATGATCCGCGCCCGAAACTTGGGGCCGTAGCTCAGTTGGGAGAGCGCGACGTTCGCAATGTCGAGGTCACCGGTTCGATCCCGGTCGGCTCCACCAGTTTCTCCTAAAATCCGACACTGAGGCGGTGCGAATCCGGGCTGGTTACACAGTCCGGTTACGCCTCTGCCGTGTCTAGACACCCGCCTCCTGTCCGGCGCTGTTTTTCTTGGCGTCGTGGAGACGTTCGAGACTCTGGGTAGTTTCCGGGGCTACCTCCGCATTTTCGCTGAAACCTACTCTATCTCCCGACGTGCAGAGCGATGCTCCCAGGTAGCCATGAAAAAACTGATCATCTTCGACCTCGACGGCACGCTTGCCGAAAGCAAATTGCCGCTCGACGCGGCGATGGCGGCGCTTTTGGTGCGTCTGCTGGAGATCGTCAAAGTCGCCATGATCTCGGGCGGCGCGTGGCCGCAATTCGAGAAACAGGTGCTGTCTCATCTGCCCCAGGATGGGCGGCTCGCGAATCTTTCGATTTTGCCGACCTGCGGCACCAAGTTCTATCGCTACGACGGAACCTGGCGAAGTCTCTATTCGGAAGACTTCAGCAGCGACGAGAAAAAATCGATCGTCGCTGCCCTGAACAAAGCTCTCGCGCTTTCCGGATTTGAAGCCGCGCGGCATTGGGGAGACCTGATTGAAGACCGGGGCAGTCAGCTGACATTTTCGGCGCTCGGCCAGGAAGCGCCGCTCGCGGAAAAAAAGAAATGGGACCCCGATTTTGCGAAGCGCAAGAAGATACAAGAGACACTCGCGCCGCTGATCCCCGGATTTTCCATTCAACTCGGCGGCTCGACGTCGATCGACATCACCCGGCCGGGCATCGACAAGGGCTATGGCGTCAGAAAGCTACAGGAACTTCTCGGTATCCCCATTCGAGACATGCTTTTTGTCGGCGACGCGCTCTTTCCCGGCGGTAACGACTATCCCGCGCAACAAGCCGGTGCTGCGTCCATCGCGGTGCGCGACCCGAACGAAACCAGGCTGGTCATCGAAACCATGATCCGCTGCCTCGAGAACGATCCCGGCGATCGTCAGGTTTCGTAATCCAGTACGAAGCCGGGCCCGGTTACCCGGCCTTCCGGCCCCAGACCTGCGCCAGCGTGTACATGGTGAAGGCGGTGACCGGCTGCGCCAGATGGTGCCGGCACGCTGCCAACGCGGCGGTGAGTTCGGCTTCGTCGATCAACCCGCGTTCGAGGATCGTTCCGCGCAGCGATTCGACCGTCGACGGCAGATAATCGATCATCGGATCGATCGAGCGGACGCCGAGCAGCGCGGTGCGGTAGTGCACATCGGTAAGGCCGGATTGCTGGACCACATAATAAAGCCGCCGGGCCAGTTGGAGATCGGCGCCGACAGTCGCGAACGCGGCCAGCAGCAACGATTTGAGCCGGTCCCAGGCCGGATGCGGCGGATAGCAATCGAGGGTCGAGCCGTCCGGTTCTTGAAGTGCGACGATGCCGCCGCGCCGGGCCAGTCGCGTGGCTTCCAGGATCAGCCGCTCGGGATCGCCGGCGGTGCTGGCGACGAAGCGCATGTGGACGAGATCGAAGGAGTTGTCGGCCAGGTCGGAGCCATAGGCATCGCCCAAGCGAAATTCGACATTGGCGGGCGCGTCGCGTCGCGCGTGATCGAGGAAGCCCTCGTTCATGTCGAGGCCGATCACGCGGCCGGCGGGACCCACGCGCGTACTCAGGAGATCGGTGATGCCGCGCGGTCCGCAGCCGATATCGAGGCAGCGCCACCCCTCCATCGGCCCGAACCGGTCCAGCATGGCAAGCGTGTCGGGCGCCATCGCTTGCGACTGAACGGCGAGACGCTCGATCTCGCCGGCGCGGTGCTCGAGCGGATAATGCCCGGCGTAGGTCGCGTTCATGCCTTGTCCTCCCTCGACGATGCGTGACGATAATGCGGATCGCCGGACGATTCCGATGCCCAAAAAGGCGCGCCGACTCCGAATCTGTTTTGGCCTATCCGGCGATGTCCGTGCGCGCCGGGCACGGGGTGTCCGGCGGCCGAAAAAATGTGGCCGCACGCCGCCGTCCGATCCCGCCGGCTTCCGGGAAATCAAAAATTTCTCGATAAATCAATTGATTAGAGGTCAAACGGCGGGCGTTTTGCCGGTGCCTTTTATAGTTGCATATATACAACAGTAATTGGCTATCAACCGTAAGTCCGAATATCACGTTGACTAAGGTATACAGTTATATCTGACTACCGATGGAGGGGGTTTGCTTGCCCCTACGTCCGTGGAAATTATCCTTTTGGGGGTCTAACCAATGCAAACACGAAACCTGACAGGGACGGTCGCGCTCGGCAGCTTGACGGCAGCCGTTGCTCTTCTGGCCGGTCTGTCCAACGCCAGCGCGCAGACCGCGCCCGGCGGCGGCTC
>CAIKMD010000008.1 GCA_903828515.1 uncultured Rhodospirillales bacterium | reverse complement strand
GGCGCCCCTGTCAAATTGCAGGAGGTCGGCGCCGGACCTGCGATGCTCGCTCAATTCCGCGATGTTTTTGACAGCCTGCCGGAAATACGACGGCTTCAACTCAAAGCCGACGCCGCGCCGCCCCATCTTGACGGCGGAATACACTTCGCTGCCGACGCCGAGGAAGGGCGTCAAAACCACATCGCCGGGATTGCTCCAAAGGTCGATGCATCGCTCAATCACGTCGAGTTGCAGTGGCGAGATATGGACCTCGTCTTTTTCGTCGCGAGCGTTGCGATATTGCAGGGTGTTGGTCGGGTTGATGTCCATCCACACCGGCGACGCGTAACGCTGCCAGACAAGGATGCTTACCCAGGTCTCAAACGGCCACGGCGTGTAGGGTCCGGGGCCAGCCCACGCATTGCGGCGGCCGGCGATTTCCTTTTCGTAGGCGGCGCGGCTGATATCCAAACCAGTCCCATGAAATTCATCGAACATGCCGTCAACCGCTTCGGCGTTCTCGCCGGGCTTGCGGAACGACACGATATAATCCGCGAGCCCCTGCCCGCTGATCGTCGAATCCTTGGTGATCTGCTTGTGGAGCAGTCGGATAGATTTGGTCCGCTGTTGCGCGACCACGGGGTCTTTCCAGATGCAGACTTCGGAGTGGAAAATCCATCCGGCGTCCTCGTAGGCGCGGATCACTTCGCCTCGAAAATCCCTCATGCCGATGTTGCCGTGGCGAATTTTGCTCATCGGCAATTGCATGCAATGAACCGAGTGAATCCGGCCCGGTTTAGTCACCCGAAGCAATTCGGCGATCAGAAATTGATAATGACACCAGAAATCGGCGCCGTCGTTGTTGCTTATGTCGCGGTCGTAATTGCTGAATCGATACAATCCCTCGAACGGCGGGCTATGTATGCCGAAGTGGATCGAATCCCCAGGAATTGCGCGGATCAACTCGACGGCGTCACCTTGATAGATGGCATAGTCGGTCGTCACGACCTGCTCGACGCAGTTGATATCTTCGACCTGTCTCACGCGGCGTTCTCCATCCAAGAAGGAATTTGCATCGGCATTGTCGGAAAGTAATCCGGGCGGTCGCGCGTCATCCCGCGCACGTTGGCGGCGGATAGATCGGCCATATGCCTAACCATCGCCGACGCCATTCGATCGGCATCCGCTTCCTTGCGGCGGAGATTGGCGACCACCGCGCCCTCTGTTTCAGCCGCGATGAAATGCGCGTTGACGGGCTTGGTTTGACCAAAGCGCCAAAACCGACGAACGGCCTGATAGACCTGCTCGAAACTATCGTTGAGTCCAACAAATCCAGTATCGGAGCAATGCTGCCAGTTCATGCCGTAGCCGGCGACACCGGCTTTCGTGATCAGAACGCGCGTGCGGCCCTCACTGAAATCGGTAAGTTTCCGCTCTTTGACTTCATCGCTATCCGCGCCGCGCGTCTCGACGGCACCGGGGATCGCCTTCGTCAGCGCCTCGCTCTCGGCGTTCAGATTACACCACCAAACGAACGGACGATCCGTGGGCGTCAGAGCCGCCGCCATCGCCACGCGCTCGTTAATCGTGTCCCGTCGCGCGCCGATGCGTTCCTGTAGGCTTTTGGCCTCCATGGGGAACAACAGCCCGGTATCCAGCGATGGCGCGTATTTGACGCTCACAGCGTGCTGAAATTGATTCAACGGCGGAAGCT
>CAIKMD010000007.1 GCA_903828515.1 uncultured Rhodospirillales bacterium | reverse complement strand
CGCTTTGAATATCCGGAAGGCTAATCATTGGAGGTGATAGCGCCATATCCGAAAGATTATGAAATTACCCTAAAAATGCTAAGAAAATTCAATGCCTTTCCGGGGCAAAAAATTGAAAATTAATAAAATTTGTTTTAACATACCGTTTAATTTTAACGGCGTCAAAGACTTTATTTATCCATGAAATAATAATATAATTTTATTGTATTATTATTCGATTCTGTCACCCAGCCCAAGGTCATGATTCTCGCGATGCGCTGGGCGGCCCACCTCTGGAAAACCATTCTGCTTCTCGCCATCGCCGCGCAGTTCCTGCACCTGCCGCTACCGGCCGCGATGGCCTGGACCACCGATCTCGATTCCTGGCTCTACAGCCACGTCCAATCCCCGATGATCCTGGCGCTCCTCGTCGCCCTCATCCTCGGCACCTGGATCATCCCCGATGCATCCGCCTATTTCCGATCAACGCCAATCATCCGCTCTCCGTCGGGTCCAGGCGCACCCGACGCGACCGCGCGCGAAATTTTCGACTACATCCTGCTGCAGTCGAAATGGGCCCTGGGACAGGACAAGTATCAGGACAAACTGGTCGACAAGATTGCGGTGATGCTGCGCGAAGCCGCCGCGCATTCACGTCTCTCGATCTTCGGACGCACCCACAACACCCGAATGATCGAGCGCATCGCGCCACTTTATTGGGCGGATGCCGAACTCGATCCCACGACCTGCTATTGGCAGAAAAACAGCGGCGCCGCGAACACGCGCGCGACCGGCTCATTATCATCCGCCGCCGATGTTCCGCTCTATGAAGACGTTCAGTTCGCGAAAGCCGAGATCGCCGCGATTTGGCCGCCCGCTTCGTGGTTGGCGTTGCACCTGGATAAATCGCGCAGCGACCGACGCTAGAAGCCGGAGCGGTTTTACTTTTTACCGTGATCGTGGATGGACAGACCGCGCGGCAAACAAAGTGCCCAGACCAGCATCAAAACCGCCAGCAGGGCGGTAATGATGTAAACGTGATGCAGCGCCCCGGCCAAAGCGTCCATCACCGGCGCCAGTTGTTCCACGCTCAAACTCCGCCGCAGACTGGGATCGAGCATGCGGCTGACGATATCGCCGCCCCCTTCGATCTGGTCCGCCATCGCGGCGTTGATGATCCCGCCGAACACCGCCGCGCCGACCGACTGGCCGATGATCCGCATGTAGTTGAAGGTCGACGTCACCACGCCGCGCTGGTGCCAGTCGACGCATGCCTGAATGCCGACAAAGAAGCCCATATTGCTGAGCCCCATGCCAAGCCCGGCGACGAATGAACTGGCGATCGCCCAATTGACTCCGTAGGCCGGGTTCATCACCGCCAGCATGACCATGCCCACGATCAGGACGCAGGAGCCGAGACTCGATGCGCGGCGATAGGACATCCGGGTCAGCGCCTGCCCCGCGATAAAACCGCCGGTCGGCCAGGCAACCGACATCGCGCTCAAGGCAAAGCCCGCCAGCAAAGGCGGCGCACCGAGCACGCCCTGGATGAAGGTCGGCAAAAAAGCGGTCAACGCCATCTGTGCCCCGCCAAGCGTCGCACTCGAGAGATTGGCCATCACCACCATGCGGATACGCCATATCTCGAGCGGCATCATCGGCTCGCGCGCACGGGTTTCCTGTAGCAGCAACAGCGCGAAAGAGACGAACGCGCCGAAAACCAGCAGCAGGATCGTTCTCAACGAAAGCGCCGCGGCGCGGGTCAACGCGTACATCAAGAGGAACGTCGCGAGCGCCATCCACAACGAGCCGAGATAGTCGATCTGGTGTCGGCGATATTCGATGTTCTCGCGAAAACACACGGCCAGCATCACGACGGTGACGATGCAGAGCGGCACGTTGACCCAGAATATCCATTCCCAGGACCAATGGGCGACGATGAAGGCGCCGAGTACCGGCCCGATCAAGGCCGAAGCCGCAAACGTGCTCGAGATATAGCCCTGCACTGTGGCGCGCTCGCGCGGCGGATAGAGATCGCTTACCATGGTTTGCGACACGGTCGCGAGCGACCCCGCGCCAAGACCCTGCACCACACGGAATACGATCAGCGACACCATGTTCCAGGCGAAGCCGCAGAGGATCGAGCCGATCACGAAGAACAGGATGCCGAAATAGAGCACCGGCTTGCGGCCATAGAAATCGCACAGGCGTCCATAGATCGGAACGGTGACGCCCTGCGTCAGCAGGTACGCGGTGAAGACCCACGAGAACAGCTCGAAATCGCCCAGCGCGCCGACGATCGTCGGCATCGCGGTCGCAACGATCGTGCCCTCGGTCGCTGACACAAAACTCGTCAGCATCGCCGAAGCGAATGCCCATCGCCGTCGGGTTGCGGATATCGGCTCGGGCACGCGGTCTCTCGACTAGGGAATCAAGTGAAATATGGTCGGGCAGAGAGGATTCGAACCTCCGACCCCTTGGACCCCATCCAAGTGCGCTACCAGACTGCGCTACTGCCCGCCATCAGCGGACTATAGGCAGCGCGTGGCGGTGACGCAAACACACGGCCGACGATACTCTTTTCGCGCGAAACGCAGGGAAGCCGAAGCGAAGTTAGCGCTGAGCCTTTTTTAGGATGTCGCGCAAGGCGATCAGTTCGGCACGGATCTCCATGAGCTCAGCGCGCAGATTGTCGGACTTGGCGACCCGGGTGCCGGTCGTCGGCGGCGATGCGCGCGGCGGCTCATCAGCCTTCAGAGCGCCCTCGCGGAGCAACTTCTGCACGCCTTTGATCGTATAGCCCTGCTCGTAGAGGCACTGACGGATACGACGCAGTAGAACCACGTCATCCGGGCGGTAATAGCGACGGCCGCCGGCGCGTTTCAGCGGCTTAACTTGCGGAAATTTCGATTCCCAGAAACGCAGGACGTGCTGCGGGACTTCCAACTCGTCGGCAACTTCGCTGATGGTGCGGAAGGCTTCCGCGGACTTGGCAGCGCGCCGGGCAGGCGCGCGAGGGGGCGTTTCGAACAGGTCCGGTATGCGCACTGTCATTACGCGGTCGCCTCCGGCTTACGCAGCGTCCCGTTGATGTGGTCCTTGAGGACGTGACTGGCGCGAAACACCAAGACCCGGCGCGGATTGATCGGCACTTCTTTCCCGGTCTTTGGATTGCGCCCTATCCTCTTGCCTTTCTTACGAACTGCAAAGCTTCCGAAGGACGAGATCTTGACCATCTCGCCACGCGCCAAAGCCTCTGAAATCTCGTTCAGCACCGTCTCGACGAGTTCGGCTGACTCATTACGAGACAATCCGACCTCCTGATAGACGGCCTCGCTGAGCTGAGCCCGCGTTACCGTTTGCCCCGCCATTGCCTGCCTCCCCCGTGAACCAAAACCTTAAGCTGGGGAAAGAAAATTTGCAAATACAGATGCTTGGGCGTGTTTCTTGAGCGCCAAGCGTGTCACCAGCGCAACAGTGCGGCGCCCCAGGTCAAACCCCCGCCCATTGCTTCGAGCAGGACAAGCTGTCCTGGTCGGATTCGGCCGTCGGAAGCAGCTTCCGCAAGGGCTAAGGGCACCGAAGCCGCCGAAGTGTTGGCATGCCGATCGATCGTCAAAACCACCTTGTCGTTGCTCAGACCGAGCTTCTTGCCCATGGCTTCGATGATCCGGCGGTTCGCCTGATGCGGTACCAGCCAGTCGATCTGGGCTCCGGTCAACGAATTGGCGGTCAACGCTTCATCGACGACCTCGGCGAGGCGCTGAACCGCGTGACGGAACACTTCCTTGCCCTCCATTCGGAGATGGCCGGTCGTGCCCGTACTGGAGGGCCCGCCGTCGACATAGAGCAGGTCGTGATGGCTGCCGTCGGTATGGAGATGGGTCGAGAGTACACCGCGTTCGGCTGCACTGCCGTTCGAGGGGACGGCGCGCAAGACCAACGCGCCCGCCCCATCGCCGAAGAGGACGCAGGTCCCGCGATCCTTCCAATCGAGGATACGCGAAAAGGTTTCGGCGCCGATCACCAGCGCCGTCTTCGACTGGCCCGCGCGGATGAAATTATCGGCGACCGCGAGCGCGTAGACGAATCCGGTGCAGACCGCCTGGACGTCGAACGCGGCGCCGTGCGTGACACCCAGATTGGCCTGAATCTTGGCGGCGGTCGCCGGAAAGGTCTGGTCCGGGGTCGATGTCGCCACGACGATCAGATCGACTTCCTCGGGGTTGACGCCGGCCGCGGCAAGCGCGCGGCGGGCGGCATGGGTCCCGAGATCGGACGTGAATTCCCCGTCCGCCGCGACATGACGCTGACGGATGCCCGTACGTTGCACGATCCATTCGTCGGACGTGTCGAGAGATTTGGCGAGATCCGCGTTGGTGAGAATGCGCTCGGGCAAATAGCCGCCGCAGCCGAGTGCGAGCGAACGAAAGCCCATTGTTAAAGAACCGCTTGCGGAGGCTTTTCGGAACTGTCGCCGATCGCGCTCATATGCGCGATATCGTCGCGGATTTTCTCGAGACAGCCATTGATGACCATGTCGATGCCGACGCCGATCGCGCTGGCAAACCCCAGTTCGTCAGTCCCGCCGTGGCTTTTCACCGCGATGCCGTCAAGGCCGAGAAAGACGGCGCCGTTATAGCGGCGCACATCGAGACGTTCGCGCAACTTGTTGAGCGACGAACGCGCGAACATGTAACCGATCTTGGCCATGATCGAGTTATTGAAGGCCGCGCGCATGAAGTCGCCGAACAGCTTGGCGGTGCCTTCCGCAGTCTTGATCGCGATGTTGCCGGTGAAGCCGTCGGTCACCACCACGTCGACCTTGCCGGCGCCGATCTGGTCGCCCTCGACATAGCCGGAAAAATTGATCGGCGATCCGGGCGCGCGCAACCGCATGGCGGCGCCACGCACGGCATCGTTCCCCTTGAGCTCCTCGGAACCGACATTGAGCAACCCGACGCTGGGGTGCGACAGGCCGAGGACGGTGCGCGCAAAGACTTCACCCAGCACCGCGAACTGCACCAGATTATCGGCATCGCATTCGACATTGGCGCCAAGATCGAGCATCACGCTCTCGCCGCGCTTGGTCGGATAGAAGCTCGCAATCGCGGGCCGGTCGATTCCGGGAAGCATTTTCAACGAGAATTTCGCCATCGCCATCAGCGCACCGGTATTGCCGGCCGAGATCGCGCACTGCGCCCGCCCAGCAGCCACCGCGTCGAGCGTGAGGCGCATCGAGGAATTGCGCCCGCTGCGCAGAGCCGTCGACGGCTTGGCATCGCCCGTAACGAAATCGTCGGTGTGATGGATCGTGCAGCGCCCCTTGAGATGGGGCAGCTTGTCGAGCACACTTTGAATGCGTGACTCGACCCCGAAAAGAATGAAATCGGCTTGCGGAAAACGTTGAGCCGCGATCCCGGCGCCCTTGACCACCATGTCGGGCGCCTTGTCGCCGCCCATGGCGTCCAGCGCGACGATGATGCGGTCGCTCACGCCCCCCGGTCCCCGCGCGTTTCGACTAAGCCTTTTCGGCCGCGACCGCGACGACCTCGCGGTCGCCATAATGTCCGCACGCCGCGCAGATGTGATGCGGCCGCTTCATCTCACCGCAATTCGAGCATTCGACAAACGTCGCCGCCCCGAGATGATCGTGCGAACGCCGCATATTACGACGCGACTGGGAGGTTTTCTTCTTTGGAACGGCCATAGCAATAATCCCTTCGATGCCCCTGGGGCGCGAAACAGGCTAAGTAGCCAAAAACCGGGCTGCTGGCAACCGTGTTACCGGAGCCCAACAGTTACTCGGGAGGATCCTTACGCAGCTTTGCCAGAACAGCAAAAGGCGACTCGGGCGCCGGCGGTTCGATGGAAATCGGCGCGATTTCGGGCGGAACACCCGGCGCGCGCGGAAACGGATCGAGTACGAGAGAAAGTTGCTGTGCCACCGCCTCGCCGACATCGATGATCCCTGCTTCGAGCGGCTCGACCGGATCGGAATCGCTATCAAGCAGGACCGTCTCCGCTTCCTCGGCTTTACCATAAAGCAGCGTAAAGGTCTCCTCGACACGGCTCGGCACGGAATCGAGCGTGACCACGCATTCCTGTACCAATTCAGCCTGAAGTGTCGCCGTCAGGCGATACAGGCCGCCGGGCACGGCAACCACTTCAATCTCTGCCTCGAACCGGTCGAGCGAGAGCAGTGCGAAGCGCTTGGCCAGCGCGACACGTTCGTCGGCTTTCGCCGCAATCTTTCTGCTTAATCCGACCGCAGGCAGCCGGAAGACGTCCAAGGGACGGCTAAATTCGATAGAATCGCTCATTTTTCAATAGCTAACGATCCAAATCTAATGTTCCCAGAGAGAAGATCGTCGATGGGTACGCCACCGAGCGCTGCGACCTGCCCATGGATATATCGGACCATCCCTGCGACGGCATCCGGACCGGGCACAACCGTGCCATAGAGGTTGCGGGTCAGCGCCTCGCCCAGCGCCCCATCGCTTCCGGCGAGACCCTGCTCGTAGGCGACGACGCGGCCGTAGAACCCGGTCGCCATTGCCTTGACCCGACGGCCGACACCGAGATCGCCCGCCCCCATCTCACGCAGGCCACGGTCGAGGTCGGCGAACATCGCGTCGAACACAGCCTGACCAAAGACCGCCGTGCGATCGTGCTCAGCCTTCAACCGATTGAGCACCAGGAAAACATGGAGGGCGATCAGCTCGAAACGGCCGTCCAGCGTGTCCGGCACCTCGAGGGCCAGAAAAAACCCGGGCGAGCGCGCTTGTGCGACGACCTGGCCGTAGGCCTCGTAGGATTTGACGCGGATCGGGTTGCGGCGAAACAGACTGCTGATTGGCATGCTTAACTCTGGTTAACGGCGCCCCCGCTGGATTGACAGGGTCTCGGAGATCGGGGCATGGTCGCCCCATGATACAAAAGGTTCGTTCTTTCCGGCACCTCATGGCGGGTGCGATAATCATGACATTGGGCGCCTGTAATATCCCGGTCGATCAGCGCGGCAATTTGCCGAAACCCGACGCGCTTGACCAGATCAAGGTGGGCGAGACCGACAAGGCGACGGCGACTCGTATCCTCGGCACGCCGTCCAGTATCGCCGCCTTCGACCAGGACACCTGGTACTATATCAGCCGCGAAACCAAAACGATCGCGTTCATGAAGCCGGAAGTGCTCGATCAACAGGTCGTGGTCATCCACTTCGACAAGAACGGCGTCGTCGACAACCTGGGGCGCAAGACCAAGCAGGACGCCCAGGCCCTGAACCCCGACCCCAACGCCACGCCGGCACCGGGTCGGGAGTTCACCTTCCTCGAACAGCTCATCGGCAATTTCGGCAAGTTCAACAGCGGAAGCGCGGCCAAGAAATAAGGCCGCGCCCCGCGTGTTGTCGTCGTCCGCGTCAGTGCGACGCGGCGAGCATCGCCAGCAACAAGATCGCGACGATGTTCGTGATCTTGATCATCGGATTGACCGCCGGACCCGCCGTGTCCTTGTACGGGTCGCCGACGGTATCGCCCGTCACCGCGGCCTTATGGGCATCCGAGCCCTTGCCGCCGTGATGGCCTTCCTCGATGTACTTCTTGGCATTGTCCCAGGCACCGCCGCCTGAGGTCATCGAGATCGCCACGAAGATGCCGGTGACGATCACGCCCAGCAGCATCGCGCCGAGCGCGCTGAACCCGGCCGCCTGACCGCCGATCGCGGCGATCACGAAGTACAGAACCACCGGAGCCAGAACCGGCAGCAGCGACGGGATGATCATTTCCTTGATCGCCGCCTTGGTCAGAAGATCGACGGCGCGGCCGTAATCCGGCTTCGCCGTGCCTTCCATGATGCCCTTGATCTCCTTGAACTGGCGGCGGACTTCGACCACCACCGAGCCGGCCGCGCGGCCGACCGCGGTCATCCCCATCGCGCCGAAGAGATACGGCAACATGCCGCCGATGAAGAGACCGATCACGACATACGGGTCTTCAAGGGTGAAGTTGATGTTGAGCTTCGGGAAATAGTGATGCAGGTCCTCGGTGTAAGCCGCGAACAGCACCAGCGAGGCAAGACCGGCCGAACCGATGGCATAGCCCTTGGTCACGGCCTTGGTGGTGTTGCCGACCGCGTCGAGCGCGTCTGTCGTCTTGCGAACTTCGGGAGGAAGATTCGCCATTTCCGCGATACCGCCGGCGTTATCCGTGACAGGACCGTAGGCATCGAGCGCCACGATCATGCCGGCCAGAGCCAGCATGGTGGTCGCGGCGAGCGCGATGCCGAACAGCCCGGCCAGCAGATACGACACCAGGATACCGGCGCAGATCACGATCACCGGCAAGGCGGTCGCTTCCATCGAGATCGCGAGGCCCTGAATGACGTTGGTGCCGTGACCCGTGGTCGAGCTTTGCGCGATGCTGCGAACGGGACGGTACTCGGTCGAGGTGTAGTATTCGGTGATCCACACCAGTAGGCCCGTGACGACAAGGCCGACCATCGAGCAGTAGAAAATCGCATTGCCGGTCAGGACGCCGCCCGCGGCGGTCTTGATCGATCCGCCGAAGCCGACCTGCTGATTGACGACACCGGCGATCGCGAGCGCGGAAAGAACGCCCGAGACGATCAGGCCCTTATAGAGCGCGCCCATGATGTTGTTGCTCGCGCCGAGACGCACGAAATAGGTGCCGATCACCGACGCGACGATGCACACCGCACCGACGAGCAGCGGGAAGAGCAGCATGGTGTCGCGTTCGGCACCGGCGAAGAAATTCGCCGCCAGCAGCATGGTCGCCACGATCGTCACCGCATAGGTCTCGAACAGATCCGCGGCCATGCCGGCGCAATCGCCGACGTTGTCGCCGACGTTGTCCGCGATCACGGCCGGGTTGCGCGGGTCATCCTCGGGAATGCCGGCTTCGACCTTGCCGACCAGATCGGCGCCGACATCGGCGCCCTTGGTGAAGATGCCGCCACCGAGACGCGCGAAGATCGAGATAAGCGAAGCACCGAAGCTCAGCGCGACCAGCGCTTCGAGGATCGGACGCATATCGTCGCCCGGCAGGTTCGAGCGCAGGAACATGTAATAGAGCCCGACCCCGAGAAGACCGAGGCCGACCACCAGCATGCCGGTGATCGCACCGGCGCGGAAGGAGATCGACAGGCCCGCCGCAAGCCCGCTTTTGGCGGCTTGCGCGGTCCGCACGTTGGCGCGAACCGAGACGTTCATGCCGATATAGCCGGCGGCGCCCGACAGGATCGCACCGATCAGAAAGCCGACGCCCGGGCGCCAGCCCAGGGTGGCGAACAGGATGACGAAGATCACGATACCGACGATTCCGATCGTCGTGTATTGCCGATTGAGATAGGCGCGTGCGCCTTCCTGCACGGCCGCGGAAATTTCCTGCATCCGCGCGGAACCTGCGTCCGCCGCGAGCACTTGCCGGCTCGTCACAAGCCCATACAGAATGGCGAGGACCCCCGCGCCGATAACCAGCCAATACGCCGTATTCATTTCTTTTGTCCTTTAGATCGAGTCGCGCGCTTCTCCAAAAAAGCGCGCGGAATATGGCCTAATCGCGCCTCCGAGGCAACGTCGGATTCGACGCAAACCGCAATCCCGCTTAGGATCGCGGGCAATGACCCCCGATCCTGCGGAAATGCTGCATCAGGCGCGCGCGCTGATCCCCACCATCGCCGGACGCGCCGCCGAGGCGGCACGCCATGGCGGCATTCATCCCGAAACCGTCGTCGCCCTCAAGAAAACCGGCGTGTTCCGCTCGCTGCAGCCAAAGCGCTGGGGCGGCCTCGAATTGCAGCCGACCGACGTCTACGACGTCGAGATGGCGGTGGGCGAAGCCGACATGTCGGCCGCGTGGCTGGTGGGCGTGCTCGGCATTATCCCCTGGGCGGTCGCGCTATTCGACGACCGCGCCGGCGAGGACGTCTGGGGCGGCGGCAAGTCGGACCTGATCTGCTGTGCCTTGCGTCGCGCCGGACAGGCCACGCCGGTCGACGGCGGGTTTCGCCTGACTGGCCGTTGGGCCTATACGAGCGGCTGTCAGCATGCCGGCTGGGCATTGCTTGGTGGCGGTTCGGGTCCGCCGCCTGACGGCGATTGGCTTTTGCTGGTGCCGCGTCAGGATTTCGAGATTCTCGATACCTGGCATGTCGCCGGCCTCAAAGCGACGGGCAGCCACGACGTCGTGGTGAAAGACGTCTTCGTGCCGCGACATCGCGCGCACCGCATGGTCGATCTCTTCGACCTAAGCGGCCCCGGCCAAGCCGCCAACACCGCACCGCTCTATCGTCTGCCCTTCGGGCTGGTTTTCGCCGGCGGCGTATCGAACGCGGCGGTCGGTGCGCTCCAGGGCATGCTCGACCGCATCGTCGCCGATCTCCGCGCGCGCGGCGGTCCGTCGCGGCCCAATCCCGATCTCGATTTTATCGTCGCCGAAGCCGCGACCACGGTCGACGAAGCCAAAACAATGGTCCGGGCGAATTTCGCGCGGCTGCTCGCTTACGCCGAACGCGGCGAGAAACCGCCGATCGAATTTCGCCTGCAGGTCAAATATCAACTGTCGCTCAACACCGAGCGATGCCGCCTCGCCGCCAATCGTTTACTGGAAGCGACCGGAGCCAGCGGGCTTTACGACGAACATCCTTATGGCCGGATCGTTGCCGACATCACCATGGGACGCCGCCACATCACCAACAGCGTGCCGCTTCATGCGCGCGATTGGGGCCAGGTCATGCTCGGCCAACCGCGCCGGCATGACTTCATGTTGTAAAGTCTAGCGAGTCTGTTCGAAAAGCTGCTCGATCAGAACTTGTTGAACGATGTTCTTTCCGACAACGTTGCTCGCGACCTGCAACAACCGGCCCTTGAGATAAGCCTGGTCGAAGCTCCGCATCCGGGCGCGCTGCTGGAAGAACACATAGAGGTCGGTCACGAACGCGTCGGCGAGCTGACGCCGCATTTCCTCGACGCCGTCTTTTTCCTGGCCTTTGACCAGTTCGAGCATGATCGACACGCCGATCTGGCGCGTGACCCGGTTGCCGTCGATGACTGGCGTGAAGATCGCGGGGAATCGGACATAGGACGGCGCGCCATCGATCATTTCGGGCGCGGCGGAACGATCCGCGGCGCGAACCGGAACAGCCAGGCAGAGAGCGACAAGAAACGCTGCAAAGTATCTAAAAATGTCGATATCCGGCGATTTCCACGCTCATCGCCGCTCCTTGGGCATCGAGGACACGGACCCCCTTCCCCGCTGCCATCCGGCCGATTTCCGTGACCTTCACCCCTGCTTCACGAGAAGCTTCGGCGACGGCTTGGACAGCGTCGGGCGGGGCGGTGAAGACGATCTCGTAATCATCCCCGCCGCCTATTACCGCCTGATTAAGGATTGGATTTGCGTTGATTACGTTGTTTGCCGCCGGCGACAACGGCAGACGCGGATAGTCGATCGTCGCGCCGAGTTTCGATGCATCGCACAGATGCCCGAGATCGGCGACCAAGCCATCGGAGACGTCGAGCGCCGCATGCGCGATGCCGACAAGTTTTTGTCCCAGCATCAGCCGCGGCTGCGGCAAGCGATAGCGGTCGACGAAAAAGTCGCGCGCGCTCACGTCGAGATTATTCAATTCGCCTTTGAGCAAGGCAAGGCCGAGTGCGGAATCGCCGAGCGTGCCGCTGACAAAGATCAGATCGCCGGCCTTGGCACCCGAGCGCAACAAAGCCTTTCCCTTCTTCACCAGGCCGAGCGCCATCACCGTGAGCGTCGTCGGCCCCGGCGTCGACGAGCTGTCGCCGCCGAGCAATGCCATACCGAATTCTTTTTGATCCGCCGCGAGGCCTTTGGTGAATTCCGCCAGCCAGGCATCACCCCGATCGGCCGGCAACGCGGTGACCAGAAGATAGCCGAATGGCGTAGCGCCTTTGGCCGCGAGATCGGACAGGTTCACGCGCAAGAGCTTTTGTGCGACCTGCGAAACCGGATCGTCGGGAAAGTAATCGAGGCCTTCGACGATGGCGTCCGTCGTCAGGACGTATTGCTGGCCGTCGGGACCGTCGATCAGCGCGACGTCGTCAGTGAGACCCAAAGCGCCGGGCGCCGCCAGCGGCGCGAAGAAGCGCGCGATGCGCTCGAACTCACCGAGACCGGGGGGCGCGGCCACCCGTTTCCTCGCGCATGCCGTCGGAACGCAGCGTCCGGGCCAGGCGGTCGAGCACGCCATTCACCAAGCCGGGCTCCTTGCCGGCAAAGAAGGCGTGCGCGATGTCGAGATATTCGCTGATCGTCACCCGCGTTGGAACCTGCGGGCTCGCGAGCAACTCATAGGCGCCGGCCCGCAGGATCGAACGCAGGATGATTTCCAGCCGCTCGAGCGGCCAATCCGGCGTCAACGCCGCCGAGATGTGCCCGTCGAGTTCCGCCCGACGCGCGCAGATGCCTTCGACCAGTTCGGCGAACAGCACTTCGTCGGCAACGCCGATGCTCTCGTCCTCGCTCGACACCGCAGCTTCGCCGAGCCGATGGCGAATGAACTCACGCACGACATTGGCCGGCGTAATGTCCGTCACTTCCATCTGGTAGAGGGCTTGGACCGCCGCCAGTCGCGCCGCGGTGCGTCGCCGCCCGGGCTCGACCTGCGCGGTTTCGGTCACGACGAGAGCCCGAATCGTCGCTTCAGCTCGACCATGGCGAGACAGGCGCGCGCCGCCTCCCCGCCCTTGTTGCGCTTGTCGACGCGGGCACGGGCCAGCGCCTGCTCCTCGTTCTCGACCGTTAAGATGCCGAAGCCGATCGCGAGGTTCTGTTCGAGCGCCAGGCTTTGCAGCCCATGCGCGCTCTCGGTGCAGACATGCTCGTAATGTGTGGTCTCGCCGCGGATAACGCAGCCGAGCGCGATATAACCGTCATAGGGAGTCTTCGAGAGCGCGGCGAAACGGATCGCCGCAGGAATTTCAAAAGCCCCAGGCACGGTGACGCGGTCGTAACTCGCTTGCACTTCTTCGAGCGCCTGGATCGCGCCTTTCATCAATTCATCGGCGATATGCGCGTAATACGGCGCTTCGACGATCAGGATGCGCGGCGATGCCATATCAGGCCTCCGGCAGTTCGATCGAACGGCGATCGGTCACGGTGAGGCCATACCCCTCGAGCGCGACGATGATCCGTTCGGTGTTCGACAACAGCACCATGTCGCGCACGCCGAGATCGAGCAGAATCTGCGCGCCGATGCCGTAATCGCGCAAGGCCGGGACGAAACGCTCGCCCTGCATCATGCCACGCACGCGCTCACTGAGGACCGTCATCATCGGTTCGCGGATCGCAACGACGACGCCGCGGCCTTCCTTTGCGACCTGAAGCATGGCCGCCCGCAACAGGCCCGAGCGGTCGCTGCTCGTGCTGCCGAAGGCATCGTCGAGCAGGTTGATCGCGTGCATGCGGACCATCACCGGCCCGCCCGTCGTGATATCGCCTTTGACGAGCGCGATATGCTCGGCATAAGGCACTTTGCTCGCATAAATATGAAGCTGCCATTCGCCGCCGAAGCGGCTTTGGTACGTCGTATCGACCTGACGCTCGACGATGCGGTCGTGACGCAGGCGATAGGCGATGAGATCGGCGATCGTCGCGATCTTGAGACCGTGAAGCTGCGCGAAGGCGATCAGCTCGGGCCGGCGCGCCATCGTGCCGTCCTCGTTCATGATCTCGCAGATGACGCCCGAGGCGTTGAGCCCGGCGAGACGCGAGATGTCGACCGCGGCTTCGGTGTGACCGGTACGGACCAGCACGCCACCGTCGCGCGCCATCAGCGGGAAGACATGGCCCGGCGTGACGATATCGGTAAAGCCTTTCGTCGGGTCGATCGCGACCGCGATCGTCCGCGCGCGATCCGGCGCCGAGATGCCAGTGGTGACGCCGTCTTTCGCCTCAATCGAAACCGTGAACGCGGTCTGCAGCCGCGTCGCGTTGTGTTGCGCCATGAGGGGCAGGCGCAGGTCTTCGACGCGCTCACGCGGCAAAGCGAGGCAGATCAGGCCTCGCCCGTGCTTGGCCATGAAGTTGATCGCCGCGGGCGTCGCCATCTGGGCCGGAATGACCAGATCGCCCTCGTTCTCGCGGTCCTCGTCGTCGACCAGAATGAACATCCGGCCGTTGCGGGCCTCTTCGATGATCTCTTCGATCGGCGAAATGATCTCGACGAAACTCATGTTGGGTAACTCTTTGTGATGGCCCGGTTTATAGCTTGGCCCCCAAGGCCGGTCACGCGCTATTCACGCTATGCACCTATCTCCCGGCCCAATAGCCGGGCGACATAGCGCGCGAGGGTGTCGATCTCGAAATTGAGCCGATCGCCGATTTTAGCGGTGCCGAAGGTGGTATGGGTCAGGGTGTGGGGGATGATGTTCACCCCGAAACGGTTGCCTTGCACCTCGTTGACCGTGAGAGAGACGCCATCCAGCGCGACCGAACCCTTGGAAGCGACCGACAGCGCGTAAGCCTCCGGGATACGGAACGAAAACCGGGTTGAATCGCCCTCCGGCCGGCGCTCGACGATCTCGGCCACGGCATCGACATGGCCCGCGACCAGATGCCCGCCCAGTTCATCGCCGGCGCGCAGCGCGCGTTCGAGATTGATCGCCGTGCCGACGCGCCAGGTCCCCAGGGTCGAACGCGCCAGGGTCTCGGCGGAGGCCTGTACCGTGAACCAGTCATCCTTGAACTCGACGACCGTCAGGCATACGCCGGCGCACGCCACCGACGCTCCGAGCACGAGGTCGCGCAAATCGAGTTTGGTGCCTATCACATAGGTTGTATCGCCGGCTTGTTTGACCGACCTGATTTCGCCGATACCGCCGATGATTCCGGTGAACATGTCAGGCCGCCCGCGTCAGGGTTTCGAGCAGATCGTCGCCGACGATCTCGACGGACAGGCGCTTGAAACGGGGTGCTTCGGCGAGTTTGGCAATGCCGAACGCCTCGACCGAGGGCATGGCATCGCCGCCCAGAAGGCTTGGCGCGCGGAACCAGGCGAGCCGGTCGACCAGATCGGCCGCGAGCAGCGCGCCGGCGAAGCGCGAGCCGCCTTCGACCAGAACGCGAGTCAGACCGCGCTTGCCAAGTTCGGCAAAACTCGCGGCCAGATCCATCTCGCCGGTCGTGGTCGTCGACGCCTCGATCAGTTCGACACCGCAATCGCGGAAGGCTTCACGACGCGCCGCATCGACGCCATGGCGATGGACGATCCAGGTCGGGACCAGTTTGGCCTGTGCGATCAGCTTGGCGGTCAGCGGCACACGCAAGCCGCCGTCGAACACGATACGAACCGGATTACGCGTCTCGATGCCCGGCAGTCGACAGGTCAGGAGCGGATCGTCGCCGATCACCGTATTCGCGCCGACGACAACCGCGTCATTCGTTGCGCGCATGAGGTGCGCCCGGTTACGAGCGGCCTCGCCGGTAATCCATTGGCTTTCGCCCGACGACGTCGCGATCTTGCCGTCGAGGGTCGCGGCCAGTTTCAGCGTCACCAGCGGCCTGCCCTTGGCGAGCCGCATCAGGAAACCCGCATTGATCTCGGCTGCCTCTTTCGCCAGCAAGCCGGTCTCGACCGCGATACCGGCATCGCGCAATTTGGCGAAGCCGCGGCCCGAGACACGAGGATCGGGATCTTCCATCGCCGCCACCACGCGCTTCACTCCCGCCGCGATCAGCGCGTCGGTGCAGGGCGGCGTCTTGCCGTGATGCGCGCAGGGCTCAAGCCCGACATAGGCCGTGGCGCCGCGCGCCAAAGCGCCAGCGCGGCCCAATGCCTCGGTCTCGCCATGCGGACGACCACCGGGCTGGGTCCAGCCGCGCCCGACCACGACGCCGTCATTGACCAGCACGCAACCGACCGCCGGGTTCGGCCACACCGTGCCGAGGCCACGCCGCGCCAGCGAAAGTGCCGCGCGCATATAGTGGCCATCATTCATGGGACTCAGTCGTTATCGGCATCGACGTGGATGCGTCCGACGAAATCGCCGAAATCCTTGGCTTCGCGGAAATTGCGATAGACCGAAGCGAAGCGGACATAGGCAACCTGATCGAGCGTCGCCAGGGCTTCCATCACCATCTCGCCGACCACGTCCGACGGAATGTCGCTTTCGCCGGAGCTTTCGAGCTGCCGCACGATCGAGTTGATCACCCGCTCGACGCGTTCTGGTTCGACCGGGCGCTTGCGCAGCGAAATATGAATGGAACGCGCCAGTTTCTCGCGCTCGAACGGTTCGCGCTGGCCGTTTTTTTTCACCACGGTCAGTTCGCGCAACTGCACGCGTTCGAAGGTGGTGAAACGCGCGGCGCAATTGGGACACAGACGCCGGCGCCGGATCGCCGATTGATCCTCGGTCGGACGAGAATCTTTGACCTGCGTGTCTTCGGTACCGCAAAACGGGCAGCGCATCGTCCCCTACTCCCCCTCTTAGCCCGGATAGACCGGGAAGGCGGCGCACATCGCGCCGACCTTGCGGCCGATTGCCGCCTCGACGACGCCGTTATTGGCATCGCCATTCGCGCGAACGCCTTCAAGAACATCGGCGATCCATTCGCCGATCTGTTTGAACTCACCAACTCCGAAGCCACGCGTGGTGCCGGCCGGGCTACCGAGCCGGACACCTGAGGTGATCGTGGGCTTTTCCGGATCGAACGGGATGCCGTTCTTGTTGCAGGTAAGACCCGCGCGTTCGAGCGCGATCTCGGCGGCCTTGCCGGTGACCTGCTTGGGGCGAACGTCGACCAGCATCAGATGCGTGTCGGTGCCGCCGGAGACAATCGCGAGGCCACGAGCGGCGAGGCTCGCCGCGAGCGCCTTGGCGTTGTCGGCCACGGCACGGGCATAAAGCTTGAATTCCGGACGCAACGCCTCGCCGAACATCACGGCCTTCGCCGCGATCACATGCATCAACGGACCGCCCTGAAGGCCGGGGAAGATTGCGCTGTTAATCTTCTTGCCGATCTCTTCGTCGTTGCAAAGGATCAGACCGCCGCGCGGGCCCCGCAGCGTCTTATGCGTCGTCGAGGTGACGACATGCGCGTGCGGCAAGGGACTCGGATGAACGCCACCGGCCACCAGCCCGGCGAAATGCGCCATGTCGACCATCAGGAACGCGCCGACTTCATCGGCGATCTTGCGGAAGCGCGCAAAGTCGATGATGCGTGGATAGGCCGAGCCGCCGGCGATGATGAGCTTGGGCTTCTCGGCCTTGGCGAGACGCTCGACCTCGTCGTAATCAATCAGCGCATCCTCGCGCCGCACGCCGTATTGCACGGCGCGGAACCACTTGCCCGAAAGATTGGGCGGCGCGCCGTGGGTGAGATGTCCGCCCGCGGCGAGCGACATGCCCATGATGGTATCGCCCGGCTTGATCAGCGCGAGCAACACCGCCTGGTTCGCCTGCGAGCCGGAATTCGGCTGCACGTTGGCGAATTTGCAGTCGAACAATTGCTTGGCGCGGTCGATCGCAAGCTGCTCGGCGATATCGACGAATTCGCAACCGCCGTAATAGCGTCGGCCCGGATAGCCCTCGGCGTATTTGTTGGTCATCACCGAGCCCTGCGCCTCGAGCACGGCGCGCGACACGATGTTCTCCGACGCGATCAGTTCGATCTTGTCGCGTTGACGACCGAGTTCTTTCGCGATCGCGCTGGCGATCTCGGGATCGGCTTCGGCGAGCGTGGCGCTGAAGAAGCGGTCGGCATTGGTATTAGCAGGTGACATCGTGGTGACGGCCTCGTTCAGGACATAAGAGCGACGCGGCGGGCATGGCGCCCGCCTTCGAATTCGGTGGTGAAGAAGGTCTTGAGACAATCCTTGGCGATCTCGAGCCCGATGACGCGGGCGCCGAGAGCCAGAACATTGGCATCGTTGTGCTGGCGCGCAAGCCGCGCCGTGGTCGCATCATGCGCGAGCGCACAGCGAATTTTGGCATTGCGGTTGGCCGCGATCGATATTCCGATGCCGGTCCCGCAGAGCAACAGACCGCGTTGCGCGGTTCCGCTTTCGATCGCATCCGAAACCAGTTTCGCAAAGCTGGGATAATCGACCGAATCCGTGCTGTTGGTGCCGAGATCGATCACGGCAAACCCGAGCGCGCGCAGCTCCGGCAAGAGCGCGCATTTCATTTCATAGCCGCCGTGGTCGGCAGCAACGGCGACGGTCTCGGTCATGAATCGAAAAGGTTCCAAGCCAAGCTCGCATCCTACCAGATTTCGCGGCCCGCTGTCAGCCGCCTACCATCCATGGCGTTGGGGCTTTGAACCTTGACTTGCCTAATATATCGGCAGTCATATTAGAACAGTTCTACAATAAAGTGGGCAAAGGGAGACCGCCGGATGAATGCTGAAAATTCCGCGTCGGAACTCAGGGCACCCGTTCTCATCGTGGGCGGCGGCCCCGTCGGCATGACCCTCGCCATGGCCTTGCACGCGCTGGGCACGCGTTGCGTGATCGTCAACACCGAGACGGGCCCGCGCTGGCATCCGAAGGGCAGCACGCAAAGCGCGCGCACGATGGAGCATTACCGCCGTCTCGGCATATCGCGTCATCTGCGCACACTCGGCCTGGCGCCGGACTATCCGCTCGACATCGGCTATTTCACCCGCCTGACCGGCTGGGAATTGGCGCGCATCGTGCAGCCTTCCGAGCGGGAAAAAATGGCGCAGGTCGCTGCCGCCGGGCCGACCGATCAGGTTCCCGAGCCCTTGCTTCGGCTCAATCAAATGCACGCCGAGAATTTTCTCTTCAAGCATATCCAGACACTCGACGGCGTGACGGTGAGGTTCGGCTGGCAATGCGTCGATTACAGCGAGAGCGCCCACGGGATCGTTGCCGAGATCGAGGAGGTCGAAACGGGCCGTCGTCAGACGGTTCGCGCCGCTTACGTCGTTGGCTGCGATGGCGGGCGCGGCTTGGTGCGCAAGAAGCTCGGCGTTCATTACAGCGGCGGTACGGTCGGGCCCGTCGGTTATCTCAACGGGCCGATGGTATCGACCTATATCCGGGTGCCGAGTTTCTTTCAGCGCATTCCGCACAAGAAATGCTGGCAGTATTGGACGGTCAATCGCGACATCCGATCCAACACAATGATCGTCGATCAGAGCGACAGCATCCTGTTCGGCACGACATTGCGCAACCCCGACGACAAGCCCGATCCGGCGATCATCGCCCGACAATTCCGCGCCAGTTACGGCGAAGATATCGAATTCGAGTTCCACGACAACAAGCCGTGGACGGCGGGCCATGCGCTGGTCGCCGATAGTTTCGGCGCCGGCCGCGCGATCCTGTGCGGTGACTCCGCGCATCTCTTCACGCCGACCGGCGGCTTCGGACTCAACACCGGAATCGATGACGCGATGAATCTCGGCTGGAAGCTCGCTGCGCTGACACAAGGCTGGGGCGGCGACAAGCTCATCGCCAGCTATGAGATCGAGCGCCGTCCGATCGCGCACCGCAACACGACGGCATCCAAGGCCCTGGCGCGCAGCGTCGGCGCGGTTCCGGTCGGCGAAGCGATCAACGAGGAAAGCGCCGCGGGCGAAGCCGCACGCCAGACAGCAGGCGCATTCCTCTCGGCCTTCGGCGAGGAATTCGCGTCCATCGGAGTCCAGTTAGGCGCGCGCTACGACGGATCGCCGGTTATCGCCAGCGACGGCGGCGCACCACCAGCCGACGATCCCGCGATCTATCGTCCGACTTCTCTCTCCGGCGGGCGCGCGCCGCATCTTTGGCTGAAGGACCATGTCTCGCTCTACGACCGCTTCGGCCCCGGATTCACCCTGCTGCGTTTCGCGAACAGCAACGCGGATACTCGCGCCTTGGAGAACGCCGCGCAAAAGCGGGGCGTGCCGTTCGCGAGCATCGAAATCGACCTGCCCGCCGGCCGCGATCTCTATGGATGCGATCTCGCGCTGATCCGTCCCGACCATTACGTCGCGTGGCGCGGCAACCGCCTGCCCGACGATCCCGACGCCCTGCTCGCGAGGGTTACCGGTTTCTAGGCTCAGCGTTCTAGAATGGTTCAATGACCGCAACCGATCCCGCACTCTTGCGCTTTCCCGTCCTGATCATCGGCGGCGGGCCGGTGGGCATGATGACGGCGATGACCTTGGAAGCCGCCGGCGTCGATAGCGTCATCGTCAACATCGAGCCGGGTCCGCGCTGGCACCCGAAGGGCAGTACGCAGAACGCGCGAACGATGGAGCATTACCGCCGGCGTGGCATCGCCGCCGGCATTCGCGCCCAGGGTCTGCCCGCCGACTATCCGACCGATGTCGGCTATTTCACCCGCCTGACCGGATGGGAATTGGCGCGTCTGGCGATGCCGTCCGATCAGGAAAAGCAGAATATCGCCGCCACGGCCGGGCCGACCGATCAGGTGCCCGAGCCGCTGCTGCGCTGCAATCAGATGTACGCCGAGGCTTACGTCTTCGAGCACATCCAGACCCTGCCCCGCATCGCCAAGCGTTACGGCTGGCAATGCGTCGGTTTCACCGAAGATGCCGATGGCGTCACCGCCGAGATCGAAGAAGTTGCGACCGGCCGGCGAGAGACCCTGCGCGGCAAGTTCCTGGTCGGTTGCGACGGAGGGCAAAGTCTCGTGCGCCGCCAACTCGGCATCCGGTATGGCGGCGAGACGCTCGGACCGCAGGCCTATGCCGCGGGCCCGACGGTTTCGACCTATCTGCGCGCGCCCGGTTTCATGGCTCGGATACCGCACAAACGGTGCTGGCAGTATTGGACCGTCAATCGTGACATCCGCAGCAACACGGTCGTGCTCGACGGTTCCGACACGCTGCTCTTCACGACGCGTCTCCTCCGGCCCGAGGACAAGCCCGACGAGGCGCTGATCGCGCGCCAGTTCGCCGCCAATTTCGGCGCGGCGATCGACATCGAATTCATCGGGCATTGGCCGTGGACGGCCGGCCGCGCGCTCGTCGCCGAGCGTTTCGCGCAGGGGCGCGTGTTCATGGCGGGTGATGCGGTTCATCTTTTCACCCCGACCGGCGGGTTCGGCATGAACACCGGCATCGATGACGCCGTCAATCTGGGCTGGAAGCTCGCCGCCACCGTCCAGGGTTGGGGCGGCCCCAGGCTTCTCGACAGCTACGCGATCGAACGCCAGCCGATCGCCCATCGCAATACCAATGCGGCCAAGCAATTCGCCCGCAATGTCGGTCAGGTTCCGGTCGGCGAAGCGATTGAGGAAGATTCCGCCGCCGGTCAGGCCGACCGGCGCGCCGCAACCGATTTTCTCTCGACCTTCGGCGAAGAATTCTCGTCCCTGGGTGTGCAGCTTGGCGCGCGATACGACGGATCGCCGATCCTTGCATCGGACACCATAGCACCGCCGAGCGACGATCTGATCGACTACCGGCCGAGTTCCTCACCCGGCGGGCGCGCGCCGCATCTCTGGCTCAAAGATCACGTCTCGCTCTACGACCGGTTGGGCGTCGGCTTCACGCTGCTGCGTCTCGCCAACAGCGATACCGACACGCGAGCGTTGGAAATCTCCGCCCAAAAGCGCGGCGTACCCCTCGCCAGCATCACCGTCGATCTTCCCGCAGGCCGCGATCTCTACGGCTGCGACCTCGCGCTGATCCGTCCCGATCACTACGTCGCGTGGCGGGGCAATCGCCTGCCCGACGACGCCGACGCCTTGCTCGCGCTGGTTACCGGCTTCTGATGCTCAGCTTTTGATCTCGGCGTATTTCCCGTCTTTCCAGACGAACAGGACATAGCCGGGGCCGATCACGTCGCCCTTGGCATCGAAACCGATCTGTCCCAGCACGGTCGAGAACTTGTCGGCGTGAAGCGCCTTCGAGACCGCGTCGATGTTCAACGTCTTCGCTTGCGTCGCCGCCGCGACATAGGACTGAACCGCCGCGTAGGTATAGAGCGTGTAGCCTTCCGGATCGTATCCCTGCTTGGTGAATTCCGCGACCACAGGTGCCGCTTCGGGCACGTTGCGCGGATCGGGCGAGAAAGTCATCAGCGTGCCAGCGCCCGAGGCGCCGGTGATCTTCCAGAACTCGCTCGTCACCAGCGCGTCGCCGCCCAGCAGCACCGCGTTCATCCCCTGCTCTTTCGCCTGGCGAACGATCAAACCAGCCTCGGTGTAATAGCCGCCAAAGTAGATCACGCCGACTTTGGCCTGTTTCATCTTGCTGACCAGTGCCGAGAAATCCTTGTCGCCCTGGTTGATCGATTCATTAATCGCTTCCTTGACCCCAGCAGCGTTGAGCGCCTTGCGGGTTTCGTCGGCGAGACCTTTGCCGTACGTCGTCTTGTCGTCGATGATCGCGACCGGTTTGTCCTTGAGCTGTTGCGCAATGTAGGAACCCGCGACCTTTCCCTGCACATCGTCGCGACCGCAAATGCGGAACACGTTGATCCAACCCTTCTGTGCCGGCCCATCGGTATAGGCGGGATTGGTCGAGGCCGGCGTGATCTCGATGATCCCGGCATCGGCATAAACCGCTGAGGCGGGGATCGACGTGCTGGAGCAATAGTGCCCGGCGACGAACACCACGCCGCTGACCGCGAATTTATTGGCGACGGCGACTGCCTGCTTCGGGTCGCAGGCGTCGTCGCCGACCTGCAACACCAGTTTTTTACCCAGCAACCCGCCGCGCGCATTGATGTCGGCGACCGCCATCTCAGCGCCGCGCCTCATCTGCTCGCCGACGGCAGCATCGGAACCGGTGATCGGACCGGCCACCGCGATCTGGATATCTTCGGCGCGCGCGGCACCCGCGATCAGCGTCAGCAACGCGGCCGCGACGAGACTCAGCTTCAACGTCATCTTATGTCCTCTGGAACGATTAGGGCTTGATGGGATCGGGTTTGGTTTCGTCGCCGGGGTCTTCGATGTAATGCTTCAACAACGACAAGGCTTCAAGCTGAATGTCGGTGAACATCCGGCCGGATTCCGTCATCGCGTTGTTCGCGTGCTCGAAGATTTTATCGAGACTCTCTTTGCCGAGGGCAGGGCGTTCCACATTCGAGACTCGTTGCGCCTGGGTCATGTTTTCTTCGACAAGGCGCGACAGTTCGAGCATCAATTGCTGTTCGTGGTTGAACACCGATTGCAGGCGTTCCATCAATCGTTTATGCGCGTCCATGTGCGCGGCAACATTGCGGTGCATGCGGAACAGCAGGCGCGAAATATCGCCATAGACCAGCATGTTCGACCCCCAATAATCGGGGAACACCGTTGGCGCGCGCTCTTTCGGCGGCTCGTCGGGCGTATCGCTCTTGTCCTTCTCCGCCATGTCAGCCTCCATCAGCGGGACCGGGGATCACGACAGTCTATCCCACCCTTACCCTTCGAGATAGGCCGCTCGCACGTCCTCGTTATGGAGGAGTTCCTCGCCGGTTCCCGCCAGCAGTATCTCGCCGGTCTGCATCACATAAGCGCGATGGGCGAGGCGCAAGGCATGATGGGCGTTCTGCTCCACGAGAAATACCGTGATTTTCTCGTCGCGGTTGATCGCCGCGATCACGCCGAAGATCTGTTTCACGATCAGCGGCGCCAGACCGAGCGAGGGTTCGTCGAGCAACAGCAATCGCGGACGGCTCATCAACGCGCGGGCGATCGCCAGCATCTGCTGCTCGCCGCCCGACAGCGTGCCGCCGCGCTGACCCTGGCGCTGCCGAAGGATCGGGAACAACGTGAGCACGCGATCGAGATCGGCGGCGAAATGCGCTGGATCGGCGACGATGGCGCCCATCTGGAGATTTTCCAGCACCGTCATGCGCGGAAAAATTCGGCGCCCCTCCGGCGCGTGCGAGATGCCGCGGCGCATGATTTCGTAGGTCGGCAGATGCGTGATATCCTCGCCTTCGAACTCGATCCGGCCGTGCGATGCCTGCGGGCGACCGCAGATCGTCATCAGGAGCGTCGATTTACCCGCGCCGTTGGCGCCGATCAGGGCAACGATCTCGCCGGCCTGCACCTCGATATCGACGCCTTTGAGCGCTTCGATGCTGCCGTAATGGGTATGAACGCCGGCGATCGACAGCATCTCAGGCCTCGGGCTCGCCGAGATAGGCTTTGATCACCGCCGGGTTGGCGCGGATTTCGGCTGGCGTGCCCTCGGCGATCTTGCGACCGTAATCCAGCACGACGATGCGATCCGAAATCCCCATCACCACTTTCATATCGTGCTCGATCAGCAGGATCCCAATCTTGTCGCGCTCGCGGATCGCCAGCAGAAGCTGATTGAGTTCGGCGCTCTCGCGCGGGTTCAGACCCGCCGCCGGCTCATCGAGGCACAACAGCAGCGGATCGGTGCACATCGCACGTGCGATCTCTAGGCGCCGCTGCGCGCCATAGGGCAAGGTGCCGGCATCGAGATCGGCACTCGTGAGCAATCCAATCCGCTCGAGCCACAGTCGCGCCTTTTCGATGCCCGCCTTTTCGGCCCCGCGATAAGGCCCGATTCCGAAGAGTCCGCCGAGCGTCCAGCCGCTGGCCCGCATCAGGGTCTTGTGCTGCGCGACCATGAGATTCTCCAGCACGGTCATGCCGGGAAAGAGGCGTATATTCTGGAACGTGCGCGCGACGCCGCCGTCGCGGGCGATGCGCCAGCCGTCCATGCGCTCGAGCGCCATGATACGGTCGTCGCGATGAAGCCCGAGCCGCCCGGCGCTCGGCCGGTAAAAGCCGGTCAGGCAATTGAACACCGTGGTTTTGCCCGCGCCGTTGGGGCCGATGATCGCTGTAATGTCGTGCTTGAACGCGGTGAATGACAGCGTGTCCACCGCGAGAAGCCCGCCGAACCGCATCGTCAACGCGTCGACGTCGAGCAACGGTGCCGCATTCATGAGGAGGACAACCGCACCGACGGTGTCCGCAACGCCATGATTCCCCGTGGCCGCCACACCATGATCGCGATCATTGCGGCGCCGAACAACAACATGCGGAACTGAACCAATTCGCGCCCGAACTCCGGCAACGTCACCAGAACGATCGCCGCGATCACGACGCCGAGCTGACTGCCAGTGCCGCCGAGCACCACGATCGCCAGCACTGTCGCCGATTCCTGGAAGCTGAAGCTTTCCGGACTGATGAAACCCTGGCGTGTCGCGAAGAATGCACCAGCGAATCCGGCGAGCAACGCACCGATCGCGAACGCCGAAAGTTTCACGTTCGTCGGATTGATACCAAGCGCGCGACAGGCGATCTCATCTTCGCGCAAAGCCTCCCATGCGCGCCCGATCGGCAGGCGACGCAAGCGCACCGTCACATAGTTGGTGCCCAGCGCGAGCACGAGAATTACGAAATAGAGAAAGATGATCCGCTGGCCCGCGTTATAGGGAATGCCGAAAAATTGCGCGAAGGTTTGGCCGCCGCCTGGCGCGTTCGCCGCCAGCGGCAAACCGAAGAAGGTCGGGCGCGGAATGTCGTTGATGCCGTTAGGACCACCGGTGACCGTACCCCAATTCAAGAGAATGATCCGGGTGATCTCGCCGAAACCAAGCGTCACGATGGCTAGATAGTCGCCGCGTAGGCGCAGAATCGGAAAGCCCAAAAGGATGCCGACGCAGGCCGCGAGCGCACCCGAGATCGGGAGCGCCTGCCAGAATCCCAAATGAAAATATTGCGCGCTCAACGCAAAGGCGTAGGCACCGACCGCGTAAAACGCGACGTACCCGAGATTGAGCAATCCGGCGAGACCGACCACGACGTTCAAGCCCCAGCCGAGCA
Source organism: uncultured Rhodospirillales bacterium (assembly GCA_903828515.1). Lineage (GTDB taxonomy): Bacteria > Pseudomonadota > Alphaproteobacteria > ATCC43930 > CGMCC-115725 > CAIKMD01. Next base: position 1,821,406 of record CAIKMD010000007.1, on the reverse strand, counting down.
TGATGTAGATCAGCACGGTCGTCGCGAGATCGACCAGGTAGCGTGACGATCCCGGCAGAAACGGCAGTGCCACGGCGACGACGATACCGCAAATCCCGAGTACACGAATATGGCGCGACAGAAATCCCGTGCCGGGCAACACGAGACTCGGCGCGCGACGGGGCAGCAATCCGATCGCGATCCGGCCGAGAAAGACCGCCAGGACCGCGATTCCGACCCAGCTCATCCGGCTCTCGATGCCGATGCCGCCATTGGCCTCGACGGTGTCGAAGCCAACGAGCGGAATAGCGAGTATCAGCGCGACGAACGCCGCGAAGGCGGATTCCTTCGCGAGCGCCGCTACTTTCATCAGACCTTCTCGATTTCGGGCCGGCCGAGCAACCCGGACGGACGCAGGATCAACACCAGGATCAGGATGCCGAAGACCGCCACGTCCTTGTAGGCCGAGGAAAAATAACCCGACCAGAATGCCTCGATCAGGCCGATCAGCAGGCCACCGAGCATCGCACCGGGCAGCGAGCCGATCCCACCCAGCACCGCCGCCGTGAACGCCTTCATACCGGCGAGAAAGCCGATGAAGAAATCGATCACGCCGTAATACATCGTGACCATCATGCCGGCGACGGCGGCGAGCGCGGCGCCGATCACGAAGGTGGTCGAAATCGTCCGGTCGACATTGATCCCGAGCAGCGCCGCCATGGTCATGTCCTGTTCGCAGGCGCGCTGCGCCCGGCCCAGCGGGGTCGCGGCGATCATGACGGTGAAACCCGCCATCAGCGCGACCGTCACGCCCACGATCATCAATTGGAGATAGCTGACCTGGACGACGAAGCCGTTGGTCTCCATGAGCTGGAACCCGCCCTGGATGACCGGCGGCAGCGTCTTCACCCGCGCGCCCTGCAGGAGCTGAACGTAATTCTGCAGGAAGATCGACATACCGATCGCCGAGATCAGTGGCGCCAGACGAAACGAGCCGCGCAATGGGCGATAGGCGATACGCTCGACCGTCCAGCCATAAAACGAGGTGAACCCGACCGCGGAGATCAGCACGATGGTCAGAGCCAACGGTATGTAGCTGATCCCGACCAGTCCGAGGACGAGAAAGGTGATCAGCGAGACAAAGGCGCCGATCATGTAAATCTCGCCATGGGCGAAATTGATCATGCCGATGATGCCGTAGACCATCGTGTAACCGATGGCGATCAGGCCATAGATCGCCCCAAGGGCGAGACCGTTGATCAATTGCTGGAGGAAATAACTCATGCCCGGTTCAAATTATGCGGCGCGGCCCGCACGAGCAAGCGGACAAATCGCCGAATCGTGATGGGATTCCCGCGACGCCTCAGGTATGAAACGCCGGCATGAATTTTCGCAAAGGCCCATTTTTCGATTATGGCGGCATGTTCTCGCCGTTTAAGACCGTTGTCTTCGTGGCCTTGTTCATCCCGGGCATCTGGACGATCGTTTCCCTGTCGCTCGACCGGCTGGGCGCCCGCCCGCTGACCGAGGCGATCCATCAATATGGCGATTGGACCATTCGCCTGATCTTTATATCGCTGGTCATTTCGCCGGCCCGGATCGTCCTGCAGTGGCCCGCCCTGCTTCAGGTTCGCCGCATGATCGGCGTGGCTGCCTGCATCTATGTCCTGACCCACCTCTGGCTCTATTACGTCGATGAATCGTTCGACGTGACGATGGTAGCATCGGAAATCGCACTGCGGATTTACCTGACCATCGGTTTCACTGCGCTGCTCGGTCTTGTCGTGTTGGCCACGACGTCCACCGACGGATGGCAAAAACGCCTGGGTGCCAGGCGCTGGCAGAGCCTTCACCGCATCGTCTATGTCATCGGCCTGCTTGCCGTGATTCATTTCTGCATGCAATCGAAGCTCGACGAATGGGAGCCCTCGGTGATGGCCGGCATCTATGTCTGGCTGATGGGATGCCGGGCGATCACCTGGTATTTCGGACGTGGACGGCTGCCGGTCCTGGCCATGGCCGGCATGTGCGTCACCGCCTGGGCGCTGACCGTCGTCTGCGAGGCGCTCTATTACGGCTTCGCAGTCGGTGCGCCGATCGATCGGGTCCTGATGGCGAATTTCTCGCTGGATACCGGCATCCGACCCGGCTGGGTCGTGCTGGCCTCGACCGGTGGCGTCGCTCTGCTGGGCGCATTGCGCCAACTGATCAAACGAGGCCCGAAGCTCCGCGCGGCCTAACTCTTCCGCTTGGCGATCACATAATCGAGTTTTTGCATGGCGAGGCGCTTCAATGCCGTCTCGCCCCGTGCCGGGTCGCCGACGATCACCGCCTCGATTCCGGATTCCGCGTCGATGGCGGTGACCCGGACCACCGATCCGACGCGGAAAAACTCAAAGAGGACCTCGCGCTCTGGCGCCATGACGCTAGAATACCGCGCTTTTGAGAATAACGGGAGAATCCGATGGCGACCGCGCCGCGTAAGGAAAGACCAAGCTTCAACTGGCAGGACCCGCTTCTGCTGGATGCCGAGCTGACCAGCGACGAGATCATGGTACGCGACAGCGCGCGTGCCTATGCCCAGGAGAAACTGGCCCCCCGGATCAAGCAGGCCTTCCGCGACGAGAAATGGGATCCCGACCTGATGCCCGAAATGGGCAAGCTCGGGTTTCTCGGCGCGACGATCGACGGCTATGGCTGCGCCGGCGTGAATTACGTTTGCTACGGCCTGGTCGCGCGCGAGGTGGAGCGAGTCGATAGCGGCTATCGCTCGATGCTCAGTGTCCAGTCCTCGCTGGTGATGGGCCCGATCAATGATTTCGGCACCGACGCGCAGAAGAAGAAATACCTCCCCAAGCTCTGCACCGGCGAGATGGTCGGTTGCTTCGGCCTGACCGAGCCCGATCACGGCTCTGATGCCGGCGGCATGAAAAGCCGGGCCAAGAAGGTCGACGGCGGCTATGTCCTGAACGGCGCCAAGATGTGGATCAGCAATTCGCCGGTCGCCGACGTGATGGTCGTCTGGGCGAAGCTCGACGACGTGATTCGCGGCTTCATCGTCGAACGCGGCATGAAAGGACTTTCGACCCCGAAGATCGACGGCAAGTTTTCCTTACGCGCCTCGATCACCGGCGAGATCGTCATGGCCGACGTCTTCGTGCCCGAGGAAAACATCCTCCCCGGAGTCACCGGTCTGCGCGGCCCGTTCACCTGCCTCGATAATGCGCGTTACGGTATCGCCTGGGGCGCGCTCGGCGCCGCCGAGTCCTGCTGGCACGCCGCGCGCGACTACACCATGTCGCGCAGTGCGTTCGGCAAGCCGCTGGCCGCGACCCAGCTAGTGCAGAAGAAACTCGCCGACATGATGACTGAGATCACGCTCGGCCTGCATGCATGCCTGCGGCTCGGCCGCTTGAAGGACGAAGGCCGCGCCACGCCCGAGATGGTGTCGATCCTCAAACGCAATTCGACTGGCAAATCGCTCGACATCGCGCGCACCGCCCGCGACATGCATGGCGGCAACGGCATCGTCGACGAATATCACGTGATCCGTCACATGATGAATCTCGAAACCGTCAACACCTATGAGGGCACACACGACATCCACGCCCTCATCCTCGGACGGGCGATGACGGGCCACGCTGCCTTCTAAAGCAAAACGCCGGCCCTGACGGACCGGCGTTCGCTAGTCGCCCGACGAATGTCTTTATGCGGCGGTGTTCGCGACGGAACGCGAGCCGAGTTCGACCGCGTGCGTCCAGAAGCGCTCGAGACGGCGCAGCGTGCGATGCGCACCGACCATATCGTCGCCCTGAACCACACCCTGGTTCAGCGAAGACATGTGACGTTCGTGCATGCGCTTCAACTTCAGTTGGAGGGCCATGCCCTTTTCCGACAGATGAACGCGAACCGAGCGGCGGTCATGCGAGGAGCGTTCCTGCACGATGTAACCGTTCTCGAGCATCTTCTTCACGTTGTAAGAGACGTTCGAGCCGAGATAACAACCGCGCAGCGTCAATTCGCCGACGGTCATCTCGAGGTCGCCGATATTGTAAAGAATCATGGCTTGCACGTTGTTGATGTCGTGCACCCCGTTGCTGTCAAGCTCGAGCTTGACCAATTCGAGGAATTGTCGGTGGAGACGTTCCACCAGGGCAATGAGATCGAGATAGGCGGATTGCATGTCGTCCTCGCCAGCTAAAACTTATCGCGAAGTTTAGGAGGCCGGCGGTTAAGACTTCATTGAAGCAACTTCGTCTGTTGCGAGTCTCATTCGATAGTATTCGTTCGACTATTAATGATGAATGCTTTTAAACCATAAAATCCGGCGCGCTACCGGCGTGTCGACATTTCATTATATAAATACGGTCGAAAAAAATAATGCGAGGCATGTCATGACCGCTTACGTCATCGCCGAAAATGAGATCATCGATCCGGAAACATTTAAAGCATATGGGCCGCTTTTCCTGCCGACCCTGGAAAAATACGGCGGCACCTTCGTCGTGCGCGGCGCAACCGTCACCGAACTCGAGGGCGAAGCGCCGAAGCGCGTGGCGATGCTGGCGTTCGAAAATGCGGAAGCCGCCAAACGTTGGCATGACTCGCCGGAATACGCGCCGGCCAAGGCGATCCGGATGAAATCGACCAAGGGCCGCATGTTCATCGTTGAGTGAGCACGTAACCTTTGCCGGTATAGAGACTGAGGGCAAAACCGTTGAAGTCTCTAACCGCGAGCTGATCGGCGACATAAACGTCAACGCGAACCTGGGCGATGCCGGCGCCCGTCATGCCGAGCCGCGTCGCCGCCAACTTCGAGACATCAATCACTCGGTTTTTCTTGAATGGACCGCGATCGTTGATACGAACGATCACCGATAAACCATTATCGAGATTGGTCACGCGCGCGACCGTGCCGAGGGGCAGTGAAGGATGCGCCGCAGTCAGTTCGTCATTGGTCATCTTCTCGCCGCTGGCCGTACGCTTGAGCTTGCGACTCTTCGCGTACCATGAGGCCACGCCACTCTCGGTGAAAGCAGTGTCTTTTTTCTCGGCGACCGGCGGCGGCGCGACGATGGCCACGGCGGGGGTCGGCACGACGGCAACCGGCGGAGTCGGCGCCGCACAGGCAGAAAGACCTGCGGCAGCAATAACAAGCAACGCGATCGGTGTCAGACGATTTAGAATTACGAAACCCTCTCACGCGGTCTCAGCCGCGCCTTCCCCGATTTTGCAGTTTTTAGTATTCCTCTGGCGAAAAGTTTAGCTGCTGGCGCCGGTCCATGCAACGAGGAGCGCCTGCCCTCGTCGACATGGTCGAATCGGCAAAGCAAATCCGGCATACTCAACGTGGCGTGAGCGTCAGCACCCCGCCCGCCGAATCGTCGCTGAAGCCCACATAGGTCACGTCGCGCCACCGGCTCATCAGATCGGCATAGTGCGGCGAGAGCACATTGCCGGATTGGCCGGGCGTTACCACGAAGCGCGCAGCATCGGGCGCCGCCATATCGACGATCATCCGCATCGTCGGACCATGGATCGCGGCAAAGGGTTGCGATTCGTCGCCGATCTGGGTGCTGGCATTGTCGATCGTGTCGTAACCGCCATCGTCGGGAATATCGAGGGCCAGCCAGTTGCCGAGTACCGGGATGTTCGGCCAGATCGGGTGGCGGAAGCTCGCCCGATGCGCCTCGCCCCACTTCCACCGGCTCATGTCGCCGCCATAGCGCGTATCCAGTTCGCCCAATGAACGGTCGAGCGCAGCGCCGAGTTGCTGCTCGCAGGTTTCGACGATCGACGGCGTGTCGCGGTCGTCGCACCAGTCTCGATGCGCCGTGAGGATGCTCTCGATCACATCGGGATGGAGCGACCAGTAGCTTTCGAACTGAGCGCCTAGCTTGTCGGCAATGACCTGACGATTGAACTCGCGCAGCCACGCGGTAAAGAGCAAGGGCTCGACCCGGTCGCGATCCATTTTCCCGTCCCAGGCTTTCAGGAGGCGTATGACCTCGCGAGAGCGCGGCGCATCGGATGTGCCCGTCAGCATCAACGGCAATAGCCGCCGCGCCATCAGCGAGACGGTATCGCGCTGGATCGCCGCCGAGGTTTCAGGCGATTGCACCTGCGTCGCATCGAGCAATTGACCGATGCGTTCGGCGCGCAACGGCAACTCCCAATCGTTGGTAATAAAATAGGGATAGGAATCCGGCACGATCTTGTTGTTGGCCGCGAAGAAACGTCCGCTCGGCGGATTGAAACCCATGGGCATCGCGTCGAACGGTACGAACCCCGTCCAGTCGTGATCGCCGGTCCAGCCCGGCACCGGCGCAAAGCCATTGCCCGCCGCGCGCATCGGAATCTGCGCCGGCGCGAAGAACCCGATATTCCCGTCGATATCGGCATAGACGATGTTCTGCTCAGGCGCGACCGCCTGCCGCAGGGCGGCACGAAAGCCATCCCAATCATGGGCGTGGGTCATGCCCCACAGCGCATCGGGGGTATGATCGTCGCCTTGCAGCCATGTCGCCGACAGCGCGAGCGCGTCGCCTTCGGCAGCCGGATTGGAGATGATCGGTCCATGTCGCGTCGCGCGTGTCGTGATCGTCACGGGATCGCCGCTGCGGACCTTGATCGTCTCGCTGCGCGTCATAAACGGTTCTGTCCCGTCCGGCGTCAGGTATTTTGCCGGATCGGTCGGATCGGCTTTTTCGACGAACAGATCTTCAACGTCCCCGCCGGTCGTGGTGAAGCCCCAGGCGATATGAGTGTTATGCCCGAGGACCACCATCGGCTCGCCGGGCGAAGTCACGCCCGAGAGCGTATCGTCCGGCGTTTCGATCCGCGCGAGATACCAGACACCCGGCGTGGAAAATCCCAGATGCGTGTCGTTGGCGAGCAGCGGTTTGCCCGATACCGAATGCTTGCCGTCGACGACCCACTCGTTCGACGCAGCCTGTTGCGGCGGCACGCCGGGAAGGTCCGCGTCGAGCTGCCCCAGCACGATTGGCGCATCGCCGCGATAGGCGGGAAACAGCACCGCCATTTCTTCCGGCTTCAGGTGCTGCGCGAGACGTTGGCGCAACAGCTCCATCCGATAATTGCCGGTCAGTTGCAGATCCATGATCTTGCCCCAGACCAAGGAGTCCGCTGGCGTCCATGAATCCGGTCGCACGCTGAGAAGGACGTACTCGGGCGGCGGCGCACCGCGGCGCGTGGCCAGGAACGCATTGACGCCCGCGGCATAAGCGTCGAAGACAGCTTTCAGCGCCGGGCTCAACAGCGCGTATTGCGCCTCGGCCGCGCGATAAAGCCCAAGCACCCGCATCGAGCGGTCGCTGTCGACGGCGCGTGCGCCGAACCACTCGGCCAGCCGGCCGGAGGCGAAGCGCCGCATGAGGTCCATCTGGAACAGCCGGTCCTGGGCATGGACGAAGCCCAATGCGAAGGCAGCGTCGGGATCGTTCTGCGCCTTGATGGTGGGAACGCCGCTCTTATCGCGCGTGATCGTGACCGGCGCCGACAAGCCCGGCAGCGCCAACGTGCCGTCGGTCACCGGCAGCGACGAGCGCAGCCAGAGATAGAGCCCGCCCGATCCCACGACGACGACGAGCACCAGGAAGACCGAGAAAAACCGAGAAAACCGCTTCATTCGTGCAGTCTAGCGGGAGGCACGGGCTTGGCGCTATTCTCCAATCCGTGAATGACGGAGGCCGCGATGCCCCTGATTGCCGAGCCGTTGCATGATCTGTTCGCCGCCCGCGTGACGGGGCTCGACATGACGCGCCCGCTGACCGAGGACGAGGTCGCGCAGATTGTCGGCTTCATGGACCGCTACGCGGTCTGCGTTTATCCGAACGACGTACCGCTGAGCAACGAGCAGCATATCGCCTTCGCGCGGCATATCGGCCCGATGCAGCATGGTCATGTCCTGACCGTGACCGGCCGCAAGGATCGCCTCGCGGCCTGGCCTGAACTGGTCGATGTCGGCAATATCGATAGCGAGGGCAACATCCAGGCGCCCGACAGCCGCGCCCGACAGTTCAACAACGGCAACCGGCTGTGGCACACCGACATGTCGTTCCACCCCAATCGCGCGACCTATTCGGCGCTCAACGCGCATCGCGTGCCGCCCGCGCAAGGCGACACTGAATTCGCCGACGAACGCGCCGCTTATGACGCACTGCCCGAGGCGATGAAGCGCCGCATCGAAGGCTTGGTTGCCTCGCACTCGATCTGGTATTCGCGCGTGCTCTCGGGGTTCCCCGAGCCGACGCCGGAAGAAATCGCGTCGCGACCGCCGGCGCTGCACAAGATCGCGCAGGTGCATCCGACCTCGGGGCGCAAAACGCTCTATCTCGCCTCGCACGCCTCGCATATTGAGGGCATGCCGGTCGAGGAAGGTCGCGCGCTGTTAAAGGAACTCACCGACTTCGCGACCCAGCACCAGTTCGTCTATCGCCATCGCTGGAGCAAGGGTGACGTGGTGATCTGGGACAATCGCTGCCTGATGCACCGCGCGACACCGTTCGAAGATTTCAAATACCCCCGCGACATGCGCCGCACCACGTGCCGCGAACACGCGGTCGTCGAGCCATTCATGCATTAGGCTGGATGCGCGGGACAGGCCCGCGCATGACGGTTGGAACTAATCGAGCCCCAGTTCTTTCAAGATTGCGGCGTGATTGGCGTCGAGGTCGGGCGCGGCATCGCGCGTCGTCGGATCGGCGAAGGCGGACATCTTCAGCGGATTGCCTGACAGTTTCAGCGTGCCGCCGCTGCCATCCGGCACGGACACCAGCATGTTCCGCGCTTCGACCTGCGGATGTTGCAACGCCTGGGCGATGTTGTTGATCGGGCCGCAAGGCACGCCGGCGAGACCGATGATCTCGATCCATTGCGCCGTCGTCTTCGCAGCCAGGATCGCTTCGATTTCGTCCTGCAGCCGCGCCTGATGCAGCTTGCGCAGATCGTTGGTCTTGTAATCGGGGTTCTGCGCCATTTCGGGGTGCCCGAGCGCGTCCGCCAGCTTGACGAAGAGGCTGTCGTTGCCCGCAGCGATGATGATGTTGCCGTCGCCGGTCTTGAAGGCTTGGAACGGCGTAATGGTGGCGTGGCGCGAACCGATCGGACCGGGCACCTCGCCTTCGACCGTGTAGCGCGCGACGATGCCTTCGAGCAGCGCCAACTGGCAATCGAACATCCCGATGTCGATCTTGGTGGTTTCACCGGTGCGACAACGATGGAGCAGCGCGGCATTGACCGCGACGGCCGTGTAGAGCCCGGCGCCGATATCGCCGATCGACATGCCGATGCGCGTCGGCTGGCCGCCCGGAAAGCCGGTCACGCTCATAATCCCGCCCATGCCCTGCACGACCATATCGTAGGCCGGGTCCTTGGAATGCGGGCCGGTGTGACCAAACCCGGACGCACTGGCGTAGATCAGATTGGGATAGGTCTTGTGCAGCGTTTCCCAGCCATAGCCGAGTTTTTCCATCGTGCCGGGCCGAAAATTCTCGACGATGACATCGGCCTTTTCGAGGAGCTTTTCAAACGTATGACGATCCTCGGGCATCTTGAGATCAAGCGCGATCGATTCCTTGCCGCGATTGATCGAGGCGAAATAGGCCGACTTGCCTTTGACGAACGGCCCGTAAGCCCGCGCGTCATCGCCGGTGCCCGGCTGTTCCACCTTGATGATCCGCGCACCCATTTCGGCCATCAGCAGCGTGCAATAGGGGCCCGCAAGGATGCGCGACAGGTCGACGACGGTAATGCCGGAAAGCGGCCCGCGAACGGCCATCTCGTGTCCCCTCTTCATCCTGGCGATTGGCGCCCGTCTTAGCCGAGACCGCCCTGCCCGGCAATCTTTGTCGGCCGCGCGTCGCGCGTCGGTGCTTGATCCCTTCGATCAGGCGGGCGATGCTGAACAGATGATCGAGCGCAGCCTCCTCTGTGTCGGACCGCATGGTTTCCACCGCCTCGCCTATGTCGAGTGGCCTGGCCCGAAGGACGCGCGCACCGTGCTGTGTGTCCATGGCCTGACCCGCAATGCACGCGACTTCGACGTGTTGGCGCAAGCACTCTCGGCCGATTATCGCGTGATCTGTCCCGACATGCCGGGGCGCGGCAAAAGCGACTGGCTCACGATCGCCGATGATTACGGCTATCCGCTTTATCTCTCCGATATCGTCACTCTGATCGCGCGGCTCGACGTCGAGCAGGTCGATTGGGTCGGCACCTCGATGGGCGGGATCATCGGCATGTTGCTCGCGGCATTGCCCAACGCGCCGCTGCGCCGCCTCGTCATCAACGATGTCGGCGCATTCATTCCGAAAGATGGATTGGAGCGCATCGGCCTCTATGTCGGCGCCGACCCGAGCTTTCCCGATCTCGCCACGCTCGAGGCGGCATTGCGCCGCGTCCACGCACCGTTCGGTCCGCTCACCGACGCACAATGGCAGCACATGGCTCTGCACTCGTCGCGGCGCAAAGACGACGGAAGTTTCGCCCTGCACTACGACCCGAAAATCGCCGAGGCCTTCAAGAAGGGCCCGATCGCCGACGTCGATCTTTGGATGCAATGGGATCAGATCAAGCTGCCGACTCTCCTGCTACGCGGCGTTCAATCCGACATCCTGCCCGCCGACGTGGCGCAGGCGATGACGCAACGCGGGCCGCGCGCGCGGCTCGTCGAGTTTCCCGGCATCGGCCACGCGCCCGCACTGATGGCGCCGGATCAGATCACGATCATCCGCGACTTCCTTCGTGGCTGATTTCACCGGCTATCTCGCGCCCGACGGATTTCTCGCCGAGCTGCAGCACGAGTTGGGTGACGACGTTGCCGAAATTCACGGCCGCCTGGTACTGGCCTCGGGACCGCCGCGCGATGTCGCCTGGGTTGCCAATATGTGGCGCGATCCGATCTGGCTGAAAATCGCATCCATCGGCGATGCCTCCAAGCAGCTTCGCGCGATCCAGCGCAATTGGGCCCTCTATTCGCTCGCACATCATCGCCGCGCGGCGCTGATCGTCGAAAAGCTGCCGAAGGTCTCGGCCAAACCGCTCAATTTCGGCGATCCCGCGCCGACCGCGCCGCTCGGGTCTTGGACCTTGCTCGATTCCGAAACCGTGCTCGCGAGCCCGTCCTGCTCGAGCCCCTTCCCCAACGGCGAAGCCAATTTCATCGAAGACCGGACCGAGCCGCCGAGCCGCGCCTATCTCAAACTCTGGGAAGCGTTCACGCTGTTGGGTATCCGGCCACAGCCGGGCGAGCTTTGCGTCGATCTCGGCGCCTGTCCCGGCGGCTGGACCTGGGTGCTGCAGCAGATCGGCGCGCACGTGATTGCCGTCGACAAGGCGCCGCTCGATCCGCGAATCGTCGCCTTGCCGCGCGTCGAGATTCGCCAGGAGAGCGCCTTCGGCCTCGACCCGGCGAAAATCGGTCCGGTCGATTGGCTGTTATCCGATGTCGTCTGTTATCCGAAGCGCTTGCTGACACTGATCGAGAAATTCATCGCCGCCGGCACGGTGAAGAACTTCCTCTGCACGCTCAAATTCCAGGGCGACACCGATTTCGAAACCCAGGCACGCTTCGCCGCGATCCCCGGCTCGCGGCTAATGCATCTTCACGTCAACAAGCACGAGTTGACGTGGGTGAAGCTCAACCCTTCTTGAGCGCCTTCGCCGCTGCCACGGCGGCATAGGTCAAAATCCCGTCCGCCCCGGCGCGCTTGATCGACATCAGCGATTCCATCACCACGCCGGGATCGAGCCAGCCGCGTTCGATCGCGGCGTGGAGCATCGCGTATTCGCCACTGACCTGATAGGCGAAAGTCGGCATGCCGAAGCGGTCTTTCACGCGCTGGATGATGTCGAGATAGGGCAGCGCCGGTTTCACCATCACCATGTCGGCGCCCTCGGCGATGTCGAGCGCGACCTCGCGCAAGGCCTCGTCGCTGTTGGCTGGGTCCATTTGATAGGAGCGCTTGTCGGCCTTGCCGAGCGACGATTTCGAGCCGATCGCGTCGCGAAACGGTCCGTAGAAGCCTGAGGCGTATTTGGCGGCATAGGCCATGATCCGGACGTGCTCGAAGCCTTTGGCGTCGAGCGCGTCACGAATGGCCCCGACGCGGCCATCCATCATGTCGGACGGCGCAATGATGTCGCAGCCGGCTTCGGCCTGGACCACCGCCTGCCGGGTCAGGATGTCGACCGTCTCGTCATTGGCGACATAGCCGTCGCGCAAGACGCCGTCATGGCCGTGGGTGGTGAACGGGTCGAGCGCCACGTCACAGAGGATGCCGAGGTCCGGCACGGCCTTTTTGACAGCCCGGATCGCGCGGCAGACGATGTTGTCGGGATTGAGCGCCTCGTCGCCTTCGGCAGTCTTACGGTCGGCCGGTGTCGCCGGGAAGAGCGCGATCACCGGGATGCCCAAAGCCTGCGCCTCGCCGGCCGCCTCGACCAAGGCGGGGATCGACAAGCGGTCGACGCCGGGCATCGAGGGGATGGCCGCCCGGGCTTCCGGGGCGTCATGGACGAAGACCGGCCACAGGAAGTCGGCCGGCGAAAGGGTGTTCTCGGCCACCAGCCGCCTCGTCCAATCGTCGCGCCGGTTGCGCCGCATCCGCACCCGCGGAAAGGCGCCCAGTGGCTGAGAAGTGTTACGGGGCAAGGGGATAGGCCTCGTTCCTGAAGTGGCGGGAAACCGCCCGAATGATAGGCGTCAGCGCCCGGTCGCGAAAGGGATTCTTAACAGCAATCAAGCACATTACAGGGGCTCTCCACGGCATCCCGGAAAGAATTTCCCTGCCATGCTCGTTATCGTCGGTTGCGTCGTCGTCCTTGCGAGCGTCGTCGGTGGCTATGTCGCCGGTGGCGGCCATCTCGACGTGCTGTTCCAGCCCTTCGAGGTCATGATCATCGTTGGCGCCGCCATCGGCGGTTTCATCACCTCCAATCGCAAGCCGGTGCTGTCCGCCGCCGGCAAGGCCATCCCCGCCCTGTTCAAGGGCGAGAAATTCGACAAGAAGGCCTATCTCGAGTTGCTGACCATGCTCTACGCCCTCTTCAAGATGGCGAAGACCAAGGGCGCGCTCGCGCTTGAAGCCCATGTCGAGAAACCGGAAGAGAGCACGCTCTTTTCCAAATTCCCGACCTTCCTTCACGATCATCATGCCGTGACGTTCCTTTGCGACTATCTTCGCCTCCTCACCCTCGGCACCGACAACCATCACGAGATGGAGACGCTGATGGATGAGGATTTGAACATCCACCGCGAAGAACACCATGCGGTCGCGGGCGCCATCGGCTCCGTGGCCGACGCCATGCCCGCGCTGGGCATTGTGGCCGCCGTGCTGGGCGTCATTCACACCATGGGCTCGATCACCGAGCCGCCGGCCGTGCTGGGTCACCTGATCGGCGGCGCGCTCGTCGGTACGTTCATGGGCATTTTGTTGTCGTACGGCTTCATTGCGCCGATCGCCGCCGCCATCAAAAACCGCGGCGACGCGGAGGAACGCTATTTCCTCTGCATGAAAGCCGGGATCCTTGCCTACATGCAGGGCTATGCACCGTCGGTCGCGGTCGAGTTCGCCCGCAAGGCGCTGAACACCGATGTCCGCCCGACCTTCTACGAGGTCGAAGAGGCAGTGGAGAACATGCCGCAGGCGGCCTGATCCATGGCAAAGCACGCGGGCGGCGCGCCCATCATCATCAAGAAGATCAAGAAGGGCGGCCATGGTCATCATGGCGGCGCCTGGAAGGTCGCCTACGCCGACTTCGTGACCGCGATGATGGCGTTCTTCATGCTGCTCTGGCTGTTGAACGTCACCACCGACGTGCAAAAGCGCGGCATCGCCGATTATTTCGAGCCCACCATCACGTCGAAATCCGCCAGCGGTGCCGGCGGCGTGCTCGGCGGCCTGACTGTTGGCAGTCCGGGCGCCTCCAGCGTGTCGCAGTCCTTGCCCAGCTTCGAACTCAGCCACAACGCCTTGCGCCAGCCGACCGAAGGCGACGACGGCGATGACGGGGGCACGTCGGGTCAGGACACCGAGCAGAGCGATACCGCGGGCGCACCCGTCGCCAACACCGACACCAATGCCGGCACCAACGCCGACAAGAAGGTCAGCGACGAGGAACTGCAAAAGCAGCTCGCCGCGAAAGAGGAAAAACAGTTTCAGGACGCCAAGTCGGCGCTCGAACAGGCGGTGAAGCAGGTTCCCGACCTACAGGGCCTCGCCCAAAACCTGAAGATCGACGAGACGCCGGAAGGCTTGCGCATCCAGCTCGTCGACCAGGACAAATCGGCGATGTTCCCGACCGGTTCGGCCGAGCCGGGGGACACCGCCAAGAAGCTTACATCGCTCGTGGCGCAAGTGATCGCGAAACTGCCGAACAAGGTGTCGATCACCGGGCACACCGATTCGACGCAATACGCGGCCAATGCGAAATACACGAACTGGGAATTGTCGACCGACCGCGCCAATGCCAGCCGGCGCGAATTCATCAACCAGGGCTTCGCCCCCGCCCGGCTTCAGCGCGTGGTCGGCATGGCCGACGGCGATCCGATCGACAAAGCCAATCCGTCGGATCCGCAAAACCGCCGCATCAGCATCGTCTTGCTGCGCGAGAACAACGCGCCGATGCCGGCTCAACCGGTCCCCCCGAAAAAGCCGGGCGGTTGACTCCGCTTTCCACCGCGGCATGATCGCGGCATGATTCGCATCCTCGGACGACCGAATTCCTACAACACCCAGAAAGTGCTCTGGCTCCTCGAGGAGATGGGCACGAAATTCGAGCTTGAGCTTTACGGGCTCGAACATGGCGGCAACCACACGCCGGAATATCACACGCTCAATCCCAACGAACTTGTTCCGACCCTGATCGAAGACGATCTCGTCCTCTGGGAATCGAATTCGATCCTGCGTTACCTCGCGGCCAAATACAGTGGCGGAAAATTCTATCCAGCCGATCCTCGCGCGCGTGCGCCGGGCGACAAATGGCTCGACTGGGCACTGACCACGCTGACGCCGGCGATCACGCCGGCATTCTGGGGGCTCATCCGATCGAAGCCCGCCGAGCGCGACATGGCGAAGATCGCCGAAGCCGTCGCGCGGAGCAACAAGAGCCTCGCCATGCTCGACCGCTATCTCGCCGACAGCACCTATGTCGGCGGCGCCGAATTCGGCATCGGCGACATCCCCGTCGGGATTCTCACCTACCGGTTTTTCGAATTGCCGATCGAGCGCCAGCGCTTGCCTCATTTGGAGGCGTGGTACGAGCGGCTCCGCGAACGTCCGGCCTATCGCAAATGCATTATGATTGGCCTGACATAAGCACTGGCCTTATACCGTCTGTGTCGTTCATAATCGACACGGCTCAGACCGGAAGTACCAAGGAATGCCCGAAGGCAACAATCAGGGAAAGCCACGGCAGCGGCAGCGGCAGGACGCGCCCGAGCGGCTTTCGGTTGCGCCACAACCTTTCTATCGCACGGCCGCCCTGCCTTGCCCCTACGTCCCCGGCAAGATCGAACGCAAGCTCGTCACCGAACTCACCGGGCGCCACGCCTCGTCCTTCTACAACGAGCTATCGCGCGGCGGCTTCCGCCGCAGCCATCACCTCGCCTACCGCCCGGCCTGCATCGATTGCCAGAGCTGCGTACCGGTGCGGATTCCGGTCGCCGACTTCATCGAGAGCCGCTCGCTGCGCCGGGTGCGTAACGTCAACAGCGATTTGATTGCGCGGCCGGTCGAGGCCGACGCGACGCTCGAACAGTTCCGGCTGTTTCAACGTTACCAACGCCTGCGTCACGTCGACGGCGACATGGCGGCGATGACGTTCGGCGATTACCAGGCCATGGTCGAGGACAGCCCGGTCCCGACCAAGATGGTCGAACTGCGCGATGTCGGCGGTATCCTTTACGGCACCGGACTCTACGATCCGCTCGATGACGGGCTTTCCGCCGTCTACAGCTTCTTCTCACCCGATGCGGACAAGCGCAGCCTCGGGACGATGCTCGTCCTGTGGCTGGTCGACGAAGCGCGGCGCCGGCGCCTGCCTTACGTCTATCTCGGCTACTGGATCGCCGAGAGCGACAAGATGGCCTACAAGGCGCGGTTCCGTCCGCTCGAAGCACTCAGCAGCACCGAAGGCTGGCGCCGCCTCGTCGATTGAGGCTCAAGCAGTGCGGTCTACTCGGCGGCCTGGCGCTGACCAAGCTGCTTGAGGCAGCGATCGATCCACAGCGCACCGATCTTTTCCTCGAGCCGGTTCTGGCCGAGGCGTTCGCGCAGGACCTTGAAATCGACGCGGTCGAGCGACTGATCCTGGTTGAAGCAGGTGAACACGACCGTCTCCTCGCCGGTGACCGGATCGCGTTGCGTCTGAAGGCACTGGGCGCAGATTTCCTTCATCATGCATTGCATCGGCGAATTGATCGATGCGACCGCATGATGTCCGGGCTTCAGATAGGGCTTCAATCCGCCTTCGCGCGCGCGCGCCATGGCGGCCATCATGGCGTCCGAGCCGATCACGATCAGCCGGTCGGCGCTCGCCAGATCGATCGAGCCATCGCCCAACGAACCCGCCGCATAATTTTCCATCGCGGCCACGATGTTGCCGACGAAGGCCTTGTCCTGCGGCCGTGTCGGGGCGAAACCCGGCGCGGTGTCGCAGCACCAGACCACAACGTCGGCCGCGGCTTCGATCTCGGCGACCTTGTAGCGGTCCTGCGGCTTCTTGTAGCCGGCGAAATACAGCACTTTCGATCCGGCCTTGCGAAGCGCCGAACCGATCGACAGCAACACGGCATTGCCGAGCCCGCCACCGACCAGCACCACGGTCTCGCCGCTCGGCGTCTCGGTTGGTGTTCCGGTCGGTCCCATCAGGATGACCCGCTCGCCGGGCTTGAGCACCGCGCAAAGATCGCTCGACCCGCCCATCTCGAGGACGATCGTCGAGAGCAATCCCTTTTCCCGATCGACGGTCGCACCCGTCAACGCGAGACCTTCCATGGCGAGGATCGTGTCAGCGGTGCGGGGGGCCAGCGTCTCGTAATTCTGCAGGCGATAGAACTGACCGGGCTGGAAGGCGCGAGCCGCGAGCGGCGCCCGCACAATCACCTCGATGATCTTCGGCGCGAGTTCGACCACCGCATGAACCCGCGGCGTCAGTTCGTCGTCCAATAGCGCGGCCAGCGCCATCGGCTCGATCCCGGTCGGCTTGGTCTTCGCCAACACGCGACTGACCACCGGATAGCCGAGCTTGGCGCTGCCCATCGCTTTCACGACGTTGCCGGCAAAGGACGGGTGGAGATCGCCGAAGAAACTGATCGAGCGTCCGTCGGGCTGATGATTGATCAGCACCTCGACCTTGTCGGGCTTGGCGACGCGCTGCGGCTTCACCTTGTTGCCCTGCTCGTCATAGGCCTGGAAATAGCGTCCGTCGATTTCGACCTGCGCGTCTTCGCGCGCGAGCACGGTGTTGGGCTGCGTGCCGGCGGCAACCAGGATGGTGCGCGCGGGCAAGGTAACCACCTCGCCGGTGTTGATGAGCTTGCCGTCCGCGTTGACGCTGTGCTTCGAGAGCGTCAGTGATTCGGCATGCCCGAACTGGTCGAGGTTCACTTCCTCGGGCGCCAGGCATTCGGCGAAGCGAATGCCCTCTTCCATCGCCTTCGCCACTTCCTCGTGGTTGAGCGTATAGCTGGGTGCATCGATCAGACGGCGGCGATAGGCAATGGTGGCGCCGCCCCACTCGTTCATCAGCTTGACGAGATTCGGCGGGCGGCCTTCGGCCTTGGCGGCCTCACGCTCGGCGCGGAAGTCGAGAGCATGCCCGATAAACTGAAGGGCGACGATCAGGTCTTCCTGGCTCCAGCCCCCGCTCACCGCGGCTTCGCCGCGCTCCTCGACGAGGGTTTCGTAGCGGGTCAGGAATTTTTCGACCTGGACCGGATAATAGGCGAGCGATTCCGTCGCCGTATCGACCGCGGTGAGACCGCCGCCGATGACCACGATCGGCAAGCGCACAGTGAGATTGGCGAGGCTCGATGTCTTCGCGGCGCCGGTCAATTGCAGCGCCATTAGGAAGTCCGACGCCTGGCGAACGCCGCGCGCGAGGCCGTTCTTCATCGGTACGATGGTCGGACGTCCGGCCCCCGCGCAGAGCGCGATATGGTCGAAGCCCAAGGCGAATGCATCGTCGATGGTGATGGTGCCGCCGAAGCGCACGCCGCCATGCATCGAGAATTGCCGCCGCCGCTCGAGCAGGAGACGGATCACCTTGAGGAAATTCTTGTCCCAGCGCACGGTGATGCCGTATTCGGCGACGCCGCCGAACCCCGCCATCACGCGGTCGTCGAGACCTTCCCAGATTTCCGACGTATCGCGGATCGGCTTGAAATCCTTGCCGACGACGCCATCGGGCAGCGGTTCGATCTTCAATCCGTCGATGCCGACGACGTGATGCCCGTCATTCATCAGATGATGCGACAGGGTAAAGCCCGCAGGTCCAAGTCCGACGACGAGAACCTTATAACCGGTATCCGGCTTCGGTAGCGGCCGGCGCAGATCAAGCGGATTCCAGCGCGTCAGCAGCGAATAGATCTCGAAGCCCCAGGGCAATCCCATCACGTCCTTGAGATTGCGGGTTTCGATCTGGGGAATATCGACCGGTTCCTGCTTTTGATAGATGCAGGCCTTCATGCAGTCGTTGCAGATGCGGTGGCCGGTCGCCGCCATCATCGGGTTGTCGATCGCCGCGATGGCAAGCGCACCGATACTGTTGCCACGCGCCTTGACCAGATTCATCTCGGAGATTTTTTCTTCGAGCGGACAGCCCGCGAGGGTCACGCCGAAGACCGAGCCGGCAAAGGCGCCGGTTTTCTTGTCCTTGATCCCGTGCGAGCAACTGTCCTTGCCCTGCTCGTGACACCAGATGCAGTAATTCGCCTGATCGAGCGCGCCGGTCAGATCGGTGCCCTGATCGGTCAGCGCAAAGCCTTCGCGGTGGCGATGGTCGTGCTCGGGCAGATGCAGCATCGTCACGCCGTGCCGTTCGATCGTCGTCACCGGCACGAGATGCTGCATATTCAGGCGATGCGGTATCTTGAACAGCACACCCTTGCCGTGAAGCTTGCGACCCTCGGGCGCATGGATCGCCCAGGCGGCGTATTGCGCCGCGTCGTTCAGTTCGTCGGCGTATTTCGCCTCGTCGATATGCCAGGCACCGACATGCTTCGCGTAACTCTGTTCGGTGAGCGGCTCGCCGAAGCGGGCTTCCAGCGCGCGGGCAAGCGCCGGCCCGTCGATCTTGGCAACCGCTTCCGGGGTCGCGCCCTTGGCCGCGCGGCGTTGGACGAAGAGACGCTTGACCGAATAGATCGGCGCGAGGGCGTCGTGCCGGGCCTGCAGATCGCGAAGCTCGGCAGTGACACCGAACAGCAGGCCGACAAAATCCTCGAGATGCGAGGCGAGTTCGATGATCAGTTCGGACTCGTCCTTGGCAGCCAACGTCTCCGGTTCGCGACGGGCGGCGGCGAGCCGGTTGAACAGCGCGACATCGGCCCCCTTGAGGTGCTCCATGAAGGCGGCATCGAGACGCGCCAGACCATCGCGGCGATACAAATCCGCGAAGCTCAGTCCGTGCTGCAAGGTCAATTCGGCCATCGTTCGTCCACCACGCAGGGCGCCGCAAGGACGGCGCCTATTTCCTTATATTTCCTAGGGAATTTTCCGACCCGGGAGGCGCTTTTCATACCGGAGCATGGGGTTTCTGCCAAGCGGCAGATTGTCCCGGCTGCCTCGACTCGCTTACTCAATAACCGAGGGCGCAGCCGTCCTTGCGAGGGTCGGAACCGCCGATCAGACAGCCCTTGGCGCGGTCGATCCAGATCGCCTGACAGCCGCCCAAGGCGCCGGCCCAGCCAACGCGATGGCCGCGCTTGGCCAGATCGCGCGCGACCGCCTCGGAGATGGTCGATTCGAGCGCCAGCAAACCGTCGAACGCGAAACTGCGCGGGCTTTCGTTCGCCGCCTGCGGATCGAGTCCCATGTCGAGCATCTGCATCAGCAGATGGGCATGGCCGACCGCCTGGTACTGTCCGCCCATCACGCCGAAGGGCATGACCGTCTTGCCATCCTTGGCAAGCATGCCAGGTATGATCGTATGCATCGGCCGTTTGCCGGGCTCGATCCGGTTGGGATGGTGTTCGTCGATGTGAAAGCTGATCCCGCGATTGTGCAAAAGGACCCCGCAACCCGGCACCAGAATGCCGCTGCCGAAATCCTGGAACAGCGAGTTGATGAACGAGATCGAATTGCCGTCGCGGTCGACGATGCAAAAATAGACCGTGTCCTTGTGCTCGATCTCGTCCCAATCGACGGCTTCGGAAACCAGGTCCAGGCGAATGCGCTTGCGCACGCCGGCCGCGTAATCATCCGACAGATACCGCGCGATATCGACGGGCGCGAATTTCGGATCGGCAAAATAGGCATCGCGTTCGCGATAAGCCGCTTTCGTGGCTTCGGCCAGAAGATGAATGCGGTCGGCATCGCTGAGGCTTTTCACATCATAGCCTTCAAGCGTGCGAAGCATCATCAGCGCGGCGAGCCCTTGTCCGTTCGGCGGGCATTCATAGACGTCGTGACCGCGATAAGCCGCCGTGACCGGCGTCACATACTCACAACGCTGCGCCGCGAAATCGTCGAGCGTATGCAGCCCGCCTAGACGGTTGAGCTTGGCGACGATCTCCGTCGCCACTTCGCCTTCATAGAATCCCGCTCGGCCGGCGCGTGCGATGCGGCGGAACGTATTCGCGAGAGCCGGCTGATGCAGCTTTTCGCCAAGCCCGATCGCGCGGCGCCCCGGTGCGAAGACGCGCGCGATGTCGGCGTCGTTCGCCTGTTTCGGATAGCTATGATCGAAATCGGCGGCGACGCGCGGCGTCAGCGCATGGCCTTCCTCGGCCAGCTTGATCGCCGGACGGAACAGCTCGTCGAGATCCTTGCTGCCGTGATCGGCATGAAGGCGGCACCATGCATCGACCGCCCCCGGCACGGTCACCGCATGCGGCGTCGTCGGACCGATCGCGGCAATGCCCTGTCCGCGATACCAATCGACCGTCGCCTTTGCCGGCGCGCGGCCGGAGCCATTCAAGGCCAACGGCGCCGCGCCATTCTTCGAATAGAGCGCAAAGCAATCGCCGCCGATGCCGGTCATGTGCGGCTCGGTCACGCAGAGCACGGCGACCGTGGCAATGGCGGCATCGACCGCATTACCGCCCGCGCGCAGGATATCGAGCGCGGCCAGCGTGGCGAGCGGATGCGAGGTCGCCGCCATGGCATTGGCCGAGACGGCTGCGGAACGGTTGGGCTGGGTAAAGTCGCGCATGCGATATCCATACCGCTTGTCGCCAAGGCCTGCATTCCCTAATTTCCTTAAAGAACCGCCGTCCATAAGGAATCCTGCCATGCTCGACGCCTATATCTATGACGGTCTGCGCACGCCGATCGGTCGCCACGCGGGCGGGCTGGCGCCGGTACGCCCGGACGACCTCTTAGCGGCGGTGATCAAGGAAGTGGTCGGCCGCAACAAGTTCAAGCCCGAGGATTACGAGGACGTGGTCGCCGGCTGTACCAACCAGGCCGGCGAGGATGCCCGCAACGTCGCGCGCCATGCGGCGCTGGTCGCTGGGCTTCCGGTTGAACTCGGCGGTATCACCGTCAACCGGCTGTGCGGCAGCGGCCTTGCCGCGGTGCTCGACACTTCGCGCGCCGCGACGACCGGCATGGGCGAACTCTTCATCGCCGGCGGCGTCGAGAGCATGAGCCGCGCGCCCTTCGTGATGGCGAAGGCCGAGGCTGCCTATCAGCGCGAATATCGGATGTTCGATTCGACCATCGGCGCGCGCTTTCCGAACCCCAAGGTCGAGAAAGCCTATGGCGCCGACACGATGTCGGACACCGCCGACAACGTCGCCAAGGACACTGGCCTCACCCGCGAACAAAGCGATCAGTTCGCGCTCTGGTCGCAACAGAAATACGCCAAGGCCAAGGCCGCCGGTTTCTACGACGCCGAGTTGCTGTCGATCTCGGTGCCGAGCGGCAAGAAGGGTGCGGTCAATGTCGTATCCCAGGACGAACATCCGCGCCCCGAAACCACGCTCGAACGCCTCGGCCAGTTGAAATCGATCATGCCGAACGGCGTGACAACGGCCGGCAATGCCTCAGGCATCAATGACGGCGCGGCCGCCCTCATCATCGGCACCAAGAAGGCCGGCGAGAAAGCCGGCGTGAAGCCCTTGGCGCGCATCGTCACCGGCGCGATTGCCGGCGTACCGCCCCGCGTGATGGGCCTCGGCCCCGTCCCCGCTACGCAAAAGGCATTGGCGCGCGCGGGCCTGACGCTCAAAGACATCGACGTGATGGAGTTCAACGAGGCGTTCGCCAGCCAGGTGCTGGGTTGCCTCAAAGGTCTCGGGATCGATTTCAACGACGACCGAGTCAATCCGAATGGCGGCGCGATCGCCATCGGCCATCCGCTCGGCGCGTCGGGCGCACGCCTCGCGCTCACCGCGACGCGGCAGTTGCAACGCACCGGCGGCCGCTATGCGCTGGTCACCATGTGCATCGGGATCGGCCAGGGCATCGCCGCGATCATCGAGCGCGTTTAATGAGCGCCGACGGCCAGACACCAGCAGCGCCGAACCTTACCGACCGCGCGGGCTACAAGCTCTGGTACGAAGAGCGTGTCCGGTTCAGCGACGTCGATCACAACAACCACGTCAACCACGCGGTCTTTCTCAATTATTTCGAGACGGCGCGGGTATCGATCACCCGCAACCCCGAGCTGGGCATGCTCGACGCGAGCGAAAATTTCAATGTCGTTCGCGTCGAAGTCGACTACAAGGCCGAGTTGCGTTTCCCCGGCAAGTTCGAAGTCGGCATTCGCGGCCTCAAATACGGCCGCACCTCGTTCCGCCTGGGCCAAGGCGTCTTCCAGGGCGACAAGTGCCTCTGCACCGAAGAAGTCGTCCTCGTGTTCATGGATCGCGCGACGCGCAAATCGAAACCGATCTCGGAGAAACTGCTCGCCTGGCTCAAGGAAAACGGCGCGACCGCGAGTTGATATCTAAAGCGCCGGCACTTCGAGCTTCTTCCAATCATTCGCGAGCACGAGCTTCGGCTCGGTCAGTCTCTGCAAACCGGCAAGGTCGAGCCCGTCGATCATTTCGCGCACCACGACGCCGTCCCGCGTGATGTCGAGCACAGCCAGATTCGTATAGACGCGTTTGACGCATCCACCCGCCGTCAGCGGCAGCACGCAACTCTTACGGATGCGCGGTGCTCCGTCTTTCGCGTTGTGCTCCATCAGCGCCCATACTTCGCGCGCGCCGGCAGCGAGGTCCATCGCACCACCGACGCCGGGCGCGAGCTTGTCGGAGCCGGTTGCCCAGTTCGCGAGGTCGCCGCGCTCGGACACCTCGTAGGCGCCCATGATCGACACATCGATATGGCCGCCGCGGATCATCAGGAACGCATCGTTGTGATGAAAGAACGTGCCGCCGGGCAGCAGCGTCGTCAGTCCCTTACCCGCATTGATGAGGTCCTTGTCGCCCTTGCCGGGCTCGGGCGCCGGGCCCATGCCGAGAATGCCGTTCTCGGCGTGGAACACGACCTCGCGGCCCGGCGGCACGAAATCGCAGACCATGGTCGGAAGGCCGATGCCGAGATTGACGTACTGGCCCTCGGCCAGATCCTGCGCGGCACGCCACGCCATCTGACGGCGAGAAAGCGGCGTCATACGACCACCACGCGATCGACAAAAATCCCGGGCGTCGCGATCGCCTCGGGGTCGAGCGATCCCAATTCGACGATCTCGCTCACCTGTGCGACCGTGACTTTACCGGCCATCGCCATCACCGGATTGAAGTTGCGCGCGGCCTTGCGATAGACGAGGTTGCCCCAACGATCGGCGCGATGGGCGCGGATCAGGGCGAAGTCACCGGGCAGCGGCTGCTCCAGCACATGGAGTGCGCCGTTGATCGTGCGCGTCTCCTTTCCCTGGGCGAGATCGGTGTCCGCGCCGGCACGGGTGAAGAATCCCCCGATCCCCGCCCCCGCCGCGCGCATCCGTTCGCTGAGCGTGCCCTGCGGCACGATCTCGAGTTCGAGCGCACGGCGGGCATAGAGTTCGTCGATGACCTGCGGATCGGTCGAACGCGGATAGGAGCAGATCAGTTTTCGCGCTCGGCCAGCCTTCAACAAAGCAGCGACGCCGACCAACCCGCTGCCCGCGTTGTTGCAGACCACGGTGAGATCGCGCACGTCGAGGCCAATGATCGCTTCGATCAGCTCGAACGCCTCGCCGATCGAGCCGAAGCCGCCGCAAAGAACGGTATCGCCGTCCCTCAGTCCGGCGAGCGCGGCGGCAAAGCCTTCGACCCGCTTATCGATCATCGAATGCCATCGCGCTATTTCATCAACGAGGCAGTTTCTTGCGCAGTCTTGATATAGAAATCATAGGCAGCCTGGCCATCGATCCCGCGCGACTTCGCATCGGCCAGCCAGTTTTCCTTGTAGAACCCGACCCTGTCTTCGAGGATTTTCATCAGCTCGGGACCGGCGACGCGGGTGTTGATCCCGTTCTCTTTGATGAGCGGGTCGGCCAGATTGTCCTGATCGATGAATCCTTGCCCACCCAACATGGCAACCGCCTCGCCCGACAGCTTGTCGATGATCGCGCGATCCTCGGGCGCGAGGCTCTTGTATTTTTGCTCGTTCATGAAAAACGTCTGCAGCGTGTAGCCGAGCTGTCCCGGGAAATAGGTGATTTCCCTCGTATAGCGCGCGAGCTGGAACGAGATCAGTGCGCCTTTGCCGGCGACGGCGCCATCGACGATGCCACCGGACATCACGTCATACATATTCGAAGCCGAAACCGGGGTCGCCCCGAAATTCTGGATGGTGGTCGCCATCTTCGGCGTCGCGGTCCAGATCTTCAGGCCCTGGAAGTCTTCGATCTTGGTGACCGGGCGTTTCAGTGTTTGCAAATTGTTGCCGCCCGTCGTCCAGAAGCCAAGCAGATGGACGCCCTTGTGCTCATTCGCCGGCGCGAAAAACTTCTCATAGGTGCGCCAGATCGCGACCGAGTTGGCAACGCCGTTCGGCGCGAGGAAGGGAATTTCGGCGAGGATCGGGAGCTTGGCACGATCGCGGATATATTCGCTCGGCGTTTCGGCGACGTCGGCAATGCCGCTCGTCACCATCTCCCACTGACGCGCCAAGGGCGCGAGGGTCGCCGCCGGCATGATAACCTTGATGCGGCCGTTGGATTGCGCCTCGACCATCTGCGCCCAGGGTTGCTGGAGGCCGACGAAGAACGAGGACGCGCGCGGCATCGCCACATTCATCGTCAATGTCACATCGGCGTAAGCCGGCGCCGCGAGACACAACGCAAGCGCCCCGCCAGCCAAAATTCGTTTCGCGCGTGAGATCATCGTTTCCCCCCGAGGCTCGCCGCCTTGGGTCGGACCTCATCATTTTTATTTTTCAAAATCGGGATCGGTACCGTCCGGCCGCGACGGCAAGAAACCGCGCGGCCGGAGATCCGATCGACGTGACAGCGTTACTTCGCGCTTGCCATTTCGCGCGCGGGCGCCGAGGCCTGTTCATGCACAAGCTGAGCCGCGATATCGGCCAGCATGGGGAGTTCGATCACGTAGAACTCGCCGCCGGTCTCGGTGGTGATTTCGCCGACATCCGCACCCGCCTGAATGAACATGTAGGTGCCTTGATCGAGCGTCTTGCCGCCCTGCCAGGTCTTGCCGCCGTAATTGATCGAGCCGTCGAGCAGGTAGCGGATTTCGGCATCTTCCATGCGCTGCGCCGGAATCTTGGCGCCCGGGAGAAGACGGGTCATCCGAATGCCCGAACCGCCGAACGTACCGAGGCGTTTGTGCTCGACGCCAACATCTTGGCGGTCGCCGATCCAGGGATGGTTCTGCGGCCGCATGACGACCGGCTTGTCGAACCGACCCGTGGGGAATTCCACCGGCTTGCCCGAGGCGTATTCGGTGCAGGCGACGTGGGAGTCCTTGTTGATCTTGCGGCCATCGGGAAGCAGCTTGGTGTAGATGCCGCCCTTGAACGAGGCGCCCTCGGCCGACAGCGCCTTGCGCGCATCGCCGAGTTCTTTATGCGTGAGATAGGGAATGCCGGTCAGGCCCTGGAACTGAAGGCCCAGGCCGACGCAGGGCTCTTCCTGAAGCTGGGGGCCGTAATAGACGCCTTCGGGATAGAAGCAGACTTCTCCCGGATTGACGAACCCGTCCTTGATCATCCGCTTGCCGCTGAGGTTGAAGCGATACTGATCGAAGATGTGCTTGTGGCGCGGCGTCGCATATCCGGTGTCGTAGGACCGGTAGGTGAATTCCAGTTTGACGCCGGGAACGCCCGAATCGAGCGGAAACGGCTTGCTCGAGCTGCTGCCCTCGCGGCCGATGCCCGACGGCACATGCAGCGGGACGTCGGCGATGCTCATGATCGTGACGGTGGGTTTCATCTCTGGGTCTCCCTTTCAATTCAGGCCGCTCGCACGAGGCGAGTCATGCAAACGAATCTATATGAGTTACCCTCAGTATAGAGCAAATCGGGGGAGGCCGTACAGCATGGCACGCTCACCTGCGTTGCAGTGGGAGCATCGAAGCGGTCGCGTTGATAAACCGCCGGTTGTTCCGGCGCGCCTACCTCAACCGTTCTCGACGATGAACTCGCGCACTTTCGGGTAAATCTGCTCACGCCACCGGCGGCCGTTGAAGACGCCGTAATGGCCCACGCCCATCTGGACGTAATGGGCTTTCTTCGCCGTGGGCAGGTTGGTCAGCAGATCATGCGCGGCAGCGGTCTGGCCGAGACCGCAAATATCGTCCTTCTCGCCTTCCACGCTCAGCACCGCGGTGTTTTCGATCGCCGCCGGCTCGACCAGATGACCGCGCGATTTGAACGTGCCGCGCGCCAGATCCTGCTTGTGGAATACGCGATCGATGGTCTGCAGATAGAAATCGGCCGGGAGGTCCATCACCGAGCCGTATTCGTCGTAGAACTTCCGGGTGGTGTCGGCGCTTTCCTCGTCGCCGGCCACAAGATGCTTATAGAGATCGACATGCGCGGTGACATGCCGGTCGAGATTCATGCTCAGAAACCCGATCAATTGCATGAAGCCCGGATAGACTCGGCGGAACGCACCGGCATAGCGGATCGGCACGGTATCGACGACGTGGCGCTCGAGCCACTCGACCGTATGGGCTTCGGCGAATTTACTGACCTGGGTCGGGTTCGCGCGGGTATCGATCGGACCGCCCATCAGGATGAGCGAATTCGGCTGACCGGGATTGTTGGCCTGCGCGAGCAGCGACGCCGCCGCCAGTACCGGCACCGCCGGCTGGCAGACGGCCATGACATGAAGGTCGGGCGCGAGGCGCCGCATGAACGCCATCATCAGATCGATATGGTCGTCGAGATCGAAGCGCCCATGGCGCAGCGCGACGTTGCGCGCATTGACCCAATCAGTGATGTAGAGATCGTGGTCGGGCAGCAGGGTCTCGACTGTACCACGCAGCAGCGTCGCGAAATGTCCCGACATCGGCGCCACCAGCAACAGCTTCGGCTGCGTGATCGCGGCATCTTTCTTGAAATGGAGAAGCGTGCAGAACGGGGTAGTCACGACCGGCTCTTCGCTCACCGCGACGACGCGGTTGCCGACCTTGGTTTCGGTAATGCCGAAATCGGGGCGCTTATGCGAGACACCCATGCGCGATACCAGTTCCAGTGCCGCGGCGGCGTGGCGCGCCAGCGGCATTTCGCGGAACGCGTGCGAGGGATGGTTAAGAAACTGCTGACTCACCTGGGCCAGCATCCGGAACGGCGCAAACGCGTCGGTTTGTGCCTGATAAGCCTGATAGATCATGTGCTTTCTACATCCTCGTGGCAGGGATCCGGACGCGCATGTCCGCCCTATTCATCACTCTAGCCTAAGGGGAATTTAGAACGGGCTAATGCCGGCGCTTATTTCTCAGGTTCGAAATAGCGCAGATCGAGGAGGGTCTCGAGACCGATGGTCTTGAGATCGCCGGGAATACCCACCCGCTGGAGCCGGACATGGGGCGACGGCTCCCACGGGTAACGCAATACCGCGCTGACTTCCCACACGATGGTTTTGACACCGGCGGACCGATATCGCTGACCGGCAACAACACCCGAGTCGTCAACCGCGCCCGGATCGCCGGAATGCTTCTTGAAAAACATGCCGAATACACCTGATGACCGAACCGAACCATAGGTCTAACCCGCGCCGCCGTCGATGCCAAACGGCTTAACGAATAGGGAAAGATTGTGGCTGCGATATCGCGCGGAATTACGCCACGGCTTCGCGCATTCCATGGATGAAGATCGCCAGTGTCGTCACCGCGAGTACCGCGAAAACCGCAAAAGCGATCGGGATCGAAGCATCGAACAAGGCGCCGTTGACCAGCGCCCGCGACGCGCTCACGGCATAAAGAAACGGGTCGAATTGCGCGATGAATTGAAGGATCGGCGGTCCGAAACTAATCGGCAGCATGATGCCGGACAAAATCATCATCGGCAGCACGAAGGTGTTGACGATCCCGGCAAGAATTCCGCCTTCGCGGATCATCAGTCCGAGCCGGTAAGAGATCGACGACATGGTGATCCCGATCAGCACGATGAGGAATACCAGGATAATCGCGCCCACAGGATCGAGCTTCAATCCGAACAGGAACGAGCACGCAATCAGCACCACGCTTTGAATGATGAGATTGAGGCAAGACTGGAGCATGAACCCCAACGCCAGGGAAAGGCGGCTGATCGGCGTCACCCGCAATCGCTCGAGAAAGCCGGAATCGAGCTTGTCGCGCAGGGTAAAGCCCTCGAAGGCAGAGCCGAACAGCGCGTTCATGATGAGCAGGCCCGGCGCGAAGAACTGAATCGCATTGCCGCCCGGCAAACCGTTTGTGCCGGCAACGCCGTTGAGGAGCGGTCCGAACAGCACGAGATACATGATCGGCTGAAACAGGGAACTGACCGTCCAGAACGGATTTCGCATCGTCACGCGAATCTCGTTCATGGTGATGAGGTAGATGTCGCGCATCTAGGCCACCGCCTCGCGCATCGCGCGAATAAACAAGGCGAGCGTGATCCCGGACAACGCGATGAACACCGCAAACGCGATCGGAACCGACGGATCGGTCAGGTTGCCGTTGATCAGCGCCCGCGCCCCGTTCACCGCATAGAGCATGGGATCGAATTGGGCGATGAACTGAATAATGGGTGGGCCAAAGCTAATCGGCAGCATCACCCCCGAGAGGATCAGCAGCGGTAGGATGAAGGTGTTGGTGACGCCGGCCAGAATGCCGCCCTCGCGCGTGATCAGCGCCAGAATGAAAGAGATCGACGCCATCGTCACGCCGATCAGCAGAATGAGAAAAAACAGCACCGCCGCGCCCCAAAGATCGAGTTGCAGGCCGAAGAACAGCGAGCAGACGATCAAGGCCGTGCTCTGGATGATCAGCGTGATTGAGGACTGCAGGATGAATCCCATCGCCAGGGACAGGCGGCTGATCGGGGTGACGCGCAGGCGCTCGAGAAATCCCGAATCGACCTTGTCCTGCAAGGTGAAGCCCTCGAATCCTGCACTGAACAGCGCGTTCATGATCAGCAGGCCGGGTGCGAAGAACTGAATCGCGTTGGTCGCCGGAAAGCCCCGCGTACCGGCAACGCCGTTCAGCAACGGCCCAAACAGCAGAAGATAGATGATCGGCTGAAACAGCCCGCGGAAAATCCAGAACGGATTGCGAACCGTGACCAACAGCTCGTTCATCGTGATCAGATACGTGTCGCGCATGCTAAGCGTGGGTCGATTCGGATTCGCGCAGCGTTTTACCCGTCAGCTTCAGGAACACGTCGTCGAGCGACGGACGCGAGAGACGAACGGATCGCGGGCCGAGATTGGCTTGGCCGACGACGCGCAGAAGCACCGGCAGTGCTTCGTCACCGCGATCGACATAGACCTGAATCGTGGCCCCGGTCTGGTGCTGTTCGAGCACGGCCGGATTGCCCGAAAGAAATTGCATCGCCGCCTTCGCCCGCTCCTCGACGTCGTAGTCGAGCGTGATGATGTCGCCGGCGATTTTCTTCTTGAGCTCGGCCGGGCTGCCAAGCGCCACGATATTGCCGAGATCCACGATGGCGACGCGATCGCACAGCGCGTCGGCTTCTTCGAGATAATGCGTGGTCAGGAAGATGGTGGTGCCCTGCTCATGCAGTCCTTTCACTTCTTCCCACACGCGCGCCCGGCTTTGCGGATCGAGGCCGGTCGATGGTTCGTCGAGGAAAAGAAGCTCCGGCATGTTGATCACACCCGAGGCTAGATCGAAGATTCGCCGCTGGCCGCCGGAATAGGTTTCGGTCTTGCGGTCGGCGAACGCAGAAAGTTTCAGTCGCTCGATCAACGCATCGATCCGGCGCGTCGCTTCCGAGCGGCTCATCCGGTAGAGCTGTGCGTGCAGCATGAGGTTTTCGCGTCCGGTCGCCACCTGCTCCATGCCGCCCTTTTGGCCGACATAGCCGATATTCTTGCGAATTTCGTGCGCCTGGGTGGCGAGATCGAAACCGGTAACCGTGGCCTTGCCGCTCGTCGGCACCAGCAAGGTGCAGAGCATGCGCATGGCCGTGGTCTTGCCCGCGCCGTTGGGGCCGAGCAGCCCGAATATCTCGCCCTTCTCGACCTCGAGATCGAGATCATGCACCGCTTCGACGATTTCTTTCTTATGGCCCGCAAAAGTCTTGCGGAGTTTTTCGGTGCGGATGATGGCAGTCATCTGGTTGGATATCGCGATTGTTCCCCGGGCGTTCAAGCTAGCAGAACGACCCGTTGCAAGATACGCCGCCCGATAAGGCTATTTCGGTGTCTGCGGCAGTGGTGGGAGCGACGTGATATAGACCGCGATCGCGCGCCTGTCGGCGTCAGTCAGCTTGGCGGCAGCGTCGACCACGTCGCCCATGCCTTGAGCGACATTGTCGCCATCGGGGGTCGTCCCTGTTTTCAACACCTCGACCAGATCCTCGATTGACCAGTCGCCGATCCCGTCTTTCTTGTGGGACGTGATATCGGGCGCTTCGTTACCGTCCGGCCCGTGAAGATTGCCGGCATAGGCATGCGCGCGATCGAGCCCACCGAGGAAATTGCGCGGCGTATGGCATTCCTGGCAGTGCGCGACGGCTTCGGCGAGATAGCGACCGCGATTCCATTCTTCGCTTTGCCCGACCACCGGTTGCAGCGGTCCTTCGTTGAAGAACAGCGTGCGCCAGCCGATCATCAGGAAACGCCAACCGAAGGGAAACTTGACCTCGTTATGCGGCGCGCGGTGTTCGACCGCCGGCACGCTTTGCAGATAGGCGAAGATGTCCGCGGCGTCCCGGTCGGTGATCCCGGTAAACGAGGTGAACGGGAATACGGGATAATAGTAGGCGCCGTGCTCGTTCTTGCCCTCGCGCAAGGCGCGACGGAAATCGTCGAGGGTCCATTTGCCGATCCCGGTTGAGGGATCGGGCGTGATGTTGGGAGCGTAGAAAGTGCCGAACGGCGTCACCAGCGGGCGCCCACCCGCGAGCGGCGCACCATCGGACTTTTTATCGGTGTGACAGGCTTCGCAATCGCCGGCAGCAGCGAGATAGGCGCCGCGCGCAACCGCCGCTTCATCGGCCGCGCGCGCGCTACCCGACAGCCCCGCCAGAACGATGGCGGCGGCAACGAGAGAGACGGACTTCATTGCAACCTCGACAGCAGGGCTTACACCCTGCCGAGGTTACTACTTGATCTCGGGGCCGCGATAGGCGTTATGGCAAAGGCCGTTGCAGGTATCGCGATAATTATCCGACATCGCTTTGCCGACGGTTTCGGCATCGGCGGTCTTCACCACCTCGAGCAGCTTGACCTGAGCATCGTGCATCTTCGGAATAGCGGCCTTGGCCTGATCGAGATTCGTGCCCTGCCATAATTCGGGTTTGGCGCGCGCCAATTTGGGGAAATCGACGTTGCTGGTGCCCGGCGGGAAGAAGGCAATGAATTTCGCTTCCAATTCGGTAGACATCGCGACGAGCTTGGTAACGCCGTCGATCGCCCCGGCGCGGTCGCCGGTTCCCTTGGCGAAAGCCTGGACCTGACCCACCGCCTTTTGCTGTGCACCCATGAAATCGCCGCGCGTCTTGATCACGGCTTCCTTGTCGTCCGCGGCGAACACGCCAACGGTTCCGGCAGCGAGCACCAGCCCGACGCCCGCGGCCATCAAGCCCTTTTGAAACAGATGCATACTCAACTCCCTGAAACCCGACTATGGCGATGATAGGCTCGCGCGGACGCGGCAAGGCGTAACGATTGCGTGAGTCGGCCGGGACTACATCATCCCGAGTTCGAGCTTGGCCTCTTCGCTCATGCGGTCTTTCTCCCAGGGCGGCTCCCACACGAGCTTCACCCGCACGTCGTTGACGCCTTCGACTTCGGCGACCGCGTCATGCACTTGACCGGGGAGTTCGCCCGCGACCGGACACGACGGCGCGGTCAGGGTCATCTCGATGTAGACGATGCCGTCCTTGTTGGCGATCAGCTCGTAGATCAAGCCGAGATCGACCAGGTTCACCGGTATCTCGGGATCGCGCACGGTCTTCAGCGCCTCGAGCACGCGCGGCAGCAATTCTTCGTCATTGTCGACCGACGCGGGACGTTCGACCTCCTCCGTCGCCGGCGGCTTTTCGGTTTCGAATGAAAACGGATCATCGCTCGCCATGGCCCTATTCCGTCTTCACGGTCGCACCGACCGCTCCGCTCTTGAGCGCCGTCTCGAACGCGTGCCACGCCAGCGTCGCGCATTTCACCCGTGCCGGATAGGCTTTGACCCCTTCCAACGGCGCCAGGCGCTCGAAATCGTCCTGCAACGGCTCGGGCACCGGCGGAATCTCGGTACCCATCACCTCGGCATGAAACGCCTTGAACAAGGCATCAGCCTCGGCAAGCGTCTTGCCCTTCAGCACTTCGGTCATCAACGAGGCGGAGGCGGTCGAGATCGCGCAGCCCCGTCCCTCGAAGCTCACGTCTTTCACCCGGCCATCGGCGAGCTCGAGATAGATCGTGATGCGGTCGCCGCACAGCGGATTATGACCGTGCGCGAAATGCGACGGGTGCTCCATCGCGTGGAAATTTCGCGGCTTGCGGCCGTGGTCGAGAATGATGTCCTGGTAGAGATCACGCGTTTCCATGCTGCACCCTAGTCCGCGAACATCACTTGCGCTGCCTTGATGGCGGCAGCCAGTGAATCGATGTCGCGTTCGTCATTATAGACCCCGAACGAGGCGCGCGTCGTCGCGGCCAGATTGAGCTTGTCCATCAGCGGCTGCGCGCAATGATGCCCGGCACGAACCGCGACGCTGTGCTGATCGAGGATGGTCGCCAGATCGTGCGGGTGAACCCCATCGACGCCAAACGACAAGATGCCGAAACGGCGCTGTCCGGCCGGCACCAGTTTCACGCCCGGCATCCGCGACAGCACACCGATGCCGTATTCCGTCAGTTCCGCCTCGTGAGCGGCAATCGCATCGCGACCCAACGCATCGATATAATCGAGCGCCGTCGCCAATCCGATCGCACCCGAGATATCGGGCGTTCCTGCCTCGAAGCGCGCCGGCGGCTCCTGGAACGTCGTCTTCTCGAAAGTCACGTTGAGGATCATGTCGCCGCCGCCCTGCCAGGGCGGCATCTCCTGCAGCAGCGCGCGTTTGCCGTAGAGCACGCCGATACCGGTCGGCCCGTACATTTTGTGACCGGAGAAGACATAGAAATCGCAATCGAGCGCCTGCACATCGACCATCATGCGCGGCGCGGCCTGGCAGCCATCGATCAGCGCCAGCGCGCCTTTGGCATGTGCCAGCCGGATGATCGCCTCGACCGGCACCAGCGCGCCGGTCGCATTGGCCAGTTGGGTGACCGCGACCATCTTCGTCTTCGGCCCGATCAGGGATTCGAGCACCGCCATGTCGATGCCGCCGGTCGCGTCGATCGGCGCGACCTTCAGCGTGAAGCCGATGCGGTCGCGCAGGATCTGCCACGGCACGATGTTGGCGTGATGCTCGAGTTCGGTGATGAGCACTTCGTCGCCGGCCTTGAGATTGGCGGCGCCCCAACTGTACACGACAAGATTGATGCCTTCGGTCGCGCCGCGCACGAAAATGATCTCGCTCGGATCGGCGGCGTTGAGGAATTTTGCCGCGCGGTCGCGAGCGTTCTCGTAGAGTTCGCTCGACTTGACGCTCAAGCGGTACACGCCGCGATGCACGTTGGCGTAGTCATGGCGATAAAAATCCGAGACCCGATCGATCACGCTCGCGGGTTTTTGCGCGCTCGCCGCGCTGTCGAGAAAGACCACGCCCGGATTGTTCGTGAAGATCGGGAAGTCGCGCTTGACCGCGCGCGGATCGAACCCGGCCCGGGCTCCGCTCTTGGCGGCGACGCTCATTTGGCGCCTCCACCGAGCCAGCGCTGGACCTGGGTGACGAAATGCGCGCGCAGATCGACGTCATCCTCGATCTGGTCGATCGCGTCGGCGGCGAAAGCCTCGATCAGCATGCGCCGCGCCTCGGGCGCAGGAATGCCGCGGGCTTCGAGATAGAACAAGGCTTCCTCGTCGAGATCGCCGACCGTCGCACCGTGGCTGCACTTCACGTCGTCGGCAAGAATTTCGAGCTGCGGCTTGGTGTCGACCGCCGCACGCGGCGACAGCAACAAATTCTTGTTGAGCTGATTGGCGTTGGTTTTCTGCGCATCCTGGCGAACCATGATGCTGCCCAGAAACACGCCATGCGCGCGCTCGTCGACCACGCCCTTGAACACTTCGGTCGTGGTGCAGCTTGGCACCGCATGATCGACGAAGGTCGCATTGGTCGCCTCCTGCTCGCCGCGCAGGAGATAGGCGCCGAACAAGCCGCAAGTCGCATCGGCGCCGCCATAGAGCACGGCGCTGTCATGGCGCGAGAGATTGCCGCCCAGGGTCAGCACGAAGCTTTCGTATCGCGCATCGCTCGCCAGGTCGGCACGAACCTGTGCGAAATGGATCGCCAACGAGGATTCGTCCTGCAGCTTGGCGTGACGCAATTTGGCGCCCGCGTCGAGCCGAACCGTGGTCACCGCATTGGTCCAGTAATCGCCCTGGCCGGCATAGGTCTCGATCACCGTCGCCGTCGCGCCCGCGCCGAGCGCGATCAGATGGCGCAGATGGAACGACCGCCCCGACGCCGCACCCCAATGCACGATCTCGACCGGCACATCGAGATGAACGCCGGCCGGCACGACCAACGCGAAACCGTCAGCAAAGAGCGCGGCATTGAGCGCAGTGAAGGCTTGGCCGCCTTCCGTGTCGGTCGGATCGAAGGTCTGCTCGATCAGCGCGGGATTGGCGGCAAGACTGCCGAAGATGACGCCCTTGGGGAGATCGCCGACTTGCGACAACTCGCGGGCGAAGCGGCCGTTGACCAGCACGATACGGTGCGCGTCGCCGGCGAAGCGCCAGGGAACCAGATCGGGCACCGCGTGGATGGCGCCTTCGGCCGGCGCGAACACCGCGCGATGCAGCTTCTTCAGATCGGTGAAGCGCCAGGCCTCGTCGCGACGGGTGGGAAACCCCAGCGTCTCGAACCGCGACAACGCGGCCTCGCGGCGCTCGTCGTGGCCCGCCGGATGATGACGATCGAACGCGGTCCGATAGGGCGCGGTTTCTGGCTTCGGGCTCATCGTGGATCAGGCCGCGTCGCCGAACGCGGCGTAGCCAGTTTTCTCGAGCTCCGCCGCGAGGGACTTATCGCCCGACATCACGATCTTGCCCTGACTCAGGACATGGATGTGGTCGGGTTCGACATAGTCGAGCAGTCGCTGATAGTGGGTGATCAACACCATGGCGCGGTCGGGCGAGCGCAGCTTGTTGATGCCGTTGGAGACGAGTTTCAGGGCGTCAATGTCGAGGCCACTGTCGGTTTCGTCGAGCAAAGCGAGCTTCGGTTCGAGCATCGCCATCTGGAAGATTTCGTTGCGTTTTTTCTCGCCGCCCGAGAAGCCGACATTGACGCCGCGCTGCAGCAGGTCGTCGCCGATCTCCAGCTCCTTGAGCTTCGCGCGCACCGCCTTGAGGAACTGGCCGGCGTCGAGTTCGGCCTCGCCACGATGGCGGCGCACCGCGTTGAGCGCGGCGCGCAGGAAATACATGTTGTTCACGCCGGGAATTTCGACCGGATACTGGAACGCCAGAAACACGCCTTCGCGTGCGCGCTCGTCTGCGCTCAACGACAGCAGGTCCTTGCCCTGATAGGTCACGCTGCCGCCGGTCACTTCATAGCCGGGCTTGCCGGCCAGGATGCCCGCGAGCGTGCTCTTGCCCGAGCCGTTCGGGCCCATGATGGCGTGGACTTCGCCCGCTTTGACGTTCAGGTCGATACCCTTCAGAACCTCACGTCCTGAGAGAATTTTTGCCTGTAACCCACTAATTTTTAACATAACTTCTTACGTCCTTACGACCTTCATGCGCCGTTCGAAATTGGCTTTGTTTCGTAAAATTCAGGTTCAGCCGACGCTGCCCTCGAGACTGACGGCGAGAAGCTTTTGGGCTTCGACCGCGAACTCCATCGGGAGTTCCTTGAGCACTTCGCGACAGAAGCCGTTGACGATCAGCGACAGCGCATCCTCTTTCGAAAGACCCCGCTGCTGGCAATAGAACATCTGATCGTCGCTGATCTTCGAGGTAGTCGCTTCATGCTCGACCCGCGCCGAGGGATTGCGAACCTCGATATAGGGCACGGTATGGGCGCCGCAGCGATCACCGATCAGCAGACTGTCGCACTGGGTGTAGTTACGGGCGTTCTGCGCCTTGGGCTGCATGCGCACGAGACCGCGATAGGTGTTCTGGCCACGCCCGGCAGAAATCCCCTTCGAGATGATCGTCGACGAGGTGTTCTTGCCAAGATGGATCATCTTCGTGCCGGTATCGGCCTGCTGAAGATTGTTGGTGATGGCGACCGAATAGAACTCGCCGACCGAGTCATCGCCTTCCAAGAGACAGCTCGGATATTTCCAGGTGATCGCCGAACCGGTCTCGACCTGGGTCCAGGAAATCTTGGCCCGCGCGCCGCGGCAGGCGCCGCGCTTGGTGACGAAGTTGTAGATCCCGCCTTTGCCCTCGGCGTCGCCCGGATACCAGTTCTGGACGGTCGAGTATTTGATCTGGGCGTCTTCGAGCGCGACCAGTTCGACCACCGCGGCATGAAGCTGGTTCTCGTCACGCTGCGGGGCGGTGCAGCCCTCGAGATAAGAGACGTAGCTGCCCTTGTCGCAAACCAGCAAGGTCCGCTCGAACTGCCCTGATTTTGCAGCATTAATTCGGAAATACGTCGACAGCTCCATCGGGCAGCGGATGCCCGGCGGGACGTAGGCGAAGGACCCATCGCTGAACACCGCGGAATTGAGCGCGGCGAAGAAATTGTCGCCCTGAGGTACCACCGATCCGAGGTATTTTCTTACAAGATCAGGGTGTTCGCGGACGGCTTCGCCAAACGAGCAGAAGATGATGCCGAGTTCGCCGAGCTTGGCCTTGAAGGTCGTCGCGACCGAGACGCTGTCGAACACCGCATCAACGGCGACACCGGCCAAGGCCGCGCGCTCACCCAGGGGAATGCCGAGCTTCTCGTAGGTCTTCAGCAGTTCGGGATCGACCTCGTCGAGCGACTTCGGTCCCTCTTTCGGCGCCGAGTAATAGCTCGAGGCCTGGTAATCGATCGGCGCGATGCGCAGCTTCGCCCAATCCGGATTTTCCATCTTCAGCCAATGGCGATAGGCCTCGAGCCGCCAATCGAGCAGCCATTGCGGCTCGCCCTTCTTGGCCGAGATGAAGCGCACCGTGTCTTCGCTGAGACCCGGCGGCAGGCTGTCGCTCTCGATGTCGGTGACGAAGCCGTATTTGTAGCCCTCGCCGGTAACGGCGCGGACGGTTTCCAGATCGTCGGGGGCGGTCATGGCGTGGTCCTCGCTTCGGGGGCCGCGCCGGTCCGCGTCGTCAGCGGACCGAAGGGGTTGGACATTTCGGCAAGCGTGATGGCGCCGAGCGCCGTGTTTACCGCGACGTTGATCCGCTGCCAATGCGGGCGCGTTGCACAGAAATGGGTTCGGCTGCAATCGCTGTCATGCACGGTGCATTCGGTCACGCCCATCGCGCCGTCGATCGCGGCGACCACGTCGGCAACCGAGATCGCATTGCCCTCGCGGGCCAGGCGATAACCGCCGGCAGCGCCACGCGCACCGGTGACGACATTGCCATGCGCCAGCGCCTTCAGCACCTTGGCGACCGTCGCGCGCGGCAGGCTCGTATCCTTGGCCAAGGCGGCGGCGGTCATCTGCCGCTCCGGATGGGCCGCCAGATGAGTGGCTATAATCACGCCGTAATCGGCGAGTTTGCTGAGAATGACCATATTGTTGCTACGCCACGCTTTCGGTAATTAGGACCGCTGCGGTACACAATTAAGATCGGCATAAAACAATATGCTTCAAGCCCCCGCAACCTTTATTTTGCGGGCGGCCGAAATTCCGAATCGCCGGGTCTTTCAAGCAGTTGCCCGAAACGACCGGATCAGTGAGCAGATCGCAACCTTTACTCTCTTTTCAAGAGTTTGGGCGCAGCCTTCCCCAAGGTTCTCCAGCCTTAGGGTCAATTCCCATGAATCGGATTCTCGCCGCTCTCTCGGTGCTCTTGGCGCTGGCATTGGTCGCCGCGCCTTCGATCGCTGATATGACCGTCAAGCTCAAGGATGGCCGGGTTTTCACCCTCCCGATCAATCCCGGTGACGTCGATTCGATGAGCTTCGGTCCGAGCGGCGCGGGTGCGGCGCCTTCGGCAATGGCTGCGCCTCCCGCAGCAACACCGACACCTTTCGCAACCTCGCCCCGATCGAACGGCGTGGCGCCCATCCCCGGTGTCTCGACGCCAAGCACCACCACCGCGACAGCAATGTCGCCGGCACCCTCCTTGGCCGCGCCGTCATCGATGCCCGCGCCGCCGGCGCAAAAAGGATCGGGCCGCGTCCTGCGCGTCGGACAGGGCAAGGATTACAAAAGCCCGAGCGCTGCCTTCGCCGCGGCACAGAAAGGCGACACGATCGAAATCGATACCGGCAATTACATCGGCGATACCGCGATCATCAAAGCCGACAATCTCACCATTCGCGGCGTCGGCGGCGGCCGCGCCCACCTCGATGCCGACGGCGAATCCGCTAACGGCAAGGCGATCTGGGTCACCACCGGCAATAACACGCGGATCGAGAACATCGAGTTCTCCGGCGCCAAGGTCGGCGACGGCAACGGCGCCGGCATTCGCGCCGAAGGCGTGAACCTCACCCTCTTCAACTGCTTCTTCCACGACAACCAGGAAGGCATCCTGGCCGGCGACAATCCCGAGAGCGACATCATCATCGACAGCTCGGCCTTCGTGCATAACGGCACCCAGACGGGACAGGTCCACGGCATCTACATCAATCACATCCGCACCCTCGTCGTGCGCGGCAGCGTGTTTCAGCTCAACACGATCGGCCATCACATCAAATCGCGCGCCGACGTGACCTATGTGCTTTACAACCGCATCGCCGATTTCGCCGACGGCACGGCGAGTTACGACGTCGATCTCTCGAATGGAGGCCGCGCCTACATCATCGGCAACATGATCGAGAAAGGCCCCAAGGCCGACAATTTCAACTTCATCGCGATGGCGATGGAGGGACCGACCAACCCCAACCAGGAACTCTACGTCGTCAACAACACGATGGTGCTCGATCGTTCCAGCGGCGTGTTCGTACATTCACGCTCGCCCGGCACAGTGATCGTCGCCAACAACATCATGTCGGGTCCAGGCGATCCGTTGCAGGGTACCGGCAAGATGATCAACAACATCATCGCCGGCGCCAGCACGCCGTCCTATCTCAACGACAATGGCGGCGGCGGCAACAAGATCGTGCGCGACGTCGGCTTCGTCGATCCCTCGAAATTCGACTATCACCTGAAGCCCGGCTCGCCGGCGATCGGCGCGGGCGTCGATCTCGGTCCGGCCAGCGGCTTCAAGCTGATCCCCGATTATCAGAACCTCTATCCGCTCGGTGTCGAGGCGCGCGCGCCGAGCACGCCGGTCGATGCCGGCGCCTATCGCTTCGCCAACGTCTCGCGATAGGTCCGATACGCCGCAACCGCCGAGCCGATCGTCGTGGTCGCCGGCGGCTTCGCCGGTCCCAACAGTGGCACGAGATAGTTCGTCCTCGCTTCGTCGGCGCTGAGGAGACGGTTGGTCGCGTCGATGATGCGCGCGCCGTTTTCCGCCCAGACCTTGCCGTCGAGCTTGTTGTCGATGATCGAAGCCGAGGTTTCGGCCTCGCGCGCCAGAATGCCCGTCGTCGCCACCAGCGTGTTCCGCAGCACCCGGCTGCGCGCCGCCTTATAGAGATAGATCCCCGGCTCGCCCGCGCAGTTAAGAACAAGGTTGTCGCGGATCGTGCCGTCGCGGTGTTCGATCGTGCAGTCGTCGCCGAAATCGCAGAGCCCCGTATTGGGCGTGGTGATGCTGCCGCCGAGGGAGATGCCGCGCACGGCCGGCGTCGCCGGCGCCGCGAGATCGCAGCCGACGATGTTGCCCGCGATCAGGCCGAACGACGAATCGCCCTTGAGGAAAATCCCGTAACTCCAATCGTCCTTCACCGTCGGCGGATGCGCCAGCGCCTTGCCGTAATCGGCGATCAGATTGTCCTGCACGGTCCAGCCCTTGCCGCCGACGACATCGACCGGTGCGATCGGGTTGTCGGTCTTTCGCGGACGGGTGTTGAACAGCATGTTCGAGGCAATCTTGACGTCCTGCGGAAAGCGCCCGTTCTCGCCGTTGCCCTTGATATGCGCGTTGTAGTCGCGGATGCGATTGTGATGGATGAAGGCCCGATCCGCGCCCGCCACGATGTGAAACGCGTGTTCGCAATCGTCGTCGGCCGGACAGATGCCGGCGATGTCGAGATTGTCGACCACCCAGTCCGAACCGCTGATCTTGATGAACTCGGTCGCGGTCGAGATCAGTTCGACGGTGCCGGGCGTCACGGCCCGCAACTCGATCTTGCGCTTGGTGGTGCCGTTCGTGCGCATCCGCAACCCCGGCAATTCGTAACGGCCGGGGGCGATGGTGATGATATCGCCGGGTTGGGCGTTGGTGACGGCAGCGACGATCGCCTGCGGCGTCGCGACATCGAGATGTGCCGCCAAGGCGGGCGCGGCGGCG
Organism: uncultured Rhodospirillales bacterium; assembly: GCA_903828515.1. GTDB lineage: Bacteria > Pseudomonadota > Alphaproteobacteria > ATCC43930 > CGMCC-115725 > CAIKMD01. Next base: position 1,780,020 of record CAIKMD010000007.1, on the reverse strand, counting down.
GTAAGGCCGAGCAAGAGAGTCGTGACCAGGGTTTTCATTCAGCCATCATAGACAAGTCGGGGCGCTTTGCCGCATCCTGCTTTGATGGATTTCGAATTCTCCGAGAAATCGCGGCACATGCAGACGGCGGTGCGGCAATTCATCGCCGAGCATGTCGCGCCGCGTCAGACCGACTACGAACGAGTCGTCGAACACGAAGGCGTGTTCCCGCCGCCGTTCCTCGAAGACCTTAAAGCCAAAGCGCGCACCGAAGGCCTGTGGAATCTGTTCCTGCCTGGCCTCAAGCCCGACGAGCCGGGTACCGCGCTCTCCAATCTCGACTATGCGCCCTGCGCCGAGATCATGGGACGGATCGATTGGGCGTCCGAGGTCTTCAACTGCAGCGCACCCGACACCGGCAACATGGAGTTGCTCCACCTCGCCGCAACGCCGGCACAGAAAGAGCGCTGGCTGAAGCCGTTGCTCGACGGAAAGATCCGCTCGTCCTTCGCGATGACCGAGCCCGACGTCGCATCGTCGGACGCGACCAACATCCGCACCTCGATCAAACGCGAAGGCAATGAGTGGGTGATCGAAGGCCGCAAATGGTTCATCACCAACGCCGCCGATCCGCGCACCAAGCTCTTCATCGTCATGGGCCAGACCAGTCCCGACCGAAGCGAGGCCCATCGCCGCCAGAGCATGATCCTCGTCCCCGCCGATTCACCCGGCCTCAGGGTCCTGCGCAATCCACCGGTGATGCATCAGGTTCACCCGAACGGGCATTGCGAGGTGTTGTTCGATAAAGTCCGCGTGCCGCTCGACAGTCTGCTGGGCGAGGAAGGCGGTGGGTTTGCCTTGGCGCAAGCGCGGCTTGGTCCCGGCCGCATCCATCACTGCATGCGCGCGATCGGCTGCGCCGAACTGGCCCTGGAATTGATGATCGAACGCTCGCTCGAGCGCCGCACCTTCGGTCAGGCGCTGCACGAGCACGGCACGATCCGCGAATGGATCGCACTTTCGCGGATCGAGATCGAGCAGGCACGCCTGCTGGTGTTGAAGACCGCCTGGCTGATCGACCGGCACGGCACCAAGGCGGCGCGACGTGAAGTCTCACTGATCAAGGTGATCGTGCCGCGGATCGAGGTCGCGATCGCCAACCGCGCGATGCAGGTCTTCGGCGCCAAGGGCCTGACCCAGGACACACCCCTGCCCGACATCTGGACGCACGGCCGCTATCTGCAGATCGTCGACGGCCCCGACGAAGTCCATCTGCGCTCGATCGCCCGCGCCGAAGTGCGGGCGATGCAGAAAGCGCGCGGGCTCTAGGGTCCCGTTACGCCGGTTCCTGGACGTGCGCTTCGAGGAACCACAGCGCCTTGTCGAGCGCGCGTGAATAGGCGGTCAGGATATCGGCCGTGTCCTTATCGCCCGCCTCGTCGGCTTCTTCGATCGCGGCACGCGCCGCATTGGCGGTCTTGCCGTAGCGCTCGATCAGGGCGTGAAGATGATCCTTCGTCTGATAGATGTCGGTCGGATACGCGGCGAGCGTCGTCGCCTTCGCGACGGCCTGCGTCGTGCCCATCGCGGTCCCACCGAGTTGAACGATCCGCTCCGCCATGGTGTCGACATGGCCGTCGATTTCGGTCCGGAAACCGTCGATCATTTCATGCACCGCGATGAATTGCGGGCCCTTCACGTTCCAATGCGCCTGCTTGGTCAGGAGCGCCAAATCGATCCCCTCGGCAAGGCGCGCATTGAGCAGCGCGATCACCGTGGTTTTGGTGTTCGACTTCAGATCGTTCTGGGTTTTGTGTAAGGCCATGGCTCTCTCCTTTTGAGTCGTTCTAAAATATGCGTGGCGTCGGCAAACCAGCAAGCTCAAGCCATTTTACCCCACCGTTTATGCCATTTTTGGGGCATCGAAAAACTTCTTGTTCTTGTTTTGTTCTAATGCTAGAAAATGCTCCTGACATTGAGGGAGCACGGACATGGACCGGATTATCGATCGCCAAGTCGCCGCAGTGCTGGCTTTCGGATGGCTCGTCGCCATCGTCACGACGCTGAGCTGATCGGCGATCCCAGGCGCCGCGCCGTTTCGCGCGGTGTAAGCGAGATTGGCGCAGCCGCCCGTCGGGGCTAAGGTCTGCGGCCATGAAGCTGCTGGTCATCGAGGACGATCGCGAGGCCTCGGCCTATATCGTGAAAGGCCTGACCGAGAGCGGCTATGTCGTCGATGCGGCGAATGAGGGTCGCGAGGGCCTGTTTCTCGCCAGCTCCGGCACTTACGACGGACTGATCGTCGACCGGATGCTGCCGGGCATGGACGGCCTCACGGTCATTGCCGCGCTGCGCACTGCCGAAATCCACACCCCGGTCCTGATCCTTTCCGCGCTCGGCGCGGTCGACGACCGGGTCAAGGGCCTGCGCGCCGGCGGCGACGACTATCTGGTCAAGCCGTTTGCCTTCGCCGAATTGCTGGCGCGGATCGAGGCGCTGTTGCGTCGGGGCAGCGGCACGGCGGTATCGACCAAACTCCAGGTCGGCGATCTCGAGATGGATCTGCTCGCGCGCAACATCCGCCGCGGCAGCCAGACGATCGAGTTGCTGCCGCGCGAATTTCGCCTGCTCGAATTCCTGATGCGTCATGCCGGACAGGTCGTCACTCGCACGATGCTGCTGGAAAATGTCTGGGACTATCATTTCGATCCCCAGACCAACGTGATCGACGTCCATATCAGCCGGCTGCGCCAAAAGATCGACAAGGGCTTCGAGAAGCCGCTCCTCCACACCGTGCGCGGCGCCGGCTATCGCCTCGCGACCGACTGAGCGATGACGCGGTTTTTCAACACCAACGCCTTTCGTCTCGCCGCCGTCTATTTTTCGCTGTTCGCGACCTCGGTGCTGGCGCTCCTGGCGTTCATCTATCTGTCGACCGCCGATTTCATCGACCTGCAGACCGACGAAACGATCGACGCCGAAATCCGCGGCCTCGCCGAGCAATATCAGGAGCACGGGCTCGCGGGCCTGGTCGACGTCATCCACGAACGCGTCACCGCCGAGGAACGCACCCCTGGACGGTTCGACAGCACGCTTTATCTGATCACTGATCCCCTGCTCCATCCGCTCGCCGGCAATCTTCAGCAATGGCCGCAGGTGCACGAAAGCGGCAATGGCTGGGTTCGCTTTCCGGTCGAGGAACACCGCGGCAGCGTGACAGAGACCCTCGCCGCGCGCGCCTCGGTGATCGTGCTGCCGGGCAATTTCCATCTTCTGGTCGGGCGCGATATGCGCGACGCCGATCTTTTCCGAGGCCGGATCACGCATACGCTCGGTTGGGCGGCGCTCATCACCCTGGGTCTCGGCATTGCCGGCGGCCTGCTGATGACCCGCAACATGCTCCGCAAGGTCGACGCGGTGAACCGAACCAGCACCCGCATCATCCACGGCGACATGTCCCAGCGCGTGCCGCTGTCGGGCAGCGGCGACGAGTTCGATCAGCTCGCGGAAAATCTCAACGCCATGCTCGACCAGATCGAGCAGCTGATGGCGGGCATGAAACAGGTCACCGACAACATCGCCCACGATCTGCGCACGCCGCTGGCACGCCTGCGTGCCCGGCTCGAGGTAACGCTCATCGAGAAGCCCGACGAGCAACGCTATGCCGAGGCGCTGCGCGATACGATCAGCGAGGCGGACCGGCTGCTCGGCACGTTCAACGCACTCCTCAGTATCGCCGAGGCCGAAGCGGGTTCGCGACGTGACAGTTGGGGCGTCGTCGATCTCGCCGAAATCGCCACTGACGTGGCCGAGCTTTACGATCCCGTCGCCGAGGAAAAGGGTCTTGTGCTGACCAGCGATATCGCGGCCACGCTCAAGGTCCGCGGCGATCGACACCTGTTATCGCAGGCGATCGCCAACCTGCTCGACAACGCCTTGAAGTACACACCCGAGGGCGGCGTCGCGCTGGTCGCGCACGCGATCGGGCCCAACGCCCGCGTCGAAGTGGCCGATTCCGGCCCCGGCGTGCCGGTCGAACGGCGCGAGGCGGTGTTCGACCGGTTCGTCCGGCTGGAGGGGAGCCGGAGCACCCCCGGAAACGGTTTGGGTCTCAGTCTTGTCCGTGCGGTGTCGCAGCTTCACGACGGCACGGTATGGCTCGAAGAGAGCCATCCGGGCGCGGTCAATCCCGGCCTCAAAGCCGTGCTGCAAATTCCTTTAGCGGTCGAATCCGGCCGTTCAGAACCCGGCCGCGAAGCGACGCGGCTGCTCGCTGCACCGCACATTCCCGCTCTTGCCGGACCGGCTCTCGCCGGCGCGGGGACAGAGCCGCCGCGCGGTCTCGGCGAAACTTAGGCGGAATTCCTCGCGGTTCATGCCCGCGCTCGCCACAACGGGGCCCATCATGTCGTCCCCGATCAATTCTTCGAGGCTGGCTTCGCCGACTAACCAACGTTGCATTTCGAAAGCCCTCCCTACTGAAGCGACGACTGAAGGATACAAATGAACCATGGCCGATTTGTGGCCGGCAATTTAAATCGCGTTCAAGTTCAAGCGGTTTTTCGCGGTTATTGAGTTCATTTAACCAGATCTTCACACCGGTTAACGCATTATCGAATGTCGGCCACCGGAGCCGGCAATCCCCTCCTCACCGTCCATGGTGAGAAATAATTAACCCTTATTCTCTAAAAATTGTCGGTAGTACTCCGTGATGCTGTGGGGCATCGCGCGATTCCTCCGAGGGTGACTGACGATGGACGGCGACAACAACCTGATGCCGACGGCGAGCCTGAAAGACTGGGTCGTCGAAGCGATGCGCGAGCGCCGCTTCTCCGATGCCGAAAAGGCCTTGCGGTCCGCGCTCGATGCGCCGGCGCGCAGTACCGATCTCCAATTCCTCCTCGGCACGGTGCTGGCATCGTCCGGCAAACTCGATGAAGCCATTCAGTTTCTCGAACAGGCCCGCCAGGAACTCCCCGACAACGTCAACATCCTCAACAATCTCGGCAACGTGCTGCGGCTGAAAGGCCGCCCCGAGGAAGCGATCACGCATCTGCGCCGCGCGCTCGCGATCCATCCCGACTCCCCCGATGCGCTGGTCAATCTCGGCTTGTCGCTGTTGGCGCTCAACCGCGCCGACCAGGCCGTTCAGTGCGCGCGCCTCGCGTTGCGCCTGAAGCCCGAAAATCCCGAAGCTCTCTTCGTGCTGGCGACCGCGCTCGGCGAAGAAGGCCGTCCCGAAGAAGCCGCTCAATGTTTCGAGCAGGTCCTGCGTGCGCGCCCCGGTCATCCGGCCGCGCTCAACGGTCTCGCGCTCGCGCGCCGTGAACAGGGCAAGCTCGACGAGGCCATCGCGGGATTGCGCGATGCGATCGCCGGCACGCCCGACGATCCGACGCTGCATACCAATCTCGGTCTCTTCATGATGGAGAACGGCGATCTCGCCGGCGGTAGCGCCGAATACGAATGGCGCCTGCGCCGACCCGGCGCGCCGCGCCTCAACGCGCCGCTCTGGGACGGCAAGCCGCTCGCCGGCCGTACTCTGCTGCTCTGGGCCGACACCGGTCTCGCCGATGCGGTTCAACTCATTCGCTTCGCGCCGATGCTGCGCGCTTCGGCCGGCCGCATCGTGCTGGCATGCCCGGCGCCGCTCGCGCGCCTTGCCGCATCCGCGCCCGGCATCGATCAGGTCGTGAGCCAGGGCGAACCGGTGCCCCAGGTTCATGCCTATCTGCCGCTGACCAGCCTGCTCAACCGCCTCGGCATCGCCCGTGACAACGTGCGCTTCGCCGGTCCCTATATCGCCGTCGATCCGATCAAGCAGAGCGCGATCCAGCCGTCCGTCGCCGGTCCCGGCTTCAAGGTCGGATTGATGTGGAACGGCGGCAACAAGGATCAACGCCGTCCCATTCCGCTGGCTTCGCTGGCGCCGCTCCTGCAAGTGCCGGGCCTGCGTTTCTTCGGCCTCGAATCGGGTGCTGCCGGCGAAATCGCCGCGAGCCCGTTCGCCAACCGTCTCACCGACCTCTCATTCAAGATTTCCGATCTCGCCGATATGGCGGCGGCGATCAGCCAGCTCGATCTCGTCATCACCGTCGACGGCATCGCCGCGCACATCGCCGGCGCGCTCGGCCGTGCCGCCTGGGTCATGCTCCCGAAGGTCAGCGACTGGCGCTGGTCGGGTCACGGCACCGACAGCCCGTGGTATCCCAGCCTTTTGATCTATCGCCAGGCCCAGGCCGGCGCGTGGGACAAGGTCATCGAACAAGTCGGGGGCGCGCTCGCCGTCTTCGGCTTCGCCGCTCCTTCCGACACGCTGGCGCCGGTTCCGATGCAGGCGCTGCTGCCGCAGGAACAAAGCGCGCCGTTCCTCGCGACCCTGCGCCAATATCGCTCGGCCGGTGCGCTCGGTCCCTTGGTCGCCGGCCTCAACATGGCGCCCAACAGCCCCGATCTTCTCTTCCGTCTGGGCGCGCTCAACGCCGAAGGCGGCAAGTCCGCCGAGGCACAGGACTACATGGCGCGCCTGCGCCGCGTTGCCTTCGATCCGACCCGCGTCGCCAATCTCTCGCTGGCGATGGCCGGCGACGATCTCAAGATCGGCATCGCCTGGAACGGCCACGACGCGACGCTCGACGCCCTGCTCGACGTCCCCGGCGTGCGCTTCTTCGCGCTGACGCCGCGCCCGCCGCATGATCGCGTGACCGACCTAACGCCCGAACTGACCGATTTCCACCGCTATGCCGCGGCGCTGCGCAATCTCGATCTCGTCGTCACCACCGAAGTCGGCATGGCGCATCTCGCCAGCGCGCTCGACCGGCCGGCCTGGCTGTTCCTGCCCTCCGACGCCGACGCCGGCTGGATCAATCTCGCGACCGCCGCCATTCCCTGCTATGCCGCGCTCAAGCCGTTCTGGCCCGAGCAGAACGGCGATTCCGAGCCTGCCGATCATCGCCTCATCGGCGAAGTCGCGCGTCAGGCCCTGATGGGCGAACGCAATCACCGCCCCGAGACGCTCAACAATCTCGGCATCCTGCTGCGCCGCTTCGGTCGTCTCGATGACGCGGTTGCCTGCTATCGCCGCGCCCTGGAAAAGCGTCCCGACTATCCGCTCGCGCTCGGCAATCTCGGCCTCGCACTGCAGGAACAGGGCCACGCGCAGGAAGCGATCGGCTACCTCGCCAAGGCGCTGGAGATGAAACCCGGCTATGCCGACGGCCATAACAATCTGGCGACCGCGCTCGACGCCGCCGGTCTCACCGACCAGGCGACGCTGCATTACCGCCGCACTCTCGAACTGAAGCCCGATCATCCGCAGGCATTGGCCAATCTCGGCAATATCGCGCGGGCAGCCGGACTTTACGACGAGGCGGTGCGTCTGCAGCGCCGCGCGCTCGAAATCCGTCCCGATTATCCCGAAGCCTTCGCCTATCTCGGCACCACGCTGCGCTCGCAGGGCGATGTCGATAGCGGCATCGAATGCTTCCGTCGCGCCATTGCCTTGAAGAGCGATTACGCCGACGCGCATATGGGCCTCGCCATGGCGCTGATGTCAAAGGGCGACCTCAAGGCCGGCGCCGCCGAATTCGAATGGCGCTGGCGCGGCTGGCGTCACATGAAGATGCCGACGCTCAACGCACCGCTGTGGGACGGCCAGATGCTCGGCGACCGCACGCTGCTGCTGTGGTCCGAACAGGGCCTCGGCGAAACCATCCAGTTCGTTCGCTTCGCGCCGCAGCTTCGCGCCTATGCGAGCCGGATCATCCTCGCCTGCCATCCGGCCCTCGTGCGGCTGATGATGACGGCGCCCGGTCTCGACGGCGTGGTCGCGCTCGACGGCGCCCTTCCCGCGTTCGACGCGCATCTTCCGCTGATGAGCGCGATGCACCGGCTCGGCACCACCCTGTCGACGATCCCGACCAGTCTCCCGTATCTCGCGGTCGATCCGGCACGCGCGCAAGCGCTCGCGCCGCTGATGACCGGCGACGGCATCCGCGTCGGCCTCGCCTGGGGTTCGGATTCGGAATCGACCGACGGCGGCAACCGCTCGGTGAAACTCGACGCGATGCGCCAAATCATCGGCACGCGCGGCGTGAGCTTCTACAGCCTGCAGCGCGGCGCCGCGATGACCGAACTCACCCAAGGCCCGCTCGCCGACCGCATCCTCGACCTGACGCCGCATCTCGCCGATGCCGCCGACGCCGCCGCTGCGATGAGCATGCTCGACCTCGTCATCACGGTCGACGGCACGGTCGCCCATCTGGCCGGCGCGCTCGACGTGAATTGCTGGCTGATGCTGCCGCACGGCGCCGATTGGCGCTGGCTCGAAAAGCGCACCGACAGCCCGTGGTATCGCAGCATGATGCTGTTCCGTCAGCCCGCGCCGAACGATTGGGCCTCTGTCGTCGAGCAGTGCTCGTTCGCGCTCGCCGCCGGCACTACCGCGAACACCGCGCTCGCCAGCGCCTGAACGCCCAGCGCCTGCACGCTACGAGCGCCAGCTCCGCGGCACGCACATCTTGAGGCGCCCGTCGTCGATCGGCACGATGTCGACCTCGACGCCGTAGACGAGGCGCATCGTCTCGGGCGTGATGACCTCGTCCGACGTGCCCTGACGTTCCAACCTTCCATTGTGGAGCACCGCGACGCGATCCGCGCAGGCGAAAGCCTGTTCCGGGTGATGCGTCGCGAAGACGATGGCGAGGCCCTGCGCCGCAAGCAGTTGTATCTCGGCGAGCACGCGCACCTGATTGCCGAAATCGAGATTGGCCGTGGGCTCGTCGAGGATCAGCACGCGTGGCTGCTGTGCCAGCGCGCGGGCGATCAATGCCAATTGCCGTTCACCGCCGCTGATCTTCAGCCAGTCGCGATCGGCCAGCGGCAATATCCCAAGCGCGATCAACGCCTCGTTGGCAATGACGCGATCCGCTTCGCTCGGCGGCGAGAACGCGCTGTGATGCGCGGTGCGTCCCATCAGCACCATTTCCGCCACGCTATAGGCGAACTGCCCGGCGCCGCTTTGCGGCACATAGCCGAGCGACAACGCACGGCGGCGCGGCGTCCACGCTGCGGTATCCTCGCCGTCGATCCGCACGACCCCGCCAAGCGGCGGCAATAAGCCGAGCACGGTCTTCAGCAACGTCGATTTACCGCCGCCATTGGGGCCGAGCAGGCACATGACCTCGCCCGGCTTCAGCGCGAAGCTGACCGCCTCGCCGATCGCGTTTCCGGCATAGCCGAAGGACAAACCCTCGACGGAAAGACCTTCGCTTACCATGCGCCGCGCCGCCCGCGCGCCAAAAGCCACAGGAATACCGGCGTGCCGATCACCGCGGTGAGCACGCCCAGGGGCAACTCGACCGCGCCCATGGTGCGCGCGAGCGTGTCGACCGCGAGCAGATAAGCCGCTCCGAGCACGATCGTCATCGGCAGCAACCGCGCGAAGGCCGGCCCGACGATGAGCCGCGCCAGATGCGGCACCAGCAATCCGACCCAGCCGACAATGCCGCTGACCGACACCGCCGCCGCCGTCATCAACGTCGCGCCAATGATTGCCGCAACGCGCACGAGACGCACGTCGACACCCAAGGACGTTGCTTCCTCCTCGCCGAGACTCATCACGTCGAGCCGCCAGCGCAGCAACGCCAACGGCACCAGCGCCACGAGCACGGTCGGCCCGAGGACCAGAAGATCGGTACGATTGAACGATGCGAGGCTCCCGAGCAGCCAGAACGTGATGGCCGGAAGCTGGTTCAGCGGATCGGCAAGGAACTTCAACAGCGCGACGCCTGACCCGAGCAACGCCCCGATCACCACGCCGGTCAGCACCAACACCAGCACCGGATCGCGTCCCCGGATGGCAGCCGCGACACCGTAGACCATCCCGACCGCAACAAGCCCACCCGCGAACGACGCGGCTTCGATCCAGAGCACCGGCAGCGACAGATAGATGCCAAGGACCGCGCCCAACGCGGCGCCCGACGACACGCCGAGGATGTCGGGCGACACCAGCGGATTGCGAAAGAGGCCTTGATACGCAGCACCCGACGATGCCAGCGCCGCACCGACCAGCATTGCGGCGAGAACGCGCGGGCCGCGGATCTGCCAGATCACGGTTTGGGCGGCATCCGATACGGATGCGCCGCCGGTAAGCCCCAGCGCGACGAACAAATCGTGAGGACTGACGGGATAGGCCCCCACCGCAAAGGCGACGACGGCCAACACTGCGAGCGCAGTGAGCCCCAGGCTCAACGGCACAATGAACCCGGCTTCAGCCCGACTTGCCGATGAGCTGGTCGATTTGCGCGTCGGTGGGGGCTTGGTGATAGAAGAGCTCATAAAAACGCTTGGCCTCGGCGCGCAAATCTTCGGGGAACAAGCGAGGATAGAGCAATTTCGCCAGCCAGCGTATGCCGATGATCCGGTTCGGTCCCGGCGGTTCGTCGACCCAGCCGAACGGCAAGAGCGGTTCGATGTAGACCCGCTTGTCGTGGACCGCCTTCACGCCCTGCCATTGCGGATCGTCCCAGACTGTTTTGATGAAATCCCGGTTGATCGTGACGATCACATCGGGTTGCCACGCCAGGACCTGTTCCATCGACACATCGGCGAGGTTGCCCGCGCTCATGCCGGAAGCAACGACGTTCTGCGCACCGAGAAATTCGAGCGCTTCGCCGTTGATCGAGCCGCGCACATCGGTCTCAAGGCCGTGCGGCCCGCGCGCCATATAGGCCTTCGGGCGCTCGGCCGCCGGTACCGTCGCGATCCGCTTCTGGATATCGGTCAGCGCATCCTGTGCGTAACGCGCCAAGATCTCGGCGCGATCGGAGACGCCGAGTACCGCGCCCGCGTTGCGCAGCAAGGTCGGCGTGTCGGCCAACGATCCGCCGATCAGGACATAGGGAATATGAGTCTGATCCTGCACCCGGTCTGCCAGCGACACATAGGTCGGCCCGACCGTGCCGACATCGAGGATGAGATCGGGCGCCGCAGCCACAACCGCCTCGAGGTTCGCGGTATTGCCGCGCCCCGTCAGCCGCCCGATCACCGGCAGCGCGCCGTAGTTGTTACTCATAAACGCCGCCGCGTCGGGCGAGATGCGATGCGTCCAGCCGACCAGCTTCTCGGGCGCCAGAATATAAATGAGTGATTCGGACGGCGGCCCGGCCGGCCAGACATGAGCGACCTTGTCGGGAAGATCGACAACACGCCCACCCGAATCGGTAAACGACTTGGCGTCCGCCGGCGCCGCCGCGAACCCGATAAGGCAAAGGGCCGCGACCGCGAGAAAAATCTTCATTTGCCGATCATCACGTCGGAGGCCTTGATGACGGCCCAGGCTTCGTCACCGACCTTCAGGCCCAGTTCGTCGACCGCTTCGTTGGTGATGGACGAGGTGACGATCGCACCACCGCCGATATCCACCCGAACATGCGAGGTGGTCGCGCCCTTGGTCACCGAGACGATCTTGCCCTTGAGTTGATTGCGCGCGCTGAGTTTCATGGCGGTTATCCCTTCGGTTGCAATCGCACTATATCAATGAATATAGCGCGAAGCGCACGGAAGAAGGAAGCCACTCAACAGTCACCGTCATGGCCAGGCTTGACCCGGCCATCCACGACTTGAAACCGCGCGACGCAAGACGTGGATCGCCGGATCAAGTCCGGCGATGACCTTGAAAAGTGAAGTCGTCGCTAGCGCAGCGCGCGGGCGAGATAGGCGATGTTGGTTTTGGTTGCCTTGGTCGCGCTCGCCTCGATCGCGCGGTAGCGCTTCATCACTTCTTTGCCGAAGGGCGTGATCTGCGCGCCGCCGCCGGCGGTGCCGCCGAGCTTCGTCGTCACCAACTTTTGGCTGAAGCCCTCGTTCATCGCCTCGACCAACAGCCAGGCGCGGCGATAGGACATACCGAGCAAGCGACCAGCACTGCTGATCGAACCGGTTTCCTCGATCGCTTCGAGCAGACGAATCTTCCCCGGCCCGATCGACTGACCAGTCGCGAGATCGACGCGAAGGGTGAGGCGCGGTTCCAGGGCCAACTCTACTCCGCTGCGGCCCGTGCGTCGGGCTGGCGGTATTCCTTGAGGCGCGGCAGAACTTCCTGCGAGAACAAGGTCAGATTCTCGACCACATCCTCATGCGACATGAAACCGGCATGGCTCATCGAGAGAAGATTGCCCATGCCGCCGCAGCTTTCGCAGAAATCCGTAATCTGGTCATAGACCTGATCGGGCGTGCCGCAGAACAGCATCGCCGCATCGATCAGATCTTGGACGCTGCCCGTCATCATGTTGATGGCGCGGCCGTCCTTGGTGATGCTGCGGTTCGGCGGACGGCCCGCCGCCTTCATCAGCCGGACATTGTCGTCGATCGAGATATAACCCGGCGGATTGCGGAACGGCGCCGGGGTGAACGGCAGGGTCCGCAGATAATCCGCCACCAGCTCGCCACGCCGGCGCGCCTCGGCTTCGGTCCGCCCGACCGCCATGAGGCCCAGATATCCGAACCGCTCGGCCGGCGCCTCGCTCTTGAACTTATTGCGATACGCTTCGCGATAGGCTTCGTAGAGCGGACGCGTGCCGTAGCCTGTCCCGAGCGTCGCCATCGTGTAGCCGCGCTCGCCGAGGCGCTGCGCGTTGTGCTTGCTGCCGGTCGTGCTCCAGATCGGCGGATGCGGCGTTTGCACCGGGCGTGGCCAGATGTTGACCTGGCGAAAGTGGAAATTCTCGCTTTCCCAATTGAACGGGCCGTCATGCGTCGTCATCGCCTTGACGATGAAGTCGAGCGCTTCCCAGAATCGTTCCTCGGTGCCGACCGGGTTGGCGTTGGACGGCGCGAATTCCGACGGCACGCCTTTGACGAAGCCCATGTTGAGCCGGCCGCGCGAGATCACGTCGATGGTCGACAGCTCCTCAACGATGCGGTTCGGATCGGGGCGATGCGCGAGCGGATAGCCCAGCACCAGCAACCGCGCCTTCTTGGTGATCCGCGCGAGGATCGAGAGTGTCACCACCACGGTCGAGGCCATGCAGGTCGCCGTGCTGTGATGCTCGTTGACCATGATGTCGAAGCCGAGTTCGTCGGCGAGTTGCCACTCGTCGTAATAGCGATGCAGCAGGTCGCCGGCCTGGATCGGATCCATCCGCTTGTTCGGGATGGTGATGCGCAGGGCGCCGCCGTGATCGACCCAGGCGGGAGAATAGGGTTGTTCGGTGAAATGAAAAACTCTCATGACAGCCCTACCCCTTGATGAAATTCAGCGTCGCGCGCGCGAATTCGTCGGCGCGTTCGACATGCGGAAAATGCCCGGCGCGATCGATCGTCTCGAATGTCGCGTTCGGAAGCGCCGCGGCATAGGCGCGGCCGTATTCGGGCGGCACGATGCGATCCTCGGCGCCCCACAACACCAGTGTCGGCGTTTTGATGCGATGAAGCCGGCCCTTCAATTTCGGATGGTGCATGTAGGGCTTCCAGCCGTACCGCGAGGTCGCCTCGCGCGCCCGCGCCATCGCATAAAGCTCGTCGTCGGACAGCTTGCTGATGTCGCGTTCGAGAAGCTTCTGATCGAAATATTGAACCTTGGCGAGATCAGCGTCGGTCACGAACCACATGTCGAAAATGTCGCGATCCTCGCGACCGCCATTCTTGATGCCGAAAGCGTCGGCCAGAACGAGATGCGAGAACGGCGCGCGATCCTTGATCGCCATTTCGGCGGCGATCCAGCCGCCGATCCCCGCGCCGACCAGCGCGACGTTGCTCAGGCCGAGTTTCTCGACCAAATCGAGATAGAGATAGGCGATATCGTCGATGGTGTTGAACGTATCCGGCGCCTTGGCCGCGCCATAGGCCGGATGGGTCGGCGCGATGATTTGCGCGCCCTTTGCCAGCAAATCGAGCGCCGGACCGGCACGATCGAAGCCAATTTCGGGATGGAGGAAAAGTAGCGGCTTGCCGCGACCGCGCACCGAAAGGTCGAGAGCGATGCCGTTGACCTCGACGGTCGTGTTTCCGTCTGCCAATACCATGATGAATTCGTCCTCCCGAAGCCCATTCTGCCCAATCCCGGCACCGGGTCAACGCCCGGCTTCCCTGGACTCATTGAATTCTCGCGTACTCAAAGCTGCGGATGGCCGGAGCAGGGGAATCATAATCCCAAGGTCGGGGGTTCAAATCCCTCCCAGCTACCAATGCAGCCATGCGCAACGCAAATCCCGATTGCGGCGGCGGCTTCCGTGCGGCATAGGTTCGGGAAACGAAGGAGGTTTCCATGGCCGAACGCATCTCGTTTGAATCGAACGGGCTGAAGATCAACGGGTTTATCGAAAAGCCGGCGAACCTGAAACCGGGCGAGCGGCGTCCCGCGATGATCATCCTGCACGGGTTCGGCTCGAACTGCTCCAGCACCAACTGCACCCTCCCGGCGGTGACGCTCAACGAATGGGGCTATGTCACCCTGCGTTTCGATTTCCGCGGTTGTGGCGAAAGCGAAGGCAAGCGCGCCAATAACATCTGTCTCGAACAGGTCGCCGACACCAGCGCGGCGGTGACGTTCCTGCAAAGCCGGCCGGACGTCGACCCGAAGCGGATCGCCGTGATGGGGTCGAGCTTCGGCGCGGCGGTCGCGGTCTATACCGGCGGCGTCGACAGCCGGCTCGGCGCGATCATCTCGTCGGGCGGCTGGGGCGACGGCGAAAGCAAGTTCCGCAAGCAGCACGCCTCGGACGAGGCGTGGAAGAAATTCACCGAGATGATGAAGCGCGGCAAGGAAACCCGCGCCAAGACCGGTCAGTCGATCATGGTGTCGCGCTACGACATCGTGCCGATCCCCGAACATCTGCGCGGCCATCTCGCGCCCGGATCGATCCTTGAATTCACCTTCGAGACGGTCGAGAGCATGTTCGAGTTCCGCGCCGACGACGTGGTCGGCAAGATCGCACCGCGTCCGTTGCTGCTGCTCCATTCGTCGAATGATTCGGTGACGCCGACCGAACAATCGATCGGCATGTTCAATCATTCGGGCAAGCCGACGACCGAGCTGCACTTGCTCAACGACGTCGATCATTTCATGTTCTCGGAAGCGAACCCGCGCGTGATCGCATTGATCAAGGAATGGCTGGATAAATACTTCCCGGTGAAGTGAGTCGTATCCGATGAGCGAGGGCATCACCCTTCCGGCCGACCAACTGACCGCCCTCGCCGCCGGCATCTTCGAAAAGGCGGGCATGTCGCCGAACCATGCACGGACCGTCGCCGAGGTTTTGGTCTGGGCCGATCTACGCGGCGCCGCCTCGCACGGCGTGCAGCGGATTGGGCGCTATCTCGAAATCATCGACGCGGGCGAGATGAATGTCCGCCCCGATATCCGCATCGAGAAGGATTTGCCCGGTGCGGTCCTTATCGAAGGAGATCGTGGTCCCGGACAGGTCACGATGACGCTCGCCGCCAAAGAAGCCGCCCGCAAGGCCAAGACCGGCGGCATCGGCCTCGCCGTGGTGCGCCACACCACCCATACCGGTGCCTTGGGATATTACACGCGGCTTGCCGCGCTCGACGGCGTGATCGCGCTGGCGGGATCCGCATCATGGCCGAACATGGCCTATCACGGCACGGCCGAAGTCGGCATCGCGACCAATCCGTTCTCGATCGCGGCGCCGCGCGGCAATGCCGAGCCCATCGTGCTCGACATGGCGACGGGCGTCGTGGCACTCGGCAAGATCGTTCACGCCGCGCGGACCGGCAAATCCATTCCCGACACCTGGGCGCTCGACGAGAACGGCAAGCCGACGACCGACCCGAAACGCGCGGCGCTTCCCCTGGCCCTGGGCGGTCCCAAAGGCGCCGGCCTGTCATTGATGATCGAATTTATCGCCAGCCTCCTCGTCGGCAATCCGATCCTGGTGGATACGCTCGAAGGCAAGCCCAACGCCAAGGCGCATCGCCAAAACGCTTTCCTGATCGCGATCAACGTCGCG
The DNA here is from genome assembly GCA_903828515.1 of uncultured Rhodospirillales bacterium. Taxonomy (GTDB): domain Bacteria; phylum Pseudomonadota; class Alphaproteobacteria; order ATCC43930; family CGMCC-115725; genus CAIKMD01. The sequence goes on along the minus strand of CAIKMD010000007.1, from coordinate 1,764,070 downwards.
TCGTTCGGCGTGCCCGCGGATTTCATCGCGAGCCTCGAACGCACGGTCGCCGACTTGAAGGCACTGCCGCGCCAGGATGGCTTCGACGAAATCCTGATGCCCGGCGAACGCGGCGCGCGCGAACTCGACGCCCGCAAGCGCACCGGCATCACGATACCGGCTGCGACCTGGAAAGAAGTCAGCGCGGTTGCCGCACGCTTCGGCGTACCGCTTCCCTAGTCGATAATACCCTCCCCCCTTGAGGGGGAGGGTTGGGGTGGGGGGAATCACGCCCCCACTACACCCAACGATCACGACCTTCGACGCCACGCATAGTTTGCTCATTCTGCGCGGAGGTCGAACTCACCCCCACCCTGTCCTCCCCCTCAAGGGGGGAGGGATTCAAAATGCTACGCGATGTCCAACAGCGGGAACGCGCTGAAGAGGCTCGGCGGATTCACCGGCGTTGCTTTCACCAGATAAGACGGGTTGAGCTGCGCCACCGTCTTCGCGCCGAGATTGGCGGCGCTCGCGTTCATTTCCTTCTCCAGGATTTCGAGCATGCGGACAACGCCGGCCTCGCCCGCCGCGCCGAGCGCATAGCCTTGCAGCTTGCCGTAGCCGACGATGTCGGCGCCCGCCGCCAATGCCTTGATCGCGTCGCTGCCGCGCGAGAAACCGCTATCGATGATGATCGTGGCCTTGCCCTTGGCGACCTTCACGACTTCCGGCAGGACTTCCATCGTCCCGCGCGCGTGATCAAGTTGTCGGCCGCCATGGGTCGATACCCAGACCACCGACATGCCAGCCTTCACGGCGAGTTCGGCGTCTTCGCCCGAGGAAATCCCCTTGATACCGACATGTAAATCCTTGTGCCGGTCCTTGAAGCGTTTGACCCGATCCCAGGTCATGCCCGAAAGATAAGGATCGGGCGCGTCGCTCAGGCCTGCATTCTGGCCGCCGGTGATGATGTCGCGCTCGCGCCGGCTGAAATAGGCGCCATCGACGGTGAAGCAGAACGCGGTGTAACCCGACTTGATCGCGCGCGCCGCGACCGCGTCGAGCCACGCGTCGTCGCCGCGGACATAAAGCTGATAGAGCTTGGGGCACGGTGACGCCGCGCCGATTTCTTCCATGCCCGGCTTGGCTTCCGAGCTGACGCCGCAAGCGACGCCGAATGTCGCTGCAGCGCGGGCCACCGCCCGGCCGCCGTCGGGGTCCATGATACCGACCGAGCCCATGCCGGAAAGCAGCACGGGAATCCGCATCTTGTTGCCGAGCAGCGTGCTCGACAGATCGACTTTGCCGACGCCGTGCAGCAGACGCGGCTTGAACGCGACCTGATCGAGCGCCTGGCGGTTATGCCGCAGCGTCGTCTCGCTGTCGGCCGAGCCGATCAGGTAATTCCAGGCCTTGATATTGTTCTTCATCAGATTGTCGCGCCCCGCCTTCACGATCTGATGGAGGACGACGAAATTCTTGGCATCAGCCGGTACCGCCGCTGCTTGCGGCGCGTCTTCGGCAATCTGCTCGGCTTTGGAACGCCCCGGCGTCAGCGCGACGGCAGCAGCCGTGGTTGCGACGCCGGCTGTCTGCAGGAATTTACGACGCGGAATCTCTCCGTCCATGATGGTCTCCTCCCGGGTAATGGCGTCCGTTTCGGACGTCGATTGAGCGAAAGTATCCGCCCCGCCCCGCGCGCGGTCAACGCGGCTCAAATTCGCCCTTGAATAGGCAACCATTTAGTTGCATATTATCAATATGAGCATGGACGCGGTTTTCAAGGCGCTCGGCGATCCCAGTCGGCGTGAACTCTTGGACCGGCTTCATGCCCGCAACGGCCAAACCTTGGGCGAGCTTTGCGAGGGCCAGGACATGACACGCCAGGCGGTGACGAAACACCTCGGCATCCTCGAAGACGCCAATCTCGTCGTCACGCGCAAGCGCGGCCGCGAGAAACTGCACTACCTCAACCCGGTTCCGATCCATGAGGTCGCGGATCGCTGGATCAGCAAATACGAACGCTCGCGTCTGCGCGCGCTGAGCGACCTCAAGAAACAATTCGAAGGCAAAACCGAAAACTAAAGGAGAGAGGCCATGAGCGAGTTCGTCTATGTCACGTATATCCGCACCACCCCGGAAGCATTGTGGGAGGCGCTGACCAAGCCCGAGTTCACCCGGCTCTATTGGTTCGGCGTGTCGATGGAATCGACTTGGGAAAAAGGTACGCCCTGGAAGATGATTTATCCGGATGGACGCATCACCGATAGCGGCAAGGTTCTCGAAGTCGACAAGCCACGTCGCCTCGTCCTCAAATGGCGCAACGAATTCATGCCGGAGCTGACCGCCGAAGGCTTTTCGCGCTGCACCTTCGAGATCGAGTCCGCCAACGGCGTGGTGAAGCTCACCATCCTTCACGAGATCGATGTCCCGGAATCAAAGCTCGTCAAGGCGGTCTCGGGCGGCTGGCCCAAGATCCTGTCGAGCCTCAAGAGCCTCCTGGAAACCGGCAAGGCGATCGAGCAGAAACCGGCCCGATAAAACGTCCCTCCCCCAGTTTTCTTGCACCCGAGCCCGAAAACCGATTAACTCGGGGCAATAAAATTCGGGGGAGGAACGACCATGGCCGAAGCCGGCTTGCAAGACAGCTATCAGATCGCCGCGCGCATCGAACGCTTGCCGTTTTCGTCGTGGCATCTGCGCATGGGCCTGATCATCAGTACCGGCTGGTTCTTCGACGGCTTCGATGCGCTCGCCATCGCCTATGTGCTGCCGGTGCTGGCGCCGATGTGGCATCTCTCGGCGCTGGAGGCGACCTCGCTCATCTCGATGGGCTATGTCGGGCAGTTGATCGGCTCGATCTTCTTCGGCTGGCTCGGCGAGCGGATCGGACGCGTGCCCGTCGTGCTCTGGACGCTCATCCTTTACACGGTGATGAGCGTCGCCTGCGGCTTTGCCTGGAGTTACCAGGCGCTGTTGTGGATGCGCCTCATCCAGGGTCTCGGCCTCGGCGGCGAAATTCCGATCCTCGCCGCCTATATTGGTGAATTCGCCAAGTCATCGCATCGCGGGCGCTACGGGCTTGGGTTCCAATTGTGGTTCTCGATCAGCTTCATCTTCGTCTCGGCGATCTCGTTCCTCGTCGTGCCGAATTTTGGCTGGCAGTGGATGTTCTGGATCGGCGCCCTGCCCGCGGTGATCATCTTCCCCTTGCGTTCGATGATGCCGGAATCGCCGCGCTGGCTCGCCACGCGCGGACGGTTCGCGGACGCCGACCGCGTTCTCACGGGAATCGAAGACCAGGTCTCGCAACACGGCGCCAAGCCCTTGCCGCCGATCCCGGCCGGCGTCGCGACGGTCAAAGCCTCTAACGCAAAGTTCAAAGACCTGCTGACCGGCATCTACATGAAGCGCACGCTCACGGTCTGGGCGATCTGGTTCTGCACCTACATCATCATCTACGGGCTCAACACGACGATGCCGTTGCTGTTGCGCACGGTCTATCACGTCTCGTTGGCGCAATCGATTTCCTACGGCTTCTTCGCCAACGGGTTGGGACTGATCTGCAATCTCGTCGGGATTTTCCTGATCGACAAATACGGCCGCAAGCCGCTCTTCGCTTTCGGTCAGTTATGCAGCTCGATCCCGCTGCTCATCCTCGCCGCCTATAGCGGCATGGACCCGACCAGCGTGATGATCTTCGCGATGCTGTCCTCGGCCTGCAACGGCATCCTCGCCTTGGGCCTCAGCACCTATACCGCCGAGCTTTATCCGACCGAGATGCGCGCGCTGGGCGTCGGCGTCGGCAACGCCTTCGTCCGCTTCGCCTCGGTGGTCGGCCCGCTCTTCATCGGCTGGGCCGTGCCAACCTATGGCATCAACCTCGTCTATCTGATCTTCGCGCTCTTCGCGATCGCCGGCGGCGTGACCATCATCCTGTTTGCCACCGAGACGAAGGGCAAAGTGCTCGAGGTTCTGTCGCCGTCGCTGGTGCGGTAATCCAATTTCACACGGGAACCCTCTCCCCTTGAGGGGGAGGGCCTGGGTGGGGGGTAATAGGTTCGACACTCGTAAAAAGTATTTTGGATAGCGGGGCATGGCTCCCCCCACCCTAACCCTCCCCCTCAAAGGGGGAGGGAATTTACGAACGCCACCTCTTCTCCCAATCCGGCAGGATTTCGGGATTGAGGACATAGACCGGCGGCTTGCCCTCGAGCGCGCGAGCGATGTTGTCGATCGCGGTGCGCGGCACTGCCTCGGCGCCTTCGCGCGAATGGCCGACCGCGTGCGGGGTCAGGATCATGTTGGGCACGTCGCGCAACGGGCTGTCGAGCGCCAGCGGTTCCTTCTCGAATACGTCGAGCGCGATCTTGTGCAGGCGGCCTTCGCGGGCGATATCGGCGAGCGCCGCCTCGTCGGCAAGACCGCCACGCGCCGTGTTGATCAGGATCGCGTCGGGCTTCATCAGCGCGAGTTTCTCGCGCGACAGGATGCCGCGCGTCTCGGCGTTGAGCGTCGCCAACAGACACACGATGTCGCTGGTCCGCAGCAGATCGTCGAGTTCGACTCGTTTCACGTTGTCCGGCATCGGCGCGCGCAGCCGCGGCGTATAAGCCTGAAGCTTCGCGTCCCAGTTGACCAAACGATGCGCGATCGCCCGCGCCATGTTGCCGAAACCGATCAGGCCAACCGTCTTGCCGCGCAGCATCCGCGCCTTGGCGCGCGACGGCGTCGGCAGGTTCTGGCGCAGCGCCTCGATCTTCTCAGGGAAATTATGCAGGCAGGCCAGAATCAGCATGATCGTCGCCTCGGCCATGCTGAGATAATTCTCCGGCACTTGGCCGTTGGCGACGACGATCCCGAGCGACGACGCGCCGGGAATATCGATGGTCTCGACGCCGATCCACGGCGTCACGAGCGCGCGCAACTTCGGCCCGCGCGCCAGCAATTCCTTGGTAACCGCAAAACCGCCGGCGAACAGCACGTCGGCCTTGGCCAGCGCGTCAGGCTTAGCCATGAATTCCACTACGTCCTTATACCGGACGACCTCGTGGCCGCGCCGCTTGAACTCGTCCTCGACCGGATTGATGGCATATTCCGCAATCGGCGGCGAAACCACGACGACCTGCATGTCCCGATGAACCTCGTTGTTGGGGGCCTTTTCGCCCCGTATAATAGGGGAAAGCCCGAGGGAGATCAGCCATGGCCCAACCGACACCGATCCGCAAAGACCCGACCCTTCGCAACAGCATTCCGCCGGCCGAATGGGAAGCGCGGGTCGATCTCGCCGCCGCCTATCGCTATGCGCAGCTCGTCGGCTGGAACGAGGGGATCTTCAATCACATCACGCTGCGCGTGCCCGGTGAGCCCGATCATTTCCTGATCAAGCCGCATGAACTCACCTTCGAGGAAGTCACCGCGTCGAGCCTCCTGAAGCTCGACATGGAAGGCCGGCCGATCGGCGAGGACAAGCCGATCAATCCGGCGGCGACCACCATCCATACCGCCGTGCTGATGGCGCGGCCCGACATCAACGCGGTGATGCACGTTCATACCGAAGAAGGCATCGCGATCTCGGCCCTGAAGGGCGGGCTCAAATTCTTCTGCCAGGATTCGATGAATTTCTACAACCGCACGGGCTACCACGATTTCGAGGGCATCGCGACCGATCCCGACGAATGCGCCCGCCTCGCCCGCGATCTCGGCGAGAAGAACCATACGGTTGTCCTGCGCAATCACGGATTGCTGACCACCGGCCACAGCATCGGCCGCGCCGTCACCACCATGTCGATGCTCATCCGGGTCGCCGACGCGCAGTTGCGTCTGATGGCATCGGGCGGCGAAATCCTCGAGCCGAAGCCCGAGGTTTGCGAGCACACCGCGCTGCAATTCGACAAGCAGCGCAATTCCGGCGGCAAGCCGGAATGGGCGGCGATCCTCCGCAAGCTCGACCGCGTCGATCAGACCTTCCGCGACTAAACCACGTTCCCTCATCGGATGTCCGGCCGGGATCGCAACCGGTCTCGCGCCGGACAAGCTTGCTTCCGGCATCGATTCTAGAATCATCCCAAACGAAAGATTGCGCGCGCCATGAAGATTTATCTGTTCGATCTCGTGCCGTATGGCGAGCAATTCACGCAGTTCACCGACCTGCCCTATCCGCTGCCGGGCAAGTACTTCCGCCCCGAGGTCGCGAACCGGACCTATAAGGAACACTTCAAGGTCTGGCAGTTGATGGAAGAGCTTGGCTTCGACGGGGTCGGCTTCAACGAGCATCACACGACGCCGCACGGGCTGATGAATTCGCCCAACATGATGATCGCGGCGGCCTCCCAGTTCACCAAGAAGCTCAAATTCTTCGTCATGGGTCATCTCCTGCCCATGCACAATCCGCTGCTGATCGCCGAAGAAACCGCGATGGCCGATCAGTTCTCCGACGGCCGTGTCATCGTCGGCCTCGCGCGCGGCGCGCCGCGCGAATACCACGTCTTCTCGATGCCGGTGAACGAGGCGCGTGAGCGCTTCGAGGAATCGCACGACATCATCATGAAGGCCTGGACCCAGGAAACCTTCTCGCATGAAGGCAAATACTGGACCTTCAAGGACCTCTCTATCTGGCCCAAGCCCTTCCAGCAGCCGCATCCGCCGATCTGGATCCCCGTTACTGGTTCGAAAGAGACGCTCGATTGGGCGGCGGCGCGCAATTACCCGATCGTGCTGCCCGAATTCGCGCGCGGCATCGTCGAGGACGTCATCGGCTATTACGCCAAGGCCGTGACCAAGACCGGCAAGCGCACCAAGCCCGACGATCTCATGCTCTTCGCCGACGCCTATGTCGCCGAGAGCCATGACAAGGCGGTCGAGGAGTTCGGTCCCTATTACTGCTATTTCCAGAACATGTTGTTCGGCCACGGTAACGCGATGTCGTTGAGCCGCTTGGGCTCCGCGCGCAATCCCGCGTCCTACGATTACATCCGGCCCGAGAACAAAGCCCTGCTGGCGGGCGACCGGGTGAAGACCGGCGCCTTCACCATGGACGACGTCAAGAAACGCGTCGCCGAGCGCACCGCCTGGGGTTCGCCCCAAGAAGTGATCGAGCGCATCATCGACGAAGCCGAGCACGCCGGCGTCAACAACATGCTCCTCAACGTCAATCTCGGCGCCATGCCGCACGATATGCACATGGAACAGATCCGGCGGTTTGGCGAAACGGTGTTGCCGGCGCTCCACGCGCATGACGTGAAACGGGTGAAGCCGGCCGAGATGGTCGGGGCGTAGGACCTACTTACCCTCCCCCCTTGAGGGGGAGGGAAATGAAATCTTCACCACAACCTTCAAGCCATCACCTTCCCGCCAATCATGTCGGCGGCCTTTTCTGCGATCATGATCACCGGCGCGTTGGTATTGCCCGAGGTGATCGTCGGCATGACCGATGCATCGGCGATGCGAAGACCCGCGATGCCGCGCACGCGCAACTTATCGTCGACGACCGCCATCGCATCGTTTCCCATCTTGCAGGTGCCGACCGGGTGAAAGATCGTCGTGGCGATATCGCCGGCGGCGCGCACCAGTTCCGCCTCAGTATCGACCGCCGATGACGGCATGAACTCTTCGGGTTCGAACCGGCGCAGGGCGGGCGCCGCGACGATGCGGCGGGTGAGACGCATCGCCGCGACGGCGGTACGTCGATCGGCCGGCGCGCTCAGATAGTTCGGCTTGATCGCCGGGTGCACTGCCGGATCGTTGCTGACCAGACGCACGGTACCGCGGCTTTCGGGGCGGATATTGGCGACCGATGCGGTAAACGCGGGAAACTGATGCGGCGGCTCGCCGAACCGGTCGAGGCTCAAGGGCTGCACATGATATTCGAGATCGGGGGTGGCGAGCGCCGGATCGCTCTTGGCAAACGCGCCCAACTGGCTCGGCGCCATGGTCAACGGTCCCCGCTTCATCAGGAAATATTCGAGCCCCATGCCGATGCGCCCCAGTAGGCGGTTCGCGCGCTCGTTGAGCGTTTTGGTGTTGCGAACCTTGTAGGCCATGCGGATCTGAAGATGATCCTGAAGATTCTCGCCGACACCCGCCAGGTCGTGGCGGACGTTGACGCCGTGGTCTTTCAGCAACGCGCCAGGGCCGATGCCCGAAAGCTGCATCAGATGCGGCGAGCCGATCGCGCCCGCCGCGAGGATGACCTCACGCCGTGCACCCGCAAACGTGGCGACGCCGTCGCGCGTGTAATCGACGCCGACGGCGCGGTTGCCGTCGAGGCGGATGCCGCTCGCTTGTGCGTGGGTCACGATTTTCAGATTGGGGCGATGCCGGATCGGACGCAGGAATGCCTTTGAGGTGTTCCAACGCACGCCGCGACGCTGATTGACCTGGAAATAGCCGCAGCCTTCGTTGTCGCCGCGATTGAAATTATCGGTCTTGGGGATGCCGGTCTCGGCCGCTGCCTCGCGGAACGCATCGAGGATTTCCCACGACAGGCGCATCTCCTCGACCCGCCATTCGCCGCCCGCGCCGTGATGATCGTCGGCGCCGCGCACCTGATCCTCCGAGCGCTTGAAATAGGGCAGCACGTCGTCCCACGACCAGCCGACATTGCCGAGCTGACGCCAGGTGTCGTAATCGCGCGACTGGCCACGGATATAGAGCATGCCATTGATCGACGAGCAGCCGCCGAGCACGCGCCCGCGCGGATAATTCAACGCGCGGCCGTTGAGCCCGTCCTCGGCCTCGGTCCGAAAACACCAGTCGGTGCGCGGATTGTTCTGGGTATAAAGATAGCCGATCGGGATATGAATCCAGATGTAATTGTCCTTGCCGCCGGCTTCGAGCAACAGGACCGAGTTGCGCGGATCGGCGGAAAGCCGGTTGGCCAATACGCAACCAGCACTTCCCGCACCGACGATGACGTAATCGAACTGCTCCATCCGGGGCCCCTTCTCCGGGCCATTTATAACACGCGGTGATGGTCGGGGCTTCGTGGCGATTCCCTCCCCCCTTTGAGGGGGAGGGCCAGGGTGGGGGGAATGAGTTCGACGTTATCGCAAGCAATCGCGACCATCAGCAATCGATGCCGAACTGTGTTTGACGCCGATCAAATTCATCCCGATCGTCGGTGGCTTGTCACCCCCCCACCCTAACCCTCCCCCTCAAGGGGGGAGGGAAATAAGGCGCTACCGCTGCGTCAAAATCTTCGCGGCCTCGACTTCGACCTTGTCGATATCGGGATTGACCTTCGCCCAACCGACGGTGAATTCCTTGAACGTCACGCCTTTGTCGATATAGGCCTGAACCACGCCATGCATGCCCGAATCCGGGTAGGTGTGGAGATCGAAGTGGTCGTGCGTCCAAATGATTTTCTGGCCTTCGGGCGTTTGAAGGAACAGCGCAAAGAGCGTCGCCGCTGCCGGGTGCGCTGAGTTCTTCGGGATCGCCAGGTAATAATAGCGAAAGCCGCCGAAATCGGCCGGCACGACGTAATTGATTGGCGCGCCTTTCTCCTGGAAGTTCACCCAGTCGCGACCGCTGCAATCCATCGCGAAGGCCAGGAACTCGCCGGTGGCGACGCGTTCGAGGTCGGTGCACCGCATCACGCCGGCGATCTGCTGGCTCAGTTTGCGCGCATAATCGAGCGTGCGCTCGCGGCCCCACCCGTCGTCAGAGCCGAGAAGATCGAACGACGCGGCATAAGGCGTCGAGGAAATCTTGCCCTTCCATTCGGGCTTCAGGAGATCCATCAGCGTCGTCGGCGCGAAGGGCGCGAGTTTGGTGTTGTAAACGATCCCGCCCGGCAGCGACGTGAAGATACGCACGGCGGCGCCGTCAGCTTCGACGATATTCGACGTGATCCGGTCGGGCATGTAGCCGACCCAATCGATCGGCTTCAGAACGTTCTTGTTCCACAGTAGAAGGATATATCCGGTGGTGCTCATGAAGGCGTCGGTCGGCGGCGCCTGCCCGGCTGCGTTCGAAACGATCACCGCGCTCGCCACCTCGGGCAGCGACGGACCTGGCGTCCACCGAATCCGGATATCAGTACCGAATTTCTGATTCATCGCTTTTTCGAAGGCGTTGCCGCCGTCGGTGCCGCCCAGATTGCCGGCACCCCATTCGAGGTCGACCTTGCCTTCCTTGCTCGCCTCGGCGATCAGTTGTTTCAGCTTGGCATTGGGCTCGGCGGCCGAAACCCTCGACGCTGACATCGCGGCCACGGCAAGCGCCAGGCCGATACCGATCGCAATCGTCTTCATTCCCCGCTCCCTGAGATTTTGTCGATGGACGGGGTTTGAAGCCCCGCCTCTACCGCTTTGTTAAAATCTTCGCTGCCTCGGTTTCGACCGCGTCGATGTCGGGATGCTTGCGCGCCCAATCGATGGAGAATTCCTTGAACTTCATCCCGCGATCGACATAGGCCTGCACGACGCCATGCATGCCCGAATCCGGGAAGCTGTGAAGATCGAAATGGTCGAGCGTCCACATGATGCTCTGGCCCTCGGGCGTCAACACGAACAGCGCAAAGAGCGTCGCCGCGTTCGGATGCACCGAGTTCTTCGGGATTCCGAGATAGTAATAGCGCTGGGCCGCGAAGTCGGACGGCACGACATGATTGATCGGCGCGCCTTTCTTCTGATAGGTCACCCAGTCACGGCCCGTGCAGTCCATCGCGAAAGCCACGAACTCGCCCGACGCGACACGCTCGCCATCGGTGCAGCGAATGACGCCGGCGATCTGCTGGCTCAGGGCACGCGCGTAGTCGAGCGTGCGCTCGCGCCCCCAGACATCGTCCGCGCCCAGCAAATCGAACGACGCGGCATAAGGCGTCGAGGCGAGCTTGCCCTTCCATTCCGGTTTCAGCAGATCGGCGAGGCTGGTCGGCGGCTTCGGGGCAAGATTGACGTTGTAGATGATGCCGCCCGGCAGCGTGGTGAAGATGCGCACGGCGGCGCCGTTTGCCTCGACCATCCCCGGATCGATCCGCTCGGGCATCAGCCCATGCCAGTCGACCGTCTTCAGAACGTTCTTGCCCGAAAGCAGCACGAGATAACTCGTGGTGCCGAGATAGGCGTCGGTCGGCGGCGCCTGGCCCGCCGCGTTGGATACGATGACCGCGCTGGCCACTTCCGGTTGCGACGGCCCCGGCGTCCAGCGGATCCGGATGTCGGTGCCGAATTTCTGGTTCATCGCCTTTTCGAACGACGCGCCGCCCTCGCTGCCGCCCATATTGCCGGCGCCCCATTGGAGTTCGATCCGGCCCTCCTTATTGGCGTCCGCGATGAGCTGTTTCAGCGCGGCGTTTGGCTCAGCCGCAGCCGCGACACTCGTTGATACGCCGGACATGGCCATCGCCATGACGACCCCGATTGCAATCGCCTTCATCCCCGTCCCCTTTTGATTTGTTCTTATGCCGACGTCAGCGCGCCGATTTCGTCCATTGCCGTGTCGAGATCGATGATGCCGCGATTGGCATCGCGCAGCACACCCGGCGGATCGCGACCTTCGGCGACGGCGCGCAGCGAGTCACGCAAGATCCGGCGAAACATCACAATGCCCATGTCGGTGGTGCCGAGAAACTCGATCGAACGATCGGTGATGAGGCCCTGGCTTTCCTGCGCCGCGCGATCCTGTTCGTGCGAGGGCAGATCCCACCAGCCGTCCTCGACGCGCTCGTAAACGCCGCGTTCGGTCTTCGTGACTCCCTCGGTGCGCAGGCTCCCCTGATCGGTGATGTCGGGATACATCGTCACCCAGAAGGTCCTTGTCATCGTGTCGTCGATCGGCACGCGGATGCGCAGATTGTGGCTCGGCGTCGTGTTGACCCGCGCCTGTGGGAAGCGGTTGCTCGACGGCAGGACGAAATGGCTGACGTTCGGCTTGCGGTTCTGGTTGCGCACGGTGATCTTCATGCCGTACCAGGTCTCGTCCCAATCGACGTCCATCGGCTTGAACGCCAGTTGCGGATAGACCGAGGCATGCAGCACCCCGAGATGATGCTGGTCGACGATGTTCTCGGCGCGTTGCAGCCAGTTGCAATGCTCCTCATCGGCGCCGCAGACGGTCAGACCAACATCGCGGTAGAGAAGATCGAATTGCGGCAGCACGGGCGTCGGCTGCGGACCTATATAAGCGAAGACCAGGCCCCCCGCCTCTTCGACCGGATAGGCTTTCATCGTCACTTCGGATTTGAGCTTGCCGCCCGCGGGCTCCATCGGCTGGTCCACGCATTGGCCGCTGCAATCGTATTTCCAGCCGTGATAACAGCAGCGTATGCCTCCATCCTCGACCCGCCCGTATTCCATCGAGACGCGGCGATGGGCGCAAAAGCGTTCGAGCATCCCGAGCTTGCCGTCCGGCTGGCGAAAGAGAATAAAATCTTCGCCGAGCAGCCGCACCGGCACCGGCTTGCGCTCGACCTGTTCGGTGAACCAGACCGGCCACCAATAGCGACGCAGCACGTCGCCCATCTTTGTGCCGGGGCCGACCCGCGTCAGTAACTCGTTTTCCGCCCGATCCATTCTTCTTCCTCCGTTGTCGCGCGGGCATTTCCCCGTCGCGCTGTTGTCGTCAGGCCGTCAAGGCGCCGATCTCTTCCATCGTCGCGTCGAGATCGATGATCCCGGCATTGGGGTCGCGGATGACGCCCGGTGGATCGCGACCCTCGGCCACGGCGCGCATCGCGTCGCGCATCAATCGGCGGAACATCACGATCCCCGCGTCGGTCGTGCCGAGATATTCGGTGGCGCGATCGGTGATCAAACCCTGGCTTTCCTGCGCCGCGCGATCCTGTTCGTGCGAGGGCAGATCCCACCAGCCATCCTGCACGCGGTCATAAACCCCGCGCTGGGTCGGGGTCAGGCCCTCGGTGCGCAATTTGCCCTGATCGGTAATGCCGGGATAGGTCGTGACCCAGAACGTGCGCGTCAGCATGTCGTCGACCGGCACGCGCAGACGAATGTTGTGGCTCGGCTTCTCGCCGACGCGCGCCTGGGTGAAGCGATTGCCCGATGGCAGCATGAAATGCGTGACCTTGGGCTTGCGCGCCTTGTCGAGCACGAGGACGCGAATCCCGTAAGGCGTTTCCTGCCATTCGATCTCGGCGCGCTTCATCGCGATCTGCGGATAGACCGAGGCGTGAAGCACCCCGAGATGATGCTGGTCGACCGTGTTTTCGGCCCGCTGGACCCAGTTGCAATGTTCTTCGTCGGCACCGACAACCTTCAACCCCTCGTCGTGATAGAGCAGGTCGAAGCGCGGCAGTTCCGGCACCGGAAGCGGCCCGATATTGGCGAAGACAAGGCCGCCCGCCTCGGTCACCGCGAAGGCCTTCATCTTCACTTCGTCTTTGAGCTTGCTGCCGGCCGGTTCCATCGGCTGGTCGATGCACTGCCCGCTGCAATCGTATTTCCAACCGTGATAGCAGCAGCGTATGCCGCTTTCTTCGACGCGGCCGAATTCCAGCGAGACGCGGCGATGCGCGCAGTAGCGTTCGAGGAAGCCGAGCTTGCCGTCGGGCTGGCGGAACAGGATGAAGTCTTCACCGAGGAGCCGCACCGGCACCGGCTTGCGGTCGACCTGTTCGGAAAACCACACCGGCCACCAGTAGCGCCGCAGCACCTCACCCATCGGCGTGCCGGGACCGACCTGTGTCAGGAGTTCGTTTTCCGCCCGATCCATCGTTTCCTCGCTTGTTGCCTCAGTCTGTTGACGATTGGCGTTTGCTGTCAAGAATCACGGGGGGACCTGCAACTAGCTGTTGATCAGCGCGGTCCGCTTTCGCGCGATCAGCCAGTAAAGCGCGATCAGCGGCGCCAGCACCACCAGAAGCACCAGCACCAGCGCCGCGCTCTTGCCCATCTGGCCGCTCGAGGCGAGGCTCCAGACCACCACCGGCAGGGTGATGTTGTCGCGCGTGGTCAGCAACACCGCCAATGTCAGTTCGCGATAGCACATGAGCGCGATCCAAAGCCACGCATAGACCAGGGCCGGCGCCAGCAGCGGCACGACCACGCGCCAGATCGTCATCAGCGGCGACACGCCGGCGGTGAACGCTGCCTCCTCGAGGTCGCGATGGATCTGCATCAGCGTGTTGTTGGTGATGCGCGTGCCGTAGCTCAGGCGCGCGACCACGAAGATCAGCGCCAGAATCCAGATCGTGCCGTAAAGCGGAATCACTTTCTGAACGACGAACAACGCCAGCAGCAACGCACCGACGCCGAACACGACGTTCGGGACCGCATGCGGCAAGAACGCGATCGTATCGAAGACCGCGCGTCGCGGGATCTTCGTGCGCAACACGATCCATGAGAAGGCGAGGCAAAAGGCCAATGTGACGCTGGGCACGATCACCATGAGGATCGCGGTGTGCCAGGCGCCGTCGAGCGCGAGCGACCACGGCAGCCCGCGGAAATTCGTCAGTGACAGCGACGCGAAAGCAGCCTCGGTCGGCAATTGGAAATAGGGCAGCAACGCGGCCCAGATCAGCAGCAGGATTGGCACCAACTTGCTCAGCACGAAATAGGTGCCGAGGAAAAGCCATGCGATCCAGCTTCGCCAGCCGAGTGTCAACAGGCGCGGCCGATAGGCCTTGCCGGTCACCACGCCATAGCGGTGCCCCTGCATCTGCAATCGGCTGTACCACCAGCTCAAGGTCAGGCCCAAGGCGATGACAACAGTCGAGAGCGCGGCGACGCGGCCATATTCCGGCGCGCCGCCGGTCGGACTCAGTTGCACGAGCAGATAGGTGCTGAACGTGAAGACGCGATTGCTCCAGCCGATGATCGCCGGCACGTCGAAAGCGGCAAAGCCGATCGTGAAGATGTAGATGCCGGCGGCGAGGATACCCGGCCAGGCGAGACGCAGCGTGATGCGCCGGCCGACGCTCGGGCCATTGGCGCCCGCCATCTCGGCGGCTTCCTCGAGCGCCGGATCCATCGCGCGAAACACCGCCGCTGTCATGATGAAGGCGACCGGCGCGAGGTTGAGCCCCTGCACCCACCCCATGCCCAGGATCGTGGTGATGTCGAACAAAGGCTGCTTCCAGCCGAACACGCTCATCACCAGCGTGTTCAGCAACCCGATGCGCGGATGAAGCAGAAAGAGCCACCCCATCGCCTCGGCAAAACCGGGAATGAGCAGCCCGGCGGTCATCAGCGTGAACAGCACCGGCTTGCCGGGCAGGTTCGTGCGTTCGACCAGCCAGGCCGCCGGCAAGCCGAAGGCGAGTGCGACGATCAAAGTGACGCCCGAAAATCCGAGCGTGTTGGCGATCACCCGATAGGTGAAGCCGTCGCTGAAAACGTCGATGTAATTGACGAGGGAATAGACCGCGGCCGGATCGCCCGGACCGCCGAACCGAAAGCTCAGCCACAGGACGGCGCCGAGCAGCGACAGGATGATCGCGCAGCAGACCAGCACGACGGCCAGCATCAAGCCCGTCGCCGGATCGAGCCCCCGCGCCCGCCCGAACCCACCGATCGCCGCGATTCCTGCGGTTCCCCTCTGCGCCAAGAATTTCCTCCCGTTGCGCCCCTCTATATCGAAGGATCGCGCGTCCCGCCACGGCCATGACCTCGCCGACGCCGCATCATTGTGTATTATGCGGTCACGGATGGGTGGCCGAGCGGTTTAAGGCACCGGTCTTGAAAACCGGCGAGGGTGCAAGCTCTCCGTGAGTTCGAATCTCACCCCATCCGCCACAAGCTTTTTTTTATATCAGCGATTTCAAACGCATTGGGCAGAACAACTGCGTCATACCCATTCTTGTACCCATTCCCGTGTCCTGGGAATCGGAACGCCACGCGGCTAGCGCGGCAATCGACCGTCTTTACCGGAGCGCCTGGTTCAATATTGCCGCGAGCCGGACGCCCGCGCATTCGAGTTGCTGATCGATGGTCGATAGCGCGGCGTCTCCGTAATTCGCAGGGAGCAGGCCCGGCTGGTGCGGTAGCTCGCCGTAGATGAACCTCGCGGCGATCGAGTGGCTTTCGTTGGCCCAATCTGCCGCTGAACCGCCGCGCCACGCCGCAAGCTCTGCCGGCGCAATCGTGCCGGCGAGCTTCAACGCATACCCTCGCTCGTCGCCCTGGACGGCAGGCGCGAGGATCCCGGTATCCCATACCGCGTGAAGATTGGTCCGGTGACCGAGAAACTTGACCTTGATCTCGTTCCCGCCGCGATCGTCATTGTCGCTTGCGTGCAAAGGCTGGTGGAGGTCGCCGACGAAATGGACGATGAATTTGAGCGCTTCGAGCCTATTGCGGGGCGGCAAGCCCGGGTCGGCTAGTGTCGCGACGAAGTGGTCGATCTTCGCAACCACGCAATCGCCATGCGGGCAGTCGCGCGCCGGGTCATAAACCGCAGCACCAATCGGAATGTCAACGAAGTGCCACGGAGCCGTGTCGCGCCGCTGCCCCCTGATCTGATCGGCCCAATTCGAGACATCGGCCAGCGTCGCGGCGTTCTCGATCGCTAGCAGATCGCGCACCTGCCGCGCTGGACCCGGCTCAAGGTATTGCTCGGCAATCTCGGCAACGATGCGGTGGCCCTCGCTGCCCCACGCGAACGCTTGGGCGGCGGAAGCGATGATCAGAATGGCTGAGAAGGCGACCAAGCGCATTCGCAGACGATAGCATGAGGTGGATAGCCCCTGCGGCAAGGGCGGCACCCTCGGGCCGCTTCTGATCGCGCTGCGGGGTATTCTCACTGGGCCAATGTCCTTGACCTCGCGGCAACTAGGCGAGACCATCAACTTATGAGCAAGCCACCCAATTCGTCACCACCCTCGCCACCCGCAAAAGCCGAGGCGGTGACGCCCTCACTGGCATCACCAAACGGTCCAAGTCCGGCGGACTCAGCCGAGCCACGGCCGGGCGCGAGTTTACCGAAACTGTCCGCGGAGCAGTGGCGCAAGGCTTGGATACAGGGCCAGCTGCTGGCGGCGCGGTCCCTTGGACAGTCGGAGGAATAACCGCGACTCCGAATCCGACCAGATGTTAGAACGTAACATCCTTCAAACGCTCTCGACGCTCAGCGACAGCTAAGTCGGTGGGATCGCATGGTAACCCAAGCCTTTTTGCGCGGTAACTCGATGAAATGCGCGGCTCGCCAAAGTGAGCTGCCGCCGGTTCCGTGGACACCATGTTAAACTAACACGGCATGCTTTTCGAACTCGTCGCGCTCGCCGCCTTGATCCGCAGGCTTAACGCCGCCTTCTGGGACCGGATGAGCGCCCTCACCGTTAGGCGCTGGCTCGGCTCGAGCGGCTGCATCAGCAACGCTTCCAGGTGCGCCAGTCGGCGCTTGCTCATTGATAACGCGTCCTGTGCGTTCATTGAATTTGGCTCCAAACCCAAGAGTGTTCTCTACTGCGGCGGTAGCGTCAATACGTCGCCTCGATAGGCGAATAGTGGCCGTCTGTTCTTCCAGCCGGACTGTCGGTCGCTCGTCGAGTTCGACGGACCGGCGTAATATCCGGCCGTGCGCATTCCTCTGCGCTGGCTAAAAAGCAAATATCAAAGCGAAAGGCTCCTAGAGGCAGGACCGACATGGCGCTCGATCACTACGTCTCGCAAGTGCATCTCCGGAATTTCTATTCTTCCGCGCTTGGGAGTCTTATGCACGCGACGCGTAAGTCCAATTTGAAATCTTTCCCGTGTAATTCCGAAAGCGTTTGCCGGATCGAAAACGGCAGCACCAACGCTTATTTGATCAACGACCGTGCAGTTGAGGAGTTTTTGCGCGGCGTCGAACCGAAATACAACGCCTCAGTTGCCAAGCTGAGGGTCAACAGAATCGACAGCGAATGTATCCACGCCATCGCCGGATTTGTCGGCTATGTCGGCTCTTGCGCACCCGCGGCAATGCGCGTCCATAGTGCACCGCTAAGGAGCCTCCTTGAGTCGTCGGCCACCATTCTTGATCGGCAAGGCGTGTTTCCGAGAGCCCCGCCGTCACTCGGCTCGAAAACAGTGGCAGAGCTTCTGACGGACAAGGAAGTCGGCTTCACCGTCGACCCCAAATATCCGCAAGCGCTCGGAATCAGTACGATCATCGGCCGCACTTCGGTTTATGGCAACTCGCCATGGGATATACTTCTTAACGACGAACCGGACAGCCCGTTTTTCACGAGCGACTTTCCGATCGCAATCGAAGCCACGAGCCGCCGCACGATGAACTGGATCGTCCCGCTTACGCCCGATCTGGCGATCCGGATCATTCCGGACCTTCGCTTATCAGGAACCGTGCCCGATCTCTCTTTTGGCAAATTCACATCACGCCAGTTAAGAGTGCGGCGCGCCGATATCGTCAGGATCAACCGCCTGATCGTCCAATGCGCCGAGGATATGGTCTTCTACCGCGACAATCACGACTGGATTGGCGCCTTCATCGCCAAGAATCGGAACTACCGCATCGAAGCGGTGACCGACCGGATCCCCTATGGCACAGGATTCATGAACATTTCCACGCAGCGAATCGCTCCGCATCAATTCCTCGCAGACTGATAGGGCCGCTGGCGGCCCACTTCGCCCTCGCTGCCAAAAAAAATTAGGGCGATCTCAGCCGCATTGCATCTCGTGACCGTTATGGCGGTAAACTGGAATGATGAATGCCAAACACGAAGCCGTGGTGAACCGAGCAGAGTTTGTGAAAGCTCTACAAGGGTGGGCCCCGCGAACGCCGATACGTGTGCGCGGTGCCAAGAGCAAGGTACCGTTGGACGTGCTCATCTATGACGAGGATGGAGTGCTGATCCTAGACTTCCCTACGATGGCAATTCGCCTGTCGATGAAGGGGCGTTGGGGAATACGAATTTCAGTGAAACACTCGGCGCTCGCACTTGCCGCGTCGAACCTGCGGGCGGACGATGAGTTGAGCCTGATCTATGCGTCCGGCTCGCTGTCGATCGATGGTGGCGCTTTCGTTTTGCCTGCGCGCGAGGAAGTGGGGCCGGCCGAAAGCTGAACAGGGGTTGCCGCCAGGACGAACGCCATCTGATGCCCGCGCCGCACGCTTCAACCCGCCTCTACCAATTTCGCGTTTATCGCCGATCTCAGCCAAAATTTCGTGATCGGCGACGCGGCAACTGCGATTTTCGTGAGCCTCCCCGAAAATCTAGCAATTCCGCACGCAATAATTGTATCGTGGCTCCGCTGACCGGTTAAGGCGTGGCCTTTCCTCGCAAAACAAGAAGCCACGCTGGGCTAGCAAAATAATGGGACATTGGGATGAGCCAAGAAAACCGGGGGCGTGACCTTTTCATCGTCGACAACAGCGTCTCCGGCTGGACCGGCCTGCGCTACCTGGAGGAATGGACCGGGATCGCGAAGGCGTTCGATATCGCCACCGGGTACTTCGAGATCGGGGCGCTGCTCGCCCTCGACGGCAAATGGCAGCCGCTGGATAAGATTCGTATCCTGATGGGGTCCGAGATGACCCAGCGCACGAGGAAGGCGCTCCTCGAGGCGGTCAAGGAGCGCGCGACCGCGCAGCTCGATGCGAGCATCGAAGCCGACAAGGACGCCAATCCCTTTCTTCATGGCGTTCCAGGTATTCTGGATGCCCTGCGTTCGCGGCAAATCGAATGTCGTGTTTACGATCGCGATAAATTTCATGCCAAAGCGTACATCACGCATGCCAAGCTCGAGGTGGTCGGCTCGCAAGCACTGGTCGGCTCGAGCAACTTCACGAAGCCGGGGCTGACCAAGAACATTGAATTAAACGTGCAGATCCAAAGCGCCCGGGAGGTGAACCAGCTCCGTGAGTGGTTTGAAATACACTGGAACGATGCGACCGATGTAACAGAAGCGGTCATCGAGACGGTCGATCGACATACCCGCTTGTATTCGCCCTTCGACGTTTATGCGAAGGCTTTGCAGGAGTTCTTTCGCGGACACGAGTTGACGGCAACCGAGTGGGACGAGACCCGCTCGAAGATGTTCCCCAAGATCGACCGCTATCAAAAAGAAGCCTATTGGGCGCTGATGAAGATTGCCCGCCAGCACAACGGGGCGTTCCTGTGCGATGGCGTGGGTCTCGGCAAGACCTTCGTCGGCCTGATGCTGATCGAGCGGCTCGTGCTGCATGAGGGCAAGCGCGTCGTGCTTTTCGCGCCCAAGGCGACGAAGGAAGGCGTGTGGGAACCGCATCTAAAGGAATGGCTGCCACATATCGGCGGTATCGGCGGGAATGCAGATTTCAGTAACCTCGCGGTTTTCAGCCATACCGATCTAGGCCGTAAGGGCGACTTTCCGGAACGCTTCCGCCGCATCGCCGAGCTTGCGGATGCTGTCGTCATCGACGAAGCGCACCATTTTCGAAATGTGGGACACAGAGGCAATCCCGAGCAAGGCGACGAACCATCACGCTATTACCAGCTCTTCGATCTCCTCGACAACGCGGCGCGACCCAAAACTCTGTTCATGTTGACAGCGACGCCGATCAACAATCGGTTGAGCGACTTCCGGCACCTGGCGGAGCTGTTCACGCGAAAAGATGAATCCTATTTCGCAAAAACCCTTGGCGTGAACAACCTGACCGCGCACTTCAACAATATGGAGAAGGCGCTACGTCGGACGGTCGGACATGACATATCCGATGTCTCCGAGGCAATGCCCGTGGTTCAGGACATCCTCGCAAAGGACGAAATATTCAAGGAGCTCGTGGTCCAACGCAGCCGCGCCTATGCGCGCGAAAGCCAGATCCGTGAGACCGGAAAGGCGGCCGTATTTCCAGACCGCGGGCGGCCGCAAGTTGCGGAGTACTCGATCCGCAAGACCTACGGGCGACTGCTCGACATGTTCGAAAAGGCCTTCACGCGCAAAAATCCCCTCTTCACCCTCCCGATGTACTACCCGCTCGCTTGGTACAAAGGAGAAGATAAAAGCATCGATCCTTTGGAAGAGGGACGACAGGAACAAGTCGTCGGCCTCATCCGGACCAATTTCCTCAAGCGTTTCGAGAGTTCCGTTGCGGCGTTCGAGATGTCCTGCGAGCGGCTCCTAAAGAAGCTGCTAGCGTTCCTCGAGGTTCACAGCGAATCGGGGCCCGAAAAGAAACGCCTCGAACGCTGGAAGACCCAAAATGCAGAAGTTCTTGGCTACGCAATTCAGCGTCATTTGGATTTTTGGAACGAGGACAGCGACGAGTCCGAAGATGATGACGTCGTACCGCAGGAAATGCTCGACGGCGTTAAGCGTCTCGATCGCAAGGAATATGACGTCGTCGAGATGATGTCGGAGACATTCCTCGACCTCGATCAGATCGTCAACTTCCTCGACGAAGCTCGAAAGTTCGAACCCAAGCACGACGACAAGCTTCAAAAGCTGGCGCGCCTGCTCAAGTCCAAAGAACTCGCCGGCCAAAAAGTCTTGATTTTCACCGAGTTCGCCGACACGGCACGCTATCTCATGCGTCAACTCGCGAAATCGGACATCGAAGGTGTGGCGCAAGTCGACAGTGCTACCAAGGGTAATCGGGCCGACGTCATTCGGCGTTTCTCGCCGTACTACAATGGAACCTCCTCGGGTGAACTCGCTAAGAACGGCCAGACAGAGACCCGCATCCTGATCTCGACCGACGTCCTCTCCGAAGGGCTCAACCTTCAGGATGCCTCCCGGATGATCAATTACGATATTCATTGGAATCCGGTACGGCTCATGCAGCGTATCGGCCGCGTGGACCGAAGGATGAACCCGGACACCGAAAAGAAGCTCGTCGCTGACCATCCGGAAGTCGCTTCATCCCGGGGGAAAGTGAGCTTCTGGAATTTCCTACCGCCCGAGGAACTGAACGCGATCCTTACGCTTTTCAGCAAAGTCACCCAGAAAACCTTGCTGATCTCGAAGACCCTCGGCATTGAGGGCAAACAACTCCTCACGCCGAATGACGATTACGAGGCGCTAAAAGAGTTCAATCACGCTTATGAAGGCAGCAAAACCGCAATCGAGGATATGCACCTGGAATACCAGGCGCTGCTTCAAGCCGATCCCACGCTCGAGGCCCGCCTCAAGCTTCTTCCCGGCTCGACTTTTAGCGGTCGGAAACGCCCGGCGAAGGCAACCCGCGGGCTATTCCTCTGCTATGCGCTCCCGGCCCTCGACAGAATAACCGGGGAGTTTTCGGAGGAAGTCGGAACGGCGCGTTGGTACCTTTATGATCTCGATCGCGACGCGATTGTCGAAGAGCCGTCAGAGATCGTCACCAATATCCGATCCAATCGCGAAACCCCTCGGCAGTGCACGACAGAGCAGAAGACTCTGATCGAGCTCCGCAGCAAAGTCGAGAAACACATCAAAAACACGTACCTGAAACGAATCGATGCGCCCGTTGGCGTCAAGCCGGCGCTCAGGTGCTGGATGGAACTCAATGAGGGTTGATGTATGCCGACCGACCAACGCACCGCCCTCGCCAGGATCAAACGCTTCGATCAACTCATCGCTTACCTACGGGACGAGATGGGGTGGCCCATTTCTCGCGACTCGTTCGAAGACGTAAACGATCTCTTTTACGACTTCACGGCCGACGAGCTTGGTATCGATCCGAAGACGGCGGCGAAAATCGAGAGCATCAAACGGCTACGCCCGCTCTCGCCTCGCCAGCCCTGGGGCATCTTCTTCGTCAAGTTCGAGCGCAAAAATCTTCCTGTCGTCGCGCTCCGTCGTATCCTGAATCAAGTCGCACTCAAAAAGCGTGCTTCTGCGAATAGCGCCGAACGTACCGCTTGGGCCGCAAACGACCTTCTTTTCGTGTCCAATTATGGTGAGGGTGAAGAGCGTCAGATCACCTTCGCGCATTTCTCTCAGTCGGAAGACAAAAAGGATCTGCCGACGCTCAAGGTCCTTGGCTGGAACAATCTCGACACCGAGTTGCATCTGGACGCAGTCGCGCGAGAACTAACCGAGGGACTCACGTGGCCCACCGACGAGACCGACGCCGAAGCTTGGCGCGAGAAGTGGCGCAGTGCCTTTACGCTCGGCCATCATGAGGTTGTAACCACCTCGAAGGATCTTTCAATTCGGCTTGCCGAACTCGCCCGCGCTATCCGTGATCGCATAAAAACTGCTTTAGCGATCGAGACAGATAATGGGCCACTGACCAAGCTCATGAAAGCGTTCCGGGGGGCTCTGGTCCACGACCTCGACATCGACGGTTTCGCAGATATGTACGCGCAGACTATCGCATATGGACTGCTTTCGGCACGGATTGCCGATCCACACAAGAAAACCGCCGATGATTTCGCTGCCCACATGCGCACAAACCCCTTCTTGCGCGAATTGATGGAGACCTTTCTCAAGGTGGGCGGGCGACGAGGGAAGGCGGGCGGGCCCGGTATCGACTTTGACGAATTAGGCGTCTCCGAAGTTGTCGAACTGTTAGACGCTGCCAACATGGAGGCGGTGGTCCGCGATTTCGGTGACAGGAATCGCGATGAAGATCCGGTCATGCACTTCTATGAGCTTTTCCTGCACGAGTATGACAAGCAGTTAAAGATTCAGCGTGGCGTCTTCTACACCCCGCATCCCGTGGTCTCCTACATTGTCCGCAGTGTCCACGAACTCCTGCAAACGGAGTTTGGCCTCGCCGATGGTCTCGCCGACACCACTACATGGGGCGAGATGTTAGAAAAGCATCCCGGCTTGAAGGTGCCGCCGCTAACCGACCTAGCGGACGAGAAGCAAACCATCTCTCCGGACGAACCCTTCGTCCAGATCCTAGACCCCGCCACAGGCACGGCCACTTTTCTAGTAGAAGTCATTGACGTCATCCACCGTACACTCAGCACCAAGTGGAAACAGCAGCGCCTTACCGACGCCGAGCGGAGCGTCGCATGGAATGACTATGTGCCGAAGCATCTCCTCCCTAGGCTGCATGCCTTCGAGCTTATGATGGCGCCTTACGCCATCGCTCACATGAAAATTGGCCTTAAGCTCGCCGAGACCGGATACCGTTTCGTCAGTGATGAACGCGCTCGCATCTATCTCACCAACGCGCTTGAGCCTTGGGTGAAACAGCTCCCACTTCTCGGATTCGACGCCCTTGCCCACGAAGCTGCTGCTGTAAACGAAATTAAACGGCACAAACGCTTTACTGTCGTTATAGGCAACCCGCCGTATTCGGGTATTTCATCGAACATGTCGGAACACGCGCAACACATCGTTGATGCCTATAAATTCGTCGATGGCTCCGCGTTAAACGAAAGGAAGGTCTGGCTTCAAGACGACTATGTGAAATTCATCCGCACGGCGCAGATCACCATCGATACTGCCGGTGTGGGGGTTTTTGGATTTATCACGAATCACAGCTACCTTGACAACCCGACGTTTCGTGGAATGCGGCAAAGCCTTATGGGCAGCTTTTCTTACCTTCGCGCGCTGGATCTTCACGGCAACACGACAAGAAGCGAGAACCCGCCAGACGGCGTTACCGATAAGAATGTTTTCGACATTCAACAGGGCGTTGCTATTTGCCTCGCCACGCGAGGCGGGTCGAATAGCGACATCGGGCACTCCGATTTGTGGGGTACGCGTGAAGTAAAATACTCGTGGCTCGCCAACCACTCCGTAGCCAACAGTGGCTTCTGTACACTGAAACCCGACTCCCCGTATTACTTCTTGGTGCCGCAAAATACTGACTACAGGGCTGAATACGACGGCGGCTGGAAGATCAATGAGGCGATGCCGCTCAATTGTGCGGGCTTCATTACCGCCCGTGACAATTTCGTTGTGGATTTAGATAAAGAAGCATTGCTGGCCCGTATCAGTGACTTTGCAAACCTCAAGCAATCTGACGCTGAAATTCGCGAGACTTATTTCGCTGGGCGGGGGTCAGACAAGTATCCCGATGGAGATACCCGCGGGTGGAAAGTCCCTGCTGCTCGTAGGCAAGTAGCAAATGACAAGAAGTGGAAAGAGCGCGTTCGTATTTGTAGCTATCGTCCATTTGACAAGCGGCCGGTGTATTGGGTCGATTGGATGGTAGATTGGCCGCGGCCTGAGGTTTCCCAACACATGCTCGCAGGAAGAAATATTGCGTTTCATGTTTGCCGCCAGAGCGTCAGTGAAGCTTGGGCACACATCCTCGTTGCTCGTGGACTCATTGATGACTGCTATGTCTCGAATAAGTCACGTGAGCGTGGCTATGTCCACCCGCTTTACCTTTATAAAGGAGACGAAGGATTGGCGATCGGAAACCATTCCGAGCCAAACTTTGCACCCGCATTTCTTCGACAACTGGCGAGCGCACTTAACTTGCCGCAATAAAAACCGAACAATCTGCCACATGGCCTGACGTCCGAAGATATCTTCCAATACGCTTATGCGGTGTTTCATAGTCCCGGTTACCGACTCCGCTATGGAGGGTTTCTGAAGATAGATTTCCCTCGCCTGCCGTTGACCGGGAACTCGGAACTCTTACGCGCACTGGCCATAATCGGCGGTGAACTGATTGCCCTTCATCTGTTGGAATTGCCTAAGGTCGAGAGCACCACTACTAGGTTCATCGGCGCCACCAATATCGAGATCGAGAAGATCTCGTGGTCGAAGAACACCGTATGGGTGGACAAGGCGCAGACCGCCGGCTTCTGCGGCGTGCGGGAGGACGTATGGAACTTCCACATTGGCGGTTACCAAGTCTGCGAGAAGTGGCTCAAGGACCGCAAAGGCCGAACACTTTCGACCGACGACTTTGCTCATTACCAAAAGATCGTCGTCGCTCTTTCCGAAACCATCCGCCTGATGACGGAGATCGACGAGGTCATTGAGAAGCATGGCGGGTGGCCCGGGGCGTTCGCACAAGGGAGCGTCAGAATCCAAGAGGCAGCGACAAACTCTGCGGACTCGGACAGCATTGTGCCTCTGCCACGTCCCAAATCAGTAGCGACTGCCGACCGAATCGACCAGCCGTCCCTACTGAACGCGGCTGAGCCTGAAGCCCCACCCTACCAGGCTGTTGAAGCAATCGATATTAGTTCCACGCGCCCCGATCTGGGTGACCTCGATCGGGACGATCTGGTCTGCGGAATTCGCCAGATGTTCGCCGATGGTGAGGAGCGAGAACGGGAAACGGCGATCGATGAATTCGCTCGACAGCTGGGCTACCAGCGAACCGGAACACGGATCCACGACGAGCTCGACAACATGCTGCGCACGGCCGTGCGGCGAGGAATTCTCGTCAGCGAGCGCGGAGCCCTTCGCCTGTTCGCACGAACGATCGAACAGTTCGACCGCGAAGCGCTGAAAGACCAGTTTCTGGCCTCTCTCTCAGGCCGCCAGTGGATCGAGCGTGATGACGCCATTCGTGGTTTTGCACGATGGATGGGCTTTCGCCGGACCGGGCCGGCGATCGACGAGACCGGACGCTCGCTCATTAACGGCCTGTTGCGCGATGGGCGGCTCGAACGCGAAGGCTCTCAAATTCGGAGAGCCGGATGAAGCCCCTTGCCCAAGGCGCGCGTCGGCTGGCCTCGGCGTTGGCACGGTTCATCGTATCAAGCTCGAGATGGAAGAAGCTGCTTAGACGCGGCGGGAAGATACGACCCTTGGAATACTGGACGTGGGCGTAAAAAGTGTGCTCTCTAACTATCTCTGTCAGCTCTGTCAGCTCTATCGGCAAGAACAATGATCCCACCGGTGTCTGATTGGCGGCCAACGAAGATACTTCGCCATATCGAAACAATCTCCACATCTTGTAATCCGATTGTCGTCGAGACGGACGCAGGAATAGGCTATCTGAAGGCGATCAATAACGCGCAGGGTGTTGACGCACTGGTATGCGAATTACTTGGGACGGCTCTAGCTCGCTGGCTTGAGTTAAGAACATTCGACGCCGCCGTCATCAATATAGGCACGACGCCAGAACTGCCGCTTCGCCCCGGGATGATAGCTGTTCCTGGGCCTTCGTTTATTACGCGGGAAATGGTTGGAGCACCGTGGGGCGGTGGTAGAGCATACTTAGGCGGGCTCGAAAATCCTGACGATATTGCTCGCCTCGTATTGTTCGATACTTGGCTACAAAACATTGACCGCTTCCCACCGGTGGAAAGCGGATTCCAACCCAACTACGACAACGTCTTCTTCACTCGGTCGGTGGCTAAAGCTGGCCATTACGTGCTGATTGCAATCGATCATACACACTGTTTCGGAGGTTCCGCGCTCGATCTTCATCTCAAAGATAAGGCATACATACAAGACGAGAGTGTGTACGGCCTGTTTCCCGAGTTTCGAAATCGCATCAATATGGATGCGGTTGCGGCAGGAATCGCCCAGATGGAACGCCTTACAAGGGCAGATGTTAATGAATTGATAAGCTCTTTGCCAACTGAATGGTCTCCAGCTCCAAGTATAAAAGAAGCGTTGGCGACGTTTACGATTGACCGAGCTCAGTATCTTGTTTCGAACTTCGAAGCTACAATAGAATCACAGATGGAACTCGATCTACACGAGGACTGAATGCAATCCAAGAATGGCTACTACTCTCTCATCCAATTTTGTCCCGACCGCTCGAAATTGGAGGCGGCCAATGTCGGCGTGATGTTGTTGTCACCGGAGGATCAGTTCATCAGTGCGAAACTGTCGCCTGATAATGCACGAATTCGACGATTTTTTGGGCGTCAAGACTGGGCCTTTTTAAATGAACAGAAGAACGCTGTTGGCGAGCGGATACAGGTCGACGCATCCCGTCTTCTGAATTTGAAGGCCCTGCAGGAGTTTTGTGCAAAGCGCGCGAACCAAATTCGAATTACGGAACCACGTTCAATCCTAATTTCCGATCCTGAACGGGACCTGCACGATCTATATTTGCGGCTAGTAGCAGAGCCTCGACGAATAGCGGCCCCTCGGGTCGTAACGCAATTAAAGGAAGCGTTCAGAGAGGCAAATGTAGACCAGCTCGTGCGTAAGGATATCGAAATCGAAGTGCGGGCACTAAAAAGAACGATTAGCGCACCATTCGGATATCAAAATGGTCGCTTCAATGTGATTGAGCCGCTTTTATTTGAAACGTCGTTACCCGAGGAAGCATTCGATCGTGCTTGCCGCCGCGCCATCGAAGGACGGAGTCTTTACGAGCACGAAGAACCGAATCGGGGAAGGCTCAAACTCGTTGTCGTGGGTAAGTTTGGCGAGCGCAGCTCGAAAGACATTCCTGTTGTTGCCGATTTGATGCGTGAAAATAATGTAGGATTTTTCTCCTTCGATAATCTTGAGCCACTTATTCTGGATATTAGGCACGCCGCTCAAACTCATCTGCAATCCTAGGCTCAGGACTCATTGATCAGAGCCAGAAGATGACCGTCGCCGCGATGCTGATGGCGGACATGAAGGTGTGGGCGCAGCGGTCGTAACGGGTGTGGATGCGCCGCCAATACGCGCAGGCGATGCAACGATAAAGCAAGGCCGCCGATCAAGGCTAAGCTCCATTCCTAATGTTCGTCATCCTAGCGCCAGCAACCATCGCCACGAACTCATGGGGATCGTTCGGCATCCAATCGATGACGCGACCGCTTTCCAAAACTTGGTCCCATCCGTTTGTGCTGTGCGCACGAATGGGGCCGATCATCACCATGGTGAGGTGCCCCTCGCCCGCCGGGTGGAAGTGCATCGGCAAGACATCACCGACCTCGGGGAAATCGTAGATCGACCCCGACAAATCCCCGCTGGTGAACGGCTTAACCGATAACATTCGGACCTGTCCCCGCGACACCTACTGGCGCAAACACAACCGCGTCACGCGCTGCGGTGAGAAGATTGCCGGCGATGAGTGCGGCCCGAGCCGCAACGGTGGCAGCATTCGAGAGATTGACGCCGCCCTGTGTCGTGCGAGCGAGATCGAGCCAGTCGGAGAGTTGCCCGTTCCCGGCCGCGAGACCGGCGGTCGCCGCCTGCATGATCGCTGTGTATTCGTCCAAGGTGAGACGAGAGAGAATGGTCGCCGCCGGGAGTACGACTGGCACGACGACCGGGGCCGGCGCCACATACGCGCTGACCGGTCCATAGGTTCCCGCGAGGAGCGCGGCCCACAAGGCTTGCCCGTGAGGCTCGGGATCGCTTGCATCGGCCCGGAAGGGCAACGGCTCGGAGAATTCCTCGAATGCGACGGTGCAAAGAATGAAGGCGTGGGCCGCATCGCCCCAAACCGCATTCGTGCAAGCCGCGATCGTTCTCGTGGCCATTATGCAATCCTTTGAAAAATGCCGATCCAATCATTGCAACATCCGTTGCCGTATTCGGTGACGCCCGTGCATCGCCACGTCCCCGCCATCGGGCTGTAATTGGAACCGACCGAGAAGGACGGATAGAACTGATAGGCGATGGTGTAGGAGCCGATCGCGCCGGCTGCGATTATTGGGCTTGGCACATTGCCGAGCACGAATGCCGTTGTTGCTATTTGCGTTGTGTTCGTGCCTCCCGTTGCGGTTGGGGCGCTTGGCGTGCCAGTTAAAGCAGGAGATGCGAGCGGGGCAACGCCGGTCAACGTGTTCGATGCAAAGGTTATAGTTTTGTTCGTCAGCGTTTGAGCGGCAGCAATTGTCGCGACGGTATCGCTCGACGACGGGAACGTCATCGTTGTGCTATCGGCGCCGGCCAGCGTGATCGAGTTGTTGAAGGTGAGCGCCTTCCCGGCACCGCCAGTCAGCGTGTAAGTGCCAGTCGTGAAGGTGTTCCCGTTGACGCTCGCGGGCGTGATCGCCCCGGCAATGATCGTTATGGCTGGGGTCGATGTTGCGTTGGCGACGGTCCCGCTAAATCCGTTCGCCGGCGCCACGGATACTGTCGTGACGGTGCCGGATGGTGCGGGCGCTGCGAACGTGCCGTCGCCACGAAGGAACGTGGTCGTGTTGTTCGGCGGCGTTGGGACAGCGCCGCCAACCGTAGCAGTCATGGTGGCGAGGCTGGACGCCGCAATGGGCGTCGAAACCGTCAAAGTGGTAAACGCTGCCGCCGCAGGCGCTGTGCCGCCGATGGCGGGCGGGGAAGCAAAATAGGTTGAGAAGCCAGCGCCGGAAACCGTCGATGTTGCAGAAAGTGTAGTGAAGGCCCCGGTCGATGCCGCAGAAGCCCCAATCGGAACGGCATTGATGCTGGTGAAGCCGGAAGCGATTGCGCCAGCCGTTAGCGTTCCGACTGTCACAATATCCGTTCCAACTAGCTTCGATGCTGCGACCGAGCCAGCGAGATCGGCATTCGTCACGAGGCCCGTTGCGGTGAAAGATGTCGTCACGGTAAGGCCGACAATCGTGGGGCTGGTATCGACAACGAACTTCGTGCCGGTGCCGGTCTGGGATGCAATCGAGGTCGTGTTGCCGGACGAGGTAATGACACCCGTGAGATTGGCGTTTGTCGTGACATTGCCCGCCGTCAATCCCGCCGCGGTGCCCGTCAGGTTCGTCGCCACGCCAGATACGGGCGTACCGAGCGCGGGCGCCACCAGCGTTTTGTTCGAGAGCGTTTCAGTCCCGGCCAGCGTGGCCAGCGTCCCGCTCACGACGGGAAGCGTCAGGCTTACATCCGCCCCCTGGATTAGGGTCGTGGCATGGGTGCCCGTGGTCGAGAAGTTTCCAGCCAGCGCCAAGGTGCCCGTGGTGTTCGTGAGCGCGGTGCCGACGCTGTTGACGACAATCGCGGTGTTGGCCGTCAGCGCGGGCATCTTGTCGAAGCCTGCAGCGATAGCGGCGTATTCGGTGCGGATAACAGCCGATGCGCCAGCGGAGCCGGTAACGGGGCCGCCCGAGGCATTGAAATAGTTATTAGAAATAGGCCGCGTCCATGAACGAATTTAGCTTCCGCATATTTTCCTGAGCCGCACAGGGCGCGGTTACTGTGAGTTTCAGCGCCAAGTCGGCATATTCGCGTGGCCTCGAACTCGTGAAGGACCGTGAGACTTCGGCACTCATTTCCCGACGAGGTTGACCTGGATGACGAGATTCTCGCCGCGCTGGGCGTGGTCTTTTTCGTACAGACCAAGATTTTTGAAAGCCATGTCCATCGCCCGCTGCCGATCGGCCGCCGCGACGCCGCCGGGCGTAACCGTGACGACCATGGCGGTCTCTTCGTCCAATTCGTGCAGAGCCTTCGGTTTGCCGTTCGGGTGAACCAGCTTGCGCACGTCAAACTTCGCAATGTTCGCGTTCAAAGCCGCCGCTCGTTCAGCGGAAAGGCCGGTGATCTCCTCGACCCGCGCTGTAGCCGTCTCGACCAACGCCGCGACGTTAACATCCGTCAACAACCGGGATGCTGCCGCGCGCGCCGTCTTCGGGCTGTAGCCCGCCGCTATCGCTGCCTGCGTGCCGTTGCGGCCGTTCGAGGTGTATGCTCGCACGAACGCTTTGCGGCGAGCGGCGGCGGCTTCCTGGCTGGTCCCAGCCTTCGCCCGTGACCTTAGGGTAACCTTAGGGTTGGTTAGGGCGACCTTGATGCGATCTTGATGTCCCTTCGGCGTGCTGATAGCGGCCGTAAGCGTTCCTCGAGCCTTGGACTTCATGGTGACGGGCGGTCGGTTTTTTCGGTCGATGGGGGATGTGTGGCGGCGACTTCCTGGCTTACCGCCGCTCTGAAGGATGCGCGGACCAGCGCTTCCGAAAGGCGCAGCCCCTCATTCACGGTGAAGCGCGCTCCGCCGAGGGTAACGGTACCGCCCTCGTCAACATCGACGCGCACGCCAGCGACCGTTTCCATTTTGCCCTCATTCGTCGTCTCGGGCTGCTGTATCAGAGCGCGCGTCCGAAAAAACCTCTTTCTTCGGGATTTTATTCAGCAGGCGCCGAGCGACTGACTCGGCGTTGTCGGGGCTAAGTTTGCGTGCGACACCGACGCATGCGGACCACCGGCCACGCCCCTCGGCGAGTAGGTGTCGCACGATGTCGAGTGCCGCAGCATCGTCAGCCCGCGGCCGGCCGCCAACGTCGCGATCACCCCGCATCAGCCGCGCCGCGTGGCGGAGATCGGCACGCCCGGTCGCATCGGCAATCTGGTCCACTCGCTCGGCCAGGTTCTCGACCAGATCGATGTCGACCAAATCGCCACCGGCGCGAAAATCAAACTTTTGCGCCGCCATCCCGGAGCTGTCTGCTGCCGCGGTATTACGATTCGTCATGGGGCGCTCGGGGGTCGTTAGTGGTGCAAATCGACCCACAATAAGATAAACACTCTTCTTCTTCCTCCTTCTCTTCTTTCTCTTTGTGGCCTGTTCGCCACTTCAGGGTGAATAAGGCGGGATCGTGTTGGCCTTTGCCACCCTGATGTTTGCCGACGATTGCACCGAGATCGAGCAGCCTACTGCGGGCATTGCGGATGCGGCTTTCCGACCACCCTTTGAATTGGCCGGCCGCAGCCATGCCGCGAGGCGAGATCGCAAACTGCTGATTGAAGCCGTGATGTTCCTTACGAAGCACCAGCAGGAGGACAGCGGCATCTGGATGCTTGACCAGGCGATCAAGCTCTTCGACATCGAGACACACCCTGGCACCTCCGCCAACCCAATTTCGGCCGGTCTGTTCATATTCCCAGGCCGAGGCGGCAATCCGGATTACTTCTGCGTGGTCAAGCGGGGGATCACAGCGGCCTTCGTTCAAAATCTCGACATGGGCCTGAAGCTCGTACTGAGTTTCACACCGCCGGGCTTCTTCCATGGCAGCCCGCCAAAGGGTGCTGTTCCGACTTCCTTCGGTGACGCGATCTCGCCCGAGGCGCAGTCGGGTTGTTGGGGAAAGGTGTCTTAGTGGAGCGTTTTGCACCACTAAAGGGGCGAGCGTGCCGGGTTTGATCGGCGGCAAGCGTTCAAGGTCATCGATATTGCCGCGGGCAATTTCATATCGACCACCTCCCGGTCGCTGGCTCGGAGCGACTACGACGAAGCCACCGACCCCGCGTATGTCGATCGGCTGTTGTTCGAGCTTAGTCCGGGTCGCCTCGCCATTGCTGCGGTAGAAAAGATGGCTCCCGCCCCGAGGTGTTCGGGCCTGCAGGGGGGTGTGGCCGAAGCGGGCGAGGCATTCCCGCACTAGCGAGTCATCGGGACTATCGACATCGACCACCGTCAGCCGGCTCGGCCCCGTTAGAACACCGACATTGGCATCTGCAAAGGTCTCACGCCATCGGGGCAGAAGCTGGGCGGTGGTTGATCGTGTCATCTTGCGCCAACTAACGAGCGGGCGCTTCCCGTCGTCACCGCCGCATGGGATCACCGCCGCGCCGTGACGGGAATAGGATTCGGCAGTGGTGGCAAAGCCGCTCATTCGGTCGCCTGCCGTTCGAGCGGTAACTGAGTACTGCTCGCTGGCCCAGCGTCGCGGAGGCTCGATAGAACACGGTCGCTGAGAATTTTGGCCCTGGGCGCGATCTCCTTGGCCGCCGCGTAGCTCGTCTCTGATTCGTCGCCGGCATGGTGGCCAGGGAATCCGTCGCGATACGATTCCCGATCGGCGCTCGGCCTGCTCCTGGCCGCGCGGCGGGAGGCACTGTCCGGCGAGCGTTCTTTATCGAAGAGATCGCCGGTCATGCGATCCCCCACTGGGCTTGCAGGCGGCCCACCTGGTCGGATAGATTGTCGAAATTGCTGCTTGTCTTATTTTCGGAGAGGGCGCCTTGCCGGGCGCCCTTTCTTCGTTTATCGGGCGGCTCGTCTCCCCAGACCCGACTGAACTGAGGGTTGAGCGAAGGGTCGCTCATCGCGGCGTAGTAGGCGGAATCCATGATTCTCTCCATTAAAGGACTCGGCGTCATCGCGACGCTGTACGTGCGTGGGGTAGTCGGCGCGGGGATCAGGCCGCTATGTCGAGTTTGCGCTTCACGTAAGCCGTGATACTAGACACCAGGATCTTTCGGGACCGCCCATCC
Organism: uncultured Rhodospirillales bacterium; assembly: GCA_903828515.1. Lineage (GTDB taxonomy): Bacteria > Pseudomonadota > Alphaproteobacteria > ATCC43930 > CGMCC-115725 > CAIKMD01. The sequence goes on along the minus strand of CAIKMD010000007.1, from coordinate 1,730,261 downwards.
TTGTAAGAAACAAGCTCGTTCGCTGCGAGCAACTCATAGAGACGAGTTGTTCCGCAATCGAGCATCTGGCAAGCCTTCTTCGGCTTAACGCCGATGGCTGCAGTGCCTGCCGTATAGGGCGCGGCAGAGGTAGGTGCACTGCTATGCAGCGCAATTTCGGCTTTGAGGGTCGAGTGTGATTCCATGAACTTCGCTCCATTGAAACGTCAACCAGCGGCGGGTGACGAAGCGAAGTGAACACCACCGAGACAAACTTATCGTCGGAAATAGTAGGAAATAGTGGGAGTGAGTTGGAGCGAGTTAGGGCTACCGTTCCTTTTCGTACAGTCGGGCGAGGCGTCTCGCCTTGCTATCGGGCTTCCTGTTGAGGCCGGCAACGATGCCCTCCGCCACGAGCAAGTTTGCGGCGCCAGTCACGCTGCTACCCTGAGCGATCAATTCCGACATGCGTGGGAAAAGCGCCCGATCGTTTGCGCGGAAGTGATTCACCGCGCCTGGTGGCGGCCCGCGTGGCGGCTTCTTTTTCTTGCCGATAATGCGCAACGTACCGGCGCCGGTCACCACCACTTTGCCCGTAACCGTCAGGCGATCTTCAAAGGTCGTCTCGCCCGCAACCGTCATCTCGCCGTCAATTGTCGAGCCGGGGGACAAATTGCTCTTATCATCTTCCGACATTTTGCACTTCCGCAGATGCCCGGAGCGTGGTCGACAGGGAAGCGCGTGTGGAAAACGCGCTTATCGGCTGGCCGGCCTATCCCCGTCGATCGTGATTATGCTTCTTGACGCCTCATCGGTACCACGGCGCCGGATTTCTTCGGCATGGCGCAGAACTTCGCCCAATCCTCGGCTAGGCGACGCCGTTTCTCAAACAGATCGCCGCGACGGTAGGCCGCCTCAACCTTGTCGCTGACGGCGTGCGAGAGCGCCATTTCGACCACATGGTTGGCATAGCTCGTCCGCTCGGCCGCCCAGTCGCGGAACGTGCTGCGGAAGCCGTGCACGGTAGCCTCGGCGTAACCAAGACGGCGAAGCAGCATCGCCATCGCCATGTTCGACAGCGGGTGCCGGGCGCGCCGCCCCGGGAACACATATTCTGGATCTTGGGTGATCGCCTCGCGCGCTATTTCGAGCGCGGCCTTTGACAACGGGACACGATGCTCGCGGCCGCCTTTCATCCGCTCGGGCGGGATGGTCCAGGCCGCCTCCTCGATGTCGATCTCCACCTTCTTGGCTCCGATGGCTTCGCCGGTGCGCGTGACCGTCAGGATGAGAAACTCGAGCGCGCGTGCTGTCGGCCCTTTTTCCTCGCGGAGGGCGTCCATGAAATCAGGCACCTCCTTGTAGGCCAGCGCGGCATGGTGCACGTGCTTTCGGACCTTCGACGGCGCCGGCAGAAGCTTGTCGAGATGACCTCGCCAGCGCGCCGGATTCTCGCCGTCGCGATAGCCGTGGACTTTCGCCCAGTCGAGAATGATTTCGATCCGGCCTCGCAGCCGCTTTGCGGTCTCCGTCTTCGTATTCCAGATTGGTTCGATCACCCGCAGGACAGCACCCGTATCAATCGCGCCGACCGCGAAAGCGCCAATCACAGGCTCGGCGTAGGTCGCGACCGTGTTCTCCCATTGCTGCCTGTGCTTTGCGTTCCGCCAGCCGGCACCGTGAGCCTTGATGAACTCGGTGGCACATTCCTTGAAGGTCACGCCCTTGGCCGCAGCGAGGCACGCAGCCGCGCGCTGAGCGTCACGATGCTCGATAGGGTCAACGCCGGCCTGGCACAGCTTCCTTGCCCCCGTGGCCGCTGCCCGGGCGTCGGCGAGGCCGAACACGGCTAAGGCTCCAAGTCCCATGTCTCGGGTCCGACCCCGCAGGGTGAAACGGTAGAGCCAGGACTTCGCGCTGGCGCTGGTCACCTGCAAATAAAGGCCGGCGCCATCGGCGTATAGGCCAGGCTTCGAGAGCCTGGATACCCGCAGAGCCGTCAGACGCTCGATCGATCGCGGCATAAGTCCCTCGCTGCTAGCCAACCCATGTTGCTACCCATATTCCAGTCGCGAATTGTGGCGACCAGTGGCATCCCAACACGGAAACAGCAAAAGACAAATTGAATATTGGTAGGCTGCTTTCCGAGCGTTGGCGTATAACCACGAAGGAACCTTAGGCGGTCACCCCATCCGCCATCTCCATCGACCGACTTGCCATTACAGTGGGGCATCGATGCGCTATTTTCTCGACGCCGAATTCAACGGCTTTGGCGGACAACTCATCTCGTTGGCGCTCGTGCCCGAGGATGAGAAAGCCGCGCCGTTTTATGAGGCCTTGCCGTGCGACAAGCCGGAGCCTTGGGTCGCTGCGCATGTGATTCCTGTCTTGCAAACCCAGCCGATCGCGCGAGCCGAGATGACGGCGAAGCTCGCCGCTTATCTGCGCGACGACGAAGAACCGGTCGTGATCGGCGATTGGCCCGAGGATATCGCGCATCTGGCGTTGTTGATGATCACCGGTCCGGGATGGCGGTTGCCGTCGGAGCGGCTGGTTTTCGAGCTCGTCGACGTGCCGCTCTTCGATTCGGAAACCGCGAGCAAGGTTCCGCATAACGCCTGCTCCGACGCGACGGCGTTTCGCGCCTACTTCCTCCATCAGGAAAAGCCGCCGGGCAGCGACAAAGAGACGGAGAACGCGTGACGGTCGATACACCCATAGGCACGACCGGCACGCTTCGATGACCTCACCCCTCCACGCCCCCAGCGATATCGGCGTCGCCGAAGCCGCGCCGCATCAATTCGCGCCGCGCTACCCGAAGCTCGTGCTCGCGACCTGTATCCTCGCGTCGAGCATGGCGTTCATCGATGGGTCGGTGGTCAATGTCGGCTTGCCCGCGATCAGCGCGACGTTTCACGCCGGCGCGGAAGACCTGACCTGGGTCGTCAACGCCTATCTTCTGCCCCTGAGCGCGCTGCTTTTGCTGGGCGGTGGCGCCGGCGATCGGTTCGGGCGGGTCCGGCTTCTCGTCGTCGGCACGGTGCTGTTCGGCACGGGCTCGATCGCCTGCGCCGTCGCGCCGAATCTTGCCTGGCTGCTCGCCGCGCGCGGCTTACAGGGGATCGGCGCGGCACTCTTGATGCCGAACAGCCTCGCGATCCTCGGCGGTTCGTTCAGCGGCGAAGCGCGCGGCCGCGCCATCGGCATCTGGGCATCGATGGGCGCCGTCATGGGCGCGGGCGGTCCGGTGTTCGGCGGCTGGCTGATCGACACGATCGGGTGGCGCGCGATTTTCTTCATCAACATTCCCTTGGCGGCCGGCGCGATCAGCCTCGCCCTCGCCTTCGTGTCCGATGCGCCGCAGGACAAAAAACCTCAGCCGCTCGATATTCGCGGCGGCGTTCTCGCCACGCTCGGCCTTGGCGCGTTGACCTGGGGCCTGACCAGCGGGTCGGGCCACACCGGATGGACCGACGCCGCTATCGTGTCGCTCGTTCTGGGACTGTGCCTCTCGATCGCTTTCGTCTGGGTCGAAAAGCAACGCGGCGAAAACGCGATGATGCCGCTCGCGCTGTTCGGATCGTCGAGTTTCGTCGGGCTGACACTGCTCACGCTACTTCTCTATGCGGCGCTGGGCGCGCTGATCGTGTTGCTGCCCTATGTCCTGATTCAGGAAGTCGGCTATTCGGGCACCCAGGCCGGCGCCGCGTTGCTGCCTTTCGCGGTTGTTCTCTCGCTGATCTCGCCGGTGATGGGCAGCCTCGCGGGACGGATCGGCGCCCGCGCGCCGCTCGCGATCGGGCCGCTGGTCGTCGCGGCGGGTTTCCTGCTCATCCTGCGGATCGGACCGGACGCCTATTATTGGACGAGTGTTTTTCCGGCGATCCTCGTCATCGCACTCGGCATGTCGGGCGCGGTGGCGCCGCTGACCACTGCCGTGCTGACATCGGTCGATGCACGACACACCGGATCGGCATCGGGACTCAACAGCGCCGTGGCGCGGACCGGCGGATTGATCGCGACGGCATTGTTGGGCGGCGTGTTCGGCGCCTTTGGCCCACGATTGATCCTCGGCTTCCATGTCGCGGCCATCGTCTGCGCGATAGCCGCGATCGCGGCATCCGCCTCGGCGTTTTTTCTCGTCAAGGATGCAAAGCCGGACCATATGACCACGGCAAAATAAACGGTATGGTCCGGATCGTCCGAGGGGGGAACCGACCATGAAAAACACGCCGCCATTTCGCGCCGACCAGGTCGGCAGCCTGTTGCGCCCGGCCGAGCTGCGCGAGGCACGCCTTAAAGTTTCGCGGGGCGAGATGAACGCGGCGGCGTTGAAAGACATCGAAGACCGGCAGATTGCCCGCGTGATCGCGCGGCAGGAAAGCCTGGGACTGCGCGCAGTGACCGACGGCGAGTTTCGCCGCCGTACCTGGATGTCCGATTTCATTCAGGGTTTCGACGGCGTCACCACGACGGAGCGTGCGACGCCGCTGCCCGGTCATCCGACGAACCCCTACCCGGTTTTGCACGTCTCGGGGAAATTCGCCTTCTCAACGCATCCGATGCTCGCGCATTTCGATTTCGTCAAAGCGCGCACCAAGGTGATGCCCAAGATGTGCATCCCCTCACCGACCCATATCGTGACCGTGCTGCAGGATTGGCGCGACATCGTCGATCGCTCGGTCTATCCCGATCTCGACGCGTTGTTCGCGGATGCCGGCCCGGCTTACGCGAAAGCGATTCGTGCGTTCGCCGATGCCGGCTGCACCTATCTACAGATCGACGATTGCAACATGGCGTTTCTGTGCGATCCGGCCGTGCGCGAGACGCTCAAAAAACGCGGCGACGATCCCGACAGGATGTTCCGGTCCTTCGTCGCGGTGGTAAACGCGGCGGTTCGCGACCGGCCTGCGGGCATGACGATCACCATGCATTCGTGTCGCGGCAATACCGGCAAAGGCTTCGCCTCGGGCGGCTATGAACCTCTGGCCGAGGGTATTTTCGGCGGCGTGAATGTCGACGGATTCTTCCTCGAATTCGACGACGAACGTTCGGGCGGGTTCGAGCCGTTGCGCTTCCTGTCGAAGAACAAATCCGTCGTGCTGGGCCTGATCAGCTCGAAGCAAAAAGCGCTGGAGCCGAAAGACACCATCGCCCGCCGCATCGAGGAAGCGACGAAATTCGTCGAGCTCGACAGGCTGTCGCTGTCGCCGCAATGCGGCTTTGCCAGTTCGCAGGGCGTCGACCGCCTGACCGAAGACGAGCAATGGGCGAAACTCGGTCATGTCGTCGAACTCGCCGACGCGATCTGGTCATAAACAAAAACGCTTCTGGGGGAACGTCATGAAAACCATCGCGATTGCCGCTGCCATCGGCCTGGCCTTGCTGGCCTCCGCCGCGCGGGCGGAAGAAACAACGCTGATCTTCGCCACCATCAACCCGCCGAACGCGCGAATGAACGCCGACTACCTTCATCCCTGGGCCGAACGCGTCAACGAACAGGGCAAGGGCGTTCTGCATATCGATGTGCGCGACGGCACCGCCATCGCGAACATGGGCAATGTCTACGACCGCGTGCTGGACGACGTGGCGCAGATCGCATTCGTTTTACACAATTACGTCAACGGCAAGTTTCCGCTCTCGACGGTCGCGACGCTGCCGCTCGCCGACAAGGGCGAGGACCGGTCGGTCGCGCTGTGGCGGCTCTATCACAGCGGCGCGCTCGATGCCGAATACGACACGACCATGCCGCTGATGCTGTTCGGCGTGTCGCAATCGCAGGTCCATCTCGCCAAGCCGATCAAGTCGCTGAGCGAACTCGCCGGCATGAAACTCATTACCCCAACCAAGATCGTCGCGGACGCGGCGACCGCGCTGGGCGCCACCCCGCTCTCGCTCGGCTCGGCGGATATCTATGAAGGGCTGCAGCGCGGCACCGCAGCCGGCGCGGTGGTCGGCTGGGCAGCATTCGATGCCTTCAAGCTCAACGAGGTCACGTTCTATCACCTCGACGAGGCGATGGGCACGTCGTCGGGCATGATCTTCATGTCGAGGAAGAAATATAATTCGCTGCCCGCTGCCGCGCGCAAGATCATCGATGACAATGCCGGGGAAGCCGCCAGCCGCGCCGCCGGCGCGTATTGGGATCACGAAAACGACCGGGTGCGCGAAGCCATCAAGGCCTCACCCAAGCAGACCGTGGTCAATTTCCCCGCCGACCAAGCCGCCGAGTGGAAGGCAAAAATGCTGCCGATGATCGATTCATGGGCGAAGTCGTCACCCAACGGCGAGAAGACGCTGGTGACCTATCGCGCCATGCTGGCCCAGATCGCGGCGGGCCACTAAGCCAGGCGAATCATCACCGCCCGCGCCGGAGTATCCGAGATCACTTCGGTGATGTGGCCTTTGCCGGACGTGTCCTCAAGCGCGACGCTGTCGCCCGCGCCGAACTCGCGTGCCTCACCCGAACTCGCGGTCACGCGCAGGCGGCCGGACAGGATGAAGACCATATGCGGCGCCGGCGCGGGATGCGGCCCGGTGTCCGCCTTGCCCCAACCCACGGCAAGGTCGATGACGACGTAACCAACCGCCGTTTGCAGATCGGTGACGTGGAACGGCGCGGCGGGCGGCGCGAACTCCTTCAACTGAAACGGGATCGCAGCAGCCTCGAACCTGCTTTCGCCGTTCGGGTCGGCCAGCAGCCGCGCGACATTCAGGGTTCGAGCATCCGGCATCGCAATCTCCTCGTCGATGATTGCGCCATCCTAGCGGGCGGCACAGCGGATCAGGAACGGGATTCGATCTCGAACGTCGGTTGGCTCAATGCGCGTCCGGTTTCTTGTCGTCGCCCGGTTTCGCCGGTGAAGCTTGAACGGGCGCCGGCGTGGGCGCGGCTGCAGGCGCCGGTGCTGCCGGCGGTGTTGCTGCCGGTGGCGCGGGATGAGGCCGCTCGGCCGCGCGTGGCGGTTCGGGCGCGCGCGGTAGCCGCTCGGCTTGCGGCGGCGCGCCCGGTGTGCGTGTCCATTCCTGCGGGTTCGGCGCGATATGGGTGTCCTGCTCAGGATGCTGCGGACGAACGAATTGCCCCGATGGTCCCGGTTGCGGACGTGGTGGCACAGCGGCCTGCGGCGTGGCCTGTTGCGGTGGAGGTGGCGCGACCGTTTGCGGCGTCGGCGCTGCCGGTGTCGCGGCTTGCGGAATTGGCGCGCTTGCCGGCGGCGCTCGTGGCGGCACCGGCGGTTCGGGCGGGCGCACATTCGGCACGTTGACCGGGGAGGGCCGCGCCGGTGGCGTGATCGTCGGCGTCGCGAGCGTGGGAGCCGGCGCCGGTGCCGGTGCCGATTGAGGCACGGCAGCCGGCGCGGGTTGCGGCGCCGGTCCACGCTGTCCGTTGTCGCGGCGTGGATCGGGCGCGCGCGGAACAGGCGCCGGAGCGCTGACGGGTGGCGCGACCTCGACGCGGCTGCGCGAGATCGTCGCCGGCGCGTTCGCGGGTGGAACATTCGCCGGTGCGACGACCGGAACCGCGCGCCCGGTTCGTGCGCCCGCATCGGGCCTCAGATGCGCGATCGACGGCGCGACGGCAACTTGCGACAATTGCGCCGGCGGCACCGCGACGGTCGCGTGCTGAACCGGCGCGGCTTGCGTGAAGGTCGTCGCCGGCACCACGGTCGCCGCGGCGCGATTGCGGAAATTGCCGACCCGCGCGTTGCCGCTTCCATTATTGCTGGAAAGATTATTGACCGTCGCACGATTGACGCTCGTCGCGTTGACGTTGCGCGTATAGGTCGCGCTCGCGCGATAAGACGGGTGATAGGCCTCGTTGGGCGCAAGCGCGACCCATCCGACCGCGGCAATCGCCGAGCCCCCGAGTTCGACACCCCAACCATTGCCGCCGATAAAAGCGACAAGCGCCGGCGCGTAGACCGGCCGTTCGGCAAGCCGGCCCGGAACCCAGCCCCACCGGCCGCGACTTTCGATCCAGCGGCCGTAATGGAACGGCGCGAAACCCCAGGGAGCATCGTCGATCCAGGTCCAGCCCCACGGCGGAACGAACGCCCAATGTCCGTCGCGATAGGGCGCCCAGTCCGCCAGCACCGACGCCGGATACCACACGCCGCCATATTCCGGATCGTGGCTCCAGCTGCCGTATTGATTGAGATCCTGATACCCGGTCACCGTCGGCGCGACATAACCCGGCTGTTGCGCCGCGACCTGGCGGCGTTCGCGGGCCAGCGCCCAGTTATCGAATGAACTGATAACCGCGGGCGAGAGCGTGATGCCCGCACCGGAGACGATCGCGGCTTCGCTCGGTCGAATGTCGACGATGCGACCGGCGCCTTCCAGACGCGCGGCTCCCTGCAGCACTGCCACCTGCAACCGCCCGGTACGCGGATCGCCGATGTTGATGTCGTAACTACCCGCGGCCATGAACACCACACGGCCCAGTCGCGTCACCACGCTGATTCCGCCTGCCGGCATTTGCCAGAGATGAAGATTGAGCACGCCCTGATCGAGCTGCAGCACGATCGTCGCGTCGTCGAGCCGGGTCACGTCGAGTTCGCTGAGCTGATCGAGCCGCGCCTCGATCGGTCCGATTTGAATCTCGGCCGCCGAGTTCGCCTCGGTCCAATAAGTCTGCCCCGTGGTGACCGGATAGTTCACGATCGCGGGCGACCAATCGGCCTGCGCATCCCAATGAAGGAGGGCATTGCCCTCGGTATAGCTCAGCCGCCCGACACGATCCGGCGCATCCTGCGCCGCGGCAACACCGGTCGCGCCGACGAAAAGCGCGACGGCAAGCAGAACTCGAAACATCGGCGTTCCCCTTCGGGTTGGTTTTTCGTTTTCACGCGGACAAAAAAAGGTCCCGTCTTATACAGGCGGGACCAGTTTGGAAGGAATGCCAGCTCCGATCACTCGGGGGAGATGAAAGAGCTGGATCCTTATCGACACTAAGCCAGAGCGAGAACAAGTCGGGTAGCCTCGGAAACTACCTATCGGCGCCCGGCCCCACCCCGACACGCGGGAACCAGACCGGTTTTCGGTCGTTTGATCCTCAACGGCATCGCAAAACCTCGAGGAGAACGTCATGTCGCTGTTACTGCTCCTGATCATTCTGTTCGTGCTGTTCGGCGGCGGCGGTTATTACGGCTATCGCGGCGGCTATTACGGCGGCGGCGGCCTGGGCATCGTCGGCCTCCTGCTCGTCGTCCTGGTCGTGGTCGCGTTGTTCGGCCGACCGTATATGGGCTACTAGCCAGTCACACGCACTTTATCGCGCCGCCGGGCCATCAGGCTCGGCGGCGTTTTATTGTGCGGGCCTATTTGGTCGGAAGCGGAATGACAAAGCGCATATCCATCACCGTCGCCGCTTCGAAATCCCCTTTGATCATGCCCTGGCCGCGAAACCAGTCGACCTGGTGCAAGACGTCCTTCACGTCGAGCCGTCCGTCCGGATCGACATAGGCGATCGCCGGGCGCAACTGCTCGACCGGCTGATTGAGGTATTTCGCAATGATCGCCAGCATCGCATCGGCCTGCGGTCCGTCCTGACGGCGGCCCGCGGCGTCGATGAAGGCGTCGTAGTAATCGTGCTTGCCCTTCCTCACGGCACCCAAAAATCGTTCGACGATATCCCGGTGATCGTTGGTGGTTTTGGTCGCGGTAAAAACGACGCCGGTCTGCCAGGGCGTCTCATCGCCGATGAAGGCGAGCAACTTCATGTCGCCGCGCGCGACCGCCGGCATCATCGCCGCCGCCAGCATAACGCTCGCATCGATCTGACCGCCGGTCATCGCGGAAAGAATGTTGGGGTTGGATTGCAGCGCCGTCACGCGAACGGATTTCGGCTCGATGCCGTACTTCTCCTCGATCAGGGCAAGGCTGTAATGCGGCGGCGAGCCGAATTGCGAGATCGCCACTGAATGCCCGCCCAAATCCTTGAGCGTCCGCAATCCCGCGTCATAGGCCCGGTTGGAAGCGACGACGCCGTTGACCTGAAAGCTCGGCGCCTCGCGGCTCGCGGCCGCAACGATCTTCAGCGCGCCCTGCCCGGCCAGGCTGTAGAGCCCCGCCGAGGCACCGGTATGTCCGAAATCGACCGCGCCCGACACGACGGCAACCGCGATCGGTTCGGATGAATCGAACATGACGAATTCGGGCGTCAGACCCACGGCGGCGAAATAGCCTTTGTCCTGGGCGATGAAGATGCCGCCCGCCGTCGTCGATTTGGACAGCCCGATCTTGACGGTTTCGGCCCATGCCGGTCGGCCGATGGCAGCGACGATCATCGCCGCGACGACCAGGATCGAGATGGGGCGCCGAAGTCGATCAAGCCGCCGCCCCTCGACCGCACGCGGACATTTCACTAGTTTCCTCCTTTGGACAACGCGCGAAGAAGGTTGAACCGCGCGTTCTTCGTAGTGGGAGACAGACGATGCCGGAACGGACGCGCAAGGACCAGATCAAATTCGCGGTCTTCCTGTCGGGCGACAGCAATTATCACATCGCCGGATGGCGCCTGCCCGAAACCTATGCCGACACCGGCATGAACATCGAGCGCTGGATCGAATACGCCAAGACGATGGAGCGCGGCAAGCTCGACATGCTGTTCATCGCCGACAGTATCGGCACCCATCACGCCGACGATGCCGAAGTTACCCGTCGCAACGCGCATATTGACCGGCTCGAACCATTCACGACGCTCGCCGCGCTCTCGAGCGTAACCAAACATATCGGCCTCGCGGCGACCGCGCACACCACCTACAACGAGCCCTATCACATCGCGCGCAAATTCGCCTCGCTCGATCACCTGAGCCATGGCCGTGCCGCGTGGAATTTCGTGACCGGCGCGAACCACGAGGACGCGCTCAACTTCAGCCAGGACGAACACACGGCCCATGGCGACCGCTACGACATGGCCGAGGAGTTCGCCGACGTCGTGCGCGGTCTGTGGGATACCTGCGAGGACGATGCGTTCCCGCGCGACAAGAAGACCGGCGTCTACGCCGACCCTGCGAAGATTCACATCCTCAATCACAAGGGCAAATATTATCAGGTCAAGGGGCCGCTCAGCGTCGGACGGCCGCCGCAAGGCTATCCGATCTTGATTCAGGCGGGAAAATCCGAGCCCGCGCGCGAGGTCTCGGCCCGGGTCGCCGATGCGGTCTTCACCTCGCAGCCCACGATCGAAGAGGCGATGGCGTTCTATGCGGACGTCAAAGGCCGGATGGGAAAATTCGGCCGCGATCCCGACACGCTGAAAATCTTTCCGGGCGTCGCCATCTTCACCGGCCGCACCGCCGAGGAAGCCGAGGAGAAATACCGGCACCTCGAATCCCTGCTGAGTCCCGAAGCGGCGCTCGCGCTGCTGTCGGAACGCATGGGCGGCATCGATCTCAGTTCCTACGACATCGACGCGCCGATCCCGGACTTCAAGGGCAATGCCAACCGGATGAGCAATCCGCCAGCACTGGTCAAGCTCGCGCGGCGCGAGAACCTGACGATTCGCGGCCTCGCCAACCGTTTTGCCGCCGCACGCGGCCATTGCATGGTGCGCGGCACCCCGAAACAGGTCTGCGACCAGCTTGAAGAATGGTTCATGAAGCGCGCGGCCGACGGGTTCATCTTCCTTCCGGTGACGCTGCCGGGCACGCTCAACGATTTCGTCGATTTCATCGTGCCGGAATTGCAACGCCGGGGCCTGTTCCGCACCGAGTACGAGGGCAAGACACTGCGCGAAAATCTCGGTCTGCCCCGCCCACCGAACCATTTCCGGGCCTAGCCGGGCTCTTCGCCACCGATTTCGTGGAACCTTGCGCGCTCCGAGGTGTTGACCCGATGTCGCCCGGTATCGTGATCCGGGCCCATCAGGAGAACACACCTTGCGTACATATTTGCTGGCCGGCGCCTTGGCTCTGACTCTCGTTGCCGGTTTCGGCACCGCTTCCTTCGCGGCGCCCGCCATCGCACCGGTCAATACCGCGATCACCAACGACGACGGCCAGTCGCCCATTATCCAGATCGATCGCCGCTGCGGCCGTTTCTCGCATTACGTTCCCGCTCATCGCGATCGCCATCATCGCCTGATCCGCGGCGTCTGCGTCCGCAATCACCGCTAAAACCCAACCGCTCGATACGTTTATGACGAAGGAGACCACCATGTCGGAATCCAAGAAACCGTCGCAGGACGATATCGAGCGGGTTGGCGCCGGGGGCGAAGTCGGCCAGGGCCAGACCGGCGCACCGTTGCACCAACCTCATGGTGTGCGCGATCGCGAACTCGGCAAGCGCGAACGCGTCGGCGCCGGCGGCCCGGTCGGCGACCCGAAATCGGCCGATCCCAAAGGCCGCTCGCCGACCGGCCATTGACCGGAACCGTCTCGATCTAAGTACTCTCCACATAAGTACATTCCGAGGCTCCCTCGAACGGCGCGACAATGCGACAAAGCTCCTGCGGAACATTCAATCCGCCGGAGATAAAAATGAAGTCGTTCCAGAGCCAACTCGTCGAACATCTTCCCTATCTGCGGGCCTTCGCCCGCGGCCTCGCGCGTAACGCGGCTCTGGCCGACGACCTGGTTCAGGACACTTTTCTGCGTGCCCTCATGAACAGTGACAAGTTCATCCCGGGAACCAATCTGAGGGCGTGGCTCTCTACGATCCTGCGCAATCAGTTCTTCAACGAAATGCGCTGCCGATCGCGACTCGCGTCTTACGTCGCGCTGCCGCGACCCGTACTCGCCTTCAGCGGCGATCAGGAATCGCGCCACGAGATGCGCGACTGCGAACGTGCCTTTCACGAACTTCCGGCCGCACAGAGCGAAGCGCTCTCCCTCGTGGGTGCCAGCGGATACAGCTATGAAGAGGCCGCCGAGATCGTCGGCTGCGCACAAGGCACGATCAAAAGCCGCGTCTTCCGCGCCCGCGCCGAGCTCGAATGGCGCCTTGCCGGCAATGGCCCGCCGCTACAGGCGCCCCTCGCCGCCTGACCGCCGGTCTGCGTGAATAGGCGTTTCTAAGCCCGACCCGTTCGGGCTATGCTTTTCGGATGCACGAGACAGCGCCTGCGACCAAAACCGTTGCCGTGATCGGTGGCGGCTTCAGCGGCAGTCTCTTTGCCCTCAAGCTCAGCCGCGCGCGACCGGACATACGCGTTCTGCTGATCGAGCGAAACGGTCGGCACGGCACCGGCCTCGCCTATGGCGCCGCCGAGCCCTATCACCTTCTCAATGTGCCGGTTCAACGAATGGAAGTGGGGCTTCAACCCAGTTTCACCGCTTGGTTGAGCACGCGTCACGACGTTCTCGCCGATGCCTTGGCCGAGAGCGGCCAGGACCTCTCCGCGGCCTTCGTGCCGCGCGAACTCTTCGGCGCCTATCTGCGCGACTGTATCGCCGCCGCCAACGCACCCGAATCGACTCGCGGTCTCGGCACCATCCGCGGCGAGGTCGTTCGGCTGCTCGATTCGCCATCGCGCGGTTTGCTGCTCGACGACGGACGCGAATTCGCCGCGGACCAGATCGTGCTGGCAACCGGGAATCTTCCGCCGCAAGTGCCGCCGGTCGCCGACGCGTGGCTCTACGATACCGGCGCCTTCATTCCCGATCCCTGGGCGCGCGGCGCATACGACCATGTGGACCGCGACGCGGCGATCATGATCCTCGGCACCGGCCTAACCATGGTCGACATCGCCTTGAAGCTGGTCGCGGAAGGCCACCGCGGCCCGATCCACGCGATATCGCGGCGTGGCCTTTCGCCGCTGGCGCATAAGGGCGGCGGCGCGTGGGAACCGTTCATCGCCGGGTTGCTGCCGGCGACGCCTCGGCAATTGATGCGCGCGATCCGCGATCAAACCGACAAAGCCGCCGCCGCCGGCATTCCCTGGCAGCGCGTGATCGATGCCGTGCGACCCAATATCGCCGGCGCGTGGGATTCATGGACCGTCGCCGAACGGCGGCAATTCCTGCGTCACATCCGGCCGCGCTGGGACGTCCATCGCCATCGCCTGGCGCCGCGCATCGCCGACAAACTCGCCCAATTGATCGCGGGCGGGCAACTCGACGTGCGCGCCGGACGAATTCGGAACTACCGGGCCAGCGGCGGCCAGGTCGAGATCAGCCTCGCGCCGCGCGGCAAGCAGGGCGAGATTCGGCTGCGCGTGGCCGCCATCATCAACTGCACCGGACCGCGTAGCGATCTCGATCGCATCGGCATACCGCTGATCGCCGATTTGCGCCGACGCGGCTTGATCGTGCCCGACCCGCTTCGGCTCGGCATCGAAACCCAGGATTGCGCCGTGGTCGACACGATCGGTCGCCGATCCGATTGGCTTTACGCGCTCGGCCCGTTGACCCGTCCCGCCTGGTGGGAGGTAACCGCGGTTCCCGAAATCGCGGTGCAGGTCGATCAGCTGGCGAACGATCTCGCAGTCGAGCGGCAGGCTTCGCGTGCGGAAACGACGCTGCACCACGCCTTTGCCGATCTGGGCGCGGGTATCTGAGTAGGCATTTCTCGCCCGTTGCGCTTGACACTCACCTCGCCTCGGGCGCAGGTAAGACCGAACAATGACATATATCCAAATTTTCAGAGGTTGATGTGAGCCAGGAAGCTATGACGAACGCGATCGGCAGATTGGATTCGATCTGCAACGCGCTCAATCAACTCGCCCGCTTGAGCACCAAAGAAGGCTGGCCCGGCGCGCTGTCCGCCGCCGCCGCCAAATTGTCGAAAGACGTCGAACTCCTCGCCGGCGCGATGGACGGTGCCGAGAACAACACCGCGAAACTAGAGGCGCTGGTCAACCAAGCGAACGAGCACCTGCCCAAGGACTTTGCCGCCTTCGGGCAAGCGCTGGCCGCCGATCTGGGTCGCTCGCTCGCCTAGATCAGTGCTTCTTTAAGAGCCTGTCTTCCTCGGCGATGTGGCTTTTGCCGATCGCCTCAGCTTTTTCAAGCTCGCGCCGTTCGTCCCCGTCGAGCGCTTTTGCCGCCTCGCGCGCTTTCTTTTCGACCTGACCCGAGCGCACGAATTTCTGCTCGTCGGCGTTGAATTCGCGCGCCGCCGTGCGGTTGCCTTCGCCCCTCGTTTTTCTGCGCCATGAAGCTTCTCCCGTTGGTCGTTCCTGATCACCAAACCAACGAGCACGGACATCCGTTCCCGACCTTACGGGGGTTTAATTTTTCCGGAATATGACGCTGAGATTGTTCGCCGGCATCGCCACCGTTTCGGCATGGGTAATGCTGTGCCTCGCTGCCAGCGCAATCACGTCCTCGAGATTGCGCACGCCCCAGGCCGGATTGCGGCGACGCAGATCTTCGTCGAAGGCGCGGTTGCTGTCGGCGGTGTGCTCACCGTTTCGTCGATAAGGACCGTAAAGATAAAGAACGCCGCCCGCCGGCAGTAGCCGCGCCGCACCCGCCATCAAGCCTTCGCAAGCCGACCACGGCGCGATGTGAATCATGTTGATGCAAACGATCGCGTCGGCGTGCGTGACGGGCCAATCGGGCGACGACGCATCGAGATGCAACGCGGGGCGCAAATTGCTCACGGCCGCATCGTTCCGATAAGCATCGATCGTGCCGAGCGCTGTCGGATCGAGATCGCTCGGCTGCCACGTCACCTGCGGCAAAGCCGCCGCGAAGAAAGCGGCGTGCTCGCCCGTCCCGCTGGAGATTTCCAGCACGGTGCCCGTATCCGGCAACACCCGACTGAGCACCGCGAGGATGGGTTCGCGGTTGCGGGCGACAGCCGGCGCGGAGCGTCGCGGCGCATCGGTCATCGCGTCAATCTTCGCCCGGCAGCGCGGCAAGATCGGCGCGCGTGCCGCGCAGGTCGAAGCCGCCGGATTGGCGGCGCCACAGCCGCGCATAGGTGCCGCCGCGCCGCAGGAGTTCGGCATGCGCGCCGGTCTCGACGATGCGGCCCTGATCGAGCACGATGAGCCGGTCGAGCCGCGAGATGGTCGAGAGCCGGTGCGCGATGGCGATCACCGTGCGGCCCTTCATCAGACCTTCGAGCTGTTCCTGAATCGCCGCCTCGACTTCGGAATCGAGCGCCGACGTCGCCTCGTCGAGAATGAGGATCGGCGCATCTTTGAGGATCACCCGCGCCAAGGCGATGCGTTGGCGCTGACCACCCGAGAGCTTCACGCCCCGCTCGCCGACCAGTGCCTCGAAGCCGCGCCTGCCCTGCCAATCCTCGAGCCCCTCGACGAAATCGGTCGCGTGCGCACGCGCCGCCGCTTCGCGCACTTCGGCGTCGCTGGCCGACGGCCGGCCATAGCGGATGTTCTCGGCGATCGAGCGATGCAGCAGCGAGGTATCCTGCGTCACCATCGCGATGTTGGCGCGGATGCTTTCCTGCGTCATCGCCGCGATGTCCTGTCCGTCGATCAGGATGCGACCGTGTTCGACCTCGTAGAAACGCAGGAGCAGATTGACCAGGGTCGATTTTCCGGCTCCGGAGGGGCCGATGAGACCCACCCGCTCGCCCGGCGCGATATCGAGTTCGATACCATGCAACACGCCACGCTCGGTGCCGTAACCGAACGAGACGTTCTCGAAGCGGACATTGCCGCGCGGCACGCGGAGCGCGCCCGCATCGCTCCGGTCCGGCATCTGGCGCGGCGCGGCGATCGATTTCATTCCGTCCTGCACGACGCCGACATTCTCGAAGATCGACGTCACGTTCTGGGCCACCCAACCGGCGATGTTGGCGATCTGCGTCGTCAGCGGCAGCGCCGTCGCCACCGCACCCAACGTGATGCCGCCCCGGCTCCACAACCAGAGCGCAATCGCCGCCGTGCCGACGATCATCCCGCCGTTCAGCATCGTCAGCGCGAGGCTGAACAAGGTGATGAGCCGCAATTGATGGCGGTTGGCCTGTGTGTGCTCGTCGACCGCCTCGCGCGCGAAGGCGTCCTCGTCGCGCGGCTGCGCGAACAGCTTGACCGTCAGGATGTTCGTATAGCTGTCGACGATGCGGCCGGTGAGGTTCGAGCGCGCTTCCGACATCCGGCGCGAGCGAACGCGAACCCGCGGAACGAAAAACCGCAGCACGCACGCGTAACAGGCAAACCACAACAGGATCGGCACCGCCAGCCGGAAATCGCTCGCGGTCAGCAGCAGGACCGCACTGGTGCCGTAAACCAGGATGTACCAGACGGCATTGGTCCCGGCGACCACGCTTTCGCGCAAGGCCGGGCCCGTCTGCATGACCCGATTGGCGATGCGACCGGCGAAGTCGTTCTGAAAAAAACTCCAGCTTTGCCGCACGACGTGCCAATGGCTCTGCCAGCGGACGAGATTGGTGAAGCCGGGATTGACCGCCTGATTGGTGATCAGGTTCTGAAAGATGATCGCTGCCGGGCGGATCACCAGCAGCACGATTGCCATGCCGGCGAATTGCGGCCACGACTCTTGCAGTATCGATCCGGGGCTGGCGTTCGACAGAAGCGACACAACCCGGCCGATGAAGACCGGGATCGTCGCATCAAGCAGCGCCACGAATGATCCGGCGACGAACAGCACGACAACCAGGCCGCGAACCTGCCTTCCATAATGCCAATAGAAAGCGCTGAGGCCCGCCGGCGGCGGCGTCTCGGGCGGCAGAGCCGTGGGTTCCAACAGGGATTCGAAAAAACCGAAAATCGACATAAAACGACCAGACGTTACCCGCCAACGGCGTTGCACCGTATCATATGGCGAATACGCGCCGATAACACCACCCGGATGCGGCCGCAGCGCCGAAAGCGTCGTATGAACAGAACGAGAGAAATTTTATCCGGAAGTCGATGTCTCAATCTATGATGAAGCGATACAGCGACCGGGAAAGGCGACATTGGACCCCTCACCTTTGAAGCTCAGCATGATCTGCGGCCCTTACGATCGGGCCCAGGCGCTGATCGACGGCACCGTCACGCCGAACGGCATCGACCTCGCCGTGACGGTCAACGCCAAGGACGGTGATCGACACGCCAAGGCGATGAGCGGCCAGTTCGACGTGGTGGAATTCTTCACCAGCACCTATATCGCCGACCTGCCCTTCAAGAAGCTCGGCTTCACCGCCATTCCGATCTACGTGAAGCGGTTGTTCCGGCACTCCTCCATCTACATCAACAAAAAACGCGGCATCGTCAAACCGTCGGACCTGAACGGCAAACGGGTCGGGATTCAAAACTGGAACACCACCGCGGCGGTCTGGGCCAAAGGCATCCTCGAAGACGATTACGGCGTCGATCTCGCCTCGATCAATTGGGTCGCGTCGGGCCAGGCGCAAATTCCCGACTGGAAGGCGCCATCCTGGCTCAAGCTCGAAATCCTGCCGCCGAAATCCGATCAATTCGCGCTGCTCGTCGCCGGTGACATCGATGGCGGCATCACCACCGAACTCTGGGCCCCCAACAAGCACGCCGATGTCGGTTTCCTCTTTCCCGATTACGCCAAAGAGGAGCGCGACTACTTCATCCGTACCCGGTGTTTTCCGATCATGCATATCCTTCTCGTGCGGACGAGCATTCTCGACGCGCACCCGTGGGTCGCGCGCAGCCTGTTCGACGCATGCGAGCAATCGAAGCAAAAATGCTACGAGCAGCAAAAGTACCAGCGCATTTACATGACCTCTCTCGGCTATCGCGCCCTCTGGGAGGATGAACAGGCAATCGCCGGTCCCGACATCTATCCATGGGGATTTGCCAAGTCGCGGCACGAACTTGCGCTGATGCTCGACTATTCACACCGGCAAGGCCTGATTCCGTATGGTTATCGGCCGGAAGACCTTTTCCCGCCGTCGATGCTGGAAACCTAGTTCGACTTCGAAGCGCCCAATCAAAAAAATAACCGGGAGAGACGCGTTGTTACACCGTTGGATCATTGTCGCTGTTTTTATGTTGGTTGCGTTCGTCGGCGCGCCGCGCGTGGACGCTGC
Source organism: uncultured Rhodospirillales bacterium (assembly GCA_903828515.1). Classification (GTDB taxonomy): domain Bacteria; phylum Pseudomonadota; class Alphaproteobacteria; order ATCC43930; family CGMCC-115725; genus CAIKMD01. The sequence goes on along the minus strand of CAIKMD010000007.1, from coordinate 1,711,355 downwards.
CGAAAAAGTCGTCATGGGCACGATCGGCAGCTTCAATGCCTTCACCTGGCCGTCGCAGATCGCCATCGCCAAGGGCTTTTATACCGAACAGGGCATCGAGCCCGACCTGATCTCGGTGCCCTCGGCACCCGCGATGCTTCAGCAGCTCGCCGCAGGCTCGCTCGATGTCGGCGTCAGTTCGGGCCTGATCGACCCGTTGCGGCTCGTTTCGCGCCGGGCGCCGGTCGCCTTCGCCCGGTATGAGCTTCGCATCTCGCCCTATGTCCTGATCGCCAATGCGAAGATCGCGACCATCGCCGATCTCAAGGGCAAGCACGTCGCCATCGGCAGCCGCAGCGACGTCACCTACGTCCTGATCGAGAAGATGCTGGCGACCGCCAAGCTCGTCCCGGACGACGTCGATCTGATGTACTCAGGCGCGACCGCGGCGCGTTATGCCGCGCTCAAGACCGGCGCGTTCGACGCGACACTGCTCGCAACGCCGCTCAATTTCGTCGCGATCAAGGACGGTTTCCGTGATCTCGGCATTGCCGGTAATTTTGCCAAGGACCTGCCCTTCACCGGCTCGACCGTCAACCGCAACTGGGCCAAGGCGCATCCCGACACCGCAAAGCACATCTTCGCCGCGAGCGACAAAGCCAGCGAATGGCTGCACGACAAGGCTAATCGCGACGAGGCAATCAAAATTCTCGTCGAAAGCGCACATGTATCAACTGCCGAAGCCGGGCAAAGCTACGATTTCCTGATCGGCGGCGACTTCTACGACCGCACCCATAAGATCTCGCGCAAGGGCATCGCAGCCCTGGTCAGTGCATTGCACGACGTCGGCGACGGCGACATCGTGGCGACCGCCGAAGATTGCGTGGTACCGGGCGTGACGGAGATAGTGGAGTAGTCATTTGATGTCCTTACTGGACGCGCTACAGCCTCAGACTTTTCTATTAAGTCTTGTGTTCCAGCACCATTCGCACACAACCCTCTAAAACATCCGATGACATTGAAAAGCCCGCGAATTTTGCAAAAAGTGACCGTGTAGCTTGACCGACATATGGAGTCACCGCGGAATGAGCGGTCGCCAATGGCAGCGTCACGAACGAGACTGCCTCCGAATCAATGCACTGCTCTTGAGCAGGGACATATCGTAGGCCACTAAGAAAAAATGTAGCCCTTCTCCCTTCGAGGCCAGTCCACCGAAATGCAAATCCGAGGCGTGTGGTTTCTTCTGACCAGCGCAATGCTTTCGTTATCGAAAGACCAGCGATCATCGCTTCCGCGACACGAGATGCGACAAGACCAAGATCGAGCAAGAGCCCAGGTTGGGCGCCACGCACCTTTGCACTAGCATCGTCGTCGTGAAGACGTCGCAAATAAAATCGACCATTGGGTTCCCATCGTTGGAACTCAAGGTGATCCCACATGCCTTGCGGTGTCGAAACCACCAGCGTTTCCCAACCTTCGTTAGTTTGCACGGGCCTATGGCTCGGATTGGAAAAACTGCTGAAATCTGACCAGATCGGCCAACTGGAATGCTCCGGGACGTTGCTTGCTACTCGCCGATAAAAATCTTTATCAGCCGCCCAATTCATAACAGGAGGGTCAATCGCTAGAGCGACTTCCCAACTTCCAAGTTTCAATAAGGGTGCTATATCGGGTCGGTCGCCTTCGTATGGCAAACGGGGCCATCTCGAAATTGCACCAGGGAACTTGCTGGCGCCATCGTTGAGCCAAGAATTGGTGAGATCTTTTAGGCTTGGCTGAGATACCGGCATCGGCAGCGTAGTACCCAAAACACCCGCGAACTGGCTCAAATCAAGCCCAGACAAATGACGTCGAACGAAACGTCCAATATCGGCCTCTCGATTATCCATACAGATTTGCATAATTTCAGGCCAATCTGCTGGTTGCGCCGGTGCCGAACTAACGACTCCGCTCGCGTTTAGACTCCGAAAAAATATCACGCCTTTGTCAACTATCTGATGTCCATCTACGTCGGTAATCGGGGCTTTGACCGCAACAGGTGTGCGAATACCTGATTCGACGACAATCACGGGATATCGCTGTCCCGATAATTCGCCGAAACAGACAACGATATCGAAAGGTTCGGATGCGTGCTTGCTAACAAGTCCTTGGACGTAGTCGTTAGTGAAGGCATCAATGACGCCCGGTGGATTTTCCGGCAGCGCTTGTAAAGTATCGTTATCAAACCCAATCAGGAGCCGACCGCCATTGAAATTGCGAAGCGCAAGCAATGCGCGAACGAGTTTAGCTTTTCCCGCTACGGTTCTTGGATCAATCCATGCTTTTAGTTCTGCCGAGCGCGTCTCCGACGGCCGCAATACAAACGAATTGATTTCTGTTTGGTCGATTTCCATCTCGTACCAGTCAAACTTGCGATCTGATAATATTTGGCGAGCCCTGCTGGGATCGAACCAGCGACCTGCCGCTTAGAAGGCGGCTGCTCTATCCACTGAGCTAAGGGCCCGATGGGGCAATTTGACCAGAAAGCGGCGACGAAGGGAACCGCCGCCCAATCTCACCGGAAATTTTCGGCGTAGCTCTTGGGCTTGAATACCGGCTCGTGCGGTTCCTCGACCGTGTAGTCGAAGCCGTGCTTGTCGGCGAAGGCCTTGGCTTCGTCGAGCGTCTCGAAGCGCAGTTTCACCTGGTTGAGCGTGTCCCGCGCGCTGGACCAGCCCATCAGCGGATCGGGGGCGCGCGCCGTCGCCTGCTCGTATTCGAGCAGCCACTTTTTGGTCGTCGCCTTGCCGCCCGATTGCATCGCGTTTTTGGCCGGTCGAAGGATGCGTGCGCGCGCCATGGGCTTGGTCCTGCTGTTGGTCGGGGCGAGAGGATTCGAACCTCCGGCTTCTAGCTCCCAAAGCTAGCGCTCTACCAGGCTGAGCTACGCCCCGAAATGCCGCGAAAGCCTGTCTCCTTCTATGGTTTTCGCGATGCGGTTGCAAGCTCGAGCCGGAAAGGACAAGCTTGGCGCCATGTCCGACGGTAACGGACTCGGCATTCAACAGGGAGAGAAACCATGAACCGTTTCGGAGCGCTCGCGATGACCGTTTGCCTCGCATCTTTTACCGCCACGCAGGCGCGCGCCGACGGGTTGCCGACGGAAACCCGCCATTTGCTGACCGCCGAACTAGCGGTCGAAGCGGCGCAGGCAGCAATGGCGTCGTGCAAGGCGCAGGGCTGGAACATGACGGTCACGATCGCCGATCGCAGCGGCCTGCCGAAACTCGTTCTCATCGGCGACGGTGCCGGCCCGGTCGGCCGCGAAGTCAGCCGCCGCAAAGCCTATACCTCGGCGATACTCGGGGTTTCGACGGGCGATTTCACCAAGCGCCTCGAAACACCTGGCGCCTTCAACCCTGGCGTCTACGACCCACAGATCGCGACCGGCTTCGGCGGCGTGCCGATCAAGGTCGGCACCGAGACCATCGGCGCGATTGCCGCTTCGGGAGCGCCCGGCGGCGACAAGGATGAAGCCTGCGCGTTGGCCGGCCTCGCCAAGATCAGCGACCGATTGAAATAGGCGTGATCGACAAGCTCGAATTTTTACTGGCACTGGCGCGCGAGCGGCATTTCGGCCGCGCCGCCGAGGCGTGCGGCGTCACGCAACCGACGCTCTCGGCGGGCCTCAAGCAACTCGAGGACACCCTCGGCATTTTATTGGTCACGCGCGGTTCGCGGTTTCAGGCGTTGACGCCCGAAGGCGAACGCGTGCTGGATTGGGCCAAGCGCATCGTCGGCGACGTGCGCACGATGCGCCAGGAAGTACGCGCGCTGAAGCAGGGACAATTGGTCGGCAGTCTTCGGCTCGCGGCGATCCCGACCGCCTTGGCAATGGTCTCGGCGCTGACGACCCCTTATCACGCGCGGCATCCCGACGTGCGTTTTACGGTGAAGTCCTGCACGTCGAGCGAAGTGCTCGCGGCGCTCGACAATCTCGAGATCGATGCCGGCATCTCCTATCTCGATAACGAGCCAATCGGGCGCGCCCGCGCCATTCCGCTCTATCGCGAGCAATATCGCCTGCTGATTTCGGCCGACAGCAAGCTCGGCAATCGCAAGCAGGTCACCTGGGCCGAGGTCGGCGGTATCCCGCTCTGCCTGCTGACGCCCGACATGCAGAATCGGCGCATCATCAATCATCTGCTGCGCGAGGCCGGGATCGACGACCCCGCGCCAACGCTCGAATCCAATTCGATGATCGTGCTGTTCTCGCATGTCCGCACCGGCCGGTGGGCGAGCGTGATGCCGGCGATCCTCGGCGAAACGCTGGGCCTGACTGGTTCGGTCCGCTCGATCCCGATCGTCGAGCCGACCGCCGTCCACACGATCGGCCTGATCGTTCCCAACCGCGAGCCGATGACCCCCGTGACCGCCGCCCTCGTCGCCGAGGCGCTCAAGGTGGCACCCACCCTGGATGCGGAATTAGCCGCCCATTGATAGATTTTATCTATCATATGATGGGTTCATTCTATTGAATCGCTCGGCTTTTTAGCCTTGAATCAACCTATCGATTGATAGGTTCGATGGTCATGCCGAGTTTCGAGGATTGGAGCGCCCCGCGCGCCGCCGACATCATCGCCGCGCATACCCATCGGCAAGGGGCCGCGCTGCCGATCCTCCATGCCTTGCAGGAGGCATTCGGTCACGTCCCGCACGACGCGGTGCCGATGGTCGCCTTGGCCCTCAACCTGTCGCGTGCCGAAATGCACGGCATCGTCACTTTCTATCACGACTTTCGCGACACCAAGCCGGGCAGTCACGTGCTGAAGCTTTGCCGCGCCGAGGCTTGTCAGTCGATGGGCGCCGACACGCTTGCCGCGCAGGCGCGCCAGCACTTGCAGATCGACTGGCATGAGACCACCGGGGACGGGCGCACCACGCTGGAACCCGTCTTCTGTCTCGGGCTTTGCGCGTGTGCGCCGGCGGCGATGCTCGACGGCAAGGTCCATGGCGGTCTCGATGAAAAACGTCTCGCCGCCTTGCTCGCGCAGGCGAGGCAACCATGACGCCGCGTATCTTCATCTCGCGCGATGCCGGCGCGCTGGCGCTCGGCGCCGACGAGGTCGAGCGCGCGATCATCGCGGCCGAACAACATCGCGGCCTGAAGATCGAGATCGTGCGTACCGGCTCGCGCGGACTGTTCTGGCTCGAACCGATGATCGAAGTCGCAACGCCGGAAGGCCGTATCGCTTATGGACCGGTTCAAGCGAGCGATGTCGAGGCGTTGTTCGATGCGGGATTGCTCGACGGCGGACCGCACGCGCTGCGGCTCGGCAAGCCCGAAGAGATTCCGTTCTTGAAGCGTCAGACCCGCCTCACCTTCGCGCGCTGCGGTATCGTCGACCGGCTCTCACCGCAGGATTATCGCGCGCATGGTGGGTTTGTCGGCCTCGAGAAAGCGATCTCATTGGGGCCAACCGCGACCATCGAAGAAGTGGTGAATTCGGGCCTGCGCGGTCGCGGCGGCGCGGGCTTCCCGACCGGCATCAAATGGCGCACCACGGCGCAGGCTTCCGCCGCGCAGAAATATATCGTCTGTAATGCCGACGAAGGCGATTCCGGCACCTTCGCTGATCGCATGATCATGGAGGGCGATCCCTTCGTCCTGATCGAAGGCATGGCGATCGCCGGGATCGCGGCGGGCGCCACCAAGGGTTTCGTCTATATCCGTTCTGAATATCCGCATGCCATCGAGATCCTCGGCCGCGCCATCGTCATCGCGCGACGCGAGAAGCTGCTCGGAGCAAACATCCTCGGCTCGGCTTACGATTTCGATATGGAGATTCGCGTCGGCGCCGGCGCCTATGTTTGTGGCGAGGAAACCGCCCTGCTCGACAGCCTCGAGGGCAAGCGCGGCGTCGTGCGCGCAAAGCCGCCGTTGCCTGCGCATAAAGGCGCGTTCGGTATGCCGACCGTCGTCAACAACGTGATCTCGCTCGCCACCGTGCCGATCATTCTCGCCGAGGGCGCTGCAGCCTACCGCGATTTCGGCCTCGGGCGTTCGCGCGGCACCATGCCGATCCAACTCGCCGGCAATCTCAAATATCGCGGCCTGTTCGAAGCAGCGTTCGGCGTGACGCTCGGCGAACTCGTCGATGACATCGGCGGCGGCACAGCGACCGGCCGCCCTATTCGCGCCGTTCAGGTGGGTGGACCACTCGGTTCGTATTTCCCGCGCGCGCTGTTCGATACGCCCTTCGACTATGAAGCCTTCACCGCCAAGAACGGCCTGATCGGCCATGGCGGCGTGGTCGTCTTCGACGACACGGTCGACATGGCGAAGCAAGCGCGTTTCGCGATGGAATTCTGCTCGATCGAATCCTGCGGCAAATGCACGCCGTGCCGGATCGGCTCGACCCGCGGTGTCGAGGTGATCGACAAGATCGTTCGCGGCGACCGCCGGCCGGAGAACCTGGCCCTGCTCACCGAACTTTGCGAAACGATGAAGCTCGGCTCGCTCTGCGCGCTCGGCGGTTTCGTGCCCTACCCCGTGACAAGCGCGCTTACGCATTTCCCCGAAGATTTCGGCATCGCCCGCTCGGGCGCTGTCGTGGCCGCTTAGGAGGCCCTCATGTCGCTTATCGAAGAAACCGATTACGGCACGCGACGCTCCACGTCGGACAAAACCGTATCGCTTACCATCGACGGATTCGAAATCGCGGTACCCGAAGGCACCTCGGTGATGCGCGCGGCGATGGAAGCCGGCATCAAGGTGCCGAAGCTCTGTGCCACCGACATGGTCGACGCCTTCGGTTCGTGCCGCCTCTGCCTCGTCGAGATTCAGGGACGCGCCGGCACGCCGGCCTCCTGCACCACGCCCGTCGCCGAAGGCATGGTGGTGACGACCCAGAACGAGCGGTTGAAGAAGCTCCGCCGCAACGTGATGGAACTCTATATCTCCGATCACCCGCTCGACTGCCTGACCTGCGCCGCCAACGGCGATTGCGAATTGCAGGACATGGCCGGCGCGGTCGGCCTGCGCGAAGTGCGCTACGGCTATGCGGGCGAGAATCATCTGGGGGCAGCGAAGGACACCTCCAATCCCTATTTCACTTTCGACGCCAGCAAGTGCATCGTCTGCTCGCGCTGCGTGCGCGCCTGCGAAGAGGTGCAAGGCACCTTCGCGCTGACCATCGACGGGCGCGGTTTCGCCTCGCATGTCGCGGCCGGCATGGACGAGGGTTTCCTCGGCTCCGAATGCGTCTCGTGCGGCGCCTGCGTGCAGGCCTGCCCGACCGCGACGCTGATGGAAAAATCCGTCATCGAGATCGGTCAGCCGGAGCATTCGGTGGTCACGACCTGCGCCTATTGCGGTGTCGGGTGCAGCTTCAAGGCCGAGATGCGTGGCAACGAAGTCGTCCGCATGGTGCCGTGGAAAGACGGCAAGGCCAATCACGGCCATTCCTGCGTCAAAGGCCGGTTCGCCTGGGGTTACACCAATCACCGCGACCGGATCCTCAAGCCGATGATCCGCGCCAGGATCACCGATCCCTGGCGCGAAGTGAGCTGGGACGAGGCGATCGGTCATGCCGCCTCGGAGTTGCGCCGCATCCAGGGCCAATACGGCCGTAATTCGATCGGCGGCATCACGTCGTCGCGCTGCACCAACGAGGAAACCTATCTCGTCCAGAAGATGATCCGCGCGGTATTCGGCAACAACAACACCGACACCTGTGCCCGGGTGTGCCATTCGCCGACCGGCTATGGACTCAGCAAGACCTTCGGCACCTCGGCCGGAACGCAGGATTTCGATTCGGTCGAAGAGACCGACGTCATCATCGTCATCGGTGCCAATCCGACCGACGCGCATCCGGTCTTTGCCTCGCGCATGAAAAAGCGTCTGCGCGAAGGCGCCAGGCTCATCGTCGTCGATCCGCGCCGCATCGACCTCGTCCGCTCGGCCCATGTCGAGGCCGATTATCATTTGCCGCTTCGCCCCGGCACGAACGTCGCGATGCTCAACGCACTGGCGCATGTCGTCGTCACCGAAAGCCTGTTCGATCAGGACTTCGTCCGCGAGCGTTGCGAGATCGACGCCTTCGCCGATTGGGCCGAATTCGTGAGCCGGCCGGAAAACAGCCCCGAGACCGCCGCGCATTTCACCGGCGTACCGGCGGAGACGATCCGCGCCGCCGCGCGGCTCTATGCGACCGGCGGCAATGCGGCGATCTATTACGGGCTCGGCGTCACCGAGCACAGCCAGGGTTCGACGACCGTGATGGCGATGGCCAATCTCGCGATGGCGACCGGCAATATCGGCCGTCGCGGCGTCGGTGTGAATCCGCTGCGCGGTCAGAATAACGTCCAGGGCGCGTGCGACATGGGCTCGTTCCCGCACGAACTTCCGGGCTATCGCCATATTTCCGACGACACCACCCGTCATCTGTTCGAACAGGCCTGGGGCGTGACGCTCGATGCCGAGCCGGGCCTGCGCATTCCGAACATGCTCGACGCGGCGGTCGATGGCACCTTCAAGGGGCTCTATGTCCAAGGCGAGGATATCGCTCAGTCCGACCCCGACGCCAAGCACGTCATCGCCGGCCTTTCGGCGATGGAATGCGTCATCGTGCAGGATCTGTTCCTGAACGAAACCGCCAATTACGCCCATGTGTTCCTGCCCGGTTCGACCTTCCTCGAAAAGGACGGCACCTTCACCAATGCCGAGCGTCGCATCGGGCGCGTGCGCAAGGTCATGCCGCCGCGCGCCGGGATGGCGGATTGGGAAATCACCCTGGCGCTGGCCAAGGCCATGGGCGTCGAGATGAATTACGCGCACCCGTCCGAGATCATGGACGAGATCGCGCGTCTGACCCCAACCTTCACCGGCGTCTCCTATGCGAAGCTGGAAGAAATGGGCTCGGTGCAATGGCCCTGCAACGAGAAATCTCCCGAGGGCACGCCGATCATGCATATCGGCGGGTTCGTGCGCGGCAAGGGCAACTTCCTCATCACCGAATACGTGCCCACCGACGAGAAGGTGGGACCGCGCTTCCCCTTGCTGCTGACGACAGGCCGTATCCTCAGCCAGTATAATGTCGGCGCGCAGACACGGCGCACCGAGAACGTGGTCTGGCACGAAGAGGATATGCTCGAAATCCACCCCCACGATGCCGAGGAACGCGGCGTGCGCGACGGCGATTGGGTCCGGCTCAACAGCCGCGCCGGCGCGACCAGTCTGCGGGCTCGCATTACCGATCGCGTGGCGCCGGGCGTGGTCTATACGACGTTCCATCACCCGACCACGCAAGCGAACGTGGTCACGACCGACTATTCGGATTGGGCAACCAATTGCCCCGAATACAAGGTGACCGCCGTACAGGTCGCGCCATCCAACGGACCGACGGAATGGCAGACGGAATACCGCGAGCATTCCGACCAGAGCCGGCGCATCGCGCAGGTCGTTCCCGTGCCGGCCGCCGAATGAGCGATTCGATCGAACCGGTGCGGCGCGTTACGCGTGCGCGTTGGCGTGACGGAATCGTGTCGACCGGCGAACGCACCATCCCCGAGGAAACTGCGATCGCCTTCACCTATAACCGCTTTGCCTATGCGGTGATGATGGCGACGCCCGCCGATCTCGAGGATTTCGCCATCGGGTTCAGCATCTCGGCCGGCGTGATCGCGAGCCGCGACGAGATCAAGGACCTCGAAATCGTCACCAGCGAAACCGGCATCGAACTGCGCGTGTGGCTAGCCGAGGAACGCATTGCTGAATTCACCGATCACCGCCGCTACATTGCCGGTCCGACCGGTTGTGGGCTGTGCGGCGTCGAAAGCCTGGCCGAGGCGATGAAGCCGCCGCCGCGCGTGACGTCGGATTGCCGCGTCCGCGCCGCCGACCTCGGCGCGGCGATTGCCTCGATGCGCGAGTTGCAGCTTCTCAATCACCAGGCCCATGCGGTTCACGCCGCCGCGTTCTGGCAACCCGGCACCGGTATCGTCGCGCTGCGCGAGGATGTCGGCCGGCACAATGCATTGGACAAGCTCGTCGGCGCGTTGGCGCGTAGCGGAACGCCCGCCAGACAGGGCGTCGTGCTGATGACCAGCCGCGTGTCGGTCGAACTCATCCAGAAAGCCGCGATCCTCGGCGCGCCGATGATCGCCGCAATCTCGGCGCCGACGGCGCTCGCGCTGCGCTTTGCGGAAGAAGCCGGGATCACCCTTGTCGCCATCGCGCGCGACGACGGCTTTGAGGTGTTCACCCACGACGAACGCATCGTGACCGGGTAGAACAAGCATGGACTCCGGCAAGCTCGTCTATATGGCCAATCAGATCGGACGATTCTTCCAGAATCAGCCCGAAGCGGAAGCGGTCGCCAACACCGCCGACCACATCAAGAAATTCTGGGATCCCCGGATGCGCAAGGCGATCTTCGCGCATGTCGATCACGAAAACGGCGAAGGCCTGCAGCCCTATGTGCTGAAAGCGATACAGGCGCTTAAGTCGGAAGCCGCGACGCCCAAAGTCTAGGAAGGCCGCCGGCCGCTGACGTGATCGCCGATGTTCTTTTCCAGCGGCCAGTACCACAGCACCGAACTGAGCCCGATCGCCGCGACGACGAAAAAGGCGACGTGGAAGTCCGCCACCGTCGGAATGCCGATCTGGCCGCCGCGGAACGCGATGGCGAGGTTGAGCACCACGGCCGCAACCGAAACACCCACCCCGCGGATCAGTTGCTGATTGACGCCCGACAAGGTCGAGGCGCCGGTGATCTCGCCGGGCGGAATGTCGGCGAATTGCATCGAGCCAAGCGAGGTCATCTGCAGCGAGCGCACACAGCCGCCGACGAACAGCACCGCCAGAATCACCACCGCCGGCGTGGCGGCGGTAAAAAACAGGAACGATAGGACGAAACCCGTGAAGAGGACGGCGGTCCCGATCAGCACGCCCCGGAATCCGAAATAGCGCAGCGTGCGGCGCGTGATCACCTTGATCCCGAGATCGCCCGTCGCATGGGCGAGGATCAACATGCCGGACGCGAACGCGCTCATGCCAAGGCCGACCTGAAAAAACAGCGGCATCAGGAACATCGGCGCCGCCATCGACATGCGGAACATCGCGCCGCCCGAATTGACCACCGCGTAGGTCTTCACCTTGAGCGCCCGCAGATCGACCAGCGGATGATCGGCGCGCAGCGCGTGCCGGGCCGCCAGGAATCCCACCGCCAATCCGGTGACGATCAACAGGCCGCCCACCCGCCAATCCGATCCCGGACCGGCGACGACTTCGAGCCCATACATCAGGCTGACCATGGCGCTGCCGTTGAGCAGAAACCCGAGAAAGTCGAACGGCCGTCGCGCGACATCATCGATATTCCGGATGAAATAGAACGCCATCGCGATACCGATGATGCCGAACGGCACGTTGAGATAGAAAATCCAGCGCCACGAGGCGTAGGTCGCGAGGAACCCGCCGACCGGCGGCCCGAGAATCGGGCCGACCAGCCCCGGCGCCGAAATGAAATTCAGGATGCGGACGAGATCCACTTTCTCGGTCGCGCGCAGCACGACGATGCGACCGACCGGCGACATCATCGCGCCGCCGACCCCTTGCAGAACTCGCGCGGCGACGAACTCCCACAAAGAGTCGCTCATTCCGCAGATCATCGAGGCGACGGTGAAGATGCCGATGGCGCAGCAGAATACGCGGCGCGGGCCGAACCGGTCGGCGATCCAGCCGCTGGCCGGGATCATCACCGCAAGAGTCAACATGTAGGCGCTGATGCCGACGCTGAGCGAAACCGCGCTGGCCCCGAAACTGCGCGCCATTTGCGGCAGCGCGGTGACGATCACCGTGCTGTCGAGCGATTCCATGAAGAAGGCAAAGGAAACGATGCTCGCGATCACCATCGCATGGCGGCGGCGGCGCGCGATTTCCTCTTCGTCGGCGTCGCCCACACTCATCACAGCGGCGTCGCCGAACTCTCCATGTTCACGACCCAGTACTCGCCGCGATCGACGAACTGACCGACCAGCTTGACCCAGGGGTGCGTGGCCGAAATCGGCATCTCGTGCGCCGCGTCATAGATGACAATGCGGCTGCAGGAATTGATCTTCTCCTGAAACGGCCGCGTCGCGCTTTCCGGGATCATGCGGTCCGCCCCACCACAGATCAGCAGCACCGGAATCTTGATCTCGCCGATCCGCGCCAGCAGATCACTGTTGCCCTCGGGCGCGCTGAATCGCGCCATGTTGGCTTGCGCATTACCGGCGATGCGCTTGCGCTCTTCGACGGTGGGCGGGGTATCCCAGATCGGATGATCGCCATAGAGCCGATGCTCGATCTCCTCGGGCGTCGGCCGTGCGCCTGCCGGCGGCGCGTGGCGGTGCGCGAACGCGGCGGGCGCCGACAAGACGAGGCTTTCGACCAGCTCGGGATGCAGAACCGCCAGCCAGGCGCCGATGGCACCGCCGGCCGATTGCGCGACGAGATGGACCTTGGTGGGCGATATCTTGGCGATGAACTTCGCCATCACCTCGACCACGTCGAGGATCGTCTTGCTCTCGCCGACCGGCGTCTCGTCGAAACCGGGCCGCGACGGCACCAGCACGCGATGCTGTTCGCCGAGCAGCCGCACGAAGGAACTGCCGCGCGGCGGCGCACCGCCCGCGCCGTGAAGAAAGACGATAGTCTTGCCCTCGCCCGCTTCGCGGTAATGGACGGTGAGGCCGCCGATATCGACCGATTTGTCGTTCACCGCGACGCTCATAGTTCCCTCGCCGCCGGCATGACTTCCTTGGCAAAAAGTTCGATCGAGCGGCGTTTCTTGTCGGGCGCACCCGCACGGTCGAAGATCAGGTTCAGCACGCCGCAGCCGATTTCCTCGCGCATCCGCTTGACCTGTTGGAAGACCGATTTGGGTCCACCGCAGATGATCGTGCCCCGCTGGATCGCTTCCTCGACCGAACGCGGCTCGTCGCTGCCCAGATCCTTGAAGCGCTCGACCAGCTTGGCGTCGCCGCGCCCGAAGAACCCGGATGTCGCGACCAACCGGTTGGCATCGACGATGCCGCCGGTCAGCGCGGTGTGCGCGAACATCGGCCGCACCACTTCATGCGCCTGCTCGTCCGTCTCGCCGACATGGATCGGCAACTGATAGACGATCTGTTCGGGCGTCGGCTCCCAACCGTATTCGGCGGCCTTCGCGCGATAATGTTTCGCAGCCTCGGCGGCGAGCGGCAAATTGGTGAAGGCGAGGCCGAGCCCGACTTTCTTGCGCGCGGCGAACTCGCCGGATTCCTTGCTCGATCCCGAGACATAGATCGGCGGCAGAGGCTGCTGCAGCGGGCGCGGCCAGATCGAGACATTGCGATAATGAAAGTGCCGGCCTTCCCAGCCGAACGGCATCGTATCGGTCCAGGCCTTAATGATCAGGTCCCAGGCTTCTTCGAAGCGCGTGCGCGATTCCGCCGGGTTCACGTTGTAGACGAGATACTCGTAAGGTGCGCCGCGCAGCAAACCGGCGACCAGCCGCCCGTTCGACAGATTGTCGATCATCGCGAATTCTTCGGCGATGCGCACGGGATTGCCGGTCAGCGGAATGAGCGCGCCGAGGATCGCGATCTTCGCGCGCTTGACCCGCTGGGTCAGCGCGCTCGCGAGCACCGAGACGTTGGGCGCGAGGTTGAACGGCGAATAATGATGCTCGGCGCAGGCGATCCAGTCGAAGCCGAGTTCGTCCTCCATCTCGACCTCGTCGAGACAATTGGCGACCGCGCGGCGGGCCTGATCCGGATCAAAATACTGATTGGGCACCGGCCAGCGATTGCCCGGCTGCTGGACCCGCCCATAGGGCATTCCGTTGAACACCGAAAACTTCACGCGCCCTCCCCCGACCGGCACGATGCCGGACAGGCCATTATCCACAGGCCCGACGCTGCATCAATGCTCACCGGACGAAAATCCTTGCGCCGCGAGCACCCTGCGCATGTTAGCGTCCGTCGCAAAGCCCGCGGGAGGACCAGCCATGCTTCGCATCATCGATACGCATCATCACATTTATCCGCCGCGCTATGTCGCGCAGAACCTCCAGCGCCTGCTCGACGATGCGGCGATACTCCCCGCCTCGGCTTATCAGAACTGGTCGCCGAACCTGGCGCTCGAACACATGGACCGGGCCGAGATCGAAAGCGCGATTACCTCGATCACCAGTCCCGGCATCTGGTTTGAGGGCGATAACGGCGCGCGTGCCCGCGCCCGCGACTGCAACGAGTTCGGCGCCGAGATGATGCGCGATCATCCCGGCCGCTTCGGCATGTTCGCCGCCATTCCGGTGCCCGATATCGACGGCAGCCTCGCCGAGATCGCCTATGCGTTCGATGTCCTCAAACACGACGGCATCGGCGTGCTGACGAGCTATGCCGGCCAGTTGCTGGGCGATCCCGCGTTCGATCCGGTGTTCGACGAGTTGCATCGGCGCAAGGCCAAGGTCTTCGTGCATCCGACGATGTCGTGCTGCGGCAATATCTTTCCCGGCGTTTCGGGACCGACGATCGAATTCCCGACCGACACGGCCCGCGCCATCGCGAGCCTACTGCTGCGCGGCACTTTCGCGCGTTGCCCCGACATCACCTTCATCTTCTCGCATGGCGGCGGGACGTTGCCGTCGATCGTCCAGCGCATCGTCGGCCAATTGCGCCACCTGACCCCGGAGGAACGCGCCCGCATCGCGCCCAAAGGCGTCGATCACGAATTCAACCGGCAGTATTACGACGTCGCCAGCGTCGCGGTGAACCCGGCCGGCATGGCCGCGGTCATGAAACTCTTTCCAGCGACCCAGATCACCTTCGGCTCCGACGCGCCTTTCGGCTCGACGACGCAGATCGCCGAGGCGCTGACCAGGCTCGAATTCACTCAATCGGTGCTGAACGGCATTCGTCGCGAGAATGCCCTGCGGCTCTTCCCGCGTTTCGCCTAGAAGAAAAGCCAGCCGACGACGAAGAGCCACGGCAACAGGCACAGTGCCGCCCAGCCGACATAGCCAAAGAAGCTCGGCATCTTGATGCCGTGGCTTTCGACGATCGCCTTGACCATGAAATTGGGCGCGTTGCCGATATAGGACATGCCGCCAAAGAACACCGCACCCGCCGAGATCGCCATCAGCGTCCGCGCCAAACCTCCTGTCAGTAAAGCAGGATCGTCGCCGGCAAATCCGAAGAACACGACGTAGGTCGGCGCGTTGTCGAGAAAGGCCGAGAGGCCACCGGTCGCCCAATAGAACACGAGGTCGTTGGGCGCGCCACCTAGGAACAACCGGGCGATAAGCGGCGCGGCGGCGCCGTCCGGCCCCGCGCCGATCATCGCCATCACCGGAATGAGGGTGACGAAGATCGCCGCAAACAGAATCGCCACCTCGATCATCGGGCCCCACGAAAACTCGTTCGCGCGCCGGACCGTCGCCGGCGTGAACGCCAGCGATAACGTACCGAGAATAAGAAGCGCGGCATCGGCGACGATGTCGCTCGGATTCCACCCCACGCCGAACAGATCGATCCCGGCCGCCGGATGCCACGCCGCGCGCAACACAACGACCGCGACAACCCCCGCCAACAAGACAAGGTTGAGCTTGCCGTCGAGACCGAGCTTTTCGATCTCCTGCAACGGGCTCGACGGCGACTCATTCCGCCGATGCATCAACATGTCGAGCGCGTAGAACAGCACCAGCAGGATCGCCGCCAGGACAAGAACCGGCGCGCCCAAATGGATCAGCGGCCAGAAGAACGGCACGCCGAGCAGATAGCCGAGAAAAAGCGGTGGATCGCCCAGCGGCGACAAACCACCGCCGACATTGGCGACCAGCAAAATGAAGAACACGAAGACATGCGCAGCCTTGGCGCGATGGCGATTGGCGCGGATCAGCGGCCGTATCAGGACCATGCTCGCGCCGGTGGTGCCGATCACGCTGGCGATGAGCGTGCCGAAGGCGAGCAGCGCGACATTGACCGCCGGGGTCCCGCGCGGCGTGCCCTTGATCCGCAGCCCGCCGGCAATCGCGAACAATGCGCCGAGCAAAAGAACGAAGGGCAGATATTCGTGTAACGCCGTGGCGAGAATCTCTCGTCCGGTACCCGCCGCGCCCTGACGAAGCGCGTCAGCGACGACGAAACTCAGGCCCCAGGCCGTAGCGATCTTGCCGTAATGGTCGTGCCACAGGCGCGGCGCCGCCAGCGGCGCCAATGCGATGGTCAGCAGCAATCCGGCAAACGGGATGCCCCATGCGAGGCCGAGGGCATGCATCGTGTCGGACCGCCGTTATTTCTTGGGCAGAAATTTCTCGGTGTAGTACTTGGTCAAATCGGGTTCGGTATCGAGAATCTTCAGATCGACGAACGAGGTCTGCATGACCTTCACCGCGCTCGGCACGAATTTTCCATCATCCGAGAACATCGGCATCACCAGATCGTACTCGCCCTCTTCGACCGGTTGCGTGTAGTGGGTTCGGCCACGCGAGATCGTCACCGTCTCCGCGCGGTTCTGGCGCATCCAGGCGATGGTGTCGAACCAGCCCTTCAGGAAATGCCGGACCGCCTCGGGATCCTTCTCGACGATATCGTTCGACGCGAAGATGACGTGCATGATGAAGTCATGGACGAGGTCGGAGGCCGGAAAGAGCAGCCGCCCGCGCTTGTCTTCGGCAAGCTGCATACCCATCGCCGATGCGCTGACCGTCGTATCGACCTGGTTGGTCACCAGCGCGGCGATCTGGCCCGGCGTGTCGGCGCCAACCGTGATCAGGGTCACATCGTCGCGTTTCCAGCCCTGCTGTGACGCGAGGCGCAACACCAGCCATTCGGTCAGCGAGCCCCCAGTCGAAATGCCGAACCGCGCGCCCTTCAAATCGGACGCCTTTTTATAAGGCGCGTCGTAACGAACGACGAAACCGAAGAGCAGCGGTGGCCCCGCCATGGCGGCGACGGCAATTTCCGGCGCGCCCTTTACCGCAAAGGCCATATCGGTGCCCGCTCCGACTGCGATGTCGAGGGAGCCCGCGATCATCGCCTGATGCAACTTGGCGCTACCCGACACCGAGATGCGCTCGAAATCGACGCCGGCTTTCTGGAAGATTCCTTTCTCGAGGCCGACCGCCAGGGCCAGAAAGGAAAACGAGTTCACCGACGGATCCCCGACTCGCAGATGATCCATCGCCGAGGCGCCTCGGGCGACGGTACAGGCCATGATCGCCGCCGCCGCACACGCTACGAACCGAATTCGATGCATCCTGTTTCCCCCTATCGAAACCACGCCTTGTCGCGCCGGATCATGCAAGCTGCCATGCGTTCTGCCAATCATAACCATGCGGCCCCGAGGCTTGCCGGGATGGAGGCCGGGCGCTACCTTTCGGCATAATCTGAAGAAGTCTCGCGCGGAGGGCGCAACCCATGGATATGACTGGCGAATATGTGATCCCGGCGCCTCGGCAGAAGGTCTGGGAAGCGCTCAACGACACCGAAATCCTCAAGCAATGCATTCCGGGTTGCGAGACGATCACCCGGCATTCGGAAACCGAGATGAGTGCCACGGTGAAGGCCAAGGTCGGCCCCGTCAGCGCGCGGTTCGGCGGCAAGGTGACGATTTCCGATATCGACCCGCCCAACGGCTACAAGATCACCGGTGAGGGCACTGGTGGCCCCGCGGGCTTCGCCAAAGGCGGCGCCGCCGTCCACCTGGTGGACGATCCGGGCGGCACCAAGCTCACCTATAAGGTCGAGGCCAATGTCGGCGGCAAACTCGCGCAGATCGGCTCGCGCCTGATCGACGCCACCGCCCGCAAGATGGCCGACGAGTTCTTCTCGAAATTTGCCGCCGTGGTCGGCGCAGGCTCGGCACCGGCAGCAGCCGAAGAACCCCTCGCGGTTGCCGTCATGCCGCCGGCGCCCGGCGCCACGATCGTTGCACCCGCCCCCGTTGCAGCCACGGCAGCGCCGCCGTCATCCGGCCGGCTGTCGCCGATGGTCTGGGTAACGGCCCTCGCCGCGGCGGTGATCTTGCTGCTATATTTCTTCACGAGGGGCTAAGTGACGCCGCGCGGGGTGCTTGACCGAAGGGCATCCGCGCACGAAACTCACGGCCCTGTGGGGCGATAACGAGGGAGAGAAACGAATGGCCACCGTAACCATCACGGTGAACGGCAAGCCGGAAACCCGCGAAGTGGAAAACCGTACCCTGTTGGTACAGTTCCTGCGCGAGCATCTGGGATTGACCGGCACCCATGTCGGCTGCGACACCAGCCAGTGCGGCGCCTGCGTCGTTCACATCGACGGCTATTCCGCGAAGAGCTGCACCATGCTGGCAACGCAGGTGAACGGCTCGAACGTCAAAACGATCGAAGGTCTCGCCAATGGCGAAGAACTGCATCCGATGCAGGCCGCCTTCCGCGAGAACCATGGCCTGCAATGCGGCTTCTGCACGCCCGGTATGGTCATGAGCTCGGTCGATCTGCTGCGCGTCAACCCGAAACCGAACGAACAGGAAATCCGGGGCTGGCTCGAGGGCAATATCTGCCGCTGCACCGGCTACCACAACATCGTGAAAGCGATCGCGGCCTGCGCCGAGACGATGGCGAAGGGTTGAGGGGGCACCATGTATAATTTCAACTATCATCAGGCCAAAAGCGTCGACGACGCGACCAAGCTCCTGACCGGGGTCGAGGAAGGCAAGCTGATGGCGGGCGGCATGACGCTGATCCCGACCCTGAAGCAGCGTCTGGCCAAACCCTCCGACATCGTCGATCTCGGCAAGATCGCCGATCTCAAAGGCATCAAGAAAGACGGCAACAACATCGTCATCGGTGCGATGACCCGTCATTTCGACGTCGCGAACTCCGACGTCGTGAAAAGCGCGATCCCCGCCCTTGCCTATCTCGCCGGTCACATCGGCGATCCCGCGGTGCGCAACCGCGGCACGATCGGCGGCTCGATCGCCAACAACGATCCGGCGGCCGATTATCCTTCGAGCGTGCTCGCGCTCAATGCGACGATCGTCACCAACAAGCGCAAGATCGCGGGCGACGACTTCTTCAAGGGCCTGTTCGAGACCGCGCTCGAAGAAGGCGAGATCATCACCGGGGTGAGCTTCCCGATCCCCGAAAAGGCCGCCTACATGAAGTTCCCGAACCCGGCCTCGCGCTATGCGATCGTCGGCGTGTTCGTGGCCAAGACCGGCGGCAATGTTCGCGTCGGCGTCACCGGCGCCGGTCCCGTCGCCTATCGCCAAAAGGATTACGAGGCGGCGCTCGCCAAGTCCTTCACGCCGGATGCGATCAAGGGCATCGTGCAAAAGGATACCGGTCTCAATTCCGACATCCATGCCAGCGCCGAATACCGTGCCCATCTCGTCAACGTGATGGCGCGCCGCGCGGTTACCGCCGCGGGCTGATACCGCTTTACGACCACGATAAGCGAGGGCGTTTCCGGCAACGGAAACGCCCTCTTTCGTTAGAAAAGACGATCACGGGGAGAAACGGTCCATGAAGCGCATTGTCGCGTTCGTCTCGTTGGCGATCCTGTTGCTCGGGGCCTGTTCCGTTGCTCGGGCGGCGGACAAGATCCACGCCGGGACCCCCGCCGGCAACAACTTTACCTTCCTGCCCCTGCGCATCGGCATCGACCGCGGCGCCTATGCCCAGGAAGGCCTCGATGTCGACGCAACCGATTTCGGCGGCGGCGCCAAACTGCAACAAGCGATGGTCGCCGGCGCCATCGATATTGCGGTAACGGCGGGAACCGATTTCGCCTTCGTCGCCAAAGGCGCGCCCGAGTTGGGCGTCGCCACGATGGGCAATCATCCGACCCTCGGCATGGTCATCCCCTATGACTCGCCGGCCAAGACCGGAGCCGACATGAAGGGCAAGAAGATCGGCGTCACCACCGTCGGCTCACTGACCGAGTGGCTGGCGCGCCGCTATGCCGCGAGCCAGGGCTGGGGCGTGGACGGCTTCACCATCGTTGCGATCGGCAGCGATCTGCAGAACCAGGTCGCGTTGATGTCGACCGGTCAGGTCGACGGGCTGGTCGCGCCCGTGGGCTTCGGGCTTCAGCTCGAACTACAAAAACGCGGGCGATTGCTGTTCAATTCCTTCGACGACGCCAAAAGCGAATTCCTCGCCGAGGCGATCTTCGCGTCGAAGACATTGATTGCGAGCAATCCCGACGCGGTGCGTCGGTTCCTCAATGCCTGGTTCGAGAACATGGCGTGGATGCAAAGCCACAAAGCCGAGACCGTCGAAGCCGCGCGCAAATACACCGGCTATGTCCCCGAGGTCGAGGCCAAGGAATACGACCTCGTCATGCCGCGCTTCTCATCGACCGGAAAATTCGATCCCGACGCGTTGAAGCAGCTCGGTCAATCCTTCGTCGAGATGAAGGTATTCGAGACGGCGCCCGACCTGTCGCAGCTTTATACCGAAGCGTATCTGCCGAAGAAGTGACGTCACCCTATTTCGTCATGGCCGGGCTCGTCCCGGCCATCCACGACTATCGCAACTCAGACGTGGATGCGCGGGCCAAGCCCGCGCATGACGACAGGGCTAAGGGCGGAGCTTAAGCCGGAACCTTCGTCTTCGTCGTCTTCGCGGCGCGATCGAAACCGGTTTCGACTTCCTCGAAGCCGTGCTGCGAAATGTCGAACCAGTTGCCTTCGACGTCGCAGCCGCGATATTCGGCGTAAGGACGCTCGGCCGGGCGCTCCTTGGGTTCTTCCAAACCCTTGGCGACGATGCGTTCCATGATCTCGCTGCGGTTCTCGACATGGAAGCCGAAATGATTGAGCCCGACCGGTGCGCTGCCTTTGAGCGTTTGCGGCAAGATCGCCAGCGTGAGATAGCCGTCGCTGAGGAACTTCGCCTTGCCGTTCCCCTCGTCGCCGACATGGATGATCTTCATGTCGAAAACATCGGCATAGAATTGCGCGACCTTTTCCGGATCGCGGGCCATGATCGCGAGATGACGAATTTTCGGCTTAGCCATGTTTCTCTCCCTCGGTAAAGCAGCTAAACGAATAATAGCATAAACCCACCGGCCGGACAGCCCGTTGCAATGCCCATTTGACGGCGGGACGACTTGTTTTTTCTTATGGACGTGAGATAAGCAAAATCGTGATAGTCAAATTAATCATAGGCGCTTTGATCGGCGGGACGCTGATATGTACGCCAAATGTTGCCAGCGCAGGTTGGCAATGGACTGATTGGGGCATGACGAAATCGGAGGTGGAGAAAGCCGCATCTCAGAATGGTTCGACACTTACTGAAGCTAGCCAGTCGAAGCCGAGTCAAATTGAATTAGACACAAGATACATCACATTAAATCTGCCATTTCGTGCACGGCTGATCTTTAACGAAACCGGGCAACTCACCATCGTTGTCCTCGTTCAAACTGCCGGCAACCAATGCGGGTTTATACTAAGCGCAATGAAATCCTCTTACGGCAACCCGTATGACACCTCGGGTAACCCAGAGTACAGCACTTGGTCCTGGCGCGACGAAAAAGCGAGAAACGACGTCATTTTTCGACTTGTCGGGCCAGCGAACTACCCTCAGCGCTGGTGTGACATTCAATATTCAGCATTGGCCAACCATCGCGATCTTGGTCTCTGACATCCCCAATAATAGACGTTGGTCTATTTGAACGCCGGCACGACCTCCTGGCCCAGGAGCCGGACCGAGTTCCGGACCAGTTCCTTCGGCATGTTTCCGATCTCGTGGTTGGTACAGAAAATGTCGTAGCCGATGCGCTTCTGGCTCTCGGTCAGGATACGGATCACCGTCTCGGGGCTACCGATCACCGCGAGGCCGTTTTCGAGATTGAACTCGTAATTGCGCGCCGCTTTGCCGATGACTTCGCCGCGCGCCTTGTCGCTCGGGCGCTCGCTGTCGCGCCCCATGCCGCGTGCGTGCGTGCCCCAGCCGATCCGGGTGTTTTCGAGCCGGCCGCCGCCGACCGGCACCGCCCCGCCCTCGCGCGTCGCGAGAAACTGGCGCGCTTCCGCATGGGCTTTCTCATCGGTTTCGGCGACGTGAACCTGGCGTTGCAAAAACACGCGCGGCATCGCGCCGGCATGACCGCATTGTTTCCAGACTTTGCGAAAGAGATCGAATTTCCGCGCGACCACTTCGTCGGTATCGAGGTTCTGCGCGACGTGGAAATTGTTGCGCGCGGCGAACTCGATCGCGGCCTCGGAATGAACCGCGGCCCAGATCGGCGGATAGGGTTGCTGATAGGGCTTGGGCTGCGGCAGGGCCTCGTCGAAGGTGAAGTACTTGCCCTTGAAAGTGACCTCGTCCTGGGTCCACGCCATCTTGACGATATCCAGCACCTCGCCCGACAGCGCCGCGCGCTGATAGAAATCGACGCCCCAACGGAGGAATTCGTGCTCGTGGACGCCGATGCCGGTGCCGAATTCGACCCGGCCGCGCGAGAGCTGATCCAGCATCGCGACTTCCTGCGCCAGCCTGATCGGGTGATAGAACGGCAATTGCCACATCATCGCGCCGATGCGCAGTTTGCTGGTGGCGCGGGCGACCGCTGTCAGAAACACCGTCGGCGCGGTGATCCGTCCGATCGGGGAATTCTGGTGCTCGATGACGAAATAGGAGTGATAGCCGTAAGCCTCGATCTCCTGCGCCAGGCGGATATGATCGTCGTAGACGTCGGCCATGCTGTCGGTCGAATTCGAATAGCCGCCGACCGCATCCCATAAGGCAAAATCGATTTTCGACATTTTTCCCGGATCCTCCCGCCCCGAAGTTACCACGCCCGGCGCGCGCCCATAAGGCACCGCCCACGGGACTTTGACGAGGGGTCGGATTGCTCTAAAACAGGGTTCCGCCTTTCCCTATCAATGGGTTCCCATGGCCTCCCTGCCGAGTTCGGTTAGCGACACTCTCGCCCTTCTGGGCCGCGGCGAATACGTCGCCGATCGCAGCCTCGCGACCGCGATCTATCTCTCACTCAAGCTCAACCGCCCGCTTTTCCTCGAAGGCGAAGCGGGCGTCGGCAAGACCGAGATCGCCAAGGTACTGGCGACGATGCTGGGCCGCCGCCTGATCCGGCTGCAATGCTATGAAGGGCTCGACGTTTCCTCCGCGGTCTACGAGTGGAACTATCCGCGCCAGATGATCGAGATCCGGCTCGCCGAAGGCGGGTCCGAGAGCAAGGACACCGTCGAAAACGAAATCTTCTCCGACCGCTTTCTTATCAAGCGCCCGCTGCTCCAGGCCCTGGAGCCGAGCGTGGATGGGCCGCCGGTCCTGCTGATCGACGAACTCGACCGCACCGACGAGCCGTTCGAGGCCTTCCTCCTCGAAGTGCTTTCGGATTACCAGATCACGATTCCCGAACTCGGCACGATCAAGGCCGAGCAGCCGCCGATCGTGGTGGTGACCTCCAACCGCACGCGCGAGATTCACGACGCGCTGAAGCGCCGGTGTTTTTATTACTGGGTCGATTACCCGACCGCCGAGCGCGAAACCGAAATCCTCAAATTGAAGGCGCCAACCTGTACCGCCGCGCTCAGCCGCGAGGTCGTGGCCTTCGTGCAAAAGCTGCGCAAGACCCAGGACCTGTTCAAGCTACCCGGCGTCGCCGAGACGATCGATTGGGCGCATGCGCTGTCGCAACTCGACGTCCTCGTGCTCACCCCCGAGGCGATCAACGACACACTCGGCGTGCTGCTGAAATACCAGGACGATATTGCGAAAATTCAGGGCAGCGAGGCCGAACGCCTGCTGACGCAGGTCAAAGCCGAACTCGCCGCCGCCGGCGGTTGAGGCCAGGCCCGTGGAAGGCCTGAACGAGCCGCCGCAAACGCCGGAAAACGGCGGGCGGCTCTATCAGAACATCATGTATTTCGGCCGCGCCCTGCGCGCCGCGGGATTGCCGATCGGGCCCGGCAAGGTGATCCAGGCGCTCGAGGCGGTGCGCGCGGTCGGGATCGAGAACCGGCGCGACTTTTACTGGACGCTGCACGCGGTTTTCGTCAATCGCCACGACCAGGAAGAACTGTTCGATCAGGCCTTCCACATCTTCTGGCGCAATCCGCAGCTCCTCGAAAAAATGATGTCGCTGATGATGCCGGGGTTCGAACCGACGGAACCCGAGGAGACCGAGGAGATGAACCGGCGCCTCGCCGAAGCCCTGCAGCCCGACAATCCGGGCAAGGAGGAAGAAGGCGACAGCGAGGTCGAACTCGACGCGGCGATGACCTTTTCGGCGCAGGAAGTCCTGAGCCAGATGGATTTCGAGAAGATGTCCAACGAAGACGTCGAACGCGCGAAATCGGCGCTGCAGAAACTGGCCTTACCGCTGGCCGATCTTCAGACACGGCGTTATGCGCCCGATCCGCGCGGCGCCCGCATCGATCTGCGCGCGACAATGCGCGCCCAGTTACGCTCGGGCGGCCTGATCTCGCTCAAACACAAGGAACGTCGGACCAAGCCGCCGCCGCTCGTTGTCCTCTGCGACATTTCCGGTTCGATGAGCCGCTACAGCCGGCTTTTCCTCCATTTCATGCACGCGATCACCAACGACCGCGACCGGGTGACCACCTTCCTTTTCGGCACGCGGCTGACCAACGTCACCCGCTACCTCCGCTACAAGGACATCGACGAGGCCCTCGACAAGGTCGCGACCGTGGTCGAGGACTGGTCGGGCGGCACCCGGATCGGCGCCTGCCTGGCCGATTTCAACCGCAACTGGTCCCGCCGGGTGCTCGGCCAGGGCGCCATCGTGATTCTCATCACCGACGGCTTGGATCGGGACGCCGGAGCCGGTATATCCGTCGAGATAGAGCGGTTGCACAAATCCTGCCGACGGCTGATTTGGCTCAATCCTCTGTTGCGTTACGAGGGGTTCGCGCCCAAGTCTCTAGGGATGCGGGCAATCCTGCCCTTCGTCGATGAATTCCGTCCGGTCCACAATCTCGACAGCCTGGACGAATTGGTGAAAGCACTCAGTCGGCCGGCACCGCGCCGCCTTCACGCGGCGGCGGCCTGGCGCGAAGCGGGGTAATGTCATGAACGATAATCAGGAAATTCTCGAACAGGCCTCGGCCTGGCGCAAAGCCGGCAAGGGCGTGGCGCTGGCCACGGTGGTCACCACCTGGGGCTCCTCGCCCCGCCCGGTCGGATCGAAGCTCGTTGTCGACGAGGATGGCGCCTTTCTCGGCTCCGTGTCGGGTGGCTGCGTCGAGGGTGCGGTCATCGGCGAAGGCCAGGCGGCGATCAAGGACAAGAAACCGCGGCTGCTGTCCTTCGGCATCAGCAACGAACAGGCCTGGGATGTCGGTCTCGCCTGCGGCGGCAAGATCCAGATCTTCGTGGAGCCGGTGGAATGAAGCTTTCCTATCTCGAGCGGGCGCTTGCCGCGAGCCGCGGGGGCAAACCCGCCGCGATCGCGACAAACCTGACATCCGGCTTACAAGCACTTATCGAAGGCTCTGATTTTACAGGAGACCTGAAAGTCGATGAGGCGATCACGGAAGGCGTAAGGAAAGCCCTTTCCGAAGATCGCAGCACCACGGTCGAAACCGACTCGGGTCCCGTCTTTGTCGAAGTGTTCAATCCGCCGCTGCGTTGCTTCATCGTCGGCGCGGTCCACATCGCCCAGCCGCTGGCCCGCATGGCCGCCGCGCTCGACTACAAGGTGACGGTGATCGACCCGCGCACCGCCTTTGCGACCGATGCCCGTTTCCCCGAGATCGAGCTCTCGACCGAATGGCCCGACGAGGCCTTGCAGCGGCTCAAGCCCGACAAGCGCAGCGCGATCATCACCCTCACCCACGACCCCAAGCTCGACGATCCGGCCCTGATCGAGGCGCTCAAAACGACCGCCTTCTTTATCGGCGCGCTCGGCTCACGGAAAACCCACGGCGCCCGATTGAAGCGTCTGGCCGAGGCCGGTTTCGGCGATAACGAAGTGGCCCGCATCCACGGTCCGGTGGGGCTCAATATCGGCGCTATCTCGCCGGCCGAAATTGCCGTCTCGATCCTCGGACAAGTGACATCCGTCTTGCGCGAGGACCGGCTGAAGCAGCGCGATCCGGCATGAAATTCGGCGCCACGCCGCTCGACGAGGCGAAGGGCGCCATCCTCGCCCATAGCATCAAGGCCGGCAGCCGCACGCTCAAAAAAGGCAAACCCCTCACCGACGGCGATATCGCGATGCTCAGGGCGGCGGGTAAGACCACCGTCATTGCCGCGCGACTCGAACCCGGCGATGTCGGCGAGAACGAGGCCGCCGATCGCGTCGCCGGGGCCATCGCCTGCCCCGGCGTCAGCGCGGTTCCCGCCTTCACCGGCCGGGCGAATTTCTATGCCGATACGCACGGGCTGTTCCTGGTCGATCGCGACGCCATCGACCGGTTCAATCTGGTCGACGAAGCGATCACGATCGCGACGCTCGAACCGGGCACAGTGGTCGAGCCCAAGCAGATGGTCGCGACCGTCAAGATCATTCCCTTCGCCGTCCCTTCCGCCGCGCTCGATGCGAGCATCGCCACCGTGAAATCGTCGCTGTTTCAGGTCGCACCCCTCAAGCCCCATCGCGTGGCGCTGATCCAGACCGTGCTGCCCGGCATGAAAGAGAGCATCTTCGACAAGACGGTCGAGACGACACGGGAGCGGCTCGAAGCCCTCGGCAGCCAACTGATCGGCGAACAGCGCGCCGGCCATGAAACCGAGGCATTGGCGCCGCTCATCAGCGCCGCACTCGCCGACGGCGCCGAGCTGGTCCTGATCGCCGGCGCTTCCGCCATCCTCGACCGGCGCGACGTGATTCCCGCCGCGATCACACAGCTGGACGGCACGATTGATCATTTCGGCATGCCGGTCGATCCAGGCAATCTGCTCCTGATGGGGCGGGTCGGCGATGTTCCGGTGCTGGGCCTGCCCGGTTGCGCCCGCTCGCCGAAGGTCAATGGCTTCGACTTCGTGCTGCGGCGGGTCCTCGCCGGACTTCCCGTCGGCCCCGACGTGATCCGGCGCATGGGTGTCGGCGGATTGCTGACCGAGATTCCGCTGCGGCCCTTGCCGCGCGCCAAGGCCGGCGGACCGCCCGCATCCGACGTGCCGCGCCGCCCGAAGATCGCGGGGATCGTGCTGGCCGCCGGGCGATCGAGCCGCATGGGCGCGCTCAACAAGCTTCTCATCGTGATCGACGGCAAGCCGATGGTGCGTCACGCCGTCGATGCGGTCCTCGCCGCGCACCTCGCGCCGGTCTTCGTGGTCACCGGACACCAGCGCGAACAGGTCGAGAAAGCACTCGAAGGCCTTCCCGTAACGTTTTTATATAACGAGGGATTTGCCGGCGGCCTGTCGACCTCGATGAAGCGCGGCCTTGCGGCCATGTCCGCCGATTACGACGGCGCGCTCGTCGCACTGGGCGACATGCCGCTCGTCGGCCCCGCCGACATCGAACGACTCGTGAATGCTTTCAATCCGCTCGAAGGCCGTGCCATTATCGTCCCGACCCGGCACGGCAAACGTGGCAATCCGGTATTGTGGGGGCGGCGATTCTTCGCCGAGATGCAGGAGGTCGGTGGAGACGTCGGGGCACGAAACCTGATCGGCGCTTATCCCGAGGCGGTGGCCGAAATCGAGATGGAAGGGGACGGAATCCTCACCGATATCGACACGCCGCAGGCCCTCGCCCGACTGGCCGCGACCTCCAAAATCGAAGCTTAAAACTTTTTTTTTATCGGAATGAAATAAGCGCGGGCCGGCCTCGTTGTCGGACTGCCCAGAACAAAATTTTGGAGGGGCCCCATGACCACTCTGGTTGGAACTGTCACGTTGGCAAGCACGCTGGTCGGCGCGTTGATCGGCCAAATTTCGACCGGCGCCGAGTTCGCCGGTGTCATCATCGCCTCGCTGGTGCTGATCACCATGCGCGACGTCCGCGACTGAGGTTCGGCCTCTAATTCATTGAATTAGAGAGAATTTTTTCGAACAGTTCGCGCACCACTTGAGGCTGCCGCGAGAGCCGGCGCCTCGACAATACCGGATTCGGCCTCGGCCATCCCAAGCCTCAGACGACGTAATCTCCGGCAGCAGTTTCATCGCGACCGGGCTGTGACGCCATCGCGTTGAATACCGGCGTCAGCACGAGCGCGACCAGGAAATTCAGCACCACCGTGTAGAACGCCGCATAGCCTGGGAACGTCCAGCCCGCGAAGGCCAGTGGATAAGTCGCGTTGAAGTTCATCGCGACCGCCATCCACGTCCCCATCACCGTTCCGACCAGCCAACCGCACAGCAGCGCCCAGTCGTTGAACTTACGGGTGAACAACCCGAAGACCACGGCCGGGAAGGTCTGGATGATCCAGATTCCGCCCAAAAGCTGAAGCTGAATGGCGTATTGGAGCGGCACGAATAGGATGAAGATCAGCGCGCCGAATTTGACGATCAGCGACACCCATTTGGCGATCTGGGCCTCGTCCTTCGGCGCAACGTTGGCGTTGAAGAACTCGCGGTGGATGTTCCGCGTATAGAGGTTCGCGGCCGCGATCGACATGATCGCCGCCGGCACCAGGGCGCCGATGCCGATCGCCGCGAACGCGACCCCGGCAAACCAGGATGGGAACGCCCACAGCATGACGGCCGGAGCGGCGAAATTCGCCTTGAACTGAGCAAATCCGGCAGCGAATTGCGGCAACTTGTCGACGCCGGAAGCGATCACGAAAAAGCCCAACAGCGTCAGCAGCCCGAGCAACAGCGAATAGGCGGGCAAGAGCGCCGCGTTGCGGCGGACGGCCCGGCCACTGCTGGCCGCGAGGATGCCCGTCATCGAGTGCGGGTAGAGGAACAGCGCCAGAGCCGAGCCGAGGGCCAGCGTCGCGTAGGCGCCGTAGGAACCGGTGGAGTTGGCGGCCGGCGCCGCGAGCAGCAGCTTGGCGGGCGGAATCGCCGCGAAGATCTTGCCGAAGCCGCCGAGTTCGATCGGAATGACGATGATCGCCACGAAGGCCGTGGTGTAGATCAGCACGTCCTTGACGATTGCGATCGCGGCCGGCGCGCGCAACCCGCTGGTGTAGGTAAAAGCGGCCAGAATGATGAAAGCGACGATCAGCGGCAATTCGCCGACCAACCCCTCGCCGCCCACGCCCATCGCGCCGATAACGACCTCGAGGCCGACGAGCTGCAGCGCGATATAGGGCATCGTCGCGACGATGCCGCTGAGCGCGATCGCGAGCGCGAGCCAGCGATTGCCGTAACGGCCGCGCACGAAATCGCCGGCGGTGATATAGCCATGCCTATGACAGACCTGCCACAGCCGCGGAAACGCCACGAACAGCAGCGGATAGATCAGGATCGTGTAGGGAACCGCGAAGAAGGCAACCGCGCCCGCGCCATAGGCCAGCGCCGGCAGGGCAATGAATGTGTAAGCGGTATAGAGATCGCCGCCGATCAGAAACCAGGTGACGATCGTGCCGAAACGCCGGCCGCCGAGGCCCCATTCATGTAACTGGTCGAGATCGCCCTTGCGCCAGCGTGCCGCCGCGAAGCCCACCCAGGTGATGAACCCGAAAAGCACGATGAAAACAGTTAGGGCGATCCAATTGAGTTCCACGAGCATTTCCCCCGAAAATTACCGACGCGGTCAGCAGCGCTTCGCGTGGCGCGCTAAGTCACGACATGAACGACGGCGATGACCACCGCACTGGCAAGGACCAGCAGGAGCTGGAACCAATAGAAGAAGGGAATGCCCCAGAGAGTCGGATCCACCGTGTTATAGAACGGGACCCATAACGCGGCCGCGCACAAGACGATCAGGAGCAGATACCACCAGCTCCAACCGCGATTGGATGGTTTTTCGGCCATCGCATTCCCCCTTTAAGCGACCCGGCCAAACGCCAAGTCGTTCACATTTTGAAGTTTTCTCTAACACGCACCCGTCGCGAGGGTCAAACCCGGCTTCGCTTTAGACCGGATAGCCTTTGGCCTTGCCGGCAAGCCCGCCGAAGAGTTCAAGCATGCGCTGGCGCCAGGCATAGATCGGATCGTTCGGCTCCAGCAGTTTGAAATCACTGATGCAGCGGCACCACTGAAACCCGCCCAGCACGACATAATCGGCATAAAGCGGTCTTTCGCCACCGAGGAAAGGCTGCGCACGCAGCGTGAGACGTAACGGCGCCAGCGCCTCGCGAAAGGCAACGACGTCCTTGTCGCGATCCACGACGACGTCTTCGAGCGGCTTGCCGAAACGTTCCTCGCGACTTTTGCGGAAATAATCGCGATCCTTCGGATCGACGTGCCGGAAGATATCGACCACGACCATCTTGAACAAGAACGGGCTCATCACCGCGTCGACCCAATTGGCGTGAAACCGCGACAACGCCCGACCCGACGGCCCGCCGAACAGCGACGGTGTTTCCGGATAAGTCGCCTCAAGATAATCCGCGATCGCCCAGCTATCGTTCACCCATTGGTCGCCATCGACCAGCACGGGTACCCGCCCCTGCTTGCTGAACGCAATCACGTCCTTGTCGGTGAACCGCCAGGGAATGGTCTCGACCTCCAATCCCTTATGCGCCAGCGCCATTTTGATGCGCCAGCAATAAGGACTGAACCGGCGATCGTTCTCCGCACCGGCAAGGTCGTACAGCTTCAACATCGGCAATCCTCAGTACCCAAAATTTTTTCGATAGTGGCATGGCAGGCCGCGAGTTTCGAGCGGACTTTTCGGCCTCCATCGATGGCATTGTGCGGGGGCACCGGAACAGGCATTCTGCCACAAAAGCCCATCCTGCCTGCGCACACATAGACAAACGCCCGCCCCTCCGCATGACCGCTGCCCGCCCCCTGATCGAGTTCCGCCGTGTCTCGCTGCGATTTGGCGCGGAGACGCTCTATGACGGCCTCGATCTCGACGTGCGCGAGGGCGAACTGCTCTGTCTTCTCGGACCATCGGGTTGCGGCAAGTCGACGGCGTTGCGGCTGCTCGCCGGTCTGCTTCCCTATGATTCGGGGTCCGTGACGATCGACGGGGCGACGCCGAACGAGCGCTGGCGCGATCTCGCCTTCGTCTTTCAAAACCCTCGCCTGCTGCCGTGGCGTACCGCGAAGGAAAACGTCACGCTCGGCATGGAATTGCGCGAGCTTGGCTTGAGCCGCGCCGAAATGGACCAACGCGCCGACGATCTGCTGAAGCTCGTCGGGCTCGAAGCGGATGGCCAAAAATATCCCCGCATGCTGTCGGGCGGCGAGCGTCAGCGCGTGTCGCTCGCCCGTGCGCTGGCGGTCGAGCCGCGCATCATCCTGATGGACGAGCCGTTCTCGGCGCTCGACCCCAACACGCGCCGGCGCATGCGCCGCGAGCTGGTCGATATCTGGCAACGCACCGGCAAGACCATCGTGTTCGTCACCCACGACGTTGACGAGGCGATGGAACTCGCCGACCGCATCGTTTTGCTCTCGCCCAAGCCGACGCGCGTGATCGAGACTGTATCGATCGAAGATCCGCGACCGCGGTCGATCGGCATCAGTATCGGACTCACCGCCACACGCGACCGCATTCTCGCCGGCTTCCACGAATCCCCTACCGAACCCGTTTCTTGACAGGAAAGGTCACACCATGATCGCAATTTTTGGCAGGTTCCTCCCCGCCGCCGGACTTCTTCTGCTTCTGGCCTTTCCCGCTGCCGCGAAGGAGAACATCACCTTCGCCTATCTGCTCGATCCCGCCTACGACGCGGTGGTCTGGCCGCTCGCCCACGGCAAGGTGCCGTCCGACACGGTCGACATCACGGTGAAGTCGCTGGACATTCCGGCTCTGCTGCAAGCGACGGGCGCCAAGAGCTACGACGTCATCATGACGGCGGCGATTGGCGTGCCGGCGGCCAAGTCACGCGGCCTTGAGCTCTCGATCATGGCGACGGCACTGCGCAACCATGCCAAAGGCGGCAAGGGCGCCGCGATCTATGTGAAGGCGGACAGCCCCTATAAGGGCATCAAGGACCTGAAGGGCAAGACGCTGGCAACGCAATCCCTGCCCTCGACCGGCACGACGCTGATGCGGATCGCGCTGTGGAAGACCTACGGCATGAACGTCTCTTACGACGGCGGCGACATGCGCTGGGTCGAAGTTCCGGCGACCGCGATGCCCGGCGCGCTGCTCACCGGTCGCATCGACGCCGCCAGCCTCACCCACAGCGAGGCCTATAACGCGTCGAAGAGCAAGGAATTCCGCGCGATCGAGAGCCTCGACGACGCGATCAACCAGGCGATCGGCGGCCCCGCCGTTGTGGCCGTGCTGGTCGGCTATCCGGAAAAGCTCGCGGCGCGGCCCGACGCCTATAAGGAATTCGCGCGCATGGTGAAGGCCTCTTCCGACTACACCCGCACCCATGTGGCCGAAGTCGCCGCGGCAATGAGCGTCGAGACCAAGATGGAACCATCTTTCTTCAGCGACTGGCTGAACGAATACACCGAGGTGCCGATGGTGGTTTCGGATTCCGACGTGAAGGCGATCGACAAGCTGTGGGAGCTGTCGAAAGAACTCACGATTATCAAGGAATATCCGCCCGCGGCGTCGATGATCTGGAAAGACGCGCTGCGGCAATAGCGGCAACGCGAATATCCTCGTGAGGACCGAAAGGACACCGCTGGAACGGCGGCGACGACTTGTCGCCCTGCTCTTCACCCTCGCGATGCTGGCGATCTGGGTGGTGGTCGGGATCGTCGAGCCGCCCTATCTCCTGCCCGGACCCGTCGACGTAGCCAAGCAGTTCTTCGTCTTCGTCATCGATCCGCATATGTGGGTCCATGTCGGTGCTTCGCTTCTCCACGTCGTCGGCGCGGTGCTGGGCTCGATCCTGATCGGCGGCGGCCTCGCTTTGGCGGCGCATTACCTGCCGGTGCTGCGCCTTGCCGTTCATGGGCGCATCAGCCCGTTCCTCAATTCGTTTTCGGGAACCGGATGGGTGCTACTCGCGGTGCTGTGGTTTGGGCTGGGCGATTTCACCGTGATGTTCGCCCTCGCCATGGTGCTGATCCCGTTCGCGATCATCAATGTCCGTCAGGGCCTCGAGAGTATCGATCCGGAAATCGTCGAGATGGCGCGCAGCTTCGGGCGCAGCGGGTTCAACCGTTTCCGCCTGATCTTCCTGCCTGCCCTGACGCCGTTTCTCTTCTCGACCCTGCGGATCTGTTTCGGCGTGGCATGGAAGGCGTTGCTGACCGCCGAGCTGTTCGGCGGCGATGCCGGGTTCGGGCGTCTCTTCAATCTCGCGCGCCAGAATTACGATACGCCGCTCGTCGTGATGATCATCGTCCTCATCATCGCCGCGGTTTACGCCACCGACCGTTACCTCTTCGAGCCGACCCAGGCACGGCTCTCGGCGCATTATGAACCCGTCTAAGTCGCGAACCTCTTTTGCCGAGCGCGTGGTCGGCGACGGCCTGCCGCTGCTCTTTATCCTCGTGTGGTGGCTCACCGCGCGGCGGTTGCCGAGCTTCGTCCTGCCCGGCCCGCTCGAAACCGGACAGACGCTCCTCAATCTTTTCTTCGATACGCGGTTTTTGGGCGACACCATCATCAGCCTCGTCCGCGTCGTCGTGTCGGTTGCGCTCGCCGTGTTGCTGGGCGGGGCATTGGCCATGCTCGCCCGTTATGTGCCGTTGAGTACCTATGCGGTGACACGACGCGTCTTGCCGGTGCTCAATTCCTTCCCCTCCGTCGGCTGGGCCATCCTCGCGACGTTCTGGTTTCAACCCAGCAGTCCCTCGGTGATTTTCGTCGAGACGCTGATCCTCGTTCCGTTCTGCGCCATCGCGCTGATCCAGGGCCTTGCCGACATGGATCGCGAACTGCTCGAAATGGGCGCGAGCTTCTCGCGCTCGGGCTGGAAGGTCGCGACCAAGATCGCGCTGCCGATGCTGCTACCCTACATCATGTCGTCGGTGCGGATCGCCTATGGCGTCGGCTGGAAGATCGCGCTGGTCGCGGAACTGTTCGGCGCCGATCGCGGCCTTGGTTACCTGATGCTGCGCGCGCAAGTGACCGGCGATACCGCGATGGTCTTCGCGAGCTGCTTTGCCATCGTCGTCATTTTCGTGGCCGGCGAGAAGTTCGTCATCGATCCGCTGGCGCGGCGCTTCGCCATTCACTGAACGCTATTTCGGCGGGACGATCCGCCAGGTCGCATCGACCAGTCGCACGAGGCGGGTGGCCCCGGTATGGGGATCATGCTTGGCGCCGAGATCGAGCGTGCCGGCGACCTCGATCGCCTGAAACGGATCGACGAAACCGCTTGGGCGTTCCAGCAGGCTCAACACGATATCGTCGGGCCAGTTCGCGCCGAAATCGCAGAACGGACAGGTATAGACCGGGCTTCGCGTCATGACGAAGAAATCGCCTTCGTCGACCAGTGGCGGCGCCATGTAGCCCTTAATGATCACGGGTTGGCCCGCGAGGTCCTTCGCCATCTCGCCGAGGCGCAGGCCGATGATGCCGGTCGTCGCGTAGATATCTTTAAAAGTCAGACGCGGAAAATTATCGGTTGGCCGGATGACGTTCGAAAATTCCGTCGGCGCGGCGTCGCCAATGAGACTGGCGCGATGCGCCTGGCCGTGCAGCTTCAATAAAGCATCGGCGTCCACAGCTCAGAGCGCTTCCTGATGCACGATCTTGCCGCCGACCAGGGTCAGCACCGAGCGCAGATCGAGCAGCGCATCGTCAGCTACCGTGAAATAGTCGTCCGACAGCACCGCGAGATCAGCGAGTTTGCCGGCTTCGAGCGAGCCGATCTTGTCTTCCATGAAGCCGACCTCGGCGCTGCCCATCGTATAGAGCCGCAAAGCCAGCTGCCGGTCGATCGCCTCGTCAGGGCCCAGCGTGCGGATCTCGTTGTTCACCGACACCTTGCGCGTCGTCATCCACCAGAGCGCCTTGAACGGATTCCAATCGACGGTTGGCCCGTCCGTGCCGCCGCCGGTCGGGATGCCGAGCGCGGTGATCGAACGGATCGGGATCGAGCGCGCCGCCCGCTCCTCGCCCCAGAACCGCAGCATGTTGTAACCGAGGCTGACCGGATGATCCTGTACCGTGGTCGAAAGCCCGA
The DNA here is from genome assembly GCA_903828515.1 of uncultured Rhodospirillales bacterium. Taxonomy (GTDB): domain Bacteria; phylum Pseudomonadota; class Alphaproteobacteria; order ATCC43930; family CGMCC-115725; genus CAIKMD01. The sequence goes on along the minus strand of CAIKMD010000007.1, from coordinate 1,676,284 downwards.
GCCGTTTGATCGTTTCCAGCGATTCCTTCGACGGCAGGAAAATATGCACGATGGTCCAGCGCAGCTCGTCGAGCTTGAAGCGCAACGCGAGAGGTTCCATCAGCGCAAGCGATCCAGCAATCGCGGCGTCGCCGACATTATGGACCTGGAACTGCCAACCGCGTTCGGCGGCGGTTTCCATCATCCGGCCGAGTTCCTCGCGTCCGCCCGGCGGCGTCATCATCTTGCCGTAATAATCGGGATCGTTCTGTTCGCCTTCGACGACGCGATAACGCTCGCCCAAAGCCGCGCCCTCGATGCCACCATCGGCGCTGAACTTGAAGCCGCCGACCCGCAGCCAGTCGTCGCCGAAATTCGGCGCCAGGAATTGCGACAGGCCGAGCACGTCGTCATGCCCGAACACGCGCTGCAGGATCCGCACGCGGGTGGTCATCGCGCCCTCGCGCCACAACGCCATGTACGCCGCGATCTCGTCGAGCGAGAGGCCCGGTTCGAGCGTCGCCGTAATGCCGAACCGGTTGAGCTTCCTGGTGAAGAGCTTCAGGCCCTTCACGCGATCTTCACGGCTCGGCGGCGGCACGAGATTGAGGACGAGGTTAAATGCCGGCCGCTCGACCAGCACCCCGATCGGCTCGCCGGTTTTGGGATCGCGCACGATGATGCCGTTGCGCGGATTGGGGGTGTCCTCGGTGATGCCGGCGAGCGCCAGCGCCGCGCTGTTCACGATCGCGACATGGCCGCCGCGCCGCAGATAGACGGGATTATCGGGCGTCACCGCATCGAGTTCCTGGCGGACCGGCAGACGGCCCTCCGCCAACTGGTTCTCGTGCCAGCCGCTGCCGCCCAGGATCCAGTTGCCCTTTTTCGTTTCGGCGGCGCGCGCAGCAAAGGCTGCTTGAACATCTTTGATCGAGCGCGCGTTCGCCAGCGATACCGCGAGTTCGTTCTGGCCACCATTCATCGTGTGAAGATGGCTGTCGTGAAGGCCGGGGATGACCGTGCGTCCCTTTAGATCGAGAACCTGCGTGCTCGGGCCCGCCAGCGCGGTCATTGCGGCGTCACTGCCGGTGGCGACGATGCGGTCGCCGCGGATGGCAATCGCCTGAACCATGCTCGACGCCCTGTCGACGGTCGCGATCTTGCCGTTACGCAGGATCAGATCGGCTTCGATCATCGGGTCAAATCCCCGCTTCGTGGACGATCTTGCCGCCTACCATGGTGAGGAGCGAACGGATGTCGCGCAGATCGTCGTCGGGAACGGTGAGGTAATCCGCCGAGAGCACCGCGAGATCGGCGTATTTGCGCGGCTCCAACGACCCGATACGGTCTTCCATGAAGGCGTTGGCAGCGCTGCCCATCGTGTAGAGCCGCAGCGCCTCGGGCCGGGTGATCGCCTCCTCGGGACCGAGCACGCGGATCGTGCCTTGCGCAAAGACCCTGCGCGTCGTCATCCACCACAAGGATTCGAACGGATTCCAATCGACCACCGGCGCATCGGTGCCGCCGCCGGTCGGAATGCCCATCGAAATGATCGTCTTGACCGGGATCGAACGCGCCGCGCGCTCTTCGCCCCAATAGCGGATCATGTTGTAGCCGAGCTTGACCGGATGATCCTGGACTGTCGTGTAGAGACCCATGCGCTTGATCTTTTCGAGCGAGGCCGCCGTCGGCAGGAAGATATGCATGATCGTCCAGCGCAGATCGCGCAGCGGAAATTTGCGATCGGTCTCTTCCATCAGGTCGACGATGGCGGTGATCGTGGCGTCTCCGACGGCATGGGCCTGAACCTGCCAGCCGCGTTCGGCGGCGACCATGAACATCTGACCGAGTTCCTCGAGCCCGCCCGCCGGCACGATCAGCTTGCCGACGAAATTGGGATCGTTCTGCTCGCCCTCGACGACGCGATAGTGCTCGCTCATGTAAGCCGCTTCGATGCCGCCGTCGCTCAAAAATTTAAAGCCGCCGACGCGAAGCCAGTCGTCGCCGAAATTCGGCGCCAGCACCGAGGACATCGCCGTCACATCTTCGAGTCCGTTCACCTTTTGCAGCACGCGCACCCGTGTCGTCATCCCGCCCGACCGCCACAGCTCCATGTAAGCGGCGATCTCGTCGAGGGTGAGGCCGGGTTCCAGCGTCGCCGTGACGCCCTTGCTGTTCAGTTTGGCGATGAAGAGTTTAAGGCCCTTGATACGGTCGTCGCGCGTCGCCGCCGGAATGTGCTTGGCGACGAGCGTAAACGCCGATCGTTCGACCAGCACCCCGGTCGGCTCGCCGGTCGTGGGATCGCGCACGATCACGCCCCCCTTCGGATCGGGCGTGTCCTTGGTGATGCCGGCGAGCGCGAGCGCCGCGCTGTTGGCAACGCCCACATGACCGCCGCGCCGCAGAAACACCGGATTGTTCGGCGTAACCGCGTCGAGTTCCTGGCGAACCGGCAACCTTCCTTCGACGAGTTGGCTCTCGTGCCACCCGCTGCCGCCGAGGACCCAGTCGCCCGCCGGGGTCTGCGCGACGCGCGCGGCAAAGGCGGCCTGCACGTCTTTCATCGACTTCGCATCGGCCAGCGATACCGCCAGCTCGTCGGAGGCGCCCCCCATCGTATGGATGTGACTGTCGTGGAGGCCGGGAACCACCGTGCGCCCGGCGAGATCGATCACGCGGGTCTTAGGGCCGATCAAGCTTTCGATTTCGGCGTCGGTCCCCACGGCGAGGATCCGTTCGCCCTGGACGGCGATCGCTTGCGCGATGCTGAAATCGTGGTCGACGGTAACGACCTTGCCGTGACGAAAAACGATATCGGCTGAAACCATGACATTCCTGCTGGTAAAGCCGGACGTCCGGCTGCGTCGCCTACCCGGCGTAACCCCAATAACGTCCGGTCGCGCCGACCACGACGACAATCAATCCCAACACGAGGTTGAACTCGACGATCCGCCGGATCTTGTTGAGCTGAACGGCGGCCACCGCGAAATCATTGCCATCGACCGCGCGCTGAAACCGCCGCCACGGCGAGAAATAGAGATGCGCGAAGGCCAGCATCATGATCACGCCCAGCGATTCCATGATCGTGACGTGAATACCTCTGATGCCGCTGATCTCCATCGCCAGTCCACTGGCGAGCAGCAGCGCCGCCGCGGTCCACACCCAGGGAAAGAAAAGCGCGAAGATGCGTCGCCAGAGCGCCAGCCGAACCGCAGGCTCAAGCGGGCCGACCGAGGGGCGCACCATCTGATGCGCGAAGAACATGCCACCGACCCAAACGACGGCCGAGAGGATATGAAAGAACAGGAGTACCGCGATCATCATGCGGCATTCTAAGCATAGCCGCGCCGATGTGTCGAATTAGTCGCGCAAGCGGTCGCGCAGCAGGGCCTGGGTCTCGGGCGGCAGGTTCTCGACCGCCTTCACCACCGATTTCAACTGCCGGCGGAGCGCATGAACCTGATCGAGCAAGTGCAGCACGACCGGCATCGCTTCCTCGTCGATCAGGAACTCATGACGCAACTCGACGATAAGATGCAGTCGCGCCACGTCGATCTCGTGAAACACGTAGCCGCCCTGGCCGCGCTCGGCGCGAACCCAGCGCGCCTCGATCCAGCGTTCGAGTTCGACCGCCTTGAGTCCGCGTACTTCGCGAAGGACCGCCTCGAACGCGATCATGACGCGAGCCCTTTGCGCGGATCATACGGGTGCCGGGGCGCCCAGCCCTTGAGGAAGTCGTCGAGCGTCGAATCACCACCGCTCGGCAGAACGACTTTGAGCGTCACCAAAACATCACCCTTGCCCGCGATGCCCTTGCCCTTGAGGCGGAGCATCGTGCCGGTATTGGAATGGGCCGGCACTGTCATCACCACCGCCCCAGAAGGCAACGGCACGTTGATCTTGCCGCCCAGCGCCGCCTCGGGCAGCGTGATCGGAAGTTCGAGACGGATATTGTCGCCATCGCGCTGGAAAAGCGCATGGGGTGTGACGTGGATTTCGATCAGCGCGTCGCCATTGGGCCCACCGCCGATGCCGGGACCACCCTGCCCCGCCAATCGCAAGATCTGGCCGTCGCGCACGCCCGCCGGAATGTTGACTTCGAGACTCTTGTCCGATGCCAGTTGGAGACGCTGGCGCGCGCCGTTGACCGCCGTCAGGAAATCGACCGTCAGCGCGTAATGACTGTCGGCGCCGCGCATGCGGAATGCCGCACCATCGCCGCGCACGCCTTGGCCGCCTCTGAAAAACGCGAACAGGTCGTCGAGGTCTTCCGGCGGCACGCCGTCGGCGCCGTGATAGCGCGCACCCGGCGCACCCTCCGCAAAATCGTTATAGGAATAGGCGCGCTGCTTCTCAGCGCCCGACGCGTCGATCTCGCCGCGGTCGTAACGCGCACGTTTCTCCTTGTCGGAGAGAAGCTCGTTCGCGGCGGAGACTTCCTTGAAAGTCGCCTCGGCCTGCTTGTTGCCCGGATTGAGGTCGGGGTGGTGCTTTTTTGCGAGCTTTCGATAGGCGCTCCGGATTTCGTCATCCGTCGCATCTTTCTTGACGCCCAACACCTGATAAGGATCGCGTGCTTCCATGGTGCCCCTTCATATAAGGATTCCCGCCACACGTCCCAAGTCCTTAGGCGACTCGCGTTGCGTGACGGCGCGGGCTTCGCTATTCTGATTTTGTTCATTGGGGAGTAGCCGCCCGGCGTTACCGGGCCTTGCGTCAACATACTTGGTGCGATTTCGGTCGTTACCATGGCGTAGGGGGCCTCGATCGAGGCATTGGCGAGACCAACGAATTGGCGCTTCCGCGGCCGGCGGAAGAGCGCAATTCGTTGTCCCTATGCCCGGCCAGGGCAATTCTCCCGATGGAAGCCTTCTTCGTCTCGCTTGCGACCGTCGCGGTTGCCGAAATCGGCGACCGGACCCAGTTGCTATCGCTCGCGCTGGCGGCGCATTACCGCAAGCCGTGGGCGATCATCGCCGGTATTCTGATCGCGACCGTCGCCAATCACGCCGTCGCCGGGTTGCTCGGCTCTTGGTTCGGCAGCCTGCTGACGCCCACGGTGCTCGACGTGATGGTCGGCGCCAGCATGGTCGCGATGGCGGCGTGGGTATTACGCCCCGATGTGCTGAAAGGTGGCGGTGCCGGGGTCAACCAGCGCAATGCCTTCCTCGCCACGCTGGTCGCCTTCTTCATCGCCGAGATCGGCGACAAGACCCAGATCGCGACGTTGGCCCTAGCGGCCGCCTATCCCAGTCTCCTGGCCGTGGTCGCGGGCACGACCTGCGGCATGCTGATCGCGAATCTGCCCGCCGTGTTCCTCGGCGACGCCTTGTCGGACAAACTGCCGATCCGCCAGATGAACTACATCGCTGCGCTGATGTTCGGCCTGGTCGGAATCGTCTTTATCGCCCGCGCGCTGAACCTCGTCTGACCGTTATTTCGCGACCCGCTCGATCCAGGCGGCATAGGCCAGCATGTACTTGGTGAGGAATTCGCGGGTGCCCGGATTGACGAGCTTGCCCTCTGCGTCGAGCAGCTTGTCCGCGCCACTGATATAGGCCTCGGGCTGCTGCATCGTCGGCACGTTGAGAAAGACCAGCGATTGGCGCAGATGGTGGTTGGCGCCGAACCCACCGACGGCGCCGGGCGAGACGCTGACGATGGCGCCGGGCTTGCCGTCCCAGACGCTCTTGCCGTAAGGACGTGAGCCGACATCGATCGCGTTCTTGAGCACGGCCGGAACCGAGCGGTTGTATTCCGGCGTCACGAACAGGACCGCATCGTCCTTTCGCACGCGATCGCGGAACGCGACGTATTCGGCCGGCGGCGCGGCATCATAATCCTGATTGTAGAGCGGCAGTTGACCGATCTCGACGATATCGAGCGCGAGACTCGCCGGAGCGAGTTCGCGCAAGGCATGAGCGAATTTCCGGCTGAACGATTCCTTGCGCAGGCTACCGACGAAAACAGCGACGTTCTTGGTGGTCATCTCGTCAGTTCCTTCTTGATGCGGGCGTTAAGCGTCAACGTCGATATGGCGACGAATTTTACGACTGCAATCCCGTCAGCGCGGCACTTTCCCGCCACAATCGAGAAGCGACCTCATCGTCCTGCGCGGCTACGCTCGGTAAGTCCGCCTTGCACTTCCCGAAATAGAGACCGGTGATCCCTTCGACCTCGGACGACGACGCGAGGTAAACCGGTGTCTCGGCGCCGGCCTCGACCGAGAGTCCGATGAAACGCTTGGCGACGCGGAAGGCAAGTCCCATCGGACCACGATTATTGTCGCCGAAGCTGCTGGCGACGAGTCCGGGATGAAGACTGTTGGCGGTAACCCCCGTGCCAGCGAGCCGCCGCGCCAGTTCGCGGGTGAACAGAATATTGCAGAGCTTGGAACGCTGATAGGATTTCCAGCCGCTATAAGAACGTGCGGTCTGCAGATCGGCGAAATCCAGCGTTGCCCGGCGATGCGCGCCGGACGAAACATTGACGATCCGCGCCGGGGCCGACGCGACAATCCGCTCGCGCAATAATTCGGTCAGCAGGAAATAGCCGAGATGGTTGAGCGCGAAGGTGCGTTCGATACCGTCCACGGTGATCTCGCGTTTCTCAAAAAATCCGCCGGCATTGTTGATCAGCACATCGATCCTTGGCGCGGTCGCCAGCAATTCGGGCGCGAGCCGCCGGATTTCGTCCTGACGCGACAGATCGGCATAATGCATGTCGACCACGACGCCGGGCACGCGTGTGCGCAACGTCGCGAGCGCAGCATCACCTTTTGTTCGATTGCGGCCGACCAGCACAAGCCGAGCGCCCAGCGCACCGAGACGCGCGGCGGCTTCGAGCCCGATCCCGTCGGTCGCGCCGGTGATCACGCAGGTCTTACCCTTCACGCGTGCTCCATGACGTCGTGCACGGTTTGCCACGCGGCCGGGCTCGCTGCCGCCAGTACCGAACGATCGATGATTCGCGGGTCGTAAACACCACCATCGAGAAACGACGCCTGTCCGCCCGCCTCGGCGATGATCAGCATGCCGGCCGCGTGATCCCACGGCAGGGACCGCGAATGCAGCGAGAACTGACTGATGCCGCGCGACATCGAGACGTATTCGAGACCGCTGCACCCCTGATTGTGAACGCCGCGAACGCGCCCGCTTTCGTTGAGCGCCTTGGCGGCCCGCAAGCCTGACTTGGCGCGGCCATAAGCCGAACCGGTGATGCGTTCGGGCGGCACATCCGACGCCACATGAAGGCGCTCGGTTCCCAGCCAGGCACCCTCGCCTTTCGCGGCGGTGATCATGAGATCGCCCAGCGGATCGTAGATCCAGCCGACTTCGACCACCGCATGGCGCACAAGCGCGACGATGCAGGCAAAGCCCGGCACGCCTTTGGCGAAGTTCGACGTCCCGTCGACCGGATCGATGATCCAGACCGGCGTGTCGCCCGACAAAGCAGCGAGCCGGCCCGCATCCTCGGCCACGCTTTCCTCGCCGACGACCAGCGAGCCCTCGATCAACGCGCTCAACCGCCGCGTCAACTCGTGCTCGGTTTCGATGTCGGCGATGGTGACGAGATCGCCCGGCTTTTTTTCGCGGATGTCGCCGCTGCCCAAGGCGCGAAAGCGAGGTAAGATCAGGGCGCGCGCGGTATCGCGAATATGCGACGCGACGATGTCACGATTGATCATGCATAACATGATGAATGGAACGGACGAAGATTGCCATGGCGGATTCCGGCGCTGATTTCGATGTGGTCGTGGTGGGTGCCGGTGCGGCCGGAGTCGCGGCGTGTCATCGCCTTGTCACCCACAACGTCAAAACGATCGCGATCGAGGCGCGCGACCGGCTGGGCGGGCGCGCCCACACCGTCCCGACCGTGCTCGGCAAGCCGGTCGATCTGGGCTGCGAATGGCTGCATTCGGCCGACATCAATCCATGGACCGGCATCGCCGAGGAACTCGGCTTCGCCCTCGACAAGCATCTGCCCGACTGGACCAGCCGGATCGCGATTCATCACGGCGACGCCGCCAATGACGATTGGAATGCCGCGCGCGACGCCCTCGAAGAGGCTTACGAGCGCGCCGCGACATTGCCCGAGGACATGCCCGCCGACCAATTGCTGCCGCCGGGCGGGCGCTGGAACAATCTGTTCGACGCGATCAGCACCTGGGCGAACGGCGCCGAGCTTCGCTATGTCTCGGTCAAGGACCGTCAGCGCTACGACAATACCGGCGTCAACTGGCGCGCCCTCGCCGGATATGGCGCCCTGATATCCGCTTTCAGCGCCAAGCTGCCGGTGCGATTCAATACGGTGGTCGAACGCATCGATCACAGCGGTCCCGCGATCCGGATCGTCACCAATCGCGGCGACATCACCGCGCGCGCCGTCATCGTCACCGTGTCGACCAATCTTCTCGCGGAAGAAGCGATCCGGTTCGCACCGGCGCTGCCCCGGATCGTCTCCGCCGCGGCGGGTCTGCCGTGCGGTGTCGCCAATAAACTGTTCCTTGGCCTCGCGGGCGCCGGGCCGAGCGAGACCTACCTTCATCTCAACGGTCGCACCGACAGCGCGCAGACCGGCAATTATCAGATCCGACCGCATGGCTGGCCGATGATCTCGTGCTATTTCGGCGGCCATCTCTCGATGCGGCTCGAGAAGGAGGGCCCCGCGGCGATGGCCGCTTTCGCCATCGACGAGATCGCGGGAATCTACGGCAACGAGATCCGCAAGCGGCTGAATTTCCTCGCCAGTTCCGCCTGGGGCATCGATCCTTACGCACGCGGGTCTTATTCCTGCGCCCTGCCCGGTCATGCCGACGACCGCTCGATCCTGATGGAACCGGTCAACGACCGCCTGTTCATCGCCGGCGAGGCCTGCTCGATCGACCAGTTCGGCACGGCCCACGCCGCTTACGAGTCCGCCATCATCGCGGCCGATCGCGCGATGGCGGCACTCGCGCCGGCACGAAATTAGGGAAAGAGCCGCCGCTTAACCCGACGCGCCGCCGCGATCAGCCGATGATCGAGACGCGGCCGGCGCAGGACTTGCCAATAAAGCGTGTAACGCTCGGTGGCGAAGTTCTGCTTGAGGCGATTGGCCCCCGCGAGAAAATCGTAGCGTCGCGCGCCCTGTTCGGCATTCAACCGAATCGCCATGGCGTGGCTGGCAACCCCCGGCGAGAGCTTGCGGTCGCGATCGTCGAAGCCGCTCTGATAGGCGTAGATCATGCCATCGCGGCGGAAGTTATAGAGATAGCCGATCGGCTGATCGCCCGCGGCGATCTCGACGAGTTGGACGACCCCGGTCGCGAATTCGCGCTTGATCAGTGCGACGTGAAACCGCTCGAAATGGTCGTCGCTGAACGCATGGTCGCGCCGGCGTCGTTGCCACGACGCGACATGCATGGCCTTCATCGCGTGAAAAAATCGCAATGCCTCGTCGGTGCTCGCCGCCTCGACTGCGCACAAGGGGCCCTGTTGTTCATAGGCGCGCAACACGCGGCGCACCTGCTGGCGCGAGCTCCCGCCGAGCAACGATGCGACATCGCCGCCGGCCGCCGCAACGGCAATCAGGTCGACGGCGAAACCGGGCTCGGCCTGAACCTCGTCGAGCAGGCCTTTCGTCGTTAGCGGCGCCACAATGCCCGGAAGATGCAACGCGTCGATATCCGGCGCCTGGGTTTGAAACCACCCAAGCAGCGCCGCCATGATCGCCGGCTCGTCGCGCTCGGCGCAGAGGAAACCGTTATATTCGACGAAAATCGTATCGATCGTATCGTCGCCCGTGGCCTGCAGATAGAGCCCGCGCGTCGGCAACGTCGCACCGCGCCGCGCCACGCGCTCGATACCGATCGCGAGGCCGACGGTCTCGTCGCCGACGCGCGCGCGCAACAGAAGCGGCGTCATGTCGGTCGGCAACGTCGCAAGCCAGGTGCCGACCCATGCCCAAGACAGGAAGACCACGCCCGGCCGAAGCGCCTCCAGGCCGAGCCATTCCGTCTCCAACGCAGCCTTGTCCGGCAAGGCTTCGCGCGTCACCGCGACGGCATCCGCCATCGCTAGCCCAAACTCTGCGGTTTCGCGCCGCGACGGTGTAAGCTGATCTCTGTCATGAGCGTGATCGAGAACCCGGACTTTCTTCATTTGCCCGCGCCCGTCGCGGCGCTGTTTGCCCGGGCCGCGGAGCGCAGTTTTTTCGCGCTGCCGATCTGGTACCACGTCCTTTCACGCTACGGAACCGACAAGGACAGTCGGCCGCTGCTCTATCTCGACGATGCGGCCGCGCTGGCCTGCGTCCGGATGCCCGAGTCGCGCCGCCTCGCCGGGCTCTCGAATTACTACAGCACCGAGCACAGCCCGATTTATGCGGCCGGAGACCCGAGGCTCGGCGAGGCGCTGATCCGGATCGCGGACTCGATCGCGCACGACACGCCGCCCTGGCATTCGTTACAGATCGCCGGGCTCGATCCGGCCGATCCGAGCTTCGATGGATTGCGCACGGCCTTCGCGCGCGCGGGTTGGGCCGCATTCCCTTTTTTCGATTCAGGCACCTGGTACGAGGACACCCGCGGATTGGATTTCGCGCGCTATCTGGCCGACCGGCCGGCCGCCTTGCGCAACACATCGCGGCGGCGCTCGAACAAGCTCGACACCTCACATAACGTGGAATTCAGGTTTCACGAGGGCGTGAACGGAATCGACGAAGCGATCGCCGATTACGAAACCGTCTATCGGGCGAGCTGGAAAGGCAGTGAACCGTTTCCGGAGTTCACCCCGCATCTGATCCGGGCGGCGGCCGAAGCCGGTGCCTTGCGATTGGGACTTTTATACCTCGACGGCGCACCCGCGGCCGCCCAGTTCTGGATCGTCTGGCGCGGGCGCGCGACGATCTACAAGCTGGCCCATGACAGCCGTTTCGACGATCTTTCCATCGGTACCGTGCTCACCATACGGATGGTCGAGCGGGTACTTGCCGGCGACCAGCCGAGCGAGATCGATTTCGGCCGGGGCGACGACCCCTATAAGAAGCAATGGCTAACCAAGCGTCGCGAACGGTGGGGAATCCTCGTCGCAAATCCGCGAACCCTGCCGGGCCTGGTTCTCACCCTGCGCGAACGCGCGGCATCGACGTGGCACCACTGGCGCCGGGCGGGTAAAATCGTCTAAAATCAGTACTTAAAGTCGTGGTCGGGGAGATTTTTCATCAATGATGGGGTTGGTGCGCCTGTCGCTGCGCAGGCCGTATACGACAATGATCACTGCGCTGCTCATTCTGTTGATGGGCGGTTTCGCGTTGACACGGATGATCGTCGACATTTTTCCGATCATCGACATCCCTGTCGTTCTTGTCGCCTGGAACTATCCCGGCCTCGCCGCCGTCGACATGGAGCGACGCGTCGTCCTGGTCGCCGAGCGTTCCTATTCGCAAAGCGTCAACGGCATCGACCACATTGAATCGGAATCGATTCCCAGCACCGGCATCATCAAGATCTATTTCCAACCCGGTTCCGACATCGGCGGCGCCATCGCCCAGGTCGAATCCGCCAACGACACCATCCTGCGACAGCTTCCGCCCGGCATGACGCCGCCGAACGTCATTCAGTTCAACGCCTCGAGCGTGCCGATCCTACAGGTCACCGCGACGAGCCAGAGCGTTCCCGAACAGGTGATCTCGGACTATGCGCTCAACTTCCTACGCCTGAAACTGTTCACCGTCCCCGGCCTCGCGATCACCGCGCCTTACGGCGGCAAGCAGCGTCAGATCCTCGTCCAGCTCGACGAACAGCGAATGATCGCCAAAGGCGTCTCGCCAACCGACGTCGTGGGCGCACTCACGACCTCGAACGTGACGGTGCCCGCCGGCGTCGCGCGCATCGCCGATCGCGAATACAACGTCGCGCTTAATTCGAGCCCGCCCACCGTCGACTTGTTCAACCAGCTTCCGCTCGGCATGCGAAACGGCGTGCTGGTCCAGCTCGGCGACGTCGCCCATGTCGCGGACACCGCCGGCAACCAAACGACGGTCGCTCACGTCAATGGCCAACGCGCGGTCTACATGCTGATCCTGCGCCATGCCGATGCATCGACCCTCGCGGTGGTCGACGCCTCGCGCGATCTCATGCCCGAAATCAAGGCCGCGGCGCCCGACGGAATCGATCTCAGCCTCAATTTCGATCAATCGGTCTTCGTGCGGTCGGCGATCTCGAACGTCGTGCGCGAGGCAGTGATCTCCTCGATCCTCGTTTCGCTGATGATTCTGCTGTTCCTCGGCAGTTGGCGCAGCACGACGATCGTGGCGCTCTCGATCCCGCTTTCGATCTTCGCGGCCATCATGGGCCTGATGCTGGCGGGACAATCGATCAACCTCATGACCTTGGGCGGCCTCGCGCTGGCGATCGGCCTCCTCGTCGACAATGCCACGGTCGCAATCGAGAACATCCACCGCAACCAGACGCTCGGCAAACCGTTGATGGTCGCCATTCTCGACGGCGCGTCCGAAGTCGTACTTCCGCTGACGGTGGCGACGCTCGCGATGTGTATCGTGTTCTTCCCGGTCGTGCTCCTGACCGGGCCGGCGCGATATCTGTTCATCCCGCTCGCCATCACCGTCGTGCTGGCGTTGCTCGCATCGTTCTTCCTCTCGTTCTCGATGGTGCCGTGTTTCGGCCGCGCCCTGCTGGCCGGCGAAGACCACCACGCCGCGCCCAGCGGCTTTTTCGGCCGTGCCGGCGCCGCTTTCCAGAACAGCTTCGAGCGCCTGCGCGAACGCTATGGCCGCGCCTTATCGCGTGCGTTGGAGATACGCGCTTTCGTCCTCATCGGCGGCGCCGTTCTTCTCGTCGCCAGCGGCGCGCTCGCAACCGTCGTCGGCACCGACTTCTTTCCGATTTCCGATGTCGGCCTCATCAAGCTGCACTATCGCGCACCGATCGGGACCCGGATCGAGCAGACGGAAAAACTCGTGCTGCAGGTCGACCAAAAGATTCGCGACATCATTCCCGCGGCGGAACTGCAAACCATCAATGACGTCAGCGGCGTTGCCAACGCGTACAACATGTCGGTCGTGCCGACCGACAACATCAGCAGCGGCGATTCCGAAATCCTGGTGCAGTTGAAGCCGGGCCATCGCCCGAGCATCGACTACATCCGCATGATTCGCGAACAGCTCCCGAAGGATTTTCCGGGCAGCGAGTTTTACTTTCAGAACGCCGACATCGTGAGTCAGGTGCTCAATTTCGGCCAATCGGCGCCGATCGACGTGCAAATCCAGGCCGCCGATTTCAATCAATCCCAGGCGCTAGCGCAAAAACTGCTCGTGTCGATGCGATCGATTCCCGGCATCGTCGATCCTCACGTCATTCAGTTGCTCAATTACCCGGCGCTCCAGATCGACGTCGACCGGTTGCGCGCAACCCAAATGGGCATCACCCAGAGCCAGGTCGCAAACAACGTTCTGATCGCGTTGTCGTCGAGCCAACTCGTCGCGCCATCGTCGTTCCTCAATCCGCTGAACAACGTCACCTATAGCGTCGCCGTCTTGATGCCGATCGCGCAGGTTTCGACGGTGCCGGAATTGATGGCGATTCCCATCAGCCAGCCCAATGCGCCGCTCCTGCCGTCGCTGACCAGCGCCATGGCCGTCATGCCGAATGCGCCAGTTACTCGCTTGGCCGATATCGCCACGATACGCCCGTCCACCAACTTCGAATCCGTCAGCCACTACACCGTCTCGCGCGTCATCGACGTCGCCGCCAACATCGACGGCCGCGATCTCGGCGGCGTCGCGCGCGATCTCCATGCCGCGATCGACAATGTCATGAAGGGTCAGCCGATCTCGACTCATATGGACATTCGCGGTCAGAACCAGGTGATGGAAACCTCATTCCGCAATCTGGGCTTCGGCCTCATCCTCGCGATCATTCTGGTTTACGCGCTTCTGGTTATCCTGTTTCAGTCGTGGGTCGATCCCCTCATCATCATGATGGCATTGCCCGGCGCGCTGATCGGCATCATCTGGATGCTGGTGCTGACCGGCACGACCATCAACGTCGAATCCCTGATGGGCACGATCATGACGGTCGGCATCGCGGTGTCGAACTCCATCCTCGTCGTGAGCTTCGCCAACGACATTCGCGCGCGTGAAAATCTCGATGCGATCGCCGGCATCGTCGAAGCGGCAAAGACGCGACTGCGGCCAATCCTGATGACCGCCCTGGCGATGATCCTCGGCATGACCCCAATGGCCTTGGGGCTGGGCGAGGCGGGCGAACAGAACGCGCCCCTCGGCCGCGCCGTGATCGGCGGCCTCGCGGCCGGCACCATCGCCACCCTCTTTATCGTGCCGATTATCTACACGTTATTGCGCCGAAAGCCGCCGACGCTGTATGAACTTGATCGTCGATTTGCCGCCGAGGCGGCTGGATCGACCGGAGGAGAGACCAGTCATGGCTAGTCGCAAGGGCGACAAACGCGTTTACCTGTGGGGCGTTCTCGGCCTCGCCGCGATTGCGATCGTCGCCGGATACATCGTTCATGGGCGTTATGCCGAGGTAGCTTCTGCCCGGGACACCCTCGAGACCGAAACGGCGAAAGGCCCGCGGGTCCAGGTCGTCACCGTGGGCAAGAGCGCCGAGTTGCGCGACGTCCGTCTGCTCGGCGATGCCCGCCCCTTCACCACGGCCACGCTCTTCTCCAAGGTCGCCGGCTATCTCAAAACCGTCAATGTCGACAAAGGCGACCAGGTCAAGGCCGGACAGGTTCTGGCCGAACTCGATTCTGCCGAAACCGATGCCCTTTATGATGCGGCCCAGGCCGACCTCGAAAACAAGCGCCGGCTTGCCGCTCGCGACAAGGACCTGCTGACCCGCGGCAATGTCGCCCTCCAGACCCAGCAGCAATCGGAAACCAATCTGCGCATGTCCGAACAGGCCGTCCGCAATCTCGGCACGCTCAAATCCTACGAGACCATTCGCGCGCCCTTCGACGGCACGATCACCGCGCGTTACGCCGATCCCGGCGCGATGATGCCGGCCGCCACGACCAATCAATCGACCTCGCTGCCGGTCGTGACGATCGCCGACAACTCCAAACTCCGCGTCGCCGTCTACATCGAACAGCTCGACGCGCCCTACGTGCATATCGGCGACCCGGTCGACGTCACCGACGCGAGCGATCCGACGCGGATCATTCATGCCAGCATCAGCCGCACCGCCGGCGCGCTCGATCCGAAGACCCGGACACTCCTGGCCGAGATCGACATCGACAACAGCAAGAATGCTCTAGTCGGCGGCGCGTTCGTCTACGCGAACCTCCATCTGAAAGTACAAAGCTTCCCGCAGATGCCGGTCAGCGCATTGGTCGTCCGCGGCGGCGAGAATTTCATCGCGGGCGTCGGCGACGACGGTATGATTACCTTCCGCAAGGTCAAGCTGGCGGGTACCGATGGCGCCTTCATAACCTTGCTCGACGGCGCGAAGCCCGGCGATCGGGTCGCGATCAACGTGCCGAACGAGGTTGGCGACGGCAGCCGCATCCAACCCGTGCTCGCCAGCAAATAACACGACCCACGGCACGCCGCGCATTCTTTTGCGCTGCAGCAAGACCGCCGGCGGCGCCCCCGACCCGGCGCCATCCCGGTTGCAAACATCCGCCCGGATATTTTATCTTTACCGCGTCAACTCGCTTTGGGTCGGCCCTGTCCCCTGCTCGTCATGAGCGCCGACCCGGCTTCATTCAAATCGGCGTTTGGCCCGACGCGCAAAGCGCGCGGTACGTGATAATTTTCTGGAGCGAACGATGTCAACGGGAACGGTCAAATGGTTTAACGCGGTGAAGGGCTACGGATTCATTCAGCCGGACGACGGCAGCAAGGATGTGTTCGTGCATATTTCGGCCGTACAGAAGGCGGGCATGGCCAGCCTCAACGAAGGTCAACGGGTCAGTTACGATCTGGAACGCGGACCGCAAGGAAAGGTCAACGCGGGCAATATCGCCGCCGCGTGATACGGGGAAACGGGGCCACGACCTCGCCCCGCTTCGTTTTTAGCCCATTGCTCTTTTGAGGAGTGCCCTTGGCAAAGGAAGACCTGATCGAATTCGACGGTGTGGTGACCGAGCTTCTCCCCGACGCACGGTTCCGCGTCAAACTCGATAACGGCCACGAGACGCTCGCCTACACCTCGGGAAAAATGAAAAAGAATCGAATCCGCATCCTTGCGGGCGATCGCGTGACCGTCGAGATGACGCCTTACGATCTCACCAAGGGCCGAATCAATTTCCGCCACAAGGACGAACGCGCCGCCGCCGTCGCGACACCCGTCCGCCGACCGCAGTTCCGACGCTAAGGCCGCGCTTCAAACCAGCAGATGCACGCTGAAGAGATTCCCCGGGTCGACCCAATGTTGGGCCGGGGTAAATCCAGCCCGCGTCGCGAGTTCATGGAATTGCGGCACGGAATACTTCCATGAATCTTCGGTGTGGATGCGTTCGCCCGCGTTGAAGCGGAAGCGGCGTCCCGCCACCGTGACGACCTGATCGGCGCGGCTGCGGATGAAAATCTCGACCTTGCCGGCGATCGCGTTATAGGACGCGTCATGAGCGAACCGCGCGAGATCGAAATCGGCACCGAGTTCGCGGTTGATCCGGGTCAGCAGATTGAGCGTGAAATCGGCAGTCACGCCGGCGGCATCGTTATAGGCCGCGTGCAGCGTCTTGGCGTCTTTCTTCAGATCGACGCCCACCACCATCGCACCGTTCGGTCCGATCACGCGACGGCAGCCTTCGAGGAACAGCTTAGCCTCGTCCGGATTGAGATTGCCGATCGTCGAACCTGGGAAAAAGCCGAGCCGTCGTCCGCCATTCGATTCCGGCAATTCCGGCAGATCGAAAGGGCGCATGTAATCGGCGCAGACCGCCACCACGGCGAGGCCGGGAAACCGCGAGGCCAGCGCGTCGGTCGCGTGCTGCAAGGCTTCGCGCGATATCTCGATCGCGACATAAGCGGCCGGCTGTTCCATCGCGTTGAGCAGCAGCGTTACCTTGCGTGACGCACCGCTGCCGAATTCGATGAGTTGGCAATGCGGACCGATGAACGATGCGATTTCCGGCGCGCAATCGGCGAGGATCGCCATCTCCGTGCGCGTCGGATAATATTCGGGCGTCTCGCAAATCGCCTCGAACAGCACCGAGCCGCGCTCGTCGTAGAGAAAGCGGCAGGGAATCTCCTTGTCGCGCCGGCTCAATCCCTCGAGCACGAGATCGCGAAAGCTTTCCGGTTCGGGGGCCAAATCGTGAAAAATGGCGCGTGCAGTCGCGGCCTTCATGCGTCGGCCGCCAGACGAATGCCGCTGAACGCCCAGCGCGCCGATGCTGGAAAGAAATTGCGGTAACTCAACCGCACATGACCGGCCGGGGTCACCGCCGCGCCGCCCCGCAAGACCATCTGATTCGACATGAATTTCCCGTTGTATTCCCCGATCGTTCCCTCGGGCGGATGATAGCCCGGGTAGGCGCCATAGGCGCTGGCCGTCCACTCCCACACGTCGCCGACCATCTGCTCCAACGACGCGCCGCCCTCGCCCGCCGCCTGGGGATGAAACGCTCCGCGATCCATCAGGTTCCCGGCAAGTTCCACCCGGCTTTCGGACGCCGCGACTTCCCACTCGGCTTCGGTCGGCAAGCGTTTCCCGGCCCAGCGCGCGAACGCGTCGGCTTCGTAAAGGCTGACGTGACATACCGGCTCGTCGGGATCGACCGCGCGACGCCCGGCCAGCGTGAAGATCGTCCAGACGCGATCGTCCTCGCGCCAGTACAGCGGAGCGGTCCAGCCCGCGCTCTGCACCGTCGCCCAACCTTCCGAGAGCCAGAATTCGGCGCGCGCGTAACCGCCATCGCGGATGAACGCGAGGTATTCCCCGCAGGTGACGAGACGCGAGGCCAGCCGGAAATTCTCCAGCCAGGTCTTATGGCGCGGACCTTCGTTGTCGAAGAAAAACCCGTTGCCGCCATAGCCGATCTCGCGCAACCCGCCGGCGAAATCGACGAAACGCAACGGGGGCGCCGCGCGATGCCCGCGCGGCTTTGCCTCGGCATAACCCGGATCGAGCGGATTGAGCGACAGCACGTGCTTGATATCCATGAGGAGCAATTCCTGATGCTGCTCCTCGTGATGAAGGCCAAGGTCGAACAGCGGCGCGATCGTGCGCCAGGTTTCGCCGTCAGCGTTGGCAACCAGGGTATTCATCGCCGCATCGACATGCGCGCGATATTGCGCGATCTCGGCGACGCTGGGCCGCGAGAGCAGTCCGCGCGCGGGCCGCGGATGGCGGGCGCCGGCACCCTCATAATAGGAATTGAACAGGTAACCGTAGGTCGGATGAAACGGGCGGTAGTCAGGCGCGTGCGGCGCGAGCAGGAAATTCTCGAAAAACCAGGTGGTATGCGCGCGGTGCCATTTCGTCGGGCTGGCATCGGCCATCGACTGAACGGTTTGGTCCTCGGGCGACAGCGGCGCGGCCAGAGCCTCGGTCCGCGTGCGCACCGTATGATAGCGGGCTGCCGCTGCGGCGCGGTCGTCGCCCGAATCGTCCTCGGCCCGTGCCGTCGGGTGCATCCAACTCCACTCCCCGGCTCGATTGGCCACCGGACCAACTTGCCGCTATTTTACCGGCCATCCTTGCAGAATCGGATGCGGCTGACGAGATATTAGCCGCGATTTGCGGATAACAAGAGGGCGTCGGTCATGAAATGGCGGTTCTGGGCGGTTTTAGCCTTGGTGGCGATGATCGGTCTCGCCCCGTCGCTGGCTGAGGCACGCGCCGGCGGCAGCTATCGGTCGAGCGGCGGCGGCAGCTTTTCGAGCATGGGCAGTCGCGGTTCGCAGACCTATGCCCCCAATAGCGGCGCGCCGATCCAGCGCAGCATCACGCCGCAAACCAGCCCCAGCGCGCCTTACGGTGCGCAGCCCGGTTATAACGGTTATGGCGGCTTCGGCAGTTCGCATCCGTTCCTGACCGGGCTCGCCGGCGGGTTCTTCGGTTCGTGGATCGGCAGCATGCTGTTTCCCCATTGGGGCATGGGCGGCGGCTTGGGCGGTTTCGGTGGCGGCATGGGCTTCGGCGGCTCGATCCTCTCGTGGCTCCTGTTGGCAGGTGGCGTTTGGTTCCTCATCCGCCTGTTCACGCGACGTCACAGCGTGCCGTCCTACGGCGCGCCCTATGGCGGCCCGATGCCGTTTGCCGGACCGGATTACGGCGTTGCTCAACCGACGGCATTCCCGGCCTATGGCGCGCCACGCGTCTCGAGCTTCGGCGTCGCCGCGTCGGACTATCAGCAATTCGAGGATATTCTCAAAGGCGTGCAGGCCGCCTGGAGCGCCGGGGATCTCGGCGCCCTGCGCCGCTACGTAACGCCGGAGATACTGTCCTATTTCAGCGCGCAACTCGCCGAAAACCAAAGCCAGGGCGTGATCAATCACGTCGAGAACGTCGAGCTCATCAAGGGCGAGGTTCGCGAATCCTGGGATGAAGGCACCATGCAATACGCGACCGCGTTGATGCATTGGCGCGCCCGCGACTTCAACGTGCGCAGCGACGCGCGGCCCGGCGAGGCCGAATTGATCGTCAGCGGCGACGCGCAGAACGCGGTTGAGGCGGCAGAGCTATGGACCTATGCGCGCAGTCCGGGCGGGCATTGGTTGCTGTCGGCGATCCAACAGGTTTCGTGATCGATCGCGCGAGGGATGGAACCCCGCCTCAAGACGAGCATCGTCATATCTGCGGCACTTAGGGTTTCAGATCAGCGCGCGATTCCGATGGCGGTGGTGCGGCGGGGCGACGGCGATGCCGGCACCATCCTCGTGAAGCTCAACCAGTTCGATCTCGGCTGCGTCGTCCTCGCCCAGACCCGCATGCCCAGCGGCGAACTCGCGTGGATCAAAGCCACTGGCCAGGACCCCGTCCAGGAACCCGAGGCTGATGCTTACATCGCCCGTCAGGTCAAACGCGATCCCGATCTCTGGGTCGTCGAGATCGAGGATCGTGCCGGCCGACCGGTGTTCGAGGGCCGTATCCTCTGAGCGCGGGCGTGCGGCCCGCTTATTCCGCCGCGAGGCCATGGACGTCGACGCCCGAACGGATGAAGCGGCGCTTGGCCTGGTTCGATTGGCGATCGCGCAGAGACGCGGCGCGTCCGTTGAGCTTTTGCTGAAGACGCAAATGTTCCGCGGGTGAGAATATCGCCGGCTCGGCGGCAGGCGCCTGAAGGGCCAGCTTCGCCTGACGCGCGGCCAGGACTTGACGCAGTTCGATGACGACGTTGTCGCGCGTCGTTGGTTGGGGCATATCTCTCACCTCTTTACGGAAGCCATTGCGATATTCATGCGCATCGACGGGAACGGCGGCGGCTTGCGGTGCCGGCTTGCTCATCGCCCAGCGAAAGGCGCCGCCGATGCCGAGCAGGGCCACGCCCAAAAGCGCGAGGCCGGCCGGCCGGTCTATGCTGAAGTCCGATGCATCGCCGGCCGCGAAAGCCTGCGTCATCGGTGCGCACAAGGCGATGCCTGCCAAAGCCAGGGCGGCCCCGGTCGCGCGATGTGTTTTGATACCAGACATGATTAATTCCCTTGCCGATCCACCAGTTCTCGGACTGATCAGAGCAAGGCCCGTGCCGCCGTCATAAATATTCGTGTTATCAGTTGTTTAGATCGTATTCCTGATCTAGGTTTTGGAAACAAATGTCAAACCTTCCGACACCCATCATCGTTAACTTGTCAGCCAAATGAGCGTTCATCGCCTCTGTGTGTTCTGCGGCGCTTCGATGCCAGCCGATCCGCGTTTTCGCGAGGGTGCTACCCTACTCGGGACATCGATCGGCAAGGCCGGACTCGAACTCGTCTACGGCGGCGGGCGCGTCGGATTGATGGGGATCGTCGCCGACGCGGCACTGGCCGCTGGCGCGCCGGTCATCGGAGTCATCCCCCACGATCTCAACGACCGCGAGATCGGCCATCCCGGCCTGACCCGCCTCGTGGTCGTCGATGACATGCAGGACCGCAAGCGGCAGATGTTCGCCCTGTCCGACGCCGTGGCGGTTCTGCCGGGCGGCCTCGGCACGCTCGACGAAGCGTTCGAGGCCCTCACGCTGCGCCAGCTTCATTACAACAACAAACCGATCGTGCTGGTCGACATCGATGGATTCTGGGCGCCGCTCGTCGCGCTGATCGATCACCTCATCGCGCAAGGCTTTGTGATGCCCGATGCGCGCGCGCTTTTTCGCGTCGTCGGACGCATCGAGGATGTCGTTCCGGCGTGTTTCCCGGAGGGTGCGGGGTCGCTTGCAGCGACGCCCTGAAGTGCTATGTTTTCCGCCGATTTCCGGGTAGGCGACATCGCCTTCCCGGAGATTGCCTTTCCCTTACGTCAGTGCGACAAGACAGGCCATACGAAACGAACGCGGCGCGAAGAGGTGCAAGAGTGTCAGATCTGGAAATCGTTTGGACGAAGGTTGATGAAGCGCCGGGGCTAGCAACGTTTTCCCTGCTGCCGATCGTCGAAGCCTTCGTCGGCGCGGCCGGCGTGAAGATGAAGCTGAAGGACATTTCGCTGACCGGCCGCATCATCGCCAACTTCCCGGAAAAGCTGAAGCCAGAGCAAAAGATCAACGACGAACTCGCCGAACTTGGCAAACTGGCGATGCGCCCCGAAGCCAATATCATCAAGCTACCCAACATCTCCGCCTCGATCCCGCAGTTGAAAGCCGCGATCAAGGAGTTGCAGAGCAAGGGCTACGACGTGCCGAACTATCCCGACAGCGACGCGACGCCGGCGGATAAGGAAGTCCGCGCCCGCTACGGCAAGGTGCTCGGCAGCGCCGTCAATCCGGTGCTGCGCGAGGGCAATTCCGACCGCCGCGCCGCCGGTGCCGTGAAGCAGTATGCGCGCCACAATCCGCACAAGATGGGCGCCTGGAGCAGGGATTCGAAAACCCGCGTGGCGCACATGACGGGCAAGGATTTCTACGGTTCGGAGGTCGCGACGACGATCGCGGCGCCGATCAACGTCCGCATCGAGATGGTCGGCAGCGACGGCGCGGTCACCGTGCTGAAGCCGAAGATACCGCTGCTGGCCGGCGAGATCATCGACTGCTCGGTGATGAACCGCAAGGCGTTGCGCGCCTTCTTCGCCGAACAGATGGACGCCGCCAAGAAGGACGGCATCCTGTTCTCGCTGCATTGCAAGACGACCATGATGAAGATCTCAGATCCCATCATCTTCGGTAACTGCATTTCGGTGTTCTTCGCCGATGTGTTCGAAAAGTATGGCGCCACGCTGACGAAGCTGGGCGTCGATCCCGACCAGGGCATGGGCGATCTGCTGACCCGGATCGAGAGTTTGCCCGAGGCCGAAAAGGCGGCAATCAAGGCCGATATCCAGGCCGTCTACGCGAAGCGGCCCGGCCTCGCCATGGTCAATTCAGACAAGGGCATCACCAATCTGCACGTGCCGAGCGACGTGATCATCGATGCCTCGATGCCGGCGATGATTCGCGAATCCGGCAAGATGTGGGGCCCCGACGGCAAGCTGCACGACGTCATCGCCGCGATCCCCGATCGTTGCTATTCGACGCTGTTCCAGGTCGTGATCGACGACTGCAAGGCGCATGGCGCCTACGACCCGACTACGATGGGCTCCGTGCCGAACGTGGGCTTGATGGCGCAGCAAGCCGAGGAATACGGCTCGCACGACAAGACGTTTGAGCCCACCACGGACGGAACGATCCGCATCGTCACCGATGACGGCACGGTTCTGCTGTCGCAGAAGGTCGAGGCCGGCGACATCTTCCGCATGTGCCAGGTCAAGGACGCGGCGATCCTCGATTGGGTCAAGCTCGGCGTGCGCCGCGCGCGCATCACCAACACCCCGGCGGTGTTCTGGCTCGACGCCAAACGCGCGCACGACGCGCAACTGATCGCCAAGGTCGAGAAATATCTCAAGAACGAGGACACATCGGGTCTCGACATCCGCATCATGGCGCCGGTCGAGGCAACCCAGTTCTCGGTCGATCGCATTCGCAAAGGGCTCGACACCATCTCCGTCACCGGCAACGTGCTGCGCGACTACCTGACCGATCTTTTCCCGATCATGGAGCTGGGCACCTCGGCAAAGATGTTATCGGTCGTTCCCTTGTTGCAAGGCGGCGGGTTGTTCGAAACCGGCGCCGGCGGTTCGGCCCCGAAGCATGTCGAGCAGTTCCAGCACGAAGGCTATCTGCGCTGGGATTCGCTGGGCGAATTCCTGGCGCTGGGCGCTTCGCTGGAACATCTGGCGCAGACAACGGGGAACAAGGACGTGCAGGTTCTGGCCGAGACGCTCGATGAGGCCAACGGCGAAATCCTCGAGCACAACCGTTCGCCGGCGCGCAAGGTCGGCGAACTGGATAATCGCGGCAGCCATTTCTACCTCGCCCTCTATTGGGCCAAGGCGCTGGCCCGGCGGGACAACAGCTCGGCATTGGCAGCCCGCTTCAAGCCGCTGGCCGAAACGCTTGCGGCCAACGAGGCCAAGATCGATGCCGAGATGATCGCCGCGCAGGGTAAGCCGGTAGATACCGGCGGTTATTATCTGCCCGATCAGGCCAAGACGTCGGCGGGAATGCGGCCGAGTGCGACGCTGAACGCTGCGCTCGCCGGTTTCGAAGTCGCGACGAAATAGACGTTCTACGCGCCCCGAAAATCGTCGGGGCGCAGTTCGATGGGGCTCCCGTGCGGCGTGCGATCCGCCGCACGGTCCCACGCATCGCGATAGCGCATCAGCGTTCCCGCATCGGTCAGGCTTTTTGCCGCGACCATGCGTTCCAGCGTCGCCAGCCAATGTCGGTAATAGGTCGCGCCGGTATCGGGATCGCCGGCCGCCTGGGCGTGCTTGATTTCCTCGCCCAGCATCGCCGCCCATTCGCCCCAGGTGAACAAGCCTGCGCCCTGTAGCGATACCGCCATGGCGAAAGCCTGCGCTTCCCACGGTTCGCGAAACACCGGTCCGTCCTCGGCCATCGGCAGGCCGGGCACGACCGTCGCGATGTCGCTCACGCTCATGGCTTTTCGAGATAAGGCTCGAAAGCCTCGATCGAGACGGTGAGAGTCGGATCGGCCTCCGGGCCCCAAATCTCGCGCCCGTCGAAGACGACCGTGTAGAGCCAGTGCGGGTCTTCGCCCCGTCCCGCCACGACCGCATCGGGAAACACGTGACAGCCGCGGATCGCCTCGACCGTACCGACATGGCCACGCGCGTAACGCGGCAATCTGGTGTGGCCCGACGGGTTGACGTTCCTGGCGCGTACTCGATCGCCCGGCGCGAACAAGGCCGGCGTCGTGGTCTCGCGGAAGTACGAACCGCGCGTCAGCGTGTTGTCGACCCGATCGGCCGTGAGCTTGCGGGCCAGCGCCTTACCGGGTCGCAGCGAATGTCCGGCGGCGATCTCGTCGGCAGCGACGAGTTCGTGTTTCAGCAAACGATCTTCGAGACCGAGAAACCATTTCTCGTAATAGGTGACGCCGAGATAGATCGCCGGCGGCAGCTTCTCGAGCGACGCGCGCCCCATGTCGATGTTCCACAGGCCGACATAACCCATCGCGCGCTGCATCGCGAGGACGCGGCCTTCCCACGTCGCATGAAACACCGGCTCGTTCTTTTCGGGCGTCACGGGACCGAAGCCCTCCATGCCGCCCATGTCGTGAACGCCGTTCATGATGGTTCGCCGGGCCGCAACGGCTGGCCGGTGCCGACCATGCTGTCGCGGGTGACGAGATCGGCGAGCTTCTCTTCGCTCCATCCCTCCGTGCCGGCGGGTCGCATCGGCAGGACGATGAAGCGCGTCTCGGCGGTCGAATCCCAGACCCGGATTTCGGTGTCTTCGGGCAAGGTCACGCCGAAATCTTTCAGCACGCCGCGCGGATCGATCACCGAACGCGAGCGATAGGCCGCCGATTTGTACCAGACCGGCGGCAGGCCGAGCATTTCCCACGGGTAGCAGGAGCACAGCGTGCAGACGATCATGTTATGGCGCGCCTGCGTGTTCTCGACCGCGATCAGATGATCGCCGACGCGATTGACGTGGCCCATCGTCTGCACCGCCGCCGTCGCGTCTTTCAGGAGCTCGGCCTTGAACCCCGGATCGGTCCAGGCTCGGGCGACCACGCGCGCGCCGTTGCGCGGCCCGATCTTGGTCTCGTAAGCCTCGACGATGCGGTCGAGCGCCGCGGGATCGATATAGCCTTTTTCGGTCAGGACGGTTTCGAGCGCGCGCACCCGCAATTGCGTCTCGGACAAATCCGAGCCGTGCGGATGATCGTGGTCATGATCGTGATCGCCAGAGGACATTGCATCGGCCTCCCTCGTAACGAATCGTTTTAGACCGCCGCCTTTTGCGCGACGGCGCTTTCGATGGCGGCAAGCGCCTCGGCGCCACGACCGGTATCGGGACCGCCAGCCTGGGCCATGTCGGGACGTCCGCCGCCGCCCTTGCCGCCCAGGACCTCGGCGCCGACGCGCACCAGATCGACCGCGCTGAACCGCGCGATCAAATCTTCGGTGACGCCGACGACCAAGGACGACTTGCCATCGGAGGACGCGACCAGCGCGACCACGCCCGAGCCGATCTCTTTCTTCAGATCGTCGGCCATGCTCTTCAATTCCTTGGCGGGAATATTGTCGAGCGCGCGGGCCGCGAATTTTATGCCGTTCAAATCCTTGGCGGCGGATTTGGCCGCGCCGCCACCCGAGGCCGCGGCACGCCGCGCGTCGGAGAGTTCACGTTCGAGTTTTTTACGGTCTTCGAGCAAAGCGGCAAGCCGCGCCGGCAACTCCGTCGCCGAGGTTTTGAGGACATTGGCCGCTTGCTGCAGCAGGTTCTCTTCCTGCGCGACATGGGCTTCGGCCCCGGCCCCGGTCACCGCCTCGATGCGGCGCACGCCCGAGGCGACCGCGCTTTCGCCGACGATCTTGAAGAAGCCGATATCGCCGGTGCGGCGCACATGAGTGCCGCCGCACAGCTCGACCGAGAACGCGTGGGTGTGCTGGTCGTCGTCATGGTCCTCGCCCATCGACACCACGCGAACCTCGTCGCCGTATTTCTCGCCGAAGAGCGCCATGGCGCCTTCCTTGATCGCGAGGTCGGGCGTCATCAGGCGGGTCGAGACTTCGGCGTTTTCGCGGATGCGCTTGTTCACCTCGGCCTCGACGATCTGAACGTCCTCGTCGGTCAGCGGTCGCGGTTGCGCGAAATCGAAGCGCAACCGGTCGGGCGCGACCAGCGAGCCTTTTTGGGTGACGTGTTCGCCCAAGCGCTGGCGCAGCGCCTTGTGCAGCAGATGAGTGACCGAATGATTGGCGCGCAGCCGCGCGCGCCGCGTGTCGTCGATCCGCAATTCGACGATATCGCCGAGCTTGAGCGTGCCATGAGTCAGCGTACCGACATGCGCGAAGATTTCGCCGGCGCGCTTGGCGGTGTCGCGCACCGCGAATTCGCCGCCCGTGCTGGTGAACAGCGCGCCGGTATCGCCCTGCTGGCCGCCGGATTCGGCATAGAACGGAGTCTGGTTGGTGACGATCGCTGCTTCGGTGCCGGCCTTGATCTCGCCGACCTCTTTGCCGTCGACCACGATGGCGGCGATCTTGCCCTCGGCGACATGAGTGTCGTAGCCGAGGAATTCGGTGGCGCCGAGTTTCTCGCGCAGTTCGAGCCAGATGCGATCGGTCGCCGCCTCGCCCGAGCCGACCCAGCTCTTGCGTGCCTCGGCGCGTTGCCGCTCCATCGCGGCGTTGAAATCCTCGACCGCGACCTGACGGCCGCGCGTCCTGAGCACGTCCTCGGTCAGGTCGAGCGGGAAGCCGAACGTGTCGTAGAGCTTGAACGCGACGTCGCCCGAGAACGGCTTGCCCTTGGCGAGCTTGCCGTCTTCCTCGTCGAGCAGCTTCAGGCCGCGTTCCAGCGTCTGCTTGAAGTTGGTTTCCTCGAGCTTCAGGGTTTCGGTGATCAGCGCCTCGGCGCGGCTGAGTTCCGGGAAAGCCGTGCTCATCTGGCGAACCAGCGCGGGCACCAGTTTCCACATCAGCGGATCCTGGCAGCCGAGGATATGAGCGTGGCGCATCGCGCGGCGCATGATCCGGCGCAGGACGTAACCGCGCCCTTCCTTGGACGGAAGAACGCCATCGGCGATCAAAAAGGACGACGCGCGCAGATGATCGGCGATCACCCGGTGCGACACGGCCTGCGGTCCGTCTGCCGAGACTTTCGACGCCTCGGCCGAGGCCATGACCAGCGCGCGCAGGATGTCGGTGTCGTAATTGTCGTGCTTGCCCTGCAGGACGGCGGCGATGCGCTCGAGCCCCATGCCGGTATCGATCGACGGGCGCGGCAGGTTGCGGCGCTCGGCCGGCGTGACCTGCTCGTACTGCATGAAGACGAGATTCCAGATCTCGGTGAACCGGTCGCCGTCTGCCTCGGCGCTGCCCGGCGGGCCGCCTGGGATCTCGGGGCCGTGGTCGTAGAAGATTTCCGAGCACGGGCCGCAGGGCCCCGTCTCGCCCATCGCCCAGAAATTATCCGCGGTCGCGATGCGGATGATCTTGTCTTCGGGCAGGACGGCGATCTTTTTCCACAATCCGGCGGCTTCCTCGTCCTCGTGATAGACGGTGACGCAGAGCCGCTCCTTGGGGATCGCGAATTCCTTGGTGATCAGGGTCCAGGCGAGCTCGATCGCGCGTTCCTTGAAATAGTCGCCGAACGAGAAATTGCCCAGCATCTCGAAAAAAGTGTGGTGCCGGCTGGTGTAGCCGACATTGTCGAGATCGTTGTGCTTGCCGCCGGCCCGGACGCATTTCTGCGAGGTGGTGGCGCGGCTATAGGCGCGCTTCTCCGACCCGGTGAAGACGTTCTTGAACTGCACCATCCCGGCATTGGTGAACATCAGGGTTGGGTCGTTGCGCGGGACCAGCGGCGACGAGGACACGACCTCATGCCCGTTCTTGGCAAAATAGGCGAGAAACGCGGCGCGTATGTCGTTGGTCAGCATGGACTTAATCTGGCCCTTCCCCCGGGCGGAACCAAGCAAGTTTTAGGGGGACGGAGTCGGGGTGTCCAGCCGCGATGCCTGATCCCGATTGGGTTTGGTCCGATTGGGGACAGGAGCGCTGGATTGAGGGCGTTGCGTCTCTCGACAGGCTCGAGACGAGGCGATTTTCTTTGTGCTATCAAAGATTTTCCTCGTCGCGAGCGAAGTCGAGGGACCCGCGATCGTCCGGCAGCCCTGATCCCAAATTGGCTTTGTTTCGTATTTGTCAGGTTCGCCGCCGCCCCTCCCCGATAAGAAAAACGGCGCCGCGCGGGGGAGCGCGGGCGCCGTCCAGGTAGAGCCAAGAGGAAGTCGCTTGAGTGCTTATTC
Organism: uncultured Rhodospirillales bacterium; assembly: GCA_903828515.1. Taxonomy (GTDB): domain Bacteria; phylum Pseudomonadota; class Alphaproteobacteria; order ATCC43930; family CGMCC-115725; genus CAIKMD01. Next base: position 1,647,868 of record CAIKMD010000007.1, on the reverse strand, counting down.
CTCGCTGGCGGGTTCGGGCGTGCCCACCATCATCGCGTCGGCAACGACGCCCGCGTTGCTGCGGATGGCAAGCTCGATCGCATCGGCGATCGCCGGATTGTCTTTCAGGAACTGGCGGGCATTCTCGCGGCCCTGGCCGATACGCTGACCGTCATAGGAGAACCAGGAGCCGGATTTCTCGACGATGCCGGCGAGGATGCCGTGATCGATCAGCTCGCCGCGCTTCGAGATGCCCTCGCCGTACATGATGTCGAACTCGACGACCTTGAACGGCGGCGCCACCTTGTTCTTGACCACTTTGACGCGGGTCTGGTTGCCGACGACCTGTTCCTTGTCCTTGATCGCGCCGATGCGGCGGATGTCGAGGCGGACCGAGGCGTAGAATTTGAGCGCGTTGCCGCCGGTCGTTGTCTCGGGATTGCCGAACATGACGCCGATCTTCATGCGGATCTGATTGATGAAGATGACCATGCAGCGCGACTTGGAGATCGAGCCGGTGAGCTTTCGCAGCGCCTGGCTCATCAGCCGGGCATGGAGGCCCATGTGGTTGTCGCCCATTTCGCCTTCGAGTTCGGCGCGCGGCACCAGGGCCGCAACCGAGTCGACCACCAGCACGTCGATCGCGCCGGAACGCACGAGCGTGTCGACGATTTCGAGCGCCTGATCGCCCGTATCCGGCTGCGAGACCAGTAATTCGTCGATGTTGACGCCGAGCTTCTTGGCATAGGCCGGGTCGAGCGCGTGTTCGGCATCGACGAAGGCGCAGGTACCACCGAGCTTCTGGGCCTCGGCGATGACGTGCAGGGTGAGCGTGGTCTTGCCCGAGCTTTCCGGCCCGTAAATCTCGATCACCCGGCCGCGCGGCAAGCCGCCGACACCAAGGGCGATATCGAGGCCGAGCGAGCCCGTCGAGACCACTTCGCTGTCGGTCGCGGCCTCGCGCGAACCGAGCTTCATGATCGAGCCCTTGCCGAAGGCTCGTTCGATCTGGCCCAAAGCGGCGTCGAGCGCCTTTTGCTTATCCATCGTGTCTTTCTCAACCAAGCGCAAAGCGGCGTTCGCCATCCCGAAACTCCTTATTCCATAGGGCCATCAGCCATTCAATGAAAGGAGCGTATTCGATTTGTTCTCATCGAGGCAAGTTCTTTTTATGTTCTTTTTTATTTACAATAAAATCAATATCTTAGATAATTTAGCCAGGATCGGCGGCGCGCCTTTTACCGTCAAAAATATGATCCGCAAGGCTCTGCCGTGGTTCCGACCGACCGAATCGCCCCAAAACGCGGCGACTCCCCGAAAATCGATACTTCCCCGACCGGTGCAGGGTTGGGAGAAGCATCAAAAGACCAACCGCTCCCCCTATTCTCGTCACCAACCGCGATGCGGAGCGAGCGCTCCGACAAGACTGGAAAGGCCACGATGAAACCGAGAATCAAAGTTCTGACGTTGGCCGTGGACGATCTCGACCGGTCGCTCGCGTTTTACCGCGACGGGCTGGGGTTGCCGACGAAGGGGATCATCGGCCAGGAATTCGATCACGGCGCCGTCGCTTTCTTTCCGATGGACGACGGCCTGATCCTCGCGCTCTACCCGGTGGCGTCGCTGTCGAAGGATGCCAGGATCACCGCCACGCCAACGCGGCTGGGCGCCGTGTCGATCGGACATCTCGTGGCCTCAAAGGACGAAGTCGATGCGGTCATGAAACAGGCCGAGCAAGCGGGCGGCACCGTCATCGACCCGCCGCAAGACCGTTTCTGGGGCGGATATTCGGGTTATTTCCACGACCTCGACGGTCATCTTTGGGAAATCGCCTGGAACCCGCAATTCGGCGTCTGACGACCCGGGCCGCGCCCTTCACGGCTTGGCGTCGGGCACCGGATCGAAACCCTGGCGATGAAAGACCTGCAGGCAGTGCTCGTCCGACGCAGCGGCGTTGAGCCCGTGCAACTCGCCGCCGCAGGTCGCGGTCTGTCCCGTCTTCACGTTGCGCAGGTGAACGACCGGCGTGCAGCCGCCGAGCAACGCGGCTGCGCAAAGGATGGAGGCGAAAATTCGCATCGGCTTCATCGGCGTCTCATTTCACGTATTTATCGGTCGCCAGCCCATCATAGGAACTCAGCATCTCGTCTTCCTTCATCAGCCCCGCCTCGACATTGATGTGCTCGGCATGTTGGAGGCCGGCCTTGCTCACCGTCGGCGGATTGGGCGTGGCGAGGCGTTGCTTGTCCAGCACAGCCTCGATCAGTTTGGCATCCATGTTGAGCCTTGCCGTCAGGATCGGCACCGCCAATTCGGGCCTGTCGCGCAAAACCGAAGCCGCCTCTTTCATCGCCTGGCCGATGCCGATGCACAGCGCCTCGCGCTGCGCGCAGGTCTCGGGCTTGGTCAGGACGATGGTGGTGGCGATCGGGATGAGATCGTTGGGCTCGCCCGACGGGCCGCTCGCGACCGTGACGGCGCGACCGTCGAGCACGAGGCTTTGCGGCCAGGGCGGCGACATGGCGAGGCCGTCGATCTGATTGGTCGAGAACGCGGCGAGCGCGCTGTCGGCCGGCATCACCGCCAGCCGGATCTCCTGCGGGTCGTAACCGGCGCGGCGCGCGAGCAATTGGAGAAACGCCTGATCGACCGAATTGACCGAATTGATCGCGATGGTCTTGCCGCGCAGGACCTGCACGCGCGTGAGCAACGGCGCCGACTTATCGAAATGCGCCGCCTCGGCGAGCGATTTCCGCAAGACGATTTCGGTACTGATGCGGTCGAGCACGCCGACGATGGCGAGTAGCTTCTGGCCCTTGGCCGCCGCGCGGGCGAGGGTTGGCCCGGACGCATGCGCGAAGTCGACGCTGCCCGAGATCACCGCGTTGGTCGCGCCGATACCGGCGATCTGCACGGTCTTCAGGTTGAGCCCGTGCTTTTCCCACAGATGCTGGGCATCGGCGATATAGACCAGCGCATAGGGCAACCCGGTCGAGGGCAGCGCCATGGTCGCGTCCTTGAGCGGCGCGGTCTCGGCACGCGCGACACCCGCCGCGATCAACGCGCCGAAAATCAGTCCGGCAAGCCGCATGGTCATTTCACGTATTGGTCGGTGGTGAGATCGTCATAGGAACTCAACATCTCTTCCTTCTTCAATAACCCGGCATCGACGTTCATGCGGTCGGAATTCTGTAGCGAGCGGACGCTCACGACCGGTGGATCGGGCATCGCCGCGCGGATCTTCGGCAGCATCGTCGCGAGCAGCCGCGCGTCAAGCGTCGGCATGCGCTTGGCCATCACCGCCGTCGCCTCGTCGAGATGATCGCGCAGGATCGCGGACGCCTCTTTCATCGACTGTCCCATCGCCTGGCAGATCGCGGGGCGCTTGTCGCAGGTCTCGGGCTTGGTCATCACGATGGTGGTGGCGACCGGATTCATGTCGGGCGGATCGCCGGCAAAACCGCTGGCGATGGTGACCGCGCCGCCATCGAGCACGAGTTTCTGCGGCGTCGGCGGCGAGATCGACAGCCCGTCGATCTGACCCGAGGCAAAAGCGGCGAGCGCGTTGTCGGCGGCCATCACCGCGATCGGGATTTCATCCGGATCGAAACCGGCCCGGCGCGCGACAAGATTGAGATAGACCTGATCGATCGAATTGACTCCGGCGATGGCGATGGTGTGCCCGCGCAGGAGCCGGGCGCGATCGGCCAGGCTCGAATTCGGATCGAAATGCCCCGCCTCGGCAACGGATTTGCGCAGCACGATATCGATGCTGGTGCGATCGAGCACGCCGGCGATGGCGAGAAGTTTCTGGCCGCGCGCGACCGCGCGGGTGAGCGAGGCGCCCGATCCGTTGGAAAATTCGGCGCTTCCCGCGATCACCGCGTTGGTCGCGCCGACACCATTGATGACGATCAGCGTGACGTTGAGCCCGTGCTTTTCAAACAGGCCGCGATCGGCGGCGATATAGACCATCGCGTAGGAGAGGCTGATCGACGGCATCGCCATCGTGACGTCTTGGACCTGCGCGCGGACCGGCGCCACGCCGATCAGGAGCGCCAGCGCCGTCAGCGCGAGACGGTGTGCGATCAAACTCCCCTCCCCTCGATTGCCGCCGCTTAAGCGAGAGGCGGCGTGCCCATGACTTCTTTGACCTTGCCGGCCAGTTGCTTGAGGCTGAACGGCTTGGCGAGGAAATGAATTCCCGCCTCGTCGCCCAGCCGTTTGCGGAACGAGTCCTCGGTATAGCCCGAAATGAAGATGACCCGAAACTTCTTGTCGGGATACAGCTCGCGCACCTCTTTGATCAGCGTCGGCCCGTCCATCTTCGGCATCACCACGTCGGTGATGACGAGATCAACGCTTTCGGCGCGCTCGTTCAGGATGTCGAGCGCCTGCTCGGCGCTATTGGCCTCGATCACCTTATATCCCTTGTTGCGCAAGGCGCGTGACGAGAACATCCGCACCGGATCCTCGTCCTCGACCAGCAGCACGGTCGCCGTGCCGGTGAGATCGGCGGGCAGCGCGTCCTCGGCGGCGACGATCGACGTCGCGTCCTTTTCGGCGCCGCCGCTGTGGCGCGGCAGATAGATCGAGAAGCGGGCGCCCGCACCCACTTCGCTGTCGACGAAGACGAAACCGCCGGTCTGCTTGACGATGCCGTAGACCGTCGACAGGCCGAGCCCGGTGCCGGCGCCCAATTCCTTGGTCGAAAAGAACGGCTCGAAGATGCGCTGGAGAATTTCCTTCGGGATGCCGGTGCCGGTATCGCCGACTTCGAGCTGAACATACTCGCCCGGCGGCATCACCTCGTCGCCGAAGCGTTTCGATTCAGTCGTGGTGACGTTAAGGGTGCGGATGGTCAGCGTGCCGCCGCTCGGCATCGCGTCGCGCGCATTGACCGCGAGATTGATAATGACTTGCTCGAGCTGTCCCTGATCGACCCGGATGAGGCCGAGATCGCGCCCGTGAACGACCTTCAGCTCGATATTCTCGCCGATCAGGCGGCGCAGCAGATGCGACAGGTCGGCCAGCGCGTCGGTGACGTCGAGCACGCGCGGTTGCAGCGTCTGCTGACGCGAGAAGGCCAGCAACTGGCGCACCAGGTTCGCCGCGCGGTTGGCGTTCTGCTTGATCTGCATGATGTCGGCGAAAGACGGATCGCCCGGCCGGAAGCGCAGCAGCAGCAGATCGCAGAACCCGATCATCGCGGTCAGGAGATTGTTGAAATCGTGCGCGACGCCGCCGGCGAGCTGACCCACCGCCTGCATCTTCTGCGACTGGATGAATTGCGCCTCGATCTTCTTCTGTTCGGTATTGTCGATGAAGTGGAGGATCAGGCCGCCTTCGGTCTCGCGGCTGATCACCAGCGCGACCGCGCGCTCGCCTTTGAGGCGCAGATCGACCGGCCCCGCCGGCAGTTCGCCTTTCGAGGCGGCGGCAAGTTTCTCGGCGACCGAGGCGCGATCTTCCTCGCGCAGGAAATCGATGAGGGCCTTGCCCATCAACGCCGATGCTTCGGAGCCCAAGAGGATTCCCAGGGTCGGATTGGCTTCCTCGATCTTGCCGTCGCGCCCGAGCAGCGCGATGCCGAGCGGCGCGTTGGCGAAGAACCGCTCGAACCGTTCCTGCGAGCGATGCAGTGCCTGGCGCATGTCGCGCTCGGGCGTGAGGTCGCGCACGACCGAGCGGGTTCGCACGCTGTCGCCCGACCGGATCACGCTCTGGGTGATGAGAACCGTCAGCTCGCGGCCCTGCCGGCCCTTGAGGCGCAATTCGCCCCGCTCGCCATTGCCGCCGAACGGTGCATGCGGCGGCGCCCCCGGCAGCGCGGGCTCGGCAAGGAATTCGCCGAGCTTGGCGCCGGTCTCGACCAGTTGCGGCGCCGGAACGCCGAGCCATTCGGCCAGCGCCTCGTTGACGAAGAGAAAACGCCCCGCGCTGTCGACCGAATAGAAACCGATCGGCGCGTGATCGAGGAAATCGGCGAGCTTGGCGCGCTCGTCGCGGATTTCCTGTTCCATCGCATGGCGCTGCGAAACGTCTTCGAAGCTCCACAGGCTCAAGCCGTCATTGTTGCCCGACAAAAGATGCGCGCTGGCGCTGAACCAGGCGATCGGCCCCGCGGGATGCGCGATGGCGACCCGACCGAAAGCGCGTCCCTTGCCCGAGAGATCGCGGCGCAGCGTGGCAAAGTCGCGGGACTGCCCGTCATCCCCGGCGAGTCGCCGCGACAGGGCCTCGAGCGGCGCGCCGGACAGGCCGGGGAAAAACCGGCGGAACGCCGCGTTGGCATAGGCGATCTCGCCCGCCTCGCCGGTGATCAGGTGACCGACCGAGGATGATTCGAGCGCCTGGCTCAACAGGTCGAGGCGCGCCACCGACGCGCCATGGACGTGGCGTCCGACGATCGCGGCAACCCCGAAAGCCAGCGCCAAGGTCGCCAAAACCACCGCGAGCGGCTTCACGATGGCGTCGTCGCCCATCTGCGCGAAGACCAGGCCGACGCAGGACGCGGCGCCCGCGCCGAGCAAAAGAGTCAGAAATCCGAGCGCGCCGACCCAGCGCGGCGCACCGGTTGGCCGAAGCAGCGGCGGTCGCTCCGTGAGTTTGGAATCGTAGGGCATATCCATGATGGGGTTGAGTCTAACACAAACCAGCGCGGGCGCGAGGTCGCCGCCCCCGCCTCAGTTCGGCGCCGGCTGCGCCTTGAGCTTGCCCTTGAGGCGGAAGACGTAGGAGATGATCTCGGCCACCGCCTTGTAATGCTCGGCGGGGATTTCCTTGTCGATATCGGCACCGGCATAGAGCGCGCGCGCCAGCGGCGGGTTTTCGACGATCGGAATGTCGTTCGCAGTGGCGATTTCGCGAATCTTGAAGGCGATGAGGTCGGCGCCTTTGGCGACGACGCGCGGCGCGCCGGAATCGCCGAGTTCGTATTGCAGCGCCACGGCAAAGTGGGTCGGGTTGGTGATGATCACCGAGGCTTTCGGGACCGCCGTCATCATGCGGCGGCGCGAACGCTCCATGCGGATCTGACGCAAGCGGCTGCGGATCTTGGGGTCGCCTTCCGACTGCTTGTGTTCTTCCTTCTGTTCCTGCTTCGACATGCGCATCGACTTCATGAACGCGAAGCGCTGATAGCCGTAATCGATGATCGCCAACGCGGTCACCACCGCCAGCACGCCATAGAGCAGCTTCAGCGTCAGGTGATAAAGCTCGCCGGGCACCGCTTCGGCCGGCTCGCGCGCCATGTCGAGGATCGTGCCGAAGGACGGCATCACCATCCATATCGCGACCGTCGCGACCGCGCCGATCTTGGCGAGGCTCTTGCCGAACTCGACGAGCGACCGCACGGAGAACATGCGTTTGATCCCGCCCAGCGGCGAGATATGCGAGACGTCGAAGCCGATTTTTTCGGTGGCGAACACCAGGCCGATCTGTACCAGCGTGCCGCCCGCCGCCGCCAGCACCGCGACCAGCATCGGCAGCAGCATCGCCACCGCGACCTTGCCCAGGGCGGTGCCGACCATCGGCCAGATCACGCCGTTTTCATTGAGGTACGGCTCGATCCGCATGAAGCTGATCAGCGCTCCGCCGAGCACGCGCGACATCGACGGCGCCAGGAACAACACGATCCCGGTTCCCGCCATCAGCATGAACCAGGTATTGACCTCGCGCGACTGCGCGACCTGGCCGCGATTGCGGGCCTCGGCCAGTTTTCGCGATGATGGTTCTTCGGTTTTTTGCCCGCTATCGGCTTCGTCCGCCATGACCTAGCCCGGAATCATGACGTTGAATTGCTGGGTCATGGCATCGAGGAACCAGCCCATGCCGGTCGCCATGATCAACGCGAACAGGACCAGGCCGCCCATGATCTGGAGCGGCTGGGTAACGAAAAGAACCTGAAGCTGCGGCACCAGCCGCGCGATCAGGCCCAGACCGACGAAGAACACCGTGCCGAGCACGATGAACGGCGATGCCATCTCGATCGCGAGCCGGAACGAGCCCGACACCGCGTGTGCCATGGTCTGCGACAGATCCTCGAGCGGCGGCAGGCGGCCCGGCGTGAACACCATGTAGCTGTCCATCAGGCCGCGCAGCATCAGATGATGCAGGTTGGTCAGGAAAATCAGCAAGACGCCGAGCATGCCGTACAGCGCGGCCGGAATGGCGTCCTGGGCCGCGGCGGCCGGGTTGAACATGACGGCGTTGGAGAGGCCCATCTGCATCGAGACGACCTGCCCCGCCGTTTCCAGGGCGGCGAGAATCATCCGCGCGAGCGTGCCGATGAAGATACCGACCGCGATCTCGCTGCCGACGACCATGAGAAGCTCGGAAGGTCCGCTGGGCAAGGCGGGCAACAGCGGCGCCACGACCGGCAGCATCACCGCCGAGATCAGCAGCGCCAGCAGCAACCGGAAGCGTTGGGGGACGTAGACTTCGCCGAACCCCGGCAACAGCATCATCGCCGAGCCGATCCGCGCGAAAACCAGCAACGCCGCGAAGGCGTTGGTCGGCAGGAACTGCGTGAGCTCGAGGGGTTGCATCAGCCCGTGATGATGCGGCCCATCAGGCCTTCGGTGAACGAGATCAGCGTCGACAGCATGAAGGGCAGGAACAGCATCAGCGACAGAAGAATGACGATCATCTTCGGCACGAAGGTCAGGGTCATTTCCTGAATCTGGGTGAGCGCCTGAAAGAACGAGATCGCGAGACCCACGGCCAGCGCGAGCAGCATCGCCGGCGCGCCGAGTTTCAGCGCGACATAAATGCTTTCACGGGCGATCGAGAGCGCGTCGGCGGCAGTCATTTCTCGAACTCCAAGCCGTCAGATCGGCATTTTGAGAATGTCCTGATAGGCCGAGATCACGCGATCGCGCACGGCGACCACGGTCTGCAACGCTACCTGGGCATTGGTGACGGCTTCGGTCACGGCGGTGAGATCGGCCTTGCCGGTAACCGCCTGAAGACTGGCCGCTTCGCTTTTACCGAGGGTGTCCATGACGCTCGACGCCGCCTGTTGGACCATCTTGCCGAAGCTTTCGCCGCCGGTAGCGGAAACGCCACCCGTGCCCGCGGCACCGCCGGCGACCTTGCCGGCATTGGCATAAGCGTTGAGAGCGGCTGTGAAATCGACGGCCATGACCTGATTCCTTTTCTACTAGCCGCGCAGAAGATCGATGGTGCGGCTCAGCATCGACTTCGCCGCGTCGATCACGTTGAGGTTGGCGTCGTAGCTGCGTTGCGCCTCGCGCATGTCCATCAGCTCGGTCACCGAATTGACGTTCGGGGTTTTGACATAGCCGCTGGCGTCAGCGGCCGGATGCCCCGGCTCGTAGGAACGGCCGAAGCCGCCATCGACCTGCTTCACGCTCGAAACCCGAACCTTGTCGACGCCCATCGTCTTGTCGAGCACGTCTTCGAACGAGACGATCTTGCGCTTGTACGGATCGCCATCGGGTGTCTGCGACGTCGAATCGACGTTCGCCAGATTCTCGGCGATGATCTTGAGCCGCTGGCTCTGCGCGTTCATGCCCGAGAAGGCAACGGCGAATGATTTATCGAGTTCCATGTTTCAAACTCCTGTGGCTCAACCGCCGCCGCCGCCGCCCAACGCCATTTTGATGAGCGAGACCTGGCTCTTGTAGAGACTGGTGACCAACGAGTAGTCGGACGCGTTGCTCGAAACTTTCATCATCTGCTCTTCGACCGAGACGCCGTTGCCGTCGATGCTCTGCTCGGTAACGACTTTCGAGAGACCGAAATCACGGCCCGCTCCGGCGGCGGCGATGTGGCCCGGCTGGGTCGAGGCGAGATGAATACCCGGCGCGCCCCGGCCGATCAGGGTCTTGAAATCGGGTTCCTTCAAATCCTTCGCGGCATAACCCGGCGTATTCGCGTTGGCGACGTTCTCGGCCAACACGGTCTGGCGCTGCGTGAGCCAGGTCATGCGCTTGGTGAGTGCCTCAAAGAGGGGGATATGAGCGAGGTCCATGCCGGCATAATCGGCCCGGTAACCTTAATTTTTCGTAAAGCCGGCCGGCCCCGTCCGATTTAGGCGCCGGAAACCGGGACCACCCCCGGTTTGGCAACGAAAAATTAACCATATCGGGGCGAAATTCAGGGTTGCCGCCAACCCAGGAATTAACCTTTGCCGCTATCGCCGCTCCCCGAGGATTCAACCGCCCCGTCCGCCGTGGCCCAGCGCATCCGCGACCTTGCGGCCGCGCACGGCATGATGATCCCTCGGGATTCCGATCTCGACCAATGTCTCGCGGCGATCCGGACCGGCGACCAGATCCCGGTGGCCGCCCTCGCCGTCGTCGCCGAAGTCCTCTTCACCGTTCTCGCCTCCACTCATTCCCCTGCCTTGGAGACCGCACCATGACATCGCCCTCGCTGAAGGACCGGCTTGAAGACCTCGGCCAGGCATTGGCGCAGGCGCGCCGCGCCCTCGCCCAAGGCGTCGACGTCGAGTTCGACGGGCTCGATGCCGAAGTCGAGCGCCTGACCGACATCGCGCGCAGTTCCCCCGCGATCGAGCGCAGCGACGTGCTCGCCGCGATGGAAGACGTGTTGCGCCAGATGGATCTGGTCGCCGACGACATCAAGCGCCGCACCGGCGCCGACCGGGCCCGCCACGCCACCGAAACCTATGCCGGCGACCGGGGACAACGCTGATGGAAATGGGCGACATGTATTGGCGCTTCGCCGGCGCGCTGATCCTCGTCGTGGCGATGATCTTCGCCGCGGCCTGGATCGCCAAGCGCCTCGGCCTCGGCGGCGGGATTCCCCGCAACCGTGGCAAGAAGCGCCTCGCCATCGAAGAAGTCCTGTCGCTCGACGGCAAGCGCCGCCTCGTCCTGATCAAGCGCGACGGGATCGAGCATCTGCTGATGATCGGCGTGAACGACGATCTGGTGATCGAAACGGCGATCGTCCCGCCGGACGTGAAGCCCACACCTGAATTCTCGTCGATGCTGCCGGGATCGCGGCCGTGACGCGGCTGGCCAAACTCACCGCCTGGATCGGCCCCCTCTCCCTTCTCGTCGCCGCGCATCCCGCCACGGCACAGACCCTGACGCTCGACATGGGCGACGCCGGGTCATCGACCGGCCGCATTGTCCAGTTGCTCATGCTCCTGACGGTGCTGAGCCTCGCGCCGGCGATCCTGATCACCGTCACCTCGTTCACCCGCATCATCGTCGTGCTGTCGTTCCTGCGGAACGCGCTCGGCACCCAGACCACCCCGCCCAATTTCGTGCTGGTCAGTCTGGCGCTGTTTCTCACCGGCTTCGTCATGGCGCCGACGCTGCAGACCGCTTATGACAATGGCATCGCGCCATTGATCGCCGAAAAGATCACCGAGCAGCAGGCCTTCGAGCGCACCGCGGCGCCACTGCAGGATTTCATGATCCATCACGTCCGCGACCAGGATCTCCAGCTTTTCGCCGGCATGGCCAAGGTCGATACGACCGCGGGCAAGCCCGAGGACATTCCGCTGCGCGTCGTCGTGCCCGCCTTCATGATCAGCGAATTGCGCCGGTCCTTCGAGATCGGCTTTCTCCTCTTCCTGCCCTTCCTCATCATCGACATCGTCGTCGCCTCGATCCTGATGTCGATGGGCATGATGATGCTGCCCCCCGTCACCATCTCGCTGCCGTTCAAGCTCGTGTTCTTCGTGCTGGTCGACGGCTGGTATCTGGTCGCGGGCTCGCTGGTCCAGAGCTTCGGCGCGGGGTAGGTCCCTCTCCATCGTCATCGCCGGACTTGTTCCGGCGATCCGCTTCAATCCCGTCTTGAGTCGCCCCTCAGGTCATGCATCAATAGAGGCATGATCCTGCTCATGACGCCCATCTTCGCGCCGCCCGCCGTCTGGCGCGAATGCTTTGCCCGCGAGATGCCCGAGGTCGAATTACGCTTCTGGCCCGAGGCCGGCAATCGCGACGAGATCGAAGCCGTCGCGATCAGCAAGCTGCCCGACAACGCGCTGCGCTCTTTCCCCAATCTGCGCCTCATCGTCTCGCTGTTCGCCGGTCAGAACATGCTGCTCGAGGACAAGACGATCCCGCCCGGCATCCCCATCGTCCGTGCCGCCAACCCCAAGGGCGACGCGATGATGACCGAGACGGCGCTGCTGCACGTCCTCCGGCATCATCGTCACCTGCCCGACCTCGCGCTCGCGCAACAGCAGGGCGAATGGCGGCAAGCGCAAGCGGCTCGCGTGCGCACGCAAGACCGCAAGGTCGGCGTGATGGGGCTCGGGCCGATCGGCCTCGCCGCCGCGCAGGCCTTGCGCGGCATCGGCTTTCAGGTCGCGGCCTGGGTCCGGCGTCCGCGCGTCGTCGAAGGGATCGAAATTTTCGCGGGTACCGATCAGCTTCTCGAATTTCTCAAACGCAGCGAAATCCTGGTCAACCTGCTGCCCCACACGCCGGCAACCGCCGACATCATCAATCACGAAACCCTGGCGCAGCTCCCCAAGAACGCCTCGGTCATCAATCTCGGGCGCGGCGAGCAGGTCGTCGATGCCGACCTCATCGTCGCCCTCGACAGCGGACACATCAATTCGGCGACCCTCGACGTGTTTCGCCAGGAGCCCTTGCCGAAAGAGCACCCGTTCTGGAAACACCCGCGCATCACCGTGCTGCCCCATGCATCGCGCGGCCAGTTCCCCGCCATCATCACGCCGCTGATCTGCGTCCATCTGCGCCGGCTGCAGCGCGGCGAGCCGATCGTCGACCGGGTCGATCCAGCGGCGGGGTATTGATCTTGCCCCGCCAGCCGAATCCGATCAGGATCGCCTGAATTCGGCCCGGAATCGAAAGGGCATTCGAGCATGGATACGCATCGCGACACGCGCCTGACCGTCAAGCCGCTGACCCCCACGATCGGCGCCGAGATCGTCGGCATCGATCTTCGCGAGAATCTCGACCACGCGACCTTCGAGGCGATCCGCACCGCATGGCACGATCACGCCGTGATCGTCGTGCGCGGCCAGGAACTCGGCGAGGACGACCAGATTCGCCTGGGCGAACGCTTCGGCGAGATCGGCCACATCTTCAACCCGCACAAGGGCAAGCATCCCGGATTGATGTTCGTCTCCAACATCCGCGAGGACGGCAAGCCGATCGGCGTGCTCCCCGACGGCGAGATGCAGTTCCATTCCGATCAGTGCTACACCGAGTTCCCGCCCGCCGGCACCATGCTCTACGGCATCGAGGTGCCGTCGACGGGCGGCGACACCCTCTTCGCCAACATGTACGCGGCCTACGACACCCTCCCCGCCGACGTTCAGGCGCGGATCGAAACCCTGCGCGGCGTCCACTACTACGATCCGCTCGGCGAATATATCGTGCAAAAGGGACCGATCTCGCCGAACGCGATGCGTTGGGCACATCCGGTCGTTCACCGCCATCCGATCACCGGCCGCAAGGCGCTCTACGTCAATCGCCTGATGACCTATGAGATCGAGGGAATGACCGCTGACGAGGCCGAGCCGTTGCTGAACCTGTTATTCGATCATCAGGAACAGCCGCACTTCGTCTATCAGCATGTCTGGCGGCCGGGCGACGTCGTGCTGTGGGACAACCGCTGCACGCTGCATGCGCGCACGGATTTCAGCACCGAGGAACGCCGGTTGCTGCGGCGAATCACGATCCAGCGCGAGATCGTGGCGTGATTTGGTGCAGATCGGATGAGCATCCTGCGCCCTTCGACAAGCTCAGGGTGAGGAAGTTTTTCTTAGTGCCATCGACAATTTTTCCTCAGCCTGAGCCTGTCGAAGGCCGCAGGATGTCGATGCAGCGGCTCGGCTACGAGCTTTAATTGATCGCGCTCAGTTTGTCGCTGGCGACGCGCTTTTTATAAGCGGTCATGAAATTCTGCAGCGTGCCGATCTGGGCGATCCGGGTCGCCAGTTCGGTCGCGCTCGCGGTGGATGTAACGGTGCTGCCGTCGTCGGTCACGACCTTGAAGGAATCCGCCGATGGCGTGCCGGTCATCGCCGGGCCGAAGTTCTGGCGAAGCCTCGCAATACCGTCCTGATCGCCCGCCAATGTCAGCGCGGCGGCCAGGCCCAGAACGACGCGCTGTCCGTCGCCGTCGAGCGGGCCGGAAGCGGGCGGCGATCCGGCAAGAGCGGTCAAAACCTTCGCGGCGCTCTTCCAATCCTGTTGGCGCCAATAGATGTCGGCGCGCAGGCGATCGGCGTCGGCGCTGGTGTCGCTGGCCAGGGTGGCAAGCGCGTCGGGCGCACGGTTGAGATCGAACTGGGCGCGCGCCTTCAGTTCCTGGCGCTGATGGGTCAGGTCCGGCGTCAAACCGGCCGTCACGTCGATATCGAGCGCGGTCATCGCCAGATCGGGCTGGCGGTTCATCAATCGCAGCAGGACGAGCTGGGTGGCGGCACGGGTCTTGTCGCGTCCGGTGAGATGATTTTTGACCTGATCCTCGAGGAGGACCGAGGCCCGATCGAGCAGATCGACGGCAACCAGACGATCGACCAGTTTTTGCACGATCGCGTCGTGACGCGGGCCGGCCGGATCGAGGTCGTGGAATTCGTCGTAGAGCGAGAGCGCCTTGACCGGCGGCATATCGTCGGCGGCCTTGCCGATGAACATGTCGGCGAACGTGTCGCTGGCCTGCTTGGCGACTTCTTTCGAGGCGGGATAATCGGGGAAATAGATCGCCGCCTCGTGCAGAGCCTCGAGGCCGGCATCGACATCGCCTTGCGCCACATTCAGTTCGCCGAGACGGCGCAACAGGGTGAATTCGAAGATGTCCCCGCGCCACGCGAAACGAAGCGCGTCGAGTGCGTTGATCGTGTCCAGCCGGTTCGTCTTTTTCGCCTCATAGAGGGCCATGGCTCGGCCGTAGAGCGCGCGGGCGCGGCTCGGGCGGTCGCCCATCGCCGCGACCTTGACCCATAATTCGAGCGCCGGTTCGAGATGACCCAGCTGCTGTTCGCGACGCCCGGCGAGATAGAGCGCCATCGCCTGTTCGCCGTGCTCGGGATCGTCCTTCAAGACCATGTCGATCAGCGGACCGGCGGACGAACCGCGATCGCTTTCGAGCATCGCCTCGGCCGCCTGAAGCGCAAAGCGGTTCCGCAAGGGTTTCGGATAAGACGACAGATAACCAATACCGCGCAGGAATTCGCGCCCGGCACCTTGCCAATCGCCCTTGCCGGCGGCCATCGAGCCACGCCAGAGCGCGATCTCGGATTCGCTATCGAGGCTTGCCTGGCCGAGTTCCTGCGCCGCGCAGGCATCGGCGCCCGCCAAGAGACAGGCGCTGCCCTTCAGGGCGTGGAACGCCGGGTCGGTCGCGGATTGCGGATCGTCGTGTTCGATCTGCGCCAGGACGCTCAGCGTCTCGGGACCGAAGAAATTGGCGAAATAGAAATGCGCGAGTTCGACCCGCGGCGCGGTTCGCACGCTCGGCGCCGCGTCGGACACGGCGCGATCGAGCACGGCGCGGCGTTCCGGAAACTCCTTGGAACCGGTGTTGCCCCACGCGGCAAAATCGAACAGACGGTGTTGGTTCGCGCCGGCGTGACCAAGCAACCGGTCATGCTCGTCCGACAGAACCAGCCCGCCGGGACGCGTGATATCGATCCCGTCGCTGGCGACGTGGATATAGAGCCCGTCCGAATTGGGACGCAGCACGATCCCCTGAACGCTCGAGAGCAGCCGGAAATCGACGAAGCTGCGCGACGTGTCGATGCCGCGGCCCAAATCCGCGACCGGCACAACGGTCAGACGATCGCCGAGCACCGGATCGACGAGTTGAAGCGGCGCGCCGGCCTGACCGACATGAAGCTGCACTTCCGGTTCGGTTGCGGCGGGACGCGCTTCGATCGCGATGGCGGTGTCGGGCATTCCTTCCTGGGTCTTCAGATCGACGATCCATGAACTGCCGGCGCGGCGAACGCTGGGATTGATGCCGTCGGCGACGACAAGGCGCACCGCGGTACCGTTCTCGACGGGAACCTGATCGATCGACCGGATCACCGCCTGGCCGGCCGCGCGGACGGATGCGAGGTCGAGCTTCGCCTCGGTGCCGAACACGACCCATAACGCGGCGCCACGGCGGAACACGGCGGCACCCGTCGCCGTCGGTAAATCGAAACGCAGGCTCGGGCGGTCGTTATCGGTCGTGTAGATCGGTGCCAGCGATCCATCGGTGGCGGACGACGCGGTCGCGACTTTGGCCGGCGGGATGATCGCGCTTGCCGCGCTGTCCAGCCCGGCCGGCGGGATGATGACCAACGGCGCGCCCGACGCTGCCGGCGCGACGGCGGCCAGAGCCGGCGCCACTTTCGCTTCCGATTCTTTTTTCGCCGCGTCGCCGACGACCAGATCGATCGCCACGGTGTTCTTGTTGACGGTCGATGACCGGATCGTCACCGGCTTCTTCAGCTTGGCGATGATCGAGGTGCCGTCAGCGGACTGACCGGCGCTGACGACATAGTGATCGAGCTTGCCGGCGAGAGCATTGAGTTGCGCGGTAAAGGGACGCGCGAAATGAATGGTCAGCGTCTCGCCGTCGATTTTCGTGTCGAATTTGACCGGCTCTTTCCACTCGAGCGCGATCCGCGCGTAGCCTTCATGTTCGCCCGCGCGAAGATCGACGCGCTCGCTGGCAGAGGCGGGCAGCGCGATAAGCACCGCCGCGAAAGCCGAAACAATGAATGCCTTATGTCCCATGGTCTCGGATCAGGGCTTGGGCGCGTCAGGCTGACTGTGCATGGCCGCGAGCGCGGTGGTGATCGCCTTCGCCTTGGCCGGCGTCATGGCCGACAGAACCGGCGCGGTTTTCGATTCCTTCATATGACCGATCAGGGTCAGGGCCACCGGCATGTCGAGCTGTTCGAGGATCTGCGCGGCGTCCTTCGGCTTCATGGTCTCGTAGATTTTCACGAGGCTCTGGGTACGCGCGTCTTCTTCCTGGTTGTGCTTCTGGTCGGCCGCGGCAATCGCTTTCTGCATGTCGGCGAGCTTGGCGATCTTGTCGTCGAGCCGCTTTTCGGTGGCCTTGAGAAGGGCCTCGCGCTGCGCGAGTTCGGCGGTTTGCTGGTCGAGCGTCGCGCGACGCTCGGAAAGCTGTTGGAGGATCGAGATTTCGGAGGGGCTGAGCAGCAGCGGATCCTTGGCCGGCGCGCGCGGCGGCGAGGACGGCGCGCCATCGGACGGCGCCGAAGCGGTTTGCGTCCCACGTCCCGGCGCCTGCTTCGACGCGGGATCGTTGGCCTGGTTGGTCAGATCGACCGGCGTGCCCGACGCATTCGAACTGCTGTGCGACGCAGCCTGGGCGTGCGCCACGTTGGCGACGACACCCGAGCCATTCGTGACGAGGTCGGAAACCTTCAACCCCAGCAACGCGGTCGTGGCCAGAATCAGGAGCGGCAGAAGACGCGGACGGATTTTCACGAGAGCGATCCCTTAACGGCGTGCGGCGAGAGCGCGCAGCAATTCGCGCTCGGCACGCGACGGCGCGTTCGGACGCTCGGGTGCTGCGGCTTGCGGGCGCGACGCGGGCTCGGATGCGTTGATGGCGGCACGCGGTTCGACGCGCCATTCGGGACGGGTCGGCTCGGAACGCGCGGGCGGACGTGCGGGCTCCGGACGAGATTGCGGTTGCGGTTGAGGGGGCTGACGCAGCGTCGGCTCGACACGATGGTCGGAACGCGCTTGCGGCGGGACCGCCGCTTGCGTGGAGGGGCGCGGTTGCGGCGCGGGGGCCGGTTCGACCGCGAAACCGGGTTTCAGCTCATCGCGGCCCGAACGAATCTGGCCGGCGAGGCGATCGGCCACGGCACCGCCGCGATCGATCATATAGACGAGATCGTCGGAAAGCCCCCTCGCCTCCTCGACTTTCTTTTCGAGCTTGCGGGCGAGATCGTCGGCGACGACGCGAAGATTGGTCACCGCGACTTCGGCGCGTTGCGACGCGGTGTTGAGATTGCGGACCAGGACTTCGAATTTCTCGCGATCGTTGCGCACCGTTCCCAAACGGCGATTGAGAACCACGCAGTAACCGATCGTGGCGCAGAGGAGCAATGCGACGACAGCGTCGCCCAGGAAGCCGAGCATCAGAAACCCCCTCGATCACGATCGATTTTTTCGTCGATTTGAACGGCGATATTGCCGGCCTTGCGGCCCATCTTGCCGACGAACATCGGCAGGTCGCCGCAGATCAGTTGAATGTCGGCGTCGAGGCTCGCATTGAGCGCAATGCGGCTGCCGATCCCGAGTTTGAGAACATCGCGCAGCGACATCTCGACAGTATCCAGAACGGCCTGAATCGGCACTTTGGTATTCCAAAGTTCGCCGGCCAAATGCGCTTCCCAGATGGAATCGCGGCCGAATTTTTCGCCGAGGAAGCCTTGCAGCAGGATTTCGCGCACCGGCTCCAGGGTTGCATAAGGCAACAGCACTTCGAGACGTCCGCCGCGATCTTCCATGTCGACGCGCAGGCGCGCGAGCACGGCGGCATTCGCGGGACGGCCGATCGTGGCGAAACGCGGATTGGTTTCGAGCCGGTCGAAACGGAACGTCACCGGGCTCAACGGATCGAAGGCGCCGGACAGATCGGACAACACGACCGAGACCAGCCGCTCGACCAGGTTGCGCTCGATGGTCGTATAAGGACGGCCTTCGATACGCATCGCGGCCGTACCGCGGCGACCGCCGAGCAGAACGTCGACGATCGAATAGATCAGCGCGCTGTCGATGGTAAGGAGGCCGTAATTGTCCCATTGCTCGGCCTTGAACACCGTGAGCATCGCCGGCAGCGGGATGGAATTGAGATAGTCGCCGAACCGGATCGACGTGATGTTGTCGATCGAGACTTCGACGTTGTCCGACGTGAAGTTGCGCAGCGAGGTCGACATCATGCGCACGAGGCGGTCGAACACGACCTCGAGCATCGGCAGGCGCTCGTAGGAAACGAGAGCGCTGTCGATGATCGCGCGAATACCGGAATTGGTGGCGTCCTTGCCGTCGGAATCGCCGAAACCGAGCAGGCTGTCGATTTCGTTCTGGTTGAGGACGCGCGCGGAACCGAGCGGCACGTCGTCCGCGGGCGCGGCTTCGACTTCGGCCTCGCCGCCGGCCGAGGCTTCCCATTCGGCGGCGAGTTTGTCTTGATCGACCTGATCTTGATCTTCAGCCATGATTTTTCCGGCCCTATTGGACCAGCATCTCCTTGAAGAGCACGTCGGACACCTTGACGGGCGCGACGGACGCGTTGACGCGCGAGAGCAGCTCTTCACGCAGGCGATAGATACCGCCCGAACCCTTGAGGTCTTCGACCCGCAATTCGCGGAGATAAATCTGGAAATTGTCCACGATGCGCGGCAACACCGATTGAAGGCGTCCGGTATCCTCGGGCTTGTCGAGTTCGAGGCTGACCGAGAGCTTCAGGAAGCTCGCCTTCTTGTTACCCGCGCTGTTCAGGTTGACGAGGAAGTCGGGCAAATCGAAAAACACCAGCGGCTTCGGCGGGGGCGCTTCGGCAACCGCTTCCTTCTTGCCGAGGAAGTGATCGAGGAACCCCATGAAATAGGCGCCGGCGCCGCCGCCGATCAGGAGGAACAAGACACCACCGACCATGATGATGAGCTTTTTCATCCCGCCCGACTTTTTCCCGGCCGTGGCTTCGCCTTCGGCTTGGGGGACGGCTTCGATCTCTTCTTCGGCGGTGGCCATGGCTGCCCTGCGGGTAAGTGCGTCAAATCCTCAAAAACGATAGGGCGTTTATCGTTAATTTTTGGTTGAGGCCGGGTGTCAAACCGGCAGTATTTTCCCGGCAAGCCCTGCCGCCGGGTCGGCCCCCCTTCCCTTAAGATATTGAAATCGCCCAATACCGCTGTTGGCACGGCAGATGCACTTAGGGACCCGAGATCAACCAGTCCTCCGAGTGCGCCATGGAAAATTCGACCTACGTCGCCCTGTCCGGCCAATTTGCTCGCGAACGTCAGATGGCGGTTCTCGCGAACAACATCGCCAATCTCTCGACGGCCGGCTTCAAGTCCGAGCGCTTGGGGTTCAAGGAATACCTGTCGGGTAGCGACCCGGAAAACCAGACCTCTTATGTCGCGACGTCCGGCAATACCCGCGACATGAGCCAGGGTCCCCTCACCCATACCGGCAACCCGCTCGATGTCGCGCTCGACGGCGCGGGCTTCATCGCGGTCACGACCGCCGCCGGCGCGGCCTACACCCGCAACGGCCATCTCCAGATCAACGCCCAGAGCCAGCTCGTCAACACCAACGGCGACGTGGTCCAGGGTGACGGCGGCGCGCCGATCGTGATCCCGCAGGGCGCCACCGACATCACCATCGGCACCGACGGCTCGATCGCCACCCGGCAGGGCAAAATCGCCAAGCTTCCGGTGGTCAATTTCGACAAGCCGCAGGCGCTCGTGGCGTCCTCGAACGGTCTCTACAACACCGACCAGACACCGGTTCCGGTCACCACCACGCGCGTGATGCAGGGAACCATCGAGGAATCGAACGTGTCGCCGGTCCTCGAAATGACCCGCCTCATGGAAGCGTCCCACGAGATGGGCACGGCCAAGACTTTCGCCGATGGCGAGCATACGCGGCTCAAGAATGCCATCGACCGCCTCGGCAAGACGATTTAACGGATTTTCAGGAAGGACCGCGCCATGCGCTCGCTCTCCATCGCCGCGACGGGAATGCTCGCTCAGCAGCTCAACGTCGAAGTCATCTCCAACAACATCGCCAACCTCAATACCACGGCGTTCAAATCGCAGCGGGCCGAGTTCCAGGACCTGCTGTATCAGAACGAACGCGATGTCGGCGTCAATTCGTCGGATAGCGGCACCGTCGTTCCGGTCGGCGTGCAGATCGGCACCGGCGTCAAGGCCGCCGCGGTCTACCGCATCGCCCAGCAGGGCAATCTGACCAACACCAACAACCCGCTCGATCTCGCGATCCAGGGCCATGGCTATCTCCAGGTCGAGATGCCGGACGGATCGACGTCCTACACCCGCGCCGGTTCCCTGCAGCTCAGCTCGACCGGCCAGCTCGTCACCGCCGACGGCTACAATGTCTCTCCGGCGGTCAACATTCCGCAAAACACCACGGCGATCACGATCAACGCGAACGGGCAGGTCCAGGCGACCATCGCCGGCAACGCGCAACCGCAGACCGTCGGCCAGCTCCAGCTCGCGAATTTTCCCAACGAAGCCGGCCTCGCGCAGCAGGGCAACAACCTGCTGAACGAGACCCAGGCCTCGGGCGCGGCCACCACCGGCAATCCCGGCACCACGGCTTTCGGCACGATCCAGCAGGGCTTTCTCGAAACCTCAAACGTCAACATCGTGTCGGAGATCACCAACCTGATCGCGGCGCAACGCGCCTACGAAATGAATTCGAAGGTCATTCAGACCTCCGACCAGATGATGTCGACCCTCAATCAGATCCAGTAGCATCATGACCCGGATTTTTGCCGCCTTCATCGCGTTATCCCTGGTCGCCGGCCCCGCCCTTGCGGACCCGACCCTCAACCCGAGCGCCACCATCACCGGCGACGTGATCCGGATCGGCGATCTGTTCGCCGGCGCCGGCGCCGCCGCGCAGGACACAGTCGCCGCGGCACCGGCACTCGGCCAACACGTCACCTACAAAGCCGCCTGGCTCGCCGCGGTCGCGCGGGAACATCATCTGTCGTGGACGCCCGGCTCCGACTTCGATCAGGTCGGCGTCGAACGCGCCAACCGCGCCATCAACGCCGACACCATCGCGGCCCGGCTGATCGGCGAGATCGTCACCGGCCCGGATTCCCTCAACGCCGACATTCAGCTCGACAATCCCGGCCTGCGCTTCGTCGTTCCCGCCGAGGCGTCGGACGCCATTGCCGTCGACGGCCTGAACCTCGATACGCGCAGCGGCCGCTTCTCGGCTTTCGTCACCGCTCCGGCCGGCGCCACCGATGCGCAGCGCCAGCGCGTGACCGGCCGCGTGATCTACAAGGTCGAATTGTCGGTTCCGAACCGCGCGGTCCAGATGGGCGAAATTCTCCGGGCAAGCGACATCGAATCCATCAAATTGCCGCGCGACCGGGTCGCCGCCGACTCCATCGTCGATGCGAGTCAGCTCGTCGGCAAGAGCGCGCGACACGTGCTGCGGGCGGAGCAACCCGTTCGCCTCGGCGACGTGCAGGCGCCGGTTCTCGTGCACAAGGGCGACATCGTCGAAATCGACATCTCGACCGAAACGATGCAACTGAGCGCGCAAGGCAAAGCAATGGACGACGGTGCGCTCGGTACCGCCATCCGCGTCGCCAACACCAAATCGAACCGTGTCATCGACGCAACCGTCACGGGATCAAATCGCGTCACCGTCGGCGGCCCCGCCCGCCTCGCCTCGCGCTGAATCGGAGTAAGCCATGACCAATAAAATTCCCTACCGCCAGATCGCCGTAGCGCTGCTCGCCACGACGATGCTCGCCGGCTGCAATGCCTTCAGCCGCATCTCTCAGATCGGCGAGGCCCCGCCGCTCACCACCATTCAGGATCCGAAGACCAAGCCCGGTTATCAGCCCGTGTCGCTGCCGATGCCGACTCCGATCATGACCGAACGCCAGCCGAATTCACTGTGGAAGGCCGGCAGTCGCGCCTTCTTCAAGGATCAGCGCGCCTCGAACGTCGGCGATATCCTCACCGTGCTGGTCAGCTTCGACGACAAGGCGCAGTTCAACAACGAGACGAATACGCAGCGCACCACCAACGAGCAGGACACGATGCCCAGCGTGATGGGCTTCGAGAATCAGATCGCAAAGATTCTGCCGAAGGGTGCCAATCCGGCATCCCTCGTCAACATCACCGGAGCGACCAAGAACGACGGCACCGGCCTGATCAACCGCGAGGAAAAAGTAAATCTCGAGGTCGCCGCGCTGGTGACGCAGGTTCTCCCCAACGGCAATCTCGTGGTCCAGGGCCATCAGGAGATGCGCGTGAATTTCGAAGTCCGCGATCTTCAGATCACCGGCGTCCTGCGCCCGGCCGATATCAGCTCGACCAACGCGGTCACGCTCGACAAGCTGGCCGAGGCCCGCGTGTCCTACGGCGGTCGCGGCGCGCTCAGCCAAGACCAGCAGCCGCGTTACGGCCAGCAGCTTCTCGACGTGGTCGCACCGTTCTAGACGCGCCATCGTTTCCCATTGCAACGCGATGCCCGGCCCTGTGCCGGGCATCGACGTTTGGCAATGGAGGTGGCATGATGCGCCGCGACGGCAATCGCCGAAGGAGACCCTCATGCCCTTGGATTCCAGCGGTCGCGGCGACGGGCGACGCAGCCCGTCGCGCAATGTCCTGGGCGGCAAACTCGAGTCCTGCTCGATCCGGCCGATGACCGGATTTTTCCGCAACGGCTGTTGCGACACCGGTCGCGAGGATGTCGGCAGCCACACCGTCTGCATCGTCGCCACCCGCGAATTTCTCGATTACTCGAAATCGCGCGGCAACGATCTGTCGACGCCGATGCCCGATTACAATTTCCCAGGCGTGCAGCCGGACGATCGCTGGTGCCTGTGCGCGCCCCGCTGGCAGGAAGCGCTCGACGCCGGCGCCGCGCCGCGCGTCGTCCTGCGCGCAACGCACGAGGGCGCGTTGCTCTATTGCTCGCTCATCGACCTGAAGCGCTTCGCGATCGATCTGTCGTAGACGCGGGAGTCTAGGACTCCATCGCGTTCGGACTGAACAGCTCTTCGAGCTTGACCGGCCGGGGCGTCAGTCCCTGCTGATTCGAATAGAGCGCCGCCATTTCCAGCGTCTTGCGATTGGCCGAAATGCCGTGGGACAGTACCTGCGTGGTGACGCCTTCGCGATATTGCGGCGGCACCAGGCCGGTCTCGAGATGATAGGCCATGTGCTCTTTGCGCTCGCGCTCGGCAATCGCATTCGCCTCGTTGAAGGCCTTCAACAGATTGACGATCACCCATGGATTCCGTTCGGCGATCTCGCGCTTCACGATCGAGCCGTGGTTGATCGGATAGATGCCGGTCTTCTTGTAATAACGGATGCCCTCGGCGGCGCGGTCCGGAAAGAGCGACGTGATCGCCGGATGATTGTCGAGATCGACCGTGCTGCGGTCGACGAGGTTCTGATTGCGGATATAAAAGATGCAGGCATCGAGTTCGCCGGACACCATCATGCTTCCGATGCTCTTTTCCGCCGGAATCTGCTTGATGGTGACGCCCGGCGGCGGCTTGAAGCCGACGGCGCCGGCATGGCTGCGCTCGGGCACCCGCTCCATCCAGAACTCCATGTCGCGCGGACTGACGCCGAATTCGTTCTCCAGCGCGCCGCGAATCCACAGCGCGGCCGTCTGCTGATATTCCGGCACGCCCACCCGCTTGCCCTTGAGATCGGCGGGGGTTTCGATCTTCGCATCCTTACGGACGTGAATGAGGGTGTGAAAAAAACGCCGCGTGGTGAAAACCGGCAGTCCGACGAAACGCTGATCGCCCTGGGCGGTGATCATCATCAGCGACGACATCGACATTTCCGAGACGTCGAATTCGGCGTGATGGAGCTGACGCCAGAACAATTCGGACGGATCGAGGACGGTCGTGACCAGGTCGATACCGTCGGGAACGACGCGGCCATCGATAATCGGCCACGTGCGCGGATTTCGGGCGACGGCGAGGCTCAATGGAAGCTTCATGGATTTTTCCCTCCCGCGGGATCTGTTTTTCTGGCGGGAGAATAGCGCGCCGCTATCGGCGCGCAAAGCCACGACGGTTCTGTTCAGTCCTCGCGGTGAGTACGTTCCATGCGCTCGTGGCGTTCCTGGGCTTCCAGCGACAAGGTCGCCGTCGGCCGCGCCTCGAGCCGGCGAACGCCGATCGGTTCGCCGGTTTCCTCGCAATAGCCGTAGCTTCCATCCTCGATCCGTCCCAATGCCTCGTCGATCTTGGAGATCACCTTACGCTCGCGATCGCGGGTGCGAAGCTCGGTATAGCGGTCGGTTTCGAGCGTCGCGCGATCGGCGACATCGGGCTCGGAGAGGCTTTCTTCCTTGAGATGAGCAAGCGTCTCGTTCGATCCCGCCAATAATTCAGCCCGCCACTGCATCAGCTTTTGCCGAAAATATTCGAGTTGCATCGGATTCATAAATTCTTCGCCGTCCGATGGGCGGTAATCGGGCGGAAGCGTCGGCGTCGTCACCACAGTACTCCCCGGCCAAACACGAAAACGCGCGCGAGTATATGAATCGCGCGCCGGCTCTTCAAGGGAATCAAAAATGGCGGAACTGTGGCCTTAGACGGCCATTTCGAGTTTCGCGAGTTCGACCGCGACGCGAAGTTCGATTTCACTGAGGATCGCGGCGAGCTGTGGATCCCCGCCGCCGTCCGATTGTTCGCGCGCCAGGTGCCGTAGCTGTTCAAGCTGGTTGCGCGGCAGGCTTCCGGACAACAACGCGATGCGCAGATCGTCGAGACGATCGAGCAAGGCAGTGCCGCGCGCGGCGGCGCGGCGACGACGACCGGTCGCCTCGTCGCCCACTTCCTGAAGAAGAAACAATCCATCGACGGAACTGAGCGTCGACGGCGCACTGGTCTGCGTGGTCGCGACTTCACCCGGGATCTCGTCGGCAAAATTGCGCCCATCGCCGCCGGCGCGGACGTCGCGACGCGC
The DNA here is from genome assembly GCA_903828515.1 of uncultured Rhodospirillales bacterium. GTDB lineage: Bacteria > Pseudomonadota > Alphaproteobacteria > ATCC43930 > CGMCC-115725 > CAIKMD01. Next base: position 1,622,214 of record CAIKMD010000007.1, on the reverse strand, counting down.
GCGGGTCGATTGGAGTTGCGGTGCCCAGGCGACTTTCATGGATCGTAGAATGGCGGCGTTAAGGTTAAGGCGTACTTAATTCTGCCCGGCAAAACCTGCCGGAAGCCGGAAGCGTTTGCCGCCTTGAGCAGGTCCCGGCCGGGCATTACCCGCGGATTTCCACGTTTTTCCCCCTGGCACGGGTTTGGCATCAGTACCGGCGGGATAAACCATGTCTGCGAAGTCAGTGCCATGAACCGCCAACTCAGCCTGCCCCGCTTCCTCGTCGCCGCGCTCCTCGCCGCCTGCATCTTCGCGCAGGGCGCCACGGCAGCATCGCGGATCAAGGACATCGCGGATTTCGAAGGCGTCCGCGACAACATGCTGGTCGGCTATGGCCTCGTCGTCGGCCTCAACGGCAGCGGCGACACACTCAACCAGGCGATCTTCACCCGCGAAAGCCTCATCGGCATGCTCGAACGTCTCGGCGTCAACGCCCGCGACAGTTCGCTGCGGACCGCCAACGTCGCGGCGGTCATGGTGACCGGCACGCTCACCGCTTTCGCGCGCCAGGGTGCGCGCATCGACGTTCAGGTCTCGGCCCTCGGCAACGCCAAAAGCCTGCAGGGCGGCACCTTGCTGGTGACCCCCTTGCTCGGCGCCGATGGCGAGGTCTATGCCGTCGCCCAGGGCACCGTCGCTTCGGGCGGCTTTGCCGTCAAAGGCCAGGGCGCATCCGTCACCAAGGGCGTTCCGACCTCGGGACGCGTCACCACCGGAGCGATCGTCGAACGCGAAGTCGGCTTCGACCTCAACAAGCTGCGCAGCGTCAGCCTGATGCTGCACAATCCCGATTTCACCACCGCCCGCCGCATCGCCCAGGTCGTCAACGGCCGGATGAAGCAGGACGTCGCCAAAGCGGTCGATCCCTCGACCGTCGTGCTTGAAGTACCCGCCAGCAACAAAGGCGACATCGTCAACCTGCTCACCGATATCGAGCAGCTGATGATCGAGCCCGATCAGGTCGCGCGCGTCGTGATCGACGAGCAGAACGGCATCATCGTCATGGGCGAGAACGTGCGCATCAGCACGGTCGCGGTGGCGCAAGGCAATCTCACAGTCAAAATCACCGAAACACCGCAAGTCTCGCAGCCCAATGCTTTCGCGCCCGCCGGCAGCCCGACCAGCTTCGCGCCTTTGGCCGCCGCCGGTTTGGTGCAGAACCCGCAGTCGCCGTTCACCCCGGCGCTTCCCCCGATACCGGGCACCACTTCGACGCTGACTCCCCCGACGACGCTGCAACCCTACAGCGGTCCGGAATCGAATGCCCCCGCCCTGCCCGGCGCGCCCGGTTCCAACAACGTCCAGTTCAACCCCGGCGGCGGCGCCAGCACCGTGGTCGTCCCGCGCACCAACATCCAGGTCGACGAACAGAGCGATCACCGCATGGCGGTCGTCCGCTCGGGCGTCAGCCTTCAGGAACTCGTCAACAATCTGAACTCCCTGGGCGTCGGCCCGCGCGACATGATCAGCATTCTCCAGGCGATCAAGGCCGCGGGCGCCCTCCAAGCCGATATCGAGTTGATGTAATGAGCGACGCAACCAGCTTCATGTCGGCGGTTTCGACCGCGCCCGCGACGCCGATGATCCCGGCCAATGCCGGTCTCGCCGCCGCCAAGAAGGCGGGACAGGATTTCGAGGCCTTCTTCATGAGCCAGGCCTTCGAGAACATGTACTCGGGCATGGACGCCGATCCGATGTTCGGCGGCGGCAACGGCGAACAGGTCTATCGCTCGTTGATGCTCCAGGAATACAGCAAGGTCGCGGCTCAGAGCGGCTCGACCGGCATCGGCGCGGCCGTCACGCGTCAGATCCTGCAGATGCAGGAAATCGCCTCGAAGGGCAATTGATCATGGCCGGACAAAACGCTTTCGCCACTTCGCAACCACACGGCCTCGCCGCGCTCTGCGCGACCGCCGCGCTGTTGACCGACCTGCTCGAGCAGGAAACCCGTCTCGTCACCGCCATGCGGATCGCCGATATCGGGCCGCTCCAAGCCGAGAAGGCGCGCCTGACCAAATTATGCGGCACGACGCTCAAGACCATCGATCAGGCCCAACCCATCGTGCCCGCCCTCAAGGCCCATTGGCACGCGGTGAGCAAGCGTCTGGGCGACGCCGCCGTCGAGAACGAGCGCGCGTTGCGCGTCGGCCATGCCGCCACCGATCGCCTCGTCGGCGCGATCGTCACGCATATCGAGAGCAGTCAGAAAACCGTCACCGGATACACCCGTCCGACCGCGCCGCGTGGCCCCTATGCCGGCCATGGCGTCGTGCGCCGCCCGGTGCTCGCCGGCGTCACCGTCGACCGACAGCTCTAAAGCGGAGTTCGTGTCATGAGCCTCGACGTCGCATTACAGGATGCCATCAGCGGCCTGCGCGCCACGCAGACGCAGATTCAAGTCTTGTCGGGCAATATCGCCAACGCCCAGACTCCCGGCTATTCGCGCCAGACGATTTCCCAGACGACGGTCGCGCTGCCGACCGGCGGCGCCGGCGTCCAGACGTCGGTCATCCAGCGCGTCGCCGACCAGCTCCTCAGCGCCAATCTCACCGCCCAGACGACGTCGGCCAGCGCCGCCTCGACCCGCGACACCTACATGCAGCAATTGCAGAGCCTGCTCGGACAGGTCGGCAGCAACAATTCGATTTCCGATTCGCTCAATACCTTCAACAACGCGATGCAGGCGGTCGCAGCGACCCCGGAAGACCCGGTCGCGCAAAGCGCCGCGGTCAACGCCGGACAGCTTCTCGCCGAACAGCTCAACAATCTTTCGTCCGGCATCCAGAATCTGCGCTCGACCGTCGACAGCGATATCGGCACTTCGGTAACGACGCTCAACAACGCGCTGCAGACCATCGGCAGCCTCAACTCCGCGATCTCGAACCTTTCCGCGCAGAACCAACCGATCGCCTCGCTCCAGGATCAGCGCGACCAGGCACTCGCCCAGATCTCGCAGATGCTGGCGGTGAGCAGCTATACAAGGCCCGACGGCAGTGTCGTCGTGATCTCGAAGGCCGGACAGTCGTTGGTCGACGGCAGCAACGTCGCACAATTCGGCTATACCCAATCGGGCACGGTCAGCGCGGGCTCGACGCTCTCGCCGGTTACCCTCAACGGCACCGACGTCACCAGTTCGCTCACCACCGGCAAGCTCGGCGCCCTGCTGCAATTGCGCAACACCGACATGCCGGGGCTTACCGCGCAGCTCAACCAGTTCACCAACAACCTCTATGCACAGACCAGCGACGTCAATCTGAACACGACCAACAGCGGAACCAACGCGACCAACGACGCGCATCATTTCTTCGGCAACGTTAATATCGCCGGCGGTGTCGACAACGCGGCGACGATCGAGGTCAATCCGTCGCTGGTTCAGACGCCCGACCTCTTGCATACCGCGAGCGGCGGTCCCGATCCGACGATCTCGGCGAACATCGCGCAGAATCTGTCCAATACCGCGACCTTCGCCGCCGCCGGCGGTTTCACCGGGTCGATGACCACGACGCTGAACAACTATGCCGCGCTGATCATCGGCCAGACCGCCACCAATGCCGCGCAGGCGACGCAGAACAGCACCTATCAGACCCAGCTCCAGAACCAGATCCAGAGCCAGCTTTCTTCCGAAACGGGGGTCAACCTCGACCAGGAATTGAGCAATCTCGCGACCTACCAAAATGCCTACGGCGCGTCTGCCCGTGTGATCTCGACGATTCAGACAATGTACGACGCGTTGATGAACATCGCTTCCTGACGGAGAACATAGATGACCAACGTCAGCACGGTCGAACAGAGCACCCAGACGCTGCAATATCTGCAGCAGCTCCAGAGCAAGGCCTCGAAGCTCGAAACCCAGATTTCGACGGGCCAGCAGAGCACGACTTTTGCCGGCCTCGCCCCGCAGGCGGCGCAGCTCGTCAACCTGACGGCGACGCAGTCGCAGCAGCAAGGCTATATCAACACCATCGCCACCGTGAACACGCGGCTCCAGACCATGAGTCTCGCGATGACGAACGTGGCGCAGATCGCCACCACCTTCCAGAAGACCATCTCGACGAATGCGTTCAATACGTCGGGGGCCAGCGTCCAGCAGACCGCGCAACAGCTCCTCACCGAGCTCGGCAGCTATCTCAATACCCAGGACGGATCGCGTTACGTCTTCTCCGGCAACGTCACCGGCACGGCGAGCTACAACCCCGCGAGCCTGCCCAACCCCGGCGATCTGACAACCAATGTCGCCGCGGATTATTACGGCGGCGACAACGGCGTCGCATCGGCCTCGGTCGATAAAAGCGTCACCGTGAAATACGGCGTGACCGCCAACAATCCCGCTTTCGAGCAGATCGTTCGCGTTCTCAACTACTATGCCAACAACGCGACCCCGCTCTCGCAGGCCAACCCGACCGACGTCGCCAACGTGCAGACGGCGCAACAGATGCTCGCCACCGCCGCGCAGCAGGTGCAAACCCTGGTCGCCAATACCGGCGAGCAGCAAGCGAATTTGGCGCAGCTTTCGACCGCCCACCAGAGCGCGCAAACCCTGGCCAGCACCGCGATCAACGGGATCCAGAGCGTCGACAGCGCGACGGCGATCACCCAGCTCAATACGCTCCAGACCCAGCTTCAGGCGTCCTATCAGACCATCAACCTGCTGCAGGGGCTGAGCCTGGTGAATTACCTGAAATAGGGCCCGAAACCGGGTTTCGCCGCCCGAATTCGCGGGATCAACCTTCCCTTAACCATATCCTGACCACAATCGCCGAACCGAACCGTCGAAAGATCAGCAGAACCGCCATGGCACAAACAGCAAAAACCACCGCGCGCACGCGTCCTTCCGTTGCGCTCCTGCCGCGCGCCACCCCGCCGGCCCCCGGCGCCAGCAAAGGCGGCCGCGTTCAATCGATGAGCGAGCACATGCGCGTCGCCATGCGCCAGTTCGACGACAAATCCGTTCTCATCACCGGCGGTACCGGCTCGTTCGGCCGCAAGCTGGTCGATGCGCTGCTGCGCTTCTCGACCGCGCGGCGCGTGATCGTGTTCTCGCGCGACGAATACAAACAATACGAGATGCAGCAGCAGCTTGCGACGCTTGGCCTCGACCGCATGCGCTTCTTCATCGGCGACGTGCGCGACGCCGACCGGCTCCAACTGGCTACCCGCGAGGTCGACTTCATCGTTCACGCCGCGGCGCTGAAACAGGTTCCGGCCGCCGAATACAATCCCTTCGAGTGCATCAAAACCAACGTGTCGGGCGCCGAAAACGTCGTCCGCGCGGCGCTGCACAACAACGTGCCGAAGGTCATCGCCCTTTCCACCGACAAGGCCGCCAACCCGATCAATCTCTATGGCGCCAGCAAACTTGCCTCGGACAAGATCTTCATCGCCGCCAACAACCTGACCGGCAAGAGCGGATCGCGCTTCGCGGTCGTGCGCTACGGCAACGTAGTCGGCTCGCGCGGCAGCGTCATTCCGTTCTTCCGCAAGCTCATCGACGAAAAGGCCGAATTCCTGCCCGTCACCGACAAGCGGATGACCCGGTTCTGGATCACCCTGTCGCAAGGCGTGAACTTCGTGGTCACCTCCCTCGCGCTGATGCAGGGCGGCGAAATCTTCGTGCCCAAGATTCCGAGCATGAAGATCAGCGACCTCGCCAAGGCCATGGCGCCCAACCTGCCGATCAAGATCGTCGGCATCCGTTCGGGCGAAAAGCTGCACGAGGTCATGATCACCGAAGACGATTCACGCCAGACCCTGTCGCTCGACGACCGCTACATCGTCGAACCGACCTTCGCCTTCTGGCGCCGCGAGACCTACGCCGCAACGGGCGCCACGCCCGTGGCCGACGGATTCCGCTTTGCCTCCGACACCAACGAAGATTGGCTCGACGCGGAGGGACTTAAAGCGCTGATTGCCGATGCGAACTGATGCAACCGGGCCCGCTCCTTCCCTATAGCCGTCACGCCATCGACGAGGACGACATCGCCGCTGTCACGGCGGTGCTGCGCGGCGACTGGTTGACCACCGGTCCAGCGGTTCGCGCGTTCGAAGAAACACTGGAGCGTCTCTGCGCGGTGCCGCACGCGGTCAGCTGCAGCAACGGCACGGCGGCGCTCCACCTCACCAGCCTTGCCCTGGGCCTCGGCCCCGATCACACCGTCATCGTCCCCGCCATCACCTTTGCCGCGACCGCCAACGCCCCGCGCCTCACCGGCGCGGAAGTCTGCTTTGCCGATTGCGATCCCGAAAACGGACTGATGCGGCCGGAACAATTCGAGGAAGCGATCGCCCGAGTCCGGCATAACGGCCGCAACCCGGCTGCGGTCTTCCCCGTTGATCTCGCCGGACAATGCGGCGATATCGAGACCATCGCCGATATCGCACGGCGCGAAAACATCGCCGTCGTCGAGGATTCCTGCCATGCCATCGGCGCCGAGTATCTGCGCCGCGACGGTACCTGGGCCGCCATCGGCTCCTGTGCCGACAGCGACATCACGGTCTTTTCGTTCCATCCGGTCAAGACCATCGCCGCGGGCGAAGGCGGTGCCGCCGTCACGCGCGATGCCGAGCTTGCGCGCAAGCTGGCGCGCTTTCGCAATCACGGCGTCAACCGCGAGACCGCGCAGACGCAAGCCAATCCCTGGTATTACGAGATGGTCGAGCTGGGCCTCAATTACCGGCTCAGCGACATCAATTGCGCGCTGGCCCGCAGCCAGCTCGGCAAGCTCGATCGTTTCGTCGCCGAACGCCGCCGGCTTGCCGCGCTCTACGATATCCAGCTCACCGCGCTTGCCCCGGTTTTGCGTCCGATCAAACGGAGCGTGCATTGCCGGCCCGCCTGGCATCTCTACAGCGTGTTGATCGACTTCGACGCGACGCCGCATACGCGCGGGCAGCTCATGCATGCGCTCGAAGCGCGCGGCATCCGCACCCAGGTTCACTACATCCCGGTCCACCGCCATCCCTATTATCGCGAGCGTTACGGCGAGACCTCCCTGCCCGGCGCCGAAGCCTATTACCGCCAGACCCTGTCATTGCCGCTTTACGTCGGCATGACCGATAGCGACGTCGAACGCGTGGTCGCGGCGTTGACCGACCTTCTCGGCATCCAATCCCTCAAGCGGGGACTGGCGACGTGAGTGCCGCCGCGTCATCCCGGCATCCGCGTACCGTCTGCATCGTGCAGGCGCGGGTCGGGTCGACCCGGCTTCCCGCCAAGGTTCTCGAACAACTCGGCGCCATGACCGTGCTCGAACACGTCCTGCGCCGGTGCCGCGCGATCGACGGCGTGGATGAGGTCGTCTGCGCCACGGTCGATGGGCCGGACGGCGATGCGGTCGCCGACCTCGCGGAAAAGATCGGCGTGACCGTCTATCGCGGCTCCGAACGCGACGTGCTCGCGCGCTATCACGGCGCGGCGCACGAAGCCGGTGCCGATGTCGTCCTGCGCGTCACCAGCGATTGCCCGCTGATCGATCCCGAAATTTGCGCCGCGGTGCTGAAACTGCGCGCCGAAACCAACGCCGACTACGCCGCCAACAACATGCCGCCGACCTGGCCGCACGGACTCGATTGCGAGGCCTTCACCATCGCGGCGCTCGACGAAGCCGTCGAGACCGCGATCCTGCCCGAGGATCACGAGCACGTCACCCCCTGGATTCGGCGCAACCGTGCTTATCAGCGGGTTAACCTTGCCGGCCCCGGCGGCGATCTGACCGGACAGCGCTGGACCCTCGACTATCCTGAAGATCTGACCTTTTTGCGGGCGGTTTACGACCGGCTGCCGACCGACGAATTGCATCCCTCGTGGCGTTCCGTGGCGGATGTGGTGACGCGCGAGCCGGCGCTCGCGCTGATCAACGAAGCCCGCCGCCAGCGTTGAGAGGTTAAGCGCTCGTTAAGCGCGACGGAGGATAATACCCTTATGACGACCGTAGGCTCTGGAACCTCTCCCCTCACCGTATTGTTCGATACGGCCAAGGCGACTGCGTCCGAAACGCAGGCGATCCAGATCGGCTACATCACCAAGGACATGCAGAATCAGCTCACCAAGCAGATCGCTGCCCTGCAGGCGCCGACGGATCAGGTTTCGATCAATTATTCGCAGAATCAGATCGCCAATCTGATGACGCAGCAAAAGACCGTCATGGCCCTTGGAACCGTGTTCGGCCAGAACGCGAATACCCTGGGCGACATGCTGAGCCAAATCACGTTGATGACGTCGGCCGCGAACAATGGCGATTCGACGGGTTTCGACAACGCGCTGAGCGCCGCGAACACCGATCTCACCAATCTCACGCCGGCGGCCTATAACGGATTGTTCCGCCCCGACGGCATCACCGCGCTCAAGACCAACGGCCTCGCCATCAATTCGAGCGCGACCTACGATCTGTCGACGGGCGCCGGGCAGACCGCCGCGCTTGCCGATCTGACGACCGCGCAAAATCTGGTCAACCGCATCTTCGGAGTCACCAGTTCCAATCAGACCGTTGCGGGCAGCCAATCCGCCGCGCTCACCGGCCAGATCGGCGCCTTGCAGTCACTTCAGACCCAGGCCCAAACCGCCAACGCCGCATCGATCGCGCAGCAGACCCAGACGCTGCAGACGAACATGCAAAACGCCTTGCACCTGATCGAGCTCAATCTCGGCAGCGCGAACCAGACCGCGAACATGCTGAGTGCCGCGATGAACCCGCCGACCGCGGTCAATTCCGTGTTTGGCGCGCTTCAGCAATCGGCCGCCACGGCGGCGACGCCGGTCGCCTCCCGCGCCGCGGCGACCGCCCAGCAGGCGCCCGCGATCATGTCGCTTTTCGCCTGATTCTTTAGCTAATACCAACGACTTAAGCAGTCGTTAAGCACACCGGTTCAAGATACCGGTATGACCGCCTATACCTCCACTGGCATCTCCCCGCTCGCCGTTTTGTATACGACGGCGAAGGCGACGGCGTCGGAAACGCAGGCGATCCAGATCGGCTATATCACGCAAAGTATGCAGCGGGACCTCAATCGTAAGATCGCCGCCCTTCAGGTCACGACCGATCCGGTATCGATCAATTATTCCCAAAGCAAGATCGCCAATCTGATGGCGCAACAGAAGACGATCACCGCCTTGGGGACCGTGTTCGGCAAGAACGCGAATACCCTGGGCGACATGCTGAGCCAGATCACGTTGATGACCACGGCCGCGAACAACGGCGATTCCACCGCTTTTGACAACGCCATCAGCGCCGCGAACACCGATCTCAGCAATCTCTCGCCGGCAGCCTATAACGGATTGTTCAGCGCCGATGGTATCGCCGCGCTCAAGGCCAATGGTCTCGCGATCAATTCGGCCGCGACCTACAACCTGTCATTGCCCGCGGGAAAAAGCGCCGCGATTGCCGATCTCACGACCGCGCAGAGCCTGGTCAACCGCATGTTCGCGATCACGAGTTCCAACCAGACCATCGCGGGCAGTCAATCCACCGCCCTGACCGGCAAGATCGGCGCCTTGCAGATGGCCCAGTCGTCAGCCCAGACCAGCCAAGCTATCGACATTGCCAAGAAGACCGCGACGCTTCAGCAAAACATGCAAAACGCCCTGCATCTGATCGAACTCAATATCGGCAAATCGGGCAACACCGCCGACATGCTCTATACGGCGATGCACCCGGCGGCGCCGGTCAATTCGGTGATGGGAGCGCTTCAGCAATCGGCGGCGACGTCGGCGACGCCAGCCTCGTCACGCGCCGCGGCCACGGCCAAGCAGGCGCCGGCGGTCTTGTCCTTTTTCGCCTGATCCGGCTTTCGCGGTCAACGGCGCGAGCGTCGCGAACAGCGCCGCCGTCTCTTCTCTCATCTCTTTGATGATCAGCTTGAACTCTTTGATGAACAGAGAGAACAGCTTGTTTTTAATCGCTTTGTCCCCGACCCGGAAGCCGAAGAACATGGCGATCCGCGGCAAGGCGTGGAGCGTGCCGGTGACGATCGAATCCGTGTGGCGATAGTGCTCGCCGGCAGTCTCGAGAAAATCCACGACCTCGCCATAGACACGGGCGAAATCGGTCCCTTCATGCGCCAGCCGATCCAATTTCTCGTCGAGGTCGGACAGCAAGCGGTCGGCCTGCTCGGCGACATCCGCGAGATCGCTCTCGGCAAACAAATCCGCCGGCTCGATCCGGTTGAGCGAGCGCTTCAGGTCGTCGAAAAGCGCGGCGCGGTCGACGACCGGATACGTCACCTCGAGCGCTTCGGGAACCCGCGGCACGGCGCCGGGGATAAAAGCGCCGTCGCTGCAATTGACTGCGTTGAGGCAGCGCCGGTTGATCACCTCGATCAACATCAGGCGGCATGAATCATAGATCCAGTTGGTCCGGGCGATGCCACCGAAATTGCCTTCGACCTCGAGCGGAAAGCGCTGCGCGATGTCGTCGTTGCGCTTGAAGAGGCCGATGTCGTTGTAAACCGTGTCGGCGGCATGATCGAGGCCACCCGGCCGCATGCCGCAATCCGCGCCGAACAGCGCGATATCGGTGAAGCCGAGAAACGCCGCCATCGACAATGCCATGTTGACGCATGTCGGCGTGGCGCCGGCGATCGGCAGATGCTTCTCGCCGAGAATCTGCGTCGAGCTGACGGAATCGCGGAAGAAATAGACCGTCTCGCCGAAGAGCGGCGGCATGCGCGGATCGACGGTGGCCGACGCCAGCAGCGTGATCGCCTTGAGATCGCCGGACTTGCCGGCCTCGCTGACCGCGTCGAAAGCTGCCGGCACGTTCTCGAGTTCGCACTGAAAGTCGGGCACGATGCCCGCGCGCAGCAAGGCGCGCAGCGCCGTGCCGCCGGAAAAGATCACGACCTGGTCGCGAATTTCCTTCAAATACGGCAAGCCTTCGTCGAGCGAGGGCCCTGCCCCGACCACGACCGCCAGCTCCTTGCGATGGAGTCGCGGGCGGCCTTCGATCAGCCAGAACGGACCGGCGGCGAAATTCGCCACCGCGTTCGACATCATGATGATTTCGTCTTCGAAGAAGCCCCGGTTGATGAAGGCGAACTCGACCGCCTCGTAAAGCCGGGCGCGACCCTCGGCGAATGCCCAGAACGGGTAATGGGTGAAGACGTGGCTGCCATCGACGTAGGGAATACCCTTGGCCGACATGAAGCGGACGATCGCCGACACCATCTTGGCCGGATCGGTTTCGGTGATGACATGAACCGACCCGCCGTCCTTTTCGACACGACCGAGAAGATCGGCCCAATCCACGGTTTGAAACGAATGGGCGATGAAATCGACCATCGGTTCGACCAGGATGAGCCATTTCGCCTTGGTCCGGCAAACCAACTCGTCGAGGTGATGGCCGAGACCCAGGCCGAACACCACGAGAAAACTCGGGCTGTCGACGACCTGGCGGCTGATCTCCTCCATGCCGTCATCCAGCAGCTGATTGCCCAATGCGTCGTGCAGCTTGACGCAGATCGGGCTGATCAGACCGGCCGTGCTCGGCCGTTCCATGAACAGACGCAACGGCTTTGCCATGAAGGATGCGACCTGCGCGGCCGTGAAATCGCGGACGTCGCCGCCGTAAAGGCGCTGGCCGTTGACGATGGCATCGATGACGGCGCCGTTTTCGACGACGAGAGACGACGTCACCGCGTCGGGACGCTCGACCTCTTCCATGATCTCGGGGAACCGAGCGAGAAAAGCGGCGCGCGAGCGCGAGGCATCGATCATGAAATTATCCCCTCGAGGCGCTTACAGCGCCACAAAACTTTCGATCCGCAGCGCGATGGCGGCGGCGTTGTCGCCGAACGGCGCGACGGTACGAGCCGCCTCCGATTGCGCAAGCGACACGGCGATTGAACCGCAGGAATTGGTATTGGTGGCGACGGCGGCGCCGAGGCCGATTTCGCGCAAGAATTCGGCGTAATCGGAACCCTGCGGCGCGATCGCCGGCACGCCATGCGCGATCGCATCGGACGCGGCGCGCGGACTGTTCGCGCGGCAGGCCAAGAGGGCGATATCGATGCCTTCGTAAAATTCTTCCGATAAGACGGCCGCGCGAATATCGATACGCGCGGCGAGTTCGTTACCGAAGCGATGAACCAACCGGGCGATATTCGCGCCCGGATCCATGTCGTTATTCCGTAAAACCAGAACCGAATTGGGCACGGCGGCGAGCACCGAGGACCACGCCGCGACCGTCGCGCCATCGATTTGCCCCATCGACGCATCGGTCCCGAAGCGGATCACATCCGAATTTGGCGTCGCCGAACGGCGCGCGCGCGGGAACACCGGAAAGACCCCTGCTCCCAACGCGACATCGTAGAGCGGAGTCGTGATCGCACCGGGATTGCCGAGCCATGACACGCGAACCGCCGAAGTGCAGCGGGCAACCGCTTGAAGCTGCCTGGGCGCGGCAAATCCGCCGGCATCGACAAGAACGTGGACGCCGTCGCCCGCCAAGGTGCGCGCGAGAGTCGCCGGATCGAGCGCGCCGATGTCGCGCCATTTCGAAAACGCGCCGGCCAGCGAGGTATTGCCTTCGTCGGTCTGGGCACCGAGGCCGAAACCCAGCACCGTGACGCGTTCGCGATCATGAGCGTGAGCCACCGCCGCGACTGCCGCGCCATCGCGCGGATCGGCGAAGGAAGAAACGAGATAACCGATCACCAGCTTTCCCTGTACCGCGCGGCGTTGCGCGGGTTTGGGCGGCGGACAGAAACGTTGGATCCAGTCGCGCGCCAAGGCGGCGGCATCAGCGCCAATAAAAGGCGCGTCGAGAACATGAACGGCGGCAATGCCTGAATCTTTCGGCGCGGCTGCGACCGCGCGGTCGTGCCATCGCGTCGCGCCCGCCTGTTCGCCGCACGCGGCCAGCGCGCGGGCAAAGAGGCTCGGCTCCTGTTCGGCGATCGGCTCCAGCGCATCGACCGCAAGCGAAGCCGCCCCGGAACGCATCAGGCAGCTCGCATAAAACACACGGCCCACAACGTCATCGGGAACCAGCGCGAGGTGCTGACGCGCCTTGTCGATCGCGTCGACCAGCTTGCCGGCCGCCAATGCGTCTTTGGCGCGACCAAAGAGCGGATTTTCCTTGATCGACAAAAAGGCGCGATCGAACGGCGGATAATCGTCCGGAACGAGTTCGGCGAGATCGGCGTCGCTCTCGAGAGCGATCGACAGTTTGCCGATAAAGAGGCTTTCGCCGAGAAAGCCGAGCTGCGCGTGAAGCGAGGCAAGAATTTCGGCGATCGTGCCGTTCTCGGGCGCGTCCTCGTGACAGCCCTTGAGCAGGGACAGCGCCCAATCGAATTTCTCGAGGCGCCACGCCGCCATCGCGAGAACGAAACGCGCCGCCAATCCGGCGTCCGGATCGGCGACGAGCGGCGTCAACGCCTTCAGCGTGGCTTCGGTATCGCCGTCATCGAGCGAGAGTGCGGCCTGACGTACGCGCTCGGCCGGCGACGGCGAACCGCCCAGGCTCAACACCGGCAACATGCGCTGTCTCGACTAGGCCGATTCTTGGAGCTGCGCCGTCACCGCAGCGTTTTGTGCCCCGCGGGCACCGGTGCGCTGGCCTTCGAGAAGGCCCTCGCTGATCTGACGGTTGATATTCACGAGCACATCGACCTTCTTCGCATCGCGCACGGCAAGAAGCTCGGCGGTCTGGCGGTCGACGAAATTCGAAAGGCCCAACAGATTGCCGCGCACCGGCGCCGGCAAGGTGCAATCGGGTTCGAGCAGGCTTGCCTGGAAGATCGTCCACAACCGCCAGTTCTTGCGAAGCGCGGCGCGGAAATCTTCGATCGGGGCGTCTTTCGCCTGATGGAGCAGGCGTGCCGATTCAAGCAGCGCCCATGCTTCCGTGCGAGCCGGATTACCCAGCTCAGGAGTCCTTTGATATGCCTTCGTCTGCGTCGTCATTCAGGATCTCTAACTCTCTCGCAATCAATTGTTTTGCCGACTTCAAGGCCCGGTAATAGTGGCCGGCATCAACGAGCTGACGGATTTCCTGGACGAAATTAACCGTGCTCGGCGCTGCTGCCTCGAACTCTGTAAGAAACTTGTAAATTATGGGTAAAAATAGATCATCTTTGCCGGGAAAGAGATATTCGCACTGAATGGCGAAATAAATCCGGCGCGCCGGCGTCGTCGCGGCGTCTTCGGTGATGATGTCTTTTTCCCGGAGGAGCGCGGCGTTGTTGTGGATCAGAATTTTGGCCACCTGGCCTGAATTCTCGATCACGACGCCGTTGACAATGAGCCGCTCGCGCGGCTTGAGATTGATGGTGAGCGGCATTCTACCGATCTCCGTTGATTGGCTCGATCAACCTTTCTACGCCCCGCAGGCTTACGAAAGGATTAACGGAAACGGGCGTGCGGCCCTTTGGGGAACCGCACGCCACGCAACCGGTACTAACCGATCAAGGCTTAGTGGAAGAGACGCAGAACGGCCTGCTCGGACGAGGTCGCGATCGACAGCGACTGAATGGCGAGCTGTTGGCGGGTCTGCAAGGTGACCAGGTTCGTCGATTCCTGGTTGAGGTCGGCGACCGTGAGGTTGGAAGCGCCGCCCTGCAGGGTCGAGATGTAGTTCTGGGTGAACGACAGGCGGGTCTGCAGGAAGTTGACGTTCGTACCCAAGGTCTGGGCGGCCGCCTGGGCCTTGAACACCGCGGTCTGGAGCGCGTTGTAGGCGTTGGAGAACACCGAGATCTTGTTGGAGACCGCCGAGAATTTCAGCGAGATCAACAAGGTCGCTGCCTTCGAGCCTTTCGCCAAGGCCTTGCCGCCGGTGACGAGCTTGGAGAAGACCAAGTTCTGGCCGTTGATTTTCAAGGTCGAGGTCGAGGTCTGGCTGAACTGCAGCGTCAGGTTCGACGTGGTCGCGTTGACCAGGTTGAGGCCCTGGTAGCTGGAGTCACCGAGCAACGTCGTGAGCTGCTGGCCCAGGGTATTGAACTGGGTCGCCGCCGAAGCGCGCTGGGATGCCGTCTGGGTCGAAGCGCCGTTCACGACACCTTCCATCTGCTGCAGAATTGAAATGATGCCCGTGATGCCGTTCGTCGCGGCGGTGAGCGAGGAGATGCCCTGGGAGATCGAGTCCTTACGCGTGGACAGATCGGCCGCGCGGGCGTTGAGCGATTGCGACTGGAAGTATTTCACCGCGTCGTCCGTCGCGCTGGCAACAGCGAGACCGGTGGCGAGATGGCTCTGGGTCGTGCTCAGGGAGGAATTGATGTTTTGCAGGGCCAACAGGTTCTGGGAAGTGGCCGAGCCGAGGGTGATGCTCATGTGGTAACGATCCTTCTAGAGTTATCGGATCCGCTTCGCGGTCCTGACGCCCTAATGGCAAGGATCGTGCCGTTCTGTAGGCTTAACTCGAATTTACCAAGCTGCGGTTTTTGGGGTTCGTCAAAACTTTAAGCGAAGCTTACCCCCGAAACGCAAACGGGCGGCCCGAAGGCCGCCCGCCGCGTCACCAGTTGGTCGGACTGGCTTAGTGGAAGAGACGCAGAACGGCCTGCTCGGACGACGTCGCGATCGACAGCGACTGAATGGCGAGCTGTTGGCGGGTCTGCAAGGTGACCAGGTTCGTCGATTCCTGGTTGACGTCTGCGACGGTCAACTGAGAAGCGCCGCCCTGCAGGGTCGAGATGTACTGCTGCGTGAACGAAAGACGCGTCTGCAGGAAGTTGACGTTCGTGCCGAGGGTCGCGGCCGAAGCCTGGGCCTTGAACACCGCGGTCTGCAAGGTGTTGTAGAGGTTGGTGAACTGCGAGATCTTGTTGCTGACGACCGAGAACTTGTAGGTGATCAGCTTGGTCGCCGCGACCGAGCCTTTCGCCAGGGCTTTGCCGCCGGTGACCAGCTTCGAGAACAGTAGGTTCTGGCCGTTGATCTTCAAGGTCGAGGTCGAGGTGATGCTGAACTGGAGGGTCAGGTTCGACGTAGTCGAATTGACCAGGTTGAGGCCCTGATAGCTCGAGTCATTCAACAGCGTGCTGAGCTGTTGGCCCAAGGTGTTGAACTGGGTAGCCGCCGACGCGCGCTGAGATGCGGTCTGGGTCGAGGCGCCGTTCACGATGCCTTCCATCTGCTGGAGGACCGAGATCACGCTGGTGATACCGTTGGTAGCCGCGGTAAGCGCGGAAATACCCTGCGAAATCGCATCTTTGCGCGTCGACAGATCGGACGCGCGGCTGCTCAGCGATTGAGCCTGGAAGTACTTCACCGCGTCATCCGTCGCGCTGGCAACGGCAAGACCGGTGGAGAGGTGACCCTGCGTCGTATCGAGCTGGGTATTGATGTTTTGGAGGGCCAGGAGGTTCTGGGTCGTGGCGCCGCCGAGCACGATGTTACTGGACATAGTCGGTTCCTTCTAGAAGTTGAACAAGTCGCTTCGCGACCCGTAGCGCCCGGAACGATCCGTGCCCCGAGTGCTTGGATGTATTGGTTATCGGACAAACCCACTGATATTTTGTTAAAATGCCGGATAAATCCGCGAGACCAAAAACGTAGGCTGCGCAAGAGCGCGGCAAGTTTTGCCGAGACGAAATTGCCGTTCAGGCAAATCTTGCCGAGTAAAATCGTGCCGACGACAATCGACCGGCGGCAAAGATTGCCCCGCCCTGCCCGGCACGCTTTGCCGTTCGGGTCCGCGTAGAAAAATCGCCTCATCGAGAAATCTATGTCGTATCAAACGCTTGGCGATTTGCGCGGCGATGGCACGGGGATTGCTCCCTACCGTCACGTCATCGCAAGGAACTCGAATGATCGCTCAACAAGTACTCTCCGCACCGCATGCCGCCGCCAACGCATCCGCCAATGCGACCGCGGCTGCTCAGCAGATTCAGACCGCCGGCAATGGCTTTCTCGATTTATTGTCCGCGACGCAATCAAGCGTCACCGATCTCTTGAAGGGAACGGGTAGCGGATCGATTGCCGCGAACGTGCAGCAAGCCGCCAAGAAGACGGACCCGAACGATTCGAATGCGACGCCTTATATAGCGGCGCAGCAGAACATCACGCCGGTCCAGAATCCCACGCTCACACCGACGTCTCCGACACCGGCACCCACCACGGCTCCCTTGACCAACGGTCAACCCGATGGCGCGGCGGCGGCGGCCGGCGCACAAGCCAACGCAACGGATCCGAACGCGGCAGGTAAATCGGCCGGCAACACGAATGCGGTTCCGGGCGCCAATACCGATCCGAACGCCGCCGCCAACGCGAACGGCAGCGCCACGCCCTCGCCTTTCGGCGCCGACGAGCTCAATGCGCGGATCGCCGCCGCGGCACCGACCTTCGCGTCGCAGCCGACCGCAGCGATGTCGACGGTTCCCTCCCATATGCTTCAGGCCCCGAACGCGAATCTCGACCCGTCGACGCCGACGACGCCGGGTGCCGCGGGCGATACGCCGAAACCGGCCGCGGCAGCGCCGGCGCCGGCGCCGGTTATGCCCGACGCATCGCAAATTGCCGCCGCGACGCCAAAGCCGACCTTGACCCAGGCGCCGCAGCCCGAGAAATCCGGCGGCAGCTTCAATGTTCCCGGAGCATCAGCCGATCACGCGGCGGAGACGGACACCGACATCGATACGGCAACCGCCAATCAGACCGCCAATGCCGCATCCAGTCTCGCGCCGCCGCAGAACACCCTCACCGCGCCGGTGCAAGCCGACGCCGCGACCCACACACCCGCCCCTTATATACCGGTGGGCGAGCAGGTCGCGCTCAACCTCAAGCAGGCGGTCGCCGCCAACAACAACGAAATCACGATCCAGTTGAAGCCGGCGAGCCTCGGCACGATCGACGTCAAACTGAATGTCGGCCATGACGGTCGCATCAGCGCGGTCATCACGGCCGATCGCTCCGACACGCTCAACATGCTGAAGCAGGATTCCGGCAATCTTCAGCAGGCGCTTCGCGACGCGGGCCTCAACGCCGATGCCAACAGCCTGAGCTTCAACATGCGCGGCGACAACCAGTCCTTCGCACAGAACTCACAGCAAGGCAGCAGCGGCAATTCCGCCGGCAACCGGTTCGCCAATTCCGCCGCCGACAACGCGGCCATCGCCGCCGCCGCTCCCGCCACGCGGGCGCACGCCGGCAGCATCAATATCGAAGTCTGAGATCGATCGAAGGAATCGCCATGACATCCGTCGCCAGCCAAGCCGCCAACGCCGCCAACACGGCAGCCTCGATCATCGGATCGACGGGTTCGACCTCGAACCCGGCCGCGAGCGCAAGCGGCTCGTCCTCGACCGGCACCAACACGGCAAGCGGCCTGACCCAGAACTTCAACACCTTCCTCACCCTGCTGACGACGCAGTTGAAGAACCAGGACCCGCTCTCGCCGCTCGACACGAACCAGTTCACGCAGCAATTGGTCTCGTTCAGCCAAGTCGAACAGGCGATCAACACCAACACCAATCTGCAATCGCTGATCACCCTCCAGGGCGCCGGCCAGACGATCTCGGCCCTGCCGCTGGTGGGCGACAAGATCGAGTACAACGGCTCGACCGCGCCGCTGCAGAACAGTCAGGCAAGCTTCGTCTACACGCTGCCCAGCACGGCGTCGTCGGCCAGCCTCGTCGTCAACGACGCGAACAACAACGTGGTCTACACCCAGCCCGGCGCCACCGCGGCCGGCACCTACACCTTCAACTGGAACGGCAAGACCAATGCCGGCCTGCAACTGCCGGACGGCAATTACACCCTCAACATCCAGGCCACCGGCGCGAACAACACGAAAATATCGCCGAGTATCGCTTCGATCGGCACCGTCTCGGGTGTCAGCGTCCAGAATGGACAGGCAACGTTCACCATCAACGGCATGAGCGTGCCGATGAGTTCACTCGTCACCATCAATCCCAACACAACTCAGTCCAACTGATCCGCAGCGATCGCAGGAGACATCATCATGAGTATTTTTGGCGCACTTTATTCCGCCGTGTCAGGCCTCTCGGCCAACAGCAACGCGCTCGGCATCATCTCGGACAACATCTCGAACTCGAACACGGTCGGTTATAAAGAGACCGGCACGAATTTCGAGACTCTGGTCACCCAGAGCGGCGCGCCGTCGCTTTATTCGCCCGGCGGCGTGCGGTCGCAGCCCGTCTATAACGTCGCGCAGCAAGGCGTGCTGCAATCGCAGTCCTCGCCGACCGATCTGGCGATTTCGGGCGGCGGCTTCTTCGCGGTCAATTCCAACGCGAGTTCGACCGGCAACGCCGCTTTTACCCGCGCCGGCGACTTCTCGGTCGACGCCAACGGAAACCTCGTCAACTCGGCGGGCTTTTTCCTCCAGGGCCAGGCGCTCAATACCGCTCAGTCGCAGGCCATCGCGGCGGGCAATTACAATCAGCTCACGGCGACATCGCTGAGCTCGCTGACGACGATCAACGTCGCCGCCAATGCGGGAACCGCGAGTCCGACGGCGAATGTCAGCCTGGTGGCCAATCTTCCCGCCAACGACGTGTCGACCCCCGAGGCCATGACCGTTCCGGTCTATGACTCGCTGGGCGGTTCGCACGACATGACGCTGACCTTTAACCCCGTCGCCGTCTCGCCATCGACGCAGTCCTTCACCGAGGCCGGCGCGATCGCCCAGAACGACGTCTTCCAGGTTGTGGTCGACGGCAACACCTATAACACCACGGCGCTGGCGCCGGCGGCGCCGACCTTGACCGACGTCGCGGCCGCCATCAACAGCGCCTTCACGGCCTCGTCGAGCAGCTTCTCCGCGAGCGTCGTCGCCGGCAAAGTCCAGATTTCCGATGCCTCGGGTCAACCGATCACCGGCAGCACGATCACGGCAACGACCGGCGCCGAAACCTTCACCGGCGGCGCCGTCGCCAACGGTACGCCGGCCAATCGCTGGTCGGTGGCCGCGACCTTCGCCAATGCGGGCACCACCACCGCGACGATCGCGCCCGGCGACAACATCGTTCAGTTCAATACCGACGGCACGCTCAATGCCGCCGGTACGACGTTCGACACGGCCGGCGCCATGACGATCGCGTGGGATACCACGGTTTCGGCCGGCTCGTCGCCGCAAAGCCTGAACTTCAATCTCGGCAACGACGGAACCACCAGCGGCCTCAGCCAGATCGGTAACTCCTTCTCGGTCGGCAAGATCACCCAGGACGGCGTTCAGTTCGGCAATTTCAGCGGCGTCACGATCGACACCAACGGCGTTGTCACCGCCAACTACGACAACGGCCTGCACCGCGCGATCTACATGCTGCCGGTCGCGACCTTCGCGAACGCCAATGGCCTCGAGGCCGTTTCAGGCGACTCCTACATACAGACCTCGGCATCCGGCGATGTCCTGCTCCGCCAGGCGGGCACCGGGGCCGCCGGCACGATCGCGCCCTCCTCGCTGGAGAACTCGACGGTCGACATCGCGACGGAATTTTCGAATTTGATCATCACGCAACGCGCGTATGAAGCGAATTCGAAGATCATCACAACCGCCGATCAGATGCTCTCGACGCTGATCCAAGCGAAGCAATAGCGCATGAAACGGGGGTTCCGGACGAGTCGCCATAGGCGATCAATGTCCGGGATTTTCGCTAAATGCATCAAAGCGTTAACCATACCTTTTAGGGCTTTTTTAAAAGGGGGCCGGGTACATTCCCTGTCATGCAGACCAAAGCTACATTCCCGTTGAGCGCCACAAACGCTCAACCCGCGCCGCAGCCCAAGGACGCCAACGAATGGCTCGTGGACATCGGCGCCGGCGTCACGCTCGACAGCTTGCCGCCGCCCGAGACCAAGCGCTGGGTCATTCGCCGCAAGGCCGAAGTGATCGCGGCGGTTCGTGCCGGTGTCCTCAGCCTTGAGGAAGCCTGCCAACGCTACACCCTGTCGATTGAGGAATTCCTCTCCTGGCAGCGGTTGGTGGATAGCCACGGCCTCGCCGGCCTGCGGGTTACCCGCCTGCAGGACTACCGGGCTCTCGATCGCGGCGAGCGCTGAGCACCCTAAAATGGAGATGCGGCAGGAATTGCCGCCCCATCGGCAAAAACTGCCGCCTCTTTAACTCTCTGTTCACCTAACCGCCCCTAGTGTCGGTCTGGGCAATTGGCCCGGCTCGTGACGCAAGGATTCGCGGCGTGAACGGAATTTTCCTTTTCATACGTAATTTCGGCGTCGTGCGCATGGCCGCCATGGCCTTGATCCTGGCGGGAACGGTGGGACTTTTTGCCTATGTCGGCAATCGCGTCGCACAGCCCGACATGGGCCTGCTGTTCAGCGATCTGAGCCTCAAGGACAGCGGCCAGATCGCGCAAAAACTCGACTCCCTGAGCATTCCCTACGAAGTCCGCGCCCAAGGCGCCCAGATCATGGTCCCGAACGACCAGGTGACCAAGCTTCGGATGCAATTCGCCGAGCAAGGCGTGCCCCAGGGCGGCTCGGTCGGCTACGAAATCTTCGACAAAGCCGACAATTTCGGTCCCTCGCAATTCGTCGAGAACATCAACAAGGTGCGCGCCCTCGAAGGCGAGCTTGCCCGCACCATTTCCTCGATCGGGATCGTGCAATCCGCGCGTGTGCACCTCGTCCTGCCCCAGCGCGAGCTGTTCTCGCGCGAGCGCCAGGAGGCCACCGCCTCGATCGTGGTCAAACTGCGCAGCGCCGAGCGCCTCGGCAAAGCCCAGGTCGCCGCCATTCAACATCTCGTTGCCGCGGCGGTGCCGGGCCTGACGGCCGCGCACGTCTCCCTCGTCGATTCGGACGGCAACCTGCTCGCCCGCGGCGATGGCGACGGCGAAGGCAGCGCCGCGATGTCCTCGTCCAACAGCGAGGAGATGCGCGTCAATTTCGAAAACCGGCTCGCGCGCAACGTCGAAAGCCTGCTCGAGCGCTCGGTTGGCCCGGGCAAAGCCCGCGTCGATGTCCATGCCGACATGAATTTCGACCGCGTCACCACCAATTCGGAAAGCTACGACCCCGATGGTCAGGTGGTCCGTTCGACCCAGACCACGACTTCGTCCGACGATAGCGGCAGCAACGGCGCCGGCGACGCGGTTTCGGTTTCGACCAACCTGCCCGGCGGCCAGACCGCACCATCGGCCGGCAAGCAGAGCAAGAGCGCGCATAACGAAGAGACCGTCAATTACGAGATCAGCAAGACGGTGAAGAGCCAGGTCCGCGATCAAGGCTCGGTGCAGAAGCTTTCGGTTGCCGTGCTGATCGACGGCACATCCGTCACTGGTGCGGACGGCAAGAAGGCCTACACGCCGCGTAACCCCGACGAGATGAAGCAATTGACCGCTTTGGTGCGTTCGGCGGTCGGCTATGACGAGAAACGCGGCGACACGGTCGAGGTCCAGAACCTTCCCTTCGCCGGCGTCGACGAACCGGCCGCGATCCCTGGCCCGTGGAATCTCATGGGTCTCGAGAAGGGCGATCTCGTCCATCTCGGCGGTACCGTCGGTGTCGCGTTCATCGGCCTCATCATCCTCCTCCTCGTCGTGAAACCGATGATCGGCCGCTTCGTCGATGGCGCCGCGACGGCCGGACAAGGCGGCATGATGGCGCAACTCGCGGGTCCCGGCGGCGCCGTCGGCGGCAATGGCAATCCGGCAGTGACCGGCCCCGCCGGCGCACTCGCCCTCCCCCGCAACATTCAGGCCGGCGCCGGCGAGATGATCGATATCGGCCAGGTCGACGGGCGCGTCGCCGCCTCGAGCATGAAAAAAGTCGGTGAGATCGTCGAGAAACATCCAGACGAGGCGGTTTCGATCGTCCGTAGCTGGATGTATCAGGACAATTAAGGGAAAGACGCAGAATCATGCGCGTCAAAGAAGATTATCGCGCCCTGACGGGTGCCGAACGGGCCGCGATCCTCATGCTCTCGCTGGGCGAGGAACACTCTTCGCGCCTCTTCGCCCTGATGGACGATGAAGAGATCAAGGAAATCTCGCAGACCATGGCCAATCTCGGCACGGTTTCGTCGAACATCGTCGAGCGCCTGTTCGTCGATTTCGCCGACCAGATCTCGGCTACCGGCTCGCTGGTCGGCACGCATGAGAGCACCGAGCGCCTGCTCGCCAAGGTTTTGGGCGCCGAGCGTGTCGGCTCGATCATGGAAGAAATTCGCGGCCCCGCCGGCCGCACGATGTGGGACAAGCTCGGCAACGTCAACGAATCGGTCCTCGCCAACTACCTGAAGAACGAATATCCGCAGACCGTCGCGGTCGTGCTCTCGAAGATCAAATCCGACCACGCCGGCCGGGTGCTGACTCAGTTGCCGGAAAGCTTCGCGATGGAAGTCGTGATGCGCATGCTGCGCATGGAATCGGTGCAGAAGGAAGTGCTCGACGACGTCGAACGCACCCTGCGCAACGAGTTCTTCACCAGCCTCGCCCGCACCAGCCGCCGCGATGCGCATGAATTGATCGCCGAAATCTTCAACAGCCTCGACCGCAACACCGAGACGCGCTTCCTCACTGCCCTCGAAGAGCGCAACCGCGACAGCGCCGAACGCATCAAGGGCCTGATGTTCACCTTCGAAGATCTCACTTCCCTCGACAGCGGCGCGATCCAGACCCTGCTGCGCAATGCCGAGAAGGAAAAGATTCCGGTCGCCCTCAAGGGCGCCTCCGATGCGCTCAAGGACCTGTTCTTCGGCAATATGTCCGAGCGCGCCGGCAAGCTGCTCAAAGAGGAAATCGCCGGCATGGGTCCGGTCCGGCTCAAGGACGTCGAGGAAGCGCAGAGCTATCTCGTGTCGGTGGCGAAAGACCTGGCCGCGCGCGGCGAGATCATCATCTCCGACGGCAGCGCCGAAGACGAGCTGGTCTATTGAGCGCAACCATGACCGCCCCGCAAAAATTCCTCTTCGACGTCTCGTTCGATCATGCCAACGGCGAGACGCCGCGCCGCGGCATCGAAAAGCGCTTCACCCGCGCCGAAGTCGAGGCGACCCGCGCCGCCGCGCTGGCGGAAGGCCACCAGGCCGGGCTTGCCGAGGCCGAGACGACCGCCGCCTCGCTCGCCGCCGCCGCCCTCGATGCGATCGCCGCCGGCGTCGAACGGCTCATCGCGACGCACGATGTGACCACGTCCGAAACCCAACGCCGCGCGATCGATGCGCTGCGCGCGATCGTCGGCAAGGCCCTGCCCGCCCTCGCCGCGCACGGCCCGGTCGCCGAAATCGAAGCCTTCGCCGCAAAGGTTCTGCATGACGCCATCGACGAGCCGCGCGTCGTCCTGCGCGTACCCGCATCGCTCTACGACGCCGTGCAGCCGCGTCTTGCCGCCATCGGCGCCGCCTCGGGCTACGCCGGCCGCATGATCCTCCTTGCCGACGACTCCTTGACGGGCGGCGACGCCCGCATCGAATGGGCCGACGGCGGCGGCGAGCGCCACCTCGCGAGTCTGATCGCCGACATCGAAACCACTTTGGCGCGCCCCAGCGCCTCCACCGACGCAACCGACACGACTTCCCTCTAGGAGATGACGATGAGTGAGAACCCCAACATGCCGCTGCACGAACTAGATGGCGAGCCGCAGGGTCAACCGGAAGCGCGGCCGCAAAGCGCCAAGGACCTCGAAGCGGTCTATGACATCCCGGTCCAGATCTCGGCCGTGCTCGGGCGCGCCAACATGCAGGTCAGTCAGCTCCTGAAGCTCGGCCGCGGCGCCGTCGTGGAACTCGACCGCAAGGTCGGCGAAGCGATCGACATCTATGTGAACAACCGACTGGTTGCCCGCGGCGAGGTCGTCGTCGTCGACGAACGCCTGGGCGTCACCATGACGGAAATCGTCAAGGCCGACCGCGCCTAATCCGGCCGACCATTAAGAGGTAGTATCATGCGTCTTCTCATTCTCGGGCCCCTCGACGGACATTTCGGCACCGCCGGCAAGATCGCATTGGCGCGCGGCGCCTCTGTTCATCACGCCGACGATATCGAAAGCGGCCTCAACGCCTTGCGCGCCGGCCAGGGCGCCGACCTGATCATGATGGATGTCAGGCTCGACATCGCAGCGTTGATCGAAAGCCTGAAAATCGAACGCATCTTCGTTCCGGTCGTGGCGTGCGGCATCGGCAATGATGCCGAAGCCGCCGTCCGCGCGATCAAAGCCGGGGCCAAGGAATACATCCCCCTGCCCCCGGATGCCGAACTGATCGCCGCCGTCCTCCAAGCCGTGTCGGTCGACAGCCATGCGCTGATCTATCGCGATCCGATCATGGAGAAGCTGGTTCGCCTCGCCGAACAGGTTGCGCCCTCCGATGCAAGCGTGCTCATCACCGGCGAAAGCGGCACCGGTAAAGAAGTCATGGCCCGGCTCCTGCACCGCAAGAGCAAACGCGCCAAGGCGGCCTTCATCACCGTGAACTGCGCGGCGATCCCGGAAAATCTCCTCGAAAGCGAATTGTTCGGTCACGAAAAAGGCGCGTTCACCGGCGCCGTCGCCCGCCGCGTCGGTAAGTTCGAAGAAGCCAACGGCGGCACGCTGCTCCTCGACGAAATCAGCGAAATGCACCCGCGCCTGCAGGCCAAACTCCTGCGCGCGATTCAGGAACGCGAAATCGACCGCGTCGGCGGCATCCAGCCGATCAAGGTCGATATCCGTCTCATCGCGACATCCAACCGCGATCTCGAGGACGATGTCCGCAAGGGCAATTTCCGCGAGGATCTTTATTTCCGCCTCAACGTCGTAAACCTGCGGATGCCCGCTCTGCGCGAGCGCCCGAAGGATATCGAGCTGCTGGCCGAATTTTTCGTCAAGAAATACGCGGAATCGAACGCCCTGCCGCAGCGCCGCCTCTCAGCTGAATTGCGCGAAAAGCTGATCCACCATCCGTGGCGCGGCAACGTGCGCGAACTCGAGAACACCATGCACCGCGCGGTCCTGCTCGGGCGTGGCGACGAAATCGGCATCGATGCCATCATGCTGCAGTCGTTCAAGCCGGCCGAGAGCGCCGAGAACCCGGTTGCCGCGCGCGTCGGCATGGTCGGACGCACGGTCGCCGATGTCGAGCGCGACCTGATCCTCGAGACGCTGCAGCATTGCCTCGGCAACCGCACCCATGCCGCGAACATCCTCGGCATTTCGATCCGCACGCTCCGCAACAAGCTCCAGCTCTATCGGCAGGAAGGCGTTTCCGTGCCGCATCCGAGCGAAGCCGGCGCGGCCGCGTAACGGATCATGGCCGACGCAACGACATCAACCGCTTCCGCCGATCCGTTTGTTATTGCCCTCAATCGGATCGTCGGCGCGTTAAAACGCGGCGAGATCGCGCTGGCGCTCGGCGTCGTCGCGATTCTGTCGGTTCTCATCCTGCCGATGCCGACCTGGCTGCTCGATATCAGCCTGGCGCTGTCGATCATCTTCTCCGTCCTGATCCTGATGGTCGGCTTATTCATCGAGCGGCCGCTGGAATTTTCGGCGTTTCCGACCGTCCTGCTGATCTCGACGATGATGCGCCTCGCGCTCAACCTCGCGTCGACCCGTTTGATCCTTGGCAACGGCGCCGAGGGTACCGCCGCCGCCGGCCACGTCATTCAGGCCTTCGGCAGCTTCGTGATGGGCGGCAATTTCGTCATCGGCGCGATCGTCTTCATCATCCTGGTGATCGTGAACTTCGTCGTCATCACCAAGGGTTCCGGCCGTATCGCCGAAGTCGCCGCGCGGTTCAGCTTGGACGCCATGCCCGGCAAGCAGATGGCGATCGACGCCGATCTCTCCGCCGGTCTCATCGACGAAGGCAAGGCGCGGGCCCGCCGCAAGGACCTCGAGGACGAAAGCAACTTTTTCGGTGCCATGGACGGCGCCTCGAAATTCGTGCGCGGCGACGCGATCGCCGGCATCATCATCACCGCGATCAACGTGGTCGCCGGTATTTTCATCGGCGTCGCGCAAAAGGGCCTGTCGTTCACCGAAGCCACCCACACCTTCACGCTGCTATCGGTCGGTGACGGCCTGGTCTCGCAAATCCCGGCCCTCATCGTTTCGACCGCCGCCGGCATGCTCGTCTCGAAGGCCGGCATCAGCGGCTCGACCGACAAGGCCTTGTTCGGCCAGTTGAGCGCGCATCCCGCCGCCCTGGGCGTCGCCTCGTTCCTCGCTTTCGTCCTCGCGATGATCCCCGGCGTCCCCTTCGTGCCCTTCATCGCGCTGTCCCTCCTCGCCGGCGGTGCCGCGTGGAAAGTCACGCAGCGCCAGGACAAGGCAGCGGTCGACAAAGCCGAGGCCGAGAAGGTCGCGGCGGCGCCACCCAAGGAAGAGCCGATCACCACCGCGCTCCAGATCGACCAGATCCGTCTCGAACTCGGCTATGGCCTGCTCACGCTGATCAACGGCGAGCACGGCACGCGGCTCACCGACCAGGTCCGGGCGCTGCGCCGGAGCATTGCGCAAGAGATGGGCTTCATCATGCCCTCGGTGCGCATCCAGGATAATCTTCAGCTCCAGGCGAACGCCTATATTCTCCGCATCAAGGAAATCGAAATCGGACGCGGCGAACTGCGCCCCAACATGCTGCTGGTGATGGACCCAAAGGGCGAGCCGATCGCGCTCAACGGCGAGAACACCACCGAGCCGACTTTCGGCCTGCCGGCGCAATGGGTCCATGATTCGCAGCGCGAAGAGGCCCAGTTCCGCGGCTATACCGTGGTCGAGCCGCAGACCGTCATCACCACCCATCTGACCGAGGTGGTGAAGGACAACATGGCCGAACTGTTCTCCTTCACGGAGACCCAGAAACTCGCCGACGAGCTCGACAAGCCGCACCAGAAGCTTCTCACCGACATGGTGCCGAGCCAGATTTCGATGGGCAGCATTCAGCGCATCCTGCAGAACCTTCTGGCCGAGCGCATCTCGATCCGCGACCTGCCGACCATTCTCGAAGGCATCGCCGAGGCGTGCGGGTTCAGCCGTAATATCTCGATCGTCACCGAGCATGTCCGCGCCCGGCTGGCGCGCCAGATTTCGGACGCGCACACCAACGATCAGGGTTACGTGCCGCTGGTCAGCCTCAGCCCGCAATGGGAGCAATCCTTCGCCGAGGCACTGACCGGCCAGGGCGAAGAAAAGCATCTCAGCATGGCGCCGTCGAAACTGCAGGACTTCATCGCCGCCGTGCGTGTCGCGTTCGAGCGTTTCGCGATGCGCGGCGAAACCCCGGTGCTTCTGGTCAGCCCCGCGGTTCGTCCCTATGTACGCTCGATCATCGAACGCTTCCGCCCGATGACCGTGGTGATGTCGCAGAACGAAATCCACCCGAAGGCGCGGATCAAGACGTTGGGCTCAATCTGAACGATGTTGAACGGCGATGCGGCTTAGGACATTCAACGGCAGGACGACCGCAGAGGCGATGGCGCTGGTGCGTGCGCATCTGGGCGAAGACGCGGTCATCGTCTCGGCACAGGATGACGGCAATGGCGGCGTTCGCGTGACCGCCGCGCTCGATACCGACATGCAAGACACCGAAGGCAGCACGGCTTCATACCAGGATTTCGGTCACGCCGCGGTGATCCGCGACTCCCTGATGTATCACGGCGTCTCGACGCGCCAGATCGATGCGCTGATCGCGGCCGCCGGCAACACCGGCGCCGAAAGCGCGATTGGCGCGCTCGCGGGCGGGCTCGAAAGCGTCCATCGTTTTGAATCGTTGCAGCATGGTCCGCGCAAAATCGCCCTGATCGGTCCGCCGGCCGGCGGCAAGACCGCGACGGCCGCCAAACTCGCGGCGCGTTGCGTCATCGCCGGCGAACGCGTGCGGCTGATCAGCACCGACATGTCGCGCGCGGGCGGCATCGCGCAGCTCGAATCCTTCGCGCGCATCCTGCAAGCGCCTTTCGTGACCGCATCCGGCGCCGCGGAACTGGGCGCCGCCCTGGCCGCGTCCGATGCCTCCGAAACCGTCTTCGTCGACACCGCCGGCGCCAATCCGTTCAACACCGGCGACCGCAAGGAACTGACCGCCTTGCTGGCCGGTCTCGATGCCGAACCGGTTCTGGTTTTCGCCGCGGGCGGCGACGTCGCCGACACGATCGAGATGGCGCGCGTGTTTCGCGACCTCGGTTGCACCCGCGCCGTGGTCACGCGGCTCGATGCCGCCCAACGCCTCGGCGCCGTGCTGACTGCCTCGGCCGCGCTGAATATCGGCCTCGCCGAAGCCGGCATCGCGCCCGATATCGCCGATGGATTGATTCCGCTGACCGCCGCGCTGCTGGCTCGGCTGTTGTTGCCCAAGGGTGCCGAATGAGTATCGCCGAGAACGCCGAGCCGACCCCGATCGCGGCACCGTCGCGGCGCAACATCATCGCCATCGCCTCCGGCAAGGGCGGCGTCGGCAAGACCTGGTTCTCGATCACCCTGGCGCACGCGCTGGCTCAGGCCGGGCGACGCACGTTGCTGTTCGACGGCGATCTCGGGCTTGCCAATGTCGACGTGCAGCTCGGCATCATGCCGCGCGGCGAAATCGCCAACGTCGTCGCCGGCGCCGCCAAGCTTGCCGAGATCGTCACGCCGTTCGACGGCGGCGCCGGTAAAAACGGCTTCGACATCATCGCGGGCCGTTCGGGCTCCGAAGGTCTCGCCTCGCTGCCACCGGCAAAGATCGTCACCCTGCGTAACGAGCTGGCGAGTTTTGGCCAAGGCTACGATTGGGTCGTGGTCGACCTCGGTGCCGGCATCGAGCGGACAGTGCGGCTGATGACCGCGCAGGCGCGCGCGTGTCTCGTGCTCACCTCGGATGAGCCGACCGCGATCACCGATGCCTATGCCTATATCAAAGTGACGGCGCTCGAACGGCTCGCCGACCAGATTCAGATCGTCGTTAACATGGTGTCCACGGTCGAGGAAGGTCAGCGGACCTATGCGACATTGCTGCGCGCCTGCCGCGAATTCCTCAAGATCGAACCACCGCTCGCGGGCATCATCCGCCGCGACGATCAGGTCAAGGAGAGCATCCGTAAGCAAGTTCCGCTGGTGAAACGCAATCCCAATGCCGATGCGGCCCGCGACGTCGAAGCGATCGCCCGCCGTCTCGACAAGGATTTACGGAACCGATAACCCATCATGGCGGAATCACTCGGCATTTCATCACCGATTGTTTCGCCTGGTCGCGATCACCGATCCTCGCTCGGTGGCCCGACCCAAGGCGCTGCGCCGCGCGCGGATAACCAATCCGAAAGCAGCGCCGCGGACGAGCCGTCGACACAACTCGATCTCGGCACCACGATCGAAGCCATTGTCCGCGGCCCGGCACCGGACGGCGTCGCCACCGCGCTGGCAATCGGAACCCGTCTTCTGTTGCGCATACGGGCATTACCTTCCGCGCCGACCCCAGGTCTGTTCGTCGGTCGCATCCTCGACAGCGCCGGCACCGAAACCCTCGTCGCGACATCGCTCGGCGTTTTCGCACTCCTGCGACGACTGGCCCTGCCGGCCGGCAGCCTGATCGCCTTCGAGCGGATCGAGCAATTGTCGGCCGACGCGGATACGATCGCCACGCCGTCGACCGTCGGCTCATGGCCGGCCCTCGACGAGGCGCTGACGGTATTGGACCAAGCCTCCCCCGCCCTGGCCGCGCAATTCCGCAACGAGTTGATGCCAAGCACCGCTGCCGAACTCACCGGTTCGTTACTGTTCCTGTTGGGCGCTGTCTATCGCGGCAATTGGCCCGGCGGCAACATCATCGGCGCGCTCGCCGGATCCGGTCACGTCGGACTCGCCACGCGCCTCATCGATAACACGGCCGAACTGAAGCGCCTGGGCGCGAACCCGGTGACCGGCGATTGGCAGGTCTACACCCTACCCTTTGTCTGGGGCGCCGCGACGCTTCCCGTCCGGCTCTTCATACGCCGTCCTAAGCCAGGCGAAGAAGGAATGCGTTTC
Source organism: uncultured Rhodospirillales bacterium (assembly GCA_903828515.1). Taxonomy (GTDB): domain Bacteria; phylum Pseudomonadota; class Alphaproteobacteria; order ATCC43930; family CGMCC-115725; genus CAIKMD01. The sequence continues at coordinate 1,591,331 of CAIKMD010000007.1, read as the reverse complement.
GCGGTCGAGATCGAACTCTCGCCGCTGGGACCCCTGCAGTTCGATTCGATGCTGCGCGACCGCCGCCTCATTCTGGTCGTCCGCAGCCATCACAGTCTGCCGCGTGACCTATGCCAGGCCGCGAGCGACGCGTTCCGCCGTGCGTTGCCCGATTGGGGTATGACCGGCGATATCAGCTTCGCCACGCAAGCGCGCTTCATGCTCGACCCGCTCTCGAGCCTGCGCAAGCACGTCGCGGTGACGATTTAAATTTGACCCTCATCGCCGGACTTGTTCCGGTATGACGGATAAAAGCGATTGAATGGCGTAATTAGTTCCGGGCGCCCTGGCGGCGGCGGTGCATCTCGCCGGCGACTTCGTCGAGTTCGTGCTGCTGCAATCGCGCCAGCTGCTTGTGCTGACTCAAGAGGCGGTTGGCGGCGGCGGTCTCGTAGCGTTTCACTTCCTGGAACGCCGATTCCAGCGCCTCGCGCGCTCGTAGCGTCTGCTGCTCGGTATCGGCGAGGGATTTCGCCAGGCGGTCACGGCGATCGATCAGGGTGCGCGCATAGCCGCTGTAAGCGAACGAGGCTTCGTGGGAATCGACGGCAACCTGCTGCTCGTCGAGTTCCTCGTCATCGAGACGATGCAATTCCATCCTCAACCGATCACCCAGCGCCTCGAATTCGGCGACTTGCCGGCGCTGCTCATCGAGCTGCCAGCGGTGGAGACGGATCAGACTGTCGAGCGTGCTCATGATCAGGTCGTCTCAGGTGTCGACGCAAGAATATCGGCAAGCGCCTGATAGCCGTCGGCGAAGTTTGTATGCTCGTCGCGGCGCTGGCTCAGAAAGGCTTCGATCGCGGGATAGTAGCGGATCGCTTCGTCGACGCGCGGATCGCTGCCGCGGCGGTAGGCGCCGAGCCGGATCAGTTCGGCCATGTCCTCGTAGATTGCGAGATGCGCACGGGCCTGGCCGATCAGCGCGTTCTCTTCTTCGCTGTTGCAGCCCGGCATGGTACGCGAGATCGAGCGCAGAATATTGACGGCAGGATAACGGCCGCGCTCGGCGATGCCCCGATCGAGCACGATATGACCATCGAGGATGGCGCGCACCGCATCGGCGATCGGCTCGTTGTGATCGTCGCCATCGACGAGAACGGTGAAGAGGCCGGTAACCGTGCCTTTTCCAGTGCCGGTTCCGGCGCGCTCCAACAGCTTGGGCAATTCAGCGAACACGGTCGGGGTATAGCCCTTGGTCGTCGGCGGCTCGCCGGCGCTCAAACCGATTTCGCGTTGCGCCATGGCGAAGCGCGTCACGCTGTCGATCAGGCACAGCACGTCGCGTTCGCAATCGCGCAGGAATTCGGCGATCGTCAGAGTCATATAGGCGGCCTGCCGGCGCATCAGCGGCGATTCATCCGATGTCGCGACGACGACGACGCTGCGGGCCAGACCTTCGGCGCCGAGATCGTCCTCGATGAATTCCTGGACCTCGCGGCCGCGTTCGCCGACCAGACCGATGACGCTGCAATCGGCCGTGGTGTTGCGCGCGAACATCGACATCAGGATCGACTTGCCGACGCCCGAACCGGCGAAAATGCCCATGCGCTGACCGCGGCAGCAGCTCAAAAATGTATTGATGGCGCGCACGCCGAGATCGACCTTGCCCTGCACGCGCTTGCGGGCATGCGCCGGCGGCGGCGCGGCGCGCAGCTTGTAAGCGATCGGGCCCTGACGCAACGGGCCCTTGCCGTCGATGGGCTCGCCCATCGCATTGATGACGCGGCCGAGCCAGGATTGGTCCGGATAAATGACGTCGCTGTTGGGGACGAGTTCGGCTTTGCAGCCGAGGCCGATGCCATCCAGCGTATAGAACGGCATCAACAATGCGCGCCCACTGCGAAAGCCGACCACCTCGCAAAGGAGCCGCCTGCCGTCCTGGGCCAGCACATGGCAACGCCCGCCGATCGCCAGGGCATTCGGCATCCCCCCGATCTCGAGCAACATGCCGGCGACGCCGGTAACCCGGCCATAACGCCGGTATTCCGCGACTTCGCCAATGTCTTCAATGAGTTGCGCCAGAATTGCCACTAAACGCTCCGCCCCCGGCTGGTTTGACGCCGTGCTGGTTTGACGCCGTTAAGGGCAATATGACGGATTACGCTTAATCAGACGTTAAGCCGGCTGAGTTATCCTCAGGAAAATGGCGGATTCGCTGGGGTTTTTTACTATGCCCCACGAATTAATGAAAATTATGTCGAAAATACCCTCGTGTTAACTCCCTTTTAACCCCGGTTGGTAACAATCATTAAAACCGAGTATGGTCAATCCGACCTTCCGACACCTTGGAGGTGAATGATGCGTGTGCTGTTGGTAGAAGACGATTCGGCAACGGCTGCCAGCATCGAGATGATGCTCCGGACCGAGGGCTTCATTTGCGATACCACCGACCTCGGTGAGGACGGTCTGGAGATCGGCAAGCTCTATGACTACGACATTATCATTCTCGACCTCATGCTGCCCGACATCGACGGCTATGAGGTTCTGCGCCGCCTGCGCGCCGCGCGGGTCCGCACCCCGATCCTGATCCTCTCCGGGCTCGCCGAGCTCGATCACAAGATCAAAGGCCTGGGTTTCGGCGCCGACGACTTCCTCACCAAGCCGTTCGACCGCCGCGAGCTGATCGCCCGCATCCAGGCGATCGTCCGCCGCGCCAAAGGTCATTCCGAGTCCGTCATTCGCACCGGCAAGCTGACCGTCAATCTCGACAGCCGCACCGTCGAGGTCGAAGGCCATCCGCTTCACCTGACCGGCAAGGAATACGGCATCCTCGAACTGCTCAGCCTGCGCAAAGGCACGACGCTGACCAAGGAGATGTTCCTCAATCATCTCTACGGCGGCATGGACGAGCCCGAGCTCAAGATCATCGACGTGTTCGTCTGCAAGCTGCGCAAGAAGCTTTCGGTCGCGACCGCCGGCGACAATTACATCGAGACCGTGTGGGGCCGCGGCTACGTGCTGCGCGATCCGCCGGCCGATGCCGAGACCGCACCGCGCAAAATCGCTGCCGGCGCCTAGTACCCGTTTTCGTTGGGGGAAAGAAAACCCCGCTCTCCGAAAGGAGAGCGGGGTTTTTTGATGCGCGCGGAAAGCGCCGTCTATTTAGCCGCTTCCTCGTCGTACAGCTTCACGTCCCAGCTGTAGTTCTTTTTGAGATGTTCCGGCACGTCGTGGACCCAGACGCTGCCGCCGAAATTCTCTTCCCAGTCGCGCGGCATCCACGAATCGTCGAGATAATCCTGATCGGCAATGTATTCGGCATGGCCGCCGGCCGGACACGGAATGTAATAGAACAGCGCCGACGAAATCCGATGCCGGCCGAGGCCGACGAAACCGCCGGGCCGGCGCGTCGCCCAGCCGTTGCGCTCGAGATAATTGGCGCCGACCATCATTTCGTCGATGTCGTCGCAGACGAACGCCGTGTGATTGAAACCGACCTTGCGCACCGGCGGCGGCAGGTATTCGGCGTTGAAGAAGAAGATGTTGTGATGCTCGTGCGAGCCGTCGGCGCGCGCGTAGCAGCCGAGCTTCCTCTGCGTGTCCGACAGGCGGAAATGCAGCCGTTCCTTGAAGAACTGATAGGACTTCGCCGGATCGGCAACCTGAAACACGACATGCGCGATCGATTTCGGATTGGCGCGCTTGCGCCAGGTGCGGTTGCGATTGACGCGCGCGGCCTTGGCCGGCGTGTTGATCTCATCCGCGGCGCTGACGACGGAGCGGGAACGGAAGATCATCAGCCCTTGCGGCATGCCGTCATCAGCGACGAAATGCGCCGTGCCGTCATTGTCGCGCCGGACCTCGCGATCGGTCTTCAGCCCATCGATCAGCCGGTCCATCGATTCCTGGGTGTCGACGCCCCAGATCGTCTCTTTAATGCCGTTGCCGTCGAACCAGGCCTTCGGCAGCGCCGGATCGTCCTTCTTGCGCAGGACGACCTGCGAGCCGTCCTCGAGTTCGAAGACCGTGCGTTCGCTGGTCTTTTCCTGAAGCCCCAAACCGAAATCGGTGAAGAACTGGGTGCATTTTTCGAGGTCGTCGACCCCGTAAACCGCTTTCGCGACGCCGAGAATAGCCATGGTTCGTTCCGTCTCCCTGGGGGCCGCCGATGCGGCCTGGTTGCGGTGGATACTAACCTGAAAAAACGACGTCGCGTAAGCCGTATCGAAGCCTAGGCCGAGGGCAGGTATTTCTCGGTGAGGAATTTGGTCATGTCCGGCTTGGCGTCGAGCATTTTGAGATCGACGAAAGACTGCGCGATGACGTCGAGCCCGGCCGGTGGAAATTTCCCGTCGGCCGAGAACATCGGCATGACGAGATCGTATTCCTTGCTCTCGACCGCCTCGTCGACCTGGGTGATCTCATAGATGAGCTTCACGGTCTCTTCCTTATGAGCGCGCATGTAGGCGACCGACTGGAACCAGCCCTTGAGGAAGCTGCGGACCGCGCCGGGGTTGGCGGCGATGAATGCATTCGACGAAAAGATCGCATGAAGCAGAAAGTCGTGCACATAGGAGGCGGTCGGAATCAGAATCCGGGCTTCCTTCTTTTCTTCGAGCATGTAACCGACCGACGCGGTGCCGACGATCGCGTCGACCTGATGCGTGCGAAGCGCGGCAATCTGGGTCGATAGCTCGCCGCCCATCGCGACGGTGGTGATGCCGTTCGGTCCCCAGCCCTTGGTATCGGCGAGTTTCTTGACCAGCCAGTCAGTGACCGAGCCGACGCTCGAAACCTGGAACGTCTTGCCGCGCAGATCGTCGGCCGTTTTGATCGGCGAGTCATAAGGCACGATGATGCAGAGCAGCAGCGGCGGCCCGGCGAGCGCGGCGACCGCCGTCATCGGCGCGCCTTTGGCGATGAACGCCATGTCGGTGCCCGCGCCGAGGTAGATGTCGACTTCACCGGCGACCATTGCCTGCACCGAGCGGCCGCTGCCGGCGAAATTGATGATCTCGATGTCGAAATCGGGAAAGAACCCCTTGGCGATTCCGACATCGACCGGCACGAACGACAAGGCGTGCGGATTGGCCTTGGCGACGCGCAGCTTCTGCGGCGCGGCAAGTGCGCGTTTGCCGGCAAGCCCCGCCATCGGCGCGGCGGCGGCCGCCGACAACAAGAGGCGTCGCGAGATTTCACTGGTGACGATCGACATCAATCAGACTCCGGTTGGTTAGGGCGTGCCGCTTTCCTGCAGCCGTTCGGCGGTTCGGGCCGCAATGCCCGGCCGCCCGGTGAGATTGGCGCGCGCGACCAGCATGCGATTGTAGTCCTCGGCGATCACCGGCGGATACTTGGCCGGGTTTTCCGCGTCGATACACGTCGGCAGTGTCGTGATCTCGGTCCGGCCCTGCGGATAGGTGAACATGGGGATCGAAATACGCTCGGCGCCGCTGCGGTTGGTGACGCGATGCAGGGCCGACTTGTAGAGGTCGTTGGTCCACATCGCAAACATATCGCCGACATTGACGACGAAACTGCCGTCGACCGGCGGTACGTCGATCCAGTCGCCGGCAGCGTTGCGCACTTCGAGCCCGCCGAGCGCATCCTGCAACAACAACGTGAAAGCGCCGTAATCGGTGTGCGGCGAAAAGCTCGACCGGGTTTGGTCGGCGGCACCGAGCGACGGGTAATAATTGAACATCAGGGTACAGCCGGGATGGCGATAAGCCTGGTCGAAGTGGCTCTCGGGCAGATCGAGACTGACGGCAAAGGCGCGCACGAGTTGCTGTGCCAAGACCTTGCGACGCTCGATATGGGCGCGAAAGAATTCGCCGAACCCCGGCAGCGCCCTATCGGGCCATTGCGACTGCCCCGCATCGAAACGGCCTTCCTCGCACTCGCCGGGAATGACCTCCCGCGTCGCGGAAAAACGTTCCTTCACATCCGATGTCGCGCCGTATTCGGGATTAGCGCCGCCGACCGGGGTATAGCCGAGCCGGTTCTGCGGCCGGTCGAGCCGAAGTTTCAGTTTGTCGTCGAGCGGCAACGCGAAGAAGCGACGGCCCCAATCCAACGCGGCATCGAGCTCGGCGTCCGCGAGGCCATGACCGATCAGATAAAAGAAGCCGATATCGATACAGGCGCGCCGCAAGGCCTGGCCGGTGACCTGGCGTTGTGCCGCGCTGCCGCCAGCCGTGAACGGCGTCAGATCGATGAGCGGCAAATTGTCGAGCGCTGTCCGTTTCATGGCCGGCACTATAGGCCGGCGGACGATCAGGCGGAAACCGGCGGTATTCCGGGAGTATCGGACATCCCCATCGCATCTCGGCACGTTTCTCCGTGCCGCCACCGCACCGCTACACATCAGGCATGCCTAAAAAATGACATTTTATCGTTGACTCGCATCACGTGTTTTCTTAACGCTATATTCATTCGAATATAGCGATGCGCTCGCCGCTTCTGCTGTTTCCATACCAATGCTTTTTCAGGGGCGGATTTGCCATGCCTACGGTCACGCTTGCCAAAAAATCCATTTCATCGAAGCACAACACGATATTCGCGATTTCATGCGTCACCATGACGGCGGTCGCGGCATTGATGGCACTCTCATCGCCGGCACTGGCGAGCCCGACCGGCGGTCAAGTCGTCGCGGGCACCGCCGCCATCGCGCAAAGCGGCAACACCACCAACATCAATCAATCGACCAACCAGGCCGTCATCAACTGGCAGGGTTTCTCGATCGCGCCGCAGGAGACCGTCAACTTCAACCAGCCGGGCGCGGCATCGGTCACCCTCAACCGCGTCATCGGCAACGAGCAGAGCGTCATCTCCGGTGCGCTCAACGCCAACGGTCAGATCTTCCTCGTCAACGCAGCCGGCGTTCTCTTCAGCAAGGGCGCCCAGGTCAATGTCGGCGGCCTCGTCGCTTCGACCTTGGATATTTCCAATGACGATTTCATGGCCGGCAAGCGGACCTTCTCGGGTAATTCGTCGGCTGCCGTCGTCAACCAGGGCCATATCCACGCGAGCGACGGCGGCTATGTCGCGTTGCTCGGCAAGACCGTATCAAACGAAGGCGTGATCGCGGCCAAGCTCGGCACCGTGGCGATGGCCTCGGGCGAGAAGATCACCCTCGACTTCGGCGGTAATTCGATCGTCAACGTCACCATCGACCAAGGCACGCTCAATGCGCTGGTCGAGAACAAGCAGGCGATCCGGGCCGACGGCGGCCTGATCATTCTCACCGCAAAGGCAGCCGACAGCGTGCTCTCCGCCCAAGTCAACAACTCGGGCATCATTCAGGCGCGCAGCATCGCCGCGCTCACCGGTGGCTCGGACGATGCCGGCACCGTGCATCTCGGTTCGATCACACTGCAGGCCGACGGCGGCAACGTCGCCGCCGGCGGCAAGCTCAATGCTTCTGCCCCGAAGGGCGGCAATGGCGGCAAGATCAAAGTGCTGGCCAAAGGCGGCACCACCACGGTCACCGGCACGCTCGATGCTTCATCGGCGACGGGCAATGGCGGCGCGATCGAGACCAGCGGCGATCAGGTTCAGGTCGCGGACAGCGCGGTCATTACCACCAAGGCTGCGAACGGCACGAGCGGCAGTTGGACACTCGATCCGACCGACTTCACCGTTTCGGCCGGAAGCGCTCCGCAAACCAGCAGCGGTATCGGCGCTACGACGCTCAACAACGCTCTCGCCAACAACGCCCTCGTCACCATCCAGACCGCGGCCGGCGGCACCCAGAATGGCGACATCAACGTCAACGCTGCCGTTACCTGGTCGGCGAACAACACCACGCTGGCGCTCGACGCCGCCAACAACATCAACATCAATGCGCCGATCAGCGCGACCGGCACCGGCGACGGCCTCGCGCTCAATTACGGCGGCTCGATCGGCGGCAGCGCGCCCGCGGCAGGCACCAACTACAACATCCTGACCAAGGCCAGCTTCAGCGGAACGACGCTCAACGCCGCCGGCATTCCGGTCGCGCAAACCGATACCAGCGGCGGCGTCTATGGCAGCGTCACGCTCCAAACCGGCGACAGCTTCAGCGTCAACGGCACCAGCTACAACCTGATCACCAGTTGGACCGATCTCACGACCGCGGTGAGCGCCGCAACACCCGGTAGTTTTGGTACAGGGGTCAACAAGATCACCCCCAACGTGCTGACCGGCAATTACGCCATCGTCCAGAATATCACCGCTCCGAGCACCACGTTTACCGGCGCGCCGATCCCCGACTTTTCCGGCACGCTGGCCGGGCTGGGCCACACCATCAGCGGCCTGACCATCGTCGATACGACAATCAAAATGCCCTTTGGGGCTCCCACCCGCGGAACCTGGGACGGGCTTATCGGCTTCACCACGACGGCCACGACCTTGCGCGATCTCGGTCTGCTCAATTTCAGCATCACCGCCGCGAACGCCGCCACCAACATGAACCAAATTGCCGGTGGCTTGCTCGGCCTCTCGCTCTCGCCGAACCTGGTGGTCAACGGGGTTTACATCGACGGCACCAGCACCATTCAAGGAAACGGCTTTCTCGGCGGGCTGATCGGCGAGGCCGGTGGGGTGGTGAGCGGCAGCACTACGGGTTTCTCGACCGGAGGGGCGGTGACGACGACGATCACCAACTCCTATTCCAACGCCAACATCACGAGCGGTTCCGCCACGCTGACCGCCCAAGCAAAGATCTTGAGTGATGCCTTGGCCGCTTATGCGGCGGGCACAGGTCCCGCTCCAAGCGGTGCTCTTTATGTCGATAACGGGACCGATACGACCGTCAGCAATGCCGGCGGCCTGATCGGCCAAGTCTGGGACGCTTCGATCAGCAACGTTCACGCGACCGGCACCGTGTCCGGTGGATTGACCAATATCGGCGGGCTGATCGGGACCATGAGCTACACCGCGGTCAGCAACGCCTACGCGACGGGCTCGCAGACCGGCGTGTCATACGAAGTTATTACTCCCCCCAATACCATCTCCACCGCGTTCGCGCAGGAAACGGGCGGCCTGATCGGCAGCATCATCATCCCGGCGTCGCCGCTCACGACCAGTTCCGTGACCAACGCCTTCGCCACCGGCAACATTACCGCCGCCTATAATGTCGGCGGCCTGATCGGCTACACCGGGCTGGGGACGATTGCCAACACGGTCACCGCCGCGGCTGTCGCCAAACCGACGACCATCACCAATACCTACGCGACCGGCAGGGTCACCGCGACCCATGCCGAAAGCGCCGAAACCGTTCCGATGCAGCCCAACGACCTCAACGCCGGCGGCCTGATCGGCTTTGCCGCTTACGCCAATATCAGCAACTCCTCCGCCACCGGCGATGTCCTCGCGCTGGTGAACATCAACACCCTCAACGCGTCAGGCACGGCAACCAGCGGAGCGGGCCTCAACGAAGGCGGGCTGGTCGGTTACGAATCGGTCGCCGGCACGATCACCAATTCCTTCGCGACCGGCAATGTCGGCGACGCGGCAAGCATCGACAATAACGGCCAGTCCTATTACACGACCCAGGGTGTCGGCGGTCTGGTCGGCACCGCGCTGGGCTCCATCACGAATTCCACCGCCTCCGGCACCGTCCGGGGCAAACAGTCGGTCGGCGGATTGGTCGGCGCGCTCAGCACCATCACCGGGGCCGGGGCCCCCCAAGACAGCGGCAAGGTCACTAACTCATCCGCCAGCGGCAACGTCTTCGGGACCACGAATGTGGGCGGGCTGGCCGGTTCATCCGGCATCATCAGCAATTCCTTTTCCACCGGCACCGTTACCGGCATCTCCATCGTCACGGGGGTGAACAACACGTTCTTCGGCGCGAGCAACGTCGGCGGCTTGGTCGGCGCGCTCACCGGAACCATCACGAATTCATGGACCACCAGCGCCGCGTCCGGATTCAGTAACGTCGGCGGCCTGGTCGGCGCGATGGCCAACAACAGCAGTATCTCCGGTTCCTATGCCTCCGGCGCCGTTTCCGGTTCGACAGGTGTCGGCGGTTTGGTTGGCACGGCCAACGTGACGTCGGGAACGGACAACGTCACCAACAGTGCCTATGACGGGCAGACCACCGGGCAAAGCCAATCCACCGGCAAGGTGGTTCTCTCCGGGACCGGGCAGTTCAACGACGGGGGCCAGAACCTGACCAACGCGCAATTCGTCGCGGCCATCCAGGCTAGCGGCCTCCCCAACCAAGCGGCGGCACCGGCCCTCGCGGCTATCGCGGCGGCGCAAGCAGCGGCAGACCAATTGGCGGCCCAACTAGCAGCCCAATTGGCATTCCAACAACTCCAGCAACAGGCCGGGCAGGTTGGCTCGCAGATCGGAAGCTCCGTCACGACCGTGTCTGACAATACGTCGTTGGGGTTACCGTCGGACGGGCAAGAGGTTCTCGCGACGACCGACCTTACCAACATCAGCCCCGCGGCCGGTCCCGGCGATAACGGACAAGGCGGCGACAATGGTCAGGGCGGTGACGGCTCCGGCTTCGGCGCCAGCATCAACGACGTCAACGTCAATGGCCAGGACGTCAACACGAGTGGCGATAGCAGCGGTGGCGACGACAGCAGTGACTCTACAAAAAAATAACCGAAGAGATTTTCGAAACGACGAACCTGATTTTTCACACCGAAGACAAAAGGGGGGATTGTATATGCCGTTCAAGATCAGACCGCTTTTCCTGGGATTGACACTTGCCGCGCTTGCCTGTTCCGCGTCGGCCGGCTGGGCCGCGCCGACGGTCTGCACCTCGCCCGGCTCCTACGATTTCAAAATCGCGGTCGCATCCAATTTCTTTGACGCCGCGCAGAACCTGGTCTTGGATTTCACGGCGCCGGGTGCACCCGGCGCGGGACTGACGGTCAATATCTGCCAGAACGCCACCACCGAACTGTTGGGCGAAATCACCGCCGGTTCATCCGGCTATGCCCTGTTCCTCGCGGCGAACGCGGCGGCGCCCGATTCGCTCGTCCACTCGATCTATGTGCCGCACCACGCGGCGTCGAAGCTTTACGCCTATGGCGTCCCGGTGATGTTCGCGCCTTACAACCCGCCCAGCGGCTTGCAGGACGTCCAGACCTTGATCCCCGGTGTGGCGAGCGGCGTCGCCGCGACGGTCGACTCCGTCGTCACCAGCACCTACGCGCTCAATCCGACGACGTCGGCGACCGTGGCCGTTGCCGATCCGACACAAGCGCCCTACGGCCAGGCCGCCGTGTCGATCATTCTGGACATGGGCCTCGTCTCTACCTGGAACCCGCCGACGTCGCCAACCTGGGTGGCTTATCCGCTTTATCCCAACATCGACCTGACCTTCCAGTCGGTGACGACGGGATCGCCCCCGCCCAACACGACCGGCTTCGTCTCGAAGGGCCAGATCTGCAGCGGCATCGGGGATAACCCTCTTCTCTATATCTACATCGAGTTCACCAACTCGAAATACACCCTCACGCAGAAGGGCATCCTGGTCAAAGCGGGCAACGCGACGCAGGACGGATACGGTCGATCGCTGTTCAATTTCATGCTGCACAATTCCGATCCGAGCTACTGGTCGAATTTCCTCGAAGAGAATTGCTACGGCCAAATCACCGGCAGTCGGTTCTTTAAGCACACGGGAATTTTCCAACATAAAAAGAAGCCCGTGAGAAGGAAGAGATAGTCGGCTTTTTCTTTTCTCACCGAAAAGCAGTTGAGATGCGTCGGCCTTCGCGCGAGGCCGGCGTATCGATTCCTCCGGGGGCGACTCATCCGGCCCAGGCAAGAAATAAGCGTTCGTCGTGAATAGGAAAGGTTGATCGTCGTGAAGCTCGGCAAATTGATCGCGTGTTGCGGCGGACTTCCGCTCGTCGTGCTCGCCCCATCCCTCGCCCAGGCGCAGACTCCGCCGCCGCCCGCCAGCCTGCCCTACAACATCGGCAACGCGGTTCGCGAGGGCGATCAGACGCGACAAGCACCGCTGCCGGGCGCGGTCGTCGCGCCCGTGCTGCCGCAACTGGTCGAGCCGCAATTCACACTTGGCGACAAGAAGACGCTGTTCGTGCGCAGCCTCGTGCTCGACGGTCCGGCCCTCGTTCCCGAGGACGAAGTGCGCCAAATTCTGTCGTCCTACGAGAACCGTAACCTGACGCTGGCGCAGATCTACGAGGCGGCGGAAAAGATCACGACGCTCTATCGCAGTCACGGCTATCTCGTCGCCAAGGCTTATGTGCCGCAACAGGACGCGAGCGGCGGCGTGCTGCACTTCAAGCTCGTCCCCGGCCAATACGGATCGATCACGCTTCAGAACGGGTCTTTCGTCCGCGACGATTTCGTGCACGGCACGATCGACAACGCGGTCGGCGCCGCTTCGGTCGTTCGCAACGACGAACTCGAGCGCGCCATGCTGCTGGTCTCCGACCTGCCGGGCGCGGGCATGCCCAAGATCGCGATCGGACCGGGCCAGCAGCCCGAAACCTCGGATTTCATTTTCGACGTCCCGGAGGGAAACCGCATCGACGGCTATCTCCTCGGCGACAATTACGGCTCGCCCTATACCGGCCGGAACCGCGCGAGCGGCGGCATCAATCTCAACTCGCCGCTTGGCTTCGGCGACAGGCTTGCGCTATCCGGCATCTTCTCGGAGCGATCGGAGCTGATCAACGGGCGGCTCGCTTATGCCTTTCCGGTCGGCCATGACGGGCTGCGCGCGGAAATGAGCTTCTCGCGCACGACCTACGTCCTCGGGCGCATCTATACGCCGCTCGCCGCGAAGGGCACCGCCGATGCGGCAGCCGCGACGGTGAGCTATCCGATCTTTCGCCAGCAGGCGGAGAGTCTTTATATCTCCGGCAGTTTCGCCCACAAGATTTTGACCGACAAGATCCTCGGTACCGCCACCGTGAACCGGACATCCGATTCCGGAACTGCATCGGTGACCAACAACACAACCGGCACGGTGATCGGCTGGCCTTTCGTGACGACCGCCAATTTTTCCTTCACCCAGGGCTATCTTACGTTCGCCAATCCCGCCCAACAGACGACGAACGCCGCGGGACCCAATACCGCCGGCGATTACACCAAGCTCAATCTCACTTTCACCGCGACCATCGCCTTCGACGAGAAACTGTCGCTCGCGACCACATTGCGCGGCCAGAAATCCCTGACCGGCAATCTCGATTCAAGCGAACAGTTCGGCCTGACCGGCTATTACGGCATTCGGTCTTACGACGAAGGCTTGAGCGGCGACAGCGGATTCCTTCTGACGCCCGCGCTGAAATACGCCCTGCCCGATATCTATGCCCTGAAGCACCAGGTCGGCCTGTTCACCGATATCGGGGCCGCCGCGCTCGAGCGCGCTGCCTGGACGACGACGCAACGGGGCTATACCGAGCTGAACGATGTCGGCCTCGGCTATTACGCGACGTTCGAATATTCGACCAACCGATTTGCGATCCTCAAGGCGGAGATCGCTCATTCCTTCGCGGGAAACGGCGGCGCTCAGGCCTACGACCGCGCGACCAAGGCACTGTTCCAGGTTGGCTTCACGTTCTGAAGCAGCCGCATCAGGGTTCGGTTTGGCATAACGTCGTCGCGCGGGACACATGTCGGGCGGCGACGCGGTGCTCCAGAGGCCAATGAAGCCAAGACTGCACGTAACGATCCGCTACCTCTGCGCCGTGGCGGCGTCCCTCGCCCTGCATGGTGCCGTCGTATTGCCGCTCGTCTGGCACGGCTGGGCATCGCCGCCGAAAACTCGCCCTTTCGTCTTCGAATTGGAAGGCGTCATCGCCGACACCCAGTCCGAAGAAAAAGACCTTCATAAAACCAAAGGCGAACAACCTCCCCCGCAGCCACAGCAGGCAGCCGACACGGCGCAGCCGAAGCCACCGCTGCCCCCGCCCAGGCCCGCGGAGGTTCCAACGGCACAACCGGCGCCAGCGGCACCGACTGCCACCGCTGTCAACGTCCCGCCCACACCACAAAAAAAGCCCGGCAAGGAGCGCGACGTTTCGGGCGCGAAAGAGAGCGACAAGGCACGGCGGCTCACGGAAGCGGAGATCATCAACAACTACGCCAGGCTGCTGTCGAAGAAAATTCAGGCGAACCTCGCCTATCCGGATGACGCGCGGCAGGCCGGCCTCGTCGGCACCACGCGCGTTTCCTTCACCGTCCTTCCCAGTGGCCAGATTCGTCCGGACAGTTTGCGCGTCGTCACAACCAGCGGCCAGGCGAAGCTCGACGCGAGCGCGTTGGCAACCATCCGCGCGAGCCTGCCTTTCGATCCGGCCCCCAAGGAAATGACCGTGGCGATCGCCATCGCCTTCGGCCCCAAATCCTGAGCCGCGTCTAATTTATAAGGAAAGCGGCAGCATCCCGATGATGTCGAGCGTGGCCAAGCCCTGGTCGGTAAGCTCGTCGGACGCGATCACGTCGTCGACGTCGTCAGCCGTCAGCGCATAAAGCTCGCCGCCATGGTCGACGACGATGTTGAGAGCGGGGGCACCGATGGCGCGCGGCGGCAGGCCGAGCCGCTCGCGCAAATCGATCGCGGTGACGATACGGCCGCGCAGATTGAAAATGCCGGTCACCGAAGCGGGCGCGTGCGGTACGATCGTGATCGGTTGCGGTTTGACGAGATCGGAGACAAGTTCGGCCGGTAGAGCGAAGCTTTGATCGGCGACGATGACGGTGAGGAATTTTCCTCCCGTCAAGCCGCGCTCCGTGCGTCCATCCACGCCGGCAAGAGATAGTGGCCGGCATCGACCACGTCGGTGACGATCCCGCCGATCACGGCGGTGCCGACGATCCCCGGACGATTGGTGTCGCGGTCGATCTCGAGCACGCAGTTGGTGATATCCAGAATCTCGTCCACGACGATCCCGGCGAACCGGCCCTCATTGACGAAGACCAGCAGCGGCCGCCGTCCCTCGCCGCGCAGATTGCTGTGCGGATCGAGCGCCATGAGCGTCATCGTCTGGCCGCGATAGGCCATGACGGCCCGGCCCTCGGCATATTCGATCCGGCTGAGCGGCACTTCCTCGATCCGGGCGATCGAGTCCAGCGGCAAGGCCTTGGGCGATTCCGAACCGGCGCGGAACAACAGGACACCCACCCGATGTTCGCGCGGCGCCTCCGCGACGACATAGGTCTCGGTCCCGGCAGCCTCGACCGCGCCCACCGCTGTCGCCAACCCGTTGGGGTCGAGGATCATGGTGACGCTGCCGTCGCCGCGAATGGTGGTCCCCGAAAAGACCGGATTGCCGCGCAGCGCCGCCGGAAGCGGTTTCACCACGATCTCCTCGGCGTCGTCGACATCGTCGACGAGCACGCCGAAGCGGCTGGTCCCGACCTTGACGATCGCGACATAGCACGGCTCGTTGGACAGCGTGCGCTGACCCAGCGCCAGAACGTTCTGCAGCGCGACGACCGACACCAAACCGCCGCGCAGGCGCAGCAAGGCGCCGCCGCGAATGGTTTCGAGGCGATGCTCGGACGTGCCGCCGACGCGCACCAGTTCGGATACCGCGGTCTGCGGCAGCGCGTAGTGCTGACCGGCGCAAGCGACGATCAGCGCCGGCACGATCGCCAGCGTCAGCGGAATCTTCACGACGAAACGCGTGCCCCGGCCCGGGGCGCTTCGCAACTCGATCGCGCCGCCGATCTTTTCGAGATTGGCGCGCACCACGTCGAGCCCGACGCCACGGCCCGACACATGGGTCACCGACGACGAGGTGGTGAGACCGGCGCAGAAAATGAGCGGATAGACCTGGGCGTCTGTCATGGACGCCAATTCCTCGGCACCCGCGAGGCCCAGCGAAGCGGCCTTCTGCCGGACGCGCGCCGCGTCGATACCATGCCCGTCATCCGACAATTCGATCACCACGGCGCCGCCGTGATGATAGACGCTGATCTCGATCGTGCCGGTATCCGGCTTGCCCTGACGGCGGCGTTCCTGCGGCGTCTCGATTCCGTGGTCGGCGGCATTACGGACGAGATGGGTAATCGGATCGCGAATCATCTCGAGTACCTGGCGATCGATCTCGGTCTTGCCGCCTTCGATCGTCAGTTCGATTTTCTTGCCGAGGTCGCGGGCGATATCGCGAACGATACGAGGCAGCTTGACGCAGGCGGTTTCGATCGGCTGCATGCGCAGCTTCATTACGCCTTCCTGCAATTCGCTCGTGACGCCTGAAAGCCGCTGCAGCGAGCCGGCAAATTCATTGTCGGTCCGGCCCTGCAGGATCTGCATGAGCTGGTTGCGGGTCAGCACCAGTTCACTCGCGACCGCCATCAGGCTTTCGAGCGCCTGAAGATTGACGCGGATCGAGTCCGCGCCCGCTTCGCCGGCGGGCTGTGCGTCGTGAATGACGGACGACAGCGCCGCGGCGGCGGTCGCGGCGTGATCGAGGCGTTCGAACAAATCGTCGTCGTCGACATCGGCCTCATGGCCTTCGAGCGCAAGCGTCGCCAACATCGCCTTGATGCGGTCGAGCGCTTCGATCACCGGCGCCACGACGTCGCTGCCATCAGCACGCGCGCCGTCGCGAATGGGACCGAGGACCGTCTCGGCGGCATGCGCCAATTTCTCGAGGCGCTTCAGGCCGAGAAAGGTCGACGTGCCTTTGATGTTGTGGAACTGGCGAAAGATGAGCTGCACCAGCGCGGGGTCATGCGGCCCCTGCTCCAGACGCACGAGATTGCTGTCGAGCGCGGTGACGAGCTCGTTGGTCTCGGTAAGAAAATCGCGAAGCAAATCATCCATGGGCGCATCGAACCCCCGCCCGGGGGCGCGCGATTCTGCCTCATTCTTGAGACCAGACTGGCGGCCGGGATGACGGTAACGTGCCGTAAAAACTTTAAGATCGGGTTAGGTGTCGTGTCCGTTTGGTGGCACGCGACCCGCTTACGACGCGGTGAAAACCATCTTGCCGGGCTCAGGCTCGGTCAGCACAAGTTTCGCTTCGAGCGCCTCGGCGACGCGCTGCGTGTAGTAGGCGTGGACCGAACGGGCGCCCAGTTCCTCGACGGGGACGCTACCCGACAGCACCGCGCGCACCTCGGCATGGAGATTGACGCTCTCGGCCGCGGCGTTAACCATGACGCCGGTTTTGCCGGGGATCGGCAGCACCTCGACCGCGCCGCCGCGCGGCAGGGCTTCGGCGGCCAGCAAAATCATGTTGCAGGCCAGGCGTTGCCAGTCGACCGGCAGCGTGTTCGCCGCCTCGCCCCATTCGCATTTGACCTTGCCACCTTCCAGCAGGGCCATCGCCGCCTCGCGGCCGGGCGCGCCGCGTCCGCTGCCATAGGCAAAGCGATAAAAGGTCAGGCGGTTGCCGGCGGTCCGCGCGCTGTTCGCGACGAGCTTCATCGCGTCTTTGACGAACTCGGCGTCGTCCTCTTCCATCAGCTCGATGCCGTTATTGATCGCCCCGACCGGACTAATCAATTCATGGCAGAGCCGGGAATTGAGCAACTCCAGAACACGCAAATCGACCGACACGATCATAACCGACCCCACTTCCAGAACGTCCAACCCGATAATGGCAGGGACCGAGGCGCCAAGACAACTGGCAGGATAAAGATGCCCCGATCACGGGCCTCCGCCATGTCTTGCCATTCACGGTACAATTGCAGGTATGACACGGGATCAGGTTAAAGAGGCACTCGACCGCATCCTGAACTGGCCAGAGCAGCGTCAGGAAGACGTGGCCGAAATATTGAAGCTCATGGAAGAGCAGGATCGAAGCGAACTCCACCTCTCGGACGAGCAGGCAGCGGAAGTCCGGCGGCGACTCGCCAACGCGGGACAAATGACGATTCCTGCGGAAGACGTCTTTAAGCGGTTTCGCGTTCCCAATAAATGAAAGTTACGTTCGAGCGCCCTGTGCTCCTACGTCGGATTTGCCCATCCAACGATCGGAACCGACGTGTTGTCGATCGTAACCGAACCGACCCACGATCCGTTCGTGGATTTATTAAAATTCACGGTTCTCTCACCGCCACCCAAATTTTGGTCAAATAGTTTTACCTGTGCTGACGAAGCCTGATTTGGATCAGTGACCGCGTTACCTTTTTTATCAAGCAGCGTAACCTGCTGCGCGATGCCAACGTGGCCGGCAGGATCCGAGCGCGGTGGCTTCTCCGCAGAAACAAATTTATCTACCGATATGACGCCACCTATTGCTGGTGGGACCGTGGTAACGCTAGCTTTTTCGTAATGAAACTCACCTTGAGAGTTGGCGGCAAAGTTTTTAGCCACATCCTTGCCGTCTCCAATAACTTTCGTAGACGGGATATCTTTAAGGCCGAGTGCTTGGGCATAATTAACAATGAGGTCAACACATTGATTTGGATTATCTAACTTTCCCTCCTGACTCTGCGGGCCGTTCGACAACGAGACGACAGTTTGCGGATTACCATTACGATCAGTGAAACTCAAGGTACCCTTGGCTTGATTTAGGGGGGCATTGACCCACGACTGGCCCGATGCTTGGAAGCTTACGTTCGTCATGACGGGCGCTTGAATTGATTTCATCACACCCGATTGGGTGGTGACGGTACCTAAGCTCCCTTGGTTTTCTCCCAATAACATACCCTGATTATTGCCGTGAGATTGGATCGTTCCAGTATTCGATGTGGTACCCGTCGGTGTGGCGCTTATGCCGGCAGTCGCTGGTGTCGAACTCGTCATCGGAACTACCGTTGATGGCGAAGTTCCGAGATTAGATTTAGCGGTCGCTGACGATTGAATTGTCGTTGATAGCGCGGACCCGTTTGTCAAGAATCCATACGACGGAACCATCGATGACGAGGCCCCGAGATTTGTCTTCTGCGCCGCATTGCCTGCAGCGGCATTCGCCGGCGCAGTTCCGGAGAATTGTGTCGCCGCGCCGGGAGCAGGTGAAGAAGAAGCATAATAAGGTACGCCGGCAATGACGGCCGCCTGTTGAGCAGGTGAAAGGCCCGACGCAGCGAAAGTTGCGGCGCGTTGAGCGGCCGTCTGTTGCCCGGGGATAGCCGTCGACACGGCTTGCTGAGACATGGTGGCGGTCGAAGTTGAGTTTGTTGTCGGGCTTGCAGAAGATTTGCTGGCAGGTGACGGAGCAGTTCCGCTGTTGGCTACCGTTCCGGTCGCAACCGACTTTTGCGGCAACGCGGGAGCTGTCGCGCCCTTCGTTGTCGGAGACGGCGTATACCCATAGGCGGTCGCTGCATTCTGTGGCGTGCTCGTCGAGATATGTTGGCCATTTTGATAAACGTCGACGGTACCATATTGGGTCGTTTGAAACGTGTATCCCCCAACGGCAGCCGTAGGCGGTGCGGGCTTGACACTGGCCGCGCTCGGACTTGGAGGGTTTCGGGCGGCAGTAGGCTGCGGCTTTGGCGGCGTCGAAGGAGTTAGTTTGTAAATCGACGACGTCGTCGTAGCCGGAGGTGAGGATTGCACCAGTGGCGCACCATGTTGAGCTACCGGTGCGGGAGCGCCACAGCCGTTAAATGGGTTGCAACTAGACTCCGACGGTGTCGGTACGGTCACCACGAGTGGGCGCGGCGGCGCAACGGAATTTGGTTGGGAAGGGATGTTCGGAGATGGCGACCCATTGATAAGCGGTAACGCGGCCGGAGCTCCCTTCTGAATATTGCTGATCGCATCGGCGTGAGCCGGCATCAACGCGGAAGTGAATAAGGGACCCGCTACGGACAAAATTACCCGCAACCGACAGCATGAGGGCGTCATTCGCTCCTCCACTAGCTGAGACGAGAGTGCCATCTATTTCTTGGCGACATTCATCTGCGGAATGAGTTGGTTCAATCCGTCGATCATGGCCGCCATGACGACTTTGCCCTGATCCGTGTCCATGTAGCCGCCGGCCTGCACGGTACTGATGCTGCCACCGAGATTGAAGCTGCTCCCCGAACCCTTTCCCGTCGCCGACATCATTTGAACGCTGGTGTGATTGTCGACGAGTGTCAGCAGGACTTGTGCCTCCTGAAATTTGATGCCGCTCGCAACCAAACTTGCGACGCCACCGACATAGGGGATGAACCCGAGTGCGGAGGCTCCTATTCCACCTGAACTTTTATTGTTCACAAGAATTTCGACCATCACCACGTAATCGGCCGCGACGACTTGACCACCGCCGAAATTGCTGCCCGCCTGAAGTTGCCCTTGTTGTTGCAAGGCGCGTTCCGTCTGCAAAGACTGAAGGGCAATATCGCGATTCACGATTCGGAAACAGCCGCTTTGCTGCGCAATGAGGCGCATCGCGGGCAACGGATTTGGGGGCAGTCCGTATTGAGCTAAAGTACCCGGTGCCTGCTCCGTGGACAGCGCAACCGTAGCCACCGGCGACGGGCAGCGATGGAGTTCAACGGTTCCCTGTGTACTCTGAGGGCCGGCCGATCCGGTAACCGGGCTCGCCGTCCCGCCACCCACTTGGGTACAACCGGCCAATGCCCAAACAAATGCTGCAGCTAGAAAATAAGGCTCCATTTTACGCATGTTTTCCCCCGATTTATTGCGCAAAAGGGGCACATCAAAAATTTGGAATATTATTGTCGATGTGATCCCCGCAGCGCACCCCCGCACAACCAGAGATAGTGTACGCTTATGCGAAGGCCACCTGCAATGGCGAACAATATGAATAATAGAGGGGCTTTAAACGGCTGCGTTTGTTTTCAACGTCGTTAGCGTCACGGCATCAGCCTCACCAGACGTTCGGCCTCTTCGATATCCTCGGGGCGATTCGCGTTGAAGAACGGATCGACCGGTGCCGCCGGGAATTCCACCTCGACGAGGCGGTAACGCCCGATCCATTCGCCAACCTTGCGGGTACCGTCCTGCAGCGCCTGACGGAGATCCTCGCGCAGCGCGATCGGCCAGAGGCCGAATACCGGGTGCGCGCGGCCGTTCGACGCGGCGCAGGCGATTTCATAGCCGCCCTCGCGCAGGCTTTCTTTCAGGCCCGTGACAAGATCGCGCGGCAGGAAGGGCGTGTCGGTCGCGAAGCTGACGACATGGGTGGCGCCGGGCACCGCGCGCTCGGCCCAATCGAGACCGGCCAGGACCCCCGCCAGCGGACCGGCGAAATCGGGGATGCTGTCGGCTTCCACCGGCAGACCATAGGCGGCAAAACGCGCGGGATCGCCGTTGGCGTTGATCACCAGGGCCGCAACCTGAGGGCGCGCTCGTTCGACGACATGGTCGAGGATCGGCTTGCCGCCGAGTATCCGCAGCCCCTTGTCGCCACCGCCCATGCGCCGGGCGAGACCCCCGGCCAGAAGAACACCCACGATTTTCATGACGAACTCTTGCCACGCCTTCGGAAAGGCCGGGTTCACGCCGCCCCAATCATTGCTCCCTGATTCGGGGCATGCAACCAATTACGGTTTCTTAACTTTAAGTAGCTGTAATCGGCTTGCGCAACCCAGCGCGCCGACCGTTCGAGACAGGACATGAAGCAGCTTACACCGCGATTCCTCTCTCTCCTCGCCGCATCGTTGGCGATCCTGTTACTGGGTCACAACACGGCGTCGGCGTCATACGCCGTCACCGCCCCGGCTTTCGAGACGCAAATCTCGCTGACCGACGACAGTCAGTTGGCATGCCACGCGTTCTCGCCTGAAACCACCGCCGAGTTCTTCTAACGCCCTAGCCTTGCCACGGCCCGCCGGTGGCGGGAAGATGGCTCCGCGATAAGTCTGCGCGCGGGGGGTTGCCTATGGTCGTTTCGAGCTTTGAGCGCGCGTCGCGCCGCGTCGCCCTCCTTTTCACCGCTATCCTGCTTGCAACCGCCGCATCGGCTCCCGCCCACGCCGACGATCATCTGCGCGTCGCCCGGCCCTCCGCCATCGGGTTCGGGCTTGCGACCGTCAATGTCGGCGTCGCCGCCGGAATCTTCCAACGCCAGGCCCTCGACGTCGAAGTTCTCATCCTCGACGGCAGCGCCAAACAGCACCAGGCGATGATCGCCGGCGCGATCGACATCACGTTGGGTGCGGGCACCGATTTGGCCTTCGTCGCCAAGGGCGCGCCGGAAAAAGGCGTCGCCGCAATCGCCGGGCCGCCGCTCAATTTCGGCGCCACGGTCCGCAACGACGGCAAGATCAACACGGTCGCCGATCTGAAGGGCAAGAAAATCTCGGCGACGACGGTCGGCTCGATCACCTATTGGTTCGCCAACCAGATTTCCGTGCGCGAAGGATGGACGGGTGCCGACGCGTTGCAAATCGTGCCGCTGGGCAATTTCGACGGCGCGCGTGCCGCGCTCAAGACCGGCGACATCGACGCGATCTCGGCGACGATGGAAGGCGGCCTGCTGATGCAAAAGGAAGGCGCCGGCAAGGTGATCCTTGCCTATGGCGACATCATCAAGACGTTCCTCACCCATGTCGCGTTCGCGACCGACGATCTGATGAAGAAACATCCCGATCAACTCCGCCGCTTCCTCAAGGGCTGGTTCGAGACCGTCGCCTGGATGAAGACGCACCGGGAAGACACCGTGCGCTATGCCATGGCGGCCACCAACCTGCCGCAGGACATCGCCAATCAGTCCTACGACCGCGAACAGGCGATGTTCTCCACCGACGGGCGTTTCGATCCGAAGGCCGTCGCGATCGTCATGCAATCGCTGGTCGAAACCGGGGCGCTTCCCGCGATACCCGATAACAGCACCCTCTTCACCGAGGAATTCCTTCCTTGACAGACGCTCGATGAAGCGCGCGACCGCCGTCGCATCGGTTGTTGCCGCGAGCCTGCTCGCCATCGCCGTTCCTGCCCGCGCCGCCGATCACCTGCGCGTCGCCAAGCCGTCCGCCATCGGTTTTGGATTCTCGCTGCTCGATGTCGGCATCGCCGCCGGAATATTCAAAAGCCACGATCTCGACGTCGAAGCGATCGTGTTCGACGGCAGCGCCAAGGAACATCTGGCCATGGCGGCCGGGGCGGTCGACGTCACGCTGGGCGCCGGCACCGATCTCGCCTTCGTCGCCAAGGGCGTGCCCGAGAAAGGCGTCGCCGCGATTGCCGGACCGCCGCTCAATTTCGGTGCCATGGCGCGCAACGACGGCAAGATCAACACGGTCGCCGACCTGAAAGGAAAATCGATCTCGGCCAGCACGGTCGGCTCGACCACCTATTGGTTCGCCAATCAGATTTCCGTGCGCGAAGGCTGGACCGGCGCCGACGCGATGACGATCGTGCCGCTCGGCAATTTCGATGCGGCGCGTGCCGCGCTCAAGACCGGCAACATCGATGCGATTTCGGCAACCATCGAAGGCGCACTCGTTCTGGAAAAAGAGGGTGCGGGCAAATTGATCCTCGCTTACGGCGATCTGATCAAGCCGTTCCTCAACCACGTCGCATTCGCGAGCGACGATTTGATGAAGAACCGTCCCGCCCCCTTGCGCCGGTTCCTGAAAGGCTGGTTCGAGACCGTGGCCTGGATGAACAGCCACAAGGATGAAGGGCTTCGCTATTCGATGGTTGCGACCAGCCTGCCACCGGATATCGCGAGCAAGGTTTTCGACATCGAGATGCCGATGTTCCTTGCCGACGGACATTTCGATCGGGCCGCCGTCGCGGTCGTGATGAATTCACTCGTCGAAACCGGCAGCCTTGCCTCCATTCCCGACAACGACACGATTTTCACTGAGAAGTATCTCAATTGACGGAGTCCGCATGAATCGTTTGATCGCCGCCAGCTCCGCGCTCGCGGCCGGCTTGCTCGCCTTCGCTCCTTCGATCCGCGCCGCCGATCGCATGACGGTCGGCAAGCCGTCGCCCCAAGCCTATGACTTCGCGCTGCTGCAGGTCGGCATCGAAAGCGGCGCCTTCGCCAAACAAAACCTCGACATCGAGACGGTCTCGCTCGACGGCAGTGCCAAATTGCATCAGGCCCTGATCGCCGGCAGCATCGAGATTGCCTTGGGCGCGGGCACCGATTTCGTCTTCATCGCCAAGGGCGCGCCCGAAAAGGCCGTCGCCGCGATGGCGGGACCGCCGAACAACATGGCGCTGATCGTCAGCGCGACGGGTCCGATCAAGACCGTCGCCGACCTGAAGGGCAAGAAGGTCGGCGTCAGCACCGTCGGCTCGCTTACCTATTGGCTGGCGCAGCAATTGTCGCGCCGCCAGGGCTGGGGCAATGACGGCATCGAGATCATTCCGGTCGGCGGCATGCAGGGCGAAGCCGCGGGCATCATCGCCGGCAATCTCGACGCGGGCGTCGCCTCGCTCGAAGGCGGCCTCGCGATGCAGGCCAAGGGCACCGGCAAGGTGCTCATGCAGTTCGGCGATTTCGTACATCCCTTCCTCGCCCATGCGATCTTCGCGACCGACGACGAAATCGCCCAGCGTCCCGACCGCATCCGCCGCTTTCTGAAAGGCTGGTTCGATACCATCGCATTCGCCAAGAACCACAAAGCCGATGCGATGAAATACGCACAAAGCGTCACCCGCCTCTCCGACGAGGAAGCCTCACTCATCTACGACAACGAGACGCCAATGTTCTCGGAAGACGGCCGGTTCGATCTCGCGGCCGTCGAGGTCGTCAAGCAATCCATGATCGAGATGGGCCAGGTCGACAAGCTTCCCGACAATACGAGCCTCTTTACCGAGGCATTCCTTCCCCCCGTCAGCAAATGAGAAAATTCATGTCGCGCGTCGTTGCCCTTGCCGCTCTCGCCTTTGCCACCGTCTTCGCCGCCAACGCCCAGGCCGCCGATCAGCTTCGCGTCGGCAAGCCCTCCGCGATCGATTTCTATTTTTCGATCCAGGATGTCGGCATTCAGGCCGACATCTTCAAAAAATACGATCTCGACATTCAAACCGTCTCGCTCGACGGCAGCGGCAAGCTGCATCAGGCCTTGACCGCCGACAGCATCGACATCGGCATGGGCTCCGGCACCGATCTCGCCTTCATCGCCAAGGGTGCGCCGGAAAAAGCCATCGCCAACATGGCGGGACCGCCGGTGAACATGTTCGTGCTGGTGTCGGAAAAATCCGGCATCAAGAGCGTCGCCGAACTCAAGGGCAAGCGCGTGGGCGTCAGCACCACGGGATCGCTGACCTATTGGCTCGCGACCGAATTGTCGCGCCGTCAGGGCTGGGGCGACACCGGATTTCAGATCGTCACCGCGGGCAACATCCAGGCCGAAGCCGCCGCTTTCGTATCGGGCGAACTCGATGCCGCCGTGGCCTCGCTCGAGGGCGGGCTCGTGATGCAGGAGAAAGGTCAGGGGCACCCGCTGCAGTCCTTCGGCGATCTGGTGCCCGAGTTCATGGTCCATACGTTCTTCGCGACCAACGATATGATGGCGAAGCACCCCGACGTGTTGCGTCGCTATCTCAAGGCGTGGTTCGAGACCGTCGCTTATGCCAAGACCCACAAGGCCGAGACGATCAAGTTCTCGCAGCCGATCACGCGCCTGTCGGATGCCGCCGCGGCAAAGGATTACGAGGTCATCACCCCGACTCTGTCGGATGACGGCCGCTTCGATCCGAAGGCGATCGACGTGATGCTCAAATCGCTGGTCGACATGGGCCAAATGGAAAAAGTGCCAAACGCCAAAGACCTCTATACCGAAGAATTCCTCAAATAAGATTCGTTCAAGGGAGACTGAAACCATGACGTCCGGAAGCCGCAGCGGTGCGACGCTGCTCGCCGCTGCATTCGCCATTGCCGTTCTGGGCACCGGCCCAACGCGGGCCAACGACCTCGTTCGCGTCGGCACCCCGTCGGCCGACGATTTCCATTTCTCGATGTCGAATGTCGGCGAGGAGCTCGGCATCTACAAGAAATACGGCATCGACCTGCAGATCACCGCGCTGGCGGGCGGCGCCAAGATGCATCAGGCGCTGATCGCCAACAGCCTCGACGTCGGGCTCGGCGCCGGCACCGACCTTGCGCTCATCGTCAAAGGCGCGACCGAGAAAGCGGTCGGCGTGCTCGCCGAACTTCCGTCGAACATGGTGGTCCAGGCGAGCACCCTTTCGAAGATCACCGATGTCGGCGGCCTCAAAGGCAAAAAGATCGCCGTCAGTTCCTATGGCGCCCTCACCTACTGGCTCGCCCAGCAGCTCGCGGTGCATGAAGGCTGGGGCGCGGACGGCATTCAGATCGTCGCGACCGGTGGCGGCCAGGCCAATGTCGCGGGGTTTCAGTCCGGCAGTCTCGACGCCGCCGTGACCTCGCTCGAGGCCGGGATGAAAGTCGAAGCCGCCGGCCAAGGCAAAATCCTGTTGCGCTTCGATTCGTTGGTCAACCCGTTCATCGCGCACATCATCTATGCCACCAACGACATGATGGCCCAGCATCCCGACACACTGCGCCGCTTCCTCAAAGGCTGGTACGAAACCGTTGCCTGGGCGCGCGCCAACCGGGCCGAGGCCATCAAGCTGTCGCAAAAAGAAACCGAACTGTCGAATGATCTGGCGCCGAAGATCTACGACATCGAGATGCCGACCTTCTCGGCCGACGGACATTTCGACCCGAAAGCGATCGCCGCCGTCGAAAAGGCAATGCTCGATCTGAAATCGGTCGACGCGATCCCCGACCGCAAGACCCTGATTACCGAGGAATTCCTCAAATGAGATCGGCGCTCGCGCGTATGGCTTCGACCATCGCCGTGGTGATGGCTTGCGCCGCCGGCGCGAACGCGGAAACCTTGCGCGTCGGCAAGCCGACGCCGCTCGAATTCAATTTCGCGATGGGCGAAATCGGCGGCCAGGCGGGCATTTTCGCGCGCCACGGCATCGAACTCGACATCGTGACGTTGGAAGGCAGCGCCAAGCTGCATCAGGCCATGGTTGCCGGCAGCATCGACATCGCGGTCGGTGCCGGGACGGATTTCCTGTTCATCGTCAAAGGCGCACCGGAAAAGGGCATCGCCGCGATGGCCGGGCCGCCCTCCAATTTCTTCCTGATGGTGCCGACCGGCAGCCCGATCCAGTCGATCGCCGATTTGAAGGGCAAGCGCATCAGCGTCAGCACGGTCGGCTCGCTGAGTTATTGGTTCGTGCAGGAGCTCTCGCGCCGCCAGGGCTGGGGCGACGACGGCGTGGTCTTCGTCCAGACCGGCGGTCCGCAGGCGACCGCGCTGGCCATCGCGTCCGGCTCGCTCGACGCGGCATTCCAGGCGCTGCAAGGCGGGTTGCAGATGGAGGCCGCCGGCAAAGGACGATTCCTGTTTTCCTTTGCCGACTTCATCCACCCGTTCCTCGCGCACGCGATCTTCGCCAGCAACGATCTGATCGCCAAGAACCCGACCGCCATCCGGCGCTTCCTGGCCGCGTGGTTCGAAACCATCGCCTTCGCCAAGTCGCACAAGAACGAAACCATCGTCTATGCGCAAACTATTACCCACACCGATCCCGTGTTGGGCGCGCGAATCTATGACGTGGAGATGCCGGCATTTTCGGATGACGGGCGCTTCGAACCCGCCGCGGTCAAGGTCATCCTCAACTCGCTGCTCGACATGAAGCAGATCGACCGGATCCCGGACGCCAAAGAGATTTACACGGAAGAATTTCTGCCGCGATAAGACGCGGCGGCTATTTCGAGCGCCGGCCCCGATCGAGGTCGGAAAGGTTGGACGACATGGCCTCTTCCGTCGGCCAATGCCGCGACGACGAGGCCGAAGTTCCGCCTAAAGAACAGAGAAAGAGCAGCGCGGAATCAAGCAGCGCAGCGACTTCGCCCCGCCCGATTTCAACGGCTTCGCGCTTGGCGTACCAGAGCAATCGGGCCAGCGGCGCGGCTTCGGATTCGGCCTTGTCCGTCACGGCGAACCCGCCTTTCGGGCAGCAGGCGTATCTCGCAAAAAATGCTGCTGACGACCCACCAGGACACCCATCCAACTTACCTATCGATATATAAATATCTCCAATGGGACGGGAAAGGCAAGCCGAATCACGGCTGGCCGTCGGATCGCGTCGGGAACGTCCGTACTAGCGCGCGAGATCGGCGCAGACGGCGCGGACGACCTTGAGAAATTCCTGCGTTGCACCGGTCAGTACCCCGCCCTTGCGATAGAGCAGACTGACCTCGCGCACCCACTTGGCTTCGGCCACCGGCAGGGCATGCAACACACCAGTGCGCAATTCGTCGCGCACCAGCAATTCCTGCGTGAGGGTGAGGAATGTGGGATTTTCGCGCAGGATCTCCTTGGCGAGAATGCCCGAACTCACCTCGACGAGCGGAACGATCGGCGGCAAGCCCGCCTTGCGAAAGGTTTCGGTCAGCAACAGGCTGACCTGATCGGCCACCCTCGGCAGCAACCACGGCCCCGGCCAGATTTCCTGCAACGAAACCTTGCGCCGCTTCGCCAAGGGATTCTTGGGCGACGTCACGACATGAAATCGGTTGCGCGGGATCAGGATTTCTTTGACGAGCTCGGCGGAATGAAACGTCGGCGGCAGGGAATAGACCCCGCATTCGATCGTGCCGCGTTCGATATGAGGAACAATCTCGCGATAGAGGCCTTCGGTGACGCCGAACTGGATTTCGGGATGCGTCGGCCGGAATTGCGCGATGACGCGCGGCAGGATCGAATTGGCGAAGACGCTGCCGCAGCCGATGGTAACCCGGCCGCGTCGCGCATCCTGCAGCTCGCCGATTTCCTGCTCGGCCGTTTTCAGTTCGGCCGAGGCAAGCCGCGCGCGAATCTCGAGCGTATGTCCCGCCGCGGTCAACAGCGCGCCCTGATGAGAGCGCTCGAACAGGCGCACGCCCAAGGAGCGTTCCAGCGCCTGAATGCTGGTCGTCAGCGCCGGCTGCGACAGGCGCAGCTTGCGCGCCGCGTCGCTGAACGAACCGTTATCGACGACGGCCAGGAAATGAACGAGTTGCCGTAATTCCATTCAACGCGCCGGCAACGCCACGACATAGCGCCGGTCGATGATCTCGTCGGCACTGACTGCGCCCTTGATCATTCCCTGCGCCTTGTACCATTCGATCTGACGCGCGATGTCTTTCACGTCGAGCCGTGCATCGCCATCGATGAAGCCGATGCCGTTGCGTGCCTGCTCGGGCGTCTGCCCGAGATGCTGGGCGATCAACGCCAATGTGGCGGGCGCGCTCGCACCGTCGGTGCGCTTTTCGTCCGGGCCGGTGAAGGCGTCGTGATAGTCGCGCGCGCCGTGGCGATACGCGCGGAGAAATCGTTCGACCAGGCCGCGCCGATCGTCGGTCGTTTTGCGGCTGGTGAAAACACCGCCTACCTGATAGCTGACCTCGTCGCCGACCCAACCGAGCAGCTTGGCGTCACCGCGCTCGATGACGGGGGATACCGGGAGTCCGGCAACGACGATCGCGTCGGCCTGCCCGCCCACCACCGCCGAAATCATGTTGGGGATCGACTGCAACGCGAGGATGCGGATGCCCGCCATATCGAGATGATATTTATCCGCCAGCAGCGCGAGGATGTAATGCGGCGCCGAACCGATCTGGGCGATACCCACCGAATGTCCGGCAAGCCCCGCATAGGATCGCAGCCCCGTCTCATAGGCACGATTGGATTCGGCAACGGCAAAGAGCTTGAAGCCTGGAACTTCGCGCGTATTGCCGGCGACGATGCGCAAACCGCCCTGCCCGGCCAGCGCGTAAAGCCCGCCGGTAAACCCCGTCGCGCCGAAATCATAATCGCCCGAGGTCACCGCCACGGCGATTGGCTCTGCCGCGTCGAGGAACCCCACCTCGGCGGTCAGCCCCTCGGCGGCGAAATAGCCTTTGTCCTGCGCGATGAAGAGCGGCCCGGCGACCGCCAGCTTGATCGTGCCGATCTTGATGTTTTCCGCCGAGGCCGTCGGCGGCATGAACGCGAACGCGGCGATGATCGCCGGCAGCGCGGCCCGCCTGATCCAGGCAAAGACGATTTCGGCTCGGTGGTAGGACGTGCGCGTCATCAGTTCTCCCTGCTGGTCCTGTTGTTTTTTTGAACCATAAGCATTGCTTATACCACGAATTGGCGGCTGGAGAACCGGTTCGCCGCAATTTGCCCCGCGCCAGCGGCTTATACCCAGGGACCGGTCCTTCCCTGGGGGGCGTGGAATGACTATGTTATCCACATGATCGATCCGTTCGGCCGCCCCATTTCCTATCTGCGCGTTTCGGTGACAGACCGCTGCGACTTCCGCTGCGTCTATTGCATGTCGGAAGACATGACCTTTTTGCCCAAGAGCGAGATCCTGTCGCTGGAGGAACTCGACCGGGTCTGCAGCGCTTTTGTGCGCCTGGGCGTGCGCAAACTTCGGCTCACCGGCGGCGAACCCTTGGTCCGCCGCAACATCATGTCGCTCGTCCGCTCGCTCGGCCGCCATCGCGACACCGGCGCGCTCGACGAATTGACCCTCACCACCAACGGCAGTCAGCTCGAGAAATATGCCGCCGAGTTGAAGGACGCGGGGATGCGGCGCATCAACGTGTCGCTCGACACGCTCGATCCTGAAAAATTCACCGAGATCACGCGGTGGGGCAAACTCGACAAGGTTCTCGCCGGGCTCGATGCCGCCAAGCGCGCCGGGCTCGAGGTCAAGATCAACGCGGTTGCCCTGAAGGGCGTCAACGATGGCGAATTCGATCGCATGATCGGCTGGTGCGGCGACGAGGGCTTCGACCTCACGCTGATCGAAGTAATGCCGATGGGCGAGATCGGCGCGGGCGCCCGCATCGACCAATACCTGCCGCTCTCGATGGTCCGCGCCGCGGTGCAAAAGAACTGGACGCTCGACGAGACCGATTACAAGACCGGTGGCCCTGCCCGCTATTACAATGTCCGCGAGACCGGACGCCGTCTCGGCCTGATCACGCCGATGACGCATAATTTCTGCGAGAGCTGCAATCGCGTGCGCCTCACCTGCACCGGCACTCTTTATATGTGCCTCGGCCAGCACGACAGCGCCGATCTTCGCGGAGCCGTTCGTGCGTCCGAAAGCGACCTGCCGCTCGACACCGCGATTGCCGAGGCGATCGCCCGCAAACCCAAGGGCCATGATTTCATCATCGACCGCCGCCACGCGCAATCCGCCGTGACGCGGCACATGAGCGTGACCGGGGGTTGA
This sequence comes from uncultured Rhodospirillales bacterium, assembly GCA_903828515.1. Taxonomy (GTDB): domain Bacteria; phylum Pseudomonadota; class Alphaproteobacteria; order ATCC43930; family CGMCC-115725; genus CAIKMD01. Next base: position 1,560,298 of record CAIKMD010000007.1, on the reverse strand, counting down.
CCCTGCCGACGATCGCCTTCGAAGCGAGCGACGCACCGGCCGCGCAGGATGCGCTGGCCGAGCTCGGCCGCCATTACAAAACAGCGCCGGCCGACCAGGCCGAACTGATCGTGGCCCTCGGCGGCGACGGTTTCATGCTCGAATGCCTGCACCGTCACATGAAACGCAACGTGCCGATCTATGGCATGCATCGCGGCAGCGTCGGCTTTCTGATGAACAGCTACGCGCCCGAAGGTCTAGTCGAGCGGCTCCTGCGCGCCGTCCCGGTGCGGGTTCATCCGCTCGAGATGGCCGCCCACGTCTCGAACGGAACCGAGCGCCACGCGCTTGCCATCAACGAAGTCTCGCTGCTGCGTCAGACGCGCCAGACCGCCAAACTGCGGATCGCCGTCGACGGCGAGATTCAGCTCGAAGAATTGATGGCTGACGGCGTGATGGTGGCGACCCCGGTCGGCAGCACCGCCTATAACCTGTCGGCGCACGGGCCGATCATCCCGCTCGCGACCAACGTGCTTGCCCTGACGCCGATCAGCGCCTTCCGGCCGCGACGCTGGCGCGGCGCGCTGTTGCCGCACGCGGCGCAGGTCCATGTCGAGATTCTCGAAGCCGACAAGCGCCCGGTCAGCGCCACCGCCGACTTTACCGAAGTTCGCGACGTCCTCAGCGTGACGATTCGCGAGCGTCCCGACATCGCGCTGACCATGCTGTTCGATCCCGAGCACAATCTTGAAGAGCGCGTGCTCAAGGAACAGTTCCTCAGCTAGCCGCCGCCTCGCCGCGCCAGCGCGTGGGATCGGGCACGAAGACGATCTGTACATTCTCGGTCGGCAGGATCGCGCGCTTGGCCGCCATCTCCGCCACGGCCCTGGTGTCGAACGACATCGCATGCCGCTTGTCGCCCCACATGATATTCGGCGTCACCTTGCTGAGCCAGGCCTGTCCGATCCGTTGATCGCTTTTTTGAACCACGTACATCATGAAACCGTCTACCTCGCCACATCGCTGTTCGTCCCCGAGGACGAAAGATGACGTCGCGACGGATAACGCCGCGCTAACAATTCGCGACGTTTTAGAAGATCGAACACGCGGAAAAATCGCGCCGGCGATTTTACGATTCGCAGCGCTGATATGTCGCGCTGCATGACACCCGAGGTTGCAAAATCCGCGGGTCCTGCCAAGCTTGCGCCTATGACCATCACGGCTTCATCCGATAGCGCCCTGCCGAGCCGCCCCGTCACCGTTTCGATTATCGGCGGCGCGGCGTTGCTCATGTGTCTCGGCATGGGCATGCGCCAGAGCTTTGGACTCTTTATGGTTCCGATCACCGGCGATCTCGGCCTGTCGGTCTCGGATTTCACCTTCGCGCTCGCACTGCAAAACATCATCTGGGGTTTCAGTCAGCCTTTCGTCGGGATTCTCGGCGACCGTTACGGGGTCCGGCTGTTGATGGTCGGCGGCAGCCTGTGTTTCTCGCTCGGCATCATCGCCACGCTCTTGGCGACCGGGCCGCTAACCCTCCTGCTCGGACAGGGGGTCCTGATCGGGCTGGCGATGTCTTGCACCGCGGCAAATCTCTCGCTCACCTCGACCGCGCGGGTCGTTTCGGAAAAGCGCCGCAGCCTCATCCTCGGCATCGTGGCCGCCGTCGGCTCGTTCGGAACCTTCATCGTCGCGCCGATGACGCAAAGCCTGATCGTCGGCGATGGCTGGCACGTCGCGATGTTCGTGTTCCTGTGCCTGACCATCCTCATGCTGCCGGCGGCATACGTCACCGGGCTGGTCGACAAGGTCGGGACCCCGCGCAAGCGCGCCGGCGCGGGGTCCGCCGACAGCCTGACCTCGGTGCTCCGCACCGCCATGCGCCATCGCGGCTATGTCACCATGTCGGTCGCGTTTTTCGTCTGTGGGTTGCAACTCGTTTTTCTGACCACGCATCTGCCGACCTATCTCGCGCTTTGCGGCCAGGACCCGATGCTGAGCGCAAAGGCGCTCGCCACCATCGCGCTGTTCAACGTCGTCGGCTGCTATGTCCTTGGCTGGCTCGGCGGACGCTTCCCCAAGCACATCATCCTGGGCCTCGTTTATGTCGTGCGCTCGATGGCCGTCGCGGCCTATTTCGTTTTTCCGCCGACGCCGTTCACCACGCTGCTCTTCGCCGCCGTGATGGGGCTGCTATGGCTGGGCGTGGCGCCGCTGGTTCAGGGGCTGGTCGCGCAGATGTTCGGCTTGCGCTATCTCGCGACGCTCTCGGGCATCGCCTTCTTCTTCCATCAGGTCGGCTCGTTCGCCGGCGCCTGGGGCGGCGGCCTGATCTACGACGCGTTCGGTTCCTACGATCATGCCTGGCAGCTCGGCGTGCTGATCGGCCTCGTCGCCGGCGGCGCCCAAATCCTCACCAACGATCAGCCGGCGCGCCCGCCCGTCCTACGCCCCGTCTCGGCCTGACTATTTGAACCGCGCGGCGGCTTCTTCCACGTAGCTCAGATCGGTGTAGTCGTGGACCTTGATGGTCCGGTCGATGAAGCCGAGATCGTGTTCGAGATCGATATTGGCCTGGAGCACCGGCAGGTTCGGCATGCCGTCCGGCGCGCGATAGAAATCCTTCGGCGTGAACAGCCAGTCGGCGAAGTATTCCGGCGGCTGTTTCATCCCCTTGGCGACGATCTGCACCACCTCGTCATGATGCACGGGGTCGGTCAGATAGCGCGTCACCCGTAACGAATCCTCGAGAAAGTCGACGATGGCCGCGCGATGCGCCGTCAGGAACGGCTGACGCGAGCCCCAGACCAGCAATTGCGAGCCGCCCATCGCCTGTTTCTGGGTGAACAGATCGGTCGCGTTCTCGACGACCTCGGGATCGAAATTATACGGCACCGAGATCGCGACCAGATCGGCGCGGTGCGACATCAGCATCGCCTTCATGTTCGAGAACTGCGACTCGACGATGGTCACGTCCTTCTTGTCGTCGAGGCCGTTCTTTTTGAGCATCGCGCGGATCGCGATGTCGACGGCGCTGCCGCCGGCGAGCGAGGCAATCACCTTGCCTTTCAAATCCGCGACCGTCTTCACCGGCCCGTCCTTCAGCACCATGAAATGCCCGGTCGCGGCATTGCCGGTGCCGTCTTCCATCACGCCGGTGATGACGCGCAGATCCTCGAGCTTGGCGTTCAGCACGGCGAAGGCCAATGTCGAATAGGCGAGCGTACCGACATCGACGTCGCCGGTCGCCAGCGCCGTCACCATTGCCGAGGTGCTGCGGATCAGCACCGGCTCGATGTGATAGGATTTGCCTTCGTTGTGGAGCAGCTCCGGCTTTTCGAGCGAGAGCGGCACCGAGGACGACGTCAACACCACCCAGCCGACCTTGATGGTGACGGGCTCGGCCCGAACCGGGGCGCCCAGCGCCAGCAGAATCGCGGCGGCGGCCAGAATCATCTTTTGCAGCATTTCCCGTCTCCCTTGTCCCTATCCTCGCCGACGGAATCGGCATACGCAACGCGAAACCGTCCCTCTGGCGCCCTCGCCCGCGCTGGGCCAGAATGGCGTCATGCCGGGCAAGAAGTTTAGCAGCGTCGAGATGATCGGGCGTCTGATCGGCTTCGATACGACCAGCCGCGAATCCAATCTCGCCCTCATCGAATTCATCCGCGACTACCTCGACCGTTGGCGGGTAAAGAGCGAACTCGTCTATGACGAGGGACGCCGCAAGGCCAATCTCTACGCCACGATCGGTCCCGATCACGTTGGTGGTGTGCTGCTCTCCGGCCACACCGATGTGGTGCCGATCGACGACCAGGACTGGTCGAGCGATCCGTTCAAGGCCGAAATCCGCGACGACGCAATCTTCGGCCGCGGCGCCTGCGACATGAAAAGCTTCATCGCGGTCGCGCTCGCCAAGGTGCCCGAGATGCTGGAACACGGGCTCGACGTGCCGATCCATTTCGCCTTCACCTATGACGAGGAAGTCGGGTGCCTCGGCGTCCGGCCCTTGATCGAGGTGCTGAAGAACCGCCCGGTCAAACCGCGTCTCTGCATCATCGGCGAACCGACCCTGATGCAGCCCGCGACCGCGCACAAAGGCAGCCGACGATTGCGCTGCCACGTTCACGGCCACGAAGCGCATTCGTCGCTCACCCATCGCGGGGTCAACGCAATCGACGCGGCGGCGGAACTCGTCGTCCAACTCAAAAACATCGCGCGGCGCAAACGCACCCAAGGCCCGTTCGATGCCCAGTTCGATCCGCCCTACACCACGATCAGCACCGGCACGATCCAGGGCGGCACCGCCTTCAACATCGTGCCGAAGGAATGCCGCTTCGATTTCCAGATCCGCAACGTGCCCGAGGACGACCCCGAAGCGATCACCGACGAACTGAAGCATTTCGCCGCGTCTCTCTTGCCCGAGATGCAAGACGTCAGCCAGGCCGCCAGTATCGCCTTCGAGGAACAGAACATCGTCCCCGCCCTCTCGACGCCGCTCGATGCCGAGGTCGTGCAGCTCGCGCTCGAACTCTCGGGCGCCAACGGCACCTGCAAGGTCAGCTTCGGCACCGAAGGCGGCCTCTTTCAGCAAGCCGGCATCCCCTCGGTGGTCTGCGGCCCCGGCTCGATCGCCCAGGCGCACAAGCCCGACGAGTTCGTCGCGCTCGACCAGGTCCGACAATGCGAGGATTTCGTCGACCGCCTGATCGAACGGGTGAGACGCTAGGCGTGCTCGAAGTAAGAGCGATCACTCACAAACCTTCTCCGCCCATTCATGGGGGGAGAAGGTGCGAGCGCAGCGAGCGGATGAGGTGGGTTGTTCCGCCGCATATAATCTCTCAAATGGAACCACACCTCACCCTCCCATTGCTGTCGCAATGGGCCCCTCCCTCTCCCCGCTTCGCGCGGAGAGGGGCTTCGTCGCACCAATCTGAAACCATCGCGGTCTAGGCGTGTCGAGCGCCGCATCCCCTATCGATCTCGTCCCACCCGACATATCGCGCTGGCGCAGCGGCAATACCGGCGTCGAGTATGTCTGGCGCTGGACCGCGTCCGAGCCCGGCCCGAACGTCGCGATCACCGCGCTGATGCACGGCAACGAAATCTGCGGCGCGATCGCGCTCGACCAATTGTTACGCGAAGAGGTACGACCCGCACGCGGCACCCTCACCCTCGCCTTCCTCAACGTCGATGCGTTCGCGACCTTCGATCCCAAAGACCCGCACGCCTCGCGCTATCTCGACGAGGACATGAACCGGGTCTGGGACCGCGCCACCCTCGAAGGCTCGCGCGGCAGCCGCGAGCTGCGCCGCACACGGGCGACACGGCGTTTCTTCGACGACGCCGATTTCCTCCTCGATATTCATTCGATGACCAACGCCAACGCGCCGATGATGCTGACCGGCATGGCGGACAGGCACACCGCCTTTGCCCGCCGCCTGCGCGCGCCGTCCTATCTCGTGCGCGACGCGGGACATGAGTCCGGCGCCCGCCTGCGCGACTACGGTCGCTTCGCCGATCCCGCTGCCACGCCGGTGGCGCTGCTGATCGAATGCGGCCAGCATTGGGCAAACGCGACCGCCGAGGTCGCAACCGACGCGGCATGGCGCTTCCTCGCGGCATCCGGGATTCTCGATCCAGCCGATGCCGCGCACCGCTTGGCGCAAGCCCGCGCGCCGCAACGCTGCGTCCTCGTCACCCACCGCGTCGACGTGAGCCACGACGATTTCAAATTCACCGAGGACTATGTCGGTCTCGAAATCATCGCACGCGCCGGCACCATCTTCGCGCGCGAACGCGGCCGCGATTTTCACACGCCCTATGACGATTGTGTGCTGATCATGCCGGCCCGCCGCATCGTGCGCGGCACCACCGCCGTGCGGCTCGGCCGGTTCGAATGGTCGGAGGGCGGCGGATGATCGCTCGTCACAAGCCCATTAATTGCGGAGTTGAACTTGAACGAGGAACGAGAAAGGGAGTGGACTGGCATCCTTCGCAGGCTGGAGCGCCGAATAGGGGCCATCGCCAAAATGGTCTTTTTTGTCGTCGCTGTTGCGGCGGCGCTATTAGCCCGAGAAATGGCGATTCGTGAATGGCAGCTAGGGTCGCTCGCGGGCTTCGGTATTGGAGTGGCCGCTTTTCTAGCAGTTGGAGCTTGGTTTTGGTACGATTTGGAATAGTGCTGAGTCCCTCGCAGGAAGAGTCATGCCAATTGTCGTTTGTGACGAGTGCAAACAAAGCGTGATGGTCACACCTATTGGGGACGGTCGGGTCGAATATAAGTTCGACTTGGAGAAATGCGGACAAAAATATCGGCGCCCAACACCAACCGAGCACTTTGTGGACGGTTCCAAATGCCCGCGATTAGAGGCCTTGATCACCCATGCTCGGGAACGGGGCGAAATATAGCGCTGGGTTTTTCGAGAATAATACCCCCCTCAAGGGCGGGGGGGTTAATGAGTTACTTCTTCCCATCGATCAGCACGAAACAAATCCGCGCCGGCTTGCCCGACCGGTTCGCCCAGGCGTGGCTCGTCCCGCGCTGAATCAAGACATCGCCGGCGCGCAGCACGGTTTCTTCTTCGTCGAGAATGGCGACGATCTCGCCCGCCATGACGATCGCGTAATCGACGGTCAGCGTCTTGTGCATGCCGGGATGCTTGTCATCGATGCGGTGTTCGGCGTCGGGAAAGAGTTTGGCGAAGCTCGCCGCGAGTTGGCGACGGCGTTCCTCGGGATCGGTCGGCTCGGGCGGATAGTCGATGATCCGGAGGACCGATCCGTTGCCCGGCGGCAGCACGCCCTTGTGCGCGGCGGTGCGATCGGCCGCCGAGACGGAGACCGGCATCTCGCCGCTCACCCAGATATTGGTCGAGCGATAGCCCGGCCGCTCCGGCACGCTCATGCCGTCGAGGACGCGATCTTCCTCGATGCGCGAGCGGCCCGACGATGTGTCGCCGGTAACGACGCGGCGGATGGGGGCATGATCCATGATAGTCCTCGACCTCGATGTTGGTTCGCGCCGATCAAGCCCCTGACGCACTGAGCTTTTGCACGGCGAGACGTTTGGCGTCTTCGCTTTTCTCGCCAAGCTTCACCGCGACGTGGCCGTTCTTCTGCGCGAAGCCGAGATAGGTGTAGGAGAAGCCGCTGTCGCGGATGAATTCCTGGAAGGCGCGGAATTCGTGGCGCCGCCAATTCGGGTAATTGAAATACTCGTCGAACACGATGACCGAGCCGGGTTTCAGCCGCGGTCCGGTCTCGCGGAAGATCGTCACCGTCGATGAATAGATGTCGCAATCGACATGGAGGAACGCGACCGGTTCGTCGGGATGCGCGTTCAAGAACGCCGGCAAGGTCTGGTCGAACCAGCCTTTGTGCAGCGTGACATTGGCCGGCACCTCGGGCAGCCGCCCGCCCTGGCCGAACTTGCCCTTGCGCTCGAACGTGCCCGACCAGTTTTCCGGCAAGCCCTCGAAACTGTCGAAGCCGTGCAAGGCGCGCCCCGTCACCGCCGCGAGATGCCGCAGGCTCGCGCCGTCGGCCACGCCGCATTCGAGCGCCAGGCCGGTCGGCGGCGCTTCGCGCGCGGCATAGGCGAGCGAATCCCAACGGTCGTTGAAGATCTGCGCGTCGGCCATATGCGCGACGATGTACGCGACGCTCTGCTCTTTCGCGCGGAGCTGCAGATCGGTGATCAGATAGCGGCCGTGATATTTCAGAAAGAAGCGGCGATAGAGCCGTTCGCTCAACGGCATCGGTCGTTGATCGCCACGGCGGCGGAATAAACTCACGGTTTCTTTTCTCCCTGGGTCGCCACCTTGAGATAGATCAGCAGCGGGTAAAGCGCCGAGAACGTGGCGAGAGCGACACCATAGGCGCCCTCGCGATAGCCCCTTCGCGCGACATAGGATTTCCAGCCGCGGCTGAAGATACGGCGCAGCGAGTGCGAAAGCGATTGAACCTCGCCCGCATCGATCGCGTCGAGCGCGGCGAGATCGGTATAGCGGTTGAGCCGGCGGAACATGTCCGACACGTCGCGATCGACGTAATGGGTCATGGTCTGGCTGAGCGTCCCGCGCATCCCGTCGAGCGTGATGCGCGGATGGACGCGCCCCGCCCCCCAGCGCTTGGCGCCGGCGCGGAACAGCATCGGCTTCGCCGCGACGCCGTTATAGGCGCCCCAGCCGTGGCGCACGAAATGTCCGCCGACATGGTTCGCCATCGGCACCAGAAAGATGTTGCCGGTCGCGCCGGCGATGGCGGTACGGATTTCGCCGGCCAGATCGGGCGGCACCCGCTCGTCGGCATCGACCTCGATGATCCAGTCGCAGCGGCAGGCATCGAGCCCGGCATTGCGGCGCGGCCCCTCCAGCTCCCAGCCGCCCTCGACCACAAGCGCGCCGAAACCGCGCGCGATCTCGGCCGACCGGTCGGTCGAGCGGTCGAGTACCACCACGATTTCGTCGGCAAAACGCAGCGTCTCGAGACAGGCAGCCAGTTGTGCCTCCTCGTTGCGCGCGACCACCACCGCCGAGAGGCTGGGGCCTTTCGGGCCCGATCCATCCGATCCCATGGCGACAAACTCGGCGATGGCGGGGGCAAGGTCAAGCCGGGGTGTGCCTAAATCCCAGGCGGAACCCGGACTAAACCCCAGGCCTAAATCCTCCGAAAGGTTCCTCACGTTTGCGCGGGCGGTTATTGCTTCGCGCCGGTTTCGTCTATAATCCGGTCGGCAACTGATCCCTGGACCCCTTCATGCGCTTGCTCAATCTCGTGGCCTCGGCCGCGCTCATCGCCCTCATTCCCCTCGCCCAATCAGGCGCGGCCTCGGACGACGATGCGGGCGGCGTCGTCACGCTCGGCCTGGTCAAGGAGATCTACGACCAGGTCAAGTCGAGCTATGTCGAGCCGGTGACCGACAAAAAGCTCGCCGAGGGCGCGGTCAAAGGCATGCTGGCCGCGCTCGATCCGCATTCGAGCTACATGGACTCCAAAGAATATAAAGAGATGATGGTCCAGACCCAGGGCGAGTTCGGCGGCCTGGGGATGCAGGTGACGATGGAGAACAGCGTCGTCAAAGTCGTCTCGCCGATCGACGACACGCCGGCCGCCAAGGCCGGCATGAAGCCCAACGATCTGATCCTCGCCATCGACGACGCGCCGGTCACCGACATGACCTTAAGCGAAGCGGTCGACAAATTGCGCGGTGCGGTCGGCACGCCGGTCAAGCTGACCGTGCGCCGCGAGGGCGCCGATCCGTTCCAGATCACCCTCACCCGCGCCGAGATCAAGGTCGATCCGGTCAAATCGGCCCTCAAGGGCAACGACATCGCCTATATCCGCATCACCAATTTCTCCGAGCGCACCGATTCCGGGATCGAGGCGGCGTTCAAGGCGCTGCAAAAGCAATCCGACAACAAGCTGGTCGGCGTCGTACTCGACCTGCGCAACAACCCCGGCGGGCTGCTCGACCAGGCCGTGTCGGTCTCCAACGATTTCCTCGACCAGGGCGACATCGTCTCGATCAAGGGCCGCCAGGCGCGCGACAACCGGCGCTATCAGGCGCAGCGCAACCACGACATGACTCATGGTTTACCGATTGTCGTGCTGATCAATGGCGGCTCTGCCTCGGCCTCGGAAATCGTCGCCGGCGCCTTGCAGGACAATCATCGCGCGGTGCTGATCGGTACTCGCTCCTTTGGCAAGGGCTCGGTCCAGACCGTGCTGCCGGTCAAGGAAAGCGGCGGCGCGATGCGGCTGACGACGGCGCTCTATTACACGCCGTCCGGCCGCTCGATCCAGGCCAAGGGCATCGATCCCGACGTAACGGTCCAGCCGGCAAAGATCGAAACCATCGCCGAATCCGCGGGCCAGCACGAAGCCGACCTGAAGGGCGCGCTGAAAAATACCGGGCCGACCGCCACGACGCCGACCCCGGCAAAGCCGCCCACCACGCCCGGCGCGGCCGCCAAACCGGCGCCCGGTGCGGCGGCCACGCCGTCGGTCGCCATTCCGCCGACCGCCACGGCCTTGCCCAAGCCCGAAGCCAGTACCGACCCCGCCGCTTTCGGTGGCGACCAGGATTACCAGCTCGTGCGCGCGGTCGATCTGCTGCGCGGCGTGACATTGTTTAAGAAGATGGCGGTCCAGTAACCGCCGGGGTTAAAAAGATGGCGGTCCAATAACCGCTTTCGGGCGGTAATAAACCGGCCCGATCAAGGGCCGAACGGGGGAAGACATGCGGGCTCATTACCGGCTGGCCGCCGCGCTGCTGTTCGGCGCTGCCAGCCTCGCCGCGCCGGCGCACGCCGCCGAGAAGATCACGATCAGCGTGATCAAGGCCGGCAGCTACGGCGCCGTCTTCATCGCCCAGGAAAAAGGCTACTTCGCCGCCGAGGGGCTCGATGTCTCCTTCGCCTATTTCGAGGCCTCGCCGCCGATCGCGGTGGCCGTGGTGTCGGGCGATCTCGATATCGGCATCGGCGCGACCTCGGCCGCCTTCTTCGCCCTGGGCAACAAGATCCGCGTCATCGGCGGCTTCGCCCGCGAGGCGCCCGGCTTCCAGGGCATGACGTTTGTCGCCTCCAATCGTGGCTATGACGAGGGCGTCAGATCCCTGAAGGATCTCGGCGGACATTCGGTCGCCGTCGGCACGATCGGTTCGTCGCCGCATTACAGCCTGGCTCTGATCGAGGAGAAATACGGTATCGACCCGAAGACCGTGCGCGTCCTGCCGCTGCAGACCGTCACCAACCAGGTCTCGGCATTGATCGGCGGCCAGGCCGATGCCGGCGTCACCATCGCGGCCGGGCTGATGCCGGCGGTGGCGCAAAAACAGGTGAAGCTCCTCGCCTTCATGGGCGACGAGGTCCCGTGGCAACTCTCGTCGATCTACGCCGCGCCCAAGACCATCGAGGGCCGCGCCGCGATGATCGACAGTTTCCTGCGCGCCTATCGCAAAGGCGCGCATGAGTTCGTCGATGCCTTCGCCGGGCCCGACGGCAAGCGGCGCGAGAACGCCACGACGCCGGCGGTGCTCGGCATCATCGCGAAATATGTCGGTCAGACTCCCGACGAGGTAAAGGGCGCCGTCGGCTATGTCGATCCCGACGCCCGTGTCGACATCAAGGATCTTCAGCGCCAGGCCGACTGGTATCTCGCGCAAGGCATGATCAAGAGCGCGGTCGACGTGAACGACTTCATCGACAAGCGCACCGTCGTGCCGTTGCCGGGGAAATAGACTGGGCCCGCTCGAGAACAAAACCGCGCTGGTCACCGGCGCCAGTCGCGGCATCGGCCGGGCCATCGCCCTGCGCCTCGCCGAACAGGGCGCGCGCGTCGCGATCCATTACCGGAACAACCAGAGCGCCGCCGATGCGACGGTCGCGGATATCGTCCGCGCCGGCGGCAGCGCCTTCGCCCTGCCCGTCGAACTCGCCGACCGTGACGGACCGGACCGACTACTCGCCGCCTTCGACCGCGAGGCCCCACGGCTCGACATTCTGGTCAACAACGCCGGCATCGGCAGCCGCCATCCGATCGACACGGTGACGGAAAAGGAATTCGACCTGTTATGGCAGGTGAATGTCCGCGCGCCGTTCTTCCTGATCCAGAAAGCGTTGGCGCGCATACCGGATGGCGGGCGGATCGTGAACATCTCGTCGACCGCCGCCCGGCTCGCCTATGCCGAGACGCCGATCTATGCCGCGACCAAATCGGCGATCGAGACCCTGACCCTCTCGATCGCCAAGCGCGTGGGATCACGCGGCATCACGGTCAACGCCGTGGCGCCGGGCGCAACCGATACCGACATGAACGAACTGGCGCGCAATCCCGACAGCGCGGCGGAGATCGCGGCGGAAACGATATTGGGACGGGTGGGCCAGCCCGACGATATCGCCGGGGTGGTCGCGTTCCTGGCCACCGATGCCGCCCGCTGGATCACGGGCCAGACCATCGATGTCAGCGGCGGCCTCCGGTTCTAGGGCAGACCTTAGAGCTGGGAGATGACCGCCCGTGCCGCGTTGGTGATGCTGACGTCGGTCGCGGTGGCGCTGGTCGCCTCGGCGTACCACTGATCCACCGCCTGAGACAGCAGCAGGCTGCCGCGCTTGCGGAGATCGGCGCCCACGATCGCCTCGAGCGAGCGAATCCGGGCGAACAGCTTGCGGGTGGCAGCCTTGCGGCGCTCTTCTGCCTGTTGGGCGGTGGCGACCTGGCCGGCGCTCACCGGACGCACCGGCGGCTTGGCGGCAACCGTCGCGGGGACCGCCCGGGGTGGTGTGCCCCCGATCGGGGCGGGAATGAACGGAGGTGGCTTTTGGATCACCGATGCCGGCGTAGCCGACGGCTTGGCGGCGGCTTTTTTCTTGGCCGGAGCGGGTTTACGGACCGGGGCTGACTTACCCGGTTTTTTCTTTGGCGCCGCTTTCGGGCGGGATGGCATTGCTTTCCTCCAATTGCCCTTTCAGGCGCCGCCAAATTGTAACTGGTGCAGAATTAGAGCAAGAGAAAATCGTAGGAACACCCCGTTTTGGCTGAAGATTTCGGGCTTGACGGAACGAGTCGCCGCCGCATGGTGTTTCCTTACATTGATAAATTAGGATAGAAATGACACATAAATAATTGAATATAATATATATTATTTATAATCAGTCGCCGCCACGCCCAACAGCCACGCAACGGCGGGCGATCGGCCCGAATGTAGCCAAGCTGCTGAATTTCCAGCCTTTGGCGGCTCCGGGACCCCACTCTCCCGGCATGCGCGGGCCACCGGAGACCGCGGCCTACGCCGGATCGACGACCGCCTATTTCTTGTTGGCGGCGTCGAGGAAGTCTTTCACGAAAATGCGGCCCATATCGATCTTGTCCTCGGGTTTGAGCCGGCCGGTATCGAGCACCTGCTGATAGGCGATCTGCTGTTCCTGCGGCGAGGTCCGCCCGTCTGCGGTGTAGATGCCGCGATTGGCCTCAACCACTTTGGTAAAGACGTTTTTGTCGCCGCCATAGAATTCGGGGGGCATACGGGCGACGATCTCTTCGACCGGCGCCGTGTGCAGCCACTTCGACGCCCGGACCAGCGCATTCACGTAATGCTGCAGCAGATCGCGATGGGAATCGGCGAATTCCTTGCTCGTCGTGGCCCCCGCCAGCGCCGCCGGCCCGCCATAGACGAAGGTCTGGCCGGCGAGCGTGCGGGTATCGACCACCGGCACGATGAAGCCATCGACGGTGAGGCGCATGATCGCCGGGTCGGCCTGGACGATGCCATCGATCTTATGTGTTTCCATCGCCGCGATCGCGGTGGCACCGGAGCCGACGCCCACCGAGGTTACGTCGGCCAGCGTCATCCCGCCCTTGGCGAGAAGAATGCGCAGCATGTTCTCGGCCGCCCCGCCCGGGCCGGTCACGCCGATCGTCAGGCCCTTCAGGTTGGCCGGCCCCTTATAAGCCTTGGCCTTGTCTTCCGGCAGACCGAGCACGATCGCCGAGAGATTGGCGCCGAGGAACACCGAGACGATATCCACGCCCTTGGGCTGCAACAGGAACGCATAGTCGATCGCGCCATAGACCATGTCGGCGCTGCCGCCGACCATCGCCTCGACCGCTTTCGGGCCGTTCTGAACGTCCTGGATATCGACGTCGATACCCTCGTCCTTGAAATAACCGCCGTAAAAGGCGGTCGGCAGCGGCAGATAGGCGACGATGACCTTGCCACCGACCGCGACCGTAAGGTGCTTGTTGCTCTGCGCTTGCGCCGATGCCGTCGCCCACGACAACGCCAATACCGTTGCCAGGCTGGCCCAGATTTTCTTCATGTTGTCTCCCCCCGATGGTTGCGGAGGGTTCCCTATTCGCTTGGTACTGTCAATCGATCGGCGAAAGACCCAGCGCCCAGGAATTGCGCGGTCGCATCGCCAGCCGTTCGGAGACAAGCATCCGCGCCGTATCGAACTGCCGGGCCTTCAATGCCGCGTCGATCAGGAGTTGGGCGAACACGTCGCGCTGCGCGTGGCTGCCGCCGATGCGACGGATTTCGTGGCGCAACGGCAACAACAGCTCGACGGCGCGCGCGAATTTGCCTTGGCGGTGCGCCTGCGCCGCCTCGCCGAGCGCCAGGCCGACAACCCGCATCACCGCACATTGCGTCTCGGTCCCGAGAGCGGCGTAAGCCTCGCCCGAGCGAATCCAGCGCGCGACATCATCAGGCTGCCCCGCGGCGGCGAGCGCCATCGCATCATGGACGTTTCCGAAGGCGATCATGTGATCGTCGATTCGCGCCGCCGCGCGTACCGCCAATTCGCGCCAGCGCGGCCCGACATCGACGCCGTGCTGCTCGAGCCGCCACAACAGCGACACCGCATTAGTAGCGTCGAGATATTCGTCGTTGGGCTCGGGCCGGACCTCGCGGTCGTAATGGTCAAGAACCTCGTCCGCGCGACCGGCCGCCAATAGGAAGAGGCAGCGATGCCAATATCCGTGAAAGCGGAAATTGCCGGTATCGCGCCAGGCCGGCGCCCGCGCCTCGATCCAGCCTAGCCCCTCCGCCGCGCGATCCTGCATCTCGAAAACATGCGCGACCGCATGCGCGCCCCAGATATCGTCGGGAATGAGCGCGACCGCGCGGCGGCCGGCGCGTTCGGCCTCGTCATAGACGCCGTTTTCCTCGAGACCGAAGGCATGACAGCCGAGAGCGAAGCCATAACCCGGCATAGTGTCGTCCCAGGCCGGCATCGCGCGCGCGACCAGATCGTGCATCCGCTCCCACGCGCCGAGATAGAACAAAACATATTGCCCGAGTTTCAGCGCGATCAGGTCGCACGGATCGGCGGCGAGGATCGCCTCGAACGTCGCGCTGGTCGCCTCGAGGTCGCGCGCGATCCAGAAACCGAGCGCCCGGCGATGCAAGCGCTCGCGCGGCGTCGCTCCGGCCACCTGCATCGCGACGTCGGCTGCTTCGGCGGCGTGCAGTGCGGTCGGCAACAATTCGCGCTTCACCTGCAGCAGCAGGAGATAGCCGTGCAGGATATGTCCCATGACAAGGTTCGGGTCGGCCGTCAGGGCCGCCTTCAGCCGGTCGGCCGTGTCGATGCGAAACGCGCCATAGGCCATGATCGCGGCTTCGAGCGCGGCCACGCTGTCGACGCCGGCCGCCGTGACCGCCAGCCCGCGCGGATCGCTCAGCACGGGCGCGCTCATTTGCGCTTGAAGCCGGAAAAGAAGTTCAGGATTTCCATCGAGGCCGAACGCTGGCCGCCCTTGGCGGGAAAAATATCGTCGGGCCAGGCATGGCCACCGTTTTCGATCGACCACAGATGCACCTGCGTGCCGTCCCGGCATTGGGCATAGAGAGTGGATTTGAGTGTCGCGGCGACCGGTTCGGTTTCCTCCGGCGCGCCCCTACAGCCATCGACCGTTGCCCAGAACGACAGCGCATCGGCAACCGACATTTTCCAGCGATTGGGATAATTCAATCTCGGCGCGGTGCCGCCGCCGTAAAGAATATCGTCGTCCTGCACACCGTGGATGATCATCATCGGCACCGGCGTTTTGGCGATCGGGATGATGTAGGTCGAACCGACCCGTGTCATGCCGCCGATCGTCGCTGACACCGGCGCCACCGCCGCGAACCATTCGGGATGGCGCGCGGCAAGCTGATAGGCGAGCATGCCGCCGTTCGACATGCCGGTCGCATAGACCCGCGCACGGTCGAGCTTGTGATGCGCCGCGACATCCTCGATCAGCGCGCCGATGAAACCGATATCGTCGACTTGCCCGGCGACCGCGTCGCCACAGCAGATCTGTGCGTTGAAGGTTTCGCGCCCCGGCACGCGCTCGACGCCGGCGGGAAACGCCACCATCATCTTCATCGCGTCGCCCGCCGCGCCCATCCGCGTCTCCTCGGCGAAGCCGCCTGCGCTGCCGCCCGCGCCATGCAACGCGATCACCAGCGGCAACGATCCGCTGGCCTTGGGCGGCACGCGCAGGAGATAAGACCGCTCGACGCTCTGCCACATGAACTTGCCGTGCTCGTAGCCGTAGCGGTCGGTCGCCGCTTGCGCCGATGTCGGCGCACCGAGGAAGAGGGCGAGAAGGATAATGTCGGCGGCAGCCGCCACCGTGACGCCGGCCCGGCGTTTCCACGGCGCCGCCTTGAACCACGCGACGCCATAAGCAATCGCGACGAGCAGCGCGAAGGTGACGCCGTTGACGATCACCTGCGGCAGGAAGCCGGTGCCCTCGTGATCGAAGATCATGCCGCCGACATAGGACAGCACCATCCCCGAGGTGAAGATCGACAGTGCCTGCTGGCCGCATTTGACGATGGGCTTCAATACCGGGGTCAGCAGCACTTGTTCGCGTCCTTTCAGCAAGACCAGCACGACGTAGGCCGAGGCCAGGAAATGAACGTATTGCAGGACGTCCATGTGAGTCTTGTCGGAATGGCGATAGACCCACCGCTCGAACCGGAAGATCACGCCAAAGTGTTCGATCAGGATGGGCAACGAGATCGCGAGGCCCGCGACGAGGATGGCGACCGAGGCCCAGAACAGGATGCGCGAATCAAGCGAGACCCGGATCCACTTGAAACGCAGCGCGAAGCCGGTGAAGAAAATGAGCTGCCAGGCGAAGGGATCGAAATACCATTCAACCTGATCGTCGGCATGCGCCGGAAAATTGAGGTTCCAGTGAATGGATACGACATAGAGCGCGACCGAGGAAACCAGCACGAAACGCGGATCGATCCGCGCCATCGCCATGGCGATCGGCACCATGGCGAGCGCGACGATGTAGAGCGGCAGGATATCGATGTAATGCGGGACATAGGTCAGCGTGAAGAGCCCGACCAGCGCCGGACCGGTGTCGCTGAAGAAGCGCTGAAACTCGGCGACTTCGATATAATCGGTATCGGGATAGACCATCGTGCCGATCACCGCGACCACCGCGCAAGCGAAGAACATCCCGATCTGCGCGGCGTAAAGCTGCAGGCAGCGATAGGCGATCCGCGCGGTGCCGACCAGCCAGCCCTGGCGCAGGAACGTGCCGCCGAAGGCGATCGACGCGGTCATGCCCGAGATGAACACGAACATGTTGGCGGCGTCGCTGATGCCGAAGCGCGCCGGGATGTAGTCCCACAGAAAATTGCCGCGGCAATGCGCGATGTAGATGATGAACATCGCGGCGCCGCGAAAAAAATCGAGCCGGGGATCGCGTGGCTGGGACGGCGCCGGGTGAGTTGCCATCCCTCCCCGCCTCAGAGCGCACGCAGGCGCGCCGGGATCGGAAGGAAGGGAAGATAGCGCTCGATCAGCGCGAAGCCGCTTTCGCGACGGATGAAAAGAATGACCAGGCTCGCGACCCAGACCGAGCAGGCCTGCTTGAACAGCACCCCGCCATCGCCATAGGGATCGACGCCCAGCGGCGACGCAAGGTGGAAGAAGATCGCGCCGCTCATGATCCCGAGGGAAAGCAAAGCGCCGAGGACCTGCAACGGCCGATCGAACAGCAGGATCGACGCGATCAGCTCGGCCGTGCCGGTGCCGATGCGCATCGCCTTTTCGTGACCATGCAGCCCGAGCCAGTCGGTCAGGGTGGTGAAGAGCACGACGCTGCCGTCGTCGCCGGTGAACTTGAATTGCAGGTACCAGACGAAGATGAACGCGATCCATGCGCACAGCGCCCAGACCAGCCATTCCCGAATGCGCGCCATCTCACCCCTCCAAGACTAATTGGGTATACTCCACCGCCGCCCCGCCTCTCAAGCCGCGCGGCGCCGACATAGGGTAATTCGCTGCATTCGGAGAAAGGTTACTCCGTACCATCACGACAGATGCCGGACGATGGGGAGCGCGGCGCCGGCCGCCTGGTGCTCTCTATGCGCGCCTATAAAGGTGGGAAGGTCTCAGCCGAGTGGTACGCGATGTAACAGCTGCTCGAGTGGCAACTTAATACAAAATGCGTGTTTCATACTCAGTCGCGTCGCCCCGCATGCCGCCTTTCAATCGGTGCTTGCTCTCGCGGCGTCCGGTCGCTCGTCAAGCGATGCCGCCTCTTCCGGGACAAAGCGGTGACGGCACGACGGGCAGAACAGCTTGACCTTCGAATGCCGCATCTCATCGTAGTGGCAGGCAAAGCTTTGGTGGCAGACCGGGCATTCGGCCATGAACAGGCGTTCCATCTATTTCGCTCCGACGGGGATGTTGGCGTATCCGGCCACCGTGCCCCGCTTCGGCAGGAAATCGTCGAGCTTCACGCGCGCGATGACCTCGGGCGGCACTTCCGATCGCGGCGGGAACGGTGCGTTTTGCGGCCGTGTCGCGTCCACAACGACCCGCCCGCTCCATTTCGTGCTGGCGAAGCTCAGTCGCGTTCCCTGGTTCGAGACGACATGCTGGCCGGTGCCCATCACCGACAATCCATGGGCCACGTCGGCATAGGTGAAGACCGCCCAGAGCACGCTGGGCTCGTGGAACACGTCGATATCGGAATCGACAACCACGACGCATTCGGTGATCGGCATGGCCTCGAGCGCCGCCTTGCCGATCGCGTCGGCCTGCCCCGGTTGCAGATTATGAACCGAGATATAGATCGCATGAATGCCGCAAGATGAATCCGGCGAATGGGCGGCATGAAGATTGGGAAAGCGGGCGCGCAAGGCCGCTTCCATCGCCGCTTCTTTCGGGATCGCACCCAGGGCGAAGCAATCGCGAAAGCCGGAGAAAATATCCTGCAGGACCGCGCCGTGGCGGAAGGTGATCGCTTTGGTGTTGAAAACGGGGCGCAAGCACTGTGCCTGATAGAGACGCCCCACCTCGCCAAACGGATCGCAGACGTCGCGCTGGCCCGGCGGGATCTCGCCTTCAATGATCAGATCGGCGTCCGCCGGAACCATGAACTTGTCGCCCCAGGTCACTGAGGGCGTGAGCCGCAGCGGCTCGCCCAGGAACGATCCGATGGTTTCGTAATCCTCCGCGCCCCAGGGATTGCGCGCCAGCGACGCCAGATGAAAGGCCGGATGATGACCGATCACGTTGATGATGGGCGCCGGCTCGTCGTGGATCTCGTATTCCTTGACGATGCGGCTCAGGTCGCGCGTGTGGATGCTCACGACCATCTCGTGAGGATCCCATTTGTAGAAGGTCTTGGCGAAGGAGGCATTGTAATGCCCCTGCTTCGACCGCATCACATGAGTCATCGTGAGCACCGGCCCGATGTCCTGGGCGAAATGCTTCACGATCGGCAGGTGGCCGACATCCGCGTCCTTGCCTTGCCATACATTCTCGCGCACGGGTGCTGACTCGGGCGCAATCGTTTGCGGCTTGATCTTCCCCGCCGCTTTTTCCTTGAAGGCGAGGCTCACCTCGTAATTGGGCGTCGCCGGATCGACGTCGAGCATCACCGCGCAGCGTTCGCGCGTCGCATACATGTTCGACAGCAACGGAAACGCCGACGGCTTGCCGTACATATCGAGCGGATTGTTGAACTGGACCGCGGGATATTGCCGGCGATCCTCGAGCTGTTTCAAAAGCGCCGTGACTTCGAAATCATCGGGCCGCACCGGACGCTCGATCTCGATCAGATCCCCGGTTTGCTTACGAACCTGCTGCAGAAAGCTCTGTAGGTCTTTCGGCAAAATTCCCTCCCGCTGCGTTGCCGCCCATTCGAGCGGCGTGTTCGTATTGCGACAAAACGGTACATCTGCCCGAAAGACCGGTCAATGATTGTGCCATAGTAGCGAACTATTGTTCCTGCCGACCATCAGTGAAAGATCGCCTTCGCAGGATCCGTATCCTCGTGCAGGAAACCGAGCTGTTTTCCCATCTTCTGGAAGAAGACGAGGTCCTCCGGTTTGACCTCCGGATTGAAGGTTGCCAACTGGGGGCTGTTGAAATTCAGGTGCTTTTTCTCGACGTCGCGCGTCTCGTCGGGATTCGATTTGATGAAAGCCATGGCTTCGATCTGCGCCGCGCGAAACGCCGCGAGGGTGTCGTGATGCGTCGCGGCCCAGTCGCCCATCGCGGTCCAGAAAATATTGATCGCATCGGGATTGACCTCCGCGACATAAGCGACCGACAGATCGCCCGCTCCGGCATTGACCATCAAGGTCCGGCTCGGTTCGTTGATCACGACCGCGTCGACGGTGCCATTGCGCAGCAGGTCGGCCATTTGCGGCGTGCCGATCTCGACGAACGACACATCCTTCAGGGCCACGTTGCGATCGAGCACCCATTTGGCCAGCAACATGTAATTGCCGCTGTTCAGACCCGGCACACCGACCCTCCTGCCCTTCAGATCCTCGGCGGTCTTGACGGTCACGCCCTTGCGCGTGACGAGGCTTGTCGTGACGTTGTCCTTCGTGATGCGGGTATTGCCGGCGATCACGACGATGTCCGCCCCCGCCTCGCGCGCCTGCAGGGTCGCCACCGGTGTCGCAGCCCCGATCTGAATTCCGCCCGAAACGAGCGCCGGTCCGATATTGGATGGAACCGGCACACCGACCAACGTCACGTCGAGATTGTGTTTGTCGAAAATGCCTTTGTCCTTCGCGATATAGGTCGTCAGAAAATCGCCATTGACGCCCTGCCCGATCGACAATTTCGCCGGTTCCGCCGACGCGGCTTGAACCAGAGCGGCGAGCGCGAGGCCGGCCAAGGCGGCGCCCGATAATTTTTTCATTTCAAGAAACCTTTCGTTCGAACCAATTTTCACCGCAACTGCGTCCGGATGCGGACGAAATCGCCGCGGTGAAACCCTTCGGATTCATAGACGAGCATGTCGTCGCGATCGAAGACAGACCGGTGCAGGACGACGACCGGTGCGTTGAGCGGTACATCCAACAACCTTGCCGTCTCCATGTCCGCGGATCCGACATTGATGGTCTGCATCGCGCGACCCAGCGATTTCTTGAAATGACTCTGCAGTGACCGCATCGGGGCGGTATCGCCGAACCCCTTTTTCCCGATCGCCTGAAAGGCACGACGTTCGATATAGCTGTATCCCGTGAAATAGGGCACGCCATGCCGATGAAATACCCGGCGTGTGTATTGATAGGCGGGCGCCAGGGTGCCACCCGCATGCGATGGAACCGGCAGGTTCTCCGCCGGCTTACAAACGAGCCACTCGACCTTGATGGTTCGATCGCGATCCGGTTGGATCAAGGTATCCCAGTCGGTCGGAATTTCATGCCAGACTTCGCTTTCGGGCTGCGCCAAAACAAACGTTCCGCGCCCGCGATAGCGGCCGATGAGTCCTTCGCGCTCGAGAAACCCGATCGCGTGACGGATCGTGGCGCGGGCAACGCCGAGTTCTTCCACCAGACTTTCGAGCGTCGGCATCTGCTGGTGCAGGGCCCATTCGCCCGATTCGATCCGGCGGCGGAACAACGTGACGAGCTGGGCATAGATGGGAACCGGCACACCGTTGAACGATGCAGCCAACGGTCGAGCCGATCCGCGACCGTTGCCCGAACGCGCGGCGATGTCTTCTCTCAGCGTCATAGACGTAGATTCCCCTTTTGCAAGCCTCGATCGCCGCATGACGCTTCTGTTAGCACGGCCCGCCCCTCGCTTGCCAGAGAGGGGCCGGCGCGACATCGTTTCAATTGACCCTTTTTGCCGGAAAGCCTAAAAGGGATAATTGTTAGAACCTTAAAACTATACCGCAGCGGAGGGATGGAACAATGCCGATTGGTTTGGGTTTGGCGTGTTCGCACGCACCGAACGTGTTCATCTCCCCGGACAAGTGGGATGTCCGCTACAAAGCGGCGATCGACGACGTTCCGCAGCCTTTGGCGGCGCAACGCGAGACGCCCGAGCTGCGTCGCGCCTACGGGCAACGCATCGAAGCGGGATTCGGCGTTCTGAAGGCACGGCTCGAGGCCTACAAGCCCGATGCGCTCATCATGGTGTCCGACGATCACAGCGAGGTTTACGACAAGGACGCCTGTATGCCGCAGATCGGCGTCTTTACCGGCGAATGGGCGGAGGGAAATTATCGCCTCAAGCTTCCGCATGGCGAAGGCGCGCAAGAGGTCGTCCGGCTGACGACGCATCAAGAGCTGGCCGCGACGATCGCGAAAGGCCTCGTCGACATGGATTTCGACATCGCGGTCTCGCATCAGTTCAAGCCGGCGGGCAGTCCCGGCGGCTTGGGGCACGGCTTCACCCGTCCGGCGCCGAAGGTCATGCCGAAGCTCGACATTCCGGTCGTGATGATCATGCTCAATTGCTATTACGAACCCATGCCGACGGCGCGGCGATGCCTGGCGCTGGGCCGAGCGCTCACCGAATTGCTCGCGGAGCGCAAAGAACGCATCGCGATCTTCGGAACCGGCGGCCTGTCCCACGATCCGCGCGGACCGCGCGCGGGCTGGATCGACGAGCCGCTCGACCGCGCGGTTCTCGGCGCCCTGGCCGACGGCAAGCCCGACAAACTCGCGAGCCTCTACCAGATCAATTCCGATACCTATCATGGCGGCACCGGCGAGATCCGTGCATGGTTGGTGCCCGCCGGCGCGATGGGCAACACCAAAGCCGAGATCATCGACTACATGCCGATCCATCACGTCGTCACCGGCGTCGCTTTCGCCTCCTGGACGCCGTGAGGGTTTCGGCCGGACGCGCTTTCAAGGCGCCAGCGCGATAACGTCGAGCGCGTAATGCGCCTTGCCTCCCGGCGATGCGTTCGCATCGGCGATGCCGACGGCAATCCGCGCCGGCGGGTCCTTCGGAAAGAACTCCATCCAGGCCTGATGGAATTCCTTGCGGCGGTTGAGGTCGTGCATATAGAGCGTGACCTTCACGACATGCGCCAGCGTCGCGCCCGAGCCGGCCAGCACGGCCTCGATATTTCGAAGGCAACGGCGGGCCTGTTCGAGCGGGTCCTCGATCATCTTGCCGGTTTCCGGATCGCGACCCCGGATCGCCGAAAGGAAGAGGAAGCCGCCGGCGCGCACGCCCGGCACCATTCCTTCCATCCTGTCGGGCGCGTCGTCCGATTGCGGCATCGATGCACGATCGAGCTTGGCCATCCTGTCGCTCCTTATTTCTTGTAGGGTCCGAGCCGCTTCAGCGCCGCCTGGCGGAACCGGTCTTCGACCAGGGTCTTCACGTCGCCAGCGTTGGGGCCGGCATGGGTGGCGTAATAGGTCGCCATGTCCTGCAAGCCCGCCATGTCGATCGCCGCATCAGGATCGGCATAGGCCCAGGCAATGCGGTCATAGAGACCGCGATCCTTCACCGGGGTGTATTTCATCAGGATCGGCGCGAGCTCCGCTTTGCCGTCGGGCTTCTTGAGCGTGTCATTGTAATCCCGCGCGCCCCGCATATAGGCGGTGAGCAACCGGTCGCCCACATCGGGTGCCTTTTCCAGAAGCGTCGGCCCGAATTGCAGGATCGCCACCGTCAGTCCCGACGGTGCGTAGCTGCTCACCGGCTTCCATTTGACCGCCGCGCCGACATCGGAAACCACTGTCGAGAGCGGCTCCGAGGTGTGGGCCGCATCGACGCCGCCGGTCTTTAGCGCCGCGATCATGTTGGCGAAGGGAACGTTGACGGTCGTGACGTCGGCGAAGGTCAGCCCGCCATTGGCGAGATATTTCGAGGCGAAGTAATCGGTCAGGTTCGGCCGCGGCTCCGAGACGGCGATCTTCAGGCCTTTGAGGTCCTTCCAATCCTTGACCTTGCCGCTGTCGATCAGTTCCTTGCGAACGGCGAGGAAGCCCGAATCCCAGCCTGGAATGTAGCTGTTCATGCCGGCCACGAGCTTCACATGGATGCCGCGCTGAATGGCATTCACGACTTCCGGCCCGAAGGCGCCGCCGACCGCGTCGATCTGGCCGGTCGCCAGCGCCGGAAACGCATCGGGGCCATAGAGATCCTTGATGAACTCGACGGCGAGTCCTTCTTGCGCGAAATAGCCCCGTTCCTGCGCGACATAGAGGCCGGCCTCGGCGAGGATGCCGATCACGCCGATATGGACGGGCGTATCGGCCGCGCGAGCCGGCTGACCGCCGACGATGGCGCCAACAAGCGCGAGTATTGCCGCAACTGAAGTCTGTATCTTTATTGCCATGACCGTCACCCTCCCGACTTTTTATAGAGTCCCAAGCGCTTTAGCGCCGCTTTCTGGAAACGGTCATCGACCAGCTTGCTCACGTCGCCGGCGTTCGGACCGTTATGCGTCGCGTAATAGGTCGACATCGCCTCGAGGCCCGTCACGCTGATCTCGCCATCGGGCGGGGCATAAGAGAAGCTGATGCGGTCGTAGATCGAGCGATCCTTCAAGGGCGTGTACTTCATCAGGATCGGCGCGATCTCGGCCTTGCCATCGGGCCGCGCCAACGCTTCATCGTAATAGCGCGCGCCGCGCAGATAGGCCGTCACGAAACGCTCGCCGACGTCCGGTGCCTTGTCGAGCAGCGACGGCCCGAATTGCAGGATCGCCACGGTTAGACCCGGCGGCGCGTAGGTGCTGACCGGGCGCCATTTCACCGCGATCTTGTTGTCGACCGCGAGCGTGGTCATCGGTTCCGAGGTGTGCGCGGCATCGATGCCGCCGGTCTTCAGCGCGGAGATCATGTTCGGAAACGGCACGGTGACGAATTCGACGTCGCTGAACGTCAAACCGCCCTGAGCCAGATAACGCGAGGCAAAGAAGTCGGTCATGTTGGGCAACGGCGCGGTGATGCCGATCTTGAGGCCCTTCAGATCCTTCCAATCCTTGACGCGGCCGTTGTCGATCAGTTCCTTGCGGATCGTGAGCGCGCCCGCATCCCAGCCGGGGATATAGCTGTTCAGACCGGCCACCAGCTTGATGCGCACGCCGCGCAGCACCGCGTTGGCCAGTTCCGGCCCGAAAGACCCGCCGACCCCGTCGATTTGACCGGTGGCAAGACCGGGAAAAGCGTCGGCGCCGACCATGTCCTTGAGGAATTCGACGTTGAGGCCTTCCTCGGTGAAATAGCCGCGCTCGGCCGCGACATAGAGACCGGCCTCGGCGAGGATACCGATTACGCCGATACGGACCGTGGTGGGTGCGACCTTGTCCGCCGCGCGCGACGGCGTCACCGCTATTGCGGCCAAGATGGCGGTCAACACGCCAACGAGCCTCGTCAATCGTCTTACCATGGCACCCTCCCGTTCGATTATTTTTTCGATCAGACCCGCTTCCAAGGAATCATCACGCGCTCGAGCCAGTCCAGAAGCGCGGTCAAGCACGCGCCCAGGACGGCCGCCATAAAGAGGCCGACATACATTTTCTCGACCTCGAAAACCTGCCAGGTCGTCCAGATCAGGTACCCGATGCCGCTCTTGGCCGCGAGAGACTCCGCCGAGACAATGAGGATGAGCGACACGCCCATGCTGATCTTCATACCGGCGATGATCATCGGCAGCGCGCCGGGGAGCGCCACATCGGTGAACATCATCAGGCGGCTCGCATGGTAATTGCGGCCGACATCGAGATAGATCCTCTCGATATGCCGGACGCCCGACACGGTATTGATGATGACCAGATAGACCACGCCGATCGCGATGATCGCGTATTTCGAGGCCTCTCCGAGGCCGAAGATGATGATAACCAAGGGGAGTAAGCCGACTTTCGGAATCGGGAACGTGGCGTCGATGATCGGTTTCAGGGCAGCCGAAACCGCCGGGATAAGCCCGACCGCGAGTCCGATCACGACGCCCGAAACCGTGCCGATCGTGAACCCGATGAAGATGCGCTGCAGACTGATCAGCGTATGTTTCAACAGTTCGCCCGATTCCAGCATGACCACGAATTCTTTGAAGATCGCGCTGGGCGCCGAAAAAAACCGGAAATCGATGATCTGCGTCCGTGAAGCAACTTCCCAAGCGAGAAGAAGCAATGCCGGCGTCACGACCGACAGCACGCGATTGAGCATTTTCGCGTTCATGCCGACACCAGAGACGCCGCCATGACCTCGTCGCGCAGGAGCGACCAGATCCGGCCGAAGAATTCGCCGTATTTCGGACTCGACTTCACGGCTGCGATGTCGCGCGGGCGGGGAAACGCGCTCTTGATGTCGATGATTTCTTTGACGCGCCCCGGCCGCGCGCTCATGACGAGAACCCGATCGGAGAGGGTGATCGCCTCGTCGATCGAGTGGGTGACATACATGACCGTCTTGCGCGATTCTTCCCAGATGCGCAGCAGTTCCGCCTGCAGAATAAGCTTCGTCTGTTCGTCGAGCGCCGCGAAGGGTTCGTCCATCAGCATGATTTCGGGATCGTTCGCGAAAGCGCGCGCGATCGCGACACGTTGCTTCATGCCGCCCGAGAGCTGGTGCGGCAGCGCGTCCTCGAAGCCGCGCAAGCCGACCTTGTCGAGGATCGGTTGCACCATCTCGTAACGCTCGCGCTTGCCGAAACCGCGCGCCTTAAGCCCGAAAGCGGCATTGTCGCGGACGTTCTTCCAGGGGAAGACCGATTCCTGCTGGAAGACCATCGCGTTGAGCGGTCGGGTCGATCCCGGTTCGCGCATGATTTCGACCGTGCCGCTCGTCGCGGTTTCAAGTCCGGCGACAATTCGCAGCATCGTCGTCTTGCCGCACCCCGACGGACCGACGATCGACAGAAACTCGCCGGGCGCCACGTCGAGGCTGATCCCGGCGAGCGCATCGACCGCGCGGTCGCGCAACATGAACCGCCGGTTCAGGTCGCGCAGCCGCAATTTGGGCTCAACCATGTGTGCTTGCTACCCGCCTCAACTCCGCAGAAATTCGCGAATGATCTTCGCCGAGATGTCGGGCTGGTCGGTCTGGACCTGATGGCCGGCGTTGGGAACCCAATAGAACTTCGCATCGGGCAGCATCTTCTCGATCGCCTTGCCCGTCTCGGGCAGCGCGAACGGATCGCTTTCACCCCACAGGACGATGGTCGGAATTGCCTTGGTGAGCGCCGGCAACGTCTTGGTCATATCGGTGTGCAGGGAGAGCAGCGGATTCTCACGCGCCGCCGCAATCGCCTTGCCGAGCCCGCGGAAGGAATCGAGAGCCCCCGGCCGTGTCGCGGCTGCTTGGCGCTCGTCGATCAGCTTGTCGGTAATGCGGCTTGGATCGATGATGAGCGCTTCGAGCAGCCGCTTCATCCCGGCCCGCGTGCCGTCATAGTCGTTGAGGGCCTTCATCGCGTCGGTCGGACGCTGTTTGAGGCCGAGCGCATTGGCGATCGTCAGCGACGAAACGAGGATCACCTTCTCGACCCGGTCGGGATGAAGGATCGCATATTGCGCCGCCGTCCAGGCGCCTTGCGAATTGCCGAGAATGGTGAATTTCGGCAGGCACAACGCATCGACGAAATCGGCGGCGTGCGTCACGCGGCTGTGCAGGCCATAGGGCGTCGGCGCGTAGGCATCGGTCAGCCCGAAGCCACCGACCGAATCGGGCGCCAGGGTCCAGACCTCGTCAGCTAGGCGCTCCATCACCGATCCCATGCCGGCGACGCCGGAAGAGCCCGCGCCGCCGCCATGCAGGGCCACCAGTGGTTTACCGTTGCCGCCCGATTCCGAATAGTGCGTCTTGACGCCGTTCGCGAGGACCCAGCGTGAGCGAATGACAGAGTCAGCCATGTTTCGATTCCTCCCTCAGTTTAATTCATTGTTGTCCGAACGATTGATCTCCGCCGTTCCGTCATCCACCGGAGCCGAGGTGACGGCCGAGAAATTCGATGGTGCGCGACCAACTCGATTTCGACGCCTCGGCATGATAGGCCGGATGCGTATCGTCGTCGTAAGCGTGATCCGCGCCCGGATAGCTGAAAAATTCGACGGGGCGCCCGGACTTCTTCAGTCCTTCGACCATGTCGCGCACGCCGTCGATCATCCGGTCGGCTTCGCCCTGTAGAACCAGAATCGGACATTGAAGCTTGGATGCCTGCGGAATCCGTTCGAGCGGCTTTCCATCCGGCCGCGTCTCGGGACGCATGGAAGTCGTGCCGTAATAAACCACCGCGCATTTGACGTTGGTGCTTTTGCCGAGCACCCAACCGTACAGCAGGCCGCCGCCCGAGCAATAACCGACCGTGCCGATGCGTTTGCCGTCGACCGCGTCGAGCGATTCGAGATAACGGCATCCCGCCTCGAGATCGGGAATGACCTGCTCGTCGGGCATGGCGCGGAACGCCTTGATCCGGCGTTCTTCGGGTGTCGTGAAGTCGCGCGGCGATTGCCCGCCGATCCGGCTGTAGAGATCGACCGTCAGCACGGCGTAACCCGCCTTGGCGAGGCGCCGCGTCACGTCCTGGCGATGTTCGATCACGCCGAGATTCTCATGGATCATGATGATGCCAGGCAGGTTGCGCTTGCCCTTTGGCTTGGCCAGATAGCCGCGGATGTCGTCTTTGCCGCTTTTGAACTCGACCCAACCGCAATCCAGATCGCGTTCCCAGCGTGGCGGCAACGGAATGATGTAGGCCTCAGCCATCGTCGTCCTCTCAGACCTTGAATTCGCAATCGAAAAGCGGCGGTTCGTTCTTGAGCTTGATCTCGACCGCATGCAGGCGGCCGCAACCGGGACAGGCATAGCGTTTCGCTTCGAGTTCGGCGTGAAGCGTGATCCGTGGCCCCAACTCCGCCGCCGTGGTATTCGCCTGCAACGCGTAATCTTTCCAGTTTTCATTCGTCGGCGCGATGCAGGTGCCGCACTCGCAGCGGAAATAGGCCTGTCCGCCGATCTTCTGGATCGAGGCACGATCACCCGCGATCGCCAGCTCCTCGCCTTTCGCGTCTCGACCGGGAAGATTTTTAAGCGTCTTCGCGGCCTTCCAGGTCAGGCGCGCGGCGCGCAATCCGTCGCGTCGCGTCGCCGTGGCCTTCAGATCGGCGCCGGATTTTCCCGCCAAAACGACGCCATAGATGTCGTGCGCCACCGCCGCCGAGATCATGCCGAAGCGCACGTCATCGGCCACGTCGGCTGGATCGCGGTCGATCGGATCGCCCCACCCCGCCCCGGCGCTCGGCCCGTTCTCGAACACGTCGTCTTTTGTAAAGAGATCGGGCTTGGTCATTTTCGCGGGGAACGTCGGCAGTTCGCCGCCCAGCGTCGACATATCGCGCGGCATGTGCCCTTCAGCGATCTGTGCCCGGATGTTCGAATGGCGGCTGAAGCGCCGCGTGTTGCAGGCGCTGGGATAGCCGCCATAGAGACCGAGCGACGACGGCGATTCATAGCAATGACAGGCGAACCGCACGTCCATCTTGTCGACATCGTGCAGGATGTAGCCGTGCCCGACGCTGGCACCACCGCGCTGGCGCCCAGGCCCCGCGGTATCGACGAGAAATTTGCGGAAGAGATAAAGCAGCGGCGTGTTGTTCTCGGCCCGTTCGATGTTCTGCAGCCGGATCGCCGGAATATGGCGATGGCCCTGTGGGCTCAGTCCATCGCGATGCGAATAAGCGCCGCCGCCGACATAGACTTGATCGAGACTGGCGCCGCGATTGGGCTCTCCATACTGATTTTGACCCTGAAGGTTGAATGTGTCGGGACCGCCATTGGGTGCGGCTTGTGCCTCGCCGATATATTTGCGGCTGGAGGCGACGAGTTTCGAGAGGACTTCGGTGACGGTCGTCTCGACCAGCCACATCGCCCCGATCGGCCCCTGCCCGACCGGCGCCGGAAACTTCGCCGACACGATCGATCCTTCGCGCGCGATCACCTTCATCGGGCGAAACACGCCTTCGTTCCACGGCAGATCGTAAGCCAGGATCGGCAACATTCCCGCCCGGATGCCTGCCAGCAGCCCCGACGCCGTGCAATTCATGAAGCGCGGCGCCTGATCGGCCGATTTGGTGAAGTCGAGCGTCAGATGATCGTCCGTCTTGGTCATCTCGACATGGATGCGATAGAGCTTGTTCTGCACGCCATCGTGATCGAGAAAAACCTGGGCGCGATAGACGCCGTCGGGCAACTCGCGCAGCCGTTCGCGGACGGCTTTCTCCGATATGTCGATCGCGCCGTCCATCACCGAGAGAACCGTATCGATCCCGTATTGATCGACGGTCTCCTGAAGCCGACGCAGCGCCACGCGATTGGCCGCCATCATGCCGCGAAAATCGAGGCTCATGTTGACCGGGAGCCGCGACATGCCGAGCACCATGGCCATCATGTCCGAGCGGAATTCGCCGTTCTCGACGACGCGCAACGGCGGAACGAGCATTCCTTCCTGATAGGCCTCGGTCGCTTCCGTGCCAAAGACGCCGCCGACATCGATCTGATGCGAACAGACGCCGACCCAGCCGATCAGCCGTTCGCCGTGAAACGCCGGCGCCACCAGGCCGAAATCGGGAGCATGAAGAGCGCCCTTGTAGGGATGATTGACCAGGAACATATCGCCGGGGCGAATGCCGGGGCTCAGGCTGCAATCGGCGATGATATGTTTGACCATCTCCGCGACCGAAGCCGCGTGAAACAGCACGGTCTTGCCGATCGTGACGATCTCGCCGCGCGCGCGGAAGATTCCGGTGTTGAAATCGGTTGCGTCGTTGACGAGGGGCGAGCCGGAAATCGCCGAAAGCGTCGCCGCCTGTTCTTCGCTGATCGAAATGAGGCGATGGTGAATCACCTCGAAGGTGATCGGATCGACCGCCACGCGTTCGTAGGCATAGATTCCCGAATCCGGCAACCTGACCTCATCCATGTCAGTGTACTCCCTTCGCCGCGAGGTGGATGATCATATTGCCATAGCGCTCGATTTCGAGGCTTTGGCCGATCCCGACGACAACCGTGGTATCCGGCCGCTCGACGATCGCCGGACCGGCAATCACATGGCCGGCACCGAGATCGTTCGAGCGATAGACCTTGGCCTCCTGGAAACCCGCCCGATAGAAATAGACTTGGCGCATGGCTACTTCTTTCGGTTTGCCCGCTTTCGGCTCGAGCGGCGTTGGCCGTGGCTTCACCACGGGCAGCGTGACCTCGGTTCGCAGCGTCGTGAACTCGACGCCCGATCCGCGCAAGGCCGAGCCTTTGCCGTAAAGCAGTTCGTATTTCTCCTGGAAGCGGTCAACCAAAGCGTCGACATCCGCCGGATCGAGGACTTTGTTCGGCACTTCGACGAAGACCTCGTGAACCTGCTGGCGAAACAACATGCCGATGAAGCGGTCGATTCTCGCTTCCGGACCGAGAGCGTCACGACACCGCGCCTCGAGCTTCGCAAAGCCTTCGTTCAACGCCGGAACATCGACATGGTCGGAGGCGCGCTTGAAGCGCGGCGGCGTGTGATGGCCGAAGGCGAGCGAGAACGAGCGATGCCGGTCGGCGGTGACCGCGCCGAAAGCGGAATGGCCTGAGGCAGTCGTCGGGATCAACGCCGTGGTAATGCCGGCGATCGATGCGAATTGATGCGCGTGGGTCGGCCCGGCACCGCCATAGGCGCAGATCACGAAATTGCGCGGATCATGCCCCGCGCGCGTGGTGACGCGACGCAGAAGATCCGCCATCTGGTTGTTGGCGACTTCGCGAATGCCCGCCGCCGCCTCGTGAAGATCGAGACCGAGCGGCTTGGCGACATGATCGTTGATCGCCTTCTTCGCTTTTTCGGTATCGATGCTCATATGTCCGCCCAGGAAATAGGCGGGATCGATGATGCCCAACACGACATCGGCATCGGTAATCGTCGGTTCGGTGCCCCCACGGCCGTAGCAAGCGGGTCCGGGAACCGAGCCCGCACTCTCGGGCCCGACCGTCAGATGGCCGGCATGGATGCGGGCGAGCGATCCGCCGCCGGCGCCGATCGCCGTCACCTTGATCGACGGCAGCGCCACATGGAACCGGCCGACCTCGCGCACGGTCTGCAATTCGGGTTCACCGTTGACGATCAGGCCGACGTCGAAACTCGTTCCGCCCATGTCGGCGGTGATGATGTTCTTGAAACCGAGAAGCTCGCCGAGCTTTTGCGAGGCCAGCACGCCGCCCGCAGGGCCCGAGGTCAGCAGATTGGCGGCTTGAAGGGCCGCCTCCGACGCGGGCAACACGCCGCCGCCCGATTCCATGATGGAAACCGGCCCCTTGTAGCCGTAACCCCGCATCGATTGCTCAAGCCCATTGATATAACGGTGAATGACCGGGCCGAGATAGGAATTGATCGCGGTGGTCGAGACCCGTTCGTATTCGCCGAGAATGGGAATCAGAGACGAGCTGATGGTGACGAAGACGCCCGGCGCCTCTTCCTTCACGATCTGCTCGAGCCGCTGCTCGTGGACAGGATTGCGGAACGACCACAACAGCATGATCGCGATCGCCTCGACACCCTCGGTGACGAGTCGGCGGATGCTGGCGCGCGCGGTCTTTTCGTCGAGCGGCGCGATGATGCGGCCGCGATAGTCGACCCGTTCGTCGATCTCCTCGATCAGTTCGCGAACGATGATCGGTTGCGGGATCGAGCGGGTGGAGTAATGGGCGATTTCGTGATCGGCGAGCCCGGCCCAGCTTGCCATACAACGTTGAATCGCCAGAACGTCGGCAAAGCCGAGCGTCGTCAGGAGCCCTGTCTTGACGCCCTTGCGTTCGATGAAGGCATTGGTCGCGGCGGTCGTGCCATGCGCGAAATAGGCGAGATGGTCCACCAGTTCTTTGGGAGCGAGTCCCGCACCCTTGGCCGCAAGGTCGAGCGCATCGAGAACACCGCGCGTGCGATCATCGGGTGTCGTCGGCGCCTTGACGATGGTGACGTCGCCCTTGTCGGAAAGCATGACGAGATCGGTAAACGTGCCGCCGATATCGGTCCCGATATAATAGCTCATGCCCTCCCCAATTCTCTTTATCCATGGCGCATCGCGCCGAGCTTTTGCGGAAGATTAGTGAGCCTCGATTAGCCGGTCAATCCAAAAGGACATAAACATGTACTTTTGGTCCTTTGGCGGTACTGCGGCTCGTAAGTTCCTCCGATGACGTTCGCTGCTTCATTCAGGTGGCGGCCAGAGCGGCTCTGTCATAACCATGGATTATGCGGGGCTGCGGGTTCGAACCAGGGTCCGCCAGCCGTTCAACCACGCGGAACACGACATCGAGCAGGCCGTTGATGCCGGGTAGCTCTGACTCTCTCTTGGATATTGAACCGCCGCCAAAACCGCCGTCGGAATTGAGCTTCTAAAAAATTGGGGGCTAGTCTACGTTGATTTTAAAGAGAAATTTCTCCCTTTCCGAATTAGGCCTTGTCACGAGGAAGGTTACAGTGAAAGTCATCGCCGTCGAAGAACACGTCACCTCGCCGCTCTATCAGTCGAAGATCACCCCGACGCCCCGGCGCCTGGCTTCACTGGCCGATAGCAGTGAGCGGGTCGGTCACGACGTCATGGCCGAAATGCTCGATATCGGAAAAAGCCGGATCGCGGCGATGGATGAAACCGGCATCGACCTGCAGCTCCTGTCCCTGACCATGCCGGGCCCGCAGGGCCTGCCGGCGGACGAAGCGATCACGGTGGCGACCGACGCCAACGACCTCATGGCCGCCGCCTGCAAGGCCTATCCTGGGCGCTTTGCGGCGCTGGCCGCCCTGCCGACGCCCGACGTCGCCGCCTCGGTCAAGGAACTGCAACGCACGGTGCGCACGCTGGGCTTCAAGGGCACGATGATCAACGGCCATACCAACGGCGAATTCCTCGACGACAAGAAATACTGGCCGATCTTCGAGGCGGCGCAAGCCCTCGACGTGCCGGTCTATCTTCACCCGCGCGATCCGCATCCGCTTGCCGCTCAAGCCTACTTCCAGGGCTACCAGGAGCTCAGCACCGCCGGCTGGGGCTTCACCATGGACACGGTCTCGCACATATTGCGGCTGATCTTCAGCGGCGTGTTCGACACTTTCCCGAAGCTTCAGCTCGTGATCGGTCA
Organism: uncultured Rhodospirillales bacterium; assembly: GCA_903828515.1. GTDB lineage: Bacteria > Pseudomonadota > Alphaproteobacteria > ATCC43930 > CGMCC-115725 > CAIKMD01. Next base: position 1,526,466 of record CAIKMD010000007.1, on the reverse strand, counting down.
CTTGGGCGAAGGCATTCCGTTCTTTCTCGAACGCCTCGATCACCACACCTGCCGGGCGATGAAGCGGCGCGGTCTCAAGAAAACTGTCGTCGAATACATGCGCGACAACGTCACTGTCACCACCAGCGGCAATTTCTCGATCGCAGCCCTACAATGCACGATCGCGGTGCTCGGCATCGACAAGGTGATCTTCTCGATCGACTGGCCTTATGAGTCGAACCGCGAGGGCATGGATTTCTTCCGGCACCTGCCGCTCGGCCCCGGCGACATGGCGAAGCTCGCGCACGGCAATGCCGAGCGGGTGTTCAAGCTCTAGTTCAAACCCGCGACGCGGCGGCGGCCGATATACCAGTAGAGGGCGATCACCGGCGTCATCAGCAGAAGCAGAAGCACCGAGAGCGCGGCGGCGGGGCCGCTCGTGCCGCCCTGCCACATGCTCCAGATCACGACCGGCAGCGTGAGATTGCCGCGCGTGGTGAGAAACGCCGCGAGGGTCAGTTCGCGGAAGGTCAGCAGCGCGATCCACAGCCACGCATAGAGCAGCGTCGGCGCGAGCAGCGGGAGCACGATACGGCGCAGGATGCCGCCGGTATTGGCGCCGCTGACCGTCGCCGCCTCACCCAGTTCGCGATGGATCTGGATCATCCCGCCATTGGTGACGCGCGTGCCGTAGCTCAAGCGCGCGATCGTGAAGACCAGCAGCAATATCCAGATCGTGCCGTAGATCGGCACAACCTTGTCGACGACGTAAAGCGCCGCCAGCAGCGCGCCCATGCCGAAGATCACGCTGGGGATCGCATGCGGCAGGAACGCGAACACGTCGAACCATTGCCGCCCCGGAAAGCGCGAACGCAGCACCACCCAGGAAAACGCGATGCTCAACAGCAGCGCCACGGTCGGCGTCAGCAGCATCAGGATGCCGGTATTCTTCATCCCCTCGGACACCAGGTCCCAGGGCAGCGCGCGATAATGCTGCAGCGACATCGCGGCAAAGGCGGCGGCCGAGGGCGCGCGGAAGAACGGCATGAACGACGCCCAGATCAGCGTGATACTCGGCATCACGAAACCCAGGGTGAAATAGGTGCCGACGCCAGCCCATGCAAAAGCGCTCGCGCGGCCGAGTTCGACGCGATGCGGACGATAAGCCTTGCCGGTGACGATCTCATAGCGATGTGACTGGCGCTGCACCGCGGCGTACCAGAAGCTCAGCCCCACCGCGAGGACCAGCGCGAGGGTGCTGATCGCGGCGCTGGCGCCGTAGCGCGGCAGCGAATCCTCGCCGCTCAACAACAGCAGCAACAGCGTGCTGAAGGTCAACCGCCGGCTCGCCCAGCCGATAACCGCCGGAATGTCGAAGGCGGCGAAGGCGATGGTGAAGATATAGATCGCGGCGGCGAGAATGCCCGGAAACGCCACGCGCAGGGTGATGCGCCACAAGGTCTGGCGGAAATTCGCGCCGCTCATCTGCGCCGCGTCCTCGAGCGCCGGGTCCATCGCGCGGAACACCGAGGCGGACATGATGAAGGCGACCGGGCTCAGGCTGATCCCCTCGATGAATCCCATGCCCCAGATCGTCGTGATGTCGATCGGCGGCATATCGGGGCCGAACAGCAGCTTCAGCCACGCATTGACGATGCCGATGCGCGGATGGAGCAGGAACAGCCAGCCCATCGACGCGGCGAAGCCCGGCACCAGCACGCCCATGGTCATCAGAGTGAAGAGCGCGTTGCGGCCGCGAAAATCGGTCCGCTCGGCCAGCCACGCCATCGGCAAGCCGCACACGAGCGCGACGCCCAAAGCGGTGAAGGCGAATTCGAACGTGTTGACGATCGCCGGCCAGGCGCGCGGATCGCCCAGCACCGTCGCGTAATTGGCCAGCGAATAAATGCCCCCCGGCTGGCCGGGCTGACCCTGGCGAAAGCTCATCCAGAAGATGCCGACGATCATCGCGCCGATCACCGCGCTGGCGATGATCGCGGCGGTCAGCATCAGCCACGGCCACGGATCGGCGCGATGACCGATGCCGGGAGACAGGCTCAGGCGCTTGCTGGCGGAAAAACGCGACAAGGTTCCGCCCGCGCCTCGGTTCAGTTCTTGGTGGTCAGAATCTTGACGATCTGGTCCCAGGTCTCCTGCGTGTCGGAATTGGCCGCCTGCCACGCAAGGTCGAGTTCCTTGAGCTTCACGCCATAATCCTTCTCGGTCCGTTCCACGTCTTTACGCGTGTGGGATTCGGGAAAGAGCGAGAGATCGGACTGCCACGTGTCCCAGACGATCGCCTGTCCTTCGGGCGTCATCGCGAACGTGACGAAGAGTTTCGCCGCGTTCGGGTTTTCGGCCGCGCGCGGCACCTGGAAATAGAAGAAGCTCTGGATGACGAAATCCTTGGCCGCGACCTCGTCGACCGGCGCGCCCTGCTCCTTGATGCGCTCGCCCTCGTTGCCGGTGCAGGTGATGAAGAAGGCGAGGAATTCGCCGGTCGCGATGCGGTTGACGTCGTCGCAGCGAATGAGCCCGGCCAACTGCGGCGACAGTTTCTTGGCGTAATCGAGCGCCTTCTCGGGCCCCCAACTGTCCTTGGCCGAAAGAATGTCGAAATTGGCGGCATAGGGCGTCGAGGCGATCTTGCCCTTCCATTCGGGCTTGAGGAAATCGCTGAGCGCGGTCGGCTTATAGGGCACGAGCTGGGTGTTATAGAGAATGCCCGGCAGCGCGGTGACCGCCTTGATCGAGCGCCCGCCCGCCTCGACATTCGCCTCGGTGATGCGCCCCGGCAGCAACGCCTTCCAGTCGACCGGCTCGAACAGGTCGAGCTTCGCCAGCAGCGCGACGGTGCGCGAATAGGCGAGATAGACGTCGGTGCTGGTCTTGCGGCCGGCCTGGGTTTCGGTCGCGATCTGGTTGCCCACATTGGGCATCGAGGGACCGGGCGTGAAGCTGATCTTGATATCGGTGCCGAACATCTTGTTGATGCCGGCCTCGAAGCGCTTGGCGCCGGCGGAACCGCCCAAGGTCGTCGCCGACCAGATGATGTTGAGCTTGCCCTCGGCCTTGGCCCCGGCGATCACCTTCTGCATTTCGGGGCTGTTATCGGCCGACGCGGCGCCCGCCGCCAATGTCAGCGCCAGCGCGCACCCGATTAGTGTCTTGAGACGCATTACATCCTCCCCTTCACGCGCAACCTTACCGATTTGTCGGAGAGTATCGTCCATGACGGCACGAGCGGCAAGCGAACGCTCGGATAAAAGGACCCCCGCGTTGTCGGGACTGCGCCCCGGTTGTAAGCTCCGGCAATGGCTCACAACACCCTTCCCCATTGATCGATGCGCAGCCGGATCGGTAATCGCTACAACTGGATCGGGATGGTGCGCGCCTTCTGGGTGGTGACGAGCCCGATCGAATTCCTGATGGCTTTGGGCCTCCACCGCGTGCCGGCGACCGCGACGGTGCGCACGCCGACCGGCAAGGTCACGCTGAAACTGCGCAATTACGAGAGCGTCAAAACCATTTTCGGCGTGTTCTGCCGCGACGATTACGCGACGCCCGCCAGCCAACCGGCGTTCTTTCTCGATATCGGCGCCAATGTCGGCTACGCGAGCGTCTATTTCCTGACCCGCAATGCGGCGAACCGGACGCGGTGCTACGAGCCGGACGAGACCAATCTCGAATGCCTGCGCGAGAACCTCGCGCCCTTCGCCGACCGTACCGAGATCGTCAATCGCGCGGTGACGCCGACGACCGGCGAGACGGTGATCTATCGCGCGCCCGACGGCAAGCACAGCGCGCTGCGTCCGAACGAGCTGGCGACCCTGCCGCAGAACATCGCGACACGCGCCTTCGACGAGGTTCTGGCCGAGCCGACGCCGCCCGGCCTGCCGGTGGTGCTGAAACTCGACGTCGAAGGCGTCGAGGAGGAACTGGTCAAAAGCGTCGACTTCAACACACACCCGCGCCTCACCCGCATGCTCTGCGAGTCCCTCTTCTGCTCGGCGTTGATCGCGCGGCCGCACAGCCGCGATATCCGCAACGGCTATGTCGAGGATCTGCGCTTCGGATGACCGCGAAGAAGAAAAGCGCCGCGAAAAAGAAGCCGGCGAAGAAAGCCAAAGCGCCGTCCCACGCCGGGTTCTACAAAGAGGTCGCGGCGCAAGGCTGGCGGCAGACCGGCTACATGACGTTCAGCTCGTCCTATCTGACGCTGCGCCGCTGGCTCACCGCGCAATTGCCGGCGAAGAAACTGCGCATCCTCTCGATCGGCTGCGGCTCGGGCGAACTCGAAATTCATCTCGCCGACCAGTCCCATCGCGTCACCGGCATCGACCTGTCGCTCGCCATGCTGATCCGCGGCGCCCGCAAGGGCTTCGCGCGAACGGCGCAGGCCGATGCTCTCGCCCTGCCCTTCGGCGCGGCAAGCTTCGATGCGGTGATCATTCCGGAGACGATCGGCCATCTACCGCTTGCCGAGGCTATCGCCGAGGCGCGGCGCGTGCTCAAGAAGCGCGGACGCATCCTCATCACGTCCTATGGCGGCGCGGTCCAGGCCCACGCGAAGTTCAAGAAATACCGCCGCTTCGATATCGCCGACGCGCTGACCGATGCCGGTTTCCTGGTCGATGCGCAGCACGATTTGACGGTCACGTCAAAGAGCGTGCGTGACGCGCCGGCCGAACGCGACGCCGATATCATTTATGTCGCGGCAACGAGGCTGGATTAGCGCCTATCGCGTCCGGTGCAACGGCATCCGTAGCGCGACCTGGGCCGCGAAGGTCAGCAGGGCCGCCGCCATCAGGTAATAGCCGACATAGGCGAGGCCATAGCTCGTCGCGAGCGAGGTCGCGAGGTACGGCGCGAGCGACGCGCCGAAGATGCCCGCCATGTTGAAGGCGAGCGACGCCCCGGTGTAGCGCACCATGACGGGGAATGAATCCGCGAGCGCGGTGCCGATCGGGCCGTAGGTGAAGCCCATCAGACCGAACCCCACCACGAAGAAGACGACCACGCCGAAGGTGGTTCCGGCGCCGAACAGCGGCGCGAAAAACAGCCCGAAGCCCGCGATCAATGCTGATGCCAGCAGCAGGATGGCGCGCGGCCCGTAGCGGTCGGCGAGCATCGCCGAGACCGGGATCATCAGGCCGAAGAACACCACGCCGAACAACTGGATGATCAGCAATTCCTGTCGGGTGAAGCCGAGCTTCGTGGTGCCCCAGCTCAGCGAGAACACGGTCATGAGATAAAACAGCACGAAGGTCGCGAGCGCCGAGAACGTGCCGAAGAGCGTGTTCAGCGGATGCGCCGTGAGGACCGTGAGGATCGGCAGGCGTTCGCGCTTTTCATGTTCGACGGCGCGCGCGAAGGCGGGCGTCTCGGCGATCTTCAAGCGCACATAGAGCCCGACCCAGACGAGCAGCGCGCTGGCGACGAACGGAATCCGCCAGCCCCAGGCGAAGAACTGATCGTCGCTCAATCCCAGCGACAGCAGGATGAAACTGCCGGTCGAGCAGATGAAACCGATCGGCGCGCCGAGCTGCGGGAACATGCCATAGAAGCCCTTGCGCCCCGGCGGCGCATTCTCGGTCGCGAGCAGAACCGCCCCGCCCCATTCGCCGCCGAGCCCGAGGCCCTGGCCGAGCCGGCACAGCGCCAGCAGCAAGGGCGCGACGATCCCGGCCATCGCATAGGTCGGCAGCAGGCCGATCAGCACGGTCGACGCGCCCATGGTCATCAAAGCCGCGACCAGCGTGACCTTGCGACCGATACGGTCGCCGAAATGCCCGAACAGGGCCGCGCCGACCGGCCGCGCGAAAAATGCCAATGCAAACGTCGCGAAGGATTGCAGCATCGTCGTGGTCGGATCGCCGGCCGGAAAGAACAGCTTGGGGAAGACGAGCACCGCTGCGGTGCCATAGGTGTAGAAATCGAAAAACTCGATTGTCGTGCCGATCAGGCTCGCGAACAGGATGCGTTGTGGCGAATTGACGATGCTGGCGGTCAACGAAAAAATCCCCCGGTCAACGAGCCGCGCGCGCGAGGCTCAGCGACCCGCACCCTACAGCGCCCGCGTTCACTGCGGACGGATTGTTTTCAGCTCCTGCTGCCACTGGCGAACAAGGACATCGTATTCCTCACGCTGGGCGTCGAGATAGGTGGCGCCGGGGATCGCCGCGAAACGCGGATCGAGCGAGGGCACGTCATTGCGGGCGGAATTGAGATCCTGCGCCTTCGAAAGCCCCTCGCCCATCGCGCGCGTCGCGATCCAGTTGACGAAAAGCCGTGCCGCGTTCGGATGCGGCCGCTTGTTGAACACGGCGACGGTGCCGCCGCCGGTGCCGCGATAGCCGGCATCGGGGCCATTGCCGAACGGACGGATATCGAGATCGAGCCCGGCTGCCTTGTATTCCTGGAATGCCTCGCCGGGCCGGTTGGCGATGCCGATGACGCCGCGTCCGCGCACGACGGCCGCCGCGACTTCGTTGTCGTTGGCGACGAAGACCACGTCCTGCTCGGTCAAAATCTTGCGCAGATTTTCCTTGCCGAGCAGATGATCGAACAGCGCGAGATAGGGCGCGCCCGGCCCCTGCACGCGCGGATCGAACCAGTAGATCTTGCCCTTCATCTCCGGTTCGAGCAGGACCTTGAGGCCGAGCTTCTGCGCGATTTCCGGCTTCAGCTTGCGCGCGTTGTAATAAGGCGCGGTGATGTCGCTGAACAAGCCAAGCATGTATTGATGCTCGGGATCGTAGAACGCCTTGTCCCAGCCGCCCCACACTGCGGGGTCCTTGACCTCGGGCAGGATGAATTCGGGAATGAGCGGATCGAGCAGCCCCGCATGGATCGCCGACAGTCCTGAGGGCGGCCCGTTGTGAAAGACGTCCCAGAGATATTTGCCCGCGCTGCGCTCGGTCACCGTCGCCGGCACGAAACTCGTGCCCCCGACGACCTGATAGGACAACTCGATCTCGGGATAGGCCTTCTGCCATTCCTTAATGATGAAATCCCGCCGGCTGCGATTGGACGACGCGCAGACGACCACCGCCCCTTCTTTCTTCGCCGCCGCGATGGTGCGCGCCCACTCGGCCTGCCAGTCGTCGGCAGCGCGGGCAATGCCGAAGGGCGCGATGCCGGCGACAAGCGCGGCGGTGCCGGCGCGAAGGAGCGAGCGGCGAGAGAGATCGTACATGGAGGTAGGCCTCAAAGGGTCAATGGAGCAATATATTTCTTCGACGATAGCCCACCAAATCGCACAGATCACATAGCTGATGTTGGGGAAGTAAGCCCGTCGAACGCAACAGCCCAGTCACCTCAGCGCGAAAGCAACAGAGAATCAAGGAACGCTTTTAATAAAGGTTCGAATCGAGAGATAATTCTTTTACTTTGGCACACGAGGACATATTTTAGCGCATGCCTGAAGAGCCAAAATACGAAAAGACCATCCTCTGCCTCGCAAACTCTAGACGCCCTGGGGGAAGGTGCGTCGCAGGCAAAGAAATCGTAAATGGGAAAATCGGGAGTTGGATTCGACCAATAAACGCAGAGAATGGTCACGCGATCTCCGAAGCAGACCTTCAATACGAAAACGGTACTTCGGCTGACGTTCCAGACATCGTAACTATACCGATGCTAGAGTCCCGCCCGCACGCCCATCAAACCGAGAATCATCTGATCGCAAGCGACTACTATTGGGAAAAGCAGTCGACCGCGACATGGGACCAGATAAAAGACGCAACCGATAAAGTACCTGGACCACTCTGGCTAAATTTGGAATCCAGCTTTCACGGTGTGAATGATAAAATTCCACAAGCGGCTGCAAACAGCCTCACCAGTTCCCTTCTACTGATCGCCCCCTCAAAGCTAGAAATATCCGTCGGAAAAGAATCGCAATACGGCGGCGGATCTAAAAGAAAAGTTCGAGCCAAATTCCAACTTAATGGAGCGCTCTACAACTTCGTGGTTACTGACCCTTGGGCTGAAGCTGAGTATTTTGCAGGTGCCGATGGATCATATAAAATAAATGAGGCGAGACTTTGCATCAGTTTAGCTGAAGCTATCAATGGGCTTGCGATCAAACTGGTCGCCACTCTTCTCACTCCGGATCGCATTGCCACTGAATAGGTGTTCCCATGACCGACACAGTTTATACGATCGGACATTCGAACCACCCGGCTGAAAAACTGATTGGGTTGCTAAAGCGCCATTCGATAACAGCCGTTTGCGACGTGCGTTCACAGCCCCACAGCCGAATGAACCCTCAGTTCAACCGTGATACGCTGAAAGACGCATTACACGCGGAAAATATTAAGTATGTTTTTTTAGGCAAAGAGCTCGGCGCCCGGTCGGACGATGACACTTGTTACATAAACGGACAGGTTCAATACGATCTTCTAGCCAAGACCACGTTATTTAAACACGGCATCACGCGAGTTAAAGACGGCGCAAGCACCTATCGTATTGCGCTAATGTGCGCGGAAAAAGAGCCCCTGGACTGTCACAGAACAATACTGGTCGCGCGCGAATTATTTGCAGAAGGCATTAACGTCAAGCATATCCACGCCAACGGCGAATTAGAAGAACACGCACACGCCATAGAGCGTCTCATATTAAAATTGGGAATTCCGCAAAACGACATGTTTCGATCGAATGATGAGGTCGTCTCGGAAGCTTACTCACGGCAAAGCAATGAAATAGCTTATCGAGAATCGCCAGCCCCCAACGAACTAGTCGATCAAGGCACATCCAGAGCGACCCGATGAAATTATTTACAATCGGATTTACAAAAACATCCGCTGAGTCATTCTTCGCGCGGTTATCGCGGGCAGGTGTTAAAAAGCTTGTTGATGTCCGATTAAACAACGTGTCTCAGTTGTCAGGTTTCGCAAAAAAAGACGACCTTCGATACTTTGCTAAGTCAATTTGCGATATCGGTTACGTTCATACGCCTCAATTAGCCCCGACCCAGGATATCCTAGACGAGTATCGAAAATCGAAGGGCGGATGGGCAGCGTATGCGCAGAAATTTCTCGACTTAATGGCGCGGCGCAAGATCGAGGATTTCGATCGTGCAAGCTTGGACGAGGGTTGTTTGCTTTGCAGCGAAGATAAGCCTCACTATTGTCATCGTCGGCTAGTAGCCGAATATCTAAAAGAAAAATGGGGCGACGTAGAGATCGAACATCTTTAACAGAGGCCAAGTCGATTTTTTGGTGCCCGCTGCCGGAATCGAACCGGCACTTCGATTTCTCAAAAACGGATTTTAAGTCCGTTGCGTCTACCAGTTCCGCCAAGCGGGCACGGGCGCGATTCTAGCAGGCGGGTTCGGGTTTTGCCTGTTCGGTTTTCGGGGTCGATTTTCCGATTCGAGCCACTATGCTGCGCGCATGTCGGAGCAGTATCCCACCCTGAAACTTCTGGATCGCCATGGCGGCGTGATTGCCGCGGTCGTGGCGCTGGCGCCGGTGGCAGCGGGCGTCGTTGCGCTCGCGCTGGGCGCGTCGATCTGGTGGGTCGCCGCCGGAGCGCTGGGCTCCGGCGTGCTTTATGTGGGATTGCGCAGTTATGTCGAGCTCATCCGGCTGATGAGCGACATGCTGATGCCGAAGTGACGCCCTTTCGGGCTTAGTGCTTCAGCGTCGCGGCGACTTCGGCGGCGAAGTCGGAGGCTTCTTTTTCGATGCCCTCGCCCAGCACCAGCCGCTCGAAACCGGCGACCTTGACCGGTGCGCCGACTTCTTTGGCTGCCGCGTCGACGACCTTCGAGACCTTGGTCTCGCCGTCGACGACAAAGATCTGCTCGACCAGCACGCTTTCCTCGTAAAACTTGCGCAGGCGGCCTTCGACCATCTTTTCGACGACAGCATCGGCCTTGCCGCTCGCCTTCGCCTGCTCTTTCAGCACGTCGCGTTCGCGCGCGAGGTCCGAGGCGGGCACGGCGGCGATGTCGAGATAGGCGGGCTTTGCCGCGGCGACATGCATCGCCAATTGCCGGCCGACCGGAGCGAGCTTGTCCGCCGGACCGGTCGATTCGAGCGCGACGAGCACGCCGATCTTGCCGAGGTTCGGCGCCGTCGCGTTATGGACGTAAGCGCCGACCGCGCCATGCGGCACGTGAAGCCGCGCCATCCGGCGCAGCGTCATATTCTCGCCGATCGTGGCGATAAGGTGAGCCATTTCCTCACCGACATTGCGGCCGGTGCCGGGGAACGGCGCGGCCTTCAGGCGATCGATGTCGACATGGGTGAGCGCGAGCTCGGCGACGCCGGCGACGAATTTCTGGAACGTGTCGTTGCGCGCGACGAAATCCGTCTCGGCATTGACCTCGACCACGGCGCCGACATTGCCTTTGACGGCGACGCCGACAAGGCCTTCGGACGCGGTGCGCCCGGCCTTCTTGGCGGCAGCGGCGAGGCCCTTCTTGCGCAGCCAGTCAACCGCGCCTTCGAGATCGCCCGCGGTCTCGGTCAGCGCCTTCTTGCAGTCCATCATGCCCGCGCCGGTTTTCTCGCGCAGGTCCTTCACCAGGGATGCGGTGATTTCAGCCATGGTTTCGTTCCTTCTTCAGGCGAGAGAGTTCAGGCCGAGGGCTGCGCGGCCGGCGGGGCGTCCGCGGCCGGGGGCATATCCTCTTCCGCGATCGTGGCGCGCGCGCCGATATCCACGCCCGAGGCAACCGCCTCGGCCTGGAGACCGTCGAGCACGGCGCTCGACACCAGTTCGCAATACATGTGAACGGCGCGCATCGCGTCGTCATTGCCGGGGATCGGATAGGTGATGCCGTCCGGATCGGAATTGCTGTCGAGGATGGCGACGACCGGAATCTTCAGCTTGGTCGCTTCCTCGATCGCGATCTTTTCCTTGTTGGTGTCGATCACGAAGAGGATGTCGGGCAGGCCGCCCATCTCTTTGATGCCGCCGAGCGCGCGCTCGAGCTTGTCGCGATCGCGGGTCAGCGAGAGCAGTTCGCGCTTGGTGATGCCGGATTCCGGATTGTTGATCCGCTCGTCCAGTTCGCGCAGGCGCTTGATCGAGGCCGAGATGGTCTTGAAATTGGTGAGCATGCCGCCGAGCCAGCGATGATCGACGTAATACTGGCCGCAGCGCTTGGCCGAACCGGCTACTGCTTCCTGCGCCTGGCGCTTGGTGCCGACGAAGAGCACGCGGCCGCCGGCGGCGGCGACGTCGCGAATGGCCTGAAGCCCGCGCGCCATCAGCGGCACGGTCTGTTCGAGGTCGATGATGTGGACGTTGTTGCGAACGCCGAAGATGTAATTCGACATCTTCGGATTCCAGCGGCGCGTGTGATGGCCGAAATGGACGCCGGCCTCGAGGAGGCCACGCATGGTAAAATTAGGGATCGGCATGAAAACGGTTCCTTTTCCGGTTGATCCGCCGCGGGGGAATATCGGCCTTTCGGCCAACACCGGAGCGAAGCCTTGCAACAGGCTCGCATCCCCGCGTGAGGGTTTGAGTAAAGAAGAGGCGGTTATTTAGTGCAAAAAGAACGGGTTGGCAAGGGGTGGCCTCACGCCACCCAGACCATCCAGCTCACGCCACCCAGACCATCCAGCCGACCCCGAACTTGTCGCCCAGCATGCCGAAACAGGGCGAAAAGAACGTCTTGGCCATCGGCATGCGCACCTCCCCGCCCTCGCTCAACGCCGCGAACAGGCGTTTGGCCTCGGCTTCGTTCGGTACCTGCAAGGTCAGCGAGAAGCCCTGGAAATTCGGCTTGCCGGCGCAATGCCCGTCCGAGGCCAGCACCTCGGTCTCGCCGACACGAAACGACGTATGCATGATCTTGTTCTCGGAACCCGGCGGCACCATCGAGGCGTCCTGCGGCTCGGGCGCTTCGTTCCAGCGCATCAGCGACGTCACCTCGGCGCCGACCGCCTTTTTATAGAAATCGAGCGCCTCTTCGCAGCGGCCGTCGAAGAACAGATAGGGTTGGATCTGCATCGGTCTTCTCCTCTTTGCTTATGCGTCGACGACCAGTGTCTCGACCGACAGGATCGTCGGCAGATGCTCGGCGATCGCGGTCCAGGTGTCGCCCTCGTCGGCGCTGGCGAACAGGGTTCCCGAGGTCGTGCCGAAATAAACTCCGGCCGGATCGCGCCGGTCGGTGGCGAGCGCCTGACGCAACACGCAGATGAAAGCGTTCTTTTGCGGCAGGCCGTCGCGCAGCGCCTCCCATGTCCCGCCGCAGTCGCGCGAGCGCCACACCGCGGTCTTGCCGTCGGGTACATAACGGCCGACCTGGTCGCCGTTGAGCGGCACGAGAAAAAGCGTCGCCGGATCGCGCGGATGAACCGCCGCTGGAAAACCAAAAGTCGAGGGAAGCCCCTTCTCGATGCTCTCCCAATGAAGGCCGCCGTCGTCGCTCGAATACATGCCGCAATGATTCTGCTGATAGAGAAGATTGGGCGTCCCCGGCGCCATGACCAGCGAATGGACGCATTGGCCGAACTCGGGATAGCGCGCCTCTTCCGGGTTGTAGTCGCAGCGCGTACCGCTGTTGCGCGTCTGCCAAGTTTCGCCGCCGTCCGTTGTTTGAAAGACACCGACCGAGGAAATGCCGACCCAGAGTTGCCGCTCGTCGGTCGGGTGACGCAGCAGCGAATGAAGGATCAGCCCCGCCCCGCCGGGTTGCCATTGCGGCCGCGTCGGATGATCGCGCAAGCCGGACACGTGCCGCCACGATTGCCCGTCGTCGTCGCTGCGGAAGAGTCCCGCCGGCTGCACGCCCGCATAGAGCCGTCCACCACCCGGCGCGAGGCTCCAGACCGATTTGATCGCGTCTTCGCCGTCGGGATAGGTCAGGCCCGCGTTCGACTTCGTCCAGCTCGCGCCGAGATCCTCGGACTTCCACACCGACGCGCCGAACCAGGCATTGCCGCCGCCGGCGTAGATCGTGCCCGTCGCGGGATCGGCAATCACGTGATTCATCGGCAAGGTGTCGCAGAACGGACCGCGCACGTGCCACGCCGCGCGCGCCGCGTCGCTTTCGAGAATGAACGCGCCCTTGGTCGTGCCGATCAGGACGAGGGTTTTCGTCGCCATCCCTTGCCGCCTCCGCCTTGCTCTTGGCTTGACTTTTAGGTTGATATCAACATAATAAATCCATGTCAACCCGCGCGAAACTTGCCGATGCAAATCCGCTCAGGGTCAACGAGTGTCTGTGCCTCCACCTTCAACGCGCGGCGCGCGCGGTGGCGCGGCGCTTCGACGACGCGTTTCGGCCGCTTGGCCTGACCAGCGGCCAGTTCTCGCTGATGTTCGCGCTGACCCGCATGGAGAAGCCGGGCATCAGCGCGGTCGCCAACGTTCTGGCGATGGATCGCACCACCCTCACTGCCAACCTGAAACCGCTGAAACGCGACGGGCTGGTGAAGATCGCGATCGACAAGGAAGACCGGCGCGGGCGGCACCTGACGCTGACCGCGTCGGGCCGCGCGCTGCTCGCGACGGCCTTGCCGGTGTGGCGCCGGACCCATGCCGATATCGACCGCCTGCTGTCGCGGCCCGATCCCGCGACGTTGCGCGAAGGCTTGCGCGCGTTGTCGTAACATCATCCCGCGCGGCCGAGGAATTCCGCGAGACGGTCCATCAGCCCCTCGGTGCCATGCTTGCGGCCGGCCGCGCCCGGATCGCTGAACCCGTCGAGCATGACACCCTGTTCGGTCACGATCAGATGCGTGCCTTTGCCGTTGCTTTCGAACTCCACCGTGGCGAGCGAGACCGAGATCAGCTTGTCGTCCAAGTGCATGACATAGGAATAGACGATGCGCCGGTCGGGCACGATGTCGAGATAGCGAGCATCGAAAGCCGATACCATCCCGCCCTCATGCGTCCCCGAAACCTGCTCGCGCCCGCCGATGCGGAAATCGGCCTCGCGGCTGATCTCCGACCATTTGTCCTTGGGCCCGACGAACCAGACCGCCCTGGCCTTCGGATCGGCCCAGGCCCTGAACGCCAGCGCGGGCGATACCGGAAAGTCGCGCTCGATGGTGAAAGTCGCGTGATGGGTGGTACGTTCGGTCATCCTATCCTCCTCAATGTTTAGCGACGAGATCGGCAAGGCCGTCGAGCGACTGGCTCCAGCCCGCTTCCATGCCGTCGAGATAGGCCGCCGCGTAATCGACCAGCGCGGTAGCGCGGGTTTCGAGGGTCAGCTTCGTCTTCCCGCCTTCATCCGCGAAGGTGACGGTGGTCAACCCGTCGAGGATCGGCTTCCCGGCTGGATCGGTCGCGATGTTGGTGAAGACGAGGCGTTCGCGTTCGACGATCTCGCGATAGACCCCGCCGCACGGATAGTCGGTGCCGTCGGGTGCGCGCATCACGATGTGCCAGGCGCCGCCGATGCGAACGTCCAGTTCGCAGACCGGATTGGTGAAGCTCTTCGGGCCCCACCATTGCTGCATCGATGCCCGGTCAATCCACGCTTTCCACACCAGGGCGCGCGGCGCATCGTAGATGCGGGTGATGACGACTTCGCGTTCGACCATGATCCCGCCCCTCACATCTTCTTCAGGTATTCGGCGAGCTGATCGTAGGTGCCGCTGAAGCCCTGCTCCATGCTGGCGAATCCGTCCTCGAACATCTTGCGCTCGACCTCGGTCGCATCGAACGCGATCGTCCGGTTGGTGAGCAGCGTCTTGTTGCCCTGTTCGGTGAAGATCGAGGTGCCTTGCATCTGCGCCGGCCAATCGGGCGCCATCGGGTGACGCGTGATGCCGCCGTCCTTATCGGAAAAGGAAACCAGGATGCCGAGCCGTTCGGGCGCCACGATCTCGCGGAAAATCCACTTGCCCCACATCTCATAGCCCTCGGGGGATTTCATGCCGTAATGAAAAGTGCCGCCGACGCGCAGGTCGAGCGTGCACGACATCATCGTGAAGCCCTTCGGCCCCCACCAATGCTTCAGATGCTCGACCTCGGTGAAGGCGCGCCACACCATCTCGCGCGGCGCATCGATGAGCCGGGTAATGACGAACTCGCGTCCGTCGCTATTTCTTTCGGCCACGTCTTTTCTCCTTCGCTTCTTTGGCTTTCAGTGTGTTGAGATAATCCCCGAGGCGGTCGAGCCGTTCCTCCCAGAGGCGGCGATATTCCTCGAGCCAGTCGTCGACGTCTTTCAGGGCGCTCGGCGCAATCCGGCACGGCCGCCATTGCGCCTCGCGACCGCGCAGGATGAGTCCCGCGCGCTCCAGCACTTTCAGGTGTTTCGAGATGCCCGGCAGGCTCATGTCGAACGGCTCGGCCAGTTCGGTGACCGACGCCTCGCCCAGTGCGAGCCGGGCGAGGATCGCGCGACGCGTCGGATCGGCGAGTGCTGCGAATTTCGGACTGAGCAGGTCGGGCGTCATGCCGGACAAAACCATCTGGTTAATTAACTAAATGGAAAAATATGATGCGGACCGCCGGATGTCAAGCGCAGCGGTGAAAATCGGCTACACTCGACGCGATTATTCAAGGGAGGACATTCGATGACCCGTTTCGCCGCGCGCTGTGCCGCGCTTCTCGCCGCGCTCCTTATTATCGGCTTCGTGTCCCTGCCCGCTTCGGCGCAGCAAGGACAACGCGTGCGCGGCCGGATCACCGCCGTTCACGGCGACGTGCTGACAGTGAAAGCGTCCGATGGACGAATCCTCACCATCGCGCTCGATCCCGATGCGACGGTGACGCGCATCGACCCGGCGAAGCTTTCGGCGATCAAGCCCGGCCGCTTCGTCGGCACGGCGGCGCGGCCCGAACCCAATAATCGCTGGCGCGCCATCGAGGTCCATATCTTCCCGGCCGGCGCGCGCCTCGGCGAAGGCCATCGCCCATGGGATCCCGAGCCCGGCGCGACGATGACCAATGCCGACGTCACCGCCGCCGTGGTTCACACGCGCAACGGCGCGATGACATTGACCACCGGCGGCCAGAGCTACGACATCGACGTGCCGCCCGGCACGCCGATCGTGACGATGAGCCCCGGCACGCGCAAACAGATCGTCAAACGCGCCTATGTCTCGGTCAACAATGCGATTCCGAAACAGGACGGTACGCTCGTCGCAAAATCGATCAACGTCAGCCGCGATAACAAGTGGCCGCCGAAGTAACGATCGCGACCGTGAGCTTATTCGTTCCCCCCACCCTGACCCTCCCCCTCAAGGGGGGAGGGAATAATGGAACGTGCCCCCTCCCCCCTTGAGGGGGAGGGCTGGGGTGGGGGGATGCACACACGATGATCGACATCATCCTCGGCGCCATCGCGCCGGTGCTGCTCACCGCGCTGATCGGTTTCGTTTGGATCCGCAGCGGGCGCATCTTCGATGCCGCGGCGATGACGCCGCTGGTCACCGAGATCGGCACGCCCTGCCTCGTCTTCGCGACGCTCGCCGGTCATGCGATGCCACCCTCGGCCTTTGCGCACGCGGCCATCGCCGCGATCGTCATCATCGCCGGATTCTTCGTGGTGAATTCGGCGGTGCTGAAACTCTTCGGTTTGCGCCTGAGAGTCTATCTGCCGTCGATGTCGTTTCCGAATTCCGGCAATCTCGGCCTGCCGTTGGCGCTTTATGCGTTCGGACCCGAGGGTCTCGGCTTCGCCATCGTGTTCCTGACCTTCACCTCGATCACCAATTTCACCATCGGTCAGGCGATCGCGGCGGGCACCGCCGATTGGCGCGCGATCATGAAGATGCCGATCGTCTACGCCGTGGTTCTCGGCGTCGCCAGTTCGGGGCTGGGCTTCACCCTGCCGCTCTGGCTCGCCAACACCATGTCGGTGTTGGGCAGCATCACCGTGCCGATGATGCTCCTGCTGCTCGGCGCCTCACTGGCGCGCCTGAAAGTCGCCGCCTTTCCGCGCGCCGTCGGCCTCAGCGCGCTGCGGATCGGTGCCGGAGCCTGCGTCGGCTACGCGGTCACCACGCTCTTCGGCCTCGAGGGCATCGCGAAATATGCGCTCATTCAGCAATCGGCGATGCCGGTCGCCGTGTTCAACTATCTCTTCGCGCTGAAATACGATAACGAGCCCGAGGAAATCGCCGGCATCGTCGTGGTCTCGACGCTGATGGCGATATTCACCGCGCCGGCGCTGCTCTATCTCATGCTCAAATAAAGAAGTGGAGGAACCGATGAAGATTCTGATGGGACCGTTGGTTGCCCTTGTCGCGATACTCGCGATCGGCAGCGCGCAGGCAGCGGAGATCACGTTGGTGGCGCCGGGCGGTATCCGCGCCGCGCTCGAACAACTCCTCCCCGTCTTCGAAAAGAAGACAGGCAACAAGGTGACCGGAACCTATCTTTCCGGCGGCAAAGCCAAGGAAGCCGCCGTCGCTGGTGGCGTATATGATGTACCCATCGTTCAGCCGCCACTCGACAGCGTCCTGGCATCGGGCCATGTCGCGGCGAAGAGCCAGACCCCGCTCGCCACGGTCTGGGTCGGCGTCGCGGTGCGACCCGGCCAGAAGAAACCCGATATTTCCAGTGCGGCCGCGGTCAAGCGCATGCTGCTCGCGGCGAAATCGATCACCTATCCCAGTGCGGCCAACGGCGCGGCGGCGGGCGTCAGCTTCGACGCCACGATGGCGAAGCTTGGCATTACCGAGGCGATGAAGCCGAAGATCAAGATCGCGCCGAACGGCACCGAAGCCATGGCAATGCTGGCGCGCGGCGAGGTCGAGATCGGCCTGACCTTCATCAGCGAGATGGCGCCCGGCGCCGGCGTCGTTCTGGTCGGGCCCCTGCCCCGCGACATCTCGACGCCGACCGGCTTCGTCGCCTTCGTCAGCGCGCAATCGAAGCAACCGAAAGAAGCCGCGGCCTTGATCAAGTTCCTCGCCTCGCCCGCGGCGAAAAAGATCTACAAAAAATCCGGCATGAGCCCGGGAAAGTGACCCCGGCGCCATCGTCATCGCGCCGAAGCTGCTCTATCCTGTCGCGATAAATCCGGGAGAGAAAGAATGAGCGAGATCACACTGGTGGCGCCGGGCGGCATCCGCACCGCGCTCAACAAAATGATCCCCGATTTCGAGAAGGCGACAGGTCACAAGGTCACGCCGACCTTCATCTCGGGCGGCGCCGCCAAGGCCAAAACGGTCGAGGGCGAATTGTTCGACGTGCCGGTCATTCAACCGCCGCTCGACACCGCGATCGCCTCGGGCAATGTCGTCGCCAGCAGCGAAACCCCGCTCGCCACGGTCAGCGTCGTCGTCGCGATCCGCACCGGCGCGCCGAAGCCCGACATTTCGACCGTCGAGGGCGTCAAACGCATGTTGCTCGCGGCACAATCGATCTCATGCCCCAGCGCCGCGCGCGGCGCCGCCTGCGGCGTCAGCTTCGAGGCGACATTGACGAAACTCGGCATTTCCGAGGCGGTAAATCCGAAGATCAAACTGGTGACGTCGGGCTGGGAGTCGATCAAGACGCTGGCGCGCGGTGAGGTCGAAATCGGGATTACGTTCAAGAGCGAAGCCGATGAGGACCCGACAGTCACGATGCTGGGTCCCATGCCGCGCGAGATCTCGATCCCCACGGGCTTCGTCGCCTTCGTCAACGCGAAGTCGAAAGCGCCCGACGCCGCCGCCGCATTGATCAAATTCCTGACCACGCCCGACGCGGCGAAGGTTTTCACCGAATGCGGAATGACTCCGGGGAAGTAGTCCGCCCTCACCCGCTCGACCCGCCATCGACCATCAAGGTCGAGGCAGTGGTGAAACTGCTCATGTCCGAGGCGAGGTAGAGCGCCGAGCGCGCGATCTCGTCGGGGCTGGCGTGACGGTGCAGCGGAATGCCGTCGTTGATCATCGCCGTCGCGTCGCGCTTGGTCGCGGACGAGATGTTGCGCTCGATCGCGGTCTGGAATTCGTTGTCGACCGGACCGGGATGCAGCGTGTTGACCCGGATCCGCCGTCCGGCTGCGCCCTTGGCGACCGACCGCATCAGCCCGACCTGGGCGTGCTTGGCGGTGACGTAGGCACAGGAACCACCACGATCACCACGTACCCCGACGATGCTCGACGTGATGATGATGCTACCGCCATCGTTCATGGCCGGCAGACCGTGCTTACACGCGAGGAATGCACCGCGGACATGGACGGCCATGACCCGATCGAACACCTCTTCGGGGTAATCCTGCACCGGACAAACGACACCGGAATTGCCGGCATTGGAAAACAGCACGTCGATCTTGCCGAACCGCGCGACCGTCGCGTCGATATAGGCTTCGACCTGGGCTGAATCGCTGACATCGGCAACCCAGGACGCGGCGTCGGGACTGTTCAGTTCCTTCAACGCCCGCGCCAGATCGGCCGCTTCGAGATCGACCAGCATGACCCAGGCGCCTTCGGCCAGAAAGAGCCGCGCGCTGGCCAGTCCGATACTGCCGGCACCCCCGGTGATGACACAGGTTTTACCCTCGAGCAGTCCCATGACGCGGTTCCTCCGATTAATTTTAAAATTTAGTCTCGTGCCGCTAACGGCGGGAACAAAGATGGCGCTAAGATCGTCTTGAAGAGCAGAAGCCGAAAAGACGGCGATATGACGATAGCACGGCGCAACGGCGGGCAGCGCTGGAGCGGCCCCCTCGCCGCGGCGGTTTTACTCGTGCTTTTTCAGGCCTCGGCCCGCGCCGCCGATGCGCCGCGCTTTTTCCGGATCGGCACCGCCGCCACCACCGGCACCTATTTCCAGATCGGCGCCGAGATCGCCAACGCGATCTCGAAACCCCCCGGCTCGCGCGATTGCGCGCGCGGCGGCAGTTGCGGCGTCGAAGGGTTGGTCGCGGTCGCCCAGGCGACCCAGGGCTCGATCGACAATGCCGTCCTGGTCGGCGCCGGCCAGCTCGAAGGCGCCTTCATCCAATCCGATATCGCCTATTGGGCCTATTCCGGCAAGTTGCCGACGATCAAGAGTTGCGCGGGCGCGGCATTGCCGGACAGCGGGCTGGCGCTCCTGAAAAGGCGCGGGCCGATCGCCAATCTGCGCGTGGTCGCGGCGCTTTACATGGAAGCCATTCACATCGTCGCCGGCAACGACCCGAAGCTCAAATCCGTCGGCGACCTCAAGGGCAAACGGGTCGCGGTGGGCGAGCCGTTGTCGGGAACGCTCGCCGACACACGTCTGGTGCTGGATGCGGCCGGCGTCGGCGAGTGCAAGGTCAAGGCGCAATATATCGGCCTCTCCGAATCAGCCGGGCTGATCGGCAAGGGCGGCATCGACGCGTTCTTCACCTCGGCGGGTTATCCGGTCCCCGCGATCACCGACGTCGCGTCCGTCGTGCCGCTTCACCTGTTGCCGATCAACGGCAAGGTTCGCGACAAGCTGCTCCATGATCTCCCATTCCTGAGCGCCGCGACGATTCCGGGCGCGACCTATCCCGGCATCGACGATGAGACCCCCACACTCGGCGTTCCGGCATTGTTCGTTGTTTCGTCGTCCGTTCCGGACGACTTGGCCTATGGAATCACCAAAGCGCTGTGGCAGGATTCGACAAGGCGCATGCTCGACGCCGGCCATCCCGCCGGCAAGCGGATCACGCTTGAGAATGCACTGAGGGGCATCGGCATTCCGTTTCACGCGGGTGCCGGAAAATTCTATCAGGAAAAAGGCATGAAGCTGCCGGAGTGAGGCCGTCACGCCGGCGGCATCAAATGCCCAAGCAGCGGCGGCGCGGTCAGACGCTCACCCGGATAGCCGGGCACCGGCGGAAAGCGGCGATGTGATTCCCAATCGGCGCGAGCCGACGCGATCTCGTCATGCGTGCGCGCGACGAAATTCCACCACATCAGGATCGCCTCGCCGAACGGCGCGCCGCCGATCAGCATCAATCGCGCGCCAGCGGAAACGTCGAGCCCGAGACGATCGCGCCCCTGCCCCAGATCGTAGAGCGTGTCGATGACGAGCGTCGTGCCGTCGATCGACGCGGTTCCCGCGAGCGGCAGGAGCGCATGTTCGAAAGCCGGATCGAGCGGCAGTTCGGCCTTGCCGTCACGCGTCGCCAGAAGTTCGGCGCCGACGATCGGCGAATAGGACTTCGCCGGCGACAATGCGCCGCCCAGCGATCCCATCAATATGGTCGCCCGCACTTCGCCGAAACTTTGGACCGGCAGACTCGGATGATGATCGAAGGCCGGTGCCACATCGCGCTGCGCATCCGGCAACGCGGTCCATAACTGCACGCCGTGCAGTCGACCGGTCGTCGATTGCGATTCCTCGGAATGGGCGATGCCGCGCCCGGCGGTCATCAGGCTGAGCTGACCGGGGCGAATGAGTTGCGCGTTGCCGAGGCTGTCGCGATGCAGCACCTCGCCCTCGACCATCCAGGTCACGGTCTGCAGCCCGATATGCGGATGCGGCGCCACGTTCAGCGCATGATCGCCGACCGACGCGACCGGCCCCATATGATCGAGGAAGCACCACGGCCCGACCATACGGCGTTCGCGTTGGGGAAGCGCGCGATGAACCGTAAGCCCGCCGCCGAGATCCGCGAGCCGCGCGGGCAAGGCGTGAAGCGTCAGCATGGCGTCAGGCCGGCTTTCTCATCGTGAAGACGATCACGCCATCCGGCTCTTCGCGGCAATCGATCATCGTCGCGCCTGTGACTTTGCAGAAATGCTCGAAATCCTTCACCGCGCCGGGATCGGTCGCCAGGACCTTGAGCGTGCCGCCCGGCAGCACGTCCTTCAGCGCCTTGCGCGCCTTCAGGACGGGCAAGGGACATTTCATGCCTTTGGTGTCGAGCGTGACCGTATCGCTGTCGCTCATGTGAAGAGAGCTTAGCCGAAGCGGTTGTTTTGCGGAAATCCGCGCGGCGCCACGCGGCCGGCGCTCGCACGCTGGCCGGCCCAGGTCGACAATTCGGTTTCGGTGCGCGTGCGGCTCTCGCCCTGGCGCCAGGTCAGGCCATCGACCTTCTTGAACACTTTGGCATCGGCGAGACCGCCATCGTGGTAGCGCTGCATGATGACGCCGCGCCCGCGCGTCATCTCGGGCATCTCGGCGATCGGGAACAGCAGCAATTTGTGATTGTCGCCGACCACCGCGACGGTATCGCCCTCGGCCGGCGCGCAGACCTGCGCCTTGCCGCCATCGCCGAGATTGAGCACCTGCTTGCCGTTGCGGGTCTGCGCCAGGACTTCGTCCGTCGGCACGATAAAGCCGCGCCCGTCATTCGACGCCAAGAGGAGCTTCGAACCCGGCAGGTGCGGGAAGAGCGTGACCAGATCGTGATCGTTGTCGAGATCGATCATCAGCCGGATCGGTTCGCCATGACCGCGCCCGCCCGGCAGCTTGCCGATATCGAGCGTGTAGAAACGCCCGTTGCTGGCGAACGCCAAAAGCTTGTCGGTGGTGAAGGTCTGGACGACGAAGCGCGCCTCGTCGCCTTCCTTGTATTTGATGTCGGCGAGATTGAGGCCGTGACCCTTGGCCGCGCGGATCCAGCCCTTTTGCGAGCACAGCACGGTGATCGGTTCGCGCTCCATCAGCGCTTCGACCGGCACCTCGATGACGGCGGGCGGCTTGCCGATCGTCGTGCGGCGTTTGCCGAGCAGCGTCTTCGGACCGAATTCCTTGCTCAGTTCCTGGATATCGGTCTCGATCGCTTTCCACTGCGCCTTTTCGTCGGCGATCAGGCCCTTCTTCGCCTTTTCCTCGGCGGTCAGTTCGGCGAGTTCTTTCTTGATCGCGATCTCTTCGAGCTTGCGCAACGACCGCAAGCGCATATTGAGGATCGCCTCGGCCTGGACGTCGCTGAGCTTCCAGCGCTTGATCATCCGTTCCTTGGCGTCGTCGTATTCGCGGATGATTTTGATCACCTCGTCGATATTGAGGTAGACCACCATCTGCCCGCGCAGGATCTCGGCGCGATGCGAAATCTCGGCGAGGCGGAACTCGGTGCGCCGTTGCAGCACCTCGCGGCGATGGTCGAGGAAGGCCTGCAGCGCCTCCTTCAAATCCATCACGCGCGGCACGCTCTGTGCGTCGAGCACGTTGAGGTTGAGCGGGATGCGCACTTCTAGCTCGGTCGCGCGGAACAGCGATTCCATCAGCACGGCGGCTTCGACATTGCGCGTCTTGGGCTCGAGCACGATCCGCACCACGTCGGTGGATTCGTCGCGGATATCGGCGAGCAGCGGCAGCTTCTTTTCCTCGAGCAGCACGGCGATACGCTCGATCAGGCGCGACTTCGGCACCTGATAGGGAATTTCGGTGATGATGACCTGATAAAGGCCACGGCTCAGTTCCTCTTGCTCCCAACGCGCGCGCAATCGGAAACTGCCGCGGCCGGTCGTATAAGACTGAATGATGCTGTCGCGCGGCTCGACCAGAATGCCGCCGGTCGGAAAGTCGGGACCGGGCATCAGGTCGACGAGATCGGCAATGGTCGCGGCGCGCGGGCGCTTGATCAGATGGACCAGCGCCGCGCACAGCTCGACGATGTTATGCGGCGGAATGCTGGTCGCCATGCCGACGGCGATACCGGACGAACCGTTGGCGAGAAGATTGGGAAAGCGCGCCGGCATGACGACCGGCTCTTCGTCCTCGCCGTCATAAGTCGGGCGGAAGTCGACCGCGTTCTCGTCGATGCCGACCAGCAATTGCTGGGCGACCTCGGTCATCCGGCTTTCGGTGTAACGCATCGCCGCGGCGCCATCGCCGTCGACATTGCCGAAATTGCCCTGCCCGTCGACCAGCGGATAACGCTGCGCGAAATCCTGCGCCAGGCGGACCAGCGCCTCGTAGACGGCGACATCGCCGTGCGGGTGGAATTTGCCGATCACGTCGCCGACGACGCGGGCCGATTTCTTGTAGCCGGACTTGGGGTCGAGGTGGAGCTGGCGCATCGCGAACAGGAGGCGCCGGTGGACCGGCTTCAGCCCGTCGCGGACATCGGGGAGCGAGCGCGAGACGATGGTCGAGAGCGCATAGGACAAATACCGCCCTCCCAACGCTTCCGCGAAGGGGACGTCGCGCATCTCCGCGGCCGCTGGTCCTTTGGTACTCATACGCTAGGTATAGTAAGGACCTGTGCCAGCGCGTCAATATATCGGGATCGCGCCGCCGGCAGCTTGCGGCCATGCGGCGCCAAAACCCGGCGTTCGAGAAAAAATCCGGTGAGCGCCAGGCCATCCATCACGTCCTCGGTCGCCGGACGCCTGCCCTCGCCGCCCGGCAGCAAAAACGCCGGCAGCTTCAACATCTGGCTGCGATAGGGCGCGCCGGCCGCCTCCGACACCGCCTGGCCGGAACGCGGCGAGACATAGACGAGATCGGTGGTGACACCGGTCGAAGCGCAGCACGAGAGATCGAGACCGAAGCCGAGTTCTTCCAGCAGCGCCATCTCCCATTCGACATAAGCGATCGCCCAGCGTTCGTCGGCGCCGAGTGCGGCGATCAGCGCCGTGAGACCGGCATAGGCACGCGGATGCGGTTCGCGTTCGGGCAAGGTCGCCGCCCCCACCGCCGTCGCCGCCGAGAGCGCGGCAAGGCGCACGCGATCGTCCAGCAGCATCACGCCGTGGCCTTCGACGCGCTCACCGGTGAGAAATCCCAAATGATCGGCGAGCCGCGCGCTCCAGCTGATCAGCATGCGATTGCCGATCTGCCATTGCGTGCGGGCGCGCGGCGCCTGCCCGCCGCGCAACAACCCCGCGTGGCGGCCATGCTCGCGGGTCAGCAGATCGACGACCAGCGCGCGCTCGCCGTGGCGCCGCGCCGCCAGGATGATGCCTTCATCGCTCCATTGCATGGATATCCATCACGATACCGACAGCCACACGCGGCTCCAACGGATCGACGGGAGCCAAGACAAAACTGTCCCGATGGGATGCCGCTGATTGGTCGAGAAATAAACGAAGGTTGCCTTACCGACCAAGAGAGCTTCCGGCACATATCCCACGCCGCTTTGAGGATCGCGGCTATCCGCGGAATTATCGCGATTATCTCCCAGCATGAAATAATGTCCCGGCGGGACGGAAAAAACCTCGGTGTTATCGAGAGGCTGATCGCCGGCCGGATCGTTGATGATCAAATGCCTCACGCCGTTCGGCAGGATCTCGTCGTACTGCTCATACATATTGTCCGCACCGTTCGGTAAGGCCGCATCGTGGTAATCCCCTCTCCGTTCTTGGCCCAACGGTTCGTCATTCAGGTAAACGACGCCGTGCTTGAGCTGGATGCGATCGCCCGGTAAGCCGATTATCCGTTTCACAAAAATAATCGACGGATCGCTCGGAAGATGGAATGTAGCGATATCGCCCCGCTGAGGCGGGTTGCGTTGGAAATAACCGTCGATATCGAAAAAATTATCGCCGATCTCCAGAGTCGGCCGCATCGATCCGCTTGGCACGCTGTAGGGCTTCCAGCTCGGCGCGTTATAAAATAATAAATCGGGTGCCTGCCATCCGAGGATAAACGCCGCATAGACGAGATACCGCTTCACCCGTCCCGGGCGCGGCACGCCCGCCGGTCTTGCACGACGCCATCCGTCAACGGCCGCCCAGACGATAAGAACGAGGCTTGCGACGACAGCGAGCGCGAGCAAATCCATGACCGGGCGCGGCCAAAATGGCCAAGCGAATACGCTGGCATTGATCGCCAACAAGGCGACAGCGGTCACCACGCCGAATGCGATACCGCGACGATATTCGCCATTGAAGGCTTGTCCGAGGCCCGGCGTGATAAACGCCAAAAGAAAGGCCCAAATTCGCGTTCGCAGTCTCGGTCGTGAGTCCAAGTTCATTCCGAGAAATCGAGTCCGATCGCCTGATAATGCGCGCGGTCGTCAGCCCAGCCTTCGCTCACGCGCACGAAGAGGAACAGATGAACGCGCTGGCCCAGCACGCGTTCGAGTTCGAGCCGCGCCTTCAGCCCGATATGTTTCACCTGAGCGCCGCCCTTGCCCAGCACGATCGCCTTCTGGCTGTCGCGCTGTACATGGATCGTCTGGCTGATCTTGACGCTGCCGTCGGGACGATCTTCCCAGCTTTCAGTCTCGACCGTCGCCGCGTAAGGCAACTCCTGATGAAGCTGAAGATAAAGCTGCTCGCGGGTGATTTCGGCGGCGAGCAGGCGTTGCGGCAGATCGGTGAGCTGATCCTCCGGGAACAGCCACGGCCCCTCAGGAACGGTTTGCGCGAGATAATCCGCGAGATCGCCGGTGCCGTCGCCGCCGGTGCTCGATATCATGAACACGCGTTCAAAATCGCCGGCCTGGGTCAACGCATCGGCCAGCGGCAACAACATATCGCGCTTCATCAGATCGATCTTGTTGAGCGCCAGCACCGCGCGGCGCTTTGCCGCCTTCAAGCGTTCGATGATGCGGCGGCTGTCCTCGTCGAAGCCGCGCGCGGCATCGATCAGCACGACCACGATATCGGCATCGCCCGCCCCCGCCCAGGCCGCGGCGACCATGGCGCGATCGAGCCGGCGCTTGGGCGAGAAAATTCCCGGCGTGTCGATAAAGATGAGCTGCGCGTCGCCCCGGATCGCGATGCCGAGCACGCGGCTACGCGTGGTCTGAACCTTGGGCGTGACGATCGAGAGTTTCGATCCGACCAGCAGATTGAGCAGCGTGGATTTGCCGGCGTTGGGCGCTCCGACCAGCGCGACGTGACCGCAACGATGCTGGTCGCTCATGAGGCGGCGTCGAGCGCGGCGAGCGCGGTCGCGGCAGCGGCGGTTTCCGCCATGCGCTTTGACGAGCCGGTCGCGGTTGCCGGCGGCAGGCCTTCGACCATCACCGTGATGGTGAACTGGCGGCGATGCGCCGGTCCCTCGGCGGCAACCGTGCGATAGACCGGCAGCGGCAGACCGCGCGCCTGCGCCCATTCCTGCAGACTGGTTTTCGGATCGCGCGGCGGTTCGGGACTGAGGCTCATGCGCTTGGCCCAGCGCTGCTCGACGAATTGTTGCGCCGCCGGCAGGCCGCCGTCGAGAAACAGCGCGGCGATCACCGCCTCGCACGCATCGGCGAGCACGCTGAGATTGTCGCGCACGCCGGCCGCGTCCTCGCCGGCCGAGACGATCAATCGCGCACCGAGATTCAAATCCATCGCGACCTCGGCCAAGGCTTCGCGACGAACAAGGTGGGTGTGACGGCGGGTCAGTTCACCCTCGGCTTCGTTGGGGAAACGCCGCCAGAGCAGATCGGCGACAATGAGGCCGAGAACGCGGTCGCCGAGGAACTCGAGCCGTTCATAGCCGCGTCGCGAAATGCCGCGCCGACGCACCGCGCTCGGGTGGGTCAGGGCCTCGATCAGCAGGTCACGCGTGGTGAAGTGATGGCCGAGCCCCTCTTCGATCGTGGCGAGGCCGTCGGTCACGCCATCCATCGTCAGTGAATGCCCGAGAAGAGGCGGCTGTAGCGGATCGTGAACGGCCATTTCCACACTTCCCACCACCGCGCGTAACCATCGGTCGAGAAGAAGATGAACTCGGCGCGGCCAACCAGATTCTCCGCCGGCACGAACCCGACCCCGCTATCGGGATCGCGGCTGTCGGCCGAATTGTCGCGGTTGTCGCCCATCATGAAATAGGAACCCTGAGGGATCGTGAACACCCCGGTATTGTCGAGCGGCCCGTCATCGCCGATCTCGATGATGTCGTGGCGATACCCGTTGGGCAGCGTCTCGAGATAATGGACATAGGTCGAGGTGCGATTGTTCTCTTCATAGAAATAGGGTTCGATCCGCTCGCGCTTGATCGGCTGTCCATTGATCTGAAGAATGCCTTCGACCATCTGCATCTTGTCGCCGGGCAGGCCGACGATGCGCTTGATGAAATCGATCGAGGGATCGCGCGGCAGCTTGAACACGACGACGTCGCCGCGTTGCGGCGCATTGAAGAACAACCGACCCGACAACAACGGCAGGCCGAGCGGCAGCGAATAGCGGCTATAGCCGAACGAGAATTTCGAGACGAACAGGTAGTCGCCGATCAGCAGCGTCGGCACCATCGAGGCGGACGGAATGCTGAACGGTTCGTAGAAAAAGGTGCGAATGAACAGCGCGATGATGATCGCATAGATGATCGTCTTGAGCGTCTCACCGATGCCGCCCGAAGTTTTGCTGGCCATTAAGAACGCTTTCTAAGAGGCTGAAACTATTTTGAATTCCAAGGCGGACCGCACGGGCGCTCGCACGCGCTGAATGAACCGCGCCGCCGCCCCCAAGTCAAGCGCGGCAAGCCCGATTCGGCTGTTTTGCTTAGGTTTTCGGCTCGGCTGAGATCAGGACGAGCGCGCTGGCCAAAGGCTCTTCATCGGTCAACGTGAGGTCGATTCGGACCTCCATTCCCGGCGGAGTCATCGCCTGAAGCCGCTCCAGCGCCCCGCCGGTCAGGACAAGGGTCGGCGCGCCCGACGGCAGATTGACCACGCCCATATCGCGCCAGAACACCCCGTCGCGGAACCCGGTGCCAAGCGCCTTGGAACAGGCCTCCTTGGCGGCATAGCGTTTGGCATAGGAGGCGGCGCGGCCGGCCTTGCGTTCGGACCGCTTGCGCTCTTCCTCGGTGAATATCCGGTCGATGAACTTTTCGCCCCACCGCTCCAGGGTCTTTTCGATGCGACGGATATCGATGAGATCGCTGCCGATGCCGATGATCATCAGGCGCTCTTTTCGCCCAAAGCGGCCGCCCGCGCTTCTTGCATCAGGGCACGCATTCGTTTGATCGCGCTGTCGAGCCCCCCGAAGATCGCCTCGCCGACGAGAAAATGCCCGATATTGAGTTCGACGATGGTCGGGATCGCGGCGACCGGCGCCACCGTCTCGAAACCCAGCCCGTGCCCCGCATGGCATTCGAGGCCGAGCGCCTCGGCATGCGCGGCGGCGGTGACGATGCGTTCGAGTTCGAAGCCGCGCCGCGTACCTTCCGCCTCGCAATAAGCGCCGGTATGCAGTTCGACGACCGGCGCGCCCAGCCGCTTGGCCATGTCGAGTTGGCGTTTTTCCGGATCGATGAACAGCGAGACGCGGATGCCGGCGCCGGCGAGCGCCGCGATGACCGGTTCGAGCTGCGCCGCGCCCGCGACGACGTCGAGCCCGCCCTCGGTCGTCACTTCGGTGCGCTTTTCCGGCACGACACAGGCCGCATGCGGCTTGTGGCGCAACGCGATGCCGAGCATTTCCGGCGTCGCCGCCATTTCGAGATTGAGCGGCAGGTCGATCTCGTGAACCAGCCGCGCGATGTCCTCGTCGCCGATGTGGCGGCGATCCTCGCGCAGATGCGCGGTGATGCCGTCGGCACCGGCCTGCGCCGCGAGACGCGCCGCGCGCACCGGATCGGGATGCCGGCCGCCGCGCGCGTTGCGGATGGTGGCGACGTGATCGATGTTCACGCCAAGGCGCAGCGGACGCTTGGTGATCACATCAACCCCGGGCGCGCTCGACCGAATTGATCACCGGCGTCGCCCGCAGCGCCGCGATGATGTTCGTCAGATGGCGCAAATTCTGCACTTCAATGTCGACGAGGATTTCGAAGAAATCGACCGAGCGGTTGGTGATCTTCAAATTGGTGATGTTGCCGCCGCCGCGACCGATCACGGTCGTGAGACTTCCGAGGCCGCCCGGCTCGTTGCCGAGCGTCACGCTGATCCGTCCGACATGCGCGCCGGCCGCCGCGTCGTCGTCCCACGCCACGTCGAGCCAGCGCTCCGGCGTATCGGCGAACGTCGCCAGCGTATCGCAATCGATCGTATGCACCGTCACGCCCTTGCCGGTATGAACGATGCCGACGATGCGATCACCCGGCAAGGGATGACAGCAACCGGCATAGTGCAGCGCCATGCCGGGAATGAGGCCGCGGATCGGCACCGCGTTTTCGGCCGCGCGTTTGCCGCGCGCGCTGGCCAGCGGCACGACCTTGGCGGCGCGGGCATCGGGCTTCGGCGGATGAAGCGCATGCACCACTTCGCGACCGGTGTGAATTCCCTCGCCCACCGCGACGTAGAGATCGTCGGCGTTCTGCACGCTGAACGTGGACAACACTTCGCCCAGCGCCTTTTCGACGAGATCGTGGCCTTCCTGGCGAAACGCCTTTTGCAGGATCGCCTTGCCGAGATCGAGATATTGCTGGCGTTGCTGGGTGCGCACGAAGCGCCGGATACGGGCGCGCGCCTTGCCGGTGACGACGAAGCGTTCCCAGGTCGGCGACGGCGTCTGCGCCTTCGAGGTGACGACTTCGACCTGATCGCCATTGGAGAGTTGCGTGCGCAGCGGCACGAGCTTGCCGTTCACCTTGGCGCCGACGCAGGTATCCCCGATCTCGGAATGGACCGCATAGGCGAAATCGACCGGCGTCGAACCGCGCGGCAATTCGATCAGATCGCCCTTCGGCGTGAAACAGAACACCTGATCCTGGAACATCTCGAGCTTGGTGTGCTCGAGGAATTCCTGCGGGTCGGAGGCATGTTCCAGAATGTCGAGCAGTTCGCGCATCCAGCGATACTGGCGGCCCTCGGTGCGCGGCGCGGTCGATTGCTTGTAGACCCAATGCGCGGCAACGCCGAGTTCGGCGACTTCGTGCATGTCGCGGGTACGGATCTGCAATTCGATGCGCTGACGTTCGGGGCCGATCACGCCGGTATGGAGCGAGCGGTAATTGTTGGGCTTCGGCGTCGAGAGGTAATCCTTGAAACGGCCCGGCACCACCGGATAGTGGCTGTGGACGACGCCGAGCGCGTGATAACACGCCTCGACGCTGTCGACGACGACGCGCAGCGCCATGATGTCCGACAACTGCTCGAAGGTGACGTTCTTGCGCTGCATCTTGCGCCAGATCGAATAGGGCGATTTCTCGCGGCCCGACAATTCGGCCTGGACGCCGCCTTCGGCCAGGGTCTTGCGCAATTCGCGCAGGATTCGCGACACGATGTCGCCGCCCTTGTCCTTCAAAAAAGCGAGCCGCGTCTTGATGCTTTCGCGCGCTTCGGGATAAAGCTCGGCGAAAGCCAGATCCTCGAGCTCGTCCTTCATGTCGTGCATGCCGATACGCTCGGCGAGCGGCGCGTAGATCTCCATCGTCTCGCGCGCGGTGCGCCGGCGCTTGTCGGCGTCCTTGATGTAATGGAGCGTGCGCATGTTGTGCAGCCGGTCGGCGAGCTTCACCAGCAGGACGCGGATGTCTTCGGACATCGCCAGCACGAGCTTGCGGAAATTCTCGGCCTGTTTGGTCTGATCCGATTGCAGTTCGAGGCGCGAGAGCTTGGTCACGCCGTCAACCAGCTTCATGATATCGGTGCCGAACAGCCGCTCGATATCGGGCAGCGTCGCGAGCGTGTCTTCGACCGTGTCGTGCAGCAGCCCGGTGATGATCGAGGCACTGTCGAGCTTCATGCCCGAAAGAATGCCGGCGACCTCGACGGGATGCGAAAAATAGGGATCGCCCGACGCGCGCTTCTGCGAGCCGTGAGCCTTCATCGAGAAGACGTAAGCGCGATTGAGCGCGTCTTCGTCGGCGAGCGGGTCGTAGGATTTGACCCGTTCCACCAGATCGAATTGACGCATGACGACCGCGCGCCCTTCGGGCGCCACGATAGGCGTGAGCGTGGCGATCCGTGGAAGGGGTTCGCCGCCCTGCATCCGGTTACTCTTTGGTTTCGGCCTCGGCGTCGACGTCGCCCTCGGGCAACGCATCTTCGCCGTCGGACGCGGCCAGCATGTCTTCCTGAAGCTCGCCTTCGATCGCGGCCTCTTCGACGTCTTCGTCATCGACATCGCCGATCGGCGCCATATCGCCCGCCCAGCCGACCGGCGCGCCGATCTCGACGTCGTGGTCTTCCTCGGGCTCGTCGATCTCGACGTGCTTCTGCATGCTTTTGATGACGTTGGCTTGCAGCGCCGGAAGCTCGATCGTCTCATCCGCGATTTCGCGCAACGCGACGACCGGACCCTTGTCGTTATCGCGGTCGACCGTGAGCGGCGCGCCGCCCGCGATGTCGCGCGCGCGCTGCGCCGCGATCAGGACCAGTTCGAAGCGATTGGGAATGCGAGTGACGCAATCTTCGACGGTGACGCGAGCCATCTAGCGAAATCTCCGGTAAGAATATTTCAAGCCACTGAATATATGGGGCGTTTTGCCGCTCCGCAACAGGGTGGGACCGGCAAAACGGCGGTTTTGACGCGGATTTGACCGGTCAGGGGTCGATCAGCTCGGCTTTTTGGCCTTCCGGTAGGCGATAAATCAGGCTTCGGATCGATTTTCGCAAGCCCATGTGGCGCCATTGCGGGGCGATTTCGGCCAAAGGCAGCAGGACGAAGGCCCGATCCTGCAAGCGCGGGTGCGGCAGAATCAAACCGGTCTCGTTCATGACGATCCCGTCGTAGTCGATGATATCGAGATCGATGGTCCGGGCCGCATTGGGCTCGCCGCGCTCGCGGCCGAACTGAAGCTCAATCTTGCGCAGCAGCGCCAAAAGCTCGATGGGCGCCAGCGACGTCGCCACGCTCGCCACGCCATTGACGAACCAGGGCTGGTCCGAGACCGGAACCGGCGCGGTGCGATACCAGCGCGAGCGTGCGAGGATGGTCACCCCTGCCGCCGCGAGCGCGTCGAGCGCCGCCTCGAGAGTCGCTTGGGGTGGCCCCACCTTGCTCGGCAGATTGGCCCCAAGACCGATCAGGATCATCGGCGTCTCACCCGGTCAAACGCCGTGGGTACCGCTCCATGCCCAGGAGTCGATGGGATGGAACATCTCCTCGACCTTGGGATGCTTCGAGACCAGCCCCTGCTCGTGCGT
This sequence comes from uncultured Rhodospirillales bacterium, assembly GCA_903828515.1. Classification (GTDB taxonomy): domain Bacteria; phylum Pseudomonadota; class Alphaproteobacteria; order ATCC43930; family CGMCC-115725; genus CAIKMD01. The sequence continues at coordinate 1,493,750 of CAIKMD010000007.1, read as the reverse complement.
GTATTTAAGCGCTGTCGCGACATTGTTGCGGTTGATGTCGGTGAGACCGTATTGCCACGGATCGGGGCCGAGCAGACGACGCTGCTCTTCCATCGCGTTCATGTAGAACGCCATCGGCAGGATGCGCGGATTGCGCAGATGATCGAGCGCGACCTTCTTCGATTCGTTGAACGCATAGGCAAGGTTTTCGGGAACCCAGGGATTCTTGTCGACGATGTCCTGCCGGATGATCAGCGTGTGCATGATCGGGAGGATCTGGGTCTTGTTGTAATATTCGATCTCGGCCTGCTTGTAGTCGGGAAAGAGCCGCGCGATGCGCTTGTCGCCGCGCATCAGAGGCTCGGGGATGCTCGCCGACATCATCGCGTCGATCTCGCCCGAGAGCAGGCGTTCCTCGACGCTCGGGCCTTCTTTCAGGACCTCGATGTTGAAACCTTCCTGCGCGGCGAAGGGAATGTCGTGATCGTGGTCGGTGATCCAGGTCACGTCCTTGTGCGACAGCCCGTAATGCTCGCCCAACGTGCCACGCATCCAGGTGCAGGCCGCCGCCAGCATCCCGCCGCTGGCGCCGAACTTGCCGCCCTTCAGGTCGGACGGCTTCTTGATGCCCTTTTGCGCGTTGACGAACACGAAGCCGTGGCGAAACCGCCGATGCAGGAAGATCGGCAGCGCGATGTAGGGGTGGCCGCGATCGCGCGCCATGTAGTAGCCGCAGAGGTTGAACTCGCCGGCATCGCATTCGGCGTTGCGGTCGAGCCGCCAGTGGCGGTCGCGCGACGAGGTCGCGCACAGCATGGTGAGGTCGATGCCGTCGGGTTCGACCCTGCCCTCCTTCAACGGCCGTGTGATCTCGTAATCGCCGCAGGTCAGGGTCAGCTTGAGCTTCGATGTCATGATCTTCCTCGTACGCTTCCGGTCACATTTTGGGCAGGAATTCCTCGGTATAGTATTTGGTCAGGTCCGGCTCGCTGTCGAGCAGCTTCAGGTCGACGAAAGACTGCGACAATATCTTGAGCCCGCTGGCCGGGAATTTACCGTCGGCGATATACATCTGCGTCACCAGATCGTATTCCTTGGTCTCGATGGCGACCGAACGCCGCATCTGGGTCACCGCCTCGGCGATCGTCTCGTCGCGATGCGACCGCTCATAAGCGATGGTCTCGAACCAGCTTTTGAGGAAGGCACGAACCGCCTGCGGGTCCTTCTTCATGATGTTGTTGGTCGCGAAGATCGCATGATCGAGAAAGTCACCGACAATCAATGACGCCGGAAACAACAGTCGCCCGCGCTGGGTCTCCTCATATTGCAGCCCCGAAGCCGAGCCCGTGATCATCGTGTCGATCTGATGCGTCGTGATGAACGAGGCTTCGGCCGCCTTGTCCGAGCCGACGGCGATCTCGATCAGTTCATCCGGCTTCCAGCCCTTCAGTTGCGCGAGGCGATGGGCGAGCCAGTCGGTCAGCGCGCCGACCGTCGAGATGCCGATCCGCTTGCCGCGCAGATCGTCGGGACCCTTGGCCGGTGAATCGTAGGGTACGATGAAGCCCATATCGAGCGGTGGCCCCGCTGTCGCCGCAATGCCGAGTTCCGGCGCGCCCTTGACCAGAAAGACGAAATCCGTGCCCGCGCCGGCGGCGATATCGATCGCGTCGGCGATCATCGCCTGATGCAGCTTGGCGCTCCCGAGCAGAACCACCTGCTCGACCTCGACGCCGTTCTTTTTATAGATGCCGAGCTTTTCGGCGAATTCGACCGGCATGAACGAGAAGGCCTCGGTCGCCGGAATGCCGACGCGTAATTTGTCGGCCGAGGCCGGGGTCGCGACGACCCCCATGGCGAACGCGGCAATCAGACCAAACGATATTTTATTGTTCATGGCCCTCCCTCCCCTTCGTTATTTTTTGTCTTACTTCGGCGGCAGATACGCCTCCGTATAATATTTCGTCATGTCGGGCTCGGCGTCCAGCAGCTTCAAGTCGACCAGCGACTTCGAGAGAACTTTCAGGCCGCTCGCCTGAAACCGTCCATCCGCCGAATACATCGGCATCACCAGATCGTATTCCTTGGTTTCGACCGCCTTCGAGCGCTTCACTGCGGTCACCGCGTATTCGATCGTCTCGTCGCGATGGGCCCGCTCATAGGCGATGGTCTGGAACCAGCCTTTGAGAAACGCGCGCACGGAATCGGGATCTTTCTGCAGAACCTCTTTGGTCGCGTAGATCGCATGGGTGAGGAAATCGCCGACGAGGTCCGACGCCGGAAACAACAAGCGTCCGCGTTGCGTTTCTTCGAGTTGCAGGCCCGAGGCGGACGCCGTCACCATCGCGTCGATCTGATGGGTGACGATATAGGCCGTCTCGGCGGTCTTGTCGGCGCCGACCGTCACCTCGATCAGCTCCTCAGGCTTCCAGCCCTTCACCTGCGCGAGGCGATGCGCCAGCCAATCGGTGAGCGAGCCCATGCTCGAGACGCCGATCTTCTTGCCGCGCAGATCGTCGGCGGTCTTGGCCGGCGAGTCATAGGGCACGATGAAGCCCATCAGCAACGGTGGACCGGCCATCGCGGCCACCGCGACCTCCGGTGCGCCTTTGACCAGAAACTGGAAATCCGAACCCGCGCCGACCGCGACATCGATCGCGCCCGCGATCATCGCCTGATGCAATTTCGCGCTGCCGAGGAGCGTCACCTGCTCGACCTCGACACCGTTCTTTTTGAACAGGCCGAGATGATCGCCGTAAGCGACGGTCATGAACGAGAACGCCTCGGTCGACGGAACCCCGACCCGTAATTTGTCGGCAGCGGCCGGCGTCGCGGCACACGCCAGGACGGCGGCAAAAGCGAAACCACGATACCGATGGCGCACGAGCGATCCTCCCCTAAGAGCCGGCTTGTCGTTATTTTTTCGGCAGGAAATCTTCGGTCAGGTATTTGGTGAGATCGGGCTTGGTGTCGAGAATCTTCAGATCGATGAACGAATCCTCGAGCACCTGAAGCGCGGCCGGATCGAATTTGCCGGTATCCGAAAACATCGGCATCACCAGATCGTATTCGCGATCCTCGACCACCTGCGAGAAATGCGTGCGGGCGCGTTGCGCCTCGACGGTCTCGGGCTTGTGCGTGCGCATATAGGCGATGGTGTCGAACCAGCCTTGCAGGAAACGGCGGATCTGATCGGGATGATCCTTCACCATGCCGCTCGAGGCATAGATCGTGTGGAGCATGAAGGTCTTCACCACCTCCGATGCGGGAAACAGCATCTTGCCTTTTTTCTGCTCGTCGAGATTGAAGCCAAGCGAGGCCGAACTCACCACGACATCGATCTGATTGGTCAGCAGCGCGGCAGTCTGTCCCGGCGTTTCGGCGCCGACCGTGATCATCGTGTAATCCGACGGCGCCCAGCCCTGCTGTTGCGCCAGTCGGCGCACCATCCACTCAGTGGACGAACCGACGGTCGAAATGCCGAAGCGCGCGCCCTTCAGATCGGCGGGACCTTTATAGGGCGCGTCATAACGGACATCGAAGCCGAACAGCAGCGGCGGACCTGCCATCGCGGCGACCGCGATTTCAGGCGCGCCCTTGACCAGAAACGCCATATCGGAACCGGAACCGACGCCGATATCGATGGAGTTAGCCGTCATCGCCTGGTGAAGCTTCGCGCTGCCCGACACCGAGATACGATCGAACTCGATGCCGTATTTCTGAAACAGCCCGTACTTCAATCCGATATCGAGCGCGACGAACGAAAAGGCTTGAACCGACGGATCCCCGACATTGAGATGATCGGCGGCGCGCGCGGCGCTCGTCATCGTCGCGCCGGCAATGGCGGCGACGATCACCCTCGTTCGCATCTTTGCAACAAAAGGCTGCATCGGTCGTTATTCCCTCCCCGTATGCGCGAAGCCGTCCAATCGACGGGCGTCGCGGCGGCCCACTCAAGATGAATTCATATTAAGGTACTTGCCCATAAAAGAAACACCTCGCCGCGAATTCTCCGTCGCAGCTTGACCTGCATCGGCGGAACGCGCCAAATGCTCCGATACTTTGCGTATTGTCGGAGTTTGCCCGCATGGCATTTGACGTGACGTTTTACCCCGAAGAAAAAATCGCTTTGTTCATCGACGGCGCCAATCTCTACGCCGCCGCGCGCGCGCTCGGTTTCGATATCGATTACCGGCGGCTGCTGCATGTTTTCGGCGACAAGGGACGCTTGATCCGCGCGTTCTATTACACCGCGCTGATCGAGGATCAGGAATATTCGCCGCTGCGCCCGCTCGTCGATTGGCTCGACTACAACGGTTACACGATGGTCACGAAGCCGACCAAGGAATTCACCGACGCAATGGGCCGCCGCAAGCTCAAGGGCAACATGGACATCGAACTCGCCATCGACGTGATGGAAATGGCGCCGCATCTCGACCACATCGTGCTGTTCTCGGGCGACGGCGATTTCCGTCGCCTCGTCGAAGCCGTGCAGCGCAAGGGCGTGCGCGTGACCGTCGTCTCGACCATCCGCTCGCAGCCGCCGATGATCGCGGACGAATTGCGCCGCCAGGCCGATGTGTTCGTCGAGTTGCAGGAACTGGGCCCGCTGATCATGCGCGCCCACAATCATCAACGCGATCAGCAATACACCAACAACGACGCCTGACGCGTAAAGTTCGGACTGTGACGCTCGATCCCGGTCGCGACTGTCCACTCTGTCCGCGCCTTGTCGATTTTCGGACAACGCAGCGCGCGGCGCATCCCGATTGGCATAACGCGCCCGTCCCCGCCTTCGGCACGCTCGATTCACGTTTGCTGATCGTCGGCCTCGCGCCGGGCCTGCAAGGCGCCAACCGCACCGGACGCCCCTTCACCGGCGACTGGGCCGGCGATCTTCTCTACGCGACGTTGCTCAAATTCCATTTCGCGCGCGGCCGCTATGACGAACGCGCCGATGACGGGTTGACGCTCGTCGATTGCCGCATCAGCAACGCCGCGCGTTGCGTGCCGCCGGCGAACAAACCGCTGCCGGTCGAGCTCAATGCCTGCAACCAGTTCCTCAAGGCCGAGATCGCGGCCATGCGGCGCTTGAAGGCGATCATGATCCTGGGCCTCGTCTCGCACGGCGCGGTGCTGAACGCGCTGGGTCAGCGCAAATCCGCCGTCAAGTTCGAGCACGGCGCGATCCACAAACTGCCCAACGGGATCACGCTGCATAACAGCTATCACTGCTCGCGCTACAACACGAACACCGGCCGCCTCACGACCCCGATGTTCGAGCGCGTGGTGGCCGATTTGCGCGACGAGCTGGATAAATAGACGAACACCTTACCCTCACCGCAAGCGCGGAGAGGACTCTTAGTCTCGATGTTCGCGCATGATTCGCGCGCGCGAGCGTTGCCAGTCGCGCGCCTTCTCGGCTTCGCGCTTGTCGGATTTCCGTTTGCCCTTGGCGATGCCGAGATCGATCTTGGCCCGGCCGCGATCGTTGAAATAGATCGAGAGCGGCACCACGGTGATGCCGTCGCGCTTGATCGCGCCAAGGAGCTTGTCGATCTCGCGACGGCGCAGCAGAAGTTTGCGCGCGCGGCGCGGCTCGTGATTGACCCGGGCGGCGGCGTATTCCGGAATATGCGCGTTGATCAGATAAAGCTCGCCGCCCTGCTCGGCCGCGTAAGCCTCGGCGATCGAGCCCATGCCCCGACGTAGCATCTTGACCTCGGTGCCGGTCAATTGCATGCCGGCCTCGATGTTTTCCTCGATCAGATAGTCGTGGCGCGCCCGCCGGTTTTGCGCGACGTAACGCTCGTCTCCGCGTAATGCCGCCATCAGTGCGCAGTTAGTTGAGCACGCCCGCCGAGCGCATGGCGGCGCGGACCGTCTCCTGCGCCTGGGGACTGGCCGGCACCAGGGGAAGCCGTACCTCGGTGCTGGATTTGCCGATCAGCGAGGCCGCGTATTTAACCGGCGCCGGGCTCGCTTCGCAGAACATCGCGTCGTGCAGCGGCAGCAGTCGCGCGTTGATCTTCATCGCCGCGGCGGTGTCGCCCTTCTGCCAAGCCTCGTGCATGTCGGCGCAGGCGCGCGGCGCGACATTGGCGGTCACCGAGATGCAGCCGTCGCCGCCCTGAGCCAGAAACGCCAGGACCGTCGCGTCTTCGCCCGACAGCATCGAGAAATCGTCACCGATTTCGGCGCGCGTGCGCAACGGCCGGGCCAGATCGTTCGTCGCGTCCTTGACGCCAACGATGTTCGGCAGTTTGGCGAGCCGCGCCATCGTCGCGATGCTCATGTCGACGACGCTGCGCCCCGGAATGTTGTAGATCACGATCGGCAGGTCGACCGCGTCGTTGATCGCCTTGTAGTGCTGATAGAGGCCTTCCTGCGTCGGCTTGTTGTAATAAGGCGTCACGACCAGCGCCGCATCGGCACCGGCCTCTTTCGCGTGCCGCGTGAAATCGATCGCTTCCTCGGTGGAATTCGAGCCGGTGCCCGCGATGACCGGAATCCGGCCTTTCGCCACCTCGATACAGAGTTCGACGACGTGTTTGTGCTCGGCATGGCTCAGGGTCGGGGATTCGCCGGTCGTGCCGACCGGGATCACGCCGTGCGTGCCCTGCCCGATCTGCCACTCGACGAAACTTTGGAACGCCTTATCGTCCACCGCTCCGTTTCGGAACGGCGTGATCAGCGCAACCATCGATCCTTTCAGCATAACGGGCCTCCGCTCCCGGAAATCTGCCGGAAGACGCGACGATAGGGCATGCGATGGGGCGCGGCAACAAGGCCGAAATTCGTTGTTTTACCGCCGCTTGCGGCTAGAATATTGAAACGGGGAATTTAGGAAACGAATGACGCTCGAGCGGGGCTTACGGATCGCTGCGATCATGGTGCTGGCGCTTTGTTGCGCCGACCGCGCCGTCGCGGCGCCGTTGTCCGACGGCGATCGTAAAATTTACGTCGAAGCGTTCGCCGCCGCGAAAAAGAGCGACTGGGCCAACGCCCAGCGGCTTGCCGCGACCGCCACCGACCCCCTGCCCGGCACCGTGCTGCGCTGGCTGCAGTTGATGCGGTCGATGCCCGGCGCGAATTTCTCGGACATCACCTCCTTCGCGGACTCGCACAAGGACTGGCCGGGGCAGAAACAGCTGCGCCAGCGCGCCGAAGATTCGATCGGCTCCGCCTCCGATGCACAGGTCGAAAGCTGGTTCGTCGCGCATCCGCCGGTATCGGCACCGGCGAAATTGCGCGAGGCCGCGATCTGGAACGAGATCGGCCACGCCGACGACGCCGCCCGCATCATCCGGCAGACCTGGATCGACAACGATTTCTCCGCCGTCGAAGAGAAATTGATGCTCGAGCGTTATCGCGACGTGCTGCGCGGCGAAGATAATTCGCGCCGGCTCGATCGCCTGATCTGGGACGGCCAGTACGAAGAAGCCAAGCACATGATGAATCATGTGGGCCCCGATACGGCCGCGCTGGCTCAGGCACGCATCGGCCTCGCGCAGATGAAACCCGGCGTCGAAACCCTCGTCGCGCATGTGCCCGCCTCACTGCAGAACGATCCGGGGCTGTTGTTCGAGCGCATGCGCTGGCGTCGCCACAAGGACATGGATGAAGACGCAGCGAGCATTCTCGAACACGCGCCGGCCAATCTCGGCCGACCCGCCGCGTGGGACACCGAACGTCTGATCCTCGCGCGACGTTTGCTCGACGATAACCAGGCCCCGCGCGCCTACAAGCTGGCGGCGACGAACGGCCGTGCCGGCGGGCAGACTTTCGCCGAACTCGAATTTCTCGCCGGCTGGATCGCGCTGCGCCAGCTCAACCAGCCCGACCTCGCGTACAACCATTTCGTCAAACTCTACGGCGACGTGAAGCTGCCGATCAGCATGGCGCGCGGCGCCTATTGGGCCGGACGCGCGGCCGAAAGCATGAACCAGGCGCAGCTAGCCGCCACTTGGTACGGCATCGCCGCGCCGCAGCTCACGACCTATTACGGCCAGCTCGCCGCCGCCCATATCGGCAACACCCAGTTGGCGATGTCCTACAAGGAACCCGCCCCGACCGCCGCCGAGATCGCCTCGTTCGAGAGCAACGAACTGGTTCGCGTCGCGCGCGACCTCGCCCAGATCGGCGACACCGACAATCTTCCGACGTTCCTGCGCCGGCTATCCGAGACCGTGCAAAGCGATGTGGATTTCGCGCAGGCCGCGCGCTTGGCGCGGGCGCTCGACCGACCGGATATCGGCGTCACCACCGCGAAGCGCGCGAGTTATGCCGGCGTCACCCTGCTCGACGAAGGATATCCGGTGACCGAGTTGCCGGCGGGCGGCGCGACCGAAGCGCCGATGGTGCTCGCGATGACACGCCAGGAAAGCGCCTTCGATCGCGGCGCGGTCAGCAAAGCCGGTGCCCTCGGGTTGATGCAGTTGATGCCCGCCACGGCAAGCCGGGTCGCCAAGATTCTCAATCTGCCCTTCTCGCAATCGCGCCTGACCACCGATCTCGCCTACAACGTCACCCTCGGCCGCGCCTATCTGGATTCGCTGGTCGATAATTTCTCCGGCTCTTACGTTCTCGCGGTCGCCGCCTACAACGCGGGGCCCGCGCGCGTCCATCAATGGATGCAGAGCCACGGCGATCCGCGCGCGCCCGAAGCCGACGTGATCGATTGGATCGAACGCATTCCCTTCACCGAAACCCGCAATTACGTTCAGCGCGTGATGGAGAATTTGCAGATCTATCGCATGCGCCTCGGCACGCACATGGCGACGTTTTCGCTCGCGGGCGACCTGAAGCGCTGAACCATGACGGGCGCACCCTTGCCCGATGCGAATGCCATCCGCGCCGCCGCCACGCGGCTCGCGGGCAAGACGATCGCAACCCCGCTCTTGTCCTCATCCCTGATCGATGCGCGGCTCGGTGGTCGACTGCTGATCAAAGCCGAATGCCTGCAACGCACCGGCTCGTTCAAGTTCCGCGGCGCCTATAACGCGCTGGCGCAGGTTCCGCCCGATCGTCGCGCCGCCGGAGTTGTCGCCTACTCGTCCGGCAATCACGCGCAAGGCGTGGCGGCGGCGGCAACCCTGCTCGGCATGCCGTCGGTGATCGTGATGCCGGCCGACGCGCCCGCGATGAAGATCGCCAACACGCGCGCCTACGGCGCCGAGATCGTGCTCTACGACCGCTATGCGGAGAATCGCGAGGCGATCGGCGCGCGCATCGCGCAAGAACGTGGCGCCCTGTTGCTGCCGCCTTACGACCATGTCGATGTCATCGCCGGCCAGGGCACGGTCGGTCTCGAAATCGCCGACGAAGCCGCCGCGCGCGGCCTCGACCTCGATGCGGTCATCGTGAGTTGCAGCGGCGGCGGCCTGGTATCGGGCTGCGCCATCGCCCTGTCCGCCGCGAGTCCGCGCACCCAAATCTACAGCGCCGAGCCCGAAGGCCTCGACGACATGCGGCGCTCGCTCGTCGCGGGACATCGCCTCGACAACGATCCGGCCGCCCGCTCGATCTGCGATGCGCTGCTCGCGCCGACACCCGGCGCGATCACCTTTCCGCTCGCGCAACGCTATCTCGCCGGCGGCTTCGCGGTCAGCGACGACGAAGTGCGCGCGGCGATGCGCGTCGCGTTCGAGAATTACAAACTGGTGGTCGAACCCGGCGGGGCCGCCGCGCTCGCGGCGGCGATCAGCGGAAAAATCGACCTCGGCGGCAAGACGGTGGTTGTCGTCGCCTCGGGCGGCAATGTCGATGCCGCCCTCTTCGCCGGGATTATCCGGACCTAGCTGGCCTCGGCGGTCGTCGTGAAATCGTGACGATCGGAATTGCCGCGCAGCGAACGCAGCGACGGGAGGAGCTTTTTGGTTTCCTCGACGTTCGGCAATTCCTCGCGATCGACGCGACGGCTATAGCCTTCGAACATCGCGCCGGGCTCGATCCGCATCGAGCAATAGACGATGTCGGCGGTCACGTGCGCGCCCTTGCCGAGCACGACGTCGACCGCGATCAGGCGGCCCGACAGCGTGCCGTTGATGACGGCGCTTTGCGCCTCGATGGTGCCTTCGATGGTGCCGCCCTCGCCGATCGTGATCTTGCCGGCGCTGACATTGCCGGTGAGCGAGCCACTGATATGGACTTCGCCGGCGCACACGATGTCGCCGTCGAGGCGCAAGCCGTCGCTCAGTATCGAAGGCGCGGTACGGCGCGACGAAACGCCGGCGCCATCGCTACTTTGTGCTGATTTGAACCACATTTTTTCCCGCTTCCATGAATTTGGCAGGGTCCACCGGCGAGCCATCGACATGTACTTCGTAGTGAACGTGCGGGCCTGTACTACGGCCGGTGCTGCCCAATTCGCCGATGGGAAAATGGACACCGACCTTTTGGCCGCGAGCGACCAGAATGCGATGAAGATGCGCGAAGCGCGTGACGATACCATGACCGTGGTCGATCTCGACGACGCGGCCGTAATCTTTTTCGGTTCCCGTGAAGCTCACGACGCCGGCGCCGGTGCTGAACACCTGGGTCATATAAGGCGCCGACATGTCGAGCCCGGGATGGAACGACGAACGGTGGTTGATCGGATCGACGCGACCGCCGAACGTGCTCTCGAGCTGATAGGAGTTGAGCGGTGAGGCCAGCGGCAGAACCTTGGCGAGCTGTTTCAGGTCGTCGATCCGCCGGCTGTCGAGACCCGCAGCCTGCGGGGCATTGAGCGCGATATAGGGACCGCCCTGGCCGGCCGGGGCCGGGCTCAGCTTGCCGAGCATGCGATTGATATCGAGGCCGGTCGAGGCCAACAGACGTTCCAGTTCGGAGACCGCGCTCGGCGCGCGCGGCACGCTGGCGTCGGAACGCGTATCGGGTGACGAGACAACGGCCGGCGCGGCAGCGGGCGCGGCAGCCGGCGCACGCGACGCGTTGGTCGGCGCTGCTGCCGCCGGCTTTGGTTCCGGCGGCGGGGCCGCCACCGCCTGCGTCTGGGCGGGCGCGACGGCGCGGCTATTGTTGGATTGCTGCGCCTGCAATTCCATCTGGAGCTGCTGCACGCGATTTTGCAACGTCGTGCGTTGCGCTTCGGATTGCTGGAGTTCGGCTTTATTGTCGTCGAGGCTCTTGGTGAGCTGGGCGAGATTGCTGGTCTTCGTGCTGATCGCCTGCAGCGCCTGCTCGGCGGTTTTCGCGCGGCGATCGGCGTCGTCGCGCGCGTCCTGCACCGTCTTGATGCGCGCCGTGGTGTCGTCGAAATCCTTGCGCAGTTTGACGTTGGTCGCGGTCAACGCCGCAAGCTGGGCGCTCGTTTGATCCGCGCGCGCGCTGGCATCGCTGTAGTTTTTGCCGACCGCGGCAAGCTGATCGCGCATCTGCGCGAGTTCCTTGCGCAGCGAGTCGATCGCCGTATTGTCGACCACCGGTGCGGGGGCTGGTGTTGGTGCTGGCACAACCGGCGCGGGACTCGGCGCCGGATTGCTCGCCTGCAGATTATTGAGATTGAGCGCCGGATTTTCGACGACTCGGCTGTCGATCACTTCATGAAGGCGGGCGAAGCCGACGGCGAGGTAGGCGATCCCACCGACCGAGATCAGGCACGCGGCAAGCACCATCGCTTGGAGCCAGCCGGGCAGCGACAGATGGCGCACCCCTCCCGAACTTTGCAGCAGAAGCTGCCGTTCGGGAAAAATCTGCTCCCCGATGATACGTGAAACTTTTGCCACTCGCCCCCGCTAACCGTCCCTGACAATGCCATCGCACGACCTCTTCTCGAGGCCGGCGTAGCGACCGATCGCGGCCCCTAAGGGGCGCCGGTGAATGGAGTTGTTCTCCGTTTAACCTGTCCGCCGAATTCCTCGCCGGCTGGACTCGAGCGACTATTTATTAGTCGCAGCCATTCACCATAACGACCCTAACGGCTCGTCTTTGGTCTGGCAAGATGATTCGAATTTTCCCCACAACATATTGTAGGGACTGGATAATCAGCCCGCGTGGAGACTCGCGAGGTGAACCGGGCCAAATTCGATCGGATTCGGCAGCGGCAGCCACCATCCCGTCTCGTTGATCGAATAATAGGCGCGATATTGCGATGCAACAGCGATCGGCGCGACGGCGTCGTTCACGCTGTCGAGCAGCCACGACTGACCGTCAAGATCGACGACGAGGACGGCGTGATCGAGCTGGCGCGCGACGTCGCGCAACACGACGATGCGAAGCTGATCGTTGGCAAAGCCCATCGCACGCAACAGCATGAACTTGGTAATCGCGTAATCCTCGCACTGGCCGTTGCGGCTCAGGAACTCAAACGGTGTTTCCCAATGATCGCCGTTCCCCCAATTGTCATGCGAGGCGACATAGGGATGCGCATTGATCGCGTGGTTGACCTCATCGAGCATCGCGCGCGGCGCGAGACCGCGCAGGTGCCCGGTGACCGCGATCCATTCCGACGGGAGGCATTGCGTCAGATCGGTGGTCGCGACGCCGCAAGCCTGCGCGTCGCGAACCTGGGCGGCCCAGCGCGACAGCATATCGGTCCATTTGTAAAACGGCGCGATGTCGGCGAGATGGATTTCGCGATTGCCGAAGATCGACACCTCGGGAATGGTCGCCGTCACGGCGACGCGGCGATCCTGCGCCAGCGCGGGACATACGATGCCGGCAAACGCGGCCATCAGCAGCGCCACGGCACGATAGCGGACCGCCTTGCGGCGGCGGAGCAACAGCATCCCCCGACCTCGTTCGGTAGCCCCGCTATCCCCGGGCGAAACGCCCATGGACCGGAGGCTTTGCGTCGCCGGGTCGCCCCGGCTTTGCCGTTTCGTGAAAGCGTTCCGCTGCCGGAATGCCGATGGATCGTGGGAAGGAGGCTAGAGGCCGCCGATGAAGGCGCGGTTAAGCCTCAAATTTGCGCGAAATGTGATGCTCACCAGGTCGCGCAGTGGGTGAACACTTCGGCGTAGCTCGCCGGGGCATCGAGGCGCGTATTACCGTCGCGGGCCCGGCCGTTGATCGCGTCGAAGATCGGCTTGAGCGTGTCGGACAGCGGCGTCAGGTAAGCCGCCCGCGCTTCATTGCGGTCGGCGACCGCGATCGTCTTCGGCAACCGGCTGGCGATCAGGGCCTGCTCGATCTGCGGCTCGTAATAACGGATCGCCTCGCGGAAGACGTCGACGTGCTGGCGTTCATGCGCCACCACGCTGTTGCGCTGACAGCTCCCCGCCGTGAAGCGGCGATCGACCAGCACATCGAGTTGCTTCAGGCCGATCACGACATGCGCCGCGCGAAGACGCGCGCAAGTGACGGTGCCGGTGCGGACCGTGTCGGTATCGACGATGATTTCGAGATCGTAGCGGCCGACGGTCAGGCCGAACGGCGTCTGGCCCTTGCCGAGGCCGGGCACCGCGTTTTCACCGGCGATCTTCGCGAGGATCGCGGTATCGGCGTTGTAATCATAGGTCACCGGCGGGTCCTTGACCGCGACGTCGAAGCGCGGCGCGGGTCCGTTATCGGAGCAGATCGCGGCCTGCGCGATCGCCGGCAGCGCCGTCGCGAAAACAACGACGAAGACGAACCGGCGCCATGCCATCGCTAGACCTTCACCCAGGCCAGGCACATCCGGCGTCCCCGCCCGCCTGGGATCGGAACCAGCAGCGCGTCGGCCGCGAGGACACGCCCCGGCGTGATGTTGACCATGATCGCGCGCTCCGACGGGGCGCCCTCTTCCGCGAGGCGCGCCCACAGCGTTTCGGCATCGCCGTCGGTCTGGAAGCGAAAATGATCCGTCACCTTGCCGTCCATCAGCGCGTCGCGCGCCAGATTGCTCCAGCACAGCATGGCTTCGTTGATGCCGATGATGGTCTGGTCGGCGTCGATGACGAGGCACGGCGTGGGCGCGCTGTCGGCCAGCGCGAGAACATTGCCGCGATCCAAACCGGCACCGCGCGTCGTTCCGGCGCGCTGAATCTCGGTGAGGCAGAAGACGCGGAGCGTCGAGGAAAGATTGGACTCGGGCGGACACTTGTTCGCGATATCGGCGATCAGGCGATTGAGCCGCAGGTGCCGGCGCTCGGCGATCTGTTCCAGCACCGCCCAGAATTCATGCTCGAGACGCAGCGAATACCGCTTGCCGTCGAGTTGCAGGATGCGTTGTTCCCACGGCGCCACCGACGGCGCGGAGTCATCCGCGCGCGGCGTGCCCGCGTTTTCGTCGTCGGAATCGTGGGCGACGGTGCCTTCGTTCGGACTCATCGGCTTTCGGGAATCTCGGCCTGGTTAACACATCGCAAAGATCGCGCACGCGCCGGTGCGACCTTTCATCCCATTGATGGGCTTGAAACCTTAAACTCGCCTAAACCGGCGAGGCCTCAGCCGAGAAACGGCAGACGCGGGGCCAGGAGGATGCCGGCGATGGCGATCGGAACGCCGTAGGGAATCGGCATTTTCTTCTGCGCGAAGGCCGGCAGGCGGCGCAGAACCTGCAACAAGGTGGCATGGACCACCGGATGACGAATGCCGAGCACAAAGGCCGCGAAGACACCGCCCGCGAAGGCCACCGTCACGAGAAGATCGGGAACCAGGTTGAGGCCGGTCCAGAACGCGGTCGCCGCCAGCAGCTTCACGTCGCCGCCGCCCAGCATGCGGCAAGCGAACAGCATGGCACCGGCGGTAAACACGGCGAGCCCCGCTTCGAGATGGGACAACCAGTCGACGCCGTGGCCGAGCGCGAGGGCCGCCGCCGGAAACGCCAAGGCCAGCGTGCCCGTCAGCCAGTTGGGAATGCGCAAGGAGACGAAATCGCTGACCGCCGCCATCACCAGGGCGAACACGAACGCGGCCAAAACGGCCTGGCCGCTCCAACTCGCGGGAAGGGAACCCCAATCATCCATGCCCGAATGATGCCGGGGTTGGGCTAACGAAGGCTTAAGGAAATACCCCGGGAAGCGCCCTGCTCACCGTTCGGTCAGCGCGCGTTCCTTGGCCTTGAGCAAGGGCTTGAGGAGATAATCGAGGACGCTCTTGTGGCCGGTCAGGATTTCGGCCGAGGCGGTCATGCCGGGAATGATCGGCAATGGCTTGGCATCGGTGCCGAGTGAATTCTTGTCGGTGCGCAACATGACGCGAAAGAACGTGTCGCCGCGCGGCCCGTCGTCTTTGATCGTATCCGCGCTGATCTGTTCGAGATTCGCGCGGAGCCCGCCATAGATCGAGAAGTCATACGCGGTGATCTTGATCGTCGCCGACTGGCCGGGACGCAAGAACGCCACATCGGCCGGCCGCACCTTGGCTTCGACGAGAAGCGTGTCTTCGAGCGGGACGATCTCGACGAGATCCTGACCCGGCTTGATCACTTCGCCGATGGTCGTGACTTTGACATCCTTCACCGTGCCACGCACCGGCGAGCGCACTTCGGTACGGGTCACGCGGTCCTTCTGGGTGAAGATCTGCTGCGACAGGGCGGCGATCTCGGCCGCGTGCTTGTTGAGCTCGGCCTGGGCCGCCGAATGGAAGACAGCGGTCTTTTCCTGAATGCGTTTTTTTGCCTCGTCGCGCGCGGCCTCGGCGCGCGGGATCGACAGTTTGATGTCGTCGAGTTGGCCTTGAAGCTCGGTCACCGCGCGTTGCAGCTTCACCAGTTCGAGTTTCGACGCGGCGCCCGACGACACCAGCGGCGCCGTCATGTTCTGTTCCTCGCGCGCCAGTCCGAGCTGCTGCGAGATCGATTGCTGTTTCGATTGCAGCCCCGCGATCTCCTGCTGCTTTTGCGACAGTTGATCGTTGAGCACGGCGAGGTTCGAGTTCACCTCGTTGATCTGGGTCTGATAGAGCGCCTGTTCGCTTTGCGCGACCGACGGCACTTCCTTCAGCACCTCGGGCGGAAAGACCGGCGTGCGATCGGTGCTTTCGGCGGTCAACCGGGCATTCATCGCCTGCAGCGTGAGATATTGCGTGCGGCTGTCGCTGTATTGCGATTGCGCGCCGGTGTTGGCGATGCGCAGGAGAACGTCGCCCTTCTGCACGATCTGGCCATCGCGCACGAGAAGCTCGGACATGATGCCGCCTTCGAGGTTTTGGACCACCTGAATCTTGCTCGAGGGCACGACACGGGCTTCCGCATGCGTGACCTCCTCGAGCGTGGCGAACCGGGCCCAGGCCAGAAACAGCACGATGAAGATGCAGACGCCGAGCGTCAGCAGATGCGCGAACCGGCTGGTGCGGCCGCGCAACGCGTGTTGGTAATCGGGCAGGAAATCGGCGTCCAGTTTATGGCTCATCGTCCGTTCCTCGCCACGACGCGAATGTTGCCGCCGTTCAGCGCGCGCAGCACGTCGTCGCGCGGTCCGTCGGCGACGATCCGCCCGCTGTCGATGACGATCAGGCGGTCGACCAGTTCGAGCATCGAGGGACGATGCGTAACCAGCAGGAGCGTCTTGCCGGGAAGAATTTCATTCAGCCGCTTCTTCAGCGAATTTTCCGCGGCGGTGTCCATCGACCCGGTCGGCTCGTCCATGATCAGGAGCGAGGGATCGAGGATCAGCGAGCGCGCGATCGACACGGATTCGCGTTGTCCGCCCGACAGGTTGCGGCCGTTCTCGCCGACCTGCATGTCGTAGCCTTCGGGATGGCGTCGCATGAAATCGTCGACGCCGGCGATCGTCGCCGCGCGCAGGATCGCGTTGGGCGAAGCATTGGGCGAGGCCAGCGCGATGTTGTCGCGCACCGAGCCGAAGAACAGGAACGTGTCCTGCGGCACGTAGCCGATATTGCGGCGGAGATCGGCGGGATCGATCTGGCGCAGATCGGTGCCGTCGAGCAGAATCGCGCCCTGCCCCGGCCGGTACAGCCCGGTGATCAGGCGCGCGAGCGTGCTTTTGCCCGAGCCGATGCGGCCGACGATGCCGACCCGTTCGCCGGCGCGAACATGGAAGCTCACGGCTTGCAACGCGGCCTGGCTCTGGCCGGGATAGGAGAAAACCACATCGCGGAATTCGACATCGCCCTGCATCTGAGGGCGGTGAAGGAAGGTCTTGCCGGCCGGGCGTTCGAGCGGCGTCTTCATCACCTTGTCGAGCGAGCGCAGCGAGACGATCGCGGAATGGAGGCGCACGAGCAAGGTCGCGAGTTGCGACAGCGGCGCCATCGCGCGTGCCGAGAGAAGCGAAGCCGCGACCAGGGCGCCGGTCGTCATGTTGCCGGCGGCGATCTCATAGACGCCGATGACGATGACGAGGACGCTGACCGTGTTCTGGGTGAACGCGGCGATGTTGACGCCAAGCGTCGAGACGAAGCGCGCGCGATTGGCGGTCCGCGCGGTCAGGCCGATGAAGCGTTCCCAGAGGCGCTGGGCGCGGCCTTCGGAACCGGTGATCTTGATCGTATCGAGGCCTTCCAGCGATTCGACGAGGATCGCGTGTTTCTGGAAATTCTCGCGCATGGTCTGGCCCATCACCTCGCGCAAGGCGAATTGCAACGCGAAACCGACCGCCACGAGCAGCGGCACCGCGAGCAGCGGCACCAGCGCGACCGGACCCGCGATCAGGGCGATGATGAGAATGAACATGAAGGCGAACGGCAGATCGGCCATCGCCAGCAGCGTCGTCGAGGTGAAGAACTCGCGCAGGCTTTCGTATTCGCGCAGATTGGCCGCGAGCGCACCGGTCGATTGCGGCCGCGCGTCGAAGCGCATGCCGAGGACGTGCTCGAAAATCTTGCCGGCGAGCAACACGTCGGCGTTCTTGCCCGCGTTGTCGACGAAATAACTGCGTGCCGTGCGCAGGATGAAATCGAACAGGAAGGCAATGAACACGCCGCTTGCCAGAACCCACAAGGTTTCGACCGCGTTGTTGGGAACCACGCGGTCATAGACGTTCATCACGAAAAGCGGACTGGCCAGCGCCACCAGATTGACCACCAGCGACGCGATGATCGCGTGCATGTAGACCGACCAGAATCCGGCGAGCGTGCCCCAGAGCCACGAGCGGCGCCGGACCGGCGCCTCGATGACATCGTCGGTCCGCTGATCGAAACGGTATTCGGCCTTGGCGAGCAGCACATGGCCTTCGTAATAGGAACGGAATTCCGCGATCGGCAGGCGGATGGGGGGCGTGCCGGGCTGCGGCAGCACCAGCTCAACCTCGTCGCCCTTGATCGCGGTGATGACGCACGCGCCGTTCTGTTGCAGCAGCGCAAGGCACGGCAGGTTGAGCGGCGAGATGGTTTCGAGCGGCCGCTTCAGCCAGCGCGCCTGGATTCCGGCGCGTTGTGCGGCACGAACGATGAGACGCGGCGAAACCGCGCCGCCGTCGGAAGGCAGCCCCGCCGCCAAGGCGCGCGGCGAGATCGGCTTGGCGAGCAATCCGGCAAGAATGGAAAGCGCACCAAGCACGGGATCGTCGGCAGAGTCCGGTGTCGAGGCTTCCGCCTCGTCCGTCGCATCAGGCGCGTGACGATCGGTAGTCATGCATTCACCACAGTGCGGATAACCGCACGACCTTTTCTAATCAGCCCGTCGTCGGACGGGGCGCGATTGCCGTCGGCCGCGTCGGGTCGGCCGCCGCAGGCGGCGGCACGTTGAGCGTGCTGAGCAGCATCCCTTCGACGGCCAGAATGCGATAGGCGTTGTAAGTCGCCTGTCCCTGAGCCGTTGCGAGCCGCGCCTGCGCCTGGAACACTTCGTTCTGCGCATCGAGGAGATCGAGGAGCGTGCGCTGGCCGACCTGATATTGCTGGTCGTAGGCGGCACGGACCTGGTTGTTGTGTTCGAGCGAACTCTGCAGGTTCGGCACACGTGCCATCGCGGCGCCGTAAGCCGCTTGAGACTGGCGCAAGGACTGCTCGGCGAGGCGCAACGATTGCAGGCGATCGGTCTTGGCCTGCGCGACCTGGGCATAGGTTGCCTCGCGGTTCGCGGTATCGGCACCGCCGTTGTAGAGATTCCAGCGCAGCACGAGGAGCGCACGCACCTCGTTGTCGTGGCCGGGGAAACCGCCGACGTTGCGGTTCTTGTCGCCGCTGATCTCGAGCGAGGTGGTGGGGCCGAACCGCGCATCGGCGGTTTCGACCAGGCCCTGGGCGGCCTCGATGTCGCCTTCGCGCGCCTTGACCTGGGGATTATGCGACTGGAGCTGAGCCAACGCCGCCGTGATATCGGTCGTCAGCGCGCCGGCAGGAACCTGGGCTTCTTCCAGCGTCGCCGGCGGACGGCCGACAACCGAGAGGTAGCGCGCTTCCGCGTCCTGCAACAAGCCACGCGTCTCGTCGCGATCGGCCTGCGCCTGTTCGAGCCGGCTCTGCGCCTGCACGACATCGGCCTCGCGGCCGGCGCCGCCCTTCGAGCGTTGCTGCACGCGGGCGAGCAGATCCTGATGCGACTTCACATTGTCGTCGGAGAATTGATAGACGCGGCGCAACCGCACCACGTCGAGATGGGCCATCACCGCATCGAGACCGACATTTTCGGCGTTCTCGCGAATGCGCCACGCGGCGGACTTGGAACGGCCGATCTGATGATCGACCTCGCCGCTGGCCGCGCCGCCGTCATAAATCTTCTGGGCCAGGATCGCGCCCAGTTCGGTGCGCATATGCTGGCCGTTGGTGCCTGCGGTCAGAATGTTGTCGGTGTATTCGGGACCGATCGAGCTGCGCACATCGAGGGTGGGAAGATAAAGGCCGCGCGCCCGGCGCATTTCGGCTTCGATGCCTTCACGGTTATGCACCAGCCCTTCAACCTGCGGGTTGGTCGTAATCGCGATCTTCACGCTGTCGGACAGGCTTTGCGCATGGGCGCCCGAAAGAGCCACCACGCTCGTCGCCACCAACGCGAAACCGAACAACCACCGAGACCGAACCATCAGTACCTCCACCAAGACCGCCCCCGCCAAAAGCCGGGGTCAGCCTGTCTGCGTTAACGGGTTCGTTAATCAACGAGCCCGCTGTAAAGAATATTTACAAGTAATTATCTGTTCTAATCCTAGCTAGCGGAAACTTATTACGGAAAATTTTCGAAGTCTACTAATTTGTTGTTAACCATACTTGTTAATACTTGTTAAGCGGCCAAGAATTATTGAATAGAATTGAAGCGAAGTCAAAACATCGTCGAAGTCAAAAAAAATGGCCGCGTCAAACGCAGCCAAGTTCAGGGAGGAAACGCCATGCGGCGTTGTTGAATTCATGTGGTTAGCCTCGAACGATGTTGCAACCGAGGCTCGCCGGGGCGCACCGACACATTATGATGGCGCCATGAATACCGTGTCCGCCTCCCCGCCCGCCCCTCATCCGATCGAACTCGAACAACTCGACGTCGGCGCGTGCACCGGTTGGCGCCTGCGACCCGACGGCTTGCTGACCGGCAGCACCGCGGCAACCGCCATCGCCCATGGCCAAGCGTTGTCCTTGGCCGGCGGCGATATCGCCTTCACGCTGGTCGAAGTGCTGACGCGCACGGCGGACGGGCCGGTTGCGGCGCAGGCCCCGCTGCATCGGTTGCGCTGGTGGGCGGAACAGCAAGGACCCGCCCTGCGCGAGCGGATCGAGATACAGCTCTCGCGCCTCGCGGCGAAGCGTCAGCCCTGGGCCGGGCTGAGCCTCGACCGGGCGCTCGTCATGGGTATCCTCAACGTCACCCCGGATTCACTCTTTGCCGGCACCGGAACCGAGTCCGACCAGGCCATCGCGCGGGGCCGAGCGCTGATGGAAGCCGGTGCCGACATCGTCGACATCGGTGCGGAATCGACCCGGCCCGGCGCCGATCCCGTCACGCCCGAGGAAGAAATGCGGCGGCTCGAACCCGTCATCCGCGCGCTGGCATCCGCCGGCGCCACCATCTCGGTCGACACGCGGCGCGCCGTGGTGATGAAGGCCGCGTTGAGCTGGGGCGCGCACGCCATTAACGACGTCGCCGGGCTCGAAGGCGAAGCTTGTATGGAAACCGTCGCCCGTACCGGCGCGCCGGTGATTCTCATGCATATGCGCGGCGAGCCCGGAACGATGCAGAACGATCCGCAATATGATCTGCCCTCGCTCGATATCGCCGACTATCTCGCGCATCGGGTGGCGCTGTGCGAGGAAGCCGGCATTCCGCTTCACCGCATCGTCGTCGATCCCGGGATCGGCTTCGGCAAGACCGTCGCGCATAATCTCGAAATCCTGGCGCGGCTCTCCTTATATCAGGGGCTCGGCTGTGGCGTGGCCCTGGGACTGTCGCGCAAATCGACGATCGGCCGGGTTGCCGGCGGTGCGCCGGTCGAGGAACGGATGCCCGGCTCGATCGCGGGCGCGCTCCAGGGATTGCGGCAAGGCGTGCAGATCTTGCGGGTTCACGATGTCGCCGAAACCCGCCAGGCCGTCGCGGTCTGGCAGGCGATCGCCGCCGGCGCTTGAGCGTCAGGCTTTACGCCGCTCCACGATGACGCCGACGCTTTCGGTTTCGGGATAGACGTCGAGCTTTTCGACCACGACGCGCACGGCGCCGACGCGCCGATCGGCCAGGCAAAGTGTTGCCACTCGATCAGCGAAGGTTTCGACCAGATTGATGTGCCCGCCCTCGGCGATGGCTTTGACGCCCGCGACGATGGTTTCGTAATTCACCGCTTCGGCGAAATCGTCGTTGCCCGAGATTTCCTCGTTGACCACGAGCTCGGCGTTGACGCGCACCCGGCGCCGCAATCCCTTCTCGTGCGGATAGATGCCGATGCTGCACGGAACGACGAGATCGCGAACGAAGACGCGGTAACCTGCCGCGCCTTCGCTCGTCACCAGCCCGTCGGGCCCCGCGATCTTCCAGTCATTGTTCATGAACCCGAGCATGACCCAGGCCCACGAGTCACGCAATAAGGCATGACTTAGCGGCTGAAGCTCGCGCAGAAGGAATGCTCGGCAACGAACGCATCGACCTGAGCGGCGTCGAGCGCACGAACCGGGCCGGCCTGAAATTCGCGCCCCAGCAACGCTCTCATATCGATCCCGTCATTGACCCACGGCCGTTCGACGGTCGGCACCGCCCGCGTGATGTTGTTGACCACGAAAAGCTGGCCGCCCGGCTTGAGCGCGCGTTTGATCCGCGCGACATCGGTCTCGGGCTCGATGCAATGCTGAAGCACCCATACCGATAACGCCGCATCGAAGACGATACCGCGCCATACCAGATCATCGAGCATGTCGGGCGAGCAGGCCAGGAAACGCTCGGAACCGACATAAGCCGCAGCCAGCGCGCGCATGCTGGCGCTGATATCGGCACCGATGATGCGGCAGCCGTGCCGCTCGATCAGCGCACGTGCCATGCGTCCGACGCCGCACCCATAATCGAGAATCAAGGAATTGGAATCGATCGCCACGGCGTCGGCCATCAGCGTGGCCAGATAAGGCGTCTCGCGCGCCCACCGCTGCTCGGTGGTCAACGCGCCTTCCGGCGTGAGAATGATCTTCATCGCGTCCGCCGGACTGGCGAAGTCGAACACGCCGGGATTGTAGGTCAGCTTTGGCGTTTCAGGCATGACTCACGACCCTAGACGCATCGGGCCGCGTGCGGCGTAGCGCAAGCGGCCCGTTCCGCGTCTCGGCGCCTAGGAAGTCGCGACCATCCGGTTCACGAGCGTGCCAACGTATTGCACCTCGACCTTCACTTCGTCGCCCGCCTTCAGGAACTCGCCGCTTTCGCCGCGTCCGGCGCCGACACCCGCCGGCGTGCCGGTGGCGATCACGTCGCCCGGCCGCAGGGTCAGCTGGTTGCTCAAAGCTGCGATCTGCTCGGCGATGCCGTGGATCATGTTTTTGGAGTTGCTGTCCTGCTTGGGGACATCGTTGACCCAAAGCTTCAGGTACATGTCGTTGGGATCGGGCACGAAAGCCGCCGGCGTGATCCACGGCCCCATCGGCACCGCGTCGTCGAAGCATTTCTGGCCGAGCCAGTCCATGTGCATCCCGGTGCCCGCGCGATCGGCCTGGAAGCTGAGATCGCGCGCCGACAGATCGTTGACGCAGGTAAAGCCCGCGATCACGTCGAAGGCGCGCTCGACCGAGATGTTGCGCGCGGACTTGCCGATGACGACGCCGATCTCGGCTTCCCAATCGAGCTTATTCGAGCGCGCCGGCATGCGCGCCGGGGCGCCCGGACCGATGACCGAGTGCGCGCCGGTCTTGACGAAGAACCACGGATCCTTGGCCTTTTTCGGCTCGGCCGGCTCCTTGCCGGTCAGGCGCTTCTGGCGCTCGTTCATCTCGCGCATGTGGTCCCAATAATTGGCGCCGGCGCAGAAGATGCCGCCGGGATAGAGGATCGGCGCCAGCAGGGCGACTTCGCTCAACGGCCGGCCATCGGTCGGCTTGGCGCGCGCCGCGGCAGCCATCAGGCGCGGATGCACCTCGCCCCAGGATTGCAGGAGGCCGAGGACGGAGGAGGAATCGAGGCCCGGTGCCCCTTCGAGCAGCGGCACCACCGGCAGCACACGGTCTTCCACCAGAATGCCGGCGCGCGCGATGCCGGTCTGATCGCGATAGCTCAAAAGACGATATTCGGTTGCCACAGGAGTCCTCCTTTATTTGGTTGGGGCGATCTTAGACCGAAGCCCCGGTGCGGGCGACGGCAAAAATATCGGGGTTTTACCGGCCCGGCAGGCGCACGAAGCGGGCGATCAGCGCATTGCCGAGCGCGGCCACGGCAAAGGCCACGATCAGGGCGGCATACATATAAGGAATCCGGAACTGCGAATAATACTGCATGATGAGAAAGCCGAGGCCGCGGTTCGACATCTTTATCTCGGCGAGCAGGCAGCCGATGATGGCAACGCCGAGACCAAGCTTCAGCCCGGTCGCGATCGGCGGCACCAGCGCCGGCAGGTAGATTTTCCGGATCATCGCAACCCGGCCGAGATTGAAGCTGTGGCCGACGCGCAGCAGCACCGGATCGACCTGACGCACGCCGCTCGCCACCGAGAGCGCCATCGGAAAGAAACACGACAAGGTTCCCATCGCGATCTTCGAGCCCGGTCCGATGCCGAACAGCACGAGCAGGATCGGCAGGAACACGATCTTCGGCGTCGGCGCGAGATAATGGAGATAAGGCTCGAACGCCGTGCCGGCGAAACGGCTTCGGCCCAGGGCCAGACCGACCGCGATTCCGGCGCCGGCGCCGAGCACGACCGAGATCGCGGCTTCGCCCAGCGTGAGTTCGATGTTGCTGTAAAACGCGCCGCTGGTCAGGAGGTCCCACAACGCGGCGCCGATCTTGAACGACGATGGGACCACGCCCTCGAACAGCCAGCCTGACGCGGCCACCGCTTCCCACGCGAGAAACAGCACGATCAAAGTCGCGACGCGCAGCGCCGTCACCGACCCGAGGAAATGTCGCGCGCTCAACCGGGCCTGATCCATCGCTCGAGCTTTTCGGTGAGATAGAAGAAGCACATGCTGGTCAGCACGACGAAACTGATCGCGCCGTACATCATCGCGGTTTCCCAGCGCTGGGCGAGATCGTCGATCAATTCGCCCAGGCCGCCGAAATTGATCAGAAACTCGATGCCGACCACGCTGATCAGCGCATAGATGAGGCCAAGGCGCACCCCATTGCAGATCGTCGGCACCGAAGCCGGCAGCAATATCTTCCAGAACAACTGACTCTCGCCGAGACCGAAGCTGCGCCCGACATTGACCAGCACCGGACGGATGCCGTCGAGCCCCTCCTTGGTCTTGAGCACGACCGCCGGCATCGCGGTCAGGAAACTCATCGCGATGATGGTGCCCGCGTTGCGCCCGAGGATGACCAGGAACAACGGATAGAGCAGGACGAGCGGCGCCGCGGCGAAGGTCGCGACCCAGCTTTCATAGGCACGACCGGCCCAGCGTTTGGCATGCAGCCACCAGCCGAACGGCGTTCCCACCACGACCGCGAGACCCGCCGCGATGAACGCCTCGGCGAAGGTCTGCGCGAAACGCGGGAACAGTCCCTCCTCCGCGATCAATGCGGGGAAACTCGCGGCGATGGCGCTCGGCGGCGGCGCGATCAGGTTGCTCACCAGACCGAGCGCGGCGATGGCCTGCCACGCGCCGAGACATACGGCGACCGCCGTCAGCCCGGCGAGAAGCGGACCGAAGCGCGCCGATGCCCGAGCGCCGTCCAAGCGACGCCCTTTACGGCTTCCAGACGATGTCGAACATACCTTTGACGTCGTCTTCCTTCATCGCCGTCGGAATCCGCTTGGCGGCAAGCGCCTCGTCGAGCACGCGCTGGATGCCGCTGATGCGATAAGGATCGTTGGCTTCCTTCTTCAGGAAGTCCTTCACCGCCGAGGCGGCGAGATCGTGCGAGATGTTGTTGTCGGTCGCGAGGTAGTCGATCGCCTTCGGGTCGGAATACGCCCATTGATAGGATTTGTAATAGGCCTTCATGAAGCGGACGATCGCATCGCGATTCTTTTTCAGACTATCGAGATTGACGACGTTGACGCGGATGGTCTCGTTGCGCACGTCGGGCGAATCATTGGCCTGCCCGATGACGACGATCTTGCCGTCCTTGATGTCCTGCAGACCGAAGGGCACCGGCGCCCAGCCGGCGTCGAGCTGGCCCGACATCACCTGCGTGTAGGTGCCCGGCGCCGCGCCGGCCGGAACGACCTTCGCATCCGTGACGCCGTTCTCGTGCAGCAAGGTCAGCAGCGCGAGATTGCTCGACGAGCCCGGCGCCGAAAAGCCGATGCTCTTGCCCTTCAGGTCCTTGATGCTTTTGATGCCGGTGCCGGCCTTGGCGTAATAATAAAGATCGGCGGCCCCGGTCGATTCAGCCGAGATGATCCGCACCGGCGCCGATTTCGTGTAGGCCGAAACGATGCCAAGCGTGCCGGTCGCGACCGCGACATCGACACTGCCCGAGATCACCGCCGTCTCGGTGGTGGCGCCGCCCTCGGTATAGGTGATCTCGAGTTCGAGGCCCTGTTCCTTGAAGAAGCCCTGCCGGTCGCCATAGACGCTGAACGAGGTGTCCCACGCGCCTTTTTGCGGAATGGCAAGTTTCAAGGTTTCGGCGCGCGCCAGCGGCACGGCACCGAGAATGATGGCGATCGAACAAGCGACGAGCTTACGCATCGTACCCTCCCTTTAATGTTGGCCGGTACGGCGAGCGATGGCTTCGCTCTCGTCCAGGCCTTTTGCCGCCTCCTCGCGGAGGTCGTTCCATATCTGGGCGACATAGTGCCCGAATGCGGCCGAACTGACGATCTCGGAATTGCGCGGGCGCGGCAGGTCGATATCGAAGACGCGCTTCACCCGCCCCGGCCGGTAGGTCATCACCACGACGCGGTCGGCAAGCTGGACCGCCTCGGCGATGCTGTGGGTGATCAGCAGCGTCGTCTGCTTCAGCGCCTGTTGGATCTGCAACAGCCGGTCGCCGAGGAGCAGCCGCGTCTGCTCGTCGAGCGCGGCGAAGGGTTCGTCCATCAGGAGAATGCGCGGCTCGGCGGCCAGCGTGCGCGCGAGCGCGGTGCGCTGACGCATGCCGCCCGACAATTCCGCCGGATAGCGGTTCTCGAAACCGTCGAGGCCGACCAGCTTGATCAGGTTTTTCGCGCGCGCATATCGCTCGGTCTTGCCCATGCCAGCGACTTCAAGCGGAAAGGCGACATTGTCGAGCGTGGTGCGCCACGGAAACGTCGACTCTTCCTGGAACACCATGCCGATCGCGCGATGGGCGCCGTCGATCGGCGCGCCGTCGACCCGCACCTGCCCCTCGAAACCGCCGGTCAGTCCGCCGATGATGTTGAAGAGAGTCGACTTGCCGCAGCCCGACGGACCGATCAGGGCGAGAAATTCGCCGGGGCGGACCGCGAACGAGACGTCTTCGAGCGCCGTCAACGCGCCGTCCGGCGTCGTGAAACGCTTCGTCACGCCATCGACGACAAGAGCGGAAGCAGCGGCCGGAGACATCGCGGCCGCTCGCGCCGTCAGTCCTTCTGTCCGCGCGGCACTTCGGCTGAGGCACCCGCACCGTAGCCGCCGGCCACCCGCACATCGACCACAGCAATCTTGCCGGCGTCGACGGCGGCGATCGCCTCCTTGAGGACCCCTTCCAAGTCTTCGAGCTTCAACACCGGCCCGAACCCGGCAGCACCTTGCGCGCGCGCCATGCCGGCGAGATCGATGTCGGGACCTGTGATCGCCTGGCCGATCCATTT
Source organism: uncultured Rhodospirillales bacterium (assembly GCA_903828515.1). Classification (GTDB taxonomy): domain Bacteria; phylum Pseudomonadota; class Alphaproteobacteria; order ATCC43930; family CGMCC-115725; genus CAIKMD01. The sequence continues at coordinate 1,466,610 of CAIKMD010000007.1, read as the reverse complement.
ATTGGCGACCGGCCGGTCGCGTTCCTTGGCGACGCGTTCCTGATGCGCCTCGTCGTTATAGAAGGAGCGGTTGTTGCACACGACGATCAGCAGCGGGATCTGATAATGCGCGCCCGTCCACAGCGCCGGATTGCCCATCATGAAATCACCGTCGCCGAGCACGGCGATCGGCAACCGGCCGCTGCCCTTCAACGCGAGCGCCATGCCGATCGAGGTGCCAGGGCCCGAGCCGACGCCGCCACCGCCATCCGCGCCCATCACATCGAGCGGATCGTTCACGGGCCAGAAATGTCCGTGCCACGAGAGCGATTGACGCAGCAGGCTGGTCTTGCGGCCGGCGGCGAGTTTGCGCAACACCGCCGCGAGTTGCGGCACCAGGATCATGCCCGAGGCATCGGGCCCCGGCACCGGCGGCGTCGCCGGCTTGGTGCGGCCCGGCCAGGCCGGCTTCTTGCGCGCGCCGAGTTTCTTCACCGCCGCGAGTAGCGCGGTCACCGTCGGATCTGTTTCCGCCATGACATACAGATCGGACGGCGGCAGGACGTGATATTCCATGCCGAAGCCGTTATGCGAATACTGGTCCATCGACACGCGGATGATGTACGAGCCCGGCTTTTCCTTCTTGAAACCGCTCATCAGGAAGCCGCCGAAATCGGTCCAGTCGAGCGACATGATCACGTCGGCCTTGCGCATCAGATCATCAGCGACCGGCGAGGACATGCCGAGCGGCGGCGCGCCCATCAGCGCATGCTCGGTCGGGAACGCGCCGGCATGTTTGGTTTCCGTCAGCACCACGGCGCCCAACGCCTCGGCCAGCGCCACGCGCTCGTCCCAGCCTTGTTGGCTGCGCGAGAACCGGCCCATAAGAATGAGCGGCCGCTCGGCCTCAAAAAGCCGCTTGGCGATCTCCTCGACTTGCGCCTGTCCCGGTGCCATGTGCGCGGGGGTCGGATAGCGCGACGCATCGGGCAGGGCCGGCAGCTTCTCGAGCTTCTGTTCCTGCAAATCGGCGTCAAAGCAGATGTAGGTCGGACCGCACGGCGCGGTGGTCGAGATCTGCTTGGCGCGCAGCATCGACTCAGGGACCGCCGCGACCGATCCGGGCTGATCGTCCCATTTGATGAAATTGCGGATCAGCGCGGCCTGGTCCTTGGTCGTGTGAATCCAGTCGATCCACGGCCGGCGCTTTTGCGAATCCACCGGGCCGGTGGCGCCGAACAGCATCAGCGGCACGCGATCCATCCACGCGTTGAACACCGCCATCGAACTGTGCAGCAGACCGACATTCGAATGAACGATCGCGCCCATCGGCTTGCCGGTCACCTTGGCCCAGCCATGCGCGACCGCGACCGCCGCTTCTTCATGCAGGCAGAGCAGCATTTGCGGATTCTCGTTGCCGAGGCGGTTGACGATGCTGTCATGCAGGCCGCGATAGGAGGCGCCGGGATTGAGCGCGACATATTGCAGGTCGAGCGCGCGCAGCATGTCGGCGGCAACGTCGCTGCCCCAGACGCTGGTGCCCTCGGAAGGAAGCGGCCGTTCGACGCCTTGCGGCTCGTTGGCGCGACCGGAATCCGGAGTGGTCATGATCAATCCTCCCAATGGCCGGACATTCGCCGGCGCTGCACGTTGCCGGACATTTAGCACGGGCCGCGTAGCTCAGGAAGCGTGTGCCCTCACGAAGCCCGCAATGGCGTCGAGGGCGGCCACGGCGGCCGGCGCCGCCGGGTCCTGGCCGATGAAGGCATGCGGTTCGCCGTCGAACTTTTTCAGATCGAGCATCCCGCCCGCCTTGCGGTACGCAGCGGCGAAACGATCGGCCATGTCGGGCGTGACGTTGGCGTCGTTGGTGCCCTGGATCACCAAGACAGGGGGCAATGTCCCCGCCTCGCCACGCTCCAGAATGAGTTGCGGATTGGCGTCCGCCATCGCCGCCTCGTCCGGCCACCAGAGATCGTGCGCTGCCTGTAATCGCTCCAACCCGGTCGCGATCGCCATGCGATAGCGCGCGAGCGGATCGACGATCGGCCAGCACAAGGCGATGAAGGCAAGGCTCGCATCGTCCGCGCCGCCCGGAACGATCGAGTACCGCGGGTCGCGCGGCCGTAGCGCCGAGAGCATCAACTGATGCCCGCCGCTCGACGTACCGAGACCACCGATGCGGTCCGGCCTGATCGAAAGTTCGCCCGCATGGGCCTTGAACCAGCGCACGGCGTAATTGATGTCTTCGAGCGCGGCGGGATATTTCACCGGCGCGAGGCGAAAATCGATCGCCATGACCACGACGCCGCTTTCGGCGAGCTTCGTGTGGATCGCCGTGTTGCTCAGCCGGTCGTTACTGCCCCACGCGCCGCCATGCACTTCGACGACGCCCGGAAAAGGCCCCCGCCCTTCAGGAATATAAAGCCGCGCCAGCAGAGCCTCGCCGGCATGATGGAGATACGGGACATCTTTGATCTGGAAAGCGACGGGCACGGTGCTTCGATCGATCCTTATTTTTTCTCGGGCATCGTGATCGCGTAGCGCATATCAACGAGTGCTTTCGCCTCGATGTCCGACTTCAGCATGTTCTGCGACTTATACCACGCCATGATCGAGGCGAGGTCGCCGACCGCGACGCGGGATTGCCGATCGAAATACGGAATCCCCTGCCGGATCACGGCCTCGGACTGGCCGAGTGCCTGACTGATGATCCGGATGTCATCGGCGGCCGTCGGCCCCTCGAACCGTTCGCCCTTCGGATTGACAAAGGCATCGTGGAGATAGGCCTGACCCGCGCGCATCGCCACCATGAAGCGCGCGACGGTTTCGGGCCGCTCGTTGGCAAGCTTCGTCGACACGAACAGAACCTCGCCCTGTCGCGGCGGCAGCACGTCGTTGATCCAGCCGAGCAGCTTGGCGTCGCCCCTGGCCACCATCGAGAAGATCGGCGCCGAGGTTTGGATCGCCGTGTCCGCTTGTCCGCCGGTGATCGCCGACGCGACGTTCCCGTTCGATTGCAAAGGAAGGAAGCGGACGCTGCTCGGCGCGATGTGGAAATGCTCGGCGATCTCGACGACGAAGAACTGCAGCGGCGAGCCGAGCTGCGTGATTGCCACAGTATGCCCGCCGATATCCTTGAGGCCATGCAGGCCGCCGGCATAGGCCTGGTTCGAGACCAGCAGGCCGACGCTCTGAAAAGCGGGATGTTCCCAGGTGCCGGCGCCAACGATCCGCAGCGTGCCCTGGCTGGCGAGATTGAAAAACGCCGCGGTCATGCCGGTCGATCCGAAATCGCAATCGCCCGAGGCGACCGCCACAGCGATCGGCTGGGCCGATTCGAAGTAGAGCAGTTCCGCGTCGATCCCCTCGGCCGCGAACATCGCTTTCTCTTTAGCGATGATGCTGGGCGACGCACCCGTCGTATGGGCGACGCCGATCCGGACATGGTCGGCGGCCCGAGCGACCGACGCCGACACCATAAACGCCGTCAAACAAAACAGAACGAGACACCGATACCGGTTCCGTTTCGCCCCGCACATCATGATCGCGCCCGTCGTTGATCCCCGGTCCCTTATAGCGCAGCTTCGGCCCGCCCTCAGCACCCTTTTTGAGGGCGATGATTGGCCATATTCTCTCCGGTAATAACGCGTCGATACATTCGGAGGGAACGGGCATGACGACACAAATCCACCTCACCGTGGACGGCAAGAAGCACACGATCGCCGTCGACGATCCCAACATGCCGCTGCTCTATGCCTTGCGCGACGAGCTCGGCATGGACAATCCGCATTTCGGCTGCGGCCTCGCGCAATGCGGCGCCTTCACCGTTCATGTCGACGGACAAGCCATCCGCTCCTGCGTCACGCCGCTCGCCGCGGTGAAGGACGCCAAGATCACCACGCTGGCCGGACTCGGCACGGCCGAGCATCCCCATCCGCTGCAGGCCGCCTATGTCGAGGAACAGGTGCCGCAATGCGGCTACTGCATCAACGGCTGGATCATGACCGCCGCGGCGCTGCTCAAATCCAATCCGCATCCAAGCGACCAGCAGATCCGCGATGGGCTTTCGGGCCTCAAGTGTCGATGCGGTACCCACATGGCGATCATCCGCGCGGTCAAACGCGCCGCGGCGATGGCGTGAGGGAGGCTGACATGAACGCAATCACCAACATCCTCAAATCCGACCTCACCCGCCGCGGCATCCTCAAAAGCGCCGGCGCCCTCGTCATCAGTTTCTCGGCGCCGGTGGCATTGGCCGAAGCAGCGACCGCCGCGATCGTGCCGAAGCCGCTCGATCCGACCCAGCTCGATTCCTATCTCGCGGTTCACCGCGACGGTTCGGTCACCGTCTTCTTCGGCAAGATCGACGGCGGCCAGGGCACCGATGTCGGCATCGCGCAGATCGTCGCGGAGGAACTCGACCTTCCCGCCGATCGCGTCGCGGTGGTCATGGGCGACAGCGCGCTCACCATCAACCAAGGCGGCGCCAGCGGCAGCTTCGGCATCACCTGGGGCGGCAAGCCGATGCGCCATGCCGCCGCCGAGGCGCGTCGCTTCCTCGTCAACCTCGCGAGCGAACGCCTCAAGGTTCCGGCCGACAAACTCAGCGTCGCCAACGGCACCGTCTTCGTCACCGACGCGCCCGGCAAGAAGATCACCTATGCCAAGCTCATCGGCGGCAAGTTCTTCAACGTCGCGATGAAATGGAACGGCAAGATCGGCAACGATCTCGACGTCGATGGCGGCGCACCGCTCAAGAAGCCGGCCGACTATAAAGTCGTCGGCACCGCGCCGAAGCGGCGCGACGTCGTCGCCAAGGTGTTCGCCAAGCCCGTCTACGTCACCGATGTGCGCGTGCCCGGCATGGTCCATGCCCGCGTCATTCGTCCGCCCGTGGCGGGCGCCACGCTCGTTTCGGTCGACGAAGCCTCGATCAAGAGCATTCCCGGCGCGCGCGTGGTGCAGAAGAACGGTTTTCTCGCCGTCATCGCGCCGAAGGAGTGGAACGCCATTCGCGCCGCGCAGCAATTGAAGGCGAGTTGGACGCAACCCGCGCCCGCCTTTCCCGAACCGGGTGCGATCTACGACTACATCCGCCAAGCGCCGGTGCGCAAACGCGTGGTCGAGGGAACCAAAAAGGGTTCGGTCGACGACGGCATGAAAGATGCCGTCAAAGTCGTGACCGCCGATTATGAATGGCCGTTCCAATCGCATGCCAGCATGGGCTCGGCCTGCGCCGTCTGCGAGATCAAGAACGGCAAGGTCACGATCTGGACCGGCTCGCAAAAGCCGCATTACGCGCAAGCCGGCGTCGCCGCCTTGCTCGGCGTGCCGCCGGAGAACGTCCACGCCATCTGGATGACCGGTCCCGGCTCCTATGGCCGCAACGATGCCGGCGACGCCGCGCTCGAAGCAGCCTTCATCGCGCAAGCCGTCGGGAAGCCGGTGCGGCTTCAGGGCATGCGCGCCGAAGGCATCGCGTGGAACGCCAAGGGTCCGGCTTCCGTGCATCACGCGCGCGCCGGGCTCGATGCCAACGGCAAGATCATCGCCTATCAGTTCGAGAGCAAGGGTTTCTCCCGGCTCGAGGTCGACAGCAACGAATCCAATCCGGCGGATTCGCTCGTCGGCCAGCAGATGGGCATCGCGCTGAAACCGACCGACTCCTTCGGCACGCCGGATGATTCCTATGACGTTCCGAACCGGCTGATGGCGTGGGAGACGATCCCGCCGCTGCTCGACCGCGTCTCGCCGCTGCGCACCTCGCATCTGCGCGATCCGGTGGGGCCGCAAATCCATTTCGCCAGCGAAAGCTTCATCGACGAACTGGCGCTCGCGGCCAATACCGACGCGGTCGAATTCCGCCTCAAGCATCTGACGGGACGCGACGCGGCGGCGGTGAAAGCGGCCGCCGACAAGTTCGGCTGGGACACGCGGGTCTCCGGTCCGCGCGGCGACGCCAAGGCCGATATCCAAACCGGACGCGGCATTGCCTATACCAAGCGGCTCAACACGATCGTCGTGGTCGCGGCCGAGGTCGAGGTCGATCGCCGCACCGGCAAGGTCCGCGCCAAGCGCTTCGCGGTCGCGCATGACTGCGGCTGCATCGTCAACCCGGCCCTGCTGCACAACACCATCGAGGGCAATATCGTCCAGGGCACCAGCCGCGCCCTTCACGAGGAAGTCCGCTTCGACCGCCAGAAGGTGACCAGCGTCGATTGGGAGACCTATCCCATCCTCGACATCACCGAGGCGCCCGAGAAGATCGACATCGTGCTGCTGGATCATCCGGAGATTCCGCCGACCGGCGCGGGCGAGCCCTCGTCGCGCCCGGTCGCCGGCGCCATCGCCAACGCGATCTTCGACGCCACCGGCATCCGCCTGCGCCGCGCGCCCTTCACCCCGGCGCAGATCAAGGGATCGCAGGCGTAAAGACGTTCGCTCAAAAACAACCTTCTCCTCCTGCTTGCGGGGGGAGAAGGTGCGAGCGCACGCGAGCGGATGAGGTCGGTCGCGACCACAAGCGTGATCGCACAAGCTGATGCACACCTCACCCTCCCTCTCCCCGCAAGCGCGGAGAGGGGCCTTCGCCGCATGCTCGTAAACCTACCATCACGCCATCGTTACGACCGATAAACCGCCTGCTCCGATAAAGTCGGGAAAAATAAGACTCGACCACAGGGGAGGCTCGACCATGAAGCGCGTGTTCGTTCTCGCGACACTCTTATTCTTCGCCATCGCCGCGCAACCGGTTCAGGCGCAATCGCCGAACCAGCGGATCAAGGACGCGGTCGCCGCGATGGGCGGAGCCGACGCGCTCGGCAATCTCAAGACCCTGTCGCTCAAGGCGACCGCCAAACACTGGGAACCCGAGCAGAGCTATGTCGCCGGCGGCGAGCCGCGCCCGCTCGGCACCTCGACGCTCGCCATTGCCTGGGACCTGTCGCAGGGAATGTCGCGTACCGATCATCAGCACAAGATGGATTATCCCTTCCCCGGCGACGAGACCTATAGCGACATCGTCGGACCGAGCTGGGGCGCGGTGATCAACGACAAGGGCGACCGGCCGATGTCGCCGAACCGACTGGCCTTCGAACTGCGCGAACAGGAACGCGCCTCGCCGGTACTGCTCCTGAAGGCGCTCGGCCAGCCGCAGAACGTGAGTTCGGCCGCCAACCAGAAGGCCGGCGGCAAAACCTATCCGGCGGTCGCGTTCAACGACGGCGGATCGAAGTTCCTGATCATGTTCGACCCGAAGACCAAGCTGCCCGCCGGTATCCGCACCGTCGAGGACGACGTGATCCATGGCGACGGCGTTTATGATCTGTGGCTTGCCGACTGGAAGCCCGCCGGCGCCGCGAAGATCGCGACGTCGCTGTCGTGGAAATTCAGCGGTCTCGCCAAGCTCGACGTGACCTACACCGACATCGCCGTGAACCCAGCCTTGCCGGCACAGGCCTTCACGGTCAGCGATGCGACCAAACAGGCGGCCAAGCCGCCGGCGAACGGCGACGTGCCATGGCAGGCCGTGCTCGTGAGCGTCAATTTCGGCCGCTACGACGATCTGCAGGAAGAAAAGAATGCTTCCGGCGGCATCGTCATGAAGCAGGCCGATCTCGCGCCCAACGTGTTTCAGGCGCTGGGCCGCTCGCATAACAGCCTCGTCGTCGCGATGAAGACTTATCTCGTCGTGTTCGACGCGCCGCAGAACGAGGCGCAGTCGCGCTGGACCATCGATGCCGCCAAAGCGAAGTTCCCCGGCAAGCCGATCCGCTATCTGGTGATGACGCATCACCACATGGATCATCTCGGCGGCGCGCGAACCTATATCGCCGAGGGTGCCACCATCATCGTCGGCAGCCCCGACAAGGCGCATCTCATGAAGGAACTCGCCGGTGCCCACAAAATGCACCCCGACGCGCTCCAGAAGAATCCGAAACCGGTCAAGATCGTCGAGGTCAAGGACCACATGACGCTCAAGGACAGCGAGACGATCGAGATCTATCGCATCGCCAACCCGCATGTCGAAGGCATGCTGACCATGTATGTCGCGGGACCGAAGATCGCCTGGGTCACCGACATCTATTCGCCCGGCCGCGAGAGCGCGAAGACGCCAGCGAATGCGCAATATCTCGACACGGTGAAGAAGCTCGGCCTGACCCCGGCGCTCTATGCCGGCGGCCACGGCGCCTCGGTGTCGCAGGCTGACGCGATGGCGATGCTGGCGAAGTAATCAAAGCAACAAACCTTCTCCGCCCCGTTGGGGGGGAGGTGCGAGCGTGAGCGAGCGGATGAGGTGGGTGGCGCAAATGGAAGTACACCTCACCCTCCCGCGCGTTGCGCGGGCCCCCCCTCTCCCCGCTTTGCGCGGAGAGGGGCTTCTAGACTCTAATTATCGTGCCCCAACTTCACGCGCTGGTTGGCGATCGAGTAGTCGCGGCGGCGCTGGGCTTCTTCGGGGGTGAGCTTTTCATAAAGCGACGGATCGCGCAGGCGGGTGTCCTGGCCCTGGACCGGCTTGTCGATCGCCTCTTCGAGGCTGTGCGCCCAGATCCACTGGTCCTCGGGACGGATCTTGTCGTCGTCGATGATACGGTCGAGGCCCCAATAGATTTCGAGCCGATGGCCGTCGGGATCGTGGAACTCGACCGCGATCTGCGCGCCGGCGCGGCGGCGGCCCTCGAAGTCGACCGGCACACCGAGTTTCTTCAGGTGGTTGCGCGCGGTGATGACTTCGTCGAGCGTATCGACCTCGAAGGCGATGTGGTTGAGCTCGATGCAGGGCGACTGGCCGGGCATCGACCCGACGACCGCGATGCCGTGATGATCCGGGTTGCAGCGGAAGAACACCATGCCGCCCGGCGCCATGCCTTCGGGATAGACGTCCGACACCTTGAAGCCCAAGACCTCGGTATAGAACTTGGTCGAGCGCTCGACATCGACGACGTTCAACACGACATGCCCGATCTTGGTGATCTTGAACGGCATGTTGGCGGGCGGCTTGTGCGATTTGATCTTCTGCTTGTCGATCTTCCGGGCTTCGGTCATGGCCTCTCCTCTCGAACGACTAGGACTTCATAAGGAGAAACCTAGCCCAGAATCAGTCACCCGGCTATTCTGAGCCGATCATCCTTCAGGGAGTCTCCAATGGCCGATGCGATCCCCGCCCAGAAAGCCCCCTATGGGGTCGATGTCGAAGCCGGCAAGGATTACTGGTGGTGCGCCTGCGGGCGCAGCGCCACGCAACCCTTCTGCGACGGCGCGCACAAGGCGGTCGGCATGCGGCCCACGATGTTCAAGGCTGAGAAGACCGAACAGGTCTGGCTCTGCGGCTGCAAGGCCTCGGCCAACCCGCCCTTCTGCGACGGCAGCCACAAGAAAATCTGAGCGCCGATCTACTCGGCCGCCTTGGGATCGCCCGCGCGTCCGGCGAGGCCGCTCTGACGTACATCAAGGTGTGGCCCGACTGGCGCCATCGTGAACATCGATTCGACGCTCGTGTAGTCGTGGTAACCCAGCCGCGCGAGCGGCCGGATCTTCAGGACATCGATCCGCCCGTCCGCCGTGATCACCTCGTCGTTGATGTGGACACCGATCACGCGGCCGATCACGACATGATGGCTGCGTTCGAGATTGCGCCCCGGCAGGCTCAGCATGCAGTGATAGACGCATTCGAGATGCACCGGCGACGCCTTCACGCGCGGCGGCTTCACGAGAAGCGACGGCACCATCTCGAGCCCGGCCAAAGCCGCCTCGTCGACATCGGGATCGAGCGCCGAGGCGGTAATGTTGACGGCCTCACGCAGATCGTAGGTCGCCATGTTGACGACGAACGAACCGGTATCGATCGCGTTGCGCACGCTGTCCTTCGGCCGCAGGCTTTTGGGTGCATTGGCCGCCGCGTACATCACATAAGGCGGGTCGTAGCCGAGATTGTTGAACTGGCTGAACGGCGCGAGGTTGACCACACCCGCTTCGCTCACGGTCGTAATCCAGCCGATCGGCCTTGGCACCACGATCGACTTGAACGGATTGTGCTTCAGCCCGTGATTGTTCTTGTCCGGCTCGTAGAACATCGGCGTTACGCCCCTTCCGTTAAGCGAGCCCGAGGTCGAAGAATTCATTGGCGTTCTTCCAATAGATTTTCTCTTTGTCGGCATCCGACAGCGCGAGTTCCTCGACCAGGTCGATGTGCTCGGACGGATCGATCGGCACCGGGCCGTAATCGGTGCCGAACATCACGCGGTCGGCGCCGAACACCTCGACCGCCTCGCGCAGATGCGGGCCCCAGATGCCCATCGTGTCGACGCGCAGATGGTCGCGCAGATAGTCGCTGGGCAAACGCTTGCATTTGATCTTGGTGTGCTCGGGCATGCCTTCGCTGCCGAGGCGATAGCCGAAGTTAAGCCGCCCCATCACCGGCAGCAAGCCGCCGCCCATATGCGCGACCACGATTTTGAGACGCGGATAACGGTCGAAGAGCCCGGAGAGGATCATCCGCGCCAGGCACATCGCGGTGTCGAACGGCCGGCCGACCAGTTCGTCGAGCTTGTACTGGCCCATCTGCTGATCGTGGCCGATCGGCACGCGGACCGGATGCATGAAGATCGGCACCTGTTTGTCCTGGGCGTATTCCCAGAACGGAAACGCTTCCTCGTTATCGGGAAAAACGCCTTGCCAGCTCGAATTGATCAGCAAGCCCTTGAAGCCCATCGGCCCCATGCAGCGCTCGGCCTCGGCGATCATCGTCTTGTCGAGCGGGTTGACCGTCCCGAGACCCCAGGTGCTTCCCTTGGAGCTGTCGACCATCTTGGCGATCTGATCGTTGCCGAGCTTCACCACGTCGATCGCGGGCTTCTTCGAGATCGCGACCAGCACCTCCGCGCCGAACGGATTGCTCATCAGGCGTTTGGTGATCCCCGCCTTGTGGCTGACTTCCTGCTGATACTCGAAATCGGTCAGTTCGTAATAGCTGACCGCCGGCAGGCCGCGAAAATCCGTGTACATGTTCTTGCCGATCGGCGTGCCGCGCATGGCGTCGCGCACGCCCAGCGGGTCCTCGCGGCTCGGCAGCGTGCAATGGGTGTGGATGTCGATGATCTGTGGCATGTGCCCGAATTCTCCCGTCTGCGATTGTTCGATATAGAATTATCGCCGAGCCTAACCGTTTCGGGTGGGCTTGGCATCATTGAAAATCCCGTGGGATCGGCACCCCGCCCGCGCCCCGCTTCTCATCCATCCGGCAATGGCCTAATATCGTGGCAGAAACAAACGCGTAAAAATTCAGGGGAGGTTTTCATGGCAGACGGACAGGTCGTTCAGGTCTCAAGGCTGCTCGACGAACGCGGCTTGAGTTCGTTCCACATCAAATTGATCGTCTGGTCGCTCTTCATCGTCTTCATCGACGGCTACGACATCGGCGCCATCGCCTTCGCCCTGCCGTCGCTGATCAAGGAATGGGGCCTGTCGCCGCGCGATGTCGGCCCGGTCCTGAGCGCCAGCCTCTTCGGCATCCTGTTCGGCTCGGCGGTGTTCGGCTGGGTCGGCGACCGCTACGGCCGCAAGGCGGCGCTGATCAGCGCCAATATCCTCTTCGGCGTCTTCACCCTGGCCGCCGCCTATGCGAGCAACCTGAACGAACTGACCTGGCTGCGCTTCCTCGCCGGCATCGGCATCGGCGGCGTCATCCCGAACGTCATCGCGATCAACGCGGAATCGGCACCGCGCAAATTGCGCGCGACGCTCGCCATCATCGCCGTCGGTTGCGTGCCGCTGGGCGGCGCCATTCCCGGCTTTCTCAGCGCCGCTTTGGTCCCGACTTATGGCTGGCCGATCCTCTTTTATGTCGGCGGTATCGTGCCGCTCGTCATCGCGCTGCTCGGGATTTTCGGCCTGCCGGAATCGATCAAGTACATGGCGTTGCACAACGACCACGCCGGCATGGTGAAGGTGATCGGCGCGTTGCGTCCCGATTACGTCGTGCCAGCGAACGCGCAATTCGTGATCGAGGACGAGAAGAATTTCGCCGGCTTCAACCCCGGCCATCTCTTCCGCGACGGCCTCGCGCTGATCACGCCGCTGCTGTGGCTGCTCTTCGCGCTCAACCTGATGGGTTACTTCTTCCTCGCGAGCTGGACGCCGACATTGTTGGTCACGGCGGCGAAGCTGCCGCCCACGACGGGCGCCCTGGCGGGTGCGGCGTTGCAGGTCGGCGGCACGGTCGGCGCCTTGCTGCTCTGCCGCTGGATCGACCAGAAGCGCTTCTTCGCCATCGCGATCCTGTTCGTGCTGGCGGTTCCGGTGGTCGGCTCGGTCGGCTATTTCGGCGTCACCTCGCAACCGTCCCTGATGATCGCCGCGTTCTTCGCCGGCTTCCTCGTGCTCGGCATTCAATCGGGCATCAACGTCTCGGGCGCGCTGATCTATCCGACCTCGCTGCGCGCCAACGGCTCGGGCTGGGAGCTCGGCATCGGCCGCGTCGGCTCGATCGTCGGGCCGCTGCTCGGCGCCGTCTTCGTTGCCTTGCCGGTGCAGCAACTCTACATGTGGGCGGCGACGCCCTTCGCCGTCGGCGCGGTGCTCTGCTACATCATCCACCGCCTCAATCAGGCGCGGCTGAAAGAGCGTCCGTGGATCGCCGAAGGACAGCAGGTCCCGGCGGAATAGTCTGGAGTAGTTTGTGATCGAGGAAAAAGACGTACAGGTCGCGGTTCGGGACGGCATCAAAATCGGGGTTCGCATCTATCGCCCCGCCGGCGCCGGCCCCTTCCCGACCCTGTTCGCGGCAAGCCCCTATCGCTACGACAACAACGAACTGCCGGCGACGCCGGTGTTCCTCTGGCGCGAGACCGGGCCGATCGAGTGGTACACCGAGCAGGGTTACGCCTATGTCCATATGGACGTGCGCGGCACCGGCTTCTCCGAAGGCGAATACCGCTTCCTCGACAAAAAGGAACAGACCGACCTCTACGACGTGATCGAATGGATCGCGGCGCAATCCTGGTCGAACGGCAAGATCGGCGGGATCGGGGAATCCTATTACTGCATGAGCCAATGGTTCATGGGCATTCAGGCGCCACCCCACCTTTCCTGTCTCGGCGCTTACGATGGCCTCAACGATCCCTATCGCTTCATGGGCTATCCCGGCGGGATCGAGGGCAATTTCCTTTCCTATTGGTTCAACTCGAGCGTTCGCGTCCCGAACCTCTATCCGACCAACGGCGATCATCCCCGATCATTGCCGCACGACGTGTTCCACGACGTGCAGATGCATCCGCTCTATGACGATTGGTGGAAGGAACGCGCCGCCGCCGAACAGCTCGACAAGATCAAGGTGCCGCTCTTCTCGATCGGCGTCTGGGCGAAGCTCGACCTGCATTGCGCGGGCAATATCCTCGGCTATCAGAAGGCGAGCGGACCGAAGAAGCTCTTCATCTCCGGCACCGCCAATCCATTCACCGCGCAGCGCGACTTCTCGCTGGTCGAGTTCCACCAGAAATACCTGCTGCCGTTCTACGACCGTTACCTGAAAGGCATCGCGTCGAGCCACGACAGCCGGCCGAACGTCGAATACACGGTGCGCAATACCGGCGCGGTCAAAGCCGCCGAGAGCTGGCCGCCGCCGGGATCGAAGGCAACGACGTTCTATCTGGCGCCCGGCCCGACCGAGAGCGTGACCTCGCTCAACGACGGCGCGCTCGGTCCCTCGCCCGCCGGCACCGGCAAGACGACGTATTCCTATCCGCATCCGAGTTGGGTCTTGGGCGTCGTCGCCGTGGGACCGCAAGGCCCCGACCCGGCGCGCGGCGTGCTCACCTTCACCACCACGCCGCTGGCCGCTGATATGGAGATCGCGGGCGATGCGACGCTGATCGTCTATGCGTCGTCGACGCGGCCCGACATGGATTTCTGCGTGAAGCTCTCCGAGCAATTCGCGCAAAGCCCGGAGCAGCGCAACGCGGGCGCCCAGCCCGGCTATTTCATCGTCACCAAAGGCTGGCTGCGCGCGTCGCATTCCGATCGCGACACCACGCGCAAAACCGAATGGTCCTACACCCACACGCGCGAAAATCCGATCGTGCCGGGCCATATCTACAAATTCGAAATCCCGCTGCAGCCGATCGCCTATCGCTTCAAGGCGGGCAATCGCATCCGCGTCGAGATCGCCAACGGCGATTCACCGGTCACCGACGCGCTCTTTTCACATATCTATCGCCCCGACAAGATGGGCGCGGATACCATCCACCACGATGCCGATCATCAGTCGCAACTCGTATTGCCGGTCATGCCGGCGGAATAGCAGGTCATGGAAAAGCTTCCCAACGGCGCCAATTTCGTCCGCTCCAAGATGCTCTGGGAGATCGGTCTCCACATCGCCGGCAATCCGACGATCAAATACGGCGAGAACCGCGACATGTGCATCGCGGTCGGCGCCGGCTCGACCAAGGACTGGAAGCCGTCGCTTCGGCTCGCCACCGGCTCGGTGATCATCGCGCACGACGTGATCAAGGGCGCGCTCGAACTCGCCTTCGTCAATCCGTCGGCAATGCTGACCCAGGCCTATCGCGGCGTCGGCGCCTTCGACAAGCCGCTGCCGGTGCGCATCGTCGCCAATTATCCGAGCTGGGACCGCTTCGTCATCGTGTTCCGCAAGGATCTCGGATTCAAATCGCTGCTCGATGTCAAGAAAGCCAAGTACCCGCTGCAGATGTCGCTGCGCGAGGACCCGACCCATTCGACCCTCGTGCTGATCCACCAGCTTCTCGCGCATTACGGCATGAGTCTGGCCGAGATCGAAAGCTGGGGCGGCAAGGTCATTCCCTGCGGCGGGCCCGGCGACAAGCGCCGCCTCGACCCGATGCGCGCCGGCAAGATCGACTGCGTGATGGACGAAGGCATCAAGACCTGGCTGCACGTCGCCTTCGACAGCAACATGATCCCGGTTGAGCTCGACGCCGAGGCGTTTGCCGCGATGAACAAATACGGCTGGCGCAAGGTCACCATCGGCCCGAAGAACTATCCGACCCTCAGCGCCGATCATCCGTGCGTCGATTTCAGCGGCTGGCCGCTTTATTCCAGCGTCGATCTCCCCGAGAAGGTCGCTTACGACGTCTGCGACGCGATCGCCGCGCGCACCGAGGAAATGCCGTGGGAAAACGGCACCTGCATCGGCGACACCAAACAGGCCGTGACCGAGACCGAGGCGACGCCGATGGACGTGCCGCTGCATCCCGGCACGCTGCGCTGGCTCAAAGAGCACGGCGGCTGACGCGCATGCGCCGTCTTGCCCTGGCGGCGCTTGCGCTCGCCGCCCTCGCACTTCCGACGTGGACCGCGCCCGCGTCGGCGCAGAAACTCAAAATCTCCTATGCCGCGCCGAACGCGAATTTCGCGCAGTATTTCGCCGCCGAGGACAAAGGGTATTTCAAGGACGAAGGCCTCGACGTCGAACTGGTTCAGCTCGGCGGCGGGGTCGCGACCCCGGCGCTGATCTCGGGCGACCTCGCCTATTCCGGCTCACCCTCCTCGGCGATCAGCGCGATCCTGCGCGGCGCGCCGTTGCGGGTGATCCTGATCGGCCAGTCGAAACCGATCTATGAACTCTGGTCGTTCGACCCCGCCATTCACAAGCTCGAGGACCTCCAGGGCAAGGTCGTCGCGCTGACCATTCGCGGCAGCACCGACGAACTGGCGTTGCGGATGATCCTCAACAAACGGGGGCTCCCCTCGAACTACGTGGCAATCACCCCGGCGGGCTCCGAGGCGAACGTCGTCGCCGCCCTGCTGTCGGGCGCGATGCAGAACGGCATCCTCACCCGCACCGAAAAAGGCCAGCTCAAGGCCAGCCATACGCTGGAAAAGGGCCGGTTGCTGGTCGACTTCCACAACGAAATCCGCATGCAGACCGGTGGCCTCGTCACCACCGCGCAGGAAATCGCCGAGCACCGCGACCGGGCGCAGAAGGTCCTGCGCGCGGTGTGGAAAGGCACGCTCTATCTGATGAGCCAGAAGGACGGGGTGATCGACATCATGCGCAAGCGCGAGCCGGGCGTCGCGGCCGAGGTCATCGACGCCGATGTCGATGGCGGCATGCAGGACGTCGAAGACACCGGCATGATGCCGATGGACGCCGCCGCCAAGGAACTGCTCGCCCGCGCCGAAATCAGCGGCGTCCCGGCCGACAAAGTACCACCGGCGGACAAGGTCTATGATTTCGGCCCGATCAAAGAGGCGATCGCGCAGGTCAAGCAATCGGGCTGGAAACCCCAGCGCTAACCGACCGCACCACCCACCCGGCCGATTGACAGGGGCCCGGATTTGGGCGGAACATGCGGGCAACCACAGGGCAGGAGACACCAATGGCAACAATCCGCCACATCGCGATTTTTTCCGAAGACCCGACCAAGCTGTCGAAGTTCTACGCCGACGTGTTCGGCACCAAGACGACCGGCGTCGACGACCTCGGCAATGCCTGGGTGACCGACGGTTATATGGACATCGCGCTGCTGCGCCGGCGCAACGAGAAGGCGCCTCCGAAGGGCATCCATCACTGGGGCTTCACCATCGACCCGTCCGAGAAGGAAGCGATCTACGCCAAGATGAAGACCTATGGCGTCGAACCCTATAGCCCCTATGTCGATGCGCCCGAGGCTCACCGCCCCTATGCCGAGGACGCGGTGAAAGACCCCGACGGCAACCGCTTCGACGTGTCGACCGGCATGAAGGACGTGCGCGGCGCGCACGGCCAGACCGAATTGAAGGGCGAGGTGCCGAAGATCCGCCACATCGCGATCTTCTCGGAAAACCCGGCCAAGCTCTCGAAATTCTATGCCGACTGCTTCGGCCTCAAGATCACCGGCGAGAGCCAGGGCGATGTCTGGGTGACCGACGGGTATGTCGACGTGGCCTTGATCAGCCGCAAGCGTCCGACCGCGCCGCGCGGCATCCATCATTGGGGCTTCACCCTCGACGCCGACGACAAGCCGCGCGTCTACAAGGAACTGATCGCGCACGGCCTGCCGCCATCCGATCCGCGCGCGGAAGACCCCACGATCGACCGCCCCTATGTCGAGGACAAGGGCCACGACATCGACGGCAACCGCTATGACCTCACCACGGCGAAGCGTTCGATGGACGAGGAAAAGCGCCGCACCGCGGAACGCCTCGACACGCTCGTGCCGGCCAAATAAACTTCGGCTCAATCGGACAAGACGCCAAAGTCTAAAAAATGGGGGCGGATCGCAAGGTCCGCCCTTTTCGTCACGCAAACGGGGGAACGACCATGAAGATCGACGTACACGCCCACATCATCGGCGGCGACTTTTACGACGCCGTCCACAAGCTTCCCAGCGTGACATCCGCCCCTACCCCCTATGGCGACGGCATCTTCCAGGACGGCGAGCTTCTCATCTCGACCCGGCCGGACTGGTTCAGGCCGACCCATCACCTCGAGGAAATGGACAAGCGCGGCATCGACATGTCGTTCCTCTCGCTCACCACGCCGAATCTCTACCTCTTCCCCAAGGAGATGCAGGCCGAAGCCGCGCGCATCGCCAATGACGAGGCGCTCGACCGCGCGCGCCGCAATCCCGACCGGCTCCGGGTGCTCGCCTCCCTGCCGCTCGACGACATTCCGGCCGCGCTCATCGAACTCGAGCGCATGGCCGCGATCAAAGAGGTCTGCGGCATCTCGGTCGGCTCGAACGTCAACGGCGTGGCGCTCTCCGACGAGCGGTTCGAACCGGTCTGGGCGGGCATCAACCGCCACAAGCTGGCGGTGGTCGAGCATCCGAACTTCCCCCCCTTCGCCAAGGACCTGCCCGACTACAACCTCTCGCTGATGCTCGGCTTTTTCTTCGAGACGCAGCTCTGCATCACCCGAATGATCATCAACGGCGTCTTCGCGCGCTATCCCGACATGAAATTCGTCGTGGCGCATACCGGCGCCGGCATCCTCGCGATCATGCATCGGGTGATGAACATTCCGAACAATTACCCCGACGCGCGCGCCAAGATGATGAACAAACCCTTCGCCGAATACGCCAAGAACCTCTATTACGATTCCTGCGCGATCTCGGAAGACGCCCTCATGCTCGCGCACAATTTCGTCGGCCGCGAGCAGATGATGTTCGGCACCGACTATCCCTATACCAATCACGGCCCCAAACACGTCGAGGACCTGCCGATCACCCCGGCGGAAAAGAAGATGATGCTGGGCGACAACGCGGAACGGGTGTTCCGGCTGTAACGGGAGACATCGAATGCCGCCGAATTTTCTCGTGGCACTCGCGGGCCCCGACTTTTGGGGCCCCGTGCTACGCACGATCCTCGTCGGCGGCTATCTGTGGAGCGGCATCGCCAAGGCGATGCACTTCGAAGGCGCGACGCGCGAATTCGCCTTCAAATATAAATTCCGTTTTCCCAGAACGATGCTCGTCATCAACATCCTGGTGGTGACGATCGGCTCGGTGATGATGATCGCCGGCTGGGCGATCTGGCTGAGCGCGGGGACCCTGGGCGTGTTCACGTTGATCGCGACGATCATCGGCTACCCGTTCTGGACATTGACCGGCCGTGCGCGAATGGAACAGCTTTTCACGTTCCTCGAACACGTCAGCCTGGTCGGCGCGTTCTTGCTGCTCGCCTGGCTGGATTTGCAGGGGCGCGGGTTTTAGGGACCAGACCATCATGACCAGAGAATAAAGACAGACCCTCCACTCGCATTCAATGCGAGCAGATGGTCTTATCTCTCTGTTCTTAAAGCAAAATGAGAAGTTGGCGGAGGGGACAGGATTCGAACCTGCGATAGGCTATTACGCCTATAACGGTTTAGCAAACCGCCGCCTTCAGCCACTCGGCCACCCCTCCACCGATGAGTGGAGCACACACGGCGTATGCACCCCGGTTCTACCGGTGGGTCCCAAGGGTGTCAACGAAAGGCGGTCCCGCCATAAACCCGGCCCCTAAAAAGCCGGTTTTATCTTCACAAGATTTTAAGGAAATCCCGACGATCATTAAGCACGAAAGCCGATGGAGGGGACCTTATGAGTTTATCGAAACGGTCGATCGAAATGCTGCTGGATCTCGTCGAGATCAAGCTGAGCTATATGGACATTTCCGATCGCGAAGACGCCCGCGACATGCAGATCCTCGAGCGCTGCAAGGAAGAACTGCACTCGTTCGATCGCGAGCCCGAGACCGTGACCGCCTTCGCGCGTCCGATCCGCCGCCCCGGCCGTCCCCGCTCCGCCGCCTAGACTTTCTTGCCTGAGCGGCCGGGTTCAGGTCTTCGGGATCGCCATCCCGCGCTGAACCGCCGGCCGCGCCGCAATCGCGTCGTACCAGCGTTTCACGTTGGGAAATTCCGCCAGATCGACGAGATGCCATTCGTAGCGCGACACCCATGGATAGGTCGCGACATCCGCAATCGAATATTCCCCCGCGAGATAATCATGCGTGCCCAACTGGGCATTCATCACCCCGTAGAGCCGCCGCGTCTCCTTGGTGTATCGCTCGGCGCCATAGGGGTTGGGCTCCTTGACCTGGCGCAGGAAGTGATGCGCCTGCCCGAACATTGGGCCGACGCCCCCCATCTGGAACATCAGCCACTCGATCGCCTCGATCCGCTTGGCCGGATCCTTGGACAGGAGCTTGCCGGTCTTTTCGGCGAGATAGATCAGGATGGCGCCCGACTCGAAGATGGCGAGCGGCTTGCCGCCCGGCCCGTCGGTGTCGACGATGGCCGGGATCTTGGAATTCGGGTTGATCTTGATGTACTCGGGTTTGAATTGGTCGCCCTGGCCGATATTGATCGCATGGACGTTATAAGGCAGCCCGATTTCCTCGAGCATGACCGACGCCTTCTTTCCGTTCGGCGTTCCCCACGTGTAAAGCTCGATCATTCCTACCTCCATCGTCGTGTTTCGCTAGAATGTTGCGAGGCAACGCCAGCGTGGCAAGGAGAAAGATGATGCCGCCCCGGATTCACCCCGTCATCCTGTCGGGCGGCTCTGGCACGCGGCTGTGGCCGATGTCCCGGGCGCAATACCCCAAGCAGCTCATTCCCCTGCTGTCCGATCACACCCTGCTGCAGGAGGCGGCCCTGCGGGTCGCCGATCCGGCGCGCTTCGCCCCGCCCGTCATCGTCGCCAATGACGAGCACCGTTTCATCGTCGCCGAGCAATTGCGCATCGCCGGCGTCAGCCCCCGCGCCATCGTGCTCGAGCCGATGGGCCGCAACACCGCGCCGGCCTGCTGCGTCGCCGCGCTGCAACTCGACCCCGACGCGCTGATGCTGGTGATGCCGTCCGATCACGCGATCGCCAAGCCCGCCGCTTTCGCCCGCGCGATTGCCCATGCGACCAAGGCCGCCGCCAAGGGCAAGCTCGTCACCTTCGGCATCGAGGCGGACAAGCCCGAAACCGGCTATGGCTACATCAAGCGCGGCAAGCCGATGACGGGCTTGAAAGGCGTCTTCGAGGTCGCCGGCTTCGTCGAGAAGCCCGACCGCGCGCGCGCCCAGAAATATCTCAAATCGGGCGCCTATTCGTGGAACAGCGGCATCTTCCTCTTTCCGGTCTCGCTGCTGCTCGCCGAGATGCGCCGCTTGCAGCCCGCGATGGTCGCGGCGTGTGAAGAGGCGCTGGCCAAGGCCAAGCGCGATCTCGACTTCCTGCGCCTCGACCGCGACGCGTTCGCCGCGATCAAAGGGGATTCGATCGACTATGCGGTGATGGAAAAGACGCCGCATGCCGCGATCGTGCCGGTCGCGATGGGCTGGAGCGATGTCGGCAACTGGGACGCGATGTGGCAGATCGGCAAGACCGACAAAGCCGGCAACGTCGCCTCGGGCGATGTCGTCGCCGTCGACACCAAGAACTCATACCTGCGCGCCGAGCACGGGCTTCTCGCGGTGCTCGGCGTCGACGACCTCGTTGTCGTCGCGACCTCGGACGTCGTGATGGTGGCGCCGCGCGAACGCGCGCAGGACATCAAACAGCTCGTCGTTCAACTGGAACGCGCCGGCCGACCCGAACTCGGCTCGCATCCGCTGGTCCATCGTCCCTGGGGCACCTATCGCTCGATCCACAACGGCGAGCGCGTCCAGGTGAAACACATCGTGGTGAAGCCCGGCGGCATTCTCAGCCTGCAGATGCATCACAAGCGCGCCGAACACTGGGTCGTGGTCAGCGGCAGCGCCAAGGTCACGCGCGGCACGGACGAACTTCTCCTGGTCGAGAACCAGTCGACCTATATCCCGCTCGGCACCAAGCACCGGCTCGAAAACCCCGGCACCGTCCCGCTGCACCTGATCGAGGTCCAATCGGGCTCCTATCTCGGCGAGGACGACATCGTCCGCTTCGAGGACAGTTACGGCCGGACCTAGACCGCTTTTCCGCCGGTCCAAGGCGCTTGTGAGCGGCCCGCTTTGGGTCTAGGAAATCCGCCTAATTTCATGGCGGTACAATGAGTACATCACAGAATTCTCTCCCGCTCGACGGCATCACGGTCATCGAACTCGGGCATATCGTGGCGGGTCCCGCCGCATCGTTGATTCTCGCCGATCTCGGCGCCGAGGTGATCAAGGTCGAACATCCCGACGGCGGTGACCAGGCGCGCAAGGCCGGGTTCGGTTTTTACAACTACAACCGCAACAAGCGCTCGATCGCGCTCGACCTGAAGACGCCGCGCGGCAAAGAAGTGTTCATGACGTTGGTACGCACCGCCGATGTCTGCCTCGACAATTTCGCGCCCGGCGCGCTCGACCGCCTCGGCTTCGATTACGAGACGCTGGCGAAAGACAATCCGAAGCTCATCTATCTCGCGGTCAAAGGCTTCCTGCCCGGCCCTTACGAGCATCGCCCGTCGCTCGACGAACTCGCGCAGATGATGGGCGGTCTCGCCTTCATGACCGGACCGACCGGCAAGCCGATGCGCGCCGGCGCCTCGATCATCGATATCGGCGCAGCCACCTATGGCGTCGTCGGCGTGCTTGCCGCCCTCTTCAAGCGCACGATGACCGGGCGCGGCGAGAAGATCACCTCGGGCCTCTACGAAACCACCGTGTTCTGGGTCGGCCAGTGGATGGCGCGCGCGGCGATGACCGGCATGCCCTCGACCCCGATGTCCGAGATCGGCCAGTCGGTGCGCATGGGCTGGGGTGTGTTCCATCTCTTCGACTGCGCCGACAAGACCCAGGTCTTCATCGGCATCACCTCGAACCCGCATTGGGACCGGTTCTGCAAGGAATTCGGCCTCGCCGAACTTCTCGCGGATGCGCGGCTCGATTCCAACCAGAAGCGCGTCGACTCACAGGAATGGATGCTGCCGGCCCTGCGCGCGGCGGTGATCAACTACACCAGCGACACGCTGCAGGAAAAACTCGAAAAGGCGAGCGTGCCCTACGCGCCGGTGAAGCGGCCCGACGAACTGGTCGACGACCCGCATCTGATCGCGACCGGCCAGTTGCTGCCGGTGCCGATGGCGCAAGGCAAGATCGGGCATCTCCCGAAACTCCCCTATCACACCACCGCTTATGATTTCACGATCCGCCGCCCGCCCCCCGGCCTCGGCGCGAACAGCCGCGAGATTTTGAAGGAAGCGGGCGTGTCCGAAGCCGACATCGAAGCGCTCATCGCTGATAAGATCGTCGTGCAGTTGGATAAAGAGTAAGCGACTTATTCCCTCCCCCCTTGAGGGGGAGGGTTAGGGTGGGGGGTATAGCGCCACCATTACCGAAATTTTTTATTCAGATCGATCAGCGCGAACTTCGCGTCGTCGTCGCGTGCGTCACCCCCCACCCTGCCCTCCCCCTCAAGGGGGGAGGGTTTTTAGTTAAGGGTTTTAAGGAGCGAGCTTCTTCTTCAGCAGTTCGTTGACCTGCGCCGGGTTGGCTTTGCCGCCCGTGGCCTTCATCACCTGGCCGACGAAGAAGCCGAAGAGTTTGTCCTTGCCCGAGCGGTATTCGGCGATCTTCTCGGGCTCCTTGGCCAGCACCGCATCGACCGCCGCTTCGATCGCGCCCGTGTCGGTGACCTGGCGCAAGCCCTTCTCTTCAACGATCGCAGATGCGCCCTTACGCGTTTCGACCATCGCGGCGAACACGTCCTTGGCGATGCGGCCCGAGATCGTGTTGTCGCTCATCAGGTCGAGCAATTCGCCCAGCCCCTTCGCCGACACCGGCGAGTTCGATATGTCGAGCCCGGCCTTGTTGAGCGCGCCGAAGAGATCGCCCATCACCCAGTTGCAGGCGAGCTTGGCGTCGCGGCCCTTGGCCACCGCCTCGAAATAATCGGCGCTCGCCTGTTCCTCGATCAAGACGCCCGCGTCGTAGG
The DNA here is from genome assembly GCA_903828515.1 of uncultured Rhodospirillales bacterium. GTDB lineage: Bacteria > Pseudomonadota > Alphaproteobacteria > ATCC43930 > CGMCC-115725 > CAIKMD01. The sequence goes on along the minus strand of CAIKMD010000007.1, from coordinate 1,443,295 downwards.
GCGAAAGCTTGTAGTCAGCGACGAACCGCGCCTTCTTGGCATCAGGCAATTCGGGCAACGACTTCTTCAAGTTCTCGACCCACGCCGGATCGAGTTCCAGCGGCAGCAGGTCGGGATCGGGGAAATAGCGATAGTCGTGCGCCTCTTCCTTCGAGCGCATCGGGCGCGTCGTGCCGCGATGGGAATCGTAGAGCCGGGTTTCCTGTTTGATCGTGCCGCCTTCCTCGATCACCTGGATCTGGCGCCGTGCCTCGTACTCGATCGCCGCGATCACGAACTTGATCGAGTTGACGTTCTTGATCTCGCAACGCGTGCCGAGCTTGCCGCCGGGCTTCCGGACCGACACGTTGCAGTCGCAGCGCAGCGAGCCCTCTTCCATGTTGCCGTCGCAGGTGCCGAGATAGCGCAGGATCGAGCGGAGCTTCTTGACGTAAGCCCCTGCCTCTTCCGCGCTGCGCATGTCGGGCTCGGACACGATCTCCATCAGGGCGACGCCCGAACGATTGAGATCGATATAGGTTTGCGTCGGATGCTGATCGTGGAGGCTCTTGCCCGCATCCTGTTCGAGATGCAGCCGCGTGATGCCGATGGTGCGCGACGTGCCGTCGGCCATGTCGATGGTGAGCTGGCCCTTGCCGACGACCGGCCGGAGATATTGCGAGATCTGATAGCCGGCCGGCAGATCGGCATAAAAATAATTCTTCCGGTCGAAGATCGAGACCAGGTTGATCTGCGCATCGAGGCCCAAGCCCGTCTTCACCGCCTGCTCGACGCAGACCTTGTTGATCACCGGCAACATGCCGGGGAACGCCGCGTCGACCAGCGAGACATGAGTGTTGGGCTCGGCGCCGAAGGTGGTCGACGCGCCCGAAAAGAGTTTCGAGTTCGACACCGCCTGGGCATGAACCTCGAGCCCGATGACGACTTCCCACGCGCCGGTTTCGCCCTGGATCAAGCTCATCGCGTGGACGCCCCAAGGTCGAATCTAATGCCAAATCTAGAACGAACTTCCGTCAATGTGCGCGCCAGTTCGTTTTGAACTGCCCCGACACGCTGTTCATCTAAATGACGCTGATCTCGTTCAGCTTGCAATTGGCCTTCTCTAATATTGCTCTTCATTACATTGTACACCCCTAATGTAACCAAACTTAATACCGCGCCAAATGGAATTCCTGCGATCACAACATACAAAATAAAAAATATAAAAACGCCTACCCCGCCACCCCCGTGATTCTCACCCACAGCGGCAAAATAAGCCCACACCAGAAACGCCAATACCGCAATCACACACACTATAGTTGATATTTTACTTGCCTGGTCCTCGGGATCCACTCGAGGCCCTTCCAACGAAGTCGCCATCGAACTTCGAAAATTTGCGCTCGTGGCACAAGCTTCTAAAAAATTACAATATTTCTTCACCACTTCGGCCAGCAGAGTCATCGTCCCGGGTAAATCCAAGCGGGCTTCAAATACGTTTTTTAGCTGCTTGCTTTCAAGCGTTTGGGAGATTTTTGTCACCTCCCGATCAAGACGATCAAACTCATACTGAGCAATAGTATATACCGAGTAGTTTGGGACACGTTTCTCTTTTAAGAAGTCAACGTCGGCAATTATTGTCTTTACGCGTGGATCAATTTCACTTTCAATGCGCTTAGAAACTTTTACAATGCAAGCCTGAACAAAATCGACATGGGATTCGAATACCGCATCATTCGCGGCGCGAAGCGCGAAACTCCAATGGATATTGAGAGCTCGCGCTAAATATTCTTCCATTTGCGCAGTATCACCTGCGTGCATTCGAAGCCTTGATAGTTGATAGTTCGCCTCACCACACAGTTGATTGAGCCCCAAAGCTTCTAGGTAATTTTTCTCAGCGTCTTTCAGTCTCTCGTCTGCATAAGCGGCCTTACCTGCCCCAACATAGGCGAGAGCAGCCTCCATGGGATAATCAGACCGAGCGTATCGGGCTGCCGCAACAAACGCCTCCTCCGCTGCTTTTAGATCGAGAATCTCAGTACTATCGGGCTCACCGGGAATACCTAGGAGAATAGTGCCGCGAAGCTGATGAAAGCGGTGGTCAAATTTATAACCGGTGTTCAGACTGTTACCGTTAATCGCCAAGTTCACAGCTTCCAACGTCTCTGGAAACAGCTTTCGGCGCATAAGATCACGAGCAATATCGAACTGATTTAGCGCCCAGGTTTGCGCCGGGGTACGAGCGATATCGATCAGCGCCTCAACGCTCCGATTTAGATGAGATAGCGAAGAATTTATTTCATCGGCCTTCACGAATAAAGCTTGAAAGCCACTGACGACGTTTGAATTGATGACATCAAGCGTATCGGCGATATCTTCAAGATTCAGCGTGATAGTCTCAAGATTATGATTCGTCTGCTGGACGCCGTCTTCGATTTCCGACCTAAGCGCAATCGCATTGCGTTCGTAAATTTCTTCGACCGAGCCTACGAGCTCCCGTATGTTTTTTTGAACGACAAGGTCGATATTTCTTTTCAAATATTGATGTTCGACAAATTCTCGATAGGAATGAGTTAGCCTATACCCGATTGCGTATTCAATAGGCACAATGCTTTGAGTCATGTTTGCCCCCGTTTCACATTGTCATTCGAGGCTGCACTTACTCACTTATCGCTGCAATAACGACTACGCCTCTCCCGCGATAAATTGCGGCCTTGCCGTGAAGTTCGCCGCGCGCTCGATCGCGTGGCCGGCCCGCAGGACCGTTTCCTCGTCGAAGGCGCGGCCGATGATCTGCAACCCCAGCGGCAGACCGTCTTTCGACAGTCCCGCCGGCACGCTGATGCCCGGCAGACCGGCGAGGTTCACCGTCACCGTGAACACGTCGTTGAGATACATCGCGATCGGATCGTCGCTCTTCTCGCCGATCGCAAAGGCGGGCGACGGCGCGGTCGGCGTCAGCAGCACGTCGCAATTCTTGAACGCCGCGTCAAAATCCTGCGCGATGAGGTTCCGAACCTTCTGTGCCTTCAGATAATAGGCGTCGTAATAACCCGCGGACAAAACATAAGTGCCGATCAGAATGCGCCGGCGCACCTCGGGGCCGAAGCCCTGCGCGCGCGTGTTCTCGTACATCTCGTCGAGGGTTTCGCCCGGCACCCGCAGGCCGAAACGCACGCCGTCATAACGCGCGAGGTTCGACGACGCCTCGGCCGGCGCGATGATGTAATAGACCGGCAGCGCGTATTTGGTCATCGCGAGACTGACATCGACCGGCACGGCGCCCGCATCCTTCAGCCAGTCGATGCCACGTTCCCATAATTTCTCGATCTCGTCCGGCATGCCGTCGAGGCGGTATTCGCGCGGAATGCCGACCCGGAGGCCCTTGATGTCGCCGGTAAGCGCCTTCTCGAAATCGGGCACCGGGATCGCCGCCGACGTCGAATCTTTCGGGTCATGCCCCGACATCGATGTCAGCATGATCGCCGCGTCGCGCACGGTGCGCGTCATCGGCCCGGCCTGATCGAGAGACGACGCAAACGCGACGACGCCCCAACGCGAACACCGGCCATAGGTCGGCTTCAAACCGACGAGGCCGCAAAAACTCGCGGGCTGCCTGATCGAGCCGCCGGTGTCGGTCGCCGTCGCCGCGAGCGCCGCGCGCGCCGCCACGGCCGCCGCCGACCCGCCGGACGAGCCGCCCGGCACCAGCGGCCGGTTGTCGCCCTGTCGACGCCACGGATTTTCGACATGGCCGTAAGCGCTCGTGATGTTGGCCGAGCCCATCGCGAACTCGTCGAGATTGACCTTGCCGAGCATCGTCGCGCCGTCGCGCCACAATTGCGCCGTCACGGTCGATTCATAAGGCGGGCGAAACCCCTCGAGGATTTTCGAGCCCGCCGTGGTCGGCACGTCGAGGGTGCAGAACAGGTCCTTGATCGCCAGCGGCAGGCCTTCGAGCGGCCGTGCTTCGTTGCGCGCGATCCGCGCGTCGCTGATCGCGGCGCCGTCGAGCGCCTGCTCCGGCGTCTCGACGAGATAGGCGTTCAACGGCCGCGCGCCCTCGACCGCGGCGACATGCGCCTGCGCCAGCTCGAGCGCGGAGAATTTTTTCGCCGCCAGACCGTCGCGCGCCTCGGCGAGGCTCAGATCGGTGAGCGCGGTCACTCGACCACCTTCGGCACGACGAAGAAGCCGCGCGCGTCCTGCGGCGCGTTGGCCAAAAGCTTGTCGCGAATCTCGCCGTCGTTGACGACGTCGGCGCGCATCGGCGGCTTGATGTGGACGACGCTCGCCATCGGCTCGACGCCGTCGGTGTTCACCTCGGCAAGCTGTTCGATCCAGTCGAGCAGCTTCGACAATTCGCCGGCGAGCAATTCCTGCTCGCCCTCGGTCACCTTGATGCGGGCCAGGGCAGCGATCCGCGCCACGGTGGCCTTGTCCACTGCCATGAGATAGAAGTCTCCACGAAGACGCGTCGAAGCCGCGAGAATCGGTCTAACACTGACCATGGCGATCTGCAACCCCAGCGACCTGAAACCCGCGCTCGCCAAGGGCGCGCGGCTGCTGGGACTGGACGTCGGCACCAAGACGATCGGCATGGCGCTCTCCGATACGAGCCTGATGGTGGCGACGCCGCTCGACACGATTCGCCGCACCAAATTTCGCGACGATCTGGAACGCATGTTGTCCGAATGCGCCAAGCACGGCGTCGGCGGCATCGTCGTCGGGCTGCCCCTGTCGCTCGACGGCACCGACAGCCCGCGCACCCAAAGCGTGCGCCAATTCGCCAAGAACCTTGCCGCCAAAACCGACCTGCCGATCGTGTTCTGGGACGAACGGCTTTCGACCGCCGCCGTCGAGCGCGGCATGATCGAAGCCGACCTCTCCCGCGCCCGCCGCAAGGAACTCATCGACAAGGCGGCGGCGGCTTACATCCTTCAAGGCCTACTCGACCGCCTCGCGCACGCGTCGCAATAAACCAAATCGTCGCATTGCCGCGCCGCGTGCAATCTGACACTATGCCCCGCGGGAAGGCGCGCGCTTGAAATCGCGTCAACCGCTGGGAGGAAGAGATGGGTTCCGTCGGGTTGAATCGTGCCGTGCGTCCGGTTGCCGCCACACTCTTTATACTGGCGGGCGCAACGACAGCCCACGCCGCCGACGGCCGCGCCATTGACAGCGGCAGCACCGCCTGGGTGCTGGTCGCCTCGGCACTCGTCCTGTTCATGACCCTGCCCGGCCTCGCGTTGTTCTATGGCGGGCTGGTCCGCGCGCGCAACGTGCTCTCGGTGCTGATGCATTGCTTTGCGATCAGTTGCATCGTCTCGGTGATCTGGGCCTGTTTCGGCTACAGCCTCGCCTTCAGCGAGGGCGGGCCGCTGCTCGGCTCGCTCGACCAGGCGTTTCTCCCCGGCCTCGCCGGCCGGGTCATGGCGAACGGCCTGCCCGAAGGCGCCTTCGTCCTCTTTCAAATGACCTTCGCCGTCATCACCCCGACCCTCATCATCGGCGCCTTTCCCGAGCGCGTCCGCTTCAGCTTCGTGACGCTCTTTTCCGCCGGATGGCTCATCCTGGTCTATCTGCCGGTGACGCATTGGGTGTGGGGCGGCGGCTGGCTCGCCGCGCGCGGCACGATCGATTTCGCCGGCGGCATCGTCGTCCACACCACCGCGGGTGTCTCGGCGTTGATCGCGGCGATCATGGTCGGCGCGCGCGACGGTTTTCCGCACCGGCTCAACCCGCCGCACAGCCCCGGCATGACGATGGCCGGCGCCGGCATGTTGTGGGTCGGCTGGTTCGGCTTCAACGGCGGCAGCGCCCTCGCCGCCGATGCATCCGCCGCCTCGGCGATCCTCGCCACACATTTCGCCGCGGCGGCCGCCGCGCTGTCCTGGATGGCGATCGAATGGCTGCGCATCGGCAAGCCGACCTCGGTCGGTCTCGTCACCGGTTGCGTCGCGGGCCTCGCCACCATCACGCCGGCTTCGGGCTATGTCGGCCCGATGGGTGCGCTGGCGATCGGCATGATCGGCGGCGTGGTTTGTTTCTATGCTACCGGGTTCGTCAAATCGCGCCTGAAGATCGACGACTCGCTCGACGTCTTCGCGGTTCACGGCGTCGGCGGCATGATCGGCTCGCTGCTCGTCGCGCTGTTTGCCATGCCGCTCCTGGGCGGCGTCGGCTATGCGGCGGGCATGAACGCGAATTCGCAGTTCGTCGCGCAGATCACCGGCGTGGCTGCCGCCGGAATCTGGGCCGGACTTTGCACCTTCGGGCTGATCAAGCTGCTCGACGCGATGGGCTGCGTGCGCGTCGGCAGCGAAGAGGAGAGCGACGGCCTCGATCTCGCGACCCATGGCGAACGCGCCTACGATCATACTTAACGCGAAGCGCGGCTTGCCGTAATCGGTCGGGCTTCTTATAGTCTCCGCTTTAATGACATCTGAACTCGCGAGCTTTGCGTTCCCGCACCGCCATCTGCTTGGCATCGAGGGATTATCGCCCGACGACATCACGGCCCTGCTGGACCGTTCGGAAGTCTATATCGAGCAAAATCGCCAGGCCAACAAGACGCAGTCGCTGCTACGCGGCCGCACCATCATGAATCTGTTCTTCGAACCGTCGACCCGCACCAGCACCTCGTTCGAGCTGGCGGGCAAGCGGCTCGGCGCCGACGTCATCACCATGCCCGTGCAATCGAGCTCGGTGTCGAAGGGCGAGACCCTGATCGACACGGCGATGACCCTCAACGCGATGCATCCCGACGTGCTGATCGTGCGGCATTCGGAATCGGGTGCGGTTCAGCTTCTCTCCGAGAAGGTCGATTGCGCGGTCATCAACGCGGGCGACGGGATGCACGAGCATCCGACCCAGGCCCTGCTCGACGCGCTGACCATCCGCCTGCGCAAAAGCCGCATCCAGGGCCTGACGGTTGCGATCTGCGGCGACGTCGCGCATAGCCGGGTCGCGCGCTCGAACATCCAGTTGCTCAACATCATGGGCGCGCGCGTCCGCGTCGTGGCGCCCCGCACGCTCCTGCCCGCCGCCATCGACCGTCTCGGCGTCGAGGTTTTCCACGACATGAAGGAAGGCCTCAAAGACGTCGACATCGTGATGATGCTGCGCCTTCAGCTCGAGCGCATGCAGGGAAGTTTCGTCCCCTCGCTGCGCGAGTACTTCCACTTCTTCGGCCTCGATTATCAGAAGCTCGAGGCGGCCAAGCCCGACGCGCTGATCATGCATCCGGGACCGATGAACCGGGGCGTCGAGATCGACACCGAGGTCGCCGACGACATCAACCGCTCGGTCATTCAGCAACAGGTCGAGATGGGCGTCGCCGTGCGCATGGCGGTGCTCGAAGCCTTGGGCCGCACACCGCGCAACATCGCCCCGGCCCGATGACGACACGAACCCTTTTCACCAACGCGCGCCTGCTCGATCCCGCAACCGGGCTCGACAAGAAAGGCGAGTTGCTGTCGGTCGACGGGATGATCGCCGAGATCGGCGAGAAGCTCGCCTGTCAGGATGCCGAGATCGTCGATTGCGGCGGGCATTGCCTGGCTCCCGGCCTCGTCGACATGCGCGTTCAGTTGCGCGAACCGGGCGACGAATATCAGGAATCGATGGAGAGCGGCGGCCAGGCCGCCGCGGCCGGCGGCGTCACCACGATGGTGGCGCTTCCCAATACCGATCCGGTGATCGACGAACTGGCGCTGGTCGAATTCATCGCGCGGCGCTCGCGCGATGTCGGCCTGACCCGCATCCGCACCTATGCCGCCGCGACCAAGGGCCTTGCCGGCAAGAACCTGACCGAGATGGGGTTGCTCGCCGCGCACGGCGCGGTCGGCTTCACCGACGGCCTCGTCGCGGTCGCCGACGCGGTGGTGATGCGCCGCGCGCTCTCCTATGCGACGAATTTCGATCTGCTGCTGATCCAGCATCCGGAAGAGCCGCGGCTTGCCGCCGGCGGTGCCGCGACGTCGGGCGAGATCGCCACGCGCCTCGGCCTGCCCTCGATCACGCCGGTTGCCGAAGTGATGATGATCGAGCGCGACCTGCGCCTCGTCGAGACGACCGGCGCGCGCTATCACGCCGCCCATGTCTCGACCGCGGCCGCGATCGACGCCATCCGCGGCGCCAAGGCGCGGCACCTCGCCGTCACCTGCGACACCGCCCCGCATTATTTCGCGCTCAACGAAACCGCCTTGGGCGATTACCGCACCTTCGCCAAAGTGTCGCCGCCCTTGCGCAGCGAGGACGACCGCCGCGCCGTCGTCGCCGGCCTCGCCGACGGCACGATCGACGCGATCGCCAGCGATCACGCGCCGCAGGACCAGGAATCGAAACGCCTGCCCTATACCTCCGCCGGCGCCGGCATCGTCGGCCTCGAGACCATGCTGACGTTGGCGCTCGAGCTTTATCACGCCGGTCATGTGAAGCTCCTCACCGTGCTCGGCGCGCTGTCGCGCCGGCCGGCGGAAATCCTGCGCCTGCCCGCCGGCAAGCTCGAAGCGGGATTGCCCGCCGATCTGGTGATCTTCGATCTCGACCGGCCGTGGAAGATCAACGTCGCCGATTTCCATTCGAAGTGCCGCAACTCGCCCTTCGACGGGCGGCCGGTGCAAGGCGCCGTGCTGCGCACCGTCGTCGCCGGACGCACCATCTACGCGGCATCCTGAACCACGATCATGATCTCAACCCTTCCAGCGCTGATCGCGTGCGCGCTTCTCGCTTATCTCGCCGGTTCGATTCCGTTCGGGCTGATCCTGACGAAGCTCGCCGGACATGGCGACGTGCGCGCCATCGGCTCGGGCAATATCGGCGCGACCAACGTGCTGCGCACCGGCAACAAGAAACTCGCCGCCGCGACGCTGATCTGCGATGCGCTCAAGGGTTATGCGCCGGTCGCCATCGCCAGCCTCTACGGACCCGACATGGCGGCGGTTGCCACGCTCGCGGCGCCGCTCGGCCACATCTTTCCGGTCTGGCTCGGCTTCAAGGGCGGCAAAGGCGTCGCGACCTTGTGTGGCGCGTTGATCGGCTATGCGTGGCCGGTGGCGCTCGCCGCGCTCGCCACCTGGATCATCATTGCGCTCGTCACGCGTTACTCGTCGCTCGCGGCGATCGTCGCGGCCGCATCGGCACCGCTCTATGCGTTCCTCTTCGGCGACGAATTGGAAAAAATTCTGGTGATGCTAGTGCTGGCGCTGCTGGTGATCGCGCGCCATCAAACCAACATCGGACGCCTCCTTCGTGGAGAGGAGTCCAAGATCAAGCTGAAGAAAAGCTGATGGCGACCGGTCAGCGCGCGCTCAACCCGTCGGAGCGGCTCGACTGGCTGCGGCTTCTGCGCACCGACAATGTCGGCCCCATCACCTTCTATCAGCTCCTTGCGCGCTTCGGCTCGGCCGAGGCCGCGTTGGCCGCACTCCCCGAGATCGTGCATCGCGGCGGCCGCGGCAAGCCGCTCACCATCGCCAGCCGCGCCACCGCCGAGCGCGAGATGCAGCTTCTCGATCAGGCCGGCGCGCGACTCGTCGCCTGGGGCGAGCCGGATTACCCGCCGGCCCTGCTCGCGGTCGAGGATGCACCGCCGCTGCTCTCGGTCAAAGGCGATCCGACCGTTTTTTCCCGCCATCCCATTGCCATCGTCGGCGCGCGCAACGCCTCGGCCAATGGACGTCGCTTCGCCCGCGATATTGCGCTGCAACTCGGCCAGCGTGGATTGCTGGTGGTTTCGGGTTTGGCGCGCGGCATCGATGGAGCTGCCCATGAAGGCGCGCTCGCCACCGGCACCGCGGCGGTCTTCGCCGGCGGCATCGACAAGATCTATCCGCACGAAAATCGCGCGCTCGCCGAATCGATCGCCGAAACCGGCGTGCTGGTCGCCGAGATGCCGGTCGGCACCGAACCGCAGGCGCGCCACTTCCCACGCCGCAACCGCATCATCTCAGGGACTTCGCTGGGCGTGCTCGTCGTCGAGGCAGCGTTGCGTTCGGGCTCGCTGATCACCGCGCGCTTCGCGCTCGAACAAGGACGCGAGGTCTTCGCCGTGCCGGGCTCGCCGCTCGATCCACGCTGCAACGGCACCAACGACCTGATCCGCAACGGCGCCACGCTGGTCGAGTCGGTCGATGATATCCTGCGCGAACTGACGCCCCATCTGTCGACGCCCCTGAACGAGCCGAAACGGCGCGATTTCGCGGCCGCCTCCGAGGGATCGCCCAGCGATTCGGAACTCGCCCAGACGCGCAAAAAAGTGATCGAACTCCTGTCGCCCACACCCGTCCCGGTTGACGAACTGGTCCGGCAATGCCATTCCTCGCCCGCTCTTGTGGTCACAATCCTGCTCGAACTGGAGCTTGCGGGCCGCGTCGAGCGCCATCCCGGCAACCTGGTATCCTTGCGTTCCGTCCCTTGAAGCGCCATCTGATGCCGAAATGAGCGTGCCAGAAAGTTAACGATAATGGATGTCGTCGTCGTCGAATCGCCAGCCAAGGCGAAGACCATCAACAAATATCTCGGCAAGAATTACGTCGTTCTGGCGAGCTATGGGCATGTCCGCGATCTGCCGCCCAAAGACGGCTCGGTGCGCCCCGACGAAGATTTCGCCATGTCCTGGTTGATCCAGGACAAGGCCGACAAGCGCCTCAAGGACATCGTCAACGCGGTGAAGGGCGCCGAGCATCTCTATCTCGCAACCGATCCGGATCGCGAAGGCGAAGCGATCTCGTGGCATGTGCAAGAGGTCCTGCGCCAGCGCAACGCGCTCAAAGGCGTCGACGTCAAACGCGTCGTCTTCAACGAAGTGACCAAGGCCGCCGTGCAGGAAGCCTTCCGGCATCCGCGCGAACTCGACCAGGAACTGGTCGACGCCTACATGGCGCGCCGCGCCCTCGACTATCTCGTCGGCTTCACCCTCTCGCCGGTGCTGTGGCGCAAATTGCCGGGGAGCCGTTCCGCCGGCCGTGTTCAGTCGGTGGCGCTGCGCCTGATCTGCGAGCGCGAAGCCGAGATCGAGATCTTCAAGCCGCGCGAATACTGGTCGGTCGAAGCCGACTTCACCACGCCGGGCGGCGATACGTTCACCGCGCGCCTCACCCATCTCAACGGCAAGAAGCTCGAACGCTACGATCTCGGCAACGAAGAAGCCGCGCGCGCGGCTGCCGATGCGATCGCCAAGCAGTCGGGTTTCTCGGTGCGCGAGATCGAGCGCAAGCAGACGCGGCGCAACCCCGCCCCGCCTTTCACCACCTCGACCGTGCAGCAGGAAGCCTCGCGCAAGCTCGGCATGACCGCTTCGCGCACGATGCGGATCGCGCAGCGTCTCTATGAAGGCGTCGATCTCGACGGCGAGACGGTCGGCCTCATCACCTATATGCGTACCGACGGCGTGACGCTCGCCAACGAGGCGATCGACGCGGCGCGCAAACTGATCGAGGAAGATTACGGCCGCGACCATCGCCCCGACGAGGCGCGCATCTATAAGAGTCAGCAGAAGAACGCGCAGGAAGCCCACGAGGCGATCCGTCCGACCGACATGTTCCGCCGCCCCTCGCAGGTCGCGAAGGCGCTCGATGACGAACAGCGCAAACTCTACGACCTGATCTGGAAGCGCGCGGTCGCCAGCCAGATGTCGGCGGCCCTGATCGATCAGGTCGCGGTCGACATCACCTCGCCCGCCGGCGACGTGGTCATGCGCTCGACCGGTTCGACCGTCGCCTTCCCCGGCTACCTCGCGCTCTATCACGAAGATTTCGACGATCCGCAGGAAGACGACGACAATCGCCGCCTGCCGCCGATGAAGGAACGCGACGCGTTGGGTCGCGGCGAGATCAAGCCCGAGCAACATTTCACCCAGCCGCCGCCGCGTTATTCCGAAGCAAGCCTCGTCAAGAAACTCGAGGAACTCGGCATCGGCCGGCCCTCGACCTATGCCTCGATCATCCAGGTGCTGCAGGACCGCAACTACGTCCGCATCGACAAGAAGCGCTTCATGCCGGAGGATCGCGGTCGTCTGGTCACGGCGTTCCTGTCGAGCTTCTTCGAGCGCTACGTCGAATATAATTTCACCGCCGACCTCGAGAACCAGCTCGACGATATTTCGGGCGGACGCATTCCGTGGAAGAAGGTGCTGGCCGATTTCTGGAACGACTTCTCGCTCGCCATCGCCGGCACCAAGGATCTGCGCATCAGCCAGGTCATCGACACGCTCGACGAAAGCCTCGGCAAGCATTTCTTCCCCGAGCCCGTCGACGGCAAGGACCCGCGCGTCTGCCCGGTCTGCGGCAACGGACGGCTGAGCCTCAAGCTCGGCAAGTTCGGCGCCTTCATCGGCTGCTCGAACTATCCCGACTGCAAGCACACGCGACCCCTCGGGATCGAGGGCGAAGGCGCCGAAGGCTCCAATCCGCGCGAACTCGGCATCGATCCGCTGACCCAGCTCAAGGTCTCGCTGAAGAAGGGTCCTTACGGACTCTATGTTCAGCGCGGCGAAGCGACCGACATGCCCGAAGGCGAGAAGCCCAAGCGCTCCTCGCTGCCGAAGAACCTGTCGCCCGCCGATCTCGATCTCGACAACGCGCTGAAACTGCTGGCCCTGCCGCGCGAAGTCGGACCGCATCCCGAAGACAACGAGATGATCACCGCCGCCATCGGCCGCTTCGGTCCCTATCTCAAGCACGGCAAGATCTATAAGTCGCTCGGCAAGGACGACGACATTCTGTCGATCGGCCTCAACCGCGCGGTCATGCTTCTGGCCGAGCCGCGCGCGCCGCGCCGCGGCATGCCGACGCCGATCCGCGTGCTCGGCAATCATCCGACCGACGGCGAACCGGTCAATTTGTTCAGCGGCCGCTACGGTCCCTATGTCGCGCATGGCGGCATCAACGCGACGTTGCCCGGCGATATCTCGACCGAGGAAGTCACGCTCGATCAGGCCGTGGCCCTGATCGCCGCGCGCCCGCCCAAAAGCGGCAAGAGCAAAGGCCGGGCGAAGGCGAAGGCCCCCGCCAAAGCCAAGGCGAAAACCAAAAAGGCCGCGACCACGTCCGACGCCGACGCGCCAGCCCCCGATAATAAGAAGAAGGCGATGAAGCCAGCGAAGAAAGGAACGGCCAGCATTGGCCAAGAAGCACCGAAGCCAAAAGCCGCCGGCGGGAAGAAAGCCCCACCCCGGAAGGCGAAACAAACGCCCGCCTAATCGACACAGCCGAAGCCCGGGCGGTTCGCTGCCCGAGATCGGCGTGATCGAGATCGTCGAGATCGACTCCGACGGCGACATGTGGGGAAATCCCGTCGCCGCCCCCAAACGCCGCATCATCGTCGCCGCCGAACGCGGCGCGCCTGCTCTCGCGATCGGCGAGAAGGCCGTCGTGCGTTTCACCCACTCGGAGACCGGCGGCGTCGAAGCGCGCATCGTCCGCTCGCTCGGCGGTGCCGCCGACCGGGTCGTCGGCGTCTATCGTCGCGGCCCCGAAGGCGGCCGCATCGTGCCGACCGACCGTCGCCTGCGCAGCGAGTTCCGCGTCGCCGACGACGATGCGGGCGGCGCCACCGACGGCGAGATCGTGCTCGCCGAAATCAAATCCGAGACGCAGCTTGGCCTGCCCGAAGCGCGTATCACCGAGAAACTCGGGCGCAGCGACGATCCGCGCGCCTTCAGCCTGATCGCCATTCACAGCCACGGCATTCCGACCGTCTTCGATGCCGAATCGGTCGCCATCGCCGAACGCGCGCAACCGGTCACGCTGGGTGCGCGCGAGGATCTGCGCGCGATCCCGCTGATCACCATCGACGGAGCCGACGCGCGCGACTTCGACGACGCGGTCTGGGCCGAGCCCGATCCCGAACAGGCCGGCGGCTGGCACGCGCTCGTCGCGATCGCCGATGTCGCCTGGTATGTGCAGCCGGACAGCGCGCTCGACCGCACGGCGCAGGAACGCGGCAACTCGGTCTATTTCCCCGACCGGGTCGTGCCGATGCTGCCCGAGGCCTTGTCGAACGAATTGTGTTCGCTGAAGCCGAACGTCGATCGCGCGTGCATGGCGGTTCATATGTGGATCGACGCTGAGGGCAATCTCACGCGCCATCGTTTCCTGCGCGGCCTGATGCGCTCGGCGGCACGGCTCACCTATGAGGAGGCGCAAGCCGCCATCGAGGGCCACCCCAGCGAGAACGCGCGCCCCATCGTCGAGCGCGTGCTGCGTCCGCTCTACGGCGTCTATGCCGCGCTCGACAAGGCACGGCGCAAACGCGGCGCGCTCGACCTCGACCTGCCCGAGCGGCGCACGGTGCTGGGGCCCGACGGACAGATCGCCTCGATCGAGCCGCGCGCGCGGTTCGACAGCCACAAGCTGATCGAGGAACTGATGATCGCGGCCAATGTCGCGGCAGCCGAAACGCTCGAACGCCAGCACCTGCCCTGCATGTATCGAGTCCACGACGCGCCCGATCCGGCGAAGCTCGAGGCACTGCGCGAATTCCTGCGCAGCCTCACCATTCCCGGCCTCACCCTCGCCAAGGGCCAGGTGGTCCGGCCGCGCCATTTCAACGAGATCCTGCATCGCGCCAAGGGCACGCCCTACGAGACGATGCTCAACTCGCTGGTGCTGCGCAGCCAGTCGCAGGCGGTCTACAGCCCAACCAATCTCGGGCATTTCGGCTTGGGGCTTGGGCGCTACGCGCATTTCACCTCGCCGATCCGGCGCTATTCCGATCTGCTGGTGCATCGCGCCCTGATCGCGGGGCTGGCGCGCGAGAAAATGTCCGGCGACCCGTTCCCGGCGTTGGGCGAGCAGATCTCGATGACCGAGCGACGCGCGGCGGCGGCCGAGCGCAGCGCCGCCGATCGCTATGTCGCCGCCTTCCTCGCCCGCCATGTCGGGGCGACCTTCGCCGCGCGGGTCAACGGGGTGACGCGGGCCGGGTTGTTCGTGACACTCTTGGAAACCGGCGCTGACGGGCTGGTGCCGATGCGCAGCCTGCCCGGCGATTTTTACGACCACGACGAGAAGCACCATCGGCTGGTCGGCAGGCGGAGCCGGAAGACTTTCGCGCTGGGCGATTCGGTCACCGTGCGGCTGGCCGAAGCCGACATCGTGACGGGGAGTTTGCGCTTCGATATCCCCGAGGAAAGCGCGCCGACGGCTTCACCGCAGCGCAGCAAGGACTCGTCGGGTCGTCCGCGTAAACGTTATTAACCCTAACAGATAACTCATATTTTTCTTGCACTCCCCTCGGTCGCAGGGCAAAAATATCGGTCTTCGACACAATTTTTGCACAATTTGCGAACCGGCAAAGGGGACGCAACACACGTGGACGCTGGCATCACTCTTCGTCATTGGGAGCCGCTTCGCCGCGGCGCGGTTTTCCTCGGATTGTTGGCGCTCGGCGCCTGCGCACATCAGACAGCCAATCCCACCGCCGCCCAATCGGTCGAGCGCCGCCTGTTCGTCGAAGCCAACGAAAGCATCATCGAGTACCACGTCAACCAGGTTCAGCCCGACCAGCTTGCCACCGACGGCCTGGCCCGGCTGGCGACCGTCGATCCCGAACTGAAAATCCAGCGCTCGGCGACCGAAATCACGATCGCGCGCGGGTCGGAAACCCGCCGCTTCGATGCGCCCGGCGCCTCCGAGATCATCGATTGGAGCGTCCTGACCGCGAAGATGCTCGATTCCGCCCGCGAATTGTCGCCGGCCGTCGCCGCGCTGACCGCCGACCAGGTCGACGAGATCGTCATCGACGGCGCGCTGGCCAAGCTCGACCCCTATTCCCGCTATGCGCCGCCGACGGTAGCGCGCGACCGCCGCGCCTCGCGCGACGGCTTCGCCGGCATCGGCATCACCCTCGACATTCACGAGACCGACGTCCGCATCGCGTCGGTGCTTCCCGACACGCCCGCCGCCTCGGCCGGGCTGTTGGCCGGGGATCGCATCGTGACGATCGACGGTGTCGCGGTTGCCGGGCTTACCCCCGACGACATCCGCAGCCATCTGCGTGGGCCCGCGCAGAGTCAGGTCCGCATGGCCGTGGCCCGCACCGGCCTCGACGCGCCGCTCAAGGTCGCCCTGCAGCGCGCGACGATCGTTCCGGAATCCGCTTCGCTCAAGGAAGACGGCGACATCGCCTGGATCAAACTCTCGGTGTTCAACCAGCAGACGGGCGAGAAGATCGCCGGCCTGCTGCGTCAGGCGCATCTCGATATGGCCGACAAGCTGCATGGCATCGTGCTCGATCTGCGCGACAATCCGGGCGGCCTGCTCGATCAGTCGGTCGAGGTCGCCAGCATCTTCCTGCCCAGCGGCGACGTCGCCACGACGATCGGTCGCGTGCCGCAAAGCATCCAGCACTTCGTCGCGTCGGATGCGAAATTCTCCGAGCGCTTGCCGATGATCGTTCTGGTCAACGGCGGCTCCGCCTCGGCTTCGGAAATCGTCTCCTCGGCGTTGCAGGATTCCGGCCGCGCCGTGGTCATCGGCACGTCGTCCTACGGCAAGGGCACCGTGCAGACCGTCGTGCGCACCTCGAATGACGGCGAACTGACCGTGACCTGGGCCCAGCTCATCACGCCGCGCGGCTATCACCTGAACACCCATGGCGTGGTGCCGACCGTCTGCACCTCCGGCATCGCCGACGTGCCGTCGAGCGTCGATGCGCTGCTCGCCGGCAAGACCGGTCCGACGCCGGCATCGTTGACCCAGTCACGCGTATCGCTCGACGACACCGGCTGGAAGGCCCTGCGCGCGCTCTGCCCGGCGCAGCGCGACAAGCACAATCTCGACGTCGAAGTGGCGCGTCACCTGCTCGACAATCCGGCGATCTATGATCGGATCCTCGCCAGCCTCGGCCCCGCCCCGTCGCGCGTCGCCACCGCCAGCCGGTAAGGCTCCGCCTTTACCGCCAGCTTGACCACGTCACCCGCGCGTGCGCGGGAATGACGGCTTCAATGAATCCGAATGATCAGGAAATGCCGACGCTGCAAAAGTGCCACGCGCCCGCGCGATGGACATAAAGCAGTACATAGCGCGACACGCCGCTATGCTCGATCAGCACGGTAAGCCGATCGCCGGTGCAGGCGGCTTCGGGAGTCGTCGCGAGCGGCAACCGCTTGGCCTGCGCGCAGGACGCGAGCGCCGGCGGTAAGGGGCGCGGCGCGTCGGCCAGGGCCTTGCCGTTGATCTGAACGAAATACCGGTCGGCCACGCCGTTCTTCACATTGGCCTTCAGTTCGATGCGGCCAAAGCGCAACTTGTAGGGCCCGGCATCCTGCAGCCCGTCGCTGGTGCGCGAGAGCACCGGGCGAAACGCGATCGCGGCGCAGTTCGGCGGCTCCTTCGCCGGCGCCGCTCCCGCCGGCATGGCGGCGCAGAGCACCAGCGCGACGAGGGGCGCGGCGAAAACCAGCGACTGAAACGGCTTATCGAACACGAGGGGCCCCGGCAGAGTTGCGAGCGATTATTAGGCTCGACGAACGGTTGCGGCAAGCCGCTTGGCGTTAAGCGCCTTTATCCCGCCGTAAATCCCGCCATGATGGGGCCGCTCATGAGGCCGATTTTCCCCGTCTTTCTGCTCGTTGCCGTCCTGTTCGTGTCCGGCGCCAAAGCCGCCGATGTCGATATCGCGCTGGTGCTCGCCGTCGATGTCTCGGAAAGCGTCGACGCGGACGAGTATGTCCTGCAGCACGAAGGCATCGCCCGCGCCTTCGAGAATCCGCAGGTGATCGACACGATCAAGGCGGGGACGCACGGTGCAATCGACGTGGCCATGCTGGAATGGTCGGATCGCGACAAGCAGGCGGTGGTGGTCGATTGGATGAAGATCCGCGACGCGGCGTCCGGCGCCGCCTTCGCCGCCAAGGTCCGCGCCGGCACGCGCAGCTCGAACGGGCTGACCGCGATCGGCGACGCGCTCCTCGCGGCGGCGGTTGCCCTCCAGCGGGCCCCGGACAAGGCCACCAGGCAGGTGATCGACCTCTCGGGCGACGGGATGGCGAATATCGGCCCACGCCCCGGCGCCATCCGCGACGCCCTCAACGCCAAGGGCGTGACCATCAACGGCCTCGCCATCCTGGCGAGCGAGCCCTGGCTGGACACGTATTACAATAACGAGGTGATCGGCGGGGACGGCGCCTTCCTGCTCCAGGCGACCAATTTCCAGTCCTTCGCAACCGCCATACAGCAAAAACTCCTCGCCGAGATTTCGGCGAGGAGTTTCAGCAGGGGCCTAGCGTCTCTTCAGATGCAATAGGTCTTGATCGGCGTGAAGCCGTTGAAGGCCACCGAGGCGTAGCTCGAGGTATAGGCACCGGTCGCATGGATCTCGACCTTGTCGCCGACCTTGAGGTCAAGCGGCATGCGGTAGCGGGTCTTCTCGTAGAGAATATCCGCGCTGTCGCAGGTCGGACCGGCCAGCACGACGGGACCAGCGGCGACGCCGGGGCCGTCATACGGGGTCTTGATGCGATACTTGATCGCCTCGTCCATCGTCTCGGGCAGGCCGTTGAACTTGCCGACATCGAGATAGACCCAACGCTTCTCGTCGTTGGCGGCTTTCTTCGAGATCAGCACGACTTCGGTCTGGATCACGCCCGAATCGCCGACGATCGAACGGCCCGGCTCGATGATGATCTCGGGCAGGTCGTTGCCGAAATGATGGGTGATCGCGCCCATGACCGCGTTGGCATATTGCACCACCGCCGGCACGTCGCCGCGATACTTGGCCGGGAAGCCGCCGCCGACATTGATCATGCGCAGGTTGATGTCGGTCTCGGCGAGCGCCCAGAACATCTTGGCCGCCCGTTCGATCGCGCTGTCCCACTGGTCGATCTTGGTCTGCTGCGAGCCGACATGGAACGACACGCCATAGGGGTCGAGACCGAGGGTCTTGGCCTGGCGCAGGAGTTCCACCGCCATTTCGGGCGCGCAGCCGAATTTACGCGACAGCGGCCATTCCGCGCCGACCGATTCGACGAGAATGCGGCAGAACACGCGCGAGCCCGGCGCGGCGCGGGCGAGCTTTTCCAGCTCCGGCGCGCTGTCGAAGGCATAAAGCTTCACGCCACGGCTGTAGGCGTAAGCGATGTCGCGTTCTTTTTTGATCGTATTGCCAAAGGAGATCCGGTCGGCGCTGACGCCGCGCTCCATGCACAGGTCGATCTCGTTGCGGCTGGCCACATCGAAATTGGAGTCGAGATCGCGCAGCACGCCGACCACCTCGGGCGCGGGATTCGCCTTCACGGCGTAGAAGATCTTCGCCAGCGGCATGTATCGTCGGAGCAGCTTATAGGCCTGAGCAACCACATCGAGATCGATCACCACACAGGGCGTCTCGGGTTGGTTCTCGGCCAGGAACTTCGCGATCTTCTTGCTCATCAACACGGTGTCCTTAGAACTCGGGGTCCACGAAAGCCGTCGGCTCTTGGCCACCCGCGCGAACGGGTGACGCAAAAGAGATTGCTCCGGCTCTCGGGGCGAAACGCCCGTCCTACCGGAGATTGGTTAACTTTTACTGATTGAGCCGATTTCCGCTGAACCGCGGCATCACAATAAGATGCCGCGAGCGTCCCTGCTTTGCCGTCGAGCGGCGGTCAGGCCAGGGCTTCGCGGCCCTGCGTCGGATAGCAACCATATCGAGCTCCCTCTCGGGACCGGCCCACGATGACCGGCTCTGCCAAAAAGGACGCGTTACGTCGTTGCATAACCACGATGGGCCATAGGCACGTGCGAGTGCGTCGTGGGGCGATAAATAGGTCTAACGCGTCGGGATGCAAGAAAAAATTCACGGCGAGGCATTTTTTTTTGCGCCGCGTGTTCTTTTCGCCCCTTCTACCCGTTGTGTGACACCGCCGCGTGTCGCCGCGCCGAGGCAATGAAGGCGTCGACCGACGCCGGCAAGGTGTCGAACGAAGCGACGAGACGCAACACCGGCTCCTCGCCCCAGCGGTAGAAACCAAAACCGTCCGCCGCGAGGCCGGCGATCATCGACACGGACAAAGAGACGAAGACTTCGTTGCCTTCGACCGGATGAACGAGGCTCGTCCCCGGCACCGCGGCGAGTCCGGCGGCCAGCCGCGCCGCCATCGCGTTGGCGTGCCGCGCGTTGCGCAGCCACAGCTCGCCGGCGAGGTAGGATTCGAGTTGTGCCGATAGAAAGCGCATTTTCGACAACAGATGCCCGGCGCGCTTGCGGCGAAATCCGAATTCCGCCGCACGGGCGCGATCGAAAAAGACGACCGCCTCGGCGGCCATCGCACCGTTCTTGGTCGCGCCGAACGAGAGCACGTCGACGCCCGCGCGCCAAGTGATCGCGGCCGGCGAACAGCCGAGACCGGCGACCGCGTTGGCGAAACGCGCGCCGTCCATGTGGAAGCCGAGCCGGTGCTCGCGGGCGAGCGCGCCCAGCGCGGCAACCTCGTCGGCGGTGTAGAGCGTCCCGGCCTCGGTCTCCTGGGTGATGCTGAGCGCGGCGGGCTGGACGTGGTGAACGATCCCGGCACCGGCGAGTCGTTCGGCAATTGTGACAGGCGCGAGCTTCCCGTGCGCTCCGGGGAGCGTCACCAGCTTGGCTCCGGCAGAGAAAAATTCGGGTGCGCCACACTCGTCGGTCGCGATATGCGAGTCCTCGTGGCAGTAGATCGCGCCCCAGGGCGGTGTCAGACCAGCCAGCGCCAGGGCGTTGGCGGCGGTTCCGGTCGCCACCGGGAACACCGCCACCTCGTGCTCGAAGATGTCGGCGAAGAGGTTTTCGAGACGCTGGGTGATCGTGTCGGCGCCGTAAGGTGTCGCCGGACCGGCATTGGCGGCAGCGATCGCCGCCAGGATTTCCGGGCTGACGCCGCCGACGTTATCCGACGCGAAGTTCATGGCGGCGAGGGAACCACGCCGGGTTCGGTTTCGCCGCCCGGCCGGAGCTCGATCGTGGCGACGCGCGCGCCGGTTTCGAGATTGAAGACCAGGATTTCTTCGCTCGTCTCAAGCGTGACCCGAACCACGAGCCGGTCGCCGCTCACCTTGGTGCCGTGGATTTTGGCCCCCGGCGGTAGATCGACCACGATTGCGGTACCGCCGGTGCCACCGGACACCACCGCCGGGGCAACCGGGCGCGGATGATTGAGCCGATACGACACCGCGAAGCCGAGCCCAACCACGCCCGCCACCAGCAGGACTCCGAGAACGACGACCAGTATCTTGAGAGAGCGCATGGTTTTGGCCAGTGTACCGGAATGAGTTCCGAACGAGTGACGGTGGCGGCGACGGAAGCGGGCGAGCGGTTGGACCGGGTCCTCGCCGCCCATCTCGCCGCGCATTCGCGCTCGCGGCTGAAAAATCTGGTGCAGGACGGCCAGGTGAGCCTCGACGGCGCGACGATAACGGACCCCTCCCTGAGGGTCAAACCAGGCCAGAGCTTCGTCATCGACGTGCCCGCGCCGATTCTCGACAAGCCCGAACCGCAAGCCATGGACCTTGTCATCGCCTTCGAGGACGAGCACGTCATCGTCATCGACAAGCCGGCGGGGCTCGTCGTCCATCCCGCCGCCGGCAATCTCGATCACACGCTGGTCAACGCGCTGCTGGCGCATTGCGGCGACAGTTTGGCCGGCATCGGTGGGGTCAAACGGCCGGGCATCGTCCACCGCCTCGACAAGGACACCAGCGGACTGATGATCGCGGCGAAGACCGAGCTGGCGCACAAATCGCTGTCGGCCGACTTCGCCGCGCACACCCTCACCCGCTCCTATCTCGCGATCGCGCGCGGCGTGCCCAACCCGCTCGCCGGCACGATCGAGAATCGGATCGGACGCAGCCACGCCAACCGCAAGAAGATGGCGGTGGTCGGCGGCAGCGGCGGCAAGACCGCGATCACGCATTACAAAACGTTAAAGCTCTTCGGGCTCGGTGCTTCCCTCGTCGAATGCCGGCTTGCCACCGGCCGCACGCATCAGATCCGCGTTCACCTCACCGCGCTCGGGCATCCGCTGATCGGCGATCAGGTTTACGGGCGCGGCCGCGCGGCGAATCTGCCCGAAGCCGCGCGCCTCTTCCCGCGCCAGGCGCTGCACGCGAATTTGATCGGCTTTCGCCATCCGGCGAGCGGCGTCTACATGGAATTTAATTCAGCTTTGCCGGGCGACATCGCCGAATTGATTAAATATTTGGAAGCCGCCGCCGGTTAGACACCTCCCCGGCTTTGGATTACCCTCCTTCGCATGGCCAATACCCGGGCGCTGCCCAGTATCTCGTCGGAAGGTAGCCTCTCGCGCTACCTCCAGGAGATCCGCAAGTTTCCGATGCTCGAAGCGGGCGAGGAATACATGCTCGCCAAGCGTTGGCGCGAGCATGAAGACCCCGACGCCGCGCACAAGCTCGTCACCTCCCATCTCCGCCTCGTCGCCAAGATCGCGATGGGCTATCGCGGCTACGGGTTGCCGCTCGCCGAGCTGATCTCCGAAGGCAATGTCGGGATGATGCAGGCGGTCAAGCGCTTCGATCCCGAGCGCGGCTTCCGCCTCTCGACTTATGCGATGTGGTGGATCCGCGCCTCGATCCAGGAATACATCCTGCACTCGTGGTCGCTGGTGAAGATCGGCACCACCGCCGCGCAAAAGAAATTGTTCTTCAACCTGCGCCGCCTCAAGGGCAGCATCCAGGCGATCGACGACGGCGACATGTCGCCCGAGAACGTCGCCAAGATCGCCAAGGAACTCCAGGTGCCCGAAGGCGACGTCATCAGCATGAACCGCCGCCTCATGGCGCCCGACGGATCGCTCAACGCGCCGATGCGCAGCGACGGCGATGGCGGCGGCGAGTGGCAGGACTGGCTGGTCGATGACAGCCCAAGCCAGGAAACCAATCTGTCCGATCAGGAAGAGGTGAAGATCCGCCACGACCTGCTCGGCCAGGCGCTCGCGCTGCTCAACGACCGCGAGCGCGACATCGTCACTCAGCGCCGCCTCAAGGAACCCGAGACGACGCTCGAAGACCTCTCGAAGAAATACAACATCTCGCGCGAACGGGTGCGCCAGATCGAAGTCACCGCCTTCAACAAGATTCAAAAGACGATCCGCGCCCAGGCGTTGAAAGTCGCGAAAGCCGATCAGCCGGCCTTGAAAAGCCTGCCGCCCGTCAAGGGCGCGGGCACGCCCGTGGTGCCGGGAAAGCTCAAGGGCAACCCGCCGAGCGACCGCGCCGCGAGATAAGCGAAAGCCTGCGCCTCGAGCGCATCGCCGTCCCACCCGACCGCCTCGACCGGCGCGACGGGTGCCTCGAGCATTCCAGCCAGCATCTGCATCAGCACCGGATTGTGCCGCCCGCCGCCGGTGACGAGCCAGCGCCGCGCCGGTTCCGGAAACTGCGCGATCGACACGGCGATCGACACGGCGGTAATCGTGGTCAGCGTCGCCGCGCCGTCTTCGAGCGACAGCCCGTCGGGCCGGAACCCGGCGAAGTCGTCGCGGTCGAGCGATTTGGGCGGCCGCGTTTGAAAATAGGGATGCGCGAGCGCCCGCTTGACCATCGCTTTATCGGCCGTGCCCGCCGCCGCCAACGCGCCATCGTAATCCGCGTTCTCGCCGGTATGCGTGAACACCCAGTCGTCGATCAACGCATTGCCGGGCCCGGTATCGAAGGCGCGCAATTTACCCGCGTCCGCGCCGATCCACGTCACATTGGCAACGCCACCGATATTGACGATGGCAAGCGGGCGCTCCAGCCCATGCGCCAATGCCGCGTGATAGGCCGGAACGAAGGGCGCGCCCTGCCCGCCCGCAGCAACATCCGCGACGCGAAAATCGCCGACCACGTCGATGCCGGTAAGCTTCGCCAACAGCGCGCTGTCGCCGAGCTGCCAGGTCCGGCGGTTGTGCGGTTCATGCAAAATCGTGTGGCCGTGAAACCCGATCAGATCGATGCCGGTCAGCTCGTGGCGCTCGATCAGCAGGCTCACCGCTTCGGCATGCGCCTCGGTCAACGCACGCTCGACCGACACCGTGTCGCCCTTGCCGCCCAGCGTCGCACGCAAGGATTCGCGCAGGTCGCGGTCATAGGGCTTGGTCAGCCATGGCCCCGCCGCCACCGCGCTCTCGCCATCGGTCTCGAGAAACGCCGCATCGATCCCATCGAGCGAGGTACCGCTCATTAGCCCGATCACGCGATAGGAACGGTTCACCGGCATCCGGCCTCGTCTCAATTCCATGGTCACCACTCTAAGCAGAAGCGAATGGCGATGCAGCGTTTTCCTTCATCGATGCTCTTGATGCCAAGAAGATTCACCACGGAGGCACGGAGGACACGGAGAAGATTTTTCTCGTCGTTCCCGTGAAAGCGGGAACCCAGTCTTCATGCCGGCCAGGTGCCCGCTCCTGAGCTTGTCGAAAGGCGCGGGCAGGACGAATAAAAGAGTTATCTTCTCCGTGTCCTCCGTGGTGCAATCCGGTTGCATCAATCGCCCTGAAGATCGCCTCTAAGCGGCCTCGGTTTGTGACCGGCGCGCCACTGTGCTAAACGAGCCACGATGTCAGACGCCGGTTCATCCTTTCTCGCCGCGGCGCAAGAGCGCGGCTTCATTCATCAATGTACCGACCGCGACGCGCTCGCGGCGAAGCTCGCGGCCGGGCCGGTCACCGCCTATATCGGGTTCGATTGCACCGCCGACAGCCTCCATGTCGGAAGCCTGCTGCAGATCATGCTGCTGCGGCTCTGGCAGAAGACCGGCAACAAGCCGATCGTGCTGATGGGCGGCGGGACGACCAAGGTCGGCGATCCGTCCGGTAAAGATGAGTCGCGCAAGCTCCTCACCGACGACGATATCGCCGTCAACATGGCGGGCATAAGGCGCATCTTCGACAAGTTCCTCACCTTCGGCGACGGCAAGACCGACGCGGTGATGACCGACAACGCGCTGTGGCTCGACAAGCTCGCCTACATCCCGTTCCTGCGCGATTTCGGCCGCCATTTCTCGGTCAACCAGATGCTGGGCCGCGACAGCGTCAAAATGCGCCTCGAACGCGAGCAGCCGCTCTCGTTCCTCGAATTCAACTACATGATCCTCCAGGCTTACGATTTCGTCGAACTTGCGCGGCGCCACGATTGCATCATGCAGATGGGCGGCTCGGATCAGTGGGGCAACATCGTCGGCGGCGTCGAACTCGGCCGCCGCGTCGACGACCGCGCGCTCTTCGGCGTGACGTCACCTCTTATTACCACCGCTTCGGGCGCCAAGATGGGCAAGACCGCGGCGGGCGCGGTATGGCTCAACGCCGAACGCCTGAGCGCCTACGATTACTGGCAGTTCTGGCGCAACACCGAGGACGCCGATGTCGGACGTTTCCTGCGCCTCTTCACCGAATTGCCGCTCGCCGAGATCGCGCAACTGGAAAAGCTCGACGGCGCCGGGATCAACGACGCCAAAGCGATTCTCGCCAACGAAGCGACCGCGCTCTGCCACGGCAAGGAAGCCGCGGCGGCGGCGGCCGAAACCGCGCGCAAGGTCTTTGCCGAAGGCGGCATCGGCGAGGAATTGCCGGTGTATGCTACCGAAGCGACGAAATTAGCAGACGGAATACCCGTAATTGACCTTTTATGTTTAGCGCAACTAGTGGTGAGCAAGAGCGAGGCCCGACGTCAAATACGTCAGCGCAGCGTCCGAATAAACAATCAGTTGGTCGCTGACGACAAGATGACATTGACCCTAATCAACCTGACTTCGGACGGGTTTATCAAACTATCGGTTGGCAAAAAAAGCCACGCTCTCATTCGTCCATCATAGAATAGTGGTCCACTCGAAGGAGCGTCGAACGTCTAATTAATATTGGCAGGGGCGCTACGGATGCAAGAAAACGAGATAGTGTTTCCTGAGGATTTTTTTATCCGGGAGGTAAGCGTCAACTGCGAAAAAATTAAGGAATTAATTGAATTTCGTGGATTCGAGAAAATCTCATTGAATTTTGAGAGGGTACTGAAGTGCTTTCCAGACACCATGCTTCCTTTAATAGCCTTTTTAATCAGGTATCAAAATGAAGGCGTACGTTTTAATTTGATTTCGCCACGGGACGCGTCGCTCGAAGCGACGTTCGTCAGCGCAAACTGGTGTCACCTAATCGACCCTAAAAAATTCAAAAGTTTTGAAGATATTCGACGGGGTCGATTTTCCGCACGAAGATTTGTTGACCCCGCCGAACAGCACGATGTTGTGAACGGCGTGATCGACCGCATGCTCCGAACGACAACTTTCTTAGAAAGACCCCACCTTCGCGCGCTCGAATGGGCGATCAACGAAATTACTGATAACGTATTACAACATTCGAAGACTACTTTAGGGGGCGTTATTCAGCTAACTCTAAAGCCCAACGCAAAAGAGATTGAATTCATCATAAGTGATTGCGGGATAGGTATTCCTTATTCATTACGCGAAGGCCTTGCAAACTCTTGGTCGGATAGCCGCGCCTTGGAAGAATCCGTCAAAGAAGGTGTTACAAGCGGCGCAGGACAGGGAAACGGGCTCTTTGGCAGCATACAAATCGCCGCGGAAAGCGGCGGTGCATTCAGCATCAATTCCGGGAGTGCGTACCTTATGCTTTCCCGCGACGGGCGCACAAAAATTTCCACTGGTCCCACAGTTTGGCCAGGTACTTCTATCGATTGCAGCATCAATTATAGCAAACCGCTAGTGCTGGAGCGCGCCCTAAGATTCAACAATACTCCGCACGTACCTCGCGACCTACTCGACTCAAAATATGAGGCCGAGGAAGACGACCTCACGTTTGAACTACGAAACGAAACATCCTCCATCGGCAGTCGCGTAGCCGGTTTCGAGGCTCGTCGAAAATTAGAGAATCTAATTCAATTTATTCGACCCAATCGGGTCGTGCTTGATTGCTCCCAACTGAGCATTATGTCGAGTAGCTTTGCAGATGAGTTTTTTGCAAAACTCGTCGTTAAATATGGAGAAGCAGGATTTTCGAATTTATTTCGTGTTTCAGACTTGCACGATACGAATTTTCTAATAATTGATCGATCCGTTCGACAACGAATTGGCGTTTCGTTTAACGAGATTATAAAACTAGCCGACTAGAAATTGAACATAGCGCGACGCGCCACGCGCTGATCAAGCCGGTCTGTTCACTTCGGCAAATACGCCTCGGTATAAAGCGTCTTGATGTCGACCGGTTTGTCGATGAAGCCCAACTCGACGAAGGTGCCCTCGACCACTTTCAACGCCTTCGGCTCGAACTTTCCGTCGGTCGAGAAGAACCGGATCTGCTCGTCATAGGCCTGGGTCGCCACCTCGGGCGTGAGGTCCGACACCTGCGCGGTGATGCGCACCGTCTCGGCCTTGTTCGCCTGCATATAAGCGATGGTGGCGAACCAGCCTTTGAGGAAGCGGCGCAGGGCGTCGGGGTTTTTCGCGATCAGCTCGTTCGACGCGAAGATCACGTGGCCCAAAAAGTCCGGCACGAACTCGCCGAGATTGGCGACGATACGCACCCGGCCCTTGTTCTGCAGGGTGAGCGCGTATTCGGTCGCGGTCACCGCCGAATCCACATTGCCCGCGAGCATCCCGCCGACGATGCCGTCCTGCGAGCCGAGCGAGATCGCCTTGACGCCTTCGGGCCCCCAGCCTTCATGGCGACCGATTTCCTTCGCCGCCCAGGCGGTCAGGCCCGAGGGCGAGGAAATGCCCATCGTGCGGCCTTTCAAGTCTGTCGCGGTCCTGATCGACGATGTCGGCAAGACGATGACGCAGAGTCCGTTCGGCGGACCGTACATCGCCGCGACCGACATCTCGGGCACGCCCTTGGCCACCAGCGCCATCTCGGGGCCCGAGCCGAGCGCGATGTCGATGTCGTTCGAGGTCATCGCCTGATGCATCCGCGACGCGCCGCCGAAGGCGACGCTGACCGCCTCGATGCCGAATTTGGCGAAGGTGCCGACTTCGACGCCGACTTCGACCGGCGCGAATTGATAAGGCTTGGCCTCGGGCTTGCCGACGCGGATTTTATCGGCGGCGAATGCGCTGCCGCCGGCCGCAATCAGCGTCATGACGACCGCGATGAATGATATCGCCTTCAAGCGCCGCATCGTCCGCCCCCCTTTTTTCGCTGTTCTCACGCGTTTGTGGGGGCTTATCATATAAAAAACGCGAGGGAACGCCATGGATACGATCGACCGGGAAAAATTCCGCGATGTATCGGCCGAGGAATTCGACACGCGGACCTATCTGGCCCGCGCCAATGAGCAGGCGATCCAGCGCCGTTACGAAGATTTCCCGATCGTCGATGTCGACGGTCATCATCTCGAAATCGCCTCTTACGCCCAGATCATCGACTACATCGAAGATCCGGTCATGCGCGCGCAGGCCAAATATCAGGGCTATGGCGGCGGCGGCCTCACCACGCAGACCGGGTCCTATCAGGACCTCACCGGCCGGGTCACCCGCCAGGACGGACGGCGCAAGGAAGCCCTCGAGCCCAACGTCCACCGCGACATCACGCTGACGCGGCGCTGGATGGATGCGATCGGGATCGACGTCGTGTGCCTCTTCCCGACGCCGATGCTCGGCCTGCCCTTCACGCCGCGGCCCGAGGTCGAGGTAGCGTTGGCGCGCGCCTATAACCGCTGGCTCTGCGAAAAAATTCTCGCCGAGGAACCCCGCATTCGCGCCTCGCTCTATCTGCCGATGAACGATCCGGAAGCGGCTTATCAGGTCGTCCAGGATTTCGGCGAGACCAAGGGCGTGGTCGGCTTCACCGTCATCTCGGCGCAGTTGAAGCCGCTCTACGACAACGTCTTCGTCAAGACCTATGCCGCGGTCGAGGAACGCGGCATGCCGCTGGTGTTCCACGCCGGGCTGTTCTGGGGCCGCGACAAGTCGATGAATCTGTGCAACCGCTTCATGGCGGCGCACGCGCTGGGCTTTTCGTGGTCGAGCATCCTGCACATGACCAACTGGCTCTGCAACGGCATGCCCGAGCGGTTCCCCAAGCTCAAGACCATCTGGGTCGAAAGCGGCCTCGCCTGGATTCCGTTCGTCATGCAGCGGCTCGACAACGAGTGGATGATGCGCAGTTCGGAAGTGCCGCTGCTCAAACGCAAGCCGTCGGACTACATGCGCGAGATGTTCTATTCGAGCCAACCGATGGAGATGGTTCATAACCGCGAGGCGCTCGAACTGACCTTCAAGATGATCAACGCCGAGACGCAACTCTGTTACTCGTCGGACTATCCGCACTGGGACATGGACCTGCCGAGCACGATCTACGATCTGCCGTTCCTCGGCGAGACCGCCAAGCGCAACATTCTCGGCGGCAACGCGCGCCGCCTGTTCAATCTCGACCCCGTGCTATCCGATGTGAAAACGCGCCGGCTTGCCGAGCGCGGATAAGCTCACGGCGAGAAAAAGAACAGCCGCCGCAGGAAGCCGGGCGCCAGCGTGCTGAGCGCGCTGACCGAGACGCGCGGGTCGTCGATCGGACCCGACATGCGGAAATTCGACGCGAAGACACCTTGCCCCGCGCCGCCGACCAGCAGATCGCCGAGCAACGGAATATTACCGATCACGCTGTTGAGCGTATAGGCCGGCACCAATGTGCCGGTGAGATCCAACGTGCTCGCGACGCGGTCGATCGAACCGTCCGCGTTGATCCCGATGGCGCCGCCATAGGCCCGCATGTTCTCGAGGGAGATCTTTCCCGGCGCGAAAACGATATCGCCCTGCACCCGGTTAAATGGAATGCCCTGCCCGGTCAGCAAGGCGCCCATGCCGGAGAACGACGCGAGCGACAGCAGACGCGCGAAGGCCGGCGCGCCGACGACGCGATAATCCGAGCCGTCGGCGCTGGTGACCAGCACCCGCACACCCTTGCGGTCCTCCGCCTGGCCGGACAATGCGAATTGTCCGCCCTGAACGTGGTCGTAGATGGCAAGAAATTTGAGCAGGCCGCCGAAATCGTCGGTGGTGAGTTTGAATTGCCGCTCGCCGATCTCGCCCGCGAACCGCATGCTCGCCTTGGTCGTATCGGTCAGCTGCAGGTCGATGCTTGCCGCCCGCCAATGCGGTCCGTCGCTCGAGAGCGACGCCACGACCGACGTGGCGGCGCGGCCGGTGCCGAGCACGAGGCGGTCGAGACGCGCGTCGATCGTCATCGGCGGCGAAATTTCGCCGGGCACCGACGGCTCGTCCAGCGCGTCGATCAGCCCTTTCGCATCGAAGCTCTTGCCCTCGGCGACGATCTTTTGTGCGCCGGCCGCGTCGCGCGCATAGGTTCCGTGAATGTCGGTGCCCGGCACGACGAGCCGGTCGATCGTCGCGCCGTTCAAACCCGCACCGTCAAAACTCAGGGACAGTTTCGCGTCGATGCCGCCGCCGCTGACCGTCGCGTCGCGGATCGCCACGACCTTGTCGTCGACGACGCTGAGAGTCAGGCGCGCCGATGCAGCGGTGCCGGCCGGCTTCTTCCAGTCGAGCTTGGCGATGTCGAGCGCGGCGTCTTTGAGATCGAGCGTCGCCACTGCCTCGCCGACATGGGCCTTGCTCTGGCTATAGGCCGCGTTGACCGTGACGGGCCCCACGATCGTCCCTTTGAGATAATCGAGCCCGAGCGCCGCGCGCTGATCGTCGTCGAGGCGGGCGGTGAAATTGTACCGCGTGCGCACCGGCGCGCGCGCCAGCAGGCTTTGCGTCCACGACAGGGTGACCGGCGCGCCGGCGAGCTTTGCCGTGCCGTCGACCTGCGCGGCCTTGCGGTCGAGTTTCAGCGTCAGCGCCGCTTCGGTCAGATCACGATCGAACAGGACATGGCCGATCGTCACGTCTTTCAGCGTCGCATCGGCGCTGTAGTCGATCTGATCGACCGGCAGATCGTGGATGAGCGGCATGGCGACGACCAGATGCGCCGACACCGTACCCTTCACCAGCGTCGGGTCGAGACCGATATCGCGCGCATAGCGCAGCGGCGGCGTGTCGAGCAGCGCCAGCATGTCGGCGAAGGGCCCCGCGGCCGTGACCTCGACCCGCCCCTGCTCGTCATGCGTGTCGAGCTTGGTGAACCGCGCGGCGCCGCTCTGTGCCTCGATGTTCCCGACCGCGCCACCCGTGGCGGCGAAATCGATCTCGGTACGGTCGAAATGCGCGGTGCCCGACACGTTGCGCACCGGCGCCAGCGGGCGGAAATATTCGATGGCGAGGCCGCTGTACTTCATCGTCCCGTCGAAACGCTGCACGTTGATCGCCTTGTCGGCATTCGGCGTCAGATCGATATGCGCGGCGAATTCGGCGTCGACCGCGTCCATCGTGCCTTCGTGCAGATGCTGGGTCACCCAAGAGCGGGTGTAGTCGGTGGGCGATTCCGGCCAGAGGCGCGGCAGGTCGTCGACCGCAACATCGTGCGCCGCGAGCGTCACATGCGCATCGAGCGCGGTCGGCGTCACGCCGACCAGAATATCGGGACCAATGCCGTCGATCGTGCCGTGCGCCGACGCGGTCGCGCGACCGAGATCGACCGTGAATTGACCAAGATTGATCCGCGACTGCGCCGGATCGTAGCCGCCCTGCAACGTCGCGTGGTCGATCGCCAGTTGGTTGCCGGCGAAGTGTTCGTTCCTGAGCGTGCCCTTGCCGAAATCGAGGTTCCAGGTGGCGGAGCGGATGCGCAGCGGCGCCGCGGCCAGGTCGGCGGTGACCGTGCCAGAAACCGGTAGGTCGAGCGCCGCGAGCCCGGCCGCCGCCGGCATCGCCGTGGCATAGAGCGCCGGCCGCAAATCGTCGAAGCCGAGCCGCACCACCAGCCGGTCGTCCGCCGGCAGATAGGTGTAATCGCCCTTGATCGTCGCCTGACCGGTCTCACCGCCGATCGCGAGCTGAAAATTACCCGCGGTGCGATCGGCCGCGCGGATCAGCGACACGTCGGCGCCGTCGGCGTGCCACTCCACGTCGAGCGAATGGTCGGCCACCGTCAGGCTCGCGCCCCGGATCGACAATTCAGTCAAGAGTCCAAGGGTCCCGCGCCCATCGGGCGGCCGCACCAGATCGCCGAGCAGTTTCTGTCCCCAATCCTCGGAGGCCGTCTCGGTCATGTTGCCGACGCCCAGATGGAAGCTCCCGTCGGTCTCGCGCACCAGGCGCAGATCGGGATGGTTCACCACGATCCGCGTCGGCGCGACAGTCCCCGACAGAAACGAACGCGGGCTGAATTCGAGCATCAATTCGTCGAGATCGAGCGCCGCGCTGCCGCCGGTCTGGCTGAGATGCACGCCACGCGCGATGATCGCGATCTTGCCGTCATCGGCGAGCGTGATCAGCGTGTGATCGACCGTCGCCAGAAGCCCGTTATCGCGCGACAGCATGTCGGCGACGTAAGGCGCCACCGCGTCGAGCGAGATCGGCCCGCGCGACAATTGCCACGCGCCGATCCCGACGAGAATCGCCAATCCCGCGACGATCGCCGCCAGAAACGACAGGCCGAGCTTCAGACCTCGCCGAATCAGCATGGACGCGCCCGCCCCCGCTTGACCCGGCAAGCCCTAGCGCGCACTGTCCGACCGCTGCGCCGCGAGCCCGATGTCGATCCCGTTATCGTCCATCTCCCTGTACCAGGATTTACCGCCGCCCGCCGAGAGCAAGGCGGCCGAAATCGGCCTTGCCCGCTGGCGCGAGGCGGCAGCCGAAACGCACGACCCCGAACTGGCGGCCGTGATGCGGGGCCTCGCCGACGACGAGGCCGGATCGCGCCTGCTTGCCTCGCTTTTCGGCAACAGCCCCTATCTCACCCAATGCTGTCTTAGGGAGCCCGGCTTCCTCGCGCAACTCGTCGAGCGCGGTCCCGACACCGCGTTTGCCGAGATTCTGACGCGGCTCAATCGCGGCCTGCCGCCGACCACGCCGCGTGCCGCGCTGATGCAGGCTTTGCGCGTCGAAAAGCGCCGCGCCGCCCTGCTGATCGCGCTGGCCGACCTCGCCGGCTACTGGACGCTCGCCCAGGTGACCGGTGCGTTGAGCGCCTTTGCCGAATCAACCCTGTCGCTCGTCGTGCGCCATCTCCTGACCACCGCGCGCGACGCCGGCGACATCGCCCCCGCGACGATCGACAAAAGCGGTCTCATCGTCCTTGGCATGGGCAAGCTCGGCGCGCGCGAACTGAATTATTCCAGCGACATCGACCTCATCGTCCTCTTCGACCCCGACCGCGCGCATTACACCGGCCGGCGCAACGTGCAGGCCTTCTTCACCGGGATCGCGCAGGAACTCGTCCGCATGATGGCCGAACGCACCGCCGACGGTTACGTCTTTCGCACCGATTTGCGCCTGCGGCCCGATCCCGGCTCGACCCCGGCGGCGGTCGCGATGCCGGCGGCGCTCGTCTATTACGAAAGCGCCGGCCAGAACTGGGAACGCGCGGCGTTCATCAAGGCGCGTCCGATCGCCGGCGACCGCGAGGCCGGATCGGCTTTCCTCGCCGAATTGAAACCCTTCCTGTGGCGCCGGAATCTCGACTTCGCCGCGATCCAGGACATTCATTCGATCAAGCGCCAGATCAACGCGCATCGCGGCGGCGCACAGATCGCGGTCGAGGGCCACAACATCAAGCTCGGACGCGGCGGCATTCGCGAGATCGAATTCTTCGCCCAGACCCAGCAACTGATCTGGGGCGGCCGGCGGCCCAGCCTACGCCAGGCCGGCACGCTCGAAACCCTCGATACGCTCGCCCAACTCGGCATGATCGGCGCCGAGGCGCGCGAGGCGATGACCGAGTCCTATCACTTCCTGCGCCGGCTCGAACATCGCCTGCAGATGATCGACGACGCCCAGACCCATTCTCTGCCAAGCGATCCCGACGGGATGAAGCGCGTCGCCGTCATGATGGGGTTCGCGACCACCGATGCGTTCCGCACCGCCCTCACCGCGCGCCTGACCGCAGTCGAAAGCGTCTACACGCGGCTCTTCGAGGAAGCGCCGAGCCTCGCCAAGTCGGGCAATCTGGTTTTCACCGGCGCCGAGGACGATCCCGAAACCCTGAAGACCCTCGCGGCTCTGGGTTTCGCCGACCCGCCCGGCATCGCCGCCATCATCCGCGCCTGGCATCACGGCCGCTATCGCGCCACGCGCAGCCAGCGCGCGCGCGAATTGCTGACCGAATTGGTGCCGGGGCTGCTCGCGGCGTTCGGCGCCTCGGCCAATCCCGATACCGCGTTCCGGCGCTTCGATTCGTTTCTCGAACGCCTGCCCGCCGGGGTGCAGTTCTTTTCGCTCTTCTACAACAACCCCGGCATTCTCGGCCTTGTCGCCGAGATCATGGGCGCGGGCACGCGGCTCGCCGATGCGATCGCGCGCCGCCCGATGCTGCTCGACGCGGTGCTGTCCGCGACCTTCTTCGAACCGCCGCCGCCGCGCGCGGAATTCTCGCGCCAGCTTGCGGCGACGCTCGATCCCGCCGGCCATTACGAGGAGATGCTCGATCTCGCGCGGCGCTGGGTCGCGGATCAGAAGTTTCAGGTCGGGGTGCAATTGCTGCGTCGCTGGCTCAACGGCGAGACATCCGGCGCGGCGCTGGCCGACATCGCCGAGGCCGCGATCGGCGGATTGCTGCCGCGCGTGACCGCCGAGTTCGAACGCAGCCACGGCACGATCGCCGGCGGCGGCATGATCGTGCTCGGCCTCGGCAAGCTCGGCAGCCGCGAGATGAGCGTGACCTCGGACCTCGATCTGATCCTCATCTATGACGCGCCCGAGGCGTCATCGTCGGACGGGCCGAAGCCGCTGGCGGCCGCGACCTATTACGCGCGCCTCGCGCAGCGCTTCACCAACGCGCTGACCGCGCCGACCTCGGAAGGCGCGCTCTACGAGGTCGACATGCGCCTGCGGCCCTCGGGGTCGGCCGGACCCTTGGCCTCGTCGCTGGTCGCGTTTCACCGCTATCACCGCGAAGCGGCCTGGACCTGGGAACACATGGCGCTCACCCGCGCGCGCGTCGTCGCGGGTTCCGCCGATCTCGCCGCGACGGTGAGTGGCGACATGCGCGCGATCCTGACCAAGGAACGCGATCCGGCACAGCTCGTCATCGATGTCGACGACATGCGCCGCCGGATGGAGGAGACTCACCGCACGCCGTCGCTCTGGGACGTGAAGCACCGGCGCGGCGGCATGATCGATATCGAGTTCGTCGTGCAATACCTCCAATTGCGCGAGGCGTCGCGGCGTTCCGACCTGCTCGAAACCAACACGCTGGCCGCGCTTCAGGGCCTGGCCCGCGCCGGCATTCTCGCGGCCGACGAAGCCCAGGACCTCGTTCACGCCTTGACGCTGTGGCGCAACGTGCAAGGCATTCTGAAGCTCACCGCCGAGGAACCCTTCGACGAGGAAGCCGCCTCGCCCGCGCTCAAGGTCATCCTCGCGGCGGGCGGCGGCTCGGTTGACTTCGCCACCCTCAAAGAGGATATGGAAGCGGCGGGTGTGCGCGCGGCGTCGCGCTATCAGGCGCTGATCGGCGAACCCGCTGCGGCATTGCGAAAGAAAGCGGAGGGGTAAGCACCATGAGTATCGAGATCGGCGACAAGGCACCGGATTTCACCCTGCCGACCGACGGCAACGGCAAGATCAAGCTCTCCGAGCTCAAGGGCAAAAATGTCGTCATCTATTTCTATCCCAAGGACGACACCTCGGGCTGCACCGCCGAGGCCTGCACGTTTCGCGACATGCTGCCGAAGTTCAAGAAGATGAACGCCGTCATCATCGGCATCTCGCGCGACAGCGTCGCGGCGCACGACAAGTTCAAGAAGAAATACGAACTGCCCTTCACCCTCGGCTCGGATTCCGAAGGCAAGGTCACCGAGGCTTATGGCGTCTGGGTGCAAAAGAGCATGTACGGCCGCAAATACATGGGCATCGAGCGTGCAACGTTTCTGATCGACGGCAAAGGCAAGATCGCCCAGATATGGCACAAGGTGAAAGTGCCGGGCCATGGTGATGAGGTGTTGAAGGCCGTCGGCGAGTTGTGACTCCAACGAGCCTGACCGACGGCGCCTGCTCGATCCTCAACACCGCGGCGCCCGAAGAAAAAGTCGCCCTCTCGCATCGCGTTGCTGCGCTCTGGCGCGCGGGCACACTCGACATTCTCGGCACAATGCGCCCGCCCGAGCGGCCGGCGCGACCGGCGCGACCCGAACTCATGTCCCCGCGCGACATGCCCCGCCGCCGCCACGCGGGCTCGGACGGCAACCGCATCGCCCTGCTCCACGCCATCGCGCATATCGAATTGAACGCGATTGATCTCGCCTGGGATCTGATCGCGCGTTTCGGCGCGTCCGATTTGCCGCGTGATTTCTTCGACGACTGGGTCGAGGTCGCCGACCAGGAAGCCAAGCACCACGCGATGGTGTCGGCGCGCCTCAACGAACTCGGCGCTGCCTATGGCGACTTCCCCGCGCATGACGGGTTGTGGGAAGCGGCGCAGGCGACGGCGCATGACCTGCTGGCGCGGCTCGCGGTCGTACCCCTGGTGCTCGAAGCGCGCGGCCTCGACGT
This sequence comes from uncultured Rhodospirillales bacterium, assembly GCA_903828515.1. GTDB lineage: Bacteria > Pseudomonadota > Alphaproteobacteria > ATCC43930 > CGMCC-115725 > CAIKMD01. The sequence continues at coordinate 1,406,803 of CAIKMD010000007.1, read as the reverse complement.
GACGCCCGACATGATCGCACGGCTCGAACGCGGCGGCGATCATGCCAGCGTCGCGGTGCTGCAGGTGATCTACGACGAAGAGATCGGCCATGTCGCGGCCGGACGGCGCTGGTTCGAATGGGAATGCGCGCGGCGCGACGCCGAACCGGTTTCGACGTGGCGCGATCTCGTCGCGCGATATTACGGCGGTTCGCCCAAGCCCCCCTTCAACGTGGCGGCGCGCAACGCGGCAGGCATCGACCCGGCCTTTTACGCGTCCTAGGATCGTCCCTCTCAGGGAGGACACCCATGGCCGATAAAAATCGCCAGATTCTGTTTGCCGCTAGGCCGCAGGGCGAGCCCAAGGACAGCGACTACAAACTGGTCGAGACGCCGGTGCCCGAACCGGGGCCGGGCGAGGTCTTGCTGCGCACGGTCTATCTCGGCCTCGATCCGATCATCCGCCTGCGCATGAACGCCAACACCTATTGGCCGTCGCTCGAACTCGGCAAGCCGCTCCATGCGCGCGCGGTCTGCGCCGTGGTCAAATCCAACAATCCCGACTTCACGCCGAACGATCTTCTGGTCACCCAGGGCATCTGGGCCGATTACATGATCTCGAACGGCAAGGGCATGGACGGACGCCCGTTGCCGAAGCTCGATCCGGCGCGCGGCTCGGTCACCGCGCCCTTGCATGTGCTGGGCGTCACCGGCCTCACCGCCTATTGCGGTTTGCTCGAAATCGGCCAGCCCAAGGAAGGCGAAACCGTCGTCGTCTCGGGCGCCTCGGGTGCGGTGGGTTCCGTCGTCGGCCAGATCGCCAAGATCAAAGGCTGCCGCGTCGTTGGAATTGCAGGGGGCGCCGACAAATGCGCCTTCGTCGAAAAGGAACTCGGCTTCGACGCGGCGATCGATTACAAGCGCGCAGATTTCGCGGCAGCGCTCAAGGCCGCGTGTCCCAAAGGCGTCGATGTCTATTTCGAGAATGTCGGCGGCGCGATGTTCGATGCGGTGTTTCCGTTGCTGAATCTCCACGCGCGCGTGCCGGTCTGCGGCACCGTGTCGGAATACAACGTGACCGAGCGCGAGAACGTCCCCGACAAGCTCCCCGCCCTGTTGCTGGCGACGCTCGGCAAGCGCCTCACCATCAAGGGCTTCGTCATCAGCGACTGGTTCCACAAAATGCCGGACTTCCAGCGCGACGCGGGCGGATGGCTGCGCGAGGGCAAGCTCAAATACAAAGAAGAATTCGTCGACGGCCTCGAAAACGCCCCGCGCGCCTTCAACGCGATGCTGAAAGCGCAGACCTTCGGCAAGGTGATCGTGCGCGTGTCACCGGATCCGAGCCGCTGACTCATCAATAAATCCCCTCCCCCCTTGAGGGGGAGGGTTAGGGTGGGGGGTAGCCACGCACACCACTGCATCAAACCCGATCGCGATCGGAAATTGCTGGCGGCATTATCGAAGCGTCACCCCCCACCCTACCCTCCCCCTCAAGGGGGGAGGGTTTAAGAAAACCCGTTCTTAGGAGATAGACATGTCCAACAAACTCCTGCTCGTCGGCAGCGTGCCGCTCGATACCGCCGAAGAAGTGATGAACCAGTTCGGCGGCGCGCTCGGGCCCTATCTGCCGGCGATGCCGGACGGCGAGGTCGGCGAGCGGCGCTCGTGGGTCAACCGCTTCTGCTATCTGCTCTTCAATGGCCACGCCGATATCGAGACGCTGAAACGCCCCAAGCCGGTCGATGGCGTCGAGCAACTCTTGCCGCGGACGCGCGAGGATTCGTGGAACTTCCGCGTCCGGCCCGGCGTCGAGCGCGTGCGTTTCGGCAATCCGGGCACAAGGCTCGGTTACGCGCGCGATGCGGTCGCCTCCTATTTCGTGTTCAAGACCCTGCGCGAAAAAGGCATCCTGCCCGCCGATCTGCGCTTCCAGATTTCGATCCCGATGGTCAACAGCGTGGTGCGGTCGCTCTATTTCGTGGGGCCGGGCGATCTCGAACGCGTGCGCCCGGGCTTCGAGGACGCGCTGGCCGCCGAGATCGACGTGATCTGCGCGCACATCCCACACCAGGATCTCGCGATCCAGTGGGATTGCGCCTACGAGGTCCAGGCCGTCTCCGGTGCTGCGCCGACGCCGCAGGAAGCGAAGATCGAAACCCATACCGCGCCGATCGCGCGCCTGTCGCGCCACGTTCCCGCCGGCGTGCAGCTTGGCTTTCATTTGTGCTTCGGCACGTTCGGCGGCTGGCCCGCCTTCGCGCCCGAGACGCTGGGGCCGACGATCGATTTCGCCAATGCGGCGATCGAAGCCACTGGCCGCCGTGTCGACTGGGTCCATATCCCGACGCTCGACACGACCAACGATGCGTTCTACGCACCGCTGGCAAAGCTCGCGACGAACGGCGCCGATGTCTATCTCGGCGCTATTCATTCGATGCCGACGCTCGCGGCCCGGCTTGCCGTCGCGCGGAAATACCTGCCGCGTTTCGGCATTGCCGCCTATTGCGGCTTCGGCCGCACGCCACCCGATCAGATGCCGCAAATCCTCGCCGACCACCTCGCCGCCGTGAAGATCGCCGGACTTGCTTAGCCCGGCGCTGATCAGTTCAGGTATTTGTCGGTGAACAGCCCGTCATAGGATTTGAGCTGGTCTTCGGCCTTCAAGAGTTGCGCCTCGACATTGACCTTGTCGCCGGTCGCGAGAACCGAAGCGGTCACCCGCAGATCGGTCGCGTGCGCCTTCACCACGGTTTTCCACGCCGCCGCCAACACCGCCGGGTCCATCGTCTTGAAGCGCTTGCTCAGAATATCGAGCGCCTTGTCCGGCTGGTCGTGGATCATCTTGGTCGCCGCCGCCAGCGCGTGAACCACGCGTTTGCATTTCTCCGGTTCCTTCTGGCAGGTCTCGGGCTTCGTCATGATGAGGCCGTAGGGAAACGGGATGAGGTCGGGCGCGATGCCTTGCACGGCGCTGGCGAACATCACCGCGCTGCCGTTCAGCGCCGCTTCGGTCGTGAAGGGCGGCGAGGTCGCGAAACCGTCGACCGCCTTGGTCTGCATCGCCGCCAGCATGGCCGGCGGGTCCATCGGCGCGATGCGGACGTCGTTCTCGGGATCGAGCCCGCCGCGCGCGACGACGACGCGCTCCCAGACATGGATGATGCTGCCGACGCCCTGGATCGCGATCGTCTTGCCCTTCAGCAGCGCACCGCGCTCCTTGAGCGACATGCTTTCCTTGGCGCCAAGCGAGTCATAAACGTCCTTGCGCAGCACCATCTCAGCCAGCGGCTTGTCGATGAGATTGGCAACCGCCAACAGCGCCTGGCCTTTCGCATTGGCGCGCAGGAAAACCGGCCCAGTGCTGTCGGTGAAATCGGCGCTGCCGCCGATCACCGCGTTGACCGCTTCGACGCCGACCAGAATGCGATGCGAGACGTTGAGGCCCTCGGCCTTGTAGAGCCCGGCATCCTCGGCGAGAAACGGCGCACTGAACGTGAGCGTCGGCGACGGCAACGCGATGATGACGTCGATCACCTGTTGCGCCTGCGCCACGATCGGCAGAAGCGCGATCATCGTGACGACGAAAATCCGAATGAGCCCTGACATGTTTCTCTCCCGAACTATTTCATTTGAGTTGGCACCGACCCCGCATGACTTCCCTCCCCCCTTGAGGGGGAGGGTCAGGGTGGGGGTACCCCACGCGCGACTGCTGGTAACTCGATCGCGAACAGAAATTCTTTTGCAGCAATCGCGAACGCGTCACCCCCCACCCTGCCCTCCCCCTCGAGGGGGGAGGGTTCTTTAGAGTCAGATTCTACGGCGTCCAGGACAGACGGTTGAACAGGAAGCCCTCGGGCTTCAGATGGTTGGTGTCGACGACGAGGTCCTTGCTTTCGACCAGGATCGCCGGGAGTTCGACCAGCGGCATCGCGTAGCGTTCCTCGTTCACCTTGTCGAAGAGCTTGGTGTAGATCGCGGTGCGCTTGGCGGGATCGATCTCGTGGCTGCCCTGGTCGGTGAGCTTGGTCAGTTCCTCATCGGCGTTGTAGTTGCGCGAACCGGGCAGGAAATAGAACGCCGCCGTGGTATCGACGTCGGGCGCGCCGCCGCCATTATCCCACAGCACCACCTGGGTTTGCGCCTTGCCGTCGCCGCGTGCCTTCTGGAACACGTTGATGCTGGTGGCGTTGACCGAAGCGCGCACGCCGATTTTCCTGAAATCGCCGGCGACCGCCTCGGCGATGGTCCGGGCCTGGCCCCAGGTCAGGAGTTCGAGATCGAACCCGTCCTTGAGCCCGGCCTCCGCGAGCAATGCCTTGGCCTTCGCGGGATCGTAGCTCACCGGCTGTTGCGACCAGGCGCAGCCGTAATGTTCCTGATGGCACATCGCCGCCATCGCGGGCTTCGACGAGAATTCCGGCGGCAGCAACGCCTTGCGCAGGCCCTCGCGATCGATCGAGCGTTCCAGCGCCTCGCGCACCCGCTTGTCCTTGAGATAATGGATGCCCGAGCGGTCGGCGGCGTCGAACAGGATGTAGGAGAACGAGATCGTCGGCGCGACGAAGACCTTATAATTGGGGTTCTGCCCGGCGACGTTCTTGGCGTCGTCGTATTCGGCGTTGAAGATGAGATCGAGATCGCCGACCAGAATCTTGGCGAGCCGCGTCTGCGCGTCGGGGATCGGCTGAATCTCGATCCGCCCGATCTTCGCCGCCGGCTCATAGCCACCCCAATTGTAATACGCGTTCTTCACCAACACGGTGGCGCCGGTCGCCGCATCGAAGGATTCGACTTTATACGGACCCGTGCCGACCGGCTTGCGACCGAAATCGGTCTTGTCGGCCAGCTTCGAATGGACATGCGCGGGCAGCATCGGCGGGCCCGACCACAGCCGCGCCAGCATGATGCCGGTCGGCTCCTTGGAATGAACGCGGATCGTGTATTGGTCGATCTTCTCGGCGCGGTCGATCCAGCCGAAGCGCGAATCCTTGAACAGGAAATTGGCCGTGGGGTCGAGCGCGTAGTTGAAGGAATAGATCGCGTCGTCGGCATCGAAGTCCGTGCCGTCGGTGAATTTGATGCCGTGGCGCAATTTGAGTTCGAGCGTGGTCGGGTCGATCTGGGTCCATGACTCCGCGGCCTGCCCCTTGAAGGTCTTGGTCGCGACGTCATAGGCGATCAGATTGTCCATCACCGTGCGATCGACGAGGTTCGCCTCGGGATTGGGATTTTGCAGCGCATCGATCAGCCGGACCGGCTGATCGAAGGCCACGCGCAGCGTGTCGTGCGCCTTGTCGGCGCGCGCCGGCGTCGCAGCGACCAGCGCAGCCGTGGCTGCGCCAACAAAAAACAGTAATGCCCTGTTCATGGAACCTCCCCTACGGATCGTTTTTATCGTCGCCCGATGACGGCCCAAAGCGGGTCCTGGTCCAGACCGTCCGGTATCAGCGTGCGCAGGTCAACCGACGAAAATCCAGCCCGCAATAGATAGAGTTCGACCAGTTCCTGGTGCTTGCCCATTTCCAGCATCCGCCAGATCGCCACCGCCTTGGTGGGAAAACAGCGGTTGGAAAAGGTAATCGCGATGAGCCCGCCCGGTTTCAGGATACGCCGCACCTCGCGGAACACCGCCACCGGCTGTTGCAGATATTGCACCGAGACGCAGAGCCCGACCGCGTCGACCGCCTCGTCGCCCAGCGGCAGGACCGGGTTCTCGTTGAGGTTCTGGACGAACCAGCGGTGATAGCGCGGATTGGCCTTGAGCTCCGCGTCGCTCATGCCGTGACCGATGACTTCGGCATAGTCGATCTCGGGCGGCAGATGCGCGACCCAGCTTCCCATCAGATCGAGGATCGTGCCGCCGGCCGGAAGGACCTCGCGATAAAGCCCGGTCACCGCCGCGACCGCGCGCTCGTCGATATGGGTGACGAAGCGCGGCTGGGCGTAGAATTCGTCGTCCGGGCTGGGATCGATCTTTTCGAAGGCCTGCGGGGGCAGACCGCGCAGATCGTCGCTCACGGTTACGGTTTCACGAACTTCATCGTGTAACGATCGCTCTCGCCGATCGCGACATACTGGGCGCGGTCCTGATCTTTGAGCCGTAAGGTCGGCGGCAGGGTCCAGACGCCGGCGGAATAATCCTTGGTGTCTTTCGGGTTGGCGTTGACCTCGGACTTGCCGATGAATTTGAAGCCGACGCTTTCGACCAGCGCGATGGTGTAATCCTCGCGCAGATAGCCGCTCGCCGCCTTGGGGTCCTGCGGCTTGTCGGTGGCGGCGCGGTGATCCTCGACGCCGAGAACGCCGCCGGGTTTGAGCGCCTTGAACATCGCGCGCAACGCCGGCGCCGCCGCGTCCTGCGGCACCCAATCATGGAGATTGCGGAAGGTCAGAACCATGTCGGCGCTGTTGTCGGGCGCGATCTTGTCCTTGTCGCCGTCCAGCGTCGTGGTGACGATCTTGCCGTAGAGCGCGGGCGCCGCCTCGGTCTTCTTGACGAAGGCCGCGTTGCCCATCTTCGCCTCGTCGGAGTTGGCGGGATTGGGCAGCGCCTCATAAAGCTTGCCGTGATCGGCGAGATAAGGCGCCAGTATCTCGGTCCACCAGCCCGAACCACCCGGCCAGATCTCGACCACGGTCATATTGTCCTTGAGCCCGAAGAATTCGAGCGTGCCGGCGGGATGGCGATAAGGATCGCGCACGCTGTTCGACGCACTGCGCTGCGGCCCCGCGATCAAGGAGGCGAGCTTGGTGTCGTCGGCGTGAGCCGGAACGGTGATCGCGACCAGCATCGACGCAGCGAACGTGTACCGCAAACAAAGTGGATACGAATTCATGGCTTCCCCCTCTTTTTTCCGCGCAGCGACAGGTCGATACGGCGCGGGCCTCCCTTGAGACGTTCGATCTTTATCTTCGACCCCCGCAAAGGCGATCGAGCAAAGAATTCCGCCAGCGTTCCTTCGCGTTTCTTCCCTGTATCCGTGGTCATAGACACCTCGTTCGTCTGTGCCCTTATCATAGACCGACCGTTAGCGAGATGTGAAACTCGGCGGCATTCCTATTTTGAGCTGCATACACGTCGTGCGGCCTTCGACAGGCTCAGGCTGAGGAAAAATGGGTGACGGCATTAAGGAAAACTTCCTCACCCTGAGCCTGTCGAAGGGCGCACCATGCCAATCCCATCGACAGGTTCTTACTCGGTCTTCCTTAGAACCAACCCGCCGTAGCGTCGGCGCCCTTCCCTGTCCTCACGATTTTAGGCGGTCAATAATAAACGCACCCTTTTGATATATATATGAGTCGCTAGTAAATCTTCGGATGCAGGCCTGTTCTTCGCGGTCCAAAGAGATGAGAATTTTACTAGCTCATCATAGAGCGGCCTTTCGAATCGGAAATTGTCGCAAAATTTTTGTACTGCCGCGTCACAGTTGTCCGGCGGCCAAGGCGCAATAGAGCGCCAACGCCTATCGGTCGTTTCAGCTCCCTCACCTCTCGCATTGTCTCTTGCGATGATCGCTTCGGTCTGCCCACCGAAACGTCCTTCAGGACAACGACGACCAGACTGAATTGGGAACTTTTGCGTAACCAGAATCGGATCGTCGCCGTAAAGATTGAAAAATACTCTATTCGCCGCTTGCACGCTGACGGACCAAGACGCGGTGTTGGGATGATACCGTACACCGGTCCATCCGTCGTGATTTTCTATAAAGTCCCTTTTAATGCAGCGGATTTTCTCCACCTGCGCACGTTCGGTCGCCGTCAAAATGTCGCGGTTTCCAAAGCACCGCTCGTTGACAAGATCTTGGCGGGGCAACGAATTTATCCAATGGTCTTGTAGCGTCGGGCTCTCAGATGGAAGACATTCAGCGAGAACTACCTGCTCGATATCGTAACCACACCAACGCTCCAAAGTTATCCAATGATAGACGCGGAAGGAGCGGCGTCCCGCATCGCGCTTGTGTTGCAGAAATCGGGTCTGTAGAGCGCGGTCGGTTTCTCCCACATAACGAATTTTATTATTCCGCGTCGATATCAAGCCATAAACAAATGCCATGGTTTGCCCCCAACAACGACGAGGAAGCGCTGTTAGTTACGCGCCCCGCTTGAACTCGTCCGCCGTCGCGTCCGCGCCCTTGATGCGTTCGGCGAGCGACGCTTCGAGAAACGCGTTGATGTCGCCGTCGAGCACCTTGTCGGTCTGGCTCGTCTCCACGCCGGTGCGCAGATCCTTCACCATCTGATATGGCTGCAGGACGTAGGACCGGATCTGGTGGCCCCAGCCGATATCGGTCTTGGTCGCGTTCATCGCGTCGACCACCGCCTCCTGGCGGCGCAGTTCGATTTCATAGAGACGCGCTTTCAGCATCTCCATCGCCTTGGCGCGGTTCTGATGCTGCGAGCGTTCGCTCTGCACCGCCGCGACGACCGGCTCGGCGCCCGGCGGCTGATAGGTCATGCGCACGGCGCTGTCGGTCTTGTTGACGTGCTGGCCGCCCGAACCCGACGAACGATAGGTGTCGACGCGGAGATATTTGTCCTCGATCGCGATCTCGATCTTGTCGTCGATCACCGGATAGACCCAGACCGACGAGAAGCTCGTGTGGCGTCGCGCGGCAGAGTCAAAAGGCGAAATCCGCACCAGGCGATGGACGCCGCTTTCGGTCTTGAGCCAGCCATAGGCGTTCTCGCCGAGGATGCGGATGGTCGCCGATTTGATCCCGGCGCCCTCGCCCGCGCTCTCTTCGAGCCATTCGACCTTATAGCCGCGCCGCTCGGCCCAGCGGATATACATGCGCAGCAGCATCTCGGCCCAGTCCTGCGCCTCGGTGCCGCCCGATCCGGCATGGACTTCGAGGAAGGTGTCGTTGCCGTCCGCCTCGCCCGAGAGCAGGCTTTCGAGTTCGCGCTCCTTCACCTCGGCCTGCATGCGGTCGAGGTTTCGCTGCGCCTCGTCGAGCATCGCCTGATCGCCCTCGGCCTCGGCCATCTCGGCCAAAGCCAAAGTGTCATCGACTTCGCGTTCGATCTTGAGGTAGCCGTTGACGCCCTTGTCGAGCCGGGTGCGCTCGCGCATCAGGCCCTGCGCGCGGGCCGAATCCTCCCAGAGCTTGGGGTCCTCGATGAGCGCGTTCAGTTCCGCGAGGCGGCGGGTTGCCTTATCCCAGTCAAAGATGCCTCCTGAGGAGGGTCAGCGAGCGCCTTATCTCGCCAACAACCGCCTCGATTTCAGCGCGCATGAAAAAACCTTTTTATCGGGCCGGATACGGAAACGATCAACGTTGGGAAATTAGGCCGCGCGCGCGCGAATGTCACGGGGCGGTCCGGCCGGCAAGGGAGTCTGTCCCTAATACAATCCGCCGCTACCGCCGGCCGGCGCGGTTTGCGCGCCGTTTGAATCGGGCAAGGACAGGTCGGTGCCGCCCGCCATGCCGCTCATCACCACGCCGGGCGACGAGGTCGTCGATGTCGGTTCGGTGCCGGGCTTGAACGCCTCGAAGATGACGTTCTTGTCGCCGGCCCGCGCGAGCTGTCCGGTCGTCGGATTGACCCGCACCATCCGCAGGCCGGGCGGAATGCGGAACGGGGTCGCCGGCTTGTCCTTCAGCGCCGCAGTCATGAAATCGCGGAACGCCGGCGCCGCGACGGAGGCTCCGGTTTCCCGTTCACCCAACGTGTGCGGCTGATCGAAGCCGACGAACACGCCGGCGACGAGATCGGGCGAGAAGCCCATGAACCAGGTGTCGTCGCTATCGTTGGTCGTGCCGGTCTTGCCGGCGAGCGGCTTGCCGACCGACAGGATGGAACGGCCGGTGCCGCGCTGGATCACGCCTTCGAGCATCGAGACGATCTGATAGGCGCTGCCGGGGTCGACGACCTGCGCGCGCGTGTCGGGCAATTCGGGCGGCGGCTGGCCTTTCCAGTCGACGTTGTTGCAGTCCTTACAGGTGCGGCTGTCGGCGCGGAAGATGGTGACGCCGTCGCGGTCCTGAACGCGGTCGATGAAGCTCGGGGTGATTTTCTTGCCGCCGTTCACCAGCATCGCGTAAGCGGTGGCGAGGCGCAGCGGCGTCGTCTCGCCGGCGCCGATGATGTAGGAATATTCGAGCGGCATGTGATCGTAGATGCCGAAGCGTTGGGTGTAATCGGCGATGACCGGAAGCCCGACCGCGGTGCCGACCCGCGCCGTCACCAGGTTCAACGATTCCTCGATGCCGACGCGCAGCGGCACCGGCCCGTAGAATTTCCGCTCGTAATTGGACGGATTCCATTTCGGCAGGCCCGGTCCGATATCGACGACGAACGGTCCGTCGAGCACGATGGTCGATGGCGTAAAGCCGTGATCGAGCGCGGCCAGATAAATGAATGGCTTGATCGCCGAGCCGGTCTGGCGCTTCGCCTGGGTCGCGCGGTCGAACTGACTCATCTGATAGCTGAAGCCGCCCTGCATCGCGAGGACGCGGCCGGTATGCGGATCGAGCGCCACGAACGCGCCCGACACCTCGGGGATCTGCCGGAGCGCATACATCGACACGCCCTTGGCGCCGCGGATCACGGTGGTCGACAAGGATTCGACCAGAACGACGTCGCCGACGGCCAGCACGTCGGTGGTCTTTGCCGGCGTGGGGCCGACATGCGCGTCGGTCAGTTCCTTGCGCGCCCATTTGATCTCGTCGAACGGGATCTGCGCCTGAGTTCCGTCGACGAAGCCGATCTCGGCGCCGGCGGGCGACGTCTCGAGCACCGCCGCCAGTTTCCAGTTCACTTCGTCGGCGCCCGCCGGGACCGGAATGGTTTTCAGCCGGGCCTGCCACGGCCCCACGACATCCATATGGGTGACCGGCCCGCGCCAGCCATGGCGGCGGTCATAGGCGAGGAGCGCGTTGCGCAGCACCGTGGTCGCGACGCCCTGCAACTTTGAATCGAGACTGGTGCGAACGCTCAGGCCCGAGGCGTAGAGACCTTTCTCGCCATAGCGGGTCAACAGCTCGCGGCGGACTTCCTCGGTGAAGTAGTCCGACTTCACGATCTCGGTATCGTCGCGATGATGCATCACGATCGGCTTGGCCGCCGCGGTGCGGCCCTGCTCGGCGGTCAGGAAGCCGGCATCGATCATGCGGTCGAGGACGTAATCGCGCCGCTCTTTCGCCGCGTCGGGATAGCGCGCCGGATTGTAATTGTTCGGCGCCTTCGGCAGGCCGCCGAGCAGCGCCGCTTCCTCGGGCGTCAATTCGTCGAGCGACTTGTTGAAGTAGTTGAGCGCCGCCGCGGCAACCCCGTAAGCGCCGCCGCCGAGATAGATCTCGTTCAGATAGAGTTCGAGGATGCGGTCCTTGCTGAGGACCTGCTCCATCCGGATCGCGATCAGCGCCTCGCGCACCTTGCGCTCGAGCGAGACCTGGTTGTTCAGGAGGAAGTTCTTGGCGACCTGCTGGGTGATGGTCGAGGCGCCGACCGGCCGCCGGCCGCTGCCCATATGCATGACGTCGCTGACGCCCGCGCGCAGCATCGAGAGCGGATCGACGCCGGGATGGGTATAGAAATTCTTGTCCTCGGCGGCGAGAAAGGCGTGGATCACCAAAGGCGGCATCGACTTCACGGGCACGAAGATGCGCTTCTCGGTGGCGTATTCGGCCATCAGGCGGCCATCGCCGGCATGGACGCGGGTGACGATCGCCGGCTGGTAATTGGCGAGCTGCTGATAGTCCGGGAGATCGCGGCCGAAATACCAGACCGCCAGGCCGGCCAGCGCCGCGCCCCCGAGCCCAGCCAAAAACACCAGGAAAAACAGAACCTTCAGTAATCTCATCTAACTCGCCTCGGCACCCGGGTCCGATCCCTCGCGGACGGCGCCCCGAGTCGGCGGGGCCGCGCCGCGCCATCCCCTGCCGTCCCCTAAAGTGCGCCCGCATTAGGGCTCATTCAAGGCAGGTTTCCAAGCCCGGTCGCGGTTAATTCGTCGTTAACGCTCCCGGCGGCAATCTTCTCAAGGTTGCGGTTGTGGATAAGCTCGCTGACTTGTATCCTTAACCTTGCGATTAGCCGCGCACCGAGTCGTCCCTTGTGGGGCGGATCGCGTAGCGCGGATTGGATTTAACCCCGAAGCCGATCCCGACCGTCCCGGTCTGGACGCTGCGGCACCGAAGAGCTCCCCTTGGGACTAATGCAAATTTTCCCCGCTCTCGCGCCATTCGACGGATCGACCGACCGCGCAGCCGGCTTCGCCTTGCTCAGGACAGCGCCGCCCCCTTATCGCAGGGGCAGAGACGCGTTCCTCGGAGTTCACGTGCATGACCAAGCGCATGCTTATCGATGCGGCCCACCCGGAAGAGACCCGGGTCGTCGTTTTGAACGGCAACCGGCTCGAAGAATTCGACTTCGAGACATCCACTAAAAAGAACATCAAGGGCAACATCTACCTCGCGAAAGTCACGCGGGTAGAGCCTTCGCTCCAGGCGGCCTTCGTCGAATACGGCGGCAACCGTCATGGGTTCCTCGCCTTCGGCGAAATCCATCCGGATTATTATCGCATCCCGGTCGCTGACCGGCAGGCGGCGCTCGACGCTGATCGTGCCGCCGAAGAAGCCGCCAACGAACGCGAAGAGCGCAACGCCGAGGCCCGCGCCAAGGGCGGCAGCGTCAGCGATCACCCGCACGACGATCACGGCCCCGACCATATGGCCGATGAGTCGCCGGTCGAAACCCTGCGTGAGGCCCCCGACGATCAGCCCGACGCGCATGAGAGCGACGGCCTGGTCGAGGATCACGGCGCCGACGAAGAACCCGCCGCGGTTCACGTCGAAACCGACGCCACTCCGGTTCAGGCGGAATCCGAATCCCCGGTCGAAGCGGAACACGCCGACCACGACGCGCCGAGCACCGAGGCCGAGACGCACGGCGACGAAGGCGACACCCACGACAACGAGACGCACGATGGCGAGCCGCATGACAGCGAGGCGCATCCCGGCGCCGACGCGGCATCCGAGGCCGAGCCCGCGGGCGAGACCCCGATCGTCGCCCATTCGATCGAGACCGTCGGCGGCGACGAGATGGAAGAGACCGCGCGGCCGCGCGCCCGCCCCCATCGCCACTACAAGATTCAAGAAGTCATCAAGCGCCGGCAGATCATGCTGGTGCAGGTCACCAAGGAAGAGCGCGGCAACAAGGGCGCGGCGCTGACGACTTACATCTCGCTGGCCGGTCGCTATTGCGTGCTGATGCCGAACACGCCGCGTGGCGGCGGCGTCTCGCGCAAGATCACGTCGATGATGGATCGCCGCCGCCTGAAAGACCTGATGAGCGACCTCGAAGTGCCGGAGGGGATGGGCGTCATCGTCCGCACCGCGGGCAGCGAACGCTCCAAGGTCGAGATCAAGCGCGATTTCGAATATCTCATGCGATTGTGGGACGAGATACGAGAACTCACGCTCAAATCCACCGCACCGGCCCTCATCTATGAAGAGGGCAATCTGATCAAGCGGTCGATCCGCGATCTCTATGCGCGCGACATCGACGAGGTACTGGTCGACGGCCGCGAGGGCTACGACACCGCCCGCTCGTTCATGCAGATGCTGATGCCGACCCACACCAAGCGGGTCAAATTCTATAACGACCCGACGGTGCCGCTGCTCCATCGCTTCCAGGTCGAAGGCCAGCTCGACGCGATTCATTCGCCGGTCGTCCAGCTTCGCTCCGGCGGCTACATCGTCATCAACCCGACCGAGGCGCTGGTCGCCATCGACGTGAACTCGGGCCGCTCGACGCGCGAGCGCAACATCGAGGAAACCGCGTTCAAGACCAATTGCGAGGCGGCCGAGGAAGTCGCGCGACAATTGCGCCTGCGCGATCTCGCCGGCCTCATCGTCATCGACTTCATCGACATGGAAGAGCATCGCAACAATGGCGGCGTCGAACGCCGCCTGAAAGATGCGATGCGCAACGACCGCGCGCGGATTCAGCTCGGTCGCATCAGCCCGTTCGGTCTGCTCGAACTGTCGCGCCAGCGCCTGCGGCCGTCGCTGCTCGAAGCTTCGACTCAGCCCTGCCCGCATTGCGGCGGTACCGGCCATATCCGTTCGACGGAATCGACCGCGCTTCACGTTCTGCGCGCGGTCGAGGAAGAAGGCATGCGCCGGCGCACTGCCGAAGTTTCGGTCGCGGTGCCGCGCTCGGTCGCGCTCTACATTCTCAACCAGAAACGCGCGGCCCTCACCCACACCGAATCGCGTTACAATTTCCACGTTCTCATCACCGAGGACGACACGCTGATCCCGCCGGCGTTCCGGCTCGATCGCATTCGCGCCTATACGCCGGCCGAACTCGCGGCCCTGCCCGCGCCGGCACCGGCGCCGATCGAAGAGCCTGACGACGACAGCACCATCATCGACGATGATCTGCCCGAGGCCGAAGAGCGCGGCGAGGAATACGAGCGCGCGGAATCGGATGTCCACGAAGACGAAGACGCGACGAGCGAGACCTGGGCAGCACCGGGCGGCACGCCGCGCGAAGAAGGCTCCGAAGGCGGCGAAAATGGCCCGCGCAAACGTCGACGCCGGCGGCGGCGCGGCGGCAGCGATCGTCCGCCCCGCGAGCCCGGCAGCCAATCCCATCCAGTGACCACCGAACACGGCGGCATTGCCGGCGAGGCCGAAGAAGGTTTCGGCGCGCCGACCGACGACGATTCAGGCGAAGAAGCCCCGCTGGGCGAAGGCCAGACCGAGGATACGCAGCCGGGCGCGCTGGGCCCCGACGGCGAGCCACGGCGGCGGCGGCGCGGACGGCGCGGCGGACGACGCCGGCGGCGCGGCCCGAATGGCGAGAACCTACCGCAGGGCGAAGGCAATCCGCAGGGTGAAGATGGGCCAGGCGAAACCTGGTCGGAACCCGGCGCGGAACAACCCGCTTACGTCGCCGACGGCGATAGCGAAGGCGCGATGATCGCCCCGCCCGCGCCCGCACCGATCGAGGCACCGCATCGCGAGCCGGAACCCGCCATCGTCGAGGCGACACCGGTGGCACATGTTGCCGAAGCACCGCCCGCGCCGACGCCGGCTCCCGCTCCAATGGCCGCAGCGGTCGAGAGCGAACCCGAACGCGCGCCGATCGCTTATAATGTGCCGCCCGCCGTGGAAGTGACCAGCCCGCCGGCCAATCCCCGCCGCGGCTGGTGGCGTCGGTAGGTAAGACCACGCTCCAGCCGCACTCTCATTGTCGTCATGGCCGGGCTCGTCCCGGCCATCCACGACTCTCTTCCTCACCAAAGACGTGGATGCCCGGCACAAGGCCGGGCATGACGCTGATATTAATTGTGCGGCGAAGTCTTAGCGCACCGGCGTCCACGCCCGAATGCGGCGCGCGGCTTCGGCGATCTCGTCGGTCATGCCCGCGAAACTGATTCGCACCGTCGTGTGGCCGCGCGCGCGATCGAAATCCACACCCGGCGTACAGGCGACGCCCGTCTCGCGCAGCAGGCGGCGACAGAATTCCTCGCTGTCGTTGGTGAGATGCGCGATATCGGCGTAGAGATAAAACGCGCCGTCGGCGGGCGCGAAGCGGTCGATGCCGGCCTTGGGCAATTCCGACAACAGCAACGCGCGGTTCTCGGCATAGCGCGCGACATTGGTATCGAGTTCGTCGCGGCAATCGAACGCGGCGAGCGCCGCGTACTGCGAGAGGCTCGGCGGC
Organism: uncultured Rhodospirillales bacterium; assembly: GCA_903828515.1. Lineage (GTDB taxonomy): Bacteria > Pseudomonadota > Alphaproteobacteria > ATCC43930 > CGMCC-115725 > CAIKMD01. The sequence goes on along the minus strand of CAIKMD010000007.1, from coordinate 1,391,140 downwards.
GAGATATAGAGATTCTGCGCCAGACACTCGACCATGCGGATCATCGAATCCGGCACCACCATCCAGCCGATGCGCCAGCCGGTCATCGAATAGTATTTCGAGAAACTGTTGACCACGATCGCCTCGGCGCTGGTGGCGACGGCGGTGGCTTCCTTCATCCCGTACACGATGCCGTGATAGATCTCGTCCGAGATGAGACGGATGCCGGCCGTCTCGCAATAACGCGCGAGCGCCGCCAGTTCGTCGGGCGCGAGCATGCTGCCGGTCGGATTGGCCGGGCTGGCGACGATCAGCCCGTCGATCGGGGCGCCCGCCGCGCGGACGAGATCGAGCGTCGCCTGATAATGCTCGGCCGGACCCGCCGGCAATTCGACCGGCTCGAGCCCCAGCGAGACGAGGATGTTGCGATAGGCGGGATAGGCCGGCGCCGCGAGCGCCACCCGGTCGCCCGCATCGAACGCGGCGAGAAACGCCAGGATGAAGCCCGCCGACGAGCCGGTGGTGATCACGATCCGCGCCGGATCGAGATCGACGCCATACGCGCGGCGATAGTCGCGCGCGATCGCATCGCGCAATTCGACGAGGCCGTTGGCGTCGGTATAGCCAAGCACCTGTTGCCGCAAGGCGCGCTCGGCCACCGCGATCACGCCGCGCGGCGCCGGCGTCGACGGCTGGCCGACCTCGAGATGGATCACGTCGTTGCCGCCCGCCGCGTGACGATTCGCATCGCGCAGCACGTCCATGGCGATGAAGGGGGGGATGCTGCCCCGGCGCGACAGTTTCAACGCCATGTCAGGTTGAGCCCCCGCGCGAGTTGACGGAGCGCCGAGGCAGGTCCCATGGTAGTCGCCATGTGGTGCAATTCTCTTTCGCTGCGCGTCGGGTTTCGCGTCGCCTGCGCGGTCCTCGCGGCCGTCGTCGCCATGCCGCAACGCGCCGCGGCGCAGGACGGCCCGCTTTCCATGTTACGCGACGCGGAGACCGAAAACACGCTGCGTAATTTCATGCTGCCCATCTGGAAGGTGGCCGGGCTCGATCCCGCGGCGGTCCGTATCTATATCGTCAACGACCCGTCGCTCAACGCCTTCGTCGCCGGCGGCCAGAATATCTTCATGAATACCGGCACGTTGATGCGGGAAACCTCGCCCAATCAAATTATCGGCATCATGGCCCACGAAACCGGCCACATGGCGCACGGCGATCTGGCGCGGAACACCCAGATCATGAAAAACGCGATGATCGAAAGCATCATCGGCATGGTGCTGGGCGCCGGCGCGGTGATCGCCGGCAAGGGCAATGGCGGCGCGGGCGGCATCCTCGCCGGGCAAGCGGTGGGCCTGCGCGCCTATCTGCAGCACTCGGTCGTCGTCGAGGCCGCCGCCGACCAGGCGGCTTTGCGCTACCTCGACATGAGCCACCAATCGTCGCGCGGCCTCCTGCAATTCTTCCAGATTCTCGAGCAGGAGATGTTCCTCAACGCGCAGCGCCAAGACCCTTATATGCAGAACCATCCGCTCACCGAGGACCGGATCGCCAACGTGCAAAAACACGTCGAGCAGTCGTCCTTCTCCGATGCGAAAGACCCACCCGAGTGGATCGCCGCGAACGATTTGATGAAGGCCAAGCTCGCCGCCTTCCTCGGCAACCCGGCGCAGGTCCTCGGCCAGTACAAACCCGACGACAAGTCCGAGCCGGCGCAGTACGCCCGGGCCATCGCCTATTACCGCATTCCCGATCTCAAGAACGCGCTGCCGCTGATCGACGGGCTGATCGCCGCGCATCCCGACAATCCCTACTACCAGGAGCTGAAAGGCCAGATGCTGTTCGAGAACGGCCGCATCGCCGAGGCCGTCGCGCCTTACGAACGCGCCGTCCAGATGCGCCCCAACGAACCGCTGTTCAACATCGAGCTGGCGCAGGTCCAGCTCGAAACCAACGACCCGAAAATGGTGCCGAAGGCGACCACCGAGCTGAACGCCGCGCTGCGCGTCGAATCCGATAACGCCCAGGCCTGGCGCTTTCTCGCCATCGCCTATGGCCGCAGCGGCGACATGGGCATGGCCGCGCTGGCGCTCGCCGAACAGAACATGGCGACCGGCGACTACAAACAGGCTGGGCTTGAGGCCGATCGCGCGCAAAAACTGTTGAAGCCGGGCGCGCAGCGTCAGCAGGCAGCGGACCTTCAGGCCGAAGCCAAGCGCCAGTTCGCCATCCAGACGAATCAATAGACGTGATCCGAACGATGACTTTCCCACCGCTTCGCCGCTTCGCCATCGGCGCCGTGCTTTTGTTCGCCATGCTCGCCCTGGCGGTTCCCGCCCGCGCCGACGACGCGCTGACCCCGGCGCAAAAGAACGCGGTCGATCAGGCGATCCACGACTATCTGGTCAATCATCCCGAAGTGGTGCTCGAAAGCCTGAAAGCGGGACAGCAAAAGAGCGATATGCAGGCCGCCGCGCAGGCGCAGCAAATGATCGCCGTGAAGCGCAAGGAGTTGCTGGAGAACAAGGACGATCTCGTCCAGGGCAACCCGAAGGGCGACGTCACCCTCGTCGAGTTCTTCGATTACCGCTGTCCCTATTGCAAGCAGATCGAGCCATCGCTCGATGCGCTGCTGAAAGAGGATCCGAAACTCCGCATCGTCTACAAGGAATTTCCGGTCCTCGGCGAACCCTCGACCTACGCGACCCGCGTCGCGTTCGCCGCGCGCAAACAAAACAAATACGCCGACTTCCACCGCGCGATGATGGCGACCAAGGGCGACATCACCGACGACATCGTCCTCAAGGTCGCCGCTTCGGTCGGCCTCAACCTCGACAAGATCAAGACCGACATGGGCTCGGCCGAGATCGACACCCTCATCAACGCGAATTACGCGCTCGCCGAAACCCTCAACATCGACGGCACCCCCGCCCTGGTCATCGGCAACACGATGATCCCCGGCGCCATCGACCTCGACACGCTGCGCAAGGACATCGCGACCGCGCGCAAGGGCGGATAGTGCGACCGACGCCACTCATCATTCCCTCCCCCCCCTTGAGGGGGAGGGAATTTAAACGCTGGCCCCCGTCCACATCTCCTGCGACCCCTGCGGCACCAACAGTTCCGGGCCGTCAGCGCGAGCGGAGTTCGCTTCGCGCGGGATCGGCGCGATTTGCAGCCAGTCGTTCGGTGACGGCGCAAACAGATCAACCAAACTTTCCGCTTCCGCGTCGGGATCGAGCCAGCGCGCATAGGTCTCGGGCGCGAGCACGACCGGCATGCGGTGATGAAACGGCCGCAGGAACTCGTTAGCGTCGCTGGTGATGATCGAGAAGCTGTCGATCGCGGCGGCCGGATCGTCGCGTTGGCCCCAGCGTTCCCAGATACCCGCCAACGCGAACGGTGCGAAGTCGCGGCGGGTCACCAGATAAGGCTGTTTAGCCGCGTCGCCCTCGCGCCACTGGAAATATCCGTCGGTCGGCACGAGACAGCGGCGGCGGCGAAACGCGCCGGCGAAGGTCGGTTTCTCCAACAGCGTTTCGGCGCGCGCGTTGACCAAGGGCGGTCCCGATTTCACGTCCTTCGCCCAGGGCGCGACGAGGCCCCAGCGCAGGTTCCCCAGCGTGCGCTCGCCCTTCGGTTCGCGGCGCTGGCGGATCACCGGCGCATCCTGCGTCGGCGCGATGTTGTAGCGCGGCGCGAGGTTCGGCTTTTCGGTAAAGCCAAAGAGCCGCCGTAACTCGTCTTCGGTCGCTTTCAGCGCATAACGCCCGCACATGGCTTTGTGCCCTCCTTGCGCTATCCTAGCCAAATGAACAGCGAACTGCGCGACTTGATCGAAGCCGCGACGCTTGCCGCGCGCGAGGCGTCGAAAGCGATTCTCGACATCTATGCAACGCCGTTCGACGTGCGCCAGAAAAGCGATTCCTCGCCGGTCACGGAGGCGGACGAGCGCGCCGAAGCGATCATCCTCGCGATCCTCGCCAAGGCCGCGCCCGGCATTCCCGCGATCGCCGAGGAAATGGTCTCGGCCTCGGGCGCCGTCGCGCCGCCGCCGCGTTTCTGGATGATCGATCCGGTCGACGGCACGCGCGAATTCGTCGCGCGCAACGGCGAGTTCTGCACCAGCATCGGTCTCGTCGAAGGCACGCGCCCGATCCTCGGCGTCATCCATGTCCCGACGAAGAACATCACCTATGCCGGCGCCGGCATCGGCACCGCGACGCGCAAGATCGCCGATGACGCGCCAACGCCGATCAGCGCGCGGCCCGTCCCCGCCATCGGCCCGGTGGTGACGCATAGCCGCTCGCATGGCGACAACGCCAAGCTCACCGCCTATCTCGCCGCGCTCGATCGGCCGACATCATTGGTTTCCGGCAGCGCGGTGAAGTTCTGTTTCCTCGCCGAAGGCAGGGCCGATCTCTATCCGCGTTTCGGCCCGACCAGCGAATGGGACACCGCGGCCGGTCAGGCGATCTTGGAAGCCGCGGGCGGCAGTGTGACGACGCCGGACGGCGCGCCGCTGGCCTACGCCAAGGCCACCCACCTCAATTCGGATTTCATCGCCCGCGGGCGATGACGGCGAGAATCTCGGCGGCGAGCGCTTTGATCTCGTCAGCCGCGGTACTGCTCGGTTCGTATTCGAGAATGCCCTGGCCCTCGTTGAGCGCGGCGGCGAGCGCGACGCGGTTACCGATTTGCGCCTGGGCGAGCGGCACGTCGAGCGACTGAAACGCCTCGAGCATCGCGCCGGTCAAATTCGCGCGCGCCGGCACGCGGTTGAGCACGAGCAGCGCCGGCACTTTCTCGGCCCGCGCCAGTTCGAGCGTCGGCTTGGTCGCCCAGAAATCCATCGGCGACGGCTGAACCGGCACGACGACGAGACGCCCCGCGCGCACCGCGACGCGCGCTTCGGTTTCCGCGTGCGGTGGGCTGTCGATCAACACGATGTCATAGGCGCGCGCCTGACGTTCGACCTCGCCGGCGACGCGCCAGCCCGACACGCCGGTGGCGGCGATCGCCGTGGCGCCCGGCCCGAGCTTTTCGTTGCGCAGTTTGAACCAGGTCGACAGGCTCGCCTGCGGATCGATATCGACCACCGCGACGCGCAGGCCCGACGCGGCCCAGGCCAGAGCGAGATGAACCGCCAGCGTGGTCTTGCCGGCGCCGCCTTTTTGCTGCGCGATGGTGATGACGATGCCGGCCATATTTGCCTCCGCGCGGTTGCCGGACGATAGTCCGTGCCGCCACTAGCTTTGCAACAGGGATGCCAGATTTCCGTGACAACCCGCCTCTCGTCCGCCGAGATCGATCGCGCCGCCGCGCTCATCCGCGCGGGCCGGCTGGTCGCCTTCCCGACCGAGACAGTCTACGGGCTGGGCGGCGACGCCACCAACGACGAAACCGTCGCGGCGATCTTCAGCGCCAAGAGCAGGCCGAGCTTCAACCCCTTGATCGTCCACCTGTTACGCGCCGACGAGGCCGAACGACTCGCCGAAATCGACGGCCGCGCCGCGCTGATGATGCAGCGTTTCTGGCCGGGACCTTTAAGTCTCGTGCTGCGCCGCGCGCCGCGTTGCCCGATCTCGCTGCTGGCGAGCGCCGGACTCGACACGCTGGCGCTCCGCGTCCCCGCCCATCCGGTGGCCCAGGCGTTGCTGCGCGCCAGCGGCCGGCCGATTGCCGCGCCCAGTGCAAACCGCTCCGGTAAAGTCAGCCCGACCACCGCGAACGACGTCGCCGCCGAACTCGATGGGCGGATCGACGCGATCCTCGACGGCGGCGCCTGCCGCGTCGGCATCGAATCGACGGTGCTCGATTTGAGCGGGCAAAAGCCGATGCTGCTGCGTCCCGGCGGCGTCGCGCTGGAAGCCATCGAGGCGCTGCTCGGCCCGATCGAACAGGCCGCCGACAGCGACACGCCGAGTTCGCCGGGGATGCTCGCGAGCCACTACGCGCCGACCACCCCGCTTCGGCTCAATGCGACAAGTGTCAACGCCGGGGAAGCCCTGCTCGCCTTCGGTCCGAATGCGCCGTCGGGTGCTGCGAAGAGTCTGTCCTTGAGCGACAGCGGCAATCTCGACGAAGCCGCCGCCCATCTCTTCGCGATGCTGCGCGCCCTCGACCGTCCGGAATTCTCCGCCATCGCGGTGATGCCGATTCCGGAAACCGGCCTCGGCCGCGCGATCAACGATCGGTTGCGCCGCGCCGCGACGCGATAGTTAGCCTGTGGGAGACGCGTCGTGCGCCCTTCGACAGGCTCAGGGTGAGGAAGTTTTTCTTAATGCCCTCACCCATTTTCCTCAGCCTGAGCCTGTCGAAGGCCGCACCCTGTCGATGCAGCACTTGTCGAAGCAACGCGCGCTAAGTCCTGCCAATCTTAACGTGTTGCCTTCACCCGCCATAAAAAAGCCGTGTAGCGCCAATACAAACGTCACCATTGGTGGCGAACGGGTTGGTGAACGGCGTGGATTACTTCCGGCTTTACGTTTACGACAAAACCAAACAGCTTCTGCGCACCACCGACCTCGTCGCCGAAAACAAGATCGCCGCGATGACCAATGCGCGCGATTTCCTGGCCAACGAAGCGCACTGGTTCGCCTTCGAGTTGTGGCAAAACGCGCGGCGCGTTCACAAGGAAATCCGCTCGACCCCCGCAGAGCCGGCAGTGCCCGTGGTCCGTACCGTCGCGCACCTGAAACCGGACACCCCCACCGCAACAGGGTGACGCTTGTCGGCGTCCCCAACTGGGACTAAGCACATCGTCATGGCCGGGCTCGTCCCGGCCATCCACGACTTGTCCGCTGAAACCGCAAGACGTGGATGTCTGGCACGAGGCCGGGCATGACGTTGTAACATCACCAACACGGTTCCCGATGAGCGAGAAGAAACTTCAGGCAAGCATTAGCTCCATCGCGCTGCAGCGCCTCAAAGACGCTGTGGGCGACAAGGGTTTCATCGACGCGCCCGCCGACATGGAGCGCTATCTCCTCGAAGAACGCGGTCTTTATCGCGGCGCGGCCAAGGCCGTGCTGCGCCCCGCTTCGACCGAGGAAGTCGCCGCGATCGTCACGATCTGCGCGCAAACGAAAACCCCGATCTTCCCGCAGGGCGGCAATACCGGCTTGGCCGGCGGCGCGGTGCCGTGGGAAGACGGCAAAGGGATCGTCCTCAGCACCGCACGCATGAACCGCGTCCGCAACGTCGATCCGATCGATTATTCGATCACCGTCGAGGCCGGCGTCATTCTCGCCGATGTACAAAAGGCTGCCGACGCTGTCGACCGGCTGTTTCCGCTCAGTCTCGGCGCCGAAGGCACCTGCCAGATTGGCGGCAACATCTCGACCAACGCGGGCGGGATCGCGGTGCTGCGCTATGGCAACACGCGCGCTCTGGTGCTCGGGCTCGAAGTCGTGCTGCCCGACGGGCGCGTGTGGCAAGGGTTGCGCGCGCTCAGGAAGGACAACACCGGCTACGACCTCAAACAGTTGTTCATCGGCGCCGAAGGCACGCTCGGCATCGTCACCGCGGCGACGCTGCGCCTCTTCCCCAAGCCGAAAGAAATCGAAACCGCCTTCCTCGCGCTTTCCCGCGTCGAGGACGTGATGGAATTGTTTTCGCGCGCGCGCATGGCGTCAGGCGACCAGTTGACCGCGTTCGAACTGATCTCGCGCTTCGGCGTCGACATGGCGACGCATCACATCCCCGGCGTGACCGATCCGCTGGCCGAGAAATTTCCCTGGTATGTGCTCTTGGAAATGTCGTCGAGCGAGGCGCAGAGCGGCATCAAGGAAACCCTCGAACAATTCCTCGGCGAGGCGATGGAGGCGGGGCTGGTGAAAGACGGCACCATCGCCGCGAGCCAGCAACAGGCGCGCGGCTTCTGGCGCATCCGCGAAGGCCTCGTCGAGGCGCAGAAATACGAAGGCGGCAGCATCAAACACGATATCTCGGTGCCGGTGAGCCGCGTCGCCGAATTCATCTTGGCGGCCAACAAAGCGGTATCCGACCGGCTGCCCGGCATAAGGCCCAACGCGTTCGGCCATGTCGGCGACGGCAACATCCACTACAACGTCCACTCGCCGGTCGGCGCGGATGCGGGCGTGTTCGTCAAACGCTGGGAAGAATTCGCGCGCCTCGTCCACGACATCGCGATGGGCATGAACGGCTCGATCAGCGCCGAGCACGGCATCGGGCGTTTGAAGCGCGACGACCTCGCGCGCTACAAACCGGCGATCGAACTCGAACTGATGCACCGGATCAAGAACGCGTTCGATCCCGACGGGATCATGAATCCGGGTAAGGTTCTTCTGCCCTAATCGGGCGAGACATGCTGCATCGGCATCCTACGGCCTTCGACAGGCTCAGGCTGAGGAAAAATTGCCGATGGCATTATGAAGGTCGTCCTCACCCTGAGCTTGTCGAAGGACGACTTCGCTCTTCGCGCAACAAAAATAGAATGACCACGGAGACACGGAAAACACGGAGGAAGAAAACAAAATCTTCTCCCTCTTCTCCGTGTCTCCGTGGTGAATAATCTTTTCTGCTTACGACCCGGCGCGGATCGCGACGATCTCCTTGCGAAACGCCTCCAGCACATGCGCGCCGTCGGGCGTCGCTTTTACCCAGTCGGCGATCACCGGTTCGACCTTCTTTTTCCATTTCGACAACTCGTCGGGCGGCAGCTTGTAGATCGACTGGTTGCCCATCTTCCGGGTGATTTCGGTATTGTCGCGCTCGGTATCGTCGATCACCTTGTTGAACCAGTCGGTGTAGAAATTCCCGCTATTGGCATCGATCGCGGTTTTCGCCTTGCCGGTCAGTTTCGCGTAGCTGGCGTTGTTCATGATCATGATCGCGGCTTCCGCGCCAAGCGACGCCTGGACATGGTTGTGCGCGAAATCGGTCAGTTTGAACGAGACGGCGGCCGGCCAGCCGATCGCCGTGCCCTGAACCGTGTTGCGCTGAAGCGCTTCGTAGACATCGTTGATCGGCAGCGAGATCGGCGTGCCGCCGAGCGCGGCGAGGGTCTGGCTGGCAAGCCGGCCCTGCACGCTGATCTTGACGCCTTTCAAATCGTCCATGGTCTTGATCGCCGGCACGGTGTGATAGGACGTGTTCGCGAACACGCCGAAGCCGATCGGCTTCACCGACTTCCATTCGTCGGCGATGACTCCCTTGGCGTAGAGCCGTTGCAGGGCCTGCCCGGCCTCATGCGCGTTCTCGGCTTCGAACGGCAGGGTAGCGACCAGCGTTTTAGGGAATTGCGACGACACCGGCCCGAGAATGCAAAAGGCGATGTCGGCGACGCCGTCCTTCACGCGGTCGAGCGTGTTCACCATGTTGACCAGCGAATAGCCGACGAAGACCTTCACATCGAGCGTGCCGCCACTCTCTTTGTTCACCTTGTCCGCCCAGGGCGCGACCAGATCGTTATGGATCACCGCGTCGGTCGGGCCAGGATCGCCATAGCGCAGCACGATCGGCTCGTCGGCGAACGCATTGGCGGAAACGATGGCGATGGCGGTCGTAGCGGCCAGCAAAGCCAGCATGCGGCGAATCATCTCGTGCCTCCCTGATCGTTCTCGGCTCGTCACTGCCGTTGACCGGCATGTGCAGCGTGAAGGCGTCTACTGTCCCCGCTCCGGCGGGGACTGTCAAATCGGGAGAGCGCGGTCTACTTCAGCAGGTATTCGGCCACGTCGTGGTGATTGGTCAGCAGGCCCTGGGCGTGCATCATGTCGGCCACGGCCTGCCACGCCTTCGGATCGACCACCGATTTCCAGCTGATCAGCGGCATGTCCTTGACCAGCGCGAGGTCGAGGCCCGAGTAATCGGCGGTCGCCTTGCGCGCGCGGTCGGGATCGGCATTGAGCCAGGCATGCGCCTCGGCGATCGACGCGTTGAAGGCAGCGGCTTCCTTTTGATGCGCCTGCGCCCACGAGCGCAGCGCCCACCACGAGCCGACCGGCTGATCCGAAATCGTCTCGATCATGTACCACGAGATCGCCTTGCCGTTGCCGGCCTTGATGATCTGGGTCGTATAGGGATCGAGCGCCACCACGGCATCGGCCTGTCCGGTGCGCAGCAGGTCGCCGGCCGCCGAAAACGGCGCGGTGGTGATCTGCATGTCGTCGGTCGAGAGCCCCGCCTTCTGGAAGCGCGCCTTCACCGCGGCGAAGCCCTGGTTATGGGTCGACGAGGTGGCGATGCGCTTGCCCTTCAGACCCTCGACACCTTGAATCGACGAATTACCCGCGACGAGGATCGCGTTCGACACGGGCGGCGTGGTGCCCGCGGTTTCGTTCTGGCCGACCAGCACGATGTCAAAGCCCTGCTCTTTCGCCTGCATCGCGGTGCCGGGAATCTGCAGCACGATGTCGACCCGCTTCGATTGCAGAATCGGAATGCTCTGGTCGGTCAGTGGAAACTCGACGACTTCGAGATCAAGCCCATGCTTCTTGAAGAACCCGTTCTGCTGGGCGACCCATACGCTGGTGGTGGCGCCGAGCTTGCTGATGCCGAGCTTGACCGGCGCGAGATCGTCGGCGCGAGCCGTAACGGCGCCGAGCACACCGGCCACGGCCACCAACGCGAGAAAAACCCGTTTCATCGACACCACGATCCCCATTTGCCCCGCGAAAACGCGTGGGTATTCATCGCAAAAACCCTCTGATAATATGCGCAGGAATGAATTGCCTGCCTAGCGATAAAGTATCCGCACCATCACCCGGTGCAGCCAGAAAGGACCAACGATGAAAAAATGGATGGAGCAAATTCCCGAGGCCGAGCAACGCATTCTGGCCAAGGCGGGATTCAAGGGCGACCTGACGCTGGGCGCGCATGCCGCCCTCATCGTGGTCGACGTGACGATGGGTTTTTGCGGCAGCAAGGGCCTCACGCTCGACGAGGCGATCAAGGAGTTCAACACCGCCTGCGGGCCGATGTCGTGGGAGACCATGCCGCGCATCGCGCAGCTCATCGGCCTGTTCCGCGCGCAGAACATGCCGGTCATCTACACGAATGGCGACCTCAACTCGACGCCATACACGGGCCGCGCGACCAAATCGAAAAGCGGCGGCGGTCCCCGCCCCGGCTATAACGACTTCCCGGCCGAGATCGCGCCGCGCGAGGGCGAATGGGTCCTGCCGAAGACCAAGGCGAGCGGCTTCTTCCAGACGCCGATGACCTCGTACCTCGCACGCCAGCACGTCGACACCGTCGTGGTCTGCGGCGTCTCGACGTCGGGTTGCGTCCGCGCGACGTCGGTCGACGCGCATTCGAACGGCTACACCACCTTCGTGGTCGACGATTGCTGCTTCGACCGTTCGTATTTCGCGCATTGCGCCAATCTCTTCGACCTCAACGCGAAATACGCCTCGGTGCTCTCGCTCGACGAGATCGCGGCGCTGATGAAAGCGCCCGCGCTGGCGGCTCAGTAACGACGAGGCCGGGGCGACACTTTCGTGAGAAACCGTCTCCCCGGCTTCGTGCTGATCCTCTGCATCCTGGCCGTATGGGAGTTCGCGTCGGCACAAGGCTGGATCGACGCCGTCGAGCTGCCGCGCGTCTCGACCATCTTCGTCTCTTGGTATCAGAGCATCGCCGGCGGCCCGCTGTTGAAGCAGCTCATCCCGAGCGTCACCCGGATCTTCGCCGGCTTCTTCATCGCGACGGCCCTCGCGGTGCCGCTCGGCCTGCTCATGGGCACGGTGCCGTTCCTCTACCGGCTGCTCGAACCGATCACCGAATTGCTGCGGCCGATCCCGAGCTCGGCCTATATCCCGATCGCGATCCTCTTTCTCGGCATCGACAACACGATGAAAGTGTTCATCGTGTCGCTCGGCTGTTTCTTCCCGATCCTGCTCAACACCTATGGCGGGGTGCGCGGGGTCGATCCGGTCCTGACCGACACCGGCCGCACCTTCGGCCTGTCGCGCCTCCAGGCCCTGTGGCAGATCACCCTGCCCGCCGCGCTCCCCAGCGTGCTCACCGGGATGCGCATCAGCCTCGGCATCGCGCTGATCATCGTGGTGGTGGCCGAGATGATCACCGGCAATAGCGGCATCGGCTATTTCATCCTCGACCGCCAGCGCGTGTTCCATGTCCCCGAGATGTTCGCCGGCATCTTCACGCTCGGGCTGCTCGGCTATCTGATCAATTTCATCTTCCTGCGCATCGAGCATCATTTCCTGCGCTGGCGCGAGACAACCCCGTGAGGAAGCGATGACCGATTTCGACCCGGCGAGCCTCTTTCCCTATTCGGCGATCATCGACCGCAAGCCGGTGCGTTGGCCCAACGGCGCCAAGATCGCGGTGTGGGTGATCCCCAATATCGAGCATTACCGCCTCGAACTGGGCCAGAAGCCGCCCGACATCCGCAACCATTCGCGGCGCGATTACGGCAACCGCGTCGGCATCTGGCGGATGATGGAGGTGCTCGACAGGCACGGGATGCGCGGCACCGTCGCCCTGAACGGCGAGGTCTGCACCCATTACCCGCGCATCATGGAAGAGGCGATCAAGCGAAACTGGGAGTTCATGGGCCATGGCGTGACCAATTCGGTCATGCTGACCGGGCTGCCCAAAGAGGCCGAGGCCGCGAACATCGCCGAGACAAAACGCCTGATCGCGACATACGGACAAAAGATGCGCGGCTGGCTCGGGCCCGGCCTCACCGAAAGCTGGAACACGCTCGACCTGCTGCGCGGCGCCGGCGTCGATTATGTCTGCGACTGGGTCAACGACGACCTGCCCTATCGCATGAACAATGGGCTCTACTCGATCCCCTATTCGCTCGAACTGAACGACATGCCGCTCTTCAACAACCCGAGCATCAGCATCGACGATTTCGAAAAGCGGATCGTCGATACGTTCGACGTGCTCTACGAAGAAGGCGAGAAAGGCGGCCGGGTCATGGGCATCGCGCTCCACCCCTTCCTCACCGGCGCGCCGCACCGCATCCGCTATCTCGACCGCGCGCTCGCCCATATCGCCCGGCACGACAAGGTCTGGCTCGCCACCGGCTCGGAAATCATCGACGCGTTTCGCGCGCAGGAAAAAAACTAGTCCTTCACGCCCCGGCCAGCGATTTTTCCTGCAGGAAGATATTTGCGAACAATCGCTGCTGAATCGCGGTGAAGCGGGGATCGCTTCGCGTCCCGATCTGGTCGCGCGGATAGGGCAGGTCGACCGTCACCTCCTCGCGCAAGACGGCCGGGGCGCGGCCCAGCGCGATGATCTTGCCCGAAAGAAACACCGCCTCGTCGACGTCGTGGGTGACGAACAGGATGGTGATCGGAATCGTCTGCCATATCTTCAACAGCAATTCCTGAAGGATGGCGCGGGTCATCGCGTCGAGTGCGCTGAACGGCTCGTCCATCAGCAGGACCTTGGGCTCGCCGATCAGCGCGCGGGCGATCGCCACGCGCTGCTGCATCCCGCCCGAGAGTTGCGCCGGATAGTAGTCCTCATAACCCTCGAGGCCGACCAGCTTGACGTAATCGAGGCATTTCGCGCGCGCCTCGTCGCGGCCCACTTTCTTTTGTGCGCGCAGGCCGAACTCGATGTTCTGGTAGACGGTGCGCCACGGGAAGATCGATTTGGCGTATTGCTGGAAGACATAGATCATGCCCTTGGGCGGCGCGTCGATCGAACGTCCGTCGAACACGATGTCGCCGCCGGTCGGCCGTTCGAGCCCCGCGATCAGGCGCAGCAGCGTCGATTTCCCACAGCCCGATGGACCGATGATCGAGAGAAAGCTGCGTTCCGGGATCGCATAGGAAAACCCGTCGAAGACCGTCACCGTGCGCGCGTTGACGTGGAAGCTCATATGGATGTCGCGGATCTCGATGATCGGCCGTGCCGGCTGCAACCCGTCCATCGAAACCATTCCCGCGAAACCCAACGCCCGAATCCCAGATTGGCAGCATTCCGGCAAAAACCCAAGCGAGCCCCTCGCCCGCAAAGATGGTAAACGCGGCGATCCGCTAACGAACCGTTCACCGCGCGGCCCTACGATCCGGGGCATCCCACCGATGGAAGAGCCCCTTGGACACGCACGACTTTGAAGCCACCGCCAACGCGGCCTCAGCGCCAATGACGGCGCCGTCGTCCCAGCCGGGCGAACGGCGCCGCATGCCGCGCTCCACCTCCCAGCGCCTGCGGCTGATGTTCATGGGTATCGATCAGGTCGCGGTGAACTGGTCGACCGGCGGCGTCCTGCTCGAAGACCACTACCCGACCCTCGCGGTCGGCGCGACCCTGTCGGGGCTGTTGAGCGTCGAGGGCGAAGCCGGGCGCTATCGCTTCTCGGCCGAGATCGTGCGGCGCGAGGTCGACACCAAGAAACTGGCGTTGTCGTTCATCAACCCGTCGCCGGCATTGCGCGGCGTCCTCAATCGCGACGAAATCATCCCGCTCTCGATCTAGAGCGTCAGCCGCGCCGCCTCGATCGCGGCGACGTCGATCTTCTTCATGCTCATCATCGCCGCGAACGCGCGCTTTGCTTCGTCGCCGCCGGCGGCAATCGCCTCGGTCAGCACGCGCGGCGTGATTTGCCACGAGACGCCCCACTTGTCCTTGCACCAGCCGCACGCACTCTCCTGGCCGCCATTGCCGACGATGGCGTTCCAGTAGCGGTCGGTCTCGGCCTGATCGTCGGTGGCGATCTGGAACGAGAAGGCTTCGCTATGCTTGAACACGGGGCCGCCGTTGAGGCCGAGACAAGCGACGCCGGCAACCGTGAATTCAACCGTCAACACGTCGCCCGCCTTGCCGGACGGGTAGTCGCCGGGTGCGCGGTGGACGGCTCTGACCGCGCTGTCGGGAAAAGTCTCGGCATAGAAGCGCGCGGCAGCCTCGGCGTCCTTATCGTACCAGACGCAAATCGTGTTCTTTGCCATGATATGTCCTCTCGCTTGTCGGCCCTCTTCTGAGGTGGGGACGGCAAGCGCTTTTAGCTGACGAACTTCGCCATGACGAGGATGATGGCGATCTGCATCACGCCCTGGGTTCCCGCCAGCCAGATGTTGTACCGGTTGATCCGCACGATCCATTCGCGATCGGGCGCGGGCCGGCGCAATTCGAACCAGACGCGCAGGCTGTTGGGCAAAAGAATCCCGAGCCCCAGAGCCGTCATCGCGGCGATCAGCACCAGCGCCATCACCACCAGATCGTGATTGGGGCCGGGCGTCGACAGAAAGCCGAGCCAGTCGGATAGATACCACCCGGCCGTTCCGGTGGTCGCCGCGAGGATCGGGTAATAGAGCAGCGTGCGCGGCACCAGCCACGAGATTACCGCAATCCGCGAATCGATATCGAGCCGGCGCAACACCGGACCGATAATGAACCCCATGAACAGGTCCGCGCCGGTCCACAGCGCGCCCGACAAAACATGAATCCAGTTGAGCCAATAGAAATCGTGCCGCGCGATGGCGACGATCATCACGACGGGAAACACCAGCGTCCACCAAGTAAGCTGGCGCCAGAGCGGCTGCAGAGGTTGCGCGGTTTCGGTCATGCGGCCACGATTGTCGCCACGGCCGGCGACCGGCGCAACCGCCATCCGGAAAGCCCTGACCTGCTCAGGCGGTATGGAGATTATTCGCGATGGTGACCCGGAAACCCGAGCGCTCGTGCGGATAGTAGTCCCAGATCGCGTAATGCTGGGCGCAGCGATTGTCCCAGAACGCGATCGAGTGCGGCTCCCAGGTGAAACGGGTGTGGAACATCGCATCGGCGCAATGATCGGACAGGAAGCGGAAGATCGCGTTGCTTTCGCGTTCCGGCACGCCGTTGATCTTCGAGACATACTGCTCGTTGAAATAGAGCAGCTTCTTCTTGGTGACGGGATGCGTCTTGACCAGGGGATGGATGCTGACGTTGTAGCGCCGGTTCTCGCCCTTATAGGCGTAGATCGGATTGGCGTCATGCGTCGCGGCCAGGCTCTCGACATAGGCCTTCATGCTGTCCGATAGCGCGTCGTAAGCCGCGTACATGCTGGCGAACAGCGTGTCGCCACCGAGCGGCGGCAGGGTGTGAAGATAGAGAACGCTGCCGAGCGGCGGGTTCGGGTCACAGGAGAGATCCGAATGCCACATGTCGCCCGCGACGTGATCCGAATTGCCGTCGGCGTGAAGCCGGATGATCTCGGGATGGTCGGGGATGCCGGTCGAGGCCGAATGGAAATAGAGGTCGCCGAAATAGCGGCCGAATCGCTTATGGCTCTCGTGATCGACCTTCTGGTCGCGGAAGAAGATGACCAAATGCTCGGCAAACGCCGTGTGCAGCTCCTCGACCTGCTGGTTGGAGAGCGGCTGAGTCAGGTCGATCCCGGTGATCACCGCGCCGATGGTCGGCGTCATCGGCTTTACCTTGATGCTTTCATAAGTCGTCATCGTTCAACTCACCGTCCAGTGATAGGGAAGAATGCTTCCGCTGCGGAAGGGCACGTAACGCAGGCGCTTGGTGAAGACCGGCGTACCGACGCCCTGCAGGATCGGCACCGCATAGCCCTGCTCGACCACCCAGCGGTCGAGCGCGCGATAGCCGGCCATGCGCTTCGCATAATCGGGCTCGCGATAGAGCGGCTGAAGCCGCGGCAGGACGTCGTCGCTCTTCCAAACCGAATTGCGTTTCGACGGATCGAGCAGCGTGCCCGAATAGCTCTCCGGGTCGCCGGTCGAATTGGTCCAGCTATAGAGTGCGGGCGCGTCGAGCTTGTCGCTGCGCGACATGTCGGAGTATTCAGGCAGTTCCATCACCCGCAGTTCGGCCTCGATGTTCACCGCTTTCCACATCTGCACCAGCGCGCGGGCCATGTCGTAATCGTTGGGGAACACGCCGTTGAGGGTGATCAGCACGATCTTCGCCGGATTGGCGGGTCCGTAGCCGGATTTCGCCAGCAGTGCCTTCGCCTGATCGAGGCTGAACGGGAATTTGAACGTCGGATCGTTCGCCGGAAGACCCTCGGCCTCCCACATCGAGAGGGGCTTCGCCTGGCCGGCGAAAAACGCATCCGACAAGGCCTGCTTGTCGATCGCGTGATGCATCGCGAGGCGCAAATTGGGATCGCGATAGATCCCCTTGTTGACCATGTGGATGAGCAGGACGTTGTTGATCGGGTGGAGATTGCCGGTCAGTCCCGGCGTCGCGCTCAGCCGCGTCACTTCGCGCACGGGCAGGTTATGGACGAAATCGACCTGCCCGGCCTGGATCGCGGCGATCCGCGCGCTGACGTTCTTCATGATCTGCAGCGTGACGCGCTTGATCGGCGCGGCCCCTCCCCAGTACTTGTCATAGGCTTCGAGCACGATGCGCGAATCGCGTACCCAGTCGACCACCTTGTAGGGCCCGGACCCCACCGGGTTCTCCGCGAACGCGTCGCGTCCGACCTTTTCGAAATAGGCTTTCGGAACGATATAGGCGCTTGGCCCCACCAGGAGTTGCGGCGCGGTGACGACCGGCAGCTTGAAGCGGAAGATCGCGCGGTTGGGCGTCGGCGTCTCGATGTCGTCGATCAGCGGGTTCCACTGCGCCCCGAGCAAGAGGGTCGTATCCGCCCGGCAGCGTTCGAGGAAGGTGAAGCGGATATCCGCCGAAGTGACCGGATCGCCGTTATGGAAGGTGGCGCCGTCGCGTACCGTGATCTCGAGGACCTTGCCTTCCCCGTCGAGCCACTTGAAACCGCCGACGCTCGGCCCGAAGGCGCCCTCGGGATCGATGTCGGTTACCTTGTCGAACACGCATTGATAGAGCGAGCTGACGATCGAAGCGCCCGCGGCGATCGGGTCCCAGCTCGGCACGTCGCTGGGATAGGCGACGACGATCGACGGGGGGTCTGCCGCCAGCGCCCGCGCCGGCCACGACGTCGCGAGCCCCAGCGCACCGGCGGTTGCCGCCGTATTCGCCAGGAATGATCGTCGATTGTGCAAGGGACACTCCACCCCGCCCAAAAGCGGGTCCTCAGAGGTCGTGTTTATCCGTTTGTGAGGATGCGCCGCGCCGCGCGTGCCAATCTTGCCGCCGCGCGCACGAAAACTTGGGATGCTTCGATGGCCGACACGGGTCGCGCCATGCCGCCGATTTCGATCATCCGACGGGCTCACCACAACGCGCGGCTTAGTCAATTTTCCTTGTTTATAAAGCATCCGAACCTTACGCTTGCCCCCGAGGAGCGGCCCCATTGGCCGACGAGCGATGGCAAAAGACGAAATCGCGTCGACCGATTGGCTCGCCCCGGCAGCCAAGGGCCGAGGCATGGTGAGACGTCACCCCGGCAGGTTGTCGAGAGGCCTGATCGCGTGGGGCGTCATGCTTTCCGTCGCCCTCGCGCTGGTTTCCGTCCCCGGCTTTGCCGCCGACGGACCAAGCCCGCCCGTGGCATCGCCACCGCCGGCTGCCGCTCCGGACGAGACGCCGAAGCCGGAGACTCATTTATTCGACAGCGGAAAATTGCTCGCGACCGGCGGCCTGTCGCAAATCGAAGGTGCCGGCGGCGGCGGTCTGGCGAGTTGGGCGCTGATCACCGGCTATGGCACCGAAAACGCAATCGGCACCAGCGCGCATGGCACCACCGTCTATCTCTCGAATTTCACCCTGAACAGCGCGGGCGTCGGGGTCGGCCTGTTCGATCGCCTCGAATTCACCTACGACCGGCAGTGGTTCGACACGCGTTCGACCGGCGCCGCGCTCGGTCTCGGCAACGGGTTCGTCTTCCGTCAGGACATCTTCGGCGCGAAAGTGAAACTCGCGGGCGACGCGGTCTTCGACCAGGATTCGTGGATGCCGCAAATTGCCGCCGGCGTCCAATACAAGAAAAACGATCGGGCGGCCGTGCTCAAGGCCATCGGCGCCAAAAGCGATCATGGAACCGACTTCTATATCGCCGCCACCAAGCTTTTCCTCGCCCAAAGCCTCTTGGTCGACGCGACTCTGCGCGAAACCAAGGCCAATCAATTCGGCATCCTCGGTTTCGGCGGCGACAAGAACAACGCTTACACCACCCAGTTCGAGGGCTCGGTCGCGTACCTGCTGACGCGCCAACTCGCGGCCGGCTTCGAAATCCGCACCAAGCCGAACAATCTGGGCTTTGCGCGTGAGGACAACGCCGGCGATGTGTTCATCAGCTATTTCCTCAATAAAAATCTCTCGGCCACGCTGGCCTATCTCTACATGGGCGACGTGGCGACGCGCACGAATCAGAACGGCCCCTATTTCTCGATTCAAAGTCGGAGGCCATCGGCCTTTTTGAGAGTCGCCGCGGCGTCGTCATAGAGGCCGGCGCTCAATTGTCGTTCCGCGATGAATCTCACTTCCTCCGGAAGACAAAGAAAAGCCTGTTCAGACTCTTGTCCAACCAGGCCATTCAGACCGGACAGGATGACCCGGATGTGGTCGCGGACCACGTCCTCGAGCCGCCCGCGGATTTTATTGATCGTGTCGCGCTGGGGACTATTGGGTTGCCGGAGCAGAAATGCCTTCAGCAACGCGGCGGCTCTGAGTTCGTCTCCCGGCAAATGCGCTTTCGCGACAGCCCAATTGAACCAGATCTGCGGCATGTCCGGACTGCTATCGTCCGCCTCGTTAAAATAATATTCCGCGATCGGCCAGTTTCCTTCGGCGGCGGCGGCAAGACCGTCCTGATAGAAACTGAACGCGGGGCCGCTAAGGTCCTGCAAGGGTTCGTCCGCGCGGCCGCTCGCCACGTCGAGGCATAGAAGGCCTCCGACAAAAATGCCGATCATGACCGCGCTTTTCATGGGTCTAATCCCGTCCTCAGCACGGCGGCGGCGGTTCGATGACGCCGTCGCGCCCGCGAATGGCGGTGCCCGGCACCCGGTCGCCCGACGAAGCCGGGCAGGCGCCGGTTTTCACTTTGTAGACTTTCATGTCGTGGCAACCGGGATCTATCGTATTGCTGCAAGCAAATGTTTTGACCGAGGCGCTCGGCGCGAACACCCCGATTGCCTTGCTCAGGACGTCGGCGTTGAAGATCGGCGCGCCCAACACCGGCGCGACCGCAGCGGCCAGCGCAATCGCCGGCGCGCTTGCCAGCATCGCAACGGCGGGAACAGGATCGCCCTGGTTGATGTAAATCTGGATACTGGCGATGTGTCCGCGACGGACAAGTTCGTCCCACATATATAGGCTTTCCGGCGTGATTTGGGGACCGAACAAAACGATGTGCTTGGCGCCGACATCATTGTTCTCCAACGCGGCAAGGCAAATCATCGCGCCGTTGCTGTGACACGCCAGCACGTCGAACTGGCGCCCCTTGATCGAGTTGTAGGCATTTTGCTGGGTCGCGGTGAATTGACCGCGCCTGAATTCGTCGAACACCACCCGCTTGGTCAAATCGTCGTACAAGTTCGTCGAAGCCGCGAGGCCCAACACGAAGTTGTATTTCTGGAAGTCGATCTTTTCGTTGTACGGATATCCTTCGGCTTCCGCGATGCGCGCGGCGATTTTCTGGGCTTTGGCCACCAGTGCCGGGTCGGAGCCCGGCGGAACATTGTATCCAAATTCCCAACCCATTCCGCCGATCAAGGCATTACCCGACGGCACAAATTGAACGGCGGGCATCAAGCTGAGCCCGTCGATCACCCCGTTCAGCTTCGCCATGCTCTCCGTATGTTCGTCGCGTAAACGCCGGGCAATCTCGTTGTCACCCGCGCTGTAGGCCGCGGCGGCCCGGTCAAGGTCGGCCCTGGACGCGACGTCGCTGATCGCGGCTTCGGCTCGGTTGATATAACTAAGGATATACGCCAGTTGCGGCCATGTATCGCGCGCTTGCTGGTAAAGCTTCAGCGCGGTCTCGTAGTCGCCTTTGTTGAAAGCGTCCAACCCCTCCTGCCAAAGGATGAAGGCCCTGCCTTGGGCGATCTCCTCGGCGCTTGGCATGCGTTGGACCGGTGCGCGCCCGCCCCCCGATCCGCCGCCACAGCCAGGCGCCTCTCCTTCCGACTGCGCGCACGCGTTGCCCCACGGCGCGAGGCTTGCATCATATGCCCATGCAGTGGAAGCCGATGCGATCAGGCAAGCGAGCAATCCGATGGTGACGAGAGATCTATGGGGCATGCTTCTATTCCTCAAAAATATTCTCGAGACCAAGAAGTTCGCCGTCACGCGGTCTTTCTATATATTCGATAAAGCGTACACGATTTCGTGGCAGCCTGATAACGGCTTCTGCCGCAAGCGGGCTCGGCCATGTTCACTCATATCGCCTTGGCCGACCGTGCCCGTATCGATTTGTTCAGCCTCGTTGCCTGTCCTCAGTGCCCCCAGGTGTTCTCGTAGTCGCGCTTGTCCTCGTCGGTCAGATATTTTTCCTCGATCTCGCGGACGCGCGCGGCGTTGGTCAAGATCGCCTGTTCGACCGGGCCCCACTTGCCATAGGACCCCGCCTTGCGCTGAGCGCGGTCATCGATATAGGCGCCGCCCTGCTCCCGCATGTCGTTGAGCTTCTCCCACGAGGCCTGGAGCCCCCAGGTGGCGGCGATGGTCGGATACATGATCATGCAGGCGCCGAGATCGATATATTCCTGGTTCGTCGGCGCGGGCTCGATCGTGTTGGCCCACAAGGCGAAGACCGGCGCGGGGATTTCCTTGCAGGCACGCTTCAATTGCGCGCGCGTCTCGCACGAATTCAGCCAGACGAAATCGGCGCCGCCGTCTTTCACATAGGCGATGGAGCGTTCGAGGGCCTGATCGAAATCGCCGCCCTCGGCCCCGAGGATATCGGTGCGGGCACAGATGACGAACTCCGGGTCCATCTCGTTGCGCGCGGCGATGGCGGCCTTGAGCTTGCCGACATGTTCGGCCATCGGCACGCAACGCCGTCCCGCCATGGTCGCGGATTTCTTCGGCGCTTCCTGATCCTCGAGCTGCATGCCGGCGGCGCCCGAGCGGCACACCTCGCGCACCGCGTAATCGGCATTGACCGCGTTGCCATAGCCCGTGTCGCAATCGACGAAGATCGGAATATCGCAGATCGCCGCCGCATGGCGCACATGGTCGACCACGTCGCGCAGCCCGATGAAGCCATTGTCCGGCACACCCAACAGGAAGGCCGACATCTGCGAACCGGCGAAGAAAAAGGACTCGAACCCCGCGCGCTCGGCCATCTTGGCATAGAGCGCCGAGAAGCCGCCCGGCATCACGGTACAGCGCGGGCCGGTCAGCAATTCGCGGAATTTTTTGCGTTTGGCGCGGACGGCGTCGTGAGCATTCATAACGAGAGTTTCCCCTGCTGGATGATGTTTCGGGCGTTCAATGCGGCATCGCGCCGCGAATATCCTTGATCAGATCGTGCGCCGCGCGCAGCTCGTCGACCGATGATTCGCGCTGCGGCTCGACATAGGTCACGCCCGCGACCGGCTGCAACGCCGCCGGCAGGATCGACGCAAGATCGACGCGATTGGAATCCTGGGTCTGCGCCTTGGCGAGGCCCGCCGCGACCTCTTTCGACAGCATCCAGTTGACGAACACCCGGCCACCATTGGGATGCGGCGGGTCTTTCATCATGATGAGGTTCGAGCCGCCGAAATTGGAATAGGCGCCCTCCGCCGGCGTGTTCCCGAGCGGCCGGACATCGAGGTCCAATCCGGCATCCTTGTAGCGTTGCAGCATCGCGGTCATGACCGGGCCGAGCGACACCGCGTATTGCCCGCGTGCCATCTTGTCGACCATGTCCATCATGTTGGGCAGGAAGACGGCTTGCTCGGTCACGAAGGTTTTCAGCCCCGCATCGCCCAGCAGCTTGCGCATGACCAGCGCGAAGGTCTCGCCCGAGGTCGGCAGCAGCGGATCGTTCCAGACGAATTTTCCCTTGAGCGCGGGATCGAGAAAGACCTTGGTACCCTCGGCTTTGACTTTTTCCGGCGCCAGCAGCTTGGCGTTGTAGAACGGCATCTTGAGAAAGTTTTGCGTCGCCATCACATAGCGATGCTCGTTATCGGTGAAGACGCGGTCCCAGCCGCCCCACAGCTTCGGGTCCTTGACGTCGTCGAGGATGAGTTCAGGCACGATCGCGACGACGAAGCCGCTATTCTTCATCGCGAAGGCGGTCACCGATCCCGACATCGATGCGTCCCACAGATATTTTCCCGAATCCCGTTCGATGCGGACGCGCTGGATCCAGGTTGCCTCGTCGATCGCGTTGATCTCGAGCTTGATCTGCGGAAATGTCTTGGTCCATTCCCGCGCGAGGAAGTCATGCAGGGCATTGCCGGCCGGAATGTTGATGACGACCGATCCTTCCGTCGCGGCGCCCGCGACGGCATCCGTCCACGCCTTGGACTTGGATTGCGCCACGGCCGGCGGCGCCATCGCCGCGAGCCCGATCGCGGCAGCGGCGATGACGGCGACGATGTTCCCCCGACGCATGGCGGGCCCCTATGCCTTCGGGAACCCCGGAATGGCGCCGAGGAAATCGCCCTTGCCGATTTCGACGCCGCAATGCCGGAGGATGTCGTAGGCCGTCGTGTGGTGGAAATAGAAATTCGGCATCGCGAAATGCAGCATGTAGTCCCAGCCCTTCATGGTGATTTTGCGCGGGCCCATCGGGAAGGTGACATCCTTGTCGGCGTTTTTGTCGATCGCCTCGGCCGACGCCGATTTGACGACGTCGAGCGCCTTGGCCACGCGCAGCTTCAACTGGTCGAGCGTGGTCTCCTCGCGCGGCGGCAGCACCGCCTCGATCCCGGCGAGACGCTGACACGAGCCGCTGGCGTGATCGGTCACCGAATGGATCTGGAAGGTGAAGGGCCGCATGTCGGGGAACAGGCGGAAATTGGTAAACACGGTCTGGTCGAGCTTCTTCGCCGCCGCATGGGCGATGCCGCGATCGAGCAACGTGGTGATGCTGCCGAGCATCTGAATGTAGGTCGGCACCGACGCCTTATAGAGTGACATGCTCGTTCCCCCTCAGGCCTTTACGCCGGCGAGTTCCTTGCGCTTGGCGCGTTCGGCTTCGGTCTCGACACTGTCAAAGCCGTGCTGCGAGATGTCGAACCAGTTGCCCTCGGGATCGCAGCCGCGATATTCGGCGTAAGGCCGCGTCGAGGGGCGTTTCTTCGGCTCCTCGACACCGGCCGCGACCAGCTCTTCCGAGATTTCCGCCGTGTCGTCGACGGCGAAGCCGAAATGATTGAGCCCGCAGGCGGCTTCGCCCTCGAGGCGCTGCGGCAGGATGGCGAGGCTCATATAGCCGTCGGTCAGGAACCACGCCTTGCCTTCGGTCTTCGTCGCCTCGGCCTTATGCGCGACGTCCATCTTGAACACGCTGCGATAAAACGCGGCAACCTTGTCGGGATCGCGGACGAACATCGCGAGGTGACGGATTTGCGGGCGTGACATGATGGGGCTCCTTTTCAAGTCGTGAGATTATTGCAGAAAGGCCTCGGTGATCAGCGTGTCGTCGGGGACGGCGCGCTCGAGCAGTTTCAGATCGACCAGCGATTGCTGAACCGCCGCGAGCTTCTTGCGGTCGAAATGTCCGTCGGTGAAGAAGCTCGGCATTTCGAGGTCATAGCCCTTCGAGGCGATGTCGTCGGGCAACTGGGTCGATTTCTGGGTGATGCGGACCGTCTCGGCCTTGTGGTCCTTCATGAAGCGGATCGTCTCGAACCACGCACGCAGGAATTTACGCAGGTCGTCGGGCCGATCCTTCATCATCGAATTGCTGGCATAGACGACGTTGGCGATGAAATTCTGAATCTCGTCGCCGGCATTGACGAGGATGCGGACCTTGCCTTCGTTCTGCAGGATCAGCGAGCGCGAGGTCGGGCCGGTGATGACGTCGACATTGCTGGTCAGCAGGCCGGCGATGATGCCGCTCATCGTGCCGAGATAGGCGATCTTCAGATCGTCCGGCCCGAGCCCGTGCTGCGCCGCGATGGTTTTCGCGATCCAACTGGTGAACGAGCCGGTCGTGCTCGTCCCCACGGTCTTGCCCTTGAGGTCTTCGATCTTGCGGGCCGGATCGTCCGCGCGCACCACCAGCGAGATGGCGTTCAGATCGTTGGCATAAGCGGCGACGCCGCGCTCGGGCGCACCCTTGGTGAGGAACAGCATGTCGGACCCGGTGCCGCTGATCACGTCGAGGGCGCCGGCGTCCATCGCCTGATGCATCTTCGCGCCGCCGGCGAAATCGATGCGCTCGACCTCGATCCCATATTTCTTGAAGATGCCGGTCTCGTTGCCGACATCGGGCACGCCGAAGGAAAACCCGGTCGATTCAGGCGTGCCGACGCGAATCTTGTCGGCGGCCGAAGCCGACGCGGACAGAAAGGCGAGAGCGATGACGGCGACGCCGAGACCGCGTGACGACGAAACAGCGAGAGCCCGAATCAGCATGCATCCTCCCCGACTTATTTTGCCGGGATTGTAGGTTGCCGGGCGCGGCCGTCAAAGGACGATAGTCGGGACCGGTCTCAGGCCCAGGCGAACACCGAGCCCTGCCCAGCCGGCGCGCTTTGCATGACGATGGGCGCGACGAGCGAGGCGGCGACCCCGTAATCGGCGGCGATCCGGTCGATCGACACGCCATAAAGCGCCAGCGCGCGGATGCGGCGATGATCGGCATCGGCGATTTTGCCCACGCGCGGCGGCATCGGTTCGGGCGTCGCGTCGAGTCGGGCCACCGGTTCGGCGTGCGGTATCGCCACGGGCGGCGCGGCGATCGTGAGGACGCGCGGCACGCGCAGCGGCGGCGCCTCCGCCGCGATCGCCGAGGTTGCCGGGGCACTCGCCGGCGGCGTTGGGGCAGTCGCCGATTTCGGCGCCCAGGGATCGATCACCAGCGGCGCGGGCGACGGCGACGGCGTGGTTTGCAGTCTCGGCTTGAACAGGGCATCCGCGGCAGCGCGGGCCTGACGGGCCTGGTCGTGTTCGATATTGGCGTAGCTGGTCAATTTGGCAGCGGCGGCCGTACGGTCGTTCGGCAAAAGAATTCTCTTTCAGGATGGCTCGCGGAGCAAAAGTTCGGCGAGCGTTGGGATTGAAGTCTGACGGTGTGGACGAGTTCCTGACGCGTTGGGGGCAAGCCGCAAAGCCGCGTCGCATGTCCGGCAACCACTATAGCGCATTCCCATGACGATTGCGAAGCCGCTCAACCCGCCAGCGCCAGCACGCCCGAGGCGACCGCGCGCCACGCCGCCGTCGCGCTCAGCGGAATCTGCGCGAGCTTCAGGGCGACGAACGAGCCGCCGGCCCACCAATAGGCAGGATGCACGCGGCCAAGCCGCCGCCGGTCATGCACGATCGCCACGAGCATCAGCAGGACGGACACCAGAGCGGGCCCCAGATCGGCGGCGACCGGCGGCGGCCCGACCGCATCGGGCGGCGCGAGCGCCAGTTGAAACCACCGCGCGATCGGCGCATCGAGGATCGAGATCGCCGCGACCAGCATCAGGCGCTTGTGCCATTCCGTCCGGCGCACATTCCCGATCGCAAACGCCACCAGCACCGCGAACATCAGGATCGAACTCAGCGGCACGAAGGCGAACGCCTTGCCTTCGTCGGCCATGCCCAAAGCGATCGCCGATTTCATCGAGTTGATCGTGACCAGCGTGCCGAAGATCGTCATCGCGGTGGCAAACGACACGCCGATCATGCCGACCCGGCGATGCCGCGCCAGCCGCCCCGACGCGGCGAGCCAGGCCTGATAGACGAAATAGAGCGCCCAGCCGAAAAAGATCGCGCCATGGACATGGACGACCGGATTGACCCTGAGCCCGCCTTGCACCATCGGCAGCCAATAGGTCGGCGCGAAACCGAGAAACGCGACGCCCAGGCAAACCGTCGCCATCCAGACAAAGAAGTAATCGGCCTTGGCGGCGACCCGAATTGTCGCGCGCGCCTCCACCACCGTGCTCATCGCTACCCCCGCGTCACCCACCATACCCGCACAGGCTAAACGAGTTTGAAAACGGTTTGCAATCGTCGCGCCCGACGGTGCTAGGGTTCATGGCGTGGCGCGATGCGATCTCGATCGAGCACATTCCAGCGAGGCAGCATTTTATGATCTGGCCCTTTGCCGCACGCGACGAATTGCTCGCCTGCGCCGCCCGCTATGCCATCCTGCCGGCGGAACGCGCGCTGATCGAGCGGTACGAAGCAGTGTGGCGGCGCAACCAGGGCCCGTGCCTGACCAAGGACGATCTTTTCGCGACCGTCGACTGGAAATCGAGCCTCGGCCAGACGCGAAAATTATGCAATCTCAACTCCGAGGACGACATCCGCCAGATCACCCGCGCCGCGCTGACCGCCGATTGCGAACGCTTGCGGATCGGCGTTCTGCTGGCGCTCGACGGCGTCGCCTGGCCGATCGCCAGTGTCATCCTGCATTTCGCCTTCGCTTACGACGCCAACGGCTTTCCGGTCTTCGACAAGCGCGCGATGAAAGCGGTCGGAAGCGACACGAAATATTCGAACGGACGGTGGACCGAATACACCGCGCTGTGCCGCCGCTATGCCAAAGACTGGACCGTCGACATGCGCACCATCGACCGCGCGTTATGGATCAAGGGCGGGTGAGAGGCTGGAACAACCGAACCAGCACAACCACACCTCACCCTCCCATTGCTGTCGCAATGGGCCCCTCCCTCTCCCCGCAAGCGCGGAGAGGGGCAAGTCGGCATCGTCAATAAAACCCTCTCCACCCATTGAGCGGAGAGGGTTGGTTCGATCAGCCCCTCTCCGCGCGAAGCGGGGAGAGGGAGGGGCCCGCGCATCGCGCGGGAGGGTGAGGTGTGGTTCCGCTTGTACTGATTCGATCTGAACACTCTAATCCCGCCGGCCATCCACGAGAATGAACGCGACGCGACAGACCTCGCCGGAGCGATTGCTCCACGAATGATTCGTCCCGCGCTGAACCAGGACGTCGCCCGGCTTCATCAGGGTCTCGCCGTCCTCCATCACCGCGTACATCTCGCCGAAGAGGATGATCGCATAATCGACCGTGTCGGTGATGTGCATGCCGGGATGTTTCGACTTGTCGCCGGCGATGCGGTCGCGATCGGGGAACATCCCCTGCCCCGTGGCCTTGTACCAGGCCTGTAGCTCGGCCTCGTTTTGCGGTTCGGGCGGAATGTCCATGATGCGGATGACGGTGCCGAGTTTCGGCGGATAGAGGCCTTTGTGATCGGCGATCTTGTCGGGCTCGTCGAGCGCGACGGGCGCCGCACTGGTGGCCCAGAGATTCGCGTTGCGCAATCCGGGCCGCGCCGCGACCGTCGAAATCACCGGCGGCGGACCATCCTCGACGATCCGCGAACGGCCCTTGGCATCGATTCCGGTGACGATGCGCCTTATCGGCGGCAAGTCTTTCGGCATGGCTTCCTCCTTTGATGATCGGTCAGTCGATTTCGCTCAACGTCCCCGCGCTGGGATCGCCGATGGTGCCGCTCGCGGCCAGCATCGTCACGCTGGCCCCACGCGCCTCGCGCACCGGAAGATCGGCGAGCGCATTGATGATCGGATACTGAAACGGCACGTCTTCCCAACGGGCGGGATGAAACTGGAATTTTCCCTTGCCCGTCCGCCGCTGCGTCATCCGCATGCCGCCATAGCCGGTCGCGAGCCCGTTCGGCGGCGCATATTCGAGATAGGCGACGTCAGCCTCGCCCAGCGCGCCCGTGCGCGGAACGAACTTGTAGTGAAAGCTGCCCGAAGCCGGCGCCGGCTGCGCGGGCGCCTCGACAAGGTCGCTCACCGCGATGTCGAAGAAACGAAAACCCTGCCACAACGCCGCCCCGCGATAGGTATCGCCGATCACCACCGGCGGCGGCATGTCGGCATAGATCTTGGCAAAGCCCAGCTCCTCGCGGCCGGTCATGATCGGGTCGGCATGATTCTCCCACAGCACCGGCGTGAAATTGCCGCTGACCGTGCCGCTGCGTCGCGACTGATGAGCAATCGGGAAGCCGACATTGAGGATCGAATAGCCGCGCCCCGCGAGCCAGCCGATATTCGACATCACCGTCATGGTGACGGTGAGCAGCGGCTCGCCGGCGAGCGTGCAGTCGGGCGGCAGCAATTCGGCCAGGAGCCGCGCATCGGTCAGCACGGTAACCGACATGACCAGATTGGTCTGGTTGTTCGGCAGATGCTGTTTGTCTTTCGGCACGTTGCGCGGACCGGGCAGCGCGCCGAACACGCGCGGCATCCGGTATTGCGGCTTGAGGTTCGGGTCATCGGTCTTCATCGCGTCCTGCCTTCCCGCGAATTTATTTGACGGGCGAAAGGTACGCTTCGGTCACGAGGTCGGCGGGATTGGGGGGCTTGTCGACGACGCCGAGATCGACGAACGACCGCGCCATGACCTCCAATGCCTTGGGCGAGAATTTTCCATCGGTCGAAAACGAATTCATCATCACGTCATAGGTGCCCGCGGCGATGTCGGGATCGACATGCTGGATCTCCGCCGCGACGGCGACGCTGCGCTCTTTATTGGCTTTCATGAACGCAATCGTCTCGTACCACGCCTTGAGGAACGACCGCAACGCGGCCGGCCGCTTCGCGATCAGCGAATTTTGCGCGATGATGACGTAAGCGTGGAAATCCTTGACGTAATCGCCGAACTTCAGAAAGAGCTTCCCCCGCCCTTGCCGCTGAAGCTGCAGGGCGGTCGACAGATCGATGGTGAATCCATCGACATCGCCGGACACGAGATTCGACAGACCCGCGTTTCCCGATGCGATGCGGGTAATCCCTTCGACGCCCCAGCCTTGCTGACGCGACAGCTCGCTGACCAGCCATCCGGTCAAGGTACTGATCTGGGAGACCGATATTTTCCTTCCCTTCAGATCGGCGACCGTCTTCATCGTTGTATTGGGCGCCGCGACGATCGTGATTTCGAGCGGCGCGTTGCCGAGAGCGCCAACGCCTTTTCCCGGCATGCCCTTGGCGATCATCGCAATATCCGATCCGCCATCGAGCCCGATATCGACGGCGTCAGCGGTCAAGGCCTGAACCAGCATCGGCGCCCCGCCGAAGCTCGTGATCTCGATATCGAGATCATATTTCTTGAAGATGCCTTCGCGCGCGCCGACATCGAGCGGAACGAACCCGAAAGCCGAGGGAAACGCCTTTCCGACGCGCAAGCTTTCCGCCGATCCGCTGCTCGTCGCATAAAGGACGCCGGCAGCGGCGAGAACGAGGCGCAGACAGAAGCGAGCGATTCTTGATGTCGGAATCAGGCCAAACATGGTTCCCCCTTGTCGTCGATTCATTGTTCTTGGGCACGATATTAGCGCCAAATTCGCGCCGCCCAACCACCTTAACATGGCCTTGGAAGCGGACATTTTAACCTACAGAACTTCGCTTTTTATTAATATAATTATATGATATATAAAGGATTATGGCCACGAAGAAAGCGGACATCAAACCGGACATTAAAGCGGCGCATGATCGGGGCGAAAGCATCGGCCTGATGGAGCCGATGCTGATCGGCGAAACCTCGCGCCACCGCGCCTCGCTCACCGATCTGGCGCTGGAACTGGCGCAGAAGAGCGCCGCCTTCCGCAGCTCACTGCCTCCGAGCCTGCTGACCTCGCTCGCCGACCTCGTGCGTTCGATGAACTGCTACTACAGCAACCTGATCGAAGGACACGATACGCATCCGATCGATATCGAGCGCGCGCTCAAGGGCGACTACAGCCGTGACGCCACGAAGCGCGACCTTCAACTCGAAGCCCGGGCTCATATCGCGGTTCAGCACTGGATCGACAATGGCGGCATCAAAGGCCGCGCCGTCACGACGGATGCCATTCGCGAGATTCACCGGCGATTTTGCGAGGCACTGCCCGAGGATCTCCTGTGGATCGAAGACCCGCAGACAAAGGAACGCGTCAAAATCATCCCCGGCGAACTACGCCATCGCGATGTCGCGGTTGGCCACCATGTCGCCATCAGTGCGCCGGCGGTGCCGCGCTTCCTCGAACGCTTCGAACAGGCCTACGGCAAACTCGGCAAGAGCGAGACCATCATCGCCGCCGCCGCGGCGCATCATCGCTTTGCGTGGATTCATCCCTTCCTCGACGGCAACGGACGCGTGGCCAGACTGATGTCGCACGCGACGCTGCTCGAAGCCTTGGACACCGGCGCGGTCTGGTCGATCGCGCGCGGCCTCGCGCGTAGCGTCGATGTCTATATGGGCCACCTCGCCGAATGCGACCTGCCGCGCCGCAACGACCTCGACGGCCGGGGCAATCTCAGCGAAGAGGCGCTGGCCGAATTCACCAACTTCTTCCTGAGGGTCTGCCTCGATCAGGTCAACTTCATGGAAAACCTGATGCAGCCGGACCAGTTGCGCACGCGCATCCTGCTCTGGACCGAAGAGCAAATCCGGCTCGACAAGCTACCGCAAAAATCCGGCGCGATCCTGGAGGCCATCCTCTATCGCGGCGAACTTCCGCGCGGCGACACCGCCGCCATCGTCGGCACCGGCGAACGCCAGGCCCGCCGCGTCGTTTCCGCATTACTCGAACAAGGCGTTCTCGCTTCCGAGAGCACGCGCGCACCTTTGCGCCTCGCCTTCCCCGCAACCCTAGCATCGCGCTGGATGCCGGGATTGTTTCCGGATCGAACGGCGTGACGTGGCAACGAGATTCAAGGATACCCTCGCGGAGACGGGTTTGTATTAAATCTCCAATAGAGAAAATTGATTTGACGACGATTTCTCTATTGGAGATAATCGGAACGTGAAAGCGACCTTCACCCCAGCCGCCGCCAAGGCCCTCGCCGCGATGCCGAAGAGGGACTCAGCGGCGCTGATGAAGAAGATCATGCAATTCGCCGCTGCCCCGTTCGCCCCCAACCCGGCCGCCAAGCATCTGACGGGAATGAATGGCGCGGTCCGGGTTCGGCATGGTGATTGGCGCGCGATCTGCCGGGTCAACCGGGGAATCGAAACCGTGGTCGTCGAGTTCGTGGGAAACCGAAAGGAAATCTACCGATGAGCAAGGCAGCGATGAAAACCGACACCGTCACCCTGACGCGCGCTCAATACGAGAAGCTGATCGCCCGCGCCGAAGACGCCCATGACCGCGCCGTTGTCAGAAAGGCCGAGACGCGCGAGAAGGCCATGGGCTATGAAAAGGCGCATGAAAACGACCTGCCGATCGAGATGGTGAAGGAACTCCTCGACGGCGCGCATCCGGCGCGTGTCTGGCGCAAGCATCGCGGCAAGACGATCGAGCAGATCGCCGCGGCGAGCGGCGTGCCGAAGGGCTATCTCAGCGAGATCGAAACCCGCAAGAAACCCGGCAGCCTCGACGCCATGGTCAAGATCGCGGCCGCGCTCGGCGTCCCGCTCGACGATCTGACCGCCTGGCTCTGACCTCCACGTCACGATCGCAAAGAATTGCGGTGCTAATGCCGGTAATCGCTTGGGTACAACGTAGCAATTGAACGCACTGTCACTGCAATTCGGAGCGAACCACAGATAACATTTGACCGACCTCTATCACGCGTGTCGCCTGAACCAAGTTATCAATCTGTTCCTCGATAGCGGACCGAAGCCCCGGACCGGTACGATCAAAGCCAAGCAATCGCGTTACAGCAACGACAAGCTCACTGCGGTGGGCATTAACGGTCGCGCTCAGTACGTCAACAATTCCCTCTTGATATTCCGTCGGACAAATATCCTCAGGGGCTAAGGGTTGCTCGCCACTATCCTTGTGGTTTCGTACAGTAGGTTTGCCGCGACCGGCCAGATCCCAAAAACCTGGATGAACCTCGATCACACGGCCTAACCTTTCAGCCGCATTAAGAGCATCACCAATCCTGCCTTTAATTTGATTCCCTGTACGTTTGAGGCCAAACGCTGTTCTGATCCTTTTTGCGATGCGGTCAATAAACACGGGCCCTTCTACTTCGACAACAATGATCGCAAGGTGTGCGAGGCGATTCATATCTGTATCGTCAAAAATGGTTATTTGTTTCGGAAGCTGGGCGATGCGATAGGGTTGCACAACGAGTTGTAAAGGCTCCGGCGCCGGCGATATTCCTGTTTCCCCCTCCGCATCGGGTTCGCGATGATCTATTTCCTCGGCCGGAGGGGGGCTGATGATCGGTTTCGGCGGATCAGAACACGCCTCTTGCACAACACGCAACAGCCGGTCGGTCTCGCGTTCCGGATGCCGAAACCAATCCGTCGACCAAATTCGATGTAGCTTCCAGCCCATCCCCTCCAAAATATCCTGCCGAAGCCGGTCGCGATCCCTCGCGGACCTGGAATTGTGATAGGTTGCGCCATCACACTCGATGCCGATCACGAAGCGCCCTTGTTGACTCGGCGAATGAACGGCGAGATCTATTTTAAAGCCGCCGACGCCAACTTGATTCGCCACCTTGAAACAGCTTTTCCGAAGAACGTCTGAAACAGCCTTTTCAAATTCGCTATCGAAATCCGCGCCGGTCGTGTTTCCGGCCGCTATATGACCAGACTCCGCAAAATGTAAAAAATCCCTCAGCATACGCGGGCCGGGGTGAGTGCTTTCCTCGATATCGCCTCCCTTTATCGAAGAAAAAACGACGCACCGAATTCTCGCGCGCGAAATCAACACATTCAGCCGCCGTTCACCCCCTTCGGCGCTAACCGGGCCAAAATTATTAAAAAAGCGACCCTGCGCATCCGTGCCGTAGCCAACCGAAATAAAAATTACGTCGCGCTCGTCGCCCTGAATTGCCTCAAGATTCTTCACAAAGAAGCGTTCACCCTTCGGCTGAAACGTGTCCGTAGCAGAGCGCAATTTGAACTCGTGCAGCGCGTCATCAATGGCATTTCGCTGCGCCACACTGAAGCAGCCGATTCCAAGGGATAAGTCGGGATACATTTCAAGATGTTGCGCGACGGCCTTAGCTATTTCACGAGCTTCGGGGTCGTTCCTACCCGTATTGCCCCGATCATATGAGTTACGCGGCGTTTGAATGAGCCGTAAGCCGAGTTCATCGCCGGAAATCAAAGGGCTCGGTGGCAGCAACAAATTATCTGCATAGCAAGAAGCGTTCGAAAGAGCGATAAGACTCGGGTGCTTGCTCCTGTAGTGCCAGCGCAGCATCCGACTAGACACACCACGGCTACCCGCCATCGACAGGATACTTTCGTAATTTACAACATTGGCACCTTCGTCTTCGGTCTCGTCATCATCGGCGACCGCAAGTTTGAAGAAGTTCGTCGGCGGGAGCTGCTTGTCATCTCCAACAACCACAATTTGTCTCGCGCGAGCAATTGCGCCCAGTGCATCTTCGGGTGAAATCTGCGAGGCCTCGTCAATCACAATGAGATCAAATTCAACCCCACCGGCCGGTAGAAATTGTGCAACGCTCAATGGGCTCATCAAAAAAATGGGTTTGAGCTGCTGAACAGCTCGACCTGCTAATTCCATAACCTTACGAACCGGTTTACGCCCTCGTTGGCGTCCTAATTCGTCGCGCAGTATTCCCATTTCCCCAATATGACTCAGTGACGGACGACGCTTCATATAGTCGGCGAGAATTTGACTGCGAGCGCGTTGGATTAGCTTTTTATCCAAATCACGGAAGCGCGTAACGGTATCCGTCTGCTCCGAACCTTCAATCTTCGCAATCTCAGGTATTTCTAAGGCCGCACGATTCCACAACGCCTCGATAATGAGCCCACGGGCCGCGCCACTCATGTCGTCGGCCGCCAATCCTTTCTCCACGACCAGTCGCTCAAGTGCGCCGAGACCGAGTCGATCCAATTCTTGAAAGGAATCGCGCAACGCAACCCAATCATTGTAGCGGCTAACGGACGCCTGCCAGGCTCGCAAAACGCACAAAACTTTTTCTAAATCGGCTTGCATCCAGCCAATGTGCTGGAGTTTGACCGCAAAATCCGGTGCTGTTTTATCTTCAATTATTTTGAAGGTAGCACCGAGATGATCGACTTCGGTGTCGATCCGATTTTTTAATTCTAACAAATGTTGACGGTCGGTCAGGCGGGATGCAACTCGCAAGCTTTCGCTGACATCGCCATATTCCGCATGGGCTTTAATCCAACCTACGATCGCCTGGACACGATCGATGTCGGTGTCAAAGACGCGCCATAGCGACCCGAGAACTCCTATGAAGAACTCTCTATCGGCGGCAAATGCGCGCTCTGCTTGCTGAATTCCTATGATCTGATCGAGAAATTCGACCCGAGCCCGATACTGTTTCGGAATTGGTCCGACACAGAGGCCCTTCAACTTCGCTATCGCGCCTTTGAACTCGGCGTTGAATATCCGGAAGATATTCTGGCCGTGCGCCGCGATCGGCCTTCTTATCGCCACTAAATCTTCGGACCATGCCGCTTCAATTACGAGTTGTCGCGCAGCTTTCTGGCCCCCGCGCAGCAACATGAAAATGGCGATGATTTTCTCAATCCGGGATAGCTCAGTGGTCCATGACGGATGACTAAGATTAGGCGCCCCCAGTTCTGGAACACTCGCAATTTTCTCGAGAAGCCTAGCCGCTGATCTCGCCTGGTCGGCGGTCTTGGGCGACTCTCTCCCCACGAGAGCGGCGCCAACATTTGCGGCCTCGACGAGCCTCTCACAGGCTGCAACGGCCACATCCAAAGTGGCGGTAAGCCTGGTTATATCAAATGGCGCGAGTACTTTCCCGCGCGCCCCAAACCACGGATGATCCGCCGGCACACCAATTGGGCCAAGACGCCGAGCCGTTAGTTCAGCAAGATCGATTGCTTCACGAATTTGATCATAGGTCCAGTCGTCGCGCTCGATCCTCGCCTCGCCTAATCTTGCGGCTTCGAGACGTCGCAACTGTGAAGCGCCCATGATCCCGTATACGCTATGACCTGACTTTCCAACTTTTGTGTGAAGCGTATCGGTCCAGCGGTTTAGCTTTTGCACATCAGATTTTATCGTCGCGGTAATATCTTGGCCGATCTCGGTGGATGTATCGGCCCTGTTCATCGCGGAACCAATCGAACTCATAACCGTACTTTTGCTGGCTTTCCGACTGTGCAATTCAAGACAAAGTATGCCAAGTCCGCATTTGTTGAGGCGATCATTGACCACCTCCAAAGCGGCGAGTTTTTCCGCAATGAATAATATTTTCTTTCCAGCCCCTGCCGCTGCGGCGAGAATATTTACAATAGTCTGCGATTTGCCGGTTCCCGGCGGTCCCTGAATCACAAGATGGCGACCCGACAACACTTCAGCGATTGCGGTCGCCTGGCTTGAGTCACTGTCGAGAACGTGGCTTTGAGTCGTAAGATCAATCTTTTCGTCTATGCGCTCATCATCGCCAACCAAAGGGGGCTCGGGGGTGAACTTTGCGTTGCTCCCGAGAAGGGTTTGGACCAGTACGTTGTCTAAAAGATTGTTCTTCGGCCACGATGAGGAATCTAAATCTCGCCACATCAGAAATTTCGAAAAGCTAAAAAACCCAAGTCCAATAGCGTTGCGCTCGACATTCCACGTCGTTTGCCGTGAAATCGCTTCCTCTACCTTCTGGAAATATGCGGACGGCTTCCATTCCTCGTCGCCATTTGGTAGATCGGGCAACTCAACACCTGCAATGTGTTTGAGCTTTTCCCTAAGGGCAACATTCACAGTTAAATCTTCATCACGCCTCTGCATTCGATACGCACCGGTTTTTAGTCTCTCAAGG
The DNA here is from genome assembly GCA_903828515.1 of uncultured Rhodospirillales bacterium. GTDB lineage: Bacteria > Pseudomonadota > Alphaproteobacteria > ATCC43930 > CGMCC-115725 > CAIKMD01. Next base: position 1,354,516 of record CAIKMD010000007.1, on the reverse strand, counting down.
GAAACCGGGATCAGAATTAATGGCGCGTAGCAGGCCTCTTGGGCTCGTGGGTCTTCAAAATATTTTAGAAAGCCAAGCGCCATAAACAAAATGTTGACGCCCTGCTCTTCCTCGAACGTCCTGCTCTCGCGATAGAATTTTGTAAGCCTCTTATTTAATTTTTCGGGATCAAGAAGGGTCCGGAGCGATTTGATTGACCTGGCATCCGTTTCTTCTTCGCCCGCGAAGAGAAACCGGTGTGGGGTCGAAGCCCACATGAGCGATTCCGAGACGTTGTCTGCGTCAGCATCAACGATTTCTAAGCAGTGTGCTCGTTGTCCAGACCGAGTTGAATGGATGAGGCGGTTCGATCTGGTTAGGTCAATCAGCAGCCGACGCGCCTTCTCCAGACTGCTTTTGATCTGGTCGACTTCGCTTTGCAAAGCATCCCCCGAAGTGCGACGAACGATTGACGACGGCTTCTTTTCCCCTGAGCCGTCTCTTACGATTACGCTAATTTTCTAGTGCCGCTCCACCATTCAGGACAATGGTAGACCAGCATCGGAGCGCATAAAATTCAGCTTAAGTCGGCACCATTCTTTGGCTCGGGACTTCCCGTCCCTTACCCCGCCGGCTTCTCGTTCACGCAGCGCAGGAGCCGCCAATAGCCGAAGAGGTTGCTCGGCTTGATCTCGCGCACGGTGAGTTCGCTCACCTTTAAAAAATTCGTCAGCGAGAAATCGGCGTGGAAGCCGATGAAGCCGGCGAGCGGCGCCAGGATTTTTTCGACGATGCGCATCACGCCGGTTTCCGACGCGAAGTGATTGACCAGCACGATGGTGCCGCCGGGGCGGCAGACGCGGCGCATCTCGGCGGCGAATTTCGCGGGGTTGGGGACGACCGACGCGACATAGAGCGCGAGCACGGCATCGAAGCTGTTGTCGGGGAAGGTCATCGCCTCGGCATCCATCTCATAGATGCCTTTGACGTTGGTGAGGTTCTTGTTGGCGACGCGGTCATGCGCCTTTTTCAGCATCTCGGCCGAGACGTCGATGCCGGTGACTTCGGAGTCCTTGCGGAAATAGGGGAGCGACAGGCCGGTGCCGACGCCGACTTCGAGAATGCGCTGTCCGGGTTGCGCGTTGGCGATGCGGACCGCGTCCTTGCGGCCGGGATGAAACACCGGGCCGAACACGACATCGTAAGATCCGGAAAACAGCCGATAGGTCCTGATCGTGTCCTGCAAATCCATGAGTACCTACCTGCTATGTCCCGTGCCGATGCGCCGAAATGTTCTCCCCGAATGATAGACCGTCCCGCCGCCCGGCGGGGCTCTTAAAATCCAAAAAAGCAACGTTCAGATGATGTCGATGCGGTCGGCTTCGAGGCCCTTGCGGCCCTCGACGACGTCGACGCGCACGCGCTGTCCCGGCCCGAGGGTCTGGACGCCGCTGCGGCGCAACGCGGTGACATGAACGAAGATGTCCTTGCCGCCGCCATCGGGCGAGATGAAGCCATAGCCCTTATCGGGCTCGAACCATTTGACCGCGCCTTCGAGGCTTTGCGTCGGGCCGGTCGGGCGCGGGCGATCGCCACCACCGCCCCGGTCGCCACCGCGATCGCCGCGATCCTGGCCACCACCGCCGCCGTAACCGCCGCCGCGCGGTGCGCCGCCGGCACCACCGCCGCCGCCGCCGGGAACCGCGGTGCTGTTATCGACGTTCAAGACGTTGACCACGAGTGGGCCTTTGGCGCCGGCGCCGACTTCGCAACTGATCGAGGCGCCTTCGCGCACATCGTCGTATCCGGCCCTTCGCAGGATCGCCATGGGAAGGAAGGCATCAGGGCTTCCGTCCGACAACGTGACGAAGCCGAATCCCTTCGCCGCATTGAACCATTTTACTTTTGCTTCGACACGACGGCCCGTTTGAGGCTCATCATTCCGGAAATAACCCGGTCGGCGATTGTCGTACATGGTGCCCCTGCTTGCCCCTGCGCGCAGATGAACGCGAGTTTAGAATAGCGCGAATCGCGGGGACGTACCACAATTTTGCGAGGGGCCCGCAATTTCTGAGGGAATTGGTTTTTCGGGGCGCAATCGGGTGACGCACCCTTTCGGCTCGGCGCTCAACTTTCCCAAATCTCACCCGGCTCTCACCCCCACCCTACCCCTCCCCCCTCGAGGGGGAGGGAATGGGAGGGGGGCGAGGGTGACGGGCGGTTCCAATTATCGGCGCGTCGCGGCGATGCGGCGCCGCGACAACCGTCCGGAATGACGGACGAGGTACGGGCTTACGCCGGATACCCCAGCACCTTCTGCCGCTGCTCGCCCAGCCCGGTCACCGTCAGGCGCATCGTGTCACCCGGCTTCAAAAAGCGCGGCGGCTTCTTGCCCAGGCCGACGCCGGCCGGCGTTCCGGTCGGGATGATGTCGCCCGGCATCAGGGTCATGAACTGGCTGAGGTAGCTCACGATCTGGGCGACCGTGAAGATCATGTTTTTGGTCGTGCCCTTTTGCATGACCACGCCGCTGACCTCGCACATCACGTCGAGCACCTGCGGGTCGGGCACCTCGTCCGCGGTCACCAGCCAGGGGCCGATCGGCGCGAAGGTGTCGCAGCTCTTGCCCTTGGTCCATTGCCCGCCGCGCTCCATCTGGAACGCGCGCTCGGACACGTCGTTGACGATGCAGTATCCGGCGACGTGTTTGAGGGCGTCCGACTCGGAGACGTATTGCGCCTTGGTGCCGATGACGATGCCGAGCTCGACCTCCCAGTCGCCCTTGGTCGCGCCCTTGGGCAGGACCACATCGTCGTTCGGGCCGACGATCGAGCTGATCGCCTTCATGAAGACGACCGGCTCTTTCGGGATCGGGTTGTTCGTCTCGTTGGCGTGGTCGGTGTAGTTGAGGCCGATGCAGACGAGCTTCGAGACCGCCGCGACGCAAGCGCCGATGCGCGGCTCGCCGGTGACGCGCGGCAGCTTGCCGGGATCGAGCTTGCGGAGCTTGTCGAGCGCGGCGGGCGAAAGCTGATCGGGCGTCAGATCGGCGATCGCGCCCGACAGGTCGCGGATGTTGCCACCCGAGTCGAGCACGCCGGGCTTTTCCTTACCGACCGGACCATAGCGTAAGAGTTTCATGGCTTAGCTTCCTTCCTTAATCGAAAGAGTTGGGTTCTAAAGCGTCATGCCACCGTCGACGACATGGGTGCCGCCGGTGGTGAATTTCGATTCGTCGCTCGCGAGATAGACCGCGAGCGCGGCGATCTCCTCGACCGTGCCGAAGCGTCCCATCGGCTGGCGGGCGATAAAATCCTTGCGCGCCTGTGTCGCGTCGCCGCGCGCCGCGATGCGCTCATCGAGCGAGGGCGTCTCGACCGTGCCGGGACAGATCGCGTTGCAGCGGATGCCCTGGGTGATGAAGTCGACCGCGACCGCCTTGGTCAGGCCGATGATCCCCGCCTTGCTCGTCGCATAGGCGAACCGGTTGGGCGCGGCTTTGAGCGACGACACCGCCGAGGCCATGTTGATGATCGACCCGCCGCGGCCCGACTTGAGCATCGCCGGCAGGAAGGCGCGGATCGTCCGGTACATGCTTTTGAGGTTCAGGTCGTGGGTGAAGTCCCAGTCGCTCTCGGCGCAGTCGAGAATCGTCCCGTGATGGACGAAGCCGGCGCCGTTGAACAGGATATCAATCGCGCCAAGATCGTCCGACAATTCTTTGATATTTAAAGATTTTGTTACATCGAGCACGCGCGTCTCGATCTGCTCGGGGTTGTCTTTTTTGATCACCCGAATATCGGTCGCAATCACCCGCGCGCCCTCGGCCGCAAACGCCAGCGCCGTCGCCCGCCCGATCCCCTGCGCCGCCGCCGTCACCACCGCGATCTTGCCCGCCAGCCGATTACCCATTGCCGATCCCCCACCGCTTCGCCCAGCCGAGTCCGTCCAGCGTCCCCGCCTTCGGCCGGTACTCGCACCCGACCCATCCTGCGTAGCCCAACCCGTCGAGCAGGTCGAACAGGAACGGGAAATTGATCTCGCCCTCATCCGGCTCATGCCGCCCCGGCACCCCGGCGATCTGCACATGCGGATAGCGCCCGAACAGCTCGCTTGTATGCCGCGCCAGATCGCCCTCGGTGATCTGGCAATGATAGAAGTCGAATTGCAGCGCGACATTGGGGTGCGCGACGCAGTCAAGGATCGCGATCGCCTGCGCCGTCGTCCGCAGGAAATAAGTCGCGTTGTCCTGCGCATTGAGCGGCTCGATCAGGAACGTCACCCCGGCCGCTTTGCCACGCTCGCCGGCGCGCCGCAGATTGGCGACATAGGTCTCCTCCTGCCCCACGCGATCGGGCAAGGCGGCGCCGGCCAGCACATGCACCTGCCTGCAGCCGAGCACCCGCGCATAGTCGAGCGCGGTCGTGATCGCGGCGTCGAAATCGGCCTCGCGCCCCGGCTGCGCGGCAAGCCCACGGTCGCCCGCCTTCGCATCACCCATCGGTGCGTTGAACAATACGACCGGCAGTCCGGCCGCCGTCGCGCGCGCCGCGATATCGGCGGCCGGATGCGCATAGGGCGCCTGAAACTCGACCGCCTGGAAACCCGCCGCGCGCGCCGCCACAAACCGATCCAAAAAAGGTATTTCGGTGAAAAGCGTGCTGAGATTGGCGGCTAATTTGGGCATCGGCTCCTCTTTCGCAACCTTCGGGCGGCGGCTAGTGTTTCCCGTCACGGCGATGGACACAAGGGGACGATGACCCAGGCCACGGTGCCGGACAATTTCGGACTGCCGAATTACGACGCTGTCGTGCGCGCGCGCGAACGCAAGCGTTTCAGCACGGCCATGTTCGTGTCGGGCCTGTTCCACGCGCTGCTGCTTCTGCTCCTGATCGGGCTGTGGCGCCCGGCAAAGGAACAGGTGGTTCCGCTGCCGCCCATTCCGGTCACTCTCGCCCAATTGGAGGGACAGTCCGGCGCTGCCGGCAACGGCAGCGGCGACACCGCTGCCTCTTCACCCAGCAGCGAAGCACGCGCCGCGAGTTCGGCGCTCGAAACCGCCGCCACGCCCGCGTCACGGCCGACGCCGCCGGCCCAAGCCGCACAGCCACCCGCCTTGCCGACAACGCCGACACCCGTCGCGACGCCGGTCCCGCCGCGCAAGCCGTCGCCGCCGCAAAAAGCCGCGCAGGCGCAAACCAAGCCGATCGAGACGCCACCCAACCCGCAACCGCCGACGCCCGCGCCGACTCAGGCAGCCCCGGCCCCCAGCAACGCCGCCTCCGCTTCCGCCAGCACGGAGGCGATCCTGCGCGAGGGCGTCGGCGGGCGCGGTCGTGGCGACCAGGGCACTGGTTTGGCCGCCGTCGGGAACGGTTCGGCGCAGGGAACCGCCGACGACTATCTGATCCGCGTGCAACGCTGGATCGCGCGTTTCCGCAAATATCCGGACAACGCGCTCAAGCAGAAAGAAGAAGGCAAGGGCGTGGTCGGCTTCACGATCGCACGCGACGGCACCGTCCTCGACGTATGGATCGACACCAGTACCGGCTTTCCGGATCTCGATGCGGCAACGCTCGCGATGGTGCGCGCGGCCTCGCCCGTACCGGCAATCCCGGCGATCTATCCCGGCGAAAAACGCACGCTCGACCTGCCGGTCAATTTCGAGATCGGAATCTTCGACCGCCTCTTCAAATAGCGACGCGCGCCTATTGGCGCGGCGGCAGGAACGCCTCGGTAAAAAGAACGTCGTCGGGCGGCAACGAATCGAACTGGGAAAGCTCTTTGATCGAGTTTTTCACCACCGCGACCGCCTTCGGATCGAAGCGGCCATCGGTCGAGAACATCGGCATCTGCTCGTCATAGATGATCGATGCGATTTCGGGCGACAACCGCGTCGCCGGCCGTGTGAGGCGGATCGTCTCCTCCTTATTGGCCTTCGCAAAGCGGACCGTCTCGAACCAGCCGGCGAGAAAATGGCGTACTGCCTCGGGATGCGCCGCGATGACGGCGTTGCTGGCGAAAATCATGTTGGTGATGAAATCCGGCACGGTCGGCCCAAAGGTCGCAAGCACCTTGGCCTGTCCGGCTTCCTGCAACCGATAGGCGGTCGGCGTTCCGCCGATGATCGCATCGACATTCTTGGCGATGAGCGCCGCGCTCAAGGCATCCTGACTCCCTAGGGCGACGCGGCGCACACCGTCGGTTCCCCAGCCCTGCCGGCGCGACAATTCCTCGGCGAGCCAATCGGTCAACGATCCCGCGGTCGAAATCCCGATTGCCTTGCCCTTGAGACTGGCGATGTCTTTGATTCCGCTGTCATCGCGAACCGAGATCCCCATCGACAAAGGCGGACCCGCCAGCACCGCGATACCCTTCTCCGGCGACCCCTTCACGATGAAGAGCATTTCGATACCCGAACCGAGTTCGATGTCGATGCTGCCGGCAATGAGTGCCTGATTCGCCTTGCTGCCCCCGGCCACGTCGATGCTTTCGATCTCGACCTCGTGCTTGGCAAAGATGCCGGTTTGAACGCCAACATCGAGAAACGCGAAGGAGAACGACGTCGCCTCGGGTTTCGCCACGCGCAGCTTGTCAGCGGCATCGGCGATCGATGACGTGGCGAACACCACAACGGCAATGGATGCGGCCACCTGCGCGGCCGAACGTAAAACAGACAAAGCCTATCTCCTGCTTATTGATAATGTGCCGGCGCACCAGCGATGAAAGCGGCGCCGGCCGCGTAGAGCCGTTCCAACTCGGGACCGTGCATGCCCGGCATGTCGCGTTTCACGGTAAAGCCCGCCTTCGACTGCATGTAGGCGAGATGACGATAGCCCTCGGGGAAAGAGCCGAGCACGTCGCGATCAAGTGCCGGCGTCAACGTCGGGTCGATCGGATCGAGACGGTCCTTCTCATAGATCGGCTGACGCAGCGCGATCGCCCAGCGCCCGTCGCGCTTTTCGAAGAAATCATAAAACCGTCCGGTCGAAACCACATCGCACAGCACGCCCTCGACCATTCCGCGCGCGTCGATCTTCACTTTGGTCTGGGCGATCGCGCGCGCGCCGTTCAGTTCGATCGAACTGCCGCCCAGAAAATGAATGCTGATGCCGCCCCTGCCCCACGAGCCGCGCGCATTGGCGATGAATTGCTCGGCGCTGCCCTGAAACCAGGTTGCGTGCATGCGGGCATCCGCGTGCCACACGGTTTTGAACTTCTCCCATTGGCCGCTGTCGCGCCAGATCACCCAGTTCTCGATCACCTCGCGGATGCGCAAGCGATCTTCGCGTTCGTCGCTCATTGCATCCTCACTCATATTCGGCCGGTCCGCCGGCGAGGAATTTCGCGCCGGCGGCATAGAGCCGCTCGACCGCTGCCCCGTGCAACCCCGGCAGGTCGCGGAAGACGTTGAAGCCGGCCTTGGTCTGGACATAGGCCATGTGGCGATAGCCTTCCGGGAATTGTTCGAGCAGACCGCGATCCAGCGTGAGTGTCGCGGTCGGATCGACCGGATCGGCGCGATCCTTCTCGTAAATCCCCTGATGCAACACGATCGCCCAGCGCCCGTCGCGTTTTTCGAAGAATTGATAGAAGCGACCGAGGCACACCACGTCACAGGCGACGCCCTCGACCATCTGACGTGAATCGATTCGCTTCTTGGTCTGGGCGATCGCGCGGGTGCCGTTCAGTTCGATCGAACTGCCGCCGAGGAAATGGGCGCCGATCGCGCCGCGTGCGAAGGATTTCCGCGCGTGCGCGATGAAATCGGCCACTGGCCCGCGATACCAGCTCGAATGCATCCGCGCGCCGTCATGCCAGACGGTGCGAAATTTCTCCCATTGCCCGCTGTCGCGCCAAACGACCCAGTTCTGCACCTGGTCGCGAATGAGCATCTTGTCGATCAGATCGGCATCCATGGCCATGTCCTCCGTTTGTGACATGGGAGATACCCGAGGCCCCGTCTGTCAAGCATGGCGATCCTGTGCTAGGACGCGCGCAATGTTGACACTCTCGGATATCACTTATCGTATCGCCGGCCGTACGCTTATCGAAGATGCCACCGTGCAGATCGCCGCCGGCTGGAAGATTGGCCTGGTCGGCCGCAACGGAACCGGCAAATCGACGCTTCTCGACCTCATTCGCGGCGAGCGGCAGCTCGACGGTGGCGAGATTCTGTTGCCCAAGGGCACGCGCATCGGCTTCGTCTCGCAGGAAGCACATGGCGGTCCCGACACGCCGCTCGAGATGGTGCTGGCGGCCGACGAAGAACGTACACAATTGTTGCTGGAATCCGAGAGCGACGACCAGGGGCCCCACGCCGCCGAGATTCACGAGCGACTGGCCGCCATCGACGCTCATGCGGCACCGGCGCGTGCCGCCGGCATCCTCGCCGGCCTCGGCTTCGACCACGACGCGCAGCAACAGCCGATGTCGAGTTTCTCCGGCGGCTGGCGCATGCGCGTGGCCCTCGCCGCAGCGCTGTTCGCGGCGCCCGATCTCTTGCTGCTCGACGAACCGACCAACCATCTCGACCTCGAAGCATCGATCTGGCTCGGCGAGTTCCTGCGCCGCTATCGCAAGACGTTCCTTCTGGTCAGCCACGACCGGCAATTCCTCGACGAGGTCGTCGACCACATTCTTCATCTCGGCGAGAAGAAGCTCACCCTCTATACCGGCGGTTATGATTTTTTCAGCCGTGCCCGACGCGAGACCTTGCTTCGCCTCCAGGCAGCGGCTGCCCATCAGGACCAGGAACGCAAGCGTCTCCAGTCCTTCGTCGACCGCTTCAAGGCCAAGGCGTCGAAGGCGAGCCAGGCCCAGAGCCGCGTCAAAGCGCTGGCGCGGATGGAGCCGATCGTGCTGGCGGCAAACGAGCCGCCCGTTCGCCTGGAATTCCCCGAGCCGCGCGAACTCGCGCCGCCGCTGGTCACGATCGACCGGGTCGATGTCGGTTACGAGCCCGGCAAGCCAATCCTGCGCAACCTCGATCTTCGCCTCGATCCGGACGACCGGATCGCGTTGCTGGGTGCCAACGGCAACGGCAAATCCACCTTCGCGCGGCTATTGGCCGGACGGCTCCAGCCCTTGTCGGGCGAGATGCGCGTCGCCCCGCGGATGAAATCGGGCTATTTCGCCCAGCATCAGATCGAGGAACTCGACGCCAAGAGCACCGCCTTCGACCACTTGGCGCGCCTCATGCCGTCGGCCAAACCCGAGGCAATCCGCGCGCGGCTGGCGCGGTTCGGCCTCGGTGTCGACAAAGTCTTCGTCGAAGCCGGCAAGCTCTCGGGCGGCGAAAAATCGCGCCTGACCTTCGCGTTGATGACGGTCGGCGAACCGCCCCTGCTGATCCTCGACGAACCCACCAACCATCTCGATCTCGAAGCGCGCGAGGCCCTGGTTTCGGCGATCAACGAATTCCCGGGCGCCGTCGTCCTGGTCAGCCATGACTGGCATTTACTGTCGCTGACCGCTGATCGTCTCTGGCTGGTCGCCGACGGCACCGTGCAGCCCTTTCAGGGCGATCTCGAAGAATACAAACAGATGGTCCTCGGCAGGGCACCGGTCGACGAGGACGACAATCGTCGCGGCGGCCAAAACGGCGGCCGGCGGCAGTCGAAGAAAGAGAAGAGCGGCAAGCGGCGCGACGTCGAACCGCTGAAGCGCAAGCTCAAAGAGGCCGAGCGCGAAGTCGCCGACCTCAACGCGCGCAAGGCGGTACTCGACAAGCGAATCGCCGACCCCGCAACCTATCAGGCGGGCGGCAGCGAACTCGCGGCGCTATTGCGCGACCAAGCCGGCCTCACCGCGGCGCTGAGCGTCGCGGAAACGCGCTGGCTCGAAGCAGCCCAGGCGGTCGAACAAAATAACTAGGCCGTGCCGCGCGGCGCGAGCCGCTCGAGCGCCGCCGTCGGGGTCAGTTGCTCGGTCTGCTCGCGCAAGAGAACGGTAACGCGATCCCCGCACTGCCATTCGGGGTCGGCCAAAGCGCGCTTCACTGCCGTTATCACCAGATGAATCGTCGCCGCGTCATGTCGCCCGAGGAGGCGAACGAGCAGCGCCAGTTCGGCGACCAATCGATGCTGTGCGTGGGTGCCGGCGGCGACCATCGAACGAAGCAGTCCGTCGATACCCGCCATCAGCAGGCTTTGCGCGGCGTGAATATTGCCCGACATGCCATCCGGACCGAGCAGCGACGGGCGCGGCCCGAGAAGATTGGTGATTTCGAGCGCCCAGCCCCGCAACGCTTCGATAAAGACACTGCGATGCCGGACATACCGGATATGCGCGACCGTCGCGATAGTCCCGGCCAGAGCCGAAAGCCGATCCTCGCCGGATAGCGGCACGCGGCTGAATTCAGCGATCAGCGTCTCCATCCGCGCCTCGGTGTGAGGCTCGATGCGGGACAGCGCTTCGCTCAATATGTCGGGGAGGTTCGTCATGGGCGGACGAGAGATATAGGAGACGACGCCTTAACATGGCGTTGTTCTTTGAATGTGTGCACATCAATTACTTTGATTATAATGCACAATTATCGACGAATTGTAGATGTTACGCGGTTTAGGCGCTTTTATCTAAAATTTTAGACAAATCTATACTTTGTGTTTTCATGTCTTTATTTGTCCCTTAACGGGTCGGGCGTTGAATAGCTCGGCGAGAACGAATCCCTTTAGGACAGAATTGCCATGCACGAGCCGACGAACGCATTGACTGATTGGAACCTCGAGGCCGCGACGACGCTGTCGCTGCGCCGCGAGCCGGCTTGCTTTGCTTTTCTGTGCAGCCGCGCCGAGACCGCGCCGCAGCCGATCGACTCGATCAATCTCGACCTCGCCTCGGTCGACTATTATGGCGGCCGCGCGTCGCTATGGACGACCCTCGATATCCGTTCGGGTGCGTCGAGCGAGCAGGCCTTTGCCATTCTCGGCTTCGACGAGGCTTTTCTGCGTCCGTTTTCCCGGGCGCTGATCGAAGCCGCGTCGAATCGCACGCCCTACCGCATGACGATCCGTCCCGATGCCGATGATGCAAAGCGTCACCGCGTGGTCGAGTATGTCACCGGCCCCGGCGTCGCCCTGGTCGAACTGGTCCTGACCCCGCAGGACGCGACCCTCACCATTTCGGGCCGCGCCGACGGCGAAGACGAGGAAACCCTGTTCCAGCTTCCGCGGACTGATTCGTTCCTGCGCGCCTTCATCAAGATGACCTATCAAGCCGACCAGGCGCTGCGCGACACCCTCGCCGAAAGCCAAAAGCTCGCGGCGCGCGCCGCCAAGGCAGCCGGCTGAGCTACAGCAAGAGACCCTGCGGGCCCTCATAGAGGAGCGTTCCGTCGCCTTGCTGGACGGCCCCCGGCGTCAGCACAGCCGGCACGCGTTTGTTTTCATCGAAAATGTGAACGACCGGTATGCCGTCGGCGATGAGATAATCGGTGACGATCCGACGATGGCAGCGCCACCACACCGCCTCGGCACAAAGAATCGCGGGGGATCCCTGCTTTGCCATCGCCCTCAATTCCGCAAAAGCGGCACGGAAGGCGTCGGTTTCCGCATAATCGGCGAAATTTCGGAACCCCGGTTCGCGCCACAATGTGTGCGGCGACGGCTTTCCATCGTCCCGACCGGCGCGCCGGTCGCCCAGTCCGGGAAAATGGCGATAGGCGATACCAGCTTGGGACAGAGCCGGCGCCAAAGTCTCGCTATTGAAGTGCGGATGACGACGCGAGCTCGGGAATCGCCGGATATCGGCAACGGCATCTGCTCCCGCCCCTTTCAGAGCGTCGATCAGTGCCGCCAAGCTCCGCGTTGAATGCCCGATGGTGAAAACCGTCATCCGATGTTAAATGGTGACACAAAGGCGCGACGGGGAGGAGCACCATGGAATTCGGGATGCAATTTTTTCCCGATGTCGGTCCTGATCGAAAATCGGCCGAGCAATACTTCGACGAATGCCTGCGGCTGATCGATCTGTGCGACACCGGCGGCTGGAGCCACGTTCGTACTGTCGAACATTATTTCACGCCGTATGGCGGCTATTCGCCGAACCCCCTGCTCTTTCTGACCGCCGCCGCGGCACGCACGCGCAAGGCGCGGCTCATCACCGGCGCGATCCTCCCCGTCTTCAACAATCCGCTGAAACTCGCCGGCGAGATCGGCATGCTCGATGCGATTTCGCACGGACGAGTCGAGGTCGGCTTCGCCCGCGCCTTTTTGCCGCATGAATTCGCCCGCTTCGGTATTTCGGTGAATGAAAGCCGGGATCGCTTCAACGAGGGCCTGGAGCAGATCCGCCAACTGCTGGAAGAGGAGAACGTGTCCTCCGCCGGACGTTTTCACAAATATGGTCCGACCACATCTCTGCCGCGCCCGACGCAAAAACCGCGGCCGCCTTTTTGGATTGCCGCGCTGTCGACCGCCGAAAGCTTCGCGACGGCCGGACGATTGGGCCACGCGGTGATGGCCATACCGATTGCCGGCAGCCTGACGCGAGAACTGACCGACGTCTATCGCAAGGCGTGGCGCGACGCCGGTCATCCCGGAAACGGCCGTGTCATGCTCGCTTTTCATCTCTGCTGCCACGAAGATCGCGAGACCGCCTGGCGCATCGCGCGCGATCCGCTCACCCGATATCTCGAATCGATCAGCGACGCGGTGTCCGATTGGGCCGGCACCTCCTCCACCGATTATCCCGGCTACGACAAGATCGCCGAGACGCTGAAACGCGAGACAGTCGAGAGCCAGGTCGAGACCGGCTCGGCGTGGATCGGTACGCCCGACGACGTGATCAAGACGATCGAGCACTGCCGGACTCGTTTCGGCGAGTTCGAGGTCGCATCGCTTCAACTCAACTTCAACGACGTCTCGTTCGCCGACGCCGAACATTCGGCCCGCCTGTTCACCGAGAAAGTAGTGCCGCGGCTTTTCGCCGCTTGAGCCACACCGCGAACGCTGGTAAGGAATTCGTAATACTTAACGCCCTAACGTCCGGTAACCACACACCGGAGACCAAAGGGACGACCCATGCCCAACCTTGCCGCTTTGCCTTCTCGGCGTTCGAAATTCGTGTTCCTCGCCGAGCACGAACTGATTCGCATCAAACGCGAAGCCGAAGAGTTCGACGCGCTTTATGGCGCGACGCTTGACCACCTTCCGCCGATCACGGTTGCTCGCTTGATCGAACGGCAACGCGCGGCCTGAACGCCGGCCGAGCCTGTCGGCTCACTTTGCATTAACCGGACGATAACCATCTTCGGCGCAATCTCCGATTGTCGCCCCGCCCCTTATTTTCAGTCGCGGTGTCTGAATGAATGGCCGTTCCGATATTCGCATTCTCGTAATCGAAGACGACGAAGCCTTTCGACGGCTCGCCGCCCAGATTCTGCAGCGTGCGGGTTATACGGTTGCCGTCGCCCGTGATTTCGATACCGGGATGCAGGTGATCGAAAGCACCGACCGGCTTGACCTGCTGCTGTCGGATATCAACTTGCCGGCCGGAACACCGCACGGCCTGTCGATCGGACGGATGGCGCAATCCCGCCGTCCCGACCTGAAAATCATCTATATGAGCGGCGCCTATAATCTCGCCGAGATCGACGCCGTCGCCGAAGGCGCGAAAATGTTGTCGAAACCATTTTTCGCCAAAGACCTGATTTCAGCCATCGAAAGTTCCTTGAGCCTCCTACCGGTTGCCTCGACGAGCGTATCCGCAGCCTAAGCGCTTCGCCTGTGCTATCGTCCGTATCGAATGATGCGGGCGATCACGTTCCTTTTCGGACTCCTGATTTTGTCGGCCGGTGCGGTACGCGCCCAGCCCCCTCACGCGCCCGACGAATTGTCGATCGGCATCACCCAATTTCCCTCGACCCTCAACCCGCTGATCGATCAGATGGTAGCGAAGAACTATGTCCTCGGACTGGTCCGCCGCCCGCTTACGACGTTCGACGCGGATTGGAATCTCATCTGCATGCTCTGCGTCACGCTGCCGAGCTTCGAGAACGGCCTCGCCGAAAAGGCCGATCTCGGCGACGGCAAAACCGGCGTGAAAATCACCTACACGCTGCAGCCCGAGGCTCGCTGGGGTGACGGCGTTCCCGTAACGACCGAGGACGTCGCCTTCAGCTATGAGATCGGCAAGAATCCGCAATCCGGCGTCGCCAACGCCGAGACCTATCGCCGTATCCTCAAGCTCGAGATCAAGGACGCCAAGACCTTCACGCTGACGGTCGACCGCCTGACCTTCGACTATGCCGCCGCCAACGATTTCGCGATTTTGCCGGCGCATCTCGAGCGCGCAGCCTTCGCCGATCCGGCCCAGTACCGTTTTCATACGCGATACGATATCGACCCGACCAATCCCGGCCTCTACATGGGCCCCTATCGCATCATCGAGGATGTGCAGGGCTCGCATGTCGTCTTCGAGCGCAATCCCTATTGGTGGGGCAAGACGCCTTATTTCCGCCGGATCGTGGTGTGGACGGTCGAGAATACCGCCGCGCTCGAAGCCAATCTGCTGGCCGGCGGGCTCGACATGGTCGCGGGCGAGTTAGGCTTCTCGCTCGATGTGGCCCTCGGCTTCGACAAGCGCCACGGCCGCGATTTCAACGTCCTCTACAAGCCCGGCCTGGTCTTCGAGCATATCGATCTCAATCTCGACAATCCGATTCTCGCGGACAAACGGGTACGGCAAGCACTCCTTTACGGCATCGACCGCCAGGCGATCTCGGATCAGATCTTCGCCGGACGCGATCCGGTCGCCGACAGTTTCGTCCCGCCGCTCGACCGCGCCTATTCGCCCGCGGCCAAGCATTACGCTTTCGATCCGGCCCAGGCGCGCACGCTCCTGGAAGCGGCCGGATGGATCGTCGGCAGCGATGGCGTCCGTCACAACGCGGCCGGCAGCGCGCTGACCCTCGAGCTCAATACCACCGCCGGCAACCGCACCCGCGAGATGATCGAGCAGGTGCTGCAAAGCCAATGGCGCAAATTGGGCATCGTCGTCCGTCTCAAAAATATGCCGGCGCGGGTGCTGCTCGGTGGCGTGGTGAACCATCGGGCCTTCACGATGGCAATGTTCGCCTGGGTGTCGTCGCCCGAGAACGTGCCGCGCAACGAGATCCACTCCGATCAGATCCCGTCCGCTGAAAATAATTGGAGCGGCGGGAATTACGATGGCTATCGCAGTCCGGAGTCTGATCGCCTGGTCGACGCCGTCGAAGTCGAACTCGACCAGACCAAACGCTTCGAGCTGTGGCGTCAGTTGCAGATGCTCTATGCCGAAGACCTGCCGGCACTGCCGCTCTATTTCCGCGCCGAGGCTTTCGTCCTGCCGAAATGGCTCGAAGGCGTGACGCCGACGGGCCACGCCGATCCGTCGACCCTCTGGATCGAGAACTGGCGACGGGCCGAGGCTCACGTTTCACGATGACCCGCTTCATCCTTGCACGACTTCTGCAAGCGGCCTGCGTTTTGGCCGTGATGTCGTTCATCGTCTACACGCTGATCGGGCTAATGCCCGGCGATCCGATCGATCTGATGATTTCGTCCAACCCGCATCTCACCAGCGCCGACGCCGCGCGCCTCAAAGCGCTTTACGGCCTCGATCGGCCGCTGATCGAGCGCTATCTCGCGTGGGGTCGCGCCGCATTGAGCGGCGATTTCGGATATTCGCGACTTTACGTCAAGCCGGCCCTCGAAACTCTGTTGCCGCGGCTCGGCAATACCGCGCTACTCATGGGACTCAGTCTTTTTTGCGCCTATGGGCTGGCCTTGCCGCTCGGCATCGCCGCGGCGCGCCGGCCCGGTTCGCGGTTCGACAACGTGATCAACCTGCTGTGCTTTGCCGGCATCTCGGTACCGTCCTTCTGGCTGGCCCTGATGCTGATCCTCGTCTTCGCCGCCGCGCTCGGCCTGCTTCCGGCGGGCGGCATCGCCACGATCGGCGACGGCGGCGTGATCGACCGCTTGCAGCACCTGATCCTGCCAGTCGCGACGCTGACACTGGCTTCCATGGGCGCGCATCTGCGTTATGTGCGCGCTTCGATGATCGAGACGCTGCGCCAGGATTACATCCGCACCGCACGCGCCAAAGGCGCCGGCGAAACGCGAGTCCTGGCCTATCATGCGCTGCGCAACGCGCTCATCCCGGTGGTGACCGTTCTCGCGTTGAGCTTCGGGTCGTTGTTCTCCGGCGCGCTGATCACCGAAACGATGTTCGCCTATCCCGGCATGGGCAAGCTCATCTTCGACGCGATCCAGGGCAACGACTTCAACCTTGCCCTCGCGGGCCTGATGCTGGCGACGTTGATGGTTCTCCTCGCCAATCTCGCGGCCGATATTGCTTACGCCGCGATCGACCCACGGATCAGCCTGCGATGAGAGGCTGGCGCACGGCCTTGACGGAACGACGCGTCATTTGGGGCGGCGGCGTATTATTGCTGCTGGCGCTGGCGTCGTTTGCCGCGCCCGTCGTGACCGCGCTCTTCCGCCTCGACCCCGACGCCGTCGATCTTTATCACCGCCTGGAATTGCCCTCGCTCGTCCATCCGCTCGGCACCGACGAGATCGGCCGTGATCTGCTCTATCGCCTGCTGACCGGCGGACGCGTCTCCCTGCTGGTCGGCATTGTCGCCGCCTGCGCGGCGGCCGGATTCGGCACCGCGATCGGCCTCATCGCCGGTTATCGCGGCGGCCGGCTCGACGCCGCCCTGATGCGCCTAACCGACGGCATGATCGCGCTGCCGCTCCTGCCGCTGCTCGTCGTGCTCGCGGCGCTCGATCTGAAAAAACTGGGCCTGCCGGCGTCGCTCATCGATTCCGAGGCGATCAGTCTTTACCGCATTATCATTCTGGTCGCCTTCGTCGGCTGGACCACCGTCGCGCGGATCGTGCGCGGCGCGACCTTGTCGCTGAAAGCGCGCGATTTCATCCGCGCGGCGCATGCGCTTGGCGCCAGTGGTCCGCGCATCATGCTGGTGCATATCCTGCCCAATCTCGCCTCACCGATCATCGTCGCCACGACCCTGGCGGTGGGCGAGATCATTCTGCTTGAGTCGGTGTTGAGTTTCCTCGGCGTCGGCGTGGCGCCGCCGATCGCCAGTTGGGGCAACATGCTGACCGGCGCACAGGAAACCATCCAGCTCGCGCCGCAGCTTGCGCTTTATCCCGGATTGCTCATCTTCATTACCGTGATCGCGTGCAATTTCCTGGGCGACGGCCTCCAGGACGCGCTCGACCCGCGCGGCAATACGCGCCGGACCTGAAACCAAAGGCAAGGACCATGGACCGAGGCAATTCGACCGCGAGCCGCGACGTCGCTTACCACCTTCACCCGAATACCAATCTTCGCCAGCACCAGAAACAAGGCCCCTTGGTCATCACCGAGGGACACGGGATCCGGATCAAGGACGAGAACGGCAAGGAATACATCGAGGCGATGTCGGGTCTGTGGTGCGCGTCGCTGGGTTTCAGCGAAGAACGGCTGGTCGATGCCGCGACGCGACAGATGCGGCGCCTGCCCTTCTACCATTCCTTCACCAATAAATCGCATGAGCCGGTGGCCGAACTCGCCGAGCGTCTCGTCGCGATGATGCCGGTGAAGATGTCGAAGGCGTTCTTCAACAATTCGGGCTCCGAGGCCAACGACACGGCGGTGAAGCTGGTCTGGTACTACAACAACGCGCTCGGCCGTCCGGCGAAAAAGAAAATCATCGGTCGCATCAAGGGATACCACGGCGTGACCGTCGCCACGGCGAGCCTCACCGGCCTAGCCCCTAATCATCGCGATTTCGATCTGCCCCTTCCCGGTTTCCTTCATGCCGAGTGCCCGCATCATTATCGCTATGCCGAGCCAGGCGAGAGCGAGGCGGATTTCGCCACACGGCTCGCGAGCAATCTCGATGCGCTCATCGAACGCGAAGGTCCGGATACGGTCGCGGCGTTCATCGCCGAGCCGGTGATGGGTGCCGGCGGCGTGATCGTGCCGCCCGAAACCTATTTCGGGAAAATCCAGGCGGTGCTGAAAAAACACGACGTGCTGTTGATCGCGGACGAAGTGATTTGCGGCTTCGCACGCACCGGCAACATGTTCGGGTCCGAGACTTATGCGATGAAGCCCGACATCCTGACCCTCGCCAAGGCGGTGTCGTCGGCCTATCTGCCGATCTCGGCAACGATCATTTCCGAAGACATCTATCAGGCGCTTCTCATCCAGAGCGACAAGCTCGGCGTCTTCGCGCATGGCTTTACCTATTCGGGCCATCCGACCTGCTGCGCGGTCGCGCTGGAAGCACTGAAAATTTACGAGGAGCGCGATATCCTCGGTCATGTCCGTCGCCTCGCACCCCACTTCCAAAAAGGGCTACAGCACTTCGCCGCGCATCCGCTGGTTGGCGAAGCAAGGGGTGTCGGGCTCCTCGGGGCGCTCGAACTGGTCAGCGACAAAGCCACCAAGGCGCCGTTCGATCCGGCCCAAAGCGTTTCGGCCACCGTCGCCGCGGCGGCGCAGGAGAACGGCCTCATCGTCCGGGCCATGGCCGGCGATACGATCGCCTTCTGCCCGCCCCTCATCGCGACTGAAGCCGATATCGACGAGATCTGGCAGCGATTCGGCCGGGCACTGGACGATGCGGCCATCCGGCTGAAGCTCCTCTAAGGCGCGGCAAAGCGTCCCATTGCGGGACTGGCGGGCTTGGCGTTTGGTCGTATAATTGGGAATGCCGACCCGGCGGAGCGGTTAAGCGATGGATTATGAAGGGTTTTTCAAGACACGCCTCGACGCGCTGAGGGCCGAGGGACGCTATCGCGTCTTCGCCGACCTCGAGCGCAAGGCCGGTGCGTTTCCGCACGCGCACGATCATCAAAGCGGCAAGCCGATCACCGTCTGGTGCTCCAACGACTATATCGGCATGGGCCAGCATCCCGCCGTGCTCGCGGCGATGCACGAGGCGATCGACAAGGCCGGCGCCGGCGCCGGCGGCACGCGCAATATCTCGGGCACCACGCATTATCACGTCATGCTCGAGGAAGAACTGGCCTCGCTGCACAACAAACCGGCGGCGCTCGTCTTCACCTCGGGCTATGTCGCCAACGACGCGGCGCTCGCGACGCTGGCCAGTCAGTTACCCGGCTGCATCATCTTCTCCGATGCGCTCAATCACGCCTCGATGATCGAAGGCATTCGCCACGCCCGCACCGAGAAACGCATCTTCAAACACAATGACGCGAAAGATCTCGCGCGGCTGATGAGCGAAGCCGACCCGGCGCGCCCGAAGCTCGTCGTGTTTGAATCGGTCTATTCGATGGACGGCGATATCGCACCGATCGGGGAACTCTGCGACGTGGCGCAGCGTTTCGGTGCCATGACCTATCTCGACGAGGTGCATGCGGTCGGGCTTTACGGTCCGAACGGTGGCGGCATTGCCGAGCGCGACGGCGTCGCCCATCGCGTCGACATCATTCAAGGCACGCTCGCCAAGGCCTTCGGCCTGATCGGCGGCTATGTCGCGGGCTCGACCGCAATGGTCGACTTCCTGCGCAGCCACGCGCCCGGCTTCATCTTCACCACCTCGCTGCCGCCGGCGATCTGCGCCGGCGCGGTTGCCAGCATCCGTCACGTTCGCGGCGCATCCGAACTACGCGCACGCCACCAGGAGCGTGCGGCACTGCTGAAGCGTCGGCTCAAGGAAGCCAATCTCCCCGTCATGCCGTCACCGAGCCACGTCGTCCCCGTCCTCGTCGGCGATGCGCGCCTGTGCAAAGAGGCCTCCGACGATCTGCTGGCGCGGCACAATATCTATGTGCAGCCGATCAACTACCCGACCGTGCCGCATGGCGGCGAACGGCTGCGGCTGACCCCGACGCCGCAGCATTCCGACGCCGATATCGACCGGCTGGTCGGCGCGTTGAGTGACGTCTGGTCGCGCCTGCCGATCCGACGCGTGGCCTGAGATGTTCCGCGACCGCTCCCTCATCCCCGCTGAAGCCATCCGCCTGATGGCGCTGGGATTGTTGGCCGAGCAGCCGCGTGCCTACGGCGATCTCGCTGCCGAGATTCGCTACTTCACCAGCAGCGTCGTCGGCCCCTCACTCGATCTGATGGGCAGTTCGATCGAACTCCTGCGCTATCAGGGTCTGATCGAAGCGGTCGACGGCCAGGGCATGACCGACAACGCGGTGATGCGGATCAGGCCCGAGGGTCGTGCCGCGCTGATGGAACTCCTCGAAGCGCGGCTTGGCCAGGGTCAGGGCGACATCAATCGCCTGACGCTTCAACTGAAGCTTCGTTTCCTCGCGCTACTGCCCGAGGCGACACAAGAAGCCCAACGCGCGCATATCGTCGCGACGATCGAACGCGAAGTGGTGCAGCTTGCCGACATGCTTCGCCGCCACGCTTCGGCGCCGGCTCTTTTCCGCGACTGGATCGACCGCGACGTCAAGGCACTCGAAGCGCATCTCACCGCGTTGCGTGCGCCTCACTCCCCTTCCCAATAATCGAGGCTCTCACCGGCGCGGGTGAGAAACCGCATTCCTTGCGGCTGACCGTCCGCACCGGATGGGAATTCCGCGAAAATGCCAACCTTGCCGGAATCGGGATATTCCGCGATCTCGGGACTGAGCCGGGTACTGACCGCCAGAAATCTCAACTCGGCGTCCGGCGACAGGTTCACGATTTGATGCGCGGTTTCGGGACCGCCGGGCGGACAGGCAATCACGTCGCCCCGCTTCACCGGATAACGCGCATCGCCGATCCGCACTTCGCCTATTCCGTCGACGATGAAGAACATCTCCTCGTTGACGCGATGGCTGTGGCGCGGAAAAGCGCGCTTCCCCGGCGGCAGGATGGTCAGATTGTAACCGAGCTTTTGCGCGCCGATGACCGGTGAAATCGCGCCGATTCGCGCTTCATAACCATCATCCGGTCGCGTCGCGCCGATCGCCGGTCCGTGATGTCCGACGACGCGAAAGTCGAGCAGATCGGCGATGTTGAGAATCGGGTGGGCCATGTTTTCCTCGCATATCCGGGTTACGGCGATCACTTTTTGGATTAAAAACACCGGACCCGATTGTTGTCGAGCGGCGCAGGACATTCGCCATGGAAGCCTGGGGTAATTTTTTCATCGCGCAGGTCGGCGCCTCGGCGGCGCTGACCGGGTTGATCTTCGTCAGTGTCTCGATCAGCCTGCCGAAAATTCTCGCGTTGCCTCATCTTCCCGACCGCGCCTTTCAGGCCGTCGTCGTTTTGCTCGAAATACTCGTGATCTCGTCGCTCATGCTGGTCCCGGGCCAATCGGACCGGGCGGCCGGAATCGAGGTGCTCGCCATCGCCGTCGCGGTCTGGATCATGGTGATAACCTTCGACATCCGCTCGCTACGCGCCGCCGGCACCACGTATCGGCAGCGCGCCGCGTTTCGGATGCTCCTCAGCCAGCTTGCGGCCTTGCTCTATGCAGTTGCCGGCGGTGTCATCCTCGCCGAGGGCGGTATCGGCCTCTATTTGCTCGTGCCGGCGATCATTTGCGCTTACGTCGTCGCCTTGCTCGACGCTTGGGTCCTGCTGGTCGAGATCAACCGCTAGTACAGGTGCTGGCCGCCGGTGACGAAAATTTCGGTGCCGGTGACATAGGACGAATCCGCCGAACAGAGATAAAAGATCGCCGACGCCACGTCCTCGGGACTGCCGAGACGCTGCAGCGGGATGCGCGGGATCAGGACGTCGGTCTCGGGCGACAGCATCTGGGTCTCGATCTCGCCGGGCGCCACCGCGTTGACGCGCACGCCAAGTTGGGCGAATTCGACCGCCATCTCGCGGGTCAGCGCCGAGAGGGCGGCCTTCGACGTCGAATAAGCAGAGCCGGCGAACGGATGCACGGCATGTCCGGCGATCGACGTCACATTGACGATGGCGCCCTTGCCGCGCGCGAGCGAAGCAGCGAAGCCACGCGCCAGAACAAGGGGCGTGAAGAAGTTGAGCTGAAACACCGCGTTCCAGCCGACCAGATCGCCGTTCAGCACCCCCAACCGCTCGTGAAACGGCGTCTTCGGCGACACCCCGGCATTGTTGACCAGCGCGTCGAGCGCTTCGTCGCCGAGCAGGCCCTGGACCTCGGCGACAAAACGTTCGACGTCCATGGGATCGGAAAGATCGGCCGCGATGTGATGCGTCCAGTTCGGATCGCGCTTGCATTCGGCCGGCACGTCCTCGCGCGAGGACGTGATGATGCGCCAACCGGCTTGCGAGAACCGCTGTACCGTGGTGTGCCCGATCCCCCGGCTCGCGCCGGTCAGCAGCAAGGTCTTCATGGGAAAAGCCGCTCCGTGGTCCAACCCTGCCCTGCGCGACGATAGACCAGACGATCGTGAAGCCGGAAAGGACGTTCTTCCCAAAACTCGAAAACGTCCGGCATCACCCGGTAACCCGACCAGTACGTTGGTCGCGGCACCGTCGCGACATCGGCGAGACGCGCCTCTGTCTGCTTCAGTATTTTTTCGAACGCGTCGGGTTCATGATAGGGCCGCGATTGTGGCGAAGCGGTCGCCGCGATTTGCGAGCCGCGCACGCGTGAGGCGAAATAGGCGTCGGCTTCGGCCTTTGTCACTTCCTCGGTGCGGCCTTCGATCCGCACCTGCTTCAGCAGCGACTTCCAGTGAAAGCACAATGCCGCGCGCGGATTGGCTGCGAGTTCGTCGCCCTTGCGGCTTTCGAAATTCGTGTAGAAAACAAAACCGCGCTCATCGAACGCCTTCAACAGCACCATGCGCAGCGAGGGCGAGCCATCGGCGGTTGCCGTCGCGACGGACATGGCCTCGGGCAGAGTCGGCTCCGCCGCCTTCGCCTCGGCGAACCAGCGCGCGAATTCGTCGAACGGTGTACTCAGGGGAACGTCGCTCATCGGCGTTCAGGATAATGCGCCCGGACGTTGCCGCAACCGCCATATCCGGGCACAATATGGCAAATGAGAGACCCCTATAGCGTGCTGGGCGTGCCGAACAGCGCCTCCGACGACGAGATCAAGCAGGCTTATCGCAAGCTTGCGAAAAAGCTTCATCCCGATCTCAATCCGGGAAAGCGCGCGCCTGAGGCCCAGTTCAAGGAAGTCACCGCCGCCTACGATTTTCTGTCGAACCCGGAAAAACGCGCGCGCTACGACCGTGGCGAGATCGGACCCGACGGCGCGGAAAAGGCGCGATTTCGTCCCGGCGGCGGATTCGGCGGCACGCGCGGTGGGCGGCGCAGCGGCGGCAGCGCCGGCGGGTTTGGCGGCAGTGGTTTCGGCGGCATCGACGACATCATTTCGGAATTCATGGGGCGCGGCCGGCCGGGCGCGACCGAAACGCCGGCGCAAAAACTCAAGGTGTCGTTTCTCGACGCAGCGCGTGGCGGCAAGCAACGTGTCACCCTGCCCGACGGCCGCGCGCTCGACGTGGCGATCCCGGCCGGCACGGAGTCGGGCCAGCGCATGCGTCTCAAGACACCGCAAGGCGAAGCCTTCCTCGAAATCGAGATCGAGCCGCATCCCCTCTTCACCCGCAAGGGCCTCGACATTCATATCGAGGTGCCGGTCAATCTGATCGAGGCGGTGCTGGGTGGCAGCATAACCGTGCCGACGATCCACGGCGCGGTCACGCTCAAGGTCGCGCGCGGCTCGAACACCGGCACGACGCTTCGTCTCAAAGCCAAGGGCATCACATCGAAGGGCGTCACCGGCGATCAATACGTCAAACTCCGAGTCGCACTGCCGGACCCCCCGGATCCCGAATTGATCAAATTTCTCGAACGCTGGTCGGCCGATCACGCCTACGACGTGCGGACCAAGCTGGACCAAAACTGAGCGGCCAGGACCGATCCGGGCCAGCCTTCCCGCCACCCCACCTTCCGTGTAGGATGCTGGTCCAATTGGTTTTTCGCGCGAAGGATGCATGACCGAACATAAACCGCTTATGGCGGGCAAGCGGGGCCTTATCATGGGCGTCGCCAACGAGCGTTCGATCGCTTGGGCCATTGCCCAGGCCGTCCATGCGCAAGGTGCCGAACTGGCCTTCACCTTTCAGGGCGATGCACTCGGCAAGCGGGTCAAGCCGCTGGCCGAAAGCGTCGGCAGCACGCTGGTCATGGATTGCGACGTGACCAACGGCCCCAGTCTCGATGCCGCGTTCGCCACCGTGGCCGAACGTTGGGACCGGCTCGACTTCCTCGTCCATGCGATCGCCTTTTCCGATCCGAACGAGCTGAAAGGCAAATACGTCGACACGACGCGGGCGAATTTCCTGCGCAGCATGGACATCTCGTGCTTCTCCTTCACCGACGCGGTGCGGCGCGCCGTGCCGCTGATGAAGGAAGGCGGCAGCGCGATCACGCTCAGCTATTACGGCGCCGAGCGGGTCATGCCGCATTACAACGTGATGGGCGTCTGCAAGGCCGCGCTCGAGGCGAGCGTGCGCTATCTCGCGGTCGATCTCGGCGGGCAAAACATCCGCGTCAACGCGATCTCGGCCGGGCCGATGAAGACCCTGGCCGCCTCGGGGATCGGCGACTTCCGCTACATCCTCAAGTGGAATCAGTACAATTCGCCGTTGAAGCGCAACGTCACCACCGACGACGTCGGCGGCGCGGGACTTTATCTGCTGAGTTCACTCAGCAGCGGCGTGACCGGCGAAACCCATCACGTCGATTGCGGCTATCACGTCGTCGGCATGAAGGCCGTGGACGCGCCGGACATTTCCGTCGTCTAGCGAGGCGCCGTGGCAGGCAACAGCTTCGGCACGATCTTCCGTTACACCTCCTGGGGCGAAAGCCACGGACCAGCGATTGGCTGCGTGGTCGACGGCGTGCCGCCGCGCCTCGCCCTGACCGAAGCGGACATCCAGGGCTTCCTCGACAAACGCCGTCCCGGACAATCGCGCTTCACGACCCAACGTCAGGAACCGGACCAGGTCAAAATTCTTTCCGGCACGTTCGAGGGCCTGACCACCGGCACGCCGATCTCGCTGTTCATCGAGAACGAAGACGCGCGTTCGAAAGACTACGCGGCGATCAAGGACCAATACCGCCCCGGTCACGCCGACTACACCTATGACGCCAAATACGGGATTCGCGATTATCGCGGCGGTGGCCGCTCCTCCGCGCGCGAGACCGCGCCGCGCGTGGCGGCCGGCGGCGTCGCGCGCAAGGTGCTCGGCGAGGGCATCCGTATTCGCGGCGCATTGGTCCAGATGGGGCCGCATAAGATCGACCGCGCGGCATGGGACTGGGACGCGGTGAACGACAACCCGTTCTGGTGCCCCGATCGGCAGATGGCGCAGACCTGGGAAGGGTTTCTCGACGGACTACGCAAGTCCGGCAATTCCACCGGCGCGGTGATCGAAATCGTCGCCGAAGGCGTGCCGGCCGGCTGGGGCGATCCGATCTACGGCAAGCTCGACGCCGATCTCGCCGCCGCGATGATGGGCATCAACGCGGTGAAAGCGGTCGAAATCGGTGCGGGCTTCGATGCGGCCGCGTTGACCGGTTCCGAGAACGCCGACGAGATGCGGATGCGCGACGGCAAGGTCGCGTTCCTCTCCAACAATGCGGGCGGCATTCTCGGCGGTATCTCGACCGGACAGGAAATCGTGCTGCGCTTCGCCGTGAAGCCGACCAGTTCGATCCTCATCCCCCGGCGCAGCGTCGATCGCAACGGCAACGAGATCGAGGTGTCGACCAAAGGCCGCCACGATCCGTGCGTCGGCATAAGGGCAGTTCCGGTTGGCGAAGCGATGATGGCCGTCGTGTTGGCGGACCATATGCTGCGCCATCGCGCGCAATGCGGCTGAGACGCGCTCGATGCGCCGCTACATCGTCGGATTCCTCGCCACGATCGGTGCGCTGGTCTTCCTGATCGTCCTGGGCGGCCTCGGAGTCTGGATCTGGTCCGCGACGCATCGAACCCGCATCGCCGATAACACGGTCGTCTCGATCGACCTCAGCACGGCGCCACAGGACGGACCGCGCGAACGCGGTCTGACGCGTTTGCTGTTTACCGCCTCGCCTTCGCTCGCCGACGTGCTGGGAACCATCGAAAAGGCGGGCGACGATCCGCACATCAGCGGTCTCTTACTGCGGATCGGCGACAGCAACATCGGCGTCGCAGAGATCCAGGAACTGCGCGATGCGATCGCCGCGTTTCGCGCCAAGGGAAAGCGCGCGGTCGCCTATGCCGACACGTTCGGCGAACTCGGCTCGGGCACGCGCAGCTATTATCTCGCGGCTGCCTGCAACGAGATATGGCTGCAGCCGATGGGCATGGTGGGGCTCGTCGGGCTGGGCGTCGAAATGCCGTATCTGCGCGGCACGCTCGATCTATTGGGTGTGACGCCCGATTTCGTGCATCGCGAAGAATTCAAAAACGCCGCCAACATGGCAACCGAGACCGGCATGACGGCGCCGGAACGCGAAGAGATGACGGCGTTGCTCAATTCGCTCTACGGGCAAATTCAATCGGGCATCGCCGCCAACCGGAAGATCGCGCCCGACGAGGTCAAATCGATCGTCGATCGCGCCCCGCTGCTGACCGACGAAGCGCTCAAATCCCGTCTCGTCGATCACGTCGGCGGCCGCGACGAAGCCGCGTCGTCGTTTGGGCCGACCGCGAAATTCGTCGGGCTCTCCACCTATCTCGACACCGTCGGACCACCGCATCGTCAAGGCCCGACCATCGCGCTGATCTATGCCAGCGGCCTGATTTCGCGTGGCGGCAGCGACGACAATCCGCTCACCGGCGCGGCCGGCTCGGGCGCCGACGACCTGACCCGCGCCTTCCGCCTCGCGACCGAGGATAAATCGGTGCGCGCGATCCTCTTCCGCATCAACAGCCCGGGCGGATCGGCGGTCGCCGCCGAAACCATCTGGGCCGCCGTGCATCGCGCGCACGAAGCGGGCAAGCCCGTCATCGTCAGTATGGGCGACGTCGCCGGTTCGGGCGGCTATTACATCGCCGCGCCGGCCGACAAGATCGTCGCCGAACCGGCCACGCTGACCGGATCGATCGGCGTCGTCGCCGGCAAGCTTGTCTTCGGCGGCGTACTCAAGAAAGTCGGCGCGACCTGGGGATCGATCACGGTCGGCGCCAACGCCGGCATGTTCAGCCTGTTCGACGAGTTCTCTGATAGCCAGCGCGTTCGGCTCGACGCGGTGATCGACGACATCTACGCGGGATTCAAGCGACGCGTCGCCGAGGGCCGCAAGCTCGACGCCGAGGCGGTCGAGGCCGCCGCCAAGGGCCGCGTGTGGAGCGGCGAGGACGCGCGCGGCAAGGGACTGGTCGACCAGCTCGGCGGGATGAAGACGGCGCTCGATCTCGCCAAGGCGACGGCAGGCATTCCCGCCGACCAGGACGTCGATCTGAAACCCTACCCGCCGCCCCGGCGCGGATTCATTGCTGCGGTTTCGCGCCTGATCGGCGGCGGCGGTGTGGACGCGCTGATGCCGCAAGGAAGTCTGGCGTTCCTTCGCGGGACGTTGCAGGGTCTCGCGCTTCTCCTGGCACCGCCCGGCTCGCTCACCATGTCACCGGTCGCACCGCGCTAAATTCGCGCGCCTAAATTTGCTCCGGCGGCACCGGCACGACGCGATCGCGGAAATCGTCTTCCTCGTAATACGTGCCGCCGCTACGGCCTTGCGCCCAGATATGGATGCCTTCGCGCTTCTGGATGGTCAAGCGCTCATAAAGGTGTTTCTTGCCCGGCTCGTAATCGAACTTCATGCCGACATCGATCGGCCCCTCGTGGCGCACGATTGGACCGGTCGGCACCACCGGTCGCGGCTTCACGATCGGCTTGTCGGCAACGAAAACCGCCGCGCGGCGGAATTCGGGTTCCTCGAAGAAGGTTTCGCCGCTGCGCCCCCAGGCCCAGATACGCGGGCCGTCCATCTTCATGACGGTGTAGCGCTCGTAACGATGTTTGACGCCCTTCTCCCAATCGAAGACATAGCCGAGCTTGATCGGCCCGTCGTAAGGAGTCTGGGTTTGACCGTCTGCCATGTCGCTCTCCCGGAATCGTTCGCTTTGGCTGAATTCTAGTCCAGGCCTCACTTCCCTGCCAAGCGTGAGGAATTGACGCGCGCCGCGATTTGAGGGAAGCATGCGCCAAACTGCGCGCCCTTTCGGGAGGAATAAACATGAGCAATCCCAAGACCGTCGACGTTTCGGAGCTGGTCGCCAACGCCAAACTCGGCCGGTACCACGTTCTCGTCCTCGTCCTTGGCTTTTTGATGATCTTCATCGACAGTTTCGACCTCGGAACCGTCAACGTCGCGGCCCCGGCAATCCTGCGCGCCTTCCACGGCGAAAAAAGCCAGATGGGCATCGTCTTCGGCGCGGGGTATTTCGGCATTCTCATCGGATGCTGGGTCTTCGGTTATGTCAGCGACCGCTGGGGGCGCAAGGTCGGCTCGATCTGGTCGATCCTGCTTTATGCCGTGCCGGCCTTCATCGTCCCCTTCGCCACGTCGATCGATCAGCTCGTCTATCTGCGTTTCCTCGTCGGCATCGGCCTGGGCGGCGTGATGCCGACGACCCTCGCGCTGTTGGCGGAAACCGCGCCGAAACGCCTGCGGGCGAGCTTCGCCATGATGGCGCTGTTCGGCTTTCCCTCGGGCACGACCTGTATCGGCCTCGTCGCCGCCTGGCTGGTTCCGATCTACGGGTTCAGCGCGGTGTTCTATGCCGCCGGCACGGCGGGCCTCGTGCTGCTTGCGATCCTGCTGCTGTTCCTACCGGAATCGATCCAGTTCCTGGCGGTCAACAATCCGAAATCGCCAGCTTTGGCCCGGCAGATAAAATATTTCGCGCCCGACCTCGTCATCACGCCCGACACGCAGTTCGTCGTCCCGCAACGCGAAAAGGCCAAGGGCTTCGCCGTCGCCGAACTGTTCTCGCGCCGGAACCGCCTCGCGACCGCGCTGCTCTGGACCGCTTATTTTTTCGAGGGCCTGACCTATATCACGATCGCGAGCTGGCTCGCGGTGGTGCTCGAAACCGCCGGCCTGTCGCCGGTTCAGGCCTCGCTGACCTTCTCCTACGCCGCGGCGGGCGGCATCGTGATCGCGCTGCTGCTGATGCGGCCGTTGGACAAATTCGGCCCCAGCGCCAGCGTCGTGACCGCATTGATCGCGATTGCCTCGCTCATCACGCTCGGCATTCCGGGAAAGCCCGAATGGCTCATCGTGGCGGCCGCGATCGGCGTGCATTCCTTCTGCTCGGCGACGCATTCCTCGCTCAACGGCACGGTCGGACTGTTCTATCCGACCAGCATCCGCAGCAACGGCGTCGGCTGGGCATCGGGGCTCGGACGCATCGCCTCGATCATCGGACCGATCTATCTCGGCTTTCTGCTGTCATGGAAAATGCCGTTGCAGGACGTGCTCTATATCGTGGCTGCGCCTTACGTCGTCCTCATCCTGGCCTGCCTTGGCCTCGGCAAGCTCTATCGCAAGAATTTCGAGGAGACGCCGGCGGCGATCGGCAAGCTCGAACCGGCCTCGGCCGCCGAATAAAGCGGGCAACAAAAAAGCCGGGGCGCGAGCCCCGGCTTTTACGTTACGATCGGGAGCGGTTCAGGCCTTCGCGAGTTCCTTCACCCGCTCCTTGTCCTTCATCTCGACATTGCCGCCGCGCGCACGCACGGCCGAAGTCGAGAGATCGAATTTGTTGCCGTCGGCATCCTTGATCGCGTCTTCGACGTAAGGGCGGCCCGGCGGCGGCTTCATCGGCACGTGACCGCGCTCTTTCAGGCGCGAATAGACGCCGGCCTTTTCGTCCGCCTCGAGCGTGATGCCGAAATGATGCAGACCTTCCGGCGAGATCTCGTGCTTACGCTTCAGCAGCGCGATGTCCATGTAGCCGTCGGTCAGCCAGACGGCGCCTTCGCCGCTCTCGCCATTGATCGTCATGCCGAACACTTCGGCGTAAAATTTGGCGAGTTCCATCGGGTCGTCGGAGAAAATCGCGATGTGGCGAATTTTGGCCATAGGCAGCGCTCCATCCCAAATTAACGTCTTAAGTCTGCCGATCAGGCTAAACCGGGCCGGCGAAACCGTCAATCGCGCTTAAACGATGCCACCAGTTCGAGATTGGCCGACCAGATAAAGGCGTCGATCGGCCTGACTTCGCAAAGCCGGTAGCCGCCATCAACCAGAAGCCGCGCGTCGCGGGCAAACGTCGCGGGGTTGCAGGAAACCGCCACGATCGACCGCACCGCGCTGTGCGCCAAGGCCCCAGCCTGCTCCTTGGCGCCGGCATAGGGCGGATCGAAGACCAGAGCATCAAATCGCGCCGTCTCCGCCGGTTCCAGGGGCAGCCCGGCAAGATCGCGTCGTTCCACCGTCACCCTGCCCTGAAGCCCGGCCCGCGTCGCCGCCTGGGTCAGCGCCAAGACGGATGCCGCAGCGCCTTCAACGGCGTGAACCCGCGCGCGACGCGCCAGCGCGAAGGTGAACGTGCCGATCCCGGCGTGAAGATCCGCCACCTGGCGCGCGTCGCCGATCAGGTCAAGCACTGCATCGGTCAGCGCGGCTTCGGCCTCGCGGCTCGCCTGAAGGAAATAATCGTCGGGCAGATCGATCGTCACATCGGCCACGGTGATGCGCGGCTTGCGGGCGAGCGCAACCGGTGCCGTCTCCTTGCCGCAGCGCCAAACGAGGCGCGCGAGATCGTGCGCTTGCGCGAAGGCGCCGAGCTTTTCGAGCATCGCCAGATCGGGGACGGCCGGAAGGTCGAGAATGAGATCGATGCCGGTCTCGGTCAGCGTGACAGCGGCGGTTGCCGTCGGTGTCAGCGCACGCAGCGGCGCCAACAGCGCAAAGAGCGGCGGCGCGAGCACGGCGCATTCGGCGAGATCGATGATGCGATGGCTGCCGCGGCCATGAAAACCGACGCGACCACGCTCGATCTGAAACCGCGCGCGCCGACGCGTGTGAGCGCCGAGCCGCTGGAGGGGGACGATGCGCTCCGGGCTCAGCCCGTGTTGCGCCAGCGCGGCGGCAAGCCATGATTCTTTCGTCTCGGCATAGGCATCCTCATCGAGGTGCTGCAGCGCGCAGCCGCCGCACGTGCCGAAATGTTGGCAGACCGGCACGGCGCGGCGGCCCGGCGTGACTACCTCGACCACGATGCCGCGCTTGCCCTCGATCCGGGCGCGCACGACATCGCCGGGTGCGGTGAACGGCAGATAGATGTCGTTGCCTTGCCACGACGCGATACCGTCGCCGCGCGCACCGACGCGCTCAACGGTCAACGTCACCGGTTCAGCGTTTGGCATGGACCAGGAACTCGATATTGCCCTCGGGGCCTTTGATCGGACTTTCGACCACGCCGATGACATTCCAACCGATCGCACCGAGCCAGGCTTCGATCCGTGCGCAGACTTCGGCATGCAGCGCGGGATCGCGCACCACGCCTCCCTTGCCGACGCGCGACGGCCCGACCTCGAATTGCGGCTTGATCAGCGCGACCAGCAACGCGGTCGGCTTGGCCAGTGCCAACGCGGCGGGCAACACGGTTTCGAGCCCGATGAAGCTGGTATCGCAGACGACGATGTCCGGTGACTCCGGTATCGTCTCGGCAG
The DNA here is from genome assembly GCA_903828515.1 of uncultured Rhodospirillales bacterium. Lineage (GTDB taxonomy): Bacteria > Pseudomonadota > Alphaproteobacteria > ATCC43930 > CGMCC-115725 > CAIKMD01. Next base: position 1,322,939 of record CAIKMD010000007.1, on the reverse strand, counting down.
TCAAATGACGCGCGTTCATCCGTTCGAGAACCGTGACACGCGAATCCTGGCGCAGCTTCCACGCCAGTTGTCCGTGACCGACATCGACGGCGTAAACAAAGCGCGCGCCCTTCGTCAGCAAGACGTCGGTGAAGCCGCCGGTCGAGGCGCCGATATCGAGCGCGGTCATGTTCGATACATCGATGCCGAAATGATCGATCGCATGCGCGAGCTTGACCCCGCCGCGCGATACCCAGGGATGATCGCGTCCGCGCAATTCGAGCGCGGTATCCTCGGCGATACTGGTGCCGGCCTTATCGAGTTTCTTGTCGCCGCTCCACACCACGCCGGCGAGAATCAGCGCCTGTGCCCTGGCGCGCGTCTCCACCAGGCCGCGCTCGACCAGGAGCGCGTCGAGCCTCTTCTTGCCGCTCAGGGAAGTGTCAGGCCCGGACCGAGCGCGCCGCGCTGCTCATCCCCAGCGCGCCAAGCGCAGTCTGGGTGATGTGACGGGCGTTGAGGCCGGCCTGCTCGTATTGCGCGACCGGCGATTCGTGCTCGATGAAAATATCCGGAAGGACCATCGGACGGACCTTCAGGCCGAGATCGAGCATGCCCGCGGTGGCGAGGTGGTGCAGCACGAAGCTGCTGAAACCGCCGATCGAGCCTTCCTCGATGGTGATCAGCACTTCATGTTCGCGCGCCAGGCGTTCGATCATGTCGGTGTCGAGCGGCTTGGCAAAGCGCGCGTCGGCCACCGTCGTCGACAACCCCAGCGCCGCCAGCTCGTCGGCGGCCTTAAGGCATTCCTGAAGCCGCGTGCCGAGATTGAGGATCGCGACCTTGGTGCCTTCGCGGACGATCCGGCCCTTGCCGATCGGCAGAACCTCGCCACGCGCCGGCAACGCGAGGCCGACGCCGTCGCCGCGCGGATAGCGCAGGGCCGAGGGACTGTCGTCGATCGCGGCAGCGGTCGCCACCATATGCATGAGTTCGAGTTCGTCCGATGCCGCCATGATGACGATACCGGGCAGGCAACCGAGATAGGCAAGATCGAACGAACCGGCATGGGTCTGCCCGTCATTGCCGACGAGTCCCGCGCGGTCCATCGCGAAGCGCACCGGCAATTTCTGAATCACCACGTCATGGACGAGTTGGTCATAGCCGCGCTGCAGGAAGGTCGAATAGATCGTGGCGAAGGGTTTCATGCCCTCGCACGCCAGACCGGCCGCGAACGTCACCGCGTGCTGTTCGGCGATACCCACATCGAAAGTGCGCTTGGGGAAACGTTCGCCGAATTTGTCGATGCCGGTGCCCGAGGGCATCGCGGCGGTGATCGCGACGATGCGATCGTCGACCTCGGCCTCGGCGATCAGCGCCTTGGCATAAACCGCCGTATAGCTGGGCGCGGTTGCCTTGGCCTTGATCTGCGCGCCGGTCGCGACGTCGAACTTCACGACGCCATGGTACTTGTCGGCGGCCTGCTCGGCCGGGCCGTAGCCATGGCCCTTGCGGGTAACCACATGCACCAGCACCGGACCGCGATCGTCGCTGTCGCGGAGATTCTTCAGCACCGGCAGAAGATGATCGATGTTGTGACCGTCGATCGGCCCGACGTAATAAAAGCCGAGTTCTTCGAACAGCGTGCCGCCGGTGACGATGCCGCGCGCATATTCCTCGGCCCGGCCGAGAACGCTGGCGAGACCGCGCGGGAAGCGCTTGGCCATCGCCGCGCCCAACTGGCGCAAGCTCATATAGGATTTCGACGAGAGCAGCCGCGACAGATAAGCGCTCATCGCGCCGACCGGCGGCGCGATCGACATGTCGTTGTCGTTCAGGATGACGATGAGGCGCGAATCCATCGAGCCGGCGTTGTTCATCGCCTCATAGGCCATGCCCGCGCTCATCGCGCCGTCGCCGATCACAGCGATGACATCGTTCTTCTCGCCCTTCATGTCGCGCCCGACCGCCATGCCGAGACCGGCCGAGATCGAGGTCGAGCTGTGCGCAGCGCCGAACGGGTCGTATTCGCTTTCCGAACGCTTGGTGAAGCCGGAGAGACCGCCGCCCTGGCGCAGGGTGCGGATGCGGTCGCGCCGACCGGTCAGTATCTTGTGCGGATAGGCTTGGTGCCCGACATCCCAGATCAGACGGTCGGCAGGCGTGTTGAAGACATAATGCAGGGCCACGGTCAGTTCGACCACGCCCAACCCGGCGCCGAGATGGCCGCCGGTCACGGAGACCGCGTCGATCAGTTCGAGGCGCAGTTCCTCGGCGACCTGCTTCAGATCGGATTCCGGCAACTTGCGGAGATCGGCCGGGACATTGACCTTGTCGAGCAGCGGGGTCCAATTTCCCCGATGCGGCATGTGATCAGTATCGGCCGTCGGCTCGGACGTCTTTGCCACGGGTTTATCCCTCATCAGCCTGCGCGAAGGCCAGTGCCGAGTCGGCATCAGCCTCGTTAAACCTATACAACGAACGATTCAGCTTAACAGGTTGATCCTATGAGGCAAGATTTAAGGCAGGGCGGAAATCCGCCAGTTTTATAGGTAAAAGGCCACTGGCCGCATCGGTCATTCCGCGTATAATGCGACGCACCAATTGTCGTCGGCGCATCACGCGCGACAGCGAGGCTTTTCCATGAAGGTCGTCCTGGCTCAACCCAGGGGTTTCTGTGCCGGCGTCGAACGTGCGATCGAGATCGTCGAACGCGCGATCGAGAAGTACGGCCCGCCGATCTATGTCCGGCATGAAATCGTCCATAACCGCCATGTCGTCGAGCGGTTGCGGGCGAAAGGTGCCCGTTTTGTCGACGATTTGGCCGAGATTCCGCCCGGAAGCGTCACCATTTTCAGCGCCCACGGCGTCGCCAGCCTGGTCGAGGACGAGGCCGAGGCCCGCAACCTGCCAGTGATCGATGCCACCTGCCCGCTGGTCTCCAAGGTCCACAGCGAGGGTCAGCGCTACGCCAACCAGGATCGCGAGATCGTCCTGATCGGTCATGCCGGCCATCCCGAGATCGAAGGCACGATGGGCCGAATCACGGGGAAAGTTCATCTCATCTCCAAGGCCGAGGAAGTCGCCACCCTCAAGGTCGGCGATCCGGACAAACTCGCCTATATCACCCAGACGACGCTGAGCGTCGACGACACCAGGGCGGTGATCGACGCGCTGCGCGATCGGTTCCCGACCATCGTCGGGCCCGATACCAAGGACATCTGCTACGCGACCCAGAACCGCCAGCACGCCGCGCGCGAATTGGCCATGGGTGTCGACGTGGTTCTGGTCGTCGGCGCGGCCAACAGCTCGAATTCGAATCGCCTGCGTGAAATCGCCGCGGAGCAAGGCGTGCCGGCCTATCTCATCGCCGATGCCGATGCGCTCAACCTCGACTGGATCAAGGGTGCGCGCGCCGTCGGCATCACCGCCGGCGCCTCGGCGCCCGACGATCTGGTCCAGGACCTGATCAACCGGCTCGGCCAGATCGAGAAAATCGAACTGGAAACCTTGCCCGGTATCACCGAAAATGTTCGTTTCCGCATGCCGGCCAAGCTCGTCGAACCGGCGGAATAGAGAAGGAAGTCAGCGTGGCCGTTCCGTTGCATCAAATGATTCGCGTCGGCGCCTATGTCGCCAAACAGCGCCTTACCGGCGTGTCGCGCTATCCGCTCGTCCTCATGCTCGAGCCGTTGTTCCGCTGCAACCTCGCCTGCGCCGGTTGCGGCAAGATCGACTATCCGGATCCCATCCTCAATCAGCGCCTCAGCGTCGAGCAATGCCTCGAGGCGGTTGACGAATGCAACGCGCCGGTCGTGTCGATCGCGGGCGGCGAGCCCCTGCTCCACCGCGAGATCGAACAGATCGTCGAAGGCATCATCGCGCGCAAGAAATTCGTCTATCTCTGCACCAACGCGCTGCTGCTCGAAAAGAAGATCGACCGGTTCAAGCCCAATCCTTATTTCGTCTGGTCGATCCATCTCGACGGCGACAAGGAAATGCACGACCACTCGGTCTGCGAAGAAGGCGTCTACGAGCGCGCCGTCTCGGCGATCAAGCTGGCGAAGTCCAAGGGCTTCCGCACCAACATCAACTGCACCCTGTTCGACGGCGCCGATCCGGAACACGTGGCGCGGTTCTTCGACACGGTGATGGATCTGGGTCTCGACGGCATTACCGTATCACCGGGCTACGCCTATGAGCGCGCGCCCGACCAGGCCCACTTCCTCAACCGGCAGAAGACCAAGGAACTGTTCCGCGGCATCTTCCGCGCCAAGAACGGCACCAAATGGTCGTTCTCGCAGTCGGGCCTGTTCCTCGACTTCCTCGCGGGCAACCAGAGCTATCACTGCACGCCGTGGGGCAATCCGACCCGCACCTATTTCGGCTGGCAGCGCCCCTGCTATCTCGTCGGCGAAGGCTATACCAAGACCTTCAAAGAGCTGATGGAAACCACCGACTGGGACGCCTACGGCACCGGCAACTACGAAAAGTGCGCCGACTGCATGGTCCATAGTGGCTACGAAGCGACCGCCGTGATGGATGCGGTGAAACATCCGCTGAAGGCGCTCGGCGTATCGATGCGCGGCGTCAAGACCGAGGGCGACATGGTGCCCGAGATCTCGATGGATAAGCAGCGCCCGGCCGATTACGTGTTCTCGCGTCACGTCGAGAACGCGATGGAAAACATCAAAAACCGCAAAGCCGGCACCATCGCCGAAACCGAAGCCGCCGAGTAGAGCCTGCTCTACGTCGCAGCCCCGCGCAGCCGGTCGATGACGGCGGCCGGATCGGCGGGCGGCGCGTCGTCGCGCCAGCCGACATGCCCGTCGGGCCGCACGAGAACGAGACGGCGCTCGTAGAGTTTCTGAATCTCCGGATCGGCAATATCGCAAACCGTGAACGGCACGCCGTGGGCGCGGGCCGCTTTTTCAAGACCGGCCGTATCCGCCTCGCCCCCGCCGAAGCGCAAGAGCACGAAACCGCGCCCGAACAGATCGAGGATCGAGCGGCCATCGGCGAGCCACGCATGAGGCGCCCGCGCGCCGACGCAGGCATTGGCGATGTAGTCCGTCTTCATCTCAGGCGGCGGCGTCACGCCATCGGGCCAGATGATCGGCGATTGGTCGTAGCGATAGCCCAACGCCATGCCGTCGAAGATGTGAACCTTGCTGCGCTGTTCGACCAGGCTTTTGCCGAGTTCCCGGCGTAGCGCCTCTCCGGCCGGCGTCGCATCGACGATGGGCGTGAGCGGCTCATCGAATTGCTGGCGTGACAGGAAAAAATTCTCGGTCGCGACGCGAACGTTGCGGCGTCCGACCGGCAGGCGTTCGGCCTCGTAGGACGCGAGGAGATCGGGTCCGGCCCAACCGGAAAGCGCGGCATCCAGTTTCCAGCTCAGGTCGACCACATCGCCCATGCCGGTATTCATGCCGATCCCCCCGGCCGGCGAATGCTGATGCACCGCATCGCCCGCCAGGAACACGCGCCCGCGCCCATAGCTCTTCGCGACCAGGGACCTACACGTCCATGGATTGACCGAGATGATCTCATACGGAATGTCGGTGCCGATGGCGCGACGGATGTAGTGGTGAGGATCGATCTTTTTCGGGTCGACCGGCTCGTCGAAGCCGCTGACCCCCAGGCGCCACAGATCGTCGCCGTTGACCTCCATCACGTTACCCCAATTGCCCTCGGGTCCCATGATGAAGTTGAACGCGCATTTGCCTTTGTCGTGGTACTTCCACAGCTCCGGCACGCGGAACATGATGTTCACGTTGTGATCGAGGACCGGCTCGCCGTCGAAGCCGATGCCGAGGCTCTTGGCGACCGAGGATTGGCCGCCGCAACACGCGATCATGTATTGCGCGTGAATGCGCTCGCGGCGTCCGGAGACGACGTCGGTGACCTCCGCGGTGACGCCATCGGCGTTCTGGACGAAACTTTCGAAGCGGCATTTGTAGCGCAACCGAACGCTGGGAAAGCTTTCCGCCAGTTCGCGCAGGATCGGATCGAACCGGATCTGATTACAGCGTTGCGTGCGCTCGGGCGTGTAGGGAAGCGGCGCTTCGCCGCCATGAGTCGGGCGCTCGATGCGGGCGATCTCGAACCCGGTCAGCGCCGTGACGATGATCACCGTGCGCGGAAAATCGGGCGGTGTCCCGGCGGCCCTTACTTTTTCGGCGATGCCCCACCGACGGCAGAACTCCATCGTCCGGCAGTTTTCGGTATCCGCGCGCGGATGGTAGATCGTACCGTCGTTCTTCTCGATCAGCAGGCACTCGACACCGCGCCAGCCGAGATCGGCGGCGAGGCCGAGACCGATCGGGCCGCCGCCGATGATGAGAACGGGGACCGTCACATCGCCGCGGTCCATCCGATCACCGTCCTGTAATGTCACGCGTGGTTCCCGCTCGACGCCCCGATCAATCGTAGACGTCGTGGATGTCGCCGGCGATTCCGGTCGTTCCCTTCTCGGCCTTGCCGAGCAAGTAGCGTCCTTCCAAATCGCGCACCAATTCGCCGGCACCCCGAAGCTCGTCGAGCGCGAGCGCGATCTCGCGACCGTCATCGCTGCCGACGCCTTCCATGATCTTGGCGAAGTACATCGGCCCGGTTTGCAACGCTTGGCGCACGGTCTGGAAACGCGCCGGTTCGCTGAAGACCGGCGCGGTTGCGCCGAGCGTGGTGACCGTGGGCTCGCGGCCGAACGGCGTCGTGCAATCGAAGCCTGCCTTGGTGGCGGTCGCCTGCCCGAAGCTCGACGGATCCATCGGGTTGCGCGCCAGGCCCGACTGGACGACGAGATCCTTGTCGGCTTGAAAGCGGGTCGACATCGCCCATTCCATCTGATGATCGTCTTCAACGTCGATGTCGTCGTTGACCACAAAGACATGCTTGATCATCGCCATCAATCCGAAGACGGTCATGATGAGAGCGTGCGCGTCGGCGGCATGGCGAGGACGCATGGCGACGCGCAAATGATGACCCGCACCGGCGGCGCCGGGGAAGAACACTTTGACCACGTCGAAGCCGAGGCCGCGAAGACGCCGCATGAGTTGCGCCTCACCGGCGTCTTTGAAAACGCCGCCGCCGCCATCGGTGCGATCGAGATGTTTGCCGGCACCGTTCAAGAGTGTCTGATGCATCACGTCCTTGCGCATGCAGATGGCCGTGACGTGGAACACCGGGTCCAGATGCATACCGCCATAATAACCCATGTATTCCCCGTAAGGCCCTTCCGGCTCGTGATAACCCTTCGCGTCGAAGTACCCTTCGAGAACCATCTCGGCGTCGGCCGGCACCGGTACGTCGTTGGTGACGCCGCGCACCAGCGGCAGCGGCGCGCCACGCATGCGGGCCACCAGTTCAACCTCGTCTTTCAGATGTGCCGCGCGCATGCCGGCCGCGGCCAGCAGGTCGGTCGGCCAGGCACCGCAGGTAAAGCTCACGGCCAGCGGCTCGCCGCGAGCGACGCATTTACGGTAGAGGGTCCTCAAATCGGACGGCGCGGTCAGATTGCAGCCGAGCTCGTTCCGATTGCGCAGGCTGAGCCGGCGGGCGCCGACATTCATCAGGCCGGTTTCCGGATTGACGACGTAATCGAGGCCCGAATTGATATAGGTGCTGCCGTCGTACTGGTGATGCGGATAGAACGGCAGCTTGCTGAGATCGATGTCCTTGCCGGTCAAAACCACCTGGTGGACCGGCGCTTCCTTCGAGGGCACGTCGAAGATCGGCTGCGGCGTGTCGGCGCGACGCAAGACTTCTTGCTGCACCTTATCCGCCGTGACGCCATAGGCCACCGCCATGCGGTCGCGACTGCCGGCGGCGCGCGCGACGATCTCGAATTGCTCGGGCCCCGCGCGGCGGAACAGGATCGCGCGGTCCGACGCCTCGACGATGCCGCTGATCTGGGTCAATGTCACCGGCTCGTCATGGACCTCGACCTTGTCGAGCTCGACCAGCTTGTCGACCAGACGGCGCAGCCGAAACGCATCCAGGTCGACGTCTTTGCGCGGCGCCATCGCTGTTTTGGAAGCTGCCGCACGAACATACTCAGGCGCTGTTTTCGTCTTCGCCGGAATAACGTCGTTCACATTGGCCATGATATCTCCCCCAGCCGACGGAACGCCGTTTCCGCCCGCGACTTCAAAGCATCGTGCAGGCGGGCGCCGTTACCGTCAAGACAGCGACACGCCTAAACTGTCACGGAGAGAAAACGCGAATCGGTTATACCGACGCGCGAAAGGTTTCCGGGCGGGTATCGGTGACCTCCGCGATGGCATCGGTCCATGATTCGACGTTGCGCGGGAGCAGCATCGAAATCGGCCGCTGACGATAGTCCTTCGGATTCATGCCCGGCGGCTCCGCGCCGTCCCGCACCGCTTTCGCCGCCGCGACGAGACGACGTCGCGTTCGGGCCACCAGCCGGTCCGAGTGGCCCAGGCGCTCCTTGCTGCGATCGTAGAGGGTGCCCATGCTTTCGGTCATCGCGATGTCCTGGGCCTGAACGTTGGTAATCCGCATCCAAGGCTGCGCCGCCGCCGGGGCGTTCGGACCCGCGTAGTCGTTGCTCCGGTTGCACGCCGTGACCGGCGAGCCCGGCATCGTTTCCGCGTGAAAGGCCGCGAGCGCGCCCTTGCCGCTCAATTCCGCCGCCGTCAGGGGCCGCGTGGGATGCCAGGAAAAGGCAAACACCCAACAATGATTGTCATCGACCGGCACCCACGCATGTCCGCCGAGCGGGCCGTCCCCGACGAATCCCGGAATGGTCGTCAATCCCGGAAAGAACCAATGGCTGATTTTCCAGTAGCTGTTTTGCGGATCGATATCGCGGCGGGTCGCGTGAACACAACCCGCCGGGGTCTCGGCGATTTCTTCCTCGGGCGTCAAATTGGCGGCAAGCCACTTCGCCGATTCATGGTTGAGCGCCGTCGCCCGGTTCTTGAAGATATCCTGATGAAGAAACCCGACATGGATTGAATCGAGGTCGCCTTCCATGCCTTGCGTCCAGTGGCATTCGCGAATGCACTTGGTGACATAAACATGCGACGACGGCACCGTCAGCCATTCGAGTTCCGGCAGCGCCGGCATCCTGTCGCGCGGCCCCATATAGGCCCACACGACGCCGTTGCGTTCGATGCACGGATAAGCGACATGCTTCACCTTATCGCAAAATCGCGTCTGCGGCGGTTCGTTCGGCATGTCGACACAGTTGCCCGCGACGTCGTATTTCCAGCCGTGATACCAGCAGCGCAGCCCGCCCTCGGCGTTCTTGCCGAAATAGAGCGAGGCGCCACGATGCGAACAATGCTCCTCCAGCAGCCCGACGCGGCCATCGCTGTCGCGAAAGGCGATCAGGTCCTCGCCGAGAAGCCGCACGCGCACCGGGGCACCATCGGGTTCCGGCAACTCGCTCGAGAGCAGCGCGGCCGTCCAATACCGCCGCAGGAATTCGCCCATCGGCGTTCCGGGCCCGGTTTGGGATAAGAGCTTGTTGTCGTCATCGATCATGTCCGCGTCGTCCTCAGCCGGGGAACAGCCCAAGCGTTGCCAGAAATTCGATGCAGTGCCGGTCGTAGTCCCACGGGCGTTCGATCATGCAGGCATGACCGGCGTCTTCGATGCTGCGGAAATCGGAGCCTTTGATCACCTTCTGCATCTCGATGGCGCCGGCATGACTGCGATCGAGCGTGCCGCATAGGATGAGAAACGGCGCGGCGAGTTTGCGGTAGAATTCTTCCGGCGCGGGATGCGACAGGGCTTCGTTCATCGCGATGATGCTATCGAGCGTCGATACGTTATCGAGCTCGGTCACCATCCGGGCGTAATATTGCAGCAACGGATGGGCCTGCCCCGCCGGCGAAAAATGTTCGAGGATTTGTTCGTAGCGGAGCTTCAGGCCTTCATCGCGATAACGCTGCATCAGGCGAATCATCGGCGCGGTCGGTGGCGGGTATCCGGTGCCGGAAATGATCACCGCGAGCGCGCGTTCGGGTTGCTGCGCCACCATGTGCACGGCGACCTGGGCGCCCATCGAATTGCCGTGAATGATCGCGCCGCCGGCGGTGAAACGATCGATGACTTCCCAGCACGCCGCCGCCTGATCGGCAATCGTCGCGCCCGGTTGCGGCGCGGGCGACCGCCCGTAGCCGGCGAAATCGACGGCGATCGTGCGATACCACGACGAAAAATGTGCCGTCTGGTAAAGCCAGACGCGGTGATCGTCCGGCGTCGAATGCAAAAACAGCATCGGCGTGCCAGTCGCACCTTGTTGCTCATAGTAGAGCGGTCCGGGAATGTGCCGTGCCATGTCAAATACCGTGCGTCTGATTTTGCATCCGTCAGGCCGACGCTTCCGCCGATGCCTCTTCGAGCGTACCCGTCCCGGTCTCGGGCGCGAGCGCCACGACGCAGATCAACCCGGCGAAGGCCACGCAACTGACCATCAGAAACACGCTCCCGAGGCCGAGATCCGCCGCCAGCAAAGCGCCGATGGCGCCGGGGGCCAGAACCGTGCCGATACGATTGGCCGAGGTGCAGGTCGCCGCGGCCCAGGCGCGCATCCGGGTCGGGAACAACTCGGACGCATAAAGGAAACTCAGGGACGACGTCGCGCCGTTGCCGATTCCGGCGACAAAAGCGACCACCGCCAGGACCGGCCAAGCCGTAAAGTTCAGCCATGCCACCACGATAAATCCGGCCATCATGGTGAAAGCAAGAAGCGCCAAGGCAATGATATAGACGCGTCGTCGGCCCAGCCGGTCCGCCACGGTTCCCCAGAAGAAAACCACGACGACCTGCGTCAAACCGTACAGAACGGTCAGGCTCAACGCCTGATCCGTCGGCAAGCCGCCGACCCGGACGTAAAGCGTCGGCAGCCATGCCGCGATTCCATAGGCCACGAAGTACGTCACGAAAAATAGAATCCAGATCAGGATCGTTCGCGATCGATAGGTCGGACTGAACAGTTCGGCGGCGCGTGTGGGTCGTTCTTCGACATGCAGCCGCGCGACCGGCGGCGGCAACTCCTTCCCGTCCGCCAGCGCGAGCATCTCGAACTTCTCGACAGTGGCCTTGGCTTCCTTCATGCGCCCCTTGCTGGCCAACCAGCGCGGCGATTCCGGAAGCATGAAATACATCGCTACCGCGACGATGACGGCAAGGCCGCCGCACGCAAACAGCACGCGCCAGCCGAGCGCCGGGCCGAAGAGAGCGATCGAGCCCAACCCGGCAAGCGGCGCAAAAAGAAAGCCGGCGGCAAAGAGCGTGCCGAAGCCATAGAGGAACGCACGGGCACGACGGCGACCGGGAATGAACTCGTTGAACAGGGCCGCCGCGACCGGAATTTCGGCGCCCAGCGCCAGGCCCTCGACGAAGCGAATGGTCAACAGACTGGAGAAATCCCACGCGAAAGCGGACGCGACGGAGAGCAGGCCGAAGCCCGCAATCGACGACATCAGGACCGGCCGACGACCGAACTTCTCGGCAAGCCATCCGCCGAACGGCGCACCGATCATCATGCCGAAATTCGCGGCACTGATGAGCAGGCCGATATTTAAAAAGCTGATGTGCAGGACGCTGATGACGACGGCGATCGCCGAGGCAAGCAGCAACGCATCAAAAGAGTCGAAGAACGAGCCGAGAGCGATGACGCCGCAAGCCCGCCGATGCAATGACGTGAAGGGCAGCCGGTCCAGCCGCGCGACGATTTCGTCGGCTTCCCGACCGACACCCTGAGTCCCCGTCGACAGGCCGTGCTCAGCCATGGTCGTCCCTTCCCTATGACGACTCAATACGAGCCGCTTTCCCCGGATACTCGGGGATGTTCGCGAAATGATGTCCGAATTCGCTCGGGCACACAAGGTTGGCTGCGACGCGAAGCCGTCTCGGACGGCAACTCGCCGCTAGGTTGCGAAAGCCGGCGCGACCTCGGCCATGAAACGCGCCATCTCGTCTTTCACCTGGGCGTGCGGCTTGAGGCCCATGTTGAAATAGAGAATGACCTCATCGAACCCGGCGGCTTCCACCTTGGCCTTCAGCGAATCGATGATCTGCGCCGGCTTTCCCAACAGCACCGCGTTGTCGTTGAAATCCTCGGGCTTCATCGTCTGATAGCGTTCGACGATCTTCGCGAAGTACTGATAGTTCTCGGGCGCGGTCTTGGGATCGCCCGGGAATGCCGGCGATGTGCATTCCTTATGGTAGCGCAACTGGCGCTCGCGCGCGGTGCGCTCCTGCTCCGGCGTGTCGGCGAAATGGATGAAGTAGCTGGTGATCAGCCGACCCGGCGCATGGCTTTGTTGGGCGCAGCATTCGCGATACATCCGCCCCACCTCGGCGAGGCCGCCATGCATCGAATTCGCGGCGCCCGCCGCCACGGCCAGTCCCGAGCCGAGGCGCGCGGCCAGCTCAATCGACGGACGCGAGAACGCGGCGACATAGAGCGGCATCGGCCGCTGTACCGGCCGCGGCGTGACCCATGCATCGGTGAAGGAATAATGCTTGCCGTGATGGGTAAGCGGCGCTTCGGCAGCCCAGAGCTTCGAGACGATCTCAACGCCCTCGGCAAAGATTTCGGCGTTGTTGTCGAAATCGACCTCGAAGGGTTCGTATTCGCGCCGGTCGTAACCGCGGCCGGTGGCGAAATCGACCCGCCCGCCGCTCAGCAAATCGAGCGTCGCCCATTGCTCGGCGACCCGGATCGGATGGTGCAGCGGCAGAACCGTGACCGCCGGTGCGAGACGGATCTTGCTGGTATGTGCCGCGATATGGGTCAGCAGCAACTCCGGCGCCGAGTTGACCCCCAGCGAGCTGAAATGATGCTCGCCGATCCAGGCCGAATGCATCCCGATCGTCTCGGCGTAGATCGCTTCGTCGGCGATATCGAGAACGAACTGGTTCGGATCGCGCGGGTTCGGGCGATAATTGTTGTCGCTGAGCGTGAAATAACCGAATTTCATGATGTCTCTCGTTCAGGCCCGATCAACGCAGATAGCCGCGTTCGCGATAGAAACGCTCGGCGCCGGGATGAAGCGGCGCGCCGCGCGGGGTTTCCTCATCGGGCGTACACAACTGCGTCAGGTTCAGCGGTTTGTAATTGTCGGTGGGAATGACCAGTTTGCGATCCTCGATGGTTTCGCAGAGCGCATAGGCCACGTCGTCGGGCATATCCGCATGGACGATCATCGGCCAGCCGGAAAAATCGATCGCCGGCACGCCTTGGGAAAGACCGGGCAGCCGATCCGGCGTCACTGTGATGATGTCGTGACCGGCGGCGATCATCTTCTCGCGCATCGCGCCTTCGATCGGCAAAATCCGGAAGCCGTGTTCGAGCGCATACTGTCCCCAGCTCAGGATGCCCTCGTCGAAGACGGCATTCACCTCACCCTTGGCGATGGCGTCGGACCGGTCGGGATGGCTCGGCCGTGACGTGGTTTGAAGAGAACCGCCCCACGCCCGGATATCGTCGAACGAGAACCCGGCCGCTTTCATCGCCGTGTCGACGGTAAACATCGTGGCGTCTTCATTGAATGGTGCCGTTGTCGAGCCGCCGGTCGACACGCGGAGCGGATAACGCCGTTCCGCGATCTGCTCGACGGCGGTAATACCGGTCGATTCATGAACGGCGATGACGACGGCATCCCAGGACGGAAAGACCGCGATGGCCCTGAGCGGCAGCGGCTTGGTGAAAGGCGCGCAGCCCCGATAGGCCAATGCCAGCGGCGCATTCGGATTGACCCAGAGCAGGGAAATCTCCTTGTTCACCACCTGCATGATGTTGTCGTGAAATCCGTTTACGCCGAAGGACAGCCCCAACCCGGCATCTTCAGTGACTGCTTTCCGTGGCTCGATCCGCACCGACAGCGTGGCGCCCAGACGGGAATCGATCTGCGGCGCCTTGGTACGGCCACGCGTCGCGGTACGCGAAAGCGACGTGTCGTAGAGCGCCGCCGCCATCTCGAGGAGCCCCTTCGAGCGCTGTATCCCCGAATTATACCGGGGAAGAGTCTTGTCCATGCCGTATCTCCAAGGATTGCAGCGATACTCGACTACGAGAACTGGTACACGTCGGTCGCCATCGGCGGCAAGCCCAGCGCATCGCGCCCCGCCACCTGCATCGCCGGCGCCGCCCATTGGGCGTGATGACCGATCGCGTGAAGATCGCGCCAATGCCGTCCCAACGCGACGTCCACGTCGAGACCGTTGGCGCCGCTCAGATCGAACAGCCGGTCGACCGCGCTTTGCAGAAACCGTTGAACCAGCGCCATGTCGCGGCGCTGGCGCACCGCATCGACCCGGCCGCGCTTGATGCCGTCGAAGGTCGTCGCTGTCAATTTTTCGGTGATGAGATAGGCGAGATCGATCTCGGCTTTCGATTCACCGATCGCCGTCTGTACGCGTTCCATCTCGGCCGACTTACCGCGCGGCCCGGCCGCCCGCGCCGCGGTGAAGTCGATGAAAGACTCATAGGCGCCGCGCGCGATGCCGTGCATCGGCGTCATCACGGCGAAGCCCATGCTGAAGACGAATGGCGTGCGATAAAGAATGCCCGAATGAACCATGTTGCCGGGCGCGCGGCCCATCAACGCGTCGTCGATCTTGTAGGTGAAGCTGTAGGGAACGAAGGTGGGTTCGACGAGAATGTCGTTGCTGCCCGATCCTTTGAGCCCGAGGCTGTTCCACACCCGATCGATCTTGAACTGCTCGGGTTTCAACAGAACGTTGTATTTCTTGGTCGAGCCGTCTTCCGATTTGATCACGCCGCCGACGATGGCCCACTGACAATGATCGCCGGCGGAGCCGAAACGCCAGCGCCCACTGACTTCCAGACCGCCGGGCACTTCCTTGATCGTTCCCAGCGGATTGAAGGCCGAGACGATCCTTGGGTCGGCCTGATGCTCGTAAACGTAACGCTGCGTCTCCTCGGGATAGAGGCTGAGCCAGATCTGATGCAGGATCAGGAAGGCCATGCACCAGCCGGTCGAGCCGCAAAACCGCGCGACTTCGGAAACGCAATCGATCGAGGTCATCCAATCCGCCTCGTAACCGCCGAACATGCGCGGACGCATCAGCGGCATAAGCCCTGAATCGAGAATGGCCTGAAGGTTTTCGTCGGGCATCCGGCGCAGTTCTTCGGTTGCTTGCGCATTGCGCTTGGCAACCGGCGCGATCGTCTGTGCGCGCTCGATCGCCTCTTCATAGCGGATGGTCATGCCGTCATAGTTCGTATTGAAACGGGGACCGAGCACGAACATGGAAGCCTCTTCGATTGTTCAGCAACCATAATACGGGGCGGGCCGGTCGCGCGAAACTAAACGATTTTTACTCTATAAGAAAACCTTTCGCGGTACATAACGTCGGCGTAAATTTGCTGCGCTGCACCAGCTACCTTGCAGAACAGCCGCGTTGCCCTGTCGTCGAACTTGCGATAGGAGTCGGGCGTCACCGTTTCCGCGATAAACAATAATACCGGAGGGAAGGACGTCATGAGTACATCCCGATCGCGCGCCATCGTTCGCGCCGCCCTCGCCGTCGCGCTGGGCGCGGCGATGATGCCCGCGTCGGCATTGGCGGACACGACGCTCACCATCGGCAAGGCGTCCGCGATTTCCGATACCAACATTCCCGTCAACATGGGCGACCAACTCGGCCTGTTCAAAAAGCACGGCCTCGATTTGAAGATCGTCGACTTCAGCGGCGGCGGCAAGATGATCCAGGCGATGACCGCCGGCAGCATCGATATCGGGATCGGTGCCGGAACCCAGATGTCGTTCATCGCCAAGGGTGTTCCCATGTTGGCGATCTGCGAGAACACCACGACGCTTCCCTTCTTCGCCTTCGGCGTGCCATGGGATTCGCCGATCAAATCCCGAGCCGAGTTGAAGGGTAAAAAGGTCGGCGTCTCGACCGTCGGCTCGCTGAACGATTGGCTGGCGCAGGAACTGGAGCGCAAGGAAGGCTGGGGTCCCGGCGGCGTCACCCATGTGATGATCGGCAGCGATCCCGCCGCCATCACCGCGGCGTTCCGATCCCATCAGATCGACGCGTATATCGGCGGCACGGCGTCGTTCCTGACGATGACCGAAAACAAGATCGGGCGCCTGCTCTTCCCGGTTTCCGAGTACGAGGGAAACGTCGGCTCGGGCACGCTCTTCGCGTCGACCGACCTGATCAAGACCAACCCCGACGCGATCCGCGCCTTCCTTGCCGGCTGGATCGAGACCGCCCGCTTCATCCGCACCCACAAAGCCGAGGTGGTGAAGATGGAAAGCGTCATCACCGGGTTTTCGGAAAGCGTGATGGCCAAGGACTACGACATCGTGAAGGACATGTATTCGACCGACTGCAAATTCGACCCGGAATCGCTCGCCGTGCTCAAGCGCTCCTTCGTCGAATTGCAACTCCTGGATACCGTTCCCGACATGGCGACGCTTTATACCGAGGCGTACCTGCCCAAGTGATAAAAGACTCTAACGAAAAGGATATTCCCTCATGCTGACCATTCCGCCGATCCGCATTCCCGCGATCATGCGTTCGCGGCTCATGCTCGAGACGGTCTCCGAACTGGTCGCCGCCAGCCAGTGGCTCGACAAGCAGGTCATGATCCTGATGCGGCCGCAGGGCGATAGCCAGTGGCGCACCCGCTTTTACGCGAGCGACGGGCCGGATTCGATCGACATGGTGATGAACGGCGAAGCCGACATCGCGATCTGCAATCCGGGCGGCGTGCTCGGTATGGCCTTGCGCGGACGGGGCCCTTACAAAAAGCCGTTGCCGCTGCGCTCGCTGATGGTGATCCCGCAATTCGATCAACTGGGCTTCGCGGTGACCGCCAAGACCGGGTTGAAGACCCTCGGCGATCTCAAGCGCACGCGCTATCCGCTGCGGATATCGCTGCGCGGTCAGCCGGATCACTCGATCCACCTGGTTTGCAATCATGTGCTCAGCGCTTACGGCATGACGCTCGACGATATAGTGAGCTGGGGCGGCAAGCTCGTCTACACCGAGGGCATGCCGAGCGGGCCCGACCGGCTCGGCGCCGTCGAGCGCGGCGAAC
The DNA here is from genome assembly GCA_903828515.1 of uncultured Rhodospirillales bacterium. Lineage (GTDB taxonomy): Bacteria > Pseudomonadota > Alphaproteobacteria > ATCC43930 > CGMCC-115725 > CAIKMD01. The sequence continues at coordinate 1,305,898 of CAIKMD010000007.1, read as the reverse complement.
TGGACTCGGTGTGGGATGAGGCGCTCCCGCGCTGGACCCCGCAATCGCTCAAACTGGGCATGCGGTATCTGTCCGTCGACGAGCCGCAACTGAAGTCGCTCGAAGCAGACGGGCTGATGCGCGCGGCGATCACCGACGCGGAATATCCCGGCATCGGCCCCGATGTATGGACGATCGATTTCAGCGGCTGGCCGGTGTTCTGTCTCGAAAGCGCGTCCGACGAGATGGTCTATAATTTCTGCGCCGCGCTCGACAACCGCAAGAGCCTGGTGCCCTGGGAAGGCGGCGACGGGCCGTTGCCGCTCGAGCGCCTGTGCAAAGACAGCAAGGACGGCCCGCTCTACCTGCCGCTCCATCCCGGCGCCGAGCGGTATTGGCGGGAACGCGGCTACCTGTCCTGACCGGCGGCGCGACCGCTACGCCTTGAGCGCGGCCAGCACGCGGTCGCGCGTCATCGGCGCCTGGCGCAGACGGACACCTGTGAGCGCGGCCACGGCATTACCGATGACCGGCGCCACCAGCGGCATCGCCATCTGGCCGACCCCGCTGGGGTGAACCTCCGTCGCGATCAGCTCGATGTGAATTTCCGGAATCTCGTTCATGCGCGGCACGTGATAGTCGGAGAAATTGACTTGCTGAACCACGCCGTCCTTGATCGAGATGTGCTCCGACAGGGCGAAGCCGAGCCCCCAGACGACGCTGCCCTCGGTCTGGGCCAGAACGCTGTCCGGCTGCACGGCGATGCCGGGATCGATCGCCACCCAGATATCGTGCACGCGGATGGCGCCGGTGCGCCGGTCGACCGACACCTCGGCCACTTCGGCAATCAGCGTATTTGAATAATTCTCGAAGCCGATGCCGAGCGCGGTATCGGTGCGCTTGCGGTCCCATTGCGACATTCGCGTGACCGCATCGATCAAGGCGAGGCTGCGCGGCGAATCCGCGACGAGGCTTCGGCGGAAAGCCGCTGGATCGATCCCGCCCTTGCGTGCCAACTCGTCGATGAAGCTTTCCGTGGCGAAGGCATTGGAAAGATTCGCAACCCCGCGCAGCGTCGAGCTGCGCACACCATTGTCCTGCGGCACGCCCTCGGCAAGACGGTTCGGTATCGCGTACCACTTCATGTCGAGATTGGCGAAGGCGATCGTGTCGCGGCCCTTGATCTGCTGGTACCGCACCGGGTCCTGAAACGCCGTGACCTGGTCGCAGGCTTTGCGGTGATGCAACGCGACGAGCTTGCCCGAAGCGTCGAGGCCGCCGCGTAGGTAATGCGCCGACAGCGGATAGAAGCGACCGTTGCGGACATCGTCTTCGCGCGTCCACATCATCTTGACCGGCTTCTTGACCGCGTTCGACAGCACCACCGCGTCGTGCACGAACTCCTCGTCGCGATGGCCGCGCCGGCCGAAGCCGCCGCCCATCAGCATGTCATGCAGAACGACTTTATCGGGCGCGATGCCAAGCGCATCGGCCGCGACCGTCACCGCGATGGTCTTCGACTGAACGCCGACCCAGATCTCGACCTTATCGCCCTTGGGCGATACGGAAGCGACCGCGTTCAACGGCTCCATTTGCCCGTGATACATGAAGCCGCAGCCATAGTCGGCCTCGAGCACCGTGGCGGCATTCTGCAAGGCTTGCGGCACGTCGCCTTGCGTGACCCAGGTTTGCACCGGAACCTGCGGATTCCGCGCGGCAGCCGCGTAGTCTTCGCTGCCCTTGTCGCTGTCGAATCCCCACGCCTTGCCGTCGCGCGTCCAGGTGACCTCGAGCGCTTTCTTGCCGGCGAAGGCCGCCCAGGAGGTCTTGGCGATCACGCCGACGCCATAAGGCAGGCGCACGATCTTGACGATTCCGGCGATGGCATGGGCCTTCGCGTCGTTGACCTGATCGGGTGCGGCGCCTTCGACCGGGGCGCGCAAGATGGCGCCGTAGAGCATGCCCGGCGTCTGCACGTCGATGCTGTATTGCGCCGTGCCGTTGACCTTGTGCGGCATGTCGATCCGCATCACGTCCTTGCCGATGAGGCGGAACTGGCTCGACGGCTTTAGTTCTTCTTCTTTCACCTCGGGAGCTTTTTCCGGCACGACGGCGAAGGCGGCGATCGCACCGTAATCGAGACGGCGGCCCGATTTTTCGTGGATGACCACGTTCGGCGCGGTGGTCAACTCGGCGACCGGCACGTTCCAATGCCGGGCCGCATTATCGAGCAACACTCTGCGCACTTGCGCGCCGAAGCGGCGCAGCGGCGTGTAATAGGCGAGCACCGCGTTGCTGGATGCGGTGTACATGTATCCGAAATTGGGATTGGCGTAGAGCTTGTCGTCAGGGGGCGCCACCACCACGCGTACCTTCGCCCAGTCGGCATCGAGATCTTCGGCGATGATCAGCGGCAGTGAGGTGAACGATCCCTGCCCCATTTCGGCGGCTGGGGAGACGATCGAGACCGTCCCATCGGTCGACAGCGTCACCCACGGGCTGAGGACGGCTTGCTTGCTCGGTACGGCCGCTTGCGCGACGCCGACACTGTGCGGCAGGCACGCGGCGACACCGAAGGTGAGTCCGGCGGCACCGACCATGAAGCCGCGACGAGAGACGGAGGGGGAGCTCGCCATGGTCAGCTCTCCCGCGCCGCGCGCTCGATGGCGCGAACGATGCGCGGATAGGTGCCGCAGCGACAGATATTCGTGCTCATGTACTCGACGATTTGCGCCCGCGTCGGATGCGGATGGTCTTTCAGGAGCGCCGCGGCACTCATGATCTGGCCCGATTGGCAGTAACCGCATTGCGGAACCCGTTCCGCAAGCCACGCCTTCTGTACCGGATGATCGGAATGAGCCGAGAGACCCTCGATCGTCGTCACCGAACGATGGGCCACCGCGGCCACCGGCGCCTGGCACGAAAAAGTACGATCGCCATCGACGTGAACCATGCAGGCGCCGCACTGGCCGACGCCACAGCCGAACTTGGTGCCGGGGAGCTTCAACTCCTCCCGGAGCACCCACAGAAGCGGGGTATCGGGCGGCGCGTTGACGTCGACCGCTCGGCCATTGACCTTGAACGAGATCGCCATCTTGCCCCCCTCACGATTATTGGTTCGGGTGGCTCACGCCCCCGTCCCGGTCTCACACCGATCGGTGCGGCCGAGGACAAGAGGATTTCACGTTGCCCGGGGCGAGGCAAGAAGCGCGTTTTGCCCTTCCGTCAGCGGATGACCGTCAACGGCAATGCGTAGCGAGCATCAATCAATTCATCGGCTTTGACGTCGCCTTTGATCAGGTTCTGGGATTTGAACCAAGCGATCATCCGCGCCACATCCGCCGTCGAAATACGGCCTTCGGCGTCGGCATAGGGGACGACTTTTAAGAGTTCCTCGGGGGCGACCCCGGTAAAGCGCGACATGACATCGAGAACCATCGCCTGATTGGGCCCGTCCTTGCGCTTGCCGTCGGGACCGGTGAACGCGTCGTGGAAATCGCGCGTGCCGCGCCGATAGGCGATCATGAACCGCCGCACCATGTCCCCGCGTTCATTGGCATCTTTCGCGCTGGTGAACAGCGCGCTGCCCGTCGTGAACTCGACGCCGAGATCGCCGACCCATCCGATCAGCTTCGCATCGGCCTTTTGCATGGCCACCAGGGTGGTGGCGCCCGGCAGAACGGTGGCGTCGACCGTATTGCCGCCGAGCGCCGAGATGATATTGGTGTTCGATTGGAGCGGACGGACCGTGATCTCGCTGACCGGAAATCCGTAGCGTTCGGCCACCAGACCGATGCCGTAATGGAGGCCGGTCCCGACCTGGGTGATCGCAACGGTATGACCACGGAGATCCTTGGGCGCGATCAGACCGTCGGCAAAGGCTTTGGCACCGGCAAGAATGACGAGCGCATGGAAACCCGGCGCTTCGCCGCTCGACGTCGCGAGCAGCCGCAACTGGCCTTGCGAGGCCAGCGTATAGAAACCCGCCGACATGCCGGAGACGCCGAAATCGAGATCGCCCGAGGCGACACCCACGGCGATGGGCTGCGCCGAATCGAAATAGACCATCTCGGCGTCGATGCCCTCGGCCTTGAAGTAACCGCGATCGACCGCGATCGGTGCGCCCGAGGTTCCGAACAATTTAGAAATACCGATCTTGATGCTCTCGGCCTGGGCCGCCGAAGCCGTGATACAAAACGCGAGCAACAACGCCGCGCCAAACCAGTCGAACCTGCGATTCATGGACAGATATCCTTCGGTGCTGGACCGCGTGATCGTCGAAAAAGTGCCTAAAGCAACGCCGCGCCGCAGCGCGCGGCCCAATACTGCCAGGCGCGCGACTTCGGCCCGGGCGGACGATGCGACATCGCCTCGATTTCGTCGTCGGCGAGATAGATGACTTCGCCAAGCCGCAATCCTTCGGAAAGGAGCTTGGCATTGTCCTTGAGCAGAACGGCGGTTTGCACGGCGTCGTAGATCGACTTTCCGGTCACCGCGCAGCCGTGGCCGCGCATCAGCGTGACGGTCGATTGGCCCAACGTGCGCGCCAAGTCATGCCCCTGCTCCATCGTCGTCACCAACATGCTGGAGCCGCGAAACTTGTCGCGGTTGTCCCACACCGGAATGTCCTTGCCGATCGACGCAGCGGTGATGAAGACCGGCCGAAGCTTGGTCGTCTTGCTGATGCTGTAGGGGATCACTTCGTGGGCGTGATTGTGGATGACCGAATGCACGTCCGGGCGGCTTTGATAGATCGCGCCGTGAATGGGCCGCTCGACATACATGTCGTGCGCCGGTGAAATCGACACGCAATCGAGATCGTATTCCATGATGTCGTCGGCGACGACGAGTTCGGGACTGCGCCCCGCTGCCAGAAAGAACCGGTCCGGCCGTTCGGGATGCCGGATGCTGACATGGCCGAACGCATCGACCACGCCCTCATGCGCGAGAATGCGATTGGCGATCACGAGATCGCGCAGATGATCCTTCAGGTCCATGGTCGATTCCTCCCTCTATGCCGTTCCCGCGCGCCGTGACGAATTGATGCGAGCCTTATCGTCGCGCGGGCACGCGTGGTTCGCTTGGTTCAGGTCAGCGCCAGATTCATCGGCGCTGTTTTTCCGAAAGCGTCGCGATAGGCATCGGTCAGCGACCCGCCGTTCGGCGCGATGAAATATCCGCCGCGCGCACCCGCGTAGATGCTCCCGTCTCGGCCCGGCGCCTTGGCGCCCTGCGCGATGGCCTCCGCCGCTTCGAGCAACCGCCGCCGGGTTATCGCAATCATGCGATCGCTGGGTGCGAGATGTTCGGTACTGCGATCGGTGATCGCGTCCATGCTTTCGGTGACCGCCTGGTCTTCCGCCGCAATGCCGGGAATCCCCGAGAAGGTCTTCGTCCGCTGAACCTCCCGGTCGATGAGATAATCGTTCTCCGCGTTGGTGTTGGGCCGGAAACGGCCATACCAGTCGGTCGTATTGGGCATGAGGTCATCCAGCCCGGTGACGATCCCCGAGCCGCCCGGCGCGACCTTGCCGGCGTTGCCGATAATCCGCATCGCCATCGTGTGCGTGTCGTCCATCGGCACCCAGGCGCGCGCATAGAGGTGGCGACCGAACGGGCCGCTCGGCGTGATCGTCCAGAACGGAAACATGAAATGGGCCACGCGCCAGTACGTCTCGCCGGGATCGGCGGGACGGAAGGCGCCGTACATCGTGCCCCACTCGGATTCCTCGATTTCATATTCCGGCGCGCGATTGGCGGCGCCGAAACGCCGAGGATCGTCCGGCGCGAAGGATTGAACCGTCCGCGCCCCGCCATGGAGAAAATCGGTATGCGACGTGTCGAGATCGCCCTCCAGGACCTGCAACCAATTGCACTCGCGTTGCATCCAGTTGAACGTGACCTTGGAGGCCGGCACCATGGTCGCCTCGATGCTCGGCAAGGCGGGCGGTTCGTCCTGTCCCATGTAGGTCCAGATCAAACCATTGCGTTCGATCGTCCGGTAGGACTTCGCCTTGATCTTGGATTTGAAATCCTGGTGCGGCGGCACATTCGCCATATCGAGACATTGTCCGTCGACGCCGAATTTCCAGCCGTGATAGAGGCAGCGCAGCCCGCCCTGTTCGTTCCGGCCGAAGAACAGCGAGGCGTTCCGATGCGGACAATGATGATCGAGAATGCCGACCTCGCCATTGCTGTCGCGAAAGGCGACCAGCCGCTCGCCGAGCAGCATCAACCGCAAGGGCGATCCATCCGCTTCCACCTCGCTCGACATCGCCGCCGGAATCCAATAGCGGCGCATCAGCTCGCCCATCGGCGTACCGGCGCCGACACCGGTCAGAATCGCGTTTTCCTGTTTAGAGACCATCGATCATTCCTTTCAGGTGCCGACCGTGAAGGGGATCCGACGCATCGCTCCGGCCTGCTTTTCGGTCGGGCGCAGGGCGATATCCCAATGCGCCGTGTTCTCGGTCGTGCCGAGCCAACCGTCGGGCACCTTGGTGATGTATTCGATGCCGCCACCTTCGGGCCCTTCGAAATAGGCATAGACGTCTTCGCCGGCGGTGTGCTGGCCGACACCCCACCCCATCGGAAAACCGTGCGACATCATCCGCGCCGCACCGCGCGAAACCGAGCCGACATCCTGCATTGCGAAAGCAAGATGGTTGAGCGTACTCGCGCTGCCGGCGGCAAAGGCGAGCGAGTGATGGTCCTGGTTGCACTTCAGGAAACACATGACCTTGATGCGATTGAAGAGCTGGAAGCCGAGCGTCTCGCAATAGAAGGTCGAGGTCGCGTCCATGTCGGGCGCGTTGAGCACCGCATGGGTGATCTTGATCGGCCGGTCGGGATGCGCCGCGGTATCGGCGTGACGCGCATCGCCGGTCAGAATCGCGACATGGCGTCCGTCCGGATCGACAAACGAGAAACCATAGCCGCCGCCCGGCTCGTCCCTCAGTCCGGCCGCCGTGACCTGGGTCGCCGACGATGCCGCGACGGCTGTTCGCAACGCATCGACCGACGCGCGATCGTCCGCGAGGAGATCGAGGCCGAGCACTTGCGGTTTGTCATGCGCATGAAGCGCCAGGATATGATGATAGGCGCCCGTGCCACGCAGATAGACGGCATCGTCACGCTCGGTCACCGGCGTAACACCCCAGATCTCGGTATAGAATTTCCGGCTCGCGGCAAGATCGGGAACACCCAAACTGACGCTGCGGACCGCCGTTATTTTTGCTGCACTCATTATATCGTCTCCTTCATGAGACATCAGGACAGGGTAACCACGTTGCGTTCGCTCGCAAATCCCAAACAAGGATACATCGCCATTTCCGGATGGGCGGAAATCGTGATCGGTCGGCATCTTAACGAAAGACCCAATCGGGCATAGGATCGCCGGGCATGAGTTCGATCAGCCGCGCCTTCGAAATCCTGGAACGTTTCCGCCAACTCCAGCGACCCTTGTCGCTCAAGGAGCTGGTGACACATTTCGGCTACCCGTCGTCGAGTGTCGCCGACATTCTGAAAACGCTCTCGCAGGGCGGCTATATCAGTTTTGACCCGATCACGCGGGCGTATTTTCCAACCACGAGGCTCGGCGAACTCGGCGGCTGGATCATGACCGACGTCCTCCAGCAGGCCTATCCGGTCGAGGTGTTGAACCACCTGCGCATGGCGACCGCCGATACCATTCTGCTCGGTACGCCGAACGATCTCGAGGTAATTTATATCGCCGTGCTCGAATCCCAGGAAACCGATCGGCCCCTCACGACCGGGCGGCGAACCCACCGTCCGCTGATCAAATCGGGCGTCGGCCGTGCGCTCCTCAGCCTCGACGAGGACCCGTTCATCGAACGCATCTATCGCCGCTCGGTGGCGCGTGGTCTGTGCGATGGACGCGAATTGTCGCTCGACGATCTGATGCGCGAAATCGAGACCTGCCGCCGCGACGGCTACGTCTTCCTCAAGGATTCGTTCAACCCGAATGCGGCCATCGTCGCCGCACCGATGCCGATCGCCTATCACGCGCAAAGACTGGCGATCGGGATCGGCGGGCCCACCGAACGAATCGAATCGCGTGTCGACATCCTCGCCGGAATCCTGCTCGACCAGATGAAGACGCTCACCCAGCCGGCCAAGTCGATCCTTACTCACCGCTGATGACGTCGCCGAACCGCACCCATCTTTCGCCGTCGAAGCGCGCAAGCTGGAGTTGCTTCAGCGGACGATAGTCGGTCGGCGTGGTGTTGTAGGTGATACCCGGCAGCAACATGGGCGACGTGACGCCGTTGAGGTTGGTTGCCTGCTTGAGAATGTTCTCGCGGCTGAGATCGTTTCCCGCCTGCGTGAGAGTCTGCTTCAGCATCGATCCGATCGTCGGTGACAGGACATTGACGATATCGGTCTTGTCAGCCGCGGGCAGATATTTGTCCATGAACGCGTTCCACGCGACGACGCCCGGATCGTTCTTCCATTGCGGGTCGAACGGGTCCTTCACATAGGTGCCGCTGACCACGCCGACCGATTTGTCCAGCCCGGCCGGTTTCAACGTGCCGGCGACGGTATTGGCGTTGTTGATGATGAAGATCATCGGCTTCCAGCCGATGTCGTAGGCCTTGCGGATCGCCTGGGACGTCGGACGAACCGTGGCAAAGACGAATAGAACGTCGGCGCCGGAATCCTGAAGCGTCACGATCTGCGAGTCGACGGTCGGATCGGTGACCTGAAGGCTCGCGTCCTTGATGATATATTTCTCGGCCTTGTCGCCGAGCGCTTTTTTCAGGCCGCTGTAGAAATCCTTGCCGAGATCGTCGTTCTGATAGAGCACTGCCATCTTCGCGTTGGGTTTCGCGGACACCGCGTAACGCGCGTAGATCGCGGCTTCCATTTCGTAGCTGATCGCGCCACCCATGCTGTAGTGATGATTCACCGGATCGTTCCAGGCGCTGGCCGAAGAGCCAATAAAAAGCTGGGGAACCTTGCGGTCGTTGAGATATTTGGAGATCGCCACCTGGGTCGCGGTGCCGATGCTGCGATAGATGAACGCGACCTGTTCCTGCTCGACCAGCGCGCGCGTCTGCTCGATGGTCTTCGGCGGGCTGAACGCATCGTCCAGCGATTGAAGCTCGATCTTGCGACCGTTGATGCCGCCCTGATCGTTGATCGATTTGGTGAACGCCACGTCGGCAACACCATTGGCGCCGCTGACCGAGGCCGGGCCGCTATAGGGCACGGTCTGGCCGATCTTGATCGTCGTATCCGTGACGCCCGGCGCCTGCTGTGCCGGCGCCGATGTGATGGCCGCCAAGAACAAGGTCGCGCCGAGCGTCGTCCCTCTCACGCATCGTCCGGTGACATGTCTGATCGCTAGCGGCATGGCGTTCGGCCTCCCTCGAGGTTATCGGTCGCAGGGTTTTCCCTTGCGTCCCCGAGGCCTATCCCGCCACGGCCGTCAGCGCCACCGATAAGCAGCATTTCCGCATATTCGGAAATGCTGCCGGCTTACGCGGCCCGCCGCTTTGGCTTGCGCAGCGCCGGCAGCCTGGCGCGCTTTCGCGGCGTCAATTTCCCGATCTTCGCGACGCCGCCGTTCGCGCGCTTTTCCAGGGCGGTTTCGAGATTGCCCAGCATCTGACGCAGGCCCTGGCGGACGGCAACGATGGTTTCCGGCGGAACATCCTCAATGGCGAGACGCGCCGTCTTCTCGACCAGCAGATGCAACCGGGACAACGCGCGGCCTTCCGGCGTCAAATAAATCAGCCAGCGTCGCTTATCCACGGTATCGCGCTGGCGCCGGACCCAGCCTCGTGCCTGCATCAGATTGAGCGCGACGAAGGTGGTGTTCTCCATCAAACCGTTGCGGTCGCTCAGCTCGCGCTGCGACAAGCCGTCTTTTTCGCACAGCACGCGAATGAACGACCACTGCGCATAGGTGATGTCGACATGCTTGCGCAATTCAGCCTCGACCAGCTTGGTATAGGCGCGATTGACGAAGCGGACGAGATAGCGAAGCCCGCGGCCTTGCGTCGGCACGTCCCACGGCTCGAACCGCTTGGTCACAGTCTTCGCGCTCACCTTCGCTCCCTCGAAAAGCGGCTCAGGGCGCCGGGCCGAGCAGATCGCTCACCCCGGCGCGGCCCGCCCAGTACTCCCAGGCGCGCCAGGACTCGGATGCTTTGGGGTTATAGAGACGGCGAATCTCGATCTCGCCCGGCGCCAGCGCCTTGATGTGGTCGCTCAATCCCATCGCCGCGGTCATTACCCGCGCGTTGACCGGAAGATAGATCGACAGGCGGACCGCTTCCTGAACGTCCATGCCGGCCGCCGCAAAACCATGACCGCGCATCAAGGTGATCTTGCCCTGCCCCAGCCGCTTGGCGAGATCGCGGCCGTGATCCGGGTTCACCACGAGCAGGTTGGTTTCGTCGCCGAATTTCTCGGCGATGTCCCAGACCGGTATCGTCGGTCCGAGCAAGCCGCCGACATGCATCATCGGTTTCAGCGCCACGTCGGTCAGGCCGAACGGCAAGATCTCTTCGGCGTGGCTGTGCACCACCGAATTGATATCGGGGCGCGATTCATAAATGCCGCCATGGATGAAACGCTCGAGATAAGGCGGGCGGCGATCGTCGCCCACGACCTTGCCGTCGAGGGTGAATTCCATGATGTCGCCTTGATCGACCAGCTCGGGACTGCGCGAGCGCGACAGGAGGAAATGTTCGGGGTTGGTCGGGTGGCGCATGCTGACATGACCATAGGCATCGACCACGTTCTGATTGGCGAGGATTCGGTTCGCGATGACGAGGTCGCTGATCGAACGTTGCAGATCGCTCATGATTTCATTCCTCCACGGTATCGCGACTATGATCGATCGGCATCGGGCTGTCCAAATTCCGCTTTTGTTGACAACCCCGCCCACGCGAAATAAGTACTACATAGAAGCATCTACAATCGCAAGAAACGGCGCCCGCGCGGCGCATCGCCGGAGGAAAGATGCCATGTCCCGATTTCTTCTTCGTGTTGCCGGTGCCGTTGCCGCCGCATGGTTGTCGACCGCCCCGCTCGCCCAGGCCGACCCGATCCCGCTCAAGCTCGCCACCTTCGGCCCGCCGCAATCGTATTTTTATGTCGAGGTCCTGATCCCCTGGCTGGAGGCGGTCAACAAAGACTCGAACGGCACGGTCAACATCAAGTATTTCGGCGGCGGCGTGCTCGGCAATGCCAGCAACATGTATGACGCCGTCCTGACCGGCGCCGCTGACATCGGCTGGGCGCTGCTCGGCTCGGTGCCGAACCGGTTCGTCAAATCGAGCGTCGTGGAATTGCCGTTCAACTACGATACCGGCGAGGCCGGCGCCGTCGCGCTGTGGCGGCTCTACGACAAGGGGCTGATCGCCAACGAATTCGACGAGGTCAAACTCTTCGGCCTGACGGCATGGCCCGGCGCCGAAATCCAGACCCGCTCGAAGAAGGTTCAAACCCTCGAAGACATGAAAGGTCTGAAGCTGCGGGCACAGGGCCGCTGGCAAACCGCGACCGTCACCGCCTTCTCGGCCACGCCGGTTAATATCCCCGTCGACGAGGTCTATCAGGCGATGGATCGCGGAGTGATCGACGGGCTCTGGACTTCGCTCGTGGCGACCGGCCAGTTCCGCGTCGACGAGATCGCGAAATACTTCCTCGAGGCGCCGCTGAATGGCGGCGGCGGCATGCTCATCATGAAGAAAGAAGCTTATGCGGCACTGCCGGCCGACGCGAAAGCGTCGTTCGAGAAACATTCCGGCGAGCTGCTGGCCCGCGCGCTCGGCAAATCGAATGACGGCGAAGTGGTTCGCGTCCGCGCGCGGCTGAAGGATCTCGCCACACAAGGCAAGATCGAGGCGCCCTACGGACTGTCGCCCACCGAGTCCGCGCGTTGGCATGCGGCGGCCGAACCGGTGACCGACATGTGGCAAAAAAGCGTACCCAACGGGCCCGCCGTCCTCGCCGCGTTTCGCGCCGAGACGACCGCGCTCAATGCGGAGATCAAATAGGCGATCAACGTGGCTTCGCCGACATCGCCGATGAACCCGACTGCATCGTCGCTTCTCGCGCGGCTCGAACAAGGGTGCATCGCCCTGGCGCGGCGCATCGCCGTCGTCGCGGTGATCGGCATGCTGGTGTTGTCGTTGCTGACTATCGTCGATGTCAGCCTACGCTATTTCTTCAGCACCCCGATCATCGGCCTCGACGAAGCGACCCAGCTCATCATGGCGGTGATCGTCAGTGCGAGCCTGCCGATCGGCATCGCGACGCGCAACCACGTCGCGATCGACTTCTTTCGCCGGCCGATCGGACCGCGCTACCAGGCCGCGCTCGAAGCCGTCGGCGGCGCCCTCGTGCTGGGCATGATGGTCGTGCTGACGCTGCGCTTCGGGGCTTACGCCGATCGTTTGATGCTGCGGCAATCCGCGACGCCGATCATCGCGCTGCCGGTCGCCCCCTTCTGGTGGGGCGTGACCGCCATGCTGGCCGTGTGCGCCGCCATGCAGGCGATCATCTTTCTCAACCAGCTTGCCAAGGCCTTGGATCGCGAAGGCGGCGGCTGGCTGCTGTCCGGCACGCTGATCGTGGTGCCGAGCATCCTGGCGACGATGGTGCTCTACGGCGCCGTGCTGCAATTCGGCACGACGCTGACCCCGGTCACCCTCGCCGCGCTCGCCTTCGCGGCGATGTGGATGCCGATCGTCATCATGATCCCGGTCGGCATCGCCATGGCCTATGCCGGCCTCGCCGGCGCCAGCGTCCTGGTCGGGTTCAGCCCGACGATCAACACCGTCGTCCTCCAGTCGGCGGGATTTCTCAGCAGCCTCAACCTCGTCGTCCTCCCGCTCTTCCTGATGAAAGGCGGCTTCGCGACGGCGGCGGGATTGTCGAGCGATGCCTATCGCCTCGCCCACGCGCTGTTCGCGCGCCGGCGCGGTGGCCTCGCCATCGCAACGATCGGCAGTTGCGCCGCGTTCGGCGCGGTCACCGGCTCATCACTGGCCACCGCCGCAACCATCGGCACGATCGCCCTGCCCGAAATGCGCCGGCGCGGCTATTCGGTACAGCTCGCGACCGGCTGCGTCGCCGCCGGCGGCACGCTCGGCTCGCTGATCCCGCCCTCCGGGATCATGGTGATCTATGCGGTCCTGACCGAGACATCGATCGGCAAGATTTTCGTCGCGGCGATCCTGCCCGCGCTGCTCGCCACGCTTCTCTATATCCTGACGGTTTCCGTCTATGTGCGGGTCAAGCCCGACGCGGCGGGGCCGGTCGAACGCGTGCCGATGCGCGAGGTATTCCGGGCGATCCTCAATAGCTGGGGCGTCGTCGCGCTGTTCGGCGCCGTCATCGGCGGCATCTATGCCGGGGTCTTCACCGCCACCGAGGCCGGCGCCGTCGGCGGCGGGTTCGCGTTTCTTTTCGCGCTGGGACGCGGCCGCCTCAAAGGCGATGCCTTCTGGCGTGTGATCGGTGATGTCGCCCGCAATACGGCGCTGATCTATCTCCTGCTGTTCGGCGCCGTCGCCTTCTCGTTCTTCATCGGCGTCACCCAACTGCCGCAGCTTCTGGTCGCGTTCATCAAGACGCAGGATCTCGCGCCGCTGGCGGTGATTTGCCTGCTGCTGCTGATTTATCTCGTGCTGGGCTTTTTTATGGACCCGATCACGACGATGTTCGTCACCGTGCCGGTCGTCGGCCCCCTGGTCGTCAGCCTCGGCTACGATCCGATCTGGTGGGGCATCGTCACCATCGCGGCGGTCGAGGTCGGGCTCATCCATCCGCCCTTCGGCCTCAACGCCTTCATCATCAAGGGCGTCGCCGGCGAGGACGTCACGATCGGCACGATCTTTCGCGGTATCATCCCGTTCCTTGCCGCCGATTTCGTCAAACTGGCGTTGTTGATCCTGTTTCCCTTCTTCGCGCTGTGGCTGCCCAGCACGATGAAGTAAGCGAAGGAGAGAGACCATGAATGTCGAGCAGATGCTCGCCGAATACGAAGTCCGCCGCGTCCGCCAGATCTGGGCCTTCGCCCGCGACGGCGGCGACTGGGACACGATGCGCGCCTGCTTTCATCCCGACGCGACCGTGCGCGTGCTGTGGTACTCGGGACCCGCCGCCGGTTTCCTTGATGAAACTGTCGCGTCAGCCGCCACCAAGAAGCCCGGCGATCACAGCAAACACTGGTTCGGCAATTCACGGGTCTGGGTGAAGAACGACCGCGCCCTGCTCGAGACCGACGCGATGGTTCTTGGCCGCAGCGCCTTTCTCGGCCACCACTTCGATTTCACGCTCTATATCCGGCTCTACGATCGCCTCGAGCGCCGAAATGGTGAGTGGAAAATACTTCGCATGGATGCGATCTACGACAAGGACCGGCTTGATCCGGTCATCCACGGTTCGGTGCCGGCAGGTTTCTTCGAGGGCGTCGACCTGACCGCGCCGGGTGCCGCGGTCGCACTGGTGCGCTGGCGCACCGAAAAGCGCGGCGGCAAAATTCCCGCCGACATCCCGCTGGGCGGGACCGACAGCGAAAAGAAGGTTCGCGCCGAAAGCGAGGCGTGGCTGGCGGACGGTTGACCTTAGCTGTTCTGATGCACGCGGTCGTCGAGGCGATCGTCGACAATCCCCGCCGGCTCGAGGTGGCCGATGACCTCACTCCCATCCGGGAATAAAGCGGCGACGGCATTCTCGGCTGCATCGACGATGGCGTGGCCATCGTGAACCGAAATGTCGCCGTCGACTTCGAGATGAAACTCGATGAACACACGGTCGCCGGCATCGCGCGTGCGAAGGTCGTGAATCGCGCGGGCGCCAGTGCAGGCAAGCGCCGCGGCTTCGATCTCGTCCCGTCGGCCGCGCGGTAATTCCCGATCGAGAAGCTGGCGCGACGCGTCCTGTGCGATACGCCAGGCATTCCACATCATGTAGACGGCAATCACGACCGCGAAGGCCGGGTCTGTCCTGTCCCAGCCCGTGAGCTGGGTCACGACGAAGGCGACCAACACCGCCACGTTCACGACAACATCGGTCAGATAGTGAACCCGGTCGGCGGCAATCGCCGTCGACTTCGTGCGGCTGACCACGAAACTCTGCATCACCGTGAGCGCGCCCGCGACAACAAGACTGCCGACGATGATCCAAAGCCCGGTTTCGATTTCGCTGAGCGGCGCGGGAAAGATCAGACGCTCGACGGATACGGCGCCGAGCGCAAGTCCGGTTCCCGCCAGCAATATCCCCTGCGTGAACGCGGCCAGAGCCTCGCCCTTGCCGTGCCCGAAGCGATAATGCCGATTGGCCGGTCGGTCGGCATAGCGAACGCCGATAAACGTCGCCAATGAGGCCAGCGCATCGACCGCCGCATCCGCCGCCGATGTCAGCAACGCGACGGAATCGGTGACGAACCAACCCCACAATTTGACGACGACGAGAACCGACGCCACGCCCAGCACGATGGCGCTCGACAGACGGCGCAGACCACCGCCATCGGACGCGTCGTCGCGGCGCTCGGAGGCCGGAAGCTTTTCGTCTTTCATCGCCGGGCAATCCTATCCACCGCGTCGCGTCTTTGGGGAACGGCACAAAAGTCCCGCTATTCCCGGGATCATCTTACCAGTCCAGGTGTTCTTGTTTTGTTTCAATGATTCTGGCAAGCTCGCCGACATGGTTTGCGGCGCGGCTCAGAGGAAAAGCGAATGACACGGCGAAGCGGCAGCGCCGACCTTCCGCTCCATGGCGGTCGGGTTCCGCCGTGGCTGGCCGAACGCATGAGTCGCCTCGGGGCCGTGATGAGCGAGGCGATCGTCCATCAATATGGGCGCGACGAATTGCTGCGCCGCCTCGCCCATCCCTTCTGGTTCCAGTCCTTCGGTGCGGTGATGGGCATGGATTGGCATTCCTCCGGCATCACCACCAGCGTCATCGGCGCGCTGAAGCGCGGCCTCACGCCGTTGTCGAAGGAATTGGGCATCCATGTCTGTGGCGGCCGTGGCAGACATTCGCGGGAAACGCCGCAACAGCTCGTCGCGATCGGCGACCGGGTCGGGTTCGATGGCGGGGCGCTTGCCACCACCAGCCGGCTCGTCGCCAAGGTGGACAGCGCCGCGGTGCAGGACGGCTTCGATCTCTATCTCCATGGCTTCATCGTCACCGACGATGGACATTGGGTCGTCGTCCAGCAGGGCATGAATGGCGATAAAAAACAGGCACGCCGATATCACTGGCTGTCGGAAGGCCTGAAAAATTTCCTCGATGAGCCGCATGCCGCGATCGACGGGGAAAACCAGGGCAACATCGTAAACCTGACCGATCGCCGCGCCGAAGCCTCGCGTCGCGGTCAGCTCGACCTGCTGCAAAGCTTCGGGCCGGATAAGATCGTGCGGGAATGGGCCGCTCTCGAAGGCCGGGGCGATGCCGCGCCACCCGATCAATTCTCGCTGCCGCATTTGATCATGCCGGACCATCACGACGTCCGCCCTGCCGACGTGCTGGCGCGCCGCCTGCAAGCTACTTTCGCCGCGGCGGCGGATCGTGGGCCCACCGATTTTGCCCAACTACTGCTCGTGCCCGGAATCGGCGCACGGACCATTCGCGCGTTGGCCCTGGTCGCGGAGGTCGTCCATGGCGCGCCCCACCGCTTTACCGATCCGGCGCGGTTTTCCTTTGCCCATGGCGGCAAGGACCGGCATCCCTTTCCGGTGCCGATCAAGGTCTATGATCAGACAATCAACGTCCTGAAATCGGCAGTACGGAACGCCAAACTCGGGCACGAGGAGGAACTCGGCGCGCTCAAGCGGCTCGACGACCAGGCGCGACGGATCGACCGTCACGCGTCACGGGAATTTGTCGACGAGACGATTGCGCGGGAGCGACATCTCTCTCATTCCTATGGCGGACGAAGCGTCTTCGGCTGGGAACCGGCTCCGGAACAGGACGCTCGCCTGAAACAGTGAGGAGTGCGCTTGTATGGACGTTCGTGCCGCCATCGCCTTTGAAGCCGGCAAGCCCCTGAGCGTCGAAACCGTTCAGCTCGACGGCCCGAAACCCGGCGAGGTTCTGGTCGAGATCAAGGCAACGGGGATCTGCCATACCGACAAATACACGCTGTCGGGCAGCGACCCCGAGGGCCTCTTCCCCAGCATCCTCGGGCACGAGGGCGCCGGGATCGTCGTCGAGGTCGGCGCCGGCGTCACCACGCTGAAACCCGGCGACCACGTCATTCCGCTCTACACGCCGGAATGCCGCGAGTGCAAAAGCTGCACCTCGCACAAGACCAATCTCTGCACCGCGATCCGTACCACCCAAGGCAAAGGCGTGATGCCCGACGGCACCAGCCGGTTTTCCTATCGCGGCAAGCCGATCTTTCACTACATGGGCTGCTCGACCTTCGCGAATTACACGGTGCTGCCCGAGATCGCATTGGCCAAGGTCCGCGACGACGCCCCCTTCGACAAGATCTGCTACATCGGCTGCGGCGTCACCACCGGCATCGGCGCGGTGATCTTCACGGCGAAGGTCGAGGCGGGTGCCACCGTCGTCGTCTTCGGGCTCGGCGGCATCGGCCTCAACGTGGTGCAAGGCGCGAAGATGGTCGGCGCCAACATGATCGTCGGTGTCGACATCAATCCCGCGCGCGAAAAACTCGCGCGGCAATTCGGCATGACCCATTTCGTCAATCCGAAAGATATCAAAGGCGATCTGGTCGGCCATCTCGTCGAGCTGACCGGTGGTGGCGCCGATTACAGTTTCGAATGTGTCGGCAATCCGACGCTGATGCGCCAGGCGCTGGAATGCTGCCATCGCGGCTGGGGCGTCTCGACGATCATCGGCGTGGCGGCGTCCGGCCAGGAAATCTCGACCCGCCCCTTTCAACTGGTGACCGGACGGGTCTGGCAGGGCACCGCCTTCGGCGGCGCGCGCGGGCGCACCCAGGTACCCGGCATCGTCGATTGGTACATGGAAAAAAAGATCGATATCGATTCCCTGATCACCCACACGCTGCCGCTGGAACGCATCAACGAAGGCTTCGATCTGATGGCGCGCGGTGAATCGATCCGGACGGTCGTGACATACTAAAACCGCCGAAACCGACAGCACTAACAAAGGCTGTTAGCTTGGTTCATGTCGTTCCTCAGAGGAGTGGTTGACAGACATGACAAGCTGGACGTTCTTCGGCCGCGTGCTTCCAGAACGATTTCCGACGTCGTTTTCGGAACCGTTAATGGGCACTGTAAAAACATTTGTTGGTGCGACCTGCAATTATCGAGTGGTTATTCACGTCGGTCAGGTTCAAGTCGATCTTGATGTAACAGAGGGTGAGATCGATTTGTTCAACCTCCGCAATGTCGCTGAGAATTGCGTTAGGCACATAACCGATATCATTGGCTATGACGCAGCTCTCAGCCTCGACGTCGATATCATATCGGCAAGAAGCAGAGACGCGGACGATTGGCATGTATTTGGAATCAATATCCCAGTTTTAAGTGAACGACGCAAAAATCGGTCTGGCGAGATTGATGGCAAGTTGGTTGAGGTCGTCGGTAAGAATTTATCAGCCCAAATGGCATTAGCCGATTTTAGGGAGGCGATGCGGGTCCCGGTGGCTACAGGATTCTTTTGCTATCGCGCAATCGAGGCAATGATGCAGGCCATGAAGGAAAACCCGAACGAGAAAGAAAATGTAGTCTGGCCTCGATTAAACTTAACGCTTTGCGTCGACCGCACCGTAATAGATTATGTGAAATCGCATGCTGATTTTCCAAGACACGGGAAGCCATCGCTAATTACCGACGAGGAACGCGCCAAGGTCTTTGAAATCACGGACGAGATAATTCGCCGGCATTTGGCCTACCTGATGAATGATAAGGCAGCGCTGTCGGAGCAAGAATTTCCGTTACTTAAATTGTAGGCTTACTCACATCGCTGAACGGCGAGGAGACGACGCCCAGAAGATCGGTTGGGCGTAGAAATACACCAGCTTTTGCATCGCCGGATCAAACGGTAGCCAATCCATCCATCAGCGCGAGCATCGCCTGGCACAATGCCTCGGCATGCGTCAGTCACTCCGGCGCGGCGCTACTTGATGTAGCTGTTGTCGATCAGCGGCGCATAGTCGGTGAGCTTTTCCTCGGGCTTCAGGAAGCCGGCGGCGATATTCATGCGATCGCCGTTCTCCATCGCCTTCGGATCGACGCGCGGCGGGTAATTTTCGGCATCCTTCAGCGCGTCGTAAGCCATGGTGAGGACGGTATCGTCATAAGCGGGAAAGCGCTTTTTCATTTCGCCCATGGCTTTCTCGCGATCGGTCAGCACGATATTGATGCCCTGGGTCATGCCGTTCATGAACTTGGTGCAGAGATCGGCATGCGCCGGGCAGTAATCGGCCATCACGGTCACGATCGACGCCGCAATCGGAAAGAACTTGGTCGGCTCGCCCTTGGTCGGGTCGGAGACCATCACGCCCGAGCCATCGGCCATCACCTGCTGCGCATACGGCATCGCGTTCGAAAACCCGTCGATCCGCTTGGTTTTCCATGCCGCCATGATTTCGGGCGGCAGCATCGTCGGCGTCTCGATATCGCTCGGGCCGATGCCCGCTTCGGCCGCGACTGATTTCAACACGGCATCCGGCAGCGAGCCGAGGCCGGTAATCGCGATCGTGCGGCCTTTGAGAATTTTCGCGCGCTCGCTCAGCGGCGCGGTCGGATCGAAATGCGCGGCCTCGGCGACTTCCTTGCGGATCATCACCCATTCCATGGTCTTTTTGACGCCGGCGCCGATCGCCTGCATATGCTGGCCATGCGCCCAGGCGCGGGTGATCGCGTCGGACGAGCCGATGGCAAATTGGACCGAGCCGTTGATGACGGCGTTGTTCGTGCCGATGCCCGGCAAGACGATGATTTTCACGTCGAGGCCCTGGTCGGCCCAGAGGTGCAACGTGTCGGCGAGATAAAGCGCCGTGAACGAGATGTTGACCGACGGCAGCGCCAGGGTCACCGGGACCGAGTCCGCCCGTGCCGACTCAGCCGCCAATGTCGCCACGCCAAGCGCAACGACAGCCCAACGCAATAATCCACGCGTCACCATGATTGACCTCTTCATTTCATTCCCCCCTTTCCTCGTCCGGAGACGAGGAACCCGACATCACCGATCGTCGCCGTTCTCACCGACACGTTTGCGACAGTCATGCCTCGATCGCAGGGAGATCGATAGGCGGCGAAGGCCGGCAGCGCAAGCGTGCCATCTTCGTTTATGGCTCAGAGCGGCCATTCCTACCTTAGCACGATGTCCGGTTGCGAGGACGAAGCGAATCCGATTCGATCACAGTCCCGACGTCGTTAGCGGGCGATCAATTACGGATCTCCCGGTATTTTAACTACCGGCGGGGCAACGTCTTGCGGCTTCTGGGGTTTGCGGGCCGGCTCGACAATTTTACGCAAGATTATATCGCTGTTCGGCGGGGGAAGACTCCCCTTCACCAAGCGAGCATAAGAAACCTTCGGTTCCACGCGTTCAACCACGATGATTCCGACTTCCCGTTCCACTTGTCCAAGCGATTCCTTGGTGATTGGATCAATCAAGGGCTCGCCCAACAACATGGCTCGAAATTGTTGCCCGGAATGCACTGTTCCACCGCCTTGATTGACGATCAACGCGCCTGGATCATCGAACTTGATCAACCGCATCGGGTAAATTGTCTGCGTGATCTCATCCGCGATCTTCGCGGCTGCATTATCGATCAAGCCATTGATTGATGCATCGCCAGCGCCTAGGCGGACTGAATCCGCCCATTTAATCTGTCGCGTCGCGATTTCCAAGACCGAGAAATCAATGTCAACGTTTGCGGACGCAGTCTGAACTCTTTCTCCCGTTAACGAAATTGTTCGATCGGTACGCTGTACGTTTGCGTCACGAATTGTACCGACGACGACGTAATCTGCGCCAAGAACCTGTCCAATACGAACTCGCTCGATTGCCGGCGCATCATTGAGCATGGCCATTTCCCGATCGTATGCCGCGTCATTTGAGCGATCGAGAACAGAAAAGCGCCGCGCACGCGCAAGATTGGAGGCGATCTGGTCCCTTAACCGTCCGCCATAGCTCCGGTTACCGGCAAACACTGAAACAACGATTCTTCTGCGATTTTCATCGCCACCTACGGGTTCGAATTTTTCAATGTCGACAAAGAGATGGGCAACAAACGTTACGCCCGACGCTTCCACGTCGACTATTTTGTAGCTCCTCACGACACCATTCGTGAGCCGCTTTGTCTCGGTTTGATGCTCTTCCGTAATTCTGACTTTTTGATCGTCGCCCACCGTCACAGATCCAGCCTCAACTTGCGTCATTTGGTTTGCCGTGATCGCAACCCCGGTGACTTGTTGAATGGCGGAAACCAGTGCCGCGGTAATTGCGTCTTCCCGCGTCGACCCGGAGCCGGTCGCGTCGGTCTCGATCGTCGTCGCCATTGAATTTGGTGCAACAAAAAACAACGACGCTACAACAGCGGACCGGACCGCCGCTTTTAACCTAGTCAAAAGTCATCCTTGTTCATTAGTTGGCGCCCTTGCGTAACTCCGGGGGTTCCCTTCGTAGCGGACGGCGAAGCTGCGTCATCAGCCTTTTTGGGGCTATCCAACCCCCGGATGGCCTGCTCCGCGGAAGCCGACCAAATCCGTATCACGCCGATAATCGGTGTCTTGGACGCCGGATGTCTTCCTGTCCACTGGTAGAGCGTGTGAAGACCAGTAATTTTCGCACTCGATGTGCGTTTGATTGTTCTTGTTAACGCATCGACGATTTTTACCGTTTCGGCGGTTGATACTGTGTCCGGCAAGCTAGAGGCGATACGATCTTGCTCCTGCCCCACTTCACTCGTGTCGGAATATGCGACATTGGCAGCAAGGAAATCCGAAATTTGCCCATCCGCGACCGCTTCGGCCTGGCGGCGGGCTGCATCCTCGTAGGTCGCCGCCATCGCGGCATCTGTTCCAGAGTAGGAAGACCCCCATTGGGCAAACGACACGATCACCGGCAATCCACGCTCGTCGTAGAGCCGCCGAACCCCAAAATCACTAAGAAGTTGCTTTTTGTCCGCATATAGCTTCGTGAGGTCCTGTGCACGTTCCGAATTCGGTTGAAACCCGCCCTGCGCGGAGAGCACTTGTTTCGCAAAATCCTTCATCGACGATGACACGACGGCAACAACCCCCACGCGGAAGTTGTGCGCGCCATCATTGGCTTCGAATGTCATGACCGGTAGAAGTCCGATCATATCACCGAAGGATTTTTTGATGTTTTGGATCTTTAGATGGTTTGTTAACAACGCTGTCTTCTGCGGCTCGGGAGCTTTAGCGTATTCTTTCGGATCGATGCCCATGTCCAGCAATTGCTTATCGAGTTTGCCGTTGACGACACCAAGCAACTTTCTGAGCACGGTCACGGCTCCGTTCGTCGAACGTCCGTCAATATAGGGCGGGGGTTCGTCGGTACCCGCTTTATAGAAGTCCTTGACGGTGTTCGTTGTCTGAAAGGTAAACCGCTCGGCGACAAAGGCGGCTTGCGCTTCGATCAAAGCATCGGCATAGGCGATTTCACGCGCCTTAACCCAGTCTGGATTGCTTGCAGGTAGATTAATTGGGGCTGTTCCATGAAGGACAAACAATTCACCACGACGTTCGCGTGCACCAAAACCGGATTTGTCGATGAAGTCCTGGATCTTTTCATCGATCAATTCTCCAACGGAAGGCGGCGGATCGGTAGCGACCTTAGCGGCGACGTCAACAGCGTCATTAGTCTTTTGAGCGTCTTGACTATATGAGGGTGCCGTGAGAGCCAGCGCGATCAGAGCCGTCAAAGCAAATATCTGGCGAATGCCTACCATGCTGCGGCTCCCGTCGTTAGCTTTGAAATTGGTTTCTCACCTTCCCAAATCGCCAAGCCGGTTCGAATATCCGTTACGGAAAGTTGGAAAGAATATTCGATCCGTTGTGTCCCGTCGCCCAGACGCGTGTTTTGTTGAATGATCTTTCCCGACAGACTGAGATCCGGCGCAACCATCTGACCGGTCTTCGCAACTTGCGCTTGATTGAATTCCTGGGACCCCCGTAACTCCCGCGTCTGCATCGCAAGCGGATCCTCCACGGTAGCCCCCACCGCTGTCGTCATCACCACCTTGCCTGAATTCAGCAAATCAACCCTGATCTTTTTTACGAGCAGGTCCGTATCGATACGCTGCATCGTGTCGTTGGTCATACGCGAAAGAGCCATTACGTACCGTCCTCCGGATGGCTTCGTCATCGCGGGTGAAGCAAGCATCGATTGCACCGAGGCATCGGCCGCCGCCTCGAAATCGCGCATGTCGAGGCCTACACCGACCGCACTGGTATCGTTTTTCTGATTGATCAGGACCGTGTTCGATTGTGCGGCACACCCCGCGAGCGCAAGCAGCATTGCGGAAAAAAATAGGCGCCTCAACATTGCCGAACCTCCACTAAAATATTCAGTGCATTAAAGAAAAGACTTGCGTCGAGATTTTGCCGCCCGGACTCACTGCCTTGACGTAGACGATACTAGAATGGTCGGCCCCCACTTTTACCGAACCAAGCTCTTGGCCATTTGGTGCACTCACATGAATGACGCCATCCGCGGGTGTATCGATACGCGCTGCTTGAAAATCTTTTGGCAAGGCCGTCCACGAGCGCGTGTCGGCCGACGACACATTGGCAACCACGGCAGTACCGAGTTTCAGCAGGGTGCCGGCAATGCCCTTAACCTGATCGGCTCCGTATTGAATTCCAATTTTGACCGCAGCTTCAACGACGCTGCGTTGAACGATGCCTTGCAACCGCGCTTGAAATTCGGTTGCCGCCACGCTTTCGAAGCTGCCGACAGAATAGGTCTGCGCCCGCTGTGAGCCCGCCGTCACGATCAATGTTTGATATGCCGATGGATTAAAAACCATTCGCGGGAATGCGATCGTAATGGTACTTGCGTAGTTCGTCGTTCCAATGATGGGAACAGGAATGGTGATCCGATTTTCCGTTAAAATCGGCGCCTGTCCATCTTCGAATATCACCCAGGTTCTAGGTTTGTGGTCGCCTTTGAAGGTCTCGGAAAGCGCAAGATCCGCTTGGATCGTCGGGTTCTTACCAACCATGTCGCGTACGCGAACAAACTCTGTGCGAGCTTTCTCAGCATCACCACTTTCTGCGGAGTTGACCAGAAAAATTCCTGTTAAATATCCAGCAAATGGATTGATGAACGGCTTGTAGTTTGCATATTTCTGCAACTCGGCCTGTTCGTCTTTGTATTGAGGGCTATTCAACGCCTCCTGCAATGTGCCTGCAAGATTCACGTTAGTGGGCTGCTTTTCTGCTGCTTGAGTACTTTGGTCGAGCTTTTCCTTTTCCTTTCGAAACTGCTCTTCGGCGCGCGCCTGGCGATCGCGCACTCGATTAAATTCCACGCGCGCGTCGCTAAAATTTCCGACAAGAAAGAACGCCAACGCCGTGTACGAATTGTCCATGATGGCATCGTAAGTCGTATAATTGTATTGACCAGATAAGGTCGAATTGTCGCGATCTCCCATCAACTTTTCTGCGTTATCTAAAACGTGAACCGCGGTATTCGCATCACCTGCGTAAAGCAGCACCGCGCCAGCCTCCAAAGCCCATAACAAGTCGCGCGCGCTGCCGTCGGCGTTGACGCCACCCGAGGTCATGGCGAACTGCTTCGCGTTGGAATAGTCGCCAACCTTCAGGTAGTCGTCGAACTTGCTATACCCATCTGCTTTGCGAACGATCGGGGGTTGGTTCGTTGATGCCGTACCCATCGAATTGGCGGGCGGTGGCGGCGACGCGGGTACGGTCGCCTTAGGCGAGGTAAGGGTGTTACCAAGCGCACCAAGACTATTGAGTACATTGCCGAAAGGATTGGAAACCGCGTTCTGGGCTACAGCATCAGCGAGTATTAGGCGTTGCGAGAAAAGTGCTAGGCCGATCAGAAGAGTTGCTCTCGCTAAATTGGCCATGCTTTCCCCAAGGTTCTGTATTTAGTCGTCGGCGTGAATGCCGGATTCACTTTGCCGTACACCATCACGTCTCAGATCAACGTGATATCGGTGTCACATTCTGAAACTGATTTTACGTCGATATTTTCGAGCAACAGAAACGGTCGGCCATTTAGCTCTGCTGCGACGCTGTTGATTGGGGACGGTTTGAGAATCTTGCTGAGATGTACAACCGATAAGTATGCTTATGGCGGATCGCCAATCGCGTTCCCCAAGCACTCAGCCGATACATTTCATTTCCCCCGGTCGCTTCTTCAGCGCAGTAACTGAAACATGCCGCACAAAAACTTGCAACTAAAGATGGTGCAGGCGGCTACTTATCAGCGGTCGCACGAGAGGGATTCGGGGAAAATAGTTCTAGTGGGGGCCAACGACGATAAGTCGGTCTCTGGGACGGCAGATCAAAATTGCTCTTTACCCCGCGCCGCCGTCGCCGACCAGCGAGAACGGCGCCCAGAAAATCGGGTGCGCATAGGAATAGACCGGCTTCTGGGTCGCCGGATCGAGGAGGCCCGGTCCATCCATCAGCGCGAGCATCGCCTGACGCAGGGATTCGGCACGGGTCAGCCCCGGTGTCGCTGCTTCGCGCTTGAACAACTCGGTCGTGATCATGCGGGCCGATGTCGTCTCGACCGGCCAGTTCGAGACCAGCAGCGCGCGCGACCCGGCATAGAAGAACGCGAGGCCGAGGCCCGACACCGCTTCGGCGCCGGCGCCGTTGCCCGACGCCGTATTGCAGGCCGACAGCACCACCCAATCGGCGTTGAGGCGAAGCCCCAATATCTCGCTCACGGTCAACAGCCCGTCGCCGGGCACCTTCGCCACGTCAGGCGCCGACAAGGCAAGCGCCGGCTCGGTCAGCCCATCGAGATCGCCGGGGATCAGGCCGTGCGTCGCGAACATGATGACGCGGCGATCGTCGAGTTTCATCGTGCGCACGATCTGCTCGTTGGCCTGCGCACCCAGATAAACGTCCTTGGCGGAATCGGCCTTCAGCGCTTCGGCAACCAGCCTTACCTCTTCGGCGGTATCCGGCAGGCGCGGCAATTCCGCCAGATCGGCGCTGTTGACGCCCTCGGTCTTCGGGGCACTGCGCAGCTTGACCGGCGCCTTGCGCATCGCGACGAGGCCGCCGCCGGCAATCTGCAACGCGAGCATCTGACCCTGCTCGCGGATCGCCTGTGCTTCTTCCTTCTTGCTGAACCACGGATCGCCGAAACCGATGAAGGGCTTGCGCTGTGCGGTCGTGGCCGGCGTCGCGCGCAGTGTCGTCAGCGACGTGACCGATGGCAGTTGCGTCACCGCGACCTGACGGATCAGCCACGGCACCGCGCGATAACCCGTGAACAAGGGCTGCCCGGCCTGATCGGCGGCGGGTTTGACGTTTTGCGTCGCCAGCAGGCCGAACGGCAACTGACCCAACGAGCCGTGCGGGACAATCAGCAGGCTCTTGGCGTTCTGCCAGCCGGCCTTCACCGGTTCGAGGAGACCGGCATAGAGCTTGTAGGACGTGGCCACGTCGAAGGCCGGGATGTCGCCGGCGGTCGAGGCATCGGGATCGAGCGTCTTGCGCAGATCCTTCACCGCCTTGTCGACATCGGCGGGCGACAACGGCGAAATCGCGAACGAGACCGGACCCGATTTCGGCACCGCCCAGACATAGGTCTTGCCGTTACCGACATAGACCGAGAACAACGCCTCGTCCGGACCGAGCGCCTTTTGCGTCTGCTCGACCGTCGCCGGACGCGGATCGATCAGCTCGGCGTATTCGGGAAATTTTTTCCGGATCTGATCGCGCAATGTGGCGCGCGTCGCCTTCAGCTTGTCGATGTCGTCGCGCATTTTCTTCATCGCGGCTTCGTCGCGCTGATCGGACGAGATCGCGAGATTGCCCGCCACCAGCGCATCGAGCGCCGTGACCTGACGCTGCGCGTCCTGATCCTGACGGATGACGTCGGCCAGCGCCGGGTCTTTCACATTGGTCCGCGCCGCCGCCGCCGCCACCGCGCGCTGGACTTTCTGTCCGCGCACCGCGTCGGCAATACGGAACGCCTCGGCGCCCGCCTCGGCGGTCTTCGAATTGGCCAACACGCCCAGATAGGATTCGAGAATGAATTTCAGCCGTCCCGCCTGGAAGCCTTGCGACGAATCGTCTTCCTCGTCGTCGTTATGACGCGACGCCGCCAACAGGATCGGCACCGATTTCGCATAGGCATCCTGCGCCGCGGCCAGATTTCCGGTCGCCGCGAGCGCCGCCCCACGCAACCCCTGCGCCTCGGCGGTCTGATAGCTTCCCTCGCCGGACACCTTCGAGCGCGCCGCGAAAATCGCCTCGGCGGCGGTCAGCCCGAGTTGCGCCTGTCCCCCGGACAGCATGGCGATGGTATAATCGGGACTGCCATGGAGAAAGAGGGCGGTCAATTTGGCGTTGTCGCCGACCCCTTGTTTGATCAGGTCGTACTCGGCAAGTGCCTCCTTGATCTTGTTTTGCGCGACGAGATTCGCAGCCAGCGTTTCACGCGCCAGCAGCAAAACCGACGAATTCGGCGCCGTGCCCAGCGTCTGATAGGTATCGACGGCGGTATGGGCGAGTTTTTCCGCTTCGGCGAAGCGGCCTTGCATGCCGATGATCTGGTCGAGTGTCGTCACCGCCGACATCGTCTCGGACGTATAGCGTCCGTGCAGCTTCAACTGACTGAGCAGCGCCTGCCGCGCCTCGACTTCGCCCTCGATCACACGCCCTCGCCGCGCGATGGCAAACGCAAGTTGACCCTGCTCCAGATCGGCCGCAGTGGTGTAGCTTCCACGCGGCGGCGTGCCCGCGCCCACCGTATTCACCAAGCCGACCGTATCCACTTCGGCCTGGCGCACCTCGGCGATGGATCGGCGATAAAGCGGCTCGGCCTGCGCGAAATTTCCGCGATTGTCGAGCACCACGGCATGGGCGTAATCGACGAAATAGCGAAACCAGTTTTGATAGCCGTTCGCCCCTTTCCAATTGTACGAGTCGCGCAATGTGTCGTCGAGCTTGGCGAGCCACTGATTGGCCTGATCGAAATTTCCCGCACGTACCGCGTCGAAGGTGAAGTCGCGATAGGCCGTGAACATAAAGCCCTGTCGAATCCGGCTGCCCGAAACGGCGCTCAAGGCCGCCTGCACGGTTTTGTTCATCTCGACGAGATCGCCGGCACGTCGCTGCACCCGCGACAGATCGATCAACGCTGAAATGATCTCCGGCATGCTTTTGTTGCGGCTCTGGGCAAGGTCGACGGCCTGATGGCAATCGGCCAGCGCCTGGGTAACCCGCCCCAGCGTCAGCGCGGCCTCGCACCGATCGGTCAGGAAGGCCACGCGCGCCGCATCGTCGATACCGGCCCGCGGTTGCGCGTCGGCGGTCGCCGTCAGCTGCGCGATCTTCGTCTTGTCGGGTTTTTCCTGATCGAGAATCGCGGTGATGTCGTCGATCGTCCGCGGCGGCGGAACGAAGGTCGCGGCGGTCGGCGCCGTCTCGGCGATGGCGATACGCGGCAGCCAGACCGCCATCAACGCGACGATGCCGAACCAGCGACTATGCGAACTCACGGGCGGATCCTCCCAGTCGATCGCGTCTCTTGGGCGAAGAATAGCCCCGGCCAAACCGGGGAGCAAGTAATCGCGCTTCAGGGCTTCAGCAGCAGCTTGCCCATGACCGCGCCGCTCTCGAACAGTTCGTGTGCCTGGCGTGCCTGGGCCAACGGCAGATGCCCGTGGATGCGCGGCTTGATTTCATGCGTGCCGAGGCGCTCGATCAGCCACCGCATGCCCTCTTTGCGGCGCTCCGGCCAGTGATCGAAGATATGCATCGTGAAGGTCCGCAGGGCGAGATTCCTCGCGGTCTGCTTGCGCATCGCGGCGAAGACGTCGCCCTGGACCGGTCCACCTAGTTGACCATAGCTAACTAATGTTCCGTAGCGGCCGAGCAACTCGAAATTGCGGGTAAAATCCTTACCGCCGACGATATCGAACACGATATCGACCCCCTTGCGGCCCAATGTCATATTAATCGCGTCGAACAGATTGCCGGCACCGCGGTCGATGACATGCGCCGCGCCGAGGCTTTTGACGAACGCCGCCTTCTCCGCACCGCTGCAAATGCCGATGACCTCGAGCCCGGCGCCGCGCGCCAGATCGACGAGCGCGCTCCCGCATCCCCCCGCCGCGCCATAGACCAAAACGCTCTGGCCTTTTTTGACATGGACGCAGTCGTAAAGCAGGTGAAACGCGACCTGGTAATTGGCAAGCGCGGCGGCCTCGTCCATATCGGCACCGTCCGGCAATGCATAGACCGATGATTCCGGCGTCGCGTTGTATTCCGCATAGCAGCCGCCGCGATGCTCGCGCTCACGCGCCGAAACCACGACGCGCTGCCCCACCTTGAGCGTCGTGCCCGGCCCGACCTGTTCGATCGTGCCGCTCATTTCGGTACCCGGCGCCGCCGGCAACGGCGGCATCCAGTTGTACTTGCCTTGCCGGATCAGGATATCCGGCATGCCGACGCCGATCGCCTGTGCCTTCACCAAGACTTCGCCGTCTTTCAGCGGCGGGATCGGCACTTCCATATATTCGAGCACCGAGGGCGCACCGGGCGTCTTGAACTGGGCAATTTTCATCACGCGTCTCCTCCCGATGCCAAAGCGTCGCGAACCGCGCCCTGTGCGAGTGCCGAGCCTAGCGCGGAAAGCGCCCGGCGCGAATCACCGGCAAGCCTCAAGAGCGCCGGCAACTGTGTTGGATCCCACGCCAATGACACGAGAACCGCACCGATGGCCGGTGCACCACTGGGTGCCAACCCGACCAAGGCCGCGGGCGGCAGGTCGCGGCTCGCCGGGTCGGCGACCGCGCGCAGAACCAGAAACGGCTTAGCCGCGCGCGCCACGATATGGCTTTCCAGATCGACCGCGATGGCGCCCGTGCGCGCGAAGAGCCCCGCCTTTTGCGTCACGCTCGCCGCCGCTTCGGACGTACCAATCAGCGTTCCCTCCTCGGCCACCAATCCGGCGGATCGGAGAGCCGCGAGCACCCGCGAACGCCACGCTGCGTCGATCGGATAGCGCGCACCGTTTTCGTCGATCACGTCATGCGGCAGCAACAAGGTGCCGGGCACCAGGCGTGGTGCCAACGCACCGGCGATGCCAAAGCTGATCAACCGGTCGGCATCGCGGATCAGCATTTCCGTTGTCGCGGCGACGCCACCCGACGCCATCGCCTCGATACCCGCGCGTTCGGCAATGCGCGCTTCGGACGTCATCCCCGTGATCGCGCGCAGGCGCATCACAGACCGTGCGGATAGTCCGGCCGATTGCCGCTCGCGAGGTTGCGATATCGCGCCAGCGCCCAGAGCGGAAAGAACGCGCAGTAGCCGTGATAGCGCAGGTAGAACACGCGCGGGAAACCCACCGCAGTGAAAGCCTCTTCGTCCCACAGGCCCTGCGCGCTTTGTGTGGCAAGGAGATAGCCGATGCCGCGCGTCACCGCTTCGTGGCGTGCCTCGCCCGCTGCCATCAGCGCCAACAGCGCCCAGGCGGTTTGCGATGGGGTGCTGACCGGACCTTCGCCACGCGGCTGGTCATGCCAATAGGAACGCCCGTCCTCGCCCCAGCCGCCATCGGCGCGCTGCTTGGACACCAGCCACGCGACGGCGCGGCGAATCATCGGATCGGCCTTGTCGACCCCCGCGCCATTGAGCGCGCACAGCACCGACCAGGTGCCGTAAATGTAGTTGGTGCCCCAGCGTCCAAACCAGGACCCATCCGGTTCCTGTTCGCGGCGCAGATAGTCGATGCCGCGCGCCAGCGTGGACGCATAACCGCCGATCTGGCCGAACAGCCCGACACAGCGCGCCGATACGTCGGCCGTTGGAGGATCAAGCAATGCGCCGTGATCCGCAAACGGAATGTAATTGAGATAGTAGTAGGTATTGTCGGCATCGAATGCCGCCCAGCCGCCGTTGCGGCTTTGCATTCCGTCGAGCCAAGCCGCCGCCAGCGCCACCGGCTCGCGATATTTGGCGCGATCGAAACGGTCGAGCGCCAAGGCTACCATCGCCGCATCGTCCAAGTCCGGGTAATGCGGGTTCGCATATTGGAAAGCCCAACCACCCGGCTTCAGATTCGGCCGCCATACCGCCCAATCGCCGACGACTTTGGTTTCCTGTTTCGTCACCAGCCAATCGAGCGCGCGCTCGGCTGCATCTTTCGCCGCGACGCTGCCGGCTTCCATCAGCGCGAAAGCCGCAAGACCGCTATCCCACACCGGCGAGAGACAGGGCTGGCAATAGGTACGGCCCGGCTTGCGCACGAGAAGTTTCTGAAGTGCCGCGCGCGCGATGACGACACGCGGATCGCTCGACGGTATGCCAAGACAATCGAACATCATCACCGTATTGGCCATTGCGGGATAGATCGCACCGAGCCCGTCGTCGCCGTTAAGGCGTTCAGTCACAAAAGCAACCGCATCGTCGATCGCG
Source organism: uncultured Rhodospirillales bacterium (assembly GCA_903828515.1). Classification (GTDB taxonomy): domain Bacteria; phylum Pseudomonadota; class Alphaproteobacteria; order ATCC43930; family CGMCC-115725; genus CAIKMD01. The sequence continues at coordinate 1,274,321 of CAIKMD010000007.1, read as the reverse complement.
CGTTGGCGAAAGCGTTTCGGAAAGAACGGCTCGGCGACACGCAAGACGCCATCGATCGCGTTGAAGATCGTCGCCCACGCCGAACCGGCGACATGAGCTGGCTTGATATCGGTGCCGGGCAGGAACAATTCGCGGATCGTGATGCCGCGCGGGTTCCGCGCGCGCGGCTTCTTCGCCATCAGCACGAGCAGCGGCACGATCACCGTGCGCGACCAGTACGACACCTTGGTCAGGTGAAACGGAAACCAGCGCGGCAATTCCATGATTTCGACCGGCATCACCGGCACGGTCTTCCAGGAATTTTCGCCGAATAGCGCCAACTGGATGCGGGTAAAGACATTGGCCCGGGCGGCGCCGCCGCGCGCCAGGATCGCCTCGCGAGCCCGGACCATATGCGGCGCATCGGCGAAATCGCCTGCCGCCTTCAGCGCGAAATAGGCCTTGATGCTGCATGAGAGATCCAGATCGCCGCCGAAGAACAGCGGCCAGCCACCGTGGTCGGCCTGGAGGGCGCGCAGGAACGCGGCGATCTCAGCGTTGAGCACGTCATCGATCTCGCCGAGATAATGCTGCAACAGGATATATTCGGCCGGAATCGTGGCATCCGCCTCGAGTTCGAAGAGAAAATGGCCGTCGTCTTTCTGCAACGCGACGAGCGACGCGGCGGCACGGTCGACGGCAAGCTCCAGCGAGGGATTCTGCGTATCGGGCATGGGGCACAACCTAGCGGGTTTGGTCCCGTCCCAGAAGATGCGCCGCCGCACGAAAACCGGATCGGATGGCGCCTTCGATAGTCGCCGGCAGCCCGGTATCGGTCCAGTCGCCGGCTAGCACCAGATTGCTCCACGGCGTTGCCGTCGGCGGTCGACGCTTGAGTTGCGCCGGCGTTGCCGCAAACGTCGCACGCTTTTCCTTGACGATCTGCCATGGCGGCATCGGTTCGGGCGGCAGGTCATAGGCGGCAGCGACATCGGCCCAGAGCAACGGCGCCAGTTCCTCGGCCGGCCGATCGATCAGCCGATCAGCGGCGCTGATGGTGACGGACAGGGTTTCGGTCTTGCGGAACACCCATTCCGCTAGACCGCCGACCAAGCCGACGAAATATGGCGCGTCACCGCGCAGGCTGACCCGGTAATGCGCGTTGACGATGGCACGGAATTCATCAGGCACCGTGAGGTCGGGAACCAAGCGCGACGCAACCGGTGCCGGCACGGCCAGCACCACCGCCTCGCCCTGCTTCAACGTCTCGGCCGTGCCTTCGAAGTCGAGTGTTACCGCCCGACCGTCCTCGAAACCGATGTCCCGAAGCCTTGAGGGATTGCGGAAATTCGTGCCCTGCGCGCGTAACCGCGCCAAGGCCGGATCGACCAGGCTTTCGCTCAACCCCTCGCGCGGCACCAGGGGAATACAGGCCTCGCCGCCCGCCCCCAATGTCTCGCGCACGATCGTACCGAAAAGACGCGCCGATCCGGTGTCGACCTCGGTATTGAGCGCGGCGACAGCCAAGGGCTGCCACAAACGGCGAAAGATCGTCGATTTTGGGTTGAGGCTATCGGTGACGACCGCGTCGGCCGGCGCATCGGCCAAATCCCGCGCCGAAAGATAAGCGAAGGGCCCGGTCCCGGCGACCCGACGCTTCGGCGACAGAATCCACCACGGAATTTTTCCAGTATTCGGGCGCAACGTCCATCGCTCACCGGTTGCCCGATCGAGAAATGGATAGAGAGCGGTACGCGGTCCGGTGAAGCTGTCGCGCGAACCGATCATGTCGGCATACCGCATGGCGTCCCGATTGCCCGCAATCAGCAGATGATTGCCGTTGTCGATACGGCATCCCAACTTTGCATCGAGATAAGAACGGCACCGCCCGCCAGCAAAAGGCGCCGCCTCATACAGCACCACGCCGACGCCGGCATCGGCCAAGGCCAGCGACGCGGCAAGCCCGGCAAGCCCGGCGCCCACGACATGCACACGATGGGGTTGGGTCATATCAGGCCGTGGCGCAGGGCCAGATAAAGCTTGGTCACTTTTGACAACTTGATCGGATCGTTCAGGCGCAACCAGCCGCGACGGCGCAAGCGAACGAGCTGGGCATGATAGACCGCACCCATGGCACGGGCCGGCTTCATCGCCGCACGCGGGCATTCCGCCATTGCGGCGCGCGCGTCGGCAAAATGCTTTTCCGCCACGCCGGCAAGCCGGTCACAGACGATCCCGAGGCGGGGATGATCGAGCACGGCCACCGGCGCGGTCGATGGGATCTCGGCATCGGTAATGAATTCGCGCGGCAAATAGAGCCGCCCGCGCCCGGCGTCTTCGGCCAGATCGCGCAAAATATTCGTCAACTGCAAGGCGCGGCCGAGGTGATGCGCGACCCGGTCGGCCGCTTCGGAATCCGCGCCGAACGCGCGCACCGACAACCGTCCGACGGCGCTCGCCACCCGATCACAATAGAGATCGAGTTCGGCGAAGCTCGGCGCAACGATGGCGCCTTTGGCATCCATCTCCATGCCGTCAATGACGGCAAGAAAATCCTCGCGCCGCAGCTTGTATTGCTTCACATCGGCGGCCAGCACCTTGCCGAGCGGCAACGTCGTCGTGCGGTCGTAAATGGCATCGATCTCGCGTCGCCACCGCGCGAGGCCTTCGCTCTTTTCGGGCTCGGGCAGATCGTCGGCGATATCGTCGACCTCGCGGCAGAACGCATAGATCGCATACATCGCCTCGCGGCGCGGCGCGGGCAGGAGCCGCATGCCGAGATAGAAGGACGAGCCCGCCGCCGCCACCCGGGCACGGATCATCTCGCGCAAAGCCGTATCGGCTGTATCGCTCATCGTCCGCGCCACATCCCGACAACCAGCGCCGCGATGAAATCACCACGCGTCAGCTTCACCCGCTTGGCCAGTGGATCGCCGTTGCGCAGGCGTCGCGCCAGACGTTGGGCAAGGTCGACGATCACCGCGCATTCGCGCCGCAGCCCGCCGCTTTTGACCAAACCGGGAAGCGCGCCGGCTTGCGCGTTCAGGCGATCGGTTCCATCCAGCAAGCCGTCGATAAGCTTGCGCATGCCGGGCGTCAGATGCGATGCGTCGAGGTCTTTGAGCGTTGCGCCGCAGCGCTCCATATCCTCGCGCGGCAGATAGACGCGATCGAGCGCATGGTAATCCTCGGCGCAATCCTGAAGATGATTGAGAACCTGAAGCGAACTGCACAACGCGTCGGATGCCGGCCAGGTCGCCCGGTCCTCGCCATGCAGATCGAGTAGTTGCCGTCCGACCGGCGAGGCCGAGTACCGGCAATATTCCATCAGATCGTCCCAGTCCTTGTAACGCAACTTCGTCGCATCGAGCCGGAAGGCGCGCAGAATGTCGCGGCAATGCTGAAACGTCGTACCGGTTTCGAGCAGGCTTTTGCGCATGCCGGTCGCTGCAGGCGTATCGTCGCCCGGCGCACCATCGAGCACCGCCTCCATCCGATCGAGGCGCCGGACCTTTTCGTCCGCCGCCAGTTCCGAATGATCGGCGATGTCGTCGGCAATCCGCGCGAAACGATAGAAGGCATGAACGTGAACGCGCAGATCGCGGCGAATGAGGAACGAGCCGACGGGGAAATTCTCGTCAGTCCGGCCCTTGCCCGAGGGCGTCTCCACCGCTGCGGTCAGCGGCCCTGCCATTGTACGCGTCCCTTCCACTCGCCGCCCCTACCCCGCCAATAGCGCCACGCCGAATCCACGGTGGCCGCCAGATAAACCAATGCCGCCACCGGAAGCAATGGCGCCCAGAACAGGGATTGCCGATAGAGGCGCAGCATCGGCACATAGATCGCAGCCATTGCCACCCAGGACAGCAAGCCGAACCACACGGACGCGCCGCCGACCAAGACCAGGAACGGTGGCGCCAGATAGGTGACCAGCAATCCAAGGACGGTTCCGGCCAGCAATAACGGCGAATAATGAAGCTGCGTGTAGGCGGTGCGCGCGACCATATTCCAAATATCGGCGACGCGCGGATAGGCGCGCAGACTGACCGTGCGGTCGGTCAGGCCAAGCCAGATCGAACCGCCGCGTTTTACCTCGCGCGCCAGGGCGCAATCGTCGATCAATGCGCCCTTGATGGCCGCGTAACCCCCGATCCGCTCATAGGCACTTCGCCGGATCAATACGCAACCGCCCGCCGCCGCCGCCGTCGACTTGCGTTTGTCGTTCGCCCAGGCGAAAGGATAAAGCAGAGCAAAGAAAAACACGAAAGGCGGAATAAGAAAGCGTTCGGCGAAACTTTTGCAGCGCAACTTCACCATCAGCGAGACGAGATCGCGTTGCTCGCCCTCGAGCCGCGCTACCAGCTCGGCCAGATTGGTACGGTGATGTTCGATATCGGCGTCGGTAAAAAGGTAAAGTTCGGGCAGCGCCGCGACCTGCCGCACCCCTTCCGACAACGCCCAGAGTTTCCCCGTCCACCCGGGCGGTAGCGTGCGTGCGGAAACGACCGCGAGGCGCGGATCGTTTCCCGCCGCCTCCGCCGTGCCGTCGGTACTGTGGTCGTCGACGAGAATGATTGAAAAGTCGCCGGGATATTCCTGCGCCAACAGCGAGTCGATCGAGCGTCCGACCACCTCCGCTTCGTCACGCGCGGGGACCACCGCGATCACCGAAGGCCAACGCGAAGGCGACGGAATCGGTGACGCCTCGCGCGCGCGCCAGAAAAAACCATGGGCAAACACCAGGTAGGCCCAGATCGCGACCGTGAGCAGGCCAAGCGCGACCGTCACGCGACCATCCCCGACGCCTTGAACCAGGCAATCGCATCGGCCAGCGCTTGTTGCGCCGCACGCGCGCGATAGCCCAACTCACGTTCCGCCTTGCCCGAGGCGAAAAACATTTTCTTCTTCGCCATGCGCAATCCGTCGCGTGTGACGAAAGGCTCCTTGCCGGTGAGATGAGCCCAGGCCTCGGCGCCGATCGCGATCGGCCAGATCGCCGGAATGGGAATGCTGATCGTCGGCGGCTTGCGCCCCACCAGCAGCGCAATGCGGCGCAGGATTTCCGCCAGGGTCAAATCCTCGCCACCGAGGATATAGCGCTCGCCGGTCTTGCCCCGCTCTTCGGCAAGCAGATGTCCGGCTGCCACGTCGTCGACATGCACGATGTTGAGACCGGTATCAACGAAGGCCGGCATCTTGCCCGAGGCCGCTTCGACGATGAGGCGTCCCGTCGGCGTCGGCTTCACGTCGCCGGGCCCGATCGGCGTCGATGGATTGACGATCACCACCGGCAGCCGCCTTTCCTGCGCCAAGCCGCGCACGACTTCCTCCGCCATGAATTTCGAACGCTTATAGGGGCCGATCATGTCGGCGAGCGTGCTCGGCGTGGTTTCGGTTGCCGCGCCCTGGGCCGGGATGCCGATCGTCGCGACGCTGCTGGTATAAACGATCCGGTCGACCCCGGCATCGAGCGCCGCGAGCATCAGCAATCGAGTGCCCTCGACATTAGCGCGATACATCGGCGCTTCGTCGCGCACCCAAAGACGATAGTCCGCCGCGACATGATAGAGCGCGCCGCATCCCGCGATCGCGGCCGCCAGCGAATCACCATCTTCGAGCGAACCGATCCGCGTTTCGGCCGTCATGCCATGGATGTTTTGTCGATCGCTTTGCGGGCGCAGCAGGACACGGACGCGACGGCCCGATGCGACCAGCGCCCGCGCCACCGCCGCACCGACGAAACCGGACGCACCCGTGACCAGGACAGGCTTCGAACGATCGAGGGTCAAACGCGAGCAGCGCGCCGCGCGCCCTCGCCGATGAATTGGCGCGTCGTCGCCCGCGCTTCTTCATCGAGCGCATAGACGTCATCGAGCGAGGCGATGCGGCGATTGGGCATGGCGTCGAGCGTCCGTTCCACCGTCGCCGCGATGTCGAGAAAGCCGATCTTCTCGTCGAGAAAGGCGGCAACCGCGATTTCATTGGCGGCGTTCAGCACGGTCGGCGCACCCCCGGCCGCGTCGAGCGCCGCACGCGCGATGCGAAGCGCCGGAAAGCGGATCGGATCGGGCGCCTCGAAGGTGAGTTGCGCCACCTTGGCAAGATCGAGCCGCGGGCTCGGCGCCGGCATGCGGTCGGGCCAGCCCAGCGTGTTGGCGATCGGCGTGCGCATGTCGGGCGAGCCCAATTGCGCCAGCACCGATCCGTCGGTGTAATAGACGAGCCCGTGAATAACCGATTGCGGGTGCACCACGACATCGAGCCGCGCGCTTTCGAGCGCAAAGAGATGATGCGCCTCGATCACCTCAAGGCCCTTGTTCATCATGGTCGCGGAATCGACCGATATTTTCGCGCCCATCTTCCAATTGGGGTGAGCCACTGCTTTCGCCGGCGTCGCCGCCGACATCTCTTCGATCGAAGCATTGCGGAACGGGCCGCCGCTCGCGGTCAGCACGATCTTCTCGATCTGCTTGGTCTGGCGCGTATCGAACACCTGGAAGATCGCATTGTGCTCGCTGTCGACCGGCAGCATCGTCGCGCCATGTTTCTTGGCTTCCTGCGTCACCAGTTCGCCGGCGCAGACCATCACTTCCTTATTGGCCAGCGCGACAAACGCGCCGCGACGCACGGCCGCCAACGTGGGTGCCAAGCCTGCAGCGCCGACGATCGCCGCCATCACCCAATCGGCCGGACGGCGCGCCGCCTCGACCACCGCTTCGGCGCCCGCCGCCGCCTCGATCCCGGTACCGGCGAGCAATGCCTTGAGCGCTTGATAATGCGTCGGGTCGGCAACCACTGCAAATTTCGCTTTAAGGCTTTTCGCCTGCTCGGCCAGACGCTCGACGTTGCTGTGCGCGACCAACGCCTCGACCGCATAGGTCACGGGATCGGCAGCCAGCAGTTCGACCGTGTTGCAACCGACCGAGCCGGTGGAACCGAGAATCGTGACGCGTCTTTTCACACCCATGGACCCTATCTTATGAAGATTTTCGACAAACCCATAGGTGGTAATTATCGTGTGTATTCAATTATTTATCAAGCCACGCCGAGATAGGCTTTGCGTAGGTCCGAGTCGCGTTCAAGCTCGGCGACCGTGCCCTCACGGACGATATGTCCGGTCTCGATAACGTAGCCGCGATCGGCGACGCTGAAGGCGGCAAACACATCCTGCTCGACCAGCAGGATGGTCACCCCCGCCTTGCGGATGTCGCTCAAGACGACCAGCAATTGATCGACGACCACCGGCGCCAATCCGAGGCTCATCTCGTCGACCATGAGCAATTTCGGTTCGGCCATCAGGCCGCGAGCGAGCGCGCACATTTGCTGTTCGCCGCCCGAGAGCGAGCCCGCCATCTGGCGGCGCCGTTCGGCGAGGATCGGAAACAGCTCGTACATGCGGGCAAAACTTCGCACCACGCCCTCGGGATCGCGCCGCAGCAGCGCGCCCATGCGCAGGTTTTCCTCGACCGTCATGCGCGCGAACAACTGCCGTCCCTCCGGCACCTGAACCAGACCGGTGGCGAAGACCTGTTCGGGCGTCAGCGGCATCAACTCCTTGCCCGCGAAATTGATCGAGCCCTCGGCGGCGATCATGCGCGAGATCGCGCGCAGGAGCGTGGTCTTGCCCGCGCCGTTCGATCCGACCAACGCCACGATCTCGCCTTCGTTGATTTTCAGATCGAGGCCGAACAGGACCGGCGCCGCGCCATAGCCCGCGCGCAGACCCGATATGGTCAGGAGCGGATTGCTCATGCGCGGCGCTTGCCCAGATAGGCTTCGATCACGCGCGGATCGGCCAGCACCGCATCGGGCATGCCTTCGGCGATCATCTCACCGTGATGAAGCACGACGATGCGATCGGAAAGACTGCGGATCGCGCGCATGACGTGCTCGATCACCAGGATGGTGATTCCGCTGTCGCGGATCTTCTTGATGATCTCGACCACTTCGTCGATTTCGGCGTGGGTCAGGCCCGCCATCACCTCGTCGAGCAAAAGCAGCTTCGGCTTCATCGCCAACGCCTTGGCAAGCTCGAGCCGCTTGCGGTCGGGCCCGCCCAATTCATCGGCGTGCTGATCCACACGGTGCTGCAATCCGGTAAAATCCAGCAGCGCCCGCGCCTGTTCGCGTGCCTTGGAACGGTTGTGCTCGCCACCGCCGAAGCCGAACAACGCGCCGACGGTGACATTCTCAAGAACCGAGAGGCGCGGAAACGGCTTCATCACCTGAAACGTGCGGCCGATGCCGAGATGGGCGCGCGCGTGTGGCGGGAGACCGTTGATCGATCGGCCTTCGAACAGCAACTCGCCCGCGACCGGCAGCAAGGTCCCGCTGATCAGGCTGATGAGCGTGGTCTTGCCGGCGCCGTTGGGACCGATCAGGCCGAGGATTTCACCCCGCGCCAAAGCAAAACTTACTTGGTTCACCGCGACAAGACCGAGAAACCGCATCGTCAGGCCCTGGGCCTCGAGGATCGTATCGGCGCTCACAACCGATGCGCCCGGATGTTCTGGAGAAAATAGCGCGGGCCCAAGCGGCGCAAGCCCCCGGCCAAATCCCACAAGCCACGCGGCATGAAGATCACCGCCAGCACGATCACGATACCAAACAACAGAGCCGCCGCCGTCGAGATGCTGCTGGCCAAAAGCTGATAGACGAACGTGAGAATGAACGAGCCGATGACCGGGCCGAGAACCGTGCCGGGGCCGCCGAACATCGCCATGATCACCATGCGGACATTGAGCGTCAGGTCGAAGGCGCTCGCCGGATCGATGAAGGTGATCCAATAGGCGTGGATGCCGCCGGCCAGCGCGGTAAAGAACGCAGAGAGCACGAGGGCGGTCACCTTATAGAGCGTCGTGTTGACGCCCATCACCTGCGCGGCATCCTCGTTTTCGCGAATGGCGATCAGTCCCATGCCGAAGCGCGAGCGTGCGATCCAGGCGACCGTACCGGTCGCCGCCACCAACAAGACCAACGCCAGCTCGTAGAACATCGTGTCGTTGCGGGTGAGCGGCAGGATGAGACCGATATTGCGCCCCGAAATATCGAGGTTGGCAATAATCGCCGAGAGCGTGGCAGACAAACCCAAGGTGGCGATCGCGAAATAATGCCCCCGCAGACGCAAGATCGGCAGGCCTATGAGAACGGCGCAAACCACCGCGAGGAAAGCCCCCAGACATAGCCCGACCCAGAACGGCAAATGAAGCTGCGCCATCGCAATCGCGGTGCCGTAGGTGCCGAGACCATAAAACGATGAATTGCCGAACGAGGCATAGCCGGCGAAACCGCCGATGATGTTCCACGCCTGCGCCAAGGTCGCGAAGAGAAGCGCGTCGATGCCGTATTGGATTAGAACGTCGTCGCCGGTGAGCGGCAGCAGCGCCAGCAACACGGCACAAAGGCCCAGAAGTGCGACGCGCCCCTTCATCTCAAGCACCACGCAGGCTGCGTGCCGGGCGCGCGACAAGGATCAGCACCAGGAGCCCGAAGCTGATCGCATCGGTGAAGGTCGGGCCGATATAGATCGCCGCCAGGGCTTCGGCGATGCCGATAAAGAGCCCGCCCAGGATGATCCCGAACGGATTGTCGAGCCCGCCCATGATCGTGATCACGAAGGATTTCGCCGTCAGCGTCGCGCCGATATAGGGCGTGACCTGCGAAACCATGCCGTACAGACCACCGGCCGCGCCCGCCAGCGCCGCGCCCAGACCGAAGGTCACCGCATAAAGCTGCGCCGGATCGACGCCGTAAAGCCGTGCCGCGATCAGATTTTGCGAGGTCGCCCGGATCGAGTGGCCGAGCCTGGTGCGTTCGAGCATCACCCACAGCGCCGCGGCCAGGACCAGCGCGGTCAGGAACGCGCCGAAACGGACCAACGGAATGGTGACGCCCAGCAACGTCACGTTCGAGCCGGCATAGGTTGGATTGATCGCGCGAAAATCGGCGCTGAACGCCAATTGCGCCAGATAGGTCAGAACCACATCGAGACCGAACGTGATAAGTAGCGTGTTGAGATGCGACGACCGGATGATGAGATTCAGAAGATACCGCTGCAGCAGGTACCCCACCACGAACATGACGACCATCGCGATCGGCAAGGCCGCGAATGGGTCGAGGTGCAGGCCAGTAAACAGGAAATAGACGCAGTACCCGCCGAGCATGACGAAGGCGCCATGCGCCAGATTGACGATATTGAGAACACCCCACACCAGCGCCATGCCAAGCGCCATCAGCCCGTAAAGCCCGCCGAGCATCACGCCGTTGACGAGGATTTGCGCGAACAGCATGGCTCAGATTCCGCGGATCATCGGATCATCCTCGCTTGCCCCAGGGCGGGAGGGGATAGCGCGGTTTGTTGAGGAAGTGATCGGTGTAGATCGGCACGATCTTGCCGTCCTGGACCTGAATCACGATCTGCGGCAGGTCGATTTGACCGGTCTCGCCGAAACGCACATGCGCATAAACGCACTCGAAATCGCTTTTGACGATCGCATCGCGCACCGCGTCCTTGTCCAGGGTCCCGGCCGCTTCGAGCGCGTAGGCGAAAGTTTCGACGTCGGAGACGGCGGAAGCGACGTGGTAATCCGCCTCGTAACCAAAGCGTTGCTGGAAGAGCCTCGCGAATTGGGCACCGTCGCCGAACCATTGATCATGGAGCAGCGGACTGGCCAGCCACGGCGACATGCCGAAAGCATATTCCGCATCCTTGCCGAGCGCCTTGCGAAAATCCGCCGAAGGCACCCCGACCGTGATCGCGAACATGTCGCGTGCGTTGACGTCGAGGCTCTTCGCCTGGCGGATGAAATTCAGCGCTTCGGTCTCGTGCCCGCCCCAGAGGATCGCATCGGGCGCTTTCGATTTGACCAACGCGAGGGTCGCCGAAAAATCCGTGTTGTGCTCGCTGTATTGCTGATCGGTGACGATATCGAACCCGTAATGCGCGGCAAGCGCACGCGTCCCTTTGGCCAGCGATACATCGAACGCATCGTCCGCCGCGAGCAACGCGATCGTCCGGGGTCGCGGATCGAGCTTCGTCATCATCTCGACGGTCGATCCGAAATAATTCTCGGCCGGCGGCGCCGTCCCGAACAGGTATTTGTAACCACGGCTGAATATCAGAGCGGCAGCGCCACCGCCCTGCACCATCGGGATGCGGTACTTCTCGGCGACGCTCGAATCGTTGAGCGTGTCGTTGCTGCTATAGGGCCCCAGCAGGAAGTCGACCTTGTCCCGCGTCACCAATTGAACGTATTGCTGGACGCCGAGATTGAGGTCGGATTGATTGTCGAGCACTCTGAGCGCGAGACGATAGGTCACGCCGCCGATGGCGATCCCACCCTTCTCGTTGATGCGATCGACGGCGACCTGATACCCGTCGCGAAAATAGCGACCGAGATTGGCGTTATTGCCGGTCAGTTGCAGCGAGGCGCCGAGCGTGACGATCTTCGTCTGCGCCAGCGCGACGTGCGATATGACAATGAACACCACGGCAAGAACGGCCGCGAGACGGAACTTCATCGGCCCCCCTGTGGCCCGGCTTTTGCGCCCGAAATTACGTGGCAAAGGCGTCTAATGCCGCCTTCTGCTTGACAGAAACCCGGCCGGGCTTCAAGCCTTCCTTCATGAACGACCGAGCGCCTTTAGTCCGGACCGAGCATGTGGGCGCGGTCGCGATCCTCACCATCGACAACCCGCCGGTGAACGCGACCAGCCACGCCCTGCGCACCGCATTGAAAGCCGCGATCGAGGCGGTGTTGGGCGATCTGATCACTCAAGCCGTTGTCCTGATCGGGGCGGGCCGCGGGTTCATCGCCGGCGCCGATATCAGCGAGTTCGACCGCAAGCGCGACGAACCGCTCAACCCCGCGATCATCGCCGTCATGGAACGAGCCAACAAACCGATCGTCGCCGCCATTCACGGCCACGCGCTGGGCGGCGGGCTCGAACTCGCCATGGGCTGTCATTACCGCGTCGCCACCAGAGAGGCGCGGATGGGACAGCCGGAGGTGAAACTTGGCCTCACCCCCGGCGCCGGCGGGACGCAACGCCTGCCACGCCTGGTCGGCCTGCCCCTCGCGCTCGACATGATCGTCGGCGGCGACCCGATTGCCGCCCCCCTCGCATTGGAACGCGGCCTGATCGATTCAATCATCGAGGGTGAATTACGCGCCGGCGCCGTTGCCTTCGCCGATAATCTGGTGCGCGACAAGGCACCCTTGAAACGGGTGCGCGATCTGCCGCCGCCGGAACTGCCCGACCCCGAATTCTTCGTGCAGGCCCGCGCCGACCTGACCAAGCGCCGTCCCCATCTTCAGGCGCATGATTCCTGCGTCGCGGCGGTCGAGGCCTCGCTCCTGCCCTTCGATGAAGGCCTCGCGCGCGAAGCCGAGATTTTCGCGGCCACCGTGGCAAGCGAGCAATCGAAAGCGCTGCGCTATCAGTTCTTCGCCGAACGCGACGCCGCGAAGGTCAGCTATCTCCCCGCCGATACGCCGGTGCGCGAGGTCAAGCAGGTCGCGGTGATCGGTGGCGGCACGATGGGTAGCGCCATCGCAATCTGCTGCGCCGACGCCGGATATGGCGTGACGCTGGTCGAAGCCGATCCCGCCGCGCTAGCGCGGGCGCGCGCAACGTTGCGCAAACACTATGACAGTGCGATCAAGCGCGGGCTCAAAGGCGACGAGGCCGAACGGCGCCTGACCCGTATCGTCGGGACGACCGCGATCGACGCCGTCTCGATCGCCGATCTGGTCGTCGAGGCGGTGACCGAGGATCTGGCTTTGAAGCAACAGATTTTCGCGGCGCTCGATCGCATGGCGAAACCCGAGGCGATCCTGGCGACCAACACTTCCTATCTCGACATCGATACGCTCGCATCGGCGACGCATCGGCCCGAAAATGTAATCGGGCTGCATTTCTTCGCGCCGGCCACGCAGATGCGCGTGATCGAGGTGGTTCGCGCGACCAAGAGCAGCACGGAAGCACTCGCCACCGGCATGGCGGTCGGCCGCAAGCTGCGCAAGATTCCGGTCGCTGCCGGCGCCTGTGACGGATTCATCGGCAACCGGTTGCTGACCGCGCGATGGCGCGCAACCGAGGCCTTGCTGTCCGAAGGCATCACCATTCTCGACATCGATCGCGCGATGGTCGCATTCGGATTCGCGGTCGGCCCCTTCGTCGCCGCCGACATGGCGGGGCTCGACATTTCCTATCGAGCCCGCAAACAGCGCGGCCGCAACCTTCCTTTGGTCGATGCGATCGTCGATGCCGGCCGCTTCGGCCAGAAGACCGGTGCCGGCTATTACCGTTACGATCCCGGCAATCGCACGCCGCTCCCCGACCCCGAGGCGCAAGCCATCGTCGACAAAGCCCGAGGCAGCACCACGCGCACATCGTTGTCAGCCGACGAAATCGTCGCACGCATTCTCGGGGCGATGTACGACGAAGGCAAAAATCTGCTCAAGGACGGTATCGCCGAACGCGCCAGCGATATCGATGTAATCTGGGTCTATGGCTACGGGTTTCCCGCCTATCGCGGTGGCCCGATGTTCTACGGCGAGCGCAACTTCAAGCGCTGATCCGATCCCTTAATTCACCCGTCATGCCCGGCCTTGTGCCGGGCATCCACGTCTTGTTGCCACCGTAAGAAAGTCGTGGATGGCCGGGTCAAGCCCGGCCATCACGATGAAGAGAATCAGACGATTTAAGCGACCGGTTCACCGGCGACCAGCGTCTCCGAAATGCCGTAACCGGCCTCGATCGGAATGCACCACAACGTGCCCTTGGGCGATTCACGATATTCCGGACAGACCGTTACGATCGTGTCGGCGCGCGCAGCAGCAAAGGCGCTTTGCGCGTCGTTGCTCCGCGCGAGCTTTTGCAGGTTGAACCGCGTGGCGAAGATCATTTTGACCCGATGCGCAGCGCCGTCAGCCGCAGCCTGCGTCGGCGGAACCCACACCGACGCAACCGCCTCATGCCCGTCGTGCTGCGCCTGCTGATCCGGCGGTGCCGGTGCCAGGAAGAAATAGGTGTCGTAGCGTTTCGGACGGAGCACCGGTGTGATCCAGTGCGCGAAAGGCACCAGCAAATCCGTCGCCAGTTCGATCGCACCTTGCGTCGCGAGTTCATTGAAGCTGGGCGCACGGCCCAATTGCGTCGTCAGCCGTTTCACCAGCGCCACGAGCTGATCGCCGGCGAGCAGCGTGTCGCTACCCCGCTCTCGCGCGAGCAGCAAGCCCGCCTCCTCGAAGGTCTCTCGAATGGCGCAGACGCGCAACGCCATCTGCGCCGCATCGATGCCGGGAACTGCGCGGACTTGCCCCACGAGCTCCGGCGCCGAATCCTCGGGATCGAGCCGGCCGCCCGGGAATACCAGCGCGCCACCGGCAAACACCACCTCGGCGTGACGCGTGACCATCAGGACTTCGAGCCCCGCGGCGCTGTCGCGCAGCAGTAACACCGTCGCGGCGAGCGGAACCTGGGTGCTCAATGCGTGGCGCCGCCGGTATAGGCGATGCGCCATACCGTGCCCGAGCCGTCATCGCTCATCAGCAGCGATCCGTCGGGCGCCACCACGACACCGACCGGCCGACCCCAGACCTGTGCATCGCCGGTCACGAACCCGGTCATGAAATCCTCGTAGTCGCCGGTGGCATGGCCGTCCTTGAGCTTGATCCGGATGAGCTTATACCCGGTGCGCAGATCGCGGTTCCACGAACCATGAAGCGCCACAAACAGATCGTTGCGATACTCTGCGGGGAACTGGCGGCCGGTATAGAAGGCCATGCCGAGCGGCGCCGAATGCGGCTGAATCAGCACGTCGCCGACCACGACCTGATTGCCCGGTACCGGCGGCGTGCCTTTGACCCGAGGATCGGCGTGGTTGCCGGTATAGAAATAGGGCCAGCCATAGAATTTCCCCGGCTGGATATGCGTCACATAATCCGGCGGCAGATTGTTGCCGAGAAGATCACGCTCGTTGACCGAAGCCCAAAGATTCTTGGTGACCGGATCGAAAGCGATAGTCACCGGATTACGCGTACCCGCTGCATAAATGCTCCGGCCGCTGCCGTCGGGATTGAACTGAAGGATGTTGGCACGGAATTTCTCGGCGTCGGGTCCATTGTCCTGTATGTTGGAGCTGGAACCGATGGCAAGGAGAAAATGCTTGCCGTCGAGCGTCGGCACGATGTCGCGCGTCCAATGCACCGGCCCCGGCAAGTTCGGCACGATCGTCTCGGCGGGGCCGCGCGCCTTGATGTCCCCGACCTGATAGGGAAAGCGCACCACCTGGTTCATCGAAGCGATGTAAACCCATTGTGGCTTCGGTCCCGGCGGGAAGAACGCGATGCCGTAAGGTTTCTCGGCGACGGTCGCGAAAATGTCGTCGCTCGCGGCTTTGTCGGCGCCACGCAGGACATGGATTTTTCCGGTGCCGCTTTCGGACATGAAAATATCGCCGTTGGGCGCGATCTTCATCTGGCGCGGCACGTTGAAGCCATTCGCAAAAGCCGTGACCGAAAATCCGGCCGGCACCTTCAACTTCCCGTCCTGCGGCTGCGGCGCGATCTTCGAGAAGTTGCGCGCGGCTTCGGTAGCAAAGGGTGCCGGAATGTCGGCGGCCGTGATCTTGTGCCGCACGCCCGGCGCGTCACGGGTGTAATCGCCGAACGCTTCCTTGCCCTGGAAGACCGTGTCGGCGGCAGAGACCGATCCAACACCGCCGAAGACCACCAACGCCGCCAACGCGACGCCTTGCCACAGCATCTTCGTCATCGCGAAACTCCCGTAATTTTTTTTAGATCTTGAAACTTTCCAATGCTTCGGGTGCAAACAAATCCTCAGGCTTCAACCGTTTCGGCGACAGCCCCTGCTCGTGGTGATAACGCAAAAACGTGTCGAGAACGTGGCGATTGGGCTCGAGCCCGTAAGCCCACCAATCGTCGCCCATCTCGCGCCGCGTTTCTTCCATATACGCCATCTGCCACGGCAGCATGGTGTGATAAGCCTCGAGATGGTGGAAATCTTCATAGACCTTGCGCTGCGCCGCGACGAACGCCGTCATCAACGATTGCGCGATCCAGCGATTGGCCTCGTAGACCTCGCGGCGGATCGCCACTGTGTGCATGATCGGAAAAATCTTGGTCTTGCGGTAATACGCGCGCTCGACGTCGTGATAATCCTCGATCAGGCGTTTGACGGCTTTGGGCTCGGTGTAGAACGTCGATGGCGGATGCGGCGCATGGATCGCGTCGATCTCGCCCGTCACGATCATCTCGGAGAGAGTCCGGTCGGTGGAGATGGTTCCCACGCGGAATTTCTCCGGCAGATTGAGTGTGATCTTTTCGACCCGGCCGGGCTCGAGGAGGCCACCGGTCAGATATTGCGGGCTCGCAGCGTCGACACCGTATTCATCCTGCAAAATGCCACGGATCCAGACCGGCGCGGTGAGCTGGTATTCCGGGGTGCCGACGCGCTTGCCGATCAGGTCTTTGGGTTCCTTGATGCCGCTCTTGGCCGAAGTGAAAATGAACCCATGCCGGAACATACGCGACGGAAAGACCGGGATCGCGACAAAGGGCCGGTCCGGTTTCGACAGCGAGACGGTATAGGAACTCAGCGACATTTCGGCGAGATCGAACTCGCGGTGACGGGCCATGCGGAAGAAGGTTTCCTCGACCACATGCTGCATGCAGGTCAACTCGATGCCCTGCGGCGTCACGCTTTCATCGGCCAGCGCGCGCATCCGATCGTAATCCCAGCACGAAAAAGACAAACGTAGTTTCGACATCGGCGTTTTCCTATCCCCTCCCGGCGCGGTGTGTGATATTGCCACCCGCGGGCGCTTGCCGCCACCTCACCTTTTCGGGAGATTTTGATCGATGACCCCACTGACCCTCGCCCAGGCTTCCACCATGGTCGACAAGGCGCTCGAACACGGACGCGCCGCAAAATTCAAGCCGCTCACCGTCGCCGTGCTCGACGCCGGCGGCCATCTGATGGCGTTCAAGCGCGAGGATGGATCGAGCATCCTGCGGCCGCAGATCGCGCAGGGCAAAGCTTGGGGCACCCTCGGCATGGGTTTCGGCGGACGCGAATTCGCGCGCCGCGCAGCGGGCGGCGGCGCCACCTTCCTCAACTCGCTGATGGTCGCGTCCGAAGGCAAGGTGATCCCGAACGCCGGCGGCGTATTGATCCGCGATGCCGAAAAGAACATCCTTGGCGCGGTCGGTATCTCGGGCGACACGTCGGAGAACGACGAGGCCTGTGCCGTCGCCGGGATCAAGGCGGCAGGGTTGCTCGCGGATACCGGCGATCCGGCGTAAGCGAATCTAGCGCTTCCACCACGACGAGAAACTGCGCCCGACGCGCCGGCGATAGAGCAACGGGAACGGGTTGCGCGTCGCCTGCGGCGCGTAGGCGCGCGCATTCTCGATCACCCCCTCGCCCATCGTCTCGAGTGCGATGAACCCGACGACATCGGCAGCGCGCGGGATGCGGTTGACGCCACCCATCACGATAGCCAAGCGCGCGCCGCGCCGCGCCAAACGTCCGATCACGTCAAAGACCGTGTCCTGCGGCCGGGCCAGTACATAGTCGTTGCGTGCAACATCGCCCAGGCGCAGGCCGGCATCGCGCGACCGCCACAGCTTGAAACCCGGGTCGAGCCGGATATAGCCGGCGAACCGCTTGCCGTCAGCGATCACCACGTAGATCGGGCGCCCGGTTTCGGCCAAGGCGCCGATCACCTCGTCGAGCATTGCATCGGCCGGACGAACCTCGAAATCGGTCGTCATGGCACGTTCGACTGGGCGGATTCGATACGTGTTCGCCTGCAACGCATCGGGCACTTCGTGCCCTTTGTCCGCGAGTTTCAGCGTGTAAATACTGTGCGGCAGGACGCCACGGCGCACCGCAATCGCCAACGTGACCGCGAGAATAAGCGGGACGATGACGTTGTAGTCTCGGGTCAGTTCGAACACCATGACGATGGCCGTCATCGCCGCACCGGTGGTGCCGCCCAGCATGCCGGCCATGCCGACGATCGCGTAGTCGGCGAGATTGATGTCAAGATGGGGCAATATTAGGTGGGTGAGGTTTCCGACCACGCCGCCCAAAGCCGCGCCGATTATAAGGGATGCGGAGAAAACGCCGCCGCTTCCGCCCGAGGCGAGAGTTAACGTGGTGGCGACGAGCTTCGCCACAAACAGGAGCGCGAAGAACCACACGCTGGTCACGTCGCCCTGAAGAATATCCTGTAGCGCGGCGTAGCTCGGTCCTTCGATCTCGTAGTCGCCGACCGCCCATTTCATCGCATAGATCAGCAGCCCGACCAGCAGCATGGCGAAGGCGTGGCGCAGATAGGGATTAGCGGTGATCTTGGTCAGCAGCGCCTCGGTCCAGCCCAGAGCGCGGATCATCAGCCACGAGGTCAAACCAAGCAGAATGCCGAAGACGACGAAAGGCAACAGGTCGAGCACGCCCGACACGCGCAGTTGCGACGCGGTGACGGTCTGCACCAGGAAGGTCGGCTGCAAGCCATAAAAAAGCCGCGCGACGAAGGTGCCGGCACCCGCCGCCATGGTGACCGGCAACAACGTGCGGGGGCTGATCTCAGGCATCATCAGTTCGACCGCGAAGACGATCGAGCCGAGCGGCGCGTTGAACGCGGCTGCGAGGCCGGAGGCGGCACCGGCGGCGACCAGCGTCATGCGCTGCCACTGCGCGATGTTCATGAACCGGGCCAACCGCGAGGCGAGCGCGGCGCCAATCTGTACGATCGCCGCCTCGCGCCCAACCGAACCACCCGATCCGCTTTGGATACCCGCCGCCAGCGACTTGATGAAGGCCGGCACCGAGCGCACCCGCCCCTCGCGATAATAGATCGCGTCGATGACGTCGGAGACGCCTTGGCCGCGATGCTCCACGGCATGGAGTCTCGTCAGGTAAATGACGACGAGGCCGCCGACCACCGGCGACAGGATGACCAGCGGCCCAAGCCAGCTCGCCACGGTGTGGATGTTCGGATCGTAATAAAGCGACAATTCGCCGAGGAAAAAGAAATTATGGATTCCGGCAACCAGCGCGCGGAACAACACGCCCATCAACCCGGTCACGGTGCCGATGGCAATCGCCAGCGCGGAGAGTTCGAAGAGGCTGGCGAAGCGGCCCTCGATGGATTTCTGCATGGCCGGCTTCAGGATCGCGCTCTTCAAAAAAACGGCTCCTGCCCGGATGACGCGCTCGCGCGTCCCAGGCTATTTTGACAACGAGCTGTCAGCGGTTTTGTTCCATCGGGGGTTGGGAAAAAAATCCCCCTGGGCTAAGACAGGGGAACATGCCCGATACGCCCAGCACCTCCGCTCAACCGCCCGTCCCGCCCGTCGATCCCCTTCTGCTGGGCTCGGCGGCGTTCCTGTTTCAGGAATATCTCGATCAGTTGGCGGCCGACAATCCCGGCCTCGACGAGGACGAGGAGCCACCGCCGATCGAGACCCGCGCCGTGCTCACCCTCTTTGCCGACGAGCTCGGCACTAACGTCCAGACGACGCTCAACCTCTATCTGCGCATCACCGCGCTCTATCGCCTTCTGGCCCAGAGCCCAGCCCTGACCGCGCTCGCCATGGATGACGAAACGCCGGGCGGCGCATTGACCGAGAATGCCTTGGTCGCGGCGGCGCGATTGGAATTGAAGGTCACCCGCAAGGGCGCCGAGGGCGCCGCTGAGTTCGATCCGCGCGCCTTCCGCGAGGCGCTCGAGTCCGATTAGCCTCCGGCGTGCGCCGCACGCCAACTGGTCGCCCGCGTGCGCCGCACGCCAACTAGTCGACCGCGTGCAATGCACGCCCACTAATCCATCGCGTGCGGCGCGCCGGCCGCCTGCCCCGGATAGATTCGCTTCATCATCAGCAAGAGCGGCAACATGCACAGGCTGATCACAGCCATCGTCGTGAAACAACTGAGATAGGCCGCCATCGCCGCCTGGCGATTGACCTCGATATCGAGCGCGCCCAATCCCACCGTCGTGTGAATGTTCCAGAATTGCTGTACCAGCGGATCGAGCAACGCGTGGTTATACGGCGTCACCGCCGAACCGATCGCCTGATGCGACGCCTGGGTCGAATGGGCGAGCAAATTCTCCGCGATAGAAATACCGATACTGCCGCCGACGTTGCGCACCAGGCTGAACAGCGCCGTCGCTTCGTTGCGATAGGCCGGCGCCAACGTGCCGAAGGCTGCCAACGACAGAGGCACGAACATCAGCCCCATCCCGAAACCCTGGCCAAAGCCCGCGATCATCACCGGGCCAGATCCCATCGCGATCGTCCAACCGCTCGGCAGCCAGAACGAAAACGCCGTGCACATAAATCCGATCGCCATCAGCAGCCGAACATCGACCTTGTTGGTCAGACGCCCTGCGATCAGCATCGAGGCCACCGTGCCGACGCCGCGCGGCGTCATCAACCAACCGGCCGTCACCACCGGATAATTCATCACGGTTTGCAGCAGAACCGGCAAAAGCGCGGTCGAGGAGAAAATCACCACGCTCACGAGGAACATCATGATGTTGCCGGCCAGGAAATTCCGGTCCGCGAACAGCTTTAGATTGACGAAAGGCTGGCGCGTCGTCGCCGAATGGACAAGGAACACCCAGAACGCGGCGATGGCGATGCCGAACTCGATGCGGATTTCATTGGAGGCGAACCAATCCTTGTGCTCGCCGCGATCGAGCATCATCTGCAATCCGCCGACCGCGAGACTGAGCATCGTAAAACCGAAGATATCGAAGCCGCGCGGCCGGTGATCGGTCTCGCGCGCGAACACCCAAAGCGCGGCAAAAGCCAGAAAGCCGATCGGCACGTTGATGTAGAACACCCAACGCCAGGAATATTCGTCGGTCAGCCAGCCGCCGAGCGTCGGGCCGATGATCGGCCCCAGCATCACGCCGGCGCCCCAGATCGCCATCGCATGGCCCTGGCGCTCGCGCGGATAGATGGTCAGAAGAATGGTCTGCGCCAGCGGCACCAGCGCCGCGCCGCACACCCCTTGCAGGAAGCGATAGATCACCATCTGGTAGATGCTGCCGGCGAGGCCGCACAGCACGGATGCCACCGTGAATCCGGCGATCGAAAGCAACAACAGCTTTTTGGTGCCGTAGACCGAGGCAAGCCAACCCGTCAGCGGCGTCGCGATCGCAGCGGCGACGATATAAGAGGTCAGCACCCAGGTAACTTCGTCCTGCGCGACCGAGAACGATCCCTGCATATGCGGCAACGCGACGTTGGCGATCGTGCTGTCGAGCGTCTGCATGATCGTCGCCAGCATCACCGCCGCGGTGACGATGCCGCGATAGGGAACCGTGCTGGCGCCCGGCGTGGTCATGCCCCTCTGCTCACGATTGGGGTGGCGCGCCGTTCGGATTCCACGGCGGCACAGTGCGGGTATCGACATCGACGTTCGCGCTCATGCCCGAGCGCAACGGATGATCGGGATCGGGATTGTCGATCTCGAGACGCACCGGAACCCGTTGCACGATCTTGATCCAGTTACCCGAGGCGTTTTGCGGTGGCAGCACCGAGAATTCCGAACCGGTGCCCGCGCTGATGCTTTCGACATGCGCGGTGAAATTACGGTCGGGATAGGTGTCGATGGTCACCGTCGCGGTTTGACCGGGACGCATGCGGGTGAGATCGGTTTCTTTGAAATTCGCCTCGATCCACGCGTGATCGGTCGTGACGAGTTCGAAAGCCGGCGCGCCGGTATTGATGTATTGCCCGACCGGCAGCTTGTTCACCATCGTGACATAGCCGTTGGCAGGCGCCATCACGATCGTGTTCGAGAGATTGAGCTTGGCCTGATCGAGTTGCGACTGCGCCTGGCGCACCAGCGGATTCTGGTCAGTCGGCAGGTCGGGATCGCCGCCCAGGCTGGCGAGAACGTTGTTCAATTGCTGCTGCGCCCCGGCAACCTGCTGGCGCGCATTGTCGTAATTGTGCCGCGCCTCGTCATATTTCTGCTGCGAGGTGACGTGCGATGCCAGCAACTGCGCCTGACGATCGGCCTCGTTCTTCAGATAGGCGAGTGTGTCCTCGGTCGCCTTCAACTCGCCGGCGCGTTGCTTATAGGTCGCGCGTAACCCATCGATTTGCAGGCGCGCACTGGCAAGCTGCGCATCGGCATGATCGACAGCGATCTTGTAGGAACCATTGTCGAGGCGGAACAGCACCTGTCCCTTGCGAACCTGCTGGTTGTCCTTGACCTCGACGGCGATCACCCGCCCCGCAACATCGGCGCTGATCGAAACCTTGTCGGCTTTGACATAGGCATCGTCGGTCGAGGCAAAGCGCCCAGCCGAAAGATAGAGATAAGCGCCGATCGCAAGCAGCACGACCGGGACGCTGATCATCAAGAGGATGCGAAGCCAGGTACCGGCAAAGCCCGATCGTCTGTTCAAATCGCTGATCGCACTCATTCCGCCGCTCCCACGATAGAACCTTTCTCTTCAATGCTGCGGTCGGACAGATTGCGCCGGACCTGCAGCAACAATTCCATGATCCGGTCGCGCTCCTCGGGTGCGATGCCGGCCAAGGCCTCCTCGCGTGTCTCGCGTCCGATCTCGATCATCTGGGAAAACAGCGGCTTCGCCTTCTCGGTGATGTAGAGCTTCCAGGCGCGGCGGTCGGTCGGATCGGGACGGCGCTCGACCCAGCCCGCCTGCTCCATCCGGTCGATCAACCGGGCCAGGGAGATCGGCTCGATTTCGAGGATATCGGCGAGGCCGGTCTGGTTGATGCCCTCGTGATAGACGAGATAGGCCAGCAACTGGCACTGCGCGCGGGTCAGGCCAAGGTGTTTCGCCCGCTGGTCGAAGCGCTTGTTGAGATGCCGCGCGGTTTCGTGCAGGACGAAACCGAAGCTCCGGTTGAAGTCGAATTCGCTCATCGCGCGAATATAGTAAGCAGGCTTATGATAAGCCATGCCAAGAGCGCAAATCAGCCAGAACGAGGCGGCCGCCTAAGCGGCTCGGCCGGTGGTTGAACCGAGATTTCGGGCGTCGGGCTAACCCGCGTTGCGGGCGGGAATGTCCATCGGGGCAATCGGGTACGCGGCGAGATGGAGGATATGGACCTCGATCTCGAAGGCGCCTGTCATGTGGGCAAAGAGCTGGGCGGGCAGATCGCCGTCGCCATCGCTCCAGCGGAAGCCGCCCTCATCCTTGTGGAACCCGCGTTCGAAGAAAGGTGCCTCGGGTCCGATCTGGGTCACGATACCGGACTGGCGCAGCACGAGCTTTGCCAAGCCGACGCCAAGCCGGCGCGGATCGCGCGCGGCGCCGAGCGCCGACGGCACGCAGACCCGCGATTTCAAGATCGCTCCCGAAGGAACGCCGTCGATCGCGAAGGTGTAGATGCGGTCGACGATCTTCGTCGGCCGGATGGATTGGCCATCGACGACAAGATGCAGGTCGGGATCATGCGTCGTTTCGACAGCGGGCAGGCCCGCCCGGTCGGAGAAACGGTGCCAGACACGGTCGACGATCTCGCCACCCGTTTGCACCGGCGCGTAGCGGGCTTGTGCGACTGTCTCGCGGGTCCAGCCCGGATTATGATTCTGAAACAGGTCGCGATTGCCGTCATCGAAGTAACTTTCCGCAGGCGCGCCCTCGGCCAGCAGGACGTCGTGATCCTCAAGCTCGACATGGAAGTAGTCGACGACCCGCGCCGCGTCGTCCCACAGGATCGAGCGGTCATTGATGAGATACTCGGCCGGAATCAGCGCGCCATCGAAATAGAACGAGTGGCCCTTGGTGACGTAGAGATCGCGACGCGGCACGTTCTCCGCAAAGGCGCCGCGGCGGACGACGATCGGCGTCGCGTTCATCCGCTGTCCCGGCACGACCATCACGCAGCCGAACCCGATCCAGGTCACTGGCTTCAACACACCCGACGCCGTCATGACACGGTCGCCGATCTTCAGTTCCTCGACCGTAACCTCGCCGCCTTCGGCAAGAATATGCGTGCCGCGCAGATAACAGACGACCGAAAGGTCGGTACCGCCGGCGCCGTCGGGATGGACCGTGAAACTCGAACCGCTGTAATCGTGCGACGGATCGAGCTGCAGCGTGACCGAGCCACCGCCACTCTCGGCGAGGGTAAGAACATTGCCGCCACCGAGCGTCGCCGACGTGATGTTGAGATTGGCGAGATCGATCACCTTGCCGCCGCTGACGAAGCCGTCGACCTCATTGGTCGGCATCGTGGTGCCGTCGATGCGCAAGGTCGCTGCCGCACCGGAGGCAAACGAGACCGACCCGGTGCCCGCCGCGCTGGCATTGCCGAGTTCCAGCGTCCCGCCGTCGATCACGGTGCCGCCGGAATAACTGTTCGTGCCGTCCAGAACCAGCGTGCCGCCGCCGCTCAGCACCACGTCGCCGGCGGAGGTCCCGTCCGCGATCGTCGTCGTGATCGAAACCGTCTGGCCGCTCATCACGTCGAAGGTCGGATCGCCGGCCACCGTGATGTTGTGGTCGAAGACCATGCCCGACGTGAAAGCGATGGCCGCGCCATCCGCCAGCGTGACCGGCGCGGAGGACGAACCGAGATTGTTATCGGCCGAGATCGATACGGTGCTGCCGCTGATCGTCGTGCCGCCGGTGAAGGTATTCGCACCCGACAGGCTCAGCGTGCCGCCGCCCTGGACCAGAAGCGAGCCGCTGCCCGTGAGCGTGCCGGCAAAGGTGCTGACGTTCTGGTCGAACGTAAATGTTCCGTTATTGGCAAGCGTGCCCCCGCTCGCCACGACGATATCCGTCGCGTGACCACCGTTGAGTACGTCCAGTTCGCCGCCGCTCAACACCGTCATGCTGGCAGCGGAGCCGAAGGATTCGACCTTGACCACGCCCCCGGCAGAAATCGTCTGCAGGCCGGCCGTGCCGTAGACGTCCTGTTCGCCGCTGATGCCCATATGGGAAGCCGAGCCGAATGCGCTCACCACCTCGGTGCCGCCGGCGTCGATCGTCATGTTTGTGGCGGTGCCAGCCGACAGGACGTCGATGACGCCGCCGCTCAAGACGTGCGCGCTGGTGGCGCTGCCGCTCGAAGCAACTTGCAGCGTGATGCCGCTGCTGATCAGAAACTGGTTCGCGTTATAGCCGGACCCCGCGATGAGGATCGCCCCGGCATTGATCGACGCCGTGTTAGAATCGAGGCTGCCGCCGCTGAATACCTCCAGCGTACCGCCGCTATCGACGGTCAGGCTGATGGTATTGCCGCCGGAGGAAACGACTTCCATGCCGCCGCTGGACACCGTCGTGCCCGAGGCGGTGCCGCCCGACAGATATTCCTTGCTGCCGCCACCAGAGAGTACAGTGCCGATCGTCGTGCCGCCGGAAGAGACACTGAGCTGGCCGCCGCTGATGACCTGGGTGTTGGATGCGACGCCGCTGCTCGACACAGACTCGTTGCTGAAGCCGCCGCTGACACCGGAAATGACGGCCGAGATGGTCGTGCCGCTGGAAGCGACGAACAACTGGCCCCCGATGACAGTGGTGTTGGACGCGACGCTGCCCGAAGACACGACCTCGAAGCCGCTGGCCGAAATCGTCGTGTTGGACGACGTGCCGCCAGACAGAACCTCTGTGCTCAAACTGGCCAAGCCGCCGCTGCTGACCGCGGCGCCGCTGCCCGAGAGCAGGGCCGAGATCGACACGCCGCCGGCGGAAACGACCAACTGACCGCCGCTGACGACGTCGGTATTGGACGCCACGCCGGCGGAAACGATTTCGAGGCCGCCGCCGGACACCGTGGTGTTGGACGACGTGCCGCCCGAAAGAATTTCGGTGCTCTTCAGCCCGCCGGAGTCGGCAATACCAATTGTGGCTGACACCGTCGTGCCGCCGGCTGAGACGAGGATTTGTCCGCCGCTGACTGCCGCGCCATTGCTGTCGGTGCCGCTGGTTTTGACCACCTCGACACCGCCGCCGTTCACCACGGAGCCGCTGGCGAAGCCGCTCGTGTTGATAATCAGCTTGCCACCGCTATCGATGATCGTGGCGCTGGCCGTTCCGCCGGCCTGGACCGTCTCGGTGCCGCTCAGCGACACGCTCCCGCTGAGCGTTTCGGAAACGGTTGTGCCGCTGGCGAACACGAACGACTGACCGCCCGAAATAACCGTGGAGCCGGACGCCACACCGCCCGAGGACACGTTCTCGGAACCGCCACTGGAAACCGTGGTGCCGGAAGTGATCCCGTGACTCACCACCGTTTCCGCCCCGCCGCTCAGGACGGTCGTCCCCGAAGCCGTGCCGCCCGAGACAAGGAAACCGGCGCCGCTGCTGCTGGCCATGACAATGGTGCTGATGGCCGCGCCGCCGGAAAGTACCTCGAGACCGCCAGCGCTGATCGTCGTGGCGCTGTCGGTGCCGCCGGAAACGATCACCGCGCCGCCGCTGAGAACCGTGGCGCTGGTATTCACGCCAGACGACAGAATGAGCTTGCCGCCGCTGGCGACTGCCGTATCCAGGCTCGTACCGCCGGACACCACTTCCAGAGCGCTCACGTTGCTGGCACTGGTGCCGGTGAGCATGGCCGATAGCGCCGAGCCGCCGGACTGAACGATGAGTTTGCCGCCGCTGCTGACCGTCGAGCTATCGAGTTCGCCGCCCGACGCCACGACGAAGGTAATGCCGCTGGTGACGGTCGCATTGCTGGTGGCGAAGCCCGAACCGAGGACGAATTGAGCGCCGGCACTGGCGGTGATCGTGTTGCTGTCGATCGTGCCGCCGCCGA
Source organism: uncultured Rhodospirillales bacterium (assembly GCA_903828515.1). Lineage (GTDB taxonomy): Bacteria > Pseudomonadota > Alphaproteobacteria > ATCC43930 > CGMCC-115725 > CAIKMD01. Next base: position 1,247,550 of record CAIKMD010000007.1, on the reverse strand, counting down.
ATACTTTCAACGTGCCGCCGCTGAGCACCGTCAAGCTGGCGGTCGCCCCCCCGGAGGAAACAGTCTCCGTGCCACCCGACGAAATGATGAAGCTCGACGTAGTACCGCCGGCGAATACGTTCAGGTTGCCGCCACTCGACACCGTGACGTTGGTCGCGGTGCCGGAGGTGAGGTTGAGCGCACCACCGCTCGACAAGGTGATGCCCGTGGCCGTGCCGGAGGAAACGTTGATCGTGCCGCCCGACGCCGTGATCGATGTGGCCGTACCGCCGGAGTCGACGTCGATGGCGCCGCCCGCGAAAACCTTTGCCCCGCTCGCCGTGCCATAGACGTCGATCTCGCCGGTTACGCCGGTGGAAATCGCCAACCCGCCGCTGCTGACGACTTCGATACTGCCGGCAGCCAGCGACGTGATACTGGTCGTACCGCCGGATTCGACGAGGATTTGACCGCCGCTGTTGACGGTTGCGCTGAGCGCCTCGCCGCCCGACAGGACATCGATGATTCCGCCGCTGAGGACGGTGCTGCCGCTATCGACCGTGCCCGAGGTGACCGTATCGGTGACGCCGCTGCTGACCGTGCTCATGGCGCTGTGGTCCCGTCATTGGACGTGTCGAGGGCGTGAGAACCGAATCCGGGTACCTTCTGCAGCGTCGCCTTCACCTGCTGAGCGGTGATGAGTCGCGTGCATTCGAACTGGCGCGGCGTGTCTTTATGGCGTGGACACCACAGGAAGTCCTTGTGGTCGAAACGATGTGCCGGGTCGTTCCAGCAGCCATTGCAGGTGTGATAGTTGACGATCCGATACGGCGTCTCGAACTCGTTCGTCGGCAAGGTGAAGCCGCTGATCAGCACGACCGGCGTGCCCACCGCCCAGGCAAGCCATGACAGTCCGCTCGAAAGGCCAATGAAGAAATCGGCGTGCTTGATCCAACGCGCGCGCTCTTCGAGCGGACGGTCGCCGGTCTCGTCCTCGGCGCCGTGCGGAATGTGATTCCACACGAGACCGGTGCCATGCGTCGGCTTTTGATCGATGCAGACGACGCGATAGCCCCGCGCCTTCAGGAAATCGACGATTTCGCGCCAGCCGGTCGGGTTATTCCAGTATTTCGCCTGCGTCGTGCTTTGCACGGCAATGCAGACATAAGGCTCGGCGATCGGCCTGGTGCTTTCGGCAAGCGCGAGACGCGGCGGCACCTCGGTCGGATCCACGCCCAGAATGTAACCCGCCGTGCGGTGCAGCCCGACATGGCGGAAATCGGTGGGCTGATGCACGTTGGTCTTATCGTCGAAGAAGAGGCCGATATTGTATGTCGCGTAGTAACGCTCGGGTTCGACCTCGTCATGCGTAACGAACGCGATCTCGGGATGGGTATCCCGGAACAGCGGGATGAGCCATTCGGCCATGGCGCAGGTCAGGCGGCAGCCGTGCAGCGCCTGAAACTTCACCGCATAGGGAAACCAGCCCATCGTGTCGCCCAGCGTGCCGACCGGAAACTGAATCAGCACGTCGCGATCGCGGGCGACATAATCGTGACTCAGGATACTCGCGCCGTTCTGCTCGATCTCGATATGAAAGCGAACGAAGTAGAGTTTCGAACTGTTGACGCGCGCGGCTTTGGTCGTCGTATCGAAAAGGATGTTGCCGGTGTCGAGATCGCTCAACCGGACGTGCCACGCGTGTTCGCTTTCGGGCACGACGACGCGGCAGCCATTGTTGAAATCGAACCGGATGCCCTTCGGGCCATGTTGCGTCGGAATGTCGGCGGGCGCGGGATAAGCGCGTTTCTCTTCGACGGGCTGATCGGGCGGCGACGAAACCGCAATCGCCGGGGATGCTGTAGCCGGATCGGGTGAGGCCGAAGTCGCGTCTTCGGACACGAGCGCCAGGGACGCTCTTGCTGCCGCAGGCGGGTTACTCCGAATCGGAGCAATGCTCATTTCGGTGCCAATCCCCCCACATCCCCCGTTGATCGCGCGGACGTGGTTAATGCGGGGAGGTTATCATTCAGTGCATTACCGAACAAGCAGCACCGAAGTGTTGCCTAATGTTACCTAACCGTCGTTCGACAAACGGCCGGTTGGTCCCGTTCAGGGCGCTTTCGCGATGTGTCCCAGCGTCTTATCGGATTTATGAATAGCGACGAAATTGATGTCGGATTCGGTGACGCTGTAGTCACGCGCCTCCAGCCATGCCCGCAGCTGTTCCTTTCCAGCCTTGATGAACTCGGCGATCACGATGGGGCGATACTGTTCGATCAGACCCGCGGCGCCGGCGAGCACCTCCAACTCCATCCCTTCTACATCGATCTTGACGAGATCGACCCGTGCCAGCCCCAGCGAGTCCAGCGTGATGCAGGGAACCTCGACGGCATGCTCGCTCGCGTAATCGAGATCTTGTCCGATGAATTCGGGGTTCTCGCGCTTTTTGATTTCGACGCTGCCGAAGCTCGCCGGTTGCGCGTAATCCAGAACGGGGATTTTCATGACCCCGAGCCGGTCGCCGGCGGCGGCCAGCACTGCGCGGGCGTTGAAGCAGTTGTTGATCGCGATGTTGCCGGCGAGCGCGTAATAGATTCGCTCCTGCGCCTCGATCGCGGTGACCGATCCCCACCCGGTCATCTGGCGCGCCCATTCCAGGGTGAAAGTGCCGATATTGGCGCCGCAATCGATGACATGCACGCCGTCGCCGAAATACTGGCGGCGCAGCGCGAGCAGCGACAACGTCAGATCGACGCCCTTTGGATCGAAGGACGAGGTGTTGAGGATGTCGAGTCCGACCCCGAAGCCGCGCGTCTCGTCGATCATCCGGTAATCGAAGCGGTTGACGATCATCGTGCCGTGATCGGACGCGGCGAGCACGAAGGCGATCTTGCGGCTGGGTCCGGTGGTCATCGGTGGTCTCCATGGGGCAATCGCGGTTCAGTCTAATGAGAAGACAATCCGTCGGGCCAGGAATTCCGCTCCTCCCAACCAGGCGCTAAAGTCGCCATCCGAAGAAAACAGGAGCAGACCCCATGGCCCAGGCGACCGGTAAAGGCTGGATCGACGTCCATCATCACATCGCGCCGCCGGCCTATCTGGAACAGGGCGGCGCCGGCGTCGGCAGCCACCTCAAGACCTGGTCGATCGCCAAATCGATCGCGGACATGGACGAGGCCGGCGTCGCCACCTCGATCGTCTCGATCACCCAACTCGCCAAGCACATCTCGGGCGACGCCCAGCGCCGCGATCTCGCGCGCAGCTGCAACGACTATGCGGCAAAGCTTGTCGCCGACCATCCCAGCCGTTTCGGCATGTTCACCGCCCTCCCGCTGCCCGACATCGACGGCACGCTCAAGGAAATCGAATACGGGATGGACGTCCTGAAGGCCGACGGCGTCGGCATGTACACCTGCTACCACGACAAATGGATGGGCGATCCCGCCTTCGATCCGGTCTTCGCCGAACTGAACCGCCGCAAGGCAATCATCTATGTTCACCCCTCCGTGCCCGATTGCTGCCTCAACCTGATGCCGGGCGTGGCGGATGCCACGATCGAGTTCGGCACCGACACGACGCGCGCGATCACCCGGATGATTTTCTCGGGCACGACGCGCCGCTTTCCCGACATTCGGGTAATCTGGTCGCATGCCGGCGGGACCATGCCCTATCTGATCGAGCGCTTCGTCCGCATGGCCGAGATGGCGCAATACAAGAAAATCCTGCCCGAGGGTTTCCTGCCCGAGGCAAAGCGTTTCTTCTACGACATCGCGCAGACCGCCAATCACACGACTCTGACCTGCGCGCGCGAAATCGTGCCCGATTCACATTTCGTCTTCGGCACCGATTTCCCCTATCGCAGCTCGATCGATCACGTGACCGGGCTGAAAGCCGCCGGCGTGTTCAACGCAGCCGAGATAGAAGCGATCGGCCGCAGCAACTTCGCCGCCATCGCGCCGAAGTATCGTTAGGCCGCTTCCTCCGCCGGTAACGGCGCCAGCCCTCGAATCACGTCCGATGCTTTTTCGGCGACCATGATCACCACGGCATTGATGTTGCCGCCGGTGAGGTCGGGCATCACCGAGGCATCGACCACGCGCAATCCCTCGACGCCGCGCACCCGGAAATCGAGGCTAACCGAGGCCTCGGGGTCGCTGCCCATGCGGCAGGTGCCGACCGGGTGATAGACCGTGTCCATGGTCTGGCGGATATAAGCGTCGATCTCGGCATCGCTCTGCACCGCCACGCCCGGCGTCAGTTCCGCGCCGATCAACGCCTGGAACGGCTTGGTATGGGCGATGTCGCGCAGGATATTGAACGCGCTGCGGATCGCGCGACGGTCGGCGTCGGTCGAGAGGAAATTATTGAAGATGCGCACCTTCGCGGCCGGATCGCTCGAAGCGAGCGTGACGTGGCCGCGGCTTTCGGGGCGCAGATGGCAGGCGCGCATCGTGACCACGTCCGAGGCCGGCGGGCGCCAGCCGGGAAACCATTCGCGCGCAAAGAGCGACGCGTTGCTGCAAAACAATTGCAGGTCGGGAATGTCGATCTCGGGCGCGCTTCTGACGAAGGCATACATCCCGCCCGGCGGGTTCGCGGCAAAGCCGGTGCCGAACAAGATCGCGCGCGCCATGCTGATGGTCAGCCGGTCGAGCCGCAATTCGCCCGGCAGGCGTGACGGCGACAAACGTTCATAGGCCAGACGGATCGCCGGATGGTCCTGCAGGTTGCGGCCGATCTGCGGAAGATCGATGCGCGGTTCGATACCGACGCTGCGCAAATGATCGGCCGGCCCCAATCCGGACAACATCAGGATCTGCGGCGAGTTGATCGAACCCGCGGAAAGAATCACTTCTTTCGCATAGGCCTGACGGAGATTGCCGTATTGCAGGTATTCGATGCCGACCGCGCGGTTGCCCTCCATCAGGATGCGCGTGGTCTGCGCGTTCACTTCGACCGAAACATTGCCGCGCTTCACCGCGGGATGAAGATAGGCGCGTGCCGTGCTGAACCGGCGCCCGCCGCTCGCGGTGAATTGTCCGCGCGTGAAGCCGTCCTGATCGCCGCTGTTGTAATCGTCGTTCACCGGCAAGCCCAATTCGGGCGCCGCCGCGACACAAGCGTCGAAGATCGGATCCTGGTTGCGGCCCTTGCGCACCTTCAACGGCCCGTCGCCGCCGCGATAGGCGTCAGCGCCGCCTTCCCAGGTTTCCGCGCGTTTGAAATAGGGCAGCACATCGGCATAAGACCAGCCGGTCAGCCCCTTTTGACGCCAGCGATCGTAATCGCCGCGATTGCCGCGCACATAGGCCATCATGTTGATCGAGGACGACCCGCCGATCACCTTGCCGCGCGGATGATAGATGCTGCGCCCATCGACATGCGGTTCGGGCTCGGACTGATACGACCAGTTGAATCGCGGCTCGTTCCACACCTTGGCGACACCGATCGGAATCCGGAGCAGCCAATGCCGGTCGTGGCCGCCCGCTTCGAGCACCAGAATGCTCTTGGCGCGATCCTCGCCGAGCCGATTGGCCAGCACGCAGCCGGCGGAGCCCGCGCCGACGATGATGGTGTCGTAATCCGCCACGTCATCCTCCCCGATTTCTCGTTACACCTTTCTTATGCCGCGCGCGCAAGGCTGGCAACCGGTGCCGCGCGGGTGTCACCGCCCGCCACCCTGTGCTAGCGTCGCGCCACATGAAATTCGTGAGCGACCTTTTCGGGCGATGGTGGAGCCCCAGCAGCGACGCCGCGGGTCCGCCCGTCGGTCTGCTGCTCGGCATGTTCTTCACCTATACGGGGATCGGCATGGTGTGGTCGGTCCTCACCGTTTATGCCACGGAGCTCGGCGCGAGCGCCGCGACCGCCGGCGCCACGATATCGGCCTTTGGCCTGTCGCGCCTCATCGTCAGTGTCCCGGCCGGCATGATCTCGGAACGGCTCGGCCGGACGCGCGTGATGATGTTCGGGCTGCTCACGATCGCGCTCTCGTCTTTCGTCGCCCTCTTGGTCCAGAGCCTGCCGATGCTGATCGCGTGCCTTTTGCTGCAAGGCATCGGCTCGGCGTGTTACGGCACCGCGGCGCTTTCGGCCGTGACCGATCGCGGCACGCCGACGACACGCGTGCGCGACATGTCCGCCTATCAGACCGCGACCCAGATCGGTTTGTCGATCGGCCCCGGTCTCGGCGGTTTTGCCGCGGCGTTGTGGGGATATGGCGCACCCTTCGGTTGCCAGGGCGTGATGGCGCTGATCGGTTTCATCGCGGTGATGCGCATTCCCGCCGATCGGCCCAAAGCCGCGGCACCTTCGGAAAAAGGCCCGGGCGTGCGGGGCATTCTCGCCCTGATCGCCGGCGTCGCCGCGCTGAGCTATGCGCTCTTTTTCTCGCGTGTCGCGTCGTCCTGGATCTTGATGCCGCTGATCGCGCATACCCAGTTCGACATGGGCATCGGCACGATCGGCGCGCTCCTGACCGCCAGCTCGATCGCGAGCCTCGTCGTATTGCGCTTCATGCCCTGGATGGTGCGCCGGTACGGTCGGTTCACCATCATGGTCGTCGCCAACGCCATCGTGCTCGTGGCGCTCGCGATCCTCGCTTTCGCGGGAGTCGGCTGGATGCTCTGGCCTTTCACGATCCTGATGGGTGCGGGAACCACGATGACCACCGCCCTCGTCTCGACCTATGCGGCCGACGCGGCGCCGCCGGGCAGTGTCGGCGCGGTGATGGGCTCGATGCGTATGACCACCGATCTGGGCGCGATCACCGGGCCGATCTTCGCCGGATTCTGCGTCGATCAACCCTGGCTTGGTATCAGCGGCGGCATCGGCTTGTGCGCCGCGCTGCTGGTGGTCACCTCCGCGATCTTCCTCGCAACCGCCACCAGTCAGCGACTCGGGCGCTGACGCACCCTACTCGTTTTCTTCTTCGACGGCTGTTGCCCGATGGCCGCCGATCACCGAAGCCCCGGCATCCGGTTCCAGTTGCAGAAACAGCGGCAGCGAGACCAACGAGAGAAGACCGACCCCGATAAACGCCGGCATGAAATCGCCCGCCGTCAGAACCGCGTCATGGCGCATCAGCAACGTCAGATGCAGGAACAGCGCGCCGATGCCGACCCCGATGCTCATCGCGAGTTGCTGCGCCATGCTGGCAAAGGGGGTCGCGCGACTCATCATCGCGATCGGCACGTCGGAATAACCCAGTGTGTTGACCGCGCTGAACTGCAGCGACCGGAAGAACCCACCGAACAGCAGGACGGCGAAGATCACCACGACCGGCGTGGTCGGGGTCCAGAACGCGTTGACCCCCAATAGGGCCGACGTGAGAAAAGCATTGAAGACGAGCGTTCGCCGATACCCGAAAGCACGGATGATGGGCGTCGCGGTAACCCGCATCAGCATCGCGCCGGCCGCGCTGGCGAAGGTCAACAGGCCCGACTCGATCGGCGTGTAGCCGAAGCCCAGTTGCAGCATGAGCGGCAACAAAAACGGCAACGCGCCGATACCGATGCGCGTGAGCGTCCCGCCGGTCACCGCAATGCGGAAAGTGGGGATTTTGAGAAGATCGAGATCGATCACCGGAAAGGCGGTGCGGCGCGCGTGCCAGACGTAAAGCGTGAGGCAGATCGCGCCGGCGACCATCATCGCGATCACGGTCGTGACCGACAAACCGCCGCGCCCCGCGACCTCGAAGCCGAAGACGAGGCCGCACAACCCGAAGCCGGTGAGGAGAAACCCCGGTAGATCGAGCGGCCGGACATTATCGTCGCGCAGATTGTCGACGAACATCGTGACCAGGACGATGCCGATGAGGGCGATCGGCACGTTGATGAAGAAGATCCAGCGCCACGAGAAATAGGTAACGATCAGACCGCCCAAGGGCGGCCCGAACACCGGACCCAACATCGCGGGGGTCGTGACGATAATCATCGCCCGCATCAATTCCGATTTAGGGACGCTGCGCAGCATGACAAACCGCCCGACCGGCGACATCAGCGCGCCGCCCATGCCCTGAAGCATCCGTGACGCGACGAATTCCGACAAAGTGTTGGAAAGACCGCAGCAGATCGAGCCGATGCAGAACACCGCGATCGCCGCGCGAAACACGGCGCGCGCGCCGAATCGATCGGCCATCCAGCCGCTGAGCGGAATGAAGATCGACAGGCTCAACAAATAACAGGTGATCGCGAGATTGAGCTTCAGAGGGTCTTCGTCGAGGGAGTGCGCGATCGTCGGCAGAGCCGTCGCGATGATCGTCGAATCGAGGCTCTCCATGAAGAGAGAACAGGCGACGATCAGGGGGATGATATTCTTGGCGGCTCCGGCCATCGGTCCCGTGCGCCGCTTCGCGGCTTATCCAGTGACGTCTCGAGCCCAAGGATAGCCCGTTCTCGTCCCCGATTGTACTATCACGGGAACACCAGGGCCCAACGTCCACGCCGCAGGAGAGTTCCACCGATGCTCATCAACAGCCGCGCGTTGCACGTCGAATGGGGCGATTGCGACGCCGCCGGGATCGTCTTCTACCCGCGCTATTACGCGTGGTTCGATGCTTGCACCTTCTCCCTGTTCGGCCGCACCGGCCTCACCATGCGGGCGCTCTGGGACAAGCATGGCTCGGTCGGCACGCCGCTAATCGACGCGCGGGCGCGCTTCATCATTCCGTCGCGTTGGGGCGACGATCTCGTCTGCGAATCGGGCGTGAGCGAGTGGGGACAAAGCAGCTTCACCGTCCAGCATCGGATGATGAAGGACGGCAAGCTGGCGGTCGAAGGCTTCGAGAAACGGGTCTGGGTCGTCCCCCACCCGACCGAAAAAGGCCGCATCAAGAGCGCGCCGATTCCGGGCGATATCGTCGCCAGTCTGTCCGATGCGACCGGGGCAACGAAATGTGAAGCCTGACCCCAGCGACGGTTAGTTGGTCAGGAACACGACAGCGTTGGTGCTGTCCGTCGCCGAGCAGGAAAAGCTGTAAATCGCGTCGTTGTAGTCATGGTCGTCCGACGTGCCGCCCATGTCGTTCCAGGCATATTCGAAACTCTGACCCGAGAGCTGCGAGCAGCTCGGCGCCGCGCCGACGAAGGCCGCCGTGTAACAGCTTCCCGACGCGGGCGTCGGCAGCTTGCCGCTCGACGGAACGCTCAGCACCTGTAGCGCACAGTTCTTGGTGGTCGAGGGATAGGCGATCGTGCTGGGCGGGTTGTACTGCGAATAGAAGTAATGCGTGCTGCCCTGTTTGCCGCCATAGCCGTTGGTGCCATAGCCGCATTGGCCACCGGTCACGTTCTTGAGCACGAAACCGATCTGCTTGCTCGCCGAAATCTGGAAGCTGACATTCTTGACGTTGGGCGTCGACGTGTTGATGTAAAGCTGAACCAGATCCGAGTTCGCCGGCGTGCTGCCGTCGGACGGAACATAGTAATAATAGATCGTGTTGGTGTCGCAGGCGCTGCTGGAGAAATTGGCCAGATTGACCGTCGCGGTCACGATCGGATTCTCGGCCTGGGCCGAGACCGAGACGTTGATCCCGCTCATGAACAATCCCAATAGCGTCGGCTTCAAAGAGGAAGTAGCCGTCACCGTCATCATATAGCCGGTGGTGGAACCGCTGATCGCCTTCGTCGATGGCACGGTCGTGTAGGTCACGCCGAGATTGGTGGTCATGTTGGTGATCGCCGACTTCATATAGTTGGTCGCCGTCGTCGTTGCCGAAGTCCCGGAGTTGGCGTCCTTATAGGCGCTCGCACCGGCCAGGGCAGCCGCGTCGACCGCCGACTGCATCTGGCTCTTGAGCTGAAGCGCGCGCGAAAAATCGACACCGGCGCCGATCGCCAGCGTCGTCGGGACCAGCATCAGGCCGAAAACGACGCTGATGCTGCCCCTCGATTCGCCGAAGAGCCGGGAGAGAATGTTCGCAAACGAAAACAAGCGGCGCATATGAACCTCGGGTTGTACGGACGGCACGCTAGTTAAGGGCGACTTGCGTGATGTTGCGCGGGCGCGCGAAGCTCGTCTCGGTCAGGCTGTATGCCGACGCGAGCGCGAAATACGTCACACCCGAGTAGCTGTAGGACGCCTTGACCACGATCACGCTGTCGCCGTCATTCGGGATCATCGGATCAGCGAGACTGGCGGCATTGGTGATCGCGCTGGCGCTACCGCAAGTCGTGTAGGTCCAGTCGACCGAATTGGTGTTGTTGTTGTTGGTGACGCTCGCAACCGCGATCTTGAGCGGCGTCGACGAGAACGGCGTCATGACGAGTTGCGCGCCCTTGCAGAAATTCGCCAGCGTCGTCGTCGTGACGGCGGTCTGCTGCGAGATCAGTTCGGCCATCGTTTGCGCAGCCACGCCGACGCGAAGATTGGCGCCGACCACCTGGGTGACCTCGAAACCACCGAGCAGCATCGACAGCATCAGCGGGACCAGCAGGGCAAACTCGACGATGCCCATGCCGCTTTGGTCGTGATAGAGGGAGCGGAGTTTGTTCAACATCAGTAGGGATCATTCTGAAAAGCGACGGTTGAAACGACCAGGATCTTGCCGCCGGAGCCGTAATACTGTCCGACCCAGGGGATGAGCGTCGTGCGGCTGTAACCGACCTGCACCAGCACATCCGAGCCCGAAACACCGGGCGAGAAGCCTTGGCTGCTCATGTTGCCGCCGGCGTTGGGCGTGACCGTCCCGTTCAGCGCCGCGAAGGTGGTCGCCGATTGCACGTTGTACTGGATGCTCGCGCAGGGGATCAGCGTGCCGATCTCGGCGCACAGCTTCGCCGTGAACGGCGCGGCGGAACCGCCCGCCGTCTGGATCTGTCCGGTCATGATCAGCCGCGAAGCGTCGCGTGCCGCGTTGTCGAGCGTCGATTGCGTCAACATGGTCAGGCCGAAATCGATGCTGACGCAGATCAGCAGAGCGAAGGTCGGCGCGAGCAGCGCAAACTAGACCGTGCTGATACCCGCGTTATGGCGCGCGAGTCGCGATAAAAAACCACGGAGAAGTTTCATTGAGGGGACCCGGTAGAATTTGCCGATATTTGTTTATTTGGCCCTCAAGGCTTTAAGAAAGCGTGAAGGCGCAGATCAGCAACGTGCTGAATGCGCTGTAATATCCGATAGTTATGGCTTATGCGCGTTAACCGTCGCGCGTCGCGGATCAGGCCGGCGCGCGCGCGTCCTGAATGGCGCGCCAGACGCGCTCGGGCGTTGCCGGCATGTCGATATGCCGGATGCCGAACGACGACAGCGCATCGAGCACCGCGTTCATCACCGCGGGCAGTGAACCGGCGCAACCGGCCTCGCCACAGCCCTTAACGCCCAAAGGATTGGTGGTGGCCGGAACGGGGTGATTGGTGATGCGGAAATTGGGCGCGTTGTCGGCGCGCGGCATCGCGTAATCCATGAACGAACCGGAGAGCAACTGCCCGTCCGTATCGTAATAGGTGCGCTCCATCAGCGCCTGGCCGATACCCTGCATGACGCCGCCATGGGACTGACCTTCGACCGTCAGCGGGTTCACGATGATGCCGAAATCGTTAACCATCGAGTATTTCACCACCTCGATCACGCCGGTATCGGGATCGAGTTCGACTTCGGCAACATGACAACCATTCGGAAAGGCCGAGGGCGGCGAGTCGGCCACCAGATTGACGTCGAGCGTCGGCTTCATGTCCGTCGGCAGTTTCAGACCCTTGCGCAGCCGGTCGGCGAGTTCCATCAGACCGATCGAGCGGTCGGTACCGGCGATCGTGAAGCGTCCCTTGCCGAACTCGATATCGGCAGGCGCGGCTTCGAGGACCACACCGGCCAACTGCTTGCCCTGCTCGATCACCTGCTCGCTCGCCTTCACCAGCGCCGCCCCGCTCGACATGATCGAGCGCGAACCGCCGGTGCCGCCGCCGAACAGCAACTCGTCGCTGTCGCCCTGCAACAGGCGAATACGGTCGAACGGAATGCCGAGTTGCGACACGAGGACCTGGGCGAAAGGCGCGTGATGGCCCTGGCCGTAGTCGAGCGTGCCGGTGACGATCGTGACACCACCGTCGGCGTCGAAGCGGATGCCGCCCATCTCCTTGCCTTGCGGCGCGGTCACTTCGAGATAGGAACCGAGGCCAAGGCCGCGAACTTTGCCGCGCCCCTTGCTGTCCTGCTTACGCTTCTCGAAGCCTTTATAGTCCGAGGTCTCGATCGCCTCGTCCATGACCGCGGTGAATTCGCCGCTGTCATAGAGCATGTCGGACGGCGCCTTGTAAGGCATCGCCGACGACGCGATGTGATTGCGCCGGCGCAGTTCGAGCTTATCGAGCTTCATCTCGGCGGCGGCGGTATCGAGCAGCCGCTCCATATAATAATTGCCTTCGGGGCGTCCGGCGCCGCGATAGGCCCCGACCGGCGTCGAGTTGGTGTAGACGCCTTTGGTGTTCACCTCGAGCAGCGGCGTGCGATAGACGCCGATCACGTTCTTCACCGCGTTGACGGTATAGGGCAGCGGCACGATCGGATAGGCACCGGCATTGCCGTGACCGGTCAGGCGTAGCGCGAGAATCGTGCCTTGCGCGTCGAGCGCCAATTCGCCGGTCATCTCGTGATCGCGGCCGTGATGATCGGACAAGAAGCTCTCCGAGCGTTCGTCGGTCCATTTGACCGGACGGCCCAACGCCTTCGCGGCGAACAGCACGCAGACATTTTCCGGAAAGACCTGGCTCTTCATGCCAAACGAGCCGCCGACATTATCGGTCAGCACGCGCATCTTGTCGGGCGCCGCGCCGAGCGCGTTGGCCGTGCCGCCCTTCATGCCGAACACACCCTGGCTGCAGACCTGAAGCGTGTAGCGACCGGTGGCCGGATCGAATTGTCCAACCGCCGAGCGCGGCTCAAGCGGATTGATGACGACTCGATTGCTGACGAGGCTCAGCGTGGTGACATGCGCCGCCTTGGCGAAAGCCTCGGCAACCTTGGCGCTATCGCCCCAGTGGTAGTCGACCGCGATATTGCCCGGCACGCCGTCGTGAATCTGCGGCGCGCCTGCTTTGATCGCATCGGCCACCCAGGGCGCTGCCGGCAACGGATCGATCTCGACCTCGACGACCTCGGCCGCGTCCTTGGCTTGCGCCGCGGTTTCGGCGACAACGAAAGCGACCGCCTCGCCCGCGAAGCGAACCTTCTCGCCCGCTAAGACGGGCCGCACCGGCGAGAGCCACGGCTTGCCGTCGCGACCTTGAACCGTCATGCCGCATTTGAGCGCAACAACGCCGCCGGCCGCGAGATCGGCCGCGGTGTAGACGGCGAGAACGCCCGGCATCGCGCGCGCCGCTTCGGTGCCGATTTTGACGACCGTGCCGTGCGCATGGCCGCTGCGTACCATCACGGCATGAGCTTGTCCGGGAAAGCTGAAATCGTCGGTATAGCGGCCCTCGCCGCGCAAAAGCTTCGGATCCTCGACCCGGAGCACCGGCTGTCCGATCCCGAATTTTTCGAGCGCCAGAGTGGCTTCGTCCGCCGATCCGTCCATCTTTTCCGTCCCGTTCCGACCGCTATGGTCGCTATCCGATAGCGGCAAAAAACCGGCCGCTCAAGACCTAGATTCCGTAGTGGGCGATCACCCCGCGCGCGTGGGATTCGAGCGCTGATCCCGCCCGCACGAAGAGCAGATCGGTCTGCGCCAGAACCGGCCCGATCCGCCGCAAATCGCAGACATCATACAGCAGAAAATCGAGCGCTTTCAGGCGGCCGATCACCTCGGCGACGCGCGGCGCACCCTTGTTGTATTCGACCACCGAGGCTTCGAGCAGGATCGCATCGGTGCGCGCCAGCGTGGCCACCGCGCCGGCCAGCACGTCGAGTTCCGCACCCTGAACGTCGAGCTTCAGGAAAATCCGGCCCAGCACACCCTCACGCGCCAGCACCTCGTCGAGGGTCAGCATCGGCAGGTCGACGCGACGCGCCACGACGGCCGTGTTCTCGACGTAGAGCGACGAGCCGAGATCGGCGAGGAAGAATTCGGCACTCGCGCGGCTCTCGGCGCCGAGCAGCGCGATCGCATAATCGATCCGCGCCGGCGCGCTCGCCTGCACCTGTCGCAACAGGGATTCCTTTTCCGGTTGCGCCTCGATCATCAGGAACCGCGCATTCGGAAAACACGGCAGGGCGAGCTTGGTCCATTCGCCGCTATGCGCGCCGACATCGACAACGGCATCGGGGACGTAACCCGCCGCGCGCAGGCCCCGCATCGCCGCACTCATCCGTTCGACGAGAATATCGTAGATCGGCTGAAAGCCCGGCTGATTGCTGAGCTTGCCTAGCCAATAGCGCCAGGCGCGCGAGGCCGCGATCCGCCGAGCGATGAAAGCCAGCACGTCCGCGATGCGCCGCTTAAGCGATCAATTGTTCGACGCTACCGTCGGGCTTGCGGCCCTGCGCGCGATACTGGCCGATCTTCTCGAACAGCGGCCAATCCGACACGGCATAGAGCACGGCATCGGTCTTGCCGGTGTTGATGTGGCGGCGCCACAGGAAGTTCGGCACCACGACTGCGTCGTTGCGTTCCCACTCATAACGCTTGCCGCCGACTTCGGTTACGCCGCTGCCGTCGAGTACGATATAAAAAATGTTCGAGGTCTCGCGCTTCCACCGCGTCTCTTCGCCGGGGCGCAACAACTGCGCCGAATAGTCGAGGGTCGGGAAAATTGGCGCACCGGTCGCCGGATTGACGAAGCGCAGGGTGATGCCTTCATAGGGATCGCCGGCCTCGCTGCGTAGCGCATCGAGGGTCTGACGGATTTCCTTGCCGCGATATTGGAACACCGGCGACGTGCCGTGGCCGAAACCGCGCTGATGCGAGACGAACGACGGCAGCATGCCGCCCTTGCCGTAGAGCTTATGCGAATAGCCGACCTCGTGAACCGGCGCTTGCGCGCGCGCGTTGCCTTCCATCGCGCCGGTAAATTTATCGTCGAGCCAGTTACAATCGAGATATTCGAGTAGGGGGAAATCGAGAATGTCGGCCCACATGACCGGCTCCGCATCCTCGTTGCCGTGATCGTGCCAGGTGCCGTTCGGCGTCAGGATGAGATCGCCGCGCTCGGCGATGCAGCGCTCGCCTTCGATGGTGGTGTAGCCACCCTTCTCCGACAGGATGGTACGGCTCGCATTCGGCGCGTGAACGTGAACCGGCGCCACGTCGCCGCCATTATAGATCGAAATCGCGCAACGGATCGTCGTCGTGACCTGCAGCCGACCGCCGAGGCCGGGGTTGGTGAGCAGGAATTGCTGGCGGTCGGCGAATTCGATCGGCGGCACATCGGCGTCGCGCGCGATCTCGGCGATGCGCAGGAGATAGGGCGAGATTTCCTTCCAGCGCCAGCGATGCGCCGAGGCCTTCAACTGCGCGGTGCCGACCCGGCCGCCCGCGACCTGCCCCGCCGCGCCGATTTCGGTATCGCGGAACCACGGAAGCTGTGCCGGCGCATTGGCCTGAGTGCGCAGCCAGATGTTGAACTGGCCGGCATCGGCATTGAGCTTTTCCATCGCTTCGCGCGCGGATGCCGGAATCCCCACGCGCGCCTTGTCCTGCTGTCCGCCTTCGGTGATCGCCATGGCATCCTCCTGTTGACGCGAGCATAGCCCGGCCGCGCACGGCAACGAAGCCCTTTAGCCGGTCGCTTATTGATGCCATGATGCCGGAATAATTCGTGCCGAGGGAGGAAGAAAACACATGAAATTCCATTGGTTCCACCTCATGCCCTATCCGGAGCTGCCGGAGACCTTCAAGGACGACCACCGGTCGGTCTGGGTGGACGTTCCGTCGAGCCTGTTCGACCCCAAGGTCGGGCACCGCGCCTATAACGACTATCTCGACGAACTCGAATATGCCGACAGCGTCGGGTTCGACGGCATCTGCGTGAACGAGCATCATCAGAACGCCTATGGGCTGATGCCCTCGCCGAACCTGATCGCGGCGGCGCTCGCGCGACGGACCAAAAACGCCAAGCTCGTCGTGATGGGAAATTCGGTCGCGCTTTACGATCCGCCGACCCGCGTCGCCGAGGAAATGGCGATGCTCGATTGCATGTCGGGCGGAAGACTCGTCGCGGGATTCCCGGTGGGAACCCCGATGGACACGGTTTTTGCTTATGGCAAATCGCCGGCGACGTTGCGCGAAAAATACTACGAGGGCGTGAAGCTTATCCTGCGCGCGTGGGAAGAGCCCGAGCCTTTCGCCTTCAACGGCAAACATACCCAGCTTCGCTACGTCAATGTCTGGCCACGCCCGATTCAAAAGCCGCACCCACCCGTGTGGATCCCCGGCGGCGGCAGCGTGGAGACCTGGGACTGGTGCGTCGACAACGAGTTCCTCTACGCCAACCTTTCCTATTTCGGTTACATCGCCGGCCAAAAGGTCAATGACGGGTTCTGGGCGACGGTCGACAAGGCGGGCAAGGAGCGCAATCCCTATCGCTGCGGCTTCTTGCAATTCATCGCCTGTGCCGAGAACGACGCCGAGGCGGAGCGGCTCTATTCGGAGGCCGCGACCTATTTCTATTCGCGGTGCCTGCACGTCTATCCCGGTTTCGGCAACCCGCCCGGCTATACCTCGATCCCGACCATGCGCGCGGGCATCGAAAGCATGGTCGCGCGCTCGACCCGCCGGCAGGACGTCGAGAACCTGACCTGGAAGGAAATGATCGATCGCGGCTATGTCGTCGCCGGCAGCCCCGAGAGCATCGTGCAGCAACTCGACCATCTCACCGACAAGATGCATGTCGGGCATCTGATGGTGCTATGCCAATACGGCAACATGTCGAAAGAGACGACGCTCTACAACACGACGCGCTTCGCCAAGGAAGTCATTCCGAAGCTGCGGCACAAATTCAGCGAGTACGAAGACAAGTGGTGGCCGAAAGACACGCTCGATTCGATCGCCGAACCCGCGCCGCTCGCCACGATCGTCTGAGGCTCGCATGCTTACCGGTGAGAATATCAAGCTGAAGAACGGCCGTGCCTGGCGCGTCTATAGCGGCGGCACAGGACCGACCTTGTTATGGCTGCATGGATTGGGCGGGATTGCCGCATCCGATCCCTTCCTAGCCGCGCTCGAGCGCAACCATCGCGTGATCGCGCCCTTGGCGCCGGGGTTCAGCGATCTCGCCGAACTCGACGAGATCGGCAACATCCACGAACTGGCGCTCGATTACGACGACCTGCTCGATCATCTCGGCCTCGAAGGAACCGCCATCGTCGGCCATTCCTTCGGCGCGATGATTGCCGCCGAGATCGCCGCGCATTTCCCGCGCCGCGCGAAGAAACTCGCGCTGCTCAATCCGGTCGGCCTGTGGAACGACGCCTATCCGGTGACCGACATTTTCGCCGAGCCTTATCTTCAGATCGAGTCGATGCTATGGCACGACAAGGAGGCGCGCGATGCGTTGGCCGCCCGCCGCTCCAACGCCGAAGGGCCGCCGAACGAGGCCGAGCGGATCATCGCCATCGCGCAGGGCCTGACCGCGGTCACCAAATTCACCTGGCCGATTCCGGACAAAGGCCTCAAGAAACGCCTGCCGCGGATCGCGGCCTCGGTGCTGACGCTCTTCGGCGCCGAGGATTCGTTCATCCCGGCGCGCTATGCCGAGGATTTCGCCAAGGGCCTGCCGCATGCGAAGACCCTGACGATCAAGGGCACCGGCCACATGCTGCCCTATGAGAAGACCGAGGAAGTCGCGGCTCTGGTCGAGAAATTCCTGGCGAGCTAAAAGGGCCACCATGCCGCTTCATCCAGTCGTCCAGAAAATGCTCGACGGGATGCTCCTCTCGGGATGGAAGGGTATTGCCCAGACCACCCCGCAAGAGGCGCGCGACTTCATGGCGAAGCGCACCGCGCAGTTCGGCAAGGGGCCGGACGTGGGCGCGATCACGGACCACGACATCCCGACCCGTGCGGGTTCGATCCGCGGTCGCACCCTGATGCCCAAGACCGCCCCCAAGGCGCTGATCGTGTTCTATCACGGCGGTGGCTGGGTCATCGGCGGGATCGACGAGACAGAACTCATCGCCCGTTTCATGGTGGATAAGACTGGCGCGGCGGTCGTGCTGGTCGACTACCGCATGGCGCCCGAGCATCCCTTCCCCGCACCGGTCGACGACAGTTTCGACGCACTTTTGTGGTGCGCCAAGGAAGCCGAACGCTTGAAGGTTCCGCTGGTCGTCGCGGGCGATAGCGCCGGCGGCAATCTCGCCACGGTCTGCGCGATGCTGGCACGCGATCGCGGCGGCCCCCGGATCGCGCTGCAGATTTTGATGTATCCGGTCTGCGATTGCGACATGGAGACCGACTCCTATCGTCAATTCGGCAAAGGCCTCGTCCTGACCGAAGCCGACATGAACTGGTTCTACGACCACTATCTCGAAGGCGATAAGACCAAGCGCGGCAACCCCCTGGTTTCGCCGCTGCGCGCCTTGAGCCTCGCCGGTCTGCCGCCCGCGCTCATCATGACCGCCGAATACGACGTGCTGCGCGACGAGGCTGAAATCTATGGAAAGCGCCTCGCCGCCGCCGGCGTCAAAGTCTCGATCCGGCGCTACCAGGGTGTGACCCATGGTTTCATGCGAATGCAGAACTTGGTCGATGTCGCGCGCACGAGCATGGACGATATCGCGTCGGTGATGGCGACCATGATTCCATGAGCGGGCCATGACCGGCGACGCTTACGATTACATCATCGTCGGCGCCGGCTCAGCCGGCTGCGTGCTCGCCAACCGCCTCACCGCCGACCCGAAATGCCGCGTGCTGTTGCTCGAAGCGGGTCCGCGCGACAACAGCATCTTCATCCGCATGCCGGCGGGCAATTTCAAGGTCATCCCGACCGAGCGGAGCTTCAAATACACCACCGAGCCCGAACCCGCCGCGCATGACCGCCAACTCTTCGTGCCGCAAGGCCGCACGCTGGGCGGCGGCAGCTCAATCAACGGCATGGTCTATATTCGCGGCCAGAAGGAAGACTACGACGATTGGCTGGCGATGGGCTGCGCCGGCTGGGGCTATGAGGATGTGCTGCCGTATTTCCGCAAATCGGAAGGCAATTCGACGCTGTCGGGGCGCTACCACGGCGCTGACGGGCCGTTGAAGGTCTGCGACCTGCGCCATCATCATCCGCTCAGCGAGGCCTTCATCCGCGCGGCGCAGGAGATCGGCGAGACCCAGAACCGGCCGATCCCCTACAACTACGATTTCAACGGCGAGAGCCAGGAAGGCGTCGGCTTCCACCAGGTGACGCAGGAAAACGGCGAGCGCGCCAGCACCGCGCGCTGCTATCTGCGCGAGGCCGAAAAACGCCCCAATCTCACCGTGCGAACGGGCGCCAGCGTCGACCGCATTATCATCAACAACCGCCGCGCGACCGGCGTCGCCTTTCGCGAGAACGGCGCACCGGTCGAAGCGACGGCGACGCGCGAGGTGATCCTGACCGCCGGCGCATTGGCCTCGCCAACCGTGCTGATGCGGTCGGGCATCGGCCCCGCCGAGCATTTGAAAGAACACGGCATCGCGGTGGCGCTCGACCGGCCCGCGGTCGGGGGCAATTTCCAGGACCATCTCTCGGTGCCGGTTCACGGCCAATGCCGCGAGAAGATCAGCGTCCTCGGCGAGGAAAAAGGCTTCAAGGGTCTGAAGAATTTTCTTGAATGGTATTTCTTCCGCACCGGCCTCGTGACCTCCAACGTCGTCGAGGCTGGCGGATTTTTCGATCTCGACGGCGACGGACGCTGCGACACGCAATTCACCTTTCTGCCGATACTACGCGGCGAGTTGAATTCGCCGATGCCCCCGGTTCACGGGCTGTCGGTTCAACCCAGCCTAATGCGGCCGAAATCGCGCGGCGAAATCCGCCTCAAAAGCACCGACCCGAATGACGGGCCGCGCTTCAAAGGCAATTACCTGTCGCATCAGGACGACGTCGATACTCTTGTGCGCGGCACCAGGCTGGCGCGGCGCATGTTGAAGGCGCCGTCGCTCGCCCGCGTCGTCGAGCGCGAATTCCTGCCCGGCGACGACGTGCCCGACGAGGACGAACCACTGGCCGAATTCGTGCGTCAGTACGCCAAGACGGTGTTCCACCCGGTCGGCACCTGCCGCATGGGATCGGACGCCGACGCCGTGGTCGACACTAAATTACGCGTGCGCGGCATCGATGGCCTGCGTGTCGCGGATGCCTCGATCATGCCGACGATCACCAGCGGCAACACCAACGCCCCCACCATCATGATCGCCGAGCATGCCGCCGATTTCATCGCGCGCGGCGCCTGAACCAAAGAGGAACCTCAATGCCCGCACCGCACCGCATCGACACCCACCATCACATCCTGCCGCCGAAATGGCTCGCCGAGGAGCGGGAACGCATCCTCGCCGACGCGCAGGCGATCCCGGCCGAGCAGTTGCTCGCCTGGTCGCCGACCGGCGCGGTCGAGGCGATGGACGAAGCCGGCACCGCCACCGCGATCATGTCGGTCTCGACCCCCGGCGTGTGGTTCGGCGATGTCGATCAGGCCAAGCGTCTGGCGCGTGAGTGCAACGAATACGGCGCGCAGATGTGCCGCGACCATAAAGGTCGCTTCGGCATGTTCGCCGCCCTCCCCTTCGTCGATGTCGATTCGAGCTTGCGCGAGATCGAATACGCGCTCGACGTGCTGAAGCTCGACGGCGTCGGGTTGATGACGAGCTATGGCGATGTCTGGCCGGGCAATCCTAAATTCGCGCCGATCTTCGACGAACTCAACCGGCGTAAGTCGGTGGTCTATTTCCATCCGACATCGCCGACCTGCTGCACCCATCTGATCCCCGGCATCTCGGTCGCGACGATCGAGTTCCCGACCGACAGCACGCGCTGCATCGTCGACCTGCTCTATAGCGGGACGCTCTCGCGCTGCGCCGATCTGCGCTTCATTTTCTCCCATGGCGGCGGCACCTTGCCGATGCTGGCCGGACGCGTCGCCGGATCGCTTGAGCGTTCCTTCGCCAGCGCAGCGGCCGCGCGCGTGCCCAAAGGTGCGATGTATGAATTCGCAAAACTCTTTTACGACGTGACCAGCGTGACCAATCCCGTCGCCATGGCCGCGCTGACCGCGATGGCGCCGGTCACGCAGCTTCTTCTCGGTTCGGATTACCCGTTCTGGGGAATCGACATTTTCGCCAAGCAGTTACAGAAATTGAACCTGACGCCCGATCAGATCGCCGCGATCGAGCGTGGCAATGCGCTTAAACTCTTCCCCAAATTCGCGTGACCGACATGACCGATGCCAAGAACCCACCGATCCGCCGCGTCATCACCGGCCACGACGCCAACGGCATCGCCAAGGTCATCCGCGACGATTTCGCCACCAACGCGAAGCCGCCGCGTAGCGGCAACAACGTCTCCACTTTGGTCTGGTGCACCGACGCAACGCCGACCGACATCGCCATCGGCGAGAACGCCGAGGACATGGGTGCGCGCATCCTGGGCACCGCTCCGCCGCCCAACGGCACGCGTTTCACGGTGATCGATTTTCCCGCCGGATCGCCCGGCACGATGCATCGCACCGAGACGCTCGATTATGTATTAGTCTTGGCGGGCGAGATCGAAATGGACATGGATCAATCGACTGTGAAGCTCAAGGCCGGTGACATCCTGATCCAACGCGGTACCAACCACGCCTGGGTCAATCGGTCGGACAAACCCGCGCGCGTCGCCTTCGTGCTGATCGACGGCAAGCCCCTGGGTCTTGGTCACCCCGTCACCGGCACGGCAAGCCCCGGCTAAGTCAAACCCGCAAACAGGAGCCACCCTATGCGACTCTTTGCTTTCATCGGCTTTCTCGCCGTCATCCTCGGCATTGCCGCCGCCGGATATTTCTTCGGCGGCTTTTACAGCATCTCGGCGGTCAACGCCGATCCGGCACCGGTCGCCTGGGCCCTGACCCAGGTGCGCAACGCCTCGATCGGTCGCCATGCGACCGACATCGCACCGCCCGAGTTCACCGACCCCGCGACCGTTCGGGCCGGCGCCAAGGCTTTCGCCCAACGCGGTTGCGTGAGCTGTCACGGCGGCCCGGGCGCGGATTGGGCGAAGTTCTCGGAAGGCCTGCGCCCCGACCCGCCCGATCTCAAAGACCTCGCCGATGCTCTCGCGCCGCGCGAAATCTTCTGGGTGGTGAAGAACGGCATCAACATGACCGGCATGCCGAGCTTCGCCCGCGTCGGCGTCGACGACAAGGAAATCTGGGCGATCACCGCTTTCGTCAAGCAACTGCCGAAAGTATCGGACGAAGACTTCAAGGCGTGGAGCACCGCGCCCTAACCGGGAGGACATCATGGAAAAAGAATTCATCAATCCGCCGCAACTCTTCAAACACCCGAGCTATTCGCGCGTGGTCACGGTCAAGGGGCCGTGCAAGTTCATCTTCATCGCCGGCCAGACGCCGTCGGACGACAAATATCAGCCGGTCGCCAAAGGCGACTACAAGAAGCAATACGAGCACATCATCGAAGGGCTGACGATCCAACTGAAGGCCGCCGGCGCGACGTGGGACGACGTCGTGGTGCGCCGCGTCTTCACCCTCGACGTCGATGCCCTGATGAAGGTGATGCGCGATCCAACCACCAAGCGCCCGGAGAATGCCGATCACCCGCCGACCAGCACCATGATCGGCGTGACCCGGCTCTCGAACCCCGATTTCCTGATCGAGATCGACCTGACGGCGGTGACCGACGCCTGATCAGATCAGGCGCTTGCCTTCGTGGCGGGGGCCGATGTCGAAGCTGTTCACCATCGCCGACGCGGTCATATAAAAGCCGACCGCGGTGACCAGCTCGATCATCCGGTCGAGGCCGAGTGTCTTTTCGGCATGCGCGTAGCTCTCGTCGCTGAGGCGCTTGCTCTCGAGAATCTCGCGCGTCGTGTCGTAGACCAG
Organism: uncultured Rhodospirillales bacterium; assembly: GCA_903828515.1. GTDB lineage: Bacteria > Pseudomonadota > Alphaproteobacteria > ATCC43930 > CGMCC-115725 > CAIKMD01. Next base: position 1,224,630 of record CAIKMD010000007.1, on the reverse strand, counting down.
TTTTTCCTCGTCGTCGGCAAAGACCGGCGTGCGACGCGTGCGGATCGCCTCGATCACGTCTTCCTTGAGGCCGTACTCGCGGCCGGGTGGCACATGCGCGGCAAAGACATACTGCGCCGACCAATCCCGCGCGACGGTGAGGACGACGAGCTCCAGGAGCTTGCGCCCCAGCTTGCCTTCGAGCCGCACCGCGTTGCCGAAATGATGCGCACGCTCGGCGATCTTCGGCGTGTGCATCCAGACCGCGAACGGGCCGCCGGGCGAACCGCTGCGCACCGCACCCACTTCCTGCCAGACGCGTTTTTGTTCGGGGTCGAGTTCTTCGAAGGTGAAAGTCTTGACGCGGGGCATGCACGCTTCCTCCAGTCAGAGGGCGCGCGGTTTCCCCGCGACACCCGATGTAGCGATCACCTCCGGAATGACGGAGGGGGCCTGGGGCGCCATCACATGGGCGCCGGCGATGCCCGGAATGGTCGCAAATTCCTGCATCAGCTCGGCGCAGATCTTGATGCCCTCGGCCTTGGGATTTTGCGCCTTCTCCAGCCGATCGACAATCTGATCCGAAATGACCGTGCCGAAGAGCTTTTCCTTCATCCAGCGCGCCGAGCGCGCCGAGGGAATGGGGCAAACGCCGATGAGGATTTTGACCCGCTGCGCCACGCCCAGTTCCATCAGCCGCGCCGCGTAGGCGCGAACGATGCGGGTATCCATGCAAAACTGGGTTTGGACGAAATCGGCGCCCGCCTCGATCTTGGCGGTGAGCGATTTCGGGACCCAATCCGCCGGCGGATCGAGCGGCATGTCGGCGCCGCCGAGCACGAAGTCGAGCGTCCCCTTGATCGCGGTTCCGGTGGGAAGCTGATGCTCGCGGCGCATCCGTTGCGCGATTGCCATCAGGCCTTGGCTGTTGACGTCGAAGACCGCCTTGGTTTCGGGCTGGTCGCCTTCCTTGGGATCGTCGCCGGTGAGCATCAGGACGTTGCGGATGCCCAACGCCGCCGCGCCGATCAGGTCGCTTTCCAGCGCCAACCGGTTGCGGTCGCGGCAGGTCATCTGCAGGATCGGTTCGATCCCGTTCTGCAGCAGCAGATGCGCCGAGACGAGGCTGGCGAGATGCGCCTTGGCCCCCGCGCCGTCCGTGAGATTGACCGCGGTGGCGATGCCCTTGAGCGGCAGCGCGCGCGCAAGAAGATCGGCCGGGTCGGCGGAGACCGGAGGGGCTACCTCAGCAGTGACGACAAACTTGCCGCTGCCGAGGGCGTCGCCAAGAGCGCTGATCGATGTCATTGAAAGTCTCGCAAGCGAACAGTCATCTCATCCGCCTCTTCGACCCGCGAAGCTCGAACCCTCTCCGCCCATGAACGGGCGGAGAGGGTTTGATCTCAGTACCGGTAGTGATCGGGCTTGTAGGGTCCGGTCGCGCTGACGTTGAGGTACTTTGCCTGCTCGGGCGAAAGCTTGGTCAACTTGGCACCGAGCTTCTCGAGATGAAGCGCCGCGACCTTTTCGTCGAGGTGCTTCGGCAAGACATAGACCTTGTTCTCGTACTTGCCGTTGGCCGCCCAAAGCTCGAGCTGCGCCAACACTTGGTTCGAGAACGAGGCGCTCATCACGAAGCTCGGATGACCGGTGCCACAACCGAGATTGACCAGACGGCCTTTGGCGAGAACGATCAGGCGCTTGCCGTCGGGGAACACGACCTCGTCGACCTGCGGCTTGACCTCTTCCCACTTGAGGTTTTCAAGTGAGGCGATCTGAATTTCGCTGTCGAAGTGACCGATGTTGCAGACGATCGCCCGGTCCTTCATCTGGCGCATGTGGTCGAGCGTAATGATATCGACGTTGCCGGTGGCGGTGACGAAGATGTCGCCTTCCTTGGCCGCGTCGTCCATCGTCGTGACCTGGTAGCCTTCCATCGCCGCCTGCAACGCGCAGATCGGATCGACTTCGGTGACCATCACGCGTGCGCCCTGGCTGCGAAGACTGGCCGCCGAGCCCTTGCCGACATCGCCGAAGCCCGCCACGACGGCGATCTTGCCGGCCATCATCACATCGGTGGCGCGCTTGATGCCGTCGACGAGGCTTTCGCGGCAGCCATAGAGATTGTCGAACTTCGACTTGGTCACGCTGTCGTTGACGTTGATCGCGGGAATCTTGAGCTTGCCCGCGCGCGCCATCTCGTAGAGGCGATGGACGCCCGTCGTCGTCTCTTCCGAGACGCCGCGAATGTCCTTCAGCAATTCGGGATACTTGTCGTGAATGATCTTGGTGGCGTCGCCGCCGTCATCGAGGATCATGTTCGGGAGCCAGCCGCCGGGTCCCTTGAAGGTCTGCTCGATGCACCATTCGTATTCTTCCTCGGTCTCGCCCTTCCAGGCGAAGACCGGCACGCCGCGCGCGGCGATCGCCGACGCCGCGTGATCCTGGGTCGAGAAGATGTTGCACGACGACCAGCGCACGGTGGCGCCGAGCTCGGTCAGCGTCTCGATCAGCACCGCGGTCTGAATCGTCATGTGCAGGCAGCCGACGATCCGGGCGCCCTTCAAGGGCTTCTTCGCGCCGTACTCTTTGCGAATCGCCATCAGACCGGGCATTTCGGTCTCGGCGATGTTGATTTCCTTCCGGCCCCAATCCGCGAGACCGATATCCTTGACCTTATAGTCGGCGGCTGCCGCCATCTTAGAATGCTCCTCTTAGCGCCTGGGCGAGATCGGTCTTCTCCCATGAGAAACCGCCGTCAGCCTCGGGCGCCCGGCCGAAATGCCCATAAGCCGCGGTGCGCACATAAATCGGCTTGTTAAGGCCTAAGTGGGTGCGAATGCCGCGCGGGCTCAGATCGACCATTTCCTGGATCACGCGCGACAGCTTGTCTTCGTCCACCGTCCCGGTGCCATCTGTATTGATGTAAACCGAGAGCGGACGCGACACGCCGATGGCGTAGGATAGCTGAATGGTGCAGCGTTCGGCCAGTCCCGCCGCCACGACATTTTTCGCGACATAGCGCGCGGCATAAGCCGCCGAGCGATCGACCTTGGTCGGGTCCTTGCCCGAGAACGCGCCGCCGCCATGGGGCGAAGCGCCGCCGTAGGTGTCGACGATGATCTTGCGCCCGGTCAGGCCGCAATCGCCGTCCGGTCCGCCGATGACGAAACGGCCGGTCGGATTGACGTAGAACGCGTCCTCGGGGCACATCCAGCCTTTCGGCAGGACCTTCAGGACGTGGGGGCGAACGATCTCGCGGACCTGTTCCTGGTTGACCTTTTCGGAATGCTGGGTCGAGACCACGACCGACGTCGCGCGCACCGGCTTGCCGCCGACATATTGCAGCGTCACCTGGCTCTTGGCGTCGGGACCGAAATCGGGGGTCGCGCCGCTGTGGCGGGCATCAGCCATCGATTTCAGGATCTGATGGGCGAATTGAATCGGCGCCGGCATGAGCTCGGCAGTTTCGCGGCAGGCATAGCCGAACATGATGCCCTGATCGCCCGCGCCCTCGTCCTTATTGCCCGCAGCGTCGACGCCCTGGGCGATGTCGGCCGATTGCTGATGGATCAGACATTCGATCTCGGCGTTCTTCCAGTGAAAGCCTTCCTGCTCGTAGCCGATCGCCTTGATGCGCTGACGCGCCGCTTCGATCAGCACGTCTTTGGTGATGCTGGCGGGACCGCGCACTTCGCCGGCAAGGACGACGCGATTGGTGGTCGCCAGCGTTTCGCACGCCACGCGCGCGGTCGGATCCGCCCCAAGATAGGCGTCGACGACCGCATCCGAAATCTGGTCGCAAACTTTATCGGGATGTCCTTCGGACACCGATTCGCTGGTGAAGAGAAAATCGCCTTTGGCCACGTTGTTAAACTCCTGCTTCTCGGGTCACGCCGAATCCCGCTTGCGCGAGATCACATAGGATTCATCCCAAAACCATAATCCACCGTGTTTCTGCAACACTTCCTTGGTGGCATCAAGGTATTCCGATCCGTTGATTACATCGCCCAGCCTCTGATCCTCGATCTGGGCAACGTAGATGGCGGCATTCCACGCCGCGAACAGCGTCGACGTGCCGATGGTCTCCGCCACTTCGCTCGGCAGCGTATGCATGGCATAGCGGAAGAGCGACCGTGCATCGGAATAGGCATTGAAATTGAGGTGACGACCGGCACTGCCGAGTTCGGCCTTGGTCGCGCGGAGCAGCTTGTGCCGGTCTGTACTGAACGGGTTTTCGCCGGGCCAGACCTTCTGGATGATTTCGAGGCCGGGATCCTGGCCATGCGAATGGATGCCGATGAGCCGGCCGCCCGGCGCCAGCGCGCGGGCGAGCGGCGCCACGACCTTCTGGGCCTTGAATTCGACCGAGGCGCGGGCGCGATAAGGCTGCGAGGCAATGACCAGATCGTAATCGGCGCGCGCGGCGCCGCGGCGGGGGCGCAGCCCGTCGAGGAGGAATTTGTAGTCCTCGCGATAGAGTACCAGCACGACCGGCTTTTCGTAGATCGGATTGCCGCTGACCTTGCTGACCTTGGCGCGCCAGTTCTGCGCCAGGAAGCCTTGCAGTTCGGTGATCTGCTGCTCGAATTCATGAGCGGTATTACCCAAAAGACTCTGCTCATGCCAGACCAGACTGGTCGCCGCGGTCACCGAATTGGGGGTGAGCCAGGGCGCCTCGGAATAATACATGTTGGTGAGAACCAGCACCGAGGCGGGGTGCTCGAAAAACCGGTCCGGCATCTTTTCGAGCGTGAGCCGGACGTCCTCGAGGCTGATCTCCTTGCCGACCAGATAGAACGGTACGGTCGGAAAGCGCTGGTGCATCGAGCGCATGACCCGGGTGAGCACGGTACCGTCGCCGACGCCGGCATCGAAAATCCGCAGGCCCGGCGGATGCGGATGGATATTGGCCAGTTCCAGCGCGACTCGATCGGCCACCACCCACTTCTCGCTGCAGGTGTTGACGAAGAGCAGGTATTTCTGCCGGTTGTCGAAGAACCGGAAATTCTTGTCCGCGGGCGCTTGCGGATCGACGACATCGGACGACGACATGACAGGCGTGGCTCCCTGAGGCGATACCGGAACCGGAGCCGGCGCGGGATCGGCAATCAGCCGGGTCCGGTTGCGTCGGGCTGCGGGATCTTCGTCGCGTCGGGTCATGAACTCGCGCACCCGCTCGACCGTCTTGCCGCGCACGCGGCCGCCGAAACGCAGACGACTGACCAGCTTGCCGTCATTGACGGCAAGGCGACCGAAGGTCGACTCGGCCATGCCGACACGGCGGCAATAGCCTGCGATTTCTTGCAAGAGCGCTTCGCTCTCCACGGCCGTTCACTCCCCTAGGCGTTCTCTACGCGTCGTTACGCGCCGCCTATACGAAGCCAGCAGAGGCCACCGGTCAACCCTAAATTCGCCCACTTACAAGGTGGGAATTCAATGTGGGCTAATGCCTGTTTATTCGTTGTAAAACATGATGAATTGGGACAATTTTGCCCACTTTTCGAGTCAGCCCCAGACCTCTTTCGAGACCTCCATGACCAAACGGAGCTTCTCAATCTCGTTATCGAGGGTGACGTCGTTGCCTTCGACGGTGCTCGAAAAGCCGCATTGCGGGCTCAGGGCGAGCTGATCCAGCGGACAGAATTTCGCCGCCTCCTCGATGCGCCGCTTGATCTCGTCCTTGGTTTCGAGCGCGCGCAGTTTCGTGGTCACGAGGCCGAGGATCACCACCTTGCCTTTCGGGACAAAACGCAACGGCGCAAAGTCGCCCGAGCGGACATCGTCGTATTCGAGGAAATAGCCGGTGACGTCGACTTGGTTGAACAACACGTCGGCGACGGGTTCATACCCGCCTTCGGCGACCCACGCGCTTTTGAAATTGCCGCGACAGAGATGCATCGCGACGGTCATGTCCTTGGGCCGGCCGGCGATCGACGCATTGATCAGCTTCGCATAGGTCTGCGGCAGCGTGGCCGGATCGCTGCCGATGTTCTGCACCTGCTCGCGCAGCTTGGGGTCGCAGAGATAGGCGAAATTCACCTCATCGATCTGAAGGTAGCGGCAGCCGGCTGCGCCGAGTTCCCTCACCTCCTCGCTATAGACGCGGCCGAGATCGTCGTAGAACGCCTCGAGATCAGGATAGGCCTTCTGGTCGATCGCCTTGCGACCGCCGCGGAAATGCATGTTGGATGGCGCCGGGATGGTGATCTTCGGCGTGACCTTGGTCACCGATTTCAGGAACTTGAAATGGTCGACGAAGATCGGATGCGGACGCGACAGCTTGCCGTCGACGCGGATGCCGGGCGGCGCGAACTGGATGTCGCCGGCATGGGTATGAAAGCTCGCCTTGATGCTCGGGGGGACGACCGTGACGTTGGCGAACTGCTCGAGGAAATCGAGATGCCAGTAGGCACGGCGGAATTCGCCATCGGTCGTGACCTGGAAGCCGAGATCTTCCTGCAATTTGACGACGTCGCGGATCGCCTGATCCTCGACCTTCCGCAGATCGTCGGCGCTGATCTCGTTACGCTTGCGCTGCTCGCGCGCATCGTGGAGCGCCTTCGGGCGCAGCAGGCTGCCGACATGATCGGCGCGGAACGGCGGGGTCGTGCGTTGAGCCATCATAATCCTCCCTTGGCGGCGCGATCGGCCGCGACATTGGCGTCATTAAGTCTCAGCGTCGCCCCGTGCGCAACCCACTTGCTGCCCACCGTTACGCATGAAAGAACGAATCAGGGCGCCGGCGGATTAGGCCCGGATGGCGGTGGCGCGTCGGGCGGATTCTTGACCTGGTCAGCGTTCGGCAATTGCTGCGTATCCCAGCCGCCGCCCAGCGCCACGATCAAATTGACGCTGGCTACCAGACGGCTTTGCAGAATATTGAGCGCAGCCTGTTGGCTCGATAGCGCCGTCGCCTGCGCGGTGATCACAGCAGTGTAGTCGGATATTCCGGCCCGATACTGATTGATCGTGAGCTGTTCGGCGAGTTTCGCGGCCTGAACCGCGCCGGCCTGCACATCGCCCTGCTGTTGCAGAATGCGCAGATTGGATAGCTGATCCTCGACCTGGGCGAACGCGGTCAGCACGGCTTGGCGATATTCGGCAACCGTCTGATCGTATTGCGCCCGCGCCTGCGCCACTTGCGCCGCTGTCAATCCGCCATTGAAGATCGGCAGGCTGACGCTGGTCAGGCCGAAGGACCACAGGCTGCTCGCGGCGGTGAACAATTTGTTCAGCATCGAACTCTGCTGGCCGTAGGCGGCGCCCAACGTGACGTTCGGAAAATAGCCTGCGATCTGCACGCCGATATTCGCGTTGGCCGCCTGCATCGCGCGTTCGGCCGCGGCGATGGTCGGGTTGCGTTCGAGCAACGCCGAGGGCACGCCCGCCGGCACGACCGGAACGCCGTAATTGGTCAGCATCGGCGTGATCCCGAAATCGCCCGGCGGCTTGCCGGTCAGGACGGAGATAGCGTGTTCGAATTGCGCGCGCTGAATCCCGGTGGCGATCGCCAGCGCGCGGGTGTTTTCGAGCTGGGCCTGCGCCGAGGCAAGGTCGGTGCGCGCGGCGGTGCCGACATTGTATCGGTTCTGCACGATCTGCAGCGAGCGGCCATAGGCATCGACCGTCGCATCGAGCAACCGCTTGATGTCGTCGGTCATGCGCAGTTCGAAATAGTCGGCGGCAAGTGCGGATTGCGCTGCCAGCCGCGCGGCCGCGACATCGGCGGCGCTTGCCTGGGCGGTCGCGACGCTAGACTCGACCTGACGGCGGACCTCGCCCCAGATATCGGGGATCCAACTCGCGGACGTACCGACCGCAAAGGTGTTTTGCGCCGTGCCGCCCCGGTTCGTGGTCGTCGTGGACGTGCGCGACGCCGTACCACCGCCATTGCCGCTGCGGATCGCCGAGCCGGTCAGATTGACGGTCGGGAAATAGCCGGCATCGGCTTGCGCGACGATCGCCTCGGCGGCGCGAAACGCGGCTTCCGAGGCCTTGAGGGTCTGGTTCGAGACATCGACCTGACGCTCCAATCCGTCGAGCACGGGATCCTGATAGACCGACCACCATGCCTCGCCGCTGGCGGCAACCGCGGGCTGGGCCGGCTTCCACCCTTCGACTTCCTTGAACTCGAGCGAAACCGGCGCCGACGGCTTTTGATAGTCGGGCCCCACGGCGCAGGCGCCGAGCGAGGTCACCGCGAGCGCGGCGAAAATGCGCGATAGAGACGTCATGTACTTCCTTCCAGCGTGCCGACGCGCCGCCGTATGAAGCGCAGCCGAGCCCCCGCCCAGAGCCGGAACCGGTCGAGATAGATGTAGATCACCGGGGTGGTGTAGAGCGTCAGCATCTGGCTGACGATCAGTCCGCCGATGATCGAGATGCCCAGCGGACGGCGCAGCTCGCTTCCCTCGGCCATGCCGATCGCCAGCGGCAGCGCGCCCAGGATGGCGGCCATCGTCGTCATCATGATCGGGCGAAACCGCAACAGGCAGGCCTCGAAGATCGCGTCGTGCGGCGTGAGATGACGCGTGCGCTGCGCATCGAGCGCGAAATCGATCATCATGATCGCGTTTTTCTTGACGATGCCGATCAGCAGAAACACCCCGATCAGGCCGATGATATCGAATTGAATCTTGGCGACCAGCAGCGCCAGCACCGCGCCGACGCCGGCCGACGGCAGCGTCGACAGGATCGTGAGCGGATGGATGTAGCTCTCATAGAGAACGCCCAGCACGATATAGACCGTCAGGATCGCGGTGAGGATCAGGAACGGTTCACTCGCCAGTGACGCCTGAAACACGCTGGCGGTGCCTTGGAAGGTTCCGCGAATGCTCACGGGCACGCCGATCTTCGCCATTGTTTCGGCGATGGCCTGCGTAGCGTCGCTCAACGATTTCCCGGGCGCCAGATTGAACGAGATCGTCGTCGCGACGAACGTGCCCTGATGGCTGACCGAGAGCGGCGTGTTCCCCGGTCCGAAACGGCTGACCGCGGCGAGCGGGACCATGGTTTCGACGCTGGTGCTCACCCCCGCGCCCGTCGATGCACCCGCCTTGCCGATGGTCGTCAGCGAATTGGTGCTCGCATTGCGCACCGCATCCTGACTGGCGGCCGGCGTTCCGGCGGCCCCGGCGGCTGACGACGACACCGTCGTTCCGGCCAAGGCGTTGGTCGATTGCGTTCCCTTCACCGCGCCTGCGGTGCTGATATAGATGTCCTTGAGGATCGAAGGGTCCTGCCAGTAGCGCGGCGCGACTTCCATGATGACGTGGTATTGGTTGAGCGGATTGAAGATCGTCGAGACCTGCCGCTGGCCGAACGCATCGTAAAGCGTGTTGTCGATCTGACTCACCGTGATGCCGAGCCGCGCCGCCGATGCGCGGTCGATCACCAGATCGGTCTCCAGTCCCTTTTGCTGCTGATCCGAATTGACATCCGCGATGTCCGGAACGCTTTGCAGCGCCGTGGCGATCTTCGGCGCCCACTCATACAGCGTCGCCAGATCGTCGCCCTGCAGCGTGTATTGAAACTGCGCATTGCTCTGGCGTCCGCCGACGCGGATGTCCTGTACCGATTGGAGGAACAGCGATGCCCCCGGCACCGAATTGAGTTCGCGCCGCAGCCGGGCGATGATTTCATCCGCCGACGCATCGCGCTGGCTCAAGGGCTTCAGCGCGAGGAAGACGCCGCCGCCATTGGTCTGTCCGCCACCGGTGAACCCCGCGACCGTTTCGACCGCGGGATCCTTTTGCACGATGGTGAGGAACTGAATCAACTTCTGCTTCATCAACTGAAAGGAGATGCTCTGATCGGCCTGAATGCCGCCGACGATCCGACCGGTATCCTGCTGCGGGAAAAAGCCCTTCGGTACGATGGTGAACAGAAAGACGTTGAGGCAGAGCGTCGCCGCCAGAATCAGCATCATCGTACCCGCGTGGCCGAGCGCCCAGCCGAGCGAATCCCGATAGAGGTTCTGGACGAACGTGAAAGAGCGCGCACTCGCGCGGCCAACGATGCCCATCGGACGGTCGGAAGCCTGGCGGAGAACCCGCGCGCACATCATCGGCGTGGTGGTCAGCGATATTGCCAACGACACGAGGATCGCAACCGACAAGGTCATCGCGAATTCGCGGAACAGCCGGCCGATGATGCCGCCCATCAGAAGGATCGGGATGAACACCGCGATGAGCGACAGACTCATCGACAGGACCGTGAAGCCGACTTCGCGGGCGCCCTGCAGGGCCGCCTGAAGCCGCGGCATCCCCGCCTCGATATGCCTTGTGATGTTTTCGGTGACGACGATGGCGTCGTCGACCACGAACCCCGTCGAAATGGTCAGCGCCATCAGCGACAAATTGTCGAGGCTGAAGCCCAGCAGATACATCACGGCCAGCGTGCCGATCAGCGACACCGGAACCGCCACCAGTGGGATCAGGCTGGTGCGCGGATCGCGCAGAAACAGGAAGACCACCCCGATCACCAGGATGACCGATATCATCAGCGTCCGCTCGATATCGTGGAGCGAGGCGCGGATGGTGCTGGATCGATCCTGGGCGAGCGTGATCGTGATGTCGCTCGAGATCGAGCTTTGGAGCAGCGGCAACTGGGCCTTGATCGCATCGATCGTATTGATGATGTTGGCGCCCGGGGTCCGGAACAACATCACCAGGATCGACGGCTGTCCGTCCGCCATGCCGAAATTGCGCAGATTCTCGACCGAATCGAGAACCTCCCCGATGTCCGACAAGCGGACCGCCGCGCCGTTGCGATAGGCAACCACGAGCGGGCGGTACTCGAAGGCCTTGCTGGCCTGATCGTTGGTGTATATCTGGAAGTGTTGTCCGTTCTGCTCGATCGCGCCTTTGGGGGCATGAGCGTTCGCCGCGCTGAGCGCCGCACGAACATCCTCGAGCCCGATGCCGTATTTGAACATCGCTTGCGGATTGAGTTCGACGCGCACCGCCGGCAGAGAACTGCCGCTGACGTCGACCTCGCCGACCCCATCGATCTGCGAGAGTTTTTGCTGCACGACGGAATTCGCGGCGTCGTAGATCTGACCTTGGGTCAGCGTGCTGGAACTCAGCGCGAGGATGACGATCGGCGCATCCGACGGGTTGACCTTGCGATAGGTCGGATTGCTCCGCAGGCTCGTCGGCAGGTCGGCCCGGGCGGCATTGATCGCGGCCTGAACGTCACGCGCGGCGCCGTTGATATCGCGGTTCAAACCGAATTGCAGCGTGACGCGCGCCGAACCGACCGAACTCGACGAGGTGATCTCGGTAACGTCAGCGATCTGTCCGAGGTGACGCTCGAGCGGAGTTGCGACCGTCGCCGCCATGACTTCGGGGCTCGCGCCGGGCATCGATGCCCGCACCGATATGGTCGGAAAATCGACCTGTGGTAACGGCGACACGGGAAGCTGGAAAAACGCGGCGATGCCCGCCAGCGCGATGCCGAAGGTCAGCAGCGTCGTCGCCACCGGGCGGCGCACGAAGATTTCGGAAAAATTCATTCCGCCGGCCTCTCGCTCGGCGGCTCGTCGGTATCAGGCGCGAAACGCGCGAGGCGACGGCCCAGGCGGTCGAAGGCGAGATAGATCACCGGCGTGGTAAAAAGCGTCAGCATCTGGCTCACGATCAGGCCGCTGACGATCGCGATGCCCAAGGGACGGCGCAGTTCGGAGCCGATCCCCGTCCCGAGCATCAAGGGCAGCGCGCCGAGAATGGCGGCCATGGTCGTCATCAGGATCGGGCGCAGTCGCAGCAGACAGGCCTGATGAATCGCGTCGCGCGGCGCCTTGCCTTCGTTGCGTTCGGCATCGAGCGCGAAATCGATCATCATGATCGCGTTCTTCTTGACGATGCCGATCAGCAGGACGATGCCGATAATCGCGACGATATCGAGGTCGTCGCCCGCGATCATCAACCCCAAAAGCGCGCCGATGCCCGCCGACGGCAGCGTCGACAGAATCGTGATCGGATGGACGAAACTCTCGTAAAGCACGCCGAGCACGATGTAGACGGTGATAATCGCCGCCAGAATCAGGTACAACTCGTTCTTGAGCGCGCTCTGGAACGCCAGCGCGGTTCCTTCGTAAACCGTGATGATGCTGTCCGGGATGCCGATCTCCCGCTCGGTCTGCGCCACCGCCTGAACCGCCTCACCGAGCGATATGCCATTGGCAAGATTGAACGAGATCGTGTTCGCCGGAAACTGACCGAGATGGCTGATCTGCAACGGGGCATTGCGGATATCCACCGTGGCGATCGCCGAGAGCGGCACCTGCCCGGTCGCCGAGCCCGATGCCGGCAAATAGATCGTGCCCAATGAATCGATCGAGCCTTGCAACGCGGGCGACGCTTCCAGGATCACGCGATACTGGTTGGTCTGGGTGAAGATCGTCGAAATGATGCGTTGGCCGAAAGCGTCGTAGAGCGCATTGTCGATCGTCGCCGGCGTGATCCCGAAACGCCCGGCCGTATTGCGGTCGATGGTGATATAGGCGCTCAGCCCCTGCTGCTGCTGGTCACTGGCAACATCGGCGAATTCGGGTTTCGCGGCCAGCGCGTCGACCAGCTTCGGCACCCACTCGACGAGCTGAGCGGGATCGGCATCCTCGACCATGATGCGATATTGCGAACGGCTGACCGTCGCATCGATGGTCAGATCCTGTACCGGCTGCATGAAAAGCGAAATTCCCGGCACGCTTTTCATGTCGTCTTCCAGCCGGCGGATGATCGCGGTGACATCGCTGCTGCGGGTTCCCATCGGTTTCAGGTTGATCAGAAACCGGCCGGAATTGAGCGTCATGTTGGTGCCGTCGACGCCGATATTCGACGACAGGCTCTCGACGTCGGGGTCCTTGAGAATGGCGTCAGCGAGCGCGGTCTGGCGGTCCGCCATCGCGGTAAAGGAAATCGATTCCGACGCTTGGGAAATACCCTGGATCAGTCCGGTGTCCTGCACCGGGAAGAACCCTTTCGGGATGATGATGTAGAGCCAGGCGGTCAATGCGAGCGTCGCGATCGCGACCAGAAGGGTCAGTCCCTGGCGATCGAGCACCCAGTTGAGCGCGCCGTCATAACGGTTGATGACCCAGTCGAAGGATTGCCGGTTGTAGCGGGCAAATTTGGTTTCGGTCGCCTCGTCGGTTCGCCGCAAGATTCTCGCACACAGCATCGGTACGAGGGTCAGCGACACCACCGCCGAAATCAGGATCGTCACCGCCAGCGTGATCGCGAATTCGCGGAACAGCCGCCCGACCACATCGCCCATGAACAACAGCGGAATCAGCACGGCGATCAGCGAGATGGTCAGCGACACGATGGTGAAGCCGATCTGTTCGGCGCCCTTCAGCGCCGCCGCCATCGGCCGCTCGCCTTCCTCGATATATCGACTGATGTTCTCGATCATGACGATCGCGTCGTCGACGACGAACCCGGTCGCGATCGTCAGTGCCATCAGGGACAGATTATTGAGGCTGAAATGGAGGAGATACATCGCCGCGAAGGTGCCGACGATCGACAGCGGAACCGACAGGCTCGGAATGATCGTGGCGCGCACCGTGCGCAGGAACAGGAAAATCACCATGACGACGAGCCCGATCGCGAGCGCCAGCTCGAATTCGACGTCGCGCACCGAGGAGCGGATCGTCACCGTCCGGTCGGTCAGGACCGCGACGTCGATGGACGCCGGCAGCGACGCCTGAAGCTGCGGCAACAACGCCTTGATGCCGTCCACCACCGCGATCACGTTGGCACCAGGCTGGCGCTGGATGTTGAGGATCACCGCCGGCGTCGCATTCATCCAGGCGCCAAGCTTGGTGTTCTGGGCGCCGTCGACGATTTGCGCCACGTCGGTCAGGTGCACCGGCGCGCCGTCCTTATAGGCAATCACCAGGTTTTTATAATCGTCCGCGCTTTTCAACTGATCATTGGCATTGAGCGTATAGGCCCGTGTGGGCCCGTCGAAATTGCCCTTGGGCGTATTGACGTTGGCGTTGCCGATCGTGGTGCGCAGATCGTCGATGTTGAGCCCATAAGCGGCAAGCGCGCGCAGATTGGCCTGGATCCGCACCGCCGGACGCAAGCCGCCGGCGATGGTGACGAGGCCGACGCCCGGAAGCTGCGATATCTTTTGCGCAAGGCGCGTATCGGCGATGTCTTCGACCTGGGGCAGCGGCATCGTCGTCGAGGTCAGCGCCAGGATCAAAATCGGCGCATCCGCCGGATTGACCTTGGCATAGATCGGCGGCGCCGGCAGGTCGGCAGGCAGCAGATTGCCGGCCGCGTTGATCGCCGCCTGCACTTCCTGCTCGGCTACATCGAGGCTGATATCGAGCGTGAACTGCAGGGTAAGGACGGATGCGCCGGCCGAACTGGTCGACGTCATCTCGTTCAGGCTCGGCATCTGGCCGAACTGAACCTCGAGCGGCGCCGTTACCGACGAGGTCATCACATCGGGACTGGCGCCGGGATAAAAGGTCTGAACCTGAATGGTCGGATAATCGACTTCCGGCAATGCGGCGAGCGGCAGGTACTGGTAACCGATGATGCCGACCAGCACCACGGCCAGCATGAGAAGAGACGTCGCGACAGGCCGTAGAATAAACGGACGCGACGGACTCATCGCTTCACATTCCCACGCGCCGCGGCGCCCGGATCATTGGTCTTCGCCGGACGGCGGCGTTGGCGCTGCTGCGGGCGCTGCGGGTGTTGACGGTTCGGACGGGCGTCCGCGACCGCCGCGCGGCGCGGGGGCGTCCGTCGCCGGCGCGGCCGGTGCAGCGGGTGCTGCGGAATTCGCCGACGGCGTCGCCTGACGAATGCTGATCTTGGCTTTGTCGCGCAGCTTATCGGCCCCGTCGATCACCACTTTCTGATCGGTCGTCAGGCCGGAACGAACCGCCATGCGCTCGCCCTCGGTCGGGCCGACCTTGATCGGGGTCACCGCGACCGTACTGTCAGGGTTCACGACATAAACGAAGGTGCCGGGCGCGCCGCGCTGCAACGCCGCCGTCGGAATCACCGCTGCCGCGTGTTCCGTATCGACCAGCAGCGCGATATTCACGAACTGATTGGGAAACAAGACACCGTCCGCGTTGTCGAACTGAGCGCGGAATTTCACTGTGCCGGTGGTGGTGTCGATCTGATTGTCGATGGTTGCCAGCTTGCCGGTCGCGAGTTTCGTCGTGTTGCTGCGATCGCTCGCGGTCACCGGCAGGATGGCGCCGGCGCTCGTGCGTTTGGCCACTGCGGGAAGATCATCCTCTGGAAGGCTGAACAGCACGGTGATCGGCTGCATCTGGGTGACGACCACGATGCCGTTGGCATCGCCGGCGGTGACGTAATTGCCCTGATCGACCTGACGCAAACCGACGCGGCCGGTGATCGGCGAAACGATATGGCAATAGGCGACATTGAGCTTCGCATTGTCGACGACGCCCTGATCCGTCTTGATGGTCCCCTGATATTGTTGAACCAGCGCCGCCTGGGTTGCGACGGTCTGCTCGGCGATCGAATCCTGCTTGAGCAAAGTTTGGTAGCGGACGAGGTCGGTCTGGGCCTGCTTGAGCAGGGCCTGGTCTTTCGCCAACTGTCCTTGTGCCTGCGCCAACGCGAGTTCGTAGGGGCGCGGATCGATCACCGCGAGAAGATCACCCTTCTGCACCGTCTGGCCTTCGGTGAAGGCGATCTGGATGAGCTGACCGTTGATCTGCGTCTTAACCGTGACGGTCGCGAGCGGCGTTACCGTGCCGAGTGCGTTGTAGACGATGTTGATATCGCCGGGCGCGACCGGTGCGACCGCCACCGGCAACGGTACGCCCGCGCCGGGCCGGCCGCCGGGAGCCGCCTTCGTTCCGGCGCGCTGATAGAGCCACCACCCCGCCACCACGACCAACAGCACGACGAGCGCGATCCAGGCGATGCGTCGCCATGCGGGCATACCGACGGGCAAGGGAGTGATTCGTACGTCTCGCATGTTCTGGATAACCGTCCGCTGAGCGCCGGCGCGTTGCTCGCCCGTGATGTTTAATGCCCGGAGTGGCTGTTGAGTTCAATCGAGGATTATACGCCGGGAACGTTACATCCCTCCCCGGTGTTCTGTCGGAAAGCTTGACAATCGACCCTGTTCTTAAGGGTAAAATTTAAGCTAACTGATTGAACTACATGAGATTATGCCGCTTGGCCTCGGTCTTGCTCTTCTCATCGCAGGTTGAATTCGATGGGAGTAAAAATCATGAGCCGTGGCCCAGGACGAGTCGAACGTTCGATCAAGGCAGCGTTCGACGCCGAGCCGACGCGCATCTTCACCACCGAGCATCTGTGCAGCCGGGTCTATGCCGGCGCGACGATGATCGAAAAGAAGCATCGTGTGTCACTGATCCGCGCCGCCAAGCGTGTTCTCCAGCGGGAACATCACTGGCGGATGACCCGGACCCACATGACGGGTGCGCCGTTCTTGTTCTTCAACAGCACCGTCAACGAATCAGCCGACATCGCGGGTCCGCAGGGGCTTCGCCACATGTCGGAAGAGTCCGACCGTCACCCGCTTCTCGCGGATGCCGAACGGCACTGATGACGGGTATCTAGCGCGGGGTTTCGGCCTGGGCTTCGGATGAAGTCGCGGGCCGGTTCCACCACCCGCCACCCATGGCGACGAAGAGCTGAGCCGTGTCGAGGTACCGTTGCGCCTCGGCACGCGCGAGCCCGACGCGCGCCTGCTCGGCAATGCGCTGGGCGTCGAGAACCTGCAGCAGGCTGGAATTGCCGAGGCTGTAACTCTTGCGCGTGAGTTCGAGCGCCGACATCGCCGATTGGTTGGCGTCGTGCTGCGTCGACAACATCTCCGCGTCGTGCGACAGCGCGTCGAGCAAATCCGCAACCTGACCGAACGAGGACAACACGGTCTGTTCGTAATCCGCGAGCGTCACCTGATAGGCGTCCTCGGCGGCGTGTTTTTGCGCCTGCAGCGTCCCGCCGTGAAAAATCGGCGCGGCAAGATTGACGCCGACGCCCCAGATATTGCTCGCCGCGTCGAAGATCGCGCTCGGCATCAGGAATTGCTGCATGATGTCGGCGCTCAGCGTGATGTTGGGATAAAGTTGCGCGGTCGCGACGCCGACCGCCGCCGACGCGACATGCAATTGCGCCTCGGCGGTCAGAATATCGGGGCGCTGATGGACCAGCGCCGACGGCAGGCTGACCGGCAACTCGGTCGGCAACGTCAATTGATCGAGATCGAAATCGGGTGGGGTCCAGCCGGCCGGCGTCTTGCCCAGCAGCACGGCCAGGGCATGGCGAGCAACGCTCAGTTGCTGGCGCAACGGCGGCAACAAGGTACGGTCGGTGGCCAGCTGACTGTTGGCCGTATCGAGATCGAGACCGCTCGCGCTACCGGCACTGAGTTCGTCTTTGACCAGTTTCACATTGGCCTGATCGTCGGCCAGGATGTCTTCGACCGCTTTGATCTGCGCCCGGATCGAGGCGATGGTGATCGCCTCGCTGACGACGCTGCCGGTCAAGGTCAGATAGGCAGCTTGAAGCTGGTGCGCCTGCTGCTCTTCGAGCGCCTGCGCTTCTTCGACCTGTTTCGGAACCAACCCACCGAGGCTGAACGAGTAGCTCGCGGTCGGCCCAAGCGTATAGACGTTGTATTCGCGCGGCGGCAGGAATCCCCGCAAGCCGACGGCTTCATAGTTATTACGCTGGCGTTGCGCGCTGGCACCGAAATCGAGATGCGGATAGAGCCCGCCGGCCGCCGCCTTCACCGCCTCGTGGGCCTGCGCGAGACTAGCGGTGGCGGCGACGAGGTTGCGGTTGCCCGCGATGGCCTGGGTCAGCACATCGTTGAGCGCCGGGGTGTGAAACAACGTCCACCACTCGCCGGTAATGTCGGTCCCGAGCGCGAAATGCTGATCGCTGCCGGCATCGCCGACCTTGGGGATGGCGGGCACGCCGCCGGGCTCATAGCCGGCATCGCCCGGCGCTTTCGGTGGATTGAAGTCGGTGTTCGGCGCGCACGCGACGAGCAGCGCCGCAAGCCCGAGGCCCCATATTCTGCGTATCATCGGGCTCATTTAAGAGCTTGCGCCGGACGGCGCAACCAGGCGATGGCTGCCTTGCGGGCGACGCTCAGCGCGGCAGGTCGGTGCGGCCCATCAGGTATTCGTCGACCGAGCGGGCGCATTGGCGTCCCTCGCGGATCGCCCACACCACCAGCGACTGGCCGCGGCGCGCATCGCCGCAGCAGAACAACTTGTCGACCGAGCCGCGATAATCGTCGGTATTCGCCTTCAGATTGCCGCGCGGATCGAGCGCGAGGCCCAGCGTCTCGACCACGCCCTTCTTCACCGGATGGACAAAGCCCATCGCCAGCAAAACCAGATCGACCTTGATATCGAAGGTGCTGTCGGGAAGTTCCTCGAGTACCGGTCGGCCCTCATTGCTGGTGCGCCAATCGACGCGGACCGAGGTAAGACCGGTCACATGTCCGTCCTTGCCGATGAAGGATTTGGTCGAGACCGACCAGTCGCGCTTGGTGCCTTCCTCTTGCGAACTCGAGGTGCGCATCTTCATCGGCCATTCCGGCCAGGTCATCAATTTGTCTTCGTGCTCGGGCGGCATCGGCAGGATTTCGATCTGCGTCACCGATTTGGCGCCCTGACGGTTCGACGTGCCGATACAATCCGAACCGGTATCGCCGCCGCCGATCACCAGCACATGCTTGCCGGTCGCGAGAATATCCTCGCCAAGAACCTTTTCGCCGCCGACGCGCCGGTTCTGCTGGGTCAGGAACTCCATCGCAAAGTGAATGCCCTTGAGCTCGCGGCCCGGCACCGGCAGGTCGCGCGGTGCCTCGGACCCCATCGCCAGGACCACCGCGTCATAGCCCTTCATCAGCCGGTCGACCGGGACCGTGACGCCGACATGGCTGTTCGGGTGGAACTCGACGCCCTCGGCCCGCATCTGCGCAATACGGCGGTCGATGACGTGCTTTTCGAGTTTGAAATCGGGAATGCCGTAGCGCAGCAGGCCGCCGATGCGCGACGATTTCTCGAACACCGCGACGTCGTGACCGGCGCGCGCCAGTTGCTGCGCGCAGGCGAGACCCGCGGGACCCGAGCCGACCACCGCGACGCGCTTGCCGCTGCGATGGGTCGCGACCACCGGTTCGACCCAACCCTCGTCCCAGCCGCGCTCGGCGATCGAATGCTCGATCGTCTTGATGGTGACCGGTTCCTCGACGAGGTTCAGCGTGCAGGCCGCCTCGCACGGCGCCGGGCAGATGCGCCCGGTAACATCGGGAAAATTGTTGGTGCGATGAAGCACCGCCAAGGCCGCCTTCGGATCATTGCGGAAGATGTGATCGTTCCAGTCGGGGATGACGTTGTTGACCGGACAGGCGTGATGGCAAAACGGCGTGCCGCAATCCATGCAGCGGGCGCCCTGACGGCGCAGCTCGTCCTCGGGCAACGGCCGTACGAATTCCTGATAATGCTTGAGCCGATCCTCGACCGGTGCGTAGGACCGGTCGCGACGTGGAAACTCAAGAAAGCCAGTGGGCTTCCCCATGCCTACTCCGCGGCTCCTACCGCAATGCTGACGTCGGGACGTTCCGTGACCCGGGTACGCGACTGCATCTTTTCCAACGCGCGGCGATATTCCACCGGCATCACTTTCACGAAACGCTGACGATAGGTCGGCCATGCATCGAGGATCGCCTGCGCCTTCGGGCTCTTCGTGAAGGCGGCATGACGCGCGATCAAGCCGTGCAGCACCGTCGCATCGTTTTGCGTCATGCTGTGCGCCACATCGACCATGCCGTGCGCCTCAAGATCGCCGCCGCGATGTTCCAAGGCCTCGAGATGCTCGTTCTCTTCAGCGATCGGCTCAAGATCGACCATCGCGAGGTTGCAGCGTTGCTGGAATTTGCCGCTTTCGTCGAGCACGAAGGCGACGCCGCCGCTCATGCCCGCCGCGAAATTGGTTCCCGTCTCGCCAAGCACGACCACGATGCCCCCGGTCATGTATTCGCAGCAATGCGCGCCCGCGCCTTCGACCACGGCCACCGCGCCCGAGTTGCGAACCGCGAAGCGCTCGCCGGCCACGCCGCTGAAATAGCACTCGCCGGCGATCGCACCATAAAGAACCGTATTGCCGACGATGATCGCCTTGTCGCGCTCGACCTTGCTCTGCCGCGACGGATAAACGACGATCCGGCCGCCCGAGAGGCCCTTGCCGACATAGTCGTTGCCCGCGCCTTCGAGTTCGAAGGTGACGCCGCGCGCGAGGAACGCGCCAAAGCTCTGGCCCGCCGTGCCGGTGAAACGCGCCTTGATCGTGCCGTCCGGCAAGCCGCGGTCGCCGTAACGCTTGGCGATCTCGCCCGACAACATCGTGCCGACCGTGCGGTTGACGTTGCGGATCGGCAATTCGATCGCAACCTTTTCGCCTTGGTCGATCGCCTTGCGCGCGGCGGCGATCAATTGATGATCGAGCGCCTTCGACAGCGGGTGAACCTGCGTCTCGCATTGATACGTTTTCGTGCCTGGCGCCAGATCGGGCCGATGCAGCACGCGCGAGAGATCGATGAATTTCGCCTTCGGATGATCGGTGCCGCGCCGCTGCACGAGCTTGTCGGACCGGCCGATCATCTCGTCGACGGTGCGGAAGCCGAGCTTGGCCATGATTTCGCGCGTCTCTTCGGCGAGGAACATAAAGAAGGCGACGACGTCTTCGGGCCGGCCGGGGAAGCGGCGGCGCAATTCGGGATCCTGGGTCGCGACGCCGACCGGACAGGTATTCAGATGGCATTTGCGCATCATCACGCAGCCCTCGGCGATGAGCGCGGCGGTGGCGCAACCGAATTCATCGGCGCCCAGCAGCGCGCCGATCACCACGTCGCGGCCCGAGCGGATTCCGCCGTCGACCTGCACCGAAATTCGGCTGCGCAAACCGTTGAGCACCAGCGTCTGATGCGTCTCGGCCAGACCCACTTCCCACGGCTCGCCCGCGTGATGAATCGAGGATAGCGGCGACGCGCCGGTGCCGCCGTCATGCCCGGAAATCGTGACATGATCGGCGTAGGCCTTGCAGACACCAGCGGCGATTGTGCCGACACCCAGCTCCGATACCAGCTTCACGCTGATCCGCGCATCCGGGTTGGCGTTCTTCAGATCGTGAATGAGCTGCGCCAGGTCCTCGATCGAATAAATGTCGTGATGCGGCGGTGGCGAAATCAGTCCCACGCCCGGAACCGAATACCGCGTGCGCGCGATCCAGTCGTCGACCTTGTGACCAGGAAGCTGGCCGCCCTCGCCAGGCTTCGCGCCTTGCGCCATCTTGATCTGAAGATCGGTGCAGTTGACAAGGTACTCGATGTTGACGCCGAAGCGGCCCGAAGCAACCTGCTTGATCGCCGAGCGCATCGAATCGCCATTGGGCATCGGATTGTAGCGCTGCGGGTCCTCACCGCCCTCGCCCGTATTGGACCGACCGCCGATGCGGTTCATGGCAATCGCCAGCGTGGTATGCGCTTCCCATGAGATCGAGCCGAACGACATGGCGCCGGTGGCGAAGCGCCGCATGATGGCCGATACCGGCTCGACCTGATCGAGCGGCAGCGGCTCGGCTGCGTATTCGAAGTCCAGCAACCCGCGCAGCGAGATGAGTCCCTGCTCCTGCTCGCCGACGATGCGGGTGAATTCCTTGAACTTGCGGTAGTTGTTGCCGCGCACCGCATGCTGCAGCAGCGTCACCGTGTCCGAGGTCCAGACATGGAGTTCACCCTGGACGCGGAACGCCAACTCGCCGCCTGGATCGAGCGCATCGCGGTAATTGGGCGCATCGCCGAAAGCGAGGCGATGGCGACGCACCGTCTCCTCGGCGATGGCGTCGAGCCCGGCGCCGCCGATGGCCGAGACCGTGCCGGTGAAATACTTGTCGAGGAACGACGCGGCCAAGCCGATCGCGTCGAAAATCTGCGCGCCGCAATAGGACTGGAAAGTACAGATGCCCATCTTGGACATCACCTTCAGAATGCCCTTGGCGATGGCCTTGATATAGGCCTCGTGCGCGTCGTGCTCGGTCAATTCCTTGTCGAAATCGCGTCGCATCGACGAGATCGTATCGAAAGCGAGATAGGGATTGATTGCTTCGGCGCCATAGCCCGCGAGCAGACAGAAATCGTGCAGCTGCCGCGCCTCGCCGGTCTCGATGACGAGGCCGACCTCGGTCCGCAAGCCGCCGCGGATCAGATGATGATGGACGGCCGCCACCGCGAGCAGCGACGGCACCGCGATCTGGTCGGCCGACACCAGCCGGTCCGACAGGATGATGATGTTGTGGCCGTTGCGCACCGCCTGTTCGGCCGCGCGGCAAATACTGTCGAGCGCCAGCTCCATCCCGCCCGCGCCCTCGACCGCCGGATAGCAGACCGTGATCGTCGCGGTGCGGAAAGTGCCACCGGTGTTGTCTTCGATCCGGCGAATCTTTTCGAGATCGACATTGGTCAGGATCGGCTTATGCAGTTCGAGCCGGATATGCTTACCGCCCGTTTCGAGGTCGAGAAGATTCGGCCGCGGCCCAACCAGCGACACCAGCGACATCACCAGCGCCTCGCGGATCGAATCGATCGGCGGGTTGGTGACCTGGGCGAAACGTTGCTGGAAATAGTCGAACAGCATCTTCGGCCGGTTCGACAGCACGGCGAGCGGCGTGTCGCGCCCCATCGCGCCGGTCGAATCCTCGGCCGACAACGCCATCGGTTTCAGGAACTGGGTGATGTCTTCCTGGGTGTAGCCGAAGGCCTGTTGGCGATCGAGCAGAACGCTACGCGGCGGCGGCATCGGCGGCACTTCGTCGGGCAGCGTCTCGAGCTTGATCTGCGTCTTGTCGAGCCATTGCTGATAAGGCTTGGCTGCAGCAATCACGCCTTTCAACTCGTCGTCATCGATGATCCGACCCGCCTCAAGATCGACAAGCAGCATTTTGCCCGGCTCGAGCCGCCATTTGCGGACGATGCTTTCCTCAGGCACATCGAGCACGCCGGCCTCGGACGCCATGACGAGAAGATCGTCGTCGGTGACGAAGAAGCGCGCGGGGCGCAAGCCGTTGCGGTCGAGCGTGGCGCCGATCTGGCGGCCATCGGTGAAGGCGAGCGCCGCCGGTCCGTCCCATGGCTCCATCAGCGCCGCGTGATATTCGTAAAACGCGCGCCTTTGCGGATCCATCAGCGGGTTTTCCGACCACGCCTCGGGGATCAGCATCATCAGCGCGTGCGGCAGCGGATAGCCACCAGCGACCAGCAATTCGAGGCAGTTGTCGAGCGTCGCCGAATCCGAATTGCCGTCGCCGATCAACGGCCACAGTTTTTCGAGGTCGGGACCGAGCAGCTTCGACGTCATCGAATGTCGCCGCGCCATCATCCAGTTGATGTTGCCGCGCAGCGTGTTGATCTCGCCGTTATGGGCGAGATAGCGGAACGGGTGCGCCAACTCCCAGGACGGGAAGGTGTTGGTCGAAAACCGAGCGTGAACCATGGCGAGGGCGGATTCCGCGCGCTCGTCCTCGAGGTCCTTGTAGAACAAGGCCAGACGCTCGACGATCACCATGCCCTTGTAGATGATGGTGCGGGTCGAGAGGCTCGCGATGTAGAAATTGCTGCCGTCCGGCAAGGCGCGGTCACGGATCGACTTGTGCGACTGCTTGCGGATGACGAAGAGCTTGCGTTCCATCGCGTCGGCGTCGGCACAATTGGCCCCGCGTTCGATGAAGAACTGACGGATCACGGGCGCGTTCGGGCGGATGCTTTCGCCCAGAACCGAGGGATCGACCGGCACGTCGCGCCAGCCAAGCAGGGTCTGGCCTTCGGCGGCGATCAGGCGCGCGATGGTCGCCTCGCAGGCCTGGCGGGTGTCGGGATTGCGCGGCAGGAAGACCATGCCGACGCCGTACCGGCCCGGCTCGGGGAGGGTGAATTTGAGGCGTTTGGCTTCGATCCGGAACAGCTTGTCCGGGATCTGAATCAGGATGCCGGCACCGTCGCCGGCGAGCGGATCGGCGCTGACCGCGCCGCGATGGGCCAGGTTGTGGAGTATGCGGATGCCGTCCGCGAGAATCTTGTGACTCTTGCGGTTCTTGATGTTTGCGACAAAACCGACGCCGCAAGCATCGTGTTCGTAGCGAGGGTCATAAAGTCCCTGCCGCGCCACCATCCGATCTCGACCCCTTTCCATGCCGCCCCACTCCGCGCCCGGCATTGAGCAGCCGGTAGCGCGCGAAGCCCCAGAACAGCATCGTGGGGGAGGTCGGACGAGTCAAGAAGTACGTCAGTGCCGCTGACCGAAATTCGACCGATTTCCGGGAACGGCCCCGCTTACCACCATCCGAAGGTGCGACCGGCGGTGCGCAGCATCATGTGACCGGCGACACCCAGCCCAGGAAAGCAGAAATTGAGGCCGACCCCGACGAGGCCAAGCAGAAACACGATTTCGATGGCACTGGAGCCATCGGTATTGGATCGCAGGAGGAGAAAACGCTTCATCGCGCCCCATGAGGTCATCTTGTGTGGCAATCGACAAATCAAATCGATTTGGATTTGAGATGAATGCGCGCCCGGACGCGCCGAATATTCGGAATTTATTCGACCGCGTCACTGACACCGGCGAGTTCAGCGCCCACGGCGAGAACGCCGTCGATCAGCGTATCGATATCGCATTGCCGGATGCGGTGATTGACTAGGCACGCCCGGATCGCCAGCTTTCCGTCCACCGTGGTCGTCGAAGGCGCGACGATGCCCCGTTCCTGGAGTTCGGCGACGATGTCGGCATTGAGCCGATCGGGGTCCGGCCCCCGATAGCGGAAACAGACGATGTTCAGCGCCACCGGCGCCAGCAGTTCGAGGCGCGGCTCAGCCTCGACGCGGGATTTCAAGGACACGGCAAGGGCGCACAGGCGTTCG
Organism: uncultured Rhodospirillales bacterium; assembly: GCA_903828515.1. Lineage (GTDB taxonomy): Bacteria > Pseudomonadota > Alphaproteobacteria > ATCC43930 > CGMCC-115725 > CAIKMD01. The sequence goes on along the minus strand of CAIKMD010000007.1, from coordinate 1,199,682 downwards.
ATCTCGGCACCGAGCCGATCGCCGCCATGGACCTTGATCGTGAACCACGTCTTGAGCGCCCGGAATCCGCGCGACAGGTCGGGCCCGAAATCGCACGGCCAAGGCGAACCGCCGGCCAGCCCCCTCGCCTCCCGCCGCAGATAGGACGCGGGCGATGCGAAGGCCGCGCGATGAACCTCGCTATCGCGCACCAGGATGAAACCCGCGTCGTAAGGCACCTGACCAAATTTGTGGAAATCGAAGGCGATCGAATCCGCGCGCTCGATGCCGCTAAAGCGCGGCTTCAGCGCCGGCGACAAAACCGCCAACGCGCCGAGCGCGCCGTCGACATGGAACCAGAGTCTGGCCTCTTTCGCGAAACCCGCCAACCCATCGAGATCGTCGATCGCGCCGATATCGACGGTGCCGGCATTCCCGACCACGAGGAACGGCGTGTGACCCGCCCGCTTGTCGGCGGCGACCGCGTCGGCGAGCGCATCGACCCGGATACGCTGACCAGCGTCGGTCGGAATCATCCGGAGCGCATCGGACCCGAAACCCGCCAGCTCCATCGCCTGACGCACGCAACCATGCGCCGCCGCCGAGACGTAAGCGGTCAGGCTTTTGCCCGACGCGGCAATACCGGTACGGCGGCTCTCGACACCGAGGGTCGCCGTGCGCGCCACGATCAGCGCGATGAAATTCGCCATCGAGGCGCCGGTGACGAAAATGCCGCTCGCCGTGTCGGGAAAGCCGACCATCTGGCGCGCCCATACTCCGATCTGACGCTCGACCTCCAGCGCCGCGTGATCGCGGCCGCCGCAATTGGAATTGACCGTCGCCGCCAGCATTTCGGCGAGCATGCCCGCCGCGTTGCCACCGCCCTGCACCCAACCCATGAAGCCGGGATGCGCATTGCCCGCCGAATACGGCAGAATCAGTTCCTGGAAATCGCGATAGACCGCTTCGAGATCGGCGGGTTCATGCGGCAGGTCGTCATGGAAGCGCGCGCGGGCCGTTGCCGGCATCGCCTGCCATACCGGTCGCTCGCGCAGATGCGCGAGATAATCGAGCATGTCATCGAGCATGCGATGCCCTTGGGCACGCAGCTCGGTCCAATCTTGCGGGTCGAGCGTCTCGTCGGAACGATCTTGGCGCTCGTCGCCGATCATGCCGCCGAGCTGGCCGCCCGCTCCGGTTGTGACATCGCGCGCGTTTTGAGCATCGCGCGAAAGGCTTCGAAGACCATACGCATTTGCGGCACTTTATAAGGATAGATCGACGGCGAATCCATCGCGTGCACGATCATTGCGATATCGCCTTCGAAGATCAACAGCTTGCCTTCGGCGGTCTGGGCGCAGTCGATGCCGAAGTAATCGAGCCCGACGCGATCGGCGATTCCGGCCAGCGCGGCGCGATGCCGGCGACAGAACTCCGACGAGAAGCCGGCCATGAAGCGCTCTTCTTCGGCTTTCTTGGCCGCGCTCTCGCTCATGCCCGCGTTGAGATAATAGATCATCCACTGATCGGCGATCGCCATGTGGCAGGCATAGGGCTTGCCGGCAATGAACACGATCCGGTACTTGCGGAACAGCCCATCGGGGCTGCGATAATCGACGTAGCGCGCGATATTGAATCCGCTCTCCGCGTGTTCCGCGAGATAAGCGGCAAGACCCGCTGCGTCGTCGACCTTCTTGAGGCCGTGGCCGGCATGCGAGCCCAAGGGACGAACGATCAACGGAAAGACGCCGTCGGACAGATGCGATTGCAACGGTGTCTTGCCGGACGCGATCTCGCCGAGCGTGGTGCGATCGATCCGCACCGTCATCGGCACCGTGACGCCCGGAACGATCCGGATCACGCGGTGAAGCCGCTCGCGGGCCAACAAGGCTACATGGGCGGGGTCATTGAGCACGGGCTTCGGCCAAGTGGGCACAAGGCGGGCGATCTCGTTGAGGACCGGCCGGTTGGCGTCGCTCTCACAGGCGGTCACGATCGCCAGATCGTGCTCCGGAATGTGCTCGGGCAGGCCTTGGCCGGGCACGATATAGAGGGTGGTCAGTTCGACATCCGACCCTTCGAGCAGAAATTCGAGCGGCGTGTTGTTGCCGATGTCGCCGGGCGCTGCCAGCGCCAGGAGGCGAAGGCTCGGCTCACCCGCGCCGCGCGGCGAGCGAAAGACACGGCGATGCATCAGCGCTTCGGCCTGACGCTTCAACCCGTCGGGTCCATTGCCGAACATCTGTTCGAGCATCGACAAATCCATCAGAGCCGCCGCATTGCCGGGCTCGAAAATGTATTTGTCGAGCAGCGCCGTATAGAGCGGCGTGAGATCGACGCCGTCGAAGGCGAGCTTCGACAATTTGGCGACACCCAGCGGGGTGTCGTGGGACTGGTTCCAGGATAAATCGGTCATGCTGCGCTCACTTGATAAGGCTTTTCGGAAGAAGGGGGACGATAGGTCCGTTCGATGACATCGAAATGACGCACGAGGAGGCGAATTTTTTCGAGAATGGCGCGAACCTGATCGAACTCGCCGTAAAGATTCTCGCGCGACTGCACGATGTCGCGGACCCAGGTCTCGGAGACGACACGCGCGCCCGCGCTGATTCGCAACGCGCCGGCACGACCGCCGCGACCGTTGGGCAGGTCGACCGGCTGGCCGATATGGCAGCGCCGCATGGCAAGAAAGCGCTGCATCGGCGGCAAAGCGGCGGGAAGCACGCGCGCCACGTCGTCGTTCAGCGCGCGATAGATGACGGTCGCCTCGGCCTGCGACATCAGCCGCGCGCCATAGCGCACGAAGAACGGAAAGATCGTCGGCGCGACCATCTCTTCTTCGTCGATGTCGTCGTGCGGACCGCGCGGACACGGCACCAATTCGAAAATGCCTTCGCTTTCGATCAGGCGCGGCACGACTTCGGCGAACTGGCGCAGCGCCATTTCGCGAAACGATGCCGGCACCGCGAAATAGTCGCGCATTTCTTCAAGCGCCGATACCCAGCGCAACCACTGCCCAAGATTGGCCCGCTCGGGCACAGCAGCGCGGATGCCGCGCCAGGCCATCGGCCAATCGCTGCGGCTGGTATAGGAAACGAGATCGGCCGGAACCGCATCGATCGCGGCGCAACGCACGGCAAGGCCGGCCGGCACCAGCAACGCGCCGCAAAACGGCGCGCCGGTGAAAAACTTCGAGCCGGTGAGCAAGACCATGAAGCCTTGTTCGAGATACCAGCGCAGACGCTTGCGACCGACCCGGGCCTGACAGGCATCGATCACGATCTGAACGTCACCGCCCGAGGCCTGCGCGATCTGACGCAAGCAATCGAGGCTCGGCGAGCGTTGTCCCAGTTTCGAGCTGTCCATCGCAAACAGCAGGACGCGTTTGCCCGCCGCGATGGTGCGGCCGACGGTATGCAGGATGTCGCCGTTGCTTTGTTCGCACGGGCGCATCGCGCCCTTGTCGTCGCGCAGCTTCACCTCGATGACGCTGACATCGTCGGCGACGCCCGCGATCGGCTCGCCCTTGATGACGGCGGAACCGCATGAGGTGGCGGCGTTGAAGTGATAACCGTGAGTCGCGAAGGCAGCGCCGCTGCCGGTCTCTTCGGCGGCTGCGATCACGCTGACCATGGGCGTGCCAAGGACGCTGCGCGCCAGAAACAGCGCATGAAGCTGTGAATCGGTACCCGAAGGCGAGAACACGATCTCGCAGCCGGTGTCGCCGAGATCGAGCAATTCCTTCAGCTCGCCGCGCATGCCTTCGACGCGCGCGTCGAGCGCGCGGTCGAGACCGATTGCGGTCGCATCGCGCAGCAAGGATTGGCGCGCCGCAGCGCAAACGGCATAGGCGCGTTCGGAAATCGAGGTCGCGGTGGACGAGGCAAAGGTGAAGGCTTCGCGGCGGGGAAACGGCCGACAGCCATAGCCGTTGAGGCGCGTCACCGGATCGAGATAAAGACGGGTATCCCCACCGCTCGCGAGCAACTGCTCGAGCGGCGCAAATAACGAACGTAACCGGTTATCACCCCCATCGGTCATGCACCGATGGTCAACCCGGCATGGTTAATAATTGCTTGCTAGGGGAGACGTTTGAGGTAGTGCGCGGCAATCAGCCCCAAAGCCGCGACCAGCACACCCATGCTGATGAAAAGCATACTGAATCCGGCGAATTTCGATATCCCGCCGGCCAGAATCGGCCCGATTCCCTGGCCTAAAAACATCGAGGCGGAGAACAGGGCGAAGGTCGAACCACGCGCCGTGGGGGCGAGTTCGGTGCCCCGCGCCTGGAGCGTGTTGTGGAGCATATAGAAGCCGAATCCCGCGATCATGAAGACCAGCGCTACGCCGACCGGGCCCATCGGCCAGGCGATGATGAGATAGGCGATGCCCGCCATGATGCCGCCCAGGCGCATCATGTACCATTGTCCGATCGCCGCGATGATGTAGCGCACGACCGACCCGTAGATGACGCCGCCGACTGCGAACCCGGCCAATGCCACGCCGGCCGCGACCGGACCGCCGGCGCCACGCTCGATCAGCATCGCGCCGACGAACGGAAAGACGCAAAAGAAGAAGGTGCCTTCGGCCAAGGCTGCACCGAAGACGATATAGGACGCGGGATTGCCCAGCACCTGGCGATAACCTTCGATCGCGCCCGCGAGGGTCAGCGGATAGGTTTTCTCCGACTTGCTGTCGAGAAAGCGCCACACGATGGCGCAGACGACCACCGTGATCACCGTCACGACATAGAACACCACGCGCCAGCCGAAATAGCTGGCGATGACGCCGGCAACGGTCGCGCCGAACATCTGGCCGAAAATCGACGCGACGAGATAGCGGCTCGCCGCGACCTGACGCTCGTCGAGCGCCGTACGGTCTCCGATCACCGCGAGTCCGACCGGAAAGATACCACCCGACACGGCGCCGGCGATCACGCGCGATACCATCAGCGTCGAATAGCCCGGTGCCACTGCGGCCAACGCCACCGACAAGGTCAGAATCGTCAGGCAGATCTTGATCAGCCGCGCTTTGCCATAGGCATCGGCGATCGGGCCGAGCACCGGCTGCATCGCGGCATAAGGCAGGCCATAGGCCGAGACCAGCAATGCCGCTTGGCGCACCGTGATGTCGAAATCGCCCGCCACCATCGTCAGCATCGGATCGAGCGAGCGATAGGAGATCGATCCGGCGAAGGCGGCGAAGCACAAGGCTACGATGAACGGCACCGGTCATCCCTCAAGCGAAGCGCCCGTCATCGGCGGATTTCGCCCCAAGGTCAAGCGACGGGCCCGCGTGGCTGGTTTGACCTTGGCGCGGGCGGCCCGGGCTCATATGATTTGCCCAACCGGCCAGGCCGCGCATCGGCCGCATAATAAGGGGAGGATATCGAGTGGGGATCACCCGCAGCGTTGCCTTTGCCTTCGCCGCCTTAAGCCTCGCCAGCGCCGCGCGGGCCGCCGAGGAAAAGCTCGAACCCGTCAGCATGGCGGTACCGACCTACAGCCTCGCCTACGCGCACGAGTACCTCAATCAGGATCTCGGCATCTATGCCAAGCACGGGATCAAGGTCACGACCGTGCAACTCGACGGACTCGCCACGATCAACGCGGTGATCGCGGGCAGCGTCGATTTCGGCCAACCCTCGGGCGCCTCGCTCACCCGAGCCGCAGCCAAGGGACAGGTCCTGCTGGCCATCGCCCAGCTCAACGACCGGCCGAGCACCCAGGTGGTGATGCGCAACGAGGTTCTGGCGGCAGCGCATTTCGACCCGAAGGCCTCGCTCAAGGAACGCGCGATGGTCCTCAAGGGCAAGACCATCGGCATGGCTGGGGTCAATTCGGTTCTCTACACCTATGTCATCCTGATCGCGAAACGCGCGGGGTTCGGCGCGGACGACATGCATCTCGGCGTCATTCCACCGCCCGACATGATGCCTGCTTTCCTGCGCAACCAGATCGACGGCTTCGCCAACAACGTGCCGTGGACCCTGATGCCGGTCGTCGCGGGAAGCGGCACGATCATTTCGGCGGGCGACAACGGCGACCTGCCCGACCTGATGCCGTTCGCCAGCACCGTCGTCCTGACGCGGCCGGAGACGTGCCAGACGCGCAAATCGATTTGCGCGGCGGTCGGCCGATCCTTCGCCGACGCCGCTGCCTTCATCCACGAACATCCCGAACAGGCGCTCGCGGTGCTCAAAAAGCGTTTCGCGACGCTCGACGAAAAACTCCTCGCCGCGTCGTTCGATACGGTGCGCAAGACTTTCCCCATCGTCCCGGCGCCCAGCACCAAGGCGCTGGAGAATGCCGATCGCTACAATGTCGAAGCCGGGCTGATGAAACCCGAAGAGATGTTGCCGTCCTATGACGGATTGTTCACCGCCGAATACGTGAAATAAGGATCAGATGATGAAACCCAGTACCGCATTCTTCGCCGCCGCCGTCGCGGCACCGCTCGCCCTCGCCCAGCCCGCGCACGCCCAGCAAGCCCTGATGTCGTCGACGATGGCGATTCCGGTGACCAGCCTCGGCTTCATGGTCGAATTCCTGGCGCAGGACATGAAATTCTATCAAAAGCACGGTGTCGACATGAAGACGACTCAGATCAACGGTCTGGGCACGATCAACGCGCTGATCGCCGGCGCGATCGATTTCGGCCAACCCTCGGGCGTCTCGCTGACCCGCGCCGCGTCGCGCGGCCAGAAGCTCCTGGCCATCGTCGAGTTCACCAACCGAATCGTGGTTCAGGTCGTCCTCCGCAAGGACATTGCCGACAAGGCCGGCTTCGACGCGCAAGCGCCGCTGGCCAAGCGCGCCGCCGTCCTGAAGGGCCGCACCCTGGCGGTCGACAGCGTCAACTCGATCATCGACGGTTATCTCGGCCTGCTCGCCAAGCAGGCGGGCTACACCCATGACGACATCCATGTCGCGCCGATGGAACCGCCGGCGATGATCGCCGCGTTCAAGGCCAAGCAGATCGACGGATTCGCCATGTCGCTGCCGTGGACATTGATCCCGGTCGTCGAGGGCGAAGCGGTGATGGTGGCGAGCGGCCCCGACGGCGACACGATCGGCCTCGACCCCTTCGCCAACACGGTGGTCGCGGCCAAGCCCGAGACCTGCGAGAAGAAGCCCGATCTGTGCAAGGCGGTCGGCGCGGCCTTCGTCGAAACCGCCGCCTGGATGCACGCGCATCCCGACGAGGCGGAAGCGGTGCTGCAGAAACGCTTCGCGAACTTGGATCCGAAGGTCTTTCACGCCTCGTTCGAGACCGAGATGAAAATGACCCCGACCCCGCCGATGCCCACGGAAAAAGGTATCGAGAACACCGACAATTACAACATTCAGGCGGGATTGCTGAAGCCGGAAGAAAAGCTTCCGAGCTATAGCGACCTGTTCACCGACAAGTTCGTCAAGTAAGGGGACGAAGCGCCGCGCTCAGGTCCGGTCGACCGGTCGCCACGCGAGCGCGGCTTTTTCCATCTTCTCGACGATCATGTTGATGACCAGGACGAGTGTCGTCGCCAACACGATCCCAGCGAATACGCCGACTGTGTCGCTCAACTCGCGCGAATGCTCGATGTAGTAGCCGACGCCCTGGGTCGAGACGAGAAACTCACCGACGATGCAGGCACCCACGGCGCGCGGCAGCGCGACCTTGAGGCCGGCATAGAAGAAAGGCTGCATCGACTTCCAGATCACTTCGCGCGAGATAACGGTTTCGTTCGCGCCCATGATCCGCGCCATGTTGATCAGGCGCCGGTCGACCGCACGGATGCCGGCGAAGGTCGTGATGAAGATGACGTAGAATACCATCAGCACGACGATGACGATCTTGGGCGTATCGCCGATGCCGAACCACAGGATCAACCAAGGCGCGAGCGCGTATTTCGGGATGCCCTGCGACCACAGGATGAAGGGCTCGACCGCTTCGGTCAGACGAGCCGACAGCCGCAGCAGGAAGGGCAAGATCAGACCGGCAACCAGCGCGATGACGAAGCCGACCATCGAAATGCGCAGCGTCGCCCAGACATCGAAGAACATCTCGCCGCTGATGGCCATCTCGTAAAGCCGCTGCACCACCGCCAAGGGCGGCGCGAAGAAGATGATGCCGAACTCGTTGGCCGACCATTGCCAGGCCCAGAGCAGCAGACCGGCAAAGACGCAGCGCCCGAGAATGATCAGCGCGCGTTGGGAAATCAGCGGCCCGGCGGGGGCCGCTGAGGAGACGACATCATTCGCAGCGGTCATTGGATCTCCGCTCTAATGCTTTCGTAAACCTGCGCAAAGCCGGGCAGCGCGAAAATATCCTTCACGTTGCGCGGACGACCAAAGGGAATTTTGTGCTCCGACGCGATCCGCGTCGGCTGCTTCGTCAGGACCAGGGTGCGGTCGCCGAGCGCCACCGCTTCGGCGATGTCGTGGGTGACGAAGATGATGGTCTTGCGGCCCATTTCCCACAGACGCAGCAGATCTTCCTGCAACTGCGTTCGCGTCTGGGCATCGACCGCCGCGAAGGGTTCGTCCATCAGGATGACGGGCGGATCGTAAACCAGGGTGCGGATCAGCGAGGTGCGCTTGCGCATGCCGCCCGACAATTCATGCGGATAATATTTCTCGTAGCCCGACAGGCCGACCGCCTTGATCAGCGATTCGGCGCGGGCGCGCGCCTTGTCGTCGAGCCGGCCCTGAACCTCGAGCGGGAACAGAACGTTGTCGAGAGTCGTGCGCCAGGGGAGGAGATTATCGTCCTGGGTCACGTAGCCGACGCGGCGGTCGAGGCCGGGCTTCAGCGATTTCTGGTCGAGCACGCCGATATTGTCGCCGTTGAACAGGATCTCGCCGTCGCTCGCCACGTCGATCTGCGCGATCATGTTGAGCAGCGTCGATTTGCCCGAGCCCGACGGACCGATGATGGTGAGGAACTCGCCATCGGGAACCGAGAAGGACAGGCCCTGAATCACCCAAGTGGCAGCCTCGCGGCCCTGGCGGGAGGCGAAGCGTTTACCGAGATTGCGGATTTCGAGAAGCGGCGCGGTCATGTCAGGTATGGATCTGTTCCATCAGGGAATCTGCGGGCGGACGCCAGCGCAGCAGGAATTTCTCGGTTTCGTCGACGAACCAGCCGACCGCCAGCACCACGAAGGTGGCGCCGAGGATCGCGGCAAAGACCTGGGTGATATCGAAATTCATCGCCCCGATCTGCACCAGATAGCCGAGGCCGCGATTGGACGAGATCAGTTCGGCAATCACCGCCGCGCCGATGCCGTAGGGCAAGGCAATGCGCAATCCGGCGAAGATGTTGGGCACCGCGCCCGGAAACACGATATGGCGGGCGACCTGACGCTCGTTGGCGCCCACCAGTTGCGCCATCTGCACCAGCTTGGCGTCGAGCGAGCGGACGCCCGAGAGGGTGCTGAAATACTCGATGAAGAACACCACGCTGGCGACCAGCGCGATCTTCGATTCGATACCGATGCCGAACCACAAAATGAACAGCGGGGCCAAGGCCAGTTTCGGCGCGCCATAGCCGCCGACCATGAACGGGTCGATCACCGAAACCCAGCCCGGCAGGCGGCGGAGCGTGAACGGCAGGATGATGGCCGGAACCGCGCCGATGACGGCGCCGATGAAGGCTTCCTCGATCGTATACCCGGCGTGACGCAGCATCTCGCCACTCATCATCGAGTTGTAGAATTTCACGATGGTCAGGCGGGGCGTGCTCACCCAATAGACGCCGAAATACCAGCTCGCGAGCTGCCATAGAGCCAGCAGCGCGATGCAGACCAGTATCCGGTCGATCAGTAGCCGGTGCCGCTTCATTGCCTCCCCTGTCCCCCTGTTTATGGGAGATTTATGTCCGGACCCGGCCCCCGTGTCCAGAGTGGGATTCGGGGCCGGAAATTCCCGTCAGGGCATTTCGCCCAGACGTTCGCCCACGCCGGCACGGCGCGCCCAGTATTCCCAGGCCCGCCAGGATTCGGGGGCCTTGGGATTAAAAGCGGCAGCCACTTCGATCTCGCCGGGCGCGAGCGCCTTAAAATTGGGGCTCAGGCGCATCGCCGCCGTCATCACCCTTGCGTTGACCGGCAGGTAAACCGAGAGCCGGACCACATCCATCACGGTGCCGCCGGCCGCGGCGAAGCCGTGACCACGCATCAGGGCGATCCGCCCCTTGCCCAGCCTTGTGGCCAGATCGCGGCCCTGATCGACGTTTGTCACGAGGAGATTGGTGTTCGAGCCGAATTTTTCGGCGATGTCCCAGACCGGGATCGTGGCGCCCATCGAACTAGCGACATGGATGACCGGCTTCAGCGGCACGTCGGTCAGGCCGAAGGGCAGAGTCTCTTCCGCGTGGCTGTGCACCACCGCATGCACGTCGGAACGCGACTCATAGAGCGATCCGTGGATGAACCGTTCGAGGTAAGGCGGACGCTTGTCGTTGCCGACGACCTTGCCGTCGAGGGTGAATTCCATGATGTCGTCTTCGGTCACCAGCTCGGGGCTGCGCGAGCGCGACAGAAGGAAATGAGTGGGATTGGTCGGATGCCGCATGCTGACATGGCCATAGGCATCGACGACGTTCTGATGCGCCAGAATACGATTGGCGATGACGAGATTTTTCAGGGCTTGGTCGAGATCGCTCATCGGTCAGGCGCTCCTTCAATGGTCGTAGGTCTTGATGAACAAGTCATCGAGCGGAATCGGTTTCGGAATCATGTGCTGCTCGTACATGTAGGTCACGAGCGCATCGAGCGTCTTGCGATTGGCATCGACGCCGTCGGGCCAGCAGTCGCCGCCGAAGACCTCGTCGATTTCGTCGAGATCGGCGGTCATCCACGGCAGCATGTAGCGCAACGCGCCGGTTTCGCGCTGCAGCGCCAGGGCGCGCTGGCGCGACGCTTTCAGGGCGTCATAGAGGCTGGTCGGCGCGAAGGGATATTTCGCCGCCGTATCCTTGCGCATCGCGACAAGGTGCATGATCGGGAAAATGCCGGTGCGCTTGAAATAGTCGCGCTCGACCTCGCGGTAATTCGGAAACAAGCGAACGATGTCGGAATTGTGCTTCATCGAGGCCGGCAGGTTGGTCGCCGCAATCGCGTCGATCTCGCCCTTATCGATCAGGTCCGAGAGCGAGCGGTTGTGATCGGCGATCTCGATATCGACCGGCTTCAGTAGCGGCGGCGCCGAGGGATTGCCGTGGCTGCCGACATGGTTGAGCGCGCCCTGCACCCAATGGATCTTCGACAGGTCGACGCCGTAATCGTGCTGCAGCATGCCGCGGATGAAAATCGCCGCCGTCTGGGTATAGAGCGCGGTGCCGACGCGCTTGCCTTCGAGGTCCTTGGGCGACTTTATCCCCGACCGCTTGTTGATCGTGATCATGCTGTGGCGGAACACGCGCGAGGGAAAATTGGGGATCGCGATGAACGGCGTATTGCCGGTAGCATAGCGTGCGATGAATTCCGAACTCGAAAATTCCGATGAATCGAATTCGAGCCCGCCGCCCATCCGGTCGAAAATCTCGCGCGGGCCATTGATCGCGCAGAAATTGAGATCGAAGCCCACCGGTTTGACCTCGCCGGTATAGAGCGGCAGGACGCGATCGTATAGGCCGCAGGCAAACGACAGCGACGGGTTGGTCATCAGCGCAATCCCTTACCGTGATCTTCGCGCAGGAAGCCGAGCTTCGACATTACCGGCTCGTCGGTGACGCGAAACAACACGCCGCCCTTGGCGGTGCGATGGAAATGCTTCTGCCAGGACGGAACCACCAGCACGTCGCCGCGTTTCCAGGCAAAAACCTCGCCCTCGACCACCGTCTCGCCCTCGCCTTCGACCGGCGAATAGATCGTGTTCGCGGTGGTCCGGTAGGGCGATGTCGAGGAATTGGGGCCAAGCTTCATCATATGGAGCGCGATCGTCTCCATCGCCGGCGAGCCCAGTTCGACCTGGGTCCCGTAACGGCCGGTCGGCTCGGGCGACGCACCGAAGAGCCGCGCCTCAGTTTCCGACCACGCGAAATACATCGCCGAACCCTTCGAAGGCTTCTGGCCTTTGGCGTACTCGTCGGGATTGGGCTCGAAGAACATCGGCTCCAGCAGATGCACCAGCGGCACGTCGAGGAAATCGATCCAGTAACCGTTGGACTTTCCGTCATTGCCGTGGCCGTGCCAGCACCAGTTCGGCGTCAGCAGGACGTCGCCTGGCATCATTTCGAGGCGAACGCCGTCGACCACCGTGTAAGTGCCGGGTTCGGCATCGACGATGAGACGTAGCGCATTCGGAGAGTGCCGATGCGAGCGCGCGTGCTCGCCCGGCATGATCATCTGATAAGCCGCGACCAGGGTCGTCGCCGTGGCGTAATCGCTGCCGGCTTTGACGTTGGTCAGGATGAGATTGCGTCGCTCGGCCAGATCGGTGTTGATCAGCCGGCCGGCGGCATCGAGCGCGGCCTTGGCTTGCGTGTAACGCCACTGCGCTGGCGGAAATTTGTTCTTCGGCGTCGGATAAAGCGACGGCGTCTTCTTGTTCCAGCCCGGCCCCATATCGACGGTCGCCAGATGGCCATAGAGCTCTTCGAGCGAGCCGGAATCGCGAAGTTGTTGGGGCGTCGCAGCCGTCAATGCCATCGCGGTCCTCCCTTTATTCAGCCGACCGCGCCGCGGACGCGATCGATCACCAGCAGCGGATCGGGCGGCAGTCGATCGTCGCGCCACGCCACATGCCCGTCCGGCCGCACGAGGACCAGACGCCGTTCATAGGCCCTCGCCGCTTCCGGCTCGTCAAGCGTCACCACGGTGAGCGGCACACCGCGGGTTTTGGCTGCCGCGACCAGCGCATCGCCCGACGGCGCATCGGCGCTGAGACGCAACAGGATGAAACCTTTGCCGAAGAGATCGAGCGTCGAGCGCCCGTCTTTCAGCCAGACATGCGGCGCCCGTGCGCCCGGACGCGCGGTCTGGGTATAGGTCATCTCTTCCAGCGGCGGCACCGGCGTTCCATCGGGCACGATCACCGGTGAATCGTCGTAGCGATAGCCCAGGTGAATGCCGAGCGTGTGCCATTCATGGGTCATCGCCGCCGCGAAGTCGCGGCCGATCTCGCGACGCAGCGCGGCACCTTCCGGCGTGTCGTCGAGCAACGCGGCATTGGCGCCGGGCGACCGCATGCGGCCGAGATTGCGGCTCGCCTCGGCGACATTGCGCTGCCCGACCGGCCGGCGCTCCGGCTCGTAACTTTCGAGCAGACGCGGCCCCGCCCAACCGGCCAGATTGGCGTCGAGCTTCCAACTGAGATCGACCGCATCCTGGATGCCCGTGTTCATGCCGAAGCCGCCGGTCGGCGACATCAGATGGACGGCGTCGCCGGCCATGAAGACGCGGCCCTTGCCGAAGCTCTCAGCCACCATCTCGCGGCGAATCCACGGCAACACGGTTAGGATCTCGTAGTCGAAATCGAAACCGGCGGCGCGGCGGATCGCGGCGCGGATTTCGTCTTCGCTCGGCACCCGCTTTTCCTCGGTACCGATGATCGACATGCGCCACCAGTCGCGGCCGTTGATCGCGACGATGGTCGCCCAGGTGCCTTCGGGACCGACGAAGATATGGCGATAGCCCTTGCCCTTGTCGTGCAGCGAGACGAGGTTCGCGCACTTGAAGATGATGTTGGTGGTGTAGGTCAGCGCCGGCTTGCCCTGCAGCTTGATGCCGAGACCTTCGCGCACGCCGCTGGCCGCGCCGTCGCAGCCGATCATGTAGTGCGCGCGGATGGTCTCGCGGGTTCCCTTATCGACATTTTCGACTTCGGCGGTGACGCCGGTCGCATCCTGGGTGAAGCTCACCAGCTTCGTGCGATAGCGAAACGTGATCGTCGGCAGGGTCTTGCAATGTTTCTGCAGGATCGGATCGAACATGTGCTGCGGGCAGCGCTCGCGGTGCTGCGGGCTTTCCGGCGGACACACTTCGTCCTGCATGGCCGGAAACTTCTCGCGCCCGAGCTCGTACCCGTTGAGCGCAGTCAGATACATATTGTCCTGCGGATAGTCACGCGGATACGGCGAGTGCTCGACCGCATCGACGATGCCCCAGCGGCGGCAGAACTCCATCGTGCGAACGCCGACGAAATCCATGCGCGGCTGATAGATCGACCCGTCGCCTTGCTCGATGATCGTGCAAGGGCGTCCGCGCCAGCCGAGATCGCCGGCCAGCGCCAACCCCACGGGACCGGCGCCGACAATGAGAACGGGAATGATATCGGGTGTGTTGCTCATGGGGTCCGTCGTATCGCTACGCCGCTTGTCTGTAAAGCCTCGCGCCTACGCCGCCTCGGCCCGTAGCGTCGCGGCGAAATGATCGGCGAGGCGGGTGAGCGCCCCGCCCGCATCGCCCGCGAAGGACGAGCCGTGCATCAATGCGAGGCGCTGGGGCTTCAACGCGGCCAGGCGCCGCAAGGTCGGCGCGGTCGCCGGGGTCAGGCTCATCGAACGGGAACGCTTCTCGCCCTCGATGACGCGCTCGACGAGATCGGTCTCGACGATCGCGGGGCCGTCGCCGGGATGCCCCAGAATATCGCTGCACATCAGCGTTGCCGTGGTTTCTTCAAAGAAGAGTTGAGCGTCCCAGCCATGCGGGACATGCGGTGTGGCGAGAAAGCGCACCCGCTTGCCGCCGAGATCGATAACCTCGTTGTCGGCCATCTTGCGCGGCGGACGCGACGCGGCATCGCCGAGCCAAATCTGGCAACCGACCGCCGTATGCGCGACCGTCGCCTGCGTCGCCGCATCGAGCCATGCATCCAGCGCACCGCACTCGTCAGCCTCGGCATGGCTATACGCGAGATGCTGCAGCGCACCAACGGGAAGCAGCTTCGCGACCGCCGCCGCGATCCGGGGAAACATTTTCCGGTGCCCGAGATGAACCAGCATCGGTTGCTCGGCCCGGATCAGGAACTGATTGAAGGTGAAGCCGGACGGCGGATTGACCTCGGGCACCAGCGTCGAGAGCCGGAAAATCCCGTCGGCGATTTCATCGATGCGCGTGTCCATTGCGGTTTCCTTTATATATTTGCATCGAAGCTTGGTCCGGTATCGCGGCCGCCGTCAAACTGATACTCTGCCCGCCGGGGAGGATAAAGAATGGCTGACAATCCAGCGCTGATCCGCGTCGCCGCGTCCGAACATGCGATCCTCAATGGGGTCGCGGTGACGCCGACCGGCCGCGTTTTTTCCAGCTTTCCGCGCTGGATGCACGGGCCGACGCCCTGCATCGGCGAAGCCATGCCGGACGGCAGCTTCAAGATCTTTCCCGGCAACGAATGGAACGAGTGGCACGACGGCATGTCGGTGACGGATCATTTCGTCAACGTCCACTCGCTCCACGCCGACCCGGATAATTTTCTCTGGGTGGTCGATGACGGTGCAGCACATCACCAGCCTCACCTGCCCGACGCACCCAAGATCGTGAAGATCGATCTCGGCACCAACCGGATCGTCCGCGTCTATCCGATCAACGCCGTCGCCGCGCCGCCCAAAGCGGTGCTGGGTCACATGCGCGTCCTTGGCAAGCACGGCTTCATCACCGAATCGTTCCACAACGCCATCATCGTTCTGGATCAGGAAACCGGCGCCACGCGACGGGTCCTCGAGGGCCTGCCGCAAACGCGAGCCGACACCAGCATCGTGCCGATGATCGACGGCCGCGAATTCCGCCGCGCCAACGGCCAGGTTCCAACCGTTCATATGGACTTGCTGGAATTGAGCAACGACGGACGCTGGCTTTATTTCACCAGCCTCTTCGGGCCTTTGCTGTGCCGGATCGAAACCCGATATCTGACCGACACCGACATCAGCGACGCGCAGCGCATCGCCCATGTCGAAGAAGTAGGCCGCATCCCGCCCTGCGCCGGCGTCACCATCGCCCGCAATGGCACCATCTACTTCTCGGCCTTTACCGAGAACGCGATCCTGATGATGGGCGAGGACCGGAAGCTCAAGACGCTCGTCGCCGATCCGCGCATCAGTTTCCCCAACGAGCTCGATGTTGGGCCGGACGGCTACCTCTATTTCCCCGCCTCGCAAATCCACCGCTTGCCCGGCTTCGACAAGGACGACAAATCCAACGTCAAGACGCCGTGGGAAGTCATCAAAGTCAAAATTTCAGCCTGAGAGAAAGAACCATGGCCGCACCGATCATCGACTTCCACGTCCATTTCAGCGATCGCGAACTGGCAATGAAAGGCGCCAACAAGAACGTCATGACCGGCTTCGGCGCCAATCCGATTGCGCCGGCGAAGCCCGAAGACGGCTGGCGCTACGAAATCATGCAGAAGGTCGCCAATCCGGCGATGCAGATCGCCGACATGGACAAATTCGGCATCGGCATGCACCTCATCTCGCTGATCGCGGTGTCCTGCAACACTGATTGGGCCGAGCCCGCCGAAGCGGCCAGCCTCAACCGTCACGCCAACGAGATGGTCGCCGGGTGGGTTAGCCAGCATCCGACCCGCTTCGTCGGCAGCTTCACCCTGCCGCTGCAGGACGTGCCGCTCGCGTTGAAGGAACTCGACCACGCGGTCAACACGCTGAAGCTCAAGGTCGTGAGCCTGTCGTCGAATTGCCGCGGTGATTATCTCGGCGAGGCCAAGTTCCGTCCGATCTGGGAGGCGATCCACGGCTACGGCTTGCCCGTCTTCATCCATCCGCATGGCTCGACCGATATGCGCCTGCAGAAATACTTTCTCTGGAACGGCATCGGCCAGCCGATCGAGGAAGCGCGGGTCATGACCTCGCTGATCTTCGAGGGCGTGCTCGACACCTTCCCCGGCCTGAAGCTGGTGATGGCGCATGGCGGCGGCTATCTGCCCCACTACATGGGCCGGCTCGACCGCAATTTCGAAAACGTGCCGGAGACCCGCAAGAACATGTCGAAGAGGCCGAGCGCCTATTTGCGCGACTTCTATTTCGATACCTGCGTCTACGGGCCCGATGTGCTCGAGGCATTGATCAAGAAGGTCGGCGTCGACCGCATCGTCTTCGGCACCGATTATCCGGTCGGCGAGCGCGATCCGTTCGAGACGCTCAAAACCTGCACGGTACTGAGCGAAGCCGATCGCGAGATGATCACCCGGACGACGCCGGCGAAGATTTTGGGATTCGCCTGAGGCTCAATCCGCCGTCGGCGTCACGCCGGGCACGGTCAGCTTCGCGACCGGCACGTCTTCGAGCGTATCGCCAATAGCTTTCATCTCGGACATGATGGTTTGCATCTGTTTGCCCGAGACGGCGCCCTTCGGATCGAAATAGGCGATCCGGTGCATGTGATCGTAGCCGAGCGCGACGTCTTCGCGCCGGTTTGAGTTCATCGCTTTCAGCATGATGTCGATCGCGCCGTCGCGATTGGCGACGTCGTTGAACCAGGCGCAGCTTTTTTCGAGCGCGCCGAGGAGCCGCACCAGCACGTCGTGGTGATCCTTCGCATAGGCGAGCGACACGTCGGTCGAACCGAAGGGCAAGTCCTTGGCGTAGTCGACGATCAGCCCGACATTGTGAAACCCGGCCTTCTCGGCAAAGAAGTTATAGGGCGCCGCCAGCATCGTCGCGTCGGCCGCGCCGGATGTCAGCGCGGCAAAGCGCCCCGGCGTGTTGCCGACAGTGGTGATGTCATAGTCCCCGTCATGCAGCCCGTTCGCCTTCATGATGCGTTCGAGATAGACGCGGTTGATGTCGAGCAGGCCGCCGATGACGACGGTCTTGCCTTTCAGCTCCTTCACCGTCTTGACGTTGGCGACCATTTCATAGGGCGGCACCGCGCCGACGATCCGCAGGATCGCCACCGGTGCGCCGCGCGCGATCGCATGAATGGGTTCGACCACGCCGATCTCAACGATATCGAGCGAACCGGCCGCAAGCTGCTGCATCAGGCCCGAGGGCGTCGGCACATAAATGAATTCGGGCGCGAGCCCAGCCTGGGCCAGGAACCCCTTGTCCTCGGCGATGTACCACGGCCACTCGGCCGAGTTCGCCGAGCCGAGCAGACCGACCTCGAATTTGTCGGCGGCACGCGCGGCCGACATCGTCTGGCCGACGATCAGGAACACAGCCGCAACGACAAGAAATCCCACCCGCATCGCCGACTCCCCCGTTATCGCGCGGTCAGATTCAGTCCGCGATCCTGATGCCCGGCAGGACCAGCTTGTCGAGCGCGACCTTGCCTTCGGTGTCGCCGATCGCCGTCATCTCGTCCATCACCGTCTCGAGCCGCTTGCGCGACGGCGCGCCGTCATTCGGGAAGAAGCCGATCTTGCGCAGATAATCGTAACTCTTGGCGATGTCGTCCCGCTTCGCCGTCGACATTTCGGCGCTCAGAATGTCGACCGCCCCCTCGCGGTTGGTCTCGTCGTTGAACCAGGCGATGCTTTTGTCCAACGCACCGACCAGGCGTTTCACCGCATCGGGATTCTTCTTGGCGAAGGCAAGCGACACATCGGTCGAACCGAACGGGATGTCATGCGCGTAGTCCATCAGATAGCCGATGTTGTTGAAGCCGGCGGCCTCGGCGAAGAAATTCACCGGCGGCGCCAGCATCGTCATGTCGGCGGCGCCCGATTGAAGCGCGGCGAAGCGACCGGCGGTATTGCCGACCACGGTGATGTCGACGTCGCTGTCCTTGAGGCCGGCGGCCTTCAGGATGCGTTCCAGATAGACGCGGTTGATGTCGACGAGGCCGCCGATCACCACGGTGTGGCCTTTCAAATCCTTGATCGACTTGATCGTCGATTTCGCCAGCAATTCATAGGGCGGCACCGCACCGGTGATGCGAAGGATCGCCACCGGCGCGCCGCGCGACACCGCATGGATCGGCTCGGCGACGCCGATATCGACGATGTCGAGGGAGCCCGCCGTCAATTGCTGCACGAGGCCCGCCGGCGATGGCACATAGATCACATCGATGTTGAGCCCGGCATCGGCGAAGAAACCCTTGCGCGCGCCGATATAGTATTGCCACTCGACCGCGTTGGCCGCGCCGACGAGGCCCGTCTGGATCGTATCGGCGGCACGCGCCGGCGCGCCGAATTGGCACAAGGCCAGCCCGAGCGCCGCAGCGAGAACCCCCTGCTTCAACGACATCATCGTCCTCCCTCAATCGTTTTTCGCGCGGCGTTCGAGCGCCGCGACGTCGTAAAGTCTTATTCCGCGGCCTGGGCAGTGTCCGCTTCTTCAGGCGCCGCCGCGCCGCTCAGCACGCCGAGCGTCATCCCGCTGAGATCGGGCAGACCGAACAGCATGATGAGGCTGTCGGCGCTGGCCGTGATCATCGCGCGCTCGCCCTTTTTGAGATAGGCACAGGTCATCGCGCGATAGGGGGCGTCGGAAACCGTGCCGTCGCCCGAAACGACGAGATAGAGCCCGCGGCCCTTGGCGTAATAGCTGGCGCCCTTGGTCAGCTTCATCAACCGCGCCTCGGTCCGGCGCTCGGTGAAGACGCCGAGCAGTTTCTCCTCGACCCCGGCCGAACTCTCGACTGAGCCCCAGGCATAGTTCGTCGGGTCCATCAGGATCGGCGTGGGATAGCGGCCTTTCGGATAGACCATCGGCCGCTGGTTGATGTGTTCCCAGATCGCCTGGAACCCATCGAGATTGCGCTTGCCCGGCACGCCCTCGCTGCGGCGATAGACGCCGTCCTCGAATTTGCCGAACGGTTCGAGCGCATCCATCGCACCCTTGACCTCGTTGCGCGAGGGATAGCCGCTCCCGCTGGCCCCACCGCATTGCAGGACCACGGCAAGCGATTCGACGGCCTGCGTCTGCGGTCCGTAATGAACGCCTTCGGGGAAATAGCCGACCATGCCGGCCGTCATCTTGCCGTCACGGCCGAAACTCAACTCGCCGTCGAGCACGAAACGAATCTGCTCGAAATTGTGCCTGTGTCGCGGCGAGTAGAAATCATGCGAGGAGCGACCGAGGTTCAGCGAGAAGTTATCGATGCCGCCCTCCTCGCCTTCCATCAGTTTACGGAAGTGGAACGTGCCGCCGCGATATTCGAGACCGCGGCGCCATTCCAGCGTATCGCCCTGCGTGATCTTCATCGGGTACTCCTCCTGAATTAAGAGTTCTACCTTTTGGCCAGCTCGCGTCCTTTATCGAGGCTGGCGTAGGAACGGCCGGCGCTGGTCATCAGATAGCTGAAGCCCTCGCCGAGGATGCGTTCGACGTTCTTGCCGTCGACATGGGGATGGCCGACCGGCACGTTGTATTTCTTGCAGGTCGCGACCACGCGCGCCATGTGCTCCAGCACCGTCGGGTGCTCGTATTGACGCGGCACGCCGAGTTCTTGGCTCAGATCGCCCTCGCCGATCAGGATGAAGCCGATGCCGGGAACCTTCGACAGCATCGCATCGAGATTGTTGACGGCCTCGACGCCTTCGATCATCAGGCCGACGAGAATCTCGCCGTTCGGATCGAGCGGCCAGACATCGGCCTTCTTGTAATATTCCTGGTTGGAAATGCCCCAGTAGCGCGCGGCGGTGCCGGGTGAATCGCCGCGGATGCCGGTCGGCTCGTAGCGCGGCGCGGTCTTCAAACGCGGATAGCGGCAGGCGGCAACCGCGTTATACGCTTGGTCGACCGTGTCGACATGCGGCCAGATGATGCCGTAGGCGCCGATGTCGAGCGCCTGCTTGGCGAGCCACTGGTTCTTTTCGTTGCCGTTCGCCGGAATGCGCACGAGCGGGGTCACGTTCGGCGCGACCGAACCCTTGTCGACGATCTGTTTGCGGTTGAGCATGTATTGGAGGGAATCGCGCAACGCGCGGATGTCCCAGATGTTGTGTTCCATCTCGAAGATGATGCTGTCGTATTTCGCCTGGCTCGCGGCGAGCGCGGAATCGACGTCGGGCGTGCAGAACGCGCCGAAGCACGGCTTCTTTTCCTCGAAGCACTTGATCATCCCATTCAGACGCGGAACTTCGGCCATGCCCACTCCTCCCAACACAAAAAGCGATTTCCGCATCGTAGCAGGTTTGACAATAAAGCACATGCCCCCGTAGCATCGTCGGCAACGAGGGAGGAATTTTTCGATGATCATCGATTGCCACGGCCACTACACCACGGCCCCGAAGGAATTACAGGTTTTCCGGGACGCGCAGATCGCGGGCAACGACAATCCCGGCCCGCTCAAGATCACCGACGACCAGATTCGCGAGACCATCCAGAACGGCCAACTCAAGATGCAGCAGGAGCGCGGCAGCGATGTCACGATCTTCTCGCCGCGCGCCGCCGGCATGGGGCATCACATCGGTACCGCAAAGACCAGCCAGATCTGGACCGAGAACTGCAACGACCTGATCTATCGCGTGGTCAAATCCTTCCCGAAAAACTTCGTCGGCGTCGCGCAGTTGCCGCAGTCGCCGGGCGTGCCGCCCGCGAACTGCATTCCCGAACTGGAACGCTGTGTGAACCAGCTCGGCTTCATCGGCTGCAACCTCAATCCCGATCCGTCGGGCGGCAAGTGGTCGGACCCGCCGATGACCGACAAGAAGTGGTGGTATCCATTCTATGAAAAGATGGTCGAGCTCGACGTGCCCGCGATGGTGCATGTCAGCATGTCGTGCAACCCGAACTTCCACACGACGGGCGCGCACTACATCAACGGCGACACCACCGCGTTCATGCAGTTCATCATGTCGGACATCTTCACGGATTTCCCGACCTTGAAATTCATCATTCCGCATGGCGGGGGCGCGGTGCCCTATCACTGGGGCCGCTATCGCGGTCTGGCGCAGGACGCGAAGCGTCCGCCGTTCAGCGAGCTGGTGCTGAAGAACGTTTATTTCGACACCTGCGTCTATCACCAGCCGGGCATGGATCTCCTGACCAAGGTGATTCCGGCGGACAACATCCTGTTCGCCTCGGAGATGATCGGTGCGGTGCGCGGCATCGACCCCGAAACCGGCCATCACTTCGACGACACCAAGCGCTACGTCGACAAGGCCGCGCTCTCGCCCGCCGATAAGGCGAAAGTGTTCGAGGGCAACACCCGCAAGGTGTTCAGCCGCTTCGACAAAGCGATGGCCAACAACCAGAAGTGATCGCGCGCGTTGCCTTGCTCGGCGCCTCCCTTCTGGTGTCGAGCATCGGAACGGCCTGGGCTCAGGCAACTCCCGCCGACAAGCCTGGGCCGGTCGGGCTCGACAATGACTATGTCCATGTCAGCCGCGACGTGGCGCCGTGCGCGTCGGCATCGACGCCGGGTTGCGAAGACCGCATCGTGGTCGCGATCGGCAAGACCAAAGTCACATCGGGCAAAACCCACCACAATCTGATCAAGGGTCAGGTCGCGGTGTTCAAGAAAGGCGACACCTATAGCGTCGCGGGCGGCCCCTTCTTCGAGGTCGCGATCAAACCCGATCATCCGCCGGTCAAATCCCCCGCCGAGATCATCGCACCGGCAAAGAACGCGATCGTCTACAGCGGCGAAAAATTCTTCGTCTATGAGGAAAAGCTGGGCGTCGGCGATACCAGGCCGCGCCACAGCCACAGCCAGCGCGTCGAGATCCGGTTGAACATCGGACCGCTGCTCGATCAATGGCTCGACCCGCCGGCAAAACCGGTCCTGCCGAGCACCGTCAATTTTCGTCAGGCCGGAATACACACCACCAAAAACGTCGGCGACATGCCGTTGCGCAATCTGATCGTCGAGTTCAAGCCCGAGCCGAAATAGGCGGTAAAACGCGGCGACGTGTTAACCGTTGCGCGGGGTTTTACTCAAATAAGCCTAAAATTTTAAACGATGTTATTAGGACATCTTTAGAAAATCTTATAGATTTTCCCTCGTTCCGCCGCCCCGACACGATCGCGACATGACGTGTAACCTAATGATTTTATTGTCCCTTCGGCGTTGTCCGGCGACGCACGCGTTTTCGTCTACCCCGATCGGTTGGTGACACTCCCTTCGGTTTCTTTAACTCTCTCGTTCGTGCCTTCCCTCCTGCCTCGAAGCCCCGCCTTTAACCAGGCGGGGTTTTCTTTTTCAGGGCGCGATCAGGCTGGCCGGGTCAGGATTACCCTTGATGAGCCCTTGCTCGCGCGAGACATCGACCCAGAAGCGCAACGCGCTCGGCTGAATGTGAACCTGAAAATTCTTGGGGATCGCCATGGTTGCCGCCACCGCCGGCGGCAACTTGGTGTATTTCGCCAGGCTGGCGCGCACCGATGCATCGTTCGCCGGATCTTTGATGTAAGCGACGGCCTCGTCGAGCGCGGCACGCAGCGCCACGATCGACTCATGGTTCTTGTCGGCCCAGGCACGGGTCGACACGAAATTGACCGGACTGGTGCCGTCGGGAATGACCTCGGAATAAGTGCCGATGTCATAGCCTGTATTGTCGCCGACCACGCGACTGTAAAACGGATCGACCGAGGCGACCGCGTCGGCGAGCCCGCCCTTGAGCGCATCCGCCTGCTGCGGAAAGCCAACTTCGACCCATTGGATCTGATGGGAATCGACGCCGCGAACCTGGACCCATTTGCGGCTGAGCACGTCGATGATGCCGCCGAGGCCGGGCACACCGACCTTCTTACCGACGAGATCTTTCGGGAGTTTGATCCCGCTTTGCGCGGCAGCCACGATCCCGCTCTTGGCCACGCTGGGATAGACCTCGGTACCGGCCACCACGACGAGATCGAGACCTTGCTCGTTGGCCTGTAACAGCACCGTCGGGGTCGGCCCGCCGATCTGTACCGAATCCGCGACCAGCGCCGCCGAAATCACCGAACCATTGGTCGTCAGCGACAAGTCGACGTCGAGGCCGCGCTTGTCGAGCATGCCCTGGTCTTTGGCGACGAAAATATTGATGAACTGACTGACCGCCGTATGCATGAACGTGATCTTGGCGGCATAGGCGGGCGCCGATGACAGTCCGAATGCCAATATTCCGGCCGCGATCGCGACCTTGCCGGCACCGTTCATGATTTCACTCCCCTGATATGCGCGGACGTGCAACCGACACGCGACCGGCTTATGATTGTTGCCCGGTGCCGATACTAGCCGAACGGACCCGGTGCGGCGAATTGATCCAGGTCGGGAACAAGAACCGTCGCCAATGCTTATATTATAAGTCGGTATCCAAGAATTTTATCCCGACGGAGGAAACCATGACCATCAAAACCATCCTGACGGCAGCGAGCGGCGGTAGTGCAAGCGACGGCGCTGTGGAATTGGGCTGCCGATTGGCGCGGCGCTTCGGCGCGCACCTCGAAGGCTTCCACGCGCGCCCCGACGCGCGCGACCTCTTCACCTATTCCGGCGACGGGTTCGGCATGTCGATGTCGGGCGATTTCGTCGATCGCTTCACCAAGGACGCCGAAACCCTCGTCGCCAAGACCAAAGCCTCTTTCGACGCGACGGTGGCGCGTCACAAGCTTCCGCTCGGCGGCTCGCCTTTGGCGATCCCGACCAAGATCGAAGCATCGGCGTCCTGGCACGAGGAAACCGGCTACGCGCCGCTGCTGGTTTCCCGCCGTGCGCGGTTCTTCGATCTCACCATTCTCGGGCGTTCGGATCGGGTGGTCGATCAGCCGCATACCGACGTGGTCGAGCAGACGCTGATCAATTCGGGGCGCGCCGTGTTGCTGGCGCCGTCGAAGACTCCCGAGGATATCGGACAGAACGTGGTGATCGGCTGGAACGGCTCGGCCGAGGCGACCCGCGCCACGGCCGCCGCCATTCCCTTCCTCGCTGGTTCACGGGCGGTCACGATCGTCACGGTCGGCGAGAAGCATCAGGAAAGCGCCGCCGCGCTGATCGACTATCTCGGCTGGCATGGGATCAAGGCGACCCACAAGCACACGCCAGCCGTTTCGGGCGCAGGTCCCGGCCAACAGCTTCTATCCTCGGCGCACGACCAGAACGCCGACCTGCTGATCATGGGCGGCTACGGCCATGTGCCGTGGCGGGAATTCCTGTTCGGCGGAGCGACGCGCGAGGTGGTGGGAACCGCCCTGCTGCCGCTCCTGATCTCGCATTGAGGTTTTAGGCCGCCACTTCTTTCGCGGTGAGCACGCGCTCGCGCGGGAGGTGGACGCGGATCACCGTGCCGGTGTTGGTCTTGCTCGCAATGTCGAGCCGGCCACCGTGGAGTTCCACGAGGCGCCGGGCGATCGGCAGGCCGAGGCCCGTGCCTTCGTATTTCTTGGTCAGCGCGTTCTCGACCTGACGGAACGGCTCGAGCGCGATTTTGATCTCGTCCTCGGTCATGCCGATGCCGGTATCGGCGACGGACAGATCGAGCCCGCCATCCAGGGAACGCTCGCCCGCGACGGTCACTTCGCCGCCTTCCGAGGTGAATTTGACCGCGTTCGAGAGAAGATTGATCACGATCTGGCGCATCGCCACCGCGTCGGCGCGAACGCCCGGCAGGCTCGCCGGCAGATCGACCATGAGGGTGACTTTGTTCTTGAGCGCCTGGGCGCTGACCGCCGCGAGGCTGCCTTGCACGATTTCCTGCAGATCGACCGGCTCTTCCTTCAGGCTGAACTTGCCGGCCTGGATCTTCGAGATGTCGAGCACGTTGTTGATCAGAGCCAGCAGATGCTCGCCGGCGCCGAAAATATCCTTGGCGTATTCGGCATAGCGGGCCACGCCCACCGGACCCATGCTCTGGTCCTTGATGATCTGCGAGAAGCCGATGATCGCGTTCAGCGGCGTGCGCAGCTCATGGCTCATATTCGCGAGGAATTGCGATTTCGCTTCATTGGCCGCTTCGGCGCGTTCCTTCGAATGCTGAAGCTCGAAATTGATCTGACGCAGGCGGATGCGTTCTTCGGCGAGCCGCGCATTGGCCGATTGCAGCAGGACCCGTTCGTCGGCGAGTTGAATCTCGCGCGCGGCGCGATGGCCGATCTCGCGCATCAGGATCGTCGCCAGCCCGATCAGGAGAAGCGTGCCGACCACGGCCAGGATCGCGACCAGTACCGCGTGCTGATAGGGACCGGCCAGGGTCGCGCCAAGATCGAGGCCGACCGTCACGACCAGCGGATAGCCTTCGACCCGGCGATAGAAATAAAGCCGCGTCACGCCGTCGATGGCACTTTTATGGATGTACCAGCCCTTGCCGCCCACCGCGATCGAACTCGGGCGCGGATCGGCCTCGATCAAACGACCCGTGCCGTCGAGACCGTCGGAGTTCGACTTGCTGAAACGGACGCGAACGATGTCATCGATCCCGATCAGCGACAGCGTCCCGTGATCGCCCAGATCGATCGATTGCTGGAGTCTCGTCAGAGATCCCGGCGTCAGCGAAAAGACCAGGACACCGAGAAACCGGCCGTCGGTTCCGGTGATACGCCGGGAAATTTCGATGGCGGTTCGGCCGTTGATCGGATTGGCATCGGGCGCGCTGACGAACGGTCCCTGATAAGAGCCGTCCAGATGCGCGCGAAAAAGCTCGCGGTCGCTGAGGTCGATCGGCGTAGCATGCGGATCGCCGGTCGATGCGACAAGCCTGCCGTCCGGTCCGATAATGACGGCCCCGATCGTCGGCCCCGACACCATCGGGATGTCGTGTGCCCAACTATAAATATCGAAATCGCTGTTCTTGGCCCGCATGCGGGCGGCGACGAGGTCCATGTTCGCCGACACGGTATCGAGCGTGTGCAGCAACTCGTCCTGGAAGATCGCCGCGTAATTACCCGCATCCGACTGGGAATCCTGAACCGCGGTCTGCCACGAGGTGAAGATCGAGCCGGCGACGACGCCCCACAACGCCACAAGGACGCAAATCAGCACCACGACGATGCCGAGCTTCAGCCGTTTGGTGCGGCGCCGAGGATTGTCTTGGATAGGCGAGCTCATCACACAACATAAAGCAGGTGGTTCGTCACCCCTGAGCTTCTATCACGCGGTGGTTAAGACTCTGTTTGTGAATTGTGCCGGGCGGAAAAACGGCGGAAATCGGGCCTTCCCGGCCGGCTGCGACAATTCGTCTATTGCGAGCTTAACCGTCGTAAACGATTTTTTGTGCAGTGCAGTATTTAATAGTCGTGCTGGCTTGGTCGCTGTCGACCGGTCACCTGTTTCGGAGGCGAAGATGGTATCGTTGATGTCATTCCTGAAGCGACTCGATGGGGTCTGCGCCAAGCTCAATGCCGGGCTGACCGCGGTCGCGATCGTGCTGACCGTCCTGGTCGCGGCGGAAGCGACCGTCCGCCTGCCGGACCTGCTTGAGCAGGCAGCGTTGGCCGCCAACCTGGCCGACCCGTCGGCGCAGGGCGTGAACGCGGCGGCGACCGCCGCTCCGCCGATCTCCGCCAACGGCTTCTAAGCTTCGTCGCGTTCGGCGACCGTCAGGGCTCGATCAACCCGCGCGTCCGTTCGCCGGTATCATACGGAAAAACCACGGCCGGATCGGGGCGATGGAGCCGCCGAAGCCGGTTCGGATAATCCAACCGCCACAACACATCCCGAATCACGTTGAGACGCGCCAGATCCTTGTCGTCGGCGCGCACGATGGTCCACGGCGTGACCACGCTGTGGCTGCGCTCGAGCATCGCATCGCGCGCCTTGCTGTAGGCCTTCCATAGCTTCGGCGCCTTGGCGTCGATCGGACTGAGCTTCCACTGTTTCAGCGGATCCTTGCGCCGAGCGGCAAGCCGGTGCTTTTGCTCGTGCTTCGAGATATCGAGGTAGTATTTCAGCACGGTGATGCCCGAGCGTTTGAGCAACCCCTCGAAGTGCGGCACGGTTTCGAGGAACTCTTCGGTTTCCGCCTTGCTGCAAAATCCCATGACGCGCTCGACTCCGGCGCGGTTGTACCAGCTTCGATTGAACAGCACGATCTCGCCCGACGCCGGCAGATACGGCACGTAGCGCTGAAAATACCAGATGTGCTGCTCGCGCTCGCTCGGCGGCCCGAGCGCCACCACGCGCGTGTCGCGCGGACTCAGATATTCGACGATCCGTTTGATCGTGCCGTCCTTGCCGGCCGCGTCGCGGCCTTCGAAGATGATCAGCACGCGCAGTCCATGCGCAATCACCTGGCGCTGCAGCTTCACCAGTTCGATCTGCAACGCCAGCATCGTCTTTTCGTAAGCGTGATGGGTCAGAGGCGGCG
Organism: uncultured Rhodospirillales bacterium; assembly: GCA_903828515.1. Taxonomy (GTDB): domain Bacteria; phylum Pseudomonadota; class Alphaproteobacteria; order ATCC43930; family CGMCC-115725; genus CAIKMD01. The sequence goes on along the minus strand of CAIKMD010000007.1, from coordinate 1,171,594 downwards.
GCAGCTTCGGCGTTTTGATTTTGGCCATGGTGCGCTCCTTGGTTCGCATTATGCCGGTGCGCGACACGCGACGCCACGCCGCGGGAACAAATCCCGAGTCGAACCATTTATTAATCGTTTGTTATCCATTTCCGCCCAAACCAAGGTTAACGCGGGACACGTAGACCGACCTCCTCGTTCGGAACGACCGGCGCCTCAAGCCTGGGGGACAATAATGATTGCAGCAACAAACGTATCTTCGGCTCCATCGGAGCCACTCATGACCACCGCGCAATTGCGGCGCGACCTCGACGAGATCGATTATCTTCTCGCGGCGCTGCGCACCGCCTCGCCCACGCGACGCGACGAACTCGATGACATGGCATGGCTGCAAGGACGGCGGCGTTATGTTCTGACGGTTCTTGCCAGCCGCAAGGCGATGCAGAATCGTAAAGTCGTCAGCCTCGATCAATGGCGCGACGGCGGCGTGAGCCAGCTCAACGTCGCGGTCAGCGCCGCCTAAACGATCCCCGCGCCGCGCAAATCGGCGATCTCGCCGGGCGGCAGCCCGGCCTCACCCAAAATCGAATCCGTATGCTCGCCCAACCCGGGCGGCGGTAGCGGCTGGTCCTCGCGCTCGCCGTCGATCCGCGCCGCGCGATGCATGCCGGTGAACGACCCGAACTTCGGATGTTCGTATTCGTAAAAGAGGCCGAGATGCTCGACCTCGGGATCGACCATCGCATCGGGAATCGATAGGACCGGCGCGCTCGGCACGTCATGCGCGGCGAGCCGTTCCATCCACGCCGCGCGCGTCATCTTCGCAAAGACCGGACGCATCTCGGCGATCAGCGCGTCGAAATTGGCGATGCGGCCGGGCCTGTCCTTGAAGCGCGGATCGTCGGCGATGTCGGTCCGCTCCATCGCCTTGAGCAGGCCCTGCCAGAACCGTTCGGTCGACGAGGGATGCAGCGCGATCAGACCGTCGGCGCAATCGAACGCGAAGGCCGCCGAGATCGCGGCACGCGATTGCGGCCCCATCACCACGTTGCCTTGCGTATAGGCGGTGAACGAATCCGGCATGAAATACATGCTCGCCTCGAGCAGCGTGATGTCGATGCGGCGTCCAACGCCCGTCCGCTCGCGCTCGAACAGGGCCGCCATGATCGCGTTGCACGCCTGCATGCCGGTGATCTGATCGGAAATCGTGGGGCCCCGCATGCGCGGATCGTCCTTCTCGACGAACATGCTCAAGATACCCGACCGCGCCTGACCGATCGTGTCGTAGGCGGGCTGCTCGCGATAAGGCCCGCCCTCGGAAAAGCCGGCAATCGAGCAATAGATCAGACGTGAATTCCCGGCGCGCAGCGTCTCGCCGTCGATCCCGAGACGCTTCATCACGCCGGGCCGGAAATTTTCCAGCACCACGTCGCCGCTCGCCGCCAGCTTGCGGAACAGCGCCTGACCGCGCTTGTCGCCGAGATTGATCGACAGGCTGCGCTTGTTGCGGTTGAAGGCGGTGAAGTTGGAACTGTAACCCTGCGCGCCGCCGCCGGCGCCGAAGGTACGGAACGGATCGCCGCCATCCGGCCGCTCGATCTTGATCACGTCGGCGCCGAGATCGGCCAGCTGCATGCCGCAATAAGGCCCGGCGATGAACTGCCCGACCTCGAAAACCCGCACGCCTTTTAGGGGGCTCGTCATCGATCGATCATGCCCAAATTTGACCAGCGGCGCTCACCAGATGCGCGAGCTTGCGCTCCTCGTCCGACGCGGCGAAGCGATCGACCTCGGATGACGATGCGAAGCCGCATTGCGGGCTGAGGCACAGCCGATCCATGTCGACGAACCGCGCGGCATCAGCCACGCGGCGCTTCAGCACCTCGACCGGCTCGAGTTCCCTGAGCTTGGTGCTCATCAGGCCCAGCACCACGGTCTTGTCCTTGGGCACATAGCGTAAAGGCGTGAAGTCGCCGGCACGCTCGGTGTCGTATTCGAGGAAGAACCCGTCGAAATCGAGTTTCTGGAACAGGCGTTCGGCAACCGGATCGTAGCCGCCACTGGCCTGGCCATGACCCGAATTGCCGCGGCAAAGATGGACACAGATCGTCATGTCTTTCGGCCGCTCGCGGATCGCCGCGTTCATCAGGTCGATATAATCGTCGATCAATGCCTGCGGGTCTTCGCCGCGTGCCTGCACCACCGCCTGGTTCTTCGGATCGCACAGCACGGCGAGCGGGACCTCGTCGACCTGAAGATATTTGCACCCGAGCGACGCGAGTTCCGCGATCTCCTGGCGATAGATCGCGGCGATGTCGGCCAGATAGGACTTCCGGTCGCCGGCATAGGGCGACTTGGCAAGACCGTTATCGCCCGTGAAGAAATGATTGACTGTGGGCGACGGGATCGTCGCCTTGGGCAGGCGTCTGGTCAGCTTGGACAGATCGGCAAAGTCGCCGGCCGTGATCGTCTCGCGGCGCTTCAGCTTGCCGGTGGCGAAATGGACCGGCATGCCGCGCCGCGTCTCGCCGGAAAATTCGGTGAAAGTGAAAGAACTGGTCATTTTCTCGCCGCCGTAACCGTCGACTCTCTCGAAGAAGCGGTCGCGCCAGTTGTTGCGGCGGAATTCGCCGTCGGTGATCGATTGCAGCCCCGCGCGTTCCTGCAATGCGACCGCGTCGCGGATCGCTTCATCCTCGATCCCGCGCAGTTCGGATGCGGGCAATTTCCCGGCCGCCGCCGCCTTGCGCGCGTCGAGCAACTTCTGCGGCCGGATCATGCTGCCGACATGGTCGGCGCGGAACGGCGGGTTGATGCGGCTCGGCATGTCAGCCTCCCTGGCGAACGACGTTGACCATGCCGGCGACGTCGCCCGCGAGAAACCTGGTCATGTTTTCCTTCACGAACGGCAAAACCTGCGACATGTAATCGGCGTTGAACGCACCGATATGCGGCGAGAGAATGACGTTCTCCATCGCCCAGAACGGATGATCGGCCGGCAACGGCTCGTGCTCGAACACATCGAGCGCCGCGCCACCGATCTTTTTATCGCGCAGCACCGCGATCAACGCCGCCTCGTCGACGATCCCGCCGCGCGCGAGGTTGATGAGGAACCCACTGGACTTCATCGCCGCCAGCACCTTGGCATCAACGCTGTTGCGTGTCGCATCGGTCAGCGGCGTCAGGATGACGAAATGATCGAGCTCGCCAATGATCGTCGTGAGCGCCTCGCGGCTCACCATGCGATCGAAACCGGCCAACTTGCGCTGTCCCGAGGTGATGCCGATCACGGTCATGCCGAGACTCTTGCAGACCGGTCCCAACACTTCGGCGATCGCGCCGACGCCGTAAATACCGACCGTCTTACCGAAGAGCAGCCGTGCGCCGTAGCGCTCCCAATGGTGCTTCTTCTGATTGTCCAGCATGCGCGGCATCTCGCGTGCGAGCGCCAGCATCGACAGGACCGCCGCTTCCGTCATCGGCACGCCGTGCATGCCGTGCATGTTGGTGACCATCGCCTCGGATCTGAGCGACGGTACGTCGGTGATGTGATCGACGCCGGTGCCGAGCGCCAGCACCCATTTCAGATTCTTGCCGCGGCTCAAGATGCGATCGGCATCGAGCCCCAGATGCGCGCCGAAGGTGACGAGAATGTCGGCATCGCCGATGAGCGGTTCGGCTGCTGCCGGGCTGGTGGCGAGATCGACTTTGACCTGCGGGAATTCCGCTTTGACGAAATCGAGACAACGCTGTCGATCCGCCGGCGGCAGCATCGTCAGATAGATCAGGACATTGATCATCCGAAGATCGTCGTCAGCATCGTCTTGAATTCGGCAGCGTTGGGGCGATAGGGGCTGCGGCCGAGGAAATGACTCTTGGCGCAATCGTCCGCCATGTCGTCGAAATCGCCACCTTTGTAGCCGAGCGCGCGCATCGTCGGCGGAATGCCGACCCGCGCATTCAAACCTTCGACCACATCGGCCGCGCTCTCTCCCGGCTTGGCGCCGAGCGCCTGCGACAATGCGGTCATCTTGTCCGAGACGTGACGCGCCATGAAACGCAACACCGTCGGCATCGCGATGGTCACCATCTTGCCGTGATGAAGGCCCTGATCGCCGGTGGCGTTGGCGATCGCGTGAATCGGCCCGAGGCCCATATGAATCGCCATGCCGCCTTCGAGGGCGGCGACCATCAGGCCCTTGCGCGCCTCGCGATCCTGCCCGTCTTTCACCGCGCGCTCGATATTGGCGACGACATGCCTGACGCCATCCAGTGCCAGCGCCTTGCCCGGCGGATTATCAGCGGTGGTGAGAAACCCCTCGACGCAATGCGACAGCGCGTCCATGCCGGTGCCGGCCGTCAGATGCGCCGGCAGGCTGAGGGTCAGATCGGGATCGCAGATCGCCACTGCCGGCACGATGTAATGGCTGTTGAGGCCGGAGGCGCGACTGGTTGCGTTCGGGTGAATGCCGGCGCCGCGCGAAGCCTCGCTGCCGGTGCCCGCCGTGGTCGGCAAGACGATGAGCGGCCCGACCGCATGGGTGATGACGTCGGGCTTGCCCATGTAGTTGGTGATCGGGCCCGGATGACCCGCGAGCACCGCGACCGCTTTGGCCGTGTCGATCACCGAACCGCCGCCCAAGGCGACGATACCGTCACAACGCTCGCGCTGATAAACCTCAAAGGCGCACTCGACACCGGCCACCGTCGGATTTTCCGGCACTTCGTCGAAGATCACGACATCGTTGCGCCCCGGCACGGTGTCCTGCACACGCGCGAGCACACCGCAGGCCACGAGGCCCTTGTCGGTCAGGATCAGCGGCCGCGTGATGCCCAGCGCTTTCAGCTCGATGGGCAAGGCCTTCACCGCGCCGAAATCCAGATGCACGCGCGGAAATTGCTGCAGAAAACCCATATCCCGATCGCCTCCCTACGAATTGTTGGGCATCCTCGCCCGCGTCCTCCCGCATTGCAAGGGGCCGGCCGCCGGCGTCATCGCGGTATTGCCATCCACCCCCATTCGGGTTCAAATCGTGCCACCAACACGCGGGAGGCAACGATGAAAAAATCAGAAAACGAATTGATGACCCAGACCAGCAAAGGCACGCCGTGCGGCGAGATGCTGCGGCGCTATTGGTGGCCGATCCTGATCGCCGAACATCTCGGGCCGGGACCGCAAATCATCAAGCTGATGAACGAGGAATTCGTGCTCTTCCGCGCCGGCAACGGCGAACTGGGTTTGCTCGACAAGCATTGCTGTCACCGCAACGCGTCGCTCGAATACGGCCGCGTCGAAGAGCAAGGCCTGCGCTGCTGTTATCATGGCTGGCTCTACGGCACCGACGGCAAATGCCTCGACCAGCCTTGCGAGCCGGCGTTCAGCGACTTCAAGAACAAGGTGCGGCAGGGTTCCTACCCGGTGCGCGAGGTTTCCGGATTCATCTTCGCCTATATCGGGCCGAAGCCGGTGCCGGAATTCCCCAACTACGACATCTTGTTCGACCCGAACTGCAACAAGATCCTGCAGGCGCGCGACATCTACGGCAACTGGCTGCAACGCGCCGATAACATGGTGGACTCGCTGCACGTCATGGCATTGCACGCCAGCGTCTATCCCGAGATCGCGATGGTGCGGCCGGATGTCTGCCAGTGGATCGAGCGCGATTACGGCATCGAGATGTATCTCGAATATCCCGGCGGTGTGAAGGATCGCCACCATTATATCTTTCCGGGCATCAACCGGGTCCAGGTCTGCCGGTCCGGCCAAGAGCCCTATCAGTTCATGCAGTGGATCACGCCGGTCGACGATACCAAAGGCATCTCGTTCCAGATCTGGGGCTCGGAAGATGCGAAACCGCCTTACACGATCACCGCCGGCAAATATCGCGCGACCCCAATCGGCAACATCAAGCGGATCGAGGACGGGTGGTGGAACATCTGGGATCGCGATCAGGACGACGCGGCGATCGAAAGCCAGGGCCTCGTCACCAATCGCGCGAATGAGAACCTCGGCACATCCGATCGCGGCGTCGCGATGATGCGGAAGATGGTGAAAGAAGCGATCGAAGCCGTTAAGAAGGGCAAGGACCCGATGCACGTCATTCGCGGCGCCAATCCGACCATCAAGCTCGAGGCATTCAAGGTTCCGCTGGGCAACGAGCCGGGCAAGATTCGCAACCCCGAACTCGGTGAGAAGCTTCAAGTTACCGCACCATTCGATTTGTAAGGATCAGTTCATGACCGACGTCGCCGCCGAAATCCGCAAGATCGGACAGAAATTCAATCCCGAGGTGCTGAAGGCGACCTACGCCCTCTACAAGCCCTATCAGGAGCGCGCACCCAAGGACGGCATCGAGATCACCAGGGACATCGCCTACGGCGACGATGCCCGCAACCTGCTCGATGTCTATATGCCGGCGAAGCACCCCGAGAAGGCGCCGGTCGTGATCTATGTCCATGGCGGCGGTTATGTCGCCGGCGAGCGCAGCCCCCTGCCCGGCCTGATCTACGACAACGTGCCGACCTTCTTCGCGCGCAACGGCATGATCGGCGTCAACATGACCTATCGCCTGGCGCCGCAGCATCAATGGCCGGCAGGCGCCGCCGATGTCGGCAAGGCGGTGTTATGGCTGCGCGAGAACGTCGCCAAATTCGGCGGCGATCCGAACAAGATCTTCGTGATGGGTCAATCGGCCGGCGCGACCCATGTCGCGACCTGGACCTTCGTTCCCGCCGTGCACGGCGCCGAGGGCCCGCGCATCGCCGGCGCGATGCTGCTCTCGGGCGTCTATGCGCCGCAGCATCCGGTCTACAGCCCCGAACGCCCGGCCGAAAACTCGGTCGGCTATTACGGCACCGACGAAAGCAAATGGGCCGAGCGCAGCCCGCTCAACCACGTGAAGCCGGGCCATCCGCCGGTCTTCGTCGCGGTGACCGAGTTCGATCCTTACGGCCTCGCCTGGCCGACCGCCGCGCTCGTCGCCGAGCTGGTCAAATGCGACAAGAAGATGCCGTGGTTCTCGTTCAACCGGAACCACAACCACGTCTCGCCGGCGATGCAGATCAACTCCGAGATCGACGGGCTCGGGCCGGAGCTTTTGGCTTTCGTGCGGAGCGTTTCGCCTTAGCGGGCGCTTTCTTCTTCGCGGGCGCCTTCGCTTTTTTCTTCGCCAACGCTTTCTTGGGGCTCGGCCAGAGTTCTTTCTCGGCCAGTTCGGCGCCCGCGACCATCGCTTCGAGCTTCGCCCAGCAGATCTTCGCCTGCTTGACGCGCGGGCCCATGCCGCAATCCGTGCCGGCCATGATGTGGTCGCGGCCGACGAGCTTGGCGTAACGCAACAGGCGTTGCTTCACGAGTTCGGGGTTCTCGATGAAATCGGTGCAGTGACCGACGACGCCCGGAATGAGCGAGGCACCGGCCGGCACCTTCGTCTTGGCGAAGACGGTCCATTCGTGCTCGTGCGCCGGGTTCGACGCCTCGATCGAATATTCGCAGGCCTTCACACGGAAGATGAGGTCGGCAATGTCCTCGAGCGGAATGTCGTCCTGATGTGGGCCGTGATAGCTGCCCCAGCAGACATGGAGCCGCACCTTCTCGCGCGGGATGCCGCGCAACGCGTGGTTGAGCGCATCGACCCGCAGCCGCGCGTATTTGCGATATTCCGCGGTGCTCATGTCGGGATACATCAGCCAGCCGTCGGGCAGATCGGGATCGTCGATCTGCAGGAAGAACCCGGCATCGACGATCGCCTGGTATTCCTCGTGCATCACGTCGGCGATCGCTTCGACGAATTCCTCTTCGCTGGCGTAATATTGGTTGCGCAGCCAATGCTCGATCGTACCGGGCGTGTTGGCCGGCAGATAAGCCTGCTGGTATCCGGTGCCGGCGAGCGCGGTCTTGAAATTGGCGAGGTCCTTCTGCAACTCGGCCTGGCCGACATAGCGCAGCGGCGCGTTGCAGATGAACACCGATTTCGGCGCGTCAAGATTGACGAACTTGGCATGGCCGGCAGCGAAGAACTCGCGGAACTTCTTGATGTCGCGCGCGCCGATATTGAGCGGCGCGGGATCCTTCGCCGGGTCGTAGGGACGCGTCTCGAAGCCCGAGATGCGGCTCGCGCAATATTGGGTGAACGAGGTTTTCGACAATTCGCCGTCATTGATGCTGTCGATGCCGATGGCGACCTGATGGCGCACCGTATCGGCCAATTCGTCGGTCAGGCGCCGATCGAGTTCGGCCGCGTCGTAAGGCCGTCCGTCGCCCTTCGCCCAGACGAGTTTCGCGAGTTCCGGCGAGCGCGGCAACGCGCCGGCATGCGTGACGCGAATACGATGACCGGTTCCAGCCATGATCGTCGATCCCTCCCCTAGAGTTTTAAGCCTTGAAGCGCGCGAAGAGTTTGCGCGCGTTGCCTTCTTCGATGGCATGAACGTCGGCCGCGCTGAGCCCAAGCTTGTGCAACGGCTCTTTCGACGCCGCCATCGTGCCCCACGGAAAATCGCTGCCGAAGAGGACCTGGCTCGCCGGGACCAGTTTGAGCAGCGCACCGAAGGTCATCGGGTTGTTCATGCTGGCGGTGTCGAAATTGAGCCGGTTCAATTCGTGCAGGGCGCCCTTCGGGGCGCGGTCGCCGAGCGAACGGCCCCAGCCCGAGACGCGGCCCGCGACCGTCGGCAACGCGCCGCCGCAGTGCGAGAAGATGAAGCGGATGTCCGGGCAGCGATGCAGCGTGCCGCTCTGCAACAGGCTGACGATCGCGCGGGTGTTGTCGAACATGAACTCGAGGATCGCCATCGGCACGCCGGGCACCATGTTGACGCAGCAATCGACCGCGGCCGGATGCGAATAGACCACTGCCTTGCGGCGATTGAGTTCGTCATAGACTGCCGCAAACGCCGGATCGCCGGGATATTTCCCGTCGTAATTGGTCAGCAGGCAGATGCCGTCGGCTTTCAACACGTCGAGCGCGTAAGCCAGTTCGGCGAGGCTGCCCTCGACATCGGGCAACGGAATGGTCGCGAAGAAACCGAAGCGGGTCGGATAGTCGCGCGCCAATTGCGCGGTGTATTCGTTCAAGGTGCGCGCCAGCTTGCGGCTCTCGTCGACTTTGCCGGTCCAGGAACCGGGCGCCGAAATCGAGAGGATCGAGACGTCGCCGCCGGTCTGGTCCATCTGGTCAATCGACCAGGACGGCGTCCATTCGGTCAGCTTCTCGCCCCAATAGCCGGTCCGGCGGATGCGCGCTTCCTGAATCCGGAGGAAATCGGGCTGCATGATGTGATGATGAACGTCGATGATGCCGGCCAAGACCGCCCTCCCCATTGCCCGCGCGGTCGCCGCGCCTTCTTGTTCGGGAAGCTACCAGTCGCGCCGGAACCGTGCAACCGCAGGGCGCATGGGCCGCCATTGCTTGCCGGGGGCCAAGGGTGATAAGACCCGACTAACATCCAATGTCGGTCACCGGGAGCGAACGCCATGGCCCACGATTTCGAAAAATTCCGCCTGCGACGGTTCGTCGAGAAGCTCGCGGCGGCAGGCGAACTCGAAGTTCACGAGGAACCGGTGGCGCTGGGCGCGCTGGCGGCGACGATCGAAGCCACGACCAAGGCAACGCATTTCAAGAAGGTCGGGCCCGAAGGCTTCGAGATGGTTGCGGGCATGGCGAGCAGCCGCAAGCGCATCGGCCTCGCTTTCGGCGTCGGCGAAAAGGATATCCCGAAAGAATATTCGTCGCGGATACGAAACCCCCAAAAGACGGTGGAGGTCCCCTCCGCCGAGGCGCCCGTGCATCAGGTGATCCACACCGGCGACCAGATCGACCTCACGCGGCTTCCGTTCTATCTCCAGCACGAATTCGACGGTGCACCCTATATCTCGGCGGCGATCGACTTCACGGTCGATCCGGCGACCGGCAAAACCAATGTCGGCTGCCGTCGGCTGATGCTGAAGGGTCGGCGCGAACTGCGCTCGAACCTCACCCAGCCATCGGACCTGCGCGAAATCTATAAAGCCGCCGTCGCGCGCAAGGAACGCCTGCCGGTGACCTTCGTCATCGGTGCCGGTCCGCTCGATTTCCTCGCCGCCACCACCAAGATGCCGATCGACGAATTCGAACTGATCGCCACCATCCGCGGCCAAACCCTGCCGATGGTGCGGGGCGTCACCAACAACATTCCGGTGCCGGCCGATGCCGAAATGACCATCGAGGGGTATTTCGACGAGCGCGGCTATACCGAGATCGAAGGGCCCTATGGCGAGCTCTACGGCCTCTATGGCCCCATGCATCCCGATCCGATTTTCCATGTGACCGCGATCACCTCGCGCAAGGACGTGCTCTATCAGACATTGCTCCATGGCGGGCGGCTTCTGAGTCGCAACGACGCGGCGAATCTGAGTGCGCTCAATTTCGAGATGCTGGTCCGCCACACGCTCCATGGCGCTCATATCGATGTCGCCGGGGTTCACCTGCCGCGCGCGGCAACCGGACTGCATGTCGTCCGCGTCGCGATCAAACAAAAAGCGGCGGGCGAGAGCCGGGCAGCGATCGATGCGCTTCTGAAGCTTCCACTGATCAAACACGTCTTCCTCGTCGATGACGACATCAACGTGGAGTCCGACGAAGAAATGGAATGGGCCTTCGCGACCCGGTTCCGCGTCGATCGCGACCTGACCAGTCAGCCTGGGCATTTCACCCTGTCGATGGATCCGACCAGCGAAGAGGGCAAAATGATCAAGGCCGGGTTCGATCTCACCAAGCCGTTCGGTCAACCGGACAAGATCGACAACCGGGAATCCTTCACACCGAACCTGAAATTGCAGCCGCGTTTCCAGACCGTGCGTCAGGCCCTCGAAACCCGGCCGATGTATTTCATGGAATTGATGCAATCCATCGGCACAGACGACGGCCGCGAATTGGCGATCGAACTGGATCAGCTCCACCTGCAAGGACTGATCGGCCGCGAAAGCAACGGCGAATGGAGCCTCAAACAGGCGACGTAAGGCTCGATCGACATCAACCAAGGAAAGAAGCAATGGCCGATAGTCCGGAAAAGCGCCGCGTCACCGATGAAGAAATGGCGCTGCGCCGCAAGCTCGCGATCATGTGCCGCGTCGTCGGCATGCAGAACCACATCGGGCTGTACGGCCATATCTCGTTGCGGATCCCCGATACCGACATCGTGCTGATGACGCCGGGTGCCGGTTCGGAGAAGACCGAAGTCCGGGTCGATCAGATTTTCGTCTTCGATCTCGCCGGAAAAATCCACTACCACCCCGGCGGCGACCGACCGATGCAGATCCCCGCCGAGTGGCGCATTCACACCCAGGTGCACAAAGACCGGCCCGAGATCGGCTGCGTCGCGCATCTTCATGCCCATGCCTCGACCCTGATGGGCATCGCCAACCGCGACATCGTCCCGGTGTATTCGCAGGGCGCGATGCTCGCCGGCGGCATGCCGACCTGGGACGATCCGCGCATGGTGCTGGACGACGAGGGAGCGATCTCGCTGTCGAAGACGCTCGGCAAGCACGTCGCCTGCCAGATGCGCGGTCATGGCTCGGTCGTGGTCGGCGAGACCATCGAGTCAGCCCTCGGCGCCTGTACCTTCATCGAAGAGAATGCTCAATATCAGATCGAGGCCGAGGCGCTTGGCGGCGCCAAGCCGTTCAACAAGGAAATCTGGGACGGGCTCAGCGCGCAGCGCAAAGGTAACTGGGGTAGCCGCCTGCTCTGGGATTACTGGGAACGCCGCGTCGTCAGCCAAGGCATTCCGCTTTAAAAACGAAAGCACGGCCTACGAACGTGCGGTTCGCCGATGCGTACCGACGAGGCGATCGGCGTCCCAGATTTCGGTGGCAAAGCTCTCGGGATTTGCCTCCAGGAGATCGGTGGCGATAGAGGCCGCCGCGACATCGTCGGCACAAACGATCTCTTGCGCCGGTCCCGCAATACGGTTCTCGGCCGTCAGAAAATAAAACCTGTAGGTCTTCACGTGGCCCCCCGACCCCGTCGTCGCAAGCTACTCGGCGTGCCACACCATACCGACAAGCTGCCGTCCGGCTTTCCCTTTCTTTGTACGATTTTGTACATAATTGCTGGTTGATCGCGATTGATGCGAAACACCGCCATGTCACGCGAGCAATATGCGCATGTGACGCCGCTCTGTACCCGCCTCGAAATGTCAGGCTTGTCGGTTGGGAATCAGATACCGGGGCAGAAATTTTCCGCGCTGCTCGTATCCATCCGGTCGGCGACGGCATCAGCCCATGAGGCCACGTCGCGCGGCAGCACGCAGGTGATCCCCCGCACCCGATAGGCTTTCGGATCGGTCGGCGGGTCCTTGCCCTCGGCCAAGCCGCGCGCCGCTTCCATCAAGCGCCGCCGCGCCTGCACGATCACGATATCGGTCGTGCCAAGGTTTTCGCGGCTCCGGTCGAAATCCCAGCCCATGCTTTCGGTGACCGCGGTGTCCTGATCCTGAAATATCTTGATCCGTTGCCAGGGCTGCTTGACGGGCGGCGCATCGGGGTCGGCATAACCGTTGGTCTTGTTGCGCTTGGCGACGAAGGTACCCGGGATCATCGTCGAATGGATGCCGGTCGGCGTGCCGTCGTGGAACCAGGTCAATTCCTGTTCGGTCAGCTTGCGCTTCGGGTGCCATGAGACACCGAACGCCCAGACCTTGGTATCGTCGACCGGAACCCAGGCATGGCCGCCGAGCGGCGCATCGCCCGGAAACGCCGGCAGCACGATGAAGTTCGGCATCATCCACGCGCCGATACGCCAATAATGATTGGCGGCATCCGCGTCGCGCCGCGCACCCTGCAGGATGGCGCCGGGCTTTTGCACGATCTCGAATTTGGGATAGGCGCCCTGCGCGACCCAATCGCGCGATTCCGACATGTCGTGCTCGGTCGCCTTCTTCATCGCCTCAATGCCGTGAAGAAAGCCGAGATGGCTCGAATCGATATCGCCTTCCAGTCCCTGCAACCAGTGGCAATCCTGATAGCGCTTGGAGACGTAGACGTGACCCTCGGGCAGGTTCAGCCATTCGAGATCGGGCAGGCCCGGCTGCTTGTCGGGCGGGCCCATATAGGCCATCACCACGCCATTGCGCTCGATGCAGGGATAGGCCTTCTGTTTCACGGTTTCCTTGAACTGCGTCTGCGGCGGCTCGTTCGGCTGGTCGATGCAATTGCCGTCCACGTCGTATTTCCAGCCGTGATACCAGCAGCGCAAACCGCAATCGCCGTTCTTGGCGAAATAAAGCGAGGCGCCCCGATGCGCGCAGAATTCGCGAAAAAGGCCGGGCCGGCCCTTGCTGTCGCGCCACGCGATCAGGTCTTCGCCCAAAAGCCGCACGCGCACCGGCGCGCCGTCGGCAACGACCTCGCGCGAGAGAAACGCCGGCAGCCAATAGCGGCGCAGCAGATCGCCCATCGGCGTACCGGCGCCGGTACGGGACAGGAGTTCATGTTCCTCGGGCTTCATGGCGTCTTGTCCTTCACTACTTTGGCGGCTCGCCGGTCCAGAGACCGTGCTTCGCCATGAACTCGATACAGAAGCGGTCGTAATCCCACGGGGCTTCCTGCATCACGGCGTGGCCGGCATCGGCGATCTCCTTGAACGTCGAGCCCTTGATATGGTGGTGCAACGCGCGCGCCGCCTCGTGATTGCGGTCGGCGGTGCCCGAGATGATGATCGTCGGCATCTTCAACTCGTCGAAAAACGAGTCCGGCTCCGCCTCGCTGGAGAGCGCCACATTCATCGCGATGATGCTGTCGAGCGTCGAGGCATTATTCAGTTCGCAGATCATGCGGGCGTAATACTGCACATGCGGCATTGTCTGCATCGGCGGCGAGAAATGGTCGAGGCATTGTTTATAGCGCAGATCGAGTCCTTCCTCGGCGTAGCGCTTGGCCCAGACCTTCATCGCATCGCGGGTCGGCAGGTATCCGGTACCGGAAAGAATGAGCGCCGGCACGCGATCGGGCTGGCGATGCGCCATTTGCATCGCGATCATGCTGCCCATCGAATTGCCGTGAATGATGCACGGGCCGGACGAGATCCGATCGACGACCTCCCAGGCGGCATCCGCCTGATCGCCGACGCTGACGCCTTTTTGCGCCGCCGGCGAACGGCCATAGCCCGCGAGATCGACCGCGACGGTGCGATACCACGCCGAGAAATGCGCGGTCTGATACATCCACAACCGGTGATCGTCGGGGGTTGAATGCAGGAACAGCATCGGCAGCCCGGATGTCCCGTGCAGGTCGAAAAACAAAGGACCGGGAATGTGTCGAGCCATGCCGAACGCTCCGCCTCAAGGATAAGCCGCGATTCTATCGCCGAGCCCTTTGCGGTCAAGAAGCGGGCGGCGGAAGCGCCTACTAAAATAGCCGTTTCACTCGCCTCGCGCGCATGCCAATCTGCCGCCCAAAGACAGGTGAAATCGGTCATCGGGGAGCGAGACCATGTTTTCGGCAACCAATCCCAACATCACGCGCTCGCGGCTGATGCTGGAGATCGCCTCGGAGATGATCGGCCGGGATCAGCCCAAGGATTTTCCCGATTATTATCAGGCAAAAGTCGTCCTGCGCCCGAACAAGCCCGGCGTGAAGGGCGTGTCGCTTTTCGGGTCGAGCACCGCCGAAGGCATTTATGCGGTTGCCAATCGCGAGGTCGATGTCGCGATCATCAATCCGGCCTGTGTCGCCGCAGTCGCCGCGCGCGGCAAGGGCATCTTCAAGACCCCGATCCCGCTGAAAGCCATCACCGTCATCCCGTCCTGGGACCAGATGGTGTTCGCGGTGAACGCAAAGACCGGTTTAAAGACCTTCGAGGAGATCGCCGAGAAGCGCTATCCGCTGCGCATCACGATGCGCGGCATGGCCGAGCACACGCTCCACGCCATGTTCGACGACGTGGCCGCGGCGGCCGGCTTCTCGCGCGACGACATCAAGGCGTGGGGCGGCGATATCCGCAAGGAAGGCATGATGCCCTATCCCGACACCGCCAAGTTCGGCCAGCTCGTGCGCGGCGAGGTCGATGCAATTTTTGACGAGGCCTCGCAGGGGTGGGTCAACGAGGCACTCGACGAAGGCGTGACCATCCTGCCGCTGGCGGAAGCAACGATGCAGAAACTGGAGGCCATGGGCTATCGCCGCGCGATCATGCCGCAATCGGTATTCAAGAAACTGCCGGCCGATGTGCTCACCATCGATTTCAGCGGCTGGACCGTATTCTGCCACGCGGAGACCGACGACAAGGTGGTGACCGATATCTGCGCGGCGCTCGAAGTCCGGAAAGCGCGCATTCCGTGGGAAGAACCCGGCCCGATCCCAACCGAACGGATGGCGCGCGAGACGCCCGCCACACCGCAAGTCATCCCGCTTCATCCCGCCGCCGAACGCTATTGGCGCAAGCTCGGCTATATTTAAAGGCGCGAACAAACATGACCGTCGAATTCGGCATTTTCGATCATCTCGACCGCGGCAATTTCCCGCTCGGCGAGCATTACGCCAACCGGCTCCGCCTGATCGAGAGCTATGACTCGAATGGCTTCTATGCCTATCACCTGGCGGAGCATCACGGCACGTCGCTCGGCATGGCGCCCTCGCCCAGCATTTTTCTGTCGGCCGTAGCCCAACGCACGAAACGGCTGCGCTTCGGGCCGATGGTCTATGTCTTGCCGCTGCACGAGCCGCTGCGCCTGATCGAGGAAATCTGCATGCTCGACCAGATGAGCGGCGGGCGCTTGGATGTCGGCATCGGCCGCGGCCAATCGCCCTACGAACTGGGGTGTTTCAACATCGGCCATCTCGAAGCTAGGAAACGTTTCCCCGAGGCGCTGCAAATTCTGCGCGACGGCCTGACCAAAGACGTGCTCGATTTCGACGGCAAGTATTACACCTATACCGACGTGCCGATGGTGTTGCAGCCGGTGCAGAAGCCGCATCCGCCGTTGTGGTACGGCATCACGCGACCGGAATCGGCAGCCTGGGCGGCGAAGAACCGTATCAACGCGGTGATGAACGGGCCGAGCCCACGCGTGAAAGCCACCGTCGATAGCTATATCGCGGCATGGCGCGCGAACTTTGGCGACGAGCCGCTGCGCACCAAGCTGAGCACGACCCGCCACATCCACGTCGCCGATACCGATGCTAAAGCGGAAGAGACCGCGCGCCAAGCCTACGGAATCTGGTTCAACAGCAACGCCGAGTTGTTCCGCCGCTACGGGACCCTGCCCCTTCATTTCCCGAGCACCTATGACGAGGCGGTGCAACGCGAGGTGACCGTCATCGGCGGGCCGGAGACGGTGCGCAAGAAGCTCCAGCGCATCACCAGCGAGAGCGGCGCCACGTATGTCATTGGCCGATTCGCCTTCGGCGACATGCCGGTCGAGCGGGTGCTGCGTTCGGTCGAGCTTTTCGCCAAGGAAGTGATGCCGGCTTTCACCGCCGCCGCCGTGACGGCCTAGGTAATCTCAATGGCACAAACGACTTCCGCCGATATGTCGGCGTCGCGCCGGCTGATCCCGCTCGTCGTCACATTGTTTTTCGTGTGGGGTTTCGCCACCGTCCTGGTGGACACGCTCATCCCGAAACTGAAAGCCCTGTTCCTGCTCAGCTACACCGAGGTGATGCTGACGCAGTTTTGTTTTTTCCTCGCCTATCTCGTCGTCTCCATCCCCGCCGGGTGGCTACTCGCGCGTATCGGTTATCTGCGCGGGATCGTCGCGGGCCTGTTGTTGATGGCGATCGGGTGCCTGATGTTCGCGCCCGCCGTACTGCTCGGCGTCTATCCTGGGTTTCTCGCGGCGCTCTTCGTCATGGCCGGCGGCATTACCATCCTTCAGGTCGCCGCCAATCCGCTGGTCGCGATCCTCGGACAACCCGAAACCTCATCGAGCCGCCTCGTCCTCGCCCAAGCGTTCAATTCGCTCGGCACCACCATCGCACCGATCCTGGGATCCGTGCTGATCCTCTCGGGCGGATTGAGCCAGGCGCCCAATCCGGCGACCCTGTCGGCACAGGCGCTCGAGGCCTATCGCCGCACCGAAGCCTATGCGACGCAGTTGCCGTTTCTTGGCATCGCCGCGTTGCTCGCGGTGCTCGCGGTCGCGTTCTGGTGGTTGCGGCGCCGGCCGATCGCACCGCCACCGCAAGCCGTCACCGGCGGCGCCCATTCCTTCTTGATCGATCATCCGCGTCTGGCGCTGGGCGCGGTTTCGATCTTCCTCTATGTCGGCGCCGAGGTGTCGATTGGCAGCCTGCTCATCAACTACCTGATGCAGGGCAGCACGCTCGCGCTCGACGCGTTCAGCGCCGGCAAGCTCGTCAGCTTCTATTGGGGCGGGGCAATGGTCGGACGCTTCATCGGCTCGGCCGTGCTGATGCGGGTGCGCGCCGGCACCGTGCTCGCCGTCTGCGCCGTGGCAGCAGCAGCTCTGGCCGCGATCTCGTCGCTCAGCATCGGGCTTGCCGCAGCGGCGACCATTCTCGGCGTCGGCCTGTTCAATTCGATCATGTTCCCGACCATTTTCACCCTGGCGATCGAACGCCTGGGCGAGGACACGCCGCGCGGCTCGGGGATCCTGTGTCTCGCCATCGTCGGCGGCGCGATCGTGCCGATCGTCACCGGTTACGTTGCCGACCACGGCGACCTGGCCGTCGCACTGCTCGTTCCGGCGGTCTGCTATCTCTGGATTGCGCTCTACGGCGCGATGGCGCGGCTCGGGCTTATCGACGCACGAGCGCCGGCGGCGTAAAGCGGCGCGAGGCAATCAGGCGGCGGTACCAGTCGAAGGACGCTTTCGGCACCCTCGTCTTGTCCTGCCCGTCGATATAGACCAGCCCGTAGCGATTGTTGAAGCCCACGAGCCATTCGTAATTGTCGAACGCCGACCACACGAAATAGCCGCGCAGATCAGCGCCTTCCGCATGAGCCCGGTGAGCGGCAGCAAAATGCTCGGCGAGATAATCGACCCGGCTGTGGTCGTCGACCTTGCCGTCGTCGGTCAGTACATCGGGAAAAGCCGCGCCGTTCTCAGTGATATAGACCGGCGGATTGCCGTAATGATCGCGTAGATCGCGCAACACCTCATAAAGTCCGTCCGCGTCGATCACGATGCCGCCTTGCGTGACCGGCAGGCTTTGCGGCGTGACCTTGTCGACACCGAGTGGCGCCTGGGAAACCGCCGTGCAGTATTCCGGCCCGTAATAATTGACGCCGAGGAAATCGACATCGTGGCGGATGATCGCGCTGTCGCCGTCGCGCACGATCGATGCCATGCCGTCTTCGACCGCGGCCGGATAGCGCCCGCGCAACAGCGGATCGAGAAAGAGCTTGGTCGTGGTCGCTTCGCGCAGCGTGGCCGCGTCCTGATCGTCCTTGGTGTCGTACACGGGACGGATCGGATAGAGACACATCGCCGTCCCGAACTGGCGGCCGGGCGCCGCCAGCGCCTTCATCACAGCACCCTGCGCCAGGTTGAGATGGTGCGCCGCCGTCAGATACGCGTGGAAATCGCTGACCCACGGCGGATAGAAAGCGATCGCGTAACCGCCATAAGCGATCGACAGGGCCTCGTTGACCGGGATCCAGTGTTTGACCCGGTCGCCGAGCCGATCCGCCACGATACCCGCATAGCGCACGAAAGCATCGACGGTCCCACGATCGAGCCAGCCGCCGCGTTGCTGCAACGCGACCGGCAGATCCCAATGATAGAGACAGAGATAGGGCGTGATCTTCGCGGCCAATAACGCATCGACCAACCGGTCATAGAAGTCGAGGCCGGCGGGATTGACCGCGCCCGCGCCGTCCGGAATCACGCGCGGCCAAGCAACCGAGAAGCGATAGGCGTCGATGCCCAAATGTTTCAAAAGCGCCACGTCGTCGCGCCAGCGATAATAGTGGCCAATGAACGGATCGGGCGCACCCGGCGCATCGCTGGCTGCGATTTTGTCCCAGATGCTCGGGCCGCGACCGTCGGCTTTCAAACCACCCTCGATCTGAAAAGCCGCGGTGGACACGCCGAACGCGAATTTCCGGTCGAAGCGCAACGACGATTCCGCCGCGACGGCGTGCAGCGCCGGCGCGGTGGTCAACAAACCAGCGGCCGTCGAACCGGCCAGAAAACTTCTACGCCGCATGGACCCTATCAAACAATTCACGTCGACCGAGACGAAACACCGGCAAAAATAGTAGCGGAATTAAAGCCGCGCCGCATGTCCGGATTGGCGATTGTGCCGCGCATGGGAACGGGGTTAACTGCGGGAAACGAGCACGCAAAAGCGGCGTCAAGCGCCGGATCGCTCGAATCAATGCAAGGCTGGGCGTCATGTCGGGCGAGGAAACACCAAAGTCACACACCGCGTCGCAGGGACCGCTTGCGGGTTATCGCGTCATCGAGGTCGCGCGCTTCGTGACCGGCCCCTATGCCTGCCAGCTTCTCGCCGATCAGGGCGCCGACGTCATCAAGATCGAGGACCCGGAAGGCGGCGATCCCTTTCGCGGCTGGGACGAGCGCGGCGGTTATGCCGCCATCTTTCATGCATTCAACCGCAACAAGCGCAGTCTGACACTGAACCTGCGCGACAAGCGCGGCCGTGCGATCATCGAACGGCTGGTCGCCAACGCCGACGTTTTTGTCGAGAATTTCCGCCCCGGCGTCGCCGACAAACTCGGCATCGGATATGCCGCGCTGTCGAAGCTCAATCCCCGCCTCGTCTATTGCTCGATCACCGGCATGGGGCGTGACGGGCCTTACGCGCAGCGGCCGGTCTACGACATCGTCGGCCAGGGCCTCAGCGGGTTGCTCAGTCTGCTCGTCGACATGAACGACCCCAAGCCGATGGGTCCGACATTTTCCGACACGCTGACCGGCCTCTTTGCCAGTTATGGCATCATGGCGGCGCTCCATGCCCGCGTGCGGACCGGCAAGGGGCAACTCGTGGAGACCAGCCTGTTGCAGGCGACGATGGGGTTCATGAACGAGCCCTACATGACCTATTTCGGCAGCGGCAAGCCGCCCGAGGCGACCGACCGGCCGCGCGCATCGAAAGTCTGGGCCTTCATTTGCAGCGACGGATTGCCGATAGCCATTCACTTGTCGTCGCCGGCCAAGTTCTGGCGCAATTTCGTGACCGCGGTCGGCAAACCAGAACTGCTCGACGATCCGCGCTTTCGCACCGGGCGCGACCAGCAAAAGAACTGGCACGTCGTGCAGGAAATCCTGAACCCGGTCTTTCGCGCCAGGACGCGCACCGAATGGTTCGACATTCTGGTCGCCGCCGACGTTCCGGCCGCGCCGATCTACCGCCTCGATGAGGCCCTGGAAGACCCGCAGGTCAAGCATCTGGGCATGCACAAGGTCGCGACGCATCCCGAAAAAGGCGAGGTAAACCTGTTGGGTTTTCCGGTGACGCTTACCGATACGCCGATGGGGCCGGTCAACGCGCCGGACACGCTGGGCGAGCATACCGACGAGATACTCGGCGAGTTGGGATGCAGCACCGACGAGATCGCGCGGATGCGCGCCGACAAATTGATTTAACCGACACAAGGCAGGGAGATCGAGGCGATGACCGACAAGTGGGAAAAGATCAAATTCTGGCCCGAGCTTCATCTCGAGCGACTGAGCGATGCCGGTGTCGCCCGTATCACCCTCAATCGGCCGGAGAAGAAGAATTCGCTCAACGGCGAAATCTTCCAGGCGTTTTTCGAATCGCTCGAGATCGTTCGCGCCGATCGCGAGCTGAAAATCCTCATCACCAAGGGCGCCGGCGGCACCTACAGTTCGGGCTTCTTCCTCCCGTTCCTGCGCGGAGTCAGCCATGAAGGCCTCGCCGACTGGGACCAGCCGCGCACCATGGACCGTCTCGCCGAGGAACTGCGCTTCTTCCCCCGCGTCACCATCGCTCAGATCGAGGGGTATTGCCTCGGCGGCGCGCTGGCGCTGATGAACTCGCACGATATCGTGTTCGCCGCCAATGACGCCCAGATCGGAATGCCCGAGGTGATGCGCGGCAGCTTTGGTCAGTTCGCGACCTGCACCCTGGTCCACGCGCAAATTCCGATCAAGAAAGCGACCTATATGCAGCTCGTCGGCGAAAATATTTCGGGTGCGGAGGCCGAGCGGATCGGCCTTGCCTCGCTCGCGATGCCTGCCGCCGAGCTCGAAGCCAAGACCAACGCGGTCGCGCGCGAATTGTCGTTGCGTCATCTCGCCGTGCTCGAACATGCCAAGATCGCGGTACAGATGGGCCGCGACCTGTCCTTGACCGACGCGATGAAGCTCGATCACCTTGTCGGGCAGCGTCTGGCGAAGGCCGTCGATGCGACCGCCGATGTGGACTCTTATCTGAAGTCGCAAAAAGGTGGGCCAAACCTCGCTTACAAGCGTCCGGACGCCTGAACCGGAACAATTAAAAAAAGGAATAGGGGGAAACGATGACAACATCATTCGGACGGCGGCCCGTGCTCAAGGGGCTCGCGGCTTCGGCCGCGCTCTTCGGCGCGCCGCGACTTTCGCGTGGCGCCGCGACGAAATTGACGGTCGCCAAATCCATCGCCGATCTGTTTGCCTATACGCCGATCGACGTGGGTCTCGCCAAGGGCAATTTTGCCAAGCACGGCGTCGAACTCGACGTGATCACCTTCAACGGCTCGGCGGGCATGCATCAGGCGATGACCGCCGGCGCGCTCGATATCGCGCTCGGCTCGGGCTCGACCATGGTCAATATCGTCAAGGGCGAACCGGCGATCTGCATGGCGCAAACCCTGGGCCCGCCGGTCGAACTCTCGGTCATCGTGCCCGGTGATTCGGCGATCGAGACCACCGACGGCCTGAAAGGCAAGACGATCGGCGTTGCCTCGACGGGATCGCCCACCGAGTGGGTCATCTTCGAACTCGCCCGGCTCAAAGGCTGGGCGAAGAGCGATATCAAGACCGTCGGGCTCGGCGGGCCGCAAGCCTCGATCGCCGCCCTGCGCACCCATCAGGTCGATGCCGTCGTCGCCGATACTGCGATCGGCCTGACACTGGTGCCGCAAAAGGCCGCGCGCATGCTGGTCAACTGCGCCGATTATGTGCCGAACTTCATTATGCACGCGAATTACGCGTCGCAGAAAGTAGCCGACGAACGTCCCGATGCCGTCAAAGGATTCAATGCCGCGTGGTTCGAAACGGTTGCTTTCATGCGCGCCAACAAGGACGAAACCAACCGAATCGTCATGCCGGTCACAAAGCTCGACGAATCGGTCCAGTCGAAGGTCTACGACATGGTTCTTCCGCTGATGTCATTGACCGGACGCTTCGACCCGAAAGGCATCGCGGCCATCTCGCGCTCCTATGTCGAACTAAGCATCCTCGACAAGGAACCCGACATGACCAAACTCTATACGGAGAAATTCCTGCCGGCGTAGTCAGCGCGAGAAAACATCCACGCCGCCGGCGCGCCCAACAAAAACTTGCGATGCCAGTGCGATGAAGAGGCCGGTTTCGACAACGCCAGCGATGGTCTTGAGCCGTACATTCAACGCCGCGGCGTCGGCGATGTCGGTGATTGCACAATCCGCGATGTAGTTCGCGTTGTCGGTCACGAAGGGCCGACTATCGACATGGCGCAGGCGCGGCGCACAGGCGGCCGAAGCGAGCGAAGCGAGCACGGCCTCCCACCCGAACGACACGATCTCCACCGGCAGCGGCACCGCGCCACCGAGCCGATCGACCAATTTGGACGCATCGACGACGACGATCATACGGGCGCTGGCGGTGGCCACGATCTTTTCGCGCAATAAAGCGCCCCCGAGGCCCTTGATCAGATTGAGCGTGCCGCGCTCGACCTGATCGGCGCCATCGATGGTGATATCGATCCGACGATGCGCGGCAAAGTCCGTGAGCGGAACGCCGAGGCGTCGCGCCAGAGCCGCGGTCCGTTCGGAGGTGGGAATGCCTTCGACGCGCAAACCTTTCACCACCCGTGCCGCCAAGGCTTCGACCGCGAACTCGGCGGTCGATCCGCTGCCGAGACCGACGATCATGCCGTCGTGGATTTCCTCGACCGCCCGCGCGGCGGCCGCGCGTTTGAATTCGTCTTGCTGTCCAGATGCCGACATCCTTAGTGCGCCGCCGCCGCATCCCTGAAGAGACACAGATCGCCGAATGTATCAAAGCGCGCGGCCGGCAGGCTGTCCTCGCCGCTCGTTCGCACGCGTTCGAGGATCATTCGTTTCTCCGGTCCTTCGACCAGGAACGCGACGTTGCGGCTGCTTTCAAGGATCGGATAGGTCAGCGTGATGCGCATCTTGCCATGCGGATCGGCGACGGCCGCGACCCATCGTTCGCGTTCATCCAGCACCGAAGTCCCGGGAAATAGCGATGCCGTATGCCCGTCGACGCCCAGGCCCAGCAACGTCGCCGCGAATAGCGGACGCGCCGGATCGAGACGGTCCGCGCCGTAAAAGGATTTCAGCTCGCGCTCATAGGCCGATGCCGCCGCCTCCGGACCGATCCCTTCGGTCGGCACGCGATGGATATTGGCAGCCGGGATCGGGGCGCGCGACAGCATCGCCTCCCACGCCATGCGGTAATTGCTCTCACCATCGTCGTGCGGCACGAAACGCTCGTCACCCCAAAACCAGTGGACACGCGCCCAGGGAAACGTATTGCGGTAAGCCGGCCCGGCGAGAAGACGATAAAGCCGGCGCGGCGTCGAGCCCCCGGACAAGGCAACGGCGGCAACCCCATCCCTCGCCCGCACCGACGCGGCCAACCAGTCCGCAGCCCGCCGTGCCAATGCTTCGGAATCGGCGAGCGTTTCCAATTTTGCGCCGGACAAGGTCGTCATGTCGGTTCGGGCGGGCGGCTCACCGGTCGCCATGCCCGCTTGCCGTCGTATGCGATCAATTCCTCGGCTGAAGCCGGGCCATCGCTTCCCGATTCATAGGTCGGTATCTCGGTCTTATCCGCAGCCCAGGCATCCAGCACGGGCTGCACGATGCGCCACGCCTGCTCGACCATGTCGGCCCGCATGAACAGCGTCGGATCGCCGATCATCACGTCATAAATCAGCGTCTCGTATCCGACATTGGGCTCCTTCGGGAACCAGTCGCGATAGCGGAAGTCCATTTTGACCGCTGCCAATTCCACCACCGGTCCGGGACGCTTCACTTCGAACTGAAGCGAGATGCCCTCGTCCGGCGCGATTCGCAGCACCAGCCAGTTGGGCCGCAGCGTATCGACCGGCGTGTCCTGAAACGCGGCATACGGCGCCTGTTTGAACCGGATCGCGATCTCGGTGTTTCGGGCCGACAGATGCTTGCCGGTCCTGACATAGAACGGCACGCCGGCCCAGCGCCAATTGTCGATCTCCAGCCGCATCGCGACATAGGTTTCGACGTTCGACCCCGCCGCGACTTCCGGTTCATCGCGATAGGATTTGACCGGCTTGCCCAACACCGTGCCTGCGCGGTACTGCGCCCGTACGGCGCGTGCCGGCGTGACCGCCGGCATCGCCGCAAAGACATCCGCCTTCTTCGTGCGGATCGATGCATCGTCGAAACCCACGGGAGGCTCCATCGCCACCATCGACAACAGCGTCAGGACATGGTTCGGCACCATATCGCGCAACGCCCCGGTTACTTCGTAAAATTCGCCGCGCTTCTCGACCCCGACCGTCTCCGCCGCCGTGATCTGGACATGATCGATACGGTCGCGATTCCAGATCGGCTCGAACAACCCGTTGGCGAACCGGAATGCCATGATCGCCTGAACCGTATCCTTGCCGAGATAATGGTCGATCCGGAAAATCTGGTCTTCGTGCAAGGTGCGAAGGATCTGCGTATCCAGCGCGCGCGCCGAGTCGACGCTATGTCCGAACGGCTTTTCGATCACCACCCGGCGCCAGAATTGTGGCTTGCCATCCGACCCTTCGTTTTGATCGGTCAGCTTGGCCTTGCCGAGATTTTCGACGACGGTGCCGAAGAAGTGATCGGCGACGGCAAGATAGAAGATCGCGTTGCCTTGCGTGTGATGGGTCTTGTCCGCTTCCGCCAACGCGTCACGAAGTCCCTCGTAGAGTTCGGGCTTCGTCATGTCGCCCTGAACGTAGATCATTTTATCAGCGAGTTTCTTCCATACCGTTTCATCGATGTGATCGATTTTGAACTCGCCGGCCGGATTGCCGATAAAACTCTTCAACATCGCATAGAGATTGTCGCGCCAGCTCTCGGCGGTTTCATCCGCGCGGGCAATGCCGATCAGGGCAAAGCTCTCGGGCAAAACTTTGGTGCGCAGAAGATTATAGAGTGCGGGCACGACCAGCCGCCGCGTCAGGTCACCGCTGGCACCGAAGATGACCATCGTGCAGGGATCGGCCGGACGCGCCTGACGTGGCGTCGCCGACTGAGGCGCTTGCGCGGTTCCGTGGGTTCGGATGGTTTCGGTGTCGGGCATCGCTTTACCGTTCGGTCGTCGGGGCCGGGTTGGACGCTTCCTTGCCTTCGACGTGCCCGCCGAAACCGAGGCGCATCGCGGAGAGCATCTTTTCCGCAAACGTATGTTCCTGCCGCGAACGAAAACGGGCATAGAGCGCCGACGATAGAACCTCCGCCGGCACGGCCTCTTCGATCGCGGCCTCGATCGTCCAGCGGCCTTCGCCCGAATCCTGCACGAAACCCGAGAACGACGACAATTGCGGATCCTTGGCCAA
This sequence comes from uncultured Rhodospirillales bacterium, assembly GCA_903828515.1. Taxonomy (GTDB): domain Bacteria; phylum Pseudomonadota; class Alphaproteobacteria; order ATCC43930; family CGMCC-115725; genus CAIKMD01. The sequence goes on along the minus strand of CAIKMD010000007.1, from coordinate 1,145,901 downwards.
AGCGGACGCGCTGAGATCCAAAAGCCACGAGGAGACGACGCTACCGCGCCGCCAGACTTCGGCGATATCGGGCAGGTTGAGCGTGAAGCGCTCGTCTTCCGGCAAGTCTTTCGAATCCTTGTTGCGCAGGATGTCGAAGCCTTCGGCATAAGCCTGCATCAGACCGTACTCGATGCCGTTATGCACCATCTTGACGAAATGCCCGGCGCCCGACGGGCCCGCGTGGATATAACCCCGCTCGGCCCGGGGATCGCCCTTGCCCCGATCGGGCGTGCGCGAGATCGTGCCCAGACCCGGCGCAAGCGCCGCGAAGATCGGATCGAGATGATCGACGGCGTCTTTCGGACCGCCGATCATCATGCAGTAGCCGCGCTCGATCCCCCAGATGCCGCCCGACGTGCCGCAATCGACATAGCGAATGTGTTTTTCGCCCAATGTCCGCGCGCGCCTTATATCGTCTTTGTAAAAGCTGTTGCCGCCATCGATGATGATGTCGCCGGGTTCGAGCAAGCCGGCCAGCGCATCGACGGTTTCTTCGGTGATCTTGCCCGCGGGGAGCATCACCCAGACCGCGCGCGGTTTCTCGCCAAACGCCTTGACCAGGGCGGCGAGCGAGGCGGCATCGGTAGCCCCTTCTTTCGCGAGGGCTTCACGCGGCTTGGCGTTGGAGTCGAAGACCACGCAGCGATGCCCTGCCTTCATCAAACGGCGCGAAATATTGCCGCCCATGCGGCCAAGTCCGATTATCCCAAGTTCCATCGCGTCGCTCCGTTGAAAATCCGGCTGGTCGAAACTCTTGTCTATCACGCCATCGGACAAGAGCGAATCCCGGTTAGGTGAAACGGTCCACCCCATCATTTGGTTCATAATGCCGATATTTCGAGCCCGATAAGGCGCAATGCCGTGGATCGAGTGAATTGTTTGTAATAGAAAGCATGTCATGGCCGACACCATCAGCCCCTTCGCCGGGAAGCCCGCCGATCCATCGAACTTGATCGACACATCAAAGCTGGTGGATGCCTATTTCACCGGCAAGCCGGACCCTGCCGTGCCGGCCCAGCGCGTAGCCTTCGGCACGTCGGGGCATCGCGGTTCCGCCTTCCACAAAGGTTTCAACGAAAGCCACATCCTGGCGATTGCCCAAGCGATTTGTCAGCACCGGAGCAGCGCCGGAATCACCGGCCCCCTCTTCGTCGGCATCGACACGCACGCCTTGTCGAAACCCGCCTTGGCCAGCGCGCTCGAAGTCTTCACCGCCAACGACGTCGAAGTGATGATCGACGCGAAGGACGGTTACACCCCGACGCCGGTCATTTCGCACGCAATCCTGACCTACAACAAAGGACGCGCCGCCGGGCTCGCCGATGGCGTCGTCATCACGCCGTCACACAACCCGCCCGAGGATGGCGGCTTCAAATACAACCCGCCGAACGGCGGCCCGGCTGACACGGACATCACCAATGTCATCGAGCGCACCGCCAATGCCTTGATCGAGGCGAAGCTTGATGGCGTGTGGCGAATTCCGCACGAGCAGGCGCTGCGCTCGGCCCATATTCATCGCCACGATTATGTTAGCCCCTACGTCGCCGACCTCGCCAGCGTCGTCGACATGGACGCGATCCGTGCGTCCGGCGTGACCATCGGGATCGATCCGCTGGGCGGGGCCGCCACGCAGTATTGGCAACCGATCATCGACGCTTATGGCATCGCCGCGACGGTCGTGAGCGACGTAATCAATCCGACTTTCGGCTTCATGACCGCCGATTGGGACGGGAAAATCCGCATGGATTGCTCGTCGCGCTATGCGATGGCGCGACTGATCGGCCTGGCCGACCGGTTCGACATCGCCTTCGCCAACGATACCGACGCCGATCGGCACGGCATCGTGACCCGATCGAACGGGCTGATGAACCCCAATCACTATCTCGCCGCCGCGATCGCCTATCTTTTTGCCAACCGCCCGGCCTGGAGCCGCGAGACCGCGATCGGCAAGACGATCGTGAGCAGCGGCATCATCGACCGTCTCGCGGCCAAGCTCGGCCGCAAGCTCATCGAGGTTCCGGTCGGCTTCAAATGGTTCGTCGACGGCCTGATCGGCGGCACGCTCGGCTTCGCCGGCGAGGAAAGCGCTGGCGCGTCGTTCCTGCGCCGTGACGGCTCGGCGTGGACCACTGATAAAGACGGGATCATCCTCGGCCTCCTCGCCGCCGAAATCACCGCGCGAACAGGCCGCGATCCCAGCCAGCTCTATCAGGACCTCACCGGCGATTTGGGCGCGCCTTTCTACGAACGAATCGATGCACCGGCGACGTCCGCGCAAAAAGCGCGCTTCAAAACCCTGTCGCCCGATCAGCTCGGCATGACGATGCTCGGCAGCGAGGCGATCCGGGCGCGGCTGACCGCGGCGCCCGGAAACGGTGCCGGGTTCGGCGGGATCAAGGTGGTTGCCGATAACGGATGGTTCGCGGCGCGTCCTTCCGGTACCGAAGACGTCTATAAGATCTACGCCGAAAGCTTCCTGAGCGAGGCACATCTGCGGCAGATTCAGAAAGAGGCGCAGAACGCAATCGGCCACGCCTTTGCGACGGCGAACTGACCGACACCCATCCTGGAACATAGTCGCGCTCCATCCGTTATAAAGCGGGGCGTTTCGTCCGAACGGCCTCATTCTCTTACCGACATGTCAGTTTCCCCGGAGTTGGTCGATTAGCCATGACGATGCCAACTCCCGAACCTTCCCGCGAACGCTCGCCGCTCGAGACCTATCCGATCGCGACTCCGACATCCGATGCCGGTGCAGGAACCTTCCTCATCGCCGTCACCTGCGTCGGGGCGCTCTATCTCGCGCGGGAAGTTTTCGTGCCTTTGGCCCTGGCGGTCCTCCTCAGCTTCGCGCTGGCGCCGCTGGTCGACTTTCTGCGCCGTTATCATCTCGGCCGGGTTCCATCGGTCGTCGCCACGGTTCTCGTGGCGTTCCTGGTGATTTTCGGCGTCGGCTCTCTGGTCACCAGCCAGCTTGCGCGTCTGGTCGAGAATCTTCCCCAGTACCAGACCAACATCACAGACAAAATTCACTCATTGCAGTCGATCACCGCCGGCGACGGCATCGTCGCGCGCGCCACCACTATTCTGAAAGACCTCAACAATGAGGTTTCGCGGCAACTTCCCGCACAAGGCATCGCAACGCCGAGCGCGCAACAACCGATGCCGGTCGAGATTCATCAGCCGGCCGCGAGTTCGCTCCAGATGGTCGAGGCATTCATCGGCCCGTTGCTTCAGCCCCTAACGACCACCGGCATCGTCGCCATCTTCGTCTTCTTTTTCCTGCTTCAACGAGAGGACCTTCGCGACCGGTTCATTCGTCTGGCCGGTGTGCGCGACTTGCAGCGAACCACCCACGCGCTCGACGACGCCGCGCACCGCTTGAGCCGCTATTTGCTGGTGCAGACCGCGATCAATGCCGGATTTGGTGTCCTGATCGGAGCCGGGCTGTTCGTCATCGGCGTACCGAATCCCCTGCTCTGGGGCATTCTCGCGATGCTCCTGCGTTTCGTGCCCTATATCGGCGCGGTTATCGCCGCGATCTTTCCCGCGATCCTCGCCCTGGCCGTCGACCCGGGCTGGACCATGCTGCTTTGGACCGGCGTACTCTTCGCCAGCGTCGAGCCGATCACCGGTCAGGTGATCGAGCCGTTGCTCTATGGACGGACGACGGGTCTGTCCGCCGTCGCTGTCGTCGTGGCCGCCGTGTTTTGGACGTGGATCTGGGGCCCGGTCGGCTTGCTGCTCTCCACCCCGCTGACCCTGAGCCTCGTCGTCCTGGGCCGACATGTGAAGCGGCTCGAGTTCCTCGACATCGTCCTCGGCGATCAGCCGCCGCTGGCGCCGGAAGAAAGCTTCTATCAGCGAATGCTCGCCAACGACCCCGATGAAGCAGCCCACCAAGCCGAAGAGTTTCTCAAAGAGCATACACTGGCGACGTATTACGACGAGGTCGCCATTCGCGGTCTGGCCCTCGCCCAATTGGACGTCAATCGCGGCGCCACGGACCACCTCCATCGTGTCCGCATCAAGGAGGCGGTCGAAGGCGTGATCGACGATCTCGCCGATCACGTCGATGTCGATCCCGATAAAAAGGAAAGCGACAGTAATAAACCGCCGACACCGCCCGAAACAGCACCGGTGACAACCTGGCCATTGCCGCCGGTTCTCTGCGTTGCCGGCCGCGGCTCGCTCGATGAAGCCGCCGCGGCGATGCTGGCGCAGCTTCTCGACAAGCGACTCATCGGCGCGCGCGTGATCGGCAGCGAAGCGGTTTCCGCGGCAACGATCTTCCGGCTCGACCTCACGGGCGTTCAGATCATCTGCCTGTCCTATCTGGAACCCGGCGGATTTACCAACGCACGCTATCTGGTGCGGCGCCTGCGGCGAAAATTGCCGAGCGTGCGGATCATCGTCGGTCTATGGACGTTGACCACGGACGGCGCCAAGGAACGCGAGGCCTTGCGGGAGACCGGCGCTGACCGCGTCGTTACTTCGCTGCGCGAAGGAGTCGATCAGGTGGTTTCGATCACCAACGACATCATCCGTCGCGAAATGTCGAACGAGAAACCCATCGTCGAGGCACCCGCGGCCGAATAGCGATGGTCCTTCGTCCGGACCCGCCGTTGCGGGCGCGGAGCCGCACGGTTACTCTCCCTCCGATCCATCCGGAATGCCGGAAAAGACGAAAAGCGAGGGACGAGCCATGAAGGTCGGGGCGACGATTGCCGAGATTTTGAAGCGCGAAGGTACCGACTATCTCGTCTGCTATCCGCGCAACGGCCTGATCGAGCACGCGGCGCAAGCCGGGATCAAACCGATCCTGGTGCGCCAGGAACGCACCGGCGTTCATATGGCCGATGCGCTGGGCCGCATCTCTTGTGGCGACCGCGTCGGCGTCTTCGCCATGCAGCAAGGTCCCGGCACCGAGAACGCCTTTGGCGGCGTGGCGCAGGCCTATGCGGAATCCGTACCGATGGTTGTCATCCCCGCCGGGCATCCCCGCGCGCAAGCCGGCGTGAAGCCGAATTTCAGCGCCCAGCTCAATTTCCGCCACGTCACCAAATCAGTCGAGCAGGTTACCGTTGCCTCGGCCGTTGTCCCCGCGATGCGTCGCGCCTTCACCCAGGCGAAGAACGGGCGTCCCGGCCCGACCATGGTCGAGGTGCCGGTCGACATGTGGGACGAGGAAATCACCGAGCCGCTGGTCTACGAGAAGACGCCGCGCCTGCGCTCCGGCCCCGATCCGCGCGCGGTGGCGGATGTCGCCGCGGCATTGATCGCGGCCGAACGGCCGGTGATCGTCGCCGGTCAGGGCATTCATTATGCGCGCGCCTGGAAGCAGCTTCAGACCTTGGCCGAACTGCTTGAAGCGCCCGTCGGCACCACCAATCCCGGCAAGAGCGCGTTCGACGAAACCCATCCGCTGTCCCTCGGCGCGGGCAGCGGCACCTACGGCATGCACTATTACACGATGCTTCAGAAAGCCGATCTCATCTTCGGCGCGGGATGCAGTTGGACCTCGTCACCCTTCAACATGGCGATGCCCAAAGGCAAGAAGATGGTGCATCTGACGCTCGACTCCGCCGACATCAACAAGGACATCGCATCCTCGATGGCGCTCGTCGGCGACGCGGGGCTCGCGCTCGACGCGCTCATCGCCGAGGTCAGCGATCGGCTCAAAGGCAAGCCGCGCGGCCGGATGGCGGCCGTGGTCGGTGAAATCCGGGGCCTGCGCGAGGAATGGCTCGGCCAATGGATACCAAGGCTCACCTCGGCCGCGTCGCCGCTGACGCCCTATCGCGTGATCTGGGATTTGCTGCACACGGTCGATGTCGCCAACACGATCATCACCCACGACGCCGGCAGCCCGCGCGATCAGCTCATGCCGTTCTGGCAATGCAAGACGCCGCGTTCCTATATCGGCTGGGGCAAGAGCACGCAGCTCGGCTATGGCCTCGGCCTTGCGATGGGCGCGAAGCTTGCCGATCCGTCGAAGCTCTGCATCAACGTCTGGGGCGATGCCGCGATCGGCTTCACCGGCATGGATCTCGAAACCGCCGCGCGCGGCGGCATTCCGATCCTGTCGATCCTGATGAATAATTTCGCGATGGCGGCGGAACTGAACGTGATGAAATATTCGACCGAGAAATACCGCTCGACCGACATCAGCGGTAATTACGCCGAGTTCGCGAAATCCCTCGGCTGCCATGGCGAGCGCGTGACCGAGGCCGGCGCCATCGTGCCGTCGATCAAGCGAGCCCTCGACCGGATCAAGGACGGGCAGCCGGCCTTGATCGAATTCATCACCGACAAATCGACCGACCGCTCATCAGCGCAGGCGCATTGAGATGACGGAGAACCACACGGACTGGAAGACGAACGGGGTCAAGGTCATCCCCGGCGATCAGCTCGATCTCAACACCGCCCAGACGCCCGGCATGGAACGGGCGGCGGCGATCAACTTCGCGCGGGCCGGCGCCCAGAAACTATGGGCGGGGACCGTCAAGATTCATGCCAACGCCAAGACCGGGGCCCATCACCACGGCGCCCTCGAAAGCGTTATCTACGTGCTGCGCGGTCGCGCGCGCATGCGATGGGGCGATCATCTCGAGTTCACGGCCGAAGCGGGCCCGGGCGATTTCATCTTCGTGCCGCCCTATGTCCCGCATCAGGAGATCAACGCCTCGACCGACGAGATCCTCGAATGCGTCCTCGTCCGCAGCGACAATGAAGCTGTGGTCGTCAATCTCGATATCAAACCGGTCGAAGTGCCCGAAAACGTCGCCTGGATCGATCCGATTCATCGGCACGGTTAAGTGCGCGGCGTCCCGTTCTTGCTGCCGACCAGAACCGGCGTATCGCTGTAGGCCGCCGGAAACAGCCGCTTCAAATTTTCGACCTTCGGCAGATCGTTGACGACGATGTAGGGGTAGCTTGGATGCAGCGTCAGAAAATCCTGGTGGTATCCCTCGGCCGGATAAAACGCCTGTAGCGCATCGACGCGGGTGACGATCGGCGCCGGATAGATTTTCGCCGCCGTGAGCTGGGCAATATAGGCCTCGGCGACTTTCTTTTGCCCCGGATCGGAGACAAAAATCTCCGAGCGATACTGGGTGCCGTGGTCGGGTCCCTGATAGTTCAATTCGGTCGGATTGAGCGCGACGGCGAAGAAGATACGCAGCAATTCACCATACGAGACTTTGCTGGGATCGTAAGTGATCTTCACCGCTTCGGCATGGCCGGTGTTGCCGCCGCTGACTTCCTCGTAGCTGGGATTGGCCTTGGCACCGCCCGCGTAGCCGGAGACGGCCTGCTCGACGCCTTTCACATGCTGGAATACGCCCTGCACGCCCCAGAAACAGCCCCCGGCGATCACCATCGTCTGCATGCCGCTGGCCGCGGGCATGTCGACGGCCGGCGCGGGGGTCATGACCGCCATCTCGGCTGTCCGTCCCGAAACCGGAAGCAGCACCGCGACCATCGCCGCCAGGACGAAACCCATGCCTAAGCCGCGCGCAAATCTTCCCATCCCAACCATCGCCTGTCTCCCTAGCCTCTCGATCTACCCTATTTATACGCTCGGCGTGGCCACACAAGCAGCCCCTAGGCGCTTTGCACAAGATCGTGAAGCAACCGCGCCCCTATCGAGATGGGGTCCTCCCGCGTAAAATGCCACTCGGCCCATGGTGACAGCGCACGCCGAGACAGCGGAAAAAGAGATCTTCGGGCACCCGCGCGGCCTGACCTATCTTTTCACGACCGAGATGTGGGAGCGGTTTTCCTATTATGGAATGCGCTCGCTCCTCATTCTCTACATGGTCAAATATATCCTGCTGCCGGGGCACGCCGAACAGGTGCTCGGCTACGCGTCGATGCGCGACGCGCTCGAATTCGCATTCGGGCCGCTCGCGCTGCAACCGCTCGCGTCGCAAATTTACGGCCTCTATACCGCCTTCGTTTATCTGACGCCGATATTCGGCGGACTGCTGGCGGACCGACTGCTCGGGCAGAGACGCACCGTCATCATCGGCGCCGTCCTGATGGCGCTCGGCCATTTCATGATGGCGTTCGAGTCGTTGTTTTTGGTCGCCCTGCTGACGCTCATCCTCGGCAACGGCGCGTTCAAGCCGAATATCTCGACGCAAGTCGGCGGCCTCTATGCGCAAGACGATCCTCGCCGCGACCGCGCCTATTCGATCTTTTATGTCGGCATCAATATCGGCGCGTTCTTCTCGCCGCTAATCTGCGGCACGCTCGGCGAAAGCGTCGGCTGGGGATACGGGTTCGGCGCCGCCGGTGTCGGTATGGTGATCGCGCTCGTGACCTATTTCTTCGGATTGCGCGTTCTTCCGCCCGATGCCCGCACGACAAGCATACGGGCTCCGCATGAGGTGCGTCGCTTCACCAGCCAGGAACGCCGAGCCGTTATCGCACTCCTCTTTCTCTGTATCCCGATGACCTGCTTTTGGGCGGGCTATGAGCAGCAGGGCAACACGATCGCGCTCTGGGCGGATGCGTTCACCGACCGGTCGATCGATCTCGGCATCTGGACCGGCCTCATTCCGACGACGTGGTTCCAGGCCTTCAACCCGTTCATGATCTTCGCCTTCACGCCCCTGGTCCTCGCCCTGTGGCGACGGCAAGCAAGACGCGGCAGCGAACCATCGACGGTCGCAAAAATCGCCTATGGTTGTTTCGGTCTGGCCATCGCCAATCTGATCATGGCGGCAGCGGCTTGGCATACCGGAGATGGCGGCACGGCAAGCTGGCTGTGGCTCTTCGCCTATTTCGTGGTGATCACGCTGGGCGAGCTTTATCTCTCGCCGGTCGGATTATCGCTGGTCACCAAGGTGGCGCCATCCACCCATCTCTCGCTGCTGATGGGCGTGTGGCTGGCGACGAGCTTTCTCGGCAATTTCGTTGCCGGATGGCTCGGCAGCTATTGGAGCGGCATGGAGAAGGCGAATTTCTTCCTCATGATCGCGGCCATCGGCGCCGTGACCGGATTGATGGTTTGGGCGGTCAACCGGCCGTTGAAGGCTCTGCTTAGGACTTAATCTCTTCGCGCAAGCCCATCTTTGCCAGGCGCGGCAGAACTTCTTGTCGGAAATAGGGGAAGTCCGTGCCGTAATTCATCAACGAAATCGCCACGCCGGCAAAGCCGGTCGCACTCAGCATCGCGAGGTCGTTGGCGATCTTGTCCGGATCGCCGATCAGCGTCAGCCCGCCCATGCCGTTCGCGGCGTGTTTGCGCAATGCGATGTAATCCGGATGAGTCTCGGGCGTGATCTTGCGCATCGACAGGATGTGATCGACCGCGCCCCAATCCGCGTTGTCGATGATGCAGTGGCGATGATACTCCTCGGCCTCTTTGGCCGTCGGTCGGCAGGTAATGACGCCGGTGGTAAAGAGATCGATGTCGCGTCCCGCCGCGCGGGCCTTCGCCTTTACGTCGCGCACCTGTTCGGCGGCGACTTCGAATTTTCCGTACGTCGCGGAACAGAACAGCCCGTCGCAATTGGCGATGGCGAAGGCGCGGCCGGTATCCGACACCGCGGCGTTCATGATGAAGGGCCGCGTGCCGTTATAGGGCTTGGGCTTGGCGCGTATATCTTTCAGCTTCAGGAATTCGCCCGGGAAATCGAATTGTTCCTCGCAGCTCCACATCATCTTGATCGCGTGGAGCCATTCCGTCGCATAGTCGTAGCGTCGCTCATGATCGCGCTGCTCGAGTCCGAACATATCGAATTCGTCTTCGTTCCAGCCGACGACGATGTTGAGCCCGAACCGCCCTTCGCCGATATGATCGGCCGTGACGAACTCCTTGGCCGCGATGACGGGGTGGATCATCGGCGCGTGAACCGTCCCGAACACCGTGATCTTCTTGGTCTTGGCCAGAAGCCCCGCTGCCCAGGTCACCGTCTCGAGCGTCGTGCCCTGATAGTCGGTCTCGCCGCCATAGCCTTTCCAGCGGCCGATCGGCAGCATGAACTCGATGCCCGCTTCCTCGGCGGTCTGCGCCAGGGCGAGACAATCCTTCCAGCTTCCCGACCAGCGTTCCGGCACCGTCGTCACCGACCGCCCCGACGAGCAATTGGCACCGAACAGGCCAAGCTTAAGCTTGTTGTTGCTGTACATGGAGACGCGCTCGCGCATGAACGCGTCGCGATCCGCCGAACTCTGCTTATCAACCGACGAATTCACGTCAACAACCTCCGAGGGCGAGAAACGGTACGGCCCGATCGGCGTCGGTTTTATGGAGATTTTGAAGTGGTGCCCAGGGTTGGAATTGAACCAACGACACCGTAATTTTCAGTCACGTGCTCTACCAACTGAGCTACCTGGGCGCCGTGCCGAACGGGCCGTGGCTTATCGCAAAAAAGGACCGGGGTGTCTAGTGCGCCCCCTCGTCGTCCTCATTAACCGGGGAATCCCCTTCTTCCTCGTCGACCGGCCGGTCCGGCACGCGATAATTGCCGCCCAGCCAGCGGCTGAGATCGATCAGCGAACAGCGCGGCGAGCAGAACGGCCGGTGCTTTTCCACCGCCGGCTTGCCGCAGATCTGGCAGACGCTCACTTTGATCTTCGGGCTGTCGTCGTCGCTCATGCGTCACCTATCATCGTACATCGAACAGATCGCGCGCGCGTTGTGGCTGCGCCTCGATCGCCAGGGCATGACCAAGCCGCCCCTCCAGCATCGTCCGCGCCGCCTTTCCCTCGCCCTCGTCGAGCACCGCGGCGATTTCGGGATGCACGGCCAGCGCGACCCGGCGCGACGGCTCGGCGCGCGCCGCGCGTTCCGCCACGCGCAACGCCTCAAATGCGACAGTCAGCGCGGATTTGCGCGGCGAGCCGTCCGGCGCGTGCTCGAAGAGTATCTCGGGGATGGGTGCGCGCCGCCGCCGCCGCACCAACTCGACATGGCCGAGCTTGGTCCAGCCCAATATCTCGGGTTTCTCGCGGTCGGCCGCAAGAGCGGTCCGGAGCGCGGCCAGAACCTTGTCGCGATCAGCCTTGCCTTTCATCCCGACGAAATCGATCACGATGGCGCCGGCGAGATTGCGCAGCCTAATCTGACGCGCCGCAGCCGCGGCTGCCGCGAGATTGACGGCGACGGGTTGCGCCTTGCCGCTATCGACATCGATCATCGTCGCCGCGTGGGTCATCTCGATATAAAGGGAACCGCCGCCGGAAAGCTCGACACGCGGCGCAAGAACCTCTTCGATGTCGGCGGCGAGCCCGACATGCTCGAAAATCGCCGCGGACTCGCCATGAAATTCAAGCCGCGCGATCAAGTCGGGGTGTTCGTGGCGCAGAAACAGTCGCGCTTCGGCAACCGTGCCGCGATCGTCGATCACGATCCGGTCGGGCGGCGGCTTCATGAACTCACCAAGCAGGGCCACGATCGCGGGCGGCGGCAATTCGAGCCGCGCCGGCGCTTCCGCCTTCTTGGCTTCGGCATCGATCCGCGCGCGACGCTCGGGGCTTGCCCGCAGCATCCGCAGACCGGCCGCCTTGTCGGCACGCGCTTCCTTGACGACCTCGACGATCAGGCTCTGTCCTTCGGTGATGCCCAACAGGCCGCGCTTCCGATCGATGTCGGCGGCATCGAGAAAGCCGGGGCGTGCTTGGCCGATATCGACGAGCGCCGCCGGTAGTTCCGGCCGCAAGGCGACGACCCGGCCGAGATAGACCTCGCCGGTCAGGCTGGGCGCGAAACTGCGCACCAGCCGCAACGCGACCAATGTTTCGTTCTCGGTGAGCGCGGCCCAGATCTCGCCGGGCGATACGGCGATGAAGAGCTCGCGGCTCACCGCTCGAATCCCTGCCCTGCCAGCAGGGCGGCGGTCTCGAACAAGGGCAGGCCGACCACGTTGCTGTAAGAGCCCACGATGCCGCGCACGAACCGCGCGGCGAGGCCCTGGATCGCATAGCCGCCCGCCTTGCCCTGCCATTCCTTGCTTGCGAGATAGTCGTCGATGTCGCTCTCGGTCAGGCGTTTCATCGCGACCATCGTGGTCGCCCGGCGTTGAACCAGCTTGCCGCTGGCGGTGATCAGCGCCACACCACCATGAACCCGATGCCGTCGTCCTGACAGCAAGGTGAGACACGCACGGGCTTCCGCCTCGGTTTCCGGCTTGCCGAGAATGCGTCGACCGCACGCCACCACGGTATCCGCCGCCAGAACAAACGCATCGCGATGACGTCCCGCGACGGCGCGCGCTTTCTCAACAGCCAGCCGCTCGGCGTGGGGAAGCGGCAATTCGCGCGGGTTCGGTTTCTCGTCGATATCAGCGGGATCGACCGCGTCCGGTACGATGCCGATCTGTTTCAGGAGGTCGAGCCGACGCGGCGAGGACGAGGCGAGGATGAGGCGCATCGTTCAGCCGGCGCGTGGGAAACGTTCGAGAATGCGCTTTTGCAACTGGTCGCGCACCATGCGATAAGCCGCGAGGGTCTCGGTGCGGTTGCCTTCGACCGCAGTCGGATCGAACACCGGCCAGAACTCGACCTCGCAGGCCGAGGCCCGAGTCAATTCGATCGCGGTATGCTGCGCGTCGGGCGACAGCGAGACGACGAGATCGAACGACGTATCGTCGAGCTCGTCGAAGCTCTTCGACTGATGCGCCGCAATATCGATGCCGATCTCGGCCATCACGGCGACCGCAAACGGATCGACCGTACCCGCGCGCACCCCGACCGAATCGACGAACACGCGGTTGCCGTGCAGCTTGCGCATCAACGCCGCCGCCATCGGCGACCTGATCGAATTGAGCGTGCAGGCAAAAAGAATGCTTCCCGGCAAGGCAGCCATATCAACCCCGGATATGGAGAACGCACAGGAGCGTGAAGAGGCGCCGCGCCGTGTTGAGGTCGACGTCGATACGTTCAGCCAGCCGTTCGCGCAGCTTTTCGCCGCCTTCGTCGTGAACGGCGCGGCGCCCCATGTCGATGGCCTCGATCTTGGTCGGACCCGCCTCGCGCACCGCGTTGTAATAGCTGCCGCAGATCATGAAATAGTCCTTCACGATCTTGCGGAACGGCGACAGCGGTAACACGACGCGATCGAGCTCCTTGCCGTCGCCGTCTTTGATGTCGAGCAGAAGCCGGTTTTCGGCGATGCCGAGATGAAGATGGAACGGGCCGGGCAGTTCGGCGAGCGGGTGAAAGACGTTCTCGACCAGCAGATCGGCGATCGCGACAGCGCGTTCGTGTTCGATATCGGCGTTACGGCGGACGACGCTGTGCTCGTCGAGCGTGATCTGGACGATGCGCTGTTCGCCGCGCGTCATCACGCGGAGCCGAGATTGAGACGGATCGCGATCGAACGCGCATGCGCATCGAGACCTTCGGCCTCGGCAAGCGCGATGGCGGATGGTCCGATCGCCTTCAGGCTCGCTGCATCGCACGACACGATCGAGGTACGCTTCATGAAATCGAGCACGCCCAAGCCCGACGAAAACCGCGCGCTGCGCGCCGTCGGCAAGACGTGGTTGGGTCCGGCGACGTAATCGCCGACCGCTTCGGGCGTATAGCGTCCGAGGAAAATCGCACCGGCATGATTGATCCGCGCCGCCAATGACTCGGGATCATCGACCGCGAGTTCGACATGCTCGGCGGCGATTCGATCGATCAGCGGTACCGCGTCGGCGAGGTTCTTCACCAGGATGATCGCACCGTGCTTGGCCCAGCTTTCGCCGGCCGTCTTGCCGCGCGCCAGCGTGCCGAGTTGTTTCTCGATCGCCGCGCGCACCTGCGCGGCAAAGGCGCGGTCGTCGGTAATGAGAATCGACTGCGCCGCTTCGTCATGCTCGGCCTGCGACAGCAGATCGGCCGCAAGCCAGTCGGGATTGTTCTTCGCATCGGCCACGACGAGAATTTCCGAAGGACCCGCGATCATGTCGATGCCGACCGTGCCGAAAACCCGGCGCTTGGCGGCCGCCACATAAGCGTTGCCCGGACCGGTGATCTTGTCGACCGCGGCGATCGTTGCCGTACCATGCGCCAAAGCTGCCACCGCCTGCGCGCCGCCGATGCGGTAGATTTCCGACACGCCGGCGATCCCGGCCGCCGCCAATACCAGCGGATTGAGCACGCCATCGGGCGTCGGCACCGTCATGACCAATCGCGGCACGCCGGCGACGCGCGCTGGAACCGCGTTCATCAGCACCGACGACGGATAGGACGCAGTGCCGCCCGGAACATAAATGCCGACCGCGGATATCGGGCGCCAGCGCGCGCCGAGCCGCACGCCCGCCGCGTCGGTGTAATGGAGATCGGTGGGAATCTGCTTCTGGTGATAGGCGGCGATGCGCTGATGCGCGAATTCGAGCGCCGCCAACGCCTCGGGCTTGCACGCCTTAGCGGCAGCCGCGATTTCGGCCGGCGTCACCCGCATCGTCGCCGCGGTCAGCGCGACGCGATCAAAACGCTTGGTATAGTCGAGAACCGCCTCGTCGCCGCGCGTCCTTACCGCTTCGATGATCCCGGCGACCACCGCGTCGACATCGGCCGAGAGTTCGCGTTTGTCGGCCAGAAACCGGGCAAACGCTTCCTCGAATCGGGGCGCGGCGGCGTCGAGCTCAAGCGGCATCGGCCGCCTCGCGGAAGCGATCGACCCAGTATTGCATCTCCGCCGTGCGCGTCTTCAGCGCGGCGCGGTTGACGATGAAGCGCGAGGTCACGTCGGCGATGTGTTCGATCTCGACGAGGCCGTTGGCGCGCAGCGTGCTGCCGGTGGCGACGAGATCGACGATCTGGCGCGAGAGGCCCATGGTCGGCGCCAGTTCCATCGCGCCGTTCAAGACGATGCATTCGGCCTGCACGCCGCGTTGCGCGAAATGGCGGCGTGTGACCTCAGGATATTTGGTTGCGATGCGGACATGGCTCCAGCGCGCCGGATCGTCGCGCCCGACATCTTCCTTGGGCGCCGCGACGACGAGGCGGCAGCGGCCGATATTGAGGTCGAGCGGCACATAGATTTCGGGATAGTCGAACTCCATCAGCACGTCGTTGCCGGCGACACCGAGTTGCGCCGCGCCGAAGGCCACGAAAGTCGCGACGTCGAAGCTGCGGACGCGGATGACTTCGAGCCCCTCGTGATTGGTCTTGAAGCGAAGCTGGCGAGCCTCGGGGTCGTCGAACGCGCGTTCGATCTCAAGACCGGCGCGCTTCAGCAGCGGCGTGACCTCACCCAGGATGCGGCCCCGGGGCAGCGCCAATACCAACGTCTCGTTACCGCGCACGATCAACTCCTCGAAAAAACGGCTCAACGCCTACCCGCGATCATCTAAATCACGATTGGCCGCCCGGCTACTGGTATTTGGACGAAAAGTTGCCGATCCGTTCCGGTTTTTCGCCTAATCCGCGTCGGCAACCGGATGCTGCGGCCGCCATTGGGTCGGCCAAGGCTCGCCCAGATCGTCGAGCCGGCAGGCGAACGCGCCGACATCGAGGCGGATCGAACTGCCCCCGGCAAAATCCAGCACCAGGGTCGCCCCGGTTTCCGCCGGTTCGACGCGGATCGCCAACAGCGAGAGAATCTGGTGCGGTTCGCGCGGATCGAACCCGCGCCGCTGCACGGCCTTGACGTCGTCGATGCAGAAGCCGGTGAGAATGCGTTCCAAATTCTCGCGCGTGTCGCCGGAACCCGGTTCCCAGCGAAACCGGTTGGCGACGAGGACGAAGCGATTTTCCTCGGGCAGGTAGGCCATCTCGCGGACCGTCACCAGCGAATCCTGAAGGATTGCCGACACCACCGCGAGGTCCTGCTCATCCGCGACGCGTAGTTTCAGCCCGGCCATTATTCGTCCGAGAGACGTTCGATATCGGCACCGCAGGCCGCGAGCTTTTCCTCCAGCCGCTCGTAACCGCGATCGAGGTGGTAGATGCGATTGACGATGGTTTCGCCTTCCGCCGCGAGCCCCGCCAGCACCAGCGACACCGAGGCGCGCAGATCGGTCGCCATCACCGGTGCGCCATTCAGATGCGCGACGCCGCGCACCATCGCCGACGCGCCATGGACATTGATGTTGGCGCCCATGCGGCACAGTTCGGGCACATGCATGAAACGGTTTTCGAAAATCGTCTCGGTGATCATCGACGCGCCTTCGGCGGTCGACATCAGCGCCATCATCTGCGCTTGAAGGTCGGTCGGGAAACCGGGAAACGGCTCGGTCATCACGTCGATCCCGGTGAGTCGCCCATTGCTGCGCCGGACCCGCAGGCCGGTCGCGGTTTCGATCGCCTCGACGCCCGCGCCCTCGAGGCTCTTGGCGACCGCCGCGACCAGATCATAGCGCGCGCCCAGCAGCTCGACATCGCCGCCGGTAATCGCCGCCGCCATGAGGTAGGTACCGGTCTCGATGCGATCAGGCACCACGCTGTGCTCGGCGCCGTGCAGCTTCTTGACGCCCGTAATCACGATGCGTTCGTTGCCCGCGCCGGAAATCTGCGCACCCATCTTGTTGAGACAGACGGCGAGATCGACGATCTCGGGCTCGCGCGCGGCGTTGATCAGGACGGTCTCGCCCTCGGCGAGCGACGCCGCCATCAAAAGATTTTCGGTCGCACCAACCGAGACCATCGGGAATACGATCTCGGCGCCGCGCAGCCCGTGCGGCGCCTGCGCTTCGATATACCCCTGGCGCAGCTCGATCTTAGCGCCGAGCTTTTCCATGCCTTTGACGTGCAGATCGACCGGCCGCGTGCCGATGGCGCAGCCGCCCGGTAAGGACACCCGCGCCTCGCCGCACCGCGCCAGCAGTGGTCCCAGCACCAGGACCGAGGCGCGCATCTTGCGGACCAGATCGTAGGGCGCGGTGGTCGAGACGACGCGCTTGGCATTGAGCGCCAGGGCGTGGCCGCGCTCGTTGGCGCTTTGGGCTCCGACCATGGTGATGGTGGCACCGTGCTGAACCAGCAGATGTTCGAGCGTCGTGATGTCGGCAAGGACCGGCACGTTGCGCAGGGTCAGCGTCTCGTCGGTCAGCAGCGCCGCGGTCATCAGCGGTAGCGCCGCGTTCTTGGCGCCACCGATGGCAATGGAACCGGTGAGCGGCTTGCCACCACGGATGCGAATCTGATCCATTATCGACCTTGGCCGAGGGACGCGCCGGAAAGCGCGGGAAAGCCCTTGGGCGCGCTGGTTTTAATCGATGGGGCTCAGCTTCTCAAGAGCGGGGCTTCTCGAGGCCGGGCTTTTCAGAGGGAGACGAGTCGTCAGCCGCGCGATCGCGCTGCTGCTGCTTGCGGCGGGCGAGATTGGCGCGCAAAGCCTCGGCCTGGCGCTCACGCCGCGCCGCCTCGGCACGCGCGCCGGGGCCGTTCTGGTCAGGCTTTTCTTCAGATTTATCGGTCAAGGTTGCCAATCCTGGGCGCCTCGTGTATTTCCGCGCCCCAGACGCTGCCGTAGCTCAGTGGTAGAGCACTCCCTTGGTAAGGGAGAGGTCGAAAGTTCAATCCTTTCCGGCAGCACCAGTTTTCCCGGTGATTCCGTGCGTCCCAGATAGCACGGTCCCCGCCATCGTGCAAAATCCGTCAAGGCGACCGCCCGGCCATCAAGCGCATTGGCCTTGACCGCACGCCCGATATGTCGAAGCTTCGTGCCAAGCCGTCTTTAAGAAGAGCGTAACCGCGCGAAGCGGCGCTCGAACCGGGGGAAACGCGAGCATGTTTTATGAGCCCGACAAGAACAATCACGGTCTGCGCTTCAATCCTTTCAAGTCGATCTGTGTGCCCCGGCCGATCGCCTGGGTATCGAGCCTCAGCGCCAGCGGCGTCCCGAACCTCGCCCCATTCAGCCAGTTCACCAACCTCTCCTTCGATCCGCCCCATATCCTGATCTCGGCGCGGGCCAACACGGACACGGCGCGCAACGTCAACCAGACCGGCGAATTCGTCATCAACATGGCGACGCTCGCCCTGAAGGATGCGGTCAATGCGACCTCGGCCGTCGTCGAACCTGACGTCGATGAGGCGGTTCTGGCGGGATTGGAGATGTTGCCGTCGAAGCTGGTGAAGCCGAAACGCGTGGCGGCGTCACCGGTACAGATGGAATGCCACCTTCATTCGTCGGTCATCATTCCCGGCCGTCTGCCCGACCACGGCCACAACCTGATCATCGGCCGGGTCATCGGCGTTCATATCAAGGACGACGTCCTGACCGCCGACGGACGGATCGACATCATGAAAATCCAGCCTTTGGCGCGCATGGGCTATCTCGATTACACCAGTGTCGGCGAGGTCTTCACGATGCCGCCACCCGATGGGCCGAACGCCGAGAAGTCGCGCCTGGGCCTCGAGGGCCGGCCCGCAATGGCCGTCACGGCGGCGGATTGAAACCATGACGCGTTTGGGTTTTCTGACCGTCGCGCTTGTCGTGATCGGCGCCGCGCACAACGCGAACGCCGCCGATCTGTTGCGCGTCGGCAAATCACCGGCTTTCGCCTTCGCCTACATCCCGCTCGATCTCGGGATGGCGAAAGGCATGTATGCGAAGCGCGACCTCACCATCGAGGTCGTCACCTTCGAGGGCGCGGCGAAAATGGATCTCGCGATGACGTCGGGTTCTATCGATCTCGCGCTGGGCTCGCCGATGGAAATGGCGGCGATCGAGAAAGGCATGCCGGCCATCGCCATTGCCGCGATCGCGCATCCGATCCGCGAACTCGCGATCGTCGTGCCGGCGGATTCGACCATCAAGTCGGTGGACGAATTGCGTGGCAAGTCGATCGGGATCGCCACGGTCGGATCGATCACCCAATGGGCGGCGTTGGAACTCGCGCGGGTCAAAGGCTGGGGCGTCGACGGCATCAAGACCGTGAGCATCGGGTCCGGCGCCTCGTCGGGCATCGCCGCCATGCGCACCCATCTCGTCGATGCCGCCGTCGGCAACCTGATGACCGGCGTCGTCATGGAACATCAAAAACAGGCCCGCGTGATCGCCCTCGTGTCCGACTATGCGAGCGACTTCATCATGCACGAAGTCACCGCGTCGCACGACATTGTCAAAGCCAAGCCGGAGGCGGTTCGGCGGTTCATCGCCGGCTGGTTCGAGGCCGCCGCTTACATGCGCGAGCACAAGGACGAGACGGTTCGCATCGCCGCCCCGGTCACCGGCTTGAGCGAGACCGACGAGGCAACCGAATACGATCTCCTGATGCCCGAAGTGACCGGCGACGGCCACCACGAGCCCGCCATCATCGAGCGGGCGGCCCAGTCATTCGTCGATCTGGGTATCCTCGATCACCGGCCCGACATGTCGAAACTCTATACCGAGACGTTCCTGCCCGCGAAGTAGCGGCGGCCGGTCTTACCGGCCTTCGCTGCGATCGTCGACGTGATCGTGGCCACCGATGCGGCCCGGACGCCAATAGCCTTCGGCATAGATGCGGTCACGGCCCATGCCCTGGTCGATCAGGTAATGGCGTTGCGCGCGCACGTTGCTGGTCTCGCCGAGAAGATAGGCGAAACCTTGGCCCTCGGGCCGCTTGAAGCCTTCGACCGCGTCGAGCGTGCGGCGGCTCGGGCCGGGCTCGGCGCCGTTGCGCGACAGCCAGACGAGATCGAGCTTGGCTGCGGTTTTCGGAACCTGCTTGTCGACGTCGGAACCGATCTCGACGAAGGCGAAGGCGCGCGCGCCGGCGGGCAAGGCCTCGATCAGTCCGAGAATCGCCGGCAGCGCGGTTTCGTCGCCGGTGAAGAGATGCCACGCCGCGTCCTGCGACAGGGCCATCCGGCCGCGCGGTCCGCGAATTTCGAGCACGTCGCCGACCTTCGCCTCGCGCGCCCAGCGCACGCCCGGCGTCTCGTGATCGTGCAGCACGAAATCGACATCGATCAGCCGGGTCTTGGGGTCGTAATGGCGGATCGTGTAGTGGCGCCGCGCCGGCTCGCCATCGGGCTGCGGCAATTGCAGGACGATTTCCTGCGAGGCGCGCGGCGTGAACTCGTCGAGATTGTCAGCGGTCAGTTGCACGCGGCGCATGCGCGGCGTGACGTCGCCGACGCTAGCGACGCGCAGGGTCCACGGCTTGCCGCGGCGCTTTTCCAATTCGGCGTCGGTCATCGGCGGGCGCTGGCGCGGGGCCATCGCCGGAGGAGCTTCGTCACGTACCGGTTCGTTTCGATCCATCGCTTGATTTCCTTTTGTCTCAGATCGGCATTCTACTCCTAAATGGGGCTTCTGCCCATGGTCCGCCACCGGGAGACAGCGCCGTTGGCCCATGCTAATTTCCGCCCCACAGAAGACTTCCGGGAGGGACGCAACCGTGGCTAACGAACCCGCAAACGAACCCCACGTATTCCGGCCGCGCGAACGTCGCGGCGGCACGGCGCTGACCCCGTTCACCCTGTCCGGCCCGCTGGCCGCCATCGTCGATCGCGGCAAGGCCGAGATCGCCAAGCCCTTCAAGGGCGTCACCACCAACGGCGAGATCATTCCCGGCCTCTTTCCGGTCGCCAAAACCGGCCTGTCGCTGCAACCCGTGGTCGATGCCGCCAACGCGTTTCTCGCCTGCCTCAGCCCCGAGCAGCGCAGCGGTGCGATGTTCGACCTCGAGAGCGGCCCGTGGCGCAACTGGCACAACATGCACCCGTTCATCATGCGGCACGGGTGCCTTTTGGAGAACCTCACCGGCGAGCAACGCGAGCGCACCCTCGACATCGTGCGCGCCAGCATGAGCGCCGCCGGGTTCACCGTCGCGCGCGACGTGATGAAGCTCAACGAGCACATCAACGAAATCACCAACAAACCCGCCGAATACGGCGAGTGGTATTACTGGATGAGCATCATGGGCACGCCGTCGGCGACCGAGCCCTGGGGTTGGCAGATCGACGGCCATCATCTCATCATCAATTGCTTCGTCATGGGCGACCAGATGGTGATGACGCCCAATTTCATGGGCTCGGAGCCGGTCGAGGCGAAGTTCGGTAAATACAAAGGCACGCGCGTCTTCAAGGCCGAGGAAGAAAAAGGTTACGGCCTGATGTCGTCGTTCTCCGCCGAACAGCGGCAAAAGGCGACCATCGGCGAGAAGTTGCCTTTCGACGTCTTCACCACAGCCGGCCAGGACAACGCCGTGCTGCCGGAACAGGGCCTCGCCTATGCCGAGATGAACGGCGCGCAGCGCGACCGGCTGATGGACCTGATCGCGCTCTATGTCGGGCGCATCCGCCCCGGACACGCCGAGATCAAGCTGTCCGAGGTCAAAACCCACATCGAACAAACGCGCTTTGCCTGGATCGGCCAATGCGACGAGGTCAATCCGTTCTATTACCGCGTCCATAATCCGGTCGTGCTGATCGAGTTCGATCATCAGATCGGCATCGCGCTCGACAATGATTTCCCGACGCGCAACCACACGCATACGCTGGTACGGACGCCGAACGGCAACGATTACGGCAAAGACCTGTTGCGTCAGCATTACGAGCAATTCGATCATTCGCGGCCGGATTCGCCGCATCGTCAGGGCGAGGTGTAATCATGAGCGAACTCGAACAGGTTTATCGCGATCTCGTCATCGCCAACCGCATCCTCGCGCGCGAGGACGTGGTCGATGCCTACGGCCATGTCAGCATGCGGCACCCGAAGGACCCCGGACGCTATTTCCTGTCCTGGTCGCGCAGCCCCGAGTTGATCGACGAAACCGACATTCTCGAATTCACCCTCGACGGCAAGAAGGTCGGCGACGACAACCGCCCGCCCTATCTCGAACGCTTCATCCACGGCGCGATCTACGAGGCACGGCCCGACGTCATGTCGGTCGTCCACAGCCACGCCGAGGACACGCTGCCCTACGGCATCACCCACGCCAAGATGCCGCCGGTCATTCATTCCGGCAGCGTCATCGGCAACGAGGTGCCGATCTGGGACATCGCCGAGAAATTCGGCCGCGAGACCAACCTCCTGGTCTGCAACATGGAACAGGGCCGCGACCTCGCAAAGACGCTCGGCGCCAATCGCGTCGCCCTGATGCGCGGTCATGGTTTTGCGGCGGCGGGGCGTTCGCTGATGGATGCGGTGCGGATCGGCGTCTATGCGCCGAAGAACGCACGCGTGCACACCACGGCGCTGCGCCTCGGCACCCCGATGCCGCTTTATCCCGGCGAAGTCGCCGCGCGGACCGACCTGTTCAATCCGGATACGGCCGAGATGTGGCGGGCATGGGAATATTGGGCGCGGCGCGCCAGCGTCGCCGAACGATTGGGACCGCCACCGGCGGCGGCACGCGGGAAATAGGGCCCCAAATGAAAAGGGGCTGCACACAAGGCGCGGCCCAAGTTCAGGGAGGAAAAGCCCGAAGGACTTGCAGCGGAATCGAGAGCGTGAGCCCTCGCACTGCGCTCCCGTTATAAGGCTCCAATTGTAAACAAATTGTTAAGATGGCCTCGCCCCGCGAGGCGATCAGGTGCCACTCTGGTCGAAATAGTCATTCACCGAGCGGGACAGCGCCGCGACGACGCTTTGACGATAGGAGACCTGGCGCAGCGCCCGCTCCTCGTCCCGATTGGAAAGACAGCCGATCTCGACCAGCGCCGACGGCACGTCGGGCGCCTTGAGGACCGCGAAAGCGGCCGAGCGATGGGTATTGCGCAGGAGCGGCACCCGCTGCTGGCCCAATTCCGCGACCAGTTGCTGGGCGAGCTGGATCGAGAGATTGTTGGTCTGGCGCCGGGCCAGATCGAACAGAATGTCGTTCACCACGGGATCCTGGGTCCCGAAATTGATGCCCGCGATCTGGTCGGATTTGTTCTCGCGATCGGCGACCAGCGCGGCCTCGCGGTCCGAGGCTTTCTCCGACAGGGTGAACACCGAGGCCCCGCGCATGCTGGCCTCGGGCAAGGCATCAGCGTGGATCGAGACGAACAGGTCGGCGCCATGGGCGCGGGCGCGCTGGACGCGTTCGGTCAACGGCACGAACGTGTCGTCGTTGCGGCTCATGAAAATCTTGAAACGCCGGCCGGCATCGAGCTGGCGCGCCAGCATCTGCGCGGTCGACAGCACGATGTCCTTTTCATAGGTACCGGTCCGGCCGATACAGCCCGGATCGACCCCACCGTGGCCCGCGTCGACCACGATCGTGCGCAGTTTTGTCGCTGGAGTCGGCAGGCGGGCTTCGACGGCCCATGCAGAATGGAACGGCGCCAAGCCGGCTGCCGCCGCGCCCGCACTCAAGCCCTTGAGGAATCCGCGTCGACCGAAGCTATCCATAGTATTGGTCACGAGTGCCTCCATCCGCGAAGAGCGAATCTCTTCAGGCGATTAAAGCACTACCCCGATCAACGCTAGGTTAAAGGTCAGGACTTGTCCATATCTATCTGTGAATCCTCAATAAAAATTAGGATTCGTTTAAATCGACCACCACCCGGCCGCGAATGTCGCCGGCCAGGATGCGCGTGGCGAGCGCCGGCAGGGCGGTCAGAGGGACGGTTTCCGTCATCGCGTCGAGCTTCGCCAAGGGCAGATCGCGGGCGAGCCGCCCCCAGGCGGTTACCCGTCGCTCGACCGGGCACATCACGGAATCGATCCCCAGCAGGTTGGCACCCCGCAACAGGAAAGGAATGACCGTGGTCGGCAGGTCGCTGCCACCCGCCAAGCCGCAGGACGCGACCGACCCGCCGTAGCGGAGTTGGGTCAGGACGGTGGCCAGGGTGAGCCCGCCGACCGCGTCGACGGCCCCAGCCCAACGCTCGGCATCCAGGGGCCGTGTCGGCGCCTTGGCGAGTTCGGCGCGACCGACGATCGTCCTGGCGCCGAGACTGCGCAGGTAATCGCCCAATTCGGCGCGTCCGGTCGAGGCCGCGACGTCGTACCCGAGCGACGCCAAGACGGCGGTGGCGATGCTGCCGACGCCGCCGGTGGCGCCGGTCACCAGCACCTCACCCGCCCCCGGCTTCAGCCCGTGCTCTTCCAGCGCCATCACGGCCAGGATCGCGCAAAACCCCGCAGTGCCGACCGCCATCGCCTGTTTGGCCGAAAGCCCCGGCGGCAATTTCACGAGCTGCGACGCCTTGACCCGGGCCTTGGCGCCATAGCCGCCCCATTGCGTCTCGCCGACGCGCCAGCCGGTCAGCACCACCGCATCGCCGGGCTTGAACAGGGCCGAATCCGACTGCGCTACGATGCCGGCGAAATCGACGCCCGGCACGTGCGGGTATTTGCGCACCAGACGCCCGATCCCGTTGAGGATCATGCCGTCTTTGTAATTGAGGGTCGAATAGGCGACGTCGACTGTGACCTCGCCCGGCGGCAATGCGCTTTCCGGCAGCATGGCAATCCGCGAAGTGACTTTTCCGTCGGCCTCGTCGAGCACCAGGGCCCTGAAATCGCTCATGCCTCACTCTCCTGGCCCTGCGGGATTTTCGCGGGGCTCCGGCTATAATATCCGACAACGCGATGGCAAGCACCGACACCCTCACCCTCCGGCGTCCCGACGATTGGCATGTGCATCTGCGCGACGGCGCGATGCTGGCGAACGTGACGCCCTACACGGCGCGCGTTTTCGGCCGCGCCATCGTCATGCCGAACCTCACGCCGCCGGTCACGACGGTCGCCGCCGCCGAGGCTTATCGCGCGCGCATCATCGCCGCGACGCCGCCGGATGCCGGCTTCACGCCGCTGATGACCTGCTATCTCACCGACAGTGCCGATGCCGACGAGATCGAACGCGGCTTCCGCGCCGGCGTGTTTGCCGCCGCGAAACTTTATCCGGCCAACGCCACGACCAATTCCGCCGCCGGCGTGACCGACCTCGCCCGACTGCGCGGCGTGTTCGAGCGCATGGAAAAAATCGGCATGCCACTGCTGATCCATGGCGAGGTGACCGATCCCGCGGTCGACGTCTTCGACCGCGAGGCCGTGTTCATCGAGCGCGTTCTGAAACCGCTGATGCAGGCGCGCGCGGGCCTCAAGATCGTGCTCGAGCACATCACCACCAAGGACGCCGCGGATTTCGTGCGGGCATCCGGTCCCAATCTGGCGGCGACGATCACGGCTCATCATCTCGTCATCAATCGCAACGCGCTGTTTCAGGGCGGCCTGCGTCCGCATATGTATTGCCTGCCGATCGCCAAGCGTGAAGTGCATCGCCTCGCGCTGCGCCATGCCGCCGTGTCGGGGGATTCAAAGTTCTTCCTCGGCACGGATAGCGCGCCGCACCCGATCCACGACAAGGAAAAGGATTGCGGCTGTGCCGGCATTTTCTCGGCACCGAATGCGCTCGAAATCTACGCGCAGGTGTTCGACCAGGAAAATGCGCTCGACCGCCTCGAAGCCTTCGCCTCGCTCAACGGGCCACGTTTCTACGGGCTTCCGGTCAACGCGGCGCACATAACGCTGACCCGCAAACGCAACCAAGTGGCGACCGATGCCGCCGGGGTGCAACCATTCCTCGGTGGGCAGACCATCGACTGGGCTATCGCACCCTAAGTCGCACGCCCACTGCCGATCGCTGTTTCGGCGCGGCGGGAAACGCGATACCATCCGTCATCAATAGAGTCCGCTTGCGGAACGATTTTCAGGGAGTGAACGCACATGCTGAGCCGTGAAGACAACGAACTGTTCACGAAGGTCGGGCCGGGCACGCCGATGGGCGAGATGTTGCGGCGCTATTGGCATCCGGTCGGATGCTCCGAGAAAGTCACAAGCAAGCCGCAACGCATTAAGGTTCTCGGCGAGGAACTCGTGCTCTATCGCGGCGACAGCGGCGCACCTGCCTTGATGCAGCTTCGCTGTGCGCATCGCAGCCTCGCGCTCGATTACGGCCGCGTCGAAGGCGACAATCTGCGCTGCCCCTATCACGGCTGGCTCTACGACAAGGCGGGAAAGTGCCTCGCGCAGCCGGCCGAACCCGAAGGCAGCACCTTCAAGGAAAAGATCCAAATGCGGGCCTATCAGGTCCAGGAATTCAGCGGCCTAGTCTTCGCCTATATGGGTCCGCAACCCGCGCCGCTGCTGCCGCTCTACGACGTGCTGCGCATGGAAGACGGCGCCAAAGCGATTCAGGTGCGCAACTTCAACGCCAACTGGTTCAATCACGTCGAGAACATCGTCGACGTCAGCCATCTCGCCTGGCTGCACGGTCACTCGTTCCCCGCCTATGGCGCGCGCAAGGTCGCGTATCATTGGGACCGCCAGCCCTACGGCGCCGACAACGTGATGATGATCGACGGGTTCACCGAGGACGAAGCACATATCTCGTGTTACGCCTTCCCGACGATAAACCGGTTCAACGTGCCGCCGGTCACCGAGGGCGGCGCGCTGGTCCGCAGTCTCTTGTACCGGGTGCCGATCGACGACGAATCGGCGCTGCTCTATTTCGTGCGCTTCATCCCGGCCGACAAGCGTTCCTTCACCGTATCGGTGCGCCACGACAAGCTCGGCGAATACAAACACTCGGATGCCGATTGGTGGGGCCTCGACCAGAGCGAACAAGACCGCATGGCGATCGAGCAGCAGGGCACCGTCGCCGACCGGCCGAACGAGCAATTGGGCGTATCCGACGGCGGCATCATCCTGATGCGCAAGATGATGCGCGAATCGCTGGCCGCCATCGCCGAGGGCAAGGATCCGCTTTGCGTCGTCCGCGATCCGGCTTTGCAGGCGATCGAGTTCCGCCAGCAGGCATCGCTGATGGAACAGCGCCGCCCCGACATCACCTATGCCGGCGGCTTCACCAAAGAGCCGGCCGACGCGGCTTCCTGAGCCGCGCCATCGCGCAGCGTCACGATCCCGGATAACCGGGACAACGAACGAAAACAACGGCGGATACGGGCCCTCGTCATCGATTGATGACGGGGGCTCGGCAGTCGCCGTCACCGGGAGGTTCTTATGCGCAAACACCTGACCACAATCTTGGCCGTCCTTGCCGTCGCGGCCATTCCGGTCGCCGCGAGCCATGCGCAATCGGCAACGATGACGCCCGCGCTGAAGGCATTGGCCGAAGCCGCCGACAAGGAAGGCCATGTCAGCGTGATGGGGTCTGCCGATTCCTGGGGCGGACCCAAGGGCTCCAAGATCATCGAAGCGCATCTCAACAAACTCTTCGGTACCAAGATCGTGGTCGATTGGGCACCGAGCAATTCCTATCCCGAGACGGGCGACGCCATCGCGGTGTCCTATCGCAATCACCTGCCCTCGCCGACCGACGTCTACGTCGCGGTCGGGCGCAATCTTTCGGTTCTGGAGAAGTTCGATCTGTTCGACCCCGCGCCGTGGGCCACCTATCTGCCCGACCGGATGACCGACGCCGTCGTCGAGCACGACAAATACGTCAAGCTCTATACCGGCACACTCGGCTTTTCCTACAACACCGAGCAGTCGCCCTCGAAGCCCGAAAGGCTCGAAGACTTTCTGAAACCGGAATGGGCCGGCAAGGTCGCGACCACCGCATTCGGCTCGGGCTTCGAACAACTGGCGGCCAAGGAAGCCTGGGGTCCCGAAAAGACGATCGCCTTCGTCAGGAAATTCGCCAAGCAGATCGGCGGATTCATGCTGTGCACCGATCCGGAGCGGCTGGCCTCGGGCGAGTTCCTCGCTTTCGCCACCGATTGCAGCGGCGGCGTCATGGTCCGCTCCGCGATCGCCGGCGCGCCGATCGCCCACGTGATCACACCGGACAATCCACTGGTAACCTATGGCTATGGCTCGGTGCCCAAGAACGCGGCACATCCCAACGCAGCGAAGCTCTATATCGCCTATCTGCTGTCGAAGGACGGCCAGGAACTGTCCTGGAGCATGAACTATCTCGATCTGCATCTCCTGCCGGGGTCGCAACTCCGCCCGCAGCTCGAAGCCCTCGAGAAGAAATTCGGCTTCAAATACGTCAGCGGCGACGTTGCCTGGCAGCGGACCAACGATGCCGGCAACGCGGCGCAGCGCGAGGCCGCCAAGATCCTGCAGGAAAGCGGCAACAAGTAACGCGAGACGGCAGTTCGTCGCGCCCATGACCGCGCAGGAACATCCGGCTCTCGCTCGCGTGCGCCCGCGCCGACCCTCGAGACTGCCCCGGTTTCAGCTCGACGCCTGGGGTTGGGTCATGTTCGCGCTGGTGCTCGGCGTGAGCATGGTCGTCATTCTCCTGCCGGCCGTCGTCCTCTGGCTGAGCGTGCGCGAATTATCGCCGGTCGAACCGGAATCGGCCTATTCGTTCCTGCATTACATCGCGGTGTTCGGCGATCCGTTCGTCATCCATGTGATGGTGAACACGCTCAGCTTCACGATCATCTCGCTGATCGTCTCCTTCGCGTTCGGGCTGCCCGCCGCCTGGCTCGCCGAGCGGACCGACCTTCCGGCAAAACCGCTCGTCTACACGCTGATGACGGTCGGCCTGCTGCTCCCCGGTTTCGCCGAGGCCATGGGCTGGCTGCTGCTGCTGCATCCGCGCATCGGCATCCTCAACCGAATGACGATGGACATCTTCGGGCTGACGCAAGCGCCGTTCAACATCGCCTCGATCGTCGGCATGGGATGGGTTCAGGGGCTGAGCCTCGCGCCGATCGCCTTCATCATGACGGCGGCGGTCCTGCGCGCGATCGATCCGACGCTGGAGGATTCCGCGTCGATGTCGGGGGCCGGCTTCGCCAATGTCATCCGGCGCATCACGCTGCCGCTCGCCTGGCCCGGCATACTGGCTGCCGGAATCTACATGTTCACCATCGGCTTCGCCGCGTTCGACGTGCCGGCGGTCATCGGCTGGTCGAACAAGATATTCACCTTCTCGACCTATCTCCTGCTTCAACTGTCGCGCGACGAGGGCCTGCCGCGCTATGGCGCGGTCGCCGCATTATCGACCGCAGTGATCGCGATCGCCGGATTGCTGATCTGGTGGTACAGCCGCCTTCAGGCCCGGGTGCACCACTACCAGGTCGTCACCGGCAAAGGCTATCGGCCGCGCATGATCGCATTGGGACCTCACGTCTGGTCGGCCTGGGGTTTCCTCGGCGCCTATTTCGTCCTGAGCAAGCTGTTGCCGCTCCTGGTGATCGTCTGGGCGTCGCTACTGCCCTATTTCCGCTATCCATCGCTCGCCGCCTTCAAAACCATCTCGTTGCGTCAGTTCGAGAATATCTCGTGGGACCTGACCTTCCTCGGCATCAAGAACACCGCGATCCTGATGCTGCTCACCCCGACGGTGACCATCATCATCGCGATCGCTTTCTCCTGGGTGGTGTTGCGCTCGAAAATCCCGGGCCGCGCGATTTTCGATTTCATCGCGTTCCTGCCTCATGCCGTGCCGAACATCGTGTTCGGTTTCGCGATGTTGCTCTTTGCCTTGTTCGTGCTGGAGCACCTTGTCCCGACCTACGGCACGATCTGGATTTTGCTGATCGTCTTCGTCATCGCGCGGTTGAGCTATGCGACACGCATGATCAACTCGACCCTCATCCAAATTCACAAGGACCTCGAGGAAGCGGCGACCATGAGCGGTGCCGCCACGGGCCCCACGCTGGCGCGCGTGATCATTCCCATCCTGGCGCCGACCCTGGTCTATGCCTGGCTGTGGATGGCGCTGCTCACCTATCGCGAACTGACCCTCGCGGTGCTCATCACCACCCGCGAAAACCTCACTCTGCCCGTCGCCGTGTGGACCGCGTGGCTGTCGGGCGGTTTTGGCGCCGCATCCGCCCTAACGGTAATCCTGATGGCGCTGATGATCCCGCTCATTGCGCTCTATTGGTCGGTAGTCCGGCGACGCGGGCTGCTCTAGCCGATCAGGTCGGCAGGCTCGTCACCTGCACACCGACATTGAGAACGTGGCTGCCGCCGCCGAGGATCACGCCGCGTAACGGCGTCACATCCGAGAAGTCACGCCCGTAGGCGACCACGACGTGTTCATTCTCGACAATAAGGTCGTTGGTCGGATCGAACTCGACCCAGCCCAATTCGTCGCCGCACCAAGCCGAGACCCAGGCATGGCTCGCGTCGCCGCCCTGGCGCTCCGCGCCGCCCGCCGGCGGATGGGTGAGGATGTAGCCCGAGACATAACGCGCCGGCAGGCCAAGCCCGCGCAGACCCGCGATCATCAGATGCGAAAAATCCTGACACACGCCATGCCGGGTCGCGAATATCTCGGCAACGCTGGTCGAGACCGAGGTCACATTGGGGGTATAGGAAAAATCGCGATTGATCCGCCCGGTCAAATCGATCAGCGCCTCGACCACCGGTCGTCCGGGGACGAAACTTTGCCCGGCATAGTCGGTCGCATCGTCGTCGAGCGCCGCCAAGGGCGAGGCAAAAACGAACTCGTCGATCGCCGGCTTGTCGGGAAATCCATCGGCCCGCATCGCGTCGCGGATGGTTTCCCACGCCGGTCCCATGCCGGCGGGCCCGGCGCGCGCGACATCAACGACCGCATCGAGCGTCACGGAAAATAGCACATGCGTCGTTTCGACCGCGACGTGATGCATCGCATTGCCGAAATGATCAATGAAGGCGACGAACTCGTCGGGTTCGGGATCGATCGTGAGTTGCTGCGTCACGATCTTCTGGCCGGCACCATCGAGCGGCGTCAGGCGCAGGACGTGAAATCCAAGATCGATCGGATTGGCATAGGTGTAATGGGTCTGGTGGCGAACCGCGTAGCGCATCAGGTCGCAGCCTTCGCGAGGATCTGCCGGCTCGAGAAATCCATGAGGTGCGGCGATGCGGTATGCGTGAAATAGACTCGCGTGACCTGCTCGGACAAGGACATGAGACCGTCGGCGACGCGGTCGAGCAGCACGAACAGATCGGCGAGCAATGCATCGGACTGATCGTTCTCGCCCAGTTCCAAGACGGCGCGTTCGATCTGTTCGACCAGCGCCGGCACGATCGGCTGCTGGGGCGGGATATGCGAGGCCGCGGCCTGTGCGCGCAGATGATGCTCGATCTGATCCAGCTGATAAAGCAGCGCGCGCGGATTGGCGCGGTCGGTCAGGACGAACTTGAGCGCATGGGTGAAATGCGCCTCAAGCGGAAACCGCAACAGATAGGCGCCAGTCGAATCGCAAAGATCAAGCGCCAGGCGCAATCCGGCTTCGACTTGCCCGCCCGGACCGGTCATCACGCCGCCGATCGCGCGACATGTGTCGACGCCCCGTTCTATCCGGCGGCCGAGATCGAGAAAGCGCCAGCCCGCACCGCGCGTCATGTTCTCGGCGACAAGCCCGCCGAAAGCGGCCAGCCCCGCGATCACCCCATCGAGCGATTCGACGAGCTCGTCGGGCTCGCGCGACGCTTCGCCGAACCGCATCGCCGCCGCCGTGGTCAACTTGTTGAGCGTCTGCCACATGTAAATCGACAACTGATCGCGCGCCGAATGCATCAACCGGTGAATCGCATCGACCGAATTGCGCATCGCCGTGCCGTTCCCGGCCGCGTCGGTGATTCCTTGATAAAAGATCATGCTGTCGACCGGCGCCGCCGCGAGCGCGAAGCCGATCCAGCCGGTACATTTCAGCGCTTCGGCGAGGCGCACCAGCTCCGCG
The DNA here is from genome assembly GCA_903828515.1 of uncultured Rhodospirillales bacterium. GTDB lineage: Bacteria > Pseudomonadota > Alphaproteobacteria > ATCC43930 > CGMCC-115725 > CAIKMD01. Next base: position 1,114,389 of record CAIKMD010000007.1, on the reverse strand, counting down.
CGATTGCGCGGGCTCATGGTGCCCGAGGTCAGGCGATGCAGCGTCGATAGAAACTGCCGCGCGCCGGCTTCCAGGCGTTCGACCTGACGGCCGAGCCAGAACAGATCGTCGGCCGTCCGGCTGCGCAAAGCCCAGCCCTCGGTGCGAACCGGCTGGGCCGGCGCCGCGCGCAACATCGGCGAGACGGTTTCGGCAAACGCGTCACCGAGAACCCAGACATCCTTCGACACCGCGCCATGACGCAGCGTGCTGCGATAGATCGAATGATCCGCGACAACCCGCGCGACCCCGCCCGGCATGGCGAACCAGTTGCCGTCATGCCAGAACGCCATCACGCGCATGACCACAGGTTTGGGTACCAATCGACTGCCCCCTACCTGCGCCTCGTCGAGGCTGAAGCACGGCGCGACGCTCGGCATCATCTTCTGTCGCGCGACGTAACGTTCCGGCCGACGCGCAAGCTGGGCCACGAATTTGGCTCGATCGGCCGCCGACAGCAGCGCGGGATCGATCGGCACCGGATCAGGATCGAAGGCCGAATGTACGGCGAAACCATCGAGCCCGGCCTGCACCTCGGCGAGCGCATTCGCTTGGCCGCACCACCACGTCGTCACCGCCGGCAGCTTCAATTCCTCGTCCAGCAGCGTGCGCGCGAGTTCCGGCAGGAACGGCGCGAAAGCTGGCGCCTCGACCAGCGCCGACCCCGGCATGTTGAGAATCGCGACATGGCCCGACCGCGCGACCTCGACGAGCCCGGCAACACCGAGCGCCGAATCCTCGCGCAGCTCCAAAGAGTCGCAATAATCGCCATCGACGCGGCGATAGATCACGTCGACCCGCGCCAGTCCGCTCAGCGTCTTCAGATAGACGTTATTGTCGCGCACCGTCAGGTCGGCGCTTTGCACCAGGGTGATGCCGAGTTCGCGCGCGAGATAGACGTGCTCGAAATAGGCGTCGTTATAGGGACCCGGCGTGAACAGCACGATCATCGGCTGTCCCTCGATCCGCGTCGCCACCGAACGCAGGCTCGAGCGCCACAACTCGACGAAGGAATGCAGCGGACTGACCTGCACAGCGCGGAAGATTTCCGGCAGGGCGCGCGCCAGCATGTTGCGATTGTGCAGCGCGTAGCCGACACCGCCGGGCGCCTGGGTGCGATCGGAAAAGACCCGCCACTCGCCGTTCGGCAGCCGGACCAGATCCGCGGCATAGAAATAGAGTTGCGGCGCACCCGCCGCCGGTTTCACCGCGCAGAGCGGCCGCAGAAACGCGGGATTGCCGAGGACGAGATAAGGCGGCAGCTTGTGCTCGGCGAGCAGCCGCTGTGGCCCGTAGAGATCGGCGAGAATGAGATCAAGGAGGCGCGCGCGCTGGACCAGCCCCGCGGCGACGCCCTGCCATTCCTGTTCGGGAATGACGAGCGGCAACAGATCGAGCGACCGGGCGGTGGCGCCCCCGGCCCGATCGGTCAAAGCCAACAATTGGTCGGCGTTGGCGATTTGCGCCGTGACCCGCGACAAACGCTCGGTCAGTTGCTCGTGATCGAGCTGCGACCAGATCTCCATCAGCCCGCGCCATTGCGGACGGAAGGTACCCGAACCGGTCACCAACTCGTCGTAAGAAGTCGCCACGTTCACCGCGTCTCGCCCATCGTCGATCAGTGTCATCGATCAGCCCGCCGAATGCCAGCGTGCCCGCACGAGTCGAGTCGCGACGTCAGGCAAAACGCCGCAGGTCGATTGTGACCGGATGCTCACGGCCGACCGGCGTTTCATGCGGCCGAAGCGTGCCGGGTGTATGACCGAAGGGCAAAAAGCGCGCGCGGCGTCTTGTTTCCGCCGCGTTGGCGTTGATGGGAAACGTCTCGAAACTCATGCCGCCCGGATGAGCCACATGATAGGTGCAGCCACCGACCGAACGCTCGCTCCACGTATCGACCAGATCGAAGACGATCGGCGTATCGACCGGGATCGTCGGGTGAATCGCCCGCGGCGGCTGCCACGCGCGATATCGGATGCCGGCGACGAATTCACCTTGGCGGCCGGTCGCGCGCATCGGCACGAACCGGCCGTTGACGGCGAGTCGGTGACGCCCGTCGGTGGCGCCTTCGAGTTTAACTTGCAGCCGCTCGATCGAACTGTCGACGTAACGCGCGGCACCGCCGGCCGTCGCATCCTCGCCCAGGACATGCCATGGCTCGAGCGCGGCCCGCAGTTCGAGTTCGACGCCGCGATAGGCGACTTGCCCGATCAGCGGAAAGCGGAATTCCTGATGCGCCTCGAACCACGCGGGTTCGAGCGGATAACCGGCCCGCGTGAGATCGTCGAGCACGTCGGCGAAATCGTTGCCGGCGAAATAGGGCAGCATGAACTCGTCGGCAAGCCGCGTGCCGAACCGGGCGAGACGCTGGTTATAGGGCTTGCGCCAGAACCACGCGACGAGTGAGCGTAGCAGCAATTGCTGCGCGAGGCTCATGCGCGCATGCGGCGGCATCTCGAACGCGCGCAACTCCAGAATCCCGCGCCGGCCCGACGTACCGTCGGGCGAATAGAGCTTGTCGATGCAGAATTCGGTCCGGTGCGTATTGCCGGTCATGTCGACCAGCACGTCGCGGAAGATACGATCGACCAGCCACGGCGGATTGGTCGGCGACGCATCGAGCGCCTTGAACGCGGTTTCAAGTTCATAGGTCGCATCGTCGCGGCCCTCGTCGACTCGCGGATGCTGGCTCGTCGGACCGATGAACAGGCCGGAGAACAGATAGGAGAGCGACGGATGGTTATGCCAATAGCCGAGCAGGCTTTTGAGCAGGTCGGGCCGGCGCAGCAACGGTGAATCGACCGGATCGATTCCGCCCAAGGTCATGTGATTGCCGCCGCCGGTGCCGACGTGGCGTCCGTCGAGCATGAATTTTTCGGTGACGAGACCGGTGGCGCGCGCCTCCTCGTAAACGATGTCGGTGTTGCGCACCGTTTCGTTCCAGGTGGCGGCGGGATGAATGTTGACCTCGATCACGCCGGGATCGGGCGTCACCGAGAAAGTTTGCAAGCGCGGATCGAAGGGCGGCGGATAACCTTCGAGCATGACTTTCTGTTTGCGCTCGGCGGCCACGTCTTCGATCGCCGCGGCGAGATCGAGAAAATCTTCGACCGTTTCGGCCGGCGGCATGAAGATATGAAGGATGCCGTCGCGCACCTCGGCGCAGAGCGCGGTGCGCACGACACTCGGATCGGATTTGTCGACCGGCGGTTTTTTCGCCACCACTTGCTCGCTGCGTTGTTGCGGCACCATCGCCGGGCGCTGCGAGTGACCCAGGTCCGCGTTCCGAAAGGCCTGTCGCGGCGGCAGCGCGTCGCGCGGCGCCATCGGGTCTTCTTCCTGGTGATAAGGATAGTCGCTCGCGGTCACCCAGGGCAGGGAGTCGAGCGGCAGGCGATAGCCCATCGGAGAATCGCCCGGGATGAGGAACATCAAATCGGAGCGCAGGAACCACGGCCCGGTTTCCCAATGACGTTCGCCATTGAGCCCCGCACGGCGCAGCGGCAACGCGACGCCGACGACTTTCTGCAAACCGCGCTCGAAGACACGGGCGACGCGCGCGCGCTCCATCGGATCGCTGAGCTTGCTCTTCAGCGGATCGACGTTCACCGGCAGGCGGTGTTCTTTCCACAGGTAGTACCAGATGTCTTCGTAGCCCGGCAGGCTTGCCGATGGATCGACCTGGAGGCGCTCGGCCAGTCGCGTGATGAAGCCTTGCGCGTCCTCGGGAGCAAGCGCGGTATTCTTGTCTTCGTCAGCCGCCAGTAGCGAGCGCTCGCGCCAGATCGGTTCGCCGTCCTTGCGCCAGACGCAACTCAGCGCCCAGCGCGGCAATTGCTCGCCCGGATACCATTTACCCTGGCCGTAATGCAGCAACGCACCCGAACTGAACCGCGTGGCGAGACGGCGCAAAAGTTTTCCGGCGTAGGCTCGCTTGGTCGGCCCCAACGCTTCGGTATTCCATTCGGCGCCGTCGGGATCGGCTGCCGCGACGAAGGTCGGCTCGCCGCCCATGGTGAGACGAACGTCCTGCTCGGCGAGATCGCGATCGACCTTGCCGCCCAGCACCATCAGCCGGTTCCATTCGGCGTCGCCATAGGGTTTGGTCACGCGCGGCGTCTCGGCCACGCGTTGCAGCGACATCTCGTGCTGCATCGTGACTTCGCAGTCGTCGAGCGTTCCCGAGATCGGCGCGGCGCTTTGCGGTTCGGGCGAGCAGGCGAGCGGAATGTGCCCCTCGCCCGCCAACAGGCCCGACGTCGGATCGAGCCCGATCCAACCCGCGCCCGGCAAATACACCTCGCACCAGGCATGAAGGTCGGTGAAATCGGCCGTCGGTCCCGACGGACCTTCGATCGGCTTCTGATCGGCGACGAGCTGAATGAGATAACCGGAGACGAAACGCGCGGCGAGACCGAGATGGCGCATCAACTGCACCAGCAGCCAGCCCGTATCGCGGCACGAGCCCTTGCCGCTGCCCAATGTCTCATCCGGCGTCTGCACGCCGGGTTCGAGCCGGACGACGTAACCGATGTCCTGCTGCAGCTTGGCGTTCAGCCCGACGAGAAAATCGATCGTGCGCATCGGATCGCGCTTGATGTCGGCGAGATAGCGCGCCAGCAGCGGCGTCGCCGGCGCCACGGCGCGAAACGGCGCGAGTTCGCTGTCGAGCGCCGCGTCATAGGTGAAAGGATAGGTTTCGGCCGACGGCTCGAGAAAGAAGTCGAAGGGATTGATCACCGTCATGTCCGCGACCAGATCGACGGTCACGGTGAGATGATCGACCCGCTCGGGGAAAACCAGCCGGGCCAGGAAATTGCCCTGCGGATCCTGCTGCCAATTCAGGAAATGGTCGGGCGGATCGATCGTCAGCGAATAAGCGAGAATCGGTGTCCGTGAATGCGGCGCCGGCCGCAAACGGACGGTTTGCGGCCCGAGCGATGCCAGCCGGTCGTAGCGATAGGAAGTGCGATGATTGAGGGCGACTTTGATGCTCATCGCCGCACGCTATCGCAGAGGCGTTTACGGGGATAAAATTCTAATCGAATCAATAAATTACCGTTGAGCATCGTCATGCCGAGCGCCACCCGTCGCTTCATGTTGCAATGCAACATACCGCGACTCGGACTTGGTCACAACAAAACTGCGAAAATTGCTTACTTCTTAGGCAAAACCGTTAACTGCTCGCAGCGAGAGCACTGAAGACGTCAGGGCCAGGCGCCATTTTGAGAATGTGGTGGCGGTGCCAGAGCGCATAGAAGAGGAGTGTCCAGGCGGCGAAGCCTTTGTGCTTGTCCCCCGCCCCCACAAACAGCGTCTCGACCGCCCCCGGCAAGCAAATCTCGCGCACGCCGGGCTGTGCCGCGACCAGCGGACCGAGTTGCGCGCCGCGTCGCGCGATCCACTCGCCGACCGGTACGGTGAAGCCGCGCTTTTTCGACATCGCCCGCGCCGATGTCACGCGATCCTCGAGCCACCGGCGCAGCACGTATTTGCCAAGGCCGCGACGGACCTTCAGATCGTCGGGTAAGCGGAAAGCAAAAGCCGCGATCGCTGAATCGAGAAACGGGGTACGGCCCTCGATACCGTGCGCCATGAGACAACGATCGAGCTTGATCAGCAGATCGTTCGGCAGCCAGTCGGCGCAGTCGGTCGCCTGCGCGATCTGAAGCCGCGTGCGGCCGGCGCCTTGCGCATAAAGCTCGGCCGCGGCGACGCCATCGCGCCACCCCGCGAGGTCGCCGCGCAGGATGCCGAGCTTGTCGAGGTTGCCGCGCGCGCGCAGCAATTTCCCGCCGGCCCACCACGGACGCGCCACGCTGCGATAGCGGCCGTAACCGGCGAAGAGTTCGTCGCCGCCCTCGCCCGACAAGATGACCTTGAGCCCGGCCTCGCGCGCCGCCGCCGCCAGCTTGTAGGTCGGCAGGATCGCATAATCCGCCGCCGGATCGTCCATCGCGCGCGCGATTTCGGGCAGCAAGGTCCAGAAATCGGATTCGCGGAACTCGACTTCGACATGCTCGGCCCCGAGTTCGGTCGCGACCGCGCGGGCATCCTGGCGTTCGTCAACCGCGCCGGTCTGCGAAAACCCGATGGTGAAAGCTTTCACCGGACGCTCGTTGAGCCGCGCCATCATCGCGAGGATCGCCGAGCTGTCGATGCCGCCTGACAAAAACATGCCATAGGGCACGTCGGCGCGCTGATGCAGCCTGACGCTTTCCTCGAAGACGCGATCGAACCCCTCGATCGCCTCGGCCTCGGTCATGCGCTTCGCACCACCCTGGGGAAGCGCCTCGATGCGACGCCGCTCGACGATGCGGCCCCTGGTCACCACCACGGTTTCGCCCGGCAGCACCCGGCTGATCCCGGAATAGATCGTGTCGCGACCAGTGGTGAATTGAAGCTGCAGCAGCTCGTTGCGCGATTGCCGGATCAGTTCGGCGGGCACGACGCCGCCATTGATCAGGCTTTGCGCCTCGGACGCGAAGGAGAAGCCCTTGGCGGTTTCGGCGTAATAGAGCGGCTTGATCCCGAACGGATCGCGCGCCAGCACCAGACGGCCCGCCGCCGGATCGTGCAGCGCGATCGCATACATGCCGCGCAGATGTTTCGGAAAATCGAGCCCAAACTTGCGATAGAGATGCAAGGGTAGTTCGCAATCCGATCCGGTCGAGAACACCGCCAGCGGGACCTCGCCGTGCAATTCGAGATAATTGTAAATCTCGCCATTCGCCATCAGCGCGGCGCCGCCCGGCTCGTAGATCGGCTGATCGCCGGTCGCGAGATCGATGATCGCGAGACGCGTCTGCACCATACCGAGATCGCCCGAGCGGTAATGCCCGTTGCCGTCGGGACCGCGATGCGCGAGCGCCTTTTCCATGCCTTGAAGGAAAGCGAGCGGCGGCGCCTCGCCGTTCATCGTCATCATGCCGGCGATGCCGCACATCAGCGCGCCACCGTCGCAACGAAATCGCGATAAGCGGCGACGACATGGGCCTCGCCGAATTGCGCCTGGTACGCCGCGTGACCGCCGGCGGCGAGGTCCGACGCGCGCGCCTTGTCCTGCGCGACACGCGTCATCGCGGCAGCCAGACCATCCGCGTCCTCGATCGGCACCAACAAGCCGGTTTTTCCATCGACGATCAGTTCGGCCGGGCCGCTGCTCGCGGCGGCGACGACGGGGCGACGCGCCGCCCAAGCCTCGAGGATGGTATTGCCCAAGGGTTCGCTGCGCGACGGACACACCAGCATGTCGCACGCGGCCAGCAGCGCCGGCACATCCTGCCGCCAGCCGAGAAAGCGGACGCGCCCCGACAGGCCGAGCATTGCTACCTGACGTTTCAACGCGGCCTCGAGTTCGCCTTCACCGGCGAGCCATAGATAGAGTCCGGGCGCACGGGCGAGCGCCGCGAGCAGCACATCGAATCCCTTATTGCGATGAAGCCGTCCCAGCGCCAAAGCGACCGGCGCATCATCCGGCGTATCGAGGCTTACCCGCGCCACCGGCCGGGCTTCGATCACATCGGCGAAATTCGGCAGATAATGAACACGGTCCTTCGCCCAGCCTTGCGCGACGAGCCAAGCCTGAAGCGCATGCGTGTTGGCGACGAGATGGTCGCAGTGACGGAAATAACGCAAGTCGTAATACCCTCCGAGCCGCGCAACATGCACGAAATCGCCGCGCGGGCATAGATGCGTCGCGCGGCCCATCCAGGTCAGTACGACCCGAGGCTGGAACGCCGCGATGATGCGCCGCAGTTTCGGCTTCGTGGTGAAATCGAAGCGGCCGCCGAACACCAGTTCGACGGGCTCCAGTCCCGCGCGCCGCAGCCGGGCCACGCGCTCGGGATCGCGGCGAATGACGATCTTTTGTTCCTCGCCGGCGCGATGAAGCCCCCCGGCCAGCCGCTCGAAGAAGGCTTCGGCGCCGCCATGATGTGCGCCCGCCATCGCCTGGAGAATGCGCGTCACGACGCCAGCGCCTCGAACTGCCGGGCGACGTCGTCGCCGTCGAGGCCGCGACCGAACCGCAACGCGGCCTGGTGCTGGCGCCGCCACAGCACGTCGTCACCCAGCAAGGCGATCGCATGACGCGCGAAAGTTTCCTCATCCGGCGCCACGAACCCGGTAACGCCGTCCTGCACCCGTTCGGACATTGAACCCAGAGGCTGCACAACTGCCGGCAAGCCCAATGCCTGGGCCTCGGCAACGGCGAGGCAAAACGTCTCGCCGGGATCGCCGCGATAGAGCATCGCGCGCGAACCGCCCAACGCCGCGATGAGTTCGGGACGCGCGACCGGATCGAAACGACGGACTCCCTTGTCCGAGAGCGCGATGGCGCGCGCCAGCACCTCGCGCATCGCATCGCCCTTCGCCGCGCCGGCGCTGCCATAGACCGATGGCCCGCAATAAAGATGCAATTCGGCTTTCGGCATCGCCGGACGGATACGCTGTTCCCAGACATCCAGCAGCCAATCGAGTCCACGCAGCGGATTCGAGGCGAAGATCGCGCGCGGCGGCGGCACATCGGCGCGCGGCTCCGCGTGACGGAAGTCGTCGGGGATCGCATAGGGGATGACGACGCGACCGCCGCTCGGCATCCACCACGGTACGGTCAGCGCGTGGTAGTGACCGGACGTGACGATAATCGGACGGTAGCGCCACAATTCGCGGACATAGCGGAATTTTTTCAGGTACGTGCCGGGATTATGCAGCCAGAAAACGCGGCGTTTCGCCTTCGGGACCAAGCCGATCAGACGATGGCCGCGATTGGCGATGGCGAGATCGCATGTCTCGGGCACGCCGCGATCGAGCGGCGCCCAATCGACACCCTTATGAATCAGCGGCCCGGCGCAGCGATTGCGCACCATCACGCGATGGCCGCGTGCCGCCAGCACCTCGGCCACGGTCAGAAACTGCGCCTCGGCGCCGCCCAGCGGCCCGGTTTCCGGCGTTCGCCCATCGAAAGCGATGCCGTCATCCGTCATGACGATGGAAAGGGTCACGCCCGATGCCGCAAACGATCGCCGAAAGCGTTGAAGGATCGCATGATCAAAAGTGTTCCAGGTTCGCTCGGCATATAAGTCAGAATTGAGTGATTCTTATAGCACCCGGGAAAGCGCGGGCGAAACCGCCGGTAAAACCCTCGATAACGGAACCGCCGGTGCTAAAAGAGCGGAGGATTAGTTGGAACATCGATGCCGCCGATCACACGCATACCGATCCTGCTTCTGACCGGGTTTCTCGGCAGCGGAAAGACGACGCTGCTGCGCTCGCTCCTCGCCGGTCCCGATGCCGGCGATACGGCGGTGATCGTCAACGAGTTCGGCGAGGTCGGACTCGATCATCATCTGTTGCTCGGGGCGTCCGAGACGATGTTCGTCCTCGAAAACGGATGCGTCTGCTGCAGCGTCCGTGATGATCTCGCCGCCAGCCTCGAAGAACTGTTCTGGCAACGGCTGCGGCGCGAGATCCCGCGGTTCAGCCGCGTCGTCGTCGAGACCACCGGACTCGCCGAGCCCGCGCGCGTGTTCGATCTCTTCCGCGACGGCTCGGTCGCAGCCGAGCGGTTCGAATGGGCCGCCATTGCCGCCACAATAGACGGCCTGACCGGGATGACCACCATCGATCGCCACCCCGAAGCCTTCGTGCAGGCGACCGGCGCCGATACGCTCATCATCACCAAAACCGATCTCGCACCGCGCGATTCCATCGACACGCTCGAACAGCGATTGCGGCTTCTCAACCCGACGGCCCGGATCGTTCGGTCAGCCAAGGGAGAACAGGCGGCCCCCCTCAATACGTTGATGCAACCCAGCCGATCATCGAGCGAAAGTCGGAATTCGCCACCGCTTGCCGTTCGGGGAAACCCGCCCGCTTTCGTTGCGAGTTGCTGGCTGCGCTTCACCCGCCCCGTTACCCGGGCCAATTTCGAAACCGCCTTCAGGGCGACGTTAGCGCGATTCGGATCGGCCATCGTGCGCGCCAAGGGGTTGGTCGAATTCACCGGCGACCACGCTATGGCCGTCGTTCAATATGTCGACGGCAGCAACGTTCAAATCGACACGAATGCCCTGGCAAAGGACAAGACGCGGACATCAGGCCTTGTCGTCTTCACCACGGCTATCGACGAGTACGTCCTTGCCAAGCTGTTTGCCAATGCCGGGGTACAGGTGGAACTCGGTCACGGCGATGCGCACGCGCACCACCATCCCCCTCACGGCGAAGCTTAAAAAGCCCGCGACGGAATGATACTGACGTGAATGACGCCGGGCAGGCCCTGCCCGCCGATCGAGCGGATCGCGAGGTCGACCTCGTTGAGCGCGAATTGATGCGTCGCCATCAGCTCGATGGGATGATCGCCCGATGAGATCATTTCGATCGCGGTTTCGACCGCCTGATAGGAGTGGCCGCGTACCGCCTTGAGCGTAACCCGTTTCGCGTTCATTTCGTTGGCAGGGAAATTGGGGATGATGTCGCCCGACGCGAAGACCACCGTGCCGTTTTTGCGAACCGCGCGGATGCCGTCGACCAGCGTCGTCGGCCCGCCCGCCAGATCGAGCGCGGCATCGACGCCCTTGCCGCCGGTGAGGTCATAGACCTTCTCGATCAGGTCTTCCTTTTCCACATCGATGACGTCGTGGGCACCGAATTTCTTGGCAACCTCGAAACGGGACGCGTCGCGCGTCAGGCCGCTGACCAGGATTTGCTTGGCGCCGAGGCGCTTCGCGGCCAGCACCGCGGCAAGGCCCTGCTGCCCCGGCCCCTGAATGAGAACCGACTGGCCCATTTTCACGCCCGCATCGTACTGGGTCCACTGGACGCCGTTGCTCATCGGGATCGACATCGCGAGATGATGTGCCGGCACGTCGTCCCTCACCCGGTGAATGACCGAATGGGGATGGAGATACATGTACTCGCTATAGCCGCCCCACAAGGACGGCGGCATCGCGATGGGCGACGTGCCGTAGCGCAGCACGGTCTTTTCCGCGCCGCGCCGCTCGGTCGCCGCGCACAGACGAAAATCGCCGCTGCGGCACAACGCGCACTGGCCGCACGGGAGATATTCCTCGAGCGCGATGCGGTCGCCGATCTTCAACATCCAGTTGCGTTCAGCAAGCGGCCCGAGTTTGACGACGCGCCCGACATTCTCATGCCCCATGATGCGGGGCGTTTTATTGGTCTGATAGTTTTGCCAGTCGGAGCCACAAATTCCCGCCGCTTCGATCTTGAGCAATCCGGCATCGGGCGGAATCTCGGGCAGGTCGAATTCCCGCACCTCGCTCTTCATGATATCGGTCGTGACAGTCGCGCGTGATTTCTGCGTCATCTTCGATATTCCGGTTTCGATGTAGGTGGTCCGTCCGGTGCGGTTTTCCAGTCTCTCCCGGAGAGACAGCATTACTCACACCGACAGGATCAGATCAACCCCGCCCGGGTCGCGATCGCCGCGGCTTCCGACCGGTTGCGGGCCTCGATTTTACGCAGGATCTGCCGGACATGAAGTTTGACGGTGACCTCGGCCAAGGTCAGGTCGCGGCCGATCTCTTTGTTGGATGCGCCGGTCGCCACCCGCACGAGCACCTGGCGTTCGCGCGGCGTCAGGATTTCATCGAGATTGGGCGTACCGGCCGGCGGTTCCCGCTCCGGCAGACCCGCGTCGGTCCCCTGCAGGATTTCGACCGGTAGATAGCTGCCACCGCCGAGCACCATCGATATTGCGGTTGCGAACAGGTCGGGCGGCATGGTCTTCGGCAGGAACCCGCGCGCGCCCTGGCCGATCGCGCTTTTGATCGCCTGAGACGTCGCCGAGCCCGACATCAGCAGTACCGGCGTGTCGGGCGCGGCATCGATGACCAGCCGCACGCTGGCATCGGGTTCAAGCTCCGACATGTGAAGATCGAGGAGGATCAGGTCGAAAGGACGGATCGGGATGGTCCGCATCGCGGCCAGCACCTGATCCAGCGTCCCAGCCTCGATCACCGTGCAGTCGGATAGCAGCCGTTCGATCCGAAGCCTTACGGCTTCTCGATAAAGCGGATGATCGTCGGCGACGAGGACGCGCATTGGTCCCATAAGAAAGCTTCTCTTTCCAATCTGCCACAATTCTTTGTGACGAAGCTAGGCCCGAGCGAGCCACGGTCCGTTCCTCGCTTTATTGTGTTAGACGTCTCCGTCGAAAAGCCGCCGGATCGCGCCGGCAACCTGATCCGGCGAAACCGGCTTAATGAAAAAGAGGTCAAATCCTTGCGCCTCGTCCGACGGGTCGATCAACCCGTCGTCGAGACCGGTGCAAAGGATGATTCGCAGATCGCTCCGTATCGATTTGAGCTTTTGCGCCAGTTCGACACCGTCCATTTCGGGCATCATGCGATCGACGACCGCGACGTCCCAGCCCTGCGGATCTTCGGTGAAGGCCGCCAGTGCCTCGACCGGTTCATTCGACACCGCGACTTCATAACCGATCCGCGCGAGGCCGATCGACAGCATGTCGGCGACATCCACATCGTCATCGACGATCAGGACCCGCTCGGTTCCGTCGTTTTTGGCGGCTTCCGCCCGCTCCTGCCGTTCGGCATCGACTTCGCCGATCACCGGAAGATAGATCGAGAACGTCGTACCCCTGCCCTCGACCGTGTCGAGATACATGACCCCGTCATGGGAGCTGACGATCGAATGGACGACGGCAAGGCCGAGACCTGTCCCGCCTGTACGCCGCTTATTGGTATAGAAGGGCTCGAATATCCGCGGGACGATGCGCGGCGACATGCCCTTGCCACTGTCGGTCACGTCGATCCGTGCATAAGAACGCGTCGGATCGAGTTCGCCGAGAATCCGCCGACGGCGATATTTGTCGTCGAACAGCGAAAGCTGGCGATCCTCCTTTTCGACTTCGAGTTCGCCGCTGCGGACCCGTGACATCTTGATCGCGATCGTCCCTTCCCGGCCTTCGAGAGCGTCATTCGCATTGGCGACGAGATTGACGAGAATCTGCGTGATTTGCCCTTCATTGGCCGAGATCGGCAAACTGGTCTCCCATACATCCGTGAATAAAGAGGTCGATGGCCGGATCAAACCGGCGAGTAGATCCCGGTTGTCGCGCACCAGACCGGCCAGATCGATCGAGCGCCGCTCGACGTTGCGGGCGCGCGAGAAAGAGGTGATTTGTGTAACGATGGCCTGACCGCGATCGCACGCCGCGATGATCCGGTTGGCATACTGGTGCTGGTTCGAATCGGGCGGCATGTCCTCTTCGATGAAACGGGCAAACCCCATCACCGCACCGAGCAGATTGTTGAAGTCGTGCGCGACGCCGCCCGCCAACTGGCCGATCGCTTCGAGCTTGCTCGCCTGCAAAAGCTGATTTTCGAGGCGTTGACGCTCGCGCTGCGCCTGATTGCGCCGGGTGAGATCGCGAATCAGGACGATGATGCCGCCATCGGGCAGCCGGCTGCGCGCGATCTGAATGTCACAATGACCGGCACCAAAATCGATCGTCATTTCCTGACGGTCGTGATCGCCCTGCAAGGGTCGCTGAACGCGCGGGAACGTGGTCGGAAACGCCCGCAACGGAAGTTGCAGGTCGCTCTTGATATTTTTGCTGGTCGCCATCGCGAGCGCGACGCGATTGGCATAGATGACGCGGCCGTCGCTCTCTTCGACATAAATACCGTCCTCGATCAGATCAAGCGCGGCGAGAGCTTCGCGATAACGATCGTTCAGATAGATCAGCGCGACGATGTCGGCGATCGAGCGCGCGAAGCTGACCTCTTCGACAGCCCATTTCCGCGTTCCGCCGACATGCGAGAAGGTGACGATCCCCCTGAAGCGCCCGTTGACGAAAATCGGTGCCGCCATCATCGCGGCGATCTTGTTCGTCCGCATATGCTCGGCGAGCCCGGCGATACGGTGATCCGTCGAAGCGTCCTCGACCGTGAACACTTCGTTTCGTTCCATCAATCCTGTGTCCCGCCACAGCGAAGGGCGCGACGTGGGCGTCGCCGGGAAATGAGTGCCGGTCGATCTCTCCCACAAATCGATGCGCTCGACCGCGTCGGCATCGAAATCGAAGCGAAAGACGCCGGTCCGCTCCACGCATAACGCCTCGCCGGCGATTTCGGTCACCTTTTGCACGGCAATATTGAGCGGCTGGGTCCCGATTTCGCTGCATCGCACGGCCTCGACCACCGCAGTGGTGAGCCGTTGCAGCATCTCGTCGCGGCGCACGATCGCTTCGCGCGTGATCCAGAGTTCGGTGACGTCGACCGCGACCGAGCCAATCTCCTTCATCTCGCCTCGGGCATTGCGCACGGGAAAAACGGTTCCCATGATCCATTTGATTTTGCCAAAATTAGCGAACTCGATCGGATCGGTTCTGACCGCTTCACCGGTCGCGATCACACGGTCGAGGTAGCCGCGCGGCACGGGGCCCGCGCCGATGCGATTCCATGTCGCCTGCCGTGCTGCGCCGATTTGCTCTTCTACCGGAACCCCCATGGCTGTCGCATGCACCTGATTGACGAAGGTGTAACGGTCGTCGAGATCGACGAGGGTCAGGGAAAAGGGCAATTGATCGACGACGTTCCGGAATCGCGCCTCACTGTCGGCAACCGACCCGGCCAGCATGCGCCGCTCGTCGGCGACGAGAACCGTCGCGCCGAGGAGAACGACGCTGATCGGCAGCATCAACAGCACATCGAACCAGGCGGCGTCGACGGTTTCGGCCATCGCGGCATAACCGTAAATCGCCAGCCACGCGACGACCCGGCATAGATCGAGACCGAAACCCAGAACAACGAGATCGCGCACCCCGATCGGCTTGCCCCGGCTGTCGATCCATTGGCGAAAAGCGAGGGTTGCCGCATAAGCGAGCAGGACAAGAAGAATGCCCAACGGCGTGTTGCTGACTCCGCCGACCGTGCTGCGCACCAGCACGGCCGTCACGCCGGCGAGAAAGCCGGCGAGCGGTCCGCCGAAGAGAACCGCGAAAGACACCGCGATGGTGCGGAAATTGACCGGCACGTTGGCCGCGACGGTAACCGCCACCTGCATGCTAAGCGCGGTGAAGCACACGAAGAACAAGACTTCCCAGGCTTCGCGCAACCCTGGGCTTTTGCTTTTGAGCCGCGAACGAATGTCAGCATAGGCGAACAGCAATACCGCAAGGAACGCCGCGGTCCGCGCATATTCGAAAATCAGGGCAATCGACGTCACGTTCATGGGGCCCTTCGCGTCAGGCGCGCCGTCGGTCCGCGAGCCTTTTCCAACCTAGTTCAGAACGCGAGGCTACGCCATCGGCGAGCGGTTGTATCGCCACGCGCGGTATGGGGATTCATATCCGAAGGTATGGGGTGCCGCCCCACCCGCTCCTACCCGCTTAACCCGACGACGCATACGGACGGTCGCTTTAATCTTGATCGGCCGTCTGCGCATCCTTCACCCTATGAGAAAGCCACGCCCACGGCAGCCATCGAGGTCACCGCGCATCGTCGTCATCGACGATCAGCGCGAGCACCTCGCGATGCTCACAACGCTTCTGAAGCGCGCGCATTACGATTGCCTTGGCTTCGCCACGGCGCGCAACGCGCTGGCCTTCATGAGCGAGCATGAGGTCGACCTCATCATCGCTGACGTGTTCATGCCGGAGATGGACGGGTTCGAACTCCTTCGCGTGATCCACCGCGGATTTCCGATGATGCCCGTCATCACGCTCAGCGGCGGCGGCTCGCGCCTCAGCGGCGATTTCTTCCTCGATTGCACGGAGCGTCTCGGCGCGGTCGCCGCGCTGAAAAAGCCGCTCGACGTCTTCACCCTCATGACGCTGCTCGACCGCTGGGCGCCGTTGTCCGACGAATTTGACGCGAAAAACGAGAAAACTTCCGCCGCGCGTGCCGCGATCGGCGATGTCCCCTCAGACGATTCAACCCAGGAGAAAGAAGATGCGTAAGCTCGACGACCTGTCGATCAAAGTGAAAGTCATCGGCGCCTTCGGATGCATTTTGCTGGTGACGATCATGCTGGGGCTTTTGGCCATCCAGCGCCTGTCGGCTGTCAACGACAGCGCCCGCGACGTTCGCGACAACTGGCTCATCGCGACCCGCGCGCTGGGCGATTTCAAATACCAGACCATGCGCTATCGCCAGCTTCAGGCCGCACACATTCTTTCCGCGAACGACGAGGAAGCCGCCAAGGAATCGGCTTCGATGGCGGCGCAGATCGAAACTGCCGACAAAGCCTGGAAAATCTACGAGCCGACCATTTCGCCCGGCGAGGAAACCCGTCTCGCGGCTGACATCGTGAAAGCGTGGCGCGACTACCTCGCGGCCAACGACAAGCTGATGCAGGCCGACAAGCAGCACGACATGATTGCGTCGTCCCGTCTCTATAAGGGCGATCTGCGCACCAGCTACAACGCGTTTGCCGATCTGCTGACCAAGGACATCGATCTCAACACCGCCGGCGCCCACAAAGCGGTCAGCGAAGGCGAAGCACTCTATGAATCCGCCCGTTTGTGGACCCTCTCGGGCCTGGGCTTTGCCGTCCTTTTAGGCGTCGCATCCGGACTGATGGTTGTAACGCGTGTTTCGCGTCCGATATCGCGGATGACGGAATCAATGACGAAGCTGGCGGGTCATGATCTCGCCGCCGAGATCGAAGGCCGCGACCGCAAGGACGAGATCGGCAAGATGGCCGGCGCCGTTCAGGTGTTCAAGGAGAACATGATCGAGGGCGACCGTCTCGCCGCTGCCCAGAAAACCGAGCAAGAGAAGAAGGCGCAGCGCCAGACCGCGATCGACGGCTACATCGCCAGCTTCGAGCGCGAAGTCCAGGAGACCCTCAAGACTTTGGGTTCGGCCGCGACCGAGCTGCGTTCCACCGCCGAAGGCATGTCCGCCATCGCCGAGCAGACCAGCCGCCAGTCGATCGCCGTCGCCACCGTCTCCGAGCAGACCTCGACCAGCGTCACCACCGTTGCCGCCGCCACCGAGGAACTCACCGCCTCGATCGCCGAGATCAGCCGCCAGGCCTCGCAGTCGAGCAACGTCGCCGGCAAAGCCGTCCAGGAAGCCGCTCGCACCAACGAGAAGGTGCAGGGGCTCGCCGAGGCCGCCCAGCGCATCGGCGAAGTCGTCGAGCTGATCAACGGCATCGCTTCCCAGACCAACCTCCTCGCGCTCAACGCCACCATCGAGGCGGCGCGCGCGGGTGAAGCCGGCAAGGGCTTCGCGGTCGTTGCAAGCGAGGTCAAGGCATTGGCCAACCAGACCGCCAAGGCCACCGAGGACATCTCGTCCCAGATCGCCGACATGCAGAGCGCGACCAAGAGTTCGGTCGACGCCATCGCCAACATCAACAACGTCATCGGCGAGATCAACCAGATCACCGTCGGCATCTCCGCCGCGGTCGAGCAGCAGGGCGCCGCGACCAAGGAGATCACCCGCAACACCCAGCAATCCGCCGAGGGCTCGCGCGAGGTCTCCCGCAACATCGGCGACGTGACCCAAGCCGCCAAGGAGACCGGCGCCGCCGCGACCCAGGTCCTCTCCGCTTCCGACGACCTCTCCCGCCAGGCCGCCAACCTCCGCCAGGAAGTCGACCAGTTCCTCGGCAAAATCCGCGCGGCGTGAGACCGATGCCCTGGACCGATCAACCCGGCGGACGGCATCGGACGATCGTGGCCGTGGCCACCACCACGGTCACGGTGATCCTCGGTATCGCGTCGCTCGGCGCGAACCCGTTGAGCCCTGCCGCCTGGACCACGATCGAGCCTTGCCGCGGTGTCGACGACATCCGCGCGCACGGACCCTCGATCTGGTTCACCGCCGGCCGGGACATCGCGATCACCTTGATCAATCCGCAGGCCGGACCGGACGCGACCGTTCTTCCTGGTCTCAGCCCACAAGAAAAACCGTCAAGCCCGAAGCCAACCTCGCAACCCACAAACAAGCCGGTGCAAACATGTCAGTTTTGAAACAACCCGTCCTCATCGTCGACGATTACAGCACGATGCGACGCATCATCCGAAACCTGCTTCAAGGCATCGGTTTCTCGGAATGCTCGGAGGCCGAAGACGGTCCGACAGCGCTCCAGAAACTGCGCGCCAACAATTACGGCCTCTGCATTTCCGATTGGAACATGGAGCCGATGTCGGGCCTGCAGCTTCTCATGGAAGTCCGCGCCGACGATCGCCTGAAGGCGCTGCCCTTCATCATGGTCACCGCGGAGAGCAAGCCCGAGAACGTGGTCGCCGCCAAGGCCGCCGGGGTCAACAACTACGTCGTGAAGCCGTTCAACGCCGAAACGCTTTCGAAAAAGATCGAATCCGTCCTCGGAGCGCTGAAATGACGGCAGTCCGCCGCTTGAGCAGGGCCGAATACGCAGCCTTCGAAGAAGCGATCGAAGCACAGCCCCTCGGCCGCGCCTTCCTGCGTCAGCGTGATTCACGCGAGCGGGTCGTCGCCGTCGGAAGCATGCGGCGGTTGCTGCAGCAGATGGCAGCCTCGACCAAGCGGCCGGACGACCAGCCGCCGTCAGATGCCGACCACATCCGCACCCTGCGCAAGGAGCTGCAGGAGATCAGCGTCTTCATCCAGCAGACACGTCAGGAAATTGCCGCCTTGTCGCCCGACGACAAGGGCAACAGCCGGATCGTGCTGGCAACCAGCGAACTCGACGCCATCGTCTCGGCGACCGAGGCCGCGACCAGCGACATCCTCGGCGGCACCGAGAAAATCCAGGCCGCGCTCGACCGGTTGCCGATGACGGACGCGTCGGTTCCGATCGTCGCCGAGATCGGCAACCACATCATCGAGATCATGACCGCGTGTTCTTTCCAGGACATCACCGGCCAGCGCACGGCCCGCGTGGTGAACGCCATTCGCTACATCGAACGGCGCGTCAACACGATGATGGAAATCTGGGGTGTCGATGCCACCGTCGAGCGGCCGGTCGAGGCGCCGCAGGACACGCGCCCGGACGCGCATCTCTTGAACGGCCCCGCCATCGAGGGCGGCGTCAGCCAGGGCGACGTGGATTCGCTTTTCGGTTCCGGCTGCCCGATGGCGGTAGCCGTTTCCCAGGACGCCATCAACGAGCTTTTTCCCGATTGAGCCGAAAGGCGGAGAACGACATGGACGATCTATTGACGGAATTTCTCGGCGAAACGTCCGAGAGCTTGAGCCTCTTGGATTCCGAGCTGGTACGGCTCGAACAGAATCCCGAAGACCCATCGTTGCTGCGCAGCATCTTTCGCATCGTCCACACCATCAAAGGGACGTGCGGCTTCCTCGGTTTGCCGCGGCTTGAACGTCTCGCCCATGCATCCGAGAACGTTCTCGGTTCGGTGCGCGACGGCGTTCTGACCGTTACCCCCGAAGCGGTGACGCTCATCCTGACCGCGCTCGACCGCATCAAATCGATTCTCAATGCGCTCGCCGAGACCAAGGCCGAGCCGCAAGGGACCGACGACGACCTGATCGTCCGGCTGGGAGACCTCCTGCCGAATAGTGACGGTGCGCCCGCCTCTGCCGAGATCGACGCGGTAGAAGCCGCGATGACCCCGGTAGAGGCGGCGTCGCCGCCGCCCGCACCCCCGGCCGTCTCGACACCCAAAAGCGAAGCGCCCGCCCCGGCCCCTGCCGCCGTCGCGACGGCCACGCCCGAGCGTGTCGCCGAAACCGACCTCGGCGCGCAGACGATCCGCGTCAACGTCAACATGCTCGAAGACCTGATGACGACGGTCAGCGAGTTGGTGCTCACCCGCAATCAGCTCATGCAGACCCTGCGGATGCAGAAGGACACGACCTTCGCCGCGCCGTTGCAGCGCCTGTCGCAAGTGACGACCGAGTTGCAGGAAGGCGTCATGCGCACGCGCATGCAGCCGATCAGCAATGCCTGGGCGAAGCTGCCGCGGCTGGTCCGCGACTTGTCTCACGAACTCGGCAAGAAGCTCGAGTTGCGCATGCTCGGCGCCGAGACCGAACTCGACCGCCAGGTTCTCGAGATGGTGAAGGACCCGCTCACCCATATGGTCCGCAACTGCGCCGACCACGGCATCGAGACACCGGCCGACCGCCAGGCATCCGGCAAACCGGAACACGGCACCATCACCCTCAACGCCTTTCACGTCGGCGGTCACATCGTCGTCGAGATCGGCGATGACGGACGCGGCATCGCGCTGGACAAAATTCGCGCCAAGGCGCTCGCCAGCGGCCTCGCGACCGAATCCGAGATCGAAGCGATGTCGGGCCAACAGCTCCATCAATTCATCTTCCGTGCCGGATTTTCGACCGCGGCCAAGATCACCAATGTCTCCGGTCGCGGCGTCGGGCTCGACGTCGTCCGCACCAACATCGAAAAGATCGGCGGCACCGTCGAACTGAAAAGCGAACCCGGCAAAGGCTCGACCTTCGTCATCAAGATCCCGCTCACCCTCGCGATCGTCTCGACCCTGATCGTCGAGTGCGCCGGACAGCGTTTCGCCATCCCGCAGATCAATGTCGTCGAACTGGTCCGCGCCGCCGCCAACAGCGAGCACCGCATCGAGAACCTGCACGACGCGCCGGTATTGCGCCTGCGCGAACGGATCCTCCCGCTCGTCTCGCTCCAGGCCCTGCTGGGTGTGCCGCCGAACGAGAAGCAGGCCAGCGAAGTCTTCATCATCGTGACGCAGGTCGGCGCTCAATCTTTCGGCATCATCGTCGACCGCGTGTTCGACACCGAGGAAATCGTCGTGAAACCGGTATCGCCGGCGCTACGCGATCTGCCGATCTATTCCGGCAACACGATTCTCGGCGACGGCAGCGTCATCATGATCCTCGACCCGAACGGCATCGCCACCGAAGCCGGGGTCGATTCCGAGCGCGCCGACGCGCCGGCGCAGGCTTCCGCGCATGAAAACGGCAAGGCCGCCCAGGAAACCGTCATCCTGTTCCGCGCCAATGGCCCGGAGCCGAAAGCGGTTCCGCTCGAACTGGTCGCGCGGCTCGAGGCGATCGACCGCAAACAGATCGAGCGCTCGAATGGCCATTTGGTCGTTCAGTATCGCGGCAACCTCATGCCGCTCGTCTCGATCGGTCCCGTCGGATTGGACGGCCTGAAGGAGCGTCAGCCGATCCTCGTCTTCACCGAAGGTGAACTCAGCACCGGGCTGCTGGTCGACGAGATCATCGACATCATCGGCACCAGCTATTCGATCGAACTGAAAAGCGAGAAGCCGGGCGTCATCGGCAGCGCGGTGATCGCGGGCAAGGCCACCGAACTGATCGATATCGGCCACTACATGGCCCAGGCCGCCGGAAGCTGGTTCCGCGTCGAAACCGAAATCGACTTCGACGCCAAGCACGCGCAAAAGCGCATCCTGCTGGTCGACGACAGCGCCTTCTTCCGCAACATGATGCAGCCGATGCTGCTCGCGGCCGGGTACGACGTCACCACGACCGATTCGGCCGCCAACGCGCTCAAATTGTGCGAAGACGGCGAGCAGTTCGATCTCATCCTCAGCGATATCGAAATGCCGGTCACTGACGGGTTCGGCCTGGCGGAGAAAATCCGCAGTTCCGAAAACTGGCAGGACACGCCGTTGATCGCGCTGACCGCGCATGCCAGCGCACGCGACAAGGAGCGCACGCGCAAGTCGGGCTTCGCGCATCACGTCCCCAAATTCGATCAGCGCGGACTTCTTTCGGTCATCAAGGACACGGTAGCGATGGAACGAGGTGCAGCATGAGCAACGTCAAATCGTCGGACGATCGGACCACCGCCGCTGATCCGGCCGAGCAGAATGAATTCGTCTCGTTCACCGTCGGCGACCAGCTCTTCGGCATTCCGGTGCTGAGCGTGCAGGACGTCCTGCAGCCGCAATCGATCACGCCGGTTCACCGCGCGCCGCCGGAGATCGCCGGTTCGTTGAACCTGCGTGGCCGCATCGTCACCGCCGTCGATATCCGCCGACGTCTCGGCATGGCGCCGACCAACGCGACGAAGAAGACCGTGAGCGTCGTGGTCGAACAGAACGGCGATCTCTACAGCCTGATCGTCGATGCCGTGGGCGATGTGCTCAGCCTTTCCTCGTCGGCGTTCGAAGCCAACCCGACGACACTCGATCCGCAATGGCGCGAAGTCTCGCGCGGCGTCTTCCGCCTCAAGGAAAGATTGCTGGTCATCCTCGAAATCGGCCATCTGCTCAATTTTGGCCGGCCGGCCCGCGCCGTCTGATCGGAGTGACGTCCATGACAAAAACCTGCCTCATCGTCGATGATTCCCGGACCATGCGGAGTTTCGCCCGCATCGCCCTGGCCAAACTCGGCTTCGCCACCGAGGAGGCAGCCGATGGCAGCCTCGCGCTCGAGGCCTGCCGCCGGTCGATGCCGGAAGTGATCCTGCTCGATTGGAACATGCCCAACATGAACGGGATCGAGTTCGTCAAGGAACTCCGCCAGACGCCAGGCGGGGGCCGTCCGATCGTGCTGTTCTGCACCACCGAGAACGACGTCGCCCGCATCGTCGAAGCGATCGACAGCGGCGCCGACGAATACATCATGAAGCCCTTCGACACCGATATTCTGGCGTCGAAGCTGTCGCTCAACGGCCTGATCTGACCTCCGTCATCGAAGGAAATTCAACCCGTGCGCGACGAAGCTTTTACCGTGCTGTCACAACTTGTTCGCGACCGGTCGGGCCTGGTGCTCGCGCGGGACAAGGAATATCTGCTGGAATCGCGTCTCACGCCGGTCGCCCGCAAGCATAATTACATGACCGTCGAGGAGTTGGCCCAGGCGCTGCGCCGCCCCGCCGCCCCGGACGTCGAACGCGACGTCGTCGAAGCCATGACGACGAACGAGTCGTTCTTCTTCCGCGACGCGTCCGCGTTCAAGGTTCTGCGCGAGACGATCTTTCCGGCGCTGATCGCGGCCCGGTCGGCGAAACGCGAATTGCGGATCTGGAGCGCGGCGTGCTCCAGCGGCCAGGAACCCTATTCGATCGCGATGATGCTCGACGAAAATCGCGCGCGGCTGGCCGGCTGGCGCGTCGAGATTCTCGCCACCGACCTTTCCACCGAGATGATCGCGCGCTGCCGCGCCGGCGTGTACAGCCATTTCGAGGTGCAGCGCGGTCTGCCCGCCCAGCTCTTGGCAAAACATTTCGCGAAATCGGGTGATGGCTGGGTGATTTCGCCCGAATTGCGTAAAGCCGTGGATTTCCGTCCCTTCAATCTTCTCCACGAACCGGCCGGATTCGGCGCATTCGACGTGATCCTCTGCCGCAACGTCCTGATTTATTTCGATGTCGACGATAAAGCGAAAATCCTCAATCGCATGGCGCGGATGCTCGCGAAAGACGGCGCACTCCTCCTCGGCGGCGCCGAAACCGTGCTCGGGGTCACCGACAAGCTCGTTCACCAGAGTGGTCTGATCGGCGTTTTCATGCCCACCCCGCCGCCCGCGCCGCGCCTGGCCACCGCCAGCTAAGGACCAGCGTCATGCCCGATTCATCGGCCGTCCTCCTCAAGCGGGAGGAAATCGAAAGCGTCCCGGCGACAGCCGGTGGCCCGCCATCGAAGGATGCCGCGGCAAAAACCCTGTTCGATTTCACCCATAAGGTTTTCAGCCTTCCCGGCGCGTGCTTCCGCCTCGACACCGATGCGCGCGAGCCGGTATTTCGCGTGCAGCTCGGCGACATCAATGTCGGTATTCCGATCGGCACATTGAGCCGGGAGTTCGGGATCGATCCCGAATCGCGCGATGCCCAGTTGATCGCCCTGACCCGCAAGGGACTGCGCTTCGTCACCGAAATTCGTCCGATGGATTTGATCCCGCGCGAAATGCTCGACGGCACGGCGTCATGGCCGGTCGAGGAACGCCATCGCGCCTTCGCCAAGGCCAAGCTGATGAAACAGATCGCCGAATGGTTCGCCACGGACTCCGGCGGCTCCGGCGGAATTGAAAAGCTGCTCGGCACGGCGGATGAAACCGACGCGGTCCGCGAGCAGATTCAGGCCGTGTTCGCGCGGATTGCCGAAAAACTGGGCCTCGGCGCCGAACACCGGCAGCAAGTCGTCGATTACCTCGATACGCTGGGGCGCGAACTCTCCTATATCGAGGCGCAACGCGAACACGTCGCGCGTCTGCCGCAGGTAAAACGAAAGCTTCTCGATCTCGCGCGGGTCTATGCCCGCGAGCGCGCCATGGTCGAGGAATTGCTGCGGATCGCCGGCCTACTGCAGACCCCGATGGCGGAATTCGCCGAAACGTTTCACCAGATCGACGCGCAGACCGGCGAAATCCTCGCCTTGTTGCGCAATATCCAGGCGCAGCTCGATTTCATTCGCACGACCCGCGACGATTTGCATTTCCGGCTGATGCCGTGGGGCAATCTGCTGCAGATCTGGCAGGCCATTCCGCTGGAACGCAGCCGGGATACCGAGACGAAAACCCGCGTGCTGTATCATTTCCTGGCCAGCCACTACGCGCCGAAAAATGTGTGGCGTTAATCCCGAGCCGGAAGGCGCCCTGATCCGGCGCGCCGAACCGGCCGACGTGCCAGTGCTTTACGCGATGCTGCTCTGTCTCGCCGAGAACCTCGGCGCGTCGGCCGGGGTCGCCGCCACCGAAGATGATTGGCGGCGCGATGGCTTCGGCGTGGCCCCACGCTTCTTGACGCTGGTCGCCGAGACCGACGGACAGATCGTCGGCATGGCGACATTCACCGAGCTTTACTTCCCCGATCTCGGCAAGCCGACCTACTACGTCCTTCAGCTTTACGTCGAACCTGGGTATCGCCGGCGCGGCATCGGTCGCGCGCTTTTGCAGCACGTTGCGATCGAGGCGAAAGCGAGGGGGATTCCCGTGATTCTGGTCGGCGCCGCCCGGCAGCATCGTTCCCAAAACATCTATACGCAGAACGGCTACGTCGAGGCCGATCGCTATTTCACGTATTTTCTTTTCGGCGAACGGCTCGAAAATTCGGCAGCAGCAGTGACCGCGACAGCTTAGTTGGACGCCACGCGGCTCATCGCCCGACCGCCGATATGCAGCCACCATCCGGTTTCGTTGATCGAATAATAAGGCCGATAGATGTCGACCGAATCCGCCGGCACGATTTGCGGGTTGAGATTGTCGAGCAGCAACACGTCGCCGTCGACGTAAGCGGCAAGCACGGCGTGGTCGAGGCCATTTGCCGTATCGTGAAGCACGACCATACGAAGATCCTCGATCGGCACGCCCGCCGCACGCAGGAGTTCATACTTGGCGATCGCATAATCCTGGCACTGGCCGCCATAGCGCAGGAACTCATAAGGCGTTTCCCAGTACATGGCGCGATGCCAGTTCCGCTCGGTCGTCACATAAGGCCGCTGATTGAGCGCATGATTCGCCAGTTCGAGCTTCCCGCGCAGATCGAGATTCGCCATCTGGTCAAGCAACTGACGCCATTCCTGCGGCATGCAGTTTTCGTCGCGATTGGTTTTGCAAACCCCCGGCGACCGGTCGAACTCGTATTGAGTGCGCTCGATCATGTCGGTCCATTGCTTGAACCGCCAGGTGCTTTGGGCATGAATTTCGCGCGACCCGAACAGCGCCGGATGCGTCGCGCCGCCGTCCACCTCGGTTTCGGGCGTTCGTGCCGCGAAACTTGCCGCCGGCGTCAAGGAAAGGAGCGCCAGCAAAGCAACAGTCGACGCGTAAGATCCGACCCTCATCAATCGCCTCGTTCGGTAGCCCCGCTATCTCTCGAAAGACCGGAGGCTTTGCGTCACCGGGTCGCCCCGGTTTTGCCGTTTCGTGCTGGCGTCCCCCGACGGGCCGTCATCGCACTATTGGTTCAGAGGGGTATTTTGGGCAGCCGCGGATTAATCAAAAGTTACTCCGAATCGGCGATCACATCCGATACGTCGCGTACTTTAGATAAATGCTAGCGATTGGTGCCCTGCGCGAGACGTTCGACCAAGGGCCCGATCTCGTCGATCGGTAACACCTGCGAACACAGCCCCGCGGTCGCCACCGCGCCGGGCATGCCCCAGACGACACTGGTCGCCTCGTTTTGCGCGACGACGCCCGCGCCTGCCGCGACCGCCGCGCGGCATCCTTCGAGCCCATCCTGTCCCATGCCGGTCAGAACCACGCAGAGCAGGCGACGGCCGTAACACGCGACCAAACTGCGCAGCATCGGGTCGGCGGAAGGACGACAGAAATTTTCCGGTGCCGCCTTGCTCAGGCGAAGCCGGAATCCGTCCTTCTCCCGTTCGATCAGCATGTGAAAGTCGCCCGGCGCCACGTAAGTCGACCCGGCCTCGACCGCCATCCCATCCGCCGCTTCGCGGGCCGGCCGGCCGGTCAGCTTCCCGAGATGGTCGGCGAGCAGTGTCGTGAAGGTCGGCGGCATGTGCTGTGTGATGAAGATCGGCTGGCGAAGATTCTTCAGAGCCGGCGATACCTTGAACAGGGCCTGCGGACCGCCGGTCGAGGAGGCGATCGCGATTGCCTGCGGAATTTCCGCCGACATCGCCCGCAGCGTGACGACGGCCGGCACCGGCGGGGGTTTTCGGACGACGGGCGCTGCCGTCGGACGCGCAACCGTCGATCGCCGCCGGCGACCCTGCCCCAGCGCTTTGACCTTTTCGACGAGTTCGCGGCGGAATTCGTCGGCGCCGCGCAGCGATGCGGCCTGGGGCTTCGCCATGCATTCGGCAGCGCCAGCCGCGAGCGCCTTAAGGCTGATCTCGGCGCCCCGCAACGTCAGCGTCGAGGCGATGATGATTTTGACGTCGGGCGAAATCGCCAACAGAAGCGGCAGCGCCGTCATGCCATCCATCACCGGCATTTCGATATCGAGAATGACGACGTCGGGATCCCAGGCCGCCAATCCGTCAACTGCGATGCGGCCATTGGCTGCCGTCGCGACAACCTCGATATCGGGATCCTTCTCGAGCGAGGCCGCGATCAGGCCGCGAACCACCGCGCTGTCGTCCACCACGACCACGCGCACGCGCGATCCGTGACCGGGGCTCGATTTATCCGAAGGGCTCTGGTCGGTCATCGATCGATAAGACTGCGTGGGATAAGGGGTGCGCGGGGAACGCACCCCGGCCCAGTCATCTTAGCAAAACGAACGATGGCGGTCTAAAGCCCCGCTACAGCATCTCTCGACGCAGGAACGCGAGAAGCTTCGCCCAGGCGTCGTCGGCCGAGGCCTGGCGGTAATGGCCGGGATCGTGAAAGTCCTGAAAGGCGTGGCCGGTGTCGGAATACGTGTGGAATTCGTGCCGGATGCCATGACCCGTGAAGATTTCGGCAAGCCGCCCGGTCGCCTCGGGTGACGGGTTCTTGTCGTCGGCGCCGAAAAGACCGAGGACGGGACAATGAATCTTGGCGGTCAACTCGACCGGCGCCACCATGCCCGCCCCGCGCGCCTCGAAAATATTGCCGTGATACAGCAGCGCCGCCGCCATGAAGACCGGATTGTAAACCAGCGCGAGATAGGACGTGCGCCCGCCCAAGCAGTGCCCGACCGTGCCGACGCGGTCGGCACGCACCGACGGCATCTCCACGAGATGGGCTACGGCCGCATTGATATCCGCGACCAGTTCGTTGTCGTCGAGATGTTTCATCGAGGCGACCGGGTCTTCGCCTTGCGGCCGGCGATGGTAAAAATTGGGCGCCGCCGCCACGAGGCCGATCTCGGCGAGCCGAACCAGGGCATACCGAGTGAAATCGTCGACCCCGCCGCGATGATGGCAGACCAGCACGGCGGGGTGGCGGTCGGCGTCGTCGGGCCGCGCGACGGTCATCTCCATCGCGCCGGTGCCGACTTTCAGCGTGGCTGTTCCGATGATCATGGCGCTATTTGCCGGTCTTCGCGGCGGCCAACAACGCGCGATAACGATCGAGGATGGCCTGTCCGTCGGGAACGCCCGCAATATAGGCCGCATCAACCGGCTCGACCTTCTGACGCCATTGCGCGCTGACTGCGTCGCTCGGTGAAACCACCAACTGCTTGTCCGTCCCTTTGACGCCGTCGCGCACCCGTGCCGCGTCGCCGTCGAAATAGGCGCCGAACCGGCGCGACGCGGCCTCGCCGGAATTGTCCTGCAACACCTTGCGCGCCGCCTCGGGCAACGCGTCGAACTTCTTCTTCGCCATGAAGATCATGCCCGTCGAGGTGCCGAGACCGGTATCGACATGGTAGCGTGTGACGTCGCCCAGACGCGTCGGCTCGAACGCCGCCCACGACGCGACCGCACCGTCAGCAGTGCCGCGCTGCAGCGCTTCGTAAATCTCCGTCATCCCGACCGACAGCGGCGCACCGCCCAGCGCGATGATCGCCTCGCTCTGAATCTTGCCCAAGGCGATCATCTTCAAACCGCGCAGATCGTCGAGCGATTGGACCGGCTTTGCGAGATGAATGCCGGATTGCGGAAAGACGGTGACCGTCAGCGGCACGATCTCGGTATATTCGGGCCCCAGCGAACCCGATTGATAGAGCCGCCACAGCGCGACCGACCCGGTCTCGCAATCGGACGAAACGAAAGGCAGGCCCGCGACCGCGGAGCGGATGAATTTTCCGCCGATGGCGCCCTGCAGCGCCCAGCCGACCTGAATCACGTCGTCCATCACGCGGCTATAGACATTGTCGAAATTGGCCAGCGCAAAACCGTCGCGCGTATCGAGATGAACGACGCCAACCCCCGCCGCGTTGATGCGATCGGCCCAGGGATGGAAGATACCCTGGGCGACCCGCGAATCGGGTGGCGCGAGATCGGCAAAAATCAGTTTCGCTTCGTCCGCCGCCGCAGCACCGGCCCACAACGCGACCGCCGCAACTCCCAGGACCATCTGGCGAATGAATGTCATCATGCGTTCCCCTCACCGTTCATCGGCACGGCTTTCCGCCGGCGCTCTTGATATTTTATTAACATGTTAATCGATAGCCGGCCAGTGGAAATTGGCCGCTTCCGGTCGATTGTTTAACATGATAAAGATAGCCGCAAGGGAGAACGCCGCACATGACATCAGCCGAATTGCCCAGCCGCGTCCGCGATATTCCCGACGCGGCGCTATCGCCGGCGCAACGCGCCGCGATCGATGCCCTGCTCGGCGGTCGCGGGCGCATCCCAACCCCCTACAAGGTCTGGCTGGCGAGCCCCGAGATGATGCGGCACATGGAGCGGCTCGGCACGTTCCTCGTCACCGCGTCCTCGCTCACCGAGCGCGAACGCGAACTGGCAATCCTGGTCGTCGCGCATCACTGGCACGGCGCTTACGTTTTTGCAGCACATACACGCGCCGGGCGCCAGGTCGGGATTTCCGATGCGGTGATCGACGCGATCGCCCACGGACGCATGCCGGACCTCGATGATCCGCGCGAGCGCGCGGTGGTCGCTATAGCCAATTCCGCCGAACAAAAAGAGCCCGCCGGCGATGCGATCTTTGACGGCGCCGTCGCTGCGCTGGGCGAAGATGGCCTCGCCGAGTTGATCGTGTTCCTTGGCTATTACAGCGCGGTCGCCATCGCCATGAAAATGTTTCGCGCGCCGATCCCGAATCCTAACCGGGCTTAGGCGCTTTTCGTTACGGAGAGTCGGTCATGATCGTCGACACCCACGTTCACGTCGTTTCGGGCAACCGCCAGAAATATCCCGTCCTGCCCGAAGCGCCCGACTGGCCCGTCACCGAGATCGACGGGCTGGTCCGCGACATGGACGCAATCGGCATCGACAAGGCCGTGCTGGTCCAGACCATGTTCACCTATGGCTTCGACAATAGCTACATGATCGATTGCGCCGCGCGCTATCCGACGCGCTTCGAGACCGTCGCGGTGATCGACCAGACCGCCCGCAACGCGCCCGAAACCCTGACCGATCTGGTCGAGAAACACCGTGTGCGTGGCGTGCGCTTCATGCCTAAGGGATTTCCTGCCGGCGTGCTGACCAATCCGCAGACTTTTCCGGTCTGGCAGCGCGCGAGCGATCTTGGCATACCGATCACCGTCGCGGCCGAACTCGAACATCTGCCCGGCATGCCGTCGGTCGTCGAGCGCTTCCCACAGGCGAAGATCGCCTTCGAGCACATGTGGGCGCTCGAGTTGACGCCGCCCTTCGACAGTATCAAGCCGATCTTCGAACTGGCGCGGTTTCCCAACGTGTCGCTAAAACTGTGTCCCAACAACTCGCATGCCGTTCGCGACGGCAAGGGTAAGGCCGAAGATTTCTTCGGCGGTCTGATCGCCCGATTCGGGATCGGACGGGTGATGTGGGGATCGAATTATCCGGCGCATTCGCATCGTTTCGGTGGGCTGAAAGAGCGGCTTCACATCATGCAGGAAGATTTTGCGTTCCTCGGCGCCGCCGACCGGGAGCGGTTTTTCAGCGGCAACGCGCTCGGTTTCTGGCCCCGGCTCAGGTGAGCGTGGCAAAACCGAACCCGGTCGGGCATCATTCCCGCCGCGCGTGACCGAAACACCAGGTGATTAGTGGCGACGACGACTTCCCGAACCAAAACGAGCAAGACCCGCCTTGCCCCCGCGCAAATCATGAGCCGCGCCTTGCCGATGCAGCTTTTGCGAGCACGCGAAGCGGTGATGCGGCGTTTTCGCCCCCGGCTGCGCGCGATGGGCCTCACGGACCAGCAGGGCCGGATCATGCGTGCTTTGGCCGAAACCGAATGGGTCGACATGATGGAACTGGCCGGCCGCTCCTGCATCCATCCGGCGAGCCTGTCGCGCATCGTGCCGCGCCTCGTCGAGCGCGGCTTCCTCAAGCGACGCCAGGATGCCAAGGATGCACGCCGCGTCACCGTCGCGCTGACCGCCAAGGGACGCACCACGCTCTGGAGCGTCTGGCTCGAATCCGAACGGATCTATCGCGAACTGGCGGATGAACTCGGCGCGTCGAACCTCAAAGAACTGCACCGTTGCCTCGACATGCTGATCGAAAGCCTGGGCGGCGTCGACGCGACGGTTCCCGATCTCAACGAAATCTGACGCCGCTAATCGCGCGGCAGCTTCAATTCGCGGCGCAAGAACGCCACCGTGTGCCGCCAGGAATCGGCATCCGCATCGGGACGAAAATCAGCCGGCACGGTGAAATTGCAAAACGCGTGGCCGGCCTCGGGATAGCGATGGAATTCGCACGGCACGCCGGCGCGTTTCAGTTCCTCCTCCATCCGGTCGACATCGACATTGGGAATGAGAAAATCCTGACCGCCCCAGAAGCCGATGACAGGGCATTGAATGTTCTTCAATCGATCCCCGACCGGCACGCCACCGATCGTCTTTCGGTAGACGCCGCCGCCGTAATAGACGACGGCCGCGGCAAAGACCGGAAAGACCGCGGCGGCGAGAAAAGCCGTGCGGCCGCCCATGCAATGGCCGATCACGGCCAGGTTGTCCTTGAGCACCAGCGGATGCGATTCGAGAAACGCGATTCCGGCAGCCGCATCGCGGGTCAACTGTCCGTCGCGCACGCTCTCGCGTTTGGTCTGCATATCGGCGTCGGGCGGACAGGGATGATAGTTGCTGACCGACAAAGCCACGCAACCGAGCTTGGCGAGCTTATCCACCAGATCGCGCGTGAAGGGGCTGAGACCTTCCTGATGGTGCATCACCAGGATACCCGGATGCGGCCCCTGACCGCTCGGGATCCCCAGCAGCGCCGGCACTTTCTTGCCATCGAGATCGACGTCGATCAATTCGGCCATGTTCCCCCCTCGTCGGATTGCCGCGATGCTAGGCCTAATTTTCTCGCCTTTAAAGACCGGCGCTTCGCCCTCGCCAAAACATTGCACCGGGGCAAGGCGAGGGATAGACTTCTCCTTAACATCGCAACTATTTGAACGATGCCCATTAGGAGGATCGCCAATGACCGTAAAGCCTTCGCTCGAAGACCGCGCCGACGCGCTCGAACAGAAAATGAGCGATGAACTCGATGTGCTGCTTTCGAAGTCAGCCCTGTTCAACATGGCCGACGGCAAGCTCGGTGCCTCGGGCATGGGCTTCGACCTGACGACCAAAGCCGGCAAGTTCTTCCTGATGGACGACGACCCGCGCCTGCCGAAGATGCCGGCCAAACCGACGCTGCTCGATTTCTTCAAATACCGCGCGCGCGGGACCAATCACCTTCTGCAAAGCGCGAACCTCGCGTTGAAGAAGGGCATGCCCGAGAAGATCATTCTCGCCTGCCTGCTGCACGACATCGCCAATGCGATCTTCATCAAAAGCGATCACGGCTATTGGGGCGCGCAATTGATCGAGCCCTATGTCGACGAGGAAATCAGTTGGGCGATCCGCGCCCATCAGGCCTTGCGCTTCTTCCCCGACGAATCCGTCGGCTACGCCTATCCCGAAGCCTACGTCAAACATTTCGGCCGCGATTACGTTCCCGACGATTACATCCAGGATTCGTACAAGCGCGCCCGCGACCATAAATGGTACATGACCTCGCGCATGATCACCGTCCACGATCTCTACGCGTTCGATCCGAACGTGGTCGTGTCCTGGGAGCCTTTCGTCGACATCGTCGGCCGTCATTTCAAGCAACCGGCCGAGGGCCTCGGCAACGACAACAGCCCGGTCGCGCATATGTGGCGCACGATCCGGCGGCCGACCAAATATCTCTGATCGGCGCGTCGGTCAGCGCGCCGGTTTTTTCTCCGGCAGGGCAATCGCGTAACGCGCATCGACCACCTTGTCGACGCCGAAATCGGTCTTGATCATGCCTTGGCCGCGAAACCACGCAATCTGCCGGGCAACGTCGGTTTCGTCGACGCGCAGATCGGGATCGGTATAGCCGATCGCGACCTTGGTCTGTTCGACCGGTAAATTGATCGATTTCGCGACGATCGCGACCGTCGCCTCGCTGGTCGGCAGATCGAAGTTCTTCTTGCCGTCCGGCCCGACGAAAGCAGCAGCCACGTCATGCGCACCGCGACGCATAGCCGCGAGGAAATGCTTCACCGTCGCCCCGCGCTCGTTGGCGGTCTTTCCCGACGTCCACACGAGCGCGACCTGCCACGGCACGTCATCGGCGGCCCAGGACAGGAACTTGACCTGTCCCTTCTGAACCAGCGGCAAGAGAATAGCCGAGGTCAGCATCGCGGTATCCGCCGAGCCGCCGACGACGGCCGCCGCCGCGTTGCCCAGCGATTGCAGCGGCATGGTCCGCATGGTCTTGATGTCGACGCCATTCTTCTCGGCAACCACCGCGAAGGCATAGTGATAAGACGACCCGATCTGGGTCAGCGCGGTCGAATGATTCGCCATCGCTTTGAGCGATTTCAGCCCGTTATCGTAAGCCTGGTTCGAAGCGACGATACCGGCGGCTGGAAATCCCGGCACGTCGTAGGAACTCCCCGCAATGATGCGCAACGCGCCCTCCGCGGCGAGTGTATAAAGCGCGCTGGTGATGCCGGCGGTGCCGAAATCGATGTCGCCCGAGACGGCCGCGACGGCAACCGGCTGTCCCGCATCGAAGGGGGCCAGTTCGGCGTCGAGCCCTTCGGCCTCAAAATATTTTTTCTCCTTGGCAACGAAAATCGGGGCGCTGCCGGCGGTGATCAAAAGCCCGATCTTGATATGCTCGGCGGCGGTAGCCGGGCCTGACGCGCCCGCCACGGCAAACAACCCCGCAAGCGCAGCAACGATCGTCCTGGTTCCCGACATTGGCGTTCCTTCCCCATTACGCGTCTTCGATTCGATCGACGCCGCGTCGCGGCACGATCCTTGTTATGTTAATTATTATGGGCGCGCCGGTGGGCCGGCCGCAACAATTTTAAGCGCCCCTCCAGGAGATTGATCAGGCCGTCTTGCCCGAGACCCGCGCCCAGAGCGATCGTGCGGCTTCCTCGGCGGCATCGACGCTCAGACTGTCCATTAACGTGTCGGTGGTCAGCCGGTCGAAGTCGGGGGGGATCAGATCGCGATGCGGGATCGCCGTTGCGACCGTCGCCGTATGCGGCCCCCATGGCGCGTATTGATCGATCGGGCTTGGCCCGAACAGGCCGAGCGTCGGCGCACCCGAAGCAGCGGCCAGATGCATCAGCCCGGTATCGTTGCCGATGAACAGCGCGGCGCGGCGCAGCACAGCCGCCGCGGTGAGGAGATCGATCCTGCCCACAAGATCGATGCAACGCTCAGGCGGCAGCGATTCGATCAGCGGCATCGCTTGCTTGCGCTCATGCGGCGCGGCGAGCACCGCCACGCGTGCGCCCGGAAACAAACCGCCGGGTGCGGTCAGACTTTGCGCCAATTCGGCAAAGCGTTCGCCGCGCCATTCCTTGCCGCGCCAATTCGCGGCGGGACCGATGGCAAGCACCGGCCCACCCGTCGGCACCAACGCCGCCGCTTGTTCCTCGCGCTTGGCCGACAGATAAAGCTTCGGCGCCGGCGGTGGATCGAGAGCGAAGATACGTCCGAGCTGTTTGACGCGATGCTCGGCACGGCGGCCCGGTTCCGAGAGGCGACGCTCGCGCGTCCACAGCAGATAGGCGATCGCCGAATTGCGCAGATCGACGACGATGTCCCACCGATGCAACGCAACCGCGCGATAAAGCACCCACCAATGCATCGAATAACGTTGCTTCGGCAGGCTGATGAGGCGTTCGAGACCCGGCACATCCTCGAAAAGCGGCGCGGCATCGGGCCCGGCAGCGATGGTGAAACGCGCGCCCGGATACCGGTCGACGAGATGGGACAGCAATCCGGTCGAAAGCACGGCATCGCCGATCCGGGTTGCCGTGATGAAGAGGATATTCATGCCGCGTTCGGTATAGGGGCCGACCCCGAGCTTGCCAAGCTGGGGCCCCGTCCCTAACTCTAGTCTCTCACAGGGGATTTCTGACATGGCGGACGGGTTTTACGCGGAATTGCCGGCGCGCGGCGTGATCGAGATCGCGGGCGAGGATCGTGTCGCCTTCCTCCAGGGCCTCGTCTCGAACGACGTCGCGAAGGTCGATGCGGAGCACGCGATCTATGCCGCGCTGCTGACCGCGCAAGGGCGTTACCTCTTCGATTTCTTCATCGTCGCGATCGGCGACGCACTCTATCTCGACACCGAAGCGGCGCGTGTCCCCGACCTGTTGCGGCGACTGTCGATCTACAAACTGCGCTCGAAAGTCACGCTCGCCGACGCCGGTCCGCGCATCGCCGTGGCCGCAGCTTGGGGACAGAATTCAGGGCTCGGGCTCGACACGACGGGCGACGCCAGGCCGTTCGCCGGCGGCATCGCCTATCGCGATCCCCGCCTCGCCGATCTCGGCTGGCGCTTCTGCCTGCCGCGTCCGATCGCTGCCATCGACGGTTTTGCGCACGCCGACGAAGCCGCTTATGACCGCCACCGCCTGCAATTCGGCGTGCCCGACGGCAGCCGAGATCTCGGGATCGAAAAGGCATTACTGCTTGAGAACGGCTTCGACGAACTCAACGGCATCGACTGGAAAAAAGGCTGCTACATGGGCCAGGAGTTGACCGCGCGTACCAAGTATCGCGGCCTGGTCAAGAAACGTCTGGTGCCCGTGAGTGCCGACGGCCCCCTGCCAGCGCCCGGCACGCTGGTCATGGCGGGCAGCGACGAAGCCGGCGAAATCCGGTCGAGCCGCGATGGCCGGGCGCTGGCGCTGCTGCGTCTCGATACGCTCGACAAAACGCTTCTCACCGGCAGCGTGCGCATCACGCCGGAAAAGCCGAACTGGGCGAAGTTTTAGCTTTCGATCACGCCGTCGTCGTGATCGCTTCCCTGCTCAGCGCTGCTTGCGCCGCCGCCAACCGTGCGATCGGCACGCGATAGGGCGAGCACGAGACGTAATCGAGTCCGATTTCGTGGCAGAACTGGACCGAGGCGGGATCGCCGCCGTGTTCACCGCAGATTCCGAGTTTCAGTTTCGGTCGCGTGCGCTTGCCGCGTTCGACCGCAATGGTCATCAACTCGCCGACGCCGTCGCGATCGATGCTGATGAAAGGGTCGTGATCGATCAGACCCTGCTTCAGATAGGCATCGAGGAAATTACCGGCATCGTCGCGCGAGAGGCCGAAACAGGTCTGGGTCAGATCGTTGGTACCGAAGCTGAAGAACTCGGCGCTTTCGGCGATCTCGGCTGCGCGCAAGGCGGCGCGCGGCAATTCGATCATCGTGCCGACCAGATAGGTGAGCTTCACGCCCTTTTCCTTGGCGACATCGGCACCGATGCGATCGATCATCGTCTTGAGGACATCGAGTTCCTTCTTGGTCGCGATCAGCGGGATCATGATCTCGGGAATGAGCTGGGCGCCGGTCTCCTTGGTGACGTTCGCCGCCGCTTCGAAAATCGCGCGCGCCTGCATCTCGTAAATCTCGGGCGCGGTGATCGCCAGCCGGCAGCCGCGATGACCGAGCATCGGATTGGCCTCGTGCAAAGCCGCCGCGCGATGATGGAGGAACGCCATGTCCTTGCCGGTCGCCTTGGCGATCTCTTCCATCTCGGCGTCGGTTTTGGGCAGGAATTCGTGCAGCGGCGGATCGAGCAAGCGAATGGTCACCGGCAAGCCGGCCATGATGCGGAACAGTTCTTCAAAATCGCCGCGCTGCATCGGCAGGAGCTTGTCGAGCGCTTTCTTCCGGCC
Organism: uncultured Rhodospirillales bacterium; assembly: GCA_903828515.1. Lineage (GTDB taxonomy): Bacteria > Pseudomonadota > Alphaproteobacteria > ATCC43930 > CGMCC-115725 > CAIKMD01. The sequence goes on along the minus strand of CAIKMD010000007.1, from coordinate 1,077,765 downwards.
CTCGCCATCATCGGCCATGATCATCTCGCGCACGGCCGCGATGCGGTTGCCGTCGAAGAACATGTGTTCGGTCCGGCAGAGGCCGATGCCTTCGGCGCCAAAGCGGCGTGCGTTCTTGGCATCGGTCGGCGTGTCGGCATTGGCGCGCACGCCCATGGTACGAACCTTATCGGCCCATTCCATCAAGGTCGCGAAATCGCCGCTGAGTTCGGGCTGGATGGTCGGCACCTCGCCGATCATCACCTCGCCGGTCGAGCCGTTGATGGTGATGATCTCGCCGGCCTTCACCACCTGGCCCTTCGAACTGATCGTCTTGGCCGCATAGTCGACGCGAATGTCGCCCGCGCCGGCGACACAGGTCCGGCCCATGCCACGCGCCACCACGGCGGCATGGCTGGTCATGCCGCCGCGCGTGGTCAGAATTCCGCGCGCCGCATGCATGCCGTGAATGTCTTCGGGGCTTGTCTCGATGCGCACCAGGATCACCGCGTCGCCCTTTTGCGCGCGCGCCTCGGCCTCGTCGGCCGAGAACACCATCATGCCCGACGCGGCGCCGGGTGATGCCGGCAGCCCGCGCGCCAACACGGTCTTGGGCGCCTTCGGGTCGAGCGTGGGATGGAGCAGTTGATCGAGCGACAGCGGCTCGATGCGGCGGATCGCCTCGTTGCGGTCGATCACGCCCGCATTGGCCAGATCGACCGCGATCTTCAACGCGGCGGGCGCGGTGCGCTTGCCGTTGCGCGTCTGCAGCATATAGAGCTTGCCCTGCTGGACGGTGAACTCGATGTCCTGCATGTCGCGGTAATGCGCCTCGAGCGTGTGACGGACCTTTTCAAGTTCGGCGAACACCGTCGGCATCACCTCTTCCATCGCCGGAAGCGTCGAGTTTTGCGCCTTCTTGCCGGCAAGCGTCAGATGCTGCGGCGTGCGGATGCCGGCGACCACGTCCTCGCCCTGGGCGTTGACGAGATACTCGCCATAGAATTCCTGGACGCCGGTCGACGGATTGCGAGTGAAAGCAACACCGGTCGCGCAATCGTCGCCCATGTTGCCGAACACCATCGCCTGCACGGTAACGGCGGTACCCCAATCCGCCGGAATATCATGGAGGCGGCGATAGGTGATCGCGCGCTGATTCATCCATGAACCGAACACGGCGCCGATCGCGCCCCAGAGCTGTTCTTGCGGGTCTTGCGGGAAGTCATGGCCCAACTCGCGCTTCACCAGTGTCTTGTACTGGTCGATGACGTCCTGCCAGTCCTCAGCCTTCAACTGCGTGTCGAGGGTGACGCCGGTTTCGAGCTTATGATTCTCGATCGCGTCCTCGAAGTGATGATGCTCGACGCCGAGCACGACCTGCGCGTACATCTGGATGAAGCGGCGATAGGAATCATAGGCGAAGCGCGCGTCGCCGCTTTTCTTGGCAAGGCCTTCGACCGTCTTGTCGTTGAGCCCGAGGTTGAGAACCGTATCCATCATGCCCGGCATCGATGCGCGCGCGCCCGAGCGGACCGAAACCAGCAACGGGTTCGACGCATCGCCGAATTTCGCGCCGACGCGATCCTCGACCTGCTTCAGGGCGGTCGCAACTTCGGCGGTCAGTTCCCTCGGGTAGGTTTTGCCGTTGGCATAGAAATGCGTGCAGAGGTCGGTGGTGATGGTGAAACCCGGCGGCACCGGCAGGCCGAGACTCGACATTTCCGCGAGGTTGGCGCCCTTGCCGCCGAGGAGATTGCGCATCTCGGCACGACCTTCGGCGTTGCCGCCGCCAAAACTGTAGACCCATTTCGCCATGGTCAGCCCTCGATCTGAGAAAAGTCCGCGACCCGATTGAGCGTGCCGCGGATTTGCGACAGCAGTTTCAACCGGTTCGCCCTGAGCGCCCGATCCTCCGCATTAACGGTTACTTTGTTGAAGAATTCATCAACCGGCTGGCGCAAAACGGCCAAAGCCGCCATCGCCCCGGCGAAGTCTTCTTTTTTTAACGCTGTCGTGCTCCGGATATTGGCATCCGCGAGCCGCTCGGCCAGTACGCCTTCCGCTGCTTCCTGGAACAACGCGGCATCGGGCGCATCGGCGTAGCGAACCTTGTCTTTGCCCTCTTCAATACGGACGATGTTGGTCGCACGCTTGTAAGCGGTCAGCAGATTGGCGCCGTCCTCGCTCTTGAGGAATGCGCCCAGCGCATCGACCCGGGCCAAAAGCCGAACCAGATCGTCCTCGTTGCCGAGCGCGAAGATCGCCGCGATCAGATCATGGCGCACGCCCTTGTCGCGCAACGCAACCTTCAGACGGTCGGCGAAGAAGGTGAGTAGATCGGGTGCGGCCTTGCCGAAGATTGGCGTCAACGGCAGACGCAATTTATTCTCGATGATGAGGCGAATGACGCCCAAGGCCGCGCGGCGCAGCGCGTAAGGATCTTTCGATCCGGTCGGCTTCTCGTCGATGCCGAAAAACCCGACCAGCGTGTCGATCTTGTCGGCGAGCGCCACGACGACGCTGACCGGCGCCGACGGACAGCGGTCGCCGGGGCCGACCGGCGAGTAATGCTCGGCAATCGCCTCGGCCACCTCGGAATCCTCGCCGTCATGGACCGCGTAATAGCGCCCCATGACACCCTGCAATTCAGGAAATTCGCCGACCATGCCGGTCGAAAGATCGGCCTTCATCAGCAGAGCGGCGCGCGCCACCTTGACCGGATCGGCGCCCTTGACCTGCGGGCTCAGCATCACCGCCAGCGTGCCGACGCGCTCGACCTTATCAAGCACCGAACCAAGCTTGGCGTGGAATACGCGTTCCTTGAGCTTCGGCACGCGCGTCTCGAGCTTTACCTTGCGGTCCTGGTCGTAAAAGAATTTCGCATCCGACAAACGCGCGCGCAGCACGCGCTCGTTGCCGGCGACGATCGCCTTGCCGCCGTCGTCCGCGATCATGTTCGAGACGACGAGAAAGTTCGGCGCGAGCATGCCTTCGCTGTCGAGACAGGCGAAATATTTCTGGTGCGCGCGCATCGAGGTCGTCAGGACCTCGGGCGGCAATTCCATGAATTCGGGCTCGATGCGCCCCATCAAGACGACCGGCCACTCGACGAGGCCGGTCACTTCGTCGAGCAACGCCGCGTCGGGCTTCACCGTCAGCCCGGCCTTCGATGCTTCGTCGGCCAACCCCTCGTCGATCATCGTGCGCCGTTCCGTCGGATAGAGCATGACATGGAAGCGGCGCAAATCGGCTTCGTAATCGACGAAATTGTTCACCGCGATCTCGGCCTTCGAAAGAAACCGATGCCCCCGCGTGACCCAGCCGACCGGCACATCGCCGAGATCGAGCTTCACGACCTTTTTGTCGAGAATGCACAGCACGCTGACCAGCGGGCGGACCCAACGGAAACTGGCCGCCGGAAACCGCATCGATTTCGGCCACGGCATTTCGAGGATCGCCGCGCGCAGCAACTCGGCCAGGACCTCGATCGTCGGACGGCCGGCGCGCTTGATCACCGCAAAATGAAATATCCCCTTGCCGGTATCGCGCTCTTCGCATTCGCCAAGCGATGACAAGCCGACGGATTTGAGGAATCCCAATACAGCGGCGTCGGGAGCGCCGACGCGCGGGCCGCGTCGTTCCTCGCTCGTGTCGGGTTGAGACGCCGGCAAGCCATCGACAACAAGGGTCAAACGGCGCGGCGTCACGTAACTTTCCGCCGAGGCGAATTCGAGGCCCGCCGCTTTCAGTTTCTCGGTGACGAGCCGGTGCAGATCGGCCGCCGCGGCGCTTTGCATCCGCGCCGGGATTTCTTCGGTTAACAGCTCCAGCAGCAGCTCGGCCATCTCAGCCACTCTGGCTTTCAAGCCAGGTTTCGCAGCACGATTTCGCCAGCGCGCGAACCCTGCCGATGTAGGAGGCGCGTTCGGTCACCGAGATCGCGCCGCGCGCATCGAGCAGATTGAAATTATGGCTCGCCTTGATGCACTGGTCGTAGGCGGGCAGCGGCAATTTCTTGTCGAGCAGGAAGCGGCATTCCTTTTCGGCATCGCCGAAATGACGGAACAACCGCTCGGTATCGGCATGCTCGAAATTGTATGCCGAGAATTCGTATTCGGCGCGCTTGAATACGTCGCCGTATTTGACGCCTTCACCGTTGTAATCGAGGTCGTAGACATTCTCGACGCCCTGCACATACATGGCGAGGCGTTCGAGACCGTAGGTAAGTTCGGTCGACACCGGATCGCATTCGATCCCGCCGACCTGCTGGAAATAGGTGAACTGAGTCACTTCCATGCCGTCGAGCCAGATCTCCCAGCCGAGGCCCCAGGCGCCGAGCGTCGGGCTTTCCCAATCGTCCTCGACGAAGCGGATGTCGTGACGCTTCACATCGATGCCGAGCGCGTCGAGGCTTTTGAGATAGAGCGCTTGGCTGTCGGCCGGCGCGGGCTTCATGATGACCTGAAACTGATAATAGTGCTGAAGCCGGTTGGGGTTCTCGCCATAGCGCCCATCGGCCGGGCGGCGCGAGGGCTGCACGTAAGCGGCTTTCCAGGGCTTGGGGCCCAGTGCGCGCAGCGTCGTCGCCGGGTGAAACGTCCCGGCGCCCATCTCGACATCATAGGGCTGGAGAATGACGCAGCCTTGTTCGGCCCAGAAAGTCTGAAGCTTGAGAATGAGCGCCTGGAAGCTGTTGCTCTTCGAAGCGCCGGCCGCCATCAAAAATTCCGAATCAAGTTGCGATTGCGGCGCAACATATAAGCCGACTCGGAGAGGGTCAAGCGAAGCCGGGGCGTATCATTCAAGTCGAGTCGCGCGATTCCAGCACGAAAAAGATGATCAGATCCCACGCGTTACGGATCCCGCTGGCGACCAGCAGCGCCAGGGCAATCGCCAGCAGATCCAAAGCGTGGGGCCGGCCGAGAAATACGAAAACGGCCCCCGCGAGACCAACGAGATAGGCGATTACGGGCACCACGCCATGCCACACGAGATCGCTCGCAAATGGCTTCCTTCGGATGATGTGAAAGGTGTTGCGTGCGGCATAGGCCAGACCGCCGCCGGCACCGCTCCCCAGCAAGACACCGAGCCCCCGCTCCGACAGCGACGGCACGAAGATCAGGGCACAGGCGAAGACGACCACGGCCAGATGCATGACCGTCGGCGTGGTGTAGATGCTCAACCCGAATCCGCGATCCTTGTTGATCAGACCGCTGCCGATCGAGACGACGACGAACATCGCGCCGATCAACGTCGCGGCCGCCGTGCCGACGACGAGGTAGAAATCATGCCATTCCTTGAGGGCTTCCATCGCCGCTCAGTGTCCCCACGGACAGCCGGGCTTGCCGCAATTGCCCGCACCCTCGGCGCTGACGAACGAGCCGCAACGCTGGCATTTCACCAGATCCTCGACCGGGCGGCGTGGCGGCTCGACATTGCCTTGGCCGCGCCGGCGCATCATGTCGGCCTTGGCGCGTTGCTGAACGGCCGCGACCCGGGAGACATATTTGAAGCCGTACCAGACCAGCGTGATGACGATGGCGAGGAAGAGGAGCTTACCGAGGCTCAGACCCAACATGACGCGTTCAATCCAGCCTTAGTGCTTGTGTGGCTTCAGGGCCATCGCCCAGGCGATGTCCTGGGTCAGCCATTCGCCGCGCACATAATGATCGCCGGTGTGCAGGCACAATTCGACGTCCCGGCCGCTGTGGCAATGGTTCCAGATTTCGCAGATCAGCATGCCCTCCTCGGTCATCTTGACCGGTTCGGCGGGGCAGGCATCAGTCTTGCGGAGAATATCGAAAGCCTCGTGGACATTGCCTTGCTGAAACCCGTTGCGCAGCGTTCGCCCTCCCATCGGCACGGTCTGATCGCTGGTTCCGTGGGTGTGGCGCAGATCGACCGGGCCGGTTTCGCATTTCTCCGGATAGGGATGCCACAGCGCACCCGAGAACGGCAGGAACGCGGTGAAACCTTGCGCGCCGTGACAGGCGATGTCCCATACCATCGAACCGCCGATCGAGAAACCCGCCGCAAAGACATGCGCGTTGTCGACCGGCCAGCGCTTCTTCGCATCGTCGACGACGGCATGAATGAAAGCGATGTCGTCACGGTTGCGGCGCGGCGCGCCGACATGACTCCACGCGCGATTGAGCCCATCGGCCACCACGAACAGCACACCGGCGCCGTTCGCCGCCGCGACCAGTCCGCTGTCGGTGTCTCCCATCACCTGCACGCTGTCCTGGCCGTAGCCCGGCAGCCAGACCACCAGCGGCAGCTTGCTCTTGCCGTCCCAGTTCGGCGGCGCCACCGCGCGGTATGTCCCGTCCGGCAACGTGACGAGTTCCGGATCGGCCTGCGCCGACATCGAAACGAGCGTCAGCAGCGCGGCAATGAGAAGCCCCAGCCTCACAGCCCAAACCGCGCCCAGATCAGGCGCTCCTCCATGCGGGTGACAAGATCGCTCGCGATATCAGCCGCATCGAACCCGAAAGGCTGGGCCAGCCGGCCGAAGAAGAAGCGCTTGCGCTCGGGCGCGATCATGCGGATGCGGGTGTCCTCGCCGAAGAGGCCGCGCACCACGCCGCGCAATTCGCCGATGCCGTCGATCAGCCCCATGCCGAGCGCGCGCTTGCCGGCAAACACCTCGCCCGAAAACAAAACGTTGTCCTCGCCCTTGAGCTTGCCGCCGCGGCGCTGGCGCACCATGTCCTTGAACGTTTCGTGCAGGTCGGTTTGCAAGGTGGTGAGTCGTTCGACGCCGCGCGCATCCTCGGGCAAAAACGGATCGAGCAGCGATTTGTTTTCGCCGGCCGTGTGCAGGCGCCGTTCGATGCCGAGACGGCCCAGCACCTCGACGAAACCGAACCCCGCCGTCACCACCCCGATCGAACCAAGCAGCGACGTTTCTTCGGCATAGATCTCATCAGCGGCAAGCGCGAGCCAATAGCCGCCCGACGCCGCAACGTCTTCGGCGAAGGCGAGCACTGGCACTGCGCGTTCCGCCGCCAATTGCCGGATACGGCGATAGAGCAACGCCGACTGTGCCGGCGATCCGCCCGGCGAATTGATCGCGAGCGCCACCGCCTTGAGGCCGCGCTGCGCGAAGGCGCGATCGATCGCCCCGGCGTAACGCAGCAGCGACAGGCCGCGTTTGCCGCGCAAGCCGATCACCCCGTCGAAGCGAATGACCGCGACGGTCGGCTCGGCCGGGCGCAGACGGCCCAGGGGAAGATAGTTCATCAGCGAACGGAACATCTCACGGCACCAGGTTGAGCGGCGCGCCGTGGCGCAGAATCGCCTCGGCGGCCTCGGTATTGCGGCCATCCGCCTGATGCAGGACCAGACCGGGCATCAGGCGCATCGGCGCGGCACTGCCTTTGCGCGCATGGACGATGACGCGCTTGGCGGCTTTGCCGACACCCGACCAGAGGGGAAATACCACGATATCGCCCGCGCGTCCGCTCAACAGTCCGAGCAGCGCGGCCATCCGGTCGACGCGATGGATAAAGGTGATGCCGCCGCGGTTGCGCGCCATCCCAAGCGCGAAATTGACCCACGCCGCCAGATCGGCGTCGCCCTCGATATTGGCAGCGCTCTTTCCGCCAAGGGGCGACGGCGACGCCGTGCCCGCCTCGAGAAACGGCGGATTGGCCATGACCTGCGCGAAGGTGCCGGGCTCGAGCCGCGGCGGCGGATGAAGCAGATCGCCGGCCATGACGGTGACCCGCGCCGCCAGACCGTTCGCCGCGATATTGTCGCCGGCCAACCGCACCAGATCCCGCTGTTGTTCAATCCCGACAACGCGGCAAGCCACACGCGCCGCCAGGCAAAGGCTCGCCGCGCCAACACCACAACCGATATCGAGCACATTGTCGGCGCTGGTCGCCGGCACCGACGCGGCGAGAAGCACCGGATCGATCGCGACGCGATAGCCGTCGACCGGCTGACGCAAACGCACCGCGCCGCCGAGCAGCGTGTCGTCGCTGGTCGCGCGCGCCGGTTCCGATTGCGGCAGGATCGTGTTCACATCGCTTCTCCCGCTTCTTTCAAGACGATGCGGGCGCGACCGTGATCGTCGTCGGCGACCATCAGTCGGCGTTGAATGGCGCCGATGCTGCCCTCGATGACGCTGGCGTGGGTATCCAGCACGACAGCCTCGATTCCGGCCGAAGCCAAAAGCGCCTGAAGCCATGACAGGCGAACGGCGTCGTTCGTGCGAACCAGTTCTTGCATCGAGACTCTCGCGGCGGCGTGATCGAGAGAAGGCCGCCTGGGCTTGACCCATCCGGCAACCGCTCTATGCTCGCCCGTGCTCGAAGCTCCGTCAAGCAAGGGAATGAGGCCGGACGTGGCGTTGGCGGTCACTGCCAAAGACAAACCAGTGGATACAAAGGCGTCGATCGACCGCCTGACGACGCTGCTCGACTCCGACCTGAAGCGCGTCAACACGCTCATCGTCGAGCGGATGCACAGCCCCGTCGAGCTGATCCCGCAGCTTGCCGGCCACATCGTCGCCGCCGGCGGCAAGCGCCTGCGCCCGATGCTGACGCTGGCCACATCGCGGCTCTGCGGCTATCACGGCGACCGCCATATCGCGCTGGCCGCCGCGGTCGAATTCATCCACACCGCCACGCTGCTCCACGACGACGTAGTCGACGCCAGCGACCTGCGCCGCGGCCTCGCCACCGCCAACGCGGTCTGGGGCAACAAGCCGTCGGTGCTGGTCGGCGATTTCCTGTTCAGCCGCGCGTTCGAACTGATGGTCGAAGACGGCTCGCTGAAAGTCCTCGAAATCCTGTCGCGCGCCTCCGCCGTGATCGCCGAGGGTGAGGTGCTGCAGCTCGTCACCTCAAACGACATCACCACGAGCGAAGACGCCTATCTCGAGGTCGTCAACGCCAAGACGGCCCAGCTCTTCGCCGCCGCCGCCCGCATCGGCGGCGTGCTTGGCGAACGTTCCGACGCCGAGGAAAAGGCGCTCGATTCATTCGGCCGTAATCTCGGCATCGCCTTCCAGATCATCGACGACATGCTCGACTATTCGGCGCTCGAATCCGAACTCGGCAAGACCGTCGGCGACGATTTCCGCGACGGTAAGATCACCCTTCCCGTCGTCCTTGCCCTAAAAGCCGCCGACGAACGCGAGCGCCAGTTCTGGCATCGCACCCTGGTGGATCTCGACCAGACCCCGGACGATCTCGCGCATGCCGTCGAGCTGATGCACCGGCACGGCGCGCTCGCCGCGACGCTCGAGCGGGCCCGGTTCTATTGCGCAGCCGCGCGCCGCGCACTGGTCACGTTCCGCGACGGAGCCGAGCGCCAGGCGCTCGATGAAGTGATCGATTTCTGCCTCGATCGCGGCTACTGAGATCAGGCCCCGAAACAGCCAAGACACGGGTTGCGGCCTGCCCGGCTTCGGGCTATATCGCGCCGCGCCGGAGTGTAGCTCAGCCTGGTAGAGCACTAGCTTCGGGAGCTAGGGGCCGGAGGTTCGAATCCTCTCACTCCGACCAAAAGTCCCGGCGCATTTCCGACGAACGGGCCGCACCTTCGGGCGCGGCCCTTTGCGTTTCTACGGCCCCCAAGGTTCTTCTGTCGCAATGCAACAAGACCGGCTAAGCTGGCGTTTCTCATAGCGGAAAGATCGATGGCAATACGCGGTCAGCAAAGCGAGCCCACCGAGCTCCGTCCGGGTGCCGGGGTGCGCGAAGCCGCGCGTATCGCCGAGTTGGAAAAATGGGCGTGGGGCCGGGCGCGGTCGCTGCGCATTTTCTACAGCCATCTCGCCGCCTATGTGGTGATCAATTTTCTGCTGTTTTTGATCGACTCCGCATCGCCGGGGCCGATGTGGTTCTACGCCCCACTGGTCGGCTGGGGGCTTGTCGTTTGCCTCCACGCGCTGCACGCTTTCGAACTCCTGCCCTGGACCACGCAGGATTGGGAAAAACGCAAGGTCCGCGACTTGGTCAACGAGAAGCTCAGGCACTGATGCATCTGTTTCCTCGCCTCGCCCTGCCCGCGCTCATTCTGCTCGCGCTGATCGGCTGTAACGGTCCCTCCTCCACCTCGTCAGGTTCCACCACCGCCACCAGCGACGCCGATCTGGCGCGCTTTCGCCTGGTCCTCAATCGCGTGAAGTCGAGCTACGTCGATCCGGTCGGCGAAGGCAAACTGGTCGACAGCTCGCTCAAAGGCATGCTGACCGGGCTCGATCCGCATTCCGACTATATGAACGAGCAGGAATACGGCGAGATGCTCGACGACAGCGCCGGCGAATTCGCCGGCATCGGCGCCGAGCTGACCCGCGACGACAGCCACCCGGTCGTGATCACGCCGATCGACGACACGCCGGCGGCGCGCGCGGGCATCCAGGCCGGCGATATCATCCTGCGCATCGACGGCCAGGTCACCGACGGAATGAGTCTCAAAAACGTGGTCGACGCGCTGCGCGGCCCCGCGGATACCAAGGTCAAGGTCACCATCGCGCGCAAGAGCAAAGAACCGTTCGACATCACCTTGACCCGCGCGGTCATTCGCGTCGATTCGGTGAAGTCGATCAGCGAGCCGAACGGCATCGGTTATGCGCGCATCACCTCCTTCGCCGAGACGACGCAGCGCGAACTCGTCCGCGCGATCGACGATCTGCAGACGAAGGCGGGCGGCAAGCTCAAGGGTTTTGTCCTCGATCTGCGCAACAATCCCGGCGGCTTGCTGGACCAGGCCGTCCGCGTCGCGGGCGACTTCCTCGACGGCGGCAGCACGGTTTCAACGCGCGGACGCTCGCCCGATGACACCCGCGTCTTTCCCGCACCCGCCAATGGCGACCGCCTGCGCGGCATTCCGGTGGTCGTGCTGATCAACGGCGCCTCGGCCTCGGCCGCCGAGATCGTCGCCGGCGCGCTTCAGGACCGCAAACGCGCCGAGGTCCTCGGCACGCAAAGCTTCGGCAAAGGCTCGGTGCAGACCATCATTCCCCTGGACGGGCATGGCGCGTTGCGCCTGACGACGGCGCGCTATTACACGCCGAGCGGACGCTCGATCCAGGGCAAGGGCATCGTCCCCGATCGCATCGTCGTGCAGCCCAAAGGCCCGCAAGCCAACGAGGCCGATATCATCCGCGAAGCCGATCTTCCCGGCGCACTCGACGGCAATGGCGGCGTGCTGACCCACGCGGCCGGGCAAGACTCCGAAACCCGGAGCGAGATCATCATCGGACCGGCCGCGATCGCGACCGCACAGGACGTCCAATTGAAGGCCGCGCTCGACGATCTGGCCAAAGGATTTCAGGTCGGCGCGAAGTAAGCGTCGCCGCCCCGGAGCCAAAACCCCGCCACCCGCGTTTGTAAACGATAGGGACGGGCGCGCGCCTATAATCGTCGATGGCGTGCGTGTCCTGGTACTTCTGATCGGAGACGACGATGACCCGACGCTTTGGCCTGCTCGCCGCGCTGATCCTCTTTGCCTGCGCCGGATGCGTGCAGGGGCCGCCGGGCGAGGTGTTCCACGGCACATTGCCGCCGCTGGCGCCGGGCTTGGCGCGGCTGGTGTTTTACCGCATCGCCGACCCCTACGGCGCGACCGAGATGTCGATGGTATCGCTTAACGACAAGCCCGCCGGCATGTCCCAGCTCGGCGGCATGTTCTATCGCGACGTGACGCCGCAGGCCTATTACGTGACCATGGTGTCGCGTCGTGCCTTCCCCAATCAGTTCAAGACCGTGGCGCCGCGCGCGGGCGAAACCTTCTATATCCGCCTGAGCACCCTGCCCCGCCAATCGTGCAACCTGGTCCTGGGGATCGAATGCAGCGACGACGCTTTCATCGTTCAGGTCGTGGCGCCCGAGATTGGGGCGCGGGATATTCAGGGCCTCTACCTGACGGCCGGTTGAGCCCCGCCTTGTCGGAACCCCGGCGAATGGCTAAGTCATGACCATGGACGCTGCCGATCCGTCGCGCGAAACCGCCAAACTTCACGTCAGCACGCTTCTGGTCGCCTCCGAGCGCGCCTTGGTCAACGCGCTCGACGAGTTGGGCTTCGCCGAGAACGACGACCGCGTGATCGAGCACGAGGGGCGTTTTGCCTTCATTACCTGCAGCCACGATCCCGATTGCGACGATCTGTTCGCGCTGATCACCGAACTGGCCGCGCGCAGCGAAACCTGGGAATTGCAGTTCCGCATCGATACCGGCGAGAGCCGCGCCATCTTTCAGCGCTTTGCCCGCCACCAGCCGGTCGAGGCGATCGACGCGCCGGTTCCACCCGAACCCGCGCCGTCGACCGGTGATCTGCCGATCCACGATCTCGACGACGAGGCGGGCCGCAAAGCGCTCGCCAAGGCGCTCAACCGCATCGACCCAGCCGAGGTGTTCGTGACCCTCGGCTCGGCGGCGTCGGGACGCGCCACCGCTACCGTGCTGCGCCGCAATCCGCGCGGCGCGATTTTCGTCGCGGAGGGCGCCGACGAAGCGAGCCTGCGCGCCACGATCCGCGACGTACTGCCGACCGTGATGTTCTCGGTCGCGATGAAACCACCGGGTTGACGAGAAAGTAACTTTGGAACGCCGTAATAATTTCGACGCGCTGCGCCTGCTCGCCGCGGTCACGGTTATTTTTTCGCATTCGTTCCTGATCGCGCAGGGCGTCGAACAGGGCGACCCGCTCAACATCATCACCGGCAACCAGTGCATGATCGGCCTCGCGGCGGTGTTCGTGTTCTTCGCCGTCAGCGGTTTTCTCATCACGCAAAGCTATGAGCAGACGCGTTCACCGCTGCGCTATCTCGTCAAGCGCGCGTTGCGGATCTTTCCGGCCCTCATCGTCGTCCTGCTGCTGACCGCGTTCGTGCTGGGGCCAGTAGTGACGAGCCTGCCGCTCCACGAATACCTGCATCGGCCCGAGCCCTATCGCTACGTTCTGCACAACGCGATCTTCAACGTCGACATGCACACACTGCCGGGCGTCGTCTTCGTCGATAACGCGATCGGACTCGAGGTCAGCGGCGCGCTGTGGACGCTCGGTCCCGAATTCCAGATGTATCTGATGGTGATGGTGCTGGGCGTGTTCCGGCTCCTGCGCCTGCCGGTCTGCCTCGCCCTTCTGGCGCTCGGGATGGCCTGCATTCATTTCGACGAGCTCGACGCGCTCGGCAGTTGGGGCTGGCTGCTCGGTTTCTTCGCGATGGGCATGACGCTCTATAAATTGCGCGGGACCCGCATCTTCGACGGACGCATCGCGTTGCTCGCCGTGGTCGGCCTGATCGCGAGCGTGCCGCTGCGCCAGTTTATCCTGCTGTTTCCGCTCTTCGGGTGCTACCTCGCGCTTTATCTGGCGCTTCACCCGCGTTTGCCGATTATCCCCGCCGCCCGCTATGGCGATCTCTCCTACGGGATTTACATCTACGGCTGGCCGGCCGAGCAGTTGTCGATCTGGCTGATGCGCGGCCATGCGCAATGGTGGCAGGTCTTTCTGCTCGCGACCCTGATCGCCGGCACCCTCGCCTTCCTGTCCTGGCACCTGATCGAGAAACGCGCCCTCGCTTTCAAACCGGGGGCGCCGAAGCCGGGCGCCGGGGCTTGGCAAGGCTGGAGGGATGGGATATGGCGCAAAGCATGGCCACGGAAATCCCCTACCGTCGCGATTTCGCCTTCGAATACGGCAAGTCGGAACGGCTGACCCCGCTGATCCGGCGCGTGCTCGCGCGCAACGCGGGACCCTTCACCTATAAGGGCACCGGCACCTACATCGTCGGCAGCGGCCAGGTCGCGGTGATCGATCCCGGCCCCGACCTCGCCGCGCATGTCGATTCATTGCTAGAGGCGGTCGCGGGCGAGACCGTCACCCATATCGTCATCACCCACACCCATGCCGATCATTCGCCCGCCGCCGCCGCCCTCAAGGCCGCGACCGGCGCCAAGACCTATGGCTACGGCCCGCATGGATCGGGGCGCGCGGCGGAACATTTCGGCGGCATGAGCGAGGAAGGCGGCGATCGCAGCTTCGTCCCCGATATCGAGATGCGCGATGGCAACGCGGTCGAGGGACCGGGATGGCGCCTCGAAGCCGTCGAGACGCCGGGCCACACATCCAACCATCTCTGCTTCGCCCTACCCGAGGAACGCACGCTCTTTACCGGCGACCACGTCATGGGCTGGTCGACCAGCGTGATCACGCCGCCCGATGGCGACATGGCGTCCTATATGCGCTCGCTGGAGAAATTACTGAAGCGCGACGACGCGCTCTATTGGCCGACCCACGGGCCCTCCATCGTCGCGCCGAAACCGCATGTCGCGGCATTCATCGCCCATCGCCGCGAACGCAGCGACGATATCCTGAAAGCCCTGGCGCAGGGCGCCGAGACCATTCCGGCGATCGTGGCGCAGGTCTATGTCGGGCTCGACCCGAAATTGACGGGCGCCGCCGGCCGTTCGGTTCTCGCGCATCTGATCGAACTGGTCGAGGAACGCCGCGTCCTGTGCGACGGGCCGCCCTCTTCACAGTCGCGCTTTAAACGCGCGCGATAGGCCGACCTCAGCCGGCGACGCATCCCGTCGCATCGTCGATCGGCACGCCGTGCCGCCACATGCAGCATTCCATCGCGCGTTTCTTTTGCGGATCGGCGAACGTCGCCATCGCGATCTCGTGGTCGCAAGTCTGCAACTGCCAGGCATACTGGCCGCCGTGGTCGTAAAACCCGCCATAGGTATTGCCGTAGCGGTCCGAGATTTGAACGACGCTGCAACCTTGCAGGGCCAGCACGGCAGTGAGAAAGGTTGCGGGCAAGAACCGATTCAAGGCGCCTTCCATGGGATGACCTTGCGTTCCACTTCCAGAAAGATGGTGGAGGTGATCACGCCCAGCAACCCGATGGTGACGATGCCGACGAACATGGCATCGACCTGCAGCAGCTCCCACGACGACCAGATCAGGTAGCCGATTCCGCTTTTAGCCGCGATGAATTCGGCGGCGGTACCGATGATGAAGGAGATCGCCAACGCCACGCGCAGCCCCGCGAAGATCAACGGCAAGGCGCCGAAGAACACCACGCGGGTGAACATGATGCGCGAACTGGCGCCGTAATTGCGCGCGACGTCGATATAGATCTTCTCGATATTCGCGGCACCAGCATAGGCGTTGACGATCACCGGGAAAAACGCGCCGACCGCGACAACCGCAATTTTCGATGCCTCGCCGAAGCCGAGAGCCAGCAGAAACAGCGGCATCAGGGCCAGCTTCGGGATCGGAAACAACGCCGCGATCAGCGGATCGACGATGATGCGGACGCCGCGCCACATCGCCATGCACAGACCGAGCGCCACGCCCGGAATGGCGCCGATCAGGAACCCGGCGAGAATGCGCCACAACGTCACCACCGTGTCCCACGGCAATTCACCCGAAACGCAGAGCAACCAGAAGCGCTCGGCGATGTCGGACGGCGCCGGCACGAAGCGCCGGTCGCCAAGCCCCGCGCGGATCGCGATCTCCCACAAAACGAGCAGCGCGATCGGCGAGAGGAGATAAAGAAGCCGTTCCTGCCGGACCTGCTTCGAGGCTTCGCTGCCCATGCTCATGCCGCGTCCTCGCCGGCGCGCGCGCGATTGACCTCGTCCTCAAGCACGCGCCAGATTTTCATTTTCAATTCGCCGAACAGCGGTGTGACGCTGAGTTCCATCAGGTTGCGCGGATGCGGAAACGGAATGTCGATGATTTCCTTGATGCGGCCGGGATGCGCGGTCATCACCACCGCGCGGTCGCCGAGGAATAGCGCCTCGTCGATCGAATGGGTGATGTAGACGACGGTCTTGCCGGTCGCTTCCCATATCCGCACCAGTTCTTCCTGGAGGATGGTGCGGTTCTGCGCATCGAGCGCGGCAAACGGCTCGTCCATCAGCAGTACGGCCGGGTCGGTCACGAAAGCACGGGCGATCGCGCCGCGCTGACGCATGCCGCCCGAGAGCTGGTTCGGGAAATGCCGTCGGAACTGCGTCAGGCCGACCAGCTTCATCGCCGCTTCGACCCGGGGCGCGCGCTCCGCCGCCGAGACGCCGCGCGTCATCAGGCCGAAGCCGATATTCTCCTCGACGGACATCCAGGGAAAGAGACCGCTTTCCTGAAACACCATCGCATTTTCGATCTTCCAGCCGGCCGTATCGATGTCGATCTTCCCCGACGACTGCTTTTCAAGGCCCGCCAGAATCCGCAGCAGGGTCGACTTGCCGCACCCCGACGGGCCGACGATGCATAGGAATTCCCCGGGCTCGACCTTGAGATCGATCCCGGAGATCGCCTGCACCGTACCGCGCGCGGTCTCGAACAGCTTGGTCAGACCCGTGATGTCGATCCGCGCTCCCTTGCGCGGCGGCTGCGAATTCATGAGCGGCCTTTCAGCGTCAAACGAGGGGTTCTTTGCCGTCGATCAGGACAAAGCAGATCCGGCAGGGCTCGGTGCCGCGATTGACCCAGGCATGGTTGGTCGCCTGCTGCACCAGAATGTCGCCGGCCTTCAGATGCACCTCGGTATCGTCGAGGAGCATGTCGATCTCACCGGACATAACGATCGCGTAATCGATCGTGCAGGTCCGGTGCATGTTCGGATGGCGCGGCGGCCGCACGCCTTTCGGGGAATGGTGCTGGTCGCCGAGCATCTTCGACATGTGATCGTTGGGCAGGGCGCGGGTTTCCGCGCTCTCGGGCGGAATGTCGAGCATACGGATGATCGAGCCGTTGGCCGGCGGCGCAATGCGCACTTCGATGGCGCCGCGATCCTTGTCGCCGTCCATCTCGGCGGGGCCCTTGTCGGTGACCCAGATGCGCTGCTGCATCGTGCCTTCGGCGCGCTTGGCCGTATAGGGCGTGTCGCCGTCGATCAGGACGATGGCCTTGCCGGTCTTGTCATGGCCGGTAATGACACGACGCACCGGGCTGAACGGGTTGATACCCATGGGTCTACTCCTCTTTCATTGTTGGCGAACGCCGCGGCGCCCGCATTGGTACGAATTCATCGACGGCCGCCGATCGTGCGGCTCTTGTTCTCAACCACGAATGGTCCGGGACTTCGCTGCGATCGGCCGCGCCATCATAAGCTTGGCGATATTCCCGCGTACCGCGCCCCACGGCAACGAAGAATTTGCGCACATAAAAGAAGCAGAGAGACTTTTCATCGCAGATAGCCTCAACGGCAGCCTTCGGCGGTGCTGGCCTTGTTCTCGATCGCGAAGGGACCGAGCTTCTGCGCCGCCGCCTCGCCGTAGCTCACGTCGACGAGCTTTTCGGCCGGAAACTTCTGCTTGATGAAACCTTCTTTGAAGAACCAGTCCTGCACGTCGAGGATGCTTTTGACGTTGAACCGGCCATCCGGCTCGCGCGACGGCCACGGATATTTGTCGATCACGTCGCGATCCGACACGCCATTCTTCAGCAGCAAATCGACCACATAAGCCCGGTTCGCCCCGTTGTGATAGGCCTGGCAATATTCGCGGATGCCACGCGCCGAGGCGATGAAGAAATCATGCGCGAGCTTCGGGTTCTGCGTCGCCCAATCGGAATTGATGACATAAGCCACCGCCGAGAGCGGCGCCGGCTTGATCACCTTGTCGGGGTCTTCGAGATTCCAGCCCAGCCCGTTCGCCAGCGCCACGTCGCTGAAGGGCGGGATCGACACCGCGGCATCGACCGCGCCGTTCTTCAGCGCGACGCCCATCTGCGGAAACGGAATATACGTGATCTCAACGTCCTTGTAGGAAAGCCCCACCGTTTCGAGCGCCTTGCCGAGTTCGTAGGCGAGGATCGCGCCGGGCGCCACGATGGCGATCTTGCGGCCCTTCAGATCGGCCACCGACTTGATGGCGCCCTTCAGTTCGTTGCGCACCATGATCGCGTGATGCAGCGGGCTCGAGCCGCGATCGCTCGCCATGATCACCGGCAGGCCTTGGGCGAGCGCATTCCAATAATTCGAGGCGAGGCCACCCTCGACCACCTGCAACCGGTTGGCCGCGACCAGCGACATGGCGCTCGCCGCGGAATCGATGTTCTGAATCTCGATTTCGATCCCGGCGTCGCGATACCAGCCCTTGTCGTTGGCGACGTAGGTCGCCGCCGCCGGCAGGCTCGGCACCATACCGACCATGATCTTTTGCGGATCGGCCGCACGCGTCGCCGGCACCAGCGCCACAATCGGCGCCAGAACCGCAACGGTCAGACCGAGCTTGCGCAGCATGGTTCTCTCCGTCCGAGCCTTCTCAGCGGCAACTCGGAAGGGTCGACGCCTTGTTGATCAGTTCGAACTTGCCCAGCGCCTTCTCGGCGTAATCCGCATAGCTCTGATCGATCAGACGTCCAGCCTCGAATTTCTGGGTGATCATGCCCTGCTTGAAGAACCAGTCCTGAATGTCGAGGACGGTGCCGTCATCCATGTGGCCGGTCGGGTTGCGCCCCTGCCATGGAATCCGGTCGAGCAGCGCGCGATCCGACATCACCTTGTATTTCACCATGATGTCGAGGATCTCGTCGCGGTTGGGGCCGTGATGATAGGCCTGACAATAATCGCGGGTGCCGCGCAGGATCGCGACAAAGAATTTCTGCGAAACGAGCCGGTTCTTCGCCGCCCAATCGGTATTGATCTGATAGGCGATGCTGGAGATCGGGTAGGGCGTCAGCGTGGCGTCGATCGCACCGATCCCTTTCATCAGCCCCTGGTCTTTGGCGACATTGATGAAGGGCGGAATGTCCTCGGCCGCGTCGACCGCGCCGTTCTTGATCGCGATCCCCATCTGCGGGAACGGCATGTATTTGATGTCGACGTCTTTGATCGTCAGGCCCGCCGATTCGAGCATCTTGCCGGCTTCGTAAATCGTCAGCGAGCCCGGCGCGTTGACTGCGAGCGATTTGCCCTTGAGATCGGCGATGGTCTTGATCGTGTCGTTCGAGGGCGAGATGACGAATTCATGGTTGGTCGGACGCGACCCGCGCTCGAACGCGGTGATGATCGGGAAATTCTTGGCGAGCGCGTTCCAGTAGCCGGCGGAATAGCCGCCCTCAACCACCTGAAACTGATTGGTGGCCAGGCTCGCCATCGCGTCGGCGGCCGAGGCGAGATCGGCGATCGTCACCTTGATGCCGACGTCTTTGAAATAGCCCTTCGCGTCGGCGATGTAGGTTCCGGCCGCGGCGATGCCCGGCACGCTGCCGATCACCACCGTGTCTTCCGCGCGCGCAGCCCCCGCGACCGCAACGGTCAACGCCAGCGCAGATGCGATGCGCCCGATTGATTTTACGATCGTCATTCTCGTCTTCCCCCTTGGCGTCAGCGGCAACCGCCGAGCTTGCTGTCCTTGTTGATGAGCTGGAATGCCCCCAGCTCTTTCGCCGTTTGTTCGGCGTAGCTGGGATCGACCAGCTTGTCGGCGGTGAATTTCTGCTTGATATAGCCGTCGGTCGCGTACCAGTCCTGCACGTCGAGCACGCTCTCCATATTGAAGCGGCCGTTCACGTCGCGCGCCTGCCAGGGAAATTTGTCGAGCGAGTCATGATCGCCGGCAACGCCGTATTTGATCATGATCGCGATAACTTCCTCGCGGTTGGGGCCGTGATGATAGGCCTGGCAATAGTCGCGGGTGCCGCGGCCCATCGCGACGAAGAGTTTATGCGCGAGGTCGGGATTGGCCTTGGCCCAGTCCGAGTTGACGACGTAATGCACGACGCTGGTCGGCGCGGGCTTCAAATAGTCGTCGGTATCGATCCAGTTCTTGCCGAGACCCTTCTCGATGATGAGATCGCCGAAGGGCGGCACGTTCACCGCCGCGTCGACCGCGCCGTTCTGCAGCGCGAGGCCCATCTGCGGGAAGCCGATATATTTGATCTCGATGTCCTTCGACGTCAGGCCGGCGCTCGCCAGTACCTTGAAGAGGTCGTAGCCGATGATCGAGCCGGGCGCGTTGAGCGCGACCGCATGGCCCTTCAGGTCGGCCGGCTTCTTGAACTTGTCGGCGACGGCCGCGCCGACGAGGATATGATGATTGAGCGGGGTCGAGCCGCCTTCGAACGCCATGATGACGGGCATGCCCTGGGCAAGGCCGTTCCAATAGCCGGCGGAAAACCCGCCCTGCGCGACCTGAACGCGGTTGCTCGCCAGCATCGGCATCGCGGTGCTGACCGAATCGATGTTCTGAATCTCGGCGTCGATGCCGGCGTCCTTGAGATAGCCCTTGGCCGCCGCGATATAGGTCGAGGTCGACGCGATGGTCGGCACCGTGGCGATCACGACATGGGGCAGCGTCTGGGCGTGAGCGAACGGCGCCGCCGCGAGCAGGGCGAGGATGGTAATGATACGCAGGTGAGCCTCCCGGTGTGCGTCGGATGATCCGCCGCGTGCGGCGATTTGGTTGGGCGCGATCCTTGTTGAGGAGCCCCGGCTTGTCAAGGCGACGGGCCGTTTTGCGCGGGACTTGACCCGCGTTGCTCCCTCTTGTCTGCTACGCAACGGGGAAACGTGAACGAAGAAGGAGCCCGCCATGGCGGTTTCGCATGTCTATGCCGGCGCCGGCATGTGGCGCGGCGGCAATCTCTCGGGCGCCTTTCGCATGACCGTGGGCGACGACAAGTGGGAGCAACTCACCGACGGCTTGCCCCAGCCCGCGAGCGTTCATTGCGTCACCATTCATCCGCGCGACCCGGCGACGATCTTCGTCGGCACGCAGGACGGGCCCTATGTGAGTCACGATCACGGCGCGCATTTCCAGCGCCCCGAGTTTCCCGACCGCAACGTCCAGATCTGGTCGGTACTGGTTCACCCCGCCAATCCGCGCATCATCCTCGCCGGCGCGGCGCCGGTCGCGATCTATCGCAGCGAGGATGGCGGCGCGCATTGGCAATTGCTGTCGCGGCCGGTTTTGCCCGAGCGGGTGAAGATGCCCTTTGCCTGCCGGGTGATGCGGCTCGCGATCGACGCAAACGCGCCGCGCGATGTCTTCGCCACGATCGAAGTCGGCGGCGCGATGCGCAGCCGCGACGGCGGCGAAACCTGGACCGATTGCACCGACGGGCTGGTGAAACTCGCCGAGACGCCCCGCCTCAAGAGCAATCTGGTCTCCGGCAGCGATTTCGAAGGCATGCTCGACGGCCACGCGGTCTGCGTGACCCCGGCCGATCCGGGCGCCGTGTTCCTCGCCTGCCGCATGGGCATCTTCCGCAGCGGCGACGGCGGCGACCACTGGCAGGACGTCGATGTCGGGCGGTTCTCCGCCCTGACCTATGCCCGCGACGTCCGGCCGGCACCGCAGGACCCGCGCACGCTTTATGCCTGCCTCAGCGTCCACGCGACCGGCGATACCGGCTCGCTGGCGGTCAGCCACGACGTCGGCCAGACCTGGCGGCGCTTCGATCACGGTCTCGACACCAAGGCGACCCTGATGAACCTGGCGCTCCACCCCAGCGACCCTGCCCAGGTCTATGGCGCGGGGCGCAACGGCCAGATCATCGGGACCCAAGACGGCGGCAAGTCCTGGCGCGATTATCGGCTTCCCGCCGGCTGCGAGGATGTTTACGCGGTTGCATGCGGATAAAAACGCGAGTCTTTGCAAGCGGTTAGGCCCAGCCAGCCGTGCCCGTGACTTGGCCTTTTAGTCTCGGGTAATAAACGAAGAGTCGCCGATAACTATATAGACTTATTCGTAAATCGGCGTAAAACTATGCTCCGGCTGTGAGGGGAACGCCGGAGGGGTCATGTCGTTAATCAGCACACCGAGGGGCCGGTCGAAGCTTGAAGCCGCGGCCTTTACCGCTGTGCTGATGATTTTCTTCTTCGCGGTCGGCCTGGCCGGCGGGGCCTTTTACCTGATGCAGGCGCCGGGATCCGAACCTCAACTGGCCGATTCGGCGACGACGACGCCTTCTTTCGACGCCACGGCCCAGCGCCTCGCCCAGGTCCAGCCCACCGCCCGCCCGCCCGATACGGTTCCGAACCTACCGCCCGACACGCCGATCGCCCCCGCGTTCGAACGCGCCGCCATGGCCGCGCCGGCCGCGTCGTCCGAACCGGCACCCGTCGCCTTTGCCGCCACGCAAGCAAGCCGCACCCTGGCGACGCCGGGGCCGAGCGCGAAGCCGGTGAGCCCGAACACCGCCGACCGCACGAAATCGATTACCTCGCGCCAGGTTGCGGCTTTGCGTCCGCCGCCGATGCCGGCCCACGGCACCGGCGCCTATCGCGTCCAGTTCGGCGCCTTCGCCAGCGAGGAAAATGCCCGCCGGATCCAATGGGCGATCGAAGCGACCGGCATGGCCGTCGACGTGACCCACGCCCCCAATTCGGCCGGCCGCGTGCTCTACACGTTGCGCTCGCCGCGCTTTCCCGACCCCACCGCGGCGCAAGCTGCCGCCGACGTCGTGAAGGACAAGGTCAGCCGCTTCGTCAATCCGCTCCCGATCGAATACGCGATCATGAGCGACACTGCCGAGTAAGAAGCGCACCACGCCCAAATTCCCTCCCCCTCCAGGGAGGAGGGTTTATCGACATCGGATTGCCGATACAGGCGGTTCTGCCTAATCTTCACGCATGAGCATATCCGCAGCGGCTCCCATCGCATTCCGCGTTCCGGCGGTGATCAAGCGCAACCTGACGCTCTTCGCGCTGTCGCAAAGTTTCACCGGCGCCGGCATGTCGTTCACCTACGGCTTCGGCCCGCTCATGGTGCTGGCGCTCACGGGTTCGGCCGAGCTCTCGGGGATCACCGTCGCGCTGGTCGGGTTCAGCCGGTTTCTCGTCGCCTATCCGGTCGGCAAAATCACCGACGCGTATGGCCGCAAGCCAGGCATCATCTTCGGCCTCGCGCTCGCGCTGGTCGGCGCTCTCGTCGTGGGCGTCGCGATGAGCCTGCATAATTTCACGCTGTTCCTTGCCGGTATCCTCGTCTTCGGCATGGGCATGAACGCGTCGCAACAGCTTCGCGTCGCGGCCACCGATATGTTTCCGCCGCAACATCGTGCCCAGGCGCTCGGCTATCTGGCGTTGGGCTCGCTGTCCGGGCTCGTCGTCAGTCCTCTGCTAATCAGCCTCTCGCAAGCGATCTCCGCTTGGTTCGGCCAGGATCCGATCGGCCTCGCCTGGTACATGCTGCCGGTTCTCATCGTGCCGGGCATCGTGCTGATCTCGTTCGTGCGGCCCGACCCCCGGGAGATCGGCCAGAACCTTCACCTCTATTATCCCGGTTACGTTGCCGCGGAGCGGCCGACCGAGCGGGTCGCCTTTCGTGCGATGTCGCTGCTCCAAAAGCCTGCCATACGTCTGGCCGTCGTCTCGAACTGCGCGGCGAACGGCAACATGACGATCGTCATGGTGCTGACCTCGCTGGCGTTGTCGGAATGCGGCACCTCGCTCACCGGAATCGCCATCGCTCAGATGTGCCATTCGGCCGGCATGTTCGCCTTCACCGTTCCGCTCGGACGCCTGACCGATCGTTATGGCCGCGACGCGGTGATGTTTCCCGGCGTCGCCATCGCGCTCGCCGGCGCCGGGCTCGTCGCTTATACCGGCACATACGTGTTGGTCACGATCGGCGCTTTCCTCGTCGGCATCGGTTGGGCGGGCGCCAATGTCGCGGCCACGGCTCTGATCGCCGATCACTATCCGACGGCGGAGCGCGGACGCGCCTTGGGCGTCAACGACACCTGCGCCGCGGGCGTCAGCGTACTCGTCGCGATCCTAACCGGGTGGCTGATCAAATGGGGCGGACTCGGCGCCGCGGGCCTCACCGCCATTTTGCTGACGGCACCGCCCCTGCTGATGCTGTTTATGACGGGCGGCACGCATAAGGCTGTGTCGGCCGCCAGCATCCTCCCCGTCGAGAACGCGGCGGACCACTAGGTCATCGGGCGCCAGCGCGGTTGCCGCGCCCGATCGAAATATTATATCGACAGCGACCGCAACCGAATCCCAACGGAGGGCAACATGGCGTACACAACCAAATCCATCAGCAAAGGCGGGCGCGAAGGCCGCGCGATGATCGAAGGCGGCACGCTCGCCCTGTCGATGGCGTTCCCGAAAGAACTCGGCGGCAACGGCGAAGGCCATAATCCCGAGCAGCTTTTCGCCATCGGTTACGCGGCCTGCTTCAATCAGGCGGTCATCGCGCTCGCCAAAAAGCACGAGATCGACCCCGCCGCCGCCAAGCTCACCTGTGAAGTCACGCTCGACAAGGATGACACCAGCTTCGCGCTCAAAGTGGCGCTGACGCTATCCGTGCCGGGGGCTGATAAGGCGAAGGTCGAGGCGCTGCTCAAGAACGCGCACGAAATCTGCCCCTACTCCAAGGCCACGCGCGGGAATATCCCGGTCACCTTGACGGTTGCCTGATCGAAGATCGCCGCTCGATCCATTCCCTCCCCCCCTTGAGGGGGAGGGTTAGGGTGGGGGGTCTGCGTTCGACGCTGGTGCCATAGACGCGCAGCCAATCACGCAATCCCGAAATTCATCAGCACTAATTTTTGAAATTTCGTCGCGGGGTCACCCCCCACCCTACCCTACCCCTCAAGGGGGAAGGGTTTTCAGCGAGGGTTTCTGAATCAGGACAACGCCGCTCTTAAATTCTTCGCGCGGTCGGTGGCGCCGCCCATCAAGAAGGGCAGGTCGTTACCGCCCAGGATCATCCGCATGCCGAGGCCAATATAACGACGCAGCAGGTCGTCGACATAGACGCCACCCATGCCCGGCCATTTATTCGCCTGATGACACGCAGCGATCACCTTCTCATACGCGGCGACGATATCGGCATGGGTGAACTGGCCGGGGATGCCCATCTCCATCGCGAGATCGCTGGTGCCGATCAAAAGACAATCGACGCCCGGCACCGCCGCGATCTTCTCGGCGTTCGCCAGTGCGAGCGGCGTCTCGATCATCACCGTGACCAGCATCTGCGCGTTGATGATCTTCGATGCTTCGCCGGCGCCGAGGCCGCGAAAGCCGAATTGCGGCAGCGAGCCCATCACCGAACGATGGCCCTGCGGCGGATACTTGACCCGCGCAACGACTTCAGCAGCTTCCTCGGGCGTATCGACATGCGGCATCACCACGCCCCAGGCGCCGGCATCGAGCGCGCGTGTCGCCATATCGTATTGGCCGTTCGGAATACGCACGATCGGCGCGATCCCGGCATCGAGCGCCGCGACCGACATCTGGCCGCACGTCTCAAGCGACATCGAGCCGTGTTCGAGATCGATGAACAGCCAGTCCCAGCCGCAACTCGCCATGATCCGCCCGATCTCGGCGCCGCGCGCGAGCCGAATGCCCACGCCGATCGACACCTCGCCGTTCTCGAGCCGCACGCGCGCCGGATTTTTCAACTCAGCCATTGTCCCCTCGCCCTTCCGGCCCCTCGGTTGAAAGGGGACCCGCCTTCCTGCTAGGTTGGAATGAAGCCGCCGTGCCCGTTCCAATGCAACGGAAATCAGCGATGCGGCAATTTCAACAAGCAGAGGACGGTCATGAAGCTCGTGACATTCGCCGCCGCCGGCAAGGAACGTTTGGGCGTGGTCGACGCCAAGCGCGGCATTCTCGATCTCAACAAAGCGTCGGCAGCGTTGCCCGACAACATGATCGCCTTCATCGAAGGCGGCGACGCCGCGCTCGCCGAGGCAAAGAAGGTCGTCAGCGCCGCGACCGACAGCGCCGGCTGGCTGCCGCTCGCCAGCACCAAGCTCTATGCGCCGATCCCGCATCCGCGCAAAAACATCTTCTGCATCGGCCGCAACTATAAGGCCCACATCGAAGAGGGCGCGCGCGCCCGCAACATTCCGGTCAAGTTCCCGCCGGTGCCGGAAATCTTCTCGAAGCCTTTCACCACCGTGATCGGTCCCGAGGACAACGTGCTGCGCCATGCCAAGAACACCGACCAACTCGACTATGAAGTCGAACTCGCCATCGTGATCGGCAAGATCGCGCTCGACGTGCCGGCCGCGAAGGCGATGGACTATATCTTCGGCTACACCGTCTTCAACGACGTCACCGCGCGCGACAAGCAGCAGGCGCACGGCCAGTGGTTCAAGGGCAAGAGCTTCGACACGTTCGGCCCGATGGGCCCGTCCATCACGACGAAGGACGAGTTCGGCGATCCGTCCGGCCACCGCATCACGCTGCGGGTCAATGGCGAGACGCGCCAGGATTCAAATACCTCGGACCTGCTGTTCGGCATTCCGGCAATCATCGAAGCCGTGTGCGCGAGCCTCACCCTCCATCCCGGCGACGTGATCGCGACCGGCACGCCGTCGGGCGTGGCGCTCGGCATGACGCCGCAGAAATTCCTCAACGTCGGCGACGTGATGGAAGCCGAAGTCGAGGGCGTCGGCGTTCTCCGCAACAAGGTCGTCGCATAAGCCGCCTGGTGAGGTCGAAGCGTTAGGTATGGACGACGACGGCCCTAGCGACGGGGCTCCGCGCGAAACCGATTCCGGCGAAAAGCCAGCAAGCATCTTCACCCGACCGGTGAAATGCTTTCTGGTGGCGCGGTTTTGCGCCTCCGTCTCGTTCCAGATCCAGGGCGTGGCGATCGGCTGGTACATCTACTCGCTGACCAACAGCGCGCTCGATCTCGGCTTTGTCGGCCTGGCGATGTTCCTGCCGACCGCGAGCTTCGCGCTGATCGCTGGACAGATGATCGACAACTTCCCGCGCCGCTTCGTGTTGATCGCGGCGTGGGCTGTTCAGGCCCTGTCGGCAGCCGTGATCGGCACCCTCGCCCTCCTGGACCTCGGCACACCAACACTGATCTTTATCCTCATCGCGTGTTTCGGCGTCGGCCGCGCCTTCGAACAACCGGCGCAGGCCGCCCTGTTGCCCAGCCTTGTGCCCGTCGCAGTCTATCCGCGCATCACCCCCGCCGGCTCGCTCGTCAATCAGATGGCGGTGGTGACCGGCCCGATGCTCGGCGGTTTCCTGTTTCTCCTCGGCGCGCCGGTCGCCTTCTTCGGTGTCGTGACGATGACGACGATCGGCATCGTGATGATCTCGTTATTGCCACGCACCCCGCCGCCGACGGTCCAGCCGCTGTCGTGGAAGAGCTTCATGAGCGGGGTCAGCTTCATCCGTCATGCCGAGGCGGTGCGCGGGGCGATCACCCTCGACATGTTCGGGGTGTTCTTCGGCGGCGCGTCCGCCCTTTTGCCGATTTTCGCGCGCGACATTCTCGAGGTCGGTCCGCTGGGCCTCGGTCTCCTACGCAGCGCGCCGGCGGTTGGCGCCCTGAGCGCCGGGCTCTATCTCGCGCGTCATCCGCTCGAACGCCATGTCGGCAGCCGGATGCTGATCACCGTCGGCGTCTTCGGCGCGGCCACGATGGTATTCGGCCTATCGTCCTGGGCGCCGCTGTCGTTCGCCGCCCTGGTCGTCGTCGGCGCGGCCGATGTCGTCAGCGTCGTCGTGCGCTCGACGCTGGTCCAGACCGCAACGCCCGATGCGATCCGCGGCCGCGTCAGCGCGGTCAACTCGCTTTTCGTCGGCACCTCGAACCAGCTCGGCGAATTCGAATCGGGCGTCACCGCCTATTGGTTTGGCGCGGTCGGCTCGGTCGTGCTGGGCGGCGTCGCGACGATGATCGTGGCCGCCGCCGCCTGCCGCGTCTTCCCCGCCCTGCGGCGCATGGACCGGTTCATCATGGCGCCCGCCCAAGGCGACTGAACGCGGACGCAACCAAGCGTCGTCGCCGACCGTTATTGAATACGTCTTCGCCGTGTCACCCGGAGAATCGAATGCCCGTACCTTTCATCGTTCCGGCCTATGCGGCCATCCTGGCGCTGATCTACATCATTCTCGCCATTCGCATCATGAACCTGCGCGGCAGCGCCAAAGCCGCGGTCGGCACCGGCGGCAATATCCGCCTCGAACGCGCGATCCGCGCCCACGGCAATTTCGCCGAGTACGTGCCGCTCGCGCTGATCCTGCTCAGCGCCATGCAGATGCAGCGCAACTCGATCTACGTCCTCCACATCCTCTGCATCATTCTCGTGCTGGGCCGCGTCATCCATGCCTTCGGCATTTCGCAGGAAAACGAGAAATTCGTCTTCCGCGCCACCGGCATGAGCCTCACGTTCCTGGTGCTGATCGTGGCCTCGGTCGCGGTGCTCTGGGATTACGTGCTGATCGCGCGGACGTAAAAACGTCGCAGCTTTCGCGTCACTTCGGCAGGGTCGGCATCAGGCGCTCGGCATTGTCGCAGTAGATCGTCTGCAACTGATCGGCCGACAGATTCATCGTCGCCAATCCCTCGATCGACGTGCCGATCGACGAAAAGGGATAGTCGCTACCCAACAGAATCTGGGAGAGCGGAATATAATCCAACAGCGCCAGCAGCGACGGCCGAAACGCCGCGAGTGCGATATCGTAATGGAGCTTGCGCAGCTCGTAGTCGATTCCCTTCGGCACCCGACTGAGGAAAGGCCGATTGGAACCCGAATGTTTGATCCGGCCCGAGAGAAACGGGATCGTGCCGCCGCCATGGCAGAAAATGAAACGGATATCCGGCAAGCGCGTCAGCGTTCCGCCGAACATCAGGCTCAGGATCGCGCGGCTGGTATCGTTCGGATATTCGATCAGCGCGTCCGGAACCCAATCGATCAGACCGGTACAGCAATCCGCCGCAAGCGGGTGAACGTAGACAACCGCTTTGCGCCGGTTCAATTCTTCCATCACCGGATCGAAGAGCGGATCGCCCAGCCAACGATTGCCATAGCTCGTCATCAAGGCGATGCCTTCGGCCTTCAGCACGTCCAGCGCATAGGCGATGGCCTGGAGCGTGCCGTCGATATCCGGCATCGGCATCGGCGCGAATAGCCCGAAGCGTCCCGGATTGTCCCGAATCATCCCGGCGGCATAGTCGCCGCAGAGACGGGCAAGCCGGCGATTGAAATCGACGTCCCCCAGCTGGCACCCCGGCGGCGACAGCGACAGCACCGCCGTCGTCGCGCCGTGCCGGTCCATTTCCTCGATGGTCCGGGCAGGCGTCCAGTTCGTGACGCCGGGAAACAAGCCGCCATCGGCGCCGTGCCCACCACCCCGGATCGCATCGAGATATTCGGGCGGATAAAAATGATGGTGTACGTCGACGCGGCGACCTGTCGTCATGTCTTTTCTCTCTCCTTGAACGGTCGCGCTACCGGCCCGCCTTCACGTCGGCGAGCGCGGCACGATATTGCTTCAACAGTTGATCGCCCCCCGGATGGGCCTTGGTCCATTCATCCGCGACCGGCGCCACTTTCTCCCGCCACGAGCGGGATTGTTCGGCGGTCAGTTTCACCTCGGTCTGGTTGGGCAGCGCCAGAACCTGCGTGCGCAGTTTTTGCGCCAGCGCGTCGACGAATTTTCCCCAGCTGCGGCTCATCGCCTCGCCGGAATTATCGTCGATCGCCTTGCGCGCGTCGGCCGGCAGGGCGTCGTATTTCTTCTGCGACATGAAGTGCATGATGGTCGAGGTGCCGAACGCCGCGTCGACATGGAAGCTGGTGACGTCCGCCAGCTTGATCGGACCGAAGGTCGACCAACCCTGCAGCGTCGCGTCGATCGTGCTGCGCTGGAGCGACT
The DNA here is from genome assembly GCA_903828515.1 of uncultured Rhodospirillales bacterium. Lineage (GTDB taxonomy): Bacteria > Pseudomonadota > Alphaproteobacteria > ATCC43930 > CGMCC-115725 > CAIKMD01. The sequence continues at coordinate 1,048,225 of CAIKMD010000007.1, read as the reverse complement.
GATAGAGGTCTTCCGGCGGCATCGAAATCGGCGCGCCGCCCAGGCGCTCGATCCATTCGGCTTGCGGCTTGCTGGCCGCCCGGACCTTGAGGCCGTTGAAATTGTCGACCGAGGGCGGCTTTTTCGCGTAATGCACGCCGTTCATCGGGAAGGTGCCGAGCACCAGCGGCTTGACGTCCTTGTACTCGGCGCCGAAGGCTCCCGCCTTGTAGAGGCGGTACAAGGCGACCGAGGCCTGCTCGGCGTTATCGGCCTCGAACGGGAAGGTGGCGATTTCGGTCAGCGGGAAGCGGCCGGCGATGATGCCCTGCATGCCCCAGCCGATCTGCACCACGTCGTCCATGACGCGTTCGTAGACATTGCCGTAATTCGCCACGGCGTAGCCGTCGCGAACATCGACGTGAAGGCTGCCCTTCGACGCCGCGTTCATTCTTTCCGCCCAGGGGCCGAAGAATTCCGTGCTGAAATCGTTCCCCGGCGGGCTCATCGTCGTGAGGATCAGATTCGTTTGCGCGAAAGCAGGCGCTCCACCGGCCAACAGCGCGACAGCGATACAAATCGCACGACATACCAATCGTCTCATCAGACTTTCCCCCAATAGCGGGACGATCCGTCCCGTTTGCTTGTTTATTTGTTCGGTTCGCAACGCCGCTCGAGACGCGAAGCGAACTCTTTTTCAGTCTTTGGCTTGAAACAGGTTGGAATAACCGATCGGCGAATTTCTCAGGATTTCCCAGACATTCTCGTCGGCATCCCAGAAATAGAAGCTGTAGCTGCCGTGCTGTTCCTTCGGCGGGGTGATTTTGTGCATCCCCCATTTGTCCTTTTGTTCCATCACGGTGCGATAGGCGGCGTCCACTTCCTCGGTCGAGCCGACGTCCAGCCCGTTATGATTGATCATCGGCATCACGGCACGATTGGCCGTCTTCACGACGACCACCGTGTTGTGTCCACCGAGCCGCAGGCAAAGCGCGACGGGGCTCATCTCGATCACGTCGAGGCCCAGAAATTCCTCGTAGAATTTGCGCGATTTTTCGAGATCACTCGTTTCGAGTGTGGCGTGCGAGATAAAATTCAACTTGAGCGCCGGCGCAACCCCGGCCTTGGTGTCTTGAGACATGATCCCTCCCGTCATCTTTGTTTTTACATCGATCGAAGATCCCTCAACTTAACATATTTATGCCGCGCGCAACGACAACGAAATCCCGCTCTACCGATTAATCCCCCGAGCGGTTAGAGTCGGCGATCGGGCCATCAACATCGGACAATACGGGAGGGGACGACGCCGTGAGTGAATTGACAGATAAGCGCAAGATATCCGCCGAGGAATTCGAATTGCGGCGCAAACTGGCGATCATGTGCCGGGTTGCCGGCATGCAGGGAAGCATCGGTTTGTACGGCCATATCTCGATCCGCGTTCCCGATAGCGACATCGTCCTGATGACGCCTGGCGCGGGATCGGAAAAGACCGAAGTCCGCATCGATCAGATTTTCGTTTTCAATCTCGCGGGCCAGATTCTCTATCATCCGGGCGGCGACAAGCCGATGCAGATTCCGGCCGAGTGGCGCATCCATACGCAAATCCACAAGGATCGGCCCGAAATCGGCTCGGTCGCGCATTTGCACGCGCGGGCCTCGACGCTGCTCGGGATCGCCAAGCGCGATATCGTGCCGGTCTACTCCCAGGCCGGTTTCCTCGCCGGCGGCGTGCCGACCTGGGACGATCCTCGCATGGTGCTGGACGATACGTCGGCGGTCGCGCTGTCGAAAACCCTGGGCAAAAACGTCGCCTGCCAGATGCGCGGCCACGGTTCGGTCGTCGTCGGCGACACCTGCGAGGCCGCGCTCAGCGCCTGCACCTACATCGAGGAAAACGCCCAATACCAGATCGATGCCGAAGCGCTGGGCGGCGCCAAGCCGTTCTCCGAAGCCATGTGGGAAGGTCTGCGCGGCGAACGCAAAGGCACTTGGGGCCACCGGCTGCTGTGGGATTATTGGGAACGCAAGGTCGTGAGCCAGGGAATACCACTCTAGCGGCCGCGCCTCACACCGAATTGCGATAGGTTTCGGGACGGGTCTCGATCGCGTCACCGACGGCCTCGCGCCAGTCGGTCACGCTGCGCGGCAATTCGGCCGAATAGGGCCGAAAACGGAAACTGTCCGGATCGAGCCCGGGCGGATCCTGTCCCTCCTGGACACTGCGCGCCGCTGCCATGAGGCGGCGGCGCGTCTGTATGAGCACCTTATCGGTCGAACCAAGGCTCTCGCGCGTGCGGTCATAAAGCCCGCCCATGCTTTCGGTGATGCTCATATCCTGGTCCTGGAAGTTCTTGATTCGCATCCACGGCTGATTGGCCGGCGGCGCGTCGGGATCGGCGTAGTCGTTGGCCTTGTTGTGACTCGGGACGAACGTGCCGGGAATCAATTCCGCATGTACCGCCGACTTCCCCTCCTCGAAGTCCGCTCGCTCGGCGTCGGTGAGCGGCCGGCTCGGGTGCCATGAAAACGTAAAAACCCAACTCTGCCCGCGATCCCGGGGAACCCATGAGTGCCCGGCCTGCGGCCCGTCGCCGGGCAGCGGAATGGTGGTGTAGCCCGGCAGGAACCACTGGTTCACGCGATAGTAATGAGTGTCCTCCGCGGCATTTCTTCGCGTCGACAGCAATATTCCCGACGGGATGGTGACCGGATCGAAGACGGGATAGAGATCGCGGATCAGCCATTTCGCCGAACGGAATTGGTTGAGGTCCGGCACCTGCTCGATGACGTGACCGTGCAGGAAGCCCAGATGGCAGCCGTCGATGTCACCGTCCATTCCCTGCAGCCAATTGCATTGCTGCAGGCGTTTCGAGACGAAGACGTGGCTTTCGGGAACTGTCAGCCATTCGAGCGCGGGCATTTCCGGCTTCTTGTCGGGCGGCCCCATATAGGTCCACACCACGCCGTTACGCTCGATGCAGGGATAGGCCGTGTGCTTCACTCGATCGCAGAACCGCGTTTGCGGCGGCTCGTTCGGCTGATCGAGGCATTTGCCGTCGACGTCGTATTTCCAGCCGTGATACCAGCAGGAAAGACCGCCATTCATGTTCTTGCCGAAATAGAGCGACGCACCGCGATGCGCGCAGTGCTCGTCCAGCAATCCGACCCGGCCCTTGCTGTCGCGAAAGGCGACGAGGTCTTCGCCCAGCAGCGTCACGCGCACCGGCGCGCCATCCGCCTCGAGCTCGCGCGACAACACCGCCGCCGTCCAATACCGGCGCAACAGATCGCCCATCGGCGTTCCCGGTGCGAGACCGGACAGGAGTTCGTGTTCCTCGCGCCTCATGTCGGCATCTCTCCCGGCCACAGGCCATGCTTGGCGATCAACTCGATGCTGTATCGATCATAGAGCCAGGGCGCCTCTTGCATCACGGCATGGCCCGCGCCCTCGATTTCCCGGAAGGTCGAGCCTTTGATATGCCGGTGCAGCTCGCGGGCCGCCTCGTGGTTGCGGTCGGCGGTGCCGCTGATCACGACCGTCGGCATTCTCAATTCGTCGAAGAATGAATCCGGTTCGATGTCCCGATACAAGGCTTCGTTCATCGCGATGATGCTGCCGACCGTCGACGGATTATTGAGTTCGCAGACCATGCGCGCGTAATTCTGCACATGCGGCAGTTTTTGGGCCGGCGGCGAGAAATGATCCAGGCACTGCTTGTAACGCAACTCGATTCCTTCCTCGGCGTAACGCTTGGCCCATACTTTCATCGCATCGCGGGTCGGCAGGTAGCCGGTACCGGACAGGATGAGGCACGGCACGCGATCCGGCTGCTGATGAGCCATGTGCATGGCGACCAGGCTGCCCATCGAGTTGCCGTGGACGATGACCTTCCCCGATGACACCCGATCGACGACCTCCCAAGTGGCATCGGCCTGATCGGCAAGGCTCACGCCCTTTTGCGCCGGCGGCGAACGCCCATAGCCGGCGAGATCGACGGCGATGGTGCGATACCAGGATGAGAAACTCGCGGTCTGATACATCCACAAGCGATGATCGTCGGGCGTGGAATGGAGGAAGAGCATCGGCATGCCCGAAGGCCCGTGCAAATCGAAGAAGAGCGGTCCGGGAATATGGCGCGCCAAATCAGTTTCCTCCGGATTTATGACGAATTTTTATGGTCGCTCGGGAATTCTATATCCGCATCATGCCGTCAACAAGCCGATGCGCCCCGTTTTCTCCTGTCCCGACCGGATCGCCGAATATTTTTTCAAACCCCTGTAACCAAGAGCCGACCCCCGGCGAATAGGTGAGTAACAGGCACTGATCGTCGGTCTGTGCCGTGTTCGACAGCCAACACAGAACCCAAGGGGATTACCATGAAGATGTTTGCACTGGCCGGCCTGCTGGCCCTCTCGCTCTCGACCGTCGCTTTTGCCGAAACGCCGATGCCGGTTCCCGGCGGCATGCCGAACAACTGCTCGGGCGCGTCGCGCAACTGCGATGCCGGCGGCATGACCACCGAGAATGCGCTCGGCACCGCCGCCAACGCGCAGCAGCAGAACGTGAAGACCACGGTTGCTCGGGGAACCGGCGCCGAGATGCCGACCAATTGCTCGGGCGCCACCCGCGACTGCAACGCCCTGGGCATGACGCCCGAAAACGCGCTCGGCACCGCGGCGCACGAGAAGCAGCAGAACGTGAAGACCGCGGTTAACCCGGCCCCGCTGGACATGCCCAACGATCACACCGAGAAAGCCAGCCAGTAAGCATCTCATCGACTTCGACGAAGCCAGGCCCCGCAAGGGCCTGGCTTTGCGTCGTCGAATCTACCCCACGCGCTTCATCACCGTTTCGATCCGGCGATCCGGCACGAACCAGATCAACGCCACGAAGACATAGAGCGCGATCGCGATCCACACGCTGACGAAGGCGAGCGGGATCGCCGCGACATAGATGCCCAGCGACAGCCTGCCTTTGACATCCTTGCCGACCGCGGCAGCCAGCGTTTCGGTCTGGCCGCTGCAGGCGATGAGCGCCCACTCGAGCAGCGTGTATCCCAACGCCGCCATGGCCAGCACGACGCCATAAGCCGCCACCGGCAGAACGGTGATCCCGGCTTCGTCGATCCAGCGGATGACGAAGGGCACCATCGTCATCCAGAACAATAGAAAAAGATTGGCCCAGAGCACGCGCCCGTCGACGCGGGTTGCCGCGTGCAGCATGTGGTGATGGTTGTTCCAGAAGATGCCGACATTCACATAGCTCAGCACATAGGCGAGAAAGATCGGGATGGCCGCCTGCACCGCCGCGAAATCGGTGCCCTGCGGCACCCGCATCTCCAGCACCATGATGGTGATGACGATCGCCATCACGCCATCGGTGAACGCTTCGAGCCGGCCTTTGCCCATTTACAAACCCCGCTGTTCGAAGGCAGCATATGCCACCGGTCGGGCAAGATCGGCAAATGCCCGATCGAAGACGCGCCAATAAACGATCCAATACATAAGGGAGGAAAAATGACACGTTTGCAGAACCTCATACGCATCGGCGCCATGACCGGCACGCTGTTCGCCGCAATCCAGGCGACGCCGCCGGCCTCGGCCGCCGATTTCATGACCGATTGGTCGACGCTCCAGATGCCGCCGCCGCCGGAATTGAAGCAAGTGACGGTCGATCCGAAGACCACCGCGCTGTTCCTCTTCGACTTCATCGAAGGGAATTGCAGCATGTCGACGCGTCCGATCTGCGTCGGCATGATCCCGACCCTCAAGGCGATGATGGACCGCGCGCGCGCGGCGGGCATGATGGTGCTCTACACCTTGCCGGGTGACGGCAAGATCGTCGATCAGAGTATCGCGCCGCATGCCGGCGAAGTGGTCGACCAGAAACAGGGCGGACCCGACAAGTTTCTCGGCGACGACCTCGACCAGCGCCTGAAGGATCACGGGATCAAGACCGTGATCCTCTGCGGCAACTCGGCACAAGGCGTTGGCATCGGCACCGGCAGCGCCTCGGCACAACGGGGTTACAACGTGATCTATCCGGTCGATTGCCTGCCGTCGGAAAGCGCCTTCCGTCAGGCCTATGCGGCGTACCACATGGGCCCCGGCGGCCCGCCGGTCACGACCAAGATGGTGACCGAGACCCGCACCGACATGATCAAGTTCCAGTAAACCGCCGGTTCGGGATCTTGACGGGCGATGTGCCCGTCAGGATCCCGTCCCTCGTTTACTAAAGTTCCCAGCCGATCGCGCGATCGACCGAGCAGCGTCCGCTGCCGCGCAGCGCGATGACGAAAGCCAGAACGCCCCAGAGCAGGAACTGCTCGACCCGGCTATAGCCGTTGTTCCACTGGACGATGAAGGTCAGCACCGCCATCTCGATGGCGATCGCCGCCGCCCAGAAGCGGGTGAGGAATCCGACCGCGACGCATGCCCCACCCAGCACCTCGATGACGATCACGCAAACCGCCATCAGTCCCGCGGGCTCCATTCCCTGTTTCGCCATCGTGGTGGCGACGGGGCCGACGCCCGCCATTAGTTTTGGCCAACCATTGGGAATGAGAATGGCGCCGGTGGTGAACCGCGCCAGCGGATAGCAGTACGGTTCGACCCAGCGATAGAAGCCGCCGAGGGCAGGAATGATCAGCTTCGGCGATTGTGCATTGTCCATGACGTCGTTTCCCTCACCTGTTACGCCCACCCGAACGACACCTTGTTTATGCGAAGCAGCCGGTCCCGGCGAATCACATCGCCGTCAGCGAGGCAGCAATCGAGATTTGCCACCGCGCCCCGCGACTGCGATGATACGGACAACAGATTTCGGGCCTTTCGCATGTGGTCTCGAATCGAAGACGACAAGCGGGAGAAAACACCATGACCAAATCCATGTGGAACAAGTCGGGCGCACGGCTGCCGGTTCGCCGGCGCGATGTCTTGCGCGGCGCGGCGGCGATCGGCGCGGCGAGCTTGCTGCGCCCCATCCCCGGCGCCTATGCGGCCGCCCCCGGCGAAGGCTACGCGAAGCTTCCGGCGCGCGGCGAATTCCTCATTCGCAACGCCTATGTGCTGACGATGGACGACAAACTGGGCGACCTGCCCAACGGCGACATTCATGTCCGCAACGGCGCGATCGTCGCGGTCGGCACGGCCTTGAAGGCGCCGGGCGCCAAGATCATCGACGGCAAGACGATGATCGCCCTGCCCGGCCTGGTCGAAACCCACTGGCACATGTGGGGCACCGCCGCGAGCAACACCGCCGGCGACGATCCGAAGATGGGCTATTTCAGTTTCGCCAAGGCGGTCGGCGCGATCTTCAAGCCCGAGGACAATGCGCGCGGCGTGCGGCTCGCCATCGCCGAGGCGATCAATTCCGGCCTCACCACGGTGCATAACTGGTCGCACAATCTGGTGACGCCGGAATATGCCGACGCCGAATTGCAGGCGCATCGCGCGATGGGCGGCCGCGCCCTTTTCGGTTACGGCTATTTTGGTATCGGCATGCAGAACCAGGCCGTGCGGGTTTCGGATTTGGGCCGCGTCAACGAACGCTGGATCAAGCCGAGCGAAGGCATGTTGACCCTCGGCGTCTGCTCGCGGGGACCCGAGAACAACGACATGGACATGGTCCGCATGGAATGGGAGGCCGCCCGCAAACTGGGCTTGCGCGTCTCGACCCATACCGGCACCAGCCTCGCGCGGGTCAAGGACCGTCAGACGATCAAGAAGCTCAACGAGGCCGGACTGCTCGGGCCGGACGTGATCCTGGTCCACGACACCAACATCGTCGACAACGACAACGAGCTTCTCGCCAAGACCAAGACCGAGATCAGCCTCAGCCCGTTCACCGAATTGCGCACCGGCTTCGGCATTACCCCGGTTGGTGCCTTCACCAAAGCCGGCGTGCCGCTGAGCCTGTCGGTCGACACCACCGTGCTCGCCGGCAATTGCGACATGTTCGCGATCATGAAGGCGCTGCTCAACATCGCCGACGGCGAGGCGCAAAGCGAATTCGCCATGCCGGCGCGCCGGGCGCTGGAAATGGCGACGATGGGCGGCGCGCGGGCGCTGGGCATCGCCGACCGCGTCGGTTCGCTAACGCCGGGCAAGCGCGCGGACATCATTCTCATCCGTACCACCGACCTCAACATGGCGCCGTTCACCGATCCGGTTCACATGGTGATCCAGTCGACCAACCCCTCGAACGTCGACACGGTCGTCATCGACGGACGGATCATGAAAAGCGGCGGCAAGCTGGTCGGCATCGACGTTGCGCGCATCGTCCGCGATGCGGCCGACACGGCCAAGCGCGTGCGCGCCGAGGCGGAACGGGTCAATCGCGGATAGCAGACGGTGCACCGATATTTTTGACGCCGAACGCACGAAACCCGGCCATCGTCGCGGTATCGCCGTGAATATCGCGAGCCGGTGTGGTTTGATGCCGTGATCGATATCGCGCGCGTCAAGCGATCAACACTGATTTAGGGTCATCGATGAAGACGAGCATCCGTCTCCTGTCCGTTCTCGCGCTTCTCGTTCAGGCACCGCTGGGGGCCAAAGCCGAAACCGTCAAGGTCGGCCTCGTTCACAACGCGGGCGCCGGGCCGCTCTATATCGCGATCGAAAAAAACTATTTCACCGCCGAGGGCCTGATCGTTCAGACGGTGCCCTTCGGTTCGGGCGAGCCGATCGCGGTCGCGGCGGTATCGGGCGACATCGATCTCGGCAGCACCGGTCCCTCGGGCGGGTTGTTCAACCTCGCCGGACAAGGCGCGCTCAGGATCATCGCGGGCGGAACCCACGAGGCGCCGGGCTTCCAGATGCTGACCGTCGTCGCATCCAATGCGGCGTTCAATGCGGGATTGAAGACCCTGAAAGACCTCGCGGGTCATTCGGCCGGTGTCGCGCAGATCGGATCGACCGGTCATTACAGCCTCGCGCTGATCGAGGAGAAATATCGCATCGACGCCAAGAGCGTGACGGTGATCGGGCTGCAATCCACCGCCAACGTGGTTTCCGCCGTCACCGGCGGCAAGACCGACATCGCGATCAGTACCGCGACCCCACTCGCGCCCGGCATTGCCAATGGCGCGACGAAACTGCTCGCCTATGCCGGCGACGAAGCGCCGTTCCAGACCGGCGTCGTCTTCACCGCGACAAAATTCGCCAACACGCACCCGGAATTGATCCAGCGCTATCTGCGCGCGCTCAACAAGGGCAAGCGCGACTATTACGACGCCTTCACCGGCCCCGACGGCAAGCGCCGCGACGGACCCAACGCTGACGCCTTCATCGCCATCATCGCGAAATACGTCGAGCAGACACCCGATCAGGTTCGGCCCGCGATCGCCTATAACGATGCGCAGAGCCGGCTCGGCGTCGCCGACATCCTGCATCAGATCGCGTGGTACAAATCGCAAAACATGGTCAAAGGCGATTTCGACCCGAAGAGCGTCATCGACATGCGCTACGTCGTGGCACTGCCCGAAAAATAGCAGGCGTCAGGTCGAGGGCTTCCCGGACTTGTCCATGACGTCCAGCACGGCGCGCTGATCGACGCCGTCTTCGCGGCGCAAGCCTTCGCGGACGCCGGCCATGTCCTGCGCCGGCCGGTTCTGGCTCATCTTCCATTTCCCTTCGAGACGGGTGATGACCAGTTTGAACCCGACGATCGCGCGGATCATGTCCTTGAGATAGTCGTCGGGAGCATCGCTCACCGCCCAGGGCATCGGGCGGCCCGCTTCGTGTATATCCGTCAGCTTGCCGACATGATCGCGCAGCTCGGCCGCATCATGGATGAACGAAAGTTCGCCATACGCATGCACGGTCAGGTAATTCCAGGTCGGGACGACTTCGCCGGTCTGTTGCTTGGTCGGATACCAGGAGGGGCTGATATAGGTGTTGGGACCGAGGAAGATCGCCAGCGGCTGGGCTCCAGGCTGGATGCGTCGCCATTGTGGATTGGCCCGCGCCATATGCCCGCGCAACGCCCCGAGCGGACCCGGTTCGGGTTCGAACAGCATCGGAAAATGGTTTGCCTCCAAACCATCGCTGCCCGACGTCACCAGCGTGCCGAAGCCGATCCGCTGGATCGCATCGTGCAGGACCGGAACACGGTCTTCCTTGAAATGCGCGGGCACGTACATGAGGCGCCCGCTAGTCGAATTCGTCGAAAGCGTCGGCCTTCGCGCCGGCGAGTTCGCGCACCCGCTCTTCGTCGGCGGCAAACGCCGCCGCCGCGCCCTCGTGAACGACGCGGCCGTTATCGAGCACATAGACACGATCGGCGATCTCGACCGCGGCACGAACATTCTGTTCGACCAGCAACACCGAAATCCCCTCGGCGCGCATCGAGGCCACGACCTCGAACACGCTGCGCACGATCAGCGGGGCCAACCCCTGCGACGGCTCGTCGAGCAGGAGCAGTTTCGGATTGAGCAGCAGCGCGCGGCCGATCGCCAGCATCTCCTGCTCGCCGCCCGAGAGTTGCTGACCCTTGTTCGATTTGCGTTCGGCGAGCCGCGGGAACAACTCGTAGACCCGCTTCAACGTCCATGGCCCCGGTCGCTCCAGCGGAACCAGCAGATTTTCCTCGACAGTCAAATTCGGAAACACGCGACGGCCCTCGGGCACATAGCCGACACCAAGCGCCGCGATCCGATAGGACGGGAAATCCGTCGTCGCCGTATCGAAAATATGAACGCTGCCGCTACGCGCCGGCGTCAAGCCGACGATGCTGCGCAGTGTCGTCGTCTTGCCGGCGCCGTTGCGTCCCAGCAAAGCAACGATCTCGCCCTCGCGCACTTCGAGACCGACATCGTGCAGAATGTGGCTCTTGCCATAGAAAGTGTTGAGTCCCTCGACCTTGAGCGTGGTCATGCCGCGCTCCCGAGATAGGCGGTCTGAACCAACTCGTTGGCCGCGATGTCCGCCGGCGTGCCTTCCGCCAGTACCGCGCCCTCGGCCAGCACCATGATCCGGTCGGCCAGGCCGAAGACGACCCGCATGTCGTGCTCGATCAGCACGATCGCGAGATTCTCGCTCTTGTGAAGACGCCGGATGAGACGGACGACGTCGCGGGTTTCCTGATCGCCCATGCCGGCGGTCGGCTCGTCGAGCAGCAATAGGCGCGGCTTCAACGCCAGCGCCATCATGATCTCGGTCGCGCGCTGATCGCCGTGCGACAACTCGCCCGCGAGCCGGTCCGACATCGCGGCGAGCCCGCCCATCGCGAGCAACTCGTCGACACGGGCCGCGATTTCCTGGGCGCGCGACCGCGAGAGCCACGGCGCCAGGCGCAGCCCCGCCGCGACCTCGACCGGGATCAACAGGTTTTCGCGCACGCTCAATTCCGGAAAAATCTCGGTAACCTGAAACGTGCGCGCGATTCCCAACGCGACCCGCTTATGCGCGGGCAATGCGGTGATGTCGGCGCCGTCGAGCCGGATCGTGCCGGCACTCGGGCTCATCATGCCGCTGATCAGGTTGAAGAACGTGGTCTTGCCCGCGCCGTTGGGGCCGATCACCGCGCGCAACTCGCCGGTCTCGACGCTCAAGGAGACATCGTTGACGGCGACGAGGCTGCCGAAACGACGCGTGAGGTTGCCGACCTCGAGCAGGCTCATGGCGTCGGCTTCCGGCCGAAGGCGCCAAGCACGCCGCGCGGAAAGAACACGACCACCAGAACGAAGAACAGACCGAGCAGCGACATCCAGTTGTCGGTGAAGCTCGAGAGCTTGTCCTGCAGCACCTCGAAGATCGCCGCGCCGATCAAGGGCCCCCAGAACGAGCGCATGCCGCCCAGCACGACCATGATCACGAACTCGCCCGATTGCTGCCAATGGAAGGCGCGCGGATCGACGAAATTATCGAGATAGGCATAGAGGACGCCGGCCAGGCTCGCGAAGGCGGCCGAGATGACGAAGGAAAGCCAGATGTGCTGGTCGACCGAGATGCCGAGAAACCGCGCGCGTCGTTCGTTCTCGCGGATCGCGAGCAAGGTGCGGCCGAACGGCGAGCGCAGCAGCAGCGCCATGATACCGGCTGACGCCGCGAGGCAGACCAAGCAGAAATAATAAAATGCGACGTCGTTGCCGAGAATGTCGATCCGGGTGAAACCGAGATCGAGCGGTACCCGTTTCCAGCCGGTCAGGCCATCATCCCCGCCGGTCACCGACGACCAGCGGAAAGCGATGAAATAGAACACCTGCCCGAAGGCGATCGTCACCATGGCGAAATAGACGCCGCGCAGGCGCACGATCATCGCGCCGATCGCCATCGCGCCGAGCGTACCCGCGAGCACGCCGATGAGCAGGCCGAGCGGCGTGCTGGGCAGCAGATATTTGATCGTCATGCCCGCGCCGTAAGCGCCGAGCCCGAGATAGGCGGCGTGGCCGAAGGACAACACGCCGGTGAAGCCGAGGAGGAAGTTCACCGACATCGCCGCGAGCGCCATCACGATGGTACGCGTGCCCAATCCCGTATATCCACCGACATAGGGAAACCAGAACGGCACCGCCAACAGGACAACCCAGACCAGCAGCGTAACGCCGTAATTCTTGAGGAACGTCACCGCAGCCGTCCCTCGTCGCCGAAGAGGCCGCTGGGCTTCACGATCAGCACCAGCGCCATCATCACATAGATCACCGCCTCGGTCGCGGTGGGGAAGAACACAGTGGTCATGCCGGCGGCGACGCCGATCAGAAGCCCGCCGACGAGCGTTCCGGGCAGGCTGCCGAGGCCGCCGACGATGATCGCGACGAAACTCGGCATGATGAGCTGATCGCCGATCGTCGGCGACAGGCCGAGCATGCCCGCCGCCAGTACGCCCGCCAGGCCGGCGAGATAGATACCGAGGCCGAAATTGAGATTGCGCAGCACCCGGACATTCACCCCGAGCACGGACACCGTATCGAGATCAAGCGTGCCGGCGCGGATGCGCATGCCGAGCCGCGTATAGCCGAGAACCAGGAACAACCCGGCCACCGCCAGCGCAACGACGATCATCATGAAAACGCGATAGCCGGTGAGAAAGAAGTAATCCATCGACAGCGGCGACGCCAACCAGCCGGGAATCTGATAGGGCACGCTTTGCGCGCCCCAGACATAGCGCAGCCCGTCCTGGAAGATGAACGCCAAGCCGAACGTCAGCAGCAGGCTGTAGAGCGGATCGCGGCCATAAAGCCGGCGGATCAACAACCGCTCCACCGCCAGGCCGAGAAAGGCCGTCAGGATCGGGGCCAACAGCAAAGCCCCCCAGAATCCGATCGTCGGCATCAGCGAATAGGCGAGATAGGCGCCGAGCGCGAGGAACCCGCCATGGGCGAAATTGATCACGCCGCTCAGATTAAGGATCAGCGACAGACCCAGCGCCATCAACGCGTAGAAGGCGCCGACGATGAGTCCATTGAGCAGATTGAATAGAATGACCTGGGTCATCGCGCGTCCCGGCTTGGAACGTCGTCAGCCGCGCGCCGCCGGGGGGCTTCAGCGGCGAGAGCGCGGTTCGATCGTTTCATGTCCTTGGTCTTTCCCCCGATCGAAAACGATCCGCGCGCCGTGTCAGACACGGCGCGCGGCTTTAGGTCAGGCCGGGAAATCGAGCTTGCATCCGGTCTCGGCCGGCGTCGGCATGACGTCGGCCACGTTCACCACTTGATCGACGACGAACAGATCCTCGGGATCGTCGATGCCTTTGGCCTGCTCGTGCCCGACGAAGACCGACGGCACCAACTGATGATCCTCGGCACGGAAGAACGGCGCGCCGGGCATCAGCGCGACTTCCGGCGGCAGCTTCATCCCTTCGAGCGTGTGCGCGACCTTCACGGCGTCGAGCGTTTTGGCCTGGTTGGCGGCGAGTGCCAAACTCCAGACCGAGGCATAGCCGAACCAGGTGCGCGCGGTCGGAACCTTGTTGGTCACCTTGCGGATCGCCGCCACGAACTCCGCGACGTGCGGCACGTTCGGCTGCTTCCAATACCACTCGAACATCCAGGTGCCGATGCGGGCTTCGAGCGGCAGGCCCTCGATCACTTCGAGCTCTTGTTGCATGCCGGCAATGTGAAGCTGCTTGTCGAGCCCGAACTGCACGGCTTGTTTGATCGAGTTGATGCCGTCGTCGCCGGCGGCGAGATCGACGAGAATGTCGGGATTGGCGGCGCGCGCCTTGATCAGGACCGCAGAATAATCGGTGGTGCCGAGCGGGAAGAACTCTTCGCCGACGATGGTGCCGCCGGCCTTCGCCGCCGCCTTCGCCAATCCGTCATGGAGCGCGTGGCCGAACGCATAGTCCTGGGCGATGATATAGATCTTCTTGCCCAGCGCCTTCACGAGCGGGCCGGCCATCGCGTTGCCCTGCATCGCGCCGGTGTTGCAGATACGGAACGTGGTCCAGTGACAACTCGACCCGGTCACCGCGTCGGCATGTCCGCCCGGAACGATGTGGACCGTCTTCAATTCGGCCGCGACCTGGGCGATCGCGATTGCGTGCGACGAGTTCACGTTGCCGATGAGGAAATTGACGTTGTCGCTCTGGATCAGCTTGCGCGCCTTCTGCACGGCGACGTCGGTCTTGTCCGAGGTCGAATCCTCGACGACGAGCTTGATCTCCCGGCCGAGAATGCCGCCCTTCGCATTGATCTGCGAGGCCGCCAGTTCCATGCCGGTGTTTTCGTTCTTGCCCAGCGCCGTATAGATGCCGGTCAGGGGGTTATCGACACCGATCTTGATCGGCTCGTCACCGCGCGCCGAGATGATGAACGGCGACGCGAACTGAATGGCGCCGACCGCGGCACCGGCCTTGAGCAGCGTGCGCCGCCCCATCCCACTCGTCTTCGCCATTCCACTTGTCTTCGAGTGACTGCCCATCGGACCCTCCCAGTTATGCCTTTTTCAGGTTATGTGCCGAAATCAAGAACTAACGCGCAATCGGAAACCTCGCAAGCGATACGAGGGAGGGCACAAAAAAGCGGCATCCCCTCGATCGTCCGACCCCTCTATACAGAGGGGTCATTTACAACCGCGCCGGCCCGATGCGATGATGCGGCAACCGAATTCAAGGGAGGATCGATCATGCTGACGCTTTGTTATTGTCCCGGCGCCTGCTCCATGGCTGCGCACATCGTGCTCGAGGAAAGCGGCGAGAAATACGACGGCCGCAAGATCGATCTCGGCAAGGGCGAGCAGCGCGGTGCCGAATACCTGAAGATCAACCCGCATGGCCGCGTGCCGGCCCTCGGCCTCGACGGCGGCGAATTCATTTCCGAGAACGCGGCCATCCTGCCCTTCCTCGGCAAGCGGTTCAAACTCTTCCCCGAAGACCCGGTGACCCAGGCCAAGACGATGTCATTCATCGGCTGGGTCTCGTCGAGCGTTCATCCGGCGCAGGCGCATATCGGCCGCCCCGAACGCTATGCCACCGATCCGGCAACCCACGACAACATCAAGGCGACCGGCAAGACGGTCTTCCACGGCTATCTCAAGGAAATCGACGCCATGTACGAAGGGAAGGAATATCTCTTCGACAAATTCTCGGTCGCCGATCCCTATGCCTTCGTTCTCTACACCTGGGGCGTGCGGCGCGAAATTCCGATGCACGAAATGAAGAGCTACACCGCCTTCAAGGATCGCATGGTCAAGCGTCCGGCCGTCCAGCGCGTGATGGAAGACGAGAAGATCAAGCTCTGACCGATGGCCTCACCGTCCGAAGCGACGATCGACATTCGCGAAACCGGCCCGCAAAAATTCGAGCTGGCGGTGATTTTCGACGGACAGCGTTTCGCGTGCGGGAACTACCTTAACCGCGCGGCAGCGCAACAAGCCGCGCGGTTGTTCGTCGCCCGCAAGGAAGGCGAACGCGGCGGAAACAAGAAGAAGAAAACCCGCTGACGCAGAACCGCGCTTGAAACGCGTCGCGGCGGCGATTTAATCTTCGATGAAAGAAGTGCTGCCGTCGGCGGTTGGGGGCGACGGCGCGGGGCAACGGGGGATCGATACGATGCGGTGGGTCGCGACGGTTTTTTTCATATTGCTGCCCGGTCTTGCCTGGGCCGATGGGGCGCCGACCTTTTATCCCGACGCCAGAACGGGCTGCCGCGTCGGCACCTTCTTGTCCCAACCGCAACTCACCGTCCAATGGAACGGTCCTTGCGTCGACGGCAAGGCGCAAGGCCGCGGCATCGCCGAATGGTCAAGCGCCGGCAAGCTCGCGAAGCGCATCGAGGGCGAATACCGGGCCGGTCTGAGTGAGGGCCGCGCAATCTTGACGGACGACGAAAAAAATCGCTGGGAACAGGAAATGCGCGCCGGAGAGGCGAATGGGCGATGCATTTATATCGGCGCCGATGGCATGCGCTTCGACGGCACGTGTCGCAACAGCAATCGCAACGGACCCGGCAAATCCCTTTTTGCCGACGGCGATCGTTATGTCGGCGAATACCGTAACGACAAGTTTAACGGCCACGGTGTTTACGTCTGGAAGGACGGGCAGATTTACGAAGGCGATTTCGTCAATGGCGAGAGCGCCGGTCACGGCAAACAGGTTTGGCCGAGCGGCGACTGGTACGAGGGCGACTGGATCGCCGATAAGTACAACGGCCAAGGCGTCCGAGTCTGGTCCGATGGCGCATTCTACCAAGGCAATTTCAAGAACGGCTTGCCCGAGGGATTGGGCGAATATGTCGGCATCAGCCAAAACGGCAATGCCAATGTCTGGACCGGTCAGTGGCGTCAAGGTTGCCTGTCGACGCAAGACGGAATGACCGCCGCGGTCGGAAAGAGCCGCGCCGAGTGCGGCTTCGATTAAGGTCGGCCGCGGCTTACTTCGCGCTGCAGACGTAAACGCCGACGCAGCCCTGCACGGGAGCCGGGGGATGGTACTGGACCGGCGGCGCGCTTCGTTGTGCGCTCGGCGGCGCCCTATAGCTTGGCGCGGGCGCGCTGTATGACGGCGTCGATATCGCCGCCGCTGTGCCGAGAATCTGCGACGCGACACCCAGAATATTGATCGCGTCGTTCAGGTCGAACCCGCCGCCGGAATTGTTGGAATTGTTGAAGCTGGCGAGATCGATCGGGGCCACCGCCGACGCATCGTCGACCGTCGGTCCCGCCGGATCGGCCATCGCCTCGTTCCACTCGTTCTTTTCCGCCTCGTCGACCAACCGACGAATTTCGGCGTTGGTTGCATCGGAACTCATGGAGAAGCCCGGCGGCGCCGCTCTCCCCGCCGCTGCGGCATCGGGGTTTGCCGCCAGGAAGGCGTTGCGCTGCTCCATGTCCCCCGAGTGGCATGGCGTCGCGATGCTGTCGCGCCACCCCATGCCGCCATCCGCCAGCGTCACGCCGGTGCATTGCCCGCCGTCGGCCGAAATCTCGCGGCACGACACGTTGTTGGCACCGGCGATCGCACCGTCGCAGACATAGACCTTGTCGCCGACCGCGGTGACATTGTCGGGTCCGGCGGGCTTTGACGGCGTGGCATCCACCGCAGCAGCGGGCACAACGGGCGCGTCCCAGCCCGCAGCCGCGGCAAGCGAACCGGCGTGAGCCGCGTCCTGATTTTCCTGGCGCTGCAACGCATCGGCCTTGTCGGGATAGGCCTTGACCGAATCGGCATAGGCACTGTGCAGATCCTTCATCGCCGCGTCGTAGCGTTGCTTCGCGCCCGGCGCGTTCGGATCGGCGAGCGCGGCATCGACTTTCTTCCGCGCGTCGACGACGCGCTTGTTGAGCTCCTCGAGCGACGGCTTGGCAGCGGCCGCTTTGTCCAGCTCCCGCCGCAGCCGGTCGCGCAGCGAATCGTTATTTTGCGGCGGCGGCTTCGGCGCTGCCTGTTTCGGGGCAGGCTTGTTTTCGTAAGGCTTGTCGCAGCCTTGGTCGGTATAGACCTGCGAGCCGGGAAAGGTCTCACAACTATCGGCCCGGGCCGCATGGGCCGCGAAAAGGATCATCGCCGCCGCGATCGCCATCGCCATCATCCGCGCCATCATGCTTCCCCCGTCGCCGCGTCCGGCCGCTAATTGAAATACGTGTTCGCTTTTTGCTCGAGCGTCGACAGGGCCTGATCGGCCGCCGCCTGAAATCCATAGCCGCCGGAACCCCCGGCATTGACCCGGCCCTCGCTGATAAAGCGGGCGATCGGCTTGCGCTGATCGTTGAACGCGATGACTTCGACCTGTACGGCGGTCGGCTCGCCGGACGGACGGCCGAGGCGGCTGCGGATATCGAGCACCAGCGTCAGCGACATGTTGCGTTTCTGCGCGGTAGCCAGATCGTCGGTCAGTTCGATCCACGGATACCGTTGCTTGATGATCTCGACGGCACGCGCCAGGGCCGGTTGCGCCTGCAGGTCGCCCGCGACCGCGGCGCCGCCATCCTTGCCGGCTTGCGCGAAATAGGCCCGCATTTTTGTGTAATTCGGTCCGGGGACCAGCGCCATGGTGAGAACCGCGCGCCCCGCTTTGCCGGTGCCGCCGCCCGGCGCGTAATAGTTCACCGGCACGTCGAGCGGCACGGTGCTGGACGGCGCCGAATAGAGTCCGGCGAGCGCGTCGCTGTAACGCGGCATCTTGGTCGCCACGGCCGGCAGCGGAACGGTCGAACCGGTATTGCGGCCCCCGGTCGCACCCGGCTGGCACGCGGCAACCAGCGATGCGATAGCGATGGCCAATGTCACGCGGCGAACGTGCATCGATCTTTCCCCCTGTTTCGCGCGCTCCTAATAGGAAGAGAGCCGAACCGGTGCAAGCGATCCCCTTGGTGTCGCCGGATTTTACAAGGCACGGCGCAGGCCGCCGAAAAGCCCCGGTTTGACGGCCCGGCACGCCTCTTGCTCCTGTCTCGGAACGAGAGGAAGACATCATGCGCATTCCGGCGTTTCGGCCGATCCTGGCCACCGCGATTCTATTGATCGGCACCGTCCTGTCCGCCGCGGCGAACGCGCAGGCCACGGCCGCGCCCGGCCTGTCGCCGAAAACCATCAGCGCGCTGGAACAGATGATTCAGGGCCTGTCGCCCGAGACGATCAACATGCTCGTCGCGCAAGCGAACAAGCTGCAGCACGCCTATGCCGGCGGTGCGGCGCCGGGCTCGCTCAATCGCGCGGAACTGAAACAGCACAAGGCCGAACTGGAAGGCCTTCGCACCCAAATCTGTTCGGTCGTGACCGCCTGTTAGCGTCGAACGGCGCTACTCGCCCTTCCATTGCGGCGGGCGCTTGTTGAGAAACGCGTCCATGCCTTCGCGAAAATCCGCGCTCATGTAGCACATGAGAATGAGATCCTGCCCTTCGCCGGGCGGGATGCGCGGGATCAGGCGATGCAGCGCCTCTTTGGTCGCCTTCAACGTCAGCGGCGCATGCGAGGCGACCTGTTTGGCCAGCGCCTCGGCGCGCGCCATCAGGGCCGCATGGTCGGGCAGCACTTCACTGACCAGGCCGACCGTCTTTGCTTCCTCCGCCTCGACCAGACGCGCGGTGAAGATGATCTCTTTGGCACGGGCCATGCCGATCAGCGCCGCGAGCCGCGCGTAGTTTCCCATCGACAGGCAATTGCCGAGCGTGCGCGCGACCGGAAAGCCGAAGCGCGCATTCGCCGCGGCGATGCGCAGATCGCAGGCTGCCGCCAGGGCGCCGCCGCCGCCGGTGCAGGCGCCTGAAATCGCCGCGATGGTCGGAACCCGGCAACGCTCGAGCGCGCTCACCACGCGATCGATGCGGGCTTCATATGTGATGGCGTCCTCGGCGGTCTTGAACGCCTTGAACTGGGTGATGTCGGTGCCCGAGGCAAAAGCCTTTTCGCCGGCGCCGGTCAGGATCATCGCCTTGATCGAGCGATCGGTCTCGGCCCCGTTGCAGATCTCGGCAAGGCGCTCGTACATCGCGAAAGTGAACGCGTTGCGCGCCTGCGGCCGATTGAAGGTGACGTGCGCGATGCCGTCGCGTACCTCGAAGAGAAGGTCGTCGCTCAAGGGCAAACTCCGATGTGTTGGGAACGTCACCCACTATGCCACGGCGCCGGCCGCACGCAACGCGCGAACTGTTTTTTTTCAACCTTGGCGCGAAACGCTGGCCGTGGCCGCAATTTCAGGTATTGTGCATTTTCGTACAATTAAAAACACTGTTTCGATGTCTGACGAAAATTCGACAAACCAGCCAAACCGGCGGCGCACCGTGAAAGAACACGGTCCCGATCCGATCGATTGCTATGTCGGCAATCAATTGCGGATCGCGCGCGACCTCAACGGCATGACCCAGAACACCATCGCGATCTCGCTCGGCATGAGTTTTCAGGTCGTCCAGAAATACGAGCAAGGCGAAATCCGCATCTCGGCGAGCCGGTTGTTTCAGCTCGCGACGCTGCTGAACCGGCCGATCGACTATTTCTTCGGCGGCTACGACAACCCGTCGGCCGTCGATCTCCAATTGCAGCGCAACGAGGTCGAATTGTTGCGGGCGTATCGCGCCATTCAGAATCCGGGCCTGCGGCTCTCGATCCTGCGCCTCGCCGGGGATTTGTGCAGTGCAATGTCGCCGCCATCGCCCGGCGCCGGTCTTCCATCCTAAATTGTTGATCGGCAATATTATTTTTTGATTGGCGCGAAACAGGCGTCGAGATCGGGGTGATTTTAGGCGGGTCACCGCAATTCAGGCTTGTGCTTTGTCCTCGGGCTTGGCACCCTCCCCGCAACAAAAAGTAGGGGGCGCCGAATGAACGACAAATCGAAGACGAATCGTGCTTTGGGCATGCCGAATTTAGGAATGGCGGTCGTATCGGGCGCGCGTATCGACGTGCGCGAACTGATGCGCCGCAAGCTGATGCGCAAGATGATCTCGCGCCGTCTGCGCAACGCGGAAATGATCTCGGCGAAATAACCGCCGTCGTCACGGACAAAAAAAGGCCCGGCTTTCGCCGGGCCTTTTCTTTTGCGCGAACCCCGATCCGTTCAGGGAATGATGATCTCGACCCGGCGGTTGCGCGCCTCGGGTCTGCCGTTGGCGGTCTGCACGGCCGGATCGCTCTTGCCGTGCCAGGAGACTTCCATCTCGCTCACCGGCACGCCGCGGCGGACGAGATAATCGCGCACGACCTCGGCGCGGCGATGCGACAGCGCCTCGTCATAGGTCGTGGTGCCCGACGCATCGGTGTAACCCGCGACCTGGATCCGCGTCGCCTTGTTCTGGAGGAACGCGGCGGCAGCATCGTCGGCGGTCTTCATCGCTTGCGGCGTCAGCGTGGCACGGCCGAGATCGAAATAGATCACGAAGGCCTGGCTTGCCCGCACGGCAGCCGGCGGCGGTCCCGCGGCCGGATTGATCTCCGCCACGGCCAGCGGGGCTGCCTGTGCCACCGAGGCCACCGGCGTTGGTGCCGATCCGAAATGATAGGTCAGGCTGCCGATCACGTTGTGGCTTTCGATCCGACCGGTGAACGACCGGCCCGACGAATCCTTGAAAGTCGGCTGCACCGTGGCGAAATAGCGGTACTCGAGCCCGAGCGCGAGATTGGTGGTGAGGAAATACTTTACGCCGACGATCGGCTGATAGGCGAAGACCATGTCGCTGCTGTTGCTCAGCGGCTTGCCGCCGACCATAAAATTGTCGAGCTTGACGCTGGCGACACCGACGCCGATGCCGAGATAGGGCACGAACGGCGTGCCGGTGCGCATGTCCCAGAGCGCGTTCACCATCCCGGCAACGGTGTGGACGCTGCCCGACGGGTTCGACGTGGCGCCCGTCAATGACGGGCCGCCGAGCCGCGCGCCAAGGCCGCCGTCATTGCCGACGCTGATCGACGACACGTCGTAGCCCGAAAAATCGAGACCGAGTTCGACACGGAGCTGATCGATCTTGTAACCGAGCGCGCCGCCGCCGATGAGGCCTTCGCTCTCGCTCGAATTGAATTGCAGGGGGTTTCCGTTGCCGCTGCCGGTACCCTTTTCGCCGTTGAGATGCGACCAGCCCACCTCGCCGCGAAGATAGACGCCCTGGGGGCCGGTAAAGGGTTCGTCCGCTCCGAAGATCTGGGCCTGTGCGGCAAAAGTGACGGCACTGAAGGCGAGCCCCAGGGCGCAAGCGCGGCTGAACGACATCTGAAATCCTCCGGCGGGCGACGATCCCCGCGTTCCTGTCATTAACCATAATTTGTACTTGTTCATCACTAGACGAGCAAGTCGTTAATGAATTTATTATTTAGTGTTTCCAAAGAAATACAGTAATATAGAAATACTTATTGGCTAATTTGTAAACTTATAGTGACGCGCGACGGCCGATCGGCAAACGCGCCGACGTTGCGTCAAACTTCTTGTCGCAGACGGAAACGGTTAGGCGACGGTGTCGCGATCAGTGCGCGATCAGCCAGCGGCACGCGGCCGGCAGGATCGGCACGTGCGGCCCCGCGGCGGGATTGGGCTGATGCGGCTTGAACCACCAGTCGAGCGTCGCATCGCACCCGTCGCCCGGCGGCACGGGTGCCTGGGCAACGCAGGTCGCATCGCCGGCCGGACAATTGAGCCGGACATGGAAATGTTCGTCATGGCCGGGCCACGGCCTGATCTTGTGCAGCCACGACCGGCCGCCGACCGCGGCGCCGGCGACGCCCTGGCACAGCGCGCGCTTGATCACCGGGTTGACGAAGATGCGATCGACCGTGGGGAACGACGCGGCGAGACGCAGCAATGCCACCTGGCGCGAACCGAAGAGCTTCGGATCGATCGCCTTCGCGTTCGCCGTCAGCATCGACGGCAGCGGCACATCCTCGCGCGCCCAGGCCGGCAGCGTCGGCTTGGCATCGAGATTGAACCAGATATCGACGTCGAGGCCGGTCTGATGGCTGTCATGGCCGGTCGGCATCGGCCCGCCGCGCGGCAGCGACATGTCGCCGACATAGAAATCGGGGATCGACGCCACGCGCGCCTTCTCGCCCAGCGCTTCGATGAAGGCGACGTTTTCCGGCAGGCCGTAATAGCGGTTGCGGCTGGTGCGGATGACCTGGAAGCCGGGACCTTCCAGCGGCAGGGTCGCGGCGCCGGCAAGGCATCCCGCCGCCGGCTTGCCGATCGCCTCGGCGGGCCCGGGCGCGGGCGACGACGCATCGCTCCACGGCGACGCCTGCGCCGCCGTGCCGGCGAGCATAAGAGCGGCCGCCGCCAACCACCGATAGGATTTGATCATGGCGCCGAGCCTAGCACCGCGCGTGTCGGGGTGACAGCGGGGGCGCCCAAGCCCTAGTCTCGCGTCAACCCGCTCACCGGAGGAAACCGATGTTCATCCACGTCACGCGCGAATGCCACGTCCGGCTCGAGGAGCCGCATGACTTCAAGCATTTCAAGCTGGTGATCGATGCGCCGCGCGCCGACATGAAAAAAATCGTCGATGCGCTGGTCGGCATCGCCGGGATCGACGCCGAGGGCCATGCCTGGGTCAGCGAGGAATGGCTGCGCCGGCGCGAGACCACGCCGCCCTGGCAGGACGGGCTCGCCGCGATGGTCACGGTGGCGAAAAAATACGGCTGGGTCGACGAGGCGGCGAAGACCATTCGCGCCCATGTCGAATGGTCGGGCGAAACCCCGGCCAAAGCCTAAGCCATGGCGAAGACGGTTCTCATCACCGGCGGCAGCCGCGGCCTCGGCGCGGCCACCGCCCTGCTCGCCGCAGGCCAGGGCTGGAACGTCGCGATCAATTACCAGTCGAACCGCGCCCGCGCCGATGCGGTCGTCGATGCCATCCATAAAAGCGGCGGCAAGGCGATCGCCTATCAGGCCGATGTCGCGGACGAAGCGGCGGTCGTCGCGATGTTCGCCGCGGTCGATCGCGATTTCGGCACGCTCGAGGGTCTCGTCAACAGCGCCGGCATCATCGGGCCGCATGGCCGCATCGATCAGGTCGACGCGGCCGGCCTCGCGCGTCTCTTCGCGATCAACATCACCGGCACCTTCATCTGCAGCCGCGAGGCCATCAGGCGGATGTCGACCAAGCACGGCGGCAAGGGCGGCGCGATCGTCAACCTGTCTTCGGCCGCGTCGCGGCTGGGCGGCCCCGGCGAGAGCGTGCCTTACGCCGCCAGCAAAGGCGCGATCGACAGCCTGACCTTCGGTCTCGGGCAGGAAGTCGCCGGCGAAGGCATCCGCGTCAACGCGGTCAGCCCCGGCATGATCGACACCGAGATCCAGCCCCCCGGCCGGATCGCCAAGAACGGCCCCAACCTGCCGATGAAACGCGCGGGCACGGCCGAGGAAGTCGCGGCGGCGATCTTCTATCTGTTGTCGGATGAAGCATCCTATGTCGCCGGCGCGGTGCTCGGCGTCTCGGGCGGACGTTAGGCGTCGACCCAGTAGCGCCGCACCAATGTCGCAACAGCAGCGAGAACGATGAGCGCGGCGGCGATGCAGCCGGGCCAGCCGGCGATCACCCAGGCCAGACCGGCGACCACGCCGCCGACCGCGCCACCGAGATAATAAAACGTGACGTAAAGCCCGACCGCCGAGGAACGCCCTTCCTTGGCGGTGAACGCGACATAGCTGGTCGAGCAGGCCTGGCAGATGAATCCGAAGGCGGCAGCGACGGTCAGGCCGACGATGATCGCGGCAAGGTTCGGCAGCAGCGTCAGCAGCAGCCCGCCGGCCCAGATCGCCAGCGAAATCAGCACCAGATTTTTGCGACCCAGGATCGCGACACCCTTCCCGACCAAAGGCGTGGTGATCACGCCGGCAAGATAGGCAAAGAAGATCATGCCGAGTTGCGACGTCGACAGACCGAAGGGCGGCGCCGCGAGCTGGAACGCGACGAAGGTAAAGACCGTGACGAAGGTGAACAGCGCGCAGAAGCCGATGCTCCATGTCGCGACCAGCCGCTTGTCGCGAAAATGCGCCACCATCTGCGTCACCGACAGCATCAGCGTCGCCGTGCGCACGAAGGTCCGGTCGCGCGGCATCAGCCAGGCCGTGCCGACCGCGAGCGCGACGGTGACGAGGGCAAGCCCGAGGAACGCGCCGCGCCAGCCGAACTGATCGGCCATCTGCGCGGTGAGGAAACGGCTGAGAAACCCGCCGAACACGCCGGCCGAAACGTATAGCCCGGTCGCACCGGTCGCCTCATCCGGCGGAAACTCGTCGGCGATATAGGCGACCGTGGTGGCGAAGATCGGCGGCACGAAGAGACCCTGCAGGAACCGCCACAGCACGATGCCGCCAAGCGTCGTCGAGAACCCGACCATCACCGTCGGCACGATCAAACAAAACATCGCCGCGACGATCACGCGCTTGCGGCCCAGCACGTCGGCGAGAATACCGGTCCACGGCGCCACCAGCGCGATGGCCAGCGGCGGCATGCTGACGGTCAAGCTCACCGCGACCGGCGTCGCATGAAGTTCGTCAGCCAGCATCGGCAGCAGCGCTTGCGTCGCCCACAGATCGATGAAGGAACACAGGCCACAAAAAATGACGGCGATACGGCGGCGATCGAGAACCATCGGCGCAAGGTAGTGGGTAGTGGGTATCATAGACCACTGCACCAACATCGTGCGTCTCTCGACAGGATCGAGACGAGGGATTTTCTTTGTGGCCTCTAAAATTCCCTAAAAGATTTTCCTCGTCCCGAGCCAAGTCGAAGGACCCCCGCTCTTCGTGCAGCGTCTTTTTCACCACGGAGACACGGAGGAGACGGAGAAGAAATTTATTCTCTGTTCTTCCTCCGTGTCCTCCGCGTCTCCGTGGTAAATTAAACCAACCTCAAATAAGGCATCGCGGCATCCCCATCGCGCGGCCTTCGACAAGCTCAGGCTGAGGACAAATTTTCGAGGGCATTGTGAAACTCTCCTCACCCTGAGCGAAGTCGAAGGGCGCACGATACCTGTCCAAGCTTCAGTACCTTTGATAAACTCGCACCGTCGCTCACAGGGGAGGCGCCGCATGGGTTTCGTTCTTGAATCCGCCGATCTTGCCGCATCGGGATTCCGCACCGCGCCGATCGAGCGCATGAGCGCGCTGATCGAAGCCCATATCGCCGAAGGCCGCTATCCCGGCGCGCAGGTCGCCATCGCGCGCCACAACAAGCTTGTCTTCACGCGCAACTATGGTTTGGCGCGGATCGCTCCCGCGCAGCCGGCGCGCGACGAGACGGTGTGGCGGCTTTATTCCAACACCAAGGTGATCACGGCCGCCGCGATCTGGTTGCTGGTCGAAGATGGCCGGCTGAGCTTCAACGACAAGGTCAGCGAGCACGTCCCGGAGTTCGCGCGCAACGGCAAGCGCGACATCACCATCCTTCAGGTGATCACCCATCAGGGCGGCTTCCCCAACGCGCCGGTCGTCGCCGATGCCGCGTGGGAAGACCATCAATTGCTGCGCCGGCTCGTCTGCGACTACACGCTCGAATGGACGCCGGGAACGCGGCTGCACTATCACACATCGGCGGCGCATTGGGTCCTCGCGATCGTCATCGAGGCGATCGCCAAGATGGATTTCCGCGACTTCATTCGAACGCGCGTTATCGAACCGCTGGGCCTCGCCGACGAACTCCATATCGGTATGGGCAACACCGATCAGAAAAAATGCGCCGAGATGTACGAGCCCTCGCCCGACGGCAAGAGCCAGGTCCTGATCGCGGCCGAGAACACCGAGGCATTCCGCAAATCCGGCATCCCGTCGGGCGGCGGGTTCGCGACCGCGCGCGCGATGGCCGCGTTTTATCAGATGATGCTTGCCGGCGGCACGCTGAACGGCACGCGCCTGATCTCGCCGCGCATGGTGCAATACGTCACACGCAATTTCACCGGCGAGCGGCAAGACAACGGCATGGGCGACGTCGCGATGCACAGGGGCCTCGGTCCCCATTCGCGCGGCACCAGCGAAGTCATTCGCGGTCTCGGCTCGCTCGCGCATCCCGGCACGTTCGGCCATGGCGGCGTCGGCAGTTCCTATTGCTGGGCCGACCCCGATTCCGGCACGAGCTTCGCTTATATCACCAACAGCAAGCAACCCGATCCGTGGCATTCGCGGCGTCTCGAACTCATCAGCAACTGCGTCCACGCCGCGATCGAGGAAGTCTGACCGCCCGACCCGCTTGCTTCTTGTCGGTTAGGTGGAAAGGCGGAATACGCAGCGCCGAGTGATCAGGCTTGGCCAACTCATTGATTCACATGTATTTGTAACGAATTTCTCTACAGAGATAACATGAATATCAAGTCAATATTATTACGAATTTCATAACATTGTTGACTCAAACCCGCTGGGAGCGGTATCAAAGTAGCATCAATAAGGTGGAGGAGCTTGTGGCAGGCGCAGACCAGAAGCGGCAGAAATTCATCAAACTTGCTGAGGGAAGAACCCAAGCCGCTCTCAGCGCCATCAGAAAGATTGGAAATCTCTCTAATCGACGCGCCTATAGCTATTCAGAAGCAGATATAAAAAAGATCGCAAAGGTATTGCGTGATGCCGTCACTGAGACGGAACGAAAATTTGGGCCGTCATCTGATCAAACTGATCGCTTCAAACTTTAGGTGCGAAATGAAATCAGAACCGCTGAATATCCGCGACAAAACATTTTTGATAAATCGGACAATCCAACAGGCCCCGACAGGCACACTTGTCCGTGAGTTTTTCAAGAACGCCGAAGAGAGTGCCGCGCTGGCCCCCATCGGCAATCGCCGTGTCCGAATTTATCCCGTCGATATCGATGGTGTACGAAAACTCGCATTCTGGAATACGGGACCAGGTATGAATGCCACCGAACTTAGGCAGGCCACTGATTTGTCCTCATCAATTAACAAAGGATTGGCGCTCGACGGCAATTTCGGGATAGGTGCAAAAGTTTCGGGATTAGCTGTTTCAAAAGAAGGCATTCGATATCGGTCTTGCAAAAGTGGTCGCGTTCACGAAATTACGATTGGCTACGACGAGGAGCAGGAGACATATGTAAGATTCGCGGTACAGCTATCCGATGGCAATTCCGACATCGTCGTAGATGTAACGGATCTCGTCCAAAAAGATGGCCAAGATGTCAGTTTCGATTGGACAGAGGTCGTCCTTTACGGAGAGTCCGCTGATCACGACACGGTTGCCGAACCTTTAGGAAAAGGGAGAGAACAAGATAGAAGCTACATACCGACCGCAATTTTTAGGCGGTTTGCCGACTTGGCCGATGGCGTCGAAGTCCGGATCGACGTAGCGATGACTAAAGGCGGCGGAAAAGACGAGACGGGTAAATTCCGACAATTAAAGCTCTTAAAAGATGTAATTGGCCAACTTCCAAATAGCGAAGTGATTCAAGACCGGAGTACCGGTGTAGCAGTAAGATATGTTCACGACCCAAAAGCAGAGAACTCGGGACATACGCTTAGCTCTCGCGCCAATCCCGCAACATCGTCAACTACGTTTTGTGCTCTGGTTCATAAGGGCGAGAGGTATGATTTTAAGACCAGCAAGGCATGGTCAGCGGCTGCTCCAAATTTTGGCATTCCGTTTGGATCGAGAGTCCTGACCGTAGAAATCTTGCTTCCGCAAAATATGGCGATGCCAAATCAATACCGTGACCAATTAACTTCGCCAGATGATCGATCGACCTTGGCTTCCGATGATTTTTCTGCATTCGTAAGAGAATTGATGCCGGAATGGGTTAAAGAAGTTATCCGGCAGGAGTCACCTGAAGCGAGCGAAAATCTAGATGATCTGCAAAAGGATCTTCAGAAACTACTCGACGAATTTCGGGTACCTACCCTTACTCAAAAACCTTCCCGCAAAGCCGAGGCTGAGAAAGCGGATGCGTCGGACGTTGGCATTGACCTTTCCGAACCCGCGCATGTCACCGGAGATGAACCTAACGATCACGAAATAGGGTTCGGGGAAAATGAATCTCCGAAATACAGCAGAGGAAGACGCGCTCAACCAAGAAAGGTTCGTAGAGCTCCTGAAGGCGCGCAGGCATCCTTGTCTTCAAAAGCCTTGGAGCGAGTGCCAGAAGTAAAAATTCTAACTGACCCCGAGCAAATCGCCGACAAACTTCTCAAAGGGAGAGCGGGAAGATTCTATAAAGATGGTCAGGAATTGTTTGTTAACGGACTCTATCCTGTTGTTGAGCGTATGGCTTCAGAACTTGAACGAGAATTTACGGGAAGCGCCGACCCAGAAGAAGTCCGAGAGGCAGCAGTTAAGGCATCGCGTAAATCGATGGCCTTTCGCGTGGGCAAGGTCGTGTGTTTTGCGCTTAGCAAACGTCTCGCTGATGATTGGAACGTTGACGACCTAGACATGGCTACGTCACCCGAATCTCTTTCCATGGCGGCGGACGACTATCGTCAAAGTATTGGCATCGGGAAAAAGTGGGTGAAGGAATACCTGAAGGTTGGGCAAGTTGAAGGTGCCGCCGCTTGACGATGCCCTGAAGCAGCCGACCCCTGGCACTCGCCACCTCGAATTGATCAGCAACTGCGTCCACGCCGCGATCGAAGGCGTCTGGCCGCCTCCCGCTTGCGCCTTGTCGCCTTGCCGGAAAACCGGCATGCTGATCACCGGAAGATCGGCCGTTCGAGGCCGACACCGGTGACGCAAAGGGAGGAATTCACGATGGCGTCCGCGATCGTCGATGTCGGCGCGGTCATCGACCGCAGCCGGTTCAGCAAGCGGCAGATGTGCGTCATCGCGCTCTGCGGCATCCTGATGATTCTCGATGGCTACGACAGCGGCGAGATCGCTTTCGTCGGGCCGAGCCTGATGCGCGAATGGCATCTTCAGCCGTCGATGCTCACCCTCCTCTTCACCGCCAACGGCGTCACCCAGATCATCGCGTCGCTCTTCTTCGGGCCGGTCGCCGACCGTTACGGCCGCCGCTGGCTGATGATCGGCGGCACCGCCTTCGCCGGGTTGATGTCGCTCGGCAGCGCCTATGCCGCGGGGCCGAGCGATTTCCTGATCTGGCGCATCCTGTGCAGCCTCTGTCTCGCGGCGGTGATGACCAACGCCATCGCGCTCGGCGCCGAATACGCGCCGGCCCGCGCGCGTTCCTTCGCCGTCATCGTGCTCTATTGCGGCTTTGCCGTCGGCCAGGCGATCGGTGCCGGCGTCTCGGCCGAGCTCATTCCGACCCATGGCTGGCAGATCGTGATGATCATCGGCGGCGTGCTGCCGATGATCTTCGCCGCGGCGAGCGTCTTCTGGCTGCCGGAATCGATCCGCTTCATCGTCCTGCGCCAGCCGCGAAGCCCGGTGATCTTCCGCGAATTGGCGCGGATCGACGGGTTGCCTTTCGCGCCCGACACCACCTTCGTCAGCACCGAGAAGGCGGCCACCGCGCGTCCGATCCGCGATCTCTTCACCGAAGGCCGCGCCACCACGACCATGCTGGTCTGGCTCGTCTTCCTGATGAACATCACCGGCGTGATCTTTTTGAACTCGTGGGTGCCGACGCTCCTCCATAACGCCGACGTGCCGCTGGCCCAGGCGCTGCGCGCCGCGATGGTGATGCAGGTCGGCACCATCATCGGCGCCCTCTTCATGGCGTGGTGCATGGATCGCTGGGGCGCGTCGCGCATCCTGGTGCCGGCGCACCTGCTCGGCGTGGCCGGCATCGCGCTCTTCGGCCAGAGCATCGGCGCAGGCGGCATCATGTTCGTCGTCGCGGCTTTGATGGGCGCCGGCGTGCAAGGCGCGCAGACCGCGATGATCGGCTTTACCGCCGGCCTCTATCCCACCGCGATCCGCGCCACCGGCATCGGCTCGGCCTTCGGCATCGGCCGCTTCGGCACGATCATCGGCCCGCTCTTCGGCGGGACGGTGATCTCGCTGGCGTTGCCGGTCGGCGACGCGTTCCTTCTCGGCGCGGCACCGGCGGTGGTCTCGAGCATCGGCATCATCGCCTTGTCGCTGGTCATGCGCGCGAACCCTTCACGCGGTCCGGCAGGAGCAACAGCGGAAGCAGAGCCCGGATGAACCACAACCCTCTCCACCGGTTGGGGGGAGAGGGTGCGAGCATCGCGAGCGGGTGAGGTGGGCGGCGACGCTGTCCGACGACACCTCACCCTCCCATTGCTACGCAATGGGCCCCTCCCTCTCCCCGCTTCGCGCGGAGAGGGGCACATGTGCCTCCGTATCCAATCCTCGCGCCGCCGCCTATAGTCGCGGCATGACAAAATTCCTTCCCGACCGTTCGATCCAGACCCGGCCCCATGAGCTCGGCATGTCGGCCGCGCTCGAATTCATCAATGCCGCCGACAGCGACGTGTCGATCGTCGAGCGCAGCTACACGCTCGAATCGTCGCGCGTCCAGGTGGTCGATATCGTGAAAGAAGCGGCGCTCGCGCTCCATGGCAAACCGGCGCGCGATTGCTGGGCGACCGACGTCGACCCCAAGACCTGCGTCCTGCGCATCGGGCAATTGCCGCAGAAGATCGAGATGCTGATCGGCGTGCGCTGCGGCTCGCACAACGATCCGTTCACGGTGAAGCGGTCCTATTTCACCGTGGCGATCTATGGCATCGACCGCGACAACGTCAAAAAATTGCGCGACGTGCTCGAGGAGAAGATCGGCGCCAATCATCTGGCGACGGTGACATGGCACTTCATGTTCGGCGACGAGAGCCGCTCGTCGAGCGTCATCCTTGATCCCGCGCCGCCGGTCCACGACGAATTCTATCCCTGGATCAAGGGCGGCGTGCGCGCCTATTTCGACAGCTTCATGGCGAGCCCGACCTCGCTGCTGTTCCTGTCCGGCCCGCCCGGCACCGGCAAGACCTCGCTCATTCGCTGGCTGCTTCACGAATACAGCCTCAATGCGGCTGTGACCTATGAGGAGAAGCTGCTCAGTTCGGATTCGATCTTCGTCGATTTCCTGACCGGCGATTCCCAGAACGTCTTCGTGATCGAGGATGCCGACACGATCCTCGGAAGCCGCAGCCGCGAGGGCAACAAGATGATCGCGCGGTTCCTCAACGTCTCCGACGGGCTGATCAAGTTTCCGAGCAAGAAGGTGATCTTCACCACCAATCTCGACGATTTCAAAAAAGTCGACGAGGCGCTGCTGCGGCCGGGCCGCTGCTTCGGGATGATCAAGTGCCGCGCGCTCGATCACGACGAAGCGGTCAAAGCGGCGAAGGTGGCGGGCCTCAAAATGCCGGCGCGCAAAAGCGAATACACGATTGCCGAGTTGTTCAACCCCGACGTACAGGTCGACGTCGCGGGAACGAAGGTCGGATTTTAGCCGCGCGGCTTTATCGCAAACTCAGTCGACCATCCTTGTAATCCCGGCGAGGCCGATGCGATCGATCGGCACCGGTTCGGGCATCTCGCCCATCTCGTTCAGCACTTTCATCACGCTGCGCATCTGCGTCGCGGACACCGCGCCGTCGGTGTCGAACATCTTGATCTGACGCGCGAAGTCGTAACTGTCGGCGACCTCTTTCTCCTGGAGACCGGCTTCCTGGCGCAGGATATCGATCGCCTCCTGCCGATGAGCCGGATCGAGGAACCACGCGCGGCTCTTGCCGTAAGCGGCGACGAGGCGTTTCAGGACATCCCTATGATTGCCCGAAGCGGCCCAGTTGCGGTTGACGCTCATGACCGAAAACGGCATGTCCTTCGCGTATTCATAGGAATAGCCCACCACGGGATACCCTGCGGCCTGGGCCTGAAACAGCACGGGCGGATTGAGCAGCGCCGCATCGACCGTGCCGGATTGCAGCGCGGCATAGCGTCCCGCCGAGGCGCCGATCACGGTCACGTCGTAATCGCCTTCGGCGACGCCGTTGCCGTTCATCAGCCGCGAGACATAGATTCGCGAAATATCTTTCAGTCCACCGGTGATGATCGTCTTGCCCTTCAGCTCCTTGATCGACGCAATCGATTTCCGCGCGACCAGGACATAGGTACTGGGCTGCGCCACCGTGGCGAGGATCGCGACCGGGGCGCCTTTTTCGATCGCGAAGAGCGGGTCGGTCGGTCCCGTACCGCCGGCGATGTCCAGCGAGCCGGCGCTCAATTGCTGCGTCACGTTGAGCGCACTCGGCGCGTAGATCGGATCGAGCGTGATCCCGGCTTCGGCGAAGAAGCCCTTATGCACGCCGACATACCATGGCCATCCCGATTGACCCGGCGAACCGACGAAACCGGTCTGAACGGTATCCGCCGCGCGGCCCGGCAGTGGCGCGAACGCCGCCGCGACCGCCGCCATGGCGATCAAAGCACGAAACAACATGAATGGATTCCCTGTTAAAGAGCGCCCACCGAAACCTTTAGTCGCCGATCTGGCTGACGCCGTCGAGGCCGATCTTTTCCATCGGGATCGGCTTTTGCAATTCGCCCATCTGCACGAGAACCGCCATCAGACTCCCGAGCTGCTTGCGCGAGAGCTTGCCGGTCTTTTCGAAGATGTCGAGCTTGCGGAAGAAATTGTAGCTGTTGACGACTTCCTGTTCCTGCAGATTGCCTTCTTTCTGCAGGATGGCGATCGCGTCAGCGCGGTTGGCCTCGTCGAGCAGCCAGGCAAGGCTTTTGTTGAAAGCCGGTAACAGGCGTTTCAACGCTTCGGTATGGCCGGGCGCGGCGGCCCAGGTGCGATTGACGATCCAGCCGCCGAAGGGCAGATCCTTGGCGTAATCGACGGCGGCGCCGATATCGTTGAAGCCCGCTGCCGTCGCCTGGAACAGGATCGGCGGAATCAGCAGCGTCGCATCGACCGAGCCGGATTTGAGCGCCGCATAGCGGCCGGGCGTCGCCCCGATCACGGTGAGATCGTAATCGCCGGTCTTCAAACCGTTCCCCGCCATCATGCGGTCGAAATAGACCCGCGTGATGTCGGTGAGACCACCGATCACGATGGTCTTTCCTTTGAGTTCCTTGATCGACTTGATCTCGGGCTTCGAGACCATGATGTACGGGCTCGCCTGCGAGGTCACGCGGACCACCGCGATCGGCGCCCCTTTGTCGATCGCATAGAGCGGATCGGTCAGGCCGGTGCCCGAGATCATCCCGAGCGATCCGGCGCTCAGTTGCTGTACCATGCCGGGCGCGCTCGGCACATAGACCGGATCGATCTCGATCCCCGCATCGGCGAAGAAGCCCCGACGCATGCCGACATACCACGGCCACGAGGTCAGCGTCGGCGAGCCGACGAAGCCGGTCTCGATCTTGTCGGCGGCGCGCGTCGGCGGCGGCAGCCACAGCACCACCACCGCGATCGCTAGAATCAGAGCGCGAACCAGCATGTCGACCCTCCCTATTTTATGCGCGCTACGATACCAGCTTCGCGCGGGCGGGCAAACGATCGGATCGAGTACGCCGGCCGCCGCCGCAATTTGGTCATGGTCGCGCGCTAAGGGTAAGACTCACCGGCGGCTATACTGTCGTCTCGGAATCAATCCGATTCGTTACTCGACCTGGGGGTAGATCTTGCCTGACGACAGCACCCCGCCCATCCTGCCGCCGCATATCGACGAGACCATCCGCGCGATCGCGCAGCTTCACGCCGAACATCACGAGAAGGCGACGCCGCAGCAGCGCGCGATCGATGGCTTGACGTCGTTTCTCGGACGACCCTGGGTGATTTGCGCGATGACCGTCCTGGTCGTCGGCTGGATCGGCTTCAACCTGCTCAGCCCCCTATTCGGCTATCCCGCGCTCGATCCGCCACCCTTCGCGTGGCTGGAAGCGACCGTGTCGGTGCTGGCGCTCTACATGGTCGTCCTGATCCTCGCGACACAACGCCACGAAGAACAGTTGGCCAAGCATCGCGATCTTCTGACCCTGGAGCTGGCGATCCTCACCGAGCAAAAGACCGCAAAGGTGATCGAGCTTCTGGAAGAGGTCCGCCGCGACAATCCGCTCATCCGCGACCGGATCGATCACGAAGCCGAAACCATGGCGAAACCCGCCGACCCGCAATCGGTCCTCGATGCGATCAAGGAGACGCACGCCAAGGTCGATCCGGCGGGCGGTACGACGAGCTAGGCGCGCTTAGGACAGATAGCCGCGTTCGCGCCAGAATTTCTCGGCGCCCTTGTGCAGCGGCAGATAGAGCGGCGCTTCCTTGCTGTCCTTGCAGAGCTTCTCCAGCGGCATCGGTCCTTGTCCGTACCACGGGATGCGATCCTTGCGCGCTTCGAGCCCGGCGCAGAAATTATAGATCATCTGTTCCGGCGCGCTTTCGAGGCAGAACATCGGCCAGCCGCTGAAATCGATCGTCGCGACGTCTTCCTTGAGGCCGGGGAATTCGTCGCGCGTGATATAGGCGCGCATCATGCCGTCCGCTTCGAGGCCTTTTAATTCGGGCTCGTCGACCGCGAGGAAGGTCATGCCCATCTCGATCGCGCGGGGCGCGAAGAGCGGCAGCGCCTCGTCCCACACCGCATTGAGCTCGCCGCGTTCGACCGCGCCGAGCCGGTCCGGCCCGTTCGGCATGCCCTCGGTATAGACGATCTTGCCGCCCCAGCCGATGATGTCGTCGAACGACATGCCGTATGCAGCCAGCACCTGATTGCAAATGAGATGGACCGAATGGTCGGGCTGACCGCGTACCGAAATCTTGAGCGGATAGCGCGCGCGTTTGAGATCGCCCAGGGTCTTCAGGCCGGTGTCGCCCGCGACCGCGAAGCCGAGCTGGTCGAATTGCGGGATCGCCATGATCGTGCGCAGCGGGATCGGCGTCTTCCAGGGCCCGCGACCGCGCGCGGCCATCGCGAGGATGCTGCCCGGATTACAGATCGCGATATCGGCTTCGCCCGACGCGATGGCATCGACCGAGGCCGGGCTGTCGCTCGCGAAAAAGCGCGTGCGCCAGGTGTCGTCGCCTTGCGGGCGGAACGAGATCATCACCTGCTTGTCGTTCCATTCGTCGGCCGCGACGAGTTCGGAGGCGACTTCGAGCATCAGGCGCGAGCGCATGATGACGGGGGTGCGGATGGGTTTGCGAATGGTCAGCATGGGCGGTCCTCCGAATTTTTTATTGGCGATGACGATAACAGCTTCAAGGGCCCGGTAAAGCCGGCGCGAAAGGTGCTTGATAAAACCCCGGCCGAGGCTCTTTGATGACGGACGGAAAATGTCGAACGAAACCGGGGGAACGCGTGGCCGCGAATCGCGATGCGAAGAAAATCGTCTGGGGTATCGGCACGCCGCGCACGCTGCGCGCGCATTGGTGCCTGCACGAGCTGGGCCTCGATTACACATGCCGACCGATCGGCTCGCGTACCGGCGGCAATCTGACCCCGGAATACACCAGGCTCAATCCGAGCCGAAAAATCCCCACCGTCGAGGACGGCGATCTGGTCATTTCGGAGAGCGCCGCCATCGTCAACTATCTCACCACCTGCTACGGCGGCACGGCGAACATGCAGCCGCCGACCAATCCCGCCGCGCGCTCGCGCTACGACATGTGGTGTTTCTTCTGCATGATGGAGCTCGATGCCGACACGATGTACATCGTCCGCCGCCACGGAGACCTGCACGCGGTTTATGGCGAGGCGCCCAATGCGGTGAAAGCAGCCAAGGAAATCTTCGTCCAGCAAGCCGAGGCCGCCGTCGCGCGGCTGGGCGCCGGGCCCTATGCGATGGGCGAGCGTTTCACCGGCGCGGACATCCTGCTGACCACCTGTCTCACCGGCGCGTTGCGTCGCGACGTCCCGCTGCCCGCGCCGCTCGGCGACTATCTCGCACGAACGACCGCACGCGCGGCCTACAAGCGCGCGATGGAAGCCAACCGGCCACCATCCTAGAGCTTGATCGTCTAGCGCATCTTCAGGACGATGACGCGGTCGCTGCTCGGGTCGGTGATCGGGCGCATCGCCTTCACTTGCGCGCTCGTGACCGCCGGCGCGTCATTGCCCCAGGCACCGCGGATGAAGCTCAGCGCCTGGGCGATCTCGTCGTCGGTCAACTGAACCCGGTATTGCGGCATCCGATAAGCATCGGGCATGCCTTTCACCACCAGGGGCTCGGCGCTGTTCAGGACGAGATTGATGAGCGATGACGGAATGCCGTCGAGCACGGCGGGATTGCCGGCGAGCGGCGGAATGAACGGCGCCTGGCCCTTGCCGTCGGCACCATGGCACGACACGCAATTGCCGAGATAGACCGCCGCGCCCGGTTGTTGCGGCTTCCCGCTCTGCAGCTCTTTCGTCGCCGCGTCGTTATAGACATAGGCCGCCTGTTGCGTCGTCGCCGGCAGCGACTTGAGATAGGCCGCCATGGCGTTGACGTCGTCGTCGCTCAGATAGGGCGTGGAATTATTGAGGACATCGATCATCGAGCCGAAGGCGACGGCCTTGTCGTTGTGTCCGGTCTTCAAGAAGCTCGCGAGTTCATCTTTCGACCAGCCGCCGAGGCCGGTGCGCAGGTCGCCACGAAGATTGGGCGCCGACCAGGCATCGAGTTCCGCGCCTTGAAGAAAGGCACCGCTGGAGGCATCGAGTCCCTTTTCCTGAAACGCGAGGCCGCGCGGCGTATGGCAGGCGCCGCAATGCTCGAGGCCTTCGACCAGGTAGGCGCCGCGATTCCACGCGTCGTCGTGGTCTTTCTTGGCGACATAGACACCTTTGTCCATGAACAGCATGTTCCAGATCGCGAGCGGCCAGCGGATGCCCATGACGCCTTTGATCTCGCTCGGCTTGTTCGCCTGCTTAACCGGCGGCACCTGCTTCATGAAGAAATCGTAGAGCGCGCGCACATCGTCGTCGGTGATCTTGGCGTAGGACGGATAGGGCATCGCCGGATAAAGGTTATGCCCGTCCTTGGCGACGCCGCCGCGCACCGCGCGGTCGAAATCCGCGAGGCTGTAATTGCCGATGCCGGTTTCGGGATCGGGCGTGATGTTGGTCGAATAGATCGCCCCGAGCGGCGTTCCCATCTTGAGACCGCCGGCGAACGGCTTGCCGCCGACCACCGAATGACACGCGATGCAATCGCCCGCGCGCGCGACATATTCGCCCTTGTCCGCCGGCGGCGCCGTTTGTTGCGCCTGCGCAAGCGGTACCGCGCCGAGCACGACAAGCATGGCGGCAAAAATTTTCGTCTTCATGTGATTCGCCCGATGATTTTGTTATCAGCCCACCCGACCTCCGCGCGAGGCCGGGCCGTGGGCGGAAGCCGCCGTCCTATGACCGGCGGCTTCCGCGTTTCTCACGCCCCTGTTCGGATCAGGTCGAGCCCGACAGATCGTGGTCCATGATCGGCAGGCTGCGGATGCGCTTGCCGGTCGCCGCGAAGATCGCATTCGCCACCGCGCCGGAAAGCGGCGGCACCGCCGGTTCGCCGGCGCCACCCCATTTCGGGCCGCCGCTTGCCAGAAGATGAACGTCGATCTTCGGTGCCTGGGCAAGACGGACCATGCGGTAGGTGTCGAAATTGCCCTGCACCGGGACGCCGTTCTTGACCTCGATCTTGCCGTAAAGCGCGGCGCTCAAACCGAAGATCACGGATCCCTCGGCCTGTTCGGCGATCGAGAGCGGATTGACGATGTAGTGCGTGTCCATCACGACGGTGACGCGATTGACCTTCAGCTCGCCCTTCGGGCTCACCGTCACTTCCGCCACCTGGGCACACAGGCTGCCGGCATCGTCGCAAATGGCGATGCCACGCCCGGTGCCCTTCGGGAGTGGCTTGCCCCAATCGCCCTTTTCCGCCGCGGCATCGAGCACCGCGAGCCAGTCCGCCTTGCCCGCGAGCATCTTGCGACGGAACTGATAGGGATCCTGGCCGTTCGCCGTCGCCATCTCGTCGATGAAACTTTCGAGGGCGAAGATGTTCTGGTTCTGCCCCGGCGCGCGCCACCACCACACGGGAAGATGCGTGTCCCTCATGACGTAGTCGACGTTGACGTTCGGGATGCTGGCGTAGCCATTGCCGGCAAGTCCGGCGACGGCGACGAAATCGACTCCGTTCGGCGGAAGTGGAATCCCAGCGGCCTTTACGATCGAGCCCGCGACGGTGCGGATCGACAAGGCGGTCGGCATGCCGTCGGCGCCGGTGACCCCCTTGAAGCGCGTGACGGCCATCGGACGCATCTTGTCGTGCCGCGTGTCTTCCTCGCGCGACCAGATCAGCTTGACCGGCTTTTTCACGACCTTGGCAACGGCGATCGCGTGCGCGATCTCGTCGCTCACGTCGCGTCGTCCGAAGCCGCCGCCCACGAAAGAGTTGTGGAGGTAGACCTGTTCGGCCTCGAGTCCGGCGAACTTCGCCACTTTCTCCGTCGCTTCATAGGCGTCCTGCGTACCGACCCAGACATCGATCCGGTCGGCTTGCAGATGTACCGTCGCGTTCAACGGCTCCATTGGCGAATGCGAGAGATAGGGCGTCTCGTACACGGCCTCGAAG
The DNA here is from genome assembly GCA_903828515.1 of uncultured Rhodospirillales bacterium. Classification (GTDB taxonomy): domain Bacteria; phylum Pseudomonadota; class Alphaproteobacteria; order ATCC43930; family CGMCC-115725; genus CAIKMD01. Next base: position 1,008,961 of record CAIKMD010000007.1, on the reverse strand, counting down.
GTCTTGCCGCCGGCGGGGACCGCCTGGTCGACGTCGCCCTGCTTGCGGGCGGTCTTTGCCGGCCCGTCGAGGGCTGCACGATATTCGCGGAAGAACTGCGCGCTGTCGGTGTTGCCGGCCTCGCCGACATCCCATTCGGGCTGCAGCCGGGCGAGCGCCTGACGGGCGCGCCACCACGTCCCTTCCGCGGCCACCGCCACGGCGTCGGCGAGCTTCACCACGACGGGATTGCCCGGCATGCCTGCGACCACCGCCTCATCGACGCTCTTCAACTTGCCGCCCGGCACCGGGCATTGCAGGACGGCGGCGTAGACCATCCCCGGCACCTGCGCGTCCATGCCGAATTTCGCCGCGCCGTTGATCTTGTGAACCACGTCGACGCGCGGCTGCGACTTGCCGATGAAGGTGAACTGATCCGGCGTCTTGATCGCCGGCTCCTTGTCGAGCTTGACCGTCGCGGCAGCGGCGGCGAGTTCGCCGTAGCGCAAGGTCCGGCCGCTTGGCTTGTGTGTCACCACGCTGTTCGCCGAGGCACATTCCGTGGCGGCCACGCCCCATTTCGCGGCGGCCGCGGCGATCAGGCGCTCGCGCGCGCTGGCGCCGACCTTCTGCACGAGCACCTGCGAGCCGTTGATCGTCCGGCTGCTGTTCGAGTTCTGGTCGCCGTAGATTTTTTTCTCGCGGTGATTGCGGTTGGCCGAGGCGTATTCGATCCGCACCTTCGACCAGTCGGCTTGCAATTCCTCGTTCAGCATCATCGGCACGGCGGTCATGCTGCCTTGCCCCATCTCCGAGCGCTGATACCGGATCAGCACGGAATCGTCTGGATCGATCACGATCCATGCGTCGATTTCGTGTGCGGCAGCGGTGTCATCGTTCCACGGCTGCCCCATGACGGAGGCGGCCCTGGCGAGATGCGGCATGGCGCTGATGCCGATCATCAGACCGCCGGCGGCGGTCGCGGCGGTGACGATGAAGTGGCGGCGGGTGAGAATCGGCGTGGTGCGGTTTCCGTCCATGATCCGTCCTCCCCTCAAGCTTTCATCAAGTCGGCGGCGCGATGGATCGCGCGCCGGAGGCGTTCATAGGTGCCGCAACGACAGATATTGGTGATGCCGGCATCGATGTCGGCGTCGGTCGGCGCCGGGTTCTGCTTGAGGAACGCCACGGCGGCCATGATCTGGCCGGATTGGCACCAGCCGCATTGCGGCACGTCCTCGGCGAGCCAGGCCGCCTGGACCGGATGCTTGCTGTCGGGCGACAGGCCTTCGATTGTGGTCACGTTCGCGCCGTCGAGACCGCCGATCGGCACCGAGCACGAGCGCATCGCCTGGCCGTTGACGTGGACGGTGCAGGCGCCGCATTGCGCGATGCCGCAGCCGAACTTGGTTCCCGTGAGCCCGACGGCGTCGCGTATCGCCCAGAGAAGCGGTGTGTCGGGCTCGAGGTCGACTTGATGCTGCGTGCCGTTGACGGTGAGCGTTATCATCTTCTGGTCTCCCGCAAAGCTGGTATTTTCCGAATCCTAGCACAATCCTTAGCGGCGACAAATCCCGGCTTCCGATTCCCCTCGCTCATCACCGCCCCGTGATGAAACCCCGCCGGACCGGCGTTAATCCGCCGTTCTGGTTTCCGGCACGTACCGGACGAGCAGGACCGCCACCACCGCGGCAAAGGCCGCAATAAGGAGGAACGACGTGCCGTAATTCACCTGGTCGGCCACGATCGCGAAGAAGATTGGGCCAAGCGCGGACCCGCCCTGGCTGGTGAAGCGCCACAGACCGAGAAACCGGCCGCGCGCGTCGGGCGGCGCCACATCGGCCCCGACCGTCTGGATCGAGCCGCTGGTCAGGGCCTGCATGACGACGGCGAAAAAGAACAGCCCGACATACCAGGCGAGCGACAGGTCGGCGAAAGCCGACACGGCGAGTGCGGTCATGGCGATCGTCCCGCCGACGAAGCCCGGCACCATCGTGAGCTTGCGGCCGAAGCGATCCATCAGCCAGCCCGACCCGAACACCAGCGGCAGCGAGAGAATCGTAGCCCCCGTCGCGAGATAGCCGATCGCGGCCGGCCCGAGGTCGTAAGCGAAGGCCGCGTAGAGGTGCAGCAGATCCGCCTGGAGCGGTCCGCGCGTCAGCCCGGCGAAGAGCGCCACGGCGAAATAAGGCAGACGCGGCAGCACGAGCTGGCGTAACGACAATGAAGGTGCCGCCGCCTGCGCCGGCGCCTTCGGGGCGCGGGACGGCAACGACGCGCCACCCCGCGACGCGGGCACCAGCGCGATGAGGGCGAGCACCGCGAAGATCACGAACGGCGCGCGCGCACCCCACGTGCTTGCGATGAAGCCGCCGACGATCGGCCCCGCGAGACTGCCGCAACTGTCCATGCCGAACATCCAGCTCACCAGCCGGCCGCGCTGCGCCGGTGCGGCGCCCTGCGATATCGCGGCGAGCCTTCCCATCGTCCACATCTGCGCGGCGCATCCCCCGAAGAACCGCAGGACCAATAATTGGGCGAAGGAGTCGGTGAAGACGACGAGCAAGGCGGTCACCGCCGTGAGCAGCGGCCCGGCGATCATGATGACGCGGTATCCGAAGCGGTCGACCAGCCAGCCCGAGGGGATCGTGGCGAAAAGATTCCCGAGCAGGAACGCGGTGACCACGCCGCTGGCGACGCCGAAGCTCACATCGAAAGACTTCGCCAGGGTCGGTATGCCGGGAACCGCGATGCCGGTGCCGAGCGCCAGGATGAACGCCGGCAGATAGGTCGACAGAACCGAATTCCACGAGAAGGCGGCGATTCCGCGCAGCCCGTTCGCCGGCTCCGTTTCATCGCTGGTCACGAAACGCTGTCCTCTCGGCGAGACACGCGCGATACAAAGCCGGCGCACCGGTCTGCATCGCTTGAGGCTTGTTACCGGCGATGGCGATGGCCCGTCAAGCCAGCGCCCACATCGCGTGGGAAGAGTCACATCCCCGTGACCGCACCGATACCGTGTCCTTCGGCGTCCATCACCCGGTGTATCTTGATGGTTGCGGAAGCATGCAAAAGCTTTCGCGGGGGAAACGTCACGTAAAAAAGGAGACGTATCATGAGCAACGCCGAAGCCAGCGGGCCGCAGGCATTCGTTCCGGCACTCCATCGTATCTACGCGCCGCTCGCACCTTATGCCTATCCCTTTATCCGGTTTTGCGCCGGCATCCTCATCGCACGGCATGGCTACCCGAAGCTGTTCGAGGGCGGTGCCGCGGGGCTTGCCGGCGGATCGATCCTGCCGACGCTCGGCTTCACGCCGGCGCTCCTCTGGGCCTACATCATCGGCTGCACCGAAGTCTTCGGCGGCATCATGCTGGCGATCGGTTTCCTGACCCGTTTCGCCGCGGCGGCGCTCGTCATCGAGTTCACCGTCATCGTCTTTGCCGTCAAATGGGCCAACGGCCTGTTCGCCTTTTCCCCGAAAGCGATCCAGCCGGGCTTCGCCGGTCTCGTGCCGGGTGGCTTCGAACTCGAATTGCTGCTGGGGCTGATCTGCCTCGCGGCGTTGTTCGGCGGTGGCGGCAAGGCTTCGGTCGATCGCGCGATCGGACGGGAAATCTAGCCCGGCCCGTCCGCCAAGCGGACGCGGCGCGCCGATACGGTCGAAGTCGATTCGCTCATCCCGTCCGATCCGTTACGATACGCCCAAAATGCGTTGCGGGTGGGAGCGGTCGCCGGGTGGACGATTTACAGCAAGACGGCGAGAGCGCGGGGCACGATCTGCCCCGCGTCACCTACCGCCTGCCCTATGCCCTGGGCGCCTTCGGCGTCACCAGTTTCCGGTTTCAATGGCCGGCCGATCTCCTCACCTCGTGGGCGAGCGAGATGGAGGGGATCATCCTCGGCTGGTACATCATCGTCGAGACCGGCTCGGTCCTGCTGCTGACGCTCTTTGGCTCGCTCCAATACGCGGGCACCTTGCTGTCGCCGCTCTTCGGCGTCATCGGCGACCGGATCGGTCACCGCAATCTGCTCTGCATCATGCGCGCCTTCTATGGCGCGTGCGCGACGACGATCATGACGCTGGCTTTGACCGGCGTGCTCACCCCCGTCTACGTCCTGGTCATCGGAGGCTGCATGGGTCTGGTGCGGCCCTCCGATCTCGTGATGCGCAACGCTTTGGTCGGCGCCTCGATGCCACCCACCGTACTGATCAGCGCCGCCGGCGTTATGCGCACGACGATGGACAGCGCGCGGGTCGCCGGCTCGCTGGTCGGTGCCGGGCTCTTCGCCGCCTTCGGTATGGGACACGCCTATCTGGTCATCGCGACGTTCTACGCGCTCAGTTTCTGCCTGACGCTCGGCGCTTATCGCGGATCGAAGCGCGATACGCCTGGGCGCTTTTCGCCATGGCGCGATCTCAGCGAGGGTTTTGTCTATGTGTGGACGACCCCCGCCGCCGTATCGACAATGGTCCTCGCGCTGCTCGTCAATTTTTCCGCGTTTCCCGTCACCCAAGGCCTGATGCCCTATGTCGCGAGCCAGATTTATCACATCGACCAGCAAGGGCTCGGCCTGCTGATCGCGAGCTTTGCCTTCGGGAGTCTCGTCGGTTCCATCGCTCTCAGCATCGGCGGACGTTCCATCCGACCGGGCCGCGTCATGCTGACGTCGATCACCGCGTGGTACGCGATGCTGTTCGTCTTCGCGCTGCTCCCCAATGCGGGAACCGGAATGCCGGTGCTGATACTGGCGGGTTTCGCCCAAAGCCTCGGCATGGTGCCGATGTCGGTGATCCTGTTGCGCACATCGGACGACCGGTTCCGCGGCCGCGTCATGGGCGTGCGCATGCTGGCAGTTTACGGATTGCCGCTCGGCCTGTTGCTGGCCGGCGCCCTCATCGAACGAATCGGTTACCTCTCGACAGTCACCCTCTATTGCGTGGTCGGCAGCGGCCTGACATCCCTCATCGCGTTTTGCTGGCGCGCCGAGCTGTGGGGTGTGGAGGGTGCGGCGAATATTCGCCCGTAAGACCGAACGTGCGAATTGGTTCGCGGCGTGACCCAATTGCGCAACGGCTTGCCTTGACCCTTTCGCCATGAGTCTCGATGATCGCGACGCACTGAAATCGTGAGGATGGGCATGGCGCGTCCGGTATTCGTCTCGGAACAAGCGGTCAAGGAAGTGCTGCACTGGCCGGCGATGATTGCCAGGTTGCGCGAGGTCTATGCCACGCCGCATCCGCCTTTCGCCGGACCGCCGCGCACGCTGGCGCGCGGCAAGGGCATCTGGATGCGGACCCTGACCGGCGTACTGCCCGGCGGCACGGTGATGGGCACCAAACAGTTCTGCTTTCCGCGCAGCAAGACCGTCCGCTATGTCATCACACTCTTCGATCAGGAGAGCGGTGAGCTTCTCGCTTTCGTCGATGGACGCAGCATCACGGCGTTGCGGACGGCGGCGACGACTGCCGTCGCGATCGACCGCATGGCGCCGGCAGGACCCGCCGTTGCCGCCATGCTCGGCAGCGGCAGCGAAGCACATTCGCATGCGCGCGCGCTGGCCGCCATCCGTCCCATCAAAGAACTGCGCGTCTACAGCCCCAATCCCGAGCATCGCGAGGCCTTCGCGCAGCGCTTCACGCAGGAACTCGGCTTTCCCTGTCGGGCTGTCGCATCGGCCGCCGCGGCCGTCGATGGATCGAGCATTGTCGTGGGCGCCTCGCGCACGCTCGACGGCAAGGCCGTGTTCGAAGGTGCCTGGCTTCGCCCCGGTATGCTCGTCGCCTCGATCGGCGCGACGCTGCCCGAGCATATCGAGATCGACGCGGCGGCGATCGAGCGCTCGGACCTGATCGTCGCGGACATGCCGGAAGAAGTAATGGAGGAAACCGGCTGTTTCCGCGCCGCCCACGCGGCGGGGCTTCGCTTCGCGGAGAAATTCGTCTCGCTCAACGATCTCATGGCCGGCAAGGCCGATGAGCGCCTGCGCGCGTCGAAGCAGCCGATGTTCCGCTCGGTCGGCGCCTCGCTACAGGATCTCGCGGTCGCGGAACTCGCTTATCGCGACGCGCTCGCCCGCGGTCTTGCCACCGAACTGCCGATGGAACTCTCCGTCAAAGCAGATTAGGTCGGCTTCTGGGCCAGCGCCGAACCGCGGGTCATTTCCTGCGGCGGCGGCCCGCCCCAATGCGATAGCGCCTGCGGCTCGAACTCGCGCGGCGTCCACGTGGTCGGGTCGACGATGAAGTCCTCGTCGCAATGATATTCGATCGTGGCGCCGGCCGGATTGCGGAAAAAGACAAACAGATCCGAGCCCGGACGATGCCGGCCGGGACCCCAGAGGTGTTTCCAGCCTTTCATCATCAACTGGGTCATGCCGAGGCCGAGTTCGTCGATGTCGGCGACCCGCAGCGACAGATGCTGCATGCTGGAGGCGCCGCGCCGCGAGACGAAAAGATTGTGATGATTGATGGAGCCCGGCGCGCGGATGAACACGCCGGCACCGCGAATCATATCGGATACGGTGAAGCCCAGCCGTTTGTAGAAATCGACCATCTCTTCGATGTTCGCCGTGCCGACCCCGAGATGCCCCAGATGATCGGGCACGGCGCGTTCGTACCCGCGCGCCCGTTCGTTGGCGGGATGCGCCGACCGGTCGACCGGCGCGGTTTCACGCGTGGCTTTGGTGACCTCGAAGGCGAGGCCGAAGCCGCCCGGACCGATCAGATGTAGCCGCCCCTCCGCATCCTCCGTGACCTTGCGATCGCGGGTCACTTCGGCAGCGACCTGCTGCAACGCGTGTTTGTCGGATACCGCCCAGACGATCTCGCGCAACGTCGGGCCCGCCTCGACGGCTTCCGGGAGGCTGGTGTCGGTCATTTTGCGCAACTCGACCCGCGTGCCTTCCCCGGCGACCGTGAGAACGGCGCCGGCTTCGCCGCGCTCGCGCGTTTCCAGCCCGAAATCGGAAAAGAAACGAGCCGCGAGTTCGACATCATCGACGCCGTAGCGTACTGCCTCGAGACCGACGATCGGCATCTTGCCCCTCCTCGACGATGGTTGATCAGTCGCGGCTGCGATTGTCGAGCGCCGCGGCGCCGGGACCGACGGCCATCATGTAAAGAAAGCCGCCCGCCAGAGCGATGTTCTCGAAGAAATGATCCATGATCCCGCGGTTCGCGAAGTTGGTGTGAAATACCACGGCGGTGAAGCAGAGATAAAACGCGAACCACGCGGCGACCCATCGCGTCTTCACGCCCAGCACCATCAGCAAGCCGCCGCCGGTCTCGATCACCACCGACAGCCAGAACACAAAGGCCGCCATCGGCAGCTTGGTGGCGACGAAGGCAATGGTTCCATCGACGAACCAGAACTTGCTGATGCCGAAATACATTAAGCACAAGCCCATGATGATGCGCGCCGCGGCGATCACCGATTGAGCCCGATCCCCCGACATTCCCGGATTCGCGATCGACATGTTTCCCCCTTGCTCGTTATTGACCGGCGTTGACCTTCGCCAGTTCGGTACGAAACGTTTGCAGCACTTTCTCGCCGTCCGGCGTGCGTTTCGCCCAATCGGCGGTGACCGGCTCGGCCTGCGTTCGCCATTGCGCGACCTGTTCGGGCGGCGCGGTGATCACCGTTTGATTCGGCAGGGCTGTGACGGTCTTGTCGCCGAAGACCTGGAGCCGATCCCAGAACTTGCCGAGATCGCGGCTTTCGCCTTCGCCCGAGAACTTGTCGAGGATTTCCTTCGCCGAGGCCGGCAGCGCCGCATAACTTTTCTTCGAGATGAACAGCATGCCGGTCGACGTCCCGAGCGATGCCTCGACGTGATAGGTCGTCACCTCCTGCAGCTTGAACGACAGGACCGCCGTCCAGCCGAGCATGACGCCATCGACGGTGTTGCGCTGAAGTGCCTCATAGGACTGCGACACGGCGAGCACGATCGGCGCGAGGCCGAGTCGTTGAGCGAGATCGCCGGTCTCCTTCGACGGCGGAATGACCTTCAACCCTTTGAGGTTGGCAAGCGATGCAGGCGCGGTGCGAAAATGAAACCCGGCCTGCGAGAGCACGGCGAGCATGATCGGCCGCACCTCGTCGTATTCGGCGTCGAGAACGCCGTCGCGATAGAGCCGCCACAAGGCAACCGACGCCGCTTCCGAATGATCTGCGGCGAAGGGCAGGCCGCCGACATTCGTGCGCTGAAACTTGCCGGCGAAATTGCCGTGGGTCAGCCACGAGACCTGGACGACATCGGCGACCACGCGGTCATAGGAATTATTGAGATTCGCGATTGCCATGCCGTCGCGCAGGTCGATCCGGAGCTTCCCCTGCCCGGCCGCGTTCACCCGCTCGGCCCACGGATGCAACACCTGATCCGCCAACGGATTACCGGGCGGCAACGCGGTCGCGAGGATGAGTGTCGGGACATCGTCGGCCTGCGCCGGATGCGGCGGCGCGACGAAAAACAGTACGGCGAAAAGCGCGGCAACGAGGCCTGTGCGCGTCACGAGATCGCTCATCCGTTGCCCCTTGCCCCGACCGGTTATTCCGCGGCCGCGCGCTTGCGCGTACCGACGGTCTCGACCGGATGGCGGCCGACGAAGAAGTCCTTGTCCGGCGATTCGGTCGGCTTCAGCCCGGCGCGTACCAGGCCGTTGCGCAGCATCGCCATCTGCCCGCCATGGATCTTCATCGTGGGTTGGCGCAGCGGGCCGCCGTTATAGCCCTGAAGCCAGCCCTCATAGCCCCACACCATGCGATTGAGGAAATGGCCGCCGGCCGACGACGCATTCACCGCGCCGTTGGCTTGGCGCGCCGGCTGCATCTTCCAGTAGATTTCCGTGGCCTCGTCGAATTTCTTCTGCTGCAGCAGCTCCATCACCTTCGGCACGACGGATCCGAAGTAATGCGTGTTCGACGTGCCGGTGAACTGGATCGGCACGAGTTGCGCCAGGGGCACGAGGTCGCCGAACAGCGGCGTCTCGACGATGACTTCCTTGCCGAACAGGCGATGGCATTCGACGAAGCCCATGATCGACGGCATGCCGCCTTCGGCCTTGATCGAGACGATGTTCGGACAATTGTCGAGCAGTTTGCGGATGATCGGCGCGGGAATATCCGACGGATGCAGCCGGTCGAAACCCCAGAGCGGCACCGGGAAGAGCAGGACCGCGAGGTTCGTCGCGTCGCAGAACGCCTTGGTGTAGTCGTAGATGTCGTTCAGCGTCTCGGGATAGAAATTCGCCGGATAGGACAACAGCACCAGCTCGCAACCATTCGCCTCGGCGATCTTCGCCGCCTCGATGTTCTCTTCGAGGGTGTTGAAGGCGGCATGCAGGATCAGCTTGAGCCGACCCTTCGACTCATCGTTCGACCATTCGAAGAACTGAGCGTATTCCCCGAGCGTGACGGCGGTCTCCGAAACCAGCAGCGTCCCGGTAAAACCGTGCTCCAGGCATTGGCGCACGTCGTGCCGGATGCCGAGCTCGTTGAGACCTTTGAGGTCCGCCGTGTAAGACGGGATGATGACGTTGGCGCAGCCCTTCAGATGCTGCCAGGCCCACGCGCGCGCTTCGTTCTTCCGATAACTTGCCATTTGCTCACCTCCCGCGAAGCCACTTTCGGCGGCGTCGTTTCTGCCGCACAATCACGGTACGACAGCAACCAAGTCAAATGGCTTTCGAGATTGGGCCAGCATTGGGTTATAAAGTGAACCACGGGAGCGAAATCGCAGCGAAGGCAAACATGCCACGCCGGAATACTCTGGCCGTCATTCGCCATTTTCTCGAGTCACAGGAATTCCGCCCGCAGGACCGCCTGCCCTCGGAACGCGAGCTCGCGCAGACGCTGGGCCTGACCCGGACGCAACTTCGCACCGGCATGCGCCAGCTCGAGGCCGAAGGACTGATCTGGCGGCATGTCGGGCGCGGCACGTTCCTCGGATCGCGGCCGCTCGACGGCACGGCAACGCCGGCTCGCCCTCCGGTCGACGGGGCGAACCCGCGCGAATTGATGGAAGCGCGCATCGCCCTCGAACCCCAATTGGCGCGCCTGGCCGCGACCTATGCGACCGCCGACGATCTGGTACGGCTGGGGCGCTGCCTCGAGCGCGCGGTCGCCGCACCGGATCCGCAACTTTTTCAAACCTTCGACGCGGATTTGCACCGCGCCGTCGCCGAGGCCTCGCACAACACGCTGTTGATCGATCTGTTCGAATCGATGAACGCGGTCCGCCATCGCGTGTTGTGGGGACATCTCAAGGGCGATTTCCTGACCGCCGAGCTGCGCAAGGAATACGACACGCAACATCGCGCCTTCGTCGATTCCATCAAACGCCGCGATCCGGTTGCGGCCGAGAATTTCATGCGCGCCCATCTGCAAACGGTGGAGCGCCACCTCGTTAACGTCGCGTTCCTGTTCCGGCCCTGACGAGGCGCTATTTCCTGAGCGGCGGTTTCTCGCCTTTGAACACTTCCTCGGGCAGCATCGCGCCCCACATGGTGATCGGCGTCGTGCGCGGATCGAGTTCCGTGGGCTGCCACTGATTATCGTCGAGGATGTAGTCCTCGTCGCAGGTGAACTCGAGGTAGGAGCCGGCGGGATTGTCGAAGAATCCGAACATGTGCGAACCGAAGAGATGGCGCCCGATGCCCCAGACCGGTCGCCATCCGCGACGCTCCAGGAACGACATGCCGGTTCCCAGCTCGTCGACATCGGCAAGCCGCAGATTGAGATGATTGAGGCCGGGCGTTTCCCGCTTGATGACGAAAAGATTGTGATGATCGATGCTGCCGGTGCCGCGCAGAAACAGGCCGAATTCGGTAATGCGATCCGAAATCCGGAATCCCAGGCGCTGATAAAACTGCGCGGTCGCCTCGATATCGCTGGCGAAAAGCCCGAGGTGACCGAGATGCGACGGCACCGGCCGGTCATAGCCGCGGATGCGTGTGTTGAGACGCGATGACGCGGGGGTCAGCAGCGGTTGAACCGGATGCCTGGCCTGGGTGACCTGGAACGAGATCGGCATACCGTCGGGTCCGAGCACGCGGATGCGTCCGTCGGCCAGTTCGCTGACGTGACGATCGCGCGCCAGTTCATCGGCGATGACGCCCAGCGCATCGCGATCGGACACCGCCCAGACGATCTCGCGTAAGGGCTCGCCGGGCCGGATCGCCGGAGCGAGTGTCGTATCCGTCGCTTCGCGCAAATGAATCATCGAGCCTTCGCCGGGAACCGCGAAGCTCGCCCCGGTGCGGCCGCTGTCGCGTTTTTCCAGGCCGATATCGCTGTGAAACGCCGTGCAGGTCGCGACGTCGTCGACCCCGAAGATCACCGCTTCGAGGCCCCGGATCGCGCCGCCCGGCAAGGGATGGGCGGGCGCCGGCTCGGCGCTCCGCGCCGAAGCGGGCACCGAGGCGACCGGGCTCGGCGTGCGTGACGACGCGTCGGTCGCGGCGACCGTCCGCTTCAGGATCAGGATCGCCAGCCCGGCGCAGATCGGCGGTACGACCGCGGCGAGGAAGATTTCGCGCAAGCCCCAGCCGAGCGTCATGAACACGCCGCCGACGATCGGGCCGAAAATCGTGCCGAACCGGGCGACGCCGAAGGCCCAGCCGAGACCGGTGCCGCGCATCAAGGTCGGATAGAGGCTGGCGGTCAACGGATTCGCCGTGGTCTGCGCGCCGATGCAACAGAACCCGGCGAGCAGCACCGCCGCCATGATCGCTGGAACGACACCACCAAGAAAGCCGACCGAGCCCAACAGGACGGCGCCCGCCGCGTAAGCGGTCAAAAGAACCGGAAAGGTTCCGATCTTGTCGGCAATCTGGCCGAGCGTAATGCCGCCGACCACCCCGCCGAGATTGAACAGGACCGTGGTGATCAACGCCTGCGTCAACGGCATCCCCGCCATCTGAAGCACCGGCGGCATCCAGTTGTAGAGAAAGAACAGCAGGAAAAGATTCATGAAATAGACGAACCAGATGAGCAGCGTCATCCCGGCCCGGCCTTCGGTGAAGAGGTGCTTCACCGGCAGGCCCTTGAACTTCGCTTCCGGCAGAAAGAACTGGTCGGTGTCGCTCACCGCGAGGCCGGGAGCGATGCGCCGCAGTTGTGAGGCGATTTCCTTCGGCGCCGTGTCGGTGCCAACCAGGAAGCGAATCGATTCCGGAAGATAGAAGACGAGAAACACCGCGAGCACCAGCGGCGCGGCGGCACCGAAATAGAACACCGATTCCCAGCCGAAGCGTGGCATCAATTGCGCCGTGGCGGCCCCGGCGATCATCGCGCCGGCCGGAAATCCGCTGGTGACGATCGTCACCAGCAGCGAGCGCCGCGCGCGGGGCGCGTACTCCGTCGACAAGGCGATGACGCTCGGCAAGGCCGCGCCAATGCCGAGACCGCAGAGGAAGCGGACGATCAGCAAACCGTCGAACGTGTGCGTGAAGGCGTTGGCGAGGGTGCAGAGCGCGAACATCACCACCGAGACGATGATGATCCAGCGCCGGCCGATCCGATCGGCGATCACCGGAAGCGTCAGGGCGCCGATCAGGGCGCCGATATTGCCGGCCGCGAAGATCGCGCCGAAGTCGCGGATATCGAGACCCAGATCGGTCGCCAAGACCGGCGCGACGAAAGCGATGGATTGCGAATCGAAGCCGTCGACGGCGCCGATCAGAACGCAGAGCACGAAGGTCGCGATCTGGAAGCGGCTCAGGGGCCGGCTGTCGATGAGATCGTTGACGTTGATCGTCCGTACTGTGGCGGCCATCGCTTCCCCCTTTGTATTGTCGTGCTCTTGTTCAGGCCTCGATGGGCGAAATACTATCGCGCCATCGGGTTTTTGGCACGAACGCAACGCGGGCGATTGGGTGGTCAAACCGCCCAATTCGTCCCCAAGATCGGCGCATCAACGGCCCCGCCGCTGGGCGACAATGCTATTCGTAATTGACTTGGGGGGAATCGCCGCGCCCTTCGGGAATCATATCCAGAAGCCCCCACAAAGGGTCGGCCAGATCGCCGGCGCGGTGGTGCTGGTTGGGTACCAGTGGCGCCCGAAGCTGCGTTCGAGTCGTGACTCGATGCGATGCGCTATTTCACTTCAGTGACCGCAAGACAATGCGATAATTATTTCCGTAAACTGTCGATCATGGATCATGAAATCGCGATCGCGACCTGTCGCCAAAAAGAACGTGCCCACAAAGGATACCGCTCGCAAAACGAAGAAGTTGGGCGGCACGCCGGTTTATGAGGGCTGGAGCATCTTGCTCAAATTCGGGCAGCGCGAACATTTGCAGGCGTTTCGCGAAACAGGTCTCCTCTATATGAATTCACAGCGCTATTTCGCGGAGCGCGGATTAGCATCAGACGCCGTTCGCGCTGATCGCTTTGAGGGGTCGGATCGCATTATCCAGCCATGGGACATCAAGCGGATGACGTTTTCGCAGAAAGATGGTCCGCCGCTTGAAATCTTGCCGCCGCAATTCGTGGGTCCGGTATTGATTTCTTTCGGTGGCGATCACGCATGGAACATCTTCTGCATGTTTGCGCTGACTTATCCTTTTCCCTCAACGCTTATCGATGAACGTAATTTTGCCTTCGGCGATTCCTTCATCATGGTCTTGAACACTCAGGCCTTTATCGACCGGACGCGTAAAGCTGCCGTCGCGGCCGGCTTTGGTTGGAAGTGCGGTCCGGTCGAGTATCTCGATTACGAAAAGCATTCGGGCGAGACCGGCCCGTTTCGCAAGCCGCAGGAATTCGCCTTCCAGAAAGAATTCCGTATTGCGGTTCGACCCGGATCGCGCGATCCGATCCTTCTCAAGGTCGGCGATCTGACCGACATCACGACGCCCATATTCACGCTGGCGAAGATCAACACGCTCATTGAGATCAGGAATAGGCCGAAGTCCGTCATAGGGAGAAAATTCGCTGTGCCGATGCGCGAATTCGAGGGACATAAGCCCTAACTCAGGTTGGCCGCTCACGCGCGAAAAGCCGAAATCACGTCAAAGAAGTCGGCAGCATAATTATGTTTGTGTCCCCCGAACTCTCAACTAAATGCTCTGTGCCGTAACCGTAGGTACTGCCTAAGTTTGAAATTTAAACGTCTTCGTCCAAGATTGGTGCTGGGCGCCGGTCGGTATACATCCAAAAATGATCTAATGTTGTAGGTGCTGGATGTGTACTGACGGTTCGCCAGAATCTGGATAAAGCCGTCCGAATATCGGCTTCCGGCACGTTTCCTTCATATGTCGCGGTACTTCTACCAGTCCAATGAATCCCCTGTGCTTCCAATAAAGCCTTGGGGCTGTTCCTCAACGCACTTCCAGGGTCTCGGTTAAGTGAGAATCGTATTATGACGCGCATTGACTCCCCTCCCTCCAACCACTCCCAGTCGCAATATTAGGCTTATGTACAACTGCCCCAAAACAAGAAGCGTCCAGCCGAAGTGGCCGGCAATATCACACATACAATGACAGGACTCGTTGTCGGCACCTTGACCGTATTAGTTTAGAAGGTTTGGTTCACCTGTTACAAATGGATGACGACGCGCGATTGTCTTGTCAAAGCGATTGCGGAACCACCGCCAATGTCGGGCTCCAGACATATTATTAGCAGCAGTCAGACGCTCGATTTGCATGTCGCAGTGCAGCCTTACCATCGCGATCCAGTTCTTGCTGCGGCCTAACCGATTGGCGGACGTAGAACTCCTTTGCAGTTGATCAAAGGCCTCACTCATAAAATCCAAACAGCAAAGGCCATCGTCATCACGAAAGAGCAGGAAGGTTTCACCACCACTCGCAGCATTCGCATTCATGAGCCCAGCCGCTGCCTCGGAAAGGACAATTCTCGGGTTTAAAGCGACACGCGATTCCATTTCATACGCGTCGATCATAGCTCGCCCAAATACAACTCCTTCGTCATGGTAGAGCGGACCAACGGTTATCGCTCCGCGAATAAGGCAACCTAACTGCATCGCGTCATAAGCAATCGCCGCCGCCGAATTTGCGAGCGCCTGAAAAGTCCAAAAGGGTATTCCTTCCATCACGACTGAAAGAGGATACGAGTACACGATATGATCGGAGAAGGTCGAAATTGCCGGCCGCACCGATACCGAAGTGGTGTTTTCGGTGCTCGGCATTCGCTCTTGCTTAAAATTGCCGCGCTCGGCGGCGAGCGACGTCAGTAGTTTAATAATCGCCTTTTCTGCTTCAGCATCTTCGCCGCGAATAAGGCTGGTGAAGCCCAAAATATCGAGAAAGGCGATGAGATGATTATCCATGCGACCAATACTCCACTCAGCATTGAACGTCAGACATGGGCGTCAATTTAATAGCCATTCAGGAGCAGCGCTTTATCTTTCGATTAGACCACCACCTTCATCTGACTTTCCAAAGCCCCCGCTTCCGATTGCCCCCCAATCCCTCTAAACTCCTGCTCTCTGCCGCCCCGCGAGGAGACGTCCCATGTTCGTCGACATTTACACCCACATTCTGCCGCCGGCCGTTGCCGCCGCGCTCGACCAATTGGGCTCGGGCCTCGGCATCGCCCAGCGGATGAAGACGGTCAAAAACGTCCACGATCTCGACTCGCGTTTCCGCTCGATGGACGAGATCGCCGATTACCGGCAGATCATCTCTCTGCCCAATCCGCCGATCGAGGCCTTCACCACACCGAAACAGGCGATCGACCTCGCGAAAGTCGCCAATGACGGCATGGCCGAATTGTGCCGCAAATATCCCGAGCGCTTTCCGGGCTTCGTCGCCGCCTTGCCGATGCACGAAGTCGATCCCTCGGTCGCCGAGGGCATCCGCGCGCTGAAGGATTTGGGCGCCAAGGGCATCCAGTTGTTCACCAACGTCAATGGCGAGCCGATCGACGCCAAGAAATACGAGCCGCTCTTCGCGCTTGCCGCCGAGCACGATCTGCCGATCTGGCTGCATCCGACCCGCACCGCCGACTTCCCCGATTACACGACCGAGAAATTCTCGCGCTATGAGATGTGGTGGTGCTTCGGCTGGCCCTATGAGACGTCGGTCGCGATGACGCGCCTTGTCTTGACCGGGCTCTTCGATCGTTACCCCGACATCAAGATCATCACCCATCACGGCGGCGGGATGATCCCGTTCTATGACAAGCGGATTCAGAACGGGCTCGCGAGCCTCGGCGGGCGCACCAAGGAAGAGGATTACAGCGGCGTGCTGAAATCCCTGAAACGTCCCTTCATGGAATATTTCAACCTGTTCTATGCCGACACCGCGCTGTTCGGCAATTCGCTGGGCCTCGACTGCGCGCTCAAATTCTTCGGCGAGGATCATCTGGTCTTCGCGTCGGACGCGCCGTTCGGCCCGATCAAGCTCCATACCGACGCGATCGAGGCGCGCGATTTCGAGAAGAAGACCTATAACTCGATCACGCGGAACAATGCCGAGAAGCTGATGAAGATGACGGTGAAATGACGAGCAAGCCGCCGTTCGTTCTGGTTCACGGCGCCTGGCAGGGAAGCTGGGTGTGGGAGCGCGTCGCCAACGCACTGCGTCATGCCGGGCATGCGGTCTATACGCCGTCGCTGACCGGGCTGGGCGAGCGCGCGCATCTGTCGGGACCCGCAATCAATCTCGATACGCACGTCAGCGACGTGCTGGGCGTGATCGAGCATAATGAACTCGAGAACGTCGTGCTGTGCGGCCATTCCTATGGCGGGATGGTCGTGGGCGGCGCCGCCGACAAGGCGCACACGAAGATCGGCTCGCTGGTCTATCTCGACGCGTTCGTGCCTTCGCCGGGCAAGTCGCTGTCGGATCTGCTGCCGCCCGAATTCGCGCAGGCCCAGCACGCCAACGCGGGCGACGGCTGGCGGATCAAACGGATATCGGCCGCCGAGTTCGGCGTGGTCGATCCGGCCGACGTGGCAAGGCTCGACCGTCGCGCGGTCGATCAGCCGCTCGGCACGATGGAGCAGAAATCGTCGGTTACCGGCGCATGGGAGCGCATTCCGCATTTGGCCTATATCCGCGCCGCGCGCCAGGGACGCCCGACCTTCGCCGCCTTCGCCGAACGGGCGAAGGCCGATCCGAAGTGGCAATATTTCGAAGTACCGTGCGGGCATAACGTGATGCTCGACCTGCCCGAGGCGCTGACCGGAATTCTGCTCGGCTGCGCCGCGCGGGCGGCATCATGAGTGCCAAACAGGGGACGGGGGAGAGTTACGCGAAAGCGGGCGTCGATATCGACGCCGGCGAGGCCCTGGTCGATGCGATCAAGCCGCTGGCCAAGGCGACGGCGCGCGCGGGATGCGACGCCGGCCTCGGCGGGTTCGCGGCCTTGTTCGACTTGAAGGCCGCGGGATTCCGCGATCCGATCCTGCTGTCGACCACCGACGGCGTCGGCACGAAATTGAAGATCGCGATCACCGCCAATCGCCATGCGACGATCGGCCAGGACCTCGTCGCGATGTGCGTCAACGATCTCGTCGTGCAAGGCGCCGAGCCGCTGTTCTTTCTCGATTATTTCGCGACCGGCAAGCTCGAGGTCGAGAAGGCGCGCATCATCATCGCCGGCATCGCCGCCGCCTGCAAAGAAGTCGGCTGCGCGTTGGTCGGCGGCGAAACCGCCGAAATGCCGGGCATGTATTCGTCGGGCGATTACGATCTCGCCGGCTTCGCGGTCGGCGCGGTCGAACGCGGCCAGGCGCTCGACGGGAAAAGCGTCGCCGAGGGCGATGTCGTGCTCGGCATGGAATCGAGCGGGCTTCATTCCAACGGCTTCTCGCTGGTCCGGCGCGTCGTCGAACTGGCGAAGCTCGATTACGCCGCGCCCGCGCCCTTCGCGCCGGAAAAGTCGCTCGCCGAAGCATTGCTGACACCGACGCGGCTTTACGTGAATGCGTGCCGCGCGGCGTTGAAATCGGGCGGAGTCCATGCCTTCGCGCACATCACCGGTGGCGGGCTCTTGGACAATATTCCGCGCGTGCTGCCCGATACGCTCAGCGCCGAACTCGACGCGAAAGCCTGGCCTCTGCCGCCGGTGTTCCGCTGGCTCGCCGAAACGGCGAAGATCGCGCGGCCGGAAATGGCGCGCACCTTCAATTGCGGCATCGGCATGATCGCGGTGGTGGCGGCGGACAAAGTTTCGTCGGTGACGACGGCGCTGACCGGCGCGGGCGAGCGCGTCCATGTCATCGGCCGCATCGTCAAGCGCCCGGCCGGCAATGACGGCACCATCGTCCTGAACATGGAGAGCGTGTGGCCCGGCTGAAGGTCGCGGTTCTCATCTCGGGGCGCGGCTCGAACCTCGAAGCGCTGATCGCGGCCTGTTCGACCCCGGGTTTTCCCGCCGAGATCGCGCTGGTCATTGCCAACCGCGAGGATGCCGGCGGATTGGCGCATGCGGCCAAGGCCAACATCGCGACGCGCGTCGTCCCGCACAAATCCTATCCGTCGCGCGAGGCGTTCGATGGAGCGCTGATCGCGGCGCTCGAAAAATCGGGAATCGAACTGGTTTGTCTCGCCGGCTTCATGCGGCTGCTCACGCCGGGGTTCGTCACGCATTGGCGCGACCGACTCATCAACATTCATCCCTCGCTTCTCCCCGCCTTTCCCGGCCTCGACACCCACGAACGGGCGCTGGCCGCCGGCGTCCGCTTCGCCGGCTGCACCGTCCACTACGTGTGGGCGGAAATGGATAGCGGGCCGATCATCGTCCAGGCCGCGGTGCCGGTCCTGGCGGGCGACGACGCCGACACGCTGGCCGCGCGCGTGCTGATCGCCGAACACCGCGCCTATCCGCTCGCGCTGCGCCTGATCGGCGAAGGCCGGGTTACCGTCGCGGACGAGCGCGCGCGGATCGACGGCGCCGCCGCACCGGCCGGCATCGTCCTCAATCCGGCGGATTAGCGGCGCCATGCAGGATTCTGCCAAGATCGGCGCGGTTGCCGCGTTCTGGATCGGCGTCGGATTGATCCAGACGTTCAACTGGGGCGGCGGCCTGCCGAAGGCCGCCGTGATGCTGTGCTTCGTGCTGGCGATCTTGCTGGTGATCGCACAGACGCGCCGAGCGCCCGCTCCCTTGCCGCCGTGGCTGGCCCGGACGATCGTGGTGGCGTTCTGGTTCTTCCTCGCCCTCGACCTGTCCTATCTGAGCCTCAGGATCGTCAGTCCGCATCTCATCGACATCGCGACCACCACGCTGGCCGCGGGCCACGCCCTGCTGCACGGCGGCAATCCTTACGCGATGGCGATCGACGGCGGCCCCGAAAGCGCCGGCTTCACCGGCTATAAATACCTGCCGATGATGATCGCGACCTACCTGCCGCTGGGTGCGCCGCTGGGTCAGCGTGGCGTGCTGCTGACCAACCTCGTCCTTTTCCTGACCTGTCTCTGGCTGATGAAACAGCTGGGGCGTTCGCTCTTGGCGCCGTTTCTCTTCCTCATGCTGCCGCTCGTCGCGGAACAGATCTTCGCCAAGGGCGCCACCGATCTCGCTGCCGTCATGCCCTTGCTGGCCGCTTTCGTGCTCCGGGGAAAAAGCGCCTTCGCCGCAGGGATCTGCGTCGGCCTGTCGATCGCGGCAAAGCCGGTGCCGGGCATCCTCTTTCTGCCTTGCGTGCTGCCTGCCGCCCAGCGCGGGCGATACGCGTTGGGCGTCGTCGTCGGATTATTACCGATCCTGCCGTTCCTCGCCTGGTCGCCGCATGACCTGATCGCCAACACGGTGATCTTCAACCTCACGCGAGCGGCCGACAACACGGCGTGGCTGTTCGCGGCGCCTCAGCTTGTCACGACCGCGCATCTCGCCGTCGCCGCCCTCTATGCGGGTGCCTGCATCTATCTGTGGCGAAAGCCGGCCACGCTGGCCACGCGAAGCGGTGTCGGCGCCATGCTCACCCTGGCGACGATTCTCGCGGGACCGGGCGCTCATCACAATTATCAGCTCTGGTGGCTGCCCTTCTACGCGGTCAGCCTTGCCTTGGCGCTCGCGCCCACCGGTGACGAGGCTTGCCAAGACTCACCGTCGCGCTATACCAGCGCCAGAGTGGATGCGAGGGGATCCTAACCCATGACCGTCGATCAGGAATTTATCAGGCACCGCGAGACTTGGCTGGGCTTCACCCGCCTGATGCGGTGGGCCGTCATTATCGTTGTCGTCATTCTCGCCGGAATGGCGATCTTCCTGACCTGAGGGTCAGGCCGAACGGCGATCGCCCAGCGAAGCCGTCGAATCGATCACGTCGAGATCGCGAGCCGCCGGAATGAGGATCGTCGCGGACGTGCCGCGGCCAAGCTCGCTCGCGAGAATGACCCGCCCGCCGTGGAGCCGCATCAGCCGATCGCAGATCGCGAGGCCGAGCCCCGTCCCTTCGTGGTGACGCGCGTGGCTGCCGTCGATCTGATGGAACGGTTCGAACGCGCGCACGATATCCGCCTCGCGCATGCCGATGCCACTATCGCGAATCTCGACGCGGATATTGCCGTCACCATCGCGATGCGACCGGATATCGACGCGGCCGCCATGCGGCGTGAACTTGATCGCGTTGCCGAGAATGTTCCAGAGAACCTGACGCAGGCGGGGGCCATCGGCAAAGACGGTTTCGGGCGATTGCGCGACGTCGATGCTCAACAACAGCCCGGGAGCATCGGCGCGCGGCTGCATGAAACGCATCATTTCCTCGATCATCGAGGGCAGCGCGACCTTGTCCTCGCGCAGATCGAGCCGGCCGGATTCGGCTTTGGCAAAATCCAGGATATCGTTGATCACGGTCAGCAGATGGCGGCCGCTGTCGATCACGTCGCCGGCGTAGTTCTTGTAGGCGGTCACGCCGACCGGCCCGAGCATCTCGCCGTGAATGACCTCGGAAAACCCGATGATCGCATTGAGCGGCGTGCGGAGTTCGTGGCTCATCGTGCCGAGAAATTCCGATTTGGCGCGGTTCGCGGCCTCGGCCGCTTCCTTGGCCGCGCGTAATTCTTCCTCGGTGCGTTTGCGCGCCGTGATTTCCTCGACCGTGCCTTCGTAATAGAGAAACTTGCCGGCGTGGGTGCGGACTTCGCGGCAGCTTTCGGAGATCCAGATCACCCGGCCATCGCGGCGATAGACCTGGGATTCGAAACCGGCGACGGTTCCCTTGTCGCGCATTTCCGCGACGAACGCATCGCGCCGCGACGGATCGACATAAAGCTGACCGCCGATATTGGTGAGCGCCGACAGTAACTCCGACGGCGTGTTGTAACCGTAAATACGCGCCAGCGCCGGATTGGCCATGAGGTAATGACCGTCGGCCGTGGTCTGGAACAGGCCGAGCAGCGAATTCTGAAAGATGCCGCGATAGAACTGCGCTTCCTCGTTCGCCGAGGCTTCGCGATTGATCAAGCCGGTGAGGTCCTGGACCGTGCCGATCGATCGCGCGGTGCGGCCGTTGGCGGCCAACGTCACTTTGCGCCGGCCATAAAGCGTGACGAACTGGCCATTCGGCTTGAGGACGCGGAAGACGCATTCCTTGGGCCGGCCGCGCGTGATCTCACGCGGCGTCATCCAGGCGGTAACCGAATCGCGATCGTCGGGGTGAACCGCGTCGAGAACCTTGCGCAGGCTCGATGTCATGTTTTCCCCCCAGCCGAAGATGCGCCGGAACTCGCTCGAAAGCGTGATCGTGCGGGTCGCGAAATCATGTTCCCAACTGCCGATCACGGCGATTTCCTGCGCCTTGGCGAGCTGTTTTTGCGTAGGCGACGAACCGCGCGGCGCGATGCTCGGAGCACCGCGCCGCCGCGCTTGCGGTTTCGGCGGACGGGAAATCATGGGGAATTTCTAGGCTCTAGAACCTAAAAACCCCTAAAGACACCGATTGCTTGTTTTGTGGGCAAGACGAATTGACCGCTCCGTTCAATACCTTAAAGGCGAACAGCGGTTATGGGCAGATTTCGATCCCGGCGAAGAAAAAGGCGATTTCGGTCGCGGCATTTTCGGCCGAATCCGAGCCATGAACCGAATTGGCTTCGATCGATTCCGCGAAATCCTTCCGGATGGTGCCGGCATCCGCCTTTTTGGGGTCGGTCGCGCCCATGATTTCGCGGTTGGCGAGAACGGCATTTTCGCCCTCGAGAACCTGGATCACGACCGGACCCGAGATCATGAAGGCAACCAGATCACCGAAAAACGGCCGCGCCTTGTGGACGGCATAGAAGCCTTCCGCTTGGGCGCGGGTCAGTTGAACCCGCTTCTGCGCGACGATCTTGAGGCCCTTGCCCTCGAACCGGGCATTGATCTGCCCCGTGAGGTTCCGGCGGGTCGCGTCGGGCTTGATGATCGAGAGCGTACGTTCAACGGCCATGGATGATCCTTTTCCTTTTCGCGGCAACGGTATAGCGAGCGCCGCCGGGGTCTTCAACCGTCCGTGCCGCGTTTTACCCAACCGGACGCCGTCTGTTCCCAATAGGTCAGCGCATGACCGGCCGCCTTGGCCTCACGCCAGCGTTGCCGAGCCGCATCGACCGCCGTCTCGTCGTTTCCGTCAAACATGTCGCAAATGCGCGTGAACCCGTCGAGTGACGCCGCGTGTGCGCCGTCGACCAGGATAAGCATGCCCGCTGCATTGGGATTGCCCTCCGCGGCGGTCAGGAAAATCGGCTGACGCGATGCATTGCCGTCACGCACGCTGCCATGCGGCAGGAAACTGCTGTCGTCGTAGGTCCAGAGGAGCTGGTTCAGATGCTCGACCCGCTCGGCCGACCCCGCACGCACCACGATGCGCAGGCCATCTTTGGCGGCACGCTCCAGAAGCCGGGGCAGCGCCCGTTCGAGCGGTGTCGTCTTCAGATGGTAGAAGCCGATCTCAGTCAGGCTATTTGCCCTCGTATTGGTCAGCGACAAAACGGTCGAGCAGACGCACACCAAACGCGGTGGCGCCCTTCGGCACCGTCGGCGCGTCCTTCTTCGACCAGGTGGTGCCGGCGATGTCGAGATGCGCCCACGGCACACCATTGACGAAGCGTTGCAGGAACTGCGCCGCCGTGATCGAACCAGCGTCGCGTCCGCCGATGTTTTTGACGTCGGCGGCATCGCTGTCGATCATCCGGTCATAGGCGTCATCGAGCGGCATGCGCCAAAGCTTCTCGCCGACCGCCTTGCCGGCCGCCGTCAAGTTGGCGGCGAGCTCGTCATTATTGGCGAAGAGCCCGGCATGCTCATGGCCCAGCGCCACGATGATCGCGCCGGTGAGCGTCGCCAGGTTGACCATGAATTGCGGCTTGAACCGATCCTGGCAGTACCACAGCGCATCGCACAACACGAGACGGCCCTCGGCATCGGTGTTGATCACCTCCACGGTCTGGCCCGACATCGACTTCACGATGTCGCCCGGCCGCTGCGCGTTGCCGTCCGGCATGTTCTCGACGCACCCGGCGATGCCGACGACATTGACCTTGGCCTTGCGGCCGGCAAGCGCCTTCATCAGGCCGATGACGACACCCGCCCCGCCCATGTCCCATTTCATGTCTTCCATCCCGGCCGCGCCTTTGATCGAGATGCCGCCGGTATCGAAGGTCACGCCCTTGCCGAGGAAGGCGAGCGGCGCCTTCTCTTTGGCCTTGGGATTGCCCTTCCACTGCATCACGACGAGACGCGACGGACGGCTGCTGCCCTGGCCGACACCCAGCAGCGCACCCATGCCGAGCTTCTTCATCTGCTTTTCGTCGAGAATTTCGACGTCGACGCCCAGCGTCGCGAGCGTGCGCGCCTCGGCCGCGAGCGTCTCGGGATAGATCACATTGGCGGGTTCGGAAACGAGGTCGCGGGTGAAGAACACGCCATCGGCGATCTTGTCGAGCGGTTCATACTCGCGCTCCGCCGCTTTTGGATTTTCGACGAGAAAGTTCAGTTCCTTCAGCGTTGGCTTTTGCTCGGGCTTTTCCTTGGTTCGATATTTATCGAAGCGGTAGGAACGCAACCGTGCGCCGAACGCCAGATCGGCGGCCGCTGTCGTCGCCTCGCGATCCTTCAAGGAATCCACCATCACGCTGGCTTTTTGCTCGCCGGCGGCGTTGAGGGCCGCGAGCAAAACACCGCCGCGGTTCTGCCAGACCACGTGATCGCCGCCACGCGGCTTGCCGATGCCAACAAGCAGAACGCGCCCAAGCCCCAGTTTCCCAGGCGCCAGCACGGACAGCGTTTCGTCGCTTTTACCGGAGAAGCGGCTCGCCTCGATCGCACGTCGAATCGCCCCGCCGCTGTCTTTGTCCAGTTGCTCCGCCGACGGCGATAACTTGCGGCCCTCGGATACGGCGCAAACCACGGTTCCCGTGCGCGGTACGCGCGGCGCCGCAAAGTTGATCTTCATGAGCGTGACCCTCGGGGTGACCTTTGTCCGGGCGATAGAACGCGGCAACGTCCGAGTCAACGCCCCACACATAAAGCGCGTGGCGACAGCACCTGCGACCACCGCGCGCCGCGCGGCACCGGTGCATAGGACCAGGTCGTTTCAATGTCCCAGCCGGACGGCGAGCGCCTCAAGAGCGCCCCACCGCCGTCGGCTGTACAGAACGCGAGCGCATGAGTGAAATCCGCGCGAACGGAATCGGCCGGCAACGCGCCCTCGATCGCGAGAGCCACATTGGGCCGGCGCGGCGGCGTATATCGCAAGACGCCTTCGATCGTCGGCGGCACGGTCCCGTTATCGACCGGCAGAATCAACACCAAGTGAGCGTCGTCGGCAATTCTCGCGGCGGCCTCGTGTACGCTCTGCCATGCTCGAAGATTGGGAATCTCAAGATCGAAACGCACTTGACGCAGAAACGGAAAGGGATCCAGCAAAACGGTGAGGATCAGTATCGCGGGGATCACGCGTCGCCACATGGTGCCAAAACGCCAATCGCGTTCCCGCGCCAGCAGGACAATCGAAGCCGCCAGCAACAGCCCGAGATGCGTGTTGTAGCGATAATAGGAATGGGCGCTGATGCCCATTTCACCCTCGAAATGGGCAACATAAGCGAAAAGCAGCGCGGTGTTATAGACCAAGGCGACCCCCGCCAGCATCGCGACGAGGCGGGTCGAGAGATCAAGCTCATGCCGGCAGAGGCGTGTCAACGCGACCCCAACAACAACCGCCAGCACGGTGAAAAGAAGAACATGCTGAAAAACGGCGCGCAGCATGTTCCAGACGATCAGCGGCAATTCCAATACATGCCATTGTTCGACGGGCAGCGGCTTGAGTTCGCCCAAAGCGAAGTGACTGAGCACGTACCATCGCCATACGAGATAGAGAAGCAGCGCGGGAATGGCGGCGAGCACGAGCGACGGCAATGACCGCCGCGCTGTTTCACGCGACGCCAATGCCACCGCCGCAGCGGCGACGAGGATACCGACGACGAGCGATATGCTTTCCTGTTTTATGTTGACCAGTGCCGCGAGCGTCAGCGCCATCAGCCACAAGTCGAGCGCGGCGCTCCGTCGAACGACGATGCGGTCGAGGGCGCGCGCGGCAAACAAGCCCGCGAACGCGACCGTCACCATGACCGATGTTTCGCTGTATCCCGATAAGTGATAGCGGACATCAAAGCCGGGATTGAGCAACGTCGCCAATAGCAATCCCAGCGCGGTGAACCGCCAGGACGGCGCACGGTTTTCATCGCAACCGGACGCCAGCCGGGCAAGCAACAATCCCGCGGCCAGCAAGAACACGAGGTTCAAATCGATCATAGCCGCGGGAGGGAAGCCCGGCGTCACCAATCCGGCCATAAAGGCCGCCAGTTGCATGTTGTAGGGCGCGGCCGCGATGAATGAATGTGCGTCAGGCCGGGCATCGGCTGGAAAGAAGCCGTGATCGTATATATAGGCCGCGTTGGGCAGGAGATTGAGCCAGGTATCCGGCAAGCTCGGTCGCGCGCTCACCATCACGACGAGAAGCGGCAACGCGAGCGCCACGATGCGGCCGACGGCCCGCCACTGAGAAGCGGACAACCGCGAGCCCGGTGCCAACTGTCCGGTGAAGCCCGCTATCGCAAGCGCGACCGCCGGGATCCGTAACGTCATGGGAGTGGCGACGCCCCACAGTGTCAGTACCAGAACCGCCCCACCCCAACCGGCAACGAGAGCCGACTCAGGCGACGCGCGCCCAAGACTGAGCAGCCGCCCAAGCCCCATGAGTGCGAACACGGCGAATATCACGCCGACCCAGCCGGCGAGATCGAACCAAGAAGGAACAAAAAGTGCGAGCGACGGCATCAGGAAAGCGCGGGGGTAACGCGATAGAGCTGGAAGCGCGGCGCCACGAAAGCGGGTTCGAGCCCCATGGTGTTCTTGAGCGTGAAAGGTTTCGTCCCCGCGAAAGCGACATAGCCGCAGCGTTCGAGAGCCGCTCTTTTCTCGGATGTTAGCTGCAACTCGTTGTCGACGAAGGCATACCACAACTCGTCAGGCGCCAATAAATCGGCGAATTTCTTCGCCTCAGGCTGAAGCCTGATCGGCTGCTGTGTCGGATACGCAAAAAAAGTCGTGACGAAATCGTCCCGCTTCATCACTGCCAACGCCGGAAAATGCGTCAGCGGTGCCTTTTGCACCGATATTCCGTCCTTGCCAAAGGCGACAGCCAAGCATCCCCCCGGGGGAAGTTGGTCGAAAGCCGGCATCAGCCCCGCGTAGAACCGGCCGGCGCTCTGCCATACGACCGCGATCACAGCCAATCGCACGGCAAACATCGCGCCGGCGGTTGCCATAAAACGCCATTCGATGCGCGATGATGCCATCCACTGACTGCTGCCAATCAGCATCAAAAACATCATCATCGGAATTCGTCGATCGGCGCCCGCAGCCGTAAAAAGCTGCGTCGGCATGAAAATATAAAGGACAGTCACGCCGATCAAAGGCAGCGCCATCTCGGGCGCCACGCGCACCCAGCGCCGTTGAAACGCGAAGCTGATCGCCAGCACGATCCCGACAAAGCAGACGACATCGAACGGCCGACTGTAATTGTCGAAGACACTGAACAGGAGATCAAGCTTGCGCAACGGACTCGCATAGACGATGCGCCCCTCCGAGGCGTTCATCGACATCAGGACAAGGGGCGGGAGGAATGGGATGGCGCCGACGGCAAGGGCGCGGATCGCGGTGGTTATCGTCGGTCGGAAACGCCAAACTTGCCCCAATTCGTAACAGCCGACCATGACCGCGTAGATGCCGAACGCGAGCAAATGCGCGAGGTAGACGATCAGCGCGAAGATAAGGCCGGCGGCAACACGAAGCGCCCAATGCCGATTCTGAAGGGCGAGCCAGGCTGCAAAAAAAGCCAGCGCCAAGCCGCATCCCGCCAGATAGCCCATAAACCCCCAAAGCAGGAGCCGGGTATAGAGCAACAGAAAGGCCAAACAGGGCCACAAGGACCACCGACGGAACAAAACGTAATGAAGCGCGCACGCTCCGCCGGCAAGAAGAGCGAAGGTGAGAAGGATAAACGCCTTGCCGGCCCACACCAATGGCATGACCCGCGCGAGAAATGGAACCACCCCATCCATGCCAAGATTGGGTAGCGGCGCCCAGGCCACGACAAAGGACCGTTCAAGCAGCGCCGAGGGAAGGCTCGGCAGCAGGTACATCCGCGCGAGATGGTTGGGGTAGTCGAGAAGGGGTGGCAATTCGGTCAGGAAAAGCGGCACCGCCGAGATCACCAGCAACGCGAGAAACACGGCCGCGAAACGCTCGAAAGACATATTCTGTGGCATCGGCCGCAGAGTTCCATGCCGTGTCCGGCTGCGCAAGGCCCGGTTCAGCCGAATTCCGCACTAGGCTCGCCCCGGCGCCCGCTTCTATAATCCATCGTTATGAGGGGACTTACGTTTTACGTGCTCCGGCAGACCCTATTGGTGATGCTGTCGGTATGCCTGATATTCAGCTTCGCGGTCTGGCTGATCCAGGCGCTGCGCCTCATCGACCTTATCGTCAATCGGGGGCTGTCCTTCGTGGTTTTCCTCCATCTGGCGATCCTGATCCTTCCCCGTTTTATCAACGTCGTCCTGCCGATCGCGGTCTTTGTCGCGGTCCTCTTCGTTTACAACAAGCTCATCACCGAGAGCGAACTGGTGGTCATGCGCGCGGCCGGCGTCAGCCCGATGGCGCTCGCGCGCCCGGCACTCCTGACTGGAATCATCGGCACATTGTTGCTCTATTCTTTTTCGCTTTACCTCCTGCCGGCGGCGACACGCGCGTTCAAGGATTTGCAATTCGAGGTCCGCAATCGCTTTGCCTCGGTCCTGATCCAGGATGGGGTTTTCAATACGATCTCCGATAAGATGATGGTCTACGTCAAAAGCCGCGACGATGCCGGCGAACTGATCAGCCTGCTCGTCTATGATGAGCGGCAACCCGACAAACCCGTCACCGTCTTCGCGGAACGCGGCGCGATCGCCAACACGCCCGAAGGCCCCCGTCTCCTGCTCGTCAACGGAACGCGCCAGCAGCGGGACGTCGCATCGGGGCGCCTGTCCGTGCTGACCTTCGATAAATACACGCTTGAATTGTCGGCGCTGACCGATGCGCCGGGCACCCGCGACCGTCAGGTCGATGAACGACGGACCAGCGAGCTCGTTAGCGGCATGGGACCGAACGAGGAACCCGATTGGCGCCACGCCGTCCTCGTCGAATTGAACATGAGACTGGCGGGACCGCTGGCCGCGCTGGCGATGGCCGCCTTGCCGGTCGCCTGCCTCCTGACCGGCGAATTCAACCGTCGCGGCCAGGGGCGGCGCGTTTTGATGGCTGTCCTCGGCGCACTCGGCATCGAACTGGTCGATATCGCCCTGCGAAACCTGGCGGCGCGCTCCAACATCGCGCTGCCTCTCGTCTATACGAATTTGCTTCTACCCTTCGCGGCGTCGCTGTGGTTGATGTGGCGCGAGGGCGTGTCACGTCCGCGCCGACGCCACGTCGCCGTGCCTGCCGAGTAAGTCCATGTCGCCGTGGAAGACACTCTTTCGCTATATCGCGCGCCAATTCTTCGGATGGTGCAGCGGCGTATTTCTCGGCATGCTCAGCATCGTCTTCATGCTCGACTATATCGAACTGATTCGCCGCGCCGGCATCAAGCCGGACGCGACGTTGATGTTGTTGCTCGAAATGGCGGCGCTGAAGCAGCCTTACATGGCACAACAAATCATGCCCTTCGCGATCCTGTTCGGCACGATGATGGCGTTTTGGCGGCTCACGCGAAGCCACGAACTGGTCGTCGCCCGTGCCGCCGGAATTTCGGCATGGCAATTCCTCGCGCCACCGCTTGCCGGCGCATTTCTGGTCGGCGTTCTCGTCGTCACGGTGTTCAATCCGGTTGCCTCGGCGCTGCAGGCATCATACGAACAGCTCGAAAATCGAATACTCCGGGGCGGCGGCGACGAACTCGTCTTGTCGCGGACCGGATTATGGCTCCGGCAAAGCGACGATTCCGGCAACCATGCCATCGTTCACGCGGCCGGGTTTGTTCTCAAGCAAGGCTCGCTACAGGACGTGATGATCCTGTTTCTCGCTGACGATTCCCGATTGGTGAAGCGCATCGATGCGAAACGGGCACTTCTTCGTGAAGGTGAATGGGAGGTCCATAACGGCAATCTCTGGCAAATCGACAAACCGCTCGAACCGTTCGACGTCTTGGCGGTCCCGACGAATCTTACGCAGTATAAGATTCAAGACAGTTTCGCGTCGCCCGAGACGATGTCTTTCTGGGACCTGCCCGGCTTCATCGGATTGCTCGACAACTCGGGGTTTTCATCGCAACGCCATCGCCTTTATTTCAACGCGTTGCTGGCGCGGCCGTTCCTTTATGCCGCCATGGTGCTGATTGCCGCAAGCTTTAGTCTTCGGATGCAACGCCGCGGCGGCGCGACGCTCATGATCGCCGCTGGTGTGGCAAGCGGCTTTGCGCTTTATTTCCTGTCCGACGTCGTGTTCGCGCTCGGTCTGTCCGCAACGATCCCGATTGCGCTCGCCGCGTGGACGCCGACCGGCATCACCTGGCTTCTCGGTGCGAGCCTCCTCTTGCATCTCGAGGACGGGTGACGGCATGCGTCGTGCCGCAATTCTGGCGTTCATCGGCATTTCGATCGCTTTTCTTTCGCCGCTTCGCGCGCGCGCGCAGGAGCAGCAGAAGGCCACCACCAATGCGGGCGCGGGCACGCCGGTGTTGGTCGATGCCGACGAATTACAATACGATCAGGACCTCGGGGTAATCGTCGCCAAAGGCCATGTCGAGCTCAGCCAAAAGGATCAGATCCTACTGGCCGACACGGTGACCTATAACCAACGAACCGACACGGTCACCGCGTCGGGCAATGTCAGCATCATGCAGCCGACCGGCGATGTCGCCTTCGCGGACTACATGGAACTCCACAACGACATGCGCGATGGGTTCATCAAGGACGTGCGCCTGTTGCTGTCCGATCGCTCGCGCCTCGCGGGCAATACCGCGCGCCGCGCCGCCGGAACCCGTACCGAAGTAAGGCGCGCCATCTATTCGCCCTGCGAACTCTGCGCTCAGGATCCGACGCATCCGCCGACTTGGCAAATCAAGGCAGAGCAGGCTGTCGACGACAAGCAGTTGCAAATTATCGAATACCGCGACGCCATCATGGAGATCGATGGCTTTCCGATATTTTACACCCCTTACATGTCGCACCCCGAGCCGTCGGTGAAACGCGCGAGCGGATTCCTGGCGCCCACGATAGGAAGCGACCCTTCAAACGGTTTTCGCGTCGGCATTCCCTATTACTGGGTCATCGGCCCCGACAAAGACGCCACAATCCGCCCCCTGTTCACCACCGAAGGTGGAGAGCAACTCAACGTTCAATACCGCCAGCGTTTCGGCAACGGAACATTGAGAACAGACAGCAGCGTTACCGTCGGCAGCACAAGCGTCAACCCGCGTCTAGTCGACGTTAACGCAGCAAACAACTCCGTCCGCGGTCATTTCATCGTCGACGGCATTTGGGATCTCAACGACCGGTGGCGCACCGGAATCAGCGCGGAAGGCACAAGCGACCAGACCTATCTGGCGCGATACCATTTTCCCTACACGTCGAACTATGTCACCCAGCACGTTTATGCGGAGAATTTCGGTACGGCGAGCTACGGTAATATCAGCGCCTACGGATTCCAGAACCTCAACCCGACCTATTCGATCGCAAATCAGCCTGTCGTCCTTCCGATCGCAAGCTACACCCTGACGACCCCGGCCGACGCTCTCGGCGGACGCTGGGACATATCGGGCAGCGCCTTGAATTTGATGGGACGCAACGGGTTCAAGGAACGCCGGTTATCAGCGGGCACAAATTGGCGGCTTCCCTTTTATGGGCCGCTTGGCGATCGTTACGACTTTAATGCTTCGCTCCGGGCAGACGAATATGACAGCGATTTCACCGTGGCTGCCGGCTATCCGCAAAACACGACGGCAATCGCTGCTCGGATTTTTCCCCAGATGTCGCTCAACTGGCGCTATCCCTGGATCCGGCCCGGCGAAAAAGTTACCGCGCTCATCGAACCGATCGCTTCGGCCGTGGCCGCGCCCAATGGCGGGAATCCCGCCAGCATCCCCAACGAGGACGCGCAGAGTTTCGAATTCGACGAGACGGACTTGTTTCAGGCCAATCGATTTCCGGGATACGACCGCGTCGATGGCGGCATACGCGTGGACTACGGCATCCATGCCGGTCTCTACAATCCGACCGCCGGCAACGCGCAAATATTGATCGGGCAAAGTTACCGCGTTCGTCGTGAAAGTGCGTTTCCGCTCGGCGCCGGCCTTGATAACCGCCGCTCCGACGTCGTTGGCCGCGTCATCGTATCGCCTGGACGTTTATTCAACTTTTTCTATCGCGCCCGCGTCGATGGCCAAGACTTGGCAATGCGACGCCAAGAGGTCGGACTGAGCGGTGGATTGGCCTCCCTCAATGGCGGCGTGAGTTTCATCACCGCCTCCGCTATTCCCGGCATTCCAAGCGTTTTGCCGACAAAGGAAATTAGTGAGAGCTTGTCGTTTTCTCTTTCGCCAAATTGGAAGGGCACGGTCTCCAATACCCAGAACTTGGCGAACGGTTCCAGCAGCGTAAGCTCAAGGCTTCAGTTGACCTATCTGGATGATTGCTTGTCGGTCACCGGCACCATAAGCCAGAGTGGCATCACCTTTGGCGATGTGCGTTCGGGAGAGTCCTTCGTTCTAACCTTCGTCTTCCGCAACCTGGGTGACGTTTCCATCAGTCCGTTCTGAGAATAACAGCGCCCCCGCACCTCAGCTCTTGGGATTCCGGCAGATTGGGCTTATATAGACGGCCTCCACAACCTCAATCAGTGTATCGCCTGCCATGAAATGGTGGTTGCAACTCGGTCTCGCATTCGTCCTGGTTTTGGGCACGACCGCGCACGCCCAAGAAACTCGCATCGCCGCCGTCGTCAACAACGACATCGTGACGGCCGATGACGTCAATGCGCGCATGAGTCTGATCATGCGCAGTTCGGGCATACCCGATACGCCGCAAAACCGGCAACAGCTCGCCCCCCGCGTGATGCGTTCACTGGTCGACGAAAAACTCGAGATGCAAGAGGCCGCCAAATATAAGGTTGCCGTCAGCAAGGACGAAGTCGACAAAGCCCTCGCGAATATCGAATCGCGCAACAACATGACCAAGGGCGGCCTCGTCGATTATCTCAAATCTGCCGGCATATCGCCCAAGACACTGACCGACCAGCTCACGGCGTCGCTGACCTGGAACAAAGTGGTTCAAGGCCGCTACGCCTCGGATGTCAGCGTGTCGGATGCCGAAGTTCAGGACGAAATCGCACGAATCAAGGCGGATTTCGGCAAGCCGCAGAGCCATGTCGCCGAAATATTCCTGGCCGTCGACAATCCAACACAAGACGGTGAAATCAAATCGCTGGCAGACAAGCTCATACAACAAATTCGCGCGGGCGCGAATTTCGGCGCCGTCGCACAGCAATTTTCACAAGCGCCGAGCGCCGCTCAGGGCGGCGACATCGGCTGGGTGACGCCGAGCCAATTCGGTCCGCCGCTCAGCGACGCGGTCGAGAAGATGAACGCGGGCGAAATGTCTTACCCGCTTCGGACGCCCGCCGGGTATTACCTGCTTTATCTCATCGAGCGCCGAATTCCCGGTCAGGCCAGCGAGGACGATACCCAGATCGCCTTTGTCGAAGTGGTGTTTCCGCTGGAACCGACGTCCTCCCCGCAGGAACAGCAACGTGCCGCCAACCAGGCGCAGCAGGTTACCAACACCGCCAAGAGCTGCGGCGAAATGGCCAAGATCGCGCGCGAACAAGCGCCACAATATTCGAGCCAGACGCCCAGCATGCGCGCCGGCGACATACCACCGGATCTGCGCCAGGTCCTGCTGTCGCTGAAGGTCGCCGAACCGAGCAAGCCCATTCCCGCGCGCGGCGGCGTCGGTGTCGCGATGGTTTGCCAGCGCACCGACCCCGCTCCGGCGGTGCCGTCCACCGATCAGGTCTATGACCAGATCATGCACCAGCGCATGGATCAAATGTCGCGCCGCTATTTGCGCGATCTTCGCCGCGGTGCCTATGTGGACATTCGCGGGTGACCGCGCCGCTGGTTCTCACCATCGGTGAACCGGCCGGCGTCGGCGGCGAGATTGCGATCAAAGCCTGGGACGCGCGAAACCGCGACCGTCTGCCGCCTTTTTTCATTCTCGACGATCCGACCCGGCTTGAAGGTATCGCAGCGTCGATCGGATCTCGGGCGGCCATAAGGATCATCGCATCGCCCGAAGAAGCCGCGTCGTGTTATTCTGAAGCTCTCCCCGTCCTGCCGATCCGGCTACCCCGGCCGGTTGTTACGGGAAAGCCCGATCCGGCCAATGCCCCCGCTGTGATCGGCGCGATCACCCAAGCCGTCGACTTCGTCAAACAGGGTCGCGCGGCGGCGATGGTGACCAATCCGATTCAGAAAGAGACCCTTTACGCTGCGGGGTTCACCCATCCTGGCCACACCGAGTTCCTCGCCGAACTTGCCGGTGGCGTCACCCCCGTGATGATGCTGTTGTGTCCGGGATTACGCGTCGTGCCGGTGACGGTGCATTTACCCCTGCGTAGCGCGCTCGCGGCATTGCGCACCGAGGACATCGTCACCGCCGGTCGGATTACCGCCGACGCGCTGAAACGCGATTTCGGCATCGCCCGGCCGCGTCTCGCGGTCGCGGGACTGAACCCGCACGCCGGCGAGAACGGCACGATCGGGCGCGAAGAAATCGATATCATCGTGCCCGCCGTCAAAGCGCTCGCCGCGCTCGGCATCGCGGCAACCGGTCCCGCCCCCGCCGACACACTCTTCCATGCGGTCGCGCGCGCAAAATATGACGCGGTGATTTGCATGTATCATGACCAGGCGCTCATTCCACTGAAGACCATCGATTTCGATCGCGGCGTCAATATCACGCTGGGGTTGCCCTTCATCCGTACCTCGCCCGATCACGGCACCGCCTGCGACATTGCCGGCAAGGGTATCGCCAGCCCGGCGAGCCTGATCGCCGCGATCGCATTGGCCGGCGAGCTTGCCAAACGCCGTGTCGCCGAACCCGCAACCGCCTGAGCTTCCGCCGCTCCGCGATATCATTCGGCGTTTCGAGCTGGACGCGCGGAAATCGCTCGGCCAGAATTTTCTTCTCGATCTGAATTTATGCCGCCGTATCGCGCGCGTCGCATCACCGCTCGATTCCGCCTCGATCGTCGAGATCGGCCCTGGCCCCGGCGGGCTCACGCGCGCCTTGTTGTTGGAAGGCGCGCGTCATGTCACCGCGATCGAGCGCGATAGCCGCTGCATCGCCGCGCTCGGCGAGCTTGCCGAGGCCTTCCCCGGACGACTGACGATCGTCGAGGGCGACGCGCTCGAACTCGACCCGGCCGGCTTCACCCCGGCACCGCGCAGAATCGTCGCCAATCTTCCCTACAACATCGCGACGCCGCTCTTGATCCGTTGGCTCGGCGACATTCGCAACTATCAGAGTCTGACCCTGATGTTCCAGAGGGAGGTTGCGCAACGCCTGGCCGCTACGCCGCGCAGCAAGGATTACGGAAGGCTGTCGATATTGACGCAATGGCTCTGCGAGGTCCGGCTCGCCTTCGACGTACCGCCGCAAGCGTTCGTGCCGGCGCCGAAGATAACCTCGACCGTGGTGCATCTCGTACCGCGCGCCGCACCCCAGGCACCCTGCGATCAAGCCGATCTGGAACGCGTCACCGCCGCGGCCTTCGGTCAGCGCCGCAAGATGCTGCGCCAGAGTCTCAAGTCACTCGGCGGCGATACGGCGGCGATCATGGCCACGGCCGGCGTCGAGCCGACGGCCCGCGCCGAGGAATTATCGGTTCCCGAATTCTGCGCGCTGGCGCGCGCTATCCCTCGCCGCGCAGGCGATTGACGAAATCGGCCAATCCGGTCTGGCGGGCACGACGCTTTCGTTCGGCATCGAGAATCGCCCGAACATGGCGCGTGCTTTCGTCGAGATCCTGATTGACGATAACGTAATCGTATTCGGCCCAATGGCTCATCTCATCCGAGGACTTCGCCATCCGCGCCCGCACGACCTCGCGACTATCCTGAGCCCGACTTTGAAGCCGGCGTTTCAGGGCCGCCATGCTTGGTGGCAGGATAAAGACGGCAACCAGATCGTCGCGAATATTGGCCGCGAGTTGTTGCGTCCCCTGCCAGTCGACGTCGCTGATGATATCGGTCCCCGCTTCGAGGGTTTTCTCGACCGGACCGCGCGGCGTGCCGTAGCAATTACCGAAAACGATCGCGTGTTCGAGAAGATCGCCCTTCGCCGCCATCGCGTCGAATGTCGCGCGCGTGATGAAATGATAATGCTTGCCGTCGATCTCGCCGGGCCGTCGGGGCCGCGTCGTTACCGAGACCGACATCTTGAGCTTGCGATCCTGGGTGACCACGGCACGGCTGATCGTCGTCTTGCCCGCACCCGAAGGCGATGAAAGAACCAGGAGAATGCCGCGGCGTTTGATGCGAGGTTCTGCCATCCGGCCCTACTCGATATTC
Organism: uncultured Rhodospirillales bacterium; assembly: GCA_903828515.1. Taxonomy (GTDB): domain Bacteria; phylum Pseudomonadota; class Alphaproteobacteria; order ATCC43930; family CGMCC-115725; genus CAIKMD01. Next base: position 972,925 of record CAIKMD010000007.1, on the reverse strand, counting down.
TGAACCTGCTCGCGGAGCTGCTCGATCGCCGCCTTGAGGCTGAGACCGGTCCGGGTCAACTGAAGGTCCGCCGATTTCGAGCACAAGGTATTCGCCTCGCGATTGAATTCCTGACACAGGAAATCGAACCGCCGCCCGATCGGCCCACCCTCGGCCAGCAACCCGCGCGCCGCGTGAAGATGCGCGGTGAGCCGGTCGAGTTCCTCGCGCACGTCAGCCTTGGCGATGATCAGCGCGGCTTCATGCGCGAGACGTTCTTCGGGAAGCGCGGGCACGGCCGAGGTCAACGTCGCGATCAGGTCCCTCAGCCGCGCCTTGATCGCGGCCGGCTGGGTCGCGGCCGACGCCTCGGCTTCTCGGACCAAAGCGGTAATCTCGTCGAGCCGCGCCGCCAATACGGCTTCAAGCCGCGCGCCCTCGGCCAGCCGCATGACCGCGAGACTGTCGAGCGCGCGTTCGAAGCCCGTATTCAGCAGGGCGTTATGGCGTTCGCGCTGAGTGTCGTCCGCGCTTTCCTCGCCGGTTTCGAGCACGCCCTTGAGCGCCAGCAATCCGTCTATCCGCGGCGGCGCCGCTTCGACCTCGGCGGCGAGTTGGCGCGCCAGCTCCACGACCATATCGAGCGCCTGACGATTGACCCGCAGGCCGCTGCCCGTCGTGCTTTTCGTGATCGCGAGATTGGCGGTGATCGATCCCCGCTTTACCTTGGCGGAAAGGACGGCGCGCAAACCAAGTTCCAGCGCTTCGAACCCGGCAGGCAAGCGAAACCGAAGATCGAGCGCCTTGGCGTTGACGCTCTTCAATTCCCAAACCCAGCCGAGTGTGCCGTCATGGCCCTCGGCGCGGGCAAAGCCCGTCATGCTCGCGATCGTCATGCGCGCTTTATAACCCCCGGTTGGCCGATAGCCTAGCCTCCGCCCGCCTGCGAGGCGCGCAGCTTGGCGACATTACGGTTGTGTTCGTCGAGCGTCTTGGCGAAAACGTGGCCACCGGTGCCGTCGGCCACGAAGTAAAGCTCGCCGCGCAATTCGGGGTGCAGAGCCGCCTTTAGCGACGCGAGACCCGGGTTCGCGATCGGGGTCGGGGGCAGACCCTTGGTGACATAGGTATTGTAAGGTGACTCGATCGAAAGATCGTCGTGATCGATCGGATGAGCCAACGGCCGGGAGCCCCCATTTGTCAGGGCATAGATCACGGTCGGATCCGCCTGGAGCTTCATGCCGATCTTCAATCGCTCGATGAAGACACCGGTGACGCGCGGACGTTCAGCGGACTTCGCCGTCTCTTTCTCGACGATCGACGCGAGCGTCATGGCCTCGGCGGGGCTTGCCAGTGGCAGTCCCGGCGCCCGGTCCTTCCAGGTTTCGGCAAGCACACGTTCCATCGCTCGATGCATGCGCGCGATCAAATCGGAACGGGTATTTCCCAACACATAGAAATAAGTGTCGGGCAACAACGTGCCTTCCAAGGGCTCGGCATCGAGCGCGCCGTCGAGCGCGGGCGCGGCGTCAACCAAGGCCACGATTTCGGCGGCCGTCAGCCCTTCAGGGATCGTGATGCGGTGGCGCACCACCTTTCCACTATCGATCACATCGGCCGCCGCCACGGGGCTGATCCCAGCCGCGAATTCATATTCGCCCGCCCGCAGGCCTCGTGCCCGCTTGGTCAGATAGGTACCGATGGCAAAGATCGCCGCGTGATTGATGACGCCGGCGGATTCGAGGACTTCACCAGTCTCCTGGGCCCCCGCGCCCTTTGGGATGACCACCACCTTCGGGGCCGTCAGCGGTCCCGGAGCCGTGTAATCGCGCGCGCCGATACCCAATGCCGTCGCCGCGAGCAGCAGGATGGCGCCGAGCCCTCCCGCCGCGCGGCCGCGCCATGTCATGTCAGGGGGCCGGGCCGAAAATCAGCGAGGCATTGGTGCCGCCGAACCCGAACGAGTTCGACAAGGCAAAGCGAACCTTGCGCTCCTTGGCGCGCAGGGGCACGAGATCGATGTCGCACGCGGCGCTCGGATTTTCGAGATTGAGCGTCGGGGGAACGATGCTGTCCCGCATCGCGAGGATCGAGAAGATCGCCTCGGTACTACCGGCGGCACCGAGCAAATGGCCGATCGACGATTTGGTCGACGACATCGAAAGCTTTTTCGCCTGGTCGCCGAACAGCCGTTTGACTGCGTTGAGTTCGATCTCATCGCCCAACGGCGTCGAGGTACCATGCGCATTGATGTAGTCGATCTGATCGAGCGAGAGGCCGCTGCGTTTCACCGCATTGCGCATGGCGCGGAAGGCTCCGTCGCCATCCTCGGCCGGTGCGGTGATGTGATGCGCATCGCCCGACATGCCGTAGCCGATGATTTCCGCATAGATTTTGGCGCCGCGACGTTTGGCGTGTTCGAGTTCTTCGAGGACAACGATCCCCGCGCCCTCGCCCATGACGAATCCATCGCGCGCTTCATCCCAGGGCCGCGAGGCGCGTTCGGGCGTATCGTTGAACGCGGTCGACAGCGCGCGCGCCGACGCGAAGCCCGCGATGCCCATGCGGCAAATGGCAGCTTCGGTTCCACCCGCCACCATCACGTCGGCATCTTCCCACATGATGAGACGTGCCGCGTCGCCGATGGCGTGGGCGCCGGTCGAGCAAGCCGTCACCACCGCGTGGTTCGGCCCCTTAAAGCCGTGGCGAATCGAAACATGGCCGGACGCGAGATTGATCAGGTTCGAGGGAATGAAGAACGGAGAGAGACGACGCGGGCCCTTTTCATGCACCGTGATCGCAGCCTCGGTAATACCCGGCAGACCGCCGATGCCCGAGCCGATCATGACGCCCGTCGCCTCGCGATCTTCGGCACTTTCGGGCTTCCAACCCGAATCCGCGATCGCCTGTTCGGCCGCCCCCAACGCGAAGACGATAAACTCGTCCATCTTGCGTTGATCTTTGGTCGGAACCCAATCGTCGACGTTGAAATTGCCCGACGCAGTTTCGCCGCGCGGCACCTGGCCGGCGATCTTGGCCGGGAGATCGGACACGTCGAAGCCCTGAATCGCGCGAATACCCGATTCGCCGGCGATCAGTTTCTTCCACACAAGTTCGGCCCCCACGCCAAGCGGCGTGACAAGTCCGAGGCCGGTGACGACGACCCGTCTCATGCTGCGGCAGGACTCAGGTGGGATGGGCTTCGATGAAGGACACGGCGTCTTTGACGGTAATGATCTTTTCCGCCGCGTCGTCCGGAATCTCGCAACCGAACTCTTCTTCGAACGCCATCACCAACTCGACCGTGTCGAGGCTGTCGGCGCCCAGATCGTCGATAAAACTCGCATTGTCCGTAACCTTGGACTCGTCGACGCCCAGGTGCTCCACAACGATCTTCTTTACCCGCTCGGCGACATCGCTCATCACAGTTTTCCTCGACAGATTGACGCGCAAAAGTGTTTGTGTATCAGAGGCTTCCCGCACTTCGATCGTATCGGGGGAAGCGATAATCGCCGTTACCTAACATAGATCGCGGCCCATTGCTAGCCACCCTCAAATCATGGCCATGCCGCCGTTGATGTGCAAGGTCGCGCCGGTAACATAGCGCGCTTCATCGCTTGCGAGAAACAACACGCCCGCGGCGACCTCATCGGGGGTACCGACGCGGCCCAGCGGGATCGCTTGTGCAATGCGGTCTTTCTGTTCCTGGCTCAAGACGTCGGTCATTGCCGTCGCGATGAAACCAGGCGCCACGCAATTGACCGTGATGCCGCGCTGCGCGACTTCGGCGGCAAGCGCCTTCGACATGCCGACGGTGCCTGCCTTGGCGGCGGCGTAATTGGCCTGACCCGGGTTGCCGGTCGCACCGACGATCGACGTGATCGAAACGATTCGTCCCCAGCGTCTTTTCAACATGCCGCGCAACGCACCGCGCGACAGGCGGAACCCCGCCGTGAGATCGACATCGATGACCTTTTGCCAGTCCTCGTCCTTCAACCTCATCGCCAACATGTCGCGGGTCAGACCCGCATTGTTGATGAGGATGTCGAGATGGCCCATCGTCTCTTCGGCCGACTTGATCAAGGCCTCGCAAGCCCCAGCATCACCGAGATCCGACGCGATCACAAAGACACGGTCGCCCAGCGAGGTTGCCAGCGTGTCGAGCGCATCCTTGCGCGTGCCGTGCAACATCACCGTGGCGCCGGCGCCGTGCAGCGTTTTCGCGATGGCGCCGCCGATACCACCCGAAGCGCCGGTGACAAGCGCGGCCTTGCCGCTCAGATCGAACATTCTGTTACCCTAAATCGTCTTGAGAAAGACCTCGATCTCGGCGGGTGCGCCGATCGAGGATGATTTCAAGTCGCGATCGATCCGCTTGGTCAGGCCGCCGAGAACGCGGCCGGAACCGACCTCGACCAGTTCGTGCACGCCAGCCTCCTTCATCGTCAGCACGCATTCGCGCCAACGCACCAGTCCGGTCACCTGCTCAACCAGGAGACGCTTGATCTCGGTCGGGTCCTGCACCGGCGCGGCACTGACATTGGCGACGAGCGGAACCCATGGTTCGCCAAATTTCACTTCGGCCAGGGCCTCCTGCATTTCGTCGGCCGCGGGCTTCATCAGCGCGCAATGGAAGGGCGCACTCACCGGGAGCATGATCGAACGCTTGGCGCCGCGCTCGGCCGCAATCGCGATCGCACGTTCGATCGCCGTCGCATTGCCGCTCAGCACGACCTGCCCGCCGCCATTGTCGTTGGCGATATCGCAGACCTCGCCCTGCTCGGCCGCTTTCGCGATCTCGCGTGCGAGATCGAGTTCCATGCCGAGCATCGCCGCCATCGCGCCGACGCCGACCGGCACCGCCCGCTGCATGGCAAGCCCGCGACGCTTCAGCAAGCGCGCCGTATCGGCAAGGTTCAGCGCATAAGCAGCAGCGAGCGCCGAATATTCGCCGAGCGAATGGCCCGCGACGAAAGCCACGTGGCGCTTCAGATCGAGGCCGCCGTCTTTTTCGAGCACGCGCGCCACAGCCAGACTTACCGCCATGAGCGCAGGCTGAGCGTTCTCGGTCAGAACGAGATCGGTCTCCGGCCCTTCGAACATAAGACGGGATAGACTCTGTTTGAGCGCCTCATCGATCTCAGCAAAGACGTCCCGCGCGGTCGCAAACGCGCCCGCCAATTCGCGCCCCATGCCCACGGCTTGCGAGCCCTGGCCGGGAAACACCAAAGCGCGCGTCATGTTGATCGTTCCGCTCGCACGATGATCAGAGGATGTTCGACCAGTTCATATGGATGAAGTCGAAATCGATACGGTTGTAGTGGCCGCAGCGCAGTTTCATGTCGACAAGCTGCTGTCCCGTTCCGGTGGGTTCGACTTCGGTTTTGGTGGCGCTGTAACCGCGCGTGCAGATCTGATTGGCTTTCCAATCGAGCCGCGCGATTTCCTGGTCCTGCGGCGCAGCCGATCCGGCGTCGGCACGCGCCGTCGAAACCCCGAACTCCGTCCGTTCGGGTGCGTCGGGAATGGACACACAACCCGACAAAAGTGCTACAAAACCAACAAGATAGAATACCCGGCTCATGGCTGCCTCCCCGCTCGTCTGCCCTGCGATAACACTCCCCACGCGGCCTGTCCAGCCATCGCGCCGGTTCCGGCCCTAACGCCTTGTGTTGCGAAAGCTTTCTTGTATAGTCCGCCGCCTCCTTGCTGGCCTTGCCGGCTAGGCCCGGGTAGCTGACCGTCGAAGCCTTCGACCAGCACCGGACCGCTAAAATCCAAAGGGAGATTTGATGGCACTCTACGAACACATCTTTATTGCCCGTCAGGACGTTTCCACTCCACAGGTGGAAGCCTTGGCCGACACATTCGCCGCCCTGATCGCCGAACAAGGCGGCAAGGTCGAAAAGCGCGAATATTGGGGCCTGCGCAACCTGGCTTATCGCATGAACAAGAACCGGAAGGGCCACTACATGCTCTTCAACCTCGATGCGCCACCGGCGGCCGTGAGCGAACTCGAGCGCAACATGCGCATCAACGAGGACGTGATCCGGTATCTGACCGTGCGTGTCGACGAACTCGAAGCCGTCCCGTCCGCGATGCTGCAAAGCCGCGGCCGTGACGAACGCGGTGACCGTGATCGCGACCGGGGACCCCGACGCGGCTATGGCGACCGAGATCCACGCGAAGAAGTGAGTGAGCCGTCATGAGCGATATCAGCGAACGCGGTGAGCGCGGCGGACGTGACCGTGATGGCGGTGGACGCGACCGCGATGGTGGCGGACGTTCGGGTGGCGCTGGCGCCGGTGGCGCACGTCGTCCCTTTTTCCGCCGTCGGAAGTCCTGCCCCTTCTCCGGGCCCAATGCCCCGAAGATCGATTACAAAGACGTGAAGCTGCTGCAGCGGTTCGTCTCCGAGCGCGGCAAGATCGTGCCGAGCCGGATCACCGCCGTATCGGCCAAGAAGCAACGCGAATTGGCGCAAGCGATCAAACGTGCGCGCTTCCTGGGCCTCTTGCCCTACGCGATGCGTTAAGGAGCAGCGTCATGGTTGATGTCATCCTCCTCGAACGCGTGGAAAATCTTGGCCAGATGGGCCAGATCGTCAAAGTCCGTCCGGGCTTTGCGCGCAACTTCCTTCTGCCGCACAAAAAGGCGCTGCGCGCGACCAAGGAAAACCTCGCTTATTTCGAGACGCAAAAATCGCAGCTCGAAACGCAGAACCTGACGCGCAAGACCGAGGCCGAACAGGTCGCGGCCAAGATGGCCAAGCTCACGGTCGTCATCATCCGGCAGGCGGGCGAAAGCGGCCAGCTTTACGGGTCGGTCAGCGCCCGCGACATCTCGGACGCGGTCACGACAGCAGGCTTCACGGTCACGCGCGGCCAGGTCATCCTCGACAAGGCGATCAAGACGCTGGGCCTCTATCCGCTGCGGGTCGTCCTGCATCCCGAAGTCTCGGTGCAGGTCACCGCCAACGTCGCGCAATCGGCCGAGGAAGCTGCGATGCAAGCGCGCGGCGCCGACCCGCTCAAGCTGGCGCAGGAAGCCGCTGCCCGCGAAGCGGCGGAAGCCGCGGCTGACCTGGCCGCCGGTCAGGCCGAAGGCGAAGAAGCCGAGTCCGAGAAATAGGCGTCCGGCCGTTCGAACGGCCGGAGCAAACTCCTTGTCCTGGGATCGTGCATTCCGCGCCATGTTGGCGATCGGAATGCCGACTCTCGTCGGGATTTACGCGGGCAATCCGGATTTCGGTCTGATTGCCGCGGTTTGCGCCTTATGGGTGTGGTCGAGCGATTTCGGCAGCATCGTCTCCGACCGTCTTCTCGATATGACCGCAACCCTGGCCGCGATCGTCCTCGGCGGCGTGATCGGCGGCCTCATCGGTACGCGTTATTGGCCGGAATTGATCGGGCTCTTCGCCGCCGCCTTCGCCATCGGCTGGCTGCACAATACGAGCCGTGCCGTCGAGAACGCGGGACGGTGCCTCGGCTTCACCTATGTCATCGCGGCAAGTCTGGGTCTCGCCGATCCGCGCCTCATCCTCGCCGCCCTCGGCGGCGGCTTGTGGGCGATGCTCGTGGTGTGCGGCGATCAAATCATCCGCCGTCGGTCGATGCCGATCACCGGAACGAGCTTCAGTCTGGGGCTCGCCAAGCTCAGGGCCGGTCACGCCGCCGATTGGCGCTTCGGCGTGCGCTACGCGCTGGCAGCCGCCATCGGACTTGGCCTCGCCGAGCATCTGGGCTCAAGCCATGCGGCCTGGGCGACGATCACCTCGCTCGCGGTGATGCGACCGAACGAAGCGGAAAGCGTGACGCTGGTCATCGAGCGCGGCATCGGAACCTTCGGGGGCGTTGTGATCGCATGGGGCATTCTCGCGCTCACCAGCAACGCCTGGCTGCTCGGCATCCTGGTCGCCGCTTTCGCCTTCGCGATCGCACCAGCCGCCGCCTGGCACCGTTGGGCGCGGTTTACCGCCATTACCGTGACCGTGCTGGTGTTGCTGGATTTGGCCCTGTTGAATCAGGGCGGCGACCGGCCGCTGCTGGCCGAACGGCTCTATGACACCACCATGGGCTGCGCCATCGCGCTTGCCGCTACCTGGCTGATCTTTCCCCGGCGCTGGCGCCGCGCGGAACCGATATAGCGCTTACTCTTCGAGCGTCAGTCGGTACCCAACCCCGGACTCTGTCTGAATGAGACGCGGTCGTTCGGGATCGGCTTCGATCTTCTGTCGAAGCTGTCGCACATAGATCCGCAAATATTGGACGTCGGTTTCGCCGCCCCAAACTTCGCGCATGATGTGGCGATGGGTCAACACTTTGCCGGCATGCATCACCAGCAGCCGCAGCAATTCGTATTCCTTGGGCGAGAGCTTGACCTCTTGCCCCCTAACCACGACGTGCCGGCGCACCAGATCGACGCTGAGATCGCCGTTCTTGAAAATCGGCTCTTCACCCTGCTGCTGGAGCCGGTGTCGCATCGCGGCGCGCAGACGAGCGTTGAGTTCGTCCATGCCGACCGGCTTTTGGACGTAATCGTCGGCGCCGAGATCGAGCGCCTCGACCTTGCCACGCTCGTCGCCGCGGATCGAAAGCACGACGACCGGAGTCAGATCCGTCTTGCGAATCCGCTTGAGTACCTCGCGCCCGTCGATATCCGGCAAGCCGAGATCGAGCACGACGAGATCGGGCTTGCTCTTGCCGAAGGCGGCCCAACCTTCCTCACCCGTCGCGGCCTCCACCACCTCGTAACCCTCGGCCGACAGGCTGGTCTTCAACATGCGCCGGATCGCCGGCTCGTCGTCGATCACGAGGATGCGGGGTGCGTTGCCGGTCACGGCGCGGAAAACTCGATGATGAAATCAGCGCCGCGCCGATCGGCCCGGTTGGCGGCGCGGATCGTTCCGCCCATGGCGACGACGAATCCCCGGCAGATCGCGAGCCCGAGCCCGGTCCCGGGACGCCGCCGGTCGCCATCCTGGACACGATGGAATTTGTCGAAGATGCGCTCGATTTCGTCGACCGGAATTCCGTCACCCTCGTCGAGCACGTCGATCCGCACACCGGAGCCGTTCCGCACCGCGCGGATTTCGATCAGGCTATCAGGCGGCGAATATTTCGCGGCATTATCGAGAAGATTGAACAGCACCTGCTCGAATAGCACGAAATCGAGACCGAGCATCGGCAAATCGGGCGTGATCGCGACTTTGACGCGATGTCGCTCCAGAACCTTTCGGGCGCGCTGTAACGTCGTGCCGACGATCTCGCTCAGATCGATCATCTCGCGCTTCGGCGCGATCGCGCCGGATTCGAGCCTGGTCATATCGAGGAGATTGCCCACGAAGCGGTTGAGCCGCTCCGCTTCTTCCAGAACGGTCGAGACCAATACCGCGCGCTGTGTCACATCGTAGCGCTCGCCCTGGCTTTTGAGGCTCGAGGCAGCGCCGATGATCGACGCCAGGGGCGTACCGAGATCATGCGAGATCGAGGTGAGCAGCGCGGCGCGCAAACGTTCGCTCTCCGCATTGAGCCGTGCCCGATCGAGATCGCCCTGCAAATGGACCCGTTCGATCCCCAAAGCCGCCAGATCCATCAGCGCATCGAGCAGACGCCGCGTGTCGGGCGACAGCAACAGCCCCGTCCCGTCGCGATCGAGACCAATCACGCCAACGACGCTGCGCCCCGTGCGCAGCGGCTGGAAGAGGCGCTTGGCACCCGGCAGCGTATCCGAGCCGCGGCCGGCAGGATGGTTGTGGGCCCAGCTCCATTTCGCGGCCGCGATATCCGCGTCGTCCAGTTCGTCCTCCGGCGGATAGCCGACCTTCACGGCGAGATCATGCCCGTCCGGCATCAGGATCACGACCCGCAGCTTCAGCATCGCGGCGATCTGGTAGGCGGTCGCCCACAGCAGATCATCGAGGGTCGCCGCACCCGCGAGTTTTCGGCTGAACGCCAGCAGCTCTTCCGTGGTACGCCCCCGGACGCGCGCCGAGAGCGCCTGGGCGCGTGTTCCGGCCGCGAGATTGCTGGCGATCACGGCGACAACGAGAAAGGCCCCCAGCGCCAGCACGTTCTCGGGCGCGGCGATGGTGAAGGTGTAGAGGGGCGGCAGGAAAAAGAAATTATAGGCGAGAACGCTGAGCAGGCAGGCAAAGAGCGAAGCCAGCAGCCCGAAACGCGCGGCGACGACGAGAACGCCGGTCAGAAACACCAGCGCGATATTGAGCACGTTGAGAAATTGCTGCAGCACCAAGCCGAGCCCGAGCGCGGCCGCGACGATCGCGAGCGTGGCGAGATAGGCGGCACCATCGAAGGGTTGTCGGGGCGAGGCGGCACTCACGGATGGTGCCGATACGGGCTCCGCCGCTTCGCCGGCAATGACGTGGACGCTGAGATCCCCGGCACGCCGCAGCAGATCATGGACGACGGAGCCGCGCAGCATTTCGAACCATCGCGAGCGAACGGATTTGCCGACAACGATCTGGGTGATGTTGTTGGCTTCGGCATACGAAATGATGTCGTCGGCAATGCGATGGCCCGGGATGGTGACGGCTTCGCCGCCGAGACGTTCGGCGAGGCGCAAGGCGTCGGCGATGCGGTCGCGCTCGACGTCGCCCAGCCGGTGATAGCGCGACGTCTCGATATAAAGCGCGGTCCATGGCCCGTGCGACCGATCGGCCACGCGACGGGCATAGCGCACCAGGCCGGGCACCGAGGGATGTTCGCTGACGCAGACCAGCACGCGGTCGCCGGCGGCCCAGGGGCCGCTGATCGCGTGCGCGCGCATGTAGTCGACCATCTGCTCGTCGACCCGTTGCGCGGTGCGCCGCAAGGCCAGTTCCCGGAGCGCAGTGAGATTGCCGGGCTTGAAATAATTGCGCAGCGCGCGCTCGGCCTCGACAGGAAAATAGACTTTCCCTTCCTTCAGTCGCTCGATCAGGTCATCGGGCGAGAGATCGACGACCTCGATGTCGTCGGCACGGTCGAGGATGCCGTCGGGCACCGTCTCGCGGATACGGACATGGGTGATCTGTGCCACCACGTCGTTGAGGCTTTCCACGTGCTGGATGTTGAGCGTGGTGTAGACGTCGATGCCGGCGGCCAGCAATTCCTCGACATCGAGATAGCGCTTGGGGTGGCGGCTGCCCTCGACGTTGGTGTGCGCCAGTTCGTCGACGAGGACGAGCTTGGGCTTGCGCGCGAGAATCGCGTCGAGGTCCATTTCCTCGAGCATATGGTCGCGGTACCCGATGCCGCGGCGCGGGATGACTTCGAGCTTGCCGATCAGCGCCTCGGTCTCGACCCGGCCATGGGTTTCGACGATGCCGGCAACGACATCGACGCCCTCGTCGCGGGCGATGCGCGCCGACATCAGCATCTTGTATGTCTTGCCGACGCCGGGCGCGGCACCGAGAAAAATCTTGAGCCGGCCGTGGCCTTCCCGGCCCGCCTGTCGAAGCAGCGCTTCCGGCGAGGGGCGTTGATCGCGTTCCGAGGTCTCGGTACTGGCCATCGCCCTCCTGGTCAGGGCGCGAGGGTGTCGAGCGCCAAATTGAGCTTCAGCACGTTGACCCGCGGCTCACCGAGGATACCAAGAAGGCGACCTTGTGTGTAGCTATCCACCAGCGCCTGGACCTTAGACACCGGCAGATTGCGCGCCTTGGCGACGCGGCCGACCTGGAAGGCGGCACCCGCCGGGGTGATATCGGGGTCAAGGCCACTGGCCGAAGCGGTGATCAGATCGACCGGAATCGGCGCCGGATTCTCGTCCTTGAGCGCATCGGTATCGCCCTTCACCCGGTCGATCAGCACCTGGCTGGTTGGGCCGAGGTTCGAGCCGACCGAATTGTCGGCCGCGTAAGGCACCGACACGGTCTTGGTCGAATCGTTGGGATCCGGTTCGGACGTCGCCGACGGCCGCCCGTGGAAATATTTGTCCGAGGTGAAATTCTGGCCGATCAATTCCGAGCCGATCACCGCGCCGTCCTTTTCGATCAGGCTGCCGTTTGCCTGATGCGGAAACACAATCTGCGCAATGCCGGTCATGCCGAGCGGATAGATCAGGCCGGTGAGGATCGTCATGACGACGATCATCATGAGAGCGGGGCGAATTTGCTTAAGCATGGCAGCCTCCTCAGGCCAGACCGATGGACGTGACGATGAGATCGATGAGCTTGATGCCGATGAACGGCACGATGATGCCGCCGACGCCGTAGATCAGCAGGTTGCGGCGCAGGATGCTGGCGGCCCCAGTCGGCCGATAGGCGACGCCCTTGAGGCTGAGCGGAATGAGCGCAACGATGATCAGCGCGTTGAAGATGATCGCGGACAGGATCGCGCTCTCGGGCGTGGCCAGGTGCATCACGTTGAGCACGCCGAGTTGCGGATAGAAGGCGACGAACATCGCCGGGATGATCGCGAAATATTTGGCGACGTCGTTGGCGATCGAAAACGTGGTGAGCGCACCGCGGGTCATCAGCAATTGCTTACCGATCGCGACGATCTCGATCAGCTTGGTCGGATCGCTGTCGAGATCGACCATGTTGCCGGCTTCGCGCGCCGCCATGGTGCCGGTGTTCATCGCGACACCGACATCGGCCTGAGCCAGCGCCGGCGCATCGTTGGTGCCGTCGCCGCACATCGCAACCAGCTTGCCGTCGCCCTGTTCCTTGCGGATGAGCTTCAGCTTGTCTTCCGGCGTTGCCTGGGCGAGGAAATCATCGACGCCCGATTCCGCCGCGATCGCCGCCGCCGTCAGGGGATTGTCGCCGGTGATCATCACCGTGCGGATGCCCATGCGGCGCAATTCGGCGAAACGCTCGCGGATGCCGCCTTTGACGATATCCTTGAGATAGATCACCCCGAGGACGCGGCCGTTCTTCGCCACCGCCAGCGGCGTGCCGCCGGCTTTCGCGATGCGCTCGACGATCTGCTGAAGTTCGGGCGAGGACCCGGGTTTGCCGATCCCGCTCTGGCCGACGTGAGCGAGAACGGCATCGACCGCGCCCTTGCGAATGGTCTGTCCCGCCAGATCGACGCCCGACATGCGGGTCTGGGCCGTGAACGGCACGAACGTGGCATTGAGCGTCGCCATCTCGCGGCCGCGCAGGCCGTATTTCTCCTTGGCCAACAGGACGATCGAGCGGCCCTCGGGGGTCTCGTCGCTCAACGAACTGAGCTGAGCCGCGTCGGCAAGCTCGTTCGCATCGACCCCGGCGAGCGCGACGAACTCGGTTGCCTGCCGGTTGCCGAGGGTGATCGTCCCCGTCTTGTCGAGAAGGAGCGTGTCGATGTCGCCGGCTGCTTCGACCGCGCGGCCCGACATGGCGAGTACGTTGAAGCGCACCAGCCGATCCATGCCGGCGATGCCGATCGCCGACAGCAGCGCGCCGATGGTGGTTGGGATCAACGTCACGAACAGCGCGATCAGGACGACGACCGAGACCGCACCGCCGGCATAAGCCGCGAAACTCGGGATCGTCACGGTGGCGAAGACGAAAATAATCGTCATGCCAGCCAGCAGAATATTGAGCGCGATTTCGTTCGGCGTCTTTTGTCGAACCGCGCCTTCGACCAGCGAGATCATGCGATCGAGGAAGGTCGAGCCTTGGGCGGCGGTAATCTTGACCCGCAACCAATCTGAAATGACCCGCGTACCGCCGGTCACCGCCGAGCGGTCGCCGCCGCTCTCGCGGATCACCGGCGCGGACTCACCCGTGATCGCCGATTCGTCGACCGAGGCCACACCCTCGATCACTTCGCCATCCGACGGCACGATATCGCCGGCATCGACCATCACGACGTCGCCCTGCTTGAGCGAGGCAGCGTCAACCAATTGAAACGGGGCGCTTTGGCCGTTCCGGATGAGCTTGGCCTTGGTGTCGGTCCGCATACGGCGCAACGTGTCGGCCTGGGCCTTGCCGCGGCCTTCGGCGACCGCTTCCGCGAAATTCGCGAACAGGACGGTGAACCACAGCCAGGCGGCGATCTGGCCCGAGAACAGGGCGTTCGAGCCAACGACGGTACCGCCGCCGGTCATCAGATCGCGAACAAAGAAGATCGTCGTCAGCACCGAGACAATTTCGACGACGAACATCACCGGATTCTTGACGAGGGTGCGCGGGTCGAGTTTGACGAACGACGCGCGGATCGCGGGCAGAATCAGCGACGAGTCCAGTAGCGATAGCGACCGAACCTGCCGCTTGTAGAGGCCCGTGCGACCGCTGCCGCTGGTGGAAGTATCAATGGTCATCATTGCACCTTGATCAAGGCGAGGGGTAAAGCGTGCCGGCATTCATCGCGACGTGTTCGACCACAGGCCCAAGCGCGACCGCCGGGAAATAGGTCAGACCGCCGAAGATCAACACGACGCCGACGAGAAGCCCGACGAAGAGGCCGCCCGTGGTCGGAAAAGTGCCGGCCGACGGTGCCACGAGCTTCTTTTGCGCGAGGAAGCCTGCGACCGCGAGCAACGGCACGACGAAGACGAAGCGGCCGACGAACATCGCGACGCCCAGCGCGCTGTTGTAGAAAGTCGTGTTGGCGGTGATGCCGGCAAAGGCGCTGCCGTTATTCCCGGTCGCCGACGTGAACGCATAGAGAATTTCCGAAAATCCATGCGGGCCCGTATTCAGGGGACCACCAAGACCCGCGGGGATCACGGAAGCGAGCGCGGTAAAGCCGAGAGTCGCAAGCGGCAAGGACAGCAGCGCGAGGATGGTCATCTTGACTTCTTTCGCCTCGAGCTTCTTGCCGAGATATTCGGGCGTGCGCCCGACCATCAATCCGGCCACGAACATCGCGACGATGGCAAAGGCCAGCATCCCGTAGAGACCCGACCCGACGCCGCCGAAGATGACCTCGCCGAGCTGGATATTGACCAACGGCACGAGGCCACCGAGCGGCATCAGGCTGTCATGCATCGTATTCACGGCGCCGCAGGACGCGTCGGTTGTAACCGTCGTGAAGAGCGCGGAATTGGCGATGCCGAACCGCACCTCTTTGCCTTCCATGTTGCCGCCGGCCTGGAGCGCGCTCGGTGTCTGATCGACATTGAGCTGCGCGAAAGCGGGGTTGCCCTTGGCTTCCGCCCAATAAACCGTGGTGGTGCCGACGAGGAAAAGAAGTCCCATGGCCGCGAACACCGCCCAGCCTTGCTTCTCGTTCCCGACCATCCGGCCGAGCACATTGGTCAGCGCCGCGCCCAGCGAGAAGATCAGCACGAGTTGGATGAAATTCGTCAACGCATTCGGGTTCTCGAACGGATGGGCCGAATTCGCGTTGAAGAAGCCGCCGCCATTGGTGCCCAGCATCTTGATGGCTTCCTGGGACGCGACCGGCCCGACCGCGATGGTCTGCTTGGCGCCATCGAGCGTCGCCGCATCGACGTAAGCGCCCAGCGTCTGCGGCATGCCCTCCCACACGAAGAACAGACCGACGATGATTGAAATCGGCAGCAGGACGTAAAGCGTGCAGCGCGTCAGATCGACCCAGAAATTGCCGATCGTCTTCGATTCACGCCGGGCAAAGCCGCGGATCAACGCGAGCGCCATGGCGATACCGGCGGCGGCCGACATGAAATTGTGGACGGTCAATCCGGCCATCTGGGTTAGATAGCTCATCGTCGTTTCGGGCACGTAGGATTGCCAGTTGGTGTTGGTGACGAAGCTGATCGAGGTGTTGAAAGCGAGACTCTCTTCGACCGCGCTCTGGCCCGCCGGATTGAAGGGAAGAATCCCCTGCAAGCGCTGCAAGGCATAAAGCGCGAGAAAACCCGCGAGACTGAAAAGCAGAACCGAGACGGCGTAAGTCAGCCAATGCTGTTCCTCGCGTTCATTGACGCCGCACACGGCATAGATGCCACGCTCGATCGGATGAAACACCGGACTCAAAAAATTACGCTCGCCCTTGAAGACGCGGGTCATGTAGCCGCCCAGCGGCCGGGTGATCGCAATCACCACGATGCAAAAGAGCGCGATTTGAACCCAGCCGTTGATGGTCATGGGACTCTCCTAGAACCGCTCGGGCTTAATCAGCGCGACGACGAGATAAGCGAGGATGACGAGGCTCACGATCGAGCCAAGGATGTAATCGAAGGTCACGTTCTGCTCCTTACATGCGGTCGCAAGCGAGGGCGTAAATCACGCCGGCAACAAAGAAACCCAAGCCGGCAACGACGAAGATGGCGTCAAACATGCGGTTCTCCACGCGGATCGACCATGGCGGCGAGAGGCATCGCACCGTGAGATGAATCAATGTCGATGCCCTGCGTCTCGCGATGTGTAAGAAATGACATTGAGGTCATATAAATTCGAGACTGCTTGGACCCGATGACCATATAAAGCCCATATACGAAAGGGCGTCTTCAGCACGCTCAGCCAAACGCCTTGACGATCGCGATGAGAAGGAAGAACACGCCGACAATGCCCCCGAGCGTCATCGCCAATTCGAGAATGGTGTCTTTGAAATCCAGCTTGGACGCATCGGACGCGCGGCCATGCGGACTTTGGCGCGCGGCCCAATCGTGCGTGTCGCGATCATTGCGTATGGACATGGACCTCACTCCCACCAAGGCAGACGACGGCGGCGCCACCTCATAGAAGCTGCTTCGGGCATAAAGGATCGAGATCGCTGAAGGCTCTGAAAAATAGGAATTTCATATAAGCGGACGGCCCTTTGGGCCCTTCCGACGACCTCACCGCCACGTCCCGCGAAGGAGTGAATGATGCGTTTTCTGCCCCTACCCGATGGCGACAAGATCCCGGTGCTTGGTTTGGGCACCTGGCAAATGGGCGAGCGGCGCGGCAACGCAGCCGCTGAGACCGCAGCGTTGAGGCTCGGACTCGATCTCGGCATGACGCTGATCGATACCGCCGAGATGTACGGCGACGGCGGCGCCGAAGAGATCGTGGGCGAGGCGATCCAAGGACGCCGCGACGAGGTCTTTCTCGTCAGCAAGGTCCTTCCCGAAAACGCCAGCCGCGCCGGAACGATCCGCGCCTGCGAGGCAAGCCTCAAGCGTCTCGGTACCGACCGGATCGATCTTTATCTTCTCCATTGGCGCGGCCGGTTCCCGCTCCGCGAAACGGTCGAGGCGTTCGAGACGCTCAAATCGACGGACAAGATCCGTCGTTGGGGCGTCAGCAATTTCGACGTCGACGATATGGCGGAACTGGACGGCACGGCCTGCGCCAGCAACCAGGTCCTCTACAACCTCTCGCGCCGGGGCATCGAGTGGGATTTGCTGCCGTGGTGCCGCGAACGGGGAATGCCGGTGATGGCTTATTCCCCGATCGAGCAGGGCCGTATTCTGCGCGACCCGACCCTGGTCCGGCTGGCCCAAAATCGAGGGGTCAGCCCCGCACAGATGGCCCTAGCCTGGGTTCTCAGCCGGGACGGCGTGCTGGCGATCCCCAAGGCGACCCTGCCCGCCCATGTCCGCGAGAATCGCGCCGCCCTCGACCTGACGCTCGAACCGACGGAGATTTCTGCCCTCGAGACGGCCTTTCCGCCGCCTCGGAACCGAGCCGCTCTTGACACACTTTAATCCGCTGAAACGAAACTCTTGTCATGATGGCATCGCCTGTATTTTAATTGATGCCACTCGACAGCAAACGGACAAAAGAGGGGTTGGCCCGATGCTGCTTGCACATTTGCTGCGCCATCTCGTGCGTGAAGGAACATTGCGCGTCTACGACGCAGACGGAAATCTCGAAGTCTTTTCGGGCGCGCCCGGCCGCACCATCACCATGCGCCTGCACGACAAAGCAGTCGCGCCCCAACTCTTTTTTAACGGCAAGCTGAAGCTCGGCGAGACCTTCATGGATGGCCGGATGACCGTCGAGGACGGCAGCATCTACGACCTCCTCGACTTCTTCGCCTACAACCTGAACCTCGCTCCGCTTCATCCCGTCATGAAAGTGACGGAAGAGGTCAGCCGCTGGCTGCGCGTGTTTCAGCAATACAACCCGATGGCGACCGCGCGCAAAAACGTCGCGCACCACTACGATCTGTCGGGCACGCTCTATGACCTTTTCCTCGACAACGACCGGCAATATTCCTGCGCGTATTTTACCAGCCCGGACGAGACGCTCGAAGAGGCGCAGGCTGACAAGAAACGTCACCTCGCGGCCAAGCTGTTGCTGAAGCCCGGCCAGCGCGTGCTCGATATCGGCTCCGGCTGGGGCGGACTGGCGCTCTATCTGGCACAGGAATGCAACGTCCAAGTGACCGGGATCACGCTCTCGATCGAACAGCACCGTGAAGCGACCAAGCGCGCGGCCGCGGCGGGCCTTTCGGACCGGGTCAAGTTCGAACTCGCCGATTATCGCCAGTTGACCGGTCAGTATGACCGGATCGTTTCGGTCGGGATGTTCGAGCATGTCGGCGTCGTTCACTACGCCGCGTTTTTCGACAAGCTCAAGGACCTGCTCACCGACGACGGCGTGGCGCTACTGCATTCGATCGGCCGCGCCGACGGGCCCGGCGCCACCGCGGCCTGGATCCGCAAATATATTTTCCCCGGCGGGTACAGTCCGGCGATCTCGGAAGTCGTGCCGGTCGTCGAGCGGAAAGGGCTCTGGATTACCGACATCGAGATTCTCCGTCTCCATTATGCCGAGACGCTGCGCAACTGGCGTCAGCGCTTTCTCGCCAATCGCGAGCGCGTTCGCGCCATTTACGACGAACGTTTCTGTCGTATGTGGGAATATTATCTTGCCGGGTCGGAAGTGGCCTTCCGCCACCAGGGCCACATGAATTTCCAGATGCAGATCACCAAACGGATCGATACCGTGCCGCTGACGCGCGACTACATGTTCGATTGGGAACGCAGCCGACGCGCACACGCGGCCGACCGCGCCGCCTGACGGGAACGACTCGGCCCCCACGTTCCACAGCCTGTGCATCGAATAATCTATTACCCTGACCGCCGCGTTTCCCTAACATGCGTCGGCCATGGAAAACACCGCGTCAAATGTCACGCCGTTGCGCGAGGGCGATCCACTTTATCGCGCCGCGCCGGTCAATCTTGAAGCCGAGCAGGCGCTTCTCGGCGCAATCCTCGTCAATAACACCGCCTATCACCGCGTTTCTGAGTTCCTGAAACCGGATCATTTCGCCGAAGGCGTGCATGGCCGCATCTTCGCGGCGATCTCCAAATTGATGGAACGCGGTCAACTCGCCAATCCGGTGACGCTGAAGAACCTGTTCGACCAGGATGGCGCGCTGCAGGAAATCGGCGGCGCGGCTTATCTCGCGCGGCTTGCCGCCGGCGTCGTCACCATCATTAACGCCGAGGATTACGGCCGCACCATCCACGACCTCTTTCTTCGCCGCCAGCTGATCGCGATCGGCGAGGAAGTCGTCAACGAGGCCTATGAACACGATCTCGAGCGGGGCGCGAACCTTCAGATCGAAACCGCCGAAAAGCGCCTGTTCGATTTGGCTGAATCCGGCCAATTGGAGGGTGGGTTTCAGCCCTTCGTCACCGCGCTGGGTCAGGCGATCGTCCAGGCCGAAGCAGCCTTCAAGCGCAGCGGCAAGACCACCGGCGTCGCCACCGGCCTGACCGATCTCGACAAGCTCCTGGGCGGCCTGCATTCCTCCGATCTGATCATCCTGGCCGGACGGCCCTCGATGGGGAAGACCGCGCTCGCCACCAATATGGGCTTTTACGCCGCACGCCATTATCTGGCGGGCAAGGGACCCGACGGGCGCACCGTCGCCGAGGATGGCGCGGTGGTCGGCTTCTTCTCGCTCGAAATGTCGGCCGAACAGCTCGCCACCCGTATTTTGTCCGAAGAATCGAAAGTGCCCTCGAACCTCATCCGCAAGGGCGAGGTCAAAAGCGAGGATTTCGATCGTTTCGTGCTGGCAAGCCAGCATCTCGCCTCGATACCGTTCTTCGTCGACGACACGCCGGCCCTGAGCATCGCTGGCCTGCGCACCCGCGCGCGGCGCCTGCTGCGTCAGCAAGGGCTCGGTCTTATCATCGTCGATTACCTTCAGCTCATTCGCGGCGACGATCACGGCGCGGAAAACCGGGTACAGGAAATCTCCGAGATCACCCGCGGCCTCAAGGCCCTCGCCAAGGAACTGAACGTGCCGGTGCTGGCCCTCTCGCAGCTCAGTCGTGCGGTCGAAGCGCGCGAGGACAAGCGGCCGATGCTGTCCGACTTGCGTGAATCGGGTTCGATCGAGCAGGACGCCGACGTCGTCATGTTCGTCTTCCGCGAGGAATACTATCTCGCGCGCGCCGAACCCGCGCGCCGCCCCGAAGAGAGCGACGAGCGCTTCAACATGCGTTACGCCGATTGGCAACAACGCCTTGAGCAGGTAACCAACACCGCCGAAGTCATCGTCGCCAAGCAGCGCCATGGCCCGATCGGCAAGGCGACGCTGCGCTTCGACGGCGAAACCACGAAGTTCGACAATCTCATCAGCAGCGACCGCATACCCGATGCCTACCCCTGAGCGTCCTCCGCGCGCGCGACCGCGTGCGGGCGCAAAGGCGGGGGCGATTCTCGACATCGATCTCGATGCGATCGCGTCGAACTGGACGCTGCTTCATGAGCGTGTGACCCCCGCCGCGCGTTGCGCCGCGGTGGTCAAGGCCGATGCCTATGGGCTCGGCATAAGCGAGGTCGCGCCCGCGCTCGCCCGTGCCGGCTGCAAGACCTTCTTCGTCGCGACCCTCGACGAGGGGCTCGAACTGCGCGCGCTTTTGCCGCGCGCGCAGATCGCGGTTCTCGATGGCCTCGTGATGGGCGCGCCGGCCGATTTCGCCAAGGGCGGGTTGATGCCCGTCCTCAACGATCTCGGCCAGGTCAGCGCCTGGCAGACCTATGCGGCGCGGCGCGGCAAGCTCCCCGCGATGCTGCAGATCGACACCGGCATGCGCCGCCTCGGCCTGTCACCCAAAGAACTGCGCGCACTCGCCCGCGACCCGTCGCCGCTCGACGGTTTCAACCTGGCGATGATCCTGTCGCACCTCGCCTGCGCGAGCGAGCCGGCGCATCCGATGAACCTCGAACAGCTCGAGCTGTTTCGCGCCGCCCTGCGCGCCCTGCCCCGCGCGCCGGCAAGCCTGTCGGCCTCCTCGGGGATCTTTCTCGGCAGCGATTTCTGTCACGATCTGGTCCGTCCGGGGGCCGCGATCTATGGCGTCAATCCGCTTCCCGGACGCCCCAATCCGATGAAGCAAGTCCTTCATCTCAAAGCCAAAATCCTCCAAGTCCGCGACGTTGACAGGGGGGAGAGCGTTGGATATGGTGCCGCGCAACACATGGAACGGGCCGGTCGCATCGCGACACTCGCCATGGGTTACGCAGATGGCTGGCTACGCTCCTCGAGCCATCGCGGCACGGCCCGGATTGGGGGCAAACCGGCGCCCGTCATCGGACGAATCTCCATGGATCTCATCACCATCGACGTGACCGGCATCGACCCGGCTGCCGTGCAGCCGGGCACCTATGCCGATCTGCTCGACGAGCGCTACGGCGTCGACGACGCGGCCCATGCCGCCGATACGATCGGCTACGAAGTCCTGACCGCGCTCGGCCGCCGCTGTGTCCGCGTTTATCGCCGGGGGAACCGCTAGACATGCTCGATTTTCTCGCGTCGGTCGGACGCGTCTTCATCGGCTTCCTCAGCGCCAGCGGACGGCTGGCGATCTTCACTCTGACCGCGCTGAGCCACTGTTTTCGTCCGCCGTTCTACTTCCGCCTGATCGGGCGGCAGATGATCGACATCGGCTATTACTCGCTGCCCGTCGTCGGGTTGACCGCGATCTTCACCGGTATGGTGCTGGCGCTCCAAACCAATACCGGCTTCAGCCGATTCGGTGCCGCGAGCGCCACGGCGACGGTGGTGGTGCTGTCGGTGACGCGCGAACTGGGTCCGGTGATCGCCGCGCTGATGGTCGCGGGCCGGATTGGCGCCGCGATCGCGGCCGAGATCGGCACGATGCGCGTGACCGACCAGATCGACGCGCTCTCGACCCTTTCGACCAACCCCTACAAATACCTGATCGTGCCGCGCATCATCGCCGGGCTCGTGACCTTGCCGATACTCGTGCTGGTCGCCGACATCATCGGCGTGTTCGGCGGTTATATCGTCAGCACCTATAAACTCGGCTTCAATCCCGCCACCTACCTGCACAACACGGCCAACAACCTGACCTCGATCGACGTGTTTTCGGGTCTGATCAAGGCTGGCGCGTTCGGATTCCTCATTGCCCTGATGGGCTGCTATCACGGTTTCCACTCCAAGGGTGGGGCGCAAGGCGTCGGTGCGGCAACGACCTATGCCGTGGTCTCTGCCTCCGTCATGATTCTCTTGTTCGACTACCTCCTCACCAGCGTACTGTTCTGACCATGAGCGATGCCCCCAAGATCAGCGTCCGTGGCCTGAAGAAATCCTTTGGCCGCAAAGTCGTGCTCGACGGCATCGATCTCGATGTCGGCGTCGGCGAGAGCGTCGTCGTGATCGGCGGCTCAGGCACCGGCAAATCGGTGCTGGTGAAATCGATTCTCGGCCTGATCGACGCCGATCAGGGGTCGATCAAAATCGACGGCGAGGAAGTCACCACCCTGTCGCGCGGCCACCGCGAGGCTCTGCTCGGCAAATTCGGCATGCTGTTCCAAGGCGCGGCGTTGTTCGACTCGCTTGATGTGTGGGAAAATGTCGCATTCGGTTTGATCCAGGGACGCGGCATGGAACGCAACAAAGCCCGCGACATCGCCATGGCGAAGCTCGGCGCCGTCGGCCTCGGCCCCGAGGTCGGCGAACTACGTCCATCGGAACTGTCGGGCGGCATGCAAAAGCGCGTGGCGCTCGCCCGCGCCATCGCCGCCGAGCCGGAGATCATCATTTTCGACGAGCCGACTACCGGCCTCGATCCGATCATGGGCGACGTCATCAACGACCTGATCGTGAAATGCGTGCGCGACCTCGGCGCCACCGCGATCTCGATCACCCACGACATGGCGAGCGCACGCAAGATCGCTCACCGGATTGCGATGATCTATAAGGGCCGCATCATTTGGGACGGCGCGCCGGCGGTCATCGAGCATTCCGGCAACGCCTTCATCGACCAGTTCATCCATGGCCGGGCCGATGGTCCCATCCAGATGGAGATACGCGCGCTGTGAACGAGATTTCATCGCCCCTCGAGGCCTGATCTTGGCGAAAGCACAGTCCAGCTACGTCTGCCAGCAATGCGGCGCCGCCTTCTCGAAGTGGGCGGGGAAATGCGAAGCCTGCGATTCCTGGAATACGCTGGTCGAGGAAACCGTTTCGGCGGGGCCGCCGAAGAGCCTCGGCAAATCGGGGCCGGGCCGCGCGCGCACGTCACGGCTTACTTTCACCGGCCTGATCGGCGACTCGCGGGAATTGCCGCGCCGGGTCAGCGGCATCGCCGAGTTCGATCGGGTGTGCGGCGGCGGCATGGTGCCGGGCTCGGCCCTGCTCGTCGGCGGCGACCCTGGGATCGGCAAATCGACCGTCCTGCTTCAGGTGCTCGCCGCGCTGGCCTTGGCCCCTGGCGGGCAGAAACTGCGCTGCGCCTATATCTCGGGCGAGGAATCGCTCGACCAGGTACGCCTGCGCGCCGCCCGGCTCAAGGTCGAGCATGCGCCGGTCGAGCTCGCCGCCGCGACCAGCATCCGCGACATCTGTGCCGCGCTCGACCATGCCGACGGGCCGGACGTGGTGGTGATCGATTCGATCCAGACCATGTATCTCGACACACTCGACAGCTCGCCCGGCACGGTGAGCCAGGTCCGCTCCTCGGCCCAGGAACTCATCCGGCTGGCCAAGGAGCGCGGCTTCTGCGTCGTGCTGGTCGGCCACGTCACCAAGGAAGGTGTCATCGCCGGTCCCCGCGTCCTCGAACACATGGTCGACACCGTGCTCTATTTCGAGGGCGAGCGCGGCCATCAGTTCCGTATCCTGCGCGCGGTCAAGAACCGCTATGGCCCCACCGACGAGATCGGCGTGTTCGAGATGACCGACCGCGGCCTCGCCGAGGTGCCGAACCCGTCTGCCCTTTTCCTCGCCGACCGCCGTAACGAAGTCACCGGCGCCGCCGTCTTCGCCGGCATGGAGGGCACGCGCCCGGTGCTGGTCGAGATCCAAGCCTTGGTCGCACCCTCCAACTACGGCACGCCACGCCGCGCCGTGGTTGGCTGGGACGGCAATCGCCTCGCCATGGTGCTGGCCGTCCTCGAAGCACGCTGCGGGCTGCAGATCGGCCCCCGCGACATCTATCTCAACGTCGCCGGCGGGTTGCGCATCGCCGAGCCCGCCGCCGACCTGGCCGTCGCCGCCGCCCTGGTCTCCGCGATGACCGCCGAGCCGGTGCCTGCCGACACCGTCGTCTTCGGCGAAATCGGCCTGTCGGGCGAGGTGCGTCCGGTCGGCCAGGCTGACGCGCGGCTCAAGGAAGCGGCAAAGCTCGGGTTCACCGCAGCGCTGATTCCGCCGCGCCGCAATCGCGCCAAGGACCGCGCCGGCGAGCCCGCCATCGGCTTGCGCGAATTTCACCACCTGCGCCAGCTCGTGGCACTCTTTGAAGACGCGGCCCCGAAGGCGCCGCGCGTTGTCGGACCCGCGGCGGTGCGTTCATGACCACATTCGACTTCGTCGTCATCGGCATCGTCATCCTTTCGGGATATTTCGCCTATTCGCGCGGCTTCGTGCGCGAGGCGCTCTCGATCGCGGCGTGGATCAATGCGTCGTTCCTTGCCTTCTATGCCTTTCCCTACGTCCTGCCGCTGTTCGAGCGAGTGCTGCCGAAGGGCATCATCGCCAACGTCGCCGCTGCCGCGGTGATGTTCATCCTGGCGCTGATGGTCCTTCACATGATCTCGAATTCGCTGGCCCGGCGCGTTAAGGACAGTTCGATGTCGACTGTCGACCGCACCTTCGGGCTGGTGTTCGGCCTCGCGCGCGGACTGATCGTCGTGTGCATCGTCTACATCGCGCTCAACTGGATTCTGCCGGGCGGCAAGGAACGGCCACGCTGGTTCGCCGATGCCCGCTCGATTCCCTATCTTGAAGCCGGTGCCGGCAAGATGCGGACCTACATCCCGCTCCCCACGCGCGGCGGCGCGCCCTCCGCGCCGTCGCGGGCCGTCACCGCCGCCGACAAGGACGTCGAGAGCGCGATTCACGCGTTTTCGAGCCCGTCGGCCAATCCGGCGCCCCCGGCCAATGCAGCCCCGACCTACACGCCGGACGAGCAGCGCGATCTTAACCGTCTCATCCAGCAGCAGAACGCGCATTAAAAGCAGCTCTGGGAAAGCGGCTCTGGCGGATAGCTGCCATACCGTGTAGAACCTCGACTCTCGGCGCCGCGATCCCTATCTCTAACGCGAGGCCCATGAACACAACCCAGCCCTTCGATGATGACCATCCGCATGAGGAATGCGGCGTGTTCGGTATTTTCGGACATGCGGAATCGACGGCGCTGACCGCGCTCGGGCTCCACGCCCTGCAGCATCGCGGGCAGGAAGCCGCCGGAATCGTCTCCTATGACGGAGAACAGTTCCACGCCCATCGCGGCATGGGCAATGTCGGCGACAATTTCAGTTCCAAGGAAGTGATCGCCCGGCTTTCGGGCCATTCCGCGATCGGCCATGTGCGCTATGCCACCACCGGCGAAGTGGCGATGCGCAACGTCCAGCCGCTGTTCGCGGATTTCGAGTTCGGCGGCCTCGCCATCTGTCACAACGGCAACCTGACCAATTCCTACAAACTGCGTCAGCAGCTCGTCCGTCG
This sequence comes from uncultured Rhodospirillales bacterium, assembly GCA_903828515.1. Classification (GTDB taxonomy): domain Bacteria; phylum Pseudomonadota; class Alphaproteobacteria; order ATCC43930; family CGMCC-115725; genus CAIKMD01. Next base: position 947,165 of record CAIKMD010000007.1, on the reverse strand, counting down.
CGGCAGCTTGTTCCAGTCGACCTCGGATACCGAGGTTATCGTCCACCTGATCGCCACCAGCCTGAAGCTGAGCGTCGAGGAACGGATGATCGACGCGCTGCGCCAGGTCCAGGGCGCCTATTCGCTCGCGGCGCTGACCCAGGAAGGCATGATCGCGGTGCGCGATCCGATGGGCGTGCGGCCCTTGGTGCTGGGGCGCCTCGGCGAAGCCTGGATCGTTTCGTCGGAAAGCTGCGCGCTCGATATCATCGGCGCCGACTTCGTGCGCGACGTCGAAGCGGGCGAAATGGTCATCGTCGGCCCCAACGGCCTGCGCTCGATCCGCCCGTTCGGGCGTGAAACCAAGCGCCTGTGCATCTTCGAATATATCTATTTCGCCCGTCCCGACAGCGTGATGGACGGCGTCAGCGTCTATGAAAGCCGCAAGCGCATCGGCGCCGAGCTGGCGCGCGAAAGCCATGTCGCTGCCGACATCGTCATACCGGTGCCCGATTCGGGCGTGCCCGCGGCCTTGGGTTATGCCGCCGAGTGCAAGCTGCCTTTCGAACTCGGCATCATCCGCAATCACTATGTCGGCCGCACCTTCATCGAGCCGACCGACCAGATCCGCAATCTCGGCGTGAAGCTGAAGCACAACGCCAATCGCGCCCACATCCAGGGCAAGCGCGTGATCCTGGTCGATGACTCGATCGTGCGCGGTACCACCTCGACCAAGATCGTGGCCATGGTCCGCCAGGCCGGCGCGAAAGAAGTGCATATGCGCATCTCGAGCCCGCCGACCAAGGATTCCTGCTTCTACGGCATCGCCACGCCCGAGCGGAACAAGCTCCTCGCCTCGAACATGTCGATCGAGGAGATGGGCAAATATATCGGCGCGGACAGCTTGGCCTTCGTGTCGATCGACGGACTCTATCGCGCGCTGGGCGAGACCAAGCGCAACATGAAGACGCCGCAATATTGCGATGCGTGTTTCACCGGCGACTATCCGATCCCACTGGTGGATCATGATTCCGGCCAGGTTCAGACCCAGCTTTCGCTTCTCACCGAAAACGCGTGACCGTCCCCTCTTTCCATTCCACGCCGCTTCCCGCCGGGAAGCGGAACGCCTCCCCGCGTGACAGGCGTTTTCGCCGTCCATGAGCGAACCGCGCCTCTCGGGCCGCGTGGCCCTCATCACCGGCGCGTCCCGCGGCCTTGGCGCGGCCGTGGCGAAACGCCTCGCCGCCGAGGGCGCGCACACGATCCTCCTGGCGCGCACGCAAAAAGGCCTCGAGGCCACCGACGATGCAATCCGCAAAGCCGGCGGCACCGCGACGCTGGTCCCGCAGAATTTGCGCGAGTTCGACAAGATCGATGCGATGGCCGCGGCCCTGCATCAGCGCTTCGGCCGTCTCGACGTGCTGGTATCTTGCGCGGCGACGCTCGACCATCTCGGTCCCACCGGTCATTTCGATCCGCCGGTCTGGCAGGAAATCGTCGACGTCAATCTCACCGCGAATTGGCGCCTCATCCGCGCGCTCGATCCGCTGCTGCGCCTGTCGCCGGCGGGCCGCGCGATCTTCGTCACCGCCGCCGCCGCCCGCGAGAGCCTACCCTATTGGGGCCCCTATGCCGCGACCAAGGCCGCGCTCGAGGCCATGGTCAAAACCTATGCCGCCGAAATCGCGCAAAGCACGGTGCGCGCGAACCTGGTCGATCCCGGCCCGCTCGCGACCGAGTTGCGTTTTGCCGCCTTTCCGTTCGAAGATCGCACGCGCCTGACCGCGCCTGAGAACGCCACCGAGGCATTCGTCGTTCTGGCCGAGGCCTCGAACACGCGGAATGGCGAGATCATCCTGGGAGGAGCCTGAACCATGCAGAAGAAAGCCGGAATCGTCTTCGCCCAGCATGACGGCGTGGATCTCGTCGCCGATGTCTATTCGCCCGAGGGCAACGGCCCGTTCCCGGCCATCGTCGCCGTGCATGGCGGCGGTTGGCAGCAAGGCTCGCGCGAATCCTATCGCCATTGGGGACCTTATCTCGCCACCGCCGGCTACGTTCTTGTGGCGATCGACTACCGGCTGTGCAAACCGGGCGTGAAATCCTATCCGGATGCGGTCCACGACGTTCGCGCGGCGGTACAGTACGTGCGCGGCGCGGCGGCCGAATTGAAGGTCGATGCCAAGCGCATTGCCCTGATGGGTGACAGTGCCGGCGCGCATCTCGCCGCCCTCGTCGCACTCGCCGGCGACTCAGACCTTTTCGCTGGCGCCTATCGCGACGACACGCATGCGGCGCAGAGCACCAAGGTCAAGGCGATGATCGGCCTCTATGGCGTCTACGACCTTCCGGCTCAGTGGCAGCACGATCTGGTGGCGCGGCCGCGCGATCAGATCACCGAGAAACTTCTTGGCACCGCGCCGATCGACAATCGCCGGATCTATTTCGATGCGTCCCCGATCAGCCACGCCACCAGCGACAACAAGCAGACGGCGTTCCTTCTCGGCTGGGGTACCGAGGACGACACGGTCGAGGTCGCAACCCAGTCTTTCGCCTTCATGACCGCGTTGAAACAGGCCGGCATCTATGTCCGCAGCTCGATCGTGCAATCGGCGCCGCATTTCTGGGGCTCGGACCCAATCGAAGAACCCGACAGTTTCTCGGGCTTCTTCGCGCCGCGCCTGAAGCGGTTTCTCGCCGAGCGGCTTTAAGACGCCGGTCCGTAGGATTTTTCTTCGATCAGATCGCTGCCGAGCAATTCGTTGATCCCTCTTTTGACCTCGGCGCGGCGGTCATTGTTTTCATAGATCGCGCGCGCCGCGGCAATAAAGCGGTCACCGAAGTCGCCGCGACGTTCAAGCGCGCGAATATCCTCTTCGACCTGCCACAGCGTTTCGTTGATGGACCGAAGCTCCCGGCGCAGCGCCGCAAGTTCCGGCGTATCGACGATCGCGGATGCCAACGTCTTCGACAAAATCACATGCTCGTGACGGATGTTGCGCAGCTTGGCGTCATCGGCAATTCGCGCCAGCTTGATCTCGAGGATGGTGATCTTGTCGATCAGTTCCCCCGGCGACACGGCAATGTTCAGTTCCATGTCATCACCGACGCAGCCGCACCAGTTCCCGTGTGATCCGTTCGAAGACGCCGGTCCAGTCACCGGCTTGGGTCTGACGGAACAGACGCATCGAGGGATACCACGGGCTGTCCTCGCGATCCAGCATCCAGGTCCAATAGGGCAGCGCCTGAAGCGCGACCCAGATCGGACGGTTCAAGGCGCCGGCAAGATGAACGATCGACGTGTCGGTGGTGACGAGAAGATCGAGGCTCATCATGATCGCGGCGGTATCGAGGAAGGCATCGGCACCCGCGTCAAAATCGTCGCCCAAGGTCTCGATGTTCATGTCGGCGGGAAGATGGTCGAGCTGATCGAGGCCATGATGTTTCTGCAGGCTGATCAGGCGAACGCCGGGCACGCGCGCGAGCGGCGCGAACGCGGCAAGCGGCGCCGAGCGTCCCCGGTCGATCTTCACCGCGGGGTTGCCCTGCCACACGATGCCGATGCGAAAATCCGCTTGCGGCAAACGCTCGCGCCATTGGGCAATGCGGGCCGGGTCCGCCGCCAGATACGGCACCGAGGCCGGAATGGTCCCGATGATCCCCGGCAGGCTCAGGAGCGGACAATGGACATCGAAATCCGGCAAGGCATCGCCGGCAGCGACCATCGTATCGACGCCCGCCAATCCTCGAAGCAGGCCCATCAAGGGACGCTGCACCTCCAGCACCACCCGGCCCCCCCGCACCGCGACAAGGGGCGCATAGCGACAGAACTCGATCGTGTCGCCTAGCCCCTGCTCGGCATGCAGCAGGATCGTCTGAGCCGACCCGAGGGCCTGCCCTTGCCATAACGGCTGACGGAAATTCCGCGGATTGCTGGTGAAATTTTTGCTGCGCCAACGCCATTCGTAGAGCGGCCAGCCCTCGGCAAAGTCGCCGAGCCGAAGCTTGACCAGGCTCTTGTTCGCATAGGCGTCGGGATAGTCCGGCGCAATCGCGATGGCGCGATCGAAACTCGCGAGGGCTTCGTCGAACCGCCGCAGATCGTCGAGCACCACGCCGCGATTGTCGTAAGCCTCGGCATAATCCGGCTTCAGCGCGATTGCCGTGTCATAGCGGGCCAGCGCCTCGGCATGACGGCCCAGATCCCGCAAGGCATTGCCGCTGTTGTTGAACGCGTCGGCATGGTCGGGCTGCAGGACGAGCGCCCGCGCATAACAGTCGAGCGCCTCGTCCGGCCGCCCGAGCTTGCGCAAGGCGTTGCCCCGATTGTTCAAGGCCTCGACGTAGTCGGGTTTCAAACCGAGCGCGCGGTCGTAGCTTTCCAGCGCCGCATCGAAGCGGCCGAGATCGGCGAGGACGACGCCCCGATTGTTGAGTGTCTCGGCCGATCCCGGCTTCAGCGCGAGCGCGCGGTCGTAACTTTCCAGCGCCTCGTCGGATCGTTTCATAGCGTTCAGAACGGCGGCACGGTTGTGCCAAGCCTCGGCGAAATCGGGCTTCAGTTCGACGGCGCGATCGAGGCTGGCCAGCGCCTCGTCGAACCGGCCGAGATCGCGCAGGACACTACCGCGATTATAGAGCGCGACGAGGAAATCGGGTTTCAGGGCAATGGCGCAATCGAAGCTCGCGCGCGCCTCGTCGACCCGTCCGGCATCGCGCAACGCATTGGCCCGGTTGTTATAGGCCTCGGCGAGATCGGGCTTCAGCGCGATGGTGCGGTCATAGGCCGCGATCGCCGCATCGGTTCGCTTCAATTCCTGCAACGCGCAACCGAGATGGAAATACGCGAACGGGTTGCCGTCGTTGTGCGCGACCGCCCGCTCGAAGAGCGGGACCGCCGCGTCGTGGCGGCCGCGCTGGAATTCGAGCATGCCGAAGAAATAGAGCGCATCGGCATGGTTCGGCGCGAGCGCGATGATCTTCCGGTAGAGCGCTTCCGCCTCGGCGAGCTTGCCCTGACGGTGAAGCGCAAGCGCTTGTTCGAGCTCCTGCGCGATACCGGCCACGAGCCCCGCGTGTTCCGCCTAAAGCGCCGGGTGGAAGATGTCGGGCGAGAAAGCGACGTGTTTTCCCGCGTCGTGCATCCGCACCGAGGGGCCGTCATTGATGCCCCAGCGGTCGTTGCGCCCCTTGGGCCATGTCCATTTTTCGGGATCGCCGACCGGGTAGGTATCGTCGACCTGATCGACCTCGGCGGTGTATTCGATGACCATTTCGTCGGGCCCGATGAAATACGAAAACACGTTGTTGCCCGGACCGTGCCGTCCCACGCCCCATTCGATCGGATGGCCATTGTCGCGCATACGCCCGCCGCCGCGCATGACGGCATCGAGCGAGGGCATCTCGAACGCGACGTGATGCAGCGTCGCGGCATCGCCCTTCACCAAAGCGACGCAATGATGGTCGCTATTGGCACGGATGAAACTCATTCCGCCGGTGCGATCGGTCAGCTTGAAGCCGAGATTCTTGCAATAGAACGCGACGCCGGCGTCGCGATCGTTGGAATTGAGCACGCAGTGCGAGAGCTTCCTCGGGCGGTCGATGTTGTCGGCCGTATCCTTGTGGTTTTCGACACCGGCGATGACGCGCATCGTTCGGCCTTCCGGGTCCTGAAACGCGAAGCCGTAGCCGCCGCCCGGCTCGGTGATCGGCCCCGGCTTCTCGACCTCGCGCAGATTGGTTTGCCGGATGACGCCGTAGATCGCGTCGACATCCGCCTCGCTGGGCGCTGACAGATTGACCCGCAGCAGCTCGCCTTTGTCGCGCTGATGCAGGCCGAGGATGTGATGTTCGGGGCCGGTGCCGCGCAGAAAGATCGAGCCCTTGCCGTCGGCGACCGGGCGCAAGCCCCAGATCTCGGTATAGAACTTGGCGGCCGCCTTGATGTCGGTGACGCCAAAATCGACGCTTCTCAGTCCGTTCACGCTACTGGGCATGGTCTATCTCCTCCGCTTAATGAGTTTTGGCGGCGTTGAGCGCGCGCCACACACGTTCGCCGGTCGCCGGCATGGCAATATCGGTAACACCGAGCGGCGCCATCGCGTCGATGATCGCCAGCGTCACCGCGGGCAGTGCGCCGACCGTGCCGGCCTCGCCCGCGCCCTTGGCGCCGAGCGGATTGAGCTTCGTCGGCACCGGCTGGCTTTCGATTTCGATGTCGCAAAAATTGTCCGCGCGCGGCATCGCGTAATCCATGAACGACGCGGACAAGAGCTGTCCCGACTGCGGATCGTAAGCGACGTTTTCCATCAATACCTGACCCAGACCCTGCGCTACGCCGCCGTGAATCTGGCCCTTCAGGAGCTTCGGATTGATCACCGTGCCGACATCGTCAACTACCGCATAGCGTTCGAGCGTCACTTCGCCCGTCTCGGGATCGATCTCGACTTCACAGACGTGACAGCCATTGGGGAACGTATCGTTGGTCGGCGAGAACGTGCCGGTCTCGTAGAGGCCGGGTTCCATGCCCTTAGGGAGTTTGTTCGGCTGAAACGCCGTGCGCGCGACTTCCTTCAAGCCGACCGCCTTGTCGGTGCCCGGAATGGTGAAGCGCCCGTCGGCGAATTGCAGCTCGGCGTCGCTGACCTCGAGCATGTGTGCCGCGATCTTGCGCGCCTTGGTAATCACCTTCTCCGCCGCCAAGGTCACCGCCGTGCCGCCGATCACGGTCGAGCGCGACCCGTTGGTGCCGGTGCCGAAGGCGACGAGGTCGGTGTCACCGGAAACGAAGCGGATATCTTTCGGGTCGAGGCCGAGCTTCTCGATCGCGATCTGCTTGAAGGTCGTGTCGTGGCCCTGGCCCTGATGAATCGTGCCCATCAGCAAGGTCACCTGGCCGCCGGTGCTGAAACGCAATTCGGCGTATTCAGGCCCCGGCCCCGCCGCACGCTCGATCGCATTCGCGATCCCAAGACCGCGCAGCTTGCCCCGCGCCTTCGATTCCGCCTGCCGCTTGGCAAATCCCGCGACGTCGCCGAAGGCGAGACCGCGCTCCATGATCGCCGGAAAATTTCCACAGTCGTAGGTGAGGCCCAGCACCGTCTTATAGGGAAGCTTCGCCACCGGGATGAGGTTCTTGCGACGCAACTCGACCCGGTCGAATCCGGTCTGGCGTGCCGCATCCTCGATCAGGCGTTCGATGATGAAGATCGCCTCGGGCCGGCCGGCGCCGCGATAGGGCGCGGTCGCCGAGCTGTTCGAGAACGCGACGGTGAGATGCGCGTGGCCCGCCGGAATGTCGTAGACGCCGACCAGCGCGCCGAAGCTGCCAAAAGTCGCCAGCATGTTGCGATCGGACGACAGATACGCGCCGACATTGCTGATGGTGCGGACTTTGATGCCGAGAAATTTCCCGTCCTTGTCGAGCGCCAACTCGGCCTCGGCCGCCACGTCGCGGCCATGTTCGTCAGCCAGCAAAACCTCGCTGCGCTCGCAACTCCATTTGACCGGACGGCCGATCTTCTTCGATGCCCACAGCATCAACCGATGCTCGACATACTGCCAGCCCTTGGTCCCGAACCCGCCGCCGACATCGCCGACAACGACGCGAACATCGGTCTCCGGAATCTTGAAGATGTTGCCGGCCAACATATCGCGCACCCGATGCGCGTATTGCACGTCGGCATAGAGCGTGTAGCGCTGATCGTTCGCGTCGTAGGAACCGATCGCGCCGCGCGGCTCCATGTATTGCGCGTGGACGCGGCTGATCGTGTAGCGGCTTTTGACGACATGCGCGGCGCCGGCAAACGCGGCATCCGCCGCCGCCTTGTTGCCCGCCTCCCAGACATGCGAGATGTTGTCGGGGTTTTCGTCCCAGACGCGCGGCGCGCCCGGTTTCACGGTCTCCCAAGTGTCGGTCACCGACGGCAAGGGTTCGAAATCGATCTCGATCAGTTCGGCGGCGTCCTTGGCCTCGGCCAAGGTCTCGGCGACGACCAGCGCGATCGGATCGCCGACATAGCGGACGCGACCGCGCGCGAGACCGGGATGCGGCCGGGCAAACATCGGCGAGCCGTCGGGACGTTTGCGCGGCAGCGCCACCCGTGTGACGCCCAGCCCGTCCGCCGCGACATCCGCCTCGGTCAGAACCGCGAGAACGCCGGGCGCCGCCTTCGCCGCCGTAACGTCGATCTTCAGGATTTTGGCATTGGCGTGCGGCGAGCGCAGAAAATACGCGTAAGTCTGATGCGCCAGATTGGTGTCGGCGACATAGCGCCCCGCGCCGCGCAACAGGCGCGGATCCTCGAAGCGACTGACCGATTGGCCGATACCGAATGCGCCCATTGCCCTCTTTTTCCCCTCGCCGTCAGCCTATTAGACCGCCACGCCCCGTGTGTCTCAAGCCCCGAATGCGTGCCCAGAAATTGGCTTTGTTTCGTATTTGTCAGGTTTGACGGGGCCGCGCCAAATCCAACGATCACAAAGACTTAAGTGCCGAGCGGATATGAGGAGCCGGGCGGGCTGCGTCAAGAGCAAAGCCGCGTCACTTTCGCGCCGGCGCGCGGTTTGCCGACGATCCCAGCCAGTAGATCATGTGAATGGCGATCGACGCGCCTTCGGGCGGCAGGACGACGCTCGCCGCATCGAAGCTCGGCGCCGAAAAAATCGGGTGCAGGTTGTTGGAGAAGCCATAGCCTTCCTTGGGGATGCCGAGAAAATTCTGCTCGAACGCCCCGTCCCCATCCTCGTCATGAAAACAGGCGACGGCATAAATGCCCGGCGGCAGATCGAAATGAAACACGACGCCGCCGGTTTGCGCCGGTTCGACCTTGTCGTTCGCATCGAGTGAATGATCCGGCCATTCCGCCGCCGAGGCATAGGCCGAGAGACGAACATTGCCGTTGCCGTTACGCAGATTGTCGACGGTGACCGTGAGTTCCGCGGCGTGCGCGGGCGACGCCGCGAAGAGCAGCAGCGCGAGGGCGAACGGCGCGTTACCGCGCCCCATGCTTGAAAAACCGGTTCTCCGGTCGTGGCAAGCCGAGGTTCTCGCGCAGCGTCGCACCTTCGTATTCTCGGCGGAACAGTTCGCGGCGTTGAAGTTCGGGGATGACGCGCTCGACCACGTCGTCGAGGCCTTGCGGCAGATAAGGGAATTGCAGGGTGAAGCCGTCGCTGCCGCGCGTCTCGATCCATTCCTCCATCTGATCGGCGATCATGTGCGGCGTGCCGAGAAAGGAGAGCCCGGCATGGCCACCGAGACGTTGCGCCAGCTGACGCACGGTGAGGTTGTCGCGTTTGGCCAGATTGATGGCGCGCTCGCGCCCGCTCTTGCTCGCATTGCTTTCGGGAATTTCGGGCAACGGCGCATCGGGATCGAATTTCGACGCGTCGGTCCCGAGCGCGATCGACAATGAAGCAATCGCGCTCGCGTAATGGACCCCGCTATCGAGCGTCGCACGCTTGGCCTGCGCTTCCGCCAAGGAATCCCCGACATAGATCATGCAGCCCGGCAGGATCTTCATATGGTCTGGATTGCGCCCGACCTTTTCCATCCGGCCCTTCACATCCTTGTAAAAGCTTTGTCCGGCGCCGAGATCGCTTTGCGCGGTGAACACCGCCTCGGCGGTTTCGGCGGCGAGTTGACGCCCCGCATCCGACGCGCCGGCCTGAACGATCACCGGCCAGCCCTGGATCGGCCGGCCGATGTTCAAAGGCCCGCGCACCGAGAGATATTTTCCCTTGTGATCGAGGACGTGAAGCTTCTCCGGGTCGGAATAGACGCCCTGCGCGACGTCGCGCACGAAAGCGTCGTCCGCCCAACTGTCCCAGAGGCCGGTGACGACGTCGTAGAACTCGCGCGCGCGGGCATAGCGCTCGCCGTGTTCGAGATGATCCTCGCGGCCGAAATTCTTCGACGCATCGGGGTTGGAGGTCGTGACCACGTTCCACCCGGCGCGACCGCCGCTGATATGGTCGAGCGAGGCGAACCGGCGCGCGACGTGATAGGGCTCGTCATAAGTGGTGGAGCCGGTCGCGATCAGGCCCAGATTCTTCGTCATCATGGCGAGGGCCGGCAGCAAGGTCATCGGCTCGAACGAGGTGACCGTGGCGCTGCGCTTCAAGGCGTCCATCGGCATGTTGAGCACGGCGAGGTGATCCGCCATGAAGAACGCGTCGACCTTTCCGCGCTCCAGCGTCTGCGCGAAACGCACGATATGCGCGAAATTGAAATTGGCGTCGGGAAAGGCGCCGGGATAACGCCAGGCCGCCGTGTGAAGACTCACCGGCCGCATGAACGCGGTGAGATTCATTTTTCGGCGCGCGCTCATGTCTCGGCCCACATCCGCAAGAGGTTGTGATAGACGCCCAGCATCTGCACCATGCCGGGATTGTCGGGTGCCGCGCGATTGAGCTTGGCGCGGGCACGGTCGAGATCGACCAGCAGGGACCGCTTTTCGTCGTCGCGAATCATGCTTTGCAGCCACATGAACGACGAGATCCGCGCGCCGCGCGTCACCGGCTGAACCCGGTGCTGGCTCCAGGCGGGATAGAGGATCAAATCGCCGGCGGCGAGCTTCACCCGGTGCTCGCCGTAAATGTCTTCGATGGTGAGTTCGCCGCCGTCGTACTCGCCGGGCGGCGTCAGGAACAGGGTCGCGGAGAGATCGGCGCGCACGACCGCGCCCGGCGTGTTGAACAGCGCCGCGTCGTTATGCGTGCCATAGGTTTCGCCGACCAGATAGCGATTGAACATCGGCGGCGCGATCCGCAGCGGCAGCGCGGTGGCAATAAACATCGGCGACGCACCCAAGGCATTCAGGATGTTCTGACCCCAGTGCTGCGCCACCGGATGCGAGGTTGGAATTTCCTGATTGTTTTTGACCCGCGCGGCGGCGGGACCCGCGCTGTTGCGGCCGTCGACCCATTGCGCCTCGTCGAGCGCCCGACGGCATTGCGCCGCCTGTTCCGGCGTCAGCACGGCGGGAATATGAACCAGCATCGTCGCCCTCACGCGAGCCGCGAAAATCGAGGGCTGTAGAATACCCGATACGCTACTTCTTGTCGCCGTAGGGGTTGGCGCCCTTCCGGAGCATCATGCGGATCGGCACGCCCGGCAAATCGAAGCTTTCGCGCAAGAGATTGACGAGATAGCGGCGATAGGAATCCGGTAACTCGCCGGGCTTGCTAGAGAAGAGCGCGAAGGTCGGCGGGCGAATGTTGGCCTGGGTCATGTAGCGCAGGCGCAGGCGGCGCCCCGACGACGCTGGCGGCGGATTGCGCGCTTGCGCCTCGCCGAGCCAGCGATTGAGCTGCGGCGTCGGCACGCGACGGTTCCACGCGTCATAGGCGGTAAAGACGCCGGGCACGAGCTTGTCGAGCCCCGCGCCGGTCTTGCCCGAGAGCGTCACGACCTTGAGCCCGGAGAGCTGCGGCATACCGGTTTCCAGCCGCTCGGCCAGATCCTTCAAGGTCGCGTCACGGTCCTCGACGATGTCCCATTTGTTGACCGCCAGAACCATCGCGCGGCCCTCATCGGCGACAAGACGCGCGATGGCGAGGTCCTGCTTTTCGAGCAGCTGCGTCGCGTCGACGACAAGGACGCACACTTCGGCAAAACGGATGGTCGAGAGCGTGTCGTCGACCGAGAGCTTTTCGAGCCCCGCCTCGACGTTGGATCGCCGCCGCATGCCGGCGGTGTCGATCAGGCTGATGTCCCGGCCCTGCCACTGCCAATTGATCTCGATCGCATCGCGGGTGATGCCGGCCTCGGGCCCGGTGAGTAAGCGCTCTTCGCCCAGCAACTTGTTGACCAGTGTCGATTTGCCGACATTGGGACGCCCGATGATGGCCATCCGTAACGGTCGATCGGCGTCCTCGATCTGAGGCTCGGCGAGTTCGTCCGCGGCGCGCGAGCGGCGGTTGGTGCGCGCCGGCGCGCGCGTCTCGGGATCGTCGTCCAAGAGCGGAGCAAGCGCGACATGAAGATCGGCCATGCCTTCGCCATGCTCGGCCGACAGCGGCAATGGCTCGCCCAGACCCAGGGCGAAAAACTCGTTGATTGCCGGCGCCTTGCCCTCGGCCTTGTTGGCGATCAGGATCACCGAGGCCTTGCGCGGCCGCAGCGCCTTGGCGAGATCGCGATCGAGAGCGACGAGGCCTTCGCGCGCATCGACCATGAACAGCACCACGTCCGCTTCGCGCAGCGCGATTTCGGTCTGCGCCCGCATCCGCTTGGCGAGGCTGTCCTTGTCGCCCCCGTCGATGCCGGCGGTGTCGATGATGGTGAAGCGCAGATCGCCGAGCGAGGCCGCGGTTTCGCGGCGGTCGCGCGTCACGCCCGGCATGTCATGGACCAGCGCGAGCTTGCGACCCGCCAGACGGTTGAAGAGCGTCGACTTTCCGACATTGGGTCGGCCGATGATCGCGATGCGCTTCGCCATGGCGCCTCAGCGCAACGCGATGAGATCGGCCTCGTCGGTCAGGACAAAGAGTGTCTTGTCCGCGACCACCGGATTGATGAAAACCCCGTCGGGAAAATCCGTCTTGCCCAGCGCGTCGCCGGTATAGGGCGACACGGCGAAAGCCTCGCCGGTGGACGAAATCACGATGAGCCGATCGCCCGCCAGGACCGGCCCGCTCCAGAAGATCGGATCCTTCTTGGCGCTTTCGTTTTCCCATTGCGGCAAGTCGCGCGCCCAGCGTATGCGTCCGTCGGCCCGCGTCAGGCAGACCAGTTCGCTGTTGTCGCTGAGTACATAGATGAAATCGCCGGCAACCCACGGCGCATGGATGCCGCCGATATCCTGTTCCCAGACGCGGTCGCCGGTGCGCAGATCGATCGCGACCATCAGGCCGCTATGGCTGATGGCGATGACCCGATCACGGTCGATCACCGGTGCGCCGCGAATATCGGCGAGCGAGGAGAGCGCGCCGACCGGCTGCGACGCGGCAAGACTGTCGTTCCACAAAGGCCGTCCGTTTTCGATGCGAAGCGCGTAGACCTCGCCTGAGCTGTACGGCACCACCACGATATCGCCGGAAACCGCCGGTGGCGCGCCGCCGGCAATACCCGCCGATTCCGGCAAGCCGTTATGGGTCCAGAGTTTGCGGCCGTCATCGGCCGCCAGCACGTTGAGTTCGTTCTCGACGGTCACCACGAATACCCGGCCGTCGGCATAAGTCGGCTGGCCGTGAATCGGCGCGCTGACATTGACGCGCCAAACGACCTTTCCGGTTGCCGAAGCGAGTGCCAGCACCTGGCCGTAGCCGGTGGCGACGTAAATGCGATCGCCCGCCGCCGCGACGCCGCCGCCATAGGTCTTGGAATCGGAATCTTCGGGTTGCGGATCGAACTTCCACAACCGGCTGCCCGTCTTTTCGTCGAACGCCATGACCTGATCTTGCGCGTCCATCGTGAACACGCGGCCCGCGTCGACCACCGGTTGCGCCACCACGCGGCCGTAACGCGAGGCGCCATCGCCGGCGTTCGATTTCCACGCCCGCGCCAGCCTGTCGCCAAGCGCCAGGTGATACATCGCGTGATCGGGAAAACCGCCCGCGTTCGGCCAGTTCGTGTTGGCGAACGGTTTCGGCACGCGGATTTCCAACGCATTGAGCTGTGGATCGGGCTTCAGGTCGTGCACGAGATTGAGCACGGAGATGCGCTTGCCGGGGAGCGGAGTCTTGCTCGAGCCGCTGAAGATCGATTTGGCTTTATCGCATCCGGACAGTGCCACCGTCGCCAGGATCAGCACCGCCGCCGCACGGCGCCAATTCATGGACCGAGGACCTGCACCATTCCGGCGGCGCGCTGGCGCACCCCCTGGGTAACCGTATTGTCCTTGGCGAGGCCGTCGAAATCGGCGCGCGCCTTGGCCTTGTCGCCGGATTTCAACTCGGCCAGCGCGGTCAGTTCGACCGCCAGCCCGTGCCAGGGATTGGCCGCGTTGGTCAGCGGCTGAAGCCGGGCGACGACCGTCGCCGGATCGCCCTTGTCGAGCGCATAACGGGCCGCCAGCAGCGTCGCCATGTCGCGGAATACCTGATCGGCCGAATTGTCCCCGGCGAGCTGGTCGTAGATCGCGATGGCGCCGTCGGCCTCGCCTGAAGCGGCCTTCGAGGCGGCCGCCTCGAGCCGGGCGAGCGAGGCGCGTCCGCGATCCGCATTCTGTGCCAGCGCGGTAAAGGCGTCGGCCGCGTCAGCGTTCTTGCCCTGGCGCGCGAGGTCGAGGGCGGCGCCGAAACGCGCGCCCTGTTCCTGGTATTGACGGTATTTGTACTCGCGCCAACCCATCACCGCGGCAGTCGCTATCACGACAACCACGGCCAAGCCGATGACGTATTTGCCGTAGCGCGTCCACAGTTGCTGAAGACTGTCGCGCCGCAGCTCCTCGTCGATTTCGCGAAAGATGTCGCTCAACGAAAGACCTCGGACTGGCGAAAGCCCGCTACCATAGCCAGTGGCCCCGACCCGCGCTAGCCCCTAGACCTGACAAGGAAAATAGGAAAAACTGTTGGTCGATGAGCACGGTATTCCGCCTCAGCGACCTACGCCGCCGGAACAAGCGGGTCTTTTTCACCCGGCCGGAACTCAATCAACTGTTGTCCCTCTATACCCGTCAGGTCATGCGCGGCGAGTGGCGCGACTACGCGATCGACCAGCATGACGGGGTGGCGATGTTCTCGATGTTCCGGCGCAGCCAGGAATTGCCGCTCTATACCGTGGTGAAAACCGCGCCGGGCGAGGTCCGTCAGGGCGATTACATGCTGCTATTGGGACGCGAACGGATCGCCACCGGCCAGACGCTGGGCGATGTCCTCGCGAAGCTTCGGCGCAAGCTGGGATTCGCGCCGGTGCTGCTCGAAGAGCGCGGCTAGGCCGACAACCCGTCGCGCAGTGCCGCCTCGACCCCTGTCGCAATCGACAGCAGCCGCCGGTCGTCGTTATGGCGGCCGATCAGCATCAGCCCGACCGGCGCCTCGCCCGGCAGCGACACCGGCAAGGTGATCGCGCAGCGGTCGAGGAAATTGACCACGCTCGGATTGCGCAGGATGCGGGCGTTGAGCTTGAAGAACGCGGCATCGTCGGCGAAGGCGGCGATCGGCGGCGCGATCATCGCCACCGTCGGTGCGATCAGCACGTCGCAGGATTCGGTTTGGGCATCGACGAGCGCGATGAACCGTTCGCGGTCCTCGAGCAGCCGCACATAATCATGGGCGGCCATCTCGGCGCCGCGGGCGATGCGCAAACGCACGCGCGGATCGTAGTCATCGCCGCGACGAGCAAGCAGATCGGCATGCCATGCATAAGCCTCGGGCGGCGAGAAGCCGCCTTTGGCATTGATCGGCGCGTATTGCCCCAGTTGCGGCACGGTGAGGTCGTAAACACGGGTCCCGGCCCGCGACAATATCGTGCAGGCCCGCTCGAACCCCACAGCCACCTCGGGATCGAGTTCGTCGAATAAAAAACTGTTGCGCGGAACGGCGAACCGCAAGCCGGTTAGGTCGGCTTGAATCGGCGGCGCCAAATCTCGCCCCGTCATGATGGCGTCGGCGAAGGCGCAGCAGGCGACGCTTTTGCCCAAGGGGCCGACCGAATCGAGTGTCGTCGACAGCGGCACCGTACCATCGCGCGTTATCCGGTGCTGGGTCGGCTTGAAGCCGACGAGGCCGCACAGCGCGGCCGGAATGCGCACCGAGCCGCCGGTATCGGTGCCGATGGCCAAGGCGGCTTGGCCGTCGGCTACCGAGACCGCTGCACCCGACGACGAGCCACCGGGAATTCGCGTCCGGTCCCACGGATTGCCGGGCGTGCCGTAATGCGGATTGATGCCGACGCCCGAAAATGCGAATTCGGTCATGTTGGTCTTGCCGATGATGACGGCGCCGGCGGCCCTCAGGCGCTGCACCACCGGCGCGTCGTCTCGCGCGACTGTTCCGGCATCACGGCGCGCCTTGGAACCGGCCAGCGTGGTTTCCCCCCGGATATCGAACAGGTCTTTCACCGAAACCGGCAGTCCGGCGATGGGAGAGGCGACGTAACCGGCTTTGCGCTGCAGATCCTGGGCGTCTGCCGCGGCGCGGGCTTCCTCGGCGTAGACCCGCAGGAACGTGCGGCTGCCCTCGCCCTTCGGATCGGCGATACGCTCCAGAGCCGCTTCGACGAGCGCGCGGCTGGTGGTCCTGCCGAGTGCCAGTAAAGTCGCCAGACTCACAATCGTCATCGTCGGGTTCCCGTTCACGTTTCCGTTAGCAAACAGCGCGAAGCCCGCGCGCGCAACGAAAAACCGGCGCATAATGGGACATGCATCGGCTGATCGCCCCGTTGATCCTGCTTGCGGCACTGTTTCTGCCGGACGGGGCGCGTGCCGCCGGTTGCCAGCCGAACATCGCCACGCGCCCGTCCTTGCTGGTTCCCGCAGCCTTCATTCCCGCCGCCGCACCGGATCGCGGCAGCGTCGGCCTTACCTTCATCGGCCACGCCAGCGTCCTGCTCGAGAGCCCGCAAGGGGTCAGCGCCGTGACCGATCTCAACGATTATTTCCCGCCGCCGTTTCCGCCCGACATCGCGACGATGAATCATTTCCACGACACGCATTACACCAATCGTCCCGATCCACTCATCGCGAACGTGCTGCGCGGGTGGGATACCGGCAACGGCCCGCCGCATTGGGATATCACGGTCAAGGACGTGCGGGTGCGCAACATCCCGACCAACGTGCGCAACTTCTTCGGCGGCGGCGGGACCGAATACAACGGCAATTCGATTTTCATCTTCGAGATATCCGATTTGTGCGTCGCCCATCTCAGTCACCTCCAGCATACGCTGACGCCCGAACATCTCGCCGCGATGGGCCAGATCGACGTCTTGCTGCCGATGGTCGACGGCGCCTACTCGCTCTCGCAATACGACATCATCGAAGTCATCGACCAGATCAAGCCGAAGCTGATCATTCCGATTCATTATTTCGGGCCGTCGCAACTCGATCGTTTTCTCGCGCGCACGAGCAATCGCTTCCCGGTCAAGCACGTCGACGACCCCCACATCGTACTCTCGCGCGCGACCCTGCCCGCCGATACCGAAATCCTGATCATGCCCGCGATCAAGAACGATTTCTTTTTCGCGCCGCCGCGAAATTGACGCTTGCGCCACCGGCGGGCGTCCACAATAACCAAACCATGACGAAGGAATTTGCGGGCGGCGAACCGCCCGAAAGCCGCGAGGAATAGCGGTAATGGGCGCAATCGCCGCGCGCATCGTCGAATTTTGCCGGCGCCATGCCGCCGCCGTTGCACTGACTTATCTCGTGCTCGCGGTCATCGCCGGTTACTTCGCGGCGACCCGCCTTACAATTGACACCGATCTTAACAAATTGATCGCGAGCGACGTGCCGTGGCGCCAGCAGGAGCACGCGCTCGACGTCGCCTTTCCGCAGAATACCGATCTGCTGGCGATCGTCATCGACGGCGCCACGCCCGACCAGACATCGGATGCCACCGCGCAACTCGCCGACCGGATGCAGCGGCGCGACGATGTCTTCAAGACCATTCGAATTCCCGGCGGCGGCGATTTCTTCAGCCGTAACGGGCTTCTCTTCATGCCCAAGGCGGAGCTTCAGGATTTCGCGGATCAATTGATCGCGGCGCAACCCCTGCTCGGCACGCTCGCCGCCGACCCCAGCCTCAGCGGCGTGTTCAGCACGCTCAATCTCCTGGCGCAAGGCGCGCTCCACGGCGACATGCCCACCGCCACGCTCGACCGGCCGTTCGGTGCGATCGCCGACGCGACCGAGGCTTCGCTCGCCGGCAAATATGCGCCGCTGTCGTGGCAAACACTGCTGAGCGGCGGCAATGGCACACCCGACCAGCGCGAGATTCGCCATTTCATCCTGGTGCAGCCGGTTCTCGATTACGATTCGCTGCAACCGGGTCAGCGTGCCGAGCGGCTGATCCATATCCAGGCAAACGCCCTCGGCCTCACCCCCGAACGGGGCGTGCGCGTGCGCGTGACCGGCGACGTGGCGCTCGCCGACGATCAACTGTCGACGCTGTCGCAAGGCGCCGGATTTTCCGGGGCGCTGTCGCTCGGCTTGCTCATTCTCTGGTTGAGCCTGGCGCTGCGCTCGGCCCGTCTCGTCGGCGTCATCGTCGGCACGCTGCTTGTCGGCCTGGTCATCTCAGCGGGCTTCGCCGCGGTGACGGTCGGCGCCCTCAACCCGATCTCGGTGGCCTTCGCCGTGCTATTCATCGGCATCGCGGTCGATTTCGGCATTCAGTTCAGCGTGCGTTTTCGTGATGAGCGGTTTCACATCGATGACGTCACCGAGGCGCTGAAACGAACCGCCGGCGGAATCGGCGGACCGCTTGCCGTCGCCGCCGCCGCGACGGCGGTCGGGTTTTATTCCTTCGTCCCGACGGATTACGTCGGCGTCTCCGATCTCGGGCTGATCGCCGGAACCGGCATGCTGATCGCGCTCGTGCTGAATTTGACCTTGTTGCCGGCGCTGCTGGTTCTGTCCCGCAAGGGCGGCGAGCCGCATCCGGTCGGCTTTCGCTGGGCGGCACCCATCGATGCCTTTTTGGTCGATCGGCGCCTGGCGGTCGGCCTCGTTGCCCTCATCGTCGCCGTCGGCTGCATCGCCGTCCTGCCGCATCTGCGTTTCGATTTCAATCCGCTCAACCTCCAAAGCCGCAGCTCGGAGTCGGTCGCGACGCTGTTCGACCTGATGAAGGACCCGACGGCGACGCCCTATACGATCGAATTGCTGGAGCCTTCGATCGAACAGTCGCGCGCCGTCGCCGCAAAACTCGATGCGTTGCCGGAGGTCATGCAAACGGCGACCGTCGATAGCTTCATTCCCGACGATCAGGACGCCAAGATCGAGATCATCAAGGACGCCCGCAACCTTCTGGCGCCATCGCTGTTTCCCGCCAATATCCGGCCGCCCTCGAACGACGAAAAACTGCTTCAGACCATCACCGATTTCAACAAGGTGGCAAAGGATCTGGGCGCGAAGGGAAGCGCATCAGCCGCGCGCCTAGCGAAGGCGCTGGACGGCGTCCTCGCGCGTGGAAAGCCGGTTCTTCCCCTCTTGGTTCAGAACCTCGCCGCCAATGCCGCACGGCGCCTCGACGAGTTGCGCGCCTCGCTCGATCCGCAAAAGATCACGCTCGAGACCCTTCCGGCCGACGTGAAAGCGGACTGGGTCACCAGCGACGGACGGTCCCGGATCGAAGTGTTCCCCAAAGGGGACGCCAGCGACAATACCGAACTGCGCAAATTCGTCGCCGCGGTTCGCACCATCGCCCCCGAGGCGACCGGCACGCCGGTCACGATCCAGGAATCGGCCAACACGGTCACCCATGCCTTCATCGTCGCGGGCATCATCGCGCTGGTCGCAATCTCGATCCTGTTGTTCGCGGTGTTGCGCCGGCCGCTCGATGTCGCACTCGTTCTGGTGCCGCTGCTGCTTGCCGGGCTGATGACGCTGGCTACCGGTGTGATCGTCGGCATGGCGCTCAACTACGCCAACATCATCGCCTTGCCGTTGCTGCTCGGCATCGGCGTGTCGTTCGACATCTATTTCGTGATGCGCTGGCGCGCGGGTTTCGCCGACCCGCTGCAATCGAGCACGGCACGCGCCGTGCTGTTCAGCGCGCTGACCACCGGCACGGCGTTCGGCAGCTTAGCGCTGTCGAATCACCCCGGGACGGCGGACATGGGCAAGCTGCTGACGTTGGCGCTCGCCTACACGCTGCTCTGCACGTTCGTCGTGCTGCCCGCGCTGATGGGGCCGGTCAGGAAGTAGGAGTCAGTTCCCGGTCGCGCAGGAAGTGGAAGAACTCCACACCTTCGCGCAGGCGACGCACCATCATCTCCGGGCTCCGCACCATCTCGCCGACGATCGAGGCGATCTTGCCGGTGCGGAAGTAGAACTTCTTATAGAAGGTCTCGACCGAGGCGAAGATTTCCTCATGCGAGAGATGGGGATAGTGCAGCGGCGCGATCTGGACGCCGCGGTCGTCGATCAGTTCGGCATGACGCACATCGAGCCAACCGTTCTCCACCGCCTGCTTGTAGAGGAACGTGCCCGGATAGGGCGCCGCCAGCGAGACCTGGATAGTATGCGGGTTGATCTCGGTCGCGAATTTGATCGTCTCCTGGATCGTCTCCTTGGTTTCGCCGGGCAGGCCCAGGATGAAGGTGCCGTGAATGGCGATGCCGAGCGCGTGGCAATCCTTGGTGAACTTCTTGGCGACGTCGATCAGCATGCCCTTCTTGATGTTGTGAAGGATTTGCTGATTGCCGGATTCGTAGCCGACCAGGAGAAGACGCAGGCCGTTTTCCTTCAGAACCTTCAAGGTCTTGTACGGCACGTTGGCCTTCGCATTGCACGACCACATGATGCCCATCTTGCCGAGCTCTTTGGCGATCGCTTCGGCGCGCGGCAGGTCATCGGTAAAGGTATCGTCGTCGAAGAAGAATTCACGCACCTGCGGAAATTTAATCTTCGCCTGGCGAATCTCTTCGACCACATTCGCGACACTGCGGGTGCGGTAGCGATGCCCGCCCACGGTCTGCGGCCAGAGGCAGAAGGTGCAGCGCGATTTGCAGCCGCGCCCAGTGTAGATCGAAATGTAAGGATGCTTCAGATAGCCGATGAAGTAATCCTCGATATGGAGGTCGCGCTTATAGACGTCGGTGACGAAGGGAAGCTTGTCCATGTCTTCGAGAATTTCGCGCTCGCGATTCTCGACGATCACGCCCGCCGCGTTGCGATAGCTCATCCCGTCGATCGTGTCCCAGGGACGGCCTTCGGCGATTTCCTTGATCGTGAAATCGAATTCGTTACGGCCGACGAAATCGATCGCGGGCGCACCCTCGAGGCTTTCACGGGGTTCGACCGCGACCTTGGCGCCGACGAAACCGATCTTCAAATTGGGGTTCGCTTCTTTCATCGCCGCCGCCACCTTGGCGTCGTTGGCGAAAGACGGCGTCGAAGTGTGCATCACCAGGAGTTCGTATTCCTTGGCGAGCGGCAGGACGTCGGCCATCGTCAGTTCGGCGGGCGGCGCATCGATCAGGCGGCTGCCTTCGACCATCGCCGCGGGCTGCGCGAGCCAGGTCGGATACCAGAACGAACGGATTTCGCGACGCGCCTGATAGCGCGATCCAGCGCCTCCATCGAAGCCTTCGAAAGACGGTGGCTGCAGGAACAGGGTCTTCATCATGCCGGGTTGCCTATCATGCGGGACGATCGTTGTCCGGGGTCAGCTGGCCGTGGCGGCCAATGCGAAAGGTGCGGTCGCGCCAAGCCACGCTGCGACCACAGAAACTAGCGATAAAAACGGCAAAGGACAACACATCGCGAACCGGCAATTGCCAGACCGGCGCGGGCTCGAGTCCGAGGGCCCGATCGATCCGGCGTCCGGTCCACCACCGGCAGGCCAAAGCCGCCAGTAGCATTGCCGGCGCCGCCACCGGCAGAACGCCCGGCAGCACCGCCAACAGGGCCAAAGGCACCGGATAGGTCACCACCGAGCCCACAAAACCGCCAGGCGCCACGAGTCGGACCGTCCGCGCCCAGCGCAATTCATGGCGGAACAAATGACCGAAATCGGGCTCTGCGACGATATCGTCGACGATTGAGGGCGACAATTCGACCTTGAGGCCGAGACGTCGCACCAACTGGCCGAGGACGTGGTCGTCCGCCAGGACATCGGCCAGAGCCGCAAGCCCGCCGGCCCGCTCCAGCGTGGCGCGCTTCAACGCCATGGTCGCGCCGAAGCACCCGGCGCCCATGCCCAACGCTTCGGCCACGACGGCTTGCGGAAGAAATCCGTGATTGATGTGAAGCGCGGCAAGATCCGACCAGATGCCGCCGGTCGAGCAGCCACGATAAAGGCACGTCACGAGCCCAACCTGCGGATCGTCGAGCGGCGCCGTTACCGCGGCGAGATAATCCGGCGTTACCCGCATGTCGCTGTCCGCGAATACCAGAATGGGGTGGACCGCCGCCGGCAGCATGTTGCGCAGATTCGCGATCTTGAGATTGATCCCCTCGCTGCGCGGATCGATGACCAGGGCCATCTCGATATCGGGAAATTCGGCGATGACCGCACGGACCACCGAGGCCGCGGGGTCGTCCCGCTCGGCGACGCCATAGACGACCTGAAAGGTCGAGTAGTCCTGACGGCAGAACGAACGCAGATTGTCGGCCAACGCCGAGTCCTCGCCGCGCAACGGCTTTAAGATCGTGGCCGGCTGACCCACGCCGCGCGGCGTCGGCGCCCGGCTCGCAAATCGTTTAACGGCGTGGCTCGCGTACCACAGATAGACGCAACCGACCGCACTCAAAGCGAGCAGAAGCCACGCGAAAAAACCCAGAGATTGCAATTGCATGGTAAAAAATCGTTATCGCCTGTCGATGCCGCGCGCTGACTCTCGGCGCCTCGAGCAGCGGCAAAAATTGCTGTTGCTTTCGTGTCTTAGGTTGTAAACCATAGCACGACTGCGCCGCCACCCGCGAACGTCACGACATCCTGAAAGAATCTGGTCGCCTCCGTGCATCAAAATCGCTTTCGTCACACGCTCCTGGCGCTCCTTTCGGTGCTGCCGTTGTTTTTGCTCGCCGCCTGCGCGACCGCCCCGACCGATCCGGCCGCGCGCGCGCAGTATGACGCGAACAACGATCCGCTCGAACCGCTCAACCGACAGATTTTGTCCGCGAACCTGTTCGTCGATCGCTACACGCTGCAGCCCTTGGCGCGGGCATACCGGGCGGTCGCGCCGGAATTCGTCAGGCTTCTGATCCGCAACTTCCTCTCCAATCTGCACGAGCCCGTGATTTTCGCGAACAACGCGGTTCAGACCGAGTTCGTCCGCGCCGGCTGGACGGCAGAACGCTTCCTCATCAACAGCACGGTCGGCGTCGGCGGCCTGTTCGACATTGCCGGCAGATGGGGCGTGGAGCAGCAATCGGGCGATTTCGGCCAGACGCTGTATCACTATGGCATCGGCGAGGGGCTCTACCTGATGCTCCCGATCCTCGGCCCCTCCAATCCGCGCGACACCGTGGGCTTCTTCGCCGACGGGCTCGCCGATCCATTCGGCTACCTCGCCTATGATTACGGTGCCGACGTCGCCACCTATGCGCGGTGGGGCATGGAAGGGCTGGATCAGCGCGAGCAGTATCTCGATCCGCTGGATGCCTTGCAGCGCAACGCGATCGATTTCTATGCCGAGATTCGCAGCCTCTATCGTCAGCACCGTCAGACCGAGCTGAATCACGGCACGCCGCCGGCGCCCTCGCAGGACATGGATTCGCTCTACAAGGATCCTGACGTCAAATAGGGATGCGATCCGTCGCGCGCCGGACGG
The DNA here is from genome assembly GCA_903828515.1 of uncultured Rhodospirillales bacterium. GTDB lineage: Bacteria > Pseudomonadota > Alphaproteobacteria > ATCC43930 > CGMCC-115725 > CAIKMD01. Next base: position 923,803 of record CAIKMD010000007.1, on the reverse strand, counting down.
CGCGTGACGACCGGCCCTATGAACTCGCGAGTTGCGCCGTCTTTTCTTTCAGAACCGCGATCAGTCCGCCGACACCACTCTGGCGCAACACGGACGAGAATTCCGATCGCCGCGCCGCGAGCTGGCTGACCGTTCCCTCCAGATACACGTCGATGATCCGCCAGTCACCCTGGTTCGCGCGCAGCAGATAGTCGAGTTGCACCGGCTTTTCGTTGAACGGGATGAGCTTGGTATGGACGACGATGTCGTTGCCCGGCGCCGGGTCCGTCTTCGCATCGACCTTGAACTGTTCGCCGGAAAAATCGTCGAACTGACTGGCATAGGTCGCGACGCTGAAATCGGAAAAGGCGTCGATCAACGATTTCTGGTCGGCGGGGGAAAAGTTCGGCCATTGCAGTCCGGCGATCAGGCGCGTCATCAGCGGCAAATCGAAGGACTTGCGCACGACCGGCGTCAGCTTGTCGCGGCGTCCGGCAAAACCGAGCTTGTCGCCGTCCTTCATCGTCGCCAGCAAGGCATCGTAGAAGCTCTGAAGCGTCGCCGAAGGCTCGGCCGCGCCGAAGCTGAGCGATGCCCGGCCGGTAACCGCCAGCGCGACGCCGGCGGCGATGATCATGCGACGTGTAATCATGTCTGGCGGTCGACCACGAAGCGCGCCGCAGCGCGCAGGAGATCGGCCTTCGCCTCGAATGGTTCCAGATGGGCGACCGCCTGGGTGACAAGCAACGCCGCCTGCGCCCGGGCCCGCTCGACCCCGAGGATGGAGACGAAAGTCGTTTTGCCGGCCGCCGCGTCCTGGCCAACCGGCTTGCCGGTGACGCCGGTATCGCCCTCGACATCGAGCAGGTCGTCGGCGATCTGAAACGCCAAACCGAGATCGTGCGCGTAGCCACGCAGCGCCAGCCGCTGTTCCTGGGATGCCTTGCCGAGAATGGCGCCGGCCTCGCAGGAAAAAGCGATCAGGGCGCCGGTCTTCATGCGTTGAAGCCGGGTGATCGCGCCGATATCCAGATCGGCGCGATGTTCGGCCAAAAGATCGAACATCTGGCCGCCGACCATCCCCGGCGCGCCCGCCGCCTGCGCCAGCGTCGCCACCAGTTCGCAGCGCACGCCGGGATCGCCGTGCGTGTCGGGCTGTGCCAATACCTCGAAAGCCATCGTCAGGAGGCCGTCGCCGGCCAGCACCGCGGTCGCGTCGTCGAATGCCTTGTGACAGGTCGGGCGGCCGCGACGCAGATCGCTATTGTCCATCGCCGGCAGATCGTCATGGACCAGCGAATAGGCATGGACCATCTCGATTGCGCAGGCGACCTGCAGGGCGCTGCGGGTTGCAACCGAAAAGAGTTGAGCGCTGGCAAGCACCAGAAACGGCCGCAGCCGCTTGCCGGGCGCCAGGACGGCGTAACGCATTGCCTCGAAAACGCGGGCTTCGAGGTCAGGCGGCACGGGAATAAGCTTGTCGAGCGAGTCGTCGGTCAGCTTCGCGGTTGCCGCAAGCGCGGCCGCGAAATCCATGCCGGCGGGCCAGATCGTATCACTCAAGGCTGAGTTTCTCGGTGCTAGGCGTACCATCCGGTCCCATCACGATCTTATCCACACGCGACTGCGCCTCACGCAACTTGGCCTCGCAATGCAGTTTCAACAGCGCACCGCGCTCGTAAGCGGAAATCGCGTCGTCCAGCTTGGCATTGCCGGTCTCGAGCCGTTTGACGATGGTTTCGAGTTCGGCCAATGCCGTCTCGAAACTCAACGCCGCGATATCAGGCGGCAGATGCGGTTCGGCCATCGGCCCCTCATGTTGTCCTATTACTTTAGGTATCAAGTCGGCGCGGGGCAAGGACCCGGCCGGGACGAAAAAACTATGCCGCCATCAGCGTGCGCACATGGGCCATGCAAGAGGATGCGAGCGCCGCGAGGTCGTAACCGCCTTCGAGCGTCGATACGACTCGGGCGTTGGCGTGCCGGTCGGCGACATCGAGCAATTGCCGGGTTGCCCACACATAATCGTCCTCCACCAGCATCAATTGCGCGAGCGGATCGTCGCGATGAGCGTCGAAGCCCGCCGAGATCAGCACCAGTCCGGGCCGGAAGGCGTCGAGCGCCGGAACGATGACGTGTTCGAAGCCCCGGCGGAACTCGCGCCCGCCGCTCATCGGCGCCAGCGGTACATTGACGATGTTATCGAGGCCGACCTCGTCCACATCGCCGGTGCCGGGATAGAGCGGCATCTGATGCGTTGATCCATAAAAAAGGCTCGGGTCGTCCTCGAACGAATGCTGTGTGCCGTTGCCGTGATGAACATCGAAATCGACCACGGCGACGCGGGCGACGCCATGGGCATGACGCGCATGCTGGGCGGCGATCGCCACATTGTTGAAGAGGCAGAAACCCATCGGACGCCGTTTTTCGGCATGATGTCCCGGCGGTCTCACCGCGCAAAAAGCATTCCGCGCTTCGCCCTTCATCACCGCGTCGACGGCGGCAACCGCCGCGCCCGCGGCCCGCAATGCCGCCTCGCCGGATCCCGGCGACAGCATCGTGTCGGCATCGAGCGCGGCGTGACCCTCTTGCGGCACCGCGGCCAGGACCGCCTCGGCAAACCCCGGCGCATGAACCCGCGCGATGGCGGCGAAGTCGGCGCGCGGCGCTTCGCGGCGCAAAAGTCCGCTGAATTCCGGCCGATCGAGCGCCGCGAGCACCGCCTTCAATCGCGCCGGCGATTCCGGATGACCCGCGCCCGGATCGTGCGCGAGGCAGGCGTCGTGGGTGAACAACATTGTCGTCATCGCTTTTCCCTTCAACGCCGCAAGAGAAAAAGTTCGTTCGGCCGCCGCCGTTCCCAACCTTCGCGCTCGAGCACCGGCCGAACATCCTCGGCTTCCGCGTAGCCGAGACAAAAATATCCGATCAGCTTCCAATCGGACGGAACCTCAAGCGTTTCAGCGATGCCGCCGGGATCGAGGATCGACACCCAGCCCATCCCGATGCCTTCGGCACGGGCGGCCAGCCATAACGTATGCGCGGCGGCGACCACGGAATATTCCAGCATCTCGGGCATGGTGCGGCGACCGAGCCCATGACCCTGGTCGGTCGCGGGATCGGCAAAGACCGCCAGGTGAACCGGCGCCGCGTCGAGACCGGCAAGCTTCAGCCGCGCATAAGCCGCCATGCGGTCGGACGGCTGTGCCGCAAGCGCCTCGGCATTGCAGCGCGTGAAATTGGCGCGCACCGACGCGCGGCGGGCGGGATCGTCGACCGCGACGAACCGCCAGGGCTGGCTCAGACCGACCGACGGCGCCAGACAAGCCGCGTCCAGCAGGCGCTCCAGCATCCCCGGCGGTAACGGGTCACGGCGAAACCGCCGCACGTCGCGCCGCCAATCGAGCAGGACGCCCAATTGCGCGCGGAATGCCGGATCAAAAACGGGGCCTTCAATCATGGCGCGAGAATAGCCCGGTACACCGAGCCCGTGAAACCGAATAGCCCTGACGTCCGAGGCGGTCATCCGGCTTGCCGGGCCGTCGCGGCGGCGGTATAGCCAGCAAAGCCGGCGTAAAACCATCACCAATTATGCGCCGGAACCGGGTGGCGTGTCGTGAAGTCAAAATCGATTCTGGCAGCGGCCGTTTGGGCCGTCGGCGTGCTGGTGGCGGGTCTGCCTGCGCCGCAAACGCAAGCCAAAGACGCGACCGTCGCGATCACCGTCCGCGCCGGCAAGCCGGACAGTCCCAATTATCTTCTCGCGCGCCAGTTTTCCGAGGCACTGGTTCTGGCCGGCAACGGCTATTTCACGCTCGACGTGAAAGAAAGCCAGGGCAGCGTTCAAAACGTGATCGATGCCCCCAAGGGCGTCGCCAACACGCTTTTCACCGCTTCGCATAGCGTGATCGCGCAGGCCCATCGGGGCGCGCGGCCGTTCGAGCCCAATCCGGCCTATAACGACATCCGGTCGCTGTTCCCGATTCCGTTTCAGACGGTTCATTGGCTGGTGCGGCAGGACAGCGGCATCACCGCGCTTGCCGACCTCGCGGGCCACAGTTTCATCCCCGGCAACAAAGGCAGCGTCAGCGAGCGCTTGACCGGCACGATCCTGCAAATCCTGGGAATCGACCGCAAAATTCAGCTCATCGATATCGATGTCGCCTCGGCACCGACGGCGGTGATGAACAATAAAGTCAGCGGCCTCGCGGTAGCCGGATTTTATCCGCTGCCGATCGTCAACGAGATCGGCAAGGCGACACCGATCCGGCTGCTCGGCCTGACCCCGCCCGAGTTGGCGAAGATGCTCGGCGCCGATGACAGCATCGCGCAACAGGTGATCCCGAAAGGGACCTATCCGAGCGTCGACTACGACGTCAGTACCATCGCGGTGCAGGCGGGTGTCTACACCACGCGCAAGATGAGCGCCGATACCGCCTATGCGTTGACCAAGGGGTTCTGGTCGCAACTCGCCCCCCTCAAGCAGCGCAATCCGGCGTGGAACGCGACATCGCCGGCGACGATTCCGGCGCTGGGGATCAAGCTTCATCCCGGCGCGTTGCGCTATTACGACGAAGCAGGAATTTCGGTTCCCGCCGGAATGCGATAAGTCCTAATCCGCGTTGCGCGGCATGAAGGCCGCGACCAGCACCGCGATCCAGCCAAGAATAAAAGCCGTGCCGCCCCACGGCGCGGCCGCGGCAAGCGCGTGCGGTACGCCGGCGGCGATCAGATCGAGGCTCCCGCAGAACAGCACCAGCCCGGCGATAAAGCACCAACCGGCGGCACCGAACCAGAAACCGCCTTTGCCGTCGCGCGATATCGCCACCAGACCAACCAAGGCTACGGCGTGAATGAGCCCGTAGCGCGCGGCGGTCGTCGCGAGATCCAGCCGATACGTATCGCCCGCGAGCAGGTGTTGGGCGGCCGCATCGGTGATAACTGCCAACCCGCCGCCGAGTCCGGCCGCGGCAAGAAAGGCGCGCCTAGCCATTCGTCGCCATCACGATTTGGGCGCGATCGGCACGAGTAATTTCGCGCGTTGCGGATAGACCAGATACACGATCAATCCCGGCAGTGTCGAAATCACGATCACGCAGCGCAGAACCAAAAAGACCGTGCCGTAAGGTAATCCACTGGTGCTGGGCTCGAGCGCCACGCAGGCCGACTGGAACGCGCCCTCGCCGATGCCAAGCCCGCCGGGCGTGAACGGCAGGCTGTTGGCGATCATCGCGTAGACGCCGGCAATGCCATACTCGGTCATGGTGAGGCCGCCCAACTGCATGGCCGCGGCAACGGCGATGACGGCGCAGGCCACCAAGGCAACAAGGACCAGCGAGACCAAAAAGCTCATCAGGATACTGCGCCACGACTTCGAATATTGGTGGAGTGCCAAACCGGCCTCGTCGATGATCGCCGCAAGCCGGTGACTGCGGCCGCGAAACAGACGGTTCATCAATTGCGCGATCGAGTGTCCGAACTGAAACAGTACGATCAGCCCGATGACGAACAGCGCACCCATCGCCATGATCCCATATTCGATCGGGCCATAATCGCCGGTCGGGCGGAACAACGCGGCCATCACGCCGAAAAGCACAAACGCCGCGAGACCGATCAACCGGTCCACGAAGATTGAGAGCAGTGCACCGGTACGCCGACCATGCGAAGCCTGATAGATATAAACGCCGCGCACTAGATCGCCGCCCGCCGAGCCGGGCAGAAAAGTCGCAAAAAAACTACCCATCGCAACGATGCGAATGGTTTCCCAGACATGCAGAACCAATCCCTGCGAACGCAAGAGAATGTGCCACCGCAAGCCCGCCACCGGGATCGCCGCGACACAAGCCAAGGTTCCCAAGATCAAGAGCCAGGGATGATCGAGGGCCTTGAGCAGTTCGTCGAAATCGATCAGGCGAAAATAAAATAATGCCGCCAGCAAGAGAATACCCGCGGCGGCGCGTACGACCTTCATCAACACGAGTGGTTATTCCTTCGGCATATGCCGACGTAAGGTTATCACCGTCATTTCGCCGGGGCAGTTGAACCGCCACGGCAGTCCGGAGACGCCGAGACCGTTGCTGGTATAGCCGATCATCGCGTCGTAGCGCCACTGCCCGCGCGCGCCAAAATGGCAGCGGTTGAGACAGGTGAAAACCGATCGTCCCCCCGGCAGGCAGATCTGGCCGCCATGGGTATGACCGCAGAGATAAAGCGAATAATTCGCCGCCGCGGCATGATCGGCGATTTCGGCCGAATGCACGAGTGCGACCCGAAACCCTTGCGGCGCGTCGACCAACGCGCGCATCGCCGCGGGGGTATAGAAACGGTGCACATCGTCCAGGCCGGTGACGACGATGGAATCGCCGCCGCGATGAAGGACCGCTGATTCGTTGAGTAGCATTTTGAAGCCGACATCCTCAAGCCGCTCGGCCATGTCGGCCGGGTCATGATTGCCCAGCACGGCATAACGCCCGTCGCGGGCCTCGAGATCGCGGAGCGCCGCGGCCAGCGGTTCCACCGACGCATTCAGCGGCGCGCGGTGTTCGCCATGAATATCGCCGGTCAATGCCACCATATCGACCTCGACGCCGGCGAGCGCGTGCCGGGCGACCGCCGCGAGTTCGGGTAGGGCGTCGAGATGCGTATCGGTGACATGCAGGATGCGATAGCCATCGAAGGCGGGCGGCAGATCGGGAAAAATCAACGTCAGTTCGTTGAGCCGAACCGCCAGCGCATTCCGGCGGCCGGCGCGATGAATGCCGAATGGTTCCGCCACCCGGCCAAAGCTCTGCACGCCGAACCGAAATAATTTGCCGAAAAGCCGCGACCGCGGTCCATCGGGACCCGCCGAGAGGTCCTCGCGTTCCATCAAACGACGTCGCGCGGCCCATCGCTCGCGCGCCGGGCTCATGCTCAAGCCGTCACCGCGGGTTACCGATGCCGCGTCACGGAACTGGCCGTCGAGCGGCGCCATCAGATTCATGGGAAAGCGACTTCCGGCGGAACGGAGGGGAGACAGCATAGTGTCGTCTTTCAGAGTTAACGGACGATAAACCAGTCCTCTGGCCTCGGTCCGGCGCCGGCGGTATATAGGCCCTCGTCGTCCCTGCCAACAGGATCGCCATGCCGAGCTTTGACATCGTTTCCAAGCTCGACCTCGCCGAGGTCGACAACGCCCTCGCCGGCCTGACCCGCGAGATCTCGACCCGCTTCGATTTCAAGGGCAGTAAATCGACCGTCACGATGGAAAAAGGCGTGATGACGATCCTCGCCGACGACGAGATGAAATTGCGGCAGGTGCAGGAACTTTTGAAGATGCACATGACGCGGCGCAAGATCGAGACCGGCGCGCTCGACTTCAAGACGGCGGAAAAAGCCGCCGGTCAATCGATGCGTCAGGTCGTGGCGCTGAAACAGGGTCTCGATCAGGAACTCGCCAAGCGCATTACCCGCTCGATCAAGGACAGCAAGCTGAAGGTCCAAGCCTCGATTCAGGGCGACGAGTTGCGGATCTCCGGCAAAAAGCGCGACGATCTCCAGGAAGCCATCGCACATGTCCGCGGCATGAAGATCGAACAGCCGTTGCAATACGTGAATTTCCGCGACTGACGGAGCGTCGCGGCTCAGTCTCCCGCTTGCGCGATGATCACAGGGCGATCGTCTTCGACGACATAATCGTCGGCGCACACCCCCTCGCCCAGTGCGATTGATCGTGTCGCGCGGCTGCCTTCGACGGCGTCGAGATGGCGCGGATGGAGACCCAGGCTGCGCTGGCCCGGACGCAGAATCGCAAAATTCTCCCCCTCGCGCAGAACCTCGCCCTTGGCGATCGGACGCGTCGCCTGCAAGCCTCGACGGGCGAAGGCCGCGAGTTCGCGCTCTTCCGGAAGGACGCGTTTGATACCGTCGCCGAGCGCCTCCTCGGCGGCGCGCACCTCGCGCACCATTTCTTTCAACTCATCGGGCATCAGCGCGAAGGCATGATCGGGGCCCGGCAGACGCCGGTCGAGCGTGTAATGTTTTTCGATCGCGCGCGCGCCCAGGCCCACCGCCGTGACCGGACCGATGGTCGCCTCGCGGCTGTGATCGGAGAGGCCGGCGGCAGCGCCGAAGCGCTCGCGCAGCCAGGCGATCGTGCGCAGGTTCAGGCTCGAGACAGGTGCTGGATAACGCGCGGTGCATTGCAGAAGGCAGAGATCGCGCCCACCGGCTTCACGAAACGTTTCGACCGCCCAGGCAATATCCTCTTCGCCGCTCGCGCCGGTCGACATCAGCACGGGCTTCTTCGAGCGCGCGGCAAGCCGGATAAGATGAACGTGACTGATCTCGTAGGACGCAACCTTGTGGACCTTCACGAAAGGATCGATCGCCGCGAAGTCATCGGGCGAGAACGGGGTCGACATGAAATCGATGCCGACCTTGCCGCAATAGGCGGCCAGTTCCGGAATCATTTCATAGGGCATCGCCAGGTCGGCGAAGATGTCGGCGATATCCTCTTTGATGCCCGCATCGGCGAGATAGTCGCTCTGGCCCGCATTGGCGACATAGACGGTCTCGGGCCGATAGGTCTGGAATTTGCACGCATCGGCGCCGGCATCGGCCGCCACGTCGATCAGCGCGCGTGCCATCGCGAGGTCGCGCTTGGGGCTGCCCATGCGCCAGTTGGAGCCCGCCTCGGCAATCACGTAGACGCGCCCGGAATCCCAGATCGTGTTCATCCGTCCATCCTCCGGAAACAAGGTTAACGGAAGATAAACGGAGGGAGCGTTCGCGGGCTTATTTCGGCAGGTAAACTTCGGTGTGGAGCTTCGACATATCGCGCTCGTGATCGATCGAGACCGAGGAGCGCCGCATGGTCGCCTGCGCCTTGGCGTCGAAATGCCCGTCGCGCGAGAAGATTCGCATCATGGGACCCCGCCGGGCGCGGCTCTTGCCACACCGGGCGCCGACCGGTAGAACCTGCCTCGTTGCTCTAGTCCCCTTCGTCTAGAGGCCCAGGACATCGCCCTCTCACGGCGGTAACGGGGGTTCGAATCCCCCAGGGGACGCCAATTAATTCAATTGGCCATTTCAACATTGCGCGTGCAATCCCGATCTCCGCAGCAACAGATTTTATCTAACCCATTTCATCTCAGGCAAACCGGGCGACATCATTTTTTCAATGGACCACGAAGGCGCCCCTAAATACATTTCACGCGAAGCCTTGGCGAATTGGTCGATCGCAGCATTCGGTCAATGCTACACGATCGGCATAAAATTATGCGCTACGCGTGTAGTGAGGAGATATGCGGGACCAGCGCTCATCGCTCTCTGGTTCCTTATGATCATTGCCACAAAGATCAGTCTTTATCGACGAGGTGTCGTCATCGGCGATCTCTATATCTATGCTAACGCAATCGCGAACACACATCTACTGAGCCAATTTCTCTACATCGCTGATTATCAGCTTCGCAGCGGAACGACCACCCTTCTCCTCGATCACATCGAGCCGAGTTCCGTGCTTTTGATCCCCTGGTTTCGCCTCTTTAATTCACCCGTTGCGCTCCTTGTTCTACAGGGGATCATGCCTGCGGGTATCGTCCTCAGCCTCCTCGTTGTGGCCAAGCGCTTCGAAAACGCGATATCGTTCGGCTGGGCAGTCGCCGTCTGCACCCTATACGATCCACTATTCGTCAATGCGGTGATCGAACCGATTCACGGGTTCGACCACGATTCTCAGTATCTATTGTACGCACCTTTGTTCCTGACCTTTTTCGTGTTGAAACGTCCATTCTGGACTTTCTTGTTCCTCGCCCTGTTTCTCGGCGTAAAAGAGGATGCTGCATTCTTTGGCGTAACATTCGGCATCGCCACTGCCTTGCTTGGACTTTCCATCGGCGAATATCGCCGATTTGGCCTCACTGTGGCAGTCATCTCACTTATCTATTTCGTCGCAACCGTCGGCATTCTTCCTCATCTCGTCGCTTCACCTAATGAATATGCAGATGACGGGCTATCGCGACTCCAACTCGGCGTCGTTCCGTTTGTCAGGACGATAATTTCAAATTTTTTTGTGCAAGGCTGGCATAAGCTGCTCTTTCCGTTTTCATACGCCGCAGCCACTCCAGCTTTGCTAATTGGGGTACTACCCGATGTTGGCATGTATAGTGCGATGCTTCGTTCATCGAAGTCTTACTACAATTTCGCCATTATCTCATTCTTGGCCATCGGCGTATTGCTAACGCTCATTCGCTTACGAGCAACGCCGGAGGGAATGTCATGGGCGCGCTTGAAGCAACCCGTTGCCGTAATCTTCGCCATCCAGATCATCGTCACATTGGTGCTTGGATTGCTCGAGTTTGAACGCATCTGGCGAAGGTCGGAGCCAGCCGCGATTCCGGTGGCTGCCGCCGACAAAGAGGCGGCTTGGCATATGGTTGATTTATCCTGTTCGGTGACGGTCACGGCCGACCTACTCGATCGCTTCTACCACCTGCCGTATTGGTTCCAATACTGGCACGTGGACAAAGCACGCTATATTGTAGTCACAGATCGCTCTTGGATGCGCAATAACGCGATGTGGGAAAGCGACGTTCAGAGCTTCGTTGAAAACAACCAAACAAAACTGGATTTTATTGGCCGCAGTGGTCCGGTGACCGTATGGCGAAATCGCGAAGCACTTTGTCTGCCGTGGAATACTTCTACCCAGTAATTTAGCTTCTAAAGCTGCCCCCCTATTGCGGTCGCATCTCCCGAACCTTTTCCATGTATTCGCGCGCGTGATTTTCCGCGCGCTGGGCGTCGATGTAGAAGGCGCCGGGCAGCATCGTGAAATTAGGATCGAGCGGCCGCACGTCCTTGCGGCGCGAATCATATTGCACGGCGACCGACATCAACGCCGCGATCCGCTTCGACATGATCCAATTGACGAAGACCCGCGTCGCGTTCGGATGCGGTCGCTTGGTGAACACGCCGAGCGCGGCGCCGTCGGTGCCGCGATACGCGGTCTCGGGTGTCGCGCCGAAGGGCCGCACGTCGATCTTCACGCCGGCCTGGGTGTAGTCGGCGAGGTTCGATTGCGGCTTACCAGCGACGGCGATGACGGCCTTGCCGCGCACGATCGCCTGCGCCGCGTCGTTCATGTTGCCGACGAAGACCGGATCCTGGTCGACGACGAGTTTCTTCAAACCCTCGTCGCCGAAGACATGCGCGAACAGCGAGAGGAACGGCTCGCCCGGTCCGGTGACGCGTGGATCGAACCACACGATCTTGCCCTTATAGGCCGGGTCGAGCATGACCTTGAGCCCTTCGGCTTTCGCCCGTTCCGGCGCGATCACGGCCGCGTTGTAGTACGGCGATTCCAGATCGTTGACGAGACCCATCTCGAGTTGTTTGCCGTCGTCATAGAACGCGTCGTCCCAGCCGCCCCAGAGCGCCGGATCCTTGACATCGGGCAGGATCATCTCGGGTTGCAGCGGATCGAGCAGCCCCGCCTTGATAACTTCGAAATTCGGACCGGAATGCCAGATGTCCCAAAGGTATTTTCCCGCCGCACGTTCGGTCGTCACCTGCGGCACGAAGCCGGAACTGCTGATGATCGAGAGCGACAACTCGATCTCGGGATAATCCTGTTTCCACTGTTTCAGCAAAAAGTCGCGACGCACCGTGCTCGGCGACATGCCGACCACAACCTTTCCCTCGGTTTTCGCGGCGGCCACGGTCTTGTCCCACTCCGCCTGCCACGACGCTTGCGCCGACGCGGCCCCGGCCATCGCCACAAGCATCAGGACGGCGACCGGCATCGCGCGCCACAGCCGGCTGACAACGTCGTTCATGATCATCCCCGTGCCTGAATCCCGAAACGCGAACTGACCAGCCGCACGACGATCGCCGCGGCGAGGCTGATCAGCACGATCACCGTGCCGACCACCGCCGCCGGACCGAGACTGCCGCCGGACAGAAACTCGAGTTGCAGCACCGACAGAACGCGATTGGCGCCGGTGCTGAGCAGCATGATGCTCGAGACGCTGCGGATCGTGCTGGCGAAGACCATGATGCCGACCACGGCCAGCGTCGGCGAGCCGATCGGCAGGATGATGCGGCGGAACGTGCGCGTCCAACCGCCGCCGACGATCCGGCCGGCCTCCTCGATCTCGGTTCCCATCTGCAGCATGTTGACCTTGATGACCTGCACGCCGAGCGGCATCGACGCGAGGAAGCTGACCAGGATCAGCGCGCCGACCGTGCCGTAAAGCAGCGCGAAGATCGGGACCTGCAACGCCATGTTGAGATAGCCGAAGCTCAGCACGATGCCCGGCACGGTGTAGGGTAGCCAAGTCACCATATCGATCGCGCCGCGCAGGCGGCTTTTGGCGCGCACGGCGCAATAGGCGACCAGCGCATAGATGCCGACCGCCAGGAACGCGGTCCCGAACCCGAGATAGAGCATGTTGCGCAGGCTGGCGATGAAGGTGATGTCGGCAAGCGCCGTCGCCCAATGATCGAATGTCCACACTTGTGGCAAATCGAAGAAGCCGAAAAGCTTCATGAAACTGCCGGCGACCAGCATCAGGAACGGCAAGAGGCTCATGAAGGCAACGCCACCGGCCATCGCGATGAAGGCCGGCCAACGCCAGCGCCCGAGCCGGATTCGCGCATTTCCGCCGCGACCACCGACCACGGCGAAGGAGCGCCGCGTCGAGGCCCAGCGCTGGAGCACGATCAGCGGCAGCACCATTGCCAGCACCGCCGTGCCGAGCGTGCCGGCGGCGCGGAATTCGGGCGGGCTGTTGGCCATGAGGAGATAGAGTTTCGTGCTGTAGACCTGAAACTTGATCGGCGTGCCCAGCACCTGCTCGATCTCGAAGGTCTCGAGCCCGCGAATGATCGACATCAGGAGCACGACGAGCATCGCCGGGGTCATCAAGGGCAGGACGATACGGATGAGCGTACGCCAGCGATTGGCACCGCAGAGAAACGAGGCTTCCTCGACTGATGAATCGAGATTGCGAAACGCCGGTGTGAGCAGCATCACCTTGACCGAAATGCCGTAGGTCGTGAGATGGACGAAGACGATGCCCCAGAAGGAATAGAGATTGAAGATCGATGCCTTGATCAGTCCGGCATCGATGAGCCACTGATTGAACAGGCCGAAATCGGGATCGAACAGCAGCAGCCATCCAGTCATGACGCCCATCGAGGGCAAAAAGAACATGATCCAGAAACAGAACTCGATCATCCGCGCGCCCGGCAAATCGGTGCGCGCCAGGAACCAGGATATGCCGACGGAAAGCGGCATCGAGATCACCTGAACAGCGACCACGACATAGATCGTGTTGAGCACCGATTGCAGCATCCCGGGCTCGGAAAAAGCGCGATACCACGGGATAGTTCCGAAGACGCCGGACAACTCGTTCGGCACGAAGGTCAGATAGACCACGGTGCCGATCGGATAGAGCACGAGAAAGGCGACCGCCGCGAACACCGCCGCGGCGACGATTTCGCCCCGTGCCATGTAAAGCCGCCGGAACACCCAGGCGAAGGCCGAAACCGGGACTGCGTCCAACGGCTCGGTCGTCATTTCGCGTCTGGTTCCAGGGACCAGATCGACACCGCATCGGTGGGCAGGTGCAGCCGCACGCTCTCACCTTCCGCCCACGCGCGATCCGAAGGAAGATCGAACAGCACATTGTCGCCGCCAACCCGCATCCGCGCCTCGAAGCGATCACCGGTAAAGAGCAGTTCCTCGATCGTCGCATTGATCGAATTCGGCCGGTCGGGCGCGCCCGCGGGAACGATGGCTACGAACTCGGGCCGGATCGACAATTCGGCGGTGGCACCGGGGTGTACATCATGCGTTGCCGCAACCGCCAGCCGCTCGCCCCCGGCGGCGATGCGGAACCCGCCGGCATCGGCCGTGCCGCGCAGATTGACCACCCGGCCGAGAAAGTCGCGCACGAAGCGCGTCTTCGGCTGGCGATAGACCTCGCTGGGGCTGCCGATCTGTTCGATGCGCCCGGCATGCATGATCGCGATGCGGTCGGCCATCGACAGCGCCTCGACCTGATCGTGGGTCACGAACAAGCCGGTCATTTCCACCTTGCGGCGGAGCATCTTCAATTCCATCCGCATCTGACCGCGCAGCTGTGTGTCGAGATTGCTGAACGGTTCGTCGAACAGCATAAGCGCCGGTTCGTAAACCAGCGCACGCGCCAGGGCGACGCGCTGTTGCTGGCCGCCGCTCAATTGGGGAATTTGCTTGTCGCCGGCCCCGCCGAGGTTGACCAGATCGAGCACCGCGGCGACCTTGCCGCGGATATCGGCCTTCGCGATCCCGCGCAATTGCAGAGGATAGGCGACGTTTTCAAAGACGGTCATATGCGGCCACAGCGCATAGGACTGAAACACCATGCCGATCTGGCGTTTTTCGGGCGGCAATTCGATCGCGCGCGGGATCGACACGAACACCCGATCGCCGAAACGTATCTCGCCGGCGCTCGGCCGCTCGAGGCCCGCCACCATCCGCAGCGTGGTGGTCTTGCCGCAGCCGCTCGGCCCCAGCAAGGCGACGAGTTCGCCGGGCCGCAGTTCGAGCGCGATGCTGTCGACCGCGACAAAGCGGCCGAAGCGTTTGGTGAGATCGCTGATGGACAGCGATGGCGGCGTCAACGACATCTCCCCGATCGTCCGAATTCTTCTAGTTGCGCCAACGCGGCAGCAAACGCTGAGCATTGCCGCATTCGATCGCACGCAGATCGTCGGCCGAAAAGCCGCAGGCTTTCAAACCGTTCACATGGTCCTCGGCGTTGCGAAACGGAAAATCGGTGCCGAAGACGAGCTGAGTGACCGCAACCAGCTTGGTGATCGACGACATCGCATGGACATGCGATGCCTGCGCGGTGTCGTAGTAAAATCGCTTCAGATAGGCGAGGACGCCATCGGGCACGAACGCCGCAAGACTTTCGTCCACCAGCGGCCGGCGCGTGAAGCGTTCGACGATGAAGGGCATGGTTCCGCCGGCATGGGAAAAGATGAAGCGGATATCCTTGAAGCGGTCCGCCGCGCCCGAAAACAGGAGGCAGCCGATCGCCCGCGTCGTATCGGCGCAGAATTCGATCATCGAATCGTCGACACCCGGCAACATGGTGTTCTGCATGCAGTCCGGGCTGATCGGATGCGTGTAGACCACCACCTTCCGGCGGTTG
This sequence comes from uncultured Rhodospirillales bacterium, assembly GCA_903828515.1. Classification (GTDB taxonomy): domain Bacteria; phylum Pseudomonadota; class Alphaproteobacteria; order ATCC43930; family CGMCC-115725; genus CAIKMD01. Next base: position 908,642 of record CAIKMD010000007.1, on the reverse strand, counting down.
AGCTCCTCGAACAACGGAAAATAGTGCGGATCGCCGAGCCATTTATCGCCGATATTGGTCATCAGGTTGATGCCGTCGGCCTTGAGCGTGTCGAGCGCGTATTCGGTTTCGCGCAGGCTGCTTTCGATATCGAGGATCGGCACCGCCGCGAACACGCCGAACCGGCCCGGATGGTCGTTGGCCTGCCGCGTCATGAATTCGTTCCAAGCGCGCGCCTTGTTGCTGGCCTTCATGCGATCGCCGCGCCAGGCCGCGGCGCGATGGGGCAACGACAGCAAGGCCGTCGCTACGCCATTTTTATCCATGTCCTCGATGGATTGCTCCGGCGTCCAATTCGCGATGCCGGGTTGCCCGATGGTTCTTTCCGCCAGTTCCTTGGCCGGTGTCGGATGATGATGAACGTCGATCCGGTGTGGGATGGCCATCGTTTTTCTCGATTATGCGGCGCTTAGGCGAAGACTATATTACCGCGTTCGCAGAGGTCAAACCCGCGCGGCTCAACTCAAGAGGGTCCTGCCCCCCCTCTATCGCCGGGCGGTTTGCCGAGATGCAAAACAGCAATGCCATCTTCGTCGGATATGATCTCGGTGTCCGGCGCCCGCGCAAGCGCCTCGAACGAACGATAGGTGCTCAACCCGCGATTGGCAACCAGTCCGGCGAACCCTCCGAAGAAGCGAATGTAATAGAGGTATTCTTCCGGTGGGCGGATCCCATAGCCGGCATATTGCCACATTAAATATCGCGCCTCGGGCAGCACCGACCACGCGGTCGCCAGTCCACCGTCATTGATCTCGGCGATCGGATTACGGGCGTAATCGAGCAGAAAGGGCATCTCGGTCCAAGCGATGATTTTTTCGCCCGGTGGGATCCTTGATTGAAACGCCTGGATCTCTTCGGCAACCGGGCCGTGAAGAACCGCATCGTCAAAAACACGCAACTCGGCAATTTTGTCGTCGCCGAACCGGGGAAGAAAAGACATCGAACTCCCACGCTCGATTTCGCTCTTCACGCGCTCGACCGCGGTTGGAAAGAACAGCGCGATCAACACCACGCCATACGCCATGCTTGTCACCGTGCCGCGCCTGGCGCTCTTTGCTCCCGCCGGGCCGTCCCAGATCAAGGCGCCGAACCCAAGCGTCAGCGGCACCACCCCGATCAATGCCGGAATCGTAAACCGCATCGTGGTGTCGACATCGACGTAGGACGGCAGGACCAACGCGATAAAGAAATAGTTCGCCGCGGCGGCGGCACAGGCACCCGCGAGAATCAACGCCGGCATGCGTTGCGCCGACGCGACACGCCGCAAACCGGTATAAAGCGCCGCCACCGCATAGAGACCGAGACCCGCCGCGATACAGGTGTAGGCCAAGTACGAACCGCCATAGTACATCGTGACCGGCGAGAACAGATCGATATGCCCCCGTATCGACGGTATCGGTATCGCCGGTTCCGGCAAGCTATGCGTCATCGCAAAGAGATAGTGAGGCATATAGAGCAGCAACCACGGCGATAAGAACAATGCCGCCCAAAGCCCGGTCCTCAGCGCTCGTGCGAAGCTCGGTCGCCAGGATCGTTCTCCGGCCGCCGTCGCGGAAACACAAAAGATGAATTGGAGACCAAGGAAAAGGAGGCCGGTCGGTTTCAAGGCGAAGGCCGCCGCATAGAGAAGCGCGGCGCCGATGTCGGATCGCCAGGCGACTTTCCCTTCGCTCGCCTGCTCGCGCGGATCGAGGCTGAAGAGGACGATCGCCGCATAGAGCGCCGCGCTCGAAAAAAGCGCCGATACGTTCACGGATTGCGCATGGATAAAGAAAACCGCGAGCACGCCGAAGAACGCCGCGATCCCCAGACGCGGTCGCCCCAAAGCGGCGCACCCGGCCAGCAACAGGCAAAGCGCGAAACAGAAGACCCCGTCGACCCCGTTGATGAAATAGATCGGGAAGTGGGCGACGATGAAGCCGTGCAAAAAGGCCTGTGCGCCCAGCGTCTCGGAACCGAGCGCGTTGACGGGACTGCCGTAGAGCGTCCCGGTTTCGAGCATCCGCACAGGATAGGCAAAGTATTTTTGGAAATCGTCGAAAAAATTATAGAGCCGAGGCGCAAGTTGGGTCGCGATCGTGAATCCCATCAAGACGAGCATGATCGCAGACCAACAGACGAGATACAGTTTCTCGCCGCGCGTTACGGGCCAGGCGGCGCGCAATAGGGTGCCCCGGTCGGCATACCATTCGTAGGCGGCGATCGACAATCCGAGAACGAGAATGGCGTCAAGCACCGGCGGATAGGCAAGCCGGGACAAATTGAGGATGCCGCCGAGAAAGATCACGGCGCCCAAACCGAGCGCGATGGTCAGCGGCCACGTTCCCGGCGGTAACCCGCTCAGGCGCCGCGCCAGACGGCCCCACCCGAACAGAGCCCAACACGCGACGACGACACCGGCAGTACCGGCGGCGAGTATCGATCCCAACATCGTGTCGCCCCCCGCTCACCGTTCGACGCATGATTCCGTCGCCGACACCGGCGGACGCGCATCGAAGAATTCGACTCCCCGAGCCGTTTTATAGCTGAAAATAAACGACGGCGCCCTTATCCGATGCGATCAGTTCGTCGCGCCTTCCCGGAAATATTGCGGACGGATGAAGCGGCCGGCCCAGGCGCCACGATGCGCCGCCTTGGCTTCATTCTCGATCGGCAGATAGCTGGTATCGCGGCCATAGGCGAAGGCCAGTCCCTCGCGCACCAGCGTCGCCCCGACATCGCGGCCATCGGCGAAACACACCGAAAATTCGCGGGCATGACGATCGATGAATTCGGGATCGATCCGGCAGTGAAAATCCGGACGGATCACGAGTTGAAACAGCCGTTCCGTCGCGGCTTGGCCGCAGGTCCACACCACATCGAGCGCGTCGCGGCAGGTCTGGCGCCGCTCGAAGGCATCGATCCCTTCGAGCCGCAGCCGCTGTGTCGGACACCCGAGTTTCACCTTGGTGAAGACGCAAGCCTTGGGCCATGACAGGAACGTGTCTCCGTCGATCACGATGTAACGATCCACGGTCGACGGCTTCCCCAGCACCGCCCGCCCGACGCCCCACGTGGCCGCCACGGCCAGCACGGCCAAGGCGACGATCATGCGGATACGCGTTGCGGTTCGCCAGGCCATCGCCCTTAGCTGCCTAATTCGTCGCGGTGAGTACCCATGATACGCCGAAGCCGTCAGCCGCCGAGAAAATCCTTGATCCAGGAACGATAGTCGACGTCGCGAGTCACCCTTTTCATGAAGTCCGCCGATGGCAGACCGGACACGTCGTTCGGCGCCGTGCCGTCGCGCAGCGCCTTCATCGTCTCGTAGACCGCGCGCGCGGCAGCCGCGATCGGCAAATGCGGCTGGATACAGATGCGAACCCGGCGATCGCTCAAGTAATCGAGATCCGCCAACGCGGGCGGCGGCACGCCGACGACGAGGGGAATCCGGATCGCCTCGGCAAGCGCGTCGAGTTCGGCGCGGGTTTTGATCCCGGCGGCAAAGAACGCGTCGACCCCTTCGGCCTCGTAAGCCTTGGCGCGCGCGATCGTATCAGCGATGCCGGTGATCGACGGCGCCGAACTGCGGCCGACGATGACCAGATTCTTGTCCTGACGCGCGGATATCGCCGCCCGCATCTTGCCAGCACCCTCGTCAATCGAGAGGACTTGCGGCTTGTCGGGCGAACCGTAAGGAACCGGCAGCACCGTGTCCTCGATCGACAGACCGCACACGCCGGCCGTCTCCAGTTCCTCGACGGTCCGGCGGACATTGAGCGCATTGCCGTAACCGTGATCGGCATCGGTCATCAGCGGCAGCGTGCCGGCGCGGGTGATCCGCAGGGCCTGGCCGGCGAACTCCGACAGCGTCAGTACCACGAGGTCGGGCGCGCCCAGCACGGTCAGCGAGGCCACCGATCCCGAGAACATGCCGATCTCATGGCCCAGATCCTCGGCAATCCGCGCCGACATCGGATCGAAGACCGAGGCGGGATAGACACAGCGCTTGCCGGCAATAACCGCGCGAAAACGCTCGCGACGCGATGTCCAGTTCATGCGAAATCCCCGTTTGTGCGCCCCATCGTCGACATCTTAGGGCCGTCGAAGATCGGACGCCAAGCGGATGGAATCCACGGCGATTTATCCTAGTATCGGCCTCGAGAACGAGGGACCATCGGTTTATGGCGAAGCGAGCACTGATTACCGGCATTACCGGCCAGGACGGGGCCTACCTGACCGAATTCCTGCTCGGCAAGGGATACGAAGTCCATGGCATGCTCCGCCGCGCCAGCCTCTTCAACACCGACCGGATCGACCACATCTATCACGACCCGCATGTCAGCGGCAGTAACCTGACGCTCCATTACGGCGATCTCTCCGACGGGACGGCGTTACGCCGCGTCATCGAAACCGTCGATCCCGACGAGGTCTACAACCTCGGCGCCCAAAGCCATGTGAAGGTCTCGTTCGACGTGCCCGAGTACACCGCCGACGTGGTGGCGCTTGGGACGCTACGGCTGCTCGAGGCGCTGCGCGATCACGTCGCCCATGGCGGTGGCGCCGTGCGCTACTATCAGGCAAGCTCGTCCGAAATGTTCGGCGCGGCACCGCCGCCGCAGAGCGAGCGCACGCCGTTCCATCCGCGCAGCCCCTATGCCGTCAGCAAGGTCGCGGCCCATTGGTATGCGGTGAATTACCGCGAGGCTTATGGGCTCTTCATCTGCAACGGTATCCTGTTCAATCACGAAAGCCCGCGACGCGGCGAGACGTTCGTTACGCGTAAGGTCACGCGCGCGGTCGGCCGGATCAAGGAGGGGCTGCAGGACAAGCTCTTCCTCGGCAATCTCGATGCGAAACGCGATTGGGGCTTCGCCGGCGACTATGTCGAGGCGATGTGGGCGATGCTCCAGCAGGAGAAGCCCGACGATTACGTCATCGCGACCGGCGAAGCACACAGCGTGCGCGAAATGGTCGAGATGAGTTTCGCGGAAGCCGGCCTCGATTGGACGAAACACGTCCAGCTCGACCCGCGCTACCTGCGGCCGACCGAGGTGGATTTTCTTCAGGGCGACCCGACCAAGGCACGCGAGCGTCTCGGCTGGTCGCCGCGCATGAGTTTCGCGGAACTGATCAGCACGATGGTGGCACACGATCTCGACCTCGCACAACAGGAGCGGACACTGAAACAGGCGGGCTTCAAGACCTCGGCGCGCGGCGCCGCGGCGTCGGACAAGAGCTGATTCGATGAACCCGATCATTTTTCCGCTCGCGGGTAAGCGCGTTTTCGTCGCCGGGCATCGCGGCATGGTGGGAAGCGCGGTGGTTCGGCGACTGAAGTCGATCGACTGTGAAATCCTGACGGTCGGCCACAAGGAGCTCGATTTGCGCCGCCAGGACGCGACCGAGAGCTGGCTTGCCAAAGCCAAGCCCGACGCCGTGTTCGTCGCGGCGGCAACGGTCGGCGGCATTCTCGCCAACGACACGCGCCCCGCCCAGTTTCTCTACGACAACATGATGATCGAGGGAAACCTGATCGAAGGCGCGCGACAAGCGGGCGTCAAAAAACTCCTCTTCCTCGGCTCGTCCTGCATCTATCCGCGACTCGCCCCGCAGCCGATGCGCGAGGACATGCTGCTGACCGGCGCGCTGGAACCGACGAACCAATGGTACGCCATCGCCAAGATCGCGGGCCTCAAGCTCTGCGCCGCCTATCGCCGGCAATACGGCTGCGATTTCATTTCGGCGCAGCCGACCAACCTGTACGGGCCGGGCGATACCTACGATCTATTGGCGAGCCACGTCATCCCGGCCCTCATCGCCAAGACCCATCACGCCAAACTGACGGGCACGGCGGAAGTCGAGATCTGGGGCACCGGCAAGCCGCGTCGCGAATTTTTGCATGTCGACGATCTGGCCGATGCACTGGTGTTCCTGATGGAACGCTATTCCGATGAATCGCACGTCAATATCGGCTGGGGCGAGGACGTCAGTATCGCGGAACTCGCCGCGATGGTCGTTGAGACGGTTGGGTTCAGGGGCAAGCTCCACTACGCAACCGAGAAACCTGACGGCATGCCGCGAAAGCTGCTCGACGTGGGGATGCTCAACGGATTCGGCTGGCGGCCGACGATCCGTTTACCCGAAGGCCTTGTCCACGCCTATCGATGGTTCGTCGAAAACGCCGCCGACAAGGTCCGTTAGCGTTTGTCCAACGCCTCGGCTACGACGGTATCGAGATTGTTACCGCTCTCGAAGAGAATACCGGCCACCCCGGCGTTCTTGGCCGCCGCCATGTCGATGTCCTTGTCGCCGATCATGAAGCTGTCGTCGCGGCGCACCGGCCACTCGCGCATCGCCTGAAGCAGCATGCCGGGTGCGGGCTTTCGGCAATCGCAGGCGCGGCCGTAATCGCCGGTCGTTCCATCAGGGTGATGCGGACAAAAATAAAACGCGTCGATATGCGCCCCATCCCGGCCGAGTTCCTCGTTCATCCATTGATGCAGGCGCACGACGTCATCGGGTCGATAGAGACCGCGCGCGATTCCCGACTGGTTGGTTACGACGAAGACAAACCACCCGCGATCGTTGAGCCGCTTGATCGCGGCCTTGGCGCCGTCGATCCAGACGAAGTCTTCCTTGCGATGGGTGTAACCGGAATCGTGATTGAGAACGCCGTCGCGATCGAGGAACGCCGCCGGGCGCCGCTCCCATTCCGGCATCAGCCGATCCGCCGCGGCGAGATCCTCGGGGATGCCGATATCGATGAAGCGTCCGTCATAAACCGCGCCCGACACCAGCCCGCGCGCCACCAGCCGCGGCAGGACGTCACGCTCCATCGAGGCAGGCGCCTTGCCGACCTCGACGAGGATCTCGCGTTTCAGCCAATAGATCCCCGCGTTGATGAGCCCCCGCCCGGTGCCCGCCTTTTCACCGAAGGCGGTCAGTCGGTCGCCATCGAGCCTGACGGCGCCGTAGCGACCGATGTCTTCGACCTCGCGCAGGGCGATCCATGCGAGCCAAGGTGAAGCCGACGGCCGCGACACGAGATCAAGCGGATTGAAATCGAGGAATGAATCGCCGTTCATCACGAGAAAATGCGACTCGAGATGGGCGGTCGCGTAAAGCAGCGCGCCGGCTGTATCGGCCGGCGGATCTTCCGGCACCAACGTCAATTTGACGCCAAGAGCCGAACCGTCGCCGAGCAACTCCTCATAGGCGCGAACGAAAGGTCCGACCAGCAGGACGATGTCGTCAAAGCCGTGGCGTCGCAGCGCCGCGATCAAATAACGAATGAAGGGCTTGCCGCCGACATCGACCAGAGGCTTCGGACGGCCCGCGGCAAGGGCACCCAGCCGCGTCCCCTTGCCTCCGGCGAGAATAACGGCCTGCATGGCGCCTCGCCCCGCGCGCCGCTAGCGCTGCAGGAAGCGGTCGCCCTCGCGCCGCACCCGATCGCGCCAATACTCAAGCAGATCGGCGATGGTCCGCTCGAACGGAATTTCAGTTTTCCAGCCCGTGTGCTTGAAGAATTTGCTGGTGTCCGGAATCTGCAGATCGGCGTCGATCGGCCGCAAGCGATCGGGATCGATCTCGACCCGGATATCCGCCTTCTTCGGCGACAAGGCCAGCAACGTGTCGAGAATGGAGCGAACCGTCAGCGAATGGGTCCCGCCGATGTTGTAGTACGCGCCGGCGACCGGATTGACCGTCAGCAGCAGGTAATAGGCCCGCACGGCGTCACGGACATCGGCAATCGTCCGCATCGAGTCGAGATTGCCGACCTTCACGACCGGGGGAAACAACCCCGCCTCGATAAGCGCGATCTGTTTGGCAAACGTGGATTCGGCGAACACGTCGCCGCGCCGCGGACCGGTATGGGTAAACATGCGGGTGGTCATCACCGTCATGCCATAGGCCTCGGCGTAGAAGCGGCCGATCAGATCGGTGCCGACCTTGGAGATCGCATAGGGCGACGCCGGATGGAAGGTGCATTCCTCGTCGATCGGCACTTTTTCCTTCGGCACGCGGCCGAAGACCTCGGATGACGCGCAGACGTGGACGATCGCCTTCGGCGCAATCGTGCGCAGCGCATCGAGCACGCGGGCGGTGCCCTGAATATTGGTGTCGAACGTGTCGAGCGGCGCATCGAAGCTGGTGCGCGGAAAGCTTTGCGCGGCGAGATGAAACACGAAATCGGGCTGCGCCTTTCGCACGACCTCCTGGATCGCCAGCGTGTCGCGCAGATCGCCATAAAGAAGATGACAGCGCTCGCCACGGTTGATCCGCGGCACCAGCGTTTCCAGATTGTCGAGCGGGCTGCGCCAACGGCACATGCCGTACACGTCCCAATCGGTATGCTCGATCAGGTATTCGGCCAGGTGGGAGCCCACCATGCCGGTGATACCGGTGATCAATGCTCTCGGTTTAGCCATCAGCGCCCTTCCCGTCTTGGCCGTGCGGCCGGCAACGTCGCTTAGATGACGCCGCGCCCCTTCAGGAACTGCCGGAACTGATCCGCGATATAGTCGCGCGCCGTGGAGTCGACATCCTGATGGATGCCGAAGGAGAAGCCCCGGTCCATCACCGCGCTGGCATGCGTCAGATCGCCGACAACACGATGGGGATAGAGCTTCATTGCCGGTTGGCGGGCGATGTTGCCGCAGATGATCGGTCGCGTCTCGATATGAGCGGCTTCGAGCGAGTCCATCAGCTCCTGAACCTTGAACGGCGCGTCCTCGCGAACCGTGATGGCGAAGCCGAACCAGGACGACCGTCCCTTGGGCGTCTCCTCCTGGAAATCGAAGACCGCGCCATATTGGCCGAGCGTGCGGCGCAGCCCGATCGCGTTCTCGCGGCGGCTCTCGACATATCCGTCGAGCTTCGGCAACTGGACGGAGCCCATCGCGCCTTGCAATTCGGTCGCGCGAAGATTGTAACCCGAGTTCACGAACAGAAAGCGCGGATGAATTTCGGGATAGCGCTTGATCCAGGTCGCTTTGTCCTCGACCTCGCGAATCCAGCCATGGGCACGCAGGATGCGCATCGTCTCGGCGAGTTCGAAATCGTCGGTGACGCAGATCCCGCCTTCAAGGGTCGTCATGTGATGCGAGAAATAGAAACTGAACGTGCCGACGCGGCCGAACTTGCCGACCGGTTTGTTGTCGTAAAAGGCGCCCAACGCCTCGCAGCAATCCTCGATCAGGATCAGGGAACGGCGCTGGCAGATGTCGACGATCGCATCCATGGCGCAGGGATTGCCATAGACCGGGACGATCATCACGCCGCGCGTCTTCGGGCCGATCGCGCGCTCGAGCTGAGCAGGATCGATATTGAGCGTCGCCGGGTCGATATCGACGATCACCGGGATGAGCCCGCATTGAACCAGCGGCCAGACCGTGGTCGACCAGGACAGCGCCGGGACAATGACCTCGTCACCGGGACGAAGCCCGTCCTTAGTTTCGGGATTGGCGATCGCCGCGACCGCCAGCAAATTCGCCGACGAACCCGAATTGTTCATGACGCCGTGTTTCCAACCGTATTTGTCGGAAAACTGACGCTCGAAGGCCTTCACCTTGGCGCCCATCGTGACTTGCGTCGTCAGCATGCAGTCGAGGGCGGCGTTGATCTCTTCCGCGCCGAAGGTGGGCTCGTGCAGCCGGACGATCGGCGCGCCGGACTTGAATTTGAAATCGTGCTGCGCCTTGCAATAGGCTTCGACGCTTTCGTGAACCTGCTTCAGCAACTGCTCTGGTGTGGCCATACGAAACGAATCCTCTGGAACGGTGAGATCAGAAGGGGCCGCGGAACTCGGCGATTTCCTTGGCCTCGACGGCCGCGGGCGTCCAATCGCCCTTCCCCTTCACCAACTCGTAGGCGGTTTGCGCGATCGACATGGCGGTCGGGTAAAACAGATTTTCCAACGGTTTCGTCGTCGGGCACGGCGTCGGCGCATAGCCCAGCCGGGCCGTGCGGAAACTGCGGCTGCCCTGCAACCGCTCGACGAGCTGCGCCACGATCTCGCTGCTCGCGCCGCACATCGTCCAGCTATTGTCGACGACCAGAACGCGTCCGGTGCGCCCGACCGATTCGGCGATGGTATCCATGTCGAGCGGTGCCAGGGTGACCGGATCGATGACTTCGGCCTTGATGCCGACTTCGTCGAGCAGATGCTTGGCGCGCAGCGCCTCGACCACCATGTGGCTCACGGCAACGATGGTGACGTCGTCACCCTCGGTCAGCCGCCGCGCCTGGCCGAAGGTCACCGCGAACGGCTCCTCCGGCACGATGCCGCGGTTCTGATAGAGCATGCGATGCTCCATGAAGATGACCGGGTTGTTGTCTCGAATGGCAGCGATCATGCAGCCCTTGGCGTCATGCGGCGTCGAGGGCGCGACGACCTTGAGGCCAGGCACGTGCATGAAATAGGAATGAAAGGCCTGGCTATGCTGCGCGCCCTGGCCCCAGGACCGGCCGATGATGGCGCGCACGACGATCGGCACGTTGACCGCGCCGGCGAACATATAGGAACTCTTCGCCGCCATGTTCACGAGCTGGTTCATGCACAGCAGAAGAAAATCCATCCGTTGATGAACGTGAATCGGCCGCATGCCGGCCAGCGCCGCGCCGATGGCGACCCCAGTCATCGCGTCTTCCGAGAGCGGCGTGTCGAAATTCCGATCGGCGCCGAACACGTTTTGCAGGTCGAGCGTCGTGCCGTACATGCCGCGCGCGTCGTCGACGCCGAGGCCGAACACGAACACGCCCGGATCGCGCTCCATCTCCTGCCGGGTGCCCTCATAGAGCGCCTCGGCGTAGGTGAGCGACCGGTCTGACTTAGGCGCTGAAGACATACTGGTCGAGCTCCTCTCCGCCCGGAAAGGCGCTCGCGTCGGCGAAGGCAAACGCGTCGGTCACCTCGGCCTCGACTTCGGCATCGATGCGCTGACGCGTCGCGTCATCGAGCATGGCGCCGACCCGCGCGACTTCGTCGTTGCGAATCCAGGCATCGAGTTCTTCGTCGGGGCGATACTTCCATTTGCGGTCTTCGTCGGGACCGACATGATCGCGCCAGCGATAGGTCATGCACTCGATGAACTGCGGTCCCTCGCCAGCGCGAATCGCGGCCGCGGCTTTGGCGCTGGCGTCGCGGATGGCCAGCGTGTCGCCGCGCTCGATCCGCTCGGTCGGGATATTGAAAGAACGCGCCCGCGCGCAGGGGTCGCCATGCGGCATGCGATCACGGACATGCGAATAGATCGCGTATTGATTGTTCTCGCAAACGAAGAGAACCGGCAATTTGCGCAGCGCCGCGAAATTCAGGCTTTCGTAAGCGACGCCCTCATCCATCGCGCCTTCGCCGAAAAAGCACACGACGATCGCCTTTTCCTTCCGCGCCTTCAGCGCGAAGGCGTAACCGACGGCCAAAGGCAGCGAGGTCGCCACGATCGCCGACGTGCCCATCATGTTCACGCTCATATCGACCAGGTGCATCGAGCCGGCCTTGCCGCGCGCGCAACCGTCGACCTTGCCGTAAAGCTCGGCGATCATCCGGCGCATATCACCGCCCTTGGCGAGATAGAGGGCGTGGCCGCGATACGTGCCGAAGGCGATATCCTGAGGTTCAAGCGCGGCGCAGACGCCGACCGCAACCGATTCCTGTCCGATCGACAGATGGACCGGACTTTTGACCTTGTCGCTGGAATAGACCTCGATGATCTTTTCCTCGACGCGACGAATGCGGCGAAGATCGCGATAGATCGTGCTCAGGGAACGCTCAGGAATTGCCATCATCGTCAATCGTTACAGACCGTATTTGGATTAGGCCGGGCCCGAAAAAACCCACGGCGCGGCGAGATTTAGGGGGCTCGAACACGAGCGGTTCCCTTAACATACTCCGGGAGCCCGCACAAAAGAACCACGCCTAAGTCGCTCGATTTAGGCAACAATTTATACTATTGCAAGCCCAAACCCGATAAAAAGGCCCCCCGCGCCGTTTCGGTTTATCGTAGGGGCTTGCCAAAGAGTGGCGTAGAAACTCCCGTCCACCGTTGCTTGCTTCATACAGAGAAACGACGACCATCAATCCCATGAAATCCCTGAGCGTCATCGTTCCCGTCTTCAACGAGGAAACGACCATACGGCAGGTGCTGTCCGAGGTCCGCAAACAATCCACGGAAAGTCTGCGAGTCGAATGCATCGTCGTCGACGACGCATCGACCGACGGGACCGCGGCCGTACTCGCGGGATGTACCGACCTCTACACCAAGCTCGTAACGCATCCCCGAAACCGCGGAAAGGGCGCCGCCGTTATTTCGGGGTTGGAGGTCGCAACCGGCGATTTCGTTCTGGTCCAGGACGCGGATCTCGAATACAGCCCGAGCGAATACCCCAAGCTGATGCAGCCGGCCTTGGAGTTCGGCGCCGAACTCGTGCTCGGCAGCCGCTTTCTGGCGCCAGCCTGGACCCGGGTGAATTATTTCTGGCACAAGGTCGGCAACCGGATCATTACCCTGGTCTTCAACATCCTGAACAACACCACGTTCACCGACGTCTATTGCGGCATGATCTTGTTCGACCGATCGCTGGTTCAACCATCGGAACTGAAATGCGCGGGATGGGCGCAACACGCCGAAATATTGTCGAGAGCCCTCGCGCGAACGAAGGTGACCTACGAGGTTTCGATCAGCTACACCGGCAGGACCTACGCGGAAGGCAAGAAGATCAGGGCCCGCCACATGGTTTCGGTGATCTGGACCATCTTCAGCGAGAGAATGCGGCGGCTCGTACATCCTTCCACGCGACCCGCTGCGCGGCCGCCAGCCTGAGATGCCGGACAAGATCCAACTCCCCTATGAATTGGCCCTGCTTGCCGAGGCCGTCAATTATCAGCAGTGGATGGCGGACCGTATTCGTCCCCATCTCGGAACGCGCATCCTCGAAATCGGCTCGGGCATCGGAAATCTTTCCCGCTGGCTTCCCGTGCGCGAGCGCCTGTTGCTGACCGAAAGCGAACCGAACGTTTTCGCCACCCTGAAACAAAACATGGCCGAACATTTTGGCGGCGATGCGCGGGTATCGACAGCCCGCTTCGATCTCAGCCAACCGGCAACCGAAGCGCTGGGCGCTCACGATTTCGATACCGTGGTTTCATTCAACGTCATGGAACACATCGACGACGATGCGGCGGCGCTTGCCCGGCTTGCCCGTCTCCTGATCGAGGGGAGTGCCACAGGCCGTCTTCGCATCGCAACGTTGGTACCGGCCCATGCCTGGGCCTATGGATCAATCGATCAAGTCTATGGCCATTTTCGTCGCTACTCGAAGCAGGCATTCGCGCAACTGGCGGCGCGCGCGGCACCCGGCTGGACCTATTCGGCCCGTTATTACAACGTGGTCGGCTTGCCCGGCTGGTTCGTCATGGGAAAAATACTCCGCCAACGCCGCATTCTTCCCGCCGCGGTCAAGCGATTCGACGCGCTTTGCCCCTACATCCGCGATTGCGACGATTTCATTCACGACCGGCTTGGATTGCCGCTGGGGCAATCCCTGATCGCGGTTATTTCTTTCGAGCGGCCGCGACCCTAAGCGCGGGGCGGCCCTATCTCTTTTCGCCACCAGGCGATGGTCGCGGCGATTCCGTTGGCCAGATCGGTGCGCGGTTCCCAGCCGAGTTCGCGTTTCGCCTTGCCGCAATCGAGCGACAGCGAGGTTTTGATCGACGGCTGATCCAGATCGTGTTCGACCTTCAGCGCGCGTCCCGAAGCCGCGATGATTTTCGCCACCATCTCGTTGACGCTGACCGCGCGGCCGCAGCCGGCATTAAAGAGTTCGAACGGGGTCGTCTGCCGCTCCAACGCACATTCGACGAAATCGACGAGATCGGCCACGAACAGAAGATCGCGCGCTTCTTCGCCGGTTCCCCAGACGCGGATCGCATCGCCGGTCGCGCTCATCACCTTGGTAACGGTAGCGCCGAAGACGTGGCTGCGCTCGAGATCGAACTTGTCGTGCGGGCCGTAAATATTCGAGTGGCGGATGACCGTGTGGCGCGTCGTTCCGAGACGCGCGTAAAACTCGCACATCTTTTCGATATAGACCTTGGTCCATCCGCTGGCGAAATAACGCGGCTCCAAGGGCGTCGCGGCATTCCAATCGTCCTCGCGCAGGGGCGTCTCGCGCGACGGATACATGACGGAACAGCTGAAAAAGACGAAGTGTTTGACCTTGGCGTCGAACGCGGCGCGCAGCAGCAGCGAGTTCATCACCGCATTGTCGGTGGTGTGAATATAGGGCCGCGTCACGATATCCTTGGAGCCCGAGGTCGTCGCCGCCGCCTGGATGATCACCTCGCATCCGGCGACAAGTTTCTCGACCTCGTCGGCCTGACGCAGATCCGCGCGATGCCAGGTCACGCCGGGCATTTCGACGGCGGGACGGGTGAACTGCAGCGCGTGAACCTCGAAATCGTCGCGGGCCGCGAAACGCGCGAGGAGATTGCGGCCGATGAATCCGGTCGCGCCACAGATGAGAAGCTTTCGACGTGCCATGGCAAGGTTCTATCATGGCCGTCAGCGGACTGGTAGCCGGAGAGTAACGACCGATGATCAAGCCTTGGCGCATCCTTGGCCGGAAAGTGCTCTACGCCGCCCCTCCCTATATCGAGCTGTCGATCGAGACGGTCGAGTTGCCGGACGGGCGTGTCGTCGACGATTACCATCATCTGGCGACCGGTACCTTCGCCACCATCATGCCCGAAATGGAAGACGGGCGATTCATGCTGTTGAACCAATATCGGCACGGCGTGCGCCGGGTGGGGCTATCCCTGCCCGGTGGCCGGATCGATACCGGCGAGGAACCCCTGCACGCCGCGCAACGCGAACTGCTCGAGGAGACCGGCGCGACCGCCGCGTCCTGGATGCACCTCTCGGCCTGGGAGACGAGTTGCACCTACGGCTTCAGCAAAAGCCATTACTTCCATGCCAAGGGGGTCAAGCAGGTACGTTCGGCGGCGTCCGATGATTTGGAGCAGAGCGAGATCGTTTTTCTCACCCGTGCGGAGATTCGCCGCGCGCTGGGCGATGGCAGCTTCGTATCCCTCGGCCACGCCGCGCCGTTCGCATTTCTATTTCTCGAGGAATCGGCCGAGCCGCCGCGCTAGGCGTCGTCTCGCCGGGACAATGCTTCTTGTCCCAGGCTTCGACGCAGAATGAAGTCGGGCAGCCCCTGTCCCATCGAATGTTCGTAGTTGATGGCGGCGGCGCCGGCATTGAAAGGAATGTTCAGCCTGGCGCGAACATCTCTTTCGACCTGGTCGCGCAACTTGATGATCCGTTCCGCCGACAGGAAATCGGTGAAGACGAAAGACTGGTACCCGCCATCCGGGTCGCCTTTGTAGTAATTCGCCGATACCGCGTAATCGACGTCGTAAGCATGGAGACGATCGCCGGTCTTGGGTTGCACGAAGGTCCAAACGCCCGGTTCGGTGGGATGAGGCCTCGCCAGATCGTAATAGGGCGTTCCGGGATAGGTCGTGATCACGGTGCAGTCGAACTCGTCGACCTCGCTCCGGACCAGCCAGTCGCGGATGTCGAGAATGCTTTCCTCGGTTTCGCCCGGATGCCCGCATGACATCAGGGCTTTGATCTTGAGCCCGTGCTTCTTCGCGATCGCGACGCACCGGTTATTGTCGTCGAGCGTGGCGTTCTTGTTGATGTTGACGAGCATCCGCTCATTCGCGGCCTCGAAGCCGCAGAGCAGCCAACGGAACCCCGCCCGGTACATCGCCGCGGCCTGGACCTCGGTCAGCAATTCGGATTTGACGAAGCCGCGCAGCCGGAATTCCACGCCCAGCCGCGATTGCAGGTCGGTCAGGCCATTCATCAATTCGACCATGCTTTTGCTGACGTTGAGTTCGTCGTCGTAAAACATGAACCCCGTGTAGCCATATCCGCGATGCAAATGCTCGACCTCGCCGATGATCGATTCGACCGAGCGATTGCGAATGAGGCGCAGGGTCTTGCTGTTACGGCCGCCGCAAAACCCGCAATTGAAAGGACAGCCGAGTTGGGCGATGAGGCTCGTCGCGTTGCGCCCCTCGATGCTGTAGTGATACGTGCTGAAGTCGACGAGATGGCGCGCGGGGAACGCACCGTCGGTGAACATCTGATCGGTCAGGAACAGGCCGCCCTTCGGATCGTCGCCGTCGATCACCTTCGGAGCGTCGTCCTTCAGCGCCTCGAAAATCGCGAGTTCGCCGTCACCGCTGCACAGGACATCGAACATCGCCTCGAGCTGCGCGGCGGCGCGGGCGGCACGGCCGTTCGCGAGACCGCGCTTTTTTTCGAGCTTGAGCGCCGAATACACCAGAGTGACATGCGGCCCGCCCAGGATCAGTTTCAGATCGGGGCGAAGCGCGCGAATCGTCTGGACGATTTTCGCGACGGCCGGAAGCTGCGGAGTCGTGACGGTGACGCCGACCGCCTCGCAATCGCAACCGACGATGAAGTTGCGAAGCGCCTCAATATAGTTTTGCACGCCCGAAAAATCGAGAAGATCAACCGCGTAACCGCGCGATTCGAGGCTCGCCGCGACTTTGAGGATGCCGAGGCTGACGAACACCCGTTCGTCCAAGAGAAAAATGGACGGCGGCGTGATGAGGCAAATCGACTTCCGCGCGACGCCCATCGGCGGCAGCGTCGTACGCAGGCCTGAATTTGACGCCGCCGTACCGGACACCGAGTGCTCCCCCAACGATCGCAATCGACCGATAAAATCAGGTAGGGCCACCTTATCCGAGGTTTTTCACCGGTCAAATTGCTTTGTCGGCCCGCGAAAAGCTTGTTTCGGGGCCTAACCGCCGAGGAACCACGTGCCGGCCCGTTGCAGCGCGATCACCCGCTCGAGGGCCGCCGGCGCCAGCGCCCCGAAGCCGCTTGCCGCGGCGTTTTCCTCGGCTTCCGTCGGGGTCAGAATGCCGGGAATGACGGTCGATACGGCGGGAAACGACAGGCAGAAGCGCAGCGCCGCCTGGCTATGCGTCTGATCGGCCGGAACCTCGGCCGCCACATGCAGCGCCTGGCCGCCCTCGATCCAGCAATCGAGCTGCGCTCGGGACCAGCGCCGACGATGGTCGCCGACCGGAAAAACCGTATCCTTCGTCACTCCGCCCGAGAGAAAGCCGAAGGACAACGGCGTGCGCGCGATGATGCCGATGTTGCGTTCGGCCGCCTGATCGAGAAGGCCCGAATCGAGCGCGCGCAGATCGAACATGTTGAGGTTGACCTGCACCGACGCGACGGGATGGCGCTCGACGATCGCGTGCGCTTCCGAGGGCGCCTTCACCGACACGCCGAAGCTGCGGATCGTCCTTTGTCGGACCAGATCGCTCAGCAGGGCATAGACCTCGGGATGCGTATCGAACAGATCCGGCGGCGGATTGTGAAGTTGAAGCAGGTCGACGTAATCCGTCTTCAACCGCGCTAGGCTTCCGTCCAAGGAGCGCCGAATGCCGTCCGGTGAAAAATCGGACGGACGATCGAAGCTTTCGAGACCGGCCTTGGTCGCGATGACGACGCGATCGCGCATCCCGGCGAAGGTCGCGCCGATCAGCGCCTCACTATGCCCGTCGCCATAGGCCGCGGCCGTATCGTAAAAAGTAATCCCGAGGGCGAAGGCGCGCTCCAGCGCGGCACGCGAGCGTTTGTCATCAGTCGCGCCGTAGGAGGTTTCGCCGGCGGTCATGCCGCCGACACCCCAGGCGCCAAACCCGATCTCGGAAACGACGAGACCGGTACTGCCGAGCGGCCGGTATTTCATGAAGCCCGGAAGCCGGTTGGCCTAGAAATGGCCCGCAAGCTGCGCCTCGACCGAGCGGTTGCTATAGAGGTAGGCGCCTTTCTTGTTGCCCCACCACACGACTTCGCGGCACCAGGTCTGGAAATCGTCATAGACCTGGGTCGTCCGGTCGATCTGCACCACCGTCGGCACGGCGCGTAACGGCGCTTTTTCGCCTTGGCGAACGCCGTTGTAAAAGCTCATCAAGTCGCAGCTGATCGCGACGGTTTCGTTCTCGCGCAGATGGGGCTGTTTCACGAGCGCCTGGTTCACCCGCAGCGCCTCGTCCACCGTCTTTTCGGCGGCGCCGGCGCCGCCATGACTGCGCACCATTTCCTTCAGCAACTGACCGGCCTGACGATAGAACTCGTCGAATTTATGTTCGGCGGTCAGCTTGATGAACACGTACTCGTCGGCCGGCCAATAGATGCCGAGATATTCCTTGGAGAAGACGTATTCGGGAGCGCCCTCTTGGATGCGCTTGGCTTCGTCGATGAAGAAGTTCCGGATTTCACCGAGCAGCGGGTATTCCGTCTCGTTCACATTGAGGAAACCCTCGAGCATTTCGCGGTACGGCACGCCCGCCAATTCATGCGCCGTAATCAGCGGGATCTGGAACAGCTTGTCGAAATGCAACAGCGCGGTGATCCAGCAGAAGGCGCGCGTACGCCGCCAATCGGCGCGCGGCGTCGATGTCGTGGCGACGACGAGTTGCTGAATCTCCGGCACGTCGTCATCGAGCTCGATCCGCTCGCCATGGATATTGATGATCTTCGATTCGACCGTCTCCATGCCGTATTTCTTCTGATAGGCGGGGGCGCCCATCTCGGCATTCGGCAGGATCGACAGGTTGTTGAACTGGACGCGGTTGTGCTGGCCGGTTTCGATCAGCAATTCAACGCCGTTGACGAAGGAATCGTAGGTCTCGCCCGGCAGGCCCAGAATCAAATCGCTATAGGTTTCGACGCGATCGCGGGTGAAGCGGCGCTGCAATTCCATGTACGTGTCGATGGAAATGTTGTCGCGCTTGATCGCTTCGAGCGTCGTCATGTCGACGCTCTGCATCGACAACGCGACGCCCTTGTTAAGTCCGGCATCAGAAAGAATTTTTTGCGTCAGATAGGCGCGCTCGGTCGCGTTCTTGGTGTTCTGGACCGACAGCGCCACCGGATAGCCGGTTTCGGCCTTCACCTTCGCGACATATTCGGCGATATCGACGTCGCGTTTCTGAATGCCGAAATTGGCGTCGCAGCAGAAAATGTATTCGATCTTGTTGCGCGCGAACCAATCCACTTCGGCGAACAGGCGATCATCGCCGAATTTCGTCACCTTCCCGGCCGTCGCCGATCCCCAATCGCAGAACGTGCATTGGAACGGGCAACCTCGATTCGTTTCCCACAGGCCGATCCAGGTCTCGCCCGGATTGGCCTCCATGATCTTGTCGAACGCGCCTTCGAGAAATGGCGAGGGAACCTGGTCGAGATCGCGAAAGCGCGCGCCGTTCGGGTTGCGGGTGAAGCTGCCGTCGGCGCCGACAAAGCTGACGCCGGCGAGACCCGCCCAATCGCGCGCCGGATACATTTCCAACAGGTTCAGGAATATCTGCTCGCCCTCGTTGTGAACGGCGAGGTCGATGAACGGATTGGCGCGCATGAACTCTTCAGGCTGGTCGGGGACGTGCGGACCGCCGAAGATGATCAGAATCTCGGGCCGGCGCGCCTTGAGGCGCCGCGCGATCTCCAGCGAAATCTGGCCGTTCCAGACGTAGGTGCTGAACCCAACGACATCGCAATCGACGAGTTGATCGACGGCGACGCTGATCGACACGCGCTTGTAGATGGGAAGATGAAAGTTATAGCGTTCCGGGCTCACGGCCTTGTGCTTGACGTACCCCTCGAGCAACGCCACCGAGTAAGGCAGGTAATTCTGGCCGGAAAAGCTGTTGTTGATCTGGACCAAGCCGATCTCGATCGGACGCTCTTCTCCCGCGGCGCGTAGCGGGCGTTCGCTGGCGGAAGCCGTCGCGTCCATGACCGTCCTCAAGGAAAACTGAATCCAATAGGATTTCTAGCTAGTAAACCGTATCTTTTCAAGCCATTCCTCCTGTTCCGTGCCCCTGTCCATCTCGCGCCAAGTTCCGCCTTTTGGGGGGCCGCACGCGGCGAACAAAAATCTGGGGACTGGCTCTGCGGACACTCGGGCATTATGGTAGCGCGAAGCGCGTCGAGCACCAGATTTGGGGCCGATTTGCGTCCCCTCCCGAACCGGCGAAAGCACGGATTCTTCGGTCCGGGCCGGCCCGAACTTGCCCCACTTGCGTTGATCCAACAGTCCAAATCGCGGAACGTCCACATGGCATCACCCCCACTCTCATCGCGCAAGGTGCGCAGCGGGTCGCTCGAGAATATCATCATCTGGTGGCTCGCGGACACGCTGCCAATCGGAATCTTCAAACGTCTGCCGACCCTGTATCATCGGATCAATCGTTACCGCTTTCGAATCTTCGAGCGCCCCGTGATGGTCAAGGAGACCAGCAAGGCAAAGGCGCGGCGCGATGCCGAAGGATTCTTCAAGACGCCCTATTTCCGCGGTCAAGGAATCGACGTCGGTTACGGCGGCGATCTGGTGGTGCCGAACTGCCGCGGCTGGGACATCGAGCATGGCGATGCCCAGGATCTCGCGGGAATCCCAGACGCGTCTTTCGACTTCGTCTACTCGTCCCACGTTCTCGAGCATCTGGACGATCCTGCGCGCGCGATTCGCAATTGGTGGCGCGTCCTCAAGCCCGGTGGGTACCTGATCCTCTATCTTCCGGAGCGCGACATGTTCGAGCGCAAACGAACACTTCCGTCGACGGCGTGCCTGGATCACAAGCACTACTTCCTGCTCGACCGCGACGACCCACCCGACACGATCGGCATCATCCCCCTCATGAATCGCAATCTGAGCGGCGTCGAAGTTGTTTATACGCGAACATGCGATGCCGGATACGACCCCAAAATTCCGATCAACCTTTTGTGGGACGCCGAATACTCGATCGAACTGGTGGCAAAAAAATCGGAAACCGGCTTGCCATCTCCGGTGCAGCCATGACATCGCGGGTCGTCGTAGCCCTGCGTGACCACCTCTCCACGCATCGAGTCGACTGATGGCCGCGTTCTTCGATCCGACGCTCATTGAAAAATGGGGCGTCGGCTTCATCAACGAGGGCGTCATCGACGAGAGCTTGCGCAAGCTCATTCCCGGTGCCGCGATCTCGAGGGGCGGATTCAAGTATCCCAGCAAGTCGGAACTCCGCGACTTGGCGTGGAACCACATGGATCAAAATCACCGCCCCTATATTCATCGGACCTACGGCGACGCGATGCGCATTTTTGTCCAACAGCAAGCGGCATTCTCGCTGACGCGCTTTGGACGATGGCCGGTCGTGATTCCCGTCTTCGATGGCTATTTCCGCGAACAAGGCTTCTATCAGTTCGTGGTCGTCTTCGGGATATTCGTGATCGCGATCATCATGGAGAACAAAGTCGTCGAAAACGGCACGGAAATCGATATCGCCTGGGCGATCGCGTCCCATCGCTGGCTCCGGTTCCTGCATCCTCTTCTCAATCGACAGCTCACCAACGTTAACAACATTCAAAATCGGGAAGATGACCCCATCCGTGACCGGCGCGTGGCAATGCGCGCCGAAGGCTACCGTTTTCTGACGGACGAACCGAATTTCGTGAATTCGAATCGCATGGAAAACAACACGGTTTATCCGCCGTTGCAGGCGGCCGCGTCGATCTCGACGGCGGACCTGCCCGAAAACCGCACGGTTCGCATCGACATCGACAGGCGCGCTTTCGTATTGCGACGCTCCAATCGGGGGATCGAGGTATGGCCGGGTGTATGCCCACATGAGGGGGCGGAAATCAGCGCGGATCATCTTCAGGGCAATACCGTAAAGTGCCCTTGGCACGGACTTGAGTTCGGGCCGCGGCTCTTGAGCGAGACGAGCCAGGCGCTTGTCATGTGCGGCGCCCGACTGGAACTCGCCGGAGACCGGATCACTCTGCAAACGCCCGCGTCCTAGCGGCACACGTTCGAGGAAGCGCTCTTGATCATCGCTGGCGATCTTCTCTGGTACTTCCTGGTTTTTGTCGCTGCATGGCTGATCTATGGGGCCATGTATATCGGCGGCGCGAAGCTCGGGCTCGTCCGAGACATTGGCCCCGTTACCGTCGCGGTGGGCGTTGGCGCCGCAATCTTGGCCGGGCTTTTTTCATGGATTTACCTCGGCGAACAATTTTCCTCGCCGAGTGTCCATTTCCTCGCCAGCGTTTCCGCACCAGTCTGCTTCCTCGGCTTTTGTGGAACGTGGATTTTGCTGGGGCCGGTGACCGTCGATCGGTCGATTACATTGACGATTCTGCGAGCGTTGAAAGCCGTGGAAGGCAAATCGTTATCCGATGAACAGTTGATGCAGGCCGTCCCGTTCGACCGGATCTACGGCAAACGACTGAAGGAGCTTTCAGGCTCAGGCGTCATCGACCTGCACGGCAATGGCGTCACGATCACGCCGAAAGGCGCACGTGCACTGCGGCTTTATCTCTGGCTCGGCCGGTTGTTAAACGTCGAATTACAGTAGGAGCCTGCCGCACACCATCACGCATGCGTGTTTAGGACGGTGGATTCACCACCGTGAGCAATTTCGCCCGATGCGGATAAATCAGATACACGATCAAGCCGGGCAGCGAAGAAATCACCGACACGCATCTGAAGACGAGAAAGATCGTGCCGTAGGGGACGCCCGACATCGTCGGCTCGAGGGCGATACAGGCAGAGGCGAACGCACCCTCACCGATACCGAGCCCGCCGGGGCTTACCGGCACGACATTGGCGATCATCGCATAAATACCCGCGATGCCGTATTCAACGACGCTCAAACTCCCGAATTGCATCGTCTCGGCAATCATCACAACGCCTGCCGCAAGCAGGAACACGATCACGATCGACAGAAGCAGACACAGAATAACGCTGCGCCATTCCTTCCCGTATTGATGGAGCGCAGTGCCCGCTGCATCGATGATCTCCGCGAGCCGACGACTGCGCCCCCGGAACAAAAGATTGACGACTCCGGCAATCCGATGACCGAATTTGAACAGCACACCGATCGAAATGAGGAACGCGATCGCGAGCAGGAAAACGCCGTATTCGAACAGCCCGAAGCTCTGCCAGGGACGGCTCAATGTCGCGAGCACGCCCACCAGCATGAACGCAAAGAGGCCGATCAACCGATCGATGAAGATCGAAAGAAGCGCGCCGGTTCGGCGTCCGTGCGAGGCATCATAGATGTAGACGCCGCGCACGATGTCGCCGCCCGCCCCGCCCGGAAGAAATGTGGCAAAAAAGAAGCTCATCGTAACGATGCGCACGGTGTCGCTGAGACGGAGGACCAACCCCTGCGAACGCAGAAAAAGGTGCCAGCGCAATCCGGCGACCGGCATCACCGCGGCACACACGATCGTCGCCGCCACCAGCATGATCGGATGGGCAAGCGCCCGGCGCAGTTCGGCAATGTCGATCAAGCCAAAATAGAAAAGCGCGATCAGCAACAGGACACCGACAGCGGGTCGCAAAATTTTCATCAGCACGCGAAAAAACTCCGACATCCGTCGCGGCAATATCCTGCCCGGCGGATCGCCTCAGCAAGGTCAAGGAGCCATGAAAGATTGAAGACGCTCATCGGATGGTGGTGCGCGGTTCGCTATTCTTCGCTGAGCATCCTGTGCCGCGCTTCTGATGCACCGCTCCGGACGTGTCAAGTCTGCCAGACGCCGCAATCACCGGCCGCGGGGCACGCCGCAGGATTTCGCGCGCTGGATCCCGACGCATGGGACCGCTGACACGGGGAATTTCGCTCGCCGCCCCATCGCAATTGGGGTATAAGCGCACACTACTTCGGACAGCAAACGTGAGACCGACCTCCTCTCCGCCGCGACTCCATTCCCTACGATCTTCCTACGGGTTCCATGCGTCGCTCCATGACAAATACTCAGCGGGCGAATGTCGTTTGTAGCCTGTCGCCACAGAGCCCATAGGCCGAAAGCCTCGTGATGCCTTACCGCATTTCCGAACGGATGCTCCGCAGCCATTGGGCCGTGGCCGCGGCAGGCTCGCTCTTGTTCGCGGTTTGGTATGCGTTTCACCAAATGACGGCCGTGTCGCCGACGTTTCGGGCCAACGTTCCGATCAAAGAATATTTACCGACCATCTCAACGACATTCCTCGTCATGCTCTGCATTTACGGATCCGCACTGATGACGATCCCGCGGGCAATCAATCCGCGCGCCAACCTGTGGCCGGCGGCGGCACGGTCGTTCACCTTCGTCGGCAGCATCCTGATCGCGATTTTGTTGGCACCACTTGCCGGCGCGGTGACCTTTACGCTTTTCGTCTTGGTGTTTTGGGGCCGCGAATTTTGGTCGACAGCCTCGCCGGTAAGCCGCAAATGGTCGATCAAGGAATATCTCGTCCCGCTGGCGATCATCGCTGTGGCTTATTGCTTTTTGATTCAATCAGTATCGCCTTTCTATCTCTTCCACGCCGCCACTCGAGCCGCCGAGACCTATCTTTCGGCATCCACGCTCGCGATGCGCAACTACATGGCAGCTTATTCCTATTCGTTCAGCCCCTTCACGCATACCTTCTGGGGCGCGGTCCAGGATGTTCCGACCGGACTGACGTCGCTGCCGCTCAGCATCTTCAGTTTTCTCAATATCTTCTCGGTTTGGGAAGCCAGTTCGTTTTTCAAGCTTCTCGTGCTAATTCATTTCTGCGGATACGTCCTGCTGGCCTATTTCCTCTATCTTTTTCTACGCCGTTCGCGAATCACGCGCGTGATGGCGATCGGCGTCGCTCTGCTTTATTTCGTTGGCAACCAGTTCTATCTCGTCATGCTAACTGAAGACACGGGCTGGGTGCTTGCGTCTTATTTGACCCTGTCAATCGCGCTGTGGCTGCTGTCGGTCGCGCTGCAAAAGGACAGTCTTCTGACCGGCGCCTGGGCGGGGCTTGTGCTCGGATCGCAATCGTACATTCTGGCGCCGCATCCCGAGGTGCTGATCTATTCGGTCGGTATCTACGCGCTCGTGGCTTTCGCTTACATCGCGATCGGCGATCGCGTGGGTTGTTCGCGCGTTCGCGCCATCTTGATCAACGTTGCAGCGGGCGCTGCCTTTCTGGCGGTTTCCCTGGCCTACATCATCCCGGTCATCGCCCAGGTACGAGCCGGAAATCTCGACGTCTTCGGCGAGATCACGACGATCGACAAGACGTATTCGCTCTACAACGAACGATTCGGATTTTATGTAATCGCGCTTGCGCTCGGAGCCCTGCTCGAGCTTTGCCGGGAAATGAAGTTCCGCCGGACGCGTTATGCGCTGTTCGGTTTTCTCGCCGTCGGGGTCGTGATCCTTCCCCTGAGTTTCCCGGGCGTGCCCACGCATGTCCGTGCCGCGATGCACATGATCGGTTGGACCGTGCATCTCCTGCCGCCCGATCGGATTTTAGCCATCCTCGGCCTCGCGACACTTGTCGTGGTCGCGATCGGCATCGATGCCGGCATCAAGCTGATTCGGACCTCGCCGGTCTGGATCCGGATATGGACCCTCTTTGCGTCGAATGGCGGCAGGGGATATGCCGCTTTCGCCAACGGCATTTTGTCCGCCGTCGGGTTTGCCGCGCTGGTTTTCGTCATGATCTCGGGCATCGGCAGCGAACCCCGAATCGACGTTCTCGATCCAAGCACGCGCCCCGTCTACGAGACGCTCCAAGCGGTCTTGGCGAATTCCCTGACGCCGGTCGATCAGCAAGCGAGCCTCAATTACGTGCGCGACAGGCTGCTGTCTTTCCAGGGTGACGTAACGGCTTCCCCGACCCCGGCGATGACTGCCGCCCGAACCGAATTCGCCGCGGCCCTCAAATCCGAGGGCGCCGTCACCGTCAGCGAATTGCCGAACGCTCGGGTTCGCCCGTTTGCCGATCAGGTCGCACCCTCGATCGACCGCGCGTACTTCGCCACCGGGGTGGTGGACGATATTCCCGAAAACGTCGATGCGTATTTGGCCAAACTGGACGATCCCTACCTGCGCGTTATGGCGATCGTCGGCGCGAAATTTCAAACGTCTTTTCTCAGCGCGGCGCGCAATGTGACGGACGCGCATAACAATACGATGATGTACGATACCCGCGTATACGCGGGATTCCCGATGATCCAGGCGCTTTATATGTATCCAGTCAGCACCCTGCCGGATTTCCGGTATGTGCTTTCACTGACCGCCAATTACACCATCATCAATGCCCGGTATCCCTGGCTTTATGAAACCAGCGACATCCTCGGAAACGAGGATTTCCGAACCCTTCTCGGGATCGCGGGCGTTGGCGCCTATCTGATGCTGCCGGAAAAGGCCGTGCTCGACGCGGTCGCCGACCCCACGACGGAGCTGACACAGGTTTCAGGTGGCCAGATCGGCTGGAACAATTTCGTGCTGGTGCGTGACAAGCGCGCCTACGACACCGCCTATCTGGCCCGCGAAGTCGCCGAGGTCGAACCATCCGTCGTTGAGGCAGCCGTCGCCGGAACACATGCTTTCTACCGGCAGCAAATCGATATGGAGAGTTATCGGAAAATTATCGATCCGATGATTCAGAACCTGATACATTTTCCGCATCGCCACGACGCCATCATCGTGCGCCCGTCGGGCGCGCCGCATTCCGATGCTCAGGCGCCCGCCGAAGGACCGTCGAGCCGAGGCGGTACCGCGAAGATCGACGGCGTGATCGGGCCGCGCGTCGGCGTGGCGATTCACTGTCCCGATCCGCAATGCACCCTAGTTTACAATCTTGCCGCCCTGCCCGGCTGGAAAGCCTATGTCGACGGCAAGTCCACGACGATTTCGCTCGCGAATTACGCCTTTCTCGCGGTCGATGTCCCGAAGGGCGATCACTACGTCGGATTTTTCTATCAAACAGCGGGGCAGACCTTCGCCGATATCGCGACTCTTTTGGTCCTGCTCGGGCTTCTGCTTCTCAGCTGGCGCGAGCGCCTGCTTGGGAATAATGGCCGCGCGATGCTGCCGGCCTAACCGAGCGCGCTACGCGCGCACCGAAACGCGATAACGCTTCACAGCCAATAGTGTGGCAACTATTATCAACCGACCGCGTGGGGTTCGGGGAATCGTGGTTCGATCAACCGACGTCTCGTTGTTTGTCTTTGGGGTGGGTATAGCACGATGGCGCGCCTAACTACGGCTCTGTTCATGCCGACGTTGAATGAGTTGACCGGGCTACGCGCGATTTTGCCGCGCATCGATCCAAGCTGGTGTGACGAAATCGTCGTCGTCGATGGAAATTCCACGGATGGAACGATCGACGAAGTGGCGAAATACGGCCACCGCCTCATCCAGCAGAAAGGGCGCGGACTCTTCGATGCATGGACCACCGGGTTCGATAACACGACTAGCGATATTTTCATCGTCTTCACGCCGGACGGAAATTGCATTCCGGAACTCATCCCGACCCTCATAGCGAAGATATCCGAGGGATATGACATGGTTTGCGTATCCCGCTATCTGCCGCCCGCGAAAAGCCACGACGACACGTTCATCAGCGCCCTGGGCAACCGTGTATTCACCAAAGTGATCAATCTTCTCTTTGGCGCGCGTTACACGGATACGCTCGGCGGATTTCGCGCCTACCGCCGCGATGCCATTCTCGCCATGAACCTGCACCGCCAGAATGAGGAAAGCTGGCTCCATCGGCGCTTTCCGCTCACGACCACTTGGGAGATCGGCTCCGTCTGCCGCGTCGCCAAACTGGGTCTGCGCACCACGGACATCCCCGGCGACGAACCGATCCGCCGCGGCGGTACCAGCAAGATGTCCGTCGTTCGCAACGGAACCGCCGGCGTCATGCAAATCGGGGCCGATTTCTTTTCAAGCCGTCGGGCCCTGGAACGCGCAGCGGCGAAATCGCGACGGGCAGCCGAAGCGTCATCGCGTTCGTAACGGCGCGATAAACGAAACGCGCCGCGGATCAGACGCGTTACGGCTTACTCGGAGCCGGCACCGCCGCTTTGGGAGCCGTACCCGCAAGACCAGCCTCGAGAGCGTCGAGAATCGGTTTGGCCTCACGTGCGAGGATGCCGACGCTGTCGCGCAATTGATCTTTCCGGTCGGCCGGCATGGCTTGCGCATGGCGCGCCGCATTGTTCGTCAAATCGACCAGCGAGGCGTGCGCGGTTCCGTTGTTGATACGGGCGACGCCGTTGGTCACGACCCGCTCCAGGGCGAACAAGCCGACCACGCCCACGAAAGCGAACAACCCGACCACGATCGCCAGCTTAACGATGAACATGCTGAGGTTTCCGGCGGCAGCAACGGCCCCGCCCCCCGTCCCTCTCATCGACGTCCGGGCACCACGCACGGGGCGAACCTGGGGCAACTCGTCCTCGAGCCCCGCTCGCTCGATCTCATGCAGGAAATCCAGCCGGATGCTGCAGAATTTGTCGTACGCCGAGGCAAGGGTTTCACCCGTCGCGATGATGTTCAATTCGGGCTGGTAGATATAGAACTGCCCGTTTTTTTCGCTCAGAATCGCGCGATAGGGCAACCCCTGCCGATACGGAAATTCCCGAGCCATGACGTCAGACATTCGATTCCCCATTCCTGCTGCGTGGCAGTCTAACAAACATCCTAGCCCAAGACCACTTTCACCGCATCCCGTTCGAGCCAAGATGACGTCTAGCGCAAGCGATCGACGCGGAATCAGGGTATAGAAGAGCCTTCTCTGGGCCTGTAGAACGGTAATCCAATGGCAACCGAAATCGATTTTGTTTCGCGTCCGATAAAGACGGAGCGCACACCAATCGCCGTCAATCGCGCGACGCCACAATGGCTCTTCTGGGCATTCGCGATCGCGATGGTCATTGCCTATCTCGGGTCGACTTTCGCCGTTTATGGTGTGCACGGCGACTATGACTCGTTCACCGGCCGGAACCCGGATTCTCCTTTCTATTTCGTCGAAGCGTGGCAACTCCTTTCCGTCGCACGGCCCGTCGCGGTTTGGGTTTCGAATATTCCGCTGTACCCCATGAGCGGCATAGAGGATTTCCCATGGGCGCGGCTCTTCGGAATGCTCGCGCTGTGTGTCATCGGGATCCATATGATTTCGATCTGCGTCAGCCGACTCCGTGTCCGCCCCTTCGATGCCCTGGCGTTGGCCATCGTGGCATTCCTGGCACCAGCCTTTGCCGTTTCGATCATGAATATCGCAGCTTGGGGACCCTACCAGACAGCGGTCTGGTTTGCTTTTTGCGCGTATTCGTTTTTGTCGGTATCGAACAAGCAACTTTTTCTCTTCAGCAGCTATGCGACGGCACGCCAATACCGGGGAGTTATCCGTCATGTCTGGCATTACATAACGCGGTGGCACTTCGGCCTCGCGTTTCTTTTCTTCCAGATCGCAATGTACGACTACCCTTCGAACGCCCTCTTCTTCTGTCTGCTTCCGGCAATCGCTCTTCTGTTCTCGCAAAGCCCGTTTCTGTATCGCGCGCTGATCGCCTGTCGCGATATCGTCTTTCTCGGTGCCAATCTCGTCATCTACTTTCTCACCACCAAGCTGATTTATTTCCCCATTCTGAAGGCCAATTATCCTGTGCGTGTCTTTCCGGACACCGGATACACGTCTTATTACCGTTTCGAATTGCAGCGCGACCCGTTGGCGTTTCTCGCCCGACTGAGCGAGCAGCTCCGCGTGGGCGGCAACCTTTGGTTCCTGCCGCAAAGCCACGTCTATATCGCCGTCGCCATGATCGTTCTCGGCGGTCTCTGGCTGGCACAGTCTCGCTTCGTTCCGTCATCGACGAATTTCGGCAGCCAGCTTGCGCGACTGAAAATCAAATCCGCGTGGTCTGAGGGAGCTTTCATCGTCGGCATTGTCGCGATCTGCTATTTCGTATCCGGCTCCCCCATTCTTCTTTCGATCGGAGGAATCGTCGATTACCGCACGATCGCTGCGCCCACCGCGCTGACCGCCGTGATTTTTCTTTTTATGATTGGCGGTATCGCCGAAATATTGGAAGTGCGAGTTCCTTCGTTGAACGCCCTTCCCTGGTCTTTACCCCGTATCGCCATCATCGCCGTCTTGATCTCAGCTGTCGGGATTACGGCTGATCACATCCGCATGACCGTCCGATTGTCGGTCAATGAATTTGCCTATGTGACCAGTCTGATCCGGCACGCCGCCGAAACCGACCACCGGACTTTGGTGATTCTCGATCAACGCGATGTATTCCCGCCCAACGACCTGCCGGTCGCCTACGATCAAAAACAGCGTGCGATCATGCCGTACCAGTTGGGTTGCTTCTCGAGTTACTGCTTTTCACAACCGGAAATCTATGCGATTGCACGCCGGCAACTCGGCTACGCCAACACGCGTATCGCGATCAATATCTTTCGCGGCGATGAAGCGCAGGGTCTGACCTGCGCTTCATTCGCCGCACCCGACTCCGCGATTCCTCCGGCATTAAGTGCCGAGACTACCGACAAGATCAAAGAAATTCAGAAACGGGGCGGGGTCGATTGCGTGCCCTTCGACCTCGTCTGGCACGACATCGCTCTGTCACCCGATACATGGGACCGCCGCTGATCCGACAAACCCGCCGGAGCGTTCGTGGTTCGTCAGAGGCCGAGATCGTGCCAGGCCGCCAAGCTGTAATCGACGCACATCAACGGCGTGAGCGTGCGGAAGTGATCGATGACCGCGATCGATCGCGCATTCGGGTTAGGCGGATAGGTCGGCGCCGGCCCGGTGAGCATTGCGCAGGTCAACCCCGGCACCGGTTCGTCGCCCTGCGGCGTCAGGATAGTGAACTCCCGGTCGGAATGGCCGAGTTCTTCGATCGCAATGTGGAGAATTGACCCCGTCTCGATGCAGTAGTCGGAAAAGCAGCCGAGCTCGTAGGGTGGAGCCGCACGCCCTTGTTGATCGTAAACGACCGGAATGTCTTCCGGCAGCATGATCGGCCTTGGATCGACCAGAAAGATGGTTTTCGCTTTGCTGTCGATCGCCTGGTGCGCCATCGCCGTGAAATAGGCAAATTCACTGCGCGCCAGTCTCATCGTCAAATAATTTGTATAAAGGGTGCTGCCAACCGCGGCGAAAATCGTCAGCGCCAGCGCGACGTCGGCGATGGTGGAAGCGGCGGCCGTGTTTTTTGAGATTCTGCTCGACGGAATTTCGACGATGCTGCGAATCGCGTAGACGAAAGCGATGGCGGCCACGGCGGTCGACACAGCCACGGTGCGGTAGGTCACGAACCCGCCCGACGCCGCCAGGACAGGCGCCCCCGCCAATATAAAACAAGCCGCTGTTATGTAGACGGCCACCGCGCCTTCGGAATCCCATGCACCGAACCTCAACCGAGGGCCATTCTCGCGCGCCGGCATTGGGACGGTTCGGGTGTGCCGGACCCATGCGCCGGCGACCGCTACTGCCACGAGGAACACGATGCCCGTGAGGAAACGAATATGCGCCTGCGGCATGAACCAGAGGTCGCCCGCAACCCCGAGGAGATGCCGAAGGCGCCCGAGGATTTGTACCGGATCGGTGTCCAGCTTGAAGCGATATCCGGCGGTCAAGCGCAAGAGGAATGCCGACATATTCGCTGGCGGATCGCTATCGGCCGCCGTGAACAGCCGGGCGAACGGAATGTAAAGCAGCTTTACCGACACGAAATAGAGCACGAGATTGACGCCGATGAAGGCGATATCGCGCGCGGCGAGAAGCGTTCGGTAGGCGCGCGGCGCCCGCGAAAACAAAATGCCGATAACGGGAAACACGGCGATGATGAGCGCATTGGGCGGATAGTCATAGAGCGCGAGTTGATAGAGGATACAGGCGATCCAAACCGGACGAACCGAAGCATATTTCAGAAATTGGATGCGCAGCCCGGGATAGTCGCGGCGCGTCGCATAAACCAGAAACGGAATTGACTGGAGATTGGACCGGCCGAGACACGTATAGGCGCCAAAGGCGATAAATATCGTCAGCAAATGCGGCGCCCACGCAGCTGCAACCAAGACCGAATACGTGAACGCCGGCACGACAAAAGTCGCAATGGCGACGGCAACCGCGTCCAGCGTCCGCACACGCAGAAGCTGAATGCAATTTCCCATCATTTGGGCGCCCAGGACGCAAACCATGATGATGGAAAAGATTCGAGTCCACCGGTAATCCCCGATGGACAGAACCGGCAACATCGTCAAATTCGAAAAGAGGGCCGCAACTGGTCGGGCGACCGCGAACAGATGCTCGGCCTCCGGATGGAGGAAATGCGGACTTCGCGTGTAAAGATTGTCGTAGTCGGTGTGAATGCCAAATACGTGAATGACATTCGGCGAATAGGCGACCGCGATCGCCGCGGAAAACGCCAGGATCGCCCAGAGCGGAATCTCACGCAGCCATGCCACGACCTGGCTGCTCGCTGCGGACAAATGTCGAGCCACTGCCGAAATGTTCATTGGTTCAGGTTATTCCCGGCGCGGCGCGGTGGAGCGTGATGGTCCGGGAAAACAAGAGATTCCGTCCTTTTCGAGCAACGCCCTGCCAATAGCGACCGCCGGCTGGCTTTCATGGCCCGCCTGCCGCCCGTCAGCGCTTATCTTACTGTAGAGGACATCAAATTCCACCCCGGATATAGCGAGACGTTCGGCGTGCAGGATGAGTTGCGGCTCGCACGCGCCCCGATTAAGAATGACTCGTGATTTCCCGGGAGCAAGAATGAGCACGCACATACCCGCCGGCGAGCCGCGGGCAGCGATGGGGGACGCCACGTCGCATCGGACGATTGCCCTTCTGCTTCCGACCCTCAACGAGCTACAAGGCCTGAAAGCGATCGTCCCCTCGATCGACCGCTCGCTGGTGGACGAAATTATCGTCGTCGACGGAGGTTCACGCGACGGCACCATCGAATATGCGCTGGAAGCCGGCCTCACGGTCGTCAGCCAATTGCGGCCCGGACTGCACTTCGCCATTTACGACATTGCCCATGCGTTACCTCATGACTGTCTCATCGAGTTCAGTCCCGACGGCAATTGCAAGACCGAGCAGCTGCCGGAGTTGACCGCAAAACTGCGTGAGGGCTACGACATGGTCGTCGTGTCACGCTACCTCGATCACGCCGTATCGGAAGACGATCATTTCGTCTCAGCCTTAGGCAACTGGATGTTCTCGCGGCTGATGCGGCCGCTTGCCCGATTTCCCGTCACTGACGCCCTCAACATCTATCGCGGCTATGACCGGAAAATCATCCTCGACGAGGATTTCGGATTTTATATGAAGGGGCCCGTTCTCGAGCCACTGGTAACGGGCATCTGCGCGCTTCGTGGTTTGCGCGCGACTGAAATTCCCGGCGACGAACCGTTGCGGATCGGCGGCGTCACCAAGCGATCGATTCTTTACAACGGATCGCTTGTCTTGCTGATGATCGTCCGTCTCTATCTCCGCAAGTTCCTCGGCATGCGGGTCTGAACGAGTCGCGTCACCTCTCGTTGGCCGCGTCGTAAGCTGCAATCACGTCGTCGATAGGCCCTTCTGCAACGATACGGCCTTGCGCCAAATAGATGCCGCGATTGCACCACTCGCGCAGCAACTCCATCGAATGCGAGGCGAGAACAAGAATGTTCGAACTTTTGACGAATGCCGCCGCGCGCGCTTGCGCCTTGTGCAGAAACCGCGCATCGCCGGCCGACAGCCATTCGTCCATCAGGAGAATTTCCGGCAAGACAGACGTCGAAATCGCAAAGGAAAGCCGCACGTTCATGCCGGCGGAGTAAGTACGAACCGGCATGTCCAGATAGCTTCCGAGTTCGGAGAATTCGGCAATGTCATCGATATGGGGGCGCATCTCGCGCGGATGGATTCCCATGTACATGCCACGCAACACTACATTTTCGCGGCCGGTCGCCTCGGCATTGAGCCCCACAGCAACGTCGAGCAGCGAGGAGATGTGCCCCGAGGCCATCATCCGCCCGTGAGTCGGCTCGTATATTCCGGACAGCACCCGAAGAAAAGTCGTCTTTCCCGCGCCGTTCGCCCCGATGAGACCGATCCGATCGCCCTGTTCGAAACTAAACGACACGTCTTTCAGCGCGTGAACGGTCACCCGGTTGAGCGCATCGCGCGCCAGGTTGCCCTGCGTCGAAGCCGCCAGAAGCGCCTTCTTGAGCGAGCGGCTGCCTCCCTGATAGAGCGGAAAATCGACCGAAATATTACGCCCGCGAAGATAGGCCATCGTCAAATCCAGTAGGCAATGCGGGAACGGAATCGCGCGAACAGCGCGAAAGAGATCAGACCGCCGATCAACGTTGTCGCGAGCAGGATCGCCCACGAATAGGGAGCCGTCGCCAGGCCCAGAAACGGCGCGCGCACAACATCGATCGCGGCGAAAAGAGGATTGAGCTCGGCCAGCGTTTTGTAGGGCCCCAGCGCGCTGGGTGCCCAGAAAATGGGGGTGACGAAAAACAGCACTTGGACGAAATTCGCGACGATCGGCGGCACGTCGCGAAAGCGCGTACTCAGCATACCGAACAGGAGACCGACAAAGGTTCCATCGATGGCCAACACCAAAAGCGCCGGCAACGCCAACAGCACGTTCCATCCGATCGGAACGCTCTCGACGAGCAAGATGATCGGAACGAGCGCCAGATTATGCAACAGAATGATGAAATTACGCGCCACGACACGAAAGACATGCACCGAGAACGGCATCGGCGCCTGGAGAATCACCGTCTGCGCGGCAAGAAAGGCCTGGCATCCATCAGTAATCAGTGCCGAGATAAACTGCCAAGTCACGAGACCGAGCGCGAGATAGGGAAGATACTCGCTGATATCCGTGTGGAACAACCGAGCGTAGATGAACCCCATCGCCCCGATCATGATCGCTGTGCTGAGCGTCAACCAAAACGGACCAATGATCGAACCGCGATAGCGCAACCGAATGTCCTGCATGGCCATGGAAGTCCATAACCAGTTCTTGCCGAGCCCATCGATGATATCGCGCGATGCTTTTGCCCATCGAGACGGCAGGACTTCGGTTTCTGGCCCCGTCATCGAGGCAACAGCGGCTTCACCATTTGCACGCACAAGCAATTCCTATCTAGGGCCCTTCGAAACCGGCACCAATGCGAGTCAGCGCTACTTCGGTGACTTGCTGAAACTTCCGCGAAGGCTCATCCGGCAGTAGAATGCCCGCCTCGCGCGCGGTATATAACATCGTTGTTTCCCGAGTGTCCAGCGACCGGCGCCTCGACAAGATACACAATACCCGCCAAGCAAGATCGCCCCATGGCGCTCCGCTCGTGGTATGGATTGGCGCTTGTCGCAACCCTCGTTCGACGCTTGAATTACGCATAGAACGACGTTCGTATTGTGAACTATACTATCGGGCAAACAATTGGTTGTGGCGACAAGGGATAATATGACGGGCGATCCAGCAGAAATGTCCGATCCGACCGACGGAGCGCCGCTGGATTCAGTGAGTTTCGAACAAAACGCTGACGCTGCTTTGGCGCGTTATCGCGTTCAGGGCTTCCATATCGAATCGGGCATCTTGCCGGCTCGCGATTGTGACGAACTCGTCGCCGCGGCTCTCACGCTCCCCA
The DNA here is from genome assembly GCA_903828515.1 of uncultured Rhodospirillales bacterium. Taxonomy (GTDB): domain Bacteria; phylum Pseudomonadota; class Alphaproteobacteria; order ATCC43930; family CGMCC-115725; genus CAIKMD01. Next base: position 873,081 of record CAIKMD010000007.1, on the reverse strand, counting down.
ATGCCGCCAGCGGAACCTTCGGCCCGATCCCAATGCCACACCGAGTTCACCCCAAATTTCTCGCCGTCATGCGTTATCCGCCAATCGTCGAAATCGTGGAAACACTGATCGGTGCGAAGGCGAGCGGTATTGGCGGTGAGTTCTTCTACATGCGCCCCGGCACCGCCGGCTTCACCGCACATCAGGACAACTACTATGTCGAGGCACCGACCGAGGCGTTTCTTTCCGTCTGGATCGCTTTATGCGACGTGGGACCCGACAATGGTGGGCTCGTCTTTTACCCAGGAAGCCACAAATTGGGCCCCCTCCCGGTTCGCGAAGGTCAAACTTTGTCCGACGCTGGGCAAAACCCCGCCGCGCAGGCGATAGAATGCCTCGTTCCCGTCGGAGCTCCCGCCGTGCCCATCCATCTGAAAAAGGGATCAATTGCTTTTTTCCATGGTCTTTTGGCCCATTATTCCTACCCCAATAGTTCGGATCGGTTCCGATATTCCTTTCTCGCCACCTATATTCGCGCGGGCGCCCCGTTCAAACCGGGCCGCACGCAGCAGCGAACGGAAATCGATCTTCATACGTTGAGCTAGCGAATAGGGCCAAAGTCGCGACTCGACGGGAATTCCACAGCACGTTGTATTCATGCGTGAAGAAAGCCGAACGGCAAACCGTTTATGCGGATATTCTGAACGCCGCGGGTCACGGGGGGATGTCGAGTCTCGATGAAGCCAGGGCGGCTAAACCTTGGCAGTCGAGGAAAGCTCATCTAAGCTTTTGACTAGGCTGGCGTTGCACTGACCCGAGAACTGATCGCGCTCAAAGAACACTTCCAAGAGAACGCCTGTGTCCAATTTTGTGATAAACGCCGATCCTGCCATGACGCGATTTCTGGTCGGGCAAACGACGATCTTTCGTGACTGCCCGATCTATATCGTCGACGTCGGCTCGCGCGACGGCTTCAACGTGGAATGGAAGGTCTTCGGCGACTGCCTTCACGTCTATTGCTTCGAGCCCGATGAAACTGAATGCGCGCGGCTCAATGCCGGCGCCGGCCCCAATATCCGCTATCTGCCCGCCGCCCTTGCCGCGCAAGCCGGCGACGCCGTTCTCTACGAGGCAAAGCTCAACTACAGCACGAGCCTCTACAAGACGGATATGACCTATTTCTCTCGGCTCCTGAACCGCGACAACGGAATCATCGTCGGTCAACATTCGATCCGGGTCTTTACGCTCGACGAGGTTTTGCGGACGCACGGCGTCGACACCATCGACTTCATAAAACTGGACGCCGAGGGCGCGGAACTCGATATCCTCAAGGGCGCGCCCAATATTTTATCGTCGCCCCATCTCGCCGGCATCCTGTCGGAGATCCGGTTTCAACGCGAAATCAACCATTCGCCGATTTTCTCCGATCTCGATGCCTTTCTTCGTCCGCACGGTTTCCATCTCTACGATCTTCAGTTCCATCATCAAAGCCGACGCGTCCTGCCCTACCCCGGCTTACAGGATTATCGCCTCCCGAGCGGCGAAAAATTCTTCGCTTATACGACCCATGGCCAGATCATGGATGGCGACGCGCTTTACTTCCGCGATCTCCTCACACCGATCAATGCCGAACGGCGACAGGCTCTTTCCGCGGCGCAGATTCTCAAATATGCCGCGTTCTACGAACTCTATTCGCTGGGCGACTGTGCCGCCGAGTTGCTCATCGAGAATCAATCGGCATTGAATGGGACCGTCGATGTCGGCCATCTGCTCGAGCTGCTGACGCCGCCAATCGACGGAAAGCGGCTCGGCTACGACGAATACCGTCGCGCCTATTTCGAGACGCAAAGCGTCGACTCCTACCGCGCCACTCCGTCTCAGCGGCCGTTGTTCGAGGGAAAAGCAAACCACGATGGGCAACCTCTGGTGTCCATCGTCATGTTCTGCCGTAACGGGGCCGCGTCCATCCAACGCAGCATTCACAGCGTCCTCAATCAATCCTATCCGAAGATCGAATTCATCATTCAAGACGGCGCCTCGACGGACGGAACCGTCGAGATTCTGAAATCCTACGGCGATCGGATCGATTTCGTATCCGCGCCCGATGACGGAACCAATGACGGCTTCTGGCGCGCGCTCCTGCGCTGCAACGGCGAGATCATCGGGACTTGTTTATCAGACGAAGAATTACTGCCGGATGCCGTCGCGCGCGTCGTCGCCGAATTCCAAAGCAACGCCGCGATCGCGGCAATAACCGGAGACGCTTATCTGTCGGATCTGTCCGGCAACATCACCGGAAAATTCGACGGATCGGAATTCAACTTCTTGGGCTATCTCCTGGGCGATTATTGCCCGAACTTCTCGGCGAGCTTCTTTCGGTCACAGGCGCTCCTTAATTCCGGCATGTTCGACGAACGCTGGAAAGAGGGTAAGCTCGATAGCGTCGAATTCGAGATCTGGTGCCGACTCGGCACCGAGCAGCGGATTAAGTACATCCCCGAAACATTCTCGAAATACGGCATTCATCCGGGTCAGATGAGCCACCGGTTGGACCGTATCATCGGTGAACTGGCTTCGCGCACCTTGATCCTCGATCGCTATCTTTTCGGCACCGGAAAATTTTTCGGCGCGAACCCCGAACTCCGCGACGCCATCATCCACCGGCAACACGAAATCATCATCAATCATCTCGATTGGAACGGCAAACCGGACGAAGCCAAGGCGGTCGGCAAACAGCTCGCCAATGTCATGTCCGCCAGTTCGTTGCGCGCGCTGCGTCACGGCGACGAGAAAATCGTGCTCAGCAAGGGATCGGTTGCGGCGCTCCGCGCCTTGGTTCCACGTCAGCTCCGCGCACGCATACCGTTGAAGGTCAAGCTGGCGATGCATGACGGACTCGTGCGCCCTTTCGGCGCGGCCCGTCGCATCAGCCGAAAACTGAAGGCCGCGAAAGAGCGCGTGAAGAATATCGTTTCGCCACCGCCACCCGTCGTCGAGGACACCGGTCCGAAACTGAGCGACTGGGAGAAACAGCGCGGCCAATTCTATCATGACATCGCCGTGCGTTTCCGCGACCGGGGCCAGATCGAGCCGGCATGGCTCGCGTGGAAACACGCACAGCCCCTCAATAACATTTACATCGATTCAATGGCGCTTCAGGCGAAAATAAAGTCGCCAGAATCGACCGATGCCCAATTGCTCGAGTTGCAACACGAATGGGCCGCGAAATTCGCAACGCCGCTTCCCGGAAAGCCGCCCGCGACATTCAAACGAAAGGCACCGGGCCAGAAACCGGTTATCGGCTATCACTGCGGATTTTGGCACGTCAATACCGGCAGATCTCAGGCGCTGCCTTTGATCGCCGCTCATGACCGCTCAAACTTCAAAATCATCGGATACGCACCCAGCGAAGAAGCTGAGGATGTACGACGTCATTTCGACGAATTCCACGTGACCGGACATTTGTCGAACGGCGACTTCGTTGATCTCGTCCGAAGCCATCAGGTCGATGTTTTCGTCGAGATGACGGGGCTCTCGTTCCCTCACCGTCTCGCGGCCGCCGCCGTGCGTTGCGCGCCCGTACAAGCGACCTATCTCAATCACACGGGTACGGTTGGGATCGAAAACATCGATTATGTGATCGGCGACGAGATTGCAACGCCTGTCGTGTGCGATCCACATTACTCGGAAACGATCTATCGACTGCCCCGCTGCTTTTTCAGCTTTTCTTACAACGAGGACGAATTGCCGGCCGTCGCGCCACCGCCGATGATCGCCAATGGGTACGTCACGTATGGCTGTTTCGGCGGAGGCGACAAGCTCAATTCGGAAATCCTCAAGGTTTGGGCCGATCTGCTGCGACACAGCGAGAAATCGCGATTGATCCTTCAGAATCCGTCAATGTCGTCGATCGCGAACCAGGAATTCATCCGCAAGCAGTTTCAATGGCTCGGCGTCGACACGTCGCGGATCACGCTGTTGCCAGGCGCCGATCGAAGCACGATCCTGCGTAACTATTCCATGGTGGACATCAGCCTCGATACTTTTCCCTACTGCGGCGGGAATACGATCGCCGAATCGGTTTGGCAAGGTGTGCCGGTCGTCTCCTACAAGGGTGATCGCTTTTCCTCCGCCTATGGCGCGTCGCTTTTCCACGCATGCGGATTGGCCGATCTCGTCGCCGATAATTTCGACGCCTATGTCCGCTTGGCCGATCAACTCGGCCACGATAAGGAACGGCTTTTGTTTTTGCGCCAGAACCTTCGGCGTCTCGCCAGGGAAAATGGCCTGGGTGACCCTCAAGGCCTAGCCCGGTCGCTCGAAGCCGCCTATGTCGATATGCTTCGACAAAAGGCGTAACCGGCATCAATTCGCCGAGCCGCGTTGAGCGGAGAATTGGCCGCGGCAACGACCAGCCGGGATTAACTGCCGACAGACGCCTGCATCTGAGGCGCGCCAAGAATTCTTTTCCAGATCGCCGCCGCACCATAATGTTCCTGGCAGAACACAAGCGCGCTCCGCCCCATCAGATCGGCCTGATCCGGGTTCTTGTGGAAGAATTCAATAAAATGTCCGAGTTGGCGCGCGTTCCCGAAGGGGGCATAGTGGACGAAGGGAACAAAGAAATAGCGTGTCTGTTCATTTTCTTCTTCGAGCAGCAGTGCCCCCGAATTGAGTGCCTGCCAAACCCGACCGGTAATGATCTTTGCTTGAGCGCTACGGGAAGAAAAATTCATGACCATTCGAGAACGCCGAAGAATTTCGGCATACTCAGCGACGGTCGGACAATCGCTCGTCCGCTCATGTTCCCGAATATTGGTTTTAAGACCAAGCCGCGCCGCGGCGCGCAAAGCATGCGTCAGCCAAAAGGGACGCAAATAGGCGTAACTTCCAAAGAAAGACAGATCAAGATTCTTTACTGGATCGGGAAAGAAATTCCGGCTGTTCACCGGATACGGCGTTGAGAGCATCTTGTCACTGGACGTGCTCGCTTTCAGAAAAGGGCCTTCCGGCACGATATACACGATCATGTCGGCGACCGAGTTCCAATAATTCGCGATTTTGATCCAATGCCTAGCCCAGACGTCCCCCATGAAGCCAATGAGCTTTGGTCCAAATTCCTTTTTCAGCATGCGCAGAAAAGCAGCGTTAAGCCCAATGTCGTCTCCGACGAAATTGGCATCGAACACGATGACATCGGGGCGCATCTCGCGAATTCGTTCGCGCAATTTCGCAAGGTCTTCTTTCGGATGAGCCGGGTCGAGCCCCAGGTGCGGATACAAGATACGATCGCCGAAAAAATATTCGGCCCGTATGCCGGCGTTAACCGCAGACTCGTAAAGATGATCGTTGATGTCGCATTCGATGTGCCGATCGTTGTTGTAGATATATTGGGGGAAAATAAAGAATACCTTCGTCGCCGAAGGATCGGTGCGGTCAGCCATCGAAGCGGCAGAGTCGCGAACGAATGGCGGCAACGGACTGTTTCCGGTTTCCCAGCTTAGCCGTTTTCGGGTCAGAAAATCGCGGAACAGCGGCTCGAAAGTCGCGTAATCTTCTTCGTTGGGACAATCGTCGGTGACGTGGTCCTTTAATAAATCCGACCGACCGATCGCATCCAAATAGCTCTCAAAAAGCCGTTTGCTCTCTTCCAGTTTGCCTTCGCCAAAACATTGAACGCCCCGGGAATAAAGTGAGTCCCCCGCAACGATATTGTCTGGATCTGCCGGCGCAGTCCATTTCACCGTTTGATGGCTCTGATTTAAGAATGCAGCGCGTCTCGCGACGTACGAGAAAACGCGAGCCAGATAACCAAACAAGACTCGAACTCCCTTAGCCACGCATTCCAGATAGTTCACTGAGCATAGCGCAAAAGATCGATGCATGCTCGTCTCTCAAAATTACATTCCCGCACACGTGCCGTCGTCATACTTCGCGCGTGCCATTTCCTGTTTACTATTATCTATTGTCTGGTCGAGGTTCAGCACTCGACGCCACAACGGAGGGTCGCTAGAATCCGCCCAAAGTCGGAGCGGGCCCGGCCATACGGGCTATGAAGCGAGAATTCGCAGGGTGAAGACGCCTCAGGCGGGGCACAAATGGAGGATCGGCCGCGAATGTCGGAAGCACCAGTAGCGGCCCAAAAGCGTGCCGAAATAGATAACCCGCCAAAAACGGGCGTGCTTTTGTCGATACACTTTACCTCCAATCGTCCGGACAATTTTACCCGGTTCCTCGATCGTCTCGAGGCGGCAACCGACGACCTTTCTTCCGTCGAGGTTGTCGTCAAGATCGACGATAACGATCTCGATATGAACCGGGTCCTACAGCAGGAGGCCGCGCGTCGGCTCTTTCGGATTACATATATTTCGACTCCTTTGTCGGGAGGATTTTACGGTCTTTGGAGTTGCTATGACGATCTTTTCAAAGCGTGCGATCCGAACGCCTATTTTCTTCTCCCGCTCAACGACGAAATGCATTTCGCGAATAAAGGCTGGGACACGACGTTACGCAAATATGTCGGGCTGCATCCCGATCACATCTTTCGGCTGCGAACGTCGCATCATCGATTGAGAACGTATTACGATTTTTGGGAACCTGGCTGGTCGAACGACACCTCTTCGTTCGTGACCAGACGTTGGATCGAACTCGGCGGGGGATGGTGTCCCTGCAACGGCCCGGACTCCTTCCAGCAATGCGTTGCGTATTATTTCGGCTGGTTACGGCGGTTCGACGTCGCCAGGCCGTATCGCGAACAGCCGATCTACGATATCTCGTTTGGCGGCGCCGGCGACAGCATCGGGCTCAGCGGCCAGGCGCTTCGGCAACGCATGCGCGGTGCATTGAAGCCCTGGTTCATTCTGATGTCGCACCGGATGCAGCAGGAGGCGGCACGGCGCGCGCAAATACTCCATGCCCACATCTGGGCAGAAGCCCACCCCACACTCGAACAGTTCGAAGTACGCGACAACCGTCGGCGGCATCGCATCGAAGTGGTCGACCTGTTATCGACCTACACCGTGGATAGCCACTCCTACCGGTTAAGCTGGCTTCGCATCACATTGACCAACGCCTTTCGTAAACTCAACTATGGCTACTACGGCGGCGCCGGTGACACCTTCCGAGATCGGCGTCTCTATAACTTTATTGAATATCTTTGTTTGCGTCATGGAAAGCTTGATTACCTTCGCAGGTCCTATCGGAAATTACGCAGCGTTGCGGCGTCGAGGCTGGGGCCACTCAGGCAACCGGTCGCCAAAATCGTCAGTTGGCGTATTTATCGTCCAAGCCTGATCCTGAAGGGCTTGGCGGATCCGAAACGGGCGCTTCGCCGAATTCGGCTATTATTCAGTGATCTTCCGTAAATGCCCGTGATTGGGCCTCGATAGATCGTTTTTCTTTTCGCCGTCATCAGGTTCCGCCCATCATAAAAAAAACAGCCGCATGCCTATAATTTGAGCCCGCGCGGTCTGATCGATGCGTGCTCAATGAGGCGCGCTAAAGCTTCTAGACGACATCAATCACCGGCCTTATTGTGCCCAAGTTTCACGCGCTCCCACCCATTCCTAAGACTGCTAGAGCAATCGCAATTTTCCGTCGCGCCTATAAATTCTCGAAATGAATAGCGTCATGCTCGCAGAGGCCCCCGTTGTTTCGATCATTATGTTCTGTCGTAACGGCGCGGACACGATTGCCCGTGCGGTCGAAAGCGTATTGCAAAGTTCCTACAAGAACATCGAACTGATTGTCCAAGATGGACGGTCGACCGACGGCACGGTCGAAATTCTCGAGGGTTATGGCGATCGAATTCGACTCGTTTCGGAACCCGACAACGGCTCGTCGCACGCTTTTTCGAAAGCGCTGCCGCGCTGCACGGGCGACATCATCGGCTGTTGTCTCGCCGACGAGGAACTTCTCCCCGACGCCATCGCCCAAGCCGTGCAGTATCTTCGCGAGCATCCCGATATCGGTGCGGTCACCGGCGATTCGATTCTCACGGACGATGACGGCAAGATAACAGGCGAAATCAGCGGGCGTGAATTCGATCTCCTGGACTATCTGTTTGGACGGTACACACCCTATTTCTGTTCAAGCTTCTTTTCCAGGAACGCACTTCACGCCATCGGCTATTTCACCGATGACATCGACTATGAGTGTTTTGAATTCGAGTTGTGGACTCGCTTGGGGACGCGGCACCGCGCCGGCTACCTGCCCCAACAAGTCGCGAAATACGCAATCCAGAAAGATCAGCTCAGCAATACGCCCCGAGCGATAACCGCCCACATTCGCGCGCGCGTGGCTGCCATCCACAAGCTGTTTTCAGACCATGGATTCTTCGGCGACAACCCCGGACTGCGCGACTATTGCCTGCTCGCCCAATACCGGATGTTCTATGCGCACGCGACAACGTTCAATCTCGAACCGATCATAACCGACCTTCAGCGCGAGATTTTGGCGTTGTCGCCTGGTGGCGACGAATCTCATGCCGCCAAGGACTGGCTGACCAAACAGAATGCGCGGCGTCTTTGGTTGCGCTTCGGCAGTCTCGTTCCCGCCGGGCTAAAACGCTGGATCCTCGACCGTGGATTGCATCTTTATATCAGCCCCCTGGTTCTCCGCATCATCGGCCGGATCATCGGCCGGACTAGCGCCTCATCAAGCGGCAGCGACGACAATACGACGGAAGAACGCGCGCAGATGATGATGCGCAACGATACGGCGATGATATTCAACGCACGCGGCCAGATCGAGGAAGCACTCGCCTTGTGGCGGCAAACCGAAGCGCTGAAGGACAGCGAAATCGATTCTTTTGTCTGCCAGGTCGCTCAAAAGGCTCCTTCGCTCGATGCAGCCGACATTCTCAAACTGCAGGCTTGGTGGGCTCAACGGCATGCCGATCACCCTTCGATGCAGCTTCCGATCGTTCCAGCCACTGTCGCCGGCGCCGCGCCGATAAACGTCGGCTACAACTGCGCATGGTGGGATTCAGTGACGGCGCGACGCCAGATTCTCAATTTCATCCAGCACCACGACCGCAGCAAGGTCAGGCCGTTCTGCTATTCGCCGATTTCCATTCCCCAGGACATCGCTCGACATTTCGAAGGCGTGCGCGTCACCGGACGGCAAACGGACGAAGAATTTGCCAAGTTGGTAAGGTCGGACAAGATCGACCTATTCATTGAAACGACGGGCTTTTCGCCCTTCCACCGCTATGGAGCGATGGCATACCGCTGTGCACCTGTTCAGATTTCGTATCTCAATCACCACGCGACAACAGCGGTGAACAACATCGACTATGTACTGGGCGACGACGTTGTTGCGAACGGTCCGGACAAGCAATTCTTCACCGAAGACATATACGCGCTGCCCGGATGCTTCTTTTGCTTTGATCTGCGCGGCGAAAAAATTCCTTTCCAGGCCGAGCCGCCCAGTATCGAGAAAGGCTATGTGACGTTCGGTTGTTTTGGGACAGGCGGTAAAATCAATCTGCGCTTGATCGAGATCTGGGCGGCCATTCTACGGCGCGTCCCAGACTCACGTTTGTTCCTGCGGAATCGCGATCTGACGCCGATCGACAATCTTCGCTTCATGGAACAGCGCTTTGGGCGCTTCGGCATCACACCCGACCGGCTGATCCTGAAAGGCGGCACCGATAACGACACCATCCTGCGAAATTACGCAGAGGTCGATATATCCCTCGATACGTGGCCCTATGGCGGCGGCAATACCATCGCCGAATCATTTTGGCAGGGCGTGCCGGTCATCAGCCTTCTCGGCGACCGCTTTTCGGCGCGGTATGGCGCCTCGCTCGTTCGGGCGCATGGATGCCCCGAACTGGTTGCCGAATCGGAGGAACAATACGTCGAGATCGCCGCCGCGCTCGCTCAAGATCGATCGAGGCTCGCCGCATATCGTCTTCGTTCCCGTGAGATGGCCGGGCAGTTCGGCTTCAACGATTCCGAGGGCTTTGCACGTAAGCTCGAAGCCGCCTGCGAAATAATGCTGCGGCGCGCGTCAAATCCCGAAATCCGTGGCGAATTGTCCGGTCCCGCAACGCACTGATCGGTGCCGCGTTTCCACGCAGTCTACGCACCGGATTAAATGTGTCGGTGATCGTTTGAACGGTCTACGATCCGCGACACTGAACGTTTTCCTGGAGTGACCGGCTGAACCGTGCGCGTTTCGATCATCACACCGACTATCGACGCCGCTATTTTCGTCGATGAGGCGATCGCAAGCGTTCCTCACGACGAAGGCGCCGATATCGAGCACATCATCGTTCACGACGGTAGTGCCGCGTTCGTGGCTCCTCTCTTGGCCCGGTATCCCCATCTCAAAATCATTCAAGGCCCCGGGAAGGGACCGACTCCGGCGATCCGGCTCGGATACGCATCAGCGACTGGGGATTTCGTCATCGAACTCAACAGCGATGATCGTCTTCTCCCAGGTGCGATCGCGCGGTTGGTCGACCATGTCGGGGCAGCCCCCGATATTCGTATCTGGACAGGAGGACTCCGGATCTTTCGAGGCGAACCAGACGGAACGGAAAGGACCCTCCGCCTCGTTTCAGGCCGCGCGATGACGGCATTGAATTTCGGCAATGTCCTCGACGATTTGCCGCTTTGCAATTCGCGTTTCTTTCATCGCTCGGTCATTGCTGAGCTCGGCGGCATCAATGCCGAGTTTCCCGAAAGTTCCGACCGGGAGTTCGTGCTCCACGCACTGATCGCGAATATTTCGGAAGACTATCTTGGCATGGTTGTCGCGGAGCTCCGCGTTCACGAGGGGTCTCACACGCTTCACCACAAGGCGAATTCGATCCCGCCCTATATCGCAGAACACATCCGCATGGCCGATTATTGGCTCGGCCACACCGGCGGCATGGCGTCGCCTCGGGCGGCATTAACGTCATGGCAGGCGCGCGAAACGCTCCGGCTGGCGGTATTCACCTGGCGAAGCGGAAGACGGGCGGAGGCGATGGTTTTGATCATGCGTGCCATCGGTCGCAATCCCGCATGGCCCCTCCAGGTCATCTCCACCATCACAGCTTGGCGACGCCGGCGCAGAACGGGCTAAACGTTCGGTCTCTCGCTGGGGAAATCGTCGACGTTCACGATTGAGAGGGGCTCGTGCACCACGACTTCGCCGGCGCGTCGGCGCTGGAAGGCATCGAGTGGCTCGCTACTGGCCAGGATCGTCGTCAAACCCACAGCCCGCCAAGCATCCGGTTCGACATACGTCGCGCGGGAATCGGAAAAATCGGCGGACTCGCCCGGCAAAAGTTCGCGTGCAATCGTGCGAAAATCGAGCGAGACGCGGAGCGTCGGCTGCACCCGCATGGTCTGATGTAGTGAGAGCGAGTCCGAGATGTACATGTATCCCATTTCAAATTTCGCGGGATATTCGACCGCGCTCGCCGTTACCGCTTTGCCGAGCGAATAATCGCCGAGCAAGGTGCGTAGTTCCTCGGGAAACTCACGCGGCTCGTAGAAACGCAGATCGACGGCCTTTGGATCGCCCAGCACCGGAATGTTAAAAAGAATGGAGCTGACGGGCTCGCCATTCCAGACGTCCGTATGCATCTTGGCGGAGGAATAGCTGCGTGCGTCGGCCTGGGGATCGGGTGCGCCGCTGACGATTCGGACATTGCACGGAATCTGCAAAAACGAGAAGCAGGAGAGCAGATCGGCTGCATCGACCGCACCCACCAATGCCTGATGGATCATGTTGAATGATTGAAACGTATCCCGCCGCGGCAACAACAATCCGTTCGGCGTGCGATTGGGCAACGACATGATCTCGCGTGCGCAAGTCCCCAGCATGTCTCGACCAGGCGTGAAAACGCGATCGGGATAGGCGCGCGACAGGGTATGCCAGACATAGACCATGACTGCGGCTTCCAGGCGCGCAAACGCCGGGTCCGCGATTCGTACGATCTTGAGCAGCGGATAGTCAGCGGCAATATCCGCACGCGCAACCACGCGCGCCAACCGTCTGGCGCGATCGCTGACGTCAAGATCTTTGCCGTTCTCCGATATTTCGTTCATGCGGCTCGCAGGTCGCGACAGACGTCAATTTTACAGCATGGCTCGATCCGACGGCAAATCCAAAGCGCCTCTCGGTCAGCCACGTGGCCTCCAAGCGATGATCGAATAGGCCTCGTGGTAAAGGCCGCCGAACGGTATCCGCTGGACGGTGGCCAACTCGATTTGGCCGGCCGCAGCGAGACCCCGAAGGAACGGCAGGTAGCCCTGTAAATAGCCCCGCTTCAAGTGATAGCGGCGCGCCCGATCATCGAAGGGCGATTCGTCGTAGAGTTCCAGGATCGGCTCGATGTGAAGACATAGCCCCGGCCGTCTTGCGCGCACGAACGCCGCAAAGGCCTGCCAGTTGCTGGCCAACTGTTCCATGGCATGCACGGTCAACACCGCGGTCTTTCCGTCGATGGCGTTGCCGTTCCAGCCCTCGGCGGTCAACATATTGAAAAGATGGCCTTGAATGTCGCGCCCGGATTGCTTGGCCATCGTATTGACGATGTCGCGCGAAGGCGTCGCCCAATCGCAGCCGATCAACTTCACTTGGGGAAATTGTTCGGCGAGAAGCAGCAGGTTGATTCCCGTCCCGCAACCGATTTCAGCGACTCGATCGAACCCGCCGAGAAATTTCTCGAAGACGATTCGGCGAAGGGCCAGACTCGCATCGTATTCGAAACTCGCATCGAGCGGGCGGATGTAGCGCCCATCGAGCCGGCAGGTCGGCTCGCCGCGAAAATATGGGGGCCGCAGCGCCGCGATCGAGATGGTCTGGCCGGTCAGTTCGTTCGCGACCTCGCCCCAGCCGCGTTCCCACACGGCAGAGTCGTTTTTGCCGGACACCCGCAAATCGCTGCCCATCGCACTCTCGACTCGCGCCTCGATCTCGACGTTCTCTGCATCGGAGAGATCGCGATAGCGCAACTCGGGAAAACCGAATTTCTGCAGCACACCGGCCGTCGCCACGCCGTCGGCCGCTGCAAGCTTCGCTATCTTGGCCACCGACAGAACATCGGTATTCATGGGCAATTCCATAGGATTAATACCCGCGATTCCTAGCCGGTGGCGGCGGTGGCGGCAACCCGTAATCCCGGAACCTACCGGTTGACTTGCCTCGACGCTTTCGCCCATCTTGATTGCCAATAGCGCTGCTGTGGGTTCGCATGGCGACCACGCCTACCAATCGGATTTGCGTCGTCACCGGTGCGGCACGTGGCATAGGCGCCGCGACAGCGCGGCTCGCCGGCCAGCGCGGTTATGCCGTTGTCGTGAACTACCTCAAGGCCGCGGCCGAAGCCGAAGCCGTCGTGGCGGAAATCTTGCGGGATGGCGGTCGAGCAATCGCGCTACGCGCCGATGTTGCAAGCGAGAAGGACGTGGCGGCGCTCTTCGCAGCGGTCGACCGTGAATTCGGTTCCGTGACCGACCTGGTCAACAATGCCGGGATTGCCTCCGCGCGCCGATCCGTCGCCGAATTCGGCGCGGATGAATTACGCCGAGTGATTGAGGTCAACCTCCTCGGCACGTTTTTTTGCACCCAGGAAGCCGTCAAGCGGATGGCGCAGTCCACCGGCGGCAGCGGAGGCAGCATCGTCAATCTCTCTTCCATCGCAGCGCGGACTGGCGGGTACCACCTGTCGCCTTATGCCGCCACCAAAGCGGCGATCGAAGCCATGACCACATCGCTCGCACGTGAGCTTGCAGCGGAAGCCATCCGGGTCAATGCGGTCAGTCCCGGAATTATCGCCACCAATCAACAACCGCTTGGCGATGCCGCGTGGAAATCCAGTGCAGCCGCACGCGTTCCACTCGGGCGCCTCGGCACCGCCGATGAGGTCGCTCAGGCAATCCTATGGCTTCTCTCGGAAGAGGCCACTTACGTCAGCGGCGCCAATCTTGCCGTTTCCGGCGGAATTTGAGGTCTAGCGGGCAAACTGCCGGTGCGTACGGGCGAATTGCGAATAGCGCTCGGGCTCGTAAAGCACGACGTGCGTGCCGTTCGATTCGAGTTCAAATGGGACCATCAGATAATTCTTAAGGGCCTCCAAAACCGCCTGGCGCGTCTGCGGTCGTACGAACAACAAAACGAACCCACCCCCACCGGCGCCGAGCAATTTCCCGCCCAACGCCCCGGCATCACGAGCCGCCTTATAGAGATCATCGACAAGAGGTGTCGTTATTTCAGACGCGATCTTTTTCTTCAGTTCCCAGGTTTCGTGCAACAACCGCCCGAACTCGCAGATGTCGCCTTGTCCGGTGAGGATATCGGCAGCTTCATAAACGAGCTTTTGCATCTGAAGCAGCACGGCGGTTTTCGTCGGAATCGACACGATTTGCTTTTTCGCAATGTCCGATGCCGTGCGCGCGACGCCCGTATAAACCAGCAGCAGATGGTCTTCGAGCTCTTTTTTTCGCATTGTCGTGATCGGCACGGGACGGACGTTGAAGGCGCCGCTCGCATCGATCGTGATCAGATTGAGGCCGCCATAGGCGGTGGTGATCTGATCCTGAATACCGACGTCTTCCTTCAGCAAGTCTCGCTCGAGGTGGATCGCTTCTTCCGCCAGGCGATGCTTCGAGACCATCGCGCCCCGCAACGCGTAGAGCGCATGCAGCATCCCGACAGCGAACGCCGAGCTCGAACCCAGACCCGACCGCGCCGGCAGATCGCCGTCGTGATGAATCTCGAGCCCCTCTGTAATCTTCATGAAACGAATGGCTTCGCGCACCGCCGGATGCTGAATTTCACCCACGTCGTTGACCAACTCGATACGCGACCACACGACGCGGTGCTTGAATTCGAAGAACGGCGGATAAAACCGGCAGCTCAGATAGCAATAGCGATTGATCGACGCCGCCAAAACGGCGCCGCCATGTTCACGAAACCATACGGGATAATCGGTACCGCCGCCGAAAAACGAGATTCGAAACGGGGTCGACGTGATGATCATGAATCGATCTCAGCTTTTCGCGAGACGCGCTTCGATCTCGGCGCACAAATAATGGTAAAGGCAAATATGGGTCTGTTGAATGAGCGGCGTCGACGTCGACGGCACATCGATCAGGATATCCACGAGGGAGCCGAGCATCCCGCCGCCCTTACCGGTCAACGCGATCGACGTCATGCCTTTCGCCTTCGCTGCCTTTACAGCCGCGACGACGTTTTTCGACCCGCCGCTGGTGCTGATCGCCAGCAGAACGCCGCCGGGTTCGCCATAAGCGTCAACTTGGCGCGCAAAGACCTCGTCGTAGCTGTAGTCATTACCCCAAGCCGTAATGATCGCCGAATCGGCCGACAAGGCGATCGCCTTAAGGGCCCGGCGTTCTTTCAAAAATCGCCCGACCAATTCGCCGGCGATATGCATCGCATCCGATGCCGAGCCGCCATTGCCGCAAATGAGCAAAGGCTTGTCGGCCTCCAACGCGGTCAACGACACCTGCACCGCGCGCTCCACTTTCGCCGGATCGAGGGCGCGACGGGTTTGCGTTATGATTTCGGCCGATTCTTTTAGGTAGTCATCAAGGGTGTCCATGCCCGTTTTATAGGGCCGCGCGAGGGTGCAGCCAAGGCAGAAAAGCGCGTCAAATCTGACAACTAAGGCTTCCCCAACCTTTACCGGCGCCGCCGCCCTCGTACACCCGGCAGCGAAACTTTCCGACGCCGCGCGCTGGCGTATCGCCCGCCAATGGGGCATTGGACGCTTTCGAACACGCCACGCTACGATGGAACCGGATCGGAGGATATTGGTGGAAAGCGACAGTCGGCCCATCGTCGTTTTAGGCGCCGCCGGCTTCATCGGCAGCGCATTGGTCGCCCACCTCGCTGCCACCGGTGTGCCCGTTCGCGCCGTGACCCGTCGTCCGTCCGCCCCCCGATCGGGCGTGCAATTCGTCACCACCCCCTCATTCGACGGCCGGACCGATTGGGCCTCGCTGATGACGAATGCGCGCGCCGTGGTGCATCTCGCAAGTCCGGCGGAAGCGCCTGACCAGCAAGGCAATGGAACCACGGAGGCGGAGGAAGCCGCGCATGGTCTCGCCGTTGCCGCACGGCGCCTCGGAACCGAGCGCACCATTCTGATAAGTTCGATAAAGGCGATGGGGGAAATCAGCGGGACCATCCCGTTTCGCGCCGACTTTGCCCCCGTGCCGACGGATACATATGGCGAGGCGAAGCTTCGGATCGAGCAGGCAATTGCCGGCGCACCCGGCCTCGTGGTGTTACGACCGCCGTTGGTTTACGGCCCCGGCGTCAAAGGAAATTTTTTCAAACTTCTCCATCTGGTCGCGCGCCAGATGCCGTTGCCGCTGGCCAGTGTTCACAATCGGCGCAGCCTCGTTTTCATCGATAACCTGATCGATCTGATCGTACTGACACTCGAGCAACCCGACGCCGTCAGCGGAACATTCCTTTTGCGCGACACCGAGGAACTCTCGACGCCGGAGCTCATCCGCCATATCGCGCGTCACCTCGATCGCAAGGCGCGACTCCTGCCGTTCCCGCCCTCACTGCTGCGATTTGCCGCCGGACTTGCGGGGCGATCCGCCGCGGCGGATCGGTTACTCGGTTCGCTTTCAATCGACGACACGCTGACGCGACAGCAACTCGGCTGGCAGCCGCGCTTCAGCGCCGATGACGGGATCGCGGCGACATGCCGCTGGTTCGCAGCAAATCAATCGCGCGCTTAGCGCCCACTCGATCCGGGAATGGTCAACACCGGAAAATGCTCTATAAGCCCACGCCATGGAAAGTAACTCTTCGACGCGTGGCGCGGCTTGTATCGCCCTTGCCGCCGTCGCCGTGCTCCTGCCGCCGCTCGCCGTTTTCGCGCCTCTCGGCGCGGCTCCCCTATTGGTGGTTGCGGCGGCAGCCCTGCTGGTCTTCGACCGCCAGCGCTGTTTGGCGGGTCTTGCTGGGATCAAGAGCCTCGCGATCCTCCTCGCCACGTTAGGGCTGTGGGGAATGGTGTCGTCGCTCTGGTCGATTTTGCCAGAGCACAGTTTTCTTGAAGGACTTCGTTTCCTCGCCCTCAGCGCGGGGGGACTCATGATCTTGGGGGCGGCCCGATCGGTAACACCGTCCGAGCGAAGCCGGATCGGCAAAGCCATGGTGGCCGGCATCGTCGTGGCCCTGTTGCTCCTGGCGATCGAACGCTTCGGCAATGCGCCGATCGTGCGCCACTGGCTCGGGATTCCCTTCGATCAACTTCTACCCTTTCAACGCTATGACCGCGGCATCACGGTGATGGTTCTGGCACTGTGGCCGGCGCTCTTCGCCGTCGCGCCGCGATGGCTGCGCGGCTTGCTTCTCATCGCCGTGCCGGTCATGGCGTTGCTGATGGAAAGCGCGGCCGCGGTGCTGTCGGTTTTCCTGGGTCTTGTTGTCTTGGCCGTTGCGCGGTTCACCTCGCGAGGCGTTGCCGGCGTCATGATCGCGGGGATTCTTGCCTTCGGCGTCGCCGTTCCCGTTTTGATACCGAGCTACGACAATATCCTCACGCTGCACCAGAGTGCGCCGTGGATCAAATGGTCGGGCATCCACCGCCTCCTGATCTGGCGCTTCAGCGACGACCGGATCGCGGAACATCCGCTGCTCGGCTGGGGCATGGATGCGTCGCGCGCGATCCCCGGCGGCAAAACCGATTTCAACGACCTCTTGCCGACACTCACCTATCCGGGTGGCGCCGAATCACTGCCGCTCCATCCCCATGACGCGGCCTTGCAGTGGCAACTCGAACTCGGGCTGCCCGGCCTCGCCCTGGGATTGGCGATTTTAACCTGGATCGTCGCGCGTCTTGGCTGGAAAACGACCCTATCGCGGGATCACCGCGCCGGGGCGTTGGCTTTCGTATCGGGTGCCCTGGTCGTCGGCCTGTTGAGTTTCGGCATCTGGCAGGCCTGGTGGCTCTCGACCCTATGGCTCATCGCCTCGCTCTTCGCCGTCACCGCGGGCGACGAAGCCGGCGCCTGATTTCGTTACTTCCGTCATCAGCGAAAAATCCACGCGCCCCGCATCGCATCCCAATAAGCCGGTCGCGGATCCAGCCTTGAAGATATTCAGCGATAAGCAATGGCGCGACGCGCTCGATCACCCGTTCGCGCGGATCAAGGCGAGGGCGTCAGGATCGTCTTGAGCCGCGCCGTAAGCCGCGCCTGCTCGCCACCCTCAGTGACCGAAACCCCTTTGCCGACGCCGAGATAGCGGGCGGCGACTTCCGGATTGTTCAGCAGTTCCTGCCCGGTGCCGCTCAAGGCGATACGGCCGTTCTCGACGACATAGGCACGATCGGCGATCGCCAGCGAGAGCCGCGCATTCTGTTCGGACAACAGGATGCCCCGTCCCTCGCCCCGCAGGCTCGCGATCAGACGAAAAATCTCGGCCACCAGCACCGGCGCCAGGCCGAGCGACGGCTCATCGAGAATCAGCATGCGCGGGTTCGCCATCAAACCACGGCCGATCGCCAGCATCTGCTGCTGGCCACCCGAAAGATTGGCTGCCGGTTCGTCGAAACGCGGAACGAGCGCGGGAAACAAAGCGCCCACCGCCGTCATGCTGTCGGCGAATTGGGCTGGCGCCGCGTCACGCGTGCGCGCGTAAGCACCGAGACGCAGATTCTCGCGCACGCTCAATCCCGCGAAGACCTGGCGTCCCTCCGGCACCTGCACCACGCCCAGCCTGACCCGTGCGCGAGCGCTGTCGCGGTCGATGCGCGCGCCGTCGAGCGATATCGCGCCGCGCCGCGCCGGGATCAGGCCTGAGATCGTCTTGACGAGCGTCGACTTGCCCGCGCCGTTGGCGCCCACCAGCGCCACGATTTCGCCCGCCCCGACGGTGAGTTCGATATCGTGAATGACATCGCCCGTGCCGTAGCCCGCGCACACACCTTGCAAGGCCAGGGTCATGATGCGACCTCGCCGCCGACGTAAGCAGCGATGACGCGCGCATCGCGCTGGATGTCGCGCGGCGCACCGGATGCGACGACGCTGCCGGCGTCCAGCACGATCACCTGATCGGCAACGCCCATGACGAGCGACATATTGTGCTCGACCACCACGACCGAGATTCCGGAATCGCGCACCGCGCGCAACAAGGCGGCGAGATCGGCAGTCTCCGCGTCGTTCAGGCCCGCGGCGGGCTCATCGAGCAGCAGCAGACGCGGACGCGCCATCAGGGCACGCACGACCTCCAACAACTTCTGCCCGCCCATCGGCAACTCGGTTGCCGCGACATTCCGGAACGCGCTGAGCCCGACCAGATCGAGCAGCGCATCGGCGCGTGCGGTCAGCGCACGTTCCTCGGACCGCGCGCCGCCGAGCCAGAGCATGTGTTGCCACGCTCGCGTTTTGAGATGGAGATGCGCGCCGGCCACCACGTTTTCGATCGCCGTCATGCCGGGATAGATTCGCGCCGCCTGAAACGTGCGAATCAATCCGCGCGCCGCAACCTCGACCGGTGTCAGATCGTGCAGCGACACGCCATAGAACCGTGCCTCGCCCGAATCGGCGCGATAGAGACCGGTCACGAGATTGAACAATGTGGTCTTGCCGGCGCCGTTCGGCCCGATCACCGCGGTCAGGCTCCCGTGCGGCACGGTAAAGCTCGCCCGGTTGACGGCATGAAGCCCGCCGAAGGTCTTGTCGAGCCCGTCGATCTCGAGCGCGAATTCGGTCATCGCACGGCTCCGCGCCGCCGGATCAGCCGCCCGAACCAGACCGCCGCCGCGCCGAACATGCCTTCGGGCAGCCACAGGAAGCAGAGCACCAGAACCAGTCCTTCGGCGAAGGTCTTATAAAGCGCGAAAGGCTGGAACAGCGTCGGGACCAACGTCACCAGCGCCACACCGAGAAGCGGTCCGATCAGCGTGCCCTCGCCACCCGCGACCAGCATCGCGATCATCTCGAAGGATCGGGTCGTGCCAACCATGTCGGGCGACAGAAAGTGAAAATCGAAGGCGTAGAGGCTGCCCGAGAGCGCCGCCAGCATCGAGGCGATGCACAGCGCCGCCAGCTTGTACCGGGCGACATCCACGCCGAGCGCGGCGGCTGCCGTCTCGTCGGTCCGTACCGCCTGGAGCGCCCGCCCGAAGCCCGAGCGCATGGCGCCCTGGAGCATTGCCACCAGCACGATGATGAGGACCGCCACCAGATAGTACATGCGGGTCGCGGTGCCGAAGCTGTAGCCGGCGACCGAAAAAGACGGGATACCGACGAGACCCGACGGTCCGCCTGTCAGGTTGGTCAGGCCGACCGTGAGGGAATCGACCACCAACCCAAAGGCCAGGGTCGCCAAGGCCAGGAAATGGCCGCGCAGCCGCGCCGTGACCAGCGAGAGGCCGAGCGCACAGAGCAGCGCCAACAGCATGCCCGCGCCAATCCCGGCCAGCGGCGGCCAATGATAGGTGGTCGCCAGCACCGCCGCGGCATAGCCGCCGATCGCCATAAAACCGGCGTGGCCGAGGCTGACCTGGCCGGCGAACCCCATCAGCACGTCGAGCCCGAGCACCGCAATAAACAGAATGCCGGTGATCACCAGCGAATTGAGGATCCCGCCCGGCGGCAGCACCATGGGCAGCACCAGCACGAAAGCCGACGCCAGGATCGCGAACGCGACCCCACCCCACCCCTCGATCCGCACGATCGGCCGGTGGATGCGTTGCTCATCGCGGACGTCCTGACGCCGCGCCGGGGCGGCGCTGAAGAGACCGTTGGGACGCCACAGCAGCACGGCCAGCAGCAGCGCCAACGCCAAACCATTGGCAAAGAGCGAGGAGACGTAACCGGCGGCCAGCTGCTCCGAGACGCCCAGCAGGAACCCACCCACCACCGAGCCGGCAAAGGCGCCCAAGCCCCCGATCGCCACCGAGATGAAGCCGAAATTGGTGAAAAAACCGCCGGTGTCGAATTCGAGCGAGGTGATCGGCGCAACCGCGATGCCCCCGAGCCCCGCGATCACCGCCGCGAGCGCGAAGGCGAACAGCGTCATCAGCGGAACATCGATCCCCATAAGCCGCGCCGCCATCCGGTTCTCGGCGCAGGCCCGTAAGGCCAAGCCAATGCCGGTGCGCGCCAGAAGATACCAAAGGCCGAGAATGATGAGCGCTGCCGTACCGACGATCCAGAATCCCTGGGTCGGCACGCGGATACCCAGCATCTGGACCGGCGCCTCGCCCGAGATCGGCGGCAGCGCATAGGGCTGGCTCGACCAGCCGATCAGCAGCACACCCTGGATCAGCGTCAGCAAGCCCCCGGTCATCACCAGGATACTGCTGACCGGCAAGCGCGACACCGCCGGCACGAAGGTCGTGTATCCAATGACCAGACCGAAGGCGAGCGTCGACAGAACCGCGCACAACATCGCCACCGCGACAGGCAATCCCCAGCTCACCTGGAAGGTGTACATGAGCAAGGCGCCAAGCACGCAGAACGCGCCCTGCGACAGGTTGATCACGCCGGTGACGCGATAGACCAGCGAGAATCCGAGCGCGAGCACGGCAAAGACCGCGCCCTGCAACAGGCCGCCGATGACGATCTGAATCGCCTGGATCACGTCGCCCGTACCGCGATCGCCATCATTTTTTATCCCCCCAGTCTCTCCGGCCATTGTCACGGGCCGGAGGCGGCACGGCAAGCCTCGCCTGCACCGATCGTTATGCCCACCATAACGTCGCGCGGGAAACAGCGACCGATCGGGATCGGCGTAAAGTTCGCCGCCGCCGATCGTCAGGCGCGATGCGCCTGACGATCAGACCGTGACGGGATCGGTGCCGAGTTCGCTGAAAAGGCCGTGCCGCGCACCTTCGGTGAATTTGACCGAGGACGGCAAGACGACCGAGCACGACCGCACGCGTTGCGATTCCGGCGTGAGCGCGGGAATCTTCTTGCCCTCGCGATTGGCCTTTATCGCCCGCAACAGCGCGCGCCGCGCCAGGATGATGCCATTATCGGTGCCGACCAGTATCTCTTTGCTGCGGTCGCAAATCGGACCCATGCTTTCCTGTAGCGACGCATCCTGCATGCCGACGCCCTCGACGCCGCTGTATTGCAAACCCGCCGCTTGAGCGGCGCGGTCCATCAGATAGTCGTTCGACTTGTTCGCGCGCGATATGAACGTCCCGGGCACGTATTTGACGTGAATACCGGCGCCGTTCTCCATCGCCTCGACTTCCTTCGTCGTCAGCGCGCGGCGCGGGTGATAGGAAATGCTCCACGACCAGCAGCTCGTATCGTCGATCGGGACCCACGCATGCGCGCCCAGCGGATGGCCCCCGCGCGGCGGGATGATCGTATAGAACGGCATGATCCACGGCGTGATGCGCCAGTAATAATGCCCTTCCTCGGCATTGCGGCGCGCGCCGATCAGCAGACCGCCCTCGAAATCGGCGATCTCGAAATAGGGCATGAGATCGCCCTCGTTGTATTCCGTGCCCTTGGACCCGGCGAGGAGCGGGTCGTTGCGCAGCCCGGCGCTGTGCAGGAAGGTGACGTGGCTCGAATCGATGCCGCCCTCGACCGCCTGAAGGTAATTGCATTCCTGAAGGCGCTTCGAGATGAAGCGTTGCTCGGCGGGCACCAGCGCCCACTCGAAGCCCGGCGGCGCCGGCTTCTCCTCGGGCTTGCCCATATAAGTCCAGATGATCCCGCCGCGCTCGATACAGGGATAGGATTTGAGCTTCACCCGCGACCGCATGCCGGTCGCTTCGGCTTCCGACGGCAGGTCGACGCATTGGCCGTTCACGTCGTATTTCCAGCCGTGATAGGCGCAACGCAAACCGCACTCCTCGTTGCGTCCGAACCACAGCGAGACACGACGGTGGGCGCAGAATTCGTCGATCAGGCCGATGCGGTCCTCGCTGTCGCGAAACGCGATCAGCCGCTCGCCGAGCAGTTGCACGCGCACCGGCGGGCAATCGGGCGCCGGCAACTCGTCGGCGCGCAACGCCGGAAACCAGTAGCGCCGCATCAGATCGCCCATCGGCGTGCCCGCGCTCACTTCGGTCAGCAATTTGTTGTCTTCTACGGATGTCGCCATGATCTCACCTGCCCGATAAACCCGTGAATTTTTTAACTATTCGTCTGCGGCTCATCAAGGTCAATCCAGATCTGGTCACCGTCGAGATGAACGCTCCAGACCTGAATCGGATCGGTGCAAGGCGGTAGGGTCGGCTTGCCGGTCGGAATATGGAAACGCCCCTGATGGAACGGGCACTCGATCTCCTCGCCGACGATCAACCCTTCGCCGAGCGAACCCGGGCCATGGGTGCAAAGATCGATGCTGACATAGTACCGATCGCCCAGCCGATAGACCGCATAGGCAACGTTGTTCTCGGCCACGATTCGGGTCGCGAACTCTCCGTCGTCCACCTCGGCGGTGCAGCAAATCGCCAGTCTGTTCATGAATTCCTTCCGGACGCGCAAGCTAGGCAACCGCCCCCGCAGCGGCAACCGGTTTTTCCGCAGAGCGGCGTCTTGCCGCTACTCGACAATTCCGTCGATAGCACGATCCCGATAAGCCGCCGGGATCCACGACCACCGCAGAAACCCCCGATTTTTTGCCACTATGAGCATGGCGCGCGGCGCCCTTGCGGAAAGCGCGGCTCGATTTCCCGACCGCCCCGTGGTAGTGAAAGTCCGAGGAAAAGAATCGGGCATTTATTCATGGCGGAATTGACGGAAAGCGGCGCCGGCTCGGCGACGAAGCTGCGCGATTACAAGATCATCGGCTTGGTCGGCGCGGCCCATTTCATGAGCCACATCTACGTCATCATGCTGCCGCCCCTCTTTCTCTTCGCACGCACCGAATACAACGTCAGTTTCACCGAACTCGGCTTTGTCATGGCGGTGTTCGGTTTTTTCTCCGCCTCGCTGCAAACGCCCGCCGGTTATGTCGTCGACCGGCTGGGCTCGGGAAGCTTCCTGATCCTCGGCCTGGCGCTGAGCGGAACCGGCGCGCTGGTGGTCGGACTCGTGCCGCACTACTGGGCGCTCATGCTCGGCTTTGCGATCCTGGGTCTGGCCAATACCATCTATCATCCGGCCGATTACGCCATCCTGTCCCACGGCGTCTCGGCCCCGCGCATGGCCCAGGCCTATTCGGCCCATACTTTCCTCGGCATGGCCGGCCAAGCACTGACGCCCGCCTTCATGATCGCAATGGCGAGTTTCTTCGGCTGGCGTAGCGGTTTCCTCTGCATCGCGGTCGTGACCTACATTGTCGCCGCGCTGCTACTGGCGCAGAAGGGCCTGCTCAACGACCGCCGGGCGTCGGACATCCGCAAGGAAGACGCGCACGCCGCGCCGCAAGCCGGTAGTTGGAAACTCCTGACCGCGAGTCCGATCCTCAAGGCGTTCGTATTCTTCTTCTTCCTGACGATGACGGGCAACGCGTTGCAGAGTTTCTCGATCATCGGCTTCGGCGCGCTCTATGGCACGCCGATCGCGGTTACCAACGTCGCGTTGACGGCGTATCTCATCTTCAATGCCACGGGTGTGTTGTCGGGCGGCGTGGTCGCGGACCGCTACAAGAACCCGCTTCGCATCGCCACGGCCGGCCTTGCCGGGAGCGGCTTGGTCATCCTGATCATCGCCTTGGTGGATTTCGACGCCGTGTTCTTTGTCGCGATGATGGCCTTGGCGGGATTTCTCAGCGGCGTCATCATGCCGTCGCGCGACATGATCGTGCGCGCCGTCACGCCACCCGGTTCCTTCGGCCTGGTTTTTGGTTTCGTCAGCACCGGCTTCGCCGTCGCCGCGATGGTGGCGCCGCCGCTTTACGGCTGGCTGATGGACCAAGGCTCGCCACGCACCATCTTTCTGTGCGCCGCCGCCTTCACCATGATGTCGCTGCTGATGGCGCGTTCCGCCAAGCCCGCGCGCGCAGGCTGACGCCTCAGGCGGCGCTGCGCGCACCGCTCTCCAGCAATCCGGCCTTCACCAGCGCGACACGAATGCGCTCGATCTCGGCACCACTCAATTTCATCAGAGGCGGCCGCACCACGGCGCGCTTCTGTTTGCCGAGCAGAACCAACGCCTCCTTCATGCGATTGTGCATATCGACGAAGGGATCGGCGTAGAAGACCTCGGCGGTCGGATAGATACGGTCGTTGAGGCGGCGGGCCTCCGCCAGATCGTTCGACTGGATCGCACGGAAGAGCCGGGCCTGAAGATCGGCGATCACGCTTCCGGAGCCCGACAGCAGGCCTTTGCATCCCAGCACCAGCGAACTCATCAGCCACGAACTGTTGGTCGAAAGCACGTTGACCGGTCGGTCGAGGCTGTGCAGCGTCCGGATGTTCTTTTCGTGCGCCGGAACGTTCGGCGTCCAGTCCTTGATCGCGCGGATCGTCGGCACCGCATCGAACAATTTCACCAGCGTATCGAGCGGATAACCCTGCCCACCCGCCAACGGATATTCGAAGACGATGATCGGCAGGCTCGACGCATCCGCGATGCGCTTGAAATGCGCCAGCGCCATCTCCGGGCGCTGTCCCAGCGTAAAGGGACCCGGCGGGAAGACCAGCAGCGCCGAGGCACCGCCCTCCTCCGCCATGCGGGCAAGCCGGGCCGCCTCGACACTGCCTTCGGCGTAGATGCCGTTGACGATCGGCAGCTTCTTGCCGATCTCGTCCTGGGTAATCTCAAGAACCCGGCGCTGCTCGTCGACGGTGCAGGAAGCGACCTCGGTCGCATGCGCGTTGATGGTGATGGCGGAAATACCGGCAACCGATGCCACGTCGCTCAAATGATGGCGGAACGAGGCCTCGTCGATCGACAGATCCTCATTGAAGGGCAGCAGGCAGGCCGGGATCACGCCCTGGGGAATGAAATTCGCATGACGCGGCATCACCAATCTCCTCTCAAAACCAGGCAGGAAGGATAGCACGGCTCTGGCCGTCACCGCTATCGGCTGCCTATACTGCGCACCCTATTGAAGGGAGAGAATTTGATGATGCGTCCCACCCCGCTTTTGACCCTGCTGGCTCTCGCCGCGCCCGCCATGGCTGTTTTCGCGCATCCAGCCGCGGCTGCCGACGGCGCCGCGATCTTCCAGACCAATTGCGCGGTCTGCCATTCGGTCGATGCCGGCACCAACAAGCTGGGCCCGTCGCTCTTCGGCATCGTCGGGCGCAAATCCGCCAGCGTGGACAGCTTCACGTATTCTCCCGCGATGATGAAAGCCGGCCTGACCTGGGATGCGGCGACGCTCGACAAATACCTGACCGACCCTCAGGCGCTGGTGCCCGGGACCAAGATGATTCTGCTTGGTATCAAGAGCGGCGACGACCGCAAGGCGCTTATCGATTTTCTGGCGGCTCAGAACTAGCGACCATAACGCGCGGCTCGGTCCGGCCGCTTCGCCACAAACGGCGGCTCTCGACGGCGTGCCACAGCAAGAGCGCGACGGTACCGAGCACCAGTTCGCGGCCGCGCTTCATCAGTGACAGCGCGAGCGCGAAGTCCGGCCCGATGCCGAGGGCACCGCCCAACAGGACGTAGCCGCCTTCCTGCACGCCTGCGGCGGCCGGTACGAAGAACGCGGCGCTGCGCAACGCGAAGGTCAGGCTCTCGAGCACGATCAGCGTCCCGATGCCGGGCCGCACGCCCATCATCGCCAGCGCGATGCCGGCCTCGCCGACGCCGACGATCCAGGCGATGAAATGCGTGACCCCGGCGCGCGCCAAAGCCTTCCTGTTCTCATAGAGCTTGTGGATGCGCGCCTCGATGCCGCCGACCTGCGACAGCACGGTCCAGCCGAATTCGGCGGCGAGCTTGTCGGCGAAGCGTTCGAGCAAGCCAAGGAGCCCCAGGCGCTGCGCGAAAACCATCGCGCAGACAAGCGGCGTGATCATTGCCAGACCGATCAGGGTCCAGGCGACCACCGGGCTTTCCGGATTGTCGAGCATGATAACGAGGCCGAGCAACGTGAAAGCGAGTTGCGCCGCCATCTCGACCGTGATGTCGACGACGGTCGCCGCCGATGCGGTGCCGACATCGATGCCGCCCAGTTTCATCGCCCGGATGCCGAGCATCTCGCCGGTGCCCGGCAACAGCGCCAGAAGATCGCTTCCGGCATCACGCACCCAGCGGAACCACACGAAAGCGAGCCAGCCGGGTCGCGGGTCCTCGAACAATGCGCGCCAGGCCACTCCGCAGAGCGCCACCGGCACCATGTGAAACGCGATCATCGCGACGAAGCCGAGCCAGCCCGCCAGTTCGATCGTCTCGCCGACGTCGGAAAGCCCGTACCAGGCGACCAGCACGACCGCGCCGAGAAATCCGAGCAGCGCCCCGAGTAAAATACCGATTTTCATGCCGCCCTCGAGAGGCCGGCAAACGGGATGGGTGCGATACCGTGCGTGTTCACGAACGCCACCACCGCGGGATCGACCAACGATTCATATTCGCCGTGGCATTGATAGGTTTCCGGCCATTCGCGCGGACGCTGCAGCGCCGGATGAACGTAAAGCTCGGAGACGCCCTCGGGCAGATTCTCGAGATAACGGAGCACGCGCTCCCCGGTCATGGCGCCGGTATCGGCGAGACCGAAAATCCAGTCGTTGCTCGCGATGCCGGCGGCGCCAAGGCGCCGTTTCAGCGCGCCGGCCCGCCCCGCTTCCAGCAGTCCGGCACCGAGCCAATAGAACCGGCGCCCGCCGGCGCGCCACGGCGCAAAAGGCGGTTCGCGCGGGACTCGGATGGCCTTTATTTCAAATTCCGCGGCGAGGCGGATCAGTTCGGCCTGAATCGTCGGATGAAGATGGAAGTGATGATGCGCATTGACGTGATCGAGCGGCAAGCCGGTCCGGCGGAAGGCTTCCAGTTGCGCGCGGATTTCCGCCGCCACCTGGCGGCGCGCGGAAGCGCGGCAAAAAATGCGGACACCCAGACGGAAGAGATCGCTGGAAAAACGTCCATCGGGACCGACCAGATCCGGAATCTGTTCGGGCGGCAGCACCGGTACGCCGTCGACCATCACGAGGTGCAGGCCGACGCCGAGGCGGGGCATGGTGCGCGCGCGCGACACCGCGTCGGCCGCGGCCTCGCCGGTCACCATCAGGCTGGCGGCGGTGAGAATGCCACGGCGATGCCCATCCTCGATCGCGTCGTTGACCGACGTCGTCAGACCGAAATCATCCGCCGTAACGATGAGACGCTTCAAAGCCCGCCACTTGCCGATGCCGAAGGAATGGAACGGGGCACCAACCGGCCACCGGACGCGATCACGAAACTACGATCGCGCCAACGGACATTATAGCTTCGGAAACTGGCCAGCCAGATGGCGAAACACAGACATTCGCGCAACGGCAGGAGCCACGGCCGCGCCGGCACGGCAATCGCGAAACGCCAGCGCACCGCGTAGTGCAAGGCAACCCGCAACAGCATCAGCGCCGCGAGCACCCACCACCCGCCGAGCGCGGGATAGGGCAGCAGCAGCACCGCAATCAGCGGCAGCAGTTCCATAACTCCCGACATGAAATGCTCGCCCGGTTTCACCGTCCGCACGGTCCGCGCCCAGCGCAGTTCGTGCGCCAGCAGCGACGAGAATGTTTCGACCACCGAGATATCGGGGACACACGAGGCAAGCCGGACCTTGTAACCGGCTTTCGCCACCAACCGCCCGAGCATGAAATCATCGGCAAGATGGGAGGAAAGCGCGTGAAATCCACCCATCGCGTCGAGAGCCTCGCGGCGGAGCGCGGTCACCGGTCCGAAGCAGTAAGCGATATCGCGCATGCCGGCATCGACAACCGCCGAGGCGAGAAACCAGTCATTGACGAACAGCGCGCCCAGCATCGACGCCAGACCGGGTGCCGGCGCGGCTTTGTAAAGACAGGTGACCGCACCTGTCGCGCGATCGGCGAGCGGCGCCAGCAGCACCTCGAGACAATCGGGCGTCACCGCCGTGTCGCTGTCCGATACGATGACGATGTCGTGCCGCGCAGCACCGTACATGTTGATGAGATTGCTGACCTTAAGATTGGTCCCATGCACGGCGCGGTCGATCACCGACACGAGGTCGAGCGCCGGAAATTCCGCTTTCAAGCGAGCGACCACATCAAGTGCCGGATCGAACGGGTCGGCGACCCCGAACACGATCTGCAGCGGTGCATGGTCGATGACGCAAAAAGACCGCAGGCAATCGTAGAGCTGCGGCTCGAGACCGCAGAGCGGCTTCAGGATCGTGACCCCGCCCATGGGGGCTGACGGCCGAACGCCGCGAGGCCCGAAGCGCGCGACACGCCAGATCGCGAGCAGCAGATAGCTCGCGGAGGCGGCGGCCAGGGCCATCCCACAGAGATAGATCACCGGTATCGACATACCTTCACTCCGGCAGCCCTGGATATGATCCAAGACAAATTTGTTACAGCATTCGCATACGCGACCGCGGCGGCAGGTCTCGTGGTCTCACATTCATGGCTGTCGATGTTTTGAGACGGCGGCAATGCCCCGTGAGAGCCGCCGGTATCCCCTACTCCACGCGCAACGTGCTTATGACTGAACTTGGTTAAAGGTGGTAAAGAAGCGCGGGCATAAAATCAATGAGAACCAGAGATTTGCGGGTTTTTTAGGCGCTTCCGGAGCGTTTGCCCCTATTGCGATAGTTGCACCGCGGCGGCGCGCTCCGACTTGACAGATTCGCGACCGGGATTAAGCTGGCCTATTCATCGGAAAGGCAGGCTCGCATGGCCAAAAGCAACGTCATCCAGATCAAACTCGTGAGCAGCGCGGATACGGGGTATTTCTACACCACGACGAAGAACCCGCGCGCCAAGACCGAGAAGCTCGAACTGAAGAAATACGACCCGGTCGCGCGCAAGCACGTCGTCTTCAAAGAAGGCAAAATCAAATAGCCGGTCGCGCCGACGAAGACCACAAAAACAAAAGCCGCTCCTCGACGAGCGGCTTTTTCGTATCCGGGAGGGAAAATTGGGCACGACAAAATACGAGATGATCATGGAGCGCAACACCGCCATCCCCATGCGGGACGGCGCGACGCTGCGCGGCGACGTGTTCCGTCCCAAGGCCGAGGGCAAGTTCCCCGTGCTGATGACCTTCGGACCCTACGGCAAGGACGTGCCCCTCAAGGAGTTCATGCAGGAAGCCTGGGACGCGATCGAAAAATTCTATCCCGACATCCTCGCCAACTCGTCGTGCAAGAATCTGGTCTGGGAGACGCCCGATCCCGAAGCGTGGGTTCTCGACGGGTACATCATCATCCGGGTCGATGCGCGCGGCTGCGGCAAGTCGCCCGGGCGCCTCGCCCCCAACTCGCCCGAAGAATTCCGCGACTTCTACGATGCGATCGAATGGGCCGGCGTACAGTCCTGGTGCAACGGCAAGGTCGGATTGACCGGCATTTCCTATCACGCCGCCGGCCAATGGCGCGTCGCGTCGCTCAAACCACCCCATCTCTTCGCGCTCTGCCCCTGGATGGGCACCTACGATTTCTTCCGCGACCGCACGCGTCAGGACGGCATTTTCGGCAGCGGCTTCATCTCGCGCTGGTGGTCGCGCAGTGTGCTGCGCAACCAGCACGGCAATGCCGAAAGCCCCTATCACGACCTCTACACGGGCGGCCGCACCACCGGTGACGAGACGCTGACGCCGGCACAACTCACCGCCAACCGCGCCGACTATCCGGGCGAAATCCTCGCCCATCCGCTCAATGACAGCTTCTATCACGACCGTACCCCCGATCTCAGCCTGATCGACCAACCGATCCTCGTGGTCGCCAATTGGGGCGGGCTCGCGCTCCATCTGCGCGGCACGATCGGCGGATATCTCGGCGTGTCGTCGCGCGAGAAGTGGCTCAAGATTCAAAGCGGTTCCTACATCCATACCTATTTTCAGCCGCAGAACGTCGCCCTGCAGAAGCGCTTCTTCGACCACTATCTGAAAGGCATCGACAATGGCTGGGAAAAGGAACCCAAGGTCGAGCTGTCGGTGCGCGGTCCGGGCGATACGGTGAAGCGCCAGCATCAGGCGACCGCATGGCCGTTGCCCGACACGCAATGGACGAAGTTCCATCTCGACGCCGGCAAGAAGACGCTCGACGGGGCGAAACCCGTCGCGGCCGCCAGCGCGTCCTATCCCGCCCTGAGCGATGGCGTGACATTCAGCACCGGGCCTTTGCCGCACGACACCGAGATCGCCGGTCCGGCCAAGGCGAAGCTCTATGTGTCATCGTCGACCGCAGACATGGATATCTTCGCGACGCTCTGCGCTTTCGATCCGCAGGGTAAGGAGATGACGTTCCGCACCGGCGGGGAACCCAAGGCGCCGGCGACACAGGGCTGGCTGCGCGTTTCGCAACGGAAGCTCGATCCGAAACGGTCGACCGATTACACGCCGTTCCATCCGCATGACGAACGTCAGGCGCTGAAGCCGGGCGAGGTGTACGAGGTCGAGGTCGATATCTGGCCGCTCAGCCTTTATCTGCCGAAGGGCTCACGGCTGACACTGACCGTTCAGGGCAAGGACTTCGAGCGTCCCGGCGAAACCGGGGCCACCAAAGGCGTCGGCTGGATGTATCACGACAGTCCGAAAGATCGTCCGCCGGAAATCTTCCACGGCACGCATGCCGTTTACACCGGCGGCGGCAGGGATGCCTATCTGCAGTTGCCGGTGCTGCCGGGCGCTCGCTAGACGATCGCCCGCATTGGAACAGGACGCAGATCGGGCGTGGCGCTTTCAGGCGGCATATCGGCCACCGCGATGCGGACACAGTTACGGCCGCCGTTTTTGGCGGCATAGAGCGCCTCGTCGGCGCGTTGCAACAGCGTGTCGGGAGTCTCGTCGACATCGCGGGTGACGGCAACGCCGATGCTGATCGTGACCGACAGCGGTACCGCGGGATCGCCGACCTCGATCGGCTTGTCGCCGATCGTCGCACGCAAGCGTTCGGCCACCACGGTCGCGATCTGCAGCGGCGTCTCGGGCAGTACCACGACGAATTCCTCGCCGCCGTACCGCGCAACGAGATCGAAACCGCGCACGTTGCGCGAGATGCGATTGGTGACTTCCTTCAGGACCGCATCGCCCGCAGCGTGGCCGTGGTTGTCGTTGACGCGCTTGAACCAGTCGATGTCGAAGATCAACAGCGACGGGCCTTTGGCGCCTTCGGCGACGCGCGCCAGCAAGCCATCGAGATGGGCCGAAAGATAACGGCGATTATAGAGGCCGGTGAGACTGTCGGTCAGCGCCAGCGCCAGGCTCTTTTGATAGTTTTCCTGCAAGCGATCCTGCAGGCGCTTGCGCCGCACCTGGGTGCGCGCGCGCGCGATCAGTTCGTTGCGATCGAGGGGCCGCACAAGATAGTCGGTCGCGCCGAGATCGAGGCCTTTGGCAAGGCGCGGCAATTCGTCGGGATCGGCGATCAGCAGGATCGGCACCAGGCGGCTCGTCTCGTTGGCGCGAAGCTGGGAAACGACGCGGAGCGCGTCGACCTTGCCGGCCATGCTGAGAATGACCAATTCGACGTTCGCGTCGCAGCACTCGACCAATTCCTCGACCCGGCTCGGGCGAATAGTCTCGCTGGCGATCGGCGTCAGCATCTCGGCGATGCGCGCGCCGGCGAAGGCGCTCTCTTCCCAAAGAAGGATCCGGGCCGGACCGTTATTCTCCGGCGCCTGTTCCTTCTCGAAGAGCGAATTGAACTTGCCGTAGACGTCCTCGCGGTGACGCCACTCTTCCATCATCCGCCGCAGGCGCACGAGGGAACGAACGCGGGCGAAGAGCGCGATGTCGTTGACCGGCTTGGTGAGAAAATCGTCGGCCCCGGCCTCAAGTCCGCGCACGCGATCCGAAGGCTCGCTCAGCGCGGTCACCATAACGACCGGAATATCGCTGGTGCGCGGATCGGCCTTCAATCGCCTGCAGGTCTCGAATCCGTCCATGCGTGGCATCATCACATCCAGCAGGATGAGATCGGGATGCTCGCGCTGCGCCACAGCCAGCGCGGCCATGCCGTCATGGGCGCTGAGCACGTGGAAATATTCGCTCGAAAGCTTCGCTTCGAGCACCTTGACGTTTACATCGACGTCGTCGATGACCAGGATTCGTGCGGACATGGGCTTCTTTTGCTCAAGCGCAAAAACGCGCGACGGTTTGTAGGAAATGGGCAACCGAGATCGGCTTCGCGATGTAGGCCTCGCAGCCGCCTTCGCGAATCTTTTCTTCGTCGCCCTTCATGGCGAAGGCGGTGACCGCGATGATCGGGATCATCTTCAGGTCGTCGTCCTCTTTGATCCATTTGGTCACTTCGAGACCCGAAACCTCGGGTAACTGGATGTCCATCAGGATCAGGTCGGGATGATGAAGACGGGCAAGCTGCAGCGCCTCCATGCCGTCTTTGGTCTGGAGAATGTCGTAGCCGTGCGCCTCCAGCAAATCATGAAATAGCTTCATGTTGAGGTCGTTGTCTTCGACAATCAGTACCTGCTTAGCCATCATTAGATCCTTCCCCGCCGCACGGGACGGAACAGTGCGGCCCTGCATGGTAAGCGCGCAACCGTTAAAAGAGCCTCCACGAAGCCCCACAAGCGGGCCTTCGTCGAAGGTTATCCTTACGTTAAATTGTCCTAAGATTTGCTGAAGAGACGTTAAGAATTCGGTATGCGACTCGGAATCGATCTCGGCGGCACCAAAATCGAAGCGGTCGCGCTGGGGCGCGACGACGCAATTGCCCTGCGCCGCCGGATCGCCACGCCCGTCGGGGACTACCGGGCGACGATCGCCGCGATCAAGGCGCTGGTCGAAGGAATGGAGGCCGATCTCGGCGCGAAAGCGAGTGTCGGGGTCGCCATCCCGGGGGCCTTGTCGCCGCAGACCGGACTGGTCAAAAACGCCAATTCGACCTGCCTCAACGGCCAGCCTTTCGATCGCGACCTGATGGCCGCCCTCGACCGCCCCCTGCGCTTCGCCAACGACGCCAATTGCTTTGCCTTAAGTGAGGCGACCGATGGCGCGGCGCAAGGTGGCCGCACAGTGTTCGGCGTGATACTCGGCACCGGCGTCGGCGGCGGCCTCGTCGTCGAGGGACATCTCCTGACCGGTCCCAACGCGATCGCCGGGGAATGGGGCCATTCGCCGCTCCCCTGGCCGCACGACGACGAGCGCCCCGGACCACCCTGTTATTGCGGCAAGCATGGCTGCATCGAGGCTTTCCTGTCCGGTCCCGGCTTCGCCCGCGACCACGAGGCGACAACCGGCGCCCGCGCGGAACCGGCCGCGATTGCCGCCCAGGCCCAGGCCGGCGATGCCGGGGCGAGAAACAGCCTCGGCCGTTACATCGACCGCCTCGCGCGTGGACTCGCCACGGTGATCAACCTGATCGACCCTGACATCATCGTCCTCGGTGGCGGGTTGGGGCAGATCGAAGCGCTCTACCAAGCGGTGCCGGAGCACTGGGGCGCTTACGTCTTTTCGGATACGGTGGCGACAAGGCTGGTCCCGCCGCGCTGGGACGATTCAAGCGGCGTGCGCGGCGCGGCCTGGCTGTGGCCCGCCTGAAGCCGGCTCAGCACGACGGCTTGGGCAGCGCCTCGATCTGATCGAGCTTGGCCTTCAGCACGTAGTCGCCGTAATCGAGCGACATGTCCTGCGACACGCCGTTGTCGAGCAGGCGCATGCTGAGTTGGTAATCGGGCGTGTCGGAATCCGTCTTTCCGGCGTCGGCCGAGAAGAAGGCGAGGCTGATGCGCCAGGACGGGTGCTGCAGCAGCGGATTGTCGAGCGGCTTGGCCGCGCTGGCATCGGGCTTGAGCTGCCCACCGATCACCGCCGTAATCTGTCCGGCGTTTTCGACGGCCGCGCCGTCGAAGACCTGACGCGACAGGAACTGATCGGCGGCCTGGGCGCGCTCGATCAGGGCGAGGGTGTGCGCGGTCGGGAACAGCACGCCGGGCGCGAGGGTAATCGTCGTGGCCTGGGGCTTTTCGAACGTCGCAATGCCGCCTTTGCCGACGCCGTTAAGATGCGCCTCGCCATGGATGTCGTCGTCGACATGACCGTTGCGGGTGCGCTTTTCATTGAAGCGGTATTTCAGCCCGTCCTTCGACTCCCAGGTGAGCAACGTCGAGTTGACATCGACGTTCTCGTCCTCGGAATAAGCGAGCCGCAGGCGGAACCGTTGGTCGACGGTCCAGCCGTCGCAGGCCTCGCCCCATTCGTAGTACATGGCGCCGCTGGCAGCGGCGACTCCGCTCGAGGTTTTCGCATTGTCGAGGGTCAGGCTGTAGAGGGCGCGATGCGGCGAGATATCGACGGCCAAAGCCGGTGATCCCGCCAGGACCAGAACCGCGGCGGCGATGGCAAGTGGACCACCTGTCCGGTATCTCATGTTGACCAATCCCAGTTCTCGGCCGGCCACGACGTCGCAACGGCTTCTGTCGTCATTATGTCACGCTTCTCGCAACTGCGGTAGCCGGTGCCGGGGCGGCAGGCTCTGCCGCAGCGGGAAATTTTTTCCTACTGCCGCGAAACCAAAACCAAGCTTTTCCGGGACATTGGCATGGCATGAGGTTTGCTCCTCGATCTGCGACGGAGTTCTTTCGAGGGGATCGAAACATGGCACTCAATGCCATCAAACCACGCGATATCGAGGACGCACCCGGCGCGCCCGCGTTGCGGCGCAGGGGGCAGATGCTCCGGCTGGTATCGGACGCAGCCACCACGCAGCCGGCAATGCCCGACTGGACCCGCGCGACCGCGACGGCCGCCAAGGAACGCATCGCCGAACTCGAACGTCGCCTCGCCTATCTCGAGAGCCAGGTCGTCACCGACGAATTGACCGGCCTCTACAATCAGCGCGGCTTCAGCATGGCCCTCGCCCAGGCGGCCGCGGCCATGCGGCGCGGCGGCGCCAAGGGCGTCGTCATCGTCTGCGACCTCGATGGCTTTAAGCAGGTCAACGACCGGCTCGGCCACGCTCACGGCAATCAGCTCTTGAAACAACTTGGCGCCTTGATCCGCCGCCGGGTCCGCCGGATGGACGCGGCCGCCCGCATCGGCGGCGACGAGTTCGCGCTGTTGTTGATCGGCGCCTCGGCCGCCACCGCCCGGCGCAAATGTCTTTGCATCGCCCGCGCCATGACCCTGATCGGGCTCAATGCCAGCTTCGGCGTCGCCGCCTTCGATGGCGATGAGGACGAAGCGTCGATCCTTCATCGCGCCGACATGGCGATGTACCAGGAAAAACGCCGCAATACCGAAGCGCGGATTTCGGCCCGCGCCTGATCAGGTTTTAGGTTTGGCGTCCGGCGGCAACGCCAAGCGAATGTGAAGCTCGCGCAAGCGCTCGGGCGATACCGCCGCCGGCGCCTGCATCAGCAAATCCTGCGCCTGCTGATTCATCGGGAAGGCGACGATCTCCCGAATATTCGGCGTATCCGCCAGCAGCATCACGATACGATCGATGCCGGGCGCCGAGCCGCCATGCGGCGGCGCCCCGAACTTGAATGCATTCAACATGCCGCCGAAGCGCGCCTCGACCTCGGACGCCGGATAGCCCGCGATCTCGAAGGCCCGATACATGATGTCGGGGCGATGGTTGCGGATGGCGCCCGAACTCAGTTCGACGCCGTTGCAGACGATGTCGTATTGGAACGCCTTGATCGTCAGCGGATCCTGATTGTTGAGGGCCTCGAGTTCGCCCTGCGGCATCGAAAACGGGTTGTGGCTGAAGACGATCTGCTTCAGCTCTTCGTCGTATTCGTACATCGGGAAATCAGTCACCCAACAGAACTTGAAGACTCCGCTCTCGACCAGTTTCAGCTCGCTGCCGACCTTCATGCGCGCGGCGCCGGCGAATTGCACAAAGGTCTTGGGCACGCCGCAAACGAAGAACACCGCGTCGCCGTCCTTCAGACCCAACTCAGTCTTGAGTTGCGCCGTGCGTTCGGGCCCGAGATTGCGGGCCACCGGCCCGGCACCTTCGGCTTCGCCTTCACGGAAGAAGATATAGCCGAGCCCCGGCTGGCCCTCGCCCTGCGCCCAGGAATTCATCCGGTCGCAGAACGCGCGGTTGCCGCCGGTCGGACCCGGAATCGCCCAGACCCGAACCTTGGGATCGCTCTCGATCTGACCCGCGAATATCTTGAAGCCGGAGCCGCGGAAGGTCTCGGTCACGTCGCTCATCGTGATCGGGTTGCGCAGATCCGGCTTGTCCGAACCGTATTTGGCGATCGCGTCGGCGTAGGGAATGCGCGTGAATGGCGTGGCGCTGACCGTCTTGCCCTTGCCGAATTCCTGGAAGATGCCGGCGATGACTGGTTCGATCGCGGCGAACACGTCGTCTTGCGTGACGAACGACATCTCGAAATCGAGCTGATAGAACTCGCCGGGCGACCGGTCGGCGCGGCTTGCTTCGTCGCGAAAGCACGGCGCGATCTGGAAGTAGCGATCGAAGCCCGCCACCATCAGCAATTGCTTGAACTGCTGCGGCGCCTGCGGCAACGCATAGAACTGGCCGGGATGGATGCGGCTCGGCACCAGATAATCGCGCGCGCCCTCGGGCGACGACGCGGTCAGGATCGGGGTCTGAAACTCGGTGAAGCCCTGATCGATCATCCGCCGCCGGACCGACGCGATGACCTGGCTACGCAGCATGATGTTGGCGTGAACGCCTTCGCGCCGCAGATCGAGGAAGCGATAGCGCAGCCGCATGTCCTCGGGATAATCGGCATCGGCATTGACCGGAAACGGCAGCGGCTCCGCCTCGGACAGAACCTCCAGCGCCTTGATCGACAGTTCGATTTCGCCGGTCGGCAACTTCGTGTTGATCGTCTCGGCCGAGCGCTTCACGATCGTCCCGGTGACCGAGATCACACTTTCAAGCTTCAGCGCATCGACCGACTTGAACAGCGGCGACGACACGTCGATCACGCATTGCGTGATGCCGTAATGATCGCGCAAATCCACGAAAAGGAGTTGGCCGTGGTCGCGCTTGCGGTGGACCCAGCCGGCGATTTTCGCTTCGGTTCCGTCGTTGACGAGGCGCAGCGCGCCGCAGGTGGTGGTTCGATATGCATGCATGGCGCACAAAGGCGAGGACGAGGGGCAATTTGTCAAGCGGCTGGGGCTAAACCGATGCTCGCCGGGTGAAAATACCGCCGCCCCCGGCCGCCGACAACGCCCTCTCCCGCGCGGCGGCAACATGTTGTATAGGCTTACCCATGACCATGATCGTCGATTCCGCTGCCCTGGCCGAATTCTGCAACCGCCAGGAAACGGCCGAGTTCGTCACGGTCGATACCGAGTTCATGCGCGACCGAACGTTCTGGCCGATCCTCTGCTTGGTGCAAATCGCCGGGCCCGAGGAAGCCGCCGCGATCGATCCGCTGGCGCCGGGGATCGATCTCCAACCGCTCTATGACCTGATGGCCAACCCCAAGGTCCTGAAAGTCTTTCACGCGGCGCGCCAGGACATCGAAATTTTCTACAATGCGACCAAGGCCGTGCCGACGCCGATGTTCGATACCCAGGTCGCGGCCATGGTCTGCGGCTTCGGCGAATCGGCAAGCTATGAAACCCTCGCGAGCAAGCTTGCCGGCGCGCAGATCGACAAATCCTCACGCTTCACCGATTGGGCGCAGCGACCGCTCAGCGAGCGCCAGGTCAAGTACGCGTTGGCCGACGTCGTGCCGCTGCGGATCGTTTATCAAAAACTCGCCGCGCGTCTCGCCAGCACTGGCCGCGCGCCTTGGCTCGACGAAGAGATGGGGACGCTGACCGATACCGAAACCTATCGCCTTGACCCGGCGCTGGCGTGGCGCCGGCTCAAGGTCCGGTCGAACAATCGCCGCATGCTGGCGATGGTGCGCGAATTGGCGGCGTGGCGCGAAGTCACCGCCCAGACCCGCGACCTGCCGCGAAGCCGTGTTCTACGCGACGAGTCGTTGCTGGAGATCGCCGCGCACACGCCGCGCACGGCCGACGATCTGGCGCGTTCGCGCGGCCTCGGCAAGGGCTTCGCCGACGGCAAGTTCGGCACCGAAATCCTGGCCGTGGTGAATCGCGTGATGGCGATGCCCGAAACCGACTACCCGGCCCCCTCGCCGCGACGCGATCCGCCGCAGGGAATCGGGCCGCTGATGGAATTGCTGCGCGTCCTCCTTAAACTGCGCGCCGAAGAAAACGACGTCGCACCGCGCCTCGTCGCCGATGCCGAGGATCTCGAAATGCTGGCGGGTGATGATCATGCCCAGGTCAGGGCTCTGTCGGGCTGGCGCCTCGATATTTTCGGTCGCGATGCGCTCGACCTGAAGCATGGCCGCCTCGCCCTCACCGCCGAAGGCAAGCGCATCAAACTGGTAAAGCTCGGCCCACCCGCGGCGGAAGCCGCGCAATAGGCCTGATCAGAGGCGCTTCAGATCCGCGCTGCGGCCCATCACCTTTGCCAACGCATCGAGGCGGCGCTGCACCGCTTCGCCCAACAGCAGCACATGGTTCGGCATCAGGCTCAGCGATACCCTCGCTTCGGTGAGCTTCAACGCGCTTCCGGCCAGCACGCCCGGCACGCCGCCGGTCAGCGTATAGGCAAGCCGCAAGGCGAGGCCGGTCACGCGCGCCGCGTGTTTCATGTCTTCGTCCAGCAGCCGGAACGGTGCCACCAGGTCGAGTTGGGCCGCGCCGCCATATCGCGCGGTCAATGCGGCAGCGAGAAAAGCGCGCTCGGTATGCTCGAGTCCGCCCGCCGGCATATAGAGCGCATGGCGCAGCGCCTGTTCGGCGCGATAATCGGGGTGATCGCGCCAGGCGATATCGCCGAGCAGCGCGGCCGCGTAACGCAGGCGCAGCAGGTGCGGCGGTTCCTTCGGAAAAAGCGGCGACGTCCACGCAACCAGCGCCTCGGCATCCTCGCCGAAGCGCGGATTGGCACGCGATTCCTCGGCACAAGCCGCGAGAAGCGGATCAGCGCGTTGTTCGTCCGCGTCCATCAGATTGTAGAGGTGGCCCTCGCGCAGGCCCGTCGCCGAGAAAACCAATTCCTGGGCGCCCATGCGGCGCAGGATGCGGGCGAGAATGCGCGACGCCAGCGGCACGACCTCGAGGCGCTTGCGGGAGATCGTCGATATCTTCTCGAGCGACTTGCGCGATTGCCGCGCCATCAGGTCGAGAAAATTCTGCGCCTCGCCGCGCTGCAGCGTATAGCCCTGAATGATATGCAGCGGATAGTCGTGCTGCTCCATATGGATACGGGCGATCGCGCGCCACGCGCCGCCGACCGCGTAGAAACGCGGCTGATCGACCCGGGTGAGCCAGCCGACGCTATCGAGATGGCGGTCGATGATGTCCTTGAGGTCTTTTTCGTCATGGGCTTCTTCGACCAGCCGCAATGGACCGATCGGAAGCGTCGAGACCGATCCGACCTTGCCGTTGGCGATCGCCGCCAATTCGATGCTGCCGCCACCCAGATCGCCGACGACCCCGGCAGCGCCCGGAACGCCCGCGAGCACGCCCAGGCCCGAAAGCCGCCCCTCCTCCGCGCCCGGCAGAACGCGCACCCGGATCTGAAAGCGTTTCTCGATGTCGTTGACGAAATCGGCGCCATCCTCGGCGTCGCGCACAGCCGCCGTCGCGAGTACGTCGATGCGCGTGGTGCCCGACGCGCGAGCGAGAGCGATGAAACGTTGCAGATTGGCCTTGGCGAGCGCCACGCCCTCGACATTGAGCTTGCCGCTGCGCTCGAGCCCGCGACCCAGACCACACATGACTTTTTCATTGAGCAGCATATGCGCGGCACGGCGCGGCGCATCGTAGACGACAAGCCGAAGCGAATTGGAGCCGATGTCGATGACGGCGACGCTGTCGGGTTGCGCCGAGGGTCCTTTTGCCGGAGCGTGCCGGCGGGGTGTTGTCACGCGCGACTGATCCACCCCGTCAAATTAGCGCTCGTTCCTTTCGGCGACAAGGCGCGGCGTGCGGCGCGAACGGGGTTTCTTCTGCTCCTGCAGAGCGCTGCCGCGACCCGAGAGACTCGGATTGGTCATGAAGTAGTTGTGCGCGCTGAACGCGTCCGGGTCCTCGCTGACCCGGTGATAGACCCCGTCGGGCCCCAGATCCCAGCTTTGCGCCTCATCCTGGAGCGAATGCACCATGATTTCTTCAAGCACCTGGCGATGCACAGTCTCGTTCTCGATCGGCACCAGCGACTCGACACGCCAATCGAGATTTCGTCCCATCCAGTCGGCGGAGGAAATGAACACTTTGGCCTCCGGCGACGGCAGCGCACGGCCGTTGCCGAAACAGACGATGCGGCCATGCTCGAGAAAGCGGCCGATGATGCTTTTGACGTGGATGTTCTCGCTGAGGCCCGGAACGCCGGGCCGCAGGCAGCAAATGCCGCGCACGATCAGTTCGATCTTCACCCCCGCCTGCGAGGCGCGATAGAGGTGATCGATCATCGCGGGATCGACCAGCGCGTTGACCTTGGCCCAGACATGGCCCGGCCGACCGGCTTTGGCGTGCGCGATCTCGTCGTCGATCAGGCTTGCCAGCCGGCTGCGCAACGTCATCGGCGCGAAGGCGATTTTTTCCAGCGTGCCGGGCGTCGCGTAGCCGGTCATGTAGTTGAAGAGCCGCGCCGCATCGCGGCAAAGCGCCGGGTCGCAGGTGAAGAAGCTGAGATCGGTGTAAACCTTGGCCGTGTAGGGATGGTAGTTACCCGTACCGAAATGCACGTAAGAGCGCAGCGCGCCGCTTTCGCGACGAACCATCAGCGACACCTTGGCATGAGTCTTCAGCGAGACAAAACCGTAGACCACCTGTACGCCGGCGCGTTCCAGGTCGCGCGCCCATTTGATGTTGGCTTCCTCGTCGAACCGCGCCTTCAATTCAACCAGCGCGGTCACTGACTTGCCGGCTTCGGCCGCGTCGACCAGCGCGCGGACGATCGGACTGTCGTCGCTGGTGCGATAGAGCGTCTGCTTGATCGCCACGACATTCGGGTCGCGCGCGGCCTGGCGCACGAATTGAACCACCACGTCGAAGCTTTCATAGGGATGGTGGACGATGATGTCCTTGGCGCCGATCGCAGCAAAGCAGTCGCCGCCAAAATCCCGGATGCGCTCGGGAAAGCGCGGATTATAAGGGGTGTAGAGCAGGTCGGGCCGCTCATCGACGATGACGCGGCGAAGATCCGCCAAACCGAGCATGCCGTCCAGAGCGACGACGTCCGACGCCTGCACGTTGAACTTCTCGCCGAGGAACTGGCGCAGATCGTCGGGCATG
Organism: uncultured Rhodospirillales bacterium; assembly: GCA_903828515.1. Lineage (GTDB taxonomy): Bacteria > Pseudomonadota > Alphaproteobacteria > ATCC43930 > CGMCC-115725 > CAIKMD01. The sequence goes on along the minus strand of CAIKMD010000007.1, from coordinate 830,842 downwards.
CCGGATTCGATGCAGAGCAGGATGACGTTGCCGCGACGGCGGCGCTTCAACGCGCTTTCATAGAGCCGGACGAGATCCTCGGCCTCTTCCTCAATTTCGACTTCGCTGTCGCGCAGGATGCGGAACATGCCCTTGCCGACGACCGTGAAGCCTGGGAAGAGATGATCGAAGAACTGCCCGATCAGATCTTCGAGCGCGAGAAAGCGCAGCGTCTTGCCGGGTAACCGCACGAAGCGCGAAATCGTCGGCGGCACCAAGAGCAACCCTTCCATCCGCGTGCCGTCCGCCATGCGCGCGAGCTGGAGCGCGAAGCCTAGCCCCCAATTGGCGATGAACGGGAACGGATGCGCGGGATCGACGGCAAGCGGCGTCAGCACCGGAAAAACGTCAGCCCAGAAACGCTCGGCAAGAAAGACGCGGTCCTCCTCGGAAAGATCGGCCGGACCGACCACCGACAGCTTGGTCTCGTCGAGCAATGCGCGCAGCACCCGCAAGGTCGCCTGCTGATCGCGCATGAGCTTGCCCGCGCGCAGGGCGATGGCGTCGAGCTGCTGCGCCGGCGTGAGGCCGTCCTGGCTCGGCGTCGCGATACCGGCGAGCACCTGCCCCTTCAGACCGGCCACGCGCACCATGTAAAATTCATCGAAGTTGTTGGCCGAAATCGACAGAAAGCGCAGCCGCTCCAGCAAAGGCTGGCGCGGATTGTCAGCCTCGGCGAGCACGCGCTCGTTGAAGGCAAGCCAGCTCAGTTCGCGGTTGATGAAGTGCTCGGACGAGCCCTCATCGAAGGTAACGTCATCTGCCTGATCGACCTGCGCCACCAAACCCGACTCCATATCCAAGGCCAATGGCTTCAGTCTATAACCTCAATGTGAACATGTCATTGCAGCGATTTTGGCACTAGACCATTGAAAACACTTTATCTTTTGCGTCACGCGAAGGCGGAGGCGACGGCCCGGCAGGGCGATGTCGGCCGCCCCCTCGCCAAACGCGGGCATAAAGCCGCGGCGGCGATGGGCGATTTCCTGGCCGGCCTCGCGCCGCCACCCGCGCTGGTGTTGTGCTCGCCTTCCGTGCGCACACGGGAAACGCTCGATTGGATTTTATCGGGGATCAAACCGACGCCGCGGATCGTCTTCGACGACCGGCTTTATCTTGCCGACGCACGGCTTTTGCGTGACGTGCTGCGCGAATTGCCCGAAAGCGTCGGCGCGGTACTGGTGGTCGGTCATAATCCCGGGATGCACGAACTGGCCGCCCGGCTGGTCAAAGATTCAAGCGAATTGACCGACGGATTTCAGACCGCCGCCCTGGCCGTCATCGAGATTCCCGATCCGTGGCAGCGTCTGCCGTGGCGCGAGAGCAAGCTCGCACTCTACCGCACACCCCGAGACATCAGCCGGGATCTCGACTCCTGAGATCGCCGAGCACCGTGCGCGCCAACGGCACGGTGATGGCCCGATTATGCGCGAGCGAGGCACGGTCGAGCGCCGCCACGGTTTCGCGCGCCGCTTCGAACGATCGATCGAGTTGGATCGCCAGATAGGCGATCACTTCTTCAGCCACGGCGAGCTGGCGATCAGCAAAGAGCTTGACCAGCAGCGCGCCGATCAAGCTGTCGTCGGGACCTTCGACCGCCACCATCGGCGCCGCGATCAGTCGCGAACGCAGATCGGCGAGCGCGATGCGCCAACGAGCGGGCGGCTGGCGCGACGCCACCAGCAAATGACCCTGCCGTTCGCCGAGGAAATTATGCAGGTGGAGGAGCGCTTCCTCATCGGCACGCTCCGCGTCGTCCACGAAGGCGGCCTTGGCTGCGCCCAGCAGGGTCGGAACCGATGCCGGCGTCAGGGCCGCGTGGTCGATCGCGACCGCACCCGAGCGCGCGCGCCAGACTTCGCCCAGATGGGTTTTGCCGCTCCCCGCCGGCCCCGAGAGCGCCAAGGCGGTAGCCGGCCAGTTCGGCCAGCGGTCGAGCCACGCCACCGCCGCCTGGTTACAGGGCGCGATCAGGAAATCGGCGCGACCCAAGGCGGGCCGGAATCCGAGATCGAGCGGCAACTGCCCCATCGCCGGACTCAGCTTCCGACTTTGCGTTTGGTTTTGCTCGGATCGTAAAGCGCGCTGGCTTTGTATCGGCTCACGGCGAAGCGGACGAGAACGCCGGTAACCGCTGCCGCGGGCAACGCCAACAGCAAGCCGAGAAACCCGAACAATTCGCCGAAAGCCAGCAAGGCGAAGATGATCCAGATCTGATGGAGATGAACGCGCGAACCCACCAGCTTCGGCTGCAGCACGTCGCTCGAGCCAAGATGGCCGACCAGAAAGATCGCCGCGATAATCATGACCATGGGCCACGAGCCGAACTGCATCGCTCCGAGCCCCATCGCCAGGACGACACCCGTCGCCTCGCCGAGATAAGGCACGAACGAAATGATGCCGATGACGATCCCGAGAATGATCGCGAATTGCAGGCCGAGGATGCTCAGCGCCACCGCGTAATAGATCCCGACGATGAGGCTCACCAAGGCTTGGCCATGGAGATAACCCGAGATCGTACTGTCGATGAGGCGGGCCTGCTCGCGGATCGTGGCGGCGTGGTTACGCGGCAACAGACTGTCGAGCTTCGCGACAATGGCGTCCCAATCGCGCATTGCGAAGAACGCGACCAGCGGCGTGATCAGCAGCAGGGTGATGATGTTCGCCAGCGCGATCCCGCGCGACAGGATCGACTGCGCGAGCCCCGCGACCCAGGTCAGGACCGATCCGGTCCAACTTCCGGCCATGTCGCGTGCCTTGGCCAGATCCTCGGGCGGCAGGTCGCGCTGCGCGCGATCCAGCAATAACTGGACCTGCTCGCGAACATAGGCGACGGCGGCCGGCGCGCTGCGCGCCAATTGTCCTGTCTGCACTTCGATCACCGGAACGAGCAGCACGACGAGCAACACCAGCGCCAGAATGAACAGCACCAGCGCGAGCAGCGCCGCGACCCAGCGCGGCACGCCCCAGCGCGTCAGCCGCGCCACGATCGGCAGGAGCAGATAGGCGATCATGAACCCAGCGACAAAGGGCAGCAGCATCCCGGCCAGGAGATGAAGCAGGAAAAACAGCAAGACCAGCGTGCCGGCCCAGAACAGGGTCTGTCGCGAAATGCTCATGACGCAACTCCGCTTCCGGCCACGTTACGCGTCCAGCGGACGATATAACCGCCCCCCGACAGCGCCGTGGTGAGCGCGACGCAATAGGTCAGGATCGCGAGCGTATTGTGATCGTCGAACGGAAAGGCCAGCTTTCCCAACAACCCGGCGATCAGGACGAGCTGGAGCGTCGTATTCAGCTTGCTGATCAGCAACGGCTGCCACGCGATCGGCTGCGCCATCGCCGCGCCGAGCAGGAAGCCGCCGACGATCATCAGATCACGGAACACGACCAGGATCGCCAGCCAGGCCGGCAGATCGCCGGCCACGCCCAGCGTCACGAAGAGACCGACGATCAGGGTTTTATCAGCGATCGGATCGAGCAACGCTCCGAGTTCGGTACGCTGGTCGAAGTGCTTGGCGACGTAACCGTCGATCGCGTCGGAGAGGCCGGCAACGAGAAAAAGCAGGAAGGTCGAGTGGAAATCGCCGATGAGAATAAGCCATACCAACAGCGGCACGGACAAGAGACGCGCCAGTGAGATGAGGTTCGCGAGGTTCATTGCGAAGAGGACGAACCGGACGGCGCGGCGGCTCCTGCCGCATGTCGCACCAGCACGAAATTGGCGTCGCTGCCGTTGAGATCGAGGTCACGCTGCGCCAGGGCCGAGCGTAGTTGCGCTTGTCCGCCGACGAAATGCAGCGTCACGACGGCCCGGTTGCGATCCAACGAGTTCAGGTCGGTACGCTGGATCGACGGGATCGACGCGAGGCGGTCACGCACGGCGATCCAGCTTTGCAGGTCGCTTGCCGGCACCGTGGCGGTCAGCGTGCCGCCCTGGCTGTAATCGATGATGTTGGCCTGGATCCAGGCCTCCTGGACCTGGCGGGCCGTGCCCAGCACGGCGCGGACGAGAAAGTCGGCTTTGTTCTCGCCGGAATTGGTGGAATAGCTGGCCACCCAGCTCTGCTCGCCGCCGGGATTGCCCGGGACGAAGCGGGTCGCGGTGATGTCGGCACCGTTGGCTTTCAGCGAAGCCCGCGCCACAAGAACATCGTTACCGCTGTAATGGGCGACGATGGCGCGCAACTTGGCGTCACTGCCCCCTTCGGCACCCTCGGCATCGATCGCCGCGACATCGGCGGCGTCGCCGCGCGGCAATGCAAGCGGCACCAGGCCTTGCGGCAATGAGGCGGCGGTCCAGGCGTCGCGCCAGGGATTGGGTTCGCTCCACAGCACCGGACCCGACGCCGCATCGTTCACCGCGAGAACCAGAAGCGGCTTCGACGGCGTCTCGGCAAACGGCACGCCCTTGTCGCGCAACATCCGTTCGACCATGTCGGCGCGGAACTGGAACGTGTAGGTCGCGAGATAGCGGACGGTCGATCGCCGCTCGTTCGCGACCTCGAAACCCTGAACCAGATCGTTGAGCAGCGCGTCGGTCGGGGCCGGAACCTTGCCGCGGTCGCGTGCCAGGGTCAGCCGTTCGATCAGCGCCGCAAAGGCGTGACGCTGACCATCGACGCGCGCGGCTTCGCGCGCCGCGTTGGCGCTCGCCGCCGTGGCATCGACCGGCACCGAAACATTGAAAATATCCGCGCGACCGGCCGCCGAGGCAACCGACAGGCCGAGCATCAACATCGATATGGCCGCGGCCAAGCGAGCGAAAAGACGGACTCTTTTCACGATTGCCCTCCCGTTTCGGTCTTAGCCCAGATCATGATTCATTACTATAGATCAAGGTGATGGATCGTGCGCGCGTCGATGCGCTAAGGTCGCGCCACCGTTTGGGGAGAACGCGATGGAATTGGGGCTTCGGGGCAAGGCGGCGATCGTCACCGGATCGAGCCGGGGTATCGGGCGCGCCATTGCCGAGATGCTCGCCGCCGAAGGTTGCGCCATCCTGTTGACCGGGCGGGACGAGGCCGCCCTCGCCGATACCAAGCGCGCGATCGAAGCCCACGGCGTCAAGGCCGCGGTCCACGCCGCCGAGCTGACCGACATGGCGGCGCCCGCCGCGCTTGTCGCAGCGGCAAAGCGCGAATTCGGTCGCCTCGATATCGTCGTCAACAATGCCGGGGCCACCAAGCGCGGCGATTTCCTGAAACTCACCGATGCCGACTGGCAGGATGGATTCGCGCTGAAATTCTTCGCCCACACGCGTCTTGCGCGCGAGGCGTGGCCGCTGCTGACCGCAGCCGGCGGCGCGGTCCTTGCCATCGGTGGCAACGGCGCGGCCAAGCCGACCGCCGATTTCACCATCGGCAGTTCGGTCAACGCCGCCGTCGCCGCCTTCCACAAGGCGCTCTCCGATATCGGCAAGCGCGACGGCATTCAGGTCAACACGATCCATCCCGGCCATGTCGACACCGATCGCCTGCGCCGTCAGATGCAGGTCCGCATCGAGAAGAACGGGCTCGACATGGCGACCCAGCTCGAAGCCTATCGCAAGGAACTCAACGTGCCGCGCCTCGGCCTGCCCGACGACGTCGCCTCGCTCGCCGCCTTCATCCTCTCGCCCAAAGGCCGCTGGCTGCATGGCGCGACGATCATCATGGATGGCGGCGAAATCGAGATGATGTAGATGAATCCCGTTTACGACGGAGATCCCGCATGAACCGCATCGATACCGAAGCCTTCCGTTTGCGGCGCTTTGCCGAAGAATTGGTCGCAGCCGGCGAATGCGAGGTGCGCGAAGCGCCCACCGACCTGATCGAACTCGGCGCGGCGCTCGACGCCAATGCCAAGGCGGTGTGGTTCAAGGCGGCCGGGCCCGAGCGTGCCGAGGTTCTCGGCAACGTGATGGGTTCGCGGCGGCGTCTGGCATTGGCGCTCGGCACCGACGAGAAAGGTTTTCCGGCGCGGCTGCGCGACGGGATCGCCCATCCGATCGCACCGGTCGAAATTCCGTCGTCCGACGCGCCGGTGCATGAGGTCGTCTTGGAAGGCAACGACGCCGATATGGCGAAACTGCCGGTGCATCTTCAGCACGCCCTCGACGGCGCGCCTTATATCTCGGCCGGAATCGATTTCGCGCGCGATCCCAAGAGCGGCCTGACCAATATCGGCTGCCGTCGCCTCATGCTGCGCGGACGCCACAGCGCGGGTATCGATCTCAACGCGCCGTCCGATCTGCGCGCGATCTATCAAACGGCGGTCGCCAAGGGCGAGAAACTTCCCCTCGCCTTCGCGGTCGGCAGCCATCCGGCCGATTTTCTCGCCGCGCTCGCGGTGACGCCGCCGCTCGACGAGATCCATGTCATGGGCGGCGTGCGTGGCGCGGCGGTTCCGATCGTCAAATGCAAGACGATCGATGCCTATGTACCGGCCGATGCTGAACTGGTGCTCGAGGGTTATCTCGATCCGCGCGGCTTGGTCGAACCCGAAGGGCCTTACGGCGAATACATCGGCTATTACGGCATGCTGAAACGCAATCCGGTGTTTCACCTGACCGCGATCACCAAACGGCACGACGCGCTGTTCCAGACCGTCACCATCGGCGGCAAATTGATCGGCCGGACCGATACGGCGCAACTGGGCGCGGCCAAGACCGAGGCCGCCGTGTGGAACGCGCTGCAACAGGCGATCCGCGAGCCGGTCGCCGTCTGCTGTACCGGCTCGTCGGGCGGCATGTACAACGTGCGCATCGCGATCAAGCAGCGTTACCCCGGCGAGCCGCGCAATGCGATCGCCGCCGTGTTCTGTTCGACCGCCGATGTGAAGCACGTCATCGTGGTCGACGAAGATGTCGACGTGTTCTCCGACGAGCAGGTCGATTGGGCATTGGCGACGCGCTTTCAGGCCGATCGCGATCTGGTGGTAGCGTCGGGATTCCGCTGCGTGCCGCTCGATCCGTCGCTCGCCGGCGCCCGCACCGGCGCCAAGGCGGGCTTCGACTGCACCAAGCCGTTCGGCAAAACCGGCGAATTCGATTACCTGGTCCCCGAGCCGCCGGTTCTACCCGCGCGGCCCAAACTTTCGATCGAAGCGCTTCTGACGCAGGGTCCGGCAACCTATCTCGATCTGATGGCGGCGCTCGGCACGCGCGACGGACGCGAGGTTCTGCCGATCATTGAAAAGCTCTACGACGAAGGCCGGCTCGGCCGGCTCGAAGACGGGCGCTATGCGCTCACGGACCCGCAACCGCGATCTTCATGATCGAGGTCGTGGTGCGGCCCTGCGAATCCGTGACGTCGATCCGCAGCATGTGAACCCCGGCCGGGATATCGACGTTGGCGGCCTCGATGCCCTTCGGCGTGATGTAGGGCTTGAGACGCTGGGTCAGATCGATGGCGGGTTGTTTCAGATACGTCACCTTCACGGTCGCCGGATCGACGGTGGCGCCGTTATGGGCCTCGAAGCTGACGTCGAGTTTGACCGGGCCGGCAGGCGCCGCTGCATCGGCGGGGGGCGAGACCTGATCGATGGTCGGACCCCGGGTCAGGCCGCGGAACCCGATCTGGGCCGCCGGGGCCGCCGGCAGCCCGGCTTCCGATTGGGTGATCAATTGAAACGCCTCGGCGGGCATCGCCGAAAACCCGAACAATCCAAAAAATACTAGTAAAATCAATATCTTCATAAAATTCTCCTGGCCTTTAGCGCGTCGGGATCGCCGGTCGACGCGACCCGGTTTACCAGATTGCGGCAATTTTGCGCTATGCTGCGGTGTTTGCAATCCCGAACCGAGCCCCCATGAACTGCCCCTATTGCGCGGAAGAGATCAAGGATCAGGCGGTCGCCTGCAAGCATTGCGGCCGCGATCTTTTCCTGTTTGCCCCGCTCTTGAGACAGGTCGACGCCCTCAGCAAACGGGTCGAGGAACTTGAAACCGTCCTTGACGCCGTGCGCACTTTCACGGCCGCGCCCAGCGACGCCACGAAGGAAACCGAGAATGGCGGCACCGCCGCGCCACAAGCGCCGCGTCGCGTGGGACGCTCCAAGAAGGCGCTTCCGGGCCTCGATGCGCCCGCGGCGATCGGCGCCACGATCCTGTCCCTGGTCGTCGCTCACTACCTGATCAATTACGCCTGGGATATTTCGCTCGTCTATCTGCTCGGCGCGTCGATCGTCTTCCCGCTCGCGTTCGGCTATCTCATGCGCGTCTCGCCGTCGCGATCCCTCGCGGTCGATTTCGTCTCGAGCCTCGGCATCGCAATCGTCTCGATCCTGCTGATGTCCTTCGTCGTCGCGCGCATGGATCATGTGCCGATTTTGCCCAGCAGCGGTCAGGAATGGATCGAGGACATCAAATACGCCTGCAACATCGCCTTCGGGTTTTTCGCCGGGGTGCTGGCGCGACGCTGGCACGAGGGCAAGCACAGTCCGGTCGACACCAATCCGCTCGCCATGGATATGGCGCGCCTCCTCGCACCCAAACGCGGCAAGCTGAGCGAATTCGAATTCGAGAAAAAATTGAAGCGGATCGAATCGTCGGTTGGCTCGGTCATGGCGATCAGCGCCGCGATCTTTTCGATCGCGACGGGTATCGCGCATTTCATGAACGTGCTCTAAGAAACCGAACCACGAACGCAGAGGGGATTTCATGCGCAGCAAACCGACACTGACCGCCGACGATGTCCAGAAGATGATGGCCGCCTGCAAGGCCGAGGCCGCCAAGAACAACTGGAAAGTCGGCATCGCGATCGTCGACGACGCCGGTTACCTCTGGGCGTTCGAGCGGATCGAGGGTGCCGGCCGCGTCACCTCGACCGTCGCGCTGGGCAAGGCGCGCACCGCCTCGATGATGGGTCGTCCCAGCAAGATGATGGAAGACCGCATCAAAGACCGTCCGGCCTTCCTGCTCTTCCCCGACATCCTGCCGATCCAGGGCGGCATGCCGATCCTCGTCCAGGGCGAATGCGTCGGCGCGATCGGCGTCTCGGGCGTCCAGTCCCACGAAGACGAGCAGGTCGCCAGCGCCGGCATCGCCGCGCTCGGCTAAAAAAGAAAACCCTCTCCACCCATTGGGGGGAGAGGGTGCGAGCATCGTGAGCGGATGAGGTGGGCGGCGACGCTATTCAATGACACCTCACCCTCCCATTGCTTTGCAATGGGCCCTCCCTCTCCCCGCAAGCGCGGAGAGGGATTTTTCTGCTCAATAGCCTAAAGCGAACGCCTCGCGGCGGTGATCGGCGGCGCCGGCGAAATTGCCCGAGGGCAGGATTTCAATCGCCTTGGCCGAGCCGTAATAAAATCCATCCTCGGCGCGGCGTGCCTCGTGCCCCATCGCCTGAAGCACCGGCAGGAACGATTCGGGCAATTCGGGCTCCAGCAGGCATTCGCCGCTCGACGAGTTGCACCAGCGTGGCGCCTCGACCGCGGCGGCAACATCGAGCCCGTCATCGATGAGCCGGCCGAGCACTTGCGTGTTGGTCACCGTCTGACTGAGGCCGCCGGGACTCGCCAGCACGTAGCGCAGGCGTCCGTCGCGTTGCACCATGATCGGACAGAGCGTATGCGCCGGGCGCTTGCCGGGTGCCACGCTGTTCGGCTTGCCCGGCGCATGGGTGAAGCCGGCCATCCGGTTGTTGAACAGAATGCCCGTGCCGGGATCGCGGAAGAAACTGCCGAAAACGCCGAAGACGCTTTGCACGACGCAGACCGCGTTGCCGGCGGCATCGGCGACCATCAGGCACGACGTACCCGCGCGGTCGGAAATGCGCGGCTGCGGCCCCGGCCCCATCACGGCCTGTTGCAGCGCCTCGGTCATCGACGGCGACAGGGCTTGATCGAGCGCGTCGGGCATCGCACGCGGATCGGCGATCAAGGGCACGCCATTCTCGAATGCGGCTTTCATCGCCCGCATCTGATATCCCATGCGCCGCGCCGGATCGGCAATCAGCGCGGGACGTTCGAGCGCCTTCAATCCATTCAATTGCATCAGCAACAGGACGCCGTAGGAATTCGGCGGCATGACCAGCACGCGATGGCCGCGATAATTGGTCGATGCGGGCTCGACCCACAGCGGCGCGTAGGAAGCGAGATCGGCGGCGGTCATAAGTCCGCCGCGCTCGGCCATGTAGGATGCGATGCTGCGCGCGGTTTCGCCCTGATAGAATCCCTCGGCGCCTTCGTTGGCGATCCGCCGCAGCGTCGCCGCCAGTGCCGGCTGACGCAGGGTTTCGCCGGCAGCGACCGGCCGACCGCCCGGCAGATAGAGCTGGGCGCAGCCCGGATCGGCCGCGAGCGTGGCGCGGCTATCGGCGATGCGTTGCGCCAGAACCGCGGAAATCGGATGGCCTTCGGCAAGTTCGATCGCCTCGGTGAAAAGTTCGCTCCACGGCAAATGGCCGAAGCGGCGGTGCATGGCCTCCCAGGCGCGGACCAGCCCCGGCACGACCGGCGCCAAAGGGCCCTGACCCTTCATGCCGTCGGCGAAACGTTCGGGCGTCGCCCCTTGTGGCGCCACGCCCGATGCATTGAGACCGAAGACACGACCGCTCGCCGCGTCGTGATAGAGCATGAAGCAATCGCCACCGAGCGAGGTCGCGTGGCCAAGGACGACCGCGAGCGTGGCCGAAGCCGCGATCATCGCGTCCACCGCGCTGCCGCCGCGGCGATGCATGCCGATGCCGGCGAGGCTGGCGGTCTGATGACCCGAAACGATCATGGCGCGGCTGCCATAAACCGGGGAGCGCGGCTCGCGGAGCGAAATACCCGCGCGGCCGGATTTCAATTGCTGTGTCGCGTCGCTTGCCATCGGTTCATTTCCTCCGCTCCTACCCTTTACTCGCGAGGCACAACGCGTCAAGCCTTGAAGCCCGGCACCGCCGATACGAAACCGTGATCTCTGTCAGGGGAGAAAATCAAATGACCGACCCGAAGCCCTTGCCGGTTTTTCTCACCGGCGCCAGCCGCGGCATCGGCGCCGCCACCGCACGGCATTTCGCCGGCAAAGGCCATCCGCTCGCGCTGGTCGCACGCGGCGCCGAAGCGACCGAGCAACTGGCGCGTGAGATCAACGCGGCAGGCGGCAACGCCGTCGCCATTCCCTGCGATGTCGGCGACGCAAAATCGGTGGCACAAGCCGTCGCACGGGCCGTGAAGGAATTAGGCGGAATCGGTATCGTCATCAACAATGCCGGCACGATCGAGCCGATCGCCGCGATCGTCGATGCCGATCCGGATGCGTGGTCGCGCGCGATCGACGTCAACCTGTCGGGTCCGATCTATGTCATGCACCACGCCGTGCCGCATCTGCCGCGCGGCGGCGTCGTGATCAACATCACATCGGGCGCGGCGGAGCATCCGGGTTATGGCCGCAGCGCCTATTGCGCGAGCAAAGCCGGGCTGATGATCGCGACGCGCATCCTGGCCGTCGAGGAAGGCGAGAAGCGCGGCATCACCGTGATCGGCTTCTCGCCGGGCCTCGTCGATACCGACATGCTCGCCTTCAATCGCGCCAACCGCATGGGCAATGCCGGCAACGTCAACGTCGCCGAGATTCGCCCGCCCGCCGAAGTCGCGCGGATCATCGACTATCTGTGCAGCGCCGCCGCCGCGGATCTGAGCGGCACGATCGTCAGCGCGCGCGACCCCGTTCTACGGCAGCGCGCGGGCGTGTAGATTGTTTCCGATACACTGAATCCGTGCTAAACTTCCCGTCAGAATAAAATCACCGGGAGGAACGACGATGCGCAACATTTTCGGCTTGGGAAGTCTGTTCGGTGCGGCCTGGCTCGCGGCATCGTTGGTGACGCCCGCACTCGCCGCGGATTACGACATCAACGTCGTCCTGCCGCTGACCGGTGGCGCGTCTTTCGTCGGGATGGGCCAGAAGGACACGCTCGAGGCCCTCGCCGCGGTCGTCAACAAAGATGGCGGCATCAAGGGCCGCAATCTTCACTTCACCTATCGCGACGACCAATCCAACCCGCAAATCTCGGTCCAGCTCGCCACCGACGCGCTTCAATCGCATCCGGCTGTCATCCTCGGATCGAGCATCGCGGCGATGTGCCTCGCCATGGCGCCGCTGATGGAAAACGGCCCGGTGCAGTATTGCCTCTCGCCGGCCATTCACCCAAAACCCGGCGCCAACACATTTTCGGCGAGCGCCGATTCGGTCGACCAGGTCGCGGCGGTCATGCGCTATTACCGGATGAAGGGCTGGACCAAAATCGCGGTGCTCGACACCACCGACGCGAGCGGCCAGGACGGCGACCGCGCGATCGACGCGGTGCTCGACTATCCCGAAAACAAAGGCGTCATGACCAAGGTCGCCCACGAGCATTTCAATCCGCCCGACGTCAGCGTTTCGGCGCAGATCGAGAAGATCAAAGGCTCGGGCGCGCAGGCCTTGATCGCCTGGGTCACCGGCGCGCCGGCTGCCACCGTGTTCCGCGGCATGCTGCAAGCCGGGCTCGACATTCCGGCGGCGCCCACGAGCGGCAACCAGACCTTCGCCTCGATGGCGCAATGGGAAGCCTTTTTGCCGAAGCAACTCATCCTCGCCTCGGCGCTCTTCCCCGAGCATGACGGCATCGTCACCCTCGATCCGGCGATGGAAAAGGCGCAGAAGGAAATGTACGCGATCCTCAAGGACCGCAACCTCAAGGCCGACAACATGGTCGCGACCTCGTGGGATGCCGGCCTGATCGTGGTTGCCGCCCTGCGTCAACTCGGCCCCGACGCCACCGCCGCGCAAGTGAAGGACTACATCTCGAACCTCACCGGCTTTGCCGGCGTCGACGGGATCTACGACTTCAAGAAATACCCGCAGCGCGGCCTCGGCCCCGAAGCCTCGACGGTCACGACCTATGACGCGAAGAACAAGGCGTGGACGTGGCTCTCGAAGCCGGGCGGCGAACCGCTAAAGAAGTAGCGGCTAGGCCGTCCCCCACACCTCGCGCGCGGTCTCGACGATCAGCGCGAGTTTCGCCTTTTCTTCATCGACGGTGAGCGCGTTGCCCTTGATCGTGCTGGCGAAGCCGCATTGCGGCGAGAGCGCCAGCCGGTCGAGCGGCGCGAACTTGGCCGCCTCGTCGATCCGACGTTTGAGATCGTCTTTCGTTTCGAGCGTGCCCTTCTTCGTCGTCACGAGCCCCAACACCGCGACCTTGTTCTTCGAGAGATAGCGCAGCGGCTCGAAGCTGCCGGCGCGCGGGCTGTCGTATTCGAGGAAATACCCGTCAAGCGCGATCTCGCCGAACACGATCTCGGCGACGCGGTCATAGCCGCCTTCGGCAACCCAGGCGCTTTCGTGATTGCCGCGGCACATATGCATGCACACGGTGAGGTCGGCGGGCTTGCCGCGCAGGATGTCGTTCAACAGCTTGGCATAGAACTCGGGCAGCTTGTCCGGGTCCTCGCCCATCTGGCGCGCGTTGTCCCTGAGCTTCGGATCGCAGAGATAGGGCAGGTTGGTCTCGTCGATCTGCAGATACCGGCAACCCGCGTCGTAGAGCGCCTTGATCTCCTCACGATAGACCGCGACGAGGTCGCTGATGAACGCGTCGAGATCGGGATAGACCTTGCTGTCGATCGCTTTCCGGCCGCCGCGGAAGTGGAGAATGGTCGGCGACGGAATCGGCTGTTTCGGCATCAGACCGTATTTCGCCGCGATGCCTTTCAGGTCGACGAAATCATCGACCGAGAGGCTACGCGAGCGTTTCATGCGGCTATGAATCTCGAAACGCGGCGGCGCGAATTCGATCTCGCCCTTCTCGTTCTGGAATTTCACCGCGAGCCCGCCCGCGACCTCGACGCCGTCGATCTTTTCGAGGAAATCGAGGAACCAGTGACGGCGATGGAACTCACCGTCGCTGCAGACCTTGAGGCCGACCGCCTTCTGCATCGCCACCGCCTCGTCGATCGCCGCGCTTTCGACCTTGCGCAGGCCCTCGGCCGAGAGCGTGCCTTTTTCGTGCTGATCGCGCGCATCGAAGATCGCTTGCGGACGCAAGAGGCTTCCGACCACGTCGGCCTTGAACGGTGGGGTCATGATTATTTCTTCCTGTAATAATTGCCGGCTTGGACTTTCACGACGGCTCGCGCCGGATCGAAGGTAACGCCGAGCGGATCGCCGCCCTGGGCCACGGTGCGGATTTGCTCGCGCAGCAGGCGGCGCAGCGACGCCACGCCCTGGTCGCTGCTGACGAGGTGATCCTCGGAATGCAGGCTGATCGGTCCCTGCCCGACCTGCGCTTCCCAATCGCCGGGCCGCATCTGCTTTTCCGCATCGGTGAGTTCCGACCATTTGCGGCCTTCGTAATGGCGAACTTCGATCGGCTTGAAATCCTCGGGCACTTTGCGCGCGTGGAAGAGGCGGAAATGCGTGTCATCAACCGGCACGACCCAGCCAACGCCGGCCGCCGGGCCTTCGATGAGCCGGATATCGGGCACGATGCGCGTATGCGGAAAGAGTGCCTGGGTGATGCGGTCGAGTTCGCGCCCGTCTTCGAGCTTGCGATAAGCGATGTAGCGCATGCCGTGACTCGCGGTTTCCCAGGTCACCTCCGGCATCACGCCCATCTCGGGCACGAACTGCACGCCGCTGAACGTCGTGTGAAGGATCGGGACATGGAACGGGTCCATGATGTTTTCCCAATCGTTGAGCCAGTTGGTCGGGACGATCTCGACCGTATCGTCGCCGCCCGCCCCTTGGCTCGATCCGGTGGCGACGATCTTCTGTCCCGGCTTCACGCTTTCGAGCGTATCCCACCGGGTCAGCACCGGCTTCTTGTTCGGCGGCCCCATATAGGCCCAGACCAGGCCGTAGAGTTCTTCGACCGGATACCAGGGCTGGCGCACCTTGTCCTTGTGCCGTCCGTTCTCGGGTTCGCAGGGTTGATCGAGGCAGTTGCCTTTCACGTCGAACAGCCAGCCGTGATAGCAGCAGCGGATGCCCTCATCCTCGACGCGACCGTAAAAGAGCGTGGTGCCGCGATGGGCGCAGCGCGGATAGAGCAGACCGGGCCGACCCTTGCGGTCGCGAAAGAGGACCAGATCCTCGCCGAGGATGCGCACGTTTTGCGGCGTGGCATCGACCTTCGCCGACAGCGCGATCGGATGCCAATAGCGGCGCATGAATTCGCCGCCCGGCGTGCCGGCGCCGACCTCGGCGATCTCCGCGTCGTGGCTCTGTCTTTGCCGCCCGTAAGCGGTGCCTTCGTCGATGAGGGTCATTCATTCCTCCCGGCCGTCGATGGTGTGAAGATTAGCCCCGCCCGTCGCGCCCGGCCAGCGCACGGCGGCCGAAAAAAATCACCGGCGCGACTGCGATCAGGATCAGCGTGCCCACGGCCGCAGCATCGGTCGCCTTGTTAGCGACGAAGAGGTTCCACATGATGACGCTCAGGACGATGTTGTCCTGGCTCTGCAACAGCACCGGCAGGGTGAACTCGCGAAACCCGATGATGAAGAGCAGGACGAAGCTCGCCGTGAGCGACGGCGCCAGCAGCGGCAACACGATGCACCGGATCGTGCCGGACCACCCGGCCCCCGAAGCCGCCGCCGCTTCTTCCAGTTCTGTGTGCAATTGCGTCAGGCCCGCGCGCGCCAGCCGCGTCGCCACCGCCAAGCGATAGCAATAGGCCAGCACCAGAACCCATACCGTGCCGTAAACCCCGATCGGCAACGCGAGATAGAGCAGCAGCGCCGCGAGGCCAGCGATCACCGAGGGAATGCCCAGCGACAGGAAGCTCAGGAAATCGAGCGCGGCGCGGCCCGGGATTTTCGTGCGCAGGACCACCCAGGCGAGGATCGCGCCGATCGCCGTCACCGCGGCGGCGCTGATTCCGGCGACCAGGAACGTATTGCCCACGGCGAGCCGGAACGTCGCGTCGGCAAAGAGTCGCGCATAAGCATCGAAACTCGCATGTGGCAGGAAGGTGCCGGCGGCAGCGGATTGAAACCCGAACACGCTGGTCCACACCAGCACCGTCAACGGCAGCACCACCGCCAACAAAAGATAGAACGCGACTAATGCCAGTGCCGGATATTTCCAGCGCCCCAGCGGCAGGCGCGACGGGCGATAGGCCTTGCCGGCAACCGTGGTGAAACGCTCCGACCGCGCGATCAAGCGGTTATAGATCGCGAGCAGGACGATCCCGGCGGCGAGAAACGGCAAGGCCACCGCCGCCGCGCGCCCATAGGCCGGCAAATTGCTGTCGGGATTGAGCTCGTAATAGATTCGCGTGCTGAAGACATTGATGCGGGCCGGCAGGCCGATCACCAGCGGCAGTTCGAACTGCTCGAGGACGACGAGGGTCGCCAGAATCAGCGGCGCGAGGATACCCGGCCGCAGCACCGGCAAGGTGACGCGGAAGAACGTCGCGGCGGGCGACGCACCCGCCATGCTGCTCGCCTCTTCGAGCGCGGGGTTCATCGCCCGAAGCGCCGCCGACAACAGCAGGAACACGAACGGCACCAGCGCCGTGCCCTGAACGAGAATCATGCCGGACATCGAAAAGAGATTGACCGGGCCCTCGCCCGACAATCCGAACGTCGCGCGCATGACGACATTGAGCCAGCCCGCGCGCGGCCCCAGCAGATCGATCCAGGCGATGGCGAGCACGACGCCCGGCACCAGCAACGGAAAAAGAATGGCGGTGAAGATTTCGTTGCGCAGCGGCAGATCGGTACGCTCGACCAGCCAGGCAAGCACGAAGGCGACGATGAAACCCAGCGCCACCGCGCCGGCAACGAAGACGACCGTGTTCGGAATGATGGTGACGTAGAGACTGCGATCGACATAGACCGCGATCAGGTTATCGAAGGTCCAATGCGCGCCCGGCTCGAACGGCAACAGATCCTTGGGGCCGCGAAACGCCGCGATCAGCAACATCGCCAGCGGTGCCGAGATCAGATAGACCGCCGCGACGATGCCGAGCCCGAGAACCAGGCGACCGCTCAGACCGAGCGGCATCGATCAGTTCTGGCCGCGCACGAGAGCCGAATAGCCCTCGTAGTATTTAGCCCGCTGTTCCATCGTGTTCACGTCTTCGAGCACGGGTTGCGCGTGGGCGGCCGCGATTTCCTTGGCATAGGGCGATTTCGAGCCCGGCCGGATGTCGGCCTCGTGGACCACGCTTTCATAGAGACCGCGCCCTTCGTCCGAGGCAAGCCACGCCGCCATCAACAGCGCGCCATTCGGGTGCGGCGCATCCTTCAGCACGGTCGAGGCGAATTGCCCGGCGGGAACCAGGTCGAGCGTGAAATAATCCACGTCGACGCCGTCAGCCTTGTACTGATAGGCGAGCGTGATCGATTCGCCGACCGCAATCGCGCGCTCGCCGCTTTTGAGATAGGCCTCGGTCGGCGTATTGACGATCAGGATTTTTTGATCGTCGATCAGCTTGCGGCCCCATTCCTCGGTCTTCTCGGGCCCCCAGACCAGCGCGAAAAAACCCATCATGCGCGGCAGCAGGAAACTCTGCGCGACCAGTCTGCCCTTCCATTTCGGATCGAGATAGTCGGCCCAGGTCTTCGGCAGGTCGGCCTTGGCGACCGACTGCTTGGCGTAGATCGAGGTGTAGATGAAATTATGCGTCGCCGCCGCCTGGCCGCCGAAGAACGTATTGGCGGGATCGATACCGTAACGCGCCCAGTCGATGGTCGCGAGGAGATCGCGCTTTTGCACCTCGATCATGCCGCCGATCGCGAAGGTCCAGGTATCGACCGAATGCCGGCCGGCGCGCGCCTCGGCGATGATCTTGGTGGCACCCTGCAGATCGGCGGTCGTCTTGACGGTGATGCCGGGAAAGCGCTTGGCGAAATATTCGGGGACCCAGGAATTCTCGATCGCCGCCGGCGCCCAGAGATCGATTTCGCCCTCGGCCTTGGCCTTGTCGTACAAGGCCAGCATCGCCGCGTTGGGCTGCCAATCCTGCGCCTCGGCCATCCCCGCCGTCAGGCTCAACGCCACGAGCGTCAAAATCAATCGCGCGATCATTGTTGTTCCTCCCCACCCATTTCCTAGCATGGTTTTGGGGAGGCTGCACAAACGGCGAATCTTCAATAGAATGGGCAACGAACAATAAGACTTTCGGGGAGGATGCCGCCGTGACCCTCAAACCCTTTCGCCGCCTCGCCATGGCCGCCGGACTGTCGCTCGTCGCCACCGTGCCGCTTCACGCGCAGCAGGCGACCGTCGACAAGATCACCATGGCCTATCCCGGTTTCGCGTTCTCGCTGGCCGATGTGTTCGTCGGCACCGATCTGGGCCTCTGGGCCAAGCATGGGCTCGACGCCAAGGAGGTGATGATCGCCGGCGTCGGCTCGATCAACGCGGTGATTTCGGGAAGCGTCGAATTCGCCGAGGCCTCTGCCCTGTCGATGACCCGCGCCGCCGCCAAAGGCCAGCGCCTTCTCATCATCGCCAGCCTCCATAACCGGCCGATGGTTCAGGTCTCGATCCGCAAGGAAGCCGCCGAGGCGGCGGGCGTCACCGCCATCACGCCGTTCGACAAGCGCGGCGTCGCGCTGAAGGGTCGCGTCGTCGTGGTCGATACGATCAACTCGATCGTCCATGCCTATGTCCTGCTTCTCGCCATTCGAGCCGGCGTGAACCCCGACGACGTCAAGATCGCGCCGATGCAGCCGCTCGACATGCTGGCCGCCTATGAAAAGCATCAGGTCGATGGCCTCGCGCAGACCCTGCCCTGGCCGATGAAGCCGGTGCAGGAAGGCACCGCCGTGATGCTGGGTGACGGGCCGCTGGGCGAACCCAGCGACATGACGCCGTTTTCCAACACCGTCGTCGTGACCAAGCCCGAGACCTGCGAGCAGAAGCCGGCGCTCTGCATGAAAGTCGGCCAGGTCTTCGCCGAGATCGTCGACATCATCAAGGATCGGCCCGCCGATGCGCTCGCCGTCTTCAAGAAGCGCTTCGACACGCTCGACGCGAAACTGGTCGAATCCTCGTTCGAGGAAGTCCGCGCCGGCACCGCGCGGCCGCCGGTGACCAGTACCGAGGCGCTGCGCCATGCCGAACAGTTCAACGTCGAGGCCGGATTAATGAAAAAGGACGAGATGCTAACGTCCTATGACGGACTCTTCACCGACAAATATGTGAAGCATTGACGCACGGCGTTTTCGCACCAAGGATACCGCCATGAGCGTGCAGCAAACCGTGCTCGAGGCGCGGCCCGACATGAAGATACCGGTGATCGATGTCGGGCCCTATCTCGCCGGCGAGGCGGGCGCGCTCGAACGCACCGCCGCGCTTCTGGCCGATGCCGCCGAGACGCTCGGCTTTTACTTCATCGGCAATCACGGCATCCCGCAATCGCTGATCGATCGCGTGTTCGAGCAGACGCAACGTTTCCACGAACTGCCGCTTGAGAAGAAACTCGAGGTTCAGGCGATCGGCAAGGTGATCGGCTATCTGCCGCAAGGCGGCCAGACTCAGAACACGTCGATCTACGCGACGATGAAGTACCCCGACACCAGCGCGTCCTTCTATATCCGGCGCGAATTTGCCGCCGATCACCCGGATCGTCTGGCAAAGAAACCCTGGGTCTCGGATAATCGCTGGCCGCGCGACCTTAAGGGTTTTCGCGAAACCTGTCTCGGCTATTACAACGCGATGTCCGCGCTCGGCATGAAGATGCTACGCGTGCACGCCGTGGCGCTGGGCCTCGATCCCGACGACTACGTCGCCAACGACGCGTTCAACCCGACCGGCAATACGCTCCGCCTGCTGCACTACCCGCCGCGCGATCCGGCCAAGGACGGCCAGTTCGGCATCGGCCCGCACACCGATTACGGCTATTGCACCTATCTGGCCCAGGCGAAGACACCCGGCCTCGAAATCCTCACCCGCTCGGGCGAGTGGATCGAGGCACCCGCCCTCGATGGGCATTTTCTCGTCAACAACGCCGACATGGCGCGGCGCTGGACCAACGACCGCTGGCGCTCGGCGCCGCACCGGGTCATCAACAAGACCGGCGATGTCCGTTATTCGATTCCCTATTTCTTCGGCACGCGCGGCGACGTGAAGCTCGAATGCCTGCCGACCTGCCAAAGCGCCGAGAACCCGCCGAAATATCCGCCGCTCTCGTTCGGCCAATACCTCGCCGAACTCGAGCCCAAGAACTACGTCCTGACCAAGGCCGGATCCTGAAAAATCGCCCGACCAAAAAGCCGGAAGCGCCGCACCGGACCTATCCGCTCGGCCAGGCGAGTTTCGGCTTCAAGGCGGTGCACGTTGCCCAGCGCTGGCAACGGCGGCTCGAAAAGGCGCTGGAGCCGCTTGGCCTCACCCATCTGCAATTCATCCTCTTGGCAACGATCGATTGGCTCGAACGCAGCGGCGAGGTCCCATCCCAGGCGCGATTGGCGAGTTTCACCTTGTTCGACCGGGTGATGATCTCGAAAGTCCTGACCCTGCTCGCGCGAAAGGACCTGATCGTGCGCGCGGCGCATCCGTCGATCCCCAAGGCCAAGCGCGTCGACCTGACCAAGGCGGGACGCCATGCCCTGAAACAGGCGCGTCCTCTCTGGGCCGCAACGGAGAAACGCTATTTCGGCCAACTCGGCACCGAGGCAACCGCCACGTTGGGCGCCCTGCTCGACGAGCTGCTGGAGATGCCGGCCGAAACCTAGCCAATTGATCGGCGACGACTATAAAGATGCGTCGAGAGGAGCCGACCGATGTCGACGTCACAGAATACCTATACCGCCGCGCATTACGGGCCACGCGCGCAGGATTACGTCACCAGCAAGGATCACAGCACCGGCGAGGATCTCGACCAGATCGAAGCCGAATTGCGCGGCGCGAACCTGTCGCGGGCGCTCGATCTCGGCTGCGGCGGCGGTCATGTGAGCTATCGCGCGGCGCCCCATGTCGGCAGCGTCGTCGCCTGCGACGTGACGCAGGACATGCTCGACATCGTGATCAAGGAAGCGGCCCGACGCGGCCTCAACAACATCACCGTCGAAAAAGCGGCGGCCGAAAATCTTCCTTTCCCGGATGGTGCGTTCGATGCGGTCCTGAGCCGCTTCACGACCCATCATTGGCCCGACATGGAAGCCGGCCTGCGCCAGGCACGCCGCGTGCTGAAACAAGGTGGACGCGCCATGTTCATCGACGTGTTCGCGCCGGCCGAGCGGGTACTCGATACGCATCTCCAGACGGTCGAATTGCTGCGCGATGTCTCGCATGTACGAAATTACGCAATGGCGGAATGGCTCGCGGCACTGGCGCGATCAGGCTTCGCGGTCGAACGGCTGAGCACGCGCAAGATGCGGATGGAATTCCCGGCCTGGGTCGCGCGCACGCGGACGCCCGAGCCGCATGTCAGCGCCATAAGGTCGCTGCAACAGGGAGCGCCGGCGATCGTCACCGATTATTTCGCCATCGGCCCCGACGGCAGCTTCAACCTCGACGCCACGACTTTCATCGCGCACGCCCAATGACAACCGCGATACGACGATAAACATTCCGTCATGTTTCGGTCTTCGCGGTTGCGATAGCAGCGCAAGTTAAAGCGCTGCAAGGCTGCGTAATTGCATGGGTCCCTCCCGCCCGTCGCGATCTCGCATCTGCACAATGGCCGCCTATGTACGGGATGACGGACAATGACGGCGCTCGATTTTGCGAGATGCCGTCGGATCCGGCGTTCACATAGGAGTCTCAATCATGACGAAATCGATCCTCGCCCTTACTCTGGTGCTTGGCCTGTCCGCCAGCCTCCCTGCCTTCGCATCCGACGCGACCTTGGCGAACGAGAACCCGGATAATTGCTCGGCCGCGTGGCGCGATTGCTCCAACAACCAGGACGGCTCGAACCACGTGGTGCGCCATTTTGCCGAGCCCGACCAAACCGGGTTGCCGAATCAGCAAAGCGAGGCACCGTTGCCGCAGAACGTCTCCACCGGGACGCCAGCCAACCGCTGAACCGGCGATCCGGAGCGTCCGCGCTCCCCGGCCCCCTCAACATCGTTGTCATGACAACATGACCCGTGTTAGGGATTCGGCCGGGGGAGAGAGACGCCGATGTTTCTGCGCAATTGTTGGTATGTCGCCGCCTGGAGCGAGGAAGTCACCCGCACGCCCCTGGCGCGGACGTTCCTCGGCATGCCGACGATGCTTTATCGCGCCGAAGACGGCGAAGCCGTGGCGCTCGAAGATCGCTGCTGCCACCGCAACCTGCCGCTCTCGATGGGAAAGATCGAAGGCAGCGACGTTCGCTGCGGCTATCACGGCCTCAAATTCGACCGCACCGGCCGCTGTATCGAAATCCCGGGCCAGCCGCAAATCCCGCCCGACGCGAAGGTTATGCGCTTCGCGCTCGTCGAACGTTGGGGCCTCGTGTGGATCTGGCCAGGCGACCCCGCCAAGGCCGACGAGACGCTGCTGCCGCGCTGGCACTATCTGACCGAACCCGGCTGGTCGGTCATCAAGGGCAACGATGCCGCACCGGTCGCGATGAAGTGCAATTGGGAACTCAACAACGACAATCTGCTCGATCTGTCGCATGTGACCTATGTGCACCCGAAGACGCTGGGCGCGCACGGCGCCGATCAATATCCGGTTCAGACCGATCGGCGCCCGCGCAGCGTGCGGATGATCCGTTGGATGCCGAACGTGCCGCCAATCCCGATGTGGGCGAAATATCTCAGCAGCGCCGGCAACGTCGACCGTTGGCAGATCACCGAGGCCGAACTGCCCGGTCATTGCACGGTCGACGCGGGGTTTGCCCCGGCGGGTGAAAGCACGATCGACAATTTGCGCGAGGATTCGCCGCGCATCCGCGTGCTTTTGACCGCGACACCCGAGACCGAAAGCACCTCCTATCTCTTTTATGCGCAGATCCGCAATTTCGGCGTCGAGGATGCCGCCTTCACCGACCGCTTTCGGCGCGATTCGCGCGGCGTGTTCGACGAGGACGTGGTGATCCTCGAAGCGCAACAGCGCGCCAATGACGCGATGCCGGACGCGCCGACCATCGATATCCGGTTCGATGCGCCGCATCTCGCGATGCGGCGTTTGGTCCGAGAATTCGCGGAGCGGGAAAAATCATGAGCTACGATGTCGGCGGCGTCCTGCTCGAACGGCCGTTCAAGATCCGCCGCCTCGGCCATTTCGGCTTCGACAACGTGGCGATGGCGGAAAGCCTTGCCTTCTACACCGACCTGTTGGGGTTTCGCCTCTCCGACGTGTTGAGCTTCAACCGCGTGGCGCGCGACCCGAAGACCATCGAGGGTTTGGGCGACACCAACGGCTACATGCTGCGCTATGGCAGCGACCATCACGCCTTCGCCCTCTTCCCGCGTCGGGTGCGTCAGGCGCTGAGCCATCGCCCGTCCAATCCCGAGGTCACGACCAACCAAATCACCTTCCAGGTCGGCTCGCTGCGCGAGGTGGTCGAAGGCCACGATTATTTCAAAGGCAACGACATCGAAATCCAGCGCGCCGGCCGCGATCCGCTGGGCTCGAACTGGCACACCTATGTCTACGATCCCGACGATCACGTCGCCGAGCTCTATTACGGCATCGAACAGGTCGGCTGGGACGGCCAGGCCAAGCCCGAATTCAAGGTGTCGCGTCCGTTCTTCGAGGTCGCGACCCTGCCCCAACCCTCGGAGCGCGACGAAATCGACGAAGCCTTGAAGAAGGGCATCGTGCTGAGTTCCGGTCATCGCGGCCTCGAAACGCTGCCGTCGAAATACGAGGTCGGCGGCGTGATGCTGCCGCGCCCGTTCAAGATCGTGCGCATCGGCCCGGTCCGGCTCTTCGTCAAGGACATGGCGAAGGCGGAAGCGTTCTATCGCGACCGGCTCGGCCTCATCCCAACCGAGGAAGTCGTGTGGCAAGGCCAGCGCTGCGTGTTCCTCCGGTGCAATACCGAGCATCACACCGTGGCGCTCTATCCGATCGAGCTGCGCGCGACGCTGGGGCTTTCCGCGCATACCAACTGCCTGTCGTTCGGCTTGCAGATGGGCAGTTACAAGCAATTGAAGGACGCCATCGCTTTTCTCAAAGCCAATGGCCAGCGCATCGTCGAGCTGCCGCCCGAATTGCGGCCGGGCGTCGATTACGCGGCCTGCGTCTTCGATCCCGACGGCCATGCGCTCGAACTCTATTACTACATGGAGCAGGTCGGCTGGGACGGTCGCGTCCGGCCGGCCGCGCAACGCCGCAAGATCGTTTCCGGCACCTGGCCCGACACGCTTGAACCGATGGCCGACACTTATATGGGCGAGCCGTTTCTCGGCCCGCTCGGCTGAAAAGGAACCCACCATGAGCTATCGCCTTCTCACCTACGCCGCCCCGACCGGTCCGCGTGCGGGACTTTTGATCGGCGATCAGGTGATCGACCTCGAAGCCGCGATCGCGGCTTATGCAAGCGCACATAAGATTGCGCCGGGCTTTTCGGGCATCGACGTCAAGGACACGCTGCGCCACTGGGATGCGGCGAAGCCGATCCTCAAAGCCATTGCCGACGAAAAACCGGCGGGCGTCACATCGCAGCCGCTCGCGACAACCAAGCTTTGTGCACCGATCCTCTATCCCGGCGCCCTTTTCGGCGCGACCGCGAATTACACCGATCATCTCAAAGAGATGAAGATGGGTGACGCGCCCGACAAATCCGTGACGCGCCCGTGTTTCTTCCTGAAGACCACCGAGCATTCGATCGTCGGCTCGGGCGAGGCCGCGCATCTGCGGCCGGCGCAGAACATGGTGTTCTGGGAAGGTGAACTCGGCGTCGTCATCGGCAAGACCGCCCGCAGCGTTCCGGCGTCGCGCGCGCTTGAATACGTCGCGGGCTACACCAACGTACTCGACCTGTCCGACGCGACCGATCAGGCGCAGCGCCGCACCGACATTTACGGGTCGCGCTTCGGCATCGACTGGTTCCGCACCAAGTGCTTCGACGGCGCGGCGCCGATGGGACCGTGGATCACCCCGGCCGAGGACGTGGCCGACCCGCAAAACCTGTCGCTCAAGACCGTCACCAAGGGCGAGACGATGCAGGACAGCTCGACCAAAAACATGGTGTTCACCGTCGCCGAGCAGATCGAATATCTCAGCGAGCGCCTGACCCTGCGGCCCGGCGACGTGATCGCCACCGGCACCTGCCTCGGCGTCGGCCGGCCACGCGGCCTCTTTCTCGAACAGGGCGATATCGTTACGCTGACCATCGGCAATCTGGGCACGCTCACGACGCCGATCATCCGCGACAAGGAAGCCTGAGGGAGACAGCGATGGCGCTCACGCTCTATCACAACGACATGTCGGTCTGTGCCCAGAAGGTACGGCTCACCCTTGCCGACAAGGAGCTTCCCTACGAGGACAAACACCTCAATCTGCGCGCCGGCGATCAAAAGCAGCCCGATTATCTGAAACTGAACTCGAACGGCTACGTCCCGACCCTGGTGCATGACGGCTTCGTCGTCATCGAATCGACCGTCATCTGCGAATATATCGACGACGCGTTTCCCGAACGGCCGCTGAAACCGGCGGACGCGCAGGGACGCGCGCGCATGCGCTGGTTCACCAAATTCATCGACGCGGCGATCTTCCCGTCGACGGGCACGGTTTCGATGTCGATCGCGTTCCACCATCAATATCGGCCCGAGGTTTACGACACGATGGAAAAGGCGCGGCCAGGCTGGCTGGCCCATCTCCGACAACTCCAGAAGGGTACCGAGAACCCCGCCTTTCCGGCAGCGATCAAGCGCCTCGACAAAATGCTCGCCGACATGGAGCAAGCACTCGGCGACACCGCCGGTCCCTGGCTCGTCGGCAACGCCTATACGCTCGCCGACGCCGCCTATGCGCCCTATGTCACACGGCTTGACCATTTGACCTTCCTTCCCGGCATGACCGAGAAGCGACCGCGCGTTGCCGCATGGTACGACCGCATGCGCGCGCGGAAGTCCTATCAGGACGCGCTCGTCAAATGGTTCAATCCAAAATACCTGCCGCTGATGGACGAGAAGGGCCGCGAGGCATGGCCACGCGTCCAACAGCTTCTCGGCGTTTGAACGAAACGGCCCGATGTCTCAAATCGGCGCGGCCAGCGCCGCATTCGCACGGTTGAGCACGCCGACCGGATCGGCGCCCGGCGCGTCGGGCGTTTTTTCCCATTCCGACAATTGCCGCGATGCCTCGACCACCATCCGGCACCGCTCATAGCGCCGTGCCGTAAAGTCCTTCAGCAAAGCCTCTACCGACTCGTCACGCTGCAACAGCTCGGCCAGCACGATCGTGTCCTCGATCGCGATCCCGGCCCCGCTCGCCATTTGCGGCGTCGGCGTATGGACCGCGTCGCCGATCAGCACGATGCGGCCGGAATGCCAGGGCGGCGGCAACAGCATCGAACCGAAGGGGCGATAGGCAATCCGCTCGGGATCATGAATCTGCTCGCGCGCCACCGCGACCGGGCCGCCGTAATCGGCCAATTGTTCGCGCATCACGCCGACGAGATCGGAATCGGCGATGCGGCCGTTGCCCTTGATCGGCTGAATCAGAAAGACATACATTTCGGTTTCGGAGATCGGATTGAACCCGGCCTTGTTACGCGGCCCGTAAAACATATGCCGGGCGCGAATGGTTTCTTGACGCGGCACCATCGCGCGCCACACGGCCTGACCGGTATCCTCGGGCTTGATACCGGTGCCGAAGATCATCTCGCGAATTTTCGAATTCACGCCGTCGGCGCCGACGACCAGGTCGTAACGCCCTCGCGTGCCGTCGGTGAAAGCGACATCGACGCCGTCGCCGCGATCATCAATCGTCGTCACGGTCACGCCCAGGCGCACCGGAACCTTTGCCGCGATCATCGCCTCGCGCAAAATATCCTGTAATGCCGGACGCATGATGCCGATGCATTCGGGATAGCCCTCACCCAAGAGGCTGGGCAAGGTCACCGTGCCGGTGACGTTGCCGTTCACATCACAGGCGACGAGACTCGAATAGCCGAACCCCTCGGCGACACAGCGGTCGAGCACCCCGATCGTTCTCAACGCGCGCAGGGTCGGGCCTTGAACCGAAATGCCGATGCCGAGCACCGACCAGGCGGACGTGATCTCGACGATTTCGGCGTTGATGCCACCGCGTTTCAAAGCCGTCGCCAGGGTCATGCCGGCAATGCCGCCACCGACCACCAGGACGTTCTGGACCGCCGCCACTACAGATTCCAGTCGATCCAGCGGCAGAGCGCGCGACCCATGATGAGTTCTTTATCCGCCGGCGTCAGCCAATCGAACTCTTCCGTGAAGAGCGTGAGGCATTGTTTCCACGTCGCGTTGAGCCGCGTGATGTCGCTGCCCCAGAACATGCGTTCCGGACCGAACGAGTCGTAAATCTGGCGCAGGTATTTGTGGATGTTGCGATAGGGATAGGGCGCCGTCGAATTGCTCGGCACCGCCGTCGTCTTGACCGCGACGTTCGGGTATTTGGCGAGATCGAGCAGCATGGGCAGATTGACGAAACCCGCATCGTCGGTCGTGCGCACCGGCATGCCGAGATGATCGATGGTCAAACGCAGACCCGGATAGCGCGCCGCGATCGTGCCAACCGTCGGGAGAAAATTCGCCGCCGCCAGCGCGACCGGCAATCCCGCCCGCTCCGCCGCCGGCCACAACCAATCCATCGTGCCGTCGGTCGGCCACGTGTCCTGACCGGGTTGCGCGAAGGTGAAGCGCAGGCCTTTCATGCCCGGCCGCTGTTTCCAGGTATCGACGAGCAAGCGGCTTTCGGGCTTGTCGAGCGGGAACGAGCCGAGGATGGCAAAACGCTTCGGGTGCTTCGCCGCGGCAGCCGAGGCGAACTCGTTACCCGTCGGGTCCCAGGACGGCGGCTGGATCACCGCCGCATCGACGCCGATCGCATCCATCTCCTCGATCAGCGCCTCTCCCGTTTGCACCGGAATCTGACGATGAGCGGTATTGGGTTTGCCGCTGCCCCAAAGATGGACATGCGCGTCGACGATCAACATGGGATGGCGATCCTCTTGAGGCGCGTCAGTGCGCCGATTTGCCTTCGGCGGTGCCGGTCTTGCCCAACGTCCATTCGCCGTTGGGAAGCCGGTCGAGAACGCCTTCCTCGCGCAAGGCGTAGAGCGCCATCGAGATTTCGCGCCCGTCGCGGCTGCCGACGGCATCCATCAACTGGGTGAAGAACAAGGGCCCGGCCTCGAGCGCCTGACGCACGGTCTGGTAGCGCGGCGTGCCGGTCAGGTGCGGCGCGTGCGGACGCCAGTAATCGACCTGGTGTTCGTGCCCATAGGGCGCCGTCGCGTCGAAACCGAGTTTCGTCGTGCCGCCTTCATTCTCGAAATTGGTCGGGTCCATATAGGCACCCTCGAAACCGCCCTGGCTGATGAGGTCCTTGTCGGCACGGAAGCGCGTGCACATCGCCCATTCCACCGCGTCGCCTTGCGTCGGATCGACATCGTCGTCGACCACGGTGACGTGCTTCAGCGGTGTTTCCTTGTGGAGGATTTTGATCACCTCGCGGGCCTCGCCGGGCTTGCCGCGCTTCAGCGCCACACGGCCATGCAGCCGCAATCCGGGCGACATCGCGACGGCAGCGGGCTCGATTCCGGCTTTGCGCAGGTGACGCCAGATCGCCATCTCGACGCCGAGCGAGCTCATGTTCGGGCTGTCGCCGCGCGCCAGAACATGGCTGGAATGCAACACGGTCTGAAAGAGTGCGTCCTTGCGCATGGTGATCGCGGTGACGGTGAACACCGGGTCGATATGCATCGGCCCGTAATAGCCCCACATCTCACCGTAAGGCCCTTCCATCTCGCGATAACCGAGTTCGTCGAAATATCCTTCCAGCACCATCTCGGCATCGGCCGGCACGAGGATGTTGTTGGTCAGGCCGCGTACCATCGGCACCGGCTCGCCACGCAAGGTGGCAACCAATTCGTTCTCATTACCCGGCCGGCGTTGCGTTGCCGCCATGAAATCGAGCGGGTGCGAGCCGACGACGAAGCTCAGGGGAAGCTTTTCCTTCCGCTCGACACAGGCCTTGTAGATTTTCTTGAGATCGGAATTCGCCGTGAGGTTCGAGCGCATCGTATTCTTCGAGCGCAGCATCAGGCGGCGGCATCCGATATTGGCCCGGCCGGTCGCCGGATCGACGCAGTAATCGATGCCCGAGGAGATATAGGTCCCGCCGTCGAATTCGTGCTGCGGATGGAACGGCAGCTTGGTCAGGTCGATCTCGTCGCCTTTCTTGACCACCTGATGCACCGGCGCCTGGGCCGACGGAATCTCGACCACCGGCTGGGGATTTTCCATGCGTCGCGCATATTCGGTGATGACCTGCGACGGATCGACGCCGAACGCGGCGGCCAGGCGCTTACGGCTACCCGCTGTCGCGGCGGCAATTTCGTAACCCTCGGGTCCGGCGTTCTTGAAGAGCTTGGCTTTGGGATTCGCCTCGATCGCATGGCTCAGATCGGCCAGCGCGACGGGCTCGTCATGGACTTCCAGCTCGCCGAGCTCGTTGAGCCTGTTGACGAAATTCCGCAAGCGAAACTTGTCGAGATCGATCTCGCGCCCGTCGACCGTCACCATCTGAACCACCGCAAATCCTCCCTTGAGCGAATAGCCGCCATCATCCGTCCGCGCGCGACCGCGATCAAGAGGCGTCAGAATTTCAGGAGCTTCGCCGCGGTGCCGCCCAGGATCAGAGCGCGGTCGCGCGCCGTGATGTCGAGTTTGTCGACGATCTGAACCGGTTTGTCGGTGCCCATCGGGAAACAGTAATCGCTGCCGAGCATCACGCGGCTGATGCCCACTTGCGAGATCACCCAATCGAGGATCGGCGCCGAATGGGTGATGGTGTCGTAAGAGAAGCGCTTCAGATAGGCGCTCGGCTTGTGCGCGATTTTCTTCGCGGCACCCGTGATGCGATAGGCGTGATCGATGCGGCCGATCAAAATCGGCAACACGCCGCCGGCATGTGGCAGATTCACCTTGAGCTTCGGGTAACGGTCGAGCACACCGCCGAAGATCAGATGGCACGCCGCGATCGCGGTATCGAAGGTGAAGCCCAGCGCATTGTGCATGAGGAAAAAATCGAGCCGCTTGCCGCCGGTCGGTTGGATCGGATGCAGAAAGATCGGCAGGTCGAGCTTTTCGATCCGCGCATAGATCGGATCGAACAGCGGATCGTCGAGATCGTGTCCGTCGATATTGGTCCCGAGGTAGACCCCGCGCATGCCGGGCAGTTTCGCCGCGCGATTGAGTTCGTCGAGCGCGCGGTCGCGATCCAGCATGGGCAGCGCCATGAATGCGAGCAGCCGGTCGGGGTGCATGAGATGCGCGGCGCTCGCCGCATCGTTCCAGGCCCGCGACAGGCGATGGGCGAGATCGGCGTCGCCCCAGGACACCATCGGCTGGCTCAGCGACAGAACATGGACGTCGACCTTGGCCTTATCCATATCGGCGAAGCGCTGTTTGAGGTCGATGAATTTCATCGGCATCTTGGCACCCGAGCCGCCGCGCGTGTCGAAGAAGAAGCCCTCCGGCGTCATCTTGTAGGTCGCGCCGAACCGCGGACCTTCCTCGGCAATGAGATCGAGATAGGACTGCGAATAATAATGTGCGTGAACGTCGATCGTATGCGGCCGATTTTGCTTTGCCATGGGTTCCTTCAGTCTCTAAGCGCCGGCATCACCCGGTGTGTGAACAGATCGATCGAGCGCAACACTTCCGGCGAGGTGAGATCGCCGAACGCGAATTGCCCGATGAAGTAATTGACGCCCGCATCCGCGATCTGCGCCTTGAGCGTTCGCGCCACCGTCTCGGGCGAGCCCGCGACGCCGCGACCGCCGTCGCGGGTCTGGTCGAAATCGGGCGGCCGCTCGCCGAAGAGCGGCGACTTTCCATGCAGACGGAAAAGGTAATTGAAATTGGCATGCCACTTCGGATAGGTGCGGCGCGCGATGGTCAACGCCTCGTCGTCGGTATCCGCGACGATCACGAAGCGCCCCATGCCCATTTTCGGCATCGGTCCGGGTCGGCCCGACGTGGCCCAGCCCGTGCGATAGCGGTCGGTCAAAACCCGGACCTCGCCCGTGTCGCCCAGCGTCACGAAATTATGGCCGGCGCCGCCCGAGCGTTCGGCGCTGTCCGGCGTGGTGATGCCGAACCACAACGGTGGGTAGGGCTTCTGAAACGGCTCCAGTTCCATCGGAACGTTCTTGAAGGAGAAAAATTTTCCTTCGAAATCGAGCGTCTTGCCGGCGAGGCCCTTGAGCAGCGCGGCCAGCGTCTCGTCGTAGAGCGCCGCCTTGGTGTCGTTGGCGACACCGAAATAGCCGGTCTCGATCGGTGACACGCCGCGCCCGACCCCCAATTGGAACCGCCCGCCGCTCATCTGATCGAGCATGCAGATTTCTTCGATCAGGTTGAGCGGGTGGTGCACCGTGAGGGTGTAGACCAGCGGCCCGAAACGCAACTGCTTGGTCCGCTGGACGAGCGCCGCCATGAAGACGCTGGGGGCTGATGCCACGCCCAGCGGCGTGCAGTGATGCTCGGCCATGTGGTAGCAATAAAACCCACCGCGGTCGTAGGCCTCGGCGAATTGCAGGCGCTGTTCGTAGAAATCGCGCAAGGGCAACCCGTTGCGATCGAGATGGTCGAAAACCCCGAACTCCACGCTTTCCTCCCGACATCGCGACGTCGTCGCGTCGACTCATGGTAAACGGAAATTAGGGTAAACGGAAATTGAGGATAAAAGCGCGCGGAGATGCGCGACTTGCGATCGATCTAAAGAAAAATTAGCCATGATGCGCGGAGAACGGGGATTACGATTAAATATCATGGGGTAACGGAAATCTAATCTGTCTCTGGCTTCCTTGACGAGCAATGTGGAACCAGAACAAACCCGAGAACGCCGCCGACGGTGCGCCAGCCAGCAGAACGCAGGCCCAGCACGGCATCGCGTGGCGACTCAACCAACTTGCCCGGCAGACACCGACGGCCGTCGCCATTCAAGCCGGCACGCAGTCGCTGACCTATGCCGATCTGGACGAGCGCGCCAACGCGGTTGCCGGACTTCTGCAATCCGTCGGCGTCGATAAGGATGTCGTAGTCGGCATCGCTGCCGACCGTTCGATCGAACGCATCGTCGCATCGCTTGCCGTGTGGCGCGCGGGCGGCGCTTTCCTGCCGCTCGATCCGAGTTGGCCAATCGAGCGCCAGCGCGCGTTGCTCGACGACGCGCGCGCCACGGTCGTCGTCGGCCCCAACGAGAGCGTTCAGCGTCTCGCCAACGCCGACCGGATTGCCGTGCCGCTCGATTCCGACATGAAATCCTTCGGCCGGTTCGGCGAACGCGAGACCATGGTGCCCGCGAGCGCGACCGACTTGGCTTATGTCATCTATACCTCCGGCTCGACCGGCGAACCCAAGGGCGTCGCGATCGGCCACGGAAACCTGATCAATCTGATCGCCTGGCATCACGACGCCTTTGCCGTCACCGCCGACGACAACGCCAGCCATCTCGCAGGCCTGGGCTTCGATGCCTCGATCTGGGAAATCTGGCCAACGCTGGCCGCCGGCGCGCGTGTGACCCTCGCCCCGGAGTTCGTGCGAACTTCGGTCCGGCAATTGCGCGACTGGCTGGTCGCCCAGAAGATCACGGTGGCCTTCCTGCCGACCGCGTTGGCGGAACCGATGCTCGCGATGCAATGGCCGGCGGATACCGCCCTGCGCCACCTGCTGACCGGCGCCGACACGCTCCACGCTTTCGCCCGGCCCGGCCTGCCCTTCGCCGTCGTCAACAATTATGGCCCGACCGAATGCACCGTGGTCGCGACTTCGGGCGCGGTGCCGACCCATGCCGAGCCCGGCGAGATGCCGTCGATCGGCAAGCCGATCGCGAACACGCAAATCCATCTGCTCGACGAGCACGGCAAGCCGGTCGCCGCCGGTTGGCCCGGTGAAATTCATATCGGCGGCGCGAGCGTCGGTCTCGGCTATCGCGGCCGGCCCGACCTGACGGCCGAACGCTTCCTCCCCGACCCGTTCAGCAAAGAGCCCGGCGCGCGTCTCTATCGCACCGGCGATCTCGGCTGCCTGTTGCCGAGCGGCGAGATCGCCTTCCGCGGCCGCATCGACAACCAGGAAAAAATCCGCGGCTATCGCGTCGAACCCGACGGCATCGCCGCGGCGCTGGATCAGCACGAACTCGTCGGCTCCTGTGCGGTGATCGCGCGCGTCTCGCCGTTCGGCGACAAGCAACTCGTCGCCTATGTCGTCGCCGCGGAAGACCTCAAGCCGACATCGGAAGAACTGCGCGACTTCCTCGGCGCCACCCTGCCCGATTACATGATCCCGGCATCCTTCGTCGGCCTCGATGCCCTGCCGCTCAACAGCAACGGCAAGCTCGATAAAGCCGCCCTACCCGAACCGACGGGTTCCAACACGCTCGATCAGGCACATTTTCGCGCGCCGACGACATCGACCGAGGAACGGCTGGTCCAGATCGTCGCCGAGGTTCTCGGCGTGCCCCAGGTCGGCGCCGACGACAATTTCTTCCTGGTCGGCGGTCATTCGCTGCTCGGCACGCAAGTCGTGATCCGCGCCCGCGAGGCGTTCGGTGTCGAACTCACGCTGTGGCACCTCTTCGAGGCCCAGACGGTCGCCAACCTCGCCGCGACCATCGAGGACCTGCTCGTCGCCGAGATCGCGGCGATGAGCGACGAAGAAGCGCAAAACCTGCTCGACAAGTAACCCACGCGGAGAAGCCGTCGTGGCACCCGACACATTGTCCGCATCGTCGTCCCGGCCCGATCCGCGTCTGAGCCTCTATCGGCTCATGGACCCGGCGGTGCTGGCCGACCCCTATCCGCTTTACCGCAGCTTGCGCGAAACCGATCCGGTGCATTGGGATCCGTTCCTCCATGCCTGGGTGGTGACCGGCTATGCCGACTGCATCACGGTGCTGCATAAATTCTCTGCCGACCGCACGCCGAAACCCGAGCAGATCCAGGCGCTCGGCATCGGCGCGCTCGCGCCGATCGCGCAGGTCATGACCAAGCAGATGTTGTTCATGGATGCGCCGGCCCACACGCGGCTCCGGAAACTCTGTTCCACCGCGTTCACGCCGCGCCGCATCGAAGGCATGCGCGCGCATATCCAGGACATCACCGAACGCCTGCTCGACCGCGTCGCGCAAAGCGGCCGGATGGAGATGATCGCTGATTTCGCGGCACCGCTGCCCGCGATCGTCACCGCCGGTATGCTCGGCGTGCCGACCGAAGACCACGAGATGCTCAAATCCTGGTCCGCCGATTTCGCCGAAATGCTCGGCAATTTCCAGCATAACCCGGATCGGGCCGCGCGCGTTCTGCAAAGCGTCGAAGAGATGACGGCCTATTTCCAGGCCGCGATCCGCGAACAGGAACGCCTGCCGCGCGAAGGCCTGATCCAATCGCTGATGACCGCCGAAGTCGACGGCCAGCGCCTCAGCGAAGAAGAGATCATCGCCAACACCATCGTCACCATGGTCGGCGGCCAGGAAACCACGACCAACCTGATCGGCAATGGCCTGCTGACGCTGCTGCGCAATCCGGCGGCATTGGCCCAGCTTCGCGACGATCCCTCGATCATCGAACCGGCGGTCGAAGAATTGCTGCGCTACGAAAGCCCGAGCCAGCACACCGCGCGCATCGCGCCGGAAGACGGCGAACTCGGCGGCAAGGCGATCCGCAAGGGCAGCGCCGTCATGGCGGTGATGGCGGCGGGAAATCGCGACCCGGCGCGTTTTGCCGATCCCGACACGCTCGACCTCACACGCAAGGACAACCGCCATCTCGCTTTCGGCTGGGCCGCGCATTTCTGCTTCGGCGCGCCGCTCGCCCGCATGGAAGGACAGATCGCCTTCGCGACCTTGCTGCGCCGGTTGCCCGATTTGTCGCTCGACGCTCAGAAACTGGTCTGGCGCGAAAACCTCGGACTGCGCGGCTTGAAGGCGCTGCACGTTTCGTTCCGCGCGGCGTAAACGGCGATCCGCGATGAGCACCAAGGTGGAGCTATCGGACGCCAAGCGTGCCCTGCTGCAGAAGAAACTCGCGGGCCGACAGGCAAGCCCGGACACCGATCGTGTCGTACCCCGGCCGCAAGGCACAGCCGCGCCGATGTCGCCCGAACAGACCAACGTTCGCATTCACGCGGCGATGTCGCCCGCCCAGCCGATCTATAACGAACCCGTCACGATCCATCGCAAAGGCCGTTTCGACCGGGAACTGATGGAGCGCAGCTTCAACACGTTCCTTGCCCGGCACGAAGTCTGGCGCAGCGAATTCGCCGAGATCGGCGGCGAGGTCGTGCAGGTGGTTCGCGACGACCTCCATGTCGCCCTGCCGGTGACCGATTTGACCGATCTGCCCGTCGAGCAGCGCGAGCAGGAGGCCTTGCGACTGGCGGCGGCGGATGCGCGTCTGCCGCTCGACCTCGCCAAGGCGCCGCTGTTCCGCATTCTGACGGTGAAGCTCGCCGAGGATGACCACCGCCTCTTTTTGACGCTTCATCACGCCATCTTCGACGGCGTATCGCTCTACGACGTGCTGGTGCCGGAACTCGCGGCGATCTATGCCGCCTTCGAAGCCGGCACGCAGCCGCGCCTTCCGGTTCCCGCCCTGCAATACGGCGATTATGCGATCTGGCGCCGGCGGCGGATCGACAGCGGTGCTCTCGATTCCCAAGCCGATTACTGGCGCAAGACTCTCGCGGGCGATCTGCCCGCGCTGCAGCTTCCCACCGATCGGCCGCGGCCGGCCGAGATCAGCTATCGCGGCGCGATGGAACTGTTCGCGCTGGGGCCCGAACTCGACGCCAAGATCAAGTCACTGAGCCGCAGCGAGGGCGTCACGCCCTATATGACGCTGCTCGCCGGCTTCAACGTGCTGCTCCATCGCTATAGCGGCCAGGACGACATCATCGTCGGTGGCGTCACGGATACGCGGCGGCGGCCCGAACTCAAGAACATGCCCGGCTATTTCCTCACTTCGATGCCGCTGCGCACGAAGCCGCAAGGCACAACGCGGTTTCGCGATTTCCTCCATCAGACCCGCGAAACAGTATTGGGCGCTTTGGGCGCGAGCGAAGTGCCGTTCGACCGCATCGTGCGCGAGGCAAATGTCAAAGGCGATCCGAGCCGGCACCCGCTGTTCCAGGTCCTGTTTTCGATCCAGCCTCCGGCACCGCAATTCGGCGGCGGCTGGGATCTGACGCAAATGGACGTGACCGCCGGCGGTTCGAAATTCGATCTCTATCTCGAACTCGAAGACCGGCCCGACGGCATGATCGGCCGCTTCCTTTACAACACCGATCTTTTCGACGTCGGCACTATCCGCGCGATGATCGGCCATTGGCGCACGCTGCTCGACGACGCCGCGTCCCATCCCGACACCACGCTCGCGCAACTGACATTGCTGACCGATGCCGAGCGTCAGACGTTGCTCGTCGATTGGAACGCGACGCAACGCGACGTGCCCGCGACCACACTCCACGAATGGTTCGAGGCGCAAGCACGCGAGACGCCGGACGACGTCGCGATCGAATGCGGCGGCGATGCCTGGACCTATCGCGAGCTCGATGAGCACGCCTCGAAGCTGGCCGCGCGGTTGCGGTTCGAGGGCGTCGGTCCCGAGACGCTCGTCGCGATCGCCGTCGATCGTTCGCTTGCGATGGTGTCGAGCCTTCTCGCCATCTTCAAGGCCGGCGGTGCCTATCTCCCTCTTGATCCGGCTCTGCCACCCCATCGCTTGGCGCTCATCCTCGACGACGCCAAACCGGCGATCCTGCTGACGCGGCAATCGATCGCCGCCATGCTGCCGAAGAATTCAGCGCGACTGATCTTCTGCGACGATGTCACCGACATCGATGCGGTTGCCTTTCAATCCAACGCCGGACCCGACAATCTGGCCTATGTGCTGTACACCTCGGGTTCGACGGGCAAGCCCAAGGGCGTCGAAATCACCCATCGCGCGCTGGTCAATCTCCTGGCCGCGATGCGCGAGCGTCCGGGCTTTGGCGCGAGCGATTCCCTGCTCGCCGTCACCACGCTCTCTTTCGATATCGCGGGTCTCGAGCTTTTCCTGCCGCTGGTCAGCGGTGGTCGCGTCATTCTCGCCACCAGCGAAACCGCCGGCGATCCCGTTCGGCTGCTGGCGCAGATGAATGCCGCGCATCCGACGATGATGCAGGCAACCCCCGCCACCTGGCGCGGCTTGCTCGATGCCGGTTGGACCGATAGCGCCGGCATGACCATCCTCTGCGGCGGCGAAGCATTGCCGCGCGAGTTGGCCGATCGGTTGCTCTCGCGCTGCGCGGCACTGTGGAATGTCTATGGTCCGACCGAGACGACGATCTGGTCGACGGCAGCGAAGGTTGAAGCCGGCACCACGCCGGTGCCGATCGGACAGCCGATCGCCAATACCACGATTTTCATTCTCGACGGCAACGGCAATCCGGTGCCGCCCGGCGTGCCCGGCGAACTCTTCATCGGCGGCAGCGGACTCGCGCGCGGGTATCGCAACCGGCCGGATCTGACCGCCGAGCGTTTCATCGAATGCGACGTGGCCCCCGGTCAACTTCTCTATCGCACCGGCGATCTCGCGCGGTATCGCGCCGACGGCGCGATCGAATGCCTGGGGCGCAATGACAACCAGGTCAAAATCCGCGGGTTTCGCGTCGCGACCGAAGAGATCGAGGCTGCCCTCGCGCTCCATCCGAAGATCGCGGCCGCCGCGATCAAGGCGCGCCCCGACGCTTCGGGCGAATTCAGTCTTGCCGCCTATATCGTCGCGCGCGAAAGCCCACCGCCCGGCGCGGCCGAGCTTCGCCGCTTCCTGCGCCAAACGCTTCCCGATTACATGATTCCGTCGCGCTATGTCCGGCTCGATGCGTTGCCGATGACCCCCAACCGCAAGGTGGATCGCAACGCGTTGCCCCACGCGGAAGTACAGATCGAGCCCAGCATCGGTGCGACACCCGAAAGCGAGCACGAAATCAGGCTCGCCAAAATCTGGAAGGACGTGCTCGGCGTCGCCTCGGTCGGCCAGCACGACAATTTCCACGATCTCGGCGGGCACTCGCTGCTGATCACGAAGCTTCTGGCCCGGATCGAAGCCGAGTTCAGCCACCGGCTTCCGATGGCCGCCGTGTTCAATGCCCCGACGCTGATGCGGATGGCAGCCCTCTTGGGCGAACCCGCCGCGACGCGCCCCCCGCGCCTCATCAATATCCAGCCGAACGGCAATCGTCCGCCGATCTACTGGCTCTTCGGCGGGCCGACCGTCAGGCCGCTCGCCGAAGCGATGGGCCAGGACCAGCCGTTCTTCGGCATCGCGCTCGATCTCGACGAGCAGCGCGAACTCTCCCTTGATTCCACCTTCGCCGATATCGCCGCCTATTTCGTGCGCGCGATCCGCGAGGCCCAGCCGCGCGGTCCCTATTATCTCGGCGGCTGGTGCACGGCGGGCATCCTTGGCTATGAGGTCGCTCAGCAACTGACGCGAGAAGGCGAAGAGGTTGGTTTGCTCGCGCTCGTTCACGCCACCAACCCGGTGCATTACGTCCGCATGGGCGATCGCCGGCGGCGGTGGAGCAAGCTGAAACATCACGGCAAGACCCTGCTGCGCCTTAAAGGTCGCGCACGGTGGCGCTTCATCGCCGACAAATTCGCGACCGTCGGCGACCGCGTCGCCGAATTCTTCCGCGTGCCGCCGACGACCGGCGAGGCCATCGCGCTCAACAAGATTCTCGACCACGCCGGCATCCGCTATCAGCCGAAACCTTATGGCGGCGACGTCGCCTTGTTCCAGCCCGCCGACCGTCCCGATGCGCTCGACTATCGTCCCGGTTGGCGCGAAGTGGTGCGCGGCGCCTTCGCTTCCTTCGAGATCGACGGCACCCACAGCACGATGCTGGAAGAGCCCTATGTCGGCGAACTCGCCGCCCGCATGAGCGCCTGCCTGCGCCGCGCGCAAATGCAAAATCGCGGCCAGGCGCCGCGCCGCGCCGCGGGCTGAAGCCATGGCATCCACCATTCATGTCCATTGCATCGACCTCGATGCGGCCGACCTCGATCCCGAGCGGATCGAAGCGATCCTGGAACCGGACGAGCGGGCCCGCGCGGCGCGGTTTCGTTTCGCCCGCGACCGCCGCCGCTACGTCGTCCGCCACGCGGTCCTGCGCACGCTGCTGGTCGCCCCTTGCGGTAGCTCGCCCGCCGCGCTGCGGTTCGCCTTCAACGCCCAAGGCAAACCGTCGCTCGACGGCGGCCCGGAATTCAATATCTCCCATTCGCACGGGCATGCTCTGATCGCGATCGGCTCCGACCATGCTGTCGGCTGCGATATCGAATGGCGCGATGCGAGTTTTGCCGAAGAAACCATCGCGGAGCAGCTCTTCTCCGGGCGCGAAGTCACCGCCCTGCGCGGGTTGCCCGAGGATCTTCAGGCACGCGCGTTCTTCGATTGTTGGACCCGCAAGGAAGCCTATATCAAAGCGCGCGGGCTTGGTCTTTCGTTGCCGCTCGACAGTTTCGATGTCTCGGTCGACCCGCGCCAGCCGGCCGCCTTGCTCCAGGGATGCGACGGCTGGTGCATCCGTTCGTTCGAGCCGGCTCCCGACTTCCACGCCGCCGTGGTCGCTCCTGATTGCGGATGGAACATGGCGGTTCATCCCCGGCTTCACGTCCGTGATCTTCTCTGCGACTTCGCTTCGGTCTAAGATCGCGGGGTATATCGCCAGCCCCCGCGAGGAAGCATGAAAGTCGGCCTATTCGATCACGTCGAGCGTTCGGACCGCCCGCTTGCCACCATCTACGACGAACGCCTGAAATTCATCGTCGCCGCTGACGAAGCCGGCTTCTATTGCGCGCATGTCGCCGAGCATCATTGCACGCCGCTCAATATGGTGCCGGCTCCGAGCATTTATCTCGGCGTGATCGCGCGTCTTACCAAGCAGATTCATTTCGGGCCGCTGGTCTATCTGCTGCCGCTGTATTCGCCGCTCCGTCTGATCGAGGAAATCTGCATGGTCGATCATTTGAGCCGAGGCCGGCTCGAAGTCGGCGTCGGACGCGGTGTCTCGCCCTACGAGCTCAATTTCCACAAGGTCGACCACGACGAGTCCCGCGAAATCTTCACGGAGGCGTTCGCGTGCCTGGAGGCCGGACTGACGCACGACCGGTTCAGCCATCAAGGGAAATACTTCAACTACACCGACGTGCCGATGCCGATGCGGCCCTATCAAACCCCGCATCCGCCGTTCTGGTACGGCTCGTCGAACGAGGTCGGTTCGACCTGGGCCGGCGAGCAGGGCATGCACTTCACCGTCAACGGCCCGACTGCGGCCGCCAAGGCGAATGTCGTCGCGTTCAAGGAGGCATTCGCCAAACGCGGCAGCGCGGCGATGCCGAAACCGGAGTTCAAGGGCGGCGCCGCGATCGGTCCGTTGCGCCATATCGTGGTCGCGGAAACCGATGCCGAGGCTCATCACATCGCCAAGCCCGCTTTCGAGTATCACCTCGAGAGCCTCAATCATCTCCGGAAAGCCGCGGCAGCCGTCGGCGGCAGCGATCTGACCACGCGCCTCAACGTGCGACGCGGCACGACCTACGAGGAATGCGTCGGCAACGGCATGGTGATCGCCGGCAAGCCCGCGACCGTGCTGGCGGAGATCGAACGTCAGACCGAAGAGATGGGCGTCAATTATCTGCTCGCCTACATGTTCTTCGGCACGTTGAGCTACGCCGATGCCAGGCGTTCGCTCGATCTGTTCAGCGCGGAGGTAAAGCCGAAGCTCGACGCGCTCTGATGCGTCGGCTTCGGGGAACGCGGCGCAGTTAACGAAAAGACAGCAAAAACCACCAGCAATGTTAATCCTGCCCTAATCTCGCCGCCACTTTTTGGTCGCATTCTTCGATTGGAATGCGATGCATTGTAGATGGCTCGTCGATGTCACACGTATTCGACGCGGGGCCGGGGCAAGGGG
Source organism: uncultured Rhodospirillales bacterium (assembly GCA_903828515.1). GTDB lineage: Bacteria > Pseudomonadota > Alphaproteobacteria > ATCC43930 > CGMCC-115725 > CAIKMD01. Next base: position 789,787 of record CAIKMD010000007.1, on the reverse strand, counting down.
CAACGATCGCGAGCAGTACTCATCCATATGGATGACTGCGAGCAGCCAACGTCCCCTTTTGAAAGAGGGTAAAGCATCATGTTTCGGATGATGGCCAAGCGTTTACTGGATATCCCACCGTATCTTGGCGTCGGCGTTTATTACTTCCGCCCCGACACCGAAGAGAACCCGGCCGATAGCGGTTGGCAGGATGTCACCCTCGAAGTGCCGCTCATCCTGAATTCGAAACAGGTGCGGATGCTGATCGACAAATACGGCACCGACTCCGGCGACGACGTCACCACCATTGCCGGCGCCTGGACCCTGCGGCGTGAAATCCTCCATATGGGGTATGACGGCATCATCGCAGTGGATGCAAAATTAAATGACGGCCGCCTGATGGTCGTCGACCTCGCGCGCTCGGTGTCCAGCGCGGTCGAATCCACCAACGATATCGGCGACGCGCATATCCGGGCCCAAATCCACCGTATCGTTTCGACCGAATTGCCCCCTGGTCTCGCAATGCCGCACTAGTCCATCGCTAAAGCGTTCATTAAGCAATCCACCGCTAGATTTTCCGCCAGGCACGGCGCGACGAAGTGATCGTACGCGTCCTGCCGCAAGGGCGGCATGAGCAACATCGACTGTTCGGATTGTTATCTGGAAATCGCGATCGGCGACGGCGTGAAGCGGTCGCTGGTTCGTCATTTCTCGCGTGTCATCGCGTCGCGGTTGCGCGAACGCGGGATCGACTCGACGCAAACCGCCTTCGCCATCGATAAGGTCGATCAGGACGCCTGGCGCCTTGCCGCGAAAGTGTTGAACGAGGTCGCGGCCGAACTGACCGGCGCGCTCGACGAAACGTTGCTGGCGCCCGATCCGCAACGGAACGCGCAGGCAATCCTGTCCCATACCGTCGCCGCGGCGGCGTCCGCCGCCGAGCACTACTATGTCACCGACGATCTTTTCGGCCTCGATACGTTGGTCGGCAAAATCGGGACGCTCGCCGACCGTTAGGTCTTTTGCGCGCCGCCACGCCGCGCCAACGGCGGCAACGCCAGCACGATCCGAACCATGTCCGCCTGACGCGTTGCCCCGATCTTTCTCAGCACCGCCCGGAGCTGACTGCGCACCGTCGGCATTCGCACGCCCGATTCCTGCGCGATCTCGTGAAGCCGCCGACCTTCGACGATCCCGGCGGCGACCCGCGCCTCGGCGCGCGAAAGGCCGAAGAGCTGCATGAGCCGCGCGGTCAAATCCTCGTTCCGGTGATCGAGATCGGCGACAAAAAGCAGCGCCCGGCCACTCGACTTCGTCGCGAGCGACGATGACGGCGAACAGAGCGGCATCACCGTCACCGCATAAGGCCGCTTGCCCGACGGCCGCGCCACCAGCAAGGCGCCGCCGTCCCGCCCCGAGGCGCCCTGGACCTCCGCCGCATCGCGCAGATGTGCCATGAGACCATTGGTCTCGAACGCCCGCCCCGCCTGCAGTCGCTGCTCGCGTCGCTGCAGCCCATCGCCCACGCGAAGCATCTCCTCGGCGGCGGCATTGGCGAATTCCACCCGGCCGACATCGTCGGTCACGATCGTGCCGACCGACAAATTGTCGAGAACGAGCTTGGGCATCACCTGATTCGCCATCTGCGTTTTGATCCGCAGCGACAGCCGCTCGGCGCTTGCCATGTGGCGCACCAAACGGCGGAATTCCATGATGTCCCCGGCGGAAAACCGCGGCTGCCCCGCGCTGCGTTCCACGTAGATTTGGACATATTCGCCGTCGATCTCCGACAGATTTGCCGCCAGCGTGTGCACCACGCCCTGCGGCGCGAGAAACTCGGTCTGAAACGCCGTCGCCTTGAAGTCGGACGGATCGAAATCATAGTGCGAAACGAAGACGCCCTCGACCCGAGCGCCCTCGAGAAATTTTCGCCGCGGATCGATCAGGCCGTAATGCTCGCGATAGAGCGTCGCGAACTCGGGCTTGAGCATCCCGGCTGTTTCGCAAGAGAGCACGCGCTCGGTCGTTTTGTCCCATACGAGATGAACCGCGGCGGCGGCATCGAGCGATTCCGCGACGACACTCAACGCACGGCGGCGCACGCTGGGATCGAGCGCCGCTTCGAAAATCAAAGCGATCGCATCATCCCTGATGATTTCGTGGCTATCCATTTTCGCCATGACGTGGCCGTGGGGTGCCAAATACGGGATTACGAAGATGTGCTGCTGCTTGCGTAACCCTAATTTTATCGTAACCGTGCGGCGCCTAACCGAACGAACGAATCAAATGCGTGCGAATAGCGATATTTCGCCAAGCCGTTCCGCGGCGCATCCTTCAAAAGCATGAAAAATCCGAAACGATTTCCCCAACATCGATGAAAGAGAATCGTCGGCACTTTTTGGCAATCGGATATAACGGGAACTGCCGAAGCAACGGCGGAGAACTTCTTTGCGTCTGGGTACCATGGGCGCGACCGTGACAGCCCTCATCATGATTGCCGGCGCAACGACGATCGTCGCGACCGCCGCGCACGCGCCCACGGTAATGCGGTTCGACCGGGTTTTATGGAACAACGCCGTGGTCCGGGACGCGCTCAGAGCGCTGTCCGCCGCCGTGCCGACTACCGGGGCAACACCGAATAAAGCCGCCGTGGCGACAGAACGCTTCCGATGCGTGAATGAAGCCGCGTCAAGGTGCCGGAATCCATCCGCACGATCACACGTTGTTGCCCCGCCGCCACGATAACGATCGACAGGCGGTTGGGTGCGCCATTAACGACCACATCGGCGTGGACGGCCTCGATAGCCGTAACGTCCTGTCTCGCGATCCTGGTGTTCGACATGTCGTCTCACTCAGCGACAATTTTTTAGCTTCCGTCTCAAGAGTGTAAGGCAGTCGCTGCCAGCGCGCGGTCTGTCGTTTCATTCGTTCAGTTGAAACGATTGATTCGGCGAGCCCGCGCGACGATGCCATATTAAAAACACATTCTATTTTTCGCGGACGCCAATGCGCCCGTCAAAACGGCTCCGCACAAGCGTCAAGTCCGACGGACCAACCGAGGCCATGATGCATGACCGTCTTTATGCCGTGCCGCGAAACACGTTTCGTTTCGTGCAGCGATTCATGAGCGTCGCCGCGCGGCCCCCGGCATCGCGCCAAGCGCGCGGGTCGGAACGTTGGTCCGGCACCGTCGCTATCGGCGGATCGGTCGCGACCGCCACGTTGCTCGCCATCGGCGCTTACGACGTTTCGCGATTGCGGATGGTCGCCGTCGCGGGTGACGAGTTGGTTTTGCTCGCGGCCATCGTTCTCTGCGTGGGTGTCGTCGCCGGTTCGTGGTGGCGGTGCCTAGTCGCCAATCATCGCCTCGCCCGATACGCATCGGCTTACAAGGCGCGGGAGCGCGCGCTGCATGCGGAAGGCCTACGCGCAATGGAACGGGCACGCGCCGGCGAACTCTCCCACCGCCGCACCGAGGAGGCGTTGCGCCGCAGCGAGAGGCGGTTCCGCGACATCGCCGAGGTCGCGGGCGATTGGATCTGGGAGTCGGATGCCGAGCATCGCTTTACATTCCTGTCGAACGCGCCGCGCAGCCCGCTCCTCGGCAAGACGCGCTGGGAAATCGCGCGTGTCGACCCCGATCAGGAAAAACATTGGCAATCCCACAAGGCCGATCTCGATGCGCGGCGCAGCTTTCGCAACTTTCGCTATACGACAATTCTGATCGCGGGCGGCACCGCGCATCTATCGTGCAGCGGCAAGCCCATCTTCGACGAGAACGGCACGTTCCATGGCTATCGCGGCACGGCCACCAACGAAACCGAATTCATCGAAGCCCAGGGTCGCGCCAGCCGCGCCGACCGGTTGCTGCGCGACGCGATCGACAGCATCTCCGAAGGCTTCGTCATTTTCGATCGCGACGACCGATTGGTCATGTGCAACGACGCCTTTCGGCGGATGTATCCCGAAAGCGCGCCCTGGATCGTCGCCGGCTCCACCTTCGAGGCCGTCGTGCGGGGCGGCCTAGCCAACGGGCAATATGCCGAAGCGAAGGGTTGCGAAGGGGAATTCCTCGCCGAGCGGATGCGTCAGCACCGGCAACTCGACGGCTCCGTCGAGCAACGTCTTTGCAACGGACGCTGGGCTCTGGTCTCGGAGCGTCGAATGAGCGACGGCGGTACCGCCGGCCTCCGGACCGACATTACCGATTTGAAGCGGATCCAGGCGGCGCTCGACAAGAGCCAACGCCGCCTCGACGACGCGCAGCGAATCGCGCGCGTCGGTTCCTCCGATTACGAATTGCAGACGAAGAAGCTGATCTGGTCCAACGAGGCTTATCGGATTTTCGGGATTGATTTGAAGAAATTTCCGCCTCAGGGCGAGGAATTCATCGCCCTTCTTCATCCGGAGGACTGTGATCGCGTGAACGATCATTGGCGCAGTCTTGCTCGGGAGCGTTCAGCCGCGCCGATCGAATTCCGCATCATTCGTCCCGACGGTGAATTGCGGATCGTGCGCCGCGAGAACGAAGTTATCGCCGATTCGACGGGCACGCCGATACATATCGTTAGTACCGTACAGGACGTTACGGAGACTCGCACGGCGGAGCGCCGCGCGCACGATCTCGAAATGCAATTGCTTCATTCGCAGAGGCTCGAGGCACTGGGCACGTTGGCGGGTGGGATCGCGCACGAACTCAACAATATCCTGGCGCCGGTTCTCGCCCTGTCCAAACTGACCATCGAAGAACTTCCCATCGACAGCGGCGCCCGCGACGACCTCGAATTGGTGGTGATGGCGAGCGAGCGCGCCCGCGATCTCGTCCGCCAGATCCTCGCCTTCAGCCGCAAGCAGCAACTCGACAAGCGGGTGATCGATCTCGCGGGTGTGACATCGCGCGTATTGCAGATGATGCATGCCTCGTTGCCCGCGACGATCGAGATGATCGACCGGATCGAGCCCGTTCCGCCCATGTTCGGCGACGCCGGCCAACTCCAACAAGTGCTCGTCAATGTGATCGGTAATGCCGCGCAAGCTTTATGCGACAAGTCGGGACGAATCGCGGTCACGCTCTCGACCGTGCGCACGGCCGAGATGGATGCGAAAGACGAATTGCGGCTGTCGGTGTCGGATACGGGGCACGGCATGACCGACACGACCATCAGCCGCATCTTCGAACCGTTTTTCACCACCAAGGAAGTCGATTCCGGAACCGGCCTCGGTCTTTCGGTAGCGCTCGGTATCGTCGCCGGACATGGCGGGCGCATCGAGGTGCGCAGCACGCCGGGTCAAGGCAGCGAATTCACGATCTTCCTGCCGACATGGGACATACCGACCGGCAACCGTGAAGCCATGGAAGCCGTCATCTGACGGCTTTCACCGTTGCAACAAAAGATAAAATGGACATGAACGACGTGATCAAAATCCTGGTAATCGACGACGAGCGGATGATGCGGACGACGATCACGCGGATTCTGCAACGGGCCCATTACGACATCGTCACCGCCAACGACGGCGCCGATGGTCTGGCGCGCTTTCGCCGGGAACATCCCGATCTCGTCATTACCGACATCATCATGCCCGAGCGTGAAGGAATCGAAACGATCCGGCAGATGCTGCGCGAACGGCCCGGCACGAAAATCCTCGCCATGTCGGGCGGCGGCCGGATGGGCGATGTCGATTTCCTGACGATGGCACATCAATTGGGCGCGTCGGATGTCATCCGCAAGCCGTTCGATCCCCGCGAATTACTCGACCGCGTCAGGCTTTGTCTGGAATCGCGTGCCACCCCGGCCGACCGCGTCGCCTAGCGAAGCGTCAGCGGCGCGATGCCGAAATCGCCGGCAAGCCCGCGACCGTGCCGGCGGGAATCGAACACCAACGGGTATTAACTATCTTCTCGCTTATTGGAGCTATGCCGACGCCAAGCGTTCGCTCGACCTGTTCCGTGCGGAGGCGATGCCGAAGCTCGGCACGCTTTGATGCGATACTTTCGTATATCGCTGCAAAACCGGGAAAATCCAAAACGATAGTTGTCGCTTGGGATGCGGAAAGACTAACGGTCCGACCGCCTTACGCCATATGCTTCTCCTCGCAAGTATTCATGGAGAACATCTTGAAACTGGGTGCAACGGGCGCCGCGGTGCTGGGTCTTGGCATGATCGCGTCGGCAGCCACCATCGTCTGGTCGGGTGCGATGGGGCCGAACATGGTGCAGCTCGAAATCCAGCTCCTGACGAGCAAGGAAGGCCAGAGCGCCATCCGCACGGCGGCGAATGCGATCTCGCCGTTTATCGGACAGGCGAACGCGGCGACAAGGCTAACCCCTTAACCATCTCGCGTTCTCTCTAGCGTAGTTTCAGCCCTTCGATCCCCAGACCACCCGCAAGCTTCTCCAGCGCGGCCAACGTCACCGGCCGCAACTCGATCCCCTCCGCCTGCGCCGCCACCGTCTTCGCATGGCCGCGCAACCCCGGATACCGCACCGCTTCGCCGCCGGGAAACGGCTGCGATTGGCGCAGTTCGCGCGCGACCTGGTCGACATAACGCTTGAACCGTTCGGGCGGACCAAAGCGCGCGATATCGAGCGCCATGATCGCCTGGCCGGTATTGGACGGCCCCTGGCGCGGCGGGCCGGCCGGGCTTCCCGCGTCGCGCCCAACCGGCGTGCCGTTGAGCGCGCCGCCCATCAGCGCGAACACCAGGGATAACCCATAGCCCTTGTATCCGCCGATCGGCAGCAGCGTGCCCCCTTGCGTGCGTTTCGGATCGGTGACCGGATTGCCTTCGCGATCGATCATCCAGCCTTCAGGAAAGGCGCCGCCGCTTTCAGTCACCGCGCCGACGCGGCCGTTGGACGCGACCGTGGTCGCGATGTCGTGGACGATCGGCGGCTCGTCCTGAGTCGGGATCGCGAAGGCAACCGGATTGGTGCCGAGCAAGGCTTCGATCCCGCCGGTCGGCGCCATGTGATTGACCTCGGCGACCGCCAGATAAAGCCCGATCATGTCGTGCGCGAGAGGAATCATCGCATAGGGAGCGGCGGCGCCCGCGTGATTGCTGGCGCGCGCACCGACCCAGCCGATGCCGTTGACCCTGGCTTTTTCGACCGCGAGTTCCGCCGCCCGCTTCATCACCAGATGGCCCATGCCGTTATCGCCGTCGATCAGCGCGGTCGCCGGCGCTTCCTCGACGATGCGGATGTTGGGCGTCTTGTTGATCGCGCCGGTCTTGAGCCTTTGCACATAGATCGGCAGGCGCGCGATCCCATGCGTGTCGGTGCCCCGCAGGTCGGCCTGCAGCATCAGGTCCGCGACGCTTGCGGCATCATCGCGCGGCATCCCGACCGCTTCATAAGCCCGCACGATGAACGCTCGACCATCCTGTGGCATAAACGAACGCGTCGCGGCATCGGCCATTGTCGTCCCTTTCATGGCCGCTTTGACATTTCGCGGCTGAAGTGAGATGGAGGGTTCTAACACTATCGAGGCGACGGCGCATGCCTTCGATCCGAAGCCCCTATCCGCCCCGACGCATCGTCTGTCTGACCGCTGAGACAGTCGAGACGCTCTATCGACTCGGGCAACAGGATCGCATCGTCGGCATCACCGGTTATGCCGTGCATCCACCCGAAGCACGTCGCGACAAACCGCGTGTGTCGGCATTCACCGCCGCCGATATCGGAAAAATACTCGCGCTCAAACCCGATCTCGTCCTCGCCTTCTGCGACCTCCAGAGCGAGATCGTCGCCGAGCTCATGCGCAAGGGCATCGCGGTCCATGCCTTCAATCAGCGCGACATCGCCGGCATCCTCGCCATGATCCGCACGCTGGGCGCACTGACCGGCGTGCCCGCGCGGGCAGCGAGACTGGCCGCGACGATCGCGAAGCGCCTCGACAAGGCTCGCAAGCGCGGCCGCGCCCTCGCCTATCATCCCAAGGTCTATTTCGAGGAATGGAACGAGCCTTTGATCGCCGGCATCGGTTGGGTGTCCGAGTTGATCGGGATCGCGGGCGGCACCGATATCTTCGCGACCCGCGCGGGAAACGCGGCGGCCCGGGATCGAACCGTGACCGCCGTCGAAATCGCGGCGGGCGCGCCGGATATCATTATCGGATCCTGGTGCGGCAAGAAATTCCGGCCCGAGCAGGTCAAGGCGCGCGCCACGTTTGCCGCGATTCCCGCGGTCATGCGCGGCGCGATCCACGAAATCCCTTCCTCGCTGATCCTCGCTCCCGGCCCCATTGCACTGTCCGAGGGTCTTGCCGCCCTTCAGCTTTTGATTGAGCGCTGGGCCATCTTCGGCGAAAGTAGGCCCGCGCGGACGGGCGTAACAAAGAGACGAACCTCCTAAGCCAAACCCGCCGCGCCGTGATGAGGAAGAGGAGCCACCGGCAACAGCGCCGGCGTATCCGAACGGGGCAAACAGGCATATGGCGCAGACAGAATTAATCCCGGCACCGCCATTGCGCGGCGGTACCCGAGCCCGTTTGGCGCGGCGGATGCCGTTCGCACCCGAACAAATCCTGGTTGCGGCCCTGGCCCTGTCGCTCGGCTTCATGGTGCTTTATCCGATCATCGCGGTGATCGTGAACAGCATCCTGCCGTCGAGCGTGTTTCAGGGTCTGGGGCTCGCCGCCTGGCGCATCGCCTTCTCGGACCCCGACGTGTGGCGGGCGATCATCAACACGCTCGCGGTTCAGCTCGCCGTGCAGGGCATCTCGCTGCCGCTCGCCATCGGCATTGCCTGTATTCTGGCGCGGACCGACGTGCCTTTCGCGCGCTGGCTGGAATTCGGCTTCTGGATTCTCTTCTTCCTGCCCGCGTTAGGCGTCACGCAAGGCTGGTTGCTGTTCTTTGATCCGAATTACGGGCTCGTGAACAAATGGCTGATGGAGGCCGGGATCGTCAGCAGCCCGCCCTTCAATATGTATTCCTATTGGGGAATCGTGTTCGCCCACATGACGACCTATGCGCTGTCGATCAAGGTGATGCTGCTGGCGCCGGCCTTCCGCAATCTCGACGGCGCGATCGAGGAAGCCGCCCGCATGTCGGGCGCCAGTTCGGCGCGCACCCTGACGCGCATCGTCGTGCCGATCATGATGCCGGCGATCCTGGTCGTCCTCTTGATGTCCCTCATTCGCGGACTCGAGGCCTTCGAGATCGAGCTGTTCCTCGGCGTGCCGTTCAACTTCTATGTCTATTCGACCAAGATCTATCAGCTGATCGTCCACGCGCCCCCCGCCTATTCCGAAGGCGGCGTGCTGGCCTCGTCGGTGCTGATCATGATCCTGCCGCTGATCCTGCTTCAGCGCTGGGCGGCGACGCGGCGCAACTTCGCCGTGGTCTCTGGGAAATATGCCGCGCGCGTCAACCGGCTCGGGCCGTGGCGCTGGCCAGCCTTTTTCGCGACGATCGCGATCGTGCTCTCGATGAGCCTTCTGCCGCTTGGTCTTCTGCTGACCGGAAGCTTCATGAAGCTCTTCGGGTTTTTCGGCCTTCAGGAAATGTGGACGCTCGACCATTGGCGCGACACGTTCGCCGAAGTCACTTTCACCTCGAGCTTCCGCAACATGATCGAACTGGGGCTGGGCACGGCCGCGATCGCGGTCTTCGTCTATACTTTCGTCGCTTATTGCGCCGTGCGCCTGAAATCGCGCTGGCAGGCCGTGTTCGACATCCTGAGCTGGCTGCCGATTTCGATCCCCGGCGTGATCCTCGGATTCGGCTATCTCTTCATGGTGATCCAGGTGCCGATTTTCGCGCCGCTCTACGGCACGATCGGGGTGATGATTCTGGTGAGCTTCCTCTCGGCGATGACGCTGGGCGTCCAGGTCATCAAGGTCCACATGCTTCAGCTCGGCGCCGAAATCGAAGAAGCCGGGCGGACCGCCGGCGCGTCGTGGCTCACCACGTTTCGCACCGTCATTCTCCCGCTGACCTCGCCCGCAGTCGCGGTGGTCGCCGTCCTGGTCTTTGCCTCGACCATCCGTCAGATCGGTTCGGTGATCCTGCTATCGACCGGCGAGACGCGCGTTCTCGCGATCCTTCAGCTCGACTTCCTGACCGATGGACGGCTTGGCCCCGCCGCCGTTGTCGGCGTCATCATCGTGCTGATCAGCATCATCGCCGCTGCCATCGTCCGGATGATCAGCGTGCGCTTCGGCGTGCGGGCCGGTCCCGGCGGCTGACCCGCCTGCCTATTGAACGAGCTTGCGGTCCTCGGTGATCAGCTTGACGGTTTCCTCGACCGCCTTCGCCACATCCTCGCGTTGCGGCGCGACATATTTGGCGCCTTTGATCGGCACCGAATCCGGCTGCGCGATCGACGGCAGATCCTGACGGCGCGAATCCTGATCGAGCGCCACGGCGAGGTCATGCTGGACGTCTTTGCTCAAAAGCCAGTTGATGAAGACGCGCGTCGCATTGGGATGCGGCCGGTTTTTGAACGTGAAGAGGCCCGACCCGCCGATCCCTTCGAGCGCCACGTCGGCTCCGTTGCCGAAGGTACGAATGTCGGTCTTGATGCCGGCCTGCGCATAGGGCGCGATGAGCGACCGCACCGGCGGCCCCATGCCGATCCAGGCCGTGCCGCGCGCCATCGCCTCGACCACCTGGAACTGCTGTGAGACGAAGGCGATCTTCTGATCGACGATGAGCTGTTTCAGCCCGTCATCCCCGAGTTTGACGCGGGCGAGATAGGAATAGGACGTGCCCGAGCCGGGCTGGGTCGGATCGTGCCACATGATCTTGCCCTTCAACGAGGGATCGAGCAGCACCTTCATGCCCATCGCGGCCACTTTTTCGGGCGGTACTTTCAGCGCGTCGTACCAAGGCCCCGCGATGTATTTAGACATCGCGAATTCGTATTTTCCTTCCTGATCGACGAAGGCCTGATCCCAACCGCCCCAGGTGTCGGGGTTCTTGATCTCGGGATCGACGAATTCCGGCAGGATGGGATCGAGCACCCCGTCGCGCGCAAGGATGAATCCGGTCGGTGGTCCGGCCAAAGAAACATCCCACAGATATTTGCCGGCCTGACGCTCGGTACGAATGCGCTGGACGAATTCGCCGGTATTGATCACCGAGAGCGACAGGGTGATCTTGGGATAAGCCTTGGGGAATTCCTTGATCAGGAAATCGCGCGCCGCCTGATTGGGCTGCGAATTGAGGACGAGCGAGCCTTCCTGATTGGCCGCGTCGACGATGCGGGCGAAATCGGTTTTCCAGTCCTGCGCGAAAGCCGAGCCCGTTGCGGCCGTCACCATGAACAGCGCCGCCGATAACCGCCCTACGAGACTCTTTGTCTTCGTCATTTTGTCCTCCCTTCCGACCGTTGCTATTGCGCTTGCTGCCTCAACTGGCGGATGTACTCGACCGCCTCTTTCAACTCGCTCAGATATTCTTCGCGCTGAAACGCGTAGTAGTGAGCGCCCGGAATCGCCGTCTCGTCGGCATCCGCCATCGGCGGCACGTCCCGGCGGCGCGAATCCTGATCGAGCAGCTTGCCGAGATCGGCCTGCACCTTCTCGCTCAAGATCCAATTGACGAAGAGGCGGGTCGCATTCGGATGCGGGCGATGCTCAAACAGAAAAAGCGTCGAGCCGCCCTGGCTTTCGATGTTCACATTGGGCTTGTTGCCGAAGGACCGGATATCGGCTTTGACGCCGGCTTGCAGGTAAGGCTGGATCAGTCCCTTCACCGGCGCGCCGAGCCCGATCCACGCCGTGCCGCGCGCCATGGCCTCGACCACCTGCTGCTGCTGCTGGACGAAAACCATCTTCTGGTCGATGACCAGTTGCTTGAGCCCCGCGTCGCCCAGCTCGCGCCGCATCACCAACGCCTGAGTCTGGCCGGTTCCGGGCACCAATGGATCGTTCCACACGGTTTTGCCCTTATAGGCCGGGTCGAGCATGACCTTGAGCCCTTGGCTCGCGACCTTCTCGGGCGAGACGAAGGCCGCGTTGTACCAGGGCCCACGAATGTAGCGCGACATGGCGAAGACGTATTTCTTGGCAACGTCGACGAAGGCCTCGTCCCAACCGCCCCAGATCGCCGGATCGTTGACGCCGGGATCGACCAACTCGGGAAGGAACGGATCGATCGCGCCTTCCTTCGACAGGATGTAGCCGCCCTCGCCGCCCGCGAAGCCGAGGTCCCACAGGAATTTTCCCGATTGCCGCTCGGTGCGGAAGCGCACGACGAATTGCGAGCTGGGCATCACGTTCATCGTGACGCCGATTTTGGGATAGAGCTTGGTCCATTCGCGCTGGACGTATTGCTGGGCGAGAAGATTGGGCTGCGAGTAGATGACGAGGCTGCCCTCGGCCTCGGCGGCGGCAATCGTCTTCGTGTCCTGCGCCATCGCGGCACCGGCCCAACCCAATACCAACACGATTACCGGCACCAGTCTCATCGTTTCTCTCCCCGGACCGCCGTCTTTTATGGGCGTTGACCGCCTCCGACGGGATCGACATCATAGGTGTCATGACAACATACTCCCCTTCGCGCCCGGCGCGATAGGGGAACCGGAGGGGACGGGAGTACGGTGGCGGCCAAATCGTTCGCGACAATCGGCGGGCTGAAGACCCATTACCTCCATGCAGGGCACGGCCCGACCCTGATTCTATTGCATGGACAGCTTCCCGGCTCGACCGCCGAGATCGAGTTCGGCGCGACCGTCGATCACTTTGCCGGCCTCGGCTATGCGGTCTATGCCCCCGATCTCGCCGGCTTCGGCCAGACTGACAACCCGTCCGATTACGCGGTCGAGGGACGCATCGCGCACGCCGTCGCCTTCGTCGATTTCGTTGCGCCCGAGCGCTATGCCATCTGGGGTTGTTCGATGGGTACCTATATCGGCGCCCAGATCGCGCTCGAGGACAGGCGGGTCGAACGGTTGATCATCATGCCGAGCAACGTCCTGCCGCCGCCGGCAACCGCGACGCGCAGCGGCCCCAATGTCGGCGCCGTGGTTCAGCGCTACACCCCAACCATCGAGAATGCCCGCGCGCTCCTCTCGCTCGTACTCGTCGATCAAACTAAAATCACGGACGAGCTTGTCGCAGCATTCTGCGCGGCGAGCAGCGGCAAGAACGAGACGGCCGAACACGGACGCCGGGCAGCGCCCCGGCCAAAACCGATCTACGGCGAGTTGCACGGTTTACGGGTCCCGTCCCTCCTCCTGTGGGGCGCCGACGACCCCGGGGCAACGCCGGAACGCGCGCTTGGGCTTTTGAGCGCAATTCCAGGCGCCGAACTTCACCTTCTGCGCCAATGCGGGCATTGGCCGCAGCACGATCAGCCGGCCCGCACCTGGCACTTGGCCGACGACTTTTTGCGTTCACATCATTAGAATTCACACGACAGGGAAGGAAAACAGCATGTCCATCACAGAAACAAGCCCAGCACCGGTCGGCCATAATCGGCAAGGTCAGCCCGAGATCACGTTCCACGATTTCCTCAAGACCGGCCCCGATACGATCGGCGGAAAATATCTGCGCTCGTTCTGGCAACCGGTCTGCCGCGGCGTCGACGTGCCCAAGGGCAAGGCCAAGCCGCTGAAGATCATGAGCGAGGATTTCGCGATCTATCGCGGCGAGAACGGCAAGGCGACGATGGTCGAAGCACGTTGCGCGCATCGTGGCGCCAAGCTCTCGGTCGGCTGGGTCGACGGCAACAACATCAAATGCGCCTACCATGCTTGGAGCTACGACCAGACCGGCCAATGCGTGAAGCAGCCGGCCGAGCCGCGTCCGTTCTGCGACAAGGTCAAAATCCGCGTCTACCCGACGCAGGAATATCTCGGCCTGGTCTTCGCGTATCTCGGCGACGGCGAGCCGCCGGAATTCCCCCGTTCGCCTGAATTCGAAAGCGACAAATATTTCACCCTCGTCACCACCGATATCTGGCCGGCGAATTATTGGACGCAGCTCGAGAACGCGGTCGATTACGCGCACACCGAATTCCTGCACTGGCATTTCCATTTCAAGACGCCGGAACGGATCGAGGTCAACGAGCGGCCCTATGGCGTCAAAGTGGTCGTGCCGGGCTTGAGCGATACGGCGATCCATTACGACACGATGTATTTCGTGATGCCCAACACGCATGAATGGGCCGGCCCGCCGGGCAAGGATCCGTCGATGGGAAACTTCGCGCGGAGCTGGCGCATTCCCTATGACGACGAATCGCATATCCGCTTCGACTATCGCGTCTTCCCGTTCGGCGACAAGGATGACGCGGCCTTCACCGAAAAGGTGCTGAAGCAAAACCCGCCGCGCGTCATCGGCAAGACCGGCGAAGCTTCGCAGAAGATCATCGCCGGCGAGATGGACTTCCAGATGCTGAAGGACGATCCGTCGATCGGCGGCGCTTCATTGACGACGATTCAGGATTGCACGGTCATGACCAGCATGGGTCCGATGACGACCCGCGAGCACAAGGAGATGCTGGGCCAGACCGATCTCGCGATCGCCCATCTCCGCCGGTTGTGGAAGATCGAGTTGACGGCTTTCGCCGCCGGAAAGCCGTTGCGCGACTGGAAGCGTCCGTCATCGCTGTGGGAAGCGCTCGGGCCCGCGCCAGACGCCTAAGCGGCCTTTATCGCGGCAAGATCACGCCTCAGGTTGGCGACAACCTGAGGCGTCCTTGTTAGTGGATCAGCCCTTCACGTCGAGCTTGAACAGCTTAATCGCGTTTTCGGACAGGATCTTCTTCTTGTCGCCGTCGGACAGCCAGGTGATGCCGTTGATCAGCGGCGCCACGTCGTCGACCAGACGGCCGTCGCGCGGATCCCGGACCGAGCCGGTGCCGGGGCACTCGGCGCCGAACAGGCAACGATCGACGCCCACCGTCTTGATCAGTAATTCATTGGCGTCCTGCGTATAGAGCACCGTGTCGTAATAGAGTTTCTTCATCCGTTCGGCGAAGAGATTCGCTGTCGCTCCCGCCGCGTGCATGATGCTGCCGGCGTTGAACCGCCCGACCTGATACGGCATCGCGCCGCCGCCATGGCTGATGATGATCTTCAGGTTCGGGAAATCGTCGAACACCTTGGAGTTGACGAGGCCGAAGACGGTGGTGGTTTCCTCGTTGATGAAATGAAGCGTGTAGGGCTCGCGATCGGCATGCGAACCCGTGCCGTGAATATGCGCCGGCACGTCGAGTTCGCAGAGCTTTTCGTAGAGCGGATACCAATAGCGATCGCCCATCGCTGGCGGCTGGATGCCGGAATTCTCATACGGATCGGGATTGAGCAGGCACCCTTTGAAGCCGAGCTCCTTCACGCAGCGCTCGAGTTCCTTGATCGCCATGTCGAGCGGCTCGCCGGCCGGTTGCGGCAACCCGGCGATACCGAAAAAGCGGTCGGGATAGAGCTGGACCTCGCGATGGATGACGTTGTTCACTTCCTCGTGGAACCACTGGATGATCTTCGCGGGCTTTTCGGAATGCATCATCTGAAACGGCCGCGGGCTGATCGCCTGCAGGTTCGTGCCGATCTTGTTCAGATAGTCGAGATGGCTGTAGGGACCGAAGGGTTGTTTCTCGACCGCCTCGCGCAATTGATCGTCGCTGATCTTGACCTTGCCGCGCCCGTGCGAGCCGCGCGCCGAGAGCAGCACGGCCTTATAGGCATAAAGCTCGGCCGGTGCGCTGACATGTCCGTGTGAATCGATGATCATGAATTCCTCCCCTAGGTTTGGGCGCACGGTACCGACGCGATGGTCAACTGGCAATTGGATAATCGCGCTGCTAGCATCGAAAGGCGCGCCTACAACGAGCGAGAAACGATATGAGCGGCAGCAGCGAGCGGTTTACCTACGCCACGCCCCACACGGGCACGATCAACACCTTCGCGATCCGGCCGAACGGCCCACCGCCCTGGCCCACCATCATTCTCATTCATGGCGCCAACGGGGTTGGGGCACACACCGAAGCGAAGGCGGCCGCCGTCGCCGCCGAGGGCTATTACACGGTCGTCCCGGATATCTATTCCAACGACGCGCTCTTTCACACCTTCGCTTTCGACGTCGTCACGTCGGCGGTTCATATGGGCGGCGATCCCGAACGCCAGAATAAATTCCTGACGAAGCAGCCCCCCGAAAAGCGCGCGGAGATCGTCCGCGCCCGCGACTGGGTGGACCACCGGCCGGGCTCCACCTATATCGACATCATCCGCGGTTGTTTCGATCACCTGAAGTCGCGCGCCGAAGTCGGCGCGATCGGTACCGTCGGCTATTGCATGGGCGGAAGATTGGTCGGCGAACTTGCCGTCAGCGGCGTCGATCTCGCCGCCGGCGTGATCTATTACGGTGGGCCGCCGAAGCTCGATCTGGTTCCGAATATCCGCGGCGTCTTACAGGGTCATTACGCATCGACCGATCACGGCATCACCGGCAGGATTCCCGGTTTTGCCGCGGCGATGAAAGCCGCGGGCAAGGAATTCACCTATTACGTCTACGAGGCCGACCACGGTTTCAGCCTCGTGCCCGATTCCGCCGGCTACAACGCCGAGGCCACGCGCCATTCGCTTCAGCGCGTCATGCCGTTTCTCGCCCGAAATCTGAAAGCGGTTACCGAAGCGAGAGCAGCCGAATAGCGACGCTAGGGCCGCGGCGGCGCGACAGCGTTCGCGGCGGCCGATGTGGCGTCCGGCACCGACAGAGCGGCGTTCGTCGCGCCCTTGAGAATGGTCTGACAATCGTTGTCCTTGCCCGTCCCAAGCTGGATGGTCAGAAGACTGAGCAGGGTCGCCGCCGCGCCATCCTGTCCCACGAGGCGCAGCCCCGGACCCACACTCGGGTCTTTGAGCGTGCCGCCGACATCGATCGGCAAGGGTAGACGGCCGAAACTCGGATGTTTCGGCTGGGTCGTCAGTTCGATGGCGACCGCCTCGTCCTTCATGTTCACACCGCCTTTGCCGATGAGATTGGCCTCGGTCGTATCCAGCAGGAGATTGCGGGTTTTCAGCATTCCCTGATCGAGCGCGAAATCGCCGATCATGCAGCGCAGCGGCGCGCGATCCGGTAGACCCAGCCACGACAGAACCGACTTTCCGAGATCTAGCCCGGCAAGATCGATGAGAAAGGCGCTGACGTCGCCGCCGGACATGAACATCTTGAGCGTGCCGTCGCCGTTGCCGAGCATTTGCGACAGCGAGTTGCCGGTACCCTTGATATGGGCCTCGCCGCCGACAAAGCCGTCGCCGTTGAAATCGGTAATTTTTTGCAGAAGTTTTTTGAGATCGAGTTGGCGGAAATCGATATCCGCGACGGCGTGAACCTGATCGCCGCTGACCGGATCGAGATGAATGTTGCCGGAAATCGAGCTTTGGCCGATGCCGAAGCTCAGCGGCAGAAGACTGACCTTGCCGTTCTCGATCGTCAGGTTGGCTCGCAGATTGTCGAACGGCGTCGCATCGCTTTGAATGCTATGGGCGACATAGGTGACTTTGAAGTCCGCCACCTCGAGCTTCGGCAGATCGACCGGCACGTCGGGAATGAGCTTCGGGTTTGACCGCTGCGCGGCACGCTTCTGCTTCAGCTCTAGAGTGTCGTTGGCCGCGTCTTCCTTACCCGGCGTGGCGCCGATGAACCCGGCCAGATCGGCGAGGACCACCTTGCGCGACGTCAGGTTCGCGGTAACCAGCGGCCGCTCGCGGCCCGCGCGCTCGACCTCGAAATCGCCTTCGAGATCGCTTTGTCCCACCATGCCGGCGAATTTCTGGAAGCGGATTCGATTGTCGGTGTAGTCGACGTGACCGACCAATTGGAACGGCGGCGTCGGCGCCAATGGTATGCCGATCAAGGGATAGAGGTCCGCAAGGTTCTTACCGTCGAGTTCGAGCTGCAACGCGGCACCATCGAGATGGAGCGGGTCCTGGATCGTACCTTTCATCAGGATATGGGTTTCGCCGTTATCGATGCGCAAATCGACCGGATAAGGCTTATTAGGGTCGCGCAAGGACAGCAACGCCCCGCCCGTGAATGTCGCGCTTATCGGTTGTTTGGCGTAGGTCCCATGAATATTGGCGACGAGTTTCTCTTCGCCGCCATTTTTCGGCGCCTCGGTATGAACGGCGACGATGAAATCGGCTTGAAGCTTCGGATCGGCGACATGGAAATTGCCCTCGGTAATGACGATGCCGCCGATCCGCGGCATCGGCGTCCCCTGGGGATTCGACGAAGCGGGCAATCCGAAAACCCAATTCGGATTGCCCTTCGGGCCGGGGCGAAGATCGCCGTTCGGGTGCTCTATGGCGATTTCGGGCAGCACCACGTCACCACCTCGGCTCCACAGCAACGCCCACAAATCCACCCGCGCGCTCAATCGATCGATCGATCCGAACTGCGTGCCGTTGGGGAAATCGGGCGGGTTGCCGATCGACACCGCGTCGAGAACGACAAGCGGATGAAAGGACAACAGGCCTTTGATATCGAAATGCCCAAGTTGAACCGGTCGGTCGAGTTGCGCGGAAATTCGCCGCTCGACCATCGGCCTGAACCAATTCCAGTTCCAGACCAAGGCGATGACAACCACAATCCCAACGGCCGCCGCCGAACCGATCAATCCATAGCGGTGTCTTGCAGCAATCATAGCGCGGCTTTCCCCTGCCCGGTGAGGTACGAAAACGATCGAGGCGCCAGCGCGCGGGCGCGAATCGGCCTCTCCCGTTCACCGGCAAGGACATAAGGCGCGAAAGATCGGTTTGGTTCCGTGAAAGCGGCGGATTTCGCCTCCTTTCTTCCGGTGTGGAACCAGATAAAAACCCCAGCGGTTACTACCGGGCGAGCGAAAGATCGACCGGAAGCCGAGGCAACCGCAATGGCGGACGACGACGCAAAAGACGGCGACGCGCACTTGGACGAAATGCTCGCCGCCTGGATTCAAAGCAAGGGAATGGATCGGATCGCCGCCTATGTCGCGCGCGGCCGCAAATTCGGCGCGTGCGATCTCGACGCGCTCCAGGTGGAATGGATCCGCGCCCACCGCCACTGGTACGCCAATTGGGGCGACGCCGATGCCCAACAGAATGCCGGCGATGCCGACGCCGAGTTCGAACTGCGACGTGAGCGACAGCCTGTCGAGGCCGTCGAAGCGGATATGCGCCGGTTACGCGAGGAAGCCCTCGCGCTCGCCAACGAAATCCGGACCCGTACCGTGAACTGGGAAAAATCGGGCGAGGCCGTCGAAGCCGAATTGCATGCCTTTCTCAAGACGAAGAAGAAGGCGATTCACTGAATCAATGTCGCAATTTCATGCGGATTTCCGTTTTTCGCCACATTATGGCTCCACTTCCCCTTGATCCTCCTGCCGTCGTTTAATCCTTGGAGGAAGAGAATGGATCTCGGTGAGATTAAGCACGAACTTCGCGTGGTCGAAGAATTGATCGCCGCGCTCAACCCCGACGTGGGATTCGCCGAAGATCTGGTCTGCCTCGAGATGAATCGCAAAGCATTGAAGGCCGCGCTTTCGATCGAACGCAAGAAACAGCAAAAGCATCGGTCGGCGCGCCGCCTGCTTTATCTGGTCAACACCACGAAGATGGCCTCTTAAAGGAGAGCCGGACGGTCGCGACGCCGGTGGAACTCCATGCTCGCGTCCGTGTTGCTCCAAGACTGCCGACGCCCCCGGCGATCGGCGATACCCCAACAATGACACGACGAGGATACGCGTTATGAAAAAGATTTTGACGACAGCGACGATACTGGCGATGGCGTTCGCTCCGGCGGCGTTCGCTCAATCGGTGGGCGGCAGCGCGGGGGCCTCGAGTTCGAGTTCGGTCGGTGCCGGTGCGACCAGCGGCGCCAGCAGCAACATGAGCACAGGCGGGCAACTCAGCGCGCAGCCAGGGGTCAACACAGGCATCAATACCGGTGTCGGTGCCGGCGTGAACACCGGCACGGGCATAAACGGGTCGGTCGGCGTCGGCAGTTCGACCGGCACCACCCTGAACGGCGCAACGGGCGGCAATACGTCGGGCAGCGTCAACGGCTCGGCAGGCGCGACTGTTCGCTAAACCGTCCGCACCATTTCGGATCGAAAAACGGCTCCGGGCGTCCACCCGGAGCCGTTTTGTTATTGCGCGAAATTAGCCCGGTCGATACGTGGCGGGTTCGTCGGCGACGATATTATTAGCGAGCACGCCGAGCCCGGTGATCTCGACTTCGACCCGATCGCCGGGCTTCATGTTGACCTGACCCAAGATCTTGTGCCGTCCCGACGGCGTAAGGTTCTCGCCCGGGTGCGGCGGCAGCGCGCCCGGCGTACCCATCATGATGACATCGCCAGGCCGCAAATTATAACCGCTCGACAGATACTGGATGAGCCGCTCGACCGGGAACAGCATGTCCGAGAGCGGCGCGTTTTGCCGCTCGATGCCATTCAGCCGCGTGATCACGCGTTGCGCCTGCGGATCGCCGAATTCCTCGGTCGTCATCATCCACGGACCGGTGCTGCCGGATTGTTCGAAGTTTTTGCCCAGGCCGAAATTACGGTTGTGGCGTTGGTAGTCGCGGATCGAGCCTTCGTTGCAGACGGTAAAACCCGCGATGTGTTCGAATGCCTTCTCGAGCGGAACGTGCCGGCCGCCTTTGCCGATGATGACCGCGAGTTCGCCCTCATAGGAAAATTCCTTGGCAACGTCGGTGGGCGGCGCGAGCAGCGGCCGGCGGTGGCCGACGATCGACGACGGCTGACGCATGAACAGATGGGGAAATTCGCGCGACGTCGTGAGGCCGGTTTCCTCGATATGCGTCTTGAAGTTGAGCGCGAGCGCCCAGGTGACTTGCGGGTCGACGATCACAGGCAGGAATTCGACGTCGCGCAAACTGCGCCCGCCGGTCTTCCCGGCGACGGCATCGCGGACCCGCGCCATTCCATCCTTCTTTTCGAGGATCCCGCGCAGACTATGCGGCAGATCGGGCGCCGCCTCATCGAGCGCGATAAAGCTATCGTCTCCGGTGATCACGCCGACATGCGCGTTACCGCCGCTCGTATAGGAAAAAAGTCGCATTTGTTTATCGCTCGTTGGTTTGGGAGAGGAGATCGATCAAGGCGCCGGATGCTTCGTCGAAGACACTGTTCCACGCGTTCCAGGCCGGCGCCCGGAAAATCCGAACCGAATCATACCACGGCGTGGTCTGCCCTTCACCACCCCAGATCCAGAACGGCGATTTGCCGACCAGCACCCACACCGGACAGCCCAGCGCGCCCGCCAGATGCGCGACGGCGCTGTCGGTCATGATGACGAGATCGAGCAGCGAGACCGCCGCCGCCGTATCGGCGAAGTCGCCGAGCAGCGGCCCGAGATCGATGATCGCGTTCTCCTGGAGAATGCTCGCCTCTTCTTTCGGCGGACTTTTCTGAAGGCTGTAGAGCTGCACGCCGGTTTGGGCGAAGAACTCGACGAACGTGGTCAGCGGCACGGCCCGTTCGCGATTGCCCTTGAACGTCGTGCTGCCGGACCAAACGATGCCGACGCGCAGCTTGCCGCTGCCGCGCTCCATCGCCGAGGCAAATTTCGCTTGGCGATCGGCCGGCGCCGTCAGATAGGGCTTGCCCGAAATGTCCGATACCGTCGCGGTGAAGACACCCGGCAGACTACACAAATGGCAATGCCAGTCGGCGTCCGGCAGCGCGCTGTTCTTCTCGGGGAGTTCGGCCGCGACATTCATCCCGGCAAAAAGCGGAATCAATTCGCGGCGCGATTCGACGATCAACGTGCCACCGAGGCCGCGGGTGCGATCGAAATAGCGCGCCGCCCAGATCGCGTCGCCGAAACCCTGCTCGGAGAGAACCACGAGACGCTTGTCGGTAAAACGCTGCCCGTTCCACGGCTGACCCGGTGCGGCACGCTTGGGCAATTCGCCGGTCTCGAACCGGGCGGCGTAATCGACCCAGGCCCCGGCGAACTCGCCGAGCTGCAACTGGGCCAACGCCCGATCCCACCGGAGATGCGGGTCGTTCGGCCGGAACAGCAGGCCGCGATGATAGGCGGCCAGCGCCTCGCGGAAACGACCCGCCGCCACCAGGGCGATGCCCATGTTGTGATGAAAGCTGCCGTTTTCCGGCTGCAGCGCCAGCGCGCGACGATGGCACGCGATGGCGCTCTCGACCTGTTTCATGTCCTTGAGCGAATTGCCGAGATTGGTCCAGGCGCCGGCATGGGCCGGTGCGATCGCCAGCGCGCGGCGATAACAGGCGATCGATTCCTCGGGCTTGCCGTCCGAGCGCAAAAAAACGCCGAGCGCGTTCCAGACATCGGGATCGCGCGGTGAATCCTTGAGAGCGACGAAGGCCGCCGATGCCGCGTCGGCGTAGCGCTGCGCCCCATAGAGCGCGCGCGCTTCCTGGAGCAGGGCCGCGGCCGAGCGCGGCGGCGTATCAGCCATTACGATCGCGGTGACGCGCGCCCCCCGCCTGGCGGTATGTCGAGCAAACCATTGATGAACACAATATCGTCGCCGTTGATCGCGCCTGCGTAGTATTTGAGCTGCATCATCGAGACAAGATAGTTGTAGTGGCTGCTCAAGAGTTCCCGCCGGGCCCGGAACGCGTCGCGCTCGGCATCGAGCACATCGCTGAAAGATCCGACGCCGGCATTAAAGCGCTTGTTCAGGTCGTCTGTAAACTGATCCCGGCTTTTCATCGAGGCAAGCAACGCCTGAGATCGTTTCGCATTCGACGTCGACTGGATGAATGCCGCCCGGACTTTGGTCTCGACGTCGCGTTGACGATCGAGGCCGCTATACCGTTGCTGCCTCGCCTTGGCCGCCATCTGGAAGAGCGGGTAACCCTGCCCGTCGGCGTTGAAGAGCGGAACCGTCAGGCGGATTTCGAAAGTGCGCTGATCCGTCAGCGCACCGCCGCCGAAGAGGCTGCCGCCGGCATCGAGTCGGTCATCCGTCGCGAACACGTCAACACGCGGCAGAACCGCGCCGATCGCCTTGTGATAATCCGCCTCGGCCGCATCGGCACCCGCGCGCAGAGCCGCCAGTTCGGGATTGCGCCGGCCCGCCGCCGAGACCCAATCGTCCTGGTTGTTCGGTTCGGGCGGTGGCATCCCAAAATCGGTCCGCAGCGGATAAAGGTTCGGCACGACGACGCCGCTGACCTTGCGCAGATCGGCCAACGCTTTGTCGAAATTCGAATCGGCCGAGAAGACGTCGGCACGTGCTTTTTCGAGCCGGGCCGTCAGGTCGTGCAGTTCGGAATCGTTGCCGAGCCCGCGCGCCAGCCGCTGCTTCAAATCGTTCGAATGATTTTCGAGGACCCGCACTTCTTCCTGGGCCAGGTGAAGATCGTCGAGCGCCGCCAGACCGAGCAAATACGATTCGATCGTGTCGTCGATGATCTTCTGGCCGGCCAGGGTCAGTTCATAGCCGGCCCGGTTGCGGACCGCGTAGGCGCCTTCGAGTTGCGCGAAAAGCCGTCCGTCGAGAATCGGCTGAACGACCTGAAGCGTGCGATCCGAATTGCTGAACCAGCCGCGGCCGGTCTGATAGACCGGGTTGTCCGTGCGCAGGACCTGCTGTTCTTCGCGCTGCTTGCTGAACGTGACCTGGGCGCGCGGCAGAAAGCCGAAATAAGCGTCGTGAAGTCCATAGGTCGCGGCGTCGGAACCGGCCTTGGCGGCCTCGACCGAGGGCGCGCCCTTGTTGGCCGCGGTGAAGACCTCGATCAGGCTCATCGCGGTGGGGCGCGCGATCTCCTGCGCGGTCTGTCGCGGGGCTGGCGCCAAATCCTGCGCGTTGAGCCCACCCGCGTGGCGCAGCTTGATATCGAGCGACGGCGCCGGCACCGAGATGTGTTCGGGCGGCGGTGCCGGCGTTGGCGCCGCCGTGGGTGCGGGAGCGGGCTCTGCCTGCGTCGCGACGAGCACGAGGGGCGCGCCATTGGCTGCGCCGTTCGTGGCCGTCTGCGCGTGGGCCGCGACCGATCCGGTCAGAAGCGCCACGCCGATAAACCAAACACGCCGCATACCAATCCCCTACCGAAACACAACAGGTTCGACACGAGCCTGGACAGGCCGAGGGAGATAGCTGTCGAACCGTCAGTATTATTTACATCGAAACGATACTTGGCTTTCTATTGTTGCCTAATATCGTTTTCCCTAAGATAAAATAAAATATTTACCGTATTTTGTCTATATATATCAGCGATATAAGTGTTTCTACTTAGAATTCATTGTCATCGATGGAAATCTTTACTCACGAAAACCGGCACACACGCGCGACAACGCCACCCACGAGGGCGGAACGTCCGGTATCGCTTCGGTCAATGCGACGCGAGGGTGCCGAAACGGACGCTGCATTTCGTGCCCGACGGCGTCGCCGCGTTCTTGTTGTCGAGAACGATGCGGACCCCGACGGTATTGCTGCGCGGCTCGATGACGGGATCGACGAGCGTGACCTTTCCCGCGCGCGCGGCCACGTTGGGCGCGTCAAAACTCACCTGACCTTCGGACCCGACCTTCACCTGGCCGAGCAGGCTGACCGGCAATGCCGTCTCGACGAAGAGCGGGTCGATCTTCTGGATGACCATGATCGATTGGTCGCGGACCAGTTCGCCCGCCGATAATTTGCGCGCGGTGACGAAACCGTCGATCGGGCTGTAGATGACGTGAATGTCGACTTCGGCCTTGGCCCGATCCGCTTCCTTGGACGCGACGCGGATTGCTTCTTCGGCGGCTTGAACCTCGAGCGCCGCGACCGAGCGATCGGTCCTCAGTTCGTCGATGTCGTTTTCGGAAACAAGATGCGTTTGATAAAGCTTCTCGTTGCGCTCCAATCGCCGCGATGCATAAGCGAGCTTGGCGCGCTTGGCCGAAAGTTCCCCGGTCGCCGCGACACGTGCCAACGCCAGCGCCAGACCGGCGCGCTCGACATCGGCGCGCAAGGTTGCGAGCACCTGTCCCTTGGTTACCTTATCGCCGCGATCGACCTTGAGGCTCTCGAGAACGCCCGGTACGGGGCTCGCCAGTTCCACCGTCTCGCTGGCAACGACCTGGCAGGGATAGCCGTCGATGGATGCGTCCGCCGCCAGGGCGCGCGTGGCGCCGGCCAACGACAGAGTCACCAATAACAGAACCCGTGCAGCGATGATCCGGTCAGACATTGAAGTACCTCAAAAATACCAGCCGCGCATAACGATAGAGTTGAATACCCGCGGGTTCCCAACCGAGATCGAAACGGACATTCGCCGCGCCGTTGAGAAATTCGACGGGAAGCGGCCGGTCGGCCTGAACATCGACCTCGAACATCGCTTCGCTCATATGGGGCGCACGATCGACGACATTATTCCCGCGCATGCCGGGGGCCGGCGAGTCCATCGCGACGGCGAACGGTCCACCGCCTTCGAGCGACAACACGGCGCTCGGCAATTCGTCGGTCGCCGCCGGGACGATCCGCGATATCCGCGCCGGAATTTCCGTCATCGGATCGTAGGCAAGCCGTATCCCGACACTCTTCGTCCCCGCGCGAATCTGATCGATCTCGCCCATCGGCACCATCGCGCGGACGGTGACTTTGCCGCCGTTCCAGATCACCGCCGCGACCTCGCCCTTGCCGAGATAGCGACCCGGCAGATCGGGATAGTTCGAGAAGATGATTCGGCCGGTAGCCGGGCTGCGCAGGAGCAATCCGTTTTGTTCCTCCTTCGCCTCGACCAATGCTTTCTGTGCCTGGATCACCTTGTCGGCGTAGATCGCCGCCTGGACCCGGCTCTCGGCAAAGGCCTGCGTATAAGCGGCATTCATTTCCGCCAACGCGGCCTGAGCCTTGGCCACCCGCATCGCCGTCTCGCGGTTTTCGAGACGGAGGATCGGAGCACCGGCCTCGACCGTCATGCCCGGCGCGGCCATCACCTCGATCACCTCGCCGGCGGTCAGCGGCCGGGCATTCGCATCGTCGGGCAGCCACACCACGCCGCTCGTCACCACGCCCGACGGAACCGGCACGACAAACAGCAAGAGGCAAACCGCGCCGATGACGAGGACCAGCCGCTTGCCCGCGTTACCGCGCCGCGTCCGATCGGGCGTGCGCGCCACCCGAACCAGAGCGGTCGCCGGGGCCCCCAACACGCCGGCGAAGGTCCAGATACCGAGCGCGGTACCGATCAGCGGATAGGCATGCATCACATAGAAGACGATGGTGAAGACCAACGCCGTCCGATAGAGGAAGGATGCCGGTCCATAGATCAGGAACCAGATGCGCTCGCCCGGCGTTGCCGCCGGCGGCTGCGCCTGGTCGTCGGCGAGCAGATAACGCCGAACGTAGTACATCATCTGCTGCGCCGCCCGCATGCCGAGGCCGGGAATTTCGGCCCAGTCCGACAGGATGTAGTAACCGTCGTAGCGTTGCAGCGGGTTGCCGTTGAAGAGCAGCGTCGACAATCCGCTGATCATCACGATGTCGTAGCAAACGGTGCGAAAGAAGCTCGGCTCGGCCATCGACCAGCCGATGATCGCCAAGGCCGCGATGAAGAGTTCGGACATGATGCCGGCGGCATCGACCATGATCCGCCAATACTTGTTCGACAGCACCACCGAAGACGACGCATCGACGTAAGGAACCGGCATGAAGCCCACGACGATGACGCCCATGCGGCGTACCTCGCCACCGTAATGGCGCAGCACCAGGGCGTGGGCGAATTCGTGAACGACCTTGATGAACGGATAGACGAACGCCGCGACCGCCAGATTTTGCAGCGACAGCAACCGGTCCGTCAGATCGATCGTCAACTCGCCCCAATGCAACCCGCCGACAATGGCGCCGGTCAGCACGACGAGCGCCCAGAGCGTCAAACCCAGCGGATTGAAGAGATAAGGACTTATTTTCTCGAGCAGGCGCAGGACCGGGGTCGGATCGATCAACGGAATGCGTAGCGTCAGCGGACTTTTGAGCGACGCAAACAACCGGCGCTGGCGAATCATATCGCGCTTGCGTTCGAGCGCCTCCGCATCGGGCGCGGTATCGAGGCGCATCAGGCCGAGGGCATTCAATTGCGCGAGGAACTGCGTGCCGCGTTGCGGATCGATCTCGTCATTCGCGCTCTGTGCGCTATAATCGTCGAAAATATCGGCGAGGCTGCGTTTTCCATCCATCGCCGCGACGATGTCGGCACCCGCCGCCGACATGCGGTAAAAGCGGTCGACGCTGCGATCGTGAAACAGATACCAAACCTCGCCGCGATAGACATGGCGGAAAACATCGACGTTGGGCTTGAGTTGCGGCTTGAGCTGCAAAGCTCCGAACGCGTTGCTCACGGCAGCCAGGCCCAGAGCTTGATGCGCAACCAGTCGACGATGTGATGGGTGCCGATCCAGATCATCGGATGCCAGCCGACGGAAACATTGGCGACACCCTGCATGCCCGGACGCATCAACGCATCCTTGTCGACGAGCCGGGCCTCGACCCGAAAGGTGGTTTTGCCTTCACGCGCGCTGGCGATCGGCGTGATTCGCTCGACCACGAAGGCAAAACTGCGATAGGGCACCGACGACAGGAGAAGGTTCCCCGCCTGTCCGATATCGACATCGCCGAAATCCGCCTGCGGCACGTCGATGGCGACGCGGAAATCGTCGAGCGGCGACACCTCGTAGAGCGTATCCCCGCGACGGACCGGCGCACCGATCGATTGGGTCCTGTCGCCGGAAACGACGATGGAATCGAACGGCGCGGTCAACTGCGTCCGCCCAAGATTGTCCTGCACGAGATTGAGTTCCGCCTGCGCCTGATCGAGCCGCGCGGTCAGGATATTGACCTTGGCGTTGTCGCGGTCGCCCATCGCTTCGCTGATCTGCTTTTGCGCCTCGGCAATCCGCGCCTGAAGATCGTTCTTTTGCAGCCGGAGTTCGCGATCCTCGAGCCGGGCGAGAACGGCGCCGGCGGTCATCCGGTCGCCCGGACGCGCCGTCGCGTCGGCAACATAGCCGTCGAACGGCGCCACCAACGCGCGACGAACCACGCCCTCGAGCGAGGCTTCGGCGGAAACGTGATAGGGCACGGGAACCATGCTGATGAAAGCAAGGACACCCGCGCTCGCGATGAGCAGCCAGCGCCGCGCGCCCGCTCCGGCCGCGAAATTTCGATGCCACACATAACGGACGCTTTCGCCGAGATGGGTCGGAAAGGAGCGTTCGGCCCGCAACCGCGCGAGGATGATCGGCGCGACGGCGGTAAGAACAGTTTCGAGCGTCCGCTCCGTGCTCTCGGGTGGTGTCCCCACCCCTTCGGCGGTCAGGACCAGCCGCGCGTCCTGCAGCCTCGTCCACGGAACCGTCGCCGAAACCGATTGCGCCCAATCGCACTCGTGCTCGCGGCAAAGCCGCGCATGCGCGGCATGTGGCCGAGCCAGCGCGCCGACGGCCAGCGGATAGAAGATCGGGGCATCGGAATCCGCCGCCTCGTCCATCGCCGATACGATGACCGACAGATAGTCGTTCAGAACCGACGCGAACCCGCCATCGGAGACGGCGAGCAATTTGGTTTGCAGGTGACGGCGGACGCCGAAGCTGACTTTTCGCAGATTAAGCCGCGCGCCCAAATTCGTCGCCAGCGCCTCGGCCGCACCCGACGCGGTCTGCCCGGCACCGGCGAGACGAACCGCCTCGATTTCCAGCGCGTCGATCCGCGTGCCGGGAACGACTTCGTGACCCGGCTGAAACAGTCGCGCGAACCAGGGCGTGGCCCATTGGGCGAGGCGCATCGCGTGATCGAGATGATCGCGTGCGCCCGGCGCCAGTTCGATCGCGACGACACCGCGCAACCGTTCGCCAACCATGATCGGATGACCGAGCTGACACGGTACCTCGCGCGTGTCGTCGCGCTGCACCGTGCCCCGGCGCAACTGCATCGCGCGCTCGGCCGCCTTCGCGAGCAGAAGGCTTGCCTCTTTCTCGCCGCCATAGGAACCGGTCCGGGCGTATTTATTGGTTTCCGGATCGCCCAGCGCGACCATCGCCTGGTAGACGACCTTGTCGCGGCCGATCAGCGGCCCCAAGGCAAGATCGATCTCGGCGCAAAAGATTTCCAGCCACGCGCTGCTGAAGGATTCCAGCGAATCCGACGACAGCAGCCGACGCCACACCGCCGCGTCGCCGAAGCGCGCGGCGGCATCGCCGGGCACCGGTTGCGGTTCGTTGTCGCGGGGGTTGGTACTCATGGCCGTGAACGAAGCGTGTCAGTTCGGCCGATTAGCCGAGACTGCCATAGGCTTTCTCGTATTCCTCGACCGTCTTGGCGAGCAGGGCCAGCAGCCGTTTCGCCGCGAAGGGATTGAGGATGATCCGGTCGCTCAATTCGATGGCGACTTCCTCATTCATCTTGCTCCAAGCCTGATTGGTCCCGAAGAGCAGCATGATCTCTTCCCGCGTCGTCGCGACGTTGCAGACATTCGCGTAGGAACTGCGCATCTTGCTGTCGTCCCAGCGGATCTTGGTGCCGCCGACCGTGGTCGTGGTCCCGCTGCCGGCAGTCCGGGCAAGCTCGGGGGTCATCGGTTTACCGTTCTCAGCCATTAACATCTCCTGTCATGCATTCGAGGGGAGCGGCGCCGAGCGCCCGATCCCAGGGCGAAGTTATGCCGCGAGAGCGGCTCCCGCCAAAGCTAATTCGATGCTGGGCATCTCGCCGTTCAATAAAAGCTGCGGTCCGTCGCCATTGTTGTCATCCGCAACCCATAAACCGGTGTTGCTGTCGAAGATAAGCGTTGCCGCCGCCGTTTGTGTAACGGGTTCCGACGCGACGGGCGCATCGAGCGTCGTGGTAAAGGCGCCTTGTGCGAAATGCAGAATGGCCGCGGAATCGCCGCTCGAATCCGCTACTTCGAGCGGCAGCGCCGGAATCAACGCATAGTCGACCGCACCGGCGCCGGCGCCGTCATCAGCCGACGCGTAATTCGTATCGCCGCCTTCGCTGAGGAAATCCGAATTGTCGTTGCCGCCGAGAGGATCGGAGGAATCGGAGCCATTCTCGATGAGACCGAATAGCGCCTCGATCGCGCCGAGAAGCGCAGGAGGCGGCGGAGGCGCCACGTAGTCCGGCGCGCCGGGCGGCGTCTCCTCGTGACCGAGCTGCGCGAGGTATTGCGCCTGGATCGAGACCGAGACGTCCTCATAGAGATTGCTGCTGCCGATCTGGGTGCCGTCCTCGGTGTAAAGCACCCAGTTGAACCAGTTGCCGATCGCCGAGGTAATCGGATTGCCGATGAAGGGCGGCATGTTCCACTGAACCGTCGGCGTCGGGTTGTTCGGATCGTTACCGTTGGTGAAATCGATATGACCGTCGGTATTGAAGATCAGATCGCGCAACGGATTCGCGAAGAAATGATTGTTGTTCGGGCCGCCGCCGAAGAGATAGTTGCTGCCGTCGCCACCCGAGATCGTATCGCCGCTCTCCGAGAGCTGGTTGAGGGTCTCGGCCATGCTCTCGAAATTGTTCTTATAGAAGATATGACCGTCATCGCCGAAGATGATGTCGTTACCGGCGTCGCCCGTGAGCTGGTCGGTGCCCTTGCCGCCGATCAGATCGTCGTTGCCGGCGCCGCCGTCGAGCGAATCATTCGCGTTCCCCGTCGGATTTTCGTTGAGCGAGGTCATCTCGAATCGCGTGCCGTCGGGGTTCCAGAGGAACGCCGCCTGGTCGCCGGCCAGCGCGTCGGCACCGCCCTCGCCCTGCAGCATGTCCGCGCCAGTGCCACCGAAGGCGTAATTATAGGCGCCACCGCCGGTGTTGATGACGTCGTTGCCGCCATAAGCGAAATCGGTCGTGCGCATCTCGATCGGCGTCATCGCGGTCGCCACATTCGCGCCGAAGATGAAGGTGCCGTTGTCGCCCATAAGGTAGTCGTTGCCCGCCCCGCCGTTGAGCGTGTCGTCGCCCGAGCCGCCGTCGATGAAGTTGGTTCCCTGCGACACGAGGATGGTGTCGGTGCCGCCCTGCCCGGGATCGGTCGAGGCGATCGTCAACGGATAGAGCCGGTTGCCGATGACCTGATGCGTGACGATCGCGGTGTCGCCGTAGAACACGTCGAGTCCGGTGCCGACGCTTGAGATCGTATCGTTGCCCGCCTCGCCCATCACCACGTTGTTGCCATCGGCGCCGGCGTCGAGGGTGAGGATATCCGCGTCGCCGATCGAGGTATCGCGGCCGAACGCATCGGGATGCGTGCCGGTCGGCGGCGTGATCAGGCCCTGATCGCCGAGGATCGTGTTGTCGCCCTTGCCATAGACATCGACCGTATCGCTGCCGAAACCGCCGATGACCACGTTTTCGCCGTCGGTCAGATCGGGATTGCCGGGCCGTCCGATCACGATCGAATCGTTGCCGCCATGCGCTTCATCGACCGATTCCGCGAGCGGCCCGAACCACCCCGAAGCTGACAGGCCAAAGAACGATCCGATCAATTGCGGATTGATCGCCGCCGCCAGATTTTGCGCGATGATCTGCAGCGTGTCGCCCGCCACGACCGTATGGCTTGCGGTGATTGTGACACCGCTGATGGTATCGAGGAGGGTCACGCTCACTCTGTCGCCGGCGGTGGCCGATCCGCGAATCTCGAACGAATTGGTCGCGCCGTTGGCGATCACGGTTTCGGTCGCGGCATTGCCGCCGGCGCCGACGACCGACGGCGTGATCGTGATCGTGTCGCCAATCGGCCCGGCGATCGCGACCATCGCAGCGCGCGTGACCTCGGCGGTGTCGCCGAAGACGACGTTGTTGCCCGAATTGAGGTAGGTACCGGCAGCGTAAACCTGCAGCGTATCGGCGCCTGCCTCGCCCATCAGCGTGTTGTTGCCGAGCGCGCCGGCGGCCACCGTGATCCTGTCGTTGTAGTTGGTGTTGCCGTCGCCCAGCGCCGTGTTGTGACCGATAATATCCAGTCCGGCGACGCCATCGACCACGATGCCGGTGACGACACCGAGATCGCCCATCATCGTATTGTTGCCGCCGCCATTGACCGTCAGCAGATCCTGGCCGAACCCGCCCATCGCGACGTTGTTGCCGTTGCCGTTGACGGTGATGAGGTCGTTGCCGCCCACCGTTTCCTGACCGCCGACGCTGCCGTCGACGGTCGTCACCGTGCCGGGGGCCAGCGTGCCGACGGTAACCGCCGCCGTGCCGGCGTCGCCGAGCAGAATATTGTTGCCGCCGCCATTGACGGTCAGCGTGTCGGCGCCGGCCTCGCCCATCAGGATGTTGTTGCCGCTGGCGGAACCGCCGACGAGCAAAGTGTCGTTGCCGCCGAGGCTCGCGTTATGTCCGGCGACCGTCAATATCGCGCCGCTCACCGATGCGGTGCCGAGATCGCCCAGCATCACGTTGTTGCCGGTACCGTTGACGGTCAGCAGGTCCTGACCGAAGCCGCCCATGCCGATGTTGTTACCGTTGCCGTTGACGGTGATGAGGTCGTTCCCGCCGATGGCTTCCTCGCCGCCCGAGCTGCCATCGACCGTGGTCACCGTACCGAGCGCCAGCGTGCCGACCGTCACCGTCGCGGTACCGGCATCGCCCAATAGAATATTGTTGC
This sequence comes from uncultured Rhodospirillales bacterium, assembly GCA_903828515.1. Classification (GTDB taxonomy): domain Bacteria; phylum Pseudomonadota; class Alphaproteobacteria; order ATCC43930; family CGMCC-115725; genus CAIKMD01. The sequence goes on along the minus strand of CAIKMD010000007.1, from coordinate 757,279 downwards.
CGCCGCCATTGACGGTCAGTGTGTCGATCCCGGCCTCGCCCATCAGGATGTTGTTGCCGCTGGCGCCCGCGCCAACGGTCAGGGTATCGCTGCCGCCGATCGTCGCGTTGTGTCCGGCGACGGTCAGCGTCGTGCCGGTCACCGACGCGGTGCCGAGATCGCCCATCGCGACGTTATCGCCGGTACCGGTAATCGTGAAAATGTCGTTGCCCGCGCCGCCGAACGCGACGTTGTTGCTGGCGCCCGCGAGCGCGATCGTGTCGTTGCCGCCGATCGCTTCTTCGCCGCCGGTGACGGAGTCGACCGTGGTGACGCTGACCAGGCTCGCGACCGCGTTGATGACGTTGAGGACGGCCACGCCGGAATCGCCGAGGAGATAGTTGGCACCGGCACCCGACGCGCCGATCGAGTCATCACCCGCGCCGCCGAACGCGACGTTGCTGCCGTTGCCCGACACCGTGATCGTGTCGGTCGCGGCATAGGACGACGTACCGGTATCGCCCGCGGCGTTGTAGCCCGACACCGTCATGACCGAGCCGGCGAAGTTCACCGCGCCGAGATCGCCCAGCACCACGTTGTTGCCGGCACCGGTAATGGTCAGCGAGTCATTGCCGGCACCGCCGAAGACGAGATTGCTGCCGTCGCCGGTGATGCTGACGATATCGTCGCCGCCGAGCGATTCCTCGCCGAGACCGGTGCCGTCGACCGTGTTCGCGTTGACGATGGCAAGCGCCGCCGTGCGTTCGACCTCGCCGGAATCGCCGAAGATCACGGCATTGCCGGCGCCGCCGATCAATGAATCGCCGCCGCCGCCGCCCATCACCACGCTCTGTCCGACGCCGGCGGTGATCGTATCGTTACCGGCATCCGAAGCGGATTGGTCGATTCCGAGAACGTCGTAATGCGCGCCATCGGGCGGCGTCACCGTCGCGTAATCGCCGATCAGAATGTCGTTGCCGGTGCCGCCGTCGATCGAATCGGCGCCGCCGCCGCCCAGGATGATGTCGTTGCCCGAACCGCCCTCGATCGCATCGGCGCCGCCGGCCACTGCATCCTGAGTTTCCGTGACGCTGACCAGGGCCGCGGCACTGCCCAGCGCCGCCGTTCGGATCACCGTGCCGTCGTCGCCGAGGATGATGTCGTTGCCCGAAGCGCCGTCCAGCGTATCGTTGCCCGGGCCACCCAGAATGACGTCGGCGAGCACACCGCCGGTCATTGTATCGTTACCGCTGGCGATCGACGTCGAGACGATCGAGAACTGTCCACCCGATCCGCCGGCCGCGCCATCCACGGCGCCGTCGTCGCCCAGCAGGATGGCCGTGCCGGTGCCCGCCGCGATGGAGTCATTGCCGGCCCCGCCGAGGACCATGATGTCGCCGGTCGTCACCGTCGCGTCGATCGTATCGTTACCGCCGACCAATCCGGTCGCCGCGATCGAGACGATGGCGGTATGCCCAACCGTCGCGAAATCCTGGCCCGCCGCGAAAGTAATCGTGCCGATATCGCCGACGATGATGTCGTCGCCCGAGCCGCCGAGCTTGAACGTATCGGCCTTGCTGCTGCCGAGGATGATGTTGTCGCCCGCGCCGCCGATGATCGTGACCTGGCTGTTGTCGTCGGCCGGGTCCGCCTGATTCGACAGCATATGGCTCGCGGGATCGACGCCGAAAACCGTATAGATCGCGCTCGTATCCGGATCGATGACCGAGCCTGCGACACTCGACGCGCTTCCGGCGATGATCATGTTGTTGCCGGTGCCGGCGGTGATCGTGTTCTTGCCGGTCCCGCCGACGATCGTGTTGTTGCCGTTGCCGACCGTGACCTTGTCGTCGCCGCCGCCGGCATCGATGTAGTTGTTGCCGGCGCCGGCCATGATGATGTCGTTGCCGGCGCCGTCGATGATCGTGTTGTTGCCGTCGCCGACCGTGATCGTGTCGCCGATTCCGGTTCCGATGATTATGTTGTTGCCATTGCCGAGGATGACGACCGCGTCGTTGATCCCGGTCAGGTCGATGAAGTTGTTGCCGTCACCGCCCGTGATGATGATCGACGGCTGACCGGGGGTGACCGGCAGGGTGATCCCACCGCCGGCGGCGGAGAAACTGAGGATCGCGTTGTCCTCGCCGAAATTGACCAGAATCTGGGTGGCGCCGTTGACCGTCTGAACCGCGTGCGGGCTGTCGCCGAAGAAATCGATGGTGATGTCGTTGTTGTTGTGGCCGGTGATCAGGTAATTTTCGCCATTGGTGCCGCTGATGTCGCCGGACAGGCGCTGGCTGGCGAGCGGTCCCATGTTGAGCGATACGACGCCGCCGACCGTGGTTGCCAGAACGGTGCCCGGCGTCGGCTGAATATCGAACGACACGAGCGTGCCTTTGACGATCGTCCAGTCCTCGGAGAAGATCGTGAACGGACCGGCGCCGACCCAGACACTGAGATCGAGTTCGGCGTAGATCGAGCCCGACACCTCGAACAGACCGAGCGGGTTCGGATTGGCCTCGAGCAGGCCGATGATTTCGGACGGCCGGACCTTGCCGTCGTGATTGGGATCGAAGAGTTCGAGATTGATGATGCCGCCGATCGTGCCGGTCAGCGAGACCTGCACCAGCGTCAGGTCGAGTTCCGCGCCCGCTGTAATCGACACGTTGGCGGTCAACTGCGGGCCCTTCGTATCGTCGACGAAGAACCCGTCGAAGATGAAGACCGGATCGTGGGTCTGAATGTACTCGCTGATGCCGTAAGTGTCGTAACCGATGCTGACATGGATCGACACGCTGATGCCGAGGCCCACCACGGCGTCGACGCTGGCGACCGCGACGCTGGCCAGCGGGAACGACCATTGCTTGCTGAACGTCCAGGTGATGCTCGGCAGGTTCCATTCGAACAGCGTCACCGGGTTCTGCGTCTGCCCCATGATCAGCTCGAGCACGCCGAGAGGATTTTGGAGGAACGGGAATTCGAAGCTGCCTTTGCCGATCTGTTTCTGGATCTGGTTGGCGGCGTTCGCCTGACTCGCGTTCGCGGTGTCGTCGTGAGTCGGCGCCACGGCGCTGACGCCGTTGGTATCGACATTCTGTTTGGCGAGCGTCGCTTTGCCCGAGATCGGGTCGAAGGTCGAATTCGCATCGCTGCTCGCCTGATGCGCGCCCGCGACCGAAGCCGTTCCGATCGACGCCTTGCCGAACTCGAAGGTTCCGAAATCGTATTTGATCGAGCCGCTGCCCGTCAGGTTCTCGATCGCGGTAACCAGATTGGCGACGTCGTCGATTTCCTGAACCGCGTCGACGATCGCCTTGACCTGCTTGCTGTCGCCGCCCAGCAGCGACGCGATGTCGAGTAGCGTCACCGAATGACCGACGATGTCGGAAATGCCCGGCAGCGGCGCGGTCAGGAAGTTGAGCATCGGCATCAGCGGGGCGATCAGGCTGTTCGCTTCGTCGAGAATCGGCTTGAGGAAACCGGTGAGGAAGCTGCCGAGATCGATCGTCACGTCCTTGAAGGTGAACGGAATGATGACGCCGCTGATCGCGTCGGGATCGGTGCCGACGAGGACCTTGTCGAGCTGATACTGGAAAATGAGTTCGGTGCTGACCGAGGGAAGCTGAACCGCCGAGCCGAGCCCGACCGCCGCGGTCAAAGCGATGTCGAGGTCGAGATTGGCCGCGATCTCGACGCGCAAACTCTTGCTCAGGCCCGAGAAAGCGAGCGGCGCGTCGGCCAGCGCCAGCGTCGGCGTCACGCCATTGGCCATGCCGAGCGCGGCATCGGTCGCGGTGAAGGTCAGGGTGTGACCGCTCAACGCCGCCGTGACGAGCGTGTCGAGCGCCACGTTGGTGCCGGCGTTGCCGTGATGCGGGTCGATCACCGTCTGCTTGACCGTCGCCGTGTGCAGCGCCGTGTTGATCGCGGTCGGGAGGTCCGCGATGTGGCGGCTGCTGTCAGCGGCCACGCTCACCGACACCGAGGTTCCGTCGATCACGACGTTGAAATTGAAAGCCGCCTGCGCGTCCGCGTCGCTGAAATCGCTCGGCAGGGTCAGGGTGACGACTTCGTTGTTGCTGCTCGCGACACCGTCGATCTCGAAGCTGGTCGGGGTCGCCATGTCGCTGGTCTTCGCACCGAGGTCGGCCAGCGTATTGGACGTCTTCGGATGGAGATCGACGAAGACGCCGCCGGACAGCGACGTGCCGTTGGACGTGACGTTGCCGGCATTGGTGAAGGCGTAGTTCCCGTTGGTGCCGGTGACCTGCAGGATGCCGAGGGTCAGCGCGGCGCTGAAGGTCTGCGGCACGGTCACCGCGAAGTTGAGCGCCAGCATATGGTCGCCCGACAGCGTGGGCTCGAGGAAGAAGCCCTTGGCGATGCTGTAACCGAAACTCAAATCGATGGTGGTCGACAGGTCGAGACCGATCTGGCCGTTGGATACCGAGATGCCGAGTCCGGGAATGCCGAGATTCCCCGACAGGTTGATCATCCCGTTGAACAGATCTTTCGTGATGTCGAGATTGAAGTTGATCTGCTGGGCAGCATTGTCGATCGAGCCGGTAATCCCCCCGGTGAAGCCGATCTTCGACAAGAGCGCGTTGATGCCGCCGTCGATGATGTTGAGGGTGGTCGGTTCTTCGGTGGGATGGGATTGCTTGAAATCGGCGACCAGGCCGTCGAGATAGCCGATCAGATTGCCGCGGAAGACGCCGATGAAATCGCCGGCATCGTCCAAAGCGGGCCCGATCAGCGGCAATTGATAACCGAAGACTTGCTGCGTGAAGATCGTGTCGAGCGTGCCGAGCAACGTGTCGAGCCCGGTGATGACCGCTTCCGGGCTGTTGAGGAAGTTGAGAACGCTGAACTGACTGGTCAGTTGGCCGAGCAGCGTGGAGAAATTCGGCAGGTCCAGCGTCCACGGCGTCGGATCGAGCGCCCAGCCGCTGGGACCCCCGAGAACGTTGCCGATCGCGATCTTGACGTCGACCGGCGCCAGGCCGAGGAACGAAACCGGCAGGTCGACCTTCACCGCGAAATTGCTCGATACGTCGAGCAGGTTCGACAGGCCCGAAACGATCGCGACCTTCTCGGTGGTGCCGCTGAGCGTATCGGTCACCTTGCCGGCGCCGTCGATCACCACCGTATCGCCGTTCGCCCGCGCCGACACGCCGGTCAGGTGCAGCGCGTTGATGTTGTCCGCGAGATGGGTGGCGACCGACGCTGCCGTATCGCCACTGGCGATCGTGTAGCTGACCGGCTGGCTTCCCGAAATCTTGTTGCCCGACAATGTCAGGGAAACCGAATCGCCCGCCGTCTCGGTGCCGCCGATCTTGACCGTAAAGAGGCTGGTCGAGGCGCTGATCTCGCCGAAGGTCAGGCGGCCCGCAACCGGGCTGTCGCCCGCTTCGCCGAGCGCGACGCCGTCATGAAGTCCGAAGATCAGGCTGCCCGGCCCACTGACCGCGAAGTTCGGATCGGTGGCCGACACCGGATTGCCGTGGCTGTCGAGGGCGGTTTCGGCGCCGAGAATGGCGCTGCCATTGCTGATCGAAATCGATAGCGGCCCGAAATTCGTCGAGAAGCTGAGGTTCGACGCGGACACCCCCAGATTGAGGGTCAATCCGGTTGCGGTGGTATCGATGAAGAACTGATGCTCGTTGGCGCTGTCGGTCAGCGCGGTGCCGGTGAGAACGCGCGCCGTGCTGCCGGGGGCCTGGATCGTATCGTTGGCGCTCGTGAAGCCGAGGGCTTCGGCCGTGCCGCTGTCGCCGAGATCGGCGACCGCCAACCCGACCTTGCCGGTTTGCGTCACGTCCTTGATCGCGAGAGCATGCGACGAGCCGAGTTGCGAGTCCGAAGCGGTCAGCGTGAGCGTCGTGCCGACGCCCGTCGCGCGGATCAATTGCCCGAGAAGAACGCTGCCGGACGCGCCGAGATTGAGATCGGATTTCGCGACGATGGTCGAGCCGATGGCGAGGTTGAGCGCCTTGATGAAGCCGGACTCCGTCGTGCGGCTGGCATCGGCGGGGACATCGATCGTCGAGTCATGCCCGTTGACGGTCAGCACGAACGAGTATTCGCGGGTGAAGTCGGTATGCGCGGGCAACGTCGCCGTCAGCGTGGTGTGCCCGCCGGAATCGGTTCCGGTCGTCGGTCCCGAGAAGCCAAGCGCGCCGATCCCCACCGGCGGCGGCGGCGCATTGGCGATGTCGAGCGAGGGCGATGCGCCGAGCGATCCATCAGCGCCGGCGAAAACGATCTGGCCGCCGACCAGCGTCGCGCCGACGAGATTCGACAGAACCGCGTGGGTTCCGACCTTAGCGGGATCGACCAGCCCGCCATCGATCGAGGTGAAGGCCAGCGCCTGATTGATCGCAGCGACGAGATCGGCCGGCGTGGCGCGGGCCTGGTTGGCACCGACGGTTACCGTCACGGGGTTGCCGTCGATCGAGAGGTTGAATTGATATTCGGCCTTGGCGTCGGCGCCGGCCGGCAAAGTCGCGGCGATCTGTTCGCTGCCGCCGACCGTCACGGTCTCGGGCGTCGGTCCGCCCGACGTGGCGGGCGCGACGCTGCCGGTCAGGGTCGGCGCGCCACTGCTTGCCACCAGCGTCACGGCGCTGCCGGTCGCGATCGCGGTGATGTGCGCGCCATTCAGCGTCGTGTCGGCGGCGATCTTGGTCGCGAGCGCCGATGCGATGGTATCGGCGGTATCGCCCTTCACGACGGTATAGCTCACCGTCTCGCTGCTGGCGCCGCCGTAATGGACGGTGAGACTGACCTGATCGCCGGCGTTGGTCGTTCCACCGATCAGCACCGCGTCGTTCGCCACCTTGACCCCGGCCTCGCCGCCGGCCGTGGCGGTGACGCCGACGAGGTTGAGGTTGTTGATCGCTTGAACCAGCCCGGCATTCACATCGGCGAGCTTGTCGGTCGCACTCACCGTATAAGGCGTCGCGGCCTGACCGTTGACCGTCACGGTCAACTGGTCGCCGGCATGCACGGTGCCGCCGACGGTGAATTGCGTGCCGTTGCTGGTGACCGTTTCGGTCGCGCCGACGCTGGTCGCGACGGCGACGGTATTGGCGCCCGCAACGGCGATCGTCTGGGTAAAGCCGAGATCGGTTGCCGCATCCGGCGTCGTCGATGCGGCGGCCGAACTGTCGGTAAAGACGATCGAGCCCGACGCGTTGATGCTGGCGACGACATGCGCGCCGGCGCCGGTCGATGCCGCGTTGATCGCATCGACGACTTCCTGAAGATTGGCGCCGACCGAACTGGTGACGGTCGTGGCGCCCGCGACGGTGACGACGGCGCCGGACACGGTGGCCGTGATCCCGGCATTCCCGAGCGCATCGTTTGCGTTGATCGCTTGGGCCAGCGCGTTCGCGGCGTTCGTCACGGTGTCGCCGTGACCCACCGTATAGGTGACGACGATGGCGCCGCTGCCCGCGCCCTTGGTGCCGTCGAGCGTGGCATTGTCGAGCGTCACGCTCAACTGTTCGCCCTCGCCCGGCGTGCCGCCGACGGTAAAGCCGGTATGGCCGCTGACCGCGACCGTCGTCGTCGTGGCGAGCGCATCCAGATTGACGGCGAATTGCGTGCCGTTGGCGAGGAAGGCGAGGTCGGCCGCGCCCGTCCCGTTGGTGGCGACACCCTTGCCGCTGTTGAGTGTCGAGAGCGGGGTGGTGCCGACCGCAGGCGCGGGATTGATCTGGAAGCCGACCGACACGCCGAGCGCCGCGCCGGCGGTCACGCTGAGCATGCCGCTGCCGTCGGCGCTGACGAGATCGGTGACCGACGACGGCAGCGTGACGCCGACATCCTGCGCCAGCGTCGCAAGATCGAGCGAGAACGGGAGCGATTCGGTCACGCTGGGATTGAACTGGAAGCTCAAAAAGAGCGAGCCGCTGCTGTAGGTCAGATTGACATCCTGGGCCGCCGCACCGATCACGCTCTCGAGCGCGGTATGGATGATGTCGTTGACCTGCGCGATCGCGGTCGCCGGATCGTTCTGCAGCTCGGTGATGAAATTGGCGAAGTCCGTCGCGTAATCGAGCACATCGTGGAGGCTCAGGCCGATCAGCGGAATCGGCGTCGTCAGGATCGACGACCCAGTCTGGTTGTCGATGACGCCGAGCACCGCCTGCAAGCCCGCGACGATATCGGCAAAACCGAGATGCGAGATGCCTTTCAGGCTGTCGAGTCCCGTGGTCGTCACATCGGGCGTCGCATGAAGCAGCGCGCTGATGCTGGTGAGTGGCGTGCTGAAACTGATATCGATCGTCGGGTTGGGCGCGAGCGAGCCGGCGAGTTCCGCAATGATCGACCCGGCGGTGCCGCTGCCGGTCAACTGGATGGAACTGAAATTGAGATCGGCCCAGGGCTGTCCCGGCGCGCCCGCCCCGACGGTGAACGACCACAAAGACGACAGATCGTCGTTCGTCAGCGCGTTTTCGAGATCGTGGAACGTGACGAACGTGCCACCCGATGGATTGGTCAGCATCAGCGCCGCGCTCAGGTTCACATAACCCGATCCTTGCGCCTCGAAGCCGATGAAACCGAGCGTGCCCTGCACGTCGAGATTGGCCAGCGTCAGGGTGAAGTTGGCGGTGATCCCGGTATTGTCGAAGAAGAATCGGTCGGCCAGCGTCTCGGCGTAGAGCGGGCCGCTTTGCAGCAGGCCGACCGGCAGGCTCGACCCGTTCAGATCGGTGCCGCTGAAGGCAAAATCGCCGGTGAAGGCGGAGCTGTTGAGCGCCCAGAGCGTGGTATTGACCGGATTGATGGTCACGCCGAAATGCGCCGCGGCCATCGATGCCGAACTGCCGGAACTGGCGCTGACGACGTTGTACATCGTCGTCGAGAAGACCAGACCGTTGGTCCCGCTCGTCGCCGTGAGCAGTTGCGAATAGGGAATCGTGACGGCGGTCAGCGTCTCGTGCGTGCCGCTCACGCTGGCATTGACCGTGGTCGTGCCGTCTATCGTGCTGGCGACCGTGACGACGGTTCCACCGGTGGGAACGGTCGCAATGACCCCCGCCGTGGTCAGCGTCGTGTTGTTCTTGATCGCGTTGACCAGGCCGGTCGCGATATTGCTCGCGTGGTCGCCACTTTGCACGACGTAGGAAACATCGGCTTCGCCGTTCGGCAGATTGACGTTGTGAACCGCGAAGGTCAGCGTGTCGCCGGCCTGCGATGAACCGGGAACCGCGACCGTGAAGCTGGGCGACAGGCCGATCATCGTCGGATCGATCGCGATACCGGTCAGCGCCGTGTCGATCGCCGTCGCGAAACCCGCCGCATCGCGCCCTGCCGCTGCCGCCACCGTCACTTCGGCGGGCGGCAGGTTGCCGAGATAAATCAGGAATTGATTGGCGGCGGTGTAATCCACGCCGGCCGGCGCCGTCGCGCTCAGAACCGCCTGATAATAGGCATTGGCGGAAACCGCTCCCACCGGCGCGCTCGACAGCGCCGCCGCCGACGCGCCCTGATTGGCCTGGAACCCGAGCGAGACCGGCGTCTCGGTGCTCAGCAGCGTCCCGTCCTGAACCTGGATTTCGGCGGTCGTGGGGTTGTAGATCGCGGTCACGCCGTCGCCGGGCGCCACCGTGACGGTTTCGGTCGCCGGCGGCGGCACCGCCAGTGTCGCGCCCGTTACCGCGACCGTCATCGCCGCGCTGACGCCGCTGAGGTTCGCATGATTGATCGCATCGACCAGACCGGCGGCGACATCGGCGGCCGACGTGAGATTCGCTTTCACGACATAGGCGATATTTTGCCCGTCGACCGTCAGCGACAGCGCATCGCCGACCTGCGCGGTGGTGACCGTGATCGTGTTGCCCACGCCCAGCACGAGATCGATCGTGTTCGCGCCCGTATTCGGCAGCACGACGGCCGTGGCGCCCGTGATCGACGCGCTCACCGTCGCGGTGACGCCCGCGATCTGATTGATCTGATCGACCAGGTGCGCGACGCCATCGGTCGTCGTGTCGCCCGATTGAAGCGCGTAGGACACGGTCTGCGCCGGATTGCCCGACGGCGTGACCTTGAGCGCGACGGTATCGCCGGCCGCGGCCTTGCCGGTCACCGTGATGTCGGTGCCGGCGGACGCGGTGGTCGCGGTGCCCGGATTGGTCGTGACGCTGACGCCGCCGGTGACGCCGAACGTCGCACCCGTCAGCGCGGTCGCCGTCACATGAGCGGCCTGAAGCGTCGTGTTGGCGTTGACCGCGTCGGCGAGGCCCTGGGCGACCTGGGTCACGTCGTCGGTCGTCTTGACGACGTAACTGACAACAACCGGGTTCGCGAGGCCAGCACCCGCGATAGCGAGCGTCATCAAATCGCCGCCGGTGATCTTGCCGGCGACCGTCACGTCGACATTGGCGGATTTGATGTCGTCGAACGCGGTCAGCAGATCGCCGAGCGTGATCGCCTGCGTATCGAAAGTCTCGCTACCGCTCGTCGCGTGACCCGACAGGGTGAGCGTGCCGCTCGCGGCCGTGATGTGAAGCGTGTTGGCGGCCGAGGCCGCGGTAACGCCGGCCGCCTGCAGGGTCGTATCGGCGTTGATCGCGGCGGCGAGATGGGTTGCCGCCGTCGATGAATTGTCGGCCGCCGTCGTCGTGTAGGTGACGATCTTGGTGAGGCCGCTGCCATAGCCGACGGTGACCGATAAATGATCGCCGACAGCAACGGCGCCGCCGATATTGAGACTCGTCAGGTCGCTGCCACTGCCCTGAATGACGGTCGTCGTGGCGCCGACATGATCGATGATCGCGCCGTGCTGAACCTCGACCGTGCCGAGCGTGCCGTCGCGCAGGATGATCTCGAAATCGGGAAGACCGGTCTCATTGGCGATCTGATCTGCGGTAACCAACGCGATCGGCGCGGTCGCCGTCGCGCTCGGCCAAACCGGCAGATCGAAGAGCACCGTGTTGGTGCCGATCGGCGCGCCGTCGATCAACAGCGGATCGCCGTTCGCCTGTGCGCCCAGCGGATCGAGACTGAACCCGACGGTCATGCTGAGCCCGACCGAGGCCGCGATCGTCAGATTGCCGCTGCCCGCGAGGCTGGCGATATCGCCGAGATTGAACCCGACATCGAACGCGATCGAACCGCTGGCGCCGGTCGTCAGGGTCGTCGCGCCCACGACGCTGCCCGGTGTGACGACGTTGATCAGGTCGGGCGCGACGGTGCCGTCATAGCTGCTGGTGATCTTCGCGGTTTTCAGCGCGTCGTTGCCGTTGATGGCAGCGGCCAGCGCGGCGGCGACATCGCCGGGTGTGTCGCCCGCGCGCGTCGTATAGGTGACGGTCACCGAGCCGCCGGGCAACACCGAGTTCTGCACCACGATATCGACGATGTCGCCGGCCGTCGCGGTGCCGCCGATCGTTACGGTCGTATCGAGGGTCTCCTTGCCGGTCCCCACCGTGCCGGCCAGCGTCGCTGTGTGTCCGGTATTCGAAACCTGCAGCGTGCTGCCGACGCCGGTCGCCGTGATCCCCTGCCCCTGCAACGTCGCATCGGTATTGATCGCATGCGCCAGCGCCGTCGTCACCGTCGACGTCGTGTCGCCCGCGATGGTCGTATAGCTGACCGTTTCGGACGAACCGCTGCCATAGCCGACAGCCATCGAGAGTTGATCGCCGGTTGCAACCTTGCCGCCGATGATCACCGTGTCGTTGGCGGCGGTCAGCGTCTCGGTCGGATCGTTGCCGAGCGACAGGCTGGCGCCGTAGTTCAGATTGAATTCGATCGCGTTCAGCGTCGGGTCGTATTGCAGGCCGAGATCGGCAATCGCGTTGGCGACCGCCGTCGTCGCATCGGCATACCCCAAGGCGGCACCGAGATTTTCGGCGAACTCGGCGAGGCTGCCGAACGAAGCCGCCGGCGCCGCGAGGGCAAGATTCGCGGGCGCCGCGCCATTGCCGGTCTGGGCGATGTCGAACTCGACCGAATTGTCGGGGCCGGTCGAGGTCGGAACGGTCAGCGTCGTCGCGCCGTTATTCGGAACGACGGCCAGCGTGCCGTTTGCGTTCGTCGCGCTAATGCCCGCTGCCTGAAGCGCGGTGTTGCCGTTGATCGCCGAAGCGAGTCCGGCGGCGACGGCCGTCGCATCGTCGGTATCCTTGGTCACATACGTGACCGTCACGCTACCGCCGTTGATCGCCGGGTTGGTGAGCGTCAGTTGGACGTGATCGCCGTTATTCGCGGTGGTCGCGCCTGAGGCAAACGCGACGGTGACCGACTGCCCCGAGACGGTCAGCGCTTCGTCGGCGCTGTAGACCGTCTTGACCGTCAGAATCGAATGCAGTTGGCCGAGCGCCGTCGTGCCGCCGGCAGCGGCCAGCACCTGATTGATCTCGCCGACGAGGTCGGCGACGCTGGCGATGTTATGTCCGTTATACTGATTGGTCAGCGAGATGACCGCCGCCGAGGTCAGGAGATTGCCGCCGTCGATGCCGGTGCCCGCGACGTTGAGCGAGAAATTGGCCGGCAACGGATCGTTCGTCAGATCCTGTGGCGTCACCACGATGCTGACGCCGTGGCTGCCGTCCGGCGCGGTCGTCGTAATCCCATGCGGAAAGCCGAGAAGCTGGCCGGACGATTCCAGCTTGTCGACGACGTCGGTCTGGAAATTCTGCGCGAAATTGATGACGTCGCCGATCGTCGTGTTGGTGAACGGGATCGTCACGTTGGTCAGTTGCGCGCTCGCCAAATGATTGATGTAGCTGTCGAGGCTCTGGAAGGCGGCGACCACCTTGCCGGGGTCGAAGGTCGCGAAGTTCTGCAGGGCATCGAGACTGAGCCCCGACGTGCGCGAAACCTGAGTCGACCAGTTGCCGTCGAGAACCGTGCCGCTGACATCCAGCGCCCCGACGAAACCGCTGGTGAGCCCCGGCACGCCCATATCCGCGGCCGCCAGGTCGAGGCCGAGATGGAGGCTGACGACGGGATCGCCGCCGCCCGGAACCGTCACCGTCGGCGCGGCGGTCGCAATACCACTGGCCGCCACGTTATCGAATTCGAGATTGACGGCGCCGGTATAGGAAAGCGGCGCCGCCGACGTCGTCTCGAGCGTGAGCAGGCCCAGATCGAATTCCTGATGAAGCGGGATCGTCGCCGACACGGTTGCGGTGACATCGACGCTGTCGGTCTTGAAGGTGAAATGATCCTGCAGCGTGGTGTCGCCGGCGGAAAGCACCGACGATGTCGAAAGGATAGTCGAGGTTGTGTCGATCGTCACGTCGAGGGTGAAAGCCGTTGTCACATCGACCGTTGCCTGGACGGTGTTCGGGACGGTGATCCCGGTGATGTTGACGTGATTGCCGAGCGTCAGATCGCTCGTTCCGTTATTCGCGATGCTGAACGTCAGCGACAGGTCGATATGGGTCAGGTCGGTATTGGTGTCGTTCACGGTCGCGGTGACGCCGACGTTGGCGAGCGCCGTCTGTAATTGACTGACGAATTCGCCCGTATCGTGTGGCGCCGTGACCGGATTTATCGAATCGGTGAAGCTTTGCAGCGTATGGACAACATTGCTGTCGAAGAGTGACGCGAAATTGGCGGCGGCGCCGAGCGATTGCCCCGCCGCTCCCTGCGATCCCGCGATCCCGCGATCAGCGGCAGCGGATTTGCCAGGACACCGGAATTCTGCGCGTGCAAAAGCGCCGCGTCGAAATGCGCCAGATTGTCGTGCAGCGCCTGGGCGAGGTTATGCGCCTGAACGGGGTTGAGCGACGCGCTCATCAGGAGCCGCGGCTCGATCGCCTCGATGACCAGCGGCGCCGGGGTGCTGGCGCGTTTCCGCTTACCGGAAACAGGCCTCTTTGGTCCCAACAGACTGTCTCGCCAGCGGCCACGCCGCTCCCGCGAAAACATGCTTTCCCCCGAAATGCGCGATGCGCACCAATGAATTAACCGCAATTAGCGGGTGAACTCCACCGCCATCTTCACCACGACGCTGATTCTTTTCCGCGGTGCGGCGATGGCAATTTTTATCGGGCTCACCGCCAGGAAAAACACCCTGTACAATCGCGTTCGGCACGGTGGCGTACCGTCGGTCATCGGTATTTCCGAGAAGCGGATAGGAAATGGTCGGGGTGATGGAATCGGGCGCGGTGGCGAGAAACACTTACGCCGGCTTCTGGCGCCGCGCCGCCGCGCTGGTGATCGACGCGATCATCTTCTCGGCCCTCATGGGACTCGTGAGCTATCTCGGCGTGCCGGTCTACGAGACGGGATGGACAGTCATCCGGTCGGGCGGCGCGGCGTGGGCGACCTACCATAAAACATTGCAGGGCAACGCCGTCGGGATGGTGATCTGGTGGCTCTATTACGCGATTTTCGAATCGTCGTCGCGCCAGGCCACGATCGGCAAGATGGCAATGTCGGTCCGGGTCATGGATCTATCGGGGACACGGCTGACGTTCTGGCGCGCCTCGGCCCGCAACTGGGCGAAAATCATTTCATGCCTGATCTTCTTCATCGGCTTTGCGATGGCCGCCTTCACCACGCGCAAACAGGCGCTTCACGACATCATCACCGACTGCGTCGTGGTGAAATCGCTCGCTTGACGAGGCCTAAAAATCGTAGCGGGCGCCAACGAAGATCGTGTGTCCGGTCGATTTGCCGAGACCGAGGGTGGATTTGTAATCGGCGTAGACCTGCAGCATGTCGGTCGCCTGTACCGTCACCGTCGGCCCGAGCGTCACCGTGTTGCGCGCGGGCGTGACGGAGACCGCCGGCGTCGCCGCACCACTCGCCGTCGTCAGCACCTCATTGCGATTGGTCGAGAGAAGTTCGCGACTGTAGGTGAGTTTGCCCTCGACGGTGATGCGCGTGCCCCCTTTGGTCCTGAACGGCCGGATCACCGTGACGCCGATAATCGGCTGCAAGCTGTCGATATGCGTGCTGCCGTTCGACAGGCTCAAGCCCGAAGCGCCGCTTTCGCTGAACTTGTTCTCGGCGTGATGGACGTACTGCATGCCCAGCGTGGGGACGATCGTATAGGCGTCGACCGGAATCGAATAGGCGCCCTGCAGGGCCAGATTCTCTTCAAAGCCGTTATGACCCTCGACCGCGGTCGCGCCGAGCGCGGTCACCGGTCTTGCCGTCGTGATGCGTTCGTAAGCGAAACCGGCGATGGCGTTGAAGTTGAAATTCGGTATCGGCGAATAGCTGGCGTAGATCATTCCGCGCGGCGTATCGATGATGCCGGAACTACCGTCGCTCTGCGTCAGGCTCGTCCTGGTATAACCGGCGGCGGCGCCGATCACGATGTTATCGGTAATACCGTGATCGAGTCCGGCGAGCATGCCGCCGGCGCTGCTCGAATAGCCGGGTGCCGACCCTTGCGAGCTTGCCGATGTCCAATTGCCGATACCACGCGCCCAAGCCCCGAACCGGCCACGGGCACCCGGTAATTTCGCGCCGAACTGGGCAAGCTGACTGCCCGCGAACGCGACCTGAACGGGGCCGGAACCTGCAAACGACGTCTTCACCCCATCGACATCCTGGTCGGTTTCGATATCCGCGAGATGGTCGAACACCATCGAATCACTGGTATAAAAATCGGTTGTCTGCACGGACGAAACGGAGCTGAACACCAGCCCCGTCGTGCTCCCGCCGACAACCGCATAGCCGTTGACGACGAGGTCCGCCTCGTTCCCCAGATAACTGACCGATTGCGTGAGGCCGGCAGGCGCTGTGCTGCTGATCGCGCTGAAGGCCCCGTTGACCCCGCCGGTTGCGGTCACGACCTTATAGGTCTTGGGCACGTAAGTGCCGGGATCGTAGACCACCTGCAACGAACCGCCGAGATTGGCCACACCGGTCACCGCAAGTTTCGAGATGGTGCTCGGCGATACCTCGACGACCATCTTGCTGGTGGCGCTCTGGGTATAGGTGCCGGTCATCGACAGCGTGCCGATACTGCCGCTGATGCCGCCCGGGAAGAGCGTGCCACCCGCCGTATTGAGAATGTTTCCGGTCACCGTTCCGTAACCCTTCACCGTGCCGCTGGCGCCGATCAGAACCGGACTGGTGATGCTGGCGGTCGGCGTGCTGGAATCGCCGATCATCAGCGTGCCGAAATTGACCGCCGTTGCCCCGGTGTACGTATTGATACCGTCAAGGATCAGCGTGCCAGTACCGACCTTCACGAGCGAACCGTTATTCCCGGCGGCGCCAAAGCAGCCGCAGGTGCCGTCGCGCAGAATCCCGGTGACGGTCGTGCTGAGATTGTTGCTGCCCACCGTCAGTATCTTGTCGCCGAGATAGAACGTGCCAGCGCCTTCGATCGACCCGGCGGTAAGCCCCGTCGTGGTGATTTGCGAAATGTCGATTGTACTGCCGGCGCCGTTGATCAGCCGTGCGTTGCCGCCGGTGCTGCTGTCAAAAAAAACGGTCGCCGCACCGTTTGCCAAATTGGTGATAGTCGCGTTGCCGCCCGTGCTCGAGGCAAAAAACTTCAGGACGCCGCCCGAAAGCTCGGCGCCATTGCCCGCGGCATTCGTGATCGTGGCGTTACCCGCCGTGCTGGTATCGGTGCCGCCTGATTGTCCGAAATTGAGCCCACCGGCATTCGTGATGCTCGCGTTGGCCGCGGTGCTGGCGTTCTCGAATTTGATGATGCCATTAAACGCGTTGGTCATCGTCGCGTTCGCGGCTGTGCTGTTGCCCTGAAACTTCGTCTCGCCGCCGTTCAATGTGTTGATCGTGGCCGTGCCGGCCGAGCTCGTACCGATGAACTCTGTCAGGGCCGTGTTATGGACATTGATGATCGCGTTGCCCGCCGTGGCGGCATTGGCGAACTGCAAACCCGAGATGTCAAAAGTCGGAACGTTCGATGAGCTGTTGACGATGCCGGCGCCGTTCAACTCGATTGAATTGGCGAAATTGAACGAATAAGCCGGCGCACCGGCGTTGAATTGAAGCGCGCCGAAGATGAGAAGCCCGGTGTTGCTGGTCAGTGTCGTCGTCGTGGACGCGCCGAAGCTGGCGACGCCGGTCGGTATCGTTCCGCCGATCCAATTGGTGCCAAGGTTGAGATTGCTGGTGCCCGGAGTCGTGCTCCAGGTCGCGTCGACGGGAGCCTGGGCCCGTGCGTCGACCGCGCCCAGGCACAGCATCGCGGCAAGCAAAAACGCTCCTTGCCGGAGGCAACGCGAAGCCCAATCCACCGAAGCCAGTCCCCCTGCAGCGCGGCGCGATAAAGTACGTTTTTGTCATCGCGCGACGCGCCGATCGCCAAATTAGCGATTTTGCCGCAGCGTCACAACTATTCTGCCCTTACCGGCAATCCGCGCTATATACGGGGCCACGAACGCAACATTTATCCGAACGACCTCTCCATGTCCCTCTTCACTTTCCCCGAGGATCCGCGCTGGAACGACGAGCGGGAAGCGGTCGAACTCGTTGTCGAGGTCGGCGAGTATCATGGACTCGTCGTTATCCCACGGCGAATCGTTCACGATCTGCTCGGCGCGCGCCCGACCCCGGAACAGTGTGTCGAATATTGTTTTCTTCATCGCACCGAGTTCGAGCGCATCGCCGAGACGAAAATTCGCGCCCGGGAACTCGACCCGGACGCCAATGTCCTGGTGTCGGGCCGGGATACGCAGCGCGCCGGCAAACGAACGCAATCGCTCTAGGATGATCTGACCACTCGATGGCTCGAACCCCTCTCCTCGCATTACGCAATGCCGGCATCGGCTTCGGCGGCCGACCGACCTTCGCCGGTGTGTCCCTGGCGATCGGCGCGGGCGAACGCGTCTGCCTGGTAGGCCGCAACGGCAGCGGCAAGTCGACGATCCTGAAGATCCTCGCCGGACTGATCGAACTCGATCACGGCGAACGCTTCGTTCAGCCCGGAACCCGCATCGCCTATATGCCGCAGGCGCCGCTGTTCGATGCGAACCTCACCATCGGCGCCTATGTCGCATCCGGGTTGCTGGTGGATGCGGACGACGGCGACCGCTTCCACCTCGTTGAGGCCGCGTTGGAAGAAGTCGAATTGCGCGGCGACCGGGCGATGAGCAATCTGTCCGGCGGCGAGAGCCGACGCGTCAGCCTCGCCCATGCGCTGGTCGGCCAACCCGATATCCTGCTGCTCGACGAGCCGACCAATCACCTCGACATCCCGGCGGTCGAATGGCTGGAAGAAAAACTTCTGTCGCTGTCAGCCGGCTTGTTGCTGATCAGCCATGACCGCGCGTTTTTGAAACGCCTGTCGCGCCGCACGCTGTGGCTCGATCGCGGCTCGCTGCGCGAGACCGATCAGGGCTACAGCAACTTCGAGGAATGGTCGGAAGGCATCCTGGCCGCCGAGGAAGCCGCCGATGCCCGTACCGACAAGCGCATTCTGAGCGAAACGGCGTGGGCGCGCCAAGGCATTCCGGCGCGGCGCAAGCGCAACCAAGGCCGGTTGCGCGGCCTTCAGAAGCTGCGCAGCGAGCGAGCGCAACGCGTGACCCAGGGCGAGGCCAAACTCGGCTCGGCTGCCGCGCTGGCCGGTGGAAAGCTTGTCGCCGAACTCGAGCATGTGACCAAAGCCTTCACCGACGCGTCGGGCACGAAGGTCATCGCAACCGATTTTTCGACCCGCGTGTTACGCGGCGACCGCGTCGGCTTCATCGGCCGTAACGGCGCCGGAAAGTCGACGCTGCTCGGCATCATCGCCGGTTCCATCGAGCCCGATAGCGGCATCGCGCGCCACGGCGCCAATCTGGTACCGGCGATCTTCGATCAGCTTCGCACTACGCTCGATCCCAATAACACGCCGTGGAAAACATTGACCGGCGGCGGCAGCGATATGGTCTCCGTGCAGGGTAAGCCCAAGCACGTCGCGTCCTATCTGAGGGATTTTCTTTTCGAGGACCGGCAATACCACGCGAAAATCGAATCGTTATCCGGCGGCGAACGTCACCGTTTGCTGCTCGCCAAGGTCCTGGCGCAGCCATCCAACCTGCTGATCCTCGACGAGCCGACCAACGACCTCGACATCGAGACGCTCGATCTGCTCGAGGAAGTGCTCGCCGAATATGAAGGCACGCTGCTGCTGGTCAGCCACGACCGCGACTTTCTCGACCGGCTTGTGACTAGCATCATCGCGGTCGAAGGCGACGGCGTGATCCATGAATATGTCGGTGGATACAGCGACTATCTGCGCCAGCGCCGCCCGGTCGCCGCGCCGAAAGCCACGACGTCCAGATCCAGCGCGGCCAAACGCGCACAAGCACGCGAGCGAGCCCGCCTTTCCTGGAAAGAGCAAAAAGACCTCGACTCCCTGCCTAGTCAGATCGCGAAACTCGAAGCGGAGAAAGCGGCAATCGAGATGCAACTCGCCAGCCCCGACTTCGCGACGAAGGATCACGCACGCTTTCAGGCTGCGATGACCCGTCACGGCGACGTGGTTGCGACCCTCGCCGACGCCGAAGAACGCTGGCTCGCGCTGGCCCAGCGTGCCGAGGAACTCGCCGGCGGCGCGCGCTGATGCGGTGGGGCGATTGACCCCTGCCCCGCGCCATGAAATTATCGCCCACGTTCAAAAGAAACCTGGGAGGATCGATCATGCCCACAGCGCAGATTCGCGGCGCCACCATCGTCTATGAGGTTCTCGGCAAGACCGGTCCGTGGCTTGCGCTGACGCCCGGCGGCCGACGCGGGATGATCGGGACGAAGCCGCTCGCGCAACGCATGGCCGATCTCGGTTATCGCGTCGTCATTCACGACCGCCGCAACACCGGCGCGTCGGACGTCGTGCTCGAAGGCACCGAGACCGAATACGAAATCTGGGCCGACGATCTGCACGAGTTGCTGAAACAGCTCGACGCACTGCCGGCGTGGATCGGAGGCCGTTCGTCGGGTTGCCGCATGTCGGTGCTGTTCGCGTTGCGCCACCCCGAAGCCACGCGCGGCTTGCTGATGACCGGCGTCACCGGCGAGAAATTCGCCTGCGACCGCCTGGCCGAAGGCTATTACGGCCAATACATGACGGCGGCGGAGAAAGGCGGCATGGCGGCGGTCTGCGAGACCGAGCATTTCGCCGAGTGCATCGCCGCCAATCCGTCGAACCGCGCCCGCATCATGGGCATGGACGTGAAGCGCTTCCTCGCCAATTTCGCCCGCTGGCGCGAGCCCTTCGCCACCGGCGCCGATCTGCCGATGATCGGCGTGACCAACGAGCAGCTGCGCTCGATCAAGATGCCGGTCTATGTCGTGCCCGGCAACGACCATACGCATAACCGGCGCACCGGCGAGCGCGTCGGCAAGATCATTCCCGGCGCCGAGACCTATATCCTCCTGCCGATCGATCGCGACGTCGATCTCGCGCACGATGACTGGGATGAAAAAGAGGGCGAGTTGGCGACAAAGCTCGACGACTTCATGCGCCGCCACGCCAAGCGCGCAGCCTAAAGCGATCTTTACAGGCGATCCATGACGCTCATCGCGTCCTGGGTCGCCGCGCCCAACGCCGTGTTGTCGAAAATGCACCAGCTTTCCCCACCGCGTTCCGCTGCCTTGCGTAATGCAGCCGCAATGGCTTCAAGCCTCTCGGCGGGGTACGCCGAGTAGTACATTCTCGGCGAGCCATGCAGGCGGTAATAGGCAAGGCCGGCCCAGCCGCCGGGCTCGGCCGCGCGCGGCACGGGCGCCGGATCGGCTGCCACCCGCGCGACGTGGAACCGCGAGAGAAGATCGTCGGCCGCATCGTCGAACCATGTCGGATGACGCGGCTCGCAAACCACACCACCGCCGAAATCTTCACGCAACGATGCGAAGAAATTGTGGGCGACCGATTCGTCGTAGCGCAGGCTCGGCGGCAACTGGACGAGAAGCGGTCCGAGCCGGTCGCCTAGCGCCCCCGCCTCGGCCAAAAACCGATCGAGCGGTGCGGTAACATCGACAAGCTTTCTTTGATGGGTGATCGCGCGCGGAACTTTGACCGCGAAGCGAAATCCCGCCGGAACACTGGCGGCCCACCGCGCATACGTGGCCGGCCGATGCGGTCGATAGAAGGATGAGTTGATTTCCACGGCCGAGAATCGCTGCGCATAGCGTTCGAGATGGCTACCGCCCGCGGGAAATTCCGCCGCGTGACGCTTCGGGATGCTCCATCCCGCGGTCCCGATCCTGATCGTCCCGCGCACTGCCCTTTGTATCCCACGTCCCGGTGACGGCGTTTCAAACCGAGACTGGCGAGAGGGTTCCAAGCGGACAGAAATCCAAATGAAACCCCGCCAACAAACAAATACCATAATCTTTTGGTATTTTGTATAATATCAACACATGATTAAATGTAAAATAGTGTGGTCATATGCCCGGCGCTGACGAAACACCGAACCCGCCCTTTGCGGATCGGCTCGCCACCCCTTCCCGTCCCGCGCGCGGGCGCCAACCGATCGTCACGATGGCGTCGCTGACGAAGGATATTCACCGGCCGACGATCCGCGCCCAGGCCCTCGTCTTCGAGGACCCGATTTCGCGCGAGCTCAAGGATCATCTCGAACGCATCGCGCCCAGCAACGCCAACATCCTCATCGTCGGCGAGACCGGCACCGGCAAGGAATTGGTCGCGCGCTTCATCCATCAATCGAGCGAGCGCAGCGCGGGACCTTTCGTCGCGGTCAATTGCGGCACCTTCGTTGAAACCCTCGTCGAGGCCGAACTCTTCGGTCACGAGAAAGGCGCCTTTACCGGTGCGGTCAACGCGAAGACCGGATGGTTCGAGGCGGCCAACGGCGGCACCATCTTCCTCGACGAGATCGGCGATCTGGCGCCGTCGCTTCAGGTGAAGCTTTTACGCGTGCTCCAGGAACGCGAAGTCGTTCGCGTCGGCGCCCGCACGCCGATCGCGATCGACGTCCGCGTGGTCGCGGCCACCAACGTCGATCTCGAACAGGCCGTCCGTCTCGGCCGCTTCCGCCAGGACCTGTTTTACCGCCTTAACGTCGCGCGGATCGATCTTCGGCCGTTACGCGATCGTCCGGGCGACATCATGCCGCTCGCCGATCATTTTCTCGGCCTCTACGGCCGTCCGGACTCGCAAATCGGCAAAGACGCAGTGCGCCAGCTCCTCTCCTATCTTTGGCCCGGCAATATCCGCGAACTGGAGAACGTGATCCATCACGCCGTACTGGTCGCACAAGGTCCGCAGATCGGTGCCCACGACCTCAATCTGTCGCGCCACGGCAGCGAGCCTTTGACGAGCAGCACGCAGCAAGAACCGCTCCAGGCGGTCTTTCAGCGTCTGTTCGAAGAGAACACGCACGCGATCTACGATCAGGTTTCGAACCAATTGATTCGCGCGGCCCTCGACTATTGCGAGGGCAATCAGGTCCAAACCGCGCGTCTCCTCGGGATCAGCCGAAACGTCTTGCGCGCCCATCTGGTACGATTGGGCGTGATTTCGGCGCCGCGTCGAAACACAGCGGCGGACCGTTGACCAGTGAAGCCAGCACACGCTCCTTCACCGCAATGAAATCAGCCGCCGCGCGATTGCGCGGATGCGGCAATTCCACCGGAACGATGCCGCGCACGCGTCCGGGCCGCGGCTCCATCACGACGATCTTGTCGCTGAGATAGACCGCTTCTTCAATATCGTGGGTCACCATCACCATGGTCACCTTTCCGCGCTGATGGATACGCAGCAATTCGTCCTGGAGATAGGCGCGCGTCTGCGAATCGAGCGCACCCAGCGGCTCATCGAGCAGCAGGATCCGGGGTTTGGCGACCAGGGCACGCGCGATCGCCGCACGCTGCGCCATGCCGCCCGACAATTGATGCGGATAGGCGCGGCCGAAATCCGCAAGCTTGACGAGATCGAGGTTTGCCGCGACGGCTTGCTTGACCGCCGCCGGCGACTCATCGCTCGCATCGAGGCCGAGCGCGACGTTCTGCTCGACCGAGAGCCACGGCAACAGGCGGTGATCCTGAAAGACGATCCCGCGATCCCGGCCGGGCGCCGCGATCCGCGTTCCATCGAGAAGAATGTCGCCGCAATAACCGATATCGAGCCCGACGATCAGGCGCAGCAGCGTCGACTTGCCGCAGCCCGATTCGCCGATCACGGTGACGAACTCTTCCTCCGCCACCGTGAAATGGATGTTCCGCAAGACCTCGACCGGCTCGTCATCGACGATATAGGTTTTGCTCACGGCACGAATATCCAACAGGTTGGTCGCGCGCATCGGATTTTCCTCCATCATGACGGATTGCCGCGCCACGGCACCCATCGCGCGAGCAGCGACCGGAACGTGGCGTTGATGAGATAGCCGACCACGGCGAGCGCGATGACGCCGACGATCACGATATCCATGCGGAACTGCTCGCGGCCTTGCACCAGGAAAATTCCGACGCCGCGGCCGAACCCCATCGCATACTCCGCGCCGACGGTGCCGATCCACGCGCTGATCAGCGCGATCTCGATACCGACGACGATCGAGGGCAACGCCGACGGCAACAGAACGCGGGTGAAACGCCGGCGCGGCGACAGGCGCAGAACGCTGGCAAGTTCGCGATAGGCCACGGGCACGTCGCGCAGACCTTGCTGCGTGTTGAGCGCCATCGGGAACAGCGCCGCCAAGGCGACGAAGACGAGCTTCGCCTCTTCGCCATTGCCGAACCACGCCGTCAGCAGGGGAATCCAGGCAAAGACCGTGACTTGGCGGACCGCCGTGAACGAGGGACCGATCAGCCGGTTGCCGAACCGCGACAGGCCCATGGCGAAGCCAAGCAACGCGCCCGCCCCCGCGCCGATCGCGAAGCCCGCGACCATGCGCGCGAGGCTCGCGGCCAGCCCAAGCCAGACCGTGCGGCCATCGGGATCGAGGAACGGCACCGTCACGACGCGCTGGAATGGCACCAGAAAATGGCGATCGACCAGGCCGGTCGAGCCCACCACGATCCAGCCCAGGATCAGGACGCAGGGAATCGCCATGCCGCGCCGGGACGCGATCGACGGGCGGCCGACGGTGAGGCTGATCCTAGACATGGTCAGGCGTCCACTGTCGCAAGCGACGCTCGGTCGCGCGCAACCCGGCATCCATCGCGAAGCCGACGATACCGATCACGACCATGCCGACAATGACGATATCGATTTGGAACAGCGTCCGTCCCCAGGTCATCATGTAACCGACGCCGGCGGTGTCGGCGAGCATCTCGACCACTACCATCGCGATCCAGGCATGGCCCAGCGCGATCCGCACGCCGCTGAAAATCGTCGGCAGAGCACCCGGCAGAACGACGCGCAGCACCATCGTCCGCCGCCGCAGCCGCAAGACACGCGCGACTTCGATATACCGGACCGGGATGTTGCGGATGCCGGCCGCGGTGCTGAGCGCGATCGGCACGAAACAGGCTTTCGCGATAACGACGTAGTTCAAGGTCTCGCCAAGGCCGAAGATCAGCATGAGGAACGGCAGCCACCCCAGCGACGGAACCTGCGCGATCGCGCGCAAGCTCGGCCCGACATATTGCTCGACCCGGATCGAGCGGCCGAGCGCCACACCGAGAACGAGCCCGCCGGTCGCGCCGAGGGCAAAGCCGACAAGAATGCGCCGCAGGCTGATCGCGAGACCGGTCACGATATCGCCGCTCACGAAAAGATCGATGAAGGTCACCGCCACATCGCTTGGCGACGGCAGGATTTGCGGTGCAAGCCAACCACGCACCGTCGCTACCTGCCAGATCGTCAGCACGGCCAGCGGCAGTACAAGCGGCAACCCGTAGAACGAAATCCTGTCGAATGACGGTGTCCGCCATCTGACGCGATGCGCGACCGGTCGAGCAATCAGCGATCTATCGGTCATGGTGATATCCGCGGCCGATCAGTTCGTGGCGGCAATGCCGTCGCGGTTGCGGCTCGGCCAGAAGTTCGTCAGGCCCAAACTGGCGAAGGCCGCGTCCTGGTATTGCGGATCGATCCACTGCGCGAGATCGACATCCTTGCGGATCAGCTTCTGGTCCTTGGAGAACCGGATGCCGTCGGCGTATTGGCCGCGGAAGAAATCGTCGAGCCGCGGATCGAACCGGTCATGCAACAATTCGCCGGCGTATTCCTGCTTCAGCGAATCATACGAAACGCCCGATTTCGCCCATATCTGCAATGCCTCCTCGCGATTCTCGGGCTGGGCCACCCACTGCGCGCCACGAACGAAACCGCGGACGATGCGCTTCGTCAGCTCGGGATATTTCGCCGCAAAAGCCTCGGTGACGAGGAAGGCGCTCGGACCGGTGGCGCGCGGATTGTCGTGCTGCGACGTGTAGATGACCCGCACGATGCCCTGATCGCGCAGCGGCAGGACATTGACCGTGCCGAATGACGCATCGGCGCTGCCGGCGGCGAGCGCGGCCAGTTGATCCGCCGTCTTTAGGTCGAGAATTGTGATGTCCTTTTCCGACAACCCGTTCGCGGCCAGGGTTTCGAGCAGCGACCAGTGCAGGATGGTCGCCTTTTGAATGGCGACGCTGTGGCCTTTGAGGTCGGCAATGGTTTTGATCGACAACGCGCTCCGCACCACGCCATAGATATTGGTGCCGCCGCCCGACAGGATGATCTTGGTCGGTACGCCGTTGGCGCGCGCGATGATCGCCGGAAGCGAACCGTATTGCGCGAAGTCGAGTTGTCCGTTGGCGATGGCCTCGTTGATCGCGGGACCGGTGCCGGTGAAATAGTTCCAGTCGAGTTTCACCGCCGGATTACCGATCTCGTCCTGGACGAAGCCCTTGATATGAGCGATCGAAACGACCTGGGTGCCGACTTGCTGACCGTAGCCCGAGCCGACGGCGCCGAAACGGATGGTCTGCGGCGCTTCCTCGGCCGAAGCCCAGGTCGAGGTCAGAACGACGAACGAGACGGCGAGCAACGTCTTGAAGAAAAAGCGAACCATGATGGCTGTTCCTTTATTCGGATAAGTCAATGCGGCTCGGTCAATTTGAACGATTGATCGATGCCGCGTTGCGCGCGCGAGCCGGGCGTCCAGCCGATCGCCTTGCGATAGCTGCCGAGCGCCGCGCTCGCGATGAGTTGGCCTTCATCGACGACCGCCGGATCGTTCGCGTCATGCGCGACGAAAAGCGCGTCGACCGGGCAGTAGAGCTCGCACATGAAGCAGGTCTGGCAATCGCCCTGTCGCGCGATGATCGGCGGCGAATCCGGCACGGCCTGGAACACGTTGGTCGGGCAAACCGCGACGCAGATATTGCACTCGGTGCAGCGTGCCTCGCTGATGAGCTCGATCATGCCGCGACCTCCACGTCGTCGCGCGCCGGCGCGAGGCGCGTCGAGGTCCACACCTCGTCGAGACCGCCGCTCGTCAAATAATGGCGTTGGCCGGCATCCTGGTTCGGATAATCCTCGCGCTTGTGCATGCCGCGTGTTTCAGCGCGCGCCAAGGCGCTGCGGAACATCCAGCGCGCGGTCGCCACCATCGCCGCGGCCTCGCGCGCCTTGACGACGTTCTCGGGTGCCGCCGCGTCGGCGATCCGCAGCTTGTGCCACAGACCGTCGAGCCGGGTCAGCGATTCGCCCAGCACGGCGCCGTGGCGGAAGTAGTTCTTGTCGTAGGGAAACACCTCGTCCTGAACCGCGCGCGTCGCGCGCTCGGGGTCGAAGGGGCGATTGGGGCCTTGCGTCAACGCAACGCCGCCCGCCCGCGTCACCTGACGCGGTTGCGCGCGCGTGCCGCGGTGGCGCGCATGATCGGCAGCGCCCGCGCCAGCCCAGAAACCCGACGACATCGCCCAGGCCGCGTTATGACTTCCGCCGCCCGTGAACCCGCCGCAGATCAGCTCGCGCGTCGCCGCATCGCCGGCGGCGTAGAGGCCGGGGACCGAGGTCGCGCAGCTATTGTCGGTGATGCGCAAGCCGCCCGTGCCGCGCACCGTGCCCTCGAGACGCAGGATCACTTGAAAGCGCTGGGTGAACGGATCGTGGCCCGCGCGATCGAAGGGCAGAAAGAAATTCGGCTGCGCCAGGCGCATCGCCGCTTGCGTACCAGGATCGGCGCGGTCGATCTGGCCGTAGACCTTATGCTTCAGCAGCGCCTTGGCGATCACCGAACGATGATGCCCGCTGGCACCCGGGATCGGATGACCGTCCTCATCGGTGAACGAGGCCCAGTTATAGAAGAGGGTCTTGGTCACCGACGCGGAAGCCGGCGAGATCGCATAGGCGTTGGAGAATTCCATGCCCGAGAGATCGGCTCCTGCCTCGGCCGCCATGAGGTGACCATCGCCGGTCAGGACGTTGCAACCGAGTGCCTTGCTGAGGAACGCGCAGCCGCCGGTCGCAATGACCACGGCGGGCGCGCGCACCACCCAGTTCTCGCCTTCCTGTCGGCGCACGCCCATGGCGCCGGCCACAGCGCCATTCTCGTCGACGAGAAGTTCGAGCGCGGGGCTGTGATCGAGAATCTTCACGCCGGCCTCGCGCACGCGCCGGCGCATCAGGCGCATGTATTCCGGCCCTTTGAGATTCGTGCGTCGTTCCTGGCCCGTTTCGTCGCTCGGAAAGGGATAGCCCCATTCGGCCAGGAGATTGACGTTGTCGTAGGTACGATCGAGCACACGCCGCATCCACGAACGGTCCGCGAGGAATCCGCCGAGCGCATCGCGGCTCGCCATCGCCGCTTCGCGCTTGGCCGCATCAGGCTGCACATACCAGACGCCGGTTCCCGACGGCGCGGTCGCGCCGGAGCTGCCGCAATAGCCTTTGTCCACCAGAATGACGCGCGCACCGGCGCTCGCCGCGCTGCAAGCCGCCCATGAACCCGCGGGGCCTCCACCGATGACAAGAACATCGGCGTCGAATTGAATCGAACCGGCGGCATTGGAAAGCGCGTTCGCCATGGCAAGTCCCTCGCTGTGATACCGAACTTCCTCGCGTGACCGGCTTCGAGGCCGGTTCGGTTCACCAAGAGCAGGATGCGTGCCAACGTGGAATATTCGCGGACCGCCGCCGTTTTACGATGAGCGCGCGCAGCGAGATGCGCGACGACTCGCCGATTTGCCCGGCCACTGTTGATCCAGCAACAGATCCGGACGATTTCTGTTGCCCGCGCAACAGCGCATCAACAGACGGTCCGCAAAAGACGCCGAAATCCGCCACAATGCGAGATCGACGGGACGGCCGTCTTTTGTGTTTTCCATCCATTTGCGCTATGAAGCGCACCAGACCCGGAACGGGTTTCCTCAAAAACAGGTGCGAATTCCCGTGGCTTTTCCTCCCATGAGTGCTCCGCTCGCCCGCGCGCTTGCGGAACACGCTTATATCGATCCGACGCCGGTGCAGACCGCGGTTCTCGAGCCGCAGGCGACCGGCCACGATCTTCTCGTCTCGGCGCAAACCGGCTCGGGCAAGACGGTCGCCTATGGTTTGGCGATCGCGACCAACATTCTGGGCGAGGCCGAAACGGTCGAGCGCGCCGGCGAACCGATGGCGCTCGTCGTGGCGCCGACCCGCGAGCTTGCTCTGCAGGTCCATGGCGAGCTGACCTGGCTCTATCGCTATACCGGCGCGCGGGTCATCTATTGCGTCGGCGGCATGGATACCGGGCCCGAGCGGCGTCAGCTCGCGAGCGGCGTTCACATCGTGGTCGGAACCCCCGGACGCCTACGCGACCATCTCGAACGCGGCAATCTCAAAATCTCCAATCTGAAGGCATTGGTGCTCGACGAAGCCGACGAGATGCTCGATCTCGGCTTTCGCGAAGACCTCGAATTCATCCTGAAGACCACGCCGCAGGAACGTCGCACGTTATTGTTCTCGGCGACCCTGCCGCGCGGCATCGTTACGCTGGCGAAGAACTATCAGCACAACGCCTTGCGCATCGACGTATCGGGCACCGAACGCGCGCATGCTGATATCGAATATCGCGCGATCCGCATCGCCGCGCATGACGGCGGCCACGCGATCGTCAATCTTCTGCGCTTCTACGAGGCGCCCGGCGCGCTGATCTTCTGCAACACGCGCGAAGCGGTGCGGCGCATGACGGCGACCTTGCTCGAACGCGGCTTTCCGACCGTCTCGCTCTCGGGCGAACTCAGCCAGGCCGAGCGCAATCACGCCATGCTGGCGCTGCGCAGCGGGCGGGCGCGGGTCTGCGTCGCCACCGACGTCGCCGCGCGCGGCATCGACCTACCGGGTCTCGATCTCGTCATCCACGCCGAACTGCCGAACGATCCAGAAGTCCTTCAACACCGCAGCGGTCGCACCGGCCGCGCGGGGCGCAAAGGCGTCAGCGTCGTGCTGGTCAACCCGGCCGCGCGCCGTCATGCCGAGCGTCTCCTCAATGCGGCGCGCATCCAGGCCGCGTGGAGCGGCCCGCCCACCGTCGAGGAAATCAAGAAGCTCGATCTCGAACGCATGTTGCGCGACCCGAAGCTCGCCGACGAAGGCAGCGAGGAAGACCGCGCGATGGCCCAGTCGCTGCTCGCAACGCATTCGCCCGAGACCGTCGCCCGCGCTTTCATCCGGCTTTATTTTGGACAATCGCCCGCGCCGGAAGATCTCATCGATCCCGGCAGCGCGCCCGACCGCTATCCGCCGCGCGACCGCGTGCGCGAACCGCATGGCCGCAAACCCGAGCCACATGTTCGCTCAAGCGCGCCGGCATCCGCACCCGCCTTCACACCCGCGCCAGCATCCGTACCGGGCATTCCCGGCAAGACCACCTGGTTCCGCTTGAATGTCGGCCGGCAGAAGAAGGCCGATCCGAAATGGCTGCTGCCCGAGATTTGCCGCCAGGGCAAAGTCATCAAAAAGGATATCGGCGCGATCCGCATCTTCGACGATGAAACGCGGTTCGAGATCAACGAGGACGTGGCGGACCGCTTCGCCGAGGCGATCACCCAGGCGAAGGTCAGCGACATCCGCATCGAGGCTTCGACGGCGCCGACGCAGAAAGTGTCCGAGCGTCCCCGGCCTGCGCCCGCACCGACGGCGACGCAGGTACCCGAAGCCAGACTGCACGGCACGATCGACGCATCGACATTGACGCACACGCCGCGCGAACGCCGTCCCGCCAACCTCGCGGACAAGCCGTCCAATCGTTACATCAAGTCGAAGAAATACGGCGACAAGCGCGGCAAGCCGGGCGCCGCGCCGGGCGAAGCCGGAAAGGCCTATCTCGGCAAGCCCAAGCGCCATCACGAGACGAACAAGCCGGACAAGGCGAAGCACCAAGGCCACGCCCCGGCGCGCCGCCGACCCTGAGCCGTCGCAGGCCGGCGCATTTTCTTTAATCGCCGGGCAAAGACCTGCTAGCATCGCAGCGCGGTTACGGCCTCGAACTAACGCGAGAAACCGAAACACGGGGGAGGCAACGCGCGTTACCACTGAAGAGGGTATCCCCGTGTTGAAAAAACTTTTCCTGTCGGCGCTGCTTCTGATCGCAGCCAGTATCGCCCCGGCAATCGCGGCAACGTCACCGACCGTGACCATCGGCGTGATCACCCTCGTCTCGACGACGCCGATCTATATCGCGCAGGAAAAAGGCTATTTCCACGATGCCGGGATCGACGTTCAGGTCGAGCCGATCGAATCAACCGGCAGCGCCATGCCGCTTCTCGCGCAAAACCGCCTGCAGCTTTTGTTCGGTGGCTTCAGCGCAGCCTATTGGAACGCGCTCGGCAGCAACCTGCCGCTGATCATCGCCTTCGACGGCGCATCGAGCCCGACCCTGTCGGAACTCCTCGTGCGCACCGACCTGGCGAAGACGATCAAGGGCCCGGCCGATCTCAAGGGGCATTCGATCGGCGCGAATGCGCCCGGCGCCATCCCGGTTTATCAGATCGCGAAGATGCTCGAGACCGCCGGTCTGTCGCTGAAAGACGTCGACGTGAAATACATTCCCCTGCCGCAGATGAGCATCGCGCTCGGCAATCAGGCGCTCGACACCGCGGAAATGTCGCCGCCGCTGAACAGCGTGGCGATCCAGCAAAAGGTCGCCGTGCATCTGCTCAATTTCGATGATGTCATCCGGCCCCAGCCGGTCGCCCTCGCCGGCTTCGTCGCCAACACCGACTGGATCAAGCAGGACCGTCAGCAGGCGCAGAAATTTTTCCTCGCCCTCGCCCGCGCCGGGCGCGACTTCTGCCAGGCCTTTCATCACGGCCCCAATCGCGACGAGGTCGAAGACATCATGGTGAAGTACAAGACCGTGCGCGACCGCGAGCTGGCCGAGTCCATTCCGTGGACGTCCCGCGACCCGAACGGGCACGTCAGCATCGCCAGTATCGAAGACATTCAGGACGTGTTCTTCAAGGAAGGCCTGGTGAAACAGAAATTTCCGACGAACCGGCTTGTCGACACGAGTTTTGCCGACGAAGTCACGAAACAGCTCGGTCCCTTCGTGGCGATCAACAAGGACGACAAGCAGGACGGCTGCCGCTGAGCGCGCGCCTTCCTTCGCTGGACGGCGGCACCCTGGTCGCTTCATTATAGGCCCCAACGATGTGACAAGCGTGGCGCGGTAACGCGTGCGGGAGGGCCTCGATGTCCGAGACGACGAGCCGTTCGATCGGCGACAACAGCAAGACGTTCACCTACGCCGATCTTCTCCGCGTCGGACCGGGCACAATCACCGGAAAATATCTGCGCCGGTTCTGGCATCCGGTCTTCGCAGCGGCGGATATCGCGCAGGGCCACGTCAAACCGCTGCGCATTCTTGGCGAAGACCTGACGCTCTATCGCAGCGAGAGCGGCACGCCGCACATCGTCGGCGGACGATGCCCGCATCGCGGCGTTCAGCTCTCGCTCGGCTTCGTCGATGGCGACGACATTCGTTGCGCCTATCACGGATGGAAATTCGATGCCGCCGGGAAATGCGTGCAACAACCGGCCGAGCCGCGACCGTTTTGCGACCAGGTCAAAATCAAATCCTATCCGACGCAGGAATATCTCGGCCTGATCTTCGGCTATTTCGGCGAGGGCGCCCCACCCCCGCTGCCGCGCCTCGCCGACTATGAAGACGACAAGACCTATGCCTGCGAGGTGAGCGGCGATATCTGGCCCGTCAGTTATTTCGATCTTCTCGAAAACGCCACCGACATGGCGCATACCGCTTTCCTGCATTGGCATTTCGGTTATCAGGCGCCGAACAACATCGAATGGCGCGAAAACGAGTGCGGCATGGCCGGCACCTTCGAGGGCACCGGCAAGGACCCCGTCTTCAACCGGTCGTTCTTCGACATGCCGACCGCCGTCGAGTTCGCGACCCGCAGGCCCGGCCATCCCGGATTTTTCGCGCGCGGTTATCGTGTGCCGCGCGACGATAATTCGGCGGTCCGCTTTAACCTCACCGCCTTTCCCCGCGTCGCGGCCGAGGCACGCGATAAGCCCGCCACCGGCGGCACCGGCGACGAGGAAAAAGCCGCGCATCCGGTCACCGACATCGCCGCCGGACTGCTCAGCGGTCGCGAGGACATGCGCAGCCTCAAGGAACGCTCGGGCGGGATGAACTACATGTATCTCACCAACATCCAGGACTGCACCGTGCTGTCGAGCCTGGGGCCACCGGCCCAGCGCGACTTCGCCGAATTCCTCGGCGGCACCGATCTCAGCGTCGCGCTGATGCGCCGTCTGTGGCTGCGCGAGATCACCGCGTTCGCCGAGGGCCGTCCGCTCAAATCATGGCAGCGCCCCGATTTCATGTGGCAGGACGTGACCGCGGTGCATCGCGCGGAAGCCCGATGATCAAGGACTTTGTCACCGTCGCCGGACTGCGCACCTATTATTGGCATGCGGGCAGCGGCCCGACCCTGCTGATGCTGCATGGGCAATTGCCCGGCTCCTGCGTCGCGGTCGAATGGGGCGATCAGGTCGCGCGCTTTGCCGCTGCTGGATTTTCAGTCTATGCGCCCGACATCGCGGGCTTCGGTCAGACCGACAATCCGCCCGAGCATTCGATCGAGACGCGCATCGCCCATGCGCGCGCCTTCGCCAATCATTTCGAATTCACGCGCTATTCGATCTGGGGCTCGTCGATGGGGACCTATATGGGTTGCGCGATGGCGCTCGCCGATCCGCGCGTCGACAAGCTCATCATCATGCCGTCGACATTGTTGCCGCCGCCCTTGCCGGGCGCGCCAATGTCATCCGCGCCGCCGCCGGGATCCGTCGGCGAACTGGTCATGAGCTATACGCCGTCGCTCGACAATGCGCGCGACGTTTTGAACCGCGTGCTGATCAATCCAGCCGCCCGCAACGATGCGCGGGTGAAACTCTTCCTCGAGAACTCGAACGGCAAGAACATCGCGGCCGAGCAGGGCCGCCGCGCGGCGGGACGGCCGACGCCGCTCCATCCCGAGCTGCATCGCCTGAAGAACCGCAGTCTCCTGCTCTGGGGCGCTGACGATCCGAACTCGGTCCCGGAGCGCGCGCTGTTGCTGCAGCGCGCAATCCCCGGCGCCGAATTCCACGTCCTGCCGAATTGCGGTCACTGGCCGCAGCAGGATCAGCCGGACCGTACCTTCGATCTGGTCCGCGCCTTCCTGCAGACCTGATCGGGCGCCGGTCAGCTCTTTTGCGGCTTCATCCGATCCGCCGACAAGAAATAACGGCGGCCCTCGGCGACGATCTGGTTGTCGGTCATCTTCGCCATGGTTTCGATGCCGCCGACGCGCTCGAACGTCGCGGGCGAATGCTTGTGCAGGTATTTGACGAACTCGGTCTTTGCCGATGACGGACCGACGATCAGGATTTCCTGCGAGTCCGCCACCGCCGCGGCGACGTCGCGATAGAATTCCGGCTCGGCGGTGACATGCGTTCCCGACGCGCTGCCCGCCTTGCTGTGCAGGTGCTTCGGCGAATGCGTGGCGTGAACGGTCTTCTCGTCCGCTTCGTTTTCGTTGAAATGAAAGACGTGAGCCTCGTGATGGTCGATCCAGATCACGGCGTGATAATGGGTGGTCATGGGCGTCTCCTCTTTTCCCCGTAACATATGAGTCTAGGGCGTGCGCCAGAAAAGGCAGCGTCGGAAACTACCTAGGCACGCCACCGATCGCCGATCGATGCCGATTCCAGCCACGCCGCACAGGACGCCGCCTCCGCCGCGCTTTCGAGCGGCGCCCACATGGCGAATGTCTTGTCGGTCTCGGCGACATAGGGACCTGCCTTGATCTCGAGGGCGACGGTGCCCGGCGTCGCGAACACAAAACTGTGCCACTGACCACCCGCGACTTCGAGCACGCTTCCCGTGCCGGCGGCGAGCGTCAGCCGCTCGGTCACGACGCCTTTGTCGTCGAAGAACAGCGCGTCGATCCGGCCCCGGAGTGCCACGATCAATTCCCACCGATCGGGCGCGTGGCGATGCGCGCGGACATAGGTTCCCGGCTCGCCCGCGTTGAGCAAGCGCTGAATCGGATCGGCCAGTTCCGGATGCAGATTGAGGTTCTTGCGCCGCCGCGTCGCCGCGCGGGCCGCTTCGACGAGATTATCCACCGTCGCGCCGTCGATAAACTTGCCCAATTCGCGGTTCATGTCGCTGTTCGCTTTCATCGCAAGGAGCGCACACCGAAGGATAACCGTACCCCGCGCGGGTGAAAGCGGAATTGATTACGACCAAACCACTTTCCCGACTCTCCGCAGAGTTAGCCGGTTGATGTATCTACATTCGACTCGATATCAATATCTTTCCCGAGATAGTTATCATTTTTATTCGTTTCAACGATAAATGAAACTCTATCTCCAACATCAATTATGTTCCAAGTTTCCTGATCGCGAAAGTCCTGGGACCTCACCAAAATATCACCTCGGCCCGCCACATGTGCGAATCCGAACGTAGCACCTCGGTCATGTTTCACTATAGTGCCGATGAGACGCTCCCTACTAAGTACGGCGAAACTGAGTGAACCCAATATCGTCTCTTCTATTGAAATCGCCATAGGCCCCCTGTCGGTATCACATAGCGAAAAATACACAGGAAAGTTCGCATAGAGTCTGGTGATGGACAGCGGCGGCTTTAGTGCAGTTTGATGAAAAAAGAATTCCCGCCCATCGTCACTGCGGATGAAACCGTATTTTGAGCTAGGAGCAATCCGACAAATAACGCCCTTAACACGTCGGTCGGCTTCCACAGATCCTTCCGCATTACCGCTCGACTCTTCAACAAATGGCCGCACATCATCGGCGACTAAACCTTGGTGGTTTTCACCAACACAGAAATTTACTCGCATCCCTACTCGGATAGAATTCGCCTTGATTCCCGGGGAGAGTTTACTGCTGTGATAAAACAATGTACCGCCGCCATCGACCCTTATGAATCCGTATTTTTTGGAAACATCGACACGCACAATGATTCCGGCCCCGGCATCACCGAGAGCAAGTTTCAATACTCCATCATAATCGCGTGAGAGATTAGTCACTCCGTCGCGAGACATCTCGCTGGTTAATTGTTCTAGCTTTTCGCCCAACCATTCCGCTCTTGGACGAGCATCAGAGTGACTTAACTCGGCCGTAATCTTCGGAATGTGAACAGCAGGGTAGCAAACGGTTTCATAGATTTTACGATCCAAATAATTTCGCGGAATAGTTTCAAAACGTCGAACTGCTTCTTCGAGAGCTTCAAGCCCGCCAAGA
Organism: uncultured Rhodospirillales bacterium; assembly: GCA_903828515.1. GTDB lineage: Bacteria > Pseudomonadota > Alphaproteobacteria > ATCC43930 > CGMCC-115725 > CAIKMD01. The sequence goes on along the minus strand of CAIKMD010000007.1, from coordinate 721,710 downwards.
AAGTCAGCATTTGTCATCCGAAAGTTTCCTCGCCTAACGGCAATTTGAATCCAGCCGTCGTAAGCGACTCGCATTACTTTTGTCGGCCCATCGACAATTTCTAAAACCGGCAAAAGCTGCGCGTCAGCCTCATCGAATCTAAATAGATACGAGAGTGATCGAGCGCATTCGACTCTGATTTCCGGAGCCGCGCGGTCATATTGTTGAGCGATCAAAAGGTGCTCAACAGCCGCGGCTGGATCCTCGTGTGCTCGCAACAAGAAACCGGCGTACCAGTATCTCAGAGCAGGCGACCGCGGATCGATTTCAATTGCCGTCTCATAAGACTGACGTGCCGCAGCATAATTCCTTGCAAAATAGAGCGCCCAACCTTCGACTCGGTAAACTTCAGCGAATGAAGGCGCCAGCTTTTTGGCATTCTCAATACATGCAAACGCACGCTCAAATTTTCGCAACCCAACAGCGAGAAGGGCGTCGGCTAAAGACTTAGCCACGACAACATCGTCACGCGTTCGGATCGCAACGCTGTTTGGATTATAAGGGTTTACACCTTGGGCCTTAAATTGCTCGTGTATTCGAGCAAGCCCGACTCGCCTTTTGGCAAAACTAGTGCTCTCCAGCGCCGAAGGCGGGCACGCTTTCAGCAAATACTGCCGGGGCAATTCTCCGAGGTCGTATAAGCTTTCATATCCAGCATTGGTGGGTTGGCTATTTAGAGCAGCAATATTCGTTGTAATAAGTTGTTGGAGTGCGAGTTGCAGTCGATCACCGTCAAATTCGGTGAGATAGGCTAGAATCGGTTGCGAATGTGGCCCCGACACCGCGAGCATTGCCCTTGCAAGAAAGCGAGCGTCGTCGGATACATGATCAACCACATTAGACAGGCAATAATCTAAGAAAATAGTCGAATTTTGAAGAGCATCTTCCGGACGCTTGCCGCTTTGGACGCACGAAACCAGCCACTTTATAAATAATGGATTATTGTTCATTTTTCTGCAGTACCCGTTCAAGATCGCGTTGCTCGTCCGGGTAATTTCCTCGACACGCCTAACATGGGCTGTCGCGCGTAATAAGGCGACAGCATCCTGATCCTTCATCGCCCGAAGGGGAAAACGGTATTCCAATTCGCCGAGGCCGACGCGCGAGGTGATTAGAACCTTGCTGCTTGAACTTATTCGAGACAGAAATGATCGAATGTTATCGTCAAGAACCGTCTCTAAATTATCAAGCACCAAAAAGATTTTGAACGTATTGAGATATTCTAAAATTTCTTCAGTGGAAGTGCTCGCGTTTAAGAGAGACGTCGAAATATCTTGAAAGACACCGACTGAAGTCCGAATGGCATCGTCAATTTTTTGAATGTCGGTAACGGTGAGCCGCGTAGTTTTCGATGTTGTCCACACGATTGCGTCGTAGCCAGCAGCCTCATCATCCAAAAGCTCATAGGCAACTTTCAATGCTAAGGCGGACTTGCCTGCGCCACCCTCTCCAAGAATCGTCACCACTGGCCAAGGCGAGTTCTTACATATACGAAGCAATGCGGCCCCTTCATCGGCTCGCCCCAGAAACCCCGTCTCATCGAAATCAGGAATCGGCAAATTATGGAATACTTTTGTTGCAGCGGGACCGAGTTCATCAAGGCTTAAGGAAAATACGTAATTTGGGTCGGCTTTTATGAACTCTTCTGTTTCGCGAAGTTTTTGGAATAGGTGGGAAGGATAACTAAGTAGTTCCGCGCATAGCGCGGATACCCGACCGAAGTCATCAAACTCCAACGGTCGAGAATGCATTACTCGGTTACGTATTGGGGTTAGCCACGCAACGCTTTGCCCCAATTTCTTCGCGGCCTTTGCAATAGGTCCTTGGAGTTTTGAACTTTCAGAACATAGGACCTGCACGCACTCTGCGAAATCCAAGTACTCGATAATAGCTTTGTCCGAACTAGACTCAAAGGTTCCGTCTTGCTCCATCCGTTGACACGCTCTTTCGTAAGCTGCCTTCGGAAGAAGTTCTTCTGGTTGGGTTTCAATGAGTAGGTCGGTTGCGATTGCATGTCGAAGGTCAGCTTCGATTGCCGTTATCAATCCATAAAGTGTGAGACGAATATTACTGTATGCCATGTTGAACTCCTCCGTCCCCCAAACTGCTATATTTCTCAGAGTCCGAGGTGCCTGGAACGCTAGGACAGTTTTTTAATCTTGCTATAAATTGTACAGGAACGGGCTCGCATGCGCTATTTTGGCCGCACACAGATCGCACCTTGCACCGGATACCAAAGAGTCGATTTCGAAGTCTATTTCTGCTGTGACTATTCGGACGCACCCCCGATAAAGGTCTCGAGGGTCGACTTGACTATCTGGCGAATCGGATCGGCGAGTTCGGGATGCAGATTGAGGTTCTTGCGCCGTCGCGTCGCCGCGCGGGCCGCCTCGACGAGATTATCCACCGTCGCGCCGTCGATAAACTTGCCCAATTCGCGGTTCATGTCGCTGTTCGCTTTCATCCTGCGGGGCGCACGCCGAAGCATAACCGTACCGTGCGGACAGCGAGGCCGGTATCGCCGCCAACGGGAAACCGCGCGAAATCGCGCCCGAGCGTTCCCCAAATGAGATTTGCCACCCGCTCGATCTGAACGGATGGCAAAATTATCTTTATAATTCAGATATTTGGTAGCGGAGGAGGGATTTGAACCCCCGACCTTGGGATTATGATTCCCCTGCTCTAACCAACTGAGCTACCCCGCCGAAAGGCAGCGGGGTATAGGGAAGATCGGCCGCGCGCGTCAAGGCGCGCGACGCTGGGGATCGGGGGAAACGATGCACGGATTTCGGTTGTCGATCGTGGCGCTTTGCGGGATGGCGGTCGCCGGCGCCGGTATGGCGCGGGCCGACACGCCGGTGACCATCCGCGCGGGCTTCACCGTCATCACCAGCGGCTATTCCCCGCTCCTTCTCGAAAAGAAGGATCTGATGCCGAATTTCGGCAAGACCTACATTCTCGATCCGCGTCATTTCCAGAGCACGTCGCTCGAACTGACCGCGCTCGCGACCGGCGAGGCCGATATCGTCTCGATCGGCTATTCGACTTTCGCGCTTGCCATCCTCAATGCGCATCTGGACGACATCCGCATCGTCGCCGACAACAACCAGGACGGCAAGGCGGGACACAAATCGGTGCCGTTCCTCGTGCGCAACGACGGCGGGATTACGCGGGTCGAGGATTTGAAAGGCAAGGTGATCGCCACCAATGGCGCCGGCGGCGCCTTCGACGTGGCGATGCGGTGGATGCTGCGTCAGCACCATCTCGACGACAAGAAGGACTACAACACGGTCGAGACCGACTACGCCAACATGGGCGCGATGCTGATCGGGCGCAAAGCCGATCTCATCATCGCCGCCAATCCATGGGCGCTGAACCCCGCCTTGCGCGAGGTCTCCCACACGCTCTTCACCGCCGCCGACGCGATGGGGCCGTCGCAGATGACGATGCAGGCTTCGCGCACGCCGTTTCTCGACAAGAACCGCGCCGCGTTGATGGATTTCTTCACCGACGCGATGGCGAGCCTGCGGTGGTTCCACGATCCCGCCAACCGCGACGAAGCGGTCACCATCGTCGCGAAGGTCTCGAAGCAACCGCGCGAGCAGCTCGCGCAATACCTCTTCACCGACCAGGACCCTTACAGCGATCCCAATCTGCGACCCGACCTCGAATCGCTACAGCGCAGCGTCGGGGTGATGCGCGAATTGGGATTCATCAAGGACGACGTCGAGGTCAAGAAATACGTCGACCTGAGCTTCATCGACGAAGCGTCGCGGCGGCTCAATAAATAGAATTAAGCCGCGCGGGCGATCCAACCACCGCCCAGCACGCGCGTTCCGTCATAGATCACGCAAGCCTGACCCGGCGCCACGCCGAGCGCGTTCTCGTCGAGCGTGACAGCGCCGCCGCCCGCATTGTCGAGGGTGAGCAGGCCCGGCGCGGGCGCCTGTGCCGAGCGCAATTTCACCGCGACGCGGATCGCGCCGTCGGGCCGCGCGCCCAACCAATTTACGGTGCGCAGGCTTACCTGCTTTTGCCCGAGCGACGCACGCGGCCCGACCACGACGCGGCGCGTCTTCGCGTCCAAACGCAGGACGTAAAGCGGCTCCGCGTGCGCGATGCCGAGGCCTTTGCGCTGGCCGACGGTGAAATGAACGATGCCATCGTGTTGCCCAAGGATGGACCCTGTTTCATCGACGATCTCGCCCGGCTCGATCGCCTCGGGCCGGAGCTTCGCCACCAGATCGCCATAGGAACCGGTCGGCACGAAGCAGATGTCCTGGCTGTCGGGCTTCGAGGCGACCGGCAGGGCAAAGCGCCGCGCCAGATCGCGCGTCTCGTCCTTGCTCAGGCCGCCCAGCGGAAAGCGCAGATAGTCGAGCTGGTCCGACGTCGTGGCAAAAAGGAAATAGCTTTGATCGCGCCCGTCATCCGCCGCACAATGAAGTTCGGCCCCCGCCACACCGGCAACGCGACGCGCATAGTGACCAGTGGCGAGCGCGTCAGCGCCGAGTTCGCGCGCGGTCGACAGCAGGTCGCGAAACTTCACGGTCTGATTGCAGGCGACGCAGGGGATCGGCGTCTCGCCGCGCACATAGGCGTCGGCAAACGGTTCGATCACCTCGGCGCGAAAGCGGCTTTCATAATCGAGCACGTAATGGGGAATGCCGAGCCGTTCGGCGACGCGCGATGCGTCGTGGATGTCCTGGCCGGCACAACATGCGCCTTTCTTGGCGGTCGCGGCGCCATGATCGTAGAGCTGAAGCGTGACGCCGACGACTTCGCAACCCGCCTCGACCATCAACGCCGCGGTGGTCGCGCTGTCGACGCCGCCCGACATGGCGACGACGACGCGGCAGTCCTTTGGCGGCTTCGGCAGGTCGTAGGGATAGGCGCTCATCGCCCCGGAAGCCGCATTGTCGCTCAGGCGTTCATCATGTTCCGCGTCGCCTGCGGCAGGCGCACGGTCAGGCCGTCGAGCTCTTCGGTGATGATGATCTGACAGCCGAGCCGCGAGGTCTGGGTCAGGCCGAAAGCGAGATCGAGCATGTCTTCCTCGTCCTCGCTCGCGTCCTTCAAAAGCTCGAACCAGTCGGCTTCGACGATGACGTGACACGTCGAGCAGGCGAGCGAGCCTTCGCAGGCGCCCTCGATGTCGATGTTGTTCTTGTGGGCGATCTCGAGCACCGACAAGCCGATCGGCGCGTCGACTTCGCGCCGCGTGCCATCACGCTCGACGAACGTCATCTTAGGCATGAAATCCCCGTTCAATTCGTTTTGGGAGCCAGATCCTCGGCCAGGACGGCCGCTTCAAGCGCCGCCTGTTCCGTCGAATTCGTACCGCGATCGAGAGTCTCCAGCACGGCGATCCCGGCCGCTTCGGCCGCGACCGCGAGCGGTCCTGCTTCGATCGGCGGAAGCGCGACGACGGCATGCGTCACCGGTCGCGCCAATTGCTTTTCCGCCCGCGAACGCAAGCCGAGGAGCAACGCCGCCAAATCGTTTTCCACGAGCAACCGTTCGCCGTCCGCGCCGGGCAATATCTCGGCATTACCGCCGAGTGCCACGGCCACCGCGCCGCCGTCCTTGCCCACGGCTATCCCGACCGCGGCACCGGGCCCGGTGGCGTCAAGCGGCGAGCCGTCAGGCTCTTCGATCTGGAATAGCTTCATATCCGGCGATCAGACGTGGAAGGATTCGCCGCAGCCGCAACGACCTTTTTCGTTGGGATTGGTGAAGGTGAATCCCGACTGCAGCTTGTCTTCGACGTAATCCATTTCGGTGCCGATGATGAACATCGTCGCCTTGGGGTCGATCAGGATGGTGACGCCCTTGTCCTGAACCACCTCGTCGAACTTGCCCTTTTCGTCGGCATATTCGAGCGTGTAGGTCAGGCCCGAGCAGCCGCGCGAACGCACGCCGATCCGAATTCCGGCCGACGGCTTGCCGCGCTTGGCCAGCATCGCCTGGATCCGGCCAGCCGCCGCGTCGGTCACACTCATCGCTTGTCTCAGCGCCATGGTCTAATCCCTTGGGGCATTGCTGCTTGATACCACCCTTATGTGGTTCCTGCCAGCGCGGTTGTCACCCCTTCGCGGCCCAGCCGCTTGACCGCCGCCGCCAGGGTTTCCGCCGCGAAATCGACCTCGTCCTCGGTGGTAAACCGCCCCAGCCCGATCCGCAGCGAGGCCGCCGCCAGGTCGTCCGACAGGCCCAGCGCCCGGAGTACGAAAGAGGGCTCGATTTCTGCCGCGGTGCAGGCCGAGCCGGTCGAGAGCGCCAGATCGGGGCAGGCCGCCATCAGGGCCGGGGCCGGAACGCCCGGAAAGCTGAGATTGAGGTTGCCGGGCAGGCGGCATTCGGTGTCGCCGTTGAGCCTTGTGCGCGGCAGGGCCGTGACGATCCCGCCGAGGAACCGTTGGCGCAGCGTCAGGATTCGCGATGCCTCAGCCCCCATCTCGGCCTCGGCCAGCGATGCCGCTTCGCCGAGCCCGACGATCAGCGGCGTCGGCAAGGTGCCCGAACGCATCCCCCGCTCCTGCCCGCCACCATCGATCAGCGGCAGCAGACGCGCACGCGGCCGGCGTCGGACATAGAGCGCGCCGATGCCTTTGGGCCCATAAACCTTGTGCCCTGAGATCGACAGCAGATCGATGTTCATCGCCTCGACGTCGAGCGCGATCTTGCCGACCGCCTGAGCCGCATCCGTGTGGAACAGCACACCACGCGCCCGGCACAGTGCGCCGATCTCCGCGATCGGCTGAATCACGCCGATCTCGTTATGCGCCGCCATCACCGACACGATCGCGGTCTTGTCGTCGATCGCTGCCGCGAGCTTGGCCATATCGACGAGGCCGTTCGCTTCGACCGGCAGATAGGTCGCGCGGCAACCCGACGCCGCCATCACCTTGGCGCTTTCGAGCACGCATTTATGCTCGGTGACGAGGGTGACGATGTGATCCTTGCCGAATTCCCGATGAAAGCCGAGCGCGCCCTTGATCGCGAGGTTGTTGGATTCGGTCGCCCCCGAGGTGAACACGATCTCGCGCGGCTCGGCGCCGATGATCGACGCCACCTGACCGCGCGCCTGCTCGACCGCCGCTTCCGCCTCGCGGCCATAGAAATGCGTGAGCGACGCCGGATTGCCGAATTTTTCGGTGAACCACGGCAGCATCGCCTGCACCACGCGCGGATCGCACGGCGTCGTCGCCTGGTAATCGAGATAGACCGGGCGCTGATTACCTTTGCGAGCGATGGCGCCGGTCATGCGGCGCTCGCGCGGGTACGGGCGTAAAGCGCACCCCAGGCCTCGACCAACCGGTCAATATCCGCCGCCGTCGTCGTGCGGCCAAGGCTGATGCGGATCGCGCATTCGGCGATGTCGCGCGGCATGCCCATCGCATCGAGAACGTGACTGCGTTCGACCTTGCCCGACGAACAGGCCGAGCCCGCGCTTACCATCACGCCGGCGAGGTCGAGCGCGATCACCTGGGTCGACGACGCCACGCGCGGCATCGCGATGGAAAGCGTGTTGGGCAGGCGCGCTGCATCGGCGCCGAACACCGTCGCGTCGGGCGCGAGGGCGAGAAGCCGCCGCTGCGCGTCGTCGCGTAAAGCGGCGATCGAGGGCGCGGATGAAAGCGTTTCAATTGCAAGCCGCGCGGCAACGCCGAAACCGGCGATACCCGGCACGTTCTCGGTGCCGCCGCGCCGTCCGCGTTCCTGGCCGCCGCCCTTGATCAACGCCGCGAGCGGCAGATCACCGCGCACGATCAGCGCGCCCACGCCCATCGGTCCACCGATCTTGTGCGCGGAGATCGTCATCAGATCGACGTCGAGCGCACGGACATCGACGGTGATGCGGCCCGGCGCCTGGATCGCATCCGTATGGATGAGGGCGCCGTGGCGATGCGCGATGCGCGCGGCCTCCGCGACATCCTGCACGATTCCGGTCTCGTTGTTGGCCAGCATCAGAGAGACCAACGCGGGACGCGGATCGGAACTCAGCAACTCATCGAGCGCGCCAAGATCGGCAAGCCCGTCGCCGCGCACCGGGATGATCGCGACATCATTCATCGCACCGAGCACCGAGGCATGCTCGATCGCCGAAACGATCACACGCCGTCCCGGGAACGCGGTCAGGGCCAACGTGTTCGCTTCGGTGCCGCCGCTGGTGAAGACGACTGAATCGGATGACGCACTAACCAGGGCCGCAACCGCATCCCGCGCCTCGTTGACGAGCTTGCGCGCCGCGCGCCCGCCGCGATGAACCGAGGATGGATTGCCGCCAGTGGAAAGCGCCGCGGCAACCGCATCGGCAACCGCGGGCCATACCGGGGCCGTCGCGTTCCAATCGAGATAGGAGGGGTTCATCGCCGTCGGCGACGCGTTATTGCGCGGCGACGGCGTCGCGCACGTCACCGTCATGCGCGGCAAGCTCGCGCGCCTGGGCTTCGCAATGCAGCGCGCCGGCGCGGCCAAGCACGCGCTCGGCGCACACATCGGCCAGCGTGACCGAACTCAGATAAAGGTGAATCTGATTGCCGAGTTCTTCCCACAAATCATGGGTGAGGCAGCGGCTTTTATTGCCGCTGCATCCGGTCGGCGCGCCGGGCGTGCAACGCGTCGCCCTGATCGGCTCGTCGACCGCGAGGATGACATCCGAGATGCGCGTACCGTCGGCGCCATGCGCCAGCAGATAGCCGCCGCCCGGCCCGCGCACGCTCTTGACCAGATTGGCGCCGCGCAGCTTGGCGAAAAGCTGTTCGAGATAGGACAACGAAATTTCCTGGCGTTCGGCGATCTCGGCCAGCGAGATCGGCTCGCCGCGCCCGTGCTTGGCGAGATCGACCATGGCCATGACCGCATAGCGGCCTTTGGTGCTGAGCCTCACTCGTTGGCGCTCCTGATTCCGGCGGCGAATTCGCCGGGTACGGCCGTGCCGAGTTCTTCGCGCTCGCGCCGATCCTCGAGCTGCGCCAGCCGCTCGCGCAGCCGCGAGACTTCGCCGTGCAGCACGCTCAACTGACACGCGACCGGATCGGGCGTGTCGTCGCACGGCGTGCCGTAAGGCAGGAACGGCGACGGCGCTTCGGGCTTCGGGCGTTCGCCGACAATTTTGGCGGGAATGCCGGCGACGCTGACGCCGGCGGGAACCTCGGACAGCACCACCGCGTTGGCGCCGACGCGTGCGCCACGACCGACGGTGAACGAGCCGAGCACCTTCGCGCCCGCGCCGACAATCACGCCGTCTTCAAGCGTCGGATGGCGCTTGCCGCGCAACAGCGACGTGCCGCCGAGCGTCACGCCCTGATAAAGGGTTACGTCGTCGCCGATCTCGGCGGTTTCGCCGATCACGATGCCGAGGCCATGATCGATGAAGAGCCGCCGGCCGAGTTTGGCGCCGGGATGAATTTCGATCCCGGTCAGGTTGCGCCCGATCGAGGAGACGAACCGCCCGAGCACGAGCCAACCATGGGTCCACAGGAAATGGCTGAGATGGTGGACCAGCACGGCGTGAAAGCCGGGATAGCAGAGCCAGACCTCGAACGACGAGCGTGCCGCCGGATCGAGCCTCAGGATGTTGCCGACGTCGTCACGGAGGTTGTTGAACATGATCGAAGTCACTGTGCTATGATTGCGGCCTTCGCGCGCCACGCGAGGCGGGCCGGCGAAAGCCTCAAGAATATAGCTAGCCCTACTAAGGCGATCAAGTATACCCGGTGATATATGCAGGATAAGGCCCCTAAAGGCCCAGTAGTACACTCGGGTTTGATCGCATGCCCGAAATAGTCTTCAACGGCCCGGTCGGGCGCCTCGAAGGTCGTTACCATCACGCCGCCGAGGAAACCTCCCCGGTCGCCCTTTTGCTGCATCCGCATCCGCAGCATGGCGGCACGATGAACAACAAGGTGGTCTACACCTTGTTCCATTCCTTCGTGCGGCGCGGCTATTCCGCGCTACGGTTCAACTTCCGCGGCGTCGGGCGCAGCCAGGGCTATTTCGATCGCGGCGAAGGCGAGCTGGCCGATGCTGCTGCCGCGCTCGACTGGCTGCAGAGCTATCACCCCAATGCGCGCTCGTGCTGGATCGGCGGGTTTTCCTTCGGCGCCTGGATCGGCATGCAGCTTTTGATGCGGCGGCCCGAGATCGCCGCGTTCATCGCCGTCGCACCGCCGGCCAACATGTTCGATTTCAGCTTCCTCGCGCCCTGCCCTTCCTCAGGCCTGATCGTTCAGGGCGACCAGGACCAGGTCGTGCCGCTCGAAGCGATGCAGAAACTCGTGACCAAGCTCTCGCATCAGCGCGACATCAAGATCGATTATCGCATCGTGCCGGGCGCCGATCACTTCTTCGTCGACAAGCTCGACGTGCTGGCAACGATTTGCGACGAGTACATTGCCGGCGCCAAGCCCGAACGGGCGGCGGCGGACTGACACTGATCCGTTCGCGGATCACCAACCGGGGAGCACGCAATGCCGGATCTCGAAATCATCGGCATACCGCAGAGCAACTATGTCTGGACCTGCCGCATCGTCTGCGCTGAAAAGGGCGCGCCCTATAAGCTGATCCCGGCGGCACCGCACTCGCCCGAGGTCAATGCCGTCCATCCGTTCGGCAAGATTCCGGTCATGCGCCATTCCGACGTGACGCTTTATGAATCGCGCGCGATCTGCGCTTACGTCGATCGCGTCTTCGATGGCCCGCCGCTGGTGCCGGCGATGCCGCATCTGGCAGCGCAGGTCGAGCAATGGATCTCGGTGATCAACACCCAGATCGACCCATTACTCGTGCGCCAATATCTGCTCGGTTATTTCTTTCCGGGCACACCCGACGGCAAGCCCGACCGGACCAGGATCGACGCGGCTTTGCCGCAGATGGAAAAACATTTCGCGATGCTGGATCGCGGCGTCGGCAAGACCGGATTCTTGGTCGCGAGCGCCTTCAGCATCGCCGACGCGACGCTCGTTCCGATTCTCTACTATCTAACGAAGGCGCCCGAGAGCAAGGCGATGATGGACAACGCCCGCAATCTCAACGCCTATCTGAAGAAGATGATGGAACGCAAAAGCGTCGCCGAAACCACGCCGCCACCGCCGCCCGAGCGGCACAACTGAGTTACGCGAACGGATCGCGGACCAGCACCGTGTCTTCGCGCTCGGGGCTGGTCGAAAGGATCGCCACCGGCGTCTCGATCAGTTCCTCGACGCGGCGAACATATTTGACCGCCAATGCCGGGAGCTGTGACCACGAGCGCGCACCGCGCGTGCTGTCGCTCCAGCCTTCGATGGTCTCGTAGATCGGCTCGACTTTTTCCTGTGCTTCGGCCAGTGGCGGCAGGCGATCGAGGGTCTTTCCATCGAGCTTGTAGCCGATGCAGACTTTTATCTCCTTGAAGCCATCGAGCACGTCGAGCTTCGTCAGCGCGATGCCGTCGATGCCCGAGACCTTCGAGGCCTGACGCACCATCACCGCGTCGAACCAACCGCAGCGGCGTTTGCGGCCTGTCACCACGCCGAACTCCTTGCCCTTCTGGCCCAGCGTCTCGCCGATATCGTCCTTCAACTCGGTCGGAAACGGCCCCGAACCGACGCGCGTCGTGTAGGCCTTGGTGATGCCGAGAACGTAACCGACATTGCCCGGTCCGATCCCCGCGCCCGACGCCGCCTGGCCCGGATGCGTATGCGACGAGGTCACGAACGGATAGGTTCCGTGATCGACATCGAGCATCGCGCCCTGCGCGCCTTCGAACAGCACCCGCTTGCCGGCTTTCTTCGCGTCGTCGAGCAGGCGCCAGGCCGAATCCGCGAAGGGCAGAACTTTCGGCGCGATCTCCAGAAGCGCCGCGAGGATCGGCCCGCGCTCCAGTTCTTTGGCGCCGAGACCGCGCAGCAGCGCGTTGTGATGCAACAAAAGATTATCGATCTTGCCGCCCAGACTCGCCGGATCGGCGAGGTCGCACACGCGGATCGCGCGCCGGCCGACCTTATCCTCGTAAGCGGGACCGATGCCGCGCCCGGTAGTGCCGATCTTGTCAGCGCCGCGCGCTTCCTCGCGCGCGCGATCGATCTCGCCATGCAGCGGCAGGATCAGCGTCGCATTCTCGGCGAGTTTCAGATTGTCCGGCGTGACCGTCACGCCTTTCACCTTGATCGCATCGATCTCGCGAATGAGCGCCCAGGGATCGACCACGACCCCCGAGCCGATGATGGAAAGCTTGCCGGGCCGCACGATGCCCGAGGGCAAGAGGCTCAAGCGGAACTCGACGCCGTCGATGACCAGCGTATGGCCGGCATTATGGCCGCCCTGGAAACGCACCACGACATCGGCGCGCTGCGACAGCCAGTCGACGATCTTGCCTTTGCCTTCGTCGCCCCATTGGGCGCCGATCACCGCGACATTCGCCATTCTCAATGAACCTCGATGAGCTTGCCGTCTGTGAGCACGAATCCGCAGGCGAGGCGCTTGGCCTCGGCCGCATTGTCCTTCGCCGGCGCAAGGCCGGCCACCGTTACATAGCCCTGCGCGCGAAATGCCGCAGCCGCCGCACCCGCGCCGACCGGCACGAAAAGCCGCGGCGCGGATTTGTGCGCGGGCATCGCTTCGAGCACGGCCTCGGTATAGATGGTGAAACCGGTCGCGTCCTCGCCGTCGCCATTGCCGGTGCGATAACGCCCACCACGGCCGAGTTCGCTTTTCATCCCGCGCGCGAAGAACGCGAAGCTGACGCCGGTGTGATATTCGAAGCCGCGATTTTCCACCGGATCGATGGTGATCGCGAGTTGCGGCACCGCCTGCGCCAGGCGTTCGGCAACGGCAACCAGACGCGCGCGCTCGGTCGCGGCTTCCGTCGGCAGATCGAGCTTCGCCAGAGCCGGCAACGCGGTCGACGCGGCACCCGCCGCCGCCAGAAGTTTTTGCAGCAACGGCGCCGCCTTGCCGCCGGACACGGCAACACCCGCCGAATCCTTGTGATCGAGCGCGGCGCGCAACGTCTCGAGATCGGTACCCGCGATGCCGTGCGCGCGACAAATCGCCGGCACCAAGGTCGGTAAGGACAGATCGACCGAGAGACCTTCGATGCCGAGCCCGACCAGGGCCTCGGCGGCGACCGCGACTGCCTCGATGTCAGCGGCGATGTCGGCGCTGCCGATCAGTTCGGCACCGACCTGGCCGACCTGACGCTCGGGCCGGACTTCGCTGCCTTTGACGCGCAGGACCTGACCCGCATAGCAAAGCCGCAGCGGGCGCGGCGAATGGCCAAGCCGCGACGCCGCGATCCGCGCGACCTGCGTGGTCATATCGGCGCGCAGGCCGACCATGCGTTGCGACACCGGGTCCATCAGGCGGAAGGTTTCGGGCGCCATCGCGGCGCCGGCGCCCGACAACAGATTATCCTCGAATTCGACCAAAGGCGGCTTCACCCGCTCGTAACCATGGCTCGCCAGCGCCGCGACGAGGCGCGCCACCGCGACCGCCTCGGCCTCGGCGGCCGGCGGCAGCAGGTCGCGCAAGCCTTGCGGCAAAAGCGCCTTATGGAGGTTGTCGTTCGCTCCGGACATGGGGGTCGGGATAGCGGTTTTACCGCGAGGCGGCAAATGGAAAGGCGGTCCGCGCCGACCGCCAAACCACCCTAAAAATGAAGCTGGCGCACCTGCAGGACGTTGGGGATCGCGCAGACATGGGCCAGCACCGCCTCGTTGAGCGGCTGATCGACGCTCACGAGGCAGATCGCGTGTTCGCCCGCGCCCTCGCGGCCGAGATGGAGGGTCGCGATGTTGATCCCCGCCTCGGCCAGCATGCGGCCGAGATTGCCGATGAAGCCGGGCTTGTCGTTGTTGCGCACGAACAGCATGTGGGGCCCGAGTTCGGCCTCCATCACGATGTTCTCGATCTTCACGATGCGCGGCTTGTCGCCGCCGAACAACGTGCCCGCGACCGAGCGTTTCTTGCCGCCCGCGGTCACGGTCAGGCGAATGAGTGTCTGGTAATCGGTCGCCTCGGTGCTGCGCGTCTCGCTCACCGTGATGTTGCGTTCCTTGCAGACCACCGGCACGTTGACCATGTTGACCGAATCGAGCTGTGGCGAAAGCAGCGCGGTCAGTGCGATCGCGGTCAGCGGCTTGACGTTGAGTGCGGCCGCGGCGCCGGCATACTCGATCTCGACCGCCGAGAGGCCGACATCGGTGAGCTGACCCGCGAAACTGCCCAGTTCGTCCGCGAGCTTCAGGTAGGGCTTGAGCCGCGCCGAATCCTCGGCCGAGAGCGACGGCATGTTGAGCGCGTTCACCACCGCGCCGGTCATCAGGTAATCCGCCATCTGCTCGGCGATCTGCAGCGCCACGTTCTCTTGTGCTTCAAGGGTCGAGGCGCCGAGATGCGGCGTCGCGATCACGCCGGCATGGCCGAAAAGAATATTTTCCTTCGCCGGCTCGACCGGGAACACATCGATTGCGGCACCGGCGACCTGCCCCGAATCGAGCGCGGCCTTGAGATCCGCCTCGACGACCAGACCGCCACGCGCGCAGTTGATGATCCGCACGCCTTTTTTCATCTTCGCCATCGCCTTGGCGTCGATGATGTTCTTGGTCGCATCGGTCAACGGCGTATGCAGGGTGATGAAATCGGCTTTGGCGAACAGCTCGTCCAGCTCGGCCTTTTCGACGCCCAGCGCCAAGGCGCGCTCGGGCGAGAGAAACGGGTCATAAGCCACGACCTTCATCTTCAAACCCAATGCGCGGTCAGCGACGATCGAACCGATATTGCCGCAGCCGATGACGCCGAGCGTCTTGCCGGTGAGTTCGATGCCCATGAAGCGCGACTTTTCCCACTTGCCCGCCTGGGTCGAGCGATCGGCTTCGGGAATGTCGCGCGCCAGCGCCATCATCAGCGCGATCGCGTGCTCGGCGGTGGTGATCGAATTGCCGAACGGCGTGTTCATCACCACGACGCCGCGCGCGGTCGCCGCCGGAATGTCGACATTGTCGACGCCGATGCCGGCGCGGCCGACGACCTTCAGCCGGGTCGCGACTTCCAGCACCGCCTTGGTGACCTTGGTGTTGGAGCGGATGGCGAGGCCGTCGAACTCGCCGATGACTTTTTTCAGCTCGTCGGGCGTGAGCTTGGTGTTCATCACCACCTCGATGCCGCGCTCCTTGAATATCTCGACCGAGCGCGGGCTTAGTTCGTCGGAAATCAGAACGCGTGGCATGTGAGCCTCCGGATTATGCGCGGAGTCTGTCCGCGCATGAATGACAATGAATGCGTCGGGGACGGGTCTTCCCGGCCACGACGAACGAAATCAGGCGATGGATGCTTTGCTGGCTTCGGCGAAGGCCCAATCGAGCCAAGGCAACAGGGCCTCGACGTCGCTGGTTTCGATCGTCGAGCCGCACCAGATGCGCAGGCCAGGCACCGCGTCGCGATGGCCGGCGATGTCGTAGGCGACGCCTTCGTCATCGAGCAGCGATTCGATCTTCTTGACCGCGGCCCATTGCTGATCGACCGGCAGTTTGTCGAAACCTTCCGCCGCGATCTTCAGGCACACCGACGTCGACGAGCGCACCTTCGGATCGCCGACGAGGAAATCGACCCACGGAGTCTTCTCGACCCAGGCGGCGATGGCGGCAAGATTGCCGAGGCTACGCGCCTTCAACGCCGGCAGGCCGCCGACGCCTTCCGCCCATTTCAGGCTGTCGAGCGCGTCTTCGACCGCGAGCATCGAGGGCGTGTTGATCGTCTCTTCCTTGAAGATGCCTTCGCTGAACTTGCCCTTCGCGGTGAGGCGGAAAATCTTCGGCAGAGGCCAGGGCGGCGTGTAGCTCTCGAGCCGCTCGATCGCGCGCGGGCTCAAGGCGAGCATGCCATGCGCCGCCTCGCCGCCCAGCACCTTCTGCCACGACCAGGTGACGACATCGAGTTTGTCCCACGGCAGATCCATGGCGAAGACGCCCGAGGTCGCGTCGCAGATCGTCAGGCCCTTGCGGTCGGACTTGATCCAGTCGCCGTTCGGGATGCGCGCGCCCGAGGTCGTCCCGTTCCACGGAAAGACCACGTCGCGATCGGTATCGACCTGGGAGAGATCGGGGATTTGTCCATAGGGTGCGCGCATGACGCGCAGATCCTTGATCTTCAATTGGTTCTGGATGTCGGTGACCCAACCCTCGCCGAAGCTTTCCCAGCTCAGCACATCGACCCCGCGGGCGCCGAGCATCGACCACATCACCATCTCGACCGCGCCGGTATCGGACGCGGGCATGATGCCGAGGCGATAATCCTTGGGCATGCCGAGGAGGTTGCGCGAGCGGTCGACCACGTCCTTGAGCCGGGCGCGGCCCAGTTTGGAGCGGTGCGAACGACCGAAAGTCGCGTTTTTAAGCGCCTCGAGCGTATAGCCCGGACGTTTGGCGCAAGGACCCGATGAAAAATTAGGGCAGGCAGGCCGGCGGAGCGGCTTCGTCATAGCTATTCCTTCCAGAATAGTTGCACCCCGTTGGGGGGGTGTGTCCCGCGGCGGAACCTATGGATTGAGCGTGGTCACGTCAAGAGGGGACAACGCGGGACTCGGGTGCCGTGATATTTTCGGTTAACATCGCCGACAAAAGACGCTCTTCAGGGAGGATGACCATGGCCCAAGCCGCCAACCACTACACGCGCGAAGCGCTGAACCAACGCGCGCAGAAACTCGCACCCACGCTGCGCGAGCGCGCGCAGGCGACCAGCGATGGGCGCCGGGTGCCGGCGCAGACGATCGGCGATCTCTGGGATGCCGATCTGTTCAATCTGTTGAAGCCCCAGAAATTCGGCGGACCCGAAGTGCGCGTCGACGTCGCGTTCGGCGTCGCCTCGGAACTGGCGCGCGGCGACGGCTCGGCGGGATGGGTGTGGACGGTGATGGGCGTCCACGATCTTTTCATGGCGCTCTTTCCCGAGGAAGCGCAGCACGAATACTGGGCGACGGATCGCACCCTTTCGGCGTCGAGCTTCGCGCCCAGCGGCAAGATCGAGCCGGCACCGGGCGGCGTGAAGCTTTCGGGCAAGTGGTCGTTCTGTTCCGGCGTCGACAACGCGCAATGGATGATCCTCGCCGCCTTCGCCGGCATGATCTCGACCGAGCCGCCGATCCCCGACATCCGCTATCTCCTGGTGCCGATGAGCGACATCAAGGTGATCGACGACTGGAACGTGATGGGATTGCGCGGCACTGGCAGCAAGAGCGTCGTCGTCGACGGCGCGTTCGTGCCCGCGCATCGCATGGTCGCCAATGACGACCTCGTCAATGGCAAGGCCCCCGGTGGCAATATCCATGCGAGCCCGCTCTATCGCGCGCCGGTCTGGGCAGTGTTTCCGTTCTGCATCACCTCGCCCGCCGCCGGCATCGCGCGCGGCGCGTTCGATGCCTATGTCGAGGAGATGCGCGCGCGGCAAAGCGCGTTCGATCATGCGCCGCTGTCCCGCAAGCCCAACATCCAGTTGCGCGTCGCCGAGGCGGGCGCACTGATCGACGCGGCCGAACTGCTCTATCGCCGTTCATTGACCGAGACGATCGACATCATCATGGCCGGCGGCACGCTGAGCATGGAACTGCGCCTGCGCAATCGGCGCGACCAGGGCTATTCGGTGGTCATGCTGAAACGCGCGGCGGAATTGCTGTTAGGCGCGGAAGGCGGCAAAGGCCTATACGATTCAGGCCATGTACAACGCGCGTTCCGCGATCTGCACGCGCTCGCCGGACATATCGTCGGCGGCTGGGACATGCCGGCGCTCAATTACGGATCGGTGCTTTTGGGCGGACCGCCGAGCGATCCGTTTTTCTAACGGCGCTATTTCGCGTCGTTCGACGCGACCGCGCAATTCTTGAGCGCCGAAAGCTTGATCAGCGTATCGCGCCGGCCATAGAGCTTGGCGACATCGTCGCGTTCCGTGTTATTCGGCACCATGGCGATAGCCGGCAGGATGAAGAGCGCCCCGAAGTAACCGGCAATCTGATTGCGGGTACGGTTGGCGTCGATTGCGCTGCTGTCGGCCTGCATCGCTGCCGCGATGTCGCCGCGTTGCTTCGCAATATCGTCGCAACTCATGGCCTGGTCTTCGAGCGGAAAATCGGCCAGCGTTGCATTGCGCACACGATTGAGCGAGGTCGTGTCGGGCGGCAGCGCCGGCGGCGCCGTATTGCACCCGGCGAGCAACAAGGCGAAGAACGCCGAGCCGACCGCCCTATTTCTGGAAGACAACGGCGCGGCCCTTTCCGTCGAGCGAACCCCAACTGAAAAAGCTGAGCCCGACGGTGCCGTAGCGCGCGAGCACCACTGCATCGGCTCCCATTGAGGCCGCCTTTTCACGCAGCGCGTCATCGACTTTCGCAGGGGTCGGATCCGGGTCGAAGATCGTCCATTTGCTGACGTTGACGGAAATATCGCCGAGCGAAACATACGCCCGGTTGGTGATGTCATCGGCGGTAACGACGATGTCAGCCGGCGATTTCTTCGCGGCGACGGCCGCGGGCGGCTGAAATGGCTGCGCGCCGGCGACCGGATCAACCGACGCGGACGAACGGGTTCCGCAGGCGGCGAGCATTAGCAATCCGGCAACGCAAAAAGCAGATTTCCACACGATGTCCCCCCGAATGCCTTTCGGGCATTTTGGAGTATTCCCCAATTGATTGCAAAGACATCAATGCGGCCGCGCCGAGTGAACCGCTTTTTAACGGCGCTACGCCGCGAGACGCTTCGGGCCGCCGACCGGCGCCACCAGCAGGGGCAATCGGATGCGGACGCTCGTGCCGGTTTCGGCCGATGCCGACGGAACGATGGCGCCGCCGAGCTGACGCAGGAAAATCGCCACGTAATCGGCGCCCCGCTTCTCCGACAGCTCGGGGCTTTTCGCCGGCTCTTTGCCCTTCATGCCGATTCCGTCGTCGGCGACCGTCAGCTCGATCTGGTCGTCGATGCGAACCGCGCTCAACCCGACGCGCCCCACCCCGTCGGGAAACGCGTGCTTGATCGCGTTGGTCGCCAGCTCATTGACCAGAAGCCCGAAGGGCACGGCGCGATCGGGATCGATCTGCAACGAATCGGCCTGCACGTCGATCGTGATGCCCGAACGATCGCCCAGCAAACTCGCCGATATCGTCTTGGCGATTTCCCGCAGATAGTCGTCCACGGCGACGTCCTGGCCGCGGCTCGATTGGGAAATCAGGTCGTAAAGCTGGGCAATGGCGCCGATCCGTGCCTGCATGGCATTGTAGCCCTGACTGTCGGGCTGCGCCGCCGAACGGCTCTCATAGGCAAGCAGGCCGACGATGAGTTGCAGGTTGTTCTTGATGCGGTGCGAAATTTCGTTGGTCAGCATCTGGGCGTCGAGTTCGCGCTGCTTGCGGTCGGTGATATCCTCGAAGACGAGCAGCATCCGATGGCTATGGTTGCCCGGTTGATGCACCTTGCGCGCATTCAGATTGAACACGCGGCGGCCAAGCGCGGGAAAATCGTCCTCGATCTCGAAGCTTTCGATCGGCTGGTTTTCCGAGAATACTTTTTCCAGCAATGCCTGCAGCGCCGGCACGTCCCATTGATGCTGGCCCAAATCCGAAAAACGCCGCCCGGACGCCTCCACGACTCCAAAAATCGTCAGAAACGCCTTGCTGGCCGTCACGATCGTCATGCGTTCGTCGAGAACGACCAGGGGATCGCGGATCGTGTCGATGATACTTTGGGTCAGTTGCGAGGCGCGTTTGTTCTCGGCTTCCGCCGCTTCCTTGGCCCGCCGAAGCTTGATCGCATCGAGCGCGGCCTCGATCGCGCGATGGAGAAGCGCCAGGAACTCGCCATGAACGTCCTTCACGACGTAATCGATCGCGCCCGCCTTGAACGCCTCGACGGCGACGCGGCCCTCCTGCATCGCCGTCACATAAATCACCGGCGGCGGCTCGGCCAATTGGCGAATGCCCGCCAAGGTCTCGAGCCCGCCCTGGTTCGGCATGGTGTGATCGAGCGCCACGATATCGATGCCGCCGCGCGCCACGCGGGCGACGCCGCTCACGCCGTCATGCGCAATCTCGACCGTGTAGCCCTGGCGCTGCAGATCCTTTTGAACGAGTCGGCACAGGCCGACATCGTCGTCGATATAAAGAATATACGCGCGCGGCGAATCCATCACGTCGCCTCGGGTATCTGCATGACATAGACGAACAAGCCGAACTGCTGGATCGCGTGGGCGAATTTCTCGTAATCGACCGGCTTCGTGACGTAGACGTTACAGCCGAGATCGTAGCAGCGCTGGATTTCCGTCCGGTCGTCGGTTGTCGTCAGGACCACCACCGGCGACACCTTGAGATGCTCGTTCTCCTTGATGCGCTTGAGGATATCGATACCCGACATATCCGGCAGATTGAGGTCCAGCAAAACCAGCAAAGGACGGCCTTTGTTGACGAGCCCGGAACCGTCGGGACCGAACAGAAACGCGAGCGCGCTCGCGCCATCGGCGAGCGGAACGATCTCGTTGTTGACGCCCGCGCGACGAAGATTCTTCTCGATGAGGCGGGCATGCCCCTCGTCGTCTTCGATCATCGCGATGACCATCGGCTGGGTCATGCCACCATCTCGCTCGGAGCCAGGGACCAGCGCTTGGGCAAGGTCACACTGAACACCGTGCCGCAATCAGCCCCACTGTCGACGTTGATCGATCCCCCGAGGCGCCGCACCAGGGTCCGCGCGTGCGCGAGGCCCATGCCGTCGCCCGGCCGATCCTGAACGCCAGACCGCCGGAACAGGTCGAAGACGCGTTCGCGATCCTTGACGTCGATGCCGCGGCCGTTGTCGTGAACCTCATAGGTGATGGACGCGGCGGTTTCGGTCGCCCGGACTTCGATGCTGCCGGGCACGTCCGTCCGCAAATACTTGACCGCGTTATCCATCAGGTTCGAAAACACCTGTTCGAGGGCAAGGCGGTCGCTGGTAATCGACGGAAGCTCGCCGATGCTGATTTGGGCATGAACCGCCTGGGTCTGATAAGCCAGGGCATCGAGCGTCGTTCGAAACAACTGAGACATGTCGATGAATTGCGGCTGAAACTCCCGTTGTCCCTCGCGCGCCAGCTTGAGCAGGGCGGCAATGAGCCGGTCCATTTTTCCGACCGACGATTTGATGAAGCTGAGCGCCTCTTCGACATCGGCACGGAGCGCGTCGTCGCTTGCGTTATTCGGATCGCCCCCGAGCTGAGCCCGCAACATCGCGAGTCGTTCGAAAATCTCCTTGCGCGACGCGTCGAGTTCGCTGGCGAATCCCATGATATTGACGAGCGGCGAGCGCAGATCGTGGCTCACGACATGCGCGAAGCGCTGGATTTCCTCGTTTGCCTCGCGCAGTCGCTGATAGAGTTTTTTCTGCTCCGCTTCGACCTGCTTGCGTGCCGTGTTGTCGGTGCCGATCAGCAGATAGCCGATGATGGTTCCCTGCGCATCGCGCAACGCGGTGACCGACACCACCGCCGGAAACCGGCTGCCGTCCTTGCGGATATAGGTCAGTTCATAGATATCCTCGATGCCGCGCGAGGCCTTGAAGACCAACGCCTCGAAGCCTGGCGCGATCGGGGTGCCGAGTTCGATGCTGAGCGCCTCGGCGCGTGCGATCACTTCTTTCGGATCGGAAATATCGGCGGGCGTGATGGTGTCCATCACATCGGCCGCCGCATAGCCCAGCATGCGCTCGGCGCCGACATTGAAAATCTGGATGACGCCGTTCGCGTCGGTCGCGATGCTGGAAAAGTTGGCGCTGTCGAAGATCGCCTTCTGCAGCGCGCCCGCCTTGATCAGCGCCTCTTCCGCCAGTTTCCGCGCGGTGTTGTCGGTGCCGATCAGCAGATAGCCGATGATGGCGTCCTGCGCGTCGCGCAGCGCCGTGACCGACACCACCGCCGGAAACCGGCTGCGGTCCTTGCGGATATAGGTCAGTTCGTAGATATCCTCGATCCCGCGCGAGGCCTTGAAGACCAGCGCCTCGAAGCCCGGCGTGATCGGCGTGCCGAGTTCGACGCTGAGCGCCTTGGCGCGCGCGATCACTTCCTGGGGATCGGAGATGTCGGCCGGCGTGATCTTGTTCATCACCTCGTCGGCGGCATAGCCCAGCATGCGCTCGGCGCCGACATTGAAGATCTGGATGACGCCGTTCGCGTCGGTCGCGATGCTGGAAAAATTGGCGCTGTCGAAGATCGCCTTCTGCAAGGCGCCCGCCTTGAGCAACACTTCTTCCGCCTGCTTGCGCGCGTTATCGAACATCGCCGTGATCCCTCGAGAAAACGCGTGATCTGAAATTTACGCCGCGAAGAGGTCTTCGACGGAGTGTTGGAGCTGCTTCAGCGTGTATGGCTTCGGAAGGAAGTGCGTGCCGGCGGCAAACAGGGATTTCATTTTCTCGGTCACCGAATTGCCGGTCGTATAAAGAACCCGCAATTGCGGACGAAGTTCGATCGCCTGGCGGGCCAGTTCGCACCCGCCGAGAACCGCCGATTTCAGATAGATATCGGTGAACAGCGCGTCGAAGTGCTGCGGCGAGCGAAGCAGGACGAGGGCTTCGTCGCCGTCGCCCGCCGAAAAGGTCTGATAGCCCCACTCGTGAATGATCGTCTCCGCCAATTCGCGGATGAACACATCGTCTTCGACGATCAAGATCACGGGCATTAAAACTCTTTCAGCGACGTCAAATATAGCGGATCGTATCGAGAATCAGTAAAGTATTGCCCCTTGGCGACAATGAATTCGTCTAAGTATTTGCCGAAGTTTTGTCCATCCGGCGCGCCGAATATTTGGATTGTTCTAGGTAGTTTCCGATGATTGACAGATCGCAACAGCGCCGCCGCAACGCATCCGCGCCGGCGTTCGCGACGCGCTCAGCGCCCGTTCGGGAAATCATCGAGGCGGGGCAGCGACGTGATCGGATCGGCGTTGGGCGCGTCGCGGCGGCTTTCCGATCCCGGTATTTCGCTCAACGACGACGCGGCGGGCGGCGCTTGCGGCGACGCGAGCGGCGAATCGACGGCGCTCGGCCCCTCGGCGGTTGCGCGGTTCGGCGACGCCGTCATCGGTGACGCGTGCGTGCCGCCGATGCCGCTCATCCCCGTGCCATAGGTATCGGCACCGGTTTGCGCCTGTCCGCTCGCCGCGGACAACAGGAATACGCCGACCATCGCCGGCAACAATACGCGAGTCATGAGCGGCCTCTTGAGTTGATCCGCCTTTTCGTGGCGTAACCCAACAACGCGGCCCGGCGGCTCCGGGTTCCGCCCGGCGTTCAGAGCTTGCGGATCGCCGGCAGGACCTCCGTCGTCAGGAGCTTCAGCGTCCGCAGCGCATGCGCATGGCTCAAGCCGCCGAATGCGATCTGGAGCAGCGGATAGTTCACGCCCGATTCGGCGAGGTGGCGGGTTAACTCGGCGCGCACCGTGTCGGGCGTCCCGGCGATCACGCTGCCGACGCGCCGGCGCGCGATCTCATAGGTCGCGGGCAGGAACATCGCCGTGAAACCGAAACTGTTCGACTGATGTTCGAGGCTCGCGTACCAGCGTTCATAGGCGGGCTGGGCGAGGCTCTCGGCTTCGGCATCGGTCTCCGCGACCACCACCATGCGCACCGAACCAATCGTCGCCTCGGCCGGACGGCCCGCCCGCAGCGGCGCGTCCTTGGTGCGGTCCCAGGCATCGCGATAGAGATCGATCGATTGCTTCATCCGCGCCGAGGGCGACCAGCCGGCGTTCATCGCCGCGCCCAACGACGCGATATAGTCGCGCGTGGCGCCCGACGACGAGCCGTACCATAACGGCGGAAACGGTTTCTGAATCGGCTTCAGTTCGACCGGCACGTCGAGATAGCGCCAGCGCGACCCGCGATGATTGACGCGATCCTCGGTGAAATACTGGATCATCACGTCCATCGCCTCGCGGAAGAGATCGCGGGTCTCGTTCATGGTGATGCCGTACATCGACAATTCCCACGGCGAGATACCGCGCCCGACGCCCAGTTCGAGCCGGCCGTTCGACATCTGATCGAGCATCGCCACTTCCTCGGCGAGGATCAGCGGATCGTGAAAGGCGAGCGCATAGGCCAAGGGCCCGAGGCGGATGCGCTTGGTGCGCGAGGCCACCGCGCCCAGGAACACGCCGGGCAGCGGCGCCATGCCGACCGGGTTCCAGTGATGTTCGGCCAGATGATAGGAATCGATACCGGCAACGTCAGCCGCCTCGATCAATTGCAGCCGCTCTTCGTAAAAACGCGGCAACGGCACGTCGTTGCGATCGAGATGATCGAATAGGCCGAGCTTCATGGTTCGTTCCTCCCCGGATCGAACCGCAACCCTGCCCGATCTCGTCGCGGCGATCCAGACTCGATTATCGCTCGAAAGGGACCGCATGGTTGAGCGGCCCATGGCCTTTGCCATAGCCCGGGGCGCCGCGGATCGCCGCCTGCACGAAACGGTGTGCACGCTCGATCGCGGGCTTCAGCGCCATGCCCTGCGCGAGGCCGACGGCAATCGCCGAGGCCAGCGTGCAACCGGTGCCGTGGGTGTGCCGCGTGTCGACCCGCTTGGCCTCGAGCACGAAACTCTCGCCGGTCCGGGTCACGACCAAGTCACGCAAGATATCGCCGTCGAGATGGCCGCCCTTGACCATCGCCGCCTGCGCGCCCAGGCGCAACAGCGCGTCGGCGGCGCGGCGCATGCCGTCGAGGTCGGCGACCCGCATACCGGTCAGCGCCTCGGCCTCGGGTGCGTTCGGGGTCACCAGCGCGGCGCGGGCGATCAGGCGTTCGCCCAATGCACCGATCGCGCGTTCGTCGAGCAGCCGCGCACCGGACGTCGCGACCATGACCGGATCGACCACCAGCGGCGCGTCGGGTGCGCCCGCTTCGATCGCGTCGGCCATCGCCTCGATCACCGCATGATCCAGCAGCATGCCGGTCTTGATCGCGTCAGCGCCGATATCGGAGAGAATGCTGTCGATCTGCTGGCGGACGAAATTCGTCGGTACCGGCAGGATGCCTTGAACGCCGACCGTGTTCTGCGCGGTGAGCGCGGTGAGCGCCGTCGCGGCATAACCGCCCAGCGCCGTCACCGTCTTGATATCCGCCTGGATGCCCGCGCCGCCGCCCGAATCAGACCCGGCGATGATGAGCACCCGGCCCTTCATTCCGCGGCGTTTCCCTCCACCGTCTCGACCGTGGCGACTTCGGCCGCGGCGGCGGCGATATCCTCGATCACCGAGGCGACCAGAGCGGCGTCCTCGCCCTCGGCCATGATGCGCAGCAATGGCTCGGTGCCGGATTTGCGCACCAGCAAGCGGCCTTTGGTGCCCAGGCGCTTTTCACCCGCGCCGATCGCGGCTTTTACCACATCGGAAGCAAGCGCCCGCGCGCCGTCGCAGCGCACGTTGTGCAGGATCTGCGGCACGGCGGTGAAGACGCTGGCGACCTGGCTGACCGGCGCTTCTTTCTCGACGACCGCGGCCAGCACCTGCAACGCGGCGATGAGGCCGTCGCCGGTGGTCGAATAATCCGAGAGGATGATATGGCCCGATTGCTCGCCGCCGAGATTGGCGCCGATGCGGCGCATCTCTTCGACGACATAGCGGTCGCCGACGGCGGTGCGGGTCAGCGGGATGGATTTTTCGGCAAGGAAGCGCTCGAAGCCGAGATTGGACATGACGGTCGCGACGACGCCCGCGCTGTGCAATTGCCCCGCGCGCTGCCACTCCATCGCGATCAGGCCCATGAGCTGGTCGCCGTCGAGGATACGGCCGCTTTCGTCAGCGACGATCAGGCGGTCGGCGTCGCCGTCGAGCGCGATGCCGAGATCGGCGCCCTGCGCCACGACCTCGCGCTGCATCGCCTTCGTCGCGACAGTGCCGCAATCGCGATTGATGTTGGTGCCATCGGGCGCCACGCCGAGCGGAATGACCTCGGCGCCCAATTCCCACAACACGGTGGGTGCGACCTTATAAGCAGCGCCGTGCGCGCAATCGACGACGACCCGGAGGCCGTCGAGGCGCAATCCGCGCGGGAAGCTGTTCTTGGCAAATTCGATGTAGCGGCCGCCGGCATCGTCGAGGCGCTTGGCGCGGCCGATATGCGCGGCGGACGCGCGGCTCGCGGCCGCCCGGCCGATATGGGCTTCGATCGCGGCCTCGATCTCGTCCGACAGTTTGTAGCCGTCGGGACCGAAGAATTTGATGCCGTTGTCTTCGTAGGGATTATGGGACGCCGAGATCATCACGCCGAGATCGGCGCGCAGGGAACGCGTCAGCATCGCGATGGCGGGCGTCGGCAACGGACCGACCAGCACGACGTCCATGCCCATGGCGATGAAGCCCGAGGTCAGCGCCGGCTCGACCATGTAGCCCGAAAGCCGCGTGTCCTTGCCGATGACGACGAGATGCCGGTGGTCGCCGCGCCGCAGCACCATGCCGGCCGCCATCGCGACTTTGAGCACGGTCTCCGCGGTGATGGGTTCGCTGTTCGCGGTGCCGCGAACGCCGTCCGTGCCGAAAAGCCTGCGTGTGGTCGAAGCCCGCAAAACCGCTCCCCTTCCAAGTCCCGGATTCTATACCGGAATCTGCCGGTAAAGCGGTTAAAAACGCTTAAACCCACCGCAGCCGGAGGGGCCGCGATGGGTTTATTTTAGAGAACACGGGATGGGCGAAGGCCTCAACCGCCGGGCTGGGGCTCGGGCTCGAACCCGCCTGCCGGCTTCTGGCCGACCGGGGGGACCGAGGAACGCCGTCCCGGGGGAACCGGAGCCGCCGGCGGCTCGACCGGGCCACCGGTGTCGCGCACGATCTTCTCGCCGCGGATGATGCGCCGGATTTCGTCGGCCGAGAGCGTCTCGAATTCGAGCAGGCCCTTGGCGAGCGCATGCAGCTCGTCAAGATGCTCGGTCAGCATCTTGCGCGCGCGGGCCTCGCCGGCCTCGACGATGCGACGGGTTTCCTCGTCGATCACCTGGGCCGTCGCCTCGGAGACGTTCTTGCGCTGCGTCACCGAATGGCCGAGGAAAACCTCTTCCTCGTTATCGCTGTAGCGCAAGGGTCCGAGCTTTTCGGAGAAGCCGAATTCCGTGACCATGCGGCGGGCAAGCCCGGTCGCGCGGCGGATGTCGTCGGATGCGCCGGTCGTGACTTTCTCGGAACCGAAGATCAGTTCCTCGGCGACGCGGCCGCCGAAGAGGCTGGTGATCATCGCCTCGAGTTCCATCTTCGACTGGCTGTACTTGTCGCGCTCGGGCAGGAACATGGTGAGACCCAGAGCACGGCCGCGCGGAATGATCGTGACCTTGTGCAGCGGATCGTGGCCCTCGACGTAGAGCATGAGGAGCGCATGGCCGCCTTCGTGATAAGCGGTCAGCGTCTTCTCTTCTTCGGTCATGACCATCGAGCGACGTTCGGCGCCCATCATGACCTTGTCCTTGGCCATCTCGAACTCGTTCATGGTGACCGAGCGCTTGCCCTTGCGGGCCGCCATCAGCGCCGCCTCGTTGACGAGGTTGGCGAGATCGGCACCCGAGAACCCCGGCGTGCCGCGCGCGATGACGCGCGGATCGACGTCGGACGCCAACGGCACTTTGCGCATATGGACTTTGAGGATCTTTTCGCGACCGACCACGTCGGGATTCGGCACCACGACCTGACGGTCGAAGCGGCCCGGACGCAGCAAGGCGGGATCGAGCACGTCGGGACGGTTGGTCGCGGCGATCAGGATGACGCCTTCATTCGCCTCGAACCCGTCCATCTCGACCAGCAACTGGTTGAGGGTCTGTTCGCGCTCGTCGTTGCCGCCGCCGAGGCCGGCGCCGCGCTGGCGGCCGACCGCGTCGATTTCGTCGATGAAGATGATGCAAGGCGCGTTCTTCTTGCCCTGCTCGAACATGTCGCGCACGCGGGATGCGCCGACGCCGACGAACATTTCGACGAAGTCGGAGCCCGAGATGGTGAAGAACGGCACGTTGGCTTCGCCCGCGATCGCGCGCGCCAGCAACGTCTTACCGGTGCCGGGAGGACCGACGAGCAACACGCCCTTCGGGATCTTGCCGCCGAGGCGCTGGAATTTTTGCGGGTCCTTCAGGTACTCGACGATCTCCTCGAGTTCCTGCTTGGCCTCGTCGATGCCAGCGACGTCGTCGAAGGTGATGCGGCCGACCTTTTCGGTCAGCAAGCGCGCGCGGCTCTTGCCGAAGCCCATGGCGCGCCCGCCACCGCCCTGCATCTGGCGCATGAAGAAGATCCACACGCCGATCAGCAGCAGCATCGGGAACCAGGAAATCAAAATCCCGAACAGCGACGGCACGTTGTCGTCGGTCGGCGCGGCATGAATGATCACGCCCTTGTCGATCAGCCGGTTGACGAGGTTCGGGTCGTTCGGGACATAGGTCGAGAAGCTGCGCCCGTCGGCGAATTTGCCGGTGACGGTGCTGCCCTGGATCGTGACTTCGCGGACCTGACCCTTGTTCACATCGGTGATCAGGTCGGAATAAGCCAGACTATTTTGCGGCGCCCGCGTCGTCGAGCTCTGGAACAGATTGAAGAGCGCGACGAGCAGCAACCCGATGATGATCCAGAGGGCGAGATTCTTGCCGAAGCTGTTCACGTCCGAGGCCTTTCCGTGCCACGTCGACCCATTAGGGGTCCCAACCGGTACCGGCTGTGGTGGCGCACTTACTTAAATAAGAAGCCCGCTAGGGTTAAACAATTGTAAAACCGCCGCTCGTCAGGGGCCGTGTCGGAGAGAAAATCAACCGCGTCCCCGCCACCGGCTCCTTTCGTAGCCAACCTTTAGAAAAGTACTCCAGCGAGGGCACCGCGACCACCCCCTTTGCGTCGCGCAGCGCCGGCAAGGCCGCGCGCGCCGCCGGCGGAATGTGGATCAGAAGCGCCGGGGACCCACCCTCCTCGATCTCGGCCGCGTCGGCGCCGAGCGCGCCGAGGCTCAATTCCGCCGCTTTCGCCGGTAGATCGAGCACGAAACGCCCATCCCAGCACACCCGGCCGCCGGGTACCGCCTGAACGGGAAGAGCGACCGCGGCGGGTTCGCGGCAGACCAGAATCCGCCCCCGCCGCGGCAAAACGAGGCAACCTCCGAGGCTCCGCCCGCCTTCGACCCGGTCGGGGAGAAGCGCAAACAACCGTTCCAACCGTTCCCGCCGGGGCGGATAGGCGCTTCCGGACACGGTCATGATCACGGCGGCCAAGGCGTGCCGCCCCGCCTCGCCGCCCGCCGCAAGCACCGTTCCGTCGATCCAGGCGAACCCGCCCGGATCGAGCGTCACCGCGCGCGCCAGGCAAGCGGCGATATCGGCTTCGAGACCCCGGCGAATGCGCGCGAATTGCCCGCTCATCGCTGCCAGCCGTGCCACCGCGATACCCCGCTGCGGGGCCGCGTCGAGCACGCCGCGCCATCGAACACGCAAGAAAGCGGGATTGCGATTGCTCGGATCGTCGATCCACGCCTGATCGGCGGCATCCAGCACCGCCGCGAGCCGCGCCCGGGGAAACCCCAGCAACGGCCGCAAGAGACGACAGGCGCCGCGCTCGACGATCGACGCCATGCCGGCGAGCCCGGTCGCGCCACTACCATGCGCCTGACGCATCAGAATGGTTTCGGCCTGATCCTCGCGCTGATGGGCGACCAGCACGTGCAGCACCGCATGAGCGGCGCACCATTCCTCGAGCAGGCGATAGCGCGCGATGCGCGCTTCGTGCTGAATCGCGCTGATCAGATGCGGTCCGTCGCGCCGGAGAATGACGTGAGCGATGCCGCGCGCCGCGCACCACGTCGCGACCTGGCGCGCTTCGGCCGCGGCTTCGGCGCGCAAGCCGTGATCGACCGTCAGCGCGGTAAGCGTACCGCCGCGCGCGCGCGTCCATTCCTGCGCCAACAAAACCAGCGCCATGCTGTCGGAACCGCCGGAGACGGCGACCGCTAGATGCGGGCAATCCTCGAATGGAGCAAGACGATCGAGCGCGTCGGCAAACTCATCGGCGCTCACCGGCATTTCGGTGGGCGTCGGAAGAGTTTGCGCCAAAGCCATGATCGGCGGTCAGCAGCCGGCGCGCCGCTTTTCGCCGGGAAGTGCGTCTTTGATCGTCTGCGGCATGACCGGGAAATCGCGATCGAGGCGTTGATAGGCGCGGCATGCATCGGATTTCTGATTGAGCGCGGTCAGCGACATCCCGAGCTTCAGGAGATCGTCCGCCGCTTTCGCGCCTTTGGGATATTTTTCATAACCCTGCGCGAAGGAAGTCGCGGCGTTCTGGTAATCCTTGCGGACATAGAACGTCTCGCCGAGCCAGTATTGCGCGTTGCCGGCGAGCGGATCGGCAGGATAGCGCTGCACGAAACCGCGCATCGCCTGTTCGGCCGCGGGGTAATTCGCCTGGGTCAGCAGACCCATCGCGTAATTGTATTGGTCCTGTGCGCTACCATTCGGCAGCGCGCCGGGTGCCGACGAAGGGACCGAGCCCAGCGTGCCGGAGCGACTCACCGGTTGCGACATGTCGCCGGCGCTCTGCCCCGGTTTCGGTTGCGGCGGCAACGGCGCGCTCGCTGAATTAAGCGGCGGCGGTGGCGGCTGCAGGGTCGGCGCCTGATCGCTCGACGCTGCGCCACCACCGCCGCCTTGCTGGTTGAATCGCACGTCAATGTCGCTCGACAGCCGATCGAGCTGCTGTTTGAGTTGATTATTCTGATTGGTCAGTTCTTCGACGCGGCCGTTGAGCTGGCGCATCTGGTCTTCCATCGCGCTCATTCGCATTTCGCTATTGAGGGCGGATTGCCCGGGGCCGCCCGATTGCGCGCGCACCGGCGGCGCGCCCGTCAGGATACCGAGGAGGAAGAGCGGAAGAAGGAATGCCGATCGACGCATTGCGGATGCCACTTTCTGATCGCCGCGACCGCACCGGCACCGCGAAACCGAGGGCGGGCCGAGCTGCCGGCTAAGGTGCCTGTACGGGAACAATCAGGCGAAATCAGGGCCGGCGCAACGGTGCGATCAACAAAAAAAGAGCGTCTGCCCGGGCCGCGACGATCGACTGTCGCCTAGGCCGCGGGCAGACGCCCCGTGTTTTCGAGCCGGCCGCAAAAGGCCGACTTGCGGATGCCGGCTTAGTTGATGACGGTCACACCGCGGCGGTTCTGCGCCCAGGCTGCTTCGTTCGAGCCGAGAACGGCCGGACGTTCCTTGCCGTAGCTGACGGTCTTCACGCGAGCCGCCGGGATGCCGAGCGCGACCAGCGCGTTCTTCACAGCGGTCGCACGGCGTTCGCCGAGCGCGAGGTTGAATTCGCGCGTGCCGCGCTCGTCACAATGACCTTCGAGGGTCACGGTCACGTTCGGGTACTTCTTCAGCCAATCAGCCTGACGCTGCAGCGTGGTCTTGCCCTCGGGCTTGATCGTCGACTTGTCGAAGTCGAAGAAGACGCGATCGCCGACGTTCTGGATGAAATCCTGTGCCGAACCCGGGGTAACCGACGAGGCCGCCGGCGGGGTCGATGTCGCGCCGCCGCCGGTCGTGGCGGTGGTCGTGGGGGTCTGCGAACACGCTGCCAGCAGCATCAGACCGGCGATCAGGCTCAGTGGCCGAAAATTCATTTGGGACTCCCTTTTTTAAGACAACCCGACCAAAGCGCGGATCGGATTGGTTGCCAGCCTTGCCCCCCGAGGGCAATGCGGTGACGGCTTTTAGGCCGTGGACGATATCCACAACCTTCAGAAACCGGCGCGACTATACGAAGTGTTAACAGCGGAATCAACTAGGGAATCAATTAGGGAATGAGAGGAGACCATGCCGGATCGGACGCATCCTGCGGAGTCACCACCTCGCGCTCGTTGAAACCCGTGAGATCGATCGAATAGAGCCGAGTCGCGCCGCCGCGCCCCCGCGCATCGGTGGGCTGCTGGCGGAAATAGATCAAAACCCGCCCGTTCGGCGCCCAGGTCGGCCCTTCGACCAGGAAGCTCTGGGTCAGGAGCCGTTCGCCGCTCCCGTCGGGACGCATCACGCCGATATAGAACTGACTCGAGTCAAATTTCGTAAAAGCGATGAGATCGCCGCGCGGCGACCAGACCGGCGTGCCGTAGCGGCCATTGCCGAAGCTGATGCGGTGAATATTGCCGCCGTCCGAACTCATCACATAAAGCTGTTGCGAGCCGCCGCGATCCGAATTGAACACGATCTGCGAGCCGTCCGGCGAATAACACGGCGAGGTGTCGATGGCGTCGGTCGTGGTGATCTGGGTCGCCTTGCGCGTGCGCAGATCCATCGAATAGATCTGGGTCGCGCCATTCAGCGCGATGCTCATGATCACCGAATTGCCGTTGGGCGAAAAGCGCGGCGCGAAGGTCATGCCGGGGAAATCGCCCAGCACTTCCTGCTGGCCGGTGTCGATGTTGAATAGATAGACGCGCGGCGCGCCGCGCGCATAGGACATATAGGTGATTTCCTGCTGCGCCGGCGAGAAGCGCGGCGTCAGCACCAGGACCCTGCCGTCGGTGAGGTAACGGTGATTGGCGCCGTCTTGATCCATGATCGCGAGGCGCTTGATCCGTTTGTCGCCGGGCCCGCTCTCCGAGATGTAGACGATGCGGGTGTCGAAATAACCCTCTTCGCCGGTGATCCGCTTGTAGATCGAGTCCGCGATGATATGCGCGACGCGGCGCCAGTTCTGCGGTGTCGTCGTGTAGCGCAGCCCGGTCAGTTGCTGTTCGGCGAACACGTCCCACAGGCGAAATTCGACGGCAAGGCGCCCATCGGGCTGGGGGGTGATGTCGCCGGTCACCAGCGCCTGCGCGTTGATCACGCGCCAATCGCCATAGCGGGGCGGCGTATGGCTGGCCGCGTCCTGGTCGACGAAGGCTTTGGGATCGATCGGTTTGAACAGGCCCGAGCGTTCGAGATCGGCCGACAGCACGCCGACGATATCCTGCGCCACCGTCCCGCCGCCGCCCGAGAACACCGGGATCGCGATCGGCATCGGTTCGATCTTGCCGCGGGTGACGTCGATATGAAGTTCGGCCAGCGCCGGCGTTGCCGCGATCACGAGCGGCGTGACGGTCAGGGCGATGGCGGCGTTGCGACGGGTGATGCCGGTCATGTCATATCCTTTGGATCGAAGGTAATCGTGAAGGTTTGCCACTGGTCGTATTTATCGGGCGGCAATTTCAGGGGCTGACACCTGGGGTTGCGCAAGGCGCGGGTGGCGCTGTCGGCCGCGGCCTGGAAAAACGGATCGTTGAGTCGCTCGGGATTCAACAACCGCGTCGCACGGACGGTTCCATCGGCATTCATCGTCACGCGAAACTCCGGCGTCAGATTGCCCGCATCTTTCGCGCCAGCCGGCACGTTCCAGCACGCCTCGATCTGTTGCTTCACCAGATCGATCTCGCTGGTCGAGAGCTGCGCGGCCAGCGGCGCGATCGGCTGCGAACTCTTTTGCGTCGGGCCCTGCGCCTGCTGCTGATTGGGCGTCGTCGGCTTGTTGGTGAGGTTCTTCAGCAACTGATCGAATGACGCGTCATCCGGCTTTTTCTGCGGCAGTTGCGGCTTCGGAGTCGGCGGCGGCGGTGCTGGAGGCGCCGGGGTCGGCGGCGGCGGCTTCTCGCTCGGCGCGGGCGGGGCCGGAACCGGCGGTGTGGGCGCCGGAGTCGGTGGCGGCGGCGTCGGTGGTGTCGGAGCCGGCGGTGGCGGTGGGGGTGTCGGCGGCGTCGGCTTCGGCGGCTCGGGCTTCGGTTCGTTTTGCGCGAGTTCGGGTTTCGCCTGGGGAACCGGCGGCGTTTGCGTCACTTGCGTCGCGCGGGTTTGCGGCGCGACGTTCACCAGCTGGACCGCGATCGGTGTGTCCTCGACGATCTTGCGCTGGAATACCTGAGGCAGGCCAGTCAGAAACAAGATCACCACTGCGACATGGAGAATCCCCGAAAATATGTACGCACGCCGACCGAGCATCGCCTCAACGCGATTTGATGTCGGTATGCGGTTGCTCGGCGATCAGCGACACCTTGGTGAAGCCCGCCGCGCTGACGAGTCCCATGACCTCGAGGACGGCGCCGTAGTTGATCGCCTTGTCGCCCCGCACATAGATGCTCGCGCTCGGATTGTTGTTGGTGATCGCCTGGAGGCGCGGCACGAGCTGATCGGTCGCGATCTCGTTGTTCTGCAGGAAGGTCTTGCCCTGCGCGTTGATCGAGATGACCAGCGGTTCCTTGGGCTCGTTGAGCTGTTGCGCGCTGGTCTGCGGCAGATCGACCGGCACGCCGACGGTGAGCAGCGGCGCCGTCACCATGAACACGACGAGCAGCACCAGCATCACGTCGACCATCGGCGTGACGTTGATGTCGGCCATCGCCTTGTAGCGTTGCGAGCCGCCGCCGCTTTGACGATGAAGGAGAGGTCCCGCCATGACTCAGGCCTTCTCGTCGAGCTGGCGCGACAGGATCGCGCTGAACTCGGCGCCGAAGGATTCGAGCCGTCCGGCATAGCGGCCGAAATCGGAGGCGAACTTGTTATAGAAGATCACCGCCGGAATGGCCGCGACGAGACCGAGCGCTGTCGCGAACAATGATTCGGCGATGCCGGGCGCCACCACGGCGAGGCTGGTGTTCTTGGCGGCGGCAATCGCCTGGAAGCTGTTCATGATGCCCCACACCGTGCCGAACAGCCCGACGAAGGGCGACGTCGACCCGACCGTGGCGAGGAACGACATGTAACGCTCGATCCGCGCCATCTCGCGATTGGCCGTCACCTGCATCACGCGCTCGATGCGTTCCTGCAAGGTCTGGCGCGTCGCCGTGTTGCCGACCAGGCCCTTGGCCATGCTGCGGCGCCATTCGCGCATCGCGGCGGCGAACACCGACGACATCGGATCGCCGGGACGATTGCCGATCCGGTCGTAAAGATCGTCGAGCGCACCGCCCGACCAGAAGCTTTCCTCGAAACTGTCGGCGTCGCTTTTCAGCCGGCGCAATTTGACGAACTTGTCGAAGATCACCGCCCACGACCAGAACGAGGCGACGAGCAGCATCAGCATGACGAGCTTGACCAGCGTGTCCGCTTGCAGGAACAGCGTGATGACGGAGAGATCGTGCGGAGCCGAACCCGCGAGGGCGGCTTGATCGACGGCGTTATCGGGCATGTGCGTTGACCATCCGGGGAGTGTTGTTGTCGTTGCGGGGAGGAAGCGCCGCCCGAAGCTCGGGCGGAAGCCGTGTCGGCCGTCCAGCACGGTCGACACAGGCAATGAGTACGGTCGCGCGAACCAGCCGCGCATCGTCGCGTTTGACGTCCTGGACCAAAAGAATCGTGGCGCCGCCGATCTCCTGGACCCGCGTCTCCACCACCAGCTCGTCGTCGAGCCGGGCCGGTGCCTCGTATTCGATCGCGGCGCGGCGCACGATGAAGCCGAAGCCCTGGGTTTCCTGCGCCGCGCGATGCTCGACGCCGCACAACCGGATCATCTCGGTGCGCGCACGCTCGATGAATTTGAGATAATTCGCGTAATAGACGATGCCGGCAGCATCGGTGTCTTCATAATAGACCCGCACCGGAAAGCAATGCACGTCGTCGACCAGCAATCCCTGACGCGGCAGCGATGCGCTCACGAGATCCCGCTTTCTTCGTCGGGCTCGTCGAGCAGATCGAGTTGGCTCACCGGCGGGCGCAACGGCTTCAGGCCGAGATGCGCATAGGCGGTTTCGGTCAACACCCGGCCGCGCGAGGTACGCTGCACGAAGCCTTGTTGAATCAGATAGGGCTCGATCACTTCCTCGATCACGTCGCGCTGATCACCGAGCGCGGCCGCCACGGTTTCGACCCCGACCGGGCCGCCGCCGTAATGCTGAATGATGCAGAGGAGATAGCGCCGATCGAGCGCGTCGAGACCGCTCTCGTCGACCTCGAGCCGCTGCAGCGCCGCGTCGGCGGCACGGCGGTCGATCGTGCGGGCGCCCGCGACGGCGGCGAAATCGCGCACCCGCCGCAACAGCCGGGCCGCGACGCGCGGCGTCCCGCGCGAGCGTCGTGCGATCTCGGCGGCGCCCTCGCCTTCGAGATTCATGCCCAGCACGCGCGCGCCGCGTTCGACGATGAGACAGAGTTCCTTGGCGTCGTAGAAATTGAGGCGCAACGGAATGCCGAAGCGTTCGCGCAACGGCCGCGTGATCAGCCCCGAGCGTGTCGTCGCGCCCACCAGCGTGAAGGGCGGCAAATCGATCCGCACCGAGCGCGCCGCCGGTCCCTCGCCGATCATCAGGTCGAGCTGAAAATCCTCCATCGCGGGATAAAGAATTTCCTCGACCGCCGGGGCGAGGCGATGAATCTCGTCGATGAACAGAACGTCGCGCGCCTCGAGATTGGTCAGCAGCGCGGCGAGATCGCCCGCGCGTTGAATAACCGGCCCGGAGGTCGAGCGGAACTGCACGCCCAATTCGCGCGCGATGATCTGGGCGAGCGTGGTCTTGCCAAGGCCGGGCGGGCCCGAAAGCAGCACGTGATCGAGCGCCTCGCCGCGCTGCTGCGCCGCCTGGATGAAGACCTTGAGATTGTCGCGCACCTGGCGCTGGCCGACGAACTCGTCGAAAGAGAGCGGCCGGAACGAGGTTTCGAGATCTTCCTCTTTGCGCTCGAGCGCGACGATACGCGGCTCGTTCATCGCGACAGCTCCTTCAGTCCGGAGCGGATGAGCGCGTCGAGCGAAGCTTTGGCGCCGAGCTCGCGCGCGGCCGCTGCGACCGCGCCGAACGCATCGCCGCGCGGATAGCCCAGATTGACCAAGGCCGAAACCGCCTCGGCGGTGGCGCCGGCCGGCGAGACGGCCGCCGCGGGTCCAAGGCTCAACCCGCCGGCCTTGTCCTTCAACTCGATGACGACGCGCTGCGCCAATTTCGGACCGACGCCGTCGGCCTGCGCGACCGCGACCTTGTCCTGCGCCGCGATCGCGTTGGCGAGGTCGTCGGGCGCCAGCACGGAGAGAATGGCGAGCGCGATGCGCGCGCCGACACCCTGCACCGTCGTCAGCAAGCGGAACCATTGCCGTTCGGCTTCGTCGACGAAGCCATAGAGATGAATGTGATCCTCGCGGACATGGGTCTCGATCAGCAGCCGGAGCGGCTGGCCGCGCGCCGGCGCTTTCGCCAGGGTGCGCGCCGAACCGAAAACGAGATAGCCGACGCCGTTGACGTCCAGGACGATCCCTTCGCCCGAGGCGCTCTCGACCACACCGGCGAGCATCGCGATCATCGCGCGGCACCGGCGACGAGCGCGATCCGCCGCGACGTCGCGTGATGCGCGTGACAGATCGCGACCGCGAGCGCGTCCGACGCATCTTCGCCGCCGCCGGCATTGGGCAACAAGCGCTTCACCATCATCTCGACCTGCGCCTTGTCGGCATGGCCGACACCGACCACCGATTTCTTGACGAGGTTGGTCGCGTACTCGAAGACCGGAATCCCGCGCGCAGCGGGCACGAGCATGACGACGCCGCGCGCCATGCCGAGCTTCAGCGTCGACGACGCGTTCTTGTTGACGAAGGTTTCTTCGACTGCGGCCTGATCGGGTGCGTAGGTCTCGAGAATCTCATCGAGCCGGCGATGCAGTTCGGCCAGACGCTCGGCAAGATCAGCACGGGGGCTCACGCTCACGACCCCGTCGGCGACATGCGACAGCCGGTTGCCGTCGGCATCGACGACGCCCCAGCCGGTATGGCGCAAACCCGGGTCAAGACCGATAAGACGCATCAAGATCCTTAGGCGCTCAAACGCGCCATGACGTCGTCGGAAACTTCGAAATTGGCGAAGACGTTCTGCACGTCGTCGCTGTCTTCAAGCGCCTCGAGAAGTTTGAACAGCGTCTCGGCGGTTTCGCCATCGACCGGGATGGCGGTCTTGGCTTTCCACCCCACCTTGGCCGAGGCCGGCGGGCCGAAGCGCTTATCGAGCGCGTCGCGCACGGCGTTGAGCTGTTCGGGCGCGCAAAGGATGAGGTGCTCGTCGGCACCGCTGTCGACATCGTCGGCGCCCGCCTCGACCGCGGCCTCGAACATCGCGTCGGTCGTCGCGGTCGCGGCCGGATAGGCGATCTGGCCGACTCGATCGAACAGGAAGCTCACGCTGTTGGTCTCGCCGAGATTGCCGCCCGATTTGGTGAAGGCGGTACGCACGTCGCTCGCGGTGCGATTGCGATTATCGGTGAGGCTTTCGACAATCACCGCGACCCCGCCGGGGCCGTAGCCCTCGTACCGCATTTCCTCGTAATTCTCGCCGTCATCGCCGCCCGCGCCGCGCTTGACCGCGCGCTCGAGCGTGTCCTTCGACATGTTGGCCTGGCGCGCGGCCATCATCGCGGCACGCAATCGGGGGTTGGCCGCCGGGTCGGGCAGGCCCGTCCGCGCCGCCGTCGTGAGCTCGCGGATGAGCTTGGTGAAGACCTTGGCGCGCCTTTTGTCCTGCGCGCCCTTGCGGTGCATGATGTTCTTGAATTGGGAATGGCCTGCCATGACGATCGCTAGGTGATGAGGGTGGGTCGGGGAACCATACCATATGTTGCGAAATACCCGCCATCGGCCAAAAAATGTCTCAAAATTCCGCTGGGACGGGGTACATAGCGGGCCAATATGGCGGATTTGCGGCTAGCTGCCGGTTGTGAGCTTCCATCCGCTCTCGACGGCAAAACCCAGCATTAAAAGACCGGTCGCGCCTTTGGCGACGATGTCCCAGAGCGGTCCGCCGAAACGCAGCCCGAGAAACGCGGTGGCCGCGCCGATGACGAGACACCAGCTCGCCGCGCCGAGGATGACGGAAGCCGCGAGCAGCAGCGCGCCGGCCAGCGTGTTGCCCTGGCTTTCGGAACCGCCGATCACGGCGAGCCAGAACGCCATGTTCCACGGGCTGGTCAGTGCCATGCCGAGCCCCAGGAAATAGCCGCCGCGTCCGCTCTGAAAGCGCGGCGGCTCGGCCGCCGCCTGGCGCCGGTCGCGCCACGCCCGCCGCGCGCCATTCAGGAAAACCCCGGCGAGCAGCAACAGGAGAGCGATGCTGAACAGACCCAACGCGACGTGCGACCACGGGCCGATCACGACGCCCGCGCCCAGCGTCACCGCGATGGCCCAGAGCGCATCGCCCGAACAGGCACCCAAACCCACCGCGAAGGCCGAGGCAAAACCGCGCGCGAGGCCGCGACGCATCATCTCGGCATTGATCGGACCCGGCGGCCAGGCGACCGACCAGCCGAGGACGAAGCCGCGCAGGATAAGAGCGCCGGCCCCGTTCACGAAGCCGGGGCGGAAATCTTCGCGGATGCGGGCGGCATGACCGGATCGAGCTTGCCGCCCACGCGCAACGGCCAGATCGCCCGCGCCAGACCGGTCGCGTCATCGGTTTCGACCACGACGCCGCAGAGCGTCGGATCGCCGAGCGAGACTTCGAGCCGCTCGCCGGGCACCTTCTTGATGAAGCGGGCGATCGCCGCTTCCTTCTTCATGCCGATCACCGAATCGTAGTCGCCGCACATGCCGAGATCGGTGATGTAGGCCGTGCCTTTCGTCAGCACGCGATAATCGGCGGTCGGAATATGGCAATGGGTTCCGACCACCGCCGATACGCGCCCGTCGCAAAAATGCGCCATCGCGGTCTTTTCCGAACTGGCCTCTCCGTGGAAATCGAGCAGGATCGCGGCCAACGGTCCGAGCCGATGCTCGCCCAAAAGTCTGTCGATCGCGGCGAACGGATCGTCGAGCGTCTCCATGAAGAGCCGCGCCATCGCGTTGGCGACCATGATCCTGCGTCCGTCGGGCAGCGCATAGACACCCGATCCATTGCCCGGCGTGCCGGCGGGAAAATTGATCGGCCGCAGCAGGCGCGGGTCGGTGGCGATATACGCCATGATCGCGCGCTGATCCCAGATGTGATTGCCGGTGGTGATGACATCGACCCCGCCGGCATAAAGCTCGGCGCAGATCGTATCGGTGATGCCGAAGCCGTGCGCGGCGTTCTCGCCATTGGCGACGACGAAGTCGAGGCCGAGCGAACGACGCAATCCGGGCACTGCGGCAACCACCGCCTCGCGCGCGGCGCGCCCCACGATGTCACCGAGGAGCAGCAGCCGCATCGTCCGTCACCGCCCGAATGTCAGGAGAGAATGAGAAAGTGGAGCCGCAGAAGCCGTCGGCATGGCTAAACCCTCGTGGCCCGCTTACGCAGGTGGGAACCATATAACGAAACCAGGGTTTCGTCAGGGACAGTCCCCTTGAGGTACTTATCGGCCCCGGGGTATTGCGGCCTAACGCACCCCGCAGCACCACCTTCTCGATTCAGATATGGGACGTTTCGAGACGGGCCGCAACCGCTTCGATCCGCTGCGCGAGCCGATCGACACCGGCCGCGAGGACCGTATCGTCGCGCGGCGGCGCCTGATTGCCCATGTCCCGGAGCGCCGCGTTGGCTTCGCTCAGTTCGTCGGCGAGCACCAGGGCCACCAGGACGAGGAGCCGCGCCTCGCCGGCCTGACCGACCTGCCGGGCGAACGCGCCGACCTTGGCGTCGATGCCGCGCGCCAGGTCGCGAATGCGCTCTTCTTCACCTTCGTCGCAGGCAACCGGATAGGATCGCCCATTGATCGTGATCGTGACTTGCGGCACTCAGCCCTCCAATAACCGGTCGATTCTTAAGATCGCTTCTTCGAGACGGGCAGCGACCGCCGCGGTCGCGTCCGCCATGGCCGGGCTCGATTTGGCGGTCGTCTTCACGTCGCCGACTTGCCGTGACGCCGTCTCGAGGCGCGCAACCGCCTCTTCCAACCGCTTGGCCGCGTCGTCCACACTCGCCATTCGTTCCACCCCGCATCCGATTCGTCAGATTATTCCGATACTTGGCGAAAGGTCAACGAGGCCCCGCTTTTATTGACATGATCAACCATTCGTTAATCCCTGGCCGATTATGGTCAACGGAGAGTGAATATCCGAATCGGTCAGGGGCATATGTCCTCGACCGGCCTCTGAGGGGAATTTGCGGCTATACTGCATGGCCGCAGGCGTAAGGAGCACGCTGCGATGAGTTCATCGGCCGCCAACTGGCAGCTTGATCGTCTATCAGCCAACGCCCGTGAAGCGGCTGAAATCGCTTCGCTGGGTGCCGGCATGTCGTTATCCGCCTGGCTCGCGCGCCTGATCGGCGATAGTTGCGCCGCCGAAGGCGTCGCGCCGACGATCGAACCGCCAAAAATCCTCGAATTCACCCGCGAACCGCGCGATCGCGCGCCGGCCGCACCTCGTCCGTTCATCACAGCGCCGGTTCCACCGGCGCCGCAAGCCGTCGCACCACCGCCCATCGCGCCGCAATCGGTCGCGCCGCCGCCGCAGGTCGTGCCACCGGCACCGATACCCGCGCCTGTCGCGATGCCGATACCCGCGCCCCAACTCGTTCAGGTGCCGCCAACCCCGGCGGCCGCCCCCCTTCCACCGACGCCTTCTGCGGTGCCGGCCCCGGCACCGATGCCGCCGCGTCCTGTCGCCGCTGCGCCGGCCAACGATGCCGCCACGCCGAGCCAACCGGCTGCCACCGCGGCGATCATGCTTCCGGTAACCGCCCTCGTCGTCGCCAATCTCGGCACGCGACGCGGCGACGACGTTCCCGAAAGCCTGCTCGCCGATATCGCCACGCGCGGCGTGCGCCAGGCTCTGCTGGTCCGCCGTGCTGCCGACGCCGAGCATTATGAAATCATCAACGGTCATCGCCGCTGGCGTGCCGCGCAACGCGTCGGCCTGGGCCAGGTCCCGGTGATCGTCGTGGACCATGACGAGGCGCAATCGATTCTCGCGTCGTTGAGCGAAAATCTCCAAACCGGAAATCTGTCGCCGATCGAAGAGGCGCAAGCCTATCTGCGCCTCCTGACGCATTGTGCGACCGACGCGTCACTCGTCACGGCCTCGACCGGCCGCGACCGTCAGCACATTGTGCGCAGCATGCGGCTGCTCGGCCTGCCGCCGCTGGTGCGCCATCTCGTTTCCGCCGGGCTGCTCGGCCGCGAGCATGCCTATCTTCTTCTTGATGCGCCCAATCCCGAGGCGCTCGCCGATGCCATCATCGCCGAGCATCTCAGTGTCGAAGCCGCGCGCCAGCGTTTGGCTGCGCCGGCCAAGGGAGCCAAACCATGATCCGCGATATTCCGCCTCTCGCCGTCGAGGGCATCGATCCCTGGGAAAAAGTTCAGCTCGATCCGACGACGCGCCGTCTCGCCGAGCACGCCGCGTCGGCCGCCGGACTGTCGGTCGAAGAATGGCTCGAGCGCGCCATTCGTCGTGCCGTCCCGACCGCATTCCGCGCCGCGCCCGTCGCCGCGCCTCAGCCCGCACCGGCGCCGCAAGCCTATACGCCGCCTGCACAGCCCTCGGTCAATCCGTTCGCGCAGGCGCAAGCCGCGCTGCGTCCGGTTGCACCGCCGCCGCCCGCTCGTCCGGCGATCCAGCCGCAGGAAATCGAAGCCTCGCTCACCGCCTTGTTGGCGATGGCCGCGCGCGACCGCGATTCCGTTGCCGCCGCCGCGCAGACACCCGCCCCGGCCCCGTTGCCGCGTCCGATCGTCCAGCGTCCCGTCGCCCAACCGGCACCGATGCAGGCACCCGCTCCGGTTTCCATGCCGATGCCGGCCGCCGAGCCGCCCGCCGGATTGCGGCGCAGCCCGTCTTTGGCCGAACGCGTCGCACCGCAGAATTTCGAGGATCAACCGCCGGTTCGTCGCCCCTTGCCGCAGCCGCAAGAACGCGCGTGGGACGATTCCGCGCTCGAAGCCGCCAATGCCGATGACGATGAGTTCGACGACCGTTCGTCGCCGCGTCGCGCGGCAAAGGGCGGGCTGTTCAAGCTCTGGGCCAACCGCGACGAGGAAAACGAAGAAGCACCCGTCGCCGCCGGCAATCGTCCTCAGGTTCACGACGACGAGGACGACGCGCGTCCGCTACTGCCGCGCAGCACCAAGCGTTGGGCCCTGACCGGCATCGGCGTCGCCTTCGCGATATTCGCCGGTGCGGTGAGCGCGCATTACCTGATTCCCGATCGCAGCAACGGACGCTTCGTCGCGTCGACATCGCAGGTTCCGGCCAATCCGGGCAATCAGCCGATGTTCGCGCCGGCGCCGAGCAACCCGCCGCCGTTGCAGAACTTCAACAACAGCAATGTCTCGAATGCGCCGGTTCCGGGGCTGCCGAGCTTGCCGAGTCTGCCGCCGTCCAGCACCTCGATCCCCGACCTGCCGCCGCTGTCGTCCTCCTCGAACGTGAGCCCGAGCAACAGCAACAACATCGCGCCGACCAATTTGCCGCCGGTGCCGGGCCTGCCGTCATTGCCGCCGCTCAATTCGCAGGCGGCGACTCAAGCGCCGATGCCGACACCGGTACCGACGCCGAGCCCCAATCTGTCGTCGCTGCCGACCAACGCCATGCCGCCGTCGATGGCCGCGAATAATCCGCCGCCCGTGGTGGCAGCTCCGACGCGAGCAGCACCGCCGCCGGCGCCGCCCGTCGCCTCGATCGCGCCGGTAACGCCCGCCAAACCCGACAAGAACGCATCGAAGCAGGTCGCGTCCGCCGCCGCCGTCCCGCCCTCGGTCACCGCCAAAGGCAAGCCGGGCGACGAGAACGCGCCGACCGATCCGAAACAACTGGCGCCGTGGCTCGAAGCGCGCGCCACCAAAGGCGACGTCATCGCGCAATATCGCCTCGGCGTGCTCTACGCGCTCGGCCAAGGCGTCACGCAGGATTACCAGCACGCGGCGTCGCTGTTCAAAACCTCGGCCGAAGGCGGCGTCGCCGAAGCCGAATACAATATCGCCGTGATGTACGGCGAAGGCCTCGGCATCAATCGCGACCCGGTGCAAGCCGTCCAGTGGTATCGCAAAGCCGCCGGTCAGGGGAACGCCAACGCCGCCTTCAATCTCGGCGTCGCCTATTCGAACGGCGTCGGCGTCCAGCAGAGCATGGATCAGGCGGCGCAGTGGTTCCGCCGCGCGGCCAGCTCGGGTGTCGTCAACGCACAGTTCAATCTCGGCCTGCTTTACGAACGCGGCGACGGCGTGCCCGTCAGCCAGGTCGAGGCCTATGCCTGGTACACCGCTGCCGCCGCGCGTGGCGACACCGGTGCGGGTCAGCGTCGCGACCGGCTTGCCGGTTCGCTCTCGCCGTCGACCCTCAAGGAAGCACAAGCCCGCGCCACGCAGCTTCAGGCGACCTTGCCGGCCGCCGCGGCCGCGCCGGCACAGGGTCTCGGTGCGGCAAAACCCGCGTCGGCAAAACCCTAAACCCTCGCTCATCAACGCGATCAAACGGCGGCCTTCGGGTCGCCGTTTTTTTTGCCCTGCAATTGCGATGGGCGATTGCGATTGGCAAAACGGCCATGCACCCCGCTAAAATACCGAATGCCGTCGGGGGAGGCCTAAACGTGAAGAACTTCGTGATCGCATTCGGCCTGTCGCTTGCCGCCTTCAGTCCCGCTTGGGCGGCGCCGGCCGCCTCTTCATTCGGGCCCGAGATCGGCCAAGCCGAGACCGCGGGCGGCTTTGTCGGCAAGCTCGCCGTCACGCCGTCACACGCAACCGTCGGCA
Source organism: uncultured Rhodospirillales bacterium (assembly GCA_903828515.1). Taxonomy (GTDB): domain Bacteria; phylum Pseudomonadota; class Alphaproteobacteria; order ATCC43930; family CGMCC-115725; genus CAIKMD01. The sequence goes on along the minus strand of CAIKMD010000007.1, from coordinate 677,059 downwards.
CATCGATCACGGTCAGCGCCGAAGGACTTCCCGCCAATCAAAAATTCGATCTGGTGTGGCGCACCGTCAAAGGCAGTTGGAAAGCGGCCAACAGCGAATATAAAGGCCGCGCCTACGATCCCGTCGGTTATCGCATCACGACGGTGACGAGCGACGCCGCCGGCAAGCTCGCGGCGCATTTCACCGTGCCGGCGGATTTCGGCTTCATGCACGACATCGTGCTTCAGCAGGGCGCGCGGCTCTTTACCCAGGCCGGCTTCAATCTCGACATGACGATGAAAATCACGCCGGAGAACGGGCCGCCGGGCACGCCGATCGCGGTCGACGTCGAGGGCATCGGCTGGCGCGAACTCGAGAACAGTTGGATGCTCGTTTACGACAACAACTTCACCGGCTGGATCTCCGCGGTGTCGACGGCGGGCGAAGCGCACTTCACCATTCCCGCCACCGGTGCCGCCGGCACGCATGTGCTGCAGCTCATTCACGGCGAGTTCACCTTTCCCTATATGAACCCGCAACAAAATCCGGTGCCGGACCGGCCGCGCTTCAAGACGAATTTCGACGTCACGCATGGCGAGGCATTGTTGCCACCGCCACCCGAGCAACAGATCCAGACGAGCGTACACAACTTGCCAAAGACCGGCGAACTCGTCGCGTCGCCGGCCTTCGCCGGCATCGATCAATTGGTCAAGGTCGGCGGCGAAGGCTTCGCACCGGGCAAGACCTATGAGCTCAACTGGGCGACCTTTACCGGCAACCGCTTGACCGCGACCAGCGCCTGGGAAGAGCGCATCAGCGTCGTCGCGAAGGCCGAGGCCGATAACGCCGGCCGCGTCGCGTTTCAATTCAAGGTGCCGGACGATCTCGGCGGCGCGCACAATATCTTCGTGCAGGACGGCGCCAAAAAGAAAATCGGAAGCTTCTGGTTAACGCCGACGGCCTTGCCACTCAATGTCACGACGGCGCAGCCGGGCACGACCCTTACGGTGCATTTGAAGGGCACCGGGTGGGGCGACACCGGGAACATCTATAATCTCGTCTACGACAACAACTATGTCGGCTTCGCGTGCGGCGTGAACAGCGCGGGCGATATCTCGATCGATCTGCCCGCGACCGGCGATCCGGGCTGGCATTTCATCGATCTCTATCCCGGCATCTACAAGGGCGTCGAAACGCGGCCGAATAATTTCCGCATTCCGCAGCTCACCTATGCCGCCGATCATCCCGGCGAGGATCTCCCCGCGTTTCATTTCGCGATCCACGTGACCGGCGACGCCGCGGCGCCCGCCAGCAACTAGACGCGGCGGCGATCAGCCGTGTCGCCACCGTAAAGACCGTCAACGAGCGTCGGCGAAATTGACAATGCCGCGCCTGACGCGCGGCCAAATGCTTCCATTCCTTGGAAAAACGCCTCTGGCCCAAGTTTTGCGTTTCTATCCGCGAGGCCTCGGCTTCGCCCATCCCGGTGCGAAACGAGGCGCCACTGAAACCGCGGCCCGTACATCCGGGCCGTCAGATGGAGGATATGAGATGCGTGCAAACAAGACGCGGCCCGCGATGGCCGCGGCGGTTGCCCTGGGTGCCCTGGCGTTTGCCGGCCACGCCCAAGCGGGCCCGATTACCCTCAACAATGCTTCGTTCGAATTGCCGACGCAGGTTCCCGGCGGGATCGGTCCGGCCGGTCTGATTACCAACTGGACGACGGGCGGCACGGGCATCGCCGGCGTCATCAATATTCCGTCGCCGGGGCTCTTCACCGTCAATGCCCCGGATGGCAATCAGGTCGCCTACCTCACGACCGGAGCAACAATTTCGCAGACGTCCGGCACGCTGTTCCAGACCAACACGAACTACACGCTCAGCTTTTATGTCGGACAAGACCTGGTCAACGCGTTCTCGGGATTGCAGGCGGTTCTGTACGAAGGAAATATCAGCCAGCAGCTCGCGTCCTTCACGATCGGCGCGCCGGGAGCCGACAGCTTCGGTCTCGACAGCTTCACGTGGTCGTCGCTGACCAATCCCTACCTGAGCGACAATATCGGCGTCGCCTTCCTCGGTGGCAGCACGTTCGGTACGTCGTTCGTCGACTTCGTGAACCTGAGTTCAGGCGGCGGCAGCGGCGGTGGTAGTGGCGGCGGCAGCGGTGGCGGCAGCGGTGGCGGTTCGTCGGGCGGTGGCTCGGGCGTTCCGGAACCGGGCACCGTCGCCATCTTCCTCACGGCTCTCCTCGGCTGGTTCGGCGTCAAGACCTGGCAACGCAAGGATCTCGGTACCGCCGGTATCGCCTAACTCGACCTTTTAGCCAACCCTCCTCGACCCACTCCAAGGGGCCGCCTCAAAAGCGGCCCCTCTTTTTTTATCTCACACGAGGTGCCCGGCCGCGACCCACCAGCCCGGCTCGTCGGCTTGAAGCCGCGCGGCGGCGGCCTCGGCCGCCGCCGAGGTCGCGAACAACGCGAAGCAGGTGGCGCCGCTGCCGCTCATGCGTGCGATCAGGGTGTCGGCCTGGTCGCCGAGCCGTTCGAGGACATGCGCGACGATCGGTAATGTCGCGATCGCCGGCTCGGTCAGGTCGTTGTGCCGCGCGGCGATCAGCGCCGCGAGCGCCGCCGCATCGGCGGGCACTTCGGTGAAACGTGCTTGCGTCGAGAACGGACCGCGCCGTGCCTTGAAGACGGCGGGCGTCGGCAAGGCCACGCAGGGATTGACCAGCACCAGCGGCGCATGCGGCAGCACCGGCGCCGCCTCGACCTGTTCGCCGATGCCGCCCATCCAGGACGACTGAGCGCCAAGACAGACCGGAACATCGGCGCCAAGCGAGGCCGCGATATCGTTGAGTTCGGACGGCTCGAGCTTGGCCTGCCAGAGATCGATCAGCGCCTTCAACGTCGCCGCCGCGTCACTCGATCCGCCACCGATCCCCGATGCCACCGGCAGATTTTTTTCGAGCGTCAGCGCTACATCGGGCGTGCGCCCCAATCGCCGCGCCAGTGTCTCGGCGGCGCGCCACACCAAATTGCCCGGATCGTCGTTCGCCAGATCGGCGGCGAAGCGTCCTTCGACGCTGAGGCTCAGGCGCGATGCCGGCGCGACCGCGATCCGATCGCCGATATCGGCGAAGCCGACCAGGCTATCGAGCAGATGAAATCCGTCGGCACGGCGACCGACCACATGGAGATAGAGATTGAGCTTGGCGTGTGCCTGCCACCAGCGCGGCATCGGACGACGCGTCAGCCGCCCTTCACCGCGGCGGGTACGGCGCCGAGCCCGTGATTGAGCTTGCCCTCGAGCCCCTGAACCTCGTCGGCCTCGGGTTCGAATTGCAGCGCGCGGTGCCATTGGTAACGCGCTTCGGCAAGCCGGCCGCTGCGCCAATAGGCATCGCCCAAATGATCGTTGATGGTCGGATCCTCGGGCAGCAATTCGATCGCGCGTTCGAGGAATACCGTCGCCTTGTCGTAATCGCCCAGCCGGAAATAAGCCCAGCCGAGACTGTCGACGATATAGCCGTCATTCGGCCGCAGCCGCACGGCGCGCTGAATCATGCCGAGCGCATCCTGCAGGTTCTCGCCCTTGTCGATCCACGAATAGCCGAGATAGTTCAGCACCAGCGGCTGCTCGGGTTGCAATTCGAGCGCGCGTTTTAGATCGGCCTCGGCGCGGGGCCATTGATTGACGCGTTCGAGCGCGACGCCGCGGCTGTAAAACAGTCGCCAATCGCCGGCCTTGGGCGTCGGCGTGCGGGCGAGCGCGCCATCGTAAGCCGTCACCGCCTCGGCGAAGCGCTTGTGCCCGCGCAGCAGATCGCCCAGTTCGACCAGCGGCTCGGCGGTTTGCGGCCGTTCGGCCGCCATCGCCTTCAATGCCGAGACCGCTTCGTCCGTGCGACTGAGCGCATCGAGTTCGAGCGCCGCGCGCAAGCGTGCCATCCACGAAAACGGCGACGCCGGATCGACCGCGCGATAGAGCGCAAGCGCGTCGGCCTGGCGTCCCTCGCCGTCGCGGATCTCGCCGACGAGAAGTTGCGCCAGCGCGAAATGCGGCGCCAGGTCGAGCGCGAGGCGCGCATAGACCAAAGCAATCTCGGCCGTGTCGGTCTGATTGAGCAGACCCGCGAGATCGAACAATCCCTCGGCCACGCCGTCGTCCGGCGATGCGATCAGCTTCGGCGGCACGACGCCCTTGTCGACGCGCGCGATCGCGAGTTCGGTGACGTCGCCGAGCCCCGCCTGCTGGGCGCTGCGTTCATAAAGCTTACGCGCATCGGCGGCGCGGCCGTGGCGCTCGTAGAAATTGCCCGCGAGTTCGATCACCCGCCAGGTCGAGGCCTGCGTTCCGCTGACCAGTTTATCGTAAGCCGCGCTCGCGTCGTCGACGCGGTCGGAATAGTCGTCGATCAGCGCGGCATGAAGATCGCGCAGCGGTTGCAGGCCGTTCACGCCGCCGATGCCGTCCAGCGCCTGAAGCGCCGGTGCGGGATGGCCGCGCGCCGCCTCGGCCCAGGCGAGAACCAGCGGCACCGAGAAGCGTTGCCCGCCCTCCCGCGGCATCGCCATCGCCTGCGTGACGACTTGATCGTATTTGCCGGCTTTCAAATCCTGTTCGAGCAGCAGGAACCCGGCGAGACCGGAGCGGCCGTCGATATCGACGATCTTTTGCGCCAGCGGTACCGCATCGCCGATGCGGCCTTCCGAAAGGCGGAGCAGGAAAGCGCGACGGACGAGATCGTAATTGCCGCTGTCGCCCGCGAGCGCGTTGTCGAGAAAGCGCGCGGCATCGCCATAGTCATGTTGGACCTGGGCATGGCGCGCGGCGAGGTATGAGCCGAGCGCGCTCTTCGGCGCCGTGACGACCGGCTCCTGATGGCCCGTGGTGCACGCCATCAGCCCAGCGAGTAAACTCGTCGCCATCAGCGAACAGAGTGTCCGCATCCACTCGATCATCGTTCCAGACCCATCACGTTATCTACTGAGTTTAGGCGTAAAGCCCGCATCGCGACACAATATATTGTGCGATCACATATTCGGGTAATTGGGACCGCCACCGCCTTCAGGTACCACCCAATCGATGTTCTGGGTTGGGTCCTTAATGTCGCAGGTTTTGCAGTGAACGCAGTTCTGGGCGTTGATCTGCAGCCGCCGGCCGCCCGCCGCGCCGTCGCTCACGATCTCATAAACCCCGGCCGGGCAATAGCGTTGCTCGGGCGAATCATAGATCGCGAGATTGACCGCGATCGCCTTGGCCGGATCGCGCAGATGGAGATGCGCCGGCTGGTTCTCCTCGTGATTGGTGTTCGAGATGAACACCGAGGACAGCCGGTCGAAGCTCACCACCCCGTCCGGTTTGGGATAGTCGATCGGCCGGCATGTCGCGGCCGGCTTCAACTGCGCGTGATCGGCGTGATGGCGCAGCGTCCAGGGCGCGCGGCCGCGCAGTATATAAGTGTCGAACGCGGCGTAAGCGAGACCGGCCCAGAGACCCCAACGAAAGCCCGGCCGGATGTTGCGCACGCCCTGCAGCTCGGGCCAGACCCAGGACGCTTCGAGCGCGGCGCGATAATCCGCCGCCGCGTCGCCATCGAGACGACGGAACAGCGTCTCGGCCGCGACCATGCCCGACTTCATCGCGGTATGGCTGCCCTTGATCTTGGCGACGTTGAGGAAGCCGGCGGCGTCGCCGATGACCAGACCGCCCGGAAACGAGAGACGCGGAATGGCCTGGAACCCGCCTTCGTTGAGCGCGCGCGCGCCATAAGCGATCCGACGGCCGCCGACAAAAGTCGGTTTGATCGCCGGATGAGTCTTGAAGCGCTGAAATTCTTCGAACGGGCTGAGATAGGGATTGGCGTAGTCGAGCCCGACCACGAAGCCGACCGCTACCTGGTTGTTCTCAAGGTGATAGAGGAACGAGCCGCCATAGGTTGCGGCATCAAGCGGCCAGCCGATCGTGTGGACGACGAGACCCGGACGATGCTGCGCCGGGTCGACCTCCCATAGTTCCTTGATCCCGAGCCCATAGGTCTGCGGGCCGCTCTCGTCGCGCAGACCGAAGCGCGCCTCGAGTGTCTTGGTCAAAGAGCCACGACATCCTTCGGCGAAAAGCGTTTCGCGGCCGATCAGTTCGACGCCTTGCTGAAACTGCGCGGTCGGGGTGCCGTCCTTGGCGACCCCTTGCGGGCCGGTGGCGACGCCGCGCACCGCACCCTTCTCGTCGTAGAGGACTTCGGCGGCGGCGAAGCCGGGATAGATTTCGACCCCCAGCGCCTCGGCCTCCGTCGCCAGCCAACGGCAGAGATTCCCGAGGCTGATGATGTAATTGCCGCGATTGTCCATCTGGGGCGGCGGCGGAAGGCGGAAGGCGTGCGCCTTGGTCAGCAGCACGAAACGATCCTCGACGGCCGGGGTTGTCAGCGGCGCGCCACGGTCGCGCCAGTCCGGGATCAGCTCGTCGAGCGCGCGCGGCTCGAATACCGCGCCCGATAATATGTGCGCGCCGACTTCCGAGCCTTTTTCGATGATGCAGACCGAAACCTCGCGGCCGGCGACGGCCGCCAGCTGCTTCAGCCGGATTCCGGCCGCGAGCCCGGCGGGCCCGGCGCCGACGATCACGACGTCGTATTCCATCCGTTCGCGGTCGATCGGCGCCTCTGCTTCCATGGTCGCGCACTATAAGGATTGCGCGGCCCGCTTAAAGTGGGGCCGGCGCGGTGCTAGGCTTGCCGCATGAACGGGACCACCGAACTGGCCGAGTTGCTGCGCTGGTACGTCGCGATCGGCGTCGATGAGGCGATCGGCGACACCGCCATCGACCGGTTCGCCCTGCCGCCGCCGGCACCCGCCGCCGTGACGGAAGTCGCTCCACCATCACCGGCGGTACGTCGGCCGACGCCCCCCATCGCGATTTCGGCGAGCCCGCCGGCCGCCGGCGCCCATGTCGGTGACGCCCGCAAGCTCGCCGAGGCCGCCACGACGCTCGACGAACTCTACGCGGCGATCGATGCGTTCGAGGGTTGTGCGTTGCGGAAGACCGCCACGCATACCGTCTTCGCGGATGGGATACCGCACAGCCCGCTCATGATCATCGGCGAGGCGCCCGGCGCCGACGAAGATCGGGTCGGCAAACCCTTCGTCGGGCGCAGCGGGCATCTGCTCGACAAGATGCTGGCGGCGATCGGGCTCGACCGGCAGCGCGACGTTTACATTTCGAACATCCTGTTCTGGCGACCGCCCGGAAACCGCAAGCCGACCGACGACGAGATTGCCACGTGCCTGCCGTTCGTGTGGCGTCAGATCGCGCTCAATGCCCCACAGGTGGTTTTGCTTTCGGGCGGCACCGCTACCAGCGCGATCCTTCGACGTAGCGAGGGGATCACTAAACTTCGCGGCAAATGGTTCGAATTGTCGGTTCCGGGCCTCGACCGCCCGGTTCCCGCCTTGACTACATATCATCCCTCGTTTTTGTTGCGCGCCCCGCCCCGTAAAAGTGAAACGTGGCGCGATTTCCTAGAACTTCAGTCAAAACTTGAATCGCTGCAGAAAAAATAAAGTAAAAATCTAAGCGTTTGATTAGAACGTTAAAAGTGATTGGGCCGGGTGCAGATTAATCTTGCCAAACCCGCCGGAGATAGTTATTTCGGATCATCATGATCACAGGGGGAACCGGCTTGGACGCCCGCAGGACTTTGCACAGCCTGTGGATTATTGCGTCCGCGTTAGCTTCTCTTGCGTTTTCGCATGAGGCATTCGCGCAATCTTCGCAAGACGTTCGGACCGCCGCTTTAACCCCTGGTTCATCAGTTTTACGCGAAGCCGATCCGCCGACGATCCTCTCAGCCGCCGATATCACCCGTTACCATCACATCTTTGCAGCGCAGCAATCCGGGCGTTGGAGCGATGCCGATCGCGAGATCGCCGGTCTGAGCGACAAGCTGTTGCTCGGCGAGGTTCTGGGCGAGCGCTATCGGTCGAGTTCCTACAAAGCGACCTATCCCGAGTTGGCGCAGTGGCTCGAGAAATACGGCGACGAGCCGGCGGCCAAGGCGATCTATGCCATGGCGGTCAAGCGCCATCCCGCCGGCGCACCGCCCGTGCCGAAGCCGACCGCAACCGGAAACCTCGCCGCCGGCAACGACGATTCCGATTTCGAACCGCGTCCGACCGCCGGGCGCAGCCCCAGCGTTCTCGTCCCCTCCAGCAACCATCGCGCCGACGCGCTGGTCAGCCAGATCCGCGGCCTCGCCCAGGGCCAGCCGCGCAAAGCCGAGCAGATGATGGCCGGCGGCGAAGCCAAGCTCCTGATCGATGTCGGCATGCGCGACGAATTGCGCGCCGCGATCGCCGAGGGTTACCTCGCCCAGGGTGAGCCGCAGGAAGCCCTCACCCTGTCCGCCGGCACCGAGAGCGCGGCCTATGCGCCGATCGCCAACTGGAATGCCGGCCTCGCCGCCTGGCGGCTCAGCCGCCTCGACGAGGCGCGCGGCCATTTCCAGGCCCTGGCGCGCAGCCCGAACCAATCGCCCTGGATCAAATCCGCCGCCGCGTTCTGGGCCGCGCGGGTCGAACTCAAGCAACGCCGCCCCGAAAATTACTCCTACTGGCTGCGCATCGCGGCCGAGAGCCCACGCACCTTCTATGGCCTCCTCGCCCGGCGTCTCCTCGGCGTCGACCAGATCCAGAATTTCCCCGCCGATCCCTTCACCCAGTTCGACGCGCAGCTTCTGATCAACACCGAGGCCGGCCGCCGGACCCTGGCGCTGATCGCGATCGACGAGCGCTCGCTCGCCGCCCTGGAACTGCGCCAGCTCGCCAGCCACGGCTCGCCCGCTTTGGTGCAATCGCTCGCCTCGCTGGCCGATCGCGCCAACCTGCCGGCGGCGAGCCTGCAACTCGCGGCAACACTCAGCAGCAATGACGGCACGCGGCACGATCCCGCGCTTTATCCGGTACCGCGCTGGGAGCCGCTGGGCGGTTTCACCGTCGACCGCGCCCTGATCTTCGCGCTGATGCGCCAGGAATCGCAGTTCGTGCCCGCCGCCTCCAACCGCTCGGGCGCCACCGGCCTGATGCAATTGATGCCGGCGACCGCCCGCTCGATGGCCAAGCGCACCGGCACGACCATCGCCTCGGGCAAAAGCAAAGCCGCGCACCAGCAACTCACCGATCCCGAATTCAATCTGATGCTGGCGCAGGAATACGTGGAAGAACTGCTCGGCGACGATCGCATCAAGGGCAATCTGATCCTGTTCGCCGCGGCTTATAACCACGGTCCGTCGGCCATCTCGCGCTGGCTCGGCGCACGTTCGGAATACCGCGACGACCCGCTCCTGTTCCTCGAAAGCATTCCGGCGCAGCAATCGCGCGTCTTCACCCTGCGCGTGCTGACCAATTATTGGATCTATCGCGAGCGGCTCGATCAAAAGACGCCCGATCTCGACGCGCTTGCCGCCGGACATTGGCCGACCTATACCGCGCTCGACGGAAATACCGTCGTCACGGATCGTCGCCATGCCCAAAATTGACGAAACCCGACCCTTCCTCGCCGTCCACATCGCCGTCCTGACCGTCTCCGACACGCGGAGCGAAGCCGACGACAAATCGGGTCGCACCCTGGTCGAGATGATCGAGGCGACCGGCCACAAGGTCGCCGCCAAGCTGATCGTGCGCGACGATCAGGCCGCGATCGTCAAACAGCTCAAAACCTGGATCGCCGATCCGCTGATCGACGTGGTGATCTCGACCGGTGGCACCGGCGTGACCGGCCGCGACGTGACGCCCGAGGCGTTCCATTCCGTCTATGAGAAGGAGATCGCCGGTTTCGGCGAACTTTTCCGCTGGCTCTCGTACCAGAAGATCGGCACCTCGACGATCCAGAGCCGCGCCACCGCGGGCGTCGCCGGCGGGACTTATCTCTTCGCGTTACCGGGATCGCCCAGCGCCTGCCGCGACGGCTGGGACGACATCATCAAGCACCAGCTCGACAACCGGTTCCGCCCCTGCAATCTCGTCGAGCTGATGCCGCGCCTGCAGGAACACCTCACGACAAAGAACTGACGCGGAGCGGTTCGGCCTCCTCCGTCGCCAGCAACTCGACCTTGAGCGCGGGCAGCAACAGCGCCAACGCGTCGTCGAGCACCGCCGGCCAGGGCACCGGCTTCAGCCGCCGCCGCTGCGCCAATCCCACCAGCCAATAACCGTCATCCTCCGTCGGCGCGAACACTGCGTCCTGCGTATCGAGCAGCCGGAACACGGCGAGAATCGTCGCGAGCGCGAAGACCGGCGGATGCGCGTTCACCACCACGACCCGGCCGCGCGGTGGAATAGCGCCGACGACCAGCCGCCAACCGCGCGCTTTGGCAGCGGCGCGCAAACGCCCGTCGATGGCGGCGCGGGGATACCGCGGAATGACGACGAGGAACGGACGCATCGGATGACAGTTTAATCGGAGAACCGCATTGCCGCAGCCTCGTTCTTGATTTGTTCCAGAAGAGGGCACATATTCAGAGGATGGACCAGGCACTTCAGCCTCAGGCACGTAAAGGACGCGGCGCGGTCGCCAACATGACCGGGCGGTTCGAGCGCGAGACGCGCATCGCGACCGATGATGGCTGGGGCCTGGCCGATGCCGAAGCGCCGCGGCTCGACACGCATTACCTGCGCGACGCGGCAAAGACGATCATCGCCCGCAACGATTCGCCTGACGTGCCGTTCGACCGCTCGATCAATCCCTATCGCGGCTGCGAGCATGGCTGCATCTATTGCTTCGCCCGGCCGACCCACGCCTATCTCGGCCTGTCGCCCGGTCTCGATTTCGAGAGCCGCATCTTCGTCAAGGAAGATGCGCCCGAATTGCTGCGCGCCGAATTGTCGAAGCCGTCCTATCGCTGCAAGCAGGTGGCGCTGGGCGCCAACACCGATCCCTATCAGCCGATCGAGCGCAAGATCAACCTGACGCGGCGCATCCTCGAAGTGCTGAAAGAGTTTCGTCATCCGGTCTGTATCGTCACCAAATCGGCACTCGTGCAGCGTGACATCGACATTCTCGCGGCGATGGCGCGCGACCGGCTGGCGAGCGTCGCCGTGTCGGTAACGACGCTCGACCGCGAACTGGCGCGAAAGCTCGAACCCCGTGCCGCGACGCCCGAACGCCGGCTCGAGACCATCGCGGCGCTGCACGCGGCGGGCATTCCGGTCGCGGTGCTCGCCTCGCCGATGATCCCGGCACTCAACGATTCCGAGATGGAGAACATCCTTGAAGCCGGTGCGGCGCGCGGCGCCGGCGCGGCGAGCTACATCCTCGTGCGCCTGCCCTTGGAGATCGCGCCGCTTTTCGAGGAATGGCTCGGCGTGCACTACCCGAACAAGGCCAAGCACGTCATGTCGCTGATCAAGCGGAGCCGTGACGGCAAGGCCTATCAATCGGAATTCGGCACCCGCATGCGCGGCACCGGCCCTTACGCCGAGATGCTGCGCATCCGCTTCGAGGCCGCGATCCACCGCCTCGGTCTCGACAAACGCCGCGAAGCCTGGCGACTCGATTCCTCGCAATTCAAGGCGCCGGTGAAAGTCGGCGGACAGCTCTCGTTGTTCTGAAGCCCCGCCTGCCGCATAATTTTGCGGCATGACCACGCCACCCAGCATCGTCCTCTTCACCGATTTCGGTCTCGCCGGTCCCTATACGGGGCAGGTGAAGGCAGTGCTGCGCCGCGACGCGCCGGGTTGCGACATCGTCGATCTCTTCGCCGATGCGCCAATCGGCAATCCGCGCGCATCCGCCTATCTCCTCGCCGCCTATGCCGCGTGGTTTCCGGTTGGCACCGTCTATCTCTGCGTCGTCGATCCGGGCGTCGGCAGCGACCGCGCACCGTTGATCGTCGAGGCGGACGGCAAGCATTTCGTCGGTCCCGATAACGGGCTGTTCGAATTGGTGCTGCGTCGCGGCGCGAACACGCGCGTTTCGGAGATTGCGTGGCGGCCCGCGACGCTCTCATCGAGCTTTCACGGTCGCGACCTCTTTGCGCCGATCGCGGCGATGCTGGCGTGCGGCGAAGCACCGGCGACACGCGAACACGCACCCTTGCGTCACCCGCTCTGGCCCGACGATCTCACCGAGATCGTCTATGTCGATCACTACGGCAACGCGATGACCGGGTTGCGCGCGAGCGCGTTGTCGAACGACGCGATCCTGTCGGTCGCGGCGGAGCGCCGCATCGCCCGCGCGGAAACATTCGCCTCGGTACCAACGGGCGCCGCATTCTGGTACGCGAATTCCAATGGCCTCGCCGAGATCGCGGTCAATCGCGGGCGCGCCGATACCGGCTTGGGTCTTGCCATCGGCAGCGCCGTCGCGGTAACGACCTAGAATGCCCGATTTTTCCTTCGAGCGCCGATTCACCGGCATCGTCTGCGGCATCGACGAGGTCGGACGCGGACCCCTGGCCGGGCCGGTGGTCGCCGCCGCCGTGATCCTCAACGTGGCGGCGATGCCCAAGCACCTCAAACGCGAACTCGACGATTCGAAAAAGTTGAGCCACGCGGCGCGCGTCGAATATGCGCTGCTGCTCAAAAGCTGCGCGCGCATCGGCATCGGCGCCGCCAGCACCGGCGAGATCGATCGCCACAACATCCTTCAGGCGACCTTCATCGCGATGCGCCGCGCCGTCGCGCGCCTCGGCGTGACACCCGACATGGCCTTGGTCGACGGCAATCGCGAACCGGGGCTCGGCTGCAAGACGCACCTGATCGTCGGCGGCGACGGCAAATCATTGTCGATCGCCGCGGCTTCGATCGTCGCCAAGGTCACGCGCGACCGGCTGATGCACGCGCTGGCTCAGCGCTATGGCGGCTATGGTTGGGCAACCAATGTCGGTTACGGCACGCTGGAACACCGCAACGCGATCCTCGCGCTGGGCCCCACCCGGCATCACCGCATGAGCTTCGCGCCGTGTCAGCTAACCCTCGGATTCGACTCGAATATCTCCCCCTAGCCCTTTGACTCAATGAACTTTTTGTTGACGCCGCGACTCGGGGGGCGCATCGTGTGCCGTCCATAGGGGAGAGTCATGGGGGATACGACCGAGCACGACGGCTCGGTGCTGATGGGTGATTGCGCCGAGATCATGTCTCGCCTGCCCGAAGCATCCGTCGATTTGATCTTCGCCGACCCGCCCTACAACCTGCAGCTCGCCGGGGAGCTTCACCGTCCCGACAATTCGCGCGTCGATGGCGTCGAGGACGCGTGGGACAAGTTCGCCGACTTCGTCACCTATGACCGCTTCACGCGCGAATGGCTCACCGCCGCGCGCCACGTCCTGAAGCCCGACGGCACGCTCTGGGTGATCGGCTCCTATCACAATATCTATCGCGTCGGCTCGATCCTGCAGGATCTCGGCTTTTGGATCCTCAACGACATCGTGTGGCGCAAGACCAACCCAATGCCGAATTTCCGCGGCCGGCGCTTCACCAACGCGCATGAGACGCTGCTCTGGTGCGGGCGTTCGCGCGAAACCAAATACACGTTCAATTACCAGGCGATGAAGGCGCTCAACGAGGGCGTCCAGATGCGCAGCGACTGGCTGTTGCCGGTGTGCGGCGGACCCGAGCGCATCAAGCGCGACGGCAAGAAGGCGCATCCGACGCAAAAACCCGAAGCCCTGCTCCATCGCGTCCTGCTCGCCGCGTCAAAGCCCGGCGATCTCGTCCTCGATCCTTTCTTCGGTACCGGCACGACCGGCGCTGTCGCGCGACGCCTCGGCCGGCGCTGGATCGGCATCGAGCGCGAACACGAATATGCCAAGGTCGCGCGCACGCGCATCGATGCCGTCGAACCCGCGCATGCCGACGACCTGGTGACCTCGCCCGAGCGCAGCGACGCCCCGCGCGTACCGTTCGGCACGCTGATCGAGCGCGGCTTGCTGAAGCCGGGTGAGATTCTCTTCGACGTGCGCCGCCGCTGGACCGCCAAGATCAGGCCCGACGGCACGCTCATTTCGGCCGACGCGCGCGGCTCGATCCACCAGGTCGGCGCCGAAGTCCAGGGCGCGCCCGCCTGCAACGGCTGGGATTTCTGGTTCGTCGAACGCAACGGCAATCCCGTTCCGATCGAAATGTTCCGCCAGAAAGTCCGCGCGGAGATGAACTAACGACGACGACGTCGCGCTTGCTTGCAACTCGCGGCGCAACGACGCGGTAGACCAGCCAGCCGGGCAGAATGTCCGGTCTTGGAGGCGAAGCGGACAACATCTGCTCGGGCTGGCGATTACAGCTATCGACTCAAAGCGGACCGTTCCGATTTGTCGAGCTCGGCGAATAAGGTTTAGGGCACTGAGACTTTTGAACGATTGACGAAGAGTTGGTTGCGTGCGGCCGATGCCAGATCGCCAACGCGGAAGAAGCCTGCCTCCTGCAAGAAATTAGCGGCGGCACGACCACTCTCTCCCGACACCTCCATCGAAACTGTACGCACCTCGGACAAGGTCCGGCTTCCCCCGCGAAGAATCTTTTCTTCGGTACCATCCACATCGAGCTTGATGTGATCGGGACGATCTATGCCAAATATTGAGCACGCATCGTCAATCGCTATTCCTGGCACGGCTTGCGAAAATGCAGGTGCAACAATACCACCTACCGTTTCCAGTTGTCCGAAAGCGTGCATCGACTGACCAACAGAGGTGTCAGACATATGCAGGTAATCAATTCCCGTACGGTCGGCGAGCGCAAGACAAAACGCCTGGACTCGGCTTCCCATTTGGTTGATCTCGATATTGCCGACGAGAGCACCGAAACTCGCCGCGCTGGGTTCAAACGCAATGACCCTTACGCCGTCGGCGAGCGCGCCATATATCGTATAAACGCCGATATTCGCGCCGACGTCCCACAAAACCTCGCCGGGCTTTATCCAGTCATCAATCCATGCCACCGTTTCGGGTTCGCTATAATGGAAAGCGAGTGGATCGTGGAGTGCGCGCGCGGATGAACAAACAAAGCGCATGGTGCCACGGGAAGTCTCAACCCTGGCGGTCTGTTGCAATCTTTCGGAGGCAAGCTCCAGCGCCATCATGCGGCGCTGCGGCTTCATCGGCGAGGTAATAAGGCTCGCAAAATAGTCTATCAGGGCAGCAATATTGTTGGACATCAAGCATAGTCATAAACTCGGACAAAGACTGCAAGAGCTAATTGCGACCTGCCAATAAAATTGGGTGACTGGGTCACGATGCACGACATGAGGTGCCCACGCGTGGAAGCGCGCCGACGTTGTGGACGCCCGCTCTGCCGGCACGCAAGCGCCCATTGGAGGTGTCTCCAAGCGGCACGAAGCAGAAATCATCCAACGGCTGCTGCATGTCTGCTTTTTGGGGCAAAGCCGACCTCCATCTGCTTTGCCGACAAACGCCGTCCGACGATGATGCCGGCAGCCTACTCCGCTGCCGGACTCGCTTGCATCTCGCGGCGCAACGACGCGGTAGCACCCTCGTCGAGCGACAGGTCCTCGCGCAGCACCACGCCGTAGAGTTTCGACGCCGCCTCGCGCGAGACGAGTTCTTCGACTACGTCGAAGCGCACGCGATCGGGATCGCGTTCCAGCGGATCGCCCCAGCCGCCGCCGCCGCTCGTCCGCAACAGAACCTGCGTCGTCGGCGGCATCGGCAGGCGGAAACCGTAGGTCGGCTGATAGGCGTTCTCGCCCGGCTTGCGGGTGAAGAACTCGGCGGTGACCCCCGCCTTGCCGCCCCACAATCCCCAGGGCGGGCAGAGCGTGCGCGCCGGCCGGTCCATGTTCCAGCGGCCTTCGACGAAGCTCGAGGCGCGGATCTCGAGACCCACGCCGCCGCGAAACCGTCCCGCGCCGCCGGAATCCGCGCGGTAGCCGCGATTTTCGACGAGGATCGGCGATTTCATCTCGATCCCTTCGATCGAGGCGTTGCGCACGTCGCCCTGGCAGATCGAGACGCTGCCGGATTCGCCGTCTTCGGTCGGACGGCCACCCCAGCCCGCGCCTTCGATGCTTTGGGTGACGAACCGCTTGCCGGTTTTCGGATCATTGCCGAAGAAGACGATCGAGGCGCCGCCCATCACGCCGTGATGCGCCGCCGGAATGCGGTCGGGCATCGCCGGCGCCAAGGCCGTCACCACGGTATCGACGACGGTCGGCAGCACCAGGCTCCATCCGGTCATCGGCGCGGGATGGCGCGCCATCATGATGCTGCCTTCGGGCAGCACGATGTCGAGGGCGCGGAACGAGCCCTCGTTGACCGCCGCGAGCGGCTGGGTCAGCGCCTTATAAGCGATGCGCGCGCCGGCCAGCGTGCGCGAATTGAGGCCGCGCTTGCGCTCCTTGGCGCACTCGGAGAGATCGATGATCATGTGGCCATGATCGACCGTGACCTTGGCGTGGATGCGGATCTTGTCGAGGCCAGCGGCGGAATGATCCTCGACGAAGGATTCGGCTTCGTAGACGCCGTCCTTGATACCGGAAACGATGTTGCGGCACTTCGCCTCGGTCTCGTCGAAGATGCGCGCGATGCCGTGGCGCATCGTGTCCTTGCCGTAACGCTGGAACAACTCGTCGACCCGGCGCAGCGCCAGCTTGCACGATGCGATCTGCGATTTGAGATCGCCCATCGACGCCTCGGGGAAACGCACATTGTCGCGGATCATGCGATAAAGCGTGTCGTCGAGCTTGCCGCCCTTGTAGATCTTGAGCTGATTGAACTGCAGCCCTTCCTGCCAGGGATCGACCGTGTCGCGGCCGCCGCCGAATCCAGTACTCGTCCCGCCGACATCGATCCAATGCGCGCGCACCATCGAGAACAGCATCAACTCGCCCGCGAAGAAATAGGGCATGTAGATGACGATGTTGTTGAGGTGCTGTCCGGCCACCGCCTGGTGATTCATGATGATGGCGTCGCCCGGCTCGAACCCGTCTTTGCCGTAGACCTTCATCCCGTCGGTGATGATGACGCCGAGGTCGGCCACGAAATGCGACACGCCGCCGACGTTCTGGCACAGCAATTCGCCGTCGACCCCGACCAGCGCGGTACAGAAATCGCGCACCTCGTAGATCATCATGTTGTAGGAGGTGCGCTGAAGATCGGCGGCCATTTCGTTGGCGATCGCCGGCAGCGCGTTGCGCAGCACCTCCAGCGTGACCGGGTCGAGGGCCTTATCCATCGCTCGCTCCATCTTTTATCGTAGAGACCGCCCCGCGGGCGGAGCCCGCAGAAACCGATACCACTATCAGGGTGTCGGTTTCCAGCCTTCGGCTTTCACGGCGACCGCCGCCTGCTCGACGAAGCTGAAATCGAACACCCCCGACGGCGCGGGAATCTTGTCCTTGGGCACGCTCAGCATGTCGGCGCGCAGCACCAGTTCGTTCTCCTGCAGGTCGCGCGGAATCGTGCCGGTTGCCAGCATCCGCGGGACGAATTCCCTTTCGGAGAATTCGGCGGCCGCCTTCTCGTGCCCGTGCTTCATCATCGACTCGCTCGCGACATGCGGCGTCGCCTTGATTTGCGAGATGCCTTTGTAGATCGCGCGCATCGTGCGGCGGACCAGGTCGGGGTTCTTGGCGATCAGCGCGTCGGAGGTGGCAAAGCCGCTCAAGGCCATCCGCACTTCCTCGTGCATGTCGATCAGCATCTTGAGTTTGCCGGATTTTTGCAGCGCCTCGATATCGGAACTCTCACCGCCATCGATGACGGCGGCGGCGTAGGTGCCGGTGGTCAGGGCGGCGATCCGCGCGGCGGTCGCGCCCAAGGGCGTGAAGGAGACGAAATCGTCGGGCAGATGGCGCTGCGCCAGGACGTAGCGGACGCTGATCTCGGTGGTGTCGCCGCGGCTGATGACGCCGACCTGCTGGCCCTTCAATTCGTCGAGCGACTTGATGTCGGGCCGGACCCACAGCTCATAGGCCGAATGGTCCTCGCCGACATAGAGCACCTTCAGATGCGCGCCTTTGAGGATCGCGCTGATCGCGGCCGAGGACGAACCGCTGAAATCGAGATCGCCGGAAATCAGCGCCGGCGTGGCGATGCCGCCCTGCGCCTGAACCAGTTCGACCTCGATACCTTCCTGGGCAAAAAATCCGCGATCGATGGCGACCAGCAGCGGCGTGTAATCGATGGTCGGCACGACATAGCTGAAGCGGATCTTGTCGGCGGCGCTGGCCGGCAGGGCAAGGACGAGGGCCAGAAGAATGAGGAAGATACGCATGAGTTTTACCTCGCGAGTGCGTCGCGCATTTCGTCGACCAGTTGGGAGAGCTTGAGCTTGGTGCGTTCGTCGATCACCGTGCCGGCCTTACGGTCGACCGCGCGTTCGATCGGACAGATCGGCGCCGTCGCCGGCACGACATAGCCGCGCAGGGCATGAACGATCTGTTCCATCGCGCCGATCGCGTGGATCGCGGCGATCGGACCGCTCGAGGCCGCGACGAGACCGACCAGTTTCCCAGCGAGATAGGGCGGGTCGTCGTTGCCCATCAGTTCGAGATAGTCGAGCGCGTTCTTCAGCAAGCCGCTGATGCTGTAGTGATAGGCCGGGGTGAACCAGATATAGGCGCGCGCCCGGCGAAACGCGGCGAGCAGCGCGTCGGCATCGGGCGCTTCGTGCTCGTGCAGATCGGGGTGATACATCGGCAATTCGAGCGCCGTTGCCCCCATCACTTCAACGGCGAAGCCGCGATCGGCGAGCAACCCCGCCGTGTGCTTCATCAGGATCGCGGTGGCCGACCCATCCGCCAGCGTGCCGCCGACGAGCAGCACCGGCGCCGACGCGTCATTTCGACTCACGGCTTCGGTTTCCAGCCTTCGGCCTTCAATTCGGCCAGCGCCTTTTCGGCAAAGCTGAAATCGAACACCGTCGAGGCCGGCGGCGCCTTGTCTTTCGGCACGTCGAGCATGTCGGCGCGCAGGCTGACGTCCATCGCGGCATCGGCCGCCGGCATCACGCCGGTCGTGGTGATCGAATCGATCAGCGCGTCGTATTCCGTGCCGACCGAGGCCGCGTTGGTCTGGCCGTGGCGCAACAGCGTCGCAATGGTTTCGGCCTTCGACGCCTTGACGCTGAGCACGCCCTTGAGGATCGCGCGCACCATGCGGCGAACCAGATCGGGGTTCTTGGCGATCAGCGCGTCCGACGTCGCAAGCGCGTTGTAGGCCATGGTGATTTCCTTCCGCAATTCGATCAGCAGATGGAGATCGCCGAGCTTGCCGGCCGCTTTCAGATCCTCGACTTCGCTGGCGTTGACGAGCGCCGCCGGGAAGGTGCGCGAAGCGATGGCGGCGACGCGCGCCGCACCCGTGCCGAGCGGCGTATAGGAGAC
The DNA here is from genome assembly GCA_903828515.1 of uncultured Rhodospirillales bacterium. GTDB lineage: Bacteria > Pseudomonadota > Alphaproteobacteria > ATCC43930 > CGMCC-115725 > CAIKMD01. The sequence goes on along the minus strand of CAIKMD010000007.1, from coordinate 657,742 downwards.
GTAATCCGCCGGCAAATTGTGCTTCGCGAGGTAGTAACGCAGCGCTACCTCGGTGGTGTCGCCGCGGCTGATGATGCCGATCGGCTTGCCCTTCAGATCGGCGAAGGTCTTGATGTCGGGCTGGGCCCAGACCTGCATCGCCGGATGCGCGTCGACCACGAACAGGACCTTGAGCTTGGCGCCTTTGATGATCGCGCTGATCGCGACCGAGCCGGACGTCGTGAAATCGAGATCGCCCGCGATCGTCGCCGGAACGGCAACACCGCCGCCGGCCTGTTCGAGTTGCGGGTCGATCCCCTCTTCGGCGAAATAGCCCTTGTCGATCGCGAAAAACAGATCGGCATATTCGACCGAACTCAGGACATAACTCAGCTTCACCTTGTCGAGAGCCGACGCCGGCAGAACGGCGCCGAGAAAAAATACCGCCACCGCCGCCGCTAATACGCGCATTGTTGTCATTGCCTCACTCACGGTTTCCAGTTTTCGGCCTTCAATTCGGCCGCCGCCTGCTTGACGAAGCTGAAGTCGAAGAAATTCGACGCCGGCGGAATCTTGGTATCGTCCACGCTGAGCATACGGGCGCGGAGCTTCAACTCGAAGGCCTGATCCTCGTCCGAGACGACCGAAGTCGGCGACAGGCTCGGCGAATTGAGCTCGTAATCTGCGTTGGCCGCCGTTTCGGTCGAGCCGTGCTTGACCAGCGACGCGATCGTCGCCGCGCGATCGGAGCGCACCACCACCAGGCCCTTCATCAGCCCGCGCACGGTGCGCCGGACGACGTCGCGATTGTTGCTGATCATCGCGTCCGAGGTCGCGAAGCCGCCGAAGGTCATGCGGACTTCCTTGGCCATATCCATCAGGAGATGGAGTTTACCCATCTTGCCCGCCTCGTGCATGTCCTTGACGTCGCCGGCATCGAGGAGTGCGGCCGGAAAGCTGCCGGTCGCCAGAGCGGCGATGCGCGCCGTGCCGGTGCCGAGCGGCGTATAGGACACGAAATCGTCGGGCAGGCTGTGCTTGGCGAGAATGTACCGGATCACGATCTCGGTGGTATCGCCTCGGCTGATGATGCCGATCGGCTTGCCCTTCAAATCGTCGAAGGTCTTGATGTCGGGCTGCGCCCAGAGCTGGAAAGCCGAATGATCGGAGCCGACGAAGATCGCTTTCAGATGCGCGCCCTTCAGATTGGCGCTGACCGCGACCGAGGGCGAGCCCGAGAAATTCAGATCGCCGGCGATGAGCGCGGGCGTCGCCACCCCGCCGCCGGCCTGGACCAGCTCGACCTCGATACCTTCCTGGGCGAAGAAGCCCTTGTCGATGCCGACCATCAGCGAGCCGTACTGGACGGTCGGCACGACATAGCTGACCTTGACCTTATCGGCGGCGCGGGATTGCGGCGACAGCGCGAGAAGCGCGGCGGCCGCGACGAATGCGTGACGCAGTATCTTGCTCATGGCTTCCAGTTCTCCGCTTTCAATTCGGCAGCCGCTTTTTCGGCAAAGCTGAAATCAAACACTTGCGAGGGGAGCGCGACCTTGTCCTTGGCGATGCCGAGCATTTCGCCGCGCACTTCCAGTTCCAGTTTCTGGTCTTCGACCGGCATGGTCCCGGTGACGCTCATGACGGGGATGTCGCCGTCGTAGTCGCTTTCGGCAGCCTTGCGGTCGGCGACGCCGTGGCGGAGCAGCGAGTCGATCATCTCGTCGCGATGCGCCTTTGTGTACATCATGCCCTTGATGACCGCGCGCATCGCGCGCCGGACCAGATCCGGATTCTTAGCGATCAGCGCGTCCGAGGTCGCGATGCCGCTGAAGGTCATATGCACGTCGTTATGCATGTCGACCAGCAGATGCAGCTTGTCGAGTCCGCCATTGGCCTTCAATTGCTGGATTTCCTGCTTGTCGATCATCGAGGCGGCATAAGAGCCCGAGGTGATCGCGGCAACGCGCGGGGCGCCGGTGCCGAGCGGAACGTAGGACAGAAAATCCTCGGGCAGGTTATGGCGCGCCAGGTAATAGCGCAATGCGATCTCGGTGGTGTCGCCGCGGCTGATGACGCCGACCGCCTGTCCCTTGAGATCGGCAAAGGTTTTGATGTCGGGGCGCGAATAAAGCATATACGCCGCGCGATCCGAACTGATGAAGAGCACCTTGAGCTTGGCGCCTTTCAGGATCGCGCTGATCGCGGCGGCAGGCGAGCCCGAGAACTGCACGTCGCCGGAGATCAGCGCCGGCGTCGCAGCACCACCGCCGGCTTGCAGAAGGCTTCCGTCGATGCCCTCCTGGGCGAAGAACCCTTTGTCGACCCCGAGCAGCAGGTCGCCATAGATCGTCACCGGCACGACATAGGAGAACGTGACCTTGTCGGCCGCGAACGCTGACGACGATCCGATAAACGCGAGGGTAATCGCGAAGAGGTAACGCAACATCTTTATGGTTTTCCTGTCTTGGGCTTCCAGTTCTCGGCCTTGAGCGCGGCCCCGGCCTGGTCGACGAAACTGAAATCGAACACCGCCGCGTCGGGCGGGATCTGATCGCGCGGTATGCCGAGCAGGTCGGCGCGCAGTTTCAGCTCGGCGGTTTCGACCGCAGCGGTGGTCCGGCCGCTTTCGCTCAGGAGCGCGTTGGTGTCGTCCCATTGCGCGCCCGCGGTCGGTGCATCGGCGCCGCGCTTGATCATCGCCGCCATCGCGTCAGCGCGCGACGCCTTGGTATGACGCATGCCCTTCAGCAACCCGCGCAACACGCGACGCACGAGATCGGGTTTGGATTTGATCATCGCGTCGCTCGCGGCGAGGCCGCTGAACACCATGCGGACCTCTTTGCTGAGATCGGCGAGTTGATGCAGCGAGTCGATCTTGCCTGAGGCCTTGAGCTGCGCCATTTCGCTGGTGCCCAAGAGCGCCGCCGGAAACGTGGCCGAGGTGATGCCCGCGACCCGGGCGGTGCCGGTGCCGAGCGGCGTATAGGCGACGTAATCGGCCGGCAGCCCGTGCTGGTTCAGGTAATAGCGCATCGCGATCTCGCTGGTGTCGCCGCGCGTGATGATGCCGACCTGCAGGCCTTTCAGGTCCTCGACTTTCGTGATCGCCTTCTGTGCCCAGATTTCGAAGGCTGGCCGGTCGCTGGTGATGAAGAGAACCTTGAGCTTGGCGCCCTTCATGATCGCGCTGATCGCGACCGACCCGGACGTGCTGAAGGAAAGATCGCCCGCGAGCAAGGCCGGTGTCGCGACGCCGCCGCCCGCCTGGATGGTTTCGGCCTCGATGCCTTCCTCGGCGAAATAACCCTGGTCGATCGCGATGAACAGCGGAGAGTAATAAGGCGCCGGCTCGACGTAATTGATCGTGATCTTGTCGAGCGCAATGGCTTGCCGGCACGCGACGAGCGCGAGCACGGCGGACAGCATGATCCCGGCGACGGGCGCAACGCGCGGCAAGACGGCCTCCCTTATTCTTCTTCGCGAACTTTGCGCGATGGTGCCCCAACCGGGGCACCCGAGGCAAACGCTATCACCTTCTTCATCACCGTCGGCAACGCTTCGCCACCGAGCGCCTGGGGCTGAACCCACTTCCCTGTTGCGGTGCGGGCGGCGGTCTTGCCCACCAGGATGCGCAGTTCGAGATCGAAATGCGTGAAGCTGTGGAGCACCACGCCGGTCAGCGCGCGCCAGCGCGCGGCGACCGGCGCCGCCTCGCGCGCCTCGGCATCGCTCCACGGCTCGCCGCGCCATTCGGTCGACGGCACTTCCATCATACCGCCGAGCAAGCCGCTCTCGGGCCGACGGCGCAGCAGCACAGCGCCGTCGCCGCGCACCGCCCAGAACGCGACGCCACGCCGCGTCGGCTTGGTCTTTTTCGGCATTCGCGCGGGCAGGGTTTCGGCAACGCCTTCTTGTCGCGCGCGGCACGCCTCGCGCCACGGGCAGAGCACGCATTTGGGTTTCTTCGGCGTGCAGATCGTGGCGCCGAGATCCATCGCCGCTTGCGCGAAATCGCCGGCGCGCGTCTCGGGCACCAATGACGCGGCGAGACGCCTTAATTCGGGCTTGGCGGCGGGCAACGGCGTTCGCACGAGAAAGAGCCGCGCCACCACGCGCTCGATATTGCCGTCGACCGGCGCGGCCTTGCGATCGAACGCGATCGCGGCGACCGCCGCCGCGGTATAAGCGCCGATGCCCGGCAGCGTCAGCAGGCCTTCTTCAGTATCGGGAAATTTTCCGCCGTGCTCGGTCGCCACGACACGCGCGCAGGCATGCAGATTTCGCGCCCGCGCGTAATAGCCGAGCCCCTGCCAGGCATGGAGCACGTCGTCGAGCGGCGCGGCCGCCAGCGCTTTCACGTCGGGCCAGCGTTCGAGAAACCGCGTGAAATAGGGACCGACCGTCGCCACCGTCGTCTGCTGCAGCATGATCTCGCTGAGCCAGACGCGGTACGGGTCCATGCGCTTTCCCGGCAACGCGCGCCACGGCAGCACGCGGCGATGGCGGTCGTACCATTGCAGCAGCGTTGCCGCGAGCGCGGGCGGTTTTGGCGAGGCTTTTTGTGTTGTGCGGGACATTCGACGGATCGGGCTTGCAGCGCTAGCATTGCACGCGATGGCGGACGAGACCAGCAGGACCGACCCGACGCGCCGGCGCGGCTATTTGCGCGCCATCGCGGCCGAGGTTCCGAAAATCGCCGGCGCGGCGCTGGGCAAGCGCGGCTTCGGCGAAGCGCAGATGGTCACGCAATGGGAAACCGTCGTCGGCGCCGAACTCGCGGCCGAGATTTCGCCCGAGCGTCTGGTCTTCTCGCGCGGCGAGCGGCGCCAGGGCACGCTGCGCCTGCGCGTCTCATCAGCCTTCGCGATCGAGGCGCAGCATCTCGAGCCGGTCATCATCGAGCGCATCAACGGTTTCTTCGGCTATCAGGCGATCGCGCGCATCGTGCTGGTGCAGGGCCCGCCGCTCGCCTCGCCGCCGAAAGTCACCAAGCCTCGCCCGCTGACGCCCGAGGAAAACCGCACACTCGATCAGAAGCTCGCCAGCATCGCCGATCCCGCCTTGCGTGACGCATTGCAGCGACTCGGCGCTGCCGTGGTTGGAACGCGGCGGGGTTGAAACAGGTGGAAACTGGCCCTAGCATCAACATCTAGTGGTTCGGAGGATTTCGATGCGTAAGATTTGGTTGGCGCTGGCGGCTTTCGTGCTGCTGGGAACGCTGCTCGCAGGCGCCCCGGCGCGCGCGGCCGACGTGCCCCAGCTCACGCCCGACGATCGCGTCCTCGGCAAAGCCGACGCAAAGATCACGATCTTCGAATTCTTCTCGCTGACCTGCCCGCATTGCGCCGAGTTCTCGCAAGAGAGCTTCCCCAAGCTGAAGGCGGAATGGATCGACACCGGCAAGGCGAAGCTGGTCTATCGCGACTATCCCCTCGACAAGAACGCGCTCAAAGCCGCGATGGTCGCGCGCTGCGGTCCGCCCGAGCGTTATCCCGCCTTCGTCGAGACGCTGTTCAAGCAGCAACTGATCTGGGGCGTTCAGCCCGACCCGACCGAAGCCTTGCGCAAGATCGCGCGTCTGGGCGGCATCGGCGATGACCAGTTCGACAAATGCGTCAACGACGACGCGACCTCGAAGGCGATCGTCGGCGCCGAATACGAAGCGCAGCAGAAATACGGCGTCGATTCGACGCCGACCTTCTTCATCAACGGCAAGAAACTCGTCGGCGCCCTGCCGTACCCGGATTTCGTCAAAGCGCTTGAGAGCGCCAGCGCTTCGATCGCGCCCACGATACGGACCGCGCAAGCACAGTAAGTATCGGATCGTCAGACCGTGCAATTCGCCAAACTCAAGCTGAGCGGCTTCAAGTCGTTCGTCGATCCGACCGAGCTCATCATCGAGCCTGGGATGACCGGCATCGTCGGGCCGAACGGCTGCGGCAAGTCCAACCTCGTCGAGGCATTGCGTTGGGCGATGGGCGAGAACTCGGCCAAGCGCATGCGCGGCGGCGAGATGGACGACGTCATCTTCGGCGGCACCGGCACGCGCCCCGCGCGCAATCTCGCCGAGGTGACCCTCTCGCTCGAGAACCCCAATCTCGACGCGCCGAAACCTTATGACGAACTGCCCGAGATCGAGATCGTCCGTCGCATCGAGCGCGGTTCGGGCTCCGACTACCGGGTGAACGGCCGCGAAGTCCGCGCCCGCGACGTGCAATTGCTGTTCGCCGACGCCGCCACCGGCGCGCATTCCGCCGCCCTGGTCAGCCAGGGCCGGGTCGGCGCGATCATCGCGGCGAAGCCCAGCGAACGCCGCATGCTGCTCGAGGAAGCCTCGGGCATCACCGGGCTTCATTCACGCCGGCACGAGGCCGAGCTGCGGTTAAAGGCCGCCGAACTCAACCTGACGCGCCTCGACGACGTGCTGCGCGCGCTCGAAACCCAGCTCGAAGGCCTGCGTAAACAGGCCAAGCAAGCTCTGCGCTATCGCCGCCTGAGCGAACACATCCGTCGCGCCGAAGCCGTGGTGCTGCATCTGCGCTGGCAACGCGCGATGGCCGAACTCGAGGCCGCGTCGGCGCGGCTGCGCGCGGCGGAACTCGACGTCGCTGACAAGACTCAGATCTCGCTCGCCGCCGATCGTAAGCGCGAAACCACTGCCGGCGAATTGCCGGGCCTGCGCCAGTCCGAGGCATCGTCCGCCGCCGAGCTGCAACGCCTCGTCATCGCGCGCCAGACGCTCGAAGACGAAGAACGCCGCATCGCCGCGCAATTGGCCAACGCCGACGCGCGCCTGCAGCAGGTCGCCGCCGATATCGTGCGCGAGGAATCCCTCGCCGCCGATGCGCGCGAGGCACTGGCGCGGCTCGAAGACGAACGCGCCGTGCTGGCCGAAGCGCAGACGCAGGAAGGCGCCGCGCGCCAAGAAGCCGAGGCCGCGCTCAACGCGGTTTCCGCCGACGTCGCGACGCGCGAAAGCGAACTCACCCAACTGACCCAGCGCATCGCCGCGGAAGAAGCCGAGCGCGCCTCGTTGCTGCGCCAGCGCGACGAAGCGGCGACGCGGCTTGCCCGCCTCGGCGAGCGCGAACAGGAAATCGCCCGCGACATGGCCGCGCTCGAAGCGGAAAAAGTCGCGGCCGAGATCGCCGCCGAAGTCGCCGAGGCCGCACGCGAGGCTGACGAAGCCGTGGCGCGCACGCGTCAAGCCGCCGAGACCGCCGAAACCGCCTTGCGCCAGGCGCAAGAGGAAGAGCGCGCCGCGCGCGCGCCGAAGGAACAGGCCGAGGCCGAACGCGCCAAGCTGACCGCCGAGCGCGTCGCCCTCACCGAACTTCTCGCCGCGATGGTCGACAAGCGTTACGCGCCGGTGCTCGACACCGTGCGGGTCGAAAGCGGCTTCGAAGCCGCGTTGGGCGCCGCCTTGGGCGAAGACCTCACCGCGCCGCTCGATGCGACCGCGCCGACCCATTGGCTCGAACTGCCCGATTACGACGTGAACCAGACCTTGCCCGAGGGCGCCGCGCCTTTGGCGGCGCATGTCGAAGGTCCCGTCGCCTTGGCGCGGCGTCTGGCGCAGATCGGCGTCGTCGCCGATCGCGACGAAGGCGACCGGCTGCAAAGCGAATTGAAACCCGGCCAGCGTCTGGTCAGCCGCGATGGCGGTCTGTGGCGTTGGGACGGCTTCCGCCGCGCCGCCGGCACCCCGACCGCTGCCGCGCAACGCCTGCGCCAGCGCAACCGGGTCAGCGAGATCGAAGCCTTGCTGCCGGCCGCCGAAAGCGAGTTCCAGAACACCGCCGCCACGCTCGAAGCGGCGCAAGCCTCATCGCGCCACGCGAGCGACGAGGAACGCGCCGCACGCGAAGCCGCCCACGAAGCTTTGGGTGCGTTGGCGCAAGCCCGCGACAAGGAAGCCGCCCTCGCGCGCGAAGCCGCCGGCATCGCCTCGCGCCTCACCGCGCTGACCGAAGCCGCCGAGCGACTGGCGCGCGACATCGAGGAAACCCGCGCCGCCGACGCGCTCGCCGCCCGCGCGCAGGAAATTCTGCCCGATCCGGCGCTCGGCCGCGAACAGGCCGCGCAATCGCGCAACGCCTTGGCCGAACGGCGTGGCGAATTGCTGCAGCATCAGGGCGAGCACGACCGGCTGGTGCGCGAGGCACGATCAAGGCGCGAACGCATCGGCGCGATCGACAACGAACTGGCCTCGTGGCACGGCCGCGAAGAAGCCGCGCAACGCCAATGCGCGATGCTGGCGACGCGACGCGAAGACCTCGAACGCGAGATCGCCGACCTGCAGCGCCGTCCGGCCGAAATCGCCGAGCAGCGCGAGCGTTTGGCCGAGACCATCGCCGGCTCGACCGCGCGCCGCAATCACGCCGGCGACGCGCTCGCGCAAGGCGAGACGCTGCTGACCGAGGCCGAAAAAGAATCAAAGGCGGCCGATGCCGCGCTCGGGCTCGCCCGCGAAGAACGCGTGCGCTGCGAGGGCAGCCGCGATCAGGCACAAGAGGCGCAAACCGCGCTGACCCAACTCATCACCGAACGGCTCGATTGCGCGCCGGATGCGATCCTCGCCACGGTCGAGATCGAGGCGAGCGAAGAACTGCCGCCGATCGACGACGCGCAAACCCGCCTCGACCGGCTGGTGCGCGAACGCGACAACATGGGTCCGGTCAATCTCGTCGCCGAAAGCGAAGCGGCCGAGATCGAGGAACGCCTCGCCGGCCTCGTCCACGAGCGCGAAGACCTGACCGGTGCGATCGCCAAATTGCGCCAGGGCATTTCCGCTCTCAATCGCGAAGGCCGCGAGCGCCTGCTCGCCGCGTTCACCCAGGTGAACGAGCATTTCACCAGCCTTTTCACCCGGCTCTTCGGTGGCGGCAAGGCCTATCTGAAGCTCGATTTCGGCGCCGCCGCGGCGGAAGAAGGCGCCGAGGGCGTCGACGGCGAGATGTCCCATCTGCGCGATCCGCTCGAAGCCGGGCTCGAGGTTCTCGCCAGCCCGCCGGGCAAGAAGATGCAGAACCTGACGCTGCTGTCGGGCGGCGAGCAGGCGCTGACCGCGCTGGCGCTGATCTTCGCCGTGTTCCTCACCAACCCCGCACCGATCTGCGTGCTGGACGAGGTGGACGCGCCGCTGGACGACGCCAACGTCGATCGCTTCTGCCGGCTGGTCGAGGAAATCGCCGAGACCGCGCAGACGCGCTTCCTCATCATCACCCATCACCGCCTGACCATGTCGCGGGTGCATCGCCTCTTCGGCGTCACCATGGCCGAACAGGGCATCTCGCAGCTCGTCTCGGTCGATCTGCAAAACATCGAGCTCTTGCGCAAGGCCGGTTAGCCCCACTTTCAGTGGGCAAGAGCCTCATTGCGAAACCGCCCTCGGGTGAGGGAGGATAGGCGCGACACGCGCTTTCCCTCCTCCCTCAGCAATGGCGATCCCCATGCAAGACCACGCTCCGTTCCGCGCCGATCAGGTCGGCAGCCTGCTGCGTCCGCCCGAATTGAAGACCGCGCGCGACCGACAAGCCAAAGGCGAGATCAGCGCGGCCGATCTCACGGCGGTCGAAGACCGGCTGATCCGCGCCGCCGTCAAAGGCCAGGAAGAAGCCGGGCTGCAATCGATCACCGACGGCGATTTCCGCCGCCAATCGTGGTCGGGCGATTTCCTGAAAGCCATTCCCGGCGTCGCCATGTCCGAACAGGGATCGCAGCCCACCGCCGACGACAAGCTGGGCGCCGTCGTGAAAAACTGGCAACCCAATACGCCGCGCGTCACCACGACGCTCGCCTGGCCCGGCGGCATCCAGCGCAAATCGTTCCAGTTCCTCAAGAGCCTGACCACGCGCACGCCGAAGGTCACCATCCCCTCGCCCAGCATGCTGCATTTTCGCGGCGGGCGCGGCGGCGTCGATCAGGCCGCCTATCCCGACATGGAAAAATTCTTCGCCGACGTGACCGCCGTCTGGCGTGCCGAGATCATGGACCTCGCCGCCGCCGGTTGCCGCTATGTTCAGCTCGACGATACCAACCTCGCCTATCTCTGCGACCTGAAGCAGCGCGAACGCGTCACGACGATGGGCGAAGACCCGAACCAGTTACCCTTGCTCTATGCGCGGATCATCAACGCGGCGATCGCCGACCGGCCGGCCGACATGAAGATCACCGTGCATCTCTGCCGCGGTAATTCCTTGAGCCGGGGCTTTGCCGAAGGCGGTTACGAGCCGGTCGCCGAGGCGATGTTCAACGCCTTGAAGGTCGACGGGTTCTTCCTCGAATACGACGACGCGCGCTCGGGCGATTTCGCGCCGCTGCGCTTCGTGCCGAAGGGCAAGCTCCGGATCGTGCTCGGCGTCATCACCTCGAAATTCGGCGCCCTCGAACCGAAAGACCAGATCAAGCGCCGCATCGAGGAAGCGACGAAATACATGCCGCTCGATCAGATTTGTCTGAGCGCGCAATGCGGCTTCGCCAGCCACACCGGCGGCAACATCCTCACCGAAGCCGAGCAATGGGCGAAACTGCGCCACGTCGTCGACATCGCCGGCGAGATATGGCCGGCGAGCTGATATGTTTTTTAGTTCGTCATGACCGTGCTCGTCACGGTCATCCACGACTTGAACCATTCGCAGCAAGACGTGGATCGCCGGAACAAGTCCGGCGATGACGGCTTAAGGAAGGACGTGATGGCCCAACACATCGAGGGACCGCTCTATTACGAACGCATGGGCCGCAGCGGGCCGGTCATGGCCTTCGTGCATCCGAACCCGATGGATCAATCGTGCTGGCTCTTTCAGATGGCGCATTTCTCGACCTGGTATCGCTGCATCGCGATCGACATTCCGGGCTATGGCCGCTCGCCCAAGGCGACACCGGGCCTCACCGTCGCCGACATGGCGCAGGCGTGCTGGGAAGCGATCGACGACGCCTATCCGGGCGAGCGCGCGATCCTCGTCGGCTGCTCGGTCGGCTCGATCATTCTGCCACACATGGCGCATTACCAAACGGCCCGGACCGCCGCGCTGATCCTCTCGGGCACCGGCTATTCCCCCAACCGCGACTTCGCGCAGCGCCGCATCGATTCCTATCGCCAGAACGGCGTCACCCATCGCTGGGCCTATACGTTCGAAGACCTAAGCCCCGCCTTTCGCGCGACGCCGATGGCGCATTACTTCGCCGAGCTGTTCGGCGAGCGCAACAACACCGCCGACGTCGACACCATTTGCCTTCAGTTCGAGGCGCTGCAGAAACCCGAAAAGCCCGACCATTTCGAGCGCATCGCCTGCCCGACCACGATCCTCACCGGCACCGAGGACGGCGCGCACCCGACCGCCTTCGCGCTGCAAAAACGTATTCGCGACTGCGAGCTCAAGGTCCTGCCCGGCGCCGGCCATGCCTGCTACATGGAACAGCCGTGGCTGTTCGATCGCTTCATGATCGAGTTTCTGACGAAGCACGGGTTGTTTGCGGGGAAGACGGCGCGGTAGGCCGCTTACGGCCGGCGCATTACTCGCGCTCGGCTTCCTTGCGGCGCTCGGCGATCAAGTCTGCGACGGGGTCGCTATCTTTGCGGCTGTGGCGCGCGACGATTTCCTGCGCCCGCCGGATCCCGCGTATGCGCTCCCGCCCCGCTTCCACAGTCGAAGGAGCATCCGCGTGACTCTGCATCGCCTTTTCAATCTTTTCCTGGGTCATTGCTTCAATTTCGGAGTTTGTTCCGAGATAAGTTTCTCGGATATTAGGCTACGCTGCTCAATGAGCGGCTGACCAACTCATTAGCAAGTTAACGAGATAATTTGACCGTTCCCGTCGTACCCTCGTACACCATCGTGAACGCACTTAGAAAAGTGCGTCCTATCAAGACTTGATGCACTTGACCTCCGGCAGCCAGATCAACCGCCGCAAATTGCCCATAGATAATAAACGAGAGACTAGGCACAGCTACCTGCGCCAAAACCATGTTCACTTCGTGCGAACCATGGACTCCAGCAACAGAACGTCTGTCGACTACGGGAAGATTTAGCTGGGTCGCCAAAAGTGCATCGATGCAACTTTCGGTCGCTCCAGTATCTACTAACGCCCGGATGCCCTTTAAGCCCGGCTGAGGAATATTTGGAGGCGCGGTGTAGGTGGGATCGAATCCAACATCGACATTTATCGTAGGCCCGTATTGTACCAACAGGACCTGTCCAGATGCCCCTCCCGGGACGGAATCAAACCCGCACTTTGTTTCCGGCATGAGCAGGATAATACATCACTGAAGCGGGCAGAGTAATCGGCGGCGCACCTACTTGTCGTATCAAGTAAGGACCACGTCCGTATTTAGACACTGCCGACTCGGCGGCGGCCTCAAATGTATCGAAGACCCCAGCGAGTTTTTCTTCGTAAAGCACCACCCATTTTCCCAGGTGCTCCTTTTCCAACTTTTCGCGCATGGCATCGAAAGCTGCGATTTCACGGTCAATTTCAGGCATGGTCTTCCTTGCCTTTTAAATTTGGCATCCCGTGTTGTGAGCCATCTTCATTAACGTTTGATTTCAAGGAGACTAATGCAACCACCAAATTCCCCTGCCGATCGCGTCACCAAATTTCCGCGATGACTCGTCAGCGTTTCATCCAGTCTTTAAATCCGCTCGGCGGCGCTCGATGTCCGTCGATTCTACGCGACTCGTTCTGCGCGTTCCACAGCTAGCGCCGCCTTGCGACGATTTCCCCAAGTCTCCTTGACATTTACGCTAATTTACGTTAAAAGCGTACATTTAATCGAGGGGCCAAAATGACCACCGAATCCCAAATCGCGGCCAACCGGCGCAACGCCCAATTGAGCACCGGTCCCAAAACCCCCGAGGGCAAGGCCAAGATCGCGGGCAACGCCGTGCGCCATGGGCTCACGGCGCGAAAAGTGGTTACTTACCGCGAGATACGAGCGGGCTTCCGGCGCCTGCTTGCCGAGATGCGGGACGCATTCGATCCGGCGGACGCCGTCGAGGAGCAGATGGTCGAGCGCATCGCGCTCTGTTACTGGCGGTTGCGGCGGGCCGCCATTGCCGAAACGGCGCTGTACAATACCTACACCGCATCCAATCCAACCGTCTTCGAGACCGAACAGGCCCTGCCGTTCCTTCGCGTGCCCGACAGCATGACCACCCTGTCGCGCTATGAGGCGTCGCTCGACCAGTCGCTGCGCCGGGCGACCGTCATGCTGGAACGGCGGCAGGCGCGCCGGCGTGGTGAGGTTGTGCCGCCGGCGCTCGAAATCCTGGTCGATCGGCTTGAAGATAGCCGGATGGACGACTCGGCATCCTTCGCGCGCGAACCTGACAATTACGAAACAAAGCCAATTTTGGCCCCGCCGGCGGACCCTGCAGGGCCTTGAAAAACCAAAGGGAAAGCGCGGCAAAACGCCCCGGCCCGGTTGGCTTGACATAGGCCCAACCCGCCCCTTATTTTGCGCGCGCTTCCCGAGGGGGAATCCTTCAAAGCTTTGCGGGCGGTTCGACGATGAACGAACGCGAAAGCGACTCGCTGAAGGGCCTGGGCGAACGGCTCGACCGGGCACGGGGAGCGCGGCCGACGGCGCCGAATGCGGCGCCCTCGAACGACGGAACCGCCTCGGCGCTGGCCTTTGGCTGGCGGGTGGGGTTGGAACTGATCATCGCGATCCTGGTCGCGGTGGGGATCGGCTGGGCCTTCGATCGGTGGCTCGGCACACGGCCTTGGGGGATCATCATTTTCTTCTTCCTCGGCATCGCGACGGGCATGGTCAATGTCTGGCGCGCGGTCAGCGGGCTGGGCATGGCGGTGGGGTATCGGCGGGGGCAACCAAACCCCGTCGTCGGTAAAGACGACGAAGACGACGACTAAAGACGGGGAATGGCGTGGCGATAGAGCTGCATCCGCTGGAACAATTCACGATCGAGCCGTTGATTCCGATTCATTTCGGCAACGTCGACGCGTCGTTCACCAACTCGGCGCTGTTCATGGTCGCCGCGGTCGTGGTCGCTTCGGCATTGATGGTGCTGGGCTCGCGCCGCGCGTCGTTGGTGCCCGGACGCTGGCAGTCACTGACCGAGATCGCTTACGAATTCATCGCCGGGATGATCGACGAAAACGTCGGCCATGAAGGCCAGGAATATTTCCCGTTCATCTTCACCCTTTTCCTCTTCATCCTGCTCGGCAATCTGCTCGGCATGATCCCTTATGGCTTCACGTTCACCAGCCACATCATCGTCACCTTCGCGATGGCGGGCGTGGTGTTTTTGGGCGTGACCGTGATCGGCATCGCGCGCCACGGCTTCCACTTCCTCAGCTTCTTCGTGCCGCACGGCGTGCCGCCGGTTCTGTTGCTCCTGCTCGTGCCGATCGAGGTGCTGAGCTATTTCATCCGCCCGTTCACCCTCTCGATCCGGCTGTTCGCCAACATGATGGCCGGCCACACGATGCTCGCGATCTTCGCCGGGTTCGTGACCGCGATGGGAATTTTCGGCTTCGTGCCGCTGGGCGTCGACGTGCTGCTGATCTTCCTCGAAATCCTGGTCGCGGTGCTGCAGGCCTATGTCTTCACGATTCTGACCTGCCTCTATCTCCGCGACGCCATTCACCTTCATTGATCTCAACGCCAACCTAGGGGACTTACTATGGATCTCGCTGCCGCAAAAATGATCGGTGCCGGCCTCGCCTGTATCGCGCTCGTCGGCGCCGGTATCGGCATCGGCAACGTGTTCGCCGCGCTCATCACCTCGCTCGCCCGCAACCCGGCAGCCCAGGTCACGCCGTTCGCGTTCCTCGGCTTCGCGCTCGCCGAAGCGACCGGCCTGTTCGGTCTCGCCATCGCCTTCCTGATCCTGTTCGTCTTCTGAACTAGGGTCCGATGCCGCAACTCGACCTCGCCACCTTTCCGCCGCAGCTGATCTGGCTGCTCATCACCTTCTTCGCGCTCTACGCGGTGATGAGTTGGGTCGGCCTGCCGCGCGTGCGCGGTATCTTGGCCGCGCGCAAAGGCCGGATCGACGGCGATCTCGAGAAGGCGACGCAGATGAAAAGCGAGGCCGAGGCCGTGATCGCGGCCTATGAGAAGGCTCTCGCCGAAGCGCGGATGCAGGCGCAGATCACCCTGCGCGAGACGACCGACCGCTTGAATGCCGAGGCGGCGCAGCGTCAGGCCAAGGTCGCCGAGGAACTGGCGCGCGAGACGACGGCCGCGGAGAAGCGCATCGCCGAGGCGAAGACCCAGGCGCTCGGCTCGCTGCGCGAGGTTGCGATCGAGGTGACCCGCGCCGCGGCGCAGAAACTCACCGGCCGCGACATCGACGCCCAGCACGCCGGCGCCGCCGTCGACCAGGCGATGCGGGAGCGCGGCTGATGCCTCATTTCATGCACGATCCCGAATTTTGGGTCCTGATCGCCTTCGTCATCGCGGTCGGGTTCCTCGTCTATAAGACCACCGGCATGCTCACCGGCGCGCTCGACACGCGCGCGGGCAAGATCAAAAGCGAACTCGACGAGGCGCAACGCCTCAAGGAAGAAGCCCAGGCGCGGCTGGCCGAGTTCCAGCGCAAGCAGCGCGACGCGCTGAAAGAAGCCGAAGAGATCGTGGCGCAGGCCAAGATCGAGGCCGAGCGCAATGCCGCCCAGGGCGCGCGCGATCTCGAAGCGGCGATCGAGCGCCGCAAGCAGATGGCGATCGAGAAGATCGCCCTGACCGAGGCGAAAGCCATCGCCGACATCCGCAACAGCGCGGTCGACCTCGCGATCTCGGCGCTCGGCCATGTGCTGGTCCAGGACCTCGACGCATCGCGCAAGAACGCGATGATCGACGAAGCCATCGCCGCCCTTCCGCCGACCCTGCACTAACTTCCGATCGCCTTATCGGCGGGCGTCAGCGTCAGGCCCAGCGCGCCCGCGACGGCGGCGTGCGTGACCTGTCCGGCCGCGATGTTGAGCCCGTTGCGCAGGTTTGCATCGTCGGCCAACGCCTTGCGCCAGCCCTTGCCCGCCAATGCCAAGGTGAAGGGCAGCGTCGCGTTGTTGAGCGCGACCGTCGAGGTGCGCGCGACCGCGCCCGGCATGTTGGTCACGCAATAGTGGATCACGCCTTCCTCGATATAGGTCGGGTTGGCATGCGTCGTCGGCCGGCTCGTTTCGAAACAGCCGCCCTGGTCGATCGAGATATCGACCAGCACCGAGCCGGGGCGCATCGCCTTGACCATCGCGCGGCTGACCAGCTTCGGTGCGGCGGCGCCCGCCACCAGCACGGCGCCGATGACGAGATCGGCGGCGAGCACCTCGCGCTCGATATTCTCGACCGTGGCGAAGAGCGTATGAAGCTGCGAGCCGAATTGCAGATCGAGTTCGTAAAGCCGCTGCAGCGACCGGTCGATCACCGTGACATAAGCCTCCATGCCCATCGCCACCCGCGCCGCGTTGGTCCCGGCGACACCGCCGCCGAGGATCACGACATGCGCGGCGGCAACGCCCGGCACGCCGCCGAGGAGAATGCCGGTGCCGCCCTGTTCCTTTTCCAGACAATGCGCGCCGACCTGAATCGACATGCGACCCGCGACCTCGCTCATCGGCGCGAGCAACGGCAAGCCGCCGCGCACGTCGGTCACCGTCTCATAGGCAATGCACACCGCGCCCGACCGCATCAGGCCTTCGGTCTGCGCCTTGTCCGCGGCGAGATGAAGATAGGTGAACAGCACCTGGCCCGGCTTCAACGCCGCGATCTCCTGCGGCTGCGGCTCTTTCACTTTGACGATCAGCTCGGCGGCGGCGAACACGGCGGCGGCCGAGGCCGCGATGGTGGCGCCCGCCTTCACATAGGCCGCGTCGTCGAAGCCGATACCCATGCCGGCATTGGTCTCGACCACGACGCGATGACCGTAATGCACCAGCTCGCGCACGCTGCCGGGCACGAGGCCGACGCGGTACTCGTGATTCTTGATCTCCTTGGGGACACCGATCAGCATGATTTCACCCCGTCTCCCCGAACTCGGAATAGGTCAGCGGTCCGATCGAAAGGCGCGCCGCACGATTGCGTGAAAACACTTTTTGATAGAGCGATTGCGTAATCTTCCGGCGTCGGCGAACGACATGGGCACGCCACAACCTGAAAGTGCCGTCGAGAGTCCGACCCTCGTCCACGCTGCGGCGGAACATCGCCGTCAAGGGTATCCAATCGGCCCGTGCGGCTTCGGTCATGAAAACCCCGCCTGTTACGTCCAGCACCCGCATCTTAGTCGGCCCGCGAAGCATCGGCGAATCCCGAACCGGCCGGCACTTATGTCTGCCCAATGTTGGGATTGCGTCGCCGGGGGTCTTTAGGCAGACTCGTTTCATGTAAGATCGGACCAGCCCCGTTGTCCCTTTCCGCAGGCCGATCGTTTCGACCGCCGCCGTCGGCGTGTGCTGCTTGCTCGCGCAATGGCTGGATCAGCTTGAAATAAACGCTCCTTATTTGTCGTTCCTGCCCGCAATCGTCGGTTCCTGCGCATTGGGCAGTTTTACCCTCGCCGTCTGGGCGCTCACGTTGAGCAGCATAGGGCTATGGTTTTTCTTCATTCCCCCCGTCGGCTTCGGCATGCCGGGTCTGACCGATCTGGCGCATCTCGGCGTCTTCGTCGTGATCGCCTTGTTCGTATGCTGGCTCATCGACGGGTTGCGACAATCCAACGAGGAATTATCGCGCGACAACGTCACGCTGGGCGTCAAGCTTTCGACGCTGATGGCCCGCATCCGCCCTCGTTGATAGAGCGACGGCAAGCCCCACCGCCATTGTTTCGTACAATCGCCTGCGCTTAAATACGCGCGGGATGAAACGCCGTTTTTTGCTCTTGGTACCGCTGTCATTGGCCAGCTTGCCGCTTTTCGGAGCGCGCGCGGCCGCCCCCGACAGCATCAAGTTCGGCGACATCACCATCATCCATCCCTGGGCGGCGCCTTCCGTCAGCGACGTCGCCGCCTTGTTTCTCGGTCTTCGCAATGACGGGCCACGGCCCGATCGGTTGATCGCGGTATCCACGCCAATCGCTGATCCCGTGATCTTCCGCGCGCATGACGGAACGCCGCTCGAATATTACGACCTCCTGCCGAAGCGGCCCGTCAATCTTCGTCCCGGCCGCCGTTACATCGCGTTGCGCAATCTGAAAGCGCCACTCGCCCTCGACGACACGTTTGCGCTGACGCTGCGTTTCGCCGAGGCAGGAACCATCACGATCAATGCGGTCGTCGAAGCCGGGCCCGAAGACGACGGCACGAACGGCTAGGCGCGCGCGAGCAGCGACGCGACGTGATCGGCGATCGCGAGCGATGCCGTAATGCCCGGCGATTCGATGCCGAACAGATTGACGAGGCCCGGCACGCCATGGGTCTCGGGTCCCGCGATCATGAAATCCGCACCGGGTTCTTTGGGCCCGCTGATCTTGGGCCTCACGCCGGCATAGCCGGGCATCAGCGAATCATTGGGCAGATCGGGCCAATAGTGCCGGATCGCCGCATAGAATTTATCACCGCGCCGTGGGTCGACCGTGTAATCGATGCCGTCGATCCATTCCGTGTCAGGGCCGAAACGCGCCGCGCCGGCCATGTCGAGCGTCAGGTGAACGCCGAGCCCCGCATGTTCGGGCACGGGATAGACCAGACGCTTGAACGGCGTCTTGCCGGCCAGTGTGAAATAGACGCCGCGACAATAGTAATCCGGCGGGATCGCCTGTGCCGGAATGCCGGCGATACGCCGCGCCAGCGACGGTGCATAAAGCCCAGCGCTGTTGATCAAGAGC
This sequence comes from uncultured Rhodospirillales bacterium, assembly GCA_903828515.1. Lineage (GTDB taxonomy): Bacteria > Pseudomonadota > Alphaproteobacteria > ATCC43930 > CGMCC-115725 > CAIKMD01. The sequence continues at coordinate 638,975 of CAIKMD010000007.1, read as the reverse complement.
TTGCAGGCAAGCTGCATCGGCTCCGCTCCGCCGACGTCGACGGTGAAACCGCCACCCATCACCTGGCCCGCCAGCACCGGTGCGCGCAGCACGACGGTCGCGCCCGCCTGCTCAGCATCGGTTTCATAGGCCTGCATGAGCGCATGACTGTCGACGATGCCGGTCGACGGCGAATGGAACGCGGCGACGCAGCGCAGCGCCGGCTCCATCGCCTGCGCTGCTTTGCCGTCGAGCCAGATCAGATCATCGACGCCAGCGGTTTCGGCATGTGCCACGACTTTGCGTAAGATCGCGATCTCGTCGTCGTTGCAGGCGACCACCAGCTTGCCGACGCGCTGGTGCGGGACGTCGCGTTCGGCGCAATAGGCATAAAGCGCCTTGCGTCCTTCGACACAGAACCGCGCCTTCAGGCTGCCTTGAGGGTAATAGAGACCGGCATGGATCACCTCGCTGCTGCGCGAGGAGGTGTCCTGACCGATCCAGCGTTCTTTCTCGAGCAGGAGAACTTCGCGGCCGGCGCGGGCCAACGCCCGCGCCACCGCCAGTCCAATGATCCCTCCGCCGACGACGACACATTCGACGGAGTCGGTCATCAGGTCCGTTCCAGAATCTCCAGGCCACGCACGCGGTCGATCAGATAGATGAGGCCACGTTCATCCTGATAGACGTCGTTGCTGGAGCAACGTTTCGCGCCCGGGGCCGGATCGGGCTGGTAATGCGCGACTTCCTTCGGCGTATGCGGATGCGAGATGTCGATGATCCGCAAGCCTTGCGCAAACCAGGCGAACGGCACTTCGGTGCCTTTGATCTTCTCGACCGGCTGATGGCACCCCGTGTTGTTCGGGTGATTGCCGTGGTCGAGGCCTTCGACCTGATAAGTGCCGACGACGACCGGATTGGTCTCGACCGTGATGTCGAGCATCCACATAAAAGCGGGCAGCGCCGTCTCGGGCCGCTGCACGTCCTCATCAGCGACGATCGCGAATTTACGGCCGAAAATCTCGAACGGCACCGGCACGCAGGAATGCGTCGGGCAAGCGAAGGGCGGGCTCCAATCCATGCCCGAGATGAATTTGGGCTTCGACATATCCTCGATATCGAGGATGCGGAAGCCGCCTTGCCAGTAGCTGACATAGAGACGGTTGCCGAGACGCAACGGATGATGACAGCGCGTATCCGCCGCCTTCCAGGTCGGCGTCTCGCCGCCCGCGGTCCATTGGCCCGGATTCCACCAGCGCCCAACCTCTTCCGGCTTTTCCGGATTTTTGAGATCGAGGATCATCACGATATTGCCGCGGTAACCCTCGACCGTCGGCGAGCAATAGACATAGCGGCCATCGAAATCGAAGCGATGAACGCCCGACCCTTCGGTCTGCCAGTCAGTCAGATGGCGGGGCTTGGCCGGGTTGCTGACGTCGAAAATGCCGAGCCCGCCCTTGAAGGTGGACGTATCCCCCGGCTTGGCCGGATCGACTTCGTGATTGATGACCATCAGCCCGTTGCCGTAGCGCGCCTTATGCGAATGCGTTCCGGGCGCCATCTGGAAATGGGCGAGTTGCTTGGGATTTTTCGGGTCTTTCAAATCGACGATGGTGGTGCCCGACGGCGAATGAATGTGGCCGATATAACCGATGCCGTTTTCGACTACGATCTGCCCACCGCCGTCGCAGTCGAAGAAGCCGGCCCGCTTGACGCCTTTTGCTGAAACCATGAAGTCCCCTCCCTGGGATGACACCCCAATCCTATCGGAATTTGTGATTTCGCCAAGTCTTCCCCGCCCGCCCGACGCATGCGGGTGGGACGAAAGGCGCGGTTGACAATCGCCGCGTCATGGGGAGGCTAGCGCCCCATGAGCGATATAACAGCGATGGCGGATCAGGCCGCGCGGCTTTGGCGCGAGCCGGAACCGGGCCCTGTAAAGTTGGGCAGCGACCGGCACAAGACCATGTTCTGCCGGATGCTGCTCGACACCTACAATCCCTACAAGCCCGCGGTCATCGACTGGCCGAAACTCGACGACGAGGCGCGCGAGCGGCTGGTCAGCCTGCCGATCTGGGATATCGCGGTCCAGACCGAAGGAAAGGCCAAGCTGCGCGTCGCAACCTATGGCGAATGCGTCCCCGACAAGCTGCTGCGCGAGGCGATTGCCTTGAACGGCTATGAGGAAGGCCGCCACAAGGATGTGCTGGCCAACATGGTCGCCGCGTACGGCATCAAGCTCGAACCCGAACCGCCTTATATCAAGCCGCGCGACGCCGAATGGGCCTTCATGGTCACCGGCTATTCCGAATGCATCGACAGTTTCTTCGCCTTCGGCCTGTTCGAGATCGCCAAACGGTCGGGCTTTTTCCCCGCCGAACTGGTCGACACGTTCGAACCGGTCATGCAGGAAGAGGGCCGCCATATCCTCTTCTACGTGAACTGGGTTGCTTGGCACCGCCGCAATATGCCGTGGTGGCGCCGGCCGTGGTTCGCCGCCAAGGTCGCCGTGGTCTGGGCCTACCTGATCTGGGAGCGCATCGGCATCGCGCGCGGCCTCGACGACGCCAACAACAACAATTTCACCGTCACCGGCAGCAAGGCCGTCGGCATCGACATTCAGCCGGCCGAACTGATGGAGATCTGTCTTGAAGAAAACGAAAAGCGCCTGGGCGGTTACGACAAGCGCCTGCTGCGGCCGCGTCTGGTGCCGCGCATGGTGAATCTCGCGGTTCGCTTCATGCCCAAGAAAAAGCCTTCGGTCGCCATCGGCACCGAAGCGCACAAGAACATGTTCTGCAAACATTTCCACGACACGTATCAGGATTACGACCCCGAAACCCTGCCGTGGCCCGAACTCGACGAAGAAGCCGCCGCGCGGCTGCGCTCCGTGCCGTTCTGGCAGGAAGTCCTGCACACCGAGCAGCGCGCGGGCGCCATCGTCAAGGCCTTCACCGAGACGATTACCGACCCGGTCGTGAAAGAAGCGGTCGCGTTGCAGGGCTTCGAGGAAGCCCGCCACGCCGAGCTCATCCGCGTGATGATCAAGCGCTACAACATCGACGCGACCGAAACCCCGCTCGAGACATTGCCCGCCGATATTGAGACCGCGTTCAAGGATTTCGGCTACGGCGAATGCGTCGACTCCTTCCTGGGCTTCGGCGTCTTCAAGATCGCCCGGCAATCGGGATTCCTGCCGGAATCGATGTTCGATATCTTCGACCGCCTGATGTACGAAGAGACCCGCCACATCGTGTTCTTCGTCAACTGGATGGCCTATCGCCAGATGCAGCAGGGCCATGGCCGCTGGTGGTGGCGCGCCGGCGCGAGCCTGCGGTTCTATTATCGCGCCCTGAAGCGTCTCGTCGGCACCGCGCGGCGCGGCTCACAGGTCAATGACGGTAAGGATTTCTCGGCGACGCAGGCCAGCATGTTCCTCGAGGGTTTCACGTTCCGACGCTTCCTCGAAGATTGCTACGGCGAGAACGCGCGGCGCATGAAGGAATTCGACGCCGAACTGCTGCGCCCGAGCTTCCTGCCGTCGCTCGCCGACGTCGCGCTGTCGAGCCTGCGGCTGTGGAATTTCCGTCGCCGTCCCGCCACGCCGACCTGATCGACGCAGCCAGCGTTCCAGTGCGATGAAGCTCGCCACCATCCTCGCGGCGATCGCGGGGCTGATCCTCGGCACCGCAATCGTCGCCTATTACGGCTTCGGCGCCGTGGCCGAGGGCCTCGTCGCGATCGGCTGGGGCGGCTTCGCAGTGATCTGCGCCTATCATCTCGTGGTGATGGCGGCGCTGGGCATCGCCTGGTACGTCATCGCGCCAAAAGGTGAAGGCAACGCACATACCTATGTCTTCGGCCGCCTCATTCGCGATTCCGGCTCCGAGGTTTTGCCGCTGTCGCAGATCGGCGGCTTCATCATGGGCGCCCGCGCGGCATCGCTTTTCGGCATCACGCTTTCCGTCGCCATCGCGACGACCGTGGTCGACGTCACCATGGAGGTGCTGGGCCAACTCGCCTACACCGCGCTCGGCCTCGCGCTGTTGGTACAGTTTCGCCCCGACGCCGACCTGATCTATCCCGTCTCGATCGGCATCGTCATCGGCGTAGCCGGGATTATCGGCTTCGTCCTGGCGCAACGGCGCGGCGCGGCGCTGATCGAAAAGCTGAGCGAACGCATCGTCGCGTCCTGGCTGCCCGCCAATGCACGCACCCATCCGCTGCAACAGGCGCTCGATGCGATTTATGCCCACCGGCTCGCGCTGGCCATGGGCTTCCTGTTGCATCTGCTGGGATGGATTGCCAACGCGATCGAAGCCTGGATCGCGCTGCACTTCATGGGGGTCGAACTCAGCCTCGCCGCTGTACTGGTGATCGAGAGCCTGCTCTATGCCATTCGCAGCGTCGCATTTGCCGTGCCCAACGCCGTCGGCGTGCAGGAAGGCGCCTATGTCATGCTCGGCGCGCTGTTCGGACTGCCGCCCGAAACGGCGCTTGCGCTCTCACTCCTGAAACGTGCCCGCGACCTGACGATCGGCGTGCCGGCATTGCTGGTGTGGCAGACCATCGAAGGCCGGGCCTTGCTGCGCCGCCGCGCCGTCGAACGCGAAACGGGCTCGATGTCGGAATGAGCGCCGAACCCATCGCGGCGCCGAACCCAATCACGCGTCTCAGCGCGATCTATCCCTATTTTCTCCTGGCGGGCTGCATGTTGATGTGGTCCGGCAATTGGATCCTCGGCCGGGCACTTCACGAGACCATGCCGCCGATCGCGATGACCTTCTGGCGCTGGACCGTCGCGGCGCTCATCCTCGCGCCCATCGCACTGCCGCGGCTGCGCGGCAAAGCGCTCGTGCTGAAACGCTCATGGCCGCTGCTGCTCGGCCTCGCCGTGACCGGCGGCGCGATCTATCAGGTCGCCGTCTATTTCGGTTTGCGCCATACCGAGACGGTCAACGCCGTGCTGCTCAACTCCGCCTCGCCGCTCTTCATCGTGCTGGCGACCTGGCTGGTCGACGGTGAGCGCGCGACGCTGCGCCAGATGCTCGGGATCGCTCTTTCGTTCGCCGGGGTCATCGTCATCATGGTACGCGGCGAGCTCAGTCAATTCGCCGCCTTCCGCTTCAGCATCGGCGATCTCGCGATCCTGGCCGTCATGCCGCTCTGGGCGTTCTACACCGTGATGGTCCGCCGCAAACCGCAAGAAATCGACAACACAACGCTGATCTTCATCATCAGCGTTTTCGGCCTTGCCGCGCTGGCGCCGTTCTACGCGCTCGAAACCGCCTATTTCCAGGCAGCCCCTTTGGCATGGTCGACGGCCGGCACCGCGTTCTATACCGGCGCCTTCGCCTCGGTCGGCGCCTATCTCTGCTGGAATCGCGGCGCCGAATTGGTGGGGGCCAACCGCGCCGGGTTCACGACGCACCTGATGCCGGCTTTCACCGCCATCCTCGCCGTCCTTCTGCTGGACGAGGAACTGCACCCCTTCCACGCCGTCGGCATTGTCACGATCCTCCTCGGTGTCTGGTTGGCAACGAGTGGGCGCCGAAAGGCCTGACCCCGGCGGCGCTATCGATGGCCGGCGGAATTTGTTGCGATCACGGGCTATACAAGCGCACTCTGCAACCGGTAACCGCGATTGCACCGGATTGATCTGCGTCAAGGCAGCCGCGCCGCTCGGGATCGATAGTGCGCGGATCGCGCGGTGACGAAAAGGCGCGTTCCGAAACCTTAGGGGTCAGGCGAGCTTGTTTCCCAAATCGGTACGTCGCGACATCATTTGGCTGATCTGCATCAAGGTCGTCGTGCTGGCCGGCATTTATTATGTACTGATGGCACCGGCGACACGGCCAGAACCGGACGGAACAGCAACAGCGGCACATCTTCTCGGCGGTCGGAGTTAGAGATCGGTCATGGACATTGTCGATCTCTCCCGCCTGCAATTCGCGGTCACGGCGCTTTATCATTTCATCTTCGTTCCCCTGACCCTGGGCCTCTCGATCCTGCTCGGAATCATGGAGACCGTTTTCGTCATGACCGGCCGGCCGATCTGGCGCGAGATGGTCAAATTCTGGGGAATTTTGTTCGGCATCAACTTCGCGATGGGCGTCGCCACCGGCATCACCATGGAATTCCAGTTCGGCACGAACTGGGCCTATTACTCGCATTATGTCGGCGACGTCTTCGGCGCCCCGCTGGCGATCGAAGGTCTGATGGCCTTCTTCATGGAAGCCACCTTCGTGGGCCTGTTCTTCTTCGCCTGGGACAGGCTCTCGCGCGTCCAGCATCTGATCGCGACCTGGACACTGGCCATCGGCACCAATTTTTCTGCGCTATGGATTCTGATCGCCAATGGCTGGATGCAATATCCGGTCGGCGCACGTTTCAACGTCGACACGATGCGCATGGAAACCACCGATTTCATGGACATCTTGTTCAACCCCGTGGCGGAGGCGAAGTTCGTTCACACGATCAGCGCCGGGTATGTCACCGGTTCGGTGTTCGTCCTCGCGATCAGCGCCTATTATCTCTTGCGCGGACGCCACATCGAATTCGCCAAGCGTTCGATGACGGTCGCGGCGAGTTTCGGCCTTGCCTCGGCGCTGTCGGTCGTCGTCCTCGGTGACGAGTCCGGCTACACCGCCGGCCATAACCAGAAGATGAAAATCGCCGCCATCGAGGCGATGTGGCATACGGAACCCGCCCCCGCCTCTTTCACCGTGTTCGGACTGCCCGATCTGCAAACGCGCACCACGCGGTATGAAGTCAGCGTGCCCTGGGTGCTGGGCCTGATCGCCACCCGCTCGGTCAATACGCCAGTGCCCGGCATCATCGAACTGGTTGATGAGGCGCGGACGCGGATCGCCAATGGCCTCGTCGCCTATGAAACCCTGGTGGCCATCAAGGCCAGCCCCCATGATTCGGGCCTGCGCGACAAATTCGACGCTCATGTCGCCGATCTCGGCTACGCCTTGCTGCTGAAGAATATCCGCCCCGACATCGAGCACGCGACTCCGGCGCAAATCCAGGAAGCCGCGAACAGCACGATCCCCAATGTGCCGGTTCTCTTCTGGTCCTTCCGTTTCATGGTGGCGATCGGTTTCTGGTTCATCGCGCTGTTCACGGTTGCGTTCTGGCTGTCGGCCAAACGCCAACTCGATCGCTATCGCTGGTTTCTCGGCGCGGCACTACTCAGTCTTCCTCTACCATGGATCGCCATCGATCTCGGCTGGATCGTCGCCGAATATGGCCGCCAACCCTGGGTGATCGAAGGCGTGCTGCCGACCGCGCTGGGGGTTTCCTCGACCGATGCCGGCAATGTCCTGTTCAGCCTCCTGGGTTTCGCGCTCTTCTACACGGCGCTGCTGGTCGCCGATCTCTATCTGCTCATCAAATACATCCGCCTCGGCCCCGACGACACGGTGGAGGCAAACCCGCGACGGCGCCTCGCGATGGTCGAGCCGCGCCCATGAGCGAGTATGAAATCCTCCGTCTCATCTGGTGGGCGCTGATCGGTATTCTGCTGATCGGCTTCGCGATCATGGATGGTTTCGACCTTGGCACGGCGGCGCTGTTGCCGTTCGTCGCCCGCAGCGACATCGAGCGGCGGATCACGATCAACACCGTCGCGCCGGTCTGGGAGGGCAATCAAGTCTGGTTCATCCTCGGCGGCGGCGCAATTTTTGCCGCTTGGCCAGCGCTTTATGCCGCCAGCTTTTCCGGCTTCTACCTCGCCATGTTTCTGGTCCTGGCGACGCTCATCCTGCGGCCGGTCGGCTTCAAATACCGCAGCAAAATGGAAGCGCCGCTGTGGCGCACGTTCTGGGACTATGCGCTGTTTTCCGGCGGCATCGTACCCGCTTTGGTCTTCGGCGTCGCCTTCGGCAATCTCTTCGAAGGCGTGCCCTACGGCTTCGACAGCGATTTGCGCATGCATTCGACGATCACCCTCTTATCGTTGCTCAATCCCTTCGCGTTGCTCACCGGTCTGGTCAGCCTCTCGATGATCGTCTTGCATGGCGCGGTGTGGCTCAACCTCAAGACCGACAGTGCGGTAAAGGCGCGGGCGAGCGCGGTCATTCCCTATGCCGCGTTGACCTATGCTGTCCTCTTTGCGTTGGCCGGCTGGTGGCTGGCGCACCTCCCGGCCTTGCAGATCGTCGGCTCGATCGCACATGACGGTCCTTCCAATCCATTGAACAAGACCGTGGCAGTCGTTACCGGCGGATGGTTCGCGAATGTCGCAGCGCATCCGGCGTTATGGCTGACCGTGGCGGTCGCCTATCTCGGCACGTTAGGTGCGGTGCTGCTGCGGCATCGGCCCGGCCTCGCATTCATCGCGTCGGCGTTGGTGCCCTTCGGCACGATAACGACAGCCGGCACGGCGCTGTTCCCGTTCCTGCTGCCGTCGTCGAACAATCCCAATCACAGCCTGACCGTGTGGGACGCGTCGTCCAGCCGGCTCACCCTGGCGATTATGTTGGGCTGCGTGGCGATCTTCCTACCGATCATCATCGCTTACACGTCTTGGGCCTATCGCATCATGCGCGGGCCGGTCAAGGCGAGCGACATTACCGCCAACTCCAAGAGCGCGTATTAGGAGACCGAAGCGATGTGGTATTTTTCCTGGGTTCTCGGTCTCGGCTTTGCGTGCACTTTCGCCGTGCTGAACGCGATGTGGCTGGAAAGCCGCGAGGACGACGACCAGCGCTGACCCTCTATTCCTCGCGCACACTGGCGAGATGCCGGTCGCGCAGATCGAGTTCCAACTCGATCCGGCGACGCGCCTCGTCCTTGAGCTTGCCTTTGCGATAAAGCCCGTTGATCAGATCGCGCTCGGCAGCGATCAGCTCGATCTCGATATCGTCGAGATGGGCGATGCGCCGGGTATGGCTTTCGTCGCCGTCGCTGCGATGCGCGACCCGCTTCAAGCGGTCGCGATGCTGCGCCCGCACCGGATCGACGAGATCGTCGGGCAACTTGCGCTCCTTCGCCAGGCTTTCGAGCCGTTCGATGGCCGCCTCGATCGCCTGCCGTCGCGCATCGAATTCTTCGCTTCGATCCTTGCGATGCTCGCGCCGCCCCGCATTGGCGAGACCGAGCCAGCGCATCACCGATGGCAGCATCAATCCCTGCCCCACCAGCGTCACCAGGATGACGGAAAAGGTGAGGAACAGGATCATGTCGCGGTCGGGAAATGCCTGGCCGGTCGCGGTGGTGAACGGAATGGCAAGCGCCGCCGCCAGCGAGACGATGCCGCGAACCCCAGTGAAGGCCAGCGCAAAGGGCCATTGCCAGGGCGGCGACGGGTCCTTGCGCCGGATCGCGGGCACGAGCCAGCGCGGCAGATAGGTCGCGGGATACATCCAGACGAAACGGGCGACGATCACGACTCCGCTCACGGCGGCGGCGGAGATCGCCAGTTCGGATGTGAGATGCGTACCCATGTTCTCGATCAAGGTCCGCGCCTGCAAGCCGGTGATCAGAAACACCATGCCCTCGATCAGATAGATCAGGAAGCCCCAGAAGAAGATGCCCTGGAGCCGGGTCGCCGCGCTGATCAGGCGGGGGCCGTTCCAACTGAAATAGAGTCCCGTGGTCACGGTCGCCAGCACACCCGAACCGCCGAGATATTGCGGTGGCCAGAACGCGAGGAACGGCGTCAGGATCGAGAGCATGATCTCGATACTCGTATCGTGAACCCAACGACGTAGGCGGAGCATCGCCCAGCCGACGGCAAGACCCCAGACGATCTCGCCGACGACGATGATCGCGAAAGTACCGGCCGCCTCGCCGATCGAGAATGACCCGACGCTCACCGCCGCAACCGCAAAACGATAGAGAATGAGCGCCGTCGCATCGTTGGCGAGCCCCTCGCCCTCGAGCACGACGAGGATGCGGCGCGGAATCTGCATCCGTCGCGCGATCGAAAGGGGCGCCACCGCGTCGGGCGGCGAGACGATCGCGCCGATCACCAAACCCAATGGCCACGAAAAGCCAAGGAGGTAATGCGTGACGGCGGCAACGACGGCGGCCGTGAATAGAACGCAGCCGAAAGCCAGAAGCCCGATCGGCCGCAGGTTGAACCGGAATTCGCGCCAGCTCATCGCCACCGCCGAGGTGTAGACGAGCGGTGGCAGGACGACCAGCAACACGAATTCCGGCGCCAGCTCGACCGGCGGCAGGCCCGGAATCAGCGCGAGGATGACCCCTGTGATCACCAACAGGATCGCCGCCGGAATCTTCAGCCGCGTCGCGATCACCGCGATCACGACGATCACGGTCAGCAGTAGCACCAGAATTTGAATGGTCGGCAGCATCGCGATCGATGTCTTACCGCTTCGCCCGCGCCAACACCATATGCCGGGCGGCATGGAGCACACGGGCGATGGCCGGGCGGCGATAATCCCAAATCGGATCGGGATCGGGCGGATTGATCACCATCGTCGCATTGGCCTCGAACAGCAGGACCGACCCGTCGGGTCCGATGCCGAAATCGACACCACCGTAATCGAGACCGAGAACCCGGCCGATTTCCGTCAAGCCTTTCATCGCACGCGCGCCCAACACCGCCGGCATGTCGTCGAGGAAAAGCTGCTCCTCGCGGCGATGCGCCGCGTCCCCAGCCATCGCCGAAGTGAAGTAATGCACCTTCCAGTCGTCGGAGATTGCGAGGTGCAAGGGATAAAGCGCGCCATCGACGATCATCACGCGGTATTTGCGCGCCCGTCCATCCGCGCCCCGCGCGTCGAGATATTGGATGACAAGGAAATCGTTACCGGGAAGTCTGGCCACGATCGCAGCAAGCCCGTCGCGATCCTCGACGCGATAGAAATGCTGCCCGGTGTGAAACCCCGGCGCGCGCAACAGGAAAGGAAAGCGGAGGTCGTCGGCAATCGAGATCGCCGACTTTGAAAGCACGTCAATCGCAGGCGCGATGACGCCATCGATGGACGCAAGGCGTTTGGCGTTGGCGGCACGCCCCGTCACTTCGACTAAATTGGGCGAATTGACGACCGGCGCCTTCGTGCGTACGAGAATTTCTTTCGCGCGCGCCAAAGCCGGTCCGCAAAAATCGGCATCGCCGATCGCATTGAGCACGACGTCATGCGACGGCAATGGCTGTGTCGTGTCGTGATAGTCGGCATAGAGCGCGGTCACCGCGAAAATACGGTCATCGAGCCATTGTTCGGTCGGGATGTTGCCGCCGCGCGCCGAGACCAGCAACAGCACTGCCACGCCCTTGCCCACGCCACGATAGCGCTTGGCGACGATCGCGTGGCCGGTAAAGCCCTTGCGCCAATGCGGCGCGGCCGCTTCTTCATCGCCCAGTTCGCTCAAAGCCCGTGCCATCCCCTGATGCGCCGGCGCGAAATCGGGATCGATGTCGAGCGCGACGCGGTAATGCGCGAGGGCGGCGTCGAGTTCGCCGTCCTCGATCAGCAGATTGGCCAGATTGACCCGTGCGACCTTTTCGCGTGGATGGCATTGCACCGCCTGGGCATAGGCAGTGCGTGCGGCCGAGCGGTGGCCGCTGGCATAGGCGAGCGCGCCCAATTCGTTCAGCGCCGCGAAATGGGTCGGATCGCGGCCGAGGATCGCGATATATTGCGCCTTCGCCGACTCGTCCTCACCTTTTGCGACAAGCGACCGCGCGCGGGCCAGCGTTTCCGCGATGTCGTCGCTCTCGCTCACGGCAGGATTGCGAAGACGCGCGCGGGAAATCCGGTGCCGTCCTTGATATCGGGCCAGGTCACCGATACCAGCGCGCCGGTCTCCGGCACCTTGTCGAGATTGGCCAGCAGCTCGATCTGATAATGATCGATGCCGAGAATGTAGCTTTCGAGAGAATAATCGTCCTTCGTCGTGGCAAGGCCGGGATCGGCATCCGTCGTCTCATGCCCCGAGGCGGTGATGTGCCGTACCTCATAGAGATATTTGAGTGCGCCCATCGTCCAGCCGGGATAATGCGCGGTGCCCTGCGCGTCAGCGTTCTGCATCGCATCCTGATCGGGCCAACGCTTCGCCCAATCGGTACGCATCGCGACGAAGGCGCCTTTCGGCACCGCGCCGTGTTTGGCCTCCCACGCCTTCACGTCCTTGAGCGTCAGCACGAAGTCGGCGTTCCTGGCAACCTGACGATGAACGTCGATCACGACCAGCGGCAACAGCATCTGGTTGACCGGAATCTTGTCGGCGGTACGCGCGCCCTTGTGAAAATGCACTGGCGGATCGAGATGCGTGCCCCATTGTCCGACATGGCAAAACAACTCGGCGCGGAAACCATCCTTGTCGTAATCGTAGATCACCTTGCGGGTCATCGGATCGAAGCCCTTCCAATGCGGAATGTCGCCATCGAACGGATGAGTGAGATCGACGAATTTCTTGGTTTGCAGCGTCGCGTAGAGGTCCCACAGCCCGTCGGCCCGCGCCGCCACCGGCAACAGCACGAAGACCGCCGCCAAGACCCCGCCGATCACCTTCATCATTCTTTCCTCCGTCATTCTTTCCTCCGTCATACTTTCCCGTAGCCACCACCACCCGGCGTCTCGATCACGAACACATCGCCCGTCCGCATCTCCGCGACATGCGTGCCGCCGAATTCCTCACGTGCGCCGTCCTTGCGCTCGATCCAATTGCGCGCGACAGCGCCCGGCGCACCGCCATCGAGACCATAGGGCGGCACGTCGCGGTGCGTCGCCAGGATGCCGGCGGTCATCGCCTCCAGAAACCGGATGCGCCGCACCACGCCGTCGCCGCCGCGCCAACTCCCAGCCCCACCCGAGCCGTGGCGGATCGCAAAGCGTTCGAGCAGCACCGGAAACCGCCACTCCAAAACTTCGGGATCGGTCAGCCGCGTATTGGTCATGTGCGTGTGAACCGCATCGGCGCCGTCGAAACCCGGCCCCGCACCGGAGCCGCCGCAGATCGTCTCGTAATATTGATGACGCACGTTGCCGAAGGTGAAATTGTTCATCGTGCCCTGCGCCGCCGCCATTACCCCGAGCGCGCCGTAAAGCACATCGGTCACCCATTGCGACGTCTCGACATTGCCCGCGACAACGGCCGCCGGATAACGCGGATTGAGCATCGAGCCCGGTGGAATGGTGACCTCGAGCGGCTTCAGGCACCCGCCGTTCAACGGGATGTCGTCGTCGATCAGTGTGCGAAAGACATAGAGCACCGCCGCCACGCAGATCGCCGACGGTGCATTGAAATTGGTCGGCAATTGCCCACTGGTGCCGGTGAAGTCGATCCGGGTGCTACGCTGCGCCGCGTCGATGTCGACACGAACCTCGATCCGGGCGCCGTCGTCCATCGTGTAGACGAAATGGCCGCTCTTCAATCCGGCGATGACGCGCCGCACGGCCTCTTCCGCGTTGTCCTGGACGTGTTGCATATAGGCTTCGACCACGTCGCGTCCGAAATGCCGCACCATGCGGTGCAGTTCCCGCACGCCCTTTTCGCTCGCTGCGATCTGCGCTTTGAAGTCAGCGATGTTCTGCGCCGGATTGCGCGCGGGATACAGCGCCCCGGACAACAGCGCGATCATCTCGGCCTCGCGAAACCGCCCCGCATCGACCAGCAGGAAATCGTCGATCAGCACGCCCTCTTCGTCGACCGTCCGGCTCAGGGGCGGCATCGAGCCGGGCGTAATTCCGCCGATATCAGCATGGTGCCCGCGCGACGCGACATAGAACATCGGCGGCGACACGCCGCCACGATCCTCTTCGGCGAAGACCGGCGTGATGACCGTGAGATCGGGCAGATGCGTGCCGCCGTTATAGGGCGCGTTCAAAACATAGACGTCGCCCGGCTTCATCCGCCGTCCCGTTCCACCCACGCCATGCGCGTGGCTGATCGTGCGCACGCTCTCGCCCATCGAGCCCAGATGCACCGGAATATGCGGCGCATTGGCGATCAGCGAACCGTCGCGATCGAACAGCGCACAGGAGAAATCGAGCCGCTCCTTGATATTGACCGAATAGGCCGTGTTCTGCAGCGCCACGCCCATCTGCTCGGCAATCGCCATAAAGAGGTTATTGAATACCTCGAGCATCACCGGATCGACCGCGGTGCCGATGGCGACACGGCTCGGGCGGGCCACGACCCGCTCCAGCACCAGATAACACCGCGCATCGAGGGTCGCGCGCCAGCCGGGTTCGATCATCGTCGTCGCTGTCGCCTCGCGGATGAGCGCGGGCCCCTCGACGAGTTCGCCGGGGTGCATCGCATCGCGATCATAAATCGGTGCGGGATGCCCGGCGCCACCGCTGAACAACGCGACGGTCGATACCGGTGCGGCCGCGGCTGGACGCAATTCCTCCATCGTGTCGTCGATCGTCTCGGTCAGGCCGACGATCTCTACCGAGATCGCTTCGACGATCAACGGCTTCTCCGGCATGAGAAAGCCGAAACGCTGTTGATGCGCCGCCTCGAAACCCTGATGGATTGTCGCGGCGTCTCCGAAATCGACACTCAATGGCGCATCAGTGCCCTCATATTTGACCTGCACTTGACGCAAGACGGTGATATCGGCAGCGGCGACGCCTTGCGCGCGCAGATCGGCGACGCCTTCGTCGCCCAAGCGGTCGAGCGCCCGTTCCAATTCCGACAGCATCGCGGGCGCCAGTTTCGCCTCGACGGCTTGTTCCTTGATGATGCGAAGATCGGCAAGCCCCATGCCGTAAGCCGACAACACACCGGCCAGCGGATGGATGAACACCCGCTTCATACCGAGCGCGTCGGCGACGAGACAGGCATGCTGGCCACCGGCGCCGCCGAAACAGCACAGCGTGTGCGCGGTGATGTCATAACCGCGTTCGATCGAGATTTGCTTGATCGCGTTCGCCATGTTCTCGACTGCGATGGTCAGGAACCCCGCGGCGACATCCTCGGGCGCACGCCGATTGCCGGTCGCCGCCGCGATTTCGTCGGCAAGCACCGTGAATTTCTCGACGACGATGTCGCGATCAAGTTTCTGGTCGCCGGCGGGGCCAAAAATCGCCGGAAAGAATTCAGGCTGCAGCTTGCCGAGCATCACATTGCAATCGGTCACCGTCAGCGGCCCGCCACGGCGATAGCAGGCGGGTCCGGGATTGGCGCCGGCCGATTCCGGCCCGACCCGATATTTGGCGCCGTCAAACACGCAGATCGAGCCGCCGCCCGCTGCCACCGTGTTGATGTGCATCATCGGCGCGCGCATCCGCACGCCCGCGACGGTGGTTTCGGTGTTGCGCTCGAACGCGCCGGTGTAATGCGACACATCGGTCGAGGTGCCGCCCATGTCGAAGGCGATGATCTTGTCGAACCCGCCACGCTCGGCCGCGCGCGCAGCACCGACCACGCCGCCCGCCGGCCCCGAAAGGATCGCGTCCTTGCCTTCAAAACGCTGTGCGTCGACCAGGCCACCGTTCGACTGCATGAACATCAGCCGCGTCGATCCCAGCTCGTGGGCCAGTCGATCGACATAGCGGCGTAGGATCGGCGAAAGATAGGCATCGACCATCGTGGTGTCACCGCGGCTGACGAATTTCATCAGCGGGCTGACGCGATGACTGACCGAGACCTGGGTGAAGCCGATATCGCGCGCCAAGGCAGCGATGGCCTGCTCGTGCTCGGGATAGCGATAGCCGTGCATGAACAGGATCGCGGCGGCACGAATGCCGGCATCATAGGCGCCTTTCAGCCCCGCGCGCGCGGCATCGAGATCGAGCGGGCTCAACACCGCCCCCGACGCCGAGATGCGCTCAGTCACCTCGATCACCCGCTCATAGAGCATGTCCGGCAGGAGGATCCGACGTGCGAAAAGCTTGGGGCGGTTTTGATAACCGATGCGCAGCGCGTCGCCGAAACCGCGTGTCGTGACCAGGACGACGCGCTCCCCCTTGCGTTCCAGCAAGGCATTGGTCGCCACGGTCGTTCCCATCTTGACGCAATCGATCGCGCCCGCCGGGAACTTCACATCGGGCGCCAGGCCCAGAATGTCGCGTATGCCGGCAATGGCGGCGTCGGCATAGCGCTCGGGCGCCTCCGACAGGAGCTTCTTCGTGACCAGCGCGCCATCGGGAGCGCGCGCCACGATATCGGTGAAAGTGCCGCCGCGATCGATCCAGAATTGCCAGCCGCGCGCCATCCCCAATCAATTCAGGGTCGACGCGCGGCGTCAAGCACCGCCGCTCAGGCGATGGGCTCAGCGACCCTTGAAAACGGGTTTGCGCTTTTCGCCAAAGGCGCGCCGGCCTTCGGCGAAATCCTCGCTGTCCATGCAAGCCTTGGCAATCGCCTCGCATTTCGCGCGATCGATGTCGCCGCGCGACTTCATCAACTCGGCGATGATGCTTTTCGACGCCGCGATCGAGAGGGGCGCGTTCTCGGCTATGGTCTGGCAATAGGAACGCGTGAAGCTTTCGAGTTCGCCATCGGCCACCGCGCGATTGATCAGGCCCATCGCCTGCGCTTCGACGCCGTTGAACTGGCGCGCGGTGAAGAGGATTTCTTTGGCGGTCGAGGGCCCGACCAGATCGAGCACCTTTTGCACGCCCGAGAGCGTGTAGGCGATGCCGAGCTTCGCCGCCGGAATGCCGACCCGAGAGTTTTCGGTGGCGATCCGCATGTCGCAATGAAGCGCGACCAGAAATCCGCCGCCCAAGGCATACCCGCGGATCATCGCGATGGTCGGTTTCGTGCAATGCTCGAGCCGAGAGAGCCCGTCGCGCATCGCCTCGCCGTCGCTGCGCGCGGCTTCCGCCGAGCTTTTACGCTCCTCGAACCGGTTGATGTCCGCGCCCGAGATGAAGGCTTTCTCGCCGGCGCCCTTGAGCACCACGACACGCACCGCCGGGTCGCGCTCGAAATGATCGATGACCGGGGCGATTGCCGCCCACATATCGGCCGACATCGCGTTGAGCTTCGACGGGTTGTTGAAGGTCAGCCACCCGATTGTGCCATCGACCTCGGCAATGATCCGTTCCGTCGGCGAAATCATCAGCGTTCTCCCTCACCAGAAGCGGCGAAAATAGCCTAGCATGACACCATGCGCATCCTCGATCGTGCCTCGCCCAATCACGATGCCCGGCCCGGCGACGGCACGGTCGACATGCTGATCCTGCATTACACCGGCATGGAATCGGCCGCCGCCGCGCTCGACCGGCTCTGCGATCCCGCGGCCAAGGTCAGCGCGCACTATCTGATCGACGAAGGCGGCGCGATCTGGCGCCTGGTCGACGAGGGGCGCCGTGCCTGGCATGCCGGTGTGTCGTCATGGCGGGGCCGCACCGACATCAACGGCGCCTCGATCGGCATCGAACTGGTTAATCCCGGGCATGAATTCGGTTATCGCCCCTTCCCCGAGCTACAGATGCAGGCGCTCGAAGAACTCGCCCGAGCCATTCTCGCCCGCCATCCGATCCCCACCCGCCATGTCCTCGGCCATTCCGACGTGGCACCCGAGCGTAAACAGGATCCGGGCGAGCTGTTCGACTGGCCGCATCTCGCCCGCGCCGGAATCGGATTCTGGCCCGACTTCGACCACGACCCAGCGCCACCGGGTATCGCGCCCGAAATCCTGTTGACGACCATCGGCTATCCCATCGCCCGGCCACAAGCCGCCATCGCGGCCTTCCAGCGTCACTGGCGGCCGGCCCTCTGCGACGGCAAAGTCGACGCCGAAACTGCCCGGCGGTTGGCCATCGTTGCGCAAGGAATTTCCTGAATCCTTGCCAAAATCTCCTTACTTTTTCTGTCGTTTGACTTGGCCATCTAGGCCTGCCTAACTGCCGCCCGTGCCAGACGGCTGGATGACCGCGGTTCATCGCAAGATGGATCGAGGAAAGTCCGGGCTCCACGGAAGCACGGTGCCGGATAACGTCCGGCGAGGGCGACCTCAGGGAAAGTGCCACAGAAACATACCGCCTAACCCTTCGCGGATTTCGGTCCGGGCGGGGTGGCAAGGGTGAAATGGTGCGGTAAGAGCGCACCGCGTCTCCGGTAACGGCGACGGCAGGGCAAACCCCACCGGGAGCAAGACCAAGTAGGGACGGCAGGCACCGGGTTTCGATCCGGAGCCAGGCGGGTTTCCGCGCCGCCGTCCGGGTCGGTCGCGCGAGGCGTCCGGTAACGGGCGTCCCAGATGAATGGTCATCCAGCACCTTCGGGTGCGGACAGAACCCGGCTTACAGGCTGTCTGGCACTTTCAAATCAGCAAAAATTTCGGATGTTCTCATTCGTACGCACCATCCGTGCAAATGAGAACAAAAGAGGAAACTTCCTTTATTTGAATGATTACTCGGGCATTAGTGAATTATCCCCCGAAACCCTCGCTAAGCCTTGATTTTTACTGCCTAAATGTTTGACAGCCCATATTTACCCATGGTATCCCATTTAGTCCCAGATGCAGGGAGCTGCGCAGCACGGCGGGTGCGCGGCGCCGGGACAAAGACTTGGAGCGTCGGCGGCGGAACGGGGACCTGCGGTGGCGTTGTTTTTATCCACCTATATCAACAAGATAGATCGCAAGGGCCGGGTGTCCGTGCCGGCGAGCTTTCGCGCCGCATTGGCGGGTCAGGAATTCCCCGGCGTCATCGCTTACCGCGCGCTCAAGCTTCCGGCGATCGACGCCAGCGGCATCGACCGGCTCGAAGAATTGACCGATCGGCTCGACGCGCTGCCCGAATTCTCCGAAGAGCGCGAGGCGCTCGCATCCATCCTGCCTGATTCACAGCAACTCGCCTTCGACAGCGAAGGCCGCATCATCCTGCCGGCGGCGCTCCTCGACTACGCCAAGATCACCGAGAACGCCGCCTTCGTCGGCCAAGGCCGCACCTTCCAGATCTGGGAGCCCGAACGCTTTACCCGCCATCAGGCCGACATGCGCGAGCGGGCACTCGTGCGCGGCCTCACCCTGCCGCCGCGCGGGGCTCCGCCGACATGAGCGGCCCGAGTGGCCACATCCCCGTCCTTCTGGCCGAAGTCATTGCGGCGCTCGAACCGCGCGACGGCGCGTCCTATCTCGACGGCACGTTCGGCGGCGGCGGCTACAGCGAAGGTTTGCTGCGCACAGCTCAATGCCGCGTCGTCGCGCTCGACCGCGACGCCGAGGCAGTCCGCCGCGGCGAACCGCTGCAACAGCTCTATCGCGGTCGGCTCACCGTGATCGAGGGCCGGTTTTCGGAAATGGAGCAACTGCTCGCACCGCTGGGGATCGTGACGGTCGCCGGCGTGGCGCTCGACTTGGGCGTCTCGTCCAACCAGATCGACGATCCGGCGCGCGGCTTCTCCTTTCGCGCCGACGGGCCGCTCGACATGCGCATGGGACACGATGGGCAAAGCGCCGCCGATCTGGTCAACAGCGCCACCGAAGCCCAGCTCACCGACATCATCCGCGATTACGGCGAAGAGCGCTTCGCCCGCCGCATCGCCCGCGCGATCGTCGCCGCCCGGCCCCTCTCGCGCACCACCGAACTCGCCGCCCTCGTGCGCCGTGTCGTCCCTGACACCGGCACGATCGATCCGGCGACCCGCACGTTTCAGGCGCTGCGCATTGCCGTCAACGACGAGCTCGGCGAACTCGATCGCGGCCTCGCCGCCGCCGAGCGCATGCTCGAGCCCGGCGGTCGGTTGGCCGTCGTCTCATTTCACTCGCTCGAAGATCGCCGCGTGAAATCCTTCCTGCGCGCACGCAGCGATGCGGCGCCGCAGACCAGCCGCCACTTCCCGACCGAGATCCGTCAGGCGCCGAGCTTCCGTCTGATCACCCGCAAGCCCACCGCCGCCTCGGCCGCCGAAGCGCATCGCAATCCGCGCGCACGCTCGGCGCATCTGCGCGCGGCCGAACGCACGGCTGCGCCGCCCTGGGGGGAAGCCGCGTGATCCTGCGCCCCGCCATCATCGTCTGGTTCCTGCTCGTCGTCGCCGTGGGCTACGCGATGTTTCAGGTGAAATACGAAGTGATGCAGCAGGAAGAAACCCTGGTGCGTCTCAACAAGCAGATCGCCGACGGTCGCGACCAGATCCGCGTGCTCGATGCCGAGTGGAGCTACCTCACGCAGCCGAGCCGGCTCGACCGGTTGAACACGCGATTCCTGGGTCTCGGCGCCATCACCGGCGCGCAGATCACCGACCTTCCCGTCATTCCCGAACGCGCCGGCACGCCCGCCGCGCTGGTTTCGAATGCCACCCCCGTTTCCGTTCCGACGGCGCAGATCGCTGGACCACGGCTTGCGACCGTCAGCACGAGGATCACGCCATGAGCAAAACCGTGCCGCGCGACGAGAACCCCTGCCGCCCGCGTCACTTCCGGCCCGGCCCGTGCGGTCCCGCGCCACAGGAAGGCCCGGCGAAACACTCGCTCGAAATGAGCCACACGCGTCTCATCATCACCGGCGCGCTGTTGGGCCTCGCGTTTCTGGTCATCGGCGCGCGCCTCGTCGAAGTCGCGGGCTTCAAGGCGGGCGACGGACGGCAGGTCCGCGCCGTGCCGGTCGGCCGGATCGAGGCGAGCCGCGCCGACATCGTCGATCGCAACGGCGCGCTGCTGGCGACGACGCTCGCCGCGCCGTCGCTTTATGCCAATCCGAAGCAGATGCTCGACCCGCGCGACGCGGCGCACAAACTGGTTGGCGTCCTGCCCGATCTCAGCGAAGGCGAGGTCTACGCCAAGCTCGCCTCGGATAAGAGCTTCGTCTGGCTCAAACGACAATTGACCCCGCGCCAGATGGCGGCGGTCAATCGCCTCGGTATCCCAGGCTTCGAATTCCAGGACGAGGAAAAGCGCATCTACCCGCAAGGCAACGCCTTCGCCCATGTCGTCGGCTTCGCCGGGATCGACAATAAAGGCCAGGCCGGCATCGAGCGCGGCTTCGATGATGTGCTACGCGGCCGCAAGCAGCCGCTGGAACTCGCCGTCGATCTGCGCGTCCAGGCGATCCTGCGCGACGAGATCGTCAAGCAGATGACCCAATTCCGCGCCGCCGGCGGCAGCGGGATCATCATGAACGTCAATACCGGCGAAGTCCTCGCGCTGGTATCGCTGCCCGATTTCGATCCAAACGATCCGGGCGCCTCGCCCGCCGGCAATCTCTTTAACCGCGTCACGCTCGGCACTTACGAAATCGGTTCGGTATTTAAGATCTTCACCACCGCGATGGCGCTCGACGCGCATGTCACGTCGATGACCGGCGGCTACGACGCGAGCCATCCGATCCAGATCGATCGCTTCACGATCCATGACGACCATGCGCAGAACCGCTGGCTCTCGGTGCCCGAGATCTTCATGTACTCGTCGAATATCGGTGCGGCCAAGATGGCGCTCGATGTCGGCGGTGATCGCCAGCGCGAATTCCTCGGCCGGCTCGGCCTGCTGAAAGCGCCGAGCTTCGAACTGCCCGAAATCGCCGCGCCGCTCCTCCCGAGCGTTTGGCGTCCGATCAACACGATGACCATCGGCTTCGGCCACGGCATCTCGGTCAGCCCGCTGCAGATCGCGAGCGCCGTCGGCGCCGTCGTCAATGGCGGCCGGCTCTATCGCGCGACATTGCTGAAATCGCCGAAGGATCAACCGGCCACCGCGACGCAGGTGCTATCGGCCGGGACCTCGGTCGAACTGCGCAAGCTGCTGCGTCTCGTCGTCGAGAAGGGCACCGGCAAGATGGCCGAGGCACCCGGCTATCTGGTCGGTGGCAAGACAGGCACGGCCGAGAAAGTTTCCGGCAAAGGCTACAACACCAAATCCCTGATCTCGTCCTTCGCCGGCGTCTTCCCGATCAACGATCCGCGCTTCTTCGTCATGATCTCGATCGATGAACCGCATGGCGATAAGGCGTCATTCGGGTACGCGACCGGCGGCTGGGTCGCGGCGCCGGGCGTCTCGCGCACGGTCAGCCGCATGGCCTCGCTGGTTGGAATTCAGCCCGTTGACGAGAATTCACCCGAAATTCGCCGCTCTTTGTTGGTGACCTTGCCCGGTCCAGCGGGTCGTAAACTTGCGTCTAACTGAGCTCATGGAAGGCGGAACCACGCCAAGCCTGAGGCCAGGGGCGCTGAACCCTGAAATCCTCGGGCTTGCGTCGGATTCCCGCGCGGTGAAACCCGGCTACCTCTTTGCCGCGCTCGCCGGCGCGCATGCCGATGGCAGCCGTTTCGTCGCCGACGCCATTCGCAACGGCGCGGTCGCTGTTCTCGGCCAGGATTCGATCAACGCACCCGCCGATGTCGCGGTGCTTGCCGATCCCAATCCACGCCGGCGCCTCGCGAAGATGGCCGCGCGGTTTTACGCGCCGCAGCCCGAGACGATGGCCGCGGTCACCGGCACCAACGGCAAGACCTCGGTCACCGTCTTCCTGCGGCAGATCTGGGAACAGCTCGGCCTGAAGGCCGCCAGCATCGGCACGATCGGCATTTTCGGCACCGGCGTCGCGCGGCCCGGCAGCCTGACGACCCCCGACCCGATCACGCTTCATCGCGATCTGCACGATCTTGCCGCATCCGGCATCGCGCATGTCGCGCTCGAAGCATCGAGCCATGGGCTGCATCAGTACCGGCTCGACGGCGTCGCGCTCAAAGCTGCGGCATTCACCAACCTGACGCGCGATCATCTCGACTACCACGTCGACATGGATTCCTATTTCCTCGCCAAGGCGCGGCTCTTTACCGAGCTGTTGCCGAAGGACGGCACGGCCGTTCTCAATGTGGACGCCAGCCAGACGTCGCGCCTCTCGATGCTGATTCGCGGCCGCGGCCAGACCACGCTGACTTACGGTCGCAACCCGGCGGCCGATCTCTGGCTGTCGGATGCCCTGCCCGAAGGTTTGGGCCAGCGGATCCGGTTTTCCGGCTTCGGGGAAAAACATGACATCGTGCTCCCCTTGATGGGCGCGTTTCAGGCCTATAACGCGCTCGCCGCCGCCGGTCTGGCGATCGGTTGCGGCGCCGAGCCGTCGAAAGTGCTCGCGACGATTGCCTCGCTCACCGGTGTTCCCGGCCGTATGCAGCGCATCGGCGACGACGCGGTGATCGTCGATTACGCGCACACGCCCGACGCGCTTCAGGTTGCGCTCACTGCCTTGCGCCCGTTCTGCACCGGCAAGCTCGTCGTGGTCTTCGGCTGCGGCGGCGATCGCGATGCCGGCAAGCGTCCGCAAATGGGCGCCATCGCCGAGAAGCTGGCCGACCGCGTTCTCGTCACCGACGACAATCCGCGCGGCGAAGATGCCGCGCTCATTCGACGCGCCGTGCTCGCCGCGTGCCCCAAGGGCGAGGAGTTCGACGACCGCGCCATCGCGATCCGCACCGCCATCGCCGACATGAAACAAGGCGATCTCGTCCTCATCGCCGGCAAGGGCCACGAGCGCGGCCAGATCGTCGGCACCGAGACCTTGCCTTTCGACGACGCCGAGATGGCGCGCGCGGCCTTGGCCGAGCGAGGGCGGGGATGATGCCGCTCTGGAGCGCTGCCGAGGCTGTCGCCGCGACTGGTGGAAGTTCATCGGGCGATTGGCATGCCGCCGGCGTCTCGATCGACAGCCGCACGGTCGAACTCGGCGATCTCTTCATCGCGTTGAGCGGACCGAATTTCGACGGGCATGATTACGTCGCCGCCGCCCTCGCGAAAGGCGCCGCCGCCGCGCTGGTATCGCGCCGGCCCGACGGTATCGCCGCCGACGCGCCTTTGCTGATCGTCGGCGACACCCAGAAGGGGCTCGAGGAAATGGGCCGCGCCGCGCGCGCGCGCAGCGAGGCCAAGATCGTCGCCGTCACCGGCAGCGTCGGCAAGACCGGCACGAAGGAAGCCTTAAAGCGCGCCTTCGAACGCCAGGGCCGTGCCTATGCCTCGGCCGGCAGCCTCAACAATCAATGGGGCGTGCCGCTGTCGCTGGCGCGCATGCCGCGCGATGCCGCTTACGGCGTGTTCGAACTCGGCATGAACCATTCCGGCGAGATCGACGCGTTGACCCGGATGGTGCGGCCCGACATCGCGATCATCACCACGGTCGAGGCGGCGCATCTCGGCTTCTTTGCGTCGATCGAGGCCATCGCCGACGCCAAGGCCGAAATCTTCAAGGGTCTCACGCCCGGCGGCGCGGCGATTCTCAACCGCGACAACCCCCAATTCGAGCGTCTGCTGCGCGCCGCGCGCGCGGCGGGCGTATCGCGCGTCATCAGTTTCGGCAGCCATCCGGATGCCACCGTGCGGCTCGTCGATTGTCATCTCCATGCGACGGCAAGCGCGGTCACCGCGTCGGTGATGGGCGAGGTTTTCGACTATTCGATCTCGCTGCCGGGCCGTCACTGGGTGATGAACAGCCTTGCCGTGCTCGCCGCGGTCAAAGCCGCCGACGCCGATGTGGGCGTGGCCGCCGGCGCGATGGCGACGCTCAGCGCGCTCGAAGGACGTGGCAAGCGCTTTCAAATTACGATGAACGGCGGCACCGTCGAGCTGATCGACGACAGTTACAACGCCAATCCCGCTTCGATGCGCGCGGCCTTCGCGGTTCTCGGCGCGATCGAGCCGATTGCCGGCGGACGGCGCATCGCCGTGCTCGGCGACATGCTGGAACTCGGCACCGAAGCCCCCCGATTGCACGCCGAACTCGCCGCCCCGATCGCCGATGCCGACATCGCGTTGGTCTTCACGCTCGGCGACACGATGCAGGCGCTCGATGCGGCACTGCCCGCCAAGCGGCGCGGCGGCCATGCCGCAACCGTCGCCGAATTAGCCGCGATGCTCGATAAAAAACTCAAGCCGGGCGATGTGGTCCTCGCCAAAGGTTCGCATGGCAGCCGCGTTTATGAACTGGTGACGAAGCTTGTCGCCGCCAAACCCGCGCCCTGCGCGGTGAAAGGCTAAGCGGCCATGCTGTATCATCTTCTCTCGCCGCTGGCCGATCTCTTCGGGCCGTTCAATCTTTTCCGTTATCTGACGTTCCGGTCGGCCGGCGCCGTCGTAACCGCCCTGTTCATCAGTTTCCTGTGCGGCCAACCGATCATCAACTGGTTGCGCTCGATCCAGGGCGACGGTCAACCGATCCGCACCGACGGACCCGAGACGCATCTCCTCACGAAAAAGGGTACGCCCACCATGGGCGGATTCCTGATCCTTCTCGCACTGTCGATCTCGACGCTGCTCTGGGCCGATCTCACCAATGCCTATGTCTGGATCACGCTGATCGTGACGCTGGGCTTCGGCATGATCGGTTTTCTCGACGACTACAGCAAACTTTCGCGCCGCTCGCACAAGGGCGTGCCGGGCAAAGTGAAGCTCCTTGCCGAGATCGTGATCGGCACGATCGCCGCCATCGCTTTTATGGTGGTGACCCGCGAACCCCTCGCGACCGGCTTCGCGATTCCTTTCTTCAAGGCCGTCCTTGTTCCGCTCGGCTGGTTCTTCATCCCGGTCGCCGTATTCGTCATCACCGGCGCGTCCAACGCCGTGAACCTCACCGACGGGCTCGACGGGCTCGCGATCGTGCCGGCGATGATCGCGGCAAGCTGCTTCCTGCTGATCGCCTATCTCGTCGGCAACGCGGTATTCTCGAACTATCTGCAGATTCAGCACGTGCCGGGCACCGGCGAACTGGCCGTGTTCTGCGCCGCGATGGTCGGCGCAGCCTTGGGCTTCCTGTGGTTCAACGCGCCGCCGGCGATGGTGTTCATGGGCGACACCGGTTCGCTCGCCATCGGCGCGGCGCTCGGCATCGTCGCGGTCATCACCAAGCACGAATTGGTTCTCGCCATCATCGGCGGGTTGTTCGTGCTCGAGACCGCCTCGGTCATCGTCCAGGTCGCCAGCTTCAAGCTCACCGGCAAGCGCGTCTTCCGCATGGCGCCGCTGCACCATCACTTCGAGAAGAAGGGCTGGGCCGAACCGACCATCGTCATTCGCTTCTGGATCATCGCCTCGATCCTGGCGATCGCCGGCCTCTCGACGTTGAAGTTGAGGTGAGCCGCGCATGATCGAAGTTACCGGCTTCAAGGATGAGACAGTGGCGGTGATGGGCCTCGCGCGCTCGGGCCTGGCCGCGGCCGAAGCCTTGAAGAAAGGCGGCGCCCGCGTGCTCGCCTGGGACGACGACGCCAAGAAACGCGACGCGGCGACGGCGCTTGGCCTGTCGGTTGCGGACTTGCGCAGCACCGATCTGTCGGCGGTTCGCGCGCTGGTCCTGTCGCCGGGCATCCCCTCGACCTTCCCGACACCGCACAAGGTCGCCGCGCGTATGCGCGATGCCGGCATCGCGATCATCAGCGACATTGAGTTGCTGGCGCGCAGCCGGCGCGAGGCGCGTTATGCCGGCATCACCGGCACCAACGGCAAGTCCACCACCACCGCGCTGCTCGGCCACATTCTGAAAGAGGCGGGCCGTCCGGTCGCGATCGGCGGCAATCTCGGCATCGCGGCACTCCTGCTCGATTCGCTCGGTGCCGACGGCATCTACGTTCTCGAACTGAGTTCCTATCAGCTCGAACTCACCCACACGCTTGCTTGCGACGTCGCGATCCTGCTCAACATCACGCCCGATCATCTCGACCGTCACGGCGGCATGGCCGGCTATGTCGCGGCCAAGGAACGCATCTTCGACAATCAGAGCGCCCGCCAGGCCGCGGTGATCGGCCTCGACGACGCGCTGTGCCGTGCGATCGCCGACAAACTCAGCGCCGCGGGCCGCAAAGTCGTGCCGATCTCGGCCGAGCAAGCGGCGCCCGGCGGCGTCTATGTCGCGCGCGGCCGTCTCGTCGACGACATCGACCATACCCACGCCGAAATTCTCGATCTCGCCGAAGCCGAGCGGCTCCCCGGCCGCCACAACTGGCAGAACGCCGCTGCCGCTTTCGCCGCAGCGCGCTGCCTCGGCATCGAGGCAGGCACCGCCGCGCAAGGGATCAAGACCTTCCCCGGCCTCGCGCATCGCCAGGAACTGATCGCGACCATCGACGGCGTGCGCTACGTCAACGACAGCAAGGCGACCAACGCCGACGCCACCGCGAAGGCCCTCGCCTGCTACGACGACATCTGCTGGATCGCGGGCGGCGTCGCCAAGGAAGGCGGCATCGCCTCGCTCGCTCCCTATTTTCCGCGCATCCGCCATGCCTTCCTGATCGGCGAAGCGGCGCCCGCTTTCGCCGCGACCTTGTCGGGGCAAGTTCCGTTCACCCGATCGGGCGATCTCGCCACCGCGCTGAACGACGCACGCGCGATGGCGCAACCGGGCGGCACGGTTCTTCTCTCGCCCGCTTGCGCCTCGTTCGATCAGTTCACCGATTTCGAGGCACGCGGCGAAGCCTTCCGCCATCTCGTCGAAGCTTTGAAACCGGGAGCGCGCGCATGACCTTTGCCCGCACCGACCGCAGTCTCACGGCACAATGGTGGTGGACCGTCGACCGCTGGTCGATCCTCGCCATCCTCGCCCTTGTCTGCTTCGGCTCGCTTCTCGTCATGGCGGCGAGCCCTGCCGTCGCCGAGCGCATCGGCACCGACGGATTGCATTTCGTGCGCCGTTACTTCGCGGTTCTGCCCGTCGCGTTGGCGTTGATGTTCAGCATCTCGCTCCTGAGCCCGCGCGCGGTCCGCCTTCTCGCCCTGGCGGGATTTTCCCTCGCGCTCGTCGCACTCGCTTACACATTGATCGGCGGCGTCGAGATCAAAGGCGCGCGGCGCTGGATCGATCTGCCCGGCCTGTCGCTGCAACCGTCGGAATTCGTGAAGCCCTGTTTCGCCGTCGTCACCGCGTGGCTCTTCGCGCAAAACCGGGTGCGGCCCGAATTCCCCGGTAAATGGATCGCGATCATTCTTTACGGGATCGTCGTCGGCCTCCTGATCCGTCAGCCCGATCTCGGCATGACCGCCGTGGTGTCGGCGGTGTGGTTCACCCAGTTCTTCCTCGCCGGATTGTCGCTGATCTGGGTCGTGCTGCTGCTGATCGCCGCGGTCGGCGGGCTGGCGGGCGCTTATCTTCTCCTGCCGCACGTCGCAAGCCGCATCGATCGCTTCATCGATCCCGCCAGCGGCGATTCCTATCAGGTCGATCGCTCGATGGACGCCTTCATGAATGGCGGACTGTGGGGCAAGGGTCCGGGCGAAGGCACCGTCAAACTGTTCCTGCCCGATGCGCATGCCGATTTCGTCTTCGCCGTCGCCGGCGAGGAATTGGGTCTGATCGTCTGCCTGATCATCGTCGCACTGTTCGCCTTCGTCGTCCTGCGCGGCTTCTCGCGGCTGCTGCAGGAACACAATCTCTTCGTCGTCCTCGCCGCCACCGGGCTCTTCGTTCAGTTCGGCTTGCAGGCGATCGTCAACATGGCGTCGAGCCTGCACTTGATGCCGACCAAGGGCATGACGCTGCCGTTCATCTCTTACGGCGGTTCGTCGATGCTGGCGCTGGGGCTCGGCATGGGCATGGCTTTGGCGTTGACCCGACGGCGATTCGGAGACGCGGACGCATGACGGGACAACTCGTCGTCCTCGCCGCCGGTGGAACCGGCGGTCATATGTTCCCCGCCGAAGCGCTCGCGAGCGCCTTGCTCAATCGCGGCTGCCGCGTCGCCCTCATCACCGATCGGCGCGGCCAGGCCTTCACCGAACGCCTGCCGGGCGTGGCGCTGCATCGCATTCCGGCCGGACGCCTCGGCGCCGGCATCGTGCAGAAGGCTTTGGGTCTCGCCGAAATGCTGATCGGCACGCTCGCAGCCGGCAAGCTGCTGCGCGCCTTGCGCCCCGCCGTCGCCGTGGGCTTCGGCGGCTATCCGTCGGTTCCGACGATGCTCGGCGCACGGCGCCAGCGCGTCGCGACCGTTTTGCACGAACAGAACGCGCTGGTCGGCCGCGCCAACCGGCTACTGGCGCCGCGTGTCTCGCGCATCGCGACGTCTTTCCCCGGCACGCAAGGCTTGAGCGCCGCCGATACGGCGCGCAGCGTCGTGGTCGGCAATCCGGTGCGGCCCGAAGCCACCCGGCAACGCGGCGTCGCCTATCAAGCGCCGACCGACACGATCAATCTTCTCGTCACCGGCGGCAGCCAGGGCGCGCGCATCCTCTCGACCGTCATTCCCTCGGCGCTCGGCCTCCTGCCGCCCGCGCTCAAAGCGCGGGTGAAGCTCGCGCAGCAAGCGCGGCCCGAGGATGTCGAGCAGGTCCGCGCGACCCATCGCTCCAGCGGCATCGACGCCGAGGTCGCCTCTTTCTTTCACGACATTCCCGAGCGGCTCGCGGCCACGCATCTGGTAATCTGCCGCGCCGGCGCCTCGACGGTGGCCGAGTTGTGCGTCGTCGGACGCCCGTCGATCCTGGTGCCGTTCGCCGCGGCTGCCGACGATCATCAAAGCGTCAATGCGCGCGCGCTGGCCAATGCCGGCGCCGCCTGGGTCATGCCCGAGCCCGAATTCACGCCCGAGGCCTTGGCCGCACAACTGACGAGCTTGCTCACCGCGCCCGACGCCTTGCGGGCCGCCGCGGCCGCCGCGCATGCGCTGGGCCGGCCCGACGCGGCCGAGCGGCTCGCCGATCTGGTGATGGAGTGCGCCGCATGAGGGCGCTCCCGATCGACATCGGCACGATTCATTTCATCGGCATCGGCGGCATCGGCATGAGCGGCATCGCCGAGATTCTGAAAAATCTCGGCTATGACGTGCAGGGCAGCGACGTCGCCGACGGCGCCAATGTCCGCCGCCTGCAATCGCTCGGCATTCGCGTCGCGATCGGCCATAAGCCCGA
The DNA here is from genome assembly GCA_903828515.1 of uncultured Rhodospirillales bacterium. GTDB lineage: Bacteria > Pseudomonadota > Alphaproteobacteria > ATCC43930 > CGMCC-115725 > CAIKMD01. The sequence continues at coordinate 609,289 of CAIKMD010000007.1, read as the reverse complement.
CAATCTCGGCGATGCGCGCGTCGTGGTGACTTCGTCGGCGGTGAAATCCGACAATCCCGAAGTTCAGGCCGCGCGCCAGCGTCTTCTTCCGGTCGTGCGCCGCGCCGAAATGCTCGGCGAACTGATGCGCCTCAAATGGGCGATCGCGGTCGCGGGCACACACGGCAAGACCACCACCACATCGATGATCGGCGCGCTGCTCGAAGCGGCGGGACGCGATCCCACCATCATCAACGGCGGTATCATCAACGCCCACGGCACCAATGCGCATCTGGGTTCGGGCGACTGGATGGTGGTCGAGGCCGACGAAAGCGACGGCACGTTCGTGAAATTGCCGGCGACCATCGCGGTCATCACCAACATCGATCCCGAGCATCTCGATCATTACGGCAGTTTCGAAGCCTTGCAGCAGGGGTTCGAGACCTTCGCCGGCAGCGTTCCGTTCTACGGCCTCGACATCCTTTGCATCGACCATCCGGTCGTTCAGGCGATGATCCCGCGTTTCTCCGAACGGCGGATCGCGACTTACGGCTTCAGTCCGCAGGCCGATATCCGCGCGATCAATGTCGAGCTCGGCCGCGCGGGCGCGCGCTACGACGTGGTGATCGCCGATCGCCGGCTCAATACCAGCCGCACCATTACCGGGCTGACCCTGCCGATGTTCGGTCGGCACAACGTCCAGAACTCGCTCGCCGCCGTCGCGGTCGCGCGCGAATTGCGACTGGGCGACGACATCCTGCGCGCGGCGCTCGCCGAGTTCAAAGGCGTCAAGCGCCGCTTCACCAAAATCGGCGAAGCGCGCGGCATTACCGTGATCGACGATTACGCGCATCACCCGGTCGAGATCGCGGCGGTGCTGAGCGCCGCGCGTGATGCGACCGCCGGCAAGGTCATCGCCGTGGTCCAGCCGCATCGCTACACGCGGCTTGCCAATCTCTTCGTCGAATTCTGCACCTGCTTCAACGACGCCGATGCGGTGATCGTCGCCGACGTCTATGCCGCCGGCGAAGCGCCGATCGAGGGCGCATCGCGCGACGCACTGGTCGAGGGCTTGCGCGCGCGCGGCCATCGCCAGGTTTTGCCGCTGTCCTCGCCCGCCGAATTGGCGGCGACCGTTGCCGGTATTGCCAAGAGCGGCGATCTCGTCGTCTGCCTCGGCGCCGGCTCGATCACCAATTGGGCCGCGACCTTGCCCGCCGAACTGGAAAAGCGTCCATGATGGCGGCAACCACGCGCAATCCGCATCTCATCGACCGGCTGCCGAAGGTGCGCGGTCGCATCACGGCGGATGCGCCGCTCGCGCCGATCACCTGGTTTCGCGCCGGCGGCACCGCCGAGGTTCTGTTCCGTCCCGCCGATATCGACGATCTTGCCACCTTCCTCGCGCAGAAACCCGCCGACGTGCCGGTCATCGTGATCGGCGTCGCCTCCAATCTTCTCGTCCGTGACGGCGGCATCAAGGGCGTCGTCGTCCGGCTCGGGCGCGGTTTCGTCGATGTCACCGCGCAAGGCCGCATCGTCACCGCGGGCGCGGGCGCGCTCGATCTCAACATCGCGCTGGCGGCGCGCCAGGCCGGGATCGCCGGGCTCGAATTCCTGTCGGGCGTGCCCGGCACGGTCGGCGGCGGCCTGCGGATGAACGCCGGCGCTTACGGCGCCGAGTTCAAGGACGTGCTGCAAAGCGCGGTCGTGCTCGACGCCAACGGCCGGAAGCACGATTTGTCGGTGCCGTCGCTCAAACTCTCTTATCGTCATTGCGGCTTGCCCGAGGACTGGATCTTCGTCGGCGCCACCTTCGTCGGCGAGATCGGTGATCAACTCGCAATCTCGCGCCGCATGGCCGAGATTCAGGCCGCGCGCGAGGCCAGCCAACCGGTCCGCGCCCGCACCGGGGGCTCGACCTTCGCCAATCCGCCGGGCCGCAAGGCCTGGGAACTCATCGACGAAGCCGGCTGTCGCGGTTTGACGCGCGGCGCGGCGATGGTGTCGGAAAAACACGCCAACTTCCTGATCAACACCGGCGAGGCGACCGCCGCCGACATCGAAGGCCTCGGCGAAGAAGTCCGCGCCAAGGTTCTTGCCAAGAGCGGCATCACCCTCGAATGGGAAATCCGCCGCGTGGGAGAGCCCGCATGAGCCGGACCTGCGCGGTGCTGATGGGTGGCTGGTCGGCGGAACGCGAAGTTTCGCTGGTGAGCGGGCACGAATGCGCTGCCGCCCTGGAGACGCTCGGCTATCAGGTGACCCGCATCGACGTATCGCGCGATCTCGGCACGCTGGTCGCGGCGCTCGAGCCGCGACCCGATGTGGTGTTCAACGCGCTGCATGGACGCGGCGGCGAGGACGGTACCATCCAGAGCGTCCTCGACATGCTCGGCCTGCCCTACACCCATTCCGGCGTGCTCGCCTCGGCGGTCGCCATGCATAAGCCGACGGCGAAGAGCGTGTTCGCCGCCGCCCATCTGCCGCTCGCCGAAAGCGCGCTGGTGACCCGCGCGGCCCTGCTCGCCGCCGACGTGATGGCGCGGCCCTTCGTGGTGAAGCCCGCCAGCGAAGGCTCGAGCGTCGGCGTCTTCATCGTGCGCGACGGCGACAATTCCTGGACCGATGCGGTCCGCAACTGGAATCTCGGCGACGAGGTCATGGTCGAACGCTATGTGCCCGGCCGCGAGATCACCGTGGCGGTGATGGGCGACCGCGCGCTCGGCGCACTGGAGATCCGGCCGATCGCCGCGACGATGTACAACTACACGGCTAAATACGCGCCGGGCGGCTCCGAGCATCTGATGCCGGCGCCGATTCATCCCGACGCCTATGCCGATGCGCTCGATATCGGCTTGCGCGCGCATCGCGCGCTCGGCTGCCGCGGCGTGTCGCGCGCCGATCTGCGTTACGACGATACCGCCGGCGAGCCCGGGCGCATGGTGCTGCTCGAGGTCAACACGCAGCCCGGCATGACGCCGACATCGCTGGTGCCCGACATCGCGCGCCACCACGGCATCGCGTTCGTCGATCTGGTCAAATGGATGGTGGAGGACGCCCGATGCGCCTCCTGAAACGTGGCGACAAAGCCGAGCCGGTTGCGGTGCGCGCGCGCCGGGTTCGCCGATTGCACAAGCGCATCGCCCAAGCCGTCTGCGTCGCCGTCGTGTTGGGCGCCGCCGGTGGCAGTGCCTGGTATCTCCGGATGAGCGGCAAAGGACCGGCGGCCCTGGCCGAAATCGAGGCACGCATCGCAACCGCGGGCGTCGAACTCAATCTCACGGTTCAAAGCGTCGAAGTCGAAGGTCGCGATCGCGCCGACCGCCAGGCCATTCTCAATGCGGTCGGCGTCGCGCGCGGCACCCCGATCCTCGGCATCGATCTCGACGGCGCCCAGGCGCGGCTCGAAACGGTTCCGTGGATCCATACCGCCGCGGTCGAACGCCTGTTGCCCGATACGATTTACGTCCGGCTGGTCGAGCATCGGCCGCTCGCCGTCTGGCAGCATCGCGGCAAATTCGACCTCATCGATCAGGACGGCGCGATCATCCCCAATGCGCGCGTCGAAGAATTTCCAGCCTTGCTGCAGGTCGTCGGCGACGAAGCGCCCCGCGCCACCGCGGACCTTCTCGCGCTGATCGCGAGCGAACCCGATCTCGCCTCGCATGTCAGCGCCGCGGTGCGCGTCGGCGGGCGGCGCTGGAACCTCGCGCTCGACAACGGCGTCGAAGTCGATCTGCCCGAAACCGCCGCCGATGCGGCCTGGCACCGGCTCGCGACGCTCGACCGCACCGATCGCGTGCTCGAACGCGACATCAAGGCCGTCGATCTGCGCCTGCCCGACCGACTGGTGCTGCGCCTGCCGCCCGATACCGCCAAGACCATCATCAACCCCAAGAAGAACCGCCCAACGAGTCCCAATACATGAGCAAGCTCAATCTCAAGCCGCGTGGCGGTTTTGTCGGCGCCGTCGATGTCGGCACCACCAAGATGTGCTGCTTTATCGCCAAGGTCGAAGACGGCGAACCGCGGATCGTCGGCATCGGCCATCAGGTATCGAAGGGCGTGAAGAACGGCGTGATCGTCGACATCGAAGCGGCGAGCCGCTCGATCCTCAACGCCGTGCACGCCGCCGAAGAAATGGCCGGCACCACGCTGAGTGAAATCGTCATCAACGTGTCGGGCGGCTTCGGCGCCTCGCGTCTCGTCAAGGCGGAGATGGCGCTCAACGGCCGCGAAGTCAGCGACCAGATCATGCATCGCGTGCTCGATCAGGGCTATCGCATCAAAGACCTGCCCGATCGTACCCTTGTCCATTCCATTCCGGTCGGCTTCTCGATCGACGGCGGACGCAGCGTGCGCGATCCGCGCGGCCTCTTCGGCCAGAAGCTCGCCGTCAACATGAACATCGTGACCGCGCAATTCGCCGCGGTGCGCAACCTCTCGAACTGCATCGGCCGCTGCCACCTCGAGACCGCCGCGGTGATGGTCAGTCCCTATGCCTCCGGGCTGTCGAGCCTCGTCGACGACGAAAGCGAACTCGGCGTCACCGTCATCGACATGGGCGGCGGCACCACGACCATCGGCGTCTTCTTCGACGGCAATCTGGTTTACGCCGACGGCGTCGCGGTGGGCGGCAGCCATGTCACCAACGACATCGCGCGCGGGCTTTCGACGCCGCTGGCGCATGCCGAGCGGATGAAGACGCTCTACGGCAGCGCCATCGCGTCGGCCTCCGACGAACGCGAGATGATCACGGTTCCGCTGGTCGGCGAGGAAGAAGACGGCCACGCCAACCACATCCCGAAATCCATTCTCGTCGGCATCATCGCGCCACGGCTCGAGGAAACCTTCGAACTCGTGCGCGACAAGCTCGAAGCCTCGGGCTTCGACAAGATCACCGGATCGCGCGTCGTCCTCACCGGCGGCGCATCGCAACTGCCCGGCACCCGCGAACTCGCCGGTCTCATTCTCGACAAGCAAGTTCGTATCGGCCGCCCCTTCCGCATGGACGGATTGGCGGAAGCCACGCAGGGACCGGCCTTCGCCACGACCGCCGGCCTCATTCACTTCGCCCTCTCCGAACGCGCCGAACTCCCACGCCGGGGCCGGACGCTGACGGAGGGACCGAACGGCCTGTTCGGCCGGGTCGGAAACTGGGTTCGTGAGTACCTTTGACGCAATGAACGCAATCACCCCGCTACGGAACACCACGGAGGAACAAGCATGACACTCAATCTTACGCTTCCCGAAGAAGAACAAGACCTGAAGCCCCGCATCACCGTCGTCGGCGTCGGCGGCGCAGGCGGTAATGCCGTCAACAACATGATTCGCTCGAACCTCGTCGGCTGCGAATTCGTCATCTGCAACACGGACGCGCAGGCGATGAAGCAGAATCTCTGCGAAGGCCGCATCCAGATGGGCATCGGCGTCACCCGGGGCCTCGGCGCCGGTTCGCGTCCCGAGGTCGGACGCGCCGCCGCCGAAGAAGCGCTCGGCGAAATCATGGCCGCGCTCGAAGGCTCGAACATGTGCTTCATCACCGCCGGCATGGGCGGCGGCACCGGCACCGGCGCCGCTCCCGTGATCGCCCGCGCGGCGCGCGAAAGCGGCATCCTCACGATCGGCGTCGTGACGAAGCCGTTCCAGTTCGAAGGCACGCACCGGATGAAGCTCGCCGAGCAGGGCATCCAGGAACTGCAGAAATACGTCGACACGCTCATCATCATCCCGAACCAGAATTTGTTCCGGGTGGCGAATGAGCGCACGACCTTCGCCGACGCGTTCAAGATGGCCGACGACGTGCTGCACTCCGGTGTCGCCGGCGTTACCGACCTGATGATCAAGCCCGGCCTGATCAACCTCGACTTCGCCGACATCCGCGCGGTGATGAGCGAGATGGGCAAGGCGATGATGGGAACCGGCGAAGCCGAGGGCGATCGCCGCGCCATCGACGCCGCCGAGGCCGCGATCTCGAACCCGCTGCTCGAGGACGTGTCGATGAAGGGCGCGCGCGGCGTGCTCATCAACATCACCGGCGGTCCCGACATGACGCTGTTCGAGGTCGACGAAGCCGCCAACCGCATCCGCGAGGAAGTCGATCCCGAAGCCAACATCATCTTCGGCTCGACCTTCGACGAGCGGCTTGCCGGACGGATGCGCATCTCGGTCGTCGCGACCGGCATCGAGGTCGACAAGGCCGTCCAGCCGCGTCCGCTGATCGCCCTGGTCAGCGACCGCAGCAAGGCCGAAGCAACCCTGTTGAAGCCGGCCATGCCGACCTCGGCCGCGATGCCGATCACCGCCGCCATGCCGGCGCCCGAGCTGCGCCCGCTGGAACAGAAGCAGCCTGAGCCCCGCTTCATCGAACCGCGCGCCGAAGCGCGGATCGAGATCAGGACCGAGGCGGTGCCGAATCCGGCGCAGAGCATCGAAGCGCAGGCAGTCCGGAACGGCGGCTTCGTCGCGCCGCGTCCGGTCGAGGCCGCCATCGCCCGCACCGTGCCGGCCCCCCAGCCGGCACCCACGGCCGAAGTGCCGGCGGCACCCGCGATGGAAACCCGTCAGCCGCTGAAGCCCGCCACCCGGACCCCGAGCCTCTTCGAACGGGTGACCAAGGCGAGCCGCCTGCTCCATCGCGAGGAGCCGGAAGCCCCGTCGCGGACCACGCCCGCCGCCCAGGCGGCGACGGCCCCGACGGTGACGCAGCCGAAGCTCGGTACCCCCGACCCGGCCGAACGTCCCGGTGCCAAGGAAGAAGACCTGCTCGACATCCCGGCCTTCCTCCGCCGCCAGGCGAACTAAGCCGACGCTTCCCGCCGCCCGCGACCGCCGGACCCTCGAAGGGTCCGTAGGCCGCGGGCGGACGGCCCGCCCGACCGCCGACTCGGTGGATTCCGGCGCTTCCCCAGGGCTCACGGACCGGCTGCCATAACGGCAGCACAGACCCATCTAGTCCTTTGAATTCACTAAATATTTTGTGTTACAAACCGTAACAAACTGTGATTTGTCGCCGGCGCGGCAATGCGCGACTGTCTGCATCGCTTTGCATTGCAGCATTCGGTGATTCTTGATCCTCCCGCCCGACGTCGCCCGCCAAAAGACCCTGAAAACGGCAATTCATTGCCGGGGCATCGGCCTGCATTCCGGCGCGCGGATCAATATGAAGTTGCACCCGGCCAAGGCCGATAGCGGCATCGTCTTCCGCCGTACCGACAAGGGCAACATCGAGATTCCGGCGCAGTGGCGCAACGTGGTCGACTCCACGCTGTGCACCATGATCGGCAACGGCGACGGCATCACGATCGGCACGATCGAGCATCTGATGGCCGCCTTTGCCGGCCTCGAGATCGACAACGCGCTGGTCGAGATCGACGGACCCGAAGTGCCGGTGATGGACGGCAGCGCCGCGCCTTTCGTCTTCCTGATCGAATGCGCCGGCATCGCCGAATTGTCCGCGCCGCGCCGCGCGATCCAGGTGCTGAAGCCGGTCAGCGTCGGCGAAAAAGGCAATTCGGCCGCGCTCGTTCCCGCCGACGGCTTCCGCCTCAGCTTCGCGATCGATTTCGCCAGCGGCGCGATCAACCGCCAGGAATTGACCTACACGCTCGATACCGACGATTTCAAACGCGACATCAGCCGCGCGCGCACCTTCGGCTTCCTCCACGAAGTCGACCAGATGCGCGCCAACGGCCTTGCCCGCGGCGGCTCGCTCGACAATGCCGTGGTGATCAGCGGCGACCGCGTCCTCAACAAGGACGGGTTGCGCTATCGCGACGAATTTGTCCGGCACAAAGTGCTCGACGCGCTGGGCGATCTCTACCTAGTCGGCGCGCCGATTCTCGGCCATTTCCATGGCGTCCGCTCCGGCCACGCCATGAACCGCAAGCTGATCGAGGCCCTGTTCGCCGATCGGTCGAACTGGACCCTCACGACCTTCCCGGCGACGGGTTGGGAAGAGACCCCGCAGCGGGTCCGCGCCTAGTTTCCTCCCCGGATTCGCGTGCTATAGTGCGGATCTAACCCGCATATTCCATTCGCTTCATTCGGCAGGGGCCGTCGTTACGATGAACCCGTTTTCGCGTCTCCGTTTCGTCGTGCCGCTCGGTGCGGTGATTCTGGCTGGCTGCTCGGGGGCGTCGAAGGACACCTATATCGAGCGACCGGTCGAGACGATCTACAACATCGCGATGGATCAGCTCTTCGACAAAGACTACAAGGGCGCCGCCAAGACCTTCGACGAAGTCGAGCAGCAGCATCCCTATTCGGTCTGGGCGACCAAGGCGCAATTGATGACCGCCTATGCGCTGTATGAAGACAAGCGCTACGACGAATCGATCATCGCCTCCGACCGCTTCATCCAGCTCCATCCCGGCCATCGCGACGTCGCTTACGCCTATTACCTGAAGGCGCTCGACTACTACATCCAGATCACCGATATCGAGCGCGACCAGAAAATCACCCAGCAGGCGCTCGACTCGCTGTCCGAAGTGGCCCGGCGCTTTCCCGACTCGATCTATGCGCGCGACGCGAAGTTGAAGATGGACCTGACGCGCGACCATCTCGCCGGCAAGGAAATGGAGATCGGTCGCTATTACGAAACAAGGGGCGAATGCCTCGCCGCGGTCAACCGCTTCCAGGTCGTGATCAAGAACTTCCAGACCACGACGCACGTGCCCGAAGCGCTTCACCGCATGGTCGAATGCTATTACGCGCTGGGCCTCAACGACGAAGCGAAGCGGACCGCCGCCGTCCTCGGTTTCAACTATCCCGGTTCGCGCTGGTACGATGCCAGTTTCTCGCTGATGACCACCGGCTCCGAGGGGCCGCCGCCGCAATCCCGGAGCTGGATCGCCCGCATCGTCGATCCCTTCGGCATCTTCTAGGCTCCTCTCCCCTTCGCCGGAAAATGCTCTATCATCCCGCGCGATGCTGCTCGGGCTTTCCATTCGCGAAATCGTCCTGATCGACAAGCTCGATCTTGCCTTCCGCCCGGGCCTTTGCGTCCTCACGGGCGAGACCGGCGCCGGCAAGTCGATCCTGCTCGACGCGCTCGGCCTCGCGCTGGGCATGCGCGCCGAAAGCGGCCTCGTCCGCCACGGCGCCGAACAGGCATCGGTCGCTGCCGAATTCGACCTCGAACACGATCATCCGGCGCGCCGCCTGCTCGACGATGCCGGCATATCCTCGGTCAACGACATCGTCGTCCTGCGCCGCGTCGTCGGCGCCGATGGGCGCAGCCGCGCCTTCGTCGACGACCAGCCGGTGAGCATCGGTCTCCTGCGCCAGATGGGAGAGATGCTGGTCGAGATCGAAGGGCAGTTCGCGCAGCACGGTCTTCTCGATCCCGCGACCCACCGCGAAATTCTCGACGAATACGGCGTCGGCCCCCGCCTGACCGATCAGCTCGCGATCGCCTGGGGCGTCTGGCGCAAGCTCGCCGCCGAACGCGAGGCCGCCGAGACCGAATTTGCCCGCGCCCGCGCCGACGAGGATTTTCTCCGTCATGCGCTCGCCGAAATCGAAACCCTGGCGCCCCAGCCCGGCGAGGAAGCGACGCTCGCCGGAGAACGCGCGCTATTGGCCAACCGTGAACGGCTTGCCGACGCGCTGGAAGCGGCGATGCGCGAATTGTCCGGCGAAAAGGGCGGCGAACGGGCGCTCAGCGCCGCGGCACACGGGCTCGAACGTCTCAAGGACAAGGCCGGCGGTCGGCTCGACGCAGCCGTGGCCGCGCTCGAACGCGCGATTGCCGAAACCAACGATGCGATCACCGAACTCGAAGCCGCCTCGCGCAGCCTCGGTCATGGCGGCACCAGCCTCGAAGCGATCGAGGAACGGCTCTTCGCCTTGCGCGCGCTCGCCCGCAAGCACAACACCACGGTCGAGAACCTGCCGAGTTTCGGCGCGGAGATCGCGGCGAAGGTCGCGGCGCTCGACAATGGCGGCAATTCGATCGAAGGCCTCAAACGCCGCGAGGACGACGCGCGCAAAGCCTATATCGCCGCCGCTGACGCGGTGACCAAGGCGCGCGCGACCGCGGCCAAGAAACTCGACACGGCGGTGATGAAGGAATTATCGCCGCTGAAACTCGACAAGGCCCGGTTCCAGACCGCGCTGGCGCCGCTGGCCGAGCGCGAATGGGGCGATCACGGCCGCGAGCGCATCCAGTTCGAGATCGCCACCATCGCCGGCGCACCGCCCGGCCCGCTCAACAAGGTTGCTTCGGGCGGCGAACTCGCGCGCTTCATGCTCGCGCTGAAAGTCGTGCTGGCCAAGACCGCGTCGGTGCCGACGCTGGTCTTCGACGAGGTCGATAGCGGCATCGGCGGCGCCACCGCCGCGGCGGTCGGCGAACGTCTCCACCGCCTCGCCCAGGAACGCCAGGTGCTGGTCATCACCCATTCGCCGCAGGTGGCTGCACGCGCGTCGCACCATTGGCGCGTGGCCAAAAGCGACAGCAAGACGCGCAGCCTCACGAAGGTCGAAGAACTCGACGCGGACGCACGGCGCGAGGAGATCGCGCGCATGCTCTCGGGCAGTGCCGTCACCGCCGAGGCACGCGCGGCCGCCGTCAGCCTGATGGCCGGTGTCCGCTGATGAGCCCTGCGCGCGCGAAACCGGCCAAGGGACAGAAAAAAGAGGCCACGGCCACGCCAGTCGAAGAACTGACCGAGGTCGCGGCGAAAGCCGAGCTGAAATCCCTCGCCGCTGAGATCGCGCATCACGACAAGCTCTATCACGGCGACGACAATCCCGAGATCTCGGACGCCGATTACGATGTGTTGCGCACGCGCAACAAGGCGATCGAGGCGCGTTTCCCGAAACTCGTGCGCGCCGACAGCCCGTCGAAGCGGGTCGGTGCCGCGCCATCGACGGGATTCGCCAAGGTCCGGCACCCGCATCCGATGCTGTCGCTCGACAACGCGTTCAGCGAACAGGACGTCCGCGATTTTTTTCAGTCGGTGCGCAATTTCTTCCGCGCGCCGCAGGACGTGGCGCGGGTCGAGGAAGCCACGATCGAGGTCATGGCCGAGCCCAAGATCGACGGGCTTTCCTGTTCGATCCGCTATGAAAAGGGCATGCTCGCGCTCGCGGCGACGCGCGGCGACGGCGTCACCGGCGAGGACGTTACCGCCAACGTGCGCACCATCGCCGATGTGCCAAAAGCGCTGAAGGGCAAGAACTGGCCCGACGTGATCGAGGTGCGCGGCGAGATCTACATGGACCGCAAGGGCTTCCTCGCCCTCAACGCCGAACGCGAGAAAGAGGGCGAGCCGGTTTTCGCCAATCCGCGCAACGCGGCGGCCGGATCGCTGCGCCAGCTCGATTCGTCGATCACCGCGACCCGGCCCCTGCACTTTTTCGCCTATGCCTGGGGCGAGCAAAGCGCGCCCTTCGCCAAGAGCCACGACGAAGCCATCAAGCGTTTCGCGGCCTGGGGCTTCACCGTCAATCCGCTCTCGAAGCTCTGCCACGGCGTCGATGAATTGCTGGCGTTTCATCGCAGCGTGGGCGAGAAGCGCGCGGGCCTGCCCTACGACATCGATGGCGTCGTCTATAAGGTCAACGATCTCGATCTCGAGGAACGCCTGGGGTTCGTAAGCCGCGCGCCGCGCTGGGCGTTGGCGCATAAATTCCCGGCGCAACAGGCGCAAACCATCCTGAAGAAGATCACCATCCAAGTCGGGCGGCGCGGCACCCTCACGCCGGTCGCCGAACTGGAGCCGATCACGGTCGGCGGCGTGGTCGTCAGCCGCGCGACGCTGCACAACGAAGACGAGATCAACCGCAAGGATATCCGCGAGGGCGACACCGTCGTCATCCAGCGCGCCGGCGACGTCATCCCGCAAGTCGTCAGCGTCGTCGAGGCGTTGCGCCCGAAACACAGCAAGCCCTTCGTCTTCCCGCATGTCTGCCCCGAATGCCAAAGCAAGGCTGTGCGCGAGGAAGGCGAAGCAGCCTGGCGCTGCACCGGCGGCTTGATTTGCCCGGCCCAGGCGGTCGAGCGCCTCAAGCACTTCGTCTCCCGCCTCGCCTTCGACATCGAGGGCATGGGCGAGAAGCACATCGTCGATTTCTGGACCGACGGACTGATCCACGCGCCCGCCGATATTTTCCGCCTGACCGGAGAGAAGATCATCGGACGCGAAGGCTGGGGCGAATTGAGCGCCCGGAAACTCATCGACGCGATCGACGCGCGCCGCACCATCTCGCTCGACCGCTTCATCAATGCGCTCGGCATCCCACAGGTCGGCGAAGCCACCGCGAAATTGCTGGCGCGGCATTACGGTTCGCTCGCGCGCTGGCGCAAGGCAATGACCGAGGCGGCCGATCCCGAAAGCGAAGCCTGGCGTGAACTCAACGACGTCAACGGCATCGGCGAGGACATGGCGACCGACATCGTCGGCTTCTTCGCCGAGAAGCATAACCGCACCGTGCTCGACGAATTGGCGAAGGAAGTCACCGTCGAGGATTACGTGGCGCCCGCCGTCGCCACCGATTCACCGATTGCCGGCAAGACCATCGTCTTCACCGGCTCGCTCGCCGAGATGTCGCGCAACGAGGCGAAGGCCCGCGCCGAGGCGCTGGGCGCGCATGTCGGCGGGAGTGTGTCGAGCAAGACCGACTTTCTGGTCGTCGGCGCCGACGCCGGCTCGAAGGCCAAGAAAGCCGCCGAGCTGGGCGTGAAGGTCCTGACCGAAGACGACTGGATGAAGATCGCGCGGGGGGCATGAATATCCCGCCGATTGGCGGGGTGGAGGGGAAGGTGATCAAAGTCGGATTGTGGGGCACGATTCGGAACGCTTATTCTTTTGTATTTTCGAATATCCTGGGACTTCTAAGAATATTTAGTCCGTGGATTATCGGAACCATCGTCGTACTCGGTATTACCGCGTTAATGCTCGTTATCTTCCGAGCTGCGGCAGTAGCTTTTGGGCCTAAAATTTCGTTGATGCTCTTTGGGGCGGCTCCCGTGATTTTTCTGTTCGCGGGTATGATGGCTGGTCAGGTGGCGCTGTATCGCTTTATTCTAAAAGGCGAAGCGCCTTATTCGTTTTGGAGGATTCGTTTCGGTCGACGGGAATTGCGATTCTCGCTCTATTTCTTCGGCATTTGGCTTGCGATCCTGTTACCGCCAGTGATTGTCGCCGCCATTCTCTACGGCGCCGGTAGATTTTTTATTCCTGAACAATTCAACCCCATTGCCGCCCCGACAGCAGCCGCAGTTCTTTCGATCTGCGCGATACTAACGCTGTTTTTTGGTTTTCGGCTCTTCCTTGCGCTTCCAGCCATCGCGATCGACGAGAAAGGCTGCCGGCTGTTCGATGCCTGGAGACAAGGACGTAATAATACTCAGGTCCTCTTTTTCGGACCTGTAATTGCCGGGATCCTCCTCAGATCGTCGACGAGATCACTCAGGCACTTGTTGGAGAAAACGACATGTTGGCTCGATTCGCTGAAGTGATTTCATCACTTCTGTGCGGTTTTATCGCAATTGCCCTCGGCGTCGCATTTTTAGCTTTCGCATACAAACAGCTCACAGCCTCCAACGATTCCGCTACCGCTTAATCGATGAGCCGCGACGCTGGCAGTTAAGGTCTTCCGGCAGACGACTGTATGAAAATCGCACAGCGCGTGACGAGGTAAGAGGCTTCTTAGAGAGGCCGCGTCGCGTCCTTGAGCCAGGTCGCGATTTCAGTATCGACCAAGGGCAGTAATTCGGCCGCCACCCGGGCATGATAGGCGTCGAGCCATTCGACCTCATGGGTTTCCAGCAGGCTCTTGTCGATCGCGTTGCGGTCGATCGGGGCGAGTGTGATGGTCTCGAACCCGAGCAGATCGCGCCCGCCTTCGCCCACGCCGAGTTTTTCCACCACCACCAGATTCTCGATCCGGATGCCGTAAGCGCCGGTTTTGTAATAGCCCGGTTCGTTCGAGACGATCATGCCCGGCATCAACCGTTGTGCGTTGGGTTGCTTCGAAATCCGCTGCGGTCCTTCGTGGACGCCGAGATAGGAGCCGACGCCGTGGCCGGTGCCGTGATCGTAATCGAGCCCGACCTGCCACAGCGGCGCGCGCGCCATTGCGTCGAGCTGCGAGCCCGTCGTGCCGGAAGGGAAACGACAGAGCGCCAGCGCGATATGTCCCTTGAGCACGCGGGTGAAACGGTCTTTCATCTCGGGCGTGGGGGTGCCGATCGCCACCGTGCGCGTCACATCGGTGGTGCCGTCGAGATACTGCGCGCCGGAATCGACCAGATAGAGGCTCCCGTTTTCGAGCGTGCGTTCGGTATCCGGCATGGCGTGGTAATGGACGATCGCGCCGTTGCTGCCCGCGCCCGAAATCGTCGGGAAGCTGAGGTCGCGGAAGAAATCGCCGGTGCGGCGAAATTCCTCGAGCCGGTCGGAGACCGCGATCTCGCGCAAGGTTCCCGCACCAGCGTTGCGCGCGAGCCAGGCGAGGAACCGCGTCAGCGCCGCGCCGTCGCGGCGATGCGCCGCGCGCGTGCCGTCGAGTTCGACCGTATTTTTGCAAGCTTTCGGCAAGGCGCAGGGATCGGGCGCGCGCTGCACCGCATCGCCCAAGCGATCGAACACCCAGGCAGCAGCACTGCCGGGATCGGCCTGCACCCGCTTGCCCGACGCCGCGAGATTTTCGAGAAACGCGCCGAACGATGCCGGATCGGCGATCCGCACCGACGGCCCGAGATGAGCGTCCAAACCGGGCGTGAGCTTGCGGCGATCGATGAACAGATCGACCGAGGCATCGCGATGGAGCACGGCAAAGCTCAGCGGCAACGGCGTATGCGGCACGTCGCCGCCGCGAATGTTCAGGAGCCAGGCGATCGAGTCGGGCGCGGTCAGCACCGCGGCCTCGACGCCCGTGGCGAGTGACGCCGCGATCCGTTTACGCTTATCAGCGGCGCTTTCGCCGGCGAAGCGCATTTCCTGCGGCACCACCGGTTCGAGCGGCGGCGCGGGACGATCCGTCCACACCGAATCGATCGGATTGTCGTCGAGCGCGGCCAGCTTGCCGCCCGCCTTTTCGGCAGCGGCGCGATAGCGATCGACCTCGCCCAGCGTGTGCAGGCGGGAATCATAGCCCAGTGTCGCGCCGACCTTGAGCGATGTCGCGATCCACTCGGATGCCGGCTCGTCGCTGATATGGCGATGCTGAAACAGGGCGCCGTCGACCTCGGTCGCGGCTTGGAGCGTGTAGCGCCCGTCGACGAAGATCGCGGCGGCGTCGGACAACACCACGGCGAGGCCGGCCGAGCCGGTAAAACCGGTCAGCCAGGCCAAGCGTTGCGCCGAGGCCGGAACGTACTCGCCCTGATATTCGTCGGTGCGCGGCACCAGGAAGCCGTCGAGGCCCCGGCGCTTCAGCTCCGCGCGGAGTTGGGCCAAACGCTCAGCGGTATCGCCGCGACGCAGCTTCCGACCTTCATCCATCACGTCCTCCGATGGCGCAAAGCTTGGCAGAACGCCGGGGCTCCGCAAAGAAATTCCGGCCGCCCAAAAATTGGCTTTGTTTCGTAAAATTCAGGAATCGCGACCTGCCCTGCCCTAAAGAACGCTTTTACCGTTCATCGGCGTATATATGCGTTAGCCATACCTCATTATCAAGATCTCTTTCGCATTTATGAATGTGCCATGCGGTCTAAGCATGGCTGATGAACAGTCTTTCCCCCTCAATATTCTGGCAATAAGGCTTACCTATTGTGCAACGCAATATCAGCGCTTCGTCCGTTTCCTAAAGGAGTTGTTCCCATGTTCGATTTTTTCCTTTCTACAGCGCACTATGCCAAAGCGGCTTACCTCAACTGGCGCCGGACCCAGGTCGCCTATGAGGAATTGAACTCCCTCGACGACCGCTCGCTGGCCGATATCGGCATCACGCGCTCGGACATTCCCTATCTGTTCGCCCGGGACATCCATGACGCCGCCCGCGCCCAGGCCACCGGCCTCGTCGGCAACGACAACCGCCGCGCCGCCTAAATTCGACCCTAAAATCGGGGCCGCCACCCTCGCTTTTGGCGGCGATTCGGCACAGACTGTGGATATGGTGCCGATTCCCCCTGCTGAACAACACGGGGTCCACGATCACGGACATCACGCTCATGACCATGCCCATCATGGTCATGAGCAACGTGATCATCATCACCACGACCATCACCACCCCAATGTCGATTCCGGCTCGCTCGGCGCGATCTTCGCGATCGCGACCGCGCTCAATGTCGGCTTCGTCATCGTCGAAGGCGCGTTCGGCATCCTCGGCCACTCGATGGCGTTGCTCGCCGATGCCGGCCACAATTTCAGCGACGTCATCGGCCTCGTCGCCGCGTGGACCGCGAGCGTGCTCGGCCGGCGCTTGCCGACCGCGCGCTATACCTACGGCCTACGCGGCTCGTCGATCCTCGCGGCGCTCCTCAATGCGCTCATCCTGCTGATCGCCGTCGGCGGCATCGCGGTCGAAGCGATTCATCGGCTCACCGCACCGGAACCTGTCGCCGGCATGACCATGATCGTGGTCGCCGGTGCGGGGATCGTCATCAACGGTATTTCCGCCTGGATGCTCGGCGGCCACGGTCACCAGCACGACCTCAATGTCCGCAGCGCGTTCATCCACATGCTGGGCGACGTCGCGGTGAGCGTCGGCGTGGTGGCATCGGGCGCGCTCATCCTCGGCACCAACTGGCTGTGGCTCGATCCCGCCGTCAGCCTTGTCATCTCGCTCGTCATCGTGATCGGCACCTGGCGGCTCTTGCGGCAGTCGCTCGGCATGGCGCTGCAAGCGGTGCCGCCGAGCATCGATCCCGAAACCGTGCGCAATCATCTGGCCGCCATTCCGGGCGTCACCGCCGTCCATGATCTGCATATCTGGCCGATGAGCACGACGAGCACGGCGTTGACCAGCCACCTCGTCATGCCGGGCGGGCATCCGGGCGATGCCATGCTGGCGCGGATCTCGGACGACCTCGAAGCGCGCTTCGGCATCGGCCACGCCACAATCCAGGTCGAAACCGGCGATCCCGAGCACCCCTGCGTGCTCGTTCCCGACCACGTCGTCTGATCGTTCAGCCGAGCAGGATCAAAAACCCGAGCGACGCCGCGCCGAACGCCGCGCAGTAATAGGCGAACGGGTCCAGCGCCTGAAAATCGTGGCGCCCGAAATAGCGCATGAGGAAAGCCGTGCTGGCATAAGCGGTGATCCCCGCGACGCCGCCCGCGATCCAGGCGACGTTGCCGATTCCCGCCGAGCCCGCATGGAGCAGATGCGGCACTTCGAGGATGCCGGCGCCGAGAATGACCGGCGTCGCGATCAGGAACGAAAAATGCGCCGCGTCCTTGTGATGCATGCCGAGCACGAGGCCGCTCACCATCGTGGAACCCGAGCGCGAGATGCCGGGGATCAGCGCGAAGGCCTGCGCCGTCCCGATGATCAGCGCGCTGAGCCAGGTCATCTGGGCGATCGTCTTGTCGCCGGCGCGCCGCCGCAGGCGCTCGCCGAAAAAGAGGATGCCGCCGTTGACGATGAGAAAGAACGCGGCGATCGAGGGTACGCCGAACAGGCTCTTGAACAGTTTCTCGAGAACGAGGCCGAGGATCGCCGCCGGAATTGTCGCCACGATGATCATCCACAAGAGCCGCCATTGCGCGCGCCGTTCCTCGCTGGGCCCCAGGCCGATGAAGGCGAGCCCAAGCCCGAGCCAATCGCGCCAGAAGTAAATCAGCAGCGCCGCCGCCGTGCCGAGATGCAGCACGACGAGAAACGGCAGAAAATCGGGCGCGGACTGATCGATGCTCCAGCCGAACAGTCGCGGCAGCACGACCGCATGCCCGAGACTCGACACCGGAAAGAGTTCGGTCACGCCCTGCAGGATCGCGATGATGATGGCCTGGATCATGCTCATGGAGTCACGCGCTTGTTGTTGTTCGAGCGAAAGGGACGAAAACGGCCGCGCGCGAGAACCAGCGTGCACCAGCCATCGATGACGATCCGTTGACGCAGCGTCAAGCCTTGCAGGCGATGCGCCGCGAGCACGTCTTTTTCCTGCCAGGTCAGCAGGCCCGAGAGAATCGCAATGCCGCCGGGCGCCAGGGCCGCGCCGAGATCGCGCGCCATTCGCGTCAGCGGCCGCGCAAGAATGTTGGCGAGGATGAGGTCGTAAGGGCGGCGGCTGATCACCGCGCGGTTGGCATAGCCGGCGCTGCGTCCCGTCGCGACCAAGGACGCCACGCCGTTGCGCCGCGCGTTATGCCCGGCAACCCGCGCGGCCTCGGCATCGATGTCGCGCGCGACGACGCGGCGATGGCGGGTCTTAGCCGCCGCGATCGCCAGCACGCCGGTGCCGGTGCCCATGTCGAGAATTTTGGCCGGGCGCATCTGGCGCGTGACCGCGTCGAGCGCGAGAAGACAACCCCGCGTCGTCGCGTGCTCGCCGGTGCCGAACGCGGTCGCCGCATCGATCAGCAAACCGATGCGACCGGGCGGCACGCCGCCGGCATGATGCGAGCCGTAAATGAAATAGCGGCCGATGACGAGGGGCGGAAAACTCGCCTGGTTGTTGACGAGCCAATCCTCTTGCGGCACGCGTTCCCACAGCAATTCGGGCGGCGGACCGGCAAGGTTTAGCCACGCCAGCGCCAGGCGCCCGGCGATGCCGCCACGATCGGGGGTCTCGGCACTCAAGCCTTCGACGCGCCACGAGCCGCCGGGTTTGTCCTCGAAGGCGCTGACCGCACCGAGTTCGTCAAACGCATCGGCGATGGCGGCAGCCGACTCCGCATCGGGCGCCGTGGCCGCGACCCGCCATAATCCGCTGAAAGCGGTGCTGCGCCGGCGTTCAGGCTTTTTCGACAAAGCTGTCCATCACCATTTTGTCGCCGGCCTTTTCGAAGGTGATCGCGAGCTTGGCGCCCTCGACCGAGCGCACCGTGCCATAACCGAATTTCTGGTGGAAGATCCGGTCGCCGCGATTGAAGCCGCCCGGCGTGGTCGTGGCGGCCACCGGCGCGAGCAACGGCGCGGTCGCCCGCTTGCCGTAAAAACTCGGTCCCGACGACCAGGCTTCTTCCAGCTTGCCGGCGCGCGGATAGAGACCCGGCTCGGCGATCGAATCGATATGGTCTTGCGGCAATTCACCGACGAAGCGCGACGGCATCGCGGCCTGCCACTGGCCGTGGATGCGGCGATTGGCGGCATAGGACACCGAGGCGTGCCGGCGCGCGCGCGTCAGGCCGACATAGGCAAGGCGACGCTCTTCCTCAAGCCCCTTCAAGCCGCTTTCATCCATCGCGCGCTGGTGCGGGAACAGACCCTCCTCCCAGCCGGGCAGGAACACGGTGTCGAATTCCAGCCCCTTGGCGCCGTGCAGCGTCATCAGATTGACCATGTCGCTCGAATTATCAGCGGCGTTTTCCATGACCAAGCTGACATGTTCGAGGAACCCGGCGAGGTTCTCGAACTCGGCCATCGCCGCGACCAGTTCCTTCAAATTCTCGAGCCGGCCCGGCGCGTCGGGCGATTTGTCGGCCTGCCACATCGCGGTATAGCCCGACTCGTCGAGGATCTGCGCCGCCAGTTCGGGATGCGGCAGCGTATCGGCGAGCCCGCGCCAGCGCGCGACGTCGTTGATGAAACTGCCGAGCGCCCGGCGCGCCGCCGGCTTCAGTTCGTCGGTGGTGATCACGTCCTGCGCCGCCTCGTTCAACGGCATCGCCCGCGCGCGCGCCAGCGTGTGGAGAGTCTGCATGGTCGTGTCGCCGATGCCCCGGCGCGGCAGGTTGACGATGCGCTCGAAAGCGAGATCGTCGGCCGGCTGATGAACGAGGCGCAGATAGGCGAGCGCGTCGCGAATTTCCTGGCGCTCGTAAAAGCGCAGGCCGCCGATCACGCGATAGGGCAGGCCGAGGGTGAGAAAGCGTTCCTCGAATTCGCGGGTCTGGAACCCGGCGCGGACCAGGATCGCGACCTCGGAGAGCTTGCCGCCCTTGGCGTGCATCGCCTCGATCTCGTCGCCGACCCAGCGCGCCTCTTCCTCGCCGTCCCAGACCCCGCGCAAGACGACGCGGTCGCCCTCGTTGGATTGGGTCCATAGCGTCTTGCCGAGCCGGCCTTCGTTCTGGGCGATCAGCGCCGAGGCCGCGGCCAGAATATGTGGCGTCGAACGGTAATTCTGTTCGAGGCGGATGATCGCGGCGCCGGGGAAATCCTTTTCGAAACGCAGGATGTTGCCGATCTCGGCGCCGCGCCAGGAATAGATCGACTGGTCGTCGTCGCCGACGCAGCACAGATTGCGGTGCTTTTGCGCCAGCAGCCGCAGCCAGAGATATTGCGCGACATTGGTGTCCTGATATTCGTCGACCAGGATGTACTTAAACCGCTGCTGGTAATCGGCGAGGATTTCCGGCCGCGTCGCGAAAATCGTCAGGCCGTGCAGCAGCAGGTCGCCGAAATCGGCGGCGTTGAGCGCGCGCAGCCGTTCCTGATAGAGCCGATAAAGCTCGATCAGCCGGCCATTGGCGATCTCGCCGCGCTCGGCCTCGGGCACCTTGTCGGGCACCAGGCCGCGATCCTTCCAGCGCTCCATCGCGCCCAGCACGGTGCGCGCCGGCCAGCGTTTGTCGTCGATGTTCTCGGCGGCCAGGATCTGCTTGACCAGCCGCAACTGGTCGTCGGCGTCGAGGATGGTGAAATTGGGCTTCAGGCCGACCGCTTCGGGATGGCGGCGCAGGATGCGCGCGGCGATGGCATGGAACGTCCCGAGCCAGAGCCCCTCGGCGCGTTCGCCGATCTGGCGCTCCAGCCGCTCGCGCATCTCGGTCGCGGCCCGGTTGGTGAAGGTGACGGCGAGGAGCTGCGACGGCCAGGCACGGCGAGTCGCGAGGATATGGGCGAGCCGCGTCGTCAGCACGCGCGTCTTGCCGGTGCCGGCGCCGGCCAGGACCAGGACCGGCCCATCCACCGTCTCGACGGCGAGACGCTGGGCGTCGTTGAGCCCGGCCGCGTAAAAGGCCGGCGCGGCCACGCTTGAGCCTGATTCGAGCGGCGCGCTCAGGGGTTCGGACATCGTCCCGCTATAGAGCATCCGGCGCAAAAATCCCAGGCGAACGACGTCCTTGCGCTCAAATCCCCCGCGCGTTCGCCCGCGAAACCCCATATGATGGAAGTCAGCTTCCGCGCCGGACCATGCATACCGTCATCATCATTCTGGTCTTCCTCTGCACCTATCTCGGGATGGCAGCAGGACGGCTGCCGCATCTGCAGATCGACCGGACCGGCATCGCCCTGCTCGGGGTGATCGTCCTGCTGACGACGCAGACGGTCACGCTCGATCAGCTCGGCGCCAATATCGACGTCTCGACCCTCGTCTTGCTGTTCGCGCTGATGATCATCTCGGCGCAATTCGCCTCGGCCGGGTTCTTCGAACTGGCGGTCGAATGGATCATGCGACGGGCCGACAGTCCCACCATGCTGCTCGCGCTGACCGTCGTGGTCGGCGGCGGCCTCTCGGCGCTGCTCGCCAACGAACTCGTGGTCCTGACGATGGCGCCGCTCATCATCGTCGGCGCCCAGGCCCGCGCGCTCGACCCACGGCCCTATGTGATCGCGCTGGGCGGCGCCGCCAATGCCGGTTCGGCCGCGACCCTGATCGGCAGTCCGCCCAACATCCTGATCGGCCAGTTGGGCGAACTGAGCTTCCGCCTGTTCCTGCAGGCCGGACTCGTGCCGGCGTTGCTGGGACTCGGCTCGGTCTTCGCGGTGACCTGGTTCCTGTGGCGCGATCGGTTCGAGGCGCCGGTGCCGGAGGGCGGCATCGCCGAGGTGCCGCGTCATCCGCATGACCGGGCCCAGACCTGGAAGGGTCTCGCCGGCATGGTCCTGCTGCTCATGCTCTTCGCGACGCCGTTGCCGCGCGAACTCGGCGGGCTGCTGATCGCGGCGGCGCTGCTCACCAACCGACGTTTCACCAACCGCATCATGATCTCCGCGGTCGACTGGCCGCTGCTGTTGCTGTTCGTCTGCCTGTTCGCGGTATCGGGTTCGCTCGCCGATAGCGGCATCCCCTTCAGCATCGTGTCCTGGCTGCAGGAGCGCGGCATGATGCCCGACAACATGCTGGTGCTCGCGCCGATGAGTCTCCTCATGAGCAACACGATCGGCAATACGCCGGCGACCATTCTGCTCCTGCAGATCTGGCCCAACCCGCCGCACGGACCGCTTTATGCCATCGCCGTCATGAACTCGTTGGCGGCCAATCTCACCCTGCTGGGTTCGCTCGCCACCCTAATCGCGATCGAGCGGGCCGAGGCGCTCGGCGTTCGCCTCACCTTCACGGAATATGCCCGCGCCAGCGTGCCCTATACGCTGATCTCGATGCTCTTCGCGATGATCTGGCTGGTCGGGACGGGTTGGGTGTCGTGGCTTCCCGGCGGTGCGGTGCCGGGACCTTAAGAGGCTTTGGCGGTCTCGGCGGGTGCGTTCAACTCGGTCGAGACGCGATTGCGGCCTTCGTGCTTGGCGTGATAGAGCGCGCCGTCGGCACGGCCGATCAGATCGGTCAGGGACTCGTTCGCGCGATACTGCGCCACGCCGAAGGAAATCGTCACGCTGCCGTAATCGTCGCGCGAATCCTTGCCGACGAATTTCCGCCGCATCACCGCGGCGCGGATCTGGTCAGCGACGATTGTGGCCTGTTTCAGATTGGTGCGCGGCAGGATGATCGCGAATTCCTCGCCGCCGAAACGCGCGGGCGTATCGCGACCCTTGACCGAATCGCTGAGCGTGCGCGCGACCAGCTTCAACACCTGATCGCCGATCTGGTGGCCGAAACTGTCGTTGAAGCGCTTGAAAAAATCGATGTCGCCCAAAAGAAGACTCATCGCCTCGCCGTCGCGCATCGCCTCGCGGGCGGCCTCGGCGAGACGCGTGTCGAAAAATTTGCGGTTCGGGATTCCGGTCAGCCCGTCGGTGAGCGCCTCGCGCTGCACGACCTGAAGGTTTTCCCGCAACTCGGTGACCTCGCTGGCGATCGTCCCCAACCGGCCCTCGAGGGTGTAATTGCGCTCGGCCATCAACTGGGTTTCGCGGATCAGGTCGGCGATCAGCGCGCGCACCTTCTCCGCCGGCTGCGAGCCGCCGATCGCGGTGGAGAATGTGTCGAGCGTGTTCTCGAAATCACCGACCGTGCCGGCATGATCGTCGAGATAGCGCCGCACCTGATCGATGACCGAATGGAGGCGCGTACCGGTTTCCAGCACCTCGACCGATTCGACGCCGCCGCCGAAATGGGCCTTGTAGAGCTCGGCGCTGATCTCGGCGGTGAAGGCTTGCTGACGCGCGGCGAGTTCGTCGATCTGCGCGGTGAGCTTCGGCATCGTGCCGGCGGCATAGGCATACCAGACCGCGTAATTCTGCGGCGTCGGCGGAATGCCTTGCATCGCCATCGCCTTGCAGGCCGCTTCCGCCAATTTCACCGACTGGCTTTGCGCCGAATCCGTCATGTGTCCGATCCCCCGATGCCCGTCGTTTCGCGGGCCGGCTTCTTTCTACCGTCGATTGCTTAAGGAGTCGGTAACACGTGTGGCGAAGTGGGGCAGCGCATCGACGCGAAATCGCGCCGGATTAGGCCCGATTCTCGCCCGTGCGCCTCGACGCGCTATGATCCGCGCGCCAGCGGAGGGACGAAGCCATGACATTGTTGCCGGATGAACCTTATCGCGCCGAGGTTGCGCCCGACTGGATCGATTACAACGGCCATATGAACGTGGCCTATTACGTCCTCGCCTTCGACCGCGCCGCCGATCTTCTCTTCACCCGCATCGGCATCGACGACACCTATCGCCGCGCGACCAACCATTCGATCTTCGCGCTCGAGGCGCACGTCACCTACGAGCGCGAACTCCACGTGGGCGAGGCCTTCGCGATCGAAACGAGCGTGGTCGACGCCGACGCCAAGCGCCTGCATCTCTTTCACACGATGACCAAAGCAGCGACCGGCGAAGTCTCGGCAACGATGGAAGTGATGGGCCTGCACGTCGATCTCGCTGGCCCGCGCGCGGCGCCGATGCCGGATGCGATCCATGCCCAGGTGGAAGCGCGCGTGGCCGCGAGCCGGCTGTTGCCAGCGCCGCCGCAACTCGGCCGCAAGATCGGGATCAGGCGATCCTAGGTCAGGGAAACAGCTCGCTTTTGCCCGAAGCCGGCTGGCGGTCCCAGCGCGCCTCCAGCGTCGAGAAATAGATCCAGGTCCGCGGCGCGACCATCTCGATATTGATGCTTTTCTCCAACGCGCTCGTCTCTTCGGCGCTGAACGTGCCGACCTCGCCCAATGTCGCGGCCTGCAGCGTCTTGAGCGCGTCGTTTTCCAGCACGAGTGTCGAGTGGAGAAGTTCCTTCAGATCGCGCGCGACGACGGTGATGCCATGGCCGCGCATGAAGGCCGCGCGCCGGTCGCCGATCACTTTCTGCAGTTTCTCGCCGCGCTCCGGCGTCGTGATCAAATGCGGCTCGGTATAGATCGAAACGCCTTTGGCGAAGATACCGCTGTGAAGGGTGACCGGCTTGTATTCGCGCTTCGCGATCGCAAACAGGGTTCCGTAAGGCGGATGCAGATGGGCGACGGCGATCGCGTCCGCGCGGGCCGCGTGCAGTTTCATGTGAATCGGCCATTCGAGGGGCGGACGGCCTTTGCCGTCAAACGGCTTGCCGTCGAGGTCGGCGGCGACCATGTCGGCATCGCGCAGATTGGCCTTGTCAGAACCGGCACCCGGCGTGATCAGCACCCGCTTCGTCTCGGGCTGATAGACGCTGACATGACCGTGCAGCCCGAGCATGCCCTGCATCGTGAAGATGCGGGCGCAGGTGGCAAGCTGTTCTCTCAGATCGCTTTCCGATTCCATCGTGCGGACCTTTTACGGGTTGTTCGAGAGCCGGATCGCATAGCGCATGTCGATGAGCTTGTCGGCGGTGATGTCGCCTTTCACCATGCCCTGCGATTTGTACCAGTCGATCTGGCGGGTGACGTCCTTGGTGTCGATGCGGAGTTTCGGATCGACCCAGGGCAGCTGCGGGTCGAGATCAGCGGCCGGCGCACCGATATATTTGGACAAGACCGCGAGCGCCGCCGGCGCCGAGGGACTGTCCTCGCGCTCTTCTTTCGCGTTGACGAACGCCGCGCGATAGTCGCGCGCGCCCAGCGTCAGCGCGCGCAGGAAGCCTTTGATCATGTCGCCGCGGCCATTGGCGGTCTTGGTCGTGACGAACACCGAGCCGATCTGCCACGGCGTCTCGTCGCCGACCCAGCCGAGATTGACCGCGCCGCCGCGCGCCAGTTCCGCGCTCAAGGTGCCGGGAATGATCCCGGCATCCGCCTGGCCGCCGATCACCGCCGCCGTGCTGTTGGTCATCGATTGCAGCGGGAGGATCCGCACGCTGCTGAGCGGGAATCCATATTTCATCGCCAGCATGCCGACCGCGTAATGCGTCGTCGAGCCGATCGTGGTCAGCGCGATGGAATGGCCCGGCAGGTCCTTGAGCGATTTGAGCCCGGCGTCATAGGCGCGCTTCGACGCGAAATAGCCTTGCATCTTGAAGCCGGGCGCTTCGCGGTGCATCCCGGCGACCACGCGAATCTGGCCGCCATTGGCGAGGTTATAGAGGCTCGCCGTTAATCCCGTCGCGGCGATATCGACGTCGCCCGATACCACGGCGACCGAGACGGCCTCGCCGCCACCAAAGCTGACCAGAGTCGTCTCGAGACCCTCGGCGGCAAAATAGCCGCGATCCTGGGCGAGATAGACCGGCCCCGATCCGCCCACTTTGAGAATACCGATCTTCAGCGGCTCGGCCTGCGACGCGGTGGCAATGATGAGCCCCGCGAGCATGAACAGGCCGATCCGACAGAAACCCGCCATCATCTTCCCCCCGAAAACGTCGCGATCTGCCCGAGCGGCAGCCGCGCTTCCGGCGGGATCGTAGCGCCGCGGGATCGGACGCGCACTACACCGAGAAGTATTTCGCCTGCGGGTGGGTGATGACGATCGCCGAGGTCGATTGTTCGGGTTCGAGTTGATCTTCGTCCGACAGCGACACGCCGATTTCCTCGGCGCGCAGCAGCGCCAGAAGTTGCCGCTGGTCGCCGAGGTTGGGACAGGCGGGATAGCCGAAGGAATAGCGGCTGCCGCGATAGGATTGTTGCAGCATCGCCGTCATGTCGCGCGGCTCCTCGGGCGCGAAGCCCAGTTCGGCGCGGATGCGTTTGTGGATGTATTCGGCGAGCGCCTCGGCCATCTCGACCGAAAGCCCGTGGAGATAGAGATAATCCTGATAGCGGTTCTCGGCGAACCATTGGCGGGCCACGTCGGAGGCGCGGCCGCCCATGGTGACGAGCTGCAGCCCGATCACGTCGCGGCGGTTGTCGCCGACATCGCGCAAGAAGTCGGCGATGCACAATCCGCCGTCGCGGTTCTGGCGCGGCAGGGTGAAGCGCGCGACCTCGGTAGTGCCGTCCTCGTCGAAGAGGATCACGTCGTTGCCTTGCGCCGCGCATTTCCAGAACCCGTAAGCCGCCTGCGGCTTCAGGATTTCATCCGCCTCGACCAGGTCGAGCATGCGTTTCAAAATCGGGCGCAATTCGGTATGCGCCCATTCCATGAAACCGGCGAGCGTGCGCCCGTCTTTGCGAAAGCCCCACTGGAATTGATAGAGCATCCGCTCGTTGAGATAGGGCACCAGCGCCTTGACCGGCACATGCTCGATCAGGCGCGGCCCCCAGAAAGGCGGCTCGGGCACGCCGAGGTCGCGATTGAGTTCGGCGCGGCGCAGGCGGATTTCCTCGACATCGACAGGGCGCAACGGCTTCGCATCAGCGGCGACACCCAGCGTGCGCCGCGTGTTGACCGGGCGGCTTTCATTGGCGGCAGCGGTCGCGGCGATATGCTCGTCGAACTTGCCGGTCGCGATCTTTTCCATCAGGTGCAGACCGTCGAAAGCATCGCCCGCATAGGCGACCCGGCCGCCGCCATAGGCCTTGCGGCAGTCGTCCTCGACATAACGCCGGGTCAGTGCCGCGCCGCCCAAGACCACGGGCAGGCTCAAGCCTTGGCGCGTCATCTCTTCGAGGTTCTCGCGCATCACCACGGTCGATTTGACGAGCAGGCCCGACATGCCGATGGCGTCGGCCTTTTCGCGCACGGCGGCTTCCATGATCGCGGCCAGCGGCTGCTTGATGCCGAGATTGACGACCTTGTAGCCGTTATTGGTGAGAATGATGTCGACGAGGTTTTTGCCGATGTCGTGGACGTCGCCTTTGACGGTCGCGAGCACCATGGTGCCGCGCTGGCTGCCTTCCTTCTTTTCCATGAAAGGTTCGAGCTGGGCCACCGCCGCTTTCATGGTTTCGGCCGATTGCAGCACGAAGGGCAATTGCATCCGCCCCGCGCCGAACAATTCGCCGACCACCTTCATGCCGTCGAGCAGGAAGGTGTTGATGATGGTCAGCGCCTCGTGTTTTTCGAGCGCCAGCCGCAGATCGTCGTCGAGCCCGTTGCGGTCGCCGTCGACGATGCGTTGCGACAGGCGCTTGCCGAGATCGGCCGGTCGCTCCTTCTTCACCGCCGCGCTCGTCTTGCGATCAGCGAAGAGCGCCATGAAATCCTGCAGCGGTTCGCCGCCGCCGGCGCGGCGGTCGAAGACCAGGTTTTCGGCGGCGACCCGTTCGGCCTCGGGGATCGCGTGCAGCGGCGCGATCTTCGAGACGTGGAGGATCGCCGCCGTCAGGCCGCGCTTCAGCGCGTGATCGAGATAGACCGAGTTGAGGACCGCGCGGGCCGGCGGATTGAGCCCGAACGAGATGTTGGAAAGCCCCAGCATGATCTGGCATTCCGGCATGTCAGCCGCGATCGCCTCGATCGCGTCGAGGGTTTCGATGCCGAGGCGGCGGTCGCTTTCGCTGCCGGTGCAGATGGTGAAGGTCAGCGGATCGATGATGAGGTCGGATTCCTTCAACCCATATTTGCCGCAGGCGAAATCGCGCAGGCGCCGCGCGATCTCGAGCTTGCGCCCAACATCCTTGGCCATCCCCTGCTCGTCGATGGTCAGCGCGATCACGGCGGCGCCGAACCGCCGCGCCAGTTCCAGGCGCTGAGCCGCCGCCGTTTCGCCGTCCTCGAAATTGATCGAGTTCAGGACCGGCTTGCCGCCGTAAAGTTTCAGCGCCGCATCGAGCACGGGTAATTCGGTGCTGTCGATGACGAGCGGTGCCGCGACCGCGCCGCGCATCCGGCTCACCACCTCGTTCATTTCGGCGATCTCATTGCGGCCGACGAAGGCGGTGCAGACATCGATCGCGTGCGAGCCTTCTTTCAATTGCTCGCGCCCCATTTCGATGCAGGTATCCCAATCGCCTTTTTCCTGCGCCTCGCGAAACCGCTTCGAGCCGTTGGCATTGCAGCGTTCGCCGACCGAGAGATAGGCGTTCTCCTGGCGGAACGGCGTCTGCGTATAGAGCGACGCACAGGCCGGGACCCAGACGCTGGTGCGGTTCTTGGGCGTCGGCCGTTTGCCGTCGACGGCAAGCCGGCGCAGCATCGCGTCGAGCGCCGCGATATGCTCGACATCGGTGCCGCAACATCCGCCGATCAGCGCGACGCCATCCTCCGTCACAAAACGCTCCTGCCATTGCGCCAGTTCGCGCGGCGACAGCGGGTAATGCGCGTGGCCGTGATGCAGTTCGGGCAAGCCGGCATTGGGCTGGACCGAGATCTTGCCGGACCAGGATTGCGCCAGCCATTTGACGTGCTCGGCCATTTCCTGCGGGCCGGTCGCGCAATTGATGCCGATCAGCGGCACGTCGAGCGCATCGACCACGGTGGCGGCCGCGGCGATGTCGGCGCCGACCAGCATGGTGCCGGTGGTCTCGACCGTCAGCTGCACGAAGATCGGCTGGTCGCCGCGCAATTCGGTACGCGCACGCTTGGCGGCGTTGACCGCCGCCTTGACCTGCAGCGTGTCCTGGCAGGTCTCGATCAGGATCGCGTCGGCGCCGCCGTCGATCAGGCCGCGACATTGAATGACGAGCGCCTCTTCGAGCGCGTCGTAACCGATATGGCCGAGCGACGGCAGTCGCGTGCCCGGCCCCACCGCGCCGATCACGAAACGCGGGCGTGCGTCGCTTTTGAATTCGGCCACGGCCTCGCGCGCCAGTTCGGCGGCGCGTTTGTTGAGGTCGTAAGCGCGGTCGGCGATGCCGAACTCGCCGAGCGTCAGCGGCGAGCCGCCGAAACTGTTGGTCTGGATCGCGTCGGATCCGGCTTTCAGGTAACCGCGATGAATATCGAGAACAAGATCGGGGCGGCTCTCGTTCAGGATCTCGGGGCAGTTCTCATGCCCGCAATAATCCTCGTCGAGGCGCAAAGGCATCGCCTGAACCCGCGTGCCGGTGGCACCGTCACAGAGGAGTACACGGTCGGCGAGGAAATCGAGGATATGCGTCATGTCACTTGAATGCGTTGGCAGATCGCGGCCACCAGCTCGGCCCGATTGAGCGTGTAAAAATGAAATTCGTCGATGCCTTCGGCCTTGAGCGCGAGGCACAATTCGGCGGCGAGGTCGGCGCCGATGGCGGGGTCGTCGCCGAAACCGGCGAAGCGCTGCTCCATCGCTGCCGGGATCGACGCGCCGCATTGCGCGGCGAAGCGCTTTACTTGAGTGAAATTCGCGATCGGCAGAATGCCCGGCACGATGGGCGCGGTGATGCCGGCCGCCCGCGCGCGGTCGCGAAAGCGCAGGTAATGCGCAGGATCAAAAAAGAACTGGGTGATCGCGCGCGTCGCGCCGGCATCCAGCTTTTTCTTGAGATGCGCGAGATCGGCCTCGGCGCTGGCCGCCTCGGGATGCGTCTCGGGATAGGCGCCGACGCTCAACTCGAAATCGGCGATGCGCGCCAAGCCGGCAACGAGGTCGGCAGCGCCCGCATAGCCATCGGGATGCGGCTGATAGGAACCGGCGCCGGCCGGCGGATCGCCGCGCAGGGCGACGACATGCCGGATACCGGCCTGCCAATAGCGCCGCGCGACGTCGTCGATATCGGCGCGGCTGGCGCCGACACAAGTGAGGTGCGCGGCGGGTTCGAGCATCGTTTCGCGCCGCATGCGTTCGACCGTCGCGTGGGTGCGTTCGCGGGTCGAACCGCCCGCGCCGTAGGTAACCGAGACGAAACGCGGACCGAGCGGCGCCAGCGCCGCGACCGCGCGCCACAACCCGGCCTCGGCTTCCACGGTCTTGGGCGGAAAGAACTCGAACGAAATTTTCAGCGACACGCGATCACGACGCTGCGTTACGCAGGAAACCCGGATCGGCCGCCGGCGTCGCGTCGGGACGCCAGGCAACCCATACCGACACTGTCAGCGGCAATCCCAACAGATGCCGCACCGGCTCGGGCACCAGCCCCGCCTCGCGGCACCATTGCACGATCTCGGCATCGGCGAAGCCCATGTGGCGATGGGCGTGCTCGGCGCGCATGAACTCGAACGCATGCGGCGCGAAGTCGACGATCACCAGACGACCTTGCGGCCGCAACATCCGCGCCGCTTCGGCAACCGCGAGCGACGGGCGGTCGGCGTAATGCAGCACCTGATGAAAGATCGCGGCGTCGAACGCCTCGCCCGAGAGCGGCAATTGATAGATGTCGCCCTGGCGGATCGTGCAGTTGCGCAAGCCCGCGCGTTCGAGATTGACGCGCGCCACCGCCAGCATTTCGCGCGAGATGTCGATGCCCACCGCATGATCGACGTGCGGGCTGAGGATTTCGAGAATGCGACCGGTGCCGGTGCCGAGATCGAGCACATCGCGCACCTTGCGGCCCGCCAAGGCCTCGACCACCGCCGCCTCGACCTCGCCCTCATCGACATGAAGCGAGCGCAACTGATCCCAGCTTTCGGCATTGGCCCGGAAATAGGCGTTCGCGGCGTCGGCGCGCTGACGCTTCACCGTGTCGAGCCGCGCGAGGTCGAGCTTCACGGTCGGATCGTCCTCGGGCACGGCGGCGCAAATCTGTTTCGCCAGCGCGGCGCTGCGCCCGCGTTCGGCCAGCCGGTAGAAAACCCAGGTGCCTTCGCGGAAACGGTCGAGCAGCCCCGCGTCGCAGAGCAGCTTCAGGTGCCGGGACACCCGGGGCTGGCTTTGGCCGAGAATGTCGGTGAGTTCGGTCACCGTCAGCTCGCCCCGGTCGCAAAGGAGCAGGAGGCGCAGCCGGGTCGATTCGGCGACGGCGCGCAGACTGGACAGAACCCCTTCCATCGAAAATCCTCTATCTCATGTAATTCCTGATATAAACATATCTTTATGTATATGGAAAATCAAATATCTTGCAAACCTCCCGAGTCGGGCGCGGGGATGCGATTCGGTGAGACTTGTCCGGCCCTTAAGCCCGACCTATGGTGTTTTTTTAAGCGTGACCAAAGAGAAAGAGGCCTGAGGCAATCATGCGCCGTCGCTTAACCTTCATCCTGCCCGTCTTCGCCATCGCCCTGATGTTCGGCTCGCCCGCGCGCGCCGCGGCAGCGGCCGACCCCCAAGGATTGGTCAAGGATCTCGTCGCCCAAGCCATCAGCACGATCGCCGACAAACAAGCCCCGCAGGATGCGCGCGAAGCGAAATTCCGGGCGCTGCTGGAAAGCGGTTTCGACATTCCGCGCATCTCGCGCTTCGTGCTCGGCCGCTATTGGAACAGCGCCGCGGATCCCGACAAACAGGCCTTCGGCACACTGTTCGAGGAATGGATCGTCCGCACCTACTCGGCGCGGTTTCGCGATTACGGCGGCCAGACGATTCAGGTCACCGGCAGCCGCCCCGAAAGCGAAACCAACACCGTGGTGCTGAGCCAATTCGTCAGCACCAACGGCGCGCCGCCGGCCAAGGTCGAATGGCACGTCCGCAAGGAAGCCGATGGCGGTTTCAAGATCGTCGATGTGTCGGTCGAGGGCGTCAGCATGGCGCTGACCCAGCGCGACGAAATCGCCGCCGTGGCCGATCGCAATGGCGGCACCGTCGAGGGATTGAACAAGGCGCTGAAAGAACGGCTCTCTGCCGGCAACGACTCCGCGAGCAAATAGCCCTTAGGCGCGAGCGGTCTTAGGCGCGAGCGATCTTAGGCGCGAGTGAGGGGCTTGTAACGCAGTCGGTGCGGCTGCTCGGCCTCGGCGCCGAGACGGCGTTTTTTGTCGACCTCGTAATCGGCGTAATTGCCCTCGAACCACTCGACGTGGCTGTCGCCCTCGAAAGCGAGGATGTGCGTCGCGATGCGATCGAGGAACCAGCGATCATGGGTGATCACCACCGCGCAACCGGCGAATTGCAGAAGCGCCTCTTCGAGCGCGCGCAACGTGTCGACGTCGAGATCGTTGGTCGGTTCGTCGAGCAGGATCACATTCGACGCGGTCTTGAGCATCTTGGCCAGATGCACGCGGTTGCGCTCGCCGCCTGACAACTGTCCGACTTTTTTCTGTTGGTCGGAGCCACGGAAATTGAACAGCGAACAATAGGCGCGCGCCGGCATCTTGCGGCGGCCGAGATCGACTTCCTCGCTGCCGTTCGAGATTTCCTCGAACACCGACTTGTCGGGGTTGAGCGTGTCGCGCGACTGATCGACATAGCCGAGCTTTACCGTGTCGCCGACGCGGAACGTGCCTTGATCGGGTTTTTCCTGGTTGGTGATCATGCGGAACAGCGTCGTCTTGCCGGCGCCATTGGCGCCGATGATGCCGACGATGCCGCCGGGCGGCAGGCGGAACGACAGATTGTCGATCAGCAGCCGCTCGCCATACGCCTTCGAGATAGTCTCGGCCTCGATCACCACGTCGCCGAGGCGCGGGCCGGGCGGCAGCACGATCTGCGCCGTCTCGGGCGCCTTCTCGCGGCTTTCGAGCACCATGTTTTCGTAAGCTTGCAAACGCGCCTTGCTCTTGGCCTGGCGCGCGCGCGGGCTCGCCTGCACCCATTCCAGTTCCTGCTCGAGGGTGCGGGCGCGCGCGGCTTCCTGCTTGCCTTCCTGTTCCAGCCGCTTCTGCTTTTGCTGAAGCCAGCCGGTGTAATTGCCTTCGTAGGGGATCGCGCGGCCGCGATCGACTTCGAGGATCCAGCCCGCGACCTCGTCGAGGAAATAGCGGTCATGGGTGACGGTCACGACGGTGCCCGGATAATCGCGCAGGAAGCGCTGCAGCCAGGCGACCGATTCGGCGTCGAGATGGTTGGTCGGTTCGTCGAGCAGCAGCAGGTCGGGGCGTTGCAGCAACAAGCGGCACAAGGCGACGCGGCGGCGCTCGCCGCCCGAGAGCTTGGTCACATCGGCATCGCCGGGTGGGCAACGCAGCGCGTCCATCGCGATCTCGACCGTGCGCTCGAGCTCCCAGCCGTTCGCGGCGTCGATTTTTTCCTGCAGCTCGCCCTGCTCGGCAAGCAGCTCGGTCATCTCGTCTTCGTCGAGTTCTTCCTCGAACTTCGCGCTCACTTCGGCGAAGCGTTCGAGCAGGGCCTTGATCTCGCCCAGCCCTTCGGTGACGTTGCCCGCGACATCCTTCTTCGGGTCGAGTTCGGGCTCCTGCGACAGATAGCCGACCGTGGCGCCCTCGGCGGACCAGGCCTCGCCGACAAACGATTTGTCGATGCCGCCCATGATTTTCATCAGGGTCGATTTGCCCGCCCCGTTCGGGCCGAGCACACCGATCTTGGCGCCGGGCAGGAACGAGAGAAAGACTTCCTTGAGAACTTCACGGCCGCCGGGATACGTCTTCCCGAGGCCCTTCATGACGTAGATATATTGATATGCAGCCATGCGCGCGTTCTAGCGGATGGCCCCCATGCTCGCAACGTGGCATAACCCCGGCATGTCAACCGTTATGGCACCATGAACCTGCTGCGATTTCTGCTCAATGTGTTGTGGGTGCTCACCGGCGGGCTGTGGATGGCCGTCGCCTGGATGGTCGCCGCCGTCCTGATGGCGATCACCATCATCGGCCTGCCCTGGGCGCGCGCCGGCTTCAACATCGCGCTCTATGCGTTCCTGCCCTTCGGGCATCGCGCGGTATCGCGCGCGGCTTTCCTCGGCCGCGACGACATCGGCACCGGACCGCTCGGGTTTCTCGGCAACATCATCTGGCTGGTGCTCGCCGGCTGGTGGCTGGCACTCGCGCATCTGATCAACGCCGCGTGTCTTGCCGTGACGATCATCGGCATTCCCTTTGCCTGGGCGCATGTGAAGCTCGCCGGCATCGCCTTGTGGCCGATCGGACGGATGATCGTGCCGGTCGAAGAACTCGCGCCCTACGCCTGAGCATCGCGATGAACCTGCGTCACGCGACAATTCCTGTCGTCGCTTTGCTGATCGCGGTCGGCGCTCTCCAGCCATCGTTGGGCAAGGAGATCGACCGGTGGTCGGGACAACATGCCGCCGTCACCGAACCGCGAACGATCGTGGCGATGACAAACGACGATTGGCGATCGCTGCTGGCACTGACCGGCGATCCCGCGCTGGAAGGCAAGCCTTTCGACAGCGCGCATCAGACCGGCATCGGGATTTTCCTCGGACGCCGAAACAGCGGCGGATATGCCGTCAAAATCGTCTCGATGAGCGCCCATGACGGAAAATTCGTCGTCCAGGCCGACGAGCAGAAGCCCGGCGCGGACCAGATGACGACGCAGAGCCTCACAAGCCCCTGGCTCGTCCTGCTGATCGACCGCCCCACCCTGCCGGTTTCGATCGAACCGCGCGTTCATCCCTAAGACGTGATCGACAAGCCCGCCGATGAAGGGCGGCGTCACGCTTCCTTCACGGGCGCTTGCTATCTAGAGTCCCGGCATGGGACATCCGAAAATTCTGCTGACGCGCCGCGGCATTTTGCGCGCCGGTGCCTGGAGCATCGGCGCGGGTTTGGCGCCTGCGCTCATCGGCTGCGTCGCGCCCGGGCCCCAATGGCGTCAGAATCCGTTCAGCCTCGGCATCGCCTCGGGCGATCCGGTGCCCGATGGTTTCGTCTTATGGACGAGGCTGGCGCCCGATCCGCTGAGCGCGGATCCGGCAACGCCCGGCGGGATGACCGGCGGCGCCGTGCCGGTCGCCTATGAGATCGCCGCCGATCCCCAGATGCTCGACATACGCCGTCGCGGCACGGTGTTCGCCCTTCCCGAGGACGCGTGGTCGGTCCATGTCGAGATCGGCGGCCTGCCAGCGGGCCGGCCCTATTGGTATCGGTTTAGCGCGGGGTCCGCGCAAAGCAGTATCGGCAAAACCATGACCGCGCCCGCCGCGAATGCTGCCTTGCCCCGGATGCGTTTCGGCTTCGTTTCCTGCGCCAATTACGAGGTCGGGTATTTTTCCGCCTATCGCCACCTCACCGACGAACAGCCCGACATCGTCGTGTTCCTCGGCGATTACATTTATGAAAATTTCGGCCGTCGGCCGGGGGTGCGCCGCCACAGCGACGGCGTGGTCGCGAGCGACCTGCGCACCTATCGCAACCGTTATGCGCAATATCGCACCGACGCGGATTTGCAGCGGCTTCACGCGACCGTGCCGGCGCTGATGACCTGGGACGATCATGAGGTTCAGAACGACTATGCCGACGATTTGTCGGAAACCTTCGACGATCCGGCAACATTCCTCAAACGCCGCGCCGCCGCCTATCGCGCGTTCTACGAACACATGCCGGTGCGGCCGAGCCTGTCGCATCCCGACGGGCCGACCATGCGGGTCTATGACCGGTTCGCGTTCGGCGATTTGATCGAGTTTTCGGTCCTCGACGGCCGCCAGTACCGATCGAGCCAGGCGTGTTATGCGAAACCCAATCACGGCGGCGGCCACGCGGAGACCGATGCGAGTTGCCCCGAACGCCGCGACGGCGCGCGCTCGATGCTCGGCATGGCGCAGGAGACCTGGCTGTTCGACGGACTCGCCGCCTCGCGCGCGAAGTGGAACGTGATCGCGCAGGACGTGCTGATGGCCGATCTGCGCGAACGCCAGCCCGATGGAACCATCGGTTACTGGACCGACGACTGGAACGGCTATCCCGCCTGCCGCGCGCGGCTCATGCAGCACATTCACGACGCGCGCGTCAGAAACGCGGTGGTGATCGGCGGCGACAATCATGCCTTCTGGGCCAACGATCTGAAGCTCGACGTCAACGATCAGCGCTCGCCCACCGTGGCGACCGAATTCGTCGGCACGTCGATCACCTCGTTCGGCTCCAATTTCGAGGCCTATTCGAGCTGGCTGCCCGACAACCCGCATGTCCATTTCTACGACAGCCGCAAACGCGGCTATGCCCTCGTCGACGTCGCGCCCGAGCGCATGAATGTGGCGATGCGCGTTATCTCCGACGCCGCCGACCCGAACGCCACCCTCTCGACCTTGCGCAATTTCGTCGTCGAGAACGGCCGCGCCGGGCCGATCGAAGCCTGACGAGCCTTCTGTCACAAAACTGACGTGCCGCGTTGCTACGATTCCCCCCAAATCGAGGGGAAAAGACCATGAACCGAATGCTGCTGCCCGTCCTTGCCGTCGTCAGCCTCATCGGCACCGACGCGGCCTTCGCCGCCGACACGCCGCATAACGTGATCCTGTTCGTGCCCGACGGGCTGCGCGCCTTGAGCGTCACGCCCGAGACGGCGCCGACCATGGCGGCGATCCGCGACCAGGGCGTCAATTTCAAGAACAGCCATTCGATCTTTCCGACCTTCACGATGACGAACGCCTCCGCGCTCGCCACCGGCCATTCGCCCGGCGACACCGGCGTGTTCAGCAACAAGATCTATACCGGCTACAAGGTCGCGCCGGCGGCGGACAGCATGGCGCCCGATCTCGAGAACGACGCGGTGCTGGGCGATATCGACGCGCATATGGGCGGCAACCTGCTCGACGAAACCGCAGTGGTCGAGGCGGCACGCCAAGCCGGCTTGAGCACCGCGCTCGTCGGCAAACTGGGGCCGACGCTGGTGTTCGATCACATGGACCGCAGCGGCAACGGCACCATCGTGATCGACGACGCGACCGGCACCGCCAAAGGCATTCCGCTGTCAGCCGAAATCACCACCGCGATGACAGCCGCGCAACTGCCGCTGACCGCGCCCAGCCGTGGCGTCAACAGCGACCTCGGCGACATGAAAACGCCAGGCACTCAATTCGCCAACGTGATCCAGCAGAATTACTTTGCCGACGTCGCCAGCAAGGTGGTGCTGCCGCTGCTGAAATCGCGCAACAAGCCGTTCGTGATGGTGTTCTGGTCGCGCGATCCCGACGGCACGCAGCACAACCAGGGCGACAGTCTCGGCAAGCTCGAACCCGGCATCAACGGGCCGACCTCGAAACTCGCGATCAAGAACGCCGACGACGATCTGGCCCGGCTGCGCGCGACGCTCGACCAACTCGGCCTCGCCGCCACGACCGATATCGTGGTTGCCGCCGATCATGGATTCTCGACGGTCAGCAAGCAAAGCAAGACCAGCCCGGCGGCACGCGGCCATTACGCCGATACGCCGCAGGGACTTCTGCCGCCCGGCTTCCTCGCGCTCGATCTTGCCTCGGCGCTCGGCTTGCCGCTCTATGACGTCAACGACAAATATGCCCGCGTGCTCGCCGAGCATCACCCCATCGCCGGCAGCGCCCTTATCGGCGACGATGTCGCCAATCCCGATCTCGTCGTCGCGACCAACGGCAATTCGGATCTGATCTATCTGCCGCGCCACGACAAGCAGATCGCCGCGCGCGCCGTCGCCGCGCTTTTGAAGCAGGATTACGTCAGCGGGATTTTCGTCGACGGGCGGCTCGGGAAAATTCCCGGCACGCTGCCGCTGAGCGCGATCGGCCTCGACGGCAAGGCAGTGACGCCGATGCCGGCGATCGTCGTCAATTTCGCCAGCATCTCGACCGGATGCGCCGAACCGGTCATGTGCTCCGCCTCGATCGCCGACGCCCCGCAGCAGCAGGGCCAGGGCTATCACGGCGGCCTCAACCGCGCCGAGACGATGAATTTCATCGCCGCCATCGGACCCGATTTCAAGGCGGGCTTCGTCGATCCCGCGCCGGTCAGCAACGCCGATGTCGGACGGACGCTGGCGCAGCTTCTCGGCCTGTCGATCACACCGAAAGGCAATCTCATCGGCCGCGTGATGACCGAGGCCTTGCCCGGCGGCGCGGTGCCGCCATCGACCTCGGGCACGCTCGTATCAGCCCCCGCCGCCAACGGGCTGGCGACGACCCTCGCCTTTCAGCGCGTCGGCGCGACCCGCTATCTCGATGCCGCCGGTTTTCCAGGGCGGACCGTCGGTTTGCCCGCCGCTCGGGTGACCGCCTCGCGCTGAAAACGACGACGTGCTAGGAATCGCCTTGCCCGGCTTGCCGGGTGGGGAGGCACGTCATGATCAATCTGCAAGACATCCGCTATGTCCGGCTCGGCACCAGGGACCTTGAGGGCGCGATCGAGTTCGCCACCAAGGTCATCGGGCTGCAACTCGTCGCGCGCGAGGGCAAGTCGGTCTATTTCCGCTCCGACAAGGTCGCGGTGCGCGGCGATACCCGCGACCACACCCTGGTCTATTTCGAGGGCGATCCGACCGACCACACGATCGGCTTCGACCTGAAAGACCACCGCGATTTCGACGCGGTCGGCGCCGCGCTCGACAATGGCGGCTATCGCACCCGGCTGGCCGGCCGCGACGAATGCGACCAGCGCCGCGCCAAGGGCGTGATCCAGTCGCAGGACCCGACCGGCAACAAGATCGAGATCGTCGCCCGTCCCTATCACACCGGCGTGCGCACCTTCCCGAGCCGCGATGCCGGCATCACCCATTTCAGCCATATCGGATTGAATTCGTCCGATCCGGTGCGCGACGAAAAATTCTGGACGCAATTGTGCAGCGCCCGCGTCTCGGACTGGCTCGGCGACGCACCCTTGCTGCGGATCGGCACCGCGCACCATTCGATCGCGATCTTCCCCTATCCGCAACCCGGCGTGCAGCACATCAATCATCAGGTCGAGGACGTCGACGATCTGATGAAGTCGTATTACTTCCTCAAGGAGCGTGGCGTGAAGATCGCCTGGGGTCCCGGGCGCCATCCACTCTCGACCGCGGTGATGCTCTATTTCTACGGGCCGGACCGGATGGTCTATGAGTATTCCTGCGGCGTGAAGCACATCATGCCGGAGGACGAAGCGACGTATCGCCCGCGCCAGTTCGCACCCGAACTCACCTCGTTCTGCATGTGGGGCGCGGTGCCGGATTTCCCGTCAATGCAGGCTGCGATCAGCGCGTCGAAACCGGCCTTAAAGGCGGTCTGATCAGAGGGCGGAAATATTTATAGGGGGGAGCAACGATGACGCCCGATCTCAAATACCTCGCCTACACCGCCATTCTCACCGCGTCGCTGTGGATTCTCTATGTGGTGTCGCAGGTGGTGACCAACGGCTTTCTTCAGCCGGTCAATTATCGCGATCCCGCCGCGCGGCCGGTGCCGCTCTGGGGCAAGCGCGCCGATCGCGCCTATCTCAACGCCGTCGAGGTATTCGCACCATTCGCCGTCCTCGTCATCATCGCGCAACTCGCCGGCAAGGCGGATGCGATGACCGCTTTCTGGGCCGCTTTCTTCTTCTGGATGCGCCTGGCGCATGCCGTGGTCTACTGGTTCGCCATCCCTTACGTCCGGACCCTGGCCTTCACTCTCGGCTATGTCGCCGTGGTCGGGATGTTCTGGGAAGTGATTCGCTAGGGGCCTAGGCGTAGGCGCGCCGACCCTTTTCCTTGGCGCCCGGCAGGAAGGCGCGGTAGTGCACGCCTTTCGAAACGGCGCCCAGGCCGCGCGCGACCGGCATCCAGCTTTCGCCGCCATCGTCGCTTGAATAGATTTCTCCGGCGGCGGTGGCGTAGCTGAGCGTCGTCCCACCGGGCCAGGTGTGCCGGCTCATCGCCTCGATCCCCGCGCCCGGACGATCGGCCAACCCCGTGTTCAACTCACGCCAATTCTTCCCGCCATCGACGCTTTTGAGCACCGCGGAATTGGCGGTCTGATCGCCGGGCCATTCCTTCGGGCTCTTTTCCGCGCCGGCGACGATAAGGACATCGGGATTTTCCGGATCGAGGAAAATGAAATCGGGATAGCCTAGCCGGCTGCCGCGCTGGGTGAGCGCGCGCCAGGTCTCGCCGCCATCCTCGCTGCGATAGGTGCCGACGCCGGTGGTGAGATAGGCGATCGCCGGAAATTTCGGGTGCAGCACGATCCGGTGCATGTCGCGATAGGTTGGATCGTCGGGCCGCGAATAATCGTCGAGTTCGCGCCAGCTCTTGCCGTCATCCGTGGAGGTGAGCAGCGCGCCCTGTTCGACGCAGGCAAACAGCGTCTCGGGCCGCGCCGGATGAATCGTGATCGACTTCACATGCGCGATATGGGGCGGCGGCGGGAAATTCCATTTCTCGTTATAGGGCACGGCGCGCAGCGTCGCCAGTTCGCGCCACGTCTCGCCGAAATCGTCGCTGCGATAGAGCGAGGCCGGTTCGGCACCGGCAAAGAGCACGACATCCGTACCCGTGCCCCGGCCGGCGAGCGAATAGACATTGAGATTGCCGATTCCGGTTGCGGCGCGGCGCCACGCGGTTCCCGTGCCGTCGTCGCTGACCCACACGCCGGTTTCACCATGACCCGCGGCGAAGAGCTTGCCCGAGTTCCGCTCGTGCAGAAGCGCGCTCATGTGGTTTCCACCCAGCGCCTCCTGCGTAACCGCCCAGGGTGCGTTGGGGGTTTGCCGGTCGAGCCGGACGACGCCGTTGATCGTCGCGACGAAGAGCCTGGTCACCGGCCCTTGGCCGGCCGTGTCTTGTTGTCCGTTCGGCGACAGGAGTGCGGTTTCGGTCATGTCGTCACTCTCCCTTTATTCGTTTCGTCTCAGGCCGGCAACGCGATCTCGGCTTCGCCGCGCCCGGCTTCGCCACGATCATTGTCGGCGATAATCTCGAGCTTCACCACCCGTTCGTCTTTGCCGGTCACGCGCGCCCGCACGGTCACCACATCGCCCGGATAGGAACTGCCTTTCATGCGGAAGGGCCCCAGCTTCTTCACCCGCCCGTCGAGACCGATCCAGCGCCGCAGCATGGTCTCGAACATCATCTCATAGCCGCGCGTATTGAAGACGATGTCGCTGAACCCGCGCCACTGCGCGCGTTCCTTGTTGTGATGCAGCGGCGAGAACATGCGGTCGGCCGCGACGCTCATCACCACGCGCTGATAGCTCAGCCACATCGAGAAGGGCGGCACCGCGTCACCGATCGCGACCTCGGCGAAGCGAAGCTGGCGGCGCCAATCGCCGGGTTCCGTCGTCGGGATCGCCGGCGCCGGCGCCGGCGCCTTCGCCGGTTCGGGCTCCTTCTCGCGCGGCTTGTCCGACGCTGTGTCTTTGGGCTTCGGGGTGAAGCGGTAATGCGTGTTCTGATTTTTGGCGACCAGTTCGCCCGTCTGCTTGAAGACCGACGCCTCGACCGTCAGCATCACGCCCTCGCCGAGACGTGACGTGTGCGGCTTGATCTCGATCAGCCGCCAATTGCCGTGCAGCCGGTCGCCGACATAAAGCGGCTCGAAATATTCCCACGAAGCCGCCGCGTTGACGCCGCCCTGAAAGGTGATCGGAATTTCGGTGCGGATGCCGCCCGATTGTTCGCGCACGCCGGGGCGGAACAGCACCGGCTCGCCGGGCGTCCAATAGGCCGGCATCGCCCACAGCGCGGTCAGCCCCACCGGCGCGACGATGCCGCGATAGCCATGCGCGCGCGCCACGTCGTCGTCGTAATGAATCGGGCAATCCGCGCAGTAGACCTCGAGCTTGCGGCGGAT
The DNA here is from genome assembly GCA_903828515.1 of uncultured Rhodospirillales bacterium. GTDB lineage: Bacteria > Pseudomonadota > Alphaproteobacteria > ATCC43930 > CGMCC-115725 > CAIKMD01. Next base: position 567,432 of record CAIKMD010000007.1, on the reverse strand, counting down.
GTCGCTGCGCGTGACCTCGTCGACGCCGGCAAAATCATGCTCGCGTCCGATCCAGGCCTGCAATTCCTCGGGTGTGAGTGCCTGCTTCTGGTCGGAGGACTCGCTCACGCGACGATGCCTTGCCCCTTGAGCCGATCGATGTCGCCGGTCGAATAGCCGAGTTCGGTCAGGATCGCCGCCGTGTCCTGGCCGAGACGCGGCGCGAACGACATGGCTTGCCCGGTCATGCTCGCCAACGCGCCGACCGGGAAATTCATCTTGCCGAAATCCGGATGATCGACCGGCCGCAGAAAGCCACGCGCCAGGAGTTGCGGATCGTCGACGAGTTCGAGCGGATTGAGCACCGGCGTCGCCGGAATGTGGAGATCCTGCGCCTGCTGGACGATCTGGTGCTTGTTGCGCGACGACGACCACACACCGACGAGATCGAGAATCTCGTCCTTGCGATCGCGGCGGAAGGCTTCGTCCGCCATCGAGGAATCGTCCTTGAACGCCGGGTCGGGCACGAGTTGGACGAAATTCGTCCAACCGCGCGGATCGGGCGGCACGCTGACCATCCAATGCCCGTCGGCGCAGGGCAACGCGCCGGCCAGCGCGGTGATGCCGCCGCGCGAACCCATGCGCTCCAACGCCTCGCCCGACACGCTGTATTCGACCCAGACCTGCTCGGCCAGCGTGGCGAGGCATTGCGCCGCCGAGACGTCGACGACGGAGCCGGTGCCGGTCAGTTCCTTGCCGAAGATCGCGGCTGCAGCCGCCATCGCCAGGTAGACGCCGACGGCCGAAGACGGCACATGCCCGCCCAACAGGGTCGGCTGGCCGTCGGGCTCGCCGGTGATGGCGAGCAAGCCGGTGCTGGCCACATTGCATAATTCGGGTTCGCCGTCGTCGAGCCGCACCAGCACCAGATCGGGATTGGCGGCAAGAATTTCGTTTTGCTCGATCGGCAAGGGCAGGCTCGCCACCATGGCATCGGCGGTTTTGACCAAGGCCAGCAAAAGCTTTCGTCCCTCGGTATTCGCGAGATCGACGGCGACGCTGCGTTTGCCCGTGTTGAGAAACTGATGGAACGCGCTGCCTTCAAGCGCAGGCGCCGCATCGAGATGGGGCTCGAGCCGGCGAACCGTGTCACCGCTTGGCGGCTCGACCCGGATGACGTCATGGCCGAGTTCGGCGAGCAGGCGCGTGCCGTAAGCACCCACGTCGCTGGTGAGATCGAGGATTCGCGCCATCAGGCCGGCTCCTCGTGCATCAAATCCTCGATCGTCGCATCGTCGAGGTTCAGCCAATCGCGCAGCACCTCGCGGCCGTTGGCGCCGACGCGCGGCGCATCGGTGACCGCGACCGGTGCCACGCCCTGAAAGTCGAACGGCAATCCGAGGACCTTGATGCCCGAATCGCCCGCGATCGGCTTCAACACCTGCTGCCACGTATCGACCTCGGCGAGATCGTGACCCCGGCGCATCGCCGCCGCCGGCACGCCGACCGATTTTAGACTTTGCTCGACCTCGACCGGCGTGAGCGCGCCGGTCCATGCTTCGATGACCTCATCGATCGCATCGTGCTGTGCGTGCCGACCAGCCACCGTCGCACAGGCAGCGCCACGCAGATGCGCGGCACGCTCGCCGAGGAGCGCAACCAGCGCCTGCCATTGCGCATCGGTCTGGACGCTGATCGCGCACCATTGATCATTACCGGCGCAGCGATAGGTTCCTTGCGGCGCGGCAAGACCAGAGCGGTTGCCGGTTCGCGCCGGCGGCTTGCCGGTCACGCCACTGGCGAAAAGCAGACCACCCAGCATGGCGACGCTGCCCTCGAACTGCGACACGTCGAGATAGGTGCCGACGCCGCTCTTGTTGCGCTTCGAGAGCGCACCGACGATAGCGACCGCGGCGTGCAAGCCGCCGATATAGTCGTTCCAGGAATTCGAAATGCCGATCGGCGGATCGCCTTCCTCGCCGGTCGCCAGCATCAGCCCTGAAGCCGCCTGCAGATTGACGTTCATGCCGATCCATCCGGCGCGCGGGCCGGTATGACCGAACGACGCCATGCTGGCATAGACGATGCGTGGATTGGTTTTCACCAGATCGGCGTAACCGAGGCCGAGCCGGTCCATCACGCCGTTCGAGAAATTCTCGACCACCACATCGGCCGCGTCCGCGAGCTGGCGTGCGATACGCGCGCCACGTTCGGTTTTCAGGTTCAGGTCGATCGAGCGGCGATTGCGGTTGATCTGCGAGAGATGGGGGGTCCGGCCACTCGACCCGCTGCGTTTCGGCGGACCGCGGCGCGCACCGGTGCGGCCGAGGCGCGTATTGGTCTCGACCTTGATCACGTCGGCGCCGAGATCGGCAAGCAGCCGCACACAGAACGGCCCGGCGACGATATGGCCGAAATCGATGATGCGAATGCCCGAAAGAGGTAACTGGCGAGGAGCGGCCATCGGATCACGCCCGCTTTCTGTTTATCGTTGATTGAACGCGGCTATTTTAGGAAGCACGCCGCCGGGGGCAAGAAATTTAGAGAAACGCCACTCGGCGTTTTCTCTATCCGTAAATTTCTCTATGCGTAAACAGCACCGATCAATTCGGCTGGTTGCCGAGGATCAGGCAGACATTGATCCCGGTCACGTCGCATTGCCCGCTGACGACCACGGTCTCGGCATCGGCGACCTGACGCTCGCCGGCACGCCCGCGCATCTGGATCGCCGCCTCGGTGACGAGCAGCGTGCCGCCGGCATGCCCCTCCGAGAGCAAGCCGCCGCCGGTATTGACCGGCAACGCGCCGCCGACTTCGATCCGGCCGCCCTCGACGAAGGCGCCGCCCTCGCCTTTTTTGCAGAACCCGTAATCCTCGAGCGTCACCAGCACGACGGAGGTGAAGCAGTCATAAAGTTCGGCGACGTCGATATCGGCGGGACCCAGTTTCGCCATCGCATAGGCACGTTCCGACGCACCGCGCATCGCCGCCGTCGTCATCGACGCGGCATACGGCAGGTCCGAATGGGAGAAGCCCTGGCCCAAGCCCAACAGATAGACCGGCTTTTGCGCGAGATCGCGCGCGCGCTCGACGGACGTGATGATGACCGCGGCGGCGCCATCGCTCACCGGGCAGCAATCGAAGAGATGGAACGGCTCGACCACGTAGCGCGAGGCCTGATGATCCGCGAGCGTCATCGGCGTGCGGAACAAAGCTTTCGGATTAAGGCCGGCATGCTTGCGGCAGGCCACCGCGATGGCGCCGAACTGCTCGCTGGTCGTACCGTATTCGTACATATGGCGGCGGGCGGCGAGGCCATAGCTCTCCGGTGCGCCGATCATGCCGAAAGGGCGTTCGAAATCCTCGATCCAGTTCGTCAAACCGCCGCGCCTTGGCGCGCCGCGCGCCGTCTGAGCGTCGCCGTTGACGCAGACCACGGTCGTGCAGAGCCCGGCTTCGAGCGCCGCCACCGCATCCATGATCATCGAAGTCGACGACGCCCCGCTCAAGCCGACATCGGTAAAATAGCTGGGCGCGATGCCGAGCCGCCCCGCGAGCACGGCGGAATAATTGAATTGCGGGCTGGCATGCCTCGACCGCGCGACCACCCCGTCGATCGCGGTTTTCTCGATCCCTGCATCCGCCATCGCGCGCTTGATCGCCTCGAGCTGCAGCGCCATGCCGGAACGGCCAAGCTGCCGGCCGATGTCCGATTCGCCGATCCCGACGATGGCATAGCGGCCACTGACATTCGTCACGACACGTCTCCTGTCTTGCGTCGATCACCCCTTGGGCAGGAACTCGGTCGTATAGAGTTTCGACATGTCGATCGACGGGTTATCGATCGTTTTCATGTCGACGAACGAGGCTCTCAGGGTCTCGATCGCCTGCGGGGTGAATTTACCGTCGGTCGAGAATTTATTCATCAGCGTCTCATACATACGATCCGCGACGCCCGGCGTATAGCCCATCACCTTGGCGGCGAGCGGTACGCTTTCGGCCTTGTGGCTCTTCATGAACGCCACCGAATCGAACCAGCCTTTGAGAAATTCGCGCACCGCGTTGGGGTTCTGCTTGACCAGCGCCGTGCTGGCGAAGGCGACATAGAGCGACATGCTGGGCACGTATTCCGAGCAATCGATCAGGAGCCGGCCGGCCTTCTGTTCTTCGAGCTGATAGCCGGTCGAGGTTCCGCCGACATCGGCCTCGATATCGCCGGTCTTCAATCCGGCGAACGCCGCCGTGGGCGAGCCCCCGATCACCACCGGAATCGCCATGTCGGCGCCTTTCCAGCCCTTGGCGCGATTCAACTGATCGACGAGCCAATAGGTGGTCGATCCCTGCGAGGTCACGCCGATCTTCTTGCCCTTGAGATCGTCGATGCCGCGCGCGGTCGACTGACTGCCGACGCTGATCCCCATGAAGGCGGGGTTGTCGGCGAGCGTCGCGATCGCGATTTCCGGCGCGCCTTTGAAGACGTAAAGCATGTCGGGCCCGCCGCTCAACCCGATATCGACTTCGCCCGCCGTAACGGCCTGCGCCAGCTTGGCCCCGCCGGCGAAGTTGATCTCTTCGATCTCCAATCCCAGCTTGTCGAAAATGCCGAATTGCATGCCGACATCAAGCGGGACGTTGCCCCAGTTTTCGGCGACGGACTTGCCGACGCGCAGCTTGGTCGCGGCTTTCGCCGGCAGCGCGCTCAGCACCGCGAGCGAGCCGGCGATCCCGGCCAAGGCCGTGCGACGTGTGATGATGCAGGTCATTCGATTCCTCCCTGTTGGCGTCGCGAGCCCCTCGGCACACGCAAATGTTGCGCGACAAAGGATTCGCGACTTTGGTTCGCGGCGATTTTTATCGCCGCCCCTCTGTCGAAGAACGTGCCGGGGGAACGCGATCCTGTCCAATACTTTTCGATTGCGCACGGCGCTTGCTCTTCCCGTCGCGAACCGGTCGCCATCAATAAGACATGTTCGCGCACCACATATCGGGGCATCCATGGAAGCGCTCTTCATCGGACAGGCCTATATCGACGTGACTTTTCTGACCGATCGGATGCCGATCGAGGATCAGAAGCATGTCGCATCGTCCTATGCCGTTTCGTTCGGCGGCAACGCGGTGACGGCAGCGTTCTGCGCGGCGAAACTCGGCCGCGCGCCCGACCTGCTCGCGACGCTTTCCGACGACTGGCTCGGCCGCATGTTCAAGGATATGGCGACGACCTATGCGATCCCCCTCCATCCGCGCCGCGTGAGAACATCGTCGCTATCGTTCATCATGCCCAAGAACGGCAAGCGCGCCATCGTTCGCTGTCGCGACGCCGATTATCTCGAGCCGTTCCCGCTGATCGATCTGGCGGGTTGCCGCGTCGTTCATGTCGACGGCCATCAGCCGGACGCCGCGATCCATTATGCCGAGCGCGCGCGGCACGACAGAATTCTCACCTCGCTCGACGGCGGCGGGCTGAGACCCAACACGCACGAGTTGCTAACGTTCATCGATATCGCGATCGTGTCCGAGCGACTTTGCGAGCAGATGGGATTCGATTCGGCCGGAATGCTCGACTATCTCAAGAGCCGGGGCTGTCGCATCGGCGGGGTGACCTGCGGCGAACGCGGCATGGTCTGGTACGACGAGGCCGGCACCGTCCAGATCCTTCCGGCTTTCGCCGTTCCAACCGCGCGGGTCATCGACACCAGCGGCGCCGGCGATGTTTTCCACGGTGCCTACGTTTATTCTTACCTCACGGATCCGGCGAAGCCGTGGCGCGAACATTTCCGCTTCGGCCGCGCCGCCGCCGCCCATAAGGTTCAGCACCTCGGCAATGAGGCCGGGTTGCCGAACCTGTCCGATATCGTTGCCGTTCAGCGCGAATTCGGCGCCGGCGACAGGAACGCCTCGGTATAGAGCGGCGCCATATCCGGTTCGGTCGGCAGCAATTCGAGTTCGACCGTCGCCTTGCGCACGACCTCGAGCGCGGCGCGATCGAAGTGACCGTCGCGCGTGAACATCGGCAAAACCTCGTCATAGGTTTTGCTCGCGATTTCCGGATCGGTGATGTTGTCGGCGGCCATGTCGATCTTCATGGTCGCTTCCTTGTTCTCGTGCATGAAATCGATGGTGGCGAACCAGGCGCGCAGGAAGCGGCGCAAGACTTCGGGGCGCTTTTCCATCATCGCATCGCTGGCGAAGATCACATGGGTGACGAAAAGCTTGACGTACTTGCCGTAATTGCCGAGCAGCTTGCCCTTGCCCTGCTTTTCCAACGTGTAGGAAACATCGATGCCGACGGTGAGCCCGTCGACCTGATGCGTCTGCAGCATCGCGAGATTGGCGGCCATGCCGCCGCTGACATAGACCTCTTCGATCCCGTCGAGACCCCAGCCCAGATTGTCCGAGAGATGGCGCGTCAGCCAATAGACCAGCGAATTGCGCGAGGCGACGGCGATCTTCTTGCCTTTTAAGTCCTGAACCGTGTTGATGCCGGTGCCCGCGCCGGCGAAGACGCCGTAAGCCAGCGGCGGGCCCGCCATCGCGGCGACAGCCTTTTCAGGCGCGCCTTTTTTGACGAAGGCCATGTCGGTGCCGGAGCCGAGCCCGATATCGACGTCGCCGGCGGTGATCCCCTGTTGCAGCTTGGCCGCGCCCTCGAAACCGATGATCGTCACGTCGAGATCGTATTTCGCCATCACCCCGGCCTCGACCCCGACATTAATCGGGATGAAAGCGAACGAGGTCGGGAAGGCCTTGCCGACATTGAGTTTGTCGGCCGCCGAGGCCGGCCGCGCCACCGCGAGGCAAAGCACGGCACCACAAATAATGGCGGCACACCGGGTGACAGACAGGACGCGCATCGGATCGTTTCCTTCCCAGATCGGGCTTGCGTGGCGGCGAGGCCGCCCGCTTGCTCCTTGGTCCGCGAGTTTAACCCGCTGCGACGTCGCGGCGCACGGAAAGATTACGACGACGCGGGTCGATGCCGGCTGACTTCGGCGCCGGCGTCGACCGGCAGTTTCCAGAACGACCGGCACGACGCCAAGGTGATGACCGTCATCAGCACCAGCGTGATCTGGATATCGATGACCGGAATATCCGACAGCGATTCGCCGCGCGCGACGACGACGAGATCGAGCACGACGGCAGCAAAGGCGACGCCCAGCCCGTTCGATATCTGCTGGAACATGCTGGAAAAGCTGGTCGCCGCGCTCATCCGCGGAGTCGGGATATCGGCAAACGCCATGGCGTTGAGCGCGGTGTATTGCAGCGAGCGGAGAAAGCCCGTGACCAGCAGAATGAGAAAGATCACGACATAGGGCGTCGACTCGGTGAAGACGCCGCACACGAGCACGCCGGCGGCGCTGATCAGCGCGTTGCCGAACAGCACCTTGCGAAAGCCCCAGCGGCGCAGGATCGGCGAGGCAGAGAGCTTCATCGCGAAGGAACCGAGCGTCGATGCGACGGTCAGCAGGCCCGAGGCGAACGCGGTCATGCCCAGGCCGACCTGCAACAGCACCGGCAACAGGAAACCGAGCGACGCGGTGCCGACGCGAAACACCGCGCCGCCGAGGACGCTGGCGGAGAACGTCGGTATCCGCAGCAGAGCCGGATCGATGACCGGATGGTCGTGATGACAGACATGCCACGCCGCCGCGAGACCCGCCACCACGAAACCCGCGAAGAGGATCAGGATGAACGCAACGCTCGAACCCGGCCGCTCGATCAGGTCGAAACAATAGACGAGACAGGCGAGTGCGACGCCGGTGAGCAGGAACCCGACGACGTCGAGCGACGGCGTGTCAGCCTCGCGGTAAGTCTCGATGTACCGCCGGACGAGAAACATGCCGACGATTCCGACCGGCACGTTGAGAAAGAAGATCCAGCGCCACGACGCAAAGGTCGTGATGAAGCCGCCGACCGGCGGCCCGAGGATCGGTCCGATCAAGGCCGGCACGGTGAGGTACGCCATGCCGGTGACGAATTCGGATTTTTCGAGGCCGCGAAACATCACGAGACGGCCGACCGGCACCATCATGGCGCCGCCGATGCCCTGCAGGACGCGCGCGGCGGCCAGTTCGGCGACGTTGTTACAGAGCCCGCACAACACCGAGCCGACGGTGAAGACCGCGATGGCATTGCAGAAGATCGTGCGCGCGCCGAACTTGTCGGCGACCCAGCCGCTGACCGGGATGAAGATCGCCAGGCTGAGCACATAGGCGGTGATGCCGATGCTAAGCTGGGTCGGCGTCGTGCCGAAAGTTTCCGCCATTTGCGGCAGCGCCGTGGTGATGATCGTGCCGTCGAGATTTTCCATGAACAGCGCCGAGGCGACGATCAGCGGCACGATCATGGTGCGGGCGACGGGCGATGCCATCTTCGCGCGGGCGCCCGCTAGTCCGCGGCTTCGGCGATGTCGGGGGTAACCCGATGCCGACTGACTTCCGCGCCCGCATCGGGCGCGAGCTTGGCGTAGGAATAAACCGCCGAGAGCGCGACCAGCGTCATGATGATCAGGGTGAGTCGGATATCCTCGACCGAAACGGTCGTCATCGCCTCGCCGCGAATGAGTTGAAGCATATGGAGCGTGACCGCGGCCACCGCCACGCCCATGCCGTTCGAGACCTGCTGTGCGGTGCTCGAAAAACTGGTTGCCGAGCTGGTGCGCTGAACCGGAATGTCGGCATAGCCCAGCGTGGTCAGGCTGGTGAATTGCAGCGAACGGAAGAAACCGCCGATCAGCAGGATCAGGAACACGACATAACCGGGCGTGCCGATGCCGATCGCGGCGCAGGCGCCGATCGCGGCGGCGCTGATGAAGCCGTTGCCGAACAGGACATTGCGGAAGCCCCAGCGCCGCAGCGTCGGCGGAATCGCGAATTTCATCAACAGCGACGCCAGCGCGGCGGCCACCGTGATCGACCCCGACTGGAACGCCGTCATGCCCATATTGACCTGAAGCATGATCGGAATGAGATAAGCAATCGAGCCGCCGGCGACGCGGAACAGCATCCCGACGACGACGCCGACGCGAAACGTGTCGATCTTCAGGAGCGTCAGATCGATGACCGGTTCGGGACGCCGCAGCATGTACCAGGCGGCGAAAGCGCCCGAGGCGAGGCTGAACAGGAGCAGACCGATCGACAACCACACGTTGCTGTCCGGTTGCACGGTCACATCGCAATCGAGCACCAGCGCCGCGACCGACATGCCGGTGAAGACGAAGCCGATCCAGTCGAAAGACGGGTGGTTATCCTCGCGATAGTTCTCGACGAAGAACCAGACCATCACCGAACCGACAAGGCCCATCGGCAGGTTGAGAAAGAAGATCCAGCGCCACGACGCATAGGTCGTGATGAAGCCGCCGAGCGGCGGCCCCAGCACCGGACCGATCATCGCCGCCATGGTCAGGGTAGAGAGGGCCTGCACCAATCCGGCCTTGCCGACCGCGCGGAACAGCACGAGGCGCCCGACCGGCACCATCATGGCGCCGCCGATACCCTGCAATATACGGTAGAGCGCGAATTCGGTGACGCCGTTGGCGAGGCCGCACAACACCGATCCCAGGGAAAAGACGGCGATCGCGGCGCTGAACACCGTGCGCGCGCCGACCCGGTCGGCAACCCAGCCGCTCACCGGGATGAACACGGCCAGCGCCAGAATATAGGCGGTGATGCCGATACTGAGATGAATAGGTGTGGTGCCGAAATTCACCGCCATTTCGGGCAGCGCGGTGGCGATCACCGTGCCGTCCAGCCCCTGCATCAAGAAAGCGGTCGCGATGATGCCGAGCAGAATCGAGTGGCGCGAAACGCGGAACGGCATTTTCAAGTCGGGCCCGGACGATTTGAGGCAATCCGCCAATCTATTGCTTTGCAGAGCGATTACAACCGCCGGGGCGGCATTGCTGCCCCCATGGAACGGCGGGGAGCCGCGACGACAAGCTCAAGCTTCATTTTGGCCGGGAAGATCGCTACATTCGGGCCGCCACGAGCGAGACGAACTCGCCCCCTGGATCACATAAGGAGCGCCCCATGCCCATTACCCTGTATTCCGGATCGGTTCCGGTCTTCCTGCAATTGCTGCCGGCGATATCGATCTGCCTCGACAAGGCCCAGGCTCACGCCGATGCGCGGAAATTTGATTCCGCCCAGCTTTTGAGCTGCAAGCTCGCGCCCGACATGTTCCCGTTCGCGCGCCAGATCCAACAGGCGACCGCCCATTCCATCGCGCCCGGACGGGTCGCCGGCGTCGAATTGCCGAAATTCTCCGATTCGATCGCGACGATCGCCGATCTGAAGACGCGCGTCGCGACCGCGATCGACTTCCTCAAGGGTCTCACGCCGGCACAGATGGACGGCAAGGAAGGCGAGGACATCACCATTCAGATGGGACCGAACACGCGCGTGATGAAGGCGCAGGCACTCGTCTATCACTTCGCCCTGCCGAACTTCTATTTCCACACCACGACCGCTTACGACATTCTGCGCCAGCACGGCGTCGAACTCGGCAAGCGCGATTTCATGGGTCAGATGCCCGCCTAACGCGAAGAGGCGCTCCCGATCGGGCCGATCGCCGCAAGCGATCGGCCCCGACGGGCGCACAATCGGGTCCCTCACCCGCAACACCAATAAACAAACCAATGGAGGGGCTGGGATGGACGGCACGGGGTCCGGGATCGGCCAGCCGGTTCGGCGCAAAGAGGATGTGCGTCTCCTCACCGGCAAAGGCCGCTACACCGACGACTTGAATCTGCCCGGCCAGGCGCGCGCCGCGCTGCTGCGTTCGCCGCACGCGCATGCGCGTATCGTCCGGATCGACACCGAGGCGGCGCGGGCGATGCCCGGCGTCCTGATGATCCTGACCGGCGCCGACGTCATAACCGAATCGTTTCAATCGGTCGGCAACGACAATGACGGTTTCGGTCCGCGCGAAGCGCAGATGAAGATGCCGGACGTCGTCCTGTGGAACCGCGACGGCTCGGACATGTATCCGACCCCGCTCCTGCCGCTCGCGACCGACCGGGCGCGCTTTGTCGGCCACGGCATCGCGTTCGTCGTCGCCGACACCACCGAACTTGCCCAGGAAGCCGTCGACCAGATCGTGGTCGAGTACGATATCCTGACCGCCGCCAGCCATGTCGCGGACGCGATCAAGCCCGGCGCCACGACGCTATGGGACCAAAAATCCAATATCTGTCTCGATGCCGAGATCGGCGACCAAGCCGCGACCGATGCCGCTTTCGCCAAGGCGGCACATACGGTGCGGCTCGAAACCTGGATCCAGCGCGTGACCGGCGTGCCGATGGAGCCGCGTGCGGCGCTCGCGGGTTACGACGAGGCCACCGATCGCGTCACCGTCTATGCCGCGATCGGCGCCGGCGCGGCGCGCCTCAAGGCCGGATTGATGCGCATCCTGCGCTGGCCGACCGAGCAGGTTCGCGTCATCACCTATGATGTCGGCGGCAGTTTCGGCACGCGTAATTCGATGTACACCGAATTCGCCCTCACCGCTTTCGCCGCGCGACGGTTGAAGCGCGCGGTCAAATGGGTGAGCGACCGGCAAGAGGCCTTCGTCTCCGACTATCACGGCCGCGACATCGCCGCTGACGCCGAACTGGCGCTCGACGCCGACGGCAAGTTTCTCGCGATGCGCGCGTCCTACCTGAGCAATCTCGGCGCGCACGGCCTTGCCATCGTTCCTTTGCGCAAATGCGTCGGCATCATCTCAGGCGTCTACGACGTGGCGACCGCTTATGTCGAGGCGCGCGGCGTCGTCACCAACACGCAATCGACCGTGCCCTATCGCAGCGCCGGACGGCCCGAGGCGATGTTCATCCTCGAACGGCTGATCGATCTCGCCGCGCGCGAGCACGGGTTCGACCGCGTCGAACTGCGACGGCGCAATCTGATCGGAGTCGACAACTTTCCCTATCGCAATCCGGTCGGCGTCACCTACGACAACGGCGAATACGAACGGGTGATGGACCGGGTGATGGCACTCGGCGACTGGGGTGGATTCGCGAAGCGCCGCGACGAGGCCAAGACGCGCGGCAAGCGACGCGGCATCAGCCTGGCCAATTACATCGAATGCACGACCGGCATTCCGCGCGAGCGCGCCGAGTTGGTCGTCCGGCCCGACGGCCATATCGAGATCCGCATCGGCACCATGTCGAGCGGTCAGGGCCACGAGACCAGTTTCGCGCAATGCGTCAGCGAGTGGCTCGGCGTGCCGTTCGCGGCGATCATCCTCGTCACCAACGATACCGATGTCGTGCCGATCGGCGGCGGCAGCAATTCCGGCCGCTCGATGCGCTATGCCGGCGTGCTGATGGGGGATTGCTCGGACCAGATCGTCGCCAAGGGCAAGCGTATTGTCGGGCACATCATGGAAGCGGCGCCGGCCGATATCGGCTTTGCCGAGGGGCGCTTCACGGTGACCGGCACCGACCGCTCGCTCGGCCTCTTCGAGGTTGCCGCCGCCGCGCAGCAACGCAACGATCTGCCGGACGATTTGCGCGGACCGTTGCGCGCCGAGCGCGACGAAGTGTTCAAGGTCGCGGGCTTCCCGTTCGGCGCCCATGTCTGCGAGGTCGAGGTCGATATCGAGACCGGATATGTCGATCTCGTCAGCTACACCGCCGTCGACGATGTCGGCACCGCGGTCAATCCGTTGATCCTTCACGGCCAGACCCATGGCGCCGTGGCGCAGGGCGTCGGCCAGGCATTGTGGGAAGACTGCCACTACGATCGCAAAAGCGGCCAGCTCCTGTCGGGCTCGCTGATGGATTACACGATGCCGCGCGCCGACGTGATGCCGTCGATCAAGAGCGAACTGAGCGAACTGCCCTCGCCGACCAACAAGCTCGGCGTGCGCGCCGGCGGCGAAGGCGGCACCACGCCGGCACTTGCCGTCGTCATCAACGCGATCGTCGACGCGCTCGGCGAATACGGTGTCCGTCATATCGAAATGCCGGCGACGCCCGAACGGGTCTGGCGCGCCATCCACGCGACAAAAGATTCATAAAGCTTCACAAGGGAGGTACCGATGCGCCTGCGCCCGATCGTTGCGGCTACCGTACTGGCCGTTATCTGCGCCGCCCCCGCGCACGCCGCGGACAAAATGAAGATCACCGTCTCGGGTATCTTCTCGGCATTCTCGAATTATTTCATCGCGATTGACCGGGGCTATTTCGCCGAGGAAGGCATCGAGGTCGAGGCGATCCAGGCCGGCGGCGGCACCGCGACACCGGCGCTGCTCTCGGGTGACGTCTCCTATTCCAGCTCGGCGAGCGTCGCCATCACCGCGATCCTCAAGGGCGCCGAACTGAAGATCGTCTTCGCCGACAACGACCATGTTCCCTATCAGCTCTGGTCGGGCGTGGCGGACATCAAGACGCTCGCGAACCTGAAAGACAAACAGGTCGGCATCGAGAATCGCGGCGACACCCATGAGCTCGCGGTGCGCCAGACCCTGATGCTCGCCGGCCTCGACCCGACCGGGGTGATTTTCACGCCGATGCAGAGCCGGGCCGCGATCGTCGCATCGATCAGCTCGGGCTCGCTGCCGGCAGCGAGCATCACCCAGGACGAAATCCAGCGCATGAAACTGATCCCGAACGCGCACATGCTCGCGAACATGCAGGAGATCGTCCGCACCATCACCGGCGGCGGCGTGTTCAGCGATGCGTTCCTGAAAGACCACCACGAGCTCGCCCAGCGCTTCATGCGCGCCATCGTCAAGGGACGCCGCCGCGCTATCGCGGTGCCCGACGACGTGGCCGCCTCGGTGATGAAGCGTGATTCCAGCCCGACGCGCGAAACCGTGCTCCAGGCCTGGGCCGAACAGGCGCCGCTGCGGACCCCCGACGGCACGATCTCCGCCGACGAGCAGGCCCGCGAAATCTCGATCCGCTCGGACCTCTTGAACATCGCACCCGACAAGCGCCGCACGCCGGCGCAAGCCTTCGATTTCTCGCTCATCCGCGAGGCCAATGCGCAACTCGACAAGGAAGGTTGGAAGCCGTGAAAATTGTGACGCCGCGTTTACTGATACTCGGAGCGTCTCTGCTCGCCCTCGCCGCGCCGGCGCGCGCCGCCGACACGATGAAGATCACGGTCACCGGCCTCGTCTCGGGCTTTGCCGATTATTTCATCGCCATCGACAGGGGCTATTTCGCCGAAGAAAACATCGACGCGCAAATCATCCAGGCCGGTGGCGCCGCGGCGACGCCGGCGCTGCTCTCGGGTGACGTTCAATTTTCGACCTCCGCCAGTATCGCCATCGGCGCGATCCTGCGCGGCGGCGAGTTGAAGATCGTCTACGTCAACAACGACCACGTCCCGTATCAGTTGTGGAGCGGTCTTCCGGACATCAAAACGCTCGCCGATCTGAAAGGCAAACAGGTCGGCATCGAGACGCGCGGCGACACACGCGAGCTGGCCGTGCGCGCGGCCATGGTGGCCGCGAAGCTCGACCCGTCGACGGTGGTCTTCACACCGATGGCCAATGCCTCCGCCCTAGTCGCCAGCGTGATGGTCGGCTCGCTCGCCTCGGCTACCGTGGTCACCGATGAAATCGAGAAATTGAAGGCCGTTCCGACGACACACATGGTCTACGACCTTCAAACCATCGGCACCATCTCCGGCGGTGGAGTTTTCTCGAACGAACTCATCAAAAACAATCGCGGCCTTGCCGAACGGTTCATGAAGGCCGTCGTCAAAGGACGGCGCGACGGGCGCGCCTTCGTCAATCACATCGTGGACGCGGTCCGGAAACGCAATCCCGGACTTTCGGCGGACGATATCCTGCTCGGTGTCAATGCGCAGCGGCCGCTGATGACCAAGGACGGCACGATCCCCGTCTCGCTTCAGCAGAACGAGATCGACGCGCGGTCGGAGTTCTTCAACATCCCGCCCGAGAAGCGGGTGAAGCCGGCGCAGGCCTTCGACTTCACGCTGTTGAAGGAAGCCAACGACAAACTCGACGCCGAAGGCTGGAAGCCGAAGCCCTAAAGGACGGATCAGCCGCGCGGATCGGCGCGCTGCAATTCGTGCTTCAACTGCCGCCAGATGCGCTGGCGGTAAGCCACGAATTCCGGGCTCGCCTTGATCTTCTCGTCGTCGACCCAGCGGGGCTTCGGCAGATCGACGTCGACCACGTCGATGATGCGCCCCGGCCGCGTGCCGAACATCACGATCCGGTCCGACAGGAAGATCGCCTCGTCGATGCTGTGGGTGACGAACACGATCGTGCGCTGTTCGTTGCCGAGGAGCTTCAGCAGCTCGATCTGCATCAATTCACGGATCATCGGATCGAGCGCGCCGAACGGCTCATCCATCAGGAGGTATTGCGGCGCGGTCGACAGCGCGCGGGCGATGCCGACGCGCTGCTTCATACCGCCCGACAATTCGTGCGGAAAATAATTGCCGAAACCCTTCAAGCCGACTTTATCGAGATTGTCGCCGGCGACGCTCACGCGTTTTGATTTGGACGTCTTCTGAATATTGAGCTCGAGTCCGAATTCGGCGTTCCGTTCCGCCGAACGCCACGGCAGCAGGTTGAATTCCTGGAACACCATCGAACGGCTGGGCGCCGGACCCGTGACGCGCGCGCCGTCGACCACCACCGCGCCGGATTTGGGCAGGACCAACCCGTCGATGATGCGCAGGAGCGTGGTCTTGCCGCAGCCCGAGGGACCGAGGAAGGAAATGAACTCGCCGTCTTCGATCGTCAGCGAGACGTTCTCGAGCACGTTGGCGGGCGTGGGCTTGCCGCGCGCGGCCTCGAAACGATGGGTGACAGCGGAAATCTCGATCATGATGCTACGCCTCGCCTTACTCGTTACCGGCCGAACGCCACGGCGCGATCCAGTTTTCGAGCGCGCGCATCGCGGAATTCAGGGCGACACCCGCGGCCGCCAGGATGATCACCCCGGTGAAGAGCAGCGCCGTGTCGTAATTGGCGCCGGCCTGGAAGATCAAATAACCGAGGCCCGCGGTCGAGGCATAGAACTCGGCGACGACCACCATGATGAGGACGCGGCCGATCGCCAACCGGAAGCCGGCGAGGATGAACGGCAACGCCGCCGGCGCGATGACCTTGAGCAGGACTTCGCGCTCATTGGCGCAGAACGCGCGCGCGGTTTCGATCAGCCGTCGGTCGATGCTGGAGACGCCGACCTCGGTGTTGATGATGATGACGAACACCGCGCCCATGACGACAAGGGTCACCCGCGACATGATGCCGAGGCCGAGCCACAGGATGATGAGCGGCAGGAACGCCACGGTCGGCGAGGCATAGGACGCCATCACGAAGGGTTCGACCGTATCGCGGATGAACCGGCTGCGCCCCATCGCGATGCCGATCGGCACGCCGATGACGATCGAAATGGCGAACCCGAGGGCCGCGACCTGGCCCGAGGCCCAGATATGCGGCCAGATGCTGCCGTCGGCGAACACCTCGACGAGTTTCTCGAAGACCAGCGACGGACTCGACAGGAACAGCGGATTGACCTTGCCCGCGCGCACCGCCCATTCCCAGAACGCGAGGAACAGCACCACCGCGGTCAGCCGGGTGACCGCGGTCTGGTGCCGGCCCCAAACTGTTTCCTTGAGCGACGCGGTCCAGGACACGCGTATAGCTTGATCGATCGACATGGGCGGTCCTCCCGACCGGATTCCGATTTTCCCCATTCTTCGAAGGTTTGGAGCGTCTTGCAACCTCGGACGGCAAACGGCAGGATCGAAGGAGGGAGAAAACGCATGGTCAAGTGGCAATACACCAAAGGCTTGCACGATCTGGGCAATGGCTGTCACGCCTATCTCCAGCCGGACGGCGGCTGGGGCTGGAGCAACGCGGGGCTGATCAGCGACAGCGGCGAGACCATGCTGGTCGATACGCTGATGGATCTGCGCCTGACCCGCGACATGCTGGAGACGATGCGTCGCGCCGTGCCGCAGGCGGCGCGGATCGGCACCCTGATCAATACCCACGCCAATCCCGACCACACCTTCGGCAATCAGTTGGTCGAGGGTGCGCAGATCGTTGCGTCGGCGGATTGCGCCGCCGAAATGCCGGGCACCTCGCCGCAGATGCTGGCGACCATGGAACGCAATTGGCGCGAGATGGGCGAAGGCGGCGCGTTCTTTCATGAAACCATGGGCCGACATTTCCGCTTCGACGACGTCACCCTTACCCTGCCGACCCGCACCTTCGAGCGCGAACTGACGCTCCATGTCGGTAGCAAGGAAGTGCGCCTCCTCAATGTCGGACCGGCGCACACGCGCGGCGACACGATGGTCTATATCCCGGCCGATCGCACCGTCTTCACCGGCGACGTGCTCTTCGTTGGCGGACATCCGATCATGTGGGCGGGGCCGATCGACAACTGGATCAAGGCCTGCGACACACTTCTCGGCTGGGACGTCGAGACGATCGTGCCGGGTCATGGGCCGATCACCGACAAGGCCGGCGTGACCCGGTTTCGCGACTACCTCGCCTATATCAAGCGCGAGACCAAGCACCGTTACGACGCCGGCATGAGCGCGGGCGACGCCGCTTACGACATCGCGCTCGAAGACTATGCGGGCTGGATCGATTCCGAGCGCATCGTCGGCAACGTCGCCGCGCTCTATCGCGAATTCTCCGGCAGCACCGAGCACCCGAATGTCGGCGCGGTCTTCGCCGCCATGGGCCGCTATCGCACGGCGCGGGGGCATGCGCCGGAATGAGGTTTTAGATCCGGGTTTCGTGCTAGCCTGATCCGGTGGGAGGACTGAAATGCTGAGTCGGGAGAACAACGACCTCATTACCCAGACAGGCCCCGGAACGCCGGGCGGCGATCTGTTGCGCCGCTATTGGCAACCGGTCGCGCTGTCGGCCGAACTCAAAAACGACGTGCCGCTGGCGGTCCGCGTGATGAGCGAGGATCTGGTGCTGTTCCGCGGCGAAGGCGGTAAGCCGGCCTTGGTCGGCCGCCGCTGTCCCCATCGCCAAGTCGATCTTTCCTATGGCCGGGTCGAAGATGGCGGCTTGCGCTGTCTCTATCACGGCTGGCTGATGGATGGCGCCGGGCGCTGCCTCGATCAGCCCGGCGAGCCCGAGGGCAGCACCTATAAGGACCGCATCAAACATAAGGCCTATCCTTGCCGCGAGATGGGCGGGCTGGTCCTCGCCTATATGGGACCGGGCGCGCCGCCGCGCCTGCCGCAACTGCCGTTCCTGATGGCGCCGCCCGAGCGGTCCTTTACGACCAAGATCCATCACGACTGCAATTACGTGCAGGCCAACGAGGGCAATATCGACCCGCAGCATCTGTCCTATCTGCACCGCTTCCTCAATGCGGCGCAGTCGGTCGATCCGCGAGTCAACTCGCTGCTGGTGCGCGACACCGCACCGCGCCTCGAAGTCGAAGAGACGCCCTATGGGTTCCGGCTCTTTGCCGCGCGATCGGTGGACGACGAGACGACCTATATCCGCATGAGCAATTTCATCATGCCGAACAATTCGTCCTTCGACGGCACGCCCTTGGTCGATCCGCGCAGCGGCAAGTCGCGCGAGAATCTGGGCTACCAGCATCATTGGCATGTGCCGATCGACGATGTCAGCCACTGGAAATACACCATCGTCTACGCGCACGAGATTCCCGTCGATCTCAACTGGGTCCAGAAGCGCGTGTTCGACGACGTGACGCCGGATTACCGCCTCAAGCGCGACGCGAGCAACCATTACCTGCAGGACCGCGAGGAAATGAAAACCCAGAGCTTCGCCGGCATGGGCCAAAGCTTCTGGGCGCACGACAAATTCGCGGTCGAGGCGCAGGGTGCGATCATCGACCGCAGCGAGGAGCATCTCGGCACCACCGACAAGCCGGTGATGCTGATGCGGCGGCAGATGCTCGCCGCGATCGACGCCATCAAGGCCGGGCGCGACCCGCAGTTCGTCGAACGCGAAGGCCAGGAAAATGCCTTGGCCGACATGATGGTCATGTCCAAGGTGATGCCGGCCAAGACCGAGCCGGCGAGCGATTGGTGGCGTCCGTATCGGCCGAAGACGGGACCGTTGCGATCGATCGACTGAAACTGAAATCGGGCACGCTCCGCGAAAGGGGCGGCCCTCAACGATAGGGAGGATGACGATGCGAGTGACGATCCAAATAGGCGCGGCCGTGTCATTGCTGGCGCTGACCGTCCTGGCGGGGCCCGCCATGGCACAAAAGGCTTATGGGCCGGGCGTGACCGATACCGAAATCAAGATCGGCTCGAC
This sequence comes from uncultured Rhodospirillales bacterium, assembly GCA_903828515.1. GTDB lineage: Bacteria > Pseudomonadota > Alphaproteobacteria > ATCC43930 > CGMCC-115725 > CAIKMD01. The sequence continues at coordinate 548,196 of CAIKMD010000007.1, read as the reverse complement.
CGGCCCCTATAGCGGCCCGGTTTCGATGGCGAGCACGGTGACCAAATCCTTCGTCGCCTGGTTCGACAAGATCAACGCCGAGGAAGGCGGCATCAACGGCCGCAAGATCAAGGTCATCGCGCTCGATGACGGCTACGTTCCGCCACGCACCGTCGAGCAGACGCGCAAGCTGGTCGAGGAAGAACAGGTCCTCTTCGTCGCCGATTCCGTCGGCACGCCGACCCAGCTCGCGGTGCAGAAATATCTCAACGACCGCAAAGTGCCGCAGCTTTTCCCCGCGACCGGCGCGCCAGCTTTCTATGAACCGGAAAAATCGCCCTGGACCGTCGGCTTCGCGCCCAACAATTACGTCGAAGGGCAGCTCATGGGCAAATACGTCGCCCAGAACATGGCCGGCGCCAAGGTCGCGATTCTCTATCAGAACGATTCGCTCGGAAAAGACTTCGCGCGCGGCGCCAAAGAGGCGATCGCCGGCAAGGCGACCGTGGCGGGCGAAGTCAGCTACGAGGTCAGCGATCCGTCGATCGATTCCCAGATCGTGACGCTGCAATCCTCAGGCGCCACCGTGCTGTTCGCCTTCGCCACCCAGAAGGCCGCGGCTCAGGCGATCCGTCACGCCGCCGAGATCGGCTGGAAACCGAAGATCTTCATTCCCTCGATCGTGTCGTCGATCAGCCAAGTGCTCGAGCCCGCCGGCCTCGAGAATTCCAAGGGCGTGCTGACCACCACCTATGTCAAAGACCCGACCAGCCCAAGCTGGGCCAACGACAAAGGCGCGCAGGATTTCATCGCCTGGGTCAAGAAATACGACACGCTGGTCGATGTCCGCGACAGTTTCGCGGCCTCGGGCGGCTACATGGCCGGCATGCTGGTAAGCCAGATCATCAAGGCGGCGGGCGACAACCTGACGCGCGAGAACATCCTGAAACAGGCGACCAACCTCCATAACGTGTCGCTCCCGATGCTGATCCCCGGCATCACCATCAACACCTCGCCGACCGATTACCGCTCGATCAAGCAGGTTCAGTTCGAATATTTCGACGGCACCAACTGGGTGCTGACCGGCGACCTGATTTCGGATTAAAACAAACCCTCTCCGCCCATCGGGGGGAGAGGGTGCGAGCAACGCGAGCGGGTGAGGTGGGTGCGCGCCGGCGACACACCTCACCCTCCCATTGCTGCGCAATGGGCGCCTCCCTCTCCCGCAAGCGCGGAGAGGGTTTCTCATTCACGGAGTTCATTCGTTGACGACGCGTCTCCGCCTGCTCGCCGCGATCCTCGCCGCACTCGTCCTCGCCGCGCCCGCTTTCGCCGATCCGGTCCGGGTCGGTAAAAGCTCGGCGGTGGGGTTCACTTTCGTTCCGCTCGACGTCGGGCTCGATCAAAAGATCTTCGCGAGGAACGGGCTCGACATCGAGGTAATCCAGTTGGCCGGCAGCGCCAAGCTGCATCAGGCAACGGTCGCCGGCGCGGTCGATATCGGCCTGGGTGCAGGCACCGACATCGCGTTTCTGGTCAAGGGCGCGCCCGAAACCGCGGTCGGCGCGGTATCGCTGTCGCCGGCCCTCTTCGGCATCGTCGTGCCATACGACTCGCCGATCCACAGCGCCGCCGACCTCAAAGGCAAGATTGTCGGCATCTCGACGGTCGGCTCGCTCACCGAGTGGATCCTCCGCCAGTTGCAAAAGAAACAAGGCTGGCCGGTCGATGCGATCGCCACCGTGGCGGTCGGTTCCGACACCACGCCGCAACTGGCGGCGCTCGAAACCAAGCAGGTCGACGCGGTGGTCAGCGCCGCCGCCTTCGGCTGGAACCTCGAGACGCAAAAGCGCGGGCGGCTGCTGATGCCCGCCTCCGATATCGTCGGCGCGTTCCTGATGAACGTGATCTTCGCGCGCAACGACTTCCTGCGCGACAATCCCGACGCGGTGCGGCGGTTTCTCAAATCGTGGTACGAGACGGTCGCCTACATGAACAGCCACAAGGCCGACACGATCCGCGTCGCCCGCTCGGTCGACGGCTATTCGCAGGACGTCGAGGACAAGGAATTCGACACGGTGATGCCGTCACTCTCGACCGACGGGAAATTTCCCCCGAAAAGCGTCGCGCTGGTCCAGGAATCCTTCGTCGACCTCAAAATCCTCGACACCGAACCCGATGTGTCGAAGTTCCTGTCGGAACGGTATTTGCCGCCCGCGAAGTAAGCCGTCGGGCGACTGCACGCTTTCTTTTGTTCATGTTTTGTTCTAATCTGCCTGCCGGAGGAACGGCATGCAGTTCTCGCTCAAACTCGACGAAACCTCGCTCATGGTGCTCGTCCGCGAGCGGCTCTTGGCATTGTTCGGGCCGCAGCGCGACGCGGGGCGCCTCGATCCGGTCAGTCAGCTCGTCAACGCGATGCTGAGCGCGCGGACGCGGGACACCGTTTCGGTTCCCGCCTTCGAGCGATTGGCCCAACACTATTCGTCCTGGGACGCGCTTGCCGACGCGCCGCCCGCCACGGTCGAAGCGATCATTCGGCCGGTGACCTATGCCGAGCAGAAAGCCGTTCATCTCCCGCAGGCCCTGCGCATGATCCGCGCGCGGCAAGGCGGGATCGATCTCGAGTTCCTGGCCGATTGGGACGAGGAGATGGCGCTGCAATGGCTCCGCGGCCTGCCGGGCGTCGGGCCCAAAATCGCGGCGACCACGCTCAATTTCAGTTCGCTGCGCCGGCGCGTCTTCGCGGTCGATACGCACCTGCTGCGCATCGGCGCGCGGTTCGGATTGCTGTCGCCCGGCACGAAATACGACGAGGGCCACGACGCCTATGCGCGCCTCGTGCCCGACGATTGGGACGCCGACGATCTGTACGAAGTCCATTGGCTGATCAAATATCTCGGCCAACGGATTTGTACCCATGCCGCGCCGGCATGTTCGCATTGCCCGCTACGCGATCTCTGCCCGGGGCGTAACGCCTGACGCGCCAAAGAATCCCCAGCCTTTTTCGTCCGGATTTATACCAAACACGGCTTAATCCAGCCCAAGCGCCCCGCGATATTTTATGGTTCCCGGCATGGCGCGGGACTATCGATGCGATTTCATCAATACTGCGGCGGGCACGATGTCCACGGCCATCATCCGATGCGACAACGACGATCAAGCCAGGCTCAAGGCGTTCGACATTCTGGCCAAGGCCGCCCACTACGACAGCGTGCGGATTTGGGACGGCGGCCGGCGTGTCGATAGCGAAGAACCGTCGAATCCGCCTCGCGACGCGACGTCGACCTGATACCGACTCTCGGTAAGGTCCATCGGCCGACGGAATACGTCGGCAACACTTATCGCACACGTTCAACATCGGGCGCGTCTGACGCTTCCCGGCTAGGTGTGCCCGCTCATCCCATGTTAGGGTCATGGATCATCGTTGCGAGGCATGAGATGAAGTGGTTATGGACGGCGCTCATCTTGTTTCAATTCGGCAACGCTTACGCGGCGGGTCCCTATGACGGCGCGTGGTCGGGCAAATTATCCGGCTACTCGCGAACCGGCGGCCCCAGTCCAACCTGCAGCGGATCGTTGATCGCCACGGTGACCGACGGCACCGTCGAGGGCACGCTGGTCACGGTCGGCAATCGCCCCACGCCGTTCACGGGCACGATCGATCCCAACGGGCGGTACCAGAGTTCGCGCGGGATGATCTCGGGAAAATTCGCGGGCGATTCTTTCAACGGCATCTTCGTCGATACGAGCATTTGCGTATGGTCCGTCTCGATGAACCATTCATGATGCGGTTCGTCTAGCGTCCGCCAAGACCGATCTTCAAGCCGAACATCCGCGCGACAAAGGCGACGCCCGTGCTCAGGACGAGCAGCACGACGCCGATGACGCTTGCAGCCTCCATGTCGCCGGACTCGATGAACTTGAGTTGAAACACCGCCAACGTCTGGGTCGCGTGCGACGAGAGCAGGATGGCGGTGCTGACGCCCCGCGTGGCGGCGACGAACGCGAGAACGCCGACCACGACGACGGTCGGCGCGATGAGCGGCACGATCACGCGCCGCATCGTATAGAGCCATGACGCACCGCCGGCGCGCGCCGCCTCTTCGAGTTCGAGCGAAATCTGCATGATCCCGGTCTTGATGAGCTGAATCCCGAGCGCCATGCCGGCCAGCATGAAGGCAAGGATCAGGCCGAGTTGTGTGCCGTAGAACGGGCGCAACAGCGGGGTCTGGAGAAAAAGCCAAAGCATTGCGAGGCCGACGACGATCCCCGGCACCATGGTCGGAACCCAGGTCAGAAAATCGAGCAAGCCCCGCCCGCGATAACCGCTGCGGACGATGAGATAGGCGATCGCCGGAAAGACCAGCATCGACGCCACCGCCGTCGCCGTCGCGATGACCAGCGTGTCCTTCAGCGAATTGAGGAAGAGCGGATCGCTCAAGACCGTCGCCCAATGATCGAACGTAAACGCACCGTCGGGCACGTCGAAATAGCCGAATACTTCCATGAAGCTGCCGAGCACCATGAAGAACACCGGCAGCACCGTCATCGCGCCCAAGAGCACGACGAACAGCGCGAAGGCTAGCCAGCGCCAGGCGCCGAGATCGGCGACGCGCAGGGCAAAGCGCGAGGTGATGCTGGCGCGCGAGCGACGGCGGCCCAGCACCTGCTGGCCCCACACGAACGGCACCATGACGACGAAGATCATGATGCTGAGCGCGAAAGCCGGGCCGTAATCAGGCGGTGAATCGAAGACATGGCGGTAGATCGCGGTGCTGTAGACGTCGATCCGCGCCGGTGGTCCGAGAATGAGTTCGATCTCGAAGGATTCGAGCGAGCGCAGAACCCCGAGCAGCACGACGACAAGAATGGTCGGCGTCAGCACCGGAACGACGATGCGGACGAGGGTGCCCAATGTGCCGGCGCCCGACATGCGCGCCGCTTCGACCAGCGACGCATCAAGATTGCGGAAGGCCGGCGTGAACAGCATGACCTGAACCGCCAGCGTGTTGGTCATCAGGTGGACGAACACGATGCCCCACCACGAATAGATCTCGAACGGCGGCGCATTCGCCCAACCGAGTTCGACGACGAGCCGGTTGATCAGCCCCGCATGCCCGTCGAGGAGGAAAATCCACCCGAGCAGCACCGGCAGAGTGGGGAGGAAAAACGAAATCCAGAAACCGAATTCGAGCCAGTTGCGTCCCGGCAGATTGGTCCGCGCCAGCAGCCAGGCGAGGACGATGGTGACAACGAAAGCGATGCCCTGGCGCGCGGCGGTCAGCGTCAGCGTGTTGACGATGGCGCTTTGCAGATTGGCTTGCGTGAACGCGGCAATCCAGTTGCCGAGTCCGAGTGTCGTCGCCTGACCGTAAGGACCGACCTCGAAACTCGCGAAGAACAGCAGGCTAAGCGGATAGAGGACGAGAAACCCCACCGCCGCCAGCGCGACGGCGAACAGCAACAGGCGAAGATCGACGCGCATCACCGAGCCATCATCCGCGGCGCTAGGACGCGGAACCGCTCAATACCCGGCCTCTTTGGCCAGCGCGATCACGCGAAGCTGCAGCCGCAGGCCCTCGTCGCTGCTTGTCATCATCCCCTTGCCCTGAAGCCAGTCCTCCTGGAAACCCTCAAGGACTTTCTTCTGGAACGCCGGATCGGGATGGCCGACATCCTTGCGGCGGCTGACGCTCGCTTCGCCGGTCGCCCAGAAGGATTTCACCAGCGCTTCCTGCGCCTCCTTCGACAGGTACCAGTTCACGAACACCATCGTCGCGTTCGGGTGCGGCGGGTTTCTCGGCACGCTGACGGAGCGGCCGGTACCATCAGGCGGAAAGCCGCAGAGATTTTGGCCGACCGGCGCCTCGATGTTGCGCTTGAGCTTCTTCTTCAAGCCTTCGAGATAGGAGCCCTCACCGCCGACCGTAACGTCGAAGCGACCCTGCACGAGCCAGTCGGCGACGATGCGGAATTCGGGCGATGCCAGCGGCTCCTGCGCGAAGAAGGCGCGCACATAGTCTTCCCACTTCGCATCGGACTCGAAAGCCGGGCGATAGCAGGCGAGCGCGATCGTGAGATTGGACGGACGGCCCGGATAGAAGATGCCGAACTTCTTTTTCCATTCGGGCTTGATAAGATCGGGCCAGTTGTTGAACTGGGCACGGTCGAGCTTGTCGCGATTGACGTCGATCCCGGTGAGAAGATTCGAAATACCGTCGTAGAAGACGAGCTTCGTCGGCACCTTGGCCGTGAGCCCGCCATACCAGTTGGCGTCGTCCGCGACCTCGGGCAGGACGAGAAGCGGCAAGATCGGCTCGAGGCCGCCGGCAGGTTCCAACACCAGCCGCACATTGTTCACCGGCTGCAACAGCACGTCCCAATTGAACTGGCCGTTTTTCTGCTCGGTCAGGATTTTCGGGATGACCTGATCCGGCCGCCCGGGATTGGCCTCGACCTTGATGCCGTATTTTTGCTCGAACAGCCGCAGGATCGGATCGATGCCGCTATCGGTGAAATGGGAAATGACGACGGTGCCTTCGGCCTTGGCCGCGGCGACGATCTTGTCCCATTGCGCCGGGGTCACGTCCGCCGCGCACGCCGGCATCGCGATATTCGCAGCGAGAAGCGCGCCGACGACGGCGATGACGCCAAGAGGTTTGCGCATCCTCATTCCCCGGCGGCGCGGGGCGCGGCGTCCTCCAAAACCTTGGCCTCGCGGCGCAGCGGCCCTTTGCCGCCGATGCTTTGCGGACACATCAACGGCAGGAGCTCCTTGCGCCAATCGGTATTCTTGGCGACCACGGTTTCCGCCGCGCGCAGCTCGTAATAACTCGGCCCCACGCCGGCAGGATCGTCACCCCGCTCGACCGCCTCGATCGCCTCCATCAGCAGGCGGCGGGTAGCGACCACCGCCTTATCCGCCGGACCGAGATGCTCGCGCGTGCGATCGACGATCGGCCCCATGCTTTCCTGCACGGCGCGATCCTGCTGATTGACGCCGGCGATCCCGGTGAAAGTCTCGGTCTTCTGCACGTCGCGATCGATCATCCAGTTATTGGCGCGATTGCGGAATGGGCGGAAACCGTTCTTCACGTCGACATGCGTGCCATAGGCATTGCCGCTGGTATCCGAGATTTCGCGATTGCCGATCGGCTCGTCGCCGTAGCTGTGATAGAAGTTCCACACCATGCAGGTCTCGTCGTCCATCGGCACCCAATAATGGCCGTGGACTTCTTTCTTGTTCGGGCCCGGCGGCCGGAACTGGGTGAACGGCATGATGAAGTGATAGCCGCGAATGTAGGTCTTGTCGGTGCCGAGCGGCCGAACCCCGAAATAGCGATAGCCGTAATCGGTGACGTCGACTTCCAGCGACGGCGCGCCGGCAGCAAGCGCCAGCGTGTCGGGGCCAATACCGACCTCGCGCGCATTCGTCTTCAGGGCGCGATGCAGGATCGGGAAATGCGAGGTGTCGATGCCGCCTTCCAGCGCCTGTAGCCAGTTGCATTCCTCGACCACCTTGCCGACGGCGCGATAGGTCTCGGGCATCTGGGTCCATTCGTAATGGGGCGGCGCCGGCTGCTTGTCCTTCGGGCCCATATAGGTCCAGATGACGCCACCGTGTTCGCAGGTCGGATAGGCCGCGACCTTGATGCTCGCGCAGAATTGACGCGGCTCGTTCATCTGTTCGACGCATTGGCCGGATGTGTCGAATTTCCAGCCGTGATAGACGCAGCGCAGCCCGTTCTCCTCGTTGCGGCCGAGCCACAGCGAGGCGCCGCGATGCGGACAGAACTCGTCGATCACGCCGATTGTGCCGTCGGTGGCGCGGAAGGCGACCAGGTTTTCGCCCAGCAGCCGGACGCGAACCGGCGGGCAATCCCGCTCGGGCAATTCCCAGGACAACAGCGCCGGCATCCAATAGCGGCGCATCGTCTCGCCCATCGGCGTGCCGGGACCGACCCGGGTCAGACGATCATTCTCTTCCTTGGTGAGCATCGCCCCTCTCCTCCCCATGCGCCCCCATCGGTGGCGTATGGCAATTTTACGCCCGCGGGGGCCTCCCGGCGAAGAAAAAGATCGTGATCGATCGGCGCGGCGACGATCAGGCCGGCTGGTTTGCCGCCTCGGGCTGCACGGCGACCATCTGGTTGCGTCCGCGATCCTTGGCCTCATAGAGAGTCCGGTCGGCCGCCGCGATGAGCTGCGCCGGCGTGAAGTCGATCGTCCGCAGCAGCACGGCGACGCCGCCGCTGATGCTGATCTCCGGCGCGGCGGACGAATGCGCATGCGGAATCTTCAGGCGCGCGACCGCCTGTCTCACCGTCTCGGCGATCTGGACCGCTCCGGCCAGTTCAGTATCCGGCAGAACGATGGCAAATTCTTCGCCGCCGTAGCGCGCCGCCATGTCGGCGGGTCGCCGGCAGCAGGAGCGCAGCGCCGCCGCCACCTGCTTTATGCATTCGTCGCCAGCCTGATGGCCGTAATGATCATTAAAGGCCTTGAAGGCGTCGATATCGCAAATGATCAGCGCCAGCATCCGCTTGTGGCGTCGCGCGATGGCGATCTGAGCCGCCAGATACGCATCGAAAAACCGCCGGTTGGCGAGGCCGGTCAGCGCATCATGCAACGACAATTGCTCGAGCGAAGCATTCGCCGCTTTCAGCTCGGCGGATAATTGAGCCAACCGGGCGTAATGCGTGCCGCTTTCGATCAGCATGACGATGAGCAGAAAGCTCGCCGCCACCAATCCATAGGCGCGACCGACATACCAGCCGAGATCGAAGCGTCCCGCGTTGAGAACGGCGGAGAGGGCGATATCCGCGAGCCAGGCGAACATCACGACGATCAGCCAGATATCGAGCACCGTGTGCGACCGTCGCGACCATAAAAACACCAGCGCGAGCAGGCTCAGCAGCCAGATGCAGCCGAGAAGCACGCTCAGCGACGGGCTGAAACGGTTATCCACGATCAGCACCGGCAGCATGTCGCGACCGAGCGTCGCGAAGAGCACGCATCCGCCGACGATGGCAAGAACCGCCACGACGCCGGCCGCCATGACCACGCCGCTTCCGCGCGACGACGGGTGAACGGCGTCGCCGGCATCGGCGGCGATGCGCTCCTTGCTCTTGAAATGCGCATAGAGAATGACGAACAGCGGAAATCCGCCGTGCCAGAACATATAAAGCCAGACCGTGGTCTGGGGCCCGGCGCCGAGCCAGCCGGTCGGCGAAAACACGTCGGGAAACGTGAGCGCGTGCGCGAACGCGAAAACCGCCGTGTACAGATAGCCGCAGCCCAGAACGAACAACGCGCGCGACCGTAAAATGTTGAACTGACCGAACAACAGGACCGCGGTGATCAGGTCGCAGATCAGAAGCGCCGATTCATAGGCCGGAATGAAGGCCGGAACATGCGCGAGCGGCCTCGTCACGAAGGGCACGACGGCCAGGAAAACCACGATGGAAACGAAGATCGCGCCCAGCGCAAATCGGATGTTGCGCCGGCTGGCCAATTCGGTCGACAGGAATATGCCCTGGCCGTCGATCAACGCGCCCTGCTCCTGCTCATCGTCTCCGTCCCGGCCACATATCATCGCCGGAACGAAAACGGCCGGATTTTGTTTTAGTCGATCGGTGGGACGAGGACGTGCGACAACCGATCGGATCAGGATCGGCTGGACGGGGGCCAATCTCAAGGCCTAAACAATAGGTACTTTCCGAACCCCGCACGCCGCGCGCGTTCTAGTCTTTCCCGCGCGAAGCCGCGTAAGATGTCCGCGACGACGATGAAACAGGCGCAACCATGATGGGATCGGGATACGGGACGGCGGCCTTCTGTCGCTGGCCGGTCCGGCTGGCGATGACGCTCCTTTTGCTGAGCGCTCCCCTCATCCACGCCCAGGCGCAGTCGAGTTCGGCCAATCCCTTGAGCGGCGTCCCGAAAGTGCCCAAGACCCTGTCGCTCTTCGGTTCAGCGCCGGCGGGAAACGTCGCGGCGGCGGCGGGCGCCGACAAGGCGGATACGGTGACCTTGCTGCTCGGCAGCGGCAGCAGCGCCAACGATACCGACGACAACGGCAATACCGGGCTGATCAATGCCGCCCGCAACAACAACGCCGGGATCGCCCAGGACTTGTTGAACCATGGCGCGCAACTCGACCTGCGCGACCGGCTCGGCAAGAGCGCCCTGCATTGGGCGGCCGAACGCAGCAGCCTCGACGTCATGCGGCTCCTGCTGGCCGCCAAAGCCAACGTCGATTCACAGGATCTGCAGGGCAAGACTCCGCTGATGCTGGCCGCCGGCAAAGGACAACAATCTGCCGTCCGTCTGCTTCTGCAAAGCCACGCCGACCCGAAGAAACAGGACTACACCGGACGCGATGCCATCGACTGGGCATCGAACAATACGATCCAGCAATCGCTCAAGGTCGCCGCGGGTCGCTAGACGCGTTCGATCAGCGCCTGTGCCGCTGCCGGAGCGCGCACCTTCGCACCCGAGATGAAATAGACATAAGTCTCGCCGCGCTTCGCCCATGCCTTGGCGCGCTTGGCCCAGCCATCCAGATCGGCGGCCGGATAGCCGGTCGCGACCTTCTCCTCGGTGCGCATCAGCCGCGCATAGGTGAAATCCGCCGTCGCCTCGTCGATGACCGGGAAACCGTCATCGTCGACGAAGACGATGGCGGCGTTGTACCGCCGGGCCAGATCGTAGAACTGCGCGGTCTTGAAGGTCGGACTGCGGACCTCGAGCGCGTGGCGCAACGGCACGCCGTCGATTTCGCGCGGCAGCAATTTGAGGAATCCTTCGAAATCCGCCGGATCGAATTTCTTGGTCGCCATGAATTGCCAATTGATCGGCCCGAGGCGATCGCCCAATTCGCTCATGCCTTGGCCGATGAACCGGGTGATCGATTCGCCGGCGCCGGACAATTCCTTGCGGTTGGTGCAGAATCGCGATGCCTTCACCGCGAAGACGAAACCGTCGGGCGTCTCCGCCCGCCACTTGGCCCAGCTCGCCGGCTTGAAGGTCGAATAATAGGTCCCGTTGATCTCGATCGAGGTGAGCTTGCGGCTGGCGAATTCCAGTTCGCGCCGGTGAACCAGCCCATCGGGATAGAACACACCGCGCCAGGGTTCGAAGGTCCAGCCGCCGATGCCGATGTGGATTTTTCCGGTCATGAACGCATCTCCGTGGTCGGCCGCCGAACGCGCTTCTTAGCAAGAAAGTTTCGGAAATTGGACAGGCTGTTGCCGATCGAACCCGACCGGGCAATCTCTGTTACTATCATCCCGTCCGCTTGGCGTTGATCACGAGAAGTTTCGCGAGGATTGAACTTGGGTGAAGCTTCGCCTCGTTCGATGGGACGACTGCGCGCCGCGGCCTGGGCCGCTTGTCGCCGCTGGAAACTGCATTGGCCGGTGATTCTGATCATTCTGGCGGTCTGCCTCGCCATCGCGGCGCGTGGCGTGCCGTGGGCGGAAGCCTGGTCCGCGTTGCAGGACGCAAAGCCGCTCTGGATCTTTGCCGCATTGGCCGTGAACTGCTCGATCTTTCCGTTATGGGCGTCGCAATGGTGGCTGCTCGCACCCGTCGCCGAGCGTCCGCGCTGGCTGCGCATGTTGGACATCACCGCGCTCGTGTCATTGTCGCACGTCTTCTTGCCGGCTTTGGGCACCCAGGCCATGGCGATCGGGCTTTTGACCTTTCGGGGCGGCCTATCTTCGGGCGCATCGACGTCGGTGGTCGTGGCCGATCTGATGCTGACCGGCATGGCCCGGTTGTCGGTTTTGGGCGTCGCCTCGCTCGTGATGCCCTCACCGCCCTGGATTCGCGACGGCGCGCTTTCGCTGTTGGGCGTTTTTGCCGTGGTCGTCGTCATCCTGTTCACCGTCGTCCACGGCACGACGGGGATCAGGCGCTATGTCGACCGTCGGCCGGGCCGGATCGCCCGGCTGGCGACGAAAATCTGCGACGGCGCCCGGCACCTCGACGTGCTGCGCAGCCGCGTTCGGATGAGTGTCGGATATCTCTATGCGATCGGGAAAATCAGTTGCGACGTGTTGGCCGCCCTGGCGGTCCAGCACGCCTGCGATATCACGCTTCCGCCGGAAAGCGCCATCCTGGTGATCGCCGCGTTGAGCCTCGCGACGCTTTTGCGCACGCCGGGCAACCTCGGCGTTTACGAAGCCACGGTCCTGATCATCTATCAGTCGCTGGGCGTACCGACCGCGACGGCGCTCGCCGCATCCGTGCTGCAACATTTCGTCGCGCTGCTGCCGACGTTAAGCATCGGACTGATCGCTTTCGCGACCCGCCGACCGATGCTGTCACGGCCGCGCTGAGCTCGTCGCATTGACGCCCTTGCATGGGGGTATCTTCGACTCACGCAGTGCATGGAACGCGGCGACGACACGCAGAGCCGGACCGACGAGAGCGAGAGCGGCAAAAGGCCAGTACATCAAGGCATGAAGCAAGCCGGCCTCGAACGGGTCGCGCAGGAAATCGAGGATGAAGGCGGCAGCCACATAGTTCATCCCGGCAAAACGCAGAAACGACCACGCCCTCGCGCCCAGAGCTTGCCGCAGACGACCGATCGAGCCCAGCGCAAGCCCATAGACGCACAAAGCGGCGATGCCGAAAACGAACAGCGTTCTCACCGGCGGCGGATCGCCGATCACGTAGAGCGACGCGACCAGCCCCAGATGCACCGCGAGCGCCGCCGCGAAGGCGAGGCCGAATTCGCGCGCGTGTTGCCGCAGCGGCTCGAAGGTCGAACCGAACAACGACGCCAGGGCGCCACCGGCATAGGCGAGCCAGAACAGCAGGAAGGCCAGACGCGCCGTCGCCAGCAAGGCCCCATGAATCCCGTCATCGCCGAATCCGACGATGGCGAGCACGGTCAAGGCGAGCCCGAGCGCGACACCAAAAGACCGGGCCGGCCACAGAGGGTTGATGCTGCGCGATCTCGACACGAATTTCCCGTTCCGCCGCCGATTTGGCCGTCTCACGGTATCACAGGATCAACGCGATCCACGCACGCAGGGCGAATATTTCGATTCAAAACAAGCTAAAATTTTAGCTTTCGCATCGATGGGAAACGGGTCGCGTTATCCAATTAGTCGCTTAGTCGCCTTAGCCTGACGCCATGTCCGCCATCGATACGCCGCCGGCAATCATCCGCCGCGACCAAAGCTCGGAAACGGCGAGCGCGCCATCGGCTGGCGGCGCGGCGCTGAAGTCATGGATCCGCGCGCTGACGGCGATCAAGATCCTCGACGACGCGCCCACCGTCACCCTGCCCGCTTTGCTCGACGAACTCGCGGCGCGGCACGCTGATCGCCCGGCCTTGCTCGGCGAAGGCCGGACGCTCAGCTACAGCGATCTCGCGGCGACATCGAACCGGATTGCGCGCTGGGCATCGGCGCGAGGTTTCACGGCGGGAACGCCCATCTGCCTGTTGATGCCCAATTGCCCCGACTACGTCGCGATCTGGCTCGGGCTGACCCGCGCCGGCTGCGTCGTCGCCTTGATCAACACCAATCTCGTCGGTGACGCGTTGCTGCACAGCATCGGCGTCGCCCAATCGACCCGGATCATCGTGGCGGACTCGCTGTTGCCCGCATTGACAGCGCTGGCCGGTCGGCTTCCGCCGGACACCGGCATCTGGGTTCATGGCGAAGGATCGGCCGGCGACCACCAACGGTTCGAACCGGCGATCGCGCCCTTTAGCCCGGCGCCGTTGCCCGAAACAGAAATGCCACTGCCGGTCCTCGAGCAATTGGCTTTGCTGATTTATACCTCCGGCACCACCGGCGCGCCGAAGGCGGCCCGCGTGACCCATGGCCGCATCGTCGAATGGAGCTTCTGGTTCGCCGGCATGATGGACGCGCAGCCGGAAGACCGTCTCTACGACTGTCTGCCGCTCTATCACAGTACCGGAGGCGTGGTCGCGATTGGCGCCATGCTGGTCAAGGGCGGCTCGGTCCTGATCCGCGCGCGCTTTTCCGCCAGCCGGTTCTGGGACGATGTCGTCGAGGGCGGCTGCACCATCTTCCAGTATATCGGCGAATTGTGCCGCTATCTCGTCGCCAGCCCGCCGCATCCCCGCGAAAACGAGCACCGGTTGCGCCTCGCTTGCGGCAACGGCTTGCAGAGCGACGTATGGACGTCGTTCGCGCAACGCTTCGGCGTACCGCAAATTCTCGAATTCTATGCCGCCACCGAAGGCAGCGTGTCGCTCTACAATTGCGAAGGCAAGCCGGGGGCGATCGGACGGGTGCCGCCGTTTCTGGCACAGCGATTCCCAATCGCGCTGGTCCGCTGCGACGCCGAGACCGGCGCCCCCTCGCGCGATGCCGATGGACGATGCATCGCCTGCGGCCCCGACGAAGTCGGCGAGGCGCTCGGGCGGGTCCTGAAATCGTCGCAATCTCCGGCGCGGCAATTCGACGGCTACACCGATCAGGCAGCCACCGAGTGCAAACTGCTCGATCATGTATTCACGGTCGGCGACCGCTGGTTCCGCACCGGCGATCTGATGCGCAAAGACGCGGCCGGCTATTTCTATTTCGTCGACCGCATCGGCGACACGTTTCGATGGAAGGGCGAGAACGTCGCCAGCACCGAAGTCGCCGGCGTGTTGCGCGCCTGCCCCGGCGTGACCGATGCCGTCATCTATGGCGTGAAGATCGCGGGCCACGAAGGCCGCGCCGGCATGGCCGCGATCACGACCGACGGGCGCTTCGATCTCGCGGCGTTATCGGCCCATCTCGACGCGCGGCTGCCAAGCTACGCCCAGCCCTTGTTCCTGCGGATCGGCGACGGCCTCGATCTCACCGGCACGTTCAAGCTGCAAAGCGGGCGGCTGGCGAAGGAAGGTTATCTCGAAGCAACCGATCCGGTCTGGTTCAACGATCGGGGCGCGGGTTGCTTTGTCGTCTGTGACGCCGAGCTTCAGCAGTCGATCGCGACCGGCGCACGGCGTCTCTAAGCCGACTCCGCTCTAGGTATTTTCCGAATCTAGCGAAGACCGCGCACCCTATTTTAGGGTTCTGGGGTGGCGCAAGATTACAAATGTAATTTCGTCAATCTGGAGACCGGCAACACGTCGAAGGCCGTGATCCAATGCGAGAGCGACGACACCGCCAAACGCGTCGCCGCTCAACTTCTCGCCCAAGCTGGCAATTATCATCGCGTCGAGATTTGGCATGGCGACCGTCATGTCGACACCCAACCGACCCAGGATCCGCCGCCTCAGGATGATCCGGTCTAAGCCGTGGTGCCGGCATCCACCGTGACGGTCGTTCCCGTGATCATACGCGCCTTGTCGCTGAACAGGTAATCGACCGTGTCGGCGATATCGACGATCTCGGGCATGCGTTTCAAGGCGCTGCGCCGGACGATCTGGGCGCGTTGCTTCTCGGTGAGATCATGCGTCATCTCAGTATCGACGAAACCCGGCTCGACCGCGTTGACGGTGATGCCCAGCGGCCCCAGTTCGCGCGCCAGCGAGCGGGTGAACCCGGTGAAGGCCGCCTTGGTCGCGCTGTAGACCGAGAGGCCGCTATAGCCGGTACGGGCAACCACCGACGATACATTGACGATCCGTCCGCCTTGCCCGGTCATCATCGAGCGGGTGACGTATTTCGTCAGCGCGATCGGCGATGTCACGTTGAGATGGATCAACTCTTCGAGCGCGGCATCCTTCATGTTGGTCAGAATGCCGCTGGTGCCGAGCGCCGCGTTGTTGACGAGGCCATAGAACGGACCGAATTCGCGGCTCAGTCCCTTCACCAGCTCGGCAAGGCCGCCGATATTGGACAAGTCGTAGGGGCGAAAATGCAGCGCGCCCGTGGCTTCGCGTTCGATCTCGGCGCGAACCGGCGGCAGATGATCGCCCAGCTTGCGCGCGACCGCGACGACCCGAAAACCGGAATAGGCGAGCGCCTTGGCGATGCCGAGGCCGAGGCCGCGACTGCCGCCGCTGACCAGGACGTTACGCATGGCGGCGCACCAATTTGCCGGAGGCCGCGATGTCGAGCGATGCGACCGCCTGCAGGATCGCCGGCACCTTGTGGGCCGGCAACGCCGCGCGGCACGCGTCGAGTATCCCGGCCTTCATCGCCTTGAACGAGTCCGCGCCGACCGATGACTCCATGACGATGTCGGCCACCACCAGCGACCCGGTGATCGGGCTGGGCCGGCCGCGCACGCGCGACATCCGCACCCCCGGCAACCGGTTGATCACCGCTTCGACTTCCTCGGGATGAACCTTCTGACCGCCGACATTGATCACGCCCTCGCGCCGGCCGGCGAAGTGACAGCGCCCGGCATGGACCTCGATCATGTCGCCGGTATCGACGAAGCCGTCCGGCCCCCTCAACACGCCGCGATTGCCGAGATAACGCGAGGCCGTGCGTCCCGAACGGATGCGCAACGAGCCGTTTTCGAGCCGGAGTTCGGCCTTGGCCTTGGCCCCGGCCTGGTCGATCAACCACGCCGGAAACCCGGCGAGGCCATCGCCGACATCGAACGCCACCCCGGCTTCGGTCGAGGCGAAGGCGTGGCTGATCGCAGCGGCTGGAAACGCGGCGGCGAGATTGTCGAGGATCGCCTGGTCGGCGACTTCGCCCGAGAGGCGGACGTAACGCGGCGATATGCGATCGGTCGCGGCGCTCATCAGCGCGCGGCGCCAATGCGACGGCGTTCCCGATATATGGGTGACCCCGCACGCGCCGGCGCGGCCGAGGAAATCGGCAACCGGCTCGTCGGCCTGCGACAGCACCATCGATCCGCCGCCGACCAGGCCGCGCAGCAGGATCTGCATCCCGCCATAGCGGCGAACGTCATAGAAAGTGCTCCAGACGACGTCGCTCGCTTGCGCCAGCCCGTCTTCGAGTGGCCCGGTGAGGCTGGCGAGGGTATGCGCGACCAGCTTCGGCCGGTCGCTGGTGCCGGACGTGAACAGGATCCATTCGGTCGCCGTGCCACGAGCGGGTTCCGGTTCGCCCGGATAGTGGCCGCACACCGTGATCGGCATGCCCGACCCCATACAGGCGGTGACGTCCGCGCTATCCGTGACGATGGCATCGATTTCGGCCTCGGCGGTCACCGCCGGCAGGTGCGCGAAATCGAAATCCGACGGGCACAGCACGAGGCGCGCGGCAATGCCGTCGAGCTGCAGCAGCACCCGCACGAAGGCCAATTGCCGGTCGCAGAGGATGAGAACCGACCGGCCGCGGAATCGTTCGAGCGGCAGCGCGATCGTGCCGTCCGACAGAAAATCGGCAAGGCCTAGACGAACCCGCGAATCGGCAATGAAGCGGCCCGGCGCGAGGCCGGCAGCCGCCGTCAAATGCCGAAGCGAGGCGCTATCAGGCTGCGGCATTCTCATAGAGCGTGATGAAATCGCCGACGGTGACCGGCAAGGCGCCATTGTCGTTCGCGAACGGATCGACGCCGAGACGGTCGTCGAGCATCGCGACCAGAACCGCGATGCAGAGTGAATCGAGGCCCGAATCCAGCAAGGCGAGATTGTCGGACAAAGGGGCCAGATGCTTGTCGTGCTGTTCGGCGACTTCGCCGATCACACCGAGAACCGTCGCCCGGACCGTCATGCGCGTTTCCTTTCCGCGTGAGAGGCATTCGTATCGTCGCCCACCGATGTTTTCGCGCGTCCGGCCGTCAGCGCCGGCGCGAACTCGACCAGGATGTCGCGGAACGCGGTCCATAGCGGCAGGATACGATCGTCGGGCCGGAGATGGCGGATCATCGCGCCATGGCCTTGGGTCGGATCGCTGTCGAACTTCACGTGCATCGACAGGAAATGCCGGAAGCCGCGCAGAACCGGATTGTCCGACTCCAGGGTCGTCAGCATGGCGGTGAAGACGCGTTCCAGCCCGCCATCCTCATAGCTGGCGATGCTGAGCGCCCGGGTCAGGGGATTGGTATGACGCACGGCGTGAAGGTAGCGCGCGCCGCTCGCCTCGAACGCCAGGCGCTTGGCCTCGGGCAGCGGCGACAGCGTCAGGACACGGCGCATGAATTCGCAATGGTTCATCGCTTCGCCGGTTCCGGCGACGCCGGGCCACGGCGAAAGATTGTCGGTGTCGCATTCCTCGCTCGCGAGGTGCTGCAGCTTCTCGTCGCCGGGAAAGAGGTCCCGAGCGACATCGAGGTTTTCCTGGAATTGCACCGAGAAGAAGTAATAGGCCCACGCCGCGTCGATCACCGCGCCTTCGTCGAGCGCCGCCCATCCGAGGTCGCATATTTCCTGGATGACCGTTTCAAAGTTGAAATTGATGCGATCCAGGGAACTGCCATCCATATCGTGACGTCCTTTCAAAGCAGGTTCTGTCTTATTGATCGAATGAGTCGGCGGCGATTCGAATGAAGCGCGCATAACGAGAACGACCCGCTCGTGCGAACGCTTCGGATCGTGCCAGCCATTCGTAAATAATCTGTATGACGCGAAAGCGGCATGCGCGCGCGGATTACGCACGCCGATCAACGGCGAACGTCTAAAATTTTAGGCAAATGCAATTCGAATTCGTGCCGACGACGAGGGCACAACTTGAATTTTTAGCCGCTCGGTAATCTCTCGCGCCTCTTAATGGCGCGGTGAAAAGAAGTTTCATCCGGCATCGTTTCAGCAGGCTGTCCCATGCGCACTGAGACCATGGCTATTCATGCCGGCTACGAAGCCGACGGTCCCGTCAGGTCCGTCGCGGTTCCGATCTATCAGACCGCGGCCTTCGAATTCGACAGCGCGGACCACGCCGCCGCTTTATTCAATCTCGAAGCCGAAGGTTTCCGCTACAGCCGGATCAGCAACCCCACGGTCGCGGTGTTGGAGCGACGCATCGCGGCCCTCGAAGGCGGCAGCGGCGCGCTGTGCCTCGGTTCCGGCCAGGCCGCGCTGCATAACGCCGTCCTCGCCATCGCGGATACCGGCCGCAATATCGTCGCCGTGCCGCAGATCTACGGCACGACACACACCCTGTTCTCGCATGTACTGCCGCGCATGGGCGTGACGGTGCGCTTTGCCGCATCCGAAAGCGCCGCCGATCTCGAGCCATTGATCGACGCGAACACCATGGCCGTGTTTTGCGAAAGCGTCGGCAATCCGGCCGGCAATGTCTGCGACATCGAAGCCATCGCGACGATGGCGCACCGGCACGGCGTACCGTTGCTGGTCGACAACACGGTGCCGTCGCCGGTCCTGCTGCGGCCGATCGAATACGGCGCCGACATCGTCGTCCACTCGCTGACCAAATTCCTCGGGGGTCACGGTACGACGCTCGGGGGCGCGATCGTCGATGGCGGGCACTTCCCGTGGGACGCGCATGCCGAACGATTTCCGATGCTCAATCAGCCGGATGAGTCCTATCACGGCCTCGTCTATGCGGAGCGGTTCGGCGCCACCGCCTATATCGAGCGTTGCCGGAATTTCTGCCTGCGCACCACCGGCGCGGCGCTCTCGCCGCTGAACGCGTTTCTGCTGCTCCAGGGCATCGAGACGGTGGCGCTGCGGGTCGAACGCCACGTCGCCAATGCGCGCCGCGTCGCCGAAGCGTTGCGCCGCGATCCGCGCATTTCATGGGTCACTTATGCCGGGTTCCCCGACAGCCCCTATTATCCGCTCGTCCAGAAATACCTCGGCGGCAATGCGTGTTCGCTGCTGACTTTCGGCGTCCATGGCGGCGCCCAGGCCGGAATGCGGTTCTACGACGCGCTGGGCCTGGTCAAACGATTGGTCAATCTGGGCGATGCGAAGTCGGTGGCGTGCCACCCCGCCTCGACCACGCACCGGCAGATGACGCCCGCGCAACAGCTCAAGGCCGGGATCACCCCCGAGGCGATCCGCTTGAGTGTCGGAATCGAGCATATCGACGACATCCTCGCCGACATCGACCAGGCGCTGGCCGCAGCCCAGGTCGGCCGCGACGCATTGGCTCCGGTCTGACGCCGATGTCGGAAACGGAAGAATTTTACGGCGAGGATGCCGACCTCGTCATCGTGCTGGTCAACAACATGCCGACAGCGGCAAAGCGCGCGACCCAGGAGCAATTCGTCGACCTGCTGACCGCCGCCTCGCATATCGCCAATCTGCGGATCCGCCTGCTCACGGTCGAGACGCTGCAAATCCGAACCGACGAAGCGTTCCACCTTATTCGCGACGCGCACCCCGATGCGCTGATCGTGACCGGCGACGAGCCCAAGGCGCGCGCGATGATCGACGAGCCGCTTTGGCCGGCCTTGGCGCGGCTGGTCGATTGGGCCAGCGACAATACCATCGCCTCGTTATGGTCGTGTCTCGCCGCTCATGCAGCCGTGTTCCGGCTGGATCGCGTCACGCGACAACGATTGCCGCAGAAATTATCCGGCCTGTTCGAATGTCGCCCGGCGGCCGACCACGCGCTGGCGGCGGGCCTGCCGTCGCGCTGGCTGGTGCCGCATTCGCGCCACAACAATCTCGACGCGGCAAGACTCGCGGGCAAAGGCTACACGATCCTCACGCAATCGCCGCGCGTCGGCGCCGACAGTTTCGCCAAGCAAGTTCGCTCCAGCCTGTTTCTGTTCCTGCAGGGCCATCCCGAATACGCACCGGACAGTTTGTTCCGGGAATATCGCCGCGACATCAGGCGGTTCCTGTCCGGCGAACGCGGGACATACCCGGACATGCCCGAGAATTATTTCGACGCGGCGACCACCGCCTCGCTGGAAAGATTACGCGACGAGGCGCACCGCGCGCCGAGCCCGCGTTTGCTCGCCTCCGTCTATGCCGCCTTCACCGCGGCGCCGGCGCAGCACGGCAACGACGCGGCGACGCTTCTCTATGCCAACTGGCTCGACTACGTCGCCAAACAGAAGGCCGAGCGCGAGATCGGCGCGCAATGGTCGGCGCAACAGCAACGCGGTGCGGCATGACCGCATCGGTCCTCTTTCCGCCGCACGACCAGCGCCTGTCGTGGGAATTCGATTTGACAGCGATGCTCGCCGCCGCCGATCAGCGCGTGGCATCGGGCGCGGTGGTTCCGACCTTCGACCGCGACAGCTTCGCCGACGAACT
Source organism: uncultured Rhodospirillales bacterium (assembly GCA_903828515.1). GTDB lineage: Bacteria > Pseudomonadota > Alphaproteobacteria > ATCC43930 > CGMCC-115725 > CAIKMD01. The sequence continues at coordinate 527,141 of CAIKMD010000007.1, read as the reverse complement.
GGCCAAAATCGATTTCGAACAGCCGATGGCGCTCGACGATCTGCTCGCCTGGACGGTGACGCAGATGGAGCACGGGATCGTCCACGTCACGCATCCGCGCTATCTCGGCTTGTTCAATCCTTCGCCGTCCTTCCCCGCGCAATGCGCGGACCGGATCACGGCGGCATTCAATCCGCAGCTCGCCAGCCAGACGACGTCACCCGCCGCCGTCGCAATCGAAGCGCATGTGACGCGTCTGATCGCGCGCCGCGCCGGATTGCCGGACGGCTCGGTCGGACATTTCACCTCGGGCGGATCGGAAGCCAACGGCACCGCGTTGATCTGCGCGCTCACCCGCGCCGAACCCGGCTTTACCCAATCCGGCGGCCGCGCCTTCGCCGGGCAGCCGGTGTTCTATGTCTCGCAGGACTGTCATCTCGCCTGGATCAAGCTCGCCCACATGGCCGGGATCGGACGCGACGCCGTCCGCTTCGTCGCGACCGACGGGCACGGGCGAATGAGTGTCGATGCGCTCAACACGGCCATCGCGGCGGATCGCTATGCCGGCTGCGTTCCCGTCATGATCGTGGCAACGGCCGGCACGACCAATGCCGGGATGATCGATCCGCTAGGTCCCTGCGGCGACATCGCCCGGCGCCAGGGTCTCTGGTATCACGTCGATGCCGCCTGGGGCGGCGCCGCGATCGCCTCGGACCGCCAGCGCGGGCGGCTCGCCGGCATCGAGCGGGCGGATTCGATCACCATCGACGCGCATAAATGGTTCGCCACCACGATGGGATGCGGCATGTTCCTGACCGCGCATCGCGATGCGCTGTCCGCCGCGTTCAACGTGTCGGCGAGTTTCATGCCGTCGCACGCGCAGGACCTCGACCCCTATATGACAACGACCCAATGGTCGCGCCGCTTCCTTGGCTTGCGCGTGTTCCTGTCGCTCGGGGCAGGCGCCTGGGCCGCGCACGGCGCGCATGTCGACCACGCGGTCGACCTGGCACAGCGTTTGGCCGGGCGCATGACCGCGCAGGGCTGGACGGTGGTCAACGACCCCGGCCTCGCCGTCGTTTGCCTCGCGCCGCCAGCGGGATCGCCGCCGGTGCGCGAGATCGTGCAGCATATCGTGCGCTCGGGCCGCGCCTGGGTATCGGCCGCGTCATTCGAAGGCCGCGACATCGTCCGCGCCTGCGTCACCCATGGCGAAACCGCGCCCGCCGATATCGACGCCGTAGCCGTGTTGCTCGTTGAAGCACGAACCGCTTGCGTCACAGCGGACATGAAGCATCCCATTCTCGTTCCGGTGTCCTAGGCATGTCCGCTATTCCCGCAGTCAACGAAACCGCGCCGGAAACGCCGCGCGCCAATGGCGCGCTCGCCGCGTTGTTTGCGCGGATCGCGCGCGGTACCGAGCGTCCGATTCTCGCGATCAACGACGCCGCGCAGGAGAAGGACAATCAGGCGCCCGCCTTTTACTGCGTCCACTCGCTGTCGGGCGCCGGCGGCACTGATTTCAGTCATCTGGCAACATCGATGCCGGCGGTGCGGTTTTACGGCATCCAGGCACCGCCGACGAAAATGAAAGACCCCGCCTTCTCCGAATCCGTCGATGCAATTGCTAGTTACTACGCGGACGCGTTGATCAAGTTCCAGCCGACCGGGCCGTTTCTGCTCGGCGGGTGGTCGGCGGGCGCGATCATCGGGCTCGAGATCGCTCAAAAACTGCGCGCGCGCGGTCGCATGGTTCGCCTCTATGCGGCGATCGACGCGGCGCCGGAGAACACCTCGGGCAGCCTGCCCTATTGGCATCCGCATTATGCCGTCGAATTCGCGTTCAACGCGCTCGGCTGGTTCGTCAACGATGTCGTCATGACCAAGGGGTCCCTGCGCGCATTCTTCCGGCGCGGTCTCAACAAGGCAAAGGCGCGCCGCAAATCCTTCATCGGACGCCGTGGCGGAAGCGAAGAGACGATCGACGTCGACGCAGTTGATACCTTCATGGATATCTCGCGCTATGCCGACTACGAGCGGTCGTTCATGAACCGGCTCTATGTCGCGCTCGTGTCCTATAAAGCGAAGAAATATGCCGGCGCCGTCGTCGCCTATGAGGCAAAGAAAAAGCCGCTGCTGCATCTGCCCCAGGTCGCTCGGGTGTGGCGCGCGATCGCGCCGCGCTCGACCATCGTTCGGCTCAAGGGCACCCATCTGAGCATCCTGCAACCCGGCGATGTGAACGCGCTCGCGACGGATCTGCAGAAACGGCTCATCGCCGTCGCGGCGGACCTCATGGATCACGAGGCGCCACCGCCCGAAATGCCGGTTTCCGAGCTCGAACAGAAAACCGCCTAGGACCGCCGCCGCGCGGCGTTCGGCAGACAAGCATTTGTGCGTCTGCGTCTAAGATAAATCCCGACCGACGCCCCTAAGATTTCGCCCTATATGGGCAATTCAGCTTCCGCGCTCGAGCCGTCCGCCGTCGATCTTTTGATCGTCCACACGATCATCGTGACGATGGACGCAGACCGGCGCGTCATCACCGACGGCGCGCTGGCCGTCTCGGCCGACCGGATCGTCGCGGTCGGCAAGACAACCGAACTTCAGACCATCTATCAAGCGCGCGAGACGATCGACGGCAGCCGCTTCGTCCTGACGCCCGGCCTCGTCAACGCGCATATCCACGTCACCGGCGAGCCGCTGACGCGCGGTTACGCGCCGGACGATATTTCCTTCAAGGAATTGATCGGAGTTTGGCTGGCGCGGGCGCACAAGGCCTCGGGCGAGGACGACGAAAGACTGGGCGCGCAATTCTCGGCGCTCGAAATGCTGCGCACCGGCACGACGTGTTTTCTCGACGCGGGCACCAATCACCACATCGACGCGGTGGCGGACGGTATGCTGTCGATGGGCATTCGCGGCCGCATCGCGCAATTCGCCCGCGACAATCCGGGCTCGCCATCGGCCACGCCGGTCGATCCGCTGTTGCGGCAGATGGAAGCCCATCTCGACCGCTATCCGCCCGGCCCCGACAAGCGCATCGCCGCCTGGCCGATCCTGTCGGGCCGCCACAATATTTCCGACGCGCTTTGGCAAGGTGCCAAGCATCTCGCCGACACGCGCGGGCTCGGCATGTCGTTCCACATGAGCCCGATCCCGAGCGATCCGGAATGGTTCATCGAGCATCACGGCCGGCGGCCGGTCGAGCACCTGGCCGAACTCGGCGTGCTCGGACGCAATGTCGCGCTGACCCACGCGGTGCATGTCGACGCCAACGAAGTCGCCTTGCTGGCACAAGCGCACGCCACCGTCATCCATTGCCCGATGACGGCCCTGCGCGGCGCCTACGGCGCGACCTCGGTCGGACTTTTCCCCGAGATGGTGCAGCAAGGCGTCAACCTCGCGCTCGGCAGCGACGGCAGCAACGACAGCAATGCGCATGATCTGCATCGCGCCTGTTTCCTCGTCGCCGGCCTGTTCAAGGACGCGCGGCAGGACCCGACGATCTTTCCCGCCGGCGAGGCTTACGCGATGGCGACGCTGAACGGCGCGCGCGCTTTGCTGATGGAAGACGAGATCGGCGCGATCGTGCCGGGTCGCAAGGCGGATTTCGTGCTGCACGATACCTGGCGGCCCGAATGGCGGCCGCTCTTCGACGTGGCCAATCAGCTCGTCTGGTCCGCCGACGGGCGCGGCGTGCACAGCGTCTGGGTCGACGGCGTGCGCGTGATCGACAATTTTCATCCGACCATGGTCGACGAAGAGCGCCTGCTCGCGCAGGTCCAGGAAGCCGGCGACGCGATCGTCGCGCGCATGGATCTGCCGAGCCGGGCCAAATGGCCGGTGGTCTGAACCGCGAAAGGAAAACGAAGTGAGCTTGAGGTTTATCGCGCTGACGCGCGCTGTCGTCTTGTCGATGGGTATTGCCGCCACGGCGAACGCCGCCGACCCGGCGATCATGGGCGATGGCGGGACCGTTCGCCTGATGGTCAATCTCGCCGGCGATACATCCTTCCCGCCTTATGTGATCCAGAAGCTTGCGCTTGATCGCAAGCACGGCTTCACGATGCAGGTCATTCCGTCCAACACGGTGCAATCGACGACCACCGGCTTTCAATCCGGCGCCGGCGATATCGGCATGTATGGCTGGAACGATCTCGCGCGGATCAAGGCCGGCGGCGTCAACATCGTCGGCATCGGGCCGTTTCTCGGCTGGGCGAACACGCTCGTCGTGCCGGCGGATTCGCCGATCCACAATGTCGGCGACCTCAAGGGCAAGAAGGTCGGTGTCTTCAACCGCACCGGTCTCGACTGGACCGTCGCGCGTGCCGTGGCGAAAGCGAAATATGGGCTCGACCTCGACACCGACATCGTGATGCAGGCGGGCGCGGTTCCGCTGTTGCGTGGCCTGATGGAGCAGGGCCAGATGGACGCAACCCAGATGTTCAACGATTTCACCGCGCCGATGGTGGTGAGCGGCAAGTTCAGGCTGCTGGCGTCGACCAAAGACCTGGTCAATCAGCTCGGCCTGCCCGACACGCCGTTCATCGTCTACACGGCCGATACCGGCTATGCCGCCGCGCATCCGGCCAATGTGAAAGCCTTCCTCGCCGCCTATCGCGACGCGATCGACACACTCAAAACCGACGACAATATTTGGGTCGAACCGGCCGCGGCCCTGGGTATGACCGACGCCGCCACGCTTACGGCCCTGCGCAAGCAGACACGACCGATGCTGATAAAAAGTTTCGCCTCCGACGCCGAAGCGAGTATCCGCAAAATGTGGGACATCCTCGTCGCGACCGCCGGCGCCGAAACCCTCGGCATGAGCAAGCTGGCCGACGGGTTCATGACGCTCGCCTATCAGTAGACGCGGCGACAAGCCGGTTGCTTGTCATCGCGAGGGCGGTTCGGCATTCTTGGCGCTTGCGCGCACCTTGAGGAACCCATGCCGAACATTCCCGACGACGTCTTTACCGAGCCCGACGATGTCTCGCCGGATACGCTCGCCAATCTGGGGCCACTGCGCCGCCTGGCCGGCGTGTGGCAATCCGACCAGGGGGTGGACATCGCCCCCAAAGCGGAAGGGCCCGAACGTCGCGTGTTCCGGGAACATATCCGAATGGATCCGATCGATCCGCAGGCCAACGGCCCCCAGCTCCTCTACGGCTTGCGCTACCACATCCATATCAACACGCCGGAAGAAGCCATCACCTTCCACGATCAGGTCGGTTACTGGCTGTGGGAACCGGCTACCGGGATGATCATGCAGACCATCGCCATTCCGCGCGGTCAGGTGGTGTTGGCGGGCGGCACGGCGGCGCCGGACGACAAGCGCATTTTCGTGGAGGCGCGGCGCGGCGATACCAAGTTCGGGATTTGCTCGACCCCGTTCCTCGAAGAAGCGTTTCGCACCGACTACTACCGCATCGACATCACCTTCAACGATGACGGTAGCTGGACCTATGTGACGCGCACGGATTTGGCGGTCCGGGGCAAGACGCCGGCGTTCGACCACCGTGACACCAATACGTTGCGTCGGATCGCGCCTCCGACGCCGAACCCGCTCGCCGAGCTGCCAAAGGACGCCAAAGCGGGCTGACGCGGGCCGGCTAACCCACCACCGCACCCATTGACGTTGACCGGGACCAAGCTTTTCTGGTGTGGTGCGCCTGACGTTCCGGATCGCGTGAAAATGCGGCCGAAGAATACCATCGCGGGGGGAAGCATGAAAAAGACATCGGGTTGGACGGCGCTCGCGGTATTCGGGTTTGCGGCGGCGCTGTGGGTCGGATCGGCCGGGGCGCAGTCTCCGGACCAGTCAAAGGCCGAATGGGACCGCACGGTCGCCGCCGCCGAAAAGGAGGGCAGCGTCGTCCTCAATTCCCAGCCCAACCTGGTCTGGCGCGACTTCATCGTGAAGGAATTCGCCAAGGCCTATCCCAAGATCGAACTGAATTTTTCGATCATCCCATCCGAGCAGTTCATCGCCCGCGTGCGCGTCGAGCGCCAAACCGAGAAGTATCTGTGGGACCTCGGCGCGGCCGGCGCGGCGGCTGGCTTCACCCTGTACAAGGATGGCGCCATCGATCCCCTGTTGCCCGAATTGATCCTGCCCGAGGTCAACAACCCTGAAATCTGGGGCGGCTGGGACGAGGCGTTTGTCGACACGCCGCGAAAATACGTCTTCTCGATGTCGGCCTTCGTGTTGAGCCCCTATTACAACGCGGCGCATGTCCCGGCCGCCAAGGTCGCTCAGATGGGCCTCGGCGTGATGCTCGATCCCGCCTATGTCGGCAAGACGGCATGGCATGACCCCGCCGTCGCGGGCGGCGGACAATCTTATGCGACGCTGATGCGCACGCTGGGCGACGACAACCTCCGCAAGCTGCTCGTCGATCAGAAGGCGATGGTGTTCGCGCAACAGTCGCAGGTCGTCGAGGCGATGGCGCGCGGAACCGCGTGGTTCGGCATCGGTCCGTCGATGAATGCGCTCATCGCGCCCTATGTGCAGGCAGGCGCCATCGCGCAAGCGGACATCCAGCCCTTCGGCAACAAGCCGGAGGTGAGCATCGTCAGCATCGCCGGCAATAACCTCTACGTGCTCAACAAGCGGCCCCATCCCAACGCCACCCGCGTCTTCATCAACTGGCTGCTGGGTAAAGACGTGCAGTACGCCCTCGCCAAGACGATCGACCAGGACAGCCGCCGTACCGACATCCCGTCGATCGCGGCGCCCTACGCGGCGCGCATCAAGGGCGCCAAATATTCGGTGCCGCAGCGCGAGGAGGCTTTTGCACAGCTTCTCGCGGACGCCAAATTCGTCGACGAGCTGCGCAAAACGGCGCGGTAGACCGCAGCGCAGGGATTCAAGAAGCGGTGCGGGCCTGAGCCTAAAATTTGATCGAGGATTTTCCCGATCGGTAGGAATCGACCATGCGGCCGTCTTCCCATAATTCATAACCGTCGAAGTCCGGCGCCTTACCGATCAAGGCCAGCATTTCGTCGCGCGCGCTTTGTCCGTCATGGGCCTGCAGCAACGTAAGCCGGGCGATCCGGTCATCGTCACCACGAATGCGGCACTGGTATTTCGGCATGGAGGCTCTCCCAAACATGCACCAGAAAGCGGCATGGTCATCCTGGGCGCGACGGCAAAGCGCTCCTAGCCTCGGAAAATACTTACGCTCTGTTCAAACAGCGGCGCGCGATCGTTTCCTGAGTGATTTCCGAGCCTATCGCTGACGCCGCGCTGCTTCGTAGGCTCCGGTCTCGGCGCAAGGGAGCGGCAGCATGAATATCTTCACCATCATCGGCGTGATCGTCGTGGTTTTGTTTATCGTCGGCTATTTCGGCCTACGCGTCTGAGGCGGGTGGCGCCGGCGCTTGCGCGCAGCGACGCGAATCAAGACACCAAATATTTGGTGCCGCAGCGCGAAGAAGCTTCTCACAGCTTCTGGCCGACGCCAAATTCGTGGACGAGCTGCGCAAGACGGCGAGGCCAACGGTGTACGCGTATTCGTCGATACTACGTGCCAGAATTACCAAAACTTCCACTTAGGCTTTTTCGTTCTGGCTAGCCATTTCTCGTGCCTTTGGCCAATGACTGACGCCATCTTTTGATAATTCGCTTCGCTATCGTCGACGTGATAGTCGGACTGAAGTCCGGTCACGAGTACGCGTTGATAGTCCGACAGGTACTGCTTTTCGTAGTAGCTTGCTGCAAATGGTATGATATCGGCCTTCAGCATTTCGGTGAGAAGCTTACCATCGCACTGTTCAAGAACCAGCGTGCGGCCGGAAAGAAGGCCGTCTTTTACCGCAGCGACGTTTGCCGCCGCATTAGCTCCTAGAAAATCCCCCCAACAATCATACCTAATTGCCCACGCAACAAAAAAGCCGATGTGGGTGGCAGCATTCTCCTCCGGCAATCCGGGCGGAAATTCGTCGGAACCAAAATGCCAAGAAATGTCATCAAGTTTTGACATTGCTGCGTCGGTCTCCTGCCCCGAAGCTTCGGGGGGCATCCTGCTTCGCGCTTGGCGACAGTGCAAATCCTGCGAAGCGCGTCAGCGCGAAGCAGGATGGAATGGGCCCGGCAGGACTCGAACCTGCGACTTGACCGTTATGAGCGGCCCGTTCTAACCAACTGAACTACAGGCCCGTAGAGATCAGGTATCGAGGAAGCTCCGCAGCTTGCGCGAGCGCGACGGGTGCTTGAGTTTGCGCAACGCCTTCGCCTCGATCTGGCGGATGCGCTCGCGCGTCACCGAGAATTGCTGACCGACTTCTTCGAGCGTGTGGTCGGTGTTCATCCCGATGCCGAAGCGCATGCGCAGGACGCGTTCCTCGCGCGGGGTCAGCGAGGCGAGCACCCGCGTCGTCGTCTCGCGCAGATTGGCCTGGATCGCGGCGTCCAAGGGCAGGATCGCGTTCTTGTCCTCGATGAAATCGCCGAGATGCGAATCTTCCTCGTCGCCGATCGGCGTCTCGAGGCTGATCGGCTCCTTGGCGATCTTCAGGACCTTGCGGACCTTTTCCAAGGGCATGGCAAGTTTCTCGGCCAGTTCCTCGGGCGTCGGCTCGCGGCCGATCTCGTGCAGCATCTGGCGCGAGGTGCGCACCAGCTTGTTGATCGTCTCGATCATGTGCACGGGAATGCGGATGGTGCGCGCCTGGTCGGCGATCGAACGGGTGATCGCCTGGCGAATCCACCAGGTGGCGTAGGTCGAGAATTTATAGCCGCGGCGATATTCGAATTTATCGACCGCCTTCATCAGGCCGATATTGCCTTCCTGAATCAGGTCGAGGAATTGCAGGCCGCGATTGGTGTATTTCTTGGCGATTGAGATGACGAGGCGAAGATTGGCCTCGACCATTTCCTTCTTGGCGCGTCCCGCCTCGCGCTCGCCGCGCTGAACCGTCTGGACGATGCGGCGGAATTCGACCGGCGGCACGCCAGATTCGGTGGCGATGGTCGCGATGACGCCGCGCAGATCCTTCACGTCGTCGGCATGCTTGCCGGCGAGGCCCGACCAGCCCTTGCCGTGCAGGCGTTTGACCTGCTGGAGCCAATCGGGCACCAGCTCGAAACCCATATGGTGGTTGAGGAAGTCCTGGCGCTTCACGCCGCAGGCTTCGGCCATCCGCAGGAGCTTGCCTTCCGCGCCGACGAGGCGGCGGTTGAGGCCGTGGAGCTGATCGACGAGATGCTCGATGCGGTTGTTGTTGAGGCGAACGTTCTTCATCGCCTCGATCATCTCGATCTTGAGCTTGTCGTAGCTCCGCTCGGCGGTCTTGCCGAGTTCTTCGCCCTCGTTCAAGGATTTGAGACGATTATCCTGGCGCTTTTGCAGCTTCCTGTAGAGCGCCGCGATCTCTTCGAGAATCGCCAGCACGCTCGGCAACAATTCGGCTTCCATCGCGGCGAGCGAGATGACGTTCTCTTCGCCGTCTTCGCCCTTTTCGGCGGGTTCGGCTTCTTCGGCCTCGGCTTCGGCCTCGACCGCTTCAGGATCCTCGCCGCGCGCGAGCGCCGCGGCCTTGGCCGCCTCTTCGCTCTCGAACGCGTTGTTGCCGTAGGTCGCATCGAGATCGACGATGTCGCGCAGCAACATCTTGCCGTTGACCAACGCGTCGCGCCAGCCGATCAGCGCGCGCATGGTCAGCGGGCTTTCGCAGATGCCGCCGATCATCAATTCGCGGCCGGCCTCGATCCGCTTGGCGATCGCGATTTCGCCTTCGCGCGACAGGAGCTCGACCGAACCCATCTCGCGCAAATACATGCGCACCGGGTCGTCGGTGCGGCCGATATCCGCGTCGTTGAGATTGCCGCTCGCGCGGGCCTCGCCTTCCTCGCCGTCGCCTTCTTCGGCGGCGGCTTCCTCGACGTCCTCGTTCTCGACGACATTGACGCCGAGCTCGGAGAGCATCGTCATCGTGTCTTCGATCAGTTCGGAGGAGGCCTGGTCGGGCGGCAGCGCCGCATTCAATTCGTCATAGGTGACGTAACCGCGTTCCTTGCCGCGGGCGACCATCTTCTTGATGGTTGCCGCGACCGCGTCGAGCAACGGCGCCTCGGCCGTATCCTCGCGCCCCTCGGGAGCTTCCGCCGTGCCTGCTTTACTCGCCATGTCCGTCCCGCCCTGCAATGACGTCCATCAATGAATAAACACGACGGCGGAGGTCAGTTCCCCCCGCATCGCGCGTCATTCGCCAAAATCCCGCATGCGCCGCATCGACCCCCGTTCGCGTCGCGAACTCGAAACCGGTCCGCACCTTCACGTCGCGCCGTCTTCGTCTTCTTCCTGGTGCTCCAGCAAGGGCTGAAGCCGGGTCCAGTTCTCAACGCTCATATCCTCGGCCAAATCGCGTTCCGCATCTCTGATCTGGACTCCGAGCCGGCGTTTTTCGAATCGTCCCCTTGTATCCGACCACCCCTGCCGCACCGCGGATCGCCACTTCCCGCCAAAACGTCAGTATAACCGCGCATGGTTAACAACCTATGCTGGCCGTCCAAAGTCCATGCGAATCCGGTATTTCTCAAGTGGCGCTTCAGCGTTGCCGCGTCAAGATCAAACAGGGGCTTAAGCCTTCTAGGATCGCGCCTAAGAGCTTGTCAAGACGCCAGCCAGAGCGACTCGGAAAGGAGCACGGAACCTCGCTGAAAGGGTCAGTGAAGGGTCGGAGGGACACCCTTCGCAAATTCAGCCGATTCCCAATATTCTTTTACGTATTCTTCTTCAGTTTCTAGATCGGCAGCGAGCTGGCGATACATCGACAAGGTGGTGAAGTTTTCGTTCGATGGGTCCCTAGTCCACCTCTGCTTAACTTCATCAAGCTCCTGTTTGAGCGTCGGAAGGCGCGACTTGGCAGCCGTCTGCTTCCAACCTCGGGCAGCCCATTCCGGCTCCGCACCGACCTGCGCAAAGGATGTATTCTTGAAAACTTGCGAGCGGAATACGCGATCAACAACCTCGCTGTATCCGTGTTCCTCAAGAGCAAGTCTTAGTCGCACACTGTCGGGCTGATTTTTGCCGTCAAACTCTTCCAATATGATCTGCCATATATCGCGCATCTCACGATTTTTGACCTCAAGCGAGGCATAAGAATCGATATCCTTTAACGCGATATCTGGATGGTTCAGTGCCATCGAAATTATAATAATTTCGATGTCGTGCTGACGGCTGTCGACTCCAGTGACACCTTTAGCTAATGCCAGCAACTTTGCGGAGATTTGATCCTTTTCGAGAACTCTCGCCCGCCGATTTTGCCTGCGAATATCCCAATATCGGCCCATGAGGTAATGTTGAAAATTCCTCTGGACGATGCTGTTGGCGATTTTGTCGGTTCTCTCCGTTATCCTCTTTTCTAGCCGTGAAAGTTTTTCTCCCGTGTTGAATTCGGAGGGCTTCTTCCCTCCAGTGATGGCAGTCCAGAGGAATTCTGATAGGACTGGGGCAGTTTTTAAAAATTGTGCAAAAGCTTGCGATCCATTTGCTCGAATAAACGAATCCGGATCATCCTTTTCGGGCAATTGAACAAATCGCAAGCTCCATTCCGGTCGTAAATTTGGCAAGGCGATCTCAACGCATCGATTCGTCGCCCTCTGCCCCGCAGCGTCACCGTCGAAGCAAATAACCGGTTCCGGATCCATTTGCCAAAGCTCGAGAAGATGGACCTCCGAAAGAGCGGTTCCAAGCGGTGCTACGGCACGCGTAAATCCAGCAAGGTGAAGGCCAATTACGTCGGTGTATCCTTCGACTACGATCGGCGGCCATTCTGATTTATTGTTGGCTCTCGCCGTGTGAAGACCATAAAGGGTACGGCCTTTGTCGAAAATCGGCGTATCAGGGGAATTCAAATATTTCGGTTGCCCGTCGCCGAGAGTACGGCCACCGAAAGCGATGATCTTCCCCGAACGATCGGAGATCGGAAAAATGACTCTCCCCCGGAAAAAGTCATAACTATCGCCCCGCTCCGATTTTTTCAGAAGACCTGCGGTTACAAGAAGTTCCTCAGAGATTTGTGGCATCAAAGTTCTTTTGAGTGCATCGCGTGCATCAGGCGCCCAGCCTAGACGAAATCGTTCTATGGCCTCTGCGTCGATGCCTCGACGAGCAAGATAATCGACGGCCTGTTTTCCGCCACGGTCTTTCAACTGAGCTTGGAAAAAGCTGCACGCGGCTTCGCATACATCATGCAGGCTCGCGGCCTTGACCTGTCTGTCGCGTTCTTGCGGTGATTCGACCGGAACCTGGACGCCGGCTTCGCGCGCTAATTGTTCAATCGCATCACGAAACGAAAGATTGGAGAAACGCATCGTAAAGCCGATGACGTCGCCATGCGCTCCACAACCGAAGCAATGATAGAAATGTTTGTCTTCGACAACATTGAACGAAGGAGTCTTTTCGTTGTGAAACGGGCACAGTCCGATGAATTCGCGACCCCGCTTCGTCAATTTGACGTGGCGCTGTACGACACCCGCTAATGAAATTCGCGAGCGCAAATCGTCCAGAAATTGAGGGGCGAGCGCCATGGTTCCTCGCCGCGATCCTCTCTGCCGTTCCCACAGGCGCACGAAGCGACTCTGTTTTGATCATCCTAGCGTGCGAGACACAGGAGGCAAATGCGAGGAAAACGGGGGTCCGCGACCAAACATGACCGTCACCAAAGACGGCGGGCACCGTAAGTGTCGAAAACCGCTTCGCGAGAAACCAACACCATGTTTTCAAGCGCCGCTTGTGCAATGAGCATTCGATCAAATGGGTCCTTGTGTGGCCCCGGCAAGCTGCCCGCTGCCTGACTGTGACGAACAGTTATCGGGAGTTCGGCAAAGCCCTGGCTTGCCACAGCCGAAGCGACATCAGCGGCAAGCGCCGCCACATCCGGCAATTTGCCAATGCGATGCTTCGTGGTGATCTCCCACGCCGAGGCGGCGCTCACATAGACCTCGTTGTCTTCGTCGCGGATTGCCGCGCGAGCGGCACGCGAAAGCGCCGTATCGCCGGCAATCCACCAAATGAAGACGTGCGTGTCGAGCAGCAGCCGCAAGAATTATTGATCCCAGGCCTTGAGTTCGTCCTCGGGGAGCGGCTCGAAGAATTCCGGTCCGAGGGAGATCTTCCCGCGCATCGCTCCGAACACGCGCTTCGCCTTGGGCGCGACCGGCACCAGACGCGCCACCGGATGCTTGCCGCGCGCGATCGTGATTTCCTCGCCGGCCTCAACGCGCGCGATCAACTTGGACAGCGTGGTCTTGGCGGCATGAACGGTGACGATATCGGCCATAGGGGCTCCTATTAGCTAAATAGCCTAGCTAACTTTGACCCGAATGTCAATCACCCGCCCAGCAGCTTCTTCACCTGCTGGCTTGATTTCGAGGGGTCGAGCTGGCCGGCGTATTTCTCTTTCAGCGCCGCCATCACCTTGCCCATGTCCTTGACGCTCGCGGCGCCGATCGCCGCGATGGTTTCCTTGATCACCGCCTCGGCTTCCGAGTCGGACATCGATTTCGGCAGGAAGCGTTCGATGATCGCGATCTCGTTGCGCTCTTTCTCGGCGAGTTCGGGGCGGCCGCCTTTGTCATAGAGTTCGATCGACTCGCGGCGCTGCTTGATCATGCCCTGCATCATCGACTGGATGTCGGCGTCGGCGATGCCGTCAGCATTGCCCTTGGGCCGCACCTCGATGTCGCGTTCCTTGAGCCGGGCGAGAATGAGGCGCACCGTCGAGACGGCGAGCACCTCCTTCTCCCGCATGGCCTGCTTCAAGGCGTCGCTGAAGCGCTCGCGCAGCATTTTTTCACTCCCGATGACGATGTTCCGCGAAATTAGCGCAAAGCCGCGCTTGACGGAAGGATGAGCCCGGACTATCTCAAACTCTTAGCCCGATCATCCGTCTTGTCGCGCCGCGTCACACTCGCAGCGGCGCGCTTTGACGCGGGCAGTTCGCCACTTTTGAGACGAGGCACGCCGCACGAATGTCCCCCGCCTCCCCGCCGTCCGCGCGCCCTTCTGGCACGAACGCCGCTTTGGTTTTAGCGGATGGCAGTATTTTTTGGGGACGCGGTTTGGGCGCGCCGGGCATCAGCACCGGCGAGGTCTGCTTCAACACCAGCATGACCGGTTACCAGGAGATCGTGACCGACCCCTCCTATGCCGGTCAGATCATCACCTTCACCTTCCCGCATATCGGCAATGTCGGCGCCAATCTCGAAGACATCGAGACGACGACGCCGGCGGCGCGCGGCATCGTCCTGCGTTGCGACGTCACCGACCCGTCGAATTACCGCGCAGCCCAGCATCTCGATACCTGGCTGAAAAGTATGGGGCTGACCGGCATCGCCGGCATCGACACCCGTAAACTGACGCGGCGCATCCGCGACGGCGGCGCGCCGACCGGCACGCTGGCCTATGCCGCCGACGGCAAGCTCGACATCGACGCGATCCAGGCCGCGGCGCGGGCCTGGCCCGGCCTCGAAGGCATGGACCTCGCCAAGGACGTCACCACGCGCCAGAGCTATGGCTGGGACGAACAGGGCTGGGTCCATGGCGCGGGCTACGGCAAGCTCACCGCGCCGCGCCATCGCGTCGTCGCGATCGATTACGGCGCCAAGCGCAACATCCTGCGCATGCTCGCGACCGAAGGCTGCGATGTAACGGTGGTGCCGGCGAGCGCCACCGCCGACGACATCATGCGCCATAAGCCCGACGGGATTTTTCTTTCGAACGGGCCCGGCGATCCGGCAGCCACCGGGAAATACGCGGTGCCGGTGATCCGCGACCTTCTCAAGACCGGCAAGCCGATCTTCGGCATTTGCCTCGGCCATCAATTGCTCGCGCTCGCCTTGGGCGGGCAGACCAAAAAGATGGCGATCGGCCATCGCGGCGCCAATCATCCGGTCAAGGACTTGGAGACCGGCAAGGTCGAGATCACCAGCCAGAATCACGGCTTTTGCGTCATCCCCGAATCCCTGCCGGTCGAGGCCGAAGTCAGCCACGTCTCGCTGTTCGACGGCACGAACGAAGGCCTGCGCGTCAAAGGCAAGCCGGTCTTCTCGGTGCAATACCACCCCGAAGCGAGCCCCGGCCCGCAGGACAGCCACTATCTGTTTCAACGCTTCACCGCGATGATGAAGGAGCGCGCGAAATGATCGCAGCAGCCGCGCTTCTTCTTCCTTCCCCCCTTAAGGGGGAAGGTGGCAACGCGTCAGCGTTGTCGGATGGGGGGTCCACGCGCGCGATGATCGGGGCCTACTTACCCCCCACCCTACCCTCCCCCTCAAGGAGGGAGGGTTTTCGTAGGAACCTTTGCCTCGTCGTAAGCATGGCGGGGAAGTAGAGCCATGCCGAAGCGCACCGACATCAAGAGCATTCTCATCATCGGCGCCGGGCCGATCGTGATCGGCCAGGCCTGCGAGTTCGATTACTCGGGCGCCCAAGCGGTCAAGGCGCTGCGCGAAGAGGGCTACCGCGTCATCCTGGTCAATTCCAACCCGGCGACGATCATGACCGATCCGGGTCTGGCCGACGCGACTTACATCGAGCCGATCACGCCCGACATGGTCGAGAAGATCATCGCCAAGGAAAAGCCCGACGCGCTGTTGCCGACGATGGGTGGACAGACCGCGCTCAACACCGCGATGGCATTGGCGAAGAACGGCGCGCTCGAGCGCCACGGCGTCGAGTTGATCGGCGCCTCGGCCGAGGCGATCGTCAAGGCCGAGGACCGATTGCTGTTCCGCCAGGCGATGGACAAGATCGGATTGGAATCGCCGAAGAGCAAACTCGTCCGCTCGGTCGAAGAGGCGCGCGCCGCGCTCGACTTCGTCGGCATCCCGACGATCATCCGGCCCTCCTTCACGCTGGGCGGGCAGGGCGGCGGCATCGCCTATAACAAGGAAGAGTTCGAAGACCTCATCCGCGGCGCGCTACGCGCTTCGCCGGTGCACGAGGTTCTGGTCGAGGAATCGCTGCTCGGCTGGAAAGAATATGAGATGGAGGTCGTGCGCGACCGCGCCGATAATTGCATCATCATCTGTTCGATCGAGAACATCGATCCGATGGGCGTCCATACCGGCGACAGCGTCACCGTGGCGCCGGCGCTGACCCTGACCGACAAAGAATATCAGATCATGCGCAACGCCTCGATCGCGGTGCTGCGCGAGATCGGCGTCGATACCGGCGGATCGAACGTGCAGTTCGCGGTCAATCCCGCCAACGGCCGCCTCGTCATCATCGAAATGAATCCGCGCGTGTCGCGTTCGTCGGCGCTGGCGTCGAAGGCGACCGGGTTCCCGATCGCCAAGATCGCGGCGAAGCTCGCGGTCGGCTATACGCTCGACGAATTGCAGAACGAGATCACGCGCGTCACGCCGGCCTCGTTCGAGCCGACGATCGATTACGTCGTCACCAAAATGCCGCGCTTCACCTTCGAGAAATTCCCCGGCGCCGAAGCGACCCTGACCACCTCGATGAAGTCGGTCGGTGAGGCGATGTCGATCGGCCGCTCGTTTGCCGAATCGGTCCAGAAAGCGCTGCGCTCGATGGAGACGGGCCTCACCGGCTTCAACGAGGTCGAGATCGCCGGCGCGCCCGACAAGAGCGCGATCCGCGGCGCCTTGGCGAAGCCCGTGCCCGACCGCCTTCTCATCATCGCGCAAGCCTATCGCTACGGTCTTACCACCGCCGAGATTCACGCGGCCTGCAAATACGATCCGTGGTTCCTCGAAGAAGTCCGCAAGATCGTCGCGGTCGAGGAAGAGGTCCGCCGCAACGGTCTGCCGAAGGATGCCGTCGGTTTCGTGCGCCTCAAGAGCATGGGATTTTCCGATGCCCGTCTCGCCGAACTGACCAAGACCACTGAGGCCGCGGTGTCGGCCCAGCGCATCCACCTCAACGTCCATCCGGTTTATAAGCGCATCGACACCTGCGCCGGCGAGTTCCCCTCCGCCACGCCCTACATGTATTCGACTTATGAAGGCGATGGCGTCTCGGAGCCCGAATGCGAATCCGAGCCCACCGCGCGCGACAAGGTCGTGATTCTCGGCGGCGGTCCCAACCGTATCGGCCAGGGCATCGAGTTCGACTATTGCTGTGTTCATGCCGCCTACAGCCTCAAAGAGGCCGGCATCGAAACCATCATGGTCAATTGCAATCCGGAAACCGTGTCGACCGATTACGACACCGCCGACCGGCTCTATTTCGAACCATTGACCGCCGAGGACGTGATCGAACTGGTGCGGGTCGAGCAAAGCAAAGGCCGCGTCAAAGGCGTGATCGTCCAGCTTGGCGGCCAGACGCCGCTGAAACTCGCCGCCGCGCTCGAAGCCGCGGAGATTCCGATTCTCGGCACCTCACCCGACGCGATCGATCTCGCCGAGGACCGCCAGCGCTTCCAGGAATTGCTGCATCGTCTCGGCCTCAAACAACCGGAGAACGGCATCGCGACGTCCTTCGAGGAAGCCGAAAAAGTCGCGGAACGTATCGGCTACCCGGTGGTGATCCGGCCGTCCTATGTGCTCGGCGGACGCGCCATGGAGATCGTCCACGAGAAAGCCCAGCTCGCACGCTACATGACCAATGCGGTCAAGGTGTCGGGCAAGAACCCGGTGCTGATCGACCGATATTTGCAGGACGCGATCGAGGTCGACGTCGATGCGCTCGCCGACGGCACCGACGTGTTCATCGCCGGAATCATGGAGCACATCGAGGAAGCCGGCATCCATTCGGGCGACAGCGCCTGCTCGTTGCCGCCCTACTCGCTGGCGCAAACGATCATCGACGAGATGAAGCGCCAGACCACGGCCATGGCCAAGGCGCTCGGCGTCATCGGCCTGATGAACGTACAATTCGCGATCAAGGGCGACGCGGTCTATGTCCTCGAGGTCAATCCGCGTGCCTCGCGCACCGTGCCGTTCGTGGCGAAAGCCACCGGCGTCGCCATCGCGAAGATCGCGGCACGGGTAATGGCGGGCGAAAAACTATCCGGCTTCACGCTGGTCGCGAAAACCCGGCATCCGCATGTCGCGGTGAAGGAAGCCGTGTTCCCGTTCGCGCGCTTCCCCGGCGTCGATCTCCTGCTGGGGCCGGAAATGAAATCCACCGGCGAGGTGATGGGGCTCGATGTCGATTTCGGCCGCGCCTTCGCCAAGTCGCAACTCGGCAGCGGCGTGAACCTGCCATTGACCGGCCGGGTCTTCATCTCGGTACGCGACCACGATAAGAACGCGGCCATCGAACCCTGCCGTCGCCTCATCGCGATGGGTTTCACCCTGGTGGCGACTCGCGGGACTGCCGCCTTCCTGATCGAAGCCGGACTGGCCGTCGAAACCGTCAATAAGGTGATCGAGGGCCGCCCGCACATCGTCGACCGCATGCTGTCGGGCGAAATTCAGCTTATTTTTAATACGACCGAGGGAACTCAGGCGATTGCCGATAGTTTCAGCATTCGCCGAACCGCCTTGACCAACGAAATCCCCTATTACACAACCATTGCGGGTGCCAGGGCTGCCGTCGAAGCGATTTCCGCGCTCAAGACGGGCAGCCTTGCAGTCGCGCCCGTCCAGTCTTATTTTGAAGGGCCGTTCTAGGCTATGATTCCCTCAGAGCGCCGAATGATTAACGCCACGGGCATAAAGTTACCCGCATGACGAAAATTCCAATGACTTCCACAGGTTTCAACCACCTGCAGGACGAGCTCAAAAGGCTCAAATCGACCGATCGGCCAGCGATCATCCGGGCGATCGCGGAAGCGCGCGAGCAGGGCGACCTTGCCGAAAACGCCGAGTACCACGCTGCGCGCGAACGCCAGGGCTTCATCGAAGGCCGGGTCATGGAACTCGAGGACAAGATCGCCCGCGCCGAGGTGATCGACGTCTCGAAGCTCTCGGGCAAGGCCGTGAAGTTCGGCGCGACGGTCACCCTTGAGGACGAGGAGACCGAGGAAAAGACGGTCTACCAGATCGTCGGCGAGGACGAGGCCGACATCAGCAAGGGCCGGCTGTCGGTGACGTCGCCGGTTGCGCGCGCGCTCATCGGCAAGACCATCGGCGACAATGTCGAGGTCTCGACGCCGCGCGGCGCTCGTGCCTACGAGATCGCCAAAGTCCAATTCAAATAGGCGTTTCTAGTCGGCCTCGACGGGGTCGGGCTCGATCGGAACACCGGGTTGGAATTTCGACGCGCGGATAGCGAGCGCCGATTTCACATGCGCGACGTTGGGCGCGGCCGTGAGCTTTGTCGTCAAAAAGCGCTGGTAGCTGTCCCAATCGGCGGCCACGACCTTGAGCAGGAAATCGGTTTCGCCGGCGAGCATATGCGCCTCGCGCACTTCGGGCCACGACGTCACCAGAGACTCGAACGCGGTGAGATCGGGCTCAGCCTGGCTCGAAAGCCCGACTTGCGCGAAAACAGTGACGCCGAAGCCGAGCGCCTCGGGATTGACCAGCGCGTGATAGCCGCGAATGAAACCGGCCTCTTCCAGCGCGCGAACGCGCCGCAGGCAGGGCGGCGCCGAGATACCGGCGCGATGCGCCAGGTCGACATTGGTCATCCGGCCATCGGCCTGAAGGTCGTGGAGGATCTGGCGGTCGATCTTGTCGAGTTTGCTTCGCCGCATGAAAGCGTCCCGGCTTTGCGCCTAATAGGTTCGATAATTACCGATCCTAGGCCCACGCAACAATATTTCAAGATAGCGGCCGGCTTGCCCGCAAGCGGCGCGACGAGTAACACCCGAGCGACAGCGACGGAAAGGGCGTGATGGCGTCGGTTGGGGATCCGCCTGCCGTCTGGGTGATCCATGACGGAAAGATCGGGATGGCCAATCAGGTCGTCGGCTTGGCCGAGGCGCTGAGCTGGCCGTTCACCGTCAAACAGCTCGATATCCGCTTCCCCTGGCGCCACCTGACCCCACAACTCTGGTTCGCGCCGTTTGCGGCCCTCGGTTCGGCCGGCGACCAGCTGGCGCCACCCTGGCCCGACATCGTCATCGCCTGCGGTCGCAATTCGGTGGCGCCGGCCCAAGCGGTCAAACGCGCGAGCGGCGGCAAGACCTTCTGGGTGCAAATCCAGGATCCGCGCTTTGCCCGCGACGAGATCGATCTGGTCGTGGCGCCGCGCCACGATCCGGCATCCGGCGCCAACGTGTTCAGCACCCTGGGCGCGGTGCATCGCGTGACGCGCGCCAAGCTCGATGCGGCGGCGGCGCGCTTCGCCCCGCTATTCGCCACGCTACCCAGGCCGCTCGCGGCGGTGTTGATCGGCGGCGACAACGGCGCCTATCGCATGACCGATACCGGCTTCGTCGCGTTGTGCGATCAGTTGGCCGCGCTGGCCCGCAGCGGCGTCGGATTGGCGGTGACGCCGTCGCGCCGCACGGGCGCAGACAAGCTGGCGCTGCTCCATCAACGGCTCAAGGATTTGCCCGCCTCTATCTGGGATGGCAGCGGCGAGAACCCCTATTTCGGCATGCTGGGCACCGCCGACGCCGTTCTCGTCACCGCCGATTCCGTGTCGATGATCAGCGAGGCGGCCGCGACCGGCAAGCCGGTCTATGTGATCGCGCTCGAAGGCGGCTCGCGGAAATTCACCCGTTTTCACGCGGCCATGCAGGACGCCGGAATCACCCGGCCATTCGAGGGCGCGATCGAGAGCTGGACCTATCCGGCGCTCGACGAGACGGCGCGCGCCGCCGCGGAGATTCGCCGTCGTCTGGGACGAACCGCCTGATGGCCCGCGGCATCGCCTGGTTCACCGCGTCGTTCCTCGTCCTCTGCGGCGGAATGGTGTTATTGCCGAGCATCGACCTGTGGGCCGGCGGGATTTTCTATCGCGCGGATGGCGGTTTCTTTCTCGCCAACTGGGCGCCGTTTCGGCTCGCCCATTCCGGCATGCCTTATGCGGTGACGGCGTTTGTCGTCGTGGTTGGGGGGCTGTTCCTGATCGCCGCCACTACGGAAAAACGTTACCTTGGGACAGACCGCCGCGCGGCGCTTTTTTTGCTGCTCGCGCTGGCGGTCGGGCCCGGGCTGATCGTCAACAGCGTGTTCAAGGATCATTGGGGACGCGCGCGGCCGGCGCAGGTCGTCGAGTTTGGCGGCACCCAAAAATTCACGCCTTCCTTCGTCCCAAGCGATCAGTGTGACCGCAATTGCTCGTTTCCGGCCGGCGATCCGGCGATGGGATTCTATCTCGTCTCGATCGGGTTTCTCGTGCCGGTCGCGACACGGCGGCGGCAGGCGATCGCGGGCGCGCTCGTGCTGGGTGCGTTTCTCGGGCTCACGCGGATGGCGCAGGGCGGGCATTTCCTCTCCGACGTCGTCGCATCCGGATTCTTCGTCTACGCGACGAGCTGGTTGCTCCATCGCGCCATCGTCGTGCATGACGGCATCGGCGCCTTGTGCCGCACGTTGCGCCCCTCCCCCGCGCTTATGCGTTTCGTCGCGGTGACGCTGGTGACAATTGTTTTATTCGCGCTGTCCTATGCCTTCGTCGACCGGCCGCTCGCGCTTTATTTCCAGAACGCCGACCCGACTCTCAAAAAAGTTTTCGCCGTCATCACGCGTTTGGGCGAATCCCAATTCTATCTCGTGCCGCTCGCGGCGCTTGCCGTGTGGGGCTGGTGGACCCAGCGTCGCGCGATGACGATCCGCGCGAGCCTCATCTTCGTCGTCGTGGCATTGCCGGGATTGCTCGCCGATCTGATGAAGCCGGTGTTCGGGCGCGACCGGCCGCAATTGTTGTTTCGCGACGACCTCTATGGCTTCACCTGGCATGGCGCTCATGCCAGCCAGTGGTCGTTCCCCTCGGGCCACAGCGTGACGATGATGGCGCTGAGCGTCGCCCTGTTCGCGTTCTATCCCGCGCTGTGGCCGCTTTACGGGCTCGGTGCGCTGCTGGTGATGGCGAGCCGCGTCATCATCGACGCGCATTACCTCAGCGACGTGATCGCCGGCGCTTATTTTGGGACCGTAATCGCCTGGGCGCTGATCGCCACCGCGCGCGCGAACGGGCTTATGGGGCGGGATAACCCTTGAAATCGTGCAGGAAGCGGACCTGGTAGTTCCGCGACATCCCGCCGCCGAGCATCACCGTGATCGACTGCACCGGCCCGACATCGGCGAAGCGCGAGACGATGTCGTCGATGTTGTTGCGATAACTCACCAGCAGGAAATCTTTCCCGATCATCTGCTCGGGATGGGCTTCGAGATCGAACTGGTCGTGGATGCCGCCCATCGCATTCCATTTGAGGCCGTCGAGCGGATGCTGCGGAATGTAGTAGATCAGCGCGGCCATCAATTCGCGATCGTCGGCGAGCAGCCTCAGGCCGGGATACTCGATCATCATGCGGCCGACCGAGGTGCCGAGAATCCGCCAGCCGTTGAGGCGATGCAGCGGATCGTATTTGCCCGGCAGGTCGTAACCCAAGGCGTGCGAGACCGGGCGCAACTCGACCGCCACGATCGCGGCGACGACGTGCAGCGCAATCGAGCCGACGATCAGCACGCGCCGCCCCTGGGTCAGCAGCATCCACACGACGAGGATCACCGCCGAGACATAGGTCGGCGCCGACCAGTTGGGCTGCGCGCGCGAAAGGAAACTCACGACCAGCATCATTGCCAGAGTCGGCAGCGCGAACATCGCGAGCATGGCCTCGCGCCGCTCGCGCAACATGCGCCGGCCGAGGCACGCGCAGGCGATCAGCGCGGCAAAGAAGATCGGCCCGAAGACGCCGAACTGCGAACCGAAGAACTCGAGAAAGCTGTTCGGATGGAAGAGCGGCCCGCTGAACCCGGCATTGGCTTCGGTGTGACGGTAGGAGACGAAGCCGTGATCGAAATTCCACACGAAATTGGGCGCGTAAACCAGCAGCGCCAGCCCCGTCGCCGTGGCAAAGCCGCGCAAATGCCGCCGCTCGTCGCGATAGACCACGAGAAACAGCAGCGCCGAGATGAGCCAATAGGCCATCGCGTATTTGGACAGCAGCCCCGCACCCGCAGCGAGGCCGACCGCCGCCCACCAGCGCCCGCCGCCCGGTTCGCGCGCGCGCACGAAGGCGTAAAGCGCGATCACCCAGCAGAACAGCAAGGGCGCGTCGGTCGACATGATGATCGACGAGACCCAGACACCCGGCAGGGTCGCGTAGGCGATCGCCGACCAGAACGCGACGCGCGCGTCGTAGAGCCGCCGCGCCACCGCATGAACCATCAAGGCCGTGCCAAAATGCAACAGCGGCGCCGCGACCCGCACCGCCAATTCGTTGTTGCTGCCGACCATCGACGTGGTGAAAGCGATCAGCCAGGCAACCACCGGCGGCTTCGAGTAATACCCCCAGGCCGGATGCAGCGACCAAACCCAGTACTGGGCCTCGTCGGGATAGAGTTCGGCGACCCCCGAGGCGATCCAGACCAGCCGCAGGATGGTGATCGCGAAAATCAGCAGAACGGCGGCACGAAAGCTGCGCTCGTCCGCTTCGACCGATTTTCTCGCTACCTGCATGCCCACGACCATACCGGGGCCGAGGATAGCGGACGGGCCACCCCATCCCAACCCCATGCCGGGCAGCCAAAAGAGCCCCAAAGGTAGCAATCGAGGCCCCCGCTTGCTAAGTGAGAGAGGGGACCCATGCTGCGGATCGAAACCTTCAATAACAGCCGGGGCGGCAATGCCTTTTTCAAGGCGGTGACGCACCCTTTGGCGGCGCGCGCGGCGCCGGCGCTGCTGCGCCGCCTGGGCGCCGGCAAGGTCGCGATCTACGACATCGACGGGCAAGTCGAGGCGCTGGCGGAACTCTATGACCTCGCCGGCCTCGATCTCGCCGGCTG
This sequence comes from uncultured Rhodospirillales bacterium, assembly GCA_903828515.1. Lineage (GTDB taxonomy): Bacteria > Pseudomonadota > Alphaproteobacteria > ATCC43930 > CGMCC-115725 > CAIKMD01. Next base: position 503,338 of record CAIKMD010000007.1, on the reverse strand, counting down.
TTACGTCCAGGACGTCGCCGCGATCGGCGGTTCCCGGCTCGGCCGTCCGGCCCAACCGGTCACCGCGCTCAAGGAATCGGGCGCCGCGACCGTCTTCGTCGTCGCCTTCGACGCCGAGCGCGCGGTCGCGCATATCCGGCACCTGCTGCCGGAAGGCGCGGAAGTAATCACCCTCGACGCGCTGCGCCTGCCCCTGTCGGTGGTACCGGCGGGCCGGCGCTATCTCGATCCACTCAATTTCGCGACCAATTTCGTCTTCTTCCGCGAAGCGGGCGGTGCCTCGACCCGGCTTGCGACCGCGAATTACTGGGCGAGCTACGGCGCGAAAGAGATCAGTCTCTTCCTGCTGTTGTTCGACGAGACTGGCAAGCCAATCGCCGAGTGGACCGAGCCGGTCGCATCGGGCGCCAGCGCGATCGCCATCGACAGCCGCGCGGTGCGCGCGCGTTTCGGCCTGCCCGAATTCACCGGACAGTTATTCGTTCATGCCGTCGGCGCGGTCGGTCACGACGTCGTCAAATACGCGCTCGACACCTACGGCACCGATAACGGCAAGCAGGTGTTTTCCTGCACCCATGACGCCAATTCCTGGCCCGCCGATTTCTATGCCGGATTGCCGGCGCCGGACGCCGACGAGAGCGTCACGCTCTGGGTGCAGAACAGCCAGCCTTGCGCCATTCCCGCCGGGGCCATCGGCTTGAACCTGATGGGCGACGACAAGAGCGCGACGCTCGATCGGATCGTGGCGCCTTTTGCGACGGTCGCGCTCGACGTCGGCGCGCTGTTGCCCAAGGCGCGCTGGCCGCAGCAGATCGAGATCACCGCCGGCAAATACATGGTGCGCCCGCGCTACGAGGTGACCGGCAAGCGGCATCGCCGTATCGCGCACGTCAACGTCGAGCGCACCGATCTGAAACCCGATCCGAAGTTGTCCGAACTCCGCAATCTTCTCGGCAAGGGTCACATCCTGCCCGCGCCGATCCTGCCGACCGGGCGTTGGCGTTCCCTCGTGCTGCCCACGCCGATGGCGCGCACGCAGGAGCATCTGCCGATTTCGCTCAGCGTCTATGACAGCGCCGGCAAGGAGTGCGGCCGCCACAGCTTCGGCGACCTCAAGCGTCGCGACTCCGTGGCGATCGACATCGACAAAGTGCGCGATGCCGATATCGCCGATGGCGGTCACATGGAACTGGTCTACGATTTTTCCCACGGCGGCGAGGTCGACGGCTGGCTGCATGCGCTGTTCCGCTATGAGGATCGCGCCAGCGCCCACCGCGCCGAGACCAGCTTCGGCTCGCATATTTTCAATACGGTGCTCACCTATAAGGACGAGCCGCAATCCTATGCGGGACGCGCGCCCGGCCTGTCGACGCGGCTGTTCCTGCGCCTCGGCAGCGAGCCCTACGACACGCTGTGTCACCTGATCTATCCGGCCTCGACGCCGTGGCACGCGACGAGCGCGACCGACCTCATCCTCCACGACGGCGCGGGAACCGAGGTCGCGCGCGAGCGTGTATCCATCGCCTGCGGCGGCTCGCGGTTCTGGCGCTACCACGAGGCGTTCGCGGCCCCGGCGCGGCTGAAAGCTGGCGCCAACCCTTATATCGTCGTGCGCGATATCACCTGCCGGCTTTTCGGCTATCATGGCGTCCTCAACGGCGACGGCGCCTTCAGCCTCGATCACATGTTCGGTTTCTGATGAGCGAAAGACACACCACCAAATTTCTGATCATCGGCGCCGGCCCGGCCGGCTACACCGCCGCGATCTATGCCGCGCGCGCGAACCTCAAACCGATCCTGGTGCAGGGCCTGCAGCCCGGCGGCCAGCTTACCATCACCACCGACGTCGAGAATTATCCCGGCTTCGCCGACGTGATCCAGGGCCCCTGGCTCATGGAGCAGATGCTCAAACAGGCCGAGCATGTCGGCACGCGATTGATCGGCGACATCATCGTCTCGGTCGATCTGTCGAGCCGGCCCTTCACCTGCGTCGGCGATTCGGGCGACATCTACATCGCCGATTCCATCGCGATCTGTACCGGCGCCCAAGCACGCTGGCTCGGCATCCCCAGTGAGGAAAAGCTGCGCGGCTTCGGCGTCTCTGCCTGCGCCACCTGCGACGGGTTCTTCTTTCGCGGCCGCGAGGTCGTGGTCGTGGGCGGCGGCAACAGCGCCGTCGAAGAGGCACTCTATCTCACCCATCACGCGAGCCGCGTCACGATCGTTCACCGCCGCGACTCTTTCCGCGCCGAGGAAATTCTCCAGGCGCGGCTCTTCGCCCATCCGAAGATCCGCGTCGTCTGGGACAGCGCGGTCGACGAAATTCTCGGCGAAGCGACGCCGCCGCATGTCACCGGCCTGCGCATCAAGAACGTCAAGACCGGCGCGCTCAGCGAACTTGCCTGCGACGGCGTCTTCATCGCCATCGGCCACGATCCGGTTACCGAGATCTTCAAGGGGCAGCTTCAGCTCGACGAAAGCGGTTATATCGTCACGAAACCCGATTCGACGGCGACCGACGTGCCCGGCGTCTATGCCGCGGGCGACGTGCGCGACAAGATTTTCCGCCAGGCGGTGACCGCCGCCGGCATGGGCTGCATGGCGGCGCTCGAAGCCCATAAATTCCTCGCCGCGTCCGAATCCGGCGCGCGGAGCGCGGCGGAGTAGCGATGTCCACACCGATGGACTGGGACAAACTGCGGGTCTTTCACGCCGTCGCCGAGGCAGGCAGCTTCACCCATGCGGGCGAAGCGCTGAACCTCAGCCAATCGGCGGTCAGCCGGCAGATCAGCGCGCTCGAGGAAAGCCTCAACGTGCCGCTGTTCCATCGTCACGCGCGCGGCCTGATCCTGACCGAACAGGGCGATCTGCTGTTTCGCACCGCGCGCGAAGTGTTCGCGAAGCTCGCCATGACCCAGGCGATGCTGACGGAAACCAAGGACCGCCCGAAAGGCCCGCTGAAAGTCACCACCACGGTGGCTTTCGGTTCGGCGTGGCTGACGCCGCGCATCCGCGAATTCCTCGACCTCTATCCCGAAATCCAGGTCGCGGTCGTGGTCGACGACACCGAACTCGACCTGTCGATGCGCGAAGCCGACGTGGCGATCCGCATGACGCCGCCACGCCAGCCCGATCTGGTGCAGCGTCACCTGATGACGGTGCGCCATCACGCTTATGCCTCGGCGGAATACCTCAAGAAATACGGCACGCCGCAGCGGTCCGAAGAACTCGATAAACATCGGATCATCATCTACGGCTCGGATTCGCGTCCGCCGATCCGCAACGTGAACTGGCTATTGGAAGCCGGCGCGCGGCCCGGCTTCGAGCGGCAACCGATCCTCGCCGTAAACAATCTCTATGCGATTTTGCGCGCGCTCCAGGCTGGGCTCGGGATCGCGTCGCTGCCCGATTTCATGGAGATGGAAACCGCGGGCCTCGTTCGCGTCCTGCCCGACACGCTGGGCGGCGAGTTCGAGGCGTTCTTCGTCTATCCCGAGGAACTCAGGACCTCGAAGCGCATCGCCGTCTTCCGCGACTTCCTGTTGCGCAAGGTCGCCGAGGCCAAAAGCGGCGTTCCCTCGCCCTAAAGTCCCATCACCCTAAAGGCAGGGACCCGTCCGGCGTCGGCACGTCGAAGCTGCGCAGGGTCACGCCGACCATGTTGTAAAAGCCGATCGAGGTGATGAGTTCGATCAGCACCGCCTCGCCGAGCACCGATTTCGCGCGCGCATAGGTCGCGTCACTCAACGCATGCTTGTCCATCAGCTCGGTGGTCACGTCATAGACAACTTTCTCGTCCTCGCGGGCGAGGGTCGCCGGCTTATTGGTCCGAATGGCGTCGACCGCCGCTTGCGGAATGCCGAGTTGGGCCGCGCGCGGCCCGTGCGCCCACCAGGCGAACTGCGCCGACCACCGCCGGATCACGACGAGGGTCATCAATTCGAACAGGCGACGATCGAGTTTGGCGTGGTTGCGCATGGTAACGAACAGATCGACGATCGCGGGTCCGATGCCCGGCATCCGCAGCCACACCGAAAACGGACCGCCCAAGCCGGTATGTGAGATCACCGTGTGCAGTTGCGCGAGGCTCTTTTGCTGTTCGGCGTTGAGGTCGGCGGCGGTGATGTCAGGCAGGCGGCTCATGCGTTTCTTCCCTGTCGTTCTTGCGTTTTGAGACGCCGGCACGATGCCATAAACGCCCATGGGCGTCTTGGAAAATCGGGACGGCCGCAGCGGGCGCGCGGCGCGTCCGCGAGAGCGATGCAGATTTTGCATTGGAGGCCATCGGATTTACCGGTGGCGATGCGGCGCGCGCGGACGCATTTTCCGTCTGTCTTTGGTCGCACTTGTTCGCGGCACGAGAATTTCCGGTGAGGCTGACCGGAATGAGGGTCCGAAAGGGTCCTTTGCGTCTCTAAGACGTATAGCCTCCCTGTTCAAACTGGGCCCCGACCTTTGTGTCGGGGCTTTTCTTTTGTGGCCTTTGTCATGGCCCACGCGCGCGCGCCTGTGGTAGGTTCGCGGCAACAATAAGCTGCGGCGCAGCCGCTCCGGAAACAGGGAGACGCTTTACCCATGAGGATGAGGTTCGCAGGTGCCGTGGTGCTGGCCGTGCTGGTCGTCGGCGCCAGCCAGGCACAGACCGTGCCGATGACGCCCGAATTGGCCAAAGTGATCGCCGGCGCCGAGAAGGAGAAAACTCTCTCGGTGCGCTGGACCAACAACATTTTCGGCGGCCCCGACGGCGCCAAAATGGCCGAGGAAGCGATCAACCGCGCCTTCGGCACGCACCTCACCGTCGAATGGTCGCCCGGCCCCGCCTATGGCCCGCTCGCGGCACAGCTCTATCAGGAGATGCAGGCCGCGCACCCCGCCTCCACCGACGTCTACATCGCGACCGCGGTGCAGTTGACGCCCTATCTCGAGAAAGGCCTCTTCCGCACCATCGACTGGGTGTCGCTGATGCCGTCGCGGATCACGCCCGTCATGGTCGAGGGCGAAGGCCGCGCAATCCGGATCGCCACCAACCTGCCCGGCATCGTCTACAACATGAAGGTGGCGCCCTGGGTCAAGGACGTCGCGACCAGCGCCGATCTGCTGAAGCCCGAGTACAAGGGCAAATTCTATTCGACCCCGTTCCTCGGCGGCTTCGACGTCCAGCTCGCGCCCGACGTGTGGGGCGTCGAGAAGACCCAGGAATACGTGAAGAAGCTTTCGCCGCAGCTCGCCGGCTTGGTCGGCTGCGAATCGACCACGCGCATCGCCTCGGGCGAGATCCCCGCGCTGGCGATCGATTGCGGCGGCGGCATTCCGAACCGGCTCGAATATCGCGGCAAGGGCATCCTCGCCAACCAGGTCATGATCGACATGGCGCAGCGGCGCTATAATTATCTCGCCGTGTTCACCCATGCCGAACATCCGAACGCGGCAATCCTTTTCATCCTCTATATCCTGACGCAAGAAGGTCAGGCCAAGATGATGTGGGACATCCAGGGCACCGACCTCGCCGATTTTCCGGACAGCCACATGCGTCAGGAAATCGCCAATTACGGCGCGAAGGGCGCGAAGTTCGTCGATGTTTCAATCGAGTGGTGGCGTTCCCATCCGGGGCTCGACACGGCCAATGCCGAACTCGCCAAGCTCGTCCGTCAGTGAGTTGAAAGTGGTATGGCGACGATCGTAGCGGAACGCGTGACCGAACGGCGGCAGGGGTTGAGATTCGACGTCGCCTCCGCCGGGATGATCGGCCTCACGATTCTCGCATCCTTCGCGATCCTCGTGCTGCTCGCGATCATCTTCTGGCTGTCTTTCACCGAAGGCACGCCGGGCGACCCCGCGCTCGTCTACACGCTCGATCATTACCGCCACATCTTCTTCGACAGCTTTACCTATCGCGTGCTCGCCAACACCGCGCTGTTCTCGGGCGTCACCCTGACCGTCGCGCTGGCGCTCGCGCTGCCGCTCGCCTGGCTGATGGAGCGGACGGATTTCCCCGGCAAGCCGGTCGTCTTCACACTGATGACGATGGCGCTGCTGATCCCCGGTTTTGCCGTCGCGATGGGCTGGGTGTTCCTGCTGCATCCGAAGATCGGCATGATCAACCAGGCACTGATGGCCGTCTTCGGTCTCGAGAACGCGCCGTTCAATGTCTCGAACATCTTCTCGATGGGCGTCATCGAGGGCATGAACCTCGCGCCGCTCGCCTTCGTGATGAACGCGGTGGTGTTGCGCTCGATGGACCCGGCGCTCGAAGAGGCCGCGGCGATGAGCGGCGCCCGCCCGTTTCAGGCCGTCTTTCGCATCACGCTGCGGGTGATCTGGCCCGGGCTTCTGGCGTCGGCGATCTATATCGCGACGATCGGCTTCGCCGCGTTCGACGTGCCGGCGATCCTCGGCCTGACCACCCGCATCTTCACCTTCTCGACCTATGTGTTCTGGGTGCTCAGTCCGTCCGAGGGCGCGCCCGAATACGGCAACGTCGCGACGCTGAGCGTGATCATGGCATTCGTCGCCGCCGGGCTGAGCTGGGCCTATCGCAAGGCGCAGGCCCAGGCGCCGAAATACGCGGTGGTGACCGGCAAAGGCTATCGCCCGCGCATCGCCAAGCTCGGCGCCCTGAAGCCGCTGGCGGTGCTGTTCGTCGCCGCGTATTTCATTGTTGCCCAGCTCATGCCGCTGCTCACGCTGATCTGGGCGGCGCTGCTGCCCTATCTGCAAACCCCGTCCGCCGCCGCCTGGGCGCAACTGTCGCTGCGCAATTTCCAGAACATGCCGAAAGAACTGTTGTGGCGCGCCGGGACGCACACCCTCGTGCTGATGCTCATCGTGCCGACCGTGACGCTGATCATCAGCGTGGCGATTTCCTGGGTCGTGCTGCGCACCAAGATCCGCTTCCGCGGCTGGTTCGATTTCATCGCCTTCCTGCCGCTCGCGGTTCCGGCGATCGTGTTCAGCGTCGCGGCGCTGCTGCTGGCGCTGTTCGTGCTGCGCAATTACGCGCCGATCTACGGCACGATCTGGATCCTGGTGCTGGTCTATGTCGTCGCGCGGATCAGTTACGGCACGCGCATGACCAACGGCGCGCTGATTCAAATTCACAAAGAGCTCGAGGAATCCGCGCAAGTGTGCGGCGCCGCCACCGCCGGCGTTCTCTACCGCGTGCTGATCCCACTCCTCGCGCCTACGCTGCTCTATGCCTGGATATGGATCGCGCTGCTGACCTATCGTGAATTGACCCTGCCGGTCGTGATCTCGACGACCAACAACCTGCCGTTCTCCTATTTGGTGTGGGGTTTCGTTCAGGCCTCGGCTTACGGCTCGGCCTCGGCGGCGGCGCTCATCATGCTGGCGCTGATGCTGCCGGTTTTATTGCTCTACTGGTTCGTTGCCCGCCGCGCGGGTATGATTGCAATGCGTTGAAGAGAGGTGATGTCGCATCATGATCGAGATTCGCAATCTGTGTATGACCTACCGCACGGCTCACGGCGAGCATCAAGCGGTGAAAGGCGTGTCGCTCGATATTCGCCAAGGCCAATTTTACACGCTGCTCGGTCCCTCGGGCTGCGGCAAGACGACAATGCTTCGCTGCGTCGCCGGTCTCGAGCGGCCTGACTCCGGCGAAATCTCGATCGGCGGCGAAATCGTCTATTCGTCGGAAAAGGGCATCTGGGTTCCGCCGCATAATCGCAACATCGGCATGGTGTTCCAGTCCTACGCGATTTGGCCGCACATGACCGTGTTCGAGAACGTCGCGTTCCCGTTGCGCCACAAGAAGCCGAAGCCCGGCCGCGCCGAAATCAAGGAGCGCGTCGGCAAGGCCCTGGCCTTGGTGCATCTCGCCGGTCTCGAAGATCGCCCCGCCCCTTATCTCTCGGGCGGACAGCAGCAGCGCCTTGCGCTCGCCCGCGCGCTCGTCTCCGAGCCGCGCGTCCTGCTGCTCGACGAACCGCTATCGAACCTCGACGCGAAATTGCGCGAGGAAATGCGCTTTGAAATCCGCCAGGTCGTCGAACGCCTGGGCGTCACCACCCTGTTCGTCACCCACGAGCAAATCGAGGCATTGACCATGTCCGACGTCATGGCGGTGATGAACGACGGCAAGATCGTCCAGGAGGGCGCGCCCGCCGAAATCTATTCGAAGCCCACCGGCGCCTTCGTCGCCGACTTCATCGGCCGTTCGAACTTCCTCACCGGCAAGGTCTCGTCGGTCGCGGGCAGCAACGGCAGCTCGACCGCGATGGTCGAGACGAAGATCGGCACCATGCATTGTCGCCTCGACGTCAGCGCCGCCGCCGGCGAAGACGTCACCGTGGCGATCCGGCCCGAGAACGTCGCCCTGATGGTCGATCAGGGCGGAGCCGCCCTCAACCAGTTCGCCGGCACGGTCGATACCGTGGTCTATGTCGGCAACCTGATCGATTGCGTCGTCACCGTCGGCGCCGAGCGCGTCCGCCTGCAGCTCCAGCCCTCGGCCGCCGTGGCGCGCGGCGCGCAGGTGCGGCTCAACTTCCCGGTCGAGCACTGCCTGGCCCTGAAGCAATAGGATTTCCGCGCATCATGGACAGCCAAGAACAACGCACCGCGCAGGCCGATCCGGTCGTCACCGAGATCGTCCGCAACGCGGTGATCGCGGTGACTGAGGAAATGAAGACCAACCTCATGCGCACCGCGTACAACGTCATCATCTATGAGGCGCTGGACTTCACCACAGGCCTCTTCACGGCGAAGGGCGAAACCGTGTCGATCGGCCTCGGCCTGCCGATGTTCATTCGCGGCATGGCCGAGACGGTTCAGTCGAAGATCCGGCATTATGGGCTCGACGCGATGAAGCCCGGCGACATTTACGTGACCAATGACGCCTACACGACGGGCAGCCACCTCAATCACGTCACCCTGACCCTGCCGATCTTCCACAAGAACGAACTGGTCGGGTTTTCATGCTGCATGGCGCACTGGCTCGACATCGGCGGCGCGCTGCGGGGCGCCGGCACCGACATCTACGCCGAGGGCCTGCAGATTCCGATCTGCAAATACCAGGATGCCGGCGTGGTCAACGAAGACCTCATCGACATCATCAAGATGAACGTCCGCATTCCCAGTCGCGCGATGGGCGATCTGCGCGCGCAGGTCGCGGCGGTGAAGACCGGCGAGCGCCGCTTCCAACAACTGCTCGAACGCTACGGGGTCCAGCCGGTGCTCGACAGCATCGTCGCGATCATGGACCATTCCGAGGCGAAGGCCCGCGCCCGCACCCTTTCGATTCCCGACGGCACCTACCAAGCCGAGTCCTACATGGACGACGACGGTGTCGACGTGGCCAAGCGCGTGCCGATCAAGGTCACCGTCACCGTCAAAGGCGACGAGATGAGCATCGACCTCAGCGAGATCAGCCCGCAGGTGCGCGGCTTCTACAATTCCGGTCAGACCACCGGTGTCGGCTGCACCCAGGTCGCCTTCAAGTGCCTGACCTCGCCGACCGACTACCCGGTGAATGATGGCTCGTTCCGCAATCTCAAGTCGATCGTCCCGGCGGGCAAGATCGTCAGCGCCGTGCGCCCGGCGCCGATGCGCAAATGGATGACCTATCCGATGACGGTGATCGACACCGTGTTCAAGGCGATGAGCGACGCCATCCCCGAGCGCGCGATCGCCGGTCATCACGCCGACCTGCTCTCGGTTAATGTCCACGGCATCTATCCGAAAACGCGCGAGTTCTTCATCGGCGGCACGTCGCTGCCGGGCGGCGGCTGGGGCGCCAAGCACAACCAGGACGGCATCTCCGCCACCGTGTGCATCAACGACGGCGACACGCACAACAGCCCGAACGAGCAGACCGAGGCAAAATTCCCCGTCGTGGTGGAAAGTTATTCGCTGATCCAGGATTCGGGCGGCGCCGGCAAGTTTCGCGGCGGGCTCGGCGTCGAGCGCACCTCGCGCGCGCGATCGCACATCACCGTCAACAGCCAGATCGACCGCGTTCATTGCAAGCCCTGGGGTTTGAAGGGTGGTCTCGAAGGCGGCGGCAACGCACTGGCCACCCGCATCGACGGCCAATGGCGCGACGATTACACCAACGCCAAGATGATCTTCGACCTGAGGAAAGACGGCGACGCCTTCCAGGTCCGCTCGGGCGGCGGCGGCGGTTACGGCAATCCGTGGGAACGCGCCATCGAATCCGTGCGCGAGGACGTTCGCCAGGGCTATGTCTCGATCAAGGCGGCAGCCGAACTCTACGGCGTGATCCTCGACCCGGCGACCTTCGTGGTCGATCAGGAGGCGACCGCGAAAAAACGCGCGGAACTGAAAAAAGCCGCCTGACATGACCGACAGCTACGACGTCGACATCGAAGAAGTCGAATATCTGCGCCACGGCGACACGGCGATCATGGCCCGCATCCATCGGCCGCGCGGCAAGGGTCCGTTCCCGGCGGTGATCGAGGCGCATGGCGGCGCGTGGTGCGAAGGCAACCGCGCCAACAACGACACGATCAACAGCGCGGTGGCGCGCGGCGGCGTGGTGGTCGCCGCGCTCGATTTCCGCAACCCGCCGGTCGCGACCTATCCCGGTTCGGTCGCCGACGTGAATTACGGCGTGCGCTGGTTGAAGGCCAATGCCGCGCGGTTCGACACCAAACCCGAATGGGTCGGCAGCATGGGCACGTCGAGCGGCGGGCACCTCGTGGTTCTCAACGCCCTGAAGCCCGACGACCCGCGCTACGCGACGATTCCGCTGGCGGGCGGTTTCGATGCGCATGTCTCTTACGTCGTGAGCCTGTGGCCGGTGATCTGTCCCTTGGGGCGCTATCACGACCGCAAGGCGAAACCCGCCGGCGAGCAGGTCTATCAGAATCGCGGCGGCGCGATCGCGCACCAGGACCGCTATTGGTTGACCGAGGACGCGATGGGCGAAGGCAGTCCCAACCTCGCGCTCGAGCGCGGCGACAAGGTCGAGACGCCCGACATCCTGTATGTGCAGAACCCGGACGACGAACTGCATCCGCGCCGCTTCATGGAACAGTTCATCGGCAATTACCGCAAGCTCGGCGGCACGATCGAGAACGTGCTGTTCTATGGTCCGAAATATGATGCGATCCGCACCTTGCCGGAGTCAGACATCGCCAAGGACGCGGTGAAAAAGATGGTCGCCTTCATCAAGCGCGAGACGGTCGGCGCCTAACCCCACCAGGCCGCGTCGAGCGACAGGGGACCGCCGCCCGCGCAGGCGAAGTACAGCGCGACCGCGGCCCACATCATCGGGTATTCCATCCCGAGCTTGTTCCAGAAATACCCGTCGAAGCGCGCGTGGTCATAGGCCGCGCCAAGAAAAAACACGAAGATCAGAAACGCGTCGAGGCGCGTGAAGAGGCCGAGCGCCAGCAACGGTCCGGCGACGAATTCGACGATCGCGACAATCCAAATCCAATAGCGCCCGCGAAAGCCGGAGCGTTCGAGACCGGCCGCGAGGAGCGCGGGGCTCAGGATGCGCGAACCGGTGTTGGGAAAGTAACCGAAGAAAGCCCGCAACCCATGCGGCACCAGCGCCAGGCCGCAGATCGCGCGCAACAGCGCCGTGACCCAGGGCACGAGACTATCGGCAAAAGTGCCAAGCGATGTGAAAGCGAGCGGCGTCATGGAGCCGTGCCATAGGCAGGCACGGTCCGCGACGCAAGTCCCGCGCGCGTTGCGTCAGGCGTCGCGGGTCACGAAATCGGGCGGTGTGAGTTTGTGCGCGGTGACGAGGCCGCGAACCGCCTGAACCATCGCGAAGCACGCCGCCAGCATTCCCGCGATGGCAAAGGCCAGCGCCACCGAGTGATGCACCGTGAAGGCATAAGCGGCTGCAGCCGCCGGTGCCGTCGTTGCCAGCAAGCCGGTCGCCACGGCGAAGGTCGCATTGGTTTTCTCGGCGCGGATCGCCGCCAAAACTTCGACATCGGCCGCCGCCGCGTGAAGCGTATCCGGCGTCGGCTCGCGCGAAACACGCGCGCGCATGTAATTGCGGGGGAGATTTTCGATCCCGATCGGGGTCGTCAGGTTGGCGATGGTGGCGAGGCGGGCAACCGTGACACCCGGATGCTCGCCCAGCGTTTCGGTCGGCATTCGATTGCGCCACCAGTAAAGCGTTTCCATCGCGCCGACAGCCGATGGGGTGTGGTCGTCGAATGCCTCGATATGAGCCATGTCCGTTCTCCTATCCGCGCGGTTCCCAGCGGTTCCGGCGCGTGTGATCTCGCCAGGAAACATTGCAAGAGCAGCGCCACTGGCGGATTTCCGGCATCGCGTGTCGGTCCAGAGTACGGCCTGTAAAGAACACCGACTCTAGACGCGTGCCCCGACATGGCTTTATTAATATTAATGAAGATTAACGAGGGCCCCCGATGAGCGACCATAAACCAATCGCAATCGCCATGACGGTCGGAACACTGGCCATCGCCGCGAACGGCGCAGCAGCCATCGTCGCGATGTCGGCGACGGCGGCACCGGAAGCGATGGGCTTCGGCATCGCCGGATTGGCCGCTGCCTTCGTCGGCCTGACGCTGACCTTGCTTTGGGCGTGCAGCAGCGATCCGCGCGAACAGCGCGCGCCGCGCAAGGTCTTCGCGCCGTGGAAGCCCGAAGAATTCGAAGTCGATGCCGATCCCTCGGAAATCCCGGTCCTGCCCGAACTCGACGAACAGGCCTCGATCGCCGCCATCCGGCTTGCCATCGCCAAACAACCGGCGTCGCAGGCCCGGCCCCAGCCGCGCGCCGTGCCCGCGCCGAGCAACGACCGTGTCGTGGTTAACCTTCACGACTGGCTGAGCGAGCATCGCGGCAGCGCCTCGGCCTAGGCGACCCTCACGAAATGTTAAGCTTCATCGCTAAAACTGGAGCCTTGCTTCGGTTCAGCGATGACAGATCAACCAACGAATTCACCTGACCACACGGCAGACGCGACCACGGATCGTCCGGCCTCGCCCGGACGGCGCCTTCTTCTGGGTGGCATTCCGGTTGCGGTGACGCTGGCCAGCCGGCCCGCGCTGGCCTTTACCGGCCAGTGCTCGGTGTCGAACGCCTTGTCGGGCAATCTTTCCCATCCGCTTCCCGCCGGCACCAATTGCGGCATGAGCCCGCTCACCTGGTGCAATCTCTCCGGCACCAACCAGCTTTGGCCGCGCACGGCCATGTTTCCCTCGACCACGTTCACCAGCGCCTGCGGCGCACCGGGCGTCGGCAGTGTCTGGACCTGCGGCAACCAATCGCTGCTTGCCTCGCTGCAAGGCACGCTGTCGATCCAGTGCAAGATCAACGGCAAGAACGTCACCCTCAATGCCGCGTTGTTCGGCGAACAGATCGGCGCGGGACTGCTCAACGCAGCCGCCTTCGCGCCGAACAATTATTCGAAAACGCTGAGCCAGGTTCAGTCGATGACGCAGACGATCTGGCTGTCGAAGCCCAAAGACCAGTCCGCCGCGCAGCAAGCCCTCGACACGCTCACGACGCAGCTCGCGCCGCTCAACATCAACACCTGACATGCCCGGCCTCCCGACGCAGGATGGGAGCGCGACGAAAGTGCGGATCGCACCCGACGTGCTCTGGCGCGCCTGGGACGACGAAATCGTCTGCTACAGCAACACCACCGGCGACACGCATCATTTCGCCGATCTGGCCGCGTGGCTGTTTCGCCTCCTAAGCACCGAAGCCGCGAACGAGCCCGAGATCGAAGCAACCGCGCTGCAGCGCATCGAGTTGCCGACGACCGTCGACGGCCCGGCGGCGATCCGGCGCACGCTCGACATGTTCCAACGCCTGTCCTTGCTCGAGGCGGCATGAACACGCTGGCGCTGCGCCTTGGCCCGTTCACCGCGACGCTCGAGACGCCGTTCGGCGCGCTGGTCGACGGATTGCGTCAGCTTTATCCGCGCGCGGTATTCGCCGACCACGCGTCCTATGCCGATTTTCATGTCGCCTTGATGCCGGGCGAAGGCGCGCGGCGCTTCGTCGGGCGTCAGGCGCGGTTTCTGCTCGACGGCGAAAGCCTGTTCAAGCCGCTGCCGCAATCGCAGGCCCTGCCGATGTTCGAATGGGGCCTCAATTACGCGATCGCCGGGCAAGCGCACCAATACCTCGTGGTTCACGCGGCGGCGATCGAACGCAACGGTCGCGTCGTCATCCTGCCGGGCGCGCCCGGTGCCGGCAAAAGCACCCTCGCCGCGGCGCTGACGCGCAGCGGATGGCGCCTCCTATCCGACGAGCTGGCGCTAATTCGTCCGGGCGACGGCAAGGTCGTGCCGCTGGCGCGGCCGATCAACCTGAAGAACCAGTCGATCGGCATCATGCGCGGCTTCGCCCCCGACGCCGTCTTCAGTGCCGAGATCGCCGATACGGTCAAAGGCACGGTCGCCCTGATGCGGGCGCCCGAGGACAGCATGGCCCGGGTCAGCGAGGCAGCCCCGGTTGGATGGATCGTGTTTCCGCGCTGGCAGAAGGGTACGATGGCACAACTCACGCCGTGGTCGAAAGCCGCCGGGGTGATGGAACTCGCGCATAACGCGATGAATTACAGCCTGCATGGGGCGGACGGTTTCCGCCTGCTGGCCGACATCATGGATCGCAGCGGCTGTTACCGCTTCACCTATGACCGTCTCGACGACGCCATCGCCGCTTTCGCAGCTTTGGCCTCAACGCACTGAAAAAACAGCGTTACTTCCAGACCGGTGCGCCGAGATAAATCTGCGACGGATCGGTCGCGGCGCCGGCCGTGGCGCCAACCGCGCCGCCCACCAGCGCCCCGATCATCGGCGCGCCCAGCAGGGCGCCGATAATGGCGCCGCCACCCGCGCCGAAGCCGGCGCCGGTGAGCGCCCGGTCGGTCGGCGTCTGGCCGCAGGCCGACAGCAGCAACGCGGCAGATAGGACAAAGGCGACGGAGACACGCATGGGATGACCCCTTCAGGAATTCGCTAAGGATATCCTACCAGAAGAATCATGAGTTAACAACAGGTTCTAGGCGACTCCTCGCTAAATCACGGAGATTCATAGGCCTAGCCGTTGATTACGTGAACAGGCGCTCTCCCTTGATCCCGTCATAGAGATGCGCGACGTGTTCGCCATAGCCGTTCCACATCAGGGTCGGCTTGCGCTCGCCGGTGCCGAGCACCCGCTCGGTTGCCTGGCTCCAGCGCGGATGCGGCACCTCGGGATTCACGTTGGCCCAGAAGCCGTATTCGCTGGATTGCAGCTTCTGCCAGAACGACACGGGACGCTTGTCGGTGAAGCTGAACTTCACGATCGATTTGATCGATTTGAATCCATATTTCCACGGCGTGACGAGACGCAGCGGCGCGCCATCCTGACGCGGCACCGGATGGCCGTACATGCCGGTGACCAGAAACGCGAGATCGTTGGTCGCTTCTTCCATCGTCAGGCCCTCGATATAAGGCCACGGATAGAAGAACGACTTTTGCCCCGGCGCCATCTTGGGGTCCTGAAACGTGGTCATTTGCAGGTATTTCGCGCCCGACAGGGGCTTCGCCATCGCGACGAAGGCTTTCAGCGGAAAGCCCGACCACGGCACCGCCATCGACCACGCCTCGACGCAACGATGGCGATAAAGCCGTTCCTCGAGCGGCATCTGCTTGAGGAGATCGTCGATACCGATTGTCATCGGCTTTTCGACCATGCCGTCGATCGCCAATGTCCACGGGCGGATCTTCAATTGCTGCGCCGCGTCGGCGAGATCCTTGTCGTCGCTGTATTCGTAGAAATTGTTGTAGGTCGTCGAGAGCTTCTCGTCGGTGATCGGGCGATCGAGCGTATAGGTCTCGTTGCGTTTCACCGGATAAAGCCCGGCCGACGGATCGGGATCGGCGGTTGCCGCCGCCGCCAGGGCCGGCGCGGCGCCGGACCCCACCGCGAGCAGGCTGCCCATCCCCATCGCCTTCAACAAGTCGCGACGGTTGTGGAAAACCGATTCCGGCGTCGCCCTGCTCTCGGGGATTTCCCAGCCTTGTTTGATCTTGATCAGCATGGCGTTCTCCAGTGACCGTTGCTCGACATGGCGATAGCGCCACGGTCCCCCTCGCGGCAAGTCACAGCCACGCGATGGGAACCCTCACAGCCATTTTCGCTGGTGAAACCAAAAGGTTACAGGGGCGGGAAAACGCCGTTACTGCGCGGCCTCGGTCGCTCGGCTCTGCAGCGCCTTTTCGGCGAGCTTGCCGGCGAGTTCCTGGAGATGGTCGAACCAGGTCACGTAGGTGCCGACGCCGAGCGTGACCGAACGCAATTCGACGATGAGGTCGTGCAGTTCGGCCATCGGCATGTTGGCGGCGACGGCATCCCAGCCGGGCCAGCCGGGCTTCGCATCGAACCCCAGGATCTGTCCGCGCCGGCCCGAAACGATCCGTTGCACCCGCGAGGTGAAAGCGTTCGGCACCGAAATCTCGACGTGGTTGATCGGCTCCAGCAGCACCGGCTCGCATTTCGGCATCGCCTCGGCCATCGCCTGGCGTGCCACCGTCTTAAATGCCTGATCCGAACTGTCGACCGCGTGGAACTGGCCGGTGATCAACGTCACCGACACGTCGACCACGGGAAAGCCGAGCGGGCCGCGTTTGAGATACTCCATCACCCCTTCCTCGACCGCCGGAATGTAGTTGCGCGGGATGGCGCCACCGACCACCGCGTCCTTGAAGACATGGCCGGTGCCGCGCGGCAACGGTTTCACTTCGATCTGGATATCGGCGAACTGGCCATGCCCGCCGGATTGGCGCTTGAACCGCGCGTGAACCGAGGTCGAGGTTTTGATCGTCTCCTTATAGGGCAGCAGGAGCCGGCGGCCGGTGACCGGCAAATTGTATTTGGTCTTGAGGCGATCCATCGCGATCTGCAGATGAATGTCGCCTTGTCCCCACAGCACCATCTCCTGCAGTTCGGCATTGTGCTCGAGCGACAGCGTCGGATCCTCGTCGATCAGCCGCGCGATCGCCGCGGTCAGCTTCACGTCGTCGGTGCGTTTTTCCGCCGCGATCGCAAGTCCATAGACCGGCGCCGGCACCGGCAGCGCGTCGAACTTCGGCGCCGTGCCCGATGACAGCACCGCGCCGGTCGCGACACCGTCGAGCCGCGCCAACGCCACGATGTCGCCCGCGCCCGCCGAACTCGTCTTGGTCGCCTGAGCGCCCAGCACCCGCATCACGCCGGCGACGCGCGGCGACGCGCCGGCCGCATCGTGCAGGGTCATGCCTTCGGTGACCGATCCGCTCCACACCCGCACCAGCGACAGCTTGCCGGTATTGGGCGGGTAATAGGTCTTGATGATGGTCGCGACGGTATCGCCCGGTTTCGGCGCGAGCTTCAGGCGCGAAGCGGCGGTGCCGCTTTCCGGCGTCTCGTGACGCAACGCCTTCAGCAACCGGCGCACGCCGTGGTCGAGTTGCGCCGCGCCGAGGAACACCGGCACGATCAGGTCGCGGCGCAAATTTTGCGTCAGGTGCCGATAGATTTCCGCCTTCGACGGCTGCACATCCTCCAGCAATTGCTCCAACAGCTTGTCGTCGAAATCGGCAAGTTTCTCGACGAGGCCGGCACGGATCGACTGCTCTTCGTCACGCATGTCCTCGGGCAGTTTGATCAGATCGGACGCCTGGCCGGGTTTGTATTTGTAGGCGCGTTCGGAAACCAGATCGACGTAGCCCTGCGCCGGATCGTCGTCGCCACCCAGCGGCACCTGACGCAAGACCAGCGGCCGTTGCGACACGCCTTGCAGCGCGGCGAGAATTTCGCTCACCCGCGCCGACGCGGTGTCCATCTTGTTGATGAACAACATGTGGGGAATTTCGCGGTCGTCGAGAAACTTGAACAGCGGCGCCAGAGTCAACGCATGATCGATCTGCGGCTCGCAGACGACCACCGCGACGTCGGACGCGAGCATCGCGTTCTGCGCTTCCCAGGTCAGTTCGACCGAACCGGGGCAATCGAGGAAGGTCCAGGGATCGTCGAGGAAAGTCGCGCGCGCGACGTTGATCTCGGTCGACATCTGACGGGCGCGCGCCTCGGGCGCGTGATCGCCGACCGTGTTGGCTTCTTTCTGACTGCCGCGTCGGTTGATCGTGCCCGACGCGAACAGCATCGCCTCGAGGAGCGTCGTTTTACCGGAAAGGTACGGTCCAACCACAGCCGCGCAGCGCGGCCCCGAAGGTTTGTCGGCCATGCACGCCCTCCTTCGCGGCGGTTTACCACCGCATTGTGGAAAGATGGTCGCGCCGTCCGGCGCGCTTGGCAAGGGGGATTCGACCGAACGATCACGGCCGGGCTTCTCGATTGCGAGCCGCCCGCTATGATGCACCGCAATGCAATCCAGGGAGGATGCGATGATCGAGAAGAAAGTTCCCTACGAGGTCGACGGCAAGAAATTCGAAGGCGCCATCGTTTATGACGAGAGCGTGTCAGGCAAGCGCCCGGTCCTGTTCATGCAACCGGATTGGAAAGGCGTCTGCGGCGACACCATCGCGCAAGCCCGCCTGATCGCCGGCAAGGACTACGTCGTCCTGATGGCCGACATGTTCGGCCTCGGCTACGGCGAGAAGGAAAAGACCCAGGAAGATTTGATGAAGTCGTCGCGCTCGGTGCGCAACAATTTCGCCTTCATCAATGCCTGCGGCGGCAAGGCGCTCGAAGCCCTGCGCGCCGAAGCGCAAAAGCTCGGCATCATCGATGCATCGAAGACCGTCGCCGTCGGCTACTGCATCGGCGGCGGCTACGTATTGGAACAGGCGCGCGCCGGTTCCGACTTCAAAGGCGTCGTGGTGTTTCACGTCACCGCGCCCAACCCGATCGAGCCGGGCACGAAATGCGACATCAAGGGTCGCGTCCTTGCCATTCACGGCTCGGCCGATCCGGTCACCCCGAAGCCGCAGATGGACGCGCTCGAAACCGAACTGAGCGACGCCAAGATCGACTGGCAGGTGATGATGTTCGGCGGCGCGGTGCATTCGTTCTGCGATCCGACCGTCCATGCCGGACCGACGCGCTACGACGAGAAACTGTGCAAGAAATCCTACGCGATGATGCGCGAGTTCTTCGCCGAGATCGTCTAGTTCACGGCACCGGCAGCAACGGGGGCTGGCCCTCGTCGAGCTGCATGTCGAAGGTCGCGAGCAGCATGGCGGTGGCGGCGTAGTTCCCCATCAGCACGACGATGTCGAGCAACTGCCTAGCGCCGAAGAGTTTCAGCCCGCGCGCGAAGGTTTCGGACGCCACTTTGTGCGCGCCGAACCCCTCGCGGGCGAGGTCGATCAGGAATGCGTCGGGCTCGGCCAAGCCCGCCGTGCTCTTGCGGTGCTTGATGATGTCGATCACCGACATCGGCACGCCTTCCTTCAGCGCCTCGGGCTCGTGCGCGGCCCACTCGAACTGGCTGTCGCATTGGCGCGCCGTCGCGAGGATCGCGACCTCGCGCACCTTCGGCGGCAATCCCGCCTCCGCGCGCAGGTAGCGGTTCACCGGCCGCGACACCTTGGCAAGGCGCGGCGAATGAAGCCCAATGCCGCCGGGGCCTTTCAGCCCGCGAATGTTGATGCCGGTCGGGGTGACGACCTGGTCGTAGACCGCCTGGCCCTCGGGGTCCATGTCTTCGCGCTTCGCCATCGGCAGGCGGCAGCGCGATTCGGGATCGATGTCCTTCGGCAGCATGGCAAACCCTCCCCTGCCGCGCCGTTTATTGGAGAGCGGCGCAGGCCTTCTGAATCCGCGAGCAGGCTTCCGTCAACGTCTTGTCCGACGCCGCGTAGGAGATGCGGAAATGCGGCGCGAGGCCGAACGCCGTGCCCGGCACCACCGCGACGCCGACCGATTCGAGCAGGTATTCGCAGAACGCGGTATCGCTCTCGATCACCTGGCCTGCCGGCGTCTTCTTGCCGATCGCACCGGCGCAGGACGGATAGACGTAGAACGCGCCCTCGGGCGTCGGGCAATGGACGCCCTTCGCCTCGTTGAGCATTTTCACCACGAGGTCGCGCCGCGTCTTGAACACGGCATTGTTCTTGGGAATGAAGTCCTGCGATCCGTTGAGCGCCTCGACGCCCGCAGCCTGGCTGATCGAGCTCGGATTCGTCGTCGATTGTGATTGCAGCGCGCCCATCGCCTTGATGAGTTCGACCGCGCCCGCGGCATAGCCCAAGCGCCAACCGGTCATGCAATAGGCCTTCGACATGCCGTTCAGGGTCAGCGTGCGCGGATAGAGCTTCGGCTCGACCTGCGCGATCGTCGCGAACTTGAAATTGTCGTAGGTCAGGTGCTCGTACATGTCGTCGGTCAGCACCCAGACATGGGGGTGCTTCAACAGCACGTCGGCGATCGGCCGCAACTCGGCGGCGGTATAGGCGGCGCCGGTCGGGTTCGACGGCGAGTTGAGGATCAGCCATTTGGTCTTCGGGCTGATCGCCGCTTCGAGATTTTCGGGCCGCAGCTTGAAGCCGTGATTCTCGGGGCAGATCACCGGAACCGGCGTGCCCTCGCACAGTTGGACGATGTCGGGATAGGAGACCCAATAGGGCGCCGGGATGATCACCTCGTCGCCCGGGTTCACCGTCACGGTGAGGGCGTTGTAGAGCACCTGCTTGCCGCCGGTGCCGACCGAGACCTGGTTCGGCTGATAGTCGAGTTCGTTCTCGCGCTTGAACTTGGCGCAGATCGCCTTTTTCAGTTCGGGCGTGCCGTCGACCTGGGTGTATTTGGTGTCGCCGCGATCGATCGCGCGCTTGGCGGCATCCTTGATGTTCTGCGGCGTATCGAAATCGGGCTCGCCCGCCGCAAGGCCGATCACGTCCTTGCCTTCGGCCTTGAGCGCCAGCGCCTTGTTGGCCATGGCGATGGTCGGCGAGGGTTTGATCCGCATCAGGCGGTCGGCGATGAAGGCCATTGTCTTCCGGTCTTTGCATAGTGGGCGTTGGGGGAAGCGGCACCCTAATGCCGCGCCGGGGGAGGCGCAAGCGGGGCGCGGGAACGCTGGAATAACCACCCCGCGCACCTTATCTTAAGTCCCATGCCGATTTTGACTGCCGAGAAGCCGCTCGCCGATCAGGGGCGGCGATTCATCATCCATTCCGAGTTCCAGCCTGCCGGCGACCAGCCGGAGGCGATCGCCGCCCTCGTCGAGGGGGTGAAGGCCAACGAGCGCGACCAGGTTCTTTTGGGGGTCACCGGCTCGGGCAAGACCTTCACCATGGCGCATATCATCGAGCAGACGCAGCGCCCGGCGATCATCCTCGCCCCCAACAAGACGCTGGCGGCGCAGCTCTACGGCGAGATGAAGAGTTTCTTCCCCGAGAACGCGGTCGAGTATTTCGTCTCGTATTACGATTACTACCAGCCCGAAGCCTATGTCGCGCGAACCGACACGTTCATCGAGAAGGAATCCTCGATCAACGAGCAGATCGACCGCATGCGCCATTCGGCGACCCGCGCGATCCTCGAGCGGCGCGACACCATCATCGTCGCCTCGGTATCCTGCATTTACGGCATCGGTTCGATGGAGACCTATTCCGAGATGGTGGTCACCATCGAGACGGGCACAAAGATCAACCGCACCGAACTGCTGGCCCGCCTCGTCGAACTGCAATACAAGCGCAACGACATGAATTTCCTGCGCGGAACGTTCCGCGCGCGCGGCGACACGGTCGAGATTTTCCCCGCCCATTACGAAGATCGCGCCTGGCGGCTGTCGCTCTTCGGCGACGAGATCGAGGCGATCCACGAATTCGATCCCCTGACCGGCGAGAAGATCACCGCCCTCGACGAGGTCAGCATCTATCCGAACAGCCACTACGTCACCCCTAAACCGACCCTGCACCAGGCGGTCGAGCAGATCAAAATCGACCTGAAGGATCGCCTCGAAGTATTCCGCGCCACCGGCAAGCTGCTCGAGGCCGAGCGGCTGGAACAGCGCACCACTTTCGACATCGAGATGATGGCGGCGACCGGCGCCTGCGCCGGGATCGAAAACTATTCCCGCTACCTGACCGGCCGCGCGCCCGGCCAGCCGCCGCCGACCCTGTTCGAATATCTGCCGAAGGACGTGCTGGTCTTCGTCGACGAAAGCCATGTCACGGTCGGCCAGCTCGGCGGCATGTACAAGGGCGACTTCTCGCGCAAACACACGCTGTCGGAATACGGATTCCGCCTGCCTTCCTGCATCGATAACCGGCCTCTGAAGTTCGAGGAATGGGAGACGATGCGCGGCCAGACCACCTATGTCTCGGCGACGCCCGGGAAATGGGAGATGGAAAAGACCGGCGGCGTGTTCGTCGAACAGGTGGTGCGCCCGACGGGCCTGGTCGATCCGATTCCGATCATCCGCCCGGTCGAGAACCAGGTCGATGACCTCATGGCCGAATGCCGCGATGTTGCCAAGAACGGCCAGCGCGTGCTGGTCACCACCCTGACCAAGAAAATGGCCGAGGCGCTGACCGAGTATTTCCACGAGAACGGACTGCGCGTGCGCTACATGCATTCCGACGTCGACACACTGGAGCGGATCGAGATCATTCGCGACTTACGTCTGGGCGTGTTCGATATCCTGGTCGGCATCAACCTGCTGCGCGAGGGCCTCGACATTCCGGAATGCGCGCTGGTCGCCATTCTCGATGCCGATAAGGAAGGTTATCTGCGTTCGAGGACGTCCCTGATCCAGACGATCGGCCGCGCCGCGCGCAATCTCGACGGCCGCGCGATCCTCTATGCCGACAGCATCACCGAGAGCATGCGCCAGGCATTGGAAGAAACCGGCCGCCGGCGCGAGAAACAGCTCGCCTATAACATCGCGCACGACATCACGCCGGAAAGCATCAAGCGCGGCATTTCGGACATTCTCGACAGCGTCTACGAACAGGATCACGTCACCGTCGGCCTGGGCGAAAGCGCGGCAGCGCATTATCAGGGCTCGAATTTGAAGGCCGTAATCGCCGATCTCGAAAAGCAGATGCATCAGGCCGCGTCGGACCTCGAATTCGAGGAAGCCGCGCGCCTGCGCGACGAGATCAAGCGGCTGGAAGAGATGGATCTCGGCCTGGGCGGCGCGTTGACCGCCGATAGCAAAGCCACGCCGCGCGGCCGTTCGATCGGCGGCCGGGCCGGCAGTTCCGGCAAGGAAATCGCCAAGAAAAAAGCGCGTCAGCGCTTCGAGCGGCGGCGCGGGTGAGCGGCGCGGCGCTCGTCACCGGCGCGGGCAAACGGATCGGGCGCGCCATCGCGCTGGCGCTCGCCGATGCGGGTTATGACATCGCGGTTCATTATCGCGGCGCGCGCGACGACGCCGACGCGGTGGTCGCCGCGATCATCGCCAAGGGACGGCGCGCCGTCGCGCTATCCGGCGATCTCGCCAATGAATCAGAAACCGTCGCGCTGATACCGGCGGCGACGAAGGCGCTCGGGCCGGTCACCTGTCTCGTCAACAACGCATCGGTGTTCGAGCGCGACGAAGCACTCACCGTTACACGCGAAAGCTGGGACGCGCATATCGAGACCAATCTGCGCGCGCCTTTCGTGCTGATGCAGGAATTCGCGCGCGCGCTGCCGGCAACGCAATCCGGCGCGATCGTCAACCTGCTCGACGAGCGGGTGTGGAACCTGACGCCGCATTTCGTTTCCTACACGCTGTCGAAAGCGGGGCTGTGGACGCTGACCCAGACGATGGCGATGGCGCTCGCGCCGCGCATCCGGGTCAATGCGATCGGACCCGGCCCGACCTTGCCGAGCCCGCGCCAGAGCGCGGAGCAGTTCCGCCGTCAGAGCGAAAGCGTACCGTTGCACCGCGGCGCCACGCCGGAGGAAATCGCCGCTGCCGTGTGCTTCATCGTGTCGGCCGGCGCGATGACCGGACAGATGATCGCGCTCGATGGCGGCCAGCATCTCGGATGGGCCCAGCCGGGCGCCGGCCCCCACGCCGAATAGGGCACTTGCACAGGCGACCCGAGCAAAATCGCCTAAGCGTCAGGACTCGCGGGAGATTCTGTCTTATTCGTGGCAGAAGGGTCGGCGTTGGAAGTTGTTCACATGCCGCGACCGGCGCGCGAAAACCCCTATAAATCCGCGAGAACTTAACAAGTGTTACCAAGAATTTACAATCATCACGAAAAACATTTATACATTTCAATAGGATAAACTGACTGCTCGAATTTTATGCAAACACGGCAAACCCCCCGTTTCGTGCGGTATCGTTGAGCGCGGGGAGCGGTTGTCTACACACTTCCCCACAGCGTCCGTGGATATCATGGCGGACCGCCCGATCGCCCGCCGGGGCGGCGCGAGGATTGACGTCGGCATCTGCCCGGATCAAGTGAAGACGCGATGATCGACGACCCTGAAAACGACGCGCCGGCCGAGACCGAGGACACACTCGACGAGAATTTCGCCCCGGCGACCAGCCAGATCGGCCAGGGCGTCGCGGTGATCCGCAACGTGCTGCGCAACCTGCCGGCCTCGCCGGGCGTCTATCGCATGCTCAACGCCAAGGGCGAGCCGATCTATGTCGGCAAGGCGAACAGCCTCAAGAACCGCGTCGCCAATTACACCCACCCGCTCAACCTGCCGAACCGGCTGAAGCGGATGATCGCCGAAACGCGCAGCATGGAAGTGGTGATCACCCACACCGAGGTCGAGGCGCTCCTCCTCGAGTGCAATCTGATCAAGCGCTTCATGCCGCGCTACAACGTCCTCCTCCGCGACGACAAATCCTTCCCCTATATCCATCTCACCGGCGACGGCGACTTCGCGCAACTGACCAAGCATCGCGGCGCCACCGGCGACAGCGGCGATTTCTTCGGGCCGTTTGCGAACGCGGGGGCAGTGAACCGCACCCTGATCGCGCTGCAACGCGCGTTTCTCCTGCGCTCCTGCTCCGACAGCATTTTCTCGGGCCGCACGCGGCCGTGCCTGCTCTATCAGATCAAGCGGTGCAGCGCGCCCTGCGTCGGCCGCATCGACAAGGAAGGTTATGACCGGCTGGTCGGCGACGCGCATGCCTTCCTCAAGGGGCGCACCCAGGACGTCCAGCAGCGTCTCGCCACCGAAATGACCGAGCGCGCCGACAAACGCGACTATGAAGGCGCCGCCGTGCTGCGCGACCGCATCCGCGCGCTGACGCTGGTGCAGGGCCGCCAGGACATCAACGTCACCGGCCTCGGCGACGCCGACGTGATCGCGGCGCATCTCGCCGGCGGGCAATGCTCGGTCCAGGTGTTCTTTTTCCGCGGCGGACAGAACTGGGGCAATCGCGCCTATTTCCCCAGCCATGCGCAGGAGCTGAGCCTCGCCGAGATCGTCGCGGCCTTCATCGGCCAGTTCTATGCCAACCGGCCGGCGCCGCCGCTGGTGCTGGTCAACGAAATCCCGGCTGAGTCCGGCCTGCTCGCCGAGGCGCTCTCGACCGCGGCCGAGCGCAAAGTCGAGATCGCGGCGCCGCAGCGCGGCGACAAGAAGAACCTCGTCGATCACGCCCTGATCAACGCCCGCGAGGCATTGGCGCGGCGGATGGCGGAGGGTGCCGCGCAGGAAAAGCTGCTGCAGGGCGTCGCCGATCTCTTCGATCTCGACGCACCGCCGCAACGCATCGAGGTCTACGACAACAGCCATATCCAGGGCACGCATGCGGTCGGCGGCATGATCGTCGCGGGGCCGCAGGGTTTCATCAAGGCGGCCTATCGCAAGTTCACCATCAAGGACCCGAACACCACGCCAGGCGACGATTTCGCGATGATGCGCGAGGTGCTGACCCGACGTTTCGCGCGCGCGTTGAAAGAAGACCCCGAACGCAGCCAGGGTACCTGGCCCGACCTCGTCCTGATCGACGGTGGGCAAGGCCAACTCACCGCGACGTTGCAGGTGTTGGGCGATCTCGGCATCGACGACCTGCCGGTGGTCGGCGTCGCCAAGGGGCCCGATCGCAACGCCGGGCGCGAGCGGTTTTTCCGCGAGGGCGCCGAACCCCTGAGCCTCGATGCCAAGGATCCGGTGCTCTACTACCTGCAGCGCCTGCGCGACGAGGCCCATCGCTTTGCCATCGGCGCCCACCGCGCCAAGCGCGCCAAGGCGATCACCGGCTCGCCGCTCGACGAGATCGTCGGCATCGGCGCCAAGCGCAAACGCGCGCTCCTGCATCATTTCGGCTCGGCGCGCGGGGTCGCCGCGGCCGGATTGACCGATCTCGAACGCGTCGAAGGAATCAGTAAAACCGTCGCAAAAAAGGTTTATGACCATTTCCATGCCCAAGGCTAAACTGCCGGGCAAGCCACCATGCTGAACACGCTTCCCAATCTTCTGACCCTGTCGCGCATCCTGGCGATCCCGCTGGTCGTCGCGACCTTCTACATGCCCATGCCGCTCGGGCCGTGGGTCGGTTGCGCCATTTTCAGCGCGGCCGGCATCACCGACTGGCTCGACGGCAAGCTCGCGCGCGCGTGGCAACAGCAATCCGAGTTCGGCGGCCTGCTCGATCCGATTGCCGACAAGGTGCTCGTCTCGGCGACACTGTTGATGCTGACCGCGTCGAATCGGCTGAGCGCATGGGCGGTGCTGCCCGCCCTGGTGATCCTCTGCCGCGAAATTCTGGTGTCGGGCCTGCGCGAGCATCTCGCCGACATGCGGGTGAAGGTCCCCGTGACCAATCTCGCGAAATGGAAAACCTTCATTCAGATGCTGGCGATCGGCGTCCTGTTGGTCGGCGATTCGGGCCCCGAATTTTTGCACACGCGCGCCTTGGGCGAGGCCCTGTTGTGGATCGCCGCCGTGTTCACCCTGGTCACCGGCTACAAATACCTGCATGCCGGGATCGTCCATGTCGGCATCGCCGATTCGAAGCGTCAATCGTCCCCGATCAAGCCGACGACGAAGCCGAGCCAGGCAACGTGAGCACGATGCGGGTCTTCGGGCTCGCGGGATGGAGCGGCAGCGGCAAAACCACGCTGATGACCCTGCTTCTGCCCGCCATGATCCGGCGGGGCATCGAGGTTTCCACGATCAAACACGCGCATCACGCCTTCGACGTCGATAAACCCGGCAAGGATTCGTACCGGCATCGCGAAGCCGGCGCGCGCGAGGTGATGGTCGCAAGCGAACGGCGCTGGGCCCTGATGCACGAACTCCGCACGGAAACCGAATGGTCGCTCGACGCGTTGATCAGGCAGATGACGCCGGTCGATCTTCTTCTCGTCGAAGGGTTCAAGCACGCGTCGCATCCGAAGCTCGAAATCTATCGCGCCGCGGTCGGCAAGCCCCTGCTTGCCCCCGACGATGACAAGATCGTCGCCATCGCCTCGGACGCCGCCGTGCCCGGCACGACGCTGCCGTGCCTGCCGCTCGACGACGCCGACGCGATCGCGTCCTTCATCATCGCCCATTGCGGCATCGAAGCGGGGGATCGTGGCTCAGCTCAGCGATGATTGCTTTGCCTTCGGCGGCGAGCTCATGTCGGCGCAAACCGCGCTGGCCTTGCTCAAGGCGAAACTCGGACCTTTGCCCGAGAGCGAGATCGTCGCCCTGGCCGATGCACCCGGCCGGATCCTCGCCGAGGCTTTGGTCGCGACGCGCGACGTGCCGCCCGCCGACAATGTCGCGGTCGACGGATATGCGGTGCGCTTCGCCGATCTGAACGACAGCGCCGAAACCGTTTTGCCGATCGCCGGCCGCGCCGCCGCCGGCCATCCGTTGCGCGACCCCGCGCCGGCGCACAGCGCGATCCGGGTCTTCACCGGCGCGCTGCTGCCGGCCGATACCGATACCGTGCTGATGCAGGAAGATTGCAAGGTCGCCAACGGCGCGGTGACGATCCCGGCGGGGATCGAGCGCGGCGCCAATTGCCGCGACGCCGGCGAAGACGTGAAGGCCGGCACCACTGTCCTCGCGCCGGGGCGACGTTTGCGCGCCCAGGAGGTCGGCCTGGCGGCGTCGCTCGGCCTCACCCACATCGCGGTCTATCGCCGGTTGCGCGTCGCGCTGTTCTCGACCGGCGACGAATTGCGCGAACCCGGCGCCGAACTGCCGCCGGGCGCTATCTTCGACGCCAATCGCTATACGTTGCAGGCCCTGCTCCAGGGCCTCGGTTGCGTGGTCTCAGATCTCGGCATCCTGCCCGACAAGGCGGACACCGTTCGCGCGGCGCTAACGCGCGCGGCCGAGAGCCACGAACTGGTGATGACCTCGGGCGGCGTGTCGGCCGGCGAGGAAGATCACGTCAAGGCAGCGGTCGAAGCCGGCGGCAAACTTCACTTCTGGCGCCTCGCGATCAAGCCGGGGCGGCCGGTGGCGATGGGCCAGATCGGACGCGTGCCGTTTGTCGGCCTGCCCGGCAATCCGGTTGCGGTGATGGTGACGTTCATGCTGCTCGCGCGGCCGCTGCTCCTGCTGCTCGCCGGCGCGATCGATTCCGGCCCGCGGCTGTTCCGCGTCAGCGCCGGCTTCGACTACAAGAAGCGCCTGAACCGCACCGAGTACGTCCGGGCACGGCTGGTGCGTGGCGCCGACGGCAACTGGATCGCCGAGAAATTCGCCCGCGACGGCGCCGGCATTCTCACGTCGATGGTGGAATCGGACGGGCTGGTCGAAATCGGCGAAACCATCACCCGGCTCGAGCCCGGCATGATGGTCGACTTCCTCCCCTTCTCCGAAGTGCTCTCGTAACCTAGATTACATCGATGAAGCTGCTCTATTTCGCCTGGCTGCGCACCCGCATCGGCAAAGCGGAAGAGACGCTCGATCCGCCCGCCGGCGTGACGACTGTCGGCGAACTGATCGAATGGCTCAAAGCCCGTGGCCCCAATTATGCCGACGCCTTGAAGAACCCGAAGCTCGTGCGCGTGGCGGTCAACCGCGAATACGTCACCCTGGCTCATGCGCTGAAGTCAGGCGACGAGGTCGCGCTGTTTCCACCCGTCACCGGTGGCTGACGCGATGATCCGGGTCCAGCGCGAGGATTTCGACACCGGCAAGGAACTCGACGCGCTGACTCGCGACATGACCAGCGTCGGCGGCGTCACGTCGTTCGTCGGTCTGGTGCGCGACGTCGCCGGCGCCGAGAAAATCACGAGCATGACGCTCGAGCATTATCCTGGCATGACCGAAAAACTCCTTGCCGAAATCGAGGAAGAAGCGAGGCGACGCTGGCCGCTCGCGGCAGTGCTGATCATCCATCGTTACGGCGAGCTGAAACCCGGCGATCGCATCGTGCTGGTCGCCTGCGCGTCGTCGCATCGCGACGCTGCTTTCGATGCCTGCCGCTTCCTGATCGACTGGCTCAAGACCAAGGCGCCGTTCTGGAAGCTCGAAGAAACGAGTGCAGGCGCACGCTGGGTCGACGCCAAAGACAGCGACGACGACGCGACGAAGAAGTGGGATAAATCGTCCTAACGGAAACGCGGTGACCCCGCGCCGGCAGCGATCAGGATGCACGCACCATTTTGTCGAAATCGGCCATCAGCGTCTTGGTCATCGTGCCGACCTGGAATTTGTATTGGCCGATCTCGGTCACCGGGGTGACCTCGGCGGCGGTGCCGGTGACGAAGACTTCCTGGGTGCGGCCGAGTTCGTCCGGCATGATCGCGCGTTCGATCACTTTGATGTTACGCGCCTTGGCGAGGCCGATCACCGCCCGGCGGGTGATGCCGTCGAGGAAGCAATCGGGCGTCGGCGTGTGGAGTTCGCCGTCGATGCCGAGAAAAATATTTGCGCCGGTCGCCTCGGCGAGTTGGCCGCGCCAATCGAGCATCACCGCGTCTTCGTAGCCCTCGGCCTCGGCCGCGTGCTTCGACAGGGTACAGATCATGTAGAGGCCGGCGCATTTGGCCGCGGTCGGCGCGGTGTCGGGGGCCGGGCGGCGCCATTTCGACCACGCCATGCGGATGCCCTTGGAGCGCGCCTCGGGGGTGAAATAGGCCTTCCAATCGTCCCACACCGCGATCGCCATATGAATCTTGGTGTGCTGGGCGGCGACGCCCATCTGCTCGGGGCCGCGCCAGGCGACCGGGCGGACATAGCCGTCGGCGATGCCGGACGCGCGCACGGTTTCGTTGGAGGCGGCCTCGATCTGTTCGAGGCTCCAGGGAACGGCGAAGCCCAGAATCCGGGCGGAATCGATCAGGCGCTGGCTGTGTTCGCGGAGCTTGAAGATGCGCCCGTCATAGATCCGCTCGCCCTCGAAGACGCTGCTGGCATAGTGCAGCGCGTGGGTCAGGACGTGGACGTTGGCGTCCCGCCACGGCACGAGCTTGCCGTCGTACCAGATGGTGCCATCGCGATCGTCGAAAGGTTTGCCCGCACTTGCCATATCGTCAGCGTTCCTCGGTCGGTCGGCCGGTCCTGAATTTGCGCCGGCGACGGGCTGGATCAGCTCCACGCGCCTTGCTTGCCATGTAACAACCCTGCTAAAAATATGTCAACATGTCTGACATAAAAACTAGGGAAAACGCCGTCGTTACCGTCGAGGACGAGGTCCGCCAGGGCATCGAACTCCTGTTCTATGCGTATCGCGATTTCACCGCCGAACCCGATGCCATGCTGGCCCGCTATAATTTCGGCCGGGCCCATCACCGCGTCATCTATTTCGTCGGCCGCCATCCTCAAATGAGCGTGAGCGAGCTGCTCGGCATTCTGCGCATCACCAAGCAGAGCCTCGCCCGCGTCCTCGGCCAGCTCATCCGTCAGGGCTTCATCACCCAGAACGCCAACCGCGCCGACCGCCGGCAGCGGCTGCTCTCCCTGACGACGCAGGGCATCGAGCTTGAACGACAGCTTTCCGAGAACCAGCGGCAGCGGATTCAACGCGCCTTCGAGGAAGCCGGGCCACAGGCGGTCGAAGGATTCCGCCGGGTGATGACCAACGTGATTTCCGGCGAGACCGATCGGGTCCGATTCCGGCGCGGCCGGCGCTAGATTCCCCGTGTATAATGCCGCGATGAACGGCGCCCCCGGCGACGCCCCGCCCGAAGCCCATCTGCTCGTCGTCGATGACGACGAGCGGCTGCGCGATCTGTTGCGGCGCTATCTCGTGGAATCGGGTTTTCGCGTCACCGCCGCGGCGGATGCCGTCGAAGCGCGCGCCCGCCTGCAAAGCATGTCCTTCGATCTCCTCATCATCGACGTGATGATGCCGGGCGAGAACGGCCTCGCGCTGACCGAGAGCCTCCGGCAGACCAGCGCGGTGCCGATCCTGCTGCTGACCGCGATGGCCGAGGCGAGCGACCGCATCAACGGACTGGAACGCGGCGCCGACGATTATCTGACCAAGCCGTTCGAGCCGCGCGAACTGGTCCTGCGCATCCGCAACATCCTGCAGCGCGTCACCCAGAACCCGGTCGAGATCACGGAAGAACTGCGCCTCGGCGTCTATCG
This sequence comes from uncultured Rhodospirillales bacterium, assembly GCA_903828515.1. Taxonomy (GTDB): domain Bacteria; phylum Pseudomonadota; class Alphaproteobacteria; order ATCC43930; family CGMCC-115725; genus CAIKMD01. The sequence continues at coordinate 471,979 of CAIKMD010000007.1, read as the reverse complement.
CCTCGATTTGAAACGCGGCGAGTTGTTTCGCGGCCGCGAGCCGGTGCACCTGACTTCGGCCGAAGCCGCGCTGCTGCTCGCGCTCGCCAAGACGCCGGGCGAGCCGATCTCGCGCGAGGCATTGAGCCAGGAAGCGCAATGCGGCGACAATCTCAGGACGGTCGACGTGCAAATGACGCGGCTGCGGCGCAAGATCGAACTCGATCCGAAATTCCCGCGATATCTGCAGACCGTGCGTGGAACCGGTTATGTCCTCAAGCCCGATTGACGACGCCCAAACGCGCCTTGCTTTGCCCGCCGCCGGCGACAGCCATCGGCGCTGGTTCAAGCGCGCGCTGCCGCGCTCGCTGTGGGGACGCGCCCTGCTCATCACCATCCTGCCGTTGGTGATCGCCGAACTGCTGGCGACCTGGGTGTTCTACGACCGGGTCTGGGACACCGTGGCGCGGCGCCTCTCCGCCTCGGTCGCGGCCGATATCGGCTTCACCTTGAGCGCGATCAATTACATTCACGATCCGGGCGCGCGCGATCAGCTTTTGAACCGCGGCGCCAGCGTCACCGAACTGGTCTATGCCTTCCGCGCCGGCGAGAAACTGCCCCAAGGCATGCAACGCTCGACCGGCGGACAGGTCGAGGATCAGCTCGCGCTCGCCATGGCCGAGCGGGTCGACCGGCCGTTCCAGATCGACGGCGAGTTCGATCCGCGCGACATGTTGGTCTCGGTCGAATTGCCCGACGGGGTGATGCAGGTCGCGGTGCCGCGCAAGCGTCTCTCGACGCCCACCACCTCGCTGTTCGTGCTGTGGATGGCGGGTTCGTCGCTCGTGCTGCTCGGCATCGCGTCGGTCTTCATGCGCAATCAGATCAAGTCGCTGCGAAGGCTTGCCGCCACGGCCGAAGCCTTCGGCAAAGGGCGTGATGTCGCCAATTTTCGCCCGGAGGGCGCGACCGAAGTGCGCCAGGTCGCGCGCGCCTTCATCCGCATGCGCGACCGCATGCTGCGTCAGATCGGCCAGCGCACCGAGATGCTGGCCGGCGTCAGCCACGATCTGCGCACACCGCTCACCCGCATGCGCCTCGCCCTCGAATTGATGCCGCCGGACGCCACGGTCGACGGCCTGAAATTCGACGTCGCGGCGATGCAGCGCATGGTCCAGGGCTATCTGGATTTCGCGCGCGGCGAGGGCGAAGAACAGGAACGTGACTCCGATCTCGCCCTGCTCGTTCAGGAACTCGTATCGGCGACCGAGCGCAGCGAACCGCCGATCTTCGTCGCGATGCCGGAAAGCTATGTTCTGCCGCTGCGGCCGGACGCGACGCGGCGCTGCGTCGCCAATCTGCTCGGCAATGCGCGGCGCTATGGCAAACATGTCTGGATCACCGGCATCGCGGCGCGCGACGGCTTCGATATTCTGGTCGACGACGACGGGCCGGGCATTCCGGCGCCGCAGCGCGAGAACGTGTTTCGGCCGTTCTACCGGCTCGATGCGGCGCGCAATCCCAATACCGGGGGGCTGGGTCTGGGCCTGACCATCGCGCGCGATCTGGCGCGCGGCCAGGGCGGCGACGTCACGCTCGAGGATTCACCGCAAGGCGGGCTGCGCGCCCGCCTGCATCTGCCGAACTAGAAAATCGATTTATTCCGCGGCGACGGCGGGAACGTCGTCCATCGCCACGACCGGACGGGCGATCTCGCGCGGCAGGACAATGTCGAGCCGCGTTCCGGCGCGATGGGAATCGAGGGTCAACGCACCGCCGCGCGCGGCAACGCCCAGGGCGATGTGGCGCGGGCCGACACCGAGCGCATCGAGCGCGCGAAGATCATAAGTGCCGATGAAGGGGAAGCCTTTGCCGTCATCGGCGATCGTCAGCAGGACGACCCCGCCGTTGACGTGAACGACGACGCGCACGATGGCCGCTTCGGCATGACGCGCCGCGTTGAGCACGGCTTCATGCAGGATCGCGTGAATGATGTCGGTGAGATCGGGCGGCAGCCCGTCGGCGGCCTCGCGATTGACGATGTCGAGGGCGAGGGTCAGCGGATAGTCGCATTCGATCTGGCGTCGCAGGGCGGCGAGGCGAAGCGACAGGCCGGCGGCGCCGAAACGCTGGAGACCGCGGGCAAGAGCGGCGGGACGGTCGAGGATGGGTTCGACGTGCCATGTATCCATGGCTTATGAGCTTCCATCCTCACGCTGAAAGAATGGTTAACGCGCGCTCAACCATGAAACGACAACGCCATATCGCGCGGGCGCGCGATATGGCGTCGTTTTAGGCACTCGATACTGAACGTCTGCCGACGACGAAGCGTCGGCGCGCAGGTTGCCGGTTAGGCGACCTTCGTGGTGACGTCTTTCATTTCTTCGAAGCCTTCGGTCATGCGCTTGGTCAGCACATTGAAAGCCTCGGTGTTCGCCTTGGTGACGAGTTCGGTCAGTTCCTTCGCGGTGGCGAGGCCCTTCTCGAAGTTGAGCTTGGCGATCTCGGCGTTCTTCGCGATCTTTTCCTGCGGCGCGCCGGGCTGGCTCAATTCCTTGAACAGCGAGGTCGCCTCTTCGAGCGCTTCGCGGGCGATCTCGACCTGACGGCGAGCGAGAGCCTGCACGCCTTCGAGCGCGAGCTGGTTGGCTTGGGTCAGCGCTTCGACGTTCTTGCGCTGGGCGGACATGATCGCCTCGACGTTGAAGCCGGGAATGGCGAAGCCCGAAAAGGCCTTGGTCATGTCGTAGTCGAGAAACGATTGCTTACCATTGATCATATCGAGCGTCCTTTGATCCGGGGAGTGGGAAAACCATAAATGCTGCACTGCACAATGACCAATATGATGCCATCCCAAGCACCGGTCAAGGGTATTTGGGATAAAAATTTTGCATTGCACAAATATGATGGCGGGAGTGTCCCGCGGGCCGCGACTCAGTCCTTTTTCCGGCCCCGCCCGGCGAGGATCGGCGCGAGCGTTCCGGCCAGCGAATCGAGCTGTTTCAGCCGGCGATCCAGCGCCGCCATCGTGATCCCGAGATCGCTACTGTCATCGCGGAAAAAGCCTGGTAGAACAGAGAGATAGACGGCCGCAACGGCACGCCGGGCGAAATGCCCGCGATATCCGGTGGAGGGCAGCCCCGCCGCCTCCAGCATCCACCCCATGGCGCTCATCACCCCCGGCAGAAGCCGGAGCATGGCGGGGTCGCCGAGGCTGTCCCGGGCGATCGTCCGCAGCGCCACCCGGTCGGATTTGAGGGCCTCGAACCGGCGCATCAGGACGTCGAAGAGCCGGTCGCGCGGCGAATCGTTGATCGACGGTGCCGGACCGGCCAGCACGGCCTGGTCAACCCGCCGACGGTAGGCGGCGATGATCCCGTATTTCGAGCGGAACAGCGTCGCGGTCTCGGCCAGCGGCACCCCGGCGGTGGCGGCAATCGCGGCGAGGGTGAGCCGCCGCCAGCCTTCCTCGGCCGCGAGCGTCAGCGCCGCGTCGATCAGTCGGTCCTTGGGTACCTTGACCTTCCGGCCAGGGGTGGCGGCGCGCGCCCGGCGTTGCGTCGGCATGGCCTGAGGATACGGGAGAAGCTCTTAATCTGCCAACTGTCGCGAACGATCCGTCGCGGCGGTCACGGCCCGGCGCATCAGCGCAGCCATGCCGCCCTCGCCCATCAGGACTTTGAGCGCCGCCTCGGTGGTGCCGCCGGGTGAGGTCACGTTGCGGCGAAGCTGGGCCGCGTCTTCCGGCGACAATCGCGCCAATTCGCCCGATCCCGCCACCGTGGCCCGGGCCAGCCTCGTCGCGAGATCGGCCGGCAGGCCCGACGCGACGCCGGCCTCGGCCAGGCATTCGATCAGCAGAAACACATAGGCCGGGCCACTGCCTGAGACCGCGGTGACCGGATCGATCAGCGCCTCGTCGTCGACCCACGCGACTTCGCCCGCCGCCGCCAGGAGACGATTGGCCAGCGCCCGTTGCGCCGCGGTGACCAACGGGTTCGCGCAGGCAACGGAGATGCCGCGTCCGATCGCGGCCGGCGTATTCGGCATGGCGCGCACCACGGCGGCTTCATCGCCGAGATGGCGCGCGAAGAAGCCGAGCGTCTTGCCGGCGGCGATGGAAACGAACACCGTCCCGCTTCCGGCAAACCGCCGATAGGCCGGCAATGTTTCGGGCAGGGTTTGCGGCTTTACCGCGAAGACGACGGCGGCGGGCGCGTAACGCTTGGGCAGCGTGGCCGGTGTGGCGTGGCGCTTGATGCCTGTGGGGAGCGTCGCGGCGAACGGCTCGACCACGGCGATCGGCTGGGGCAGACGTCGCTTCTTCCAGCCGGCAAGGAGGGCGCCACCCATCTTGCCGCAACCGACCAGCAGAATACCGCGCGGCTTGAGCAAGAGATTAGGCTTCACCCACTGGATCGATCATCGAGGCGGCAATGGCCTCCTCGGCGCTCTTGCCGCCCCAGACGACGAGCTGGAAGGCGGGAAAGAAGCGTTCGCATTCCGACAACGAGATATCGACGAGATCCTCGATCTGTTCGACGCTGGCGCCGAACGATCCGCGCAGCAACACGCCCTGGCGGAAAGCCGGCGAGGCGTCGTCCGAGGCGAGATCGAAATGTCCGAACCACAGCCGCTCGTTCATCGCCGCGAGCAGCTCGTAGACGGCGGCGCGCCGCGTGCGCGGCACCTTCATCTCGAAAGCACAGGAAAAATGCAGCGCGTTCATCTCGCGCTGCCAGATGAACAGCAGGCGGTAATCGCACCACCGCCCCGAAATCTCCACCACCATCTCTTCGTCGGTTTGGCGGTCATGCGGCCACTCATTGGCCTGCACGATCTCCTCGACAAGGTCGATGGGATTGGCAGAAACGGCCTTGGTCTCGAGCGACAAGGCGGTCATCGCGCACTCCTTCGCGGCCGGGACCCACGAGATTTGGTAGGTAGTCCCCCGTTCAACTACTATAGACGAGCCTGCCAAAGTGCAGAGTCGGGCGCAAGGCCGAATTGGGCCAACCCCTAAAAACCGTGGGATAAGTGCGGATTTTGGCGCTGCAGGCCCGGTTCGGGCTGCCGCGACCCGCTTCAGCGCTTGGTTGCGCGACGTGCCGCGGGCTTTTTGACGCCGGTTTTTGCCTCGAGCGCGGCGAGCCGTTTCTCGAGCGCCTCCTGGGCGGCGCGCGCTTTGGCCGCCATCGCCTTCACCGCTTCGAATTCTTCGCGGCGAACCAGGTTCATCCGGCCAAGGATCCGCTCGAACTGATCGCGCAGGCGGGATTCGACTTCGCCACGCATCCCGGTGAAAGCCCCCGCCGCGCCGGTGGCGACGCGGGCTAGATCGTCGAGAAAGCGGTTCTGGGTTTGCATGCGCCGTCCCTAGCACGCCATGCCGACAAGGGGAACGTCTCCTTGTGACCCGCACTTTCTTACGCCTATAAAGAGCGATGATCCTGATCACTGGCGGCGCCGGCTTCATCGGCTCGAATCTGGTGGCGGCGCTCGATGAACGGGGCCTGCCCGACCTCGTCGTGTGCGACCGCCTCGGCAACGACGACAAATGGCGCAATCTCGGCAAGCGCGAGCTCGCGGGACTGATCCTGCCCGAGACGTTGGCCGCTTTCCTCGGATCCCATCCCAAGGGGATCGACGCGATCTTTCACCTCGGCGCTTCGTCGTCGACCACCGAACGCGACGCCGACCTGATCATCGAGAATAATTTCGCGCTGTCGCTGGCGCTGTGGGATTGGTGCGCCGCCACCGGCACGCGCTTCATCTACGCGTCGTCGGCCGCGACCTATGGCGGCGGCGAGGCCGGCTTCGGCGACGACGGGTCCTCGGACGCGCTCGCCAAGCTCCAGCCGCTCAACGCCTATGGCTGGTCGAAGCATCTCTTCGATCGCCGCGTCGCGCGCCTGGTCGAGCGCAAAGAGGCGACGCCGCCGCAATGGGCCGGGATCAAATTCTTCAACGTGTTCGGGCCGAACGAGTATCACAAGGGCGACCAGAAAAGCGTCGTCGCGCAAATCTTCGTGCGGGCCGAAGCGGGCGCGCATTGCCATCTTTTCCGGTCGCACCGCGAGGGCATTCCCCATGGCGGCCAGAAGCGCGATTTCGTCTACATCAATGATTGCGTCGCCGAGATGCTGTTTCTCTATGACCACCCGGAAGTCAGCGGCCTGTTCAATTCCGGCAGCGGCACAGCGCGCAGTTTCGCCGACCTCGCCGCCGCGGTCTATCGCGCGCTCGGCAAGGAGCCGATGATCGATTACGTCGATACGCCGGTCCAGATTCGCGACAAGTATCAGTACTTCACCGAGGCGCCGATGGCGCGCATCCGCGCGGCGGGTTTCAACGCGCCCGCCACCTCGCTCGAAGACGGGGTGAAGGATTACGTCCAGACCTATCTCGCCGCCGCGGACCCTTATCGCTGATGCTGTCCATCGCGTTTCCGGCTTTCGATCCGATCGCCATCGCCATCGGGCCCTTTGCGATCCGCTGGTATGCGCTCGCTTACATCGTCGGGCTGCTGCTCGGCTGGCGCTATTGCCTGTGGGTCGCCAAGCGCCCGCCGGCGGTCGCCTCGCAAACCGCGATCGACGATTTCCTGGTCTGGGCGACGCTCGGCGTCGTGCTGGGCGGCCGCGCCGGCTATGTGCTTTTCTATAAGCCCGATTTCTATTTCGCGAACCCGAGCGAGATTCTGCAGGTCTGGCACGGCGGGATGTCGTTCCACGGCGGCGCGCTCGGCGTCATCACCGCGATCTTCCTGTTCTGCCGGCAGCGCGGCCTGTCGCTCTTCGCGTTTGCCGACATCATCACCAGCGCCGTGCCGATCGGCATTTTCTTCGGCCGCGCGGCGAACTTCATCAATGGCGAATTGTGGGGCAAGCCGAGCACCGTGCCCTGGGCGATGGCGTTCCCCGGCGCCGGGCCCGAACCGCGCCATCCAAGCCAGCTCTATGAGGCCGGTCTCGAAGGCCTCGTGCTGTTCCTTCTGCTGTTCGCGCTGCTGCGCTGGACCCATATCCGCGACCGGCCCGGCGCGTTGTCGGGCGTGTTCCTGATGGGATATGCCGTTTTTCGTATCTTCGTCGAATTCTTCCGCGAGCCCGACGCCTTCATGGGCTATCTCTTTTTCGGCGCTACCATGGGCCAGCTCCTCTCCATCCCGGTCTTGCTGCTCGGGCTCTGGGTGTTCTGGCGCGCCAAGCCCGAGACATGACCGCGCTCGGCCAGCATCTCGCCCGGCGTATTCGCGCCAACGGGCCGATGAGCGTGGCCGAGTACATGAGCGAAGCGGTCTCGCACTATTACGCAGCGGGCGATCCGTTCGGCCAGGCCGGCGATTTCATCACCGCGCCCGAAGTGAGCCAGGTCTTCGGCGAACTCATCGGCGCGTGGTGCGCGGCGAGCTGGGAAAGCATCGGCAAGCCCGACCCGGTGCTGCTGGTCGAACTGGGTCCCGGACGCGGCACGATGATGGCGGATCTGTTGCGCGCGGCGCGCGGCGCGCCGGATTTCGCCCGCGCCGCGCAACTTCATCTGGTCGAACGCAGCCCGGCCCTGCGCGCGCTGCAATCGGAGAAGCTCGCCAGCTACCAGCCGCAATGGCATGACGGCATCGCGACGCTGCCGCCCGGCCCCATGCTGCTCGTCGCCAATGAATTTCTCGACGCGCTGCCGATCCGGCAATTCCAGTGCAGCGGCGCCGCGTGGCACGAACGGCGCATCGGCCTCGCCGACGATCGCGAGACCCTCGCCTTTCTGCTCGATCCCGGCCCGAGCGCGCTCGGCGCCGAATTGTTGCCCGCCGCGCCGGAAAACGCGATCGCCGAACTCTGCCCTGCCGCGATCGCGCTCGGCGCGGCGTTGGGTTCGCGGCTTGCCAATGACGGCGGCGCCGCGCTGTTCGTCGATTACGGCTATTACCCGCGCGCCTATGGCGACACGCTGCAGGCGGTGCGCCGCCATCGCGCGCAATCCGTGCTCGACGAACCGGGCAGCGCCGATCTCACCGCCCATGTCGATTTCGCCGCTTTCGCCAGCGCGGCGCAGGCCGCCGGCGCGGCGGTTCACGGACCGATCGGCCAGGGCGCGTTTCTCGCGCGGCTCGGCATCGCCGCGCGCGAGGCGGCGCTCCTGCAACGCGCGACACCGGCGCAAGCCGCCGCGATCCGCTCGGGTTGCCGCCGCCTAATTGATTCTGGCCAGATGGGCGTGTTGTTCAAAGTCATGGCGCTGTCGCAACCGAACATCGCGCTGGAGGGTCTCGCATGATCCGCGCGCCGCTGTTCGACGAGCCCGCGATCCGCCACGGCTTCTTCACCCGCGAGGGCGGCGTCAGCGACGGGATCTTCGCGTCGATGAATTGCAGCCTCGGTTCGGGCGACGACATCGCCAAGGTCAACGAGAACCGCTGCATCGCAATGGCGGCGTTGGACGCCCGTCCCGAGCAATTGGTCACCTGTCATCAGGTGCACGGCGCCGAGGTCGTGACGGTCGAACACCCGTGGGCACATGACGAGCGTCCGCGCGCCGATGCGATGATGACGAAAACGAAAGGCATCGTGCTCGGCATCCTGACCGCCGATTGCGCGCCGGTTCTGTTCGCCGATGCCAAGGCCGGCATCGTCGCGGCGGCGCATGCCGGTTGGCGCGGCGCCGTCACCGGCGTGATCGAGGCGACGATCGCGGCGATGGTCGAGGCCGGTGCGTCGCGCGCGCGCATCGCCGCCGTCGTCGGCCCCTGCATCGGCAAGAATTCCTATGAAGTCGGGCCGGAATTTCCGGCGCCGTTTCTCGCGCAGAGCCCCGACAACGCCGCGTTCTTCCGCGCGGCGCCGCGCGAGAGCCATTACCTGTTCGATCTTGCCGGTTACGCGCGCACCCGCCTCGTGGCAGCGGGCGTCACCCGCATCGGCGCCACCGGCGGCGATACCGCCGGTGAACCGGCACGATTTTTTTCCTATCGCCGCATGTGTCTGACCGGCGAAAAGCAATTCGGCCATCTGCTCTCGGCGATCTGCCTTGCGCCTTGAAGGACGGCCGGTATCATCCGCGCCATGCGTTTTGCCGTCATCGCTGCCATCTTGCTGCTGTCGGCTTGTCAGCCCCTGCCGCATCCTTTCGCCGACGACCGGCCGCCGTCCAACGCGCCGATCCTGACGCCGCCCGATAGCGCGGGCGTGATCGTCATGCCGATCACCGGCGCACCCGAGCCGGCCGCGCACGACCTCGCCGGCGCGATGGCCACGGCGTTGCAGGATCAGGACGTCCCGGCGAGCACGGAAGCCCGGAACAAGCACTCCTATCGCCTGCAAGGGGCGGCCACGACGGAGGACGCCGGCAGCGGCAATCTCAACGTCACCATTACCTGGGAAATGCGCGAAGCCGACGGGACGACCGTGCATGCCATCGAGCAAAGCACCCAGCTTCTCTCCCAGGCCGCGTGGCAGCATGGCGGGACCGGCGTTTCGGAGATCGCGCGGCAGGCCGCGCCCGCCCTGGCGAAAATGGTGCAAAATACCGCGCCGCTGGCAGTCGCCGGCACCGACCCGCTGGTCGCGGTTCATAAAGTGACGGGCGCGCCGGGCGACGGCGGCGAGGCTTTGTCGATCGCGATGGCCGACGCGCTGCGCCGCGCCAAGGTCCCTCTCATTCAAAAGCCCGCCGACAAACCGGGCTTCGTCGTCGAAGGCAAGGTCGAGATATCGAAACCCGATAGCGGCAAGCAGAGCGTCAAAATCGCCTGGTCGCTGCTCGATCCCCAGGGCGCCCTGCTGGGGCAGGTCAACCAGGAAAACGCGGTCGCCGCCGGCAGCCTCGACGGCCCCTGGGGCCTGACCGCCTTCGATGTTGCCAATGCCGCCGCACCCGGCATCGCGGCGCTGATCGCCGAGGCGCGGAAGGCCGACGCCCGGTCCTGAGCCGCCCGGGGGGCGGGTTTACAGGACCCACCCCCTTTGTTACATTCCGCGCGCTCGCGGGACTGGCTCAATTCGCATGAAAATCCTTGCCTGTAACAGCAATCGGCCGCTCGCCGAGGCGATTTCGGCCCATTTGCATCTTCCCCTGACGGACGCCAGCGTACGGCGATTCCAGGATCAGGAAGTCTTTGTCGAAATTCACGAAAACGCCCGCGGTGAGGACGTCTTCGTCATCCAGTCCACTTCGTTCCCCGCCAACGACAACCTGATGGAACTGCTGGTCACCCTCGACGCGCTGAAACGCGCCTCGGTACGGCGCGCGACCGCGGTCATCCCCTATTACGGCTATGCCCGCCAGGACCGCAAATCGGGTCCGCGCACGCCGATCTCGGCCAAACTGGTCGCCAACATGATCACGGCGGCCGGTGCCGACCGGGTTCTCACCCTCGATCTTCACGCCGGCCAGATTCAAGGCTTCTTCGACATCCCGCTGGACAATCTCTTCGCCGCGCCGGTCTTCATCGACGACATCAAGGAACGCTATAACGGCGGCGGCGGCGACCTGGTCGTGGTGTCGCCCGATGTCGGCGGTGTGGTCCGCGCCCGCGCGATCGCGCGCCGGGTCGATGCCGACCTCGCGATCATCGACAAGCGGCGCGAACGCGCCGGCGTCAGCGAAGTCATGAACATCATCGGCGACGTCGACGGCCGCCGCTGCATCCTGATCGACGACATCGTCGACAGCGCCGGCACGCTCTGCAACGCCGCCGAAGCGCTGATGGAACGCGGCGCGAAATCGGTTTCCGCCTATGTCACCCATGGCGTCTTGTCGGGCGGCGCGGTCGCGCGCATCGCGGCGTCCCCGATGGAAGCGCTCGTCACCACCGACAGCATCGCCGCCACCGAGGCGGTGACCGCCGCGCGCAACATCAGGCGCCTCACGATTGCACCCTTGATGGCCGAAGCGATCCAGCGCATCAGCGAGGAACGTTCGGTCTCGAGCCTGTTCGTTTAACAACACCAGTTTCACAACCGGCGTACGGCACCCCTGGAGGCCGTCGCCATTGCCGCACGAAGGAGTAAGTTATGGCCGAGACGATTACTTTACGCGCCGAGGCGCGCGACCGGGCTGGAAAGGGGGCCGCCCGGGCCGCTCGCCGTGCAGGTCGCGTGCCGGGAGTCCTTTATGGTGAAGGCAAGCCCGCAACGTTGGTGTCCGTCGATCCCCGCGAGTTGACCCGCGAGCTTCACAAGCCCGGGTTCTTCGCGCGCCTGGTCAACCTCGACCTCAACGGCACGACCCATCGCAGCCTGCCGCGCGACGTGCAGTACGATCCGGTCACCGATCATCCGCTGCACGTGGACTTCCTGCGCGTCAACGCGGGAACCACGGTCACGGTGGCGGTCCCGGTGGTGTTCACGAATCAGGAAACCTCGCCGGGCATTCGTCGCGGCGGCATGCTGAACATCGTGCGCCACGAGATCGATCTGGTCTGCCCGGTCGAGGCGATCCCCGACCGCATCACGATCAGCCTCGACGGGTTCGAGATCGGCGACAGCGTCCACATCACGAACGTCAAACTGCCCGAAGGCACGCGCCCGACGATGGCGCGCAACTTCACCGTCGCCTCGATCGCGGCGCCGACCGCCGTGCGCGACGAGCAGGTCGCAGCGGCACAGGCCGCGACCGCGGCCAAGAGCGCGGCCGATGCGGCAGCGGCAGCGGCAGCAGCCGGCGATACGCCGGCGGCACCGGGCGCGGCAGCAGCACCGGCGGCCGGCGCGGCCCCCGCGGCCGGCGCAGCAGCCGGCGGCGCCAAACCCGCCGCGAAAAAGTAAGGCACAGGTGGGGCGGCCCGGCAACGGGCCGCCGCCACGCTGAGCGCCATGCGCCTCATCGTCGGGCTCGGCAATCCGGGTACCCGCTACGCCCTGAACCGGCACAATGTCGGGTTCATGGCGGTCGAGGCGATCGCGCGACGTTTCGACTTCAAGCCGTTTCGCGGGAAGTTTCAGGGCGCGCTCGCCGAAGGCGACATCGGCGGCACCAGGCTTTTGGCGCTCAAGCCCGAGACGTATATGAATCTGAGCGGCGACAGCGTCGGCGCGGCGGCGCGGTTTTACAAGATTCCGCCCGAAGAGATCGCCGTCATCCACGACGAGATCGATCTCGCCGAAGGCAAGATGCGGGTCAAACGCGGCGGCGGCTCGGCGGGGCATAACGGCCTGCGCTCGATCGACGACGCGATCGGTCCGGATTACTGGCGCGTGCGCGTCGGCGTCGGCCATCCCGGCGCGCGCGAACTGGTCGAGGCCTATGTGCTGCAGAATTTTTTCGCGGAAGAACGAGTCTGGCTCGACCCGATGATCGCCGCGATCGCCGAAGCGGCGCCGTTTCTGGCGGCGTCCGACACCACTGGTTTCATGACCAAGGTCGCCGCGATCGTGAAGCCCAATCCACCCAAAGCACCGCCACCGACACCAGGCGAACCGAAGGAACCGGTCTGAGATGGGTTTTAATTGCGGCATCGTCGGCCTGCCCAATATCGGCAAATCGACGCTCTTCAACGCGCTGACGGCGACGCAATCGGCCGAGGCGGCGAATTATCCGTTCTGTACCATCGAGCCCAATATCGGCCGCGTCGCGGTGCCCGACGAGCGGCTCGATGTCTGCGCGAAGCTCGCCAAATCGGCCAAGATCGTCGCGACGCAGTTGGAGTTCGTCGACATCGCCGGGCTGGTGCGCGGCGCCTCCAAGGGCGAAGGCCTCGGCAACCAGTTCCTCGGCCATATCCGCGAGGTCGAGGCGATCGCGCATGTCCTGCGGTGTTTCGACGACGGCAACGTCACCCATGTCGAGGGCTCGATCGATCCGATCCGCGATGCCGAAGTGGTCGAGACCGAGTTGATGATCGCCGATCTCGAAAGCCTCGAAAAGCGCGTGACCGCGGCGCAGAAGAAGTTGCGCGGCGCCGACAAGGAAGCCAAGGCGATGCTCGAAGTCGCCGAGCCGGCGCTCGAATTGCTGCGCGAGGGAAAATCGCCGCGCCTGCTGAAACTGTCGGCCGATCAGATTCCCGCCTTCAAGGCGCTGCAGCTTCTGTCGGCCAAACCGGTGCTCTACGTCGCCAATGTCGACGAGGCATCGGCCGCCACCGGCAATGCGCAATCCGCGAAAGTCGCCGAATACGCCAAGTCCCGGGGCGCCGCGAGCGTCATCGTATCAGCGGCGATCGAGGCCGAGGTCTCGGCGCTGGCCGACGAAAGTGAAAAGCGCGAATACCTCGTCGCCCTCGGCCTCGAGGAAGCCGGCCTCAACCGGGTGATCCGCGCCGGGTACAAGCTGCTCGATCTCCTGACCTTCTTCACCGTCGGGCCGAAGGAAGCCCATGCCTGGACCGTCGCCAACCGGTCGAAAGCGCCCCAGGCGGCCGGCGTCATTCACAGCGATTTCGAGAAGGGCTTCATTCGCGCCGAAACAATCGCCTATGACGATTTCGTCGCCTGCGGCGGCGAACAGGGCGCCAAGGAAGCCGGCAAGATGCGCCTCGAAGGCGCCGACTACCTCGTCCGCGACGGCGACATATTTCATTTCCGCTTCAATGTCTGAGGCTTGAGCATCCGGCGCTCGACCTTCTATGATCGACCCCAAGCAAAACCAAACCCCACCAAAATCGAGGAGGATTTAATATGGGTCAGAACGTCGTGCTCACCGCCAAAGACGGTTTCAAACTTGACGCCTATCGTGCCGATCCGGTCGGCACCCCGCGCGGCGCCATCGTCGTCATTCAGGAAATTTTCGGCGTCAACCACCACATCAAATCGGTCACCGACCGCTATGCGCAACTCGGCTATGTCGCGATCGCGCCGGCGCTGTTCGACCGCGTCGAAAAGGGTTTCGAGGCCGGTTATGCGGGCGACGACATGGACAAGGCCCGCGCCAATGCCGGCAAGGGCAATCTCGACCTTCGCCTGATGGATACCCAGGCGGCGATCGATTCGGTGAAGTCGGCCGGCAAGGTCGCAGTGCTCGGCTTCTGCATGGGCGGCTCGATCGCCTTCCTGTCGACGACGCGGCTCAGCGGCGTCGCTTGCGGCGTCGGCTATTACGGCGGCCAGATCCCGCAATTCCACACCGAGAAGCCGAAGGCGCCGATCATGCTGCATTTCGGCGAGAAGGATCAGAGCATTCCCTTGGCCGAAGTCGAGAAGATCAAGGCCGCGCAAGTTGGCGCACCGATCTTCATCTATGCCGGCGCCGGCCATGGCTTCCATTGCGACGAGCGCGGCTCGTTCAATCCCGAAGCCGCCCAGGTTGCGGCGTGCCGCAGCCAGGAATTCCTCGCCAAGCACGTCGGCTAAACGCGAAAACGGGACGACCCAAACGCGCGGGCGGTCATTCGCCCGCGCGTTTTTCTTTCATCTCGGGAAACAGCTTCAAGAGCCCATCGCGCGAGGCGGCGCTAACGCCGCGCTCGGTGATCAGGCCGGTCACCAGCCGCGCCGGCGTCACGTCGAAGGCGAAATTGGCGGCGGCACTGCCCGCCGGAACCAGCCGCACCGTGGCGATGCCGCCGCCGGTCAGCGCCCCCGAAATCTCGGTCACCTCTTTCGGATCGCGCTCTTCGATCGGGATGTCGCGCACTCCGTCGCTGAGCGACCAGTCGATCGTCGGCGACGGTAGCGCGACATAGAACGGCACGCCGTTATCGTGCGCGGCGAGCGCCTTCAGATACGTTCCGATCTTGTTGGCGACGTCGCCCGTCGCGGTCGTGCGATCCGTGCCGACGATACAGAGATCGACCCGGCCGTGCTGCATCAGATGCCCGCCGGCATTGTCCGCAATCACGGTGTGCGGCACGCCGTGCTGGCCCAGCTCCCAGGCGGTGAGCGAGGCGCCCTGGTTGCGCGGACGCGTCTCGTCGACCCAGACATGCACCGGTATGCCGCGATCATGCGCGAGATAGATCGGCGCCAGCGCCGTACCCCAATCGACCGCCGCGAGCCAACCCGCGTTGCAGTGAGTGAGGATGTCGACACGACCCTGTTTGTTCTTCTTCGCCCATGCCACCTCGATGAGCGGAAGACCAGCAGCGGCGATGCCGCGATTGATCGCGACGTCCTCCTCAGCGATTTCGGCGGCGCGCGCATAGGCCTTTGCCAGACGCTGCGCCGGCGCCAGCGGCGCCAGGACAAGACGCATGTCGTCGATCGCCCAGCGCAGATTGACCGCGGTCGGGCGCGTCGCCATCAGCGTGGCGCAGGCCGTATCGAGCCCGGCATCGCTTGCATCGTGGCGCATCGCCAGCGCGAGCCCATAAGCCGCCGCCGCGCCGATCAGCGGCGCGCCGCGCACCTGCATGGCGCGGATCGCATGCGCGGCCTGATCCAGATCGGCGAGCGTGAGCGTGACCAGTTCGTGCGGCAGGCGGGTCTGGTCGATGATGCCGACGGAAACGCCGTCGGCCTCGAGCCAGATCGTGCGCATCGCTTTGCCGGCGACCTTCATCGTCTCAGGCTTTGTTGAGAACGCGGCCCGCGACCGCATCGAGCCGCGCCAGCACCTTGGCGTCGCGCGATTCGGGCGCGGTGATCAGCGCGTAGTCGAGCGCATGGCGGCAGCCCTGTGGGCATTCGGCGTCGGCGCCGGCCAGCGGCACCAGTTCCTTGACCAAGGCTTTCGCCCGATCTGCGTTGGAGAACAGGACCTTCAGGATCATGTCGACGGTGACGTTGTCGTGATCCGGATGCCAGCAATCGAAATCCGTCACCATGGCGACCGTCGCGTAGCAGAGCTCGGCTTCGCGCGCGAGTTTCGCCTCGGGCATGTTGGTCATGCCGATCACGTCGCAGCCCCATTGCTCGCGATAGAGATTGCTCTCGGCCAGTGTTGAGAACTGCGGGCCTTCCATCACGATGTAGGTGCCACCGCGCTTGACCGCGATGCCGGCTTTCTCCGCGGCATGAGCCAGATGCATCCCGAGCCGATGGCACACCGGATGCGCCATCGAGACATGGGCGACGCAGCCGCCGCCGAAAAAGCTTTTCTCGCGTGCGAAGGTGCGGTCGATGAACTGGTCGACCAGCACGAACGTGCCGGGCGGCAAATCCTCCTTGAGGCTGCCGACCGCCGAAAGCGAGATCACGTCGGTCACGCCCGAGCGCTTCAACGCGTCGATATTCGCGCGGAAATTGATCTCGCTCGGCGGGATGACGTGGCCGCGCCCGTGGCGCGGGAGAAACACGACGGAGACGCCGCCGAGCTTGCCGAAGCACAATTCGTCCGAGGGTTCGCCGAACGGCGACGCCACGCGCCGCCATTCGATGTCGGTCAGGCCCTCGATCTGATAGAGGCCGCTGCCGCCGATGATGCCGATCACTGTCATGCCGGTAATCAAGCAGCAAGGCCGCGCGTCGGCAATCGGAATCGCGGCGCGTTCTCTCAAAACCCCTCGCCCGCAAAGCGGGAGAGGGAGGGGCCCACTGCGAAGCAGTGGGAGGGTGAGGGTAACGCCGCGCCATGCTAACTTTCTGCCATGCCCAATCGCGAAGCCCGTCGCCTTCGCCGCACCATGACCGATGCCGAACAGCGTCTATGGTCGATTTTGCGTTCGCGCCGATTGAACGGTTACAAATTTCGAAGACAGCGCCCGATTGGCACTTTCATCGCCGACTTTGCCTGCATCGAGCATCGTTTGGTGATCGAAGTCGATGGCGGGCAGCACGCCGAGAATGAGCGCGACGAACGTCGGACCGCCGCGTTGGAAGCTGAAGGTTGGCGCGTGATTCGGTTCTGGAACAACGACGTGCTCGCCAATCCCGAGGGCGTGGCGACGGGCATTCTGAAAGCGTTGAAAAGTGAGGTTGCTGAAAAAGCACCCTCACCCTCCCGGCCTTAAGAGGCCGGGCCCCTCCCTCTCCCGCTTTCGCGGGCGAGGGGTTCTCCTCTAGTGGACGTCGGCCCAGATTTTCCGTTTGGCGGCGTAGAGCACGCCCGTCATCACCAAGAGGAAGAAGACGACCTTCACGCCGGTCTTCTTGCGCTCTTCCATCCGCGGCTCGGACGCCCAGGTCAGGAAGGTCACGACGTCGTGCGCTTCCTGCGCCGTGGTCGCCTTAGTGCCGTCGGCGAAGCTCACCACGTCGTCCGAGAGCGGCGGCGGCATCGCGATCTGATGACCCGGGAAATGCATATTGTATTGCATCGTGTCGGGCATCTTGAGGCCCGGCGGCGGCGGCTTGTAGCCGGTGAGAATGCCGTAGATGTAATCCGACCCGCCCTCGCGTGCCTTGACGATCAGCGAGAGATCCGGCGGCAGCGCCCCGTTGTGCGCGGCACGATTGGCCTGGTCGTTCGGGAAGGGCGGCACGAAATGATCGGACGGCCGCGCCGGACGCTGGAACATCTCGCCCTGGTCGTTCGGACCGTCGGTGACTTCCTTCTGCGCCGCGATCGCCTTGACCTCGTCGTCGCTGTAACCGAGACCACCCGGACCGCCGAGATCGCGATAGGACATCAGCTTCAGCGAATGACAGTTCGAGCAGACCTCGCTGTAGACCTCGAAGCCCCGCTGCAACGCGCCACGGTCAAACGTTCCGAACGGACCGTCGAACGACCATTTCTCATGATCGAGCGGCGGCATGGCCTCTTCCTGCGCGAAGGCGGGCACCGCCAGCGCGACGACGGAGAAGAGAGCAATCGCGAACGCGCGCATCACGGCTTCCCCTTGGTGACGGCGGCGCTGATGCTGGTCGGCAGCGGCAGCGGGCGCTCGAAGATCCCGAGGAGCGGGAACAGGATCAGGAAGTGGAAGAAGTAATAGAGCGTCGCTATCCGACCCATCACCACATAGAGGCCTTCGGGACGATGCGCACCGACATAGCCGAGGACCAGCACGTCGATCACGAGCAGCCAGAACACCCATTTGTAAATCGGGCGGAAACGGGCGCTGCGCACCGGCGAGGTATCGAGCCACGGCAGGATGAACAGCATGAAGATCGAGCCGAACATCGCCAGCACGCCGGCGAGCTTCGCCTTGATGAAGAGGATATCGGGGACCGAGCGCAGCATCGCGTAGAACGGCAGGAAGTACCATTCCGGCACGATTTCCGGCGGGGTCTGCAACGGATTGGCGCGGATGTAGTTCGCCGGATCGCCAAGCAGGTTCGGGAACCAGAACACGAAGATCGCGAAGATCGTGAGGAACACGCCGACGCCGAACATGTCCTTGATCGTGTAATAGGGATGGAACGGGATGCTGTCCTGCGGGCCCTTGCGGTCGATGCCCAGCGGATTGTTCGAGCCGTGGGTATGCAGCGCCATGATGTGCAGGCCGACCACGCCCAGGATCACGAAGGGCAGCAGGTAGTGCAGCGCGTAGAACCGGTTGAGCGTCGGGTTGTCGACCGAGAAGCCGCCCCAGAGCCAGGTCACCACCTCGTTGCCGACGAGCGGTATCGCCGAAAACAGGTTGGTGATGACCGTGGCGCCCCAGAAGCTCATCTGGCCCCACGGCAGCACGTAACCCATGAACGCCGTTGCCATCATGCACAGCAGGATCACCACGCCCAGGATCCACAGCAACTCGCGCGGCTCTTTGTACGAGCCGTAATAAAGACCGCGGAAAATATGGATGTAGGTGACAATGAAGAAGAACGACGCGCCGTTCATGTGGATGTAACGGATCAGCCAGCCGTAATTCACGTCGCGCATGATGCGCTCGACGGAGTCGAAGGCGAGGTTGACGTTCGGCGTGTATTCCATCGCGAGGAAAATGCCCGTCGCGATCATGATCATCAGCATCAGGGCTGCGAGCGAGCCGTAATTCCACCAATAGGTGAGATTCTTGGGGGTCGGGTACTCGTGCAGCTCATGCTGCATGAAGGTGAAGATCGGCAAACGGTGGTCGATCCACCGCACGATCTTGCTTTGCGATTGCAGCGCGGCCATGGAGGCGGGTTCCTAGATCTGCTCGATCGAGTTGAAATCGAAGGTGGAGTCCGGCGGGTTCTCACCCACGCGGATCACCGTGTCGGACACGAAGTGGTAGGGCGGCACCGGCAAATTGTACGGCGCCGGTACGTTCTGGAAGACGCGGCCCGACAGATCGTAGCGCGAACCGTGACAGGGGCAGAAATAGCCGCCTTGCCACGACGCGCCGAGACTGCCGCCGGGCTGCGGCACGAATTCGGGAATGCAGCCGAGATGGGTGCAGATGCCGACCAGCACGAGAACGTCGGGCTTCACCGAGCGATAGACGTTCTTGGCGTAAGCCGCCTGCTGGTTGGCGGCCGAGGTCGGATCGCGCAGCGAGGCAGCGTCCTTGTCGGCGGCGAGGGCTTTTACCTGATCGGGCGTGCGGCGGACCACGAAGATCGGCCGGCTGCGCCACAGCACGATGATCTGCTGGCCGGGCTGGACGCCGGAGATGTCGATGTCGATCGGCGCGCCGGCGGCGAGCGTGTCCTGGGCCGGGTTCATGCTGGAGATCAGCGGCCAGGTGGCGCAAGCGGTGCCCACACCGGCGATCGCGGTGGCGGCTATGGCGAGAAAATCGCGCCGGGTCTCGCCGTCATGGCCATGTCCGCCAATCGGGCCGGGTTGCGCGGTATCCGCCATGTAATCCCCTCGTGCTTCGCTAACCGTCCTCTAGCGTAGAATCGCGAAGGCGGCGCGTCAAAAACATTGCGTCCGGCGGGCAAGCTATAGTGTTGAACGATTGCGGCCATGCGACATCCTGCCGCACAGAAGAGAAAGCGAAAACAAGACGATGCGGCTCGCCCTGTTTGAGCCCGATATTCCGCAAAACACCGGCACGATCCTGCGCCTCGCCGCATGTCTCGGCGTCGGCGTCGATCTGATCGAACCGCTGGGATTCCTGCTGGATGACCGCCGCCTGAAGCGCGCCGGGCTCGATTACCTCGACTCGGTCGATCTCGTCCGCCACGTCTCGTGGGAGCGGTTCTGCACCGCTCGGAAACCCGGCCGGTTGGTGCTGCTGACCACCAAAGCCGAGCTGCCCTATCACCGCTTCGCGTTCCGCGCCGACGACACTTTACTGCTCGGGCGGGAATCCGCCGGCGTCCCCGACGCCGTTCACGACGCGGCCGACATGCGGCTGCGCGTCCCCTTGCGAGCCGGAATGCGATCGCTCAACGTGGGCATCACGGCCGCGCTCGTCCTGGGCGAGGCGCTGAGGCAGACCGACAATTTCCCATCATGAACGACGAGACGAAAAAGCAGGAAGCGGCGCGCTGGTTCGAAGCGCTGCGCGACCGCATTTGCGCGGCGCTCGAAGCGATCGAGGCCGAGTTCGACCCACAAGAGCCGCCACGCTTTGCCCGCAAGCCGTGGCAACGCGAGGGCGGCGGTGGCGGCACGATGGGAATTCTCAAAGGCCGGGTGTTCGAAAAGGCCGGTGTCAATGTCTCGACCGTGTGGGGTGAGTTCAGCCCCGAATTCCGTGCCCAGATCCCCGGCGCCGACAGCGATCCGCGCTTTTGGGCGAGCGGCATCTCGCTGGTGATTCATCCGCGTTCGCCGCTGGTCCCGGCCGTGCATATGAACACGCGCTATCTCGTCACCACCAAAACCTGGTTCGGCGGCGGCAGCGATCTCACCCCGATGGTGCCCGACGAGGCCGACACGCGCGATTTCCACGCGGCGCTGGAAGCCGCCTGCGTCAAGCACGATCCGACGTATTATCCGCGCTTCAAGAAATGGTGCGACGAATATTTCTTCATCAAGCACCGCAACGAGACGCGCGGCGTCGGCGGCATTTTTTTCGACTATCTCGACGGCGATTGGGAAAAGGATTTTGCCTTCACCCGCGATGTCGGCGAGGCGTTTCTGGCGATCTATCCCGCCCTGGTCCGCCGCCACATGCGCGAGACCTGGACCGACGAACAGCGGCAACATCAACGGATGCGGCGCGGCCGCTACGTCGAATTCAACCTGATCTATGACCGCGGCACGCTGTTCGGCCTCAAAACCGGCGGCAACGTCGAGGCTATCCTGATGTCGTTGCCGCCCGATGTGAGCTGGCC
Organism: uncultured Rhodospirillales bacterium; assembly: GCA_903828515.1. Lineage (GTDB taxonomy): Bacteria > Pseudomonadota > Alphaproteobacteria > ATCC43930 > CGMCC-115725 > CAIKMD01. The sequence goes on along the minus strand of CAIKMD010000007.1, from coordinate 451,028 downwards.
CTAGATTTTCGCGACGCGGCGTTTCATCTCGGCGAGACACGCGCGCCGCGCGGCTTTGAAATCGCCGTCGATCCACCAGGCTTCGACCCCGGCGAGAATCTGCCCTACCGCCGGACCGGGCGCGACACCGAGCGCGGTGACATCGCGACCCTTGAGCGGGAACGCAACCGGTCGCCACCGCGCCGCCGAAGCCAACAGCGCTTTCACGTTGCGCGTCTTGCCGCTCACCGCTGCCGTCACCAGCACACGATCCTCATAGGCCGCGCGACCCAACCGATAGAGCAGCGCGCGCTGCGCCCTGGCATCCGCCGCGAGATCGATCGGCGCCGCCATCGCGACAAGCCGGTCACGTAAGGCATTCGACAATTTGAGGTGGCGCCCGACGCCGTCATGGTCCTCGGCAATCAACACGCCGAGGCGACGCAGCGGATCGGGTTGCGGCTCGATTCGGATCAGACGCCGTGACACGACCGGATCGCGCGGCGCGAGGATCGGCGCCAGCACGCCGTCCTTTTCCATCAGGATCAGCGTCGGCACCGGATCGGGCACGCCGAGCAGCTTCAGCAATTCGGCGGCGACGCGCTCGCCCGAGAGCGTCGGCAACAATGTCGTGGAGGCGCGGCAGGCGGCGCGCGCGTCCTTATCGGCGGCGCCACGCCCATAGCGCGCCTGAAAGCGATAGAAGCGCAGCAGGCGCAGCACGTCCTCGGCGATCCGCGTCGCGGCGTCGCCGATGAAACGCACCTTGCCCGCCTTGAGATCGCGCAAGCCGTTCTGATAGTCGAACACCGCGCCGTCGAGGGTGAGCGACAACGCGTTCATCGTGAAATCGCGCCGGCGGGAATCGGCTTCGTAATCGCCATCAAAGACAACCTCGGCATGGCGGCCATCGGTTTCGACGTCGCGCCGCAAGGTCGTGATCTCGAAATGCCGCTTGCCGATCACCGCCGTGACCGTGCCGTGCGCCAGCCCGGTCGGGACCGCCTTGATGCGGGCGCGCGCAAGGCTTTTCATCACCGCGTCGGGTAGCAGCGGCGTCGCGATGTCGATATCGCCGATCGGGCGTTTCAACAAGGTGTCGCGCACGCAGCCGCCGACGAAGCGCGCTTGGCCGCCCAAAGCGCGCATCACCGCGCGCGTCGCCGGTTGTTTCATCCACGCGCGGGGAACGATACGCAAAGCGTCAGCGCGACGGCGCGGGGTCGACATGACCCGGCACGACCTTGCCATCGTCGTCGAGATACGGCGGCACATAATTGCCCGAGCGCGGCCCGCCGAAATCGAGACTCACGGCGACGAGCGTGAGCGCGGCCAAGATCAGGCCGGCCGCCGCCAGCCACATCCAGCTTGTCGGGAATTGCAGCGTGCGGCCGAACCACAGCCGCCACGCGACATAAAGCGCCGTCGGCAGCAGCAGCGGCACGATGATGGTGAGGAACTCGCGGCCCATCGGCCCTCTTATCCGGTCAACGCTTCGGCGAGATTGACCAGGATGCCGGCGGTCGCGCCCCAGATATTGCGATGCTCATAGGGCACCGCCCAGAAATGACGCTGCTGACCGCCGAGTTCGCGCGAGCGACGCTGGTGATTGTTCTTGTCGAGAATGAAGTCGAGCGGCACCTCGAAAATCTCGGCGACTTCGACGGGACTGGGCACGAGATGCGCGACCGGGCGGACGAGGCCAACGACCGGCGTGATGATGAAGCCCGTGCCGCTAACCCAGGTGTCGAGGCGTCCGACGATCTCGACATGGTCGCGCGGCAGACCGATCTCTTCCTCGGCCTCGCGTAGCGCCGCGGCATCTTCGTTCTCGTCTTCGGGATCGATGCGGCCGCCGGGAAAGGAAATCTGACCGGCATGATCGGCGAGATCGGCCGAGCGCAGGGTGAAGAGGACGAACCAGCCCTCGGGACGATCGACCAGCGCCACCAGCACGGCAGCCGGCGTGTTGTGGCCATCGTCGACGCCATTGCCGCGCATGCCGATCGGCCGCGCCGCCAAGCGGCCGCGAATCCCGTCGCGGGTCAAGCGGGCTCCGCCAGGGATCCCAGCGGAAAGAATGTGTTTTTGCTCCATACTCCGAAGAGGGTCGTGTCACCGACCCGCTCTTCCCTCCCCAACTCGACCAGCGCATAGAATACCGGCCGCGCGAGCCGCGCTTCCAGCCCGTTTCTGACATCGACGTAAGGTCGCGGCGCGCCGTCGTCGCCCATCGCCACCCGTAGCTTATGTTCGGCGTCGGCGGTCACGAAATCGCCGACATTGGTGCGAAAAACGAGTTCCTGGCCCGGGCCGTCGCCCCGGCGGTCCAATTCGACCGCGAGAAACGGCACATCGGCGACCGCGATCCGACCGCGCTCGACCGGCGTCGCCAACCAGTAAACCCCGTCGGCATCCCGTTCCAGCACGGTGCTGAACAGCCTGACCAATGACGCGCGATTGATTGGTGTCCCCTGATGGAACCAGCTACCATCACGATCGATATGGATATCGAAATGCCCACAATCGCGAGAGGGGGCACGCGACGGGGCGCTTCCCCCGCCCGGTGTTCTTTCCCGAGTCAGGGCGGCCTGTTCCGCGATGCGCGCCAGATCACGCGTTTTGGCATCGGCCTCGTCCATCGATCGACGCCCCCTTCGGTTGCGAGAGGAAACCTTCCGTGAGCATGCCCGAAAATCTCAAACCGGTCGGCGGCACCGACCTCGCCGCGGAGATCGACGCGCTGGGCCAGCGCCTGACCGCGGTGCGCGAGCGTATCGGCCGCGTCATCTTCGGTCAGCGCGAGGTGATCGATCAAGCCCTCATCACCCTTTTGGCCGGCGGCCACTGTTTGTTGATCGGCGTGCCCGGCCTCGCCAAGACGCGCCTGGTCGAGACGCTCGGCACCGTCCTCGGCCTCGAGGACAAGCGCATTCAGTGTACGCCCGATCTGATGCCGGCGGACATTCTCGGTTCCGAGGTGCTGGAAGAAGGCGAGAGCGGCCGGCGCTCGTTCCGTTTCATCTCCGGCCCGGTGTTCTGCCAGTTGCTGATGGCCGACGAAATCAACCGCGCCAGCCCGCGCACGCAATCGGCGCTGCTGCAGGCGATGCAGGAAGGCCGCGTCTCCGTCGCCGGGCAATATCACCCGCTGCCGAAACCTTTCCATGTTCTGGCCACGCAGAATCCGCTTGAACAGGAAGGCACCTATCCGCTGCCCGAGGCGCAGCTCGATCGCTTCCTCCTGCAGATCGACGTCGGCTATCCCGATCTCGACGCCGAGCGCCAGATGCTGCTCGCCACCACCGGCATCGGCGACGAGCAGGCGAGCACGGTGTTGAGCGCCGCCGAGTTGAGCGCGGCGCAACGTCTGGTGCGCCGCGTACCGGTCGGCGAAAGCGTCGTCGAGGCGATCCTGAAACTCGTGCGCAACGCGCGGCCGGGCGCCGACGGCGATGCCAACGCGCAAATCGCGTGGGGCCCGGGCCCGCGCGCCAGCCAGGCCTTGATGCTGGCCTGTCGCGCCCGCGCCCTGCTCGATGGGCGTTTCGCGCCGTCGATCGACGACGTCGTCGCCCTGGCGCCGCCGATCCTGCGCCATCGCATGGCGCTGACCTTCGCCGCCCGCGCCGAAGGCGTCGAAATCGGCCACGTCATCGATCGGCTTCTGGCGCCCCTGCGCTGATGGCCGACACGGCGCGCCTTCAGCACCGCGCCGAACAAGCCGCAGCGGCGCTGCCCCCGCTGCTGGTGGCGGCGAGTCGTGTCGCATCGACCGTCGCGCAAGGCGTTCACGGACGCCGCCGCGTCGGTCAGGGCGAGACGTTCTGGCAATTCCGCCAATACCAGCCCGGCGACGCGATCAATCGGATCGACTGGCGCGAAAGCGGCAAGTCGCAGCGGCTCTTCGTGCGCGAGAACGAATGGGAAGCCGCGCAAAGCGTCTGGCTGTGGCGCGACGCGTCGCCGTCGATGGATTACGCCTCAAGTCGCGGCGTGCCGACGAAACGCGAACGCGCCGATCTGATCACGCTGGCGCTCGCGGCGCTGCTGTTGCGCGGCGGCGAGCGCGTGACCTTGCTCGGCACCGGTATCGCACCGAGCCATGGCCGCGCGGTGCTCGAACGCATGGCATTGCAGCTCGAACGCAACGCGAGCCCCGATCTGCCGACGGTCGAACCCTTGCCGCGTCACGGCCAGTTGGTGTTGACCGGCGATCTGCTCGCCCCGTTGGAAGAAGTCGAAAAGCGCGTCGCCTCTTTCGCCGCGATGGGCCTCAAAGGCTATCTGCTTCAAGTGCTCGATCCCGCCGAAGAGACGTTGCCGTTCGAGGGCCGCGTGCGCTTCGAAGGGCTCGAGCAAGAAGACCCGTTGCTGATCAGCCGGGTCGAAACCATTCGCGGCGATTACACCGACAAGCTGGCGCGTCACCGCGCCGGGCTCGGCGCCATTGCGCGCGCGGCGGGCTGGCGCTTCGCCACGCATCGCACCGACAAGCCGCCACACGCCGCGCTGCTCGCGCTCTACACGGCGTTGGCCGAGCCGGGGCAGTAGCCAATGTTGGTGGCGCTCTTACCCCCCACCCTGTCCCTCCCCCTCAATGGGGGAGGGAACGATGATAACAACGCCTCATCTCTCTCTGAGAGAAGAAGCGATGATCACCAGCGCGTCCCCTCCCCCCTTGAGGGGGAGGGACAGGGTGGGGGGTTGTCGCACCCATGCTGAGTCTCGGCGCCCTCGCCTTCGCATCGCCGTGGCTGCTCGTCGGTCTCGCCGCGCTGCCCGCGTTGTGGTGGCTGTTGCGGGTAACGCCGCCGGCGCCGAAGCGCGTGCGTTTCCCGGCGCTGCGCCTGTTGCTCGGCCTCGTGCCGCGCGAGGAAACCCCGGCGCGCACGCCGCTGTGGCTCGTGCTGCTGCGCATGGCGCTCGCCGCGCTCATCATCCTCGCCCTCGCGCATCCGCTGCTCAATCCGACCGCGACACTGGCCGGCAAAGGCCCGCTGGTTCTCGTCGTCGATAATGGCTGGACCGCCGCGCGGCATTGGGAAGAACGCCGCGCCGCGCTCGATCCGTTAGTGGCGCAGGCCGAACGCGAGGATCGCAACGTCGTGCTGGTCGCGACCGCGCCGCTGCCGGGGAACACCGCACCGCCGCCGCTCTCGGTACTGCGCCCCGCCGACGCGCATGCCGCCGTCGCGGCGCTGGCGCCCATGGCGTGGCCCGACAATCGCCCCGATGCGCTCGATCGCTTGTCGAAGCTCGATCTCGGCGGCGCGGAATTCGTCTGGCTGTCGGACGGGATCGACGATGGCGACGCAAAAACTTTCGCCGAAGGCCTGGCGCAACGCGGACCCTTGCGAGTGATGACCGACGCGGTCGAGGATTTGCCGCGCCTGCTGTCGCCGGCCGATCGCGACGATCAGGATTTGACCGCCACCGTCACGCGCGCCGACGGAACGGGGCCCGCCGAGATCGTCGTGCGCGCGGTCGGCGATGACGGCCGTTTCCTCGGACGCCAGCAAGTCAGCCTCGCGCCCGGCGCGCTGACCGCCGTGGCGCATCTTCAACTGCCGAGCGAACTCCGCAATCGCGCGATGGAACTGGCGATCGAGGGCGAATCGTCGGCGGGCGCGGTGCTGCTTCTCGACGAGCGCTGGCGGCGGCGGCCGGTCGGCATCGTGGCGCCGCGCAGCGTGGGCCCGGCGCAACCCTTGTTGAGCGGCACCTATTACCTCGGCAAGGCGCTCGAACCGTTCAGCGAAGTCAGGACCGGCGACGCCGCAAGCCTGATGAAAGGCGGCGTCGCCGTTCTCGCGCTGCCTGACGTGTCGCCTGCCGGTGAAGACGAGAAAACCGCGATCGTCAAATGGATGGAAGGTGGCGGCACAGTGCTGCGCCTCGCCGGGCCTCGCCTCGCCGAAGCGACCGATGACGATCTGTTGCCCGTGGCCTTGCGGCGCGGCGGCCGGACCCTGGGCGGTGCGCTGTCCTGGGAGAACCCGGCCACGCTCGCGCCGTTCGATCAAACGAGCCCCTTTGCCGGTCTTGAGATTCCCAAGGACGTGACGATCTCGCGCCAGGTTCTGGCCGAGCCCGCGCTCGATCTCGCCGGCAAGACCTGGGCGCGGCTCACCGACGGCACGCCGCTGGTGACCGCCGAGAAGCGCGGCAAGGGCTGGCTCGTACTCGTTCACACCACCGCCGATCCGCAATGGTCGACGCTCGGCATCTCGGGATTGTTCGTCGACATGCTCCGGCGCGTCGTCGCGGTGAGCCAGGGCGTGTCGGGCGACAGCGACAAACCGTTACCGCCGGTCGAGACGCTCGACGGGTTCGGCCGGCTCGCGCCCGCCTCGGCCTATGCCGGCACCATCCCCGCCGGCGGCTTTGCCGCGACCACGCCTTCGGCGAAATTCCCACCCGGGTTTTACGGCACCGAGGATGCGCGCCAGGCCCTGAACCTCGCGCCGGCGGTGAAAAAGTTCACCAGCCTCGGCGCGCTGCCGAACGGCGTCACCCGCATCACCTACGCGCGCGGGCCCGAGATCGATTTCCGCCCGAGCCTGCTCGGCGGCGCGCTGGCGCTCGGGCTCATCGACCTGCTCATCGCATACGCTTTGCGTGGCCTGATCCCTATCGCTGCCGCGTGGCGGCGCAAGGCGGTCGGCGTCTTGCTCGCCGGACTGATCGGCGCGACGGCATTCGCGGCGCCCGCGTCCGCGCAAGGCGACGATGATTTCGCGATCAAGGCGACCAGCGGCTTTCATCTCGCTTATGTCCTGACCGGCATCCCGGCAGTCGATGCCGAGGCGAAAGCCGGCCTCACCGGTCTCGCCAACGTGCTCAACCGGCGCACCGCCGTCGAAGCGGGCGAGCCGATGGCGGTCGATATCGAGCACGACGAACTGATCTTCTTTCCGATGCTCTATTGGCCCATCGTGCCGGGCGAACAGCCGCCGTCGGCGCAGGCGGTCGAGCGGGTGAACAAGTTCCTGGCGACCGGCGGCACGATCCTGTTCGACACGCGCGACCAAGGCGAGAGCACCCCCTTCAGCGCGGCGGCGACCCAGCAGCGGCTGCAGCAGATCGCGGCGGGGCTCGAGATCCCGCCGCTGATCCCGGTACCGCCCGAACACGTGCTCAACAAATCGTTTTATCTCCTGCAGGAATTCCCCGGCCGCTGGGCCGGCGGCACGCTCTGGGTCGAGCCGTCTGACGACGCGGTCAATGACGGCGTCGCCAGCGTGATCATCGGCTCGAACGATTGGGCCGGCGCCTGGGCCGTCGATGGCGGCGGCCGGCCGATCCATCCGGCGGTGCCCGGTGGCGAGCCGCAGCGCGAGATGGCCTATCGCTTCGGCGTGAACCTCGTGATGTACGCGCTGACCGGCAACTACAAGAGCGACCAGGTTCACGTGCCCGCCATTCTCGAACGGCTCGGGCAATGAACGCCTTCGGCTACAGCATCGCGGCCTCGCCGCTCCTGCCGTGGACGGCGATTGCGATCTTCGCGGCGCTTGCCGCGCTCATTCTCGCCTACGGCGCCTGGCGGCGCGCGCGCGGCACGCTGTGGCGGCTCGCGGCGGCGGCAATGTTGGTGCTGATCCTGCTCGATCCCTCCTTGGTGCAGGAGCAACGCGATCCGCAAAAGGACATCGCGGTCGTGGTGGTCGACGAATCGCCGAGCATGCGGATCGGCAACCGCCGCGCCGAGGCCAACGCCGCGCTCGATGCGGTGACCCAACGCCTCCAAGGTTTCAAAGACCTCGATGTGCGCGTCGTCCATGCCGGCGCGCCCGACGCCAATGCGCCGATGGCCGATACCGGCACGCAGCTCTATACCGCGCTGTCGCGGGCGATTGCCGACGTGCCGCGCCAGCGCGTCGCCGGCGCGATCATGATCACCGACGGCCAGATTCACGACATGCCGGTGCCGGCGCAATTGGGCCTCGACGCGCCGCTTCATGTGCTGCTGACCGGCCAGCCCGGCGAGGCGGATCGGCGCCTCGTCGTCAAAGACGCGCCGAGCTTCGGCATTGTCGGCAAAGAGATACAGCTCAATGTCCGCATCGAGGACCTGCCGAATGGCGGCACTGGCCTGGCGCAACTCACCCTGCGCAAGGATGGCGGGCCGGCGGTCACTCGCTCGGTCCCGGTCGGCCAGGATGTCGCGCTCAGCGTGCCGATCGATCATGGCGGCACCAACGTCGTCGAATTGCAGGTCGACGCAGGGCCGCACGAACTGACCCTCGACAACAACCGCGCCGCCATCGTCATCAACGGCGTGCGCGACCGGTTGAAAGTCCTGCTGGTGAGCGGCGAGCCGCATGCGGGCGAGCGTACCTGGCGCAACATCCTGAAATCCGATCCGTCGGTCGACCTCGTCCACTTCACCATCCTGCGTCCACCGGAAAAACAGGACGGCACGCCGATCCGCGAACTGTCGCTGATCGCGTTCCCGATCCGCGAATTGTTCGACGAGAAGCTCGACCAGTTCGATCTCATCATCTTCGACCGCTACAAGCAGATGAACGTGCTGCCGCCAGCCTATCTCGAGAACATCGCGCGCTATGTGCAGAACGGCGGCGCGCTGCTCGACGCGGCGGGACCGAGCTTCGGCAGCGCCGAAAGTCTCTATCGCACGCCGCTGGGCGCGGTGCTCCCGGCCGAGCCCACCGGCAATATTCTCGAACAGCCTTACGTGCCGCAGGTCAGCGCGACCGGGCGGCGCCATCCCGTCACCGCCGACCTGCCGGGCCTGCCCAGCGACATCGGCAAGACCCCGCCTTGGGGCCGCTGGTTCCTCGACGTCGAGGCGCAGGCGCATCGCGGCGCCACGGTGATGAACGGATTGGGCGACCGGCCCTTGCTGGTGCTCGATCGCGTCGGCGATGGCCGCGTCGCGCAGCTTCTTTCCGACGAGATGTGGCTGTGGACGCGCGGCTATCAGGGCGGCGGGCCGCAGGCCGAGCTGCTGCGCCGCGTCGTGTATTGGCTGATGAAAGAACCCGATCTCGAAGAGAACGACCTGCGCGCCGAGGTGCAGGGCAATCGTCTTGTCGTCACGCGGCAATCCCTCGAACCCGACGACAGTCCGGTGCAGGTCACCGGTCCGGACGGCATTCCACAGAGCCTGTCGCTCGCCCCGCAGAGCGGCGGGCGCAGCACGGGTTCGCTGGCCGTGACCGAAAGCGGGCTCTATCGCGTGACCGACGGCAAGCGTACCGCGCTCGCTGCCGCGGGCGCGCTCAACCCGATCGAACTCGCCGATGTGCGCGCCACCACCGACAAGGTTGCCGCCGATGTCGCCGCATCGGGCGGCGGCACGTTCTGGATCGGCAGCGGCGCGGCCTTGCCCGACATTCGCCGGGTCGGCACCGAGCGCACCGCCGCCGGGCGCAACTGGCTGGGCCTGCGGCAAAACGGCGATTTCGTCGTGACCGGCGTGAGCGAGACGCCGCTCCTGCCCGGGCTCGGTGCGCTGATCCTGGCGCTCGGCGCGTTCCTTCTCGCCTGGCGGCGAGAAGGACGATAAGGGGCTTTGGCTCGCGTGGCGCCGCGAAGGGCGATAGAAGACCGGCGGCTTTTCGGCTAGCTTCCGGTCGAGGAGATCAGTCAATTGTTGAATAAAGTTATTGCCCCCATCCATCGGGACGGCTGGCGCTTCATCGCCATTTTCGCCGCCGTGACTTTGATCCTGTTCTGGATCTGGGCGCCGCTCGGCTGGATCGGCGTGCTGGCGACCGCGTGGTGCATTTATTTCTTCCGCGATCCCTGGCGGGTCAGCCCGCAGCGCGAGGGGCTGGTCCTGGCGCCGGCCGACGGCTTCATCCTTGCCGTCGACGAAGTCCCGCCGCCGCCCGAACTGGGTCTCGGCACCGATAAGATGCGCCGCATCGCGATCTTCATGAACGTGCTCGATGTGCATGTGAACCGCTCGCCGATGGCCGGCCGCGTCGCGCGCCTTGCCTATACCGAAGGCAAGTTCCTCAACGCGAGCCTCGACAAGGCCAGCATCGACAACGAGCGCATGGCAACGATGATTTCGACATCCGAGGGCGATATCGGCGTGGTACAGATCGCCGGCCTCGTCGCGCGCCGCATCGTCTGCGTGCTGCGCGAGGGACAAGACGTGATCGCCGGCCAGCGCATCGGCCTCATCCGTTTCGGCAGCCGCGCCGAGGTCTATATCCCGCTCGGCTGGGCGACGCTCGCGCTGGTCGGACAGCGTTCGATCGGCGGCGAGACCATCCTCGCCGACGCTCACGCGCAAGAGCCGCCGCGCCGCGGCACGGAGCATTAACATGCGCCGCCCTCGCCTTCGCGTCCGGCCGATGCGCGGCCTATCCTTGAACCGGATGATCCCGAACATCCTGACGCTGCTCGCGCTCTGCGCCGGAATGACCGGCATTCGCCTCGCGTTGGCCGATGATTACCGCACCGCCGTTGTCGCCGTCTTCGTCGCCGCGATCCTCGACGGTATCGACGGCCGCGTCGCGCGCTTGTTGAAGGGCACCTCGGAGTTCGGCGCCGAACTCGATTCACTCGCGGATTTCGTCAGCTTCGGCGTGGCGCCGGCGCTCATCCTCTATGTCTGGACGCTGCACAGCCTGTCGAGCCTCGGCTGGGTCGTGGCCTTGCTCTACACCGTCTGTTGTTCGTTGCGCCTGGCGCGTTTCAACACCCAGATCGGCGCTGATCTACCGCCCTACGCCTATAATTTCTTTACCGGCGTACCGGCACCGGCGGGCGCGGGTCTCGCCCTCGTCCCCATGCTGCTGCAATTCGAATTCGGCTGGGACGGATTCCGCAATCCATGGTTCGGCGCGTTTGTCCTCGCCGCGATTGGTGCGCTGATGGTCAGCCGGGTTCCGACGTTCTCGCTCAAACGCATCCATGTGCCGCGCGAATGGGCGCTGGCGGTGTTGCTGGCGATCGGTGCGCTCGCGGCGTTGGCGACCACCGAGCCCTGGGCGACGCTGCTCGTCGTCGGCCTGATCTATGTCGGTTCGTTCCCGTTCAGCATCCAGGCATTCCTGAAGCTGCGCCGCGCCGCCGAGGATTTGCGCCACGCCAATCGCGGCGCCGACGTCGTCGAGTTCAAGCAAGAGGGCTAAGCCCGAATTCCTTGGCCAGCAGTTCGTAGGATTTCAGCCGAGCGGCGAAATCGTAGGTGATCGTCAGGATCACAAATTCCTCGATGTCGTATTTCTGGGCCAGCGCGAGAATCTGTTCCTTGCATTGCGCCGGATCGCCGATCACCTGGCGCTGGCGATTCATCGCGATGCGCAGGCGTTCCTCGCGCGAATAATCATAGGCCTCGGCCTCCTCGACCGAAGGCACCGGCTTCAATATCCCCTGCTCCATCCGAATCCGCGACAAATCGCGCGATTGCGCCAGACGCTTGGCCTCCGTCTCGGTCTCGGCGCAGATGGCGGCGACGCCGATGCTGCCCAGCGGCTGCGGCAGCCAGATCGAGGGGCGGAACTGCTGGCGGTAAGCCGCCATGATCTCGGGGCCCATCCGGTCGGTGATGAAATGCGCGAAGGAAAAGGCGCAGCCGAAATAGGCGGCATAGAGCGCGCTCTGGTCGCTTGAGCCCAACAGCCACGGCTCGGGCGCGGTCGCCCCGCGTGGCTGCGCGCTGACGCCGGCGAAGGGATGTCCATCGGGGATCACATCGCGCAGATAGGCGAGCACGTCGGCGATCTGATTGGGGAATTCCTCGATGCCGAGCTTGCCCGGTCCGTGCGCCAGCGCACGCGAGGTGACGTAGTCGCTGCCGGGCGCGCGGCCGATGCCGAGATCGATGCGGCCGGGAAAGAGGGTCTCCAGCATGCGGAAGACTTCGGCGACCTTCAGCGGCGCGTAATGCGACAGCATCACCCCACCGGTGCCGATGCGCATCGTGTTGGTCGCCGCGGCCAATCGCCCGACGAGAATTTCAGGCGCGGCGCCGGCGAGACTCTCCGACGAGTGATGTTCGGCCACCCAATAGCGGTGATAGCCCCAGCGCTCGCAGGCCTGCGCCAGTTGAACGGTTTCGGCGATCGCCTGGGCGGGCGTGCCGCCGGTGCGGATCGGCGATTGGTCGAGAACGGAAAGCCGGATCATTGGCCGATCCTCATAAAATCAGTCGGGGCAAATTCAGGCGGATTTGTCGCCGTCGGCCTGATTGACCTGCTCACGCGTGGCATTGAACTTGATCGCCGGCCAGTCGTTCATGGTGCGCTCCAGGTCCCAGGAGCTGCGTGCGAGGAACACCAGCACGCCGTCGTGATCCTCGGCGAGCGCGGCGCGGTTGGAATCGGCGAAGCGTTTCAGTTCGGCGGGATCGCCGTCGAGCCAGCGCGCCGTCTCGAACTGACCCTGCTCGAAGCGAACGCCCAGCTCGTATTCGGCCTTGATCCGCGCGGCGAGAACTTCGAGCTGCAATGCGCCGACCACGCCGACGATCCAGTCGCCTCCGAAGGACGGGCGGAAAACGCGGGTGACGCCCTCTTCGGCGAGCTGTTCCAGCGCGCGCTTCAAATGCTTCGACTTCATCGGATCGTCGAGCCGGACGCGGCGCAGGATTTCCGGCGCGAAGGACGGAATGCCGGTGATGCGGATCTGTTCGCCCTCGGTCAGCGTGTCGCCGATGCTCAGCGTGCCGTGATTGGGAATGCCGATGATGTCGCCGGGCCATGCCTCTTCGGCAAGGTTGCGTTCGCGCGCGAGGAAGAACACCGGGTTCTGCACGCTCATGGTTTTGCCCGAGCGCCCATGATGGAGCTTCATGCCGCGCCGGAACTTGCCCGAGCAGATGCGCATGAAGGCGATCCGGTCGCGATGCTGCGGATCGATATTCGCCTGGACCTTGAAGACGAAACCGGTGACGCGCGGGCTCGCCGGATCGATCGGCTTGGGCAAGGCCGGCTGCGGCCGCGGGCTGGGCGCCAAATCGGCCACGCCTTTCAACAATTCGCGCACGCCGAAATTGTTGAGCGCGCTGCCGAAGAACACCGGCGTCATATGGCCCTGGCGATAGGATTGGAGATCGAATTCAGGCGTCAGGCCGCGCGCCATGTCGACCTCGTCGCGCAACTTCTTGAGCGCCGCTTCGGGCAGGCGTTGCGCCAGTTTCGGATCGTCGAGGCCGGCGCAGCGCATCGGCGCGACGATGCTGTCGCCCTTGCCGCGATCGAACAGCAACAGCGCATCGCCCATCAAATCGTAGGTACCGAGGAAATCGCGGCCCATGCCGATCGGCCAGCTTGCCGGCACGACGTCGAGCGCCAGCTTGCGCTCGATCTCGTCCATCAGGTCGAACGGGTCACGGCCCTCGCGGTCGAGCTTGTTGATGAAGGTGATGATCGGCACGTCGCGCAGGCGGCAGACCTCGAACAGCTTCAGGGTCTGGGTCTCGATGCCGCGCGCGGCGTCGATCACCATCACCGCGCTGTCGACCGCGGTCAGGGTGCGATAAGTGTCCTCGCTGAAATCCTGATGGCCCGGCGTGTCGAGCAGGTTGAAGGCGAGGCCGTCATGCTCGAAGCTCATCACCGCCGAACTAACGGAAATGCCGCGTTCGCGCTCGATGTCCATCCAGTCCGAACGCACGCGACGGCGGTCGCCGCGCGCCTTGACCTCGCCCGCAAGCTGGATCGCGCCGCCGAACAGCAAGAGCTTCTCGGTGAGCGTGGTCTTGCCGGCGTCGGGATGGGAAATGATGGCAAATGTCCGGCGCCGGGCGATCTCGCCAGCAAGCCCAGACGCGAGCGGTTCCATGCCGAAGGACTTACAGGGCGCCTGCCGCGAAATCAACCGGCCGGGCCCGATAACGCGAATGTGAGCCTATTCTTCCCGCCCGGCATTGCCGCTTCATGGTATGACCCCAAGTGGCGGATTTCCGCGACGATATAACCAAGAACCCCAGGGGAGATTTCATGCAGACCAAGCCATTCCTGATCGCGGCGATGCTCGTGGCGCTGGCCATGCCCGCCTTCGCCCAGGCACCCGCCGGCGCCCCGACCACGATCCGCGGCAAGATCACCAAGGTCGTGGGTCAGGTCCTGACCGTGAAGACGCGCGAAGGCCCCACCGTGACCATCGCGCTGGCGCCCACCACCACCGTGCGCGTCCTCACCCGCAAGAAACTTTCGGACATCAAGAACGGCGATTACCTCGCCTCGACCTCGATGCCCGGCAAGGACGGCAAGCTCCATGCGATCGAGGTTCATTACCTGCCGCCGGCCGCGCCCGAGTTGCAGACCCCCTACGATCTTCAGCCCAACAGCGTGATGACCAACGCGCATGTCACCGGCACCGCGAAAGTGACCGGCGGCACCACCCTGTCGCTCACCTATAAAGGCACCCCGACCGCCATCATTGTCGACAAGAAGACGGTGATCGTGGCGCCCGCCGACGGCGCGATGACCGACCTCAAGGCCGGCAAGGCCGTCTTCGTGCGCGCCACCAAGGGCGCCGACGGCAGCCTCGCCTCGAACAGCGTCACGGTCGAAAAGAACGGCGTCAAACCGCCGATGTAATCGCGGCACCGGAACCTACGCGGAGGATGACATGAACCTGAAAGCCATGATGGTGGGACTGACCCTCGCGGCGTTGACCCTGCCCGCCTTCGCGCAGGCTCCGGCCGGCGCACCCCCGACCCCGCCGCAGCGCATTCGCGGCACGATCGTCAAGCTCGACGGCCAGACCCTCACGATCAAGTCGCGCGAGAAAACCACCCTCACCGTGATGCTCGCGCCGAACTACGTCGTGCGCACGCTGGCGAAGAAAAAACTCTCCGACATCAAGCCGGGCGATTTCGTCGGCTCGACCTCGATGCCTGGCAAGGACGGCAAGCTGCACGCGGTCGAGGTTCATTACTTTCCCGCCTCGGTCCAGATTCCCGACAGCCAGTTCCCCTGGGACCTGGCGCCGGGCAGCATCATGACCAACGCCCATGTCGTCGGCGCCGCCAAGGGCACGCACGGCACGACGCTGTCGGTCGATTACAAGAACGGCACCGCCGAAGTGATCGTCGGCCCGAAGACGCCGATCGTGGCGCCCGCACCCGGCACGCCGGCCGATCTGAAACGCGGCAAGGCGGTCTATCTCCAGGCCAACAAAGGCGCCGACGGCATGCTCACCGCCGGCAACGTCACGGTCGAAAAGAACGGCGTCAAACCGCCGATGTGACCGATCCGCGCGCTCGGTTGACACCGCGCGCCTCATCCCTAGTCTTCGCACCCGCGCCATAAAACCAAGGGCGCTGGGAGTTTTTTAGTGGCACAGCGCGAACCGGTTCTCATCATCGGCGGCGGTCCCGCCGGGCTCGCGATTGCCGTCAGTCTTGCGTTGAAAGACGTGCCCTCGATCGTGTGCGAGGCCGAGGCGAGCCTGCCGCGCGACCAGCGCGCCGGCAGCTTCCATCCGCCGACCATGGAGATGCTGACCAGCATCGGCGTCGGACACGACTTCCACGCGATGGGCCTCGAAGTCCCACACTGGCAGATGCGCGGGCGCGAAGACGGCGTGATCGTCGAATGGGATCTCGGCCTGATCGCCGATCTGACGCCCTTTCCGTTCCGCATGCATTGCGAACAGTACAAGCTCACGCCGCTGCTCAAAGCGCGGCTCGAGAGCCTCGGGGGCAAAGTCCGGTTCTCGCATAAATTCCTCGACGCGACGCAGGACGCCGACGGCGTCACCGCGCGGATCGAGACGCCGGGCGGGATCGAGATGATCCGCGGCTCCTATCTGATCGGCGCCGACGGCGCGCGCAGCCCGGTGCGCCACACGATGGGCGTCGCCTTCGAGGGCTTCACATGGCCCGAGCGATTCCTGGTCGTCGGCTGCCACGACGATTTCGCGCGCCACGGTTATACGCTCAACGCCTATATCGCCGATCCGGTCGATTGGGGCGCGATCTTCAAGATGCCGCATGAAGGCCCGCCCGGCATGTGGCGGGTGATCTTTCCGATCGGCGAGGAGCTGCCCGAGGAGACCGCGCTCAGCATCGCCTTCGGCGAGCAGAGCCTGCAGCGTTTCCAGCCGCAATCAACGCCCTATAAAATCCTCCACAGCGGCATCTATCGCGTGCATCAGCGCGTTGCCGCGGACTTCCGCCAGGGCCGCATGCTGATCGTCGGCGACGCCGCGCATGTCAACAATCCGCTGGGCGCGTTCGGCCTGAACGGCGCGCTGCACGGCGCGTTCAACCTGTCGGAGAAGCTCATTCCAGTCTGGCGCGGCGAAGCCGAGGACAGCCTGCTCGACCGGTACGTGCGCCAGCGCCGGGCCGCCAATGTCGAGTTCGTCCAGGCGCAATCGATCCAGAACAAGCGCCTGCTCGAGGAGCGCGACCCGACGGTTCGTGCCAAGAATCTCGACGAGTTGCGCCGGACCGGCGCGGACAAGGCGGCGGCGCGCGAATTCCTTATCCGCAGTTCGATGATCTGGAGTGTCCGGCGCGCCGCGGCGATCGACTAAACGCAATTTTAGGTGCGGTCTTCCGGATGGAAGCGCGTCCTAGCGCGTTATAATGAGGATGGGACGATCATGAGCGATGCGCCCCGAAATGGAGAGCCCAGCCCCGTGCCGGTGATGCCCCGCATGTCGCGCTATTTCGTCATCCTGGCGCTGGCCTGGATGGCGGCGACGACGTGGCGCATCTATCCGCAGTTCAAGGATGCGGTGCGGGTCGATGGGCGGCTGACCACGGTCGACGATTACATCGACGATTCCTGCGGCCAGCGGGTCGGACCGGCGGCCGGGACCTGCCTTGCCGAGGCTCACGAGCGCGCGCAACGTCTTCTGCGTCACGAACAAGGGCGCTCGGTGCTGTTGATCGAGGCGCCGGTCCTCGGTTATCTGATCCTGTCCCTTCCCATCGCGTTGTGGCGCGGATTGCGACGCAGCGCGGCACCCGTGGGGTGAATACGAGATGATCCGTTTGTCGTTCGCGATTTTGCTTCTGGGCGCCGCCTTGCTGCCGGGCACGGCACGCGCCGATGCCCTGCAACAGGAGAGCTTCTCGTCCTGGAAGGCCATGCAGGAATGCGCCAAGCAGGCGAATTTGAAATTCCCCGACCACACGCCGGAGGGCAATGCCCGCCGCGAGGCGGCGCGCCAGGAATGCCTGCGCGCGCATCGCCTGCCGGTTTCCGGCCCGGCCGTTCCGCCGCCCACGCGCTGAACGAATTTCAGGCGACCCGGCGCAAGGCCGCGGCGACCGCCGCGATCTGGCTATCGACATCGATGTCGAGAACCGAGATCACTTCGAGCCGACGATCGTCGAAGACGTGGACCTTGGCCCGGCGGCGGCGGCGCCAATCCATCACTGCCGCATCACGCCGCGCGACCAGATCGGCCAGCATCGGCTTATAAAGTCCGATCATCGCGGCGACCCAGCGATTGAGTTCGGGCGACGGCGGCATCGGTCCCAGCGCGAAGCGGTCGAGCATTCGCGCGACGTCCGCCGCCGGATACCAGGTCTCGCTGGTGACCCAGCGATTGGTGGTGAAGAAACGCAGCGGCCGGCCTTGTGCATCCATCGCGATCGACACGAGGTGACACCAGGCATCGGCTTCCTCGCCGGCCACGGTCTGCGGCGCCGACGCGACCAGCGGAGCCTTCGGCGCCGCCGGGTTGTCGGCGATCGCCAACTCGGGCATCACCAGCGGCCGCACCCCGGGCGGCATGCCCCGCTCGCGCAGGAAGGTATGGAAATGCCCGTGCTCGGGCGCTCCGTCCGGTGCGCCGTCGCGACGCTCGCCGGGCGGATGGGCGTGATAGAAATACTGCGCGTGGCTGTCAGGGTCGTAGACGTCGCCGGCAGGATAATGCTGCCACTCATAAACCGTCGTCGCGTGCTGCAACGCCGCGGCGAGCGGCGAGCTTCCCGCCGCTTCGAGCGCGCGCTGGCTCGCCTGCACCGCGATGCCGCCGGCAGCCATGGATTCCAACTGGGCGCGACTCAGTCGGGCAAAATCGGCCATGAGTTTATTGTGCGATAATTGCGGATGACCCCGCCGCTTTATGTCCCGATGCGGCGGCGCTGGCAAGGGCCGGCAATCAGCGCCGCGATGTCACCAGTGTTTGTGCCGCCCAGTCCGCGATCTGCCGGGCGATGCCGCGCCAATCCTCGTCCGCGCTTTCGATGATCACCGCCATGTCGTTGCGCGGCACCTCGACCTCGCCGCGAAAAGCGCGCTCGGCCAGGAGCTTGCGCTCGGGCAATCCGATGAGCTTGGCGCCGATCTCGATGCGCCAGCGCGGTGCGCCGGGCCCGGCATAGACGGCCTCGAAATGCCGCAGATCCAATGCCAGGAGGTCGTCCGCGTGCAGGTCGCTCGGCTCGGCGCCGGCCGCGATCCGGTGCGCGTTCTCGAACGTCTCGACGAGGCGCGCCTGCAACAGGGACGGCAGCCGGCCGGTCCAGGCCGCGTCGGCGAAATAATCGAGTGTCGTCGAACTCCGCGCGAGCGCGATGCGGGTTGTATCGAGCCCCGCCTCGGCGACCGGCAGACTGATCAGGAGTTGCGTCGGGCTGGCGGCCGGGGACGCCGGAAAATCTCCGGCCGCCGTGAGGCGATAAAGCGACGGGGCCGGCTCGGGTTTCGGCAGGATGCCGCCGCATCCCGCGAGCGCGAGCACGCCGATCCCGAGTATCAAAAGGCGATGCATGTTCATTGCGGTTTGTATCCCTGCCGGCGGTCGCCATAGAGCAGGCTCGACGGATCGCTGTCGAGCCGGTCGACCGTGCGCGTCATCGACGACACCAGGTTGCGCGTGTCGCCGACCAAATGGCGCAGTTCGTCGAGGCCGTGCTGGGTGAATTCCTTGAGCGGACCGCGATTGTCCTGCACGAGCCCGTCGAGATCGCGAAGCGCGGTATTGGCCTGAACGGTGACCTGCGAAAGCTTCTGGATCGTGTCGTTCAGATTGGCGATCGTCTGATGGAGGTCGTGCGCGTCGGAAGCGGCATCGCTCAGGAAGCGCCCCGTGTCGTCGCTATGAGCCGCGAGCGAGGCCGAGAACTGCGCCAGATTGTTGAGCGTCGTCGCCAAGGCAGCCCGGTTGTTGTCGTCGACGGTCTTCGACAACGCATCGGTGAGATCGTTCAGCTTGATGACGAGCTGCGGCACGGTATCGACGATCTGCTGAATGCCGGATTCCTTCGACCAGATCACCGCGTAACGCTGACCTTCCGCTTGAACGATCGGCGGCGCATCATTACTGCCCGCGGTGATTTCGATCGCGGCGCCGCCGGTGAGGCTGGTCACTTCGACCTTCGCAACGGAATCGGAACGGATCGGCGCTGTCTCGGTCACCTCGATGGTAACGCGGACGCGCTTGGTATTTTCCGGATCGAGCTCGACCTTAATGACCCGCCCGACCTGCACGCCGCTGACCCGTGCCGGCGATCCTTCGATCAAGCCGGTTCCAACATTGGCGAAATAGATGTCGTAACGCGTCCCATGACTGCCGAACTGGGCACTTGCCAGCCACAGCGCCGCCAGGGCGATGCCGACGAGGAGTGCGACCACGAAGGCGCCGACCGCGACGTAATTCGCGCGGGTTTCCATCGTCAGGCCCCCGCCGTTTCCGATTGGGTCTCAGGCTGGGCGTTTTCTTTCGCGCCGTGACCACGGGCGCCGCCAAAATAACGCGCGATCCACGGATCCTTGTCATTCAGCATGTCGTCGAGCGTGCCGATCTTCAGCCCGTGACGGACCAGCACCGCAACGCGATCGGCGAGCGCGAAGAGGCTGTCGAGATCATGCGTCACCATGAAGACCGTGAGCCCGAGGCTGCGCCGCAAATCGCCGATCAGCTTGTCGAACTCGGCGGCGGCGATCGGATCGAGGCCCGACGTGGGTTCGTCGAGGAATAGCAGCGCCGGATCGACCGCCAAGGCGCGCGCGAGACCGGCGCGCTTGCGCATCCCGCCCGACAGTTCCGACGGATATTTCCCGCCGGCATCCGCCGGCAAGCCGACCAGCGCAATCTTCAGCGCGACGATTTCGTCGACCAGACGACGCGGCAGGTCGGCCATCTCGTTCAGCGGCACCGCGATGTTTTCCGCCACGGTGAGCGAACTGAACAGCGCTCCGTCCTGAAACAATACGCCCCAGCGTGCCTCGACCTTTCGCAACCCGGCCGCATCGAGCGTACCGAGATCGCAGCCGAAGGCCTCGATCGTGCCGGCCGCCGGCGGCATCAGGCCGACCAGGGTCCGCAAGAGGATCGACTTGCCCGCGCCCGACGCGCCGACCACGCCGAGCACCTCGCCCGGTTGGAGTTCGAGATCGATCTTTTCGACCAGCACCTCGCCGCCGACCTGCGTCGACAAGCCACGCACGCGCAGAACCGGCGGCTCAGATTCCGAGCTTGGCGAAGAGGATGGAGAAGGCGGCATCGAGGACAATCACCAAAAAGATCGATTCGACAACAGAAAGGGTGGTCAACCGTCCGACGCTGTCGGCGCTCCGCGCGGCCCGCAGCCCCTCACGGCAGCCGACAAGGGCAATACAAACCGCAAAAAATGGCGCTTTCAAGATGCCCAGCCAGAAGCTCCAGCCGGTCGTCGATGCCCGTAATTGCTGTAAAAAGATGGGCAGCGGGATGTTCAGGGACAAGTCACACATCAGCGCGCCGCCCGCCAACCCCATCAGGGCGCCGTAAAAGCCCAGCATCGGCAAGGTCAGCATCAGGGCGAAAAGGCGGGGCAAAACCAGGATTTCGACCGGATCGAGCCCGATCGTTTTCATCGCATCGACTTCTTCGTTGACCTGCATGGTCCCGATTTCGGCGGTAAAAGCGCTTCCCGAACGGCCGGCCACGATGATCGCGGCCAGCAGCACGCCCAACTCGCGGAAAAAGGAAACGCCGAGCAGGTTGACGGTGTAGATCTCGGCGCCGAACTGACGGAGCTGCTGGGCGCCCTGATACGCGAAGACGATGCCGATCAGGAAGGACAAGAGGCCGACGATCGGCAAGGCCGAGACGCCCGTGCGCTGCACATGTGAAACGAACGCGGTGAAGCGAAACCCACGCGGATGCGACGCCGTCCGCAGCGCCGTGACGACCACAAGACCAAAGAAGCCGAGCACGTCGCGCGCATCGCCGAGGAACGCGATCACAGCGGCGCCGAGACTCGCCAGGGCATCCACGATGCCGCTCGTGCCGGGGCCTGCCGGCGGTGGGTCCGCCGCGGCATGCTTTTCGACCTGTTCCATCAACGGCGCGAATTTCGTGTCGAGATTTTCGACCGACACCTCGGTGCCGTCGTGCGTCATCGCCTTGCGCAAGCGCACCAGAAGCCACGCGCCCGCGGTATCGAGCGCATCGACCGCGGCGGCGTCGATCCGCACATTCGACAGGCCCTTGGCATCGAGAGCAGCGACGGATCGATCGAGCGCGGCCGCGTCGGCGACGAGCCAGCGCCCGCCCGCCCGCACCGTCAACGTGCGGCCGTCGCGCTTCGCTTCGATCCAGCCTTCGTCGCGCATGGCGGTCATTTTACTCAACGTTCCTGTCTGACCCACGCGAATAATACTTCCGCCGCGCGGCGGCTTCGCTAGAGTAGCCAAACGTCGTCCAGGAGCAGCGCATGGATCTGAAGAACCACATCCGCGGCATACCCGATTTCCCGAAGCCCGGCATTGTCTTTTACGATATCTCGACCCTGATCAAGCACCCGGGTGCCTGGCGGGAAACCATCTCGCTCCTGTCCGACGCGCTCAAGCCCCTGAAACCCGATCTCCTCGCGGGGATCGAATCGCGCGGCTTCCTGTTGGCCGCCCCGTTGGCGCTCGCGCTCAATTGTGGCTTTATCATGATCCGCAAGAAGGGAAAGCTGCCGGGTCCGACCATTCCCCATACCTATGACCTCGAATATGGCAGCGATACGGTCGAGGTTCAGACCGATGCCATTACCGTCGGACAGCGCGTGGTGATCGTGGACGATCTTCTGGCCACCGGCGGCACGGCGGCGGCGGCGGTCCGGCTCTGCCGCCTGGTCGGCGGCGATGTGGTCGGCACCGCCTTCATCATCGAACTCACCGGCCTCAACGGCCGCAAGAAGTTCGACGTGCCGGTCACGTCGTTGGTGAATTACGAGTTCTAGCGAGGATCCGCCCGGCGATCAGGACCGCCGCGGCGACCGCCACCAGGAGAAGGGTGGCCAGCGCATTGATCTGCGGGCTCACCCCCATCCGGACGCTGGAAAAGATCACCATCGGCAGCGTGGTTGCCGACGGCCCGCTGGTGAAGCTCGCAATGACCAGATCGTCGAGCGACAGCGTGAACGCCAGAAGCCAGCCCGCCACCAGCGCCGGCGCGATCAGCGGCAAGGTGATCACCGCGAAGACTTTGGCCGGTTTGGCGCCGAGATCGAGCGCCGCTTCCTCGAGCGAGCGGTCGAATGACGAGAGCCGCGCCTCGACGACGACCGAGACATAGGCCATGCCGAGCGTGATATGGGCGATCGCGATGGTGAGGACACCGCGTTCTTTCGGCCAGCCGATCGCCTGACCGAGCGCCACGAAGAGCAGCAGCAGCGACAGGCCGGTAATGACCTCGGGCATGACCAGCGGCCCGGTAATGAGCCCGCCGAAGATCGTCCGCCCGGCAAAGCGCCGATAGCGCGACAGAACAAACCCCGCGAGCGTGCCCAAGATCAACGCGCCGGTCGCCGAAATCAAAGCGATCTCGAAACTGGTCAGCGCCGCGTTGCGGATCTGGTCGTTGCTCAGCAGCTCCACGTACCAGCGCGTCGAGAACCCGGCCCAGACGGTGACGAGGCGCGACGCATTGAAGGAATAGACGATCACCGACGCGATCGGCCCATAGAGAAAGGCGAAGCCGACGATGATCATGGTCCCGAGAAACGGCGAGAGGCGATTGGTCATACGCTCTCGCCCGTCAGTTGTCGTCGCACCGCCGCCATCGGCAGCACCAGCAGGACGAGCATCGCGACCGCGACGGCGGAGGCCACCGGCCAGTCGCGGTTGGTGAAGAACTCGTCCCATAACACCTTGCCGATCATGAGCTGATTGGGGCCGCCGAGAAGATCGGGAATGACGAACTCGCCGCACATCGGAATGAACACCAGAAGACAACCGGCGATGACGCCCGGCATCGACAGCGGCAGGGTGACGCGGCGGAACGCCGTGCTGGGCCGGCAGCCGAGATCGGACGCCGCTTCGAGCAACGCGGGGTCGAGTTTTTCGAGCGCCGCGTACAGCGGCAGCACCATGTAGGGCAGATAGGTGTAGATCAGCCCGACATAGATCGCGAAAGCATCATTGATGAGCGCCAGCGGTTCATGGATGAGGCCCGCGCCGATCAACAAATTATTGATGAGCCCATTGCCTTTCAGCAGCCCGATCCAGGCATAGACGCGGATGAGATAGCTGGTCCAGAACGGCAGGATCACGAACAGCAGCAGCGTGCTGCGCCACGGCAACGGCGCGCGCACGATGCCATAGGCGAGCGGATAGCCGATCAGCAGGCAGCCGAACGTCGCCCAGGCGGCATACCAAAGCGCGTTGAGATAGGCGCGCGCGTAGAGACTATCGCTGAACAGGAACTGATAATTCGCGATCGTCGCCTGAATCTTGCCCTCGGCCATCAGCGGCGTGTAGGGCGGAATGCCGATCGCCTGGTCGGCGAGGCTGATCTTCAGGACGATGGCGAAGGGCGCGGCAAAGAACAGCAAAAGCCAGGCATAGGGCATCGCGATGACGAGCGCGTGGCGCCACCGATCTGCCGTCATTGCTCGAGTACCACGCCTGCTTCGCCGCTCCACCCGGCGAAGATCGGCTGTCCGATATCGAGCGTATCGCGCGCGCCGCCGATATTCGCCATGGTGGCGCGCACGATCTTGCCGCATGTCAGCTCGATCTCGACATCCGACGCTTCGCCGCGATAGGCAACGCCACGCACCGTACCAGCGAGGGAATTGTTCCAACGCGAATCCGGCATGCGCGCGAGACTCAGTTTTTCGGGCCGCAGCGCCAGCGCGACTTCCGTGCCGAGGGGAAGCACGCGATCATGCGTCACGGTGAGACGCGCACCGATCTCGACGCTGTCGAGCGTCAGCAAGTCATTCGTCGCGGCGACGACGCGCGCCTCGAACAGATTGATCGCGCCGAGGAATCCGGCGACGAAGCGATTGGCCGGGCGTTCATAGACCTCGGCGGGCGCGCCGATCTGGGCGATGCGGCCCTTTTCCATCACGGCGATACGCGAGGCCATGCTCATCGCTTCTTCCTGGTCATGCGTCACCATCAGGAAGGTGATGCCGACGCGACGCTGAATGCGCACCAGCTCGAAACGGGTTTCCTCGCGCAGCTTGCGGTCGAGCGCGGTGAGCGGCTCATCGAGCAGCAAAAGTTTCGGTTCGTTGATCAGCGCGCGGGCCAGCGCCACGCGCTGTTTCTCGCCGCCCGAGAGCTGGCCGGGCTTGCGGCGCGCCAAGGCGCCGAGCTTCACCAGATCGAGCATGGCGGCGACTCGCGCCGCGATCTCGTCCTTCGGGCGCTTGGCTTGGCGCAGGCCGAAACCGACATTGTCGGCGACGCTCATATGCGGAAAGAGCGCGTAGGACTGGAACATCATGTTCACCGGCCGCGCGTAGGGCGGGACGGCGCCCATGTCCTGACCGTCGATCCGGATGCTGCCCGCGTCGGGCATCTCGAACCCCGCCAGCATGCGCAAAAGCGTGGTCTTGCCGCAGCCCGACGGTCCTAGAAGCGCAAAGAACTCGCCGCGCGCCAATTCAAGCGAAACCCCGTCGACCGCGGGCGATGCCGCCTGGGGGAAACGCTTCGCGACATTCGCGAGGACGAGATGCGGGATGGGGCCCTCACTCGCCGGTCTTGATCCGGGTCCAGGCACGAGTCCTCAAGCGTTCGTATTGCGGCGTGACGGCGGTATCGAAGAACAGGCGCTCGCGCACCTCTTGCGATGGGTAGACATTGGGATCGCCGCTGAGTTTCGGATCGACCAGCTTGGTCGCGGCGGTATTCGGATTGGCGTAGGCGACGGCATCGGAGATTTTCGCCACGACCTCGGGCCGCAAAATGTAATCGATGAAAGCGAGCGCATTGCCGGGATGCGGCGCGTCGGCCGGGATCGCCATCATGTCGATCCAGATCATCGCACCCTCTTTCGGGATCGTGTAGGCGATGTCGATGCCGTTCTTGGCCTCTTGCGCGCGGTTGCGCGCCTGCACGATGTCGCCGGAATAACCCCACGCGACGCAGAGATCGCCATTGGCGAGATCGTTGATGTATTCCGACGAATGAAACTTGCGGATCGAGGGACGGATCGCCTGCAGCGCGGCGACGGCGCGATCGAGATCGGCGGGCTCGCGGCTCAAGGGCTTGCCGCCGAGATAGGCGAGCGTGGCTGGCACCAACTCCTGCGCGCTGTCGAGCAGCGAGATGCCGCACGCGGCGAGCTTCTTGACGTTGGCGGGATCGAAGATCAGCGCCGAGCTGTCGACCGGCGCCGTATCGCCCAGCGCCGCCTTGATCTTGGCGCGGTCATAGCCGAAGCCGGTCGTGCCCCACATATAAGGCACGCCGTATTGATTGCCTGGATCGGCGCCCTCGGCGGCGGCGAGAATCTGCGGATCGAGGTTGGCGTAATTCTTCAGCGCGGCCTTGTCGATCTTGCGATAAACGCCGGCCTGCGCCTGGCGCGCGAGATAGGGCGCCGCCGACGGCACGACCAGATCGTAACCGGAATGCCCGGCGAGCAGTTTCGCCTCCAGCACTTCGTTGCTGTCATAGACGTCGTAATTGACCTTGATGCCGGTTTCTTTGGTGAAATCGGCGACCGTGTCCTCGGCGATGTAGTCGGACCAGTTGTAGATGTTGAGGCGTTTTTCTTCTTGCGCCGACGCCGCGCCCGAAGCCGCCAGCAAAACGACAATGGCGAAAAGACGTCCGATCATGATCTTCATGTCTCGACCGTTTCGTGGAAAAGCCGGTAATCGATGCTGCGCCGGCCATCTGCCGTGAGGCCGAGAATATCGGAAAAGCGCCGGTCCCACAGGATTTCATCGGCGCGGTAGGAGTGCCGGGCGTGAATCGTCTGCGAAAAAGTCTCGTCAAGACCCGTGATACTGACGACGATTTCGCCGTTCATCCCACGCAGGCTTTGCAGGGTCTCGCCGTAAAGTGGGCTCGATTCGTCGATCGGATGCATGATCGTCCAGGAAAGCGCGAACATCGGCGTGCGCGACCGCGCCGCTTTCATGTCGTGGAAGCGGCGCATCTCCAGCCCTTCGCTGCTGACTTCGTCCCGCAGCAATTCCACGCTGACCTGCGCCTCGAGGATCTGGTTGCTGCGCCGGTTGGCGGCGCGGATCATGAGCGTCCGCACGCCGTCATGCGGCGTCACCACGGCAACATTCGAGAACATCACCCGGGCGGTCGGGCGCGAGAAGCGGGCGAACACGAGACCGGTCGCGATGGCGAGACCGGTCATGCCGAGCAGAACCTCGCCGGTGACAAGCAGATTGGCGTAAAGCGTCGCGGGTCGCATGTCGCCATAGCCGATCGTCGCCATGGTCTGCACACTGAAGAAAAACGAATCGAGAAGCGTGTATTCGCCCTCGTTCGCGATGCTGCCCGGCTGCAGCCAATACAACATCGCAAAGACGAGATTGAAGACGATGTAAGCGACGGTCAGCAGCCCGAACAGCGTCGACCAGCGCGCGGTCAGCAACCGGTGATAAAGATCGGGCCGCCACTCGTCCCGGTCACTAATGCGTTTGACCGTGGCGAACGAAGCCACCGTGCCGGTACGGGCGGGCGCGCGCCTGCGCTTTCGCTTGGTCGTCACTTAAGATGGGCGCGGTTGAAGTTGAGTTCAGACTGGTTCAACTGAAAGCCGACGACGATCGTATAGATATTGCCGAGTTGCAGATTCTTGAGCGGCAGGTGCGCGGTGATCTTCTCGGTCGTCCTGGCCGATATCTCGTTGGGCGGGAACGGCACGGTAACGCTGAATTCCTGCTTGCCCAGAACGTTGCCATCATTGTCGGCGAACGCGACGAAATAGGGCATCGTCGACTGCGTCACGGCGCTGTTGGTGCGCATGGCGGTGATGCTGATCTCGACCGCCGCCTTGACCCCGCCGGTTTCGCGACTGCAGGTCGAGGCGACCGCCGTGATCTGGCCGGCGGAAATAACGTCGTTGGGGTCATTGCCGGGTGCGATGACCGCGCGGGTCTGGAGATCCGGAGACGTGATCGCCGAAGGACAGGTGTAGGTACTGGCCCCGCCGCCGAAATCTCCGCACCCGGCCAGGGCCGCAACCGATAACGCGGCGAGGCCGACGGCGCGCGCCAAAACGGGTAAACGATTCATCGCCCCTTCCTTGCGCGAAGCCCTTGTACTACCTTGCAACATTCAAGCTCGTAACGGCGAATCCGACTTGCCCTCTATACCGCAGCAACCAGCCTGGCGCCATGGCGGTCTATACCGACGTTCCCGATGATGAGTTGAAGATTTTCCTCGCCGAGTACGCGCTCGGCGAGCCAGTTTCGTGCAAGGGTATCGCCGAAGGCGTCGAAAATTCCAACTACCTGCTGCGAACCGAGCGTGGCACTTATATCCTGACGCTGTACGAGCGGCGGGTGACGCCGGCCGACCTCCCTTTCTTCCTCGGCTTGATGGATCATCTCGCCGGCAAGGGTATCGCGTGTCCCGTGCCGATCCATGGTCGCGACGGCAAAGCCCTGCGGCTGCTGTGCGGCAAACCGGCCGCGATCGTGAGTTTCCTCGACGGCATGTGGCCGCGCCGGATCGGCACGGTTCACTGCGCGGAACTCGGCGCGTCGCTGGCGCGGCTGCACCAGGCCGTCGGGGATTTTCCGATGGTCCGCGCCAACGATCTCTCGCTGGCCGGCTGGCGACGGCTCTACGAGTCGTGCAAGGGCCGCGCGGATGAGGTCCAAAAGGGACTCGCCGAGGAACTGGAACGGGAACTCAGGGCGCTCGAAGGCGCGTGGCCCCAGGGTCTGCCGCAAGGCGTCATTCATGCCGATCTTTTTCCCGATAACGTCTTCTTCCGAGGCGATGCATTGTCGGGCTTGATCGATTTCTATTTCGCCTGCAACGATTTCTTCGCCTATGACGTGGCGGTCTGTCTCAACGCGTGGTGTTTCGAGGCTGATAACAGCTTCAACGTCACCAAGGCAAAGCTGCTGCTCGGACATTACCGCACCGGCCGCGCGTTGAACGCCGCCGAACTGGCCGCCTTGCCGATCCTGGCGCGCGGCAGTGCGCTGCGCTTTCTGCTGACACGGCTTTACGACCGGCTGCATCACACGCCCGGCGCGCTGGTGCGTCCGAAGGATCCGCTCGAATACCTGGCGAAACTGCGCTTCCATCGCGGGATCACGCAAAGCAGCGCCTACGGGCTCGATTCCTGATGGTGGTCGATATCTATACCGACGGCGCGTGCAGCGGAAATCCGGGCCCCGGCGGCTGGGGCGCGTTGCTCGTCGCGAACGGCACGGAAAAAGAACTCTTCGGTTCGGCCAAGCACACTACCAACAACCGGATGGAGCTGATGGGCGCGATCGGGGCGCTGGAAGCACTGACCAAGCCGGCCACGATCCGGCTTCACACCGACAGCATGTACCTGCGCGACGGGATCACGAAGTACATCCACAATTGGAAAAAGAACGGCTGGCGGACCGCCGACAAAAAGCCGGTCAAGAACGTCGATCTATGGAAGCGGCTGGAACTGGCGCTGGAACCGCACCAGATCGAATGGCACTGGGTCAAAGGCCATGCCGGCCATGTCGAGAACGAGCGCGCCGACGCGCTTGCCCGACAGGGTGTCGAGCAAGCGCGGACGCAGGATAGCGAGATTTAGAGCGCGCGAAGGATCGCGTCGGCGCTCGAGACTTCGAACGCGCCGGGCGCTTCGACGTTAAGCGCTTTGACAGTGCCGTTATCGACCAGCATCGCATAGCGCTTGGAACGAACGCCCATGCCGGGACCGGTCAGGTCGAGATCAAGACCGAGCTGCTTGGTGTAAGCCGCGGCGCCGTCGGCCAGCATCAGCACTTTGCCGTCGGTGTTCTGGACCTTGCCCCAGGCGCCCATCACGAACGCATCGTTGACCGCGATGCAGGCAATGGTGTCGACGCCCTTCGCCTTGATCTCGGCCGCCTTTTCGACGAAGCCGGGCAGATGTTTGGCCGAGCAGGTCGGCGTGAAAGCGCCGGGAACGGCGAACAGCACGACCTTCTTGCCGTTGAAAATCTCGTCGGTGGAAATGTCCTTCGGACCTTCCGCCGTCATGGTCTTGAGCTTGCCAGCGGGAATCTTGTCGCCTACCGCGATTGTCATAGTTTTCCTCCTCTTTGGGGCTTTGTAGTGCCGCCTATATTAGCGGATCGCCCGGCAAAAATCACCTGGGGGGACCGGCCGCGTCGGCCAGCGCCTGAACGACCGCGCCCGGCGTCAGCAATTCGGGCAAAGCCAACCCACCCGGCGCACCCGGCCCATAGACCGCGTAGAACGGAATTCCATAGCGGCCGTAGCGGCTGAGATAGGCCGCGATCGCCGGATCGGGCCGCGTCCAATCCGCCCGCATCGCCGTCACCTGCGGCCGGTCGAGCGCGCGCCGTACCTCGGTTGCGTCGAGCACCAGCCGCTCGTTGAGCTTGCAAGTCAAACACCAATCGGCGGTGACATCGACCATCACCACGCGTCCGTCGCGCACCATGCCACCGATCGCGGCGGGATCGAAACGCTGCCAGCGCGCGCTCGCGGTGAGCGTCGGCGGCTGCGGCGGGGCGAGCAGCGGCAACGCCAGCGCCGCAAGCACCGCCACCGCGAGGGTCGCTCGGCGCGGTCCGGGATCGCGCAGGAAGCCAAGCGTCGCGCCGACCACGAGCATCAGCGCGCCGATCACGAGGGCCTGGACCATGCCGATCTCGGCGGCCAGCACGACGACGAGCCACAGCGCGCTTGCCGCCAACAGCAAGCCAAGCACGCGACGAAGATGGATCATCCACGCGCCGGGGCGCGGCAAATAACGCACCACGCCCGGCATCGCCGCGACGGCGAGATAAGGTGAAGCCATACCGATTCCGAGCGCCGCGAAGATCGCGAAAATCTCGATCGGGCCGGCGGCGAGCGCGAAGCCGAGCGCGGTGCCGAGGAACGGCGCCGAGCACGGCGTCGCCAGCAACGTCGCGAAGGCGCCGGTGGCGAGATTGCCGAGCGCGCGGCCCTCGCCCAGCGACGCGAAAACACGCGGCAGGCCGATCTCGAACCAGCCGAACAGATTGCAGGCGAACAGCGTCAAGGCGATGACGAGGAAGACGAGAAACAGTGGGTCCTGGAACTGCACGCCCCAGCC
The DNA here is from genome assembly GCA_903828515.1 of uncultured Rhodospirillales bacterium. Classification (GTDB taxonomy): domain Bacteria; phylum Pseudomonadota; class Alphaproteobacteria; order ATCC43930; family CGMCC-115725; genus CAIKMD01. The sequence continues at coordinate 420,662 of CAIKMD010000007.1, read as the reverse complement.
GACCGTGGCGCCGGCCGCCTTGAAGGCGACGCTTGCCGCCGCCAGGACGAGAAACGACGTCACCACGCCGGCCGCCGTCGCGAGAAAGCCGCGCCGGCTTGCCGCACGATCCTCGCCGGCGCGCGGCAAGGCGGCGAGAAGTTTCAGCGACAGCACCGGCAACACGCACGGCATCAGGTTGAGAATGAGCCCGCCCAGCAACGCGAAGCCGATCATCGTCGCGACGGTTGCAAGATCGATCAGATCGGGTCCCCGCGTCGGCACGATCGTCGTCGTCGCGGCGCGCGCGCCATCGACCAGCGTGACCGTCAGCGGCCGGCCCGACAGCGACGCCCAGTCGCCATCCACCGGCACACGCAACAGCGTTTCGCCTGTTGCCCCGGCGATCACCTTGGGTGCGCCGAAATTCGCATCGTCCGTGCCTTCGATGAAGGCGTCGGGCGCGACCAGCGGCGTCTTGCTCGTCACGGTGAGGTCCAGCACCGGCTTCGCGCCGGCGCGCAGCATCGCTGCCACCAGGTTCAGCCCAGCCCCGCCGGGACCGGGCACCGTCGCGCTATATTGCTGGATCAGCGCCTCATAAGCCGTCCCCGTGCCCGACGCGGGAATATCGAGGGTCAGGGTCGTCTCGTAGGGCACACAGATATCGTTGCAGGTGAGGTATTGCAGCCCAGCGGTCAGATGCAACGGCGACTCAGGGTGTGCGATCCTCGCCATGATCGGCAAGACCACCGCGCCGCTATAGCCGATCGTCTCCAGCCCGAGCACCGAGAAACGTTCGGGCGCGGGCCACGCGATCACGGCATCGGCAAGATTGTCCGAGCCCTTCCAGTCGAGGCTCGGCGGATAGCCGGCATCGCCCGGCGAGCGCCAGTAAATCTTCCAGTGCGGCGCCAGCTGAAATTCGAGACCGAGCGTCACCACATCGACGCCGCCGATCGACGGCGCCGCCGCGATCAGCCGCACCCTACCCTGATCGGTCGCGAACCACGGCGAAGCCGCGCCGGCATGCGCCGCCGACGGCGTCAACAGCGCGAGCGACAGGGCAAAGATCAGCCATTTCATGGGGTTCTTATAGGCCAGCACGCCCCCGGTCGGGGTCACAAAATCGTCAAAGCTTGCATGCGTGCGGGGCCTCGCCTATCTCAATTCCCAGGCAATCGGAGTCGAACCGGGTGAGTTCGCTGGTCGGACATTTATTGATCGCCATGCCGCAGATGGGCGACGAACGCTTCATGCGCAGCGTGATCTTCATGTGTGCCCACAACGACGAGGGCGCGATGGGGCTCATCATCAACAAGGTGATCGAAAAGCCGAGCATGGCCGATCTTGTCGACCAGCTCGGGATCGAGGGCAAAGGGTTCGACGGCGCGTCCGTGCATTTCGGCGGCCCGGTCGAATCCGGGCGCGGCTTCGTGCTCCACTCGCCCGACTACAATGAGACCGCGACGATGGTCATCGACGGCCGGTTCGGCCTGACCGCGAGCATGGACGTGTTGCGCGCGATCGGCCGCGGCGAAGGACCCAGCCGCAATATCTTCGCCCTCGGTTATGCCGGTTGGGGACCGGGGCAGCTCGACGCCGAAATCCAGGCCAATGGCTGGCTTCACGTCGCCGCCGACGATGAACTCATTTTCGATCGGGGCATCGACGACAAATGGCGCCGCGCCATCGCCAAACTGGGCGTCGATCCGTCCGCGCTCTCGGGCGACGCCGGACACGCCTGACGATCAGCCGGGCCGCCAGTCGCTGACCAGCATCCCGAACAGGACATGGTCCTGCCACTTACCGTCGATACAGAGATATTCGCGGGCATAGCCTTCCTCGCGAAAACCGGATTTCAACAGCAAGCCGCGGCTCGGCGCATTATGCGGCAGGCACGCCGCCTCGACCCGATGAAGGCGCAGCCGCTCGAAAGCAAATTTAAGCGCCAAGCGCAGCCCGTCGGTCATGTAGCCCTGGCGTGCGTGGCGGTGGCCGATCCAGTAGCCGATGCTGCAGGTTTCGGCGACGCCGCGCCGGATGTTGGTGAGGCTGATCCCGCCCAAGAGCGCATTGTCTTCGAGGCGGAACAGCAGAAACGTGTAGCCCTGGTCGCTGTGCCATTCGAGCGCATAGCGCGCCAGACGCCGCCGGAAGACACCGCGCGACAATGCATCGTCGCCCCAGCTCGGTTCCCAGGGCGTCAGGAACGCGCGGCTGGCGCCACGCAATTCGGACCAGGCGCGCCAGTCCTGGCGCTCGGGCGCGCGCAACACCGCCCGCCTGCCGGTCAGACGAAACGGCGGCGGCGAAGTCCCGAAGAGACGTTGCAGCCGCAAACGATCGAGCGCCACCTTCCCCCGTTCCTCCCCGGCTCTCGCCTCGCGTACCCTATCCCCGGAGCCGCGCGACGATGCGTTGATAATCCTCGATCCCGTCGATCGGACCGAGCGCAGTCAATGTCGGCGTGCCCTCGATCAGGCGGCGCGCCACCCGGCGCAGCGCGTCCTCGTCGACCGCTTCGATATTGCTGACCAGTTCGGCGGGGTCGAGCGGCTTGCCGTAGACCAGCATGTGATTGGCGTGCTGTTCGCAGCGCGCCGAGGTGCCTTCGAGCGACATCAGCAACCCGGCCTTCAATTGCGCCCGCGCGCGCGCCAGTTCGGCCGCATCGATCCCGTCGGCCAGCTTGACGATCTCGTCGCAGAGCACCGGCATCAGTTCCGCCGCCTCGCTCTCGCCGGTGCCGGCATAGACGCCGAACACGCCGCCGTCGCTGTAGCTGTGGGAGAAAGAATAAATCGAATAGACGAGGCCGCGCTTTTCGCGAATCTCCTGAAACAGCCGCGACGACATGCCGCCGCCGAACGCGGTGGAGAGGACCGAGGCCGCGTAGTAGTCGCGCTCGCCGAAGGCAAAGCCCGGAAAGCCGAGCAGGATATGCACCTGCTCCAGGTCGCGCGCCTCGCGCAGATCGCCACCGACGTAGCGCGCGGGCTGGGTTTCGGCCGCGCCCTTCGGCTCCAGCGCGGTGAACGCCTTTTCGGCGAGAGCGACCATTTGCTCGTGCGTGACGTTGCCCGCCGCCGAGAGCAACATGCCGGGCGCCGCATAGTTGCGCCGCTGATAGCCCTCGATCTCGTCGCGATGAAGGCGCTTGATGATGTCGGCACGACCCAACACCGGCTGGCCCATCGCCTGCTCGGGAAATGCCCGTTCCTGAAACATGTCGTAGACGATGTCGTCGGGCGTGTCCTGCGCCTGGCCGATCTCCTGAAGGATCACGGTGCGCTCGCGTTCGAGTTCGGCCGCGTCGTAGGTCGAGTGCTGCAGGATGTCCGAGAGGATATCGACCGCGAGGCCGACATCGGCCTTCAGCACCTTGGCGTAATAGGCGGTGTGTTCGCGCGACGTATAGGCGTTGAGATGACCGCCGACCGCCTCGATCTCATTGGCGATGTCGAGCGCAGACCGGCGCGACGTGCCCTTGAACGCCATGTGTTCCAAAAGATGCGCCACGCCGTTGATCGCAGCGGGCTCGTGCCGGGTGCCGACATCGACCCAGACCCCGAGCGAGACGGTTTCCACCGTGTCCATTCGGTCGGTGACGACCCGCATGCCGTTCGACAGCTTGCTGACTTGGACGCTCATGTTGGCACTCCGGCTGGCGCGCGCGCGTGGCGGCGCACGAAATCTTGGATCGCGGCAAGATCGTTCGGCAATTCGGGCGCGCGTTCGGGCAGATGCATCAGCGCCGCGAGCCGCGCCGGCATCGTGGGCTTGGTGCCGATCGCCTTCTCAACCGCGTCAGCGAATTTCGCCGGATGGGCAGTGGCGAGCGCCACCATCGGCACCGCCGGATCGTGGCGCAAGGCGCGGGCCGCGGCGACCGCGACCGCGCTGTGCGGATCGAGCACGATGCCCGTCGCCTTGAAGGTGGCGGCGATCTCGGCCAGCGTTCCCGCATCGTCGACACGCGCGGCGCCAAAGAGGCTCGCCGCTTCCTGCCATTCCGCACGGCTCACCGGCAGCGTGCCGGTGCGGCGGAACTCGGTCAGCGCGGCGGCGACCGCAGCCGCGTCGCCGCGCTTCAGCTCGAAGAACAGCCGCTCGAAATTGCTCGATACCTGGATGTCCATGCTGGGCGAGTAACTCGGTTCGACCGTGCCGATGGTCATCGCACCGGTGTTGAAGAAGCGCGCGAGGATGTCGTTACGGTTGCTGCCGATGACGAGTTGCGCCATCGGTAGACCCATGTGGCGCGCGGCATGGGCGGCGAAGACGTTGCCGAAATTGCCGGTCGGCACCGAAAAGCCGATCGCCTGTTTCGGTCCGCCCAGCGCGAGCGCCGCGCTCACGTAATAGACGATCTGGGCCATGATCCGCGCCCAGTTGATCGAATTGACAGCGGAGAGATGCATCTCGCCACGGAACCGCACATCGGCGAACATCGCCTTCACCAGATCCTGGCAGTCGTCAAAGGTGCCTTCGACCGCGATCGCGTGAACATTGGGCGCGTCGACCGTGGTCATCTGACGACGCTGCACGTCCGAGATGCGGCCTTTCGGATAGAGCATGAAGATATCGACCGCATCGCTGCCGCGGCATCCGGCGATCGCCGCCGAGCCGGTATCGCCCGACGTCGCACCGACGATGGTCACGCGCGTGCGGCGCTTTTTGAGAACATGATCGAACAGGCGGCCGACGAGCTGGAGCGCGAAATCCTTGAAGGCGAGCGTCGGCCCGTGAAACAGCTCGAGCAGGTAAAGCCCCTGCCCCAGTTCTTTCAGCGGCGCGACCGCCGGATCGTCGAAATCGCGATAGGAGTCTTCGGCCATGCGCCGGAAATCGGCCGGCGCGATCGTGCCGTCGAGGAACGGCGTCATCACCGCGATGGCGATCTCGGCATAGGATTTTCCGCGCAAGCTCGCGAGCGCATCAGCATCGAGGCGCGGCCACGCCGTCGGCACATAAAGCCCGCCATCGGGCGCGAGCCCGGCCAGCAGCACCTCGTCGAAAGCGAGGGTTTTGGGCGGACGATGCGCGTCGCGGGTGCTGATATAGGGCAAGAAGCAATTCCAACGAGACCGGAAGATGCGAATCGTAACGCCCGACCACGCCCCCGGCAACTCACCGTTTTGCCAAATAATTCAGGCGGCTACGGGACGCGATCCAGGGACGAAAATTGGCTTTGTTTCGTATTTGTCAGGTTGGCGACGCCCCTGCCGCCGGTCGCTCGCCAAACGCCGCAGTAGATATGGGAAGCGGACCGGCGACTTCAATCGCCGCCCCGATTCAGATGTCGAGGACGAGCTTGTCGCCCTTGCAGCCCGAGCAGCAGATCATCATCGTCTTGTTGGCCTTGCGCTCGGATTCGGTCAGTACCACGTCGCGATGATCGGGGATGCCTTCGAGGACTTTGGTCTCGCAGGTACCGCACACGCCTTCGAGGCAGGACGACGGGAGCGGAATCCCGGCATCGAGCAGGGTCTCGAGAATCGTCTTGCCCGGCGCGATCTGAAAGCTCTTGCCGGCCTTGGCCAGCACCACGGTGAAGCCGCCCTCGGCCGCCGGTGCATCCTTGGCGGTGAAGTATTCGACATGGACGTTGTCGCGCGGCAGCGACGCCGTCGCCGTCTCGAACGCGCCGAGCATCGGCAAGGGGCCACAGCAATAGACATGAGTCCCCGGCGCGAGGGTGTTCACCACCGCACCGATATCGAGCAGCTTGCCGCCCGGCTCGCCGTCCCAGTTGAACTCGATCTTGGAACCCGCCGGCAGCGCCACGGTTTCGAGCGCGGCGCGGAAGGCCGCCTCCTGCCGGGTGCGCGCGCAGTAAACGAGATGGAATTTGCGCCCGATCGAAACGAGACGCTGCACCATGCAAAAGAGCGGCGTGATGCCGATGCCGCCGGCAACCAGCAGCGTCGAAGCGGCGTCTTCGGCGAGCGGGAAATTGTTGCGCGGATGGCTGACCTGGATGAAGTCGCCGACCATCAGGCGGTTATGCACCCAGGTCGAGCCGCCGCGGCTGGCGCGATCCTTCTGGATGCCGACGACATAGCGATGGCGATCGGTCTGCGGATTGCACAGCGAGTAGGAGCGCACCAGCCCGTTGGCCATGTGCAGGTCGATATGCGCGCCCGCCGCGAAAGGCGGCAGCTCGGCGCCGTCGGGTTGGCGGAACTCGTAGGAATTGATGCCCTGCGCTTCGTAGGTGATGGCATGAACCCGCACCCGAAGCAGGCTTGGTTGGTCGCTCATAGCGTTGCTGAACCGATCTTCAATGCTTGTGGAAACTCGCGAGCCGGGATTGGCGCCGCGTGCCGCGGCCGACGATCATGTCTTTCGCCGCGGCAAAAAATTCCTGCACATGTGGGGCTTTGGCATGAGCCTCGAAAGAGGCCGCATCGGCATAAACCTCATAGAGCGCGAATTTGGTCGGATCGTCTTCCTGCTGGGTCACATCGAACTGGAAGCAGCCCGGCTCATGGGAAACCGAGGCATGCGCGTTGGCGAGGATCAGCGGCAGGAACTTTGCCACCGCCTCAGGCTTCACCTGCAGCTCGGCAATCAGGACGAATTGGGCCATGGACGCGCTCCGAAGTCTTATGGGAGCGGGAGATTACGCGGCGAGGTAGCGCGCCCGCAAGTGGCGCTCGAACACGGCGCTGTCGAGCTTGCGGCCGGTCGCGGCGGTAATGATTTCCGCCGTCGAATGGCGCGAGGCCTGCCCGTGCACGTTGGTCCGGAGCCAGCCGAGCAGCGGCGCGAATTCGCCTTTGGCGATGCCCGGCGCGATGGCCGGATCGGCGCGTTTGGCCGCATCGAATAGTTGCGCCGCCGTCATCGCCCCCAGCGTATAGGTTGGGAAATAGCCGAACGCGCCGTCATACCAGTGAATGTCCTGCAGGCAGCCCTGGCGGTCGTCGGGCGGCACGATACCGACCAGTTCGTGCATCGCCTCGTCCCAGGCCTCGGGCAGGTCCTCGAGCTTCAGGTCGCCCGCGAGCAACGCGCGCTCCAGCCGGTAGCGCAGGATGACATGCGCCGGATAGGTCACTTCGTCGGCGTCGACGCGGATGAGGCTGCGTTCGACCTGGGTCCCGAGGCGGTAGAGATTGTCGGCATCCCATTCGGGACCCCGGCGGCCGAACGTGTCGCGCAGGATGGGCGCGGCGAATTCCATGAAATCGCGCGAGCGGCAGACCTGCATCTCGACCAGCAGCGATTGGCTTTCGTGGAGGCTCATGCCGCGCGCATGGCCGACCGGCTGGCGGCGCCAGGCCAGCGGCAGGCCGCGCTCGTACAGCGCATGGCCGGTCTCGTGCAGCACACCCATCAGCGCGCCGCGAAAATCGTCAGTGTCGTAGCGCGTGGTGATCCGCACGTCGTCGGGCGTGCCGCCGCAGAACGGGTGTAGGCTGATGTCGAGCCGGCCGTGATCGAAATCGAAGCCGATCCGCTCCATCAGCTTGATCGCGGCCTGGCGCTGGATCTCGACCGGGAACGGGCCTTCGGGTGCGACCGGTTTGCGCGAGCGCCCCTGAAGCACGAGCGCGTCGTCGATCAGCCCCGGCAAGACGCGCGCGAAGGGCTCGAAAATCGCGTCGATCGCCGCGCTGCTGCCGCCCGGCTCGTATTGATCGAGCAGCGCGTCATAGGGCGAGACACCCAGCCGTTCGGCCTTGAGGGTGGCCACGCACTGCACCAGCGTCAGCAGCTCGCGCAAGGCCGGCAGCACGGCGGCGAAATCGCTGTTGGGCCGCGCCTGGCGCCACACCATCTCGCAGGTCGAACTCGCCTTCGACAGCGCCTCGACCAGATCGCCGGGCAGCGCCGAGGCATGCAGCCAGGAACGCCGCATTTCGACGAGATTGGCGCGTTGCCACGGATCGAGATCGTTCTGCGCCTCGGCGCCCGACAGCAGATCCGGCATCGACGGATCGGCGATGATCTCGTGGCAAACGAGTTTCAGCGTGGCAACCTGTTCCGACCGCGCCTCGGCGCCGCCCGCCGGCATCTGGGTCGCCATGTCCCAATGCAGCACGGCCAGCGCCTCGCCCAGCGTGCCAAGGCGGCGGAAACGGTTTTCGAGTTGGACATAAGGCGTGGCGGTCAGGGCTTTTCTCCGTGGCGGCGCATGACCGCAAAACGGATATAGATCGCGACCAGCGCCGCCGCCAGCGCGTACCAGGTGATCGCGTATTGGAGATGATCGTTCGGGAGGTCGGTGATGGTCTGGCCGCCGACGGGAAATCCGCCCGCGTTCGGCGTCGCATCGGCATCGAGATAGAACGGAAGGACGGTATCGATTCCGGCGGCTTTCGCCATCGCGGGCAGGTCGATGAAGAACCAGGAATTGCGGGCGGGCTCGTTGGGTGGCGTGAACGAACTCCGCTGATCAATTTGGACAACCCGGAGCAGACCGGTGACGGCGACTTTTCCATAGGAATTACCGATTGCGCGGGTCGCGGGGGATTGCCGCGCGGTCGGCACGAAGCCGCGATTGACCATCAGGGTTCGGCCGTCGTCGAGGCGCAGCGGCGTGACGATGTCGACGCCGGCGTCGCCATGCGCGTTCTGGGCGTTGAGATAAAGTTCGTGGTCGTTGAGGAAGACGCCCGTGGCGCGCACGGGGTGGAACTCAAGCGTCGTTGCGTCGTCGAGCGTCGCCGGCACCGGCACGGGTGCTGCGTGGAGCGCTGCGTTGCGCTGGGCGATCAGGCCTTCTTTCCACTGGAGGCGCTCCAACTGCCAGGTCCCGAGGCCGAGCAGCAGGACGAAGGCGAGCCCGCTCCACAGCGTCAGCCAGAAGAGGCGCGGCGCGGTCGCGCTCAGCGGGAATGCTCCATGCGATGATGGCGGTACTGCATCGCGATCAGCCAGGCCTTGAGCGGCCGCAGCATGGCGATCGCGCCGCCGAAGACCACCGGCGTCCACAACACGAGATGCACCCACATCGGCGGCTCGAATTCGACTTCGACGAGAATCGCGAGGCCGACCACGACAGCGCCGAGGATCAACACGACGAACACCGCGGGTCCGTCGCCGGCATCTTCGGCGCGCAGGTCGAGGCCGCAGACCGAGCAGGTCGCGGCAACATCGAGCAGTCCGTCATAGAGCTTGCCCCGGCCGCAACGCGGACAGCGGCATCGCAGACCCGCGGCGAGCGGCGAGACCGGCGGATACGAATCCGCCTGTGTCATCAGGCGTTATTCGCCGACGGGAACGCCGGCACTGCCCCACCAGTAGATGCAGATGAAGAGGAACAGCCACACCACGTCGACGAAGTGCCAGTACCAAGCCGCCGCCTCGAAGCCGAAATGGTGCGTCGGGGTGAAATGGCCTTTGATCGCGCGGATCAGGCACACGAACAGGAACGTGGTGCCGATGATGACATGCGCGCCGTGGAAGCCGGTCGCCATGTAGAAGGTCGACGGATACATGCCCTGGGTGAAGCCGAAGAGCGCGTGGCTATATTCCCAGGCCTGCAGCGAGGTGAAGCAGAGGCCGAGGATCACGGTGACCGTCAGGCCCTGGATCAGGCCCTTGCGGTTGCCTTCGAGCAGCGCGTGATGCGCCCAGGTGACGGTGGTGCCCGAGGCGAGCAGGATCAGCGTGTTGAGGAACGGCACTTCGAACGGATCGAAGGGATGAATGCCCTTCGGCGGCCAGACTCCGCCCATCGCCTCGGTCGGGAAGAGCGCGGCGCTGAAATAGGCCCAGAAGAACGCCGAGAAGAACATCACTTCGGAAGCGATGAACAGCGCCATGCCGAAGCGCATGCCGATCTGCACGACCGGATTGTGATAGCCGCCGAACTCGGCCTCGTTGATCACGTCGCGCCACCACACGAACATGATGGCGAGCACGCCGAGCAGGCCGATGATCATCACCCAGGTCTGGCCGCCATGCATCCACCACACGGTGCCGCCGGTGAGCGCGCCCGCGGCGAGCGAGCCCAGCAGCGGCCACGGGCTCGGGTCGACCAGGTGATAGGGATGCTTGTGACCGTGATAGTCGGCGTGTTCGGCAACGGGCTCGGTTGTCATGCTCGGCTCTCGGCGGCTAATTGACGGAAGGGGTGGACGGTAACGCCGAAGACCGCAGCGGCTCGCTGTCGTCCTTGGCGCGGAACATGGAATAGCTCAGCGTGATCGTATCGACGTCGGCGGTGTTCGGATCAGTGACGATATCGGGGTCGACGAAAAACTGCACCGCGAGATCGGCGCTCTGTCCCGGCTCGAGATGCTGGGCGGTGAAGCAGAAGCATTGCAGCTTGTCGAAATAGGCGCCCACCTTCATCGGCGTGACGTTGAAGGTGGCGGTGCCGGTCATCGGCTGATGGCTGTAATTCACCGCGCGAAAATGCGCGACGTTGGTCTCGCCGGGATGCACGTCCATCGAGACCTGCACGGGGCGGAACTGCCAGGCGAGATCGGGCGACACCGTCGCATTGAAGCGCACGGTGACGATGCGGCTGGCGACTTCGTTGGCGGGTGCCGCCGTCGCGCGTTGCGTCGTGCCGTTATAGCCGGTGGCGCCGCAAAAGAGCCGGTAGAGCGGCACCGAGAACGCGACCAGGACCGTCATCGCGCCGACGATCGCCAGCATGGCGCCGACGGTGATGCGCTTTTTCCCGGCCGGCGACGTCATTGCATCGCCCCCAGTCGCGCCATGGTCACGAAGAACAGCAGGACAGCCACCGCCACCAGCACACCGAGGAGCGCGAGGTTGCGGCCGCGTTGACGCTTCTGCCTGTCATCCATCGCAACAATCTCGCTCATGACGCAAAGGTCGCGAGGAGCCCAGGCGCGCGATCGGCGACCAGGAGCGCGAACAACAGGAAAAGATAGAGCAGCGAGAACTGGAACATCTGCTTCGCCGCAGTCGTGCCCGGATCGCGCATCACGCGCAGCGCGCAGATCGTGAACAACGCCGACAGCACCAAAGCCGAGCCGCCGTAGATCCAGCCGGCAACCCCCAGCAAGGTCGGCGCCAGCGCCACCGGCCACAGCACGATGGTGTAGAGCAGCATCTGTTTCTTGGTTTCGGCGGCGCCCGCCACCACCGGCAGCATCGGCACGCCGGCCTTGGCGTAATCGCCGGTGCGATAGAGCGACAGCGCCCAGAAATGCGGCGGGGTCCAGAAGAAGATCAGCGCGAAGAGCGCGAGCGCCGGCAAGCCGACCTGTCCGGTCGCGGCGGCCCAGCCGACCAGCGGCGGAAAGGCGCCCGCGGCGCCGCCGATGACGATGTTCTGCGGCGTGCGGCGCTTCAGCCAGATCGTATAGACGAACACATAAAAGCAGATCGTCAGCGCGAGCAACGCGGCGGCGGCGAGATTGAGCGCCAACCACATCATCACGACCGAGGAAATCGCCAGCACGACACCGAAGCCCAGCGCATCGCCGGGATCCATGCGGCCCGCCGGCAGCGGCCGGTCGCGCGTGCGTTCCATCAGCGCGTCGATGTCGCGCTCGTACCACATGTTGATGGCACCCGAAGCGCCGGCGGCGATCGCGATGCACAGCACCGCGGTGAAGCCGAGGATCGGATTGAGATGGCCGGGCGCGAGATAAAGCCCGACCCAGCCGGTGAACACGACGAGCGACATCACCCGCGGCTTTAAGAGCGCGAGGAAATCGCCGGCACTGGCGTTGCGGCTTCCCACCGGACGAGCGGGCGCAGCGCGAAGCGGTGCCAAACCGGCGGAAAGATCGGTCACGGGGTTATCCGCCCTCGCTCAGTGGCCATGCTGGTCGGCGATGACCGGCAGCTCGTCGAAGCTGTGGAACGCCGGCGGCGAGGGCAAGGTCCATTCGAGCGTCGTCGCCCCCTCGCCCCACGGATTGTTGCCGATCTTGCGGCCGGCGAGGATCGTGTGGAAGACGATGAAGATGAACAGGAGCGTCGCGGCGCCCGAAATGAACGAGCCGATCGAGGCAACCATGTTCCAGCCGGCGTAAGCGTCGGGATAGTCGCTGATCCGGCGCGGCATGCCGGCGAGCCCGAGGAAATGCATCGGGAAGAAGGTCAGGTTGACGCCGATAAAGGTCATCCAGAAATGAATCTGGCCGAGCGTCTCGTTGTATTGCCGGCCCGACATCTTGCCGATCCAGTAATAGAACCCGCAGAACAGGCCGAACACCGCGCCGAGCGATAGCACGTAGTGGAAATGCGCCACCACGTAATAGGTGTTGTGCATGTAGTGATCGACGCCGGCATTCGAGAGCACCACGCCGGTGACGCCGCCGACGGTGAACAGGAACAGGAACCCGATCGCCCACAGCATCGGCGTCTTGAACTCGATCGAGCCGTCCCACATCGTCGCGACCCACGAGAAGATCTTGATGCCGGTCGGCACCGCGATGACCATCGTCGCCGCGGTGAAATAGGCCTGGGTGTCGACGCTGATGCCGGTCGTGTACATGTGATGGGCCCAGACGACGAAGCCGATCACGCCGATCGAGACCATCGCGTAGCACATGCCGAGATAGCCGAAGATCGGCTTCTTCGAGAAGGTCGAGATCACCTGGCTGATGATGCCGAAGGCCGGCAAAATCATGATGTAAACTTCGGGGTGGCCGAAGAACCAGAACAGGTTGAGGAACAGCAGCGGATCGCCGCCGCCGGCCGGGTCGAAGAACGTGGTGCCGAAATTGCGGTCGGTCAGCAGCATGGTGATGGCGCCCGCCAGCACCGGCAGCGACAGGAGCAGCAGGAACGCGGTCACGAGGATCGACCACACGAAGAGCGGCATCTTGTGCAGCGTCATGCCCGGCGCGCGCATGTTGAAGATCGTGGTGATGAAATTGATCGCGCCCATGATCGACGAGGCGCCGGCGAGATGGAGCGAGAAGATCGCCATGTCGACCGAGGGACCGGGATGGCCGATCTTCGAGGAAAGCGGCGGATAGACCGTCCAGCCCACGCCCGCGCCGTCGCCGACGAAGGCCGAGCCGACCAGCAGCGCGAAGGCCGGAACCAACAACCAAAAACTAATATTGTTCATGCGCGGGAAGGCCATGTCGGGCGCGCCGATCATCAGCGGCACGAACCAGTTGCCGAAGCCGCCGATCAGCGCGGGCATCACCAGGAAGAACACCATGATCAGGCCGTGCGCGGTGATGATGACGTTATAGAGCTGATGGTTGTTGCCGAAGAGCGGGTCGCCCGGGACCATCAGGTCGGCGCGGATCAGGATCGAAAAGAACCCGCCGATCAATCCGGCGGTGATCGCGAAGATGATGTAGAGCGTGCCGATATCCTTGTGGTTGGTCGAGAACAGCCACCGTTGGGCAAACGTCAGATGCACCTCGTGTGCGTGATCGTGACCGCCATGGGAATGATCGTGACCGTGATCATGGCCGTGGGCGTGATCGTGCGCATGATCGTGGCCGTGGGGGGTATCGGACATCGCTGGTTCCTTGCGAACGGGCGTTAAGCGCTGTTGGTACGTCGACTACTGCGCCGCGGCTGCAAGACGCAGCGCGGACGGATCGGCCGGGTTTTGCGCGAATTTCTTCTTCGCGTCCGCCACCCAGGCGTCGAATTTCTGCTTCGAGACGACCTTGACCTCGATCGGCATGAACGGATGGTTCACGCCGCAGATCTGGTTGCACTGGCCGTAGAACGTGCCTTCGCGCTCGAACTGCATCCAGCTTTCGTTGGTGTGGCCGACCACCGCGTATTCCTGCACCGCGGCAGCGGGCAGATACCAGCTATGGATCACGTCGGTGCCGGAAATGAGGATGCGGACCACCGCGCCGACCGGCAGCACCACCGGGTTGTCGGTCCCGAGCAGGCGCGGTTCGCCGGCGGCGGCGGCCTTGTCGTCGGGGATCATGTTGGCGTCGAAGGCGAAGCCGCCATTGTCCGGGTATTCGTAGGACCAGTACCACTGATGCCCCGTGACCTTGAGGGTCATGTCGGCATGCTGGGTGCGATCTTCGAAATAGAGCAGCTTGAAGGACGGGATCGCGATCGCGACGAGGATGATGACCGGGATCGTCGTCCACAGCACCTCGAGCAGCGTGTTGTGCGTGGTTTTCGTCGGCACCGGATGCTTCTTCGCGTTGAAGCGCCACATCGCGTAGATCAGCAGCACCATGACGAAGATCGTAATCAGGGTGATGATGATCAGGAGTTCGTTGTGGAAGGCATCGATCCGGTCGCGCACCGGCGTGGCGCCGGGCACCATCCCGAACTGCCAATCCTTGCGCTCGGCCTCCTGCTGGGCCCAGGCCGGCCCCATCATGACCAGAGCGGCCAGCGCCGAGACCGCGCCATAGGCCGCGAGGGCCCGAGATTTCACGTCACGAATGAATCGCATGCGTTCGAGCCCCTCGTCCCACCAACGGCAAAACCGGCTCCGCGCCCGAAGCCTTTGCCCTGCCATCCTAATAGCCCTCGCAAGGGCACGATGCCAACCGCATCATTGCGACTTTATGCCGCATTACGCCAGCGGGCTTAAACCCTTGGTCGGAAAGGAGGAAAAAGGGGCGTTTTTCTGCGTGTAGAGTTTGTGCAACTTCGTGCTTTCATCGACTGTTCGGGCCGCGTGTTAGGCCGATTGCCATTCTGATCGGGGGGAGAAAATGAACGGCGGTAGTGGGCTAATTGCGACCGGCGTGTTCATGCTGGCTTTAATCGGCATTGGCATAGTTGGAATAGTCGGTTGGCTTGCAATTGAACTTATTCGTGACTTGGCCAAAAGCCCTTTCTTTCGCTTCGTCTTCGGTTTGGTTGGCTTTGTGGCCCTAGCGCTCTTTCTCATCATCGCGGGTATCGTGCAAAACGGTCATCACTAACAGCGATCGATAGTTTAGCTACTGGCTAGATGTTGAGCCTTAGTCCGAGATTTTCGTCGAGCCGACACGAAGGACGTAGTGCCAATCTCCCCGACGACGATACGCCTTCGCGTCCTCCAACGTCGCAAATTGCTCAACCGGGTCACCAATGGCTGACCCATCTTTCGCGCGAAAAAGCCGATACGGCTTGGGATCGGTCTCCCCTTCAACTGGCAATCGCTCGTTCATCGCGCCTCTGTCCCGATTGTTTGCTCGGCATTCTCAAATTCATTGATAGCTAGTCCTGTAAAGCCGCCTTGCGCCTTTCACGCTCAAGCGTGAGTTCGCCGACTTTCCGGGTGCAATCGCCACACTGATATACAATCTGATCCGTGTTCTTTGCGGTCGGGCTTTTGTTCCTCGGATCGCGCCCGACAGGAGCCAGGTTCGTACCGTTGCAACTCGGACACCGATATTTGTGCGTAACCATTGATCGTCTCTTGCCTCTGCCTGTCGCTCCGTACCAAATTAGAACAAAACATGTACGACGACAATGGCCTGCGTTCCCCCCGTGTGCAGCCGAATTGGACGTCCTTGGCCTGCGCCTCTGCGCTGCCTGCAATGCAGGAAAAAGGCCGGGTGATGATTACCGTTCGGACGATGAGTTAGAAAACCCTACTTGACGCAAGCGGTGTAAATACCGACATTGGAGCTACAGCGGGTGATAATGCCCCGCAGAGCATCACAACCACATTGCTGTTCAGGTCTCCGCTATCCAAACGCCGAGACGTGATCTACCCGGCAGCAAACAGAACCAACAGCCGCTTAGTAACTACCAGCTGACTTTAATTCGTACCTCCGCTCGTTAATCCGGGTTTAGCGTTGCAGAGGAACCTTCAACTTTCAAAGCGAAAGCTTTGGACAGAGGTTCCATGCAACGACCAAAAATATCCTTCACCATGGTATTCGTCGCTGTTTTTGCGATCACCACATTTGCTGGGATCGCAATCTTCACTGCGGCTTATCTCTGGGCTGATCCCACCGAAACGCAACGTCGTGCAATCGACGCGATGGACTATGCGTGGAAAGGCGGATTAGCTGTTATGTTTTCAATGATCGGTGCGAGATCACTTTCGTAATTACGCAATCGTCGTAGATCCAAGCATCGAATTCATATTTGCGGCACAGCAGCGGTGAGAAAAAAATGCTGGCAATCCTATTTTTCATCGTGGCCGCTGTTCTCATTGTTCTTTACCTGAGAAATCAGACCAAGCAACGACAACACTGGCGCGAGAGACTTAGCCGGTCCGGTTTCTCGTTTGACGAAGTTATTGTGCTGGGTGACAGCGAACTCATCATCGATCGAACCAAGCAACTCCTTGCATTTATCCACTTCAGTATAACCCACCGTTCAGGTCCCTCAATTGGTGGTTCGCGGCGGTGGAAGTCTATGGGAGAAGCCATTCGCTTCTCTGAGGTAACAGCAGTTCGGGTCGAAAAACCAAACAAACAAACGCACCGTGCGGTCTGGTTCGACTTCACCAACGAAGGTTCGACATACGGCGCACTGGCAGTGGTTCCAGCGCGAAGCCTTGAGAAGGTTGCGCTCCACTCGTTGACGAAGTTGGTGGAAACTGACTTGTCTAAAACGATCGAATTTACGGACCCATCACATTGACGACCTTCAACTTCAGGTGGGCCGATGGCAGAGAGCCGTTTTGAGGTTCGTCTGGTTGTCGGAAGCGCCGTGGGGCCACGATCTAGTACTTGGCGCGAGTTCCGGGGACACAATACTAATCTAACCCCCGCCCCTCACTCCTCCACCAACGCCCGTCTTGCCGTTTCGACCGGCAGCACCAACGTCCGCTCGTCGATCGGCGACGAAACAAACCCAAACCGGCGATAGAATTCTGCCGCCGCATCGTCGAGCGCGTGGACGATCAGCGCGCGGACGCCGATTTCGACCGAGGCCGTCAGGAGGCGCGTGATCGCTTCCTGCAGCATGCCAGCGCCGACGCCCCGGCGCTCAAAGCGCCGGTCGGTCGCGAGGCGCGCGAGAATGACGACGGGGATTTGTTCGGGCGTGTCGTGCCGCATCGCACGCGGCAGCGCCGCGCGCATCACCGAACCCGCCGCCAGCGTGTAATAGCCTACCACGCGATTGCCTTGCGCCACGACATAGGTACGCGACGTGTTGCCCTCGTTTCGCAACGCGCGGCGTTTCAGCCAGTCGTTCAGCGATTCTTCGGCGCACGAGAATTGAACGAGGTCGTGCGCGGCGGTGATCGGCGCGGGCGGGCGCAGCGGTCCGCCGGCCGGCGACGTTATTTCGTCGGCCACGGAGCCTTGCGGCGCATCAGTTTTTTCAGCGCGTCGGTCGGCATCGGCGGTTCGTCGAGAATGGCGACGAAGTCGCGATAGCGTTTGTCGTCGAGCACGAAGAGGCTTCGGTCGAGCAGGACTTCCTCGGCCTGGCGGCGGGTCGCGTCGATGATGAATTCGGAGCGCGTTTTTTCCGACATCGAGGCCGCATGATCGATCAGCGCGCGCCACGATTCGGTCGCGCGCAGATTGATCGAGACGCTACGCAGTTCCGGACGTTGCGCATCGCGCCGCCGGGGCGATGCGGCCATGAAGGGATGCGGCGTTTCTTTCATCGCGGGTTCCGGCTTCGGTCGTTCAATGACGTATCGGCAATGTATACACGTTATGTATGTACATTGTCAATACGTCAGGCCGGATGGGCGTTAGAATACCCCGGAATCACGCCGTTTTCTCTTCGTCATGCCCCGCGTCCTTCGACAGGCTCGGGACTGGGCATCCAGTCTGCGGTCTGGACCCCCGTTTTCGCGGGGGTGACGATTCAAAAAAGCGGACGATTCAGATCACCGATCGCGCCCCTAGTCCGTCACCCGCGCCACCGCTTCCTTCGCCAGCGACATATCGACATAGGGCGCGACCTTGATCGCGGCGGGGACGATGTCGACCGCTTTCATCGTGTCGATGTTCTTCTGCAGCCGGTCGACATCGACCAGCGCATGCGGCTCGTAATAGTAATCGCCGGTCGTGTAGACCCATTCGGTGAAGCCTTCGACCGGGATCTTGGTGAAGTCCGAGAGCTGTTTGATCGCGTCCGGCCGCGTTTTGGGGTCGAACATCCAGCGCCGCATGCGGATATTGTCTTCGAGGAAATCCACCAGGGCCGCGCGGTTCTTCGCGACGTAATCGGCCTTGGCCATCCACATCAGGGTTTCGACCGGGCCGAACGCGTCGCCGACGCTGAAGATCGGTTTCAGATCGGGATTGTTGCGCGCGCGCAGATGAAACGGCGGCACCAGGACGGCCGCATCGAGGCGTTTGTCGATCAGCGCCGGAAGCTGGGTCGGAAAGCCGATCTCCAGCACCTGAAAATCCTTCGGCTCGGTCAGATTGTGTTTCGCCATCACCATGTGCGCGGCAGAATCGACGTTGGAGCCGCGCGCGCTGACGCCGATGACTTTGCCTTTGAGGTCTTCGACCTGCTTGATCTCGTTGGCGCGGACCCAGAAATAGGTCTGGAGATAGCCGGGGACCTCGGTCGAAATCTGTTGCCCAATCACGCGCAGGTCGAGCTTGGCGTTGACGACGCCCAGGACCAGCGCTTGCGGGCTGAGCGTGCTGAGATCGGTGCCGTCGACCGCCAGCGCGGTCAGGGTGGCGCCGCCGCCCTGCATCTTCAGCGGTTCGACGATGTAGGATTTGCCGTAATGGCGAAAGACGTTCGGCGCGTATTGCATGACGCCCGGAATGAGCGGCGCGAACTGCCCCGGCGTGATGTTCCAATCGGCGCGGATGACGAGCGGATCGGCCTGCGCAGAACCAAACCCGATACTGGCGATAACGGCGATGAATGCGGCGGCACCTTGTTTGAACATCCGGTTCCTCCCCCAGTCGACTTGTTGAGAGGAGTTTATCGAAAAACCCGCCCGCCGGGGGCGAATATCGACTCAGGCCGCCGGCAACAACGCGCGGGCGGTATCCAGCGCGGCGGGGAAGTTTTCGGCAAAGCTGACGCCGGCGATGCGGCGGCTCATTTCCATCTCGCCCAGGATTTTCATCAGCGCCGGCCGAGCACCCGACAATACGACTTTGGTGCCCTGTTTGTCGCAGCGATGGACGAATTCCTCGAGCGCGACCGCGCCGCTCGCGTCGATCATCGGCACGAGCCCGAGGCGCAGGATGAAGATTTTCGGCGGCGGCTGAATGAGATTGAGCGCGTCGATGAATTGCGCGGCGACGCCGAAGAACAGCGGCCCGCGCACCTGGAACGCGGCGACGCCCGGCGGCAGGATGGTTTGCTGGCTGGCGCCTTCCGGCTCGCGCAGATCGTCGACCTCGCGATCGGCGAGGCCGAAGCCTGTCTGCATCTCGACGCTCTGGGCCATGCGGTGCATGAAGAGGATCGCGCCCAGCACCACGCCAGTTTCGACCGCGGTCGGCAGGTCGACGAACACCGTGAGGCCGAAGGTGACGACGAGGATCAGCGCGTCGCCGCGTGGCCCGCGCAGCAGCATGCGAAACTTGTCGCGCTCGCTCATGTTCCACGCGACGATGACGAGGACGGCCGCGAGACTCGACAGCGGGATGTAGGAGGCGAGCGGCGCGAAGGCCATCATGCAGGCCAGCACGATGAGCGCGTGCATGATGCCGGACAAAGGCGATTTGGCGCCGGCGCGGATGTTGGTCGCGGTGCGCGCGACCGTGCCCGTCGCGGGCAGGCCGCCGAACAGCGCCGAGGCGAAATTCCCGATGCCCTGCGCCACCAATTCGCAATTCGAGCGATGGCGCCGCCCGGTCATGCCGTCGGCGACCACCGCGCAAAGCAGCGATTCGAGCCCGGAGAGGAACGCGATGATGATCGCGCTGGGCAATAACTCGCCGATCCGCGCGATACTGATCGAGGGCCAGTGCGGCGCGGGCAGCGTATCCGGGATGCCGCCGAATGCCGTGCCGATGGTGGCGACCGGCAGTTTCAACGCCCAGGCGACCAGCGATGCACCGATCACCGCGATCAGAAACCCAGGAAGCTTCGGGAGCCAGACGCGCAGGAGCACGATCGTGGCGAGCGAACCACCGGCGACGTAAAGCGCGGCGGGGGTGAACGTGCCACGCGCGTCCCAATAGGCCCGCCATTCGCCGACGACATTGCCCGGCGTCTTCACCGTCAGGCCGAACAGATCGCCGATCTGGCTCGAAAAGATGATCAGCGCGATGCCCGCGGTAAACCCGGTGATCACCGGCTGCGGAATGTATTTGATCCAGGTGCCGAGCCGGGCGAAACCGGCCGCCATCATGATCACGCCGGCCATCAAGGTGGCCAGCACCAGCCCGTCATAGCCATGGATCTGGATGATGCCGAAGACGATGACCACGAAGGCGCCGGCCGGTCCGCCGACCTGATAGCGGTTGCCGCCCAGAAGCGAGATCAGCAAGCCGGCGACGACGACCGTGATGAGCCCCTTGTCGGGCGTGGCGCCCGAGGCGATGGCGAGCGCCATCGACAGCGGAATGGCGACGATCGCGACGGTCAGCGCCGCGACCGCGTCATCGCGGAAATCGCGCCGGCTATAGCCTTCCTTCAGCACCGTGTAGGTTTTCGGCAGATAGAGGTGCCACCACGGCGATGCAGGCGCGGACTTGGGTAACCCGGAGTCGGGCATCTCGAAGACCACTCCCCTGTCGCCCCGCGCATCGACGCGCGAGACGCTTTCTCCGACGAACTATAGGCGCTTGGACGGTGGAGGATAGCGTTACCGAGTCGCGGTATACGCGGCGGCGATTGTGGAATAGAATCCCACCATCGTCAGCAAGGCTGTGCCAGGCGCTGACGGCTGAGAGAGTTGCAAGGCCGACAAATCGGTTGGCCGCGCTCCCGCCTGAGATCAAACAGACGGGGGCCCGCATGCCGGCGAAGTTTCAGCATATCCTCGTGGTCGACAACAACCCCGACGTCCTGGCGACCGTGCCCGGTCTCCTCGACGAACTGGGCTATCGCGTCAGCACCGCCAGAAGCAGCAGCGAAGCCCGTGCCGTGATCAAGGCCGGCGCGGTGGATTTGCTGATCAGCGACGAGTTCCTCGCCGGTGATCTGGGACGACCCTTGGGCGTCTATGCGCGCTCCATCGGGGTTCCGGTCCTGCTTTTGTCAGGCCATCCTGCCAGCATGGAGCTCCTGGTCGGCGGCCATTTCAATTTTACCAGTACGCCTTTTCAAGCGACGGACCTCGACCAAACCGTGAGCGAGATTCTGGCGACGCCGAAAGGCGCCGCGAATGGTCGTTGATCGACCCAACGCGGACAATTTGCGTCGGATGGCGAAGTTGTGCCGGGAAGCCGCTGCCCTGGCGCCGGATCACGACACCTGGGAGAAATTCAACACGCTGGCCGCCGATCTCGACGGCCGGGCCGAGGCGATCGACCGGAGCGCGGAGACCGGCAAAGCGTGATCTTTCTCCGGTGACGCTCGCGCCGGCGCTCCCCATATAATCGGAGAACGGGGCTGGCACCGCCCCCGGCTTCGTGGCAAGAAGCCTGCAACCGGGAGAATTGATACATGGCCAACACCGCCCTGACCGACGAGCTGTTTTTCGGCAAGACCGGCATGGACCGCGCCCGCGTCGAAAAGCTGGTCGCCGAGTCGCTCAACGGCATGGACGACGGCGAACTCTTCCTCGAATACGCGCAGTCCGAGAGCCTCGCCCTCGACGACGGACGGATCAAATCGGCGTCGTTCGACACGGCGCAGGGCTTCGGGTTGCGCGGCCTCAGCGACGAAAGCTGCGGCTATGCCCATGCTTCGGAATTGAGCGAGGAAGCGATCAAGCGCGCCGGTGCCACCGTGCGCGCGGTCAAAAGCGGCCATGGCGGGACCATCGCAGCCCCCCCGCCCGGCACCAACCGCCAGCTCTATACCGACGCCAACCCATTGGTGAAGGTGCCGTTCGAGGAAAAGACCAAGCTGCTGGCCGAGATCGACGCATACGCGCGTTCGAAGGACAGCCGCGTGCGCCAGGTCGCGGCCTCGATCAGCGGCGTGTGGCAGGCGGTGCAAATCATCCGCGCCGACGGGACCCGGGTCGACGACATCCGCCCGCTGGTGCGCCTCAACGTCAACATCGTCGCGGCTGACGGCGACCGCATGGAAAGCGGCAATTCCGGCACCGGTGGCCGGGTCGATTACGCGCGCTTCTTCGATCCCGCGACCTGGAAGGGCGAAGTCGACGAGGCTTTGCGCCAGGCATTGGTCAATCTCGACGCGGTCGCCGCACCGGCCGGCGAGATGACCGTCGTGCTCGGACCCGGCTGGCCCGGCGTCATGCTGCACGAAGCGGTCGGCCACGGGCTCGAAGGCGATTTCAACCGCAAGAAGACCTCGGCTTTCTCCGGCCTGATCGGCCAACGCGTCGCCAGCCCCGGTGTCACCGTGGTCGATGACGGCACGATCGACCATCGCCGCGGCTCGCTCACCGTCGACGACGAAGGCACGCCGACGTCGCGCACCGTTCTGATCGAGGATGGCATCCTCAAGGGTTATATGCAGGACCGGCTCAACGCCCGCCTCATGGGCATGCAGCCGACCGGCAACGGGCGACGCCAGGGCTTTGCCTATGCGCCGATCCCGCGCATGACCAACACCTTCATGCTGGGCGGCGACAAGGACCCGCGCGAGATCCTGCAATCGGTGAAGCGCGGCCTCTACGCGGTCAATTTCGGCGGCGGCCAGGTCGACATCACCTCGGGCAAGTTCGTCTTCTCGGCCTCCGAGGCCTACATGATCGAGGACGGCAAGGTCGGCAAGCCGGTCAAGGGCGCGACCCTGATCGGCAACGGCCCGGACGCGATGATGAAGATCAGCATGATCGGCAACGACATGGAACTCGACGGCGGCATCGGCACCTGCGGCAAGGACGGCCAGGGCGTGCCGGTCGGCGTCGGCCAGCCGACCCTGCGGATGGACGGCGTGACGGTCGGCGGCACGGCAGGATGAAATGAATTTTTACCGGCGGGCGGCGCTTGCGCTGCTCGCCCTGAGCGCCGCGTCGCCTGCCCTTGCCTGCGATCTCACCAGCATCACGAACACACGCTGGACGGTCAAACGCGAGAACGCGACGAGCATCCTCGCCACGCCCTGCGGCGATAATTTCTTCGCGATGGGCGTCAACGTGCTCGACGCCGGCAATGGCGGACCGCGCGACCGCCCGCATTACGATTGGCACGACCACGCGCCGACGCTCGAGGCCTGGGTCGATGCGACCAAGCAGCGCCTCGCCGAATGGGGATTCAATTCGGCGGGCGCGTGGTCGCTAACGCCCGATCAACTGAAACTGCCCACCGTCATCAATCTCGAACTGGGGCGGCTCGCGAAGTTTCACTGGTACGATCCGTTCGACCCGGCGGCGGAAGCGCGGATGATGGATCTGGCGAAGACCCTGACCGCGCCTTATCGCGATTCCCCTTACCGCATCGGCTATTTCTCCGACAACGAGGTCGGCTGGTGGGACGGCGCGATGTTCGTTTTCTATTCGCAACAAGCGGCGACGAGCTTTACGAAACAACGGTTGCTCGCGCTGCTGCGCCAGACCTATCGCAACGACTGGCGAGCCTTCACACGCGACTTCGTGCCACCCGAGGGCATTGCGTCATGGAACGCACTATCGGCCGCGCAAAAGCCGACCAAGCTGCGCGTCGGCGGCCATGGCATTCGCATCGTGCGGCAATGGGGCGGCATCGTCGCGGCGCGCTATTACCAGGTCGCGCGCGCGGCGATCAAAGCCGCCGACCCGCAAGCGCTCTATTTCGGCGACCGGCTGCCGATCTATTACGATTCGGGCGCCATTCGCGCCGAGCGCGATCAGGTCGATGCGCTGGCGGTCAATTACAACGTCGACAGCCCCGAAGGCTGGATCGCCCCGTATTTTTTTGACGGGCTGCGCAGGCTCAGCGGCGACAAGCCATTGCTGATCTCGGAATGGTTTTTCGCCGCGCGCGAGAACCGCACCGGCAATCGCAACAACGGCCATCTCATGACGGTCGACACGCAGGCCGAGCGCGCCTCGGGCGCCGCCGCCGCCGCGCGCAACTTCGCCGCGATCCCCGAAGCCGTCGGCCTCGACTGGTTCCAGTATTACGACTATCCCGTCGGCGGTCGGCAGGACAGCGAGGATTATAATTTCGGCCTCGTCGATATCGCCGACCGGCCTTACGAGGACGTGGTTGCCGCCTTGAGCGCGACCAATCGCGCGCTACCCGCGATCCACGCGCAATCGACGATCCCACCCGCCATGTCGCGTAGCGGCATCACGATCCCGAAAGCCACGATCGACTGGACGAAAGAGTCGCTCGCCGATTGGCCGAAGCCGCGATCCCTGCTGCCGCCGATGATCCCGTCGAAAGGCGAGGTCGCGTTCGGTGAGGCGTACCTCTCATGGAGCGACCAGGGTCTGCAACTCGCCAGCATCGGCCAGGATTATTACGACCTCGACCTCCTGAGCTATGACGGCGCGTTTCCACTCAGCGAATCGTATCGTGTCGAACTGGACGTCGATGCCGGCGCGGGACCGAAGCGCTTCACCCTCTATTTCATCCCGCCCAAGGGCAAGACCCGCGACTATCCGCCGATGGAGCCGAAGCTCTGCGCCGGATCGCTCGACCACAACGACTGCGCCGCCGTACCTGGTTCCAAGGTCGCCTATTTCGGCGCCGACCAGCCCCGCATCGTCGCCGAGGCAATGATCCCGTGGGCCGCGCTGGGACTATCGGGACCACCACTTGGCGGCAAGCTCAAGGTCGAAGTCGCATCGACCGCGTGGCACAATTCGCGCTGGATGTCGCTGTCAGGACAGGCGCCGGGCACAATCGGCCCCCAGCGCTGGTCAAAAATCAGACTAGCAAATCAATAGGCTGAATCAAGGTAAGGAATATCCTTCCTCAGCAAATACTGATTAAGGATATTCCTTACGAAACGGCCATCGCTTCGGATCTATCCGTCATACCCGGCCTTGTGCCGGGCATCCACGCCTTGCGCCCGCTGGAAGAAAGTCGTGGATGGCCGGGTCAAGCCCGGCCATGACAGTGAGGGAGTCGCGCTGGGCGCGGGGCCTCAGGACAGTCGAATTCGCCGACCGGGCTTATTCGCCCCGCGCTTGCGGGCCACGAAGGCTTCGAAATCGAACGGTGTCGCCGCGCCGCTCGTCTCGCCTTCGACGAGTGCCGCCTGCAAGGCCGCCCGTTTCGTTTCCTGATCTTCGAGCAGTCGCAAACCCATGCCTAATACGCATCCTCGACGTAAACCGGGTCGACCGTGCCGCGCCAGCGTGTGGCATATTCGTCGAGGAGTTTTTCCGCCGGGGTTTTTCCGGAATAGGCCGACTCGATGAGCGTCTGGAGGAACAGGGTTTCATCCTGCGCCTCGCCGTTGAGCCGGGCGCGACGGCGCAGCCCGGCGCTTGAGAGTTCGAGCACTTTGACCGCGAGGTCTTTGAGCGGCTTGCCGCGGAACGGCGCCATCAGGCCGAGGCGCGGCACCGTCTGGCGCAGTTGCTCGCGCTCGTGCGCGGTCCAGTCGGCGACCAGGTCCCACGCCGCGTCGAGCGATTGCCGGTCGTAGAAAATCCCGGTCCAGAAGGCCGGCAGCGCGCAGAGATTGCGCCACGGGCCGCCATCGGCGCCGCGCATCTCGATATATTTCTTGATGCGGATTTCGGGGAACACGGTGGTCAGATGATCGGACCAGTCGCTCATCGTCGGCACCGCACCGGGGAGACCCGGAAGCTTGCCCACCATGAAGTCGCGGAAGGATTGGCCGGCGACATCGACGTATTGCCCGTCGCGATAGACGAAATACATCGGCACATCGAGCATGTAATCGACATAGCGCTCGAAGCCGAAGCCTTCGTCGAACACGAAAGGCAGCATACCCGAGCGGTCGGGATCGACATCGGTCCAGACCTGGCTGCGATAGCTCAAAAACCCCGAGGGCTTGCCCTCGATGAACGGCGAATTGGCGAAGAGCGCGACGGCCAAAGGCTGCAACGCGAGACTGACGCGCGATTTCAGCACCATGTCGGCTTCGTCGGCGAAGTCGAGATTGACCTGCACGGTGCAGGTGCGCAGCATCATGTCGACGCCGAGTTTGCCCTTGGTCGGCATGTAACGCTGCATCACCGCATAACGGCGCTTGGGCATCCAGAAACAGTCCTCGCGCTTCCATTTCGGCAGGAAGCCGAGGCCCAGCATGCCGAGATCGAGTTCGCCGAGCACCTCGCGCATCTGGCGCAGATGGGTGTGCAGTTCGGCGCAGGTCTGATGCAGGTTTTCGACCGGCGCGCCGGACAGTTCGAACTGGCCGCCCGGCTCCAAGGAGATCGCGCCGCCCTGATAGGTGAGACCCACCAGCGTGTCGCCGTCGAGCACGTCTTCCCAGCCGAAGCGCTTCAAGCCTTGCAGGATCGCGCCGATGCCGCGTTCGCCGGCATAGTCGACCGGCCGCAGATCCTCGCGGCGGAAAATGAACTTCTCGTGCTCTGTTCCGATGCGCCAATCACTGGCCGGCTTCGAGCCCTCGGCGAGGTACTCGATCAGTTGCCGCTTGTCGGTGATCGGTGCGCCACCGGAATGCGATGGTGCTGACATGAAAGACCCGAAACTCCAGAACCCTTTGTGGCCAGCCCCTTATGGCCGGGCCGCGCTGCCATCGCCCAGAAGCGCTTGCAACACGGCAAGGCCCGCGATTGCCGCGGTATCAGCGCGCAGCACGCGCGGGCCTAAACTGACCGGGCAAACAAAGGGGAGTTTCCGAAGGGCGTCAAGCTCATCTTCGGCAAAGCCGCCCTCCGGCCCGACCAGCACGGCCCAAGGTCCGCGTGCCCGCGATGCCAGGGCCGCGGCGGCGGGCGGCGCGGTGCCCGATTCGTCGCACAGCATCAACTGACGCGACGAATCCCACGACGCGAGCAGGCGCGCGAGGTCCTGAGGCGCATGGATCGTGGGCACGGACAAACGTTCGCTCTGCTCGGCCGCCTCGATCGCATTGGCCAACAGACGGTCGAGATTGACCCGCTCGACCATCGTATGACGCGTCATCACCGGATAGAGCGCGCTCGCCCCAAGCTCGGTCGCCTTCTCGACGAGAAAGTCGATGCGCGCCCGCTTGATCGGCGCAAAGAGCAGCCAGAGATCGCACGGCGCATCTTGCGGCCGCGTCTGCGTTTCGATCGTGACGGTCGCCGCGTGGCGCGCGAACCGCTCGATCCTTGCCGCGAACTCGCCATCCCTGCCGTTGAACAGCGCAATGCGGTCGGCCGGATCGAGCCGCATGACCGATTTCAGGTAATGCGTCTGATCCGCCGACAGCTCGAGCACCTCGCCCGCGACGAGAGCGGCATCGACAAAAAGGCGGGTTTGAATCTTCAAGGCCATCGCGCTTGAGCTTAGCACGGCGCGGGGCCAGACTCGCCGCCGATGCCTTCCTCCGAAACCAACGATATCCGTCCGGGCGACTGGGTCGACCGCCTCGCGCCGGCGTTCTGGCGGCCGTATTTCCGGTTGGCGCGGCTCGACCGGCCGATCGGGACGTGGCTGCTGCTCTTTCCGTGCTGGTGGGGGATCGCGCTGGCAGGACCGACCTGGCCGAACTGGGGAATGATTCTCCTCTTCGGCGTCGGCGCGGTGGTGATGCGCGGCGCCGGCTGCACCTTCAACGACATCGTCGATCGCGATTTCGACGGGCGGGTCGAGCGCACCGCATCGCGGCCGATCCCGTCCGGGGCGGTGTCGGTCTGGCGCGCGGTCCTGTTCATGGTGGCGCAGCTCGCGATCGGCGCGCTGATCCTCGTCTCGCTCGACCGTTTGGCGATCACCCTCGGGTTCCTCGTGATCGTCCTGATCGCGACTTATCCGTTCATGAAGCGCATCACCTATTGGCCGCAGTTCTTTCTCGGGCTCAATTTCAACTGGGGCGCGCTGATGGGATGGGCAGCGGTGCGCGGCGATCTGCCGTGGCCGCCGGTGCTGCTCTATCTCGGCGGCATCGCGTGGACGCTCGGCTATGACACGATCTATGCGCATCAGGACAAAGACGACGACGCGATGATCGGGATCAAATCCTCAGCGCTGGCGCTCGGGTCGCGCACGCGGCCGTTCCTTTTTCTTTTCTATGTCGTCGCTCTGGTGCTCTGGGCCGCCTCGGGCGAAGCCGCGGGCCTCGGCCTGCCCTTTCGCATCGCGCTACTCCTCGCCGCGCTGCAGCTCTTCTGGCAGGCGGCCATGGTCGATCTTTCGAGTCCCGCCGATTGCGGCGCGAAGTTCCGCTCCAACCGCTGGACCGGGTGGATTGTGTTTCTCGGCACGATCGTCGCGCATGTCGTCTGAAAGCGCGTTCGTGCGCGCCAACACCGCGCGCGCGTGTCCGCCGCTGGTTCCCGAAATCGAGTTGTATCTCGCCACCGAGGTCACACCGCTCTGGCATGCCACCGAGGCGAGCCTCGAACGATCGCAATTGCCGCCGCCTTATTGGGCCTTCGCCTGGGCCGGCGGCCAGGCGCTGGCGCGCCACATCCTCGATCATCCCGAATTGGTGCGCGGGAAAACCGTGCTCGATTTCGGCGCGGGATCGGGCTTGCTGGCCATCGCCGCGATGAAATCCAGTGCGTCGCACGCGACCGCCGCCGAGATCGACGGATTCGCCGTCGCCGCCATCGCCTTGAACGCCGAAGCGAACGCGGTCGTCGTCGCGGTCGAAAACGGCGACATCATCGGCGCGCCCTGCGCAGCCTCGATCATCCTGGTCGGCGACATGTGTTACGAGCGGCCTTTGGCAGAGAGGCTTACTGCGTGGCTGCGCGAACTGGCGCAAGGCGGCGCCACCGTCCTGCTCGGCGATCCCGGCCGCACCTATTTGCCCAAGGAGGGGCTGGTCGAGATCGCCCGCTATGACGTGCCGACGCCGCTCGACCTCGAGGACCGCACGATGCGCGAGACCCTGGTGTGGCAGCTTCGACCCTGAGCCCCTATATGATGGACATCATTCCTCGAGGATTTCCCCATGCCGCCGGATGACAATGCCCTCTCGATCCTGGGCGACCTGATCGCGACCGCCAAGAAGGCCGGCGCCGACGCCGCCGACGCGGTCCTGGTCGAGGGCGCGTCGGTCAGCCACGCGCAACGCCTCGGCAAGATCGAAAAGCTCGAACGCGCCGAAGGCTACGACCTCGGCCTGCGCGTCCTGATCGGCAAGCGCCAAGCGATCGTCTCGTCGAACGACAAGAGCAAGGACGCGCTCGCCGAACTGGTGACGCGCGCCATCGCGATGGCGAAAACGGTGCCGGAAGACCCTTATTGCGGCATCGCCGACCCGTCGGAAATCGCGCGCGATTTTCCGACCCTCGACCTCGCCGACCCGACAGAACCATCGGCCGAAACACTGATCGAACGCGCCCGCGCGGCCGAAGACGCCGCGCGAGCCGTGCCGGGCGTGACCAACTCCGAAGGCGCCGAAGCAAGCTGGGGCCGCTCCAGCGTCGCGCTGGTTGCCTCGAACGGCTTTGCCGGAACCTATGGCGGAACGAACTCCAGCGTCTCGGCCTCGGTGCTCGCCGGCACCGGTACCGGGATGGAACGCGATTACGATTACACCAGCGCGGTCTGGGCCGAGGATCTCCTCGATCCCGCCGCGATCGGCAAAAGCGCCGGCGAGCGCGCGGTGAAGCGCCTCAATGCGCGCAAGGTCCCGACCCAGCAGGTTCCCGTGATCTTCGACCCGCGCATTTCGGGCGGCATGATTCGCCATCTCGTCGGTTCGATCACCGGCCCCGCCATCGCGCGCGGCACCAGCTTTCTCAAAGACAAGCTCGGCAAGACGATCTTCCCGACCAATATCTCGATCATCGACGACCCGCATCGCCAGCGGGGCCTGCGCTCGAAACCGTTCGATGGCGAAGGCGTGCGCAACCAGCGGCGCGCGCTGATCGACAAGGGCGTGCTGACGACCTGGCTGCTCGACCTGCGCTCGGCCCGCCAACTCGGCTTGAAGACCACCGGCCATGCCAGCCGCGGCACCTCGGGTCCGCCCTCGCCCGGCGCCACCAACCTCTATCTCGAAGCGGGGTCGGTGACGCCGCAGGAAATGATTTCCGATATCAACACCGGCTTCCTCGTCACCGAGCTGATGGGCTCGGGCGTCAACGGCGTGACCGGCGATTACAGCCGCGGCGCCGCCGGCTTCTGGATCGAGAACGGCGAGATCGCCTTCCCGGTCAGCGAACTCACCATCGCCGGCAATCTCAACGACATGTTCCTGCACCTGACCGCCGCCAACGACCTGATCTTCAAAACCGGCTGCGACGCGCCGACCTTGCGCATCGACGGCATGACGGTCGCCGGGGCTTAACGTCCGTCTCGGAAAATCCACCACGGAGACACGGAGGACACGGAGAAGGGAAGAAAGATTTCTTCTCCGTGTCCTCCGTGTCTCCGTGGTGAATCATCTTCCGCGAAAGACGTGTCGTTAAGCGATGATCCCGACCGGGGTTGCGGCAAGGCCGATGCGCGCCGGCAAGTGCGCGCGGATGTCGCCGTCGACCTGGACCGGCGCGCCGGGCGGGCCCGATAGCGTGACACGGGCAACCGGCGAAATTTCCACATCGGATTGCGACGCCAGACGAGCCGTCACCGTCGCCGCGAGATAGCGCAGCGTCGACGAGCGCGACGGGTCGGCGAAGCTCACGGCGTGAAGCTGATCGATGTCGAGATGGGCCTTCGGCGCCAGGACGAAACGCCCGCCATAGAAATGCGCCCGCGTCACGATCAATGACGCCGGCCAGGCAACCCGGTCGTCGAGCGTGACCAGAAACGGCACCGGCGGCGTGCGCATCAATTGCCGCAGGCTGCCGATGACGTAAGCGCCCTTGCCGATCTTCCTTTTCAAGCGGACATCGAGACGGGCGACCACCTCGGCATCGAAACCGATTCCCGCCATCAGCAGGAACCGCCACGGCGCCTGCCCCGGTTGCGCGATCTCGCCCGGCCGGATCATCCGCACCGGCGCCGTGGCGGCGAGGTGGGCAAGCGCCTCGGGCGAGGTGGGCAGGTCGAGTTCGTTGGCCAGCACATTGGCGGTGCCGAGCGGCAGGATCGCCAGCGGAAGGCCGGATCGGGTCAGCCCGTTCATCGCCTCGTTGATCGTGCCGTCACCGCCGGCCGCGACCACCGCGTCGAAGCGCGCCGGATCGGCCTCGGCAGCGAGGTTTTTGGCATCAAGCGGGCCGGTGGTTTCGGCGAGCGTCGCCCCGGCGCCCTCGGCCCGGAGGCCGGCGAGAAAACGATCGAGTTTCCGGCGCGCGCGCCGCCCGGCGGTCGGGTTGTAGATCACCAGCAACCGCCGTCCCGCGCTCATGCGTCCCCCGCGAACCTTCCCGCAACCACCTGTACCATATCGACATCGCCCCGCCGTGACGGCAAAACCGCCCTGCGGCGTCGCTGGCCAGCGACCGGTCCGGCCGGTATGATGGGGGCGCCTGTCCTAAGCCCCCGTAACCCTTGGATAAAGCCGAAAAGTTGAGCATGTCCGCCGAGCCTGCCAAGTCGGGCGAATTCAGTCACGACACGGCGCCGCTGCTGCGCCGCCTCGTGGGCGAGTTCCTGCGCCCGCATCTCGGCAAGATGTTGCTCGCCTTCGCTGCCATGGGCCTGGTCGCCGGCTCGACCGCCGCCAATGCCTGGCTGATGCAGCCGCTCCTCGACAAGGTCTTCGTCGAGCGCAACGAAGAACTCCTTTTGGTGATCCCGCTCGCGGTGATCGCGCTCGCCGTCATCAAGGGATTTTCGGGCTATGCCCAATCCGTGCTGATGACGACGATCGGCCAGCGCCTGGTCGCGGACATTCAGCAAAAACTGTTCGCGCGGATGATGCGCGCGGACCTCGCCTATTTTCACGCCAACCCCACCGGCACGCTGATCGCGCGCTTCATCAACGATGCGGGACTATTGCGCGGCTGCGCCACCAACGTGCTCGCCGGGATCGGCAAGGAAGCGGTCACCGCCGCGTTCCTCGTCGCGCTGATGTTCTATCAGGATTGGGTGCTGGCGATCATTTCGTTCATCGCCTTTCCGCTCGCCTTTCAGCCGATGCGGCGGATCGCGCGGCGCATGCGCCGGGTCTCGGCCAACACCCAGGTCGAGGTCGGGCAGTTCATGACCTTGCTCAATCAGACCTTCCAGGGCGCGCGCCACGTCAAGGCCTATGGCATGGAAGCCTATGAAAAGGCGCGCGCCGGCGCGGTGATCGAGAGCATCTATCGGCTGGTCGAGCGTTCGCAGCGCATTCGCGCGGTGTCGTCGCCGCTGATGGAAACGCTGGGCGGTATCGCCGTCGCCTTGGTGATCCTTTACGGCGGGCATCAGGTCTTCGACGGCACGCGCACGCCCGGCGCGTTCTTCTCCTTCGTGACCGCGTTGCTCCTCGCCTATCAGCCGATGAAGACGCTGGCCGGGCTCAACGTGAACCTGCAGGAAGGGCTGGCCGCGGCCCAACGGCTGTTCACCGTTCTCGACGTCGAGCCCGACATCTTCGACCGGCCCGGCGCCAAGAATTTGGCGATCGCGGGCGGCGCCATCCACTTCGACGCCGTGCGGTTCTCCTACGGCAACGAACTCAACGCCTTGAACGCCGTGAGCCTCGACGTGCCGGCGGGCAAGAGCGTGGCCCTGGTCGGCGCCTCGGGGGCCGGCAAGTCGACGATCATGAATCTGATCCCGCGTTTCTACGAAGTCAGCGCCGGGGCGGTGACGATCGACGGGCAGGACATTCGCGACGTGACGCTGGCAAGCCTGCGCGGCGCGATCGGTCTGGTCAGCCAGGAAGTCAGTCTCTTCGACGACACCGTGCGCGCCAATATCGCCTACGGGAAATTCGGCGCGAGCGACGCCGAGATCGAGACGGCGGCCAAGTCCGCGGCGGCGCATGATTTCATTCTCGCTTTGCCGCAGGGCTACGACACCATGGTCGGCGAGCACGGCGTCAAACTCTCGGGCGGCCAGCGCCAGCGCCTGTCGATCGCGCGCGCGATGCTGAAGAACGCGCCGATCCTGCTGCTCGACGAAGCAACGTCTTCGCTCGACACCGAGAGCGAACGCCAGGTTCAATCCGCGCTCAACACCCTGATGCACGGACGCACCACGCTGGTGATCGCGCATCGTCTCTCGACCGTGATCGAGGCGGACATCATTTACGTCGTCGGCGACGGCCGCATTCTGGAACGCGGCAGCCACGCCGAATTGCTGCGCCGCGACGGCGCCTATGCGCGCCTTCACGCCCTGCAGTTCCATGGCGGCGGCGCGGTGCGCGAGGCGGCTGAGGCGCCCGCGCAGGCCTGAGCACATGGGCTTTTTCAAACGGCTTCTGCGCAGCGACCGCGGCATGCGATTTCTCTGCTGGCTGGTGCAGGCCTATGTCCGCATCGTCTATCGCACCGGAAGCTGGACCGTCGAAGGCGACACCTTTGCGCGCGACGTGCGCGCGAAGGACGGCGCCTTCATCCTCGCCTTCTGGCACGGACGACTGCTGATGATGCCGATGGGATGGCAGAACCTCGCGCCGATGCACATGCTGATCTCGGGCCATACCGACGGCCGCCTGATCGCCGGCGCGGTCCGGCATTTCGGCATCGACACGGTGGTCGGCTCATCCAATGACGGCGGCACCGCCGCGTTGCGCGGCATGGTGCGCTGGCTCAAATCCGGCGACTGCGTCGGGATCACCCCTGACGGGCCCGATGGGCCGGCGATGCGCGCGAGCCGCGGCATCGCCGCCGTGGCGCGACTCTCCGGCGCGCCGGTCGTGCCGCTCGCCTATGCCACCAAATCGCGCCGCATCCTCGACAGCTGGGACCGGTTTCACCTGCCGCTGCCGTTCAGCAAAGGCGTTTTCCTCTGGGGCGAACCGATCCGCGCCGAGCCCGACCTCGACGAAGCCGGCATCGAGACTTGCCGCGCGCTGATCGAACAGCGCCTCAACGCGCTCGGCGCCGAGGCTGATCGGCGCATGGGCCATGACGCGGTGCCGCCCGGCACGATGGATCGCGCCGCGCTGCGCCGGCTGCGTCACCCGGAGCGGGTGCGATGACCAGCATGCTGTCGCTCTATCGCGGCGCCACCACGGCGCTCGGACCGCTGGTCGCGCTTTACCTCGCCCATCGCATGGCGCGCGGCAAAGAGGATCGCGACCGCTTCCCCGAGCGTCAGGGCCATGCCGGCCGCGCGCGGCCGCCGGGCCCGCTGCTCTGGGTTCACGCCGCCAGTATCGGCGAGGCGGTCTCGATGCTCGCGCTGATCGATCGGTTGCTGGTCGAACGGCCCGCGGTCTCGGTCCTGGTCACGACCGGAACCGTGACCTCGGCGCGATTGCTGGCGCATCGCCTGCCCGCCGATCGCGCGTGGCACCAATATGTGCCGGTCGACCGGCCCGCTTATGTGCGTCGCTTCCTCGAGCACTGGAAACCCGATCTCGCGCTCTGGGTCGAGAGCGAGTTGTGGCCGAACCTGATCTCCGAGACCGACCGGCGCGGCATTCCGCTTCTCCTGCTCAATGGACGCATGTCGATGCGGTCGTTCCGCGGCTGGCAGCGCATGCGGGGACTGATCGGTCCCCTGCTCGCCTGTTTCGAGCTGTGTCTCGCCCAGGATGGGATTCAAGCCGCGCGGCTGCGTCAACTCGGCGCCGCCGGCGCCACCAGCGTCGGCGATCTCAAGGCCGCCGCGGCGCCGCTGCCCTATGACGAAAGCGAACTCGGCCGGATTGCCGCGCGCGTCGCCGACCGGCCGCTCTGGCTCGCCGCCAGTACCCACGAGGGCGAGGAGGAAGCCGCCGCCGACGTGCATCGCGCGCTGATGCGCGAACGGCCGGGCCTCCTCACCATCATCGCGCTGCGCCATCCCGCCCGCGCCGACGACGTATCGAAGATGCTGCAGGCGCGCGGCCTCAACGTGGCGCGGCGCTCGCGCGACGAGCCGCTCGATTCGACCACCGACATCTATCTCGTCGACACGCTGGGCGAACTCGGGTTGTTCTATCGGTTGGCCGGCATCGCCTTCATCGGCGGTTCGCTCAATCCGCGCGGCGGACACAATCCGCTCGAAGCCGCCTTGCTCGACTGCGCGATCCTGCACGGCCCCGACATGAGCAATTGCGCCGGCATGGCCGACAGCCTCGCCCAAGCCGGCGCCACGATCACCATCCACGACGCGCCGGAACTGACCGAAGGCGTGCGTCGCCTGCTCCACGATCCGGTCGAGCGCGCCGCGCGCGCCGCGGCCGCCGCCGGCATCGCCGCCGAGAACCAGGCCGTGCTCGACGCGGTGCTCGCGCGCATCGCCCCCTGGCTCGGCCGCCTGGCCCCGCATGCCGCAAGCGCCTGAGTTCTGGACCCGGACCGGGTTCCCGTCCGATCTGCTGCTGCCGCTGGCCTGGCTCAACACCGGGCTCGGCGCGACGCGACGCGCGCTGATCACCGGCAAAGCGCTTTCCGTGCCGGTGATCTGCGTCGGCAATCTGGTCGCGGGCGGCGCCGGCAAGACGCCGGTGGTGTTGAGTCTCGTGCGGCTGCTGTCCGAAGCCGGGCACCGGCCGCATGTACTGAGCCGCGGCTATGGCGGCACGCTTGGCGGACCGCTGCGCGTCGATCCGCTACGTCACAGCGCCGGCGAAGTCGGCGACGAACCGCTTTTGCTGGCGCAGGCCGCGCCGACCTGGATCGGACGCAACCGCGTCGCCACCGCCGAGGTCGCGATCGCTGCTGGCGCCAGCATCCTGCTGCTCGATGACGGTTTCCAGAACCCGGCGCTGCATTACGACCGCGCGCTCCTCGTCATCGACGGCGTCTACGGCCTCGGCAACGGCCGCGTCATGCCGGCGGGACCGTTGCGCGAGCCGGCGGAATGGGGCCTCGCGCGTGCCGACGCGGTCGTGGTGATGGGCAACGACCGCGCCGGGCTGACGCTCAAGGGGGTGCCGATCTTCAAGGCGGCACTCGAGCCGCGCGACGCCGACCATTTGCGCGGGAGAAAGCTCGTCGCCTTCGCCGGGATCGGCCGGCCGGAGAAATTCTTTGCCACGCTGGAGACGCTGGGCGTGGTAATCGTCGCGCGCCATGCCTATCCCGACCATCATCGCTATCGCGACGACGAACTCGACATGCTGTGTCGCGTGGCGGCGCAGCACGGCGCCATGCTGATCACCACCGAGAAGGATCTCATGCGGCTTGCCCCGCGCTGGCGCGCCCAGGCGGTAGCCCTGAAGGTCGAGGTCGCGTGGCGCGACGAGGCCGCGTTGAAGACGATGCTCGGGCCGTTCGCGGCAAACACCCATGGCTGAGAGGCGTCTCACGCTGAAGGATTGGGCCGAGGGCATCGGCGCCGTCGCGCTCTATGGATTTTTCCGCGCCCTGCCGGTCGACGCGGCCTCGGGGCTCGGCGGGCTCCTCGCGCGCAGCATCGGCCCCTTCCTCGGCATCACCAAGCGCGCGCGCGAAAACCTGCGCCGCGCCATGCCCGAGCTGCCGCCCGAGGAGCGCGAGCGCGTCATTCGCGGCATGTGGGACAATCTCGGCCGCGTCGTCGCCGAGTATCCGCATCTCAAAAAATTCCGCCTGTTCGAGAAGAACAGCCGCGTCGAGGGCATCGACGAAGGGAACCTGCTCGCCGGGCGCGATCCCAACCGGCGTTACATTTTTTTCTCGGCGCATTACGGCAATTGGGAGATCGCGACCCGCGCGGCGACGCAGACCGGCTACGAACTTCTCGGCATCTATCGCGCGCCCAACAATCCGCTGGTCGACCGGCTGATCACCTGGGCGCGCGGCACCGATGGCGGCGCGCTCGTCCCCAAAGGCGCGGCGGCGGCAAAGGAAGCCTTCGGCGCGCTGCATGAGGGGCGCGAGCTCTGCATGCTGATCGACCAGAAACTCAACGACGGCGTACCGATCCCGTTCTTCGGCCGCGACGCGATGACCGCCCCGGCCCTCGCCATCCTCGCGCTGCGCTTCAATTGCGTGGTGGTGCCGGTGCGGATCATCCGCCTCAAAGGCGCGCATTTCCGCATGATCTCGGAGCCGCCGCTGCCCCTGCCGAAAACCGGCGACACCGCCGCCGATCGCATCACGCTGATGACGAACGTCAACGCGGTGATCGAGCGCTGGGTACGCGAACATCCCGAGCAATGGCTCTGGGTGCATCGCCGCTGGCCGGATTGAGGCCTTAAGACCCCGGCATCTTGCCGGCGATCGACGCGGGATCGAGACGCACCTGGTACCAGCTCATGCCCCAATGGACGTTGGGGCCGGTCGCGCGGCCCGTCGCGCCGAGCGCCCCAAGGGTTTGGCCCGCCGCGACCTTCTCGCCGAGCTTCACCGCGAAGGACGAGAAATGCAGGTAGGTCGTCGCGAGGCCATAGCCATGCGCGAGGATGATCGTGCCGCCATCGAGATAGAGATCGGGCTCGGCCAGGATCACCGTGCCCGCGAGCGCGGCCTTCACCGGCGTGCCGGCGGGGGCCGCGATATCGACGCCGTAATGCGCCGCGCGCGGCTTGCCGTTGAGGACGCTCTGGCTGCCATAGATGCCGGTGATCGTTCCCGTCACGGGCCAGGACGGCTTGCCTTCGAAGGCGAGCGCGTCGCTGTCGGTGCTGAGCGCCTGTTTGATTTCCGCGGTATCGCGGGCGATGCGCGCGAGAATCTCGGGATTGGGCGTCACCTGTTCCTCGGGCAAGCCGTCGATGCGGCGGACGTCCCATTGGCGCGGCTTGATGGCGAGGTTGCGATGAACGCTGTCGCCGTCCTGAAACGCGACGTCGAGCACGGCATGGGCCGGTGCGTCGCGATCGAAACCGAAAATGAAATTACCGTCGGGCGCCACGCGCACCGCTTTGCCATCGAGCATGATTTTGGCGGCGCTGTCGATATGCCCGCGCATCAGTCCGCCCTGCGTCGGCTCGCCCGTGAGCGTCAGCGTGCCGGCCTCGGCATGGCCCGCTAGCGCGAGCACCAGCAAAAACGCGAGGAGCGTGCCCTGGTCGCGCAAGGCGGGTTTCGCTTTGGGCTTTTTCGGCGTGCCGTCGGCAGTCGCGGCGACGCTGCCGTCGTGGAATTCGATGCTGAGCGCGGCGCCCGGCGCGATATCGGCGGCCGCCGTGACGAGCTTGCCGTCGACGCGCACCATCGCATAACCGCGCTCCAACACCTGATCGAGCGCGGAGCGGAAGGATTGGAGGCGCGCGGCGGCGCCTTCGACCTTGGCGTGCTGGCGCTCGATCAATCGCGCCACCGCGTCGTGAAGGCGCGGCGGAAAATCCTCGAAGCGCGTGCGCATCCGCGCCACCAGTTGCATCAGCGCGTCGCGGCTCATGCGGTCGGACGCGGCCTGAAGACGAACCGCCTGATTGCGCAGGCCGTGGCGCAGCGCATTGATCAGCCGTTCGGCGCGGTCGTCGAGCTGCTGACGCTTCGTCTCGATCAGGCTCGCGGGATCGGGCAGACCGCGCGCGAGACCCGTGAGGTGAAGACGAATTTCCTGGATGCCGCGCACCAGCGCGCGCTGCAGCCGGACGGAGCGGGATTCCAACTCGGCGAGAAGTTCGAGCCTGACCGGCACCGCCATCTCGGCGGCGGCGGTCGGCGTCGGTGCGCGCCGGTCGCTGGCGTAGTCGATCAGGGTCGTATCGGTCTCGTGCCCGACCGCCGAGATCAGCGGGATCGCCGATGCGGCGGCGGCGCGCACCACGATCTCCTCGTTGAAGGCCATGAGATCTTCGAGGCTGCCGCCGCCGCGCGCAACGATCAAGAGATCGGGGCGCGGCACCGTGCCGCCAACCTTGAGGGCATTGAACCCGGCGATGGCATCGGCGATCTGCTGCGCCGCGCCTTCGCCCTGCACCGCCACCGGCCAGACCAGCACACGGCGCGGGAAACGATCGGCCAGGCGATGAAGAATGTCGCGGATCACCGCGCCGGTCGGCGAGGTGACGACGCCGATCACGTCAGGGAGGTAAGGCAACGGCTTCTTGCGGCTTTCAGCGAAGAGTCCTTCGGCTTCGAGCTTCTTCTTGCGCTCTTCGAGAAGCTTCAACAGCGCGCCGACACCCGCGAGCTCAACGCTCTCGATCACGAGTTGATAGCGCGAGCGTGCCGGATAGGTGGTGAGCTTGCCCGAACAGACGACTTCCATGCCGTCTTCGGGCTTGACCGCGAGCCGCGCGACGTTCGGGCGCCAGATCACCGCGTCGAGATTGGAGTCCTCATCCTTGAGGGTGAGATAGCAATGGCCCGAGCTGTGGCGCTTGAAGCCCGAGATCTCGCCGCGAATCCGGACATAGGAAAAATTCTGCTCGACCGTGCGCTTGAGCAATTGGGAAATCTCGGTGACCGAGAATTCCGGCAGATTGCCGCGCAGTTCGGTGGAGGACGGGTTATCGGGCATGGGAGCGCATGATGTTGTGCGGACCATGACGAAGTCCAGTGGTGATATCCCTCTCCGCGCGAAGCCGGGAAAGATTTTTAGGCCGAATAGGCGGGGTCCGAAAGCGTGTCGACTCGCTTTGATCCCCTGCCAAGCCTCGACACCATTAATTCGCGTACCCATATCTTCCCGCAAGCGCAGGCAGCATCTTGTGAGGAAGACTATGGTTCCCCAACCACCCCCTGAATGGGGCAACGACGAGTTGTCAAAGTTTTTGCAGCAAACCCACGCAAACCAGTACGCCACGTTTGTACGAAAGCGGGGCTGGTATAATCGTCTTTCGATTATTGACAGCCACTTTTATCGTGTAGCCACAAACGTGATCAACCCTCGAAACCCCGTCGCGGTGACACTTTTCTATCGCTCGCACTCTGCATTCCGTGCTGCATGCGGAAACGCCATGGCGGGACAAGCCGTAGAAACGATGGTAGTGGTCCGCTCTTGTCTCGAAAACGCGGCTTACAGCCTCCATATCCATGAAAACCCTGGGCACGATCTCCTATGGCTGAATCGCAATCAGACGGAGGCCGAGACAAAGGCAATGAAAGCCGCTTTCCTGAACGGCAGGCTGCGTGAAACCATCGGCAAGAAAGATAAGCGCTTACTCAGCGTATTCGACGAACTCTACGAGCGCGCTATCGATTTTGGCGGTCATCCTAACCAGCGCGGGATATCAGGCAGCGCGAAAATGGTACATGAGCAAGATCACATTCAGTTTCTGCAGATTTATTTGCATAACGACGACATTTCTTTGGATCACGCGTTGAAGACCACGGCACAAACTGGCATTTGCGCATTGCGTCTCGCTCAATTTACGATGAAAGAAAAATTCGAATTGCTCGGCGTGCGTGAGGGCATCGATCGAGCGCAACAGGGTTTGTAGCAAAGCAGCATTCGCGCCACACTTCTTCGTTCGAACTGACCTTTCCTCACGCGTCGTAATGAACCGCGAGCCAGACCGTCGGCGCGTCGGGCGCCGTCCACGCGACGCGATGCCGTCGATGAGCCGGAATGGTGACGTAGTCGCCGGGCTTCATGACCTGCGGCAGCGCATCGCCCATGAACCAAAGACCGGCGGTACCGCGCAACAGGATCACGAATTCGGTGCGATCCGGATCCAGCCATTCGCCCGGCGGCGTCGGCTGGCCGGTCGAAACGATGCGCTCGATCCGCACATTCTTCGTTTTGACGAGGTTGAGAAAATTTTCGGTCGAGGCCGTCGCGTCGATATCCGCGTCGATGTTGCCGGGCTTCATAGAGCGCACCTTTCGATATGCATTCCCTCCCCCCTTGAGGGGGAGGGCCAGGGTGGGGGGTACATACGCACGATTTCTTATTCGGCATCGAGCGTATCCGACCAGGCCCCCCACCCCAACCCTCCCCTCAGGGGGAGGGAGTCGACGCCCTTGACCCCGGATGGAAAGCGCGGAATCAATGATAAGAACAAAACACGAACAATTGGGCAAGGCTTTCCGGTTTATCAATGGCTTACGATTACGCCGAATTACAGGCGATCAGCAATTTCAGCTTCCTGCGCGGAGCGTCGCATCCGAAGGAACTGGTGGAACGCGCGCAGGAACTGGGGCTCGCCGCCATCGCCGTTGCCGACCGCAACACCCTGGCCGGCGTCGCGCGCGCGCATATCGAGGGGAAAGCAGCGGGGATGCGCGTCGTCATCGGCACCCGCCTCGCCTTCGGCGATGCCGCCGACGTCCTTGTCTTTCCGACCGATCGCGCCGCCTATGGGCGCCTCGCGCAGTTGCTGACCGACGGCAAGCGCCGCGCCCCGAAAGGCGAATGTCACCTGACCTTCGCCGATCTGTTCGCCGATGGCGACGGCCAGCGGATCATCGCGCTACCGCCCGCAGACATCGACGACGCCTATGCCGCGCAATTGCGCGCCCTGACTCGGCGTTTTCCGGGCGCGGTCAATCTCGCCGCGAGCCATCTCTATCGCGGCGACGACATGAAGCGCATCGCGCTTCTGGGCGCGCTTGCCGACGATACGCATGCGCCGCTCGTCGCGACCAACGACGTGCTCTATCACGCACGCGAGCGGCGCCCCTTGCAGGACGTGCTGACCTGCATCCGCGAGGGCTGCACGATCGCCGAGGCGGGATTTCGCCTCGCCGCCAATGCCGAGCGCCATCTGAAATCGGCCGACGAGATGATCCGGCTTTTTCGCGACAGGCCGGATGCGGTCCGGCGCAGCGTCGAGATCGCGCAAGCCTGCACCTTCTCGCTCGACGAGCTCAAATACGAATATCCGGCCGAGCCGGTGCCCGAGAACCGGACGCCGCAGGAAGAACTCGCGCGGCTGGTCGCCCTGCATCT
Source organism: uncultured Rhodospirillales bacterium (assembly GCA_903828515.1). Taxonomy (GTDB): domain Bacteria; phylum Pseudomonadota; class Alphaproteobacteria; order ATCC43930; family CGMCC-115725; genus CAIKMD01. The sequence continues at coordinate 379,008 of CAIKMD010000007.1, read as the reverse complement.
GCCCGATCGCTATCCCCCCGACTGCTATCCCGGAGGCGCGCCCGCGAAAGTTCATGACGTGATCGCGAAGGAACTGGCGCTGATCGCCGATCTCGATTACGCGCGCTATTTCCTCACCGTTTACGACATCGTCAAATTCGCGCGCGGACAGAAGATTCTTTGTCAGGGCCGTGGTTCGGCCGCCAATTCCGCCGTGTGCTTCGTCCTCGGCATCACCGCGGTCGATCCGGCCAAGATCAATCTTCTGTTCGGGCGCTTCGTCTCGGCCGAGCGCAAGGAACCACCGGATATCGACGTCGATTTCGAGCACGAGCGGCGCGAGGAGGTGATTCAATATATCTATAATAAATACGGCCGCGACCGCGCCGGCATCGTCGCCACCGTGATCACCTATCGCCCGCGCAGCGCGATGCGCGACGTCGGCAAGGCGATGGGGCTCGCGGCGGATACGATCGAGATCCTGTCGAAGACGCTGTGGGGCTGGGGCCGCGAGGGCATTCGCGAGGATTACGTGCGCGAGGCCGGGCTCGACCTCGGCGATCCCACGCTGCGTCACGTCCTCGGGCTGGCCATCGAGCTGATCGGTTTTCCCCGTCACCTGTCGCAGCACACCGGCGGCTTCGTCATCACCAAAGGAAAATTGTCCGAGGTCGTGCCGATCGAGAACGCGGCGATGGAGGACCGCACCGTCATCGAATGGAACAAGGACGATCTCGATGCGCTGGGGATGCTGAAGATCGACGTGCTGGCGCTCGGCATGCTGAGCTGCCTGCGCAAGGGCCTCGCCTTGCTCAAGACCCATTACGGCGTCGAGCGCGGCCTCTATGAGATCTGCGCCGAGGAAGACCCCAATGTCTACGACATGCTGTGCCGTGCCGATTCCGTCGGGGTCTTTCAGGTCGAAAGCCGGGCGCAGATGACGATGCTGCCGCGCCTGAAGCCACGCCGGTTCTACGACCTCGTCGTCGAGGTCGCCATCGTCAGGCCCGGCCCGATCCAGGGCGACATGGTGCATCCTTATTTGCGCCGACGCGCGGGCAAGGAACCGGTCGACTACGTCAAACTGGAATTGGAAGAAGTCCTCAAGGATACGTATGGCGTGCCGCTGTTCCAGGAACAGGCGATGCGCATCGCCATCGTCGCCGCCGGGTTCAGCGACGTGGAAGCCAATCAGCTGCGCCGCGCGATGGCGACGTTTCGCCATGTCGGCACCATCGGCACGCTGGAGAAACGCTTCATCGACGGCATGACCGCCAACGGCTATCCGCTCGACTTCGCCAAGCGCTGCTTCAGCCAGATCGAAGGTTTCGGCGATTACGGTTTCCCCGAAAGCCATGCCGCGAGTTTCGCGCTGCTGGTCTATGCCTCGGCCTGGCTCAAACATTACTACCCGGCGGTTTTCGCCTGCGCGATTCTCAACAGCCAGCCGATGGGCTTTTACGCCCCGGCGCAACTCGTGCGCGACGCGAAAGAGCACGGCGTCGAAATCCGGCCGGTCGATATCGGCCACAGTGTCTGGGATCACACGCTCGAGCCCGACGGCAAAGGTAGTTTCGCACTGCGCCTCGGTTTCCGTCTGGTCAAAGGCCTGCGCGAGGCCGATGTCGGAAAACTCGTCGAAGCCCGCAGCGCCGGCGACGGCGCGAGCATGACGGCGATCTGGCAGCGCGCGAGGATCAAGCGAACCGCCTTCGAGACATTGGCCGACGGCGATGGCTGGAACTCCGTCGGCCTCAACCGGCGCGCGGCGCTGTGGCAGGCGGCCGGCCTGAACAACGACGTGGCGTCGCTGCCGCTTTTCGCCGCCGCCAAACCGGCGCCCGCGCATGACGAACCCGTCGCGGCCCTACCGGCGATGTCGCTCGGCGAGGAGATCACCGCCGATTACAACCATCTGCGCCTCTCGTTGAAGGCGCATCCGCTGAGCCTGCTGCGCGAGAGGCTCGACCAGGAGGATTTCCTCCCCCATCGGCAACTCGGCGACATCCGCGACGGCAAGCGCGCCAAGGTCGCCGGCCTGGTCCTGGTACGCCAGCAACCCGGCACGGCGAGCGGCGTCGTCTTCATGACCCTCGAGGACGAAACCGGCATCGCCAATATCGTGCTCTGGCCTAAAATCTTCGCGCGGTTTCGTCGCATCGCGGTGGGCAGCCGCGTCCTGGGCGTGACCGGCCAGGTGCAGCGCGACGAGAGCGGCTTCGTCATTCACGTCATCGCGGAAAAACTGATCGATCTCTCCGACCGGCTCACCGCGCTGGAACAACCGCTCATCCCGCGCGACATGCCCGAGCCCGATACGCGCGACCGCATCCGCGAACGCCGCCTCACCTTCCCGCCCTCACGCGATTTTCACTAACCGAAATCATCCCTCTCCGCGCTTTTCGCGCAAAGCGCATCGCCATGCTAAAAGAACCCCGCGACACGAAGGAGCGGTGAATGCGGGTATTGGTGGTGGGATCGGGCGGACGCGAGCACGCGCTGTGCTGGGCGATCGCGGCCTCGACCCTGTGCGATGCCCTTTATTGCGCGCCCGGCAATCCCGGCATCGCCGCGGATGCCACCTGCGTGCCGATTGCAGCGACCGATATCGACGGCATCCTCGCCTTCGCGCAAAAGGAAAAGATCGATTTCGTTGTCGTTGGCCCCGAAGCGCCCTTGGTCGCGGGACTCGTCGACAAGCTCGAGGCCGCCGGCATCGCCGCGTTCGGGCCGAGCGCGCTCGCCGCCGCGCTTGAAGGCTCCAAGGGCTTCACCAAGGACCTGTGCGCGAAATACGACATTCCGACCGCCGCCTATCGCCGCTTCACCGATGCCGGCGAAGCCAAGAAATACGTTCGCGCGCAGGGCGCGCCGATCGTCGTGAAGGCCGATGGGCTTGCCGCCGGCAAGGGCGTGACCGTCGCCGAGACCGTCGCGCAAGCCGAAGCGGCGATCGACGACGCGCTGACCGACAACCGTTTCGGCGATGCCGGCGCGGAAGTCGTGGTCGAAGAATTTCTCGTCGGCGAGGAGGCGAGTTTCTTCGCGCTGACCGACGGCAAGGCGGCGCTGGCGCTCGCCTCGGCGCAGGATCACAAACGCGTCGGCGACGGCGATGTCGGCCCCAACACCGGCGGCATGGGCGCCTATTCGCCCGCGCCCTGCGTCACGCCCGCGATCGAGGCGGTGGTGATGGAAACGATCATCCGTCCGACGCTCGCCGCGATGGCGAAAGAAGGCCGGCCCTACAAGGGCGTGCTCTATGCCGGACTGATGCTCACCAAGGACGGACCCAAGCTCATCGAATACAACGCGCGCTTCGGCGATCCCGAATGCCAGGTGCTGATGCTGCGTTTGAAAAGCGACGTGTTGCCGGCGCTGCTCGCGTCACGCGACGGCGTGCTTGACGGTTTCGATCTGCGCTGGCACGACGAAACCGCGCTTTGCGTCGTGATGGCGGCCGAGGGGTATCCCGACGATCCGAAGAAGGGCAGCGCGATCAACGGCCTTGCCGACGCCGCCGCGAGCGATCCGGACGTGCGGATTTTCCACGCCGGCACCAAGATATTGGATGGCCAGCTCGTCGCTGACGGTGGACGCGTGCTCAACGTCGCCGCCATGGCCCCGACCGTCGCCGAAGCGCGAAGCCGTGCCTATGCCGTGATCGACCGCATCGACTGGCCGCAAGGCTTCTGCCGCCGCGACATCGGCTGGCGGGCGCTGAAGGGCTAGTCGACGCGCCGCTTGCCCTCCCTCCCTGAATCGGGGAAGCTTCAAACAGGGAGGAACCAAAAAAATGGCCATCGCACAATCGGGGTTGAGCCGCGAGCAGCAGGAACAAGCCGTGCTCCGGAAGGTATCGAACCGCTTCCTGTGGTTCCTGCTCATCTGTTTCATGATCAATTTCATCGACCGCACCAATATCGGGTTCGCGGCGCTGACCATGAACAAGGATCTCGGCCTCACCGCGACCACCTTCGGGCTGGCCGGATCGGCGCTGTCGCTGGCCTATCTGATTTTCGAGATCCCCTCGAACCTGATCCTCGAACGGGTCGGCGCGCGCAAATGGCTGGCGCGGATCATGATCACCTGGGGCATCGCCTCGGCCGCCTGCATGTTCGCCGAAGGCCCGTGGAGCCTCGCCGGCTTGCGCATGCTGGTCGGCATCGCCGAAGCCGGGTTCGCCCCCGGCCTCGTGCTCTACATGACCTATTGGTACCCGCAATATAACCGCGCCCGCGCGCAGACCGTGTTCATGCTGGGCCAGCCGCTGGCCGGAATGATCGGCTCGATGCTGTCAGGTGCGATCCTCGGCCTCAACGGCGTCGCCGGCCTCAAAGGCTGGCAATGGCTGTTCCTCTTGGAAGGCCTGCCCGCGATCGTCTTCGGCATCGCAATCTATTTCCATCTCGCCGACAAGCCCAAGGACGCGAAGTTCCTCTCGGAGGAAGAACGCACGACGCTAATCAACCTCCTCGAGCGCGACGAGGAATTGCGCCGCGTGACGCAACCCGCCGGACAGGCGCGATCGGTCACGCGCCTCCTCCTCTCGCGCAACATGGTGCTGATCTCGTTGTCCTATGGCTGTCTGATCGCGACGTTCAGCGCGCTGACCTTATGGACGCCACAGATCGTGCGCGCGTTCAGCGCACCGGGCGCGCCGTTCTGGCTGATCGGGCTGATCGTCGCGATCCCACCGACCTGCTCGATCGGCTGGATGGTGTTCTGGACGCGCCGCTCGGATCACCAGCGCGAACGGTTCTGGCATTGCGTGTTGCCGATGCTGGTCGCCGCCGCCGGCTGGGCCTGCGCCGCGCTGGTGACGACGCCGACCTTGCAGCTCGCCGGCCTCACCATCGCCTCGGCCTTCGGCCTCTCGGCATGGCCGGTGTTCTTCACCACGCCCTCGATCATCCTGCCGCGCGAGGCGCGCGCCGCCGGCCTCGCCTTCCTCAACACGGTCGGCATCGGCGGCTCGACCCTGAGCCCGATCCTGGTCGGCTATCTGCGCGATACGACCGGCGGCTTCGCGGTGCCGCAACTCGCGATCGCCGGCCTGCTGGTGATCGGCGTGGTGCTGATGATGCTGGTGCCGAAGGGCATCCTCGAACCGGCCGACGCGAAGGCGATCCCGCAACCGGCCTAACGGCGGCGCGCGAAGAAGTCCTTCAGCAACGCCGAGGCGCGCGCTTCGTCGATGCCGCCGTAGAGTTCGGGCTTGTGGTGACACGTCGCGAGGTCGAAGAACCGCGCGCCATGCTCGACCGCGCCGCCCTTGGGGTCATAGGCGCCGAAATAAAGCCGCCGCACCCGCGCGAACGAGATCGCCGCCGCGCACATCGCGCAGGGCTCGAGCGTGACATAGAGATCGCAATCCTCGAGCCGCGGGCTCTTTCGATGGGCGGCGGCCTCGCGCAGCACTAGCATTTCGGCGTGCGCGGTCGGATCGTTCAACGATTCGACGCGATTGCCGGCAGCAGCGATGAGGGCACCGGTGCTCCCATCGACCAGCACGGCGCCGACCGGCACTTCGCCCATCGCGGCAGCGGCTTCGGCCTCGATCAACGCGAGTTCCATGGGCGAGGGCATTTCCGGCCTTCCTTGCCGCGCATCCTTGCGCGTCTTACAACCCCACCATGGCACAACCTGTTATCGGCCTCACGCTCGATTCGGAGCCGCCCGGCGGCTATTCGAAGACCCATCCGTGGTACGCGCTGCGCGAGAATTACTGCACCGCCGTGGTCGAGGCGGGCGGGTTACCGATCATGCTGCCGCACGAGCCGGAACGCGCCGGGGATTATCTCGGCCTGATCGCCGGGCTGATCGTCACCGGCGGCGCGTTCGACGTCGATCCGGCGCTGTTCGGGGCCTCAAGTCGTCACGCGACCGTCATCACTAAGGACCGCCGCACGGCTTTTGAACTCGCCATCACAAAAGGCGCGCTCGCCGCCGACAAGCCGGTCTTCGGGATTTGCGGCGGGCAGCAATTGCTGAACGTCGCACTGGGCGGAACGCTCATCCAGCACATTCCCGACGAGATCGCCAATTCGCTGGCGCATGAACAGCCCAACCCGCGCACCGAACCGGGCCACACCGTTGCGATCACGCCCGGCACGCTCCTCCATCGCATCACCCAAAGCGACGAAATGGCGGTGAACAGCGCGCATCACCAGGCGGTGAAAGCGGTGGCGCCGGGCCTCGTGATCGACGCGGTCGCGCCCGATGGCGTGATCGAGGGCATCGAGGACCCGCGACAAAAATTCTGCATCGGGGTGCAATGGCATCCCGAATACGGCTTGAGCGCGGGCGACAAGCGGCTCTTCGCCGCCTTCATCGCGGCCGCCCAGTGAGCGACGTCACGACGGAAAAAGGCGAGCGAGTCGCCAAGGTCTTGGCGCGTGCGGGACTCTGCTCGCGCCGCGACGCCGAGAAATGGATCGCCGAAGGTCGCGTCAGCCTGCGCGGCGAAAAGCTGACATCGCCGGCGATCAACGTGACCGACCCCGGCGAGTTGACCGTCGACGGCAAGCCTTTGCCGACCGCCGATAAGACGCGGCTGTGGCGCTATCACAAGCCCGCCGGGCTGGTCACCACTCATCGCGACGAGAAGGGTCGCGACACGGTGTTCGAGAAATTGCCCAAGCACCTGCCGCGCCTCATCTCGATCGGGCGGCTCGATCTGAACTCCGAAGGCTTGCTGCTGCTCACCAATGACGGCGAATTGGCGCGGCGCCTCGAACTGCCGGCCAACGGGTGGCTGCGTCGTTACAAGGTGCGCGTCAACGGCGTGATCGATCCGGCGAAACTGAAGACGCTGGAAAACGGCGTCACCGTCGAGGGAATTTCCTACGGGCCGATCCATGCCGAGCTGGAACGCCAGAAGGGCGACAATGCCTGGCTCATCGTCAGCCTCAAGGAAGGCCGCAACCGCGAAATCCGCAAGGTGATGGCGCATCTGAATCTGCCGGTAAGCCGACTGATCCGCGTCGCCTACGGGCCGTTTCAATTGGGCCTCCTGGAGCGCGGCGGAATCGAGGAAGTGAACCAGCGCGTCCTGCGCGAGCAACTCAGCCAGGACGACACGGCCAAGAGAAAATCCGACACGACAAAGCAAAATGCGCATCGTCGCCGGTAAGCATCGCGGGCGCAGCATCGACGCGCCGCCGGGCACCGCCGTGCGCCCGACCAGCGCGCGGGCCCGCGAGGCGCTGTTCGATCTCCTCGCCCATGGGCGTTTCGCCGAGCAGGATTGCTGCCGCGACGCGATCGTGCTCGACGCGTTTGCCGGTACCGGCGCGTTTGGCCTCGAAGCGCTGTCGCGCGGCGCGCGCTATGTCACCTTTCTCGAAAAAGACCGCGCGGCGCGCAACATTCTCGAACAGAACGTGACGAAGTTCGGCGAGACGAAGGCTTGCACGATCCTGTCGGGCGACGCGACGCGGCCGCCGCGCGCCGCCAGCCCCGCCGATCTCGCCTTCCTCGATCCGCCCTATCGCGAAGAACTGGCCGCGCCCGCGCTGAAGGGCTTGGCGCAGAGCGGCTGGTTCGCGCCGGGCGCGCTGGTCGTGGCCGAGCTTGCCGCGCTCGACAAGCTCGACCTGCCGGACGGCTTCACCTTCCTCGAAGACCGCACCTATGGCGCGGCGAAGTTCGTGTTTTTGCGCTACGCGACCTGAAGGGGCGGATGCTATCGTTCCCCGCGGGGACTAGCATCATCAAACGGGTCGTCATGGACAAGCCGCCGGTCGCGTCGACACGTTTCGGAATCGACAGCGTCCTCGCTTCCGCCCATGCCCGTCACCGCGACCACGACGACGGCGCCCTCGCCGACTACATCCCGGAACTCGCCGCCGTCGAGCCCGACCGTTTCGGCATCGCCATCGCCACGGTCGGCGGCAAGCTGTTCGAGATCGGCGACACGACGCAGGCATTCACCATCCAGTCGATCTCGAAGGCGTTCGTCTATTGCCTGGCGCTCGAACTGGTCGGCCGCGACGAAGTGCTGGCCCGCGTCGGGGTCGAGCCGAGCGGCGATGCCTTCAACGCCATCGTCTTCGATCCCCACACCAACCGGCCGTTCAACCCGATGGTCAACGCGGGCGCGATCACCGTCGCGGGCATGGTCCACGACGTCGCCGGCGCGAGCGCTTTCGATCTCATTCTCGAGCGGCTTTCCCTGGCGGCCGGACGCGACCTCGCGATGGACGAGGCGGTCTATCGCTCCGAGGCCGCGACCGGACATCGCAATCGCGGGATCGGCCATCTCCTGCGCAATGTCGGCGCGCTGCACGGAGCGGTCGACGACGTCGTCGACCTCTATTTCCGCCAGTGCTCGATCCTGGTCACCGCCGCCGACATCGCGCGCATGGGCGCGACGCTCGCTCATATCGGCCAGAACCCGGTGACCGGCCGGCACGTCTTCGATCTAGCCGCCGTGCGCAACACCCTGGCGGTGATGTTCACCTGCGGCATGTACGACCATTCGGGCAATTGGGCCTATGACGTCGGGGTGCCGGCCAAGAGCGGCGTCGGCGGCGGCATTCTGGGCGTCGTCAATCGCCAGCTCGGCATCGGCACGTTCTCGCCGCGCCTTGACGCCAAGGGCAATTCCGTGCGCGGCATCGCCGCCTTCACGGAAATCGCCGACGAACTCGGCCTTCACGTCTTCGACTGCACCAATGTCGGTTCGAGTTTCGTGACGCCGCTGCTCGATCCGTGACGGACGCGCAGCTCGGCGAGTTCGATTTCTCGCGAAGTTTCAGCTTCCTTAAAGAACGCCGCTATAGCAGGGCGAAGTTCGTGTTTCTGCGACACACGATTTGAGAATCCCGTAGTTATACCACGACTAATTACGTCTCGCCGTCAGAGCGAATTCGAATGTGATGGCCATTCCCTAAGTTAAGGCTTTCACCGGCTCCAGCTTCCGCAAGCTTGACCGCACCCGTCGGTAATTCATCAATTCGACGCAGAATAAGGCGGCCTTGCTGATAGCAGGCAACCGTCGGGAAAGGCGGCTTTTCTCGGTTTGGATCAACCTTGTTGTCGAGTAGGTTTTCGCGAACAAATCGGCCGAATTTAAAAATCGCCAGTGGTCCGCCGTAGTCACGCCAATCAACGGATTTATTTTGCAGGCCGGTCGTATTCAGCGAAATAATTTCTTCAATCGTAAAGATGCAATTTTGGCAATCTTTATCGATAGACCACACAGGAGAGATCATCGAATGACTGAATGCATTCCGCAGCATCCGACCGATTTGAAATGCAGCAACCACACTTTCGTTCGCGTGACTTTTGGGATCCGAAAAATACCCAATGAGAGCGTCTCGAATCGCTGCGCAAATAACGAACGTTGCGGTCATTTCTAAATGTGATGCCGCAAGCTCCGCTTGATCTGCGCGAAGCCCAAAGTCTTCGTATGAAACGCGATGTTTGCCGAAGGTCCACTCGACAGGAACATCAAATGTCTGCACGTTATTTGACACGGCAAGATTCACGGTGCACGCCAACCGGAATTGCTGTTCGGCCACTATGAGCTTCTTTAAGAGGGCCTCTCTATCATCCATGCGTCATCATCTTGATATGGGCTATATTCCGCTCTCTTACGCTGCCGCCGGTTTGCGCTTTCCCTCGACACGCACCGTCTTGCCCCACTTCTCGCGATGCGGCACGCGCGCGACCGGCGCCGACAGCAAGCGCTCGTTCTTCGTCGCATCGTAAAGCGCCATACGGACACCGTAGCCGAGCGCGGCGAGCGCTTCGGCAAGCCGGGGCTCCTTGCTCGCCTCGCGCGGATCGAGAAGGCGCCGCGCCTCCTTATGATCGCAATCGAGTAAGCGAGCCAGGTCGGCCGCCTTCATCTTGCGTGCGGCAAGGCCCTGGTTGAGCGCGATCTTCAGCGCGAGCGTCGCCTCAGGTGCGATCTGGTATTGGCCACGGCGCACCGGCGAGGGTTCGGGGATCGGCTCGGCATCGACGATGCGGCCCGCCAAGGCCTCAGCGAGACAATCGGCGGCTTCGCGCAACGCTTCCTCGAGCGTCTTGCCGTCCGTCGCGGCCTCCGGCAGATCGGGGAACGTCACCAGATAGAATCCCGCCGCATCCTGCTTTACTTCGATCGGGTATTCGAATTTCGTCAGCATCGCTGCCGCTCCTTTTAGGAAATATCGTCCCGGCCGAGGCCGAGATCGCTCAACATCTTGTGCAACAGGCCGGGGCCGAGTTCTTTCTTGCGGTCCTTCACCACGGTCTTGCGACCGCCGTAGATCAGGGTTCCGTGACTGCCCTTGCCGTGGCGCTTGTCGAAGATCACCGCGACGCCGCGCGAACGGCCGAGGCGTTCGATCTTCTGGATGAATTCGCTCCCGCGCATCGTCTATATATAGGACAAAAATGACCTATTTGCAACCGAAAGATGGGGGCTTTTTGCCCTATGAGGGCGACACCGCCTACCGCCGTCCGAACAGTTTCTCGATGTCCTCGAGCTTCAGTTCGACATAGGTCGGGCGGCCGTGGTTGCATTGGCCGGAATGGGGGGTGGCTTCCATCTGACGGAGCAAGGCGTTCATTTCTTCCGGTAGAAGTCGCCGTCCGGCGCGGACCGAGCCGTGGCAGGCCATGGTGCCGGAGACTTCCTCGAGGCGTTCCTTCAATGAGAGCGCATTGCCGAGTTCGGCCAGCTCGTCAGCGAGATCGCGGATAAGGCCCTGCACGTCCATCTCACCCAGCAATGCCGGCACTTCGCGCACGACGACGGCGCCCGGCCCGAAGGCCTCGATGACGAGGCCCAGTTCGGCGAGTTCGCCGGTGCGTTTGACGAGGCGCGCGACCGCGTCCTCGTCGAGTTCGACCACCTCGGGCAAGAGCAGGATCTGACGCGCCACGCCGGTGCTCTCGATCGCCGCTTTCATCCGCTCGTAAACGAGGCGCTCATGCGCCGCGTGCTGGTCGACGATCACGATGCCGGTGGCGGTTTGCGCCACGACATAGGTTTCGTGCAATTGCCCAACCGCGGCGCCCAACGGGAATGCCGTCGCCGCCGCTTCGGCGCCCGGCGCATGACGCGCGGCGGGTGCGGCCAAATCGCGCGACGCAAGTGGCGCTTGGTATTCGGCGACTTCCTCGGCGAGCAAGCTCGGCGCGTGATGGAAGGACGACGCCGGCGGGTAATGAATGCCGCCGCCCCCGCCGCCGGGGCGGAACGCGGCGAGCGCGGTTTCGGCCACCGTGGTCGAGGCGCGATGGCCGGCCGCGTTCAGGGCCTGGCGCAGCGCGCCGACGATGAGGCCGCGCACCATGGCGGCATCGCGAAAGCGCACCTCGGCTTTGGCGGGATGAACGTTCACGTCGATCGATTCCGTTTCGCCGTCGAGGAACAGCACGACCATCGGATGGCGGTCGCGGGCGAGAAAATCCTGATAGGCGCCGCGCACCGCGCCAACCAGGAGCTTGTCGCGCACCGGGCGACCGTTGACGAAAAGATACTGGTCGCGCGCCGTCGCCCGGTTGAGCGTCGGCAATCCGGCGAGACCCGTGAGGCGAAAACCTTCACGTTCGGCATGGATGGCGAGCGCGTTGTCGGCGAAGTCGGCGCCGAGGATCGCGGCGAGCCGTTCGCGCCGCGCATCGCCGCCGGCGAGATCGTTCGCGGCGGCAGTGAAGCGCCGCATCACGCGATCTTCGTCGACCGCGACGGTGAAGGCGATTTGAGGATAGGCCATGGCGAGGCGCTCGATCGCGTCGATCGCGGCCTCGCGCTCGGCGCGCGCGGATTTGAGGAATTTCAAACGCGCGGGCGTCGCGTAGAAAAGGTCGCGCACTTCGACCCGCGTGCCCGCGGTGAGCGCAGCGGGTTGCGGCGCGTGTTTTTCGCCGCCTTCGACGGCGATCGACCACGCCGCGTCGCTGCCGCGCCTGCGGCTCAAAATCGATAGCCGGCTGACCGCGCCGATCGACGGCAGGGCCTCGCCACGAAAACCGAGGGTCGCGATCTGCAACAGGTCGTCGTCGGGGAGTTTCGAGGTGCAGTGACGCTCGACCGCCATCGAGAGTTCGTCGGCGCTCATCCCCATGCCGTCATCAGCGACGATGATCAGGCTCTGGCCGCCGTCGCGCAGGGTCACGTCGATGCGGGTGGCGCCGGCGTCGATCGCATTCTCGACGAGTTCCTTGACGGCTGAGGCCGGGCGCTCGACCACTTCGCCCGCGGCGATGCGGTTGACGACGACGGAGGGGAGCTGGCGGATCGGCATGACGCCTATTGTGCCTTGGCCGCGCCTCTTTCGCCAAGGTATTGGCGTGCGAGCACCTTGCCCTCTTCGACCGCCGGCTGGTCGAACGCATCGACGCCAAGGAGTTCGGCGGCGACGATGGTTTCGAGCATGAAGTGCATCAGCAGCGCGCCCAAAGCTTTCGCGTCGAGTCGCGGCACATGGACGAGTCGCGTCGGCCGGCCATTGCGGATGAGCGTCGCCGACGTCGCGCGCTGTTCGGCGTCGAGCAGGTCGCCCATGCGCGTGCCGGCAAGATAGGCAAGCGCCGGATCGCCGGCGAGATCGGACGGCACGACTGCGCCCTCGCCCGCGACGTCCGTCGTGATGATGGTGAACATCTTGTCGCGGGGACCCGCGAGATAGAGCTGCAACTGACTGTGCTGATCGACGGTGCCGAGCGCGCGTACCGGCAGCGTGCCCTTGCCGTCCTTGCCCAGACTCTCCGCCCAGAGCTGACGGAACCACAGGCCGAAATGCCCGAGCCGGTCGGCATAGGGCATGATTACCGTGGCGGCGATGGCGCGATGTTCGGCGAGCGCCACGCTGAGCGCCGCGCCCAAGGCCGGCGGCGCATCGGCCGGCGTCTTGGCCGCGAGCACCGCATCCATCACTTCGGCCGCACCGGCGCGCAACGCGGCGACATCGATCCCCGCGAGCAACGCCGGCACGAGGCCGACATTGGAGAGCACCGAATAGCGCCCACCGATATCGGGATCGTGGTCGAGCATGGCGATGCCGAGCCGTGTGCAGAGCCGGCGCAGCACGTTGTCTTTGGGTTCGGTGATCGCGAGCGCATGCGCGGCCAGCGCGTCAGCCGGAACCGTCTGACGCAACCAATCAAGGCCGATGGTGAATTGAGTCAGGGTCTCGGCGGTGCCGCCGGATTTCGAGATCGCGATGAAGCCGGTACGCGCCGGATCGAGCGACGCGAACAGCGCCGCAAACGTCGCCGGATCGATATTGTCCATGAAATGGAGGCGCGGGGTCTTCGATTGATCCGCCAGCGCATAGAGCGTCTGGCCGCCGAGGCTCGATCCGCCGGTGCCGAGGATCAATACATCGCGAAAGCGTTGGCGCGGTCCGGCGCGAAAGCCCTTGAGCGCGCGTTTGGCGGCAACGATGTCGTCGCGCCGCTGAGCCACGCGCAACAGGGGCAGGCTGCCGTCCTTGTGACGGCGGCGAATCGATTCAAGGGCCGGCACCGCGCGCGCCAACGCAGCGTCGAGTTCGGCTTGCGACAAACCATGATCGCCGATCTTTCCGGCGAGGCAGCCCGCGATGTCCTGCGTGTACGTCATCGATCAGCCGCCCGGCGTGACCATTTCGGCGCCGGCGAGGCTCGGTGGCGACCCCACCACGACGAAGAACAGATTGTCGGGATCGAGCACGCGTTTGGCCACGCGCTTGGCATCGGCGAGGGTGACTTTCTCGATCAGCGCGTCGCGTTTGGCGAGGTAGTCGATGCCGAGATGATCGAGCTGGATCGCAATCAGGGTGGCGGCGATGCGGCCGGTCGAATCGAGACCCAGCGGAAACGACCCGGTGAGATAGGTCTTCGCATCCGCCAGTTCCTTGGCGGTCGGACCATCGTCGTGCATGCGTTTCCACTCGCCGCGGATGAGATCGATCGCCTGCCCCACCTTGGCATTCTGGCTGCCGACCTGGCCGAGGATCACGCCGGTGTGGCGCAAAGGATTGAGCGAGGCGGAGACCGAATAGGCAAGACCGCGCTCCTCGCGCACTTCGAGCGCCACGCGCGAGGTGAGCCCGCCCGAACTCAGGATGTTGAGAACCGCGAGCGCCGCGTACCAATCGGGATCGGCACGCTTGATCCCCGGCTGGCCGAAGACGACGACACTTTGCGGAATCGGCAGCGTGGCGAGCAGCAACTGATGAAGCGGCTTCGCCGCGACCTCGGGCATCGTGTCGGGCACGCCTTCGCGTGTAAGCGCGCCGAAGGTTTTGTCGAGCAAGGGGCCCAAGGTCCCCGCGTCGATATCGCCGACCACGGCGATCACCATCTGGTCGCGGGCGAGACGCTGTTTGACGAAGCCACGCAGATCGTCAGCGGTGATCGAATTCACCGAGTCCGGCGTGCCGCGACCGGACCGGCCATAGGGCAGGCCGGGATATTCCTGGCGCCACCAGGTACGCATCGCGATCGAATTGGGCTGTTTCAACTCGCGCGACAAGGCGTCGAGCGTGGCGCTGCGTTCGCGCGCCAGCGGCGCCTCGTCGAAGCGTGGGCTGGTCAAGGCCATCGACAGCAGATCGAGCGTCGGCGCGAGGTTGGCGGCGAGCGAGCGCAAATTGACCGAGAAATTATCCTGGCCGGCGCGAAAGCTCAGCGAGGAAGCGAGATCCTCGAGGCGCGTCTGATAGGCGGTGGTATCGAGATCGCCCGCGCCTTCGTCGAGCAATCCGGCGGCGAGGCTGGCGAGCCCGGCCTTGGCATCGGAACCGAAGGTAACGCCGCCGCCGCGAAACGCGACCTCGAGCGAGACCACCGGAACCGTGCGATCCTCGATCAGCCAGGCGGTAATGCCGCCCGGACTTTTGACTTCCTTGATCGGCGCCGCCGCATGAACCGGCGCAGCGAGCAACAGCGCGAAGGCGGCAAGAAACGTGGCGCGGATCATGTCGTCGGCCCCGGCATCAGGATGCCCGTCACCGCGACATCGTCGTGAATGACAAAGCGCGCGGCGTCGCGCACCTGGTCGGCGGTGACCGCGCCGATGCGGTCGGGCCAGGCCTGCAACTCGTCGAGACTGCGTCCGGTCACCAGGGCCTGGCCGACCAATCGCGCCGGTCCCGAAAGACTGTCACGCGCGTAGGCCGCCGCCGATTGCATCCGCGCCTTGGCGCGCGCGACCTGGTCCTCGGTGATGCCGCCTTCGAGCGCCGTCTTGACGATAGCAGCGAGCGCGGCCTCAAAATCCGCGACCGACACGCCGTTCTTCAGCGTCGCGGCAAATCCGAACGTGCCGAGATCGTATTCGTCCGCGTCGTAGAACGCGCTCGCCTGCAGCGCGAGCGGATGATCGACGACGAGGCCCTTATAGAGCGGCGAGGCGGCGCTGCCGCCCAGCACCTCGGCCAGGACCTGAAGCGCATAAGCGTATTTGGTTTCGCCGGCGCGATAGGACGGCGCCAGATACTGGCGGCTCCAATTGGTCGCGGTGACGCGGGGGCTATGCATGGTGAACTCGACGGCCGCGACCTTCGGGGGTTCCGCCACCCGCTTGCGCTCGGGCACCGCGCGCGACGCGATCGGTCCGTAATATTTTTCGGCCAGCGCCTTCACCTTGGCCGGATCGGCGTCGCCGGCGATCACCACGACCGCGTTGTTGGGCGCATACCAGCGGCGATAGAATTCCTGTTCGTCGGCGGCGGTCAGCCCGTGCATTTCGCTTTCCCAGCCGATCACCGGAATGCGATAGGGATGATGGAGGAAGAGCCCGGTCTGCAACTGCTCGTCGAACAGCGCGGCCGGGTTGTTGCCGATCCGCATCCGGCGCTCTTCGATGATCACGTCGCGTTCGGGCAGCACGACCTTATCGTTGATCACGAGGTTCGCCATGCGGTCGGCTTCGAGCTTCATCACCAGTTCAAGCCGGTCGGCAGCCACATCCTGGAAATAAGCGGTCTCGTCGTGATTGGTGAAGGCGTTGTCGCGGCCGCCGTTCTGCGCGATCAACCGCGAGAACGCGCCGGGCGCCACGGTCTTGGTGCCGCGGAACATCAGATGTTCGAGGAAATGCGCTTCGCCCGATTTACCGATGGTCTCGTCGGCGGCGCCGACCTTGTACCACACCATCTGGGTGACGATCGGCGCGCGGTGATTGGGGATCACCACCACTTCGAGACCGTTTTTCAGAACGAAGCGATGCGCCTCGAACAATTCGGCCTGTGCCGGCGGCATTGCCGCCACCGCGACGAACGCCAGAGACAGGAACGCCAATCCGCGTCGCAGCGACATCATCGTCTTGCGCCCTCCCCTAGGCTTTATCGGAGCGAGTTTTTGACGGTGCGATCGGCACCGGTTCGAATGCGGTGGAAGCAGGCTTAAAACGGCCAGAACCAGTGCGACGACTTGCCGGTCGTCCGCTCGAACGTCGGCGCGCCCGCGCCGGTCGAAGCGACCGGGGTCGGACCGCCGGTCTTGGCCACGGATTGCGACTGGCGCAGCCGGTTCGCCTCGCTGCCGGGATTGAGCACGTCGTCCGAGGGTGGCGTCGTGGCCGGATCCCAATTCACGATCTTGTCGACCAGGCTACGCTCGAACGGGATGCCGGCCTTCGGATCGGCATCGACCTGTTTACGGATATCGGACGGCGCGCTGTCGGCGCCGGTCTGACGCAGAATGTCGTCTTCACCGGCACTGCGCGTGTTCGCCGATGGCGGCAGGCTCGCCTGCTGATTGTCGCCGGCGCGGAACACGGTTTCGCGCGCCTGTTCGGTCGGCGATTGCTGCCGGTCGTTGCCGCCGCCGATGCGGGGCGGACGCAGCGTGTAATCGGGCGGAATCGCCAAGGGCGTGTTGGAGACGACCTGAAACTCGTCCGGGATCACCCGCGTCTTGCCCATGGCGCGGCTGAGGCTGTCGCACCCGCCCAACGCGAGCGAGGCGCATGCCAACAATCCGAAAGTCGTTAAGTATGAACGGTTAAGCACGGAATCCCTGCTCCCTGCACGAGCCTTATCTACGCGTTTCGCGGCGTCCAAGCAAGCCGTCTATCAGGAGGGCGGCAACCCCCAGGCAGATCGCCGAATCGGCAATATTAAAGGCGAACCAGTGCCAGTCGCCGAGGTGGAAATCGAGGAAATCCACCACCGCGCCGCGGCTCGGCATCAGCCGGTCAGCGACGTTGCCGATCGCCCCGCCAATCACCATCCCGATGGCGATCCGAAGGAGAGCGGATTCGGCCCGGCGCAGCCAAACCAGCAGCCCCACGACGATCGCGGCGGCCACCACGGTAAAGATCGCGATGTTCATGCCCGAATCGTTGTTGAACAGGCCGAAGCTCACGCCCCGGTTCCCGGTCAGCACGAGATTGAAGAACGAGGTGACCTCGACCACCGGCACACCGCCCCGCGCCGCGAAAAACCCAAGTACCCAGTATTTCGTGAGCTGATCGACGACCGCGACCAGCACCGCGGCAATAAGCCCGAGACCCATCAGGAATTCCCCGCCACAGCCAGAACGCCGACCGCCGCCGCGCAGCGATGGCAGAGATCGGGATGCGCCTTGTCCTCGCCGACCTCGGTGAGCACGCGCCAGCAGCGCTGGCATTTCTCGCCGGCCGCCAGGGTGACACGCACGCCGACGCCGGGCACATCGGGCAACGTGAAGCTGCCCTCGGTCGGACTTCCAACGGCGAGATTGCCCGACGAGGTAATGCACACCGGAGCGAGATCGACGCCGGCGGCAGCCGCCACATACTCGGCGGGCGCCACGACATCGACATGCGCCTGAAGACTCGCGCCGATGCGCTTTTGCGCGCGCTCCAGTTCCAGCGCGCCCGTGATCACGCGGCGCAGGTCGCGCAGCTTTGCCCATTTCGCCGCGAGCGCATCGTCGCGCCATGACGGCGGCAGGTCGCGGAAGGTTTGCAGATGGACGCTGGAATCTTCGGCGTCGCCATGACGGGTCAGCCAGGATTCCTCGGCGGTGAAGGCGAGCACCGGCGCCAACCAGCGCACCAGACTTTCGAAGACGTGATCGAGCACGGTGCGGACCGCGCGACGCTGCGGCGCCGAAGGCAGATCGCAATAGAGCGTGTCCTTGCTGACGTCGAAATAGAACGCCGAGAGATCGACCGCGCAGAAATTATGCAGCGCGGTGAACATGGCGTGGAAATCGTAGGTCGCGATGCAGTCGCGGATCAGCGCATCCATCTCGGAAAGGCGATGCAGCACCCAGCGTTCGAGCTCGGGCATCGACGCGGGTTCGACCCGTTCGGCTTCGCTGAAACCTGACAGCGCGCCGAGGAGATAACGCAGCGTGTTGCGCAGGCGGCGATAGACGTCAGCCTGATATTTCAGGATCTCGGGACCGATGCGCAGATCTTCGGAATAATCCGACGCCACCACCCAGAGGCGCAGAATATCGGCGCCGCTTTGCGCGATGACGTCCTGCGGCGCCACCACGTTGCCCAAGGACTTCGACATCTTGCGGCCCTGCTCGTCGAGCACGAACCCGTGGGTCAGCACCGCGTCATAGGGCGCGCGGCCCCGCGTCCCGCACGATTCAAGCAGCGACGAATGAAACCAGCCGCGATGCTGGTCCGAACCTTCGAGATAGAGCGAGGCCGGCCATTTGAGATCGGGGCGCTGTTCCAAAACGAAAGCGTGCGTGCAGCCGGAATCGAACCAGACATCGACGACGTCTTTGACCTGTTCGTAATCGGCGGGATCGCGGCCGGGCCCGAGAAACACGGCGGGATCCATCGCATACCAAGCGTCGGCGCCCGATTGCTCGAAGGCAGCGGCGACGCGATCGACCACGCCCTGATCGCGCAACACCTCGCCGGTTTTCTTGTCGACGAAGACGGCGATCGGTACACCCCAGGCGCGCTGGCGCGAGATGCACCAATCGGGACGCGTCTCGATCATCGCGCGGATGCGGTTCTGACCCTGCGGCGGATACCATTTCGTCACGTCGATCGCGGCCAGCGCCTTGGCGCGCAGATCGTTGCGCTCCATGCCGATGAACCATTGCGGCGTGGTGCGGAAGATCAGCGGCGCCTTCGAACGCCAGGAATGCGGATAAGAGTGAACGAGCGGCGCCTGACCCAGCAGCGCGTGCGCCTCGGTCAGCGCCGCCAGCACCGCCTTGTTGGCGTCGCCGGTCTTGCCGTTCGGCCAATACACATGCTTGCCGGCAAAGAGCGGCACGGTTTCATAATAGGTCCCATCACCCGCCACGGTCTGCGGCACGGGGATGCCATGCTTCTGGCCGAGTTCGAAATCGTCCTGCCCGTGGCCCGGCGCGATATGGACGAAACCGGTGCCGTCGGTCGCGGTGACGAAATCGCCGGCCAGCAGCGGCACCGGGAAATCGTAACCCTGTCCGTGCAGCGGATGATGGCAGATGGTGCCGGCGAGAAACTTGCCCGACACGAGTTCGGCCTTGCCGCCGAGCTTGGCGACTTCAGCGAAGTTCACTTCGAGCGGCGCCGCGACGACGAGTTTCTCGCCGACTTGCGCCAGGCTTCCCTCGCGCACGCTGGTCACGTCGATGACGACATAGTCGAGCGTTTCGTTGAACGCGATCGCGCGGTTGCCCGGCAGCGTCCACGGCGTGGTCGTCCAGATGACGACCGATGCACCTTGCAGCGCCGACACGTTCGTCGTCGCGACGGGAAACTTCACCCAGACCTGCGTCGAGGTGTGGTCGTGATATTCGATCTCGGCTTCGGCGAGCGCGGTTTGTTCGACCACCGACCACATCACCGGCTTGGCGCCGCGGAACAATCCGCCGTTCATCAGGAACTTGCCGATCTCGCGCACGATCTGCGCCTCGGCGGGATAGGCCATCGTCGTATAGGGATGGTCCCAATCGCCGATCACGCCGAGGCGCTTGAACTCCTCGCGCTGAACCTCGACCCAATGCGCGGCGAAATCGCGGCATTCCTTGCGGAACTCGATGATCGGCACGTCGTCCTTGGAGCGTTTCTTGGCGCGGTATTCCTCTTCGATCTTCCATTCGATCGGCAGGCCGTGGCAGTCCCAGCCCGGCACATAGATCGAATCTTTGCCGAGCATCTGCTGCGACCGGGTGATCACGTCTTTGAGGATCTTGTTGAGGGCGTGGCCGATATGAAGATTGCCGTTGGCGTAAGGCGGCCCGTCATGGAGCACGTATTTCTCGTGGCCTTTCGAGGCCGCGCGCTGGCGCTCGAACAGCTTCATCTTCGCCCAGCGCTCGAGGAGCACGGGTTCGCGCTTGGGCAAATCGCCGCGCATCGGAAAATCGGTCTGCGGCAGGAAAACGGTCGGGCGGTAATCGGCGGCCATGGGTGGGTCTATAGCAGGATTTCGCGCGCCTTGGCGCAATCGACCGCAATCTGCGCTTTCAGGGCATCGAGGCCATCGAAGCGCTGTTCCGGCCGCAGGCGCTCGATGAAACGGACGCGCAGATGCTTGCCATAGAGATCGCCGTCGAAATCGAACAGATGCGCCTCGAGCCGCAGGTCGGTGCCGCCGACGGTCGGGCGGAAGCCGAGATTGGCGGCGCCGTCGAACCAGCGCGGCACCGGCTCGTCGACCGCGGCCCGCACGGCATAGACGCCGGGCGCCGGACGCAGGTAATCGGCGAGCATGACATTGGCGGTCGGGAAACCGATCGTGCGGCCGAGCTTGGCACCGGTTTCGACCCGCCCCTCGATCTCCCACGGCCGCCCGAGGAGCGCCGCGGCGGCGCGCGGATTGCCGTCGACGAGGTCTTCGCGAATCTGGGTCGAGGAATAGACGGTGCCGCCGGCTTGGGCGACCGGCGCCACGACATGGACACCGAAGCCGTGCTTGGCGCCTTCGGTCTTCAACAGGGCGGGCGTGCCGCGCCGCTTGTTGCCGAAGACGAAATCGTAACCGACCACGACCTGG
The DNA here is from genome assembly GCA_903828515.1 of uncultured Rhodospirillales bacterium. Classification (GTDB taxonomy): domain Bacteria; phylum Pseudomonadota; class Alphaproteobacteria; order ATCC43930; family CGMCC-115725; genus CAIKMD01. The sequence continues at coordinate 358,153 of CAIKMD010000007.1, read as the reverse complement.
CTCGCGCCCAATCCCGCGACCAGCGCCTCGGCGACGAATTCCTCGGCGCTCTTTTTCGCGAAGTCGAGATCGAAATGCAGCGTGAACAGGAGATCGATGCCGAAACTTTCGAGCGCGCGCGCCTTGCCGCGAAACGGCGTCAGCCGGAACGGCGGCGCGCCGGGCTGAAACACGCTACGCGGATGCGGCTCGAAGGTGAGCACGGCGAGCGGACGCTTCGACGCATCGGCATCGCGACGCGCGGCTTCCAGCACGGCCTGGTGACCGAGATGAACGCCGTCGAAATTACCGACGACGACGACCGCGCCGCGATCGTCTCCGGTAGCCGACGTATGGCGGAAGACTCGCATCGTCTCAGGCTTGCTGCGTCACCAGCACGGTGGCCTCGCCATCGATGACGAGCGTCTCGCCGACGCGGCACTGGGTCGCGAGCTTCGCCTGCTTCTTGTCGCGAATGACTTCGGTGATCGTGACGCGTGCCTCGAGCTTGTCGCCGGGACGCACCGGTGCCTTGAAGGAAAGACTTTGCGCCAGATAGACGGTACCCGGTCCGGGCAGCGTCGAGGCCAGCACGGTCGAGATGAAACTCGCGCCGAGCATGCCGTGGGCGATCCGGCCCTTGAACCGCGTCGTCTTCGCATAGGCGTCGTCGAGATGCACAGGATTGTGATCGCCCGAGACTTCGGCGAAGGCCTCGATGTCGGCGATGGTCACGACGCGCTCGTAAGATGCGGTCATGCCCGGCGACAGCTCGTCGATCGTGTAGCCGCGCGACGGAAGATCGGACATCGGGACCTCGGCATGGGGCGTTTTGACGCGCCGCACCTTAACACGAAGGGGTGCAATCACAAGCCGCCCCTTCCCCCGTCTGACCCCTGCGGCTATGTATCAATCCGACCGAATTGGAGTGGAAATCCCGTGGAACCCAATAGCGGCGCTCCCTTGCGCGAGATGTGGTACTACGCGGTGGCGGGAAGCCGCCTCAAGCCCGGCAAGCTGCTGCCCAAGACCATGCTCGGCGAGCCCATCGTCCTCGGCCGCAAGAGCGACGGTTCCGTCTTCGCGCTGCGCGACATCTGCCCGCATCGCGGCATCCCCCTGAGCTTCGGCCGGATGTGCGACGACGACGTCGAATGCTGCTTTCACGGCTGGCGGTTCAACAGCGCCGGGCGCTGCACCTCGATCCCGTCGCTCACGCCGCAGCAAAAGAGCACCGATGTCGGCAAGATCAAGGTCGCGGCCTATCCGGCGCGCGAGGTCCAGGGCAGCATCTGGGTGTTCTTCGGCGAGGATCCCGCGACCGCGCCCGAGATTCCGGTCCTGCCCGATATCGGCGAGCGCAAGCCGCAACTCATCTATAGCCTTGCCGCCAAATGCGGCTTCGACGATGCGGTTTATGGACAGATGGACCCGTCGCACAATCCTTATGTCCATGTCTCGCCGTGGTGGCGCCGTTCGGGCGGAGTCTACGATAAGGCCAAGGCCTTCGGTCCGACGCCCTATGGGTTCTCGATGCTGCGGCACAAGCCGTCGACCAACCTGCTGCCCTATAAAATCCTCGGCGTGCCCGAGACCGAGATCATCTTTCGCCTGCCGAGCACACGGATCGAGATCACCCGTTTCGGCCGCCACTCCATCTATACCCTCAACGCGGTAACGCCGTTGGCCGAGGGCGAGATCGAGATGAATTATGCCGCCTATTGGACGGCGCCCTGGATCACCCTGGCAAAGCCCGTGGTGCAATGGGCCCTGCACAACTTCATCGATCAGGATCGCCGCGTTCTCGAGAAACAGCGCGTGGGTTTACGTCATCAGCCGACGCTGATGCTGATCGACGACGTCGACGTGCAGGCGAAGTGGTATTTCCGTCTGAAGAACGAATATGTCCGCGCCAAGACGGAAGGTCGCCCATTCGACAATCCGGTCAAGGAACGCACGCTTTACTGGCGCAGTTAAGCGGCACGTCGCGTAGGCGGCCGCTTGCGAAAGCGGTCGCGAAAGCCCAGATTTATCCCCTGTTTCCGCTCCTTTCCGGAGAGTGTCATGAGCCCGACTCCTGGCGTCGCCCAGCCCGACGCGGCGACCGCCGTTCTGGCCGCGTTATCCTTCAACAGCGACGGTCTGGTTGCCGCGGTGGCGCAGCAGCACGATACCGGTGAGGTCCTGATGCTGGCCTGGATGAATCGCGATGCCGTGGAAGAGACGTTGGCGACCGGACAAGTCTGCTACTGGTCGCGCTCACGCCGATCGCTGTGGCGCAAGGGCGAAACCTCGGGTCACTTCCAACGCCTCATCGAGATGCGCGTCGATTGCGACGGCGATGCGGTGCTGTTGCGCGTCGATCAGACCGGCCCCGCGTGCCACACCGGCGAGCACAGTTGTTTTTATCGGGCCGCGCGCGGCAGCGAACTCACGACGATCGCCTAGGTTTTTAAGCCCGCCTTAGGGCTTGGGACAGGATTGCGTGAGCCGCACCTGCGTCACGACGGTCTGATCGTAGGAGCGTCCGGCACAACGTGCATTGTAGTTGGCGACCGCGCTGTTGTAGCGCTCGACCGCGGCTTCGTAGCTATCGGTCGTCGCGCCGGCAAACGCCGTCTGTGCCGCGTCGCGTTGCGCGAGCAGTTGCTTGTACGCCTGGACCTCGCCGTCATTGTAGACGTTGATCTGCGCGCGCCGTGTCGCCGCCTGATTGACGAGCGAGGCCAGCGCCTTCTGGCTTTGATCGTAATTCTGTTGCCGCTCCTGCACCGTATCGCGCAGCGCCGAGACGGAATCCTGCTCGCACAGACAACTGCGGATCAGGGTCGGATCGTTGACCACTTGCGCCGATGCCGACGCGGCAACCGCCGTCAGGATGACGCCGGCCAGTGCGCTTGAAATCAGCATCCGCATGTCGTGCTCCTCGTATTCAGGGCCCGCATCACCGTCCGGCGAGCCCTCCGGTTGATAGGTAACACTTGCCCGCGTCGTCAATCCCATCGGCCCGTCGGGCGGGCGGCCCGGTCGGAAGCGCCCAAGCCATCGCTACCGGCGGGCTTGGCTGGACCGGGCGGGCGGCCCGTGCGATAGTGCGGCGGGGCGCTATTGCTTTGGCGCAGCACATTGAAGTGGCACGCTCGATCCTCATCGATCGAGATTGGTGCCGACGGGGGAACGCGATGAGCCAATTCAAAACACTCGGCGTCTATTTGACGCTGGCGGCGGGGCTTCTGCTGACCGGATGTTCCACCTGGTCGCCGTCGATCCGCGGCAACCTGCACACCGAAAGCTGGAACCTGTCGTCGGCGAAATCGGGCGCCGCGGCGAGTCCGGCCACCTTCGTGCAAGCTTTGGGCACCGAATACACGACCTTCGCCACTGCGCTCGACAAGCAAGGCGATGTCGCTGACGCCGACTATTTCGCCCGCAAGGCCATCGCCGCCGAGGCGGGAACGGTCGTGCCGCCCGAGGACAATGCGAATTGGGCGATCCCGATGGAATCGCCGCTCGGCGTTCGCACCCAACTTGCCCAGGGGCGCACACGACTCATGGCCGCGCTCGATGGCGGCGCCCGTGACCGCGTGCCGGCACTCGCCGCTCGCGCGCAGGCGCGTTACGATTGCTGGGTCGAGAGCACCGAAAAGAACTATCAGGCGGCCGCGAGCGGAACCTGCCGCAGCGAATTCCTTTCGATGATGGATCAGATCGAGGCCAAGCCCGCGACAGCGGCGGCCCCCGCTTCGCCGCTGATCAATGTCTATTTCGACTTCAACAAGTCGAACCTGACCCCCGAGGCGCAGGCGATCATCCAGCAACTGTCCGCTCAGTTGAAGGCGCGGCCCGGCGCCACCGTCACCATCGTCGGCAAGGCCGATCTCACCGGCTCCGGCGCCACCAACATGGCCGTCGCCCGCCGTCGCGCCGAACGCGTCCAGGCCGAACTGATCAAGGACGGCATCGCCAAGAACCGCGTCACCGCGCAATGGGTCGGCGACAAGCAGCCACCGGTCGCCACGGCCAAGGGCGTTCGCGAACCGCGCAACCGCGTCGCGGAAATCACCCTGCACTAGCGTCATCGATCGCGCTTCGGCGCTGAAAAAGACGAGGCCCGCCGCGCAAGCGACGGGCCTTTTCTTTTCGGTTCGGTATCGCCGCGCGACTTAACCCGTCGGCAGCGCGAGGAAGCGTTCGCCCAGCACTTTGTAGCGTTGCGGCTTCGGGCGCGACATGTCCTCAGACTTCACATAACGAATCGAGGAACGGCCCTTTGAGGCGCGCGGCAGGATGAAACAGCGCAGAAAACTGGTCTCGCTCTCGTTCGAGGTTGGCGCCAGAACCGGCGCGGCGCCGCTTTCGAACCACGCCTCGCCCGGCCCGTAGGCATGCGCCGCGCCGTCGCTCTCGATGCGGATACCGCCTTCGAGGCAATAGCGGATGCCGGGGCCTTGATGGATATGCGTGTAGGCGATGCCGCCTTTCGGGAATCCGACGAGGTCGCAGCGCATCAGCCAGTCGAACCCGTCATCGAGCTGCACATCGACGGCGAGCTTTTGAGTCGATTCACAGCGTGGCGCCGCACGCAAAACACCACGATCCACGGCATCCGCACGCGTGAGTTCGAAGCGCAAGAGACGCGCGCCTATCGCGCCGGGCAAGAGCGCGACGGATTGCTCGCCGATAAAGGCCGAGCCCGGCGCCTGATGTGTCGCGCTCTGCGAATCTTCGATCGTGATGTCGCCGGCGACGACATAGACGGTGCGCGCCAGCGCCGGCAAAAAGACCGGCTCGCCGCCCGGCGGCAATTGGTCTTCGATCAGGCGCAGATTGGCGGTGCTCATTCCGTCCTCCCTCCGTCGTGACAGGACGCCGCACTTACCGCGCGTATCGACCCTACGTCTTTTCAGTGCGCGAGAATGACCGGAATATCGGCTTCCATGATGATGTGGCGCGTGGCGCCGCCGAAAATCATCTGACGCAGGCGGCTTTGGGTATAGGCGCCCTTGATCATCAGATCGCAACCGCTCTTGCGCGCCTCGGTGAGAAACGCCTCGCCGGCCTGGCTGTTGGACGCGTTGATGATGCGCGACGTCGCGGCGATGCCGCGTCGGCGCAAGGCCGCGGCGAGATCGTCGGCTGATGGACCCGGCTGCATCGCGCCATCGACCGAGAAAACCTGCACGCGGCGCGCCAGCGCGAGATAAGGCGTGGTGAGCGCCACGGTGCGGGCGGTTTCGGTGCTGCCGTTCCACGCGATCACGATGCTTTCGCCGATCGTCGACGGGGGCTTCGGCGGCGCCATCAGCACCGGCCGGCCGCTTTCGAACAACGCGTCTTCGAGCGTCGCCTCGGCGAGCGAGGCCAGCTTCGCGGGACGCTCGACCACGATCAGGTCGAAGACGCGGCCGAGCGAGCCGACCACCGCGTTCTGGCGTCCCGACTCTTCGCGCCACTCGGCGCTTGCGCCACTTTCGGGCGCCGATTCCGACGCGGTGATCGGAATGCTGTTGCGACGCATGAATTCATCGAACAGGCGGCGTGCCTCGATCCGGCGATCGTGACCTTCGCGCTCCAGCGTGCGATCGACCTCGGATGAAACCGAAAATCCCATCTCGCCGCCGAACACCACGGCGTATTCGGTGGTCAGCGCGTTGAGACCGATGATCCGGCCGTCGAATTTGCGTGCGGCCAGCAATGCGGTTTCGAGTACCGGCCCGGCAGTGCCGTCGGCGACGACGGTCAGCAGCGTCCTCATCGCGTTACCTTCCTGGCCCTTTGGGCCTTCCCTGTCGGATCGAAAGTATATCGCAGGTGGCCCCCGGCACCAAAACGCCGATTTCGTCCCCGACCGGTTGCCTGCGCGGACGTTATGTCCGACATTGCCGGGCAGGGAAGCCAAACCAATGGAGAATCGCCATGAAACTGCACAATCCGCCTACCGTCTCGGCCCCGACCGGTTACAGCCACGCCGCCGAAGTACCCGCCAATGCGCGGCTGTTCTTTCTCGCCGGCCAACTCGGCTCGACGCCGGACGGCAAGCTGGCACCCGACTTCAAGGGACAGGCCGAGCAGGCTTGGCGCAACATCGGCGCCATCCTCGCCTCACAGGGCATGGGCTATGAGAACATCGTGCGGGTGACGCATTACCTGACCCGCCCCGCCGATTTTCCGGTCTATCGCACCGTCCGGTCGCAGTTCCTCGGCAACCACGCACCAGCCTCGACGGCCTTGTTCATCTCGGGCCTGGCGGCCCCCGATGCGCTGGTCGAGGTCGAGGTGGTCGCGGCGAAAGAGTAAGCGCCGGCGTCGCGCGCGTTCGGCGCTATTCGGCGTAGGCGCTGACGCGGCGCGGCGTGCGAACGGATTTGGGCTCGGTGCCCGCCGGCTTGTAATAGGCGTGGCGCGGCATCGGGATGTTGAGGCGATCGTCGTCGATGTCATCGAACATCATGGCGCTCCCGCGCACGCGATGACGATGCCAGGGACCGATCGTCAGCACGGCGACGAGGCAGCCGACCACGACACCCCACAGCATCGAGACCGCAAACACGATCTCCTGCAAGCCGGAATCGGCCGGATAGGCCGCGACCAGCGGCGCCGTCGCGACCATGAAAAACGTCACCACGATCGCCGCGACAAAGACCGAGAGAAAACCGAACACCCCATAGACGAGGAGTTCGCCCACCGAGGTCGAAGAATGCTTGCTCATCGTTGCCCATCCCTGGATCGCGTGCCCGAGGGGCATGCCATCGCGTTAAGGTTAATGCGGCAAACTAGGCTCGCGATTTTTTAAAATCAAGAAAAACATAGTTAATTCAATGACTTAATATTGATTAACTGTAAAGAAATATCGTTAATCTTAAGCCTCTGTCGGCGCGTTTGACGAACCGGCGCGAACGCCGGGCTCAGCGCCCGCCATAGCCCTCGTCGGCGAGGTTCAGCAGCGGGAAGGCGCTGTGAACGTGCGGCATCGTCAGCGACGGCGCCGGGTGGACGAAGCTCTTGTCGATCCCGGCGAAACCATCGAGCCCCAGCAGACCGAGGCAGGTCTTGATCTCGTGTTCGAGAATTTCGAGCACGCGCGCGACGCCCATGCTCGACGCGGCGGCGAGGCCATAGAGATAGAGACGGCCGATCGCCACCGTGTCGGCGCCGAGCGCCAGCGCCTTGACGATGTCGGTGCCGCGATAGAAACCGCCATCGATGATGACCTGCGCGCGCCCGCGCACCGCATCGACGACTTCGGGCAGGGTATCGAGCGTGCCGCGAACGTGATCGAGTTGTCGCCCGCCGTGATTGGTGACGTAGATTCCATCGACGCCGTGATCGCAGGCGATCGCCGCGTCCTCGCCGGTCTGAATCCCCTTCAGGATCAGCGGCAGTTTGTGCCCGTGCTTGTCCTTGTAGCGTTTGACCTCGGACCAGCTCAGCGATTGCTGCCGGTAATCGCCGCCATCGTCGATGATCGAGCGATTGGAAACGCGACGGGAAATATCGCGCTCGCGCCGGCCATAGAAAGCGCTGTCGATCGTGTAGCAGAACGCCTCGAATCCGGCATCGACCGCACGATCGACGATCTCGTCGGTCGCCTGGTCATTGCCGCGGCGATAGAGCTGGAAAAATTTCCGCCCACTCGACGCCTTGGCGGTGGCTTCCAAGCCGGGCGCGCTGACCGAACTCAGCATCTGGGGCACGCCGAAGAGACCGGCACCCTTGGCCGCCGCCGCGGCGCCGTCAGGATCCAGCCGCTCAAGACCACCCACCGGCGCCAGCATCACCGGCAGCCGCGCCTTCTTCCCCATCACCGGGGCCGTGCATTGGATCGCCGAAATGTCGCGCAGCACGCGCGGACGAAACGCCATCGAGTCGATGGCGTAGCGGTTGCGCTTCAGGGTGGTTTCGGTTTCAGCAGCGCCGACGACATAGTCCCAGCGTTCGGGCGACAGCTTCATTTTTGCCGCTTTGACGAATTCGTGCAGCGTCGCGAATTCGTCCTCGAGCCCGCTGGAATTAGCCTGCTCCGCCATCGCATTCCTCCCCTTGCCGCCGTCGCGGCTTCTTACCGATAAAGCCTAGCCGCGACGGCCGAGGGAGGCCAGACCTAGCCGTGCGCCTTCAGGGCCTTGCCGTCGATCATCACGGGCTTGGCCGAAATCAGCGAGAAGGCGATGAGGCACGGCACGGTGCCGCGATTAAACCAGTTGTGAACCGTGCCGCGCTGGATCAGCACATCGCCGGCCTTGAGGTGAACCACGGTATCGTCCATCTCCATGTCGATCTCGCCCGACATGACCACCGCGTAGTCGATCGAATCGGTGCGGTGGTTGCGCGGGCTGACGCCAGGATTGAAACGGACGATGCGGAACACCGTGCCGTTGTCGTGATACGTCCCGACCTTGCGTTTGGCTTCGTCGGCGGAGCCGTCGTTGTTCACCGGAAAACCTTCGGTGCTCCAGGCGACCAACGACGTGGCGCCCGGGCGGGTGACCGCGACCTCGGCACCGATTTCGTCGAAAAGCACGACCGCCTTGCCGTTGGCATCGTGCCCCGTCACCACGCGGCGAATTTTCAGCTCATCCATCGTCTCTCTCTCCCGTTCTTGCTTGGCCCCGAATGCGCGGGCGGCCGGATGCTAGCCGCTGCGGCGGGTCCAGAAAAGAAAAAGGCGGCGCGGCCGAAGCCGCACCGCCCATCGGCGTTAAGAGGAGACGATGCGTTAGGAGCTGGGGCCCGACCAGACCGGCTTGCCGCTCATGTCTTTGATGTTCGCCTTCCAGCTGTCTTCGATGACCGGCATGACCGGCGTCGGCATCGCGACGTAAGCGAGCGCGTCCGCCATCGGCTTGCCGTTCTTGTAGGCCCAGGCGAAGAAGTTGAGAACCTGCTTCGCGTTCTCGGCCTTGTCGGTCTTCATCTGCATGAGCGCCCAGGTCGAGGCGGTGATCGGCCAGGAATTGGCGCCCGGCTGATCGGTGATCACGAGATTGAACCCAGGAGCGCTTTTCCAATCGGCATTCGCCGCCGCGGAGGCGAAGGTCTCGAGGCTCGGCGCGACCGCCTTGCCGTCCTTGTTGAGCAGCTTGGTGTAGGTCAGGTTGTTCTGCAGCGCGTAGGCATATTCGACATAGCCGATCGCACCGACCGTGCGAGAAGCCAGCGCCGCCACGCCTTCATTGCCCTTGCCACCGAGACCGGCGACCGGCCATTGCACGGCGGTGTCCTCGCCGACCTTGTCCTTCCATTCCGGGCTCATCTTCGAGAGGTAATCGGTGAAATTGAAGGTCGTGCCCGATCCGTCCGAACGGGTGACGGTCGCGATATCGGTCGCCGGCAACTTCAGGCCCGGATTGAGCTTGGCGATCGCCGCGTCATTCCATTTGGTGATCTTGCCGAGATAGATATTCGCGAGGGCCGCCCCGTCGAGGGTCAATTGACCCTTCTCGACGCCGGGCAAATTGATGATCAGCACGATGCCGCCCATGATGAACGGGAATTGGGTGAGGCCGTTCTTTTCCAGATCGGCCGCGCTCAGCGGCTTGTCGGTCGCGCCGAAATCGACGGTCTTGGCTTCGATCTGATTGATGCCGCCGCCCGAACCGATCGATTGATAATTGAGATTGGAACCGGTCGACGCCTTATAGGCCTCGGCCCATTTGGCCAGAATCGGAAAGGCGAAGGTCGAACCCGCGCCCGTCATGTCCGCCGCATTTGCGGATTGCGCGACGGCGATTGCGATCACCGCTGCCGACGCCATCCGAAGCACCGTGCGTCCCATGTTTTGCATATTCGCTCCTTAAGAGATTTCGAAGAGTTTCGCAGCGGCGCGCCCCTCGCGCGCTGTCGAAGGCAACGGGACCGTAGGCGGCCCCCGTTTCACCGGCGTGACACTTGAGTGTCAGTTTCGTGACATCGGGGGCAACGGGCCCGCCAGCGGCAGGTGGGACCGGGGCCGATACACCACAAGACAAAAGCTCTTCTCCGCGACCGCCGGGCGGCGGCCGGGAGTCCTCGGCCGACCAAGAAACAACGGCACCGTGAAGAACCGAATACAGCAGCGAGTAACACCAGACGGAATTCTTATCCGTGCCCACCATCTCTTGCGTGGGTGAAACTTTCTGTCCGAATGAGTTATCCACACCCCAGATATAGCCGTCCGACATTCTGGCTACACAACGAGTTGGTTTAATGTTACCTTTTTAATGCTGGGTGATGCATTGGATGGGCCGATGCACAACCCGCCGCTAAGAGGAACATTCAAATGGCAGCGAAGAAAAAGGCTAAGAAGAAAGCCAAAAAGGCAAAGAAGAAGAAGAAGTAGTCTTCTTCTACCTTCTACCCATGGCGGGGCTGCTCCCGGCTTAAAAGCCGGGGGCAGCCCCGCCAGCATTTTGGGGCCATGGTTTTCCATTTTGCCCCCGCGCCATCGATCATCATCCCGGCGCTTTCCACTCCCCGCCGACCTCGCAAAAATCCGCATAAATCCAAGGTTTTTTCGCATTCCGATGCGCGACGCTTCGTGTCGCACGACATCATCATCGCGCGCGCGTCGTCGCACCGTCATCGCACCCGCATCGCGATATTTTTTTCGCGTCGCGCGACACGCCGATGCGATGCGCGACATCGCGCGATCGATACGCGCGCGATGAAAAATCGACGCGCGCATCGAACATCACGTCGCCGAAAAAAGCGCGCGCGATCGTCGCTCACGCATCGTTGCGCGATTCATGCGGGACGGGCGAATTTCCCCCGCAAATCGCGACTCGCGGGGAAAAGGGGGTTATCGGCCATAAAATCGTGGATCGCTTCCGCTCTCGGACGCGTCACCGCAAGTTTTGTCATCGTCGAAGCGCGGACCGGATGCGGCACTTCATTCGTTCGCGTGACGAAGACGCCCCAGTGACGCGACGTCATGGCCGCACGCGATGTGAATCGCACGATCTTCAGCGCGAGATCGAACCGGAGACGCGGTTGTCGTGCGCGATACACGACACATTCGGCAGGACCGACAGAAATTCGGATCGAACATCATCCGATGCGATGGCGTCGCCTCACGTTCGATGAGCGTGAGGTCGCATCACCCCTTACCGCCCACCCTTCGGTGAGGCGGGACCGGTGCCGATGCGGAAGAACGGACAAGACGCAAAATAGAAACGGGGCCGTCATCGTTGGATGACAGCCCCGGCTTTTCGAAAACTTTGGTCGGCGAGGTTAGGCGTGCGCGGCGCGCTTGGCCTTGGCGGATGCGATGCGGCGTTTCAGGCGCACGGCGTCGACCGTCAGTTTGGAATTCGACGTGTCGAGCAGGAAGGCATCGAGCCCGCCATTATGTTCGATGGTGCGGATCGCGGCCGTGGTCAGGCGCAACCGAACCGATTGCCCCAGAATATCGGACAACAACGAGGTTTCCTGAAGATTGGGCAGGAAACGCCGCCGCGTCTTGTTGTTGGCGTGGCTGACATTGTTGCCAACCTGAACGCCTTTACCCGTGATGCTGCAACGTCGCGACATAATCTAACCCCGGAATTGGAAGGCGGTTTTCTAAGGCAATGCAGGGCTTGGGTCAAGGGGAAGTCGCCGGCCCGAGACCTAAACCACCGTTCGGCAAGGCTTATTCGGCAACCTCGACGGGGACGATCGGGACCGGAACCTTGACCGGAGACCCCGCGATCCCGCCGGCGGCGGCCAGCGCCGCGGCGCGGGCGTCGGCTTCCTGCTGGCGTTTCCACATGTCGGCATAGACGCCGTTCGCCGCAATCAGGACGGCGTGATTGCCGCGCTCGATGATCTGGCCGGCATCCATGACCAGGATTTCGTCGGCATGGATCACGGTCGAGAGCCGGTGCGCGATCATCACCGTCGTGCGATTGACCGAAACCTCGTCGAGGCTCGCCTGGATTTCGCGCTCGGTCTTGGTGTCGAGCGCCGAGGTCGCCTCGTCGAACAGCAGGATTTTCGGTTCCTTGAGGATCACGCGGGCGATGGCGACGCGCTGTTTTTCGCCGCCCGACAGTTTCAGGCCGCGCTCGCCAACCGGACTGTCATAGCCATCGGGCAAGGATTTGATGAAATTGTCGATGCTGGCATGACGCGCCGCCCCTTCGACCTCGTCGCGGCTGGCGCCCGGCCGGCCATAAGCGATGTTGTAATAGACCGAATCATTGAACAGCACGGTGTCCTGCGGCACCACGCCGATGGCGCGGCGCACGCTGTCCTGGGTCACGTCGCGCAAATCCTGCCCGTCGATACGGATGGCGCCTTCGTTCACGTCGTAAAACCGGAACAGCAGGCGCGACACGGTCGATTTGCCGGCGCCCGAATGCCCGACGATGGCGAGCGTGCCGCCGGGCGGGACGCGGAACGACACGTCCTTCAAAATCGGCCGGCGCGGATCGTAAGCGAAGGAGACGTGATCGAACACGATCTCGCCGCTGGTCACGCTGAGCGTCGTGGCGCCCGGCTTGTCCTGAACCTCGGGCGTCACCGCCAGAAGCCGGAACATCGATTCGAGATCGGTGAGCGACTGTTTGATGTTGCGGTAGACCATGCCGAGCTGGTTGAGCGGCTGATAGAGCTGAACCAGATAGGCGTTGACCATGACGAAATCGCCGACCGTCATGCGGCCCTCGGCAACGCCGTTGCCCGCCAAGAGCATCACGCCGACGAGGCCGCAGGCGATGATCGCGCCCTGGCCGATGTTGAGGAACGACAGCGTCTGCTGGCTTTTGACCGCGGCGATCTCATAAGCCTGAAGCGCGCGGTCGAAGCGCTGCGCCTCGTGATTTTCGTTGGCGAAGTATTTCACCGTCTCGTAATTGAGCAGCGCGTCGATCGCCTTGGTATTGGCCTCGGCATCGCGCTCGTTCATCTCGCGGCGGTACTGCATGCGCCAATCGGTGATGAGGAAGGTGAAGACGACATAAGCGACGATCGTCGCGATCGTGACCGCCGCCAGCGTCCATTCGAACAAACCCCACAGGATCGCGCACACCAGCAAGATTTCGAACATCGTCGGCACGAAACTGAACAGGAAATAATCCAGCAGGAATTCGGTACCGCGAATGCCGCGCTCGACTGCGCGCGACAGCCCACCGGTCTGGCGCTCCAGGTGGAAGCGCAGCGAGAGATTGTGGAGATGACGGAAGGTGGTGAGCGCGACCTGACGCACCGCGCGCTGACCGACCTTGGCGAAAACCGCATCGCGCGATTCGGCGAAAAGCTGCGCGCAGACCCGCGCCACGCCATAGCTGATGATGAGGAAGACCGGCACGGCGATCAGCGCCGCCTTGCCCGGCGTCAGCATGTCGACCGCGTGCTTGTAGATCATCGGGACATAGACGTTGATCGACTTGGCGCCGATGAGCAGAGCGACCGCCACGATCACCCGGATGCGCAATTCCCAATTGTCGCGCGGCCACAGGAAGGGCAGCAGGTTCAAAACCGCGCTCAGTTCCTGCTTGAATCCGACTTCGGTCTTTTTGTCGATGCGCTTCCGCTGACCGCCGCGGTCCCTACTCATGCTCAAGTCGTCTTCTCCCCGGCCGGCAATTTTTCACGGGGCAGTCGGAGGGCCATTGCCACCACCACCATCATGATCGCCGCCCCTACATAATAAGGAGCGTCGCGCCCGTCCCAAGTGTAGACGAGGCCGGCGATCAGAGGACCCACAATTCGCGCCAGGCTTTGGGCCGATTGGTTGACCCCGAGGATGCCGCCGCGCTCGGTCGCCGCGGCGGCGCGCGAAACCAGGCTGGTCACCGACGGATTGAGCAGCCCGAGCCCGACCGCCAGCACACCCATGACGACGAGCACCGACGCGAGCGATCCCGCGAAAGGCAGTCCGAGCAATCCGACCACCAGCAGCAGCGCCCCGGCGGCGACGAGTCGCGCCTCACCATGGCGGCGCGACAACCGGCCGATCAGCCCGCCCTGCAAGGCCGCGAGCAGAATCCCGATATAGAAGAAGATCCAGCCGACCTGAAACGGACCCCAGCCGAACACGGTATTCGCCCACAACGCAAAGGTGGTCTCGAGCCCGGCGAAGGCGCAGGTGGTAAGGAAGAAAAGAACGATCAGCCCGCGCAATTGGGGCCGCGCGAAAGCGTCCTGCGCCAACGCGATCCGCCCCGGACGATCAGCCGCGTGGCGCAAGGCGGGCGCGAGGCTTTCCTTGAGGATGACGATGGCGAGCAAAAGCGCCGCCGCCGAAAACGCCGCCGCCGCGAAAGCCGGCCGCGCCAGCGCCGCGGCATCAGGATCGGAACCCGCGAGCAAGCCGCCGATCGCCGGACCGATGGTGAAGCCCAACCCGAACGCGGCCCCGATCATGCCCATGCCCTTGGCGCGATCTTCGGGCGCGGTCACGTCGGTGATGTAAGCCTGCGCCGCCGCGATGTTGCCGGCGCCGGCGCCGGCCAGAAGCCTTGCTGCGAACAGCATCCACAACGTGTCGGCCATGCCGAGCCAGATATAAGAGAGGACCGAGCAGCAGAGACTCGCCAGCAGGACCGGCCGCCGCCCGAGCTTGTCCGACAACCGCCCGAGGATCGGCGACGAGAAAAACTGCGCGAAGGAATAGCACGCCATCAACGAGGTCAGCGCGAGCGGCGAGGCCTGAAAATGCAACGCGTAATACGGCAGCAACGGAATGACGATTCCGAAGCCGACCAGATCGATGAAAACGATGAGGAGAAGGACAAACATGCGGGGCGCCTATTTAGCGCGGATTGGCGCGGCAAAACAGGGTGATAGCGCAACCATGCGATCACGGGTCCGCGCGCCTTCCAAGCTCCTGAATCGGAACCCTTGATATATACGCTATCAGCGTATATATAATAACCGCATGTGGACCGCCGCCGATATTCGGATCGAGCTGGTGACCGACATCACGGACGATCCCGTCGTCACGGCGGAAATCGTCACGCCCGCGGGAACGCTGCGCGCCATGGCGGAGCCGGAACGAAACGGCCGGACGCTGATCCTGCACGGCTACCACATGCATGGCGAGGATATCGGCCCCAACGAATTCGGCGCGCGTCAATTGCGCTGGCTCGCGCAAGCGGCAATGGAGATGTTCGATGTCGACGAAATCAGAGTTGAGGGCGAAGTTCGGACCTCGGGTGCCAATCCGGGATATCGCCCGCGTCCCCTCCGGTTCACCCGCAAGATACGTCCTGAAGGCTGATTCTGACTTTCATCGCACCGTCACCGCAGCGGAGACGTTGGCGAAACGCGGCCTCACCCTATTGCAAGCCAAACGAATCGCGACGCGGCTCGCGAAGGGCGAAAGCATTGCCGTCGAAATCCCGACCGTCGAAGACTTCATTGCTTTCGAACAGGACCTCAAACGCCTGGGCATCATCGCCGAACGGCGCGATCCGCCCGCCGCCGTGAACGTGAAAGAGATTCGCGAGCGCCTCGGCCTGTCCCAGGAAGAATTCGCGATGCGCTTCGGCTTCGACGCGGCGTCGCTGCGGAATTGGGAACAGCAACGCACCGTGCCGGAGATTGCGGTGCGATCATTTTTTAAAGTGATTCAGGCTGATCCGGGTGCGGTGGAGAGTGCGTTGGCGGGGCATCCCGCTACGGGACACGGCCGCTAATTGTCACATCACACTCGATCGCCTTTCTTCTTCTTCTGCTTAATGCGAACATCGGAAAACTCGTCGCCACCAAGATTGGCACCCGCCCAAGCACTCTCAAAAAATTCCCATTTCCATTGCGGAATGATCTCATGCTCGTACAAATAGCCGTCAATTTTCAATCTGCCGATTGCAATCCAATTGCCATTTAAGAATTCGTTGCGAAAGAATTTTTCCTTTTCGGCAGTGAAATTATTTTCTTGGCCGTGTTCTTTGAGATATCCGTACAAGGACAATGTAAAATTGCTTAATTCCATGTAACCATTAACTTCCGATGGCTGAACAACTTGATGGGCTAATTTGAAATAGAAATTTCCAATCCACGAATGGCGCCTGAAAAATAGAAATTTGGGGCGCGCGCCAATCTTTAGAGCGTAGTCGATAAGTTGCTGTCGAGATAAAGGGGTTTCCAACCAACTACCGTCGATGCGTGCCGCGCCTTTAATGTAGCCTTTATCAAGATGCTCCTTGAGAAGTCTAAAGGTCGCGTAAGCGGTCGTGCCTTCCGTATCTCCTTTTTGTGGCTCGAGATCATTCCAAAGCCAAGCCAACTGCCAAGTAGGAAAGTTTTGTACGTCGCGCCATTGCCGCAAGTGTGCTGGAAATTCCTTTTTTGTAATTCCACCCGCCCTGGATATTTTCCAGTGCGCGAATCCTTCTCCCCATGTCGCTGCTAAAATCAAACAGCCGATTAGCGTCACGGGGAGATAAATAAAAGGATTTCCGAAATATCGATGAGCCACCGAAAACAAGTTGCTCCACGCGGCCATTTCATCGCTACTTCCTGCAAAACCAAGCAGGTTAAAAGCGAAGCCAATAATGTTCCCGATGACTCGAAGAAACGCCCGCATTCCGAAACTCTATACCCGGCGCAATCGGATGACACGGGCTACCTTAAGTTCTAACGCATGAGCGGTAAAATTTATGCCGCGCTCCGCGCCGCGATAAGCTTCAGCACCTCGCTCGCCGCAAGCGGGATGTTCGTGCCCGGCCCGTAGACCGCGGCGACGCCCGCTTCCTGCAGGAACGCGTAATCCTGGGGCGGGATTACGCCGCCGACCACGACGAGGATGTTTTCGCCCCCCTGCGCGCGCAACGCCGCGATCAAGGCGGGGACCAAGGTCTTGTGCCCCGCCGCCTGAGATGAGACGCCGATCACATCGACGCCGCCGGCGATCGCCTGTTTGGCCGCTTCCTCGGGCGTGTCGAATAGCGGCGCCACTTCGACCTTGAAACCCAGATCGGCGAAGGCCGAGGCGATCACCTTGGCGCCGCGGTCGTGGCCGTCCTGGCCGAGTTTCACCACCGCCATCGACGGCGGCCTTCCGTGTTTTTGCGCGAAGGCCGCGACCTCGGCCTGAATCCGCGCGTAGCCTTCGTCGCCGGCATAGGCGCCGCCATAGACGCCCGAGACCGAGCGGATCACCGCGCGATGGCGGGTGAACACGCTTTCGAGCGCGTCCGACACCTCGCCGACCGTGGCGCGCACCCGCATCGCCTCGATCGCGCGGTCGAGCATGTTCTGTTGGCCGCTCCGCGCGGCCGACGCCAGGGCGTCGAGCGCTTCTTTCACGCGATCTTCGTTGCGCGCGGCGCGCACGGCTTTGAGGCGCGCGACCTGGCTCTCGCGCACGGCCGTGTTGTCGATGTCGCGGATTTCGATCGAGGACGCGCCGTCGCTTTTGTATTTGTTGACGCCGACGATCACATCCTCGCCGCGATCAACGCGGGCCTGACGCCTTGCGGCGGCTTCCTCGATCTTCAATTTGGGCAATCCTTCGGCGGTCGCCTTTGTCATGCCGCCCATCGCCTCGATCTCGGCAATCAGCGTGCCCGCCGCCTCGACCAGCGAATGGGTCAGGCTTTCGACGTAATAGGACCCGCCCAGCGGATCGACGACACGCGCCACACCCGATTCTTCAGCAAGGATGAGCTGCGTGTTGCGCGCGATCCGCGCTGAAAATTCCGTGGGCAGGCCCATCGCCTCGTCGAACGAATTCGTGTGCAGCGAGTTGGTGCCGCCCAGAACACCGGCCATCGCCTCGATCGCGGTGCGCACCACGTTGTTGATCGGGTCCTGCTCGGTGAGGCTGACCCCCGAGGTCTGACAATGCATCCGGAGGGCAAGCGAGGCCGGATTTTGCGGCGCGAAGGGCAGCATCAGCCGCGCCCAAAGGATGCGCGCCGCGCGCAGCTTTGCCACCTCCATGAAAAAATTCATGCCGATGCAGAAGAAGAAGGAGAGGCGCGGCGCGAAATCGTCGATACCGAGGCCCTTCTTCAGCGCGGCGCGGACATAGTCGAGCCCATCGGCCAGCGTAAAGGCCAATTCCTGAACCGCCGTCGCTCCGGCCTCCTGCATGTGATAGCCGGAGATCGAGATCGAGTTGAAGCGCGGCATGCGCTTCGTCGTGTATTCGATGATGTCGGCGACGATCCGCATCGAGGGCTCGGGCGGATAGATATAGGTGTTGCGGACCATGAACTCCTTGAGGATGTCGTTCTGGATGGTCCCGGTGAGTTTTTCCGGCGGCACGCCCTGTTCCTCGCCGGCGACGACATAGGCGGCGAGGATCGGCAGCACCGCGCCGTTCATCGTCATCGACACGCTCATCTTGTCGAGCGGAATGCCGTCGAAGAGGATCTTCATGTCCTCGACGGTATCGACCGCGACGCCGGCCTTGCCGACATCGCCGACGACGCGCGGGTGGTCGCTGTCGTAACCGCGATGGGTGGCGAGATCGAAGGCGATCGACAGGCCCATCTGGCCCTGGCGCAAATTCTCGCGATAGAACGCGTTCGAATCCTCGGCAGTCGAGAAGCCCGAATATTGCCGCAGCGTCCACGGCCGGTTGGCGAACATGGTCGCGCGCACGCCGCGCAGATAGGGCGGGAACCCCGGCAGCGTGCCGAGCGTGTCGAGGTTTTCGAGATCGGCCTCGGTATAGAGCGGCTTGACCGTTAGGCCTTCCGGCGTGCGCCATTCGATGGCGTCGGCGCTTTTGCCGCCGAGTTCCTTGGCCGCGAGCACCTGCCAGTCGGCGAGCGTCTTCTCGGGAAAATCCGCCATCAGCGGATTATAGCGCGTGCAGGGCCACCAAGGCAGCGGTCAGAAGCAGCAACGCCCCGGCCTGATGCGACACCGCGACGGGCAGGTAGACGACTGACAGCAGCGTCGCGATGCCGAGCGCGACCTGAAGCCAGGCCGCCGCCATCAGCGCATGGAGCGCGTTGCGCGGATAGGCCGGCAGCGGGGCTTTGAACGACGCCAGCCATAGCGCCGTCACCGCCACGAGGCTCGTCTCGGCCAACACGCGATGATCGAACTGCACGCTGGTCAGGTTCTCGAACCAGTTGCGCCAGAACGGCGTCAGGTGCCAGTAATCCGGCGGCACGAAGACGCCTTCCATCAGCGGAAACGTGTTGTCGAGATAGCCCGCGCGGGTACCGGCGACAAAGGCGCCGGCGACCAGCGTGGTGAAGACGAGGATCAGGACCGCACCAGCGGCGCGCTTCAAACCCGGTGCGCCGTGGCGCGACCGGGATCGCAACAAATCGAGCGCCACCCAGAGCATCGCGAGATAGATCACCACGGCCATCGCGAGATGCGCGGCGAGGCGGTACTGGCTCACTTCGATGCGCGTTTCGAGCCCGCTTTCGACCATGTACCAGCCGAGCGCGCCCTGAAGCCCGCCCAGCACGAACAGCCCGGCGAGCTTCGGCGCCAGCGCGCGCGAAACCTGTCCGCGCGCGAGGAAATAAAGAAAAGGCAGCGCGAAGGCGGCACCGATGATCCGGCCCCACAGACGATGAAGATATTCCCAGAAATAGATGCCCTTGAACTGATCGAGCGTCATGTCGGCATGGATCGCCGCGTATTGCGGGATCGCGCGATAGGCGTCGAAGGCGGCATTCCATTGCGCATCGTTCAACGGCGGCAACGCGCCTTCGATCGGTTGCCACTCGGTGATCGAGAGGCCCGATTCGGTCAGCCGCGTTACCCCACCGATCACGACCATGAGAAAAATCATCATGCAGCAGAACAGCAGCCAGACCGCGATCGCGCGGTCGCCGTCGTGCGTGCCGGATCGAACCGCCGCGAGCGCCATCAGCCGCGGGCGAAACGCGCGCGGGCGCCGCGCTCGAGCGCAGCCGCGATCAGCCGATCGATGCCGAGACGGTGGCGCACCAATTCCAGCAAGCGCAGGGTTTCCTGGCTGAGTTCGCCACCCGCCGCCGCCACGTCGCAGGCGATGCCGTAAGCGGTTTCGCGCAGTTTCGCCGGCAGCGCGGTCTTCACCGATTTCAGCGCCTCTTCCAGCCCGGCCTCGCGGCCCAGCAAAGCGGCACAGTCGCGCAGGTCTTTTGCCAGGCGCTTCTTGTCGTACTCGGCGAAGATCGGCAGATGATTGACGATGTCGCCGATGATGCGCAGTTCGGCATCGGCCATATCGCTATCGGCGGCGGATACCATGACCATGATATAGATCAGGGCAGCTTGGGCATCGATCATCGAAAATTCTCCGTACACGTCTCGTGAAAGCAGCACAGTGCCATGAACCGCGCGGCCACTGTCAAGCACGGACCGGATCGGCTAGCATTCACGACATCATGAATCACAATATGCGCCGTGCCGCCATCTTCTCGCCGCTTTTTGCTGTTCTGCTTGGCGGTTGCGAGGCGGCCTACATCTCCTCGGCGGCGGTTCACGACGCCGACGTCAGGGCCGCTGCCGTCTATGCGGATTGCAACGCGCAATTGCGGAGCGGCCGGTTGACCAGCCACCGCCAGGCCGTGCAATGCGCGGGCGAACGCGTGATGCAGGCCTATCAGTCGGCCGGCTATCCGTTCCTCGATCTCGTTCAGTTCGACATCATCGAACGGATGAACGGCGCGACCCAGATCGATGTCGGGACCCAGACCGAGGACGCGGTCAATCGGGATCTCGCCGAACTGGAGAAGCGCATCAACGAAGAAGCGCAACGCCGGATCGACGTGCGCGTCAAAACCACGGGGGCCGCGGCCGATATCCCGCTTTCGTCGCTGACCGCCGGACTGCCGTCGCTCAGCGGTGGCGTCACGCCGCCGCTCAACGCATCGGATTGCTTCAAAGTCGGCTCGCTCAGCAATTGCCAGGGCGGCCAACCGATCAAGCGCTGATCAGACACCCTTAAAAAAACCCTCCCCCCCTTGAGGGGGAGGGCTTGGGTGGGGGGTGACCAGTTCGACGCTGCACGAAAGCGATCGACACATCGATCGCGCGTTTGTTTCTCGATCGCGCGCGGTATCTACCCCCCACCCTGACCCTCCCCCTCAAGGGGGGAGGGAATTGGAAGGGGACGAGGTCCGCCACTCAAAAACGCCGACGTCTTCGCCACCACGTCCTTCAATCCGATCCGCTCGACCGGAACGCCCTCGGGGAAGGCACCGAGGAGGCGCGACGGCATCGCGCGGTCGAGCAGCACGAACACGCCGCAATCGTCGCCGCGGCGCACGAGACGCCCGAAGGCCTGGCGCAGGCGCAGCCGGGTCAGGCTATCGTCGTAGAGCGCGCCGCCGAATTGCGCGCGACGGGCTTTATGAAGAATATCGGGACGCGGCCACGGCACGCGATCGAAGACGATGAGGCGCAGCGAGCGGCCCGGCACGTCGATGCCGTCCCTCAATGCATCGGTCCCGAGCAGGCACGCATCTTCTTCGGCGCGAAAAATATCCACGAGCGTCGCCGTATCCATCGCATCGACGTGCTGCGATAGCAGCATCATGCCTTTTTGCGCCAGATGCGGCGCGATGCGTTCATGCACGGCGCGCAACCGCGCGATGGCGGTAAAGAGGCCAAGCGCGCCGCCGCCCGAGGCTTCGAACAAGGCGCGATAGGCGCCGGCGACTTGGGCCGGATCCTCGCGCCGCAGGTCGTTGACGATGAAGATGCGGGTTTGCGACGCGTAATCGAACGGCGACGGCACGCGCACGCGCAATGGTTTGCCGGCGAGATGGCGCGCGCCGGTGCGCGCCTCGGCGGTTTCCCAATCGCGCACCGGATCGCCGCTGCCGTCGGTCAGCGTCGCCGAGGTGACCAATGCGCCTTGCGCATCGGCCAGAACGTGTTCGGCCAGCGGCTTGGTCGGATCGGCCCAGTGGCGGCGCATGCCGACATCGAATTCATTGGCGTCGATCTTGTCGAGCGCGAGCCAATCGACGAATTCCGCCGAGCCTTCGGCCGTCACCGCCGCGAGCATCGAGCGCCAGCCGCCGATCTCGATCACGCCGCGCCGCGCGAGGCCGCGCACGGCCGCCTCGATCCGGATACGTTCACCGGTGTCGAGTTCACCCGCCTCGTCCTCGAGACGCTTTGCCAAATTGGCGGCCAAGGTTCGGATCGGCTTTTCGATCTCGGCCAGTTCGCGCGCCAGCGTCACCGCGGCCTCGCCCAGGCCCGGCAGGCACGGGCGCAGATCAGTCTCGAGGCTGTAGCCTTGTTCGCGACCGGTGGCGCGCGCCAGAATTTGTTGGCGGACCAGCGCCAGAAACGCCTCGAACGCGCCTTGCGGCCGGTCGTCAGCGAGGCGTTGCGGCCAGCCTTCGCCGGGCAGCACGCGCGCCGCCATCAGGGCTTCGTCGAGCGCCTTTTCGCGCGTCGCGTCGCCCGCGACGAGATCCTCGATCCGGCGGCGCAGTCCGCGCGCGCGCGACCGTCCGCGGGTTTCGGCACCCAGCAGCCAGCGCCGCAATTCGGCCCCTTCCCGTCCCGACAATTCGAGCGAGAAGGCGCTGTCGGCGGCATCAAAGAGATGATGGCCTTCATCGAAGACGTAACGGGTCGGGTGTGAATTGTCGTCGATGCCACCGAGCGCCGCCTGGATCATGACCAGCGCATGGTTGGCGACGACGATGCTGGCACGGCGCGCGCGGCGCACGCTTTTTTCGATGAAACAACGATGATAATGCGGACAAGCCGAGTGAATGCATTCGCCGCGCCGATCAGCCAGCGCCAAAGTTTGCGCACGGCCCGCGACCTCGGGCAGCCAGCCGGGCAGATCGCCGCCCGCCATGTCGCCGTCGCGCGTCGCACCGATCCACCGCGCCATCAGCCCAAGCGCGACCGTGTCGTAGGGACGCATCGACAGTTGCGCGATGCCTTCCTCGTAATTCAACAGGCAGAGATAATTCTCGCGGCCCTTGCGCACGACGATGCGGCGATTGCGCTCGGCCGGATCCGGATAGAGCCGCGCGAGTTCGGCGGCGATCTGATGCTGGAGATTGCGGGTATAGGTCGAGACCCAGACCGCGCCCTCGTTCTTTTCGGCCCACAGGCTCGCCGGCGCGATATAGCCCAAGGTCTTGCCGACGCCGGTGCCGGCCTCGGCCAGCACGAGATGCGGCGCGTCCGGCACATCGCGCGGACGGAAAGCCGCGCTCACCGCCGCCGCGTAGTCGGCCTGTTGCGGCCGAGGCTCGGCATCGTCGCCCAGCAACGCGGCGAGACGCACACGCGCCTCGGCCTCCTCGACCGGAAAATTCGATGGCGGCGGCTCGGGCGCGGCGTCGGCCCATTCGCCGATGCGACGCCATTGCGCGAGGCCGGCGGTTTCCGCCGACAGGACCGGCAATGCCGCAAGCACCGCGCCCGCCCAGCCCCAGCCGCCCTTTTCCATCGCCGACGCAATTGCCCGCGCATCCGCATCGGTGGCGCGGCTCAACTCGCCCAGCAGCACCTCGGCCGCCGCAACGAGCGTCAGCGCCTCGTCTTCGGGGCTCTGGGGCAACGGTAATTGCAGCGCCTGGGCGAGGCCGCGCGGAGTCGGCAAGCAGAATCGCGCCGGTCGCGCGAACGCATAAAGTTCGAGCAGATCGAGCGCGGCGAAAGGCGCTGTCCCGAGGCGGCGTGCCGTCGCGCGCGCGTGGCAGAGATAGGGGGGTGCTGCTTTCGCGCGTTTCCCCGCCGCGGCATGGGAGAGAATTTCGATCTCGCCCTCATCGGTCAGCCACACGGCCGTGACGGCGCCGGCGACCAACGCGGGCGCTCGCGGCAGCACCACGCTTTGCCGAACCGATGGGGGGACAGACATGGCGCGGATATAGAGGGTTCGCGCCGCGTTGTCGCGGCCTCTTGTCCGGGACGCGGCCCCTGCGCTAGCGTTGCCGGATGCCCGCGTTCTTCGATCATGCGATGCCGTTGCTGCGCCTGCTGTCGCCCGAGACGGCGCACCGCGCCACGATCACCGCGCTGAAGCTTGGCCTGGCGTCGCGGCCGCGCGTCGCCGACCCACCCTGTCTCGCCGCGCGGGTCTGGCAACGGCGCTTTCCCAATCCGGTCGGTCTCGCCGCCGGCTTCGACAAGGACGGCGAAGTGCCCGATGCGATGCTCGCCTTGGGCTTCGGTTTCGTCGAAGTCGGCACGATCACGCCGCGCTCGCAGCCGGGCAACCCGAAGCCCCGGCTGTTCCGGCTGACCGAGGATGAAGCGGTCATCAACCGCCTCGGCTTCAACAGCGAAGGCCTCGAGGTCGGCGCCCGCGCCCTGATGGCGCGGCGCAATCGCGGCGGCATCGTCGGCGCCAATATCGGCAAGAACCGCGACACCCATGACGACATCGGCGATTACGTCGAAGGTGTGCGCGTCCTCGCCCCGCTGGTCGACTATCTGACCGTCAATATTTCCTCGCCCAATACGCCGGGCCTGCGCGACCTGCAGCGCAAGAGTACCGTGAAGCGGTTGATCGCGCGTCTGCTCGAAGCACGCAGCGTCGCGTCGCCGAACGACCCGCCGCCGCTGCTGCTGAAGATCGCGCCGGACCTCACCGCCGAAGAACGCGTCGATATCGCGGAAGCGGCTTTGAGTTCGGGTCTCGACGGGTTGATCGTCGCCAACACCACGGTGGCGCGACCGGCCAGCCTGATCAGCCGCTCGGCGCACGAGCCCGGCGGCCTCAGCGGCAAGCCATTGTTCGAGCCCTCGACCGAAATGCTCGCCGACATGTATCGCTTGACGAGCGGCAAGATTCCGATCGTCGGCGTCGGCGGCATCGCCTCGGGCGCCGATGCCTATCGCAAGATCCGCGCCGGCGCGAGCCTCGTCCAGCTTTACAGCGCCCTCGTCTTCCATGGACCGGCTTTGGTCGAAAGCATCAAGCGCGAACTCGTGGAGTTGCTGACGCGCGACGGGTTCACCTCGGTGAGCGCCGCCATCGGCGCCGACGCACATCTGCCATCGACCACGCCGCATGGCCTCTGAAGTCCGGCTGATCAAAGGCCTCGGCGACGTCGCCGATGCCTATGACGGGTTCATCCTCGATGTGTGGGGCGTGCTCCATGACGGGTTGAAGCCGTTTCCCGGCGTGCTCGACGTGCTTCATCGCTTGAAAGCGGCCGGCAAGCGCAGTGTCGTGCTGTCGAACGCGCCGCGCCGGGCGATACCGGTCGGCCGGCGCCTGACCGAGATCGGCATTCCGCCCACGCTCTACGACCATATCCATACCTCGGGCGAAGAGACCTGGCAGCATCTGAAGCGCCGCGACGAGCCGTTTTATGAATCGCTGGGGCGCGCGGTCTATCTGATCGCGCCGCCGCGCGACAACGACGTGCTCGAAGGCCTCGACCTCAAGCAGGTCGACGACATGGCAAACGCCGAGTTCATCCTCAACACCGGTCCCTGGGGTTGGGACGAAGACACGGCGCGTTATGAATCGATGCTGCAAAGCGCGATCGCGCGCCGATTGCCGATGGTGTGCGCCAACCCCGATCTCGTCGTGCATCATCAGGGCCGGCGTGCGATCTGTGCCGGCGCCATCGCACAACGTTACGAGACGCTGGGCGGCTCGGTACGCTGGCACGGCAAACCGCATGCCGACGTCTATAAGCGCGCGCTGGCCTTGCTCGATGTCGGTGATCGCGGGCGCATTCTCGCGCTCGGCGACAGTCTCCGGACCGATATCGCCGGCGCCAACGGCGCGGGCATTGCGTCGATCGTCGTCGCCTCGGGGATTCATTTCGACGAATTCGGCCAAAACGAAGACGGCCACCCGCACATCGCCAATGTCACCGCCGCGGTGACCCAGGCCGGCGCCACGCCGATGGGCGCGATGGCGGAACTGCGCTGGTAGTTCCGGTCGGCGCTTAGTGCCCGCCGTGATCCGCGTGATTGAGGATCGCGTCGGCCAGGCCGGTTTCGTAGGCGAGGCCCTCGGGCGTCAGCACCGCGGCGTTCGGGAACATCGACTTGATCAGGCCCTTGCGCTCGAGCGCGATCCACGCCGCTTCGTTGAACAGGCCGGTCGCGTCGCGCGTATTGACCAGCGCATCGCCCAGATGAAAATGATCGCCGTGCGGCTGGCCGAGATTGCTGACCAGCATCCCGTCGCCCTCTTTGCGGCTGAGATCGGGGATGCGCGCGATCGCCTGCAGCAGGGTCAGGGTCTTGAGTTGCAGCGGGTTGAGATTGAGCGGATTGCGTTTCGGTGCCATCGCGCCATCATAGACGGGCCGGTCGGCGGTGGAAATCCCCGGCCGGTGCGTGGCACAGTGGCGTGGTGATGAAAATGACCGGACGATCGGGGAGGATCGCAGCGTGGACGGCGCTGGCCGTGGCGGCGCTGTTGCAGGCGACGCCGGCGCGCGCGCAATTCCTCATCGCCGGCAACGACGAGAAACGCACCTGGGACGAGAACGGCGTCGTTGCGACCCTGCCGCCGGGCAAGGACACGGTCTCGATCATCGATATCCGCGACCGCGCCCAGCCGCGCGTGGTCGCCAACCTGCCGCTGATGAATTCGATTTCCGGACCGCCGACCAATCTCGCGGTCACCGGCAACAACACGCTGGCCCTCGTCGCCAATTCGCTCGACTGGGTGAACAAGGACGGCGCATGGCAGGGCGTACCCGACAACAAGCTCACGGTGATCGACATCGAAGCCGCGACGCCGCAAGTCGTGAGCACCCTGACCGTCGGCCGCCAGCCCTCGGGCCTTGCCATCAACAAGCGCGGCAATCTCGCGATCGTCACCAATCGCGCCGACAATTCCCTCAGCGTCCTCGCGATCCACGGCAAGGACGTGACGACGGTCGGTACCATCGCGCTCGCGATCAAGAACGGCGATCCGACCTCGGTCGCCATCACGCCGGACGGGCGGCGCGCGCTGGTGACCCTGACCCGCGCCAACAAAGTCGCAGTGATGAATATTTCGGGCGACAGCGTGAGCGACAGCGGTTACGCGATGACCACGGGCCTCGCGCCTTATAACGTGCAGATCGCGTTCGACGGCAAGTTCGCGCTGGTCGCCAATCGCGGCAATGCCGTGTCGGACGGACAGGTCGATACCGTCTCGGTGATCGATCTCGAGG
This sequence comes from uncultured Rhodospirillales bacterium, assembly GCA_903828515.1. Classification (GTDB taxonomy): domain Bacteria; phylum Pseudomonadota; class Alphaproteobacteria; order ATCC43930; family CGMCC-115725; genus CAIKMD01. Next base: position 331,196 of record CAIKMD010000007.1, on the reverse strand, counting down.
AAAATCCGCCGCGCGTCATCGATCAGGTCGCGGTCGGCGACGGTCCGCGCGGCCTCGCCATCAGCCCGGCCGGCGGCTTTGCCGCGGCGCTGACGCTCAACGGCTCGGTCAGCGCCAAGAATGCCTTTTACCGGCACGAGCACGCGGCGATCGTGCTGTTGCGCATCGACGGCAAGAAGGTCCGCAAGGTCGGCGAGACCGATGCCGGCGCCGGCGCGCAGGCGATCGCCTTCAGTCCCGACGGACGGTTTCTCTATGTCGGCAATTTCCTCGCCGGCACGATCGGGATTCTGCGGTTACAGGGCACCAAACTGATGTCGGTCGGCGAGATCAAGCTGCCGGGCCACCCGGCCTCGCTGCGAAGCTCGGTTCCCTAGAGCCTGATCGTCACGCATCGAAACGATGCGCGACGTGAATCAGGCTCTAAATTCAAGAATCAGAGCAAGATTCACGCATCAGGTTGATTCAACCTGATGCGATCTTGCTCTAGGCCTTCAGCTTCAACGTGAGAACGCGCAGGTTTTCCAGCAACTGCTTGAGGAAATCGCGCGTCGGCTGATCGGTGAGCGCGCCCGACGCGTCGAATTTCTGGCTCGCGCTGCCGATATAGATATGCGGCAGGTTGACCACATAGACGTCGAGCCCGGACATGATCCAGCGCAGCGTGTGCTGGCTGCGCGCGGTGCCGAGCGCGCCGGCCGAGGCGCCCATCACCGCTGCCGTCTTGCCGGCGAACGGCATGTTCGGCGCGCGCGACGCCCAGTCGATCGCGTTCTTCAAAACACCCGAGACCGAATAGTTGAATTCGGGGCTGGCGAAGAGGAACGCGTCGGCGGCGGCCACCGCGGCGCGAAATTTCTGCACCTCGGGCGGATAGCCCGCGGCGCGGATGTCGTCGTTATAAAACGGCAACGACGCAAGATCGTAAAGCTCGATGCTCATGCCGGCAGGCGCCAGTTCCTGGGCCGCGCGGATCGACAGCGTGTTGAAGGAGCCTTTGCGCAGGCTGCCGGACATGGCCATCACCTTCAACGGTGTGGGGTCGCTCATGGTCTCTCTCCTGAAAAAAGGGGACGGCGCCTACCAGTGTCGAACCGGGCCGACGTCGAGATGGACGAAATCGGAGCGGGGATAATAGCCGACGCCGCCCGCCTTGAGGGCAATCGCCGCTTTGCGGACCGCGCCAAGCCTGATGCCCGGTACCCGCAGATCGATAGCGCGTCCCTCCATGTGCAGGCTGTTGGCCGCGACGCCTTTGGTTTCGGCACGCCGCATCGCGTTGGTGGCGGGCGAGCGATAGCCGCAGATCACGGTGAAAGGTGCACCGGCGCCGAGACTGTCGTGCAGCCGCGATAGCAGATCGAGCAATTTCGGGTCGATCGGATGCGCCTCGTCGGCGCGGTAATCGCGCAGGACATGGGCGATGCGGCTCGCCGCATCGGGTAAATATTGTCCGTTTTCGAAATATTCGACGCTGAGCGATTCACCGGTGTCGATGTGATGAAACGACACGAAGCGTTTCGGCGGCAATAGCGGCATCGCGAAAGCCGGCGCCGCGATCAGTCCGGACGCGGCGACCGCGGCCAAACGAATAAAGTCGCGCCGCGCGTGGCGCTTCGCCTCTCGCATCCTTTCGAGCCCCCTCCAAGTCGACCGCCGGCTTGAACGCCAGTCAGCCGCTTTTGCCGTTATTCGCCGTCACCGACAGATGATCCGCCGCATCGCGTGCCGCCAAAGCCTCGGCGAGACGACGATCGCGGCTGTAGATGTCATCGCGGAATTCCACGGTGCCATCGGCATCGACGAACGCAGTCCAGTAGAGAATATAGACCGGCAGCGAGCGTTTCAACGGCACGCTTTTGCTGGCACCGGCGTCGATCGTATCGTTGATCGTATCCCGCGACCATTGATCGGATGCCAAGAGGATGCGCGCCAGTTCGCGCGGATCCTCGACGCGCACGCAGCCATGGCTGATATAGCGTCGCGCCAATCCGAACAGCCCGCGTTCGGGCGTGTCGTGCATATAGATGTCGTCGGAATTGGGCATCTCGAACTTCACGCGGCCGAGCGAGTTGGTGGCACCGGGAAGCTGTACCAATTGCTTGCCGCCATTCGGCGTATCCTGATACGCGAAACCGAAGCGCTTGAGATAACCCGGATCGCGCTGGAGCATCGGCCGGATTTCGTTCTGGATGATCGAATTGGGCACGTGCCAGGCCGGGTTGAACAGCACGCTCGTCATACGCGCGCGTAACACCGGTGTCGGATGAACGACGGCGCCGACGATCGTCCGCATCACGCGGGGCGCGGCACCATCCTGATAGAGCGTCGCGGTCGCCGCCGGCACATTGACTTCGATCCGCAGCGGCACATCGTCGACCCGCGGCAGCGAATGCCAGCGTTCGAGGTTCCAGCGGATCTGGCGGACGCGCAGCGACGGCGAAACATTGAGCGCGGCCAAAGTCGCGCGGCCGACCGCGCCGTCGGGCGCAATACCGTGGGTGGTCTGGAACCGCGATACCGCGGCGGCCAGCGCGTCGTCATAAAGCAACGGATCGGCGACCGGCACGGTCGGATCGACATAGCCTTCGAGCGCCAGTCGATCGCGCAGCTGACTGACGATCTCTTCGCGTTCGCCGGGCCGGATCGTGTTGGGCGTGAAAAACGCGTGCCAGCTTTTTTGCGACAACACGAGATAGCGGTTAAGCGCTTCGCGTAGTCGCGCATAGGCCGGATCGTGCGGCGCGAGATTGGCGAGCACGGTCGCGACATCGCCGTCGCCCGCCGCGGCAAGAGCCTTGATCGCATCGAAATCCGGCGCGGCGATGCGCCAATCGGTTTCGAACGACGCCGGCGCGACACGGCCGCGCGCCAGCGCCGACGCATAGCGCAGGAACGCGTCGCTCAGCATCAATTCGCGATCGACATCCCGCGTCTGGGGGACTTCGTAACGGGCGTGATCGAGCCCGTGCGAATCGGCCTCTTCCAGCGCGCGGAACCAGGATTGTTGATGCGCCTCGTCCCAGATCGGGGCAAAGCCGCGTTTTTCATAGGCTGTTTGGAGTTGGGCCCGATCAAGCGTCCGGCCCACCAGCACCAGGGGACCATTGCCCTGAAGCGCCGCCTGAATGGCCACCGGCTGGGTATCCGCCAAGGCCGGGACGGCGAAGGCTCCGGCGCCGCAAATCGCCAGAATCGCCACGAATCGGCGAAAAGAGCCAACCCCCGTATTCGTCACATGCATCCTGCGTCCCCGACCGACCACTGATTATACCGCGACGCAGCGCGAACGCCACGTTTGCGAACCGTTTACCCTATCCCCTCAGTTGCTAGGCAACGCTTAACGCCGGCGCTAAAAATCCCGATGGATTATGTTTCCGTTAAGGATATTCGCGTGCCCGCCCTGGGCTTCGGCACCTGGGCGCTGAATGGGCGCGCCGCCTATGAGGCGACTCGCCAGGCGCTCGATCTCGGCTATCGCCACATCGACACCGCGCAGATCTACGGCAACGAAACTGAGATCGGCCGCGCCATCAAGGACAGCGGCATCGCGCGTGGGGACATCTTTCTCACCACCAAAGTATCGCCGGCCAATCTGCATGCCGGCGCCGCCAAACGCTCGCATGAGGAAAGCCTGCGCCGTCTCGGCCTCGACTGCGTCGATCTTCTTTTGGTGCATTGGCCCAACGCGGCGGTGCCGGTCGGCGAAACGCTGACAGCGCTCGCTCAACTTCGGGCGGAGGGCAAGACGCGTCTGATCGGCGTCAGCAATTTCACCGTCCGGCTGCTGACCGAAGCGGTCGAACGGCACGGCGCCGATCTGTTCTGCAACCAGATCGAATATCATCCGTTCCTGGCGCAGCGGGCGGTGCGGCAGGCGCTGAACGGCTACGACATGATGCTCACGGCCTACGCGCCGGTCGCGCGCGGCCGGGTGTTCGACGACAAGACCCTCGTCGCAATCGGCCGCCAACACGGCAAATCGGCCGCCCAGGTCGCGTTGCGCTGGCTGCTCGACCAGAAGAATGTCGCGGCGGTGCCGAAAGCGGCGCGGCGCGAGCACGCCGCGGCGAATATCGACATCTTCGATTTCCGCCTGACGCCGGACGATCGCGCCGCCATCGACGCGCTCGCCGACGGCGAACGCCTGGTCGAATGGGGCGGCTACGCGCCTGATTGGGATCGCGCGTAAGCCGCCGCGCCGCTTACTTTTCGGCTTCGATTCTTTCGAGGAACATCGGCAACGCGCGAATGTCGTAGCCCTTGGCCGCCGCCTCGGCGACGAGCGCCATCGGGCTTTCGCCATCGAACACCGCGCGGGTGAGCGCATACATCAGGTAGCAACGCGTGCCGCTGCGGCAATGGGCGAGGATCGGCTTGCCTTCGGAGCCGAGCAGGTTCTTGAACTCGACCACATCCTTGCGCGAAATCGCCGGCGTGACGATCGGCTGATAGCGGTAATCGAGCCCCTGCTTCTTGGCCTCGGCTTCGGCGGCCTGGTGATTGAGTTGTCCCGGCTCTTCGTCGTCGGGACGCTGATTGATGATGGTGACGAAACCGTCTTTCTTGAATTGCGCGATTTCGGCCAATGCGATCTGTCCGGTGACGCTGAGCTGATCGTTGATCTTGGTCGGCGCGGCCATGGTTGTTCTCCCTCGTTGCAACGCAATATTAGCCGAGAATTCCGGGAATCGAAATCGCCCGGGACCCCGCCTTGGAAACGCCCCAATCCTGCTTACATGTAAGGTAAGCCGGTCCTCGATAAGGCCGGCCCGTGGAGAAAGGAGACGGCCATGAATGTCGAATCCATCTTACGAGCCAAGGGACGAAGCGTGGTGACGATCAAGCCCGATGCGCATATCGAGGCCGCGATCGCCCTGTTGCGCCGGCACGATATCGGCGCGGTCATCGTCAGCAGCGACGATCTCAACATCGAAGGCCTGCTGTCCGAGCGCGACATCGTTCATGCCTTTGCCGGGCACGGCGTTGCGGCGCTGACGCTTGCGGTTTCCGAGATCATGACGCGGCGCGTGGTCACCTGTGGACCGGACGATAGCGTCGCCGATCTGATGTCCCTGATGACCGACCGGCGCATTCGCCATTTGCCGGTCCTGCGCAACGGCGTCCTCGCCGGCATGGTCAGCATCGGCGACGTCGTGAAAAACCGGCTCGACGAGATCGAGGGCGAAGCCGTGTCGATGCGCGAGTTCATCGCCGGCGCCTGATCGCCGGAACGGCTTTACGCGAACACGGCCACCGCGATGCCCGCCGCGGCGAGAGCGATCAACGCGCCCGCCGCCGGCAGGCTCGCGCGCCAGCCGGCAAAGCTGATCGTATAGATCGCCTTGAGAATATTGTTCGACGCGGTGGCAAAGAGGATCGCGGCCATCGCGGTCGCCACCGGCATGGCGCCGGTGCTGCCCTGGGCGAGACTTAAGACGAACGGATCGATGTCGGTGAAACCGACGACCAGCGCCAGCGCGTCGAGACCCAGCGCGCCGAAATGGGCACGGACCCAGACCGTCGCGATCGAGATGACGACGAACAGCACGGCGAAGATCGCCGCGGTCGAAATCTCGAGCGGATTGCGCGGCGTGGTCCCGCGTGCCGCCGAGACCTGGCCATGCGCGCGCCGGTATTGCACCCCGGCCATCAAAAGCCCCGCCAGCGACAGGACGAGCAACGCGGGCCCGAGCCGCGCCGCCAAAGCCAGATCGAACACCGCGACGACCGCCAACAAGCGCAGATACATCACACCGGTGGCAAGGATGATCCCCGCCTGGGCGACCGCGTTGCCCGACGGTTCGGCGGCGGCCGCACGGGCCAGCACGACCGTCGTCGCGGTCGACGAATAAAGCCCGCCGAGAAACGCGACGGCGAGATCGCTGTCGGCCGAGGCGAAAAACCGCTGCAGCAGATAGCTCACATAGGACAAGGTGCAGACGGCGAGCAGCGCCAGCCACGCCTTCATCGGCGTCAGCGCCGTCAGTGTGGTGACCGGCTCGTTGGGCAAGAGCGGCAGGACGATGCCGGTAAGAATAAGGAATTTCGCCGCGGTGGTGATTTCCGCCAATTCGACTTTTTGCGCCAGCGCATGCAACTGTTCGCGCCCGGTCAGCAGCAGCACCGACACCACGGTCGCAGCGACCGCGACCCAGGCCGGCTGCGCCAACGCCGCGGCACCGATGAGATAGGCCAGCAGGTTGCAGATCGGCGGCACCAATTCGACATGGGCTTCGGTCTCGCCCGCCTCGATCTGACGCCGGTAAAATGTCAGAAGCCACGCGCCGAGCACCAGCAACCCCGCGATGAAGGCAAGCTTGCGATCGGGCTCGATCAGATAAAGCAACGCGCCCATCAGCGTCAGGAGCGGAAAGGTGCGGATCCCGCCGGGCCGCGCCTGTAACGCCTTGGCGCGCAGTTCCTCGAACGCCAGACCAAAGAACAGCGAGAGGCCGAGGGCGAGGCCCAGCTTGATGACGAGGGGATCGAGCGCCATGGGCTGTTAATCCGTTGTTGCGCTCTCTATCGCGTCGAACGCCGCGCGTTCGATCGCCACGTCATGGTCAGTTTCCCGCCAGCAAGCGCACGGCTTTGGCCAGGCCCACCTGACCTTCGGGATGATCGAGATGCCACTGGATCGTGAACGGGTGGAAGGCGATGCCCGCTTTTTCGTAGGCATGGACTTCCGGCGCGAGTTGCGAATCGGGATAGGTGTGGAGATCGGTATCCGCGTATTTCCAGATCAGCCTTTGACCTTCCGAGGTTTCGAGATAGGTCACGAAGAGTTTCGCGGCGTTGGGATTGGCCGCGTTCTTGGCGATCGAAAAGTAATAGAAGCGGACGGCGGCGAAATCGGAAGCCACGACATGTTCGACCGGCGCGCCCTTGCGCTTCATGTCGACCCATTCGCGGCCGGTGCAGTCCATCAGGAAACCGACGAACTCGCCCGAGGCGAGACGGTCCAGTTCGTTGCAGCGGATCAGCCCGGCGAGTTGCGGCGAGAGATCGCGCGCGAAATCGACGCCGCGCTCGCCCCAGACATCGGAACCGGTGAGCAATTCCCACGAACCGGCATAGGGCGTCGAAGCGATCTTGCCTTTCCATTCCGGTCGCAGCATGTCGATCAGCTTGGTCGGTTTCATCGGCGCGAGCTTCGGGTTGTAGTCGATACCGCCCGGCATCGTCGTATAGATGCGGATCGCGCGCCCACCGGCATCGACCGATGACGGTTCGATCCGTTGCGGCAGAAGCGAAACCCAATCGACCGGCACCGACGCGTTTTTCTGGGCAAGATCGGCCGCGTGCTGATCCGAACCGATAACGGCGTCGCTCGGCGACGGTTGACCGGCGTTCATCGCGACGATGACCTGGCCGACGACTTCAGGCAGCGAAGGCCCCGGCGTGAAGCGGTAGACGATCTTCGTGCCGAACATCGCGTTCATGCCGTCGATCATTTGCCGGATGCCCTCGTCGCCGCCGATGATGCCGGCGCCCCATTCGAGGTTGAGCTTGCCTTCTTTCTTCGCAGCCTCGATCACCGGCGCCAGGGCCGGGCTCGGCTCGGCGGCGCGCGCACCGGCGACGGCCACGAGAAACGCCACCGCGACGAGTACGGCGAGCCGACGAGACCAGGGTCTCATGTCGTTTCCTCCTGCGCCGCGGTCAAACCGCGGCGTCTTTATTGGCCGGCGAGGACCGGCGACTTTTCGTGATCGGTGAAATTCTTGCCCGCGTCGAACCGGATGACGTCGTTCGTGCCGGCATCGCGGACGACGCCGTGCGGATCGCGGCCTTCCTGCACCGCCTTGATCGAATCGAACGCGACCTTGCGCCACATCACCACGCCGCGATCGGAGGTGCCGAGGAATTCCTTCGTGCGGTCGTGGATCACGCCTTGGCTTTCCTGCGCGGCGCGGTCCTGATCCTCGGAGGCGATGCCCCACCAACCGTCTTCGACGCGGTTGTAGACGCCGGGCACGTTCAGCTTGAAGCCGCGGCATTCGCGCTTGTAAGGACCGTTCGGCTTGAACCGGCATTCGATCAGATAGGTCATCGTGGTGCCATCGTCGATCGGCACGCGGATATGCAGGAATTGGCTCGGGATGCTGCCGGCGCGCGCGTTGTAGCGCCGCGTCGACGACGGAAAGATGTCGTGCACAATGTTGCGGCCGCCGCCGGGATATTCGGACTGGGTGCGAAAGCCGTACCAGGTCGGGGTGAATTCGACTTCCGGCCGCTTCAACGCGATCGAGGGATAGACCGAGGCGTGGAGCGCCATGCTGTGAAAGACATCGACGCCGTTCTCGGCGCGTTGCGCCCAGTTGCAATGATCGTCGCTGGCCCAGATCGCGCGATCGCAATCCTCGAGTTCGAGCAGGTCGTAGCGCGGCAGAACCGGCGCGGGGAGCGGACCGAGATAGGCGAAGATCAATCCGGCCTTCTCCTGAACGACCGCCGCGCGCAGTTTGACCTCTTCGTGCAATCGGCTGCCCGCCGGCTCGGCGGGCATTTCGGTGCATTGCCCGCACGCATCGTAAAGCCAGCCGTGATAGCAGCAGCGAATGCCGCCCGCTTCGACGCGTCCGAATTCGAGCGATGCGCGGCGATGCGCGCAGATGATGTCGACCATGCCGATCTTGCCGGCGCCGTCGCGAAAGAGGACGAACTTCTCGCCGAGATGGGTCACCGGCACGGGCTTGTTCTTGATTTCCTCGGCGAAGCCGACCGGCCACCAATAGCGCCGCAGCATCTCGCCACCCGGCGTTCCGGGACCGACACGGGTCAGCATTTCGTTTTCTTCAGGGGTCATCGCGATCCTCCGCGGTAAATCGCCGAGCGCAAACATGGCTGGTACGACTGAATTTATCCTTCAATTCTAATATCAGTCGGCACAAAAGAGAATGCCCTTCGCCGTTGTCCCGTCCTCTTCAACGCCCGTTTTTCTCAATGGGTAAAGGCTGGATGATGGCGCGAGGTTGATGCTAACGTTCGGCACCAAACGCGACCGCCGCCTGGCGTGGTTCGCAATAATTGGGGGGATTTCGGATGGCTTCCGTACTGACACGTCGCGATGCGCTGACTCTGGTGGGCGGCTCGCTCGCGGTCCTGGGCTTGCCGGTATCAGCAGCGAAGGCCGCCGACAAGATGCGGGTCGGCAAAGCGGTGGCCCAGGTGTTCAGCTTCGTGCCGCTGAACATCGGCATGAAATACGGCTTCTTTGAAAAGAACGGCATCGAGGTCGAGGAGATCAATTTCGTCAGCGGCTCGGGCCTGGCGCAGGCCCTTACCGCGGGCGCGATCGACATGACTCTGAGTGCGGGCCCCGACATGGCGTTCACCGCCAAGGGCGCGCCCGAGATCGCAGTCGCCTCGATCACCTCGTCGCCGGCCTTCATGGGCATCGCGATCGGCAGCCAGTCGACCGCCCAGACCCTCGACGATCTGAAGGGCAAGAAGATCGCGGTGACCAGCGCGGGCTCGCTGACCTATTGGCTGGTCGACGAATTGAACCGGGTCAAAGGCTGGACCAGCGATGCCGATCGGGCGATTCCGATCGCGATCGGCGGCGCGCCGCCGACGCAGTTCGCGGCGATCAAGACCGGGCAGGTCGATGCGAGCATCGGCGGCCTGCAGGTCGGCTATCAGCTCGAGGAAGAACACGCCGGCCGGCTGCTGGTCGATCTCACCGCTTATGTGAAGGACATCGAACTGTTCGTGACGTTCGCGAGCACCGCGATCATTCAGCAAAACCCCGATGCGGTGCGCCGCTTCCTCAAAGGCTGGTACGAAGCGGTCGCCTTCATGAAAAGCCACAAGGCCGAGACCGTGCAGTTGTCGGTCGAAACCGCGGGCTACACGCCGGGCGTCGCCAATCGCATGTATGATCGTCTGATGCCGCAATTGTCGAGCGACGGAAAATTCGAGGCGAAGGCGCTCGAGAAGCTGCATGCCTCGTTCGTCGACCTCAAAATTCTCGACCCGTCGATCGAGATGTCGAAGCTCTACACCACCGAATTCCTGCCGAAGAGTTGAGGTGCCGGCACCGATGACGCGACCTGTGATTCCAGCGGCGAACGCCGACACCAAGCCGTTCTGGGATGGCTGCTTGCGGGACGAGCTGCTGCTGCAGCAATGCGCGTCGTGCCATGCCTATCGCCACCCGCCGGCGCCGATCTGTCCGAATTGCCTGAGCGATCGGCACGCATGGGTTCCGGCGAGCGGGCGCGGCGCGGTCTATACGTTCGTCGTCGTTCGCGAGTCACGTGCCCGCGGCTGGGACAAGATGGTTCCCTACGTCGTCGCGGTGATCGAGCTTGAGGAAGGGCCACGCATGCTGTCCAACCTCACGAATGTCGAACCGGAAGCCGTCACCATCGGGATGCCGGTCGAGGTGATTTTCGAGGAACTCGACGGCACGACAAAATTGCCGCTGTTTCGGCGGCGCACGGGAAACACCTGAACCGAGGCGTGTCTTTTACGGATAGAGAAATTTACGCATAGGGAAAACGCCGCGCGTGATGCGCCTAATTTCTTGCCCCGGCCTGCGCGCCTCTTAGAATAGCGGCAAAGCACAACGGGAGGTTTCCCATGACGACAGCCTGTCTCGCACCCAATGGCATGAACGTCTATCGCGGCGATGGCCCTTGCACGCGTCTCCTGGTCGGCACCGCGAAAGGCGTGACGTTGCTGGAGAAGGCGCCTGGGAGCGACTGGAAAATCAGCGGCACGACGCTGGAAGGCTCGCATATCAGCTCGATGCTGATCGATCCCGTGCGCGGCGGGACCTATGCCGGGGTGCATCGCGGCACGGTTTTCTACAGCCCCGATCTCGGCAAGACCTGGGAAGCCCGCGGCGAAGGCATCAACATCAATCACGTCTACTCGCTGGTCTCGACCGCCGAAAATGGCCAGCCCATCGTCTATGCCGGCACCGAGCCGCCGAACCTTTTCCGCAGCCGCGACGAAGGCAAGAGCTGGGAGGAAATGCCGGGCTGGCGCGACATGAAGGGCAAAGACAAGTGGGTCTTCCCGATGCCGCCGCATATCCCGCACGCGAAGTCGCTGGCGGTCGATCCGCGCGATCCGAACAAGCTCTATGTCGGCGTCGAACAGGCCGGCCTGTTCAAGACCGATGACGGCGGGAAAACCTGGTACGAGCACGATTCCTATTCGAAGCCCACCGACGAATCATACCGCGATGTCCATCAATGCGTCCTGCGGCCGAACCATCCCGACGAAGTCTATATGACGACCGGCATGGGTCTTTACCGCAGTCTCGACGGCGGCAAGAACTGGGATCATGTGACCTCGCGACACGGTTTCCCGATCGGCTATCCCGACAAGCTGATCTTCTCGCCGACCGACGACCGCACGATTTACATGGCCGGATCGTTCAGCAATCCCGGCACCTGGATCAAGTCGCACACGGCGAACGCCGCCGTGCTGGTGAGCCACGATCTCGGCGCGACCTGGGCGCCGGCATCGAACGGCATGCCGAGCCCAATGACGGCCAATCTCGAAGCCATGTGCCTCTATGCCGGGCCCACCGGTTTCAGCCTCTTCGGCGGCGCGACCGATGGCACGGTCTATTGCAGCGACGACGGCGGAGAAAACTGGCGCCTGATCGCCAGCGACCTGGCGCCGGTATCGAAGGTCGAACACTATCGGCTGCTGTTGCCCGGCGCCGTCTCGTCGCGCGGTGAACGGCCGCAGCCGCACGCGTGACCGACGCTCCCGCCACCATGGACGAGCCGAAAAAAGTCACGCTCGACGAACTCCACGGCTGGATCGGCCGCGAACACGGCTTCGCCGGCGCCGACGACGTGTCGCGCAACGACATCAGGCGTAAGCTCGAGGTCTATTGCAACGATTGTCCGCTCCATTATGGCGATGCGGCGGCGCAGGCGCATGGTTATCGCGGCCTCGTCGCGCCGGTCGCGCTGACGCCGCTCTGGGCGATGCCAGCCTATTGGACGCCGGGCGAGCCGGTGTTTTACGCACCCGATCAACGCCAGAAGCCCGGCGGCATCCGCACCGACCTGCCGGTCGTCTATGCCAAGGGCGTCAACACGGCGACCGAGTGGGAATATTTCGAGCCGCTCTATCCCGGCGATCATCTCGAGGGAAACTGGAAGCTCGTCGAGATCAAGCCGCGCCAAACGCGGTTGGGCGACGGCATCTTTCTCACCGTCGAGACCTCGATCTTCAAGCAATCGGGCGAACTGGTCGCCAAGAACCGGAACACCGGCTTTCGTTACGAAGAAAAATCGGGGACCGAGAAGGAAAAGCGCGCCAAGGAATCATCCGGCGAGCCCGAACGGTCGGACACCGAGGCGACGTCGGCGACCTTCGACTGGAGCCGCCAGCTTCGCTTCGGCGACGTCGCGGTCGGCGACACGGTGCCGCCCTTCTCGATGTGGCTGAGCTACCAGCGCATCGTGATGAGCGTCGCGGTCGACCGGATGTTTTCCGGCATTCACCACAACCGCGAACAGGCGCGCGCCTCGGGGTTCCAGGACATCATCTACAACACGCGCAGCTACGAGATGCAGTTCGAGACCATGCTGCGCCGCTGGATCGGCCTCGACGGGCGGCTCAAAAAGCTCGGGCCGTTCCGCATGACCGGCAGTTCCTATCCCGACGATATCGTCACCACGCGGGCGCGCGTGATCGAGATACGCCCGGACGACCGCGTGGCGAAGATCGAGATATCCGCTCACAACAACCGCGGCGTGGCGGCGCGCGGCGAAGCGGAAGTGACGCTACCGGCCTAGGCTTGCGGCCGCGAAAATCCGGTCAGACCGATTCCCGCTCGACAACACGCTCGTCACGTCGCAGGGCAACGGCCCTCTCGCGCGCACCCGGTTCGGGATGCAGCAATTCATACGTGGCGAGGTTGAGCAGACTGAGGTAGCGCGCGGCCTTGGCGGGGTCCGTGTTCTCCGTCAGAAGCTGCGTGTAGGCCGCAACCTCGTTCTGCAAAACCTTAGTCCGCAATTGGTGATCTGTTCTCGATTTCATACGGACAATGTAATCACGAATTTTGGCGAAATTGCGAAGAATCGCAGAAAAAAATCGAAATAGTTAAATGTATTCAATGAGTTATCTGTTGCCCAATGAAGCGGTAACGCGGTGGAAATGCCGACGCGATCGACACCGTGCATCGGCAACGCAAATGGGTCGTTCCGACAACGGATTGGCCCGGACCTTGAAGCTTCAGCCGCAACTCCGTTATAGATCGATCGGATCGCGGGTGTAGCTCAATGGTAGAGCAGAAGCTTCCCAAGCTTACGACGAGGGTTCGATTCCCTTCACCCGCTCCAGCCATGAATCGACAAAAGTAACGTTTACCCAACCGATCGGAACAGGCCGGTTCGGTCTAGGTAGTTTCCGAGCCTGTCCCCCCGTATTCGCCAGAGAATAGAGTCGGCAAGGTTCGAACGATATTTAAGGGGACATTCCATGCGTCGCATCCTGTCGGCATCGGTCGCGGTGTTGTTCTTAGGCCTCACCCCGGTGACGGGTTTTGCCGCACCCGGCATGCAAAAGCCGGTCGCCAGCGGCAACCCGGCGATCACGCAAGTCGACGGATGGTGGGAACAGGAACACCACGACCAGGACGCCCGCCAGCGCTATCAGAAGCTGCCGCCGAAACAATATCAGCGATACAACCGCCTGCAGGCCGAACAAATGAAGCGCGACGAGCAGCGCCGCCAGATCGATGCGGCCAACCAGCGATCGCTGCGGGAACAGCACAGCATACTGGGCTTCGAATTCACGATCCGGTGAAGCGGGCCTGAGCGCAGCCGAAAAGAGGCCGGATCAATTCTTGGCCCGTTGCGCCGAGACAAAAAAGAGACGACACCTGTTGGAGACTTGGAGATTGATGACAATCATCCGGGAACCTTTATATAGGTCCGCACTTCTTATCATGGCAGAAGACGTGTGTTCTGTATTGAACTCACCCTGATGACGTGTGGTGCTTGGGGGATCTTTCACTTGTGCTGCGCCGAACCTTGCCTCCATTGCCGACCGTAATATCGCATGTGAATGAGGCGTTATGAGCGACACGAATTCTGAGACCCGCGCTTCAAATCCCGATCAGGAATTTGAGCTCTCGAAACTGATCGTCGGAACCTTGAACCTCGAGATCGAGCCGTCGCAGATCGATCCCGAGGCGCCCCTCTACGGCGACGGATTGGGTATCGATTCGATCGACATTCTGGAGATCGCCCTGGCGGTGTCCCAGACCTATGGCTTCAAGCTTCGCTCCGACGACAAGAACAATGTGCAGATCTTCAGCTCGCTCCGCAGCCTCAACCGGTACATCCAACAGAACCGAGTAAAGTAAATGCGCGCGGCGGTCATGCGCACCGCGACCATGGTCGGCGTGATCGCACTCGGCATCTCCCCCTTCTTCGTTTATGAGGCCGTCGCGACGGATCGGTGGACGATGTCGGCGGCGCTGCTCAGCGCCGTCCAGATCGCGCTGCTCGCGGCGGTTATCCTGACGCGCTCGGCGCCCAAATACCGTTGGTGGCTGGCCGGCGGCGCGATGCTGGCCTTGCTGGCGATCTTCATGAATCTCTCGCGGGAAAGTCTCGTCGCCACGACCGGCATCCCGCACGCCATCGCCTATACGGCGCTTCTGGCGGTCTTCGGCTCGTCGCTCTTCTTCCAGAAAGAGGCCATCATCACCGCGGCGGTCGGCCGGCTCCAGCGCCCCTTGCCCGAGAACGTCGTCGTCTATACGCGCCGCGTCACCTGGGCCTGGTGCATGTTCTTCGCCGCCCAGCTCGTCACCTCGCTTCTCCTCTTTCTTTTCGCACCGGCGGCGACCTGGTCGTTCTTTGTAAATGTCCTGAACATGCCGTTGGTCGCCCTGATGTTCGCCTGCGAATATGCCTATCGCCGGGCGCGGATTCACAACCGGCCCCGCTCGACGATCGCGAACGTGATCGCAGCGTTCATGCAGCAAAAAGCAGCGGCACCGGAGCCGGCGAATTCCGGTTATCCGCACACATGACGGACTCCCTTCCCTTCATCGTCGATGCGCGGCCCGACGCCGTCATGGCCTATCGGGGGGCGCAACCGATCCACGTCGCGGAATTCCTCGGCGATGTCGCTTCGTTGGCGGCGCGGCTTCCGGACCATCGACACGTCATCAACCTCTGCATCGACCGCTATCGTTTCACCGTTGCCTTCGCCGCCGCGCTGATGCGCGAGCAGATCAGCCTGCTGCTGCCCAACGAGACATCCGATCTGATCGAGGCGGTCGCCGCGGATTATCCCGACCTTTATTGCCTGACCGATTCATCGTTCCGCCACGCGGCGATTCCCTGCGTCGACTATCCGGACAGCGTCGAGCGGCCGGCGATGTCCGCCGACAGGCTCCATTTTCCGGAAACGCAGCCGGCAGCCTTGGTCTTCACCTCGGGTTCCACCGGCCGACCGGTACCCAATCTAAAAAAATGGGGATCGCTGGTACGCAGCGCGCGTGCCGCCGGCGACAGCTTCAACGTCGGCAATCTCGCGGGCGCGGTCCTGCTCGCCACCGTTCCGCAACAGCATATGTACGGATTCGAATCCACCGTCTTGCTGGCCTTGCAGCATGGTTTGGCGATCCACGGGGGCCGACCTTTCTTCCCGGCCGATATCTGCGCCTACCTCGACGAATTGCCCCGACCCCGCGTTCTGGTCACAACGCCGATTCATCTGCGTGCCCTGGTCGCCGAACCGGGAGCGGTTTTGCCGGCGGTCGATTTCCTGCTCAGCGCGGCAGCGCCGTTGACGCCGCAGCTTGCGATCGAGGCCGAGGCGCGTTTTCACGCACCGCTCTACGAAATCTACGGCTGCTCGGAAGCCGGACAGGTCGCCAGTCGGCGGACGACGCAAACCGACGAGTGGCGTTGCTTCAAGGACATCGCGCTGCGTCAGGACGATCAGGGCACCTGGGCGAGCGGCAAGGTTATCGCGGCGGACGTTCTGCTCCAGGACGTGATCGAGTTGCGCGGCGGCGATTGTTTCCTGCTGCATGGCCGAACCAAGGACATGGTCAACGTCGCCGGCAAACGCAATTCCCTCGTCCATCTCACGCATCACCTGAATTCCATCCCCGGTGTGCGCGACGGCGTGTTCATGATGCCCGAGGACGACGGCGAAGCCGTGACCCGGCTGATTGCGTTCGTCGTCGCACCGGGCTTGACCGCCGACGCCATCATGAGCGCCTTGCGCCAACGGATCGACGCCGCCTTCCTGCCGCGCCCGCTGTGCCTCGTCGATTGCCTGCCGCGCAACGCCACGGGAAAGCTGCCGCACGCGGCGCTGACCAAATTGGCGGCGGAATTTGCCGGAAAATAGTCCTGTGCGGCACCGCGTCGAGCACCTTTTCGCCTTGGACCATCCGACGGCCGACGGCCATTTTCCCGGCAACCCGATCATTCCCGGTGCGTCGCTGCTGAGCGAGGTCCTGCACGCCATTTATGGCGGCGACAGACGGCCTCCCGACATCTTCGAGATCGTCTCCACCAAGTTTCTCCACCCGGTGCGTCCCGGCGACACCGTCGCCATTACCTGGGAAGCAACGGCGACCGGCGGCATCAAATTCGATTGCCGATTGCTCGCTCCGGATACGCCGGTACTGAACGGCACATTGAGGCTGGGCGCGGCCGCTTCATGACGACCGCGGCCGCACCCGATCCGGAATGGATGAGCCGGCCCGAGCGCGGCGCGACCATCGTCATCAAGACCTTTGTCTGGATCGCGCTTCATCTCGGCCGCCGTGCGGTGCGACCGCTGCTCTATCCGATCTGCCTTTACTTTCTCGTCTTCTCGACCGCGTCGCGCCGCGCGTCGTCCGATTACCTGACGCGGGCGCTCGGTCGCAAGCCCGGCTTCGTCGACCAGTTTCGTCACTATCACGCTTTTGCCGCGTGCCTCCTCGATCGGATTTTTCTGCTCAACAACCAGATCGGTCTGCTCGATATCCGGGCCGAGGGCGAGGATTTCGCCGACGAGATTCTGGCAAGCGGACGCGGATGTCTGCTGGTCGGCGCGCATCTCGGCAGCTTCGAAGTTCTCAGCGCCTTGGGCGCGCGACGGTCGGATCTGCGCGTCTCGCTGGTGATGTACGAAGAGAACGCCCGCAAGATCAACACCGCGCTCAATGCGATCAACCCCGCGCACAAGATCGAAATCATCAGCCTCGGGCAGTTCGATTCAATCCTGCGGATCGAGACCAAGCTCGCGCAGGGCGAATTCGTCGGCATGCTCGCCGATCGCGGACTCGACGGCGAGCGGCAAATGCGGGTTCCGTTTCTCGGCGCCGACGCGGCGTTTCCGCTCGGCCCCTTCCGCATCGCGGCGATGTTGAAGTGCCCCATCATCCTGATGGTCGCGCTCTATCGCGGCGGCGGGCGCTACGATGTTCATTTCGACCGCCTGATGGACCCGGCGACGGATGTCGCCGCCGACCATCCGCTTCTGGTCGAAACCGCGATCCGTCTTTATGTCGAAAAGCTCGAACATTATTGTCGGTCGGCTCCCTATAACTGGTTCAATTTCTATGATTTTTGGAAATGAACGACGCACGACCCGATGGGCCGTTCTGGTCCTTCTCGGGATCGCGTTCTTGGTCACCCCCGCGCGCGCGCAGGCGCCGTGGACGATCGAGCGCCTCATGCACGAGTTGCAACAGGTCAAAAGCGCGACCGCGCGGTTCGTGCAGCTCAAATACCTCGCGGCGCTGACCGCGCCGCTACAATCGTCGGGCGCACTGATTTATGCCGCGCCCGACAAGATCGAGATGAAGACCGAGCGGCCCAAGCCCGAAACCATCGCGATCGCGGGCGACCAGCTCATCACCGTCAGCAATAACGGACGGCAACGCCGCTTCCTGTCGCTGGACGACTATCCCGAGGCCGGCGCCATCATCGAAAGCATTCGTTCGACCCTGTCCGGCAATCTCCCCGGTCTGCAGCGCTTTTACGACGTCCATCTCGACGGCGACGAAACATCCTGGACATTGTCGCTCGTACCGACCCTGGCAAAGCTTCACGAGACGATCGATTCCGTCGTGATCCAGGGAAGCGCCAACGCGATTCGATCGATCGAGATTCGCGAAATCGATGGCGACCGTTCCGTGATGACCGTCACGCCGGATAATCCGTGACGGTCGGACGCGGATGGCGGATCGGACTCTGGCTGGCCGCCCTCATCGCCAGCCTGCTGGTGGTGAAAAACGCCCAGTTCAACGCCGATTTGTCGACCTTCCTGCCGCGCGATCCGTCACCCGCCCAACAGATATTGGTCGAACAGTTGCGCGACGGATCGGTGTCGCGCCTGCTGTTGGTCGCGCTCGAAGGCGCACCGAGCCCCGTGCTCGCCGGGGTCAGCAAGGACCTTGCCGCCCGGCTGCGCACGGAGGAAAGCTTCGCCGCCGTGAACAACGGCGAGCGTGCCGGCTTCGATCGCGACGGCGACTTCGTCTGGCATCACCGCTATCTGTTGAGCGACGCCGTCAAACCCGAACGGTTCGCGCCGGCCGGATTGCGCGACGCATTGAACGACGATCTCGACCAGCTTGGTTCTGCCGCCTCGGCGCTGGTCAAGCGCACCCTGTCCGACGATCCGACCGGCGAAGCCCTGCATCTCTTCGACGAACTCGCTGGCGACGTCCGACCGATGACGAATGACGGCGTGTGGTTTTCCGCCAACGGCGCGCGCGCTTTGCTGTTAGTCCAGACCAAGGCGTCAGGGTTCGAGGCTGATGCTCAGCAGATCGGGCTGACGCGCCTGAACGTCGACTTCGATGCGGCGAAAGCGCACGTCGATGGTGCGGCGGGTGTTCATCTACTCGTGACCGGTCCCGGCGTGTTCACGGTCAATACGCGCGACACGATCAAGCAGGATGCGTCGCGGCTTTCGATGCTCGCGATTCTGGCGGTCGCGGCGCTGCTCCTCCTGGTCTACCGGTCGCCGCGCGTGCTGGTCTTGGCCTTACTGCCGATGGCGAGCGGCGCGCTGGTCGGGCTGGCCGCCGTGAGCTTGGGCTTCGGGTCGGTCCACGGCATCACCCTGGGTTTTGGCGTCACCTTGATCGGCGAGGCGGTCGACTATGCCATCTATCTGTTCACCCAGACCTCGCCGGGAACCCCGCCCGAACAGACCCTGCCGCGCATCTGGCCGACGCTGCGGCTGGGCGTGCTGACCTCCGTCTGCGGGTTCAGCGCCATGCTGCTGTCGAGCTTCCAGGGTCTCGCGCAACTCGGCCTCTTCTCCATCGTCGGCCTTGTCGTCGCGGTCGGGGTCACGCGGTGGATTTTGCCACTGCTGCTGCCGCGCGATTTCTCCACGCCGGCCTCGCGCATTTTCGCGCCGTCGCTCCTGCGCCTCGTGCATCGCGCCGGAATCCTGCGTTATCCGCTCCTGATCGCGGTCCTTGCCGCCATCGGATTGATCGGCCTGCACCACAACGACATTTGGGACGACGAACTGGCGAGCCTCAGCCCCGTGCCCCGCGCGGCCCAGCTTCTCGATCAGCAACTGCGCAAAGACATTGGCGCACCCGATCTGCGCTATCTCCTCGTCGTCACCGCGCCAAGCGCCGATCAGGCACTGACCGAAAGCGAGGCCTTGGGGACCTGGCTTCAAAGTCTGGCCGACCAGACTCTCATCGGCGGCTTCGATTCCCCCGCGCGTTATCTCCCCAGCCAAGCAACCCAGCGGATGCGACAGGCGGCCCTGCCCGAGCCGGCGGTTCTACGCGCCAATCTGCAGCAGGCGCTCGACGGAATGCCGTTCCAGCCCGCGCTCTTCGAGCCTTTTCTCAAAGATGCCGAAGCCGCGCGCACGCAGCCGCTGCTGGATCGCGCCAGCCTTGCCAATACGAGCTTCGATCTGAAGATCGATTCCCTGCTGTTACCGCATGGTGACGGTTGGGCCGGGCTGATGCCGCTGCACGACGTCGCCGATCCGGCGCGCCTCGCATCCGCCGTCGCCGAACACGATCAGGCCAGAGTCATTCTCCTCGATCTGAAAGGCGACTCCGATCTTTTGTACCGCGGCTATCGCCGACAGGCGGTCGACCTCGCCCTGCTCGGCACGGTCGCCATCGCGATCCTCTTATTCCTGAGCCTGCGTTCGCCGCGCCGGGTTTATGAGGTGATGGGACCGCTGGCTGCCGCCGTCATCATGACGACCGCTATTCTCGTCGCGAGCGGTCAAAAACTCTCGATCTTCCACCTCGTCGGGCTTCTGTTGGTGGTCGGCGTCGGCTCCAACTACGCCTTGTTCTTCGAACGTCAGAACGCGGCGGACGAAGCCGGCGCCATCGAACACCGCCAGCGGCTGACCGCGTCGCTGGTTCTGGCCAATCTCTGTACCGTGATCGGGTTCGGCGTTCTGGGTTTCTCGCGGATCCCCGTTCTCAACGGCATCGGAACGACCGTTGCCCTCGGCGCGGTGCTCAGCCTGATCTTCGCCGCGATCCTCTCGGTACGTCCGATCGCGCGATGATCGACGATGGCGGACGGTGGTACCCTTTTCATCCCGTGTGACCCCGTCTAACATCGCAATGCCTTAAGACCCATTCATACCCAGGCCATCAAGACCTTGCAGCCCCTTGTGATCAGCCGGCTCTGCATCGTGACCGGCCTCGGCGCCGGACTCGCGGCAAATTTGGCGGGCCTTCGTCGGGATATGACAGGCCTCAAACCCTGCACCTTCGACACCGTTACGCTGCCGACCTATGTCGGCGAGGTCGCCGGTGTCGACGACACGGTGCTCAGCCCGGACCTCGCCGAATACGATTGCCGGAACAACCGGCTCGCCCAGTTGGCGCTGCAGCAGGACGGGTTCGCTGAGAGCGTTGCCGCGGCGCGCGAGAAATACGGCGACGATCGGATCGGCGTTTTTCTCGGCACTAGCACCTCCGGCATCCTGCAATCCGAACTCGCCTATCGCCGCCGTACATCGCCCGATCCGCTTCCCGCCGATTTTGTTTACGCCGGCACGCATAACAGCTTTTCGGCAGCCGATTTCACCCGCCGCTATTTTCGGCTGACCGGGCCGGCGACCGCGCTTTCCGCCGCATGCGCCAGCAGCGCCAAGGTATTCGCGACGGCGGCACGGATGATCGCCGCGGGCCTGTGCGACGCCGCGATCGTCGGTGGCGTCGATTCGCTTTGCCTGACGACGCTCTATGGCTTCCACTCGCTCGATCTGCTGTCCCCGCTTCCGTGCCGCCCCTTCGATGTCGACCGCGCCGGGATTTCGATCGGCGAGGCGGCCGGATTCGCGCTCCTCGAAAAGCCGGACCGTTACGAGGGCGGCGATGCCACGCTTCTGTTGGGTGTCGGCGAGAGCAGCGATGCCTATCACATGTCGAGCCCTCATCCCGAAGGTCTCGGTGCGCGGCTCGCGATGACGCGCGCGCTGGCGGCGGCAAACCTATCGCCCGACAAGATCGACTACGTCAATCTGCACGGCACCGCGACGGCGGCCGGCGA
The DNA here is from genome assembly GCA_903828515.1 of uncultured Rhodospirillales bacterium. Taxonomy (GTDB): domain Bacteria; phylum Pseudomonadota; class Alphaproteobacteria; order ATCC43930; family CGMCC-115725; genus CAIKMD01. The sequence continues at coordinate 309,687 of CAIKMD010000007.1, read as the reverse complement.
CGCCTCCGAAGACCGGGCGATCACCAACCTGTTCGGACTCGATACGCCGTGCAGCTCGACCAAAGGGTGGACCGGGCATACGCTGGGCGCGGCCGGAATCGTCGAAGCGATCATCGCGGCGTTGAGTATCGAGCACAACGTCATGCCCGGCGGCATCCCCTCGACGAATATCGATCCCGCCCTCAAAAGCCGCTATGTCGTCGGCGCGCGCGATGCCGCGATCGATTATGCGATGACCAATTCCTTCGGCTTCGGCGGCGCCAATTGCAGCCTCATTCTCGGGCGGGCGCGCTGATGCGGGCCTTTGTCGAAGGCGTCGGCCTGTGCGGTCCCGGATTGAACGGGTGGGCGAAAAGCCGCGCGAGCCTGACCGGCGCCGAGCCGTATCAGGCGGCGCCGGTCGTCATTCCACCTTGTGAGCTTCTGCCGGCGAACGAGCGCCGACGCATGGTCGCGACGGTCAAACTCGCCTTGGCGGTCGGCATCGAGGCGCTGGCCGACGCCAACCGCGAGGCCGCCGACACACCGACGATTTTCACCTCGTCGAGCGGCGATGGCGAAACGGTTCACCAAATCCTCGAAACCCTGGCCTCGCCCGAGCGCCAAATTTCGCCAACAAGGTTTCACAACTCCGTGCATAACGCGCCGGCCGGATATTGGAATATCGCCACGCAGTCGCGGGCGCCCTCGACCAGCCTCTGCGGCCACGATTACAGTTTTGCCGTCGGGCTTCTGGAAGCCATGACGACGCTGACGGTCGATGAATGCCCGGTCGCGCTGATCGCCTACGACCTTCCCTATCCCGAGCCACTCCATAGCGTGCGGTCCATCGACTCGCAGTTCGGCGTCGCCTTGGTCCTCACGCCGCAACCGACAAGCGGCTCGCGCTGGTCGCTCGCGTTGGAAATGAGTGGAGGATCCGCACAAGCGACCCCGATGGAAAACCCACGCCTCGAGCAGTTGCGCCAGGGCAATCCGGCGGCGCGCAGCCTGCCCTTGCTCGCGGCATTATCGCGGAACATCGCAACGAACGTGGCGCTGGATTATCTCGGCCATCATCAGATCAATCTTTCGGTCGCGCGCGTCGCGCAAACGGACGAACGCTGATGCTGCTCGGCAAGGACGACATCGCGCGCCTCATTCCCCACGCCGGAACAATGTGCCTGCTCGACGGCGTCGTGCGGTGGGACGCGGATTCGATCCGCTGTTCGGCGACGAGCCATAACGACCGCGACAATCCGCTGCGGATCGCCGGGCGGTTGCCGATCATGAGCGGGATCGAATATGCGTCGCAGGCGATGGCGCTGCATGGCGGATTGAGCGGCGCCGTCGCGCGACGCCCGCGCATGGGCTACCTCGCCAGTTTGCGCGGCGTGGTTTGTCACGCGGCCTATCTCGACGGGGTCGCGGCGGATCTCGTCATCGACATCGAAAAGCTGATGGATGGCGGCAGCCAGGCCGTCTACCAATTCACGCTGGGCACCGAGGCTCGCAAACTCATGCGCGGTCGCGCCGCGGTCGTTCTCGAGGCCGAGCCGTCATGAAACGGGCCATCGTGACCGGCGGCAGCGGCACGATCGGCGCGGCGTTGTGCCGGCGCCTCGCAAAGGACGGGCATCACGTTTATGTCCACGCTCATCTCGGCGTCGAAAAGGCCAACGAACTCGCGGCCGAGATCAAGGCCGGCGGCGGCAGCGCCGAAGCGATCGGTTTCGACGTCACCGACGCCGACGCCGCGCGTACCGAATTGGAAAAACATCTCGCCGCCGGACCGATCCAGATCGTCGTGAACAATGCCGGCATCCATGACGATGCGGTCATGCCGGGCATGCAGCGCGAGCAATGGACGCGCGTCATCGACGTCTCCCTCAATGGGTTCTTCAACGTCACGCAGCCGCTGCTGATGCCGATGATCGCCAGCCGGTGGGGCCGGATCGTCAACATCTCGTCGGTCTCGGCCATCGCGGGCAATCGCGGTCAGACGAATTACGCGGCGGCGAAAGCCGGGCTGCACGGCGCGACGAAATCGCTCTCCCTCGAACTGGCGAGCCGCGGCATTACCGTCAACACGGTGGCGCCCGGACTGATTGCATCGCCGATGGGCGATGCCGCGTTCGGCAAGGAGCTGATCGACCGGCTGGTTCCGATGAAGCGGGCCGGCCGCCCGGAAGAGGTCGCCGATCTGGTCGGTTTCCTCGCCTCGGACCAAGCCGGCTATATCTCCGGCCAGATCGTCTCGATCAATGGCGGGATGATCTGATCTTTCGCGCCAGCAGGATCGGCAAGCGAAACAGAAACTCGCCGAAGAGACGCAGATGCATCCAGCTCAGGACCGCATTGTCGCGGCCATATCGAAAATGCGAGACCCCGCCTTCGTCGGGCCGGAAATAGCGCACCGGCACCGGCAGGTTGATCGGATGCAACCCGCGCCAGCAAAGCCGCACGACCGCCTCGGCATCGAAATCGAAACGGCGCATCCAGCGCGTGTCGGTCATCACCGCGCAGAGCGCCGCCACCGGATAGACGCGAAAGCCGCATAGCGAATCCCGAACCCCGACGCCGAGCGTTTCGAGATTGGCCCACCAGTTCGAAATCCGGCGGCCGCGCACGCGCAACGCCGGCGCGCTGCGATCGAAGACCGGCGCGCCCAGAATCAGCGCCTCGGGATGCGCCGAAGCCGCCGCCATGAAATCGGGAATGCGCGCGGCGTCGTGCTGACCGTCGGCATCCATGGTCAGAACGTGGGTGAACCCTTGCGCCCGTGCCTCGACGATGCCGTGGAAGATCGCGGCGCCCTTGCCGCGGTTTTGCGGCAGACGCCAGACACGCAGGCCGGGATCGGCCGCCGCCATTCGTTCGAGTTCCTCGCCCGTGCTGTCGGTACTGCCGTCGATCACGACCCAGACGGGTTCCCAAAACCGCCGCGCGTCGCGAACGGTTTCAAAAACTTTGGCGCCGGTGTTGTAGCTGGGGATGAGGACAAGCGCGGCGAACGGGGGACTAATCGGCGGATCCAAGCGGAAACCGCTTCTCCCCGGCCAGTTCCCGGCCGTAATAGCGGCCCAGATCGCCGACCAAAACGCGGATGTCTTGGCCGATTTCGAAACGCCGGCCCAGCCGAACGCGATAGGTGACCGGCCCGTCCGGCTTTCGAAAGATCGGCCAGCCCTTGCGAAGAAACGGCGAATTGCTGTCGATCAAAACGGTCTGAACGGGAACGCCGGCCACTTTAGCGACGAGGGCAAACCCGCCGCGCAAATCGCCGACCGGTCCATCGGCCGTCCGCGTGCCCTCGGGAAAGATCAACAGATGACTGCCCGCGCGAACCTGCCCCGCCGCCTGTTTGACGAGGCGAATCGGTGAATCATTGCGGATGTAACCGGCCAGCCGGGCGCCGCCGCCGAGGAATATGTTGCTCCAGATCCCGGGTTTGGCGATGCAGACGACATGCGGCAACCGCGACGTGATGAGAACGACGTCGAGCAACGAGGGATGGTTGGGCGCGATGACCATCGGCCCCGCATCCCGCAGGGCATCGAGCGCCGAGAGATCGCACTCGATGACCCGACATGCCTTCATCACCGCGACGATGTAGCGAAACCCCGCCATGGCGACAAACTGGCCGATCGGTTCGCCGATCTTGCGCGGCAGGAGAACGAATAAGATCGCGGCCAGCGCGTTCCACGCCACGCTCACCAGACCGAACATCGCCAGGGAAAACCCGAAGCCCAGCCATTCGCCGGCTCGCCTCAGCCCATCCCGCCATAACGAGAACGCGCCTGGCGGTAGCGCAATCGAACCGTGAATACCGAAAGATGAATATCCCGGCTTCATCGCCCTAGGCGACGCCACCGGTCGGCTGGCGCACATGATGCCGGCGCATTTTCCAAGCGGCGATCGTCGATTTCAGGATGCCGATACTATTGAGGTAATAGACCACCTTGAAGGCGAGCAGCCGCGTTCGGATCGGAATCGGGCGGAACACGTCGCCGGCCAGGACCGACAGGACCGCCTCTTCGATCCGGAACGTGTTGCGCGGCACCATCAGCAGATTGCGCAACGCGGGCGTCGTGCTGCGATAGATGTACCATTTATAGGTATTGATGCCGTGGCGGATCTGCGCGTCGAATTGCTTCAAGGCCTTCGCCGCGCGCGCCGGCTGCTCCAGACAGGTGGTGACGACGTCGGCGCCGAGAAACGCGCTGTTCATCGCCAGATAAACACCGGTCGAAAATAGCGGATCGACGAAGGCGAAGGCGTCGCCCAGCATGATGTAATTGCGGCCGGCCATGCGGTCCGACACATAGGAGTAATTGCCGGTGCCGGTCACCTCAGACACCAGCGTCGCATCCTTGAGCCGCTCGGTCATGCCCGGACAAAGCGCGATCGTGTCCATGAAGAAGGTTTTCAGGTCGGTCTTGCGCGACTTGATGTACTCGGGCCAGCACACCGCCCCGACGCTCGTGGTGCCGTCGGCGAGCGGGATGAACCAGAACCAGCCGTGATCGAACCAGAACAGCGAGATGTTCCCTTCGGCCTTGCCTTCGAAGCGCTTGGCGCCGGTGAAGTGCCCAAAGAGCGCGGCGCTGTTGTGCCGCTTGTCGCGGCGCTTGATGTCGAATTTGTTGGCGAGCAGCGTGTCGCGTCCGGTCGCATCGACCAGGAATTTCGCCCGCCAGGTCCGGGCGCGACCCTGTGCATCGCGGCCCTTGGCAATGACATGATCGTCATGGTCGAGATCGACCTCGGTGACCGCGCATTCCTCGATCACCTCGGCGCCTTTGGCGGCCGCGTTCTTGATCAGGATATGATCGAAGTCGGCGCGGCGGACCTGATAGGACGAAGGAAATTCCTTGTCCCAGGCGCTCGCGAATTGGAACGTCACCGCCTTGTTGTGATAATACGAGACGAATTCGGCGCCGTATTTCGGCATGCCGATCTTATCGACCTCGTCCTTGACGCCAAGCTTCTCGAGCAGCGGCACGTTGAGCGGCAGCAGCGATTCCCCGATATGAAACCGGGGATGCCGATCCTTTTCCGCCAGGACAACGCGTTGTCCGCGTTCGGCCAAAAGCGCGGCGATCGTCGATCCCGCCGGGCCACCGCCGACAACCAGAACGTCGCAATCGGTCTCGGCAAGAGGGGTGCCGTCTTCATTCATGGGGAGCCCCTTGGGTCTGGTTGAATGGAACACTAGCCGCTGCGGACGTATCCGCAAGTCCGAACCGCGCCGCCGAAAAGGGGCGATATTTAACGCGCGGCACCCCATTTGGTTCCCCAAAATATTGAGCGACGATTGTATTTTCCTCCAATGCCGGGCGGGGTTCTGGCAAGGGTTTCGACCCGGTGGTACCGTGCCGCTCTTCGCAACGATCAGGTCCCGCGGTGACGCTCTCCCTCAAGCCCAGACGGTCATGGCGGTTGCCGTGGAAAACAGCGACCTTTCTGCTCGTCCTGCGTTGCTTCGTCGTCACCGCTCAGGCCGCAACCGCCGTCGACGAAGCCTATTATTCGTCGCTCTATCCCTATTACGCCGAATTCTGCGCGGATTCGCAGATTTTGAAGAAGCCGGGATTCGGCGCCGATATTCGCGGCGGCATCGGCGGACATTCGGTGCTCTATCTCAATGGCGTCTGCCGCGACCCGAGCGAGAACTATCCCACTATCGTGATGTGCCGACCCGACACCCCGGCCGTCCGGCAAGGCGTGGGCTTGAGCGTCAACGCCCATTTCAAGAACGCCTATTGGGTCGCGACCGAGGGTCGCGATTTTTTCTTTCACGGCGATCTCGACCGGACCAAGCGGCTGACCCGCGACGATTACCGGAAAGTTCAGGCCCGAGCCAAAGACATGGGCATCTACAGCGGCGTCGTGTTTCATGACGAAGTCTTCGACGACAAGCCCGACGACATGTCGCGGGAAGACTACAAATACGAGGTATCGATCGGGACGGACTACGCGGTCGAATTGGCCCGCGACCGCTATTGCACCCGCGTGCCGACCAGCGTCGATCAGATGAAGAAGATCATCGTCTTCCTGAATTCGGTCAACGACATCTACAAAAGCGGCGAGAAGGATTTCGAGTGGAACGTGCTGGAGAACAATTGCTCCCACATGACCCACAATGCGCTCGCCGCAGCGGGCTTCTGGCCGCCGTGGGAAACCGACCGCTTCATCCTGATTTCCGCTTTCGATTTTCCGGTGCCGAAGAACGAATTCGTCAACCTGGCACGGCGACTGAACGATATTCCGACCGACGATCTGATCGGGCTCTACCGCGACCCCGAGGTGCGCAAGGCACTCGACGAAAACTGGCTTCCTCTCGAACCGGGAGCGCTCGTCGAAAAAGGCGACGTGTTCCCGGACAACGACGTCTACGACACGGATCTCAGCCTGATCTTCTATCACTGGCCGATCTACAATATTTATCAGATACGGTTCGACGAGATGTTTTCCGAGCCGCGGTATTTCGATGTTCGCGCGAACCTGCGCTATTTTTCCGATCTCTATAAGAACGTCTTGGCCGACCGAAAGCCCGTCGAGGGATATCTTGTCCCGCATCGCGATGTGACGCGCGCCAACAAGATCGCGCCGCTGCGCGTCGCCGTCTCCGATCCCGACGATTTCCGTCGTTTCTATTCCGCGTTTTATGCCTATGTCGCGCGGGAAAAAGCAACGATCGACGGGCAGATCGCGGTGCTGCAAAGCAAGCGGTAGGGCGTTAAAATAGCGGCGGCCGCCCCCGAGAGGATCGAGCGAAGCGAGAAGCCCATGCGTCCTTTGAAGTTCATGACGATTGCCGTGATCGGTTTGGCCGCCGGCCTGACCATCGCACCGGTGGTCCGCGCCGACGATGTGGGCGCCGACATTTCAAAAACCGCGCAGGATGCCGGCACCGCGATCTCGAACGGCGCCAAGCAGGTCGGCACCACCATCGAGCAGCACGTCACGCCGATCGGCCAATCGATCCAAAAGGGCGCCGAGGACACCGGCTCGGCGGTTCACCAGAAGGCCGACGAGACCGGAACCTACCTCGATCGCGCGACCAAGGGTTTCCGCGACGACACGGCCAGCTTTTTCCACCGCGTCGGCAACTTCTTTTCCGGCACGAGCAACAAATAGAAGCCGGCCCCTCTTCCGGACGACACCCTCGAGCGCCACCTTAAAGAAGGATCAGCGCGCCGGCAGCTGACGGGGCCGGCGCCAGACCAGCCGGGCGATGATGATGGCCAGCACGAGCGCAACCACGGGATCGAACAGGATCGCGAACGGCCAGAGAACCAGCGAAAGCAGACTTAGAGCCACCGCGCACAGGGCGAACAGCACGAGAAACGGCAGCGACAGCAGAACGACCCCGAGTGCCGCGAGCACCAGCATGCCGGGGATGGCAAGGGCAAGACCGACGAGCGCGAACAACCACAGCATGAAAGCCTCCTTCTCGGCTTCTCGATATGGTGATGGGAGACGATGATGGCAAGTTTCTCGATGGCGATGGCGGTCGGATGCTTCCTGGCGCTCGGCCTCGCCGCGACCGCGCCGGCCCTGGCACAGGAATCCTCGAATGCCCAGGTCGAACAGTCGATCGTCCGCGCGCAGAACGACCTGAGGTTGCAGGATCAGCAACGACAGCTCGACCACGCCGCGCCGACACCCTCGGTTCAGATCGAAAGGAACCGGCTCGATCAGATGAATATCCAGAACGAGCAGCAGCTTCAGGGATCGTCGCTGACCGGGCCGAATGTTTCCGTCGAGAATTCGATCAGCCGTCAGCAAACCCAATTGCAGTTACAGACCGAACAGAACCGGCTCGACCAGTTGCAATCGCGCGAGCCGCTACGCTGACGCGCCGACCATCTCGTCGGTTTGCACCGCGAAACTCACGAGGGTATTGGCGCCGAAGGTGCTGCTGATCGCGACATCGGCGGCGTCGCGGCCGCGCGCGATCAGGATGCGCCCTTGTCGCGGCACGTTGTTGCGCGGATCGAACGTGTACCACCGGCCGCCGAGATAGGCCTCGAACCAGCCCGCGAAATCCATCGCCGAATAAGGCGGCGGCACGCCGATATCGCTCAGATAGCCGGTGCAATACCGCGCCGGAATGTTCATGCAGCGGCAGAGCGCCACCGCGAGATGCGCATAGTCGCGGCAGACGCCTTTGCGTTCGTTATAGGCTTCGAACGCGGTACGGGTCGGCCGGGCATGTTCGTAGCCGAAGACGATGTGACGATGAACGAAATCGCAGATCGCCTGAACCCGCGCCCAGCCGAGCGGCGTCTGACCGAAGCGGTCCCAGGCAATCTGGGAAAGGTGATCGGTGTCGCAATATCGGCTGCCCAGAAGAAAGACGAGGGTCTCCTCGGGGAGGTTCGCCACCGGATGTTGCATCGCCGACGGCACCACCTCGTCCGGCGCACCGCTATCGCGCACGATCGCCGTGGAAGCGAGCCGGATGCGTCCTTTGGGGGCGACGATTCGATTGCACCAATTACCGAAACCATCGCGATAGCCCGCGATCGGCACGGACGGATTGGTCGTCAAATGATCAGGCACGACGAGATCCGACGCGCGCGTGTAGTGAACGTTCAAGGTCAGGATCATCGGCGTCGGCTGCGGACAATCGTAGATCAGTTCGTAGCCGATTCGGATTTGCATGAGCGGTTCGGGCCTTCGCGGTTGTGTGCCTATGCAACGTTCTCACGGCCGCCAAGTTCCGCAGACCGCCTTCGGCGATCGCGCGTCTAAGCCTTCGCGTGCGACGCCTCGACCAGTGTCAATTGCCGCGGGTCCGCGATCACCGACAAGGCGATCGTCTTTCGCTGGGTGACGTCGTGAGCGGCCGTCAGATGGGCATGCTCGATTCCGTCGGGGCCGACGACGATGGCCGTCAGGGTCCACACGGAATCGCGAAAGACCGTTCCGACGTGACGATATTGCTGGCCGACCTGGGGCTGCTTCAAGGCGATGACCTTGTTGGGGTTGCGGACGCAAGGAAGCCGTGCCGATTCATGACAGACGTCCCCAATAGACCAACAGCATAACCAATATCACGGTCAGCGCGACAAAAACCATCGCACCTGCCGCCAAGGTCTCGAAACGCCGCGGTCTCATGAGACGCCCTTTGGCGCTTCTGCCTGCGAGCGCACGACGGTCGCGACGAAGCGAAAAATTCTGGCATGAAGACGGCGCACCCGCTGGCGCAAGCTCGTCTTCAATGACGGGCGGTGAGGCAGAAGCGCGACCAGCCGCACTGCGATCGTCAGCGAATCGGCGCCCGACCAATCGCCGTCCGGCAAGGCCGCGATGATGGAAGCCAATCGCCGGGCCGCGATGTCGCGCGGCTGCTGGCTCCAATCGGCGGCCTCGCTCCAGGGATCGAGGCCTTCCCGCGACAAAGCCGACAGCACCGTCAGCGACGCGTGATTCGGCTCATCGCCGATCGGGGCAAAGAGAAAATCGTTGAATTCCGAATTGAGCAGCGAGAAGGCCGCGGGGAGCGTTCCGTCACGCCGGGGCATGGTTCACCCAGCGAGAGGCAGGGAACGCCGTCGTCACAATGACGGCACTTGTCGACGCTGGATCACATCCACCACCGCAAGCCATTTCCGCACTTGTTCGGTGCGCCCGGCCACGGCGGCGTTCCGCGCGTTGCCACGCGCGATACCAGCCGCACCGTTTCCGTGCACGTCGATCATGTCGCGCGCGAGCGTATCGTTCACCTCGCCGGGCGACGGATCGGGCACCGCATCGCTCAATGGATCCTCGACGGCAACCGCTTCGGGCTTGATGCCGAGCCGGTCTTTGATTCCGGGTTCGTCGAGAACGACGATTCCGTCGGCGTCGCGAAGCTCGTACACGACGAAACCCATGCGCAGGAGATGTTTGGCGCGGTCGAGCGCGGCGCGCTCGGACCCTTCAAGCGCGGTGTTGCGGCTGGCGGTTTCGGGTTTACGGGACGTGTCCCACATCACCGCCCAGCGCTTTCCGCTCTCCGCGTCCGACGCGGAGAGGTGTTGCCAGCTAAGGGTCGCCCTCGTTTTGCGCGGCCACGGGCTTGATGTCATGACAAAAGATATGGGGATTCGGCCTCTACATTGCAAATATTAAAATAAGACAAGGTATGTATATGTCTTTGCTAGATGTTTTTGATATTTGGTAAAATCGAGAATTACCGAAATATTATACCGACAAGTATTTTATTGATAAAATAAAGGTGGCGTGATCATATCAGTAAAACTGCACCTCATTCTCTTTGCGCCTCAAGCACCGCGAAGAAAGAAGCCAAGCCCTGCGACGCACCAAACCGTCGCTCGCCGCCACCAACATCGGCGGCTCGTGCAGACCGGAACTCGACCGATATCAAATACTGGAGGAACCGAACGATGGCGCCCAAACTCGGCTTTATGCAGCGGCTTGAAGTCTATCGTCCGTCGAAGAGCATGCTCGGCTGGTCCTGCGTCATCTGCGTGATCGCGACGATGATCGTCGGGTTCGCCTGGGGCGGCTGGGTCACCGGCTCCACCGCCGATGCGATGGCTGCAAAGGCCGCGCAGGGCGCCAACGCACAATTGGCCGCACAGATGTGCGCGGCACAGTTCAATCACGGCGCGGATGCCGCGGTCCAGTTGACGGCGCTGACCAAGCTCGATTCATGGCAGCGCGCGGATTTCATCAAGAAGGGCGGATGGGACGCGCTGCCCGGCGTGAAAGATCCGATCACCGGCGCCGCCGAACTCTGCGCCAAGCAATTGACCGGCACCGCTCTCTGATCGCGGTCGCCGCGACGCGGACCAGGAAAAATGGACTCGCCCGAACTCTCGATGAGTGAAACGCAGGCGTTGCGCGAAGTCGCGCGCGGACGCCTGATGCAGCGAAAGGTCAGCGATGCCGACCGCGACCGGCTGCTCGAGTTGGGATTCATCGAGCGCAAATTCGGCGGTTTGCAGGCGACGACCGAAGGCCATCAATACATCGTCGGTCGTCCCTGACCGCGAATGCCGTTCAAACCGAATTACCGCATGCAGCGTGCCGATCGCGAGCGCGCCAAGGAAGAAAAGCTGAAGCGCAAGCTCGAGCGCCGCGCGGAAAAAGGCGAGACACCCGACGCCGGCGAAACCGCGACGCCGGCCGACGATACGCAAGGCGTCGAATCCGCTTCTTGACCAAATGCCACCAATACCCGCGCGGGCGTTGGTCCTTGATAAACAGAACGTTCGTCGCCATATTCAACACGTCAATCGACCTTGGGTCGGCCCCGTTTTACGCTCCTGCGAGCCTTGACCCGGTCCCATCCAAATTCGCACCTTGATCTGCGGTACATGCGTGCCGCAGCATATTTGATTGGAGGGACACTATGTCCGTCGGTACTGTTAAATGGTTCAATGCAATGAAGGGCTATGGATTCATCCAGCCCGATGATGGCTCGAAGGATGTCTTCGTGCACATCTCGGCCGTCGAGGTCTCCGGCCTCGGCAGCCTGAACGAAGGCCAGAAGGTCAGCTTCGACGTCGAGCGCGGCCAGCAAGGCAAAGTCGCTGCCGTCAATCTGAAGAACGCCTAAACCGTTGCGGGGCGGCTTCGGTCGCCCCGCTTCGTCTTTCCCTGCTTCACGTCGACGACCCTCTCGGGACCAAACTATGCCCGACGCCAGTGCGATGCCCGCCTCCGGCGTCGCCGATGATTTAACCCACGACCTCTCTTCTCATGCCTGGCGAAACCGTCTGGCCGCTTACGCGGAGCCGGATGCGCGCCGTGCCGCCCTGCAACTCGCCAACACGCTCTTGCTCTTTCTCGCCAGCATGGGCGCGCTGCTGTACGGCCTGAACCATGGCTATTGGTTTGCCGGCGTGCTTGCCGTTCCCGCCGCGTTCATGGTCGTGCGTCTCTTCATCATCCAGCACGATTGCGGTCACGGTTCGTTTTTCGTATCGCGGCGCGCCAACGAAACATTCGGCCTCGTCATCAGCGTGTTGACGCTGATGCCCTATACATTCTGGCGCAAAGCGCACGCGATGCACCACGCGACGGCCGGCCATCTCGATCGACGCGGCACCGGCGATATCCGGACTCTCACAGTCGCCGAATATCGCGCGCAGTCGACATGGCGAAAGATCGTCTATCGCCTTTACCGGCATCCGGTGGTGTTGTTCGGTCTTGGGCCCGCCTTTCTCCTGCTGATCTATTACCGTCTTCCCATTCGCACGCTGATCCGCGATCGACGCAGCCGGGCCAGCATTCTCGGCACCAACGCCGCCGCGGCCGTCGCGATAACCGCTATTTCGATGCTGGTCGGACCGATGACGTTCCTGATCGCCTGGAGCGCGGTGCTGTTGCTCGCGACCTCGATCGGCATGTGGTTCTTCTGCGTTCAGCACCAGTTCGAAGATACGTATTGGGAGCGTTCGCCGAAATGGGATTTCCATGACGCGGCGCTCGAAGGAAGCTCGTTCTACGATCTGCCGCGATTGTTGCATTGGTTCACCGGGTCGATCGGCCTGCACCACATCCACCATCTCGCCAGCAAAATTCCGAATTACCGGTTGCGGGCCTGTTTCGAGCAGAACCCCGAACTGCAACGCGCCAAACGTCTCACCTTCTGGGCGAGCGTCAAATCGGTACGCCTCGCGCTGTGGGACGAGGAGCAACAAAAGCTCGTGTCGTTTCGCCAAGCGGCGGCGCTCTGCGCCTGACGACCATTTTTCTCCCGTCACATTCCCGTAACTAGTTTGGAGGCCCCGCGATGGCGAAAGAAGAGCTTTTGGAATTCGACGGCACGGTATTGGAACGGCTGCCCGATGCGCGTTTCCGCATCAAGCTCGACAACGGACACGAGACGCTGGCCTACACGTCCGGACGCGTGAAGAAAAACCGGATCCGCATTCTCGCGGGCGATCGCGTGACCATCGAGATGACGCCTTACGATCTGACCAAAGGCCGGATCAATTTCCGGCATAAAGACGAACGCGCGGCGACGGTGGCTGCTGCGCCGCGTCGGCCGAATTGGCGGCGTTAAGCCGTTTTTGGACCTTGACGGCACGACTCCGCAAGGCGCACTTTCGAATCGCTAGCACATGGCGCCGCTTGCGCAGACTGATGTCTTACGACGGCAGGCATCGTGTTTCGAGGACCCGCTGTCCGGAAAGCGCCTGATGGCTGATATTCGCTTCTTTCAACCCAGCGGCCCGTTCGAACTCCGTTACCTTGCCGAGCAAATCGGCGCGGAAGCGCCCTCGGCTGAATCCGGTAATATCCTCATTCGCGATGTCGGCGCGCTGGAAACCGCCGGACAAGGCGACGTCAGCCTCTTTTGCGACGCGCGTTATGTCGGCACCTTCATCGAAAGCCGCGCGAGCGTCGTGGTGACGAGCCATGAATTGGGACGCCATGCGCCCAGCGGTCGCTGCCTGTTGTTCGCGGCGGAGCCGCGCCTGGCCTTCGCCCGCATCGGCCATCTGCTTTATCCCGAAGCGCGCCTCGTGCCGGGCATCGATGCCGGCGCGCAGGTTCATCCCAGTGCGGTGATCGGTCACGGATCGCAGATCGACGCGGGGGCGGTGATCGAACGCGACGTCTCGATCGGCGAAAACTGTCACATCGGCTATCACGCCATACTCGGCACCGGCGTGGTGATCGGCGATAACTGCCGGATCGGCGCGCATGCGGCGATCAGCAATGCCCTGATCGGCCGGCGCGTCGAAATTTCCTGTTCGGTCACGATCGGCGGCCAAGGTTTCGGGTTCGTCACCGGACCGACCGGTCTCGTGCGGGTGCTTCAGCTCGGCCGCGTGATCATCGGCGACGACGTGGAGATCGGCGCCAATTGCGCGATTGATCGCGGCGCGAACGGCGACACGGAGATCGGCGCCGGAACGGTGATCGATAATCTTGTCCAGATCGGTCACAATGTCCGCCTCGGCCGGAACTGCGTCTTGTCGGGCCAGGCCGGCATTGCCGGCAGCACGACCTTGGGCGACGGCGTCATGGTCGGCGGCCAGGCCGCGATCAGCGACCATCTCACCATTGGTTCGGGCGCGCGCGTCGCCGGCAAGAGCGGCGTGATGCGCGATGTCGAACCCGGCGGCACGGTCGCCGGCTATCCCGCCGTGCCCGTGCGCCAGTGGCATCGGCAAACCGCAGGGCTTTTGCGGCTCTTCGGTCGCAAAACCGCCGATAATTCCGGCGAAACCTGAGTTTTCGCGCCGAATTCCACGAGAAAGCGCTTAAACGAGGCGCATCCCGGTGCTAGCTTCACGCCAACCACTCACCCCTTTGCCTCAAACCCGCGAAAACGAGCATGATCAACAAAGCCACGAAAAAATCGAGCCTGAAAATTCGCGCCAACCGCCGCAAAGCCAAGCGCAATGCGAAGCGCACCCGCCAGCGCAAGCGGCAAACGGGTCTCTAAAAGAGGGCGGGCCTCTAAGCGATCCGGTCGACGATCACTTCACGAATTGATTGTCGAACAGCCCGTCGTAAGACGGGAGCTGGTCCTCGGGCTTCATGAAGCCCACCTCGACATTGAGCCGATCGGCGTTCTGCAACGCCTCGATCGTCATCACCGGCGGACGCGCGGCCAGCGTCGTCATCGAGTCGAGCGCCGCCTGAAGCACCCGATCGTCGACAGTCGGATAGCGTTTCTTCAAGACTGTCAGCGCATCGCGCGGGCGTTCGAAGATCGCTTCGGTACCGAGCAGCATCGCGTGACCCATCTTGGCGCAGATCGACCGATGGTCGGTGCAGTAGGACGCCCGCGTCACCACGATCCCATCGGCATAGGGCGTCGCATCGGATGGCTCGCCTTTGGCGCCGTCGGCGATGACCACAGCCTTGCCCTCGATCACGACCTGTTGCGCCCAAGGCGGCCCGTGGGTGAACCCATCGATCGCGTGGCGCTCCAGCGCCGAGATTTCATCCGAGGGCTGTAGCGGCGCCTCGATGATCTCGTCGGGACGCACGCCGCCCGCTTTCGCGACCAGCCGCAAGAAGGCATCGGAAACGGAATTGACACCGCCCATCCCGAAGGAGCGGCCGCGCATCGCCTGCGCGCGCACGGCAAGCGGCGCGGTCGGATCGAAATGAATCTGATCGGCGATGTCTTTGCGCAGTACCACCGTCTGCGCCAGATGCTGCACCAGATCGACGATGATCAGAAGCTTCTGGCCGTGGCTGATCGCGCGGGTGAACGAGCCGCCCGACGAAAGCGAAAAATCCGCCGAGCCCGAGATCACCGCGTTCATCGCGCCGATGCCGGCAATGTTGACGGTCTTCAGGTCGATATCCTGCCGGGTGAAAATCCCTTCATCCTCGGCGATGAAGTAGGCAAGGAAGAGAATCGTGACCGCAGGCACCGCCATCACGGCATGCTCAACCTGGGCACGCGGCGAACTCGTCGGCGCGGCAAGGCCGAGCACGACGACGAGACACAGCGACAGGCGGCGTAACAACGTCATCACCGCCCGTCCCTTGAGGCTTAGAGATATTTCGTCGGCCGGCGGATCGTGCGCCACATATGCGCGACCGGGCTGCCGTCGAGGCCCAGGCCCTCTTTCGGCTGCTTGAAGTTGCGGCCGATGATGTCGACGAAGGGTTCCCAGCTCACCTTGGCGTTCGGATCGAACGAGTAAATGTCGTGCACCGTGATCAGGCGCGACGTCATGTACCATTTGTGATTGCGGGCCTTTTTATAGGCATCCTGGATGTAATCGTCGGGCACGTAATCGGCGCCGAAATAATTCGTGTAGAGCACCGGATATTTGTAGCCGACCGATTCATCGGGGAAGAATCGCAAGGCCTGATGCGCGCGAATCGCCCAACTTACTTCCTCGTCGACATAGGGCTCGACCAGTTGCGCGCCCCAATAACCGTGATCGCTTTTGACGAAGAGCGAGTTGGCGATGTCGTGAACGAGACAGGCCATGATAATCTTTTCGTCCATGCCGGCCTTCAGCGCATGCATGCCGCTTTGCAAAAGATGCGCGGTGCCTCCGGCCCGGAATTTGAAGTAATCGAGCAAGGTCGGCTTCTCGGGCATCTTGGGCAAGCGCGGATCGTCACCGATCAGGAACAGCTTGCCGGGATTTTCCGCCAGCCGCGCCATGCCCATGCCGCTGGGGCCCCGCTTGCCGTCTTCCAGATTGGCGAGCGCCGATTTGGTGATGAGAACGTCGAGCTCGTCGCTCATCTTTTGTTCGAGTTCGTCGGCGCGTTCGTGAATCGTGGTGAAGGCCATATGGGTACTCCCGGGATCGACGCTTCAATCAATCGGTCTGATGGTCGGCAACCCTCAGTCGGTCGACCAGATATGCGCGCCGGGGAATTTCTCCCACACGCGCGGCTGCCATTCGTCGTCCATCATATCCATGTCCGAGAAATACTCGGTGCTGCCGCCGCACGGGCTGACGAAGTTCCAATAGGTGTTGGAGCCGACGATGTGGCGGCCGGGCTTGTTCTGCGGCTTCCAGCCCGCCTTCTTCATGAATTGGCCGCCGACCATGACCTCGTCGAACGACGCGACTTCAAAGGCGATGTGCCCATAACCGGCGAAGTCGCGGAAATTGAACATGCCGAGATTGTGGTGGTCGAGCGAGCCCGCGGCGCGCAGAAAATCGCCGAAATCGGGGGCACGGTCGGACACCCGGAAGCCCAGCCGGTCGACATAGAACTCGGCGCCTTCGCGCTCCTTGGCCTTGGTGATCCAGTTGACGACGTGGCCGATGCGCTTCGGCTTGGCGCGCAATTTCGTATCGAACGGCTTGTTCAGCCGCGACGGCACCGGATCGGCCGGCGGCGTCTTCGGTTGCGCGACACGGAAGCCGAGCGCGAAGCCGTGCGGGTCGCGCGTATGGAGCGAGCCGTCATTGCCGCGCCGGACCTCGCGGTCACGGCTCAGTTCGCGCTCGATCTCGTCGAGCGAGGCTTCGTTGTCGACACCCCAAAATTCCTCGCGCAGGGTCGAACCCTTTTCAAGGGTCGACGGCAGCGAGGCGTCTCCCGCCGCGCGGACCCGGATCACCTGGCCCGACGGCATGCCGAAATCGGCACCGGTGCCATTGGCGCCGAGATTCTCCAAACCCCAGTCCTCGAAATATTTGACCCCGGCCGCCGCATCCTCGGCGCCGAACACCAATTCCTCGATCCGCAAAATCTTCATGAGGTCTCTCCCGGTCACAAATTATTGGCCCGATCATAGCGCCCGGCGGCCCCCACGGGAACGAAGATATCGTCCAGCGGCATCGGCGCCGCGATCATCCCTTGCTCGGCCAGATAGGTAACGAAAGCCTCCAATGTCGTGCGGTTGGGCTCGATCCCGTAAGGCCACAGATCGCCGCCCATCAGCGCCATCATCCGTTCGGTTTCCGCCTTGAGCCAAGGCAGCATGACCGGCGTCGCGCCGCGGCCCAGCATCCGTTCGAGCGCCAGGGCGCGCGACCGGCAGAACGCGTCATAGAGGCTCGCCGCAACAAAAGGGTGCTGCTCGTAGAGGTCGCGGCGGATGGCGACCGCATGCATGATCGGGAAGATGCCGGTCTTGCGGTAATAGGCGGTCTCGACGTCGACGTAGTCGGGGAAAAGCCGGACCACGTCCGGATCCGTGCCGAAGGACGACGGCAGGAAGGCGGCGATGATCGCGTCGATCTCACCATCGGCCAGCAACTGGCTCAGCGACTTGCCCGATCGGTTGCTCTCGATCGCGACCGGCTTCAGCAACGGCATCACGTTCGGATTGCCGTGCCGGGGCTTCGGCGTCTCCATGTCGCCCTCGATCCATTGGATGGTCGAGAGGTCGACGCCATATTCGTGCTGCAGCAGGCCCCGCAGATAGACCGCGGCGCTCACCGTATAGATCGGCACGCCGATGCGTTTGCCTTCGAGGTCCTTCGGCGATGTGATGCCCGCGCGCCGGTTGATGACGATGTAGGAGTGGCGGAACATCCGCGACGGAAAGACCGGAATGGCGACGAACGGCGATTGCTTCGCGGCAAGCCGGCAGACCAATTCCGATGTGGACATCTCGCAGGCATCGAAGGTCAGTTCACCCGCCATCTTGTCGAAGATGTTGCGCGGGCTTTCCTCGATCACATAGGTCAGATCGATGCCCTCGGCGCAGACCTCGCCGGTGTAAAGCGCCAGCATCCGGTCGTAGAGCCCGCAGGCGAATTTGATCGGTACATTGGCCATGCGTATCACCCTGCCCCACGTCCTGCGGACTCCCGCCGGCGCCATCACCAGTGTAGCCTATCGCCCAAGAATTAGGATCGGGGGAGGCTTCGTCATGCGCGCATTCGGGGCGATTCTGGCGTTCTTGCTGACGACGACATCCGCGTGGGCGGCCGACGATTGGCAATCGGAATGGGACAGGACCGTCGCCGCTGCCAGCAAGGAAGGCGCCATCGTCGTCTGCATCTCGCCCGGCCTGCCGCGCCGCGAATTCCTGTTGAAGCAATGGAAAGCCGATTATCCGCAGATCGAGCTTTCGGTGCAGAGCGTCAGCGGCAATGCCTTCGTGCCCCAGGTCGCGACCGAACGCGCGGCCGGACGCTATCTCTGGGATGTCTTCGATAGCGGCCCCAACACGGGTTACAGCGCGGTCAAAGCCAAGCTGCTCGATCCGCTCATGCCCGAACTGATCCTGCCCGACAGCAAGGACGAAGCCGCGTGGGGCGGCTGGAACGATGCGTTCTACGACGACGAGAAGAAATACGTCCTCGGCCTCGTGACCGATCTCGAATCCCCCTATTACAACGCCGCCGCGATCGCGCCTGCCACGGTCGAGGCCCAGGGCCTGAAACTGCTGCTCGATCCTGCCTACAAGGGCAAGATCGTCTGGTACGATCCCCGCCTCGAAGGACCGGGCGCGCCCTATCTCGCTTTGTTCGATCATGTTCTGGGCCCCGATCTGCTCCGCAAGCTCTTGACCGATCAGGACCCGATTTTCGTCACCAGCCTCACCGATGCGGGTGGCGCCCTGGTACGCAACAAGGCGGTGATCGCGATCGCCGGCAATCCACGCTTCGATCTCGCCTCGTTCGTCAATGCCGGCGTGCCGATCAACGCCAAGAGCTTCGGCCATACGCCCGAGACATCCTATCGCGGCACCGACGGAACCACGCTCGGCGTCTTCAATCAGCGCCCGCATCCGAACGCGGCGCGCGTCTTCGTCAACTGGATCATGTCGAAACGGATCTCGGCGATGCTGGCGACGGCGCAGGGCTGGGGTTCGCGCCGCCTCGACGTACCGACGCTCGATCCCGACCAGACGCCGATCGCCGGCGCCGAGTATTTCTATGCCCAGCGCCCGGCCAACGACACGACGATGCGGAAATGGATGGCCGAACTGAAACAGATTCGGCCGCAATAGCGTCCGCCTATTGGGGGTGAGCTTTCTTCGCCTCATCCATCCATTTGCGCTGGAGCGGCAGGTTTTCCTCGATCGCCGATTGAACGTAGGTGACGCCGGGGATGATGCCGAGGCCGGGATGAAGCGGCGGAATATCGCTGCGGCGCGAGGCGTAATCGGTCGCCTTCGCCATCGCTTCGGCGACGCGACGCGACGCCACCCAATTGACGAAGACGCGCGCCGCATTCGGATGAGGCCGCTGGTTATAGACGCCCAGCGTCGCGCCATCGGTGCCGAGCCAGGCCTTGTCGGGCGTGTTGCCGAGATCGCGCACGTCGATCGGTAAACCGGCGGCGACGAAGTCCTTGAACGATTCCTTCAATCCGCCGCCCATGCCCATCCACACCTTGCCGCGCACCAGCATCTGCGCCGCATCGTTGAAGTTGGTCACGAAGGTCACGTCCTGGTCGTAGAGCAGCTTGGTCAGACCGGCATCGCCCAGCACATGCTGGAACAGGACGAGGAAGGTCGGGCCCGGTCCCTCGACGCGCGGATCGAACCACACGAGCTTGCCCTTCAGATCGGGCTCCAAAAGCAATTGCAGGCCGAGCTTGTCGGCGCGCGCGGGATCGATGCGCTTGGCGTCGTAATAAGGCGTCGTTACATCGGCGACCAAAGCAAGAAGATATTTCTTGCCGAGGTCGTAGAACGCGGTGTCCCAGCCGCCCCAGATTTTCGGATCGTTGACCTCGGGCAAAATCAATTCGGGCAATAGCGGATCGAGTTGCCCGCTTTTGATCGCGGCGTAACCGGTCGCCGAGCCGCTGCTGTAAACGTCCCAGAGGTAACGCCCGGCCGCGCGCTCGGTTGCGACCTGCGAAACGAAACCGCCGCCGAACGCATTCGAGATCGACATCTCGATGCCAGGAAAATCCGCCTTCCACTGTTTGAGAATGTAATCGCGCCGCGCGAGACCGGGCGAGATGCAAACGACGACGTGGCCTTCCTTGTTGGCGGCCGCGACCGTCTTGTCCCACTCAGCTTTCCAATCGGCGGCTTGCGCGAGGGCCGGGGTCAGGCGCGCGCCCAATCCGGTCGCCAGCGACAACGCGGCACCGCCGCGCAAAAAGGATCGCCGCAAAATTCGCATCGCCGCTCCCGATTGATCGTTGTCGCCCTTGATCCCTCCTTACCACGCTTCGTTGACCTCTGCCCAGGGTCGCCTTAACGTCCACGCGGGGCCTCGCATCGGCGAAAAAGAGAGGCGAAAAGGGAGAAGAACCTGCGCATGGCGAGCATCGCAAAACTCGATCAACCGGCAAAATATTGGGACCGTCTGTTCGCGCCGAGTTCGTGCCTTGCCATGATCACGACGGTCGACGCGCAGGGCCGCGTCAACGCGGCCTCCTATGGCACTTGCACGCGGGTTCATCACGAGCCGGTCTATATCGCCTTCACCGCCAATGTCGGCGCCGACAACGCCAACAACATTCTCGCCGGCAGCGACTTCGTCGTGAACCTGCCGCGCTTCGAGAGCGCCAGCCTCGAGAAAGTCCGCATCGTCGGCTTGCCCTTCGCACCGGGCGTGAGCGAGTTGGAAAAAGCGGGCTTGACCGCCCTGCCCGCGAAATTGGTCAAGCCACCGCGTATCGCCGAATGCCCGCGCCATTTCGAATGCACGGTCGAGTGGACCAAGGAATGGGCCGGGCGATTGATGATCGTCGGCAAGGTCGTCGCTGCCTCGGTCGATGCCGATTGCGTCGATGCCGACGGCTATGTGATTTGGGACAAGGTCAAGTCGGCGCATTATTGCGGCGCGCCCTATGGCGGGCAGTTCGTCGCCGCCTACGACAAGATGGCCGCCGCGGTCCCTTACGACGGTCCCGAAGTCGAAACCTTCCTCGCGCGCGAACGCGCCATGTTCAAGGAGCACTGACGCCATGAAACATTCGGTCGACAAGATCCTGACCACCCATGCCGGCAGCCTTCCGCGCAACGAGGAATGGCTGCAAATGATGATCGCGAACGAGCAGGGCCAGAAGACTGACCCGAAGATTTATGCCGCGATGAACAAGCAGGCGGTCGCCGAGATCGTCCGGACGCAGCTCGATCTGGGCGTCGACATCATCGACGACGGCGAAGCCGGCAAGCCGAGCTTCCTCACCTATATCAACGAGCGCCTCGGCGGCTTCGAGCTCAGCGACGCGGTACGCAGCCCGTGGAAGGGGTCGCGCGAAGTGAAGGCGTTTCCCGATTACTACGAGCAGATGGCGCGCGCAGGCGGCGGCCCCGGCAAGGCGCCGCGCATGGTCTGTCGCGCGCCGATCACCTACAAGGGCCACACCCAACTCAAGAACGACATCGACAACTTCAAAGCCGCGCTCAAAGGCCACGATGCCGGCGACGCCTTCATTCCGGCGATTTCGCCCGGCAACATCGAGGACTGGCAGCAGAACGAATACTACAAGACCTCGGAGGAATACGTCTTCGCGATCGCCGATGCGATGCACGTCGAATACAAGGCGATCGTCGATGCCGGATTCCTGCTGCAGATCGACGATCCGCGCTTTGCCTCCAACTATGCGATGAACGAAATCACGGTCGAACAGCATCGCCACTGGGCCGCGATCCGCGTCGAGGCATTGAATCAGGCGTTGAAGGGCATCCCCGAAGACCGCATCCGCTTCCACACCTGTTATTCGATCAACATGGGCCCGCGCGTCCACGACATCGAACTGAAGCACATCGTCGACCTGATGCTGACGATCAAGGCGCAGGCCTACTCCTTCGAAACCGCCAATCCGCGCCACGAGCACGAATGGAAAGTGTGGGAAACAGCAAAGCTGACGCCCGGCAAGATCATCATCCCCGGCGTGATCTCGCACACCACCATGCTGGTCGAACATCCCGAGTTGATCGCGCAATGGCTGGTGCGGTTCGCCAAGATCGTCGGGCGCGAGAACGTCATCGCCGGATCGGATTGCGGCTTCGCCACCTTCGCGACCTCGAAGGAAATCCACCCGAGCATCGTTTGGGCAAAGTTCAAATCGCTGGTCGAGGGCGCGCAGCTTGCCTCGAAGGAGCTTTGGGGCCGCGCGTGACCATCGAAGTCATTCGTTACGCGGTCGCCGGTGAGAGTTTCGCCAGCGAGCTCATCTATGACGAGAAGGTAACGGACAAGCGTCCGATCCTGCTCGTCGCGCCCAACTGGTTCGGGGTGACGCCGGAATGGACCGAGCGCGCCCGCGTGCTGGCGGGCGACCGCTATATCGCGTTCCTCGTCGATGTGTTCGGCGACGGCAAACGGCCGAAGAACCGCCCCGAGGCAGCGGCGATGGCGAACGAGCGGCGCGCCGACACGCCGAACTGGCGCGATCGCATGAAAGCAGCGCTCGACCAGGCAACCAATGAAGCCAACCGCCGTAACATCGGCGACACGACGAAGCGCGCCGCGATCGGCTTCTGTTTCGGTGGTGGCGGCGTGTTCGAGCTGGCCCGCATGGGCGCCGACATCCAGGCTTCGATTTCGGTGCATGGCGACCTCACCGGATCGATACCGGCGCAACCGGGCGCGATCAAAGCCGCGATGCTGGCGATCCACGGTTCGGACGATCCGATCGCACCGAAGGCACGGCGCGATGCGTTCGAGGCGGAAATGAGCGCGGTCGGCGCGAAGTGGCAGATGATGATTCTCGGCGGGCTCTATCACTCCTTCACCGATGTCGGCATAGACGTGCCGCCCGAAGCTCGCTACGACGAGCACGCGGCGCGGCAGGCCTATGCGCTGGCGCACCAATTCATGGCCGACGCTTTCGCGAAGCGGCTTTAGTTAAAGGGAACGAGATGATGAAACGCAGCGTCATAGTGGCCTGTCTCGCGGCGGCACTCTCGGTGCCGGTCGCGGCCCACGCGCAAAGCGTGACGATCACACCCGACCTGGCCAAGGTCATCGACGCAGCGAAGAAAGAAGGCAAGGTCGTGTTGCGCAATGCGCCGACCGTGATGGGCGGCCCCGATGGTGCGCGCATCGCGCAAGCCGGCATCAAGGCGATGTTCGGCTTCGATCTTCCGGTCGAGTGGAGCCCCGCCGCGGCCTTCGGCCCGTTGGGCGCGCAATTGCTGCAGGAATTCCAGGCTGGCGCGCCGTCGAGCACCGACGTCTATTACGCGACAGCGCCGCAGATCGTGCCTTTACTGGACAAAGGGCTCTTCCAGACCGTCGATTGGGTCGCGCTGGAGCCGCAACGCGTCCTTCCGGCGATGGTCGAAGCGGACAAGCATGCGCTGCGCGTGTCGGTGGCCCTGCCCGGCATTCTCTTCAACGTGAAGAACGCCGCGTGGGTCAACGGCATCAACACGACCGATGATCTGTTGAAGCCCGACCTGAAGAACAAATACGTCACCACGCCGTTTCTCGGCGGCTTCGACGTGCTGCTCGCCGACGACGTCTGGGGCGTGCCGAAGGCCCGCGCCTTCGTCGAGAAAATGGCGCAGCAGATCTCCGGCCTGCTGCCCTGCGGTGGCCAGGACCGGGTGGCATCGGGCGAGTTCCAGGCCCTCGTCATCGATTGCGCCGGCACCTGGCAGAACACGCTCAAATTCCGCGGCCTCGGCGTGATCGACAACCACGTCATCGCCGACATGGCGCAGCGCCGTTATGCCTATCTCACCGTGCCGAAGAACGCGCCACACCCGAACGCCGGCATTCTCTTCACCCTCTATATGATTTCGCACGATGGGCAGGAGAAAGTGATGTGGGATTATTTCGGCCAGGACGTCGATACCTTGCCCGATTCCCACATGCATCAGGCGGTCGCCGAGCTTACCGCCAAGGGCATCAAAACGATCGACGTCACGATGGACTGGTGGCGCAGCCACCCGGGTATCGACAAGGCCAACGAGGAAATGGCCAAGCTCGTCGCCGGGCGCTGAAACCGGCCGAGAAATCGTCCGGCGGGGCGGTTGACAGGGCCTTGATGTTTCTGTCATTTTCCGCCTTTCCGGGACCGCGCGAGCGGCCTGGGAAGGGCATCGGGGAGAGCACAACCGGCATGATGGCGAACCGGCATCGCGAGGAACGGCCGTGATCACGCATACGCGTCGCTCAGCCCTCTCCCTGACCATTCTCGGCAGCTTCGTTCTGCTGGCCGTCTTCAACCCCGGCGCGGGCGCCCATCTCCCCCGCGCCATCGACCTCGCGAACAACGCGGCCGATCTCGTCGCGACCGCCACCGAAGCCGCCCAATCGCCGCAGGTCGTCTCGCCCAATATCGACGCGCCACTGATTGTCACGGTCGAATCCGGCGACACGCTGATGAGCCTTTTGCAGCAACAGGGCATCGGCGCCGGCCAGGCGCAAAACGCGATCGACGCGCTGAAACGGCAATGGGACCCGCGCGAGCTGCGCATCGGCCAGGAACTGCTGATGCGTCTCGACCAGAGCGGCATCAAGGAAATTCGCCTGTCGCCTGCCATCGATCATGAGGTCGTGCTGGCGCGCGGCGAGAACGGCAGCTTCGGCGCCTCGGCCGAGGCGCGCAATCTGATCCATGTGCCGGTCCGCGTTGCCGGCACCATCCATTCGAGCCTGTTCGAAGCCGCCACGGCGGCCGGTCTGCCGCAATCGGTCCTGAGCGACGTGATTCACGCCTTCAGCTACGACGTCGACTTCCAACGCGAAGTACAGCCGGGCGACCAGTTCGAAGTCATGTTCGACCAGATGGTCGAAGACAAATCCGGCAAGGTCATGGGCACCGGCAACATCGCGGTGGCTTCGCTGATCCTCAGCGGCAAACCGATCACGCTCTATCGCTACGCGCCGGCGGGCGGTTTGCCCGACTTCTACACGCCGACCGGCTCAAGCGTGAAGAAGGCGCTCTTGCGCACGCCGGTCGACGGTGCGCGCATCTCGTCGAGCTTCGGCCAGCGCCATCATCCGATCCTCGGCTATACCCGCATGCATCAGGGAGTCGATTTCGCGGTGCCGAGCGGCACGCCGATCTATGCCTCGGGCGATGCGACCGTCGCCAGCGCGGGCTGGAGCAACGGCTACGGCAATATGGTGGTGCTGCGTCACCAGGGCGGCTACTCCACCGCTTACGGGCACATGAGCCGCATCGCCAGCGGCATGAAGCCCGGCACCCATGTGCGCCAAGGCGCGGTGATCGGTTTCGTCGGCATGACCGGCCTCGCCACCGGCCCGCATCTTCACTACGAAGTGCGGATCAACGACAAGCCGACCAATCCCCTCAGCGTGCATATGCCGCCGGGACAAAAACTCGAAGGCCGCGAGTTCACCTTGTTCCAAAAGCAACAACAGAGCGTCGACCAGCGCCTCGCCTCGATCCGCACCAACAAGCCGGTCGCGTCGAACTAAGTTCCTACTTCCGCGCCATATCCGCGCCGCCGATGAAGAAGCGGTTCCAGGTCGGCGTGATCATGATCTCGTTGATACACACGCGCGGCGGCATTTCGGCGACGAAGCGGATGGTCTTGCCGAGATCCTCGGCCTGCAACATGCGGTCGACTTCCTGTTGCGTCGGCGCGACCGGCCGGTGGCGCAGGATCGGCGTCGCCACCTCGCCGGGAAAAATACAGCAGGCACGGATACCGTTGACGCATTCCTCGTCGTTGAGCGACAGGGTCAGCGCCGCGAGCGCCGTCTTCGACGCGTTATAGGCGGGGCCGGTCAGGTATTCCTCGAAGCGTCCCGCCCAGGACGAGATGTTGATGACCAGCCCGCTCTTGCGCGCGCGCATCGCCGGCAACACGGCATAGATGCAATAGACCGCGCCGTTAAGATTGATCCCGGCGATGTGATCGAAACTGTCGGGCGTCATATCCTTCCACAGACGCGTGGACAGATTGAGGCCCGCGCTATTGACGAGGATATCGACCCCGCCATGCCGCGCGGCGATGTCGGCACCGACGCGTGCAACCTCACTCTTGTCGGCAACGTCGAGCGTCAACGCCTCGGCCTTGCCACCGGCTTTGGTAATCAGGCCAACGGTTTCGTCGAGCCCGTCGGGGCTACGTCCGCTCACGATCACCGTGGCGCCCGCGACGGCAAGCTCCAGCGCGCCGGCACGGCCGATGCCGCTGCCCGCGCCGGTCAGCCACGCGATCTTGCCGTTCAATGCCTGCGTCACGCCGCGCTCTCCCGTCCCCGAGACCATCGCCATGATGGCCTCGGGCGGGATGCGTGGCAACCGGACGAAGGCTCAGTACTGCTTATAGGGCAGGAACTTGCCGGTCATCGTCATCTTCACCCGATCGCCTTTGGGATCGGGCTGGCGGTCGAATGACATCTCGAAATCGATCGCACTCATGATGCCGTCGCCGAACTCTTCCTGGATGAGTGCCTTCCAGGTCGTGCCGTAAACCTGAACCAATTCATAGAAGCGATAGATCAACGGATCGGTCGGAACGGCGGTCGGAAGCGAACCGCGATAGGGAATTTCCTGCAGCAGCAGGACGTCGTCTTCATCGAGGCCGAGAATACGGCCAGCGGTTTCAGCCTCGCTTTGCGAAAGCTTCATCTGTCCGAGCAGCGCCGCGGTGTAATAGATCGGCGAGTTGGGACCGAGTTCGGCCGCGATCTGGCGCCAGGCGAGCTTCTTTTTGCGCCGGATCGCCACGATCTTTTCGGTGAGTTCGGCACGGGTCATGAGGGACTCCTCGTTGGCTGCGATACCAACGCCCGTCGCAACCCGCGTGCCAGAGTCGAAGCCCTTGATCGGACAAAGAGCGCCCCGACAGGCCGTCATCATGGCGGCCTGTCTTGAGGCGCTTTGCCTAATCGCTATGCAGCCTTACTCGGCGGCCTTGGCGAGTTCCGGCGTGATAAGGAGACTGTCCTCGCCGCTCGTCGTCACGTTGATGACCTGGCCGTCGCCGACCGTGCCGGCCAGGATCAGCTCGGCGAGCTTGTTCTGCAACTCGCGCTGGATCACGCGCTTCAACGGCCGTGCGCCATAGACCGGGTCGTAGCCGACCTCGGCCAGCCAGGTCTTGGCCTTGTCGTCGAACACCAGCGTCATCTTGCGATCGTCGAGCAATTTCTGCAGACGGCGCAACTGGATCGTGACGATGCCGGTCATGTCGCTGCGCGACAGGCGATGGAAGAGCAGAATTTCGTCGAGCCGGTTGAGGAACTCCGGCCGGAACGCGCCCCGCACCACGTTCATCACCTGATCGCGCGCCTTCGCCATGTCGGCGTCCTCGGGCAACGCTGCGAGAATGTCGCCGCCGAGATTGGAGGTCAGCACGATCACCACGTTGCGGAAATCGACCGTGCGGCCTTGGCCATCGGTCAAGCGGCCATCATCGAGCACCTGCAACAGCACGTTGAAGACGTCGGGATGCGCCTTCTCGACCTCGTCGAACAGGATCACCTGATAGGGACGCCGGCGCACCGCCTCGGTCAGGCTGCCGCCTTCTTCGTAGCCGACATAGCCCGGCGGGGCGCCGATCAGCCGCGCGACCGAATGCTTTTCCATGTATTCCGACATGTCGACGCGCAGCATCGCGTTGTCGTCATCGAACAGGAACTCGGCCAGCGCGCGCGCCAGTTCGGTCTTGCCGACACCCGTGGGTCCGAGGAACAGGAACGAGCCGATCGGCCGGTTCGGATCCTGCACGCCGGCGCGGGCGCGACGGATCGCGTTGGAAACGGCGGTGACGGCTTCGTCCTGACCAACGACCCGCCGCTTCACGTTCTCTTCCATGTGAAGGAGCTTTTCGCGCTCGCCTTCGAGCATCTTGTCGACCGGCACGCCGGTCCAGCGCGAGACGATGCCGGCGATGTGCTGTTCCGTTACCGCCTCTTCGATCATGGAATGAGTCTCGGCGACTTCGGCGGCCTTGAGCTTCCTCTCGAGATCGGGAATGACCGAATAGGTCAGCTCGCCCGCGCGGGTGAAGTCGCCCTTGCGTTGCGCCTGTTCGAGCTCGACCCGCGCCTGGTCGATCTGCTCTTTCAGTTTTTGCGCCGAAGCCATCTTGTCTTTTTCGGCGCGCCATTGCGCGGTCAGCTCGGCGGATTCCTTTTCCAGCCCGTCCAGTTCGTCGACCAGCTTCTCGATCCGGTCCTTCGAGGCCGGATCGGTTTCCTTCTTCAGCGCCTCGCGTTCGATCTTCAGGCGAACGATGTCGCGGTCGAGCGCGTCGATCTCTTCCGGTTTGGATTCGGCCTCCATGCGCAGGCGCGCCGCCGCCTCGTCCATCAAATCGATGGCTTTATCAGGCAGGAACCGGTCGGTGATGTAGCGGTTGGACAGGGTCGCCGCGGCCACGATCGCGCCGTCGGTGATCCGCACGCCGTGATGGACCTCGTACTTCTCTTTGATGCCGCGCAGGATCGAGACCGTATCCTCGACCGAGGGCTCGTTGACGAAGACCGGCTGGAAACGCCGCGCCAGGGCGGCGTCCTTCTCGATGTGCTTGCGATACTCGTCGAGCGTGGTCGCACCGACGCAATGCAACTCGCCGCGCGCCAAGGCGGGTTTCAGCATGTTCGACGCATCCATCGCGCCGTCCGCCTTGCCCGCGCCGACCAGCGTGTGCAGCTCGTCGATGAAGACAATGATCTCGCCCGCGGCCGACGTAATTTCGGACAGCACAGCCTTCAGGCGTTCCTCGAACTCGCCACGGAACTTGGCGCCGGCAACCATCGCGCTCAGATCGAGCGACAGGAGGCGCTTGTTCTTGAGACTGTCGGGCACGTCGCCGTGAACGATGCGCAGCGCCAGGCCTTCGACGATCGCGGTCTTGCCGACGCCGGGCTCGCCGATCAGCACCGGATTGTTCTTGGTACGACGCGACAAGACCTGGACGGTACGGCGGATTTCCTCGTCGCGGCCGATGACGGGATCGAGTTTGCCCTCGCGCGCCGCCTCGGTGAGGTCGCGCGCGTATTTCTTCAGCGCGTCATAACCCTGTTCGGCCGAAGCGCTGTCGGCGGTGCGGCCCTTGCGAATTTCTTCGATCGCGGCGTTGAGCGATTGCGCGGTAATGCCGGCGGCAGCCAAAGCTTTGGCCGCCGTGGTTTCCTTAGCGAGCGTCATCGCCAGCAACAGCCGCTCGACGGTGACGAAACTGTCGCCCGATTTCTCGGCGAGTTTTTCGGCGTCGGCGAAAATCCGGTTCAGCTCGGCGGAGAGAAAGACCTGGCCCGCGCCGGTGCCCTCGACCTTGGGCATCTTCGCCAAAGCCGCCTCGACCGCGACCAAAACCGCCTTCGGATCGCCCGACGCGGCGCGGATAAGATTCGCGCAGAGCCCTTCCTTGTCGTCCATCAGCACCTTGAGCAGATGCTCGGGCGCCAATTGCTGATGCCCGCTGCGTTGCGCGAGCGATTGAGCGGCCTGGACGAATCCCTTGGCACGCTCGGTATATTTTTCAAAATCCATCTCGAACCCCTTCGTGAAACGGCACCCATGGTCCCTCTTCGAGGCAACCGATCGGCGTCTTCCTCAACAAATATGGGGTCGTGGTACCGCGCAAAAAAGAGGCGCCCGAACGGGGCGCCTCTTCTTCGTCTTCGTTAACGGCCGGCCTTATCGGCGGCTGGCCTTATCGGCGCCCGACCTTATCGACGATCATCGCCGTTCGGATCGGATTGGCGACGCGGCGCCAGGAGACTGGCCGGAAGATCGAGGTCTTCGGTGTCTTCCACCGGCTGCGGCTGGGGCGGCGGCTGCGTGTGCTGGACATGCGCCTGCTGCTGGGGCTGCGGCTGGCCGGGTTGGCCCTGCTGATTGTAGTCGCCGTTGTCCTGCTCCATGCCGTTCATTTCGTTATCGGCCGGGGTCATCGCTCGTGGCGGGCCCATGTTCTGGCCTTCGCCATTGGCCTGCATGATCCGGTAATAATGCTCGGCATGCTGATAGAGGTTCTCGGCGGCGATCCGGTCGCCCGAGGTCGAGGCCTCGCGGGCCAGCGCGATGTAGCGCTCGAACACCTGATAGGCGTTGCCACGGATTTTGACGCTCGGCCCGTTGCTGTCGAAATTCTGGGACCGGTTCGGCGGACGCGGCCCGCGATTGTTGTTATTGGGGTTACCCCCACTGCCACCGCCGCCACCCATGTTATTGGGGTTGTGGCCACGGCCGCGCGACCGCTTGTTGTTGTTATTGTGGCCTTGTCTTATGCCCTTGAAGTCTTGATTCATGATTGGCCGGTCTGAGTCCCAGTTTTTCAGCTTCAGAGGTCCCCAGCGCTTGCCACTGTAAGAAAAGCGCTATCACGGTAGGGGAACATTACCGGCGCCCGGGGGGCGCGGAGCCTCTTGGCTCCCGTTCTTTACTGCGGCCACCCTAAACGGGAAGCCAAATCAAGCCAACGACTATTTTTAATTCCTATGGCTTTTTCGTGGTTGCTTTCAAAGCGTTGCCACGACGCAACGCTCGATTCCCGCTAAATCCATCCTTACGGCCTTGATCCGCAAGCCCGATCCGACGAATAGCGCGGTCACCGCCGCGGCCTGCCCCGTTCCGATCTCGAATAACGCCAAACCCGACGGGGAAAGAAGGTTCCGAGTGGCCGGGCCGAGAACGCGATAGGCGTCGAGCCCGTCCTTACCGCCGTCGAGCGCCCGGAGTGGGTCGAATTCAACCACGTCCCGCGCCAAACCGGCGATCTCGTCACTCGGTATATAGGGAGGGTTGGCTAGGATTACATCGGCCGGGCCCTGAACCCCGCCCGCCCAGTCGCCGACCCGGAATTCCGTTCGCCCGGCGAGCCCCAGCGACTCGGCGTTCCGGCGGGCCGTCGCTACAGCACCGGGAGCAATGTCGATGCCCAGACCGGTCGCATGGGGAAACTCGGACAAAAGCGCCAATAAAAGACACCCTGTTCCAGTGCCGAAATCGACGACCCGTAACGGCGCCTGACGATCCGGCAAATTGTCAAGCGCGGCCACGATCAGGGTTTCACTGTCGGCGCGCGGATCAAGCGTATCGGGGCTCAACGCAAAATCGCGACTCCAGAACTCGCGGCTGCCGCGCAACCGCGCGAAGGGCTCGTGCCCCGCGCGCCGCGATCCAAGATCCGCGACGCGCGCTTGGGCGTCTCGATCAATCGCGCGTTCCGGATAGCCGAGAACGACCGCCGGATCGATTCCGAGTGCCAGCGCCACCACCAGCCGCGCCTCGCGCCGCGGCTCCACGATGCCGGCAACGGCGAGGCGAGCGGTAAGCTCGGCGACGGCGCCGCCGATCGTACCCTGCGTCATTCCGCGTCGGCGAGCCGCGCCGCCATGTCCTCGGCCAGCAGCGCGGCGATGAATTCGTCGAGCGCCTCGCCCGACATCACCTTGTCGATTTTATAAGTCGTCAGATTGATGCGGTGGTCGCTGACCCGGCCTTGTGGAAAATTATAGGTCCGGATGCGCTCCGACCGGTCGCCGGTGCCGACTTGGCTTTTGCGCGAAGCGGCGCGCGCATCGTCCTTCATTTGGCGCTCGCGATCATAGAGGCGCGCGCGCAGCACCTTCATCGCCTTCGCCTTGTTCTTGTGCTGCGACTTCTCGTCCTGCTGCTGCACGACGGTACCGGTCGGGATATGGGTGATCCGCACCGCGCTGTCGGTCGTGTTGACCGACTGCCCGCCCGGTCCGCTGGAGCGGAACACGTCGATGCGCAGATCCTTGTCCTCGATCTTGATGTCGACTTCTTCCGCTTCCGGCAGGACCGCGACGGTCGCCGCCGAGGTATGGATGCGGCCGGCGTTTTCGGTCTCCGGCACGCGTTGCACCCGATGCACGCCCGATTCGAATTTCAGGCGATAGAACACGTCGCGGCCCGATATCTCGGCGATCGCTTCCTTGACCCCGCCGACATCGGTCTCCGACAGCTCCATCACCTCGAAACGCCAATTGTGGAGCGCGGCATAGCGCTGATACATCCGGAACAACTCGGCGGCGAACAACCCCGCCTCGTCGCCGCCGGTGCCCGCGCGCACTTCGAGAATGGCGTTGCGCGCGTCCGCTTCGTCCTTGGGGAGAAGCAGGATTTTGATCTGATGCTCGAGATCGGGAATGCGCTTGTCGAGCGCCCGCATCTCGGTTTCGGCCAGATCGCGCATCTCGGGATCGCTCGCCATCTGGGCCAGATCGTCGCGTTCGGCGCGCGCTTTCTTCAAGGTCTCGATGCCTTCGACCAGCGGCGTGAGATCGCTGTACTCCTTCGAGAGCTTGGCGAAATCGCCGCCGCGCGCGGGATCGGCCAGCGTTGCGCTCAACTCGGCATGGCGACGCACCAGTTTGTCCAGTTTCACATCGAAGGATGTCGGTGCGCTCACTCTTTTCCCTCTTCATCGCGGCCCAGCCGGAACAACCGGCGGACCATGTCTTCCATCGCCGTGGCATCGACCTCGCCACCGGCCAATTGGCGCAACGCCTCGGACGGATCGTGCAGCAGCCGATTGACCAGACGCCGCGTGATCTCTTGCGCATCGCCACCGCCCGCCAGAGCCTCATCGCGCAACCGCTCGACATGCGCGCGCAACGCGACCACGGCAGGGACGGCCCGACGCGCCGCCTGACGCGCGCGATGCGCTGCCAGTTCGGCGTCGACGATCGCCCAGGCCGCCTGGGCCGCCGTTTCACGTTCCTTGCGGCCGGCCAGCGCCGCCCGCTCCAGATCGACGAGATCATAGAGGAAAGCGCCGTCGAGGTCGTTGATCGCGGGTTCGGCGTCGGCCGGCATTCCGGTATCGATCACGAAGATCGGCCTCAGCCGACGCTTTTTCAATGCCGCGGCAACCAGGCTGCCGGTCAGGATCGCCCGGCCGCTGCCCAGCGCGGCGATCACGATATCCGCTGCCGCGACCGCGCTTTCGAGGTCCGCGAGCGGCACGAGATTGCAACCGAGTTCGCGTGCCGCTGCTTCGGCGCGCTCGGGCGGTCCGCACACGACAAATCGCGCGAGCCCGGCGCGACGAAACTGCTCGGCCATCAGCTCGCCCATTTCCGAGGGACCGATCAGCAGCGCCGCGAGCGGCGCGAGATCGCCGTGGATATTGCGGGCCAATGCCAGCGCGGCGGCAGCGAGCGACACCGGACCCTGTGCGACGCGCGTCTCGCGCCGGATGCGGCGCGCCACCGCATAGGCCGCGTCGAGCGCCAATTCCAGGCTGGCGCCGACCATGCCCTGTTCCGATGCCGCGCGATGCGCCGCGCGCAGTTGCCCCAACACTTGCGGCTCACCGATCACCTGACTGTCGAGCGCGCTTGCCACCGCGAAGAGATGCTTCAGCGCCGCGGCCCCCTCATGTCGATAGGACGCCGCCGCGACCGCGCTCTCGGCGACGCCGAGGCGGCGCGCGACCAGCGGCGCGAACAGCGCCGCCGAAGCAGCGTCTTCGCTGATCAATTCGATCCGGTCGCAGGTCGCGAGCAGCAGCGCGTCATGCGATCCCTTGGCCTTCAATTCGTCGAGCGATGCGTCGAGCTCCGCTTCGACCCACGCGAAGCGGTCGCCCCAATCGGCGGGGGTCGAGCGATGATGAATGCCGATGACGAGCAGGGTTCCACCCGCCCCGGCCGCGTTGGCCTCGGGCACAAGCGGCCTCGCTAGCGGAAAGGTGCGAGGCGGGCTTCGAGTTCCGACAACGGTACTTCGACCTGCTCGCCGCTGTCGAAATCGCGCAATGTCGCGACCTGGCGCGCCAGTTCGTTGTCGCCGAGAATGATCGCGGCGCGCGCATTGAGCTTGTCGGCGCGCTTCATCCGCCGCGAGAGATTGCCGGAATAACCGAGATCGACGCTGAACCCGGCACGGCGCAGCGATTGCGCGATCGTGAGACCTGCCGCCTCGCCGGCTTCGCCCAGCGGCACGATCACGATCGGACGTTGCGGTCCCGCCGGTTCGTCGATCAACAAGGCGAGACGCTCGAT
This sequence comes from uncultured Rhodospirillales bacterium, assembly GCA_903828515.1. Lineage (GTDB taxonomy): Bacteria > Pseudomonadota > Alphaproteobacteria > ATCC43930 > CGMCC-115725 > CAIKMD01. Next base: position 275,458 of record CAIKMD010000007.1, on the reverse strand, counting down.
CCCGGCGGCCCAGCCGATACCCGGCGTCTCGGGACCACCCATGATTCCCATCAGCCCGTCATAACGGCCGCCGCCGAGCACGGTGCCTTGCGCGCCGAGATCGGTGGTCACGAATTCGAACGCGGTGTGGCAGTAGTAATCGAGGCCGCGCACCAAGCGCGGATTGAGCTGATAGGCGATGCCGAGCGCGTCGAGACCGCCGCGTACCTTGGCGAAGAAATCGTGCGCCTCTTGTGTTAGATACGCCTCGAACGCCGGAGCCTCGGCGTTGACGCGTTTGTCGCCCTCGTCCTTCGAATCGAGAATGCGCAGCGGATTGACCTCAAGCCGGCGCAGACTGTCCTCGGACAACGACCCCTTGTGACCGTCGTAATAAGAGACCAACGCGGCGCGATAGGCCGCGCGGCTCGCCGTATCGCCCAGCGTGTTCAGTTCCAGCACGGTGCGCTTCAGGATACCGAGCGCATCGAGAATTTCCGCACCGAGCGCGATCGCCTCGACGTCGCCCAAAGGCTGCGCCACGCCGATCAGCTCGACATCGATCTGATGAAACTGGCGAAAGCGCCCCTTCTGCGGGCGCTCGTAGCGGAACATCGGACCCGACGCGAAGAGCTTCAGCGGCAGGCTCTGGGTGAGCCCATTGGAGAGAATCGCGCGGACGATACCGGCAGTGTATTCCGGCCGCAGCGTGATCTCTTCCTCGCCACGGTCCTTGAACGTGTACATCTCTTTCGAGACGATGTCGGACGACACGCCGATCGGGCGCGCGAACACTTCGGTGAACTCGAAGATCGGCGTCGCGATTTCCTGATAGCCGTAGCGCGCGGCGATGCCACGCGCGGTCTCGATGACGGCGCGATGACGACGGTGAGCGTCGGGTAAAAGATCCTGGGTGCCGCGGACCGGCTGTAAACCCGCCATCCGGTCTTTAAGAAACGGCTTCGGCCGTTTCTTCTTTCTTGGCCGCGGCCTCGATCTCGGCGGCTTTCTTTTCGACCATCGCGACGAGGTGATCGACGATGCTTTCGTCTTTCAGGCGGTGCGCCGGAATGCCGGCGACATAGACCTGATGCGTGCCGTTGCCGCCGCCAGTGAAACCGATATCGGTCTCGCGCGCTTCGCCCGGACCGTTGACGACGCAACCGATCACCGACAGCGTCATCGCCGTGGTGATGTGCGACAGGCGCTTTTCCAATGCCTCGACGGTCTTGATGACCTCGAATTGCTGACGCGCGCAGGACGGGCAGGAAATCACGGTGACGCCGCGACGGCGCAGGCCGAGCGATTTCAGGATGTCGAAGCCGACTTTGATCTCTTCGACCGGTTCGGCCGAAAGCGAGACGCGGATCGTGTCGCCAATACCGGCCCAGAGCAGCGAGCCCATGCCGATCGACGATTTGATCGTACCGCTCATCAAGCCGCCGGCCTCCGTGATGCCGAGATGGAGCGGATAATCGCAGGCCTCGGAAAGCTGTTGGTAAGCGGCGACCGCGAGGAAAATGTCGGAGGCCTTGCAGGAAATCTTGAACTCGAAGAAATCGTTGTCCTCGAGAATCTTCGCGTGGGTCAGCGCGCTTTCAACCATCGCCTCGGGACACGGCTCGCCGTAGCGCTCGAGCAGTTCCTTCTCGAGCGAGCCCGCATTAACGCCGATGCGCATCGAGCAGCCGTAGTCCTTCGCCGCTTTGACGACTTCCTTCACGCGTTCGGACGAGCCGATATTGCCGGGATTGATGCGCAGGCAGGCGGCGCCGTTTTTGGCCGCTTCGATCGCGCGCTTATAATGAAAATGGATGTCCGCGACGATCGGCACGTTCACCTGGCGCACGATCTCCTTGAGCGCGAGCGACGATTCCTGATCCGGGCACGAAACCCGCACGATGTCGGCGCCGGCGCGCTCGAGCCCTTGGATCTGCTCGACCGTCGCCTTCACATCGTGGGTCAGCGTGTTGGTCATCGACTGGACGGTGATCGGCGCGTCGCCGCCGACCGGCACCTTGCCGACGTGAATCTGCCGGCATTTGCGCCGTTGAATGTCGCGATAGGGACGAACGCTCATCGCCGAAACCTCGCAATGGAGCCTAAATCATTCGTGAAACAGGCTTATAGCGCGTTTCCCGCCGCCGAGAAACCCCGGCCGGTGTTAGTTCCCGACCGGCTGCATGACGGTCGGATCGCTGGACGGCGCGGCAACCGGACCGGACGGCGCCACGGCGGACGCCGGCGGGCGCGGTGCGGGTGGTGCAGGCGGTGCTGGGTCGGGCGGCAGGACGAGCGCGGTGCCGGCCAGGAGGCGATCGGGATCGAGCATGATTGTGTGGCGGATCGTGCCGCCGATCACCGGCGCTTTTCGGCCATCGACGGTGATATCGAGGACCGACGCGTTACCCGTGGCGAGGATAAGGCTGCTCTTGTCGGCCACTTTCAGGGTATCGCCGGGGTGGAGGACGCGTTCGCCGGTCACCAGATTGCCGTCGCGAATCTGGACCCAGCTGTCCTTCGACGTGCGAATGCTGACGCGCGACGGGCCATTGACCGCGCCGAACACCCGTCCGTCGCTGGGCGCCGCCGGTGGCGGCGAAGCCGTTGTCGGAGCGACCGTCGCGACCGGTGCCGTAACCGGCGCCGCGACGACCGGAGCCGGTGGTGCCGGCGGCGTGCTCGGCGCCGGGGGGCTCGGTGCGGCCGTCTCGGGCGCGGCATTGGTCACCGAAGGCGGTGGCGGAACCGTCGGCTGGTCAGTGACCTGTTGCGACGAGGCATCGCCCGTCGGTGGCAGTGCAGGCGTGGCAGACGGCGGCGGTACGATGAGTTCAGGCGGCACGGCGGCCACGCGCTCGGGACGCGCGCGCTCGGCCGTCGAGAGGTAATACCAGAGCCCATAGCCGCAAATCGCGAGAATGAACGCGGCCAGCAGCATCGTGCCGCCGGGAATACTGCGCTCGCTCAACGGCACCGGAAAGGTGAGATCGCGCGGGACATCGAAGCCGGTCGCTTCCTGCTTGAAGCGGCGCACCGCCTCTTCGCCGTCGAGGCCCAGATGATTGGCGTAGGCGCGCACGAAACCCAGCGCATAGACCGGACCCGGCAACTGGCTGTAACGGCTTTCCTCGATCGCGGTCAGATAGGAGGCGCGAATGCGCAAGGTCGCGGCGATCCGGTCGATTTCGCCGCCATAGCTCTCGCGAGTCTGGCGCAGCAACTCGCCGATCGTGTGGCGCGACGCCGCACCGTCGGCCGCGCCCTCGCCGGGCGGGTCGCCCGCGCCGTCGGGCTTAGACGATCGAGTGAACATCGCCATCGGATACCGAATTTCCCTGCTTCGCCGCGCCTTGTTTCGCGCCGTGCGAGGAAGACTTTGTAGCATGGCCGCGTGGATTCCTGCCATAGGGTCCATTACCCTCACGCCATGGCCATCGTCTTGCGCCCCGTCACGGATCAGGATTCCGAACGCCTTCTCGCCTGGCGTAACGATCCCGTCACACGCGCCAATTCGCGCCGCGGCCATATCCTGACATGGGAGGAACTCATCGCCGTGCCGGCCGGGACCCGGCGCGAGACTTTCGTCGCGTTAAGCGATGGCGATCCGGTCGGCAGCGTTCGTTTCGACTACGCCGGCGCGGAATGCGAACTGAGCTGGACCGTCGCGCCGGAGAAACGCGGCCGGGGCTTCGGCCGCGCGATGGTCGCGGCAGCGATGGCCGTCGCACGGGCCGACAAACTCATCGCCGCGATCAAGCCCGGCAACCCCGCCTCGCGCCGCATCGCCGAGAGTCTCGGCTTCATCGAGAGCGAGCATCGCGACGGCCTGGAAATCTGGCGGCGCGACCGGCTCTAACGTTAAAGCTCGATGCCGCGGTCGCGCGCGAAGTCGTGGAATTTACCGCGCAGACTATGCGCCGGCACCTCGCCCAGCGCGCCGATGAACTCGGCCAGCGCCGCGACGTCGAGACTGCGGATCATCGCTTTGACCGGTCCCATCGAGGCGGGCGCCATCGAGAGCGCGCGAAAGCCGAGCCCCACCAGCGCCATCGCATCCAGCGGCTGCGCCGCCATCTCGCCGCATACAGTCACCGCCACGCCGTGCTTCGAACAGCTTTCGACGATCTGCCGCAGGACGCGCAGCACCGGCGTCGACAGCGTGTCGTAACGGTCGGCGAGGCGCGGATTGTTGCGATCGCACGCGTAAAGGAACTGCACGAGATCGTTGGTCCCGACCGAGATGAAATCGGCGCGTTCGGCCAGAGCCGGCAATTGCCACAGCAGAGCCGGCACTTCGAGCATCAAGCCGACCTCGACCTTGGCCGGCGGATCGACCGTGGTCTGGGCCTGGCGCTCGAGTTCGAGGTCCAGCACGGCGCGCGCGGCATCGAACTCGGCGATGTCGGCGATCATCGGAAACATCACTTTCAGATGCCGGCCAGACGCCGCGCGAATCAGCGCGCGCAATTGCTGGCGCAGCATCGCCGGCCGGTCGAGCGAAATGCGGATCGCCCGCCAGCCCATCGCCGGGTTCTCGTCGGCGATGTCGTCCATATACGGCAGCAGCTTGTCGCCGCCGACATCGAGCGTGCGAAACGTCACCGGACGGTCGCCGGCCTGATCAAGGACGCGGCGATAGATCGCGGCCTGTTGCATGACCGTCGGGAATTTATGGCGCAGCATGAATTGCAGTTCGGTGCGGAAGAGCCCGATGCCGGAGGCGCCCGTCTCGTCGAGCGTCGGCAGATCAACGAAGAGTCCCGCGTTGAGCAGCATCTCGACCTGCACGCCGTCCTTGGTCTCGGCGGGAAGGTCGCGCAGCGCCGCGTATTGCTGGCGTTGTCCCACCCGCGCCGCGATGCGGTTGCCGACCGCGAGTTGCACGTCTTCGGACGGCCGCAGCAGTACCGCGCCCTCGTCGCCGCTGACGACGAGGAGATCGCCCGCCTCGATACGCGCGAGCGCGTTCTTGGCGCGGCCGACGACGGGAATGTCGAGCGCGCGCGCGACGAGGGCGACATGCGCGTTGGGTGAGCCTTCTTCGAGCACGACCGCTTTCAGGCGCCGGCGGTCATAGTCCAGCAATTCGGCCGGACCCATGTTGCGCGCGATCAGGATGAATTCGTCGGGCAGGCTCGACGCCGCAGCGGTAAACGGATTGCCGGCGAGATGTTTCTGCAGGCGGTTGGCGAGGTCTTCGAGATCGGCCAGGCGCTCGCGCAGATAGGGCTCGGTCGCCTGATTGAGCCGGACATGCATGTCCGACGAAACCTTGGCGACCGCCGCCTCGGCGGTCAGTCCGCTTTTGACCGCCTCGCCCATGCGATGCAGCCAGCCGCGATCCTCGGCGAACATGCGATAGGTCTCGAGAATGTCGCGATGATCGCCGCCGACCGCCATGTCGCTATCGGCGAACAGCTTGTCGATCGCGTCCTGCATTTCGGCGACCGCGCGATGAAGCCGCTCCAGCTCGGCGTTGGCATCCTCGGCCACGACCTGACGGATGACCAGACGGGGCTCGTGCAGTACGGCCTGGCCGATGGCGAGACCGCCATTGAGCCTGATCCCATCGAGGCGCATCGGCATCTGGCCGATGCCGGTCGATTGCTCGCGTTCGACCGGACTGACCAGTTCGCCCGACGCGGCCAGCTCGGCCAGGACCATGGCGATGGTCTGCAGCGCCTCAACCTCGTCCTCGGTGTAATCGCGCGGCGTGCGGTTCTGCACCACGAGCACGCCCAGCACGCGACCCGAGCGCAGGATCGGCACGCCCATCAGCGAATGGTAAATCTCTTCGCCGGTTTCCGGACGATAAGCGAAATCGGGATGCGATTGCGCGTCCGCCAGGGCGAGTGGCATCGCAGTCGCGGCGATGACGCCGACGAGACCTTCGCCGACCCGCAGCCGCGTGCTGTGCACGGCTTCGGGCCGCAAGCCTTCGGTCGCGAAGAGTTCGAGCACCTCGCCGGCGCGCATGATGTAACAGGAGCAGACTTCGGCCACCATGTCGGCGGCGATGACGCGAACGATCTGATTGAGGCGGTCCTGCGCGCTCCCCTGCCTCGCCATCACGTCGCGCAAACGTCGGAGGACAAGCCGAGAGCTGGAGACCGTCTCCATTACTTGTCCGTATCGTCCAGGGGCGGTGGTTCCGCCAACGCGATGCGTGCCCGCGTGCTGAGCGCGGCGACCGCTTCGTCGACCAGTTCGTCGAGTATCTCGCGGGTCGATTGCTCGCGCGTGACGAAGCCGACGCTTTGTCCCGCCATCAGCGAGCCGCTTTCGATATCGCCCTCGATCACCGCGCGGCGCAGCGCCCCGGCCCAGAAATGCTCGATCTCGAGCTGGGCATCCTCGCGCGACAGCTCGCCGCGATTGAAGCGGTCGATCACCGCGCGCTGCAATTCCGCGAAAGCATGGCTGCCGTCATTGGCGATGGCGCGCACCGGGATGACGGGAAAGCGCTGATCGAGTTGCACCGACGGCACCGCGTCGCGCGCGCCCGCGCGCAGAAAAGCCTGTTTGAAACGCGCATGCGCCACCGATTCGCGGGCGCAGACGAAACGCGTGCCGAGTTGCACGCCGGCCGCGCCCATTTCGAGATAGGACGCAATCGCCTCGCCGCGGCCGATCCCGCCCGCGACGAAGACCGGCACCGTCCGAAGCTGCGGCAGGATTTCCTGTGCCAGCACGCTGGTTGAGACCGGGCCGATATGGCCGCCCGCCTCCATGCCTTCGATCACGATCGCATCGGCGCCCATGCGCACGAGCTTGCGGGCAATCGCCAGTGCCGGCGCAAAGCAGATCAGTTTCGCGCCCGAATCCTTGATCCGCGTGACGGCGGCGGCAGTCGGCAAGCCGCCGGCCAGCACGATATGCCCGACCTTGCGGCGCACGCAGACCTCGATCAGCGCCATCAGATCGGGATGCATGGTGATGAGATTGACGCCGAAGGGCCTAGTCGTGCGCGCAGCCGTCGCCGCGATCTCGGCATCGAGCAGTTCGGGCGACATGGCGCCGCAGGCGATGACGCCGAAACCGCCGCCATTGGAGATCGCCGCGACCAGATTGCGCTCGGACACCCAGGTCATCGCGCCGCCCAGGATCGCGCGTTCGCAGCCGAGGAAATTGGTGCCGATGCGCCACAGCCGGTCGAGCAGCAACTGTGCCGCCTCGCGCGCCGATGACGGCGCAGGGGCCGGCGCGGTGGCGGCGATGGGCTTAATCAGATTGCGGCGCTCGGCCTCGATGGTCATACATCGAGGCCATAGGCCGTATGCAGCGCACGCAGCGCGAGCTCGGTATATTCCTCGGCGATCAGCACGCTGACCTTGATCTCCGAGGTCGAGATCACCTGGATATTGATGCCCTTGTCGGCCAGCGTCTTGAACATCAGTTGCGCGACGCCGGTATGGCTGCGCATGCCGACGCCGATCACCGAAATCTTCACGACGTTCGAATCGGGCTTGAGCGCCTGATAGACGAGCGTGCCGCGCTGCTCCTCGAGGACTTTGACCGTGCGGGCGAGGTCCGCCTTGGCGACGGTGAAAGTCAGGTCGGTCGTACCGTCTTCCGAAATGTTCTGGACGATCATGTCGACGTTGATCGCGCCGGCGGAAAGCGGCCCGAAGATCGCGGCGGCGACGCCCGGCCGGTCGGCGACCTTGACCAACGTGACCTTGGCCTCGTCGCGGCTATAGGCGATGCCGCTTACCACTTGCTGTTCCACGATCTCGTCCTCGTCCACAACCAAAGTTCCGGGCGCGTCGGTGAAGCTCGACAGCACCTGGACGCGCACGCGATGATTCATCGCCAGCTCGACCGAACGCGTCTGCAACACTTTTGCGCCGAGGGACGCCATTTCGAGCATCTCCTCATAGGTGATTTTATCGAGCTTCCTCGCCTTCGCAACGATACGCGGGTCGGTGGTATAGACGCCATCGACATCGGTGAAGATATCGCAACGTTCGGCTTGCAGCGCTGCCGCAAGCGCCACGGCCGACGTATCCGAGCCGCCGCGGCCCAGCGTCGTCACGCGATCGCCCGGTCCGACGCCCTGAAACCCGGCCACCACGGCGACCACACCGGCGTCCATGCATCCGCGCAGGGACTCGGTCGGGATGCCGCCGATCCGCGCCTTGCCATGGCTGCCGTCGGTCTCGATCGGCACCTGCCAGCCGAGAAAGGAGCGCGCGGGTACGCCGATTTCCTGCAGCGCGAGCGCGGTCAGGCCAGCGGTTACCTGCTCGCCCGATGCCACCACGACATCGTATTCACGTGCGTCCGGGATTTCAGCGAGATCGTTGGTCCAGGCAACCAATTGATTGGTCACGCCGGACATGGCGGAAACCACCACCGCAACCTGGTTGCCGGCGTCGACTTCGCGTTTGACGCGGCGCGCGACCGATTTGATCCGTGTGATATCGGCCACGGAAGTACCGCCGAATTTTTGCACGATGCGCGCCATGCGCCCCGACCTGCATCATGATGGCGAGAAAGGGTGAAACAGTGCCGACAACAGCGTTGCCGGCCCCCTTCGGGCTATACATACTCTCGCCCGGGAAGGCAATCGTGACAGCAGACCGTCAAACCTCGATCGACCGCGACGAGATCGCGCGCTTCAGCGCCCTGGCACCGCAATGGTGGGACGAGGATGGGCCGTTTCGCCCGCTGCACCGGCTCAACCCGGCGCGGCTCTCTTATGTACGCGACCGCCTCGCGGCGCATTTCAGCCGCGATCCCAAGCAACCGCGACCCTTCGCCGGTCTGCGACTCCTCGATATCGGCTGTGGCGGCGGCTTGATGTGCGAGCCGCTGACACGACTGGGCTTTACCGTCACCGGGATCGACGCCGACGAGGCCGCCCTCGGAGTCGCGCGCGATCATGCCGAGGGCCAGGGTCTGGCGATCGATTACCGCGCCCAAAACGCCGAGGATCTCGCCGCTGAAAACATCCGATTCGATGCCGTGCTCGCGCTCGAAGTCGTCGAACACGCCGCCGATCCCACCTTGTTCATCGCTCAGGCTGCGGCGCTGGTGAAATCGGGGGGCGCTTTGATCGCCTCGACTCTCAACCGCACGCCGGCGGCCTTTCTGGTCGCCATCCTCGGCGCCGAATACGTCATGCGCTGGCTGCCGCGGGGGACCCACGAGTACGGGAAGTTCCGCCGCCCATCCGAGCTCGCGCGCGATCTTCGCAGTGCCGGGCTCAGCCTCGGCGATATCAGCGGCCTAGGCTACGACCCGTGGCGGGACCGGTGGCGCATCCAGCCCGGCTTGCGGGTAAACTACCTGACCTTCGCCACCAAACCGGGCGCCCAGTAGCGGCCGGGCGGGATTCCGCCATTTCCGTCCCAGGCACCCGCTCCCGGCGCTTAAAGGTTGGGGATAAGACCGCTTTCTCCGAATCGTAAGCTTTGAGTCATCTTCCCATAGTGCTACCATATCTTGCGGTCTTGAGACCGAAATGCCACAGGATACGGTGGGAGCGAGACTATGGAATCGATTTGGTCGCCGGAACTCATGGAGCAGCTTTCCGCACTTTGGGCTGAGGGTCACTCAACGGCCGAAATCGGCCGCCGGCTGGGGATCAGCAAGAACGCCGTGGTCGGCAAGGCGCATCGCCTGCTGCTCACGCCTCGTCCGTCGCCGCTGAAGCGCCCGCCGACCCGGCGCGTCGTCGGCATCACGGCGCCGTCCTGCACCTGGCCGCTGGGCCATCCGGGTGAAGCCGGTTTCCACTTCTGCGGCAAGCGGCCGACGCCGGGCAAGCCCTACTGCACCGAGCATGCCGCGATGGCCTACGTGCCGCCCAAGAAGCAGCACAACGCAGCCTGACCGCTCGGCCGACTATCGCGTCAGCCGCCGCATCGCGCGATCGAGACCCTCGAGGGTGAGTGGAAACATCCGCTCACCCATCAGGGTTCGCATCATCCCGATCGACATCGTGCCGCCCCAATAGCGTTCGGGTACCGGATTGAGCCAGATCGCCTTGGGATAGGCCGCGAGCAGCCGGCCCATCCAGACCGCCCCCGATTCGTCGTTGAAATGCTCGACGCTCGCGCCGGGCTCGTCGATCTCGTAGGGACTCATGCTGGCATCACCGACGAAGATCAGCTTGTAGCTGGGATCGTAGGTGCGCAGGATTTCGAGCGTCGACATGTGCTCGACCCGACGCCGATTCGCGTCCGGCCACAGCGCCTCGTAGGGGCAGTTGTGGAAATAGAAAGACGAGAGATGCTTGAACTCGGTCGAGGCGGCCGAGAACAATTCGGCGCAGGTGCGGATATGCCCGTCCATCGAGCCGCCGATATCGAGCAAGAGAAGCACCTTCACCGCGTTGCGCCGCTCGCGCACCAGCTTCAGATCGAGCCAACCCGCATTGCGCGCGGTCGAGCGGATCGTGTCATCGAGATCGAGTTCGAGGTCGGCGCCCTCGCGCGCGAACTGCCTGAGGCGCCGCAGCGCCACCTTGATGTTGCGCGTGCCGAGTTCGATGCGGTCGTCGAGATTGCGGAACTCGCGCTTGTCCCACACCTTCACCGCACGACTGTTGCGGCCTTCTTCCTGACCGATGCGGACGCCTTCGGGATTGTAGCCGTGTGCGCCATAGGGCGACGTGCCGGCGGTGCCGATCCATTTCTTGCCACCTTCGTGGCGGCCCTTTTGTTCGTTGAGGCGTTCCTGCAGCGTCTCCATCAGCTTCGCCCAGCCGCCCATCGCCTCGATCTGTTTCTTTTCCTCGTCGGTCAGGAGTTTCTCGCCCAGCGCCTTGAGCCATTCCGCGGGGATCGCGGGCGTCGCGTCCGCCGGCGCTTCGAGGCCTTTGAAATAATGGCCGAAGACCAGATCGAACTTGTCGAGATGGCGCTCGTCCTTCACCAGCGCGGTGCGCGCGAGATAATAAAAATCCTCGACGCTGTAGGCGGCGACGTTCAACCGCATCGCATCCATCAGGACGAGGAATTCCTTGAGCGAGACCGGGACCTTCGCTTCGCGCAGTTCGAAGAGAAAGCCGAAAAACATCAGCCGCGCTCGCGCCGATTGAGGAACGCCAGCCGCTCGAACAAATGCACGTCCTGCTCGTTCTTCAGGAGCGCGCCGTGCAGCGGCGGAATGAGCTTCGCCGGATCGCGCTGACGCAGCGTCTCGGGCGAGACGTCTTCCACCATCAGCAGCTTGATCCAGTCGAGCAATTCCGAGGTCGAGGGTTTCTTTTTGAGGCCCGGCACTTCGCGGACGTCATAAAATACGGTCAAGGCCTCGCGCAGCAGGGCCTTTTGCAGACCGGGATAATGCACATCGACGATCTTCGTCATCGTGTCGCGATCGGGAAAGCGGATGTAGTGGAAGAAACAGCGGCGCAGGAACGCGTCGGGGAGTTCCTTCTCGTTGTTGGAGGTGATGATTACGACCGGCCGGTGCTTCGCCTTCACCGTCTCGCGAGTTTCATAGACGTAGAATTCCATCCGATCGAGTTCGAGCAGCAGATCGTTGGGGAATTCGATATCCGCCTTGTCGATCTCGTCGATGAGGAGAACCGGCGCCACGTCGGCGGTGAAGGCCTGCCACAACTTGCCCTGGACGATGTAGTTGCCGATATCGGCCACCTTCGGATCGCCGAGCTGGCCATCGCGCAGCCGCGTTACCGCGTCGTATTCGTAAAGTCCCTGCTGCGCCTTGGTCGTCGATTTGATGTGCCAGGCAATCAAATCCTTGCCCAGCGCCTTGGCGATCTCGTGCGCCAGGATCGTCTTGCCGGTCCCGGGTTCTCCCTTCACCAAGAGCGGCCGTTCGAGCGCGACGGCGGCGTTCACCGCAACGCGCAGATCCTCGGTCGCGATGTAACTTTCCGTGCCGTCGAACCGCGCCATGTTTTTCTTTCCTATCGGTTGCGCCAGAGCCCGCGCCGGAACGAGCGAGCGACGCCCTCGGCGCCGAAATATTCGTAGCTTGAACCGGTATCGGCAAGAGCCAGACCTTCGTTGACGAGAAAGCTGCCAAGATCGGTGCCGCTGTTATCCGTGCAAATGGCCGCGGGATTGCCGCGCTGGCCGGGCGGAATTCGACAATTCACATTGGAATTGCGCTGCAACCGCTGCGCCAGCGCGTCGCGCGCGACATCGGCGCAAGAGCGCGCATCACCGGGACCCAGCCCGCAGCGATCGCGCGCGTCGGGCGGGCGCACGCCAAAGAGCGCCACCGGCCGGCCGCCGACTACCAAGGCAATGCCGCCGCTCGCGTTGGCCGCACCGGAAAAATTTCCCGCGGAGGGCGGCGCCGGCTTGGCGGCGAATTGCGGCAGGATCAACGGTCCCCGCGATGACGGCGCGGTTGCCGCGTTCGGCGGCATCGGCGACGGCGACGGGACGTAGGAGGGTGGCGGCGTGTTGTTATTGCGCGACGTGATCTCACGCCCATTGCGATCGAAGATGGTCGCCTTGGGCGCCGGCGTGTCCTCGTCGGGAACCGTATGCACGACGTGAGGGGCTACATCGACGGTGGGAAGGTCGGGCGCGGCGGGCGGTGCCGGCTCGGGCGCGGCTTGCGGCGGTTCTTCGGGAACCGGCGGCAAGGACGCCTGCTGTGCCGTCGGTGCGGGAAGCGGCACCGCATGAACGTAGCGTTCGACCACCACGAGGGCGGCGCCCACCGCCATCCCGGCAACCCCGGCGAGGATGCCGACGACCCAATTTCGCATCATCCGAGCCTAGCATCGGCTCATCCCCGATGCCACATATCGCCCCGGAAGCCGATGGCAAATTACCCGTTTCCCCTTGACAAACGGGGGGTTAGGCTGCGCCATTGCGCACGGAGATTGCTTTCCCTAGGGTTGTGTCCATGGGCTCGTTTAGCTTGGTTCACTGGTTGGTCGTGTTGTTGATTGTCGTGCTCCTGTTCGGGGCCGGCAAGCTGCCGCGCGTGATGGGCGACTTCGCCAAAGGCCTCAAGGCATTCAAGTCCGGGATGAAAGAGGACGAAGAAGTCACCAGCGCGCCGCCGCAACAGGTGACTCCGCCCGCCCCGACCGCGACCACCGCGGGCGACCGCGCGGCGCACGACCGGGGCTGACGCCCTCTCCGTTTCGATCTGACATGATCCGCTATTCGCGACTGGTCGGTGCCCTGCCGGCGGTCGTGCCGTTCGTGCCGCCCGAAGCGTTCGAGCGACGACTCGGTCATGCGATCAGGATCCGCATCGGCGCCAACGAAAGCGCATTCGGCCCGTCGCCCAAAGCCGTCGCCGCGATCAATGCCGGTGCCGCCCGCATCAACTGGTATTGCGATCCGGAAGGCTATGAGCTGCGCGAGGCGCTGGCGCGCCATCACGGCGTCGCGCGCGAGAACATCGGGCTCGGCATCGGCGCGGACGATCTCCTCGGCCTCATCGTGCGTTCAACGATCGACCCCGGCGATCCGGTCGCGATGTCGCACGGCGGCTATCCGACCTTTGCCTTTCACGTCGCCGGCTTCGGCGGCAAGTTCGTGACCGCCCCCTATCGCGATTTCCGCAACGATGCGTCAGCCCTCGCCGACGTCGCAGCGAAGAACGACGCGCGTCTCGTCTATCTGTCGAACCCCGATAACCCGACCGGAAGTTGGCTTTCGATCGACGAACAAAAGGCCGTGTTGGCGCGATTGCCGGCCGGCGCGTTGTTGGTGCTCGATGAGGCCTACAGCGATTTCGCGCCAACCGGTTCGCTGCCCCCGCTCGATCCCGACGACGAACGCGTCGTCCATATCCGCACCTTCTCGAAAGCGCACGGCATGGCCGGCGCCCGCGTCGGCTATGCGATCGGCGCCAAAGGATTGATCGCCACCTTCGACAAGATCCGCCATCATTTCGGGGTCACCCGCCTGTCGCAGGAAGCGGCGCTTGCCTCGCTCGGCGATCAGGAATTCATCACCTCGGTGGTCGCCCGCGTCGAAGAGGGCAAACGCGATTACGTCGCGCTTGCCGAAAGCTTGGGCCTGAAAGCGCTGCCGTCGGCGACCAATTTTGTCGCTATCGACATGGGCGACGGCGATCGCGCGCGACGCACGCTGGCAAGATTGCTCGACGACGAATCCGTGTTCCTGCGCATGCCGGGCGTAGCGCCGCTCGACCGGCTTATTCGCGTGACGGTGGGGACGAAGACAGAGCGTCATGGATTTGCGGCGGCGCTGACGCGGGTTCTGGCACGGAATTAGGCCCGTAGGCGTCGAGAAACGCGCCGAGAAAATTTTCCATGCCGGCCGGATGATCGGTCGCTGGCGGCTCATCGCCCGCGATGAAACCCTGCGCGATGAACGGCTTCAATAGAGCCGCATCGCGCGACAGGGCATAGACCGGCACCGTCCACGATCCGTTGGCGCCGCGCGTGAGATCGGGCGGCTGGTGATCGCCGAGAATGATCACCAACGGCGCGCCGTCGAGACCCGCGAGCCAATGACCGAGCGTCTTCAGATCGTAGGCAATGCTGTCGAGATAAGGCCGGTCGAGATCGTTCCAATCGGGCTGCGCATAGATGCGCGGCCAATCCGCTTTCGGCACGGTGTCGAACGCGCCAGCATCGGACCAATCGGCGAGATAAGGCGGCACCGGCGCGAACGGCGTGTGGCTCGATACCAGCACGATCTGCGCGAAAAGCGGCGCGTGGCCGGGCTTCAATTCGCGCGCGGCGAATTCGCGCAGCGTGTACTGATCGGGGACATCGAACCAGCCGAATTCGGGACCGGTATACCCGAGTTCGGCCGCGTAATAATGCGCGTCGAACCCCCAGAAAACGCCTTCGGGATACGGATCCTTGATCCCCGGCATTACCTCGACCGTGCGATACCCCGCCGCCGAGAGATAACGTGGCAGGCTCTTTCGGTTGCCGTTCACCACCAGTTCGGACAAAAGCTGATCGAGCTTCACGCCGCTCGCCATCGTGCCATGCGCGAGCCACGAGCCGCCGCCATAGGTCGGCGAGAGAAACCGGCTCGCGACCAGTTGGTAATCGGCCGCGGTCACGGTCGACGCGAACTCGGCAAACGCGGGAGCGAGAATTTGCCGATAGGCCGGATCGTCGAGCCCAACCGTGCCATAGCTTTCGATATAGACGAGATAGACGTCGTGGCCGGCAAGTCCCGGGAGTTGTCCCGGCTCGCGCTGTCGCGCAGCAAGGGCAGCGTCGTAGCGATGGTCGAACCCATGCAGGACGGCAAATTCGCGCCACGACAAGGCCACTTGCCGACCGAATGAGGTCGCGGCGCCTCGATTGACGGGCTCCCATACGCCAAGCGGCAGCACCGCGACCATCAGGCCGATCAATCCCACGACGATCGCGCCCGCCGCCATGGTCGGACGCCATGCCGCCTCGGCCATGGCACCCAGCCCGCTCGCCAGAAGCGCCCAAACCACCAGCAGCGCCAGGGCGATGCCGAGAATAACGAAACTGCCCGACACACGCCCCGTCGCGTCGAGATAGAGCCCGATGAGATTGGGCACATGGCGCAGATCGAAATAGAGATCGAGGGGCCGATCGAGAATCCGCGCGACGCCGCCATCGGCAAACTGCAGCAACGCCACAAGCAACAGCAGCAAGGCCAGCAGCCAGCGCGCGACGAATCCGAGGCGCCATCGCCCCAATCCGATCAGCCCGACGAAGACGAGGGCAACCGGCAGCGCGACAGGGGGGCGGAAATCAAACCCGAAGCGGGGGCCCGCGAAGCTCGGCAGGAAGATGAACCAAATCATCGCGCCGCCGAACAGGAGCCCGACAAGCGCATTGCGCCGGGCGCGGGTCATGCGGTGCGTCGGAACAAAGGGGCCAATCGGCGATAATCGGCGGGTTCGTTATAGGCCTGCGCCGCGATGCGGACCCACAACGCATCGGCCAAGAATACGACCGCCGCCGCGACGTTATGACGCTCGGCGAGTTCGCGCATCAGCGCGCCCGCGCGCGCCGGCGTGGTATCGCCCGCCAACGGTAATCGCACCACCGCCATCGCGGCGAAATTCGCCGCCGGCGCGATCAAATCCGTTCCCCAGTCGCGCGCCAGTTCCGTCGCGGCCTCGCGAACCAGGTCCTGATTGCGCGTCATCAGCGCGGCGCCGCCCAAGCGCGCGTGAAAATCGATGCCCGCCGGCGCGGCGAGCGCGGCCGTCACATCACGTGTTCCCGTCCATTCGAACTCGACGCGAAATCCCTCGGTGAACCCGTGCGAGATCGCCAGCGGATGAGTCCCGGCCTGCACCGGTTTCGCCGCCCAGAGGAACCCGCAACTGCGCGGCGCGAAAAACCATTTATGGAGATTGCCGACATACCAATCGGCACCGACGGCGGGCACGTCGAGCGCGATCATGCCGGGCGCATGCGCGCCGTCGATCATCACCGAGGCACCCGCCTCGTGCGCGATCCGGGTCAGCATCGCGACCGGCATGACGATCGCACTGTGCGACGCGACATGATCGAACACCGCCAGACGCGTGCGCTTCGTGAGGCGCGACGCCACCGCGCGCAGGATGTCCGCGTCGCTGGTCAGTGGGAGTTTGATCTCGGCCTCGACCAGACGCGCACCGACACGGGACGCCGCATAAAGCCCCGCCTTGCGGATCGCCGGATAGGCGAGGCTGGTCATCAGGATTTCGTCGCCCGGCTCGAAATCCATCCCGCGCAGGACGGCGTTGAGACCGGAGGTCGCGTTCTCGACGAAGACCAGATCTTCGGATTTGGCCTTCACCGCCGCGGCCACTTTCGCCGTGGCTTCACGCAGCAAATCTTCGAGTTCGAAGGTCAGGAATCGCGTCGGATTGCGCTCGATACGGGCACGCCACGAATCCTGCACCGCCAGAACCGAATTGGGCGTGAGGCCGAAACCGCCGTGATTGAGGTAAGCGAGACCGGGCTCAAGCGACCACTCGTCGCGCCACGGAGCGCCCTCGCGCGAGACAAACACCATGCCAGCGACTTTCGCCGGTTCGCACCGCCGGAGCAAGCGCGCCCGCTTCCCCTGCCGCGCGGTTCGCGGTAGAGCCACGCTGATGCGTGTCGACGAATTCGATTTCACCCTGCCGCGCGAACTGATCGCCGAGCATCCGGCCGAGCCGCGCGATGCCGCGCGCCTGCTTCAGGTCGGCGCGAATCTCGTCGACCGGCACATCGCCGATCTGCCGCGCCTGTTGCGGCGGGGCGACGTGCTGGTCGCCAACGATACGCGCGTCATCCCCGTGCGGCTGATGGGACGACGCGGCGAAGCCGGGATCGAGATCACGCTTCACCGCGATCTCGGCGGCGGGCAGTGGCGCGCCTTCGCCAAGGGCGCCCGGCGCCTCAAACCCGGCGCCCGGATCGCGTTCGGCCCAGGCTTTGCCGCCGAAGTCCTGCGCAAGGAACCCGAAGGCGATATCGTCCTCGCCTTTGCAAGCGAAGGAGCAGCCTTAGCGGCGTCGCTCGAACGTTTCGGGCAGATGCCGCTGCCGCCCTACATTCGACGTGAGAAAGGCGGCGATTCGCGCGACAACCACGACTACCAGACCGTCTTCGCCACGCAGTCGGGCGCCGTCGCGGCGCCGACCGCCGGCCTCCATTTCACCCCCGCGCTGCTCGCGGCGCTGAAAGACGCCGGAATCGGATTGGAGACCGTGACCTTGCATGTCGGCGCAGGTACGTTCCTGCCGGTGAAAGTCGACGACACCAACGACCACCATATGCACAGCGAGTTCGGCGTCGTCACCGCCGAGACCGCCGCGCGGCTCAACACCGCACGCGCGGCGGGTGGCCGCATCGTCAGCATCGGCACGACCAGCCTGCGCGTCCTCGAAAGCGCCGCGCGGGAAGACAATACGATCGCGCCCTTCGCCGCCGAGACCGCGATCTTCATCACCCCCGGCTATCGCTTCCGCGCGATCGACGTGCTGCTGACCAATTTCCATCTACCGCGATCGACTCTCTTCATGCTGGTCGCGGCCTTCGCCGGATTGGAACGCATGAAAGCCGCCTACGCCCATGCGATCGCCGAGCGCTATCGCTTCTTCTCCTACGGCGATGCCTGTCTTTTGTTTCCGCCGGGCGCGACATGATCGGATACGAGGTTTTCGCGCGCGACGGCGCGGCAAGGCGCGGGCAATTGCAGACCGCGCACGGGACGGTGGAGACGCCCGCTTTCATGGCCGTCGGCACCGCCGCGACGGTCAAGGCGATGCGACCCGAGGACGTCGCCGCGACCGGCATCGAGATCATTCTCGGCAACACCTATCACCTGATGCTGCGCCCGGGACCCGAGCGCATCGCGGCATTGGGTGGGCTGCACCGCTTCATGAACTGGCCGGGCCCGATCCTCACCGATTCGGGTGGCTATCAGGTGATGTCGCTCAGCAAGCTGCGCGAGATGAACGAGAACGGCGTCACCTTCAGCTCGCATCTCGACGGCACCAAGATGGAATTGACGCCCGAACGTTCCATCGAGATTCAGCGCCTGCTCGGCGCCGACATCACGATGGCGTTCGACGAATGCACGCCGTTTCCCGCGACCGAGGACCAGGCGCGACAGTCGATGGAACTGTCGATGCGCTGGGCCGCGCGCTCGAAAGCCGCGTTCGTGCCGCGCGACGGCGCCGGACTGTTCGGCATCGTCCAGGGCGGCGTGTTTCCCGAATTGCGCCGGCGCTCGAGCGAAGCCCTCGTCGCGATCGGTTTCGACGGCTACGCGGTCGGCGGGCTCGCCGTCGGCGAAGGTCAGGAAGCGATGTTCAAGGTGCTGGACGACACCGTGCCCCTCCTGCCCCAGGATCGGCCGCGCTATCTGATGGGCGTCGGCAAGCCGGGCGATCTCGTCGGCGCGGTGTTGCGCGGCATCGACATGTTCGACTGCGTGCTGCCGACACGCTCGGGGCGCACCGCGCAAGCCTTCACGCGCAACGGTCAGGTCAATCTGCGCAACGCGCGGCACGCCGAAGACATGCGGCCTCTCGATGCGGAGTGTGCCTGCGCCACCTGCACGCAATACGGCCGCGCCTATCTTCATCACCTCGCCAAGGCTGACGAGATCCTCGGCTGCATGCTGTTGACCCAGCATAATCTGCGCTATTATGCCGATCTCATGCGGGATTTGCGCGACGCCATCGCGGCGGGCCGGCTCGACGATTACGCGGCCTCTTTCGCCGCGCGGCAAGCGGCGGGCGACATCCCGGCGCTCTAAGGGTTCCATGACCGATCCGAATTATCGCGACCTCAAACTTCTCGGCACCCATGCCGCCTTGCCCGAATCGCCCGATGTGGCGGTTCTGGAGCGCGTGCCCAATCCGCATCCGGGCGACACTTATCTCGTGCGCTTCACGGCGCCGGAATTCACCACGCTCTGTCCGGTTACCGGCCAGCCCGATTTCGCGCATCTGGTGATCGACTACGCGCCCGGCGGCTTCCTGATCGAGAGCAAATCGCTCAAATTGTTTTTGGGTTCGTTCCGCAATCACGGCAATTTCCACGAGGATTGCACGATCGGCATCGCCAAGCGGGTCATCGCGGCGATCGCGCCGACCTGGCTGCGCATCGGCGGCTATTGGTATCCGCGCGGCGGCATGCCGATCGACGTGTTCTGGCAGACCGGCGCGCCGCCCCAAGGCCTGTGGCTGCCCGATCCGGGGGTGCAGCCTTATCGCGGACGCGGCTGAACCCATGGAGGCGGCGGACGCCAAGACGGCGATCCGCGACGCAGCGCTCGAACTGGGCTTCGACGCGGTCGGCTTCGCCCGGCCCGAACTGGCCGACGAGGCGCGGCGCAATCTCGGCGAATTTCTCACCCGCGGCTATCACGGCGACATGGGCTGGCTCGCGACCCGCGCGGCCGAGCGCGGCGACCCGCAGACCTTGTGGCCCGAGGTCAAAACCGTGGTGGTGCTCGGCCTCAATTACGCGCCCGAAACGGACGCGCTCGCCGGACTCGCCGATAAATCCACCGGCAATATCTCGGTCTATGCGCGCGGGCGTGATTATCACGAGGTGGTGAAATCGCGCCTCAAAGCGCTGGCCCGCCGCATCGCCGATCTCGGCCATGGCGACCTCAAAGTGTTCGTCGACACCGCGCCGGTGATGGAAAAACCCCTCGCTATGAGCGCCGGAATCGGCTGGCAAGGCAAGCACACCAATCTCGTCTCGCGCGGCTGGGGCTCATGGCTGTTCCTCGGCGAGATCTATCTCAGCCTCGAACTGGAGCCCGATCCGCCCGAGAACGATCATTGCGGCGCGTGCCGCGCCTGTCTCGATGCCTGCCCGACCCAAGCCTTCACCGCGCCCTATCGCCTTGATGCGCGGCGCTGCATCTCCTATCTCACCATCGAGCATAAGGGGCACATTCCCGCCGGGCTGCGTCCCGCGATCGGCAACCGCATCTATGGCTGCGACGATTGCCTCGCCGTCTGTCCGTGGAACAAGTTCGCGCAAACCGCGCATGAGACAAGGTTCGCGACGCACCATGCCGCGCCCGAACTCGCCGAACTCGCGCAACTCGACGACGCCGCATTCCGCGCGCGTTTCGCCGGCACGCCGGTCAAGCGGACCGGGCGCGACCGCTTCCTGCGCAACGTCATGATCGCGATCGGCAACAGCGGCGATAAGGGTTTCCTGCCGGTAATCGAGGAACGCCTGCGCGACGCCTCGCCGCTCGTCCGTGCGATGGCGGTCTGGGCGTTAGCCCGAATCGGCGACGCGGCGAGCATCACGAAACGGCGCGAGGCGGCCCTGGCCGATGAAACCGATGTGGATGTGCGCTCGGAATGGCAGCAGGCCGGACCGTCCGAACGCTCTTGATTGTAAGGTAGTCCGGACCGTCCGAACGCTCTTGATTGTAAGGTAGTTTTGCCTTACATTATGCACCTCAATCGGAGGCTGCGCCATGAGCACGCTCACCATCACCGCCAAAGGCCAGGTAACGCTGCGCAAAGACCTGCTCAAGCATCTCGGCGTCCAACCCGGCGAGAAAATTACTGTGGACAAGCGTCCCGATGGCCGGATCGAAGTGAAGGCCGCGCGTCCAACCGGCAACATCTCGGATGTCTTCAACTTCCTGAAGCGGAAGAACGGGCCGTCCCTGTCGATTGACGAAATGAACGAAGTGGCCGCGCGGGGCTGGGCCGGCAAGCGATGAAGATCACGGCCGACACCGACGTGCTTGTGCGGGCGATTACCGGCGATCACGAACGGCAAAGCAAAGCCGCGCAAGCCGTATTGGCAAAGGCGGAAATTGTCGCCCTGGCGCTGCCGGCTCTTTGCGAACTGGTTTGGGTCCTGTCGCAGGGCTACGAAATCCCGCTGGCCGAAATCGCGGAAGCGATTCGGCGTTTGATGAACGGCACGAACGTTGTCGTGAACCGGCCCGCGGTGGAGGCCGGATTGGCTCAGTTAGATGCGGGCGGCGATTTCGCCGATGGCGTCATCGCCTACGAGGGAAATTGGCTCGGCGCCGAAACCTTCGTCTCATTCGACAAAAGAGCCGTGAAACTCATGGCCGGACGCGGCGAGTCCGTCTCTTTACTGTCGTAAAGGATGTTCTGGCAGCAGGCCGGCCCCCGTTAAGGCGGCTGACGCGATCAAGGCGAATTTGGCTGGCGCGCCCGGAGAGACTCGAACTCCCAACCCCCAGATTCGTAGTCTGGTGCTCTATCCAATTGAGCTACGGGCGCCCATTCAGCCACGGGCTTGATCGTCGTGGGTCGAAGCGCGCGACCCTAGCCGCATGATCGCGCCATGGCAAGGCGTTGCCGCGGTGCAACACGAAGCGACTTGTCGCTGCGGTGGACATTGCATAAGATTGGTCCTGGCGTAAAATCACGCTGTGGATTTTACGTGTGCACGTTAGGCGGGGGTTCGCCAGCTTCCAGTGAGAAGTAGCGGCGACAAAGACAACAAAATGACACGAGGGTGGCTGTAGGCATGTCTGGTCCACGGTCCAAATTCCTGGGACTGGCCGTAGCGTTCGCGCTCTCCGGCTGTTCCTACGCCAATAACGCACTCGACTGGGCGTCCGATTCCTTTACCGGATCGAGTTCGGACACCACGACGACGACAACCAGCAGCGGTGGCACGTCGGTGGCGATTGCGCCCTCGCGGGCGGAGAGCAATCCGTTGCCGACGATCAATGCCACACCCTTGCCGAGCGGCGGCTTCAACGCCGCGCCGGTCAGCACGGGCACCACCTTCGTCGGCATGAAGGTCGCCGCGCTGAAAGCCGAATACGGCCAATTCCAGGGCAATCTCGCGCAGCATCAGCAGGAATTACAGGCGATCCGTCAGGTGCAGGCAAGCAACGGCCAAGCCTATTTCAGCACCATCGCCGCGATTAACGCGCGACTCCAGGTCGGCACCACCCCGGGCAATCCGCAACTCGTCGCGCAATGGGGCCAGGCCCAGTCGACTCTCGATCGGATGAACAGCGATGTCGCGCGCCTGAACGCTTTGTCGAATTCGGTCGCCAGCGACTCGTCCTTCGGAAATTACCTGCTCAACGAGGTGCGCTCGGCCTACAGCCTTCAGGGCGGCATCGATTCCGACCGCGATCAATTGCGTCAGGTCGAGAACCAGACCATCGCCGGCCTGACCACCGTCAACCAGCTCCTCAACAATCTCGGCGACGAGATCGGCCGCCAGAGCGGCTATATCGCCAACGAGCGTAACAATCTCGTCACCCTCGCCTTGGCCATCCAGAACGGCCAGCTCTACGGCCCGAGCCTCGCCAACCGCAATTTCGCCCAATCGCCGTCGCCGGCCCCCGCGATCGCGTCGGCGGCACCGCGTCCGGCGCCCCGCCCCGCGGCTCCCCGCGCCAGCGCCGCGCCCGCGGCAATCGGCGGTGACGACCGGCCTCTCGTCGTGATCCGCTTCGATCAACCGAATGTCGATTACGAGCAGCCGCTCTACACGGCGGTAAGCCGCGCGCTCGAGCGCAAGCCGAGCGCCACTTTCACCATCCAGGCGGTGGCACCCAATGCCGGCTCGGCAGCCGATGTCGCGGTCAACACCAACGCTTCGCGCCAGAATGCCGAGAATGTCCTGCGCTCGCTGACCAGCATGGGCCTCCCCGCCGACCGGGTTTCGCTCGCGGCGACGATGAGCCCCGACATCCAAAGCAGCGAGGTCCGGATCTTCGTGCGTTGATGGGCGCGATGCCCGCCGCCGGAGAACCGCAAGCCAAAACATTTCCCGTTAGCTGGGACGAACTTCACCGTCACGCGCGCGCGTTGGCGTGGCGGTTGCTCGAACTCGGGCCCTGGAAAGGTATCGTCGCGGTCACCCGCGGCGGCCTGGTGCCGGCGGCGATCGTCGCGCGCGAACTCGATATCCGCCTCGTCGATACGGTCTGCATCGCCAGTTACGACGACCGCCTTCAGGGCAAAGTCGAGATTTTGAAATCGGTTCCCGGCGATGGTGACGGCTGGCTGATCGTCGACGATCTGGTCGATACCGGGGTCACCGCGAAAGCCGTGCGCGCCATGCTGCCGAAGGCGCATTTCGCCACCGTCTATGCCAAGCCCGCCGGAAGGCCGCTGGTCGACACCTTCATCACCGAGGTCAGCCAGGACACCTGGATCCTCTTTCCCTGGGATATCGAGCCGCAATTCGCGCCGCCGATCGCCAAGACACGATCCAAACCATGATCCGGCGCGGCGTCTTCGCTGTCGCGATGATGGCCTGTCTGGTCGGTCCGGTTCACGCGCAACTGCCCCAGCGCGACATCATCGCCACCGCCAATCCGCAAGCCTCGGAGGCCGGGCGCGCGATCCTGCGCCAGGGCGGCAGCGCGGTCGATGCCGCCATCGCGGCGCAGCTCGTGCTCAATCTGGTCGAGCCCGAATCGTCCGGCATCGGCGGCGGCGCCTTCATGGTGCTGTGGTCGGCGAAGGATCATCGCGCCATCAGCTTCGACGGGCGCGAAACCGCCCCCAAGGCGGCAAAATCCGACCGTTTCCTCGACGCAACCGGCAAGCCGCTCAATTATTTCGATGCGCTGGTCGGCGGCCGTTCGGTTGGCGTGCCCGGCGTTGTCCGGATGCTCGACTTGGCGCATCGCCGTTACGGCAAGCTGCCCTGGGCAACGCTGTTCCAGCCCGCAATCGAACTGGCGGCGAAAGGCTTTCCGGTCTCGACCAAGCTCAACGGCGAATTGAGCCGCGACCGGCTCTTCGCGAAAGACGGCGCGGCGCGCGATTATTTCTTCGATGCCGACGGCCAGGCCAAGCCGGTCGGCGCGATCCTGACCAATCCCGAACTCGCCGCGACGCTGAAAGATATCGCCACACGTGGACCCG
Source organism: uncultured Rhodospirillales bacterium (assembly GCA_903828515.1). Lineage (GTDB taxonomy): Bacteria > Pseudomonadota > Alphaproteobacteria > ATCC43930 > CGMCC-115725 > CAIKMD01. The sequence continues at coordinate 251,212 of CAIKMD010000007.1, read as the reverse complement.
ACGCGTTTTATCGCGGCGCGCTGGCCCGCGACATCGTCGATGCGGTCGATCACGCTTTCGTCCATCCGGGCGATCTCACCGAAGCCGACATCGCCGATTATCAGGCGAAGGAACGCGCGCCGATCTGCGGCGATTACCGCCAGTATCGTCTGTGCGGCATGGGACCGCCGAGCTCGGGCGGCGTCGCGACGCTGGAGATTCTGGGGTTACTGCAGCACTTCGATCTCGCGCCAATGGGCGATACGCCACCGGCGTGGAATCTTTTCGCGCAGGCCAGCCGCCTCGCCTACGCCGATCGCGACCGCTATGTCGGCGACCCCGGTTTCGTGCGCGGCGCGGTGACCGGTTTGCTCGACCACGCCTATCTCGCCGCGCGCGCCAAGCTGATCGATCCAGGGCAATTGCCGCCGGGACCGATCGCGGCGGGCAGTCCGCCCGGCAAGCACGCCGATAATTGGGGCCACGACCTCACGCCCGAATTTCCCTCGACCAGCAATCTCGCGGTGATCGACAAGGACGGCAACGCGCTAGTGATGACCACCACCATCGAGTTCGCGTTCGGCTCGCATCTCATGACGCACGGGTTTCTGCTGAACAACGAACTCACCGATTTCTCCTTCGTCGCCGAGGAGAACGGCAAGCCGGTCGCCAACCGCGTCGCCGGCGGCAAGCGGCCACGCAGCTCGATGTCGCCGACATTGGTGTTCGATCGCAGCGGCAAGCTGGTGATGGGCGTCGGCTCGGCCGGCGGCGCCGCGATCATCACCGATGTCGCAAAGACGCTAGTCGCCGTGCTCGACTGGCATGACGGTCTTCAAGCCGCGATGAACCTGCCCAATATCAGCAACCGCAACGGCCCGACCGAGGTCGAAGCGGTCCCAGCGGGCGATACGGTCGCCGCCGCGCTCGCCGCGATGGGCCACGAGGTGCGGCGCAACGGTCGCGACAGCGGGTTGTCGGGCATTCGCGTGACGCCGCAAGGCTTCGAAGGCGCCGCCGATAAGCGCCGCGCCGGCATGGCGCTGGGCGACTAGGATCTAGCGACACTCGGCTGGAATGTGGTGGCTGACCGGATCGCGAAAATCGTTGGCAACTATCGCTGGTGACGGAGGTGAGACGGGGCTAAATCCACGGGCCTCGCAAGCAGCGATACATTCCTGGAACGGCGCCGGATCGGCGGTCGCACCTGCATCAAGAAATGTATTCGCCCACGCAACGCAAGCAGTTCGTTTTCCAGTTGTCGCGTTTTTCATCTCATAGGTTTTGATAAGATCGCATCCGGAGACGAGCAAAGTCAGGCCCGATAAAAAAAGCAGCCGCGATATGCCTCTATACTTTTCGGTTGAATATCCCATCGCCCGCCGCCCGCCGCCCGCGAGATTACGAACTCTAGCCTAAAGGTAAACGACTACCTCGGCGATTAGGACATAAAGATATGAACGACGATCCGAACACAAGGCCGGCGATCCGGCTGCTCCCCGGCCACGACAAGCGCGCGGCATCGGGTCATCCGTGGGTCTTTTCCAACGAAGTGGCGATGGACGCGGCAGCCAAGGCCTTGCCGCCGGGCACGCTGGTCAATCTGTCGTCGACCAACGGCAAGAGCGTCGGCGTCGCCACCTTCAATCCGCACACGCTGGTCGCGGCGCGCATCCTGCATCGCGATGCGGCCACGCCGATCGGCGAGGATTTCTTTGCCGCCCGCATCGAACACGCGCTGCGCATGCGCCAGAAACTTTATGCCGAGCCGTTCTATCGTCTCATCCATGCCGAGGCTGATGGGCTTCCCGGCGTGATCGTCGATCGCTATGGCGATGTCCTGTCATGCCAACTCAACACGGCTGGCATCGCCTTGCGCGAAGCCGAGTTCCTCGACGCGTTGAAGCGCGTGTTGAACCCCCAAACGATCGTACTACGCAACGACACGGCCGCCCGCACGCTCGAAGGTCTGGCGAGCGAAGACCGCGTCGCTTTCGGAACGCTCGCGCCGCCGATCGAGATCATCGAGAACGGCGCGCGTTTCCTGATCGATCCGCTCGCCGGACAAAAGACCGGCTGGTTCTTCGATCAGCGCGAGAACCGCGCGCTCGCCGCGCGTTTCGCGCCAGGCGCGCGCGTGCTCGACGCTTATTGTTATGGCGGCGGCTTCGGCATTGTCGCGGCCCTCGCCGGCGCCACCCATGTGACGGCCGTCGACTCTTCGCAGTCGGCGCTCGATTCGGCGGCGGCGTCCGCAAAACTCAATGGCGTCGCCGACAAATGGCGCGCGGTCCGCGCCGAGGTGTTTCCCGAACTCGACAAGCGTTATGGCCAAGGCGATCGATTCGAGCTGGTGATCGTCGATCCGCCCGCCTTCGCGCGCTCGAAGAAAGACCTCGGCCCCGCGCTGCGCGGCTATCGCAAGCTGGCGCGGCAGGCCGCGATGGTCACGGCCAAAGGCGGCGCCCTCTTCATCGCCTCATGCTCGCATCAGGTCGAGGTCGAAGCCTTCGCCAACGAGGTTCGGCGCGGCGTACAGGATGCGCAACGCGACGCGCGCATTCTCGCGACGACGGGCGCCGCGCCCGATCATCCGGTGCATCCGTTCCTGCCCGAAAGCGCCTATCTGAAGGCCCAACTGCTGATTCTCGATTAGCGCCGCGTGATCGCCGGCAGATTGAGCCGGAAGATCGTACCGGCGCCGGTGCTCTCATCCAGCGCGATATCGCCGCCATGGGCGCGCATCACTTCGCGCGCGATGGCGAGACCAAGCCCGGTGCCGCCCGGCCGCGCCGAACCGGCAAAGGGCGTAAAGATGTTGTCGCGCGCCTTCGGCGCCATCCCCGGCCCGTCGTCGGCGATTTCGATCACGATCATGTCCTTGGCGAGCGCGGCCTGAACCGTGATGCGCCGCGCGCCGGCTTCGGCTGCGTTCTGCGCCAGGTTCTGCAGGACGCGAAAGAGCTGGTCGCGATCCGCCTCGGCGAGCAACGTGCCGCGAACCTTGTTTTCGAGCAATAACGGCACCGTGCCCGATTTGAGACCGAGTTCGCCCAGTTCCTCGACCAGCCCCGCGAGCGCAAAGCGCGAGGGCTTCAAGAGCGGCGCGCCCTCGCGGGTGTAATCGAGCGTGCCCGTGCAAAGCGCGACCGCGCGGTCGATCGCGGCAACGAGACCCGGCGCCACGCGGCTGACCTCGGGCACGGCGCTGCCCGCGATGCTGTCGGACAAAAGCCGCATCGTCGAAAGGATGTTGCGCAGGTCGTGATTGATCTTGGTGACGGCGGTACCGAGCGCCGCGAGGCGCTCTTTCTGACCCAGGGTTTGGCGCACGGTTTCCTGCATCACGGCCAGTTCGCGTTGCGCCTGGCCGACTTCGTCGCGGCGCGGCGCCGGCTGAATGACGCGCGACGCATCGGCGGGGTTCTCGCGGAACTTGATCATGCCCTGAGTCAGGCGGCGCATCGGCGCGACCAGCAGCCATTGCAGGCTGAGATAGACCAGCACGGCGGTCACGAGCGAAATGACGATCGAAACGCCCAGAAGCCGCCGACCGAATGCCCACATCTCGGCGCGCAGCGGCGCTTCGTCGAGCAGGACCTCGACGATCACGTCGGGCTCTTTCGACGACACGTCGAACACGCGCAGGATGCGGTCGTCCGAGCGCATCAAGGCGGCCAGCGCGTCGCGCATCAGGCCGAACATCCCGGAATCGCGCAGATCGAAGGTCGCGTCCGGGCGCGGCGGCATCCCGGCGTCGATCATGAGGGTCGAATCAGCCTTGTGGACGACAATGCCGTGGGCGCCGACATCGGCCAGCAACTCGTCCGCGAGCGACTGGCTGACCATGTTGTCGGGGGTCGCCTCGAGCGCGAACACGGCCAGCCGGGCCGCGTCCAGCCGGTCGTCCAGATAGGCCAGCCGATCCCGCGCCACCGAGGGCAGGAAGATCAGAACCTCGCTGAGCATGACGAACCCCGCCGTCAGCACCAGGAGCCGGGCCGACAGGCCGGTCGCGAAACCGCCATATAAAATATTGAAACGCTTGAACATTCTTGGGATTCCGCCGTTCGCGTTGACTTCGCCCAGACCCTCCCTTATACAGCGCGTTCGTTCCCCCGGAATAGAGTCGTCGGAGCCATCGCCGTGAAGCGCACCTATCAGCCGAGCAAACTGGTTCGTAAGCGCCGCCATGGGTTCCGCCATCGCATGGCGACCGTGGGCGGACGCCGCGTTCTCTCCAACCGTCGCGCCAAGGGCCGCAAGCGGCTTTCGGCCTAAGGGCCGGAAACGGCTCGGTTCCCATGGCTACCGTCGCGCGCCTCAAGCGCCGACCCGAGTTTCTAACCGTCGCCGCGAGCCGCCGCAGATGGGTCGCCCCCGGCTTCATTCTTCAGGCCGCGCGCCGCCCGGAGGATTCGGAATTGCCGCTCGCCCCCCGTATCGGCTTCACCGCCAGCCGTAAAGTCGGCATCGCCGTCAAGCGCAACCGCGCCCGCCGTCGCCTGCGCGAAGCCGCGAACCTCGTGTTGCCAAAGCGCGGTACGCCGGGCTTCGATTATGTTCTGGTCGCGCGCGGCGGCACCCTGACGCACGATTTCGCCGCGCTCGTCGCCGATCTCGAAACCGCGCTCGTCCGGGTTCATGCCGAGGCGGAAAAGCGGGGCGCCGCATGATCGCCCTCGCGCTGCGCGGCCTGATCCGCGCCTATCAATTGCTGATTTCGCCGTTCCTGCCGCCGAGCTGCCGGTACGAGCCGAGTTGCTCGCATTACGCGCAAGAAGCGATCGTCGCGCATGGCGCGCTGCGCGGCACGATCCTCGCGGGCAAGCGCATCCTGCGCTGTCACCCGTGGGGCAGCAGCGGCTACGACCCCGTCCCGCCCGTCGCGGGCCATTGCGCCGATCACGGCTGAAAAACATGGGCCAGCAGAAAAACCTCATCGTCGCGATCGTCATCTCCTGTGCGATCCTCCTGCTGTTTCAGTTCTATTTCCAACCGAAGCAGACGGCTCAACCGACGCCGCAACAAGGCATTGCCGCTCCCCCAACCGCACCCGGCGCGCCCGCCATCGCGACGCCGGCCACGACGGTGCCGACCGCAGCGCCGCGCGACAAGGTCCTCGCCCAGAACCCACGGGTCAAAATCGTCACGCCGCGCCTGACCGGCTCGATCGATCTCGTCGGCGCCAAGCTCGACGATCTGACCCTGGTCGATTATCGCGAAGAGCCTGAGCCCAATAGTCCCGAGATCGTCCTGCTGGCGCCCGACGGCACCGCCAATCCCTACGCGGTCCAGTTCGGTTGGGTCGCCAGCAAGAGCGACGTCAAAGTCCCCGGCCCCGACACGCGCTGGACCAGCGCGGGCGGCGACCTGACGCCCACGCATCCGGTCGACCTGAACTGGGACAACGGCGCCGGTCTTACCTTCAAGCGGCGGATCGCGATCGACGCCGATTACATGTTCACGGTCACGCAGAGCGTCGCTAACGCCGGCAGCGACAAGGTTTCGCTCTATCCCTACGCGTTGATCTCGCGCGAAGGCGAGGTGCCGACGTCGAACACCTATCTCCTCCACGAAGGCCCGATCGGCGTGGTCGACGGCTCGTTGAAGGAAATCAAATATTCGGCGCTCAAAGGTTCGCCGCCGGTCGAGGCCGATACCACCAGCGGCTGGCTCGGCATCACCGATAAATACTGGCTGACCGCGCTGGTCCCCGACCAGAAAGAAACCGTCAAGACGCGCTTTGCCCATACGCCGCGCGGCGGCACCGATCTTTATCAGGTCGATTACCGCGGCGCCGAGCACGAGCTGGCGCCGGGCGGCACCGTCTCCGAGGAAGCTCGCGTCTTCGCCGGCGCCAAGCAAGTCGCGCTGCTCGACCGCTATGAGAGCGTGCTGGGCGTGCCGCGCTTCGACCGCGCGATCGATTTCGGCTGGTTCTATTTCCTCACCAAGCCGATCTTCCTCACGCTCGACTTCTTCTACGCGCTGATCGGCAATTTCGGTCTCGCGATCATGCTGCTGACCGTGCTGATCAAGCTGCTGTTCTTCCCGCTCGCCAACAAATCCTACAAGGCGATGAGCAAGATGAAGCAGCTTCAGCCCGAGATGGCGAAGCTGCGGGAGAAGTTCGGCGACGACAAGGCGAAGCTCAATCAGGAGATGATGGCGCTCTATAAGCGCGTCGGCGCCAATCCGATGGCCGGTTGCTTGCCGATCGCCATTCAGATCCCGGTGTTCTTCTCGCTCTACAAGGTGCTCTACGTCACCATCGAGATGCGCCAGGCGCCGTTCTACGGCTGGATCCACGATCTCTCGGCGCCCGATCCGACCAACTTCCTCAATCTCTTCGGCCTGCTGCACTTCCCCGCGCCGGCCTTCCTCGCGATCGGCGCGTGGCCCATCATCATGGGCGTCACCATGTTCATGCAGCAAAAGCTCAATCCGGCACCGCCCGACCCGGTGCAGGCGAAGATGTTCATGGCCCTGCCTTTCGTCTTCACCTACATGCTGTCGCAATTCGCCTCGGGCCTGGTGATCTACTGGGCGTGGAACAACACGCTGTCGGTCACCCAGCAATGGCTGATCATGCGCCGCGCCGGCGTGACCCCGCCCGGCAAGGCTGTCGCGCCGATCAAGACAACGAAGACCTGAGGTACCGATGGCCGGTGCCGTCTATCCCCCGGACGCGGCGCCCGATGCTTCCGAAGAAGAGAGCGGACGCCTGCTCTTTGCCGCGCCCTGTCTCTTTGTCGCCGGCGCTGCCGATCCGAGCGGCATTCCGCCCGACACGTTTCCCGAGATCGCCTTCGTCGGCCGCTCCAATGTCGGCAAATCGAGCATCGTCAACGCGCTGACCGGCCAGAACGCGCTGGCCCGCGTCTCGCGCACGCCGGGGCGTACGCGCCAGATCAATTTTTTCGCGCTGGGCGAGCGGATGACGCTCGCCGATCTGCCCGGCTACGGCTACGCCGCCGCCCCCAAGCACGAAATCATCCGCTGGACCGGTCTGATCGAGAGCTATCTGCGCGGCCGCGCGAGTCTCCGGCGCGTCATGGTCCTGATCGATTCCCGCTTCGGCATCAAGGATACCGACCGGCCGCTAATGACCCTGCTCGACAAGGCGGCGGTGTCGTTTCAGGTGGTGATGACCAAGGCCGATGCGGTCAAAGCAGCCGAACTGGACAAATTGTTACCCATTGTCGCCAAGACGCTGGCGACGCATCCGGCCGCGCATCCGACCATCCACATCACCAGTTCGCACGAGAAAACCGGGATCGCGGCGTTGCGCGGCGCGCTCGTCGCACTGGCAGACCCGAAGCCCACGCGCTAGATTTCGGCCGCCATGGCCGATAAGCCCGTATCCCCCACCGATGCCGCCACGAAAGCCGCCACCCTCAGCGCGGCGCTTCCGTATTTCCGCCGGTATTCCGGCAAGACCATCGTCGTCAAATACGGCGGCCATGCGATGGGCGAGGAAGCCATCGCGCGGCAATTCGCCGAGGATATCGTCCTCCTGAAACAGGTCGGCATGAACCCGATCGTGGTTCACGGCGGCGGGCCGCAGATCGGCGCGATGCTCGAACGCCTCAAGATCAAAAGCTCGTTCATCGACGGCTTGCGCGTCACCGATCGCGAAACCGTCGAGATCGTCGAGATGGTGCTGTCGGGCTCGATCAACAAGGAAATCGTCGCGGCGATCAACGCGGCCGGCGGGCTCGCGGTCGGACTGTCGGGCAAAGACGCCGACCTCGTCCGCGCCAAGAAGGTCGCGCTCAAATCGCACCGCCCAACCGACAGCAACATCGAGAAGGTCCTCGATTTGGGCTTCGTCGGCGAGCCGACCGCGATCAATACCAAGATGCTCGACCTTTTGGAAAAATCCGACATCATTCCGGTGATCGCGCCGATCGGCGTCGGCGAGAAGGGCGAGACCTACAACATCAATGCCGACACGGTGGCGGGCGCCGTCGCCGCCGCGATGAAGGCCACGCGCTTCCTGCTGCTGACCGACGTCGCCGGCGTGCTCGACAAGAACAAGAAGCTCATTCACCAGCTCAGTGTCGCCAAGGCGCGCGAGCTGATCGCTGATGGCACGATCTCGGGCGGCATGATCCCCAAGATCGAAACCTGTCTCGAAGCGATCCGGGGCGGCGTCGAAGCGGCGGTCATCATCGACGGGCGGGTCCCGCGCGCGATTCTCTTGGAACTGTTCGCCGAAGGCGCCGGGACGCTCATCCGCCGCGGGCGCTAAACCAAACTCGAAGACTTCAGGGAGAGACGCGATGGATATGGCGGTCAAGGCGAAGGGCAAGCCGCGCATGAGCGCCGCCCCGAAACGCGGTTATCCCGATCTCCACGACCACCTGCGCACCCTCGAGAAAGAGGGGCTGCTGGTCACGGTCGACCGCAAGATCAGCAAGGACACCGAGATGCACCCGCTGGTGCGCTGGCAGTTCCGCGGCGGCATCGCCGAGAAAGATCGCAAGGCTTTCCTTTTCACCAACGTCATCGACGCCAAGGGCAAGCATTACGACATCCCCGTCGCCGTCGGCGTGCTCGCAACCAATCGCCCGATCTACGCGATCGGCATGGATTGCGATCTCGACAAGATCGAAGAGACCTGGAACCACGCGATCGCCAATCCGATCCCGCCGAAAATCGTGACCGACGCGCCGTGCCAGGAAATCGTCATCACCGGCAAGGCGTTGAAGAAGCCGGGCCAAGGCTTGGATGGACTGCCGATTCCGATCTCGACGCCAGGCTGGGACGTCTCGCCCTATACGACGCTGTCGCAATACATCACCAAGGATCCCGACACCGGCATCCAGAACATGGGGATCTATCGCGGTCAGGTGAAAGCGCCACTACGTTTGGGCATGAACCCGTCGCTCGAATTGCGGCCGGGCATCATGACCCATTGGGAAAAAATGAAGGCCAAGGGCAAGCGCCTGCCCGCCGCCGTGATCCTCGGTTGCCCGCCCTGCATCGCCTATACCTCGGCGCAGAAACTGCCCGAGACGATGGACGAGTTGACCGTCGCGGGCGGACTGGTCGGATGCCCGATCAATGTCGTCAAGGCAAAGACCGTCGATCTCTATGTGCCTGCCGAGGCGGAGATCGTGATCGAGGGCTTCATCCACACCGACGAACTCGAACCCGAGGCCCCGTTCGGCGAGAGCCACGGCCACGTCAATCTTCAGGAATACAACGCGTTCATGGAAGTGACCGCGATCACGCGGCGGCGCGATGCGATCCTGACCTCGATCATCAGCCAGGTGACGCCATCCGAATCGAGCCTGATCAAGCGCGTGGCGCTCGAGCCGATGTTCCTCACCCATCTGCGCGACACGCTCGGCATCAAAGGCATCAAGAAAGTCTCGATGCACGAGCCGCTGACCAATCTCCGCAAGGTTTTGGTGCTGGTGGTCGACCGCAAAATGCCGAACACCGAAGTCTGGCGCGCAATCTATGGCGCCTCGGCGCTTCATCGCGCCGCCGGCAAATACATCATCGCGGTCAACGAGGACATCGACCCCAATGACGCGAATGCCCTGTTCTGGGCAATGTCCTATCGCGCCAATCCGCTGATCGATCTCCACATCCTGCCGCATCGCGACCAGGGTCACGGCCCGCGCAGCCATCGCAACGGCGGCCAGGACGGCTCAGTGCTGATCGACGCGACGCTGAAGGAAGACTTCCCGCCGGTCTCGCTGCCGAAAAAGCCCTTCATGGAGAAGGCCAAGAAAATCTGGGAAGAACTCGGCCTGCCGCCGCTGAAACCCGAGCAGCCCTGGTTCGGCTATTCGCTCGGCGAATGGTCGGACGAATTCGACGACATGGCCGAGGCCGCCGTGCGCGGCGACTATTTCGAGACCGGCAAGCAGATCGCCAAGCGCCGCCGCAGCGACGTGGCGATGAACACCGAAGTGCGCGATCTCACGGACGAGCCGCCGGCCAAGAAGGCGAAGAAGAAGAAATAGCTGTCAGCTATCAGCCTTCAAAAAGCTGACGGCTGATAGCTGATAGCTTCTAATATACGTCCAGCAGATACCGCTCGTCGCGTGCGAGTTTGGCGATATAGGCTTTCGCCGCGCCTTGGCCCATGCCGCCTTGGCGCGCGATGATGGCGGTCAGCGCGGCATAGACATCCTTGCCCATCGTGATGCTGCCGCACACATAGATGTAGGCGCCGGCATCGAGCCACGCCCAGAGTTCCTTCGCCTTTTCGCGCATACGTTGCTGGACATAGATGCGTTCCGCCTGATCGCGTGAAAAGGCGAGATCGAGATCGGTCAGCAAGCCGTCGCGCTTGAAGCCGGTCATTTCCTCTTCGTAGAGAAAATCGCTGGCGCGATGCTGGTCGCCGAAGAAGAGCCAGTTGCGCCCCTTGGCGCCGATCGCGCGGCGCTCCTGCAGGAATGCGCGGAAGGGCGCCACACCGGTTCGCGGCCCGATCATGATGATCGGCACGCTGCCGTCCTTGGGCAAACGGAACCCGTGCGCGGGCTGAACGAAGACCGGCACCGACGCACCTTTGTCGAGACGCTCGGCGAGGAAGGTCGAGGCAACGCCTTTGCGCGCGCGACCGCGCAACTGATAGCGCACGGCGGCGACGGTCAGATGAACCTGCTCGTTCACCGCCTTCATCGACGACGAGATCGAATAGAGTCGCGGCTGCAACACGCCCAGCGACGTAATCAGTTGCTGCACCGGCGGACGCGCCGACGGGAATATCTCCAGCAGCTCCAGCAGGTCGGCGCCCTCGGGCCCCGCCCCCGGATAGCCTTCGGCGAGCGCCTGCAGGCGCTGCGATTCTTCGAGATTGACCGCGCGCGAGGCGAGCACCTCGACCGCTTCGTCGGTCGGCCGCCCGATATCACACGCATGCAACAGCACGTCGTAGAGACCGCGTCGTACCCCGTCGGGTCCATCGACGGCATCGTCGAGCTTGGCGCCGAGGCGCTCGACGATCGCCGTCACCGTATCCGGATCATTGAATGCTTTGACGCCCAGCGCATCGCCGACTTCGTATTTGAGGCCGGTCTCGGCGAGATCGAAAACAACCTGACGCGTGTCCTTCGCCGTACTGCCGCGATTGAGCGCGATGGCGCCTTCGAGCCGCGCCATCGCGCTGGGAAAGTTCGGCGTGCCTATCGCCGGTGCGGCGATCGAAGCGGCGGGCGCGGCAGCAACCGTCGCGGTTTCGCCCAGCTCCAGCAATTCCTTCACCATCCGCGCGGTTTCCTTGCCACCCGGCACACAGCGATTGGTCGCCTTCTCGGCGCCGGTCGCAATCGCCTCCGCATAGGTTTTGCAGAGATAGCCGCACTGGCCGCAATCCTGTTGCGCCATCGCCGCCATCAGGCGCTGCGGCAAAGAACGTCCCTCGGCCAGGCTCAGCCGCTCGTCGAGCGGCAGGGTCATGTCATGCCAGGGAAAATTCTCGTCTTCGACCGGCGCGGCCACGGCGGACGACGCGCTCGCGGTCGAACCGGAGGCTTCGCCGAAATAGGCGGCGAGCCAGCCATTGAGAAAAGCGCGCGCCGCCGCATCGAACGGCGCGGTTTCGGGAATGAGCGGCGCGTAGTGACTCATCTCAAGCCGCCTTCTCTGTGTCCATCGCGGAGAAGGCCTGCAATTCTTCGACCGAATGACGCGCGGCGAAGTCGTTGAAGGATTCGGCCTCGCGGCGATGGGCGAGATAGGCCTGAAGCAGGCCCTCGATCCGCGCCGGCATATCGTCCATCGCCACTTGCGGCATGATCTCGCGACCGATGCGCTGATCGGCGCCCGCCCCGCCGCCGACCGAGATGCTGTAACCCTCGATCATGTCGTCGCCGACCTTGATCCCGAGCAGGCCGATATCGGCGATCCGATGCTGCGCGCAGGAATGGGGACAGCCGGTGAGATGAATGTTCACCGGCTGATCGAGCACGACGGTGCGTTCGAGGTGATCGGCGAGGACCATCGCCTGACCTTTCGTATCGGTCGCGGCGAATTTGCAGCCGGTGTTACCGGTGCAGGCGACCAGCGCGCCGCGAATGGCGCTCGCTGAAATGCTCAGGCCCAGCGCGGCAATCGCCGCTTGCGCGGCATCGACTTTGTCATCGGGAATGTCCGAGAGGATCAGGTTCTGCCACACGGTCAGGCGGATCGTGCCGCTGCCATACCGCGTGGCGATATCGGCGAGGCCGCGCATCTGTGCGGTCGAGAGCCGCCCCACCGGCACCGCGACGCCCAGATAGGACAATCCCGGCTGGCGCTGGGGATGAACGCCGATATGGCCGTGCTTTTCCTGCTTCCCGCGCGGCACGCAGGCATCGAGCGGCAGGCGCGTGAAGGGCACGCCGCGCTCGGTCTCGACCGCCGCGAGAAATTTTTCATGCCCCCAGGCATCGAGCACATATTTGAGCCGCGCGCGCTTGCGGTCGGTGCGATCGCCTTCGGCGATGAAGACGCGCAAGACCGCGACGGCCGCGCCCAGACATTCCTCGGGCTTCAGCACGATGCCTGTGTCGCGCGCGAAATCGCCATGCCCGCTGATCCCGCCGAGCAGCATGCGGAAATAAATCCCTTCGGGGACAGTCGTGCCCGCCGGGACCGCGACAGCGGCGAAGCCGATATCGTTGGTGTCTTCGAGCACCGCGGTCAGGCCGCCGCCGTCGAACGCGATATTGAACTTGCGCGGCAGGCCGTACATCTCGCGATGATTGAGAATGTAGTGATGCAACTCGCGACCGAGCGGCCGCGTGTCGATCAGCTCCTGGCGGTCGATGCCGGCGGTCGGGCTCGACGTGACGTTACGAATATTGTCCGCGCCCGATCCGCGCGAGGAGAGGCCGAGATCCTGAATCCCCTCGAGCAGCTCGACGATCGCCGGCGGCTGAATCTCGCGGATCTGCAGATTGGCCCGCGTCGTGATGTCGGTGAAACCGCCGCCCCATCGATCGGTGAGATCGGCCAGGCCCATCATCTGATGCGCGGAAAGAATCCCGTTCGGCATCCGCAACCGGCACATGAAGGCGTTTTGCGCCGGGGCCACATAAAAAAGACCGAAATATTTGTGGCGGAAAATATCGTTGCCCTTGGGGAAACGTCCCTCGGCGGCGCCGGCGCGCAATTCGTCCCACATGTCGAGCGGATGCGACTGGCGTTTGGCTTCTTCCTCGGGCGCGAGTTTCTTGCCCGCCGCGATGAACCGATCCTGCGCCGCGCGGTGAATATCGCCCGGCATTCCTCCCGTCGACGCCATCGGCACGGCACCGGTCTTGGCAGCGACGCCGCTCAGGAAGCCCTTGAGATAGAGTTTCTGCTCGTCGGTCGCGGCAGCGAGCCCGGCCTCGCTCAGGAGCCGGTTGGCGAGGTCGGACGGCTCGGTCATGCCGCCTCCATCGCCGTCTCAGCGAGCAGCGTTCTCAACTCGGGGATGCACGAACCGCAGCCGGTGCCCGCCCCGGTCGCCGCACCGATCGCGGCGACATCCAGAAGTCGCTGCTCGCGGATGGTACGGCACAGACGCGTGCGACCGACCGAATGACAGACGCAAACGATCGCGCCTTCGGCCGGCCGCTGCGGTCCCGGCCGTCCCGCGAGCAAAGCGCGGCGATCCTCGCGCGCGAGCGTTTCTTTCGCGAACAGCGTTCCGACCCAATCCGCATCGAACCGTGTCGTTGCCGGCCCGACATCGAGCCACGCGGCAAGCCGGCTTTCGACAATGATGGCCAGACGGAACCGTTCGCCGGCCGGATCGCGGAAGGTCAGGCTTTGGCCGGTCGGGAAACAGCTTGCGAGCCGGTCGAGCGCGGCCGCTGCGCTACCGGTCCCGGCGGCGAAGATGCGCCAGTGCGCGACGCCCGCCGCCAGCGCCCAGTAGGGTGCGTCGATGAAGCTCGGCCGGGCGCCGACCAGGGCGATGGCTTCCCAATCCCGCGCAACGGCGGCAAGCCGAACCGGAATATTCTTGAAATCCGGCTGACCGGATTGCGGATCGACGGCCGAGTGCGCAACCGCGTTGACCCGGCCCAATTTGGCGAAATGATCGTTCCAATGCATCGGCGCAAAGGCCGTGCCGGGCGATTGATCATCGGTGATGCGTACCCGCGCCACCATCGATCCCCAGCGGCTCTCGATCCGCCCGAGACCGCCGTCTTGCAGCGCCAGGCGCTTTGCATCCTTCGGATTAACCGCGATCTGCGGTTCGGGCGCGCGCAACGCCAGGCGCGGCGATTTGCCCGAACGATTGAGCGTGTGCCAGTGATCGCGTTCGCGCCCGGTCAGCAGAACGATCGGATAGTCGCGATCGGTCGGATGGACGTCGCGACGCGGACGCACCGCGACGAAGCGCGCGCGACCGTTCGACGTGAAGTAGCGATCGTCGCCGAACAGCCTTTCGGTTCCGCCCGGAGCCGCCGCGTTGACCGGCCATTGCGTCGGCTCGAACGCGGCATAAGCCTTGTCGCTCGTCGCCGCGAGACCCGAGATGTCGAAATCGCGGCTACCGTCATTCTCGAATCCCGACAGGGCCGCGTGTTCGCGAAAGATCGCGGCCGGTCCGGTGAAGGAAAATTCCGCGCCGAAGCCAAGGCGCTTGGCCACTTCGCCGATGATCCACCAATCCGCCATCGCCTCGCCGGGCGGCGAGAGAAAAGCGCGCTGCCGGCTGATACGGCGTTCGGAATTGGTGACCGTGCCGTCCTTTTCGCCCCAGGCCAGCGCCGGCAGGCGGATATAGGAACGCTCCACGGTGTCGCTCCACCGCATCGCGTCCGACACGATGACCAGCGGACAGGTGTCGAGCGCCCGGCGGACCACATCGGATTCCGGCAGGCTGACCGCCGGATTGGTCGCCATGATCCACAAGACGCGGATTTCGCCGCGCGCCACGCGCTCGAACATTTCGACGGCTTTGGGGCCGGGTCCTTGAGCGATGGTCGGTGCGTGCCAGAACCGTTGCACGCGATCGACAGCGGCCGGGTCGTCGTAATCCATATGCGCCGCAAGCTGATTGGCGAGCGCGCCGACCTCGCGCCCGCCCATCGCGTTCGGCTGGCCGGTAAGCGAAAACGGCCCCATGCCGGGCCGGCCGATCCGGCCGGTGGCAAGGTGAACATTGATGATCGCGTTGACCTTGTCGGTCCCGCTGCTCGATTGGTTGACGCCTTGCGAATAGGCGGTGACGACGCGCGGATACGCGGCGAAGAGATCGTAGAATTCGGCGATCTCGGCTTCGGGCAGATTGCAGGCCCGCGCGACGGTCGCGATATCGCCGGCGGAAGAACGTGCGGCGGCTAGCGCCTCGTCGAGTCCGTCGGGCGCGTGCGGTCGCATCGGCACGATCGATCAGGCCGCGGCGATCGAGTTCGACCAGCAGCCCGTTGAACAGCGTCACGTCGCTGCCGGGGCGCACGGCGAGATGAAGATCGGCGGTCGCACAACTCGCGGTGCGGCGCGGATCGATCACCACGATGCGGGTGCCGCGCCGGAGGCGCGCGGCCTCGATCCGCTGATAGAGAACCGGGTGGCACCACGCCATGTTCGATCCGATCAGCACCACCAGATCAGCCAATTCGAGATCTTCGTAGGAACCCGGCACGGTGTCCGATCCGAAGCCGCGCCGATGCCCCGCCACCGACGACGCCATGCACAGGCGCGAATTGGTATCGATATTGGCCGACCCGATGAATCCCTTGATCAGCTTGTTGGCGGCGTAATAGTCCTCGGTCAGGAGTTGACCCGAGGTATAGAACGCGGCGGCGACGATGGCAAGCCACGCCAGTCCGACGCCGATGCGCAGGCCGGTGAAGATGTAGGGCACGCAGGCCGGCATCATGATCTTGAGGAAATATTCGAGCGGGCTGAGCCGCAGGATGCGCGCGACGTTGCGATAATCCGCCGGGATGTTGCGGCATCCTACTGCGGTATTGATGATGATCGGCCAGATCGCGGTGATGAAGATGACGAACAAGGCCGATGGCCGGCTGTCGCGAAACGCCGCGAGCGACAAGGGCAACCAGGCGAGCGGCGGTACCGTGCGCAGGACCTGGAAGATCGGATCGAGGCCGCGCATCGCCCAGACGCTTTGTCCGACCAGGATGCCGAGCGCGATGCCGACGATCGCGGCGAGCGTGTAACCGACCGCGACGCGTTGCAGACTGGCCGAGATATGCCAGAACAGGCCCTTGTCGAGCCCGCCGTGATCGTAGAACGGGTTGGTGATCAGCTCCCAACTGCCGTGGAGAACCTGAAGCGGTCCCGGCAGATGCGATTTAGGACCCAGCGTCGCCAGATGCCAGACGAGGACGAGGAGCACCAACGTCACGAGCGGCGGAAGGAGCCGCGCCGCCAGATCGCGCCCCAGTTTGAGAAGGCCGGGCGGCAGCACGAACTGCCGCCGCCCCAGCCGCGTCGAGACGACGCGGAGTGCCATTTCCTTGTCGGTCATCGGTTCGTTACCTTTTCGACCGAGGCCACGTCAGGCAACCCGTTTGATGTCGAGCGATTTCAGATAAGCCTCGGGCGCCGCCGGATCGAAGACCTTGCCGTCGAAGAAGGTTTCCTTTCCGCGCGAGGTCGAAGCCGGAATGTCCGCCGGTTTCGCGCCGATGGTTTTTGCCGCCGCGCGCCAGAGATCCTCGCGATTGACCTGATCGACGAGCTTCTTGGTGTCGATTTCGCTCGGCGTGTAATAGCCCCAGCGAATGTCTTCGGTAAGGAACCATTGCTCGTGGCTCTTGAACGGATAGCTGGCGAAATCGCGCCAGAACTTCATGAGGAGCGGGCTCTTTGCGACCTTGCGGCCGTCGCCGTAATCGATGTCGCCCTTGGCGCGGTCAACGATGTCTTCGGGTGGCACGTTGAACCAGGCGCGCTTGCCGACGATCGAGCACATTTCCTCCTTGTTGGCGTCGGCATCGCACCATTGCTGCGCCTCCAGCACGGCGGCGAGCAACGCCGCCGTCGCCTTGGGGTTCTTGTCGACGTAGTCGGCGCGCATGCTGAAGGATTTCTCGGGATGATCTTTCCATAGTTCGCCGGTGACCAGCGCCGTGAACCCGGCCGACTGATGGACGAGCTGGCTGTTCCACGGCTCGCCGACGCAAAAGGCTTCCATGGTGCCGACTTTCATGTTGGCAACCATCTGCGGTGGCGGCACGACGATCGTCTCGACGTCTTTGTCGGGATCGATACCGCCGGCGGCAAGCCAGTAGCGAAGCCATACATCGTGAGTGCCGCCGGGAAAGGTCATCGCGACCTTGGCCGCCTGGCCCGCCGCCTTCATCTTGGCGAACGGCGCCTTCAGCACCTTCGAGTCGAGCTTGACGCCAAGGGGCAGGTAGGACGACGCCACCGAAATCGCCTGCCCGTTGGTGTTGAGACGGGCGAGAATGTACATCGGCACCTTGACGTTGTTCTTCGTCACCTTGCCGGTCGAGATGAGATAGGGGAACGGCGACAGGATATGCGCGCCATCGATGCCGCCCGACGACGATCCGAGTTCGATATTGTCGCGCGTGGTGCCCCAGCTCGCCTGTTTCTGAACGTCGACATCCTTCATGCCGTATTTGTCGAACAGGCCCTTTTCCTTGGCGATGATGAGCGGCGATGCGTCGGTCAACGCGATGTAGCCCAGCAAGGCCTTGGTCGTTTCAAGCCCGGCATCGGCCGCCATGGCGCCCGCCGGGAAAAGTCCGCGTACCGCGGCGACGGTCGCGGCCGCGCCGGCAAGACGGCTCGTATTACGAATCAACGCGCGGCGCGTGACGGAACGACGGCCGAGCTGACGCACGAGGCTGGTCATGAATTCTCCTTCTGGGATCGTGGGGTTGCGCTGGCGCGCGGTGATGCTTCCTCCGCATCGAGCGACGGATCGAAAACGCCGCCGCCCAACAACCGATCGGAACCCATGGCGATGGGCCGCGTCGCCTGACGCAGCGTCCATTCGTTGGCATGGGTTCCTTCGGTCTTATCGTCGATGGTCGGCGCGGGGAGACCAAGCTCCGCCGCGACGGCGCGATAGGTATCCGCCGCGACAACCGAAGCGGCCAGCCCATGAAGATCGACATCGCCAGCGATCTGGCCGGCGCGGCGCATTTGGGTCAGCGTCCAATACATCTGGGAGCGCCACGGGAAATTCGCGGCATACCGGTGGAACACGATGAAGTCCGGCACCTGGCGCGGCGGGGCATCGAATTCGGCGAAGACGCGACCACCCAACAATGCCGCGATCAACGCCGCCGGCGCGTTCACCACGCCGGGTTGTGCGAGCAGAGCCGCGGCTTCGCCGTGATGCGCGGGATCGTCGAGCCAGGCACAGGCTTCGATCAACGCACGCACGACCGCGCGATGGGTGTTGGGGTTACGCTCGGCCCAGTCACGCGTGACGCCGAAGACTTTCTCCGGCGCGTTTTCCCAGAGGTCCTGCTTGATCGCGACGACCCGGCCGACGCCCTGCACCGCGGCGAGGGCGTTCCATGGCGCGGCGACGCAGTAACCGTCGATCCGGCCCGCCGTCAGGTGCGAGAGCATCTGTTGCGGCGGCACCACGACAAAGCGAACATCGCGATCGGGATCGAGCCCGCCCGCCGCCAGCCAGAAGCGCAATTCGTAGTTATGCGATGAATAAGGGAACGTGATCGCAAACGTGAGCGGAGCCATCTCGCGCGCCCGTCTGTCGCGCACGTGGCGAGCAAGCGCCGACGCGGCGGCCTGCGCGCTGTCGCCGACATGCGGATCGGTCGCGCGCATCGCCTGCCAGAGATCGGTCGAAACCGTGATGCCGTTACTGCCGAGATTGAGGACGCACGCCGTGACCATCGGCACGCTGAGGCCGCCGAGCCCAGCGGTTGCCGCCAAGGGCATCGCCTGCAACATGTGACCGCCATCGAGAACCCGCAGCGCGACGCGATCGCGCAGCGAGGACCACGAGCTTTCGCGCATCAGCAGGACGTCGAGACCGTTATGGCGAAAGAAACCCTTGTCGCGCGCGATGATCAGCGGCGCGCAATCGAGCAACGGAATAAAACCCAACGTGACCGATCTGGTTTCGAGACTGTCGAACGCGATCTGCACGAACCGATGCTCCCAAAAACAAAAAAGGCGCCTCACGCCACGGATCGCGTGATCCGTGTTGAGGACGCCATTGTCCCGATTGAACCGTATGGGTTCGCCGCCGGACCGCCATTAGCCCGATCAGCTATCTGGAGATGTGCAAACCACGTGCCAGCGCCGATGCGTCGCCACGCGATTGAGAAAGCCTTTGTTTATCGACGGAACATAAAAACCGGCACGATCGCGTCGGCCCTTGGCTTGCCTAAATAATTAGCGCATGACCGAATTTGAGCGTCGCTCAGCGATCCGACTTCAGGACTTGCGCCAGAGTCAGGATCGAACGGGCGACGTCGACGATGCGCTGATTCTGGTCCATCGCCAGCTTTTGCATGAGCCGATGCGCCTGCTCTTCGGGAAGATTCCGCGTCGTCATCAAAATACCCTTGGCGCGTTCGACGATCTTCCGGTCCGAGAGATCGAGCTTCGCCTGCTCGAGTTCCTGGCGCAGCTTCTGGAATTCGGCGAACTGGGCCACAGCGACGTCGAGAATCGGTTTCACATGGCTGGGGTTGAGCCCATCGGTGACGTAGGCCGATATCCCCGCGCGCATCGCCTCGCCGATGGTCTCCTGGTCGGAATGATCGACGAACATCACGATGGGACGTGGCCGGTCGGCGGTAATTCGCCGCATGTCCTCGAGCGCGTCGCGCGTCGGCGACTCCATGTCGACGATGATCAGGTCCGGCGACAGATCTTGTACCTTCGCAAGAAGGTCGTCCTTGGGCCCCGCGAGGCCCACGGGCTCATACCCCGCCGCCGCGAGCGAGGCTTCCAAGGCTTTGGCCCGTGCCGGATCTTCGTCGATGATCAGTATCCGCAATCGCACGAGAGCCACGCATCCTGTTGTTCAACCGCCTTGTTGTTCGAGCATCGCAATAAGCAGGCCAGCAAGTTCAGCCGGAGCGCCCTCTCAGCCCGACCACGAACGGTCCTGAGTTTTTTGTTGCACTGCACAATTTTTGTTCAGGGCGAGTCATAATCCGAGCAATAAGCCCATCTCGTCCGTCAAATAGGCCGCAATTACAGCGAATGAGGTGTGGCACATATATTGCTACTTCCACGGGTATAACCACTACCCGAGGTGCCGGCATGTATCTCGAACCCGATCATACGACGGTTATCTCCCTGACCCGCGCATCCGGCACGACGCGGCGCCTCTATGGGCGGGTTCGGCGCCGCATCCTGGCCATCGTGTTCGGAATCACCGATCACGCCAGCAGCGCCGCGCTCACCATCCTCGGCGCCAGCGCGCTGCTGCTCGGTCTGCTCGGTAATGCCTTCGATTCGGCTGCGGTAAACTCCGTCCTGCCCGCGACCGCGCATCACGCGGTCTGGTGGCATTGGCTTTTGCATCAGGCCGCCTGGATCGCCGGCGCCAATATTGCCGTCGGCCTCGCCGTCGCGGCGCTGGCCTACGTCATCGCGGCCCAGCCCAAGGCGCAGGTCATTCCGTTCCGCGCCCGCACCCCCCAAGCGCGCGAGTAGCGTTTCCACGGCAGCGGGGGAGAGGTCGACAAGGGCGCCGTCACGCCGCATAAAATGCGGTGATGCCCGATGCGAACTCTCCCCCGCAACCGCTGAATCAGATCGAGACCTGGCTCTTCGATCTCGACAACACGCTTTATCCCGGTTCATGCCGTCTCTTCACCGAGATCGAAGAACGCATGGCCGCCTTCATCATGACGGAGTTAAATCTCGACAAGGACGGCGCGCATGCGCTGCGGCGGCACTTCTACACGCATCACGGCACGACCCTGCGCGGGCTGATGAACGAGTATCATTTCGAGCCGACGAAATTTCTCGACCACGTCCATGAAATCGATCTCAGCGCCGTCAACGAAGACCGAGCCTTGGGCGCGGCGCTCGCCGCCTTGCCGGGCCGCAAACTGATCTTCACCAACAGCACCGTCACGCACGCGAGCCGTGTGCTCGCGCGCCTGGGCCTCGGCAAGCATTTCGCGGCGATCCACGACATCGTCGCGTGCGACTACGTGCCGAAGCCCGCGCCCGAAATCTATGCCGCGATGGCCAAGCGCTATGATTTCGATCCGACGCGCGCGGCGATGGTCGAGGACATGGCGAAGAACCTGGTGCCGGCGGCGGCGCTCGGCATGACGACGATCTGGGTCACCGGCGGCCCGCATCCCGAGGATGACGGTCACGGCGATTCGATTCACTACCGGGTCGAGAATCTCACCGAGTTCCTGACCGCGATCCACACGCCGCGCGGTTGACACCTATCGGGCCCTCACGCATGGTCGGACGCGAGGAGAATTCGAGATGAGCAGCAACGACCTTCAATCCACCATCGACGGCGCCTGGGAAGCGCGCAATGACGTCAACGCGCAGACCAAGGGCGCCGTGCGCGAAGCCGTCGAGTCCGCGCTCGACCTTCTGGATGCCGGCAAATTGCGCGTCGCCGAAAAGAGCGACGGCAAGTGGCGCGTCAATCAATGGCTGAAGAAGGCGGTGCTGCTGTCCTTCCGGCTCAACGACAACGCCGAGATTTCGGCCGCGCCCGGCGGCTCGGCCTGGTGGGACAAGATTCCGGTCAAGGCGCAAGGCTGGAACCCGGCCCGCTTCAAGGAAGCAGGATTCCGCTCGGTCCCCGGCAGTGTCGTCCGCCGCTCCGCCTTCATCGCGCCGAACGTCATTCTCATGCCGTCCTTCGTCAATGTCGGCGCCTATGTCGACAGCGGCACCATGGTCGACACCTGGGCCACGGTCGGGTCCTGCGCGCAGATCGGCAAGAACTGTCACCTCTCGGGTGGCGTCGGCATCGGCGGCGTACTCGAACCGCTGCAGGCCGAGCCGGTCATCGTCGAGGATAATTGCTTCATCGGCGCGCGCAGCGAAGTCGCCGAGGGCGTCATCGTCGAGGAAGGCGCCGTGCTGTCGATGGGCTGCTTCGTCGGCGCATCGACCAAGATCATCGATCGCGCCACCGGCGAGACCTTCGTCGGCCGCGTGCCCGCCTACTCGGTGGTCGTGCCCGGTACCCTGCCCGGCAAGCCTTTCCCGAACGGCCAACCCGGCCCCGACCTCTATTGCTGCGTCATCGTCAAACGCGTCGATGCACAGACACGGTCGAAGACTTCGATCAACGAGTTGCTGCGCGACTGATGGCGCTCGATCCCGTCGCATTGGCTGCCGCGCTGATCCAGAAACCGTCGGTCACGCCGGCCGATGCCGGTGCTATTCCGCTTCTCGCCCAGACGCTCGAAGGCTTGGGCTTTGCTTGCCATCCCATCGAATTCACCGAGGCCGGCACTGCGCCCATTCTCAATCTCTATGCGCGACGCGGCACGACGGGACGTAATTTCTGCTTCGCCGGACATACCGACGTCGTGCCACCGGGCGATCCCAAATCCTGGTCGATCGATCCGTTCGGCGGCGAGGTGACGGGCGGCGCGCTTTATGGCCGCGGCGTCGCCGACATGAAAGGCGCCATTGCCTGCTTCGTCGCCGCAGCCGAGCGATTCCTCGCCGCGCGCGGACCGTTCGACGGCTCGATCAGCCTGCTCATCACCGGCGACGAGGAAGCCGCCGCAATCAACGGGACGCGCAAGCTGCTCGATTGGGTGACGGCACGCGGCGAGAAACTCGATGCCTGCGTCGTCGGCGAGCCGACCAGCGCCAAGACGCTCGGCGACATGATCAAGATCGGCCGGCGCGGCAGCCTCAACGGTTTCCTGACCGCAACCGGCATCCAGGGCCACACCGCCAATCCGCATCTCGCCGACAATGCGGCGCATCGCCTCCTCAAGATGCTCTCGGCGCTGCTCGCCGAGCCGATCGACAAAGGCAATGAACGGTTCCAGCCGACCGATCTTCAGATCTCGACCATCGACATCGGCAATCCCACCACCAACGTCGTGCCGGGCACGGCGAAGGCCACCTTCAACATCCGTTACAATGACGGCTGGACCAGCAAGACGCTCGAGACCTGGATGCGGCAGAAGCTCGATGCCGCCGGCGGGCGTTACGAGCTTGAGATCAAGGTCAGCGGCGAATCCTTCCTGACCCCACCGGGCGAGGTCAGCGACGTGCTCGCGCGCGCCATCGCCAAGGTCAACGGGCAAAAACCCGATCTCTCGACCACCGGGGGCACCTCCGACGCGCGCTTCATCCATCATTTCTGCCCGGTCGCCGAATTCGGCCTGGTCGGCCAGACCATGCATAAAGTCGACGAGCGCGCGCCGGTGGCCGATCTCGTCGCGCTCACCGACATCTACCAAACGATGCTCGAGCTTTATTTCGCGAACGCCTGATGCCCAGCAAGGCCGAGGTTGCCCGCGCGCTTCATGCCGCCTGGCGGCTCGCCCGTCTCGACCGCAGCGCCCTCCACGATTTCGATCTCAGCCATGAAGGCGTCTGGCGATCGTTCTGGGCCGCGGCGATTTGTTATCCCGGATTCCTGTTGCTGCTCCTCACCCGGCTCGACGCGGACACGGTCGCGCAGGTCGGCTTCCTGCACATCGCCATCGTCCAGAGCATCGCCTTCGTCGTCGCCTGGACGGGATTTCCGCTCGTCGTGCTTTATTATTGCAAATGGATCGGGCGCGAAAACGAAGGCTTCGCCTTCATCGTCGTTTACAACTGGTCGCAAGTCTTGCAGACGGGCCTTTTGCTGATCGCCGCGTTCGGCAACGCGACGATTTTCCCCGAAAGCCTCGCTCCCGACATCGATCTCGTCGCTTATGCTGCCGTGCTGGCGTTCGAGTGGTTCATCGCGCTGGTGGCGGTCGGCGCCGGCGGCTGGATCGCGCTCTCGATCGTTTTCTTCGATCTGGCGCTCGGCTCGATCATCGCGGTGATCGCCGAGAAGCTCTACTAAAGCCTTCATTCATCCTTAAGCCCTATGTCGCAATTAAGGGAAAATTTCGGGGTCGCGTGGCTTAGTGTCGCCCATGTGGATTCGCATCGTCCTGCTTACCGCCGTCTCGGCCTACTCGCTCAGCCATCTTTGGCTGTAATCCGGCATCGGCCGTCGTCCGGTCGCTGACCACGCCGGGCACGCAATGCGGTAGGCTGGATTTACCCTCGCGGCCGATCTTTCCGCGTCGGAGGCCGTTTCGGCCGCCGGATGTGACACGTTAAGTGTTTTTATTGTCACATAAGGCAACACATTACTTCGAAATTAGCGTTAATTTCTATAAATCGAAGTAAATACATCCTTTCTTTAACGAAATCTTAAGGACTTTGGGCCTAATAATCTCTTTATGTGGGGATTTGGTTCAATTCTGGCGCTCTCGCTCGCCATGCTGTTGCCCGGCTCGGCGCGCGCCGCCACGCCGGACGCGAGCCCCGCTTGGTACGCGTCGATCACCCCTTCTCCCGGCGAAGGCATCAAGGCGATGGTTACCGACCTGCGCCAAACCGTCGCCGAAAATGGTCTTTCCCACGCGATCACCCGCGCCACCGATTGGGTCAAGGAACTCGAGCTGAGCTGGACCGCGCACCGCGCCAGCGAAGCGGAAGCCGCCATCGAAGACACCAGCGGCGCGACGACGCCAACCTCGAATGCCGCGGTTCTCGCCGCCGCCAATCGCAATACCTTGGCAAATCCCGCCGCGAAGAGCACGGGCTGGGGTCCGGTTTCGATCATCTCCAACGCCGGCGGCGAACATGGCTGGACCATGGGCCATGCCCAACCGGTCCTGAATGCGACACTCGGCGTAAGCCATACCGGTGGGGTCGGCGCCGAAAGCGCACTCGCCAGTCACGACGTCGAGTTGGGCGTCCATATTCCCTTCATGCCGTGGAACGCGCAGGTCGCCGCCGATCATTACTGGTGGGGCGCACGCACCTACGGCCCGCAGGTTTCCGGCACCCGCCTGGGGCTCAAATTCAGCCCGATCGAAAACGTCCAGATCGAAGGCGGTCGCAAGCAGGACCAGCGCGGGTCGGGCGGCTTCGTCGGCCTGAGCTACAGCGTCCAGCTGGATCAGCCTAATTGACCGCTGACGCGGTCGGGGCGAACTGACCGCTCAGGCGGTCGGGTAAACCACCGAAACAAGATAGAGTCCGTCCGGCGGCGCCGTCGGTCCGCCGGCGCGACGATCGCACGCCGCCAGGGCCTCGGCCACGCGCGCCGGCTTCCACTTCCCCGCTCCCACCAGTTTCAGCGTACCCGCCATGTTGCGCACCTGATGATGCAGGAACGAGCGCGCTCGGGCATCGATCACGATCTCCTCGCCGTGGCGCGACACGTCCAGTGCATCGAGCGTCTTCACCGGCGAGCGCGCCTGGCACATCGAGTCGCGAAAGCTGGTGAAGTCGTGGCGACCGAGCAGAAACCGTGCCGCCTCGGCCATCGCATCCGCGTCGAGCGGCGTCCCGACATGCCAGACCCGCGTGCGCTCCAACACCGCCGGCGGACGACGATTGAGAATGCGATAGCGATAGACGCGCCCGCGCGCCGAGCGACGCGCATCGAAATTGTCCGCGACCAGCTCGGCTGATAGCACCGCGACCGCGTGCGGTTTGACGTGCTGATTGAGCGCGTTGCGAATGACTTCGGGCGACGCCGCCTTCGGGAGATCGACATGCGCGGCCTGGCCCAGCGCGTGAACGCCGGAATCGGTACGCCCCGCCCCATGTACGCGAATCATCGTACCGCAGTAGCGCTCGACCGCGACTTCGAGAATTTCCTGCACCGACAGCCCGTTCAACTGGCGCTGCCAGCCGACCAGGCCGTTGCCGTCATACTCGACGATCAGTTTGTAGCGGGGCATGGCAGCACGGAGCCGACGGGAAGTGCGAAACCACGCAGGAAATCGGGAGCATCCAGCGCGCCACGCCCCGCACGCTGAAGACGCAGCAATTGCAGCGCACCTTCTCCACAGGCGACGCGCGGCGCGACATCCAGCACGGTACCGGGCGCGCCGTTGCCCGGCGCCACCGCAGCCGCCAGGACTTTGATCCGCTCGTCGCCGATCGCAAACCAGGCGTCGAAGGCGCGAACCTGACGCGCGATCAAGGACGCGTCCTGGCGCCAATCGATGCGGCCATCGTCGCGGCTGATCTTCTTGGCGTAGGTCACGCCGGTTTCGGGTTGCGGGCACGGCGTCAGCGTATCGAGGTTGTCGAGTGCCTCGACGATGAGCCTGGCCCCGAGCGTCGTCAGTGTGGCGCGCAATCCCGCGGCAGTTTCATCCGGCCCGATCGGGATGCGTTTCGCCAACAACATCGGCCCGGTATCGAGGCCTTGTTCCATCTTCATGATGGTGACGCCGGACTCGGTATCGCCGGCGAGGATCGCGCGTTCGATCGGCGCGGCCCCGCGCCAGCGCGGCAGCAGCGAGGCATGAACGTTGAAACAACCAAGACGCGGCGCATCGAGGACCGCTTTGGGCAGGATCAGCCCATAGGCGGCGACCACGGCCGCATCGAGATCGAGCGCGGCAAAGGCTGCCGCTTCGTCGGGGCCGAGCCGCGCGGGATGACGGAGCGGCAGTCCCGCTTCCTCGGCGCGGCGCTGCACCGGCGACGGCACGACGCGATGGCCGCGCCCGGCCTGGCGCGGCGGCTGGCAATAGACGGCGGCGATGTCATGGCCGGCAGCGATCAGCGCATCGAGGCTCGCCACCGCGAAATCGGGCGTCCCCATGAAGGCGAGACGAAGCTTTTTCATGAGACGCCGCGGCTCAGACCGGCGCCGATGCGTTCAGCCGTTTGGTCTTGGCGAGTTTGCGGAGGATGATGCCGCGCTTCAGCGTCGAGATATGGTCGACGAACAGCACGCCTTCGAGGTGATCGATCTCGTGCTGGATGCACGTCGCGAGCAGGCCCTTGGCGTGGAGTTCGCGGATCTCGTTCTGCTCGTCGACATAGCGCACGCGTACTTCGGCCGGACGTTCGACATCGGCGTAATGCTCGGGCAGCGACAGGCAGCCCTCGCTCTGGACCATCATGTCCTCGGACTGCCAGAGGATTTCCGGATTGGCCATCTTGTAGGGCTTGGGCTTGTCGTCGGCCTTGGCACAATCGACGACGATCACCCGCTTCAACACGCCGACCTGGGGCGCGGCCAAGCCGATGCCGGGAGCCAAATACATGGTCTCCAGCATGTCGTTCATCAGCTTGCGGATCGAGTCGTCGACCTTCGCGACGGGCTTCGCCGGACGGGCGAGACGCGGATCGGGGGCAACGATGATGGGAAGCTCGGCCATGGTGGCTTTTAGGTAAGGCCGAAGGCGGTTTTCGTCAACGGCCCCGTACTCAACTCAACAGATTGGCAGCAGGCGTGGCGCGTCGGGTAGAATGTTGCCATGGAAACCATACTCCTCATCCTGCTCGCTTTCGCCGTTGCCGCCATCCTCGGCTTCTGGTTCAACCGCCGCGAGGCGCAGCGCCGCATCGTCGCCGAGACCGGTCTGGCCGAACGCGACAAGCGCGTCGCCGAGCTGACCAGCGAACGCGATTCGGCGGTCGCCACCCGACTCGTCGCGGAAACCGAGCTGGCGACGGCGCGTCAGCGCCTCGTCGATGCCGATCAGCGCATGACCGAGTTCGAGAAACTGCGGGTCGAAATGCTCAACTCGACCAAGGCGGCCCTGCTCGAAGGCGGAACCCAGCTCTCCTCGAAACTCCTCGAAGACCACAAGCGCGAGAATGCCGAATCGAAAGAGGACGCGGAAAAACGCGTCGGCAGTGCGAGCGAGACATTTCTGAAACAGGTCGAGACCCTGGCTACCGCCGTCGCGGCGCTCGAAGGCCGCATCCAGGAAAACGGCAAGACTCTGGACACGGTCTGGCGGTCGCTCTCGAACCCGTCGGGCGCGGGCCAGCTCGCCGAGGTCGGTCTCGCCAACACGCTCAAGGCGTTCGGCCTCGAACAGGGCCGCGACTTCCAGCTTCAATTCAGCACCCAGGACGAGGAGGGCCGCCGGCTGCGCCCGGACGCGGTGGTGTTCCTGCCCTCGAACGGCGTGATGGTGATCGACAGCAAAGCGTCGAAATACCTGCTCGAGATCGCGGCGAAGGAAGGCACGGCGGAAGAGACCGAGGCCTATCGCAATCTGGCGCGCACGATGAACCAGCATCTGCGCGCGCTCGGCGAAAAGGATTACGCCAATGCGATCCGCGTGAGCTGGCGCGAGACGGGACACGATCACGAGATCGCCCGCATCGTGAGCGTGATGTACCTGCCGAACGAAGCGGCGCTCGACAAGCTCAACCGCGCCGACGCCGAATTCCTCCACACCGCCCGGGCACGCGGCATCTATCTCGCCGGCCCCACCACGCTGCATTGCCTGATCTCGCTCGCCTCGGCCGAGATCAACCTGATGAAGCAGGTCGAGAACCAGCAGCGCATCGTCACCGCCGCCGAGCAATTGCTCGAGGGCATCAACAGCGCCTTCACCCATGTCGGCGCGGTCGGCAAGGCGCTCAATAACGCCGCCGAGTCCTTCTCGAAATTTTCCGGCTCGGCGAACCGCTTTGTCCTCGCCCGCGCGAGGAAGCTGGTGAGCCTGGGCGTGCAGCCCGGCAAAGCGATACCGGGCAACCTGCCAATGTTCGGCATCACGTCGCATGAGACACTGATCGAAGGCGAATCAGCCGAAGTGGTCGAACCCGAACTGCCGGCATCGCCGCGCTTGGTGCGGTAAGACGCTGGACATGCATCGCGCGCCCTTCGACAAGCTCAGGGTGAGGCGGTCTTCTTAATGCCATCGACAATTTTTCCTCAGCCTGAGATTGTCGAAGGGCGCAGGATATCGATGCAGCAATTTTAGATGAACCACGGAGACACGGAGGACAGTGAGAAGAAATTGATTTTCTTCTTCTCCGTGTCCTCCGTGTCTCCGTGGTGAATCGTCTTTCGCGCCCTAAGCCGCGCCGCTCTTCATCGAAGTGCGCGCCTTGAGGGCGGCGGCCAGCGTGCCTTCGTCGAGGTAATCGAGCTCGCCGCCGACCGGGACACCATGGGCCAACCGCGTGACCGATACGCCGATGTCGGCGAGACGATCGATGATGTAGTGCACCGTGGTCTGGCCCTCGACCGTCGCGTTCATCGCCAGGATCACCTCGCGCACGCCGGCTTCTTTGACCCGCGCGACCAGCGCGTCGATGCGCAACTCGCTGGGGCCGATGCCGTCGAGCGCCGACAAAGTCCCACCGAGGACGTGATAGCGACCCTTGAACGCATGGGCGCGTTCGATCGCCCAGAGATCGGCGACGTCTTCGACGACGCAGATCTGGCCGGCATCGCGGCGCGGATCGGCGCAGAGTGTGCACGGGTCGATGGTGTCGAGATTGCCGCAGATCGTGCAGGGCTGGATGGTGCGTGCCGCCTCGGCCATCGCGGCGGCCAAGGGTTCCATCACCGCCTCGCGACGTTTGATCAGATAAAGCGCTGCACGGCGCGCCGAGCGCGGCCCAAGGCCCGGTAGTTTGGCGAGAAGCTGGATGAGGCGGTCGAGTTCGGTCATCGCGATGACGCCGATACCTTCCCGATCAAAACGGCAGTTTCATGCCCGGCGGCAATTGCAGTCCGCCGGTCAGTTGCGACATCTCGCTGGCGACATGCGCCTCGACTTTGGATTTGGCGTCATTCGACGCGGCCAGGATCAGATCCTCCAGCACCTCGGATTCCTCGGGCACCATCAGCGATTTGTCGATCCGGACCTTTTTCATTTCGCCCTTGCCGCTGAGCGTGACCTGAACGAGGCCGCCACCCGAGGCGCCGGTCATCTCGATCTCGGCGAGACGGGTTTGCAGCTCGGCCATGCGCGATTGCATTTCCTGCGCCTGCTTCATCATCTGGCCCAGATTCTTCATAGCGGCTCGTCTCCTTCGGGCAATTCGTCGGCATCGACCATCGGCGCGGTTTCGGGTGGGGCGGTCTCGCGCACGCTCTCGATCCGCGCGCCGGGAAAGGCATCGAGCACCGCACGCACGAGCGGATCGCGCGCCGCCTCGCTCTTCATCGATTGATTGCGCGCCTCGGCCTGTTCCTTGAGCGTGAGATCGCCCGGATCGCCGGAGACGCTGACCACCCAGCGCTGGCCGGTCATCTGGGTCAGCAGCGTGCCGAGCTTGTTGGCGAGATTGGGCATCGCGCCGTCACCGGGGCGCAACTCGATGCGGCCCTGCTCGAACCGCACCAAATGCGTATGCGCCCAGAGATGCGCGCGCAGGATCGGCTCGCTCTTTTCGAAGAGTTCGACCACCTGCGCGAAGCCTTGCGGCTGCGGCATGGCCGACACGGCCTGGGTCGGTTGCGGCGCCGGCATCTCGCGCACGGCCATCGCCGTCGCGCTGCCGCCACCGCCATTGCCCGACGACGCCATCGTTGGGGTCGGCGCACTGCGCGGCGCTGGCGTCGGTGCGGACGCCGCGCCAGCGGGCGCGTTTTCGAGCGTGCGGATCAGGTCGGCCGGCGTCGGCAGATCGGCGACATAGGCGAGGCGCACCAGCACCATCTCGGCCGCTTGTAGCGGCGACGGCGCGTTCTGTGTTTCGGTCAGGCCTTTCAGCAGCAACTGCCACGCGCGGGCCAGCACCGGAATGCCGAGCTTCGCCGCGATCGGCGCGCCGCGCACGCGATCGCCCTCGACCGCGGGATCGCCTTCGCCGGCATTGGGCGCGAGCTTCAACCGGGTAAGGAAATGCGTCAGCTCCAGCAGGTCCTGCAACACCATGATCGCGTCGGCGCCGCCATCGTGGAGCGATTTCATCTGCGCCAGCGCCGCCGGGGTATCGCCGCGGAACGCCGATTCGAGCAGGTCGAAGACGAGGCCGCGATCGGCGATGCCGAGCATTTCGCGCACCGCGACCTCGGTGATCGCGTTGCCGCTCAGCGCCATCGCCTGATCGAGAATGGAAAGCCCATCGCGCACCGAGCCGTCAGCCGCGCGCGCGATCAACGCGATGGCGGCCGGCGCGGCTTCGACTTTTTCGGCGACGCAGATCTTGGCGTAATGGCTGCTGAGCATTTCCTGCGGCACGCGGCGCAGGCTGAAGCGCTGACAGCGCGAGAGGATGGTGACCGGAACCTTGTGGATTTCGGTGGTGGCGAAGATGAATTTGACGTCGGGCGGCGGCTCCTCGAGCGTTTTCAGCAGCGCGTTGAACGCGGCCTTCGAGAGCATGTGCACTTCGTCGATGATGTAGATCTTGAACCGTGCCGCGACCGGCTTGTAGCGCACGCCGTCGGTCAGCTCGCGGATGTCCTCGACGCCGGCGCGCGAGGCCGCATCGATCTCCATCACATCGACATAGCGGTCCTCGGCGATGGCGCGGCACGGCTCGCAGACGCCGCACGGGCTGATCGTCGGCCCGCCCTTGCCGTCGGGGCCGATGCAGTTGAGGGCGCGGGCGATGATTCGCGCGGTGGTGGTTTTGCCGACGCCGCGCACCCCGGTCAGGATGAACGCATGGGCGATGCGGCCGGTGGCGATGGCGTTCTCGAGCGTGCGGACCATCGCCTCCTGCCCGATCAGCTCGGCGAAGGTGGTGGGCCGGTATTTCCGCGCGAGGACGCGATAGGCGCCGCCCGGCTCGCTCATGACGCCTGCCTCGCGAGGATCAAGGGGGCAAAAATAGGTGGGAGACCGACAACGACCCAGGCCGAAACTCGTTACGGCTGCTTCCTTCCGGACCTGACCGGGTTGGCGAGGGACCTGTCCATCGCCAGCCTCCCACCCCGACTATATCAGGGCTATAAGCGGAAGGAAGTGGCGCGGGGAAACGGTGAATGGTGGCGGAAAACCGGGAACGGCCGAATTTCTATGCGGGCGGGCTCGATCGCGTGTCGCATTTGCGCAAAGACGCGGCCTGGCTGGCGGCGCGGCGCGGCGACGGGACCTCGCGCTACGTCCCGACCTGGCGCGGCCAGAGCCTGATCGTCGACGCCAGCGGCGAAAAACCCGAAGCGGCTTATCTGGGTCCCGCCGACATCCTCGCCGAGGCCGAGCCGGTGCTGCTGGGCCTGCATCTCGACGTCGCCTATTTCACCCTCGACCTGTCATCGCTCGACGAGCCGCAGACCGCTTTGCGCCCACCGGCGCCGGCCGAGTTCGTCGATCTGCGCCGGGTCGGGCCGCTATTGAAGCGCGGACAGGCCTCGCTCCTCGCCTATGCGCGCGGTCTCGCCTACTGGCATTCACGCCATGTCTTTTGCGGCGTGTGCGGCAGCGCGACGCGAGCCGAAGAAGCCGGGCATGTCCGCCGCTGCACCAACGCATCCTGCAACGCGTCGCATTTTCCGCGTACCGATCCGGCGGTGATCATGCTGGTCCATGACGGCGAGCGTTGTCTCTTGGGACGCCAAGCCGCGTGGGCGAAAGGCATGCATTCGACGCTGGCCGGTTTCGTCGAGCCGGGCGAAAGCCTCGAAGAGGCGGTCGCGCGCGAGGTCTTCGAGGAAACCAAGGTCACGCTCGACGAGGTGATCTATCACTCGTCGCAACCCTGGCCGTTCCCCGCCTCGCTGATGCTCGGCTTTCACGCCCGCGCCAAGACCACCGAGATCGAAGTCGACCACAGCGAACTCGAAGACGCGCGCTGGTACGAAAAATCCTGGATCAAGGCACATCAGGACGACGACGAATTCCGCCTGCCCCGGCGGGATTCGATCGCGCGACGGCTGCTCGAGGATTGGCTGGGGCGGTAGAACCAAAAATTCCAAAAGGCCAATAAAGACGCGGGGTTTCGCAGATTCTTCTTGATTTTGTTCCTGTTTTGTACTAGTCTGCGCGATAATCTGAATGGGGGAGTGCATGGCATCATCGCGTACCCGTATGGGCAATCGATCCACTTATCGCGGACGCGTTCTCGACCTCGACACCGGCGAATTGCACCGCGATCACATTCTCGTCCAAAGCACCGCGATCGGCGAAATCTTCATCGGTCTCGGCAAAGGTGGAAAGCAACTTCTCGATTTCGCCTTCGACGGCAAAACTGACAGCGATCCCCGCTTCGCGCGATGGGACGAAATCGACCACGCCCTTCGGCGCAACGATCGGGTTGCCTCTGACCAATTCGGCGCGGACGAAGCCTTGGCGGCGATCATCGATCCGCCTTTACGTCGCCCGCCCGATCGCCGCGCGCCATAGGACCTAATATGAACGGTCACAACTTGCGACGGTTCGTCGTGACCGTTGCTGGCGCGCTCATTTTGATTTCAAAAACATGGGCATCTGAGCCAAAAATTCCCTTCAAACTCGACGAACCAACTGCGGAACGGCTCGCTTCTGAAGGAGAATTCGGTAGCGACAAGGACCATAAATACTTCGACTACGATTCCGGCATGGATAAGATTTTCTTTGTGTTTCTCGGAGTCGGCGAACAATCAAATTTCGGTTTCTTCGCCGTCAATCCGTGGACTGGAGACGTATGGTCGCTGGGGAACTGCAAAAAATTGACGACGCCGGCGTTGCGCAGATCCCAGGTAGCGATCCGCAAACGTTTTACCGCCGAGGAATTAAAACAATACCGACGCCTAAGTCGCATCGAGCCGGAATGCCTTTAGTGAAGGGGCGGCGCAACGAACCGTCGAGTTCTCTGCCTAAAAGACGAACTTCACGCGCCGCTCAGCCGACTACTTCCGGACAAACCCGCAATAGACGGCAATCAGAAACAGCACAAAGTGAATGAAGCCGCGCACGACCCATAAGTCCGGCGTCACCGTCAGTCCCAGAAACGGGACGCTGACCTGATACCAGGCGAAATAGGCGCTCGACGTCGTCGTGGCGAAAAACACGCCGGACAGAAACTTGAAAACGTCCTTCGCGGTGATTCGCATTCGCCCGCTCAGCCGACCTGCGACTGATCCATCCGGAATTTGTGGCCGGGATAGACGCCGAGGATCTTCAGTTCCTCGGTGTAGAAGGCCAGTTCGTCGAGGGCGAGTTTCAATCGGCGCTCGTTGGGGTGCGCCTCGACGTCGGCATAGAATTGCGTCGCGGTGAAGCGGCCGCCGATCAT
This sequence comes from uncultured Rhodospirillales bacterium, assembly GCA_903828515.1. Lineage (GTDB taxonomy): Bacteria > Pseudomonadota > Alphaproteobacteria > ATCC43930 > CGMCC-115725 > CAIKMD01. Next base: position 217,186 of record CAIKMD010000007.1, on the reverse strand, counting down.
GTAGCTTTCGAGCCGGGTCATGTTGATGCCGGCGGTGGCGAAACCGCCGAGCGCCTTATAAAGCGCGGCCGGCACGTTGCGCACGCGGAAGACGAAGGTGGTGACGACAAGGCCCTTATTCGCCGCGCGCTTTTCCTTCGCCGCCATGATCAGGAACCGCGTGGTGTTGTGCGCGGCGTCCTCGATATTGGCCTTGAGCGAGGTGAGCCCATAGACCTTGCCCGCGAGTTCGGAAGCGATGGCGGCGACGCGCTTGTCGCCTTCGCGCGCGACAGCCGCAGCAGCGCCCGCCGTGTCGGCGACCACTTCGGCCTTCAAGCCCAGCGCGCGGATCATCTTGCGGCATTGGCCGAGCGCGTGAACGTGGCTGCGCACGATCTTGAGGTCCGAGAGCTTCGCGCCCTTCACGGCGAGGAGGTGATGATTCACCCGCTGATAATGCTCGCCGACGATGTGGAGGCCCGACTCGGGCAAAAGGTGATGGATGTCGGCGACGCGGCCGGCGACCGAATTGTCGATCGGCAGCATGGCGAGGCTTGCGCGCCCGCGTTTCACCGCGCCAATCGCGTCTTCGAACGCAAGGCAGGGCAGCGAGGTCAGGCGCGGAAAAACCTGGCGGCAGGCTAGATCGGAATAGGCGCCGGGTTCGCCCTGAAAAGCGATGAGGCGTGCGGGATTGAGGCGTGCGGTCATGCTGATTTCGATGGGGGACGCGCGGCCATCAATTCCCGCGCATGGGCAAGATCGGCCGGAGTATCGACACCGAACGGAACCGTGTCAACGAGCGCCACGTCGATGCGCATCCCCGCTTCGAGCGCGCGCAACTGTTCGAGGCTTTCGCGTTTTTCCAGCGGCGACGGCGGCAGCGACACGAATTTTTCGAGCGCGGCGCGGCGATAGGCATAGAGCCCGATGTGGTGATAGAGCGGCCCCGCGCCGGTGGGGATCGCGGCGCGGCTGAAATAAAGCGCGCGCGCGATCGTGGCGCCCGGCGCAAACCCGGCGGCGATTTTGACGACGCTGGGGTTGAGGCGTTCGTCCTCGCTCTGGATGATCGCGCCCAGCGTCGCGATGTCGACGGCGGGATCGGCAAGCGGCTTCAGCGACTCGGCGATCGCCTTGGGGTCGATCAGCGGCAGGTCGCCCTGGACGTTGACGATCGCGTCGTGACGGCGAGCCGGATCGAGCAAGCTCACCGCCTCGAAAATCCGGTCGGAACCCGAGGGGTGATCGGCGCGGGTGAGCACCGCCTTGCCGCCGGCGGACTCGATGGCGGCCGCGATCTCGCGTTCGGCGCAAGCGACGATGACGGGGCCGAGCCCCGCCTCGACCGCGCGGCGCCAGACCTGAACGATCATCGGCGCGCCACCGATATCGGCCAGGGGCTTGCCGGGCAGCCGCGTCGAGGCCATACGGGCGGGAATAACGAGCAGCGGATTCATGGCGTGTCGTATAGCACAGCCAGGATTGCGGCGTTATGCCGCATCGAGGCTGGCGCGCCGCTGATCGAGGTGGCGCTTGAGTTAGCAGCGAAAATTGGCTTTTCTCCGGTGCGCACAGGCAGAGTTCCGAGGGTCCCCCGACATGTCGTTCGAAGCCAACAAGATTATCGGAGCCGTCCTCGCCGCGATGATCCTCGCCATGGTGGCGGGCATGCTGTCCAACATCCTGATCCACCCGGCGACGCTGGAAAAGCCCGCCTATGCGATCGCGGTCACCGAGGCCCCCGCCGGCGGTTCCGCCGCAGCGGCAGCGCCCAGCGGACCCGAGCCGATCGCCGCCCTTCTCGCCTCCGCTGACATCGACGCCGGCAAGAGCAAGTCGCAGCAATGCGCGGCCTGCCACAGCTTCGACAAGGGCGGTTCCAACCGCATCGGTCCGAACCTCTATGGCATCGTCGGCGACGAGATCGCGCATGATCGCGGCGGCTTCGCCTTCTCATCAGCGCTGACCGCAAAGAGCAGCGGCACCTGGACGATCGACAATCTCAATGCCTGGCTGTGGAAGCCGCAGGATTTCGCCAAGGGCACCAAGATGACTTTCATCGGCCTGCCGAAGCCGCAGGACCGCGCCAACGTCATCGCCTATCTCAACTCGATGAGCGACAGCCCGAAGCCGCTCGCTTCGCTCGCGCCACCGGCGGCGGCAGCCGCGGCACCGGCACCGGCAGCCCCGCCGGCAGCCGCACCGGGCGTCGAAGGTGCACCGGCGCCGACACCGGCTCCCGCCGGCGAAGCGGCCAAGCCGTAACACGCCCCGCGATCCGGCGCGCGGCATGACGGCCAAAGTCACCGCCGCGCAACTCGCGCTCGCCGAAAGCCTCGCCGATGCGGCGGGCGCGGTCATCCGGCGCTATTTCCGGCGCAAGTTTGCGATCGACCAGAAATCCGACCTGACGCCGGTCACCATCGCCGACCGTGGGGCCGAGCGCGCGATGCGCCGTCTCATCGCCCAGAAATTTCCCGATCACGGCATCGTCGGCGAGGAATTCGGGCGCAGCAACGACACCGCCGATTACGTCTGGGTGCTCGACCCGATCGACGGCACCAAATCCTTCATCAGCGGTGTGCCGCTGTTCGGAACTCTCATCGCGCTGACCTGGCGCGGCACGCCGATCCTCGGCGTGATCGATCAGCCGATCCAAAGAGAGCGCTGGATCGGCGCCGCGGGCCGCAAGACCACGCTCAACGGCAAGCCGGTCTCGACGCGCGCCTGCCGCAGCCTTGCCGAGGCGACGCTCTATGCGACCAGCCCCGACATGTTCACCAAGCCCAACGCCAAGCCGTTCGAGCGGCTGCGCGGTGCGGTGAAGCTCGCGCGCTTCGGCGCCGATTGCTACGCCTATGCGCTGCTGGCCTCGGGCTTCATCGACCTTGTCGTCGAGGCTCAACTGAAACCTTACGATTATTGCGCGCTCGCCCCGGTGATCGCGGGCGCGGGCGGCATCATCACCGATTGGAGCGGCAAGGCGTTGTCGCTGCACTCGGACGGGCGGGTCGTCGCTTCGGGCGACAAGGCCCTGGCCCGCAAAGCCCGCGCGGTTTTGGCGCGCCGGTAGATTTCCTCTACACTCGGCGACCATGAAAATGTGCCGCCGACTCGCCGTTCTTTTCACGCTGGCTGCATTGGGCGTGAGCCCGGCATTCGCCGAGCCCCGCCATGGCTTGTCGCTGTTCGGCGATCTCAAATATCCGGCGAATTTCACCCATTTCGATTACGTGAATCCCGACGCCCCCAAAGGCGGCGCGATCAAATATTCGGCGATCGGCACGTTCGATACGCTCAATCCCTTCACCCTGAAGGGCCAGGCCGCCGCCGGGATCGGCCTCGTCTACGACACGCTGATGGTGCAGGCCGCGGACGAGGCGGGGGCGGAATATGGCCTCGTCGCCGAAAGCGCCGACGTCGCGCCCGACAAAACCTCGGTCACCTACACGATCCGGACCGCCGCACGGTTTCAGGACGGCACGCCGATCACCGCTGACGATGTGGTGTGGACCTTCGAGACGCTCAAAGCGCAAGGCCATCCGCGCTATCGGCTCTATTACGCCGACGTGACCAAGGCCGAGAAGGTCGGCGACCGCGCGGTCAAATTCACCTTCAAGACCGGCGACAATCGCGAATTGCCGACCATCGTCGGCGAGATGCCGGTGTTGTCGAAGGTCTATTGGACCAGGATCGGCTTTGACAAGACGACGCTCGACGCACCGGTCGGCAGCGGCGCCTACAAGGTTGCGAGTATCGATCCCGGCCGCGCGATCACCTATCAGCGCGTGACCGACTATTGGGCCAAGGATTTGCCGGTCAATCGCGGCCGCAATAATTTCGACACGATCCGTTACGACTATTACCGCGACCAGACCATCGCGCTCGAAGCGTTCAAGGCCGGGCAATACGACATTCGCGTCGAGAACGTCGCCAAGAACTGGGCGATCGGTTACGACAGCCCCGCCCTCACCGCCGGCCTGATCAAGAAGGACCAGATCCCCAACCAGGTGCCGCAAGGCATGCAGGGCTTCGGCTTCAACACGCGCAAGCCGCTGTTCCAGGACGTGCGCGTGCGCGAAGCGATCGTCGCGCTCTATGACTTCGAATGGGCGAACAAGAACCTGTTCTATGGCGCCTATACGCGGAGCCGCAGCTTTTTCTCGAATTCGGAATTGGCCGAGACCGGCGCGCCGAGCGCCGAAGAATTGAAGCTCCTCGAGCCGTTCAAGGATCAGATCCCGCCGCAGGCGCTGACCACCGAATACAATCCGCCGAAGACCGACGGCAGCGGCAACATTCGCGACAATCTGCGTAACGCGTTGCAGCTTTTCGCCGACGCCGGCTGGTCGGTGAAGAACGGCAAGATGGTCAACGACAAGACCGGCCAGCCGTTCGAGTTCGAATTCATCCTCGCACAGCCCGAATTCGAGCGCGTCGTGCTGCCCTTTGCCCAGAACCTCGCGCGCATCGGCGTCAAGATGAACGTGCGCAGCATCGACCCCGCGCAATACGAGAACCGTATGCGTGCCTTCGATTTCGACATGGCGGTGGTGGCGATGGGCGAATCGCTGTCGCCCGGCAACGAGCAGCGCCAGTATTGGAGTTCGGCCGCCGCCGACGAGCCGGGCGGCGACAATCTCATGGGCATCAAGAACAAGGCGGTCGACGCGCTGGTCGATCTCATCATCGGCGCCCCCGACCGCCAGAGCCTGATCACCCGCACCCACGCACTCGATCGCGTGCTGAGTTGGAGCTACGAGGTGTTGCCGAACTGGTACCTCTCGTATTTCCGCGTCGCCTATTGGGACAAGTTCGCGCGGCCGAAGAATTCCCCGCCCTATGCGCTGTCGCTCGATACCTGGTGGGTCGATGCGAGCCGCGCGGGCGCGGTCGAGGCCAAGAAGCCGGCGGTCGCCAAGTGAACAGGCAAGAGGCGCGCGTCTGATGCTCGCCTATGCGGCCCGCCGCATCCTGCTGATCATTCCGACGCTCTTCGCCATCATCCTGGTGAACTTCGTCATCGTGCAGGCCGCACCCGGCGGGCCGGTCGATCAATTGATCGCGCAACTGAAGGGCACCGCCGGCGGATCGCTCGAGCGCGTCTCGGGCGGCGGCGGCGAGTTGGCTGGCGGCGGGGCCGCCACCAGCCAGTCGCGCGGTTCCCGCGGCCTCGACCCGCAGTTCATTGCCGAGATCAACAAGCTCTATGGCTTCGACAAACCGGCACCCGAGCGGTTCTGGATCATGCTCAAGAACTATCTGCGCTTCGATTTCGGCTCGAGTTTTTATCAGGACCGCCCGGTGATCAAACTGATCGGCGACAAGCTGCCGGTGTCGATCTCGCTCGGTCTGTGGACCACGCTGCTGATCTATTTCATCTCGATCCCCTTGGGCATCCGCAAGGCGGTCCGCGACGGCAGCGCCTTCGATATCTGGACCAGCGCCGTCGTCATCGTCGGCTACGCGATTCCGGGATTCCTCTTCGCGGTCGTCTTGATCGTGCTGTTCGCCGGCGGCTCCTATCTGAGCTGGTTTCCGCTGCGCGGTCTCACCTCCGACGGCTGGGCGGAATTCTCGACGCTTCACAAAATCGGCGATTATTTCTGGCACATCGCGCTGCCGGTTTTGTCCCTCGTCATCGGCGGCTTCGCCAGCCTCGTCATGCTGACCAAGAACTGCTTCCTCGAAGAGATCGGCAAGCAATACGTCGTGACCGCGCGCGCCAAGGGATTGAGCGCCCGCCGCGTCCTTTATGGGCATGTGTTCCGCAACGCGATGCTGCTGGTGATCGCGGGCTTCCCGGCGGCCTTCGTCGGCATCCTCTTCACCGGCGCGTTGCTGGTCGAGGTGATCTTCTCCCTGGATGGCCTGGGCCTGCTCGGCTTCCAGGCCGCGATCGCGCGCGATTACCCGATCATGTTCGCGACGCTCTACATCTACACGCTGGTCGGGCTCGGGCTGAAACTCATCAGCGACCTGACCTATATGATGGTCGATCCGCGCATCGATTTCGGGACGCGCGGCGGATGACGCCCCTCACCCAACGCCGCCTGCGGAATTTCCGCGCCAACCGGCGTGGCTGGTGGTCGTTGTGGATTTTCCTCGTGCTGTTCGGCCTGAGCCTTTGCGCCGAGGTGATCGCCAACGACCGGCCCTTGCTGGTTCGTTACGACGGGCATTTCCTCTTTCCGGTCTTCGTCGATTATCCCGAAAGCGCGGTGGGCGGCGACCTGCCGACCAATGCCGATTTCCGCGATCCCGACCTCATCGCGAAGATCGACGCCAAGGGCTACATGATCTGGCCGCCGATCCCCTTCGCCGACGCGACGATCAATTACGATTTGCGCTCGCCGGCGCCCTCGCCGCCCGACGGCGTCGACTGGCTCGGCACCGACGACCAGGGCCGCGACGTGCTCGCCCGTCTGATCTATGGGTTCCGCATTTCGGTGCTGTTCGGCCTGACGCTCACCATCGTCAGTTCGGTCATCGGCGTCGCGGCCGGTGCGATCCAGGGTTACTACGGCGGGATCGTCGATATCGGGTTTCAGCGTTTCATGGAGATCTGGTCCGGATTGCCGGTGCTTTATCTGCTCATCATCCTCTCGAGCATCGTCGAGCCGAATTTCTGGTGGCTCCTGCTCATCATGCTGTTGTTCTCGTGGATGTCGCTGGTCGATCTGGTGCGCGCCGAATTCCTGCGCGCACGGAATTTCGATTATGTCCGCGCCGCGCGGGCCTTGGGCGTCGGCAATCCCACCATCATCTGGCGCCACGTCCTCCCCAATGCCATGGTGGCGACGCTGACCTTCCTGCCCTTCATCCTCAACGGATCGATCACGACCTTGACCTCGCTCGACTTCCTCGGCTTCGGCCTGCCGCCCGGCTCGCCTTCGCTCGGCGAATTGCTGGCGCAAGGCAAAGCCAATCTCCAGGCGCCGTGGCTGGGCCTTACCGCGTTCCTGGTGCTCGCCGTGATGCTGAGCCTGCTGATCTTCATCGGCGAGGCCGTGCGCGACGCATTTGATCCGCGAAAGACTGGCTGATGGCGTTGCTCGCAATCAAAAACCTCACCGTCGATTTCGGCACCGCCCGCGCGGTGCGCGGAATTTCATTCGACATCGAGAAGGGCGAGACGGTCGCGCTCGTCGGCGAATCCGGATCGGGCAAGTCGGTGACGGCGTTGTCGATCCTGCAACTCCTGCCCTATCCGCCCGCGAGCCATGGGCCGGGCAGTTCGATCACCTTCGACGGGCAGGAACTGGTCGGCGCCAGCGAGGCGGCCCTGCGGCACATTCGCGGCAACCGGATCGCGATGGTGTTTCAGGAGCCGATGACCTCGCTCAATCCGCTGCACACCATCGAAAAACAGATCGTCGAGACGCTGCATCTGCACAAGGCGATGAACGGCGCCGCCGCGCGGGCACGCGCGATCGAACTCCTGCATCTCGTCGGCCTGCCCGAGGCCGAGAGCCGTCTCTCCGCCTATCCGCATCAGCTCTCGGGCGGCCAGCGCCAACGCGTGATGATCGCGATGGCCTTGGCCAACGAGCCCGACATCCTGATTGCCGACGAGCCGACCACGGCGCTCGACGTCACCATCCAGGCGCAGATCCTGAAGCTCCTGAAAGACCTTCAAGCACGGTTCGGCATGGCGCTGTTCCTGATCACCCACGACCTTACCATCGTGCGCAAGATGGCCGACCGCGTGCTGGTGATGACCGAAGGTGAGATCGTCGAACGCGGCACGACGCATGAGATTTTCACCCGGCCGCAACACGCCTATACGAAAAAACTTCTCGCCGCCGAACCCAAGGGCAAGCCGCTTCGTCCCGAGACGCAAGCGCCGGTTCTGCTGCAATCGAGCGACCTGCGCGTCTGGTTTCCGATCAAGACCGGGTTGCTGCGCCGAACCACATCGAATGTGAAAGCCGTCGACGGCGTCGACGTCATGCTGCGCGCGGGCGAGACGCTGGGCGTGGTCGGCGAAAGCGGATCGGGCAAAACCACGCTCGCCCTCGCCCTCCTGCGCCTCATCGACAGCAGGGGCGCGATCAGCTTCGACGGCAAGCGCATCGACGCTCTCTCGGGCAATGCGATGCGGCCGTTGCGCCGGGCGATGCAGATCGTGTTTCAGGATCCGTTCTCGAGCCTGTCGCCGCGGCTCTCCGCCGGACAGATCATCGAGGAAGGTTTGAAGGTTCATCGCATCGGCGGCAACGCCGCCGCGCGCCGCGTCGAGATCGAGCGCGCGCTCGTCGAGGTGGGGCTCGATCCGAGTGCCGCCGATCGCTATCCGCATGAATTCTCCGGCGGCCAGCGCCAGCGCATCGCGCTCGCCCGCGCCCTGGTGCTGAAACCGCGCCTCGTCGTCCTCGACGAGCCGACCTCCGCGCTCGACATGTCGGTGCAGGCGCAGATGGTCGAACTGCTGCGCGATCTGCAGGCGCGGCACGGCCTCGCCTATCTCTTCATCAGCCACGACCTGCGCGTGGTGAAGGCGCTCGCCCATGCGATCATGGTGATGAAGGACGGCAAGGTGGTCGAAAGCGGCCCGGCCGAGACGATCTTTAACGCGCCGAAGACCGCCTATACCCGCGCGCTGATGGCGGCGGCGTTCGATCTGGAGACGCTTTAAGTCGCCAGGCCCCAGCGCTGGATCACGCGCTTGGTGCCCGGATCGTTGGGCTGATCGACGACCCAGCCGTGCGAGAGCAGCGTCTTCGCCATCAGCCGGTTGCCGAAAAAGCCCAGGCCGACCTGAAGCACGAGGAAAAGCGCGAACAGCACGAGTTCGGCGACGTTGGTCGCCTCGGTGCTCGCGCGTACGCTGCCGGCGACGATGACGAGCAGCCAAAGCACCAGCACCGCTGCGCCCCATTGCGGCAGGCGGCGCCAGAACAATGGGGCACCGAACAAGCCGGTGAACAGAAACAAGTCCCACGCGAAACCCGTGGAAACGCTTTTTTCCTGACCGCCGAGCTTGCGCTTGAAACGAATCGCCGGCGGGAGTTTGTCCTTGTCCCCCGTCGTCGTCGGCCCCCGCGTTCCCGGACGTTTGCGGGTCGCGCTAGCGCGGGCCATGGCCGAAGCGCTCCTCGATCAGGCGATAGAGCGCGCGCAAGGCCAGTGCCTCGCCGCCCTCGGGCCGGCCCGGCCGGTTCTTCTGGTTCCAGGCATAGGTATCGATATGCGCCCAGGAAACCGCGGCGGGCACAAAGGCCTCGAGATAAAGCGCCGCGGTGATCGCGCCGGCGAAACCCGATTCCGAGACGTTGTTGATGTCGGCGATCGGCGACATGATCATCTGGCGATAAGGCTTCCACAGGGGCAGGCGCCACATCGGATCGCCTTCCGCCGTGCCGGCCGCCAGCATATCGCCAGCCAGCGTGTCGTCGTTGACGAAGAGCGCCGGCAGGTCAGGACCCAAGGCGGTCCGCGCCGCGCCGGTCAGCGTCGCCATGTCGATCATCAGAGCCGGATTTTCCTGCGCCGCCTCGTGCAGCGCATCGCACAGAATGAGACGTCCCTCGGCGTCGGTATTGCCGACCTCGACGGTCATACCCTTGCGGGTCTTGATGATGTCGAGCGGCCGGAACGCGTTGCCAGCGACCGCATTCTCGACCGCCGGAATCATCACGCGCAGGCGTACCGGAAGCTTTGCCTCCATGATCGCCGAGGCGAGACCGAGCAGGGTCGCCGCGCCGCCCATGTCCTTTTTCATCATCCGCATGCCACCGGCGGTCTTGAGGTCGAGCCCGCCCGTGTCGAAGCACACGCCCTTGCCGACCAGCGTGACCTTGGGTGCCGATTCCTTGCCCCAGATGAAATCGATGAGACGCGGTGCCTTGGCCGCCGCACGGCCGACCGCATGGATCGCCGGATAATTCTCGGTCAACAGATCGTCGCCGACGATCACCCGGAAGCGCGCGCCATTGCGCACGGCGATTTCTTCGGCGGCAGCCGCCAGTTCGGGCGGGCCCATATCCTCGGCCGGCGTGTTGATGAGATCGCGGGCCAGCGCGATGCCGCGCGCCAGGCGCTCGACCCAGCCCCGGTCCGCCGCTTCGGGCCACACCAGATCGGCCCAGGCCTTGTCCCGCGCGCGATAGCGGGTGAAGGCGTAGCAGCCGAGCGCCCAGCCCAGGGCGTAGCGCGAGGCAGGACCGGCCGCGATGGCGCCGTCGAGTGCATAGACTCCGGGCGGCAACGCATCGGGCAGCGCCGACAGCGACCACAACTCCTCGCCCGGCTTCACCCCCACCAGCACGCGCGCCAGCCCGCCGCCCGCATCGGGCAACAACACGAACTTGCCCGCCTCGCCGACATAGCGGGTCGCTTCGACCCAGCGTCGCTGCGGCTCGTCCAGGCGCGCGAGCAGATCGGCCAAACCCTCCTCGGTGACCGGAGAGAGCGGCACGGCACCCGCAAACGGGGCAACGAGATGGTCGAGCAAAATAGTCCCTCCGAAACCATGGCGACGGCCATGGGGTTGCACGGCACCCAAGCTGCCGTCACAGTGGCAGCGGGTCAACCAGGCCGAGGATAGAGATGGCCGACTTCACCATCTATATCGGAAACAAGAATTATTCGTCCTGGTCGTTGCGCGCCTGGCTGATGTTGAAACAGACCGGAGTCGCCTTCGACGAGGTCGTCATTCCGATCCAGACTCCCACCACGCGGGGCGAAATCCTGCGCCATTCGCCCTCCGGCAAGGTGCCGGCGCTGGTCCACGGGCCGACGGTCGTCTGGGAATCGCTGGCGATCGGCGAATATCTCGCCGAAACCTTCCCTTCCGCCAAATTATGGCCCGAAAACACCGAGGCGCGCGCTTTGGCGCGCGCCGTCTCCGCGGAGATGCACGCCGGATTCGTGCCGTTGCGCCAGCATTTCCCGATGAACATGCGGTCCACTTTCGACCGCGAACTGATCCCGGAAATCCAGGGCGATATCGACCGGATCGGCGCGCTGTGGCTCGATTGCCGCAAGCGTTTCGGCGACGGCGGCGATTTTCTGTTCGGCCCATTCACCATCGCCGACGCGATGTACGCGCCGGTGGTCAGCCGCTTTCGCAGCTTCAAGGTCGCGCTCGAACCCGAAATCGAGGCTTATGCCGCCGCGATCACCGCGTGGCCGGCCTATCAGGAATGGCTCGCCGCCGCGAAGAACGAACCGATGGTGATCGAGAAGTGGGAGTTCTAGACCACTTCCCCCGGCATTATTTCCAGGGCGTCGGCGGCGGCACGGGTGCCGGGCCAGGCATCGGAATGGTCGAGAAATCGGCCGGGCCGGCGATCTCCAGATATTCCATGTCCTCGGAATAGTCGAACAGGAAGTGCACGATGCCGGGGCGCTGGTGCACGCAGTCGCCGGCTTTGACCAGGGTCGGCTTGTCTTCGTACATGAACCGCGCCCAGCCTTTGAGCATCAGCACGATATGGAAATCGGCGACGTGGCGGTGCCAGCCGGTACCGGCTTCCGGCGCCTCCTTGGCGCGAACCAATTGCGCGATGACCTTGCCGTTCGTCGCGGCGGCAATGCCGAGATCGCGATAGGTGAAAAAGTCGCGCAACCCCCCGCTGATGAATTCGGTGTCGCCCTCTTTCACGTGCGAAAACTTGTTATCCGACCCGGTCTCCGTCCTGATCATGTCATCCATGAATGGGGTCCTCTTGCGGGATGTCCTGACGAGGTCGCGCAATCGCGCGGCCTTTCCTAACGCTTTCCCGCGCAAGAACCGCGCCACTTCGCCGGTGGCCAAGCCGGCTGCGACGCAATCGCGCGGGTAACAAAATAAACCTGCCATTTCAGTAAAATCGGCATTCGTCACACCCCTGCCCGGTCTTTATGCAGGACCCGCGCGACGGCTTCGCACGGTTGGTGCCGCTGATTTGAGCAAGCGCTGGACGATTACTGAGCGCCGCCGTACCTAAAACTCGACCTCAAGCTCGCCGATGTCCTCCGGCTCGAGCTTTGCCGCGGCAATCCATTCCTTCATGTCGGGCAAGGCCATGATCCGTTCGGCATAGGCGGAACAAGCCTTGTCGAGCTTCACGTCATAGGTCTTGAAGCGCGTCACCACCGGCGCATACATCGCGTCGGCCATGCCGAGCTTGCCGAAGAGGAACGGCCCGCCATAGGCCCCGAGGCACTCGCGCCAGACCGCGGTGATGCGATCGATATCGGCCTGGGCGCGCGACCAGACCGAAAAATTCGGGAAATGCGCCTTCAGATTCATCGGCAGGGCCGAGCGCAGAGCGACGAAACCCGAGTGCATTTCGCCGCAAATCGCCCGGCAATGCGCCCGCGCGACACGCTCGGTCGGCAACAGCCCGGCATCCGGCATGACTTCGTTGAGATATTCGCCGAGCGCCATCGTGTCCCACACCGAAACGCCGTCATGGGTGAGACGCGGCACCAGAATCGACGGCGAGAGCAGCAATATCTCGGCACGCGCGTCGGGATCGTCAGGCGGCACCGCCTGTTCGGTAAAGGACAAGCCCGAGAAACGCGCGAGCAACCAGCCCCGCATCGACCAGGACGAATAGTTCTTGCTGCTGATCGTCAGGATGGCTTGAGCCATCGCCTCACCGTTCTGTTGAAGACATCTGCCTCTTTTGTGAACGCAAAGCGTGTGCCAAGCGGCAACAAGGGCCGACCGTCGTGCTGGTGTACATATTGCATATCGCTATCCGGGACGGTGCGGTGGCAATGCCGCGGCGCCGCTCCACGTGGTCGCAATGGAGTGTCGTGCCTCCCATGATGTATCAGGCCTATCAAGCCTTTGCCGACCTCAAGATGCCCCTCCTCATGCTCGCCGAAATGGGCGCCGGCATGTTGAACGCGCCGACGAATGGTGCTTCGGCGGACCCGCTGATGCGGAATATGGCGGCGGCGAGCGAAATCATCATGCGCTCCGGCCTCACCCATAAGCGTCCCCCTTTCGCCCTCAATTCGGTGCTGGTCGGCAACCGCGAGGTCGAGATCATCGAACGGGTGGTGTGCAAGACTCCTTTTTGCACGCTCCTGCATTTCGAGAAACAGATCGAGACGCCGCAACCGCCGGTGCTCGTGGTATCCCCGATGTCGGGACATTTCGCGACCCTGTTGCGCGACACGGTACGCACGATGTTGCCCGATCACGACGTCTACATCACCGATTGGCACAACGTGCGCGACGTGCCGCTCAGCAAAGGGGCCTTCGGGATCGACGAGTTCGTCGATCATCTGATCGAGTTCATGACCGTGATCGGCCCCGGCTGTCATGTCGTCGCGATCTGTCAGCCTTCGGTGCCGACCCTGGTCGCCGCTGCCGTCATGGCCGAGGACGGCCACCCGGCGCAGCCGCGCAGCATGACCCTGATGGCCGGACCGATCGATACGCGCATCAACCCGACCAAGGTCAACAGCTTCGCGACCGAGCATCCGCTCGATTGGTTTCGCACCTCGTTGATCAGCCATGTGCCCTGGCGTTATGGCGGCGCGTTCCGCTCGGTCTATCCCGGCTTCGTGCAATTGATCGCCTTCATGAGCATGAACATCGATCGCCATGTGAAAGCGTTTCAGGACCTTTACGGTCAGCTCAGCCGTGGCGAATTCGACAAGGCTGAACCCGCGCGAAAATTCTACGACGAGTATTTCGCTGTGATGGACTTGTCTGCGGACTTCTTCATCGAAACCATCCGGTCGGTGTTTCAGGAACACGATCTGCCGCGCGGCGAGATGCGCTGGCACGGTCGGCGTGTGGATCCCGGCAAGATCAAGCGCACCTTTCTCCTCACCGTCGAAGGCGAGCGTGACGATATCTGCTCGATCGGGCAGACCCTGGCGGCGCAGGATCTGTGCACCGGCATCAAGCCCTACATGAAAAAGCATTACATGCAATTCGGCGTCGGCCATTACGGGGTGTTCAGTGGCCGTCGCTGGGCCGCACAGACCTATCCGGTGGTGCGCGAGATGATTCACATCAGTCAGTGAAGCGGGGGATAGCAATGGCAAACGGTAAATCCGTCACGCACACGACGCCGCGCAACTTGCGCTGTTCTTTCGCCAGCCGCGATGTTAGGGTTTTTTCGCTTTACGCCCGTGCAGGAGAGACCCGGTTTCGACCGGGCGCCGAAGGAGCAACCGCCCCGGAAACTCTCAGGCAAAAGGACTGTGCGGGCACAGCACTCTGGAAAGCAGACGCAGATCCCATCCGGGCAACGCGTCTCACCGACGAGGTACGCCGGCCGCTGAGACTTTCGACCGAGGCCGGTCAATCTTTCAGGTCATGGGACAGAGGGGGCGCTCAACCGGCCGTAGCTAACGGCCGTCTGTGAAGCGCCGACTGGAGGATCCCATGACCGACACCATCACCGAAGCAGCAACGAAGATCGCACCCCCCGGCGTCGAACTGCGGGCAAAATCGAAGCCCGGTTATGAACGCGTTCTGACCCCGGCGGCGCTCGCCTTCGCGGCGGCGCTCGAGCGCAAATTCGGCGCCGAGCGCAAACGCCTGCTGGCCGAACGCGCCGCCGTGCAGACCAAACTCGACGGCGGCTGGCGACCCGACTTCCCGGCCGAGACAAAGGCGATCCGCGACACGGACTGGACGGTTGGGCCCCTGCCCAAAGACCTGCTCGACCGCCGCGTGGAGATCACCGGACCGACCGACCGCAAGATGGTCATCAACGCGCTCAATTCCGGCGCCAGCGTCTTCATGGCGGATTTCGAGGATTCGAATACGCCGACCTGGGACAATCTGATCGAGGGTCAGATCAACCTGATGGACGCAGCCCGCCGCAGCGTGACCTATGACGATCCGACGACGAACCGGCATTACGAATTGAAGCCGACCATCGCGACCTTGTTGGTCCGGCCGCGCGGCTGGCACCTGCCCGAGGCGCATGTTCTGGTCGATGGCCAGCCAATGTCCGGCGCGCTGTTCGATTTCGCCCTCTATTTTTTCCACAACGCCAAGGAACTGATCGCGCGCGGCACCGGCCCCTATTTCTATCTGCCGAAGATGGAAAGCCGGCACGAAGCCAAGCTGTGGAACGACGTCTTCATCGAAAGCCAGCGGGTACTCGGCATCCCGCGCGGGACGATCAAGGCCACGGTGCTGATCGAGACCATCATGGCCGCGTTCGAGATGGACGAGATCCTGCATGCGCTCAAGGAGCATTCGTCGGGTCTCAATTGCGGGCGCTGGGACTACATCTACAGCTACATCAAGAAATTCGCCGAAGACGGCACCGTGATGATGCCGGATCGCGCCCAGGTCACGATGACCGCGCATTTTCTACGCAGCTACAGCGCCCTGCTGATCAAGACCTGTCACCGGCGCAACGTTCACGCGATGGGCGGCATGGCGGCGCAGATTCCGATCCGCAACGACGAGGCGGCGAACGAAGCCGCGATGCAGAAAGTCCGCACCGACAAAAATCGCGAGGCGACAGACGGGCATGACGGGACATGGGTGGCGCATCCCGGGCTGGTTCCGATCGCCAAGGAAATCTTCGACAAGGCGATGCCGGAGGCCAATCAGATCGCCCGCAAGCGCCAGGACGTGAACGTCGTTGCCGCCGATCTCTTGAAGGTACCGGAAGGCACGATCACCGAAGGCGGCCTGCGCGCGAATCTCAGTGTCGGCATCGGTTATCTCGAAGCCTGGTTGAAGGGGCTCGGCTGCGTTCCGCTGCATCACCTGATGGAGGACGCCGCCACCGCCGAAATCAGCCGGGCGCAAGTCTGGCAGTGGATTCGTCACGGCGCGAAACTGGACGATGGGCGCAAGGTCGACCTCGCTCTGTGCAACGGCATCCTCGACGAGGAGCTGACAGCGCTCAAGGCCGGCGCGCCTGCCGGCAACCGGTATGACGACGCCGGCAATATCTTCCGCGATCTGCTCGCGGCGGAGCACTTTCCCGAATGGCTGACGATTCCGGCCTACGAGAAGCTGATCGGCGAGGGCGTCTAAACTACTTCACGACGACGTAGCGCAGCGGAAACGTGCCGTCGGCGCGCTGCACCAGTTCGACATTGTTGCGCGCGGCCCAGACGAGTTGCTGTTGATGAAGCGGCAGATAGGCCAGATCGTCGCGCACCATCGCCAGTGCCTGGTGGAGCAACTCGGTTCGTTCCGGCACCGCGAACTCTTCGCCGATGCGGGTAAGCAGCGTGTCGAGCGCCGGATTGGAATAACCGGTGAAATTCGCATCACCCCGATGCGCGTCGCGGTTGCGCGTGGCGGCAAGGTTGACCAACGGATTGAGCGCGTCATAGGTGGGCGCCGACCAACCCAAAAGAAAGAGGCTCGAGCGATAGTCGGGCAGCAACAGTTTGCCGAAAACCTTGCCACGGGTTTCGGCATCGAGTTTCACTTTCACGCCGATCTTCGCCAGCATCGCGACGACGGCATCGCAAATCGCCTCGTCGTTCACGTAGCGGTCGTTGGGACAGTCCATCCCGAGGGAAAAGCCGTTCGGGTAACCTGAATCGGCGAGCAAGGCTTTGGCGGTGCCGGGATCGAACGTCGGTCGCGTATCGAGCGCCGCGTCATACCCATTGATGCCGGGCCCAACCAATAGACCCGCGGGCCGGGCAAAGCCGCGCATCACTTTCGCCTTGATCCTGTCTTCGTCGATCGCCTGCGCAAAGGCCTGACGCACGCGGCGGTCGCGGAATGGATTGCGGCCTTTGACATCGCTGTCGATCAGCTCGTCGCGCGCCAGGTTGAAGCCGAGAAAGATGGTGCGCAGCTCGGGTCCTTGTACAAGATGGGCAACCGATGACCGGGCGATGCGATCGGCCGATTGGGTCGGCACGGTCGAGAGCACGTCGAGATTGCCGGCGAGCAACGCGTTGACCGACGCGGTGCCCGGCATCGGCCGGAACACGATGCGATCGAGATCGTGCAGCGGCTTATCCCACCATTGCGGGTTGGGTACCAAAACGGTCTCGCTGTCGGGCTTGCGCTCGGCGACCATGAACGGGCCAGTCCCATTGGCGTGCTGCGCCGCGTAATTATTGTCGGTCTGGCGCGTGTTGGCCGTATCGACCGCGTTGTTCTCGGTCGCCCATCGCGCGCTCATGATATCCCACACCGTGATTTCTTCGGGCAGGATCGAGTCAGGCTCGTTGGTGAGAATGTCGACGGTGAAATCGTCGACCTTGACCACGCGGGCGATGCTGGCGAGCGCATTGGCGAGATTGGAATCGCGCACGCGCGCGAACGAAAACACGACATCGTCGGCAGTGAACGCCTCCCCGCCCTGGAACCGCACGTCGTGCCGCAGTTCGAAGCGCCATCGTGTCGGTTCCTCGGCGAACCACCGCACGGCCAGGGCCGGCTCGAGCTGCAGATTGCGGTCGCGCCGCACCAAAGGCTCGTAGATGTTGGACACGAACGACAGGAGAAACGTCTCTTGCCGCGCATAGGGGTCGAGCGAATAGAGATCCTGATCGCTGGCCCAGCGCAGCGTCCTGGCTTCGACGAGCGACGGCAGGACGACGACGGCACCGAGCATCACCGCGATCGCCGCGCGCGAAAATCCCCTTGCCATCCACCTCAGCGTCATCGCGCCACCCGGCCTTGCCCTGCCGCGTGCTTATGAAGGAAACTGGAAATCAACGCCAGACGATGGCCGAAGGCGATGCGGGGAAAAGCATGGACGTGATCTACGTGGCGCGCAGCGTCAAATTTTCCAAATGGGCCGCCGATGTCGGTGTGAGCAAGAACGTCTTCAAAGTCGGCGTCGCGTCCGATCCGATCAAGGATCTCGTCGCCCAAGGCTGGGCCGGCGAGACCGACTGGTCCATCGTCAAGAAAGAACCGATCGAGGGTCTCGATGAAGACGCGGTGCTCGAGCGGCTGGCCAAGCGCGAAACCGCGCTCGATCCCCGCTACTACCCGCGCATCCGCGACGCACGCGGCCTGTTCAAGGTCGATCCACGCCACGTCGAAAGTCACATCATCGTCGGCCGCGCACTCGAAGGCGGCGGCGAGCGCGAGGAACTGAAGCTGAAGCCGGTGGACTTCGCTTCTTACCTTATTCACAACGCTAAGCGCTGAACCGGCCAAAAATATAAGTGTTTCTAAAGAATAGCTTTCTTAATACTAAGTGTAATCTTCTTTTACATCTGTAATTATTCACGACGTTTATTAATACTGATTAACTCTATATTCTTGAAATTTATAGTTAATTTATCCTTTACTTCGGAAAACCACAGGCGTATATGGTTAACCCAGAACCCAATCTTGGTTAACGAGCAGAATGCTCTCCGCCCACCGAAGGAGGCACTATGTTCGCGTTTCTGGCCCGTCTGGCATTTGGCGCCACGGCCCTCACGATCCTGACCGCTGGATTGCTGACGGTCGCGCCCACGCCGGCACAAGCAATCACCTGTCCAGCCTTCACCCCGACGAATAACGGGTCCGGCGGATACGCCATCAGCGACTGCAGCGAAGTCCTGACCGTCACTCAATCGGGCCTGAACTTCGTCATCACCCCGAGTTTCCCGCCCAACGGCTCGCCGCAGTCCGGCGCCTATAACAACAGCGGCTATGTGCTGATCGGGATCACCAACAATACCGGGTTCAACATCTCCGACCTTTACGTCGGCGGTACACCCGGCCAGACAATCCTCAATCTGCAGGCGAACGAGAATCTGTGCGCGGGCAGTTTCGCGCCCTCCGTATCGTTGAGCTGCTCGAGCACCCAAAACGGGGCCATCCTGCAGATCGCCGGATCGCAGGTCACGGTCATCCCCAACGACCCTGGCAATCCGTTCGCCGGACTGTCGGTCACGCTGAACAACTACGGCGATCTGATCTTCACCGGCCTCGGCTTGCCGCCGGGCGACACCGCGATCTTCGCGCTGTCGGCTTACCCGACCTTCCTCCAACTCAGCGGCACGACCAGCGTGCCGGAGCCGGGATCGTTCGCGGTGTTCGGCACCGGCCTGCTTGGCGTCGCGTTCTACCGCCGCCGCAAGCGCCGTCTGGTGAAACCGCAAGCGCCGTACCGCGACGTGGCGAACCTCATCCATACCAACGCAACCGTTTTGCAGGGTAATTGATCATGGCCGACACCAATAACACCCCGACTCACCTCAACGACGCGCCGGCCCTCCGCGGCTCGATCTTCGACATCAATCCGACCGCGGGACCGGCATCGCATGGCGCTCCGCCGCGCCACGTCGCCACGCCGCATGTCGCGCCGCACGCACCAACGCCGCACGCCGAAGTTGCCTGCACGCCCGCCGCGGCCACGCTCAACGGCGCGCTCATGGTGGTTCACGAGCCGGCGGCCGGCCAGCGCGTCGACATCACGCTGACGCCCAACCAGTCGCTCAGCTTCGACTTCAATCCGCTCGACGCCACCGCGACGCGCCACGGCGACGACCTCACCCTGACCTTCGCCGATGGCGGTACGCTGGTTCTGCATCACGTGTCGGATCACGGCGTGCCGCTGCTGACCTCGCTGCAGTTGCCCGACGGCACGATCATCAATCCGTGCGAATTGCTGCAGGCGGTGCCCGACCTCAATCCGACCGCCGGGCCGGACGGGAAGATTCCATCGGACCAAAAGATCCCCGAGATCAATCCGTCCGCCGGCCCCGAAGACATCAACCCCTCCGCCGGTCCCGAGGACATCAATCCGGCCGCGGGCCCGACGGCGATCGGCGCCCATCCGGTCACCACGCCGTTCGAGCTCAACGGCCTCGGTAACGGCCTGAACTCGCTCGGGCCTCTGGCGCCCGAAGGCTTCGGCACGAGCGTGCAGTTCCCGCCCCCGGGCAATGGCGGCTTCCCGCCTCCGCCGGGCACGCCGCCCGGCCCGCCCTCATCTCCGCCGCCCCCGCCGCCACCTCCCCCGCCGCCGCCGCCGCCGCCGCCGCCGCCGCCCCCGCACCTCTTCCTGGTCGAAGACGTGCAGACGCAAAGCTGGCCCAACACCACCTCGCTGGGAACCTTCGGCACGCACAATTACTTCGCTGAGGCGTTCACGCCGCCGACCGGACTGAGCGTTACGGCATTCTTCGCCGAGGCCAGCAACCTCAACTACGTCAGCGGCACGCCCGGCACCTCCCCCGGCGACACCACCGGCGTCACGCCGCTGGCTGGTTTCTGGGGCGGCCTGGCGATGAACACGGCGGGCGACTACTCCTACACGCTCAGCGCCAATACACAGACCAACATCGTGCCGATCCTCGGCTCCGACGCGCTGTCACAGGGCTTCTCGAGTCACAACTTCTTCTCGGTCGATCCGTATTCGACCCCGCTCGAAGACACGTTCTATATCCAGAGCACCGACGGAACGCATAACTACGGCAGCCCGAGCGATCCGACCTCGCTCGTGCTCTTCACCTACGGCGCGACCGTGGCGACGGTCACCGACGGCCATGCCGCCGGCGTCGTCTTCGGTGGCGTGCCGACCCCGCCGGCGACCGAACAGCTCCTGGTCACCTATACCGACGCGATCAATCCGGCTCACTCGTTCTCGCAACTGGTCAATGTCGCGGCCGGCACGATGACCTTCGCGCTCGGCAGCGACACCAATCACGAAACGACGTTCCAGCCCCTCGATCCGGGTTTCCTCACCGTGACCAACCTGACCGACCAGACGGTGACGATTCCGAGCTTCACCTTCGCGGGCGAAACGCTGACGGCCGGCGGCATCGCCGCGGGCGCTGGCCATACGATCGACGGCATGATCGATCCGAACCTGAGCGCGTTCGGCGATCCCGGCGACACCGGCTCGTCGTCCGGCATCTTCGCCTCGTCGTCGACCGGCACCGTCTCGGGCACCGGCGTCGATCTGACCGCGCTCAGCACCTACACCCACACGGCGAGCGGCGACACCTTCACCTACGGTTCTCTCTACAACAACAACGCCGTGACCTTCGCGACGGATGCGACGACGAACCCGGATGTCGGTCTCATCAACCTGCAATCCTCGTCGGCGACGCTGATCCAGGGCGGCACGGGCAGCGACACGCTGGTGTGGGACAACGCAAGCGCCGGCGGCGTGACCTACGATGGCGGCCTCGGCTTCGACACGTTGCGGCTCGACAACATCGCGAACATGACGCTCGATTTCGCGGGCGGCAGCATCAACGGTGCCGGCGACACGATCACGACAGCCGGCGGCTACCAGTTCAAGGGCTTAGAGGTGATCGATCTCACCGACGCATATTCGGCGGCCAACACGAATGGCGGCGTGCAAGCCGCCAACACGGTCACGCTGACCGCCAACGACGTGCTCGCCCTGACTGCGGCCAACACCAACAACATCCTGATCGGTTCGCCCGGCGCCCTGGCCAATGGCGGTGCCGATACGTTGTGGATCCTGGGCAACAGCAGCGATTTCGTGAAGCTCAGCGATGCGAGCGGAACCTGGCAAGCGGTCAGCGGCCCGATTACGACAAGCAATCAGACCACGACCAATGCGATTGCCGGCGGTTCGGGCTCGGGTGCCACGGTTCCGGTCGGCGCCAATCTCACCAACAACGCGCAGATGGTGGGGTACACGGAGTACACCGCGGTCGCCACCGGCGTCGGCGGCAGCGGACCGACGACGGTCCATGTCTATGTCGAAAACGCCGTCGCGCAAGCCGGCCATGTTCAACACGCTTGAACACCAGGGAAGGAAAGCGGGGAACGCCATGACCACACGAATCTTCAGCCTCAGCACTGCATCTCACGACGCGCCTTCGGGCCAGACCCTTACCCTGGCTCTGAAGGAACTCATGCCGGATGAAGGCGGCGACATCGTCGTCCTCAACCAGATGGGCACCGACGTCACCGTCCTGACCGACGAAGGCGTCATCGCAACGGGGATCGGCGAGACCTACACGACACGCACCGGCCACGACGTCACCGGTTTCGCCTTCTGTCGTTTCACCAGCGGGGTCACGGTGTTCTATCCGCGCACCCACCATCTAATGGTGACCAACGAGGAAGAAACCGAATCGGTCTGACACCACGACCGACAGGCATTTCAGTCCCTCTCCCTTCACGGGGAGAGGGACTTTTTTGTCGCGGCGGTCAGTTTGCGGCGAGCGTGTCCTGTACCCAGCGCGCCGTCGCGATAAGCGCGGCATCGGCATCGAGAAAGCCCATGAGCTGCACCCCGACCGGCAGCCCCTCGACTTCGAGCACGGGCAACGAGATCACCGGCACGCCGAGACACGAACCCGCGACGACACAGGCTGGATCGCCGGTGCCCATGCCCGTTGGCGCTGGACCGGTCGCCGCCAGCGTGATGGTCGCATCGCACTCGGATTTGAGCGTGGCGTAGAGTGCGCGGATCGCCTCGCGTTCGGCCAGACGCTCGCGGAAAAACGCCAACGTCATTGTCTCGGCCTCGGCCAGACGGTCGAGCGAGAATTGCGAGAGCTTCGACGGGTCGCGCGCGCGGTAGGATTTGAGCGCCCAGCTGCTTTCCCAGCCGTTGATCGCTTGCGACACGGGCATGGTGCGATCGAGCGAATGCTCCACCTTGTCGAGCCCGGCATGCGCGCGACGCCGAATGATCGTGACACCGGCCTTGCCGAGACGATCGACCGCGTTCTCGAAAACGGCAATCGCATCGGGCGCGACTTTCGGCCAGCCGGGACTTTCGATCACCGCCAGGCGCTTCGGCTTCATGGCTGCTGGTGGCTCGCTCGGCCCGATCAAGCCGCCATAGCCCGGATCGCCGCCGACGCGGTCGACGATCTCACGCAGCATGATCCAGGCGTCTTCGATACTGGCCGCCAGCGCGCCGTGAACACTTTGGCTGAGGCCGTCATGGCTGCCGCCGCGATTGACCGCACCGAGGCTGGGCTTGAAGCCGACACAGCCGCAGAAACTGGCCGGGCGCAGGATCGAACCGAGCACCTGCGTGCCCAGCCCCACCACGATCATGCCGCTTCCCGCCGCCGCGGCCGAGCCGCTCGATGAGCCGCCCGGTGTGCGGTTCGTGTCCCAGGGATTGCGTGTCGGCCCCGGCGGGGCGGTAGCGAATTCGGTGGTGACCGTCTTGCCGAGAATGACGGCGCCCGCTTCACGTAACCCCTCGACCGAAGCCGCATCGCGGTTCGAGCGCCAGCCTTTGAAATAGGCCGAACCCATCTCGGTCGGAAAATCGTAGGTCTCGATGATGTCCTTGATGCCGACCGGCATGCCGTCGATCGGCGATAGCGGTTGTCCGGCACGCCAGCGCGCGGTGGATTGCGCCGCGGCTGCCCGTGCGGCCGCGGCGTCGTAATGGACGAACGCCATCACCTGCGGCTCGATCGCGTCGAGCGTCGCGAGGCAGCGGTCGAGGAACGCGCTCGGGCTGTCAGTGCCGGCGCGAAAATCCTTCAGCACCGAATGAAATGGCCGTCTAACGGGCGTGGGCATGCGGCTTCTCCTTCTGCGTCACGATACCGTCAATCGCCCCGCATTGTCAGCCCGCGGGGCCTCCGATATTCTCGACCCGCGCATCGGAATAGGGACGAGGGCCAAGAATGACCGATCTTTACGACCGCAAGCCGCCCGGCCCCGGCCACAACCAACCCGACGAAGAAAAGAAAGAAGTCATCTGGGAGCGGTGGGACAAAAAGCGCATTTTCGTGCGCGAATTGTCCGGCACCTACAGCCATCTCTACAAGCAATTGCTCGATCAGCCGCGCGTCTATAACTCGCGCAACATCCCATGGAAGGGCGGACCCGGCCAGTACGGCAAGCAGGTCATCAACCCGCAGCACGCGATGGTCGCGCAATCGATCGAGACGCATATCGAGGCTTATGGTCCCGGCGCTTACGGCCAGAAGCATGGGCACATGAACAGCGCGGTGTTCTATGTCCTCAAAGGCCGCGGCCACG
This sequence comes from uncultured Rhodospirillales bacterium, assembly GCA_903828515.1. Taxonomy (GTDB): domain Bacteria; phylum Pseudomonadota; class Alphaproteobacteria; order ATCC43930; family CGMCC-115725; genus CAIKMD01. Next base: position 193,362 of record CAIKMD010000007.1, on the reverse strand, counting down.
ACGTCCATGACGGCCGCACGATTCCGTGGAACGCCGGCGACGTGATGATCGTCGAAAACGGCTGCGTTCATCAGCATTTCAACGACGATCCCGACAATGAGGCGGTGCTTCTCGTGATGAAGGCGAAGCCGCTCTTCCTGTTCATGCACCTGCTGTTCCAGAAAATCGTGACCTATCCACCGACCGAGCCGTTGAAGGGTCACGAAAACTGGCAACCGCCGGCCGACCTCTGAAGGAATCCGCGATGAAACCCGTCAACGAACGCGATGCCGCGCATATCGGCGCCGAGACCTGCAATTTCCGCAGCGAGATGATCCAGCAATCGGCCGAGTTCCGAAAAGCATACGAGGGCATGCTCAACGTCGTTCATGCCGAGGACATGCCGTTCGAGAATTCGCCCGACGGACTGCTCAAGCATCTCTGTCACGAGAAGCTCAACACCCGCGAATGCTGCATCGAGGCCTATATGCAGTTCCTCCCCGGCGGCGGGCAGTCGGGCAAGCATCGCCACATGTGGGAAGAGGTGATCTTCATCGCCGAGGGCACCGGCTACGACCTGCACTGGGATTTGAAATTCGACTGCATCGACAAGTTCGTGTGGGAATGGGAAGCCAAGCCCAAGCGCTATGAATGGCAGCGCGGGGATTTCATCTATCTGCCGCCCTTCACCATCCACCAGCATTTCAACGCCGATCCGAAGGACGAGGCACGGCTCATCGTCGCCAGCAACCGGATCGTGCGCGAGATGGGTTTCGACTGGCTCGACCAGCTCGAAAACGCGCCGGGGTTCTGAGATGAAGCGATTGGTTGTCATCGCGGCATTGGCCCCGCTCTTCGCCAGCACCGCACCGGCGCTCGCGGCCGACGATGTCGCCTCGTTCTACAAAGGCCGCACCGTCACCATCAACATCGGCTACAGCGCGGGCGGCGGCTACGACATCTATGCCCGCGTGCTGGCGCGCCACCTGGGCGACCACATTCCCGGCAATCCGACCGTCATTCCGCAGAACATGCCGGGTGCCGGCAGCCTCAAGGCAGTGAACTTCCTCTACAACCTCGCGCCGAAGGACGGCACGGTGATCGCCACCTTCGCGCGCGGCCTCGCCATGCAGCCGCTCTTCGACAAGACCGGCATCGAGTTCGACGCGCAGAAACTTCTGTGGGTCGGCAGCATCACCAACGAGGTCAGCGTCTGCGCCTTCCGCAGCGATTCGGGCGTCGCCTCGTGGCAGGACATGCTGACCAAGAGCTATACCGTCGGCGGCACCGGTTCGGGCTCCGACACCGACGTGTTCCCCCTCGTCCTGCGCAACATGTTTCATATGAAGATGAAGCTCGCGACCGGCTATCCCGGCGGCGAGGACGTCGCGCTCGCCCTCGAGCGCGGCGAGGTCAACGGACGCTGCGGCTGGTCGTGGTCGAGCCTGATGAGCCGCAACCGCCCGCTCTATGACACCAAACAGATCGTGGTGCCGATCCAGCTTTCCCTTAACAAGCACGAAGACCTGCCCAACGTCCCGCTGATCATGGAAGAGACGAGCGATCCAAAACAGGTCGCGGCGCTGAAGCTGATCTTCGGCCGCCAAAGCATGGCGCGCCCCTATGCGGCGCCGCCGGGCCTGCCGCTCGATCGCCAGCGCGCGCTACGCGCCGCGTTCGATGCGACGATGAAGGATCCCGCCTTCCTCGCCGACGCCAAGCAGACCGATCTCGAAGTCCGGCCGGTCTCGGGTGAGGACGTGCAAAAGCTCGTCGAGGAGGTCTATCGCTCGCCACCCGACGTCGTGCAACTCGCGGCCGATTCGATCAAGAACGATCAGTAAATACTAAACCCTCGCCCTCAAGGGGGGAGGGAAGCGCGCGAGGTTTCGCTAATCCTCGCGAAATGCGTTTCGAGCAATGCCGCGACCTTCTCGGGCCGCTCACTATGAATCCCGTGGCCGGTTTCGGACAACACCTCGAGCGTCGCACCCTCGATCGGCTTCATGAACGGCGCGGCGCAGGCGAGCGGGCAGATTTCGTCTTCCTTGCCCCAGACGAACAGCGTCGGCTTGTCGATGCGATGGAGCCAATAGGGTAGCTGTGGGTTGCGCAGTCGCGGATTCCACGCGAGGCGCGCCGAAGCGGCGCGGTTTTGCAGCGTCACGTCGATATCCAGCGCGGCCAGATATTTCAGCCGCGCCTCGACCAGTTTCTTGTCGAAGAAACTGTGCCGCGCATGTTCCTCGGGCGACCACAGGAAAATGTCACCGAACGGCACCTCGGGTGAAGCGACGCCCGCCGGCGCCAGCAGGCTGACGGTCTTCAACCGCGCGGTGTCGCGGATCGCGATCTCCGCTGCGGTCCAGCCGCCGAGCGAATGACCGACCAGATGCACGTCCTGGAGGTCGAGCACCTTCAGCAGATCGAGATAGAAGAAGGCGAGGTCCCCGACCGTCATCATCCATTCGGGAATTTGAGAGCGGCCGAAACCGGGATGCTCGGGCACGATGACGCGATGCTTTTGCGCCAAAAGCTCGAGCAACGGATACCAGGCCACGCCGCCGGCACCATGGAGAAACAGGACAGGTGCACCCTCGCCGCCTTCGAGAATGCGGAGCTTCGTTCCGTTCGCCTCCGCCGTGGTTTCTTGCATTCCATTCCTCCCTGATTGCGGGCGACGATAAAGACCGCCCGGAAGCCCCGCAAGGCCGCGCTTGATGCCCGGCCGCCGGCGCCCGCATAATGGGGACAACCCCAGCCAGGAGGCCGTCATGCATAAGGTCGCCATTCCGCAAACCGTGATCGATCGCGTCACCGCGCGCCGCGGCAAGGAACATGTCTATGACGATCTCGACCCGGCGCGCACCGCGCTGATCGTCGTCGACATGCAGAACGCCTTCATGCTGCCGGGCGTTGCCTTCGCCGAGGTCAAGGCAGCACCGGAGATCGTCCCGAACATCAACACGATTGCCAGCGCGCTTCGTCAGGCCGGCGGCACCGTGGTGTGGATCGTCACGACTTATGACAAGGACATCGACAGCGAGTGGTCGACCTATTACCGCCTGTCGACACAAACCAACGGCGCCAAGCGCAGCGCGGCCCTGACCAAAGGCAGCAAGGGCCACGCAATATGGTCGGGCCTTGAGGTCAAGGACGGCGACCCGATCGTCGAGAAGCGGCGCTTCTCGGCCTTCATCCAGGGCTCGTCCGAACTCGACAAGGTATTGAAGGCGCGCGGCATCGACACAGTGCTGATCACCGGCACGGTGACCGGCGTGTGCTGCGAATCGACGGCGCGCGACGCGATGATGCTGAACTACAAGGTCGTGATGGTGACCGACGGCAACGCCGCCTATAGCGACGAGGATCACAACCGCGCGCTGACCGGCTTTTACAGCAGCTTCGGCGACATCATGCCGACCGAGCGCCTCGTCGGCGTGATCGGCAAGAACGCAAAGAAACAAGCCGCAGAATAGAAGCAACAAACCCTCTCCGCCCATTGGGGGGAGAGGGTGCGAGCATCGCGAGCGGGTGAGGTGGGCTTCGGTGATGTCCGACGACACCTCACCCTCCCGTTGCTGCCGCAACGGGCCCCTCCCTCTCCCCGCAAGCGCGGAGAGGGCTTTTAAGCCTCGATAATTAATCCAGCATCTTGTCGGGCCGGAACTTGGTTTCCGGCTTCACGCCCTTGCGCTTCTGCTGATCGCTGATGCGGCCGTTTTCGAGATAGCGGCCGGTTGCGGCGCGCTTCGCCGCCTCATCCCATTGCGGCAGCCAGTCGCCGAGCGAATAACCGAACCACGGCGCTTGCGGGCGCAGCGCCGGCAGGCCGAGTTTTTCCCAGATCGCCTTGGCGCGTTCCATGTATTCGCGCGTCGGCAGGGCGAGCGGCGGCAGATCGCCTTTCATCGTCGCGTCCATCAGCAGCGTCGAATCCTCGTCATTGTCGGATTCGCGTTTCGGCCCGTGGCCCTGGCCGCGATGCAGAACCGTCTGTACGTCCTCGGACGGGTTCATGCGATAGGCCATCGCCCAGAGAATCGCATCGGCGTTGTCGGGATCGATATCGTCGTTCACCGCGATGCAGATCTTGCCCATGTCGCCCTTGAAGAAGGCCGCGCCGTTGAGCGCGCGCCAGATCTCGGTGCGCGGCGTACCCTTCTCGACTGTGACGACCGTCACACGAAGAAGCCCGGTCAGCGGCTCGTGCAGGCTGACGCGCTTGACGCCCTTGATGCTGAGCGTGTCACGCAGATGGGTGAGAATCAGCGGCTCGTAGGAGACGCGCTTGATCACGCTCGATTCAGACGGCGCGACCTGACTGATATAGGACGGGATGACCGCGTCGCGCCGATGGGTGATCGCGGTCACCCGCATCGGCATGTTGTATTCCTCCAGCGCGATATGACCGTGGCTTTCGCCGAACGGCGCTTCGGGCTCGACATATTCGGTGTCGATCAGGCCTTCGATCACCACCTCGGCTTCGGCCGGCACCATCAGATCAACGGTACGCGCGCGCACCACGTTGATCGGCGCGCCGGCGAGACCGCCCGCCACCTTGAATTCGTCGAGATCGATCGGCAGTTTCTGCGGCCCCATGAAGGCGACATAGGGCGGACAGCCGAGTACGATCGCGCAAGGCATCGTCTTGTCGCCGCGTTTCTGGTGCTTGAGATAATGCTGATAGCCGCCGGCACCGCCGACCCGCGTCGCCATGCGAACCACCAGACGGTCGGGCGCTTTCAGTGCCGCGCGATAGGTCCCCATGTTCTGGATGCCGGTATCGGGATCGCGGGTGATGACGTTGGTCGCGGTGAGCGTCGGTGCGCTGTCGAAACCCGGCGTCGAAATCGGGATCGGCAGGGCGTCGAGGCCCTTGCCCTCGCCCTGCAGATCGGCGCCTTCGTGAATGACCTCATGACAGGGTGCGTCGTTGACGATGCGCGGGTCGATCGGATGGGCGATGGCGTGTTCCCATTTCGCCTCGATCTTGTCGACCTCCGCCCCCATGCCGACCGAATAGATCGCGCGATTAGCGGCGATGGCCCCCACCACCACCGGCATCGAATAGGCGCGTCCGCGCCCATCGACGATGTTGGTGAAGAGAAACGCCTTGCGTTCGGATTCAGGCAGGCCGCCGACGAATTCCCAGCGCACCAAAGGATGAAGCTCGGAATCCTTATCGATCTTCGCGTCGATGGTGACGAGCAGTCCCTTCTCTTTCAGCGTCGCGAGATGATCGTGGAGATCGGGATAGCCGCGCCCAGCGGTCACGGCGCCGCCCCGCAACTGCAATCGATATGGAAGAGCCGTGCCGCCGTCTCGCCGAGGATCGCGCTGCGCTCGCCCGAGGTCAGTTGCGTCTCTTCGATCAGCTTGACCGGATCGGGATCGCCGATCGGGAACGGGTAATCCGAGCCGAGGCAGACCTTGTCGCCGCCGGCCACGTCGCACAGGTAGCGCAGTGCACGCGGCTCGAACAAAACCGAATCGAAATAGAGCCGGCGGAACTCGGTTTCGGCGTCGGCATATTCGCCCTTGTGGATCGCGTTGTTGCGCTTGAACCGGCCCAAAGCGAAGGGCAATGCCGCGCCGCCATGCGAGATGATCAGGTTCATGCCGGGATAGCGCGTGAGATGCCCGGCGAAGAGCAGGCGGGCCAGCGCGATCGACGTGTCGGAAACGCGGCCGACCGCGTTCATCAGGTCGAAATCGTTCACCCGGTCGTCGCCGCAGACGAACATCGGATGGACGAAGAGCGTGACCTTGTGCGCCGAGCAGGCCTCCCAGAATGGGTTGAGATCGGGATCGTCGAGCTTGCCGAGCTGGCCCTTGGGCTGGGTTCCGATCATCGCGCCGTGGAAGCCCTTGGCCAATGCCTCCTCGAGCACCTGGGCCGCGAGCTTGCCGCTTTGCAGCGGCACGCAGGCGAGCGGCGCCAAAGCGGGCAGCGGTTTGATGTCGTTGAGCATCGCCTCGTTCATGAAGCGGCACCAATCGGCGCCCTCTTCCGGCGGCAATTCGTAACCGAAAATGTCGAGCCACGAGCCGACCATCTGCGTGTCGATCCGCGCCTTGCCGAGCCATTCCTTGCGCTTGTCGAGATCGTGGAGCAGCGCACCCACCGGCCGCGACGGCGGCGCGCCGCCGAAGATGAAGCGCATGCCGGGCTTCTCGTTGATGATCTTGACCGAGGGAAACAGGCGGCGCTGTGTCGCCAACCCGTCGAGGAACGAGGCCGGCACGAAATGGCCATGGGTATCGATAATCAAAACGACCTCCTATTTTTGCTTTGTCGCGATCAGATCGCCGAGTAGGCCGGGTGTCATCGGCAGTTCGGCCAGGAAAATTCCCAAAGGCGCCAACGCGTCGTTGACGGCGCAGGATATCGCCGCCGGCCCGCCGAGATAACCCGCCTCGCCCGAACCCTTCTGGCCGAAGGCGGTCAGCGGCGACGGCGTGCAATGATCGACGATGGCGATATCCGGCACTTCGTGCGACGAGGGAATGAGATAATCCATGAACGTGCCGCTCAACAACTGGCCCTGGTCATCATAGCGGAACCGCTCGTAAAGCGCCGCGCCGATGCCATGGGCGACACCGCCATAGGTCATGCCATGCACGATGTCGGGATTGATCATCGTCCCGCAATCGTGGCCGACGACGTAGCGGCCGAGCGTGACCTGACCCGTCACGCGATCCACCTCGGCATAAACGACGTGGCTTTCGAACGAATAGCAGGGATACATCTGCACCCGTCCATCCGCCGTCGGCAGAGTCCCGCCGGTCGGCACTTCGAGAACGTGAAACGCCTGCAACCCCGGCTCCATCCCGTCCGGCAATTCGTGGAACCGGCGATGCGCGGTTTCACAGACCGCTTGCCAGGTGAGCTTCTTGCCGGGCTCACCGCGCACCGAAAACACGCCATCGGCATAATCGATCTCAGCCGGCGCGACGCCGAGCTTCTTGGCGGCAATCGCCGCTGCCGTCTCTTTGATCTTCTTGGCCGCACCTGCTGCCGCGCCGCCCAGCATGATCGCCATGCGGCTGCCGACCGGGCTGTTCGAAGGCAGCGCCGACAATGAGTCGGCGCGCACCACACGGATGGTTTCGGGATCGCGCTCCAGGACTTCGCCGACCACGGTCGACGCCAAGGTCTCGTGGCCCTGGCCCGACGAGGTCGTATTCATCGACACGGTGATCGAGCCCGCCGCATCGACTTTGATGCTGCACGCCTCCATCCAGGTCGTCGTGTCATTCTTCGGATTGAACAGCGGCTCGAACGAGGAATTGCCGCCCGACGGTTCGAGGCACGTGACCACGCCGATGCCGGCGAGCTTGCCGGCGGCACGGGCCGCATCGCGCCGCACGATCAGCGCGTCGTAAGGTCCGGCGGCCAAGGCCTTATCGAGTACGGCGTGATAATCGCCGCTGTCATAGGCGCTACCCGACGGGATCGTGTACGGGAATTCGTCGGCGCGGATAAGGTTCAGGCGCCGCAGCGCGATCCGGTCCATGCCGAGCGCCGATGCCACGCGATCGACCGCGTTCTCCAAGGCGAAATTGGTCGGTGCCTGGCCAAAGCCGCGCACCGCTTCTTGCGGCGTCTTGTTGGTGGTGACGCTGATCGCTTCGTACTCGACGCTGTTGACGCGATAAGGCCCGCAGATCGCGCCAACCGGCTTGCCCAATTGCAGCGGCGCGCGGCCGGCATGGGCACCGCAATCGTCGAGCGCGCGGATTTTCAGCGCGCGGATGACGCCCGCGTTGGTGAACGCCACTTCCATGTCGAAGATGCGATCCGGCCCCTGTGCGTCGCCGCCGCGCATGTTGTCGAGCCGGTCTTCGATCAGGCGCACCGGCGCATCGAGCTTGCGCGCGAGAAACCCGGCGAGGATCGAATGCTTGAGGCCGCGTTTGACGCCATAGGAGCCACCGACATCGACATCGAAATGGACCCGCACGCCATTGCCCGGCAGGCGCAACGCGCGCGCCAGTTGATCGGGATATTTCGGCATCTGGATCGAGGCCCAGACATCGAGGAGCTGTCGCGCGTGATCCCAGCTCGCCACCACGCCGAAGGTTTCGATCGGTACGGTCGAGCTGCGATGCCAGCGCGCGCGAAACGCGAGGCGCCGATCGGCGCCGGCGAAATCCTCGGCGACGGGACCCCATGTCCATTTTTTGCGGAACAGGATGTTCGAGCCGTGCTCGGGATGGATCGCCGGCGATGCCGGATCGAGCGCCGCTTCGGGATCGGTCACCGGGGTCAGTGGCTCGTAATCGACCTCGACCAGTTCGGCGGCGTCCTCGGCGATCGCACGCGTATCGGCGACGACGACGGCCACCCACTCGCCGGCATAGCGCGCCATCTGATGCGCCATCGGCCAGCGAAAGAGTTTCGGCGCATCGAGGCCGCTCATCATCGGCTCGGTCGCCGCGGCGAGCTCCGCCCCGGTCACCACCGCATGAACGCCCGGCAGAGCCAGCGCCACCTTGGCATCGATGCTCTTGATGCGCGCGAAGGAATAGGGGCTCGCCACCAGCGCGGCATGCAGCATGCCTTGCAGATTGATATCCGCGACGAATTGCGCGGCGCCGGCGAGAAACCGCCGATCCTCCTTCGGACGGCGTTTTGTGGCGATATAGCGGAACTTCGCTTCAGCCATTTTGGTTCTTGCCGCTCAGGCGTTCGGCCGCGAGCTTCACCGCGTCAACGATCTGTTTGTAACCGGTACAGCGGCAGAGATTGCCACTGATCGCCTCGCGAATTTCCTCGTCGGTTGGATTGGGTATCCGCATCAGCAAGGCATGCGCCGCGATCAGCATGCCGGGCGTGCAGTAGCCGCATTGCAGCGCATGGGTTTCCCAGAAACTGTCCTGCAGCACGCTCAGTCCGCCCGGCTCGGGCGCCAGGCCTTCGACCGTGGTGATCGACGCGCCATCGGCCTGCGCCGCGAACATCAGGCAGGAACGGATCGGCCGCCCTTCGAACATGATCGAGCAGGCGCCGCACACACCATGCTCGCAACCAACATGCGTGCCGGTGAGACGCAATTCGTCGCGCAGAAAATCGACCAGCGTCATGCGTGCCGGAACCGTCGCGCGATAAACCCGGCCATTGATCGTCACGGTGATCGCGTGGCTGGACATTACGCCCTTGCCTCGTCGCGCGCCGATGCGATGGTGCGCGCGGCCAGATGCACCGCGACGCGGCGGCGATAATCCGCCGAGGCGTGAACGTCCGACAGCGGATCGAGGGTTTCCGCCAGCGTGTTCAGCGCAGCATTGATGTCGGCAGACTCCAGACGCGTGCCGATCAGGCGTTTCTCGGCATCCGACGCGCGCACCGGCACGGGTTCGGCGCCGCCGACGCCGAGCGCGATACGCGTGCACACGCCGGCCTTGTCGATCGCCACCTGACACGCGACGGCAACCAACGCGAAATCGCTGCGGCGATTGCTCATTTCCTCAAAGCCGGTGCCGACCCGGCCCGGCCAGACCGGAAAGCGAACCTTGGTCAGGCATTCCTCGGCCGACAACACCGTCGACATCGCACCGGTGAAAAAGGCGTCGGCCGCGATCTGTCGCCCGCCCGCGCTGGAGCGCGCCTCGATCTCGGCATCGAGGGTGCGCGCGATCAGGCCGATCTCGGCAGCCGGATCGGCGTTGGCGAGGCTGCCGCCGATCGTGCCGCGATTGCGGGTTTGCGGATGGCCGACCAGCGCGAGCGCTTTCTTCAAAAGCGGCGCATGGCGCGCGACGCCCGCGGCTTCGAGCGCGTCGATCTGGCGCGTCGCGGCGCCGAACGTGACGCCGGTTTCGTCAGCCGCGATGCCGCTCAATTCGGCAATGCCGTTGATGTCGACGACGAGCGTCGGTCGCGCCAGCCGCATGACCAGCAGCGGCACCAGGGTCTGGCCGCCGGCGATGATCTTTGCTTCGCCCTGCGCGCCGTCGAGCAGGCGGAATACGTCGTCGAGATCGGCCGCGCGGGCGTAATCGAACTCGGCGGCTTTCATCCTCTCAACCCGCGACCGGGCGCCGAAACCACATCGCGACGTCGAAGAGATTGAGATCCACCGCGCGGATGATCGCGCAGGCGGCCACCACGGCCTCGGTCGCGGTGACCGAGTTGTCGAGAAACGGCGGGATTTCGCGCCCCGCATCCTCGGTCTGGGCGGCATAGGCCTTGACCACGGCGGTCAGGATCCGGCGCAGCTTCACTTCGCTGAGCACCGGCACCTTGCCGCGCCGCGTGGCCGCTTCGACCGCGCGGCAGAACGCAGCGCCGTCGTCGATTTGAACGGCAGGTTTTACCGCGCGCGGGCGCGGTGCGGGTTTCGCCTTGCGGCGCTTGCGGGCGGGAGGCTTTGCCATAAAGCCTTTTATTATAGAGGGTGCGGGGCTTCAACCCTTCTCGGGCCAGTAGGGCAACGCGCGGATATGCTCGGGCCGCACACCGACGCCGATCAGCCGCGCGGTCAGGCCACGCAGAGCGGGAAACCAGCGCAGCAGGTGGAAGAAGAAGGGCGGCTTGATCGGCCCGGTTCCCGCCAACACCGGTTTCAACACCCGGTTCTGGATCGCCAATTGCAAAGACTGTGTCACCCGCGCGGGGAACAGGCGGCGCCGCTGCACGGCGGCAAGATCGCGCGCCGTCACAACCCGCGCCCGCAGCGGCGCGGCAAGAAGATTGGCCGCGGCAACCGCATCCTGCACCGCGAGGTTGATACCGACCCCGCCCACCGGCGACATCGCATGGGCGGCATCGCCGATACAGAGCAGCCCCGGCCGGTGCCATTGCCGCAGCCGGTTCACCTGGACCGAGAGCAGCTTGATCTTGTCCCAGCTATCGAGTTCGCTGACCCGATCGGCGAGAAACGGCGCCAGACGGGCAAGATTGGCCCGGAATGCCGGCAGGCCCTGATTTCTCAAGGCTTCGAGCGAACCCTTCGGAATGACGTAGCCGCATTGCCAGTAATCCTGGCGGTCGATCTCGACCAGCATATGGCCGGCATCGAAACGGCCCATCGTCTCGTCCGGATCGGTCGGCATGCGGGTGATACCGAACCACAGCACGTCCATCGGCGCGCCGAGATCGTCGACGGCGAGCCCTGCCTTGTCGCGAATAAGCGAGGTACGACCATCAGCGGCGATCACCAGATCGGCGCGCACATCGAGCGGCCCGCGCGGCGTGATCGCTTTCACCCCGACGACCCGGCCGTCGACTTCGATGATGTCCGTCGCCTCGGCTTCCATCTTGATCGAGAAGGTCGGATAGCGCGACGCGCGTCCGGCGAGAAAATTGAGGAAATCCCATTGCGGCATGAAGGCGATGTAGGGACAGCGCAGTTTGAGCCCGTCGAAATCGGCCATGATCGTGCGCGCCTCGCCGAACTGCGCCGCGACATGGGTCGCCTTCTGATGCGGCAATTTGAGCAGGTCGTCGAGACTGCCGAGTTCGTGCATCAATTCGAGGGTCGAGGGATGGATCGTATCGCCGCGGAAATCGCGGAAGAAATCGGCGTGCTTTTCGAGCACCACCACATCGACGCCGGAGCGCGCCAGGAGCAGCCCCACCATCACGCCGGCAGGGCCCCCGCCCACCACACAGCATCGCACCGAAATCGTCTGCATCGGCGGATTGTCGCCTGCGGCGCGGGCACGATCAAGCGCCCACCCCTTGCCGGAAGCCCCCAAATCCCGCACTCTATCCGCCGATCGGGGAGCCCATAGGGCACCAAACAAAGGGAGCTATCGACACATGATCCAAATGACCGACGCCATCAGAAGCGTGCTCAATTCAGCGCTGGCCGACGGCACGCCTGCCCTTCTCGGCACGGCGACCAAGGACGGCCACCCGCAGATCAGCCCGAAGGGCAGCATCGTGGTCTTCAACGACGACACGCTCTGCTTCTGGGAGCGCAGCAACCGCAGCGCCGCCCACCATCTCGCCGAAAACCCGCATGTCGCGGTCTATTACCGCAACGCGGCCAAGGCGAGCTCGATCCCCTTCCGCGCCGGCGCGATCCGCTTCTACGGCGATGCCAGCGTCGCCAACGCCGCCGATCGCGACATGGTCTGGGAGCTGATCCCCGAGGCCGAGCGCAAGCCCGACCCCGAAAAGAAGGGCACCGCCTTTCTCATCCGCCTCACCAGCGTCGAGGAATTGTCGGGCAACGTCGTGATGAAGCGCGACTAGACCGAACGCTGCGCCCGGGCGATGGTCGATATAAGCCAAAACCCGGGCGTCAGCTTCGTTATCCCGGTCTTCAACAAGCGTCCCTTCCTGCCGCAGGTGATTGCCGGATTGAAGGCCCAGCGCGGCGACTTCGCCCGCGAATTCATTTTCATCGATGACGGATCGACCGACGGTTCGGGCGCAGAACTCGCGCGCCTGATCCCCGACCTCGGCGACGCGCGCATCATTGCCCAAGCCAATGCCGGCCCCAGCGTGGCCAGCAATCGTGGCCTCGCCGAAGCGCGCTATCCGTTGGTGAAGCTGGTCGACGGCGACGATGTCCTGCTGCCCGATGCGACCGAAAGGCTGCGCGCGGCGCTCGATCATCATCCCGGCACCGTCCTCGCTTACGGACTCTCGGGCACATACGCCTCGGCCGAGGAAGCTCTCGCACGGATCGCCGCCAACGATCCCCCGGGCGCCGACGGCGCCCGCATCGAAGACGCGCTCCCAGGGCTGCTCAAGGAATGTTATCTCGGCCCCAGCAATTGCCTCATCCGCGTCAACGATGCGCGCGCCGTCGGCGGCAGCGACGAGCGGGTTTTCGTGCAGGATTATTCGCTGCTTCTGCGGCTCGCGGCGCGCGGCGGTTTCGTCGCCACGTCCATTCCGGTTGTGCTTCATCCGCAATCCACCGACCTGCGCCTCAACGACGGTGGGCCGCAGCTCCTGCACGACACCAACCTGACCGTCGTCTATTTCCTGGCCGAGCACGATCTACCGCCGACGATGGTGACGCGGACGGTGCGACGGGGCGTGACGCGCGCCTGGCTTTGGGCGAAACGCCGCGAGGGCGCCAGCCTGTTCTCCTATTGGTATCTCCTGCGGATCGCCGCTTATCTGCCGTTTCCGCGCCTGTTGCCGGGCTTATTGCGCCGGAGTTGCGCCGCCTTCACCTTGAGCCGGAGCGTGCGATTGAGCCGGCCGGTCGCACCGGCATGAACGTCGTCGCCGCGACCGCCGCTTACGAAAGCTGGGCGCAGAAGCGGATCGGCCTCGTCGCGGCCGACGTGGCGTTGAAGCACCAGCGGATGCGCGAGGGTGCTTTTCCCTTCATGCGCGCGACGTTTTATCGTTGGGCTGCGATCTGGCCCGAAGCGTGTCCCGAACTTCTTGCCGCGCCCAAACTCCTCGCGGTCGGCGATCTGCATGCCGAGAATTTCGGCACCTGGCGCGACAGCGAAGGCCGGCTGGTCTGGGGCATCAACGATTTCGACGAAGCCGATACCATGCCCTATGCGATCGACCTGGTGCGACTGGCCACCAGCGCGCTGCTCGCCGGCCGCGACAAGACGCTGTCGATCAAACCCCGCGATGCGGCAGCGGCGATCCTCAAGGGCTATCGCGAGACGATCACAAGCGGCAGCGGTGCGCCGTTCGTCCTCGAAGAAGAACACCCCGAACTGCGCGCCATGGCGCTGGGCGAGGAACGCGATCCGGTCCGGTTCTGGGCGAAGCTCAACGGCCAGCGGACGGCGACGCCCCCGGCGCGGGTTCGCGCGATCCTGCAACCGAGCCTGCCGCTCCATGACGGTACGCCGCGTTTCGTCCATCGCATCGCCGGTTTGGGCAGTCTCGGCCGCGCGCGCTATGTCGCGATCGCCGATGCCTCGGGCGGCCTTGTCGCCCGCGAGGCGAAAGCGATGCTGCCCTCGGCCTATGGCTGGGCGTGCGGCACGCGCGGCGAGCGGCTGTCCTATATGGCGATCCTCAAACACGCCAGCCGCGCCTGCGATCCCTTCGTCGCCGTCGAGAAGGGTTGGCTGCTGCGGCGCCTCGCGCCGCACTGCACCCGCATCGAATTGAACGAAGTGCCGCGGCGGAAAGACGAGTGGCTCCTGCTCGAAGCGATGGGGCGCGAGACCGCGAACATCCATCTGGGGTCGCGCGCGGTATTGGCGGCGGTGCGGCGCGACCTGAAGAAACGCCCCAAGAACTGGCTGTTCGACGCGTCCACCCGGATGGCCGATGCGACGATGGAAGACTGGAAAGCCTGGCGCGCCGCTTAGCGCGACGCGAGGCGCTTGATCTTCGCTTCGGACATCACCGGCTCGAGATTGAACAGCCGTTTCGCATTGCCGCCGAGGATATTGCGCTTGGCGGTTTCGCTCAGAAACGGCAAATCATAAATCGTACTCGGCAGATCCATGTCCCAATGCGGATAATCGGACGCGTACATGAGCTGCGTCTCGGCGTTGATCATCTTGAAGGTGAGTTCGAGCGCATCGCGATTCTCGACCATTTCCATCGGCTGGGTCGAATAGAACATCTCGCGCATGTAGTCCGACGGTTTGCGCTTCAACAGCGGCACCTCGGAACTGCGCATCATCCACTCGTTGTCGAGGCGCTGCATCAGGAACGGAACCCAGGCGAGGCCGCTCTCGACCCAGCAGACCTTGAGCTTCGGAAAGCGCTCGGGCAGACCGTTGCACAGCCAGTTGGTCATATGGATCATGTTGAACCAGACGAAGCCCAGCGCGTGGACGGCGAGGAACTTGTTGCACAGCGACAGGCTCTGATCCTCGCCCCAGGAATAGGCGCCGTGGAAGACGATCGAGAGATTGCGTTCCTCGAGCGCGGCCCAGGTCTTCATGAAGGCGTTGTCGTGGACGCTTTTGTAATGCGGCGAGACGACGGTGAAGCCGATCACGCCCTTCTTGTCGCCGAACTCCTCGACCATCTTGTAGCAGGCCTCGGGGTCGTTGAACGGCAGATAGAGCGTCGAGCGGATACGCGGCTCGTGCGCCAGCACCTGCTCGCAGAGCCAGCGGTTATAGGCGCGCGCCAAAGCCACTTCGACCTCGGGACGCGGGGTCACGCCGAGGAACAGCATCGGGGTCGGAAACATGCAGCAGATATCGACGCCGATCGCATCCATCCAGCGCTTGGTGAGCGTGACGTCGCGATGCGGGCTCACCGGGGTTTTCTCGAGGCGCCGAGCCTGGTTGCGCGGGACTCGGCCACCGAGATTCTGGTAATTGCCGGCGCCGGTGGTGAGGCCCTGCCCGCCGAAGCCCTGATACTTCGCCTGCTGGCGCATCACCGGGTCTTCGATGTATTCGCAAATCTGGGCGAAACTGTCGGTCTCGTAGTGATGAGCATCGACGTCGACGATCAGGAAATCCTCATAGCGCCGCTGAATCGCCTGTTGGGTGGCGTGCTCGAGGAACGTCTTGGTGTCGAACTCCTCGACCGAAAGGTCCCGGAAATTGACCGTATCCATCGGCGCGCCCTCCCGAGCGAGAAATCTATTGCGCGGCGGTGCGGGCCGCCAAACGCTGGATCTTCACTTCCGACATCACCGGCTCCAGGTTGAAGAACCGCTTGGCGTTGCCGCCGAGAATGCCGCGTTTGGCGTTCTCGGTCAGGAACGGCAGATCATAGATCGTGCTGGGCAGGTCCATATCCCAATGCGGATAATCGGACGAGTAGCAGAGCTGCGTCTCGGCGTTGATCATCTTGAAGGTCAGTTCGAGCGCTTCTTTGTTCTCGACCATTTCCATGGGCTGGCTGGAATAGAACATCTCGCGCATGTAGTCCGAAGGCTTGCGCTTCAGCAGCGGGACCTCGGAGCTGCGCATCATCCATTCATTGTCGAGGCGCTGCATCAGGAACGGGACCCAGGCGAGACCGCTTTCGACCCACATCGTGCGCAACTTGGGGAACCGCTCGGGCAGACCGTTGCACAGCCAGTTGGTCATATGGAGGATGTTGAACCACGCGAAGCCCAGCGCATGCACCGCCATGAACCGGTTGCACAGCTGGAGGCTCTGATCGCCGCCCCAGGCATAAGCGCCGTGGAACACGAGCGGCAGGTTCGCCTCTTCGAGCAAGGCGTAGGACTTCATATAGGCATTGTCGTAGATCGCCTTGTAGCGCGGCGAGACGACGGTAAAGCCGACCACGCCTTTGCGACCGGCGAATTCCTTGACCATCTTGTAAGTGGCCTCGGGATCGTTGAGCGGCAGATAGAGCGTCGCGACGATGCGCGGCTCTTGGGTCAGCACGACTTCGCACAGCCAGCGGTTATAGGCCTGGGCCAGCGCCACCTCGACCTCGGGGCGCGGCGTGAGACCGAGGGTCAGCATCGGTGTCGGGAACAGGCAGACGATGTCGATGCCCATCGCATCCATCCACCGCTTGGTCAGGGTGACGTCGCGATGCGGGCTGGGCGGGGTTTTTTCCGACGGATGGCCGCCGGTCCGGCGCGTGACGCGCCCGCCGAGATTCTGATAGGAGCCCATGGCGCTGGCCAGCCCTTGCCCGCCGGCGCCTTGATACTTGGCCTGAGCCCGCATCACCGGATCCTCGATGAACTCGCAGATCTGGGCGAAGGACGCCGTCTCGAAATGATGCCCGTCGACGTCGACGATGAGGAAATCCTCATAGCGCCGCTGGATCGATTGCTGATCGGCATGGGCGAGCAAGGTCTTGGTATCGGTCGAGGCAATCGACAGATCGCGGAAATTCAACGTATCCATGGTTTCGACCCCCTTAGGACGACGCGCGCGCCGCCAATCGTTTGGCTTTGAGTTCAGACACGACCGGTTCGAGATTGAAGAACCGTCTGGCGTTGCCGCCGAGAATATTGCGCTTGGCCGGCTCGCTCAAGAACGGAAGATCGTAAATCGTGCTCGGCAAGTCCATGTCCCAATGCGGATAATCCGAGGAATACATGAGCTGCGTCTCCGCGTTGATCATCTTGAAGGTGAGTTCCAGCGCCTCGCGATTATTGACCATTTCCATCGGCTGGCTGGAATAGAACATCTCGCGCATGTAGTCCGAGGGCTTGCGCTTCAGCAGCGGCACCTCGGAGCTGCGCATCATCCATTCGTTGTCCAAACGCTGCATCAGGAACGGGACCCAGGCGAGCCCGCTTTCGACCCATGCCACCCGAAGCTTCGGGAAACGCTCGGGCAGGCCGTTGCAGAGCCAGTTGGTCATATGAAGGATGTTGAACCACGCAAAGCCCAAAGCGTGGACCGCCATGAATTTGTTGCAGAGCTGCAGACTCTGATCGCCGCCCCAGGCATAGGCGCCATGGAACACCAGCGGCAGGTTTGCCTCTTCGAGCAGGGCATAGGTCTTCATGTAGGCATTGTCGTAGACCGCCTTGTAATGCGGCGAGACGACGGTGAAACCGACGACGCCTTTGCGGCCCGCGAAATCCTTGACCATCTTGTAGGTGGCCTCGGGATCGTTGAGCGGCAGGTAGAGCGTCGAGCAGATGCGCGACTCCGCGCTCAGCACCTTGTCGCACAGCCAGGAATTATAGGCGCGCGCCAATGCCACCTCGACCTCAGGACGCGGCGTCAGGCTCAGCGTCAGCATCGGGGTCGGGAACAGGCAGACGATGTCGATACCCATTGCATCCATCCACCGCTTCGTCAGCGTAATGTCGCGATGGGTGTCCTTGGGCGTGACTTCGGCGTTCACGCGCGGATTGCGCGTAACGCGGCCACCGAGATTCTGATAGCCGCCGCCCGAGGTCGCCGAGGCGATCCCGCCGCCGCCATAGCCTTGATACTTCGCCTGCTGACGCATCACCGGATCTTCGATGTATTCGAAGATCTCGGCATAGGACATGTTTTCGTAGTGATGTCCGTCGACGTCGACGATCAGGAAATCCTCGTAGCGGCGCTGCACCGATTGCTGATCGGCATGCGCGAGCATGGTCTTGGTATCGGTCTCGGCGACCGACAAGTCGCGAAAATTAACGGTATCCATCGCTTCTCTTCCTTTAGGCCGGGCGCGCGGCGTTTCGTTCGGCGAGCTGCTTGACCTTGGCTTCGGACACAACCGGCTCGAGATTGAAAAGGCGCTTGGCGTTGCCGCCGAGGATGTTGCGCTTGGCAGCCTCGGTCAGGAACGGTAGATCATAAATGGTGCTCGGCAGATCCATATCCCAGTGGGGGTAGTCGGACGAATAGCAAAGCTGCGTCTCGGCGTTGATCATCTTGAACGTGAGCTCGAGCGCTTCCTTGTTATCGACCATCTCCATCGGCTGGGTCGAATAATACATCTCGCGCATGTAATCCGAGGGTTTCCGCTTCAGCAGCGGCACCTCGGAACTGCGCATCATCCATTCGTTGTCGAGGCGCTGCATCAGAAACGGTATCCAGGCGAGGCCGCTCTCGATCCAGCAGGTCCGCAATTTCGGGAACCGCTCGGGCATCCCGTTGCAGAGCCAGTTGGTCATGTGCAGGATGTTGAACCAGGTGAAGCCGAGCGCATGCACCGCAATGAAGCGGTTGCATAATTCGGCATGCTGGTCGCCGCCCCACGTATAGGCGCCGTGAAAGACCAGCGCGAGATTGCGCTCTTCGATCGCGGCCCAGGTCTTCATAAAGGCATTGTCGTGAACGCCTTTTTTGCCCGGCGAAACGACGGTGAAACCGATCACGCCTTTCCGGTCGCCGAAATCCTGCACCATCTGGTAGCAGGCTTCGGGATCGCGGAACGGCAGATAAAGCGTCGAGCGAATGCGCGGCTCATGCGCCAGCACGTTTTCGCACAGCCACCGGTTATAGGCGCGGGCAAGCGCGACCTCGACCTCGATCCGCGGACACGTGCCGAGTTGAAGCATCGGGGTCGGAAACATGCAGCCGACATCGATGCCGAGCGAATCCATCCAGCGCTTGGTCAGTGTGATGTCGCGATGCGGAGTCGGCGGGGTCTTTTCGCCGCGCACTTTCGGATAGCGCGTCAGCCGGCCGTTTAGATTCTGATAGCTGCCCGGCCCCGAGGCGATGCCGGTGCCGCCGAAGCCCTGATACTTGGCCTGCTGGCGCATCACCGGATCTTCGATGTACTCGACGATCTCGGCGAAACTGTCGCTCTCATAATGGTGAGCGTCGACGTCGACGATCAGGAAATCCTCATAGCGCCGCTGTTTCGCCTGTTGCGCCGCGTGCGCAAGCAGGGTCTTCGTATCGAATTCTTCGACCGACAGATCGCGATAATTGAGTGTATCCATCGCCGTCCCGATCCGATGCGATCAGGCCGTGCCGCGCGCCGCGAGCCGCTTCTGCTTCACTTCGGACACGATCGGCTCGAGATTGAAGACCCGCTTGGCGTTGCCGCCCAGGATGTTCCGCTTGCCGGTTTCGCTCAAGAACGGCAGGTCATAGATCGTGCTCGGCAGATCCATGTCCCAGTGCGGATAATCCGACGCGTAGAGCAACTGCGTCTCGGCATTCATCATCTTGAAGGTGAGTTCCAGCGCCTCGCGGTTGTGCACCATCTCCATCGGTTGGGTGGAGTAGTACATCTCGCGCATGTAATCCGAGGGCTTGCGCTTCAACAGCGGCACTTCGGAGCTGCGCATCATCCATTCATTGTCGAGGCGCTGCATCAGGAACGGGACCCAGGCGAGACCGCTCTCGACCCAGATGGTCTTGAGCTTCGGAAAGCGTTCCGGCATGCCGTTGCACAGCCAGTTGGTGCAATGAAGAATGTTGAACCACGAGAAGCCCAACGCATGAACCGCAAGGAAGCGGTTGCACAGCGACATGCTCTGATCGCCGCCCCAGGCGAAGGCGCCGTGATAAACCAGCGGCAGGCCCATTTCCTCGATCAGCGCATAGGTCTTGCAATAGGCGTTGTCGTAGGTCGCCTTGTAATGCGGCGAACAGATGGTGAAGCCGATCACGCCTTTCTTGCCGCCGAAATCCTTGACCATCTGATAGCTGGCCTCGGGATCGTTGATCGGCAGATAGAGCGACGAACCGATGCGCGGCTCGTTTTGAAGCACGACTTCGCACAGCCACCGGTTATAGGCGCGCGACAGTGCGACCTCGACCTCGGGCCGCGGCGTCAGGCCGAGGCTGAGCATCGGCGTCGGAAACATGCAGACATAATCGATGCCGATCGCATCCATCCAGCGCTTGGTCAGCGTGATGTCGCGATGGGGTGTGGTCGGCGTCTTTTCCTTGCGCCGGCCGGGATAACGGGTGACGCGGCCCATCAGCTCCTGATAGGCGCCATTCGACGACGCGATGCCGCTACCGCCGAAGCCCTGATATTTCGCCTGCTGGCGCATCACCGGGTCTTCGATGTATTCGCAGATTTGCGCGAACGACCCGGTCTCGTAGTGATGGCCGTCGATATCGGCGATGAAGAAATCCTCGTAGCGCCGCTGAATCGCCTGCTCGGTGGCGTGTTTCAGCATCGTCGTCGTATCGAATTCTTCGACGGCGAGATCGCGAAAATCGACGGTATCCATCGGCATGATTTTCCTCCGGGGCTCAGCCGTCGACGCCCTTATCGGCGTCTTCGGGTACGCGTTTTCCGACCGTCGACCAGGATTGCCACAGCGCCAGATCGAAGAGCGGCACGTTGACGCCTTCGAGCATTCCCGTGCAGCCGATCATGACGTCGAGCGGCGTGATCCCGCTGTTGCGGGCGAAGGGCAGCGGAGGATTCCCCACTTGAGCCTTCGCCGCATACAGCCGCACCACGCCGGCAAACAAATGCCCCAGCGATTCGTCGGAAATATCGCCGAGTTGGTCTGCTTCGATCGTATCGGCAAAGACCGCCGCAACCTCGCTCGCGAGATCGGCGACCCTTGCCTTGCGATCGTCAGACATTGATGTAAACCGCGCCGTCTTTTTCGACGACCTTGAACTTCTGCAGGCGAATCCGCTTGTCGCAGACATTGACGCCGTCTTCGAGGTGGAACTCGTAGGAGTGCCACGGACAGACGATGTGGATGTCCTTCTGATCGAAATCCTGCTGCAGGAAGATGCCGCCTTCGCCGATGATATCGAGCACGCCCGGCATCCGGATTCCTTCGCAGACCGGCCCGCCTTGGTGCGGACAGTGGTTGCGATAGGCGTAGTACTTGCCGTCGTGACGAATGACGCCGATCTCGACCTCGCCGGCCTGGATCACGCGGACCCCGCCTTCGGCGATCTCGCCATCCTTGCAAACCAAAACATCAGCCATGTATGCGCTCCCATCCCTTTCTACGCGGAGAATTGGGCGGATCATACAATCCCGCCCCGGACCTTGCCCATATCTAATCTGATTCTAAGGTACGCCGGTTTCCGCCCGCCAAGCGTGCGGAAAAGGACCGAACCGGTCCCCAATGACGGCCGAATCGATCAGTCGGTCATCACATAGGTATTGAAGACGTGCTTGCCGGTCCGCGACGGAAAACCGCCGCGCACGGCGCCCGCCCGCTGGTCCTGGTAGATCGTTCCCATCATTGGGCTCAATGGCCGGCTGTTGGGCATCGACAGCCACATCCGCAGCAAATGGCGGCAACGCTCGGGCTCAGGCCAATCCTCGAAGGCGGTCCGCGAGTGGAAACAGGTGTGGTTGTTCACGAGCTGCAAATCGCCGGGCTGGAACATCATCGAGAAATTGAATTCCTCGCTGTTGGCCAAATCGTCGAGCATCGCGCGCGCCTCGATCTGCGCCGGGGTGAAGCGCGCGACCTCGGGGAAAGCCTGGGCATTCTTGATCTGGCCATCGATGAAACGACAGGAAAAATATCCCTGCCACTCGCTGAAAACCGGCTGCTGGTAATAGGGCTTGGCATCCGCCGGTTCCTGCTTGTTCCAGCTCCAATAGAACGGCTGGTAAAGCACCTCGAGCAGGTCGGGGCGGCGACGGGCAATCTCGTTGCGCACGGCGACCGAACTGGCGAGCTTGCTCAGGCCGCCGGTCTTGGCCGTGTGCAGCACGAAGAGGCCGGTCACGTCGCAACTGTCAGTGTGGAAACTCAGGCGCTGGTTGGATTGGTAGCCGCGCCCACCCGCGCTTTCGGTGATGACGCCGATATCCTTGACGTCGCCCAGGAGATCGCCGACCCGGCTTTGCGAGCGCGCGGTGCCGAGATGTTTGCCCATGCCCCAATAGATCAGCCGCAACTCGTCCTTGGTGTAACGTTCGTTCGGAAAACCCCTGAAAAGTTGCAGGCCGCAGCCGTTTTCAAGCTGGTCGCGCGCCATGACGAAGCGTTGCGCCACGGTCGGCAACGGAAAATCCTCGGCCGCCAGGGTCTCCAACGTCTTGCCGCGCTCGCGGGCGGTCGCAAAGGCGCGCTCGATCTCGGCGATCTCAGCCACGCTCCAATCGTGAATCCAGTCGTCGGATTTCACCAGATCGGGTCCGCGCCAATCGGCCGGTCCCTTGATCAGTGCGGTCATCACGTCCTCCACCGAAAACGAGCGCCGGACGTTACGCCCACGTTTTTCCCGAGTCTATCCCGGCCACAATCGGCTAGATTGGCGCAAACGATAGAACCAGTCGGGGGAGAGACGAGCCAATGAAGCGCCATCCTGCACGCAGATTGTCGAGCGCCGTCGCGATTGCCGCGCTTCTCGGTATCGCCGTGGCCACCCCGTCTCTCGCCGCCGACAAGGTTCTGGTCGGCAGCGCCAATGGCCTCGGTTGGACCTTCACACCGGCCAGCATCGGCAACGAAGTCGGCATTTTCGCGCGGTACGGCATCGAGGTCGAGGTCACGGGCCTGGCGGGCGACGCCAAGGTTCAGGCAGCGCTGATCAGCAGCAGCATCGATTTCGGCCTCGGCAGCGGCCCCGCGCTGGCGGTCGTCGCCAAGGGCGCGCCGGTCATCGGGGTCGCAGCCTTTGCCGCCGAACCGCGCCAGATCTCGCTCGTCATCCTGCCCGACTCGCCGATCAAGACCATCGCCGACGTGAAGGGCAAAACCCTCGGCATCTCGACCCTGGGTTCGCTGACCGAATGGCTCGGCGACCAGATGGCGATCCAGGAGGGCTGGGGCAAAGGCGGGGTCAAAATGCTGGCGCTCGGCGATACCACCGCCAATCAGGCCGCGATGCGCACCCACCAGATCGACGGTTGGCTTGGCGCGACCGAGACCGGTTACACGCTCGAGGAAAAACACGAGGGCCGGGTCTTCCAGGGTATGGAAAAATACGCGCCGCATTTCCAATCGCATGTGATTTTCGCGCGCAAGGAAATGGTCGCGAACAATCCCGATCTGGTGAACCGTTTCCTCAAGGGCTTCTTCGCCTCGATCGCGTTCATGAAGGCGAACCGCGCCAAGACCACCGAACTGGCGAGCCAGATCCTGCATGAGAGCCCCGCCATTGCCGACAAGACTTACGAGCACGAAATCGGCATGCTCGAAGATGACGGACATTTCGACCCGCAGGCGATCGCGGTCCTCGCTGCGTCCTTCGTCGACATGGGCGTCCTGCCGGAAAAGCCGCGCGACGATCAGATGTTCACCACGCAGTTCGTTCCGGTCAAACCGTGATCATCGGGCGCGCCATCGTCGGCGCGGCGTTGCTGGCTCTGATCAGTTCCGGCGTCGCGAGCGCGGCGGACAAGATTCGCGCCGGCAAGGCGATCGACGATAACTGGGTCTACATGCCGCTCGATATCGGGGTCGAGACCGGGATCTTCGCGAAATACGGTCTCGACGTCGAGATTTCGAATTTGCCGGGCGGCGCCAAGCTGCAACAGGCGTTGCTCTCGGGCAGTATCGATGTCGGCCTCGGCGGCAGCCAGGCGATGGCGCTCACGGTCAAGGGATCGCCGGCCATCGCGGTCGCTGCTTTCGCCGGACCGCCACGCAATTTCGCCGTGATCGTTGCGACGGACTCGCCGATCAAGACGGTACCGGACCTCAAGGGCAAGTCCATGGGGTTCGCCTCCAACGGATCGCTACCCGACTGGCTGATGCAGCGCCTCTCGATCGTCGAAGGCTGGGGCCCGAACGGGATCAAAGGCATCGCCACCGGCGGCGCGCAGGCGAGCAACGCCGCGCTGATCAGCCATCAGATCGATTCGATCATCACGACACGCGAGACCGGGCTTTCCCTCGAAGCGAAGAAACAGGGCCGGATCATCACCGGCCTCGAAAAATATGCGCCGCATCTGATCACCCAGGTGATCTTCACGCGCCAGCCGCTCTTGCAGGACAACCCCGATCTGGTATCGCGCTTTTTGAAGGCTTTCTATGCCTCCGTCGTGTTCGTGAAGACGAACAAGGAAAAGACCGTCGAGATGTCGAGCCGCATCCTGCACATGGATCCGGCTGTGATCAGCCAGACCTATGACTACGAACTGTCGATGATTTCGGATGACGGACAGTTCGACCCGGCCGGCATGCAGGTCCTCGAGGACTCTTTTGTCGAACTCGGTATCCTGACCGAAAAACCGACCGACAAGCAGGTCATCGATACGCGGTTCCTGCCGGTCAAACCCTGAAGCCCCAACGGATGAGAGACATGACGAAACCGTTTTTACGCAGGTCGCTGGTTTGCCTCGCATTGATGGCCGGGTTGGCCGCGCCGGCCCTCGCCGCCGACAAGGTGCACGTCGGCAAATCGATCGGATCGTTGTGGGCGTTCCTGCCCGTCGATGTCGGCGTCGAGCAGGGCATCTTTGCCAAATACGGCATCGATCTCGAAATCGTCGACATGGGCAACGGGGCAAAGCTGCAACAGGGACTCGCTTCGAACAGCCTCGATTTCGGCCTCTCAGCCGGATCGGACATGGCCTTCGCGGCCAAAGGCTCGCCGATCATCACCGTCGCCGCTTTCGCCGAAGAGCCGCGCAGCGTCGTCGTTATCGTGCCCTATGACTCGCCGGTCACGGATGTCCATGGGCTCAAGGGCAAGCTGATCGGCATCCCCGGCGTCGGCTCGGTACCGGAATGGCTGCTGTGGCGGATGGCTACCGCCGAGGGCTGGGGGAAAGACGGAATCAAGATTGTCGCTCAAGGCTCGGTCGAGGCCAATCTCGCCGCGCTGCGTACCAAGCAGATCGACGCGATGTCTGGACCGATCGAGGCGGGATTCAATCTCGAAGACAAGAAAGCCGGCCGCATCGTGGTGAAGCTCGCGGATTACGCGCCGCATTTCCACGCCCATATCATCTTCGCCCAGAAGGCGCTGGTCGCGAACAACCCCGATCTGGTGACGCGCTTCCTTAAAGGGTTCTTCTCCTCGGTCGCCTTCATCAAAGCGAACAAGGCCAAGACGTCCGAGATCGCGGTCAACGTGTTGCGCGAATCCCGCGAGATCGCCGACAAGACCTATGACTACGAAGTATCGATGTTGATCAACGACGGCAGCTTCGATCCGCAGGCCGTCGACATCATCCGCGATTCCTGGGTCGATCTGGGCGTCCTCGACAAGAAGCCGGACGAATCACTCATCCTCACCAAGCAATTCGTGCCGGTGAAATTCTGATCCAAAGACCGATAGAGTGACGCGATAAAAATCGCGCATTGGGGGGAAGACGATGAAACTGCGATACGCGTCCTTACTGCTCTGCGCCTCCCTCGTGACCGGCACATCGGCGCAGGCGCTCGACAAGGTCCATGTCGGCACCGCAATCGCGCTCTGGGCCTTCCTGCCGCTCCAACTCGGCCAGGACGAAGGCATCTGGTCGAAATACGGCATCGACCTCGACATCACCAATTCGGGCAGCGACGCGAAGCTGCAACAGGCGCTGACCGCGAACGGGGTCGATTTCGGCCTGGGCAGCGGCGCGGCCATGGCCTTCGCGGCGAAAGGCGCGCCGGTCCGCACCGTCGCCGCCTTCGCCGGTGAACCACGCACCGTCGTCCTGGTCGTGCCCGCTGATTCGCCGGTCAAGAGCGCGAAAGACCTCAAGGGCGCCACCATCGTGATGCCGGGCGTCGGCTCGGTCAGCGAATGGCTGGTCTGGCGGATGGCGATCACCGAGGGCTGGGGCAAGGATGGCGTGAAGACGGTGGGGCAAGGCTCGCTCGACGCCAATATCGCGGCGATCCGGACCCATCAGGCCGACGCGATGACCGGGCCGCTCGAAGTCGGCTATGTGATGGAATCGCAGAACCAGGGCCGCATCGCCGTGCGTCTCGCCGATTACGCGCCGCATTTCCATGCGCATGTGATCTTCGCACGCAACGACCTGATCGCGAACAATCCCGATCTCGTCACGCGTTTCCTCAAAGGATTTTTCGCCGGCGTCGCGTATCTGAAGACGCATAAGGAAAAGACCACCGAGGTCGCGGTCCGCGAACTGCACGGCAATCCCGAGATCATGAATCGGGTCTACGACTATCTGGCGCCGTGGCTCGAAAGCGACGGGCAATTCGATCCGCAGGCAATCGAGGTGTTGAAAGATTCCTTCGTCGACATGGGCATCCTCGACAAGAAGCCGACCAGCGACGAATTGCTCACCACGCGCTTTCTGCCGGTGAAACCATGAGAGGCGCCCCGCTCCTTCTCCTCGCGGCGGCGTCGCTTCTCGCCACCTCAATGGCGCAGGCGAACGACAAGATCCGCGTCGGAAAATCGGTCGGCACGACCTGGACCTTCGTTCAGGTCGATGTCGGTCTCGACCAGGGCATCTTCGCCAAATACGGACTCGACGTGGAGATCACCAACTTCACCGGCGACGCCCGGCTGCAGCAGGGCCTGGTCGCCAACAGCGTCGATTTCGGGCTGGGCAGTGGTCCCTCGATGGCCTTCTCGGTCAAAGGATCGCCGGTCGTCGCGGTTGCCGCTTTCGCCAACGAGCCACGCAACATCTCGGTCACCATCCCGGCGAAATCGACCGTCAAATCGGTCGCCGACCTCAAGGGCAAGCTCATCGCCATCAGCAGTTCCGGCTCGCTCACCGATTGGGCGGTCAAACGTCTGTCGGTGGCGGAAGGCTGGGGCACCGACGGGGTGCGTCGCGTCGCCATCGGCGATGCCGTGCAGATGACCGCGGCGCTCAAATCCGATCAGGTCGACGGACTGATGGGCGCGACCGAGAACGGCTATCAGCTCGAGGAACGCGGCGAGGGCCGCGTGCTGATCGGCATGGAACACTACGTCCCGCATTTCGTCACCCATGTGATCTTCGCCAACAAGCAGCTGGTGGCCGACAAGCCCGAACTCGTCGAGCGTTTCCTCAAGGGATTCTTCGCCTCCATGGCGTTCGTCAAAGCCAACAAGGCCAAGACCACCGAGATCGCGCAGACCGTGCTGCATGAAAGCGCGGCGGTGCTCAACAAGACCTATGATTACGAATTGCCGATGATGGAACTCGATGGGCAGTTCGACAAAGAAGGTCTCGAATTGATCAAGGACTCCTTTCTCGACATGGGCATCCTCGACAAGAAACCGAACGACGACGAAATCCTGACCCGACGTTTTTTACCGGTGAAACCATGATTCGCATCGACGCCCTCGCCGCTTTTGCCGTCGCGCTCGCATTGGCGACGCCGTCTTACGCCGCCGACAAACTCCACGTCGGCAAGGCAGTTGAGACGTCGTTCCCGATGACGATCACGGATTACGGCGCCGCCAACGGCATGTTCGCGAAATACGGTCTCGATCTCGAGATCACCGCCTTTACCGGCGACGCCAAGATGCAGCAGGCTTTCGTCGCCGAGAGCATCGATGTCGGGCTCGGCAGCGGCCCGGCCATGGCCTTCGAATTGAAAGGCGCGCCGACCATCGCGATCGCCGCTTTCGCCGGCGAGCCGCGCACCATCTCGCTCGCCGTGATCCCGGACTCGCCGATCAAAACGCCGGCCGATCTGAAGGGCAAGCTGGTCGCGATCAGCACCACGGGGTCGCTCACCGAATGGCTGGTCAAGCGGCTCTCGGTCAGTCAGGGCTGGGGGCCGAACGGGGTCAGAGCCGCGGCGCTCGGCGCAGGCGCCGCGATGAACGGCGCGCTGCTGACCAAAGAAGTCGATGCGATGATGACCGGCACCGAGAACGCCTTCATCGTCGTCGATAAAGGACAGGTACGGATCGTCACCGGCATGGAGAGCTTCGCGCCGGACTTCATCACCCATGTGATCTTTGCGACCACCAAGCTGGTTCACGACAAGCCCGACCTCGCACGTCGCTTTGTGCAAGGCTTCTTCGCGTCGATGGCGGCGGTGAAAGCCGACAAGGCGAAGGCGGTCGCGTTCTTTGCCCCGTTCCTCAACGAGAAACCGAGCGTCTTTTCGGCGATCTACGATCAGGAACTGCCGATGCTGATCGACGACGGGCATTTCGACGCGAAAGCCGTCGCGGTGCTGAAGGATTCGTTCATCGACATGGGCATCCTGGACCAGAAACCTTCCGACGAACGGCTTTTCACCACCCAGTTCGTGCCGGTGAAGTTCTAAATCCCACCTTTCCCAAGATCGACACGGCGCGGCGCTTCCTTTATCGTTTGCCCCGAAAAGGCTCGGGAAGTGCCGTTCGTCAGGGAGGGAAAACAATGAATTTCGGCCGCTGGTTCATGGGCTGCGTGGCGATGGCCGGCGCGATGCTCGCCGTCTCCTATGCCGAGGCCGCCGATAAGGTTCACGCCGCGAAGTCCGTCGGCGTGCCCTGGACCTTCACCCTCATGGATGTCGGCATCGAGCAGGGCATTTTCGCCAAATACGGTCTCGACGTCGAAAGCGCCGATCTGGCCGGCGACGCGAAGTTGCATCAGGCGCTGCTCGCCGGCAGTGTCGACCTCGCTCTCGGCAGTGGGCCCAGCATGGCGTTGGCCGCCAAAAGCGGCGCCGCGCTTGCGGTCGCGGCCTTCGCCGGCGAGCCGCGCAACATCGCGATCATCGTTCCGCCCGATTCGAAAATCACCAAGGTCGCCGATCTCAAGGGCACGACCATGGGCACCACCACGGCCGGCTCGCTCACCGAATGGCTGGCGCAGCGTCTGTCGATCCAGCAGGGCTGGGGCCAGGACGGCATCAAGATGGCCGCGCTCGGCACGTTCGACGCGAGCGTCGCCGCGATGCGGGTTCATCAGGTCGATGCGATGGTCGGCGCTCTCGAAGCCGGATACCTGCTCGAAGAGAAGAATTCCGGCAAAGTGCTGACCGGCCTCGAAGGGGTCGCGCCGAAATTTCATACCCATGTCGTCTTCGCGCGCAAGGAGATGATCGAGAAGAACCCCGACGTGGTGAACCGCTTCCTCAAGGGCGTCTTCGCCTCGATCGCCTTCATGAAGGCGAACAAGGAAAAGACCACCGAGATCGCGACGCGCGTCTTGCATCAAAGCCCGGCGGTCATGAACCGCACTTATGATTATGAAATCTCGATGTTCGAAGACGATGGGCATTTCGATCCCGAGGCGGTCGCGGTCCTGAAGGATTCGTTCCTCGGCATGGGCATGCTGACCGAGAAACCGACCGATGATCAACTCTTCACCACCAAATTCCTGCCGGTAAAGCCTTAAAGGGAGACTCTCATGACCTCGTCCTCGCGCCTGCGTAACACGCTTTACGGTGCCGTCCTGCTCGCCGCGCTGGCCGCGCCGGCGCATGCCAACGACAAGGTTTCGGCCGGCAAGTCGGTCGGCACCGCCTGGGCATTCCTCCCCCTCGAAATCGGTCTCGAGGAAGGCATCTTCGCCAAATACGGCATCGACGAAGAAATCAGCGTGCTGACCGGCGACGCCAAGCTGCAGCAGGCGCTGACCTCGGACAGCATTTCCTTTGGTCTCGGCAGCGGACCGTCGATGGCCTTTGCCGTCAAGGGCTCGCCGGTGGTCGCGGTCGCAGCCTTCGCCATGGAGCCGCGCAACATCTCGGTCATCATCGCCCCGGATTCGGCGATCAAGACGGTCGCCGATCTCAAAGGCAAAACCATTTCCGTGACCACGGCGGGGTCGCTCACCGACTGGCTGGTGCGGCGTCTGTCGGTTACGGAAGGTTGGGGACCCGAGGGCGTGAAGATCGTGGCGCTCGGCAGCTTCGAGTCGTCCTTGCCCGCGCTCAAGACCCGGCAGATCGACGGCATCATGGCGGCGACTGAAGCCGGCTATCTGGTCGAAGAGCGCGGCGAAGCGAAAATTCTCGTCGGCATGGAAAAATACGCGCCGAAATTTCACACCCACGTCGTGTTCGCGCGCAAGGACCTCGTCGCCTCGAACCCCGATCTGGTCACCCGTTTCCTCAAGGGCTTCTTCGGCACGATCGCCTTCATGAAGGCGAACAAGGCGAAGACCACCGAGATCGCCGTGCGCGTGATGCATCAGACGCCGACCGCGATGAACAAGACTTACGATTACGAGATCAGCATGCTGGAGGACGACGGGCACTTCGATCCCGAAGCGGTCGCGGTGATCAAGGACAGTCTCGTCGGCATGGGCCTGCTCGCCGAAAAACCCACCGACGATCAACTGTTCACCACCAAGTTCCTGCCTGTGAAGCCGTAAACCAGCCCGTCCCGGAGGCCGTTGCGCCATGAAACGCCGTACCTCGCTCCTCGCTTTTGCCGCTCTGTTTGCGGCAACAGCGCTCGTCGCACCGGGTCACGCCGCCGACAAAATTCGCGTCGCCAAGGCGATCGACGTCCTCTGGGTCTACACGGCGCTCGATGTCGGCGTCGAGGAAGGTATCTTCGCCAAATACGGGCTCGATCTCGACGTCTCGGTGATGCCCGGCGACGCCAAACTGCAACAGGCCTTGATCGCCGACAGCATCGATATCGGCTTGGCCGGCGGCCCGAGCATGGCGCTGTCGGTCAAAGGCTCGCCGGCGATGGCGGTCGCCCAGTATGCCGGTCCGCCACGTAATTTCTCGGTCATTCTCGTCGCCGATTCGCCAATCAAAACGGTCGCCGACCTCAAGGGTAAAACCCTCGCTACCGCAACCTCGGGCTCGCTGCCCGAATGGCTGATCAAGCGCGTCTCGATCGCTGAAGGCTGGGGTCCAACCGGAATCAAGACCACCGCGAGCGGTGGCTTCGAGGCGAGTCTGGCGGCAACCCTCAATCACAGCATCGACGGGTTCATGGGCGCGACCGAGGCGGGGCTCTTGCTCGAAGAGCAGAAGCGCGGCCGCATCCTGACGGGGGCCGAAAAATACGCGCCGCACTTCGTCAGCCAGGTCATCACGACGCGCCAGCCCTATATCAAGGAGCATCCCGAGCTGGTCGATCGTTTCCTCAAGGGCATGTTCGCGTCGATCGCCTACGTCAAAGCGAACAAGGAAAAATCCAGCGCGATCGCGCAACGCGTGCTCAACCAGAGCCCCACGGTGTTGAGCAAGGTTTATGACGCCGAGGTCGGCATGCTGTCGGACGACGGCAGCTTCGATCCGGACGGGATGAACGTTCTCAAGGACTCGTTCGTCGATCTCGGCACCCTGCCGGAACGGCCGTCGGACAAGCAGTTGTTCACGACGCAGTTCCTGCCCGTCAAACCATAAGGTAACCCCCGTGATGATCCGCTCGATCCTCTGTTTCTGTCTAGCGATGATGGTGGCCCAGGCCGCGCACGCCGCCGACAAGGTCCACGCCGGCAAGGCGATCAACGTGATCTGGGCGATGGTGCCGGTGGATATCGGCGTCGATCAGGGAATCTTCGCGAAATACGGCATCGATCTCGAGATCACGACGATGAGCGGCGACGCCAAGCTGCAACAGGGGCTGATCGCCGGCAGCATGGATATCGGCCTTGCCGGCGGCACCAGCATGGTGTTCGCCGCCAAGGGCTCGCCGATTCTGGGCGTCGCCACCATCGCGGGCGCGCCGCGAAACTTTTCCGCCACGGTCGCCGCGGATTCGCCGATCAGCACCGTCGCCGACCTGAAGGGGAAGCTGTTCTCCGTCGCGAGCAACGGTTCGTTTCCGGAATGGCTGGTGAAGCGCCTCGCCATCGCGCAGGGCTGGGGCAAGGACGGCATCCGCACCGTGGCGCTCGGCGGCTTCGAGGCGAGCGCCTCGGCGATGCAGACGCATCAGGTCGACGGCTTCATGGGTGCGACCGAGGCGGGCTACATGCTCGAGGAAAAACATGTCGGCAAGATCATCACCGGCATGGAAAGCTACGTGCCGCATTTCCACAACCATGTGCTGATCGCACGAACCGACCTCATCAACAACCATCCCGACACGGTCGAGCGCTTCCTCAAGGGATTCTTTGCTTCGGTCGCCTTCATGAAGGCCAACCGCGAAAAGACCATCGAGATTTCGTCCAAGGTCATGAACATGAGCCCGGCGGTGATCACCAAGACCTATGATTACGAGATCGCGATGATGTCGAATGACGGCTCGTTCGATCCCGCGGCGATCAAGGTCCTGAAGGAATCCTATGTCGAGATGGGCGCCCTCGACACCGTGCCGAAGGACGAACAGCTCTTCACCACCAAATTCGTGCCCGTGAAACCGTGATGCTCGGGCGTACCATCGTCGCGGCGCTGATTCTGCTTGGCGCTGCCACGGCGGCGCAGGCCGCCGACAAGCTGCGCGTCGGCAAGACCATCGGCGTGCTGTGGTCCCTGACCCCGGTCGATGTCGGCCTCGAGGAAGGCATTTTCGCCAAATACGGCCTGGACGTCGAAATTACGACCCTCACGGGTGACCCCAAGCTGATGGCGGCTTTCGTCGCCGACAGCCTTGATGTCGGCCTGGGCGGCGGGACCGGCATGGTCTTCGCCCTCAAAGGCGCGCCGGTTCTCGGCATTGCCGCCTTGGCGGGCGCGCCACGCAATTTCTCGATCATCGTCGGCGCGGATTCGCCGATACGCTCGCCCAAGGAGTTGAAAGGCAAAGCGCTCGGCGTCGCCTCGACCGGTGCGCTGACCGAATGGTTCGACAAAAGCGTCGCGGTCGCCGAGGGCTGGGGCAAGGACGGCATTCGCTCGATCACGACCGGCGGTTTCGAGGCGACCGTGGCGTTGCTCAAGACCCATCAGATCGACGGGTTCATCGGCGCCACCGAACTGGGCTATCAGCTTGAGGAACGGGGCCAGGGCCGGATTCTGGTCGGCATGGAAACCTATATCCCCCGCTTCGAGACCCAGATTCTGACCGCGCGCGAACCGCTCATTCGCAGCAACCCCGATCTGGTCGCGCGTTTCGTCAAAGGCATCTTCGCCTCGGTTGCCTTCATGAAGGCCAATCGCGAAAAGACCATCGCGATCACGTCGCGCGTTCTCAACATGACCCCAACGGTCGTCGCCAAGACCTACGACTACGAGATCGCGATGCTGTCCGACGACGGCGTTTTCGATCCGGTTTCGGTCAAGGTCCTGAAGGACTCCTATGTCGATATGGGTCTGCTGACCGAGCAGCCCAAAGACGAGACGCTTTTCACCACCCAATTCGTGCCGGCCAAGCTCTAGGCCCCGAACGTGGGCAGGGTCATGCCCGGTTTTCGGGGCATCGGCGGGCCAAAACAACCGGCATAACCGAATTGCGCCCGCGCCGGGCAAACGTCTATTCTCGGTGCCAAGGGCTTGACCCCGCCGGGAGAGAAACCAATGAGCGCATCCAGCACCGCATCCGACACGCCTGACAGCGTCCGCAAAGCTTGGGCCGAGGCGCATGTCTCGCCGCTTTGGGAGGCGCTCGAAGCGCACTCGACCGAGGTCAGCCGCGACCGCGCCTTCATCTGGAAGTGGAGTACGATGCGTCCGCTGATCGAGGACGCGCTCAATCTCAAGGATATGCGCGCGATCCAGCGCCGCGTCCTCACCCTCAACAACCCGAACCTGCGCACCCCGACCGGGATGGGCGCGACGCCGACCCTGACCGCCGCCTTGCAGATCTTGAAGCCGGGCGAGGTGGCGATGCCGCATCGCCATTCGCCGAGCGCCTTGCGCTTCGTGCTCGAAGGCGAAGGCGCCGTTACCATCGTCGACGGCAAAGAATGCGAGATGGACGAAGGCGACCTCATCACGACGCCGGGCTGGACCTGGCACGAGCACGTTCATCACGGCAAGCGGCCGATCATCTGGCTCGACAGCCTCGACGTGCCGCTCCATCGCTATCTCGGCACCGACGGCTTCCAACCGGGGCCGCGGCCGAACAAGCTGCCGCCGACCTTCGACGACAATCTCTTCTCGGTTTCCGGCATGGTACCGGAGGGGCTTGAGGCCAATCCGAATTTCTCGCCGCTGTTCCGCTATCCCTGGACGCAGGCGGTGAAGGCCCTCGAAGCCGCGCCGCTGACCAAAGACGGCGTCCGTCGTGTGCGCTACACCAATCCGCTCACCGGCGGCCCGGTCATGTCGCTGATCGACTGCTATCTGATCGAACTCGCCGACGGCGAGACGTTGCCGATGCGCACCAGCGCCAGCATGGTCTGCGCCGTCGTCGAAGGCACCGGCACGAGCACGCTCGGCGGCGATACCGTGAGCTGGGAGCCCAAGGACGTCTTCACCATCCCGACCGGCGCCTGGGCAAAGCACAAGGCCAACGGCAAGGCCCGCATCTTCGTGGTGAGCGATCGCGACGTCCTGCGTCGCCTCGATCTCCTCGAAGAGGAGTACGGCGGCACCGCCTGATATCGCATTCCTATGGCTGATAAAACCTTCGACACACCCGTTCTGATCGTCGGCGGCGGGCCGGTTGGCCTGTCGCTCGCCCTCGATCTGGGCCGCCGCGGCATCGCCTGCCAGATCATCGAGCAGAGCGACGGCATCGTCTATCACCCGCGCGCCACCGCGCTCAACGCCCGCACGATGGAATTGCTGCGCCGGTTCGGGGTTGCCGAGCAGGTAAAGCGCGACGGCACCCCGCCGGATTTCCCGCACACTGCGCTCTATCTCACTGGCTTCAACGGCTATGAGATCGCGCGGATCGAGCGTCCGAGCCATGGCGGCCGCGCGCCCTCGCCGATCAGCCCGGAACGGCCGCAGCGTTGCAACCAGTTGTGGCTCGATCCGATCCTGCGCGACCGCGCACTCGGCCTCGGGCACGTCAGGCTGCGCTATCGCTGCCGTTTCGATACCCTGGTCGACGACGGCCAATCCGTCGTCGCCAATGTCACCGACCTGACGACCAACACGACCGAACGGATCACCGCCCGCTATCTCGTCGATTGCAGCGGTAGCCACAGTCCGATCCGGCGCGCCTTCAATATCAAGATGAGCGGCCAACCCGCGCTCGAATACCATGTCAGCGTGTTCATGCGGGCTCCCGATCTCTGGGACCACCACGACAAGGGTAAATCGGCCCTGACCTTTTTTATCGATGAAAAAGGCGGCTGGCGCAGCCTCGTGATGATCGACGGCAAGGAACATTACCGCCTCGGCATCATGGGCAAGGAATATTACGACAACTACAAGACCATCGATGTCGACAAGCTGTTTACTGAGGTCACCTCGCCCGAAACCCCGCGCGAGATCATCTCGGTGATCCGCTGGACAGCATGCGACGTGGTCGCCGACAAATACCAGGTCGGCCGCGTCTTCCTCGTCGGCGACGCCGCGCATCAGAACCATCCCTCGGGCGGGTTCGGCCTCAATACCGGCATGGGCGACGTCGACGACATCGGCTGGAAACTCGCCGCCGTGCTGCAAGGCTGGGGCGATCCCGCGCTGCTCGATTCGTATGAAACCGAACGCCGGCCGATCGGCCTGCGCAACATCAACCAGGCCTGGACCAGCTTCGCCGACAATCGCGACCGGCCATCGCATCCGGAATTGACCAAGGATACGCAAGCCGGCGCCACCGCGCGCAAGGTGATGGGCGAGCAGATCATGGCAACCCAGCACGCCATGGTGCTGACCGACGGCATCGCGTTGGGCTATCGCTATGAAGGCTCGCCGATCATCGTACCCGACGGCACCGAGGCAACGCCCGACACGCCCAGCAACTATCAGCCGACCGCACGTCCGGGTTCGCGCGCGCCGCATGCCTGGATTTCCGAAGGTCGCTCCACGGTCGATCTCTTCGGCGGCAACTTCGTGCTGTTGCGTCTGGGTGCCACGCCGCCAGATGGGACCGCCATCGAAGCCGCGTTCCGGCGCCGCGAGATTCCTCTCGACATCGTGACGCTCGCCGATCCGGCGATCGCCGAACTCTATCAGCAACCGCTGGTATTGGTCCGGCCGGACGGGCATGTTGCCTGGCGCGGCGCGGCGGCGCCGAGCGATTCGCTGGCGCTCGCCGACCGCGTTCGGGGCGCGCGCCCGCAAACCTGAGGAGACCAGCGATGAAATGCGTCGAAATCGTTGCCACCACCGGCATCGACGGGTTGAAGCTTGCCGAACGCCCGACGCCGAAGCCCGGTCCGCATCAGGTTCTCGTTCGCATCCGCGCCGCGTCGATCAATTACCGCGACGCCATGATCCTCCAGGGCGGCTATGCCCGCGGCATCCCCCTGCCCCGCATTCCACTGTCGGACGGCGCCGGCGAGATCGTCGAAATCGGCGCCGAGGTCAAACGTGTGAAAATCGGCGACCGTGTCTGCGGCACGTTCTTCCAACGCTGGATCGCCGGCCCGGTGTTTCCCGAAATGCAGGACCATGCCTTGGGCGGTACCGCCGAGGGGGTGCTGACCGAGTACGCTGTCCTCGAAGGCGAAGGGGTGGTGAAATTCCCCGACCATTTGAGCTTCGCCGAAGCGGCGACCCTGCCCTGCGCCGGCTTGACCGCCTGGCATGGGCTGATCGAGGCAGGCGGCCTGCGCGCGGGCGATACCGCCCTGCTGCTCGGCACCGGCGGCGTCTCGGTCTTCGGCCTGCAATTCGCCCGCGCGGCAGGCGCCTACGCGATCATCACCTCGTCGAGCGACGAGAAGCTGGAACGCGCCAAGACGCTCGGCGCGACCGGCACCGCCAATTACGCCAAGAATCACGAATGGTCGGCGACGGTGCGCGAATTGACCGGCGGCCGTGGCGCCGATTGCGTCCTCGAGGTCGCCGGCGGATCGAGCACCAAAGGCGCGCTCGAAGCCCTGCGCCATGGCGGACACATGGCGATCATCGGCGGCCGGTCGGGACCGGGCGGCGAACTCGATCGGCGGTTCATTCTGCAAAAGGGATTGCGGGTCAGCGGCATCAATGTCGGCAACCGCGTCATGTTCGAGGCGATGAACCGCGCCATTGCCGCGACCGGCCTCAAGCCGATCGTCGACAAGACCTATGAGTTGAAGGATTCAGTCGCGGCCTATCGCGACTTCCTGACCGGCAAACATTTCGGCAAGGTCGTCATCACGCTCTAACGCGCGAAGGCGGCCAGCACCGTCGC
Organism: uncultured Rhodospirillales bacterium; assembly: GCA_903828515.1. Lineage (GTDB taxonomy): Bacteria > Pseudomonadota > Alphaproteobacteria > ATCC43930 > CGMCC-115725 > CAIKMD01. The sequence goes on along the minus strand of CAIKMD010000007.1, from coordinate 156,225 downwards.
CAATGCGGCGGCATCGGTGGTGGCGGCCATCGCGGCACCCGCCAGCGTCGCCGCGTCCGCGTTGCCCAGCACCGGATCAGCGTGACGATGAAATTTTGTCCGCAACTCCGTCGCCGACAGCGTGCGTTCCGGGTCGCCCGCCGCATCAGTGACGAGTTCCGTGATCGTCGTCCCGTCGGCCAGCGTCGCTTCGACCCGCGCCGGATAATGTTTCGGAAAATACGGAGCCAACGCCGGATCGGCGACGATCTCGATGCGCGGCATGAAAGCGGCGATCTTCGCGTCGCCGGTCAGATCGGGACGCAGCACGTCATCGAGCATCGCCGGATTGTAGGCCGCCAGCGCGAGTTGATAGGCGGCGCCGGTGATCCGCTCGATCCGGCCCTTGGCCGCATTGCGATGACCGATCATGCCCACATAGGCGGGTGGAACTGCGACCTTGACCGATTTGATCGCCTCGATCGTCCTCTTTTTCAGCACTCGGCGAAACCCATCGATCGCCGCCATGCCCTGCTTGGCCGAGCACCACGGCTTGTAGCTGATGGTCGTGATCGCGCCGGCGCCTTCGACCGGCGCGACGAGGAAGGACGGATCGCAGGCGATTCCATGCGTGCGCTGCAGCCAGTCGCCATCGAGCAGCATGGCGTCGCCGCGCATGCCCTTTGACGCTGCGAGTGCAGCAAAGACGCCGGCGCGGGCGGCCTGGCCCAGCAGAATCCAGCGCGGCGATGCGGCCCCATGCCCGCCGGTCGCGCCGCTGGTCAGCATCAAGGCCATGCTCAGCGCGTCGGTCGTGCGGGCGCTATCGAGGCCGAGCAATACCGAGGCAACCGCGGCAGCGCCGACCGGCCCGGCAAAAAACGTCGGCCAGACGCCGCGATAAAGAATGGTCGCGCCGCCCACGGCCAGACTCAGCCTGGTCATCGCTTCGTAACCGGCAGCCAGCGAGCGCGCGAAGGTCGCGGGGTTGGGTTCACCCAGTTTCTCGGCGATGGTCAGCGCCACCGGTACCACCACAGAACCCGGCGTGACGCAGGACCCCATATGAATGTCGTCGATCTCGGTATTGCGGATAACGGCGATCCGATAGGCAAGCGTATCGAGCAGCCCGCTGCCGAGCGCCGCCGGGGCTCCCGGCACGGACACCGTCAGCGCGCGCAGCAAGCCGGTTTCCTCGGTCTCGCCGCCGGCATAGAACGCGCCCAGCGTGTCGAGCAGGTGGAGCGCGAGCAGTTCTTCGCCACCCTTGCCGCTGCCGGAAACATTCGCCGCGAATTGTTCGAGTACGGTCGCCATGATGTTCAATGTACCCGCAGATAGGTTTCGCGAGACAGGATCGGCCGACGCAGCAGTAGCGGCGACGGGACCGAACGCGACGAACAGATCGACGCGCTCGTTCCCGTTTCGCTTACATCGCGTGCCAGCGGCTGAAGCGCCGTTCCATCGTGCGGCACCCTTCGTTGAGGGTCACCGCGATCGCCGCCAGTACCGCGATCAGCGCGAACAGATCGGGCGGCGAGAAGCTTTCGGCGAAGAGCCTCGTATAGAAGCCGATACCGGCAGTCGACACGTAAAGTTCCGCCAGCAGCACGCCCAACAGTACCGCCGTCATGCCGAGCCGCATGCCGGTGAAAAAGCTGGGAATCATGTGCGGGAAAATGATCGACGTGAAGACCTGGAACCGGCTGGCACCCATCGACTTAGCGGCGGTGAGCAGCGGCGCGCGCAGATTCTGTACCCCCGCGACCGTGGTCACGATCACCGGAAAGATTCCGTGACTGATGCCGAAGGCGATCTTGGCCGCCGGACCGATGCCGAACGACAGCACGAACAGCGGGAGAATGGTCGCTTGCGGGATTGCGTAGAGCAGCAAAACCACCGGCAGGATCGCCTGCTTGGTGAAACCGTGCAGCCCGATGGCAAGACCGACCGTCATGCCGAAGGCCACCGATACCAGAAAGGCGGTGACCATCTCATAGACCGTGATCTCGATCGCTTTCACGATCTTCGGTTCGGAGAAAATATGCTTCAGGGCCATCACGGCTTGCGACGGCGGGCAGAGGAACAGCGGGTCGGCATAGAACCGCGCCGATACTTCCCAAAGCACAAGCAATCCGATGATGACGAGGAGCCGGGTAATGCCGGGCGAGAGAAGTGGACCGCGTCGCTCGCTCATTGGAACCCCCGGCGTCCACGTGCTTCGGCGAAGGACACCAAGCCGTTGATGATGATCGCCATGGCGACAGCGAAAAGAATATTCGCGAACATCTGCGACGTTTCCATGTTCTCGGCGAGCGACACGATGCGATGTCCCAGGCCCGCCAGCGAGGAAATCGTCTCGCCGCCGAGGATGGACAGGAACGCGACGATGCAGCCAAGCCGCAAGCCGGTCAGGATGACCGGAAAGGCCGCCGGCATCATCACCGACCAGAACAACTGCGCACTGTTGGCGCCCATCGATTTGGCCGCGGTGATATAGGCCTTATCGACATAGGAGAGCCCGGCGATGGTGTTGAGCACCACCGGGAAGAACGCGATGGTGGTGCCGATCGCGATCTTGGAGCCTGCGCCCAATCCGAAGAACAGAAGATAGAGCGGGAACAGCAGGATCGCCGGCACCGAATAGAGACCCGCAAACAGCGGATCGAACACGCGCACCGCATAACCCGACCGGCTGACCAGGTAACCGATCAGGCAACCGGCGGTCGATGCCAGGCAGAACGCCGTGACCCATTCCCGGACGGTGACGAACAGATCGGGCCAGATGCTGCTGGTCGTCAGCAGCACGCCGAAATTGCGAAATACCGGAATTGGCGGCGGCAGCAGCAGCGGATGGACGCCGCCCGGCAGCGTGGCGACATACCACGCGACCAGGATCGCGATCAGCACGCCAAGCTGGACGAGGCGTTTACTCATGGCTCTGGCCCGTTTCGCCGCGCAGGGTCATCGTCTTGCGAATTTCGTCGTGCAACAATTCATACAGCTCGTTGCGCAGCGCCGAGAGCTTGGGCGAGGTCATGAAGCTGCTCTTGCGTGGATGGGCTTCCTCGACGCTGATGATCTTCTTGATCTTGCCCGGCCGCGCAGTCAGCACCGCGACACGATCGGCAAGGAACACGGCCTCGACCAGGCTGTGCGTCACGAACACGATGGTCTTGCCGGTGCGCGCCAATAGCACGGAAAGATCTTCGCCGAGCACCATGCGGGTCTGCTCGTCGAGCGCCGCGAAGGGTTCGTCCATCAGCAGGATTTCAGTCTGCAGACCCAGCGCCCGCGCCAATTGCGCGCGCTGTTTCATGCCACCCGAAAGCTGCGAGGGATAATGCTCGGTGAAATCGGCAAGGCCGACCGCCTTGAGCGATTCTTGCGCGCGATCGTCGCGTTCGGATTTCGGCACGCCCTGAAAAGCCATGCCGAGCTTGACGTTGTCGATCACCGTGCGCCACGGGAAGAGCGTGTTCTCCTGGAACACGAAGGCGACTTTTTGCGGCGACGGTCCTTTCACGACCTGACCGGCGATCGTGACTTGCCCCGTCGAGGGGGTGGCCAAGCCGCCGACGATGTTGAGGAGCGTACTCTTGCCGCAGCCCGAGGGGCCGATCAGGCTGAGCAGCTCGCCACGGGCGATTTCGAGCGATGCGCTTTCCAGCGCCACCACCCGACGCGGGTCACCCGGCGCTCCAAAAGCCTGGCTTACGCCGTCGATCCGAATAACTGTTTCCGCGCCACTCACTTGCGGCTCCTTCTCGATTGAAACGTCACGGTGCCCCCGGGAGAAATTTTTCGGTATAGGTTTTCGACAAGTCGGTGCCGGAGGGTAGCAGATTCATCTGCTCAAAGGAGCGGGACAACACAGCCAGCGCCTTCGGTTCGAATTTCCCTGTATCGGAGAACGTCGGCATGACCACATCGTAGGCCCGTTCGACGACGTCCTGCGGCTGATGCATCACCGGCATCACGATCTTGACGGTCTCGTCCTTGTTCTTGCGCATCCACGCGATGGTTTCGAACCAGGCCTTGAGAAAGGCGCGCAACTGATCGGGGCGCTTTTGCATGATTTCGTTGGTCGCGAAAGTCGCGTGAATGATGAAGTCAGGCGCGATCTTGCCGAAGCTCAACAGGATCCTGCCGATATTGTCCTGCTCCAGATGGGTCGCCGACGCGATGTCGTTCGACATGCCATCGGTCTGTTTGGTCTTGAGCGCCGCGATCTGGCCGATGATATCGCCCAGGAAGACGATGTTGATCCCCTCGGGACCCCAGCCCTGCTGACGCGAGGTCTCGCGCACCACCCATTCGGTCAGCGAGCCCACGGACGAGACGCTGATCGTCTTGCCCTTGAGATCGGGGACCGTATGGATCGGACCATCCTTGCGCACGACCAGAACCAATCCGTCAGGTGGTCCGGCAAAGGCCGCGACTGCGAGTTCCGGCGAGCCCTTCGCGACGAAAGCGAGTTCGGGACCCGAACCCAATCCGATATCCATCGCACCGGCCGCCATCGCCTGCTGCAGCTTGGCGCTGCCGGCGAAAGACGATAATTCGACGTCGATGCCATTTGCCTTGAAGATGCCTTTGGCAAGCGCGACGTCGGGCGGCACGAAATCGAAGGGCGTATCCTGTGCCTTGCCGACATGGAGCACCGCCTGCGCCAACGCCGCCTGCGCGACACCCAGCACAAGTGCCGCCGCGACGACACCGGCGATGCGCGTCTTCATCGTCATTTCCCGGCACCCGGAAGGAATCTCTCGGTATAGAGCTTCGACATGTCGGGCGCCTCGGGCAGCACGTGCGTGTCGACGAAAGACTGAGCCAGGACCTTGAGCGCCTTCTGGTCGAACTTGCCGGTATCGGACAAGGCGGGCATGACCACATCGAAGGCATGCGCCGCAATCTCCGGCGTTTTGTTCATCACCGGCGCGACGATCCTGATGGTTTCGTCCTTGTTTTGACGCATCCAGGCAACGGTCTCGAACCAGCCCGCGTTGAAGGCGCGCACCCGGTCGGGATGCTCGGCGATGATCTTGTTCGTCGCGTAGGTGATGTGATTGATGAAATCGGGAACGATCGCGCCGAAATTGAGCAGGATCACCGCTTCCTTCATGCCTTGCAGCGTGTAGGCGCCGGCGACATCGATCGCCATACCGTCAAGATCCTTGGTCTTCATCGCAGCGATCTGCGCCTCGTCGGCGCCGAGCGGCGTGACGGCGATCCCGTCATTGCCCCAGCCCTGTTTCACCGAGACCTGATGCACCATCCAATCGGTGAGGCCACCCACCGTCGAGACGCCGATCTTCTTTCCCTTGAGATCGGCCGGCGTCTTGATGCCCGCATCGGGACGCACGATGAGGAACAGCCCGCTCGCCGGACCGGCAAAGGCCGCAATGCCGAGATCGGTGTTGCCCTTGGCGACGAACGCAATCTCGGGGCCCGAACCGAGGCCGATATCGACGGCGTCGGCCGCGAGACCCTGCTGCAGCTTGGCGCTGCCGGCGAAATTGATCTCCTCGATCTCGAGCCCATGCTTCTTGAAGATGCCTTTTTCCATGCCGACATCGAGCGGCGTGAAATCGAAGGGCAGCGAGATCGCTTTGCCGACGCGCAGTTTGTCCTCTGCCTTGGCGGTGCCGACGGTCAGGCCAAGGACGAGAACAGACGCCGCCCCAATCGCGGCAATCCCGAGCAACCGATGCGATGGCTTATGCATGATCCCCCTCCCGTCTCCGACCGTTCAGCGCGATGCGCCCGGCAGGAATTTTTCCGTGTAGAGCTTGGTCATATCGGGCTCGGTCGGCAGCATGTTCATCTCGACAAAAGACCGGCTCAGTACCGCCAAGCCTTTGCTGTTGAACTTGCCGTCATCCGACAGCATCGCGATGGTTTCGTCGTACACTTTGCCGACGATCGGCTCGGGTATGGTCAGCACCTCGCTGGCGATCTTCACCGTCTCGGCCTTGTTCTTTTTCATGAAGGCGACCGTCTCGAACCAGCCGGCGAGAAACTTCCGAATATCCTCGGGGCGCTTGGCGATAGCGCCGTCGGTCGCATACATGACGTGATTGACGTAATCCTTCACGATGTCGCCGAATTTCAGCAGAATCCGCACGTCGCCGGTCGCCTGGAGCTGATAAGCGGTGGTGATGTCGAACGGCGCGGCGTCGATCTGATGCGTGCGCAGAGCGGCCAATTGCGCCGTCGCATCGCCGAGCGCGACCAGCTTGATCCCGTCCGGTCCCCAGCCCTGCTGGCGCGACAATTCACGCACCATCCACTCGGTCTGCGAGCCCACGCTCGAAATGCTGACGATCTTGCCCTTCAGGTCGGGGATCGACTTGATCGGGCCGCTTGCCAGTGCCGACATCGTGATGCCGAGCGGTGGCCCCGCTTCCTCGGCAACCGCGAGCACCGGCGCGCCTTTGGCGATGAAGGCGAGGCCGGGCCCCGAACCGACGCCGATATCGACGGCACCGGCGGCAAAAGCCTGATGCAGCTTGGCGTCACCGGCGAAAGATGCCGTGTTGACCTCGACGCCGTGCTTTTTGAAGAAGCCTTTGGCGATTCCGACGTCGATCGGCGTGAACTGGAACAACGACGGGAAACCCTTGCCGAAACGCAGCGGCTCGTCCGCGGCCACAGCCGGCGCGGAACCCCACACCATCATTGTCAGCGCGGCCATGGCAACGAAAGCGCCAAGCCGATTGGTCTCTCTCATCGACGGTACTACCCCTCCCGTTCGTGGCGGCTTTTCGCCGCCGGCGGCACTTGCGCTATGCCGTTGCCCGCATTTCGGTGCGTAATTTCGTCGTCGCCGCCGCATCGATCGTATTGTCACGCGGATTGAGCACGACGCCGTAATCGCTGCGCGCGTGTTCGAAGCTGACGTAACCCTCGATCACGTCCACGCGCACGCGCTCCGGATCGCGATCCAGCGGGTTGCCCCAGCCGCCACCGCCATTCGAGCGCACGATCACTTCGGCATCGGCGGGCGTCGGATAACGGGTCTGATCCCGCTCTTCGAAGGTATTCGCGCCGGGCATCTTCAGCAGATAGTTGCTGGTATTGCCGGGCTTGCCGTCCCAGAGACCCCAGGGCGGGCATTCGACACGCGCCGGGCTATGCAGGTTCCAACGCCCTTCGACGAAGTTGCGGACATGCACGTCGAGGCCGAGGCCGCCGCGATACATGCCGGCGCCGCCGGAATCGGTGCGCAGGCCACGACGCTCGACCAATACCGGCGTCTTCATTTCGATCGCTTCGATGCTGCCGTTGCGGACGTCGCCCTGACAGACCGATACCGACGCGGATTCGCCGTCCTCGGTCGGCCGGCCGCCCCAACCGCCGCCCTCGATGCTCTGCACCACGAAGGCCTTGCCGGTTTTCGGGTTGCGGCCGAAGAACACGACCGATGCGCCGAGCGTGCCGAGATGCGCCGCCGGGATGCGATCCTTGGCAGCGGGCGCCAACGCCTTGATGATGGTGTCGACGACGGTCGGAATGACGGTGCTCCAGCCCGACATCGGTGCCGGATACTTCGCCATCATGATGTTCCCCTCGGGGATGATGTGCTGAAGTGCGTTGAAGGAGCCTTCATTCACGGGATCGAGCGGCGCGGTCAACGACTTATAGGCGACGCGCGCGCCCGCGAGGGTACGCGAATTCACACCGGCCTTGCGGGCATCCGAGCAGCCCGAAAGATCGATGATCATGCTGCCTTTTTCCTGATCGATCGTGACCTTGGCATGGATGCGGACGCGCTCGTCCTTCTTCACGCCATCATCGTCGAGGAAACTCTCGGCCTCGTAGACGCCCGAGGGATATTGCGAGACGACCTTGCGGCAACGCTGCTCGGTTTCGAGGAAAATATATTCCAGCGCGGCCATCATCGTCTCGCGGCCGAACTTCTCAAAGAGTTCGTCGAGGCGGCGATGCGCGAGCTTGCAGGCAGCGACCTGCGAACGCATGTCGCCCATCGAGGAATCCGGGAAGCGGATGTTGTCGCGAATGACCTTCAGCAGGATTTCGACCGGCTTGCCGGCTTCGTAAATCTTGAGCTGATCGAGTTGCAGCCCTTCCATCCACGGATCGACCACCTCGGCACCGCCGCCGAAGCCCGTGGAAATGCCACCGACGTCGATCCAGTGCGCGCGCACCATCGAGAACATCATCAGCTCGCCCTTGAAGAAATAGGGCATGTAAATGACGATGTTGTTGAGATGCTGGCCGGCAACGGCCTGATGGTTGGTGATGATGACGTCGTCGGGCTTGAAGCCCGCCGCGCCGTAGCGGTTCATGCCGTCGACGATGATCGCGCCCAGATCGGCGACGAAATGCGAGACACCGCCGACGTTCTGCGACACCAGACGGGAGTCGGGCAGCAACATCGCGGTGCAGAAGTCGCGCACCTCATAGATCATCATGTTGTACGACGTGCGATGCAGGTCGGCCGCCATTTCGGTGGCGATCGCCGGCAACGCATTGCGAATGACTTCGAGCGTAACGTGATCGAGCTTATCGGTCATTTTGCCTGTCCCACGGTGATAATGAGCTCGCCGGTATTGGCAACGGAGAAGCTGTCTTCCGGGTGAATCAAGGTCGTCGAGGCGTATTCGCTGACCACGGCCGGGCCCTTGACCTTGTCGCCGGGCTTCAGCTTGAGGCGGTCATAGACCGGGCAATCGACCGCGCCACCCTTGTCGAACACCACCTTGCGCGTCTCGCGTGGGGCGAGCGTGCCTTCCTTGGCCATCTCGGGCAGCGCCAGCTTCGAGCGCTGACCGAGGGCGACGAGGCGGATGTTGATGAGTTCGACCATTTCGTCGGTCGCATGATGCGCGTAGCGCTGTTCATGCAGATCGTCGAACGACTGGCGGATCGCCTTGCGGTCGGATTTCGCCAATTGTTCGGGCGTCACCGGCACGGGCAGGGTGAATTCCTGACCGACATAGCGCAGGTCGAACAGTATCTGGCAGTTGACGCCGTCGCGGCGGCCGAGGAGCCGGTAGGCTTCTTCGATCATGTCCGCGGCGGTCGTGCGGATACGGTCGAAATCGGCCACGCCGAGTTCGGCGAGATAGGTACGCACGAGATCGTGGCGTTCGTCAGCCATGAGCATGCCCAGCGCCGAGAAATGGCCGGGGAAGCGCGGGACGATCACGGTCGGAATGAACAATTCCCGCGCGATGGCAACCGCATGCGGCGGGCCGCCGCCGCCCGAGGCGACGAGCACGAAGTCGCGTGGGTCGTAGCCCTTTTCGACCGAGACTTCGCGCACGGCGAGCGACATCTTGGCGATCGCGATCTGCACGATGGCGCGCGCGGCCTCGTCGGTGCTGATCTTCAGCGGCTTGGCGATCCGGTCTTCCATCTGTTTGGTCGCCGCGGCGCGGTCGAGCGCCATTTCGCCGCCGAGGAAGTCGTTGGCGCCGATACGGCCGAGAACGACGTTCGCGTCGGTGATCGTCGGTTCGGTGCCGCCACGGCCGTAGCAGACAGGGCCTGGTTCGGCGCCCGAGCTTTGCGGGCCGACCTTCAAGGCGCCGACTTCGTCGATCGAGGCGATCGAACCGCCACCGGCGCCGACTTCGACGACGTCCACGACCGGCGTCATCACCGGATGGCCGGAAGCATAGCCGCCGACATAGTAACCTTCGGACATGGTGGCTTCGCCGTCGCGCACGAGGCTCGCCTTCGCCGTGGTGCCGCCCATGTCGAACGAGACGACGTTGTTGTAGCCGAGTGCACGGCCGATTTCGGCGGCGGCGATGATGCCGCCCACCGGACCGGATTCCATCATCGTGACGGGACGCCCGATCGCGGTCGCCGGGGCCATGACGCCGCCATTCGACTGCATGATCGCCAGTTCGCCCTTGAAACCGATGCTTTCGAGGCGCGATTGCAGGTTGCGGACATAACCGCCGACGACCGGGCCGATATAGGCGTTCACCACCGTGGTCGAGGTGCGTTCGTATTCGCGGTATTCGCGCAAAATCTGATGGCTGAGCGAGACATAGGCTTTCGGCAGCGCGGCCTCGACGATTTTGCCGGCTTCCTGCTCGTGCTCGGGATTGGCATAGGAATGGAGGAAGCAGACCGCGACCGCGTCGCAGCCGGCCTTGGCCAGCACGTCGCAGGCCGCCTTCACGCTGGCGACGTCGAGCTTCTCGCGAACTTCGCCGCTGGCCAACAGGCGCTCATTGACCTCGACGGTGAGGTGGCGCGGCACCAGGGGCTTCGGGCGATGGAAAAACAGGTTGTAGGCTTCGGGGCGATTGCCACGGCCAATGGCATAAACGTCGCGGGTGCCGCGCGTGACGATCAGGCCGACCTTGGCGCCCTTGCGCTCGATCAGCGTGTTGATCGCCGTCGTCGAGCCGTGAACCAATTGATTGATCGTGCCCGGATCGAGATCGGTCTTCTTGATGCAGTCGATGATGCCATCGACATGATTCCGCGGCGTAGTCAGGCTCTTGGCCTGGTAAAACCGTCCCGACTTGTCGTCGAACGCGATCAGATCGGTAAACGTCCCGCCGATATCAACTGCCAGAAAAACCACGAGTTTCTTCCCCTCCCGGAGTTCGCCCATCAATGTTTTGGATGGGCAAGTATGGACGGGCCTGGCCCATCCGCCGGCGCGACTATCGCGGAGGAACCGGCGCGAAAGCAACCCCCTTGAGTCGCGGGTCCGATGCGGGGGCTTTCCGCCCGGCCGCGGCTGCGGCAGACTGCGCCGCGACCGCGATCGATTGCACCGACAAAGGGAAAAACACATGAATTCGGCGCGTAACAGCTCGGCCCAAAACCTGCGCGAGAAACTGGCCGGCCGGGACATCCTGGTCTGCCCGGTGATCGGCGATCCGCTGTCGGCCCGGCTCTGCCAGGAATCCGGATTGCCGATGGCCATCCTGGGCGGTTTCGGCATCGCCGCGATGGGTTATGCCATGCCGGATGCCGGGCTGATCGACTTCACCGAGGTGGTCACCGCCGTCCACAACGTCTGCGACGCGGTCCCCGGCTTCCCGCTGATCTGCGACGGCGATACCGGCTACGGCAACGCGATGAACGTGCGCCGCACGGTCAAGGAATTCGCCCGCGCCGGCGCTGCGGTGATCCTGCTCGAGGACCAGATGTGGCCCAAGAAATGCGGCCATTACGGCGGCAAGCGCGAGGTCATTTCGCGCGCCGAGGCAAGGGTCAAGATTCGCGCCGCGGTCGAGGCGCGCAACGAATGCGGATCCGACATGCTGATCCTCGCCCGTACCGACGCGCGCGGCGCGATCGGCTTCGACGAAGCGATCGGGCGATGCCATGATTTCGAGGCCGAAGGCGCCGACATCGTTTTCGCCGAAGCGCTTGAGACCGAGGCCGAGCTCAAGACCTTTGCCGGTGCGATGAAGAAGCCGACGCTCGCCAACATGATGCCGAAAACGCCGGTGCGCTCGCGCCAGGCGCTGCAGGACATGGGTTTCAAGATCGTGACCTACAACGTGCTGATCCATGCCGCGATCAAGGCGATGCAGGACACGCTCGGCGCGCTGAAGGCTGACGATATGACCAAAGCGCCGCCGCAGGCAGGTTTCGACGATTTGACCCGCCTCGTCGGCCTGCCCGACTACATGGCGCTCGAGCAACGCTATAAGGTTTAAGCGCTTAAGACCGCCCGGCCAGTCCTGTTGGAAATTAGCCCTAGTCGGCGGTTCCTGGGGTCGATGTGCGCGACCTTTCGGCAAGAATCCGGTCGAACGCGTCGAGCCGCGCGGCAACACGGCCGAATATGCTGTCGGGCGGGTAGTTTCCGGCCGCGTCCGCAGTTCCGACGTCACGGCCCAATAACAAGGCGGCCACATCCTCGACTGTTCCCGACGACCAGATGTGGAAGCGCCCCGCCGCGATCGCGGCCGCCACGTCGTCATGAAGCACGAGATTGACGAGATTGGATTCAGGCACGATGACCCCTTGGGTTCCGGTGAGCCCGCCCGGTTTCGCCGCGCACACGCGATAGAAACCCTCGATCTTCCAATGCCCGCCGCCGATCGCCTGCGAGCGCCCGGCCTGATTGACCGAGCCGGTGATCGCGATGTCCTGGCGGATCGGCAGTTGCGCCAATTCCGACAGCACGGCGATGAGTTCGGCCATCGAGGCGCTATCGCCCTCAACCCCGCCATAGACCTGTTCGAAGGTGATCGAGCAGGTGAAGGACAACGGGCGCGTCTGCGCGAACCGGCCGGCGAGATAGCCCTGCAGCACCATCGCGCCTTTTTGCTGGATCGGCCCACCCAGGGCGACATCGCGCTCGATGTTCACGACACCCGCGCGGCCGGCATGGGCGCGTGCGGTGATCCGCACCGGCGTGCCGAATTGATGATCGCCGACATTGTGCACGGTGAGCCCGTTGATCTGGCCGATGGCACCGCCGGTCGTGTCGATCATCAGCGCGCCCTCGACGATCACGCGCAGGAGCCGATCCTCGGGCAACGCGTTGCGCGCGCGGCGCGTCTCATAGGTCGCGGCAACCGCCTCCTCGCTCAAGACCCGGCGATGCGCGGCGCGGTCGCCGAGCGCTGCTTCGACAACCAGATCATCGATCAGTTCGACGCGCGCGGAAAGCCGGTCGCGCTGTTCGGCCCACCGCGCCGCAATGCCGAGCAGGCGCGCGATCGCGCCGTCGCTCGCGCCATCGAGACCCTGGCGCCGCGCCATCTCCACGATGAGGCCCGCATAGACGTCGAGATTCGCCGGATTTGCCGCCATCTCGGCTTCGATGTCGGCATTCACTTTGAAATAGACCCGGAAATCCGGATCGCCGTCAAAGAACGTCGCGTACCAGCGCGGCGCGCCGACGACGACGACCTTGAGCGCCAGCGGAATCGGGCGCGGACGCGGCGCGCCGGCGACATGCGTCATCTGCGCGCGCGACGGTTCTTCGATACGGATTTCACCGTCGCGCAACGCCGCCTTGAGGAAGGCCCAGCTTGCCGGATTAGCCGCCAGCGCCTCGGCGCGCAGGACCAGCACGCCGCCATTGGCATAATGCAGCGCGCCGGCCCGTATCTCGAGAAAATCGGTCTGGAGTGCGCTTTGCGTCTGGCGATATTCGATCCAGCCGAACAAATTCTCGTAGGTCGGATTGCTTTCAAGCACGATTCGCGGATGCGGATCATCGCCGTGATCGACCAACAGGTTGACGCCGTAACGCCGCTCGGGAATCTCCGCCTCGTTGGCCGCACCCGGCTGAATCTGGAAGCGATCCGCGTTGTCGATGATGTCGACCCGGAACTCGGTCAGCCAATGCACGAGTCCGGCGAAATCCCCGAATTCCTTGGTCACGGCATCGAGCAAGGGGCTCGCGACCTCGGCGACGACGCCGCGATTGAGTTCGACGATGCGCGCCGCCAGTTGGCCACGCACGTTTACGGTATGAAGTTGGACCCGTGTCAACGCGGCGGCCATCTCGCGCTCGGTGGCGGGATCGATGGGCGCCGGCGCGGCAGCACCCGGTGCCGGTGGCGCGCGCATGAGCCGCAGGGCGCCGTCGTCGCCCTGAGTCAGTTGCAGCCCATGCGCCTGCGCGGTCTGCGCCAGACCATCGATATCGCCCGCGACTTCGCCTTGCGCCTGCTCGCGCAGCGCGAGGAGCCGCGCCTGATAGGCCTCGGCGGTAAACGCCACCGCCAATGCTTCGCGCAATCGCGTGATCGTCGATGCCATCGCATCACGGAACCGGCGGCCGGTACCGGCTGGCAAAGCGATCGGCGTCGGATGATCGGGATACCGGAAATTATTGAGATAGACCCAGTCGTCAGGCGGCGGTCGCTTGGCCGCGACCGCCCGCAGATAAGCGAGGGTCGCGGTCATGCGCGCCGCGCGATCCTCGCCGACGACAAACACATTGAAGCCCGCACCCGCTACCGCCAGGCCCAGTTCGAGCGCCTGACGCGCACGAGCATGGCTGTCGAGATCGAAAACCTGCGCACCGTCTTTGGGCCGGGCGACAAAGCGCGGCAAACCCAGTTCCGCGGCCGAAATTTCTCTGGCGGTCATGCGTTCTCCCTGCATCGAGAATAGGCGGACCCACCGGCGAAGGCGAGCCGCGCTTCCTTGCCCGGCGATGCCCCATTCTCTACGATGGCGCGCACGCCAATAAGAGTTGGGAGAGAAGGCCATGCTGGCCGAAGATCGGCGCCACCGGCTGCGGGAAGCCATGGCGCAATCGGGCATCGAGGCGCTGGTCGTCTACGGCAATGCCTGGCAGGCGGATTATCTGCGCTACGTCGCGGATTTCTCGATGCTCGAAGGTCACGGGCTGGCGTTATTGGCGCCAGACGGTTCGACCGAACTCTATGTCGACAGCATCGCCGAAGCCGAACGCGCCGAAAGCGAAACCGCGGGACTGAAGATCATCCTCGCACCCGACATCGCCCATGCGGTGGCGGGCCGGCTCGATCGCATCGCCAATCATCGGATCGCCGCGGCGCCCTTGGGGTTCCTGCCGAAATTCCTCGCCGATGCCGCGCGCGGCTACAATCTCGAGGACGGCACCAAATTCGTCGACCGCTTCCTGATGGTAAAAATGCCGGCCGAAATCGACGCGTTGCGCCGAGCGGCCAAGCTCGCCGATGACGGGTACCAGGTCTTCCTCAAAGCCGCGATACCGGGCCGGATGCAGTTCGAGCTGATCGCCGATATCGAGACGTTCTTTCGCCAGCAGGGCTGTCCCGACAATTTCATGATCGTCGGATCGGGCGGCCAGGACGTTCATGCGATGGCGCCGCCCTCCGAACGGCGGATCAAGGCAGGCGACATGGTGACCACCGAACTGACCCCCGCCTATCGCGGCTATTTCGCACAAATCTGCCGCACCATGGTAGTCGGCAAGCCGACCCAGGCGCAGCGCGACGCGCATGCGGTCTATCGCGAGGCGATGGAAGCCGGCATCGCCATGGTGAAACCCGGCGTCACCGCCGCCGACGTGGCGCGGGCCGAGAACGACGTGTTCCGCAAATACGGGCTCGGCGATTACGTCACCAGCAAATACACCCGCGTGCGGGGCCATGGGCTGGGGCTGTTCGTCGATACCAAGCCGCATATCCTCGAAGACGTGGACACGGTGCTCGAAGCCGGCATGTGCATGATCATTCATCCGAACACCTATCATCCCGCGGTCGGCTACATGGTGCTGGGCGACAGCATCGTGGTGACCGAGACCGGCGCCGAGGTGCTCACCGGCACCAAGCGCGATCTGTTCGAGGCCTAAAATGCGCCGTGGTTTGATTGCCTGGTCGAAAGCGGAATTACCCGAAAGCGTCTTCGATGCGCGGCTCGCGCGGCTGCGCGCGCAAATGGCGACGCAAAACCTCGACGCGATCCTCGTCTATACCAACAACAACCGGACGGCCGGCGTGTCATGGCTCACCGCCTTCGTGCCCTATTGGGCCGAGGGTCTGCTGGTCGTGCCGCGCAACGGCGATCCGCTTTTGACCATGGCGTTTTCCAACCGCATCGTCGGCTGGGGCAAAGAAGTCAGCCGCGTCGCCCGGTTCGAAGGCGGCGCGCGCCCCGGCCAAGCCGCGGGCAAATACCTCGTTGAGATCAAGGCGAAGACCGTCGGCGTCGCCGATTTCGACGGGCTGCGCCAGCAGGTCGCCGCCGATATGGCGGAAGCGGCGCCCAACGCGACTTTTGTCGATGCCACCGCCGAATTCCGCCGCGCGCGGGTCCAGGCCGACCCCGCCGAAATCGCGCTGGCGACCAAAGCCGGGGGGATTGCGCACCACGCCCTGGCGCAAATTCCGGGCCGCGTCGCCACGATCGGCGAAGCGCTTGGGCTCGTCGAAAGCGCGGCACGATTGGCCGGCGCCGAGGAAATCTATCTCGCTGCCGCGCCCGACCTTGCCAAAAGCACGGCCTTCGCGCGTGTCGAAGGCACGGCATCGGCGGGTGACGCCTTCGCGGTCCGGGCCACACTTGCCTACAAGGGAAGCTGGGTGCGGGTGACCCGCACCGTCGATACCGCACCTGACGCGCAAGCGATGCACGACCAGGCCGTCGAAATCTTCGCTGCTTCCGTCGCCAGCCTGCCGCGCGGTGACGGCTTCGGGCGCTTCGATAGTTGGGCAGTCGAAGGATGCCGTGTCGCGCAGCCGCTCGAGGCCCTGATGGGATCGCGCATGACCGATCCGGTCGCACTGGCCGCTGGATCGCTGGTCACCGCGCAGGGCGTGATCGAAATCGACGGGCGGCGGATCGCGCTCGCGGCACCAGCCTTGATCGGCGCCGATGGGTTTCCATCCGGCATCCTCGTGCAACCCGACTTCGGCCCACGCTAATCGTCCGCTATCTCGTATCTCGGGCGGTTTCCTTGACTCGCGTGGGCATCAACCCATAAATGGCCGCCACACAAGGGAGTATTCATGGCGACATCGCGTAAGGCCGCCCTCGTCACGGGCGCGGCAAATGGTATTGGAGCGGCCGCGGCGATCGCACTCGCGCAAGCGGGCTACGACGTCGCCATCAATTACAGCCGCAGCGAAGACGCGGCGAAAAACACGGCCGCCGAATGCGAAAAGGCCGGGGCCAAGACCCTTCTCTACAAATGCGACGTGTCCGACGATGCGGGCGTGCGCGAGATGCTGAAGAAGGTCGGCGAGACCTTCGGCCGTCTCGATGCCCTCATCAACAATGCCGGCATCACCGCGACGGCGCACCCGAAGGATTTCGAGAACACCTCGCTCGAGGAATGGGACCGCGTGTTCGCCGTCAACGTGCGCGGCATCTTTTCGGTGACGCGCGCCTCGCTGGCCCTGCTGAAAGCCGCGGAAAAGCCGGCGATCGTCAACACCGCGAGCATCGTCGGCCTGCGCCCCGGCCCGCAGCCTTTGGCTTATGCTGCCTCGAAGGCCGCCGTGATCAGCCTGACCAAGACTTTGGCGCTCAATCTCGGCCCCAAGATCCGCGTCAACGCCGTCGCCCCCGGCTGGATGGAAGGCGACTGGATGAAGCGGATGCTGAAGGATCATTACGACGAGTTGATGACCCGCCGTGCCAAGGCGACGCCGCTCAAACGTTGCGTCACGGCCGAAGACGTCGCCGAGACGATGGTCAATCTGATCGAACATAACCGCTTCGTCACCGGCGAGATCATCGTCATCGACGGCGGCTTCGCCAATTCGACCTGAGGACAAGTTTCATGCTTCCAGGCGTTGTTCCGTTTCCGCCCGATTTCGCCGCGCGCTATCGCGCCAAAGGTTATTGGCAGGACAAGTCGCTGCGCGACGAGTTCGATGTCGTGTTCAAGAAGTACGGGCCGCGCATCTGCGTCATCGATCGCGACCGGCAGATCACCTACACGCAACTGGACGAGCTGAGCACCAATCTCGCGCTCAACCTGCTCGAACTCGGCTTCAAGCCGCTCGATCGCGTGGTGCCCACGCTCCCCAACGTCGCCGAATTCGTGATCCTCTATTTCGCGCTCCAGAAAATCGGCTGCATTCCGATCGCCGCGCTGGCGACGCATCGCTACAACGAGGTCAGCCAGTTCGTGAATCTCGCGCAGGCCGTCGCCTGCATCTATCCGGCGCGCCAGAGCGATTTCGAATTCGCGCCGATGATCAAGCGCGTGCAGCAGGAAAACCCGTGCTGCAAATTCGCCATCACGCTGGGCAAGCCCGGCGACGGTGAATTGTCGCTGATCGACCTGATCGAGAAGAAAGCAAAGCTGCCGGCGAGCGAACTCGCCAAGATCAAGCTCGATCCGACCGATCCCTGCATCTTCCAGCTCTCGGGCGGGACGACCGGCGTACCGAAGCTCATTCCGCGGACGCATAACGACTACGCCTACAACTCCAAACAGGCGTCGACGGTGTGCGGCGTGAACGGCGATTCCGTCCTCCTGCTGATGCTGCCGATCGCGCATAACCTGCCGCTTGCCTGCCCTGGCATTCAGGGCTTCATGTTCCATGGCGGCAAGATCGTCGTCAGCCAGACGACGCGGCCGGAAGAAATCTTCCCGATCGTGGCGAAGCACCACGTCTCGCATATCAAAGTGGTGCCGGCGCTGCTGATCCGGCTCATCAACAGCCCTGACGTAACACAGCACGACACCTCGTCGGTGCGCTACATCCAGTCGGGCGGCCAGCGCCTGCAGCCGGAAGTGCGCCTGAAGACCAAAGAGCTGATCCCGACGACCTTCGTGCAGGAGAATTTCGGCATGTCGGAAGGCATGCTGATGTTCGCCAAGATCGACGATCCGGAACCGGTGCGTCTGGAAACCGTTGGCTTCCCGATCTG
This sequence comes from uncultured Rhodospirillales bacterium, assembly GCA_903828515.1. Taxonomy (GTDB): domain Bacteria; phylum Pseudomonadota; class Alphaproteobacteria; order ATCC43930; family CGMCC-115725; genus CAIKMD01. The sequence continues at coordinate 137,943 of CAIKMD010000007.1, read as the reverse complement.
CGAAGACGACGAAGTCATGTTGCTCGACGAGGAAGACAAGATCGTCCCGTTCGGCGAGGTCGGCGAGTTCTGCGCGCGCGGCCCCTACACGCTGCGCGGCTATTACGGCACGCCCGAGCACAACGCGCGCGCCTTCACGCCCGACGGCTTCTATCGCTCGGGCGACCTGATGCGGCAGCATCCTTCGGGCGCCTACATGGTCGAGGGCCGCAAGAAGGACGTGATCAACCGCGGCGGCGAGAAGATCAGCGCCGAGGAAGTCGAGAACCTGATCCTGTCCCACCCCGCCGTGCAGAACGTCGCCTGCATCGCCGTGCCCGACCCCGATATGGGCGAGCGCATGTGCGCCTGCGTCATCCTGCATAAGGGCGCATCGCTGACCCTTCCCGAGCTCCTCGGTTATCTCCAGGGCAAGGAGATCGCCAAGTACAAACTGCCCGAACGGCTCGAGATCATGGACGACTTCCCGCTGTCGAAATTCGGCAAGGTCGCGAAGAACGTCATGGTCGAGACCGTCTCGGCCAAAATGGGAAACAAATGACGATGCGCATCATCGATCTTCACTGCTATCCGAACACCGAGCCCTGGATCAAATGCCAGGGACCGTATGTCGACGCGCTGGCCAAGTACTGGAACCGTAAGTGGACCTGGAAGCAGGAAGACGAGGTCGTTGCCGAGTTCGAGAAGGCCGGCGTCGAGGCGGTGCTGGTGGCGCTCGATCTCGAAACCACGGTCAACAGCCCGCCCTGCACTAACGAATACGTGAAGGGGATGCAGAACCGGCACCCGGGCCGCATCATCCAGTCCTGGGCCGCCGTCGATCCGTTCAAGGGCGAGATCGCGATCCAGCAGGCCAAGAAGGCGATCACCGAGTTGAAGATGCTCGGCTTTCACTTCCACCCGATCATGGGCCACTTCGCGGTCAACGACCGGCAGTTCTATCCGCTGTTCGAGACCATCAACGCGCTGAAAGTGCCGGTGATGATCGACGTCGGCACGACCGGCATGGGCGCCGGCATGCCCGGCGGCATGGGCGCGCGCATCCGCCACGCACACCCTTCCGCGATCGACGATCTCGCCGCCGATTTCCCCGATCTCAAGATCATCATGGCGCATCCCGGCTGGCCCTGGGTCGACGAGACCACGGCCATCGCGCTCCACAAGGGCAACGTGTTCTGGGAAATGTCGGGCTGGGCGCCGAAATACCTGCCTGCCCAGTTGAAGGTCGATATCCGCTCGCGCCTGCAGGACAAGATCATGTTCGGCAGCGATTATCCGAGCATTCCTTACGATCGCCTAATGAAGGAATGGAACGAGCTCGGCTATACCGAAGCGGTGATGGAAAAAGTCTTCCACGGCAACGCCGAGCGCATCCTCGGACTCTGACCGACGCAGCGACGATCCAAAGAAAGTAGGCGCCTATGAAACGGTCACGCCTTTCATTGCTGCGGCGGACCGTGCTGGCCGCCGCGCTCGCGTCGAGCGCACTTCCGGCAGCGGCCCTCGACAAAGTCCACGCCGGCAAGTCGGCGGCGGTTGCCTGGGCCTTCATCCCGCTCGACGTCGGCGTCGCGGCCGGTATTTTCCAGAAATACGATCTCGACGTCGAAATCACCGCGTTCAGCGGCGACCAGAAGATGCAGCAGGGTGTCGTCTCCGGCGGTGTCGATTTCGGTTTGGGCGGCGGTCCCTCGATGGCCTATGCCGCCAAGGGGGCGCCCGAGATCGCAGTCGCCGCCTTCTTTGGCGCGCCGAAAAACATTTCCATCGTCGTTCCCTATGATTCGCCGATCAAATCCGTGGCGGAGCTCAAGGGCAAGCTCGTCAGTTCGAGCGCGGTCGGCTCGCTGACCGCCTGGCTGCTTCAGCGCGCCTCGATCGACCAGGGCTGGGGCCCGGACGGGATCAAGATCGCGGCGCTCGGCGGCTTCGAGCCGGGCCTCGCCGCCATGCGCACCAATCAGATCACCGCGATGATGTCCTCGGTCGAGGGCGGACTCCTGCTCGAGGAACGCAAGATCGGCCGCAACCTCACCGACATGGAGAAATACGCGCCGCACTTCATCACCCATGTGATTTTTGCGGGCACCGGTCTCATCAAAGAGAAACCCGAGGTGGTGAACCGCTTTCTCAAAGGCTTCTTCGCCACCATCGCTTATATGAAGACACACAAGGCCGAAACCTCGAAAGTCGCCGTCGAGGCCCTGCACGAGACCACCGAAGTCGCCGACAAGACGTGGGACTCCGAGATTTCATCTTTCATCACCGACGGCACCTTCGAGCCGCGGGCGCTGGAGGTGCTGAAGAAGTCCTTCATCGACATGGACATGATGCAGACCGAACCGGCCGACAAGGATTTGTTCACGACGCAATTCCTGCCCGTGAAACCCTGAGAACGAGAAAACCACATGACCGTGAAGCTCGATCCCGTCACGCTCGAAGTCATCCGCAACGCGCTTCCCGCCATCTCCAACGAGATGGCCGCCGATCTGCAACGCACCTCCTACAACATGATGATCTATGAGGTGCGCGATTTCTGCACCGCGCTGATCACCTGCGAGGGCGAACTGGTCAGCCAGAATGTCGGCGGCGTATCGCACTTCGTGGCGGACCTCGGCGTCATCATCACCGACGGGATGCAGCGTTACGGCCGTGACGGGTTCCAGCCCGAAGACGTCCTGATCATGAATCACCCGGCGGTGGCCGGGCAGCATCTCAACAACATCTGCATCTACATGCCCTACTTCTTCAAAGGCGAGCTGATGATGTTCTCGATGGTGCGTGCGCACTGGATCGACGTCGGCGGCATGAGCACTGGGTTCGGCGCCGGTCGCGCGGCGGCCGATGCCTGGATGGAAGGCATGCAGTTCGATCAGCTGAAACTCTATGAGGGCGGCAAGCTCAACGACATGCTGCATCGCTGCATCACCAGCAACATCCGCTTTCCCGAAAGCTCGATGGGCGATCTGCGCTCGCAGGTCGCGGCGTGTCGGCTAGGCAATCGCCGCGCCGACGAATTGTTCGAGCGCTACGGCCGCGACACCGTGATGGCGGCAATCCGCCAGATCTTCGACGAAACCGAGCAGCGCTGCCGCAACGCGGTCAAGAAATTCGCCAACGGCGTTTATGAGGCCGAATCGTTCATGGACGATACCGGCGACACGCCGGCCTCGCGCGTGCGCATCCACACCAAGGTCACGGTGAAAGACGGCGCGATGACCATCGACCTGTCGGAATGCTCGAAAGAGCGTCCGCGTGGCCCCAATTGCCGCTCGCTTGCCGGCGCGCGCATTGCTTACAAGGCGATGACCATGCCGGTCGATCCGGTCAACGAAGGCTCGTTCCGCGCACTCGACATCGTTTTGCCCGAAGGCAATTTCATGATGGCGCGCCATCCCATCCCGATGACGGGATGGAGCCTGATGCTGCCGACCGTCGCCGACACCATCGTCGCGGCCCTGGCGCCGGCGATGAAAGAAGCAGCACCCGCCGGCCATCATTCCGATCTCGGCGGCGTCGCCTTCTTCGGCGTGGACCCGAAGACCAAGAAACGCTTCGTCCTCCAAAGCATCGAGGGCGGCGGCTGGGGCGGCCGTCCGACCGAGGACGGCGAATCCGGATCGGTCTCGATGTGCCAGGGCGACGTGCGCAACGGCGCGATCGAGGCAATCGAATTGAAATGCCCGCTGATGATCGAGAAGCGCGGGTTGCGTCAGGATTCGGGCGGCGCCGGCAAGCATCGCGGCGGCCTCGGCATCGAACTGCACGTGCGCAACTTCGCGCCCGGCCTGTGGAATCTCAATCGCCCCTATCGCCAGGGTCTCAGAGCCTGGGGCCTGTGGGGCGGCAAGGGCGGCGCCACGGCAAACTACATCGTGCGCAAGCCCGGCGAGAACGAGTTCCACGAGCAATACGGCCATCGCACGCCGATGCCGGCTGACACCGAAGTCATCTCGCGTCATCCGGGCGGCGGCGGCTGGGGCGATCCCTTGGATCGCGACGCCGAAGCAGTACGCTGGGACGTCGTCGAGCAATATGTCTCGCGCCAGGCGGCGCAGGACGACTATGGCGTCGTGCTGACCGACGATCTGGTTCTCGACGCGGCGGCGACCGACAAGCTGCGCGGCGAATTGCGCGCCAAGCATGTCGACGACGGCTCGGCCCCGAAGCAGACCGGCGACGCCTATCTCACCGACCTGACCGTCTTCGCCACCGGGATCAACTGATCCCGGCCTTTATTCCTCGGGTAGGCGCCGGCTTCGTTTGCTGAAAAAAGCGAGGAACGTCACGCCGGTCGGCGCTCGGCCGATGTGACGGCTGCCGGCGGGCCGCCAGACGAAGTTCCCCGCCGTGCAGGTTCCCTCATCGTCGACGAAGCTGCCTTCGAGCACGAAGGTCTGCTCGATCCCGGGATGCTCGTGGAGCGGAATCGACGCGCCCGGCGCCAGGCGGCAGAGCCAGGTCTGCTGGTCGGTGACCGGATCGAGAAACAGTACCTTGCGCTCCGACCCCGGCCCCAATTTCTCCCACGGCATGTTGACGGCATCGACGTAATGCGACGCGAGATGGGGCGGGTTGATCACCTTTTTGGCGGTCGCTTGCTCGGCCATGGCGGCTCTCCCTTGGCGAATGTGTCGGAATCATACCGGCCGGGGGCCGCTGATCGCAACAAATGCCAAGTTACCGCCAAATTGGCGTTTCCCCGGCTCGGGGACGGGTTTGGTTGCCTACAGTTACCGAGAAATTTATATTAGGTAATTCATATGGTTATGGCTCGTTAATAAAGTAATAATTGTGTGTTAACCAATAACATACTACAAATTCACCCTGAACCGGATGTCCAGGGCTCGGGGGAACGACAATGGGGTTTCGTGCGGCGGTTGTAATCGGTTTTGCCGGGGCGGTACTCGCTGCCGCGCCGAGTTTCGCCGATATCGTCATCGATGACGCCTATCTGCGGGCCGAAGGCGGGCTTTCGCTCGCGACCGACATGAAGGCGACCGGATCCTCGGGGCTGAATTTCACCGAATCACCCGACAACAGCTACATCGCCGGCGCGGCGATCGGCCTGCGCACGACACCGTTCCGCGTCGAACTCAACGTCGACGTCATGAGCCGCAGCGCCGGCTCGGTAAAGATCACCAACGATGCCGGCCTCGGCGCACGGCTCGGACTCGGCAGCCTCAACGGCACGACGCGCGCCGTGAGCGGCACGATCCGCGATATCCCGATCATGGCCAACCTGCTCTACGACCTCCATACCGGCACACCATGGACGCCCTTCATCGGCATCGGCATCGGCGCCGACGTGTTCTCGGCGCAGAACATCACCATCGGCGGCCAACGCATGTTCGACACGTCGCAATGGGTCTTTGCCTATCAACCGACGGTCGGCGTGAATTACGCGCTCGACGATCGCGATCAGTTCGAAGTCGGCCTCGCCTATCGCTATTTCGCCACCACGGACGCGACCTTGCGCGATTCGGCCGGCCATCAGCTCAGCATCTCGAGCGCGTCGCATAATTTCCTCGCCTCGCTCACCTATTATTTCGGTCCCCGCCAGGCTGAGGCCGCGCCCGCCGCGCCGCCGCCGCCCGCGGCAGCGCCGTTCACGCAGCAGCGCGTGCCGCCGGCCGCCGTGCCGCCGGGCACCGCGCGCGAATTCATCGTCTATTTCGATTTCGACAAATCGTCGCTGACCTCGGCCGGCCGGAAAGTCATCGACGACGCGGTTGCCGCCTATAAGACGAACCGCAGCCAGAAAGTCGCGCTCCGCGGCTACACCGATGCCGTCGGCAGCGACTCCTATAACCTCGAACTGTCGCGCAAGCGCGCCATGACCGTCCACGATTACATGGCCAAGAACGGCGTGTCCGACGGCGATATGAACGTAAGCTGGCACGGCAAGCAGGATCCGCGCGTGCCGACCAATGCGCGCGAACAGCAGAACCGCCGGGTCGAAATCGAGATGTAAGGTGCGGGCGGCAACAAGCCGCCCGCTTTTACCTCACGCCGCCTGGAGCTTCTCGCGCAGGCGTTTCAAGCTGCCGCCCCGCATCACCGAACCCGGCAACGGGTGGCCGACCACGTCTTCGGCCAGCGCGGCGCATTCGATCAGCGCCTGAAGATTGACGCCGGTTTCGATTCCCATCTCGTCGCACATGAAGACCAGATCTTCGGTGCAGACATTGCCCGCCGCACCCGCATGGCCGGCGAAGGGACAGCCACCCAGGCCAGCGCACGCCGCGTCATAAAGGCTGACGCCCATCTCGAGACCGGCAAAGGCGTTGGCGACGCCCATGCCTCGCGTGTCGTGAAGATGGAGGCACAATTCGAGAGCGGGGAATTTTTCGCGCACCGCGCCGACGACGCGTTTGACACCCATCGGCGTTGCCCAGCCCATCGTGTCGGCCAGGTTCAGGCGTTTCAGGGTCACGCCTTCGCCGGCACCGATATCGATCATCTGCGTCGCCAGATCGACGACGCGCGCCGGCGTCACGTCGCCCTGGAAATTGCAGCCGAAAGCCGCGCTGATGAGGCCGCCTTCGATCGGCACATTGTGTTTTTTGTAAAGCGCGATCGACGCCGGCAGCGATGCGAGCTGTTCGGCGACCGTGCGGTTCTGGTTGCGCTTCAGGAACGCATCCGACGCCGACACGTTTAACCCGCCTTCCATATGAAGCTTCTTCGTGGCGAGAGCGCGCTCGAACCCCTTGTCGTTGAGCCAGAGGGCGGTGAAATGGACGCCGGGCACCGGGATGATCCCCGCGACGACGGCCTCGGCATCGGCCGAGTTGGGCACGCGGCGCGGATCGACGAACGAGACGGTCTGAATGTGATGAAGGCCGGTCTTGCCCAGCGCATTGATGAATTCGATCTTGCGCTCGGTCGAGATGAAATTCTTTTCGATCTGGAAGCCTTCGCGCGGTCCTTCTTCGCGGATCCGAATGGATTTCGGCATATCAGACATGTCGCACCCTCCCTTATTGGCCCGGCGCCTCGCCCAACCGAAGGAGCGCCTTCTCGGTGACGATATAGTCCATCCGAACGTCGTGCGGCAGGGGGAAGATGCTATCGAGCCGCCCGAGTTCGAAGCCGGTGCCGACGCAGACGGGCTTGGGGTCGGACACCGCCAAGGTGCGGTCGTAGAATCCGCCGCCATACCCCAGCCGATAACCCGCGGGATCGAACCCGACCACCGGCACGACCAGGACCGACGGCGCCACCGCCGGGCCTTGCGCCGGATAGGGAATGTCGTAGACGCCCGAGGCCATTTCCGTATCGCGAGTCCAGCGCCGGAATTCGAGCGGCTGGCCCTTACCCAACACCACCGGCAAGGCGACCTCGTGCCCGCGCTCGGTCAGCCAATCGAGAAAAGCGAGCACATTGTATTCGCGCCGGAACGGCCAATAGGCGCCGACCAGTGTCGGCGCCATCGGCTCGAACAGCGTGACGAGATTGCGAAAGATCGCGGCGCTGGCATCGCGATGCTCTTCCGGCGACAAACCCATGCGCCGCTCGATCAGTTCGGCGCGGCGCTCTTTGCGCCACGCCATGACCTCGGCGCGTTCCATCGGCACCGCGCCTTTATGAAAGACCGATGATCTGTCCGGCTTCGTTGACGAACATCTTCTCCGACGACGGGACGCGCGGCAGACCGGGCATCGTCATGATGTCGCCGCAGATCGCAATCACGAATTCGGCGCCCGCCGACAGACGTATCTCGCGGATCGGCAACTCGAAGCCCGAGGGCGCGCCATAGAGATCGCCGTTGGACGAAAAGCTGTACTGCGTCTTCGCCATGCAGATCGGCAGATTGCCGAAACCTTGTTTCTCAAGCTCGGCCAAGCGATCGACGATCGCTTTCGGGGCTGCGACACTTCCGGCGCCGTAGATCGACGTGGCGATGGTCTTGATCTTGTCGAGGAGCGGCATGTCGTCGGGATAAAGCGGTTTGTAATCCGCCTTGCCCTCGGCAATGCCGTCGACCACCGCGCGCGCCAGGGCCTCGGCCCCTTTGCTGCCGTCGGCGAAATGCGTGCAGATGAAGGCTTTCACGCCCTCGCCCTTGCAGGCATCGACGATCGCGTTGAGTTCGGCGTCGGTGTCGGTCGGGAAACGGTTGACGCACACCATCGCCGGCACACCGAATTTTTTGATGTTGCCGAGATGGCGCTTCAAATTGACGAAGCCTTTGGTGACCGCTTCGACGTTCTCAGGCCCCAGTTGCGGGCGCGGCACGCCACCGTGGAATTTGAGCGCGCGCGCGGTCGCCACCACCACCGCCATGGCGGGCTTCAGACCGGCCTTGCGGCATTTGATGTCAAAGAATTTCTCGGCGCCGAGATCGGCGCCGAAACCCGCCTCGGTCACGACATAGTCGTTGAGCTTCAGCGCGAGGCGCGTCGCCGTCACCGAATTGCAGCCATGCGCGATATTGGCGAACGGTCCGCCATGGATGAAGGCGGGATTGTTCTCGAGCGTCTGCACGAGGTTCGGCTTGATCGCATCCTTGAGGATCGCGGTCATCGCGCCTTCGGCCTTCAACTGGCTGGCGCGCACCGGCTGCCGATCGCGCGTCTGTGCCACGATGATGTTGCCGATGCGGCGGGTGAGGTCTTCGAGCGACGTCGAGAGGCAAAGGATCGCCATGATTTCGGACGCGACGGTGATGTCGAACCCGTCCTCGCGCGGGAAGCCGTTGGCGACGCCACCGAGCGAGGTCACGATCGAGCGCAGCGCGCGGTCGTTCATGTCGACGCAGCGCCGCCAGGTGATCCGGCGCGGATCGATGCCGAGTTCGTTGCCCCAATAGACGTGATTGTCGATCATCGCCGCGAGCAGGTTGTTGGCGACGCCGATGGCGTGGAAATCACCGGTGAAGTGCAGGTTGATATCGTCCATCGGCACGACCTGGCTGTAGCCGCCGCCGGCCGCACCGCCTTTGACGCCGAAGCACGGCCCGAGACTCGGCTCGCGCAGGCAGATCATCGCCTTCTTGCCGATGCGGTTGATCGCATCACCCAGGCCGACCGTGGTGGTGGTTTTGCCTTCGCCGGCCGGCGTCGGGCTGATCGCGGTGACCAGGATCAGTTTGCCGTCGGGACGTTCGGCCAGCGATTTCTTGACGAAATCCATGCCGATCTTGGCCTTGTAGTGGCCATAGGGCTCGACGAATTCGGCGGGAATGCCCAGCCGCTCGCGCGCCAGATCGACGATCGGGCGCATCTTGGCACCCTGCGCAATTTCCCAATCGTTCGCCGGCTTGACGGTATCGGCCATGTTTCCACCCTTGTTTCTATCGTGGCGCCATGGAAACGGCGGAAAAGCGCGGCGTCAACCACAAATCCGCCCAAAACCCAGGTGGGCGAAAAAGTTGGGCAGATAGCGGGCGCTATTTCAGCCGCGCGGCGGCTTCTTTGACCAAACTGATATCCGAATAGGGGCGAATCTCGATATCCGTCTTCAACAGCCCCAATTCGCGCTGCGTATGAATGTTGCTCTGGATGGCATCCAGATTGGGCATCCCATCGAGGTCCTGATAATTGTCCTTCGCGGTGTAGATGTAACTCGCCAATCGCTCGGGCGGCTGTTTCACCGCCGCCGCCGCGATCCTGACTGCTTCGTCGCGATTGGCCGGGTCCCAGCACCAATGCAGCGCGCGCACATAGTCCTCGAGCAGATCGACCATCGCAGCGCGGTTCTTTTGCAGGAAGTCCTGGCGCGCGGTCCAGAAGGTGAGCGCGATCACGCCCATCGCGTCATTGGGCGTGAACAGCGACCGCGCCTTGGCTTGCAGTTCCGCGTCCTCGACGAAAGGTTCGATCACGACGATGAAATCGGCTTTGCGCTCCAGCAGAACCGATTTCATGTTGGGAAACCCGATCTCCACCACGGTGTAATCGCGCTTATCGATCAGGCCACGCTTCTGAAACATCGCCTTGGCGACCATGTCCAGTGCGCCGCCGATCGCATTGGTCGCGACCACCCGGCCTTTGATGTCCCCGACCGTTTTCACCGGTCCGTCGCGCAGCACCATGTAGGCCGAGCCGCTGTGCCCCGGCACGCCAAGCTGTACCGCATCGGCGATGACGCGAATGTCCTTCATGCCCGCGTTCTCGATCGCGACGCTCAGGGTGGAAAAGCCGAGCGACGCGATATCGATCTCGTTCGCTTGAAGCGCGGTGATCTGCACCGGCGAGCCCTGGAAAGCGACGATCTCGAGCTGATAGGATTTCCCGGCGTGTTTGGCGCCCGAGGCCGCGGCGAAGATCGACGGCACCAGCGAGGTCGGCGCCGGCACCAGGCCGAGGCGAATCTTCACCGGGTCGGCCTGTGCCGGTGCAACCGCCAGAACAAAGGCGAACGCAGCGATCGCGAAACGAAGCAGTCCCACGCTCATCACCTTATTTGATCCGGGCGGCGCCTTCCTTGATCAATGCCAGGCCGTCATAGGCCTTGGCATCGAGATCGGCCTTGATCAGGCCGAGTTCCTTCTGGTCGTGGATGTTGCGCGTGATCGCGCCGAGATCGGTCAGGCCATCGGGATCGCGATAATTATCGGCCTTGGTGAAGAGCCATTCCTGCATGGTCGCGGCCGGTACCTTGGTGAAATCCGCGACCACCTTGACCGCCTCGTCGTGGTTCTTCGGGTCGAGATACCAATGGATCGAGCGGACATAATCCTCGAGCAGGTCGATCATCGCCGCGCGGTTCTTTTGCAGGAACCCGTCATGCGCGACCCAGAACGAGAGCCCGACATGACCCATCGCGTCAGCGGTGGTGAACAGCTTCCTTGTATTCGCGATGAATTCAGGATCGCGCGACCACGGCAAGGTCGAGGGCACGAGGTCGGCCTTCTTTTCCATCAGCACCGATTTCATATTCGGGAACGCGATCTCGATCACGCTGAAATCGCGTTTATCCTGCAGACCGTGCTTCAACATCATCGTCTTCATGATCATGTCGAGGCCGCCTCCGATGCCGTTGGTAACCAGCACCTTGCCCTTGAGGTCTTCGACCTTCTGATAAGGGCTGTCCTTCAGCACCGCGAAATCGGCGGTGCCATAGCCTTCGACACCCCACTGGATTTCGTCGCCGATGATCCGCAGATCATTCATGCCCGCGTTTTCGACCGCGAGGCTGAACGAGGAAAAGCCGAGCGCCGCGATATCGATCTCGCCCGCCTGCAGCGCGGTGATCTGTAGCGGCGAGCCTTGGAAATGCGTCGCCTCGGTCGTGTAGGTCACGCCGTTATGCTTGGCGATGCCATCTTTCGGGAAAAGGATCGGCGTAAGCGAGGCCGGTGCCGCGACCCAGCCCATCCGGATCTTGAGCGGATCGGCCTGCGCCGACCCGGCGGCGAGTGCGAGAACAGCGGCGAAAGCGACAACCTGGATGCCCAGGCCAAGCGACGTCTTGGCGACCATTGTTTTCCTCCCTTGCTCGATTTTTCCTTGGGCGACTTTTCGAATTCGCTCCCGGAAAAATAGCATAGGCGCCCGGAAAAAAATTGCTGAAGTGACGTTGACAAAACATATCTTAGAGTATATCTTACGATACGTTCTAAGATGTAAAAAGGAGTTATTAATGCATCATCACTTTGGAAAACAATGGAAATCCGACCACCGCGCGATGCGGGGGCGTGGCCATGGTCGCCACGGCTACGGACCGTTCGCCGGCGGCTTTGCCGACGGGACCGGTATGGGCGGGGGCGGATTTCGCACCGGCCGCAAGCTGGGCGCGGCCGATCTTCAGGTCGTGATCCTCGCCATCCTCAAGGAGAAACCCTCCCACGGCTACGAATTGATCAAGGCGCTCGAGGAGCGGTCGGGCGGCTTCTATATCCCCAGCCCCGGCATGATCTATCCGGCTCTGACCTATCTCGAAGAGACCGGGCTCGCCAGCGTCGAGAGCGAAGGAACCAAGAAGCTCTATCGCATCACCGAAGCCGGCGAAGCGAAATACAAGCAGGACGCGACGATGGCCGAGGCGATCCTCAGCCAGCTCGATCGCATCGGCAAGCGGATGGAGCGCGTGCGCGAAGTCTTCGCGGGCGACGCCGAGGACGAGGACATGGCGCTGAACGTCCGGACCGCACGTCGCGATTTGCGGGCCGCCCTGCGTGATCGCCGCCGGGCAACCCCGGAAGAGCAGCAACGGATCGCCGAGATCCTCAAGCGCGCGACCGACGAAATCCGCAGCGGCAAGGAGGAATGAGATCGGCATGATCGCCATCCTCCTTTCTGCCGTGGCTCGTATCCGGGCTGCGACCGCCGCGTTGCGCCACCGCCAGGCCGTCTATGACGAGCTGCGCTCCTTCGACCGGCGGGCGCTCGCCGAATTCGGTATCACCCGCGCGGATATCCCCCATCTCTTCGCACGTGCGATCGACGATGGCGGGGCCGCGGCCGGCGCCAACGATAATCGCCGCGATGTGATCGCGGGCGAGCGCCATCCCTGCCCGTAACACTGTCCCGGTGTAATTTTCGCTTGGGAATACCGCGCCGGTGTGCCATTTTTTCGACGTTCAAAAAGCCGTAACGCCAAGGGAGAACGTCGATGAAAGGATTCCGTCTCAGCGCGCTGGCGCTTCTGTCCGCCGTCGCTTTCGTGGGGCTCTCGGCCGGGTACGCCCAGGCCGCGATCAAGGTTCAGACCGTCGCATACAAGCAGGGCGACACGCCGCTCGAAGGCTGGCTCGTCTATGACGACGCCAAACAGGGCAAGCGTCCGGGTGTCGTGCTCTTCCCCGCCTGGATGGGTCCGACCGCCGACGAAAAGGGCCGCGCCGAAACGCTGGCGAAGCTCGGTTATGTCGCCTTCGTCGCCGACGTTTACGGCAAGGGCGTCCGCCCGACCGACACCAAGGGCGCGATTGCCGAATCGAGCAAATACATGAAGAACCGTCCGCTGCTGCGTGATCGCGCCCAGGCGGCGTTCGAGCAACTGAGCAAGAACCCGATGGTCGACACCAAGAACATTGCCGCGGTCGGCTATTGCTTCGGCGGGGCCGGCGCACTCGACCTCGCGCGCAGCGGCGCACCGTTGAAGGCGACCGTCACCTTCCACGGCGATCTCGTCACGCCGACACCCGACGACGACAAGAACATCCACGGGCGCGTGCTCGTCCTGCACGGCGCCGACGATCCGGTGGTTGGACCGAAAGACCAGGAAGCGTTCAAGAAGGAAATGAGCGACGCCAAGGTCGATTGGGAGATGGTGCTCTATAGCGGCGCCGTCCACTCCTTCACCCAGAAGGGTGCCGGCAACGACAATTCCAAGGGTGCGGCTTACAACGAGAAGGCCGACAAGCGGTCTTGGGCCGAGCTGGTCACCCTGTTCCACCAGGTTCTGTAACCACCGCGAACACGACAAGAAGCGGCGCGTCCTATCGGGCGCGCCGCTTTGCTTTTTCAGGCCGATACGAAAACGCGGATCAGCGCTTCTTTTCTTTGAGCGCGCGCGCCGACTGCGCGAGGAAATCCGACAGGCGCTTGCGTACCGCCGCTGCTGTTTCGGGCGTCCAAGTGCGGAAACCCTTGCCCTTCGACATGCCGAGTTCGCCCTTGGCGACGAGTTCGACCAGATAGGGATGCGGACCCGGCGTGCGGTCGAGATCGGGAATGAGCGTCCGGTGAATGTCGAGCGTCAGGTTGACGCCGACGAGATCGGATTGCTCGAGCGGGCCGCACACGGCCATGCGCGCGCCGAAGCCTTCCTTCACCACCGTGTCGAGGGTTTCGGCATCGCAGACGCCCTCGGCGACGAGCGCGATCGCCTCACGCTTCAACGCATGCTGCAACCGATTGCCGATGAAACCCGGAATGTCGCGCCGGACATGGACCGGCGACTTGCCCGCCGCTTTCAGCAGCGCGATGGTTTTCTCGACAGTCGCGAGCGAGGTCGATTCCGCCTGCACGACTTCGACCAGCGGCACGAGATGCGGCGGGTTCCAGTAATGCGTGCCGACGACGCGGGATTTATCCGCGACCTCGGCGCCGATCAGGCCGATCGGAATGGCCGAGGTATTGGTACACAGGATCGCCGTGGGCTTGGTCGCCTCGCCGAGCGCCTTGAAGATCGCCCGTTTGACCTCGAGCTTTTCGGGGCCAGCCTCGAACACGAAATCGGCCTGGGCCACGCAGCGCGCGAAAGCCGCGACATAAGTGACATTCGACAGCGCCGCCGGATCCCAACCGAGCAGGTCGAAAATCGCCGCGATGCGTTCCTTGGCCGAGCCGAGGATGTTCGCGTCAGGATCGTGCAGCGAGACCTGGTGGCCGGACGCCGCGAAAATCGCCGCGATGCCGTGGCCCATGAGCCCGGCGCCGATCACCGCAATCGAGGGAGTGGCCATCGCGTCAGCCGGCGGTAAAGCCGCCGTCGACATACATGACCTGGCCGGTGCAGAAATCCGACGCCGGCGACAGCAGATAAAGCGCCATGCCCATCAGATCCTCGGCCTCGCCCAAGCGCCCGAGCGGAATACGCGACAGCGAGCGTGCCTTGGTCGCCTGGCCCAGTTCGTCGTCGCCATACATCCACGCGGTGAGCTTCGAGCGGAACACGGTCGGCGCGATCGAATTGACGGTGATGCCGTGCTTGGCCCATTCGGTCGCGAGCACGCGGGTCAGCGAGTCGGTTGCGCCTTTCGAGGCGCAATAGGCGGTGTAACCCGAGATATTGCCGTGACGGCCGCGCACCGACGACATCATCAACATCTTGCCGCGGATTTTTTCCTTGATCCAATAGGTGCCGACGGCCTTGGCCATCAGCCATTCGCCGCGGACATTGGCGTCCATCACCGACTGCCAGTCCTCGTATTTCATCTCGTGGATGAAACCGGCCTTGTTGAAGCCCGAGGCGACCACCAGCATGTCGAGCCGGCCATAGGCCTTCAGTGCCGCCGCCAACATCGCCTCGGCATCTTCGAGTTTGTCGGGGCGGAGATAAACCAGTTCGACCTTGGCGCCGACGCTCTTGCACTCGTCGGCGACCGCATCGAGTTCGGCCTTCGAACCCGAGGCCAGCGTGAGATTGACGCCCAGCGAGCCGAGCGTCAGCGCCGTGGCGCGGCCGAACGCGCCCGAGGCGCCGGTGATCAGCGCGGACTTGCCGCGCACGTCGAAGAGGCTGAGCGGGTTCTTCAAGCTTTCGGTGATCATGCGGCGACCTTGGCGTTGGAGACGATGACCAGCATGGTGGCTACCGAATTCGAACGGTTCTCGACGAAGCGCATTTCCTTCGGCGCGATATGAACCGAATCCATCGGGCCCAGCACCGCCGTGCCCTGATCGGTCACCACCGTCACCTCGCCCTCGATCACGAAATAGACGCGTTCGTAATCGGAGGCGCTGCGGTCGGCCTTGCCGCCCGGCAGGTAGTGCGAGAGGCCGCACCAGAAGGTGCTGGTCTTCGAGGCTTCGGCGCCCTGCAAACGCAGCGCGCTGACGTCCGAGTGATTGGCCGCCTCGTAGCGCTTGGCGTCCTTAATCTTGGTGACCTGCATCGGAATTACTCGCGCTCGATGCGGAATTTCTGCGCCGGATCGATCACCGCGACGATGCGGATGCCGCAGCCTTCGCCCTCGGGCCAGCGCCACGGGAAGCACATGAAGGTGCAGCGCTTGCCGGTGACTTTGTCGATGTCGCCGTTGACGTTCTCGATGCCGGGGATGCCGTTGGTCATCAGCACCTTGTGCGACGGTTCCCAGAACGGGAAGTCTTCGAGGATGTGACGGCCCGTCTCGGCGAAATATTCGTCATCGAGATGCGGCTGCGCCGGGCCCGGCCCGTGCGGCGCGAGGAAGGTGCCGAGCGGATGGTCGAGCGCCTGCACGTCGATGCCGAACAGCTTGATCTTCTTTTCGACCAGCCATTCCGCACCGGCCTTATAGAGGCCGGGCGAATAGGCGAAGTAATCGGGATTGTCGCCCCAGTTGCGGTGGCTGCCGGTGTTGACCATGACGATGTCGCCCGGCTGGATTTTCGGCCGCGCGTTCTCGAGATCCTCGGGCGTGACGACGCCCCATTTTCCCTTCGGAATCGACACCACGACGCCGGTGCCGAAGAAGCGCCAGGTCTCGTAGTCCGTGATGAAGGGCGTGTTCTCGAGCACATGGATCGGCGCATCCATATGGGTGCCGCGATGCATGATGCCTTCGTATTCGAGCACCTGCAGCCCGTCTTTGGCATGAAACTCCTTGATGCGGATGTTCATGTTGGCCTTCGATGGCCATTGCGGCATGCCGTGCTGCCACTCGGTGCTGAGATTGTAGAATTCGAGGCCTTTGGTATCGGTCTTGGGCATGGCTTGATCCTTTATCCCACCACGCGCTCACCGGACTCGATCCGGTAATCGCCTTTGGTGTCGAACATGGCAACGAGGCGGATGACGCAGGCATCGCCGTCGCGCCACAGCCAGGGATAGGCATGGAACGTCGTGCGCTTGCCGTTCACCTGGTCGACGTCGCCGCCGACATTCTCGATCGTCGGAATGCCCGCCGCGAGCAACACCTTGTGCGCCGCGTTCCATTCCGGGAAATCCGCTTTCGCGTCCTTGCCGGTCGCCGCCTTGTACTGTTGAGGCAGGTCGCGGATTTGCGGACCGTTGCGATGAGGACCGAGCGAGGTCGCCAGCGGATGATCGATCGTCGCCGTGTCGAGACCGACGAGTTTCACCTTCTTGGCGACGAGCCATTCCGCCGCCGCCTTCGACAGGCCCGGCGCGTGGCCGAAATATTCCTGGCTGTCGGCATAGCGGTGATGCCACTGCGTGTTGATGATGACGATGTCGTCGGCCTCGATCGCGGGCTTCGCCTTTTCGAGATCGGCGGGGGTGATCAACTCCCACTTTTTCTTGGGCAGGTTGAGCACGACGCCGCTGCCGAAGAAGCGGTCCATCGCGATATTGCCGACGCCGTTGGTGCCGGGGATGAGATGGATCGGCGCGTTGACATGCGTCGAGACATGCATGATCGCCGTCATCTTCTGGGTCATCACGCCATGCTTGGCGTGATAGGTGATGCGCTCGAGCTTGACGTCCTCATAGCCGGGGAAGGTCGGGGAGTTGTATCCCCAAGTGTGGCTGAGTTCGACGAACTTCAGTCCCGAGACGGGATCGATGATATCGGCCATGCGATTTAATTCCGCGAATTGTGGGCTGTCTAAGATGTGGGCAGTTTATCAAATCGGCCCGCGATGGGAAGCCCTGGGGCCCCCACGCCACGAGGCCGCAGACCGCTACTTCGGACCGAAGACCGCGCTGACCTTGGTTGCGTTGAACACATAGGTCTCGAGGAAGCTCGACCAGTCGAGCTTGTAATTGAGCTCGCTCATCGCGCCGACCAGATTGAACCAGTTGAGGGTCTCGCCGCCGCCCGCCGCTTCGAGATCGGTCAGCGTGAAATTGCGCCAGAACTGATAATTGCCGTCCCGCATCGCGGCAAAGAGCTGTCGGTCGGTTTCGACGTCGGGCATCATCCGGTGGGTCTTCGGGGTCAGGAACGAATGCGACCAGGCCGACGACGCCATCAGGGCCACACGCCACGGGCTGTCGCGGACGATGCGGGCGATCGCCGCGCCGAGATTGAAGCACCGCCGCGGCGACGGCGCCGGCGGATCGGGCTGCACCTCGCCGTCACCGATGGCGTACAGGCCCTGCGCCGAGATCACCTCGCGGCCATAGCAATTGACCGAGATCGGCACGATGCGGTGCTGGAAACCCTTACGGTCGTAATCGAGATAGAGCACCGCATTCATGAAGGCATGGGCGAGGCCTTTGTGGAAGCGCGGCTTGTAGGAATAGGCCATGTCGAAATCCTGCTCGAGCAGGGCCGTCGCGATATAGCGCGCCGCCTCGCGGTGGCACTTCACGGTGAATTCGTAATCCTCCGGCTCGTTCCAGACATTGGCGCGAAAGCCGCGGCGCGAATCCGGCGCCGCCGCCCACGGGCGCGCCTTCACCTCGTCGAAGGCCTCGATGCAGAAGGGTGGAATGATCTCTTCGCGGAAATTCTCGTACTGGTCATCGCCCCAGATCAGCACGAAGTCGGGTTTGAAATCGTCGAGCACCGACCGGATCTTGCGGAAGTCGGCGAGCATCGCCGCCTGATGGCAGGCGCCGGCAGCGGCGCCGAAATCGTCGCCGTATTCCTCGACCATCTGCCGGGGCCAGTTCTTCGGGTCCTTGAGGCTGGCCGGAACCTTCGGATCGTTGAGGCGGGCGCGCAGGGCGCCGCTCATCTTTTCGGGCGGGATGCCGAAGAGCGGCGAATGCGAAATGCCAAGTCCGATAATTTCGCCCATCACATCCCTCCTGGCCCGGGGATCGACGCACGCCCACGGGCGCTTCTTCAATACCCGCCTATGATCGCGCAAGGGTCGGACCGGATCAAGCGCGCGAAACCCTCTCGCCCGAAGCGCCGACGCGGTTATAATCCGCCCCAGTCAATGAAAAGCGGGAGGATCGACCATGCGGATTGCGACCTACACTCACGGCGGGACCCAGAGCTACGGCGTGGTCACGCCCGGCGGCATCGTCGATCTGGGAAAGCGGATCGGGGCCAAATACCCGAGCCTGCTGGTGCTCCTCGAAAAGGGCGGCCTCGACGAAGCGCGCCGCGCCGCCGAAGGCCAGAAGGGCGACTTCCCGGAGAGCGAGATCACCTATCTGCCGCTCATTCCCGATCGCATCAACATCTACTGCACCGGCCTCAATTTCCAGGACCACATCGACGAGACCCAACTGGAGAAGCCGAAAAATCCGCGCCTCTTCATGAAGCTCGATGAGTCATTGGTCGGCCATAAGGTGCCGCTGATCCGTCCGAAGGCCTCGACCGAGTTCGATTTCGAGGCGGAGTTGATGGTCGTCATGGGCAAGGAAGCCCGTTACGTCAGCCAGGCCGACGCCAAGAAATACGTCGCCGGCTACACGCTCTTCAACGACGGCTCGATCCGCGACTTCCAGAAGCGCACGACCGACCAGGGCAAGAATTTCTATCACTCCTCCTCGGTCGGCCCCGAACTCGTCACCATGGACGAGGTCCCGCCCGACGCCGAGATGAAGATGTATGCCCGCCTCAACGGCAAGATCGAGCAGTCGACCTCGATCGGCAACATGATCTTCCCGGTGCCAAAGCTGATCGAATATTTCTCGGCGATCACAAGACTGCGTCCGGGCGACATGATCGCCACCGGCACCTGCGGCCGCGTGTCCTACAGCGACAAGGCGTTCATGAAGCACGGCGACACGATCGAAATCGAGATCACCGGCCTCGGCAAACTGGTCAATCCGATCGTCGACGAGAAATAACGAACGACGATAAAGAACCCTCTCCGCTCATCAAAGCGGAGAGGGTTCTTCTATCTGAGACCTAGGACGTCGCGTAGCGTCTTGCTCAAGACCGCGCCTTTAAAAGGGTCATGAATTCGCACACCACCGACGACTTTGCCGTCTTGCATGTCTTCGGTGATGATGACGGCACAACCCGCTTCGGCAGCGGTCGCGACAAGAAGGCCGTCCCAATAAGACAGATGGCCAGCCACTGCCTCGCGTAAAGCCGTCCGCATGGCATCGGCAGTTGCTGCCACGGTCGGGAATATCGTCAGCCAATCATTGATCTGTGCGGCCGCTTCGTATCTCGGCACGATATTTTTTCGTGTGGCGGCGACATAGAATTCGGATAGGGCTTGCAAGGTCAACCAGCAATCGCGCTCAGCAGCTCGGTCAACGATTTCGAGCGCGCGCTCGTGTCGCGCACCCGCAGCACTATCGACACTGTAAATAAGAATGTTGGTATCGAGCGTAAAGCGAACGACTTTATCGGTCATGCAGCTTATCGCGATCAAGCGGCTTGGCAGCGAGAGGCCAACCCTTTTGCATTCTCGCCCGAGCCCGAACACGGGCCGCGTTTTGCTCACTGCTCAAAATTCGCTCGTCGGAAATCGGCGCAAGCCGGGCGACAGGTTCGCCGTTGCGGGTGATGACGTATTCAGCCCCCGCTTCGACGTCCCGGATGCAGCGTGCAAAGGCCTGGTTTGCTTCGCGTAAACTGATGATCTTCACCAATTTCACCTCCCTCGGCGGCACGGTATCAAAAATGTAGCACATTAATGTGCTACATTCAAGACCCGCTGGAGAATGAAAACAGCAAAAAGCAATCAGGCCTTTTGGGGCCCGACGTTTGCCCCCTTACGCCGGAATCCGCAGAATTCGCTCGGCGTTGCCGTGCGCGAACTTCTCTTTGTCCGCAGGCGAGAGCGGAATGTGGTTCAAGAAATCCATGCCGGCTTTGTTCGATTCGAACGGCCAGTCGATCGAGAACATCATG
This sequence comes from uncultured Rhodospirillales bacterium, assembly GCA_903828515.1. GTDB lineage: Bacteria > Pseudomonadota > Alphaproteobacteria > ATCC43930 > CGMCC-115725 > CAIKMD01. The sequence continues at coordinate 117,611 of CAIKMD010000007.1, read as the reverse complement.
TTGTCGATGCCGACGGTGGTCAGCGCACACAGGAACGACGGCGTCGCGAAATTTCCCGCACAGGTGATGTAGAGATTCTCGTGCAGGTAGTCCTGGGGGGCTTTCTTGAGGCCGCGCTTCTTGGCCGAAAACTGCGCATGATCGTTGAGGCGGTGAATCCAGAACGGCAGGCCTTCGCCCATGTGGCCGAGGATGAAGTGGAGCTTCGGAAACGCGTCGAAAACGCCCGAAAAGACGATGCGCAGGAAATGCGTCGCGGTGTCGATCGAATAGCCCCAGGCCGCGAAGGCCAGATCTTCGTAACCTTCGAAATAGGCCTTCATCGCCGCCGGCGACGGATTGCGCGGATGGAGATAGATCGGCACGCCGAGGCCTTCGGCGGCTTCGAAGATCGGCCAGTATTTTTTGGCGTCGAGGAATTCGCCGTCTTGATGGCCGTTGATCATCGTGCCCTTGAAGCCGAGTTTCACCGTGCGCTCGAGTTCCTTGACCGAAGCGGCGACGTCGCCGGTCGGCAGTGTCGCAAACGCGGCAAAGCGGGTCGGATGACGCTTGCAGGCTTCGTGCATGCGGTCGTTGGCATCGATCGCAATCGGAATGCCGGTCTTGCCGTCGGAGCCCTGCGGACCAGGGGCCACCAGCGACAGGACCTGCATGTCGACGCCGACCTCGTCCATGAACTTGATGCGTGAATTTTCAAGATCGAGCAGTTCGGTCGGCATGTCGTGGCCGAGATAGCGCGAGCGATCGACCAGCACCGCGGCGCGACGCAGATGCGGCGGCACCGCTTCGGTCGCCATGACGGTATTCATGTGTTCTTCGAGCGCGATGACCTTCACGGGGAGCGTCCTCCAATTTTCGATATATTCGATTGCGGCGGAGATTGCCGTCTGGCGCCACCCCGCGCAATTCAATATTTTGACGCGATAACGAACACGGGGGGAGCGACGCCATGGCGATGACAGCCGACGATCTGACCAAGTTTGCCGCCGCGATCATCGCCGCTTCCGGCAGCGAGCCCGCCGAGGCCGGGGAAGTCGCAGCCCATCTGGTCGAGGCAAACCTGAAAGGTCACGACAGCCACGGCGTCGGGATGATCCCGACCTATGTGAAGAATGTGAAGGCCGGACTGCTCAACCCGAACCGTCACGCGCGCCTCATCAGCGAAACCGGCGCGCTCGCGGTCTTCGACGGCGACATGGGCTATGGCCAGGTGATCGCACGCGAAGCGACGCAATGGGGCATCGCCAAGGCCCAGGAATGCGGCCTCGCCGCCTTCGCGATCCGCAACACCCATCACGTCGCGCGGGTCGGCACCTATGGCGAGCTGGCGGCGCGCGCGGGCCTCGTGTCGATCCACTTCGTCAACGTGCTGATCGCGCCGGGGCGCGTCGCGCCCTTTGGTGGGGTCGCCGGACGTTTCGGCACCGACCCGGTCTGCATCACCTTTCCCGGCACCGACCGGTTGCCGCCGGTCGTGCTCGATTTCGCCACCAGCCGCATCGCCGCCGGGAAAATTCGCGTCGCGCTCAACCAGGGCAAGCAACTCGAGCCCGGCACGCTGATCGACGGCGGGGGGCGGGATTCGACCGACCCGGCGGTGTTTTTCGCGCGCGACGAGAATGGCGGCTCGATGCTGCCCTTCGGCGAGCACAAAGGTTCGGGCCTCGCCTTGGCAGTACAGCTTCTCGCCGGCGTCCTGACCGGCGGCGGGGTGATGCAAAAAGATTTGCCAAATCGTGGCGTCAAAAACGGCATGTTCTCGATCCTCGTCGATCCGGCACGGCTGGGCGACAAGGGATGGATGGAACACGAGATGGAAACCCTGATCGATTGGGTCAAATCCTCGCCGCCCCGGCCGGGGGTCGAGGCGGTCATGGTCGCGGGCGAGCCTGAATTGAAGGCACGCGCCAAACGCCTCGCAGCCGGCATTCCGGTCGACCGCAATACTTGGGCAGAGCTAACCGAAGCGGCGAAGCTGGCGGGACTCGACCCGTCGCAAATTCCGCCGCAGCCCTGACGATAAAAGCCGGCCCCGACAATAAAAGATAAGCCCGTGGCGACGGGCTTACTGTTATAGTTCCCGGAACAAAACCTGCTCTGTACCGGGGGCCCTTATGCATTTTGATCGCCGACTGTGGTTGCTGACCCGTGGCCTGCGCGGCCGCATTGCCTTCACGGTTGTGATCGGCCTGCTGGCCGGCATCGTCGGGATCTCGCGCTTCGCGCTTCTCGGCATCCTCATCGCGCGTGTCTTCCAGGGCGCGCCGCTCGACGAACTGATCGAACCGGCGGCAGCCGTCGCACTCGCGGTCATCCTGCGCGGCGCGATGGAACATCTGCGGACCATGACCGCGAACCGCACGGCGGCGCGGGTTCAGCAAGCGCTGCGCGCCAAGCTCTACGACAAGATCGCGATGCTGGGTCCTTCGTGGTTCGCGGGCGAGCGCACCGGCGGTCATGTGCAATCCGTGGTCGACGGCGTCGAACATTTACAGGTTTTCTTCGGCCGCTATGTGCCGCAGCTCACCACCGCGGCGCTGACGCCGATCATCATCTTCCTCTTCATCGCGTGGTGGGATGTGCCGGTCGCCACCGTGATGCTGTGCTTCGCGCTGTTCGGCCTGTTCGCGCCGTGGTCGTTCTATGGGCTCGACCGCAAGGCGAGCCGCGGCCGTCAGGTGGCGTTCCGCGCCTTCAGCGCCGAGTTCCTCGATTCGATTCAGGGCCTCGCCACATTGAAGGCATTCGGCCAAAGCCGCGCTTACGGCCGCGAACTGGCCAAGAAGGCGCGCGCCCTCTCCAACACGACGATGTGGCTCACCACCACGGGCCTGATGACGCGCGGCGTGATCGACATGGCGATCGCGCTCGGCGCCGCCGCCGCTTTGGGCCTTGGCGCTTATCGCGTTTCGCATGGTGAAATGAGCCTCCAGGCTTTGCTGATCGTGTTGATGGCCGGCACCGAAGTGTTCCGTCCGTTGCGCGATCTGCGCGCCGTACTGCACGAGGGCATGGTCGGCCAGGCCGCCGGAATCGCCATCAACGAACTATTGGAGAAAGAGGCCCCCGTTCCCGCGACGATCACGCGGCGGGTTCAGGGCCTTACCCCGACCGTCGAATTCGAGACGGTGCAATTCTCCTATCCGGGTGGGCGCGGCATCGCGCTCGACGGTATCTCCTTTGCCCTCAAGGCCGGCGACCGCGTTGCCGTCGTCGGTTCGAGCGGCTCGGGCAAGTCGACCATCGCGCGGCTGCTGCTTCGGCTCTACGACCCACAAGGCGGCACGGTGAAGCTGGGTGGCGTCGACCTGCGCTCACTCGATCCCGAGCAGGCGCGCTCGATGATCGCCGTGGTGCAGCAGGACACCTATCTGTTCCATGGCACGGTCGAGCAGAACATCCGCCTCGGCAAGGAACACGCGACACCGGCCGAAATCGAGGCCGCCGCGCGCGCCGCCGACGCGCATGAGTTCATCATGGCGCTGCCCAACGGTTATCGCACGATGATCGGCGAACGCGGCGCACGGCTGTCGGGCGGCCAGCGCCAGCGCCTTGCCATCGCGCGGGCCTTGTTGCGCGATGCGCCGATTCTCATCCTCGACGAGGCCTTGTCCTCGGTCGACGCCGAAACCGAAGCGACGATTCAAAAGGCGCTCGACCGCCTGATGGTCGGACGCACCACCTTGATCCTCGCGCATCGCCTGTCGAGCGTGATCGGCGCCGACCGGATTCTGGTGGTCGAGCAGGGGCACGTGGTCGAGAGCGGCAGCCACGACGTCCTCATCCGGCGCGACGGTGCCTATCGCCGCCTGATGGGCGCGCAGGCCGCCGAGCGCGCCGCTTATGCCGAGTCCGAGACGCTGCTCGAAGGCCATGAACGGCAGGAAGCAACCGCGGTCGAAGCCCAGGACGATGGCGAATCGTCGGATTCGATCCTGCGTGTCGACCGCTTGCCCTGGGGCACGACGCTCGGCTGGCTGCTCGCCATGATCGCGCCGTGGTGGCGCCGGCTCGGCATTACCATGTTCGCCGGCATCGGCCGGGTTGCCACCTTCATCAGCGTCGGCGTGTTCAGCGCCCTGTCGGTCGCCGCGGTCAAACACGGCGGCAATTATGAAACGCCGTTGCTCTTCCTGCTGGTCGCCGCGCCGATCTCCGGGCTGCTCGCCTGGTGCGAGGCCTGGCTCGCGCACGATATGGCTTATCGGCTGTTGGCCGAGATGCGCATCAATCTGTTCCAGAAACTCGACGATCTGGCGCCGGCCTATCTCGTGCGCCGACGCTCGGGCGATCTGGTCAGCCTCGCGACGCAGGACATCGAGACCGTCGAATCCTTCTTCGCACACACGATCACGCCGACCATCGTCGCGATCCTGATCCCGACTGCCGTGGTGGCGACGCTGGCCTGGTTCGGCTGGCAGACCGCGCTCGTCCTGTTGCCGTTCCTCCTCTATGTCGGCCTCACGCCGATCTTCGTGCGGCGACGGGTCGACCGGCTTGGCGCCGAAGCGCGTGAAGGCCTCGGCCGCATGACCGCCCATGTCACCGACACGATCCAGGGCCTCGGGGAGCTTGTCGCGTTCCAGGCCGTGCCGGCGCGGCGTACCGATTTCCTGCGCCTTGTCGCCGACTATCATAAGCTTCGCCTGACCGCCTATCGCGACCTGTCGCTGCAATCGGCGATGCTCGAGATCGCGACCGGACTGGGCGGCTTGTCGGTCGCCGTGATGGGTGCGTGGCTCGCCGCCAACGGACACCTCGAACCGACCATCCTGCCGCTGCTGACGTTGCTCTCGGTCGCCGCCTTCCTGCCGGTATCCGAGATCGCCTATGTCAGCCGGCAATTGGCCGACACGTTTGCCTCCGCGCACCGTCTGCAAAAGGTCCATAGCGAGAAAGTCGCGGTCAGCGACGGGCCTCTGGCGCCGGCACCGCCGGTCAGCGGCGGTTCCTCGATCCGCATGGTCTCGGTGAGCTTTGCCTATCCCGGCTCGCCGCGCGCGGCGATCAGCGCCGTCGATCTCGAAATCAAACCGGGCACGACGCTCGCTTTGGTCGGACCGTCGGGATCGGGCAAGACCACGCTCGCCAATCTGATGCTGCGCTTTTGGGACCCGAGCCAGGGCACCATCGCGCTCGACGGCGTCGATCTGCGGCAATACCAACTCGATCATCTGCGCGGACGCATCGCCCTCGTCGCACAGGACACTTATCTCTTCAACGATTCGCTGCGCGCCAACGTCAAACTGGCGCGGCCCGACGCGAGCGAGGACGACATCCGCGCCGCGATCGAGCGGGCCGCCCTGTCCGACTTCGTTGCGACCTTGCCGGAAGGGTTGGATACCCGCGTCGGCGAGCGCGGCGTTCAGCTATCGGGCGGACAGCGCCAACGCGTTTCCATCGCCCGCGCCTTTTTGAAGAACGCGCCGGTCCTGATCCTCGACGAGGCGACCTCGCATCTCGACACAGTCAGCGAGGCACAGGTCCACCAGGCGCTGTCGGCGCTGATGCAGGATCGAACCACCATCGTGATCGCCCATCGCCTCTCGACCGTCCGCGACGCCGATCTGGTTGCCGTGCTGGATCACGGCAAGCTCGCCGAGAGCGGCACGCACGATCAACTGGTGGCACGCGGCGGGCTCTATGCCGAGCTGATCGAGCACCAATTGGGGATCGGCCGCGCCGCCGAATAAGCCCGTCTCTTGGGTTACTCGCTGTTGGGTTATTGGGCGCCGCGATAGAGCGCGATCATGTCGCGATCGCTGATCGGCGTTGCCCGCTTGCGCCCGAGAAAATAGGTGCCGCCCGCGCTGTCGTAACAAGTCTTCGACTTGCGCGACAAAAGATCGAGCAGCCGCAACGGAAAGAGCAGCAGGATCGACAGCGCGCGCATGATCCGGCGATAGTTCCGGTTGTCGCTGAAGGACAGCAACAGGCTCTGCGCCGACCAAACCACCGAGGCGCTGGGGCCGAGCGCAAGGCCCGCCCTCACCTCGTCGAAATGGCGGAACAGCCGGCGGTGCCCCAGCGGCGTGAAACGGGTGAAATCGTAAGCGCCCATATGAACGGGCTCGAGAAACGGCGTCACCGCGAAGACGAGACCTTGCGGCTTCAGCACACGCTGGATCTCGGTAACGCAACGCTGCGGATCGGCGACATGCTCGAGGACGCACGGTGCCAACACCGCGTCGAAGCTGGCGGAATCGAACGGCAGATCGTGCGCGTCGCAGATGCAATCCAGATTGAGGCCGAACGCCACGTCGGTATAGGTCACATCGCCGTCGCACGTGTCGTTGCCGTTGCCGATGACGAGGATTTTCGCCGTGGGCCGCTCGGCGCGGATGATCGCGACCGCCTCGGCCGTGCTCATGCCGTGCCACCACCAGCGCCCGGCGATCTGGACCGCACTGCGGCGATAGAAATGGCGCAAGCCCCTCGCCGGATCGGCCTGGTTGCCGTAATTGGCGCCGCCATAGGCGTGCCCGTCGGCGTAGTCCGCGATCTGGAAGACGCTAGCATCGTCGTTGATCAGGATCGGAATTCCGCGCACGATCGGATAGCGGCGCGCGCAGGACCGGCAGGTGAGCTTGTCGCCGGATCCGAGGCGCACCAAAACGCCGCGATCGTGCGGGCACAGATACGGAATGCCGCGCGCCGTGGCCGCGACATCACCCGTCATGCCGATAAAAGTTTCCGCACGCTGCACGGACAGCTCCGCCGGAGTTTTTCAATAAAAATTCAATCTATACTGTGAATATTCGAAGTTATTAAGTCAACGCCGCATCATCGTTAATGCTGTTTCCAAATGATGCTTTGCTGGCTTTAGTGTTTCCGATTGGCCTCATCGACAAAGGAATTGTCGAAAGCGCGCGCGAAATCGATCTTCGCGTCGGGCGCGACGACGCCCGATTCGCGATCGACGCACCGGTGAAAATCGCGTGGCCGCGCGTCGGTCAGCGCATGATCAGCGCTTCGGCAGAACGAGATCGGCCGGCAGTTTGGGCGGCGCGGTCACCGGCAGAAAATCCGGAATGGTTCCGATCACCACCGGTTTGACCTTGCCGTCGACCTCGCGGATTTGCGCGACATAGCGCGGCTCGATCGGATTGTTGTTGTCGTCGAAATGAAACACGCCGCCCGGACCGGTGATGCGCGCTTCCTTGATCGCCTTTAGAAACGCTTCGGTATCGCCGAGCTTGCCGCCGAGTTTCGTCACCACCTGATCGAGCACAGTGGCCGCAACGTAACCGCCCATGCCGGGCCATGACGGATGCTGATCGGGCGGAAACATCGCGGTCCAGTCCTTGACGAAGGCCTGGTTCTCCGGCGTCTCGATGGTCGAGAAATACGTGGCCGCGCCGACGAATCCAACGGCCGTCTTGCCCTCGGCCGGCAACAGCGATTCATCGACCGCCGAGGTATAGCCGTACATCGGAAGCTTCAGGTCGTAGCCGGCGGATTGCTGCATGAAGCGGATCGCATCGGCGCCGGTGAGGAAAATGATCGCGACATCCGCGTCGGGCGAGATCTGCGCGATGAAAGGACCATAATCCGAGGCACCGAGACGCGGCATCAAAGTCTGCACGATCGTCCCGCCGGCAGCGTTGAAGCCCTGCTCGAAATACTTGGCCGCATTCTGACCAGAGACGTAATTCGAGGCGATGATGACGGCTTTTTTATAGCCTGCCTTGCCCGGCAGATATCCCTCGAGAAACGCGTCGGGGTTCGACGAAAACGAGGTGCGGAACATGTATTTCCCGTCGATCACCTCGTCGACCGTCGACTGGATCAGCGTCGGCATCTTTTGTTCGACAAGATAGGGCTTGAGCGCGGCGCCGGTCGCCGAGTTGATCGGACCGAACAGGACATCGATCTTGTTCTCTTCGACCAGCTTTTTCGCCTTGGTGATCGTGGTCGCCGGATCGCCCGCGCCATCCTCGACGAAGAGCTGTACTTTCTGGCCGCCGAGCATGCCGCCGTGTTTGGCGATGACGAAATCCACGCCATCCTTATAGAGGACGCCGAACCCGCCCTGCGGCCCGGAGAAATCGGTCAGCAGTCCCACCTTGATATCGGCGCGGGCGGACGGTGCCGCCGCGATGGCGGCAAGAACCAACAGAGTCGTGGCGTGGCGCATGTTCCCCCCGGATGCCGATGAGCGACGGCTTGTCGTCACCTTACCGGGCGACGGTCCGCTGGGTAAACAGCAACACCCTGTACCAGGTATCGCGAATCGCTCGTGAGGTCGGTGTTGCCGACGTTTACTGTGTCAAATCGATTCGATTGAGCGCTGGCAACTGTTACGGCCGATCACGTTTCGTTGATGAGCCATCCGTCGGCACCCATTCCCCACCCTCCAAAATAGAAATTCTTCAGCGTGGGCGCCGCCATGACGATTTCCCGTCACGGCCAAGACAGCGAGCGGCACCGACTCGCGTGCGGGCCGACCCGAATTTGCACAAAATTCTGGCAACGCAGCATCACCAGGACAGGGCAATGACCACCAGTTGGTGGTCGTCAGTCCCCAAATTTGTGATTTTTTCGATTGGATTAGCCCCGGCGGCTCATCCCGCCACAAAAAAGTTTTTCCTAAGTCATGCCAAAAGCCGCGTTGTCCGCGACAAGTCGCCGCCTCGAACCAGCCGGTCCAGCCGAGCATGAGCTTATGCGTTTCCAAATATGCTGCAACGCACAATCGGCGGTGTAGGAAATGCGCCGAAACCGTGAAAGCCGCCACAATTCGGTCATCCGGGAAGGAATATTTTTAAGGGTTTCCTGTGACTTAGGTTTGTTATTTACCATTTCTTTAGGATTGACTCCCGCCGCATTTGAAGCGCATTTTACCCATCGCAGTCGCACAAAAAGGCGAGCTGTGACGAACGGGGTCGGCACGGGTGCCGAACGAGCCGTAAATCGGGGACCGGTGTGGCGCAGATTTCTGTCAGTGGTGGATCGCTAAATACTTCGCTCTCGACGGGCGAAGCAGCGGTTGCTTCGACTGCGCTGCATAACGTCCTGATCACCGATATCCTTTATGCGCCAGGCGGCGGCAGTCAGACGGTCAACGGCGGCGCTGGGCAAAAATCCCTCGTTATCTCCGATATAAACCCGCTGGCGGCGACGACGCTGGTCGGCCATGGCGAGAACATGGTTCTCGCCGGCAACCAGGGCAACGACCTGTTCCTGATGAAAGGCCAAGGCTCGATCCTTGGCGGCGACGGCAACGACACGGTCGCGCTCTGGGCGCGTACGCCGTCCACCTCGACGATCATTCTCGGCAACGGCAATGACTCGATCAACGTCCACAACCTCGGCAAAGGCAGCGGCGCCGATCTTGGCAACAACTACGATACCGGCTTTACCTTCGGCAACGGCACGGGCGACACCACGCTGCAGAATAACAACGGCGGCGTGCCTTTCTGGACCGATAATGCCCAAGAGAACGGGATCAACGCGCCGCCGGTTTCGATCACGCTCGGCGACGGCAACGACACTGTCTATGTCTCGGGACTCGGTTCCGTCACGGCCGGAAACGGCAACGATTTCTTCTCCTTCGGCAAAAACGGATCGGTCACGGCCGGCGACGGACAAGACACCGTCACTGTTACCGGCAATGCCACGATTGGTCTCGGCAACGGCATGGATTCGGTGTCGGTTGGCGGCGCCGGAAATGTCACGGTCGGTAATGGCAACGACACGATCAATATCGCCGGCGCCGGAACGGTCGTTGCCGGCAACGGCAATGACAGCATCTCCATCGGCCGCGGCGGCGCCGTAACGATCGGCAGCGGCAGCGACACGATTTCGCTCCTCGGCAGCGGCTCCAACCTCACGCAGCTCGGCGTGACCGGCCACGACACGATCACCTTGGGCCTCGGCAGAGACACGGTCAGCGTCGAGGGCATGGCAACGGTCAACGGGACCAACCTGACGACCCAGATCAGCGCGACGCTGGCTGGCGGCGGCGTCAACGGACCCGAAACCTTGACGTGGCTGAACGGCCAATTGATCACGATCGCGGGCGGTGGCAGCGCCACCATCCAAGCCGGCTCACTCCTGAGCTGGGACCATGCAACAGGCTCGAGCAGCGCAGCCGTTACGATGTCCGGTGGTTCGGGCCACAATCTTTACTCGTTCCAATCCAGCACGCCGGGCGGTTCGTTCACGATCAACAATTTCGTCGAGTCCGGCTCGGGCCAGGACCTGCTGTTCCTCGGCGGCTACAACGTCAACACCGTGATCGCCAACGACATCACCTATACCGGCAGCGCCGGACACTACAATGCGACGATCAATTTGGGTGACGGCACGACGATCACCCTCAATAATCTCGCCAACCACCTGAACAACACCAACATCCATAATTAATTGCGCCGGTTAACCGCCCATCGTTGGGGTTAACGGACTTTTGACGCGTGGCAGTGTAAAAGCCACAGTGACGGGCAAGATTATTTAGGATCGGGTTTGCGGCTTCCCGAGAAGCGCAAACAATCCTTCATCGGAGCTTCCCATGATTGATCCCGCCGCGCGGCTGGCGCGGGATGACCGATAGCGCGCCGATCGCCAAGCAGGGCGAAGCCCCGACCGACCTCCTCGGCGAGGAGACGCACCTCGTCCGGCTGCTGAACACCGTCAATTCGGCTCTCGGCCGTGGCGATAGCGCACAGGCGCTACGCTATCTCGACCGCGCTCGGCGCACCGTCCCCAGCGATCCCGTTATCACGCAAACCTACGGCCAGCTCTTGTTGAAGCTGGGCGACGCGAGAGCCGCGCTCACGCACCTGACGCGAGCCGCGGAGCTCCGCCCGGGACCCGAGGTCGAAGCCGCGATCATCGAAGCACTGCTCGCTTTGGGCCGAGGCATCGAAGCAGCCGAACGGCTTGACGGCGTCCTTCATCGCTTCGCGCTGGTATCCGGCGGGTCATTGCAATCCGTCGCCCGCGCCGTGTTGCGCCGCCATTTCGAGCGTCACGGTTGGATCGGGTTGACGCCGGACCTCGAACTGACCGGTGAAGCATGGGATGGCCCGTCTCCCGCGCGCATCGAACTGTGCCGGGCCGACGGCTCGCCGGCACAGGAGTGGCACTTGCCCGGCGGCAACACCGGGGCGATCGCGTTCGGCTCGGCATCGGTCGACCCACGGGACACGGGGCCCCTGCGGGCGACGCTGAACGACAATGTCCTGCTCGGGGGTCTCCTCGCTTCGCCACCCGATTTCATGTTGGACGGGCGCGCCGAAGAAAAGGACGGGATGGTCAGCGGCTGGGTCTCGTTGGGTTGGAACCCGATGGCGGCAAGCCCTCTGACCATGATCGATGCCAAAGGCGCGGCCGAATCGATCGCCTCCATGAAGGCCTTGCGCACGCGCTGATCCTTCATCGCCTTGTTGTCCGAGCGGCCCATCGCATCGAGCGTCACATACATCAGCAGGCCGGCATGGGTCGGCGTCACCCGCGTATCCGGCATCTTGCCCAATTCGCGCGCGGTATCGGCGCTCGCATTGCGGATCACGTCGATATTGCCGGTGATGAATTCGGCGATCTTGGTTTGACTATCGGGGATCGGCCGGACGATCACGTTCTTGATCGGCGCCTTCCAGGGGCCCGCCTTGTCGTAATAATCGTCGAAACGCACCAGCACCATTTTCTGCTGATCGAGCGAGACGACTTTGTACGGGCCCGTCGCCACCGGACTGATGCGCCCGTAATCCGCCTTGTTCTCGAGTTTCGCCAGTACTTTCGAATCATAGATGTTGAAGCGATAGGCCAGCGTTTCGAGCTCGGTCGCGAACGCGGTTTTCGCCGTGATGCGCACCGCATAGGGCCCGAGCTTTTCGACCGTGTCGACCCAGACGTAATTGTCCTTGAAGCGCAGCTGGGTCGCCGGGTCGGTGATGTACTTGATCGTGCCGACCACATCGTCGGCATCGAACTTGTCGCCGTTGTGGAATTTCACGTCGTCGCGAAGTTGAAACTCGATCGTCTTGTCGTCGATCTGCTTCCACGATTTCGCGAGGCGCGGGACGAATTTATGATTCCGTTCGTCGTAAGCGACCAGGCTTTCGTAGACCACGCGGAAGAAGACAGCCGCCTCATCCAGCGGAAACTGATACGGATCGAGCGTGCTCCACCAATCGGTGACCGCGATCCTCAATGTGTCGTCGGATTTTCCTGCCCTTGCGGGCCCTGTCGCCACAGCAAGAATCGCCATGAGCCCAATAACGAACGCCCGCAACTGCGCCATCGTTACCTCCCTGATCGACACGTCTTTTAATTATCGAAAAGTCTCTGCCAGAACGCGGGCGGGCGCAAGGCTTGTCTGGGACAGCGATCCTGACTGATCAAAAAGGACAACCCCGAGCAGGTCATCGGTTACGTTATGTTTTATTGAATATAACGTCCCACAGCCTTATGCCGCCGGTGATGCCGCCGCTGTTGTCGGCGATCTTCACGCGGGGTGGCAATTCGAAATCGATCCGCATCGCGTTGCCGCCGCCGAGATGCAGCGTGTCGTAATTGATGAAAATATCGACGGTCGCGATCACGCGTTTCAGACGACGGTTCCACCGCCGCCGGCCGATCTTCTTCAACGCCGCGTCGCCGAGATACTGATCGTAGGTCTTTCCGCTGCGAAACGGATGCTGCCCCAGCTCGAGATGCGGCAGCAACCGTCCGTTCTCGAACAGCGATGAACCGATCCCGGTGCCGAGCGTGAGCACGCATTCGAGACCGCGCCGATCGATGACACCCAGACCCTGGACATCCGCGTCGTTCAAAACACGCGCGGGCTTCTTCAGGCGTCGCGTCAATGCCTGGTCGAGACGAAAGCCGGCCCACGCGGCGGTTCCGAGATTGGGCGCGGTATGAACCACGCCGTCGCGCACGTAGCCGGGAAATCCAACCGAGATGCGATCGAAGCGCGGCAGCTGTGCCGCGAGACCGACGATCTCCTGCAGGATTCGTTTTGGCGCTCGGTCCGCGCCGGTATCGACGCGCACCGGCGCGGCGCTCATCGCGCCTTTGGCATCAAGCACCGATGCTTTGACATGCGTGCCGCCGATATCGATGGCGAGTGTCGAAAGTCCTTGTCGACTCATGATCGTGATCTCGATTGCTGCCCGATTCGTCCCAAGGCGATCTTCGCATGAAAACACCGTGCGCTTGGAATGGTTCTTCCTCACGCGGCGACGCGCGCCGATGGGAGATCGTCGTAACATTTTTGGGACATGGCGGTTTTCTCCGGGAATCCGGCCCCGGAACCATAAGAAATCGCGGTTTTCGCCGCGCAGACGCCGCATTCCGACGCGACGTTGGGGTCATCGAATTTCAACGAGCCGGAGGACGGGACATGACCTTTCAAGATGCGATCGTCGAACATCTGCCTCACATGCGCGCACTCGCCCGGATGTTCGCGCGCGATCGTGCGATGGCCGATGACCTTGTGCAGGAGACGGTTCTGCGCGCCTTGTCCAATATCGACAAGTTCGAGCCGGGCACGAACATGAAGGCGTGGCTCTCGACGATCCTGCGCAATCAATTCTACAACGAGCTCCGCTCGCGCGCGCGCCTGACCGCCTACATGGCGATCCCGCATGCGACCGATCATGCCGGCGAGCAGGACGCGCGGCTTGAGATGCGCGATTTCGAACGCGCGTTTCATGATCTGCCGGCGGTGCAGCGCGAAGCCTTGTCGCTCGTCGGCGGCAGCGGCTACAGCTACGAAGAAGCGGCGAAGATCGTCGGCTGCGTGCAAGGCACGGTCAAAAGCCGCGTTTGCCGCGCCCGCATGGAGCTCGAACGGCGTCTCGACCGCAAGAGCGCGACGCCGCCAGCCGACGACATGCCGATCGCTGCCTAAATCCGATTTTAGAATCGCCGCGCGGCGAATCTCAGAAAACGGCCCCGGAGAGCCATTTCCGGGGCCGTTCGCTTGCGGCAAATCTGCCACAGAGCGCCGGCAACCGGGTTTTCGCCTTTATCTTTCCGAACATCGACACTGATTTGCCGCGTTGTCCCGCTCAACTGCGACCACTGAATTTGGTTCACTTTGTCGAGGATTAGGACGATGTCACACACGAAAAAACGGGGATTTTTTCACAGCATGAGCGCGGCGGGAGGTTTGGCAGCGATCGCATCGCTCGGCTTCCTCGCAACCGCCGCTCATGCGCAAAGCGCCGACGTCGCGCCGGCGCAGACGCGCGGCTTCTATATCGGCGGTGGGCTCGGCGCGAATTTCGAGGAAGGCAATCGCTTCCGCCAGGGCAATGCCCAGGCGACCGATACGTATTCGCCGGGCTTCGCCGGCATCGCGAATTTCGGTTACGGATTGGGCAACGGCCTTCGCTTCGAACTCGAGCCCGGCTATCGCGGCAACGAGATCGACCGCATCAATGGCGGCCCCGGCTCGGGCCATACCAAGCAGGCGACGTTGATGGGCAACGTGCTCTACGACTTCAATTACGTCACGCCGTACATTCCGCTGCAGCCGCATGTCGGCGTCGGCGCCGGTTACGCGCATGTGTGGAATCGCTCGTCGCTCCAAAGCGGCAACGCGGTGTCGGGCCAGGACGACGTACCCGCCTTTCAGGCCATCGCCGGCATGGATTACGCCGTCTCGCCGAACACCAAGGTCGGCGTCGACTATCGCTACATGGTCGCTCATGACGCCGACTTCCACGTCAATAACGGGCTGACGACCCATTCGGGCGACATCAACAACCACACCATCCTGCTGACCATGCGGTATTCGTTCGACACGCCGGCCGCACCGCCGCCGGCGCCCGTCGCCCAGCCGGCCGCGTTCGTGCCGCCGCCCGCAAAGCCCGCGCCGGCGCCCGTCCAGGCCCAGCGTCCCTACGAGGTCTATTTCGACTTCGATAGCGCGCGCCTCACCGCTGACGGCCGCGCCGTCGTCGATCAGGCGGCGTCGAGCGCCAAGAGCGGCAACGTCACCCAGATCATGGTGACCGGCCATACCGACACGGTCGGCTCGTCCAGCTACAACCAGCGCCTGTCGGTGAAGCGTGCCGACGCGGTCCGCGCGGCCCTGGTCGCCGACGGCATCCGCAAGGATGCGATCCAGACCACCGGCGTCGGCAAGAACGATCTCGCCGTCCCGACCGCCGACAACATCAACGAGCCGCGCAACCGCCGCGTCGAAGTCATCATCCAGTCGCCCGGCGTCTGATCCTCCTCGTCTTGCCGCCGGAGGGAATGCGTTCTTCTCTTCGGCGGGGCGAGACAGCGAGAACCGATACACCACCCACGGTCAAAGCCGGACACCCTCGCGGGTGCCGGCTTTTTCTCTGACCTCGATTGGCATACACCGAACCGGGGAGCTTGCTTCCAGGAATTGCGCGATCTCGGTTAAAGTCGTTGTCGTGCCGGGGGGTCGGCACTCATCTGGGGGGATGAACACATGAAAATCATATCGCGGGTCGCCGCATTGCTCTGTCTTGGCCTGTTCTTCATCGGAGGGTCGGCGCACGGCCAAGCGTACATTACCGGCGCGATCAATTGGCCGGGGGGCAAAGCGCAGTTCTTTCTCAGCGACGGCACCTATGTTCGATATGACGTCGCGGCGGACCGCGCCGATCCGGGTTATCCCAAACCGGTCACCGAAACGACGTGGCCCGGCATGGGGCGTTACGGTCGGCAGATCATCGCCGCGGCCAACGGACTCGATCCCAACAAGGCCTATTTCTTCCTGCAGAACGGGACCTATCTGCGCTACGACATCAGGCGAGACAGCGTGGACCAGGGATATCCGGTCGAAGTCGGAAAAACCTGGGCGGGACTCGGCCCCTATGCGACGAAAATTTACGCGGCGCTGAACTGGCCCAACGACAAGATCCAATTCTTCCTAAGCAACGGGACATATATTCGCTATGACCTGCGGGCCGATAAGGTCGAGGCCAGCTATCCAAGACCGATCGACCGCGCTTCATGGCCAGGCCTTGCTCCCTATGCCGCGAGGATTTCGTCCGCCATCAATTGGCTGAACGGAAAGGCGTACTTCTTCCTCGATGACGGCCGTTATCTTCGCTACGACATTCGCAATGATGCGGTGGATAGCGGTTATCCGAAAAATGTCGATGAAGGCACCTGGCCCGGACTGTATCGGTACTTCAGGCGCCGCTAGCTTCCGCAGCGACCCGCTTTCGTCGCCGGCACGCTTCGCTTGGGCGGCGAGAAAGCGCGGAAGGATACACCGTCCGCGGTCATAGCCCGACACCCGCATAGGGTGCCGGCTTTTTCCTTGCCACGATGCGCATAACAGTCCCGCGCGACGGCACTTCAGATTGCCTCGAAACGAGGCTGCGCCTAAGCTATTTCGCGACGGGTTGGGAGAGCGGCTCACCAACACATCTCGCGTGCACCCTCGTGAAATCCGCGCCGATCCCCCGGGGAGACTTTTCCGATGACCGACCTGAAACTGGATCCCGTCACCCTCGAAGTGGTGCGCAGCGCCCTCCCGGCCATCGCCAATGAGATGGCGGTCGATCTCACGCGGACCTCCTACAACATGATGATTTACGAGGTGCGCGATTTCTGCACCTCGCTGGTCGGAGTCGACGGCGCACTGATTTCGCAGAACGTCGGCGGCGTGTCGCATTTCGTCGCCGATCTCGGCGCGGTGATCGTCGATGGCGTCAAGCAACACGGGATCAAAGGCTTCGCGCCGGGCGACGTCATCATCACCAACCATCAGGCCGTTGCCGGCCAGCATCTCAACAACATCGTCATCTACATGCCCTATTTCTTCGAGGGCGAATTGATGATGTTCTCGATGGTGCGCGCCCACTGGATCGATGTCGGCGGCATGAGCACCGGCTTCAGCACGGCCGGCGCGCTCGATCCGTGGATGGAAGGGCTGCAGATCGATCAGCTCAAAATCTACGAGGCCGGCAAACCCGACGAAAAATTGTTGAAGATGATCCGCGACAATATCCGCTTCCCGGATTCCTCGATGGGCGATCTGCGCTCGCAGATCGCGGCCTGCAAGCTCGCGCTGCGCCGCCTCGACGAGCTCTATCAAAAATTCGGCCGCGACACGATCACCGCGGTGATCGCGCAGATCTTCCGCGAAACCGAAGTGAAGTGCCGCAAGATCGTTTCGACCTTCCCCGACGGCGTCTACGAAGCGGAATCATTCATCGACAGCGACGGCGCCAACAAAGCCGAACCGCTTCGTATCCACGCGCGCGTGACCATCGCCCAGGGCCATATGACGATCGACCTGTCGGGTTGCGTCGGACAGCGGCGGGCCGCCGTCAATTCGCGAACCCTCGCCGGCGCGCGCGTCGCTTATAAGTGCCTCACCGCGCCGAACGAGCCGGTCAACGAAGGCAGTTTCGCCGCGCTCGACGTCATCATCCCCGAAGGCAACATCATGATGGCGAAGTTCCCGGCGCCGATGGCCGGGTGGAGCACCATCCTGCCGACCGTCACCGATGTCATCATCGCCGCCCTCGCCCCCGCCGCCAAGGAACTCGTCCCGGCCGCGCATAGCGGAATCCTCGGCGGCTCGGTCGTATTTTACGGCATGGAGCCGGGCGGCAAGCGCTTCCTGCTGCAAAGCATCGAAGGCGGCGGCTGGGGCGGCCGGCCCACCGAGGACGGCGAGAATGCGTCGGTGTCGATCTGCCAGGGCGACGTGCGCAACGGCACGATCGAGACGCTGGAACTGAAGAACCCGGTGGTCGTGCTGTCACGGGCGCTGCGTCCCGATTCCGGCGGGCCGGGCAAGTTCCGCGGCGGTCTCGCCATCGAGATTCATGTCGAGACCCTCGCCGAAGGGCGCTGGAACCTGCACAAGCCGAAGCGGACCAAGTTCCCGCCCTGGGGCCTGTGGGACGGCAAGGAAGGCCGCGTCGGCGACATGCGCCTGCGCCGGCCGGGCGAGAACAATTTCAAGAGCATGGACGAATCGCGCTATCTCATTCCGCCCGGTTCCGAAGTCTCGTCCTCGACCAATGGCGGCGGCGGCTGGGGCAATCCCCTGGAACGCGAACCCGAGCGCGTGCAGGCCGACGTGCGCGACGGCTATGTCAGCTTCGAGAAGGCGCACGAGGATTACGGCGTCGTGCTCGATCCGCGCGATCTGGCGATCGACCGGGATGCGACCGTGAAACTGCGCGCCGCGATGGCACTGCCGGGAGCCGCCGAATGAATTTCGCCAGGATCGTCGCTGCCGTCTCTATCGCCCTGCTGGGCGCATCCGCCCTTCCCGCCTCGGCACAGACCCTGCAAAAACTGCGCGTCGGCAAAGCCATCAGCGAAGCCTTCACCTTCACGCCGCTCGACATCGGCCTCGAGGAAGGCATCTTCAAGAAACACGGCATCGATCTCGAGATCATCGACTTCACCGGCGACGCCAAGCTGCAACAGGCTTTCGCTGCCGATGCCGCCGATATGGGGCTGGGCTCGGGACCGGGCCTTGCCTTCATCGTCAAGGGTTCGCCGATCACGGGGGTCGCCGCGCTGGCCAACGCGCCCAACACCATGACGCTGATCGTCTCCGAGACGAGCGGGATCAAAACCATCGCCGATCTCAAAGGCCGCAAGATCGCGGTTACCACGGTCGGCGCGCTGACCGGATGGCTGCTCAGCGAGTTGTCGCGCCAGCAAGGTTGGGGACCGAACGGGATTCAGATCATACCGCTGGGCGGCATCCAGCCGGAACTCGCGGCGATGAAGACCGGCGATGTTGATGGGCTTTCGTCCGAACTCGCGTTGGGTCTGCGCCTCGAGGACGAGAAGACCGCGCATATCCTCGTCCGTTTCGGCGAGATCGTGAAGGATTTCCACATCCAGGTGATCTATGCGACCAACAAGCTGATCGCGAAGGATCCCGATGCCGTGCGGCATTTCCTCGCCGGCTGGTTCGAGACCATCGCGTTCATGAACACACACAAGGAGACCGTCGTTCGGATCGCCGCGCCCATCGTCCGGGTCAGCCCCGAAATTCTCGGCCGGAGTTACGACGTGGTGATGCCGGTCGTCTCGAAAGACGGCAAGTTCAACCCGAAAGCACTCGCAACGCTCAGCGAGTCCTTCGTTGCGCTCGGCACGTTGCCGACCGAGCCGGATATGAGCAAACTCGTCACCGAGGCCTATCTGCCCGGCAAGTGACGATCAGGGAGTAAGCGACATGGATAGTCTTGGTGACCGCCCCGGCAAGAGCGCCGAAATCGCCGGCGAGTTAGCACTTCGTCATGCGGCCTTGCGCAAGGAAATGCAGGCCGCGGGGATCGACCTCTATCTGATCCTCGGCTCGCCGCGCAATCCGATGGGCGTCCACTACGCCTCCAACTACGACGTGATCGGCGACGGCGCGCTGGTTGCCGTCCCGCTCGAGGGCGAGCCCACGCTTTACGTGGCCGAGGAATGGGACCAGGCGCGCGCCGCGTCGCTCTCGCCGATCCGCGACATCCGTTATTCCGAGAACTTGGCCAAGACCGCCGGCACGTTGCTGAAACAGAACCGCAGCGCGATTGCCGGCGTCGATGCCGAGTCCGCCCCCTTTGCCGCCGAGATCAAAGCGTCATCGGGCAAGGACATCGCCCACGACAACGGCATGATCAATCGCGCGGCGCGGCGCAAAACCCCTTACGAATTGTCGATCATCCGCTATGCCGCCCAGTTGGCCGACGCGGCGTTCGAGCGCGGCTATGAAGCGCTCACCGACGGCATCCGCGAATACGAATTTCTCGCCGAGATGGAATATTCGATGCGCGCCGGCGGCGCTTTCGACAATTTCGGCTTCTTCTCGTCGGGCACGCATCAGCACGCCATCGGCGTCGCCACCAACAAGCCGATCGTGCCGGGCGACTATCTCATCTTCGAGATCACCCCCGCCGTGATCAGCCGCAATTATTCGGCGCAGCTGTGCAAGACCATGACGCTCGGCCCGGCCGGCGACGGCATCAAGGACAAATACAAAATCCTCGCCGAGGCATTCGCGGCCAGCCGCGATCACGCCAAGCCGGGCGTTACCGTCGGCGCCATCACCAAGGTAATGGACGATGTGATCTCCAAATATGGCTATGCCGATTACTGCAAGCCGCCCTATATGCGCGCGCGCGGTCATGGCTTTGGATTGGGCAGCGTCAGCCTGTCGCAAAAGAGCACCCAGGTGCTCGAGCCCGGCATGGCGATGATCATCCACCCGAACCAGTATTTCCCCGAGACCGGTTACCTGGCACTCGGCGAGATGGTCATCATGACCGAAACCGGCGCCGAGCCCTTGAGCAAGCTGAAACACGAAATCTTCGAGAAGCTCTGAGCGCGCCCGCGCATACCCGCTATCCATAAGGTCGACCGATCATGAGCCTGCAACGCGCTCCGATTCTGAAGCACGGCAAAACCACATGGGACAAGGACCTCATCCCCCAACGCGAAGTCGACGAGCGGGTCGCCCGCATCCGCGCGGCGATGAAGGCGCGCGGCTATGACGCGCTGCTCGTCGTCGGCGATTCGCTGCGCGGCGGCAACTCGATCTACGTCACCAACTTCGCACCCTGGGAGCCGCGCGCCATCGCCGCCGCAATCGTCACCCCATCGGCCCACGAGGCCACGCTGCAGATCGCGTTGCGCAACATTCCGTTCGTTCAGCCCTATGTCTGGGCGAAAGTGCGCACCGCCGCGGATGAGGGCGTCGGCTCGGCGGTCGAAGAGGCCGCCACCGAGCTTCAGTTGAAACACGCGCGCATCGCCTTCGTGGGCGGGCGCTTCCTCGGCGAAGCGATGCTCGGTCAGATCCAGAAGACCTTTGCCGGCGGCAAGCTGACCGAGGCGGACGACATCATCCTCGAGCTGCGCCGGCGCAAAAGCCCGACCGAGATCGCGCTGGTCCGTGGCGCCGGCGCCAAAGCCGAAAAGATTCTCGCCGACATCATCCAGCACGCCGAGCCGGGCATGACCGAAGCGGCGCTCGCCGCCTATGCCGATTACGCCTTCCGCCGCTCGGGCTGTCAGGATGTCGACGTGTTGTTCCGCGCGGGCGAAGCCGGCATCGAGGCCTATGCGCACGGCAAGCACTTCCCGTTCCGCCCCGCGTCGTCGCAGCCGCTATCGGCCGCGCCCAGCACCGGAATTTACATCGCGGTTCAATATCACGGCTATTGGCTTGAGCTGTCGCAGTCCTTCGTCGTCGCGGGGAAGGCGCCGATCGCGGCGCTCGACACGGCGTTCGCCGAGATGCTGAAAGCCGCGCGGCCCGGCGGTTCGGTCGGCAAAAGCGACGCGCGCGCCGCCTGGATTCACGGCATCGGCCTCGACCGCGAGGAAGCGCCGCAGTTCCTGCCCGGCGGCGAAGCGCTTGAAGCCGGCGACACGATCGCCGCGCATGTCGCGATCCGCCAAGGCGACGACGTGCTGGTCAAAGGCCGCGTCGCACTGGTCGGCGAAGCGGGCAGCACCGTCCTCGCCTGATCCCGCCGGACAAGAAAAAGCCCGTAACGGGTGCGCCGTTACGGGCTTTCATCGATAAGATTTTAGAAAGCTTCAGGCCGTCACGGGCTCGCGCTTGGCGGGCTGGGCCTTTGTCGGCGCCGGGTCCTTCAAGCCGAGGATGCGGCGGGCGTTGCTGAAGAAGATCTTTTCCTGATCGGCGGCGGACAGGCCGATCTCGTTGAAGAGCTTCAGGCAGGTGCCCGGATCCCAGCACGGATAGTCGGTGCCGTACATGATGTTGTCGACGCCGTAATATTCGATCGCGAATTTCATGCCGGCGGTGTGCGGCGACACCGTGTCGGTGAACATGCGCTTGATATAGGTGCTGGGGTTCTGCGGCAGCTTCGCGGCCTTGGAATTCTTGTCCATGCGGCCGGACTGATAGGGCAGCGCGCCACCGGTATGCGACATGAAAATCTTCAGCTTCGGATGCCGCTCCATGATGCCCGAGAGCACCAGGCGATAGGCGGCGACGCTGACGTCGATCACGCGGCCGAGGCTGAGATAGAGCGCGCCGTTATAGCCATCGAGCATCTCTTCATAGATGCCGTCGGTCGGATGCATGAACAGGGTTACGCCCAGTTCCTCGGCGCGGTCATAGAACGGCTCGAGCCGTTCGGCGTCGATGCGGGTGTCCTTGCCGATGCTGCCGGGGAGATTCATGCCGCAGAGGCCCAACTCGCCCACCGCATGTTCCATCACTTCGATGGCGACCTTGGTGTCGACCAGCGGCAGGGCGCCGGTGCCGTAGAAGCGGCCGGCGTGCTTGCGCTGCATCGCCGCCATCTCTTCGTTCCACATCATCGAGATGTCGCGACCTTCCTCGGCCTGGAAATCCGAGAATGCGACCGAGAACGGACCGATCGAGCACACGACGTCGAAATCATGGCCGAGGCTATCCAAGTGCGCGAACAGCGCATCGAGATCGAACCATTCGCCGCCGGCATTGGAGATCGCGCTGCCGCCTTCGCCGCGGCGATAGAGATAGCCGCCCTTGCTGTTGGGCTTGGCTTTCGGGAAATCCTTGCGCTCGCAAATCCGGTCGAGAACCGAACGGGGCCGCCAGTGGAAGTGGGAATCGACGATACGCATGCTCGCGTCTCCTGCCGCTTCGGCCCGCGCTACCCGCCGGGTCATCGGGACGCCCGCGCCCTTACGAGGCGCCGGCTGATTGCCCACAATTCTATTGAGCGGGGTGTCCGGGGTCAATCCAACAGTGACCGCGAAACACGGTAAAAACCGCATAAATCCGAGGATTTAGAGAAAGACGGTCAGGTTCTTCGCCTGCAGGACGCTCTGCTCGATCAGGATTTTACGGTGCGTGATACGGAGATTATGGCCGACGCGCCGGAGCGTGTCCTCGCGCCGCCCGACCAGCAGGTCGGTCTCCGATTCGAGCCGGTTGCGATAGACGATGAAGTGGCACTTCACCGTGGCGGTGGCGCCCTCGGGAAGATCGTGGATCGGCTCGACCAGCCGGATGTTGGTGACGACATGCGAGACGCGCGACACCGGTTCTTCCGACCAGTGGATGCCGGTCATCAATTGCCGCACGCGTTTTTCCAGCGTCGCCTTGTCGTCGTCGATCCAGGCGATGTCGTTCTCGGCGGTGGTCTCGCGGGTCGCGAGATCGTCGAACGCGACGTTCTTGCGCATCGGCATCCAATAGCGGACATCATCGGTGAAGAGATCAAGCCACTTGGTGTAGTCGCGCTCGTCGAGCAGGTCGGCCTCGGCGTGAAAGAAATCCTCGATCTCGCGCATGAGGCTGAGATAGGCGAGACGATCGGGGCTGAGTTCCATCGCCCTACCCCTTCAACGCGGCCCAGCTTGGCGCGTCCATGAATTCGGCCCAACGTTTGTAAAGCGCACGCGGATTCTGCTCGGTGCCCGGCGCGCCCTTGTCCATGACATGGCCGGGGATCACATCGTCCTTGCCGCCGCGGCCGATGCCCGCCTTGTAATTATAAGGATGGCGGCGCGCGATCAGCCCGTCGCTCGCCTTCGAGGCGTAGTTCCAATTTTCCATGTCGTCCTGCTCGGTCATGCCGGCGGGGCCCGAATAGCGGATGTAATAGCGGCGCAGGAATTCCTTCACCTCGGCCGGCGCGCCCTTGTCGACGAAATAGAAGCGCCACATCTCGGTTTCCTGGCAGCCGCGCGGATGGGCCACCAGCAAGGTGCGCGGCTGTTGGCCGTGGAACGACATGTTGGGAAAGATCGTGCCGATCAGCGGGAAGATACCCGCACGGTCGCCGAGCTTTTCCAAGCGCTTCGTCCAGCGCTCCTGAAAATAATCGGAGGTCACCGTCGAGGCGGCGTATTGCACGAAGGTTTTACGCGGCGGCACCAGGCTGTAGACGATGCCGTGGCCGTTCGGATAAGCGGCGCGCTTGGCCTCGCCGTAATCGTCGCGCCGGCCGCCGCCATCGCCGGGGCCGATACCGACCATCTCGACCGAACGATGGCTTACCACATGAAGATTGTCGCCGGCGAAATTCTCGGCGATGAATTTCCAGTTGTTCGGCACGATCCATTTCTGGACGCTGCCGAGCAATTCGGTGTCACCATCGGTGCCGTCCCAGGCGCGCAAAGCGCCCGCCAGGCCGAACGCGGCCTCGCCGAGATAATCCGCGAAACTCGGCGCATCTTTATCCCAGGTCGCCCAGATCGAACCGTGGAAATTTTCCATCTGGGCGACTTCGACCAGGCCCCATTCCTTCTTGTCGAAGGGCGGCTGATAGAGATTGTCGTAATCCTGCACCCCGACCAGTCGCCCGTCGGTCGTGTAGCTCCAGGCGTGATAGGGGCAGATGAAGTTGGTGGTGTTGCCCTCGTCGTAGCGGCACACCTTCATGCCGCGATGCCGGCAGCTATTGAGGAAGACGTGGATCTTGCCGGCGCGATCGCGCGTCAGGATCACCGATTCCTCGCCCATCTTCGATGAGAAGAAATCGCCCGATTTCGGAATCTGGCTTTCGTGCCCGACCAGCAACCAGGCACGACCGAAAATGCACTCGAGTTCCTGTTGATAGAGATCCTTGTTGACGAAGATCTCGCGACTGATTTCGCCGTGCGCGGTATCGACCAGCGATTTCGCGGAACCGATTGCGGTACTCATCTTGCCTCCGAGGGCGACCACGCCAGCATCTGATCGATCATCTGCGCGGTCAGCGCCGCGCCCGGCAGCGAGATGCCGAGCTCGTGACCGTATTCGATGCAGAGCTGCAGATCTTTATAGAACACGCGCTGCGATGTAGGCCCGAAGACGATTTTTTTCCATCGCCCGGCGATACGGCTTTGCCCCGCACCGTCGTTCAACACGCTGCGCATCACTTCGGGATCGAGGCCCGCTGCCTCGGCGAGGACGAAGCCTTCGTGCGCCGCCAGAATGTTGATGCAGATCACGAGCTGATGCCCGAGCTTGGCGCGGATGCCGGTGCCGAGCGCGCCGGTATGCAGAACCTTGGGGCCGGAGGTTTCGAACAATGGTTTGCACTTGGCAAAGCCGGCCTCGCTACCGCCGACCATATAGGACATGGTCTTGGCCTTGGCGCCGGTCTCGCTGCCGCTGACCGGAACGTCCATCAGCTCGACGCCGAGCGCGGCCGCTTCCTCGGCGAGTTTTGTGATCAACGCGGGCCGGACCGTGGAATGAATGCAGACGATGGTGCCTTTCTTGCAGCCGGCCAATACACCGTCGGGCCCGCGCATGACGGCGCCGAGCTGCGCGTCGTCGAGCACGCAGACCTGCACCACCTCGGCATAGGCCGCGACTTCCTTCGCCGACATGGCGATCTTGGCGCCCGCCGCCGCCAGTTCTTTCAGGGGCTCGGCGCGCAGATCAAACGCCATCAGCTCGTAGCCGGCGGCAACCTGATTGAGGGCGAGATACTTGCCCTGGACGCCCAAGCCGATAAATCCCGTTTTCATGGCAGCCTCGAAACCGCTTTACTCGTCCGGCTCAAATCATAGAAGAAAACGGCGCTCGCGGCAGGAATTTGCGCTGCGACAAAACGGATGGGTGCGTTGTCCTTGTCGCCACGCCCGACCCGTGTGAAGCTGGCTTCTTCGCACCTTTGACGCGAGGGACATCGATGGGAACGGCAAGAATCGGCGCGTTGCTCGGCGGTCTGGCACTGGCTTTCGGATTGTCCCTGGCAGGACCGGCACACGCCGAGGAAATCAAGATCGGCATCCTCAAAAGCACCTCGACCGGACCGATCTACCTCGCGGTCGACAAAGGCTATTTCAAGGCCGAGGGGCTCGAGCCCAATCTCATCACCTTCGAATCCGCCCAACCGATCTCGGTTGCCGCGACCGGCAGCGACATCGATGTCGGCGTCACCGCCTTCACCGGCGGCCTCTTCAGCCTCGCCGGGCAAGGCGGCATCCGCCTCATCGCCGGTTACGCCCAGAACGTACCCGGCTTCAAATTCGACGCCTTCGTCGTTTCCAACAAGGCCTGGGATGCCGGCCTGCGCAGCTACAAGGATTTCGCCAATCACGTTTACGGCGTGTCGCAGATCGGCGCGCCCCCGCATTACGAGCTGGCGCTGCTCGCCGAGAAATACGGTTTCGATTTCAAATCCGTCCGCATCGTCCCGCTCCAATCGCTGGCCAACGTCGCCTCGGCGCTGACCGGCGGCAATGTCGATGCCTCCTCCCTGCTCGGCTCAGGCGCGATCCCGCTCATCGATCGCGGCGACGTGCATCTTCTCGGCTGGGCCGGCGATGAAGTGCCCTATCAGCTGGGCGCGATCTTTACGGGCACCAAAACGGCGACCGAGCATCCCGACCGGCTCGAGAAATTCCTCAAGGTCTATCGCCGCGGCGTGCGCGAATATCACGACGCGTTCACCGGCGCTGATGGCAAACGCGCCGACGGGCCGGGCGCCGACGAGATCGCCGGCATCATTTCGAAATACACCGGACTGACCGTGCCCCAGGTCAAACAGGGTGTCGTCTATTTCGACCGCGAAGCCCGCGTCAGCGAGCCCGACATCATGCACCAAGTCGACTGGTTCCTGAAACAGGACCTGATCAAGCAGCCGGTCGATCCGAAGAAATTCTTCGACGACCGCTTTATCGTCCAGATGCCGAAGCCTTAGAGCGTGAACCCCTCTCCGCGCGCCGCGGGGAGAGGGAGGGGCCCGTCGCAAAGCGACGGGAGGGTGAGGTGTTTCGCCGATTACGCGAGCCCACCTCACCCGCTCGCTTTGCTCGCACCCTCTCCCCCCGATGGGCGGAGAGGGTTTGTTTGGCTTTATCGGAGCGTCAGGCCCCGGTCGGCTCCGCCGGTTCGGGAAACAGGCCGGCCGCGCGGATCGCCTCGATCGCGCAGGCTTCGTCGGCATCGGCTTCGTCGCCCGACGAGCCGACCGCGCCGATGATCTGACCATCCTTGTTCTTGATCAGGACCCCGCCCGGCGTCGGCACGAGGCGGCCCTGCGTCGCGGTCGCCAGCGACTGAATGAAGGTCGGCGCGCGTTCCGCGATCTGGCCGATCGAGCGGCTCGACCGGTTCATCACCAGCGAGCCGAATGCCTTGCCGATCACCACGTCGTAGCGGCGGATGCCGGTGCCGTCTTCGCGCTTATAGGCGACGAGATCACCGCCGCTGTCGAGCACGGCGATGGTCATCGGCCGCAGGTTCTTCGCGCGCGCGATCTTCAACGCGGTGTCGATGATCGATGCTGCGATCGAGAGATCGATGCCGCGCGAGGTCGCGAGGGTTACCTTGGCCATGGTCTCATTCCTTCTCGTTTGTCGGCGCAGGGTGCCATAGCGGCAGCCCGAAACCAAGATGTCAGGGCGCCAGCACGGTCGCGGGATCGATCGGATGACTCAGCAATTTCTGCTGCATCATCATGTCGACCCAGAACTTCACGTGTTCTGGTTTGACGTCGTCGACCATCGGCGGCTTGGGCATTGCCTTCAACACATCGGGCGGCAATTTGATGTAATGCGCCAGCGCCGCTTCGCTCTTTTCGGGATTCGCCTTGTAAAGCGCGAGCGCATCGGCGAGGCCGGCGCGGAACGCGGCAATGGTGGCCGGATGCGCGCGTACATAGTCGCCGTTGGCCGCCCAGATGATCGGGCGAATGCCCGCCGGCAGCTCGTCGACGAAATTGTCGAAGAGCTTGCCCTGGCCGGTCGATTGAATGCGCGACAGCCACGGCTCGACCGGAATGACCGCGTCGAGCTTTTTCGCCGTCAGTCCGTCGCCGAACTGACCCATCGGGGTCTCGACGAAATGCACCTTCGACGGATCGGCGCCGCGCACGCGCAGCCATTCGCGGACAAGGATATGGCTGAAGCTGTTAAGGCTGCTGACCGAAACGGTCTTGCCTTCGAGGTCCTTGGCCGTCTTCACCTCGAGATCGGGGCGTACCAGGATCGCCGCGAGCTGAAACCCCGGCTGGGTCGCGGTGGCGCCGGCGACGATCTTGATGTCGAGACCGTTATCGTCGGCCTGAAGCACGACCGGAATCGTCGTCGCGCCGATCTGCAAACTGTCGCCGACCAAGGCGCCGGTCACCAGCGACATATTGGCGGTCATGAACTGGAAGGTGACGTCGAGACCGTGCTTTTCGAAATAGCCCTCGTCCTTGGCGATGAAGGCGAGGAGATAATCGTCGCCGCTATAGATGCCGAGCGTCAATTTATCGGCTGCGTTGGCGGGCGGCAGCACCGCGGCAATGAATCCCAACAGCCCGATCAAGCCGAACACCCAGCGCCGCATTATCGTCCCCCCTTTTGGCCGCGCCGTGACGGAACACCCGTCCGCGCGATGCCGATTATGAAAGTGCAGTTTGTGGCGTTGGCGACGCGAGGTCAAACACCGCTTGTGCCCTGAGAAATGGTCGGCCGTCACGGGAACTTCCCGGCGGCCCCCGCGTTGCATCAGTCAGCGTGACGCATGACGTCCGACGATCCGCGCCTGAACCTTTGGGGAGACCCCACGATGAGCGAATCCAGCACGACCCTGCACGAGGATCCAAAAACGCTGTCGGTGGAGTCGGTCGACCGTCATCGGGCGATCGTCTCGCTGATGGAAGAGTTGGAAGCGACCGACTGGTACGACCAGCGCTTTCAGGCCTCGAGCGACAAAGAGCTTCGCTCCATCCTCGCCCATAACCGCGACGAGGAAAAAGAACACGCCGCGATGCTGATCGAATGGCTGCGCCGCAACGACAAGAAGATGGCCGAGAACCTGAAGAAATATCTCTTCACGTCGGGTCCCATCCATGACGAGAAGGACGCCGGCGGCGGCGCCAAAGCAGCGCCCGCCGCGAAGGCTGACCGCTCGCTCGGCATCGGCAGCCTGCGCGTCCAGGAGAAGGCATGATGGACCGGCTGATGCGCGATCGCGCGCCGATCTCCGATGCGGCGTGGCAACAGATCGACGAAGAGGCGCGGCGTACCTTGAAGACGATGCTGGCCGCGCGCCGCCTCGTCGACTTCGCCGGACCGAAAGGCTGGGACGCATCGTCGGTCAGCGCCGGACGCGTCGATATCATCAAGCCGCCGCGCAGCAGCGGCGGTGTCGAGGCGCGGCTGCGCCGGGTTCATCGCTTCGTCGAATTCCGCGTGCCGTTCGATGTCTCGCGCGAGGAAATCGATACGATCGACCGCGGCGCCAAGGATCCCGATCTCGACGCGGTGATCGCCGCCGCCCAGAAAATCGCCTTGGCCGAGGACGGTGCCATTTTCCACGGCTATGAAGCCGCCGGAATCGAAGGCATCTGCGAAGGCGAGGCACGTGCCGCCTTGACGATCGGCGAGGATTACGCCGCCTACCCCGCTCTCGTCGCGACGGCGCTGTCGAAGCTGCGCGCGTCCGGCGTCGATGGCCCCTTCGCCATGGCTTTGGGCAAGCGCTGCTATACCGGTCTGACCGAAACGACCGATGGCGGCTATCCGGTCATCGAGCACGTCAAACGTTTGATCGACGGGCCGGTGGTTTGGGCGCCGGCGCTCGATGGCGCCGTAGTGATGTCGACACGCGGCGGCGATTTCGAGTTGATCGTCGGCGAGGATTTCTCGATCGGCTATTTGAGTCATGACAGCCAGAAGGTGCAGCTCTTCATCGAAGAGAGCATGACCTTCCGCCTGTTGTCGCCCCAGGCCGCGATCCCGCTGACCTATAAATCGGCGTGACCGTCGCTTCGTCGGTGTTAAAAGTCCCCGCCGCACTCTAGGATCGCGCCGCCGAACGCCGAGGGGGATTGCGCGTGACGACTGACGATTCGCCCGTGCCGGCGCCGGAGGCGCCGCCGAGCGCCACCAAACTTCTCCAGGTCCTGGGCCCCGGCCTGATCACCGGCGCCTCGGACGACGACCCGAGCGGCATCGCCACCTATTCGCAGGCCGGCGCGCAGTTCGGCTATGACCTCGGCTGGACGTTGCTGTTCAGTTGGCCGCTGATGTGCGCCATCCAGGAAATCAGCGCGCGAATCGGGCGGGTCACCGGGCGCGGCCTCGCCGGCAATCTCAAGCGCCATTATCCGAACAGCGTCTGCTACGCGCTGGTGTTTCTCCTGATCGTCGCCAACACGATCAATCTCGGCGCCGATCTCGGCGCGATGGCGGCCGCGCTCAAGCTGCTGATCGGCGGTCCCGCCTTCATCTATATAGCCGGCTTCGGCGTCGTCACCCTGCTGCTCGAGGTTTTCGTCAGTTACGAGCGCTATGTCGCCGCCCTGAAATGGCTGACCCTGTCGCTGTTCGCTTATGTCGGGGTCGCTTTCGTCGTCCCGGTGCCGTGGCCGACGGTCGGTTATCACCTCGTCGTGCCGCACATCGCCTGGACCGCGGATTATTTCACCGTCGTCGTCGCCGTGCTGGGCACCACGATCAGCCCCTATCTGTTTTTCTGGCAGGCGGGGCAAGAGGTCGAGGACACCAAAGAACGCGTCAATGCGAAGCCGTTGGAACGCGACCCCGGCGCGGCAAAGGTCGAATTCACTCGCATTCGGCTCGACACCTATATCGGCATGGCCCTGTCGAACCTCGTCGCCCTGTTCATCGTGGTATCGACCGCGGCGACGCTCCATGCCCATGGCATCACCGACATTCAAACCTCGTCGCAAGCCGCCGAGGCCTTGCGGCCGGTCGCCGGTCCCTTCGTGTTCCTGATCTTCGCGCTCGGCATCATCGGCACCGGCATGTTGACCATCCCGGTCCTCGCCGGCTCGGCCGCCTATGCGATGGGCGAGGCGTTCGGCTGGCATGTCGGCCTGGCGCGCAAGCTTCGCCGCGCCAAGGCGTTCTATGGCGCGATCGCCGCCGCGATCGTGGTCGGCAGCGCGATGAACTTCACGGCGATCGATCCGGTCAAGGCGCTGTTCTGGAGCGCGGTCATCAACGGCGTGGTCGCCGTGCCGGTCATGGTGATGGTGATGCGCCTGGCCAGCGACGAAAGCGCAATGGGGCGCTTCACCCTGCCGGGGCCGCTGAAAGCGGTCGGCTGGCTCGCCACCGCGGCGATGGGTGTCGCCGCGATCGGCATGTTCGCGACGATGGGTTAGGCGCGCGGACCGGGCGGCGTTTGCGATCGGCTGCCAAGCAACAGGCCGATGATGGCTGCACCCAACAGGAGCTCGGTCTTGTGGTCGTGGATGAACGGCATGAGGTTCGGCGCGCGCAGCAAATCCTCGAGGCCGGTGGTCAGCGGCGGCGGTGGAGCTCGCCGCGTCAGCCGATAGGCGATGGCCGCAAAAGCCACGCCCAACACGATCAGCGCGAGGGTGACGATCAGCCACGCGCCGGCGAGCCCCGTCGCCGGCAGGACTTCGACCCACAGCGCGCCGATGGCACAGCCGATCGCCGCGATGCCGATCACCAGCGTCATAAAAGCCAGGCAAATTGCCGCGATGCGTTGCGGCGAGAACAGCGCCGCCGACGTTCTGGCCACGCTGAGATGCGAGGCCAAGGTCATGACAAGCTTCAGCACCGTTTCCATGACGACCAAATTGCTTTCGATACGCTCAGCTTGACGTGTTGAAGGATTGCCAGGCAGCTCTCATTTTCTGCGAAGCGCGATCGAAGGAAATGCGGGTCTTCGCCCACACGTCATTGCCCGACACCTGAAGGCGCTTCCAATCGACCTTGAGCGTTGCCCAGGCCTTTTCCATATCGCGGCTTGCATCGGCGCTCATCTGCGCCCCATTTGCCCTCATATCGGCGTTCCATTGCCGCATTCGGGCTTCCCATTGTTGCATGTCGGCTTGCGCGCGATCGAGATAATCCTGGCGCGTGTCGGCGACGTCGCTGATTTTGGTGGTGTGGAAGCCAAGATTGCGGGATTCCGGGCCCGCATTAGCGACGGCACCCGCCACCAACGCCACGCCGGCCAGAACCAGAATAAACCGCACGGTCATGACATCCTCCCCCGGCGCCACGGCGGCCGGGCCTTCAAGGGTCGCGTCCATATATAACGGCGCCTCAAGGGGAAGGTTCCGGGTTGCGCATTTACTTTGGTAGCGCCGCAACCAATTCCGCCGTGCATCGTTTGGTAGCTATCGCACTTCGGAAAGGAACAACATTATGTACACAAGAATTGGTCTTCCCCTCGTCATTGTCGGCGTGTTGTTGTCGGGCTGCGGCCAGACCACGGGCGACCGCGCCCTCTCCGGCGCCGGCATCGGCGCCGCCGGTGGTGCCGTGGTCGGTGCGATGGTTGGCGCGCCGTTGGAAGGCGCCGCGATCGGCGCCGGCGCCGGCGCCCTGACCGGTGCCGCTACCTCGCCGTCGCAGGTCGATTTGGGCCGCCCGGCCTGGGAACACTAAGCACCAAAAAACACAAGGCGGTTCGCCGCGTAGAAAGGCGGTTCGCCGCGTAGAAGTGACATTTCCGATCGAAGCAGAACTTTTCAGATCCCGAAATTCTACGCGGCGACCGACTGAGCCTTTTCCGCAATTGGAGTTCAAAATGGATAAAGATCGTATCGAAGGCGCCGCGCACCAGGCCAAGGGCGCGGTGAAGGAAGGCATCGGCAAAGTGACCGGCGACGCGAAATTGCGCGCGGAAGGCAATGCCGAGAAGAACGCCGGCAAGATTCAGAACGCCGTCGGCGGCGTCAAAGACGCGGTGCGCGACGCCGTAAAGCCCTAAATTCTCGATCGATCACGGGCGCCAGCGCTGTAACGGCGCTGGCGCCCGTTTCTATTTCGCCGCGATTTCGATGTCACGCTCGAGGACGTCGCGAAGCGTCGTCGCCAATTCCTCCATGCGATAGGGCTTGTTGAGAAGCCCGACGACCGGCCCGATTTCGGTATGCCGGTTGATCGCCTTTTCCGTATAGCCGGATGTGAAGAGAATTTTCAGATCGGGCCGGAGCTTGCGGGCCGCTTCGGCCAGCTTGTGCCCGTTGACCGACCCCGAGAGCACGATATCGGTCAGCAAAAGATCGATCGTCTTGCGCTCGCGCAGCAATTCGAGCGCCGAGGGCCCGTCCGATGCCTGCAGCGTCTGATAACCGAGGTCCTGAAGCGCACTGACCGTCGTCGCACGGACCTTCTCGTCGTCCTCGACGATAAGCACGGTTTCGCTGCCCCTCGGCGTCGACGTCGCGGAGGACGGCGGCGGTGCGAAGACTTCCTCGCGGCAGCGGGGGAAGTACAGCTTGATCGTCGTGCCCTGGCCCGGCTCGCTGTAGATCTTGATGTGGCCGCCGGTCTGCTTGACGAAACCGTAGACCATGCTGAGCCCCAGCCCGGTGCCGCGGCCCTCGCCCTTGGTCGTGAAAAACGGATCGAAGGCACGAACGATCACCTCGGGCGGCATGCCGGTCCCGGTATCGCTGACCACGACCAGAACGTAGTCGCCCGCCGTCACTTCGGGGTGGCGATCGGCATAGGCCTTGTCGAGGGTCGCATTGGTCAGCTCGAGCACCAGGCTGCCGCCCTCGGGCATCGCGTCGCGCGCGTTGATGGCAAGGTTGAGCGCCGCGGATTCGAACTTGGCCGGATCGACGATCGTCGGCCAGATGTCGTCGTCGACGGTCAGGCTGACATCGATGTCCTCGCCGATCGTCCGCTTGATGAGTTCGATGAGACCGGGCATCACGTCGCGAAGATCGATCACTTCGGGCTCGAGCGGTTGCTTACGGGCATAGGCCAGCAACTGCCGCACGAGCATCGCGCCTTTCTTCGATGCGGCGGTCATCAATTCCATGCGCCGCCCGAATTTCTCCATCACCACGGGCGATACCGACATCGCCTCGAGGTTCATGAGGACGACCGTCAACAGGTTGTTGAAGTCGTGGGCGATGCCGCCGGTCAAATGGCCGAGCGCATCCATTTTCTGGGCGTTCTGCAAAAACAGCTCGGATTGATGGGTCACGGTTGCGTCGATCACACCGAGCACGGCGACGCCCTGATCGGGCGGGCTGAAATAGAGACGGAAGATCGCGCCGTCGGATCGCTTCCGCTCGACCACGAAACTTTGCCGGGTTTCTTGCGCACGCCCGAATTGTTCGCCGAGATCGGACAAAAGTCCGGCGGTGTCCACCGCTTCGAAGCGCGACATCGACGTGCCTTTTTTCGCCAGATCGCGCGGCAGCCGAAGCAGATCGAAGAACCGGTCGTTCCAGGCGACGAGACCGCCGTTTTCAAACGCGACAAGACCGCGAGTCACGCCGTTGATCGTCGCCTGCAAAACATTTTGCGCCCTGTCGCTCCGGCGGGTCGCAAAAAACAAGATGAGCGCCGCCGCCATCAGGATGGCGACCGCGCCGCCAACGATCGCAAGCGTGATCGCTTCTTCGCGACTCTGATCCCGCGCCGCCTGTTTGACGTGGTCGGAGAATACGGTGTTCTCGTTCCCGATGATCGCGGTGGAAAGATCGCGAATCTCGGCCATGTAATCGTGGCCGGCGTTGGTTTTGACAAAACTCTGCGCGGCGGCGAGACCCGAAGCGCGGAAAATATCGAGCGACTGCTGAAGCTCGCTCGTCTTTTTCGCAACGGCGGCCTGCAGCGCCACCGCCTGCTGTCGCTGATTGGGATCGGCAACGGTCAGATCGCCAAGGCGCGTCAACAGCCCCGGTAGCGCGGCCGTCGACTGAACATAGGGTCGGAGATAGGCCGGATCATCGGTGAGCAGAAAGCCGCGCTGCCCGGTCTCGGCATCCGTGATCGCCAGCAGCGTCGACCGAACGGTCGTGATCATCTGCACGGTGTGCAGCGCCCGCGCCTGGTTCTTCGCCGCCCGCTCGGAATTGAGATGCAGGTAGCGGGCCGTCATCCCGAGCAACAGGCAGCAGGTCAGAAGACTGGCGACCAGCATGATCGTCGTGGTGCGTTTGGATCGCGCAAACATCGACTGTACCTTTCCCTTTACCCGGCCGCGCGAACGGTACGCCCCGAACAGCACGCCAACCCGCCGACGCGGGTTTCATTGGTGGACGATGCTTGCCGCTTCAAGGACAGGCGCATGAAGGGTCGTCCCAATGTTCGTGGCATAGGCCTCCAGGCAATTGGAGAATCCTGTACGGCTTATATTTAGACACAAAGATTAATGGGGCAAAAGTCGCAATGCGGCAGAATAGGGGCATATCATTTTAATATCACAGAGCCTTCCTGCAGCGAGATAACCCTTCAAATGCGGGATATTCGGGATTTTACCGGTTTTTCTTCGCCGCGCGCCGAACCGGCGCGACATTGCCAGCCTAGCAAGGCTGGGTACGATATCGTATTCTTGTTCCGTAGGTATTTTCCGAACCTAGCCGTATAATATAAACACGCAGTACGTGAGATCAGGGCTAATCGTCGATGGCGTCCGAAGCGGTTTCCGCTTTTCGTGGTTCGGGAGACGGCGTGAAGCCGGAGGCGGCGCCGGTCCGCGCGCGCATCGTCCTGATCGACGACAATGCCTTGT
The DNA here is from genome assembly GCA_903828515.1 of uncultured Rhodospirillales bacterium. Taxonomy (GTDB): domain Bacteria; phylum Pseudomonadota; class Alphaproteobacteria; order ATCC43930; family CGMCC-115725; genus CAIKMD01. Next base: position 82,267 of record CAIKMD010000007.1, on the reverse strand, counting down.
TCCGCGAATCCCTGTGCATGAACATGACCGAGGCCGGCTTCGACGTGCTGGCCTTCGAGTCCGGCGAATCCGCCTTGAGCCATTTGGTCGATGGCGAAGGTGCCGACCTCGTGTTGCTCGACTGGATCATGCCCGGCATGAACGGCATCGAGGTCCTGAAACGCATCCGCGAAGTCAAACGCGACGTTCCCGTCATTTTCCTGACCGAGCTGACCGATCAGATCTACGAAGAAGCGGCGCTGCAAGGCGGCGCGGTCGATTTTGTCGAGAAATCCCGCAGCTTCTCGATTCTGCTTCGTCGCATCAAACTTATCCTCCAGGGCGTCAAGAACAGCCTCGCCAACCCGGCCGTCGAAGCCTCGACCGGCCCTCATTTCGTGCGCGGCGATCTCGAATTGCGGCGCGACACGGCGCGCGCGTTCTGGAACGGCAAAGAGATCACCTTGAGCATCACCGAGTTCAAGATGGTCGATCTTCTCGCCACCCGGGCCGGCCAGGATGTCCGCTATCGCGAGCTTTACGACCTGGTCCATGGCGAGGGCTTCATCACCGGCAACGGCGCCGAAGGCTATCGCGCCAATGTCCGCGCCTTCGTCAAGCGCATCCGCGAGAAATTCCGCACCATCGACGAGAACTGGGACGTGCTCGAAAACTATTCGGGCTTCGGTTATCGCTGGCGCGATCGCACGACGACCGATCCGGTCTGACGGTCTTTCACCGCGCCGCGCGGTTTTTCGCGGAACTCCCATCCGATCACAGCGTTTATCCAATATGGACGCTCGTGGCGCGCCCCCTCGCGCCGTGGCGTTTCCTCCCTGAACTGGGCCGGCGCTCTCGGACGGAGCGCCGGCCATTTTCATTGTGACGGTCGATCGCCGGACATAAAAAACCCGCCACATGGCGGGTTTTCATGGAGGGACGGGTGCCGCCGCGACCTGTACGAGCGGCACCCCTCCGACGAAGTCCGTGCTATCCGAACACGACGACGAGAATCAGGATCAGCAGCAGCAACCCGCCGCCGCCCGCCGGGTAGTAACCCCAGCCGGCGCTATAGGGCCACGCGGGAAGCGCGCCGATGATCAGGAGAACCAGGAGGATGAGCAACAATGTGCGAATCATGGTCGGGACCCTTTTCGATACAACATCCGATGTCGAACCCGGATGTAACGGTGATTGAAAATGTTCGTTCCGGCCTCGTGACGCGCGATCGTCACGAGGCCGGCCGTTCGGATTACGCCGCGATCTTGATGTCGGGCGCCGATGCGTTTGCCGGCGGCATTTCGCCGTCCAGGCGGAGCTTCAACTCGGTCCGCGCGCGGCACACGCGGCTTTTCACCGTGCCCTGCGCGCAACCGGCGATCTCGGCCGCTTCGTCGTAGCTGAAGCCGCTGATGCCGACGAGCGACAGCGCCTCGCGCTGTACCGCCGGGAGTTCATGGAACGCCTTTTCAAAATCGCGCATCTCGGCATGCGATTCCTGTTCGCCGGCGTGGCCCTGGGGACGCGGGATCGCGACGTAAGCCGCCATCCGCGCCCGCGAGCGCAGCTCGTTATAAAATTCATTGCGGAGAATGGTCGACAGCCACGCCTTCATGTTCGTGCCGGGCACGAACTTGTCGATGTTGCACAGCGCGCGAAGCACGGTCTCCTGCACGAGATCATCCGCCATCGCGCGGTTGCGCGCGAGGAGCCGCGCGAAGGCGCGCAGGTGAGGCAGGTGTTCGACGAGGGTTTCCTGAAAAGATGCCATGGTCGTTCTCCGATGAGGTTCAATCTCGCGTCCCATCAGATTTCGCGGGCAATTCGGGCGACCAAAAGGCAGGAAGGGCGATTTATTGTGGCCTCCTGCGCATATCATTTAAAAATCCCCGCCTATCATTAAATTGTCTCGTTAGAGCGCTTCCAAAGGAACTTTTGGGACGGTGCCGTCACAAAAGAGCGCGCGCCGGGGCGCGTCGCCGCGTTCCTCGACGGCGATTCGACGCGGAAAAGCGGTCACACCCCGCGCGAGCGAGGTGATCACGGCTCTTCGATTCGCGAATTATCGAGGGCTGCGGCCGGCCTGAAGCGGCGGCGGCGGCACATCTTCCGGCGGCACCGGGATCGGTGGCGGCGGATCGTTCATCGGCCGAGGTATCTCGGGATTGGGAACGGACGGGTTGCCGGGCGGTTGTGGCTCGCCGGGCTGTTGTCCACTTGGGGGCGATCGCATCGTCATCGCGTCGCTTCCTTTTCATCGTAGGCCGGCCGGACCAGCACGCCGTAGCGCGCCGATCCGGGTGCCATGGGGATCAATAGGCTACGTACATCTCGCTGAGCTGCGGCGTCTGGTAGCGCGGCGCCTGCATCCAGACGACGGTCGGCGCGTTGAGGACGACGCGGTCGCCGACGGTCTGGGCGTTGATCGCCGGTACCGAGATGTAGTTGCCGAGACCGAAATTGGGGCTCGAAACGATCAGGTTGCGAACCTCACCGGTGCCGCGCACCACCGCGACGGCTTGGACGTAGCCGATCGGCTGGCCGCCGGCATCGAAGACCCGATAGCCGACGACGCTGCCGCTATTCATCAGCGACAGCACGGGCGCGGGGGGAACGGGCGCGATCGGCGACGGGGTGGTGACGGTGGTCGTCGCGACGTAGGTGCGATTATTGGCCGACGCATCGTAAGGCGCCTGGGCGACGCAACCCGCGGCGGCAACGCAAATCAGAGCGGAAAGTGCAATTCGGTATTTCATGATTTTTCTCGCTGGGTGGGACGGAGGGATTGGGTTAGTCGTTGCTGCCGAAGGTGAAGAGGTAACCGCCGCTGCCGATGGCAGCGATGCCGCCGACGAAATGCAGCAAGAGATTGCCCCTGAATTGATCGGTGACCGCTTGAGCCAGCCATGTGCCGGCTTGCGCGTCGGGCATCGAGAGCAGAAACAGCACCACGACGCCGACGCCGATTCCGATCAGACCTGTGTACCGATAGACATTCATGGCTGCCTCCTGGGCAATTGCCCGGGTTTTGTTTCAGGCAGGAATGGAACGGAATAGCGCGGGTTTAGTTCCGCGCGGCGGCGCATCCACCCAATGACAAGCCGATCACGATAAAGGGCGGCCCCCTTGAAGGGGCCGCCCTCGTTTCGGCGTTGCGCCGTGTCGTAACGCGTTAGTTGTTGCCGGGCGCCCCCCGGCTGGCGCTGCCCGAGGCATTGCCGCGATCCGTCGCGTTGCCGGCCGGCGCGCAAGCGGATTCACCCGGCGGGCAGGTGGTGCCGCCCTTGATGCCGTTCGAAGCACCCGCGCCGGTACCCGCCGGCATCGCGCCCTGCTGCTCGTTCATCCGCGCGTTGGCGCCCGTGCCTTCGGCGTTGCGCGGGGTTTTGTTCGAACTGCCGCCTTGATCCGTCGCGCAGTTGGGCAGCGCGGGCGAGCAATTATTGGGGTTTTCATTCGCCAGCGGCGGCGCCGATTGAGCGAATGCGCCGGTCGCGGCGGTCAATGCGATAACGGAAACCAATGCCAGTAATTTCATGAAATCCTCCAGGGAACCGACGCGCCGTTCGCGCCTGAGTACGTCTAAAGTCGCCGCTCGTTCCTTTGGTTCCCGTCTTTCGGCGGAACCGGGAACCGATGCCATTGTTGAGTAAGCGAGACTTCGCCGTTAACGGCAGAAAGGAAGGGCGTCATGAAACCCCTGATGATGGTCTCGATCGCCTTGCTTGGCTTCACGACGGTCGCATTCGCGCAGAACAGCAACGGTAACGCGCCGTCGAATCCCACCAACCGGGAAGCGCCGATGAATGCGCCCAATTCGCCCGTACTGGCGCCTTGCGGCGCCGGTCCAACGACGGCCGGCATGATCGTCGCCGATGCGAAAACGATGGCGCCGACGGATGATCGTCGCGGCACCCTCGCCGACCTTCAATGCGCCGGGAACACGCCGCTGCGCACCGACGCGCCTGCCTCGACCACCGCGGCCATCGCGCCGGATGGGAAGTAGCGGGGGCAATGCGCGCGCTCTCGACTTATCACGCCAAGCGTGATTTTACCCGCACGGCGGAGCCGCGCGGTCGCGTGGCGCGCGGCTCCGCCAAGGCGCTTCGCTTCGTCGTGCAGCGTCACGACGCCACGCGGCTGCATTACGATCTGCGGCTTGAACTCGATGGGGTTTACAAATCCTGGGCGGTGACCAAGGTGCCATCGCTCGACCCCGCCACCAAACGCCTCGCGGTCGAGGTCGAGGATCATCCGATCGATTACGGCACCTTCGAAGGCATCATTCCGGAAGGCCAATATGGCGGCGGAACGGTTCAGCTTTGGGATCGCGGCACCTGGATTCCCGAAGGCGACGAGTCACCTGAGGCCGCGCTGGCCGAGGGCCATATCAAATTCACGCTCGACGGCGAGCGGATGAAAGGCGGCTGGGCCCTTGTCCATATGCGGGACAAGCCTGCGAAGGGGCGCGGCAAGCCGCACCACAATTGGCTTCTCATCAAGGAAAAGGATGTCGCCGCCAAGCCCGACAAGCCCGATGCGCTTCTGGCCGCCGATACATCGGTGAAATCGGGTCGCACCCTGGTCGAGATCGCCGGCGGCAAGAAGCCGAAAGTATGGAACAGCCGACCCCCGACATCGGTAACCGCATCACCCGTTGCGCGAAACGCCGAGTCAAAAAAAAAGAGTCTAAAGCGACGCAAGGTCTAGGCCGAACCGCGCTGCTTCTGAAATTCGTCAAACCGCAATTGTGCCGCATCGTATCGGCTCCGCCGGGCACCCCAGGCTGGGTCCACGAAATCAAATTCGACGGCTATCGCGTGCAGATGCGCGTCGAAGACCGCAAGGCACGATTGCTGACGCGAAACGGGTTGGATTGGACGACCCGGTTTCCCGAAATCGCGCGCGATGGCGACGCCCTGCCCGACTGCCTGATCGATGGCGAGATTTGCGCGCTCGATGCCAACGGCGTCGCCGATTTCGGCGCGCTTCAGCAGGCTTTGTCGGAAGCGGCCACCTCCGGTCTTGTCTTCTTCGTGTTCGATGCGCTTTACGCCGACGGGCGCGACCTGCGCGAATTGGGCCTGCGCGACCGCAAGGCCGTCCTGACAGATCTGCTGGATCTCCACGCGAAGAGATCCAAACGGTTGCGTTTCGTCGAGCATTTTGGTTCGTCCGGCGAGAGCGTGCTGAATGCCGCATGCCGATTGGGCCTCGAAGGCGTCATCTCGAAGCGACTCGACGCACCCTATCATTCCGGTCGCAGCGATAGCTGGACCAAGTCGAAATGCCGGGCCGGACAGGAAGTCGTCATCGGCGGCTGGTGGGGCAATCAGACAACGTTGCGCTCGCTCCTGGTCGGCGCTTTCCGCGATGGCCGGTTCATCTATCTCGGACGAGTCGGCACCGGCTTCAATCCCGCGACGTCGCGCGCGCTCTTGTCGAAGCTCAAGCCGTTGCAGGTTGCCAAATCGCCGTTTACCGGTGCGGTCGATCGGACGCATGACGTACAGTGGGTGAAGCCTACCCTGGTCGCCGAGGTCGAATTCGGCACGATCACGCAAGCAGGATTGTTACGACAGGCGAGCTACAAGGGTTTGCGCGAGGACAAGCCCGCATCCGCCGTGGTCCCCGAGGCGCAACCGACACGCGCCACCGGCAGGAGGAGCAGAGGTGACAAGATGCCCAAGCGCCCGCTGACGAAACCCGGCGAACCGCACGTCGAGATCGCCGGCATCGTCATCACTCATCCCGACAAGGCGATGTGGCCGACGGCGAAGCCCGACCCGGCTTTCAGCAAGCTCGACCTGGCGAAACACTACGAGGCCTTCGCCGACCGCATTCTGCTTCACGTGGCGGCACGGCCGCTCTCGCTGGTCCGCGCGCCCGACGGCATCGACGGCCAAAAATTCTTTCAGCGCCACGCTCATCAACAGGCGAGCGGCGCGCGACCGATCAAGGTTACGGGCGAGGCCGAGCCTTATCTCGCCATCGACGACGAGCCCGGATTGGTTAGCCTCGCCCAGGCGGCGGTCCTCGAGCTGCACCCGTGGGGCTGCCAGCGCGACGCGCCGGACGTGCCCGAGCGGATCATCTTCGACCTCGACCCCGCTCCCGATATCGACTTCGACCGCGTCATCGCCGCCGCGAAGGAAGTTCGCGACCGGCTGAAGGCTTTGGGATTGGAGCCGTTCGTCAAAACCACTGGCGGCAAGGGATTGCATGTCACCGCCGCCATCAAGGGCACCGCCCGCGATCCGGCGACGTGGCCGGACGTCAAGGACTTCGCGCACCAGTTTTGCCTGCAGATGGTCGCCGACCGCCCGGACGCCTATATCGCGACCATGGCGAAGAAAGCGCGCAGCGGAAAAATCTTCCTCGATTATCTCCGGAACGATCGAAGTTCGACGGCGGTCGCGCCGTGGTCGCCGCGCGCACGCCCGCATGCACCGATTGCCACGCCGCTGCCCTGGTCGCAATTGCGAAACGGCCTCGATCCGCTCGCCTTTACCTTGCGCACCGCCGGTGCCTTGTTGAAACGGGCCGATCCGTGGCGAGATCTGCACAAATCGGCAACGCCGCTCGCTGCCGCGCGCCGCGCCTTAGAAAAGAGCAAGCGCTAACGGGCGCTGCGTTTGCGCGCCGGCGACGCGGCAGCGGGCTTTCCGCTTCCCTTCAGGCTGCGCTGCAGAACCTTCATCAGATCGATCACGTTGGTATCTTCCGGCGGCGCGGCGGTCACGAGCTTCTCGCCGCGCTCCTTGCTGCGGATGAGATCGCGCAGCGCCTTTTCATAACGATCGGTGAATTCGGCCGGCGCGAAGGGGCCTTCCTGCTGGGCGATGATCTTTTCGGCGATCTCGATCATCCGGCGATCCGGTTTCTTATTCGGGATGTCGCGGAACGCTTTTTTGGCGTCGATCACCTCGTCCGCCATGCGCAGGCTATAGGCGACCAGGCCGTTGTCGCGCGCCTCCAGCGCCATCAGCCGCTCGCGGGTGTGCATGACCACGCGGCCCAGGGCGATGCGGCCGGCATCGGCCATCGCGTCGCGGATGACGGTATAGGCCTCGATGCCCGAATCCTCGGATGGCAGGAGGAAGAACGGGTCGTTCCAGTACAGCCGGTCGATGTCGCCGGCATCGACGAAGCGCTCGATGTCGAGCGTGTGGGTGGTTTCGAGTTTCACCGCGTCGAGATCCTCGGGCGTCAGAACGACATAGCGGTTGTTTTCGAGCTCATAGCCTTTGACCAGATCGTTTCGCTCGACCGGGCCGGTGTCGGGATCGGTCGGAATCATGCGGATGCGGTTATTGGTCTTCGGATTGAGCAAATGAAACGATATGTCGTTGGTATGCGTGGTCGCCGGATAAAGCGCGACCGGGCAACTGACCAGCGACAGGCGCAAATGACCTTCCCAGAGCGGGCGACGCGACAGACCGGGCTTTTTCGCCTCAACGTCAGAGTCGCGCGCACGACCTTGACGTCCGGCCGACACTGCCTTCTTCGCCGTTACGGTCTTCTTGCGTCGGGAAACGGCCATCGATGACTCCCATCGGGTTCAACGAGGAACCAAACGATCGAGCGCTTCGTTCGTTCCCGTACCAAACGCCGTCATATCGCACCGCACACGATGTCATCGCGGCGAAATCGAAACGCGAAGATTGCCTCGGTAACGCTTTGTCGGCATCATCATCGCCGTGGGAAGCATTCTTTAGTGGGTCGTAAAATGGTTTTCGGTTGGCGTTCGTTCGGATTCGGTATCGCGGTCCTTCTGTTCGCCGCGCAGGCATCGGCGCAATCGTCGGCACCGTTGGCCGATTGGCAGAATGCGCCGGGAATCGTGCTGCGTCCGCTGGGCGGCGCGATGCCGGATTGGGATTTCACCGTCGGCATGGGCGTCGCGTCATTACCGGCCTATGAAGGCTCGAACAGCAACCGGTTGGCTCCTGCTCCCGAATTCGACGTCCGATATAAGGACATCGCCTTCGCATCGATGGGCGAAGGGATCGGCGTCAACATCCTGCGCGGCGCGACCTATCGCGCCGGCGTCGCGATGACCTACGACATGGGACGCGAGCACAACGCGGCGACGCGCCTCAGCGGGACCGGCAATGTCGATCCCGCGCTCGAGCCGAAACTCTTTGGCGAGATCGCGTTCCTGCCGGTCATCTTTCACGCTGACATAAGGGCGCGCGTCACCGGCCAGAGCGGCGTGATCGGCGATCTTTCCGCTTACATGCCAGTCGTCGCCAACGAGACGCTGCAAGTCTTCGTCGGCCCCTCGGTCACCTTCGCCGACGACAACTATATGAACACCTATTTCGGCATCAGCCCGCAACACGCCCAACCGCAATCGATGTTCAGGCCCTATACCGCCAATGGCGGCATCAAGAACGTCAATCTCGGCGTCTCGGCGTTTTATCACTTCGACAAGAACTGGTTCGTCAGCGCGAGCGCCGGAATCGAGAAGCTGCTCGGCTCCGCCGCCAGCAGCCCGATCACCCAGACAAGCTATCAGCTCGGCGCGGCCGCGGTGCTTTGCTACACCTGGGAGTGAGCCTTAACCGGGCGCTTCCTCGAGGATCGCGCGTATCTTCGCGGCAAGGTCGTCGAACGAAAACGGCTTGCTGATCAGGTGAACGTCCGGGTCGAGACGCCCGTGATGGACGATCGCGTTCCGCGTATAGCCGGTTGTGAAGAGTACCTTGAGCCCCGGACGACGGCGCTGCGCCTCGTCGGCGAGCTGACGTCCATTCATGCCGCCGGGCATCATGATGTCAGTGAACAACAGATCGACGTCGGGAACCCGCTCGAGGGCTTCAAGCGCGGCCGCGCCGTTCGCCGCATCGAAAACCCGATAGCCGAGTTCGGTCAGCACATCGATGCCGTAGGCGCGCAGCGTCTCGTCGTCCTCGACGAGCAGGATCGTCTCGGTCCCGACGGCGTAAACGGTATCCGCCGTTCGCGGCGCGTGGTCGGGGATGTCACCTTCACCGATGTGACGCGGCAGATAGATCTTCACGGTCGTTCCCGCGCCGACCTCGCTGTAGATCTTCACATGTCCGTCGGATTGGCGCACGAAGCCATAGACCTGACTCAGCCCCAGGCCCGTGCCCTTGCCGACGCCTTTGGTGGTGAAGAACGGTTCGAACACCCGATCGAGCGTCGCCGGATTCATGCCGATTCCGGTATCGGCGACCGCGATCTGAACATACTGGCCGGGCTTGACCGGTTCGGAGATCGTCGTGACATAGGCTTGGTCGAGATAACAATTCGCGGTCTCGATCGTCACCTTGCCGCCATTGGGCGCGGCATCGCGCGCATTGACCGCCAGATTGAGAATCGCGTTCTCGAGCTGGTTGGCATCGACGTTGACGCTCCACAACCCGCCGGCCAAAACCGTCTCCAGCACCACGGTCTCGCCCAGCGTTCGACGCAGCAGCTCGGAAATTTCGGAAACCAGTCGGTTCGCGTCGAACGGTTTCGGCTCCAGGGGTTGCTGGCGCGAAAACGCGAGCAGGCGTTTCGTCAGGGTGGCCGCGCGCTGTACGCCCTGGAGCGCCATGTCGCGTCCGCGCGCGATACGGATCGCAGCCGGTGAGACGTCCAGCGTGGCGACCTGCCGGCCGATCATCTCGAGCCCGCCCTGCACGATGGTGAGTAGATTGTTGAAGTCGTGCGCGACGCCGCCGGTGAGCTGGCCGACGGCTTCCATCTTTTGCGCCTGGCGCAACGCGGCCTCGGCCGTCTTGCGCGCTTCGTTTTCGGCCTGAAGTTCGCGCGTTCGTTCGCGCACGCGCTCTTCGAGCGTGTCCGCGAGGGCCAGCAGATCGAGCGTCGTGCGTTTGCGCTGCGTGATGTCGGCGTTGACGCCGACGACCCGGACCGCGCGCTGCCGATCGTCGTAGAAGACGACGTTGCGCGCCTCCATCCATTTGACCTCGCCGCTATCGGCTTTGACGATGCGGAACTCGATCGCGGCCTCGCGGGATTTCGTCGCGAAAGCATGATCGAACAGATCGACGACGCGCGCCCGGTCTTCGCGATGAATCGACGCGAGCCAGGTTTCATACCGCCCATCGAACGCGCCGAGCCCATAGAGCGCGAGGAAATTCGGCGACAGGCGCACCGTCTCCGCCTGAACCTGCCATTCGAAGAGCCCCATCTGTCCCGCCGCCTGGGCGAGATCCAGCATTTCCTGGTTCTCACGGAACAGGGCCGGACTGGGCTGATCGGGCAAAATTTCGTGCGCCGTGCCGATCACCCCGATCACCCGTCCGTCCACATCGCGCCACGGGCTTTTCCGGCACTGATAACGTCGACCGCCGAAATCCCCCTCGAAGGACAACGGCTCGCCACGGTCCATCGTGGACTTGTCGGACAGTCTTGCGAAATGCGCCGCGTGCGCCGGCATCACGTCTTCGTCGCGGCGGCCGATGAGCGCATCCGCGTTCGCGACCCGCATCATCGTGGCCGTCGCCGCGTTCGCGAACAGAAACGTGCCGTTGGCATCCTTGACGAAGAGAGGATCCGCGCTGTCCGCCGCGATGGCATCGAGCAATCGCTGGATATCGCGATGCTCCATGCTTTTCGCGGACGACTCTTGGCGTTGATCCGACATGACGCTTCGACTCACCCGCCGAGAATGTGTTTGGCGTCGGTCATCGCCTTGAGCTTACCCAAGACGGTCTGTCGGGGCAGATGGTTGAAGCCGCACGAACTGGTGATGATGGTCTGATCGGGCGCCAGCCATTTGTTGTCGCGGATGCGCGCGGCAATGGTTTCCCCGCTTTCGACCTTCGGGTCCTGCACATCGACCGCGCCGACGCCGAGTTGTTTCTCGCCGAGGAACCCTTCGAAGTGATGCGTCATATCGTATTCGATCAGATAGGCCGCGCAGTCGATCTGGGAAATGAGATCGGCCTTGTAGCGTCCGGTATCGAAATACCGGTGGCCGATCTGCCCGTCATAGTCCTTGCCGACGGCGTAATTGCCCTGACAGATATGGGTCGAGACATGCACCGTATCGGGAAGATCCGCGATCGCGAGATTGATCGCATCGACCCCGGCCCGCACCTCGTCTTCATCCGACATCGTATAGAGCGGCTCGTCGATCTGAATATGCCTGCAGCCTGCTTCGGCCAGCATCCTGAAATTGTAGCGGAGCAATTTGCCGATATCGGCCATCATTTTCGCGATGTCTTTATAATGCTCGTCATAGGTGACCTTGGCGAGCATGTGGGGGCCGGTCATGGTGATCTTGACCGGCCGGCGCGTCAGCGCCGAGACCATCTTGAATTCGTCGACGAGGCCGAGATCGATCGTCTCGGCGATGGGGCCGGTACAGGTCGCCGCGGGGTGAAACACGTAAGGATCGTGTTTGGTGATCGGCATCGGCCGCGTCGCGCCCTGAAACGCGGGAATCTTCTGCCAGAAATAGTTCAGCATCGCGTTGGGCGGCGAATGGCGGTTGTTGGTCCGCCGGTGCAGCTCGCCGCCCGTGACGACGTCGATATCGGCAAGTTCCTGATCGAGGATGGCGGCCTCGCTTGCCCGGTATTGAGCGTCCGCCATGGATGCCATCGACAACTGACCGACCGCGACCAGCCGATCGAGCGCCTCGTACCAGTCCGGCACGCTGTGCGCGCCGATCACCGTCGTCGCGTATTTCGGATACCGGATCATTCCCCGTCGCGTCCCCATACCGGTGCCGCAGCCCGTCATTCGCCTTGCATCCGGGCTGCAACCCACGGCAATCGTGGCATTTTCCACTGCCGCCGTCGAGGCTGAACCCCTGGGAACACCTTGCCCGGCTCGAACGTTTAATGCGGATGGCGCTCCGCATCGAAGATTACGCGTTAATCGGCAATTGTCTCACCTGCGCCTTGGTCGGCCGCGACGGTTCGATCGATTGGTTGGGCCTGCCACGGTTTGATTCGCCCGCGTGTTTCGCCGCGCTTCTCGGCGGGCCCGAGAACGGACGCTGGCTGATCGCGCCCTCGGTTCCGATTCTCGCGGTCGAACGCCGTTACCGGCCCGACACGATGATTCTGGAAACCCGTTTTCGTACCGAAAATGGCGAAGTCACGCTGATCGACTTCATGTCGCTCCCAGGGCGCCCCGATGCGGTGAACACCATTCGCATCGTTCGCGGCGAGAGCGGTTCCGTGCCGATGCGCATGGAAGCGATCTTTCGCTTCGATTACGGCCGCACCGTGCCGTGGGTCCGCCAAGGCCGGGACGGCTTGCGCGCGATTGCCGGTCCGGACGCGCTTTTGCTGCGCGCGCCGGTCCCGCTCGATTCCCGCGGGACGACGACGGTGGCGGCATTCACCGTTGCCGCCGGAGACGAAGTGCCCTTCGTGCTGAGCGGTTATCCGTCGCACCGCGATGGGCCGCGCGCGATCGACGCGGTAGCCGCGCTCCAGGAAACCGAGGAGCGATGGCGCCGCTGGAGCGGGCATTACGTGGATCGCGGCGAGTGGCATGAGCCGGTCATGCGCTCATTGCTGACCCTGAAGGCGCTCACCTATGCGCCGACCGGCGGCATCGTCGCGGCGGCCACCACCTCATTGCCCGAACTGATCGGCGGCATCCGCAACTGGGATTACCGGTTTTGCTGGTTGCGCGACGCGGCTTTCACGCTCCATTCGCTTTTACTCTCGGGATACCGCAACGAAGCGATGGCATGGCGCGAATGGCTGTTGCGCGCGGTGGCCGGCTCGCCGGCCGAGATCCAGGTGATGTACGGCATCGGCGGCGAGCGACGACTGCCGGAATTCGAGTTGCCATGGCTCGCCGGCCATCAGGGCAGCAGCCCGGTTCGCATCGGCAACGCCGCGCATACCCAGCGGCAGACCGATGTATTCGGCGAAATCATGGGCGCCGTCTACTCCGCCGATCTTTACGGTATCAAGGCTCATGACGACGTGCGGAACGTTCAGAAAGCCCTGCTCGATCACCTCGAAGGTCATTGGCAATTGCCCGATTCGGGGATTTGGGAAATGCGCGGGCCGGAGCAGCGCTATACCCATTCCGCCGTCATGGCCTGGGTCGCATTCGATCGCGCCGTCAAATCGGTCGAGTCCTTCGGACTCGTCGGCCCGGTCGAACGCTGGAAAGCGGTGCGCGACGCCATCCACGCCGAGGTTTGCGAAAAAGGTTTCGACCGCACCCGCGGCGCTTTCGTGCAGCGTTACGGTGCCGCCGAATTGGATGCCGCGCTCCTGCGCATTCCATTGGTCGGCTTCCTGCCCGCCGACGATCCGCGCGTCATTGCCACGGCGGATGCCATCCGGCGCGATCTCACCGTCGATGGCTTCGTCCTGCGCTACCGCACCGGCACCGTCCACGAAGGCCTGCCGCCGGGCGAGGGCACTTTTCTGATCTGCTCGTTCTGGATGGCCGATAACCTGGCGCTGATGGGGCGCCACCGGGAAGCGCGCGAGTTGTTCGAGCAGCTTTTATCCATTCGCAACGATGTCGGGCTGCTTGCCGAGGAATTCGATCCGCGCGCGCGGCGGTTCCTCGGCAATTTCCCGCAGGCCTTTTCTCATGTCGGTATCATCAATACCGCCCACAACCTTACCCTCAACGAGGGCCCCGCCGGCCGGCGGACGGCGCATTAACGCGCCAGGATTCGGCTGCTGATATAACCGGCGGCAAAGGCGATCAGCAGACTGGCGATCGGCCGGTCCTCGACCCTTTGGGCGAGCGCGGCCACGGTCCGCTCGCCTTCCGCCGTCGCCGCGTCATAAATCCGACGCGCCTCATCGGTGACGGTTTGCGTCGCACCGTTCTTCATCTTTTCCATCAATTGGGCGATATCCCTTTTGAGGAGTTCGATGTCCTTGGTGACCGTGCCGATATCGGCGCTTTCGTCGGCGATTTTGATGCTCATGTCGGCTCCTGAAATGACTCGATGAATGAAACGTCGAACCCCGCCCGCTTGTTCCCCGATTGTCAAAAAGGAACCTTGACGGCGACCGGACGTTTGGAATCGGAAGAACCTTGTCGGAGTGGAACATGACAGCATCTTTATCTCTGGCGACATTGGACACCGCGGCGGTTGCCGCCGTCGTCATGTTTTCGTCTCTCGCCATCCACCGATTGCTGGTCGCGACCTCGACGATACGGCGTCGCGAACGGCCGAATCGGCTCGGCGCTCGTGACCGGTGAGGATGAGAACATGACCGCAACCCAACACGATTCCCACCGATCGCGTAATCACATGCTGTCGATTCTATCGGCCGACGACTTCGCGCTGATCGAGCCCAATCTCGAAGCGATCGCCATGCCGCGACGGCACGTCATCGAATCGCCCAATCAGCCGATCAAGCACGTCTATTTCCCCGAGGGCGGCATCGTTTCGGTCGTGGCCTCCACGCCGCGCGAACATCAGCTTGAGGTCGCGCTGATCGGTCGCGAGGGCATGAGCGGCATATCGGTCCTTCTCGGCGACGATCGATCGGCCAATTTCACTTTCGTCCAGATTCCCGGTGAGGGCATGCGGGTGACCGCCGACGACCTGCGCGCGGTCGTCCGCAAAAGCCCGTCGATGCAGCGATGCTTCCTGCGGTTTGCCCAGGCCTTCATGATTCAGACCTCGCACACCGCGATGGCGAACGGGCGCGCCAAAGTCGGCGAGCGGTTGGCGCGCTGGCTGCTGATGGCGCAGGACCGGTTGGATACGAATTCATTGCCGCTGACGCATGAATTCCTGGCCGTGATGCTGGGCGTGCGTCGGGCAAGCGTGACCGGCGCCTTGCGCCTGTTGAAAGACCGCGATCTCATTTCGACCCGGCGCGGCTCGGTGACAATCCTGGATTACGACGGACTGAAACAACTGGCGGACGGTCTCTACGGCATTCCGGAGGCGGAATATCTGCGCCTGACCGGCTGGCATCCCGAGCCCAAGCCCGAGCCGGCCGCCGGCGAGGCCTGATCGCCGGCTCGACGAACGGAACTAACGCCCAGCCCCCTTGTTGAACGGTATGCGCCGCTGCGCGCGGCTCACTGTCAGCGAGGATCAAATGGCTTTTCAACTCCCACCCCTGCCTTACCCGAAAGACGCGTTGTCGCCGCAGATGTCGGCCGAAACGCTCGACCTCCACCACGGCAAGCATCACAAGGCCTATGTCGACAAATTGAACGAACTCGTCGCGGGCACGCCGTTCGAGACCCAGACTCTCGAGGAGATCATCCGGGCGACGGCCAAGGACACGGCCAAGACGCCGGTCTTCAACAACGCGGCACAGGCCTGGAATCACGATTTCTTCTGGCACTCGATGAAACCCAAAGGCGGCGGCAAGCCCGAAGGCGACCTGCTCACGCGGCTCGACCAGGACCTCGGCGGCATCGACAAGTTTCGCGATGCGTTCAAGGAAGCCGCGGTCGGCCAGTTTGGCAGCGGCTGGGTCTGGATCACCCTCGAAAACGGCAAGCTCAAGATCATCAAGACCTCGAACGCCGACAATCCGATCGCGCATAACCTCACCCCGCTCCTTGCCTGCGACGTCTGGGAGCATGCCTACTATGTCGACTACAAGAATCGGCGGCCCGATTTCGTCACCGCCTTTATCGATCATTTGATCGATTGGAATTTCGTCGCCAAGAATCTGGCCCAGCATCCGGGTCAAAAGGCGGCGTAAACCGGCCACCAGCATTCGAAGCGGCGCAGCTTGCTCCGGCTGCGCCGCTTTCGTTTGCGCGAACGACGCAACCTTTTGCGGGGGGTCGCCGTTCTTATCGCGTCCGAGACGTCGTTTGTGGAGGATCAGATGCTCTATTGGGCGGTCGTATTTTTCCTCGTCGCGATCATCGCCGGCGTCCTGGGCTTTACCGGCCTCGCCGTTGCGACCGCGGAAATTGCCAAGATCCTGTTCTTCATCTTCCTGGTGTTGTTCGCTTTGTCGCTGCTGGCATCGCTCGTCACGCGGACGCGTCCACCGACGCTCCCCTGAAAAGGTTTTCGGAGGCGTTTGTGCGGCTTGGGTACGATCTCGTACTGAGATTCGGAACCTAAATTCCCGCGACTATGATCATCTGCGTCGACCGGCCGAACAACTGACCGTCAAATGCGGGCGTTTCGATCCGCGAACACGGGCAGCAGCCATCTGCGGCGGGCAAAAGGGGCGATGATCGAATATCGGTGTTACTTCCTGAATACGGGCGGCCATATCATTGCGGCAGAGGACATCATCACAGCAACCGACGACGAGGCCATCTTGAGTGCGCGAGCGTCCTTCGCGCAGAACGAGCGGTATGCCGCGTTCGAGCTCTGGCAGGGAAACCGCCGGCTTCATCATGAAGCGCGTGGGGGCTGACGCCCGGCTTCGGAACCTTTCGGCAAGCCGCCGGGTTATAAGTTGATGAACCCGATCATAGACCGTCACCAGACGACGCCGGACCACGGCGCCGTACTCACGACCACCGAGGCGCGCCAAGCAGAAACCACAGGACGCGTTCGATACATCCTGGGTTTCTCGGTTGCGCTCGCCATCGTCGCGATGATTCTGGCCTTCGTGGTTTTCTGAAAACACGCTTGGTGCTTTCGGTCCCCGGCCGTTGGTCAGATTTTCGCCGCCCAGATGAACGTCTCGATCAGCCACAGCGGCAACGCGGCGGCGGCGGCGAGGATGCAACTGCCGGCCAGAATGAATCCCAACACCGATTTGCTTTTGCGGGGTTGCCGGCCCGGTTGCAGCGTGACGTCACTCATCGATATACCCTCTTCGGTTGATCAACGCGCCTTGCGGACGATTCGCTTGGCTTTTTTCACGATGGCTTTGCCGCGCGCCTTGACCTTCCGCTTGACGGAAGCGGCTTTGGCGATCGCCTTCTTCACCGGCTTCGCCTTCTTCGCAATTTTGGCCTTGGCCTTGGCCTTGGCCTTGGCCTTGGCCTTGGCCTTGGCCTTGGCTTTGGCTTTACGTTTGGCCGGGTAGATCGTTTCGTCGGCCGAGGCGACCACCGCACGGGCGCGCTTCAGCGCCATATGGGTGACGCGCAACGCGGCCTGGCCGATCGCGTCGCTCGCCATCGACGCGATTTCCTTCGATTTATTGGAAAGGTCCTGCAGGGATGTGGTTCGCTTTGCCATGACGTCCTCTTTCTAAGGTTCTGTGCGTGTCCGGATTCAGTATGAGTCGCGGCGGTGGCCGCCGATCGCGCCGGCAGTGCTGGCGATAAAAGCCCCCACGATCATCGACAGCGCCAACATCATCGCCGTGGTCGCCGCCGCCTTGCGGGCTGCGTCGGCGGCGATTTGTGCCTTGGCCTTTGCCGCCTGGAGCTGAGCGATGGCGTCATCGACACGCTTTTGCGCGTCCGGGGGGCTGAGCCCGGTTTGTGTCGCGACGATTTGCGCCAGATAAGTCTTGTCGTCGGGCGTGACGTCGCCGCTGCTCAGGTCATTGGCGAGGATGCGCCCGGCTTCGCCACGCATGTCGCGACGCGGCGATGCAACGGCACCGTCCGTCGGCGCGGGAGATCCCGCGGCTGCAGACGAAGCACCATTGGAACGGAACATGGTATCGACGACATAGGCCGAGGAATCGGTGCCGTTACTACGCGGCGCCGCGACCTGGCCGGCCGCTTGCACACCCGCCGATGCCACCGTGGTTGCCGTGTTGACCGCGCCCGAGATCGCGGCCATCGCCACGATGCCGGCGATGATCGCGCCGGTGACGGTCGCGAGCGCCCAGGACAGAAAGCCATGCGCGGTATCGCGAAAGAACACCTCGTCGGTATGAACGCCGACCCATTTGGTGCGCAGCCGACCGGCGACATAGCCGCCGAAACCGGCCGCGATCCATTGCACGAGAATAAGCCAGATCGCGGTCGTGATCGCGAATGTCGTGGGCGACGGCCCCCGTTGCAGCCACGGCGACACCGCAGCCAGACCCAGACCGGCACCCAGTTCCACCAGAATGAAGGTGACGGCCACCGCCGCGACGGCACCACCGATGATGGCACCCCAGGATATCGCCGCATCGACGCTTCCCACGACGCCAACTTCGGATATGCCGCGAGGCTCGCCGAAAGGCGCCTCGATAACCGCAGCCATCAGCGCCACACCAGGGCAAGAAGAATGATGATCGGAATCGGAACGCCCAGGAGCCAGAGAAGAATGCCGCGTCCCATGATTTTGCTCTCCTTGTTCATCGATGTCGGTGAACAAAAGAGCGGCAGGCACATTCGGTTCCACGAAAAGCGGAAAATGAGTGCAATCGCGATGGCGAAACCTTTCCACCGGCTCCGACTTTAATACGCGCGCGCCTTCGACAAGGCGCCTGGAATAAACGAAGGAGCTAGAACATGCGCGGATTGCTGATTGTCGGGGTCGTTCTCATTCTCGCGGGCGTGGGCGGCTTGCTCGTCAACGTCATTCCCGTTCACCACCAGGAACAGGTCGCGAAAATCGGCCCGATCACCGCGACCAA
Organism: uncultured Rhodospirillales bacterium; assembly: GCA_903828515.1. Classification (GTDB taxonomy): domain Bacteria; phylum Pseudomonadota; class Alphaproteobacteria; order ATCC43930; family CGMCC-115725; genus CAIKMD01. Next base: position 63,842 of record CAIKMD010000007.1, on the reverse strand, counting down.
GGACACCGAAACCGATTATGTGATTCCGCCTTATGCCGGCATCATCGCCATCGTCATCGGCGCCGGCCTGGTCTTCGCCGGCCGCAAGCAAGCTTAAAGCCGCTTTCGTCTCGCGACGGGCGCCACGGCAAACCGCCTCCTTTCGGGGAGGCGGTTTTTCATTTCGGTTGGATGTCGGTGTTGCCGCCCGGCGTACCCGGCGGTTTGATCACCGGCGTGGCGTCGGGGCCGGCGCTGGGCGGCTGGATCACGTTGGCATCGCCGGTTTTCGGCGGCGCGATGACCCCATTGGGCGTTGCGGAAACCTGACCGGGAACACTCTGCTCCGGCCGGGCCGGCGATTGGTCGGTCGATTGCGGCGGAATTGTCTCGCGCCTGCCATTCTGGTCCGTCACCGTCTGGGCAATGGCACTGACACCGCCACCGAGAATGAAACCGAAAGCGAGCAAGGATACGACCCAACTCGATTTCGGCTTCACGGCACGGCGCTCCGGTGTCAGCGGACTTGCTCGGTCGTCGTCGTGGAAGTCGACGTCGACACCGACGGCGGCGTGACGGTTTTCACTTCATTGGTCCGAACCGTCGAGTGAGCGCTCAACGCACCGTCGCCGCTGCTGTAGGTCTGGGTCTTGTCGTAGCTCTGCGATTGCTGCGTGACCGTGCCATCCGCGCCGATGACTTTCTGGGTTTTGACGACGCTTTCGCTTCCCGCCGGCCCGTTGGGAAAATTGGCCGTGGAATCGGACGAGACGCCTTGGGCATGGGCGCCGCCCATCATCATCGTTAGGGCGAAAGCGCCCGCGATCAGAGTTTTCGTCATGACGTGCTCCTTCGAAGCGGTCGGATTACGGCTGGACCTGCCGGGTCGTCGTGGTCGTGGTCGATTGATAGGACGGCGCCGACGAGAGCGCGGGGGTGGTCGTGGTCCGTTCCTGCGTCGTGGTCGTGCGGGTCACGGCGGGTGTATCAGGCACGCAACCTGCCAGCGCCGTAACGCTGCTCAGAAGTGCCGCGCCGACCAGATATTGAAGTTGAAATCTCGCCTTCGTCATTTGCTCTCTCCACGTTGAATGGCAACGCCGCGAGACGCGTGTGCGCCTGTTCGCAAACCGCGCCGGCGGCATCCTTCTCTAATAACCGGGACGAGGGCCGAAGGTTCCCGTCGCGTCGTTCCGACCGGGCCTATCGCCGAGCGCTTTCCGGGAGGATTTGGCCGGTCGGCGTCGGCACGGCGCTGTCCTTGCGCGGCGTCTCGCCTTCGAGATCGGCGTTCAGCTCGGCGCCGAGCAGGACCGCGAAGACCATGACATAGAGCCACAGCAGCATCACCACCGCCGCCCCGAGCGAGCCGTAGCGGATGTCATAAGACGCGAAGTACTCGACATAGAGCGTGAAGAGCGCCGAACCGCCGAGCGACAAAGTGGTCGCCAACGCAATTCCCCACTTGCCCCAGCCATATTCGGGACGTTGCGCCGGCGCGTAGCGATAAAGCGCGCCGATCGCGCCGGCGACCAGCACGATCAGGGTCGGCCACCGGATGATGTAAGCGGGGAAATGGACGAAGAAGGTCCGGTCGAGCAGCCAGGGGCCCAGCGAAAAGAGCGTCACCGCCGCGACCGCGAGCACGATCCAGCTCAGTGCGATGGCGAGCGCCGTGAGCTGGAAGGCAAAAAAACCGCGCGCCTCGCGTTTTTCGTAAACCGCGTCGAGCGCCGAGACCAGCGCCGACGCGGCGGATTGGCCGCTCCATACCGCGACCAGGATTCCCATCGCCAATTCGCTGCCAAGAACAGAGGTCGGATTGGAAGCGAGGGTCGCCAGCAGATCGGTGAGTGCCTTGGTCGCGTCGGTCGGGAACAGGTCTTCCATGAACGCGATATGTTCCTGGATATCGCCGACGTTGAACACTAACCCATACAGCGAGACGATTGCCGTGATCGACGAGGGGATCGCCACGAAGACGTAAAACGTCACCGCGGCGGCGAGCAGCGAGACATTGTCCCGCGACATCCGGCCGGCAATCCGTTTCGTCCACGTCCAAAGGTGCTTCACGGCTGGCGGCCTCGCCTTCGTTCCGACTTTGCCGCGCTCGATCGACAACCTACTGAAACGTCATACCCGTTGTTTCGTTCCCCAAGGCCAGCGATCAGGCCGCGATCGGCGGCGCGACCCGCATCGCGCGGCGGCGGCGAACCACGATCCAGCCGAAGAGACCGGTGCCCAGGAGCATCAGGCTGGTCGGTTCCGGGACGGTGGCGAGGAGCGCGCTGCCGGCGAAGCCGACCGGGTCGGTCGCCATCAACTGGATGTCGATGGCGAAGTCGAAGGTGCCCGAGAGACCGAAGCCGACGCCGCCCAGGTCATAGACCTGGTTGCCCCAGATCGCGTTGAGTTCGGCGAGGTTCGTGGTGTTCGCAAGCAGCGTCGCCAGCGACGTGATCGAGAAGTCGGGGAAGTTGGTGAGGATGGTGATCTTCACCGAGTCGTTCGCCGAGAACCCGCCCGCATTGAAGTTGATCGGATTGTAGAGCGCGAGATCGAGATGGGTGCCGGCATCGAGCGATGCGTAGGACAGCTTGAAGTCGATCATGCTGTCATAGACCTGAAGCGTGCCGGTGCTGGCGCGCGCGACCCCGAGCGACGCGGCGCCGAGATAATGGCCCATGTCGTTGGTCGGGATGACCGCGGTGATGTTCGGGAAGGCGGGATTGAGCACGGTCGCGATGACCGAGCTGCGATCCGGCAATCCGGTGGTGAAGGCGAAAGCCTGGACGCCGCCGGAGACGAAGTTCGCCGGAGCGACCGGAACCGCACGGCCGACCGTGGTCTGCGACAGGGTCTGCACCGGGCTCGCGACCGCGGCCGTGGCATTCGCGCTGACGCTGATCGCACCGCCACCCGTGGTGATGCTGTTCGATTGCGCCTGGCCCGAGCTGCCGTCGGCGAAGGCGCTCGACTTCGCGAGGCCGTTGCCGATCGAGGAGGAGTTCGCCGTCACGTTCGCCGTGCCGGTGGTGCCGTTGAGCGCAGGGTTGGCGCCGAGACCGCCGAGACCGGCGACCGCATCCGATTCAGCGTAAACGTTCTGGCCCGCGATGATCGCCGCGACGGTGGTCAATGCATCCGCATTGCCGCCATTGCCGCCGACCGCGCCATTGCCGCCATTACCGCCGAAGGCCTGCTGGATCAGGTTGATCTGACCGGTGCCGGTACCGCCGGCATTGATCGCCGCGAGGCTCGAGGACGCGCCGTTGCCGCCGTTCGCGCCGAGGATGCCGTTGCCGCCGCTGCCGCCGACCTGAATGGTCTGCGCGGTGACGATGCCGGTGCCGGGGCTGATCGCCGTCGCGCTCGTCGTATCCGCCACGGCGCCGTCGCCGCCTTTATTGCCGATACCCGAACCGATGCCGCCATTGCCGCCGATCGCCGTGGCGATCGAGGTGACCGGCGCGGTCGGCGTGCTGCCGATGGCAAGACCGGTGGTGCCGCTGACCGTGCCACCATTGCCGCCGCTGCCGGTGCCGTCGGTGTTGTCGCCGCCGTTACCACCGATCGCCGTGGGATTGGCGAGCAGATCGCCGGTCAAGGTGATGTTCGCCGTCGCGGTGCCGCCTTGGCCGCCGGTGACGCCGTTCGAACCGTTGCCGCCATTGCCGCCCAGGGCGAAGACGAGGCCGGTGAGCGAGTTCGGATCCGCATTGGTATAGGTCAATTGCGAGACCGCGTTGCCGCCGACGCCCGCGACACTGCCGATACCGTCGCCGTTGCCGCCGGTGCCGCCGAAAGCATTCTGACGCAGGATGAGCGAGGCCGTGGTGTCGCCGCCGACGATGTTGACGAGCGAGGCATTGCCGCCATTGCCGCCCGACGCGCCGCCGGTCGACGCCGTGCCCGAACCGCCAAGACCGCCCGTCGCATTCGCGGTGACAGTCACGTCGCCGCCATTGCTGCTGGTACCGATCACCGCGCCGGTGACGAAGGTGTCACCGCCGAGGCCGCCGGCATGGCCGGCGCCGAACGTGTCGCCGCCGGTGCCGCCGAAGGCATTGAGGGTCAGAGCCAACGCGCCGCGCACGCTGCTCGCGCTCGCGCCGAGTGTTTCATAGGCGATGCCGCCGGCGCCGCCATTGGCCGTGCCATCGGTGCTCGCGCCGCCGTTGCCGCCGATGCTGTTCACCGTGCCGGTGACGACACCGTTGCCGATGCCGGCGAGGACGATGCCGGCATCCGACGTGCCGCCCGTGCCGCCGAGCGTGCCATTCGTGCCCGCGCCGCCCGTGCCGCCCATCGCGCTGGACGTGCCGAAGAGATGTGTCGCGCCAACCGTGTCGAAGTAACCGAAGGTCGAGGTCGCCAGACCGCCCGCGCCCGCCATGACACCATCATCGCCCGCGCCGCCGTTACCGCCGATCGCCGCCTGGTTGAGGGTCAGATTGCCGCCCAGCGTCGAACCGGTGACCACGTTGGCGAGCGCCGCATTGCCGCCCTGGCCGCCCGTCGCCTGGCTCGAACCATTGCCGCCCGCGCCGCCGATGCCGACGACCGAGACATTCGCATTGCCGGTCGCGCTCACCGCGGAGCTCGCCGTCGAGAAGTTCGTCGCAGCGCCGTTGCCGGCAACATTGCCGAGACCGGTCGCGGCGTTGCCCGCGCCGCCGGTGCCCGTCACGTTCACATCGACAAGACCGTTGGTCGTGCTGGTGCCGATGCCAAACGCATCGACCGTGCCGCCATTACCGAGATTGCTGCCGGTGCCGCCGGTGCCGGTTACGCCGACCGTCACGTTATGCGGACCCTGCGCGATGGCGTTGGTCACGACATTGCCGGCCGTGCTGGTGGCGTTCGCCTGGACGCTCGCCGGTCCGACCGCCGCGCCCTGCGCGATGCCGAAGGCATCGGCGATGCCGAAGGCGGGCATCAATTGATCGACGATCGCTTCGGCCGACGCGGTGCCGCCGAAACGGGCCACGCCGCCATTGCCGCCGATACCGCCGGTGGCAAGTGCCGTCGAATTCGCGGTGCCCGAGGCCAAAGCCATGTTCGCCGTGGACGTCGCGACCGCGTCGCCGCCGATGCCGCCGCGATTGGCCGGAACGGCGTCGCCGCCATTGCCGCCCACCGCGATCGCCGAAGCATTCGCATTCGTGTTCGCGGTCAGGACCGTCGTTGCCGTGCCCGTGCCGCCGTTACCGGCGAAAGCGTGGTTCGTGCCGTCACCGCCCATGCCGCCGATGCCGGTCGTCGTTGCATCGACTTCGCTCGCGAGGCCGTCGTTATAGGTAAGGGTCGACGTGCCGTCGGCACCCATGCCGCCCGCGCCGACGTGATCGCCCGCACCGCCCGCGCCGCCGATGGCGGTCTGGAACAATTGCAGAATGCCGTGGGTAACGCCGTTGACCGCATTGGTCAGGGTCGAAGCCGCGCCCGCGCCACCCGAGGCGTTGTTGAGACCCGCGCCACCGGCGCCGCCGGTCTGCTCGACCGAGGCAACCGCGATGCCGTTGCCGGCCCCGTCGGTGTGCGCGCTCGCCGTCGACGAGGTCGCGATGCCGCCGTCGCCGCCGAAATTGCCGGCGCCCGATCCGGTGCCGCCCGTGCCGCCGGTCGTGAACGTATTGGCGATGGCCGTCGCATTGCCGTCGCTGGTGATCGCAATCGCGCTTGCCGCGGCGCCGCCGCCGAGACCGCCATTGCCGGAATTCGAATTGCCGCCGAGCCCGCCATTCGCCACCGCTTTCGCGTTGATCGGGCCGGCCGTGCCGAGAGCCGCCGTCGCCAGCGCGGCGCCGTTGCCGCCATTGCCGCCGACGTCGTTGCCCATCGCGAGACCGCCGTTGCCGCCGGTGCCATAGGCCGTCGCCGAACCCGTCGCGCCGTTCATGATCGCCGTGCCGAGGCCAAAGCCGGCGTCGCCGCCTTTGCCGTTCGGCGCCGAACCCGTGCCGAAGCCGCCATCGCCGCCCGCGCCCACCGCGAGGGCATTGCCGCTGCCGAGAACGATATCCGTCGACATGCCGTTGCCGCCATTGCCGCCAGGCCCGTCATTGGCGCCGGCGCCGCCGGTGCCGAAGGTCGCGCTGGAACCGAGCGTGGTCAGAGTCGGATTGACGCTGAGGCCGAAGTCGCCCGGATTGATCCCGGCGCCGCCGATCTGGGTGAACGTGGTGCCGACCGCGACGCCGTAGTCCGCCGAGGTCGAGCGCAAATTCGCCGTGTAGCCCGACGCGTCGTTGGTGCGCGTCATATAGAGGTCGCTGTTGTTGCCGATGTTGAGCATCTGGGCGAGCGCGAAGTCGCCGACGATGCCGCTGCCCGAACCCGAGGCCTGGAGCAGCGTGTAGCTGCCGGCGACCGGCGCGGTCGGCACCAAGGTCAGCACGCCACCGAGATTGGCGGTATCGACGGTGATGTGATCGGCCGCGGCGCCACTGACGTCCATGAACGTGGTGTTGGTCGCGCCGAAGATCAGGTGCTCGCCGGTGATCGAGGCGACGCTGCCGGTGCCGAGCGGGTAGTAAGCCGGATTGGTCGAGAACGGCGCGGCGACACCAGGGGTGTTGAGATTGGCAACCGAACTCGCCGAGCTGCCCGGCGAGAACTGGCCGTCGAATTCGACGTCGCCGCTGTAGTTGCCGGTGCCGGTGACGAGGCCGGTGAAGACCAGCGGGTCGACGCCGCTGACGCCGGCGTTAACGCCGGTATGCGCGGGGCCGACTCCGGGATTGGCATTGTTGAAGACGGTACCGTTGACGACGCCCAGACCGTTGAGCTGGCCGCCTTCGAAATCGCTGAGCGATTGCGTCCAGGTGCCGTCGACCGTGGTGGTGCCGGCGGTCTGGAGATACTGGCCGGTGCCGTTGACGACGCCACCCACTTCCACGTTGAACGTGCCGTTGTTGTTCTCGAAGCCGGTGCCGCTCGCGTTGTTGTTGGTGAACGAACCGCCGCTCAGCACGTTGACCGTCGAGCCGTTGCCGTTGGTGAACGTCGAGGTCGCAGAGTTGGTCATGTGACCAAGATTGAGGGTCGCGCCGGGCAGGTTGTTGAAGGCGTTGATGCCGCCGCCGAGATCGATCGAGCCGGTGATCGTGCCGGCGTTGTTGACGGTGTCGTTGCCGCCGGTCGCGACGATCGCGTTGCCGTTGCCGCCGTCCATCGTGCCGACGAAGCCACCATGATTGATGTTGATCGTGTTGGTGGCGCCGTCGGCGAGCATGATGCCCGCGGCGAATGCACCGGTGCCGCCCACCGCCATGCCATTGGCCTTGACGGTGACGGTGATGTCGCCGTTGCCGCCGCCGCCAAGGCTCTGCGCAAAGATGCCGACGCCATCGAGACCGCTCGCGCCAACCGCACCATCGAGGCTGATGTTGACGTCGCCGCCTTTACCAGTACCGCCCGCGCTCTGCGCATAGATGCCGGTGGAATAATCGCCGGTCACGAGAATGGTGCCGGTGTGATCGACGGTGACCGTGCCCGCTTTGCCGGCGTCGCCGACGCTGCCGGTCCAACCGAGGATCGAATGGCCGTCGAGCGTATTGCCGAGCGCGCCGGCAACGCCGCCGCCGCCGCCCACGCTCTGCGCGAAGATGCCGTCGGCGCCAACGCCGGTGGTGTAGACGATGCCCGAACTCGTCACCGTGACGTCGCCGCCATTGCCGCCGCCGCCGCCATCCTGGCCGAACGCCGCGCCCGCGCCGATATTGACGCCGGGTATGTCGACACCGACTTCGCTCATGCTGGTCGCAAGACCACGATCGACGTTACCCGCGATACCGCCGCCGCCGCCGACGCTTTGCGCGAAGATCGCCGTGGCGCCGTCGCCCGAGGTCATCACATTGCCGATCTGCGTCACGTTGACGGTGCCGCCATTGCCGGCCGCGCCACCGGCACCGCCGATGCCGAGTTTGCCGATCGCACCGGTATCGCCGTTGCCGCCGATGCCGCCGCCGCCGCCGATGCTCTGCGCCACGATGCCGAACGACGTGGTGCCCGACGTATAGATGTCGCCGGTGTTGTTGACGGTGACGAGATCGCCGTTGCCGCTCGAACCGCCGGAGCCGCCGACCGCGATGGTCAGCGATTTCAGGAATTTGGTCTGATCCTTTTGGCCGTCGAGACGGCCGAGCACGGTCGCGCCAAGACCAGGCTCACCGGCACCGACATGGCCGTTGCCGCCAAGACCACCGCCGCCGCCGACGCTCTGCGCCAGGATGCCGTCGGCATCAGCGCCCGTCGTCCGGATCGTGCCGGCATTGGTGACCGTGACGGTGCCGCCATCGCTGGCGCCGCCGCCGAAGCCGCCGATCGCCAGAGCGAGCGAACGATTCTTCGCCGCGCATTCCGGATCCGCGTCCGGACACGGCGGCCCGAGGGACATCGTGAACGCGCGCGAGGCACCGCCGTCGCCGCCACCGCCGCCAATGCTCTGCGCGAAGATGCCGGTCGCGCCGTCGCCGCCGGTGGTCACGCCGCCGGTCTGATTGACGATGACCGTGCCGCCGTTATTGCCGTTGCCGCCGAAGCCGCCGACCGAAATCGCGACCTGGGTTTTTGGCGTGTTGTTGCTGGGGCCAAGCAGGACCGAACCCGCGAGGCTGACTCCGCCATCGCCGCCGCCGCCGCCGATGCTCTGTGCCTCGATGCCGTAAGCCTGTTCGCCGACGGTGGTGATGTGGCCGTCATTGATAACGTTGACGAGACCACCCGTGCCGCCGATGCCGCCGCCGCCGCCGACCGCAACGGTGAGCTGCGTCGATTGCGATTCGGGGTCGGCCGAGGTGGTGCCGAAGTTCAGCGCGACGGCCATGCCGCCGTTGCCGCCGCCGCCGCCGATGCTTTGCGCTTCGATACCGATGGCGTTCGAACCCGCCGTTGTGATCGTGCCGCTGCTGGTGACGTCGACTTCATTGCCGTTGCCGGCGCCGGCGCCGAAACCACCGACCGAAATATCGCCGCTCGCGCCGCCGGGACCCGAGGCGGTTGCGCTGAGCGCGAAGCCGCCATTGCCGCCGCCGCCGCCGATGCTTTGCGCGAGGATCGCGTTGGCGTTGACGCCGCCGGTGACGATGTTGCCGGCATTCTGCACGTTGACCAGGCCGGCATCGTTGCCGGTGCCGCCATGGCCGCCGATCGCGACCGAGAGTTGCTTTGCGTCGGCGTTGGTCGAGAGCGTGCCGGTCGCGGCAAAGCCGCCCGCGCCGCCGCCACCACCAATGCTCTGCGCGAAAATGCCGTAGGAATGATCGCCCGTCGTCGTCAGCGTGTTGGTGTTGGTGACATCGACTTCGCCACCGGTCCCGCCGCTGCCGCCATGACCGCCGATCGCGACACTGAGATTCCCCGCGTTGGGCTGGGTGCCGAAGGCCGCGCTGAGGCTGAAGCCGCCATTGCCGCCGCCGCCGCCAATGCTTTGCGCGATGATGGCCGAGGCCGAATCCTGTTGCGTGGTGATCGTGCCGCTGTTGGTCGCGCTGACGAGACCGGCGTCGCCGCCCGTGCCGCCGCCGCCGCCGATCGAGACCGCGAGTTGCGCGCCGTCGCCGAAACCACCCGAAAGGGAACCGGCGAAACCGCCCGCGCCGCCGCCGCCGCCGATCGCCTGCGCTTCGATGCCGTTCGATCCGATACCCTTCGTCAGAATCGTGCCGCCATTGGTGACATCGACACCGGCCGCGGTGTTGCCGTTACCGCCGTGACCGCCGAGGGAGAAATTTACGCCGGTGCCGCCGTCGGACAGACTGCCCGCGATGGCGAAACCGCCGTCACCGCCGCCGCCGCCGATGCTCTGGGCGAGGATGCCGTCGGACATCGCGTTGTTGGTAGTAATGTTGGAATAGGTCGTCACCGACGCCTGCGCACCGGTGCCCCCACTACCGCCGCCACCGCCGAAGCCAAAGTCGAGCGAGGTGCCGCCGCTGATGCCGCCAGCGACCGAGAAGCCGCCGTCGCCACCGCCGCCGCCGATGCTTTGCGCGACGATGCCGTCGGCATGCATGCCGGTGGTGCTGATCGTGGTCGCATTGGGCGACGCGCTGGAGCCGTTGACGACCGTCGCGGTATTCGCCGTGGTGCCGGCGCCGCCGGCGCCGCCGAAGCTCAAACCGAGATTGCCGGTGTCGCTGATCGTGCCCGCGATGCTGTAGCCGCCCGCGCCGCCGCCGCCGCCGATGCTCTGAACAAAGAGACCGTGCGCATTGTCGCCGATGGTCGTGATGTTGCCGGTGTTGTCGATCGCGGCGATGCCGCCCGTGCCGCCGCTACCGCCGCTGCCGCCGAAGCTCAACGCCGCGGCAGGACCGCCCGCGCTGACCGAGCCCGCGATGCTGAAGCCACCGTCGCCGCCGCCGCCGCCGATGCTCTGCGCGAGAATGCCGTAGGCCTGGCTGCCGCCCGTCGAAATGTCGCCGCTGTTGGTGGCAAAGACTGATCCGCCGATGCCGCCGCCGCCGCCGGTTCCGCCCATCGCGAGCGTACCCGAGAAGCCCGCGCTGGCCGCAACCGCGACGCTGAAGCCGCCATCGCCGCCGCCGCCGCCGACGCTTTGCGCCTCGATGCCGTGGGCGAGCATGCCCGTCGTCGCGATGGTGCTGGAATTGTTGAGTACGACCTCGCCGCCGTCGCCGCCATTGCCGCCCGAGCCGCCGATACCGACCGCGATCGATGCGGAAGTGCCGACCGCAACGCTGACCGCGAAGCCACCGGTGCCGCCGCCGCCGCCGAGGCTCTGCGCGAGAACGCCGCGCGAGCGATCGCCGATCGTCGTGATCGTGCCGCTGCTGCTGGCGACATCGACCAGCGCGCCGTCGCCGCCTGCGCCGCCCGAGCCGCCGATGCCGACGCTCACGCCGAGACCCGCCGCCACCGCGCCGCCGCCATTGCCGCCGCCACCGCCGATGCTCTGCGCCGCGATCGCCGAGGCATCGTTGCCGCCGGTCGAGAGCGTGCCGCTATTGCCGAGGCTAACGAGTCCGCCCTGGCCGCCGCCGCCGCCGGTACCGCCGACCGAGAACGGACCGCTGGCGCTGCCGCCATTGCCGCCGCCGCCGCCGATGCTTTGCGCTTGTAACGCGAGCGAGCCGTCGCCAATGGTCGTCACCGTGCCGTAATTGTTCAGCGTGACAACGCCGCCATCGCTGGTCGCGCTGCCATTGCCGCCAACCGAGACGAGACCGCCGCCGCTGCCGCCATTGCCGCCGCCGCCGCCGATGCTTTGCGCGAGGATGCCGGTCGAGCTGTTGCCGTTGGCGCCGATCAGGCTGCCGCTGGTCATGATCGTGCCGAAATTTTCCGCCGTGACGTCGCCGCCGAAGCCGCCGGCCGAGCCGCCGCCGCCGCCGCCGAAGATGCCACTGCCGCTGCCGCCCGAACCGCCGCCACCGCCGATGCTCTGCGCCAGAATGCCGTAGGAGCCGTCTTCATGCGTGGTCAGGGTCGAGGCGATAAAGTTGGTCGCCGAGACCGTGCCGCCATTGCCGCCGCCCGCGCCGCCGCCGCCGCCGCCCGAGATGCCGGTGCCGGAACCGCCGGAACCGGCAAAGCCGCCGATGCTTTGCCCGACCATCGCCGCCGAATTCGTGCCGAAGGTTTCGACCGCGTCGGTGTTGCCGAGAATGACCGATCCACCGGCGCCCGAGGAACTGCCCGAACCACCTTGCGCGACGATGGCGCCGCCATCGCCGCCGCTGCCGCCATGACCGCCGAGGCTTTGCCCGAGGATGCCGATGGCTTGATCGCCATTGGTGGTGACCGTGAGATTATTGGTGATCTGAACCGTGCCGCCCGTGCCGCCGACGCCGCCGTTGCCGCCGCTGCCGGAAAACAGCGAGTCCGAATCGCCGCCATTGCCGCCGCCGCCGCCCTGGCTCAAGCCGGACATGCCGATGACGCCCACGCCGGTCGTGGCGATCGCGCCGTTATTGGTGACGCCGACAAAACCACCGGTGCCGCCGTTGCCGCCGTGACCGCCATCGCCGGCGAAGCCGATATTATCGCCGCCGCCACCGCCGCCGCCGCCATTGGATTGGCCGTAGAGTCCGGTGTCGCTCGAGCTCGTCACGCTATTGCCGGGATTGAGGGTGACGTCGATCGTGTGGCCGGTACTGCCGTTGCCGCCATTGCCGGGCGAGCCGGTGCAAAAATCGCAATCGCCGCCGCCGCCGCCGCCGCCGGCCCCGACGCTCAAGCCGGTCCCCGTGGTTACGCTGCCCGCGCATGTGACCGCGTTGGCGTCATTGGTACAGCTCGCGGCTTGCGCCGAGGCGGGCGCGCTCGCGAACAAGATGAAAGCAATCGCCACCATGCCCGTTGTCAGTGAGGCCGCGAGCCATGCCGTGCGCGAAGAGACGCGCGAAGCGGATGCGGCGAGCACCACTGATTTCGGGACGGCACGAAGGAGGGCGGCGAATGCCATGACGGTTAAGTCTTTCCTGTAAACCCAGCGTGCGACTTTGGGTTGCCAGGAAGCTAATGTTTAGGGGATGTTAATTTCAAACAAATAGAAGCTTAACGCGTTGAAATCACTGGTTAACACTTCATTTTTTACAGTTTTGTCAGTAACGATAGTTAATTTAACTGTAAATCGGCCGATTGTTAATCTTAATGAACCTCAACATTAACCACGACTTTGCCAGTTCCCCGGCAGTCCCCGGCCAGGGCGGCACCGTAACGGTGCGGGCGCGCGCGAGGATTGGCGGCTGAACCAGAAGACTCTATATGCTGATCGACGGAAGCCAGCCGCCGCCCGGAGATGTCCGCCATGTCGATGAGCGCCACCGCCAATCAGCGGTCCACCAAGATGGTGGATTACGCGCGCACCGGACCGGGCACGGCGGCGGGCCAGTATCTCCGGCAGTTCTGGCAGCCGGTTTATCATTCGGCCGATCTTGCCATCGGCAAGCCGGTGCCGCTCCGGATCATGAGCGAGGATTTCACCCTTTATCGCGGCGAGAGCGGCCGGGTCTGCCTGGTCGATGCGCGTTGTCCGCATCGCGGCACGCAATTGTCATCGGGCTGGGTCGAGGGCGACGCCTTGCGGTGCTTCTATCACGGCTGGAAATTCGCCGCCGACGGCGCGTGCGTCGAACAGCCGGCTGAGGATTCGAGCTATTGCGACCGGGTCACCCTCGCCTCGCATCCGACCCAGGAATATCTCGGCCTGATCTTCGTCTTCCTCGGCAGCGGCGCAGCACCGGAACTGCCGCGGTTTCCCGAGTTCGACGGTTTCGGCGGGCTGATCGAAATCGATTCGTACTTGCGCGAGTGCAATTACTTCCAGAACGTCGAGAACGCGCTCGACATGAGCCATGTCGGCTTCGTCCATCGCGACAACGAAGCCTCCTATAACGGCATCGGCCGCGGCGCCCAGTTGCGCGCCGAGGAATCCGACTGGGGCGTCGTCTATACCTTCGCGCGCGCCGACGGACAGTTGCGGGTGCAGCAATTCGGCATGCCCAACATCTTCTATATGACGGCGCTGCCGACCGACCCCGAAATCGGCTGGCAGGAATCGCTGTTCTGGTGGGTGCCGATCGACGACGTCCAGCACATGCAGTTCGGCCTTCATCGCATTCCGGTCAGCGGCGAGACCGCCGAGCGGGTCAAGGCGCGGCGCCAGGAGCGACGGATGCTGATCGACACGGCGCATCAGCACGTCGCGCGCGAAATTCTGCGCGGCCGGGTTTCGCTGCGCGACGTCGACAAGAATCGCGTCGATCTGGTCCGCCTGCAGGACGACATCGCGCAGGTCGGGCAAGGCCGCATCGCCGACCGCGATCACGAACGGCCGGGCCGCGCCGATACCGGCGTCATCGCCATTCGCCGGCTGTGGGACCGCGAAGTCACCGCGCGCGAAAACGGCGGGACCCTGAAGCGTTGGACACGCGATGCGAAAATCGTTCCGCGCGCCTGGGGCCTCGCCACCGCGTCGCTCGGCGATGCGGCCGCCACCGCGACCAGCCCGAGCTTCGTCGACGTCCGGCCCACGGTCGAGATCGACATCCAGCTCAACGCGATGCACGGCGATCCACTGACGCGCTGAATACACCTCTTTCGTGTGTTGCCGCGTAAGCGTGGGGGGAATCTGCTACGTCGCCCAAATCATCTGTGCTAATTTTATTCGAGCAAGATGAGTGGTGAAGTCGGGGATGGCCATTATCGAGGTGACGAACGTCAGCAAGACGCATGACGATGTTGCCAGCGGCCGGAAAGTCCGCACTCTCGATACCATCAGCCTCTCGGCCAAGGAAAACGACTTCCTGATTTTGCTCGGGCCCAGCGGCTGCGGCAAATCGACCCTCCTCAACATCATCGCCGGATTGACGCCCTACGATTCCGGCGTCGGCGAGGTTCGCGTCGGCGGCCAGTTGGTAACCGGACCCAATCCGAAACTGATGGCCTATATGTTTCAGGACCCGGTCCTCTATCCCTGGCGGACGGTCCTGAAGAACGTCGAATTCGGGCTTGAGGCCCAGGGCATCGACAAGGCCGAGCGCAAGGATCGCGCGTTCAAATATCTCCGCATGGTCGGGCTCGAGGATTTCGCGCATTACTATCCGCGCCAGCTCTCGGGCGGCATGGCGCAGCGCGTCGCGATTTGCCGTTCGCTGGCGCTCGAGACCGACATCATCCTGATGGACGAGCCGTTCGGCGCGCTCGACGAACAGTCGCGCATCATCCTCGGCGACGAGCTGATCGAGATCTGGCGCCAGGTCCGCCGCACCATCGTCTTCGTCACGCATAGCCTGACCGAGGCGGTCTATCTCGGCGAGCGCATCGCCGTGTTCTCGGCACGGCCCGGCCGGATCAAGGCCGAGATCGTCAATCCCCTGCCGCGCCCGCGCACCATCGGCAAACCCGAATTCAGCCAGATGGTCGACACGCTGTGGAACGAGCTGAAGGGCGAATCCCTGATCTCGATCAAGCGCGCGAAGGCCGAACAAGACGAAATCGCGTTGCCGCACGAATGATGACGATGCGCCGGCCGCGTCCCGCCATCGCCCGTCTCATCTTTGTCGGCGGCATCCTGGTGCTTTGGGAAGTGTTCGCGCGTCTGTCCCATGTCAGTCCGATCCTGCTGGCGCCGCCGAGCAAGGTTTTCGCGCAGATCTTCGACATCGCCCTCCTGCGCGGCGAGGTGCCCGATTTCTATGCCAATGCGCTGACCACGATCGGCGAAGTCGTCGCGGCTTACGCGATCACGGCAGCGCTCGGCATGCTCGTCGGAATAGCGTTCGCGAGTTCCAAAGTGATCGGCGACGCGTTCGAGCCGGTGCTTCTCGTCCTCTACGCGATTCCGAAGATCATCCTTTACCCCGTCATCATCCTGATCCTCGGCATCGGCGTGCTGCCCAATATCGTTTTCGGCGTGCTGCTCGGCATCTTCGTCGTCGTCTTCAACACCACCGCCGGGTTGCGCCAGGTTGAACCCAACTACATCGCGTTGGCGCGGTCGGTCGGTTACGGGCGCCTGGCGATTTTCATCAAGGTCGTGCTGCCCGCCGCCGCGCCGACCATCCTCGCCGGATTGCGGCTCGGCTTCGGCTATACCGTCATCGGCGTCGTCACCGGCGAATTGCTGGTGGTGAATACGGGACTGGGCTCGCTGATCGACTGGGCGGCGGTCAATTACCACACGCCCGAACTCTACGCGCTGATCCTCATCACGCTCTGCATCGGCGTCGCCGGCAATTCCCTGTTCAGCCTTCTCGAACGGCGCTGGGTGCGATGACGGACAAGCATCTTCCGCTCGTCATCCGGACCGGCGCCATCGTTGCGTTCCTGATCGTGTGGGAACTCGCGGTGCGATGGGAGTGGATCGATTCCCTGTTTCTCGCCGGCCCGATCGAGGCGATGCGCGAGATCGTCCCGGTGACCCTCGCCGCGATCCCCGACATCGCGGCGACCCTCACCGAATTCGCCGCCGCTTTCGCCAGCGGCGTCGCCGCGGCGATCCTGATCGGCTTCGCGATCAACCAGTCGCCTTATGCCTATAAAGTGTTCACGCCGCTCTTCGCCCTGGGCGTCTCAATTCCGAAAGTGACCCTGCTGCCGCTGTTCCTGCTGTGGTTCGGGATCGGCAAGCCGCCGATCATCGTGTTCGGCGCGCTCTCGGGGTTCTTCCCGATGATCCTCAACGTCATGGCGGCCGCGTCGGAGGTCAAACCGAATCAATTGCTGCTGGCGAAGGCGATGGGCTTCGGCAAGGTGCAGATTTTCCGGAAGGTAACGTTGCCGTCGATGCTGCCGGTCCTGTCGTCCGGTTTCTATTACGCCTGCAACGCGTCGATGATGGGCGTCTTCATCGTCGAACTGGCATTGGCACGGCACGGGCTCGGCGTCGTGGTGCATGGCTACGCCGTCACCTTCAAGACGGCGGACCTTTATGCGGCGGTGATCGTCACCGCGTCGATCACCGTCATCATCAACATGGCGCTTTGGTACATGGCGCGGTACTTTGGCCGCTGGCGCGCTTGATACGCAGATTTTTTCTTCCAACCGAACGAACGGGAGCACTCAGGCGATGAGAATGTCTTTTCTTTTTGGATTGTTCCTTCTGGCGCTATCCGCCTCCAACCTCGCCGCGCAGGAAAAAGTCGTCTACGGCACCGCGATCAAATTGTCGGCGGTGTACTACCTCCCGGTGCTGGCGGCGCAGGAACAGGGATTCTTCAAGAAGAACGGCATCGAGGCGGAATGGGTCCCGACCCAGAGCGGCCCTGACCTGCAGCGCGACATCGCCTCGGGCGCCATTCAGATCGGCTCGTCGACCGGCGCCACTGACATTCCCGCCATCGCCAAGGGCGTGCCCTCGGTCATCATCGCCAATCTGCAATCGGAAGACGGCTTCGCGGTCTGGGTCGGCACCAAGAGCCGCTTTAATGCCCCGGCCGATTTGAAAGGCGCGAAGATCGGCGTGTCGCGGCTCGGCGGCGCGGAACACGCTTACGGACGATTGGTCGCCAAGGGTCTGGGCATCAGCGACATCCAGTTCATTTCGACCGGCGGCGTCGAATCGAGCGTGGCGCTGCTGACCACCGGCGGCATCGACGGCGTCGTCCTCAGCCCGCATCAGATGGTCGATCTGCAGATTCAGGGCAAGGTGAAGACGCTGCTCACGGTCGACAAATACGAGGGCAATCCCTGGCTCTCCTATACGATCGTCGCCGGCAAGGATTTCATCGAGAAGAAGCCCGATACGGTCAAGCGCGTCGTCGCCTCGATCCTCGAAGCCAACCGCTTCCTGATGAGCCCGGCCGGCAAGCCCTTCGCGATCGCCAAGATGAAAGAGATCCACCACTATTCCGACGAGGCCGCCGAGGCGATCTATAAAATCCTCGACCTCAGCAAGGACGGCAAGTTCGAGAAACAAGGCATCCAGAACGTGGTCGACTTCATGGTCAACTATGATCTGATGAAGGCAACTGACGTCACCTCGATCGACACGCTCTATACGGACAAATTCGTCCGCTGAGTTTTAGAGCTTGATCGTTTGAGGTTGGCGCGCACCCACCTCACCCGCTCGCTCACGCTCGCACCCTCTCCCCCCAATGGGCGGAGAGGGTTGATGCGATCAGCCCCTCTCCGCGCTTGCGGGGAGAGGGAGGGGCCCGTCGCGAAGCGATGGGAGGGTGAGGTGTGGTTCAGCTTGAGAAACCATCCTGACCGCATCAGACGAAAATGTGTTCCTTCGCGCCGTCGTAAAACGGCGTTCCGTTATCGTCGAGAAACACCGCGATCGGCCGCATCTTGTAAAGATCACCCTTCAACGCGGGTAACGGTTCGACTCCGTCCTTGAATTCCTTCAAGGCCTGAAGCAATCGCTTGCGCGCCTGCATGATGGCGAGGTCGCGCGAACCCAGATTCTCCTTGGCTCGATCGGCGATCGGCGTCGGCCCCTGATTCTCGATCGCCGCCGCGTCCTGGGCATTGTTGCCCTTGATGCCGGTGAAATTATAGGTCCGCTGCAATTCGCGATCGATCTGGTAATTATTGCTCCGGTTGCGCACCGGCAGATAGGTGCCGGGGATGTTCTCGACGTTGATCGGCATCAGGCCGACATTGTTGAATTCGAAGATTTCCTTGGCGGAGATCGGTCGCCACGGATTGTATTGCACGCGATAGACCCAGGTATGGGTGTCGTCGATCGGAACCCACGCATCCCACAACAACGTTTCGCCCGGTTCGCTCGGGATCATCGTATGAACCGGCAGCAGCCATTGGGTAATGCGCCAATAGGCCTTGCCGTCGCCGCGCGCGCGCTTGGCGCCGATCATGAAGCCGCCCGCGGTATCCTTGATCTCGAAGCTCGGCACCACGTCGCGCACCGTCTGCGCCTCGCCGATATCGGTGACTCCGCCGACCGTCGGCGTGAGCCCGCCGGTCGCGAGGAAGCGATGCAGGATGCCGACATGGCTCGAATCGAGATTCCCCTCCATCGCCTGAAGGTAATTGCATTCGAGCATGCTCTTGCGGATATAGACGTTCTCTTTCGGCAGGTTATTGAATTCGAAATCGGGGAATTCGACCGGCAGATCCTTCGGGCCCATATAGGCCCAGACGATGCCGGCGAATTCTCGGGCCGGATAGGCGGTGAGCTTGATCCGATGCTTGTAATTGCTCGCCTCGGTCTCGGTCGGCATGTCGACGCAATTGCCCTCGACATCGAATTTCCAGCCGTGATAGACGCAGCGCAGCCCGTTCTCCTCGTTGCGGCCGAAGAACAGATCCATCTGGCGATGCATGCAATAGGCGCCCATCAGGCCGATGCGGCCGCTCGAATCGCGCGTCGCGATCAGGTTCTCACCCATCAGGCGAACACGAACCGGCGGGCAATCGGGGCTGGGGATTTCCTCCGACAACAAAGCCGGCATCCAGAAGCGGCGGAAATATTGTCCGGCCAGCGTATCCTGATCGGTTCGCGTCAGAAGCTCGTTCTCCGCCGCGGAAAGCATCGCATCCTCCTTGAGATCGGTCGCCGGGTCGAGACTAACAATAAATTCGCGCGGCCGCTTCAGCCGGTTTGTCGCAACCCCGCCGCGTGAATGGCGCGCCAGACGCTTTCGGACGTCGCCGGCATCGGCAAATCGGTCACGCCCAAAGGCGCGAGCGCGTCGAGCACCGCATTGATGATCGCGGCCGGTGTCGCGACATTGCCCGCCTCGCTGCCGCCTTTGGTGCCGAGAAGATTGGTGTTGCTCGGCACCAGCGCGACCTCGGATTCGATCTCGGGCATGACATCGGCGCGCGGCATCGCGTAATCCATGAAACTGCCCGAGATCAATTGCCCGCTCACGCGGTCATAGACCATCGATTCCATCAGGGTCTCGCCGAGGCCCTGCGCGATCGAGCCGTGCAACTGGCCCTCGAGGGTCAGCGGATTGACCACCACGCCGACATCGTCGATCGCCGAGAGCCGTTTCACCTTGATCACGCCTGAGTCGGCGTCGACTTCGACCTCGACGATCATGCAGCCATTCGGATAGGTGAAGAGACCGGGATCCGTGCCGACGCCATCGAGCCCAAGGCCGAATTCTTTCGGTACGCCGCCGAGATAGGATTTCTTCGCCACCTCGGCCAGGCTCACCGCCCGGTCGGTGCCGATAATGCGAAAGAGTCCACGCTCGAACACGATATCGGCCTCGGACACCTCCAGCATCCAGGCCGACAGCCGCTTGCCCTTGGCGATCACATCGTCGGCGGCAACCCGCAGGGCCGAGCCGCCGGTGCTCATGCTGCGTTGCGCGGAACTGCCGCGGCCGTAGAGCACGCGGTCGGTATCGCCCTGAAAGAGACGAATGTCGGTCACCTTCACGCCGAGCCAGTCGGACACCATCTGCGCGAACATCGTCTCATGACCCTGACCGGTCGAGAACGTGCCGACATAAAGACTGACCGCGCCGTTCTGATCGATGCGGATTTCCATCCGTTCGGAACCGGCGCCGGCGCGCTGACAATGCATCGAGACGCCGATGCCGCGCTTGAAGCCGCGCCGCTCGCTCTCGGCCCGGCGCGCAGCGAAATTGTCCCAATCGGCCAGCACCAGCGCCTTGTCGAGCAACCGCTCGAAATCACCGCTGTCGTAGACGTAACCGCCCAACGCCGTATACGGCATATCGATACGCCGGATGAGATTGCGCCGGCGCAGATCGACCGGATCGATCTTCATTTCGCGCGCCGCCTTCTCGACCAGGCGTTCGAGGACGAAACTCGCTTCGGGCTTGGCCGTGCCGCGATAAGGCCCCTTCGGACTGGTGTTGGTGTAGGTCGCCCGCACCAGCGAATGGATCAGCGGGACGTTATAGGTCCCCGGATAGGAGATGCTGGCATTGTGCGGCGGCACGCCCGCCGAATAGCTGAGATAGGCGCCGAGATCGATGGCGACGGTCGTGCGGAACGCCAGGATATGACCGTCACGATCGAGCGCCAGTTCGGCTTGCGTGATCTGGTGCCGTCCGTGCATGTCGGTGGCCAGCGCCTCGCTGCGATCGGCGATCCATTTGACCGGCCGCTTCAGCTTTGTCGAAGCCCAGACGACGAGCACTTCCTCGGGATAGGTTTGGCCCTTCATGCCGAACGAACCGCCGACATCCATCGCTTTGACGCGCAGGCCGGTTTGCGGAATCCCCAGCACATCGCAGACATTCTCACGCACGCGAAAGGGGTTCTGGGTGCTGGAGCACAGCGTCACCCGGCCATCGAGCGGATCGCGCATCGCGATGACACCGCGCGGCTCCATCGTATTGGCCGAGGCGCTGGGATAATGCACCGCGATCTTCGTCACATGCGCGGCAGCGGCGAACTGGTGCGCGACTTCGGCGCGGTCACCGTGTTCGAGTTCGAAACCGAGATTGCCGGACGCCGCGTCCCAGACCTTCGCGGCGCCCGGCGCGAGCGCGTCGATCAAGGTCACGGCCGGCAAAGGCTCATAGCGAATATCGAGCAGCTCGCCGGCGTCTTTCGCCTGGGCCAGGGTTTCGGCCACGACCAGCGCCACGCGGTCGCCGACATGGCGCGCCTTGTCCGCAACGAGAATCGACTGCGTCGCGCAATAGGACGCGGCGCCCGGCGCCAGTTTCGGAAACGAGCCGCAGCGCAAAGGATTGAGATTTTCGCGGACAACGTCGTCGCCGGTCAGCACCGCGAGCACGCCGGGTGCGGCGAGCGCGGCGGTCTTGTCGATCCCGGCGATGCGCGCATGGGCGTGCGGCGAACGCACGACATAGGCATAAGCCATGTCGCGCAGGATCAGATCGTCGACGTAGCGGCCTTGACCGGTCAGCAACCGCGCATCTTCGAGACGCGGCAGGGGCGCGCCCAAACCGGTCTGTCCATCGCGCGCGGCGAGATCGGCCATGCTCAGGCGTCCATCTCCTTCGCGGCCTTATCCATCAGGTCGCTCCAGATGCTGCCGCCCATATTGGCCGGGCCGAGCCGCGCGACCGCTTCCTGGAAATGCGGCTCCGACAGCGGCTTCCACTGCAGATATTCCTCGATCAGGTCGTCGGTGATCCGCGCATGGTTGGGGCCGCCGACGGCGCGGGCATGGCAATTCATCTGCGCCTGGTTCTCGAGCTGGACCATGTTGGTCACCGCTTCTTCCATGGTCTTGCCGCAGGTCGTCTCGCCATGACCGAGAAGATGCACGGCATTGGCCTTGCCGAGACATTCCGCCATCTCGCGCCCCTGCTCGGCCGAGGTGATCAAGGCCATGTGGCGATAGACCGGCAACGGATGGCGCACCAGACGCATCCCTTCGAGCACCACCGGCACCAGCGGAATCCCGAGCACGGTCATCATCACGCTGAACGGCGGATGAACGTGGACGACCGAATTCACCTCGGGCCGCGCCTTGAACACCGAGGCGTGGATCATCACCTCGTTGCATTGAAGCACGCCCGGCGGCCCGTCGAGCAGGTAGCCATTGAGATCGCAGACCACCATGTTCTCGGGCTGCATGCGCGCGAGCACATCGATCTTGTAGCCGCGGCCCTTGACGACGAAGCGGTTGGGATCGGACGGATCGCGCAGGCTGACATGGCCCATCGAGGCGCGCACGCCCGCGGCCAATCCGGTGATCGAGAGAATCCGGCTTCCGAGCGCGACCTCGCGTTTGACGTCTTCCAAACTCATGTCGCGATCTCCGATTCACAAAAAGAGCAATTCCTTGGCGCCTTCGTAGAACGGCACGCCGTCGTCTTCGAGCGACATGGCAATGGCGCGCACCTTGTACATGTCGCCGTTGAGCGCCGGCGCCGGCTCGACCCCGTCTTTGAAGTCTTGCAACACGTTCAGGAATTTGCGGCGCATCCGGATGATGGCGAGATCGCTGCTGCTCAGATTTTCTTTCGTGCGATCGGCGATCGGCGTCGGACCTTGGTTCTCGATCGCGGCCGCGTCCTGGGCATTGGTGCCCTTGATCCCGGTATAGGAATAGGTGCGCTGCAATTCGCGATCGATCAGATAGTCGTTCTCTTTGTTGCGCACCGGCAGATAGGTGCCGGGAATGTTTTCCACGTTGAGCCGGGCAAAGCCGACATTGTTGTATTCGAAGAGTTCCTGTTTGGTCAGCGCCCGCCACGGGTTGTATTCGATGCGATAGACCCAGGTGTGCTCGTCATCCATCGGGACCCACGCGTCCCACAACAGCGTCTCGCCGACATTGGCCGCGATCAGCGTGTGCACCGGCAGGAGCCATTGCGTGACCCGCCAATAGGCCGGGCCGCTCGCCGATTTCCGCTTGGCGCCGATCATGCAGCCATAGTCGGTGTCCTTCACCTCGAAGGACGGCAGCGACGCCTGGTACTGATGGGTCACGCCACCGCGCTTGCCGTGCCCCTGCCCGCGCGGATCGAGCGCGCTGCCGCTCGAAAAACTGTGCAGATAGCCGGTGTGGCTCGAATCGAGATTGCCCTCCATCGCCTGCAGGTAATTGCACGAGAGCAGGCTCTTGCGCAGGTACATGTTCTCGGGCGGCAGGGAATTGAACTCGAATTGCGGAATCTGCGCGTCCGCGTCTTTCGGGCCGAGATAGGCCCAGACGATGCCGGCGAATTCCTGGCACGGGTAAGACGTGAGGTGGACGTTGTCCTTGTACTTGCTGCCCTTGGGTTCGGTCGGCAGGTCGACGCAATTGCCGTCGGCATCGAATTTCCAGCCGTGATAGGCGCAACGGATGCCGCCTTCCTCGTTGCGGCCGAAAAACAGATCCATCTGCCGGTGCATGCAGTATTGGCCGACCAGCGCGGCGCGCCCGGAACTGTCGCGGAACGCGATCAGGCATTCGCCCATCAGGCGGACGCGAACCGGGGGGCAATCGGGCGCCGGGATTTCTTCGGTCAGCAGCGCCGGCATCCAGAACCGGCGCAGATAGTCGCCCGCCGTGGTTCCCTTGCCCGTCCGGGTCAGAAGTTCATTCTCGGCCGCCGAAAGCATTGTCTTCTCCTCGGTAGAATGGAACCATCCCGGAGCAGAAATGAGGATACGCGAGGCCGGCGCTCAAGATCAAACAATCGCTCGGAATACCTCACCTGCCATCAGCGATAGAACCGGAGACATCATGCCGTCCGCCGATACCGACAAAGCCGAACTTGCCGCCGCGATCCGCAGCCTCGGCCGCGCCTTCAACCCCGAGGTGCTGCAGGCGACCTATGCGCTGCACGCGCCGTTGCAGGAACGCGCGCCCAAGGACGGGATCGCAATCGTCCGCGACATTGCCTATGGCGAGCACGAGCGACATCGCATGGACCTCTATCGGCCTGCCCAGAAACCGACCAAGGCGCCGGTCGTCGTCTATGTCCATGGCGGCGGCTATATCGCCGGCGAGCGCAGCGCCCTGCCTGGTTTGATCTATGACAACGTGCCGATCTTCTTCGCGCGCAACGGGCTGATCGGCGTCAACATGACCTATCGCCTGGCGCCCGAGCACACCTGGCCGGCGGGCGGCGCCGATGTCGGCAAGGCGGTCGCCTGGCTGCGCGACAATGTCGCGCAATATGGCGGCGATCCCGATTGCATCATCCTGATGGGACAATCGGCGGGCGCTACCCATGCCGCGACCTGGACTTTCATCCCGGAAGTTCACGGCGCGGCCGGACCACAAATCGCCGGCGCGATCCTGCTCTCCGGCGTGTTCGCGCCGCATCACCCGCAGTTCAGCCCCGGCAAGCCGCCGCCGCACCAGATCGCCTATTTCGGCAGCGACGAAACCAAATGGGCCGCGCGCAGCCCGATCAACCATGTCCGGCCGGGCCATCCGCCGGTTTTCGTCTCGGTCACCGAATTCGATCCCTATCCGCTGCAATGGGGCTCGCCCGCCCTGGTCGCGGCGTTGACCCAATGCGACGGCAAGATGCCGTGGTTCGTCTATGCGCGCGACCAGAACCACGTCTCGCCGGCGATGCAGATCAACCTGCCGTTCGATACGCTGGGGCCGGCGTTATTAGAGTTTGTGCGGGAGATTTCGAAATCTAAATAACGATCGTTGCCGCTTCGTTGATCAGCGCGCGCGCCACGCTCAGCGCGGTCAGCGCCGAGGTTTTCGGATTGCGCGCGGAGGCGAGCCCGCGAATCTCCAGATGGAGTTCGCCGGTCTCGCCCTCGGCATCGATCTCGTGCAGATTGCGCCGCGACGCCGGATCCGCGACGAGTTCGACGCGCGTCGCATCGAACCCGAGCCCCGCCAAGGCCACCGTCGCAGCAACATTGGCGTTCTCGGGAAAGGCCAGGGCTGCTTCGCGCGCCGTGCCGTCGAACAACAACGTGCGCGCGGTGAGACTGTCGAGGTCGAAGCGTTTTTCCGCCGGCGAGCCGCGCCAGGCGCGCGGTGGTTTCACCCCGCGATAGCGCACCGTGCGCAGACCGCGCAACTTCATCGCCGCGAGCGCGTCGATCCCGGCAATCGCCCCCGCCGGCAGAATGAGGCGCGCGCCATTCTCGCGCGCCGCGGCTTGCAGGCGCTCGAGCATGCCCGGTGCCGCCAGCGCGCCGATCGACACCACGACGAGATCGATGCCGGCACGCAGCACGGTTTCCGCATAAGCGCCGACCGCGCCCTGCCCGGCCGCTTCGACGACGATATCGGGCGTCAGCGCCAGCAGGTCATCCAGCGACTCGACGACGATCAGGTCGGGCAGACGCTTGCGCGCCGCGTCCGCACCACCCGCCCGCGCCAGCGCACCGACGATCTTCAGTGGTGTCGAAGCGGATGTCACCGCCGCGATCGTGTCGGCGGCGATGCCGCCGCAACCGATCAGGCAGACCCGCTTCATCGACGCGGCCTAGCCTTCCATGTCCTTGAGGAAAGCGCGCCAGACCGGCGCGATCCGCGCGCCCTGGAAATCCGAGGTCTTCGGATAAGGGCCGGGGTCAAACACCGCGTGCCATTCCTCGGGCGTCACCACCGGATCGTGGTAGCGCGAATTGCGCATCAGCGTGTGGAGCTTTTGCGCCGCTGCGGTCGGATGGGTCGGATCGCAACCGCCGGTGATCGTGGCCGGCACCGTGATCGAAGCCCATTCCGCGTCGCTCAACCGGCAACCGGTGATCGGCAGATCGGCGCTGGTGATGAAGAAGGCTTCCCAATAGGCCATCTGGCGCACGAATTCGCGCGGGTCCATCGCCATGAGCACGTCGCGATTGGCCGGGTTCTGCTTGATCGAATCGGCGAAATGACTCGTCTCGATGACGCCCTGCATCCCGCGCCGCAACGCCGCGCGGGTGTATTGCTGATAGAAATTCTTCGGCAGGCGCGCCGCCGGATAGTCGCCGCCCGACGGCCAGCACAGCAGCATGCCTTTCACCAGCTTCGGATATTTGATCGCGAGCAAGGGCGTGGTGCGGCAGCCGGCATATTCGCCGACCCAGCACGGCCCGAGTTTCAGCGCCTCGATCAAGCCGGCCAGATCATCAGCCCAGATGTCGGCCTCCGATTGATCGCCCGCGATCAGGATGCTCGCTCGAGCATCCGTGTTGCGCCGGTCCCAGGTGATCACCCGATAATTTTGGGCGAGTTCCTCGGCGATCACTCGCTGCACGTAACCGCCCCAGCGCCCGCCCGGCGTCAGCACGACGGGTATACCTGTGCCGCGTTCCTGATAGGCGATCGTGCATCCATTGATGGCAAGTTCGGGCATTGAATTACCTCGACGGGAATCGGAACAGGCGGGCGCGAAGCCGCCCTATCTCATAACACGGGCCGGTTTGGGCGGGCACGAATTTCCGCGAACCTTGCCGCGACACTTCACCCCGCCGACGGAACCTGCCAAAATTCGTCAACGCGTTTCAACACCGGGGAAATTCATGGCCGTGCCCATCGACGCGATCATCGCGCAGATCGACAAGGACGAGCTCGTCCAACTGGCGCTGACCATCTGCAACATCGACAGTGCCGGCCCAACCGAGGCGCCGGTCGCCGACTACGTCGCGCAGTGGATGGAAAATGAGGGGCTCAAGGTCCGCAAGATCGGGTTGCTCGCCGATCGCCCCAATGTCCTGGGACGCCTGCCCGGCAGCGGCGACGGCTATAGCCTCCTCTTCAACAGCCACATGGATACGTCGGTGCGCGCGAGCGATATCTGGTCGCGCAACGACCCGGACGCCGACGTCCACCACAAGGCCTGGATCGATGGCGCCGATCTGGTCGGCGAAGGGATCGTCAACGACAAGGGGCCGATGGCGGCGTTTTTGATCGCGGCCAAGGCGATCAAAAAATCCGGCATCACGCTCAAGGGCGACGTGGTGCTGACCGCCGTGGTCGGCGAGACCAGTCATGAGCCGAGCAGCGACAGGCCCGGCGATCTCGTCGAGACCAAGGATCTCGGCGCGCGCTATCTCGCGACCCATGGCGGCATCGCCGATTACGCGCTGATCGCCGAGGGCACCGGATTCAGCATCGTCAGCGTCGAGGCCGGCATGGCCTGGTACAAGATCAGCTTCGTCTCGGACCAGCCGGGCTTCTACACGCCCTATCTGCCCGACCGCACGACACTGGCGGCGAGCCCCAACATGATCGTGCGCGCGGCGGTCGCGGTTCAGGCGCTCGAAGCCTGGGCGACCGACTATCAAAAGCGCTGCACGAAAGAATTTCCCGGCGGCCTGGTCATCCCGAAAGCGCAGGTCGGCGCCATTCGCGGCGGCGACCCGAATTCACTCGGCTCGACGCCGCAAATCTGCCGCGTCTATCTCGGTGCCTTTATCGTTCCCGGCCAGGACCCGCTGGTCCTGCGCCGCGAGATCGAAGAGACGTTGAAAGCCGCATCGGTTCCGGCAAGCGAGGTCGAGCTTTATCTGTTCCGGCCCGGCCATCAGGCGAAAAACGCCGAGCGGATCACCGCGGCGGTGCTTGCCGCGCACGAGGCGACGTTCGGCGGCCCGCCGCCCAAACCCAACTCGGCAACGTGCAGCATGTGGCGCGACATCAACATCTTCAACGAGCTGGGCATTCCGGCAATCACCTATGGCCCGCGTTCGGAGACGCATTCGTTCCGCCGTTCGTTCACCATCGAGGCGCTCTATCGCGCCGCCTGCGTCTATGCGCGCACGATGGTCGACATCTGCAGCCAGGAAAAACCGCGCTGAACCTCTAGGGCGCTTTGATGGCCGCCAGGGCGTGTTCCATCGCGTGCGGTGAAATGCGAATGAGGCCATCGAACGGCCCTGACATTTCGACGATCAGGAACACCGACATCGAAATGGCGCCGGCGCCGATCGCGAGCGCGACGATGCTCGGCAGGTTGACCGGCGCAAAGAGGCCGAACCCCAGGAAGATCGCCGACAGCCAGACGACCACGACCACGAGCAGCGGCACCGGAATCTCGGCGTCGTCGCCGCTGAGCAACTGATTGCTGGTGAGCATCAACACGTTGCTGAGATCGAGAATGCGGATCTGCTGGAATTTCAATGCGTCGGTCGGCGGTTCGAGATTGCGCACCCGGTCGCGCACTTTGTCGAGAAAGCCCAACACGTCGACATCCGGCGCGTTGGGCGTCCAGAGCTGATCGATCATCGCCTGGGTAAAGCCGGCCAGCGCCTCGCGTTCCGGCGCAAGGCTCGGAACGTAATGCCGCATCGAGCGATCCATCAGCGTGATGTTGGTGACGAAGGTCCGAATCTCGCCGACCTTGCTGTCATAGGATTGCTTGGTCGAGGCGACGAGAAGGCCGAGCACCAGCGCGGTCATGCTGGCCACCACGCCCGCCGTGAGCTTGACGACTTCGCGGGTCGGATCCGAAAGCTGATGCTCGCGCATCAATGATCGCAGGAGATAACCGGCCATCGAACAGCCAAAGATGCTGAGAAAGCTCCAGCCCATGACGTGCCAGGAATTCATCTCTTCCCCCGATGCGACGGCCGTGCGATTCGACGTCAGAAGCGTCGCGTGATCCCGATATAGGCTTGCCACGCCGGCGTGTTGCCGTTCAAGCCGCGATTGACCCCGACGTCATATTGCACGTTCCCATCGCTTTCGGGCTGCCACGCCGCGTCGAGATCGAAGGAATATTGCCGCACCGTGCCAGTCGCGTCGAAATTCGCCGCGCCCCAGAGTTCCGCGCCGAGCGTGACACCACCTCCAATCGCGCGATTGACGCCGACCAGATCGACGATGCCCAAATGCCGGCCGGAATTGGCCGCGTTCTTCAGCACATCGATTTCGGGCGACGATCCGAGCGACCAGCCGTCGCCGAGATCGTAGCCCATCGGTACGACGAGCGCGGTTTCGACCGCCCCGTTGCCGATGCCGATCCGCGCCGTCGGCAATTTCACCCAGGGGTTGACCGCCAGGGTGAAAGCGGAATCGTCGTTGCCGAGAATATTCACCTTGGTCTGGAGATAGAAATCGCCGACACCGTCGATGCTTTGCGTGCGGCCGTTATTGCCGTTATGCGTCCGGACCGCGGCGTAAGGCGCGACGATGGCCTCGATATCCCAATTGTCGGTGACGCCGAATTTCACGACCGACGTGCCGACGGCGTAGCTATCCGTCGTCACGCCGGAACGGCGTTGATAGGCGGCGCTGAACACTTCGCTTTCGATCTGAAAATGACCGGCATCGACGGTGCACGTCGCCGTGCCCTTGCCGGGACGGTCGGGACAAAGATCGCGCAATTCGTCGGCTTGCGCCGCGGTCGCCAGGACGAAACTCGTCGCGATCGCCGCCAGAAAAAGACGCGCCGGCATCAGATACGGCGGCGGGAGCCGAAACTGGCGAACGCATCGCTATGCGACGCCATCCCTTTTTCGATCATCGCCCGCATCAGATTGTCGCCGAGC
Organism: uncultured Rhodospirillales bacterium; assembly: GCA_903828515.1. Lineage (GTDB taxonomy): Bacteria > Pseudomonadota > Alphaproteobacteria > ATCC43930 > CGMCC-115725 > CAIKMD01. The sequence goes on along the minus strand of CAIKMD010000007.1, from coordinate 34,577 downwards.
CGGCCCGCCCCGATCAGAATATCGGTCTGCACGCCCAGCATGAACGCCAGCAGGCTCGCCCGCGTCTCGGGCGGCGCCGCTTCGAAGATGTCGCGGCACTTGGCGACCGCGAGCTTGGCGACGAGCGCGTCGTCGCCCGCCTCGGTCAGGATCCGCGAGGCGGTCGAAAACGCGGCGAAATCGAGAATGCCGGGCTGGAGCCGTTCGATCTTCGCGAGCACCTGTTCGGCGCCGGCGCGATCGGGCTTTCCCGACGGTGGCGCATAGAATCGCGATTGCTTCAATCGCTCGTAGAGTAGCCCGCTTTTGTTATCCGACCGGGCGTTCCATTCGGTTTCCGTCATCAACGACGCTTCGGAAAATTCGGTTTCGGCGCCGTTCTCCGTCGAGCAATAGACGACACCATCATCGACCTCGTCGACGACATAGGAGCGGCCATTCTGGGTGTAGGCAATCGCGCCGCGGTGAAATCTGGAAGCCATCGAAATCCTCGGATCGGAAAGCCCGACAAAATCTGTCGATGAAAATCGGGACGCGGTCGGCTGCGTCTTTTAGACGATCGGCAATATCGCGGGTTTGCGCTCGTGATGGGGCCGCGCCGAAGGGTAATTGCGGCCCTGTCACGACACAAGAACAACCGGACCGGTTTTTCCGGCGTGTTGCGGCAATGACACGAACCGGCATGGCACGCCGGATAGCGGCCCCGCACTCAAAAGTAGATTTCCGATGATGCGATTGTGGGATTTGAACGCCGCCTTGGGATGGGCGGTCGAGGCGCGCGGGTCAGGCCACCTGGAGGCGACGCAAGACCTTGATCGCGGGATTGGACTTCAGAAGCTCCCGGCGTTCGTGCTCCAGCGCGCGCAACAGATAGCTCTTCTTTTCCTGGTCGAAAGCCGAGGCCGCCTTGAACGCGGCGATTGCCTCGTCGATCCGTCTCAACTGAATGACATCCACGCTCAAAAGGGAACGCATCGTCGTCTCCGCGTGATTATCCGGTCGCATTTCAGGGATAGGACGGGAAATTTGAAATTCGTGCCGGCGAGGTCGTCGCGACCGAGGCTGACGCGATCGCGCCCGACAGGAGGGTTCCGGCGTCGGATGCGCGGTAAGCACTGGTCGCGATCAGGCAAAGCGCCACCAGACCGATCATCGCCGATGTCCCATTATTCGCGGCCGCGCTCAAGGCTTCGATATGGCGGCGGAATTGTGTCATCCCATCGACCCGTCAGCCATCGGTTCCATTTGCGGCATCTTCGAGTCGTCGACGATCCGGGATATCGACATGATTGGGGGTCGGCAACGCGATCACGCCCGCCAGCTTCAGCTTGGTGAAGGTCCGGGAAACCGTTTCGGTCGTGAGACCGAGATAATCGGCAATGTCCCCGCGCGCCATCGGAATGAAGATTCCGTCTGCGCCGTCGCCCTGGTGGCGCGCCATCAGGAGCAGGAAGCTCGCAACCTTTTCGCCGGCCGCCTTGCGGCCCAGCAACAGCATCTGGTCCTGGGCGGCCCGCAATTCATGCGAGGTCACCGATAAGAGGCGGCGCGCGAGGCCCGGTACGTCGTCCAGCAACCGGTCGAGGGCAGCGCGCGCATAGCGGCACACCGTCACCGGCGCGATCGCCTCGGCGGTATAGATATGCGTCCCCTCGGGCGCGAGACCGAGAACCTGGCCGGCGCCGAGAAAGCCGGTGATCTGGCGGCGCCCGTCGGGCAACAGCTTGTAGAGGCGGAGCATCCCGCCGGTAATTTCGTAAATGCCGTCGGCATCGTCGCCTTCGGAAAAGAGACACTCGCCCGGTTGGTATTTTTGCATCGCGCTGACCGCCATGATCCGGCTGGTCGCCTGGTGGGCGAGCCCGCGGCACATGGCGAGGCCGGCGGTTTCGAGCTTCGGCGCGACGGCGGTCGAAATGTCGGCGTACATGGGCTTCCCCCGGCTGGCGGATCGCGATCGGTCAGACGGGGATAGAATTAGGGTCGGCGTGTCACCGGTTGATGCTAGAACAAGCCGGTTCTGGTATCGTTTCGAGACATTTAGAAACCGATTGTGACGGTTTGTGACAGGCGAATGAGCGAACCACGGCATATCCTGGTGGTCGACGATGAGCCGGCGATTCGGCGCATGTTACGCCGCTATCTTGAGGGCGAGGGCTTCAAGGTCAGCGATGCCGCCGATGGCGCGGGCATGCGGCGCGCCTTCGCCCCCGGAAACATCGATCTCGTTTTGCTCGATCTCATGATGCCGGGCGAGGACGGGCTCTCGCTGGCCCGCGACATACGCCAGAACACCCGAACGCCGATCATCATGCTGACCGGCAAGGACGAACTGATCGACCGCGTGGTCGGACTCGAAGCCGGGGCCGACGATTACATCGCCAAGCCCTTTCACCTCCGCGAGGTCCTGGCGCGTATTCGCACGGTTTTACGCCGCATCCCGGAGACACCCGATCCTCCCGCGCCGCCGGTCGCGACACCGGCGACGGGTGATGTTCTCGCCTTTCAAGGCTGGAGCCTCGATTTGCTGCGCCGGGAATTGCGGCGCCCGGACGGAGAACCCGTCGCGCTCACCTCCGGCGAGTTCGAACTCATGCGCGTCTTCGCGTCTCATCCCAATCGGGTGCTCAACCGCGATCAGTTGATGGAACTCGTGAAAGGGCGGGATTGGGAGCCTTTTGACCGCGCCGTCGACACGCAAATCGGCCGATTGCGCAAGAAGATCGAAACCGATCCCGCCAACCCCGATCTGATCAAAACGGTTCGCGGCGCGGGATATGTCTTCGCCGTCGCGGTGGCCCGGCACTGATTTCCGCTTTACCGGCTCGGCTGGTGGTGGACGGCGAGAAGCCCCGCCGCCTCATGCGCCGCCATCGCCATATCGCGATGCTCCGGGTCGAGGAGATGAGACCTCAGCATCGCGAGATTGCCGAGGACCACGGTGATCAGATTGTTGAAATCGTGCTTCGCGCCGCGTCGCGGCGAAGGCGGCTCGAAAACCGTCGCGGTCCTTTCGTCGATGATCGCCACCGCGAGCGGCGAGCCGGAAAGATCGAGGTCGCGCAGGCGACGCGCCAATCCGCTTTGATCGCTCCCGAGACGAATGGTGACGCGGGCGCAGCCGTGCCGTCGGGCACGATCTTCGACGGCATCGAATAAAGCACGGACCGGCGCCAGGGAGTTCGCGACATCGACGGCACTGAACAGCGAGATGACGAAGATCGTGCCTTCTTCGCCACGCCGATCCAGGCGATAGGCGAACAATCCGCACTGGACCCCGGCCGCGTCGAACAAACCCACGATGGTCGGCGCGCGTCCCCCGGCGCGTTCCGTCGGTGAACCGGCAAAGCAGCGCCACATATCGGGGGTGACGCAAGGCCAGATCGTCCGAACCAACGGCAATGCTTCAATAAGCTGGTTGTCGGTGAGGTCCACGGCGATGAAATCGCCGCTCTCCGAAGGGGCTTTCCGCCGAACCGTCATGGCACAACTCCCATCCCGACAACGCGGTGAGAATGCGTGACGCGGAACGTGGCGGCATTGACCTGGGTCAATCGACCGGCGGCGAACCGGACCCGAATTTTGCCTAGCGCGAAATCCGGCTGCGTGCGGCGATGAAAGCATCGTTTAACGCCGCGACCCTGGTCTCGAAATCGGGTGCCGATACCGTGGCCGCGTCCGTCTCCAGCTCACGCGCCAGTCGGGACACCAGGTTGAAACCGAACGCCACGGCGGCACTATCGATCGAACGGGCACGGCTGCGAATCAGGTTCCGATTGTCCTCGCATTCGATGCGGCACAGGAAATCCAAATCGCCGCCCGTCGCCGAGAAAAACACGCCGAGTATCTCGTGCCCCAGATCTTCGCCGAGATCCTCGATCAAGGCACGAATGCAGGTTTCGTCGAAATCGGATTTATCCATCATGGGCACCCGGAAAGGAATCTGTCGCGGCGTACCAACAGCACGTCGCCACCGGTACCCTGACAGGACGCGCCGCAGCCGGTGATCAGACAGAAGTATGAGAGGCCGCCTTCAGGCGGCTGCGAGGACCTGCCGGACGAGCGCGGTGAGTTCGCGCGGCCGATAGGGCTTTCCGATGATTGCGCGAATACCGGCCGGAAGCTGGTCGTTCTCCAGACCACTCACGTGTGATCCGGTACAGATGACGACCGGCAAATCCGGACGCACCGCCCGTATCCGGGCGCTCAGTTCCACGCCGGACATTCCCGGCATGATCGCATCGGTAATGACGAGATCGAAGGCGCCCGGCGCCTCGGTAAATCGCTGGAGGGCTTCGGTCGGCTCGGTGAAGGATTCGACCTCGTAGCCGGCTTGACGCAGGATCGTCGTCATCATGACCGACAGCGACGGCGAATCGTCGATCACGAGAACGCGCGTATCGATGCGAAGCTCGGCCTCGAAATCGGCGGCGACCGCCGAGGGAAGATCGACGGTGTCCACCGTTCCCGCGACCAGCCGGTGCGCCTCATCCGCGCTTTGCGCGATTTTATCGACGATCGATTGGATCGACGCCAGTTCGCTTGCCACGCGCGGCGATGAATCGGCCATTTCCGCCACGAGATTGCGCAGACACGCCCGCGCGAGCGACGCGAAACCCATGACCGCGCCGAGTGCGTTGTTCAGATCGTGGGCGGTCTTGTCCATCGCGATCAGGCGGCCGAGGAATTGGCCGGTTCCGTGTCGGGGCGATCCGCGAACTGCATCGCGATGCGAACCGCGTCGGTGCGATTGCGCGCGTTGATCTTGCGAAACAAATGCATCAGATGGCTTTTCACGGTGATTTCCGCGATGCCGAGATTTTCCGCGATCTGTTTGTTGGACCAACCCTGCATCAGCTCGGTCAGGACCTGGCGCTCGCGCGCGGTGAGGTCGTTCCAGCTCGCGCGCTCGGGGTTGCGCGACGCCACCGCGCCGGCGCGTTTGTCGACCATGAGAAAGCTCGGCACGAAGCGGTCGCCGGCCAGCAATTGACGCAAGGCGTCGTCGAGCTGGTGAAGCGGCATGGTTTTCGGCAGGAAGCCCGCGGCGCCCTCGCGCATGACCTCGCGCGCTTCGGCCGGCGACAGCATCCCCGAAATGATCGCCACCGGCGTACCGCCGGCGATCGACAGCATCCGCCGCAGGCCGCTCAACCCATTCATCCCCGGCATGCGCATGTCGAGAATGATGAGATCGAACTTCCGGTCTTCGCCGATCTTGCGCGTGCCGACCATGTCATAAGCGTCGTCGAAATTCCGGCACGTCGAGACCGTACCGGCGACGCCATGGGCCAAGACGACGCTGGTGATCAGCTCGCTGAACAATTCGTGGTCGTCGGCGATCAATATCCGCAAGGGAGTCTCCTGGTCGCAAGCCACGATCGAGAGACCAGCGTTGCGAAAATTCGTCTCCTAATGGTTAAACTTCCGCGCATTTCTCGTTTCCCGAGAACGGGCGAGTGCGATTCATGGCTAATAAAAAGTAAACCGGGGCGGCGCGCCGGACGGGCACTCTCTCTCGAACAGGCCGATTGACCCGGAGTCTTACGGCGTGGTCTTCGGCGCCACGCGATAATGCGTCGCCTGCTCATAGGCATAGGCGAAGCGCAACATCGCAACATCCGAATAGGGCCGCCCGAGGAAGGTGATCCCCGCCGGCAGATTGTCGCGCGTGACACCGGCCGGCACGACCACCGACGGCACGGTCTGCAGGAACGTGTTGATGTGCGGCGCGCCCTTCTGGTCGACATAGGGCGGGTTGACGCCGTCGCGGATCAAGGTCGGCGTATGCTCGACCGCCTTGTGGACGATCGCATCGAGCCGGTGATCGGCCATCGTCTTCAACAGGTTCGTCATCAGGCTGATGCGCGCCGGATAGGAGGCCGCCAGTTTCTCCGGCGAACCGGTGCGCAGCCAGCGATCACGGGTCGTCGGCAAGAGCTTGGCAAAAAGCGGCGAGGCCATCGCTTCCTCGCGCGAGGCGAAGGGCGCATTGGTGCCGGCGAAATAAAGCGTCCATGCGTGCTTGCTTTCGATGCCCCCGAAAGCGCGCTTCGCCAGCAATGCCGTCATGTCCTCGATGACGACGGGATCGACGATCTCGGCTCCGGCCTTGCGCAATTCGCCGATCGCGCGGTCGAACACCTCGGTCACCTTGGCAAAATCGTCGGACTCCGGTTCGGAATCGATTCCCATCGTCTCGCGCAAAATGCCGATGCGCGCGCCCTTGAGCGCGCCGGCATCGAGCAAAGCCGCGTAGCTTTTCGGTGCATGGCCGACGCCATGCGCGGTCGAGGGATCGGCGGGGTCGTAGCCGACCATGACGTCGAGCAGCGTCGCCATGTCCATGACATTGCGCGCGAACGGCCCGAGCGAGCCGTTCAGACTCGGCCAGCCTTCATAGACGCCGGTGCGGCTGACCAGGCCGCCGCTCGGCCGCATGCCGACGATGCCGTTCCAGATCGCCGGCCGGCGGATCGAGGCAAGACCTTCCTGCCCCACGCCGAGCGTCGCGAAATTCGCCGAGACGGCGGCGGCCGGACCGCCGGACGATCCGCCGACCGTGCGTTCGAGGTCGTAGGGATTGCGGGTCGAGCCGTAGAGCGAGCCATGGCTGTCGCCGGCGCCGAGTTCGCCCAGCGTGCCCTTGGCGAGAAGAATGGCGCCCGCCTCGCGCAACCGCGCGGCGACGAAACAGTCGCGGCCGGGGCGGAAATCCTTGAACAGGATCGAACCCAACGTGGTCGGCATTTCCTTGACGTCTGCCTGATCCTTGACCACCACCGGAATGCCGTGCAGCGGGCCGACCGGTCCCGACGCCTTGAAGGCGCGATCGAGCCGGTCAGCCTCGTCGAGGGCGTTCGGGTTGATCGAGATCAACGCATTGATCGTCGGACCTTTTTTGTCATAGGCCTCGATCCGCGCGAGATAGATTTCGACCAGTTTGCGCGCGGTCAGCGCGCCCGACTGAAACGCCGCATGAATCTCGGCGATCGTCGCGTCCACGATTTTGAAGGGATCGGCCATGGGCCATCAACTCCGTGCCGTTTGTCTCACGTCTTTCATCATGCCATGCCGAGACAAGAAAACTGGCCGCAATGTGCCCTTTGACCGGCCATCCGCCATCGTCGAACATGACCCGCTTTGTCAGGGGGCGGATTTTCGCACGTCGCCGACGAACTTGATCGCCGCGTTCAGATCGTCGAGGCGCTCTTCGCGTTGGGTTTCGAGATAGGTCCCGCCCTTGACCGGCTGGCGTTCCGGCTCGGACACCGAGGGCAGATCCTGGCGCCGCGAATCCTGCAACGTCGCCTTCGCGAGACCTAATTGGATATCCTTGCTCAGCAGCCAGTTGACGAAGACCCGCGCCGCGTTCGGATGCGGGCGCTTGTTATAGACGTAGAGACCGGCACCGCCGGTGCCCATTTCATTGACCTCGGGTTCGTTGCCGAACGCGCGCACGTCGACTTTGACGCCGGCGGTCAGATAAGGCTCGAGATGGGCGCGCACGAACGGGCCGATGCCGATCCAGCCGACATTGCGCGCCATCGCCTCGACCACCTGATCCTGCTGCGCCATGAAGACGACTTTCTGATCGAGGATCAGTTTCTTGAGATTGTCGTCGCCGAGGCGCGAGCGCAGGACATAAGAGAAAGTCTGGCCGGAGCCCGAGATCAGCGGGTCGTGCCACAAAATCTTTCCCTTGTATTCGGGATCGAGCAGCACTTTCAGGCCGAGCTTGTCGACCTTTTCCGTCGAGACATGCGCGGTGTTGTAGTAGGGCGATTTGAGCGCCGCCGACATGCCGAACACATATTTGCCCGCCTTGTCCATGAACACGCGATCCCAACCGCCCCAGGTCGCCGGGTCCTTGATGTCGGGCGCGATGAATTCGGGCATCAGCGGATCGAGGATGCCGTCGTGATAAAAATTGTAACCGCTCACCGTGCTGGAGACGGACACATCCCAGAGATATTTGTCGACCGAACGTTCGGTGCGGACCCGCGCGATATATTGCGCGCCCGGCAGCGCCGAGACCGACAGGACGATCTTGGGATAGGCCTTGGCCCACTCGCCTTCGACATATTTGCGCATTTCGAGATTGGGCTGCGAATCGAGCGTCAGCGCGCCTTCCGCGTTCGCCGCCGCGACGGTGCGATCCCACTCGGCTTTCCAGTCTTGCGCCGCCGCGGGTCGTGCAATCGCCAGCAACGCGAAGAGCGCAGCGCCATAGGCATAGAGATGCTTCGTCATGTCGATTCCCCCCGGTCGATATCGTCGCTGCCGCTATTTCAGTGAAATACCGGCCCAGGAATGGGCCGGATCGGCGACATCGAAGACGATGCCGAACGGATCGCGGTATTTGATTTCGAGATTCTGGCCGGCGCGCGCTTCCATGTGGAACTTGCCGCCATTGTCCTTGATGCGCTGGTCCATGCCCGCCATCTCGTTCGGATCGTCGACGACGAAGCCGATGTGATGGAGGCCGACGAAATCCTTGCCCCGCTCGTCACCGGCCAATTCGTCGCTGCGGAATTTGAGCAGCGTCACGTTCATCACGCCGTCCGACAGGCTGGCGGCGTGATCGTTCTCGGAATGCTTGGTGAAGCCGAAGACGGTTTCATAGAAAGCGATTTCGCGTTTGATGTCGCTGACCGTGATCGCGATATGCCGGAGCTTGGCCATGTCGGCGCCTTACTTCGCGCCGGCCATTTCGCGGCGGGGCTGCACGCGGGCGACGCCGCGCGACAACTCAGCCTCGATGTCCGCCAGCATCGGCAATTCGATGACATAGAACTCGCCGCCCGTATCGGTCGTGATCTCGCCAACATCGGCGCCCTGCTGGACGTACATATAAGTGCCGGCCTCCGTAGTCGTGCCGCCCTGCCAGGTCTTGCCGTCGTAGTTGATCGAACCGCTGATCAGGTAACGGATTTCGGCATCGTCCATATGAGTCGCCGGAATCTTGGCGCCGGGCAGAAGCCGCGTCATCCGGATGCCCGAACCGCCGAACGTGCCGAGCCGCTTGTGCTCGACGCCGGCAAGCTTGCGGTCGCCGATCCACGGATGGCCCTGCGGACGCATCACGATCGGCTTTTCGAACCGGCCGACCGGAAATTCGATGGTTTGGCCCGAGACGTATTCGGTGCAGGCCGCGTGCGAATCCTTATTGATCTTGCGGCCGTCGGGCAGAATTTTCGTGTAGATGCCGCCCTTGAAGGTGCCGCCTTCGGCGATCAGCGCCTTGCGCGCATCGCGCAGTTCCTGATGGGTCAGATAGGGAATGCCGGTCAGGCCCTGAAACTGCATGCTCAGGCCGGTGCAGGGTTCTTCCTGGAGTTGCGGGCCGTAATAGACCCCTTCCGGATAAAAGGCGACTTCGCCCGCTTCGAGGAACCCGTCCTTGATCATCCGGCGGCCGCTGAGGTTGTAGCGATACTGATCGAAGATGTGCTTGTGGCGCGGCGTGCCGTAACCGGTGTCGTAATTGCGCCAGCCGAATTCGAGGATGACGCCGGGGATGCACGTATCGAGCGGAAACGCCTTGCCGCCGCTGCTGCCTTCGCGGCCGAGGCCCGGCGTCGTGTAATATTCGACATCCGCGATGCTCATGATCGTGACGCTGCGCTTCATCGGAATCTCCCTTTAAAGTCGCAGGTTTGGTCCGATAAACGGCCAAACCCGTGCGGCTGTTGGTGTTGTCGTCAGTAGACCAAACCGGGGCCGATATTACAACATCAGGGAAGACGAGCCCGCTTCCGGAACGTCCCCGACGTCACGGATCATGTCGGCCTGCGATCACCACGCTTAGCGTGTCGCGCGTGACGGCCTTTTGGCGCGCGGCCGGACGGTCTTGTGCGATTGCTTGTCGGTCAGGCGCCGATATTCCGCCTCGGGCACGCCGTAGCAAGCGCCCGCGAGCGCTTCCAACCCTTTGCGGTCGCGCAGGATCACGCGCCCGCGTTCGGGGCGGATGAGACCTTTGCCCTTGAGACGATGCAACGCGATGGTGACGCCGGGACGCAACACCGCCAGCATCAGCGCGAGAAATTCATGCGTGAGCGGAAGCGCGTCGCCGTCCAGGCGGTCATGCGCCATCAGCAGCCATCGCGCCAGACGCTGGTCCGCCGACGCGCGCGCATTGGCGGCGGCCGTCTGCGCGGTTTGAATCATGAAGGCTTGGGCAAATTGGAGAAAAGAGTGCCGGAGCGTTGCGCTCTGTTCCATCGCGGCGCGCAGATCATCGGCCGCGATGCGAAACCCGCTCCCCGCGACCTGCATGTAGGTCGAATTGGCGGAACGATGGTCGCCGAGGACGACGACGACGCCGCTCATCCCTTCCCGCCCGATCAGGCCGACCTCGACCTGTCCGGCGCCGGCATAGACGGCGACGACGGAGGCAATGCCCGTTTCCAGGAAATAGACGTGCTTGATCGGTTTGTCGGCGTCTTCGATGACGTGACGAACCGGAAGGACAAGCGGCGTCAAACCCGGCCGCAACAGGGCAAAATCGGCTTGTGACAATGCGGCCAGCAACAAATTATTCGGACGAGTCGTCTCGGCGGGCGGTTGAGCCACAGATTCCCTTTTTTGCCGAAGCACATCCAGCTCCGGCCAATCGCGTGCGCGCAGGCTGAAGGTGGTGTGACAGGGACCCAGGGAAAGCGCTAGGCGTGTTTATTCGGAATTACTTTGCCAAAAATGTCGTTTTATATAGAAAATGCACGCTTTGTATGATTTCGAACATTAGGCAGGCGCGTTTTCCTTACCGATCCAGAAAGCTTTACATGCGGAACCGCGCCGCGCGCGCTCGAAAAACTTGAGATTTCCCCCGAGAAACCTGGGAATCTGGCCGGCGCTATTCCGCGTGCCCGTGTACGCCCGCCGTGCCGGCCACGACGATTTTGCCTTCGCCGTCTTTTTCTTCTTTTTTAGCGACCTCTTCTTCGGCCTCGCGTTCTTCTTCTTTCTCGACACCCTTGAACCATTTATAGACGACGAGCAGCGAAGTCGCCGTGCTCAGGATGGCCTCGAACCACGTTTTCGCGGTGTCGACCGTCTGTTTCGAAAAGATTGATTCGTTGCGGTCGAGATAGGCAAAGGTCGCCGGCGATAGCGGGTATCCGGTCGACTGGGTGATCGCCGTATCGTCCAGGGTCAGATTCAGCCGGTTGGCCACGCCACGATCGAAAATCGTTTCCAGCAGTTTCTCGAGCGGTTCAACCGGCACGTTCTTGTTGGCGACCAGCATCATGTTGATGCCGATCGAGGTGATCCCCTGCTCCGGCACTGCGGGCGACACACTATATGTATAGGGCTGCACGGTGACCGACTGAATCCATCCGTAGCGAAAGGCCAGCGCCCCCGGAAACGGAATCTCGATCATCTTGTAGCCGCGCTCCTTGACCAGGAACTCGACCAGGAAAGACGGCACGGTCGAGATCACGAATGCCGCATCGGGCAGCCGCCCCGGCGGCAACTGGACGAGCTGATCGGGCGAATAATTCGTCGTCGAATAGTCGATGCCTTCCTGATAGCCGCTGTAACTCAGAATGCGGCCGGTGACATATTCGGAAGCGCCGCGCTTTTCGCCGACATTGATCACCGTCCCGCGCAAATCGGCGACCGACTTGATCTCGGGCCGGACGACGAGATGCACGACCTCGGGCGCCAGCGTCGCGACCTGCTGGACGTTCGGATAGACCCGATCGAGGCCGCCCTGCACCAACGCCGCCTGGAGCTTGCCGTTGTTCACCAATTCAAGCGCCTGGGTATTGGTATCGACCGGCGCGACATTGATGGCGAGACCGTATTTCACCCCGACGCCCTGGACGGCCTTGGCGAAGAAATGCCGGTTCTCCAGCATGTTGCCGCCCGAGAGATCGAGTTCGTAGGAACGCGGAATGAGCTTGTAGACCTGCCAGCCGCAGATGCCGACGACCGCGACCACCAGCAGGATGCCCAGCGTATTGCGGATCCACGCGGTCCGCTGAAGATAATGAAGGACATTATCGACGACTTCTTCGGCATTCTCGACCATGGGCAGCTCCAGCCGTTCAGCGCACGCGGATCGCGCCGTTGGTTTCCATCAAGCCCTGGCCGTTCGGGCTGGTGACGAATGCGATGAAATCGCGCACGGCCGGCCCCGCATCGGCGCCGGCGAGCAGATAGAGCGGCCGGCTGATCGGATAGCGACCCGAGAGGATCGTCTCGCGTTCCATCGGCACGCCATTGATCTTCAGAAGCCGTCCGCCGGATTGCGCGTCGTGCAGGGCGAGAAAGCCGACGCCTTGCGGATCGTCGGTGATCGCTTTTCCCAAAGCGACCGCATCGGGGAAGGTCTTGGCCGAACCGGAAATGTCTTCGCCCGCCAGCAAAAGATCCTCGAGGCTTTGCAGCGTCGCCGAATTCGCCGCGCGGGTGAAAACATGGATCGGACCCGGCGTTCCGCCGACCGCCGCCCAATCCCGAATCTCGCCGCGAAAAATCGCGGCGGCCTGGGCGAAGGTGATCCCGTCCACTGGATTGGCCGGATTGACCGCGATGCCGATCGCATCCTTGCCGATCAGATAGAGTTGCGTGTCGATCGAATATTCATGCGGAACGAGATCGCGCGCGACGACGGCGATGTCGATCGCCCGGCGCTGCACGGCGATGATGCCGGCGAGCGCGTTGCCGCCGCCGAACGTCATGTGAATGTCGGGATGGGTTTTCTGGTAGCCGCGTTCCAGCCCCGGCGCGTAGCGGGTGAACGCGGTCGAACCGGCAACCAGCAGGGAATTGCCGCCGATCGCGCAGCCGGCCTCGCCCAGCATCGAGCGCATGACCCCGAGGCACCTTATGTCGTGCCACAGGCCGCGCTGCGTGGGGCGAATGTCGGAGTCGCCGCCCGGCTCGTCCGCCGCGATGGCGCCGGCACCGGCGAAGACCAGACCAGCGCAAAGCACGGCGCACGCGACGAGATTCCGCGCGACGCTCATTTCTGCTCTCCGCTCACGGTCACGAATTTCTGTTTCGCGACGATGGCCTGACCGGCGGGCCCGAGCGCGAAGTCGATGAATTTTTTCAGTTCGGGGCGGACCGGATCGCGCGCGAAAAGCTTCAACGGCCGCGCGATGGCATAGCGATGGGTCCGCACCGAATCCGCCGACGCGGCAACCCCATCGACGGAAAGCGATTTGAACCCCGAGACGAAAGCGAGCGTCGTATAGGCGATGGCGCCGGGATTATCCTTCAGGCGTTGCGCCAATTGAGGCCCGGCGACGATCTTCGCGGTCGGCGTGATCACCGCGCCGTAGCCGAGGACGCGCTCGTTCCATATCTCGAAGGTGCCGCTGGTCGCTTCACCGGTCAGGACCTCGATGGCAAGATCGGCGCCGCCGATCGCGCTCCATTTGGCGATCTTGCCGCGATAGATGTCGCGCAACTGGGCGAGCGAGATATCGGTGAGGGTGTTGGCGTCGCTGACGATCGGCGCCACGGCGTCGAGCCCGAGCGTCACGTCGGTCAGCTTGATCCCGCGTTCCTTGACGAGCGCCGCGAGATCGTCGGTCGGCTCGTCCGAGGCCATCGCGATATCGGCGGTGCCGTCGATGACGGATTTGAAGCCCCACCACGATCCGCCGGCGCTGACTGTGACGATCGTCGCCGGCTGGCTTCGCATATAGTCTTCCGCCAGCGAGCGCATGATCAGCGCGACCGTCCCCGAACCGCGCAACTCGATGCTGTCGGCCCAGGCAGGGCCGGTCGCGAGCGCGACGAAGAGCGCCGCCGCCACGACGCGCCCGGCGTTGCGCGCCCAAACCTCGATCAGCCGCCGACGTTGTCGTTGCGGCGAACGATTTCCCCCGACCCGCAAAATGCCTTCCCCCTCAAGCCCGCGTGCGCCGGTGCGATGTTGTTCTCCCCCGGAGAACCCCGTCGGCAAACCGTCCCGTGACGCATAAGTCTATGGTATATCTTTGGAATGTTATGGGGGGCAAGGCAAAGAATGTGGCGGCGTGGTGCGTTCGTCGTCGTGCTGATCGCGGCACATCTGTTCGGTGCAGGCGCGACGGCGCAGGCCGCCGACACGGTCCGCGTCGCCAAGCCGTCGAACACGACCTGGGCCTTCCTGCCGCTCGATGTCGGCGACGCGGAAGGCATCTTCGCCCGATACGGCATCGCGGTGGAGATCAGCGGCCTCGGCGGCGACGCCAAGATCCAGCAGGCCCTGGCCGCCGACAGCCTCGACGTCGGTCTCGGCAGCGGACCGTCGATGGCCTTTGTCGCCAAGGGCTCGCCCGTCATCACCGTCGCCGCTTTCGCCGGCGCGCCGCGCAACCTCTCGATCATCATCGCGGCGGATTCGACGATCAAATCCGCCGCCGATCTCAAGGGCAAGTCGCTGTCGATCACGACCGTCGGCTCGCTGACCGAATGGCTGGTGAAACGCGTCTCGGTGCAGGAAGGCTGGGGACCGGACGGCATCAAGGGCGTCGCCCTGGGCGGGTTCGATGCCGCGACCGCGGCCTTGAAGACCCATCAGATCGACGGCATGACCGCCAGCACCGAGAACGGCTATTTCATGGAAGAGCATGGCATGGGCCGTGTCTTCCTCGGCATGGAGAAGTACGCGCCGGAATTCCATGCCCATGTGATCTTCGCCCGTCAATCCCTGGTCGCATCGAACCCCGATCTGGTCCGCCGCTTCCTGCAGGGATTTTTTGCGTCGATCGCGTTCATGAAGGCGAACAAGGAAAAGACCACCGCGATCGCCATGCGCGTGCTCGACCGGTCGGCGACCTCGATGAACAAGACCTATGACGACGAAATCGCGATGCTCGAGGATGACGGAAACTTTGACCCGAAGGCGATCGAAGTCCTCAAGCAATCCTTCGTCGATATGAACATCCTCACGACCAAGCCGAGCGACGACCAGATCCTCACCACGGCGTTCGTGCCGGTGAAGCCCTGACGGTGCTTACGCGGCGAGAAGGTTCTGCGCGAGAGTCTCGCCTTCATAGGATGTGCGGAAGCGGCCGCGCCGTTGCAGCTCGGGGACCAGGAAGTCGGTCACGTTGAGGATGTCCTTCGGCGTCGAAGGCGGATGGCCGATCATGAAGCCGCCGCGGCTGCCCGACGCCTCGAACTCCTCCTCGAGATAATCCGCCACCTGGCTGGCCGTGCCCGCGATCGTATGGTCGTAGCCGATCGCCGCTTTCATCGCACGTTCGTAGAATTCCTCGCGGGTGATCTCGGTCTCGAAGCCGACCTCGGTCGCCATTTTATGCACGATGCCGACCGGCGAGGCCTGAGTCGCGGCGATTTCCTCGTTCAGTTCGCGCAGCTTGAACCGCGCGGGAAGTGTCGAGAAATCGTAACCCGCGCCGCCCGAGATGAAAGCGCCCGCGGCTTCGAAGGGCATGGCGGTCAGCAGGGTTTCGCGGCGGCGCAGGGCTTCTTCTTCGGTTTCCCCCAGAATGACGATGACGCCCCACAGAATGCCGACCTGGCTCGGGTCGCGGCCGGCAGCCGTCAGTTCGCCGTCGAGTTCGCGCCGGTGTTTGGCCTTGAGGGGGCCCGGCCGGCTGGAGGCAAAGATATGATCGGCGAAATGCGCCGACGCCTTGATGCCGCGCGGCGAACCGCCCGCCTGGATCAGCACCGGCCGTCCTTGCGGCGACGGCACGCAACTCAGCGGCCCCTTCACCTTGAAGAAATCGCCCCGGTGATTGATCGCGCGCACCTTGGTCGGATCGGGGATGACCTCGCCGCTTTCGCGGTCCCACACGAAAGCATCCGCGTCGACGCTGGCCCACAGCGCCTTGCACACGTCGACGAATTCTTCCATCCGCTCGTAGCGCGAATTGTGCTCCATCAATTCGTCGAACCCGTAATTGGCGGCATCGGCGCGGCGCGTCGAGGTGACGACGTTGAACGCGATCCGTCCGTTGGTCAGGTGATCGAGCGAGTTGAGCAGGCGCGCGACATAGAAAGGGTGCATGAAGGTCGAGGAATAGGTCAGGCCGAAGCCGATATGCTTGGTGTCCTGGGCCAGCGCCGCGATATAGCCGCTCATGTCCTGACGCGGGAAGTCGATGCCCCAGCGTACCGCCGCGTCGATCGAGCCGCGCCATGTGCTGGGGATCCCCGTGCTGTCGCCGAAGAACAGCATGTCGATGCAACCCCGTTCGGCGATGGCGGCGATTTCCTTGAACATGCCGAGATCGGGATAGGTCCGACCGGTCCACGAACCCGGCAGACGCCAGCGCCCCTGGAGATGCGTCCAGGACAGGTCGAAGGCGAGGTGCATCTTGGCTTTCATGCGCGAAACTCCCGTGTTGAATACAGTCGGCGTGATTATTGGTAATCGAGGGTCATGAAGCCGGCCGGCAGCACGCTCATGCCCATCGCGTCGGCACCCGCGGTCGCCAGCAGAAGATCGAAGGTCTTGCGGAGATCGGCCTCGGTGGTCGCCTTGAACTTGGTCTGCAGATCGGCCCTGGCCTCGGCGCGGAACGACGCGAGCGCCTCGGGCGTCATGTTGAAGGGCTTGGCCGGCTCGACCCAGACGTCGTCGTCTTTGCGCATGATCTCGATCGACTCGGCGTTCGCGGCAAGAAACGCGCGAACATTGTCGGGATGCGCCTTCGCGAAGGTTTCGTCGGCCGAATAGAACAGATAGGGCGTCTCGGGCAGACCGAGTTGATCGACGATCGCCTTGATGTTGGTGAGAATGCGGAACTTGCCGGTCACCATCATCGACGGCACGACCGAGTTGAAGATTTCCGATGCGTCGAGCTGTCCCTGTTCGAGCAAGGCCCAGAGCAGGGTCGGCGCGCCGTCCTGCATCGACGAATCCTTCATCAGGTCGAAATGATATTTCTGCTCGGCGATGGCACGCATCGCGATGGTGTTGATCGAGACCCGGCTCGGCACGCCGACCTTCTTGCCCTTCAGATCGGCATAGGTCTTAATCGGCGAATCCTTCAACACGACGATGAAATCGGCGCCGAAGGTGAGAAACGGCGCGACGCCGATGATCTTCACCCCGGCATTGCGCATCCGCGCGGTATCGTTCCAGCCGAACATGCCGATATCGCCGGCGCCGGATTGAATGGCGGTCGCCATCGTCGCGGGCGACGCGGTCGGCACCGGCACGATCTCGAAACCGTATTTCTTGTCGAGTCCCAGTTTCGGGATGATCGCGGCCGGAAAGGCGTTGGTGCCGGAGGGGTAATAAAGGAGTCTGACCTTGCCGCCATCGCCTTTGACCGCCGGCTCGGCAGCGCGGGCGCTCACCGCCCCGACCGCGAGAAGCGCCGAAACCGCGAACAGGACTCTCGTCAATGTCGTGATCATGCTGTCGGGTTCTCCATCAAGGTCGCGGCGCTCATTGGTAATCGAGAGTCATGAAGCCGGACGGCAGCGCGCTCATGCCCATCGCTTCGGCGCCGGCGGTGGCCAGCAGCAGGTCGAAGGTCTTGCGGATATCGGCCTCGGTGTTGGGCGCGAATGTCGTCCGCAGATCGGCCCGCGCCTCGGCGCTGAACAGCGCGACGACCTCGGGGCTCATCTGCAATTCCTTGCCGTGATCGAGCCACGGCGCGTCGTCGGTCTCGAGAACCTGGACGCTATCGCGATAGGCCGCGACGAAGGCCTTCACATTGTCCGGGTGCGCGGCGGCGTAATCGGTATCGGCGACATAAAGGAGATAGGGCGTATCGGGCAGGCCCAGTTGCTCGGTGATGCCCTTGATGTTGGTCAGGATGCGGAATTTGCCGGTCGCCACCATGCTGGGCGCGACCGAGTTGAAGATTCCCGAGGCATCGACCTGCCCCTGTTCGAGCAGGCCCTGCAGCAGAGCCGGTGCGCCCGCCTGCAACGTCGCGTCCTTGGCAAGATCGAAATGGTATTTCGATTTCGCCAGCGCCGCCATCGCGATCGTGTTGATCGCGGTAATCCCGCTGACGCCGATCTTCTTGCCCTTGAGATCGCCGAAATCCTTGATCGGCGAATCCGTCGGCACCACGATGAAATCGACGCCGAACGCAAGAAACGGCGCGATGCCGACGATCTTGACGCCGGCGCTGCGGATTCGCGCGATGTCGTTCCAGCCGAACAGCGCGATCTCGGCGCCGCCCGACTGCATCGCGATCACAGCGCTCTGTGTGTTGGCGGTCGGAATCGCTTCCAGCGTGAAGCCGTGCTTTTTGTCGAGCGCGTATTTCTGGATCACGTAGGGCGGAAACGAGTTCGTGCCGGGAATATTATAGAGAAGCCGGATCGTGCCGCCGTCCGCGCGCGGGACCGTGTCGGCGAACACGGGGGCGACGATCGCCAGCCATCCCAGCGCGGCAACGATCGCAATCGTCCGTCGGGCACCTCGCGGGATCATCGGTTCACACGCGACGCTGCGCCGGGCGCCACCGGAACAGGTGGCGCTCGATATTGCCGAGCACGACGAACTCGAGAAAAATCATGATCAGCAGGAACAGAAGCGCATGGGCGAGCACTTCGGCCATGTTGAACATCTGATAATAGAATTCGATCTTGTAACCGATCCCGTCGCTGCGCCCGAGCAGCTCGACGAACAGCACCATCTTCCAGATCAGACCGAGGCCGAAGCGTGAGGAGGCGAGCACGATCGGCGCGATCTGCGGCGCGACCACCGAGCGAATGATCAGCAGGCGATCGGCGTGATAGGCTTTGGCCATGTCGATCAGCTTTTGATCGACGCTCTTGATGCCGGCCCAGATATTGATCGTGAGGATCGGCACCACCGGCAGCGCGGCGCCGAGGATCGCCGCCCGGTCGTTCAGTCCGACGATCATGAAGATCGTCAAAATCGTGACCAGGCTGGGAAGCGAAAGCCCGCAGACGACCCAAACGTCGAAGAAGCGCTCGGCCGTCTTCGACAGACCCATCGCGAAGCCGAGCACGAGCGACACCGACAGCGCCACCGTAAAGGCAAGCGCGATGCGGCCCATGCTGATCGCCACATTGATCCAGATCGGGCTGGCGTGGATCTCGTGCCACAGGACGACGATGACGACGCTCGGCGACGGCATGACGCTCGACGGCAGGATCGTCGAGCCGAGATACCAGATGCCGATCAGGGTCAAGGCCGACGCCAGCTTGATGGCGTGATTGCCGGCGCGTTCGCCGAACCATTTTCTCGCCTTCCCCGCGCGGCCTACCGGCACGGGTTGCCAGATCGAGGCTGGATTATCGGCGATGGCGCTCGGCTGTACTGACAAGGGGCTCGATTCCTTTTGACCGTGCGATCAAGAAACGTCGCAACGCCGTAACCAGCGGCGTCGCGAGAGCCCGATAAAAAAGAAAACGTTCGTCTTCACGAGCGAAAGTGACGAGCGATCATCCCCGTGCCGTTTTTGATCGACGACGAGACAGTTACGCGTTGCCGACCGCTTGCGTCCGACTTTCGGACATTCGCGATCCTACCCGCGCGGCATTTTCGGACGCTTGCCGAAATAGGTACAAAAACGTGCCACGACCGGGCGAACGGGACGCGCGGCCCCGTTCGCCGGCGGGATACCCGGCTCAGTGCGTGTTGAAAATCGCCTGATACTCGTCCGCCTTCCGGCGCACGGCCTGGATTTCGTCCTTTGTCGGATTGGTGGGATCGCGCGCGGCCGGGAACATGCCGAGTTTCATGATGCACAGCATCAGCAGGAGACGTGCTTTCGTCGCCGTCAGGTTCGAGCCGCCGATGAGCGCCCCGGCGCCGATGGCAAACCCCTCGGTGTTGCCGCGCCCGACCGTGACGACCGGAAAGCCGGAATAGATCGCGCGGGTCAAAGCCTGCATGCGCGACCGCGACGAGGCCTTGCCGTAGGGGCTCAGGCCTTCGAGCACGAACCCGGCAAGCGGCGCCTTTTTCAGCATGTAATCCACAAGGGCGATGATATCGACCTCCTGCGCCGGATCGCCGTCCCATTCGTCCTCGATATAGCTCGCGTCCTTGACGATCGAGACTTTCGGAATCGCGGTCTCCAGCAACTCGCCCGCCGCGTTCTTGATCGCGACCGGAATGCGTTCGATCCCCGAGGCGCCGCGCGTGATACCTTCGACCGAGGATGGCAGCTTCGTCACCCGCACCTCGGACGTATAGGTGTGGCGCATCGCCGGGATGTAGCGCAGCACGGCGCCGCCCGTGCCGCCCGACACGCCGAGAATGCCGCCGCACCCGCCGGTCACGACATAGCCGCCGGGGCGCGCGTCGGCCTTGGTCACCTCGCGCGCGGCAAAGACGCGCTGGTCCTGCACCAGCACCATGCCGATGCGGTTGCGTCCGTCACCGTCGGCCCAGACCTTTGACTGAATCCATTCGACCGAATCGGCGATGTTCTTGGGCCCGTCATTGCTGATCATGCCGTGATAGCGCTGCGCCGCGTTGCCGCAGATCGGCACCGTCACGTCCATGGTGAGGTTGAACCAGTACATCGTTTCTTCGACGCGGGGACTGCCCTGCGTCCAGATCGCGCCGTCGTAACTGCCGCTGCCGAGAATCTTCTGCGCCATGTTGGTGATGCGCGCCAGGGTCATGCGCGGCGGCGAGATTTCGAGATGCGCCGGCCGATAGGGAAAGAAATCCTTGCCCGGCGTTTCCGGCGCAATCTCGGCCTCGGCATTGCCTTTCATGTAACCGCCCGACGGCGCAAGACGGAAGTAATCGACCTCGGCAACGTTGCCGATGATGTTGGCAACGCCGTCATGGTCGATGCCGAGGCGGTTGATCTCGTCGAAAGTGCGCTTGCCGTCCGGCATGAACGGCTGACGGCTGTTGGCGCGCGAGGCGCGTGCCGAGGTGCCGTGATGGTCCCACGCGGTGCCATCGGCTTGCCGCGCCATGTACGGCATCGGGTAATACCCGTCCTCGGGGTCGAGCTCGACCTTGAACACCGGGCGGTCGCCGGGCCCGCGCTTCTCGGTCGAAAACTCGCCTTGCGCGTTGATATAGCCGTCGGGCGGCGCATAAAGCTCCGCGGCGTCAGCTTCGAGCGGATGGGCGGTGAACTGTTCGACATAGACCGTCGCCGGCGCTGCGAGTTTTTGCGGACGCAAGGCATCGAACCGCGCGACCTTTTCCTCCGCGTCGGTCAACGGCGGCAGACCATATTTCGCCCGCGCCTTGTTCGAGGTGACCAGCGGCGGCGAATTCTGGATGGTCGCGTTCGGTCCCGCCAGATGCGCAATCCTGATCTTCGCCGTCATCTCATATCTCCTCTGTCGCCGTAAACCCGCATCACGCGTACACGCAAATGTCGCGCCAAAGGCCGCACCGTGAAGGACCGATCGGCCCCCTGTCGTTCCGCCGCCTGTTGCCGATTCTTTGTGCGCGCCCGCTCAAAGTTGGTTCAGGCCGACAGTGCACCATGATTTGAAGCGGGCCGACTTGTTCAAAGGCGATTGAAATCCGGCCATAGGATGCAGTTTGTCGCAATCGGGGTTGGCATGATTCTTGTGTGTGTTCCGTCGCGACGTAACGCGGAAGGGGCATGCGGCAGTGCGAAAAGTCGAGTTCGGCATCTTCATGCCCATCGCCAGCAATGGCTTCATCTTCTCGAAACGCGCGCCGCACTATCAGCCGACCTTCGCCTTGCACAAGCGGATCGCCCTGCTCGCCGAAGAGGTCGGGATCGACTACCTGTTCTGGATGGGGAAGTGGAAGGGCCTCGGCGGCCCGACCCACCATTGGGAGCAGGCGCTCGAACCCTTGACCCTGGTCAGCGCCATCGCCGCCTGCACCCATCGGGTGAAACTTTTCGCGACGATCAACCCGCTGCTGTTTCACCCGACCGTCGCGGCCAAGATGGTCGCGACCATCGACGATGTCAGCAACGGCCGCTTCGGCATCAACATCGTCACCGGCAATTCGCTCGACGAATACGAGCAGATGGGGGTCCTGCCCGAGGACTACACCAATTTCCGCTACGAATACGCCGAGGAATGGACGACCGCGATCAAGGCCTTGTGGTCGCAGGACAAGGTCACCTTCAAGGGCCGGTTCTTCAACCTCGTCGATTGCGTGTCGGCGCCGAAACCGCGCCAGAAGCCCTATCCGATGATCGTCAGCGCCGGCGGATCGGACGAAGGATTGCATTTCGGCGCCAGGCATTCGGATTATGCGTTCATCGGCCTGCGCGCCAGCGAGATCGCCAAGGTCCGCCAATTCGCCGCCGAGGAAGCGCGGTCGGTCAAGATCGTGACCAACCTCTTCCTGCTGATCCGCGACACCGACGCCGAGGCGGAGGCCGAGTTCGCGCGGCTGCGCGACGAGCTCGACCACGAAGCGCTGAACAACCTCATCGTCTCGCTCGAAGGCAACATGCGCGGTTCGCGCCGCGCCGACTATCTCCGCGCCCCGACCGTCATCGGCTTCGGCAGCGGCTTCACGGTCATGGGCTCGCCCGAGACGATCGCGCGCAAATTGACCGCGCTCATCGTCGAGACCGGCGTCGACGCCTTGCAGTTCAGCTTTCTCGATTTCGTGCAGGACCTGGCGTTTTTCCGGCGCGGCGTCGCGCCGATGCTCAAGGACATGCTCCGGCACGAAGGCATCTCGATCAATCTCGGCGAAGAACGCGCGACCGCAGCCTGAAGAGGAAAATTCCATGAACCGGTTTCGAAACGCATTCACTGTCGCCATCGTCGCGCTCCTCGGCCTGTGGGCCGTGAACGCGACCGCCGCCGAGGGCACGGCGATCAAGGGCGACGGCGGCACCATCCGCCTGCTGCTCAATCAGTCGGGCACTCAATCGTTTCCGCCTTACGTGATCCGGAAACTCAACCTCGACCAGAAATACGGCTTCAAGCTCGAAACCGTCCCGGCGACCTCGACGCAAAGCACGACGACCGGCTTTCAAACCGGCAGCGCCGAGATCGGCATGTATGGCTGGAACGATCTCTCGCGGGTCAAGGCGGGCGGCGTGAAAGTCGTCGGCATCGCCCCCTTCATGGGCTGGGCCAACACCGTCGTTCTTCCCATCGACTCGCCGATCAAGAATCTGGGCGACGTCAAAGGCAAGAAGTTCGGGATTTACAGCCGCACCAGCCTCGACACGGTGGTGATGCGCGCCCTTGCCCAAGGGAAATACAAATTCGATTTCGAACAGAGCATCGTGATGCAGGAGGCCTCGATCCCGCTGTTGCGCGGGTTCATGGAGCAGAAACAACTCGACGTCTCGCAGATGTGGAACGACCAGACCGCGCCGATGGTGGTCAGCGGCAATTTCCGCGTGCTGGCGACGATCCGGGACTTCGGCGACGAGCTCGGCGTGCCCGAGACCCCGCTGCTGCTCTACGCGGTCGATACCGATTATGCCGCCGCGCACCCGAACAACGTGAAAGCCTATCTGGCGGCCTATCGCGAGGCGATCGCCTATCTCGAAAGCGACGACTCGGCCTGGTTCGAGCGCGGCAAGGAATTGAACATGAACGACGAGCCGACGATCGTCGCCCTGCGCAATCAGACGCGGCCGATGCTGATGAGCCGCTTCAAGCCGACGACCGAGGCGGATATCCGGAAAACCTGGAGCGTTCTTCTGGCGACGGCCGGCGCCGAGAAACTCGGCATGAGCGATCTCATCCCCGGTTTCATGACCCTCGAATACCAATAGAGGCCGCATGTTCCGTTTTTGTCTGATGCTCGCCGCCATCGTCGCGTTGGCGGGCCCCGTCGGCGCGACTCCGAGCGATCAGGTCGCGCAGGCGGCGAACGCTTCGATCAAGGGTGACGGCGGCGTTGTGCGTCTGCTGGTCAATCCGTCGGGCACCCAGTCTTTCCCCCCCTTCGTGATTCAGAAACTCCACCTCGACGACAAATACGGCTTCAAGCTCGAAACCAAACCATCCGCGACGACCCAGACGACCACGGTCGCGTTTCAATCCGGCGGCGCCGATATCGGCATCATGGGTTGGAACGATATCTCGCGGGTCAAAGCCGGCGGCGTGAAGATCGTCGGCATCGCGCCGTTTCTCGGCTGGGCGACGACGATCGTCACCGCGGTGGATTCGCCGAACCGCAATCTGGGCGACCTCAAGGGCAAGAAAGTCGGCGTCAACAACCGTGCCGGCCTCGAGTGGACGGTGATGCGCGCGCTGGCGCAAAAGGTCTACGGGTTCGATCTCGAAAAAGGCGTCGTCATTCAGGAAGCCGCGATCGGCGTGTTGCAGGGACTGATGGCGCAGAACCAGATCGACGCGACGCTGATGTTCAACGATCTCACCGCGCCGCTGGTGGTCAGCGGCAAATTTCGCGTGATGGCGCGGATCCAGGATTTCAACGAACAATTGGGCCTGCCCGATACGCCGCTTCTCATGTACGTGGGCGACACCGATCACGCCGCCGCGCATCCGAACAATGTCCGCGCGTTTTTGGCCGCCTATCGAGAATCGGTCAAAGACCTGCAAAGCGACGACTCGCTCTGGACCGCGCGCGCCCAGGAATTGAACATCACGGACGAGGCCGTCGTGGCGGCGATGCGCAACGGGTCGCGGCCCATGCTGTTAAGCGCCTTCGGGCCGACGAGCGAGGCGGATATCCGCAAGACGTGGGACATCCTGCTGGCCACCGCCGGCGCCGAGACGCTCGGCATGGGGCAACTTGTCCCCGGCTTCATGACCCTCGACTATCAATAAAGGCACCACAACCTGAACGTGCGGTCCGACGACCCGCCGAGGGCGCCGGTTGCCGATCTCGATTCCGATGTCGAGGGCTTTTCCGTGATTTCCGCGCGCGTCAGTCGCGAAAAACTTTGTGATAACTGACGCTTCCCGAATCGCCTCACCCCCGGTGGTGCCACGAAGTCGAACCGACACCACCCGGTGATATTGCACCGGCCCTGTGGGTAGATTCCGAAGCTTTCACCAATAGCGGGTGGAGTGTTACGAAAATTGATGGCCGGCGCTCTGACGCGAGCAGCCGCAAAAGCGGGGCACAAGCCCAGGCCATGTTGGAGGAGAAAACGATGGACCTATCGCGTTTTACCTATCGCCGACCGACCCCCAACACGTCTCTCCCGACGAGCGATGCGCTCTCGCTCAACTGCACGATCACGAGTTAGACGCTCGATAAGTCGCAGCAAAGGGTTTCAGTCATGTTTAGGGGTCTTCAAGTTCAAACCGAAATCGCCGCCGGACGTCACTTGCCCGAGCCGAAGGGTCTCGGCTCCATTGTCGACGGCATGGCCGCGCTCGATCAGATCGGCGTTATCATCACGGTGAAACGCGACGAACCCTTGTTCTTCGAGGGCGATGCCGCGGAATTCTACTTCAAGGTGATTTCGGGCGCGGTGCGCGGCTGCAAGCTGCTCGCCGATGGCCGTCGTCACGTCGGCAACTTCTTTCTGCCCGGCGATTTCATCGGACTCGACGCCGCCGAATATCATGCGTTCTCAGCGGAAGTCGTGGCCGATACCATCATGGTCCGCTACGCCCGCTGGAAGGTTCACGCGCTGGCCGACCAGGAACTGGCCATCGCGCGGTCCCTCGTCAACGTCATGCGCACCGAACTTTGTGCCGCGCGCAACCGGATGGCCCTTCTCGGCCAGATGAGCGCGATGGAGCGGATCGCCAATTTCATCCTGATGATGGCCGACAAATCCGGCACGCGCGACATCTCGCTGCCGATGACCAGGACGGATATCGGCGATCATCTCGGGCTTACCATCGAAACCGTCAGCCGGGTGTTCAGCCGGCTGAAAAAGGACCACATCATCGAACAACAGAGCCTGCATCACATTCGCATCGCCGATCGCGATGCGCTCGTCGACTTGGCCGATTTCAGTTAGGCGGGGTGGAATGATGCGCGCCGTCGGCACACTGGATGCGATTCAATTGGGACGCATCGACCATACGATCGCGGTTTTCGGGACGCTTCCGGTGATGGAGCGTCAGCGGAAAATGTATCTGCTCAATGCGCTTCAGCGCGAGCGCACGGAGTTGATCCGCTATCATTCCCGGACCCGCCTCCACGTCAATCTCGACGCCTGAACGGATACCGCAGCCGAAGACTCGCCTTCGGCTGTGGTATCCGCACGCGCCCTCATCGCGCGACGTGCAGCCACCAGCGATTTTCGTTGATCGAATAATAAGGCCGATAGTGATGGATCACTTCGGTCGGCAAGACCATCGGCACGAGATTGTCGAGCGAATAGGTCTTGCCGTCGAGATAGGCCACGACGATCGCATGGTCGACGGCGATATCCACGTCGCGCAGCACGACGACGCGCAGATCGTCGGCGCTCCAGCCCAGTTTCCGCAGGGTGAAATATTTGGCGATCGCATAATCCTTGCAGTCGCCCTCCTTGGTGATCAATTCCCGCGGCGTCTCCCAGTAATACGGGTCCAACCGGTAGACGTGCTTGTTGATTTCCGCGTTGACCTCGTCGAGCATGGCCCGGGCGGGATGCCCTTGCTCGCGATCGATAAAGCTCTTCCACGACGCGATGATGCAGGCCGGGCGCGGCGACGACCCGTTGCACGACGCATCCCCGCCTCTTTCTTCGGCGAAATTGCGTTCGAGCATGCTCATCCATTTCGGAAATTTCTGAATGACGTTCGATGCGCTTTCGCGCGTGTCGAAGATCGGCGGATAGGTCCGCTCGGCGGCGGCGATGCGCGGGAAAAGACATCCGGTCAGGCCCAAGACGAGGGCGGCGGCAATCAGGCCAAGCGTGTTGGAATGCGACGATCGCCCGTAAAACATCGCGTGACTTTCCGATTCATTCGATACCGACAGTCTCGGATGTTTCCCCATCGCCCGATTGATCTGCATCAACAAGGTCGCGATCTTGTCGTCCGGCGAAATTCGCCACGCCGCGATCAGTGGAAAAACGCATCCATCAGCCGCAGCGCGGCGGGCCCGCCGACGATCAGGAAGATCGTCGGCATGATGAACAGCATCATCGGCAGGGTCAGGAGAACCGGCAATCGATTGGCCCGCTCTTCGAGCCGCAGCAGCGAATCGTTGCGCAGATCCGACGCGACCACGCGCAACGCTTGCGCCAGCGGCGTGCCGTATCGCATCGATTGCGCCAGGGTGGTAACGACGGAGCGGACGCTGGCGATGTTGACGCGGTCGGCCAGATTGAACAGCGCTTGATCGCGGCTGGATAGAATCTTCAGATCGGCCGAGGTGAGCGCCAATTCCTCGGCAAGTTCGGGACGCGAGCGGTGCAGCTCCGCGACGACACGCGTCAATCCGTCCTCGAGCGACAGACCCGCCTCGACACACACGACCAGGAGTTCGAGCGCCTCGGGCAATCCCGTCTCGACCACGTTGATGCGCTTCTTGACCCGTCGACGGAGATACCACGGCACGGCGAACCAGCCGCCGACCCCGAGGCAGAACGCGAGACCCAGGGAGACCAGCGGCACCGCCGCCAGCGATGCCACCTTCATCGCTCCGAACCAGGCCAGCGCCGCGAAGATCACGGCGGCTGCGAGACGGGTTCCGGTCAGGGCCGAGGGCGTCCATTGCGGTTCGACATGCAGGCGAACGAGGATACGTCCCATCTCGCGAAGCTCCGCCGCGTCAGGGGCGTTGGCCGGTGGTCGAAAACCGCGGGTTTCGGGACCGATCGTTTCGACGGCCGATACCGCCGGGCGGCTGACCATCGACACGCGCTCGGCCACCATCTCGCGGCGCACGTAAAAGAAATAGGCGATGAAGGCACCGCCGCACAGCAACAGTGAAAACGCGCCTAGAAGCAGCATCGTGACACGCGATCCACGATTCTCATTTCTCGATCAAACTGCGCATCATGCGCCGCATCGTCATGAAACCGAGGAACAGCGCGCCCAGCGCCATCCCGACGATGATGTTCCCTCGCCTGTCCGATACCAACGGCACCAGATAGGTGGGATTGATCAGCAGCAGCACGCCGGTAACCAGAAACGGCAAACCGCCGAGAATATAGGCCGAGACCCGCACCTCGCCGGTCGTCGCCTGACCCTTCAGCCGCATGGCGCGACGCTTGCGCATGATTTCGCCGATCGTCTCGAGCGTCGAGGCGAGATTACCGCCAGTCGAATGCTGGAGCGCCACGGCGACCGTGAAGAAGCGAAAATCGGCCAGGCCGATCCGCTCGCCCGAACTCAACAACGCATCGTCGAGCGGAATGCCGATATCCATTTGTTCGCCGATCGCGCGAAAGACCTCGTTCACCGGCCGCGGCCCTTCGGAGCCGACGGTACGCACGGTCGACGAAATCGGCAAGCCGGCACGCAGCATCCGGATCACCATATCGATCGCATCGGGAAAGACGTTCAGGAAAAGCTGCTCGGCTTTGCTCTGCTCCCGCTTCAGGAGCGTGCGCGGCCCCATGTAAGCCGTCACCAGGGTGAGCAGGACCCCGACGACAAATTGCATGTGAAGGAGAGTCGAAAACAAGAGCCAGGCGCCGCCGCCGAGGATCAGCGCCGCGGCGGCCAGATAGATGCCGCCTTTGCGCATCGCCCAAGTGCGCGGCAGGCGATAGGTGAAGAAATCCCGCATGCGCAGATCGAAAGCCGGCAGAACGCTGGGCGGGGCCGGCGCAACTTCCTCGGGCATGCCGACGGGTCGCCCCGGCGCCGCCACCAGCAACAGCCGTTCGTCCAGCTTGCCGCGCGCCTTGCGCCCCGCGACCACGGCGCCGGCCAGGACCGCCCAGCTCAACAACAGCAACGCAAGGGCGCCCGCGAGCATCGCCATCGTCGCTAGGCTTTCACGGGCTCGGGAACAAGCGTTGCGAGAAAGGCGTCGGCCAGGCCGAAATACTCGACTCGCGGCAAAAATCGCGGCCGCAATTGCGACGATTCGAACGTGCCGCGCAGACTGCCGTCGTCGTTTTCGCCGTGGAAGCGATAGGTGAACAAGGTGCCGAGCGTGATCGTCTCTTCCTCGATCCCGACGATTTCGACCACTTCGGTCACCCGGCGGATGCCGTCGCGCATGCGTTCGGTATGGACGATCAGATCGATCGCGCTGGTCATCTGGCCGCGGATCGCCCGGATCGGCAGATTGACGCTGGCCATCAGGATCATGTTCTCGATCCGCGACAGCGCGTCGCGCGCGGAATTGGCATGAACCGTCGACATCGAGCCGTTATGCCCGGTGTTCATCGCCTGCATCATGTCGAATGCCTCGGCGCCCCGAACCTCGCCGATGATGATCCGGTCCGGGCGCATGCGCAGCGCATTGCGAACCAGATCGCGTTGCGTGATCTCGCCGTTGCCCTCGATATTCGCGGGACGGGTTTCGAGCTGAATGACGTGAGGCTGCTGAAGCTGCAGCTCCGCCGCGTCCTCCATCGTGATGATGCGCTCGCCGTGATCGATCATGCGCGACATCGCGTTCAGCAGCGTTGTCTTGCCCGACCCCGTGCCACCCGAAATGATGATGTTGAGCCGGCACCGCGCGGCGATTTCGAGCGCACGGCCGAGATGAGGCGAAACCGAGCCCAGTTGGGCGAATTTCGAGAAATCCATGACGCTCCGCGAAAACTTGCGAATGGAAATGCACGGCCCCTTGAGGCTGAGCGGCGGAATGATCACGTTGACGCGGCTGCCGTCCGCCAGCCGCGCATCCAGCATCGGGCTCGATTCGTCGATCCGGCGGCCGATGGCGGACGCGATCCGCTGCGCGACGTGCAGCACATGAGCGTTGTTGCGGAAGTGATATTGCGTCAATTCGAGCTTGCCGCGCCGCTCGACGAAGATCATCGCCGGTCCGTTGACCAGAATATCGGCGACGGTGTCGTCGCGCAGCAGCGTCTCCAGCGGCCCCAGCCCGATCATGTCATCGACGATCGCCGCGCCGAGCGCGCGCTGTTCGACCTGGTTCAGCAGCAGTTTCTGCTCGTTGGCGATTTCGGCGATCAACTGATCGACCCGCTGCATCAGCTCCGCCTGGCTCAGCCGTATCGCCGTGCCCGGCTCGATCCGCGACAGGACCTGGTCGCGGATGAATTCCATCGCCGCGGCAACGTTGCGGCGAATCACCGGCTTGGGGATTTCGACCGACAGCGGGGTCGGCGGACGGTCGTGGCGTGTGACCAGAATCGGCAGTTCTTCCGCCAGATCGCTGGTTTTTTTGCCGAAGCCGAATTCGCTCATCCGAAAATCCGTTTCAGCCACGAACGCTCTTCGATCAGGCGTTCGCCGGCAAGCAGGCGATAAATCGGCGCGAGGCCGGTCTGCAGCGACGCGCATTTCTGCACGCCCCGAACACCGAGATTCGACGCGGTGCCGATTTCGCGGTCGTATTTGATGACGATGTCGGGAGCCTGACCCGCCGCGCGAATGAACTCGGCATCGGGCAGGCTGCCGTCCGCGCCGCTCTTGTTGAGGACGTGCAGGGTCGAGCGTTCCGGACTGTTCGGGCCGATATTCTCGCGCCAGCGCGCGACATCGCGCGCCGAGACGAGGCTGCCATCGCTGACCAGAAGACAGGTGCTCGGCAGATGAAGAACGCGGATCATGCGCGGCGCGATCGTGGTCGGCAGATCGACGAACACATAGCGGTAGCGATGCAAAAGATTGCCGAGCAGCGCCAGCACCGCGTTCTCGTCCGGCATGAAGACCTCGCTGAACGATTCCAGCGAGGCCAGAAGGCTGAGGCGGTCGCTCACATGGATGACCGCGCGCTCGAGAAAAAGATCGTCGACCCGATCCGAATGTTCGAGCGCCTCGCGCAAGGCGTGGCTCGGACGGGCGTCGAGCTGGAGCGCCGCGTCGAGCGAAGCCTGCGGATTGGCGAAAGTGTCTTCCCAGCCGCGGTTGAACGCCTTGACGATCTTGCGGATCACGTCGGGGTGTTCCTTGATGTAGGATTCGTTCGCCATCAAGCCGCTGCCGATGAGATTGACGCCGTGCTGCGGGTAGCGAATGAAGACCATGTCGGCATCGGCGATGCCCGCGCCCTTCAAGGCGAAATAGGCGGTGCTCTCATTGGCGGTGATCGCGTCCACCTTGCCCTGGATCAGCATCGGCTCGCGCAGCGTGATCGCCATGTGCTCCCACTTGATGTCGCTGTCGGACAGGTTGTTCTTGGCGGCAAAGGCGGCGAACATTTTGTAAGCGGTGTCGCCGGTCGGTGCGCCGACGGTTTTGCCCTTGAGATCGGCGGGCTCGGTAATGCCCCGGCCCTTCAGGGAGACGATGCTCAGATCGGCGGGAAACTGGTTGTAGAGCGCCATGACCTTCTTATCGGGATTGAGCGTGTTGAACTTGATCAGTGAGGCGATGTCGCCGAAACCGATCTGGTAGGCGCCGCTCGCCAGGCGGTTCACGACATTGGCCGAGCCGTCGCCCGGCACCCATTCGATCTCCAAACCCTCGGCGGCGAAATAACCGCGATCCATCGCGAGAAAGAGCGGCCCGTTCGACCCGCCGATAACCCAGGCCAGGGTGAGGGGGATTTTTTCGAGCGCCCGTGCCGGCGCCGCCGGCAGGACGAGAGCGAACGCGGCAA
The DNA here is from genome assembly GCA_903828515.1 of uncultured Rhodospirillales bacterium. Taxonomy (GTDB): domain Bacteria; phylum Pseudomonadota; class Alphaproteobacteria; order ATCC43930; family CGMCC-115725; genus CAIKMD01. Next base: position 3,115 of record CAIKMD010000007.1, on the reverse strand, counting down.
GCGCGAGCGCGATTGCCGGTGAAAGCATCGAACGGACCGAATGCGTCATACTGACCTCCTTCGTTGCAGTTGCCGATGGCCGTTCCGTACCCCGATGTTTTCGCAGGCGTTCACGTCGCCTTGCCTTTGCGATAAGCCCAACCGACGACACGTCGTTCGATCACGATCACCAGCACGTACAGGCTGAGGGCGATCACGACGAGCGCGGTCAGTCCGCTGAAGACCAGTTCGACGTCGAAATCCGACGCCGCGCGCTCCATCATGTATCCGAGGCCTCGGTTGGCGGCGACGGATTCGGAAAGAAAAGTGCCGATCAACGCCAGCGTGATCGCGATCTTCAACGCGGCGAAAAAGCCCGGCATGGCCTGGGGAATGCCAATTTTGATCAACGTCAGAAGCCGGCTCGCGCCGAGCGAGCGCAGCACATCGCTCAACTCGGCATCCATCGCCGCGACGCTCGACGAGACGATGATGGCGATCGGAAAGATGACGATGAAAGCCGACGTCATGATCGCGGGAATCGTGCCGAGTCCGATCCACAGCACCATCAGAGGGGTAAACGCGATTTTCGGGATGTTGTTGATGCCGATCAGCGTCGCGAAAATCGTCTTGTGCAGGCCCGCCGAGGCGCCCAGCGCGACGCCGAGGAGGAATCCGAGGGAAATGCCGATGGCGAACCCGGCGAAGGTCGTCGACAGGGTTTGCAGCGCGTTGGGCCAGATCACATCCCAATGCGAGAAGAACATCGGGCCGATGGCCGATGGCCGCGGGATGATGAACTTCGAGACCTTGAAGGCGTCGCAGACCAATTCCCAGGTCAGCACCAGACCGAGCCCGAACGCGATCGGGCTGACCACCGTGCGCAAGGTGTGACGGGACAGGGATTGAATCACGCGGCACCTGCGCCGTGATTGGCCACCACGCAAACGAGATTCGATCCCGGCGGACCCTGATGCTCCGACCCGGCACTGGCGAGCACGAGCGTGTCCTGAACGATCGCCGATACATTGGCGTGCGCCACCGCCTTGGCGACGTGACCCGCGAAGCCATTCATGAAATCGGTTGCCATGGTGTGGCGGCGGCCGAGGCAATGCGGCAGGGCATTGGCGCCCGCGTTGACGAACACGGCGGCCACCTTGCCGCGATCCGCGGGAAGGACGACGCCGTCCTCGAGGCGCAATCCGGCCTCCCGGAAGGCTACGCGCGCGCCGACGATGTCGAGTTGGTTCTGCATCACGCCGTGACCAACGACATAATCGCCGGGCGCGCCGGCGACATTGCCGAGCACGACGATCCGCACCGCGACCTGCTCGGTTCCCGACGACGCGGATGCCTTTTCGGTATAGAGATCCGGACGCTGACCGATGATCGCGTCGGAGATCATCGCCGGCGAAATTTCACCCAGCGCCACCGCCGCGCCCAGCGCCGCCGCGCCGCGGCCCCTGAACGATACGACCGTCGGGTTCGGATCGACCGGCTTCTTCCCCCGCGTTGCCGCATCGGCCACGCGCGACGCCGTCATTTGCGGGGTCTTCAATTCGACACAGGCAACGTCTTCGGCACGGGTGATGCCGGCGCGGCGCATCGCCTCGCGCACGCCCGAGGCCACCAACTCGACTTGGGCGGCGGTGCCATATTCTTCGGGAAGCAGCGTCCGCGTGGAGGCGACACCGATCGCAAGACGCCGCGCGCTGCCCGTCGCGGCCGTCGCCGGCTTGTTCACGAAAAGCGTGAAATGGGGACTCATCAGGCCGGCCGTGCCGCCGATCATCAGCATCGGAATGCGATCGAAGATTTCCGCGGTCGTCATGCCGAGGCGTTGACCGAAGAGCAGTTGCAGCGACAGCGAGGAATAGCCGCGCGCATGTCCATCGCCTTCGGTCTGGGCGATGATCGCCGCGACATGTTCGGCATTGACCTTCCCGCTGTCGAACAGGGCAGCCACGCCGCTGACATCGTCGGGGCTCGCCATCGGAACGGTGTGGACCTGAGCCTCGAGCACGACCGAAATCTCCAATCGTTAGAAGCGGGCCGCCTGCCTTCGATCGCCCGTGATCGATAAGCATGCAATCTTGTATGCAATTTGATAGGCAATCACGGTGCCAACCCCGGCACAGCGAACCGTCGGAAGCCACGAGTGGCTACGCCGAGTCGCTTCGATGAAATTGAAATGCCTGAATGTTTTGTGCATTTTCGGCCGCGTGCAAAAAGTGCCGCGACGGTGCCGGCGAGACCGGTCACCCCGAATCATAAGCGGCGACGCCGCGTTTGCATCGTCGCACGAGAAGCCGACTGCACAGGCCTTAGCCTGTGCTGCACGAAATTCAGCGCGACGGTGGTCCGGGGCGGAAACAGAAAGACTAACCAGACGGTTACATGCCGACGATGGCGCGCCCGCCGGATCGCGACGCACGGCGATCGCGGAATATCCGTCTCTATATCCGCGAACCGCCATGCGGCGTTTGACGCGCGACATGCCTAAAACTCGCGCAAGGTCTCGCGCAGCGTCGGCTTGGTGTATTCGGTGCGAACAAGGCCGCGCTTTTGCAGCGCCGGGACCAGCCCCTCGGTCACTTCGAGGATGTAGCGGCGGTTGATGTGGTGGAACGGGTGCCGGATGAGGAAACCGTCGCCGCCGACCTCCTCCATCATCTGTTCCATGTACGCGGCGCATTGATCCGGGGTTCCGACGACGTCGGCCGCCCCGTCCTCGATCACTTGGCTGAGTGTCTTGCCGCTGCCGAATTGGGCAAATCGCTTGAGCGATGCGGATTCGCCATTGGTCGTCAGATCCAGCGGCAAGGGTCGGTCCATGGGGAACTTCGCGAAATCGATATCGGTGATGCCGCTGATCAGCGCGAGCCTGCGATCGATGAAGCGGGGCTGCGCGATATTGCGCGCATATTTGGCCTTGGCTTCCGCCTCGGTGTCGCCCATCACCGCCCCGAAGAGATAAAGCACCTTGATGTCGTCCGGATTGCGGCCGAATTTCGCCGCGCGGCGGCGGACATCGTCGCGGAATTCCTTTTTAGCCTTGTTGCCGTTGGCGCCGGCGATGATCGAATCGGCGTGTTTGGCGGCGAAGTCGCGGCCGCGCTCCGACCCGCCGGCCTGG
>CAIKMD010000006.1 GCA_903828515.1 uncultured Rhodospirillales bacterium | reverse complement strand
GCCCGTGATCATGTTCTTCACGTAGTCGGCATGGCCCGGGCAATCCACGTGCGCGTAATGCCGGTTCTTCGTCTCGTATTCCACGTGCGCCGTCGAGATCGTGATCCCGCGCGCCCGCTCTTCCGGCGCCTTGTCGATCTGATCGTATGCCGTGAACGTCGCCCCACCCGTCTCCGCCAGCACCTTCGTGATCGCCGCCGTCAAAGACGTCTTGCCATGATCGACGTGACCGATCGTCCCGATGTTGCAGTGCGGCTTATTCCGCTCAAACTTCGCCTTCGCCATGCTCACTGATTCCTGTTGCTAGAAACGAACACCATGCGCTGGAGCGGGTGAAGGGAATCGAACCCTCGTCGTAAGCTTGGAAGGCTTCTGCTCTACCATTGAGCTACACCCGCCGCGCCGCGCATCTGAAGTCCGAACGATATAACCCAAAGGGTGATGGTGGGGGAAGCTATCTCCGCCACTCCCAAGGGATCCTAAAGGGGTTCTATAACGTAGCCCGCTATAGGACTAATACCCTTTTCGGGGTAATTTGTTGGGGCCGTCGCACCAAATCCACAAAACGCACGGACCTCAGGCTGGAAAGTCGTGGCTACAAAAGACACGCGCGAGCACATCGTCAACGAGATTCGCCGACTCGTAGAGGCCAATGGAGGTCAGCCGCCCGGAGTCAGAACGTTCGAGCGCACAACCGGAATCGGGCAAGGCGCTTGGCGTGGCATCCATTGGATTCGATGGAGTGACGCTCTGAAAGAAGCAGGATTTTCGCCCAATAAGCTGACAGGAAAAATCCAAACAGATTTCGTGATGGAGAAATTCGTCGAGGCCTCTCGCCACTATGGCCATATCGCCACTGCCATGGAGCTGCGGATGTATGGGCGAAACCGTGATGGCTTCCCAAACGACAAAACCTTTCAAAGTCATTTGGGTCCTAAGAAGCAGCTTGTGGCAAGTCTTCGAACGTGGGCGGAAGCACGGCAAGGCTATCAGGACATTATCGCGATGCTGGGGCCTGCCGAAGAAGGGCCAGATACCAAAACCGCGACGAAAGAAGGATTGGTCTATCTCATCAAGTCCGGGCATCACTACAAAATTGGTAGGAGCGATGAACTTGAACGACGCGTGAAGGAAATCCGTGTCGCGCTTCCAGAAGCAGCAAGTCTCATCCATTCCATTCGTACAGATGATCCGCCTGGGATCGAAGCTTATTGGCATCGCCGTTTTGCAGATCGCCGTGCAAATGGCGAGTGGTTCAAGCTGAGTACTACGGATGTGACAGCATTTAAAAGACGCAAATATCAGTAGTCCCAGTGGACGTGGACCGATCGTTTCCAAACGACTATTCAAGGAAATTGAACAATGGAGTCCATTCCGTACATCAACAAGAAAGCGCTCATAAGAAACGAACTTCTGAAGTGTGCAAAAGCGAAGACCCTTAGGGTCTTGACCTATGGGGAGTTCGGGAAACGCGTAGAGATACCCGCACGAGGACCATGGAAGCCCATCTTGGATTTAATCGCGCACGAAGAAATCGATGAGGGCCTCCCGGACATAACCTTCCTCATCGTTGCGAAACGCACAGGATATCCGGGACAAATTGGATTCAAACCAGCATCACCCCCAAGTGCTGCTCAAAAGGACCATGCCATAAAAGAAATCCAAAAGGTCATCGACCTTTACAATCCCGGATCGGCGAATCCCTACGCGGGCGCCTAAGAATGGCCAACTTTTTAGAGCAACTGGTCGCCGAGTGGTACGAGTACACCGGCTACTATGTACGTAGAAATGTTCATGTCGGACGTCGGACGAAGGGTGGCTTCGACGGTGAACTGGATATAGTCGCGTTCAATCCGACAACTCCTCACCTCGTTCATATCGAACCTTCGATGGACACGCTGTCATGGGAGAAGCGCGAAGCACGCTTCGAAAAGAAATTCAGGGTCGGCCTCGATCACATTCCTAAATTATTTAATGGGTTCGACAGCCTGCCAAAAGTCGAACAGATCGCACTGTTCGCACAAGGTTCACAAGCGCGGCACCCAACTATTGGCGGCGGAAAGGTCATGATGGTGAAGGATTTCATCGCGCAAATACGCGTTGCATTCGCCAACCAGCCGATCGAGAGCAAAGCCGTGCCAGAGCAATTCGTCATACTGCGTACATTGCAATTTGCCGCCAATTATTGGCGATGACCTGCTAGTACGCGAAACGGCAGATTTGCTTTATTTACCCGCCCATTTCGAAAGGCTGGTGGTGGGGGAAGGATTCGAACCTTCGAAGACCGGAGTCGACAGATTTACAGTCTGTTGCCTTTGACCGCTTGGCTACCCCACCGCGCCGAAAAAACGGAGAGGCGCGTGATAGAGGTTTATCCGCATTCCGTCAACGCGTTGTGGGCAAACGCGCTTTGCCAGCAAGGCTAATTCGGGGTGGCATTTCGCGGTGAATTTGCTCTACTTCGTCCAACCACAAAAATCGCCGAGGAGAGAGACCCATGAGCCGTTTTCCCGAGATTTCGCCGAACGACTACACCGACGAGCAAAACGAACTGGCGCAAAAGGTCGCGTCCTCGCGCGGCTCGATGCGCGGGCCGTTCTCGCCGGCGCTGCACAGCCCCGGCATCCTGCGCGCGATCGAATCGACCGGCGCGCATGTCCGGTTCCACAACGTCCTGCCCGACGACCTGAAGGAACTGGCGACCCTCGTCATGGGGCGTTTCTGGGGCGCGCAATACGAATGGTATGCCCATTCCAGCCTCGCGCTGAAGGCCGAGATCGACCCGGCCATCGTCGAAGCGATCCGCAAGGGCGAGGCGCCGAAGAATCTCACCCCCGAGCAGGCAGCGGTTTACGTCTTCTGCATCGAACTCAACGGCACTCACCAGGTCAGCGACAAGGCCTTCACCGAAGTGCGCCTGCGCTGGGGCACGCGCGGCGTGATGGACCTCATCGGCATTTGCGGCCACTACACGATGATCTCGATGATCCTCAACGTCGCGCAGGTACCGACGCCCGACGGCACCGTGCCGCTGGCGCCGCTGAAGCAGCACAAATAAAGGACCGGATGGCTCATCATCACCGCCGCGGCCGCACCCCCAACCCGCCCGGACCTGCCCGCACCACCCAGTGGATTCACGGGCGCCACGCGGTAACCGCGGCGCTGGCCAATCCGGCGCGGCGCGTGTCGCGGGTGATTGCGCTCCGCGAAGCAGGCGACGAAGTCGCGACGCTGTTGCGCGGGGCGCGCGCCACCGTGCCGCAAGCCGCCGATCTGATGGATCGCGCGGCGTTCGAAACGATCATCGAAAAAGGCGCCGTGCATCAGGGCATGGCGATCGAGGCCGCCCTTCTCGAAGAGCCCGATCTCGATACGGTGCTGGCGGCGATCCCGAACGACGGCGCGCCGCATGTTCTCGTGCTGCTCGACCAGGTAACCGATCCGCATAACGTCGGCGCGATCCTGCGCTCGGCCGCGGCGTTCAACGCGCTCGCGGTGATCGTGCCCGACCATGGCGCGCCGCAAGGCACGGGGTCGCTCGCCAAAGCGGCCTCGGGCGCGCTCGAATCGGTGCCGCTGGTGCGCGTGACCAATCTGTCGCGCTGCCTCGATCGGCTGAAGGAGGAAGGCTTCTGGTCTATCGGTCTTGCCGGCGATGCCGATACCGCGCTCGAATCGATCGACCTGCCCGACCGCATCGCGCTGGTGCTCGGCGCCGAGGGCGCGGGGCTGCGGCGGCTGGTCCGCGAGACCTGCGATTTCGTGGCCCGCCTCGCGACGCGCGGCGATTTCGCCTCGCTCAACGTCTCGAACGCGGCGGCCGTCGCGCTTTATGCGCTAACCCATCTCAGTGCGGCAAAACCAGGTGCGGCCAAATCCCCGTCAAACCGACGATGATCAGGTAAAGCGCCACGATCAGATTGAGCAGGCGCGGAATGAATAGAATCAAAATCCCGCCGATCAGCGCGACCAGCGGCGTCACCAAGACGTAATCGAAGGCCATGACATAAACTCCCGGAAGGCGTCGCTCGAAAAAGAACTCTATCGGGCGGCGCGTTCCGGGAGATTTTGCGGCAAGTTCAGGGAAATTTCGTGTCCCTCGCGGTTTATGCCGCCTCTTCGCCGAGCGCGCCCGCGATCTGGTTGTCGCTGACGCCGTAGCGATACCGGCCGAGCGGCAACAGCAAGCCGCACGCCACCCCGAGCATCACGACGAAGCACCACATCATCGGCACATAAGAGTGCAGGTCGACAAAGGAACGTCCCATCAGGTAGGGGCCGACGGCGTTGCCGAGCGAAAACAACGCGAACAGCGTGCCGTAGATCGCCCCGAAGGACCTGAGGCCGAAATAGCGGCTGATGAAGAACGCCATGAGATCGACCTCGGCGCCGATGCCGAGCCCGCACATCACCGTGCCGATATAAGGGATCGGACCGGTGCCGCCGCTGGCGAGCAACGCGATGCCGACCGCCGCGCAGGTGAAGAACAGGGTCGCGACATAGGGGCCGTGAATCCGATCGAGGCACCAGCCCGAGGCGATACGGCCGGCCAGCAGCGCGAGGCCCGATACCGAGAGGGCGCTGACAGCCGCCTCGCGCGGGAAACCACGATCGCTCAAGAGCGCCACGACCTGCGTCAGCGTGCCGTTGACCGCAACGACGCCCAGGAAGAACGCCACGGTCATCGCCCAGAAGCGCCAACCCTTGACCGCCTCGCCGAAGCTGTCGCCGATGATGACGCTGCCGCCGGCGTTCAGCTTGCGCTCGGGACTCGTCGGTGGCTCGCGCACGAACAACAACGCGGGGATGAACCCGAAGACCAGGATCGCGCCGCCCATGCCGATAAAGGCGATGCGCCAGCCATAGAGCGCGATGAGATAGCTCGCGATCTGGGGCATGATCGCGACGCCAAGGCCGACGCCCGCAATCGCGATGCCGAGTGCCAGGCCGCGATCCTTGTCGAACCAGGCCGCGATGGCTTTGGAATAGGCGATCGGCGATTGACCCGCGCCGGCGATGCCGCGCAACGCGAAGAAAATGATGAAGATCGCGAAGGACGGTTGCAGCAAGGACAGCGATGCCGTGACGGCGGCATAGACCACGATCATCGGCAGATGCACGGCGCGCAGGCCGAAATAATCGATCGCCTTGCCGAAGCTCGGCGTGGCAATGGTGGCGAAGAGTGAACCGGCCACGCCCGCGAGCGCGATCGTCGCCCGGTCGACGCCGAGATCGTCGGAAATCGGCTTCAGAAAGACCGCGAAGGTAAAGACTTCGATCACGCCGGTGTTGACCATCAGGCCGAGCACCGAACCGAACACCATCCACCATCGATTGGCGAAAATGCCGCGCGTCAGCATCGCATTCACTCCCTGTTTTCGAGCAGCCTTTCCGGTCGATGCCGGGGCCGCCTGTTTATCGAAGCCACAGAATGAAGTGTGACGCCGCGCGAGGCAAGCGCGATGAGCGGCCCGCTAGAGCGAGCGGTAGAGCGCCTCGATCAGGCGGATTACCCGCGGGCCGATATTGCTGACGGCGTGCATCTTGTTCTGGATATAGCCGAAGGCGATATGGCGGTCCGGATCGCAGAACCCCATCGCGCCGCCCATGCCCGATTGTCCGAACGACGCATTGCCGGGGCCGATCGGGAATTGCGGCGAGTTGAGCAGGAAGCCGAGCGCCTGGCGATTGGTGCGCCCGATCACCGCCTCCTTCGCCCAATATTGTTCGGCGCGCGCGGTCTCGACGGCCTGGGCGCTCAGCACGCGCGTATCACCGAACATGCCTTCATTGGCGAGGATCGAATAGAAACGCGCGGTCGAACGCGCATTGGCGTGGCCGTTGGACGAAGGAATTTCGGCGCGGCGAAATACCTCGGCGTTGTAGTCGAGCGGATTGGGCCATTGCCGCCCGGCGCGCGCGAACATCGAATTCGGATCCTGCGGCGCCCCCTCGGCCCGCGCGATGAACTCGGCGCAGCGGGGAAAATCTTTCGGATCGACGCCGAATTGGAAATCGATATCGAAGGGCTTGGCGAAATTGTCGCGAAAGAACGCGCCGAAACTTTTGCCGCTCACCCGGCGAACGATCTCGCCGACCAGGAAACCGAAGGTGCGGATGTGATAGGCCGGTTGCCTGCCGGGCGGCCAGAGCGGCGCCTGCGCCGCGAGCGCCTCGGTCATCGCTTTCCAATCGTACATCGCGCCGGGCCAGAGATCGTCGGTCAGGAGCGGCAGGCCGCTGCGATGATCGAGCACCCAGCGGACCAGCAAACCCTCTTTGCCGTTGGCGGCGAATTCCGGCCAGTAGCGCGCGACCGGCTCGTCGAGCCCGACCTTGCCTTGGTCGATCAGGAGATGGAGGCAAGTCGCGGCGAGCGCTTTGCCGACCGACATGCCGTTGCAGATCGTGTTCTCAGCCCACGGCTTGGTCCCAGCGGCATCGGCGAACCCGCCCCACAGATCGACGACGAGCCGGTCGCCGATCATGATCGCGACGCTGGCGCCCTGTTCTTCGCCCAATTCGAAATTGTTGCGGAACACATCCCAGACCGGCGCGAAAGACGGCTCCATGCGCCCCGTCAGCGGATAATGCGTGCCCTGCCCGTCGGCCGTTCCGGTTTTTTCCTGCATCATAGACTCTTGGTCATGCCGCCATCGACATCGATGATCGCGCCGCGAATATAGGCGGTCTGGTTGGATAACAAGAGCGCGACCACGTCGGCAACATCCTGTGCCTGGCCCAGCCGGTCGATACCGAGGCGCTGAAGCAGCGCCGCTTTTTCTTGCTCGACCGAGAAATCGTGCCGCCAGCCAAGTTCGGTCAGATGCTGGCGAAAACGATCCGTCTCGATCAGGCCGGGATTGACGCCATTGACGGTGATGCCGTCGGCACGACCGAACTCGGCAAGCGCCTTGGTGAGGCTCGTCACCGCCGCGGCAAGCGTGCTGCCGATCAACGCGTTCGGATTGGGCGCGTGCGCGAGCACGCCGCCGATATTGACGATATGACCGCGCGCCACTTTCAGATGCGGCCAGCACGCGCGGGTGACCCGCACGAAGGCGTGGATCTTGGCGTCATAGGCGTCGAGCCAATCGGCATCCTCGCGCTCGAGCAGATTGCCGTGCTTGGTCGCGCCCGCGTTGTTCACCAGAATGTCGATGTGGCCGAACGCAGAGGCGACGGCGGCGACCATGGTTTGCACATTGGCGCGTTCGCGCAGGTCGCAAGGGAAAGCCACGACACGACGCGACGTGTGTCGTCCGATATGCGCGGCGGTTTCGGCGAGGACGTCCGCCGTGCGGGCAATCAAGGCAATATCGGCGCCGCGCAGGGCGAGCGTTTCGGCGATCGCCGCGCCGATGCCGCGGCTACCACCCGTGACGATCGCGACTTTTCCCGCGAGTTCCGTCACCACTTCACCGGCACGAAGCGGTCGGTATAAAGGTCCTTGCGCTCGGGCAGCGTGTCGAGGATATGCAGCTCGACCAGGGAATGGCGGATCACGTCCATGCCGGCCACGTCGAACGTGCCGTCGTCGGACAGCATTTTCATCTCGACCTCATAGGCCTTGGCCACCGCGACCGGATCGATCTTGAAACTGTCGGACACGACTTTCACGCCGATATCGGGATGCGCCTTCATATAGGCGACCGATTGGAACCAGCCCTTGAGAAAGCGCTGTAGCCGATCGGGATGCTGCTCGATGAATTTGTCGGACGCCTTCAGGACGAGCGTCTGGAAATCCTTCACCACGTCGCCGAAGAAAACGATGATGCGCCCCTGCCCGCTATCGGCGAACTGGAACGACTGCATCAGGCTGCCGAGATCGGCATCGACGTTCTTCGTCCGCAGCGCCGCCATCCGCGCGGTTTCATCGCCGAGCGGCGCCGACTTGATCCCGTCGGTGCCCCAGCCCTGACGGCGCGACAATTCGCGTACCAGCCAGTCGGTCACCGAACCCGCCGTAGTCACCGCGACGGTTTTGCCCTTCAGGTCGGCGATGGTCTTGATCGGGCTGTCGGCATTGACGAGAAGGGTGAAATTATTCGGCGGCCCCGCCACCGAGGCGACGCCGATCGTCGGCACGCCCTTCACCCGTTGTCCCAAGGCGATCCCGGCGCCGAGCCCGACATCCGCATCGCCCGAGGTCAGGACCTGTTCGATCCGCGTGCCGGGAACTTCGAGCACCTGCAATTCGAGATCGAGGCCTTGCCAGATCTTCGCGGCATCGCCGACCTCGAGCGCCGCGAAGGCGATGTCGATGCCCGAGCGAACCGCGACGATCTTGTCGGCCGCGACGGCGGCGCCAACCGACCATCCGCAGATTGCCGCAACCAGGATCGCCAGACTTACGCGTCGCTGTCCCATCGCCGTCCCCCCGAGCTTTAGCCGCCATCTTAATACAACGCGGCGTCACGGCCACGCGCCGCCGTCGGTAATACTTACAAATTAACCGTGCCCGCGTCGCGCCCTCATTGCAAAGCGTTGCGAAACCGCCATTGGCATCACTTTTGCTCCTTTGGCATCAAACGAATTGATCCGATGGGGTAAGCATTATGTCGAGTGTTAATTCCGAGCGTAACGAGATGCGGCCGCGCCTATCGGTCGTGGCTCCCTGCTTCAACGAAGAAGAAGGTCTGCCGGAATTCTGCCGCCTGGTCGAAGAGGCCTGCATCACCACGGTCGGCACCTCGTTCGAGATCGTCCTTATCAATGACGGCTCGCGTGACGGCACCTGGAACGTGATGAGCAACATCGCGGCCAATAAGTCGCGCGTCGTCGCCATCAACCTGTCGCGCAATTACGGCCATCAGATTGCATTGACCGCCGGGCTTCACGCCTGTCGCGGCGAACGCATCCTCATCATCGACGCCGATCTGCAGGACCCGCCCGAATTGCTGGAACAAATGATGGCGCTGATGGATGAAGGCGCCGAGATCGTCTACGGCCAGCGCCGCAAGCGCGAGGGCGAGACCCTGATCAAATCCTGGACCGCGGCGATCTTCTATCGCCTCCTGCGCAAGCTGGTCGACATCGACATTCCGCTCGACACCGGCGATTTCCGCCTGATGAGCCGACGCGCGCTCGACGTCCTGAATTCGATGCCCGAACAATCCCGCTTCATCCGCGGCATGGTGAGCTGGATCGGCCTCAAACAGGTGCCGCTGCTCTATGACCGCCAGGCGCGTTTCGCCGGCAGCACGAACTATCCCTTCTCAAAGATGCTGCGCCTCGCCTTCGATGCGATCACCGGCTTCTCGATCATGCCGTTGCGGCTCGCCTCCTATCTCGGCGTCGCCATGGGCTGCGCCAGCATGGCGATGATCGGCTATTCGCTGCTGAGCTGGGCGATGGGCTCAGCGGTCGCCGGCTGGACCAGCATGATGACCATGATGCTCCTGATCGGCAGCACGCAGTTCCTCGTCCTCGGCATGTTCGGCGAGTATCTCGGCCGCATGTACATGGAGACGAAACGCCGGCCGCTTTATGTCGTCGACAGCGTGGCGGGAAACATCGCCGTCGCGCCCGCGATGTCGGCGCCACAGCATCGGCTGATGGCATCATGATCCTCCGGCCCCTGCGTTTCGCCCTCGTCGGCGGCGTCAACACGACGCTCGACGTCAGCCTGTTCGCCGCGCTCACCGTCCTGGTCGGCATGGCGCCGACACAAGCCAATGTCGTGTCCTACGGCGCCGGCATCGTGCTCAGCTTCTTTCTCAACCGGCGCTGGACCTTCAACGACATCCGCGGCGACCTGCCCCAGCAATTCGCGCGTTTCCTGATGGTCAGCCTCTCGGCGCTCCTGATCTCGACCCTGGTCGTCGCCGCGCTCGCGCCGCTGATGCCCGCGCTCCTCGCCAAAGTGTTGAGCCTGCCGGTCATGTTCTTCTGGAGCTACGCCATGACCCGCCGCTACGTCTTCTGGAAAGCAAGCTGACCGCCATGTGGCCGCGCCGCATCGCGCTCGCCGTGCTGCTCGCGGCGCTTGTCGCTCCACTTTTCCTCACGACGATTCCGCCCCTCCTCGACTATCCCAATCATCTCGCGCGGATGCGGGTGCTGCTCGCGGCGGGTCACGACCCCGCTCTCGCTTCGATCTACGCGATCGATTGGCATATCGTGCCCAATCTCGGCATGGATGCCGTCGTGCCGTTGCTGGCGAAGCTCATGCCGCTCGATATCGCCGGCCGCCTCTTCATCGCGCTGGCGCTGATCCTGCCCGTTCTCGGCACCGTCGCGCTCCACGACGCCGTCTTCGAAAAGCGGAGCTGGTGGCCGCTGGTCTCAGCGCTCGCGGTCTATAACGCGACCCTGCTCGCCGGGTTTCTCAACTTCATGGTCGGCACGGGCCTCGCCCTATTGGGTGCCGCATGCTGGATCCGGTTGAAAGACCGTCCCTTCTGGCAACAGAGCGGCGCCGTCGCGGTGATCGCGATCCCCGCCTTCTTTACCCATCTCTTCGGCGTCGCGTTCCTGTTCCTCATCGTCAGCTGTTTCGAATTGAACGAAATCGCGCGCGAGCGGCGTGTTGGCGCGACCGTTGGCCGCGCCGCGAAACTCGCCTTGACGGTGCTTCCCGTCGCGATGCTCTATCTGCAGACACGCATCGCCAGCGACGCTGGCGGTTCGCCGCTCGTGCTGATCAAAAACGTGTGGTGGTCGCTGACCAAATTCGACCCGCTGACCAAGGCGATCGGCGCCGCCGCCGATTTCATGACGTATGACACCCATATCGACCTGATGATTCTGGGTGCCATCGCCACGGTCATTACGATCCTTGCGATCACACGTCGGCTGCGTCTCTCCTGGCTTTCCGGTCTCGCCGCGGCGCTTTTCGGGCTCTATCCGTTCATCCCCAGCGTGCTGTCCGAAACCGGCTGGATCGATATCCGTTTTCCCGTCCTCGCCGGGTTCCTGTTCTTCGCCGGCATCGCCCCGCGGAAACTGGCGCGACGCGAGATCGCCGCGCTGGCCTTCGTCGTCGTCGCGCTGATTGCAACGCGCGTCGGTGTGATCGCGACGACGTGGCAGGGACAGAACGCCAACATCGCCGATCTCGAATCCGTGCTTCAGCCGGTGAAGGCGCTCGATCGCGTGCTCGTGGTCACCGCGCCGAAAGCCAGTCCCAATGTCGTCGAGCCGGTGCGTTGGAAATTCTTCGTCAATCAGGCAAGCTTCGGTCACAGCGCGGCGCCGATGATCGTCGAGCGCGGCGCCTTCTATCCGCATCTCTTCACCACCGCCGCCAAGCAGCCGCTTCACGCACTGGCTCCTTACGACAAGCTCAGCGAAGACCGCATCGTGCCGCCCTCATCGGACGTGTTGTCGGATCATCCGCCCGCGACGACGTCATCGACCGCGATGCTGGTGACCTATCTCGCCGACTGGCAAAAGAACTTCGACTATGTACTGGTGCTGGCGGCAGACCGGTTGGTTCAACCCAAAGGCTTCTACGCCGACCGGCTCGACTTCATCGCCGCGACGCCGACCGCCGCGCTCTATCGGGTGCACGCGCGCGCACAGGCGCCGGCGCTCACGGCACAACTCAGCCCGACACGTTAGGCCTGCCCAGTAACAACGAGGGTTTTGCGTGCCGGTCCGCTCCAGCGCCGGCCGAGCGCGATCGACGGCGCCTCGACGTAGCGATACATCAGCGCGGCCACACCCAGCGACAGGATCGGCACCGCGACCAGCGTAATCCACAGCGGAACGATCCCGTCGAGCAGATGTACCATCGCCAGCAGCACCAGCAGATGGGTGAGATAGAGGCTGTAGGACACGCGCCCCAGCCATTGCAGCGCCGGACGGTTCAGGAGATCGGCGGCCCATCCGCCCTGCACCACCAGCGCGATGACCAAAGCCGCGCCGATGCCGTTGGCGACATCGGAATGCTGGGCGAGGCCCATGATCGCGGCGAGCCAGAGGATCGCGATAGTGCCCTTGTGCCACTGCGCGATCTGCCGCTTGATCAGCTCGGCCCACATCGCGAGCGCGATGCCGATGACGAAGAACGCCACGAAGTAAGCGGTCACCAGCAGCGATAGGCCGTAATCCGATCCATAGAACGGGATATGGATGCCGAAATGAGCACAGGCGTAATCGAGGACACCATAGCTCAACACCGTGGCGACCAATGCTTTCTCGCGATAGCGCCGCACCAGCAGCACCAGCAGCGGAAAGATCAGCGAGATGCGTAGCTCGTAGACGAGGCTCCACATCACGTTGTCGAGCGTCACGTCGCCGGGCAGGCCGGTCATCGCGAGATGGCGCGCGAGCAGATCGATACTCAACGGCTCGCTCCACGACGCGAGATTGAACCACGGACCCAGCGCCGGAATCGGCTGCGGCGCGATCGCCGCGAAGAGCAGCGCCGACAAGCCGATCGCCGCGACAAAAGGAAGATAGATGCGGCAGATACGCTTCACGAGATAGCCGGCATAGCCGGGCTGCGCCTCGGCGAGGAACGGCAACGACAGGACATAGCCGCTCAGGACGAAGAACAGGATCACGCTCGGCCGGCCGAGCACGATCATGTTGAACGGGGTCCAAGCCAGCCATGAGTCCGGCTCGCCGGTCGCGCCGAGCGCGATCAGATAGCAATGGTGGAACACCACCATCAGCGCGGCGAGGCCGCGCACGGCGTCGAGTGACTTGATCCGCATGATTGGCCGGAAAAACGATAGGCCCGCCGGCTTTGAGAAAACGCTAACAGAAGCCCGCCGATTACCTTGCATTGTCGCTAATGTTTAACGGCCGTTAAGCGACCCCGGTTACGGTCTTCCGATGTGTAACGGCATGTCGATCAGCGCCGGGCCGCCGGTGGCTTTACCGTTCGGCCAGTCCGTGACTCAGGCGACCCCGAAGGTTCAGCCGCCGCCCGGCGCGCAAAAAGCGCCCGACCCGACAAAACCGCCAAGCGGTTCGAGCGATCCCAACCGCGGCCAGACACTCGATATTTCGGCCTAGGGTCCGCGTTGCGGATGGCATCACGCGGCGGTCCTGTGTAAGTTCCGACCCATTCAGGACGCCGGATTAGCTCAGCGGTAGAGCAGCGGTTTTGTAAACCGAAGGTCGGGGGTTCAATCCCCTCATCCGGCACCAGTTTTCACGATCACTCACGTCGTTTCTCTGAGACGGCATTTTTAGCTTCGGCCCAGCTAACGGGTGGGCTAGCACTTCGCCAAGTCAACGAAGGCGACACTACAAAACGTCTTTTGACGTGATGAGGCGTGGCAGGCAGTTGCGTAACAGCAGAGCATCGCTATCGCGCCTAAGACAGGAGAAGCGTTATAGGACATATTCACTATTGGCGGAGTTCTGTCCTGACCAAAGAACATCTATTGATGCTCATGACTGATATCTTCTCGAACTAATCAGGATGCGCCGTCTTTGTAAGACCGCGAAGAATTTCGACAGCTTCAGATCCAAAATGTCTATCCGGACCTGCGGCTGAACTGATCGTCACAATCGGGAAAGCAAACTGGTACGCGATTCCATGCGGCGCCTCTAAGACGGTGACATCAGCCTTCGTCGACTTTATCGCTTCCAACAAATTCCTAATTTCTGCCAAATCCTCTTTGCGGATTGTGATCGCAATCTTCATGACTAACCCCTAAGGCTTGGCGGAGATGAGTGATTCCAGCGAATCAGCTCGTTGGACGAGCAATTCGGTAAATCCCTGCCCCATGGAACCTGCGGAAGGAAATTGGGATTGAACATACCCACCCTTGTCCCATTCCGGATTTTGCCAATAGAAACAGGGAGTACCAACTGTAACCGCAGTTGCAATTTCGTCCCTAACCCCGCGAGTAATTCGATCTGCCGCTGGATCCTTAGGGCAGACAATTGCGAGCGATTTCGACTGGAGCACCAGCCGTCGATCTCTCCAACCAACATCTGTCCCCATCGTCCCTGCGGCGGGCTGGATTTGCTCCCCATGCGGAATTTTGAAACCGTTCTTTAGCATTGGAAGAATTGCTGCATTTGCGTCATCCCACAGCTCATCCTGGTTCCATCGGCCGGTCGCGCAGTCGTATGTAACGTTGCCATCCGCTCCCTGCTTCAACTTGAGTAACGGCAACTCATCTATTGACAGCGGCGTAATGAAAGCACGCATACGCTCTCTGTGCATTTCGCGAAGCGCAAGTTGGTGAGCATGGTTGATCAATTTCATGAAGCTAGCGTCTCCAGCGTCCGCCATGTTCATCGGCACCGAAATGGGAAAGGACATATATGTAACGTCCGCGTCGAAAATGACCAAATTCGCGAGCGAAACTAAAGCGTTCCCTGTCGCGCAGACTACGTGGCGCGCGCTTCCGGACTGCGAATGAGTGACGATCATATCTCCCAAAATTTGTTCCGCGCGTCTCGCACTAAGTAGTTGCTCAAACGTGGGCCTCCCGGCCGAATCTCTACCTGCAGCTCTCTCCTCGGTGCGTCTCCACATATTTTGAACGTCGTCTATGAGCGAAACGATCAACGTCGGCTTGAATGACCCGCAGATGTCCGGAATGTGAATAGGGCAGCGCAACCCCATAATCGCGCTGACGTAGGTCGCGTGAAGTCCAAGAACGGTAATTTCCGTGCCTAGCGTCTTGCTGAACTCTTCCCAAGCCGTATGCCAAATCGAAGACTGTACCCTTAGGTCTGCCGCTAGAAACCTCGTCCAAGTATTGCCCTGACTCGCAATGTGCTTTTTGAGAAAATCCTTTTCGAAATCTACGTAGCGAAACGATTGCCCCCAACTCTTACCAACGAAGTCGCTCAGCCGTTTTGCAACGGCAGATTTATCGACACCTGTAGGACCGAGAAATAAGATGCGCGTATGAGTGGTCAATGGCCGCTCTCAACTATGGGCCCATTCATATACCATGTCGTGTGATCGTAAGCGATGCGGCAATTGTAAAGTGTACGAAAATCGCCCTTAATCAGTGGACCACCAAGAAGAAAGTCGAGTCGTCCGAATCAAACCGCTCTGGGTCAGCGTCAAACTCCCACGAGTCGCTTTCAGGCGCGCAGACCCAGAGAGCTGCGAAGGCATGGCTAGTCAAAATGCAAAGCGGAATCGGAACGGGTGTCGTGCGCGTACAGTTCAGCGCTAGCCTCTTCTGCTAGGCAAGTCGGAACCTAAAGACACCTCCACCAACGCCTCTTACGTTATGCGTCGATGGACGCGCGATCCTAATCGCCCAGCCGTCTCGATCACTCCGGCGGGAAAACCGCAAAACATTTGTCGGACTGGAAGATGAAGGTCTCGAAGTAGTCGAGGATCACCGGCTTGCGTTTCAGCGCGCCCATCGCGCCCGCCAGCACGTGCCAGTTCAGCAATTCGTGGTGACCGGCCGCCTCGACTTCCTCGATCGTTCGCTTGCGCCACGTCTCGTAATCGCCCTTCTCGAGCGCCGCGAGCATCTTCCGGTCTTCATCGAAATCCGGGAGGACGTAGCCCGTGTTGGTCGAGAGAAAGCAATGCGACCAGCTCGACGACGCCATGATGACGACGCGATAGGGGCTTTCCGCCAGAACCTCCGCCATGCGGGCGCCGACCTCGTAGCAGAGCGCGGGGTTGGGGCCCGGCGGGTCGGGCAGGCCCACCTGCTCGGGCTCCTTGAAGAGATGGGCGAAAGCGCCGTTGGCGCTGATCACCGCGCTGCCGTAGCAGTTGACATGAAACGGCACGATCGGATGCGCGAAACCTTTCCGGTCGCAGTCGAGATATTCCACGGTGTAGTTGAAGCCGTGCGCGAGGATCGGCGAATGGAGAAGCTTGTAGGCATAGGGCATCGCGACGCCGCGGTTGATCAGGCCCGTGGTGAGCGTCTTGGCGCCCTCGCGATGGCCGTGGAGCTTCAGCTTCATGTCATGGGGTTCGCCCCAGTAATTGGGATTCTTGGCCATGAAGCCGTGATTCCACACTTCCTGCTCGAAATCGTCGTCGAGCCCATAGACGCAGAAGGGCGGGATGATGGTTTCCTTGAAATTCTCGTACTGGTCGTCGGCGATGATGACGATGAAGTCGGGCTTGAACTCGTCGATGATCTGACGCTGCTTGCGGAAATTCGCCCAGAGCCGCGCGCGAAAGCGTTGGCCCGCCGCGAAGCCCATGTCGTTACCGACTTCGTCGAGCATGCCCGGCGGCCAGTTCTTCCGGTCGCGCCATTTCGGATCGATGCGTGGCGCATTGATGATGCGCTGCCACGTCGCGGCAACCGCTTCATCCGTGCCCACCAGACTGGGTTGATGCGTCGTTCCGATCCCGAGAATTTCAGCCATGGGCGCCTCTCGCACGGTGTGTCGCCATCAGATTATCGCCAGTTCGCCGCCGTCGGCAATGCGTGAATCGCCCGGCGTCACCGCAAGCGCCGCACACCGGACCGGAGAACGGGGGCGCAAGCGCGTCATGCCGACCCGGCATGAGCGCGTGATGCGGTTTGGTGTAGAATGGTGCACAAAAGTGGGTCAAAACGTCCAAACTCACGACACACGTTGACGGAGACGGAAAATGACGACGACCACCGATGCGAACGCCACGCGTGACCGTACCGTTGAACAGGCCGGCGACTTCGTGCACACGGGTCCGGGCACGCTGGCCGGGCGCTACCTTCGAAGCTTCTGGCAACCCGTCTATGTCACCGCGCAGCTCTCCCCGGGAAAGATCGTTCCGATCCGGATCCTCGGCGAGGATCTCGCGCTCTATCGCGGGGAAAGCGGAACGGCTCACGTCATCACCAATGAATGCCCGCATCGACTGACCCGTCTGCACATCGGCTGGATCGAAGGGGAAACCATTCGCTGCCGGTATCACGGTTGGCGCTTCGACGAGTCAGGACACTGTGTCGAGCAGCCGGCCGAGCCGAAACCTTTCTGCGACCGGGTGCGCAAACTCGCCTCCTATCCCACGCATGAAGCGCATGGCCTCATCTTCGCTTATTTCGGCGAAGGCGAGCCTCCGGCCTTTCGTCCGCTGCCGGGCCTGGAAGACGGCGCTCGCGAAGGCTGGACGGTCTCCGCGTCGGCCGAGATGATCCCCTGCAACTATTTCCAGAGCGCCGAGAACATCATGGACGACGTCCATGTGAATTTCGCGCACCGAGATCACCTGGTGAACACCGCCGCGAGGCCGTTTGTCCCCACCAAAACCTGGGCAGAGGAAACGCCCTTTGGGCTCACGCAATTCCAGGAGCGCGGCGAGCACACCGATAAAATTCACTTCACCATGCCGAACCAGTGCTTCCTCGCACACCCGCTACGCACGGCGCGAGACGACAAGCCGTTCTGGTTCAAGGCGCTCTTCTGGTACGTGCCGATCGACGACGAGAGTCATCTTCACTTCATCATCATGGTCTACCACACGAAGCGACGGGAGCGTCCCGAAGGCACGCCGATCCACGAGGAAATCGAGGCGATCCTTGCCGGTCGCAAGAGTTGGGAAGACGTCGCGAAACACCCGAATATCGTCCGTATCCAGGACGGCGTGTCGATCTGCGGCCAGGGAAAGATCGAGGACCGTTCGAGGGAACAACTGGGTCGATCGGACGCCGCGCTGGTGATGCTCCGCCGGATGTGGCGGCGCGAGCTGGAATTGCTCGCCGGCGGACAACCCGTGACCCCGTTCGGCACACCCGACCCTCAGGCCCTTCGCCAGGAGGAACTGGACGTGATGGGAATGAACGCCTGAATACGTCCCACGCGATGCGGCCTTTATCGTGCCGCATTTCCCGCCTGATTTCGTAAGTAGTATCCGAGCCTATCGGCCATCGTTACCGCGCGACAGGTTACCGTCGCGGGCGCACGAAAGACGTGCCCCCGATTATCGGAGGACGTCATGAAATTATTTGCCCTCGTGTCGATTATTGCTTTGACCGCCGCAACCGGCGCTTTCGCCCAATCGGCGGCGCCGTTGGCGAACGAAAACTCGAACAATTGTTCGGACGCTTTGCGCAACTGCAACGGCAGCGCGGACGGATCGATGAAGACGCCCGCCAATTCATCGTCCGCCGGCCAAAACACCACAACGACCCAGCAAAGCCAGATGCCCGCCGGCAAGCCGGTCGGCATCCAGGGCGGCACCGAATGTGCCGTCGGCGTCGTCGATTGCAAGCCCGCGAATAACGCGAGCCAGCGCGGCAATGATTCGGGCAACGCCAGCCGCGGCGCGCAGCAATAACGGGCTCGAAGCCGGAGCGGGAACCCGCTTCGGCTTCGACGCCGCTTAGGGGCTTTTCACCGGCTTCAGCGAACGCAGGAACGCGACGAGATCGTTGAGATCGCCGTTGCTCATGTTCTTGTACCAGTCGAACGCCATCAGGCGGACCAGCGGCCGATCCGGACGGGTACCCTTGGTGATCGCATCTTTGACCTGCTGATTGGTCCAGGCGGCGACGCCGTTCGGATTGCCGGGGGTGAGATTGGCGGAGAGGATCGTGCCGCCATTGGGCGAGCCGAACACGTTCCCGCCGGCGCCGATCTTCGTCATGTCGGCGCGACCGGCAACCGCCGGAGTGTGACAATCCATGCAATGGCCGAGGCCGGTCGCGAGATAGCGACCATACGCGACATGATCGGTGCGCGGCACATCCGCGACATGCGTGACCGGCGGGCCATAGGCCGGCGGCAGCGGAATCTTATAGGTCGATTTCGCGATCGGATTGGCGATCGGCTTCACGCTGCGCAGATAGGCGACGATCGCATGGACGTCGGTATCGGACATCGCGCGATAAAACGGGATGGGCATCGGCGGACCGATGATCGTGCCGTCGGGACGTTTGCCTTCGCGAATGGCCGCGACGATCTGATCGTCGGTCCACTTGCCGATCCCGGTATCCTTGTCGGGCGTGATGTTGGCCGGCATCGCGTGGAACACCGGCGAATCGATCGGATCGCCGCCGGACAGTTCCTTGCCGGCAAGCGCCTTGCCGTCGGGTCCCTTGGGCGTGTGGCAATTGCCGCAGGCGACGATGCTGTTCATCAGATAGGTGCCGCGCTCGAGCGGCGTTTCGGCAAATGCCGATCCGGCGCCGAGCCCGGCGAAACCCAGCGCGGCGATAACGATGACGGCGTTTCGCATGAAGATGTGTGGCATCGATATTCCCCCGAACATTTTTTACCCGTCTCTCTCACCTTCCTACCACAGGTCAGGGAAACGGAGCCAGCCGATTAAGGCGGAAACATGGTTCGTTGAGGATCGAACAATCACGATTGAACAAAGCGTGTGTGTCACCGTTGTAGACCCGAGGAACGATCATGCCGCGCCGGATTTCCGGACGCAGCCTGCCGGAACCCAGGAGAACGAACATGCAGATCGGCTCGAGAATTTTGCGGCAGGCCGCCGTGATTGCCATCGCGGTCGCCGGACTTGCGGGTTGCGTCGCCTATCCGGCACCCGGTTATGCGCCCGGCTATTACGGCGCGCCGATTTCCGGCACCGTTGTGATCGAAGGCGGCGGTCATGGCGGTGGCGACCATGGTGGTGATCGCGGCGGCGACCACGGCGATCATGGCGGCGACCACCACTGAGGGTTAGGCGCGACGCAAGAATGAGCGCAACGCCCGGCAGTTTCGCGTGACATGGAAGAAACGCCTGTGCCG
Organism: uncultured Rhodospirillales bacterium; assembly: GCA_903828515.1. Taxonomy (GTDB): domain Bacteria; phylum Pseudomonadota; class Alphaproteobacteria; order ATCC43930; family CGMCC-115725; genus CAIKMD01. The sequence goes on along the minus strand of CAIKMD010000006.1, from coordinate 1,132,375 downwards.
CACCGTTGTGACAGGCCGGACAATCATTGATCGCGCGATTGCGGGCACGAATCAAGGAGACTTAACGTGAGTATCGGTTTCAACATTGTGAAACGCGCGCTGGTCGTCGCCGCCGCTTCCGCCGGCCTTGCCGGATGCGTCGCTTATCCGGCGCCTTACTATGGCAGCGCCCCCGGCTATGACGGCAGTTATTATGCGGCAGCGCCCGCGGCGCCCGTCTACGCGCCCGCACCGGTCTACGCGGCGCCTCCCGCTCCTTATTACTACGCGCCGCCGGTCTATGGCGGCGGGGTTGGCATCGTCATCGGCGGCGGCGGCGGTTACCGCGGCCGCGGTTGGGGCCATCACTATCACTGAGAGCGATCATCGTTTGCGCGCGACGACGTGAAAAATGTGCCAGTGCTTCGGCTTGCCGCGCGGCGTCACGGAGTCGGTTTCCTCTTCGGTGAACCGCTCGATCGCATAAGCGTCGAGTAACCCGCGCGCTTGCGCTTCGGTCACGATCGTCATCGCGGCATCGTCGGCCCAACCGTCACGCGGACCATAAAATTGTCCGGCGAATCGCCCGCCGGGCCGGAGCGAGTCCGCGATCTTCGTCCATAACGCCGGAAACATCGCCGGCGGACAGAGCGGCAATACAAAACTCGCATTGACCAGATCGCCGATTGGCCAGACCGCCTCCTCGAACCGCGTGCACCGTGTCGAAAGCACGCCGTCCGGCGGAAGGTCTGCTCGGGCGACGAGGCGCGCGAGCGCTTCGGGTTCCGCGTCGATCGCGGTGACCAACCAGCCGCGCCGCAGCAGCTCGATCGTGTCGCGCCCGTCGCCGCAGCCGAGATCCACCGCCCGCCCCGGGTTAGAACCGAACCGATCGAGCGCCTCGATCAAGGTCGGCCGCGGCGGCCGTCCGGCGACACCGTCGTAATAGGCGCGCCACGCCTTGTCGCGTTCGTCCTGAGCCATTCCCGCGTCGCCTCGATCAACCTGTCGGCCGAATTGACAGTCGACGACGCCCGCTCGCCGCAAGCGGCGGAATACCGCGTCGTTCGTCCCTGGCGCGATGCTTGCAACCCAACCGTCAGGACGCAAGCGCAACGTTGCGAACGCGTTTCGGCGATGGAGACGGACGATGAAGGCTTTCGTGATTGCGCTGCTGCTGATGGCCGCGCCGATTTACATGGGCGAAATGTTCCTCGACGATTCCTCGACCCTCGGATTCGGCGCCTTCTCGGGCGCAACCGCCGCGCGTTACCAGTCGCAGGCACAGGACATGGCGCATAGCGCGCTCGATCAGGCCCGCAACTACGCGATGGCCCACCCCGACATCCTCGACGGCATCAAATCCCATCAGGGCGACCTTCAGGCCCTCAAATCCCGGCTGTGCAGCGCGGTGAAGTGCTGAAAGTTTGGTTAAGAATCGTATTTCGGTTAACGACCCGTTCATTCGCTTGTCCGAGAATCGCTGGAGATTTTAAACCTCGGCTCCGGGCGAGCGGGCATGACCGCGTTTTCGATCAGGCATTCATTGGGTTTGTTGGCGCAGCAGAACCTGCTGGCGCTGCTCGGCCGTGAGCCGGCCCTCGAAAATCGCCGCCTGATTGGCGACGGCGGTCGGGACGCCGAGCTGTGCCGCCTGGCCGTAGAGAACGAAGGCGGTGACCGGATCGGCCGCCATGCCGATTCCGTTGAGCGCACACCACGCCAACGCCTCGACCGCGCGCGGTTCCTTGGCCGCGGCCTTGGCCGTCAGCAACTTCATATCGTCGGCGCTGAGCTTCTGCGCGCGGATGTGACCGATGATTTCGTCGACGCTGGGCGGCGCCGGCGGGGGTGGCGGCAAGGGTGGCGGCGGCGGATCGCCGGCCACTTTGCAGGCAGGCGTATCGGGCACGGTGACGCAGCGATAGACCCCGTCGAGATCATAGAATTGCGCACGCGCCGAACCCGGCACGAGACACAGACCGATCAAAACAAGGACGCCACGAACATGCATCGACGCCATCATAGCGCGACGCGCGGCGCGGCGCTGCTCGGCCTTATCGCGTTGGCCGCCTGCTCCGGGCAGCCTTCGGCGGGCATCCTTCCATCCGATCTGCAATCGATCCAGATACCCGCGCGCCCCGACCCGCCGGGTCTGCTGGGCGTTCTCATCGATCGCCTTCCGCCACCGGTCACGGTCCGCGCCAACGCGTCCTATCCCAATCCCCTTGGCGAGCCCGTCGCGCAACTGATCGCACCCGATATCGCCGATCAGATGGTCGGCACGTCGTTTCGCGAGTCGCTCGACGGCGCCGCGCGCCAGAGCCTGGCTTTGGCCAGCCTGAACGCCACCGCCGCCCCGACCGGCAAGGCCATCGCCTGGGAATCCGAAGACGCGCAAGGCCACCCCGCCGCAGGCGGTTCCGTCGTGCCGGTCCGAAACATCTATCGCTCGCATCGCGGCTTGCCATGCCGCGACCTGCAACAGCACGTCCAAACTCCCAATGGCGGCGCGAGCGAGCAGGTCACGCTGTGCCGCAACGACATGGGCGACAACCGGGTCCTGTGGCTTCCCGGCTCGCCGGACTGATACGCCCGTAACCGCCGAAGCGATTACCGGCGTTGCATCGGGGCTGTCGGGGGCATACACCCCGCGGATGGAGAGTCTCTGGGGGTGGGTCTTGGTGCCGCTTGCCGTTTTGGCCGGCACCGCGTGGCTGGGCGGAATCGTTCTCGCATGGTTGCGTCGCCGCGCCATTTTCGATCATCCGGTCGAGCGCTCTTCCCATCAGGTTCCGGTGCCGCGCGGCGGCGGCCTCGCCGTCATTCCGCTGGCGCTGTTCGCCTGGGTCATGCTGGCCGCCGAGGGCTTCGCGCCCGCCGGCACGGTCGGCATCGCCGGGATCGCCGGCGCCTTGGCCCTTCTCTCGTGGCAGGACGATCGCGGCGGCTTGAGCGTCGGCTGGCGTCTTCTGGCGCATGTCGTCGCGGCAAGCGCGGGCGTCTGCTTCCTGCCGGACACGCCGGTGTTTCAGGGCCTGCTGCCGCCGCTCGCCGATCGGGTCGCGACTGCGTTGCTCTGGGTGTGGTTCCTCAATCTTTATAATTTCATGGACGGGATCGACGCGATTACCTGCGTCGAAACGATCGCGCTCGCGCTCGGCATTATGGTCGTCGCGCAGCTCATCGACGTACCCGACGACGCCACGACGATGCTGGCGCTCGTGATGGCCGCCGGCGCGCTTGGTTTTCTGCGCTGGAACCGACCGCCGGCGCAAATTTTTCTCGGCGATGTCGGCAGCGTCCCGCTCGGCTTCCTCCTGGGCTGGTTGCTGTTGGCCCTCGCCGCGAGCGGCCAATGGGCACCGGCATTGATCCTGCCGCTCTATTATCTCGCCGATGCGACCATCACCCTCGCGCGGCGCCTCTTGCGGCGCGAACGTTTCTGGCAGGCCCATCGCCAGCACTATTATCAGCGGGCCCTCGGTACCGACGGCGATCACGGCGCGGTCGTGCGGCTCATTGCCGGCGGCAATATCGCGCTGATCATCCTGGCCGGACTGGCCGTGTTCTGGCCGGTGCCCGCGTTGACCCTCGCGCTGATCGCGACCGCGATCCTGCTCGCGCAACTCGGCCGACGCGCCCGCGCGCAATCCCAGCCGCAACCGCTATAGTGACGCCAACGATGTCCTTCCCCGATCTCGATCTCAAGACCCGCCTCACCGCGATCCGCAAGCTCGCCACCCGCGCGCGCTCCTATCTGCTGGTGCAGATCCGGCCCGTCGACATGCTGAAGCCGCGTTCCGGCAATCATGTGATGCAGCCGTTGCTCGACCGGTTCGAGGCGGCGCGGCCGGCAATCGAATTGCTGCTGCAAATTCTCGCGCCGCATATGGAACAGGCGCGAAAGACACTCGGGCCGCTTGCGGCCAATCCGTTCTTCGCCGGCGGCGACGCCGAGGCCGCTTACGCCATGATCAAGGCGATGCGCCCGAAGCACGTCATCGAGATCGGCAGCGGCAACAGCACCCATATCATGCGCCGCGCCGCGCGCGACGGCGGTGTCGATCTTCGCATCGATTGCATCGATCCGGCGCCGCGGCGCGAAATCGACGAGGTCGCCGACAGCGTGATCCGCCGCTCGGTGCTCGAGAGCGACGCCGCCACGCTCGTCGGCCAGCTCGACGCCGGCGACATCCTGTTCATCGACGGATCGCATTACGCATTCAACGGCACCGACGTGCCGTTTCTCTTTCTCGAAGTCCTGCCGCGTCTGAAGCCGGGGGTGATCGTGCATGTCCACGACATCATGCTGCCCTACGAATACGACGCGCTGTTCTCGTCGCGAAACTACAACGAGCAATATGTGCTGGCGGGATTGCTGCTCGGCGGCACGGCGTGGGAGCCGCTCCTGCCGGTCTACTGGCTGTCGCGATCGGGCCGCATGACGCATGGCGCCTCGTTCTGGATGCGCCGCGCCTGACGCGATGAGCCAGGCGGAAAAGAAGCTCATCTTCCTCGTCACCGAGGATTGGTATTTCTGGTCGCACCGCCTGCCGATGGCACGCGCGGCGCGCGATGCCGGTTTCGCCGTCGCCGTGGCAACGCGCGTGCAGGCCCACGGCGACCGCATTCGCGCCGAAGGTTTCGCGCTTCATCCGTTGCGCTGGCGGCGCGAGCAACTCGGGCCTTTCGCTTCGCTTGCCGCAATCGCCGAGGTCTATCGCCTCTATCGGCGCGAGCGGCCTCTCATCGTCCATCACGTCGCCCAAAAGGCCGCGCTCCTCGGCGGCGTCGCGGCCCTTCTCGCGCGCGTGCCGGCCGTGGTCAGCATCATCGCCGGCGTCGGCTATGTCGGCACCAGCGCGAGCCGACACGCACGGATCATCGGCGGCCTCGCGCGGCTGTTGTGGCCGCTGCTCCTGCTCCGCCGTCATTGCCGCGTCATCGTCCAGAACGACGACGACCGGCGCGGGATCGCGGCGCTGAAGCCGGCCGCCGGCGCGCGCGTCGTAGTCATTCCCGGTTCCGGTATCGATCTCGATTACTTTCAGCCGATCGCCGAGCCGCCGACACCACCCGTGGTCGCCGCGTATGTCGGACGCATGATCGCGATCAAGGGCGTGGCCGACCTGGTCGCCGCGCAGCAGATCGTGCAGCGCGACGGCACCGACCTTCGCCTTGTCCTCGCGGGACGCCCCGATCCGGCCAATCCAAGCACGCTCGACGAGGCGACACTGCGCGATTGGGCTTCGCGCAAGGGCGTCACCTGGCTCGGCCATGTCGAGGACGTGCGCCGGGTCTGGACGCAGGCGCATATCGCCGCGCTGGCCTCGCATGGCGGCGAAGGCCTGCCCAAGACCTTGCTCGAAGCCGCAGCGGCGGGACGCGCCATCGTTGCAACCGACGTACCCGGCACACGCGACATCGCGCGCGACGGCCTCAACGCGATACTCGTGCCGGCCGCCGACGTGACCGCGCTCGCCGCGGCGCTCAAGGCCCTCGCGATCGATGAGTCGCGACGCCGCCATCTGGCCGAAGCCGGACGCACGCTGGTCGAGACGGGATTTTCGGATGCGGCGATTGGTGCCGCGACCGTCGCCGTCTATCGCGATCTGCTGGCTGCGCTGGGCTGAGCGCGCCACGGATGACCGGTTTCTCGGCGCGGATCGATCTTGCCGCCAAATCCTGTTCAGTGTATTAAAACATAGGTATCTAGAATTGGGGGCATTCGCAAAGCGAGGCGATCGCCCTTATACGATTCACGTGATTCCCTTTGCGGCGCATTGAGTAAAGCTCGCAATTTCGACATCGACGAAGCCCGTTTCGGCCTGCCGTTCACGAACGATTTCGGAGGAAGATGGCGAACATTGCGCCACAGCGCGGCAGAACACCGAGCAACAAATCGGAGCGAGCGCCGCGCCCGGAAATGAAGGAACTCGACGGCGCGCTGGAGATTCATGCCGCCTATCTCGCCGGCAGTGCCGGAGCCGGCAAACTGTTGTTGGTGGACTACGATCTGTCCGAGCGTGATCTGAGCGGTCGGGATTTCTCGAAAGCCGACCTGACGCGCATCAATCTGCAACGCGCCATTCTCGTCAAAACGATGTTCATGGGTACCCGGCTCTTTGCCGCGGATCTCAGCGGCGCCATCCTCAACGGCGCCGATTTGACCGAAGCCGATTTGCGCGGCGCCATCTTCCGCGGCGCGCAGCTCAACGGCGCGATTCTCGCACGCGCCAATCTGACCCAGGCGAATCTCGATTCGGATGATGCCTCGTCGATGAGCGGAAGACGACGGCGGACCGACCTCAGCGCGATCCAGGCGCACGGCGTCGACATGTCAGGCGCGAAGCTCGAAGATGCCGTCGTGATGCAGTCGGATTTCACCGACGCGGTGATGCGGAACGTGAATTTGGAAGGGGCGGATGTCCGCAACTCCAATTTCACCGGCGCCGTCCTCGAGGGTGCCAATCTCGCCACCGCGAAATTTCAGGGCGTGAACCTCGAAGGCGCGGTGCTGATCAGCGCCAAACTGAGCGGCGCAGAATTCGAGGGCGCCAATGTCAGCGGCGCGGTGCTCGATGCCGGCGTGTTGGAAAAATCCCAGTTCCGCAACACGCTCAAGGCAGAATACGCGACGTGGACCGACGACCAACTGGCCGAAGCGATCAAACTCCATGCCCTCTGGCAGGCAAGCGGCGGCAAGGAAGGCCGCCGCGCGGATCTCCGCAAACTCGATCTGAGCGGAAAGCTGCTTGAAGGCGTGGAACTCGGGCTTGCCACCGCGAGCCTGGCGAAGCTCAACGAAACGAAACTCAGCCGCGCCCTTCTCGCGATGGCCGATTTCTCGATGGCCGATCTGCGGAAGGTCGTGCTCGTCGGCGCCGATCTGCGCGGCGCTAAAATGTTCCGCACGCATCTCCACGAGGCCGATCTCACCGGCGCCAATCTCAGCCCGTTGAAGGTGATCGGCGGTGGCGGTCGAGAGCTACCCTCGAATCTGGAACGGGCAAGATTCGTCAGCGCGAAGCTGACGGGCGCCAATCTCCAGCGCGCGAATCTCGTCGGCGCCGATTTCTCGAAAGCGGATTTGACGAATGCCGACCTGAGCGGCGCTCGGCTCGACAACGCCAATTTTACCGGTGCCCGGATCGACGGCGCAAAGCTGGAAGGCGCCAATGTCGAAACCGCGAAAGGACTCCCCTAGCGGAGTCGCTTTCGAATCTCACCAACCCGGTGTCTGAAGGCCTTGTGGCGTTAGCCGGCGCGCGCGACCGCGGGACGCGACGCTTCCGCCTGCGCAAGACTGCTGCGTAACGCGTTCGGGCTGCTGCGGAAGGCCCAGTGGTCGATGTGGCGCAGCAGCGTCTTCACGGTGAACGGCTTGGTGATGAAGCCATCGCCGCCGACCGCAACGGCCTTGCGAACGTCCTGTTCGCTCTTGCGCGCGGTCAGGAAGGTGATCGGCGTCCGGCTCGATGCGTCGCGCGCGCGAAGCTCCCGGCACAACTCGAAACCATCTTTGTCGGGCATCTGCACATCGAGAAGGATGAAGTGCGGCGCCTCCATCACGATGCGCTCCATGCAATGCTCGGCGTTCCGCGCGCCGACGAAGTTATAGCCCGCGCCGACGACGATCTCCTTGATCATCGTCAGAATTTCGGGCGTGTCATCGACCGACATGATGAGCTTGCTGCGTTTATCGAAGATCGCTGTTGTCGCCACGAATTCACAATTCCCCAGTTGCCGTGCCCCGTTAGACCCGAACGATCAAGCCGCGTTAATCGAATCACCGCGGACCGCCGCTTTCGCGGCCAGGATCGTGCCGGACATTTCAAGCAGATAGGCGAGACGGTCGCAGGGTAGGCGCCGGCCGCTATGGACGCTCGTCACATGTTCCCAGCAATTGATCGCATGGCTGATCTTGCTGAGCGCGTCGCCGAGACGCCAATAGGCCTCCTTGGCATTGCGCAGGAATTTGACGAACGGGCCGACATTCTCGGCCTCGACGAATTGCGTATAGACTTTGTCGTATTCCCGGATGATGCCCTCGACTTCGCGCCAATGATCGCGGAGCCGCTCGATGGTGTGGCGGCGGAGCGCCTCGACATGGGACATCACGTTCTTCGGGACCAGATCGCGCGGCACCGCGCCGTCTTTCAGCCAGAGCGCGTATTCCTCGCGCTTTGCCTTGGTCCGGAGATATTCGAAACTGTAGTAGTTGATCCCCTTCCACGCGGCGAAAATCTGCGGCGCTTCATCGACCGGAAAGTGAAAGGCGCGAATGAAATGCTGGAGGGAGTCCATATCCTTGGCCTCCCAGATCTTGTCGACCAGCTGCGACACCTTGCTGCGGATGCCTTGCTGACCGGCATAGGCGGCGCGCACCAGCGGCTCGATCTTGTTGCGGATGTACTCCTGAATCGCGAAGCGTTCCGCCGGGGTAATCTCGAAATAGCGTTCGTTCGGCACGAACCCTTCGAGTTCGAGCGCGTCGCTCATCAGGAATCCGTCGAGCGACGGCAGGCGATCGAGGACCCGCAGGACCTTGATGTCGTTAATGCTGGTTTCGTCGTCGAGCTTTTCGCCGTGCAGGCCGAGTTGATCGTGCAGGACGTCGGCGAGGTTGGCGCTGTGCAGCATCGCCGAGCGGCCGCCCTCGTAAACATTCGCCATGTTGTAGGGGAAATAGAGCTTGGTTCCGACGCCGGCCTTGTCCGGATGCGGCTCGTCGCGGTCGGGCGTCAGCGCTTCCTTGATCACGATCAGCGAATGCATCTGCTGGTTCTTGAACAGGAACCGGTCCTCGACCTCTTCCGCCGTCAGCTTGCGATAGACCTCATTGATATTGAAGACGCGCGAAGACCCCGCCGTCAGCATCGGCTTCAAATAGCGATTGGCGGCGTTAGCCATGATATTCCAATGTGCCCCTCAGGCTCTGGTCACTCGCTTGTGATCGAACTCCACAGTAACGGGAAATCTCTTTAGTGAATGTTAAACTCCGTGACATCGGCGCCGCATAGCTGCTCGCCCGTCCATGCACGGCAGGTTCAGGGGGCCCGGCGACATTCGCGCTTGCCGCTTTCCCCTGTCTTTTCTAGGGTTTGCCGGCCCAAGGAAGTTGCTTCATGAAGCTTGCCAGCCGCGCATCCGCCGCCTTCGCCCACGACCTCGTGATGGCGGGGCTGTCGTTCATCTTGTCGCTCTACCTGCGGGTGGGCGGCGAGATCGGTTTTTACGCGCCCAAGTTGTTGCTTTCATACGATCTCGGCTTCACCGCCGTCGCGGCTTGCGTGTTTTATTGGGGCGGGCTCTACCGCGGCATTTGGCGGTTTGCCTCACTGCCGGACCTGCTCGCCGTGCTGCGCGCGGCGACGCTGGTCATCCTCATTTACTTTCCGGTTATGTTCCTCATCACGCGGCTTGCCGACATGCCGCGTTCGCTGGTCGGCATCAACTGGCTGATGCTGATCGCGCTGCTGGGCGGACCGCGCTTTGCCTACCGCCTGTTCAAGGATCACGGCCTCGACCATGTCTTCGAGACTGCGACCTATGCGCGGGTGACGATTCTCCTGATTGGTGCACGCGAGGGTGCCGACCTCTTCATTCGCGCCATGATGCGCGATCCACGCCGGACCTACAGCATCGTCGGCATTCTCGCGGACGGCAGCGCCCGGGTCGGCCGCGACATCGGCGGCGTTCCGGTGCTCGGCACGTATGACGAAATTACCTCGGTGGTGAAGGACCTCACCAAGCGCGGCAAGCGGCCCCAACGCCTGATCGTCGCCACCGGCGGGCTCGGCCGCGAGCAGGTGCGCGCCCTCCTCGACTTCTCGGCCGAGTCCGGCATCCCCGTGTCGCGCGTTCCACGCATCACCGAATTCCAGGCCACCCGCGAGGACGATGCGGGCCGGATCGAACCGATCGCGATCGAGGATCTGCTCGGCCGGCCGCAGACCGTGCTCGACCATGACGGCATGCGCAATCTGATCGCGGGCAAACGCGTCCTGGTGACCGGCGCGGGCGGCACGATCGGCGGCGAGCTGGCGCGCCAGATCGCGTCCTACGCGCCGGCCCGGATGACCCTGCTCGATAACGGCGAATTCGCGCTCTACACGATCGACCAGGAAATGAAGGAACGTTTCCCCGAGGTCCCGCGTCAGGCGGTGATCGCCGACGTGCGCGACCGCCGCCGCATCGACGAGGTGATCGCGAGCGAGCACCCGGAACTGGTCTTCCACGCCGCCGCCCTGAAACATGTCCCGATGGTCGAAGCCAATCCGACCGAAGGAATCGTGACCAACGTGCTGGGGACCCGCAACGTCGCCGAATCCTGCCGCGCGCACGGCGTCGGCGCCATGGTGATGATCTCGACCGACAAGGCGGTCAATCCGGCCAACGTCATGGGCGCCTCGAAGCGTCTCGCCGAAAGCCTGTGTCAGGCGCTCGACCTCGTCGAAGCGCGCCGCGATCACGGCACCCGTTATGTAACGGTGCGGTTCGGCAACGTGCTCGGCTCGACCGGTTCGGTCGTCCCGCTATTCCAGCGCCAATTGGCGATGGGCGGACCGCTCACCGTCACCCATCCCGACATTCAGCGTTACTTCATGACGGTGCGCGAAGCGGTCGAGCTCGTCCTGCAGGCATCGGCGCTCGCCGACGAAGCCGCCGAGGCGCGCGGCAAGCTCTTCGTCCTCGACATGGGCGAACCGGTGAAGATTGCCGACCTGGCGACGCAGATGATCCGGCTCGCCGGCAAGACACCCGGCATCGACGTGAAGATCGATTTCGTCGGCCTGCGTCCGGGCGAAAAACTCTACGAAGAAATCTTCTATGCCAACGAAACCCTGATGCCGACGAAGGCCCAGGGCATTCACCTGGCCGCCCCCCGCACCAGCGACTATGCGATGCTGGCCCGCGCGCTCGACGAACTGACCGAACACGCGCGCGAGGGCCGCGAGGATCGCGTCCTTGGCCTGCTTCAGACCTTGGTCCCGGAATATAGCGGCGGTGCCGCGCCGATGCCGCGCGCCGCCGGCAACGAGCCCTAGAGAACCAATCGGATGGCACAAAGACGGCGCGCGCTGATCGTCGGCGGTTCGATCGGCGGCTTGTTGGCCGGTCTGCTGCTACGTCAGGCCGGCTGGGATGTAACCTTGTTCGAGCGCAGCGCCGGCGACCTTGCGGATCGCGGCGCTGGGCTGGGCGTCGCCCACGAACTCTTCGAGGTCATGATCCGGGTCGGCATCAAGGTCGAGCGCTCGCTCGCCTTTCCGGTCCATTCCTCGGCCTGGATCGGCCAGGACGACCGCATCGTCTTCGAAAGCGATCGTTACTGGTTCGGCAGCGCGTGGCCGATCATCTATCAGCCGCTGCGCAAGGCCTTCCCGACCAGCGATTATCGCGCCGGCAAGACCCTCGCGCGCGTCGAGCAGGACGCAAATTCGGTCACCGCGATCTTCACTGATGGCAGCCGCGAGCACGGCGATCTACTGGTTGCCGCCGACGGCGTGTTCTCGACGGTACGGCGGCAATTCCTACCCGGCGTCGAACCGCGCTCGGCCGGTTACATCGCGTGGCGCGGGATCGTTCCCGAAAACGAAATGTCGCCCAAGGCGCACAAGCTCCTGATCGACACCTCGGCGTTCTCGTTCCCCGACGGCGAACAGACCCTGTCGCTGCCGATCCCGGGCGCCAACAACGACACGCGGCCGGGCCATCGCCGCTATTATTTCATCTGGTACCGGCCGGCGAACTCCGCGCGACAGGCGGAACTCTTCACCGATGCGACCGGCCGCTCGCACGGCGTGTCCATCCCGCCACCGCTCATCCGGCCCGAGTTCATCGCCGAAATGAAACAAGCCGCGCGCACCGGGCTGCCGCCCGTGCTGGGCGAGGTCGTGCAGCGCGCCGCGCAGCCGCTGCTGCAATCGATCACCGACATGGAAGTGCCGCAGCTTGTCTTCGGCCGGGTCGCGCTTCTGGGAGACTCCGCCTTCGTCGCGCGCCCGCACGTCGCCGCCGGCACGACCAAGGCGGCGCTCGATGCCGCTTGTCTTGCGGATTGCTTACGCGACGACGCCGATCTCGCGACGGGACTGCAGCGCTACGAGCGCGAACGCATGGCGTTCGGCCGGGCCATCGTCGAGCATTCGCGCCATTTGGGCACGTATCTCGAAGCGCAATTGAAACCGGCAGCCGAGCGTGGCGCCGCGGGGATTCGCGATCCACGGCAAATCATCGCCGAATACGGCGCGCCGCATCTCGTCCATCAGCTCGATTGGGATCGTCTCGAAGCGCTTCAGTCCTGAGAAGCAGCGCCCGCGTAGCGGGTGAGATCGATGATTTCGAGCACATTGCCGTCGGGATCCTCGAAATAGGCACGCGGTCCGTCGACCGTGCCGTCCCGGCGATCTTCGTCATAGAGAAACTTGACGCCACCGGCTTTCAATTCGGCCAGGGCCGCTTCGTAATCGGCATGATCGACCAGAAAGGAATGATGGATGTCGCGCTCGCCCGCGGTCGAGATCGGTCCCTTGACCTTCGCAAGGATCACGCAGTCGCCGCCGGAATCGAGGAACACCATGCCGCGCGCGGGATTGTCGCTCAGGACTTTCAGGCCGAGCCACTTGCAATAGAAGTCGCGGCTGCGCGCCGGATCGGTCACCGGAATGGTGAAATGGACGACGCCCTTGGTCTTGATCATCGCGACCTCGCTATTTCAATCGCGCCACGGCCTCTTTGACGAGGCTGAGATCCGCGTATTTTTCGACATCGACCTTGTCCTTCAACAGACCGATCTCGCGCATGCCGTCGAGATTGGCCTGCATCGCCTTCAGGTCGGGAAGGCCTTTCGGATCGCGAAATGAATCCTCGTGGGTGAACACCCAGTCGAGGCCCTTGGGCGATTGCTTGTTGAAATCGGCGGCAAGCTTGACCGCCGCCTCGTGATTGGCCGGATCGGTGAGCCAGCGCAGAAAGCCGACCTGATCCTCGAGAAAATCGGTGAACGCGGCGCGGTTCTTGGCGACGAACGGGGCGCGTGCGGTCAGCACGATGGTCTCCGCTAGGCCCAGCGCATCGCGCTGGGTGAAGAGAATGCGCGAGATGCTCACCAGTTCGGGATCGCGGGTGAAGGGCGGCAACGGCGCGATCAGCGCGACTTTCTTTTCCATCAGCGCCGATTTCATGTTCGGTACCTGAATTTCGATGATCGTCAGGTCGCGCTTGTCCTCGAGTCCGTGCTTCTTCAGCATCACGCGCAGACCGATATCGACGGCGCCGCCGAACGCGTTGCTGGCGACCACTTGGCCCTTCAGATCCTCGACCGTCTTGATCGGTCCGTCCTTCGCGACGAGGAACGCATTGGTCTGCCAGCCCGGCGCGCCGTCCTGCAAGCCATCGGCAAGGATGCGCAGATCGTCGAGATGCGCGTTGGTGACCGCGAGCCCGAAAGCCGAGAAACTCAGCGGCGACAGGTCGATCTCGTTGGCGGCAAGCGCCGTGATCTGCGGCGGCGTGCCGGTGAAATGAATGAGATCGAGCACATAAGACTTGCCGTAATGCTTCAGCACCTCGGTCTTCATCGGCATCAGCGGGAAGATCATGTTCGGCACGACCAGCCAGCCGGCGCGGATCGACAACGGCGTGTCGGCATAGGCCGGCAACGATACTAGAAACAGCGCCGCCGCCGCGATGATCGTCCGATATTTTTTATTCATTCTTGTTTCCTCCCCTGCCGTCGGTTGCCGCTACGGTCCGTCGTCGTCCTCGGCGACCCGCGCGAGATAGCGGCCGTAATCGGATTTTTCGTTGAGCTTCGCCAGCGCCTTCAACTGCGTCTTGTCGATCAATCCCTGACGGTAGGCGACTTCCTCGATGCAGCCGAGTTTCTGGCCGGTACGCTTTTCGATCGTCCGCACGAAATCCGACCCTTCGATCAATGATTCCGGCGTGCCGGTATCGAGCCAGGCATAGCCGCGTCCCAGCCGCTCGACCTGGAGATCGCCGCGATCGAGATAGGCGCGATTGACGTCGGTGATCTCGATCTCGCCGCGCGGCGAGGGCTTGAGGCGCGACGCGATCTCCACCACGTCGCGGTCGTAGAAATAAAGCCCGATCACCGCCCAATCGGAACGCGGCGTCTTGGGCTTTTCCTCGATCGTGAGTGCCTTGCCGGCGCGGTCGAACGAGACCACGCCATAACGCTCGGGATCGCTGACGCGATAAGCAAAGACGGTGGCCCCCGACGGGCGGGCACCGGCGTGCCGCATCATCTCGCCGAGCCCATCGCCATAAATAAGATTATCGCCCAAGGCCAGCGCGCAGGCCTCGCCGGCGATGAAGTCGCGACCGATCACGAAAGCCTGCGCCAGCCCTTCCGGTTTGGGCTGCACCGCGTAGCGGATCGAGATGCCCCAAGCCTTGCCGTCGCCCAGCAGCGTCTGGAATGCGGATGCGTCGGCGGGCGTCGTGATGATGAGAATGTCGTGCACCCCGCCGAAGACCAGCGTCGACAGCGGATAATAGATCATCGGCTTGTCGTAGATCGGCAGAAGCTGTTTCGAGATGACGCGAGTCATCGGATGGAGGCGGGTGCCCGACCCGCCGGCCAGAATGATCCCCTTCATCGCGCGTGCGCCAGCCGCTGGCCGTGATAGAGACCGGTGCGGATCGGCTCCCACCAGGCGCGGTTGTCGAGATACCAGTGCACCGTGCGCTTCAACCCCGAAACCAGATCCTCGACCGGTTTCCAGCCGAGTTCGCTGCGGATCTTGCGATCGTCGACCGCATAGCGCAGATCGTGGCCCGGCCGGTCGGTGACGAATTCGATCAGCTTGTCGTGCGGGCGATGCGGCGAATCCGGCAGGGCCTCGTCGAGCAAGGCACAGATCGCGCGCACGATCTCGATATTGGTGCGCTCTTCGCCGCCGGCGATGTTGTAGGTCTCGCCGACCGTGCCCCGGCGCACCACCAGCGCCAACGCCGCCGCGTGATCGCCGACATAGAGCCAGTCGCGAATATTGGCGCCCTTGCCGTAGATCGGCAGCTTCTTGCCTTCGAGCGCGTTGAGGATGACGAGCGGGATCAGCTTTTCCGGAAACTGCCATGGCCCGTAATTGTTCGAGCAGTTGGTGGCGACGACCGGCAGACCGAACGTGCGATGCCAGGCGCGCGCCAGATGATCGGCGCCGGCCTTCGAGGCGGCATAGGGGCTGTTGGGCTGATAGCGCGACATTTCATGCGCGCTGGCACCCGGTTCGAGCGAGCCGAACACCTCGTCGGTCGAGATGAGATGAAAGCGAAACTTCTCTTTCGCCGCGTCGTCGAGTCCGCGCCAATAGGCGCGTGCGGCTTCGAGCATGACGAAGGTGCCGACCAGATTGGTGTGAATGAAATCCGCCGGACCGTCGATCGAACGGTCGACATGGCTTTCGGCGGCGAGATGCATGATCGCATCGGGGCGATGCGCCACGAGGACCCGGCTGACCGCGGCGAAATCGGCGACGTCGGCGACTTCGAGCGCGTAGCGCCCGCCCTCGCCCAGCGCGCCGAGCGGCGGGTTCGATCCGGCATAGGTGAGCTTGTCGAGGTTAACGACGCTGTCGCCTTCGCCCAGCAAATGCCGGACGACCGAGGTGCCGATGAAACCGGCGCCGCCTGTCACGAGAAACTTCACGCCCGCCCGTCCTTATCCTGACCCCGCGACAACGCACGCGGCCCCCGGTTTTATCCGATCAATGGTAGCACATTCGTTAGGAGTTGCGCGGCGCGACCGGTTCGTTGTCGATCAGCCGGGTCCGGCCGAGCCATGTCGCCACCAGAACCCGGCCCGGCCGCACGCGCGCGACCCAGGGCTGAAGGCTCTCGGCATCGCGAACCGCGAGATAATCGAGCTTGGTAAACCCGGCCTTAAGAACCGCCTCGCCCCCCGCTTTCGCCGCCGCATCGGGATCGGCACCGGCGGCGACGCGCGCCGCGACATCCGCCAGCGTGCGATGGAGGACCGGCGCGATCCGGCGTTCCTCGGGCGTGAGATAGACGTTGCGCGACGAGAGGGCCAAGCCGTCTTCCTCGCGCACGATCGGCACGCCCTCGATCGCGACCTCGATATCGAGATCGCGCGCGAGGCGGCGAATGACCTGAAGCTGCTGCCAATCCTTTTCGCCGAAGCAGGCGATGTCGGGATGCGCCTGCAGCAGCAGCTTGGTCACCACGGTGGCGACGCCCGCGAAATGCCCCGGACGAAATTCGCCATCCAGAGGCTCGGCGACCGCGCCGACCGATACCGTGGTGGAAAAATCCGGCGCATAGATTTCGGCCGCGTCGGGCGCATAGAGAAGGTCGCAGCGCGCGCCGGCGAGTTTCGCGGCGTCGCCCGCCTCGTCGCGCGGATAGCGGTTGAAATCCTCGTTGGGCCCGAACTGGGTCGGATTGACGAAAATGCTCGCGACGACGCGGTCGGCACGTTGGGCCGCGTGAGCGATCAGCGCGAGATGTCCCGCGTGAAGCGCCC
The DNA here is from genome assembly GCA_903828515.1 of uncultured Rhodospirillales bacterium. Classification (GTDB taxonomy): domain Bacteria; phylum Pseudomonadota; class Alphaproteobacteria; order ATCC43930; family CGMCC-115725; genus CAIKMD01. Next base: position 1,115,877 of record CAIKMD010000006.1, on the reverse strand, counting down.
CCATGGTCGGCACCAGCGCGACCACCTCACCGGCACGCCGCCATGCCGTCACGCATCGCCGCAGCGCGGCGATCGACCGCGCGACGGGCAACGTGCCGAGCTTTTCCGTCAATCGACGACCTGGGTCACGCCGGGAATGACGAGCTTGCTGAAGTCGACATTCTCCTCTTCGTCGCCGATCGCGCGCATGCTTTCGATCACGTGGGAGATTATCTTGCGCGAGACTTTCGCGTCGGCCGCCCAAAAATCGATCTTGCGGAAGAAGTCGTAGCTTTGCGTTACTTCCGCCTGCGGCAGGCCCTGCTTCGTGACGAGAATATCGATGGCTTCCGCCTTGTTGGCCGGATCCTTCAGCCAGGCGAGGCCTTCGTCGAACGCGTCGTTGATGCCGTGTGCCAGGTCGGGATGCTTGGCTGCCCAAGCCAGCGAGAGCACGCTCGCGGTGAACGGCAGGTCCGGCGCGTAGTCGACGGCGAGACCGACGGTGTTGAAGCCCTGCGCCTCCATCTGGAAGTTATAGGGCGGCAGAACCATCGTCGCCGCCACCGCACCCGACTTGAGTGCCGCCATGCGTCCGGTCGTGGAGCCGACGACGATCGGATCGTACTCGCCCCATTTGATGCCGTTCGGCTCGAGCATGCGGTCGAAATAAAGCCGGGTGATATCGGTGAGGCCGCCGATGGCGATGGTCTTGCCCTTAAGCTCTTTCAGCGAATGGATCGCGGGCAGCGCCATGATCGCATAGGGCGGAACCTTACCGACGATGCGCAGGATGCCAACCTTGGCACCCTTGGCCGCCGCGTGGATCGGTTCGTTGATCCCGGTGCTGACCACGAGATCGACCGAACCGCCGACGAGCTGCTGCAGGATGTTCGACGCGCTCTGGCCATAGACGATGTCGAATTCCATGCCGCGCTTGGCCAGCAGGCCTTTGTACATGGCGATCGTGTAGGGCCAGACCGTCGGCGAGGCCTGGCCGGCGATGCCGCCGACCAGCTTTTCCAGCGCCATCGACGGGGAGGCCAGCAGCAGCCCCGCCGCCGCGACCACCAAAGCCGCCGTCCGTCCGAATTTCATGGATGTTGAAACGCGCATTATCTGTCCCGCCCTTGCCGGTTTTCGATTGCCGCGACTATAGCACCCCGAAATAGCAGAAGGGCCGCCCGGAGGCGGCCCTTCCCTTTTGTCCGACACGGCCGGACGAAGCCGTCGATCAATTGCTACGCGACAACAGTACCTGTCGAGGCAGCAATCCCGAACGCGGCATTCTCCAACCGCCGTCTGTGACAATGAGACACGGGATCACCTCCTTTCGTAAGTTGCGGGAGACACAACGTTACGGAAGCCCGAAACGGGATGCAAGCATTTCAGTGTCTTGGATCGCTTTTTTAAGCCGGGATCGCGACCGTGTGATCGGGTTTACCCTCCGTCATTCCCGCGAAAGCGGGAATCCAGGGTGGGTGACGGGCGGCAACCATGGACCCCCGCTTTCGCGGGGGTGACGACAAAAGAGTAAAGCCGCTAGTGCCGCCTTCATCAGGCGCAACGTGGTAGGGACTAACTCAAGGTCTTGATTAGCGATTGGCGTCGGACCCCAAGAATTGAACTAGAAACTAGGAAACGCTCACTGCGGCGGCGAAGAATTTAATGACGCCATTTTCAAAATCACCGATCTCCCATTTCATTCTTTCCCACCCATTTTCATGAATATCTTTAATGAAGAGGCCGGTAATTTGCGTCAATCCACCGCCGAACGACTTTAAATAAAAATCACTGACATCGGAGCATATGATTCTAATTGTGTCAGCCCTTGATATGCGATCCGACGACATAACGAGCACAACGTCATATGAGCTAGTTCCCTCTTCCCTTTCAATGAAGTGCAACTCCTTCACAACGGAGAATTTCGTTAAACGAAAATGCCCCTATTCGCTGAATAAGGGCATCCATGCCTCCGATGGTTCGATTTTCCATTATTCACACCTCAAAGGCGCGAATGCTCCGCCGAGCATGATCAGCGCGGTTAAAACGCCAGCGCGGCCTTCATCAGGCGCAACGTGTCGGGGAGAAGTTCGAGTTTTTTGACCGCCTCGTCGGCCGTGTACCAGCCGACCGCGGTCGCGTCCTCGATCGGTGCGCCCTCGCCCGCTTCCCAATCGAGCACGACACAGGCAAGGACGTAATGCGCGCGCACGCGCCCATCCGCTTCCTTGCCGATGACGTCGAAGGCATCGATTACGCGGACAGGCTTCGCATCGATGCCGGTCTCTTCCTTCAACTCGCGCCGCGCGGCTTCGAGGATGGTCTCGCCGACTTCGTGCATGCCGCCCGGGAAGCCCCAGCGGCCGAGCGCTTGGCTCGGCCCCTTGGAGCGCTGGGCCAGCAAGAGCGTCCCGTCCCGCCGCCGACAAATGGCCAGCGCGGCGGAAAAGGGCCGGTTGGGATAGTCGCGGCTGATCGGCTCGGCCATCGCGAAGGCTCCTACTCGATGGCGACCGCTTTGCCTTCTAGCACCTTATAAATCTGGCCGCCCTCTTTACGGAACGCGTCGGATTTCTCGTCCATGCCGGCCTGGGCATAGTCGCGAACTTCCTGCGAGATTTTCATCGAGCAGAATTTCGGGCCGCACATCGAGCAGAAATGCGCGAGCTTGGCGCCGTCGGCCGGCAGGGTCTGGTCGTGGAATTTCTCGGCCGTCTCGGGATCGAGCGCGAGGTTGAACTGGTCGCGCCAGCGGAACTCGAAGCGGGCGCGGGAGAGCGCATCATCGCGTTCCCGCGCGGTCGGATGGCCCTTGGCCAGATCGGCCGCGTGCGCCGCGATCTTGTAGGTGATCACGCCGTCCTTCACGTCGTCGCGGTCGGGGAGCCCCAGATGTTCCTTCGGCGTGACGTAGCAGAGCATCGCGGTGCCGAACCAGCCGATCATCGCGGCACCGATCGCCGAGGTGATGTGGTCGTAACCCGGCGCGATGTCGGTCACCAACGGCCCGAGCGTGTAGAACGGCGCCTCGTCGCAATGCTTCAACTGAAGATCCATGTTCTCCTTGATCTTCTGCATCGTCACGTGGCCGGGGCCTTCGATCATCACCTGGACATCGTGCTTCCACGCGACCTGTGTCAGCTCGCCCAGCGTCTTCAATTCGGAGAACTGCGCCTCGTCGTTGGCGTCCGCCGTCGAACCGGGACGCAACCCGTCGCCCAGCGAGAAGCTGACGTCATAGGCCTTCATGATCTCGCAGATTTCCTCGAAGCGCGTGTAGAGGAAATTCTCCTTGTGATGCGCCAGGCACCACTTCGCCATGATCGAGCCGCCGCGCGAGACGATGCCCGTCACGCGCTTGGCCGTCATCGGGATATAGGCGAGACGCACGCCGGCATGGATGGTGAAGTAGTCGACGCCCTGTTCCGCCTGTTCGATCAGCGTGTCGCGGAAGATTTCCCAGGTCAGGTCCTCGGCCGCGCCGTTGACCTTTTCGAGCGCCTGATAGATCGGCACGGTGCCGATCGGCACCGGCGAGTTACGAATGATCCACTCGCGGATGGTGTGGATGTTCTTGCCGGTCGACAGATCCATCACCGTGTCGCCGCCCCAGCGGATCGCCCAGACGAGTTTGTCCACCTCCTCCGCTACGGAGGAGGTGACAATCGAATTCCCGATATTGGCGTTGATCTTCACCAGGAAATTCCGGCCGATGATCATCGGCTCGATTTCGGGATGGTTGATGTTGGCGGGAATGATTGCCCGGCCGCGCGCGATCTCGTCGCGCACGAACTCGCCGGTGCAGATATCCGGGATCGACGCGCCGAAGCTTTCGCCGGTCGGATCGAGCTTCAGGTTCTCGCGGCCGAGATTCTCGCGGATCGCGATGTATTCCATTTCCGGCGTGACGATGCCGGCGCGCGCATAAGCGAGTTGCGATACCGACTTGCCGTCCTTGGCCTTGAGCGGCTTGCGGCCGGTGCGATCGAACAGCGGCACGGTCGAGACTTCGCCGGGGGCAAGGCCGTTATCCTCGGGGCGGGTCGCGCGCGGCGCGCATTCCTCGACATCACCGCGGGCGCGGATCCAGCGCTCGCGCAGCGGGACCAAGCCCGCCGTGATGTCGATCGTCACCGTCGGATCGGTGAAAGGACCGGACGTGTCATAGACCCGGATCGGCTTTTCCTTCGACGAGGCGGTGAGATCGATCTCGCGCATCGCGACGCTGACGTCGGGATGTTTCGTCCCCTTGACGAACACCTTGCGCGAGGCCGGCAGCGGACCGGTCGAAACCTTGAAATTCTGGCCGATAGTGCCTTCAGGCATGGTCGATCTCCTTCCCGAGACGAAACCTTGTTGCCGATCCGGTTTTCGGGCGAGAGCGGGGCGCTTCAAATCATTCGCGCCGTTCCTGTCCCTACGCCGGTACGATCCGGATCAGGTTCAAAGGGTTTCCGCGTCGCCTCGAGACCGAAGTCCTTGAGCCTAGCGGTGTCTCAGCCCCTTCACCGGGGCTCCCCTTGGAAACACCCCTAGTATCGTGACGCCGGGGCGGCGCCGTCAAGCCTCGCGGAAGGCCGGCGTTCAGGACTTGGTGCGGAACTTGGCGATCAATTCCTGGGCTTTCCGGGTCGCCGGCGTGTTCTCTTCGCTCTGCGGATTGAAATAGGAGATACCGGGAAGGCGTCGCTGTGCCGGTTCGACCTGCTGCGGCACGTCGGTGCGCCGCGTGTCTTCGCCCATCTTCTTCGCCAAAGCCGTCTCGACGGATTGCGACAGGTACCAGTTCAGGAACACCCGAGCCGCATTGGGATGCGGCCGGTCCTTTATCACCACGATGTTGGACGCGCCGGTATTCCCGTAGGCGCCAAGTTCAGGCGTGTTGCCGAGCGGGCGGATATCGAGCACAAGGCCGGCTTCCTTGTATTTTCCCAGCAGATCGGTGAGCACCGGCCCGAGCGACATGACGAACTGCCCGCGCGCCATGCGATCGACGAGATCCGACATCTGCGTGGTGAACACGACCTGCTCGGCGACGAATTGGCGCAGGCCCTCCTCGCCGAGGAGCCGCAGCATGACCGGCGCGAAGGTGCGGCCGCTGCCGCCGAATTGCGGATCGTCCCAGATCACCCTCTGCTTCAAGGCGGGATCGAGAAACACCTTGGTCCCCAGCGCCGCGACTTTCTCGGGCGACAAAAGTTTCGCGTTGTAGAACGGCATTTTGAGGAACGAGCGCGAGGTGAAAACGTATTTCTGCGCCGTGTCCGCGAAAGCGTCACGCCAGCCGCCCCATATCTCGGGGTTCTTCACTTCGGCGACGACGAATTCGGACTTCACGTCGTCGAGCATGTCGGCGTCGCGCAATTGAAACGCATTCTCCGATCCGGTGAGCACGACGTCCCAAAGAAATTTTCCGGCACTTCGTTCGACCGAGAGCCGCGCGAATTGCTGGCCGGGAGGAACCGCCGTCTGCTCCAGCTTGATATCGGGAAATGCCTTCGGCCACTCCGCGGCCAGGAATTCGCGATGGGTCGAACTCGGCGGCACGATGAGGACCAGCGCGCCTTCCTGGTTGGCGGCGGCGACCAGCTTCATCCAGGCCGCGTCGGCGACCGCCTGCGCGAACGCCGCGACCGGCGACAGAACCAACAGCGCAACGAGCGCGGCCGCCCGCGGGAATACGCTTCGCATCCGAAACCTCCCTGCGATCCCTCCCCTTGGTGGGGCGTTGATCTGTGATAGTTTCCTCCCAAAGCAAGGGGGAGGCAAACGATGATCCACACGCGTTGGCGCCAGGCGGGTTTCGCCGTGGCGCTGGTCTGCGCCGCGCTCAGCGGCGTGCCCGCGTCGGCTGAAACCGTGCGCATTGGCGCGGTCAAGGTCGCCGCCAACGGCGCCAATTTCATCGCCGTCGACAAGGGCTATTTCGCGGCCGAGGGTCTCGACGTCCAAATCACCTTTTTCGATTCCGCTGAGCCGATTGCCGTGGCGGTCGTTTCGGGCGCCGTCGATTTCGGCGCCACCGGTCCCGGCGGCGCGCTCTATAATCTTGCCGGTCAAAACGCGGTCACCATCATCAGCGGGCTCGCGCGCGAGGCGCCGGGATTTCCGGTCTTCGTGTTCGCGGTTTCGAATCGGGCTTACCAGGCCGGGTTCAAATCCTACGAGAATATGGCCGGCCGCACCGGGAGCGTGACCCAGCTCGGCGCGCCATCGCATTACGCCTATGCGTTGCTTCAGCAGAAATACGGCGTCGACCCAAAATCCGTCCGCATTCTGCCGCTGCAATCGCTGCCCAACCAGGTCAGCGCGGTCAGCGGCGGCCAGGCCGACAGCGGCATCATTCTCGCGACGGTCGCGATTCCGGCGATCAATCGCGGCGACATGACTCGGCTGGGCTACGTTGGCGACGAGACACCCTTCCAGACCGGCATCCTCTTTACGTCGACGAAGACGGCCAACGAGAAATCCGATCTCGTCCAACGCTTCCTGCGCGCCTTTCGCAAGGGCGCGCACGATTATCGCGACGCTTTCATCGGTCCCGACGGCAAGCGGCGCGACGGTCCAGCCTCCACCGAGATGCTCGGTATCATCGCGAAATATGTCGGCCAGCCGCCCGAGCAGGTAAAGGGCGGCATCTCCTATGTCGATCCCGACGCGGCGCTCGACGTGAACGACATCCTGCGCCAGCTCGCCTGGTACAAGGCCCAGGGCATGGTCAAATCCGACGTGAGCGGCGATCAGGTGATCGACAAACGCTATGTGATTCCGGCCGGCCCGCGTTAAATTGGCGCGCATGAAAAAGCATCTGATTCGTCTCGTCACCGTCCTCGCCGTGGCGCTCGCCCTCGCCCCCGTTTCGAGCCGGGCCGCCGCGCCGAAGGAAAAACTCTTCACCCTCGCCTCGCCCGCCTTCAAGGACAACGCAATGTTGCCGCTCAAATACGCGGGCGGTACCGAATGCGGCGCGACCAGCCGCGGCGGCAATCAGTCGCCGCCGCTCGCCTGGTCCAATCCGCCGGCCCTGACCAAGAGCTTCGCGATCGTCATGATCGATCCCGACGGACGGCGCGGCGAAGGCTCGGTGCATTGGATCGCCTACAACATCCCGGCCTCGGAAAGTGCATTGAAAGCCGGCGCGGGCGCCGCGACCCCGAGCGGCAACGCCAAGGACATCAGCAGCGGCAAGAACTCGCGCGGGCTCCTCGGCTATACCGGCCCGTGCGGCCCGCCGGCCGATGGTCCCCATCACTACGTGATCGACGTGCTCGCGCTCGACCTCCAGCCGGGGTTCCTGCAGCCGGGCCTCGATCGCGACGCGTTCCTGAAAATGATCGCGGGCCACAGTCTCGGCCCGGCCAGCCTCGTCGTTCGTTATCGCCGCAGCCCGTAATCAAAATCAGTGGGGAGGAACCTGTCATGAAGACCGTCGTTATCGCGACCGCCGCGCTCGCCGTCGCCTGGACCGCTTTGCCGATCGACGCCACGCATGCCGCCGACAAACCGGTGCCCAAATTCACGCTGAGTTCGCCCGCCATGAAAGACGGCGGCTACATGCCGGAAAAATTCGTGAACAGCAATCCGACGAGCAAGAATTGCAGCGGCCAGAACGTGGCCCTGCCGCTGACCTGGAAGAACGCGCCGGCGGCCACCAAGAGTTTCGCCATCACGATGTTCGATCCGGTGCCGCGCGGGGGCATGGGCTTCGTCCACTGGGTAGCCTACGACATTCCCGGCACGGCGACCGCGCTCAAGGAAGGCGCCGCCAACAATCCGACCGGCTTCGTCGGCGGCAAGAACGGCGCGGGATCAGGCGCCTGGGCCGGCCCCTGCGCGTCGCTGGCCGACTCGCCTCATCCCTATACGATCACGCTCGTCGCAACGGATATCGAGCCGGGCACTTTGAAACCGGGCATGACGCGGGACGAACTCGTCGCCGCCCTGCAGGGTCATGCCCTCGGCACCACGACGTTCATCGCGCGTTATCACAAGCCCTGAACGATCAGGATTTCGAGACGGAGTCGGGATCGATCACGTCGGCGCAGGCATCCGTGGGTGCGGCGGCGACGTGACCGACCAGCGGCACCGCCTTCAGCGCGCCCGAGCCGACGCGACACGGCGCGGCAACCACGCCGCAACCGCCGAGGCTTAGGCAAAGCGCGATCAGCATGAGTGGTTTCACCGGCGGCCTCCTTGGCCTCAGGACGACTTACCGGTGAAACGGACGGGTGTGAACGAAGGTTCCGCGCTCAGGACCCGCGGCGCAGAACCTCGAGGCGAAGGTCGACCGGCTGGCCGAGCCAGAGACTGTTCGTGGCGTGATCTTCGTAACCGTCGCCGGTCTGCGGATGGACGAGAACGCGCATCCCGTCGCGGTTGAGCATCAGGAACGGCACGATTCGCGGGAACTCGGCATTCGGGAACGCGACTTCGAACATCGCGATCGGATGAGGGCCGACAGCCTCGTCATGCCAGCGGCCGAGATAGACCTCGAAGCGCTCGCCCAGCGCCTGGCGCAGCGCCTCGGCCGACGCGCGATTGGCCGGGTCGTAATAGATATGGGCGTGATAGCCATCGATCAGGGCGGGATCGCGCAATGTCATGTCCGGCATCATAGGCAATCGGCCGCCTCGGGCCAAGGAGGGGTTGCACCCGACGCGGCGATGAGCGAGCCTCGGCTTCCATGTTTCGCCGCCGCGCCCATTTGCTTGTCTGGTTTTTGCCGCTCGTCCTGGCCGGGTGCGGCGCGCCCCCGCCCTATCAGACCTTTTCGCCGGACAGGGTCGGACCCCTGGCCATCGGTCCCAACAATCTGGTGGTCTACAACCTCTACAACACGACGCCTGAAACCGACGCGAGCCCGTCGAATACGCCGCTCGCCTTCGCCAGCCCACCGACAACGGCGCCCGACGGAACGCCGATGTCGGATTCGGGAAACAAGACCGCGATCGCCATCTGTTACAGCCGTATCTGGAACTCGACCCAGTCGGTGAAGACCGCGGCGGCTCAGGCCTGCGGCGGCGGCACCGCCCGCTTGATCCGGCAAGGCACCAATCTCGACGCGTGCACGCTGTTGACCCCGACCCAAGCCGTCTACGCCTGCACCGCCACGCCCTGACGCGGCGGGTCGTTTACGGTCGTCAACCGAAGCCAAGAATGAAAAAGCCCCGGCGCGAACGCCGGGGCTTTTCCGATCACCGTCTTGCGACGGAAATTACATGGTCTTCGAAGCAGCCGGCGCCTTCTTCTTGGAGGCGGTTTTCTTGGTGCTCTTCTTCTTGGTCGCGGTCTTCTTCACCGGGGCCTTTTTGGTCGACTTCGCCGTCGTCGTCTTCGTCGACGAAGTCTGCGCCTGAGCCTGCGCGGTCACAAACGGAACCGTCGACACCGCGACAAAGGACAACAGAGCAAATGCAGAGATAAGCGCCTTCATTCAAAATACTCCTGGGTCTGCTTGGATGTGGACAGGGGGCCGGACGATCCGCACCTGTCCTGGCTGAACGTTCAGCCGTTGAAATGACGGCCGGATATTATCACGTCCGCGTGTTTTAGCGACAGTTTTCTCGCGTCGTAACGCGACAACGCGCGGCAAGTCTCTGGTGAATCAAGATTCCAATGCGCGTCGCCCAAAACGATTCGAAACCCGAGTCGCGTGCATTTGTCTAAAACTTGATATGATTTTTAATAGAATACATTTCGAATATTTGACAACTTATACTATAATTGTTGCCAATTACTCTGGTTATTTCGTCTTCTATACTTCGATTTTAACACGCTCTTAAGGCGCCAGCCCCAGGATCGCTTCTGTCACCAACCTGGTCCCAGGAGACATACAGACCATGTCCATGTTCAAGAAGCTTATTGTCGACGAGAGCGGCGCCACCGCGATCGAATACGGCCTGATTGCCGCGCTGATCGCCGTTGCGGTCATCACGACGGTCACGACCCTCGGCACGAACTTGAAGAGCACCTTCAGCTCGGTCGCCACCGCCCTCTAAGGCGAACGCGACGCACTACGCGTCTAGAAGCCGCCGCGCCACGATTTCGATCGTGGACGGCGGCTTCTTCTTTTTCAGCGCCGAACCATCGCCGCCAGCAAGGCTGCGGCATAGACCATCGGATCGCGCGCGCTCATCGCGCCGCCCATCGTCGCGACACCCGCCGCACCCGCGTCGAGGCAGGCGCGCGCGTTGGTCGGATCGATCCCGCCTAGCGCGATTATCGGCAAGGGCGCGGGAAGCCGAAACACGTCGATCCCCAGCGCCGGGCCATAGCCGGGCTTGCTCGCGCTCAAAAAGATCGGACTGAGCGTGACGTAGTCGGCGCCCGCCTCGGCGGCGCGCGCGATCTCGCCCATGTCGTGCGCCGATTGTCCGATCAGCGCTTTTGCGCCCAATCGGGCGCGCGCCTGTTCGATCGCGGCGCCGGCGGGCAGATGCACACCTCCCGCCCCCGCTTCGCGCGCGGCATCGATGTCGTCGTGCACGGTGATGGTTGCGCCGCAGGCCGCGCCTACCGCGACGAGCTTCTTCAACACAACAAGTCGCTCGGTGGCCGGCAGGTCTTTCTCGCGCAGCGAGAACCAGCGGCAACCGCCGGCGAACAACGCGGCGGCAATCTCGTCCAAGGGCGCGCGCGCCTGGCTTCGATCGGAGATGACGAGCAGCGACGGAAGCGGCAGGCTCAACCGCCGACCAATCCGAGCTGCGGGCTCGACGGTTCGGCCTGGGTGCGTTTCGGGATGCGGCCGGCAAGCCGCGCCTCGCGTCCGGCGGTGACGGCATGGCGCATCGCCGCCGCCATGCGTTGCGGCTCACGCGCCTTGGCGACCGCGGTGTTGAGCAGCACCGCATCGCACCCGAGCTCCATCGCCAGCGCCGCATCCGACGCCGTGCCGATCCCGGCATCGAGCACCACCGGCACCGAACTCGTCACGCAGATACGTTCGATCGCATAGGGATTGGCGATGCCGAGGCCAGTGCCGATCGGCGAGCCCAGCGGCATGACCGCCGCGGCGCCGACATCGGCGAGCTTGCGGCACATCACCGGGTCGTCGGTGCAATAGGGCAGCACGACGAACCCGTCTTTCACCAGTTCCTCGGTCGCGCGCAGCAATTGCTCGACATCGGGATAGAGCGTCTCGCGGTCGCCGATCAGTTCGAGCTTCACCCAATTGGTCTCGAGCGCCTCGCGGCCGAGCTGCGCCGTCAGCACCGCGTCCTTGATCGTCGCGCATCCGGCGGTATTGGGCAGCAGGGTGAAATCGTCGAGCAGATCGACCAGGCTTTCGGCATAGGGCTCGAGACTGATCCGCCGCAGGGCAACCGTGACAAGCGCCGGTTCCGCCGCGTTCAGACTGTCGAGCAACACTTGTTGATTGGGATAGCCGCCGCTGCCCATGAACAGGCGCGATGTAAAGCTGCGGCCGGCGATGACGAAGGAATCAGCCATCCCTCACCCGCCCCCGAAGGGTTTGACGATCTCGATCTTGTCGCCGGCGGCGAGCCCCGTCTTCTCCCACGCGCCGGCCGGAATCACCGACCCATTGAGCGCGACCGCGACGCCCTTGGGGCGCTTGATACCGCGCGCCGACAACAACTCGGCGACCGTTTGCGCCGCGAGTGCCTCGTCCTTGCCGTTGACGCGAATGAGCGCGCTCATGTCTTCTCCCGTGCCGCGATCTTAGCGCCGGCGAAGCGCGCAATCGAGAAGGGCCTGATCACCTCGGCCAACGCACCGGTCAGGATGTAATCCGCCACCGCATTGGCCGTCACCGGCGTCAGCAAAATGCCGTTGCGGTGATGGCCGGTCGCATAGACAAGACCGTCGATCTCGCCCGGGCCCAGCACCGGCGCGTCGTCGCGCGATCCCGGCCGGAACCCGGCCCAGATCTCGTCGATCGCCAGTTCCTCGATCCCCGGCACCGCGCGCCACGCGCCTTCGAGCAGGACCATGACGCCGCCCGCCGTCAAACTCGCATCGAAGCCGCGCTCCTCGGTGGTCGCGCCGACGATCAGCCGCCCGTCGTCGCGCGGCACGAGATAGACGCGCGGCGTCCACACCACATGGCGCAACAAGGGCGCCGCCGGGTCCATGCGCAGGGCCAGCATCTGTCCCTTGATCGGCCGGATCGGCGGCCGCGCGGCTTGCGGCAGGCCGGCGATTTCGCCCGACCACGCACCCGCCGCCAGCACCACGACATCCGCCGCGACGCGACGATCGGCGAGTTGCACACCCTTTACCGCGCCGCCTTCGATGTCGAGCGAAGCGACCGGTGTGTGCTCATGCAATATCCCGCCCGCCGCGAGGAAGGCCGCGCGCAACGCGCGTACCAGCTTGCGGTTCTCGACCTGATGATCGTCGGCGCAAAAGACGCCGGCGGCGATGTTCGGGTGAAGGAAACCTTCGCGCGCCCGCGTTTGCGCGCCCGACAGCCATTCGAGTTCGATGCCGTGTTCGCGCTGGAAATCATAGGTATGACGAAGCTGCGCCGCGTCGTCGCGATTGAGCGCGACCATCAGCGTGCCGTCCCGGCGCAGATCGACGCTCTGGCCCGATACGGCTTCGAGTTCGGCGGCAAAGCCCGGCCAGGACAACTGGCTCGCGCGGTTCAGGGCGTGAAGCCCCAACTCGCCGGGCTCGGTCTCGACGCCGGCCGCCAGCATGCCCGCCGCCGCCCAGCTCGCGCCCTTGCCGGCCTCGCCGCGCTCGAAAATCTCGACCGCGCACCCGGCTTGCGCGAGACGCCAGCCGATGCCGAGGCCGATGACGCCGCCGCCGATGATCGCGATCCTGGATTTTTTCGGTTTGCCTTGGCCGTCCATGGGCTCCCTTCGCTGGCATTACCCAGACAGGTTCCGTGGGTATGATCTCAGCCGGCGACACGCCGCCGGCACCCCAGCCGTCACCCACGAATTGAAGCGCCGCCCCAAAGCGCTGGCAAGGGCTTTGTTTGCGCCTATAAACGCGGGATCATGACCAAGCCCCTCGATTGGCGCCCGGCGCGCCTTCCCCATCGCCAGGAATTGCGCGGCCGTTACGTTCGGCTCGTGCCGCTCGACGCCAAGGCGCATGCCGCCACGCTTTATGAAGCGACCCATGGCAAGGGTCACGACAAGCGCCTGTGGGATTTCATGTTCATGGGGCCGTTCGCGCGGCCATCCGAATTCGCCGCCTGGCTGCAAGCCTGTGCGCGTTCGCCGGAGCCGCTGTTCTTTGCCATCGTCGACAAGAAGCTGGGGCCCGCCGGCCTTGCCAGTTTCATGCGGATCAATCCCGGCCACGGTGTGATCGAGATCGGCAACATCTTTTTCGCTGCATCGCTTCAGCGCACGCGCGGCGCCACCGAGGCGATCTATCTCCTCCTGCGTCACGCCTTCGACAAGCTCGGCTATCGCCGCGTCGAATGGAAATGCGATGCGCGCAACCAGCGCTCGCGCCGCGCCGCCGAGCGCTTCGGCTTTCGCGCGGAAGGAATCTTCCGCCAGCACATGGTGATCAAGGGCCAGAGCCGCGACACCGCGTGGTTCGCGCTGATCGATCGCGATTGGCCGAAGGTTCAGGCGGCCTATAAAGCCTGGCTGGATCCGACGAATTTCGGTTCCGACGGACGCGAACGCAGAAAACTCAAAGCGACGTCGCGAGGATATTCACCGCGAGGGCCAGCACGCCGGCGTTGAAGAAGAACGAGAGCACCCCGTGCGCCAGCGTGATGCGGCGCATCGGACTCGACGTCACCTGCACGTCCGAGACCTGGCAGGTCATTCCGATCACGAACGAGTAATAGGCGAAGTCCCAGAAATCGGGATGCGGCGTCTTCGGGAAGGCGAGGCCGCGCCGTTCGTCCTTGGTCGTCGGATCGTGGTCTGCGTCGCCGTAGAAATAATGCGCATAACGAATGGCGAACATGGTGTGGACGAACACCCACGATGCGACGAGGGTAACGCTGGCGACCGTGACGCGCCAGGCGAGCGACACGGCGCCGGGGCCGCCCTCTTTCTGCAACACGAAAGCGAGCGTGGCGAGGCTTGCCGCTGCCCCGATGACGACGATGCCGAGAATGATCCAGATACGGGCATCGTGCTGGCCGGCATAGCGGCGCAGCGTATCGGGCGTCGCGCCGCCGACGGTGAACAGGGTCAGTCCCAGAAACAGCAGGACCCCGACATCCCAGGAGACGGCGGCCCGCATCGGCGTCTGCATGCCGATGGGCATGCCGAAAAACAGGGCCAAGCCGACCGCCGCGACCAGGAAAAGCCGACCGCCGCTCATGAGTTCGCGCAGGAATTTCACCATGACGTCAGGCTAACAGAACCCCCGAAAGCCGCAAATGCGGCCTCGAACGGCTCAATCGTTAACCGAAGCCTAACCATGCGCGCCGCATCATGGAGCCCATGACTCTAAGCCAGGACAGGATGTCGACATGGTCGCGGTAAGCCAGGGCGAATTGCCGCCCGAGGGATCGGGCATCGGCGTTCGCGGCAAGCTCATGGGCGCGTTCGGCGCGCTCGTGCTGTTGGCCGTGCTGACTTGTGCCGTCGCCATCCTGCGCGGCGAGAAAATCCTCGCGACCATCGCGGTCGCCAGTCTGATCGCAGCGGTTCCCGCACTCTTCGTCGGCAGCCAGATCGTGCGCCGCCTCGCCGCGCTCAATCGCGCGATGACCGACATGGCCCGCGGCGATCTGACGGCGGAAATACCCGAATTGGGCAACGACGAAATCGGCGAGATGGCCGCGGCGCTCGCGGTATTCCGCGATCGCGGCCGGACCGGCCGGCAACGCGAATTGGAATCGGCCGCCGAACGCCAGGCCATGGCCGAGCAACGCCGCGCCGAGCTGATGGCGCTGGCATCGAATTTCGAAGCAACCGTCATCGAGGTGGTCGACACCGTCTCGGGCGCCGCCGATGCGATGCAGGCAACCGCCGCTGCCATGGTCTCGACCGCTGATGCCGGCAAACGACAATCGGACGCGGTCGCCTCCGCCGCCGAACGCGCGTCCAGCAACGTGCAGACCGTCGCCGGCGCGGCCGAAGAACTCTCCGTCTCGTCATCCGAAATCGAACGACAGGTGACGCGTTCGGCCGAAGTCGCCAATAACGCGGTCGCCGAGGCGCAACGCGCGACCTCGACCGTCGGCGGTCTCGCCGACGCGGCGCAGCGCATCGGCGAGGTCGTGAAACTGATTTCCGAAGTCGCCAGCCAGACGAAATTGCTCGCGCTCAACGCAACGATCGAGGCGGCACGCGCCGGCGAGGCCGGTCGCGGCTTCGCGGTCGTCGCCTCGGAAGTGAAATCGCTGGCGCAGCAGACCGCGCGCGCCACCGACGATATCGGCGCGCAGGTCGAGGCGATCCAGAGCGCGACGCGCGACGCGGTTGCCGCGATCGGACAGATCAGCCGCACCGTCGCCGCAAGCAGCGCGGTCTCGGCATCGATCGCGGCCGCGGTCGAGAAACAGGAAACCACCACGCGCGACATCGCCAAGAACGTGCTCGAAGCGGCCAACGGCACGCGCAGTGTCTCGACCAACATCTCGGGTCTCGCGCGCGCCGCGGATGAAACCGGGCAAGCCGCGAACATGGTGCTGAGTTCCGCCGCGGGACTCGCTGAGCAGGCCGAAACCCTGCGCAGCGAAGTCGAGAATTTCCTCGCGAGCGTGCGCGCTCGCTAGGCACCGCTGCTCGCAAAAGAGGCTGGCAGCACTCTCCGCTATGGGCTGCTAACTAACTGATATATCTAATATTTTCTTGAACTTTTAATGAATGCCTGCAACCGTAATGAGGTTGCGGCATTTCATTCGAAACGTTCGAGAGGTTTTGAAAATGGTGCGCTCTTTTGAAGGCTACGCTCTGACCACGGCCGAAATCCTCTATCACCTCCCCGATCATCCGCATCTCGTCCAGACCTATGTCTGGCAGCAATACGATGTCGCACCAAAATTTCCCGCGTTGCAGCAGTTCCTCGATTTCTGGTCGAAGAACCTCGAGGGCAAGCTTCACTCGGTCCAGGTCGCACAAGCGGCACGCGGCCGCGACAAACTGCGCTACGCGAACGTGTCGCTCGCGGTGCATTGAAGCGAGATCGTCACCCCCGCGAAAGCGGGGCTACATAAAAGCATCGTTCACGGCAATGATCTCGCCGTCGGAACGTACCCATCCAAAACCGTCATGCCCGGCCTTGTGCCGGGCATCCACGTCTTGGGCGTCGCAAAAAGTCGCGGATGGCCGGGTCAAGCCCGGCCATGACGATAAAGAGATGCAACAACGCCCCTGAACGTACTCAGACGCTCAGTGCTTGGCCGCGACCTCGTGGGTCTTGAGGATCTTGTCGGTAGTCACGTCGGTTTCCTCGAGCCGGATACCGTAATGCCACAGCTCGGAAAGATGCTCGAGCACCGCTTTGGTGTTGCCCTCGTCGAGCAGGATGCCGTCATGGACCGTGTGGGTGAGAATCAGGCAGCGGTCGCCGGCGAGATCGACGTCACGCACCTGAATGTCGGGCTCGTGATGAGCCAGATCGTATTGGCGGGCGAGCGAGCGGCGAATTTCCTTGTAGCCGCGTTCCTCATGAATCGCGTCGACCACCATCGATTCGGCTTCGGCGTCGTCGACGACCTTGAACAGGCGGAACTCGCGCATCAGGCGCGGGCTCAGATACTGCATCACGAAGCTTTCGTCGCGATAATTCGCCCAGGCATGGCGTAGCGTGCCATAGGGATCGTTGTTGCCGGCGATGTCGGGGAACCATTCGCGATCCTCGGCCGAGGGGTCGACACAGATGCGTTTGATGTCGCGCATCATGGCAAAGCCGAGCGCATAGGGATTGATGCCGTTGTAGCGTGGATCGTCGTAATCGGGCTGGGTCACCACCGACGTGTGCGAGTGCATGATCTCGAGCAGCGTGCCGTCGCTGATCAGCCCCTTTTCGTGAAGCCGATGCACGATTTCATAGTGACAGAACGTGGCGCAGCCCTCGTTCATCATCTTGGTCTGTTTCTGCGGATAGAAATACTGCGAGATATGGCGGGCGATGCGCGTCAGTTCGCGCTGCCAGGGCGCCAGACGGGGCGCGCGCTTCTCGAGAAAATAGAGAATGTTTTCCTCGGGCAGGCCGAGACGCTCGCGAATCTTCGACAGTTCGCGCTCGGCGGCCTTCTCGTCGATCGAGGCGGTTTCCTTGACGAGCTGGGCGGTGCGCCAGATATCGTCGTAGTTTTCCTCGGCGAATTTCTGGCGATCGTCGTTGCGCTGCTTTTCCTCGGCGAGGTTGAGCTTCGGGCGGCGCGCATAGCGGTGAACGCCGTGACTCATCAGCGCGTGCGCGGCGTCGAGCGTGCGCTCGACCTCGGCGACGCCATAGGTTTCCTCGGCATGCGCCACATAATCGCGCGCGAAGGTCAGGTAATCGAGGATGCCGGCTGCATCGGTCCACTGCTTGAAGAGGAAATTGTTCTTGAAGAAATGATTGTGGCCGAACGCCGCGTGCGCGATGACGAGCGTCTGCATCGCCATCGTGTTCTCCTCCATGATGTAGGAGATGCACGGGCTGGAATTGATGACGATCTCGTAGGCGAGGCCCTGATAGCCCTGGCGATAGAGCGCCTCGTCGCGCGCGAAATGCTTGCCGAAGCTCCAGTGCCGATACATCAGCGGCAAACCCACCGAGGCATAGGCGTCGAGCATCTGCTCCGAGGTGATGACCTCGATCTGATTGGGATAGACGTCGAGGCCGAGTTCCTTGGTCGCGATCTCTTCGACCGCGTCATAGACCCGGCGCAACGTCTCGTAATCCCACTCCGGCCCTTTGAAGAGAATCTTCTCGTCGCCGGCCAGCGAGTTGAGCAGCGTTTCAGGCATGCTCTTTGTCCTTGGCGAACAGGTCATGGAAGACCGGGAATATCTGCGACGGATCGGCGACCTTGCGCATCGCGAAATTTTCATGCCCCGGTGCGATCGAGGCGTAGGTGCGCCAGAGATCGGTCGGCGGCGACGGGAAGCCGTGGCGCAACGTCGCTTCGGCGCCGACTTCGATATAGGCGAAATACTGCGACAGCGGCAGGATTTCGCCGCCGAGCAGATTGCTGCAGCGGTCGCTGTCCTCGGAATAATTGTCGCCGTCCGAGGCCTGCGCCGCGTAGATGTTCCAGTTCTCGGGGTTGTAGCGCGCGCGCACCACTTTCAGCATTTCCTCAAGCGCGGTCGAGACGATCGTGCCGCCGGTCTCACGGCTGTGGAAGAACGTATCCTCGTCGACTTCCTGCGCATTCGAGGTGTGGCGGATGAAGACGAGATCGACCGTCTTGTAGCGCCGTACCAGGAAGACGTGCAGGAGAAGGAAGAACCGCTTGGCGAGGTCCTTCATCGCCTCGGTCATCGAACCCGAGACATCCATCAGGCAGAACATCACCGCTTGGGTATTGGGTTTCGGAACGCGGTCGAAGCGGTTGTAGCGGACGTCGACCGGATCGATATAGGCAAAGCGCTTGGCGCGCACCCGCGCCTGATCGAGCGCGAGTTTCGCCGCCGTCACACCCTCGGCATCGCCGGATTCCTCGGCCGTCTTCAGCGCCTTCTCGATCTCTTCGATATCGGCGAGGCTTGGGCGGCTGAGCGAGATGCGGCGCGCGAGGCTGTTGCGCATGGTGCGGCGGATGCTGAAATTGGCCGGCGTACCATCCATCGAATAACCGGCACGGGTAAGCTGCGTCGTTTCCATGCTCTTGAGCTTGGTCTTGATGAGGTTCGGAAGCTCCAGATCCTCGAACAGGAGATCGAGGAACTCCTCTTTGGAGAGCATGAACTCGAACGCGTCCTGCTCGCCGTTGTCATCGGCGCTGGCTTCGCCGCGTCCACCGCCGCCACCGCCGCCTTGCGGCCGCTCGATCTGATCGCCGGCGACGAACTTCTTGTTGCCGGGGACCACGTATTCGCGCTTGCCGCCGCTGCGGGCCGGGCGCAATACCGGCTCGGTAATGCCGCGGGTCGGGATCGAGATTTTCTCGCCGCCCTCGCCGTCGCCGAGTTTGCGGCGCTTGAGGGCGTCGGTGATCGCGTCCTTAACCTCGACCTTGGTGCGCTCGATAAAGCGTTGCCGATTGGCAAGGCTCTTTCCCTTCGGGTTCGGCCGGCGATCGATAATGTTCATCGCGCGCTCAACGCTCCTCGCGTGGCTTCATCAACCGGCCTTGTTCACCCGCATGTACCATTCGACCAGCCGGCGGACCTGACGCGGGGTGTAACCGCGCGACGTCATGCGTTCGAGGAAGTCGCTGTGCTTCTTCTCGGTCTCGCCGTCTTTCTTGCTGCCGAACGAAATCACCGGCAGCAGATCCTCGACCTGGCTGAACATGCGCTTCTCGATCACTTCGCGCAGTTTTTCATAGGACGTCCAGGACGGGTTCTTGCCCTTGTTGGCGGCGCGGGCGCGCAGCGCGAACTTGACCACCTCGTTGCGGAAGTCCTTCGGGTTCGCGATCCCGGCGGGCTTCTCGATCTTCGAGAGTTCTTGGTTCAGCAACTCGCGGTCCATCAACTGGCCGGTATCGGGATCCTTGTAGTCCTGATCCTCGATCCAGGCATCGGCATAGGCGACGTAACGGTCGAACAGGTTCTGGCCATAATCGCCGTAGCTTTCGAGATAAGCCTTTTGAATCTCGTTGCCGATGAATTCGGCGTAACGCGGCGCGAGATCGGCCTTGATGAAGGCGAGCAGCTTCTTTTCCTGTTCCTCGGCGAACTGCTCGCGGCGGATCGCCTGCTCGAGGATGTACATGAGATGGACCGGATCGGCCGAAATCTCCTGCGTATCGTAGTTGAAGGTGCTCGATAGCACCTTGAACGCGAAGCGCGTGGAAAGGCCCAACATCCCTTCGTCGACGCCGGCAGCGTCGCGATATTCCTGCACCGTGCGGGCACGCGGGTCGCTGTCTTTCAGGCTTTCGCCGTCATAGGCCCGCATCTTCGAATAGAGATTCGAATTCTCGTGCGGCTTCATGCGCGAGAGCACGCAGAAGCGCGCCAGCATATCGAGCGTGCCGGGGGCGCAATTGGAACTGGCCAGCTCGCTGTTCTGGAGCAGCTTCTCGTAAATCTGCCGCTCCTCCGTCGACCGCAGGCAATACGGCACCTTGATGACGCAGATGCGATCGATGAAGGCTTCGTTGTTGCGGTTGTTCTTGAAATTCTGCCATTCCGCTTCGTTCGAATGGGCGAGGATGATGCCCTGGAACGGGATCGCGCCGATATTCTCGGAGCCGATATAGTTCTGCTCCTGCGTTGCGGTCAGCAACGGATGCAGCATCTTGATCGGCGCCTTGAACATTTCGACGAATTCCAGGACGCCCTGGGTCGTGCGGTTGAGGCCGCCCGAGTAGGAATAGGCATCCGCGTCGTTCTGCGAGAAGAATTCGAGGCGGCGGATATCGACCTTGCCGACCAGCGAGGAG
Organism: uncultured Rhodospirillales bacterium; assembly: GCA_903828515.1. Classification (GTDB taxonomy): domain Bacteria; phylum Pseudomonadota; class Alphaproteobacteria; order ATCC43930; family CGMCC-115725; genus CAIKMD01. Next base: position 1,095,449 of record CAIKMD010000006.1, on the reverse strand, counting down.
ATGTCCTGGTTGTTCTCGTCACCCGGCTCGGTCTTGGCGACGCAGATCTGGCGCAGGCGCGACGGGTGAACCTTGACCACCGTGAATTTCGAGATGTCGCCGCCGAACTCGTCGAGGCGCTTCAACGCCCACGGACTGAGCAGGCCGGTCAGCCGGCGGCGGGGAATCTTGTATTGCTTCTCGAGCATGTCGCCCATGGTGTTCGGGTCGAACAGGCCCAAGGGGCTCTCGAAGATCGGGCTCATCTCCTTGCCCGCCTTCAAGACATAAATCGGCATCTTTTCCATCAGCGCCTTGAGGCACTCGGCGAGCGAGGACTTGCCGCCGCCGACCGGGCCGAGGAGATAGAGCACCTGCTTGCGCTCTTCGAGGCCCTGCGCCGCGTGGCGGAAATAGCCGACGATCCGCTCGATCGTCTCTTCCATCCCGAAGAAATCGACGAAGGATGGATAGACCCGGATCGTCCGGTTCATGAAGATGCGGCCGAGCCGGTTATCCTGGCTGGTATCGACCATCTTCGATTCGCCGATCGCCGCGAGCATGCGCTCGGGAGCGCTCGCGTAAGCCATCGGCTCGCGCGCGCAACATTTGAGATAGTCCTCGAGGGACATTTCGGCTTCTTTTTGTGTGTCGTACTGTTTCGCGAACAGTCCGAAAACACCATCCTGAGTGCTCATGCTTCACCTCCGGTCACGGGTAGATGTGCAAGTTCAAGGCCACTATCGGATACACCCGTGATTCCGCGCCTTAAAGATTGACGAACCGTTAACCATAACGGCCCATGCGCCCGCCTTGTTCCGACACAATCTGATTGGGTGCGACTCGGCAAATGTCCTGCTTTTCCGGCGAGTCGCCGAATCAGGCCCCTACACGGTTTCGTGACAATGGCACGCGCGGCGCGCGTTTTCGGCCGCACCGGCGCACACGAAAAACCCCAGTGCTGCATGGTATTTAGAGGCTTCAGCCCTGTCCCGCCGAAGCAGATGCGCCCGACACGTAATGTCATAAGGGCACGCGACCATCGCTGTTTGAATAATCATTGCCGAAAAAAATGGCATTGTTAAGGCTTGTGTATAAGGAGGCGGCGGTGAGGCGTCTGGAAGGCGGAAATCCGACATGATGGCGGCCGACGAATTCAGCGGGACCATGACGGTGCGCGAACCGCATCGCTTCGATGAGACCCGACTCGCGACATGGATGAAAGTTCATGTCGGCGGATTTTCGGGACCGCTGATCGTCGAACAGTTCAAGGGCGGGCAATCGAATCCGACCTATCGCCTCACCGCCGGCGACATGCGCTATGTCTTGCGCCGCAAACCGCCCGGCAAGCTGCTGCCGTCAGCCCATGCGGTCGATCGCGAATACCGCATCATCACCGCGCTGGGCGCAACCGACGTGCCGGTGGCAAAAACCTACGCGCTCTGTCTCGACGACGGCGTGATCGGCACCGCGTTCTACGTCATGGAATATGTCGAGGGCCGGATCTTCTGGGAGCCGACCCTGCCCGGCCTCGCGCGCGACGAACGGCAACCGATCTTCGCCGCGATGAACGATATCCTCGCGCGGCTGCACAAGGTCGATTACACGGCGCTGGGCTTGAGCGATTTCGGCCGGCCGGGCAATTACGTGATGCGCCAGATCGATCGCTGGTCGAAGCAGTATCGCGCGTCGGAGACCGAGAGCATGCCGGCGATGGACCGGCTGATCGACTGGTTGCCGCTTCACGCCCCGAAGAACGAAGAGACCACGCTCATCCACGGCGATTTCCGCATCGACAATCTGATCTTCCATCCGACAGAGCCGCGCGTCCTCGCCGTGCTCGATTGGGAATTGTCGACGCTCGGAAACCCCTTGAGCGATTTCGCCTATCACATGATGCCGTGGCGCCTGGGCCAGGACGCCTATCGCGGGCTTTACGGCTACGACCTCGCCTCGCTCGGCATTCCGAGCGAGGCCGAGGGCTGCGCACTCTATTGCCGGCGCACCGGACGCGACGCCCTGCGCGACTGGGACTTCTATATCGCCTTCAACATGTTCCGCCTCGCCGCGATCCTGCAAGGCGTGATGGGCCGCGTGCGCGAAGGCACCGCCGCAAGCCTGCACGCCCGCGAAGCCGGCGCCCGCGCCAAAGCGATCGCCGAAGCGAGCTGGCGTCAGGTGGAAGCGTTGGAGAAGCGATAGGGCGATATCCGCCTAATTTAATCCGTCATGCCCGGCCTTGTGCCGGGCATCCACGCCTTGGGAGCGCGCCGTAAGAACGTCGTGGATGGCCGGGACAAGCCCGGCCATGACGATGCAGTGAGTGGCCTACTTCTTCTCGTCGTCCTTGGGCTTCAGCTCGATCGAGGCCGAATTGATGCAATAACGCAGTCCCGTCGGGCGCGGGCCGTCGGGGAAGACGTGGCCGAGATGCGCGTCGCATTTACTGCACAGCGCCTCGGTGCGCTCCATGAACATCGAGCGGTCGCTTTCGGTCGCGACATTGGTGTCGGCGACCGGCTTGAAGAAGCTCGGCCAACCCGAACCGGAATCGAATTTGGTGTCCGAGGCGAACAGCTCCTGCCCGCAGCAGGCACAGACATAGGTGCCGGCTTTATGCTCGTCCCAGTATTTGCCGGTAAAGGCGCGCTCGGTGCCTTTCTTGCGGGCGATGCGGAACTGCTCGGGCGAGAGTTGCTTTTCCCATTCCGCATCCGGTTTGACGATCTTGTCGCTCATGATGTGCCTCCTTCGCGAAACCGGGATGATAGCGCGCCCGCGTGCTAGGATCGACCCGGTTACCGGGAGGATATGGGGGGAGATACATCGCGTGACAACACCAGATCCGACGGCGCGCTATCGCAGCAATCTTCAGGGTGAGGTCGACAGCGCCACGCTCTATCGCGCCCTCTCAAAAACCGAGGCCAATCCGCAACTGGCCGAGGTATACAGCCGCCTCGCCGCGGTCGAGGAATCGCACGCCGAATTCTGGCGCGGTCGGCTGCGCCATGCCGGCGCAACAGCCAGCACGCCGAGCGCGGGGCTCCGCACGCGGACGCTCGCGCTGTTGGCGCGTTGGCTTGGGCCCGAGGCGATCCTGCCGATCATCAACACGCTTGAACGCTCGGACGTCGCGCAATACGACAACCAGCCCGAGGCGGTCGCCGCCGGCCTGCCCGACATGGAGCGCAGCCACGCGCGCGTCATCGAAGTCGCCGCTGATGTCGAAACGCATGGCATGGCGGGTAGCGCGCTGGCCCAGCTCGAAGGCCGCCACCGCACCGGCGGCAACGCGTTGCGCGCGGCGGTGCTCGGCGCCAATGACGGGCTGGTCTCCAATCTCAGCCTGGTGATGGGCGTGGCCGGCGCTGAATTCGCGCCGCGTACCGTGCTGGTCACCGGGCTTGCCGGGTTACTGGCGGGCGCGTGTTCGATGGCGATGGGCGAGTGGCTGTCGGTAACGAGCGCGCGCGAATTGTACAAAAGCCAGATCGACACCGAGGCCGAAGAACTCCGCGCGATGCCGGAGGAAGAGAAGGAAGAGCTGATCCTGATCTATCAGTCCAAGGGACTGCCCGAGGCACAGGCGAAAGCGCTCGCCGAGCAATTGATGGCCGACCCGAAGACCGCGCTCGACACCCTCTCGCGCGAGGAACTGGGCATCGACCCACAGGATCTCGGCGGCTCGCCCTGGGTCGCCGGTGGCACCTCGTTCCTCTTGTTCGCGATCGGCGCGATTTTCCCGGTGCTGCCGTTCTTTTTCATGACCGGCAATGCCGCCGTTGCCGCGAGCCTCGTGGTCAGCGCCGTCGTCATGTTCCTGATCGGCGCCGGCACCACACTGTTCACCGGGCGCGGTTTTGCCGTCTCGGGCTTCCGGCAGGTCGCGATCGGGGTTGCCGCGGCCGCGGTGACCTATGCGCTCGGGAGTCTTCTGGGCGTCGCGATCAGCGGTTGATCGGCGTCGCGCCGCCGCCGCAATTGCGCCCGCCCGACGACGCACAGCTCTGCTTCTGGTTCCAGTCGTAGAATTCGAACAGGAGTTGCGAGCAGACGACAGCCGCGACGATCAGGGCGATGATGGCAACATACTTCATCGGCTTGTCTTTAGGTCGGCACGCGACCTTTGACCGCATTGGCGCGCGCCGTGGCGGTAATGCGACCGGAGGAATCCGTCGTCATACCCGCACGGACCCGCGCCTTGATCTTTTCGACATCGGCCGGCGGGATCTTCGCGAAGGCTGCCGACGCCGGTCCCTTCAGGCTCGTCGTCCAGAACGCGTCGAAATCGACGAAGATGCGTTGCACCGTGATCTCGCGCGTCTCGACCGCTTCGAGATGCGCCCCCGTCCACAATTCGCGCAACGCATCGATCCGCGATGCAGCAGCGCTGGGCGGCAACACCGGCATATGGCCGAGCGCGCGCATCTCGACATAGATCGGCTCCAACGGAAATCCGCCGTCCAGCATGTCCCACGCATAGGTCGCGACAATGCCGCCGGGACGCACGACCCGGACCATTTCGGCGACACCCGTGGCCGGTTTGGGCACGAAGAAAATCACCAGCCCCATGACGGCCATGTCGAAGCCGGCATCGGCAAAGGGCAACACCATCGCGTCGCCCTGATGGAATTCCGCCCCGCGCGCATCCGGACGGGTCCGCGCAAAGGCGAGTTGCCCTTCGGACGGATCGATGCCGTGAATGACCGACGGGGCGCAACGCCCGACGATCAGCGCGGTGAACGCGCCGTTGCCGCAACCGACATCGACCCAGCGCAATCCCGACGCAGGCGCCACCCAATCGAGAAAGATCTCGCCAGCGCTGCGACTCCAGACTCCCATCATCTGCTCGTAGGCAGCGCCGTCGTCGAAACGGATCGGCGTGTCGGCCATGCTCTTATCCTTCGTTCGAACCCGAAGGTCCCATCAAAGGCGATTCATCGAGCGCTGTCGACGTGTTTGCGCTCGTGATCCAGCAACCAACGCTTGCGTTCGATGCCGCCGCCGAAACCGGTCAGCGATCCGTTGGCCCCGATCACCCGATGGCACGGCACCACGACGGCGATCGGGTTGGAGCCGTTCGCCAAGCCCACCGCGCGCGACGCCTTGGGCCGGCCGACGCGCTCGGCTAGCGTGCCGTAACTGATCGCCTGGCCAACCGGGATGCGGCGCAGCCCTTTCCAAACGGCGCGCTGAAAATCCGTGCCATTCGTCGCGGTCTTCAAATCGTCGAGCGCGTTCATGTCGCCGGCAAAATACGCCTCGAGCGCACGGCGCGCCGCTGACGGCCGCGACACCTCCTTCAACGCGACGGCCTCGCCGTAGTGACGCCGCAGCAATTTCTGCATGCGCTCTTCGTGGTCTTCCCAATCCAGCGCGCGCAGGCGCTGTTCGTCGTCAGAGACGAGCAGCATCATGCCGGTTGGCGTCTTGACGCGTTCGAGAGAGAAATTTTGCATGGCCATGATCATCGCTCCTATCGTGATGCAACGAATATGGTTCCGGCAAGCGCGGTCATCTGGCGGTTTTCGGACGCCGACAGCACCGGCATGACGACGTCCGAAAACCGCTAGACGTTCCCGCCTCACGCGCCCATATCGCTCCCATGGATCTCGATCATGACGCCTGTTACCGCGCGGTCGCCTTGCGCGACGCCCGCTTCGACGGCCGGTTCTTCACCGGGGTCAAAACCACGGGCATCTATTGCCGTCCGATCTGTCCGGCGCGAACGCCAAGATCGGAGAACGTGACGTTCTTTCCAACGGCAGCGGCAGCCCAGGAAGCGGGGTTTCGCCCCTGCCTGCGCTGCCGGCCGGAAACCGCGCCCGATCTCGGCGCGTGGCGCGGCACCTCGAACACCGTGTCGCGGGCCCTGGCCCTGATCGAGCACGGCGCGCTCGACGAAGCCTCGGTCGACGATCTGGCCGGCCGATTGGGTGTCGGCGAACGGCAATTGCGCCGGCTCTTTCACCAGCATCTCGGGGCGTCGCCCGTCGCCGTCGCCCAGACGCGCCGCGTCCTGCTGGCAAAGCAACTCATCCACGAGACGCAGTTGCCGATGGCCGAGATCGCTTTCGCCGCCGGGTTCGGCAGCATTCGCCGGTTCAACGAAACTTTCCTCACGTTGTTCCACCGCGCGCCCGGCGAATTGCGGCGCGCGAACAAGCCCGACGTGTCGGCCGGGTCGCAGGGCGAGATTGTGCTTCTGCTGCGCTATCACCCGCCTTACGACTGGCCGGCGATGCTTTCGTTTCTGTGCCGGCGCGCCATTCCCGGCATCGAAGTCGTTACTGAAAACCGCTACACGCGATCGATCCAGATCGACGGCATGCAGGGAACCGTCGCGGTCGAACCCGGCAAGGGCAATTCCCTGCGCGCGACGGTGCGATTCCCCAAACTCTCGGCGTTGCCGGCGATCATCGCGCGGCTGCGGCGCGTGTTCGATCTTGCCGCCGATCCGGTCAAGATTGCCGCCCATCTCGCGAAAGACCCGGTGCTCGCGCCGCTGGTGAAGGCGCGGCCGGGATTGCGCGTGCCGGGCGCCTGGGACGGATTCGAATTGGCGATCCGCGCTGTGCTGGGACAACAGATCACCGTCGTCGCTGCCGTGCGGCTCGCCGGACGACTTGTCGAGACTTACGGCGCCGCGCTCAAAGCGCCCAGCGCTGGCCTGACTCATGTTTTTCCCCAACCGAAAATATTGGCGAAAGCAGACCTGACCGCGCTCGGCATGCCGCGCGCCCGCGCCGCGACGCTCTCGGCGGTGGCCGCCGCCGCGATCAGCGATCCGCATATCTTCGATGCGACGTGCGATCTCGACGATGCGATCGAGCGGCTGCGCGCGATTCGCGGCGTCGGCGAGTGGACGGCGCAATACATCGCCTTGCGGCAGTTGCGCGAGCCGGATGCGTTTCCCGCCGCCGATATCGGCCTGATGCGCGCGATGGCGACGCAGGACGGGCATGCGCACTCGTCATCCGAGCTGCTCGATCGCGCCGCGACCTGGCGCCCGTGGCGCGCTTATGCCGCGCAACATCTTTGGGCTTCGGCCTGAGACGCAGACGAGTCGATATCGAGTCGCTCGCGCTCTTTCCGCTCCGCGTTCGATCGCGTAAGCTGCGCGCCGCAATGAGTTCAAGACCGGGACGGCGTTTTGAAGTGATGTCGCGGCGCGAGGGGCGCTGGGTGATCGATTGCCTCGCGTCCAGCGAGGTCGATGCCATGGCCCGCGCCGAGGAGCTTTACGCCGACGAGAGCATCGAGGCGGTGCGCGTGATGCGCGGCCATTTCAGCGGTGCCGGCGAAAACTTCGAAAGCCAGGTCATGGAGCGGGTGCGCGAGGGACGCCGCGGCGCACCGCCGTTGCGCCTGGCCGCCGCCGCCGACGAAGTCGCCTGGTGCGACACGCTGGCCGATTTCTATGGTCCGTCGAGCCGGTTCGTCATGGGGCGGCTCCTGCGGAACTTCCTCGACCGGTTTCAGATCACGCCGACCGAGTTGCTGCATCATCATCGCTTCATCAAGCAACTCGACAACGCGGACTCGCTGCTGCCGGGCGCGGTGCAGCGCATCGCCGCGATCCAGGGCGACGCGCGCAAGGTCGACCGCCGGACCCGCGCCGACGCGATCGACAAGTTCGTCAGCGAGGCGACCACCCGCGCGCGCGACGCGCTCGCCTCGCGCGCCGCCCCCCGGCTCGGTCCCGAAGGCCTGCCCGCGCTGGTCAAAACCGTGGCCGAGCGCGCGACCGATCCGGCCGAACAGGCCTTCTGGCTCCGCCACGCCGTCGCGCGCGCTTTCGAGGAAACCACCTCCTTCGCCGCGAAATTCGAGATGGTGATGGGCTGGGCCGCACCGGGTTTGCCGCCCAACCTCATGCCATTGATCGACGAACTGACGGCCGGGTTGATGGGCTCGGTCTCGATGATCAAGGACACGCTCGGCAATCAGGCCAATCTGGGCGGCGCGCTGACCGCGCTCGCCGGTCTCGCCTCGGGCAAGCAGAGCCCCAACCTGCCCGGCGCGCCGCCCTGTTTCCCGACCCTCGCCAAACTGATGGCCGAGGCGCCGATGCCCGAGACGCGCACCGTGCTCTATGACCGCCTCGAGCGCGAACTCGCCACCGACAAGCCGTTGTCGCGCGACGATACCCAGGCCCAGCGCCGGCAATTCGAAAGCCTGCTCGACTCGATCGCCGAACCCAGCGGGCTGTTCGCCGGCGGTCCCGGCATGGTTCAGGCTTTGGCCAAGCGGTCGCGGCGTTTCGACATCGTCGGCGGCGTCGAGGACGTGCGCTTCCCCGACCCCCAGCCGGCGGCACGGCTGACCAAGCTGCTCGAAGTCGAAAAGACAATGTTTGGTCAGCGCCAGCAGCAGGGCATCGCCACTTATATGCGCGACGCCATCGGCAAGCTCGACGCCGATCCTGGGCAATTGGCCGATTTCCGCGCGAAAATCTCCGCCTGCGGCCTGCCCGACCCCCAGAAGCGCGTGCTTCTGGAGCGGATGCCCCTCCCCGGCACCCGCGCTTAACCTTTCGGAAATTAACCGATTAAGGCGCCCTTTACCCGCGCACCCCTAGGGTTTGCGGCGAAACACACATGCCCGCCACGAGGCAATGCAAGCAATTTTAAGCCGCCGCCAATCCGATGATTCCACCCGTGTCGCCAAGACACCGGAGGAAATCGTCCGCATTTTCGACCTGCATGAACGCTGGTTGAAGAAACAGGCGGGCGGTATGCGCGCCGATCTCACCTTCCAGGTTCTGTCGGGCGCCAATCTCGTCGGCATCGTGCTGCGCGGCGCAAAGCTCACCGGCTGCGATCTGTCCTATTGCCGGCTCGGCGGCGCCGATTTGCGCAACTGCGATCTGTTTTCCGCCGACCTTCACGGCGCCGATCTGACCGAAGCCGATCTCGGCCATGCCGATCTGCGCGGCGCCAATCTGCGCGACAGCAAGCTCTCGGGCGCGTGCCTCGAAGACGCCGATCTGCGCATGGGCTCGCTGATGGGTCCGGCCAATGGCGGCACGGTCTCGTTCCACGGCTCGGACAAGGGCGTGACCGATCTCGGTTCCGCCGTCGCCGACAACGCCAATCTGAAGGGCGCCAGGCTCGACGGCACCAATCTCACAACCGTCGATCTCTCGGGCGCCGATCTGACCGGCGCGAAATTGGGCCGCGCCAATCTTCAGGGCGCGAACATGCGCAACGCACAGTTGTGCGGCGCCGATCTCTCCAACGCCGTGCTGATCAAGGTCGATCTCTCGGGCGCCGACATGAAACACGCGATGGTCCAGGGCGCCAATCTCGAAGGCAGCGACTTCACCGGCACCGCCATCGACGGCGTCGATTTCGCACGCGCGAGCCTCGCCGGCGCGCGCATCACCCTCTCGATCACGTCGCTCGCCGAAGACATCCAGCAAATCATTTCCGACCACGTCACCTGGGCCGACAGCCACGGCGCCAAGGGCAAGCGCGCCGATCTGGTGAAGCGCAATTTCGTCCGCATCAATTTCGCCGGCGTCGATCTTTCCGGCGCCAGCCTTTCCGAATGCAAATTCGGCAGCGCCGTCTTCCGCAAGGCGCAGCTCAGCATGGCCAATCTGTCGTCGGCCGATCTCAACAACGCCGAGCTGGTCGAGGCGTCGATGACCGGCGTCAATCTCTCGAAGGCCGATCTGACCGATGCTGACCTCTCGGGCGCCGATCTCACCGAAGCCAATATCGGCGGCGCCACCATGACCGGCGCCAAGACCGACGGCGCGAAGCTGCCTTAGCGCCCCGCTTCGACCGAAGCGCCCTACCGCAACGCCAATCCGTTCGCGGGCTTCGTTCCGGCGATCTCGTTCAACAGCTTCTTGGTCATCGCGTCGCCGAAATCCTCGAAGTCGTTGACCACCAACAGGAACGAGCCCGGTCCGCCGGTGACGTTGTCGCGATACCAGTTGGGCAGGCCGCCGGTCGGTTGGGTATGGCCCGAGAAACCGCCGCCATAGAGACTCTCGCCGCCCGTGTTGATGATCGCGAGGCCGTTGATCACAACGCCCGCGGCGAGCGCCGCCGCGCGTGAATCGGCCAAAGGCGGCCCCGCGTTGTTGGTGCCGTCGCCCGAAACGTCGATGATCTGGCGCTCGGCTTTGACGCCGCTTTCCTTCAGGCGCTTCACCGAAAAATCGAGCGCCGCACCGATCCCGGTGCGACCGAAGAAGGCACGCGGCGCGGCCAGCATCGTCTCGGCGAAGTCCTTCGCCGAGGCGAGATCGCGGATGATCCGCCAATCGACCACCACCTGCTGTTCGTCGCCCCCCGCCCATTCGACGAAAGTCAGCGCGATGGCGCGATTGGTCCCGGCCTGGATCGCCTTCACCACGTCGGGATTCGCGATCGCGGCAGCATAGCCCTGGCGCTGAAGCTGGAATTCGTCGTTGGTGATGCTGCGCGATACATCGGCCGCCAGCACCAGCGCGATATCGACGCGATCGGCGGCATGCACGGGCGAACCCGATATCAGCGCCGCCACCACGATCGCGCGTGCCGCCCAACGCCAACCGCCCATCGCCGCCTCCCGGGGTTCGCCGTGGCCCGGAGCATAGGCCTCGTTGCGCAATCGCTTCAAGGATGGCGCGCGAGGCGATAGCATCCCCCCACATGCCCCCCGCCAAACCGCCACACGATCTCGGCCGCTATGCGGCATCGCTGCCGATCGGCGCGGTGTTGCCCGAACTCAAGACCGCGCTCGATCGCGCCGGGGCCGCCGTGCTCGAAGCGCCGCCGGGCGCCGGCAAAACCACGCTGGTCCCGCTCGCGCTGCTCGACGCACCCTGGCTCGGGGCGAAGAAAATCCTGATGCTCGAGCCACGGAGGCTGGCCGCGCGCGCTGCTGCCCGTCGCATGGCCTCGATGGTCGGCGAGGAAGCCGGCGAGACGGTCGGGTTTCGCACCAGGCTCGAAACAAAAGTCGGCCGCGCCACGCGGGTCGAAGTCGTCACCGAAGGCATCCTCGCCCGCATGCTGCAATCGGATGCCGCGCTCGACGGGATCGGCATCGTCATCTTCGACGAATTCCACGAGCGCAGCCTCGACGCCGATCTCGGCCTGGCGCTGACGCTCGAAACCAAACGCTATCTGCGCGAGGATTTGCGGCTTCTCGTCATGTCCGCGACGCTCGATGGCGAACGGGTCGCGGCGATGATCGAGGCGCCGCGCGTCACCAGCGCCGGCCGGAGCTTTCCGGTCGAACGGCGTTATCTCGACCGGCCGCCAGCGGAACGCTTCGAGCGCGGCGTCGCATCGGCGACCCTCCGCGCACTCGACGAGGAAACCGGCAGCATCCTCGTCTTCCTCCCCGGCGGCGCCGAGATAAGGCGGGTCGAGCGGCTGCTCGGCGGTCTCGGCTCCGATGTCATGGTGGCGCCGCTCTATGGCGATCTGCCGGCCGGCGCGCAGGATGCGGCGATCGCGCCCGCGCCCAAGGGCAAGCGCAAGATCGTGCTCGCCACCTCGATCGCCGAAACCAGCCTCACCATCGAAGGCATTCGCGTCGTGATCGATGGCGGGCTCGCGCGCGGACCGCGTTTCGATCCGCGCACCGGCATGACGCGGCTGGTCACCAGCCGTGTATCGCAGGCCGCGAGCGAGCAGCGCAGCGGCCGCGCCGGTCGGCTGGAACCGGGCGTCACCTATCGGCTCTGGCCCGAGCCCGAGCAGTTGCAGCTTCAACCTTATGCGCCGCCGGAAATCCGCGAGGCCGATCTCGCGCCGCTGGTGCTCACCCTCGCCGCGTGGGGCAATGAAGATCCAGCGGCCCTGTCATGGCTCGACCCGCCGCCGCCGGCCGCCCTGTCGCAAGCGCGCGAATTATTGGCACGGCTCGGCGCGCTCGATGCCGGGGGCCATATCACGACGGACGGCAAGGCGATGGCGGCATTGCCGCTCCATCCCCGCCTCGCGCATATGGCGCTGAAAGCAACGCGACGCGGCGAAGGACGCCTCGCCGCCGCCATCGCGTCGCTGTTGGCCGAGCGCGACGTGATCCGCACCGCGCCGGGCAAGCGCGACGCCGATCTGCGCCTGCGCGTCGAACTCATGACCGAGCGCGGACGCAGCGGCGATTTCACCGTCGATCGCGGCGGCATCGAACGCGCGCGCCAGGGGATGAGGACAATCGAACGTGCGCTCGGCATCGACCGCGACGAGCGCATCGAACCCGGCGACACCGGCCGCGTGTTGGCACAGGCCTATCCGGATCGCGTGGCGCAGGCGCGGGGCGCGACCGGACAGTTTCGTCTGGCCGGTGGCAGCGGCGCGGAATTGCCGCCAAGCGATGCGCTCGCGCGCGAAGAGTTCCTTGCCATCGCCGAGCTCGACGGCGACCGCAAGACCGCGCGCGTGTTTCTCGCCGCGCCGCTGACCCGCGCCGAGATCGAGGAAGATTTCGCCGACATGATCGAAACTACCGACATCGTCGAGTGGTCGAGCGTCGACGAAGCGGTATTGGCGCGGCGGCGCACGATGCTCGGCGCGCTGATGCTCGAGGACAAGGCCTTGCCCGATGCGGCACCGGAACGCATCGCGGCTGCGATGATCGACGGCATTCGCGCACTCGGGATCGAAGCGCTGCCGTGGAAAGACGAAGCCGCGCGCCTGCGCCGCCGCGTCGAATTTCTGCGCCGTATCGAGGGTGGCGTAGCACCTGACGTGCGAAGCGAAACAAAAGACACCTGGCCCGACTGGTCGGACGACGCGTTGATGGCAAATCTGGAAGATTGGCTTGGACCGCGCCTCGCCCGTATTGTGCGCCGCGCGCATCTGCAAAACATCGATCTCTCCGCGGCACTTGCCGACACACTCACGTTTCATCAGCGCCGCGATCTCGATGCCAGAGCGCCGACCCATATCGGCGTGCCCAGCGGTTCGCACATCGCGATCGACTACGATGCCGGCGAGATTCCGGTGCTGGCGGTGCGGTTGCAGGAAATGTTCGGCGCGACGACGACGCCCGCCATCGCCGGCGGCAAGGTGCCGCTGCTCATTCATCTGCTCTCGCCGGCGGGACGGCCCTTGCAGGTGACGCGCGACCTCGAACGGTTCTGGTCGGGTTCCTATCCGCAGATTCGCGGCGAGATGCGCGGTCGCTATCCGAAACACAACTGGCCGGATAATCCGCTCGAAGCAGTGCCGACCGCGCGGACCAAGCGGAGAACCTGACCGCTATTTCAGCGCGTCGTTGATGAGTTCCGCGAGGCGGTTGCCCGCGAGCCAGACCCGGTCGTATGCGACGACGCGCGCATTGGCGCGATAGGCGTCGTCGATGACATAGGGTCCTTTGCCGGGCCCGATCGGCGGCGCATAAACCTGAACCTCGGCGATCGCGGTGCTTTCGGCGATCCAGGTTTTCTCGTCGGGGCTCGGCGCGGGCGCGAAGCGGCCCTGCGAAATCGCCGTCGCATCGGCCTGCGCGGCGGCCACCGTGTCGCCGGTGCCGATCAGCATGTCCCAGAAGAGATGCAGGTTCTCGTGGCAGTTCGGCGTCGCGCACAATGAGACAAGACCACCACCGGCATCGCCATCGGGAAGGTCGCGCGTGAAGCGCGTGATCGCATGCATCGGCTGATGGATGTCGCCGACCAGATGCTCGAGCCAGGCGAGGTCGTAGGACTTGATATCGTCCGACACCTTGGGCGATTTGAGCGCGGCGCGGAACGTTGCGATCTGGGTCTGCGCATTGGGCGGACGTGTCGGCACCAGCTTCGTCCGGTCGCGCGAAAACGGCACGTCGAGGAAATGCCAGTATTTGTGCCGCAGATGATCCGCGTAGCCGATGTTGCGCAGGGATGCCGCGGCGCCCGGCCCCGAGCGCGGCGCCTCGAACCCGTTGAGCGGCCCGTCATCCTGATAGGTCGCGTCCTTCTTGATCTCGTCCGGCCAGGTTGCCGCGCGGATGAACGCCGTCTCGGTGCGATCCGCTTCGGGCACGTCCCTGGTCCACGCCGCGTAAGAGGGATTGAGCGGCAACAGCGTGGCGACCCGTTGCTTCGCGCCCGGATCGAGATGCCGCCAGGCAATCGCCGCCACCGCCATATGACCTTCGTCGACCCACGCGAAGGCGGGGGATGCGGCGAAGAGGACGAAGACTGAGATAAGACGGAGCAACACCGAGCGAGCCTTATGGTTTCGACGACGCACGCGCTTCCGCGGCAAGGCTGCGGAGCTCGGCCGTCACCTCTTCCTTGTTACCCCTGGGCGCGCCAAGCAGGCCCGGCGTCCAATGCTCATCGCGAAGGTGCTCGCAATCCGCCAATGCCGCCGTCTCATTCCCTAGCCGCGCGTAACATTCGGCACGGAACAACCGCCCGAATCCTCCGCTCCAACGCTCAGGGTCCATCGCTTGCGCCTGATTATAAGACTCGATTGCTTCTTGGTACCGACCGAGATCACGAAGAACGTTCCCCTTCGCTTCGTAAAGAACCCAATGTTGTTTCAGATTTAGCACCTGGTCGATGTCGGCGAGAGCCAAATCCTTCTTACCCAACTGACACCAAGCTTTATGGCGATAGTAATATCCATGGTGCTCACGAGGACTCGATCGAATAAGTTCTTCCGCAAGCGCACGAAATTTTTCTGGGTCCGTGTGAAGAATCTTCAAATTCTGCGAGAGATATTCGCTCGTGATATTCAACATTGTCGTCACCTCAATTGAGTCGCTTTATGCCTTTGTGCCTCTTCCTCCGCATTCTTCGGAAACTTGGCCCAGAACGCAGCTTTCGAAATCTTGCCCAAATCCACCCCAGCCTGACCCACTCGCGTCAGGCCCGAGTTGACCGTTCGCCTCTTTATCTTCGCAAAAATCATAAGCTTTATCCCATTCGGTCGCGCATTTCTTTTTTCTCGGATACGGATTGACCAGCGGGGGTCTTAGTAAGTTTGTGTTCGGAATATCGAGAAAAGGGGAAATTTCGGTCGGCGGCAAAGGAAATTCGAAAGGAGCCGGAATTGGAATGGGCATTGGGATCGCTTGCACGGGAATCAGATACGGATTCTTTGTCGAAGTTGGCATATTGCCGCCATTCGAGGATTCCCATTCACCTCCTCCGGCCTGCCCCGCTGGAACGCGAGGCTCATTGGAGACGTCGCGCTTCCCAGTCTCTCGACGGCGCGAATTGCAGCCACAATCACACGCTTCGTCGATTCCCGCCAAAATGGCCTGCGCCGATCGCAGTCGTTTAACCGCGATATCGTCCGGCAAATCCGGCCATCGAAGCTGCACGGCCGCAATTTTCGCCAGCGTCCATTTGCCCTCAGTCATATACCGCGCAACCAAATGAAGCTGGCTTGTTCGATCGGACAGATCGACACCATGGCCAAGCGCCGCCGATAAAAGAAAATTGATCTCACCGAAATACCGCACCCGATAGACACGGGCGCCTTTTCCGCCGTCGACAGGCGATATGATCGGAATATCGCCGGCAAGAAATACCCCGTCTTCGTCGCAGGAAATGCCGCGTAGCGACGTACTATCCATTCTGTCGCGGTCAGAAAGTCGAAAGACCGAAACGCCTTCCATCGGGCACTCCTCGCTGCTGGTGGTTTTTCCTCGGTAGGTCGCCGCACTCACATTCCAGCCATGCAGACCGCGCCGCTTGGTGCGGGAGCCGTTTCCTGCAACAATGCGATGCAAGGGCAGGATCGGGCATCACATGGCTGACGTACCGGCGCCACCGCGCCAAAAGCTCCATTACGGCTGGATCGTCGTCGGGATCGCGTTCGTTTCGATTCTGGTCGCGGCCGGGGTGCGCTCGTCGGTGACCATCCTGATCGTGCCGCTCGAGGATGAATTCGGCTGGAGCCGCGCCTCGATCTCGTTCGCCATCGCCGTGCAGTTGATGATCTTCGGGCTGGTCGGCCCGTTCTCCGCCGGGTTCATCGATCGCTTCGGCTTGCGGCGCACGATCGTCTATGGCCTCGGCATGATGGCGATCGGGATGGGGCTGCTGCCCTTCATCACCCAGGTCTGGGAGTTGCTGCCGATCCTCGGCCTCTTCATCGGCCTCTCGACCGGCGCGCTGGCCATGGTGATGGCGGCGATGATCGCCAATCGCTGGTTCGTCGAGCGCCGCGGCCTCGTCATGGGGTTGTTGTCGGGCAGCACCGCGACCGGGCAATTGATCTTCCTGCCGACCCTCGCGCGATTGGTCGAACATCTCGGCTGGCGGTCCGCCGTGCTGATGATGGGCGCGATCCTGCTGGCCGCCATTCCGATCGTCTGGCTGTTCATGCGCGACGACCCACGCGACATGGGATTGAAACCCTATGGCGCGCCGGCCGACGCACCCGCGGTGCCGGTCCGCCCGCGCAGCAATCTGTTTTCGTCGGCCTTCGCCGCACTCGGCATGGCTGCGCAGCGGCGGGATTTCTGGCTGCTGTCGGGGAGTTTCTTCGTCTGCGGCGCCTCGACCCTCGGCCTGATCGGCACGCATTTCATTCCGGCCTGCCTCGATCACGGCATTCCCGAAACCACCGCGGCGTCGATCCTCGGCGCGATGGGCGTGTGCAACCTGATCGGCACCACGGCTTCGGGCTGGCTGACCGACCGGATCGACGCGCGCATCCTGCTGTGCTGGTACTACGCTTCGCGCGGCGTCTCGCTGTTCTTCCTGCCCTATGCACTCGACATGGCGGGGCCGTGGGGCCTCGCGGTGTTCGGCCTGTTCTACGGGCTCGACTGGATCGCGACCGTGCCGCCGACCCTGAAGCTCACCACCGCCGCTTTCGGCGCGCAGCAATCGAGCACGGTCTATGGCTGGATCATCGTCATGCACCAGGTCGGCTCGGCCTTCGCCGCCTATGGCAGCGGCCTCCTGCGCACCCTCTCGGGCGACTACACCGACGCGTTCTGGTTCTCGGGGGCGCTGTGCATCATCGCGGCGATCATGGTGACCCGCATCGGCCGCACGAAACCCTCGGCCGCACGGCCCGCGCTGGTCGGGGCTGAAGCGTAACCCCTACTTCGTGCCCGCTTCTTCCGGCATCGGCGCGCGGTTGGACGTCGTGCGCAGCGGGATTTCTTTCAGGAAACAGGTCGCGACGAAACCAAGGGCCGCGATGAACGCGGCGACGAGGAACGCTTCGGAGAAGGCGTGATCGAGCGCCGGCAGGATCGCGTTGCGCGCGGCCTCGGGCAAGGCCGCGATCGCGGCCGGACCGCCGCGCAGAACCTCGGGGCCGAAGCCCAGGGCCAATCCCGCCAGGGCATTCCCGAAGGCGAGAATGAGGACCGACCATAACAGCGCCGCGCCGAACGAGCCGCCGAGCGAGCGGAAGAAGCCACTGGTGCCGGTGACCGCGCCGAGATCGCGGAAATCGGCGGCGTTCTGTCCGGCGACGGTCAGCGGCGACATGCACATGCCGACCGCCCAGCCGTTGATTCCGAAGTAGAGCACGATCAGCCAGGCCGGCGTGGTCGGCTGCATCGTTGCAAAAAGCACGAACGAGAACGCGATGGCCGCGAAGCCGATCTGCGGCGAGAGCTTATAGCGTCCGCTCTTGCGCATGCGCCGGCCGGTGACGATCGAACTGATCATCTGTGTCCCGATCAGCGGGATCATGAAGCCGCCCGAAGCCGAGGCCTGAAATCCGGCCACGAGTTGCAGGAACACCGGCAGGATCATCGCGGTACTGAGCAGCGTCGCGGCGCTGAGGAACTGGAGAATCAGGACGGCGCGCACGATTGGATTGATGAAGAGTCGCGGCGGCAGCAACGCCTCGCGCGCGCGGCACTCCTGAAGCGCGAAGGCCAGCAGGAACATGAGGCCGACACCGGTCAGGATGACGATGACCGGCGACGTCCACGGGAATTCGGTGCCGCCCCAGGCCGTCACCAGCATCCACGCGACAACGCCCGGCATCATCAGCGCGACGCCGAGATAGTCGATCGGGCGGCGTTCGTATTTGACCGGGATGCGCCGCAGCGCCCAGCCGCAGAGGAAGAACGCGAAAATCCCGATCGGCAGGTTGATCCAGAACGCCCAGCGCCAGGTCAGGTAGTCGACGCAGAACCCGCCGACCAAGGGCCCCGCGATCGCGGCGAAACCCCAGGTCGTGGTGATATAGCCCTGATACCGCCCGCGCTCGCGCGCCGACACGACATCGGCGATCGCCGCCTGGCCGAGGCTGAACAACCCGCCGCCGCCGATGCCCTGAAAAGCGCGCGCGGCAATCAGCTCGCCCATGTTCTGCGACAGGCCGCAGGCGACCGACGACAGGGTGAAAATCAGAATCGCGAATTGTAGCAGACGCCGCCGGCCGTAGAGATCGCTGAGCTTGCCGTAGATCGGCGCGGTCGTCGTGCTGGTCAGCAGATAGGCGGTGATCACCCACGACAGGTGCAGGAACCCGTCGAGGTCGGTCGCGATGCGCGGCAGCGCGGTCGTCAGAATCGTGGAGTCGAGCGACGCCATCGTCATGCCGATCAGCGTGCCGCTGAGGATGCTCAGGATTTCGCGGTGCGTGAAGGCGGCACCGCTCGCGCCGTCGGCCGGGGCCATTCTTTTCCTTATCCGGATAAGGGTCTATCGCGCGAACGGGGTGCTGTCACTCCTTAATCGGGCGGGCCTTAATCGGGTGGGCCTTAATCGGCGGCGGCTCATTCCGCCGCTTGCTGCTTCGGGGCGGCGAGATTGGTGCTGGTGCGCAACGGAATTTCCTTGAGGAAGAACATCGTGATCAGCGCGCCGGTGGAAAACACGCCCGCCACGACGAACGCATAGAAGAAGGAATGCGACAGCGCGGGGATGACGATCGCGCCAAGGTCGGGAGGCAATTGCGCGAGCGCCGCGCGCCCGCCCCGCAACAATGCCGAACCGTCACCGGCATGGCCCTCGGCTGCAACCGTCGCATCGAGCGCCGCGATCAGCACGGCCCAGAGCGTCGAGGCGCCGAACGCGCCGCCGAGCGCGCGGAAGAACGCATTGGCGCCGGTGACCGCCCCCAAATCCTTCATGTCGGCCGAATTCTGGATCGCAACCCAGAGCGGCGCCTGGCAGAACCCGTTGCCGATGCCGTTGACGATCATGAAAATCTCGATCAGCCACAACGGCGTCGTCGGCGTCATCGAGGCGAAGAGACAAGCGGAGACGATGAACAGCGCGAAGCCGATGCGCGGCGACGGAACGTAACGCCCGGTGCGATGCACCCGCTTGCCGGTCAGGATCGCGCTGCAGATCTGGGCGCCGAAGGGCAGAACCAGCATCGCGCCCGACAGATCGGCGCTCAGGCCGATGACGAATTGCATGAACACCGGCAGCAGCATGAAGGTGCCGACCGTGATCGCATTGAGCAGAAAGTTGAGGATGCTGGCGATGCGAAAAACCTGGCTCGCGAAGAGCCGCGGCGGCAGCAATGCCTCGGGCGCGCGCCATTCGCGCCAGACAAAAGCGGCCACGAAGACGACCGCCGCCACGGCAAGCGCGATCAGCCCCAACGAATCCCAGGCAAGCTCGGTGCCGCCCATGCCCACCACCAGCATCAACGCGGTGACGCCGGGCAGCATCAGGGCCGCGCCGAGAAAATCGATCGGGCGTTTCCGGCGCACGAAAACGATACGCGCGAGGCCGCGATGACAGAGGAAAAAGGCGACGATCCCGATCGGCAGATTGATCCAGAACGCCCAGCGCCAGGTCAGGTATTCGACGCACAGCCCGCCGATCAGCGGACCGATGATCGAGGCCGAGGAAAAGGCGCTGGTGATATAGGCCTGGTAACGGCCGCGTTCGCGCGCCGAGACGACATCGGCGAGCGCCGCCTGCGCCATCGAATAAAGCCCGCCGCCGCCGATCCCCTGCAACGCGCGGGCGGCGATCAGCTCGCCCATGTTTTGTGCCGCGGCGCAGGCGATCGAGGCGAAGAGAAAGATGACGATCGCGGTCTCGAGCATCACCCGCCGTCCGTAGAGATCGCTGAACTTGCCGAAAATCAGCGTCGCGGCCGTGCTGGACAGGAGATAGGCGGTGATCACCCAGGAGAGATACGGCACGCCGTTGAAATCCGCCGACACCGCCGGCAGCGCCGTCGCCAGCACCGTCTGATCGAGCGCCGCCATCAGCATGCAGAGCAGCACGCCGCTCAGGATGCGCAAGACTTCGCGATGCGTGAACGCGGATTCCGACGCGACGGATTCCGACATGATGGGCGGTCCTCCCCGACGGAGGGTCTAAACCGCGCCGCCTCGTCTGTCACGGGCAAAGCGCGGCGGCGTGCCATGCGCTTTGCCCATGACTGATGGGGCGTTTATTTGCTCACGCCCTTGACCTTTTCCCAGGTCCGGCCCCCCGTGTAACCGAGATAGCAAAAACCCATCATCTGCCACAGCATGTCGGGGATCGCGGCGAGCCATTGGTTCAGGCCCGCCGCGATATGCGTCGCGACCTCGGGCCGGAACGCGGCGAGAAAGCCGAACGGCACGCCGGCCAAAATCAAGGCATACATGACGTACAGCAGCGACGGCCGCGCGCGGCTGGTCCAGCGATCGGCGCTCTGCGCCTCGGCGAGCATCACGGCCTGTTGCGCCTTCAGCTGCTCGACCACGGCGTCGGCTTGCGCGCGCAACTGAACCGCGGCGGCCGAAGCTTTCGCCTCCGCCGTCGGGAACGCGGTGGTGACGATGTCGTCGACCAGCTTGCTGACGCCGGCGATGGCATCATCGATCCCGAACGCCATCTCAGCCCCGCAACAGGCCGACCGTCACCGCGACGATGACGACGACCGACGCGATGGTCACAAGCGTGCGCGGATGGGATTTGAGCCAGGCAAGCAGTCGCGCGGCGAGCTTGCGGCGTTCGTTGGTCAGGGCGGTGCGGATTTCGGACATGCGTGGATACTCCTTTTTCTTCGGTTGGTTGATGGTCGGGGAAAATCGTGGATTGATACGGTATAGCGTATATAATAAATTTATACGGCCACGCGTATATTGTATTTTAATACGCTTGCGCGTATATTCGGGGATCATGCCCCGGAGACACCGATGAGCGACCCGATCCGCGACCAGATCGCCCGAACACCGAAACAGGTCGGCGACGCGCTGCGCCGGCGACGTCACGCGCAAGGCCTCAACCAGCGCGCGCTGGGCGAAAAGACCGGACTGCGGCAGGCGACGATTTCGGCGCTCGAGGCCGGCGAGCCGGGCACGCGCCTCCAGACTTTGTTCGACGCGATAGCGGCGCTCGGCCTCGAGATCGTGATCCGTGAGCGCACCAGGGCATCGAACGAGAAGATTGAGGACCTCTACTGATGCCGCGCCGTGCGGCGTATCCGCCCCTCTCGGTCCTCCTGAACGGACGTCTGGTCGGTTCGTTGCGGCGGCAGATCAGCGGGGCAATCGATTTCCAATACGACGGCACCTGGCTCGCTTGGGAACACGCGCTGCCCGTATCTTTATCGCTGCCCCTGCGCGAGGACCGGTTCGTCGGTGCTCCCGTCATCGCGGTGTTCGACAATCTGCTGCCGGACAGCGAACCAATCCGCCGGCGTCTCGCCGAGCGGATCAAAGCCGACGGCGACGATGCTTATAGTCTTCTCGCCGTGATTGGGCGCGATTGTGTCGGCGCGCTGCAATTCCTGCCGGACGGAGCCGATCCCGGCACGGCGGGGACTGTATCCGGCCGGCCCATCGACGACACCGGCATCGCCGGCATCCTCAGCGACCTCAAACACACACCGCTCGGCGTCGATGAAAGCGAGGATTTCCGCATTTCACTGGCAGGCGCTCAGGAAAAGACCGCGCTGCTTTATCGCCGAAATAAATGGTACGTACCGCAGGGCATGACGGCAACAACGCATATCCTCAAGCCTGAAATCGGCAAACTGCCCAACGGCATCGATCTCTCGCGCAGCATCGAGAACGAGCATTTTTGCATGCGGTTGACCGCCGCGTTCGGATTGCCAACCGCCTCGACCCAGATCCGGTCGTTCGCCGGAAAACGCGCGCTTGTCATCGAGCGTTTCGACCGGCGCTGGACGCGTGACGGCCGGCTTCTGCGCCTGCCCCAGGAAGATTGCTGCCAAGCGCTTTCGGTGCCGCCCTCGCATAAATACGAAGCCGATGGTGGCCCCGGCATTCGCAAAATTCTCGGATTGCTCCAAGCCAGCGACGATCCGGAAACCGACCAACAGATTTTCCTCAAGGCACAGATCGTGTTTTGGGTGATCGGCGCAACCGACGGCCATGCCAAGAATTTCAGCCTCTCCCTGTTGCCCGGCGGCCGCTTTCGCCTCGCGCCGCTTTACGACGTCATGTCAGCGCAACCCAACGTCGATGCCGGCCAGATTGCGCACAATCGAATGAAACTGGCGATGGCCGTCGGCGATCGACGCCACTATGGAGTCGATTCGATCGTTCCGCGTCATTTCACGCAGACGGCAACGGCGAGCGGCGTACCCGCTTCGCTCGTCCGAACACTTTTTGCGGAGATCGCCAACGAGGCCGATCGCGCGATCACTGTAGCGACAGCGGACCTGCCAGACCGATTTCCAACCGCAATCGTGTCATCGATTGTCAAAGGCCTGAAACGACGCTTGGCACTCATCGAAGCCGCCGCGAGCGGCGATCAGGAATAGGCGCGGGCCAGCCAGCCAGGCAGAAAACGCGATCCCGCCGGATCATGCGCGGCGACGAGTCGATAGTGACCCGCCAGAGCCTCGCGCAACGCCGGCAACAGGATGTCACTCGACATCGAAGCCGCCGCCGCGCGCGTCAGGAGACCGAGCTTGCCATCCTCCGCGATCGACCGGCCGCAAGCGCGCAACGCGCGCTGCAAAGCGGTGACGGCATCGACCATGCCGATATTCACGCCGGCATCGAGCAATTTCGTGGCGAGCGGCGCGGGCAGCGCATCAAGCCCGAAACGGTCCCACCAATCGCGGCGGTAGATGGCCGCGACTTCGTCGGTGGTCATGTTCGCAATATCGAGCGTCGGATATTGCGCGGCGCTGATGCCGAACTTGGTACCCTTGAGCGTGCCCGCGCCGACGCGACCGCCGGTCCAGTTGCCGGCATCGTCGGACGAATCCTGAAACCCGCCTTCATGCGCGAGGACGATCGCGATTGCAGCCGCGAAACCGTCAGCCTCAGCCACGCGGCTCGCGCCTCAACTCGCGCCAGGCAATCGCGATGCGCAACCCGAGCAGTACGACGCCGCCCAATAACACGAGCGCCCGCCCCCACAACTCGACATCGGCCAGCCACAACGGCGCGGTAATCGCGGCCATTGCCGCCGTTCCGTCGAACGCGGTGTCGAGCTTGTGGGGCATAGGAGGGGCCTTTGGAATTGGGGCAGGCAAGTCAACAAAGAGGGTTGGCCCAAGCAATCATTGACCGGCTTGCGGAACCTCACGAACCGAATTTAAGAGTGCAACGGGATTTTGACATCGAAAACGGCAGGTTGAATCTTTCAGAGAATTGTCGGTAATGACGATGTTGCCGCCCTGATAGCGAGCCAGCTCACCGAAGGCAGATATCTCGGCAGATGACCCAGGATTGGAGAATTTGAGGCAAGCAAACTCTTTGCATCATACGTATAAGCAATCCTATGATCGTGACATCGATCGGAGGATGAGATGGCGGAAGCCGAGTGGACTTTCGTAAATACCCTACAAGGACTGTTCGCAAAGGGCGTTCGCTACAGCACCGTCATCGATCTCGGGTGCGCCGACGGTCATTTTTTTCTCAATAGCTACTTGCAAGGTCTTTTCCCTAGAGTGTACCGCTGCACGTTGATGCGGACGCAACTTACGAACCATCCTTGCGCGCCATTCGCGACGAGGTCGGCGGCCATTATCGTATCGCCGCCGTCAGTGACCAGCACGGCGAGGTCGAACTGACAACGTCGGTTCATCCATATTGGAATTCCATTCGACCGCCTAATGATCTCTACTGGCGCCGTCTCAATAATCTTTCGAGCGGATTTCAAATCGTTCCTGCTGTTCGCCTGGACGATCTCGTCGCTGAGCTTGATATGAAGCCACCTTTTCTTCTTAAACTAGACGTTCAAGGCGCGGAGGAAGCAGCCCTCCGCGGCGCCCCACGCGTATTGGAAGAAACCGACGTTGTAATTTGTGAAGCCGATATCGCAGATTTTAACGGAATACATGGGCAGCTTGTTGCAGCGAATTTTACACTTTACGATCTTACGCATCTCGCTCGGCCAGATGGACAGACCCTATCTTGGTTTTACCCCATCTACCTGAACAATCGTCTCTCCCATCTCTTACCGCGCAATTTTTTCCGTGAGGCCGACAATGAGACGAACATTGCAGGCCAAGCCGCGCGAAGAAAAGCGATCCTAGCGAATGTTGCAACTGGCCTCGCGCAACTCCGGGCAAAGCGCGGTAAATAATATTCGGCGACCCCGCGTCATCCCGGCATTTCGTTGAGGATTACGGTTCCATCCTCAAGAGCTTCTATTTCATGCTCTCGGCCCGCCCGAAATAAGGCCGCATCGTACTCTTTGTATGTGCGCGATCCATTTGACGTTGTTACCTTCGCACTCCCTTTCAGTACCAACATGCTATGATCGAAGTGCAGATGCACGTGTTTCGGCAAAATGTCGCCGGCCTTGGCATAGTCGTCGATACGATGCGCAAGTCCCATCATGTGGAAGATCGGACGCGAAACCGGTAGGCTCATCAAGGTTCGCTCACATCCGTCGGCTTGCCGCTGCTCGCCATCCGAGGCGGGGGCGCGACGTAGGCGCCGATCGGACCGTGGCTTCCCGCAACCACCGCCGACCACAATTCTTGCCCGTGACCCTCGGGATCGTTCGCCTCGACCCGGAAGGGCAGCGGGTCGGAGAATTCTTCGAAAGTTGCGGTGCAGAGAATAAAAGTTTGTGCCGCATCGCCCCAAACCGGATTCGCGCAAGCCGTGATCGTTCTCGTGAACATCATGCAATCCTTTGAAAAATTCCGATCCACAAATTGCAGCAGGTATTGCCATATTCGGTAACGCCCGTGCATCGCCACGTCCCCGCCATCGGACTGTAATTGGAGCCGACCGAATAAGGCGGATAGAACTGCCAGGATATCGTGTAGGAACCGATCGCCCCTGCCGCGGGAAGCACCGCCGGGATTGCCTGATAGCTCGGATCGGCGCCCGAGCCGTTCGAGGTCAGGACGTTGCCGCTCGTGCCCGGCGCCAGCGCAGCCCAGCCGCCCGATCCGCGCTCGAGGATCGCACCACGCGTCGAGCCGATGGCGTCGTCGATCAGCGTCGACAACGCCGTGTCGATGGGCGTCGCGGTGCCGCCGCTGGTGTTGGCGAGGAGATGGTTGTTGGCGATGGCCGGCAGCGCGGTGGCCGGATTGAGCAGTTCCCATCGCGTGTTGGCGAGGTTGTAGCGCACCAGACATTCGGCCAGCGCGGCCGGAATGTCGCCCGCCGCGACCGCGGCGCCGCCTTTCTTGACGATCGTCTTGGCGCCGAGCCCGTCGGGATTGAACGAAGGCGTCGTCGTCGCGTTGGCCGCCGTGGCGCGAAACCCGAGGATCAGCCCGTCGATCAACGCCGCGTTGGCCGGCGTGTAGCCCGCGGTGATCGTATCGGCCGCGCCGCCGGCGATCGCCCAGGGCACGCCGGGCGTGAACGCGCCCCAAATCGCGCGCAGATCGGTGATCGCCCCGTTGCCGATCGCGGTGGTGCCGTTCGGCACCGAGACTTGCGCGATCTTGCGTTTGCCCGCGGTGATCGCGGGGGCGACCGGCGACGAGGCGGGCGTGCCGGCGATGACCGATGCCGTGCCGGTGCCGGCCTCGATCACGACGAGGTCGATGCGATTGTTCGGCGCGCCGGGCGCCGTCGCGATCGTCACCGTCTGCGTCGCGACTTCGGTGATCGTCTGCAATCCCGCCGGGCCGATGCCGTCGATGAAACCGGCATCGACCACCACCGACATCGCCGCCGGGCTTGCCGGCTTCGGCGCGAAGGCGTCGGCGACGCGCTGCGCCACCGCCATATCCGCGTCGAGATTGCCTTTATAGGTCGTCGGATCCTGAACGCTGCCGCCGGTCGAGAACGGCAAGGCCCAGGCGCCGACGGGGTTGGTGCCACTCATGATATTTGCTCCGCATGCAGGCAAGGGCCTTGAGATTCGGTCCGTGCCGTTGCTCCGCTAGAATGTGAAATCACGCCCGCTGCGCGGGCTCTATTGTTACTCGCCTTGCGCCGTCCAATTCACGCTGCCGCCAACGTCGGCTCCACCCGCGTTCCAGACATGGATCGTGCATTGCGTCGCGCTGACGATTGCCACCGTCGCATAGAGCGCGGTGCCGGCGACCGGCGTGGCGGTGACATAGGGCGCGGTGTGAAACGGCGTCGGGAACGTGACGGTCGTACCGCCCGGCGCGATCGTGACGGCGCCGGCGTTTTCGATCTTCGGCGCGGTATCGATCACCGGCGTGAAACCCGTGACATAGGAGACCGCGCCCGCGGCGATGCCGTCATAGACCAGTTTGGCGCGGAGATAGCGCATCGGCGCATAGCCGATCGACCACGGCACGAACACGCCCGGATCGCCCGCGCCGGTCAGCCAGGTATCGGCCGCGAGCGACAGATCCGCGGGCCCGCTTTCGCCGAATCCCGGTGCGGCACTCATCGTCGCGAAAATCCGCAGCGTGTCGTCATAGCCGGTATCGATGGCCGGCGCGGTATAAGTGGCGGTTCCGATCGGGTCGGGCACGAAGACATCGAACACGTCCCAGTTCGTGTAATGATCGACGGTCTTCGACCCGAGCGGCGTCAGCACACCGGTATAATGAACGAAGAACCCGCTTACCGTGCCGGGCCAGAGCGGCGCCTGCGCGACCGACGAGATCACCGCGTTGGGGTTGGTAACCGTCAGATCGACCGTCGCGATCGCGGGCGACAATTGATCGGCGACATCCCGCGCGCGGATGCCGAACAACCAGTTGCCCGGCGGCACCGCCGCGTTCGTCATCTCGGTGCCCGCCGCCGCCTCGGTCAGCATTTCGAATTCCGACCACAAGGTCGTGCCCGGCGGGGCAAAACCGATGTCGTATCCCTTGAGCGCGCCGTCAGGCACCGCGTTCCAGCCGAACGCCACCACCGCGCCGCTTTGCTGCGCGGCAAAGCCGGTGACGTTCGCCGGCGCGGGTGGGCCCGCGATGACATGCGCATGCGCGGTGACGCCCGCGAGTTCCTGCGCGCCGCCGCCCCAGAGATTGTACGAGACGAGCTTGATATAGATCGTCTGCCCAATCTGGCTCTTGTCGTAAGCGAAACTCGAAATCGAACCGTCGAGCCGCGCGAAGGATGCACCTGCGGCGTGCGACGCGATCGTCGTGCCGTAAAGGCCGCGCCGCAGATACGTCCCGAGCGAATACTGATACGAACCGGTCAGCGTCGCCGTCTCATAGGCGATCAACTCGCCGCCCACGTAACAGAGCGTGTGGCCGAGATCGGCATCCGACCGCGTACCCGAGAGCAGGCTTCCGCGCGACGACGACAGATCCACCGCGACCGTATGGCTCGTATCGGGATCGCCGCCCGAGGCGAGGCTCGCGGTCAGCGTGCCGATCCGCGACGGACCGTTGGTCGAGCCGACCAATTTATAGGTACTGCCGTCGCTCGACGCATAGATATCGGCCCCGCCCCACAGCGTGCCGCCCGCCGTCGCGAGCCAGATCTGGAGTCCCGACGCCAGTTCGACCGGCGCCTCGAAGACGATCGGGGTGAGCGCATCGCCGGGGTCGGCGTTGTAGTCCGCGCGATAACCCGCGCCGCTGACAAACGAATAGGTCGCCGCCGACCCCGTGCCGGCCAGATAATCCTCGGCCGCAATCAGCAGCGTGCCGTCATCGTTCTCGGTGATCTCGGTGATGCGCACCCATTGCCGGTCGAGGCCCAGCCGCGCATCCGTGATCGTCACGATATCCATCGGGTCGAGCAGGATGTAGCGCTGATCGAGGGTGAACTGATACGCGTTGCGAATGGCGTTGCGCTGCAGCAGCAACTGCGCCGCGCTGCGCGCCGCGTTGAAATCGGCAAAGAGATGCGCCTGCCGTCCCTGATCCGCGCGAAGCCCATAAAGATCGATCATCGCCTGGTCCGACGCCTCGACGATCGAGGTGTTGTACTGGTTGGCGCGGTCGAGGTATTCGATCTTCACGTCGTTGAGCGCGTCCGACGCGCGTTTGCGCGTGACCAACACCGGATCGTCGCCCGACCCCGCCGAGCCGGTCGCGCCATTGGCAAGGAAATCGTCGTCGCCGAGATCGTAAAGCGGCGCCGAAGGCGGCGTGTAGACGTAGCCGTTCGCCGACAAGGCCGCATCGCCATAAGGCACCAGCGTCAGCAACCCGCTCGACCACACGAAAGCGCTGTTGGTATAGGTCGCGATGTCGTCGAGGATCTGCGACGCCTGGGTCTGCTCGCTATAGGCGGGCGAGATCCACAAACCGGCGGCAAGCGCATAGGCCTGATAGGTCGAGAGATCGCCAAGCCGCTCCGCCGGAAACCCCGCGCCGCCATTCGGGTTGGTCAAGAGATCGGTCACCACGAGGCTCGGATCGGCATCGGGCATGCCCGGCGCCGTGCTCGCACAAAACCCCGCGATCTCGAAGTTATGATTGGGTAATTGCCCGTTATCGTCGAGCTGATAGCCCGCGCCCGCGGCATAGGCTGTGCCGCTATAGCCGAGCGCCTGGTCGGGATGAACCGGGGAAAGATAGCTCCACGGCGTTTGCGTATAGGCGCCGTCGAACAGCGACAGGCTCAGCGCCGCCATCGAGGTCTCGCTCTTCGACGCCCAGACCGTGCCGATGCCGGCGATCGGCCCTTCGCATAATCCGAGCGCGACAGCCGCCTGATAGGTGTAAGTCGTCGACGACGAGCCGCCGCCGTTCTTGCCGCCGCCACCCCCGCCGCCCGCGACGCCACCCTTCCCGCCGCCGCCACCGCCGCCATTGTTCGTCGTATGCGCGATGGCGACGAAATCGCCGTACCAGATCAGGTTCGGCGCGATCCGCGTCGTGCCATAGACCAGCGGGATGACCTTGCCATAGGCCGACGTCTGCACTTGCAGCCCCGACACGGCCGGTTGCTGCTGCGCCTGCGGTTGCTTCGCGGTGCCGCCGAAGATTCCAGCCATCAGGCGATTTCCTTGGAGAGCGCAGGCACAACCCAGCGCTTCAGCGTGAAGAACTTGACCGGCCGCGTGCCGCCGCCGCGCCCGAGCTGCGTCAGCCAATTCGCCTTCGAGACATCCTCGAGCACGCAGCCGCGGCCGGCATGGGCGTGAATGACCAGCGGCCAATCGACGACAATCGCGCCATGCGCGAAGCACCGCCCGAACCGCCACAACGCGACATCACCGGGCTGCGGCAGTTTGTCGATCTCCGTGGCATGATCGAGCACAAAGCCGAGATACCGCTCGGCATCGCGATGGAGATGCCAGTCGAGCGGAT
Organism: uncultured Rhodospirillales bacterium; assembly: GCA_903828515.1. Classification (GTDB taxonomy): domain Bacteria; phylum Pseudomonadota; class Alphaproteobacteria; order ATCC43930; family CGMCC-115725; genus CAIKMD01. The sequence goes on along the minus strand of CAIKMD010000006.1, from coordinate 1,065,999 downwards.
AGAACGGAATGTCGAGCGACGGGATCAGTCCGGCGCGCGCATAGCACTCGGCGAGCAACGTCGCGCAATCGACCCCGGCGCCCTTCACCCGCCCCATATGGTGATAAGGCGTGCGCAACCACGCCCGCGCCTCATCCACCACCAAAGCACGCTCGCGTTGGATGTCGGGCATGGCGATACACACCGATACACATTAAGCTTGAAAACCGCCGTCAGTGTGTATAAATACACACATGAACAGCCGCGAGATCATCAAAAGGCTGGAAGCCGATGGCTGGCGGCTCAAACGCGTGACCGGAAGCCACCACCACTATGCCCACGAAACCAAGCGGGGAATCGTGACCGTGCCGCATCCGAAGAAAGACTTGCCGATCGGCACACTTCGCAGCGTCGAAAAGCAGGCCGGGATCAAACTGAGGTAGTTACATGGAACAGCTCTACATCGCCCTCATTCACAAGGATGCCGACAGCGATTTTGGCGTGTCGTTCCCCGATTTTCCCGGCTGCGTCACCGCCGGTACCACGGTCGATGAAGCCTTCGCCATGGCGAAAGAGGCGCTCGCGGGTCATGTCGAAGCCATGATCGAGGAAGGAATCGACGTTCCGTCACCCCCAGAAAATATCGTCGCCGCCGTTACACGTTACGCAAAGAAGGGCGAGGCGCCCGTATTGGTCCCGCTTGCGCGCGATGACAAAGCTATCCGCGTCAACGTCACACTCCCCGGCCGCTTGTTGCGCCGCATCGACGAGCACAGCGACAATCGATCGGGCTTTCTGGCCGAAGCTGCCGAAGAAAAATTGGCCGGCGCCGGAGCGAAATCCACGTCGCGGCGACGATCCCGTACAAAGGCATCGGCACAAAAATCAGACTAAGTGCGCATGGCGGAGCGGATCACGTCGGGCTAAAATCCGCCGACCTTCAACGATCGATCGGAGGTACGCGATGGACGAGATCGCCCAGTTCTGGGATCAACTCAGTGCGCAAATTCGCGCGAACATCGAAAAAAGCGGCCAGCACATTCAAAGCGTCGGGCAATCGCCGCCCGATCCACCGGGCACCGAGCAGTTCATGTACACGATCGGCAATTTCCACCTCGGCTTGCCCGAGCTGCTGATCGTCGACACCAGCCTGTCGATGTTCGGCGACATCCTGAACCGCCTGGGACGGATGCAACGCGAGCGGCGCCGCGCCTTCGCCGACGAGGAGCTGGTCAGCGTCGGCGGCAAGTTTCCGCTGCGCATCGTCGACGCCGGCGCAATCGGGCGCACCCGGTATGCCACCTTCGTCGGAATATTCTACAAAACCGACAATTACGATGTACGTCAGGTTGTCCTTCCCGACCCACAAGGGCGTTGGCCGGATACGCCTGGTTGCGCCTTGCCCTATTCGCGACAACCGATCCTGTCGGCAATCGGACGAACACGGCATTAGCGAAAAGGCGCGACGCCGTCAGTCCAGCCTGACAAATCGCGTGATCTGATCGTCGATCTCTTTCTCGATATCGGGATAGATCGCGAAAATCTTGTGCAGGATATCGGTAGCGGCAAGGCCGGCGATCGATTTTATGGTTTTCGCGAAGCCCGCATATTCCTCGGCGTCGCACGCAGAGTTGAGTGACGGAATAATCGAAGTTTCGGCGACCTGTTTAGCGATTGCCTTGTCCATCCACGCTCTCGAGCTGCCGCCATTACGTTGGTTTAAATACGCCCTCTTCAAGATGAGAGAGTGTCATGCCAGCCTCCGCGGCCACTGGCATATAGTGCGATGCCTGCACCTCTCGGATAACGTTGAGTGCATTGTCACGATCGACAGCGATCGACCGTCTTGCCGCTTCAAAACGCACACGTAAATCTTCATCGTTCAGAAGAACGAGAAGAGCCTTGCGTGCAGCGGCCCCCCGCCGTCGCAGCTCATCATCGACAGCCCTCATTTTATCAACAAGGCGATTCGCTGCGCGAATGTTACTGTCGAGCAACACCTCTGACATATCGAGAGCATGTTGGCGAAATTGCGCCGCGAGGGCGCTGTCACTCAAGGTATTGAGATCGGGAACTTTCATTTCAGCGCGCCGTACTTTCTAAGAATCTTCAATCCAAATTCATACTGTTCTTTATAGGCCTTACCACGAAGATAATCCCTCGGCGAGACATCCCCAAGATCGGGATCTTTCCTCGAATAGTAATCCGAAATATCACGATGGATGTAATATGGAATTCTCACAATATTCTCGCGCCCTTGCAAGAGTTCGCTGGAAATTTTTTCCTTGTTTGGCGTCTGCTCGACGATGTGATGAGGTTTGTAAGCTGGCCACGAAGGCGGCTTACCCGAATTCGTTCGGGCGATCAGGTCGTCGAGCGTCATTGGTTCGTCGAAGTGCGACATGACACGAGAATAGACGGCGTGAGCTTCGTCGATAATATACGGCGCCGCATTTGCTACTAATTCGGCTACGGCTTCGCCACGCGAGAGAGCGCCGATGGCGACCTTGGCCTTAAGCTTCATCGATTGCAGCCGGCCAAACCGATTGACCTGACTCGGTGTTGGATTGGGTGGAAGTCGATCGCTACTCGACGCAAGCGGCCCGCCATCGCGTGGCCGAAACTCGCCGCCGGTGCTGCCCGGCGAACCCGCAGGCCACTGCGGATGTTTTTCCTCGTCGAAATCGCCGAGCGCTATAGTTTGATGGGCATCGACCAACGTCTCGCCGAGCGCTGACAGCCGCGGAAGCTGCAATTGCGCGATACAGATTTGCGCTTTATCGATTTGTCCGCGTTCCAAGAATCGCGCGGCGCGTTCGAGCACAGAAATGAGCGGTCCACCGACAACCGACGGTCCGTGCAAAACTCCTGCCCGATTGCACACTTCCTGATCCGAGGCGCGCACGAAAGACATGCCATGCCGGTAAACCAGCGGAACACCAGGCCAAATTGAAGACGCCCTCACCCGTGCAGGTGAGTGTGTTGAACTCAGCCATGGTGAAACCTCACACCGCCGTGTCGGGCGTCGGGATGTAGGGGAAGCCTCGGAAGCGGGCGGTGTTCGCGAACTTGGCGCAGCCGTTCGATCCGAGCGTCTTGTCGCAGCCGGGATAGATCGTGAAGGTGTCGCTGGCGGCTGGCGCGTTCGGCAAGGGCGCCAACAGCGCGACGGTGCCGGGCGAGCCGTGGGTCCACGACTTCACCGAACGCGTCAGGCCGTCATTGGCGCCCGAGTTGAAGAAGATCTTGCCCTGGTCGAAATAGCCGGTGGCCTGGGTCAGCGTCGCCTTGACGAGATGCGATGTCGAGCCCGATACGGCCGTCCTGCCCACGGCGTAATCCGCGAGATCGACGCCGCAGCTCGCGTCGCCCAGCGCGTTGACGCATCCCGGTTGCCATAGATTGCGCGGCAATTGCAGGTTCAGCAGTTCGAGGTGCGAGTTCACCGAGAAAGTCGCGACCGCGCGGCCGAGATCGATCTCGGCGACGCGGCCGGCGAACAGCACCACCGTGCCCGCCGAGGTGTCGCCGTAGTGCACCATGAAGGCGCGCTCGAGCGTGAGTTCCGCACCGTCGAACGCGCCCTGCACGATGGCGGCGAGAAACTTCTGGCCGTTCACCAGATCGGTCGCTTGCGGCATCACGTCGAAGACCAGCGTGTCGGTCTCGACGCCGATCTTCCAATGGCACTTGGCCTTGTTGTCCTTGCGGTCGATGCGTGGACCCTGGCTCGTGAACAAGTTCCCGTCCGCCGTGATGTCACGATCGCCGCTGCAATAGCGCAGCGTGCCACCGCCGGTGAGACTGAACGTATAGAGATCGGCGGCATAAAACTGCCGGCTCGCCAACAGGGTTTGCAGCGCGGATGAAGCGGGCTTCATTTCAGGCTCATGAATTCGACCTTCTTCGCCTGCCACAGCGCGGCCATGAACTTTTCGAAGTCGAGTTCGTCGGCGCTGAAGCGGCACGGGAAATAGAACGTGAAATCGGCGGTCACCACGACGCCGCTGCCCGGCGCGCTGGTGAAGACGATGGTGCCCGGCGTCGTGCTGCTCCAATCGTGGACCGTGTAGAGGCCGCCGCTCTGGACCGTGCCGTTGAGATAGACGGCGCCCACGACGTTAGGCGCCAAAATCGGCTCGACGAAACCGCCGAAGCTCCGCACGAGCTGGAATGCGGTCGTCGTCCCGTCACCGATGCCGAGCGCCTGGGCGGTCGCCGCGTTGTCGTCGGGGTCCGTATATAAGAAGGAGTCGTAGCTGCCCTGACGCAGGTTGAAAAATCCGGCAAGCGACGCGAATTCGCTGTAGGTCGTGCCCGACAGACTTCCCTGGCGCAGGAAATCGAAGGCGAGGCTCCAGTGATGGCGCGGATAGGACCAATCGGCGATGCGGGTCTCCTTGCCGCTGATCGCCGATTGAGTGCGCGTCTTCCACATCTCGGCGCGCTTGACCGACCAGCCGATTCCCGCGAGCGCCGGAAATACCGAACTCGACATCGTCAGACCCTCGCGCGAAAGACGGCGTTGCCGTTGCGCTTTTCCCGCGCCAGGCCCTTGGCGATCGTGCCCGCGTTGTTCATCAGAAACTGTGCGCCACTTTGCGTGTCGATCGCCTGGATCGAGATCGCATAGGTGTCGCCGCCGGTGCCGCCCGCGCCGCCGCCGGTGAAGAAATTGCGCATCGGCGCGGCGATCGAGGCGGGCAGAATCGTTTCCTGCTTGTGGATCATCGCAAGCGTGTCGGACGGCACGTTCCATCGGCCGCCGGCGGCCGACGGCATCTTGCCGCCGAAGGCGAGCACCGCCGCGAAGGCTGCCGCGCCGGCCGCGGGCGCGAGCAGCCAGCCGACATAGGGAATCTGCGCCGCGCTGGCATAGGCGCCAGCGGCGGCTTGCGCGGCCGATGCGCTGATCGCCTTCAACGCGCCCATCACGGTTTGCCCCAAGCCGGTCGACAGGCCCGCTTCCTGGATCAAATTGCGCGCGTCTTCGCCCGCGACGCAGGCATTGGTTTTTTCCTGATCCGTCGTCAGCCACTTCACGAGACCTTTCTCGGCCGCATCGAGCGACGAGGACAACACGCTCTGGGTGATCCTCTGCACCGCCTTCTGCCACGTCGTGGTGCCGAGAATCATGCCGTTGATCGAGGTGGTGAAGGCGCGCTGCACCGGCGCGAAGGATTTCGCCCAATTGTCGTTGGCGGTCTTGGCCTGATTGCCGGTTTTCGTCGCGTTCGTGCCGAGCGTCGCGAGCTTGTCATTGGCCTGCTGCATCAACTGCTGAAGCTGCGCGAGGCTCGTCTGCACCGATTGGCAGGCGCTCTGCATGCCCGCCTCGAGCCCGGACGGATCGGCATTGATCGCGACCGCAATCTGATCGTTGGCCATGATCTATCCTTTCGCGGCGAGCACGCCTTTGGGCGCCATCGCCATCAGGGCGGCGAAATCGTCGTGTGCTTTGGCCGCGCCTTGCCCGAGCGCGGCCGCGACCGACAAATGAACCGGCGGATGAGCGCGCCAGTAATCGAGCAACTCCTGCACGGCGGGAAACGTCATCGCGTCGATCTGCGGCCAGGAATAGCCGCACGCCGTCGCGAGCAGGCCATAAAGATGGCCCCAGCTCAGCTCCCCGCCTTCTCTTCCCCCGATGGTGAACCCTCCGAGGCAACCAGCCCCGACAGCCGCGCCACTGCATCGACCGCGGCGATCAGTTCCGCCGGCAGGATCTCGGTGCCGAGCAACGCGTCGCGCGTCATCTCGGGCGCGTCGCGCGACAGGGCGGCGGCGAGAATGTCGATCGCCGCGTCGATCGATTCCGCATCGGCAAGATTGGCCGCGCGCACGAAAGCCGGCAGGATCGTGCGCAACTGCCCGAGCGTGAGCGGACGTAGCGTGAACGCGCGCCCGCCGAGCGTGACCGTCACGACACTTCTCCGAAGCTCCATTGCAGCACGTTGCCGGCCGCGTTGGCGAAGACGTCGAAATCGAGTTCGGGGATGGTGAAATCCTCGAGCTTCGACGCGAAGGCGAGCTTGGTCGAAACGCAGTTGAAGAGCTTCACGTTCACGGGCTTGCCCTGGAAGCTCGTATAGAGCTGCGCCTGGAACGTCGGCGTCGTACCGAGGAGCGGATTGGCGAGCGTCACCTGCTGGCCCGAACCCGAGACGGTATAGGCGTAGGAGATCAGCACGCCCTTGCCGGCATCGGCCGAATTGAACGTGTAGACGCCCGAGGCCACGCTGTATTGCCCGGACGAGGGCGAACTCGCGACCTTTGCGAGCGGCAATCCGGTCGCGGCAAAGACCACGCCGTAATCGTCAACCCACGCTCCCGAATTGGTCACCGTGACGGTATAGGCCGACGAGCCCGGGATGGCCCCCGCCTCGCCATAGGCCGTCGCGAGTTGCCCCGTCGTCAGCGACGCGCCGAAGAACAGATTGTTGAAGGCGAGGCCCGAGACCTGCGCCATCTTCGCCTTGCCGCTGGCCTTGCCCTGGCCGCGCGCGATGGCGACCGGGAACTGATATTGGCCGTAAAGTTCCTTGGCGGTGAATTGCAGATCGAGCTGCACCTCCTGCACCAGGCCGAAATTGACCGGCGTGGCATTGGCCACATCGGTGCGCACGCCGAGCAGCACGCCCGACCCGAAAGCGAACATGGGGAACCTCCAAGTTTTGGGAAAACGCGAAACGCCGAAAGCCGCCAGCGGAGGCGCTGTCGGTTGTCAGAAGACGTGGATCGGTAACTTGTCGATGCAAGCCCCTGGTCGAGGGCTGCGCAAAAACCTGTGGCGTTAGGTCGAGGGTGCCGAGAAACGGCGCATCGCTACCACCGACAACGTAACCCTCGATGCCAATCTTCGCACCAGGTGACGCCGTCGCTCACGGCGACGCCCGCGAACAGATCAGCCTTGGAATAGCTGCATTGAAGGGAAAGCCATTGGCCATCGTTGAGCTTGCTATAGATATTCTTTGTCCCCGCGCGATCGTCCGGCACGACCGCGTCGATACGGTCGTGGCTCTCGTCGATCAGGCGGTATCCGACAAAACGGGGATTGGGCTCGCGACCGTTTAACGGAAAAGCAGCCGGGCATTGATAAAGGTGCCACCCGCCGTCTTCCCGGCAGCGGATGCCGCGACCATGGCTTGATTCACACAGCGTAAACCGGCTCGGCAAATAGACGTTCCGATGCGGTCCCAGATCGCTCTCGCCGTAGCCGCAGGAGAGTCCGAACGGACCATCCTCCTTATTCAGGTGCCAAAAATCGACCTGGCGCCGCTCGTCGCCAAATCCTCGAAGAATGAGGAGGGGATCACCCTCGAAGAAATCGCTGCTGCGCAATGGTAGCGCCGACGCACCATGCGTCCCGGGCAAACTCGTCGGACACAAATAATAGTGCCAACCGTCATCGGCCGCCTGAGCACGACGCCCCCCGGACAATGCCAGCGCCACCATCGCCATCGTCGCGAAAAGGAAAAATCTGATGAATCTCATCGGATCACCGAAAATGCGCTGCCGTTGCTGCTGAGACCACCCTTTGTCGGATGGAATGGGATAAAACTGATTCCCGGTGCTTTGATCCTTTTATCGCGATTGACGTATTGGTCGTAGACATAGATGCCATCGCCCCTCCCTGGCTGCGAGCCATACGCGACAAAGATCGCGGCATGATTTCCATGCTGCCAGTTAGGATATCGCCCGTCGACGAACGTGGCTATTGCCGTGCCTTCCGGAATCGCCGGGCGGTCCACCAGCTTGGCGCCCTCGCGCCATCGGGTAGTCGCCGGAGCCGGCGCGCCGGTCGCCGCTTCCACCAAAGGGACGCAATTCCCGTCACCGACCGGCTGGGTGAAACGACGATAGTCCTTGGCGACATAAGGTGTTTCGACCGAAGGATTTGACGCCGACCCACCGCCCGAATCCTCCGCGACCTGCTCGGGCGCAAACCAACCCGCATTAGGCGGCCCGCCGAGACGTGGCTGCTCGCCGGCAGCCCAAAACGACAAAACCTCACCCCGCCGCCGCAGGGCACGCGCGAAATCTTCGGTTGCGCGCTCGAGACGCGCCAACGCGGCATTGAGCGCCGTAAGCTCACGACGTTGCGTGTTTGTCACGGTGCAACCCTACCCGCCCACCAAAACCTCGATCGGCACGATCGCGACGGCCTGACCGCCCAGCACACCTTCGTCGGTTTCGATCCGGCCGCTGATCCAGCAATGCGCCGCGAGACCACCGAGCGTCTGGACGTGGGTGACCGCGTCGGGCGCAAGCGCCGTCTCGATCGCATCGAGCAGCGGGTTCATCGCGGCGGCCGGCGCGCTCGTCTCATCCGGCGCCTGCGCATAGACATAGACATCGACCCGCGCGCGCCATTTCGGCGGCAGGGGCGCGCGCTGTTCGGCGGTCTCGCCTTTTTGGGCCATGAACAAGGCCGGCTGCTCGGCCGATGCGACGTCGCTCCAATGGCGCAGGCGGCGGCTTGCGGTCGTGAAATTCGCCGCACCCGACAACAACGCGAAGAGCGCCGCGTAGATCGGCTCGCGGGTCACGGGTTCACCGCCGCATCGACGCCCGCAGCGACCTGGGCCGTCATGTCGGGGCCGAGTTCGTCGAGCGCCGAGCGCAGGAAAGAGTGCGGCGGGAGGACGATGGCCGGGTGCATCACATGCGTGGCGAAGACCTGTCTCCCGCCGACGACGAAGGCGAGCGCCTTGGCGTTCTTGGCCGCGATCAGTTGCGCCGGAATCGACGCGCCGAACTCGAGCGCAGACCCATAGGGCGCGATACCGGGGTCAAGCGACACATTGGCCGAGAGATCGTCCGACACCGGTGCGATCGCCGACCGCAATTTACCGGAGCGCGCTTTGACCACCTCGCCGTCGAGCTTTTCCATTACCCGCGCATAGAGCGTGTCGGCGATGCCGCTGAAGACGGGCACGAGACCGGCGCGCAATGTCGCGGGCAATTGAGCGAGGCGCGCCACCAATTCATCGGCGCCGGTGACGCTCAGGTCGAGCGCGCTCATGCCGGCACCACGTTGATGTATTGATCGAGGATCGTCGTAACGTCGGCCGGCATGTCCTTTTGCTGGAACGAGACGACCTCGCCGCCCAGCGACTTCGACGCTTGGCCGATCCGGTCGCGCTCTTTATATCGAAGCGCCACCAGCGCAATGCAGGCCTGCTCGATCTCGGGCGGCGTCGCCGCATAACCGGCGGTGTATTGCACCGTCACGTTCTGCGCGCCCTTGGCGAAGCTGCGATGCAGGAGATAGATCGCGCCGGCATCGAACCGGTAATCCGTCGCCGCGACCGCGACGCCGTCGATCGTGACCGACGCCACCGAAGTCACCGGCCGGTTGCGCAGAAACAAGGTCGCCCCGCCCATGCCGTTGCGCGTCTCGGCATACGTGGCCGAGGCGATGGTGCGGTTGAGCCAGGACTGAATGAACCCGCTCGCCGCGGTGACCAGCCGCGACAGCAACGCATCGTCGTTCGTCGTGGTCAACGGCGGCGACAGATACGCCTTCACGTTCGCCAACGTGGTGAGATCGCCGAGGGCCATGGTGCGAGTCCTTTATATATGTCGAGGGGAGCTCACCCGGTCTCGCCCCCTCCCATTCCCTCCCCCTCGAGGGGGGAGGGTTAGGGTGGGGGTGAAACGCCGCGCTGCTCTAAGCCGACCGATCATCCATTCCCGATATTGGTGATCGCGCCGAACGCGAAGGGTGCGTAGTTCTGCAGCACCTGATCGGCGTAAACGCCGTATTCGTAGCGGCGGGCGCGCAGCGGCCATTCGATCTGGTAGTAGTCGCTGCGGGCGCGGATCTGCACCGTGTTGGGCACGTTCGAAAGCGGATAGGGCAGCGTCTTCGAGAAGAACAGCACGGTGCCCGGCGGCATGTTCGGGTGCAGCTTGATCGGAATTTCGACCGCGCCCGCCATGTTGAACTTGTTGAGGTAGGACCGCACCATCACGCCGCCCAGGACCGCGCCCTGATCGGCGCTGAAGACGAAGCGCGCGGCGGTGTTGGTGCCACCTTGCAAAATCTTCTTGTGGATGTTGAGCATCTCCTGCGACGAGACATAGATCGCGGTCGGCGACAGGCGGTAATTGTCCCAGAAGGATTTGAGCGCCGCGTCGAACTCGATGATGCCGCCTTCGGTATCCGCCGTGAGCGGCGTGCCGGTGCCGGCAGTACCGGTCGGTTGCGCCGCGAAATAGGCGTTGAGCGACGCATTGAACGTCTGGGTCAGCAGCCCGTCGAAGACCAGCGCGTTCTGGCTGTTGTCGGCCGTGCCGAGGGACGCCGCCGTCTGCGTGCCCGCCGCGTTGGCGACGATCGAGACGCTGTTGATCGAGGTGATCGCGCCGAGAACCTCGGAGCCTGCCGTGCCCCAGAACCACGCGTAAGCAACCGCGCCGCGCACCTGCGCCACCGTCGCCGCAACCGAACCCGTCGAACCCGTCACCGACACGGTGGCCGCGTTCGATTTCTTGGCCGCACCGCCGCCGAAATTGTCGGTCGATCCGTCGGCGTTGGTGCGGGTCACCGCCGCCGAGATACCGCCGGCCACCGTCGCGTTGACGAAGCCGTCGAGGGTCAGGGCGACGCAGATCACCGAGAGCGTCAACGAGCCGAGCGCGCCGCCCGAGGTCGATGCGGTCAGCGACGGCGTCGGCGTGGTGCCGAGCGCCAAGCCGGAATTGCCGCCGAGGATGATCTGCTCTTCCTGCAGCATCAGGGATTCGAGCAGCGTCTGCGCCGCGACCGCGCGCAGATCGTCGAAACCCTGGCCGGCATAGACCGCTTCGAAATCGACATTGGCCTCGAGGCCGATGCCCTTATAGACCGCATTGTAATCCTGGGTCGTCACCGCGATGACGCCGCCGCGATTGCCGGCCGACACGCCGGCGCGGACCGACGCCGTGTTGATACCGGTGATCGCGCGCCAATTCGCCTGGATGCCGCCCTTCCCCGTGACGCGCGGGATCTCGTTGCGCAACGGGGTCAACACCGGCAGCAGCAATTTCGCGCCGGGTTCGAGGTCGTAGAACGTCAGGCCCGAGGTCGGCGAGCCGTTCTGCGCATAGGTCGAATTCTTCGCCAGCATCGCGGCGAAAAGCGGATCGGTAATCGGCGATTTCTGCGCCGACTTGAAAGCGTCAAGCGTGTTCTGCGTCTGAACCGTCATGGGAGACTCCGTGTTGTGAGTGAGTGAGTGAATGGTCGAAGAAAATCGAGCGCGCCCTCACCCCCACCCTGCCCCTCCCCCCTCGAGGGGGAGGGAACGGGAGGGGGCGAGGACCGGGTGATGCGTGGAAAAAAGCTGAAAGCTGAAAGCCGAGAACCGAAAGCTCCCCTATCCGATCGTCAGCCGGATCGGGTTGCGGTGCGCTTTCTTGATCGCGTCGAGGACCGTCTTCGGCGCGTCGTCCGATGCCGGGGCGATCGCGTCGTCTTCCTTGTCGACCACGCGGGCGTGGAGATATTTCGGCGCGGCCGGTTCGTCGGCGAGGCGGCGCAGCAATCGCCCTTGCGCCTCGACCGTGCGGGCGAGTTCGGCCATGCGGGCCGTGACGCGCGCGACCTTCTGCAACACCGCGCCACGATCCATGCCGCCCGCCATCAGCGCCATGTCGTCACCGGCATCGTCGTCCGACGCATCGTTGGCCGTCGCGCCGGGGCAATTCGCGCCGAGATCGACCGCGGTGTCGTGAACATGCTGGATGCGGTCGAGATCGGCTTTCGAATTGCGCGCGCCCGCCTTACCCAACGAGCCCTCGCCCCAGATCTTGAACACGTCGATCGTCGCCTCGGGATTGGCCGGGCGATCGACCAGGCTGATCTCGTTGAGCTCGACGCCGGTGATGAGGGTCGCGTCGTTGGGATCGCGCGCGGTGATGCGCCCGCCGATCGAGAAACCCTTGTAGACGCCCTCGCGCACCTTGGCCCAGGCGTCGTCGTCGATCACCTTGGCTTTGAGATAGAGCCCCTTCTCGTCGAGATCGGCTTCCTGCGCCACGCCCACCGCCGAGAGTTGATGCATCTCGCGGATATTGGCGAAGCGCATATAACCGGGCAGCGCCGCCTCGATCGCCGCGCGCGTGACCACCTCGCCATGCGCGTCGAGCGCCTCGGTGGTGGCATAGCCGTAGACGTTGCGGCTTCCTTCGTCGAACTTCGCAATCGGCACGAATACTTTCATGAGGTAATCCCTCTTGGGCTGATGCTGAAAATAAAAAGGGCGCCGAGAGGCGCCCTTGGTTGTGATGGAAAGAAACGCCGCGTCAGCGCGGCAGGTAATCGTCGTCGGAGGGTCTGATGAAACCTTCGCGCCAACTCGTCGCGTCGAGGGTTTGATCGTAAATGTGGAAGCCATCCGGATGGTCCCGGAAACCGGGTTGGTCCTTTACCTCGGCGATCGCTTCCCGCGCCTTGGCTTCGGTCGAATAGACACCAGTGAACTTCGTTTCCTCGATCGTTTCCCCGTTATCGAGATTTATCGCGTATTCGTGGTGCAGCATGTAGACGTCCGTCATTTTCCGCCTCCTTCGACGTTTTATTCAGACCATCTGATCATTCCGGCGCACGCGCTACGCGCGATTATCGTCGCCGTCACGGCAGTCGCCATGGCATTTCCCGAAATGAAAAGGGATGCTTGGCACGTCGATGTTAACCGCCGGCGGCCCGCTGTTCGATACCGCCCGGAACGTCACATGCCCGGCATTGCCGGCAAGCTTTACCACCGTTGTGTCGGGGTCTCTCCTGATCACTGTCCCGCCGACGCGCAGATAATCGAACAAGTTTTTTGCGGCTTCACGTCCGCTTCGGACTTCGCAGCCAAACCTATACGCAGCGTGCGACTACTTCAGTGCCGCCTCCAATGAGGCGATGACGTTTTTGATCTGGTCCTGCGTGGCCCCCATACGAAGCTGGTATTCTCGCGGACTGATCTGTCTGATGGTTTCTGCCATGCAATTGATGAAGATGCGCGCATCGGCTTGCGACAGCGTCATGCGAAAGTCGTCTTTGGCGGACTTCAGAATCTTCATCTTAGCCTTCTTGACCAATAGGTCCGTCATAGGTCGTGACGATTTGAGCGAGCATCGCGACGACGGCAGTTCGCGCGGCGCCGATCGTCGGGTCGAAGTTCTTCACGAGAAAGCCATTACAACATTCGTTCAGACTTTGACTGAACCAATACAGCTCATCGCCATTCACGAGAATTTCTACATTATCGCCGTCGACCTTGGCGACGTACATGGTTTCACCTTTGGGGTTTAAGTTGACTGTTGACGTAATCACGGCCTGCCGGCGGCCTAAAAATGGTCGATCGGTCCGAAAAAACCGGATCGACGATAACCAGCGTATTTGTGGATGATTGATAAAATAGGCTTTGGCCGTTGCGGCCCGGCTCGGGTTGCGCGCTTTTCATAACATTCTGCGCACGAAGCTGCAATTCGATTTGGCTGTGGATGTCCGGAAATTCTCCCCGGTCCACGACATGCTCGTCATAGGCATGGTCTGCTGCCTCGGCCGCGCGGTCTTCGATGGCGCGGCCCAGCACTGCCTGCATGTCGTTGACGTCTTGCGTCTTTGGAACCCATCCCGGCGAACTGACCGATGGGATCGCGGGATTGCCCGGATCAATGGCGCGCAGCTTGTCGCGCGCGGCGTTGTAAAGCGCCTGCCACACCGGGGCGGCCAGGTCGCCCGCCTCTTCATCCCGATCGCGATCTTCTTCCTGCGCGAGTTGCTCCGACGACGCGCCGCCCTCGCCCGCCGGCGCGAATTGGCCGCCTTTGTCACCGGGGCCGTAATGGTTCTCGTTGTAACGGCGCAGCGCCTGTTTGGCCGGCGCGGGCTTCGCCGCTTGCGGCGCATCGCCGCCCGCGATGGGACCGAGCCCCAGTTCGGCGCGGACCTCGTTGACGCTCTTGATCCCGGCCGCGACATAAGACGTCGCGATCGAGGCAACCTGCGCCGGATCGACGGCGCGGTCGGGCGTCCAGGCGAATTCGAGATCGGGCGACGCGAACTCGGCTTCGATCACGCCGTCGATCAGATCCTTGACCCAGGCCTGCAGCGGCACGAGGCCTTCGTTCAGCCCGGCGTCCTGCGCGGTCTCAGCGGTGGCGCGATTGGTCTGCGCCACGAACGCGGTCGGCGGGATTGAAAATGCATAACACACGACCCGCGCGAGCCATTCGTCGAACGCGTCCTTCATCGCCGGCTCGCGCGTCGGGATGAAGGTCTTGGCGACGCCGCCGGGCACGAACTTGGCGTGGCGCCGCGCGGCGAGATCGCCGGTGTGGATGCTGTCCCAATAGGTTTGAAATTCGCGGATCTGATCGGGGTTCCACGTATCGGGCACGCCGATCAGGGCCTCGGGAATGTTGCCCTCGGTATAATATTGCAACTGCCAGATCTGCCGGCGCAGCGCGATGTTGACGCTCATCTGCACCTGCTCGACCGGCGAGAACCCGTAAGCCTTGTGCGTTCTGAGATTGCGCGGCGCGTAGATCAGCTCGTCGGCCGCATAATCGACCGCGGCGACGCCTTTCAGAATCTGCTGATAGGCCGGCGCGGGCGCCGCCGGGGTGCGCCCCCAATCGTCGATCAGGCGCTTGATCGTGGCGCCATCCAAGGGTTCGAGCGCATAGAGGCTACCGCCGCGCGTGCGCCGCCGGTAAAGCGCGGGTGCATCGATCACGAGAAGGTCTTCGAGAATCATCCGCAACCACGCGCCCCACGGGTGCAGCCGGTCGGGCCGCGCGAAGAACCCGGCAATGGCGCCGATGCGCGGATCGTTGCCCGTCGATGCGCCGTTGCGCTTGCGGATCGACCAGCCGAGCCGGACCATCTGATCTTTTCGCGTTTCAATGACGCCGCGCAGCAAATCGAAATTGTCCGCGAGCCCGCGCAATTCGGCAAAGCCGGTCGGTTCGAACCCGCGCGGGGTCGAGGCCAGGTTGAAGCCGAACGGATAATCGAATTGCCGTCCGGCGGTCTCGACGGGTGCCGCCGGCGGCAAGGGCGCCTGCGGCCCGAACCACGCCGGCGGCGCCTGGCCGGTCACGACATAGGAGATGCCGCGCGCCAACCGCGCGATCACGCCGTCTTGCATCGGTGCTCTCCGGTTTTTCCTATTCGCCGTCATGGCCGGGCTCGACCCGGCCATCCACGACTTCGCTGCCACGCTGGTAAGACGTGGATGCCCGGCAGGAGGCCGGGCATGACGGAAGAAATCAGCCCGCCAAATGCCGGTAATAATCGATGATCGCCGCACCCTGCGGCGCCAGCATCAGCTCGCTGATCGCCCAGACCAGCGCGTCGAGCCGGTCGGGCGAACCGCCCTCGCCGGTCCACGCGCACATCTGGTCTTCGAGCGCGGGATAGGCGCCGACATGGCGCACCCGGCCCTGCTCGTACAACGCGGCGATCGGTTCGGCGCGAACGAGTTTGCCGTGTGTCGCGTGAACGCCCTTATAGGAGACCGACGGATCGACGACCCGCAGCGTGGCTTCGACGAGATCCCCGCCCTGATTTTTTTCGGCCACGATGCGATCGGCGCCAAGCACGCGATAGATTTCGATCGCCCGCGACGCCCATTCGTGCGGCCGCATCCGGCCCGACCGATCGGCCAGCACATAGGCAAACCCGTCATGGCCCAGGCCCGCGGCGACAATGCCGGTTTCGTCCGCGCCATCGCCGCTGCTCACGGCGGGGTCGATCGCGACGACGATGCGTTTGAGGCTCGGCGCGGCAACGACGCGCGCCGCCTCGATCATGCTCCGCGTCCACAACGCACCCTCGGCGTCCTCGAGCAGCTCGGCGTCGAGTTCCTGCCGGCCGATCCGCGTGCCCTCATAGCGTTTGACGATCGCGTCGAGAAACGCCGGCGCGAGATTATTCGCATTCTCATAGGTCGTACCGCGCGTCACCGCGACATTGGGATCGGCGATCAATTCGCGCAACAGACGGCGCGGCTTGGGCGTCGTCGTCACCACCGCGCGCGGATCGTCCCCCAGCCGCAAGCCGAGCATCAAATTCGTCCATGCTTCGTCATAACGCCACGCCGCCAGTTCGTCGCACCAGGCAAGATCGAATTGCGGACCGCGCAAACGGTCGGGCTCGTCGGCGGAAAACAATGTCGCCACGGCACCGTTGGCCCAACTCAATCGCCGCTTCGACGGCTCGTAAAGCGGCCGCGCATCGTCGGGCGAGATATTCAATAACCCGCTTTCGCCTTCGACCATGACGTCACGCGCATCGGCCGCGGTCGGGGCCACCAGCGCGACACGTTTCGCATGCCCGGCCGCGACTCTCGCGCGGACGAATTCGGCGCCGCAACGCGTCTTGCCGAAACCGCGACCCGCCAACAGAAGCCAGACGCGCCATGCCCCCTCGGGCGGCCATTGCGACGGCCGCGCCCAGAAGCGCCAGTCCTCGCACAGATCCGCCGCGATATCCGCCGACGCGTCGTCGAGCGCCAGGCGCGCGGCTTCGACGGCATCCATCGGCGCGCCCCGGTCGATGATGAGAATTTCAGGCAATAAAAAACCCGCCGGGTTGCGGCGGGCGGCTCAGTCAGTGTGCCAAAATACTATCACGGTAATTGCGAAAGGTCAAGATGGTAGTGTCTCAGTTCGGTTTTTGCGTACAGATTAGATGGGCTTGGAACGGGGCTAGAGCCGTGTCATTTTATGATGCATGACCGCTCAAACACCACGCCGCCCCCGCGATCCCAACCAACTTGCAAAACTCATCGTTGATATCGTGACGGGCGATGCCTCTCAAAGTGACCCACTACCAGCAACCCCGGATATAAGGAATCCCGCCGCCGTCGCATTGGGTCGTCTGGGCGGGCTAAAGGGCGGGAAAGCCCGGGCGGCCAAGTTGACCGCTAAAAGGCGGTCGGAGATCGCTCGGAAAGCCGCTGAAAAGCGCTGGAAAAGCTAACTTACGTTCCGTTCTAGTTCTCATTCCAATTCATTCAACTCATCTAATCATTCTTTCCTTGCGTTTCCAAACGGCACTGCTACTTTCGCCTCCACGCCAATCGTGGCGAGAAGGGCAGGCATGCTGTGACGATAACGATTACCAAGGGCACCACTAAGAAAGATGAGCCACTGCTGAGTGTGGCAATGGTGCAGGAATGGCAGGCCCGCCTGGCCTCCCTGACGACCAAAAGCTGGGAAATCCAAAACGAGATGGCGTTTCTGGCACGGCGTCTCGACGCGGCCAAAGTCATCATGGGTGACTTGCCTGTGTTTAAACCGACCGAGGAAGTGCACGAGGCGGATGAGGCGGAGACCCCGGCCAACCCCTCCGCCGATACTCTTACCGATGCGGTTTTGTTGGCTGTAGACGCGCTCGGCGGCTTGCCCGCGCCTGCGGATATCAGGACCTGGATAGCAAGGGAAAGGCCCGCGTTAGCGGCCCAACTGAAAAGTAGTCCGAATTATTTTTATACCGTTCTTTTGCGCCATGTGCAGAAGAAGCGGCTTATCCGAGACGGAGCCGGATATCGGCGTCCCTAAAGGTTCCTCGCAAGAGGAAACGGCCACCGTGGGGGTGGCCGTCCTGAAATAAGTCATTGGAAAGTATAGAGGATTCTGGCGAATCCCGAAAGGCAGGTGGTATATGAGATAGAATCGAGCACTACCCCACATGGCCTCTGCGCCCTAGCCTCACGGCTGGGGCGTATGCCTATTACCACGAAAATCAGGAGGGGGGAATCCCTCTCAAAATGAATTTATGCTTGACCGTATAAGCATGAATGCGTATATTCACGTCCATGAACAAGTTGCCCTTTCCCAAGCGCGTCGAAATCCTCTCGCTCCTTTGCGAGGGGAATTCGATGCGCGCGGTTTCCCGGTTGGCGGACGTGTCGATCAACACGGTCACGAAGCTTCTGGTTACGGCTGGCTTGGCCTGCTCGGACTATCAGGATCGCGCGCTTCGCAATCTGTCATGCAAGCGGGTCCAAGTAGACGAAATCTGGGCGTTCGTCGGTATGAAGCAAAAGAACGTGCCAGCCGAACACAAAGGCGAGTTGGGCTATGGCGACATCTGGACGTGGGTAGCGATCGACGCGGAGACTAAGCTTGTGCCATCATGGTTCGTCGGGTTGCGCGATGCCGACCATGCCCAAGCCTTTATCTCCGACCTTGCCGGACGCATGGCTAACCGCATCCAGCTAACTAGCGACGGCTGGCGTCCGTACAAAGACGCGGTGCGCGACGTGTTCTTAGATGAAGTCGATTACGGAATGTTGGTGAAGCATTACCGCGAAGATGTGAAGGCAAAAGGCGAGAAACGCTATAGCCCCGCTCAATGCACGGGCGCAGAAAAGAAAGCCGTTACCGGCGAACCCGATATGAAGCACGTTTCAACCAGCTACGTTGAACGCCAGAACCTTACGATGCGGATGAACATTCG
Organism: uncultured Rhodospirillales bacterium; assembly: GCA_903828515.1. Classification (GTDB taxonomy): domain Bacteria; phylum Pseudomonadota; class Alphaproteobacteria; order ATCC43930; family CGMCC-115725; genus CAIKMD01. Next base: position 1,047,572 of record CAIKMD010000006.1, on the reverse strand, counting down.
CCGCTTCACTCGCCTTACCAATGCTTTCAGCAAGAAGGCCGAGAACCATTGCCACGCCGTCGCGCTTCACTTCATGTACTACAACTTCTGCCGCATCCATAAGACGTTGCGCGTTACACCAGCAATGGCGGCAGGTGTCACGGATAAGGTTTTCGATGTTGCCGATATGGTGCGCGTGATCGAGGAATACGAAGCCGCACCGGTTGTTGAAATTGAGGGCGAGAACGCGGACCTAGAGCGCCTTCGCAATGCGGCAGATACCTACACCCCCGGCAAGCTCCGCCACCCACACCGGAATATCGGAAGCGGAAAAATATCAGGCTGAAGTTGGATTACCGGAATCGCGTTGCCGCTGTGCGCGTTCTATATTTTCTTTGTCGGCTTTCATGAGCTTTTCTAACGTCCTAGCCTCCATCCGTGTTCGGGCGCGATCATATTCTGAATAACATTTGTCTAAAGACTTCATCGTTAGATCAAGCACGTTCCAGGCACCATCGCGAGTGATCTGCCTCATGTCCGTGGCCTTGCCAACGCTAGGGGCGATCTCAGCTTCCTTTTTTGCGGAATACGTCAACATTAGCGCTTGGTAATAGCCAAAAGTGTTGGCGTAACCGTGCCTCATAAACTGGTGATTTGCGTGATTATTACCCATGCCGATAGTGGCAAACCCAACATCGTCATAACAATGAACTAGGCCGTGGTTATCGACATAAAATATATGCGCTGTCTTGTCTTCATCGACGCCGCAAACGAGCGCTTCAGCCTTTATTCTCGATTCTTCTTCCTGCATTTGGTTTGCTAACTGCATAACAATGCTTTCATGCATGATCTTTTGTTTCTCAATAAATGCCTCCGTCGTAAGGCCATAAAGAGATAGCGCAAACTGTTCCGCTTGCTTTGCCTTAAACTCCCTCAAACTACGAGCGTATAATTCGGCCACCTCGACAACCGCGATGCTGTCCGTCCGAGGAAATATCTCTGGCTGGCACTGCAATAATAACTGGCTATGCACAGTTACATTGTCAGCGATAAGAATCATGATGCGCTTCGCTACATGACAATATTTATAGGCGAAAGGCTCATATTCGATTCCCAGATTTTCAACGGTTAGCATCCGATCAGACGCCGTTATGATTGCTGGGCCTGCGTCAGTGACTTTTTTTGTAATCTCATCGATGCCGTAGATATGCCGATAAATAGCAGCGATACAGATTGTCATTTGGGACGGCCTCGGCGTAATAGGTTGTCGCCGTTTCGGGTTGAACCAAAGCGGCGTTTTAATTCTATCGTGCTTGACCGGGTAGGCATAGCCACGCGGAAAGGGCTTCATTCAGCCCTCCCGTGTACGCTTCTGGCGGTGAAAGTGAGACACCACCGTCAAGATGAAACTGTCATCGTGCCGTTTTTGTTCGGCACGCGTTCTTCCGATTGAGCCAGACGAAGTCCGGATGCCACCGACGGAGGAATCAAAGATGAACGCTTATCCTGTCTCGTCTGACCCCCAACGCCATGGAATGCACCAGCATCGTGGGTCCTTCGACAAGCTCAGGACGAGGAGATTTTCTTTGCGGCCCTTGATGCCGAAGAAAAAACATTCCTCGTCCTGAGCTTGTCGAAAGACCCCCGCTCGTCATGCAGCGATCCGTCGACGACAAAAGAAAATTCACCACGGAGACACGGAGGACAGAGAGAAGGTTTTCTTCCTCCGTGTTCTCCGTGCCTCCGTGGTTAAACTTGGCTGCGCTGAGAATGTACGTCCCTCGACAAGCTCGGGATGAGAGGACGTAGGATCGTCATGTAGCGTCCGCCTATATCTTCCCCGACCGCACGCCCTGGCGCGGCGCGGCGAACAACGCGTTGATCGCTTGCGCGCTGCGGCCGATCACCACGACGCCGTCGCCCGCCTCGACGCGCGTGTTCTTCGGCGGTGTGGTGATCGCATCGCCGTCGCGGCGGTTGAGCTGAACGATGAAGAACGCGCTGTTGGTGCGCGCCTCGATATCCTCGATCGAGAGACCGGTCAGCGCGCCGTGCTCGGGCACCACGACCACTTCGAGCGCCAGGCCGAGGCCGCGCAGCTTGCGTTCGAGTTCGCGCATGCCTTCGGATTCGAGGACGAAGCGCGAGGTCTCGGGAAACAGCAGCATCTCGGCGATGCGCTCGGCGCCGATATGGGTCGGCAGCACGACCTTGTTGGCGCCGGCATGGACGAGCTTGCGCTCGGTCGAGACGGCGTCGCCGCGCGCGATGATCTCGATCTCGCGGTTGAGGTTGCGCGCGCTGAGCGTGATGAAGACGTTGGCCGCGTCGTTCGGCAACACCGAGGCGAGCGCGCGAGCGCGCATGATCCCGGCATCGAGCAACGTCGCCTCGTTGGTCGCATCGCCCTGGAGACAGATGAGGCCGTCGTCGCGCGCGCGCGCCACGCGGTGTTCGTCCAGCTCGATCACCACGAACGGCGCTCGCCCGTCATGCAGGGCCTTGGCGAGTTCGATGCCGATCCGGCCATAGCCGCAGACGATGATGTGTTTGTCGAGTTTGTCGATGTCAGCTTGCACGCGCCGTCCGCCGAGAAGTTGTTGCAGGGGATTGAGCGTCATGAACTGGATCAGCGCGCCGGTCAGAAACAGCATCCCGGTGCAACCGAAGGTCATGGTCGCCATGGTCACGACATGGAGATACGGCGTGTCGATCGGACGGACCTCGCCATAGCCGACGGTGAACACCGTGAGGGTCACCATGTAGAGCGCGTCCTGGAAGCTCCATCCCGCTCTTTCATAGCCCGTCGTCGCGGCGAGCCAAACGATCGCCATGAAGATGGCGCCCCGGATCAGGTTACGCGCTGGATAAACCACGATCTTGTCCACGCGCCGATCCGACCCCCCGGTCGCCTATCCTGTCGCGGAATCGAGTATCGCAACAAATCCGGCCGGCCGGATAGGGAAAACGGCGGCCGCCCGCCGATCCCGCGTGAACGGAACGCCGATCATCGCTATGCTGGGCGCAACGCGGGGAGGTCGGGCATGGGCGGCGCGCGGGGCAAAAGAATTTTCGGCGGCAGCCTCGTGCTGATCGGGCTTTATCCGATCGTCACCGCGAACCATGTGCAGAACATCTTCTCGGGTCTCGCCCTTTTCCTGATCGGCATCGCGATCTTCGCCTGGGGCTATCGGCGCTGAACGCCGACGACGAGGCCTAGCCGGCGCGACCCGACCCGATCGATCCGAACGTCATTTCGCTGCGCAGGACAGCCGCTTCGCCCGCCGTGAGCGGGCCGGCGATGACGCGATGATAGGGTTGGCCGTCGATCGTGACCGGGGTGATCGCCGGATGGAACTCCGCGAAATGCGACTGCACCTGCTCGGCCCGGTCGCGGTCGAAGAAACTGCCGATCGTCACGAAGGTTTCGCGCGTGACCGCGACCGGCGCCGCCGCGGGTGCGTTCTCGCTGCACACCGGCTGGTCGCCGAACACGCGTAGCGCCGCGCAATCCTGATCGGTCATCGACGAATAGGCCTGATCGGGCAGCGACTTTCCGGTCGCGGCATAGCTGACCAGTTCGGTCGACGCGCTGATCGCCGCGATGATCGGCGGAAGAATGCAGCCCGACGGCAGAATGGCGATGGACGCCACCGCGCCGATCCGGCACCAGCGCGACGGTGAAAAGCCGATTGAATGTTTGTGCATGGCGACGCCTATGGCGCCAACCACGCCGTCACGCAACGTCTTTACCCTTATCCCGTCCCGTTCGGCTTTTTTGTCGCACCGTTTTGCATGAGGCGAGCCAGCCGTTCGCGCAGGACCTCGCGCGCGTCCCGGCCGCCCACGGTGCGATCGCGCTTCGCGTTCATCGACGCGCGCGGATCGAACAGCCCGAGATGGCGCGCGAGCGCGTCGAGGCTCGCCTTCTTGTCATAGAGCTTCACCTTGACCGAACCGTCCTCGGCCCGCTCGACCTCGCGGATCGAGGCCGCGTCGTCGGCGCTCAATCCGGTTCTGACCCGAAGGTTCTTGCCGCCCTCGTCCCAATCGAAGACGCGGCGGATATCGGCGAAGGCGATCCGCGCATATTCCTCGACGACGCGATCGGCGGTCGCGCCGATGCGTTGCTTGCGCGCGGCGAGCCCCTCTTTGATCGCGGCGGCGATATCGGGCTGGCGCAAAAGATCGCTGGCATGGCCCGGCGCGTGGCCGGTTTCGGCCGCGGCCTGGGCCGCGTCGAGGTCCTTGAGATAAATCTCGACGAATTTCCGGTGTTTCTCGTTCATCGTGCATCGGCGCTTAGTGCAGGCGGTCGGTATCGCGGCGCGGCAGAGCGACGCCGAGCAGGAGCGCGAGACTGTCGAGCGCGCGTTTCTTGTCGAAGGTGGTGACGACGAAGCGCGCGCCGCGTTTCCCGCTCTTGCCGGTCGCCGGCGGCAGGCTCGCGATCGAGGCCAACGCCGCGGCGGCTTCATCGGAGATCGCGCCCGCATCCTTGATGCCGACGCCGTCGTCGTCCCAATCGACCAGGCGGCGCATGTCGGCGAAGGCGATCTTGGCATATTCCTCGATGATGCGTTCGGGCGTGATGCCGAGACGCGCCGCGCGATCGTCCATCTCCTTTTGAATCGCGGCGGCGATGTCGGGCCGGCGGATCAGGTACGCCCCATACTGCCTCGCCGCTTTCGGCGAATAGCCGGCGCGAATCGCCGCGTTCGTGCCGTCGAGATCGACGAGATATTCCTGGATGAAAATCTGCTGGCGAAAGGTGATGCGGTGCGTCGGCACGGGCGATTCCCCCACAACAAAAAGCCCGGCACGAAGGCCGGGCGGATGAAGCAACGACGAGAAGGACGAAGAACGACTATCCCGCGCGGCGAACCGGGTTCGCGGCGGCGGTCATCCGGTTCTTGAGCGCGGCGGCTTCGCGCTCGGTCAATGGCCCGGCGACGACGCGATTGAAATGCTGGCCGTTGACGGTCGCCGATACGATCGACGCATGGTAGTCGGCGAATTGAGTCTGCGAGCGTTCGGCATTGGCGAGATCGCGGAAGCTGCCGATCGCGACATAGGAACTGCGCGGCGCTTCATGCACGAGAGCCGCGACATGGGTTTCGTGCAGCGACGCGACTTGAATATCACGCGTCGCGACCGGCGCGGCCGGCGCGCTCGCGACGTTGATCGGCGCGGGTCCGGTGCCATCCCAGGGCGGGCTTCCCAAGGCAGCGACCGCTTGCGTATCGGCCGGGTTGCTCGCCGCGACGACCGGCACCGGCGCGTCCTTGTTATCGGTGGCGATGGCGGTGCCGCCGGCTTTCGGCGGATCGATGCAGATCGGCTTATCCTCGAAGATGCGCAATGACGAGCAATCGCTGCGCGCGACAGCGGAATAGGCATGGTCGGTCGCGGTCTTGCCGGTCGCGGCCCAGGTGATGATGTTGGCCGAAGTGGTCGCGAGACTGAGCATCGGGGGCAGGAAACAGCCGGACAGCGCGGTCGGGACGACGACAACCGCGCCCAACCGGATCAAAAGCGCCGAGAAACCGCGCGCGGAGAATGTTTCCATCTTCCTCGGTATGCGCCAAAAATCGTTGCCGAGCAAGTATTTCGCACAGATCGCTCAGGCAACACGACAGGTGTCGGCGATGCATCGAGCGGCCACGAAAAAGCCCGGCGAAGCGCGCCGGGCGGTATTTCATCGTTCCTGTTTTGTACTCTATTCGATACGAAAGGTCAAGCACAAAGAAGTCGCCGACCCGCGCGATCAGATGCGGCCGAGCAGCATCAGGACGACGACGATGATCAGGATCGTGCCGAGAACGCCGACGCCGCCGTGACCGTAGCCATAGCCGTAACCGCCGAAGCGGCCGCTGAATCCGCCGAGCAGAAGCATGACGACGAAGATGATGAGGATGATGCCGAGCATGATGGTGGTTTCCCTTTTGCGATGACCGAAGCCGAACGGACGTAAGGATCCGGTCTAGGGCTTGGGCTTTTCGGTGGTTGTGGTGATCGTCGTCGAGCCCAGCGACGGCGCCGAAATCGTGGTCTGTTCGGTCGTGGTCTTGCTGCCATGGCCGAGATAGCCGCCGGTGTAGAGAAACACGCCCGCGACCACGACGACGACCAGGCCGCCGACGATGAAGTAAAGCCCGCCGTTGCTGTTGCCGTTCGAATTGTCCGCCATCGTCGATCTCCTGCGTGAAATGCAGCGTCCTTCTTAGGCGCGCGGGGTGCATCGCACGAGGATCGGAATGTACCTAGAGCGTGACGAGAGGTTGCCCGAACAGCCCGGGTCACCCGACAGACACCAAAATGGCGGCAACCAAAGAAATTCACCACGGAGGCACGGAGAACACGGAGAAGATTTTTCTCCTCCTCCGTGCCCTCCGTGTCTCCGTGGTGCAAAACCGCTGCGCCGAAAGTGTGCGGCCTTCGACAAGCTCAGGCTGAGGATGAATTGTCGAGGGCATGAAGAAAAACTTCCTCACCCTGAGCTTGTCGAAGGGCGCAGGATGCCGATCCCAACTCGACATTCACCGCCGCGGCAGGAACCGTTCGGTCATGTAAGGCTTCATGTCCGGTTCGTTCGGCAGGATGCCGAGATCGACGAAGGAATGCTGGACCATCGCGACGCCGGCGGCGGGGAAGCGTCCGTCGCTCGAAAGCGACGGCATCACCACGTCGTACTGCCGCGCCTCGACCGCCTCGGAATACCCGTCGATCGCGCGTGCCATGCGGATCGTCTCGGCGCGGTTCTTGCGCATGAAATCGACCGTCTCGTACCAGGCCTTGAGGAAGGCGCGCACCGCGTCGGGCCGCTCGGCGACGAGCTTGTTCGAGGCGAAGATCACGTTCATCAGGAAATCGCTGACGATGTCGGACGCGGGAAACAGCAGGCGCCCGCGATTTTGCGCCTCGAGCTGCCAGCCGAGCGCCGAGCCGGTCACCACCGCATCGATCTGATGGGTTTCGAGCGCCGCGGTCTGCGGCATCGTGTCGGCGCCGACGGTGATCATCGTCACGTCGTCGGGCTTCCAGCCCTGTTTCTGCAGGAACTTGCGGACGAACCATTCGGTCAGCGAGCCGACCGTCGATATCCCGATCCGCCTGCCCTTCAGATCGGCGGCGGTTTTGATCGTCGGATCGGCGCTGATGACGAAGCCGAATTGCTGCGGCCCGAGCGCAATCGCGCCGACCGCCTGTTCGGGCGCACCCTTGACCAGGAACGCGATGTCGGTGCCGGCGCCGGCGGCGAGATCGATCGCGCCCGCCACCATCGCCTGATGCACCTTGGCGCTGCCGTCGAGCTGCACCATCTCGACGTCGAGCCCGTTCAGTTCATAGAATTTCTGTTCGATGCCGATATCGATCGGATCGAAGCCGAACCCCTTGGCCGAGCCGCGCGCGACGACGAGCTTCTCGGCCGCGAACGCCGGCAGGACCAGCGTGACGAGAAGCGTTGCCGCGATTGCGGCACAACCGAACCGCCGAAACATCATCCGATCAATCGCCCGCGCTGCCGGCGAGCGCGGCGCAGATTCCCGCCGCGACGTCCATGACGGATTCCTGCGCCATGCGGATCTCCCCTTCGGTCATGTCTCGTTGATCGGGCCCCGTTGATCGGGGTTCCCCGAAAGCCTAGCGCGATCCATTTCGTTCGTCACCCCCGCGCGGCGATCCAGGCGATGCACACCAAGATCGTCATCGCTGGGACAGGCCCGGTCATGACAAAGAAATAAGACGACCACGGAGCCCGTCATGACCCACAAACGAAGACGGCCGGCGCGCATGGATGCGGCCGGCCGTTGCCCGAGACGCGACGTCGTCTAGTGAATGCCGATATTGATGCCGGGCAAGGCGATGCCGACCGACGGGCCATAGACCACCGGCGGCGGCGCGTAATAGGGCTGGTAATAGGGCGAACCATAAACCACCGGCGGCGCCACGTAGTAGCCGCCGCCGTCCCAGCCGCGATGTTCGCCGCGATCGTCGTGGCGTTCGCCGCGGTCGTTGTCGTGACGTTCGTCGGCATGCGAGACGGGGGCGAAAGCTCCGAGCGCGAACATCGCACAAAGAGCAACGGCGCCCGCGACCGGTAACGACAGTCGAATTTTCGATTGGGTCATGATGACTTCCTGATGATGGGCGTGAATCAGCTGTGCTTCGCGTCGGTCGGATGGCCGAACTGCATGAACACCTGATCGGCGACTTTCTTCTGTGCATCCGGCATCGCGGCATACAGCGTGTCGAACGACGACATCAGATTCTTGACGCCATCGACATGGGCCTGGGCGAAGGCCTGGTAGGCCATGAGATCCTGCGGCGCCGTCATGTTCTGCGGTGCCTGGGCGGTGCGGGTCGCCGCGAGTTTCTGCATCGCGGCTTCGTTGTCGCGCATCGCCTGCGCAACCTTGCCCCACTTGGCATCTTCGTCAGCGGTGATCTTCAGCGAGGCATGGAGGCTGGTGATGCGCTGTTCGACGGTTTCGCCCTTGGCGGCGGCGGGAATGGGAGGCGTCGCAATCGCATCGGCGGCGCGCGCACCGATCATCGGGCTGACGAGGAAGGTCGTGGCGAGCAGCGTCGCGAACGCGACGGAACGCGAGAGTGTGATCGACGACATGGGATGTCCTTTTGAAGACGCCTGGTGAAATGAAAGGTGGCATCGCCGCTTCGCCGCTTGGTCGCGGACGAAGGACGATCCATCGACGACGACCCTAAGCGCGTGCATCGCCCCCGTATCCCCTCGGAAACTACTCAACCGCGGGGTGCGGAACCAAGCGCGGCCCCCCGACCTGAGACATGAAGCGCAACGCCAAAGGAGTTTCCGCGATGAGCGATCACGTCTACAGCATCACCGAAATCGTCGGCACGTCGAAGACCAGCGTCGAGGACGCGATCGAGAAAGGCGTCAAGATCGCCGCGAAATCGCTGCGCAACCTCGAATGGTTCGAGGTGACGCAGATCAAGGGCCATATCGTCAACGGCAAGGTCGGCCATTACCAGGTCGGGCTGAAACTCGGCCTGCGCTACGATCCGAAATAGGCGGGTCGCCGCGTACCCCAATCCAGGATCGCGTGCCCTGCCATGAATGCCCGCCCGTCGCGGGCATGACGAAGAAATAGATCGACCACGGAGGACACGGAGGACACGGAGGAGAGAAGAATATTTATTCTTCTCCGTGACCTCCGTGCCTCCGTGGTGAAATTTAATCAATCTCCAATCGCCCGAATTGACAACGCGTCCCGGATGGCATGAACTAGGCCTCATCGCTTGAACGGGAAGAGCGCCTCAAGGCGCCCGCCCGTATCCCAGGGAGGGAGCCTTGAGCACCGATCCGAAGCCGGTCACCGCGCGCCACTGGTTCATGGTCTGCGTCCTGACCTTTCTCTATATCTATGCGCAGATCGACGGCAGCTCGATCATCCTGATGGTCGAGCCGATCAAGGCCGATCTCGGCGTCAGCGACACCCAGATGAGCCTGCTGCTCGGGCTGTCCTTCGCCGCGTTCTATTCGGTGCTCGGCCTGCCCGCCGGCTATCTCGTCGACCGCGCCTCGCGCCGCAAGATCATGGGCTTCGGCGTGGTGCTGTGGTCGTGCATGACGATGAGCTGCGGCCTCGCACAGACCTATTGGCAATTGTTTTTGGGGCGCTGCGGCATCGGCATCGGCGAGGCGGCGATCACGCCGGCCTCTTACTCGCTGATCCGCGACACGTTCCCGCCCGAGAAGCGCGGCCGCGCCTTCGGCATCTTCACCGCCGGCAATTACATCGGCGCCGCCGCCGCGGTCATGCTGACGGGCGCGCTGCTCGGCCTTTACGGGTCGGGCAAGCTCGCGTTCATCCCGTGGATCGGCGGCTTGCGGCCGTGGCAGGCAGTGCTCGTCTCGATCGGCGTGCTCGGCATTCCGCTGTCGCTGCTGGTTCTCACCTTCCGCGAACCCGCGCGCGCGTTGCTGCAACCGGGCGACGCCGGCGTCAAATTCAGCGAGGCGACGGCGCAGATCAAGGGCAATTGGCGGGTCTATGGCGCGCTCGCCACCTTCGTGACCTGTTTCTATGGCGTGGCGATTTCCTACGGCTCGTGGATGCCGACGATCATCGCCCGCACCTGGCACCTGCCGCCGCAGCAAATCGGAATCTTCTTCGGCGGCGCGCTCCTGATCTGCGCGCCGATCGGTGCATGGTGCGGCGGCCATGCGATCGACGTGCTGACCAAGCGCGGTCGACGCGACGCGGCAGCCACCGTCGGCATCTGGATCACCGTCATCTTCATCCCGTTCGGCATCGCCGCGCCGATCGTGCCTGAGGTCGGCGAGATGTTCTTCGCGCTCGCCGCCCAGCTTCTGGTCGCCGGCGCCTATAACCCGGTCGCCGCGTCGATCCTCGCCGACATCACGCCGCAACGCCTGATGGGCAAGGTCACCGCGATCTATCTGCTGGTGTTCACGCTCTTGGGACGCGGCTTCGGACCCTTGCTGGTCGCCGCGATCTCGGATCATTTCTATTCGGGGCCGCAGGGATTGGGCTTCGCATTGGGCACCGCGTCGGCGGGCCTCATGCTGCTGGCGCTGTGGTCGATCACCGCCCTGCTGCGCCGCGCGCGCCGGACGACAGCCGACGGCGCGGTTCTCGCCGCGTCGTAAGCCTTACGCGGCGGCCGCTTCGGCCGGCCGCTCGCTGTGCCAGACCGCGAGCGAGGTCGGGTTCTGCGGATCGGAGGGCAGGAAGCTTTCGGTGACGAGACAGGTCAGCTCGATGCCGAACGTCTTGCGCGCCTCGTCGAGCGCCTCGGCGAAATTGACGTTCCAGTTATTCTCGAGCACCTGATCGCGATGCGCCTGCGAGGCGGGTCCGAGCGCCGCGACCTGAAAGCCGAACGGCTCGAAATGGACGCAATCGACGCGGCGCGCGACGCCGGCGATCGTGCCGAACAAGCCGGCGTCGATCTTGCAGACCTGTTCGATCGAATGCGCGGTGAACACCAGCGCGCGATCGAAAGACGGCAGATGATCGAGATTGGGTTCGAGGTAATCGAAGCTGAAGAACTCGGCCTTCATGTCGGGCTCGAGCGCGGCCAGCTCGCGCGCCAGCGACACGCCGCTCTCGGTCAGCTCGCCGCCGTAATAGCGGCAAGTCGACGGCCCGCCGCCGTAATAGACGTCGAAAAGATTGCGCCCATAGCCGCAGCCGAGTTCGATCACCGCATCGAACGGCCCCGCCTGGTCGATATAGTCGACGATGAACGCCGCGAAATTATCATGGGTATGAAACGGCACCACGCTGGCATTGCCGCGAAACGAGGTCGGCCGCAGCAACGGCACGCCGGCCGGACCGATATCGAAGCCCGCGGGCCAGGGCTGCGGCGTGAAGGACGTGCCCTGCGCGTTGACGGTGATGCGATATTTGCGGGTCTGCGCATCGAGACGTCGCAAGAGACGAACGACGTTACGCTCGCCACACGCGATAAGGCTACGCAGATAGGCCGCGCGCATCGCCCAGGCGTTGTCGTAGAAAAGGCGCCACTTCAATTCCTGACCGACCGTCATGCCGCCCTCCGCCCTCTGGCGTAAAAAGGCAAGACTGCGCCGGTTATGGTTAATATTTCTTTACCGGATCGGCGCGACAAGACTCTCATCACTCGTCATGGCCGGGACAAGCCGGCCATGACCGCAAAAGAAGAATGACCACGGAGGACACGGAGAAGAGAGAGAAGAATAATTTCTTCTCCGTATCCTCCGTGCCTCCGTGGTGAATTTCTTCGGCGTCGAACCCTATGGCAACGGAACGACGTAGCGCTTGTCGATGATGTCGTCGCCGCTCACGTCGGATTTGATGAATCCCTGCGCCTTGTACCAGGCGATCTGGTGCAACACGTCTTTCACGTCGAGCCGTGCCTCGGGTTCGACATGGAGGATGGCGCCGCGCACCTGGTCCTCGCTCTGGTTCATCCGCTTGGCGAGGATGGCGAGATCTTCCTTGGCGCCCGGCATGTCCTTGCGCGTGCCATCAGGGCCGGTGAACGCGTCGTAAAAATCGCGCGCGCCGCGCTTGAACACGCGCAGGAAGTGTTTGACCAGCTCGCCGCGCGTGTCGGCGGTCTTGCTCGAGGTGATCACGATGCCGGGTTGCCACGGCACCTCGTCGCCGGTCCAGCCGAGGAGCTTGGCATCGCCCTTCTCGAACATCGGCACGGCGGCCGGTGCTGTAAGCAATCCTGCCTCGATGGTCCCGCCGGTCAGCGCCGACGCAATGTTCGGAATCGACTGCAGCGCGACGATACGGATCGACGCGAGATCCACATGATATTTTTCGGCGAGCAGACCGAGACTGTAGTGATAGGTCGAACCGAACTGGGTCACGCCGAAAGAGCGGCCCTTCATGTCGGCGAAGGATTTGAACCCGGCCTCCCACGCCTTGTTCGAGACCGCCACCGCTTGCGAATGAAAGCCGGGGGCCTCGCTGGCATAGCCCGCGACGATCTTCAAGGCGCCCTTGCCGGCGAGGTTGTAGAACGCGGCGGTCAGGCCGGTGATGCCGAAATCGATGTCGCCCGACACGATCGCCACCGCGATCGGCTCGGCGCCATCGAACAGGACGAATTCGGGCTCGACCCCTTCGGCCGCGAAATACCCTTTATCAGCGGCAACATAGACCGGGCCCTGGAGCGCCGTGCGCTGAAATCCGATCCGCGCTTTCTCGGCCTGAGCGGACGATGCGCCGATCAGCGCGAGCCCGCACAAGAGTGCACACGCAAAGCGGGATCGGTTTTGGTTGTCGGTCATCGGCGTCTCTCCCTACGTCACTTATTTTATGTTGCCACTTCCGCGCGTGCGGGAATGACAGAGAAAAAGAATACCACGGAGACACGGAGGACACGGAGAAGAAGTCATTATTCTTTCTTCTCCGTGTCCTCCGTGTCTCCGTGGTGAATTTCTTTACCCCGCGCCGCCGTCGCCGACCAGCGAGAACGGCGCCCAGAAAATCGGATGCGCATAGGAGTAGACCGGCTTGTTCGTCGCCGGATCGATCAGGCCCGGCCCGTCGATCAGCGCGAGCATCGCCTGGCGCAGGCCTTCGGCGCGCGCGAGGCCCGGCGTCGCCGCCTCGCGCTTGAAGAGTTCGGTGGTCAGCATCCGCGCCGAGGTGGTTTCGACCGGCCAGTTCGACACGAGCAACGCGCGGGTTCCCGCATAGAAGAACGCGAGGCCCAGGCCCGAGACGGCTTCGGCGCCCGCACCGTCGCCCGCCGCCGTGTTGCACGCCGACAGCACGACCCAATCGGCGTTGAGATGCAGCCCGAGAATCTTGCTGACCGTGAGCAGCCCGTCGCCCTGAACCTTCGCGACTTGCGGCGCGCTCAAGGCGAGCGCCGGTTCGTTGAGGCCATCGAGATCGCCGGGGACGAGGCCATGCGTGGCGAACATGATGACGCGGCGATCCGCGAGATTCATCGTGCGGACGATATTCTCGTTGGCCTGCGCGCCGAGATAGACGTCCTTCGCCGGATCGGCGCGCAGCGCCGATGCGACTTCCTTCACTTCCTCGGCGGTGTCGGGCAGGCGCGGCAGTTGCGCGAGTTCGGCGCTGTCGACGCCGTCGGTATGCGGCGCGCTCCTGAGTTTCACCGGCGCCTTGCGCATGGCGACCAGCCCGCCGCCCGCGATCTGCATGGCAATCAGCGCACCTTGTTCGGCGATCGCCGCGCGCGCTTCCTTTTCGCTGAACCACGGATCGCCGAAACCGATGAAAGGTTTGCGCTCGCCCTTCGCCGCCGCTGCCGTGCGCAACGTCGTCAGCGACGTGACCGACGGCAACTGCGTCACCGCGACCTGCCGGATCAGCCACGGCACCGTGCGATAGCCGGTGAACAGCGGCTGGCCGTTCTGGTCGGGTGCGGGCTTCACGTTCTGCGTCGCGAGCAGGCCGAACGGCAACTGGCCCAGCGCGCCATTGGCAACCACCAGAAGATTCTTCGCGCTCGCCCAGCCCGGTTTCACCGGATCGAGCAGCCCGGCATAAAGCCGATACGAGGTTTCGACGTCGAAGGCCGGAATGTCGCCCGCCGTCGCCGCGTCGGGATCGAGCGTCTTGCGCAGCGCCTTGACCGCCTTCTCGATCTCGTCGCGCGACAGTTTCGAGACCGCGAACGAGGTCGGCCCGGTCTTCGAGATCGCCCAGACGAAGGTTTCGCGCTCGCCGACATAGACGGCGAGCAACGCCTCGTCGGGCTGCAACGCCGCTTTCACCTGATCGAGCGTCGCCGGGCGCGGATCGATCAAGGCCGCATAGCCGGGAAAACGCTTGCGAATGTCCTCGCGCGTCGCCGCGCGTTGGTTGCGCACCTTGTCGATCTCGGCGCGCAGATCCTTGATTGCTTTTTCGTCGCGCTGATCGGGCGACAATGCCAGCAGGCTGACCAGGAGCGCGCCGAGCCCCTGCGCCGAGCGCGCGAGATCCTGATCGCGCCGCGCAATCTCGGCAGTCGCCGGATCGTTGCCACCCGAACGCGCCGCCGCCGCCGCCAGCGCGCGCTGCACCGATTGGCCGCGCGCCGCGTCAGCGACGCGGAAGCCCTCGGCCGTCGCATCGTTGCCACCCTGGCGCGCGAGCACGCCGACATAGGCCTCGACGATGAAGCGGAAACGCTGCTCGCGGATGCCCTGGTCGGAATTGTCTTCGTCGTCGTCATGGCGCGACGCGGCGAGCAGTACCGGCATCGCCTTGGCGAGAATGTCCTTCGCCTCGGCGCCCTTGCCGGTCGCGGCGAGCGCGGCGCCGTAGAGCCCCTGCGCTTCCTGCGTCGCGTAAGCGGTGTCGCCGATCAGGCGCTGGCGGTAATCGGCGGCTTCCTTGGCCGCGCCGAGCGCTTCGGCGGCGCGGCCGCTGTTGATCGCGGCGACCGGAAAATCGAGACTCTGGCCCATCACCGCCTGGACGCCTTGCGGGTCCGCGGCAAACGCCTTGCGGACCTGATCGAATTGGTCGAGCGCCGCTTTCCACTGTCGCTGCGCCACCGCAGTCGCCGCGAGGGTGACCCGCGCCTTGTTCAGCAGACGCGACGACTCGTCGATCCCCATCGTGACCAGCGTGTCGAGTGCGGTGCGGGCGAGCTTCTCGGCTTCGGGATAGCGGCCTTCTTCGGCGATGATCTGAGCCAGCACGGTCACCGCACCGACGGAATCGACGGCGTAACGGCCCTGACGTTTGAGCGCCGACAGCAGCGCGCTGCGCGCCTCGACCTCCGCCTCGATCAGGCGCCCTTTGCGCTGATAGATGTCGGCAAGTCCCGTCTGCAGACGATCGGCGATCGACTCAAAGGTCCCCGGCGGTGGAAAGGGTTGTCCCGCGGAATCTTTCACCGCCTGCCGCATTTCGCCGACCGCGCGACGATAAGAGGCTTCGGCGTCGTCGAGCTTGCCCTGACGCAGCGCGACATCGCCGCCCGCCATGTCGGTCATCGAGACCATGTAACTGATAAAGGGTTGAACGCGGGGTCCCCGGAGCGAGCCGTTGAGGTTGCGCATCTTGGCGAGCCAGGCATAAGCCTCGTCGAAATTCCCCGCTTCCGCGCTGTCCTTGGCGAGGTTTGCGTAAGGCGCATAGAGTTGCGGACCGCTGTTGAGCGCGATCAGTACATCGATTTCCTCTTTGTAATAGTCGAGCGCGGCGTGCATACCGCCGTTGAATTTCACCGAGCGGGCCAGATTCGACAGGGTCTCGGCGTAAAACTTCGAGCCTTTTGCCGACCGCCGCGCCAGATCGAGTGCCTTGGTATAATCGGCGACCGCCTGTGTGCTCCGCCCGAGCCGGTTCGCCGAAGCGCCGCGCTCGCTGTAGAATTTCATCAGCGCGTCGTCGCTCAGCCCCGATGCGGGTTCAACGTCCGCGAGTTTCTTCTCGGCCGCGACTTTCGCCGGGTCGGGCTTTTCCTGATCGAGAATGGCCGTGATGTCGGCGATGGTGCGCGGCGGCGCGACGAATACCGGCGCGTCCGATTGGGCGAAAGCCGTTTGCCGATTGAGGGCTACAAAGGTCAGCGCCGCGATCGCAACGAGGCGGCACAAACGATTCATGTGCATGCTATCCCCCCTGTCAGCGAATTTTACGACACTCGGGCTTAGAGCCCCAACACCTCTTTCACCTTGGCCCAGGTCTCGTCGCGCGGGACGTTGAAGCGGTCGCGATCGGCAGCCGAGATCGGATCGGTCACGGCAGCGGCGAAACTCGGCCGGGCACGGATACGCGCATACCAGTCGGCGACCTTCGGCCTGCGACCGATCCAAAGCCCGTCCATGCCGATCGCCTCAGCCCGGAATATATAAGGTGTGGCCGCCGCGTCGGCGAGCGAGTAGGCATCGCCGGCCAGCCAGGGCTTATCGGCCAGCGCGGCTTCCATGTCCACGACATAGTTGTCGTACTGACGCACCGCGTTCGCCACATGCGGCGCGGCGAGCCCCTGCTCGATCGACAGGCGTTGCCGCTCGCGATAATCGACATTCGGGATCTTGGCGAGATGCGCCGCGAGTTCTTCCGGCGAGCGTTTGATCAACACGCGGCGATTGGCGGTGGCAAAGGTGATCGTCGAGCACGCGCTGTGCAAAGTGTCGTCGATCTTTTTCATGAACAGGCGCGCGCCCGCGCGGGCATAGGGATCGGCCGGCATCAAAGACGGTTTCGGAAACGCCTCGTCGAGATATTCGATGATGAGAGTCGATTCGATCACGACCTTGCCGTCATGGATCAGCGTCGGCACCACCTCGTTGGGATTGAGCTTGGCGTAATCCGGCCGGTGCTGGTCGCCGCGCTGGAGATCGAGGATCTCGCCGTCGAACGCGAGCCCCTTCTCGGCCAGCGCCAGGCGTACCTTGACCGAGCAGACCGACGTCGAGCCTTGATAGAGATAGAGCATGAGCCGAGCCTCCCCGCGGAACCGGTCCGGTAAGGCTAAGTCCCGCATCGGGTACCGGCAAGCGGCACCGGCCACAACAAATAGTATCCCGAGTCGATTTTTTCCACAAATCTGTCACGCGATGTGTTTAGATTCGGGACATGGTTGCTCGTCGTTTCCGAATTGATGAGTAGATGGCGCGTTACAGATCGTTTCGATCCGCACCCCACACCCTGCCGCTTCGCTCCCTTTTTTGCTTCGTCTCGGATTTGCCCGGAAACCGGCTTTTGCCGGCGTCCGGTCGTGTACCCGTTCGGCTTTAACATCCAGCAAAAGGAGTCGTGTCCTTGGGTAAGCACTTGAACCGGAACAAGCGTCGCAGCAATCCCCGTCAAGTCGAGACCGCCCAAATCATCAAGTTCAAGGGTACCAAGTTCCCGCCGGAAAAATTCGAGCACGAACGCGTCCTTGCGCCGATCAAGGCGCTCAACCCGACCCAGGCCGATTATCTCGATGCGCTGCGCTCGTCGCCCCAGGTCGTGGTCCTCGGCCCCGCGGGCACCGGCAAGACCTGGATCGCCGCGACCCATGCCGCCGACCTCTATCGCCACAAACAAATCTCCAAGATCATCATCACCCGCCCCAACGTGCCCTGCGGCCGCTCGCTCGGGTTCTTCCCCGGCAGCCTGAAGGACAAGTTCGCGCCCTGGGCCAGCCCGATCGTCGAGGCGATCAAGGAACGCATGGGCAGCGCCGCCTTCGAAATCGCGCTCAAGAACGAGAACATCGAGATGGTCCCGTTCGAGGTGATGCGCGGCCGGTCGTGGAAGGACGCCTTCGTCATCCTCGACGAGGCCCAGAACACCACGCCGGCCGAAATCAAGACCTTCCTCACCCGCGTCGGCGAGGATTGCACCGTCGTGATCAACGGCGACGTCAGCCAATGCGACCTGCCCGAGGCCTCGGGCCTCAAGACCGTGCTGCACCTGATCCGCTCGAACGACCTGCCCGTGCCGGTAATCGAATTCACCCTCGCCGACATCGTGCGCTCCGGCCTCTGCGCGATGTGGGTCAAGGCGTTCGAGGCAGCGCGGATCTGATTTAAGCACCGAACGAGCCCTCCTCACCCCAACCCTCTCCTCCCAATGGGAGGAGAGGGTGCGAGCGTCGCGAGCGGGTGAGGAGGGCTGATTCGATACGAGCCGCCCTCGTCGCCGACTCGATGGAACCACTCGCCGGTCTCGGCGTTTGTCTCTCACGTCGAACCAGATCGGCTCCTCGGCCGGTCCCGTCGGCAGGCACAGGAGGCCCCGCATGAAAATTACCGCCAAAATCGCCCTCGTTACCCTCGCCCTCGCGGGTGGGGCGCTGGCCGCCGGCGCGCCGGCACAAGCCGCCGATCACGTCGCGTTCTCGATCGGCAACATCGCCTTCGGCTATTCCGACGGCTATTGGGACCAGAGCCGTCACTGGCATACCTGGCGCAAGCATTCCGACGCGGCGGCGTTCCGCGCGGCCAATGCCGATCACTACTACAACCATCGGCACTCGGTCGAAAAAGCCAAAGGCTGGCGCGATTCCGACCGGTACTGGGAACATCATTGATCGTTTCGGCGCGTAACACGTAGCGCCGAGCGAACTCCCTCGCTCCCTGCCGCTCGCTGCCCATCGGGCGAGCGGTCGGGGGTGAGGCGAGTTTGCTTGGCTTGTCGGCGGGGTTGCTACTCCCCGCCCCCCTCCATATCCTTCCTCCCATGAGCATTCGGGCGCGCCTCACGATTTTATTGATCGCGGCGATCATCCCGCTCATTGCCGTCGAGATTTACAGCGAGAATCGCATCCGGGCGTCGCGCGAAGCGGAGATCGGCCGCGACGCCTCGCGCCTGCTGCAGCTCGTCTCCGCCGAACAGGACCGCCTCGGCAACGCGGTCCAGCAGATGCTCACCGCGTTTTCGCAGGACTCCGCCATTCGTCGGGGCGACTGGGCCGATTGCTCGAACGTGGCGGCCAATATTTTCAATCGCGTGCCGGGCTATGTGAACATCGGCGTCGCCGATCTGGACGGCAATGTCGTGTGCTCGAACCTGACGACACAGCCGCCGCGGGCGGTGCGCGACAGCGCGATCTACGCGGCGCTCGACGAGAATCGGGAATTCGCCGTCGGCACCTATCAGGTCGCCCGCTTCAGCGGCCGGAAAGTCCTGCCCTATTCCATGCCGTGGCGCGACGCCGAAGGCCGCGTCCTCGGCGTGATCTGGGCCAGCATCGACGTCGACTGGCTCGCCGATCAATACAAGGACCGCTTCTTCTCGTCCGACGTCACGCTGTTGATCGCCGACATCAAGGGCACGATCGTCGTGCGCGTGCCCAATCAGGCCGATTGGGTCGGCAAGCCGATCGGCGACCAATATATGCACATGGTCAACGCGGCGAAACGCGGCGTCGAAACGATGACCGGAATCGACGGGCAGCCGCGCGTGATCGCCTACGATCCGGTCAACCTCGAGCCGGTCGGCCTCTATGTCGGCATCGGCGTCAGCCCAAATCCCTATTTCGCCCAGATCAACACGGCGACGCTGCAAAAGCTGTTGCTGATGGTGCTGGCCGTCGGTGCCGCGCTGTGCGTCATCTGGTTCGGCAGCGACGCGGCGATTCTGCGCCCGGTCGAACGTCTGCTCGGCGCCACCGAGCGATGGCGCGAGGGCGACACCACGGCGCGCGTCGCGCTCGAGAACCGCTCGACCGAACTCGGCCGGCTCGGCGCCGCGTTCAACGAGATGGCGGTATCGCTCGAGGAGCGCCAGCGCACCCAGAAACGCGCCGAAGACGAACTCGCGCGGGTCAACGCCAACCTCAAGCAGCAGGTCCGTGACGAAGTCGCCGCGCGCGAGAAGGCGCAGAGCGCGCTCTATCAGGCGCAAAAGGTCGAGGCGGTCGGCCGCCTCACCATGGGCATCGCGCATGATTTCAACAATCTCCTGGCGGCGATCGCCGGCAACCTCGAATTGCTGCAAAAGCGCGTCGCCAAGGAAGAGCGGGTCGAGCGCTGGCTGACCGCGGCGCAGCGCGCGACCGATCGCGGCGCCAAACTGACCCAGCAGCTCCTCGCCTTTTCGCGCCAGCAACGCCTCGAGGCCGTGCCGATCGACGTCAACCAGGTGGTCGAGAGCTCGCGCGGCCTGCTGCACAGCACGATCGGCACCGCGCTCAAGATCAACACGCTGCCCGGCGACAATCTGTGGATCGCGCGCGGCGACGCCAACCAGATCGAGCTGATGATTCTCAACCTCGTCATCAACGCGCGCGATGCGATGCCGTCGGACGGCGTCATCACCATCGAGACGGCGAACGTGATCCTCGCTGCGCCCAACCGGCCGGAAGAGCCGCCGGCGGGCGACTATGTCATGCTGTCGGTCAGCGATACCGGATCCGGCATGGCGCCCGAGGTGCTCGATCGCGTGTTCGAACCGTTCTTCACGACCAAGGGTGTCGGCAAGGGATCGGGCCTCGGCCTGCCGCAGGTTCTCGGCGTCGCCCAGCAATTGGGCGGCGGCATCGCCATCGATTCGGTTCCCGGCAAGGGCACCGCGGTGAAGATCTATCTCCCCCGCGCGACCGGCGCCGTGGCCGGCGACACGATCGCCGCCGGGAACGATCTCACCGCCCAGCGCGGCAATCGTCTCGGCACCATTCTGGTCGTCGACGACGACAGTGAAGTCCGCGCCGTGACGGTCGGGCTCCTGAAAGAGGCCGGCCACACCGTGATCGAGGCCGGCAGCGGCGGCGCCGCGCTCGAACGCATGGACGTCGAGGGCGAACGCGTCGATGTCGCGATCGTCGATTTCGCCATGCCGGGCATGAACGGCGTCGAGGTCGCGCGGATCATCCGGCGCAACTGGCGTACCGTGTCGATCCTGTTCATCACCGGTTTCGCCGACACCGCCATCCTCACGGCCGAAGCGACGAGCGACGAAATCCTCGCCAAGCCCTTCCGCGGCGCGGAACTCGAGGACAAGATCGAACTCGCGCTCTACCGCACCGCGATCCTGCGCGGCAGCGTCGCCGAACTGCGCGCCCGCACGATCAAGCAGATTTAAAGAACGCGATCACCGCAATTCGACCACGGGACTGCAACCCATCCGTCACACCCCGCGCCTAATCTGGCGGCATGGAGGTGACGATATGACACAGCATCTCGCCTTTCCGAACGAAGAACCGACGATCGCCGAACTGCTCAACGACCCGATCGCCCATCTGCTGATGAAGCGCGACGGGGTGTGCGTGCGCGATGTGGTGGCGGTGATCGAAGCGGCGCGCGACCGGCGCCGCGCGGCGGCGGAGCGGTTCAAACCCGGCGCGTTCGCGCGCTCGGCGGCTTAGAGCGACCGCGACCCTAATTCACCCACTCGCCGGCTTTGGGTTTTTCGCGGCGGAGTTCGCGGACCGCTTTGCGGACGCGTTTCCATTTCAGGTGTCCGTCCACGTCGTATTGGGCGAGCAGCGTGTCGGCGCGCAGCGCCGCGACGA
Source organism: uncultured Rhodospirillales bacterium (assembly GCA_903828515.1). Taxonomy (GTDB): domain Bacteria; phylum Pseudomonadota; class Alphaproteobacteria; order ATCC43930; family CGMCC-115725; genus CAIKMD01. The sequence goes on along the minus strand of CAIKMD010000006.1, from coordinate 1,026,167 downwards.
AGGCGGCATCGCCGCCGTGCTCGGTTACGAGCGCGATCGCGGTCTGCCAGATTTCCATTTCGCGCGTCATCGCCATCTCTTTAGACCGGCGCGGCAGGGCCGGCCGGCGGCAGGGTGAAATGCAGGACCCACAGCGCCAGCACGAGCAGAAGAAGAATGCCGCCGATGCGATCGTAAAGGTCGGGCCGTTTCGTCATGTCGTCTCCTCCCGCCGCTCGAAAGCGGGCAAGCGTGTATAGGCGAAAATCCAGAGGAAGATCAAATTCACCACCGGCACCAGCCAGAGCACGACCCACCATCCGCTATGCCCGGTGCGATGGAGGATCTTCACCGACGGCACCAGGAACAGCACCGCGACGATCAGCCAAATGATTCCATTGAACGTGGTCATGATCATCATCTCGGTTCTCCCCTGGTGAACCCCACGAGCCTAACCGCCGCGCGGCGATGGATGAAGCCCCGAAATTCGGCCTTTAACCATCCAGCGCGGCGCGCAGCGCGTGGGCAAGATCGTCGAGCCGATAAGGCTTGGTCAGCAGCCGTGGCGCCGATTCGAGCATCGCGCGCGACGCGCCGGAGCCGGGGAAGCCCGAGGTCAGCACCACTTTGATCGTCGGCCAGGTTTCCGCGACGCGCGCGGCCAGCGCGAACCCGTCCATGGTTCCGGGCATGACGATGTCGCTGAACAGCAGATCGATTTTCTGGCTGTTGAGAATCTCGAGCGCCGCATCCGCATCGTCCACGTCGAGCGTGCGATAGCCCAGCGCCGCGATCTGGCGCACCACCACCCGACGCAGCTTCTCATTGTCCTCGACGATCAGCACCACCTCGCCCTGGGCGCGCGGCAACGCCGAGGGAGCCGGGGCCACGGCATCCGCGGCCGGTTGGGCCGCGCGCTGAAAATAAAGCCGGAACGTCGAGCCGGCACCGGGTTGGCTGACCACGCTGACATGGCCCCCCGATTGTTTGACGAAGCCGAACACCATGCTGAGCCCGAGCCCGGTGCCTTTGCCGAGTTCCTTGGTCGTGTAGAAGGGTTCGTACATGTGGCTCATGGTCTCTTCGGTCATGCCGATCCCGGTATCGGTCACCTCGACCAGCGCGTAGTCGCCCGGCGTGGCGTCGGGATGGGCCGCGCAATAATCGAAATCGAGCGTGCGGTTGCCGGTCGCGATGGTGATCGTGCCGCCCTGGGGCATCGCATCGCGCGCATTGGTTGCAAGGTTCAGCAGGCTTGATTCAAGCTGCACCGGATCGACCAGCGTCGACGCGGTCTCGTCCGCCAGATCGAGCGACAGGCGGATATTGCCGTCGAGTAGCCGCCCGAGCATCCGCGCGGTATTCGCGACCAGCGCGTTGACGTCGATGGTTTGCGGCTTCAGCGGCTGGCGTCGCGCGAAGGCGAGCAGGCTGTTCGTCAGGTCGGCGCCGTGCAACGCCGATTCGAGCGCGCTTTGCGCCATCTCCGCGTCGACCGAGCCCTTCGCCAGCGACGAGATCAGCATGTCGAGATTGCCGACGACCACGGCGAGAAGATTGTTGAAGTCATGCGCCATACCGCCCGACAGCTCGCCGATCGCTTCCATGCGCTGGATATGAACCAATTGCTGCTCGCGCTGGATACGCTCGGTCACGTCCTCGACGATGCCGACGAAAGCTGTGATCTTTCCGTCGCGATGAATCGGCGCGAGGGTTCCGCGCAAATGGATCGTCGATCCGTCGGGCTGATGGCGGGCCCGTTCGATGCTGACGATCGCTTCGCCGGCGGTGACGCGTTCGACCATCTCTTGCAGCGGTCTGCCCTCTTGCAGCTCGGCGGCGGAAATGCCGAAGACCGTCTGCGCGGTGCGGTTCCAGAACAGGACGTTCAGATCGGCGTCGCGGACCACGATGGCATAAGGCGCGGCGTCGAACGTCGCCTGCAACAGCGCCTGGGTATTCCGGTTCTCCGCCTCGGCCGCGACCTGATCGGTGATGTCGCGGATCGAGGCGACGAATTCGCGCTGCCCCTCGTTGTCGCCGATTTCGCTGATGCCGAAATCGATCGGGAATTTCGACCCGTCCTTGCGGCGTCCCTGAATCATCTTTTCGCCGGTGCCGTCGGGCATCGAATCGGGCACCAGCATCTTGATGTTCTGTCCGACGATCTCGTCCGCGCCATAGCCGAACATGCGCTGGGTGCGGTTGGTGACCGTCAGGATGGTGCCGAATTCGTCGATGGTGACGATGCCGTCGACCGTGCCGTCGAGAACCGCGCGCAGTTGCCGCTCACGGTGCGCGAGTTTCTCGGCAAGCCTCGTCGCGCCGAATTCGGCCTCGGTGCGCTCGCCGATCTCGATCCACAAAGCCCGGTTGGTCTCGCCCAGCGATGCCGTGCGTTCGGTGACCAATGCCTCGACGCCGGCGCGCCGCCACCGCTCGCGCTCGGCCGCGATCATCACGACAAGCGTGAGCAGGATGCAGAACGCGACGCCCGCGAAAGGCGCCGAAGAGGAAAGCGGGCCGGTGACCGCGGGTGGGAAATGGAAGGCCAGCACCCAGGTCTGGCCCAGCGCCGTGAAGGTGCGATGGCTGGTCACCGCATTCGCCATCGGATCGGTCATGGCGCCCAGGGTAAAATCCTGCGTCACGGGATCGATCCAGGCGACGGGCTGCGCGTGATCGGCGTCGGCGCCGATGGCGATCTCGATCGCGGCGATCACCTTGGACTGATCGACGAGCGCCGCCTTGAGGAAACGGTCGAAACGGATGCGGGCGGTGACGACGCCGCGAAATTCGGCGCGCCGTTGTTCGACCGCCGCGGGAACGCCGGCGGGACCGAAAACCGGCCAGAGGATGAGGAAACCGGGAACCCGCTGGCCACCCATCAGCATCTGGAACGGCGACGTCGCCAACGGCTTACCGGTATCGCGCACCCGCTCGATCTCGGCGCGCCGCGCGGGCCGGAACATCAGATCGAAGCCGTTGACGCCCGGCGTGCCGTCATAGGTGTATTCGTAGCGTTGCGGCAGATAGACATCGCGCGTCGCCGCGGACACGAAACGATCGTTCGCGTCGATATCGCGAATATCGTAATCGGGATCGCCGTCCGCCCGCGCCCGCGCGACGAACGCGGCGCGCTGATCGGCCGCCACGATGGGCGACCAATAAATCGCGCTGTCGAAAATATCGCCCGCAGCCGCCAGTTTCGTATAGGTCGCGAAGCGCGCCGCGCCGACGTCACCTTCCGCTGCGATATAATTGGCGAGCCGAACCGCGCGCGCCGCGCTGAGCATCAGCGCGCGCTCGAAGGTGCCGACGCGCGACGTCGCTCGCACCTCCAGAACGGTTCTTATCCGCGCCGTATCGATGTCGCGCGCGATGACATAAACGCCGGTCGCGATCACGAGACCGGTCAGCGCGATGGCGACCAGCAGGCCCCAGCTCGTGAGCAGGCGCGCGCGCAGCCCGTCACCGTTCGGTACGGTCTTCGTCGTCGCGGTAGGGCCGGAGACGTTCATGGGCGCAAGGATGATTCCGGGTCGGGAAAAAGGCGGATTGGTCAAAGACCTTCCCGCTTCCTTACATCATCGCACGCGCGGACCCCGCCGCATTGATCTGGATCAGTCGGTCACAGCCCGAAATGCCCTTGCAGCATGCCAAGCGATCCGACCAGGATCCCGGACGCGGTTTCGAGCCGCAGGGGCCGCCGGCTTGAAAGCGAAACGCCGGTATGATCCTGGGGGCGACGGAAACTATTGATGATCGAAATATAATTCAGCGGTGATGGGGGCCGCCCTTACCGCTTCTGATAAGCGCCTGAACATACCCTTGGATAATAGAACAATAGCCGCAAGACCAAGTTCGATAGCAAGAATAGGCACAAAAAATGGGTTCGCCGCGACAATGGATTTTACGAAATCATCGCAGAACTGCTCTGCCTGCAGCGCCGTTTCCGGATCTGCGACTGACATTAAATCCCGACCCTGATGGCGAATAGACTGGCTAATAAAAAACAAGGGGAATGTCATCGCAATCTGTGGGAGAGACGTCCAACTCACGGAATCACGAAGCATAGACCTCAGCATGCACTTCTGTTTGCGAGACAAATGCGGTGACGTTAGGAGGACTTTTGCCGAAGCAAACATACGCGTTCGGTTCTCGCTTATCCTCTCTGCAAACAATCTCATCGCAAGTGGATGAGCCACCGCCACTGCAGCAAACAGCAAGAGAATGGTTTCTTGGCAGTTTGTCATCGTCACTCAGGAATCTTCATCTCTCGGGGGTGAAACCAAATTTGCTCGCAATTGGTTCCGTTGCGTGACTTGCCGCAAATCCCACACAATCGCGTTATAGAGGATAGCACCTATAAATATAAACGTCGTTACAGCAGGATTTAATTTTATCCATTCGTGGATCAGCTTGTCCGTATCGAACACCCAAGAAATTGCTTGTAAAGCAAGCACATAGCCAATGATACGCTTAAAACTAAAGAAAAGAGCTTGGCAAAAATTGCGCACCATTGCGCGGGGATAATATGAGGTTTATTTGATCACTTACAACCAAAAATTGTACAATTCCCCTGCCAGTACAGTTCCTCTATCTCAAAGCCCAAAATGCCCCTGCAGCATGCCGAGCGATCCGACCAGGATCCCGGACGCGGTTTCGAGCCGCAGGGGCCGCCCGTTCCAGCCCCGGCTCAACGCCCAATCCTTGACCGTCCATTCGCAGCCGACGACGTGCCAGACGCACGACCCCGCCGGCGACGCCATGCCGCCCAATGCCTTCAGGGCGAGCCAGATTTTCTTGCGCGCCTCGGCCTGGCGCAGGCTCACCGGCATGTCGCGCATCCCGTCAGGCAGCCTCTCCCAATTCGTCGCGCGCAGCGGTTCCAGATGGGCGACGGCGAACAACGCGCGGAAATCGGTCGCCGCCTGATGCATCGCCGGCGTGATCGTCGCTTTGGCGAGCATGTGTTCGAGCGTGTCGCGCACGCGGAACGGCCGCGCGGAATTTCCCGCCTCGTCCGCGATCGCGCGCGCGACCCGGTCGATCCGGTCATGCGCGCTACGTTCCGGCGTCGGCGCGATCTCGTCGCGGGCGAGGCGCCCGGCCCGGCTTTTCCTCATCGCTCGCCCTCCCCGTCATCGTCGTCGGTTCGGCGCTGCCGGGTCGCGAATGCCCAGGGTTCGGTATCTTCCTCGTCGCGTTCCTCGAACAGCGGATAGGACGGCTCGGTTTCGTCGGGGATGATCGCGGCCGACGCGCATTGCCCGGCGTGGCGCCTGCAATAGGCGGATGCCGGCAACGCCGGCGCATCACAAAAAGGCGGCGATCCGGCTTCCCAGGACTCCGCCTCTATATAAGAGCAAAGCCGCTTCACCCCGGACGCGCCCTGGTCTATTGTTCCTGAAATGTTCTCATTTTCGGGCAAATGGGCGCGCGACCGCACATGACCTTGCATCGGCCTCTCTCCTCGATTCCAAAACGACGAAATAAGCGTACAATATGTACGCTAAATGAGGTCGAAAGTCAACGCAAAACCGGGTTGCAGCCGTATGCGGATTGCGTCAATCTCTGCGCTATGGTCGAGCCTTCTACCGTTTCCCGCCAATTAAAGTTGCTGCGCCAGCGCGCTGGCCTCTCGATGCGCGAAGTCGCACACGCGCTCGGCACGGAAAACGCATCGACCTATCAGCACTACGAAGACCGGTTTCGCCGGCCCTTCCTGCCGCTGGAACTCGTCCAGAAGCTGGCGCCGATCTTCGCCGGCAAAGGTGTCGAGGCCGCCGAGCTTTACGCGCTCGCGGGGATCGACGGATCGGGCGGCGCGGTCCGCCCCGAACCACCCGACGGCGCGCTGCGCATCGAGGAACTCGACGTGCGCGCCTCGGCCGGCGACGGGCTGACCGGTGAGGCCGAGAAGATCGTCGCGCAATGGCAAATCCCGACCGAGCTGGTGCGCGCCTATTCGACCGCGCCAGCCGCCGAACTACGCATCATCACCGTGCTGGGCGACAGCATGGAGCCGACGCTTCAGGCCGGACAGCGCGTGCTGGTCGATACCGGCGACCGCACCCCCTCGCCGCCCGGCATCTTCGTCGTGTGGGACGGGCTCGGTCTCGTGGTCAAACGCGTGCAGGCGATCGCCCATTCCGAGCCGACGCGGGTGAAGATCACCTCCGACAATCCGAAATACGAACACTACGAACGCAGCCTCGCCGAGGCCTACATCCAGGGCCGCGTCATCGGCCAGTGGCGGTGGCTGTAAGCTGCATCAGTGAGGTAAAATTTAAATCTACCTCCATTCGGGGACCCGAATAGTCGAGCAGAACCTAAACATATTCGACCGAGAACGAGGCCAGAATACTGTGACCGTCGAACCCAATTCTTCAATGATATCGGCGCCGATTACGCGCGCACATTACCAAGTGTTATGCGGCAACGCGTTCGAGATATTGAAAACATTGCCTGCGTCGAGCGTCAGCATGTGCATAACCTCACCTCCCTATTGGGGACACCGCGTTTATGACGCTGAAGGCATCGGCCAAGAGTCCACTTTCACGACTTATGTCGAAACCCTTTGTGAAGTTGTGGCGGAAGTAAAGCGCGTTCTAAAGCCCGAGGGTTCGTTATGGCTCAACATCGGCGATAGCTATGAGACGAAAAATCTGATCGGGATTCCTTGGCGGGTCGCGCTGCGTCTGACCGATCATGGGGGTTGGATACTGCGGAACGACGTGATCTGGAACAAAGTAAAGGGATCACCCGACAATTCTCACGACAAACTTCGCAACATTCATGAGCACATTTTTCATTTCGTGAAGGGCAAAAATTATTTCTACGATGCGGATGCAATCCGGTCGAAACCTCGCGAAGCGAGGGTCGTTAATGGTTCAATTATTTCGGCGACAGGCGTTTCCGGCGTTCGATACAAGCGCCAAATTGAGCTTTCCACGGCACTCTCTCCCGTGGAGAAAATCAAAGCACTCCAGGCATTACAAGCGATGCTTTGCGATGTACGAGAAAAACGTATCTCGGACTTTCGAATGATCATTCGCGGTCAGCAACGCACGACACATTCGAACAGTGAAAAAGTTTCTGGACGCGCAAAAGAGATTCGCGACAAGGGCTTTTACTTTCTCAAATATCATCCCAATGGAAGCAAGCCTTCCGACGTATGGGATATCATTCCGGAAGATACGCAGAAACGGGAATTTCATTTCGCTCCCTTTCCTTCCGATTTATGTCGCATTCCGATTCTTGCCACTTGCCCGCCAGGCGGCATCGTTCTTGATCCATTTTGCGGAACCGGAACCGCGCTTGTCGTTGCCAAAGAACTCGGACGCAGTGCGATCGGAATCGATATATCGCCCTCGTATACGGCCTTCGCCCGGCAACGCTTAGCCGATCTCCTGACGGATGTTTCATGACGAAGATAATCGATTTATTTGGATTCGACACAACGAAAGCCGATCAACCTGATTGGAAGGCCATCGTAAAAACTCAGCAATGCCCCTTTGTGGAACGACGTTGCTACAAAGTACGAAAGAGTCATCCGGAAATCTCCATCGGCACGTGTACCGTCGAATACGGCAAAGAACCCATCATGATTTGCCCTAACCGGCTGCTGGAACGTCGCCAAATTTTTACGGACTGCTTACACCTCTTGACCGGCCACGAACCTGGCAACGAACTTCACATGGTTTCGGAAATTACCGTCCCAGGCGGAAGCATCGATTATGTCATGGCATCGATCCGCGACGGCAAGGTTCGTGACTTCGTCGGCATCGAACTGCAAACGCTCGACACAACGGGCACCGTTTGGCCCGAACGACAAAGATTCCTAGCCAGCAACGGTTTTACGGATGTTGCGAATGTCGACGTAGAAAACAGAAAAACCTTTGGCATGAATTGGAAGATGACGGCGAAAACCATTCTCGTGCAACTTCATCACAAGATTCAAACATTTGAGGGCGTGAACAAACACCTGGTACTGAGCATTCAAGACCGCCTTCTCGATTACATGAGAGAAGAGTTTTCGTTCAGTCATTTAAAAGACGCGCGCACGTCCGACCCCATGCATTTTCATGCGTATACCTTGAAACAAACGAAAGAAGGACACCGATTGGAATTGGCCCGACGCCTAAGCACGGACACAGCCGGAATTGCCACATGTCTCGGATTACAATCCGAGGCGAAGATCGACCTGGAAGTCATTTCTGAGTTGATTCACCGGAAGATTACCGCGCATACGCTTTTCAGCATTAATCAGGCTCCTCCGCCAACCCGAGTAGACCCGCAAGATTGATGACCCGCGCGATACGTCGCGGAGTTCCTTGATCGCTCGCACTCGCGAGTAGAAATCCAGTCTTGATGCCAGTGGGATGCCCACTTTCGCAGCATGAAAAATGAAATAAAAGGAAATTCGTCTTTTCTCTTGATTATGAACTTCTTTTGCGGCCCCGCTCGAACAGCGGAAATCCTTCGAGGGGCTCGGGACGAGGAATATCTGTTGCGGCCCCTAAGGCAATAAAGAAAACTCCTCGTCTGAATCTTTCGAGAGACCCGCCATCACCTTGTGGTTTTTCGTTCGTGATACCATCAACAGAGCGCGCGCGGTTCCCACCCAATTTCCGGAGACGTCCTATTCCCGATACCGTCGACCAGCTCTTCGCGCAGGCCATCGATTGCCATCGGCGCGGCGACGAGGCCCAGGCCGAGACGCTTTATCGCCAGATCCTGCAGCAGCGCCCCCAGCATTTCGGCGCGCTCTACGGCACGGCGTTCATCGCGCTGAGCCACAACGATTTCGCCGCCGCCGAGAGCGCGATCGTGCGCGCCATCGCGATCGACGCGAAGATGGGCGCGGCGCATCGCCTGCACGGCGCGGCGCTGGCACGGCTCGGCCGGCCGCGCGAGGCCTTGGCGAGTTTCGAACGCGCGGTATCGCTCGATCCCGCCGACGGCGAGGCTTTGTTCGAGCAAGGCAACGCGATGATGGCCGTCGGCCGGATCGAGGACGCCGCCAAAAGCTTCGAGACCGCCGCCGGGCTCATGCCGCAACCCGCGACCGCGCATTACAACCGCGGCTATGCGCTCTTCGTGCTGCGGCGTTTCGATCAGGCGCTCGAATCCTATGAACGCGTGCTCGCGCTCGAACCGCTCGACATCGACGCGCATAACGATCGCGGCAACATGCTGCGCGAGCTGGGACGGATCGACGAGGCGCTCGCCGCGCATGACCGCGCGATCGAGCTGCAGCCGCGTTTCGCCGAGGCGCATCTCAATCGCGGCATCGCGCTACGCCTGCTCGGCCGCCACACCGATGCGCTCGCTGCCTATGACGCGGCGATCGCGATCAAGCCGGCGCTGGCCGAGGCGTTCCACAATCGCGGCGTCATCTTCACCGATATCGGCAAGCTCGACCAGGCGGTCGAAAGTTTCGACCGCGCCGTCGCGCTCAAACCCGAACGCGCCGATTCCGCCTCGCTGGCCTTCGACGTCGCGGCCCATCTCTGCGCCTGGGCCGATCGCGAGACGCGCATTGCCGATCTGGTCGCGCGCGCCCGCGCCGGCCAGCATGTCGAGCCGTTCGTCGTGATGGGCGCGGTCGACGATCCCGAGATCCAGGCGCTCGCCGCGATCAACGCGGTCGGACGCGGCGGGCCCGGCCTGCGCCTTCCGGTGCGGCCGCCCCATGCGCGCTTGCGCGTCGCCTATGTCAGCCAGGATTTTCGCGATCACGCGGTCGCGCGCCAGGCCATCGCCGTCTGGGAAGCGACCGACCGCGCGCGGATCGAGACCTATGCGATCGCGCTCAATCCGTCGGATGGATCGAAGCTGCGCGCGCGGCTTGAAGGCGCCTTCGAGCATTTCGTCGATGCCGCCTGGCGCAACGACCACGACGTCACAATGCTGATGCGTGAACACGCGATCGACATCGCCGTCGACCTGTCGGGCCATACGCGGGGCGGCCGTCCCGGCATCTTCGCGCGTCGCGCGGCGCCGGTGCAGGCGGGATGGCTCGGCTATCCCGGCACGATCGGCGCCACGTTTCTCGATTACATCATCGCCGACGAGACCGTCATACCGGAGACCAACCGCCAATACTTCGCCGAACAGGTGGTCTGGCTGCCCGACGGCGCGATGCCGTTCGACGCGAGCCGCGTGATCGCGCCGGCACCATCGCGCGCCGCATGCGACCTGCCCGCGAACGGCATCGTCTTCTCGGCCTATAACGCGTCCTATAAATACACGCCCGAGATGACCGCGTGCTGGATGCGGATTCTCGCGGCCGTCGAGAACAGCGTGTTGTGGCTCAGCGCCGGCAACGACACGGCGCGCGCGAACCTGATCGCGGTCGCGGCTTCTTCCCGCATCGACCCATCACGGCTGGTCTTCGCGTCGCGCGTCGCCGAACCCGCCGCCCACCTCGCGCGGCTCGGCCTCGCCAATCTCGCGCTCGACACAATGCCCTATAACGGCCACGCGACATCGAGCGACCTGCTCTGGGCGGGCGTGCCGATCGTGACCTGCGCCGGGCGCGCCTTTCCGGCGCGGGTCACCGCGTCGCTGCTCAACGCGGTCGGATTGTCCGAACTCGGCACCGCCTCGCTCGCCGATTACGAGGCGCTGGCGATCGGCCTCGGGCGCGACCCGGCGCGGCTCGCGGCGTTGCGCCAGCGATTGATCGCATCGCGTGCGACGGCGCCGCTCTTCGACGCCCAACGCTTCGCGCGCCATCTCGAAGCCGCCTGGCTCGGCATGGCCGAACGCCACCACGCCGGCACCCCGCCGCAAGCGTTTGCCGTGTTGCCGATCGAGTGAATGCACGCCGTTGAATATATCCCTCCCCCCTTGAGGGGGAGGGTCAGGGTGGGGGGTGAAGCCGCACGCGGTCATTCAGACATCACGCCTGAACACCCCTCCCCTAGCCCCTCCCTCAAGGGGAGGGGGATAATAGAAGCGAGCTAGCTCGCCTTCGCCTGGCCGACGCGGCGGAAGGCCCAGTGGTCGACGTGGCGCAGCAGCGTCTTGACCGTGAAGGGCTTTCCGACGAAATCGTTGCCGCCGGCACCGATACCCTGGCGCACCGACTGTTCGCTCTTATGCGCGGTGAGGAACGCAATCGGCACGGCATGCCATTCGGGCAGGGCGCGGATCTGGCGGCATAATTCGAAACCGTCCATGCCCGGCATCTGCACGTCGAGCAGGATGAAATTCGGGCGCTCGCCGGCGAGACGCAGAAGGGCCTGCTCGCCGCTGCGCGCACCGACGAAATTATAGCCGGCCTCGACGATGATCTCCTTGACCATGGTCAGCATCTCGGGCGTGTCGTCGACCGCCATGATGGTCTTGTTGCGTTTCTCGAAGACGGAGGTTGTGGACATGTCCCGTGTTCCTTTTCCGGCTTCGCTCAGGCCGCTTCGGCGCGATAGGTTTCGAGAGCGAGCATCGCGTCGCGCGAGGTCTCGCGGATCGAGGCGGCAATGCCGCGGCAGGCATCGACGTCGCCGCGCTTGGCGGCCTGTTCGAGATCGTGCGCGAGGCTCGAGAGGCGCATCGCGCCCATGTTGCCGGCAACCCCGACGATGTCGTGCGCCTCGCGGCCGACCGCGGTGATGTTGCCCTGCTCGAACTGGGTCTGCAGGTTGACGATCCGCTCTTTGAGGCTGAGGACGAATCCGTTCATCGTCTTGACGAACGCGGTTTTCTCCATCGCCGCCTTGAGATCGTCGAGCCGCGCGCGATCGAAATCGGGCGCCTCGTCCGGCGTCTCCATCGGCTCGTCGTCGAAGCCGACGCCCGAGAGGCCGGCTTCGGCGATGCGGTCGAGCTTGGCGATCAGCACCGCGGGTTCGAACGGCTTCGGAATATAATCGTCCATTCCGGCGGCGAGATAGATCTCGCGGGCGCCGTGGGTCGCGTTCGCGGTCATCGCGATGATCGGCACCGCCGATGCCGGCGGCCCAAGCGCGCGGATGCGCGTCGTCGCCTCGATACCGTCCATCACGGGCATCTGGATGTCCATGAGGACGAGATCGTAGAGCGCCTGCTGCACCGCCTCGATCGCGCGCACGCCGTTATCGGCGATGTCGACCTGATGTCCGGCGTTGGTGAGGATGATCCGCGCGACCTGCTGGTTCACCGGGTTGTCCTCGACCACGAGGATATGGAGCTTGCGCCGCGCCGGCGTCATCGCCGGAACCGGCGTCGCCGTCGTCGAGGGCGCGATCGATCCGCGCGCCGCGCGCGGCATCGGAATTTCGAACCAGAAGCGACTGCCCGCGCCGGGCTTGCTGTCGAGGCCGAGCGTGCCGCCCATGAGTTCGACCAGCGCATCGCAGATCGCAAGACCCAACCCGGTACCGCCGTATTTGCGCGCGACGGTGCTGTCGGCCTGGGTGAACTTGCTGAAGAGTTTCGCCTGCGCGGCGTCGCTGATGCCGATGCCGGTGTCGATCACCTCGACGCGCAGCACGCTGGTGCCGTCGGTTTCGCCGGGCACCGACATCTCGACCGCGACGTGGCCGCTATCGGTGAATTTCACCGCGTTGTCGACGAGATTGAGCAGCACCTGGCGGAAACGTATCGGATCGCCGAGGAAGGCGCCGTTCGCACTCGGCAACACGACCGGTTTCAGCTCGATGCCCTTCTTCAAGGCCTTGGGCATCAGCATCGCGCTGACGCTGTCGAGCGTCGCCGCCGGATCGAAGGCGATGCGTTCGACCGCGGCCTTGCCCGCTTCGAGCTTCGAGATATCGAGAATGTCGTTGATCAGCGCCAGCAGCGCGTCGGCGCTTTCGCGGATCAGTTCGGCGCAGCGATATTGTTCCTCGCTCAAGGGCGTGCCGAGCAGGAGATGGTTCATCGCGATGATGCCGTTCATCGGCGTGCGGATTTCGTGGCTCACGCTGGCGAGGAAGTCGGACTTCGCGCGATTGGCGGTCTCGGCGGCTTCCTTGGCCGCGGCGAAACCGATTTCGCTGTTCTTGAGGCGCTGTACCGTCTCGGTGCGGCGGCGCTCGAGCCAGATCAAGGCCCCGAACAGGATCGCGCAGCCGATCACCGCCGCGAGCGTGCCGAAGCCGATGATCAGCGCATTGCGATACCAGTTGCTGAATACGTCGGCCGAGCTTTGCGACACCGCGACGATGAGCGGATAGTTGTCGACCGCGTGGACCGCGACGAAACGGTTCCGCACCATGGCGATCGCATCGGTGGCCCAGCCGATCGTCGACCGCTCGCCGTCGATCACGCGATGGACCAGCGTCGCGGCCTCGGGGACCCGGCCACCGATCATTTTGAGGTCTTCCGGGAACCGGGCGAGAACGATGCCGTCGCTGCGAATCAGGGTGATCGCACCGCCCTTGCCGAGATCGATCCCGCGATAGAAATTTTCGAGATTGCTGAGCCGGATCGCGCCGCTGACCGCGCCGAGATAGGCGCCGCCGGCCGAACGGATCGGCCGCGCGACATAGATGGTCATCATGCCGTTCAACGGTTCCGGGCGCGGCTCGCCGATGATGATGCGGTCGGTCGGGCCGGTTTTCGCGCGGACGATCTGATCCTGGCCGGAAATATCGAAGGAGGGCATCGGCCAGGTGCGCGAAGCGGCGATCAGGATGCCGTTCGCGTCGTTGATCGCGAGCGTGGCGAGTTGCGGCATGCTCGCGACGCGCGAGGCGAGATAGTTGTGCGCCTCGATGGTCGAGAGGCTCGCGCGGAATTCCGCATCGCTGCGGATATCCATGGCGCCGACCCAATCCTGGATGGCCTCGAGCGCGAGATCGGCGCTCTGCATACTGTGGGCGGTTTCCTGGGCGAGGAGCTCGCTGACGTTCTGGTCATCCTGCGCCGCATCGGTGACCGCGGCACCGTGCATGGTCCAGACGGCGAAGCCCGAAGAGCCGACCGTCACCAGCACCGCGCCGATGCCGATCAGGGCAAGCAGCCGGGTCGTCGACTTCCACGGAAAGAGGTGTGCGCGCAAACGGGGCCCCTGACTTGTGACCCCCCGATCCTGCCCGTGACCCCTTAAGGGTGGATTAACCAGAGATTGATAAATCCCGCAAACGCCGCACAAAACCGCCGAATTTCGCTGCTGCCCACCGCTTTTAGCGATCGAGACGCGCCTTCGCCTCGGCGATCATGCCGAGATCGACATAGCGCGGCGCCAGCGTGATCGCCTCCGGCAGTAGCTTCAGCTCGGCCGCTTCGGCGATTTCCTGCTGGATCGCCGTCACGTTGGGGACGAGATCGGGCGAGCGATAGACGTCGCCCTTGGTGAAGGCATAGTCCACCGCCTCGCGCGGCTGCTTGGTGACGGACTGGACGATGGCGATCGCCGCGTCGTGGTTCTTGCGCTCGAGGAACCAGCGCACCGCGCGCATCGAATCCTCGAAATAATCCACCAGCACGGCGCGATGGGCCGCGATGAAATCCGCCCGCATCGCCCACAGCCCCGCCTGGTTCGGCCCGACCGCCTCGGCCGAGGTGAACAACGTGCGGTAGCGGCCGGTGACGTCGAAATCGCGGCCGAACTTCGTACTGATGACCGGCACGACGTCGACCTTGTCGGCCTCGATCATCGCGAACATGTTGGGGAACTGCGCCTCGATCACGGTGTAGTCCTTGTCGCCGAGCCCGGCTTTCTGCAGCGCGATGTGCAGTTCCATCCAGACCGGCGAGCCGAGCGCGTTGATCGCCGCGCGGCGGCCCTTCATGTCCGCGATGGTCTTGACCGGCCCGTCCTTCTTCACCGCGAAATACGCGTCGAAATAACCGGGGACACCGGCCTGCATGACGTCGCCGACGACGCGCATATCGAGATGCGCGTTGGTGATGGCGAGCGCCAGGCTCGACGGGCCCAGCGCGCCGATCTCCAATTCGCCCGCGGCCAGCGCGGTGATCTGCGGCGGACTCCCGGTGAAGTGAAGCGGCTCGAGGACATAGGTCTTGCCGAGATGCGCGAACACCTCCGGGTGCCGCTCGGCCAGCACCGGCCGAAGCGGCGCCAGTTGCGTCGGCGTATCGACATAAGCAAGGCGCAGCCGGAGCGGCTCGGCCGACGCCGCACCCGTGACGAGTGCAACCGCGGCGATAGCAGCGAGCTTCGTGATTGGTATCATGACGTTTCTCCCCTGGGCACGAAGCTAGAGCAGTGCCGCTCTGATCGGAAGCCGCGTCCCCTCCCCCCTTTTGAGGGGGGGGAAAAGAGTTCATCCTTGTGTCGCGCCGCCGGATCGAAGACGCTGAGCTTCATCGCATAACGGGGAGTGTCGTGATGAAAGTTCTGATGAGCGCGGTCTGTGCCGGGCTGCTGATGCTGGTCGCGGTGTCGGGCGGCGCCTCCGCGCAGACGAAAACCGGGGCCGAGGCGCGGCTCAAGGCGATGAACATCACCTTGCCGGCGGTGTCCGATCCGGCCGCCAATTTCGTGCTGTCGGTGCGCGCGGGCAAACTGCTTTTCCTCTCGGGCAACACGCCGGGTCCGGGGTGGACGCAAAACGGCAAGCTCGGCAAGGACCTGACCGCCGAGCAGGGCGCCCAGGCCGCGCGGCAGGCCGGCATCGTCATGCTGGCGAAACTGCGCGCGGCGCTCGGCAGCCTCGATCGCGTCAAACGCATCGTCAAAGTCCTCGGCATGGTCAATTCGGCCGAGAGCTTCGGCGAGCAGCCGAAGGTGATGAACGGATTTTCCGATCTCATGGTCGAGGTCTTCGGCCCCGAGATCGGCAAGCACGCGCGCACCGCCGTCGGCATGGCGTCGCTTCCCGGCAATGCACCCGTGGAAGTTGAAATGATCGTCGAGGTGAAGTGACGCTGCGTTCGCTCTAATCGGAATCTGCGTCCCCTCCCCCCTTGAGGGGGAGGGACAGGGTGGGGGCCACAAGTTCGACGCTGACTCAAACATACGCACCCCAAACGATGGCGACGCCTGCGCCTTACGCTCGACATACCCCCCACCCTAACCCTCCCCCTCAAGGAGGGAGGGGCTTCATGTGAAGTTGTCGGGTTGCCGCGCGCCCATTATGGTGGCGGCTCGAACTCGGGGGGAGAGAGACGCCATGGCCGACGCGCCGCATCGTATCGACGTTCATCATCATTTCGCGCCGCCGGCCTATTGCGCCGCGCTCGAAAAGACCCGTCCGGTCTTCTACATCATGAAAGACTGGACCACCGAGCGTTCGCTCGATGACATGGACAAGGCGGGCATCAAGACCTCGATGCTGTCGATCACCACGCCCGGGACCTGGTTCGGCGACGCGCAACAAGCGCGTACCCTCGCCCGCATCGCCAACGATTACGCGGCCGATCTGGTGCGCGACCATCCGGGGCGCTTCGGGCTCTTCACCACGCTGAGCCTGCCCGACATCGAGGGCTCGCTGAAAGAGATCGAATACGGGTTCGATACGCTCAAGGCCGACGGCGTCGGCGTTTACACCAGCTATGACGACAAGCATCTCGGCGACAAGATGTTCGCGCCGGTCTTCGAGGAATTGAACCGCCGCAAGGCCGTGGTCTATTGCCATCCGGTGATCTGCCAGTGTTGCACGGCGCTGACGCCCGAGGTCAACGAAGCGGTGATCGAATACGGCACCGACACGACGCGCACCATCGCCAGCCTGTTGTTCAGCGGCGCGGCGTCCAAATATCCCGACATCAAGTTCATCTGGTCGCATGGCGGCGGGACGATGCCGTTCCTGATCGAGCGCTTCATCAACCTCGCCAAGCTCCCGCATGTCGCCCCGAAGCTCCCCAAGGGCCTGATGCACGAGCTGAAGCGGTTCTATTACGACACCGCGCAGGCCTCGAACCCGTCGGCGATGGGCTGTTTGCGCACCATCGTCGAGGCGACCCAGATCGTCTTCGGCACCGACTTCCCCTATCGCCGGGGATTGGAGAACGTCGAAGGCCTCGCCGGCTGCAACTTCACCGCGCCGGAACGCCGCCTGATCGATTGCGACAACGCGCTCGGCTTCCTCTCCCGACTGAAAGCGTAAGCAGGCCTAGGATGGCATCGGCGTTCCGGATCGATATTCACCACCACTTCGTGCCGGACGCCTATAAGGCCGCGCTTTTATCGATGGGCGCGGCCTGTCCGCCGCCGGGTTTCCAGCCGCCCCTGGCGCAATGGACGCCGCGGCGCACACTCGATGCGATGGATGAGGCCGGCATCGCCGCCGCGCTCCTCTCGATCACCACGCCCGGCATTCATTTCGGCGACGACGCCAAGGCGCGCCTCCTCGCCCGGCAATGCAACGAGGCCGGCGCGACACTCGTCGCCGATCACGGCAAGCGCTTCGGCCTCTTCGCCGCGCTGCCGCTGCCCGATATCGAGGCGAGCCTCGACGAGATCGATCACGCCTTCGATCAACTGAAGGCGGACGGGATCGGGCTTTATACGAATTACGGCGCGCGTTGGCTCGGCCACCAGGACTTCGCGCCGATCCTCGAAGCGCTCGACCGCCGCCAGGCCACGGTGTTCGTGCATCCGACCTCGGCGCCCTGCATGTGCGGGCTGCAGCCCGAGTTCAACGAGGCGGTGATCGAATACGGCACCGATACGACGCGCACCATCGCCAGCCTGTTGTTCAGCGGCGCGGCCGTGCGCTTCCCGAACATCCGGTACATCTTCTGTCACGCCGGCGGCACGATGCCTTATCTGATCGAGCGGTTTTACACCGAGGCGAAGCGCCCGAAGAGCGCCGCGCATCTCCCCAAGGGCCCGCTGCACGAATTGCAGCGCTTTCACTACGACATTGCGCAGACCGCCAATCCCGGCCCGATCGGCTGCCTGCGCGCGATCATGCCGGCCTCGCAAATTTTATTCGGCACCGATTACCCGTATGGCATCGGCTGCCAGGGCCACGTCGATGCCTTGGCGAAATGCGGCTTTCCCGCCGACGAGCTTGCCGCCGTCGAACGCGGCAACGCGCTGCGCCTGCTGCCCCGCTTCGCCTAGCCTTCGTTCCAGAACACCGCCGCATAATGATGCGGCGATACGTCGACGACGACACGAAGCACGAACCCGGCCGCCTCGACGCAAGCAGCCGTGGCTTCGGGCGTCATGCGAAGTTCGGTCGCGGGTCCGCGCGGTTCGCCGAGGACGGTGGTTTCCGCGCGCGGTCGCGCGTGCCAATTGACGATCCCCAGGCGACCACCGGGCTTGAGCGCGGCACGGATCGATCGCGCCAGCCGCGCTTTATCGGGCACGCCATGAAACGCGTTGGCCAGGAAGACATAATCGACCGGCGCCGGGACCAGCGTGGCGACATCGTAGGCGTCGCCCGCGATGAAGCTGGCGTTGCCGATCCGGTTTTCTCCGCAACGCCGCCGCGCCCGCGCGAGCATCTCCTCATCGATGTCGATAGCGAAGACATGCCGCGAGCGTTTGGCGATCGGCACGGTGAACCAGCCGTCGCCGGCGCACAGATCGATCGCATCGTGGTCGCCGACGATACCCGCTTGCGACAGCACCCGCGCGGGATCGGGCCATAACGCTCTCCACCAGCCCTCGTCGGGCATTTCGGTCCCGTCGAAGAATCCCGGTGGGTTCGCCGTCACGGTGTCACATCGCCTTCAAGGCGCGATCCAGATCGTCGATCAGATCCTGCGGGTCTTCGAGGCCGACCGAATAGCGCACCAGGGCCTCCGAGATGCCGAGTTCGGCGCGCGCCTCGGGGGTGAGGACGCGATGCGTCGTCGTCGCCGGATGGGTGACGAGGGTTTTGCTGTCGCCGAGATTGTTCGAAATCCGCGCGAGCTTCAGCCCGTTGAGGAACTTGAACGTCGCCGCCTTGTCCTTGCCGACATCGAAAGTGATGACGGTGCCGGCGCCCTTCATCTGCTTCTTGCCGAGCGCGTATTGCGGATGACTTTCGAGGCCGGGATACCGCACGCCGTCGATCCGCGCGTGGTTTTCGAGGAAACGCGCGATCTGCATCGCGCTGTCGCATTGCTGGCGCACCCGCAGGTCGAGCGTTTCGAGACCTTTGACCAGGACCCACGCGTTGAACGGCGAGAGCGCCGGGCCGGTATGGCGCAGGAACGGCTGCAGCACATCGAGAATGTATTTCTCGCTGCCCAGCACGGCGCCGCCGAGGCTGCGTCCCTGCCCGTCGATATGCTTGGTCGCCGAATAGACGACGATGTCGGCGCCGAACTCCAGCGGCTTCTGCAACAGCGGCGAGGCGAACACGTTGTCGATGATGAAGAGCCCGCCGGCCGCGTGCGTCAGGTCCGCGACGGCTTTCAGATCGACCAGCTCGAGGCCCGGATTGGACGGGCTTTCGCAGAACGTCGCGGCACAGCCGCCTTTCAACGCATCGCGCCACTGATCGAGGTCGCGTCCGTCGACCAGCACCGTCTCGATGCCGTATTTCGGTAAAATTTGTTGAATGATGTAGAGGCACGAGCCGAAGAGGGCGCGCGACGAGACGACCTTGTCGCCGGCCTTGAGGAAACAAGCCATCGAGGCGAAGACGGCGGCCATGCCCGACGAGGTCGCGCGGCACGCCGGCGCGCCTTCGAGCAGGCGCAGCCGTTCCTCGAACATGGTGAGGGTCGGATTGGCATAGCGCGAGTAGACGTAGCGCGAGCCGCTGTTCTTGAACGCCTCTTCGGCTTCCTCGGCGCTCTGATAGACGAAGCCCGAGGTCATGAAGATGGCCTCGGCGGTCTCCTCGAACTGCGAGCGCAACATGCCGGAATGCGTCAGCACCGTGCGCGGGCGCCAGGACGGATCATGCTCGGGTGGGGTCAACGGCATCTTGAATCTCCTTCAACCAGACAACAAAAAAGCCCTGTCCCGCAAGGGTCAGGGCTTCACCGAAGCCTCCGACCTTTTAGCGGTTTTTTTAACGTGGCCGCAAGCCGATCGGCTTCAAATCACCACGGAACGATCACAAGTTGCGCGAAGGCGGCGAACCTGTCAAGAGGGCAGCCGAAAAGGGAGCCCGCATGACACGCATCACGATCCTCAAGCGCGAGGGAATGACCGACGAGCAAGGACGCGTCTTCGACGCGGTCAAGGCCGCGGGCGGACCGCAGGGCGGGCCACATTGGGCCTATATCCGCCTGCCGCAGCTCGAAGCGGCGACGCAGGAACTCGGCGCGGCGATCCGCGACACGACGATCTCGAAGCGCGAAATGCAGGTCGTGGTGATGACCGTCATTCGTCATTGGGGCGCCGGCTATCCGTGGGCGGTACAATCGCGCGTGGCGCTGCAATTGGGCATGGACCAATCGGTGCTCGACGCGCTCGACGCACGCAAGACCCCGCCGCTCACCAGCCCGCGCGAAGTCGCCGCCCATCAGGTCGCGCACGAACTGCTCGGCGACAAGAAACTCTCCAATCGCGCTTACGAGGCGGCGCTCAAGGTGTTCAGCCTCGAAGAACTCGTCTCCCTCGTCGCGATGGTGGGTAATTTCTCGATGGTCTGCTGCACCGCCAACGCCTTCGACGTCACCCCACCCGCGGATGCGCCGGCAAGACTGACGGATTGAAGAACGTCCGTCGGCAGCGGGATTTCAGGGGCCATAAAGAATGCCCTCGTCCTGAGCCCGTCGAAGGACCCCCGCTTTCCGCGCAGCCTCCATCTTAGAAAATCCACCACGGAGACACGGAGGACACGGAGAAGGAAAATTATTCTTCCTTTCTTCTCCGTGTCCTCCGTGCCTCCGTGGTGAAAACCAGGTGCATGGCCAACCCCCGGTTTTTGGCATAGACTCCTCACCTGTCATTCAGGGAGGACGGGCGATGGCGAAGCTGCGGCATGTGGCGATGGTGGTGAAGGAACTCGACACCACGGCGGCGTTCTATGAAAAAGTCTTCGAGATGAAACGCGCCTTCGAGGTCAAGGGCACGGTCGTCTATCTGAGCGACGGGGTGATGAACCTCGCGCTGATCCAGGAGCGGCCGGAAAGCAGTTCGGCCACCGGCGGCAAGCTCGGCGTCCATCATTTCGGCTTCACCGTCGAGGACTTCAAGGCCGCCGAGGAAACCCTCACCAAGGCGGGCGCGACCTATGCCTTCGATCTCGGCAACCCCGACGGCATGAATTACGAGCGCAAGTGGAAAGACCCCGAGGGCTATCTGTTCGATATCTCGGTCAAGGGCTGGTACGGCGCGCTCAACGATGCGGCCCCGGCGACCGCGAAAGAAAAAGAAAAGGCCGACGCGGTTTCCTAAGCAGCGCGAATCTTGGCGAGGAAATTTTCGACCTCGCCGCGCAGCTCCTCGGAGTGACGGCTCAGTTGATCGGCCGCGGTTAGCACCTGCGTCGCGGCGGCGCCGGTTTCGTTGGCGGCCTGATCGACGCCCGCGACGTTATGCGACACGTCTTCCGTGCCGCGCGCCGCTTCGTGGACGTTGCGGGCGATCTCCTGGGTCGCCGCCCGCTGCTGTTCGACCGCCGCCGAAATCGCCGTCGTCGCAAGATTGATCTCGCCGATGGTGCCGCCGATCCCCTTGATCGCCCGCGCGGCCTCGCCGGTCGCACCCTGGATCTGGCCGATCTGTTTGGAGATCTCCTCGGTCGCGTGTTCGGTCTGGCCGGCCAGCGTCTTCACCTCGCTCGCGACCACGGCGAAGCCTTTGCCGTGATCCCCCGCGCGCGCGGCTTCTCACGTTACCGTTTAGGAATGGCACAAGGGTTTATGCCAGAAAATTGCGGCCCGAAATCAGCAAGGTCTTTGGCACCCAACGGTTTCAGTCTCGTCTTGCTGACTTTATCAGCCGTCATTACGCGATAATTCTAAACAAAGGCTTCCGCGTCGAACTAAATGGTGAGCCGATCGATCCGGCCCCCGTTTCCGTTCTCGCCTCCGACATCGAAGAAATAAAAAAAGATAAGCCTACAATGGCGCCTTATATGCTCCGCTTCGAAAATGGGACGGTAAAAGCCAGTCTCTGGGTGGGGATGTACCGCAGTCCATCCGAATTGGACAGCGAGGACGAGAGCGAAACGCAACAACGCCAGAGCAGTGACAATTCCGGCTGGACGGTCATTTGTAACGATCGCGCAATAGTTTCCAATGACACGACAATTCTGACCGGATGGGGAGAGGCTGGTGTTCCAAGATTTCACCCACAGTTCATCGGCATCCGAGGCATACTCGCTTTAGATTCAGAATTTCCGCTTGATTTGCCTCTTACAACGACCAAGCGCGGATTGGATGCTTCATCGGTTCTGTACCTAACTCTCAAAGAATATATGCGAGAGGGTACAAAGCTTTTCACAAGTTTTACCAACCATTGGAAAGCGGACCGCATCAAAGCAAAGAAGCTTTTCGAAGATGCCAATTTGCTGGAGTTGCCTGAGCTTCGTGCAATGCTATCGAAGTTGGAACTCGCGGAAGTACGCAAGTTTGAAGGTGCCGAACGTTATGTACCCAACCTACCCACGCCAACACCGAGCGAGATGAAGCGGGTATCTTTCCTGCGACATCAAAATGATATCGCCGCAGTAGGAAAAAAATTATTGAATGATTCAAAAGCAAAGCCCGCCGATGTCGGCGGCGCTTGTTTCGATCAAATCCTTAAAAAGGTCTCCCGCACGTGAGCGAAGAGGAATTCGAGCCCCGCCCAGGAGACGCCGGGGCTTTTGGCGTCAATTATGCTCTGCGACCTCACAAATACGTTGATCGACGTGTGTTCGTTGAAATCCTCAGTAGGTACGCGGCCTTTGTCCCCGTCGAAAATCATGTGTATGTGGGCCTCGGCAGCTACGCCTTAGAAGATCATAAGCTCATCAATGCAACTTTTGGCACTCAACCGTTGATATCTCTTGAGATCGATGCCAACGTCGTTGCGCGGCAGAAATTCAATACGCCGCTAGCATGCATTCATCCCACTCAATATTCGACAGAAGATTTCGTTGTAAGAAAATCGGCGATCTTTAATGAGTTCGGAATTAGTCCCGACGCCAATTCAATAGTATGGTTCGACATGACGGATGCCGCGACCATTCGCGCACATCTCGACACCTTCAGCCAATTGCTTGGCGCTAGCCAACCAGCGGATGTTCTTCGAATCACCGTTGATATCGATGAAAAGACGCTCGGTAGACTTTCGGATGGCGAAAGTCTCGAAAATCTAGAGCAAAGAAGGTTTGTTCAACTGAGCGAATTTCTCGGGGGCCAACTCAAACCCGGCGCACGCGTCAAACATTTGTCGAGCAAGTTAGGAATAGCGAAGCTTGTGAGCTATGCGTTTAAGCTAGTGGCCGAAGAAGCTTTCGAGAGAGATCAAAAATATACTTTCGAACCGCTTTCTTTGACGACCTATGCTGACGGCCACCGCATGCTCAGCATTACCGGTGTCGTGGTCGAACGTGACAAGATAGCCGAATGCCGAACTCGAATGCGTCTTGGCTCCGTACCCGGCGGAGTGGCAGGGTGGGATGATTGCGTCGATATCCAAATTCCGCAGCTTACGGTTTGGGAAAAACTTAGCTTAGATCGTGACATACACAAAAAAAGCCCGCGACAGCTAGCGCGGGCCATAAACTTCAAACTTCACGAAAGCATTCCTACGATAGATTTGTTGAAAGGTTACACTAGCTTTCAAAGATTCTATCCGACCTTTCGGCACGTCGCCCTTTAATCGCGATAGCGAGCCTTTGACAATAACTGCCCCTACTCCGCCGCTTCCGCCTTCACCGGCGCATACCCCGTCGTGCTGCGGCGCAGTTCGCGGCGCTGGTCGAGGTCGTAGCGACGGCCGCGATGGAGGGTGCAGCGATTGTCCCACATGATGAGATCGCCCATCGTCCATTCGTGGACATGGACGTATTTCGGCTGCGTCGCGTGTTCCAGTAATTCGGCCAACAGGATCCGCGCCTCGGGCACGCTCATGCCGTCGATGGCGCGGCAATGCGCGCCGATGAAGAGCGATTTGCGCCCGCTCGCCATGTGAACCCGCACCAGCGGCCAGCGCACCGGCGGGATCGCGTCTTTCTGTTCCTGCGTGTAGTCGTCGTCGCCGAGAATATCGATGCGCGAATGGAGCGCCCAATGCTCGACCGTCAGGTCCGCGATCTCGGCCTTCACCGCATCCGAAAGATCGTCATAGGCCGCGCGCATGTCGGCGAATTCGGTATTGCCGCCCCAACTCGGCATCGAGTGGATGGTCAGGATCGAGAACTTGGCCGAGGGGCTCTGGAACGAGCTGTCGGAATGCCAGAGCTGGTTGGCGAGCGAGCCGACGCGTTTCGGATGGCCCTTCGGCACCACGTCGCCGTTGTAATCGACGTTCGAGATGTCGGCGAGGTTCGGCACGTTGAACCGGTTCGCGGCGTTGCGCACCTTGGCGAAGCCGCGATCGAGCGGACCGAACCAGCGGGTGAACGCGATCTGCTGCTCGGCGTCGAGATTGGCGCGGCGAAACACCAGCACGCCAAAGCGGTTCATCGCCGCCTCGATCGACGCCGCGGTTTCGGCGTCGATCGGTTGGCGAATGTCGATGTCTTTCACCTCGGCGGCGAAAACCGGCGTGAGGGGATGAAAGCTCGGGCGCATGGATGTCCTTATCCGATCTTGAACTGCTCGGCGAAGATGTCGGGCTTATAGCCGGTTTTCTCGAACAGGTAATGGCGGGAATCGTCAGCCATCTTGCGGAACCGCGCCATGTCGACGCCGACCATCTTGCCGCGGAATTTGCGCACCCGTCCGCCGATGATGACGGTGTCGATGTTGCTGCGGTCGGCGGCGGCCACCACCGTGCCGATCGCGTTGTTCGACGGATAGAGATTGATCTCGTCGGTGCGGATCATGACGATGTCCGCTTCCTTGCCCGGCGACAGCGTGCCGATCTTGTCGGACAGGCCCGCGCACGCTGCGCCGTTCACCGTCGCGCATTCGAGCACGTCGCGCACGGTCACGGCGGCGGGCGGATTGGCGTCGCCGTTGAGCTTGCGGTTGGTCGCGACCGCGCGCTGAATATAAAGCGCGGTGCGCATCTCCATGAACATGTCGGTGCTGTAGGAGGTTTCGTTGTCGACGCTGAAGCCGGGCTTCACGCCGTGGTCGAGCGCGTTCTGATAGGCGCAGAACCCGGCGCCCAGCCCGTATTGCGCGTCCGAGCGCGGACACACGTCGACGGTGACGCTGGCGTTCTTGATGTTGGCCCAGGTGCTTTCGGGCAGGTTGCCGGCATGGTTGAAGGTGACGTCGGGCCCGAGGAGATTCTCGGCGGCGAGACCGTCGATGATCTTCGCCATCGCCTGGCCCTGGAACTCCATGGTGATGCGCAGGCCGAGGCTGCGCGCCAGCGCCCATTGCTCGCGCACCGGCCCGGCGAAGATGCGTAGCGTGGTGAGCTGATCGGTCGAGGAGAAGAACTGTTTTTGCAGCCGCGCGAGATCGCCCG
Source organism: uncultured Rhodospirillales bacterium (assembly GCA_903828515.1). GTDB lineage: Bacteria > Pseudomonadota > Alphaproteobacteria > ATCC43930 > CGMCC-115725 > CAIKMD01. The sequence goes on along the minus strand of CAIKMD010000006.1, from coordinate 1,000,810 downwards.
GCAATTGATGGTCCCAATCGCCCGCCTGCGGGCCGCCCGCCGCGTGAACCCCGCGAATGCCGGAATCCATCAGGGCGCGGATCGCCATGTCGGAATGCGCCTTGGTTCGCGAATTGTGCGAATTGTCGATGATGCAGGTGATGCCGGAATCGATGCAGCCCAAGGCCGTGATCATGTTGCCGGCATACATGTCCTCGGGCCGGTAGGATTTGGCGAAGGACAGATGCGTCGCCGCCGAATAGGCGTCGAGCGTCGCCGCGTTCGGGTTGATGCGGCGCAACTGGCCTTCCCAGGAATGGCGATGCGCGTCGACGAAGCCGGGGATGAGGATCGCGTTCGACGCGTCGATCACCTGCGCGTTCGAAACTTTCAGGTCGCCGCCGACCGCGACGATCTTTTTGCCCTCGATCAGGATATCGCCCTTGGCGATGTCGCCGACCTTCGCGTCCATGCTGATGATCGTGCCGCCTTTGAGCAGAATGCGGCCCTTCGGCGTGGACGCCGCCTGCACGAGTTTCTTGGTCGTCGCCGCCCAGGCATCGCCCGGCTCGACGCTGGTGACGAAGCCCGCGCCCGCCGCCACGGCGGCGCTCGCCTTGATCAGGCCGCGACGGGACAAAGTTTTTTGATCGCTTGAATCGCGCTTCATGGTCGTCTCCCCCGGTTTATTTTCTGGGTCCAGAATACCATTCCGGCCGCCGCCGGTAACGCGAAAATCGTCCCACCGGCGCGTCCTCGCCACGCTTTGGCCACAATGGGCACCCAGGCTTTAGATACCGATATCTGCCCACGAACTCGTCCCCCCTTTTTATGGAGGATCACATGCTCGATGCGGATTTCTGGTGGGACCAGGCCCAAGAATTTCGGCAACGCGCCGAAACCAGCCGTAACGACGATCGCCGCGAAGAATTACGCGACCTCGCCGATGTCTGCCTGACCGTCGCCGCGCACATCGAAGAACACGCGGCCAGCGGCTAAGACTTCTCTCTTCTCGTTCGTCACGACCACGCACGTGGGAATCCAGGAAACCGCACGTCATGTGCCCTGGATGCCCGCGTGCGCGGGCGTGACGTTTTAAAGTTATTCACGACTCATCAAAACGCAAAAGACCCCCGCGCGCATTCAAGCGACAGCGGGGGTCGGTTTTGCGAAGCGTACTTCGCGCCCGACATCATGTCGGACATAGCTTGGACTTAAGAGGTCAGTCGCCGGCGCCAAGTACTCTGGCGACACCTTTTCGAGCCGGTGGAGTCATGTGGCCTGAACATCCTCCTTGCTGGTTGCGACACTTTACACGTGGGTGCGTTCGCAACGTCGTTCAAGGGATGATTTTGCGCGGGCGTTGGGATTCGCGCCGTGCGCGCTTCGACAGGCCTGGGGTGCGTTAAGCCCGCAGCTCGGGCAGGCTGAACCAATACTGGTTGTCTTCGGCGATGCGGCGCATTTCGGCGGTGGAAAGGGTGGCGGGGTCGCGGCGTTGCGCGATGATGTCGATATCGTTGGCGGGTCCGGCCCAATGGCCCCAGACCGCGGTGAGTTCTTTGACGATGGTACAGAAGGCCTGCCGCAACTCGGGGTCAGGCAGATCGCGCGCGTCGTGTGCGCTGAGGATCAGACATCGACTTTCGATCAGCATAGGCGCGCCTCCGTCAAGTGAGCCGCTTGCTGACGCCGCCTCCCAACGTTTTTTCGTCTCTTTCGGATGGACGAATTATGACAACACGATTCAAAATCGCAGGCAAGGTTTGAATCGCTCGATCATGCCTGCTTGAGTCTAATTCCCCACGCGCCCGAACGTTCCGCGCGATCGAGCGCGTTTCTTCGCCTATGGTTTCCGCATATTGCCCAAGATTGGTGCAGCCGCGATTGCGCCGCGCCGTATTTACGCCGCGACGGCGGCGCCTTCGGCGGGTTTGAGACGCACCCGCACATTGGTGCCGACTCCGACAGCGCTGGTCAGCGCGATCTCGCCGCCATGCTGTTCGACGATCTGCTTCACCGTCGGCAGGCCCAGCCCGGTGCCGAAGCTCTTGGTGCTGAACAGCGGCTCGAAAACGCGGCCGAGATTTTCGGGCGGAATGCCGGGGCCGTTATCCTCGATCGCGATGTCGACGCCGCCGCTGTCGCCGCGCGTGCGAATCACGAGATGCGGCGCGCGGGATTTATCCGCCGCACCGGTCATCGCCTGAACCGCGTTGTCGAAGAGATTGATGATGATCCGGCGGAAGCGGTCGGGATCGATGCTGACCCGCGCGGACGGCGCCGCGAGATCGAGTTCGATGGTGACGCCGGCCGGCACCGGCTGTTCGCTCACCACCTCGCGCAGCCAATCGTCGAGACCGAGAACCCGGCAATGGAGCGCGTGGGCGCGCGAGTAGTCGAGCAATTCCCCGATGATGTCGTCGCACCGCTTGACGCTGCGCTCGATCCGCTCGAGCGGCCGGTCGATCGCGACGCCCTTGTCGCGCAGCATTTCCTTGAGGGTATAGGTCGTGTTCCTGATCGCGCTCAGCGGATTGCGCAATTCATGTGCGACCGTCGCGGTGACCTGGCCCATGAAGGCGAGGCGTTCCTTCTGCAACAACTCGGCCTGCGCCGCCTTCAGTTGCGCGGTGCGTTCCTCGACCCGGCTTTCGAGACGATCGTTCGCGGCCTGAACGGCCAGCGCGTTGGCCTCGGCCTGCGCGATGGCGTTGCGCAATTCGATTTCGAGTTTCTTTGGCGTTCGGCGGTCGCGCGCAAGCGCGCCTCGGCCTCTTTCATCGGCGTCACGTCGATCCACACGCCCAGATTGAGCCCGCTGGGCAGGCCATAGCGATCGACGAACATCCAGCGCCCGTCGCCGAGCTGATGCGTCGCCTCGCCCTTGATCGGAACGCCGTTGGCGTCGCTCAAGACCTCGGTGGCGTTCGGGGCATAAAATCCGTTGTCGCGCCGCCAGGCCACCAGATCGCCAATCGGCATGCCCGGCCGCGCGGCGCAGATATCGTCGGCGCCGCGATGGAGATCGCCATACGCGGTGTTGAACGCGACGATGCGCTCGTCGCGATCGAGAATGATGATCGGATGGCGCATGATCGCGATCGCCGCGTTGAGCTGATCGGCGGTCGCCTGGCCTTCGGTAACGTGAGTCGCAACCATCGCGAGGGTCTCGATGCCTTCCTGGTTCGGGATACCGCCGCCCCGCCTTCGTGGCGCGCGTATCCCGTCAAGGATGCGAGGCGATGGTAAAGACTTTCCTAAACCGCGCGCGATAGCGCCGGCGCGCGCCGGCGTAAAACCGCGCATCCGAGCAGCCCGGCGGCGAGCAGCGCGGCGGAGGCCGGTTCGGGAACGCTGGCAGGTGCGGCGCCCGCGACGACATCGCCGAATTCGAACGAGTTGAAACTGCTGCTCGCGATGACTTCGTCGAACGCGCCGCCGCTGAGATTCGCATTGATGAAATAGCTGCCGCCGAAACCCTGGCTGCCGTTGGCGGCGGCATCGAAATCGGCCGTCGTGATCGCGCCGACCAGCGTGCCGCCGGAATAGAACGCCAGCGTATTGCCGATATCGGCCGAACCCCAGAGCAGGCCGAAATAGGATTGCGGCGAGGCCAACTGGAAGGTGACGGTGCCGAGGCCGGTCGAATAGTAATTGGTCGCGATCGCGCTTCCGCCGGCGTCGACCGGCGCCGCATAGAGACCGGCGAGGCTGCCGTTGACCGCCATCGCGGGATAGGCGCTCGCCGAGGGATTGGCGAAGGTCGCGACGGTTCCGTCGCCGAAGCCGATCGAGCCCGTCCCCGTGCCCGGCGGCGTGTAGTTGGTGACGGTGAGACCGGCGGACGGATTGGCGGTGCCCTCGACCGTCGCGGTATAGCTGAAAACCGGGGTCGCCCGCGCCGCGCCGGACCCCAGCGCGAGCACCGCGACCAGCAGAGGGAGGACGAAGCGGTGCGGCGCGCGCGCCAGACCGCAAAGACCGAACCGGGAAATGATCGTCATTGATCTCACATCCGTTCCAAGGCCGCATGGCGGCGGCGCGTCGAGAGCAAGTGTTCTTTGACAACACTTGATTATATGTTGCCAATTCCCAATAAAATCAAGAGAAAACCGGGAATTTCATCAATCTGTACTGCCAATGGTAAATATTTCGTTCTGTTTTATAGTTAAGAACGCGAAGAGACCCCGACGCGCGGGGGCGCGCCTGAGCGCCGCGCCACGGCGGCTATCGTTCATGTCGGGGAATTGAAAAGCCTGGAGCGGCCTTAAACGATGCGGCCGACGCTCACCTGAAAGCGGCGCTGAGATCGCGTCACTCGACACGCTCTACATGCAGCACCGATCGCCCAAGATGCACCACGGAGACACGGAGGACACGGAGGACACGGAGGAAGAGTTGTTCTTCCTTATCTTCTCCGTGTCCTCCGTGCCTCCGTGGTGAAACAAACTGCGGCGGCAGACCGACCCCGCCCTAAAGCCCCAACGCCTTGATCCGCGCGCGCAGCAACCGCGCCGCTTTCTGCTCGGAATATCTCCGGTTCGCTCGGCCGCCTTGCGTCACGCGGTCCAGAATCCCCAGATGCATCGCCAGCCGGTCGAGCGCGTATTTCTTGTCGTGCAGGCGGATGCGGGTCGGCGTGCCCGTCCCTGCCTCGACCAGCTCGATCGCGGCAGCATCGGCCGTACCCATATCGCGCCGCGCGCGCAGCGTGATCCGCGTGTTGGTCCAATGCGCGACGCGCTTCATGTCGGCAAAGGCGATCGCCGCGTATTCTTCGATCACCCGATCGGCGCGCGCCAACGGATCGGCGAGGCGCGCGTCGATCCCCGCCTCGACCCGCGCGGCGATGCCGGGATAGTGCAACAGCCGCGTCGCCTGGTTGGGTCCGCTCAGATCCGCATAGCCGGCGCGCCGCGCGGCGGCGCTGCCGTTGAAATCGACGAGATACTCTTTCGCAAACCGCCGCTGCGCCGCACTCGCCGGCGGCAACGCTTCGCGCGCCACCAGCGCCGCGGCAGCCGGCGCCACGCGATCCTTCAACCGCGCCTCGTCGACGCGCGCGCCGCCGAACACGCCGAGAATGCGCCCGAGGCTGTTCAACGCACCCAATTTGTCGAACGGCACAACGCTCACGCGCAACCGGCCCTTGACCGTCTCTTCGGCCAGCATGCCGATCGCCGCCGAACAATCCGCCGGCACGCGCGACGCGGGCAGCATCAGGAGGCTCCTGCCTGCCATCCGCGCGATCCGGCGCATGTCGAAAAACGCGATCTTCGAATATTCGGCGATCACGCGCGACGCGGTGATGCCGGTGCGACCCCCGCGCGCCACCATCGCCTGCGCCAGCGTCGATGCGACGGCCGGATCGGCGAGTAGCTTCGCCGCGCGCACCTTGGCGCCAGCCGCGCGGTACCCGGCACGGATCGCCGCTTCCTTGCCGTTGAGGTCGACGAGGTATTCGGCGACGAAGAGACGTTGGCGGGGGTTCATGGGAGCGGGCTTCACGGGAGACGCGGGATTTCACGATCTCGGTCCGCCGGCCCCGAATTTCAAGGTCTTGCCCGCAAAATGGCGGAAATCCGCGCTTCCCCGGCTCGGCGTGCGGAGATGAAGCGCCTTAATCTCCGCAAAATATGCGGAATTTAATCTTGTCTTTGCGGAGATTGTGCCCATATTCTCCGCATAAGGTGCGGAGAATATGGCGACCTATATCCACCAACGCAAAGACTGGCCGAATTTTCGCTGGGATCAGAAGACCGTTTCCGACCGGCTTGGCGCGGTCCGGCATCTCCAGGGCCGACTGATCGGGCGGATGGAGGCGTTGGGCTTTCAGCAACGCACCGAAGCCTCGCTGCAAAGCCTGACCGAGGAAGTCCTCAAATCCAGCGAGATCGAAGGCGAGAAGCTCGACCGGACCCAGGTGCGGTCGTCGGTCGCGCGCCGGCTCGGCATCGATATCGGCGCGCTCGCCCGCGCCGACCGTCAGGTCGACGGCGTGGTGCGGATGATGATCGACGCCACGCAGAACTACGACAAGCCGCTCTCTGACGAGCGCCTGTTCGGCTGGCATGCCGCGCTCTTTCCGACCGGGCGCAGCGGGATGACCAGGATCGCGGTCGGCGCCTGGCGCAACGACAAGTCGGGACCGATGCAGATCGTCTCCGGCGCGATCGGCCGCGAGCGCCTTCACTACCAGGCGCCCGCCGCCGCCCTGCTCAACCGCGAAATCAAATCCTTCCTGCGCTGGTTCAACGCCGATGACGGCATGGACCTCGTCCTCAAGGCCGGCATCGCGCATCTGTGGTTCGTCACCATTCATCCATTCGACGACGGCAACGGCCGCATCGCGCGCGCCATCGCTGACCTCACCCTCGCCCGCTCGGAAAAAACCGCGCAGCGCTTCTACAGCATGTCGGCGCAAATCCGCGCGGAGCGAAACGACTACTACGACCGGCTCGAGGCAACGCAGAAAGGCGACCTCGACATCACCGATTGGCTCGACTGGTTCCTCGCCTGCCTCGACCGCGCCTTCGACGGCGCGGAAACGATATTATCGGGCGTCCTCGGCAAAGCCCTGTTCTGGGAACGCCACGCCGACGCGCACCTCAACGAGCGGCAGCGCGCCATGCTCAACCGCCTGCTCGACGGCTTCGACGGCAAGCTCACCTCGTCGAAATGGGCAACCCTCGCCAAATGCTCGCAGGACACGGCCGGGCGCGATATCGACGATCTGGTGAAGCGCGGTATTTTGAAACGGGATGCGGCGGGGGGACGGAGTACGAGTTATTCGTTGGTGGAGGTTGGGGCGCGGTAGCGGGCGCGGATCGCAGCTTCTTTGTCGTTGAGATCGGTCAAGCTTACCGCAACGAAAAAAACAATGTCGGGCGGTTGAGACTGAGATTGGATTTTCCAACTAGTACATGGCTAGAAATCCAAATGTCCGCACCGATTGACATCCGATCTGCGGTGACATTAGCCTCAATTGTATTACGGAGAGAAATTTATGGAACACCACCAAGACTGCAAAGAGGCCTAGGCACCTCACTGAACTGAATTTCAAAAGTACATTGGAGAATTAAATGTTCACCGATAAAGACACACATCTTCGCGTCAAAATTTTTTTACATTATTTGAGGCCACTCATTATCGCCTTTCTACTTCTCGCAATACTATTTGGCGCCGGCCTTATCGTATTCGGAAAGGATGAAGCGATAACAATTGCCTCCAAAATTAATTCGCGATCGATAGCCGTTCTTCTCTCGTGTGTGGGGCTTTATGTAGGGCTAGTGTTGGTTTTTGAAAACGTCACAGAGCCATTTGGAGTTGCCGCCAAAGGACCGGGCCTATTTCAGGTTCGTATAGCCACTAAATCCGTCGGCGGCCTAGTTATCGTAACTTCTCTATTAGTCGTGTGCTTCGTCGCACTCGCCGAAATAAAAAGCTCACAAACAATTATATGCAACGCGAACAAACTTGAACTCGATAAATTTCTACGCCCGCCAGAACTAACTGAGATCATAAAACTTGTCTGCCCACCAATCGGCAAAACCTAGTTCCAAAAGCAATAACATTGCCAGCTCACTTCGGCGTTCCGACGACCGAAACGTAAATAAAGATTGGATCAAAAATGGAGAATATCAAAAAAACAACACCTCATCGCGTTGGGATCGTTTTAGCGAATGAAGAACTGGATATCCCTGCACTAAAATTTTTTATTCTTTCGATGAACGCGTTGCAAGATCAATTCGAGTACGAATTTCTGCCAACTCCCGATCATGGAGAACTATTTGAAGAGCTTCAAAAAATAGAAGACGTTGATCGGGAAGCTGTTCGATCATATGTCCCCAATTTCTTGGTAGATTTTCCAAAGTGGCTTGAGAAGCTTGAGGACGGCTACAACCTCCCTCACCCGAGGCCCGATCAATGGATTATCGTTTCTGAGGCGTGCTTCTCCGATAATTTCTACAATATGCGCGAGAACCATGTATCCGTGATCGCCCTCGGAAATTGGCAACGCTCAATGGCACCGCCGTCACTTTTCGAGTTTATTCAGACGCTAATAGTCAGAGAATCAATTGCAGGTGTATGCCCTGCACTTCGTGGTTCGGTGCATTTGGGCACTAGAGGCTGCATATGCGATTTTACCGCATACCTTGAGGACACTCGATTGAAGGTTCTAAGTGGCTTTATCTGCCACTCGTGCGAACAAGCACTTGCTGCTTCGAGTCGCCCAACTTTAGCTACTACAGTCCGGTATATTCTAAACAAGAAATGGGTCGGCAACTTAAGCGATCCAACCAGCACAACCAGTGTCCTCGCGAAACTTCGTTACAACCTATTTCTATCTACTGGCCTTAAGCCTACCTTTTTGGAAAGCACGATAAACTTATTGCAGACGGAAGGCGTGAAAGCTTTGGTCACCCTTTTCGGTGCCGTTGCTTTAGCTGGTCTGCTGTTTTTCTTTGGTCTGAAGAGTGGCGGTAGCTAGTTCGCGCCAGCGCAGTTTCATCCCTCACTCCGCCAACGGGTTCGGCCTCATCTGGAAGTGGAACACCAGCGGCGTGTTCCCCTTGCCGCCTTCGTGCAGCCACGGCGTGCGGTCGCCGCTGGTCGTCCAGATGCCGCGGCCTTTCCACCCCGCCTTCGGATCATCAATCCGCCCGTCGAGGCCCTTGGTGTAGAAACTCATCGGATAGGGCACGCGCATCGTGACCCATTTGCCGTTGACCAGCGCGAGGAGCGCGTCGTTCTCGTTGCCGGTCGAGACCGGCACGTCGTTGCCGAGGCCCAGCGTGTTGTGCTGATCGACCCAGGTGTAATAGCTCGCCTCGGCGCTGTTCGGGCCGATGCCGGCAAAGCCGGGGCCGGGATACTGGAAGAACGACCAGCCTTCGCGGCATTGGGTGCCGGTCGCCTCGGGGCCGTTGAGCGGTCCCTTGCAGGCGTTGCGATCGAAGCGGCCGAGATGGCCGCTGCCGAGCGAGACATAGACGACGCCCTTGCTGTCGATGTCGGCGCCGCGCGGGCCGAAGCCCGGTAGCGGCACGTTGAACTGCTCCGAGATCGCGGTGGCCGGCGGATCGTTGCCGGGCACCACGCGCACGATGCCGCCGGCGCCGCCGAACACGCCGACCGAGCCCCAGATCGAGCCGTCGGCCGGGTTGGGCATGATCGCGTAGGTGCCGCCGCCGATGCGCTTGTCCTTCGCCGGATCGACCGGCTGGTTCGGTTCGACATAGGCGCTGCGCTTGCCATCCGCGTTGGTGTCGAGCACGAAGGGCGTCCAGCCCTGCGAGGCGGCCGCGTCGCCCGTCTCGTCGAATTTCTTGGTGTCGAGCCAGCCCAGCACCGGCCCGCCGCCGCTCGCCCAGAGGGTGTCGTTCTTGTCGAAGCCGAATTGCAGATGCTGGCTGGTGAAGCAGGTGTCGACGAAGGTGTATTTCATCGTCTTCGGGTCGAGCATCGTGAGCTCGCGCGTGTTCGTGTTCAGCGGAAAGATCTTCGCCGATGGGAGATCGGAGCCCGCCTTGCAGAAATCGGGATTGGGCGCGGCGCGGAACGCCGCGGTCAGCCACAGCCGCCCCTTGCTGTCGAACATCGAGTTGTGATTGTTGACGTGCGCATCCCAGATCTTCTGGTTGCCCCAATAGGCCGAAGGCGCCATCGGGGTCGGATCGGCCGCCTGGGTCGGGCCCATGGATTCGGGCGTGCCGGGATCGCGCACCGGCGCATGAAACACCGAGACCGTGTTGGTTTTCGGATCGAGGATCGGCAGATCGTCGGTCGCATATTCGGTCGAACCGAAGAGCGGCCCATAGGCATTGACCGTCGGGTCGCGCTTGTCGGTCGAGATCAGGTCGTGGAGATAGGTGCTGGGCGTGCCCCATGCCCATTCGGTGATGACGACGTTGCGCTCGAGCCCTTGCGGGCGTTGCGGCTTGTCGTGCGGCAGCTCGCCCTTGGCGATGCGGTCGGTCCACTCGGCGAAATAGTGCAGCGGCACGCCGCCCATCTGGCCTGCCGGCTCGACCATCAGCCGTCCCGCTTGCCCGGAGGTGATGCGGCGGAACCACGCGCCCTCGGAATCGAGATCGCTGAACGCGGCGGGAATCGTGCGCGTGCCCAACTGACCCAGCTGATGACAGCCGACGCAGCCGCGATTCTTGATCGTGGTGAGATAGTCCTGCTGCGTCACCTTCGGCGGGATCGAGCTTTTGCCGCCGAACTGGCTCGCATCGGGGATCTTCACCATCGAATACCAATAGATCGCCGGATAATATTGCGCGGCGATCGCCGGGTTGGGCGCCGGCACCGCGCCGAGATCGAGCCGCTTGCCGGGCACGCCGCGCATTTTCGGCGAATCGACCAGCCCATAGCCGCGCACCCACACGCTGTAATCGGCCATCGGCAATTCGGGCAGGACGTAGCGGCCCTTGTCGTCGGTGACGACGATCTTGGCGAATTTGGTCGGCAATTCGGTGGTCTCGGCGATCACCCACACCCCGGCCTCGGGCCCGTGCGGGCCGGTGACCGTGCCGCTGATCGTCTGCGGATTGAGTTTCGGCGGCGGGGTCTGCTGCGTCGGCCGGGCGATGGCGGGGAGTGCGGCGAGCGAAACCAGCAGCCCGAGCGCCGACAGGGTTTGGTATCTCACGGTGTTCTCCCCAACATTCTTCCCGCGCGCGACCGGCGCGTTGTTGGGTTTTATTACGCGCGCCCGCGCGCGAGCCTGTCAAGCGAGGGGGGTGCGTTGAACGAACGCCGGAAACGCTTTACCTCCATACCGAAGTTTTCATTTCGCACCGCAGCGAAACGCTCTAAAGAAGCCCATCGATTTCGTGTCGTTTGGGGGTTCTGGTGAAAAAGTGGTTGGTGGCGGCGACGGCGCTCGGCGCGGCGGCGTTCGGTTCGGTCTCGGCGCGGGCGGATTCGTTGGAGAGTCAGTTTTCCTGGGTGCCCGCCGGCGTCTATATCCGCGGCGAGGCGGGCGTCGGCTTCGGCCAGGGCACGAATTTCCAGGACAGCGTTCCGACCAACAGCACGCGCTCATCGCTCGGTACCGCCATCTTCCCGTCCTCGCCCGGCAACTCGCCCTATTTCGGCGCCGCGATCGGCTACCGCTTCACGCCGCTGTTCCGGATGGATTTCAGCCTCGATTACCTCTCGGCGTTCAAGGTCAACGGCAGCACGACCGGCGGTCTGATTCCAGGAATAACCTGGCGCGGTTCGGGTGATCTGACCTCGACGGTCGGCATGCTCAATGCCTACCTCGACCTCAACCCGCTGGTAAAGCCGTGGTACGACCTCGGGCCGTTCCAGCCCTTCATCGACGGCGGCATCGGCTTCGCGAGCAACCGCCTCGGCACGCTCAACGGCAGCCTCAACGTGCTGGGTACCATATTTCCGGGCACGCTCAGCGGCTCGACCACGACCAACTTCGCCTGGGGCATCGGCGCCGGCGTGGGTTATGCGATAACGCCGCAACTGACGCTGGAACTCGCCTATAAATATCTCGATCTCGGCACGCTCTCGACCGGCACCTATGGCAGCGGCTTCCCGCCATCCATCATCGGCTCGGTCAACCCGCTGACGGTCTCGAAGTCGGGCGATCTCGACGTGCATACGGTGAGCATCGGGCTGCGCTTCGCCTTCGGCGCGCCTGCCGCTCCGCCGCCGGCCTTGGCCACCCCGCCCGCCCCGCCGCCGCCGGTCGCGGCCGCCCCCGCCCCCTCGGCGCAGAAATTCATCGTGTTCTTCGATTTCGATAAATCGACGCTCACCGCTGACGGCGCGAAAGTGGTCGATGCCGCCGCCGCCGCGTTCAAGAGCGGCAAGACGGGCGTTTCCATCGCCGGCTATACCGATCGCGCCGGCACCCCCGCCTATAATCTCGCGCTGTCGAAGCGCCGCGCCGACACGGTCAAGGCCGCGTTGGTCAAAGACGGCGTGCCCGCCTCGAAGATCGATGAGAGCTGGCACGGCGAAGACACCCCGCGCGTGCCGACCGCCGACGGCGTGCGCGAGCCGCAGAACCGCCGCGTCGAAGTCGCGATGTAACCAGCCTCGCTGGGCCGTGCGAAAAAACCCCGCGAGTGTCTGCTCGCGGGGTTTTTGTTGGAACGACGCGCGCCTTACGGAAAGGAAATCATGTCCGTCTTGGTCAGCGTGATGTTCTGGGCGATGGTCGGCGCATGGGCGAGCGTCCACGCGGTGACCTGTTCGGGATAGAGGCCGCCCGCCGACATGCCGTCGACCGGCACGATCACCTTGAAGCCCTTCAGCGCCGCATCGCTTGCGGTATAGAGAACCGCGCCTTCGGCCGTCGCGCCGACGGTGATGATTGTCGCGATGCCCTTGTCCTTCAGCATCTTTTCGAGATCGGTGCGGGTGAACTTGTCGGCCGGGGCGACCACGAAACTGGTTCCCGCCGGCGGCGCGACGTCGGGAATAAAATCCTCGCCCTTCGGTCCGGGAAACAGCGTCCAGATCACCGTCACGCCCTTGGCCGTGGCCGACGCGATCAGCGCCTTGACCTTCGGAATCGAGTCGAGGCAGCGCGGGCGGTTCTCGTTGCAGTTCTGCTTGAGGAGATCCATCACGATAAGCGCCGTGGTCTTCGGATCGACCGTCGCCGGCTTCAACGCCGGCGCGGCGTCGGGTTTGACGTTGCTCCATTCGTCGATGATGTTGGCCGCCGATGCCGGCGCGCAAAATCCGATCGCCAGAACCGCCGCCGCCAAAATGCCCAAACCAATCTTCATCGCTTCCTCCATTATCAATTTTTCCGGCATTCGCCGGATGATCCATGCCGGCGGGTCGCAACCTGCCCCGTCGGGCGGAGTTTGACAAGCGGGGTCTGGCGCGAAGATCGTCCTTGTCAAAACGCGGCGCCTGTTTAGCCTGCGCCAACCGATAGGGAGTGTCGCGATGCGGTTCGGCAGGATAGGTGCGGCGGCGATGCTCGCTGGATTGGCGTCGACCGCCGGCCATGCGTCGGAGGCGCCGTCGACGATCTGCAACCGGATGGCCGTCGATGTGGCCGATGTCGTCCTGACCAAGGGGGCGAGCGCCTTTGCCGTGTCGTCGGCCTTGAAACCCGGCGAGTGCGCGCCGATGTCGGGCATCGAGCCGGGAGCCTATTTTCTCCAATTCATCGAGCGGGCGCCGGGGCGCTCGGCCCTGTGCCGCAACGCGTTGACGTTCATCGCGGGGAAAGAATTCGCCATCGCGCCGGACGATGGCGCCGCGTGTTCGATGTAAGTACACTCGCCCCATGCGCATTTTTCCCGATATCGATTCCTTCCGCGCCGTCGTCGGCGAGGAGATCGCGGTCAGCGAATGGCTCGTCGTCGATCAGGTGATGATCGATGCGTTTGCCGAGGCGACCGGCGATTTCCAATGGATCCATGTCGACGTGGCGCGCGCCGCCGCCTCGCCGATGGGGCACACGATCGCGCACGGGTTTTTGACCCTGTCGCTGATCGCCGGGCTGTCGTCCGAGACCTGGCGCATCGACAAGCTCAAACACCGGCTCAATTACGGGCTCAACAAGGTGCGGTTTCCGACGCCGGTGCCGAGCGGATCGCGCGTGCGCGCGCGGTTCAAGCTCGTGTCGCTCGAGGACGATCCGCCGGGCGTGAAGATGATCCTGCAATCGACGGTCGAACTCGAAGGCGCGGCCAAGCCCGCCTGCGTCGCCGAACAGATCGGGCTGCTGTTTCCCGCCGACTAGGGAAGGAACCGGTCGGTATAGAGCTTCGTCATGTCGATCGGGCCGTCGATTGTCTTGAGATCGGCGAAGGAGCGGCGCAGCGTCTCGATCGCCTGCGGGTCCCACCTTCCGTCGGTCGAGAATTTCCCCATGAACATGTCGTAGAGGCGCGTGGCTACCTCGAGCGGATAGCCCGTGACCTTCGCCGTGACCTGCACCGTCTCGGCTTTATGAGTCTTCATGAACGCAACCGATTCGTACCAGCCCTTGAGGAAGCGCCGCAGCGCGTCCGGGTTGTCGTTGACGAGCGCGGTGCTTGCATAGGTGGTGAAGATCTCGAAGCTCCCGACATAGGACGAGCAGTCGATCAGGAGCCGCCCGGCATTCTGCGCCTCATAGGCGAATCCCACCTGCGTCGCGGTGAGGCTGGCGGCCGCCGCGCCGCTCTTCAATGTCGCGAGCGTCGTCTGGGTCGAGCCGCCGGCCACCACGGGGGTCATCCGGTCGCCCGGCGCGGTCCAACCTTTGGAGCGGTTCAGCGCCTCGACCATCCACTCGGTCACCGAGCCGACGCTGGCGATGCTGATGTTCTGGCCCTTCAGGTCGTCGACGCCGCGCGCCGTCGATTGCGCGCCGACCACGAGCCCCATGAAGGCCGCGGAACTCGAGATGGAGGCGACCGCGATCTCGGGCGCGCCCTTGGCGACGAACGCCATCTCGGGGCCGCCGCTCAGCGCGATGTCGACGGAGCCCGCCACCATCGCCTGCGCCACCCGCGAGCCGCCGCCGAAATTGAACTTCTCGATCGTCAGACCCAGCCTGTCGAAGATGCCGTATTCCATGCCGACGTCGAGCGGCACGTTGCCGAAATTCTCCGCCGATGCCTTGCCGACGCGCAACCGGTCCGCGGCCTTCGCCGTCGGAACGTGCTGCAACACGAACGCGCCCGCCAGCGTGGTCAATGCGGCGCGGCGCGAAACCACCGATCCCATTCCGTCCTCCCTGTCGCATCGATCATAGGGCAGGGCACGCGTGAAGACGATCCTGCAATCGATGGTGGAACTCGAAGCCGCCGCCAAACCCGCCTGGCCCTGCCGCTTTGATGGGCGGCATCCCCTTATAAATTGGGCATAACGCGCGCGAGGCCCCGCGCGAAACGCCGGTTCCCGCGCGCCCGTCCATGGCATGGTTCTTGCGAAATCGATGGCATGTCCTTTCGGACCATCGAGATGCAAAGGGTAAGCGGCGAATGAAGCAACGTTTGATGTGTCTGTTGTCGCTCGCGCTGCTGGTGGGCTTTGTCGTGTCGATACAACCGGCGCGCGCCGCCGATGCGCGCTGCGAGCCGGAAAAGGTCGCGACGAAATATCCGGGCCTTGCCGGCAAGACCCTCAAGGTCGGCGTCACCGGCGACAGCCCGCCGTTCAGTTATCGCGATCCGAATAATTTCGAGCGCATGACCGGCTTCGTCGCCGATTTCGCGCGCGCGACGTTTGCCTGCATCGGCGTCAATTTCGACTTCGCGCCCTCGCCGTTTTCGGGCCTCGTCCTCTCGGTCACCGCCGGGCAGATCGACCTCGCCTGGTCGAGCCTGTTCTATAACCCCGAGCGCGCCAAGGCGGTCGATTTCGTCATGTACATGACCGGCGGATCGGGCGGCGTGGTGATGAACGCCAA
This sequence comes from uncultured Rhodospirillales bacterium, assembly GCA_903828515.1. GTDB lineage: Bacteria > Pseudomonadota > Alphaproteobacteria > ATCC43930 > CGMCC-115725 > CAIKMD01. The sequence goes on along the minus strand of CAIKMD010000006.1, from coordinate 985,437 downwards.
CGTGAAGAAGATTCATTCGCTCGACGATCTGTGCGGCGTGCGCGGCGCGTCGGTGGTCGGCACTTATGAGCTAGTGAAGCTCAAGGAAGTCAGCGCGGCCTGCGTCGCCGCCGGCAAGCCCGAGATCGAGATCATCACCACGCCCGGCCGCACCGAGAGCCTGCTGCTGCTGACCAACGATCGGGCGGATGTCTATCTCGGCGTCGGCGCCAAGCTCGCCTACGACCCGAAAATCTTCACCCTCGCCTTCGTCTATTCCAACGACCTCCGGGTCGGCGTCGGGGTCAAGAAGGGCAATGCGGAACTGGAACGCGCGATCTACGATTCGTTCATCGTGCTGCAGGCCAACGGCGTCGAGGCCAAGCTCTACGACACGTATGGCCTCGACCACGAACTGAGCCGCAAGCCGGAGATCGTGCTGGAGTAGCTCACAAACCCTCTCCACCCATTGGGGGGAGAGGGTGCGAGCATCGCGAGCGGGTGAGGTGGGCGGCGACGCTATCCGATCACACCTCACCCTCCCGTTGCTATCGCAACGGGCCCCTCCCTCTCCCCGCTTTGCGCGGAGAGGGGCAAGAACTGATTACGCCATCGCGAATTTCTGGCCCGAGATCACCGCCTTGAAGCCCGAGCGGACCTGGGGGAAGTAGTCCCAGATCGCGTAATGCTGGGTCGCGAGATTGTCCCAGAAGGCGATCGAGTGCGGACGCCAGCGGAAGCGGACCTGAAAGGCAGCATCAGCGCAATGCTCGTTGAGATAGCGCAACAGCGCGCTCGATTCCGCCGGCGAAAGCTCGTTGATCCGCGTCGTGTACTGCGCGTTGACGAAAAGGAACTTCTTTTTCGAGGCGGGATGAATGCCGATCACCGGATGCGAATTGATCGGATATTTGCCGGTGGTCTTTTCGCGGCCGTAATAGCGCGCATAGACCTGCGGGCCGTCATGCTCGGCGGTGAGGCCTTCGAGATGCGCCTTCATCCGATCGGACAGCGCGTCATAGGCGGCATACATCGACGAGAACAGCGTATCGCCGCCGTGCTTCGGCACGGTGTGCATATAAAGGATCGTGCCCATCGGCGGAATTTCGTCGCAGGAATGATCGGTGTGCCACATGTCGCCGGCGACGTGATCCGAGGTTTCGTCGACGTGATGGCGCCCGATGCCCGGAAAACCCTCGACGCTCTTGCCGAAGGGTTTGACGATTTCGCCGTAATGCCCGGCGAGGCGCTGATGACTTTCGTGATCGAGCTTCTGGTCGCGGAAGAAGATCACCTGATATTCGGTGAGGGTGTCGTGGATCTGCCCGACCTCGCGATTGCTCAAGGGCTTGGTCAGGTCGACGCCGAAAATCTCGGCGCCGATCCGGCCGGTCATGGGCTGCACGTCGAAGGTTTCAGACATTCGCGAAAACTCCCCATGAGTCCGGTTGCCGGTCGACCCTCCCCCAACCCTCTCCTCCCCGAAGGGAGGAGAGGGAGGGACCCGCGCGTGGCTTGGGAGGTCAGGCGGGCAGGTTCGATCCCATCGCACCACGGGCGCGCCGAACGGTCTTGCCCAAAGGCGAACAAAACCCGGCTGGCCCGGCGCCGCCAATGGCGCCCGAGTCGCGGGTCAAGTTATTGGAATAACGCCGGTTTCGGCGTCGACACCCCTATTGCGCGATGATCTCGGCGGGGATGCTCAACCCAGGGTTCATGCGATAGGCCTCGTAGAATTTCCGGGCATTGCCCTCGTCCTGCAGGAGCTTGATCGAATCGAAGATCGCCTGGGTCAGGTCCTTGTCGCCCTTTTTCACCGCGACGCCGATCCGCACCCCGGTCGAATAACCGTAAGCGATCTCGTAGATCGCCGGATCGTAATAGGCGACCGCGATGCCGAGATACACATCGACACGATCGTTCGCCAGTTCGAGCAGCCCGCTCGTCCGGTCCTGGCCGATATGGATGTCGATCTCGGGCTTCTTCGCCTCGACGCATTTGGCGCTGAGGCCCTGCAGGGTCGTGACCTCGGTACTGCCGATCTGGCCGACCGCGCGATGGCCGCACAGGTCGTCGAGCGAATGGATCTTTTTCGGATTGCCCTTGGCGACGACGATCGACGAGCCCGACGACGAATAGAGCACGAAGTCGGCCTGCTTGCCGCGCTCGGGCGTGTAATAGAGCTGATCCCACATCACGTCGGTCTGACCCGCGATCAAGGCCGGCATCAGCCCCGACCAGCCGCCGATCGCGAACTCAAACGGAATGCCGATGCAGGCGAAAGTCGCGCGGGCGTAATCCGCATCGAAGCCGATGACCTTGTTGGGATCGGTCTCGTCGCGATAGGAGGTCGGGCGATCCGCCGCGCTGATCCCGACCTTGAGGGTGCGGCCCTTGAGGCTCGGATATTTCGTCGCGATCTTCTCCGGCTCGCATTTGAACTCCGCCGCCGACGCGGGGGCGACCAACACGGCAAGGCCCGCGCAGAAGGAAGCTACGGCAAGCAAACGGACAAGTTGGTTCATCGCACGACCCCCGGTTGGATGGTGCGAGCTTGTCGCGCGGAGGCGGGTTCGATCTTGCCCCGCGACGCACAAGATTTTGCCGGGGGTCATGAGTGCGACCACCGACAAACCTTCTCCGCCCGCTGGCCGGGGGAGAAGGTGCGAGCGTCAGCGAGCGGATGAGGTGGGTTCGTCGCGCCAGGCGCGGTCACGCAAGCGTAACCACACCTCACCCTCCCATTGCTGTCGCAATGGGCCCCTCCCTCTCCCCGCAAGCGCGCAGAGGGGTTTTATCGCACCGCCCCCAGACGAATGACGCGGGTCTAATCCTCGACCGGCGCCGCGATGGCGACCGCCGCGCCGACCGGTAACGCGACCGGCCGCCCGATCACCTTGCGGCGCAGCACGTCGCCGGCCGCATCGGGGGTCAACGGCTTGCTGAACAGGAAGCCTTGCGCGTGCGTCTGCGGCGCGATCGACATCAGCAGCGCGCGCTGGGCATTGGTCTCCACGCCTTCGGCAATGACGCCGATGCTGAGATCTTTCGCCAGACCGACGAGCGCGCGAATGGTCGCCGCCGAACGGGGGTCCGTCGTCGCGGTCTGCACGAAAGGCCGGCAAATCTTGAGATGCGAGACGTGGTATTTGCTGAGATAGCTCAGCGCCGACAACTCGCTGCCGAAATCGTCGAGCGCGATCTGAATACCCAGGCCGTGCAGTTTTTCCAGAATGCCCGATTGTTCCCCCGACAGGCCCGCCAGCATCGTCTCGGTGACGTCGAACTCGATACTGGCCGGTTCGACCCCGAACTCCGCCAAGGTCGCCGCCACGTCGCGGATCAGCGCATCGCCGGTCTTCAACTCGGCCAGGGAAAGATTGACCGTCATCACCGACGGCGTGATTCCGGCCGCGTGCCAGATTTTCATCTGCCGGCAGGCTTCGCGGAGCACCCAGTGGCCCAACGGAACCATCATGCCTATGCGCTCCACGACCGGCAGGAATGAATCCGGCAAGAGCATGCCGTGTTGGGGGCGGTTCCAGCGCACCAGCGCTTCCATGCCCAGAACCCGGCCGGTGGAAAGCTCGACCATCGGCTGGTAGCGGAGTTCCATCTCGTTGTTCGCCAGCGCCTTGCGAAGATCCTCGGTCATCGCGATCCGCGCGCGTACTTCGGCGTTCATGTCGTCGGAATGAAACCTGAAGCGGCCGCGTCCCTCTTCCTTCGCGCGATAGAGCGCCACATCGGCCTGGGCGATCATCGCCTCGGCGTTATCGAGCTCCGTCGAGAAGATCGCGATGCCGATGCTGGCGGTGATCTGCAGCGTGTTGTCGTTGAGCGCATAGGGCAAGGCGAGAGCGCCGCGAATCTTTTCCCCCAATGCGCCGGCGGCTTCCGGTTCGTTCATATCGGTCTGCAACACCATGAATTCGTCGCCGCCAAAGCGCGCCACCGTGTCGGTTGCCCGCACGATGTTCTTCAGGCGCTCGGCGACCGCGCGCAACAGGAGATCGCCGACCGGGTGGCCCAGCGTATCGTTGATCTCCTTGAAATGGTCGAGGTCGAGCGACAGCACCGCGAAGGATTTGCCGCCCCGGCGCGTCGCGGCGAAGGCCTGATCCAGCTTTTCGAGGAAGGTGCGCCGGTTGGCGAGACCGGTCAGCGCGTCGGTGCGCGCCAGGATCGAAATCATCTGCTCGGCTTCTTTATGCTCCGTCACATCGACGAGGAGACCTTCCACCTCGACGAGCTTGCCCTTGGCGTCGCGGACCGGATTGTAGTGATCCTCGATCCACCGATAGGAGCCGCTCAGGGTCCGGAAGCGATATTCGACGACTCCCGCATGGCCGTCGGGACCGACCGCCTGGATTTGCGACGCCAGGACTTTGGAGAGGTCGTCCGGATGCACGTAGCTCTTGTAGTGCTCCGGCGCGGCGATCAACGGGTCGGCTTCGTAGCCAAAACGCGCGATGTTGTCCGAGATGTAGATCAGGGCCTTCGACGGCGTCGGCGACGCGCGATAGAGAACCGTCGAACTGTTCTCGACGATCCGCTTCGCGTCCGACAGGGCCTGCGCCCGCTGCTCGCGCACGATCGCCGCGCCGATCAGATTGCCGAGCGTCTGAAATAAAGTCGTTTCCTGCTGGTCCCCCGCCTGGTCGCGATTGTCGCTGGCCAGGGAGATATATCCCCACCAAATCGCGTCCGTGAATATCGGTATGAACAGCAGCGACTGGACGCCGGTGCGGCGCAAAATCTCCCGCGCCGTCGCATTGTCCGTCTCGATCGTGGTGACGACCGTCTTTCCTTCGGCGAGCGGTGCGTACCACGCCACCATGTCGGGCTGATCCGAGGAGAATTCCGCGAGCATCGCGGTAACGTCATGGCCCGGCCCATCGGCCTTCGACCATTCGAAATCCACCCGGTGCCGCTGGCGCCCATCGGAACCGTGCAGGCGCTCGATGATCAGAATGCGGAACTGTTCGACGGCGTTGCCGATATACGCGAGCGCGAGCGGAACCGCTTCGGCGACGGATTTCTTGGTCAACAGCGTCGCGACGCTCATCGTCATCGCATCGAGCAGCGCGTTATACCGGCGCAGCGCCTGTTCGGCGCGCACCCGCTCGGTGACGTCGCGGAAGAACCAGATGCGTCCGAGATAATTCTTGCCGCTGTCGAACAGCGATCGTGTCAGGCGATCGATGACGCGCCCGTCCTTGAACTCGAATTGTTCGTTGCTCGCGACCTGCGGATTGGCATAGAGGTATTCGACCCTGGCGAAAAACTCCTCGCTGTTCTTGACCTTCCCGTTCGCATAGCGATGCATCGACGCCGCATCGTCGGACACGTCGTTGTTGGACGCCACATGCCAAATGTCCCGATAGGGCTGGTTGCTGAGAATCTGCCGATTGGTTTCGTCGACGACGAGAATCCCCTCGGGCGAATTTTCGGTCGCCGCCGTCAACAACACGTTGCTGAACCCCAGATCCTTGCTGGCGATCTGCAGGCGTGTCGTCACCGCCTCGAGCCGCAAGGCGCGACGCGTCATGCCGAACAGATAGAAAACCAGCATCGCGGTCATCACCAGACCGACGGCGAGCCTCGTCAGCGCTTCCGATCCGTAAAAGCCGCCGATCAGGGGCCGCGAGGGCGCGATCAGCAGCCCGAGATCGCGATCGAGGACTTTGAGCGTCCCCTCCCAATGCGGTCCCGCGCGAAGTGTCGATTCGTTTGGCACCGGCCGCGTGCCGTCCGGATCGTCGGACGATTTCCAATAGAGCAGACGATTGTCCACCGTACCCGCCGCGTTGAAAAAATAGAGATCGAGATTGGTCGCCGGCCCGAGCAACCCGAGAATATCGTTCAGCGTATCCTGGACGCGCACCACGCCGATCGCGTAGCCCTTGAGACTGACCCGTCTCTCGTCGATCGTGCCCCGCGGCATGTCGCGACGAAAAATCGGCACCATCACGAGGTAGCCCCAGCGCGTTTCCGTACCGATCCTGATGAGCGGCAACGGACCGGCCGCCATGGGTTGCCCCGTGTCGCGCGCGCGTTGGTATAACGGCGCGAATCGCGGGTCGAACGCGGCGTCGTAACCCAAGACGCGGGCCGAGCCCTCCTCTTTCGTACTGAAATAGGAGGGAAAATATTCGTCGCGGTCGCCCGCGCGCGTCGGGGTCCCGAGGGTCGCGTTATCGACGATCTGATAATCCGGCGCGATCGTCGCGCGCGCCTTCGCCTCGAAGGCCGCGCGCTGATCCCGCGTGACTCGCTGGTCCCACGCCAACGCCGTGATACCGGGAAATGTTTTTCGCAGGAAATCGGTGAAAAGCGTGAATTGCGACAGACTGAAATCGTCGTTCGACGCTTCGATGAAAGAGCCGAGCGATTCCACCGCGTCACGATAATCGCCGATACCCGATTGAATCACCGTCAGCTCGCTTTGCGCGGGGCTGGTGAAATTCACCGCCGCGACCTGCCGGCTGAACTCCGCGATGGAGACATAGGCACCGATCGACAGGGCCACGCCAAGGAAAGCCGCGACGACGGCGCTCCCGTAAGGCCGGCCGGCAAAGAAACCACGCACGCGCCCGGCGACAAGCTTCTTCATCGCGCGCCCGGATTCGAGCCGATCAATGCCGATGGACTTGACCACGACCGCCTCATTTCACGGATATAGCCGGATGCGATGACGCCCCCGGACGAACCGAACGGGCGCAAACCCATGCTTTGGCGGAAATTGCCTGTGCGGTTCTTGATCTGGATCAAAACAATCGGGTTCCGCAGGGCTATTTGATAAGGCTGCTCTAACCCGCTTCGTCGCCTGCGCCTAACCGTGCCTTCTCGTTGGCCAGGGATCGTCGCACGAAGGGTCATCAAGCACATTACGTAACATTTGAATGCATATCGACGACGCGAATATTCGTGTTTGAAAGCGCAGATGATGAAACCCGTGCGTTCCTCCACGCTGGTAACACGGCCGCTCCGCAACGGTGATCCTCGGACTGCGCCGGCGACTCCTTTCCAATCCGACGACGATTTTCCGTTGCCGCAGACGCGCGAACTTCTTGAAGACGCCTTGTTCGCGGAGAAGGAACGCGCCCAGGTCACGCTCAAGTGCATCGGCGATGCGGTGATTTGCACCGACATATCCGGCAAAATCACCTACCTCAATATCGTCGCGGAAAAAATGACGGGGTGGCCCCTGCAAGAAGCGGCCGGCCGTCCCATGGTCGAGGTTGTTCGAATCCTCGATGCCGCGGACCGGCATACGGTTCGAAATCCGATGACGCTGGCGATCGAGCAAGACCAGATCGTGCACCTGTCGCCGAATTGCGTTCTCGCCCGGCGCGACGGATCCGACGTTGCCGTCGAAGACTCCGCCGCGCCGATTCACGACCGTCATGGACGGATTACCGGCGCGGTCATCGTTCTCCACGACGTCACGCTGTCGCGGACGATCGCGGCGGACGCCATCCGCTCGTCTCAACATGATTCCCTGACCGGTCTGCCCAATCGCGTGTTGTTGAACGACCGTATCGGCCAGGCGATCGCCATTGCCGCGCGCCATGCCAAATCGATCGCGATCCTGTTTCTGGATTTGGATCATTTCAAAAACATCAACGACTCGATGGGACATTCGGTCGGCGACAAACTCATCAAACGGATCGGAACGCTGCTGGCCGAGAGCCTTCGGATCACGGATACGGTGAGCCGCGATGGCGGCGACGAATTCGTCGTGCTGCTGCCGCACGTCGAACGCGCGGAAGACGCCGCGATCGCCGCGCGAAAGATGCTGCTGGCGGTGGCCGAGACCCATTCGATCGATTCGCGCGATTTTCATATCACGGCCAGCATCGGCGTGAGCGTCTATCCCGACGATGGAACCGACGCCGAGACCCTGATCAAGAACGCCGATACCGCGATGTATCAGGCGAAACAAAACGGCCGCCAGGGTTTTCAGTTTTTCAAGCCGGCCATGAACGTTCGCGCCGTCGAGCGGCAATTCATCGAGGAAGGCCTGCGGCGATCGATCGAACGGGATCAGTTCGCGCTGCACTATCAGCCGAAGGTCAACCTCCGGACCGGCGCCATCACCGGGGCCGAAGCGTTGCTGCGCTGGACGCATCCGGTGCGCGGGCCGATTTCGCCGGCGCAGTTCATTCCCGTGGCGGAAGAGTGCGGCCTCATTCTGCCGATCGGCGCCTGGGTTCTTCGCCAGGCATGCTGGCAGGCCCGCGCGTGGCTGGACGAGGGTCTGCCGGCAACGACCGTGGCGATCAATGTTTCCGCCGTCGAATTTCGCGATGGAAAATTCCTGGAAGGTCTCTTCGCGGTCCTCGAAGAAACCGGGCTATCCCCGAACGTGCTCGAGGTCGAAGTGACGGAAGGCATTTTGATGAAACATGCCGAGTCCGCGGCCACCATCCTCCACGCGCTCCGGGCAAGCGGAATACGGGTGTCGATCGACGATTTCGGCACCGGGTATTCGAGCCTCAGCTATCTGCGGCGATTCCCGATCGACGCCCTCAAGATCGATCAATCCTTCGTCCGGCAGATCACCGCGGCCGGCGAAGATACCGCCATCGTGAGCGCGATCATCGGCATGGCGCAAAGTCTTAAACTGCGGGTCATTGCCGAGGGTGTCGAGACGTCGAGCGAACTGGATTTCCTCAAGGCGCACGGATGCGACGAAGCGCAGGGCTATTATTTCAGCCGGCCGGTCCCGCCCGAAGACTTCGCGACATTGCTGAGAACCGGCTTGCCGAAGAACCTCCTCGACGCATGACCGACGGGTCGGTCAACCCACCCGACGATCGACCGATACCGGGATGGTCTGATGTCGCATACGATTAGGCTCAACGACGATCTCGGCGTCATCGTCCTTCGCTTTCGCAAAGACATCGATTTCGTCGAAGTCCTCGCTGCGTTCGAGGAGCTCGGGAAAATTCCCGGATTCAAGTCGGGGCTCAAACTCGTCGCCGATTTTCGCGAGAGCACCACGCTGCTCGACGAGACCGACGTGCACCGGATCGCCCATTACCTGAAAACCACCGATGACGAATGGGGCACCACCAAGTGGTCGATGATTTCCTCGGCCAACCTCACCTACGGGCTGGGCCGCCAGCTCGAGGCGCTGACCAATTGGTGCCACGTCTCGACGCATATATTTCGCACGGTGGACGACGCGGCGAACTGGCTCGACATCGACGTGCCGATGTTCGAGATTCTTTATCTGACGCCCGACGGCATCCCGGCCGGCAAGCAAGTGGAATAAAGCGACGACTGACAAACCTTCTCCGCCCGCCTTCGGGGGAGAAGGTGCGAGCGTCAGCGAGCGGATGAGGTGGGTGCGTGGCGCTAAGCGCTTTCACGCAAGCGGAACCACACCTCACCCCTCCCATTGCTGCGCAATGGGCCCCGCCCTCTCCCCGCTTTGCGCGGAGAGGGAGTTCATCCAACCCGCTCAGGTCCGGGGCTCGGCCGCCGATCCGCGTTGGTGACGCGGTCATGCTGACGCAAATGCTCGATCCAGGATTCGACGAGGAAGGTTTCGACCATCCGGTCTAATCCTCGTCGGGCAAAGCGCTTTCGTGCCAATGCGACAGGAGCGCGTTCGAGATCCACGAGAGCACCGCGAAGATCAGAATTCCCGCGAGCGACAGCAGGAACAGCGCGGCGAAGAGGCGCGGTATTTCGAGACGGTAGCCGGACTCCAGAATGCGCGAGGCGAGGCCGGTGCTCGAACCGCCCGTGCCGGCGACGAACTCCGCCACCACCGCGCCGATCAGCGCGAGGCCGCCGCTGATCCGGACGCCGGCCATGAAATAGGGCAGCGCCGAGGGCAGGCGGAGATGGCGCAGGACCTGCCAGCGCGACGCGTTGTAGAGCCGGAACAACGCCACGAGATTGCGATCCGCGCTGTTGAGGCCGAGCGTGGTGTTGGCGACGACCGGGAAGAACGCGACGATCCACGCGCAGATCAACAACGACGCGAAGGTGTCGTTGACCCAGATGATGATAAGCGGCGCGATCGCGACGATCGGCGTCACCTGCAGGATCACGGCATAGGGAAAGAAGCTGAGTTCCAGCAGGCGCGACTGCGCGAAGAGAATCGCGATGGCGCCGCCGAGCACGACGGCGAGCGCCAAGGCCGCCAGCGTGATGCGCAGCGTGACCCAGAGCGAACCCATGAGGCTCGGCCCGTCGCGCAGCATCGTCTGCGCAATCAGGATCGGACCGGGCAATATGTAAGGTGGGATCTCGTTGAAACGCACGAGCGCTTCCCACAGCGCGAGCATGACGATGCCGACCAAGGCGGGGGCGACGATGCGCGCGCTCATGCCGAGGCCTCGGCGAGAGTCTGCGAGAGCTGCCGGCAATAGGCCGAGTAGTCGGGCGCGGTGCGCAAGGCTTCGTCGCGCGGGAACGGCAAGGCGATCGGCACATCCGCGACGATGCGGCCGGGGCGCCTGGTCATCACCACGATGCGATCCGACAGAAACACGCTTTCGAACACGCTGTGGGTCACGAAGATCACCGTCCAGTGATGGCGCTGCCACAGTTTCAGCAGATCCTCGTTGAGCTTGAACCGCGTGATCTCGTCGAGCGCGGCGAAGGGTTCGTCGAGCAGCAGCAGGCTCGGCTCGGTGACCAGCGCGCGGGCGATCGAGACGCGCATCTTCATGCCGCCGGAAAGCTCGCGCGGATAGGTGTCGGCAAAGGCGTCGAGGCCGACGGCGCCGAGCGTTGCGTCGATGCGCGGCCTCGCCTGCTCCTTCGCGACGCCCGTGAGGCGCAGCGGCAGATAGACATTGTCCCAGACGCTCGCCCACGGCATCAGCGTCGGCTCCTGAAAGACGAAACCGATACTGCCGCGCGCGGCGCTCCATTGAATCGTGCCGGCGCTCGGTGGCGTCAGGTCGGCGATGAGGCGCAGCAGCGTGCTCTTGCCGCAACCCGACGGACCGAGGATCGAGAGGAACGATCCGGCCGCGACACTGAGGTTCACGTCATGGAGGGCGGTGACGCCGTTCCGGAAAACCTTGGCGAGGCCGGTGACTTCGAGCAGCGGCGCCGCGTTCATGCTACTTGCGCAGCTCGTTCCCGACGCGCTTGTTGACGAAGCGCAGCGTATAGGCGCGGCTAGGATCGGTGCCTGGCGGATAGAGCCCCTGCCCGGTCATCGTTTGGGTGAAATCCTGCCACCGCGCATCGGACATCGCCCCGATCCCATTGGCGCTGCTGTCGCCGCTGTCGATGATGCCGTAGACCTTCATCTTTTCGCGCGCATAGGCCAGCAACGCGTCGGTCTGCTCGGGGTTGTCTTTTTTGATCAGCGCATTCCCCGGCGCCGGATCGCCGTACATATAACTCGCCCAGCCCTCGATACTGGCGTCGACGAAACGCTGCACGAGGTCGGGGTTGGTGTCGATCAGCTTCTGCGACGTCTCGATCAGCGAGCCGTAGCTCGAATAGCCGACATCGGCCAACAGAAACACCTGCGGCTTCACGCCCTGCTGCTCGATGATGAACGGCTCGCTGGTGAGATAGCCCTGCTGCACCGCGTTCTTGTCGGCGAGGAACGGCGCGGCGTTGAAATTGTACGGCCGGATCTGATCGTCGGTGTAGCCGAACTTGGCCTTCAAAAAGAGCCAATAGCCGACGCGGGTGTCAGCGCCGATCATGATCGGCTTGCCCTTGAGCGCGGGGAGGCTGTCATTGCCGACCCCGGCATGCGCGATCAGCACCGACGGGTCTTTCTGGAAGAACGCGGCGACCGCGACCATCGGCACCTTCTGGGCGACGAAATTGAGCCCGGTGAAGGAATTCGGCGCCTCGTCGAAATCGAGCCGCCCGGCGGCCAGCAACTGGGTGTGATTGACCTGCGGCCCGCCCTGGCGGAGCGTCAGCTTGATCCCGTGTTTTTCATAGATGCCGGTGGCGAGCGCCTGGTAATAGCCGCCATGCTCGGCCTCGGCCTGCCAATCGGTGCCGAAGGTGACCTGATCGAGCGCCCATGCCGCCGGCGCGCCGAAGGCCGCTGTCACTACCGTCGCGCCGATCAGCGCCGCCACAAACTGCTTCACGCCCCGCCCCCTCATCGCCTTGGGCTTGTTTTAGCCCAGGCGTTGCCGTCGCGGCGACAGCAAAGTGCGGGAGGGTTTAGGCGCGCTCGGCGCTCGGCTTCGCCTCGGCATCGCCATCGAGACCGCCGATGCGCTTGGTCATCTGCAGCAGATGCTCGCGGACGTCGTCGCTCGGGATCTGCCGGAAATGGCGCACGAGTTCGATCTCTTCGCGGCTAAACCCGGCGGCGGGCGTATCGCCCGGCGCGGCGCCCAGTTCCTCGAAGAAGAACGACACCGGCCGTTCCAGCAACGTCGCCGCCTTGAAGAGCCGGCTGGCGCTGAGGCGGTTTTCGCCGTGCTCGTATTTCTGCACGGCCTGGAACGAGACGCCGATCCCGGCGCCGAGTTCTTCCTGGCTCATGCCGGCCAGGAACCGGGCCTGACGCAGGCGCTTGCCCACATGGACGTCCACCGGGTCCGGACCATGCTCGCGAATGGTGCGGCGGCGGCGGGGTTGGACCTCGGTTCCGGCTTTGGTGGGCACGTCAATCTCGGCCATGGCGGGCTAATCCTTATTCGCATTAGTGATCGGGCGATCAATCGACATCGTTTCTATACCGAGGTATTTTGCGAAATACCACTCCTCTTGTGAGGGTGTAGGTATCAAATACACCTATTTTTCCGGGCGATCGGTGGGGTGGTCGGTCGTCGGTGCGGCACCCGCCGCATCATCGAACCCCTTGCGATTGCTCCAAAATACCAGCCCCATAAGACCGGCGCCAAGGCCCAGCGTGGCGATTCCGCCAAGGACCATGGCGACCATTCCGCTGGTGCTGATTTGGACCGCGGCCAGCGATGACCAGGCGGAAAACCCGATCGCCATCGCCGATGCAGCCAGGACCGCGGCGACAATCAAACCCACTTTGCTCATGGTCTGAACATGACCACTACAGGCACCGAACGCTAGCCCGTCACGACGAGATGATCGGGGGCCAAGCCGGCCTTATATCGCCCATCCATCGCCGTGTAGGCCGCTTCGATATGCCGGGCATAAAGCGCGGTATCGAACAACGGCGCGGTCGCGCGATTCGCCGCGAGGGTTTTCCTGATCCCAGCCAATTTTTCCGGATCGGTCGCAAGCTCGCCCGCCAGCCGTTCGTAATCGACCCGTGTCGTCGCGATCAGTTCCGGCAGCCCCATCGCATTCAGCAGACTGGCGGCGACCCGACCGGGGAAAGTCGGTCCAACGCAGGTCACGATCGGCAACCCCGCCCAGAGCGCATCGCTGGCCGTGGTGTGGGCGTTGTAGGGCAGCGTGTCGAGAAACAGATCGGCCAGGCGGTGGCGCGCGAGATGATCGGGCAACGCCATGCGCGGGGCGAAAACCAATCTTTCGGCCGCCACGCCGCGCGCGACCGCTTCCCGCCGCAGATTGGCCGCGGCGATCGCGTTATCCTCCAACAGCCACAACACGCTGTCGTCGACCTGCTTCAGCAACCTCATCCAGATGTCGAAGATATCGGGCGTGATCTTGTAGGTGCTGTTGAAGCAGCAGAACACGAACCCGCGTTCGGGCAGGCCGGCCTCCCGTCGGGTCGGCGTCGTCGCGGCGATCGCGCGCTTGGTATCGTTGGCCTGATAGCAATGCGGCAGGTGGACGATTTTCTCAGCGTAGAAAGGCCGCTGCTCCATCGGCGCCACGATCTTGTCGGCGACGATGTAGTCGATGAACGACGTTCCCATGGTGCCGGGATAGCCGAGATAGTTCACCTGGATCGCCGCCGGACGCGCGGCGAAAACGCCCGGCCGCATACCCTGGGTGTATCCCATCAGATCGATGGCGATATCGATTTGACGATCGCGTAAAAGATCGGCGATTTCCCGATCGGTTTTGCCGGCGACGTCGTGGAATTCGTCGAACGCCGCCGCGATCCGGGTTCGGATCGCGCTGCCGTCGTCGCCGCTGAAGGAAACGCCCACCACCTCGAAACGCGCGCGGTCGTGCTTCTCGAACAGCTCGGCGACCAGATAAGCCACCGGGTGGGCCCGATAATCGGCCGAAAGATAGGCGAGGCGGATTCGCGCGTGATCGTGCCGTTCGCCTTGCCAGACCACCGGCGCCGGATATCGCGCGGATGACCAATCGCGCGCGCAGCGAAACTGGTCTTCGGGGGCCGACGCAACGGCGAGAAACGCGAAGGGCGGCGTGCTGATCTTGCCGCCGCGCACCGACGCGACGAGATTCGCGCCGTCAGCCGCGAAATCGCGCCAATCGCAGAACCGCATTTTCGCCAGAAAGCGCGCGCCCGCGACTTCTTCGAGGTCGGGATTGAGCGCGATCGCCTTGTCGTAACTGGCCAGCGCCTCGTCATATCGATTGAGCCGCAGGAGGATATTGCCGCGATTGTTGTAGGCCTCGGCGCTACCGGGCTCGAGCGCGATCGCCTGCTCGAAGCCGGCGAGCGCCTCGTCGAACCGGCCGAGCGAGTCGAATGCGTTGGCCCGGTTGTAGTGAGCATCGGCGAAACCGGGCGCCAGCGCGATGACCTGGTCATAGCTGACGATGGCTTCGTCGAAGCGCCTCAGTTTGACGAGCGCCAGGCCGCGATTGTTATGGGCCTCGGCATAATCCCGCTTCAGCCCGATCGCCTTGTCGTAACTGGCGACGGCGTCGGCGAGACGATCGAAATCCATCAGCGCGTTGCCGCGATTGTAATACGCCTCGGGCACGTTGGGCTGCAGCGCGATCGCGCGGTCATAGCTCGCGATGGCCTCGGCAAGGCGCTTGAGCTGTTCCAGCCCGAAGCCCAGTTGAAGATGCGTCGGCGCAACTTTGGGATCGACGGCGACGGCTCTTTGCAGCAACGCCACGCCGCGCTCGACCTGCCCCCCGTGCAGCACGAGCAACCCGAGATAATGCAGCGCGTAGAAGTTTTGCGGCTGCTGCTCGAGAACCAGGGCGTAAGCGGCTTCCGCCTCGACTGGGCGTCCCTGCTGATGCAGCGACATGGCCTCGCGGAGCTTTGCCTCCACGCCGGCATCGTTCGTCGTCATGTCTCGTTCGCTGTCCGCTGAACGGGCGCTTCGTGATCGATCTCGTCCATCGGCTGCAATCCCCAATTCGCGATTTCCTCGATCGTGCGCCCGCAGCCGATGCAGCGATTGGTCAGCGGATCGAGCATGCAAACCTTGATACAGGGCGACGGAACGCGCGGGTGCGGCATCGCACGATCTTACCAGCCCCGCTCGGCCGGGGAATACCGCCGATGCCGATTACCCGCTTATTTGCCGGCCTTCACCTGGGCGGCAATCTCGCGGGTCATCGCCAGCACCTTCGCATGGGCTGCATCAGTCTCGCCCCAGGCATCGACCAGCGGCGTCAGCAGATCGTGCCATTTCTTCGACTGGTCGGCCGTCAGCCCGACCACGGTCTGGTTCTTGGCCGACGACAAATCGGCCTGGACCTTCGCCTGCAACTGATCCAGCACCGCGCCGGCGCGGCGGCTTTCGGCCTCGCCCGAATTGTCGTCGAGGATTTTGCGCACCTCCGGCGGCAGGCTCTGGTATTTCGCCTTCGACATCCAGACACCGCCGGGACCGCCGCCGAACGCGGCCGTGATGTGATAGGTCGTCACCTCGTCGAGCCTGAAATCGGACAAGGCGGCCATCGGGAAATTGATGCCGTCGGCCGTGTTGCGCTGGAGCGCCTGATAAGAGTCGGTCAACGGGATCGAGAGCGGGCTGCCGCCCAGTCTCGTCACCACCGCGGTCGGGATGCGGCCACTGGCGATGAATTTGAGACCGTTCAGGTTTTCCAGCGGCTTCGTCGGCTTCTTGGCAAAATGCATCGACACCGGCGGGAAGGCGTGCATGTACAACGGCACGATCTGGTCGAATTCGGAATCGAGCGCGCCGGTCTTGTAGAGACGCCAGAACACCGCCGATTCCTGCTCCGCCGAATCCGTGATGAACGGCAAGGCGAAGACCTCGGACAAGGTGAACTTGCCGGCCACGTAGTTCAACGAGCCGAAGCTGATCTGCATGACGTCGCTGAGCAGCCGGTCGTAGAAATTCGCGCTGTTGGCGAGCGTCGTGCCATCGCGCACGTCGATCTGCACGACGCCTTTACCCTTGGCGTTTATGTCGTCGGCCCATTTGTGATAGACCTGCTGCGAGATCGGCTTATTCGGTTGCACGATCGTCGTCATGATCAACTTCATCTCGTCGGCCCTGGCGGCAGTGGCCGCCAAGGCCGCGACGACGACGGCGCCCAGAATCACCGAATAACGTGGCATTGGCTTCACCTCACTCCTCACTCCGCGCTTACTTGCCGGCATTGACCTGCACGGCAAGTTCGCGCGTCGCCGCCAGAACCTTGGCGTGAGCCGCGTCGGTATCGGCCCAGGACTGGACCAGCGGCACCAGCAGATCGTTCCATTTCTTCTGCTGTTCGGCGGTCAGGGTCACGACGGTCTGGCCTTTCGCCGTGGACAAATCACTGCGGACCTTCGCTTGCAACTGATCGAGGATCACGCCGGCGCGGCGGCTCTGCTTCTCGCCCGAATTGTCGTCGAGGATTTTGCGCACCTCCGGCGGCAGGCTCAGATATTTCGCCTTCGACATCCACACGCCGCCGGGGCCGCCGCCGAACGGCGCGGTAATGTGATAGGTGGTCACCTCGTCGAGCTTGAAATCGGGCAACGCCGCCATCGGGAAATTGATCCCGTCCGCGGTGTTGCGCTGCAGCGCCTGATAGGAATCGGTCAACGGGATCGAGAGCGGCGTGCCGCCCAGTTTGGTCACCACCGCGGTCGGGATGCGTCCGCTGGCGATGAACTTCAGGCCGTTGAGCGTATCCAGCGGCGCCGTCGGCTTCTTGGCGAGATGCATCGACACCGGCGGGAAGGCCTGCATGAACAGCGGGACGATCTGGTCGAACTCGGAATCGAGCAATCCGGCCTTGTAAAGCCGCCAGAACACCACCGATTCCTGTTCGGCCGTATCCATCACGAAGGGCAACGCAAAGACCTCGGACAAGGTGAACTTGCCGGCGAGATAATTGAGCGACCCGAAGCTGATCTGCATGACGTCGCTCAGCAGCCGGTCATAGAAATTCGCGCTGTTGGCAAGCGTTGTGCCGTCGCGCACGTCGAGCTGCACGACACCCTTGCCCTGCGCGTTGATGCGATCGGCCCACTCGTGATAGGTCTGCTGGCTGATCGGCGACGACGGTGACGCGATCGTCGTCATGATCAGTTTCATTTCGTCGGCCTTCGCCGCGTTGGCCATCAAGGACGCGGCGACGACGGAACCCAGGATCATCGAATAACGTGGCATTGGCTTTGCTCCCTTTGAAACTTGTTGATCGGCGTTGCGCTCCGGTCAGGCCTTGATCGGAAATCCCATCGCCTCTTCGAATGCATGCTTCACGGCATCCGGCATGCCGGCTTGAAACGGAAAAACACGCTTGCGCGGCGAAATATCGGCCCGGTTGGCACCATCCATGAACTCGGCGCGCTCCGCGACCGGCAAAGCGACGTTCTTGGCGGTCGCCGCATCGCGGATGATCGCCTTCGGATCGCGACCGGCGGCAATCGCGTCCAGATCGGCGAGAAAGCGCCGGCGGATCATGGCGACGCCGAGATCGCTGGCGCCGAGGAACTCCTTGCTGCGGTCGGCAAGCGCGCCCTGCCCGATCCAGGCGATGAAATCCTGATTCATGATGTGGCTGCCGATCAAGCGGCCGGTCTTCTCGTCGCGGACCGGGCCTTGCCAGGTCGGGATCGAATTCTGTTCGTAGGGCTCGCTCTCTTTCGGCACGCGCGCGAAAAACCATCCGACGCTCAGCGTGTTCTCGTCGTCGACCGGCACGCGAAACTCGACATGCGAGCCGGTGAAAAGCGCATAGGGCCAGAGGCAGACGCGGCCGATCGTCCATAACGGATCGGTGTCGGTACCCGCTTCCATCACCCGCTTATAGGTGAAGCCGTAATCGAATTCCTCGAAACCGACCTTGCGATGCGTCTCCGAATAGGGACCGTCCTTGCCGGCGTGCCGGATTTCCCAATTCCGGTGCTGCCATTCCGTATGCACCGGATCGATCGAGTTCTCCTGGCATTGCAGCCAGTTGCACGGCAGTTCCGACAGCACGATCTGGCGAAACCCGTTCTTCCAGAAGAAGAACTCCCAGCGCGGCAAGCAGGGCGCCGGTTGCGGCCCGAGATAGGCCCACAGCAATCCGCCGCATTCCTCGACCGGATAGGCTTTGACGCGAACCTGATCCTTGAGCTTCGCCTCGGGATGCGCCGTGTCGTCATAAGGCTGTTCGAGGCAGCGGCCTTGCGCGTCGAAGTGCCAGCCGTGATAGGCGCAGCGCAGTCCGCATTCCTCGGCGAAGCCGAAGCTGAGATCGGCGCGACGATGCGGGCAATGCCGGTCGAGCAGCCCGTAA
Organism: uncultured Rhodospirillales bacterium; assembly: GCA_903828515.1. GTDB lineage: Bacteria > Pseudomonadota > Alphaproteobacteria > ATCC43930 > CGMCC-115725 > CAIKMD01. The sequence goes on along the minus strand of CAIKMD010000006.1, from coordinate 966,930 downwards.
GTGCCGCCGCGATCCCGGTAGAGCACGAGATTCTCGCCCATCAGGCGGACGGGCTTCGTCGGCGCCTCGTCGAATTCCGACGCGCCGGCGATCGGCCACCAATACCGGCGCAGCAAATCGCCCATCGGCGTTCCAGCGCCGGTCTGGGTGAGCAGCCGATTTTGGCTTTCGGACAGCATCGATCTAGCGCGGCACGTCGTTGGCCGACCACGAGAGCGCCTGGGCCGGGAACAGTTCCTCGACCGTCATGCGGCGGTTCGACATGCCCTGCTGATGGACATAGCCGGCGATGATGTCGAGATTCTTGCGGTTGATCGCCGAGGTGCCGTGTTCCCACGGATCGGGGCCGAGCAGCGCGCGCTCGTCCTCGAGATAGGATTGATACCAAGCCAACGACACGATGCGCGGATTGGTCAGCCGCTTATAAGCGATCCGCTTCGATTTCTCGAACGCGTCCATCAGGCTTTTCACCACCCAGGGATTCTTGTCGATGATGTCGCGCTTGACCACCGTGACATGCATGATCGGGAAAATCTTGGTGCGGTTGTAGAACTCGAGTTCGAGGTCGCGATAATTGGGCCACAGTCGCGCGATCTGCGGCAGGCCCTGGGTCATGCCGCGCGGAATGTTCGGCGAGATGAAGGCCTCGATCTCGCCCGCGCTGAACATGTCGTCGAGGTCCTTGCCGGCCGGTATCTGCTCGATATGCAAATCCTTGTGCCGCTCGAACTCGATGATCTCCGGCGCGTTCGTCATCCAGGTGACCGAGCGATACGGCACGCCGTAGTCGTTTTCGAGGAAACCGCGAATCCAGACGCTGGCCGCCGGCTGAAAAATCGGCGTGCCGATCTTCTTGCCGATCAGGTCGGTCGGCTTTTCGATGCCGGCATTCTTGTTGACGAAGATGAAGCCGTGGCGAAAGCGGCGGTGCAAAAACACCGGCAAGGCGGTCATCGACCAATCCTTGCTGGCGCCGGCGACATAGGCCGGACCGTTGAATTCGCCGACATCGCAGATGTCGTCCCAGGCGACCTGGCGATGAATGTCCTCGTAACCCGGATAATGCGGAAACTCGAAGCTGATGCCCTCGGCCTGAACGGTGCCGTCGCGCAACGCGCGCGTGCTCTCGTAATCGCCGATCAGCATGCGCAGTTTCAGTTTTTCCGCCACGTTTCAGTCCTCCCTAAACGGCCGCCCTTGTGCGCGACCTTCGTATCCGTGTTTTCCGGGCCGTCAAAGCCCCGGTCGAATCACTTTCCCGCTTTGACCTCGGCCATGATCGTTCGGAACCCGGCGAGAACCTTCTCGCCGTCCGGCGTCGTTTTCGCCCAATCATCCGTCGCCGGCTCGATCCTCTTGCGCCACGACGCGGCCTGCGCCGGGGTCAGGCTCACGATCGTGTGCCCACCCTCGGCCGCCACGCGCGCGCGTGCCGATTTCTGCGCTTCGTCGTAATAGGCACCCGCGAGACGGCTGGCGGGTTCGCCGGCATTGTCGTCGATCGCCTTTCTTGCCGCCGGCGTCAGGGCATCGTAGCGCTTCTGCGTCATGAACAGCATCGCCAATGACGCGCCCAACTGGCTCTCGACATGGTACGTGGTAACCTCGTCGAGTTTGAAGGTCAGCAGCCCCTGCCAGATCATCACGCTGCCGTCGATGGTGCGGCGCTGGATCGCCTCATAAAGATCGGGCGCGGTGATCGACAACGGCGCGCCGCCCAGATCGGCGACCGCAACCGTCATCGCCTTGGCGCCCGCCGCGACCTTCAGGCCCGAGAGATTGTCGAGGGTCGGCAGCGGCTTTGCCATGTGCAAGCCGCCCTGCGGCAAGGACGCGAACAGGATCGGCTTGATGCCGGCGAACTCGGCATCGAGCAGGCCGCTCTTGTAGAGCCGCCAGAACGCGACCGAAGCGCTCTCGGAATTGTCGGCGATGAAAGGCAGGTTCATCACCCCGGCGCGCGGAAATTTGCCGGCGATGAAATTCATCTGGCCAAAGGCAATCTGGACCACGTCGTCCATCACGCGATCATAGTAATTCGCGTGATTGGCAATCGCCGCGCCATCGCGCACGTCGATATGGAGAACGCCGGTCCCCGATTGGTTCACCCGGTCGGCCCATGGATGCAGCAGCAGCGTATTGAGCTCGATCGTGCCCGGATCGGTGGTGGCAAAGATGAGGCTCGCCTCCTCCGCCCGCGCCATACCGGCAAGACAAGCGAAGCCTGCCGCCGCGACCGTTATCTTCCAGCTCACCGCTTTCACGGATCCTCCCTTAGTCCTACCGGCTTTACGCCTTGCGCAGCGCCGCCGTCCTTGTCGGATCGAGTTTCATCGTCGTCGGATCGATCGCCACACCGTAATCGCTTTCGGCCGCCTCGATCGAGACATAGCCGTTGAGCACGTCCTCGAGCACCTCTTCCGCCACGCGCTGGCGCGGACTGCCGTAACCGCCGCCGCCCGGCATTTCGACGAGAAAACTGTCGCCCGGTTCCATCCGGACGGTTTCAAGCGGCTTCAAGGGGCGTTCGCGGTTGGTGCCGGGATTGAAGAAGGCGCGGACCGTCTGCGGGTCCTTGCCCTCGAACACGCCCCAGCCGCCGTATTTGAACTGATGGCCGAGGCGCAACGTCGTCGTGGCGTCGCCCAACAATTCGTATTCCTTGCGATTGCCCATGCCGCCGCGATGCTTGCCGGCGCCCGCCGAATCCTTGATCCATTCATAGCGCTTCACGCGGATCGGGAATTCGGTCTCGATCACCTCGATCGGCGTGTTGGGCGTCACGTTAAGGAAGCCAACCGTGCCCGACGAGCCGTCATGCTCGGACTTGGCGCCCTGGCCGCTGACGAACAACTCATACTGCACCGCCTTGCGGCCGGTACGGTTCTGATCGTAGCCGACCGCGATGGCGCCGAGGCCGATACCCGGCGAGGCGACCGCGCGGGCCGGATTGAACTTGGCCAGCGCCCGGATACAGGTGCTGTAGAGCACGTTGGCGAGGCCGAAATAGGAGTTCACCGGCGCGGGCCAGCGCGGATTGGTGATCTTGCCCTCGGGATTGATGAACTTGACCGGCCGGCGCAGCCCGTCATTGAACGGAATCGTCGGATCGAGCGTCGACACGATCGCCATGACCGCCGCAATGTGGCTGACCTGCGGACGCAGATTGGTCGGGCCCTTGACCTGATCGTTGGTCTGGCTGAAATCGATTTCGATATCCCGGCCCGTCTTGGTGATCTTGACGTGCAGGCGCAGCGGCTTGTCGAGATCGACGCCGTCGTGATCGACCATCGCCTCGGCCTCGGAGACGCCGTCGGGCCAGGCTTCGATGCCGTCGCGCAGGCGCTTTTCCGACAGCGCCATAATCTCGGGCATCGCTGCCTTGATCGTCTCGGTGCCGTATTCGGCGCAGAGCGCGCGGACCTGGTCGCAGCCGACGAGAGTACAGCCGACCTGGGCACGCAGATCGCCCTCGATGATCTCGGGGATGCGGCAATTGTGCTTGATGATCTCGAGCACTTCCGGGATGACGCCGTCCTTGGTCCAGAATTTCACCGCGGGAAGAACCAGGCCCTCGTGGAAAATCTCGCGCGCGGCGGCGCCCGACGAGCCCGGCACCAGGCCACCCATGTCCGGCTTATGCGCGTGCGAGCCGCTGAACGCGATGATCTCTCCATTGACGAAGATCGGCGTGATGATCACCACGTCGGGCACGTGCAGCGTGCCGCCGAGATAGGGATCGTTCGAGATGAAGCAATCGCCGTCCTTCATCGTCTCGAGCGGATAGGCATCGAGCACGCTCTTGATCGTGTAGTAATACGAAAAGAGATGCAGCGGACCGCCCGAGCCCTCGATGCAATATCCCTCGGTCGTGCACAGGGTGCAGGACCCATCGTGGGATTCGCGCAAGATGGTCGAATAGCCGCTATGGAACAAAAGATGTTCCATGGTCGTGACCATTTCCTGAAGCCGCGCGATGATGATCTCGAGGGTGATCGGGTCGAGCTTCGCCGGGGCTTTGGTTTCCATCTTCGTGCTTCCGCTCATTTGCCGATCTCGATGATGATGTTGCCGTAACGCTCCACTTCGGCCTTCTGGCCGGGCAGAACCACCGTGGTCGAATCGAGCTGCTCGATCACCGCCGGCCCCATGATGACCGACCCGAACCCAAGCTGCGTGCGGTCATAGATCGGCGTGTCGATATAGCCGTCGCGATCCTCGAACAGGACCGGCCGGCGTGACACGGGCTTCGGGTTCTTGTCGCCGCGCGGCAGTTCGGGCAGATCGAGCTTCGCCACCTCGGCGATTGACATGACCCGGATGTTGACGACGTCGGGAATCTCGCCGGTCGCCGCCGTGCCGTAGACTTCCTTGTGCAGCGTATCGAAATCCGTGCGGATCTTTGCCTTGTCGCTGTCGCGCAGATCCTCGTTCTGGCAATCCACCGTCAGCTCATAACCCTGGAACGGATAGCGCAGATCGAATTGACGCTGCAGCTTGATCGCCTTGGGGTCGAAGCCTTCCTGCACCGCCTCGCGCCGCGCCCGTTCTTCGAGCTGCGCGAAGATCTTGTTGAGTTCGTCGGTCGACACCTTGCCGAGCGACGCCATCCGGGTCTGCAAATAATAGTGCTTCACGTCGGTCTGCAGCAGGCCCATGGCACAACTGATGCCGGGATAAGGCGGCACGATGACGCGCGGGATACCGATATCCTTGGCCACGCGGGTCCCGAGCACCGGACCACCGCCGCCGAAAGCAAGGAGCGCGAAGACGCGGGGGTCGAGCCCGCGCTCGACGAAGGACAGCCGCAAGCCGACTTCCATGTTGGTGCAGACGACGCGGATGATGCCGAGCGCCGCCTGTTGCAGCGTCAGCCCCAGCGGCTTGGCGATCCGCTCGGTGATGACCTCGGCCGCAAGCTTCGGCTCGATCTTGAAGCGGCCGCCGATGAAATTGTTCGGATTGAGGTAGCCGAGCACGATGTTCGCGTCGGTCACGGTCGCGTTCTTACCGCCATGCCCATAGCAGGCAGGGCCCGGATCGGCGCCGGCCGATTGCGGCCCGCCTTTCAGCAAACCGTCGGGGCCGATATGCGCGATGGTGCCGCCGCCCGCGCCGAGCGCGCGGATCTGGATCATCGGCGTGCCGATATCCTGATCGTGGATCTTGCCGTGGCGGGTTTCCTCGTAAGCGTGCTTGTGCAGCACGCTGATATCCGTGCTGGTGCCGCCGACGTCGAAGGTGACGATGTCGGGCTCGCCGATCAGCTTGCCGAGGCCGACGCCGAAGACGACGCCCGCCGCCGGCCCCGACAGCAGGGTCTGGTTCGGATATTCGGTGGCGATGTCGATCTGCATCAGGCCGCCATTCGACTGCATGATGAAGAGTTTCTTGGTCTTCAACTGCACGTCGCGCAGGCGCCCGGCGATGTTCTTCAGATAGGTCGCGACTACCGGCCCGACATAGGCGTCGAGCATCGTCGTCGACAGGCGCAGATATTCGCGGATCAGCGGCAGGACGACGCTCGACAGCGAAACGCGGGCGCCGGGATGCTCCTCACGGATGATCTCGCCGGTGCGCTTCTCGTGGCTTTGATTGGCAAACGAAAACAGGAAACAGACCGCGATCGAATTACAGCCTTCGTCGCGCAGCTTGCGCACCGCGACGCGCACCGATTCTTCGTCGAGCGGTTCCAGTTCCGCGCCGTCGAAGCCGATCCGGCCGCCGACTTCGTGGGTCATCTTCTGCGGCGCCAGGCCCGTCGGCTTGTTCCAATGCGTGTCGATCAGATCGGGGCCCATCGGCCGGTTGCCGCCGCGCATGTCATAGATCGCGCGAAAACCCTTGGTGATCAGCAGGCCGGCCTTGGCGCCCTTGCCTTCGATCGCCGCGTTGGTTGCAACCGTGGTGCCGTGCGCGAAAAAGTCGATATCCTCGGGTTTGATCTCCGGATAATTCTCCATGAGATTTTGCAGACCCGAGGCGACCGCGCGCGACGGATCGGCCGGGATCGAGGGAACCTTCGTGACGAGGATCTTGCCCGTCTCGATTTCCATCCCGACGACGTCGGTGAACGTCCCGCCAATATCGATACCAACCCGCCAACCCGGCATTTCCGTCCCCTTTTATCGATCGAATTGCGTCGTGCGATCCGGTTTTACGACCAGGTCGCGAAAGCCATGGCGTTGCCCGTGCCTGCCTCGGAACGATAGCACGGCACGTAATCCAACAGCTTCATCTTGAAATTCGTATCCGCGACCATGCCGGCGGCGACGATCCAGTTCTTGGTCTCGGACGTGCCCGAGCGGAAATTCGTGTCCGCCTCGCCGGTGATCGCCGCTTCGTTGCCGCTCTGGAACGCGGCCAGCATCCGCTGGTCGAGTTCCTCGTCGACGACGAAATGGCTCAAGCCACCCGAACCGATCGCGACGACGCGAGCATCCTCGTCCCACGCGGCGATCCCCCGCGCGAGCGACTTGCCGAGATCGAAGCACCGGCGCGGCGACGGCTGGTTCGGCGGATAGAACGTATTGACCAAGATCGGCACCAGCGGCACGGCCTGGTCCTTCAGCAACCGGCGATAGATGAAGCCGTAGGCATGGCCCAGATTCTTCATGCCATGCGCGTCCTTGGGCTGCGCCATCATCGCGGCCACGTCGAAACCATCGTCCATCGATTGCGCGATGATCCGCTCGGCGAGATCCTTGGCGATCGGATAGGTCTGATCCTGCGGCGGATGGTTCCCGGCAATCGAGGGGCCGCGACCCTCGCGCGTGTGATGTTCCATCTCCTCTTTCGTCGGCGCCAGGTTCATCACCTGCGCTCCGCAAAAAATGCCAAAGGTCGGCTGAATTTCCGCCTGAAACCATTCGTGCTGGTCGTCGCCGACGATGACGAGAACGTCAGGCCGGGCCGCGATCAGAATGTCGCTGAGAATATCGAGTTGTGTCTGGCAACGCGCGTGTTGCGCGGCGCGCGCATCGGGCGTGGTGCGGGCCGCGAAATCATCGGCCTGACGCAGCGCCAGAAGCGATTCGAAATCATAGGTCTTGCCGCGGAACGCGAGTTCCTTGTTGCGGCGATCCGCGTTCGCGCGACCGTCCCATTGCGCGGGCGGAGTCGAGAGCATCGACCCATGCGACGTGCCGATGCCGAGGACGAGTTTAGCCATGATCGATGCTCATGATCGACAACCATAAGGTCCCGCCGGAGCCGGCGGAAATAGATTCACGCGGGTTATCTATAAGAAAAATCTATACCTGCTTCAACCGCCGCGCCGGCTTTCGTTTGCCCGCCGGGCGCGGCGTTGCATGAAGGTCCGACGCCACCGACCGAATCTCCTCGATCAGCAGACCGGCGGTCGGCGTCAGTTCAGCATTGTCGCGCCGCATCACGCCGATCGGATAGCTCGGCAGATCGAAATCCGCCCGCAATTCGACGAGCGCGCCGGATTCGAGCCCATCGGCCAGCAGTGTGTTGGGCAGGATCGCGACCGCTTGTGACTGGCGCAGATAACCCGACGCGATGTTGTGGCCGGCCTCGATGAAATCGCGCGGAAATCCCATGCCGGCATCGCGAAAGAGGTTTTGAACCTGCTCGCGAAAATCGCGATAGGGATTGGGAATGAACCACGGATAGTCGTGCAGATCCTTGAGCGACACCGATTTGCGCGTCGCCAGCGGATGGCCCTTGCCGGCGGCGAGGCACAGGCGCTCCTGATAGAGCACATCATAGGTGATGCCGACCATCTGCTCGGGCGTACCGACGCCACCGACGATGAAGTCGAGCTCGCGCAACCGCAGCGACGGCAGCAGCACGTCGAGATTGGCCGGATGGACGATCACCACGACATAGGGATGAACGCGCTTGAACTTCGCGAGCGCGGCGGGAATGACGCGAAACGAGATGATCGGCGGCACGCCGATGGTGACCTGCCCACGTTCGGATTTGAGCACCGCCTCCAAATGCGAGACCCCCGCATTGACCTCGGAGATCACGTTGATCGCGTGATGAATGAAGACCTTGCCGTAAGAAGTCAGCTCGACGCCGGTGCGGGTGCGATCGAGCAGCCGCGCGCCGAGATTGCGTTCGAGATCGTGCAGCGCGCTGGTCAGCGCCGGCTGCGAGAGATGCAACTGCTCGGCCGCGCGCAACAGGCTGCCGCTGCGCGCCGCTTCGACGAAATAGGTCAGTTGGCGCAGGCTGATTCCGCGATCCATGACGGAACCGTGCCGGTCTTCAGCTCAATTCGGCGACGTCGCGATGGAGCGCGAAGAGACCGGGAATGAGATCGGCCGCGAAATAGCGCCCGAGGCCGCATTCCGTCCCGACCCCGAAGCTTGCAGCGTATTTTCGCGCCGCCGCGATCTTCCGCTTGGCGCCGTCGACGCCGTCGTGGCGGTGAACGAGGCCGAGAAACAATTCCGTCTCCGGCCGCAGCTTCAAATCTTTCAGCGGCGCGAAATAGGCATCGTCCTCGCGTTCCTTCGGCACCGGCATGTGCAGCCAGGCGATCGGATGCCGTGCCTTCGGTGCAATCGCATTCGCGAAGGCAACCATCACGCCCATGTCCTTCGGATTGACGTAATGCTTGTCCTCGCCGGCATCGCCGTAACACAGATGCAGCCCACCCTCGACGTCCGGCGGCAGGCAATCGATGGCGCGCGCGATCGAATCCGCGAGCTCATCCATCGAATACGCCGTCGAAACGCCTTTCGGACTATCGAGCACTTGCGTGATTTCGATCGCGATGTCCCATTGCACGGCGAGATCGCGATGCGGAATGATGGCCGCGATCTCGTTGATCTCGGCAAAGAGCTGCGCCTCGTAGACCGGCCAGACGTCGCGAATGACGTCAGCGTCGATGCTATGCCCCATCACGCCGAACGCGGTCGGCACGCTGATCTGGAAACGCGTGCCGGCAGGGATCTTTCCGGCCTCGCGCACCGCTTTGAACACCGCATAGGATTCGAGCGCCGCGGCGCGATACCCCAACGGGCCGAATTTGATCGCGGCGACATCCTGACCCGGCGCCGGACGGTATTTCTGATTGGTCCATTGGAGATACTGGCCCGACCCGCCAGTGGTCATGCCCGGCGCGCGACCGAGGATCGGACCTTGCGGGCGCAGCCAGCCGCGCTTCTTCTCGCCGTCGGGCAGGCGCTTGGCGTGACCGCCGAACGCCTGCCCGGCCAGTTCGAAAACCTCTTTCGCATCGAGCGGCACACCGCCGACGAGATGAATGGATGGCGTGCCCGGCACGGTACGGCTCCGACCGCCTTACATCGCCGCGCTTTTGCCCAGCAACGGGAAAATGCGCAGCGGGTTGTAATGCACCATGTCGAGCTTCTGCGCATCGCTGAGGAAGTCGAAGCTGTTGATGGTGGCGAGGATATCGTCGGCCGGCTTGCCGGTCAGCGGATTGAGCGTCGCCGTGCCCGAGCCCGGCGCCTCGGTGCCGAAGGCCATGCGCTTCGGGCCGCGCTGACGGATCGCCGCGCCGAGATACCAGGGATCGTAGGAGCAGGTATCGAAGAAGAGATTCTGGCTCAGGTCGGGCCCGGTCGGCTCGGGCACCGCGACCGCGGCACCCTTCGTGGTATCCTGGCCACCACCCGCCTCACCGCTTAGTCCGATGACGTTGTCAGCGCCGCGCGATTCCTTGGTCGCGTCGATGATATCGCCCGGCTCCATCAAGCGACGCAGGCAGCCACCACAATGGCAGATGATGATCTTGAGCTTGGGGAAACGCTGGAACACGTCGCTGTTCTCGAGCAACAGCGTCGCCAGCGTCTCTTCGGTCACGTTGTTGTATTGATAGGAATGGGGGATGCGGTCGAGGCGCGGATCGCGCGAGATCGACGGATGCACCACCAGCGTCGCCTGCAACTCCTCGGCCTTGGCGTAAAGCGGGAACCACGCCTCGTCGTCCATGCCCGGCGCCTTGCGGTCACCGCCCGGATCGGGATTGAGGATCGCGCCGACGAATTTGAAATCGTTGATGCAGCGGGTCAGCGTCTTGACGCAGCCGGCGATGTTCATTTCGGGGCTCTGCGGCAACTGGCCGACGCCGACGAAGCGCTTCGGGTACATCTTGCACTGATCGGCGATGATGCGATTGGTGGTCTCGGTCCAGGATTCGACGAGATAGGTCCGCTCCCAATGCAGCATCGCGACCGGCCGCGGCGAGATGAGCTGAACGTCGACGTTGCGTTCGTCGAGAATGCGCAGATGGCGGTCGAGGGCCGCTTTCATCGCCGCTTCGGGGATCGGCCCCCGATCCGTACCCGGCGTCCGCAACGCGACCAGGTTCATCGCGTTCGCGCGGAAGTGCGGCGGCGTCGAGATATGGCCGTGAACGTCGAAGACTGGTTTTCCTTTGTACATCGCGCTTCCCTCCGGTTTGATGTTTTGCCGAGTATCCCCGGACACGCGCGCGATGGCAAGCCGACGCGCGCGTATCGCCATCGCACACGAGACGGAGTAATCTCCGCCGCGCCGAGAAACGACACTCGAAACGGGAACACGCCGATGAGTACGCTCCGAATCCTCTATCGCGATTACGACCGCGCGCCCTACCTCTATACCTTGCAGGCGATGGCGCGCCGCACCGGGCTCGACGTCGCGATCGAGAAGGCCGAATTGGGTGGGCGGTTTCCCGAGTTCCTGCTCGAAGGCGCCACCGATTTTCTCGCGGAAAATTACTGGCAGTTGCAGGGCCTGCGCGCGAAGGGCCAACCGCTGGTCAGCGTCGCCACCGCCGTCTCGAATTTAAACGAAGTGCTGTTCGTTCACCCGAGCATCACGACGATCGACGACCTGCGCGGCAAGAAGCTCGCGATCCGCGGCGTCGGCCCGTCTCAGCTCATCCCCAGCCTGTGGCTCGCCGATCACGGGCTCGGCTCGTCAGTCGAGTGCGTCGCCTATTCCGAAGACGATGTCGGGCGCTGGGGTCAGTGGAAGAAAGTCGCCTCGGGCGAATGCCACGGCACGTTCGTCACCAACTTCTATCAGGACGAACCGCTGGCCGCCGGGTTGAAGCCCTTACCGGTCGAGCCTTACGGCTTCATCGGCAATGTGACGCTGACCACCACCGAAGCGATCGCGGAGAACCGGCGCGCCGACGTGCAGGCCTTGGTCGACGCCGCGTTCGAGGCGACGCATCTCTTCCGCACCGATCCGAAAGCGGCGCTCGAAATTTGCAGCGGCGAGCCGATGCGCCTGATGAAGATCGCCGATGCCGGCCAGATGGCGCACATCTACAACATCCTGCGCAGCGAATTGTCCGAGATGCCGATCCCGACCGCCGACGGCATATCGAACACGCGGCGCATGGCGGTCAGCCGCGCGCCCGAGCTCGCCAACTTCAACACGCTGGTGATGTGGGACCTGAGCTTTGCGCGCGCGGCGCTGAAGAAACGAAAAAGCGTCTAGAGCGGTTTTAATCGTTCCTCGACCGTCTTCTGCGCCACGCCGGGCCGGCCGGTGCGATAGGATTGCTCGAGCAGCGTGCGCACATAGGGCCCCGCCTCGACCGGTTCGTATTTCGGCGGATGGGCGGCGCTCTGACAGGTCGGCACGCATTCGACGCGCGCCGTCGAAAACGGGATGACGAAGAGCGGCAAGGAGATCCGCGCCCTACCGGTCACGTTGAAGTTCGAAGCGCGATGGAGGCTCGACCGATAAACGTCATTGGTCCAGCGCGCGAAGAGATCGGCGATGTTGACCACGAAGGCGCCCGGCAACGGCGGCACGTCGATCCATTCGTCGGTCACCGTGCGGACTTCGAGACCACCGAGCACGTCCTGCGACAGCAAGGTGAAGCTGCCGTAATCCGTGTGAGGCGAGATGCCCCATTGCGTGCGCCCAACCGTCTCGGGGTCGAGCGGCGGATAATAATTATAGGTCAGCGAGCAATTCAGAAACCGGTGCGCCTCGTCGAAATAATCTTCGGCGAGGTCGAGGCTCAGTGCCAGGGCACGACACAGGCGCTGGGCGATCGTGACCCGTTTCAAGATGTGCGCGGAGATGAACTCGCGAAAGCCCGGCATCATTTTTGAATCAGGCCAGTTGCCGTTGCCGACCGCCGGATTAACGCCCCGCGTCTCGCCCGGCAGATAGTCGCGCGGCAGAACGAAGGTTTCTTTCTGATCGGCATCCTTGTCCGGGTTGGCGCCCGGGTTCATGCCGCCGACCGGCATCCAGCCCTGGCGCGCGGCGTTGGTGCTCTTGTCGAGCTTGGCCTTTTCGGCGCGCGGCATCTCGAAGAGAACATGGCCCCAATCATGGGCGATATCGAATTCAGCCTGCGAAATGCCGTGATTGGCCAGATAGAAGAAACCGGTATTGAGGCAGGCGGCACGCAGATCGGCGGCGACGCGCTTGCGTTCATCGAGACTGCCACCATTCGTATACGCGGCGAAATCGATGATCGGCAAGGTCTGCGCCGAGCGCCGCTTGTCGGCCAGCGCGGCGCGGCGCGCGCGATTGTCGAAGTCGGCGTAAAAGCCGACTTCGTCGTCCTTGATCGTTTCCACCATCCGAACCTCCTTCAGGACGCCAGGATCGTATCGGACATTTTTTCGGCGATCATCAGCGTCGTCAAATTGGTGTTGCACCGCGGCAGATTGGGCATGACCGACGCGTCGACGACGCGTAAGCCACCCACGCCTTTGACGGTTCCATCGGTCAGCGTCACCGCCTTCGGATCATCAGCCCCGCCCATGCGGCAGGTGCACGACAGATGCTTGATCCCCATCGCGGTCGAGCGCACGAAATCCTCGAGAACGCTGTCGTCGCTCAGCATCTCCGACAGGGCCGGCGCTTCGCTGATCTTGTTGCGAATGATCGCGTCGCGCAGCGGCGCCGGGCCATCGAGCAAGGCACCGGCCGCGCCCATTTTGACGAGGTTCTTGAAGTTCACGGCGCTGGCTTCGCGCGCGCGTTGCGACAGCCGGCCGCCGAAGGCCGTGGGTGCCACCTGTTTGACCGCCGACGAATCGAAAAGCGACGCGTGAAAGCGCAAACCGCTCTTCAAGCGCATCAGATCGCGCTGATCATCGAAATAATTCAGCTCGACCTTGGGCTCGTCATGCGCGTTGGTGCTTTGCAGAGTCACCCGACCCGCCGAAAAGGATTTGTTGACCCAGGTCATCGCCATGCCGAGGCGACGCCCGACGCCGTGCCAGCCCGAGCGGGAGAACACCGCGGTGAACATGTCGCTCGACGGACAATCCTCGACCTTCGAGGAATAGCGGAACGACAACTGCAACGGCCGGCTCCCCTCTTCCATCCGCGCGCCGCTGGTGAGGTAAGCGAGGATGCCGATACCCGGATGGTCGCGCAAATTCTGGCCGACGCCGGGCAGGTCGTGGCGCACCGAAATACCCATCGCCGACAGGCTTGCCGCGGGGCCGATGCCAGCCCGCATCAGCATCGCCGGTGAATGCACCGCGCCGGCCGAGAGGATGACCTCCTTCGCCTGAAAAACCTCGATACCTTGCGGCGTCTGAACCTTCAGGCCGGTGACCTTGTCGCCGTCGAAGATCAGTTCCTGGACATGGCTTTGCGCCAGAATATGCAAGTTGGCCCGCCGACGCGTCTCTTCGTTGAGATAGGCCGCGGCGGCCGAAACGCGGCGACCATCGCGATTGTTCTGGGTCGCCGCGAAATACCCGTCGACGAACGCGCCGTTCTGATCCTCGAGATAACGAAGCTGCGCATTCTCCAACACGTTGGCGAAAGCCTTGGTGTAGCCGCACCATTCTTCGCGCCGCATCCGCTGAACCGGCAGCGGCCCGCCCTTGCCGTGCAGGTCGGAGCCGCCAAAATCGGCATCGTCCTCGAGTTTCTTGAAATAAGGCAGGACATCCTTCCAGCCCCAGCCCGCAGCACCCAGTTCGGCCCATTCGTCGTAGTCGTCGGGTGCGCCGCGATTGGCGGCCTGGTAGTTGATACTCGAACCGCCGCCCATGACCTTTCCCTGGTCATAGAGCACCGGCGTCGGCGGACGCGGATAATTCCGCCGGAGCGATTGGGTATAAGCAACCAGCTTCATCCACTTATAGGCGGGGTTGAGCGCGGCCTTGGGAAACATCTCGAGAATGTCGGCCGGCACCTGGCCGGGCGGCGTGTCCATGCCCGCCTCGATCAGCAGGACCTGGTTCGTCGCCCGCGCCGAAAGGCGGCTGGCCAGCACACTGCCCGCCGAACCGCCGCCGACGATAATGTAATCGAAGCTCGCGACACCTGTGCGATCGGCCATTTCCCTACTCCCTAAACGGTCGGGCTCTGACGGCCCTTACGCGTTGATTTCCGGCGTCACTTGATGAAGCTGTTATCGATCAAAATCTGATAATCCGACAGCTTTTCCTCGGGCTTCAGAAATCCCGCCGCGACGCTCATAAGGTCGCCATTCTCCAGCGCCACGACGCTGGTGAGCGGCGGGTTCGCGCTGATCTTATCCAGCACGTCGAACGAGGCCTGCAGAATCTTGTCGTCGTAATTGCCGAAGCGCGACTTCATGACGGCAAAGGCGCGTTTCGGATCGTCGTGCATGAGGCGGATCGCCGCGACCACGCCACCCACCATCGCCGTGCATACCGACACATGACCGCCGCAATAATCGGCCCGCGCCATCAGCAACGACGCCGAGACCGGCGAGAACCGCGTCGGCTCGCCCTTGGCCGAATCGGAAACCAGAACGCCGGTGCCGTCGAGCAAGACCTGCTGGACATAGGGCATCGAGTTGGAGAAACCGTCGATCAGCTTGCGTTGGAACGCAGCAAGGAAATCGGTCGGCTGCATCGGCGTCGCGATGATTTCATCAGGCTTGATCCCGGCCTCGTTCCCCACCGCCTTGAGCACCGCATCCGGCAACGCGCCGACGCCGCCCATGGCGATGGTCTTGCCCTTGAGAATTTTCGCGCGTTCCGACAACGGCGCGTTCGGATCGAAATGCGCCGCGTCGGCAATGTCCTTGCGAATGACCACCCATTCGCTGGTCTGGTTGATCGCCGTCGCGATGGCATGAAGCTTCTGTCCGTGCGCCCAGGCCCGGGTGATCGAACTGCCCGAACTGATCGCGAACTCGACCGAGCCCGCGATCAGCGCATTGGTCGAACCGGCGCCGACGACGACGATCGATTTCACGTCCAATCCCCGGTCGCGCCACAGATGCAGATCGTCCGCGATGTAGAAAGAGAGAAACGCGATATTGATCCCCGGCAGCGATAGCGTGGCCTGACCCTGTTGCGCCGCGGCGCTTGCTCCACCGCCGCAGGCGATGCCCAATGCGCCGAGAATCGGAATGATCCATCGCTGGGCGCGCGAGACAATCATCGAACGAGTCACGCCCGGGCTTTCGCGAAGCGTGGGGCTTCGTGATCCAGTCCCGCGAGATCGGGCAGGCCGATATGAAAAATCTCGGCAGCGGAATCCGCGTTGATTTCGACGCGCTCGCCGGCATCGACATGGATCGTCGTCTGCGCGCGCCAGTCGCGGCCTTCGACCCGGCCCTGGCCGCGCGCGACGAAATAGAGACTATGGCTGTCGAGGATGTGCCGCGCGCCCTCGTCGAGGCGGAGAAATCCCAGCCGCATCCGCCGCTCGCTGAAATCGCCGAGCAGCTTGTACGCGGCGCCATCGCCGCTTTCGATCCAGGAGAAATTTTCCGGCCGCATGAAGATCGGCAGATCGTAGCGCGGTTTCGCATAGACGATGGGCCGGCGATAGGCGTTTTCCCAGACCGCCTCATAGCCGTCCTTGTTCCGCTTGCCGCCATCCGGCCCCGTCGTCGTGTAGATGCCGTCCTTGAACTCGCCCTGTTTCTTCAGTTCGGCGATGCTGACATTGTATTCCTCGTCGGAGAGATAGCCGCTGCCGCTGGCGCCGCCATGCTGCAACAGCAATATCTGGCTCTCATCGCCGGAGGCCGAAGGGCCGTAAGCCGTGCCTTCGGGGAAGTAACCCACCATGCCTTCGGTCATCGTGCCGAGCCTTTCGTAATCGAAACTGCCGCCGACCTGGAGACGAATCTGATCGAAACTGTGCCGGTGCCGCGGCGTGGTGTAATCGGCGTGTGTGGTGCCGAAGATGAGTTTGAAATTGCCGATCGTGCCCGGCGTCCCAGTGAGCAGGCAGCGATAATCGATTTCGCTGCGCACGGTCTTGCGGACGATTCGTTCGACGTCCTCGAGATGAACCAGCCGCATGCCCGCCTCCCGTTTTATTTCGCGCTTGGAACGATCTTAGTCTCAGTTTGGGCCGGCGAACAACCTAAGCGAGGGCCCGCGCGATCGCCTGCCACACCCGTGACGGTGTCGCCGGCATGTCGATATCGGTCACGCCCAAGGGATCCAGCGCGTCGAGAATCGCGTTGATGATCGTCGGCGGGCTGGCAACCGCGCCGGCTTCGCCGATGCCCTTGACCCCCAAGGGATTTGTGCGGCACGGAATTTCCTCGAACGCGACCGCGAAAGGCGGAAAATTATCCGCGCGCGGCATGCCGTAATCCATGAAGCTGCCGGACAGCAACTGTCCCGATCCGCGGTCATAGACGATGTCTTCGATCAGGGCCTGGCCGATCCCTTGCGCCAACCCGCCATGGACCTGCCCCTCGCAGATCATCGGATTGATCAACACGCCGGCATCGTCGATCACGCTGTAGCGGTCGATCGTCACCGCGCCGGTTTCGGGATCGACTTCGATCTCGCAGACATGACAGCCATTGGGATGATTAGGGATGTCGCCGGCATAAGCGCCGCTGGCCTCGAGCCCGACGCCGACGCTGTTGGTGATTCCGCCGGGCCGATAAAATGCCTTGGCCACCTCGGTCAACGCGATCTGCCGGTCGGTGCCGGCGATGCGGAAATTCCCCTCGGCGAAGACGAGATCCGCCTCGGCCGCTTCGAGCAGGATCGCCGCCAGTTTCTTCGCCTTTTCGACGATCGCCGCCGCGGCAAATTTCAGCGCGGTGCCGCCGACCATCGAGCTGCGCGCCGCGAACGTGCCGCGCCCGAAGGGTACCGCATCGGTATCGCCCTGGACGAACCGGATCGCCTCGAACGGCAATCCCAGCCATTCGGCCAGCAACTGGGCATAGGTGGTCGCATGACCCTGGCCGTGCGAATGCGTGCCGGCCACGATCGTCGCGGTGCCGCCCGGATCGAAGCGGATTTCCATCCGGTCGTTAAAATTGCCGCCCTGCTCGATGTAATAGCTGATCGCCCGGCCGCGCCGGCGGCCGCGATTTTCGCTGTCCGCACGCCGCGCCGCAAACCCATCCCAATCGGCGAGCGCAAGGCAGCGATCCATCACTCGCGCGAATTCGCCGCTGTCGTAAACATAGTGCGTCGGGGTCGTATAAGGCATGGCCGACGGTGCGATGAAATTGCGTCGCCGGATTTCCGGTCCGGCCAATCCGATGACGCGCGCCGCCTTATCGATCAACCGCTCGATGAAATAGGTCGCCTCGGGGCGGCCGGCGCCGCGATAGGAAGTCAACATCGTCGTGTTGACGAACACCGCCTGGGTTTCGAGATGCACGGATTTGATGGCGTAGACGTTCGGGATGAACCGCATCGAGAAATAAAACGGAATGACCGCCGTCGCCGCGACATAGGAGCCGACGCCTTGTAGCGCCCTGGCACGCACGGCGAGGATATGGCCCTCGGCATCGAGCGCCATTTCGCCGGTAATGACCTGATCGCGACCGTGATAGTCGCCCGCCAGGCTCTCGCTGCGCGTCGCGGTCCATTTGACCGGCCGGCCGCATCGCTTCGACGCCCAGAGCACGAGACCTTCTTCGGGATGCAGATTGCCCTTGAGGCCGAAGCCGCCGCCAACATCAGGCGAGACCACCCTGATCCTGCTTTCCGACACGCCGAAGACGGCGCGCGCCAGCATCGAGCGATTGCCGTGCGGATTTTGCGAGGCGTTGTAGAGCGTATACGTCTCGTCGGCGAAATTATAATCGCCGAGCGTCGCGCGCGGTTCGATCGGGCTGGCGGCAAGGCGATTGTTGCGAAGCTTCAGGCCGACGACATGCGCCGCCTTGGCGAAAGCCGCGTCTGTCGCCACCTTGGCGCCGAAGGACAGCGTGAACGACACATTCCCAGTCGGACAGTCCTCCCATAACTTCGGTGCGCCCGGCGCGACGGCGTCTTCGACATCGACGACCGCGGGCAGCGTCTCGTAGGTCACGTCGATCGCCTCGGCGGCGTCGCGCGCCTGGGCCAGCGTATCGGCGACGACGAAGGCGACCCGTTCGCCGACGTGACGAACGCGATCCACGGCCAGCAAGGGACGCAAGGTGCGAAACCCTTTCGGGCCGCCGAGATCCTCCGGCATCAGCGAAGGCGGCAGCGATCCGATTCCGTCGGCCGCAAGATCGGAGCCGGTCAACACGCAAATCACGCCCGGCATGGCGCGCGCGGCATCCGCGTCGATCGCGCGAATATCGGCATGTGCATGCGGCGACATCAGGGCAACGCCATAGGCCTGACGCGGCAGGTTGATATCGTCGACATAGCGCCCGCGTCCGACGAGAAACCGTCGGTCTTCGACCCGGCGCACCGGCTGGCCGATTCCGAATTTCATGTCCTGCGTCGCCGTCCCTGTCGCCGATTGTTTGCGCCAGTGTGGCACAAACAGGACGGATCGGCGCGCCTTATGTCACCAGACGTTCATAGCGGATCAGCGATCCATCGCTCGCGGTAAAGCCAAGCCCCGCCCAGCGCTCCGCGTCGTCGTACCAGAGATCGAGCTGCACATCGCCCGAGAGGTTGTAGTGGCGGGCCGGCACCGTGGTTCCGTCGGCGAGCAAAGCCGGTTCCTCGCCCCGCAACGTCACCTCGGGATGAAACAGCCGGCCGTCCTGGAGACTGATCCACGGCCCGTTCAATTCGGCGATGTTCCAATGCGAGGCCGGCAGGGCATCGGCCGGCGCCCGATAGCGGGGCTGCTTCGAGCCAGTGACCCAGAGCCCACCGGCATCGCGCTCGCAACGCAGCGAATTGGTCTTCCCATCGTCGTCCGTCGTCGCCTCGACGAAAGACACCACGCCGTCCCGCCACTGCTCGACGCCGCGCATGCGATAGTGATAAAGCGGGATCGGCCCGAAGCGCACGGCGATGTCGATCGTGATGGCGACGTCGAATCCGTCGTCCCGCGGTGCGAAATCGAGTGTATGCGCCCCGATCACGCTGCCTTTACGCCGGATGCGAAAGGCAATCCGATTTCCCGCGACGCACGGCATCGCCACGCCCAGCGGCGCCGCGATGCAGACGGACAGGAAATCCCGGCGATTGATCATGACGCGCAGCCGATCCACCCCTCGTTTCCAGGCAATCACCATCCTTACGAAGGATCACCGCGGTTGGATCACGCATCGCGGCTGGTGATCCAAGCGGCGGCACCGTCCGTATCGTATGTCGAAGGGGATCCGCCATTGTCGCTTGCGGTCGTCACGAAAATGCTCGAACGGCTGCGCGCCTACGCGGCGCACGACGATCCCACGACCGCGGCGGCCAATCTCGTCGCGATCGTGGTCGCCGCTAACGGACCGTTCTATCCGCTCTACGTCGTGGCGCAGCTCGGCGGCGCCGGACTTCCGGCCTTCATCACCATGCTGGCCAGCCCGTTCTTCGCGGCCGTGCCATGGATCGCGCGGCGCAGCGGCGTTGCCGGACGTTTGGCCCTGCCCTTGATCGGGACGCTCGACACGTTCTGGTGTGTGAAACTCTTCGGTCCAGCCGCCGGCATGGTGCTGTTCGCCTTGCCCTGCGTCGTCCTCGCGGCGCTGCTCCATCGGCCGGGCGAGACTTGGTTGCGTCTCGCGCTGCTGGCCGTCGCCATCGCACCCGTGCTGCTTCCGGGATCGATTTACGGGCCACCGCTGATATCGTTATCGCCCGACCAGGCTGCGGGATTCGCCGTCATCAATCTGATCAGCGTCGCGATGCTTCTGGGTCTGATCGCGTTGCAATTCGCGACAGTACTAAGAAATTCCGGCCCGGCCGCCGCACGCGAACCTTAGCCTCTAGCGTTCAGGCGGCAGGATTTCCTGGATGCAAACCTGATCGATCAGGTGCTCGCGCCGCAGATCCGCGAGATGCGCGCGTTTCTGTTCGTTGGACAGCACCGCGCCGATGCCGTTGACCATCACCATGACGAACGTGCGGTCGCTCATGTCGGTCCAGTACGAGCGGCGCACGAGCTTGTTCGCGGCATCGCGCGCAAACGGGCTGTCGATGCCCGTGCCGAGATCCGGTTCGTAGAAATGAGTCATCGCTTCTCAAGCTTCCTGGGGAACCAGGACGTTACCGTTCAACAACCGACCGGAGCCGCCGTGGAGGCGACGATTTCATTGTCGCGCAGTTCGAGAACCACACCGAGCAATTGCGTTCTCGGATTGGCGGCGGACAACGTCACCGATTGCGTTCGCAACAAATGCAAAGGGCACGTGACCGCGTCTTCGCTGACGCAGGAGGGCGAAAGGACGGCCCCTTCATGCGGGCAAATGCCGGGCCAAACCTGCACGCCGCCGGTCCGCTTCCTCACGAGCAGCGGAAAAGGATCGCCATCGATCAGGGCGACATCGGATCCGTTGAGATTGTGGAGCGAAAATCGCGAGACGCCGTCGAGCTTCGGCGGCACGACATTCCAGGTCAGGCGATTCGAACTGGCGTAGTCCGGTGCATCGGTCTTGAAGCTGAAGCCGCGTTCCCGGAGTTCGGCGCGGCGATTTCGGATGGGAATATCCTCCGCATGCTGTTTCTCGTGCAGCGAGCGCATCCGCCGGTGGAGCAGCGGATGCAAGAACCAGAATATCCAATGCGAGGCAATCAGCCAATCCGCGCCTGCCGCGCCGCCGCTCGGCGTGGCTTCGGCGACAATGAACGAATGAATGTAGACGAGGCCGAAAAGCGTGAAGCACTGATAAAATTGTCCCGGCCCCAGGCGCAGATCGACGACGAGAATATAGAACGGCATTCCGCGCGGCTTGACGAGAGAGATGTTGTGGTCGGCGGCGCGGCTGATGTTCGCCGCATGATCATAGGTCTCGTGCACCGTTGGCCGATGCAGGACATCCATATGGTTCCATATCCAGATCGTTGATCCGCCAATTTCCAAACGATCTGTACCGTCCGGTCGTTACTTTGACGCTCGCCTGAACACTCAATAACTTTTCTCTTAACTTGGATATTTGACCAACGGCCCAATCGTCCACTTTGTCCCCCTTCTCTAACAACCGGATTTCGTCCATTATCCGACGATACTAAACAGGGGGCGGAACAATGACAAAGCGGGAAGCCGAATTTTACAAGAAGCCCGCGTGCTGACTTGCGACCGATCGTCGCGTGCCTTGCCTGTCCGTTTCTCCATTTCCACGATTAGTTCCGTATAAATGCCGATGAATCGCGTTTTTCTCCCGCGGAGCCTGAGAACCGCGCTGTTTCATTGCGCGGCAATCGGCGTCGCGCTCGGCTTCGGCTATTGGTTCGCCGATCAGCAGATTCACATTCTCGTGCCGTCGGGACCCATTGGTTACCCGTGGATACAATTCGCCTTCACGGCTTTGGAAGCCACGTCGTTTCTCCTCATTTGTTTTTGGGCGCTCTATCTGGCGCTCACCGCCTATTGTCCCACGGAAGAAGCCGTCTTCGCCCGAGGCTTCGCCGGCACGTTCATGGTCGTTTTCGCGGCGATGGCGGTGGGGGTTCCGAAAGGTATCGCTGGATCCGGCGCTTGCTGGGTTGTCGTCGCCGCATTTTTCGCGGCCACCGCCTGTCGGTTCCTGCGACGCAACGAACGCTGGGCGATCACGCGCGAAGTTTGCGTCGTGCTTGTCATTGGCGCGGTTTTGTATCTCGAGGGCGGCTCGGTTTCGGTTCGCTATGCGAGCGACTCTCTAGCGACCGCGCTCGGCGCTTATCAACAAGAAATTCCCTTTCTCGCACCCGTCTATAAAAGCATGATCTGGGCGAAGCTCTTCAGCTTCTCCGATTTCACCTACGCGTTTTGGGGCGCCGCACCCCACATTGAAACAAGCTACATTTCGTATCCTGTCGATGTCGTTGCGTTCGGTTTGGATCTTCCAAGCGTCAATCCGGAGACATTTTCAAAGGTCTCTCTGGCCGTGCTTTTCGTGCTGCTCTGGGCAGGCAGCTACGGCTTTTATCTTCTTCTTCGAATGGGACTGAAACTTTCGACACCGATCGCGCTCGCTGGCGGTATCGCTTTCGTATTCGGCAATCAGATGTTGCATGTCGGCTGGATCGCGGATGGCCCGATATTCACGGCCGCCTATGCGGTCTTGCCGTTTGCTTTGCTGTTGTTCGTCGAAGCAGTGAGACGAAACTCGCGACTGCTCGCACTCGCGTCGGGTACCGTCCTCAGCCTACAATTTTATCTGTACGCGCCCCATCCGGAAGCGACCGTCTACGTGGGACTCACCTATGGGTTTCTCTGCGTCGCGATGGGCCTCTTCGCGTTTCTGTTTCGTGCGGCATCGTTATCGACAGTGATCTGGACGCTCGTGCTGGCCGTCGTCGGGATCGGTCTGGCCGCTTTGGCCTATATCGGTCCGATTCTCGACGTACAGTTTGACGGCAACATGATCGTGTTCGGCCACAATAAAGAGGATAACGTCGGCCAATGGCTCATGCTGTGGTTCGATTATCACACGGCCAGTCTGCTTCCCGTCGCGATATTGAGCGTCGTTCTCATAACGGCGCGGCGCCTGATCCTGCGAAGCGGAGCACCCGAGACATTCGGTTTTGTTTTCTTCTGGTTCCTGCTGACCATTGTCTTCGCACCAAGCTCCGGGCACGCCGTCGCGGAAATGATTCGCGATTCCGGCATCGGCTTGAATTTAGCGGGACCGCAGCGCCTCGGCCTCTTTTATCTTTTCGGAACCCTGGCGGTTATCGCCGCAGGCTGCGATGCGTTTCTTGCTTTCGTGACCGCATTGGGCGCGCGAAAAAGTCTTTTTACGACGATAACAGGGACCCTACGCCCGCCGATGCCCAACCA
Organism: uncultured Rhodospirillales bacterium; assembly: GCA_903828515.1. Classification (GTDB taxonomy): domain Bacteria; phylum Pseudomonadota; class Alphaproteobacteria; order ATCC43930; family CGMCC-115725; genus CAIKMD01. The sequence continues at coordinate 943,896 of CAIKMD010000006.1, read as the reverse complement.
TATTTTCTGGGGCGGCGCGCGGCACGTGGGTTGGATGGCGGCGCCCTTACTCGGATTGCCGGTCATCATCTGGTCCCTCGTCCTCTTGTGGCGGACGATACCGTTCAGGGTTTACGTCGATACCGCAACGATCGATTTCCGTTACGTCTTCACGGACTATCTGACAGCCATCGTTTCGGGGCCACGGGAGATTCGACATGCCTGGCTCTTTCCCCTGGGCCTGGCTCTCCTGTTTCTGGCGATATTCTGCTCGGTTCGAATTTGGGAATTCTCGCGCGGTCGACATCATACGTTAAGCAGACGGCTTGGCAGCCTCGGTGCGCCTTTGGTGGTCGGCGGCATTTTCTTGATGCTCGCCGATTTGCACAGCGTCCATAACGGTCATTTCATCGACAATCCGAATGGATGCCGTTTTTACGTCACGAATCAAAGCATCGCGGCGAACAGCCGGGGCCTCCTCGGCGACACCGCAACGATACCGTTCCTGCGTCGCCGGCTTTCAACCTTCGAGGATACGCTCAAGAAAGACGAAACGAGCGCGACCGCCGCGCAGTACCAGGATGAATTACGCCATTATGGCGCACCGAGAGCAGAAGACTTGGCCGATCCGGTAATCCCAGACTTCTTTCGCGACGTCGCGCGGCTCTCCGATTCGGTGGCGTTCGCGTCGCCCAATTGTGTCAATCCGCTCGTCGTCGGGCCAGGAATCGTAAAAAGAATCGTTCGGTTCGCGCTGGATGGTCTCTACGAACACATCCCGAGTCCATTCATGCGCATATTACCGGCGGTGACCGTTCCCGACGTTTACCCCAAACCTGACTTCCGCAATGACTCGCATGTTGGACTGGGCCCCGGGCTTCTGATGGACCGGAACACGACCACGGTCGACAACAAGTTCATGATGTCTTATCCGCTTCTCCACGCGCTCTATCTCATTCCCAATTTCGATTTTCACAATCGCGGAACCTACCAATACCCGGTCTCCTGGCAAATGAGTCCGGATCTCGTGCTTCCCCCGCGCCAGCGAAAGATGTTCGACATCGCCGGCGTCGATGTTTTCACCTTGTACAAAGGAGTCGCGTCGCAATTTCCGGATACCGGAGACCTCCGGCCGATCCGGCAAGACTTGTTGCCCTCGCTCGATCCCGGCTTGGTCGTGGTGGAAGATCCGCGGTCTTATGGCGCTGCCTACGTCGCCAGTTCGGTCAAAGACGTCGATATCGCACAAGCGAAACGCGCGGAACCCGTCGTGCGAAAATTCTTTTCGAGGAAGGCGGGTCTCGAAGACCTAAACGCGGCTTTGGCGCCATTGCGCGAAAACCTCGAGGGTCTGGCTGAAAAGCATTCCATTCTGTTGGAAAATACGATCGCTCACGCCGAGAGCGCCGCCCCATCGAATCAATCGAAGGGCCAAGCGGAAATAATGGGGATGGTGGGTCCGCGCGCCGCGATCGGCGTGGACTGCAACGAACCGCGGTGCCTTCTCGTTTACAATATGGCGGCGTTGCCGGGCTGGCACGCCTATCGCAACGGCACGGAACAACCGATCGCACGCGCGAATTACGCATTTCTCGCGACCGAAATCCCCCATGGGCATTCTTTCGTCTGGTTCATTTATCAACCGATACTGCACGTTCTGATGACCGCGGCCACGCTGATATGGCTGTTGTCGTTATTGGTCTGAGCAACGGCGAGCATTCATCGTCGCAACGTGGGACGACCAAATAGTTCGACCTAAACGCCGCACCGCCGAAGCACGTGCCGATATCTTCACGGCATCGTATTGGCGAATAATCCCGTATTATTCTGCTTCGCCCACGCCATCAAATTCCGAAGTATCGACGCGCTGCCATTTCTGTTCACGTGCCCGGTAAAGTAAAATAGGATTCGGCCTCCATCCGCTTGCCTGTCGCCCGGATAACAAAATTCCGAATCGCAAAATACCGGCAAGGGATCGTAGATGAATATGCCAGGATCGCCCGCCGCCAAGCGTTCGACATAGCGCCTCGTTTGGCCATTCAGGTTTTGAATGGCGGCCCCCTCCTCCTTGCACACCGGCTTGAATATCTGACCGATTTGGAACCCCAGGATATCGACGCTGCGCGAGAGACCGCAAGTTTCTGGCGGCCTTTTGGTATTGGGGACATCGAGTACATAGACAATCTTCTTACCAAGACCTCGAAGCCGGTTTTGGATCGCCGCCATCCGCGCGAAGTCCTGAAAAAAGGGATCGTGAAATTGAAAGCTTATGACCACCGTGTCGATAGAGCTTTCACGCGACGCCATTGCCAGTGCATGACGAACAATGGTCATGCACGGGGCGCGTCCATTCACCCAATCATCGAATTCTTGCTTACTCTTGCTCAAGCATTCGTCAGGCTCCCAGTACGTCGTATCCGTGCCCTCAAGCACGGCATCCAGCTTGACAAGACCGAAGTAGATCGCGCCATTGAGAGCCAGCGCCTGGCTATCGCCGAAAACCAAAACGCGGGGATGAGGTCCGCTCACGAGACATGTTTCATGCTCGACCGGTACGATGTTTTCCAAATCGGGGCAAGACGCGTTCGATGTACGGCTTTCGACCGGCACCACCAGATCGTCCGCGATAGCACGATTTTCTTGCACAACGGCTCGCGATGGGATTCCAGCAAGACGGTACGTGGCCTCGCCGATGCCGCCGACGAGGATCAGCAGCCCACACAGCGACGCTGTTATGATTGCGCGATGCTGCCCAAAGCGAATGGGCCGTTCGATGAGAATATAAGTGAGACAGGCCAGCACGAGACTCACGGCGATCAGCGCGAACCGGGTCTCTATCGAGAGGACGTCCCCACCATTGACGATCCCCGCATAGACCAGCAGCGGCCAATGCCAGAGGTATAGCGGGTAACTCACGAGGCCGAGTTTCACGAGTCCGGGATTGGCGAGCACGCGACGGTTGAGCCACTTGGCGAGCACGCGACGGTTGAGCCACGAACGCGCACCGGCCCAGATCAAGAGGTACGTACCCCCGATCGGCAGCAATGCCGATACGCCTGGAAAATGGTCCGCGCGGATTTTCATGATCGCAACCACGAGCAGCGCCAGGCCTAGCCAGGCCGCGACCTCCCGTCGAAGGCGATAAAGCGTCGTTGGTGCGAACTGTTGCGTGCGGATTTTAATAATCCCAACCGCGTGCGTTGCCATGCCGAGGCAAACCGCGATCTCCCGCCGAAAGCGATAAAGCGTCGTCGGCACGAACCGTTCCGTCCGGATTTTAATGGCGTGCGCCGCCATGCCGAGCCGCACGCCGATTGCCCGTCGACCGCGATGAAGCACCGCCGGCGCGGCCCGCTGAAAATAGGACGACAACCGATCGGCAAGCGCCCAAACGTGACCCCGCCACGCGGTGTGTCCCATCGCCAGCACGCTGCCGGCCATGAGTTCCCAGAACCGTGCGAGAGGCGAATAAAACGCGGCGGGATGCGAGAGCGGACCAAGATTCAGCACAAACGAGCCGAGCGCGATCACGACGATCCAGTCGAACAAATTAGCCTTGAGACGCATGGCCAGCCAAACCAACGACGGCCAAACGATATAGAACTGTTCCTCGACGCCCAGCGACCACAGATGCAACAACGGCTTGGCCTGAGCGGCCTTGTCGAAATAACCGCTTTCATTCAGCAGAATGAGATTCGATACGAAGCCCGCGGCGCCCACCACGTGCTTTCCAAGCTGCTCATACTCGTCGGCGAACAGCGCGAACCAACCAAAAGCATAACATCCGGCAAGCACGAGGATGAGGGCGGGAAATATGCGCCGTACGCGCCGGCCGTAAAATCGCGCAAAGCTGAACCGGTTCGCCTCGAACTCGGTAAAGATGATCCCGCTGATCAAGAATCCGGAAATCACGAAAAATATATCGACACCGACGAATCCGCCGGGAACGGCATTCGGAAACGCGTGATATCCAACGACCGCCAGCACCGCGATCGCGCGCAACCCGTCGATATCGGCGCGGTACCCGGTTTCTTCGGGCGACATCGAATGATTTGAATGGCCGATTTCAGGCACGCGTGCGGACTTTCGTCGTCCTCACCCCGAGGCCGGGGCCTGAGTGCCCATTTAGGGGAGGAATGGTGGGCGCAGTAGGACTCGAACCTACGACCCGCTGATTAAGAGTCAGCTGCTCTACCAACTGAGCTATGCACCCATGCCTCGAAGGGCCGCGCGGCTTATAACAAGACCGTGGGGGATTGTCGAGCGCCGCCCGCCGAGGCCTACTCGTCGCCACCGCGCCCAAGCCGCGTGTCGCGATGTACATAAACGCACATCATCAGGCCGAAACCGAACATCACCGTCAGCATCGCGGTGCCGCCATAGGAGATCAGCGGCAGCGGCACGCCGACCACCGGGATCAAACCCATCACCATGGCCGTATTGATGAAGACATAGAGGAACATGTTGACGGTGATGCCGAGCGCCAGCAGCCGGCCGAAATGGCTGCGGCTGCGGAACGCGATGGCGAAACCGTAGATGAAAATGAGCGTGTAGAGCCCGAGCAGCACCAGGCCGCCCATCAGGCCCCATTCCTCGGCCAGCATGGTGAAGATGAAATCGGTCTGTTTCTCGGGCAGGAAGTTGAGATGGGCCTGGCTGCCGTTCATGAAGCCCTTGCCGAACATGCCACCCGAGCCGATCGCGATCTTCGATTGCAGGCTGTGATAACCCGCGCCGAGCGGATCGTTCTCGGGATCGAGAAACGTATAGATGCGGTTCTTCTGGTAATCGCGCAGGAAACGCCAGGCAACCGGCACGATGCCGCCGCCCGCCGCGAGAAGAACGACGAATTTCCACCACCGCACGCCGGCGAGAAAGAACATCGCGCCGCCCGCCAGCGTCAGCATCATCGCGGTGCCGAGATCGGGCTGTTTCATCACCAGCCCCGCCGGCAGGAACACCATCAGGGCCGGCGGGATCAGGCGCAGCGGACGCTTGATCTCGTCGGGCGTGAGCGTGCTGAAATAGCGCGCGAGCACGAGGACGCAGGCAATCTTCATGAGTTCCGACGGCTGAAGCTGGATGACGCCGAGATCGATCCAGCGTTGCGCGCCCATGCCGATCGCGCCTTTGACCTCGACCGCGATCAGCAGCAGCAGCGTGCCGGCATAGATCGCGTAGGCCGAGCGCAGCCAGAAGCGCAGATCGACGGTCGCCACCGCCATCATCACCACGATGGAGATGCCGAAGCGCACCGCCTGTTTGCTGGCCCAGGGATCCCAATGGCCGTTGGCCGCGGAATAGAGCATGGCGAAGCCGATGCAGGCGATCGCGCTCAGCAGCAGCAACAGGCCCCAGTTGATGCTCAGGAGTTTGAGAAGAATGCTTTGGCGGGGAACCGACGTGTCGAGCGCGGAATGCATCGCCTCAGCCCGACGCGAGGGTCGCCGAGCCGTAAGGTTGGTCCGGCACGCGGTGAACCGGATCGCGCTTTTGTGCCTCGAGCAGGATGTCGCGACAGATCGGCGCCGCCACCGCCGAGCCGCCGCCGCCGCTCGCGCCGCCATGCTCGACCACGCAGGCGCAGACATAACGCGGATTGGTCACCGGCGCGAACGCGATGAAGAGCGCGTGATCGCGATCCTTCCATGGCACCTGCAAGGCCTTAGGCAGACCGCGATCGCGCTCGGCTTCGGTGATGTGACGAACCTGGGCGCTGCCCGACTTGCCGCCCATCGCCATCGCCGGGTCCATGACCCGCGCGGCATAGGCGGTACCGCCCTGCTCGTTGACCACCGCATACATGCCTTCGAGCACGAGCTTCAGATCCTTGGCCGCGATGTTGAGCGACGGCGCCTCGATGCGGTCGGTGCCGCCATCCTGGGTCATCACGCCGTCCTCGCGCACCAGGCGCGGCACGATCTCGTGACCTGTCGCCAGGCGCGCGACCATGGTGGCGAGTTGCAGCGGCGTGGTGAGGACATAGCTTTGACCGATGCCGGCCGAGAGCGTCTCGCCCTGTTGCCAGGCGATGCCGGTCGTCGCCTTTTTCCAGCCGGTCGTGGGAATGAGGCCGCTGCGTTCGCCGGGAATATCGATGCCGATCGGCGCGCCCAGGCCGAAACGCTTGGCCATCGCGGCGATGCGGTCGATGCCGGTGCGCCGCGCGGTTTCGAAGAAGAACACGTCGCAGGAATGCTTGAGGCCGTCGCGCAAAACCATGCTGCCATGGCCGTCATGCTTCCAGCAATGGAACTTGGCGTCGCCGAGTTCGTAATGGCCGGGACAGAAGATGTGAGTGTCGGGCGTGATGACGCCGGCATCGAGCGCGGCCAGCGCGACGATCGGCTTGAAGGTCGAGCCGGGCGGGTAGCTGCCGCTGATCGCCTTGTCGGTCAGCGGGTTGAGCGGGTTCTCGATCAACGCCTTCCATTGCGCCCCGGTCAACCCGGCGGCAAAGGCGCTCGGGTCGTAGGCCGGCATCGACGCCATCGCGAGCACGTCGCCGGTCCAGGAATCAAGCACCACCGCTGCTGCGCTTTGTTCGGCCGCGCAGCGCTTGGCCGCATACGCCTGCAGCGCCATGTCGAGGGTCAGCACCATCTCCTGACCCGGCATGCCGTCTTCGCGCGCCAGTTCGCGCACGACCCGGCCGAACGCATTGACCTCGACCTGGCTGGTGCCGGCGGTGCCGCGCAAATTGAGATCGTAGGATTTCTCGACGCCGCTCTTGCCGATGCGGAAATCGGGCAACTCGAGCAGCGGATCGTCACCCGAGAGATCCTTCTCCGACACGGCCGCGACATAACCCACCAGATGAGCGCTCGTTTCGCCGAACGGATAAGACCGGATCAGCGCGCGTTCGATCGACACGCCCGGCAGTTCGAGCGTGTTGACCTCGATCCGCGCCATTTCTTCCCAGCTTAAATTTTCGCGCAGCGCGACCGGCACGAAACTCAGCTTGTTGCGGATGTCGCGCAGGACGCGGCGGCGGTCATTGTCGGACAGCGGAACCAGCGTGGCGACGGCATCGAGGGTCGATTGCAGATCGCCCGCCTGCTCGGCGACCAGCACGGCGCGATAGGTCGGACGGTTCTCGGCGAGCGGCACGCCGAAGCGATCGACGATCCGACCGCGCGGCGGCGCGAGCAGACGGATATTGATGCGGTTCTCGTCCGCCTGCATCGCATAGCGGTCGGCCTGAATCACCTGCAGGTAATAGAGTCGGCCGGCCAGCGTCCCGAGCAGCAGCAACTGGCCGCCGCCCAACAGCGCGGCGCGGCGGGTCAACAGTTTGCTGCGGGTCTTGTCGTTATTCGCCATGGCTCACGCCCGGATCAGAAAGGCGCGATGCGCCCGCGCCAGAACATAACTCCCGACAGGGTAGCACGATACCGTCAGCACCGCTTGAAAGAGGAACGGACGAAAGCCCAGCAACGTGCCGCGCAGCATGCTGACCAGCGCCCACACCAGCGCGAAATTGGCGACGGTGACGGCGAGAAAGCCGAGCCAGACGACGGGAAAGGTACGATTGACGAAAAACCGCCGCTGGGTCATCACGAAAGTCCGGGCTACCAGCAAGGTCAGCGCCGACAGGCCGACATAGGGCGTGCCGTTGATGATATCGAGCAGCAGGCCGATCGCGAATACGGCGGTCAGGGGCATCAGATCGGGGCGATAGATCGTCCAGTGGAACACCGCCATCAGGGCGAAAGCCGGCGTGACCACCGCGAAACCCGGCAGATTGATCGGCACCACCGAGACCAGCGCGAAGATCAGCGTCGAGAGGAACGGCAGGAGTCGCGCCGGATAACCGACATCGCGAAGCGTGGCGAGCGGCACCGTGCCTGCCTTAGTTGGCCGGTGGCGCGGGTGCCGGAGCGGGCGCGGCTTTGGCGGCTCTGCCGGTGGCGCGCGGAATCGGCACCGCGCTTTGCGGCAGCACGCCCGACATGCCGAAATCGACGACGCGCAGGACTTCGAGCCGCGCCAGTTCGGCATAAGGCTCGACCCGGATCACGTCGCCCGACACGGACGCGACGATGCCGACGGGCAAGCCCGGCGGAAAGATTCCGCCCGAGCCGCCGGTGACGATGGCGTCGCCGAGCTTCACTTCGACCTTCGACGGCAGATAGACCAGCCGCGGCTGCTCGGAATTGTCGCCGTCGAGAATCGCGCGCGCGTGGCTGACCGCGAATTCGACCGGAATATGGGAGTTGAGATCGGTCAACAGCAGGACGCGCGCGGTGCGTTGGCCGACTTCGGCGACCCGGCCGACCAGGCCTTCGCCGGTCAGCGCGGCCTGCCCGCGCTCGACGCCGTCATTGTGGCCGACATTGACCAGCACGTTGCGCGCGAAGGCGCCGCCGGAATCGGCGATCACCCGGCCCGAGACCGAGCTCACCGTGTTCTGCGGCACGAGTTTGACGAGATCGCGCAATTCGGCATTTTCGGAGGCGAGACGGCGCGCCACTTCCTGCCATTGCAGGAGGCGCGCGTTCTCCTCGCGCAGTTCGGCGTTCTGGCGATGCACGCCGACCGCGTCGGAGAAGGATTGCACCACGCCCGAGACGGTGGCGACCGGCTGGCTGATCGCGTCGAGGATCGGCGCCACGCGATCGGCGACCGCGACCCGCAGACCGTCATAGAGCAGATTATCGGTCTTGCCGAAGACGACCAGCATCCCGGACAGAAACACCAGAAAGGGCAGCGCGAGACGCTGTGCTGCCGCTTTGACTGGTGCCGAAATTCGCATGGTCAGTACATGCTGATGAGGACGCTCCGCAGCGTCTTCATCTCTTCAAGGGCACGACCGGTGCCGAGCGCCACGCAGGACAGCGGATCGTCGGCGATCGAGACCGGCAGGCCGGTCGCGTGACGCAGGACGTAATCGAGATTGCCGAGCAGCGCGCCGCCGCCGGTGAGCACGATACCCTTATCGACGATATCCGCGGCGAGTTCCGGCGCGGTGTGCTCGAGGGCGACCTTCACCGCCTCGACGATCGCACCGACCGGTTCGGCGAGGCTTTCGGCGATCTGGCGTTCGGAGATCACGATCTCCTTCGGCACGCCGTTCATCAGATCGCGGCCTTTGATTTCCATGACGCGGCCTTCGCCCTCTTCGGGCATGCAGGCCGAGCCGATTTCCTTCTTGATGCGCTCGGCGGATGATTCGCCGACGAGGAGATTATGATTGCGGCGGATGTAAGCGATGATCGCCTCGTCCATCTTGTCGCCGCCGACGCGGACCGAGCGCGAATAGACGATACCGCCGAGCGACAGCACCGCGACCTCGGTGGTGCCGCCGCCGATATCGACGACCATCGAGCCGGTCGGCTCGGTCACCGGGAGACCGGCGCCGATCGCGGCGGCCATCGGCTCCTCGATCAGGAACACGCGGCGCGCGCCGGCGCTCTCGGCCGATTCCTGAATGGCGCGGCGCTCGACCGCGGTCGAGCCCGACGGCACGCAGACGATGATCTGCGGGCTGGCGAAGCTGCGCCGGTTATGCACCTTGCGGATGAAGTGTTTGATCATTTCCTCGGCGACTTCGAAATCGGCGATGACGCCGTCGCGGAGCGGCCGGATCGCCATGATGTTGCCCGGCGTTCGGCCGAGCATCATCTTCGCCTCGTCGCCGACCGCGAGCACCTGCTTACGGCCTTTGACGTTGGCGATGGCGACGACGGACGGCTCGTTGAGGACGATGCCGCGGCCTTTGACGTAGACCAGCGTGTTCGCCGTCCCGAGATCGATCGCCATATCGGCGGAGAGAATGCCCAACAAATTTCCGAACATAATCCTACTTCAATCTGCCAGTTGGAGAACCGCGCGGCGGCCTGGCGGGGCCGCCGCGGGTGCTTGCCGCGTCAAGCCGACATCGCGGCGGGCGCCGTCTTCGCCCTTTTCGTGAAAAGCTTGTTCAAGGCGTGGATATAGGCGCGCGCCGAAGCGACCAGCGTGTCGGGATCGGCGCCCTGGCCGTTCACCGACTTGCCGTCTTCTTCGAGACGTACCGTCACCTCGGCTTGCGCGTCGGTGCCTTGGGTGATGGCGCTGACTTGATAGAGCAGCAATTTCGCTTCGTGCGGCACCATCGCCTTGATCGCGTTGAAGGTGGCGTCGACCGGTCCGTTGCCGGTGGTCGTCGCGATCAGCGGCTTACCGTCCAATTCGAGCTCGAGCGTCGCCGTCTGCGGCCCGCGCGAACCGGCGATGACCTGCAGCGAGACGAACTTGATGCGCTCCTGGCCGTGCTGAATCTCGTCGTCGATCAGGGCGACCAGATCCTCGTCGTAGACTTCCTTCTTGCGGTCGGCCAGGTCCTTGAAGCGCCGGAACGCCTCGTTCATCGCGTTGTCGCCGACCTCGAAGCCCAGTTCCTGGAGCTTCATCTTGAAGGCGTGGCGGCCCGAATGCTTGCCCATCACCAGCGTCGACTTGCCGAGACCGACCGATTCCGGCGTCATGATCTCGTAGGTGCCGGCATGTTTCAGCATGCCGTCCTGGTGGATGCCGCTTTCATGCGCGAAGGCATTGGCGCCGACGATCGCCTTGTTCGGCTGCACCACGAAACCGGTGATCGCCGAGACGAGACGCGAAGCCCGCGTGATGTATTCCGACTTCACGCCGGTGGCGAAGGGCATGAGATCCTGGCGCGTCTTCAGCGCCATGATGACCTCTTCCATCGCGGCGTTGCCGGCCCGCTCGCCGAGCCCGTTAATCGTACATTCCACTTGGCGCGCGCCGGCGCCGACCGCAGCCAGCGAATTGGCGACGGCGAGGCCCAGATCGTTATGGCAGTGAACCGAGACGATCGCCTTGTCGATATTGGGCACGCGATTGAAGACCATGCGGATGAGGGCGGCGAATTCCTCGGGGATCGCATAGCCGACCGTGTCGGGAATGTTGATCGTGCCGGCGCCCGCTTTGATCGCGGTTTCGATCGTGCGGCAGAGGAAATCGTGCTCGGTGCGCGAACCGTCCTCGCACGACCATTCGACGTCGGGCGAGAGATTGCGCGCATGCGTCACGCTGTCGATGATCGCCTGATGCACCTGATCGGGCGACATCTGGAGCTTGAACTTCATGTGCAGCGGCGAGGTCGAGATGAAGGTGTGGATGCGCGGACGCGCCGCGTACTGCACCGCTTCCCAGCACCGGTCGATATCGCCGCGGCCGGCCCGCGACAGGCCGCACACGGTCGAATTCTTGACGAGCTTGGCGATCTCGCGCACCGCCTCGAAATCGCCATTGGAGGCGATCGGGAAGCCGGCCTCGATCACGTCGACGCCCATCTCCTCGAGCAGCAACGCGATCTTGATTTTTTCCTCGAGATTCATCGAGGCGCCCGGCGATTGCTCGCCGTCGCGCAATGTGGTGTCGAAAATGACGACCCGTTGCGAAGCGGGGGATGTGGTCTTGGACTGGGTGGCGCCGGGTTTGGCGGCGCTGGTCTTATTGGCGCTCATCGGAGCGGATCCTCTGGTCTGGAAGTAACGGTCGGGCCGCAGTGATCACCCCCGAGCGCGAATGGCCTCGCGTCTCCCGCTCAGGGGCCAATAAGTCGAAGCGACCCTTCGTAGCTCCCCAACAGGTTGCGCCCGCAAATGTGACCGTCGACGGCGCGCGCAGCATCGGCCTGGCGCGATGGCGCCCGGTCCTTGCTGCTCGATGCCGTCATTTCAGTCATTACGCCCTCGCTACCCGTAAACTCAGTCTTGCCAGAGACTTCCTTACCAAAACGTATATTCCTTACTATTCCTTACTCTCTAACAAGACAGCACTTTACCATAAGGATATCTCTATCCCGTTTAAGACCGGACTCGCAAGGTATCTCGCGCATTTTCGCTCAGAATTCCGACGCTTAACCCGTCGGGCGCATGCCGCAAGGAAATGCCGGACGGCTCAGTTCTTGTTTTTATCCACCAGCCGGTTCTGCGCGATCCACGGCATCATCGCCCGAAGCTTGGCGCCGATCTGCTCGACCGGATGCTCGGCGCCACGGCGGCGCGATGCCTTGAAACTGGCCTGCCCGGCCGCGTTTTCAAGCACCCAGTCGCGGGCGAACCGGCCGGACTGGATGTCCTCGAGGACCCGTTTCATCTCCGCCTTCACCGCCGGGGTGATGATCCGGGGACCGGTGACGTAGTCGCCATATTCGGCGGTATTGGAGATCGAGTAGCGCATGTTAGCGATGCCGCCCTCATACATGAGGTCGACGATCAGCTTCACCTCGTGCAGGCACTCGAAATAGGCCATCTCGGGAGCGTACCCAGCCTCGGTCAGCGTCTCGTAGCCCGCCATGATCAGCGAGGAGAGTCCGCCGCATAGCACGGCCTGCTCGCCGAAGAGATCGGTCTCGCATTCTTCCTTAAACGTGGTCTCGATCACGCCGGCGCGGCCGCCGCCGATCGCCGAGGCATAGGACAGCGCGATCTCGAGCGCGTTGCCCGAAGGGTTCTGCTCAACCGCGACGAGACACGGCACGCCGCCGCCCTTCAGATATTCCGAGCGCACGGTGTGACCGGGGCCCTTCGGCGCGATCATGAACACGTCCATGTCGGGACGCGGATCGACCAGCTTGAAATGAATGTTGAAGCCATGAGCGAAGGCGAGTGCGGTGCCCTCGCGCATATGGGGCTTCAGATCGTCGGCATAGAGCTTCGCCTGCAATTCGTCGGGCGTCAGAACCATGATGACATCGGCCCATTTGGCGCCCTCGGCCGGCGACATCACCTGGAACTTCGCCTCGGTTGCTTTCTTCGCCGTGGCCGAGCCCGGCCGCAGCGCCACGCGCACGTCCTTCACGCCGCTGTCGCGCAAATTCATCGCATGGGCATGGCCCTGGCTGCCGTAACCGACCACCAGCACCTTCTTGCCCTTGATCAGATTGACGTCGGCATCACGATCGTAATAGACGCGCATCGGAATTTTCCTCTCTCAAAAATTGGCCGCGCCGCGCGAGATCGCGACGACACCGGTCCGTGAAACCTCGACCAGCCCCAAAGGCTGCATCAGGTTGATGAAGGCATCGAGCTTCTCGGTCGAACCGGTCACCTCGAAGACGAAAGTCTCGATCGTCGAATCGACGACGCGCGCGCGGAAGATATCGGCAAGACGCAGGGATTCAATGCGCTTTTCACCGATCCCTGCCATCTTCAAAAGCGCCAGCTCGCGCTCGACGCAGGCGCCTTCCTGGGTCAGATCCTTGACGACCCGGATCGGCACCAGGCGCGACAATTGCGCCTTGATCTGCTCGATGATCATCGGCGTGCCCGAGGTGACGACGTTGATGCGCGAGAGATTATTCGCGCGATCGACCTCGGCGACGGTCAGGCTTTCGATGTTGTAGCCGCGCCCGGCGAACAGGCCGATCACCCGCGCCAACACACCCGGCTCGTTGTCCACCAGCACGGCAATCGCGTGCCGCTCGATATCGCTCATCTTTTTCTCCGTTCGGGCCCTGCCCCAATCAGACCAGGACCATGCCCTCTTCGGAAACCGGGCCGCTCGACCGCTTGTCGGCGGGGCCCAGGATCATCTCGTTATGGGCGGCGCCCGACGGGATCATCGGGAAGCAGTTCTCGGCCTGATCGACCGCGACATCGACGATCACCGGACCCGGAATGGCGATCATCTCGCGGATCGTATCGTCGACGTCGCTCGGCTTGGTGCAGCGCAGGCCGTGCGCGCCGAACGCCTCGGCGAGCTTGACGAAATCCGGCAGTGACGCCGTGTAGCTTTCGGAATAGCGCGCGCCGTGCAGCAATTCCTGCCACTGGCGCACCATACCCATGTACTGGTTGTTGACGATGAAGATCTTGACCGGCAGCCGGTATTGGCAGGCGGTCGACATCTCCTGGATGTTCATCAGGATCGAGGCCTCGCCCGCGATGTCGACGACCAGCGCGTCAGGATGCGCGACCTGCACGCCGATTGCCGCCGGCAAGCCGTAGCCCATCGTGCCGAGCCCGCCCGAGGTCATCCAGTGGAACGGCTTCTCGAACTTGAAGAGCTGCGCCGCCCACATCTGATGCTGGCCGACCTCGGTCGTGATGAAGGTCTCGCGATCAGCGGTCAGCGCATGCAAACGCTCGATCGCGTATTGCGGCTTGATGATGGTGTCGCCCTGGTCGAAATGCAGGCTGTCGCGCTTGCGCCAGCCCTCGATCTCTTTCCACCACTTGGCGAGCGCGGGCCGGTCGGGCGCGAAGCGCCGCGCCTTCAGCGCGCCGATCAATGCCTCGAGCACTTTCGCCGTGTCGCCGATCACCGGAATGTCGATGCGGACGTTCTTGTTGATCGAGGACGGATCGATATCGATGTGGATCTTCTTGGAGTTCGGCGAGAACGCGGAGACCCGGCCGGTCACGCGGTCGTCGAACCGCGCGCCGACATTGATCATCACGTCGCAATCGTGCATCGCGAGATTGGATTCGTAGGTGCCGTGCATGCCGACGAGGCCGAGATAACGCTTGTCCGAGGCCGGGAACGCGCCGAGGCCCATCAGCGTGAGCGTGACCGGGAACCCGGTCATGTCCATCAGCTCGCCGAACAGCTTGCAGGCGCGCGGGCCGGAATTGATGATGCCGCCGCCGCCGTAAAACAGCGGCTTTTTCGCGTGCATGATGAGATCGGCGGCTTCGGCGATGCGCGCCGGATCGGGCTCGGTCTGCGGGCGATAGGATTTGCGCTGCTCGACCTGTTCGGGCGGCCGGTAATTGCCGATCGCGAAGAGCACGTCCTTCGGCAGGTCGACCACGACGGGACCGGGCCGGCCGGTGCGCGCGACGTAAAACGCCTCGTGCAGCACGCGCGCGAGGTCGTTCACGTCCTTCACCAGGTAATTATGCTTGGTGCAGGGCCGCGTGATGCCGGTGGTGTCGGCTTCCTGGAACGCGTCGTTGCCGATCAGATGGGTCGGCACTTGGCCGGTCAGGCAGACGATCGGCACCGAATCCATCAGCGCGTCGGTCAGGCCGGTGACCGCGTTGGTAGCACCAGGGCCGCTGGTGACGAGGACGACGCCGACCTTGCCGGTCGAGCGGGCATAGCCTTCGGCCGCGTGCACCGCACCCTGTTCGTGGCGGACGAGGATATGGCGCAGGTGATTCTGCTGGAACAGCGCGTCATAGATCGGCAGAACAGCGCCACCCGGATAGCCGAATACGACATCAACGCCCTGGTCGCCCAGCGCTTTGATGACCATTTCGGCCCCGTTCATCTGTTCCGCACTCATGACAAGCTCCCAAGTGTCCTGCCGGCCCTCTTTTTCCGGCGCGAAGGCGGCAACCCTAAAGGCCTAAACCGGGTGGGTCAACAGAAACGCACGAATAAACGAAAATATATTGGGTAATAAACTTTCCGAAAATTGCTCTTTGACCACCTGATTTTGGAGCGACTCGGTCTCGTTCAGCCGATGGCCGAACCAGGTGTATTGCCGCTTGGCATAGCGCCGCGTCGCCTGCTGCATCGCAGCAATCGCGGCCTCGCGCGTGGTGTTACCGGCGAGCCAGGCACCGATCTCGCGCACCCCCACCGCCTTCATCGCCGGCAATTCGGGAGCGAGCCCGCGCGCGAGCAAAGCCCGCACCTCGTCGACTGCGCCCGCCGCCATCATCCGCTCGACCCGCGCATCGAGCGCCGGGTTGAGCCCCGCCCGCTCGGGCAGCAGGACGATCGCCCCGGCCTTGAACGCGGGCGTCGCAACCGGATGGCGCTGCCATTCCGTCAACGACCGACCGGTGGCGATCGCGACCTCGTAAGCGCGGGTGAGGCGTTGGGTATCGCCGGGCACGAGTTTCGCCGCGGCTTCGGGATCGAGCTTGGCGAGTTCGTCGCGAAACGCCGCGCCGCCGAGTTTGGCGTGAAGCGCCTGGGCCGCGTCGCGCGACGCGGCTGGAATCGCCGGCAATTCGGCGAGGCCCTTCAACAACCCCTCGATATAGAGTCCGGTACCGCCGACGAGGATCGGCAAGCGGCCCGCCGCTTTCGCCGCATCGATTTCGACGATTGCCGCCTCGCGCCAGCGTCCGACCGAACAGCTCTCGGCCGCATCGATCGTCCCATAGAGACGATGGGGCACGCGACCTTCCTCGGCCGCACTCGGCCGCGCGGTCAAAACGCGCAGATCGCGATAAACCTGCTGGCTATCAGCGTTGATGAGCGTGCCGTCGAATTCTTGCGCAAGCGCCAGGGCGAGCGCCGATTTGCCGCTGGCCGTGGGGCCGGCGACGATGACGATCGGAATATCGGATGGTGCGTGCATGAGCGGGTTCTAGCACGTTGGCGCGGGAGGAGCGCCGGCTTGCGTTTCGGATCGCCCTCCCCGATAAAATGGGAATGAGCGAATGCGTGCTGACATTGGTGGCGGCGGAACGGGGCGGATCGCAGATCGCCTTCGCCGCGGATGAAGCCAAGCGCGCGCTCGCCGATCTTGGCGCGCGGGTCGACGGCATCGACTGGCTCGCTCCCCTGCTCGCCTGCGATATTCCTTTTGCCGATCTGGCGCCCGACCAGGCCGATGCCGCCATCCGCGCCGCGTTCGCGCAATCATCCGAACCCGTGAAGATCGACGTGCTGGCGCAGCAGGCCGACGGACGGCGCAAGGCCTTGCTGATCGCCGACATGGAAGCGACGATCATCGCCAACGAAATGCTCGACGAGCTGGCGGCGATCAAAGGCATCGGCGCGCAGATCGCCGCGATCACCGCGCGCGCGATGAACGGCGAGGTCGATTTCGCCGAAGCCCTGCGCGAGCGCGTGGCGCTGCTCGAGGACATGCCGGAAAGCGTGCTGGCCGAAGCCGCATCGCGCATCCGTATCACGCCGGGCGCCCAGGCTCTGGTCGCAACGATGCGCGCGCATGGCGCCTATGCCGCGCTGGTCTCGGGCGGGTTTCGCGTCTTTGCCGATCAGGTGCGCGACAGGATCGGCTTCGATCTTGCCGTCGCCAACGAACTCATCGTCGAAAACGGGAAGCTCGCCGGCGCGGTGCGCGAGCCGGTGCTGGGACGCGAAGCCAAGCTCGCGACACTCACGCTGCTCGCGGTGGAGCGCGGTCTCGCGTTCGATGCGGTCCTCGCGGTCGGCGACGGCGCCAACGATCTCGCGATGATCGAGGCGGCCGGCATGGGCGTTGCCTATCGCGCCAAGCCCGTGGTGGCGGCGCAGGCGCGCTTGCGCGTCGATCACGCCGATCTGACCGCGCTGCTTTATGCGCAGGGTTATCGCGAAGACGAGATCGTCGGCGCCTTGCCGAGTTGAGCGGCTAACAAAGCCTCAGCCGCCTGCACCACGCGCTTCGCCGGGCTCGCGGCGCCGAAAGTCTGCGCGCTCGAATAAACACCCTCGAACAGCAACACGAGTTGATCGCCGAGACTCTCGGGTTCGCGCGCGCCGGCGCTGCGCGCGAGATCGGCGAGGCGGCGGCGCAGTTGGCGCTTGTTGTCCTCGGCGACGCGGCGCGCCGGATGATCGGGCTCGGGGAATTCGGTCGCCGCATTGGTGAACGGGCAACCGCGCCAGCCGGGCCGCGCCGGCAATTTCGAAAGGGCACGAAACAACGCGAGCAGTTGATCGCGCGGGGCGCCGGGATGTTCGCCGGTCACGCTTTCCCACCACAGCCAATAAAGCCGGTCGCGCTCCTTGAGATAGGCCGCCGCGAGTTCGTCCTTCGAGGCAAAGCTGCGATAGAGACTCATCTTCGCCACGTTCGCCTCGGCGATCACCTGATCGATGCCGACCGAACGGATGCCGTGGCGATAGAACAGATCGCTGGCGACGGCGAGGAGCCGCGCCCGCGCCGAGGGATTGTCCTCGTCCGTAGGCTTTGCCGGGTTTGCCGTCGCCGTTTTCTGTTTCGCCATGGATTGACATGATAGAGACAGGTCTGTATCTTTTCAACAGACGAGACAGATCTGTCTCATTGAGGAGCGTGCGATGCGGGCCTTGGCGAAGTTGTTGGGCAACCGGGTTCATTACGCCTGGCTGGTCGCGGCGGTGACCTTTCTCGTCCTGCTCACGGCGGTCGGCATTCGCTCGACCCCCAGCGTCCTCATCGTGCCGTTCGAGGATGCCTTCGGCTGGAGCCGCGGCGCGATCTCGTTCGCGATCTCGATCAACATCGTTCTCTATGGATTGATGGGGCCGTTCGCCGCCGCGCTGATGCAGCAGATCGGCATTCGCCGCACCGTGCTTCTCGCTCTGACCCTGATCACCGCCAGTGTCGGCGCCAGCACCTTCATGACGGCGCAATGGCAATTGGTGCTGACCTGGGGACTGGGCGTCGGGCTGGGTTCCGGGGTCACCGCGCTGGTATTGGGTGCGACCATCGTCAACCGGTGGTTCGCCAAGCGCCAGGGTCTCGTCATGGGCATCATCACGGCGAGCACCGCAACCGGCCAACTCGTCTTCCTTCCTATTCTTGCGGCCGTCGCGCAGAACCATGGCTGGCAGCCGGTGGTGTGGATCGCCGCCGTGGTTGCCGCCGCGATGATCCCGATCGTTTACTTTCTGCTGCCCGAGGATCCCGCCGATATCGGCGCCATCCCTTATGGCGGCGATGGACGCGCCAATCCGCCGGTCGCACACGCCAATCCGATCACGGTCGCTTTCGCGGGCCTGGGGCGTGCCGCCAAATCGGGCGGGTTCTGGCTGCTGTTCGCGAGCTTCTTCATTTGCGGCGCCAGCACCAATGGGCTGATCGGCACGCATCTGATTTCCTATTGCATCGATCACGGCATCCCGGAAGTCACCGGCGCGAGCCTGCTCGCCGCGATGGGTATCTTCGATCTGGTCGGCACCACCGCGTCGGGTTGGCTGTCCGATCGTTACGACGCGCGCAAATTATTGTTCTGGTATTACGGCCTGCGCGGCCTGTCGCTGCTGTACCTGCCCTACTCCGGCTTCTCGCTCTATGGGTTGTCGTTCTTCGCGGCGTTCTACGGGCTCGACTGGATCGCGACCGTCCCGCCGACGGTGCGGCTGACGAGCGAACTATTCGGCAAGCAGGACACGCCGATCATCTTCGGCTGGCTGCTCGCCGGACATCAGCTCGGCGCGGGCGCTGTCGCCTTCGAGGCGGGCGCGCTGCGCTCGTTCCTCGGCGATTACGAAATCCCGGTCCTGATGTCGGGCGCGCTGTGCATCCTCGCCGCGGTGCTGGTCCTGCGCATCGGCCACGGCACGACGCGCAAAGAACAGCTCGCCACGGCCACCGGCTGACGATCAGCCGTCGAGTTTCAGCGCGACGAAACGCAGATCGCCCTGACGATCGACCAATAGCAGGACGGATTTGCGTCCCGCCTTCTTGGCGTCGTCGATCTTGGCCAGGATCTGCGCGGTGGTTTTGACATCGTCCTGCGCGACTTCGACGACCACATCGCCCGCGCGCATGCCCTTGTCGGCAGCCGGGCCGCTGCCGTCGATATCGGTGATGACGACGCCGGTGACGTCGTCGCCAAGCCCGTAACGATCGCGCAGGTCGGGCGTCACGTTCGCCATCGACAAGCCGAGCGCCTTGACCGTGTCGACCGGCGCCGGCGGCGTTTTATCTTTCGTCGTCGCGGACGCCGATGCGATGTCTTCCTTGAGCTCGCCGACTTTCACGTCGAGGGTCAATTCCTTGCGCTTGCGCCAGACCGTGACCTTCGCGCTCTTCTCGATCGGCGTTTCGGCGACGATGCGCGGCAGATGCTTCATGTCGACGACTTCCTTGCCGTCGAAGCTGAGCACGACGTCGCCGGGCTGAATGCCCGCGACCTGGGCGGGACCGCCGTCATGCACGCTGGCGATCAGCGCGCCGCGCGGCTTGTCGAGGCCGAGGCTCTCGGCGATCTCGTCGCTGACGCTTTGAATGTTGACGCCGAGCCAGCCGCGGCGCGGCCGGCCATATTGCTTGAGCTGATCGATGACGGGCTTGGCCAGATTGGCCGGGATCGCGAAGCCGATACCGATCGAGCCGCCCGAAGGCGAATAGATCGCGGTGTTGATGCCGATCACGTCGCCGGCCAGGTTGAACATCGGCCCGCCCGAATTGCCGCGATTGATCGAGGCATCGGTCTGCAGGAAATCGTCATAAGGGCCGGCGTTGATCTCGCGCGCGCGGGCCGAAAGAATGCCCGCCGTCACCGAGCCGCCCAGCCCGAACGGATTGCCGATCGCCAGCACCCAATCACCGACCCGCGTCTGATCGCTGTCGCCGAATTTGACCGAGGGCAACGGTTTGCTCGGTTTGATGCGCAGCAGCGCGAGATCGGTCTTGACGTCGCGGCCGACCAGCTCGGCCTTGAAATTGGTGTCGTCCTGCAGCGTCACCGTGATCTCGTCGGCTTCGTCGATGACGTGGTTGTTGGTCACGACGAGACCGGACGGATCGATGATGAAGCCCGAGCCCAGCGACGTCTGCTGACGCGGCAGCGCGTTGCGGCCCTGGCCCTGGCCGTTGCGGTCGAGGAAATCCTTGAAGAACTGCTCGAACGGCGAGCCCGGCGGGAATTGCGGCACGTCGGGACCGAGGCTGTTGTCGCCCGGATCGCCCTGACCCTGTCCGCCCCGCTGGCTCTGGCGCTGGCCCGGTTGCGGCTTGGTCTGGTCGGGCTTGATCGTCTGGGTGCTCGAGATATTCACGACCGCCGGCAGGAGTTTCTGCGCTAGGTCGGCAAAACCCTCGGGACCGGGACCGCCCGCTGCCTGGGCCGAAAGGCCCAACGGCAGGACGATGGCGGCAACGAAACCCGCGGCGAGCAGGACGCGCCTGGTGGCGGCGCACGACGATACGATCAGGCGGGGCGTGGCCCGGTTCACGAACGGTTCTCCCTCGGACAAACGGGTGCGGCGGCGAAGTCTAAAAAACTATAGCACGACTCGCCAGCGGCCGTGGGGAGAAGCTCGTCACCGTCGCGGTCCCGCCCCGGTCGCGCCCGCCGGACCTGCTTCGAGGTATTTGAAGAACTCGCTATCCGGGTTGAGCACCAACGTTGTGCCGGCCCCGGTCAACGCCTCGCGATAGGCCTGCAACGAGCGATAAAACGAGAAGAAGGCCGGGTCCTGGTTGTAGGCCGTGGCATAGGTCTTGATGCTTTCGGAATCGCCCTGGCCCCGCAGAATCTGAGCCTGTTTTTGCGCGTCGGCGAGAATCTCGACGCGTTGCCGGTCGGCATCGGCGCGGATCTGCTGTGCCTGCTGGGCGCCCTGGCCGCGATATTGCGCGGCCTCGCGCTGGCGTTCGGTCTTCATCCGTTCGTAGATCGCCTGCTCGTTCTCGGTCGGCAGATCGGCGCGGCGCAGCCGCACGTCGACGACGTCGATGCCGAAGCCCTTGGCCTGACCGTTCACCTCGTCGCGGATCTGGCGCATGATGTTGGCGCGCTGATCGGAGATCACCGCCTGCAGCTCGACATTGCCGACGACCCGGCGCAGCGACGCGCTGATGATCGAGCCGAGACGCGCGTCGGCCACGATCTCGGTGCCGACCGATTGATAGAACAGCAGCGGATTGGTGATCTTGAACCGCGCATAGGTGTCGACCACGAGACGCTTCTGGTCCGAGGCGATCACTTCTTCCGCCGGCGGTTCGTAATCGAGAATCCGGCGATCGTAGATCACGACATTTTGAATGAGCGGCCACTTCATCTGGAGGCCGGGTTCCTCGATCACGCGCACCGTCTTGCCGAATTGCAGCACCAGCGCGATCTGGGTCTGCTGCACGGTGAAAAAGACCGAGTAGAGAACGATCAGGAGAACGACGGCGCCGCCGCCGATCACGCCAAGCGTGCGCGAATTCATCGCTGGCCTCCTGGGGCTGGTGCAGGCACGAGCGCACCCGTGGGCGCCGCCGCCGGTGCGGGCGTTCCCGCCGGACGGGTCGCGGGCAACGCGGGCAGATTGAGATAGGGCAACACGCCTGTCCCCGATGCCGTGCGGTCGATCAGCACCTTGTTGGTGTTCTTCAGGATGCTTTCCATCGTCTCGATATAGAGACGGCGGGCGGTCACGTCCTGCGATGCCTGATAGGCGGCATAGACGGATTGAAACCGCGACGCATCGCCCTGCGCCTGCAGGACGATCTGCGCGCGATAGGCCTGTGCCTCCTGATCGACGCGCGAGGCGTCGCCGTGCGCGACCGGCACGATGTTGTTGGCGTAGGACTGCGCTTCATTGACGAGGCGCTGCATGTCGATCTTGGCGCTCTGCACGTCGCGGAAGGCGTCGATCACCGGACCCGGCGGATCGACTTTCTGAAGCTGAACCTGGGTCACGCCGATGCCGGCGCCATAGGCGTCGAGAATTTCCTGGAGCAGGTTCTGCGTATCGATCTCCACCTTGCCGCGGCCCTCGGCGAGCGCGCTGGCGATCTCGGTATGACCGATGACTTCGCGCATCGCGCTCTCGGCCGCGGATTTCACGGTCAGTTCGGGATTGCGGATGTTGAAGAGATAGGACTTCGAATCCTTGACCAGCCAGAACACCGAGAAGTTGATGTCGACGATGTTCTCGTCGCCGGTCAGCATCAGCGATTCCTCGGGGACCTGCGAGATGCTGCCGGTGCGGCCGAGCTGCAGGCTGGCGCGATAACCGACCTCGACGCGATTGATCCGCGTCACCGTCGGCGTCAGCGCTTCCTCGATCGGCCAGGGCAGATGGAAGTTGAGGCCCGGATTGGCAAAGCGGTCGTAAGCGCCGAAGCGCAGCACCACGCCTTGTTGATCGGGATCGACGCGATAGATGCCGCTCGCTACCCAGAGCGCCAGGATGACCGCGAAGCCGAGCAGCCAGCCCTTGCCGCCACCCAGCGGCGCACCGCCGCCCGGCAGGATGCGGCGCAGGAGATCCTGCAAGCGACGCAACGAATCCTCGAAATTGGGCGGGCGGAAATTACCGCCACCGCCGGCGCCGCCCCACGGACCGCCGGGGCCACCGCCACCGCCGCCCCACGGACCGCCACCGCCGCCTCCCTGGTTCCAAGACATCGCTTGATCCTTGTTGTGTGCGCTATGCATGGCGCTTGGCGTCTCTTATTGTCAAGGATGGGCGGCATAGTGAAAAGGAAGACGGCATGAGCGGTGTTTCCGAGAAGGACATACTCGGCGCGCTGGCTCGCGTGATCGATCCCGACAAGGGCAAGGACATCGTCGCGCTTGGTATGATTCAGGGCGTGCAGTTGCGCGAGGGTCATGTCGCTTTCGCGATCGAGGTCGATCGCGCGCGCGCGCCGAATTTGGAGCCCTTGCGGCGCCAGGCCGAAAAAGCCGTCGAGGCGTTGCCCGGTGTGCTGTCGGTGACGGCGGTGCTCACCGCCGAGAAGGCACAAGGCGCCGCGCCGGTGCGCGCGCCGCAAGCGGCCGCACCGGGTCACGCGCATCCAGCACCGGGCCGCGGCCAGGCGCCGCAAAAGCCGCTGGCGCCCGGCGTCAAATTCTTCATCGCTGTCGCCTCGGGCAAAGGCGGCGTCGGCAAATCGACCACCGCGGTCAACCTGGCGCTCGGGCTTGAATCGCTCGGCCTCAAGATCGGCGTGCTCGACGCCGACATCTATGGGCCGTCAGTGCCGCGCATGCTCGGCATCTCGGGCAAACCGGCGACGGCCGACGGCAAGATCCTCGAGCCGATGCGCGCGCACGGGATCAAGTGCATGTCGATCGGCTTCCTCGTGCCCGAGGACACGCCGATGATCTGGCGCGGGCCGATGGTGATGAGCGCCTTGCAGCAGATGTTGCGCGACGTGAACTGGGGCGAGCTCGACGTCATGGTGGTCGACATGCCGCCCGGCACCGGCGACGCGCAATTGACGATGGCGCAGCAGGTCCCGCTTGCCGGCGCGGTGATCGTCTCGACGCCGCAGGACATCGCGCTGCTCGACGCGCGGCGCGGCCTTGCCATGTTCAAGAAGGTCGACGTGCCGGTCCTCGGCTTCATCGAGAACATGAGCTACTTCAAATGTCCGCATTGCGGCGAGCGCAGCGACATCTTCAGCCATGGCGGCGCGCATCTCGAAGCGGACAAGCTCGGCGTCGAGTTCTTGGGCGAAGTGCCGCTCGACATCGCGATCCGCGAGACGTCGGACGCCGGCACGCCGATCGTCATCGCCCAGCCGCAGAGCGAGCACGCCCAGGTCTATCGCCGGATCGCCACGCGCATCTGGGAAATGCTCGGCGCCAAGCAGCGCGCCGCGCCGAAGATCGTCGTCGAATAGAACTCGCTCAGTGCCCGCCCGCGGCGGTCTGGCCCGGCTTGCGCACCAGCGGCAAGAGCAGCAACGCGAGGATGAACGCGGCGGCGATCGCCAGCAGGCAATCGGCGAAGCTCAACACCATCGCCTCGCGGGCGACGAGCCCCGCCAGCCGCTTGGTCGCCGCCAGCGTCGGATCGCCGACCGCGGTGTCGCCGAGCTTGGCCGTCATGTTGGTGATGAAATCGTCGACCGGCGCGCGCGACAGCCGCATCCCTTCGGCCAGCCGGTTCCAATGGAACTGCATGCGGTCGATCAGCATCGTGTTGATCAGCGCGAGACCGATCGCGCCGCCGAGATTGCGCGAGAGATTATAGAGTCCGCTCGCGTTCTTGAGCTTCGATAGCGGCAAGGTACCCAAGGCCAGCGTATTGATCGGCACGAAGCACAGCATGATCGAGAAGCCGCGCAGCGCCTGAGGCAGGAAGAATTCGCGGTAGCTCCAATCGACGGTGAGCCCGGCGTTGATATAGACCGCGACGGCGAACATGACGAAGCCGGCGCCCAGCATCAGGCGCGGATCGACCTTTTTCGCCAGCGCGCCGGCGATCGGCGCCGAGATGAACTGGAAGATGCCGGTGATCGCCATCATCTCGCCGATCTCGAGGCTGTTGAAGCCTTTCACCCGCGCGAGATAAGCCGGCACCAGATAGATCGCGCCGTACAACCCGATGCCGATGACGAAGCTATAGAGCGTGCCGACTGCGAAATTGCGATCGGTGAAACTGCGCAGATCGACGATCGGCTCGCGCGCGGTGAACACCCGCCAGAAGAAGCCGATGCCGCAGGTCACGCCGATCACGGCAGCGATCAGCACCGTCCCGTCGCTGAGCCAATCGTAGCGCGGCCCCTCTTCGAGGACATATTCGAGCGGCCCGAGAAACCCGGCCATCAGCACGAAGCCGGCGATATCGAAGCCGCGCAGCAGCGACCAGTTCGGCCGGTCGAAATCGATCGCGAGCCACGCCGCCAGCGCGACCGCCAGGCCGGGTCCGACATTGATGAGGAACAGCCAATGCCAGTCGAGCGTCTGGGTCAGATAGCCGCCGATGGTCGGCCCGAGCGTCGGCGCCATCGTCGCGACCAGCCCGGCGAGCGTGCTGACCAGCGCGCGCTTCTCCGCCGGGAACAAGCCGAAGGCGACCGAGAACACCGTCGGGATCATCGCGCCGCCGAGAAACCCCTGCGCGGCACGAAACAGGATCATCGAGCCAAGGCTCTCGCTTTGCGCGCACGCGAGACTCATCAGGGTGAAGCCGAGCGCCGACAGCGTGAACAACAGCCGCGTGCCCATCATGCGCGAGAGATAACCCGAGAGCGGGATCATCACGACTTCGGCCATCAGGTACGAGGTCTGCACCCAGCCGATTTCGTCGGGGCTGGCCGAGAGACCGGCCTGCAGTTCGGCGAGGCTGCTCGAGACGATCTGCACATCGAGCAGCGCCATGAACATGCCGACCAGCGTGACCGCGTAACTGAACCAGACGCGGAAGTTCAACGCGCGCACCGGAGCCGGCGACCAGGCCGGCGGCGCCTTGGTGAGATCGGCGTCGATCGTCGCGGTCGAACCGTCCACCGCCGTTACTCCGATTGTGACGGTTCGGCGGCCTGCGCCGCGCCGACGAGGCCGAGCACCGGCGTACCGGTGCGGGTATCGACCGATGCCTCGACCGAGAGGCCCGGCCGCAACCGGCCGAGCAGCGGCTCGTCCTTCGCCAGGGTGATGCGCACGGGAACGCGCTGAACGATCTTGGTGAAATTGCCGGTCGCGTTCTCGGGCGGCAGCAGGCTGAACTCCGAACCACTGGCCGGCGCGAAACTGTCGACCCGCCCGATCACCGGGTGGCCGGGAAACGCATCGACCGCGATGGTCACCGATTGGCCGGCATGCATCGACGCGATCTGCGTCTCCTTGAAATTGGCGACGATATAGACGGAGCGCAGCGGCACCACCGACAGGAGCGGCCCGCCGACCCGCACGAGTTGCCCGACCTCGACACTGCGATTGCCGACCACGCCGTCGATCGGCGCGCGGATCACCGTGTTGTCGAGATCGATCCGCGCGAGATCGAGCGCGGCCTGAAGCTGCGCGAGTTGGGCCACGGCCGTCGCGCGTTGCGCGGCGAGAACCGGAAGCTTGCTGTGTTCGGCGGCGACGCCGGCATTGGCGCGGGTCAGCGCGGCACTCGCCTTGCGATCGTTCGCGATCGTGCCGTCGAGCGTCTGGCTCGACACCACGCCGGTCGTCTGAAGGCTGCGGTCGCGGCCGAGCGTGCGCTGCGTCAGCGCCAGATCGGCCTGCGCGCTCGCCACCGTGGAGTCCGCCTGGGCGATCATCGCCTGCTGCTGAAGAACCTGGCTGTCGATGGTGTCGATCGCCGAGCGCTGCGCGTCGAGCGCGGCCTGCGCCTGGGCGACCCGGGCGATGAAATCGCGATCGTCGAGAACCGCCACCACGTCGCCGGCATGAACCGGCTGGTTGTGATCGACCCGGACCTCACGGACGTAACCCACCACTTTCGGGCTGACGATCGAGATGTCGCTTTCCACCGTGGCGTTGTCGGTCGTTTCGATGAACCGGCCGACGCTCCACCAATGGAGGCCGAAACCGCCTCCGGCGAGAATGGCGACAGCGGCAACGCCGGCAATCAGAAGCTTCTTGGACATGGGCGGCCTCGCAAACCTTAAGAAAACTAAACTGGACGGTTCAGTTCAATATGGTGCGCTGCGGGATGCCCGTCAAGAGAAAACTGAACCGTTCAGTTTAGTCTGGAAATCCGCCGCCGGAATGCTATCTTGAGTTGAGAACGAAAACGGCACGGGATGCTGGGCATGGAAACCGAGACGAAAGAACGACCCACCGAGGTTGCGCGCTCGCCCAAATTCGAGGCGATCGAGCGGGCAGCCTACGAGCTGTTCCTGAGCCGCGGCTTCGGCTCGGTCAGCATGGACGAAATCGCCAAGCGCGCCGGCGTGTCCAAGGCCACCATTTATTCCCACTTCGCCGACAAGGCCGAACTCTTCGCCGGCATGATGCGGGCGGATTGCGCGATGAGCTGGGTCAAAAGCGAACTCAGCGACCGCCCGGCCGACGACGCGCGCGGCGTCCTGCTCGAACTCGGCCGCTCCTATATCGGCCTGCTGGCCGAGAAGGGCGCGATGCAGCGCATCGTCATCGCCGAAGCGATGCGCTTCCCGGAAATTGCGCAGATCTTTTTCGAGAACGGGCCCAACGCGTCGCGCCTCGCCCTCACCGGCTATCTCGACCGCGTCTGCGCCACCGGCAAGCTCGCGATCCCCGACACCAACCGCGCGGCCAATCAGTTCTTCGCGCTGCTGCGCGACGACATCTATCTGCGCGGCCTGCTGGGGCTCGATAGTGGGGACGATTTGCAGGCGGCACTGGACAAGACGGTCACCGCTGCGGTCGACCTCTTCCTCAAGGGCTACGCGCCCTAACGCGACCGCCTCATAAGAGTGGCTGCATCAACATTGTGCGGCCTTCGACAGGCTCAGGCTGAGGATAAATTTTCGAGGGCATTAAGAAAATCGCCTCACCCTGAGCTTGTCGAAGGGCGCACGGCGCTTATCCAAACCGCTAACGGTCTGGCGATCAGATTGAAGCGTACAGCGCTTTAGAACGAAGCCCGGCTCAGCCGAACTTGACCAGTTCGCCTTCGCTCGCGACGCGCTCATGGCCGTCGACGGCGGACTTCAGACGATAGTGATGGATGCCGCGCTCTTCGGGCAGCAGGCGGATCACTTCGAAGGTTTCCGGGCGATCGGCGCCGATGCGCGCCGGGGCCGCGAGCGTGACGCGCTGGCCGGTCTTGAATTTGTGCATGAGGGCCATGGACTAGTAACCCTCGCGCTCGAGACGCTTCCTCATCGCCTTGCGATGACGGCGAACCGCTTCGGCCTTTTCGCGAGTGCGGCGTTCCGACGGCTTTTCGAACGAACGCCGGCGCTTCATTTCGCGAAACGTGCCCTCGCGCTGGAGCTTCTTCTTGAGCACGCGCAAGGCGGCGCCGACATCGTTGTCGCGGACGAAGACCTGCATGAAAGCTCCCTAAAAAAAATCGCTTAAAGAAAAAAGCCTCGGCCCGACGGGGTTGCCGCCGGGCCGACGCCCAATGCTGTCGTCAGCCCGAGAGCTGAAGATTCGCGGCGGCTTCCTTGCCGCGATCGCGCGCGATGTCGTAGGTCACCTTCTGGCCCTCATTGAGGGAGCCGAGGCCGGCCCGCTCGACGGCGGAAATATGAACGAAAACGTCTTTGCCGCCCGTGTCCGGCTGGATGAAGCCGTAACCCTTTTGAGCGTTGAACCACTTAACAGTACCCGTAGCCATGAAGGCCTCCGTAAACGTGAAACGCACCTCGCGCGACGCGCGAGGTGATGCAGTTGTCGGCCTCATGGAATCTTGAAGAAGCGCCCGAAGCGGCGGTCGGCAAGTGCCGAAGCAGAAACTGATTACCCTCTATATGGCGGATTGGGGGGCCATTCACAAGTGGCCCTCCCCCCGCTACTCGATTGGACTGCCACGCAGATTACTGACCAGGTGCCATTCCTTCTTGGTCCCGTCCCAGCGCACGACGATGGCGTTATCGATGTTCAAACCGCGTTGCGGGGTCTTTTTGAAGTCGTATTGCCCCTCGGCGCCGACATGGCCCTGCCAGTTGATCAGGAATTCGTGCAAAGCCTTGGCATCCGCCCCCGCCGGCAGCTTGTTCAGGGCGTCGGCGACGAGCCGGATCGGCTCCCAGCCGAGCTCGTACCCGCTATCGGGGTAAACGCCGATCGTCTTCATGCTGGCGAAGAACAGCTTTTGCTGGGCCGTCACCTCCGGCGCGACCGACAGACGCGGATCGCCGTTGGCCGCCCATTCGCCGACCCCGAAATAGACCTGGCTCGGCAGGAACGCGGCATAATCGGTCATCTGCTGGACGGTCTGGTTCGATCCCGAAGCCGCGGTCGGCAGGTCGATACCCGCCTGTTTCAGGCCGCGAAACACGGTGCCGCCGGCCGCGGTGGTCGCCCAGCTCACGATCGCCTGCGGATTGCCGGCGCGGATCGTCTCGATCTGCGCCGAGACGGTCACGTCGCCGGGCGCGAAATGCGCATCGGCCACCAGCGTCATATCCTTGAAGTCGGGCTCCTTCATCATCGCCGTGACGTTGGCCTCGGCATCCTGGCCCGAGGAATCCGACGTCGTGATCAGCGCGACGCGCTTCCAGCCCTTGTCGCGGAAATAGGTCAGCAGCGCGCGCTGCTGATCGTGGCTGTCGATCTGCGAGGTGAATTCGTAACCGCCCACCTCCGCGCGGATGCTCGGCGAGAAGCACCACATCACCGGCCCCGCGTCCTTGATGAGCGGCGCTTGCGCGTTGCAGAGCTGCGAGACAGTCGAGCCCAGCATCACCGCCGGATGCAGCGCGATCACGTCGGTGGTCAATTGCACCGCGACCTGCGGGCTCGACTGATCGTCGTGAAAGACCGGAGTGAGTTTCTTGCCGTGAATGCCGCCGGCCTCGTTGATGACCTTGGCCGCAACGTTGATCGCATCCTGCTCGGCCTTGCCGAGAAACGCCCCGCCGCCGGTGAGCGGGATGACGATGTGCATGTCGTAGGTGTCGTCGGCCGCGAGAGCGGGCGCGGCGGCGAGTGCGAGTGAGACGGCAAAAGCAGCGGTCGCGGTGCGCGACAGGACGGTGAACATGTGATCCTCCCCGATAGCGTTAACGCTATCGATCGCGTTAAGCATCAATGCGTTGCAGTTTTTCTTCAAACCACGCGAGTGTACGCCGGTAAAGCGCGACATCGGCATAATCAATATTTTTAGCGTGGGCGTCAGGTCGGTCATTTATCAGATCAAAATTTTCAGTCATCCGGACGCGATCATTAAATATGCGACCAAACACACTCCATTCGCGACTAATGATCGCCTTCAAATCCAACCAGTATAGTTTTTGTACCAACTCATCTAACGGCAACCCTGCGACTTCATCGCGTCTCCTGGGAAGAAGAGTGGCAAGAATTCGATCTTTTGCACTGGGCCCGTCCGGAGCATTAAGCGACGAGAAGCGCAGAAAATTCGCTACGAACTCACGAAGTTTGCGCTCAATGAGATTTCTACGGCGTCCGATGGTTTGCAACTCTTCGGCCCACTCACTTATCTCTAGCGCCAGTCGTTGTTGCGTATTTGCATCAACTTCGGGAGGACTCACCGCTTCCAGATTCCCGCCTTCTTCGAATACAAGGCGCAGACCCGATTCCACCATTTCTCCCGAAATTTTCTTGCCGTCTGCCGTTACCAAGCCGTACTTAAAAAGCACTCTCATCACAGAAGGTTTAATGTTCCCGAACTGATTGTTCAGCGCTTCTAAGGCTGCTCCTCGCAGTTCCGGATAAACTCGGAAAAGATGCTGTAGCGCCACCTGCGCCATTGCCGCACCTTCATCCCGTATGAAATCGGACAATGCAGACGCCACGTCGGCAGCAACCGGTCTTAGTGGTCTAGCGGAGGCATCTATCCTTGCGTGCAAGAATGCACACGCCTTCCGAATCCAAAATGGCAAATCACTACATGTTGAGGCGACCCGCTCTGCAGACGCCTCATCGAAGTTGAGGCCGGCCAAAGGCCCCATACTTCTAATCATCGCAACAGCTGCCCCTCGTGGCAAAGGGCTAAGATATTCTTCAGGAACGAACGCTAGTGCAGCATTCTCAATTCCGTCGATCGATTCGACAGCGAACCATTTACTTGAGACGCCGGACACTACAATCGAGAGCTTACGATCGGTGCGCATTGCCGCTTGATACGCGGCACGCATATTCCGCCAAAAGTCGATAAAATCGCTCTTCCAATGCGGCGCTACAGGACTTGCCGGGGTTATATAATCTACCTCATCAAACATAATGACTAAGGGCTTACGTACCTGCTCCACCCCAGCAATTAGCGCGCGCGAAGCTTCCTCGAGAGTCATATTTCCGGGTGCAGGAAGTAATTCTAGGGTAGCTGCCTTCGTTCTCATGGCGGCATCAATCGTGTGAGCGATCGACAGCAACAGACTATGAGAACGAAGCTGGAATATGCCGTCCTGCGAACAATCGATAAAAATCGTGATTGCGTCGAAATTTGCATCCATATCTTGCAACACTCTATGCAAGATCGATGTCTTTCCAATTTTACGAATGCCAAAACAAGCGCGTATTTGGCCTGACTGTAACTTCCGTGCTAACTCTTGCGCTTCGGTGCGGCGACCAAAAAATTGGGCGTCGGTAACCACCGGACCCGTTACATCAAATGGGTCTTGCGAAAAAAATTCGTATGCCAGAAGTCTTTCAAAATCCTGT
Source organism: uncultured Rhodospirillales bacterium (assembly GCA_903828515.1). Taxonomy (GTDB): domain Bacteria; phylum Pseudomonadota; class Alphaproteobacteria; order ATCC43930; family CGMCC-115725; genus CAIKMD01. The sequence goes on along the minus strand of CAIKMD010000006.1, from coordinate 912,331 downwards.
CCTGTGGGGAGCTGCTCAGTACCCGCGTAAATTGGTATTACCGATACATGAAACTCACGCCCCCAGTTCTTGAGTTTCGAGTTACCTCTAGGGTCCTTGTGAACAATAAAAAATAAATGCGGCTCTAGCCTGCCTTTCGAATCTTTGATTATCTGGCGCGCGCACGCGATTGTTCGAGCTTGCTGATCCGCGTATACGTTTCCGAGTATCAGGAGTTCGCGTTCCACGGACAAAATTGCCCGGACTCGTTTTGACGGACGAACATAAAGTGAGAAATAGGTTCCGTTTTCCCACTCGTATGTTCCGTCATACGTTATGTGGAAAAGATCTTTGACGCTTTGCCTTACCTGCAGACAAAGTTCTAGCGTTTCATCTTCAATCACTGTCCCCCTCCAGCATCGATCAGATTGGCCGACTTTGGCACATTATTTATCTTGATTACTCAACCTATAAATGTGGGGATTTTAGCGAATCAACTATAAATAGGCTAGTCGTACTTTCCGTCCCAGCACCTGCATAAACTTGCCAAGCGTACCTCGACTTGCCGACAGCCGACTGGTCGATCAACACACCGTCAGGATCAGTGCCCAGCGGCGAATATACTTCCGCTGGGTCAGAGCAGGAGCCGAACGTGCCAAAATCTGCAATCACCATTGATCAAACTGTTGGCGACAAACTACCGGTACATCCCGGAAAGATTCTAAGCGACGAGTTGAACGAGATTGAACTTTCGGCCAACACTTTCGCGGCGAAGATCAAGGTGCCTACCAATCGCGTCACCGAAATCCTGGCCGGACGGCGCAGCGTCACCGCCGAAACCGCGTTACGCCTCGCCCGATTCTTTGGCACCAGTGCCCAGTTCTGGATGAACCTGCAAACGAATTACGATCTCAAGATCGTCGTCGCGGCATCGGGCAAAAGGATCGCTCGCGAGGTCAATCCGCGCGCCGCGTGTATGTCTCTGTAAATTCGCAACTAAGCTTTTCGTGTCGCAATAAACCCATCGCCGGTCGCCGCTGAGATTACAAACCCCTTTTCGGCAAGCGCCGACTCAATCTCAGGGGTCGGCGCCGCTCCAAAAATTTCAATCTGCGAATAGGGCGGATCGGATGAGTAGCGTCCGTGATGAAGATCGATCGTCGAAAATTCATCGAGAAACGTATCTTCTCGCAAACGACCCGCCGTTGATTTGAACACTGTAATACTCGTCGAATGGCAGTCGGCCGGAAATTGTTTCCGATGTTGTCGCGCGATTGGTCCGTTCACGGGTGAGTCGACAATCCAGACCGCCGTACCGAGCAGCACTTGCATCAGCCGCTCACCAAAATCCGGATCCAAAACAACGATGACTTTCGTCACCTAAATTTGTCGCCCCAACACCTGCATCAACTCGCCCCATTCGCGCTTCGACATGCCGCTTGCCGGCTGGTCGATCGCCTCGCCCGCCAGCATCTTTTTGACCACGTTCAGCGCGTTGGCGGAAAGCTGCGCGCCGCCGACGCGGTATTGGCGGAAGGCTTCGGCGCAGAGCGGGACCCAGCGTTCGAGCGTGCCGATCATCGCGTCGGCATAGACGCGGATTTCGTATTGCGCGTGCGCGTCGGCGCGCAGCGACAGGAAGTTCAGCAGATTGTGGAGATCGGTCTTCCAATACCACTGGGTATAAAAATTGAGCGACAGGTTCATCCGCGCCAGTTCGCGCGCGAGGCCCGAGCGGTTCTCGTCGACGGTCTTGCCGCTCTCATCCTCGTTGAGCATGTAGGCGTAGTCGCGATAGGAGCGGTTGGCGTCCTCGCGCAGCAGGTCGAGCACGCGCGCCGCCTCGTCGGGCGGCAATGAATCGCCGCGGCCCTGGCGGTTGCTGGTCGATTGCACGGCAAGGTGTTCGGGCGACGGGATGTAGAACTCGTTGTCGAGGATCGAATAGCGCGCGGAATATTCGTTCACGTTCGCGGTGCGATGGCGGATCCATTGCCGCGCCACGAAGATCGGCAGCTTCACATGATATTTGATCTCGCACATCTCGAACGGCGTCGTGTGCCGGTGCCGGATCAGATACTGGATCAGGCCGCGATCCTCGCTCACCCGCTTGGTGCCCTTGCCGTAGGAGACGCGCGCGGCCTGCACCACCGCCGAATCGTCGCCCATGTAGTCGATGACGCGAACGAATCCGTGATCCAGCACCGACAAGGGCTGAAACAGGATTTCCTCGAGCGCCGGCACGGTGGCGCGGCGGGTGGTCGCCGCGTGGTCGCGCGCGGCTTCGATTTCGGCTTTTTCTTCGGGTTTGATCGGCATGAGCGGCACTCTAGCCCGTGCCCTCTCCCGGCTCCAAGACCGACTCGGAGCGCGATTTTGCGATTCGCCAACCCTCCGTTGTCTCTTAAGAGAAACGGCCTATATTCAGGGGGTCGGGCAACCGACTATGGCGATACACGGCGCATGAAATAAGCGTTACGGACCCGGGGGCAGTACCCGGCGCCTCCACCACTCTCTTTCTAACCCTGTGGGGGCGAACCAGGATCGACGTGCGTGGTAAAGGTGTTAGCTGTCGCCCGGCATGATACCGCCGTTATCGGGTCAAAACCTAAGTGCGAACGATAACATCGCACCTGAGGCACTCGCGGCCTAATTCCCTCACGGGAATAAAAGCTTAAGGTAACTCGCGGTCCGGGGGGCACCGGGCAACAGAAGCCCCCCACTTATTCGAGTCGCCGGGAGGGGCGTGTTGACGAAAGATATGCTGCGATACGACAAGATGGTCGAGGCGGCTTTGCGCGGCGTGGTGCGCGAGGCCATGACCCTTGCGGCGACCAACGGCCTGCCGGGGACGCATCATTTCTATGTCACCTTCAAGACCCACTTCCCGGGCCTGAAAATTCCCGACAGCCTGGTCGAGCAATATCCCGACGAGATGACCATCGTGCTCGAGCACCAGTACTGGGATCTCGAGGTGCTCGAAGACCGCTTCTCCGTGACCCTCTCGTTCGCCAATCGTCCCGAGCGGCTCAACATCCCGTTCGACGCGGTGACCGCCTTCACCGACCCGTCGGTCAAATTCGGCCTTCAGTTCCAGCCCGGCGACGGCGTGCCCGTCACCGCCGCGCCGAGCCCGAAGCGCGACGACAAGAAAGACAAAAAAGACAGCGACGCCGACAAGACGCCGAAAACCGGCGAGGTAGTCGCCCTCGACAGTTTCCGCAAGAAATAGCGGCGCGGCTTTCGACAGGCTCAGGCTGAGGATCGGTTTTCGCGGGCATTAAAAATCTTCCTCACCCTGAGCCTGTCGAAGGGCGCACGATGCCCATCCCATCGACAATCCGAGCCAAGACGGAAATCATGAGCGATCAAGAATTTCACGAACTTTTCCCGCTGGGCGAGGACGCGACGCCCTATCGCAAACTCACCAGCGATCATGTCGGCACCGCCGACTTCAACGGTTCCAAGGTCACCACGATCGCGCCCGAAGCGCTGACGCTGTTGGCGGGCCAGGCCTTCATCGATTGCGCGCATCTGCTGCGCCCCGGCCATCTTCAACAATTGCGCAACATCCTCGACGATAGCGAGGCTTCGCCCAACGACAAGTTCGTCGCCTTCGATCTTTTGAAGAATGCGAACATCGCGGCGGGCAAGGTCCTGCCGATGTGCCAGGACACCGGCACCGCGATCGTCATGGGCAAGAAGGGCCAACGCGTGTGGACCGGCGGCGGCGACGCGGCCGCCTTGTCGGCGGGCATCCGCCGCACCTACACCGAAACCAATCTGCGCTACAGCCAGCAGGCCGCGCTCAGCATGTTCAACGAGGTCAACACCGGCGACAATCTTCCCGCGCAGATCGACCTCTATGCCGAGGAAGGCGACGAGTACAAATTCCTCTTCATCGCCAAGGGCGGCGGCTCGGCCAACAAGACCTTCCTGTTCCAACAGACGCCGGCGATCCTCAATCGCGAGGCGTTGCTGAAATTCATCGACGAGAAGGTGCGCACCCTCGGCACCTCCGCCTGCCCGCCCTATCACCTGTCGATCGTGATCGGCGGCACTTCGGCCGAGATGAATTTGAAGACGGTGAAGCTCGCCAGCACGCGTTATCTCGACACGCTGCCCGGCGAAGGCGCCAAGAACGGACATGCCTTCCGCGACCGCGAATTCGAGCAGGCCGTGTTGGGCCTGACCCGCGCGATGGGCATCGGCGCGCAGTTCGGCGGAAAATATTTCTGTCACGACGTGCGCGTGATTCGTCTGCCGCGTCACGGCGCCAGCGTGCCGATCGGCATCGGCGTGTCGTGCTCGGCCGACCGCCAGATTCTCGGCAAGATCAACGCCAAGGGCGTGTTCCTCGAGGAACTCGAGGTGAACCCGGCGCAGTACCTGCCCGATCACGCTGAGAGCAATCTCGCCGGCGAGGTGGTGAAGATCGATCTGAGCCGCCCGATGAGCGAGATTCGCGAAACCCTGTCGCGTTATCCGATCAAGACGCGGTTGGCGCTCACCGGGCCCTTGATCGTCGCGCGCGACATCGCGCATGCGAAACTGAAAGAGCGTCTGGATCGCGGCAAGGGCTTGCCGCAATACATGAAAGACAGCGCGATCTATTACGCCGGCCCCGCCAAGACGCCCAAAGGCATGGCCTCGGGCTCGTTCGGTCCGACCACCGCCGGCCGCATGGATTCCTATGTCGATCAGTTCATGGCGGCGGGCGGCAGCTTCGTGACCCTCGCCAAGGGCAATCGCGGCGCCGAAGTGCGCAACGCTTGCAAGAAATACGGCGGGTTCTATCTCGGCTCGATCGGCGGCCCCGCCGCGCGCCTCGCGCAGGATTGCATCAAGAAGATCGAGACGATCGAATATCCCGAACTCGGCATGGAAGCGATCTGGCGGATCGAGGTCGAGGACTTCCCGGCCTTCATCGTCATCGACGACAAGGGCAACGATTTCTTTGGCTGAGCCGACGCGTTCGGGCCGCGCGGAGCGGGCGCTCCCCGACTTCGTTCGCTTCGTCACGGAACAGCTTCATGCCTGGGCGCCGGTGTCGGTGCGCCGGCTCTTCGGCGGCCATGCGCTCTATCGCGGCGAGACCGTGTTCGCGATCATCTCGCACGACGCGCTTTATCTGCGCACCGACGACATCAACCGCGGCGAATTCGAAGCCGCCGGCACCAAGCCGTTCCGGCCCGGCAAGGGCCACATCACCCTGCCCTATCACGAGGCGCCGCCCGACGCGCTGGAAGAGCCCGAGCAATTGGCGCAGTGGGCGGCGAGCGCCTACAACGCGGCGCTGCGGCGCGACGCCGGCAAGGCGCCCAAACGGAATAGACCATCCCGCCGCCCGTTGAAGAGCGGGAAGGGTTGATCGGTGGCAGACGACATCGACCTCGCGGCATTGTGTCGGGGCGACAAGGCGGCCTGGGACCTCTTCGTCCGCCGCTATGCCGGTCTCATTCTGTCGGCCGTGCGCGGACCGGCGCGGCCGGGCACCGAACTCGAGGATATGGTGCAGGAGGTCTTCACCCGCCTCTGCCGCAACGATTACCGTCTGCTCAAATCCTACGACGCGACGCGCGCCGGGTTGTCGACCTGGCTCACTATCGTCGCGCGCAGCACCGCCCGCGACATGCAGCGCCGACGGACGCCGCCGGTCACGCCGATCGATTCGGTGCCCGAGATCGCCTTCGCCGTTACGGACGAGCCGGTCGAGAAACTGCGCCTGCCGGACGAGTTGCTGTCGCCGCGGCAAAAGCTGATCGTCGCGCTGATTTACGAGCGCGACATGGACGTCGCCGAGATCGCGAAATCGCTGGCGATCGACCCGCAGACCGTGCGCAGCACCCATCACAAGGCCATGCTGAAGCTGCGCGAACATTTCGCGGCGCTCGAGAAGCGGGAAAAAGGCTAATCGCGTCAGCCGCTTGCCCTATGGGGATGGTTACCGTCGTCGGCGCCTAAAAAATACAGTAGGAGATAGCGTATGGTTGAACTGGGGGACGATGCAGGCGATCGAGCGTTGTGGCGGCGATGGTACTCTGGTACCGCGAATTCGGTACCCCAGCCCGATGTCATGATTCTCGCGGCCTATGCCGAAGGCCGCCTCAGCGAAACCGAAGCCGCGCCCGTCGAGGCCTGGCTGGCGCTCCACCCCGCCGCCCTCGACGACGTGGTCGCCGCGCGCGACATGACCCTCCACCCGCCGCGCATCGCCTTCGCGACGATCGTGACGCAAGCCAGCGCGCTGGTGCCGAACAATGTCGTGAACCTGCGCCGAGCCGCACCGCGCTGGCGCAACGCCTTGGCCTGGAGCGGCATCGCCGCCAGCCTCGCCGTGGCGAGTCTGGGCGGCTTCGCGATGGGCAATGACGCCTATGCCAGTCTCGCGACACCGCAGGTGGTCGCGACCGGCGCGACGGAAAGCTTCGACACACCGACCAGTCTCGATTCACTCGTCGACGATTCCGGCACATGACCAGCATCGCGGATTCCGGCCAGCGGACCGGCGGGCGCGGCCGGTGGCTCTGGATCGCGTTCGCCCTGTCGCTCACGCTCAACGTCTGCTTCATCGGCGGATTGGTGTGGAGCAAAATGTCGTTCCACGGGCCGATGCCGCCGATCGAACGCATCCAGCGCGTCGGCCAGACGCTCAACCTCGACGACAATCAACGCGTTGCCTTCGATCAGTTCGTCCGTGTGATCCGTCTGCGCGGCCGCTTCGTGCGCGAAACCAACCAGCCCCTGCTGCAGCAGATCTGGGGCGAGATCGCCAAGCCCGCGCCCGACGATGCGATCGTCACGCGCCTCGGCGGTCAGATCGAAGCCAATCGACAGGCTTTCCAAAAAGAAGCCTCGGCAGCATTGATGGATTTCGTCAGGACGCTCAAGCCCGAACAGCGTGCCAAACTCGCCAGCGTCATCACCGCGCCGGGCGACGAACCGACCCGCCGCGTCTTTCAGTTGATCGTGCCCTGAAGGGCGCGGCGATCACGCCTACGCGCCCCGCGGCGCGAGGTGGTTGTAGGTTCGCGTTCGCGCACCCATCCCGCAGGTGACGTAGTCGAGGCTCGCCTCGGTCTTGGCGACCGGATGCGAACCCACATGGAAGGGCTCGTCATCGACGATCTCGGCCGAGGTGATGTCGTCGATGAAGAAGCAGCGCCAAGCGCCCCCCGGCGCCAGACCGGAGACACTGCCGCCGCGATATTGGAAGGTCAGCACCTTTTGCCGCGCGCCCTTGTAGCCGAGCGCTAACGGGCAAACCTCGCGCACGAGGCCATTTGCCATAATCCGGACACTATGCCGGGTTTCGATCGCTTTTCTCAGGATGTCATGGAGCGACAAGGCTTTATCTCCATCGTTTTAGAACCATCCCCCACCCTGTCAGGGTCGGCCCGAAACTCTTAATAATGCGTTGCGGTCGGCGGCGTTTTGGCACAAAGAGATCGCCGATCCGTTTGCCGCAGCGCAGCAAGACGAGGACGCAGCGATGGCCCAATCCCGCACCGAACCCACGAGAACCGAGCATGACAGCATGGGCGCGGTCGAGGTGCCGGCCGCGCGGCTCTGGGGCGCGCAGACTCAGCGCTCGCTCGAAAATTTCCGCATCGGCGGCGAGCACATGCCGCTGGCGCTGATCCACGCGCTCGCGGTGCAAAAGAAAGCCTCGGCGCTCGCCAACATGAAACTCGGCGCACTCGACAGGAAGCTGGGCGATGCGATCACGGCCGCCGCCGACGAAGTGATCGCCGGACAACACGACGACGAGTTTCCCCTCATGGTGTGGCAGACCGGCTCGGGCACGCAGACCAACATGAACGTGAACGAGGTACTCGCCAATCGCGCCAACGAGATGTTGGGCGGCAAGCGCGGCGCTCAAACACCGGTGCATCCGAACGATCATGTCAATCTCGGCCAATCCTCCAACGACAGTTTCCCGACCGCGATGCACATCGCCGCCGCGATCGAGATCGACCGCCGCCTCATCCCGCAGCTCGAGGAATTGCGGGCAGCGCTTGCGGCGAAGGCGTTGGCGTTTGCCGACATCGTGAAGATCGGCCGGACCCATCTGCAGGATGCGACGCCGCTGAGCCTCGGCTCGGAGTTCGGCGCCTACGCACGTCAGATCGAACTTGGCATCGCGCGCGTGCGTTCGGCACTGCCGCGTCTCTATGACTTGGCCCAGGGCGGCACCGCGGTCGGCACGGGCCTCAATGCCAAAAAAGGTTTCGCCGAGGAATTCGCCCGCGCGGCCAGCGCGATCACCGGCCTGCCTTTGGCCCCCGCGCCCAATAAATTCGAGGCACTGGCGGCACACGATGCGCTGGTGGAACTATCCGGCGCGCTCAACGTGCTCGCCGCGTCGCTGATGAAAATCGCCAACGACATCCGCCTGATGGGATCGGGTCCGCGCTCGGGATTGGGCGAATTGCATCTGCCCGAAAACGAGCCCGGCTCGTCGATCATGCCCGGCAAGGTCAATCCGACCCAGGCCGAAGCGGTGACGATGGTAGCGACGCAAGTGATGGGCAATCACGTCACCATTACCGTCGCCGGCAGCCAGGGGCATTTCGAGCTTAACGTCTACAAGCCGGTGATCGCGTTCAACCTGCTGCAATCGATCCGACTGATCGGCGACGTGGCCGAAAGCTTCGCACGAAACTGCGTGGTCGGCCTTGAGGCCAAGCGCAACCACATCGCCGAACTGATGCACCGCTCGCTGATGCTGGTGACGGCGCTCACGCCGCATATCGGTTATGACAAATCGGCCGAGATCGCCAAGCATGCGCTCCATGACGACAAGACACTCAAGGAATCGGCGCTCAAACTCGGCTATGTCAGCGCCGAGGATTTCGACCGCTGGGTCGACCCCACGACCATGCTCGGCCCGCGCTGATGACAGCGACACGACGCATGACCAAGCGGTCGGTGCGGATCGCGGGCCACGCGACCAGCCTGTCGCTCGAGGAAGAATTCTGGCGCGAATTGCGATTCGTGGCGAACAACCGCAAGATTTCGCTCAACCGGCTGATCGCCTCGGTCGATTCCACCCGCGCGGGGAACCTTTCGAGCGCGTTACGAATCTTCGTGCTCGATTGCTATCGCAACGGAGAACTAGGCCCGACGACGACGTAAAGACGGCTCGATGCCCTCTACGCGCGCCGCGCGATTTTTTCCGCCAGCACCGCGAGCAAAAGACCGAGCGTGATGTAACCGATGATCACCTCGGAGCTGGCGAGCAATTCGCCGACGATACCCGTCGGCTTGACATCGCCAAACCCAAGGGTGGTGAACGTCTCGATCGAGAAATAAAACGACGTGAACCAAGTATTCGCACTGCCCGTATAATTGAGCAGGCCCTTCCACGTCGAATAGATCATCCCATAACAGCACATGATCGCGAAGCCAAAAGCCGCGACCCGCGACATGCTCCGTCCATAGTCCAACAAGCCCCACGCCCGGAACAGCCAGATCCGCCATGTGTCTTTCCAATGATCTTCCACGGCGTCGATAAACGCCTGGTCGGCCGCCGCACGCTTGAACAACGGGCCGCCGTAGCACGAATCGATACCCCGAATAGCCCGATACCGACCGTGCATCCGGGCTCCGTCCCATTTGATTCCGGCGACGTTCGCATCGGTGAAATTCGCCCCGATAAATTTCGCGCCGCTAATGTCCGTGCCACCAAGGTTCGCACCACTCAGATCGGCTTCCATCAGATCGGCGTCGCGGAGATTTGCCCGCGACAGGATTGCGGCACCGAGATTCGCGACATTGAGCTGCGCCCCTCGAAGGTCGGCCCCATCGAGATGCGCCAAGCTCAGGTCTGCGTCGGTGAGGTCAGCTTGAGTGAGATCGGCGTCGATGAGATTGGCCTGGCGCAGATTCGCCAGGAGGAGATTCGCCCCTACGAGCTTTGCCTCCATGAGGTTCGCGCCGCTCAAATTCGCCATCAGCAGATTCGCCGTGCGAAAATCCACGCCGGTCAAATCCATCCCGCCGAGTTCCGCCTGAAGGAGATCCGCCCGAAACGACAAATCGACACGGCGGGCTCCTTCAACCCATGGGTTCCAGACCGCCGCGCCCTGTCGAAGCACCGCGAGTTGCTCATCATTCGCCATCGTTCGATCCTTTCAGGACGGACGATAGCTTGCCGACGAGCCGGTGCCCAACAGCGTCGCTCGCCGTGATTTCGACGATCGAACGCGCGACTACGCGCCGAGCTTTTCCCCCGCCGCGCTCATACCTGCGATGTACCCCTGACACGTCGCGCGCGCCAGGCCGTGCTGGCTGAAGCCGCCGGCGGTCTCGCCGCAGGAGTAAAGCCCCGCGATCACCGTGCCGTTCATGTCGATCACCTGGCCCTTGCCGTTGATGCGCAGGCCGACGCGCGTGTCGTGGATCACCGGCGTCGACCACGCGGCGAAGAAAGGGGCCTTGGCAATCTTGTAGAGCGGTTTGGGTTTGCCGAAATCCTCGTCCTTGCCGGAATCGACGAAGCCATTATAGCGCGCGACGGTTTCTTCCAAAGCCTGCGGCGGCATCGGCAGGCGCTGATATTTCATTACGATCTTTTTGGCGAGATCGGCCAGTGTGTCGGCTTGGAACGCGAAGCCGCCGGCGAAATCGAGATTGGGCGGCTTCGGGTCCCATTTCTCGCGCGCAGCCGCATCGGCGTCGAAGATCGCCCAGATCGGGCCGCCACCATTCACGCCGTCGCCGATCCCCTGCATCGCAGCATTGATCCAGTTGTTCGGATCGTACTTGATGTTCTTGGCGTTCAGGTAACTGCCATAGGTATAGGGATCGACGTTGCCATAATTGTTCGACGTGAATTGCCGCGCCGTCTCGTCGTAGAAGCGCTGGCCAAGCATGTTGACGAGGGCAACGTTCTGCCAATCGCGCACCGTCAAGCCCGAGGCGCGCGCCTTGTCGAAGACCTTGCTGCCGGGCATCCACTTGAGATTGACGTAACCATACTGGGTCCCGATCTGACCAGGCTTCGTGAGGCCCGAGCCGAACTCGCCGGTCTGGTTGTAAGCGCCCCAGAGCGAAGCACCGACCGCCATCGCCGCGAGTTCGCCGCTCGCGTCCTGGTTCGACCAGGGCTGTCCGGCGATCCCGCAATATTCCTCGGTGACACGCGGATCGAACATGCGGCGGAAATTGACGTTGGTGCTCGAGCCGCCAGTCGCGAGGATGACGGCCTTCTTCGCGCGGATGTTCACCTTCTTGCCGTCATTGTCGACCGCGATGCCGATGATGCGACCGGAATCCGGATGCTCGCGGTAAAGCCCGGTCATCTTGTGCTCGACCAGAACCTGCACGCTGGCTTTCGCCGCCGCCGCTTCGAGCGGACGGATGAGGCCGTTGCCTGACGACATCGTCTTGCGCACCGAAGGATCGGCTTGTCCGCCGGTCTGCACCATCGGCCAGTCCATAACCGCGGCGTGATTCTCGCGCGGCACCGAATTGCCGACCGACCCACCGCCCAGCGTATCGGGTTTCTGATCGACGAAGACGACGCCATGCGCGATCAGCCATTCGAACACAATCGGGCTGTGATCGGCAAAGGCCCGGATGACCTCGCGGTCGTTATATCGGTAATCGGGGAAGCCGTTAGGCTCGACCACCGACCAGTCAGTCAGGTCGCGGAAGACGAGGTCGGGCGAGTCAACGATCCCGTATTTTTTCTGAAAGCTAGTGCCGCCACCCAAGGGCACGTTGCCGCCGCTGCAGGTGCCGTGGCCGCCGGTGTGCGGCTGCGCCTCGACCAGGATCACCGACGATCCAGACTCACGCGCGGCGATCGATGCCGGAAATCCCGAGGCACCGGATCCGACCACCACCACATCGGCGGTGCGATCCCATTTCGTGGGAAGATGGGGTGCCGGGGCCGCCTCGGTTTGGGGCGCGGCCACCGCGCCGGCCGCCAGAGCCGCCGCCACACTGCCGCCGCCGAAAAGCACACGACGCCTGTCGATTGCCATGTTGTTCCTCCCTCGCAGACTTTTCACCGGGACGATTTTTCGTCCGGCCGTTTTCACTGCTTCAGGGTTACAAACAATCCGGCCGTGTGCAAGAAATTCTGTTAGAATCGATTCCTCATGGCCGAGATCATTAATCTCAACAAGTTCCGCAAAAGCAAGGAACGCGCCGCGCGCGCCAAGGAAGCGGCGGGAAACCGCGTCCGCTTCGGCCGGACCAAAGACGAAACCACGGTGACCCGCGCCGATGCCGCGAAGGCCGAGAAGTCGCTCGACGACAAGAAGATCGATTAGCGGCGCGAACCCGCGCGGACTACTCCGCCGCCGCGCGCCCGCCGCGCATGCCGAGCGCGAGCATGTAGGTTTCGAGCAAGGCTTCCTGCTCGTCCAGATCGTCCTTGTCCATTTTGCGGATCTTGACGATCTGACGCATCACCTTGACGTCGAAGCCGGTCGCCTTGGCCTCGGAATAGACGTCGCGGATGTCGTCGCCGAGCGCCTTCTTTTCTTCTTCCAGCCGCTCGATGCGCTCGATGAAGGACTTCAAGTGATCTGCCGCAATGCCGCCGGCCTTCGCCATGAACCCCTCCTCTAATTTTTTTCGTCGATGGCGCGTCGACCCTATCGGAGGGTCCGAAGGCGCGCAAGACGCGGACGGCGCGCTAGTGTTTATGATCCACAGGTTTCGGCGCTTCGGTCTGATATTTTTTGCGCCACTCGTCGTACGGCATGCCGTAGACGATCTCGCGCGCCTCAGGATCCGGCAAGGTGATGCCTTTTTCCGCCGCACCTTCGCGATACCAGCGCGACAGGCAGTTGCGGCAGAACCCCGCCAGATTCATCAGATCGATGTTCTGCACGTCGGTGCGCTCGCGTAAATGCGCCACCAGTTTGCGGAATGCAGCGGCCTCGAGCTCGGTGGTGGTGTTCTCGTCGAATGTCGTCGCCATGATGTCTGCTCCTCGGGCTGAGGCTTATTTAAGAAGGGGATGCGAGCGACGCAATGGCCGCGTAAAGCGAGGGTTTTTCGAGGATGGGCTCGAGACAGCGCGCCAGGCGCTGCGCCCATTCGACGCAGCCGATTTCCTGCAACAACAGATCCTGACGCAATTCGATCGCGACATGCGGCAAGCCGCGCGACGCGGCGTGATGCTCCGGCGTATACCCCTCGGGCTCGCGCGCCGAATAAGGCTCGTTGTCGCCGACCACGACGCCCGCCTCGTTTTGCAGCGCCCCGAGAAGCGGTTGCGCAATCCGCCCATCGCGATCCCACAAAACGCCGACATGCCAAGGGCGCTTGAATCCGTTCATCTCGGGTGTGAAGGAATGGATCGCGATCACAACCGGCACCACGTCCTTCGTCGTCAGCGCCGCGACCTGTGCCGCGATCGCCGCGTGATAGGGCTCGAAGATCGCGGCGCGGCGCGCCAGACGCTCGGCCTCGCTCACACTCGCATTACCGGGGATTGCGATTCCGTCGCTGACCGGCGGAATGGAGCCGGGATTGTCGGGCGCGCGGTTGCAATCGATCACGAGGCGCGAATAGCCGCACAGGATCGCGGGCGCATCAAGATACTTGGCCAGATGCCGCGCGACCTCGGCCGCGCCGATATCCCAGCCGATATGCTGGGCGATGATATCGTCGGCAAGACCGAGGCTATCGAGGCCCCGCGGCACCGCCCGGCTGGCGTGATCGCAGACCAACACCACACGCTCTCGTCCCTTCGCGTGGCATAACTCGACGGGAGCGGGATCGTCGGGACCGAGAAGAACGGCGTGAGACATGGCAAAAATATGACGACCGGTTGTGGTGTGGCGCATCGCCATCCTATCCTGTCGGACAACAGCTAGGCGATGGCGGATCGTGGGTTTTTCGGGCGAACCGGCTGAGTTTTTACGTCACCTGCTGAATGCGGCGCTGGCCGCGGCTGATCCGGCTAAAATGCTGCCGCCGGAGCTGCCCCCGCCGCCGACCGGCCGCACCATCGTAGTCGGTGCCGGCAAGGCTGCCGCCAAGATGGCCCGCGCGATCGAGGATCATTGGCGCGGCGACCTGTCGGGCCTCGTCGTCACCCGCTACGGTCACGCCCTCCCCTGCAAGCGGATCGAAGTGGTGGAAGCCGCTCATCCGGTGCCCGACACCGCGGGCGAACATGCGGCACGGCGAATCCTCGACCTTGTGCAAGGCCTGACAACGGACGATCTAGTCATTGCCCTGATATCGGGCGGGGCCTCGGCGCTGCTTGCCCTCCCGGCGCCGAACGTGACGTTGGGCGAGAAACAGGCGATCACACGCGAATTGCTGCGATGCGGCGCCACGATTTCCGAGATCAATGCCGTCCGCAAGCATCTTTCGGCGATCAAGGGCGGCCGGCTCGCGGCAGCGGCGGCACCAGCACGAATCGTAACCTTCGCCGTCTCCGACGTGCCGGGCGACGATCCGGCGGTCATCGGCTCCGGACCGACCGTGCCCGATCCGACAACGTTCGCGGATGCAAGGCGCGTTCTCACCAAATACGGCATCGATCCGCCGCGCGGCGTGGCCCGGCGCCTCCATACCGCGACCGACGAAACCCCCAAGCCGGGTGATTCACGCCTTGAAAGGTCGCGTTATACGCTGATCGCGACGCCGCGCATGGCGCTCGAAGCGGCCGCCGCCGAAGCGACGAAGGCCGGTGTCACGCCGGTCATTCTCGGCGACGCGATCGAAGGCGAAGCACGCGAAGTAGCTCTGATCCAGGCGGCCCTTGCGCGTCAGGCGGCGAAAGGACGTTTTTCGACGCCGCCGCCCTGCGTGTTACTGTCGGGCGGCGAGACTACCGTCACCGTGCGCGGCAGGGGCCGGGGGGGACGCAATGCCGAGTTCCTCCTGGCATTGGCACTGGCGCTGAATGGCGAAGAGGGCGTTTACGCGTTGGCGGCAGATACCGATGGTATCGACGGCACGGAAAATAACGCCGGCGCCATGATCGGGCCCGATACGATCGGACGCGCCCGGCAAAAAGGGATCGATCCGGGCGCTCGGTTGGCCGACAATGATGCCTGGACGGCGTTCGATGCGCTGGGCGATCTGTTGATAACCGGACCGACCCTCACCAACGTGAACGATTTTCGTGCAATACTGGTGCTCGGTTCGGGGCAAGAGGAATAAATGCGACGCCAACGCAGTGCCAAGATCGTCGCCACGGTCGGTCCAGCCAGCAATACGCCCGATAAGCTCGAAGCGCTGTTTCGCGCCGGGGTCGACGTCTTCCGGCTCAACTTCAGCCATGGCAAACAGGAAGACCACAAGGTGGTCTGCGACACGATCCGCGCGCTCGAAAAGACCGTCGGGCGCCCGATTGGTGTCCTCGCCGATATGCAGGGGCCGAAGCTGCGCGTCGGCACCTTCGCCGAAAAAAAGGTCAAGCTCGTTGCGGGCAATAATTTCCGTCTCGATCTCGACGCGACGCCGGGCGACGCCAAGCGCGCGCCGCTGCCGCATCCCGAAGTCTTCGCCGCGCTGGAACCCGGTACCGAACTTCTATTGGACGACGGCAATATCCGCCTCGTCGTCGATAGCTGCGGCAAAGATTACGCCGTCACCAAGATCATGGCCGGCGGCGATCTATCCGACCGCAAGGGCGTCAACGTACCAAATGCCGTCCTTCCGGTCAGTCCGCTGACGACCAAGGACCGCTCGGACCTCGCTTTCGCCCTCAACATGAATGTCGACTGGATCGCCTTGAGCTTCGTGCAGCGGCCGGAAGACGTGGCTGAAGCGCGCAAGCTCATTGCGGGTCGCGCCGGCGTGATGGTCAAGCTCGAGAAGCCCTCGGCGATCAAGCGGCTTCACGAAATCATCGAACTAAGCGAGGCCGCGATGGTCGCGCGCGGCGATCTGGGCGTCGAGATGCCGCCCGAGGACGTGCCGCCGGTTCAGCGCGAGATCATCCTGGCCTGCCGTCAGGCCGGAAAGCCCGTCGTCGTCGCGACGCAGATGCTTGAATCGATGGTACGCAATCCGGTGCCGACGCGCGCCGAGGCCTCGGATGTCGCGACCGCCGTCTATGAAGGCGCCGATGCCGTGATGCTCTCGGCCGAGACCGCGGCCGGCGCCTATCCGGTCGAGGCGGTCACCATGATGGACCGGATCATTCGCCGGGTGCAAGCGGATCCGATCTATTTTCCGGGACTGCTCGCCGCCTCGGGCTCGTCCGATCACAGCCCATCCGATGCGATCAGCGTCGCCGCCCGCCAGGTGGCCCATACGATCGGCGCGGCAGCGATCATGTCCTACACCACTTCAGGGGCGACCGCGTTGCGCATGGCACGCGAACGGCCCGATGTGCCGATCATCGCGATGACCTCCAACCAGCGCACCGCGCAGCGGCTTGCGCTGACCTGGGGACTCCACTGCGTCCATACCCATGACGTTCGTAACTTCAACGAGATGGTGCAGCACGCGACCCGCGCCGCGCGCCGGGAAGGCTTTGCCGAAAAAGGCCAGCGCGTGGTCGTCACGGCAGGCGTTCCCTTCGGCACGCCCGGCGCCACCAACGTGCTGCGCATCGCCTGGATCGAGTAACGAACGGTCCCGGTCTTTAGCGGTTACATCCAAGGAAGTCGGTTTATGGCGATTGCGGTAAGCATCGGTGCGTTCTTCATGACGCTCCTCGGCGGCATGCTGGCGTTGCATCTGCGCGACCGCCTTCATCTGATTTTGGGGTTCAGCGCCGGCGCGGTGCTGGGTGTCGCGTTCTTCGATCTCATCCCCGAGGCCGTCAGCCTCGCCACGCCGACGTTCCGCTTCGACGAGGTACTGACGGTCGTCGCCTTGGGCTTCGTCATCTACATGATTCTCGATCGGACGATCGCGCCGCATCGGCACGATCACGATCACGAAGAACACGCGCCCGGCCCGCTTCATGGCGGCAAGCTCGGCGCCGGTAGCCTCTCGGTTCACAGTTTCCTCGACGGGTTCGCGATCGGACTGGCGTTCAAGGTATCGGCGCCGGTCGGCATTGTGGTGTCCGCCGCCATTCTCGTGCACGATTTCTCCGACGGCGTGAACACGGTCGGTATTGTGCTCGGCCGCAAGGGCGGCGCGCGCTCCGCTACGCGGTGGCTGCTGATCGATGCCGCCGCACCGGTGCTCGGCGCCGCCTCGACGCTGCTACTGGATTTTCCGCCTTATGTGCTCGGCCTGTGCCTCGCACTCTTCGCGGGGTTCTTCGTCTATATCTCGGCGAGCGATCTCCTGCCCGAGAGCTATCACGATCATCCGACGCGGTGGACGACCGCGATGACGTTGCTTGGGATCGTCACGCTCTATGTCGTGGCGCGACTGACGGCCTAGGTTCGGATCAACCTGTCGGCCGGCGCGAGGCCGGGCACATCGGGAAAGACCTTGGCGGCAAGCGCATTCGCGTCGATGCCAAGATGATCGCGCAACACCCCTTTGATGATGCTGCGCGAGTCCGTGGCGACACGCAGGTCGCGATCGTCCTCGAGCCGGTCGAGGCCGGGCCAATCGCCCTGCACATGTCCACCTTTCACCGCGCCGCCCATCACGAACATCATCGAGGCCGTGCCGTGATCGGTTCCACCGGTACCGTTGACCGCGACGGTGCGGCCGAACTCGGTCACCGCGACGACGACCGTGTCCTTCCACGCGGGGCCGAGCGCCTGCGCCATCGCGTCCAAGCCATCGGCGAGGCCGCTGAGATTTTCGTAAAGCCGCCCGGCCTCGGTGCCCTGCGCGACATGCGTGTCCCAGCCATACATGTCGAGCGCGGCAATGCGCGGTCCGTCCGGTGCGGCGATCAGCTTCCCGGCAGCAGCGGCGAGCGGCGCGAAGGCTTTCGGACCAAAGCCGCCACGATCCTTGGGTTGATCGTCGCCGAGCACCTGGTTTGAAAATGTTTTGGTCTTCAGGCCCTGCTCGATCGCGGGTCCGAATAATTTGTCTTGCTGATAAAGAAAGACAACCCCGAGCAGAAAGTCGGAATCGTCGGCGCGGGCCGTTTCGGGCTCCCAGCTCGCTACCGGCACGGCGCCGCGCAACAACAGAGGCACCGCGCCGCCGACCGCAAGTCCTTGACGTTTATCGCCTTTTTGTACCAGCGCCAGAACGCGGTTGAGCCAACCGTCGGTTTCGCGCGTCTTGGATACAAGACCGCATTCCATCAGATCCTGTGCGTCGAAATGCGAACGCGAGCGATAGCCGTTGCCGGTGGCCGGCACGATCAGCAATTCGCCTTTCTGATAATAAGGCAGCAACACCTTCAAGCCGGGATTGAGCGCGAAGCCGTGATCGAGCGCGATGCAGGACGACGGATCGAGCGCCAGCTTGCCGCGCTTCTCGGCGTAGCGCGCATCGCCGATCGGCGGCACAGCGGCGAGACCGTCCATCGCGCCGCGCAACAGGACCACCACGAGACGACGATCGCCCGGCATCGCCGCGAACACCGCGCCCGGCAGACCCGCGACCGCGAAAGCACCGGCGGCGAGACCCAGAAAATCGCGGCGTGTCGTCATCGCGTCACCGTCTTTGAAATTCGGGGCTGGCGAGCAGCAGGGCGAGACCGTCGCGGCGCGACGGCGCGGCGCGGATCGCCTGCATCGTTTCGGCCGGCAGCGCCTCGCCGAACATCGCATCGGCCAGCGTCATCGCGTCCGGCGGATCGGGGATGCGTTGCGTAAAAGCACGGCACCACTCGGCGCGGCGCACGACGGACTCGGGACCGATCCAATCGCCGGCCTTGTCGGGCCACCCCGCCGGCGACGGCGCGAAATAACTCTGCTGATCGAGACCATGAAGATTGGCGACCAGCATCGGCGCTGGCGGAACGAAACCGGTGACGCGGCACGCCGCGACCAGCAAATCTTCGGGCGCGCGCACCTTGCCGAACGCTTCGCGCCACGCCGCATCCTCGCGCACCACCGCCTCGGTGACGCGTTTCAAGTCGCCCCCGGTGTCGCGGAACACGCGCGCGATGCGTTGCACCGCATCCGGTGGCGGCGCGTCGGCGATGAAATGCCGCGCGAGCTTCGTGGCGATATGCTGCGCGGTCGCCGGGTGCGCGGCGAGATCGCGCAACGCCGCCTCGCCTTCCTCGACTCCACCCCAGCGATAGGTCTTGCCCAGCAGAATCTTGTCGCCGGGCTCGTGGATCTGCGGATAGAAGTGGAAAGCGCCCGCCTCGGGATCGCGCAACCGCGCGATCGACCAGCCGGTAAGAATCCGCGCCAACGCCTCGACGTCGTCCTGCGTGTAGCCGCCATCGACGCCGAGCGTGTGCAGCTCGAGCATCTCGCGGCCGAGATTCTCGTTGAGTCCCCGGTTCTGGCGCCGCCCGGCCTGCGAGTTGGGTCCGACCGAAATTACCTGATCGAGATAGAACAGCATCGCCGGATGGCGCTCGGCGGCGAGCAGCATGTCGACGAAGCGGCCGGTGACGTGCGGGCGGATCGCCTCGCGCTCGAACGCGCCGGCAAAGCCGCGAATGACCGGACGGATGCACGACACGGTGAAATGATTGGTCCAGAACCAGGTGAGGCGTTCGAGCAGCGGCGCATCGCTCTGCACGGCCGCGTTCACGCGGGCCGCGATTTCGGCGAGATAGACGGCGCGCAGCCGCTGGTTCTCCTGCTTCTTGCCGTCCGCGCTCTTGTCCTGGCGCGCCTCCAGCATCGCGGCGACCATCGGCGCTGATTTCGGCAGATCGCCGTTGATCGGCACCGCCGGCCGATCGAGTTGATGCAGCACCCAGACGCGCGGATCGCGCGCGATGGCGGCGGCATCGCCCGGCCGCGCGGCGATCCCGAACCGCGTCGCCGCGACAATCGATGGGGTTAAGCCCGGCGCAACCATGCCGGCCAACAGCGATAAAGGGTCATGCAGAGTGATAGGCCCGCAACCGGCGGAGCATCCCTCTTCACCCTGCCGCCGACTCCTTCGCCGCGTATTGCTCGATCACACGATGCATCGCGATCAGCGGTGCGTCGGCGCGAATTTCGATGCGCGGCGCATCCGGCCTTGCCGAGTTGGTCCGCTGCTGACCTTCCATCACATGCACGTCGTCGAGGAAGATGTCGCGGATATTGGCGATGAAACGCTTGCTGATCTCGGCATTGCCGACGGCGAAATTGCGGACCTGCTGATAGAACATGAACGACGTGGTTTCGGTTTCGGGCGTCGCCGTAATCAGCGCGCGCAGGCGAACGCCCTTGTCCCAGTCGCCGTCGCGGCCGATCTCGCCTGGTGGGCCAAATCCCGCATCGATGGTGCAATGACTCGGTAACTCACATAGCGTCGCCTGCCAGCGATCCACGATGGCGCCGTTATACTTGGCGAGTTGCGCCAGCAAAGGCGGCGGCGTCACGTTCTCGCTCCAGCGCATCATGCGCACCGCGCGCGGCAACCGCTCGGTGGTGATCGGAAACCGGTCGAGGCCGGCGCCGCCCAGCGTATCGGCATGAACGTAAACGACATGCGTCAGATCGAGCAGATTGTCGTTGTTGAGCTCCCAGTGACATTGCATCGGCAACGGCTTGCCGTCATTGCCCATGGTGCGGGTGAGCCCCGGCTGATCGTCGAGACAGCGCCAGTCGGGCAGCAGCGTGTCGTTGCGCAACGCCGGATCGCCCATCCAGATCCAGATGAAATTCCATTTCTCGATCAGCGGATAGGACGTGACCTGAGTTCCCGGCGGAATTTGCGTCTGGCCGGGGATTTCGACGCAATTGCCGTCGGGCGCGAATTTCAGCCCGTGATAGCCGCAGCGAATGTCATCGCCTTCGCGCGCGCCCATCGAAAGCGGCAGATTGCGATGGCAGCAGCGATCCTCGAGCGCCACCGCCTTGCCGCCCCCGGTGCGATAGAGCAGCACCGGCCGGCCGAGCAGGGTGCGCGCCAAAGGTTGTAGGCCGACCTCGCTCTCGGTCGCGGCGACGTACCAGCAATTGCGCAAGAACACGACCCGCAATCCTCCCCTGCCCGTCTTGTTCCGCCGGCGCGTGAACCGCGCTCAGATCGGATCGCCGTTGACCTCGCGCTTCAGACGATCAACCTGTTCCTGAACGCCATCAAGATGCGGGTCGATCGCAAGCGCGGCCGAGAAGGCTTTCAAGGCCGCTTCCTTATTGCCCTGCGCCAGATAGATGCCGCCGAGCCCCGACAGGGCGCCGAAATGACGCGGTTCCAGCTGCAGGGTGTGCAGGATGTCGGCAATGCTCGCGTCGAACTGATTGAGGAGATATTCGACGGTGGCGCGCTTGTTCCAACCTTCGGCGTAATTGGGCTGCCGCTTCACCACGTCGTTGAAGGCGGCGAGCGCGGC
Organism: uncultured Rhodospirillales bacterium; assembly: GCA_903828515.1. GTDB lineage: Bacteria > Pseudomonadota > Alphaproteobacteria > ATCC43930 > CGMCC-115725 > CAIKMD01. The sequence goes on along the minus strand of CAIKMD010000006.1, from coordinate 891,039 downwards.
CTGCGCCTCGTCACCCGCCATCGCGGTCAATCCCTTCTCCATCAGCCGGTTCGTCTCGGGATCGGCGGTTTCGGTCCAGATGCCCCAGATCGTCTGTTCGAGGTATTGCGCCCAGCCCGGCGACTGCGTCGAATGAAGCGCGACGAAAAGCCGCGCGAGACGCGGATCGTCCTGCATCGCCTGCGCGGGCACAGCGGGCGTCAGCAACGCCAGCGCGGTAAAAATTGCCAAAATCCAACGGGTCATGGCGAAAGTATAAACGACTCGGCACGCACACGCCAACGCCGCGCGGCTTTGTCGGTCTGGTTAATTGTGCTAAACCGCCCGTCTCATGGAACTTTCGGTTGTCATCCCCGCGCGCAACGAAGCGCCCAATGTCGCGCCCCTGGTTGCGGAAATCCGCGCCGCGCTCGACGGGCGCGTCGATTACGAGATCGTCTATGTCGACGACGGCAGCAGCGACCAGACCGCCGCGACGATCCGCGACCTCGGTGCCGCGTTTCCGCGCCTGCGTCTCGTGCGCCACCGGACGAGCTGCGGCCAAAGCACGGCCGTGCGCACCGGCGTCCTTGCCGCGCGCGGAACCTATATCGCGACACTGGACGGCGACGGCCAGAACGACCCGGCCGACATTCCGCGCCTCTGGGACATCGCGCATCAGGCGGCCGACGGCGCGACGCTGATGATCGCCGGTTTCCGTCAGAAGCGACGCGATACGGCATTGAAGCGTTTTTCCTCGCGCATCGCCAATCGCGTGCGCGCCGGGATGCTGAAGGACAGCACGCCCGATACCGGCTGCGGCCTGAAGCTTCTGCGCCGCGACCTCTATCTCGCCTTGCCGTTCTTCGATCACAATCACCGCTTCCTGCCGGCGCTGGTATTGCGCCAGGGCGGACGGGTGCAATCGGTCGCGGTCAATCACCGGCCGCGCGAACGCGGCGTGTCGAATTACGGCCTCTTCGACCGGCTGTGGGTTGGGATCGTCGATCTCTTCGGCGTCATGTGGCTGCAACGGCGTGGCCGCGTGCCGGTGGTGCTGCCGGAAGAGAGCGCGAACGAAACCACGAAGCGCGACGTCGCGAGCACGCACGCGTGACGGTTCCGCCCGAACGCGAAGGCGCGCCGATGGCGTCGCTGAAATTTGCCGGGCGCATGCTGGTTCTGCTGGCGCTGGCGGCCGGCATGATCACCGTATGGCTCAACCGCGCCGCCCTCGATCCCGCGACGATGACGGACGCCATCGCGCATCAGCCGCTCGCCCCGCTGATCTTTCTCGGCGCCCATATTCTCGCGAGCCTGCTCTTCGTGCCGCGCACCGTGCTGGGGCTGGTCGCCGGCCTCGTCTTCGGCCTGTTCTGGGGACTGGTCTGGGCGGTGCTGGGCAGCGTGCTCGGCGCGGTCGCGGGATTTCTCGTCGCGCGTTATGTGAATGGCGGGCTGATCGATCTCGAACATCTGCCGCGCATCGGGCCGATTCTGTTGCGCGCCGAGGCCGGCGGCTGGCGCGCGGTGACGATGATCCGCCTCGTTCCGGTGTTTCCGCACAGCCTGACCAATTACGCGCTCGGCCTGACGCAATTGTCATTGGGCGGATACACGGTCGGCTCGCTGCTGGGTCAACTGCCGATGACGGTCGCCTATGTCAGCTTCGGCGCGGCGGGCGGGCAGATGGCGGCCGGCACCGGCGGCTGGATCGCGCCGATCGCGGTCGGCGCGGTCGCGCTCGCGGCGTCTATTCTGCTGCCACACTGGCACGCAAAGCGGCAAACGCCGCCGGCCTAGGTCCGCCTGTCGCCCAGTCGAGCAGTTCGACGGTGTGAAGCACCGGCACATCCATCACGGATTGAATCTGGGTGATGCAGCCGATATTGCCGGCGGCGATCAGGTCGGGCGACGTCGATTCGATATTGCCGGCTTTGCGCGCGCGCAACGCCAACGCAAGCGCGGGTTGCAGCATGTTGTAGGTGCCGGCCGAGCCGCAACAAATATGACTTTCGGGCGGTTCGACCACGACGAAGCCCGCTTTCGCCAGCAATTCCTTGGGCGCGTTCAGAATGCGCTGGCCATGCTGTAGCGAGCAGGCGGCGTGATAGGCAACGCGCTGACCGGTCGCGCGCGTTGCCGGCAGCGGCGGCAGGGTCGCGACATACTCGCTGAGATCGCGCGCCAGCGCCGATACAAGCGCGGCCTTGTCGGCATAGGCGAGATCCTCGCGCAGGATATAGCCGTAATCCTTGACCGTGACGCCACAGCCCGAGACGTTGATGACGATGGCGTCGAGGCCATCGCCCTCGATCTCGCGCGTCCAGGCGTCGATCGCGGCTTTCATCATGGCGCGGGAATCGCGGCCCATGTGATGCGTCAACGAACCGCAACAGGCCTGGCCTTCGGCGATCACCACATCGCAATGATGGCGGTTGAGCAGTCGGATCGTCGCCTCGTCGATGCGCGGCGCCAGGACCTGTTGCGCGCAGACGGCGAGCAGCGCCACGCGCTGTTCGCGTTTGCCCTCGGCGGGAAAGAGTCGCGTGCGATAAAGCGCCGATGGCGTCGGCACGCGCGACGGCGCCAGGTCGACCATCGCCTTGAGCCGCCCCGGCAGCAACGCCCGAAACGGCTTGGCGAGGAATGCACCGACCAATGCCAAACGAAAGAGCCGCGGATTCGGCAACACCGCCGCAAGCAGCGACCGCAACAACCGGTCCGGCAAGGCGCGGCGGAACGTCGTCTCGATCCGCTGCCGCGCCTGGTCGATGAGATGCATGTAATTGACGCCCGACGGACAGGTCGTCATGCAGGCGAGGCAGGACAGACAGCGATCGATGTGCTTGGCCACCAGCGCGGTCGCGGGCTTGGCCTGCTCCAGCATGTCCTTGACGAGATAGATGCGTCCGCGCGGCCCGTCGAGTTCGTCGCCGAGTTCGAGATAGGTCGGACAGGTCGCGTTGCAGAAGCCGCAATGGACGCAGGTGCGCAGAATCTGATTGGCCGAAGCCGTATCCGAATCTGCAAGCTGCGCGAGGGTGAAGTTGGTTTGCATGAACTAGGCCTGTCCGCTCGCGGCGCCCCTCTCCGCACGAAGTGGGGAGAGGGAGGGGCCCGTTGCGCAGCAACGGGAGGGTGAAGTGTGTTTCCGCGTCGTCAGCGCATCCGCCATCGACACCCACCTCACCCGCTCGCTTTGCTCGCACCCTCTCCCCCCGCAAGCGGGCGGAGAGGGTTGAAAGGCGCGTGCGGAAAGAGATATTTGGTTCTCAAACATCGCGATACATCCGGCCGCGATTGAACAGGCGTTTCGGATCGAAACTCTCCTTCACCCGCAGGCTGAGCGCCGCGACCGCTGGGGCTTGCGGCTGAAACACCGGCACGGCGACCCGCACCGCATCAGACCCGCGGATCATCGTCGCATGGCCGATGCCCGCCGCCGAGCGGATCATCGCCGCGCCGCCGTTTTTCGCGCCGGTCACCGCCAGCCAGAGAAGGCCGCCGCCCCAATCGAGAAAATATTTGAAGTCGAGTTGGTCCTTCAGGCGCGCGAGCAACGCCGGCGCCGCGTTCGGCGCGAGCGAGACGCGCCAGATCACCGCATCGCGCGGTTCGACCAGCGGCGTCATGTCGCGCAGGCGAGGCCACAACGCGAGTGACTCCTCGTCGCCGAGAATTTCGGCCGCGCCGATATCGGTGAGTTCCGCGCGCAAGGCAGCGGCGCGCGCTTCGACCGACGGCGCCGGGCCTTCGACGCGTGTGAGCGTCATCGCCTTGCCCGCGCCCGATACCGCACGCGGCAGATGCGCCGCACCGCCCAGCTCATGCGAAGAATTGAGCGCGCGCGTCATCGCCTTGAGCGCGGCAACATCATCGAGTCCATAGAGGACGATGGTGCGCGTCGCCTCGGGACGCGGCAGCACCTTCACCGACACCTCGGTCAACGCCGCGAGCGTGCCATAAGACCCCGCCATCAGCTTGCAGAGATCGTAACCGGTGACGTTCTTGACCATCTTGCTACCGGCCTTGAACGCCTCGCCGCGCGCGCTCACGCCCTTGAGCCCGAGAAAATGGTCGCGCGCCGCGCCCTGGCGGATGCGGCGCGGCCCCGCGAGATTGCAGGCGAGCGTGCCGCCGAGCGTCGGCACCGCCTTGACGCTTCCGAGCAGCGCGCGCCAATCGCCCGGCTCGAAAGCCAGCATCTGGTTGGCGGCGGCGAGCGCGGTTTCGATCTCGGCAAGCGGCGTCGCCGCCCCCGCGGTCAGCACCAGTTCTTCCGGCTCATAAGATGCAATGCCGGCGAACGCGCCGAGATCGAGCGTGTGCGGCATCTGCAACGGCCGTCCGAGGCCCCGCTTGCTGCCGCCCGCGACGAGCTCCAACGGTTCATCGGTCGCGAGCGCCTGTTGGACGATCGCGACGAGTTCGGTTTCGGTATTCGGGCGGAAGAGAGTCACGACGGAGATATTGGGGCGGTGTTACCCCCCACCCTGACCCTCCCCCTCAAGGGGGGAGGGAAAAAGACAACGCGCCATCGAACTCCCTCCCCCCTTGAGGGGGAGGGTTGGGGTGGGGGGTATGCGCCAGTAACGCCGCTCACAATCTCGGCAGGTCCGGATGCGGGACCTGGCCATGATGGATGTGCAGGCGGCCGAGTTCGGCGCAGCGGTGGAGTTCGGGGAATTGCTTGCCGGGGTTGAGCAGGCCTTTGGGGTCGAACGCGCATTTGACGCGAAGCTGTTGTTCGAGATCGACCGTGTTGAACATCGTGCCCATGAGGTCGCGCTTTTCGACGCCGACGCCGTGCTCGCCGGTCAACACGCCGCCGACCTCGACGCAATAGCGCATGATGTCGGCGCCGCATTCTTCGGCCGCCGCGAGCTGACCCGGTTGGTTGGCATCGTAGAGAATGAGCGGATGAAGATTACCGTCACCGGCATGAAACACATTGGCGACGCGCAGGCCGTGCTTCGTCGCGAGTTCGGTCATCCGCGTCAGCACGTCGGGCAGGCGTTTCCTCGGGATGGTCGGATCGACGCAGTAATAATCGGGCGAGATGCGGCCGACCGCCGGAAACGCAGCCTTGCGTCCAGCCCAGAACACCAAACGCTCGGCCTCGTTCTGCGACACCCGGCACGACACCGCCGAATTATCGCGCGCGATCGCCTCGACCCGTTCGATCAGGTGATCGACTTCGGCTTGCGGTCCATCGAGTTCGACGATCAGCAGCGCCTCGACGTCGAGCGGATAGCCGGCATGGACGAAGGCCTCGACCGCGTGGATCGCGGGCTTGTCCATCATCTCCATGCCGCCCGGAATGATCCCCGCGCCGATGATCGCGGCGACGCAGGCGCCCGCGCTCTCATTGGTCGGGAACCCGATCAGCACCGCGCGCGCCGTGGTCGGTTTGGGGAGAATGCGTACCGTCACCTCGGTGACGACGCCGAGCAATCCCTCGGAACCGATCATCAGACCGAGCAGGTCGTATCCCTCGGCATCGAGATGCTTGCCGCCGAGACGCAGCACCTCGCCGGTGATCAGCACCATCTCGATGCCGAGCACGTTGTTGGTGGTGAGGCCATACTTGAGGCAATGCACGCCGCCGGAATTCTCGGCGACGTTGCCGCCGATGGTGCAGGCGATCTGGCTCGACGGATCGGGCGCGTAATAAAACCCTTTACCCGCGACGGCCTGCGAGATCCCGAGATTGGTCACGCCAGGCTGCACCACGGCGCAGCGATTGTCGTAATCGATGTCGAGCACCCGGTTGAACTTGCCGAGGCCGAGGATGATTCCGTCAGCGAGCGGCAACGCGCCACCCGAGAGCGACGTGCCGGCGCCGCGCGGCACGACCTTGACGCCTTCGCGCTGGCAATATTGGAGAACGCTCGACACTTCCGCCGTCGTCGACGGCAATACAACCAATAACGGCAATTGCCGATACGCGGTCAGCGCGTCCGATTCATAGGCGCGGCGCTCTTCTTCGGGAACGATGACGGCATCGGGCGCGACAATGCGGCGGAGCGCATTCGCGATCTCTTCACGTCGGGCGATGATTGCGCCGTCGGGTGCAGGCATCTCCATGCATCACCTCCGGCGCGTTGAGGCGCTCTTGCGCCGACGAATCAGCCCTGCCGAGCTTTGAAGCGCGGATTGACCTTGTTGATGACGTAAGTCCGGCCCTTGCGGCGCACGACCTTGCAGTTCTTGTCGCGCTTTTTCAGCGACTTCAACGAATTAGTGACTTTCATGGCGGGACCTTGGACAAGCGAGGCCGGGAAGATAGGAAGTTGGCCCCTCTTTTGTCAACCCGCCGCGCCTTTCTTGAGCCCGGTTCGCTTTGGCCTTATCGTCGCGGTTAATGAAGACCGGGAGGCCAGCCAGGATCAGTCGCCGGACCGCCATCGCCCTCGGTGTGGGCGGATTGGTGTCGTCGAGCAGCAAGTCTTGGGCGCAGTCAGGGGCGCAATCGGGCAAAGGCGCGGAATGGGACCGGCTGGTCGCCGCCGCCGAGAAAGAAGGATTGATCGCCGTCGGCGGACCGCTCGACCCGGCCGCGCGCGACTACACCACCCGTGCCTGGGCCAAGGAATTCCCCCGTATCGAGATGCAGTGGACGGTGGCGGGCGGCTTCGAATGGGCGAGCCGCGTCCGGATGGAACGCGCCGGCAGCAAATTCCTCTGGGACATCTATCTCGATGGTCCGAACATCGAAATCTATCAGATGGCGGCCGAAGGCACGCTGAGCGAGGTCACGCCACAGTTGATCCTGCCCGACCTCAAGGACGCCAAGACCTGGCGCCGGCCGTGGGACGACATGTTCCTCGACCATGGCAAGAAAATGCTTTCGATGTTCGCCTCGCCGTCGTCGGTCTGGTTCAACGCCAAGACTGTCGATCCCGCGAAGGTCGCGGCGCAAGGCCTCAATATCCTGCTCGACCCCGCCTATAAGGGCCGCATCGCCTGGTTCGATCCGCGCACCGCCGGGCCGGGTTTGAATTTCGCGGTCATGCTCTATGTCCTGCTCGGCAAGGACGGCCTGCGGCAGCTCGTCGTCGATCAGGAACCAGTCTTTTATAATCGCGGGTCGCCGGTGACCGAGGCGCTGGTGCGCGGCAAGGCCGATTTCGGCATCGCGATCCAGAACAGCGATCTGCAGAAATACCAGCAATCGGGATTGAGCTTCGACGTGCGCCCGATCGGCCACGACGCCAAGACGTCCTATCTCGGTTTCGGCGGCGCGGTGCTGGCGATCTTCAATCCGGCGCCGCACCCGAACGCGGCGAAGCTGTTCCTAAACTGGGTGCTCACCCAACCGGTGCAGGACGGTTTCTCGCACGCCTCGCAATGGGATTCGACGCGCACCGACGTGCCGCCAATCGGCGCCGGCGGGATGGTGTTCATCCCTGGCGAGCACTATGTCGAAGTGCAAAAAGAAAACATGTTGCCGACCCGCGACGAAGCGATGAATTATCTGCGCGGGCTGCGGCCACAATGACGACGATGTTGAGGAATCAAGAGCGATGAGCGTTTCGACCACGGCACGGCCGGATCAGGTTCCGGTTCTCATCATCGGCGGCGGGCCGGTGGGTTTGGGTCTCGCGGCCGATCTCGGTTCGCGCGGCGTGCGCTGCGTGATGATCGATCGGGGCGACGGCACGGTCTATCACCCGCGCGCCAACACGGTGAACTCGCGCACGATGGAGTTCTGTCGTCGTTGGGGCATCGCGCAAGAGGTGAAGGAATCCGGCGCGCCGCCCGATTTTCCGCCGACCATCATCTATGCCACGTCGCTGCCCGGCTTCGAGATCGCGCGCATCGAACGCCCGACCCATGGCGGCTACAAGCCGCTGCCGACGACGCCCGAACGCTCGCAGCGCTGCAACCAGATCTGGTTCGATCCGATCTTGCGCAAACTCGGCGCGACATTCCCGAGCGTGACGCAACGCTATGGCTGCAAATTCGAATCGGTCGAAATTCTCGAAGACGGCGTGATCGCGACCGTGACCGACATCGCCTCGGGCCAGACCGAGCGCATCGCCGCGCGCTATCTCGTCGATTGCTCGGGCGGCCATTCGGGCATCGGCAAGATGCTGGGCGTCAAACAAGAGGGCAAGGCGACGCTCTCCTATCACCTCAATATTTTCCTGCGCATCAAGGAACTGTGGACGCTGCACGACAAGGGCAACGCCGCGTTCTATTTCCTCGTCGACAAATCGGGCGATTACGGCAGCTTCATCGAGATCGACGGCCGCGAATTGTGGCGCCTCGGCATGCATGGCGAGCAATTCAAAGAAGAGCCGACGCCCGAATTGCTGAAATCGGTGATCACCCGCGCGCTCGGTCCGAACATTCCCTATGAGATCATTTCGGCACGACGGTGGATCTGCCGCGATCTCGTCGCCGACCGGTTCCAGGCGCCGCCGATCTTCCTCGCCGGGGATTGCGTTCATCAGCATGCGCCGTCGGGCGGATTCGGCATGAACACCGGCATGGGCGATGCGGTCGATCTCGGCTGGAAGCTCGCCGCCTGTCTCGCCGGATGGGGCGGCGCGGGATTGCTCGAGAGCTACGAAGCCGAACGCCGGCCGGTCGCCCAGCGCAATGTCGGCGAGGCAACCGACAACGTCATGCGCACGACCAACGAAGCGCTCGTCCGCCTCGTCGACGACGACACACCGGAAGGACGCGACGCGCGGCACCAGCTCGGCGAGGACATCGTGCGCAATCGGGCGAAGACCTTCATCTCGGACGGGATCGCACTCGGCTATCGCTACGAATCGCCGATCGTCATTCCGGACGGCACCGCGCCGCCGCCTGATTCGGTCATGAACTATGTGCAGACGAGCCGGCCGGGTTCGCGCGCGCCGCATGCCTGGATCGAAGAGGGCAAATCGACCATCGACCTGTTCGGCAAGAATTTCGTCTTGTTGCGCTTTCCCGGCGCTCCCGATGCTTCGGGCATCGCTGAAGCGGCGTCGCGTAACGCGATGCCGCTCGACGTGGTCGAGATCGCCGATCCGGCGATCGCCGCGCTTTATGAAAAGAAGCTCGTCCTGGTTCGCCCCGACGGGCATGTCGCCTGGCGCGGCAATACGGCACCACAGGATCCGGCCGAGATCATCGATACGGTGCGGGGTGTCGCGGCGGCCGGCAAGGCGCGGCGCGCGGCCTGAAAGATCGCTACCAGAACGACCAGTGCGCGATCGCTTCGATCCGGACGTATTTGAGCCCGCCGGATTCGAGCGCGGCGACCGTGCGCAGCGAGGTTTCCGCCTCGCTCACCACGGTCTCGACCTGGCCCGGTTTGAGATGGCGCAATTCGTTCGAGCGCAGCAATGAAATGAAGCTGGCGACGATCTGACGGCGATAGGCCCCGGTCATGTCCTCGGTCACGCGCAGGTTGAACCCGAGGCTCTTGAGGCAGTCGGTATATTGCGCGAGCGTCCAGAGAACCGGGCGGCGCGGCTGCAGCGCGGCCCAGGCCGACACCTCATCGCGCGGCTCGCCGTCGCCGCTGCGCATGAAGTCGGCCAGCACGAGTTGACCGCGCGGCTTGAGCGCCTGAACCACCACGCGCAGGAAGCGTTCTTTTTCGGCGACCGTGTAGCTCGCTTCGCGGCCGAGCGCGCAATCGACGGATTCCGGTTCAAGTTCGAAGGATTCCGGATCGCAGTTCTTGAATTGCGCCAGCCGCGCCAAGCCTTGGGTGTGGGACATCGCGGTCGCCTGGCGCACCAGATCGGGATCGCGATCGAGCCCCAGCACATGCGCATGAAAAGCCTGCGCTACCGCACGCGCCGGTCCGCCCAGGCCCGCGGCGAGATCGAGCATCTTCGCGCTGGAATCGAGTTCGAACGGTTCCACCAGCCGCAACACCTGCGCGGCATCGCCCGGGATGAGATAACCGCGGCCATAAAGCCACTGTTTGATCGTCAGCCGGTCCAGCTCGTTCGATCGCTGAGCCGCCACACCGGAATACTCGAGCGCACGGACCTCGCGCGGCGTGCCGGACGGCGACAACGAGGCTGCCGTCTTGCGCCACAGCTCACCGATCCGATTTATGAGCGGCGAAGGACGCCATTCGGAGTCCTGCGCAACAGTATCGTCTGCCATCATTCCCCCGCGCAGCGCGTGCTGCGTGTCGTTCGGTACTTTAACCTTACGCCAAAGCGAGCGTCCCGGCTATTTCCCTGATGCCTCGACCACGGCTTTCTTGCGCGCGGTCTTCGCCCCACTGTTGGAACCCGACAGATGGTTGGCCATGAACTGTTTGATGTTGCGCGTCGCCTGGCGTAAGCGTTGCGTATTCTCGACCAGCGCGATGCGCACGTAGCCTTCGCCATACTCGCCGAAGCCGGCGCCCGGCGAGACCGCAACATTGGCCTCTTCGAGCAGGATCTTCGAAAAACCGAGCGAACCCATCTCGCGGAACGCCGGCGGCACGGGGGCCCAGGCGAACATGGTCGCCGGCGGCGCGGGAATGTCCCAGCCCGCGTGATGCAATCCGTCGACCACGACATCGCGCCGCGCCTGATAGCGTTCGCGAATCTCGGCGATGCAATCCTGCGGGCCGTTCAAGGCCGCTGTCGCCGCCACCTGGATCGGGGTGAACGCGCCGTAATCGAGATAGGATTTCACCCGCGTCAGCGCGTTGATCAGCGTCTGGTTGCCGACCGCGAAACCGATGCGCCATCCCGCCATCGAATAGGTTTTGCTGGTCGAGGTGAACTCGACCGCGATGTCCATCGCGCCGGGCACTTGCAGCACCGAAGGCGGCGGGTTGCCGTCGAAATAAATCTCGGCATAGGCGAGATCGGACAACAGCCAGATCTTGTGCTCGCGGCAGAACGCGACGAGCTCCTCATAGAACTCGAGGCCGACGACCTGCGCGGTCGGATTGGCGGGAAAGTTGATGACGAGCGCCAAGGGCTTCGGCGTGCAGGCGATGACCGCCTTTTTCAATTCGGCCATGAAGTCGATGCCGGGCCCGATCGGCACATCGTGCACCGAAGCGCCGGCGATGATGAAGCCGAAGGAATGGATCGGATAAGTCGGGTTGGGCGCGAGGATGATGTCGCCCGGCGCGGTGATCGCCTGCGCCAGATTGGCGAGACCCTCCTTCGAGCCGAGGGTGACGATCACCTCGGTGTCGGGATTGAGCGTGACGCCGAAGCGGCGTTTGTAATAGGCCGCCTGCGCACGGCGCAGACCGGCGATGCCACGCGAGGCCGAGTAGCCATGCGCGCGCGGATTCTGCACCGTCTCGATCAGTTTTTTGACGATATGGTCGGGCGTCGCCCCGTCGGGATTGCCCATGCCGAGATCGATCACGTCGCGGCCCGCCGCTCGAGCCTTCGCCTTCAGCGCGTTGACCTCGGCGAAGACGTAAGGCGGCAGCCTTTTGATGCGATAGAACTCTTCCTGCATGACGACCACTAAACGGGGTTGAACGGGCCGGAACCGGCGGCGGGAGGGCCATTCTATGCCTTACTGCACCCGGAGGCGAGAGGCAGCGCGGCAAAACCGTCAAATCGCCTCAATTTCGGAGGGAATTGTGGTCCGGGCACCCTTGGGGACCGTAATAAGGGGATGACGGCCGACGGCGGCGCCTAGTATAGATCGAATCCGGAGGGGTCGGAGAGTTCGGATGGCATTTTTAGGCTTTGGCAGGCGAAATCGGCGGGACCGGGAACACTCAGTCCGGCGCGATGCGGCGTTCTCGGCGCTGATCCTGTTCGGGCTGGCGCTGCCGTTCCTGCCCTGGCCGGGCGACCGCATGACCCGGATCGCCGTGAAGTTTCAGACCGGCGAGATGCAGACGCCCGAGAATTTCACCACCCGCACGACCCACACGATCTGCACGGCCTTGTCGGCTGCGCTTTCCTATACCGACCCGGCCAGCGGCGAATATATCCGGATCGATTGCGGCCGCCGCAACAGCGCGCCGTCCGCCGAAGCATCGCCGACGCGCCGACCGATCACCCTGGCCGGCGCCGAGGGCATCGAGCCGGCCACGGTCGTCCCCGCGCCCTAAAACTGCCGAGCGGGTCTCCGATCCTTCCCTATCTAATGCGTACAACCCCGCGACCGTTGCCGGTCGCAGGGTTGCTGGTGCTTCATCGACAGTGGGCAGCTATTTCGCGCCGGGCGCGGTGACCCAGATCTGCGGCGGCCCCTTCGCAACGCTCTGCATCGACGTATGCAGGTCGGGCAGCGCGAGGAAAGCCTTCGCCTGATCGAGCGTCTTGAAGTCGTGCGTGATCGTCACGTCGTTCTTGTTGTCGACGTTCTGATAGACGGTGGCGCGGATCACGCCCATCTTCTTGCGCGTCGCGGTGAATGAATTGTAGGCCTTCTGAAAGGCTTTGTAGTCGGTCATTTCTTCGTGGATATAGACGCGGACATCGGCATTGGCCGGCCGGACCGTCGCGATGGCGACAACCGCAAGGCTCGCGATAAGCAGCGGACGAAACATTCTCTTCCCCCCTTAGAGTTCGATTCTCATCGAGACGCACCGGACGGCGTCCGGGCTGGCGCGCAGTTTGCTCACTGTTCGCGAGACCTGACAAGCCGGAAACGCCGATGGAAGCGGGGCATTGCGCACTTTGCAATTGGCACACCGATCGAACCGGCGTAGCCTCCCGGCGAGCAAAGCAGCGGGGAAACGCGATCTCTGCGCCGTTGCAAACGTAGAGCCGGGGGGTACCGAAAATGATCGAGCCGTATAACGCCGTTGGCCTCATTCCGACCTTCTGGGGCGTTCGCAATCGCGAGGAGATCGAAAAAAATCTCGAACATCTCGAAAGCCTCACCCACGCGGCGTACTGGCTTTCCAACCTCGACATTCCGGTTCGCCTGATCGTCATTCCCGAAGGCGCGTTGCAGGGCTTCAACGACGAGGTCCTCGACCTCGATCACACCGCGTTCGCGCATACCGTTGCGATCGACATCCCCGGCCCCGAAACCGACCGCCTCGGCAAGCTCGCCAAGAAATGGGGCGTCTTCATCATGGCGCAGGCCAAGGCGCGTCACGAAGACTGGCCAGACCTGTTCTTCAACGTCGGATTCGTCATCGATCCCGACGGCAACGTCATCCTGAAGCACTACAAGCTCGGCGCGCTATTGCCGTGCGAACGTTCGGTCTCGCCACACGACATCTTCGACTGGTGGATCGCAAAATACGGCCGCACCTTGCAGGCCTTCTGGCCGGTCGTCGATACGCCCATCGGCCGCCTCGGCGTGATGATGGCGATGGAAGGAAGCTATCCCGAGAACGCACGCGGGCTGGCGCTCAACGGCGCCGAGATCGTCTATCGCGCCTCGTTGCCGGCGCCGTTCACCGAGAACGATTTCTTCGAGATCACCAACCGGGCGCGCGCGCTCGAAAACAACATGTACATCCTCGCGCCGAATATCGGCGGGTATCACCTCTTCGTCGACAGCGAAACTCCGATCGATGCCGGCGGCGGCCAGTCGATGATCGTCGATTACCGCGGCGCATTGGTCGGCAAACAGCGCGACACCAACGGCTCGACCTTCGTCTCGGGACCGATCAACATCGAGGCGCTGCGCCACCATCGGCAGACCTCGCAGGTCACAAACTGGCCCAAGGACATCCGGTCGGAACTGGCGCAGATCATCTACGAAAAGCCGATCTATCCGAAAAATATGTATGCCGACAAAATCCCCGGCAATCACGCCGACTACAAGCGCGACGTGATCGACAAGCAGGTCAAGCTGATGCAGGACCGCGGTATCTGGAAGGCGCCGTCGAAGAGCTGAAGCACGATCGTTTTCAGCGGAACCACACCTCACCCTCCCATTGCTGTCGCAATGGGCCCCGCCCTCTCCCCGCTTTGCGCGGAGAGGGAAAAATAAAAACCCTCTCCGCCCATCGGGGGGAGAGGGTGCGAGCTTGAGCGAGCGGGTGAGGTGGGCTCGCGTCGACCTGGAACGATTGCGCTCTAACGCCGCTTAGAAAACGCGGGCAGGCAGTTTCGGGTCGACGACCTTGCGCGCGCTTTCGGCGCCGGTGACCGGCAGCCCCTTGGGGTCGAGCAAACCGATCTGCACCAGCACGCCGGCCTGATCCCAATAGATGTGTTCGTGCGAGATCTTGTCGTCCCTGAAGCCGACGACGACGGCCACCGCCATCTCGACCGGTTTGCCGGTCGGCGCGACACCCGGCAGCAGCCAGTCGATCACGGTCGTGTGGGTGAAGGTGATGAAGAGTTCCTCGACGACGCGATCCTCGCCGACCGTGCGCGACACGCCCGCCATCTTCACATCGGGCGGAAAGAACTTGCCGACGAGATGATCGCGATAGAAAGCGCGGACGCCCGCCTGGCCGACGCCGCCGGCCATGGTCGGGACATGGTTCAAATGCGGATCGTCGCACATCGTGGCCATCGTGGTGTCGAGATCGCCGGCGAGTTCGGCGCCGACATGCTTCTCGAAGAGAGCCACCATCCGCTGCTGCTTTTCCGATAACATGACTGTGTCTCCTGTCGTCGATCGTGCTGTGCGCTATTTGGCCAGATAAGGCAGCGTGTCGGTATGATGGCCGACCATCTTCCACTGGCCGCCTTCCCTGCGATAGATGTTGGTCGCCCGCAGCTTCAGCCGTTCGACCTTGCCTTGCGCGTTGGTGTTTTCGCCCAACTCGTAATCGCTCACCACCGCGACATCGCGTCCGACCATCGCATGGACTTCGCCGGGCTCGACCCGCCCGCCGAGCTTCATCGCCGCCTGACCTTCCCAGTCCTTGAGGACCGTGCTCCAGCCGCGTTCGTACTCGCCGGTCGGGCCCATATAGGTCACGTCATCCGCATGCGACCACACCAGCTTCATCGCGGTCAGGTCGCCGGCGAACATCTTGTTGAGCGCCGCGTAAAACCCGGCATTCGCCGCCAGAACCGCGTTGGTGCCGCTGTCAGCTGCGGATGCCGGCGTGGCGGCCAGCAGGACGGTGACGGCGACGGCTGAAATGGCGCCACGAACCCACACGGCGAAGATGGGACAGATCATGTTCTCTCCTTCGGAACTGCCTAACTCAGACGCGCCGACCTGGTGCGTTCAGGTCCTATTTGAGGACCCAACCCTGCTGCTTGAAGAGTTCAGCAAGCTGCTTGGCGATTTCACCCGCCATCTTCTCGCCGAGCGATTTGACGTCCGCGCCGAGTTTTTCGGAGGCGACATCGCTGGCGGCAACCATTCCGAGCGCGGCGCCGGCGCCGAGCGTCTCCGCCGCGCCAGGTTTGCGGCCGCTCTGGGCATCGGCGACGAACGTCTGAAGTCTCTGCGTCGTGCCGTCGGGTGTCCGATACAGGAATTGCGTATCGGCCTTCACTTCGCTCGCGCCGGCGCCAAGCCCGATGATGTTACGCCGGGTTTCGTTGCCTTCGTCGATCGTCATGAATTGGCCGGTGATGAAGAATTGCGTGCCGCCGGTAACCGCCGTCCCGCTGCTGGTTCGCGCCGCCGTAAAGCCGAGCTTGCGAACCTCTTTCACCAGATCCTCGGATACCGCGTCGGCCACTCTTTTGACGATCGCGGCCTGCTTCTGCGCATCGGTTTCGCTACCGACCGCACGCACCACGCGCTGGGCGACGCCCGCGTCGAGTTTCACCAAGGACGGATTGAACGTGTAGTCCGAGATCATGACGACATCCGGACGCGCCAAGCGACCGCTGGTATTCGCCTGGCCCTGTTTGACCTCTGTTCGCGTGCAAGCGGCCATGGCGACCAGCATCAGCGACACGGCGATCCCGCGTGCGAGCGGCTTCACGATATGTTTCATTTTTGTACCCCCCGAATTCGTCATAAGCCAAGGCGCGAAACCGCCGGCTGTGATCGCACCCCAAAGGCCGGCGATTTGTTCGGCGTGTCAACTGGAAACGCCCGCAACGAACGCCATTCGTTATTTTCTACCGTTGACAAATCCCGGATGGGAAGGCTTTTTGCCGATGCGATTTTCCGTTTTAGCCCTTCCCCTCCGACACGGTGATATGCATGCGCCACCGCATGGTGCGCGATCGGCGGTCCCCCGAAGAAGAGAACCCAACGATGCAGAATGTCGAGCGCCGCAACTGAAACCATGAACGCGCTGCCATCGACGATAAACCGGACGATCTTGCCCATCGCGGTCCTGCTGACCGCGCTGATCGTCAAAATTTATCTCCTGCCGAACATTCTGGCCGTCGCGGATTTCTCGACCGCTTCGCCCGGCGTCTCATTCAGCATGGCGAGCCTTTCGATTCTGGCCTGGCTTGCCGGCGCGCTGCTGGTCATTCGCTTGATGGAAGAACTGGTCTGGAAGGGTTTGGTCACGCGGCGAACCGGCGGCGCGCCGACGCGCCTCCTGGTCAACATCATCGATCTCGCAATCTGGGCGATCACGATCGGATTCATCAGCCACTTCGTTCTCGGCCGTCCGGCCGGATACATCGCCACCAGTTCCGGCGACGTCGTCCCTTCGCAACGGATCGAATTGATGAACCCAAGCGACATCGAGGTGCCACCTCATGGCTGAGCGACAAGGAAACGGCTTCGCGCAGACGATGATGAACAAGGCGAACCACCTGTTTCGGGTGTTCGCCTATCTGTGGCTGTTGCTGACCGTTTACGCCCTGCACGATTCGATCACCCTGTCGCACCACCCGTTGCTCGGTGAACTCGGCGCGGCGGCGCTGAAGGCGCTCGTCCTCACCAAGTTCATGCTGATCGGCGAGCACATGAAGCTTGGTCGCGGCCTCGACCATCTGCGCTTGATCTGGTCCGTCCTGATCAAGGCCGCGCTCTATTCGGTGCTGTTGATCGCGCTCCATGTCGTCGAGGAACTGCTCATCAATGCCTATTGGCCGTCCGACACGTCGCAGGGCTTCGATTCGACCAGCATCACCGTCGTGCTGTCGCTGACCGCCATGGCCTTTGTCGGGCTGGTGCCGTTTTTCGCGATCAACGAATTGGGCCGGGTGCTCGGGACCGGCCGGCTCTATGATCTTTTCTTCAGGCCCCACCAACCAGCGCCTGCTCGATCGGGCGCGTAGATATTTTCCAGGAGTTCTCATGAAATTCGTCGGACTTGCCGCCGCGCTCGTTATGCTCCTTCCGACCGCCGCTTTCGCCGACCAGGCGGCGGCGGATGCCTGCGCTGCGAAACTGCCCAAGGACGCGTCCACGATTTACACCGCCTCGGCGGCACAAGCATCTCCTGGCGCGGATTTGAAAGCCGTCGTCACCAAGGTGACGCGCGGTATGGTGCTGTCGGGCAAGATGAGCCGCGACGCCGCCAAGCCTGCTGCGGAAGCGGCCGGCGCGTGCCTCGTTATGGCGAACAAATAAAACAGACCGACTTAAAGCCGCCACCCGCGTTCATTTCGGTCGAGGCTCCGCTGCAGGCTTCATGCCGCCTGCGCGAGAGCATACTGGCGGCAATGGCCGAGATAGGCGGTTTCGTGCAGCCCGATCAGTTCAACGACGCTGGACCACAGCCAGGATGGTGCGTCGAGCGTCTTCGATCGCGCTTTGGCGAGATCCGCTGTCCATGACGCCCGCGTGGCGGCATCCATCTGTCGCCCGTGAGCGCGACCGACGACACTGGCGAGATAGGCAGCCAAGGTCACGGCCTCGTCGCGGGTCAGCCGATCGACCTCAAGCTTCAAGTCCTGCGGCATGAGTTCGCGGAGAACGACGCTCTTCTCCAGCAATCGGCCGGCGATCATCCGATTACCGAGATTGGGGGACAACGCTTTTGCGCCGGTTACGACTCGAACGGCATTGTCGCGCGGCATCGATACGTTGGCGGCGCGGGGAGCGGCCGCCTTGGCGCCTTCTTTGACATCGACCAGGCAATGTACCGCGTTCTTGCCTTCGCCCACGCGCAGCATCACCGCATAGCGAAGACGACCCAGCGAACTGCAACCCTTCATCCAATAGGCCGCATCGATCATTCTCACCGAATCCCCCGAGGCGCGGCTTTGGAGACCCGTGATCATCGCCCGGACAGCGTCCTGCTGGAACAGGTTGCGCAGACCCGCCCGCTCCTGGGCGGTGAGAACCCAGAACTTTGGGCCAAGCGGTATCGTCGGCTTGACGGTTTCCAGACGTTCGAGAGCAAGATGCCGCCAGGAACGGCGCGTGGATTGCGTGAGCAGTTGTTGGATCGACCGTGGCCGGTGGGTTTTATCGGGTCCGTCGTGTTTGCCGCCAAGGGCCGCTTCATATCCGGCAACGAGTTGTTCGAGAACCCGCGCCGTCGTAATGCCCGGCAAATCCGACCCGCGCACCGCGGCGGCAAGCGACAGACCAAGCCGGATGAGATCATGCGCGGGATTGCCGATCACCGTCTGGTCGAGATCGCGAATCTGAACGGACACACGGCCTTTCGCATCCGCCAACGGACCTAAATTACCGAGATGACAATCGCCGCATATCCAGACCGACGGCCCGTCCGGAATCTTGCCGGCACTCCCGTCCAGCCATTCATAGAATTTTGCCGTGCTGCCCCGCACATACGCGTGGGCCGATCGCGCCATTTTCAGATTACGGGTCTCGGCTAATCTTGCCGCCCGCTCCTTCGGGCTTGTCACAATTTTATCCCTTTCACAACCATGGGCACCAAAATCGACGCAACAGCAAGAATGCTTTCGCGGGCCGGTTGTTCCGGGCGTAAATCAGCGATTGATATCGATTTGGCCGGCATGCCGACACCGCCCGGCCGGGCGGATATTCGGGATCGAGGCATGCTTAAACCGCGTTGGCGCCTCAGATAAGACACAGGCGCCGACGAAGGTTACCCCAGCGAAACCGGACACGAAAAGGGAACGTTGTGCATTTCGATCGCACCGCAATCGGCAAACCGACGATCGACAACGACATTCAAGAAGCCCAAGTGCGCCAAGCCCGCGAAACGGCAAATGCGATTTTCAAACCGAAACAACCGGTCGCCGAGCCCGAGACCACCAACCCGATGAATTCACGAACCGCGCGCGAGCCACGTATTCTGACGACCAAAGGCACCGCTTGAAATACAGCCGAACCAACCGCCTCCCGAGAAAGGGTTTTCCGTGAACATTCTGATTGGCGCGCTCATCACTTTTGTCGTCATCATTCTCATTCTCTATCTCGTCAATATGCTCCCGCTCGATGGCCGCGCGAAACAGATCGTCCGCGTCGTCGTGATCGTGATCGGAATCATTTCGCTGCTCCGTTATCTCGCGGTCTTTTAATCGAACGGCCGCGCCCATTCGGTGCGGCGTGAAGCGAAGCACCCATCCAATTTTTATCGCGGCCTTCCTCGCGAATACGCTCGTGGGCTGTATTTCGCTGCCCATCCAACGCGTCACGGACGGTGAAGCGAGGGCGCCAACGATCTACGTGATCGAACATGGCTGGCATACGGACATTGCTTTACCGGTCGATCAACTGACCGGGCCCAGCGAACGGCTCAAGCAATATTTCCCGGACGCGAAATACCTCGCGATCGGATTTGGCGATCGTCACTATATGATGACCCAGCGCACGACCTTCGACGACGTCTTGGCCGCGATATTCCCCGGCCCGAGCGCCCTCTTGATAACGGGCTTGAGCGTGCGGCCATCCGATATTTTTGCGGCAGGCACCGTTGCCGGGTTTTATGTACCCGACACGGGCATGGCGAAAATCGATGACCTGCTATGGCGCTCTTTCGAAAGGGACCGGATGGATCAGCCGATGCCCCTTGGCGATGGCGCCGATCCCGACAGCGTTTTCTACGCGTCGACCGGTACCTACGATATCTTCCATACCTGCAATACGTGGTCGGCCGAGATACTGCGGCAAGGTGGTCTGGCTGTCAGTACGAATGGCGTCGTCTTCACCAGTCAGGTCATGACCGCGGTATTCGCGAAGCGAATGCCTTAGAGGACGCGCCGGCGGGCTAGCTTGTCGATCGGCGGATGAACGCGTTTGGTAGCCGATCGGTGCGGGAACAAGCCGCACGAGCGATGACGGGAACGAGGCGGGAACGAGGGGCTGGAATTCTGCACCGATCGATGGCGCATTGTCGTGCGCGTTGGCTTCAGGCTTACGCGACTTCGGCCGCTACAGCTTTTCGCCGAGCGGCCGAATTCCGAAGCGGATCAAACGATTTAAGTGGTGGGCGCTAGAGGGATTGAACCTCTGACCCCTTCCATGTCAAGGAAGTGCTCTCCCGCTGAGCTAAGCGCCCCTAAAAGGGTTTCGCGGTGTAACCCAATTCACCGCCGATGACAAGATGAGGGCCGGTTTGGGACCGCCGCCGGTCAGGCGGCGAGGAAGCGATCGATCTCGCTGACCAATTGGCGCAGATGGAACGGCTTTTCGAGCACCGTCGCCTCGGGCGCCATCGCCCGCGCCTCGCGCAGGGCGACCGCGGCAAAACCGGTAATGAAGATGACGCGCAGATGCGGCCACATGTCGGCGGCGCGGCGCGCCAATTCGATCCCGTCGAGCCCCGGTATCACCACGTCGGCGAGCAGCAGGTCGACCGAATGTTCGTTCATCCAGCCCAAGGCCGTGTCGCCGTCGGCATAGTCGTTCACCTCGTGCCCGGCGCGACGCAGGGCGCGGGCAAGAAAGAAGCGGAGATTGTCGTCGTCCTCGGCGAGCAGGATTCGAGCCATGGCGGCACCTTAGCGACAGGAAATAAACGAAGTCTTTACGGCGATCAGGCCGGGGGTGACAGCGCGGGCCGAATGCCCTTAAATTCAGAGCATGGAGGGATATGTGGCATCCGTCGAGACGGTTGAGCCTGCGATCGAGGTCCTGGCCGCCGGTCGGCAGACCCTTCCCCTCGTGCTGGCGTCGCCGCATAGCGGCAACACCTATCCCGCCGACCTGATCGCCGCGTCCCGGCTCGACGCGCTCAGCCTCCGGCGCTCGGAAGACTCCTATGTCGACGAGATTTTCGGCGCGGTGCCGGCTTTGGGCGCCCCGCTGCTCCGGGCGCGCTTCGCCCGCGCCTATCTCGACCCCAATCGCGAGCCCTTCGAACTCGATCAGGGCATGTTCGAGGACGCCCTGCCCGATTTCGTCAACGCGCATTCGCCGCGGGTCCGGGTCGGCCTCGGGACAATCGCGCGGGTTGTCGCGTCAGGCGAGGAGATCTACGCGCGCAAATTGCGCTTCGCCGAGGCCGTGCAGCGCGTGGAGCGGCTTTACCGGCCCTATCATCGCACGCTCAGCCAGTTGCTCGAGACGACGCGGGCGCGATTTGGCTTCTACACGCTGCTCGATTGCCACTCGATGCCCTCGACGACCCTGCCGCAGCATCGCGGCCAGCGCAGCCGCGTCGATATCGTCCTGGGCGACTGTCACGGCACGTCCTGCGATCCGATCATCGCCGACACCGCGCAGCGCCTGCTGACCGCGAAGGGCTATGCGGTGGTACGCAACGCGCCTTACGCGGGCGGCTTCACCACCACCCATTACGGCAAACCCAGCGAAGGCGGGCATTGCCTGCAGATCGAACTGGGCCGCAGCCTCTATATGAACGAGGCGAACTACGAGCGTAAGCCGTTCTTCACCCAGCTTGCCGCCGATATGAAAGATCTGGCCCTGGCGGTCGCTGCGATCGAGCCGAACCTGCTGAGGGTGGCGTGATCGTCGATCAGAGCGTGCCGGAATCGTTCGTCGTCCGCGATTGCGAGGAAGCCGACATGGGCGCCGTAACCGCGCTCTACGCGCATTACGTGCAAACCTCTCTGGCGACCTTCGAAGAGATACCGCCGAGCCACGCGATGATGGCGCAGCGACGGGCCGACGTGCTTCAGTCCGGCCTGCCCTATCTGGTCGCCATCGGCGCGGGCGGCACCCTGCTCGGCTATACCTACGCCGCCTTCTACCGTATCCGGTCGGCTTACCGGTATACGGCCGAGGATTCGATCTATGTGGCGCCGGATTCGATGCGCCGCGACGTCGGCAGCGCGCTGCTGGGCACCCTGATCGAACGCTGCACGAACCAGGGGTTCCGGCAGATGGTCGCTATCATCGGCGACAGCGGCAATGTCGCCTCGATCGGCTTGCACGAGAAATTGGGATTTGCCCGAACAGGCTTGCTCCCCGCGGTCGGCTTCAAATTCGGCCGCTGGGTCGACAGCGTGATCATGCAGCGCGGCATCGGTCCCGGCGGCGCAACGCCGCCAACCTGACGTCATCCACAAAAGAAAAGAGCCGTGCCCGAAGGCACGGCCCAAGTTTAGGGAGGAAACGCCTAGAAGACGTACGGCGGATCGTCGGGCGACGATCAATGCCGCACTGCAAAATATGATGCAGCATTACTGACAAATCAACCGTAAAAATGCGTTGGCAAAAGATTCTTTTGCTAGAGGTGCTTAGGTGTGGATAACCCGTCCCCTAACCCCTTCGAGTGCAACGCACAATTTCCTGCTGCGGCGCGGTGCCGCAGGTCAACGCCCGCTTGAATCAGATCGCGAATTCGCGCCGGATGGCAGCGCTGTGCTCCCCGAGTTCGGGAATCGGGCGCCCGACGAAATCGGCCGTCCGAGCCGGCGGCATCGGCAATGAGACATCGCCATTCGGGGTCGGAACGTCGATCCGGCGCAACTGGGGATGCCGCGCCAGGTCGGCTACCCCGTTCACCCGGCCGTAGGCGATCCCCGCCGCCTCGAGGCGCGCGGCCAGATCCTCGCGGGTTTGCCCGGCAAAGCGCGCCGCGATGATCGCCTCGAGCGCCGTGCGGTTGGCGACGCGCTTCAGGTTGTCGCAAAAGCGCGGATCGGCGCTCAATTCGGGCTGGCCGAGCACCGATTCGCAGAGCCGCGCCCATTCACGCTCGTTTTGGATACCGAGAATGATCGCCTTGCCGTCACCGGTCGCGAAAGCGCCATAGGGTGCGATCGAGGGGTGATTGAGGCCGACCCGTCCGGGGGCAATGCCCGTTCCCTCAAAATGCATCAGCGGTACCGCCATCCATTCGGCGGTCGCATCGAACAGCGAAACCGACAGCAGGGCGCCGTCGCCGGTCCTCTGCCGCGCATAGAGCGCCTCGAGGATCGCGGCATGCGCGTTGAGGCCCGCGGCGATATCGGAGACCGACACGCCGACGCGCCCCGACCCGGCCGGCGAACCGGTGATGTCGGCAAGCCCGGTTTCGCCCTGGATCAGGAGATCATAGGCCTTCATGTCGCGATAGGGCCCGTCCTCGCCATAGCCGGTGATCGAACAGGCGATGAGGCGCGGAAAACGCCACCGCAACTCGGCCGGATCGAACCCAGCGCGCGATGCCGCACCCGGGGCCAGGTTCTGGATGAAGATATCGGCACGGGCGATCAGGCGATGGAGCAGCGCGCGATCCGCCTCGTCCTTGATATCGAGGACGAGTGATTCCTTGCCGCGATTGAGCCAGACGAAATAGGAGCTTTGTCCCGCCGCCGCGCGATCGTAGTACCGCGCGAAATCGCCTTCCGACCGTTCGATCTTGATGACACGGGCGCCGGCATCGGCAAGGCGGCAACTCGCGAGCGGCGCCGCCACCGCTTGCTCCAACGCCACGACCAGGATCCCGTCGAGAGTTCCGCCCATCGCCGAAACGATAAGCGTTTTACCGGGAGCGCGCTATCGGCCGTCTTTGGACCAGGACGATTGGGTCAGGTAATGCCGCGCGGTGAAGCGATACAGCTCCGCGATCTTGGCTTCGGTCTCGGTATGGCGCGTCATTTCGATGCGCCGCCAGGCGGCCAGGATCGGCTCCCACAGCATCATGCTTTGATGCAGGTCGTCGCGCTGCTCACGGATGACGTCGATGTATTCGAGAAAATGATCGACCGAATTGACGATGTCCTCCTGGCGACTGCCCAGTTGGGCGAAGATGCCGTCGAAGAACTCGATCGGACGCAACAGCAGCGTGCGAACGCGCGACAATTCGTCGACGATCGCCCGGTCCGCGCGGTAGACCTTGGAGAGCTGGCTGATCTTCGGGACGATGGCGAGGATCTGCCCGCATTGCTCGTGCAGCGCCTCGATATAGGCGAGTTCGCGCGCGATGGAATCGATGCGGTCGACGACCGTCTCGCCATCCAGGTTGTTGCCGATTTTTTTCGCGATGTGCGCGCCGGCCTGTTCGAGGCGCTTCTGCGTGTTGGGATTCTCGACGAAGGCCGTCAGCGCGACGTCTTCCGCATCCTTGATCTCCGCGGTCGCGCCTATCGCCTTGGCATAGGTCTGAGCTTTGGCGCACAAGCGGTGGCGTTCTTCGACCGACCACGATGCCGTGCCGTCGAGAAGTTCGCGCGGGATCAAATCGCCTGGCCGGATCTCTTTGACGAAACGCATGCTCTTCTCGACGATCGCGAGAAGCGAGCCGTCCGGCGATTCCGGATCGATGCCGAATTCCAACCGGAGTGCGTTGAGCGCGAGCGCGGCATTGAGCGCACCGAGCTCGACGTGAAAAGCGGGTGTGGTGCCGTCGTCGGTCAACGCAAAACGCGCACCCTTCAGCTGGAACACGCGGTGTCCAAACAGAAAGTGCGTGCTGCGGTCGACTTCGACCGATGAAAGTTCTGCGGCTCTGCTCACGATCGTGTCTTATCCCCTCCGTCGCCCCAACAACCGATCGATGGCGGTTGAGGCCATGCGCGAACCGTCCAAACCGGCTGGCCCGTGAATCGATCCAATTTATTGCCAAGACGTAAACACCCGGTAAAGAGCGCGTGATACCGGGGCGCCGGCCCGCCGCCTTGCGCGGTACGGCCAGCGGCGTCAAAATGTAGGAAATTCAAGCCGGTGGGAGGCTCAGACCATGATTCGCGTTGCCCTTCTCGACGATTATCAGGGTGTCGCCCTGCGCCTCGCCGACTGGAAAAGCCTCCATCCCGACGCCCAGATCGAGGCCTTCCCCGAACGTATCGTCGACATCGACTCGCTGGCCAAGCGCCTGCACACCTTCGAATGCCTGGTTTTGATGCGCGAGCGCACCGCGCTGCCCCGCGCGCTGATCGAGAAACTGCCCAATCTCAAACTCGTCATTACGACCGGCATGCAGAACGCCTCGGTCGATAGCGCGGCGCTCGCCGAACGCGGCATCGTCTTTTGCGGCACCGAAGGCGTCGGCAGCCCCACCTCCGAGCTGGCCTGGGGATTGATGCTGTCGCTGCTGCGCGGCATCCCGCGCGAGGACCGGGCGATCCGCCAGGGACGCTGGCAGACCACGGTGGGTTACGGCGCGCAGGGCAAGACGCTCGGGATCATCGGCCTCGGCCGGCTCGGCAGCATGATGGCCACATACGCCAAGGCCTTCGGCATGGAGGCGCTCGCCTGGAGCCGCAGCCTCACGCCCGAACGCGCCGCCGAACGCGGCGCCACGCGGGTGGAAAAAGACGAACTCTTCGCGCGGTCGGACGTCGTCACCATCCATGTGAACCTGAACGATTCGAGCCGCGGCCTCGTCGGCGCCGCCGACCTCGCCCGGATGAAGCCCAGCGCCTATCTCATCAACACGTCGCGGGCCCCGATCGTCGATCAGGCCGCGCTCATCGCCGCGCTCAAGGCACGGCGCATCGCCGGCGCGGCGATCGATGTCTACGACGTCGAACCCATCGGCAAGGAACATCCGTTCTTCGAACTCGACAACGTCGTGCTCACGCCGCATCTCGGCTATGCGACCGAGGACAATATGCGTTCGGGTTACGGTAACGCGCTCGAAGACATTCGCGCCTTCCTCGACGGTAAACCGATCCGGCAGATCAAACCGCGCGCCTGAACGCCGACACGACTGAATATTGAACGGGGACATCCATGCGTCACGCCGCCATTGTCGCGGGGATCGTTGCCAGTCTCGCGTTTGCATCATCATACGCGCAGGCAGCCGATCCGGTGCCCGTCGTTCTCGCCAACCCGGCGATCAGTCTTTCCTTCAGCGCCGCCTATATCGCCGAGGATCTGGGAATTTTCACCAAGCACGGGCTCGCGGTGAAGATGATCGAGATTCCGGGCGTCGGCTCGTTCAACGCAGTGATCTCGGGCAGCGCCGATTTCGCGCAGCCGTCGGCGATCACGCTGACCCGCGCGGCGGCGAAAGGCCAGCGCCTGCTCGCCATCGCCGAGACATCGAACAAACCGATCATCCAGGTCGCCCTGCGCAAAGAAATCGCGGAAGCCGGCGGGTTCGACCCCAAGGCACCGTTCGAAAAACGCGCCTCGCTTTTGCGCGGTCACACCATCGCGGCCGATGCCGCCGGCTCGCTCATCCACGCTTATGTCCTGCTGATGATAAAGCGCGGGGGGCTCAAACCCGAGGACGTCCAGGTCGCCTTCATGCAGCCGCCCAATATGGTGGCCGCGTTTCAGAGCAAGCAGATCGACGGCTATGCGATGTCGCCGCCATGGCCATCCGTGACCGTCGTGTCGGGCGCCGCCGTCATGCTGGCGAGCGGTCCCGACGGCGAACCCGCCGACTTGGAGCCGTTCGCCAATAACGTCGTCGTCACCCAGCCGGCGACCTGCCAGCAGCGCCGACCACTCTGCGTCGGCATGGGCGGCGCCTTCACCGAGGCCGAGGCCTTTCTGCACGATCATCCGGCCGAGGCGTTCGAGCTTTTGAAAAAACGCTTCTCGACCCTCGATCCGGCGGTTCTCGCCGCGTCGTTCGAGACCATCCGCAAGATCAGCCCCAACCCGCCTTTCGTCAGTAAAAAAGGCATCGAGAACGCGGAAATCATGAACGTCGATGCCGGGCTGATGAAACCCGAGGACAAGCTGCCATCCTATGAGGGGCTTTCAACCGACGAATTTGTGAAGTGACATCATGAATAAAAGAATGTTTCTCGTTGCCGTTGTTTCACTGCTGACGCTGGGCCTTGCCCAGGCCCGTGCCGCCGACGAAATCAGCGTCGCGGTTGGCGGCAAGGCCATCATCGCCTACCTCCCGCTGACGCTCGCCGACGAGTTGGGCTATTTCAAGGATGCGGGCGTCACCGTCACGGTCAACGATGTCGGCAGCGGCACCAAGATGGCCGAGGCACTCGTCGGCGGCAGCGCCGAGATCGGCTTCGGCTCCTACGAGCATGTGCTGCATCTGCGCCCCAAGGGCATCGATGTCGTCCTGATCACCCTCTTCAATCACACCTACGGCGTGGTCGCCGGGCTCGATAAGGCCCATGCCGCGAAATACCACTCGCCCAAGGACCTCAAGGGGCTGCGCATGGGCGTGATCGCGCCCGGTTCCAGCATGGACGTCGCGCTGCAATTGCTACTGGCCAAGGACGGGCTCGGCCACGACGACGTCTCGGTGATCGGCGTCGGTGCCGGTGCCGGCGCCATCGCGGCGATGAAATCGGGCCAGCTCGACGGCATCGTCCACGCCGATCCGATCATCTCGCGCCTGTTGCAGGACGGCGATATCGTTCCGATCGTCGATACCCGCACCGAAGCCGGAATCAAATACCTCTATAATGGCTTCTTCGCCGGCAGCGCGGTCCTGACCCGCGAAGCGATCATCAAGGCGAAACCGAAAGCGGTGCAGGAATTCACCACCGCAGTCATCCGCGCGTTCCGCTTCATGCAGCACGCGCCGGTCGACGAGGTGATGAAGCTGGTGCCGAAGGAGTATTACGGCCCCGATTCCGACATCTATCGCCAGACCCTGATCACCGATCGCGACGTGCCCGGCATCTTCGCGCCGAGCGGCGCGATCGACGTCGATTCCGCGCGCACGACTCTCAACGACCTCGCGATCTTCGATCCGGTGTTGAAAGGCCACGAAAAGGACTTCGACATCGCCGCGAGCTACGACAACCGCTTCGTCGACGAGGCCAATCGCAAGCTCGGCCCGGCAAAGTAATCGCTCAGCCCGCGAGGCGGGCGGCGAAACGCTCGACCGCGTCGACCAGCGCGTCGGGCGCGCCCGTCGCGACGTCGTGGCCGGAATCGACCGTGACCATTTCCATGGTCGGGAATTCGGCGTGCAGCCCCGCGATCACCGCCGGGCTGTGATCATGGTGCGAATGCAGCGCTCGCACGATCAGGATCGGCGCTTCGACGCGCTTCATCGCGCGGCGCATATCGAGTTGCGGCGGAATGCGGATCGGCCAATAGGCCGGCACGAGCGGCATCTGGTTGCGAAAATCGGGATCGCGCTGCGCCAAAACATAACCGCCCTCGACCGGCCGTAAGAACATCGCGAGGCGTTCGGCCGCCGGCGATCCTGGCGCCACGGCCGGATCGCGTGAGGTCGCCGCCAATGCCGCGTCCATCGTCGGATAGATCTCGGCGGTTTTCCCGATCGCACGGATCGGCGCGGGCGGTATTTCCGCGGCTTCGGGCAGCGCGTCGATCAGCACAAGGCCGGCGACCCGATCGGGGAAATGCGCCGCGAATTGCGTGGCAAACGCGCCGCCGCGTGAATGACCCAAGACGATGACGCGCCGCCAGTCGAATTCGTCCGCCACGGCCTTCACGTCGCAGGTATTGGCCTCGGTCGTGTAGTCCTTGGCCGCGCTCCAGCTCGACAGCCCATAACCGCGCCCGTCATAGGCGACCACGGCCCGGTTGCGCGCCAGCTTCGCCGCGACGTCGATCCAGTCGTAAGAATCGTAGTAATTGGCGCCGTGCGCGATGACCACCGGCGTACCGGTGCCCGCGCCGAACAAACGATAGAAAAGATCGACATCGCCCGAACGGGTTGTGCCGGTGCGGTGTGGCGCTGCAGTCATATTGGCCTCCCCGGTATTGCGTCCATTCTAGCGCGGTACCATCGCGCTTCGAACTGAAATGACCTTGACAGGACAAGGGCCCGCGCCTTGACTTCGCCCGACCGCGCAATCGCGGCATCTTACCGGGGGGAAGACCATGACCAAGACATGGAATGTGCGTTTTGCGATGGCCGCTCTGGCCGCGCTCGGCTTCGCGGCGCCTGCCATGGCGCAGACCCACATCAAGATCGGCTTCATCAATTCCTATTCCGGATTCCTCGCCCAACCCGGCGACCAGATGGACAAGGGCGTCGCTCTCTATGTCAAAGAGCATGAGAAGGAGCTTCCCGCCGGCGTCACCATCGAGGTGATCAAGCGCGACGATGCCTCGACCCCCGAAGTCGCCAAACGCCTGGCGCAGGAACTGATCACGCGCGACCACGTCCAGTTGCTGTTCGGCGTCGTCGCCTCGCCCAACGCCGCCGCCATCGCGCCGTTGACCGCCGAGGCGAAGATCCCGCTCATCATCACCAACGCCGCCGGCGCGGCCATTCCCCGCATCTCGCCGTATGTCGTGCGCGTCGCCTTCACTCAATGGCAGACGGCGTTGCCGATGGGCCAATGGGCGGTCAAGCAGGGCTGGAAGACGGCGTTCAGCGCGGTCAGCGATTTCATCCCCGGCCATGACGCCGACGATGCCTTCAAGAAGGGTTTCACCGACGCGGGCGGCAAGATGGCCGGCTCGGTCGCCTTCTCGCCGGCCAGCCCCGATTTCCCCCCCGTCGTGCAGCGCATCAAGGATGCCAAGCCCGATGTGGCGTTCCTCTGGGTACCCGCCGGCGCGCAAGCGACCTCGATGATGAAAGCGGTGAAGGATCTCGGCGTGCGCGAAGCCGGCATCAACATCGTCTCGACTCAGGACCTGGTGCCCGACGAGGAATTGCCGAACATGGGCGCCGTCGCTGACGGCGTGATCACCGCCGGCAATTACTCGGCGGCGGCCGACCGGCCCGCCAACAAGGCCTTCGTCGCGGCCTGGAACAAGGAATACGGCGCGAAGACCGCGCCCGATTTCCTCTCGGCCGACGGTTGGGATGGCATGATGGCGGTGTTCGACCTGATCAAGGCGACCAAGGGCAAGTTCACCGGCGAGGAAGCGATTGCCTTCCTGTCGCATTGGAAGACCGACCTCAGCCCGCGCGGACCGATCTCGGTCGATCCGGCGACGCGCGACATCATCCAGAACGTCTATATTCGCAAGACCCAGATGAAGGACGGCAAGCTTGCCAACGTCGAATTCGACACGATCCCCAACGTGAAGGATCCGTGGAAAGAACTGAACCCACCGAAGTGAGGGAGCGTTTCGTTTAAGCAATGAGCCAGAATGTAAACGTCGCGATCATCGGCGGCGGTGTCGCGGGATTGAGCCTGGCGCTCAACCTGAAAAAACACGGGGTGACGGCGCGCGTCTTCGAGACCGCGCCGGAAATCAAGGAACTCGGCGTCGGCATCACCCTGTTGCCGCACGCGACGCGCGAGCTTGCCGAACTTGGCCTGCTCGATGCGATCAAGGCCGCCGGGATCGAAAACCTCGAAAGCTGTTTCTTCAATCGCTTCGGCCAGCTCCTTTATAAAGAGCCGCGCGGGAAATATGCCGGCTACGCCTATCCCGAGATCGGTATTCATCGCGGTCGCCTGCATCTCACGCTCTACAAGGCGGCGCTTGCCGCGCTCGGCCCCGCGCAGATCGCGACGGATCGTCAATGCATCGGCGTCGAGCAGGACGATGCCGGCGTGACGGTTCGGCTCAAGGAAACCTCCAGCGGCAAGCTGCTCGATCCCGTTCGCGCCGACGTCGCGATCGGCTGCGACGGCATCAATTCGGCGGTGCGCCGGCAATTCTATCCCGACGAACAACTCGCCTTTGCCGGGATCAACACCTGGCGTGGCGTCACCCGCCGCAAGCCGATCCTGACCGGCCGCTCCTACATGCGGATCGGTTCGATCCGCACCGGCAAGATCGTCGTCTATCCGATCATCGACGATATCGACGGCAACGGTAATCAGCTCATCAACTGGATGGCGGAAATCCAGACCCAGAACGTCGACAAGAACGATTGGAACAAGACCGGCAAGATCGAGGACTTCCTGCCGATCTATCAGGACTGGAAATTCGACTGGCTCGACGTCGGCGAATTGATCCGCAATTCCGAGACGATCCTCGAATATCCGATGGTCGACAAGGACCCGGTCGCGCGCTGGACCTTCGGGCGCATCACGCTCGCCGGCGACGCCGGACATCCGATGTATCCGCGCGGTTCGAACGGCGCGGCGCAGGGCCTGATCGATTCACGCACTCTGGCCGATCTGCTGATCCGGCACGACGACGCACGCGACGCGCTCAAGGAATATGAAGCCAAGCGCCTCGCCACGACCGCCAACATCGTGCGCACCAACCGCGAGCACCCGCCCGACTTCATCAACATCCGGGTCGAGGAACTGGTCGGCGACAAGCCTTACGACGATCTCGAAAAGATCATCACCCAGGCGGAATTGAAAGCGCTCAGCGACAATTACAAACGCGTCGCCGGCTTCGCGCTCGAAGCAACGCGCTAGGGCTTGGCCCAGCGCGGCATCAGGCGTTGCGCGTTGCCGCAATCGATCGCGCGCAGTTCGACCGACGAGAATCCGAAATCGGCAATGCCGCGCGCGGTTTCTTCTGCCGTGCGATAGGGGAAGTCCGTTCCGAAGAGGATTTGCGTGGTTGCGACCATGCGCGTCAGGCCCATCAGCGCCCAGGGATGCGCGGCCTGCGCGGTGTCGTAATGGAACCGCTTGAGATAATTGATCGGCGGCTCGTCGGTCTTCGGCGCGTATTTGCCGGGCGCGCGTTCGAAACGTTCGACCAGGAACGGCGCGGTGCCGCCGCCATGCGAGAAGATGAAGCGGATGTCTTTATAACGCGCCGCGGCGCCGCTGAAGATCAGGCGGGCGATCGCGCGCGTCGTGTCCGAAGCGAACTCGACCACCGAATCGTTGACGCCCTCGATACAGTCGTGCATGCAGCTCGGCGCGATCGGATGGGTGTAGACGACCGCCTTGCGGCGATTGAGCTCGGCAAAGACCGGATCGTAATGCGGATCGCCCAGCCATTTGTCGCCGATATTGGTCATCAGGTTGATGCCGTCGGCTTTGAGCGTGTCGAAAGCGTATTCGATTTCGCGCAAGGCGCCATCGATGTCGAGCATCGGCAGCGAGGCGAAGAGACCGAAGCGGCCGGGATGATCGCGCATCAATTGAGCGACGAACTCGTTCCAGCTTCGCGCGAGGCCGCGCGCCTTGTCCCGGTCGCCCGGCCAGATCGTCACCGGATGCGGCAGCGAGATGATCGAGGTCGCGACGCCGCCACGGTCCATGTCCTCGAGCGACTGCTCGACCGTCCACGACATGCGAGGCTGATTGCCTTGGGTAATCTGACCCGCGGCGGCGAGGAAACTCGGCGCGGCGACATGATGGTGAACGTCGATGCGATGCGGTGCTGCCACGATTATGCTCCCTTGATGTCGCGCGCCGCGCTTTCGCCAGCGATCTTCCCGAAGACCAGCGCCTTGGCGAGGCCGCCGGAATAGCCGACGACCGGCCCGCCCTCGAGCCCGCCGATGGCAGCGCCTGCTGCGTAAAGCCCACCAATCGGCGCGCCGCTCTTGTGCAGGACCCGCGCCGACGGATCGACCGCGACGCCGCCCATCGTATAGGTGATCCCGGCACAAAGCGGCACGGCGTAAAACGGCGCCGTCGCGATCGGCATCGCCTTCGACCCCCAAGGATGGCCGGTATCGGCGCTGCGCGGCGGATCAAGCGACGACAGCGTCCCCGCCGCAACCGCTTCGTTGTACTGCTTCACGGTTTGCGCCACCGCCTCGCCGGGCACACCCGCAAGCGTTGCCGCCTCGGCCACGGTATTCGCGCGATGCGCGGTGCCACCGGATTGCGTGAGGAACGGATTGGCCGACATCACATAGGTCTTGGCGCTCGCATCCCAGATCGCGCTATCGAAGATCGCGACACAGCCCAACGGATCGTCGAGCCTTGCCATCGCGTTGGCGACCGACACACCGGCGAGGCCCTCATCGGTAAAACGCTTGCCCGACGCATCGACCGCGAGCCCGGCCGAGATCGGAAAATCCATCGTCGGATAGGGCCACAGCGACGGGTTCTTCATCGCGTCACGCGATTGCACATGGCCGTAGAAGCATTCCATATCGGTCAACGCGGCGCCCGCCGCCTCGGCCATCATCAAGCCGTCGCCCCGGCCGGTCCTGGCATTGCGCTGCAGCAGCCGCTCGGGATGTTTCGAGACGAAGCGGCGCAGAAGATCGTCATTGGCCTGGAACCCGCCATCGGCGATGACCACGCCGCGCGCTTCGAGGCGATGAGTCTCCTCCCCCGCGCTGGCAACCACGCCGACGCAGCGACCGTTTTCGATAATGAGTTCGCGCGCGCGCAAGCCCCGGCGCAACGATCCGCCCAGTGCTTCGAGCTTTGCCGTCAGCGTGCGCAGCATCACATCGCCGGCACGGCCTTGCCAATGAAGGCCGGGCTGGCGCGGCACCGGCGGCGCCAGGGTCGCAAGGCTGCGCGTCGCGTGACCGCCCGAGATGGTGCGTATGCCGAGGCTGAAGAGCCAGCGCAGGGCAGGCTCCGCACCCGCTGCATAAGCGTCGCGCAGATCGGCGGCAACGTAGTTATGCGTGGCGGCGTCGATCGCTTTCACCAGCGAGTCCGCGCTGCCGAGCATGTCGTGCAGCGCGACCTGAAACACGCCGATGGTGATGCGCGAGTTGCAGAGATAGGCCGCGTCGCTGCCCTGCTCGATGACGAGGGGCTTCAGGCCCTGCTCGGCCGCGCGGATGGCGGCGGCCATGCCGGCGAGACCGCCGCCGACAACGACCAGGTCAGCGGCGACGGACGCCATCTAGGCGAGCGAGGACCAGAGGATTTCGGCTCGATCGGCCTTGGCCAGGATCATCGCCGAGAACAGAGCCGCATCGCCCTCGCCGCCGCGCGCACCGGCGCGGATCGAGTAGACGCGACCCTCCTCGAGACGCGTGACCGGACCGCGATCGGCTTCGGCCTCGGTCAAGGAGAGGCCGATGCCGTTGACGGCTTTCTGTGCGACCGGATGGACCGCGAGACCCGAAAGCTTTTCCTGCGCTGCTGCGCTGAGGTCGGCGACCGACGCGCCCGCCTTCGCCTTGGCGATCATCGCTTTCAGCGCGTCCTGCGTTTTGGTCAGCGTCGCGCTCGGCGATGCCGAGATCGTCAACGCGCCGTCGGCCCAATAGGTCGAATGGCGGATCGCGATATAGGCGAGCAACGGATCGAGCTTCACGCCTTCGGGATAGTCGATCGCGGTCGGCGTGCCGCCCTTGCTCATGCTGATCAGCATACGGACATCCTGCGCGCCCGAATCATAGGCGACGGTTTCGGCGGCGAGCGCCGCCGCGCGCGCGCTGACGCCGCTCTTGAACGATTGCCGCAGGGTAGTGACCGATTTTTCCAGCATGCCGCACGCGCCGCGAATGAGATTGAGCGCCACCGGCGATTTCTTCAACAGCAGCGGATCGAGCGTCGATCCCACGTCGCGCAGTTCGCGACCTTCGAGGCCGGCGGTGATGCGCGGCATCAGGTCGGCGGGCATCGCGTCGCTCGCCCAGAAGGCCAGCGCGCCGAGACCCAGTTCGGTCGCCCAGTCCGATACATGCTTGCCGATGTCGCGTTGCGGCCGCACGTCCTCGGTCCAGGTGAGACGCTTGGCGTTCACCATCATGTGCGGGCTGCCTGAGCCGTGAATGCGCACCTTGCCGTCGGGCGTGATAAG
Source organism: uncultured Rhodospirillales bacterium (assembly GCA_903828515.1). Classification (GTDB taxonomy): domain Bacteria; phylum Pseudomonadota; class Alphaproteobacteria; order ATCC43930; family CGMCC-115725; genus CAIKMD01. The sequence continues at coordinate 856,503 of CAIKMD010000006.1, read as the reverse complement.
CGCACAGCCGGATTCGATCTTCGGCGCGAAATTGGTCAGCCAGGCGAGGGCCGCGTTGTCGACCTTGTTGCCGTAGACGACGACACCGGTCGCACCCGTGCCGGCGAGCTTGGCGAACATTTCTTTGATGCGGCCTTCGAACTCCGCTTTCGGGAGAAACTTTTCTTCCCAATCGTAAGCGCCGACCAAAACCGCAGGCTGCGTGACACGCATATTGATTCCTCGAATTCGACGATCAGACCGGAACGGTCCCGAGCCAGGCGGTGCGCTTGCTCATTTGCTCATAGCCGTTCGCGGTGACGTGGATCGGCTCGCCGCAGAGGAGATAGCCGGTTTCCGGCAGGTATTGGTTCGGATGAACGACGAACACCATGTCCTCGGCGAGAATCACCTCGTTCTCGGGCGACACGTCGCCCGGCGCGTTCGAGCCGTGACCGAGGCCGTGACCGCGGCGGCGGATATGCGGCGGACGGCAATACTCGGCATAGCCCTGCGCGCTCAGCACTTCATCGATCGCGTTGGCGACGGTCGCCATCTTGATGCCCGGCTTGATCGTCCGGATACCGGCTTCCATGGCGCGCACCACGAGCGCGTATTTCTCGGCGAGGATGTTGCTCGGCGGACCGACCACGGCAGTGCGGCAGATCTGCGAGAGCTGACCGCGATAAGTCGGGGTCATCTCGGCGAGGATCACGTCGCCGACCTGAAGCTTGCGACCGCTCGACGGCTGAACCGCGCGATTGTGCTGGGAGGCGGTGAGCAGGAAGAAATTATCGTCGGCGCCGAGTTCCTGCATATAGAGCTTCAACTGCACCGCGAGATCGCATTCGGCCATGCCGACATGCGCGATTTCGAGCAGCCGATCGAACGCTTTCTCGCCGATCGCACTGGCTAGGCGCGCATGTTCGATTTCCTGCGCGGTTTTCGGCATTAGCGCCTTTTCGAGCTTGGCGTCGAGCTTCTTGGCATCAGCGCCAGCCAAGGCGGAAAGGCTGCGTCCGATCGCCGCCGGCATCTTGCCGAGACCGACCGTACCTGTCCGGCCCGCCGGCAAGCCTTTGGGGAACAGGCCCGATACCGCTTGCGACAGATCGTTGGTCGCGCGCACTGTCCAGCCCGGCGCGCGCGCCTGGGCGCGTTCGATTTCCCATTCGGGGGTTACGATCAACGTCGGCTTCTCGCTCTTCGACAGCACCGCAAGGGTCTCGCCCACGCCGCGATAGCCGGTCAGGTGAAATACCGTGTCGATGCGGTTGATCTCGTTCGGCCCGACCAGCATGACATCGACGCCTTCCTGATCCATCAGGCGCAAGGCGGCTTGTGTACGTCCCGAACTATCCATGGCGTGACCCTCCCCGGTCGCGGGGGCGCAGCATACTTGCCACCCACGCGCGTGGGCAAGGATTGTTGACAAGCGAGCGGGCGCGGAACAGATTCGCCGCCCACACGCGAAAATCGCCAAAGCATTGGGGTTAGGTTCATGGGAGCACACGTCGCGCTCGATATCGGCGGCACATTCACCGACCTCGTCTATTTCGATGACGTCACCGGCGAGCTGAAGCACTCGAAAAGCTCGACCACGCCCGAAGACCTTACCCAGGGCATCCAGAACTGCCTGACCAAGGCGGCGATCAACCTCGGTGTGTGCGAGACCTTCGTCCACGGCGCGACCATCGCCATCAACACGCTGATCGAGCAGACCGGCGCGCGCACCGTGCTGATCACCACCGCCGGCGCGCGCGACGCCTATCTGATCGCGCGCGGCAATCGGCCCGAAGCCTATAACGTCTTCTTCAAGCGCGCGACGCCGCTGGTGCGGCGCGGCATGATCATCGAGGCCAACGAGCGCATGGGCGCCGAAGGCGACGAGATCCTGCCGTTGAGCGACGCCGAAATTTCCAACGTCTGCAAACAGGTCGCTGGCTTCAAGCCCGAGGCGATCGCCGTCTGCTTCCTTCATTCATACGTCGATCCGACGCACGAGCAGATCATGGGTAAGGCGCTGCGCCAAGCCTTCCCCAACGCCTACGTCTCGCTCTCTCATGAAATCCTTCGCCAGTACCGCGAATACGAGCGCACCTCGACCACGGTGGTGAACTCCTATATCGGCCCGCGCGTCTCGACTTATCTCAACCGCCTCAACAAACGGCTCGAAGAACAGAAATTCCCCGGCACGCTCCTCATCATGCAGTCGAATGGCGGCGTGACCTCGGTCGCGAATGCCAGCCGCGCGCCGGTCGGCCTCATGGAGTCCGGCCCGGTCGGCGGCATCAACGCGTCGGCCGAGATCGGCCGGCGCCTCGGCTTTCCGCAGGTCATCGCCTTCGACATGGGCGGCACGACGGCAAAGGCGAGCGTCGTGCGCGACGGCAATCCGGCGGTCGCCGAAGGCTATTACGTCGGCGGTTACGCCTCGGGCCATCCGGTCATGCTGCCGGTCATCGACGTGGTCGAAGTCGGCGCCGGCGGCGGTTCGATCGGTTGGATCGACAGCGTCGGCGCGATGAAGGTCGGCCCCAAGAGCGCGGGCGCCAGCCCCGGCCCCGTCTGCTATCGCGCCGGCGGCGAGGAACCGACGATCACCGACGCCAACGTGACGCTGGGGCGCATCAATGCCGAGAACTTCCTCGGCGGCGACATGTCGCTCGACAAAGCGGCCTCGCGCGAAGCGATCAAGACCAAGCTCGCCGACAAGCTGGGCCTTACAGTCGAAGAAGCCGCGCTCGGCATGCTCAAGATCGCGGTCGCGCACATGACCCTCGCCGTCCGCGGCGTCTCGATCGAGCGCGGTTACGACCCGCGCGACTTCGTCATGGTCGCCTCGGGCGGCAATGGCGGACTGCACGCGCCATTGATCGCGCGCGAATTGTCGATCCCGCGCGTCATCATGCCGGTGCTGCCGGCCCATTTCTCGGCAGTCGGCATGCTGATGACCGACATCCGTCACGATTACGTCCAGACCAACGCGCGCAGCCTCGCCGAGGCCGACTTCAACACGATCCGCCAGATCGCCGGCAACTTCACCAAGGAAGGCAAGGCGCTGCTTACCTCGGAAGGCGTCGCGGAAAAGGATCAGGAAATCGGGCTCACCCTCGATATCCGCTATGTCGGCCAGGAATTCTATCTCGCAACGCCGGTCACCGAAGCCGATCTCGCGCGCGAGGATCGCGACGGCATCCGCGCCCGCTTCGACGAGCTGCATCAGCGCCATTACGGCCAGAGCGCGCCGGAACGCCCGGTCGAAATCGTCAACGTGCGCGCCGGCGCGATCGGCCGTCGCGCGAAGATGGAATTCCGCCCGCCCAACGTGGGCGCGGGTGCGAAACCGCCCCGCAGCCGCGACGTCTACCTGACCGACGCGAAGAAGCCGACGCGCTGCGCGATCTATGACCGCGATTCACTCGCCCCCGGCACGACGATCAAGGGCCCCGCCATCATCGAGGAAAGCGCATCGACCTCGCTGCTTCTCGAAGGCGACGAGGCGACGATCTGCCCGACCGGCGAAATTCTCATCTCCATCGGAGGAAACTGATATGGCAGCCGATCCGATTACCGTCGAAGTGATGCGCAGCGCGTTGCCGGCGATTGCCGACGAGATGTCCTATGTGCTGAAGCGCACCTCCTACAACATGATGATCTATGAGGTGGGCGACTATTCCTGCGCCATCCTCGACAAGGACGGGAATTTGCTGGCCCAGAACGGCGGCGGCGTTTCCCACTTCCTCGCCGACATGGGCGTCGTCATTCGCGACGGCATGAAGCGGATCACGGACTTCGCGCCGGGCGACGTGATCCTGATGAACCATCAGGCCGTGTGCGGCCAGCACCTCAATAATATGTGCGTTTACACGCCGTTCTTCTGGAAGGGCGAACTGCTCGGCTTCAACATCATCCGCGCGCATTGGATCGATGTCGGCGGTTACAGCACCGGCTTCGGCGCCGGCATGTCGGCGGCCGATCCGTGGCTCGAAGGGCTGCAATTCAACCAGCTCAAGATTTACGAGGCGGGCAAGCCCAACAAAACCGTGCTGGCGATGATCGCGGACAATATTCGCTATCCCGAAAGCTCGATGGGCGATCTCGACGCGCAGATCACCGCGTGCAATCTCGGCCTCAAACGCCTCGAAGAGCTGTTCGAGAAATACGGCGCCGAGACGGTCCAGGAATCGATCCAGAAGATTTTCGCCCAAAGCGAGGCGCATTGCCGCCAGGTGATCGCGGAATTCACCGACGGCACCTATGAATTCGAGACCGAGTTCGACGACAGCGCCTCGGCGGTCGACGGCCCGATCCGCATTCACGCCAAGGTCACGGTCGCCGGCTCCGACATGACCATCGACCTTTCGGGTTGCTCGAAACAGCGCAACAGCGCGATCAATGCGCGCACGCTGGCCGCGCCCTACATCGCGTACAAGGCGTTGACCTCGCCGATCGATCCCGTCAACGAAGGCTCGTTCAAGGCGCTCAAGGTGATCCTGCCCGAAGGCAGCTTCATGATGGCGAAGTTCCCGGCGCCGATGGCGAGTTGGAGCACGGCGCTGCCGAGCGTGATCGACGCGATCCTCGCGGCGATGGCGCCGGCCCGCAAGATGATGACCCCCGCCGCGCATAAGGGCGCGATGGGCGATGCGCTCACCTTCTTCGGCAACAATAAGGCCGGCAAGCGCTTCGTGGTGCAAAGCACCGAGGGCGGCGGCTGGGGCGGCCGTCCGACCGAGGACGGGCCCTCGGCGTCGTGCACGATCTGTCAGGGCGACGTGCGCAATGGCCCGATCGAATCCCTCGAACAGCGTTTCCCGATCGTCGTCGAGAAGCGCGCGATGCGCCAGGATTCCGGCGGCGCCGGCACGTTCCGCGGCGGGCTTGGCCTCGACGTACAGGTCCGCAATCTCGTCACCGGCCGCTGGAACCTCACCCAGACCGGTCGCCACCGCGTTCCGCCCTGGGGTCTTTGGGGCGGCCACACCGGCGGCAAGCCATCGCGCCAGGTTCAATTGCCCGGCGAGAACGACTGGAAGCCGGTAAACGCGAACTGGTATCAGGTGCCGGCCGAAACCCGCGCCGTCATCAGCAGCGCCGGCGGCGGCGGCTGGGGCGATCCGCTCGAACGCGATCCGCAGCGCGTGCTCGACGATGTCCGCGACGGCTTCGTCTCGATCGACGCGGCGCGCAGCGAATACGGCGTGGTCGTCGCGGTCAATGGCGGCAGCGGGCTCGACATGTATCAGATCGACATGACCGCGACCGACGCGGCGCGCAAAACCATGAAGGCGTAGCCGCGTGCCTCCTGACAAGAAACTGCTGCCCGACCTCGCCGCACTGATCGCCGGGCTGAAAGCCAGCGAGGTCGACGCGGCGACCACCGACAAGGCGAAGCTCCACATCTTCGACGCGCTCGCCTGCACTTGCGCCGGGGCGGCGACCGAGGAGATCGTGCCGACGCGCGACGCGCTGATCCGCGCCGCGTTCCGCCGCAAGCCCAAGACGCTGCTCGAACATCCGGGCTGCGCCTCGGCCGTGCTGGTCACTTCGTGCCGCCTGACCGAATGCGACGACATCCACATCGGAAGCTGCGTCACGCCGAGTTCGGTGGTCGTGCCGGTGGCATTGGTCGCCGGGGCACTGGCCAAGGCATCGCGCGAGACGATCTTCGAAGGCATCCTTGCCGGCTATCAGGTCATGCTGACCCTGGCGCTGGCCGCCGACGGGGCCGCCAACATCTATCGCGGCATCTGGCCGACCTATTTGACCGGCGGGATCGCCGCGGCCGCGATCTCGGCAAAGATCATGGGGCTTTCCGAAACCCAGATCCGCGACGCCATGGGCATTGCCGCGTCGAGCGCCACCGGCATCACCGGACGGGTCGAGGAAGAACCGACGCCGCGCTGGTTCGTATTGGCGACCGCAATCGAGAGCGGGCTGCTCGCCGCCGCAGCCGCCGCGTCGGGCATCCACGGCGACGAGGCGATCCTCGGCAAGATCTCGTCGGTGTGGAACCCAGAAACCCTCAAACTGCCTGAGCAGGCCGGGCCCGGCGCGCCGCTGCTGGTCAACCGCGTCGGCTTCAAGCCCTATTGCACCTCACGCCAGGGCCTCTCCGCCACCGAGGCGTTCATCCTCGCCGTGCGCGAGAACAAGATCGACCCGGCATCGATCGAGAAGATCGCGATCACCGTGCCTCAGCAATACCGCGCCATGATCGACCGCAACAAGCGCCCCAAGACCAAAAGCGAATCGCGGGGAATTCACTACCAGCTCGCGATCGGCGCGCTCCATCCGGACGAATTGTGCGATATCGAACGCGAGACGATCCGCGCCGAGGACCCGGCGATCATCCATCTTCTCGACTGCATCGAGATCGCCAATGACGACCGGCTCTCGAAGCTCTATCCGGTTCAATGGGGCGGCGCTGCCGCCGTAACGGCGGGCGGAAAGACCTATCAGCGCGAGATTTTGAACCCGCGCGGCGACCCTGAGAATCCCATGAATTGGGACGACGTCTCGACCAAGCTCACGACCATGTCGAAATTCCTCAAGCGCCCGATCCCGGTCGACGCGCTTGCCAAGCAGGCCAAGGCGCTTGACTTCGCCGCGGCGCTGGAAACACTGATTGGGAGCGTCGATACCTGAAGGCACCCGATGCGACAGTTTCACGGATGGGATCCGAACGACACCGAGCCCCCTTCCGTTTTGCCGTATGACGGCACGATGACAAGACAAAGCCCGGCCGGGCACTCCGCGCCGGGCTTTATTTTTGGCAGCCGTTGTGTGCGGCCGTGCCTCGCACCATCTGTGATGCCGTGACCGCGCCCATCCGCATCGATGCGGCAGGCGATCATCGCATTTCTTTCATCGTCGCCCTCTACCCTCACCAAGTTTGCCAACCGGAGGCCGCATGACCAAAGCGCGAGGATCGAAGAATCTGCCCGTGAAAAGCGACGCGCGCATCCTGATGTGCTCGCCCGAGCATTTCGCGGTCGATTACGCGATCAATCCGTGGATGGATCCGGCCGACTGGGCGCAAAAGAGCAAAAGCCTCGGCCTGCGTGCGCGCCGCGAGTGGCAGGGTCTGCGCCGGCGGATTCTCTCGCTCGGCGCGACCGTCGAGGAAGTTCCCGCGGTTGCCGGGCTGCCCGATCTCGTCTTCACCGCCAACGCCGCCGTGGTGATGGACGGCATCGCTTTGGTTGCGCGGTTCCGGCATCCCGAACGCCAGCGCGAGGAACAGCATTTCGAGCGCGATTTCCGCAAGCTCTGGGCGCGCGGGCTGCTGGCCGGCGTGCGCACGATGCCCGACGACATCCTCCTCGAAGGCGCGGGCGATTGCGTCTGGGACCAAGCGCGCCAGATGTTCTGGATGGGATATGGCCCGCGCTCGGACCGCGACGCTGCCGCCGTGGTGAGCGAGACGTTCGGGATCGAGACGATCGCGCTCGAACTCGCCGATCCGCGCTTCTATCACATGGACACCGCGATCTCCGCCTTGCCGCGCGGCGAGATCCTGTATGTCCCGTCAGCCTTCACCGAGGCGGGCACGAAGGAGATTTTCGATCGCACGACGGCCGAGCAGCGCATCGCGCTCGAACCGGCGGATGCGGCAGTCTTCGTCGCAAACGCCGTTCACATCGGCGACGACATCATCATGTCCCATTGCAGCGACAGCTTGCGCGAGCGGCTGGAAGGCGCCGGCTATCGCGTTCACGCGACACCGCTCGGCGCATTCCACAAAAGCGGCGGCTCGGCGTTCTGCCTTACCCTGCGGCTCGATCACAAATCCGAACGCGGCAGCGTGGCGCAGCGCGCCGCGTCATAGCTTCGCGAAAGCGGGCATCACTTCGGCCGCGAACAACCGCATCGAACGCAGCGCGTCGTCGAGCTGCATGTTGCCGAAGAAGAACGAGCCGATCACGTAATTGAGGCCGAGTTCGTCGACCTGGTGCGCGATCTCCTCGCGCACCGTCGCCGGCGAGCCATAGATGATCGTGCGCTGTTTGATCGCGTCCTCGAAGGTTTCGGGATGCGCGCGGTGGAAGCCTGGATATTCGCGGTTCTCGCGCCTGAGCTTGCTCAGGCTCCAGCCGTGCTGTTCGTGAAACGGCTTGCCGATCCGCCGAGCTTCTTCGTCGGTTTCGGCGACGAACATCTGGCGATGCACGCCCGCCGCCGCGCCGCCCGAGAACTCTGGCTTCGGGATCGAGGCGCCGCCGCGTTTGGCGATGCCTTCCTTGAAGGCCGCGACATTGGCGGTCGCCGATTTGATCGCGCCCAAGGTCACGAAGTGGCAGCCCTGTTCGCCGGCCCAGCGCGAGCTTTCGGGGTTCGACGCGCCGTACCAGAAGGGTGGATGCGGTTGCTGCAACGGGCGCAATTCCATCGGCACGTCGTCATAGGTGAAGTATTTGCCTTTATGCGTGAGCCGCTCATGGGTCAGGCCTTCGAGCACCGTCTCGTAGGCGTCGTGGAAGATTTCGCGCGAATCCTCGTAAGAGACTTTGTGATAGTTCAGTTCGAAGGGCGAGACGCCGCGGCCGACGCCGATCTCGAATCGGCCGTTCGAGAGATGATCGAGGATCGCGATCTCCTCGATCAGGCGCAGCGGCGAATAGAGCGGCAGGAGATAGACCAAAGGTCCGAGCCTGATCTTCTTGGTCGCGCGCGCGGCAGCGGCGAGAAACAGGCCCGGCACCGGCACCATGTTGATCGGCGAGGCATGATGCTCGGCGACGTGATAGGCGTAAAAGCCGAGTTCTTCGGCCGCCGCGACGTAGCGGATGCGCTCGTCGAGTTGCTGCGCGAGCGGCCGGCTGACGCGATCGACGTGATCGAAAATTCCGAATTGCATGAAGACTTGATCCTTTAAGCGAGACGCAACACGGCGCTATCGCCGTCGATGGCGAGATCGGCGCCGAAGCGGGCCGAGAGGCGTCGCACCCGATTCAAGATCGCTTCCGCGACAACGCCTTTGGCAAGAACTGGCCGGCCGCGCTGGGCACGCGGGCGGCCATGACCGAGATCGAGCGGATGAAGCCGCACGCCCTCCAGCTTCCAGTCCTTGAATTCGCAGCTTGCCGCGAGCCCATGCCAGTATTCGGGCGACGCCGGAAAGCCGCGCGTCTCGTTGCCGGTGCGGGCGTCGAGGAAATCGGTCGGCGTCGCACGATCGTCGAGGCCGAAGCGCTGGTACGATTCCGCCGGGAAGACCGGCACGTTGTCGTTCTGAAACACGAAATTGCCCAGGCTGTGGAGGATCGGCTTGCCGCGATAGATTTCGACGCCCAGCGTCAGATGCGGCCCGTGCCCCGCAACGACGTCGGCCCCCGCCTCGATCGCGGCATGGGCGAAATCGATAGCGAACTTCGCCGGCTCTTCCAGCCCGACATTGGTCGCGGCATCGAGCGCGCCGGCCGGGCCGAATTCGTGATTGTGCAGCGAGAAGATCACCCAATCGGCCTGGCGTTTCGCCTCGGCGATCCAGCGCAACACGTCATCCGCGTCCGCCGCCTTGACCTTGGTCGAGACCCCAAACTCTTTCCCGCGCGCGAAGCGATGGCCGAGGAAACTCATCGCCTCGGCGCTGTCCTCGGGTGCCTCGCTGGCGGAAAAGAACATCGCGCGCTGGCGCGTGCGTGCCTGATCGAGGCCGAGTTGCGCGCTCATGTTGCCGAGCGCGGCAATCGAGACATCGTCGACCGTATAGGTCGTGGCGAAGTCGAGCGGATTGACGCCCGGCCGGCCGCCGGCATCGGGGCGCTGGTCGGCGGCGCGCGTCCAATGCGGATAGAACGTCGTCGCCGCGATCAAGGCCACACGACCGGCCGGCGTATCGAGGTAAGCGGGCTTGCGCGCATCGGCGAGATTGGCGCCGGCGCCCGCATGAGCAAGATTGGCGCGGCGCAGATGCGCCAGCATGGCGAGCAACCCGTCGTCGCCGTAATCCGTCGCATGATTGTTGGCGCAGGAGACGAGCCCGAGCCCCATCCATTTGAGATCGTCGAGCAGCGCCGGCGGCGTGCTCATCGGCGTGCCTTGGGTCATCGAGGGCGTGCCCTCATGTGCCTCGCGCACCGTGGTTTCCAGATTGGCGAAGGCGCAATCGGCGCCGCGCAAGAGATCGACCAGCGCGCGGTAATCGGGTTCGTCGAAGCCTTTCAGGCCGCGCGCCGGCATCGCGTCGCCCGCCAGCAGCATGCGGATGGTTCCCTGTTCCGCCCGATAGATCATGGCGCTCCCTTTTGTCGCAAAGGCCAGTCTAATATGATCGGCACAGGGAAGGAATGAGAGCATCGCCATGAAACGCAAACTCGTCGACATCTCGATGTTTCTCGAAAACGGCGTGAAATCCGATCCGCCCGGCTATGAACCGAAGATCGAGTATTTCACCCATAAGGACACCGCGAAGGACGTGGTGAAATTCTTCCCCGGCCTCGAAGAGAAGGACCTGCCAGAGGGCGAAGGCTGGGCGATCGAATGGATCCGCCTGATGACCCATAACGGCACGCATCTCGACGCGCCCTATCATTTCCATTCGACGATGAACAAGGGCGAGCGCGCCATCGCGATCGACGAGGTGCCGCTCGACTGGTGTTTCCAGCCGGCGGTGAAACTCGACTTCCGCCGCTTTCCCGACGGTTATGTCGTAACCGACGCGGACGTCGAAGCTGAATTGAAGCGCATCGGCCACGACCTCAAGCCGATGGAGATCGTCGTCGTCAACACGCGCGCGGGCAAGGCTTACGGCGAGCCCGATTACGTCTCGGCGGGATGCGGCATGGGTCGCGCGGCGACGCTTTATTTATTGGAGCGCGGCGTGCGATTGACCGGCACCGACGCGTGGAGCTGGGACGCGCCCTTCGTCTACACCAAGGACAAATTCGCCGCCTCGGGCGATGCCGGCCTGATCTGGGAAGGCCACAAGGCCGGGCGCGAGATCGGCTATTGCCACCTCGAGAAGCTGCACAACCTCGAAGCCCTGCCGGCCGACGGGTTCATGATTTCGTGCTTCCCGGTGAAGATTCGCGGCGCGTCGGCGGGCTGGACCCGCGCGGTCGCGATTTTCGAGGAATAGCATGGCCGCGAAGCCCCGCATCCTGATCGTCGGCGCCGGGATCGGTGGGCTCACCGCGGCGCTGGCCTTGCTGCGAAGCGGCTGCGACGTCGCGGTGTACGACCAGGCACCCGCGCTTGCCGAACTGGGCGCGGGCATCCAGATCGCCGCCAACTCCTCACGCCTGTTGCGTGGCCTCGGCCTGACCGCAGACCTCGCGAAGATCGGGATCGAGGCCAACGTCATCGACCTTCGCCTGTGGAATACCGGCGAACGCTTCAAGATGATGGAGCACGGCGCCAAGACGCTCGAACGCTATGGTGCGCCGCACTACACGATCCATCGCGCCGATCTGCAGAACATGCTGAAAGACGCGGTGCTGCGCGAAAATCCCGACGCGCTTCATCTCGAGGCCAAATGCACCGGGTTCGTACAGACCGCCGGCGGCGTGACGCTTACCTTGCAGAACGGCAAACAGGTAACCGGCGACGCCGTGATCGGCGCAGACGGAATCCACTCTGTGGTGCGCCAGACGCTCTTCGGCGCCGACAAACCCGAGTTCACCGGCTTCATGGCATGGCGCGGCCTCTGCCCCGCCGAAAAACTCGCGCCGGCGCTGATGCGCCACGGCGGCTGGATCGCGCCGACCTCGCATATCTTTCACTACCCGGTGCGCGGCGGCGCGATGCTCAACATCATCGCCGTGGTCGAGCGCGATGACTGGCAACACGAGGGCTGGAACGATCGCGGCACGCATGCGGAATTCCTCGCCGACTTCCCCGGCTGGCACGCGGACGCGCGCGCGATGATCGAAGCCGTCGAGACGCCCTATAAATGGGCGCTCGCGGTGCGCTGGCCCTTGGCGAAATGGAGCGTCGGCCGCGCGACGCTGTTGGGCGATGCGTGCCATTCGACGCTGCCGTTCCTGGCGCAGGGCGCGTCCATGGCCATCGAGGACGGGATCGTGCTGGCGCGATGCCTTGCCGAATTTTCCGATATCGAGACGGCGTTGAAACATTACGAAGTGGCACGGATCGAGCGCACTCGGCGCATCGTGCTCGCCGCGGTCGATCAGAAAGACCGGCTGCACAGCGACAAGCTCAAGAACCAGGACACCGCACACCAGCACGTCGACGAGAAGTTCAACGCGCAGCGGACCGAAGAACTCTACGACTGGATCTACGGCTACAAGGCCGAAGCGGTGGCGATTTAACATTACCTCGTCATGCCCGGCCTTGTGCCGGGCATCCACGTCTTGCCACCGCTCAAAGAAAATCGTGGATGGCCGGGACAAGCCCGGCCATGACGGCAAGATGTGATTTACAGAAACGGATCGGTCGGCGTCACGCCGAGCTTCACCTGGCCATAGGACCGCCCGCACGCATCCCAACTCAGCGCGATGTGCGCCGCCGCCGCGTGCGCGTCGCGGAAATGGCGCTGCATCGGATGATCGGCGTAAAGCCCATGCGCGCCCGAGGCGCTCATCAGGCGATCGACCGCCTGCAACGAGAGTTTTACCGCATAGGCATGATCGCGCCGGTTGCGCGCGCGTTGTTCGAGGGTGAGCGTACCGCTCGCGCGGATGGTCGCGAGATTCTCGATGCAGTTGCGCCGCAGCAGAAGCCGCGCGGCATCGACCTCGGCCTCGCATTCCGACACTTTGAGTTGTGTCTGCTCCTGCTCGCCGAGCTTGCCGCCCCGTCGCGCCGAACGCGCCATGGCGTATTCGATGAACGAATCGAGCGCACCCCGCGCGATGCCGACCGGCACGATCGCCAAGACGGCGGGCGTGCAGGAGTGGCGCGGGCAGCGATAGAGCGGATGCGCGTGGAGCTTGCCGCCCGGCGTGGTGCCCTCGATCGATTGCGCGAAGGGCAACGCGCGCCGCGCCGGCACGAAGACGTCCTTGCCGACGAGCGACTTGCTGCCGGTGCCGGCGAGACCGATCACGTCCCAATCATCGATGATCGACAATTCGTCCATGCGGAGGAGAAACGTCATGAGCGCCGGCGGGCCGGCCGGATTTTCGACGAGCCCCCCGAGCAGGGCCCATTGCGCGTAATCGCAGGCGCTGGCGAAAGGCCAGCTTCCGCTGATCCGATAGCCGCCCTCGACGGCGACGGCCTTGCCGGTCGGCACGAACGACGACGCCGAAAGCGAAGCGCCGTCTTTGCCCCAGATTTCTTCCTGCGCTTCCTCGCCATAGGTGGCGAGCGAGACCGAATGCGAGGTCAGCACGCCATAAACCCACGCCGTCGACGCGCAGGCCGTGGCGAAGAGATCGACCACGTCGATAAAATCGACCAGTTCCGCCTCGTGCCCGCCGAACCGCGCGGGCTGGAGCATGCGAAAGAGTCCGCTCGCGTGCAGTTCGGCGATGGTCTCGGCCGGGACGGCGCGCGCCTGCTCGGTCTGACGCGCGCGCGATTTGATCCCCGGCAGGAGATCGCGGGCGCGGGCCAGCAAGTCGGGATGCGCGCTCAGAGCTTGCCCTCTTTCACGAGGCGGCGCACTTCGACGCGGTCGCGCAGCATCGTGTCGGACATGCCGGCTTCGAACAGCGCGACCATCTTGCCGGGATCGAAATTGCCTTCCGACATTTCGCCGAAGCCGCTCAAGAACTGCGTCGTCAGCTTGTAATTCACGACCTCGGGGCTGTGATCGAAATTGTCGACGAAGATTTCGGCCTCGTTGGCGTCGGGGTCCTGGTAATAGAACGACGTCGTGGTGCCGTGATTGCAGCAATAGGTCGGCACATGACCCAGCGCCTTCATGTGCTTGTAGACGAACAGCACGTCGGCGAGGCTCGCGAAACTGAACGCGACGTGATTGAGCCCGACGGTCCTTTCGGTCGACGCCGATTTCGGCTTCAGGCTTGGCACCTTGATGATGGCGAAGCGATGATGCTCGCCGTCGAAGCTCGGGAAATAAAGCAGGCCCGGCACTTCGTTGACCATCTCGGCGTTGACGAGGTTGCGATAGAAAACCTTCATCGCCTCGAAATTGTCGTTGGTGAGAAACGACAGATGCCCGATATAGCGCGGCGACGGCAGTTGCGTGACGTCGCTCGCCTTGTCGTGGCGAATGGGTTCGCCCCCTTTGATCGGTCGGTTCTTGGTAATCGCGTTCATAAGTTACTCCTTTGGCCCGATCCTAGGTCAGGCGGTCGGCTCGCGCGAGCTTTCCGCATGAATGGCGAGCAACTTCCCGACGAAATCCGGCGTGCGCGAGCGCGCCATGCCGCATTCGGTGGCGATGCCGAAATTATGGACGTGACGGTTGGCCGCTGCGGCGCGGCGCGCCACACCCGCGGCACCGTCCTCGGCGTGGACCATGCCGAGATAGAGATCGGTTTGCGGCGCCAGTTTCAACCCGTCGAAGGGCTTAAAGAACGCATCGTCGTCACGCGAGACCGGCACGGGCATGTGAATGAAATCGATCGGACGCGCGACACCGGCGGCCAGCGCATTGGCCAGTTCGACCATCTTGCCGGCGTCGATCGGCTCGACGAAATGCTTGGCATCGAGGTCGCCGTAACAAAGATGAAAACCGAGATCGACATCGGCGGGCACGGCGTCGGCCAGTCGTTTGAGTTTCGCCAGAATCCGCTCTTTCGAGCTGGCTTCTTTCGGATAGCGGTCGGCAAGCTGCCCGTCCCAGATCACCATTTCGATGCAGACATCCCATTGGATCGCGAGATCTTTGTGCGGGATCGCCTTACAGAGCGTCGCGAGCTCGGCCAGCATCGCCTTTTCATAGGCCGGCTCGATCACCGCGACGTCGCGGGCCGCGCAAAACGGCACGATCACCGCCATCGGGGTCGGCAGGCTGACCTGGAATTTCACCGACGCCGGCAATTCGCCCCGCGCTTTGGCGGCGAGAAAATCCTGATAAGACGCACGCGCCTCGCGCGCATAGCCAAGTTCCCCGAACCGGATATCCTCGCCTTTCACGCCCTCGGCCAGCGCCAGCCTGGGCAACATGCCCGGCGGGGTCGGCGTGTTTTCGACGCGGAGATAGGCGCTGGCGCGCAGCAGCGGGTGTTGCCAGCTAATCCACAGACGCCGGCCACCGGGCTCGCCATCGGGCACGCGTTTCAGGCGGCGGCCGAGGAGCTTGCCGGTCGTGCTGAACACTTCATCGACGCTGTCGAGCGCGATGCTGCCGACGAGATGCACCTTATCCGGGACCGTCTCGGCCATGAAATCCTCCCTCTGTCTTTGTTGCGATCCTAAACGGCTCCTAGGCGCCGGCCAAGCTTTTAGCCCCGCCCCGGCAATCCCCCGTGGATTGCCCGGTCGACTCTGTGATAGGAACGGCCCACGCAACAAGAAACGGCCCACCCCACAGCCTAGAAAACGAGACCAAGATGCCGACGATCACCCACGCCGAAGCGATCAGCCGCGCCAAAAAGGTCGCTGAAGTCTGCGCCCCCAACGCCATCGCGACCGAGAAACTGCGCCACCTGCCGCCCGAGAACGTCAAGGCGATCGTCGATTCCGATCTCATCGGCCTCATCATTCCGAAGGATCGCGGCGGCTACGGCATCGATAGCTGGATGACGGTCGCCGACGTCGTGAGCGAAGTCGGCCGCGTCTGCGGCGCGAGCGGCTGGTGCTTCGATCTGCTGATCCAGCATCACTGGGTGTTCGGCTATTTCCCGGCCGAGGCGCAGGACGCCGTTTATAAGGCCGATCCGCGCCCGAAGATCGGCACGTCCTTCATGCCGGTCGGCAAGGTCACGCGCGCGCCGGGCGGTTTTCGCGTCAGCGGCGAATGGAGCTTTTCATCGGGCATCGACCACAGCGACTGGGCGATCCTCGGCGCGCTGGTCCCGCCGCTCGACGGCAAGGGCCCGCCGGATGCGCGCTTCTTCCTGTTCGGTCCGGGCGAGTTCAAAGTGCGCGATACGTGGAACTCCGTCGGCCTCAAAGGCTCGGGCAGCAACAACGTCGTCGTCAATGACGTGTTTGTGCGCGAGGAAAATTCCATTCGCGCGGCGGAATTCGCCACCGGCACCGCGCCGGGCAGCAAGCTCAACCAGGGCGTGATGTTCCAGGAGCCCGGCTATGTCGCCTTTCCGTTCGGCATCTTCTGTCCGCTGATCGGCATCGCGCGCGGCGCGCTCGATTGCTTCACCGATTTCGCGCGCACCCGCGCGGCCAGCGCCGTGCGCGATCCCATGCTGCAACTGATCAACACGCAGCGCGCGATCGGCGAAGCATCCGCCGAAATCGATGCGGCCTATCTACTGGCCAAGAGCAACGACGACCGGCTGAAGACCGGCGAGAAACTGACCGAGGCCGAAACGCTCGCCATCCGGCGCAATTTCACTTTCGCGTCGCGTCTTGCGATGCGCGGGGTCGACCGGCTGTTCGAGGCGTCGGGCGCGCGCGGCGTCATGGAAGCCAATCCTATCCAGCGCTTCTGGCGCGACATCCATGCTGCGGGCAATCACGTCGCCTGGGGCGTCGAGACGTCCTATGTCATGGCGGGCGCCCAGGCGATGGGCGTGCCCGTTCCCGGAGTTGCCGCACCCGGAGGTCACTGATGGCCGAGCAACGCGCGCGGCCGGCGCCCTACGAGCGGATCGCCGTCGAAGAAGGTTTCATGATTCCCGAGGTTGCCGCGGCAGCGCGGGCCATGAACGAACAAACCGGCCTGCCCCGGCCGCCGACCGAGGCGCGGCGCTTGATGTTCATGGACCAGGTCGATCTCGGCGAGCGTCGTCTTGCCGCGATGGACGCTGATGGCATCACCAAGCAGATCCTCGTGATCGGCTCGCCGGGCGTGCAAGTGTTCAATCCTGTGCAGGGCTATGAATTGTCGCAACTGGTCAACGACCGGCTTGCCGCCGCGTGCAAGGCGCATCCGACGCGGTTCGCCGGATTGGCCGCGCTCGCCCCGCAGGACCCGGCCGGCGCCGCCAAGGAACTCGGGCGCGCGGTCGAGACGCTGGGGCTCAAAGGCGCCCTCATCAATTCGCACACGCATGGCGAATATCTCGACGACAGAAAATTCTGGGGCATCTTCGAGACCGCCCAGGCGCTCGACGTGCCGATCTACCTTCATCCACGCGAGCCTTCGCCGGGCATGGCCGGGCCGCTCGACATGCCGGGCTATCGCGTCGCCTGGGGCTACGGCGTCGAGACCGGGACCCACGTCATGCGCCTGATCGCCGGTGGCGTATTCGACCAGTTCCCGAATTTGAAAATCGTCATCGGCCATATGGGCGAGAGCATTCCCTTCACCCTCGACCGCATCGACAACCGCTACCTCTGGGAACTCGAAATCGGCGGCTTCGCGCGCACGATCAAAGAGCTCCCGAGCCACTATTTCCGCAACAACATCATCGTCACCACCAGCGGCATGAATTACCGCCTGCCGTTCATGATGACGCTCGAGCTGCTGGGGGTCGACAATCTCCTGTTCGCCGCCGACTGGCCGTTCGAGATTCAGCGCGACGCCGTCGATGCGATGGACGCGATGCCGCTGAGCGACGACGACCGCGCGAAGATCTATCACCTCAACGCCAAGCGGGTCTTCAAGCTATAGTCGACGACAACCGCGCCAATGCCGGAAAGGCGCGCGGGCGATTGAGGGAGGCGTCGTGACGTTCTGGATCATAAACACCCTCAACGGCTTGTCGTTGGCGATGATCCTGTTCCTGCTCGCCGCGGGGCTCACCCTCATCTTCGGCCTGATGCACATCATCAACATGGCGCACGGGTCGTTCTATCTGTTGGGCGGCTATATCGCGATCACCGCGATCCGGCTGACCGGCGGCTTCATCTTCGGCGCAATCGTCGCCGTCATCGCGATCGCCGTCATCGGCGCGATCATCCAGCGGCTGTTCCTCGCGCGACTCTATAAACAAGAGATGCGCCAGGCCCTGCTGACGCTCGGGCTGCTCTTCATCGTCGCCGACATCGCCTTCTTCACCTGGGGCGGCGATCCGCTCCTCGTCCCGCAACCACCATTGCTGCAGGGCGCGGTCCATTTTTGGGGCATCGTCTATCCGCTTTACCGCGTCTTCCTGATCGGCTGCGGCCTCGTGATCGCCTTTTGCCTGTGGGCGTTTCTCGAACGCACGACGCTCGGCGCGATCGTGCGCGCCGGCATGGACGACGAGGAAATGGTGCGCGGCCTCGGGATCAACGTGCCGCTCGTCTTCACCGGCATCTTCGCGCTGGGTGCGGCGCTGGCGGCTCTGGGCGGCGTGCTCGGCGGACCGCTCCTCGGCATGTTCCCGGGAGCCGATTTCGAGGTCGTCCTGCTCGCCTTCGTCGTCGTCACGGTCGGCGGGCTCGGGAGCATTCGCGGCGCGTTCCTCGGCAGCCTGCTCGTCGGCCTCGTCGACAATTTCGGCAATGCCTGGTTCCCCCAATTGTCGTTGTTCACGATCTTCGTGCCGATGGTGATCGTCCTCGCCCTGAAGCCGACCGGTCTGATGGGCCGGGTCTGAGATGAACCGCACATCGATCTATGCCGGCATCTTCGTGGCCATCGCCGCGGTGCTGGGCGCGGTCCTCTCGCCCTACGACACCGGCCTCCTCACCCAGATGCTGATCTACGGCATCTTTGCGATGAGCCTCGATCTTCTGCTCGGCTATACCGGCATGCCGTCGCTCGGCCATGCCGCCTATTTCGGCCTGTCGGGCTATGCCGCCGCGATCCTGACGTTGAAGCTCGGCTGGGGCTTCGCCTTGGCCGCACCGGCGGGACTTCTGGTCGCGGTCGTGGCGGCGGCGCTGTTCCATCTCCTCGCGCTGCGTACCGCGCATTCCTATTACCTGATGATCACGCTCGCGTTTTCGCAGGTGCTGTGGAGCGTCGCGGTCAGTTGGACCGAACTGACCGGCGGCGACAACGGCCTGCCGGGGGTGAAGCGCCCCGATCTCGGCGCCTGGTTGCCGTGGTCGTTCGCCACCACGCGCGGGTTTTTCTATTTCGTGCTGATCATCTTCGTCGTCGCGGCGTTCGCGCTCTACATCTTCGTCAAATCACCATTCGGCTATGCGCTGCGCGGCATTCGCGACAACGAGATGCGGATGCGCGCGCTGGGCTACAACGTCTGGGCGTATAAGTTCACCGTCGCGATGGTTTCGGCATTCTTCGCCGGCCTCGCGGGCGAGCTTTACATGTATCTCAACAGCTTCATCAGCCCGTCGAGCCTGTCGGTGACGGTCTCGGCACAAGTCCTGATGATGATTCTCGTCGGCTCGGTCGGCACGCTGTTCGGGCCGGTGCTCGGCGCCGGAATTTTCGTCCTGCTGCAATACGTGTTGAGTACCTATACCGACCGCTGGCTGTTCGTGATCGGGCTGATTTATGTCGGCGTGGCCCTGTATGCGCCGGAGGGCGCGTTCGGCCTGATCCGCGACCGCATGAGAACGAAGCGGAGCGCCCGGCCGTGAACGAGATGGGCGTGAACCCGCTGGTCGTCAGCCATCTCTCGCGCAATTTCGGCGGCGTCCGCGCGATCGACGATGTCTCGCTCGAACTCAAACCCGGCGAGCGGCGCGCGATCATCGGCACCAACGGCGCCGGCAAGACCACGCTGTTCAATGTCGTCAACGGCCAGATCCCGCCCAGCAGCGGCGAGATTCACATCTTTGGCCAAAACGCGACGAAGCGTCCGCTCCACGCCCGCGCGGCGCTCGGCCTCGGCCGCACCTTCCAGATCACCAGCCTCTTTCGCAGCCTGACCGTGATCGACAACATGATCATCGCGGTTCAAGCACTGCATCCCTGTCATTTCGTGTTCTGGCGCCGGGCGCAGCGCTATCGCGACGTGACAGCGCGCGCCGAGGCGCTGCTGGAGAAATGGAACCTCGCCGACCGCCGCAACGAGCTGGTGAAGAACCTTTCCTACGGCACCCAGCGTCAGCTCGAAATCGTCATGGCGCTCGCCGGCGAGCCGAGGCTTCTTCTGCTCGACGAGCCGATGGCCGGGTTATCAGCGGCGGAGACACATCTTGCCACCGACATCATCGTCAATCTCGACCGAGACATCACCGTCCTGTTGATCGAGCACGACCTCGCCGCCGCCTTCAGCATCGCCGACAGCATCACCGCGATGGATCAGGGCCGCATCGTCGCCGAAGGCACGCCCGACGAAATCCGCAAGGAATCGAGCCTGCAGAAAATTTACGCGCGCGGCGGCGCAACCAACTCATGAGCGCGGCGATGCTCGACGTCGCGGACGTCCACACTTATTACGGCGAAGGCTATGTCCTCCAGGGCGTCTCGCTCACCGTCGAACCTGCCTCGATCGTCGCGGTGCTGGGCCGCAACGGCGTCGGCAAGACGACGCTGATCCGTACTGTGATCGCCTTCACCCCGGCGCGGCGCGGACGGGTGATGTTCGAGGACCGCGACATCACACGCTGGCCGTCCTATCGGATCGCCAAGGCCGGGATGGGGCTGGTCCCGCAGGGCCGGCGCATCTTCCCGTCGCTGAGCGTGCGCGAGAACCTCGAAATCGCGCAGCGCGCGGCCGCCACGGATATCGCCGAACCGTGGTCACTCGGCCGCGTGCTGGATTTGTTTCCAGCCCTCGCCGAACGGTTACGCAACGGCGCCGGCACGCTGTCGGGCGGCGAGCAGCAAATGTTGACCGTGGCGCGCGCCCTGGTGGGCAATCCGCGCCTTCTCCTGATGGACGAGCCGACCGAAGGCCTGTCACCCCACATCGTTGCGGAAATGAAAAAGCTCGTCGTCGGATTACGCGCGCGCGGCATGGCGATCCTGCTGGTCGAGCAGAACCTGGCCTTCGCGCTCGATGTCGCCGATCGCGTCCACGTCATGGACAAGGGCAAGATCGTCTTCGGCGGCACGCCGGCCGAACTCGATGCCGACGAGACCATAAAGAAAACCTATCTCGGCGTCTAAATCGACACGCGAATCGGGGATTGCCGCCGAGGAACGGCGGACGGATAATTCGCGGGATCGATATCGGGAGGATGCCTATGTTTGCCAAGCTTAATCACGTCGCGATCGTCAGCGAGAATTACGCGATGAGTTCGCGCTTTTACGAAGCGGTGTTCGGCATGAACACGGCCACCGGCTATCGCGCCGAAGGCGCGGCCGTGGTCGGCGACGGTTATGTCGGCATGAACATCAATCCCCGCTATCCCGGCCGCGGCGCGCGGCTCGAACATTTCGGCTTCGAGGTCGACGATGCCGAGGCCGCGCTGAAACGCCTGCGCGACTTTCCCGGCGTCAATTCGCTGAAGCGTCCGTCGAACCGGCCCTATGCCGGCATCTCGGCGCACGATCCCGACGGCAACGTCTTCGACATCTCGCAAAAAGAGATGGAGAACCGGACCGACATCTATGTCGAACAAGCGGCCGGCAAGATCAATTCGCGTCACATCAATCATTTCGCGATGCGCACGATGCAGGCCGACAAGATGGCGGAATTCTATCGCCATGTGTTCGAACTCGAAGTGCGCAACAAGCGCGAGGGCGATCCCAACCATTATTTGACCGACGGCCACATGACCATGGTGATCATGCCGTGGCGCATTGCCGACTATGACGCGACCGGGATCATGCCGCCCTCGCTCGACCATCTCGGCTTCAAGACCGAGAGCATCGAGAAGCTCAAAGCCGATATCGAACGCATCTCGGCGCGCAATCCATACCTGGCGCCGTTCCCCGTCGATTTCGGCGCCGAGATGCGGGCCCGGCTGGCGCTGTTCCAGAAAAGCTGTCCGTTGTGCCAGTTCCATCTGTCGGACCCCGACGGCGTGCTCATCGGCGCCAGCGAGAACTGAGCCGGAGCGCCCCGCCATGACGGTTTTCCCGCAACCGCGCACGAAACGGTTCCAGCCCTGGATCGTGACTCCCGAGAATCGTACCGAGGAAGATCATTACGACGGTCGCGGGCTGCGCTACCTGATTCACTTCGTCAATCGCGCCTCGACCAAGCTCGCCGAATCGGAACTGGGCAAGCATCTCGACATCACCCACGCGCAATGGCGATTCCTGCGCGTGTTGATGTTCGAGGACGGGCTGTCGCAGCGCGAACTCAGTCAGCGCATCGGCCTGATGGAAAACAGCACCGTGATCGCGATCAACGTCATGGAAGCGCGCGGCTGGATCCAGCGCCGGCGCGACGACCAGGACAAAAGGCGCCTGCGCATCTTTCTGACCGACGAGGGTCGCGCGCTGGATAAATTGCATTCGGTGGTGCAGACCGTCGGGCGGATCGCGGTGCGCGGCATGACCGAAGAGACCCTCGCGACCCTGCGCCAGGGCTTGCAGCAGATGCTGGCCAACATGGAAGAGGCGCTCGACGCCAATATGCAGGCCGCCAAAGATCGGCAGGAACAAGCTTCTCTCGACCCGGTTTCGCTGCCCGCCGCCGAATGAAGCAGCGCCGCCTCGGCCGGACCGGGCTCGACATCTCCGAGATCGGGTTCGGCTGCGGCACGACCGCCGATCTGATGATCCACGGATCCCCCGATGAGCGACGGAACGCCGTCGCGCGTGCACTCGATCTCGGCATCAATTATTTCGACACCGCCCCCGCCTATGGCAACACGGTGTCGGAAACCAATCTCGGACAGGCCTTGGCCGAACTGGGGGCCACGCCGATCGTCGCGACCAAGGTCGCGCTCAGCCTCGACGAACTCGACGATATCGCCGGCGCGGTCGTTCGCTCGGTCGAGGGCAGTATCGCGCGCCTGGGTTTACCGCGCCTGACCCTGGTTCAACTGCACAATCGGGTCGGCGCCCATCGCGCGGCAAAGCCCGATATCGGCACCGGCGCGCTCATGACGGTCGATGACGTGCTGGGTCCGGGCGGGGTTGTCGAAGGATTGAACCGCCTGCGCGACCGCGGGCTGGTCGAATTCTTCGGCTGTTGCGCCTTCGGCGGCGAGACCGAAGCGGTCGCACGGCTCATCGACAGCAACCTATTCGATACCATCCTCGTCCATTACAGCGCGCTCAATACGACCGCATGGACCGCGCCGGCGGAAGCCGGCATCCGCGACTACGGTCGCGCCGGTGCGCGTGCCACCGAAGCCGGGATGGGCACCATCGCCCTGCGCGTCCTCGAAGGCGGCAAACTGGCGACGTCGCCCCAGGCGGCCGAGGACGCCCTGCGCTTTGCCCTGGGCAATGGTGAGATTTCGACCGTCCTGGTGGGTTTTTCCGCGCTCAACCAGATCGACCAAGCGGCCCACGCCGCCGATCGAGGCGACCTCCCACAATCCTGAACCCGGCTCGCCGGCCCGGCAATCACGTTGCGGAGGGCAGCGGCGGCAATTATCCTCTGCGAAAGTGACGCGCGCTCGAGGCGCGCCGTTCCAAGGGGAGATACGTCCATGCCTGAATCCGCTTCGACCACCCGCGCCACATTCAACCCCGACAAATTCCGTCTGCGCAAGCTGGTCGAACGTCTGGTCGACATGGGCGAGATCGAGGTGCGCAACGAGCAGGTCGCGCTTTCCGAGATGAGCCCGATCATCGAGAACACCCGCAAGGGCGTCCTGTTCAAGAAAGCCGGCCCCGAGGAGCACGAAGTCGTCGGCGCCGTCTCCGCCAGCCGCACGCGCCTCGCCGCTGCCTTCGGCGTGCCCGAACTGAAGATGCGCGAAGAATTCATGCGCCGCGCGGCCAATCCGCAAAAACCGTTCGTGGTGCCGTCGAACGAAGCGCCGGTGCATGAAGTCGTGCTGACGGGCGATCAGATCGACCTCTACAAGCTGCCCTTCCACGTTCAGCACGAATATGACGGCGCGCCCTACATCACCTCGGGCATCGATTTCGTCATCGATCCCGTGACCAAGCGCAGCAATGTCGGTTGCCGGCGGCTGATGCTGCGCGGCAAGGACAAATGCGGCTTCAATCTTACGGCGCCGTCCGATCTGAAGCAGGTCTATCTCGGTTGCGTCGCGCGCGGCGAGAAGCTGCCGGCGAGCTTTACGATCGGCGCGCATCCGCTCGACACCATGGCCGCATCGAGCCGCGGCATGCCCGGACAGGACGAGATCAACACCCTCGGCACCTATCGCGGCGAACCCCTGCCGGTGGTCAAATGCCTGACCAACGATCTCTATGTTCCCGCCGATGCCGAAATCGTCCTCGAAGGCTATATCGACGAACGCGGTTATATCGACAATGAAGGCCCCTACGGCGAGTACATGGGCTATTACGGCCCGATGCACGGCGATCCGGTATTCCACGTCACCGCGATCACCCGCCGCAAGGACGTCCTTCATCAGACCATCAAGCACGGTGTCGGCCGCAACCTTGGCTGGTGCGACGGGGCACCGATGGGCGCGGTGCAAGCCGAAGCGCGCGTGTGGAGCATCCTGAAGCAGGCCGGCATCGATGTGGTCGATGTGTTCTCACCGCCGGGACCGGGCGTGAATTGCCATATGCGTGTCGCGATCAAGAAGCGCAGCAACGCCGAGCCCCATGCCGCGATCGCGGCGATTCTCGGCATGGCGCGCACCACGAAGCACGTCTACGTCACCGACGACGACGTCGATATCCGCTCGAGCGAACAGATGGAATGGGCGATGTCGGGCCGCTTCCAGGCCGACAAGGACATCATCGTCATGCGCGACATGCCGTTCATGCCGATGGACCCCTCGGGCGACCAGAAGGGCAACAGCGCCAAGGCCGGGTTCGATCTCACCTGGAACTTCCCGCGCCCGACCGCCGTCACCGCGCGGGTTCCCGAGGCGGCGAAGGTCGAAGGCCCGGCCCGTTTCCAGACCGTGCAACAGGCCCTCGAAACCGGCCCGATGCATTTCGCCAAGATGATGTCGGTGCTCGGCAGCCGCGACGGCCGCGAGATCGTCCGCGAGGTCGAGAGCCTGCGCGATGCTGGCCTGCTCGACCGCAACAGCGACGGCGAATACTACCTGACCAAGAAAAGCTGAGGCGCGAATGGCCGCTAAAAAACCGGCGCGGAAGACTTCGCCCAAGAAGAAGTCCTCCGGCATGCCGAAGGATTTGCTCGACGAACTCGTCGCCTCGAACCACATCCTCTACGACCAGGGCGTGGTCGACGCGTTCGGCCATGTCAGCACCCGGCATCCGTCGCATCCCGGCCATTTCCTGATGTCGCGGGCGATCGCGCCGAAACTGGTGCGGCCCGCCGACATCATGGAGTTCGACGCGCAGGGCGAACCGGTCGATCAGCGCGGCCGTGAAGTCTATATCGAGCGTTATATCCACTCCGAGATCTTCAAACGCCGGTCCGACGTCAACGCTGTGGTACACAGCCATTCGCGCGGCATCATTCCGTTCGGCATCACGCAAGTGAAACTGCGCCCGGTGTTTCACAACGGATCGTTCCTCTATAGCGGCGTGCCGGTGTTCGACATCCGCGACGTGGCGGGTGATTCCACCGATCTGCTGATCCGCGACAACAAACTGGGAAAGGCACTCGCCGAGAGCCTCGGCGACAATGCCGTCGTCCTGATGCGCGGCCATGGCGACGCCGTGGTCGGCGCGACCCTGGCCGCCGCCGTCATCCGCGCGATCTACACCGAAGAGAACGCCCGGCTTCAGGCAACCGCGATGAGCTTCGGCGGGCCGGTCAATTACCTGTCCGACGGCGAAGGCGCCACGATGGAAAAACGTTCGCGCGGCGGCAGCCCCCGCGTGTGGGACATGCTGAAAAGCCGGGTCGCGAAGCGCTGATCGCGCCGCGCCACCGACAAGCTCATGGCGCAACTCCTCCATCAGCTCGCCACCGGCCTGTCCGCCGGCAGCATCTATGCGAGCGTCGCCCTGGCGCTCGTCATGATCTATCGCTCGACCGGCCATATGAATTTCGCGCAAGGCGAAATGGCGACGCTCTCGACCTTCATCGCCATCACGCTGCTCGATCGCGGCGTGCCCTACTGGGCCACCTTCCTGATCACCGTCTCGGTCGCCTTTGCCGGCGGCGCGCTGGTCGAGCGCATCCTGATCCGGCCATTGGCCGATGCGCCCGAGCGGCTGATGGTCACCGTGTTCCTCGGCCTCTTCATGATCTGCAACAGCCTGGGCGGCTGGCTGTGGAGCTACGAGACGCGCGCTTTCCCCTCGCCGTTCGACGGGCTGCGCTTCCTCGATAACGCCTATGAGACGCCGCACGATCTCGGCGCCATGGCGGTGATCGTCCTCCTGATGGCGGCGATCTTCGTCTTCTTCCAATACACCAGCACCGGCCTCGCTATGCGCGGTGCGACCGAAAACCCGATGTCGAGCCGCCTTGTCGGCGTGGCCGTCGGACGCATGTCGGCGCTCGGCTGGGGTCTGGCCGCCGCGGTCGGCGCGGTCGCCGGCATGATGGTGGCGCCGACCGTCTTCCTCGAACCCAACATGATGGCGACGATCCTCGTCTATGGGTTCGCCGGCGCGCTTTTGGGCGGGATCGACAATCCGTGGGGCGCGGTGGCCGGCGGCTTCATCGTCGGCATCCTCGAAAACATCCTCGGCGTCTATGTCATCGGCACCGAGATGCGGATGAGCGTGGCGCTGGTGCTGATCGTCGGCACGCTGGTCGTCCGGCCCGATGGGCTGTTCGGCCGTCACAAGGTCGTGCGGGTCTGATGGCGCGGCGGATCGGCTTCACCGTCCTGCTCGCGCTGGCGCTGATCGCGCCGTTCGTCGTCAGCGGCTATCGCACCTTCGAGCTCACCACCATCATCGTCGATGCCATCGCCCTGCTCGGGCTCAACATCCTGATGGGCTATAACGGCCAGATCTCGATCGGGCACAGCGCGTTCTATGCCATCGGCGCCTATACCGTCGCGATCATGACCGTGCGCTTCGGCCTGCCCTATTGGATCGCGGTGCCGTCGGCCGGTGCCGTATGTTTCGCGGCCGGCATCCTGTTCGGCCTGCCGGCGCTGCGCCTCGGCGGCTCGCACCTGGCGCTCGCCACCTTCGCCCTCGCCGTCGCGATGCCGCAACTCCTCAAATACAAGCTGATCGATCCGTGGACCGGCGGCACGCTCGGCATGTCGCTGAAAAAACCCGACGTGCCGTGGGACCTGCCGCTCAACCGCGACCAGTTTCTCTATTTCATCTGCCTGGCCGTCGCGCTCGTCATGTTCGCGGTCGGCCGCAACCTGGTCGGCGGGCGGATCGGGCGGGCGATGGTCGCGGTACGCGACCAGCCGATCGCCGCCGCCGCGATGGGCGTCGATACCGCGATGGTGAAGACCAAGACGTTCGGCGTGAGCGCCCTATATACGGGAGTGGCCGGCGCGCTCGGCGCGATCGTCGCGCAATACGTGGCGCCCGACAGTTTCACATTCCTTCTATCGATTACCTTCGTCGTCGGCATCGTCATCGGTGGCGCGGGCACGATTTCCGGTGCGATCTATGGCGCGATCTTCATCGGCCTCGTCCCCGATTTCGCCAGCAAGATATCGAAAGCGGCACCCTGGGCGCTTTACGGCGCGTGCCTGATCGTCTGCGTCTATCTGATGCCCACCGGAATCCACGGCGTCATCCGTCTCGTTCGCGCGAAGTTCATGCCCACCACGAGCCGTTGAGTGGGAAAGCCGGCAATTGTCTGACGCCTCTCTTTCCCGCATCATGCGCGCCAGGGAGGAACCTCATCAATGACCGTCGACCGTATTCTCGTTACGCATGCCGGTGCGCTGCCGCGCTCGGATAAATTGAACAAAGTCTTCCGCTTGCAGGGCCTCACGGCGCCCGTCGACAAAGCCGCCTTGGCGGCGGATGTGAAAGCCGAAGTCGTCCAGGTCGTCCGCCAGCAGATCGAATGCGGTGTCGACAGCGTCAATGACGGCGAGCTGAGCAAGTCGAACTTCCTGTTCTATGTGCTCGACCGCATCAGCGGCATCACGCTGCGCGAGGTCGATCCCGCCAACGCGCCGCCGCGGCTCGACATCAGCGGGCGCGACCGCAAGGAGTTCCCGGAATACTTCGCCGCCGGCAAAGGCGGCTTTTCGGATTCGCAGAACAAAACACGGATGTTCTGCACCACCGACCTGCGCTATGTCGGCAAGGAAACGCTCAAGGCCGACCTCGAGAATTTCCGCAACGCGCTGAAAGGCGTCGATCCGGCGAGTGCATTCCTGCCGGCGCTGGCGCCTGGCACGATCGAGCATTGGCTCTATGACGAGCATTACGGCGACAAGGAAAAATTCCTCTTCGGCATCGCCGACGCGATGGCCGAGGAATATCGCGCGATCGTCGAAGCCGGCTTCATCCTGCAGATCGACGATCCCGACCTGCCCGATGGCTGGCAGATGTTCCCGGAGATGACCGTCGCACAATATCGCGACTATGCCGATCTTCGCGTCGCCGCGCTCAACCGCGCCCTCAAAGGGTTGCCGAAGGAAAAAATCCGCCTGCATGTCTGCTGGGGCAGCGCGCACGGGCCGCATCATCAGGACATCCCGCTCGCCGACATCATCGACACGGTGTTCTCGGTTCATGCCGGGCAATACTCGATCGAAGCCGCCAACCCGATGCACGAGCACGAATGGCGCGTCTTCGAAAAGACCAAGCTGCCGCAGGACGCCATCCTCATCCCCGGTGTCGTCGGCCATTGCACCGACTTCATCGAGCATCGCGAACTGGTGGCGGAGCGTCTGGTCAAATACGCCAAGCTCGTCGGGCGCGAACGCGTAATGGCCGGCACCGATTGCGGCCTCGGCTGGCGCGTCGGCCATCCCAGCATCGCCTGGGGCAAGCTCAAATCGATGGCCGAGGGCGCGGCCCTTGCGACCAAAGAACTCTGGGGACGGAACTAAAGGGACAACGATCATGAAAAAAATCGCACTTACCGCCGTCCTGCTCGCGCTGGCGATCCAGCCGGCCTTGGCGCAGAAGAAATACGACCCCGGCGCGTCCGACACCGAGGTCAAGGTCGGCGGCTCGGGCCCCTTCAGCGGTCCGGGCTCCGTCGCCGGGCAATTGGTGAAATCGGTCGCCGCCTATTTCGACATGGTCAACGCCAATGGCGGCATCAACGGCCGCAAGATCACCTATATCGCCGAGGACGACGCCTATCAGCCGCCGAAAGCGCTCGAGGTCACGCGCAAGATGGTCGAGCAGGATCAGGTCCTGTTCATCGGCGGCTCGATCGGCACGCCGACGCAGCTCGCGATTCGCGGCTATCTCAACGAGAACAAGATCCCGCAGCTCTTCCTCTCGTCGGGCAATCGCGCATTCTATGACCCGAAGATTTCGCCCTGGTCGCTCGGCAACTCGCCGACCAACTTCACCGAAGGCCGCCTGATCGGCAAATACATCGAGCAGGCCTTTGCCGGCAAGAAGATCGCCGTGCTCTATCAGAACGACGATCTCGGCAAGGACTATCTCGCCGGCATCAAGGAAACCACCGGCACCAAGACCCAGATCGTCGCCGCCGTCTCCTATGAGATCACCGACCCGACCGTCGATTCCCAGATCGCCACCCTGCAGGCTTCGGGCGCCGAGGTGTTCGCCAGCTTCTCGACCCCCAAGGCGACGTCGCAGGCGATCCGCCGCGCCTTCGACACGGGCTGGAAACCGCAGATCATCATTCCGCTGATCGTCGCGCAGATCGACGGCACGCTGAAGCCCGCCGGGCTGGATAAAGCCGTCGGCGTGATCTCCGAAGTCGCGATCAAGGACGCCGCCGATCCGCAATGGGCCAAAGACCCCGACATGATCGCGTTCCAGGCCTGGCGCACGAAATACAACAGCGCGGTCCCCGACCCCGCCTTGGCCGCCTCGGGCTATAATTCCGGCTACATGATCTCCCAGGTGATCAAGCAGGCGGGCGACAATCTGACCCGCGAGAACATCATGAAACAGGCGGCGAACCTCAAGGACGTCCACCCGCCGATGAACCTGCCCGGCATCAACGTCGAGACTACGCCGGACAATTTCCGCCTGGCGCGCAAGGTTCAGTTCCAGAAGTTCAACGGCACGAACTGGGAACTGATCGGCACCCCCGTCTCCGACTGATGGCGGCGCGGATCGGATTATTGTAGGATTTCGCGATCGGATTCCCTCGACGGGAGCAGGCCATGCTGAGCAAAGAACAAAACGACCTCGTCACCCAGACCGGCCCGGATACACCCGGCGGGAAACTTTTCCGTCAGTACTGGCAGCCGATCGCCCTCGTCGCCGACATCGAGGACGACCAGCCCATCGCGCTCAAGGTGATGGACGAGGAACTCGTGCTGTTCCGCGACCAGGAGGGCAAGCTCGGTCTGCTCGGACTGCACTGCCCGCATCGCGGCGGCGACCTGAGCTATGGCCGGATCGAGGATGGCGGCCTGCGTTGCGTCTATCACGGCTGGGTCTTCGGCGTGAACGGCAAGTGCCTGGAGCAGCCGGCCGAGCCGCCGGGCCACACGTTCTGCGATCGCATCAAGCAGAAATCCTATCCGCTGAAAGTCCTCGGCGGGATGATCTTCACCTATATGGGCACGGGCGAGCCGCCGGCGTTGCCCGAATGGGAATGCCTGATCGCGCCGGAAAGCCACCGCTTCATCAGCCGCTCGCGCGAGCGCTGCAACTGGCTGCAGGGCTTCGAGGGCGACATCGATCCCTATCATCTCAGCTTCCTGCATCTGGCGTTGAACCGCGCCAAGACCGGCGTCGGCACCAGCGCCATCGGTCCCTTCCACGAGTTCTTCACCAAGGGCGTGCCGCGCATGGAGGTCGAACGCACCGATTTCGGCGTTCGCATCTATGCGATGCGCGATCTCGGCGACCAGTCCTATCTGCGGCTGTCGAATTACGTCCTGCCGAACATCGCGGCGGTCGCCGGCGGCGCGATCGACGGCGACGGCTACATGATGCTGTGGCACGTGCCGATCGACGATGTCAGCCACGTCAAATACCAGCTCGCCTTCAAGCGCTCGCAGCCGGTCGACATCGAGAAGGAAAAGGCCGACGCGGTCATGCACTGGAAGCTCGGCTCGAACACGCTGCCCGAACGCAATGCCACCAATCGCTGGATGCAGGACCGCAAGTCGATGAAGGAGGAGTGGTTCGCCGGTCTCGGCTCTTCCTTCGCCCTGCACGACAACTGGGCCACCGAGACGATGGGCCCGATCTACGACCGCAGCCAGGAACATCTCGGCCACGGCGACAAGGGCATCGTCGGGGCGCGTCGCGCGTTGCTACAGGCGATCGAGGATCAGGCGGCGGGCGGCGAAATCCCCTTCCACCTCGGCGAGCGCCAAGCCATGAAAGACAAGATCAACGAGATCGTGGTGACGTCGCTGCTCGCGCCCGACAAGGACAAATATCGCGAGGTCTTCCAGGATCTGCTCGCCGCCAGCAATCGTAAGGCAGCGGAGTAATCAGCCCCGGCCGGTGCGCTGAGGCGCGCCGGCTCAGGCTTTCCAGTAAACGAAGCCCATCGCGTTGCCGGTGCCCGCCATCGAGCGGTAGCACGGCACGTAATCGACCACGTTGGGCTCGTAATTGAGATCGGCCATCGCGCCCGCCACCGGCACCCAGTTTTTGATCTCCGACGTGCCGGCCTGGAAGATCGGTTCGCCCAAGGCCGCCACCGATTTGATGCTGCGGGCGCGCAGCGCGTCCATCACCGCGTTGTCGACTTCCTCGTCGATCACGAAATGGGTGAGCCCGCCCGAGGCGACCAAAGCCACGCGCGCATCGCTCTTCCACGACTGGATCGCGCGCAGCAGCGACTTGCCGAAGCTGTAGCAGCGTTCGACCGTCGGCTGGTTCGGCGGATAAAACGTGTTGAGGCAGACCGGCACGGTCGGGATCGTCTTGTCGTTCATCATCTGGCGGAAGACGAAGCCGAACGCATGCGGGATGTGGCCATACCCGTTGGGCAGGCTGGTCATCGAGGTGACATCGAACTGATCCGCGATCGCGGTCTCGATGATATGCGTCGCGAGCGACGGCTGGCCCTGATAGGTCGCGCCGGTCGGCGGAATGTGGCCGCCGATCGAGATCGGAATGCCGGGCGGCATCTTCGCGATCTCTTCCTTCTCGGGATATTTGTTTGGGATCGTCTCGCCGCGATAGACGCTCATCGCCGGGATCAGCGGCTCCTTGAACATTTCCATCTGGTCGTTGCCGACGATCACGCAGATATCGGGCTTCGCCTCGGCGAAAATGTCGGCGAGCTTGCCGATCGCTCGGCGGCAGGCCGCGTGGCGGTCGTTCCAGACCTTTTGCGTGATCTGCGCCTCGAGGTTTTCGCCGGCGCGTAGCGCCACGAGCTGATCGAAATTGTACGCCTTGCCCTTGAACCAGTGTTCCGGGTTGCGCTTGTCGGCTTCGACGCGCTGCCCCCATTGATCGGGCGGGGTCGACAGCATCGGGCCGTGGGAGGTGCCGAGTCCGAGAACGATTTTTGCCATGATCGCGAGCCTTTGCGGAATACCGCGGATAAATCCATTATAGTCCCGAAAACGCTTTGAAACGAGGGAGAAAGACGATGGCCGACACGGCACTCGACCGGCTGCGCAAGCTCGATACCTGTGCGGTTTCCGACGCAATGGACCGGTTGGGCCTCAAAGGCGCCGTATCGGGGCTGCTCCCGCGCTCGATCCGGCAACGCATTGCCGGGCGCGTGCGCACGGTGACGCTGGGGCCCGCTGGCGGCACGCCCACGACCCGCCATTTGTGCACCGCGGCAATCGACGCGGCCGATCCCGGCGACGTCATCGTGGTGGAACAGCGTACCGGCATCGAAGCCGCCGGCTGGGGCGGGATTCTCTCCACCGGCGCCAAGGCCAAAGGCATCAGCGGGGTCATCGTCGAAGGCCCCGCGCGCGACATCGACGAGGCCTGCGACATGGGCTTTCCGGTCTTTTCGCGCTCGGCCACGGCGCGCACCGCGCGTGGGCGCATCGTCGAGACGGCAAGCTTCGCGCCCATCACCGTGGGCGAAATCGCGGTTACCGACGGCGATTTCGTCGTCGCCGACAGTTCCTGCGCGGTCTTCGTCAAAGCGGCCGACCTCGATCGCGTGGTCGATGCTGCCGAGCAGATCGCGCGCCGCGAAGTGGCGATGGCCGACGCCGCGCGCAGCGGGCAGAAAATGGCCGGCGTGATGGGCGCCGATTACGAGAAGATGCTCGGGCGCTAGGAACCCTTCCGTTTCGCCAGCTTCCCGGCGGCATCGATGTAGTGGGTCTTGTGGCCCCAGGTGCCTTGGTAGTCGCGCTGCGCGGTCGACGGCAGGTACTTCTTCTCGATCTGCAGAATCTTGTCGTAGCCGAGAAGCTTCTTGGCCGGCGCGCGACCAAACGGATTCCTGGCGATGCGGCGGTCCCAATCGACGAGCGCCTTGGGACCGCGCAGGCGGAAATCCGACAGGAGTTCCCAGGATGCCTGCAGGCCGGACGTCGCGGCGATCGTCGGATAGAGCGCGATGTTGACACCCGTGCTGGCACACTCGGCCCAACTCGGCGGCGGCGATCCGCCGCCCCAGATGACAAGCAGCGGCCCTGGAATTTCCTTCGCCGCGCGCCGCATCTGCGCCAGTGACTGCACCGAGTTGAGCCAGATGAGATCGGCGCCGCCGTCCTTCACATAGGCGATGCAGCGTTTGAGCGTGTCGTTGAAGTCCGTGCCCTCGGCGCCGATGCCGTCGCAGCGCGCGCAGATGACGAAAGACGGATCGATCTCGTCGCGCGCGGCGACCGCCGCCCTGATCTTGCCGACCGCTTCATCGACGGAAATCAGACGACGCCCAGCGGCAGTGCCGGATTTCTTCGGCGCTTCCTGATCCTCGATCTGCATCGCGGCGACGCCGGAGCGAACGATTTCCTGAACGGCAAAGTGCACGTTCACCGCGTTGCCGTAGCCGGTATCGGCGTCGACCAGGATCGGAATGTTCGTATGCGCCGCCATGTGGCGGGCATGATCGACCATGTCGCGCAGGCCGATGATGCCGTTATCGGGCACGCCATAGAGGAAATGCGAGAGTTGCGAGCCGGGCAGGAAAAACGATTCGAACCCCGCCTCTTCCGCCATCATCGCATAGAGGGGTGAGAAACCACCCGGCATCGGGGTGAATTTCCCCGGCTTCAGCAGCCGGCGGAACTTCAATCGCTTCTTTTTGGCTTCGTCGCCGTTTCCCCGTGCCACCCGTTTCTCCCTTTGCCCATCTCTTCGCGCTTTGGCCCAACCGATGTTTCTCGACCGCGCGATTGCGCTCACGTTGTATGGTCGCCCCCGGTCTGTCAATAATACGCGCAACAACGAAGCGAACGCGCAGGGAGAAACACGTGAAGAAAGCCGCCGTCCTTCTATCACTCGCCATGAGCTTCCTGCCCTTCGTCGCGCAGGCCGACGAAAAGCTCACCCTGCTGTTCTCGCCGACGACCGGGCTGACGCCATCCTACATCGCGAAGGATCAAGGCATCTTCGCCAAGCATGGGCTCGACGTCGAACTGACACTGCTGACCAATCAGGGCGCGGTGATCTCGGCTTTGGTCGGTGGAACGGCGCCGATCGTCACGCCATCGGCCCTCGCGGTCATTCAGGCCAGCGACCAGGGCATCGACGTCGTCTTCGTCGCCTCCTCAAGCATGTCGCCGTCGAAATCGCGCTCGGGAATCTTCGTCAAGAACGGCAGCGGCATCAAAACACCCGCCGACCTGATCGGCAAGAAAGTCGGCGTGCCGTCGCTCAACACGCTGATCCATGTCATCGCGCGGCGCTGGCTCGAAGAAAACGGCGTCGACTACAACAAGGTGAATTTCGCCGAGATCGGCTTCCAGCAGATGTACGACACGCTCAACGGCGGCATTGTCGACGCGGTCAGCGCGATCGATCCCTATTACGGCAAGCTCGAACAGATCGGCTATGTCGTCGGCAGCCCCGACGACAGCCTGCCGAAGAACACGCTGACCTCGGTCTATGCCTCGACCCGCGAATGGGCGACCGCGCACAAGGAAACCGTCGCCGCGTTTCGCCAATCGCTCAACGAGGCGATCGATTACATCAACACCCACGACGCCGAGGCGCGCGCCGCCATCGTCAAATACACCAAGCAGCCCGAAGCGGTGGTTGCCGCGACGCCGATGCCCGATCTTGCCGTGACCGTCCGCCCCGAGCAGGTCAAATTCTTCGTCGATCTGGCGCGCCATCAGGGTTTGATCAAATCGAACCCTGACGCCGCGAACATGATCGCGCCCTAACCGATCGGCGGGAAGCCGCAAAGCTCGGCAGGGTTGTCGACAAAAATCCGGTTGCGCGTCGCTTCGTCCGGCACCCAGTCGAGCATGATGTCCAGCAGATCGCCGTCATTGGGCATCGGCTTGAAATATTGCGGATGCGGCCAGTCGGAACACCACAGCATCCGCTCGGGCGCGTGAGCGACCAGTTTCTGCACGATCGGCAGCGTGTCCGCGAACGGGAAAGTCTCGTGCGCTGAAAAGCGCGGATTGAGCTTGATCCAGCAGCGCCCGGTATCGAGGCAACGCAGCAGAAATTTGAATTCGGCGCTGTCGATGCCTTTCTCGGTCTTGATGTAACCCGCATGCTCGAGGACGAAGCGTCCGGGCGACGCGAGAATCGCGTCGTTCCAGGTATTGTCATGCACAAGATAATGCGCCGACCAGCCATGCTCGTGCACGCGCGCCACCATGGTCCGGTCGAGCGTCGGCCCGAACCGCCAGGCGAACCGCGCGCCGATCACCCCGGCCTTGGTCAGGATGTCGAGTTCGCGATCGGTGATCCCGGTCCACGGCGCCATCACCGCGCGCAGGCGATCGGGAAACCGCGACAGGCCGTGCAGCACCAACTCGTAATTGCGGTCATACATCATCGAGTTGACCAGCAGCCCACGGCTCAGCCCCAAGGCCTTCTGCATATCCAGCCAATCCTCGATCGTCGCGTCGTCGAAATCGAGATGGCCGAAGACGTGGTTGGGCTTGAGCGGAAACTGCGATTGCGGCCCGATGAAGTGAAAATGCGTGTCGCACGCGCCGGGCGGCAGCTTGAGCTTGGGGCGCTTGTAGGCGCGATCGAATGGCGGCGATTTCGGACGTTCCATTCATTCCTCCCCGAACCGGTTTTCCGCACTTTACCGTGGAGTTTCGCGGGGCCCAACTTCCCTGTTAAACTGGGGCGATAAACGGGGGGAAGACGACATGGCAGTCCAGAAAATCGGCGATCACATCGTGCGCGAGGAGGATAACCGCCTCCTGCGCGGCAAGGGGCGTTATGTCGCCGACATGAAACTCGCCGGCGAAACCCAGGCCATCGTGCTGCGTTCGCCCCACGCCCATGCGCGCATCGTCGCGATGGACCTCGCCGCCGCGCGCGCGGTGCCGGGAGTCCTCGCCATCCTGACCGCCGAGGACTTGGCCAAGCGCGGCATCGGCACGCTCAGGCCGTTCGCGCCGAGAAAGCGCAGCAACGGCCAGCCGGCGTTTGCCTGCCCCCAGCCGCTGCTGGTGAAGGACCGCGTGCGCTATGTCGGCGATCCGGTCGCCTTCATCGTCGCCGAGACGCTCGATCAGGCCAAGGACGCGGCCGAGCTGATCGACGTGACCTACGAGATCATGCCGGCCGTGGTGACCGCCGAAGCGGCGCTGGCGCCGGGCGCGCAGGCTGTCCACGACGACAACCCGAGCAACGAAGCCTTCTTCGTCGAGGCCGGCGACAAGGCCGCGGTCGATGCCGTGATGGCGACGGCGGCACATGTCGTGCGCCACAAGATCGTCACCAGCCGCATCACCGCCAATTCGATGGAGCCGCGCGGCTGTCTCGGCCAGTACGACCCCGAAGACGACCGCTACACGCTGCGCGCGACCATCCAGTCGGCGCACGGCACCAAGGCCGCGCTGGCCGGACAGATCTTCAAGAAGCCCCACACCAAATTCCGCGTCGTCTGCGACAACATGGGCGGCGGCTTCGGCATGAAGGGCGGCGTCTATCCCGAATACGCGCTGTCATTGGTCGCCGCCGAGATGATCGGCCGGCCGGTGCGCTGGATTTCCGAACGCAGCGAAGGCCTGCTCAGCGACGAGCAGAGCCGCGGCAGCATCGTCGACACCGAACTGGCGCTCGACAAGGACGGCAAGTTCCTCGCCTTGCGCGCGGTCAACACGGCCTCGATCGGCGCCTATTTCTCGTCCGAACGGCCGGCGATCGCGCTGACCGCGGCCTTGGGCTGTCTCGTCAACACCTACACGACCGCTGCGATCCACATGCAGGTGAAGGCGGTGCTGACCAACACGATGACCATCGCGCCCTATCGCGGCGGCGGGCGGCCCGAGCCGATCTACGTCACCGAGTTCATCATCGACAAGGCGGCGCGCCAGCTCGGCATCGACCCGGCCGAACTGCGCCGACGCAACACCATCGCGGGTTCGGCGATGCCGTATGCGACCCCGATGAAGCAGGTCTACGACACTGGCGATTTCGGCAAGAACCTCGCCGACGCGATGAGCTTGTCGGATCACGCCGGCATCAAGGCGCGCCGCGCCGAGGCGAAAAAGCGCGGCAAGATTCTGGGCATCGGCGTCGCCACGGCGGTTGCCTCGACCGGCGGGCGCGATTTCGAATTCGCCGAGGTGCGCTTCGATGCCTCGGGCACGGTGACGCTCCTGACCGGCAGCATGGATCACGGCCAGGGCCACGGCACGGTCTACAAGCAGGTCCTGTCGGAAAAGCTCGGCATCGACGCCGATCTCATTCGCTATCGGCAAGGCGACACCGATCTCGTGCCGATGGGCGTCGGCACGTTCGGCTCGCGCTCGGCTATTCTCGCCGGCGGCGCGGTCACGCTGGCCGCCGACAAGCTGATCGAGAAAGGTAAGAAGGTCGCCGCCCACATGATGGAAGCCGCCGTCGACGACATCGTGTTCGAGGCCGGGAAATTCAGCATCGCCGGCACCGACAAATCGGTCGACATGATCAAGGTTGCGCGCCATTCGCACGAATGGGGCAACCTCCCCAACGACATCGAATTGGGCTTCGACGAGAGCGCGATCTACGGGCCCCAGAACTCGTCGACCTTCCCTTCGGGCGCGCATATCTGCGAAGTCGAGATCGACGCCGAGACCGGCAAGGCGGAACTCACCCGCTACACCGCGGTCGACGACGTGGGCCGCGTGCTCAATCCGCTGATCTGTGAAGGCCAGATCCAGGGCGGCATCGTCCAGGGCATCGGCCAGGCGCTGATGGAAGACATCGTCTATGACCCCAAGAGCGGGCAGTTGCTGAGCGGCTCGTTCCAGGATTACTGCATGCCGCGCGCTGATGATTTCTGCGATTTCGTGCTCGGCGGCAACACCAGCCCGACGGACCGCAATCCGCTGGGCGTCAAAGGCGTCGGCGAGGCTGGCACCATCGGCGCCATTCCGGTGGTGATGAACGCGGTCAACGACGCGCTCCGGCAGATCGGCGCGCCCGACGTCGAAATGCCGGCGACGCCGGAGAAACTTTGGCGGGCGATACAGGCTGCGCGATAAGGCTTTCCAACTGCTGACAGAAATTGGCAGCAGATGTGCTAGGCTGATGCCGTTCTCACGAACGGGATATCCGCTTTGTCGCGCGCACAACGTCTGCTCGAACTGATTCAGGTCCTGCGTCGGCATCGCCATCCGGTCAGCGGTGCGACTTTGGCCGACGAACTCGGCGTGTCGCTGCGCACGGTCTATCGCGACATCGGGACGTTGATCGAACAGGGCGCGCGGATCGATGGCGAGCCGGGCATCGGCTATGTCCTGCGCCCCGGCTTCATGTTGCCGCCCCTGATGTTTTCCGAAGACGAGATCGAGGCGCTCGTCCTTGGTTCGCGCTGGGTCGCCGAGCGCGCCGATGCGCCGTTGAGCAAGGCCGCGACCAACGCCCTGGCGAAGATCGCCGCTGTCCTGCCCGAGGATATGAGAGACAACATCGAGGCATCGGGGTTGCTGATCGGCCCCGGCGAGCCGATCTCGGCGGGCGATGCCGACGTGGCGGCAATCCGTCTCGCCATCCGCAAGGAACAGAAGCTGCGGATTTCCTATGTCGCCCTCGACGATTCGAAAACGCGGCGCGTCATCTGGCCGATCGCGCTCGGGTTCTTCGACCGCTATCGCGTGGTCGTAGCGTGGTGCGAGTTACGCCAGGCGTTTCGGCATTTCCGCACCGACCGGATCGCGGCGGTGACGGTCACCGCGAAGCGCTATCCGCGCCGACGACCGGTTCTCCTGAAAGAATGGCGCGCTGCTGAGGGAATTCCCCAGCGCTGACGGGGTTTTACTGCTGACAATATTTGGCAGTATCATCGTTTAGGCTCGAAGCCGTCAACCCAACCCGGAGGCTTCGATGAACGATCCGAATTTCATTCTGCTCTATGTCGATAATGCCGAGGCCAGCGGCCGCTTTTACGCGGATCTGCTGGGCAAGAAGCCGGTCGAATCATCGCCGGCCTTCGTCATGTTCGTCCTTGATACCGGCCTCAAGCTCGGCTTGTGGTCGCGCGATACCGTCCAACCCGACGTGCATGGATCGGGCGCAACCGGCGAACTTGCTTTCGCCGTCGCCGATGCCGCCTCCGTTCGTGCGACACATGCGGATTGGATGCGACGCAACCTCGCCATCGCCCAACCGCCGACCGAGATGGATTTCGGCCACACTTTCGTCGCGCTCGATCCCGACGGGCATCGCCTGCGCGTTTTCGCGCCGGTGGCGGCATGAGACGGAACTGGATCGGCGTGGCGTCGGCCGAACATGTGCGCCAAGGCCGCACGCAAGGCTTCATGCAATTGTGTCACGGCAAGGCGGCGCCGATGCGCCGCGTTCAGCCCGGCGACCTCATCGCCTATTACGCGCCGACAATCGTCTTTCGCGGCAAGGAGAAATGCCAGTCCTTCGTCGCGCTCGGCGCCATTCGCGACGGCGAGCCTTATTCCTTCGACATGGGCGGCGGGTTTTGTCCAATGCGACGCGACGTCGATTGGTTCGCGACAAACGACGCGCCGATTCAACCCTTGCTCGACACGCTCGACTTCACGCGCGGCAAAAAGAATTGGGGCTATCAGCTTCGCTTCGGGCTTTTCGCGATCAGCGACAACGATATCCGCACGATCGCACAGGCGATGGGAGTCGCGACGCTGG
Organism: uncultured Rhodospirillales bacterium; assembly: GCA_903828515.1. Classification (GTDB taxonomy): domain Bacteria; phylum Pseudomonadota; class Alphaproteobacteria; order ATCC43930; family CGMCC-115725; genus CAIKMD01. Next base: position 816,419 of record CAIKMD010000006.1, on the reverse strand, counting down.
CGAATGCCGCCTAGCGCCGCTCGCTGAGCGCGGCGGCCTCGGCCAGTTGGGCGGCATGATCGGCCGCCGAGCGTAGCGGCAGTTCCTTCCAGAACAGCGCGAAGACCATGCCGGCGACGGCGAGCGCCGCGGCGGCGATATAGAGATAGATGAAACCGTGCGCGAAGCCGGCGACGATCGAGGCGCGCTCGGCCTCGGGCAAAGCGGCGATGGCAACGGTGCCGCCATGGAGCAGCGTGCCGCGATTGAGCGACGCGGTCGGGCTACCCAAGCCCGCGATCAGGACCGCGCCGAGCAAGGCGACGCCGAACGAGCCGCCCATCGAGCGAAAAAGATTGGTGAGCGAGGTGGCGGTTCCAAGATCGCGGCGATGCACCGCGTTCTGCACCGAGATGCCGACCATCGGCCCGCACGGCCCGAGGCCGGCGCCGAGCAGGCCCATATAGCTCGCATAGAGCCAGGTCGGCGTGTCGCGCGTCACCGTCATGAACAGCGCGAAGGCCAGCGCGGCAAGACCGAGGCCGCCCAGCGCCACGAGCTTGTAACGCCCGGTCCAGCGAATGATCCGGCCGGCGCCGAGCGCGCCGATACAAATGCCGATCATCATCGGCAGGATCAACATGCCCGAATTGCTGGCCGAGGCGCCGACCACGACCTGAAGGAACAGTGGCAGAAAAATCGTCGCCCCGACCGACGCCGCGCCGCCGAAAAATCCGAGCCAGACGCCGATGAACACGACATTCTCGCGCAGGAGCCGCGGCGGCACGATGGGATCGTCGGCACGATGTTCCTGCACCGCGAACAACGCCGTCAGGACGACCGCCGCGACGATGAGGGCCAGAATAGTCGGCGAATTCCACGCCATGTCGGTGCCGGCCCACGTCGTGACCAGCAGCACCGAGACGATCGCGGGAATGAGGATCGCCGCGCCGAGATAGTCGATCTTCTTGGTTCGCCCATAGACCGGCAACCGCTTCAACGCGGCATTGCAGATCAGCAGCGCCGCCGCGCCGATCGGCAGATTGATCCAAAACACCCAGCGCCAATCGAGAACGTCGACCAGAAACCCGCCCAGAACCGGACCGGCGAGCGTCGCGATGGTCCACACGCCCGAAAAATAAGCCTGATAACGCGCGCGTTCGCGTGGCGGCACGATGTCGGCGACGATCGCCATGGCGAGCGAAATGAGACCGCCGCCGCCGATGCCCTGTACCGCGCGGCCGGCGATCAGCTCGCCCATGTTCTGCGCGAGTCCGGCGCCGACCGAGCCCAGAAGAAAGAGGGCAATCGCCGAGCCGAACAGCAGGCGCCGCCCGTAGAGATCGCTGAGCTTGCCGTAGATCGGCGTCGCCGCGGTCGAGGTCAGCAGATAGGCAGACACCGCCCACGACATATGTTCCATGCCGTGCAACTCACCGACCATGGCCGGCAGCGAGGTGGCGATGATGGTCTGATCGAGCGCGCCGAGGAACATGCCGAGCATCGTGCCGCTCAGCATGTGCATGATGTCGCGGTGACTGAACCGCGGCGGCGGCATTCCGCCCGCCGCCATCGGCGAGACTTGTGCCGTGGCTTCCTCTTGTCGGCTCAGCGTGCCCGTCCCGACTGGATCGCGCGCCAGACGCGCTCGGGCGTCGCCGGCATCTCGACGTGACGCACGCCGAATTCCGAGAGCGCGTCGACCACGGCGTTGATCACCGCGGCCAGCGCCGGTGTCGTGCCGCCCTCGCCGCCCGGACGAATGCCGTATTTATGGCTCGTCGCCGGCAACTCGATCAGCTCGCAGTTGAAGGGGGGCATGAAATCGGCGCGCGGCACCGCGTAATCCATGAACGACGCGGAGAGAAGCTGACCGCTCATCGGATCGTAGTGACACAGTTCGAGCAACGCCTGGCCGATGCCCTGCGCCGCCGCGCCATGCGTTTGGCCGTGCAGGATCAGCGGATTGATCGCGCGCCCCACGTCATCGACGCCCGCCCAATGGACAATGCGCACCATGCCGGTGTCGGGATCGATCTCGACCTCGCAGATATGCGTGCCCGACGGCCACGCGCCGCTGACCACGACCTGATCGCCGACCGCGTCGAGCTTGCCTTTCAGATCATCGGGCAGATCGGCGCGCGTCGCGGCGGCCTTCGCGATGTCGAAAATCCCGATGCTGCGATCGGTACCTTTCACCGTGAACGTGCCTTTGACGAATTCGATATCGACCGGCGACGTCTCGAGCAGGAGACCGGCGATCCGTTTGCCCTTCTCGATGATCTCGTCGGTTGCCTTGCCGATGACGAGGCTGGCGAGACGCATCGAGCGGCCGGAATGCGAGCCGCCGCCGGCCGACACCCGATTGGTGTCGTGCGCGACGTAATCGACGCTTTCGAACGGCACGCCGAGCCATTCATTGATCAATTGCGCGAAACTCGTCTCGTGGCCCTGGCCGCTGTTCATCGTGCCGAGCACCAGTTCGACGCGGCCTTCGGGTTGTACCGTGACCTCGGCGCGTTCGCGCGGGAAGCCGCCGGCGATCTCGATGTAGTTGCCGATGCCGATGCCGCGCAGCATGCCGCGTTTCTTCGCATCGGCGCGACGCGCGGCGAAGCCCGTCCAGTCGGCGAGACGCAACGCCGCGTCCATGCCCTTTTCGTATTCGCCGTTGTCGTAGGTCTGACCGACCGAGTTGGTATAGGGCATCGCCTCGGGCGCAATCATGTTGCGGCGGCGGATCTCGACCGGATCGATTCCCATTTCATCGGCGGCGAGATCGACCAGGCGTTCGATCACGAACACCGCCTCGGGCCGGCCGGCGCTGCGATAGGGCGTGGTCGGCACGGTGTTGGTCAGCGCCGCCTGGCCGCGGAAATGCGTTGCCGGGATATTATAGACACCCGACATCTGGCCAAGGCCCTTGCGCAGCGGCACGAAGGCGATCGTATGCGCGCCGACATTGCTGAGATTGGTGCCGCGCACGCCGAGGAATTTTCCGTCCTTGTCGAGCGCGAGTTCGGCATCGACGTCGAGATCGCGGCCCTGATAATCGGAGAGGAAGGACTCACTGCGATCGCCGAGCCATTTGACCGGCCGGCCGACGCGCTTCGCTGCCCACGGCAGAATGCCGTATTCGGGAAAGAAGAAATTGCGCGTTCCGAAATTGCCGCCCATATCGCCGCACACCGCGCGGCAATTCTCGGGCGGCACGCCCAGCACGTTCGCAAGGTCGACGCGTTCGCGCGCCACGCCGCTGCCGGTGCCGGCGTAAAGCGTGTAGTGGCCGGTCGCCTTGTCGTAGTCACCGACCGCGTTGCGCGGCTCCATCGGCGTGCCGGTGACGCGCTGCACCCAGGTCTTGAGCTTGGTCACATGCGCGGCCTTGGCGAAAGCGGCGTCGGTTGCCGCCTTGTCGCCGACATCGACATCGACGCAGAGATTGGAGAGCGATTGATCCCACACCTTGCCGGTGCCGGGCTTGATCGCGTCGGTCGCCATCGTCACCGCCGTCAGCGGCTCCCAATCGACTTCGACCAGTTCGGCGCCGTCCTTCGCCTGGTTCGCGGTCTCGGCAACCACCACCGCGACCGGCTCGCCGACATAGCGCACCTTGTCGGCCGGCAGCATCGACTGCGCATTGGTGAAGGTGGTGAAGCCGTCATGCATCCGCACCGCGACATCGGGCGGGCCGACGAGCGACGGCTTGTGATCGAGGGTTTTCAGTCCGTCGGCGATGAAATCGGCGCCGGTCAGCACCGCGATCACGCCCGGTGCTGCCTTGGCGTGCGTGGTATCGATCGAACGGATGCGCGCATGGGCATAAGGCGAGCGCACCATCGCGGCATGCGCGGTATTGGGCAGGCTCACATCGGCGACGTAATACCCTTTTCCGGTGAGCAGGCGCAGGTCTTCCTTGCGCTGTACCGGCTTGCCGATTCCGCCCGTTGTCTCGCTCCGCCCGACCATGCGTATCCTCCACCCGCGCTTTTCTCGCTACGGCGTCACTAAAGCCCGTCGCACCAGGGTTCCGCAAGAGCGTTCACGCCATTAAGATCGTGCGCCATGGCTCAGCAAATCCCCGTTCTTATCGTCGGCGGCGGCCCGGTCGGGCTGGCGCTCGCGGCCGATCTCGGCTGGCGCGGCATCGACTGCGTGCTGGTCGAGCAACACGACGGCACGATCACCCATCCGCGCGCCAACGCGATCAACTCGCGCAGCATGGAATTCTGCCGGCGCTGGGGCATCGCCGACAAAGTGCGCGAGGTCGGGACGCCGGCGGATTATCCCGCAACGATCGTCTATTGCACGACGCTGCAAGGCCCCGAGATCACTCGGATCGAGCGCGCGGGCTTTGGCGGCGCGAAATCCCTGCCGACAACGCCCGAACGCATTCAACGCTGCAACCAGATCTGGTTCGATCCGGTCCTGCGCGATCTCGCCACGAACTTTCCGAGCGTGACCTTGCGTTACAAGACGCGCTTCGAGAGCTTCGAGACGAATGCGGACGGCGCGGTGGCCACCGTGCGCGACCTCGCTACCGGCACCGAAGAGAAGATCGCCGCGCGCTACATCGTCTCGTGCTGCGGCGGCGCCAGCGCGGTGCCGAAGACGTTGGGCGTGAAGATGGAGGGCATGCCGGTGCTCTCCTATCACCTCAATATCTTCATGCGCATTCCCGAATTGTGGAACCATCACGACAAGGGCAAGGCCGCGTTCTACTACTTCGTCGATGTCGCCGCGAATCATCCGAACCTCGTGATGCTCGACGGGCGCGAGTTCTGGCGATTGAGCTTCAGCAACGAGACGACCCGGCTTACCGCGGATTCGGTCGACGTTCCGGCGATGGTCGCGAAATTCCTCGGGCCCGACATTTCTTATGAACTCATCACCGCGATGCCGTGGACCTGCCGCAGCATCGTCGCTGACACCTGGGTGCGCGGAAACATTCTGCTTGCCGGCGACGCGGTGCATCAGCACGGACCGGCCGGTGGCTTCGGCATGAACACCGGGCTCGGCGACGCAGTCGATCTGGGCTGGAAACTCGCCGCGATGGTCGAGGGCTGGGGCGGACCGCATCTGCTCGAGAGCTATCCGCTCGAGCGCAAGCCGGTCGCACGGCGCAGCGTCGACGAAGCGACCGACAACATGATTCGCAGCCGCTTCGACTTCATCGACGAGACCGCGCTCAGGCGCGTCGACGAGGACAGCGCCGAAGGCGAGACGATGCGCCGTCGCGTCGAGGACGACATCCTCAACAACAAGACCAAGCATTTCGTCACCGAAGGCATCGCGCTCGGCTATCGCTACGACGAGTCGCCGATCGTCTGCCCCGACGGCACGCCGGCGCCGCCCAACAGCGTCTCGGAATATGTGCAGACCAGCCGGCCCGGCGCGCGCGCGCCGCATGCCGTCATGAAAGACGGGCGTTCGACCATCGATCTGTTCGGACGCGGCTTCGTGTTACTGAACTTTGGAGGCGATCCCGGCGGCTTCGCCGCGGCCGCGAAAGCGCGTGGCGTGCCGCTCACTGTTGTCGGCATTGATGAACCGGCGATCGCCGCGCTTTACGAGAAGAAGCTCGTCCTCGTGCGGCCCGACGGTCACGTCGCCTGGCGCGGCGACGCGGCGCCTACCGATGCCCAGGCGATCATCGATCGCGTGCGCGGTGGAACAGCGGGCTAGAAAAGCCTGCGCGGCGGGGTGCATACTTGCGCCAACACTAAATCCAAGGGGAGGTCACGATGGCTGAAGGATCGCAGGTCAATTCGCTGGCATCGATTTTCGTCGATGTGCCGTCAACGCCGTGGATCGACACCGCGCCCGGCAACAAGACGAAGATCATCTATCACGACAAGCAGACCGGCTTCCTCACCGTCATCACCAAGCTCGAGCCCGGCGCCGGGATCCCGGATCACGTCCATGCCGACATGGAGCAGACCCTGGTCCTCGAAGGCTCGTTCCAGGACCACGAAGGCACCTGCACCGCCGGCAATTTCGTCATCCGCCCCAAAGGAAGCCGTCACGCTCCAATTGCGCCCAACGGCTGCACGATGGTGGTATTTTTCGTCAAAGGCAGCCCGCATCTGTTGAAACTGCTCGGCGTCAAGGCCTGAGCACGCATCGGCGGAACCAAACTCTCCGCGCCGGCGTTGATTTGGCGGCGCATGACGCGCGGAGTGTTTCCCATGACCGATAAGCCCACGATCCCGAACGACTCGAAAAAGCCGAACAAAGACGCTCATCCGGGAATGATGGGCGACGGCACCGAGGAACAAAATCTCAATCAGCCCGGCAATCCGGGTGCGCGCATCAAAAAGGACGAGGCGGACGCCGCTTTCGGCCACAAGGAAACGCCCAAAAAATAGGTCGGCGGCGCAGTCGCGATAAATTCTCTCGACGACTCGCGATCAACGCGCGGATTGGAACGGCCAGCGAATCCCCTGGCTGGGGCGGGAGGATTCGAACCTCCGTATGGCGGAATCAAAATCCGCTGCCTTACCACTTGGCGACGCCCCAACAGCGGGAACCGCGCGACCATAATTGCATTACACGGTAGCCGCAACCGCGCGACAGATGGGTTGACGGCAACGCGGTCGGACGGCAAGGTGCGCCGCACTCCAAACGACTTGAATTCGAGAAGCGATGAGCGCTCCCGACGCGTCCGCACCGAACGTCCCGCCGATACCGCAACCGCGCGACAAGCGCCTGCGGCGGATGGCGGACACGATTCGCGCCCTTTCGATGGATGCCGTCGAGGCCGCCAATAGCGGCCATCCCGGCATGCCGATGGGCATGGCCGACGTGGCGACGGTGCTGTGGGGCCAGTTTCTCAAATTCGATCCGGCCGATCCGGCCTGGCCCGATCGCGACCGCTTCGTGCTGTCGGCCGGCCACGGCTCGATGCTGCTCTATTCATTGCTGCATCTCACCGGCTTTGCCGACATGACGATCGACGAGATCAAAAGCTTCCGTAAGCTCGGCAGCCGTTGCGCGGGCCATCCCGAACGCGGCCATGCCGCCGGGATCGAGGTGACCACCGGGCCGCTGGGTCAGGGTCTGGCCAATTCGGTCGGTATGGCCTTGGCGGAACGCCTGCTCAATGCGCGCTTCGGCGACAAGCTGGTCGACCACCGCACTTATGTCATCGCCGGCGACGGCTGCCTGATGGAAGGGATCAGCCAGGAAGCGATCTCGCTCGCCGGGCATTTGAAGCTCGCGAAGCTGATCGTGCTGTGGGACGACAATCACATCACCATCGATGGTCCGAGCGAGCTCTCGCGTTCCGAGGACGAGTTGGCGCGGTTCGCCGCTGTCGGCTGGAACACCGAGCGAGTCGACGGCCACGATACCGATGCGGTGGCTGCCGCGCTGACGCGCGCGCAGACGAGCGACCGCCCGACACTGATCGCCTGCCGCACGATCATCGCGTTCGGCGCGCCGACCAAGGCCAACAGCTCCGCCTCGCATGGCGCCGCGCTCGGCAAGGACGAGATCGCCGGCACGCGCGCCCGTCTCGGCTGGACCGACGCGCCCTTCGTCGTGCCTTCCGACATGGCCGAAGCGTGGAAGGCCGTCGGCAAGCGCAGCCAGAAGGATCATCAGGCGTGGCGCGAGCGGCTTGCCGCCACCGATGCATCGACCCGCGCGACGTTCGAAGCGGACTTCGCCGGTACGCTGCCGAAGGCCACACAAGAAGCGCTGGTCGCGATCCGCGCCAAGTTCGCCGCCGACGCGCCGAAGACCGCGACGCGTCAGGCCTCGGGCTTCACCCTCGACGCCATCGCCTCCACGATGCCCCTGCTCATCGGCGGCTCGGCCGATCTCACCGGCTCCAACAACACCAAAGCCAAGGGCCAGAAGGTCGTCAGCGCCGGACAATTCGACGCCAGCTATATCGAGTACGGCATCCGCGAACACGGCATGGCCGCCGCGATGAACGGCATGGCCGCGCATGGCGGGATCGTTCCCTATGGCGGCACGTTCCTGGTGTTTTCCGATTATTGCCGGCCGTCGATCCGGCTCTCGGCGCTGATGGGGCTGCGCGTCGTCTATGTCCTGACCCATGATTCGATCGGGCTCGGCGAAGACGGCCCGACGCATCAGCCGGTCGAACACATGGCCGCGTTGCGCGCGATCCCGAACCTGTTGGTGTTTCGTCCCGCCGACGCGCTCGAAACCGCCGAGTGCTGGGAAATCGCACTCAACGCACCGACACAGCCCTCCGTGCTGGCGCTCACCCGACAGGGACTTCCCGCGCTGCGCCGCGACGGCAGCAAAAATCTTTCGACACGCGGCGCGTATGTCCTGGCCGAGACCGAAGGCAAACGGGCCGTGACCTTGCTCGCGACCGGCTCGGAAGTCTCGCTCGCCATCGCGGCGCGCGATCTGCTCAAGGCCAAAGGTGTCGATGCCGCCGTGGTGTCGATGCCGTGCTGGGAATTGTTCGACCAGCAGGACGAGACCTATCGCAATACCGTGCTGGGCAGCGCGCCGCGCGTCGCGGTCGAAGCGGCCGTGCGCATGGGCTGGGAGCGCTATATCGGCATGGGCGGAAAATTCGTCGGCATGACGGGATTTGGGGCGTCGGCGCCGGCGGAAGATCTCTACAAACATTTCGGAATCACGGCGGAGGCGGTGGCGCAAGCCGCACTCGACGTCGCCTAACGAGGGGGAATCGATGGCAGTTCGGGTCGCAATCAACGGGTTTGGACGCATTGGACGGTTGGTGCTGCGCGCGCTGCACGAACAGAACCGCGACGATCTTCAGGTCGTGGCGATCAACGACCTCGGCACGGTTGCCGCCAACGCGCACATGTTGAAGCACGACAGCGTGCATGGCCGCTTCAAGGGCGAGATCACGACCGGCGACAACTGGATGGATATCGGTCGCGGCAAGATCAGCGTGCAGGCCGAACGCGATCCAGCAAAGTTGCCGTGGAAAGACCTCAAGGTCGATGTCGCACTCGAATGCACCGGCCTCTTCACCAATCGCGAAGCGGCGGCCAAGCATCTTCAGGCCGGCGCGTCGCGCGTGATCGTGTCGGCGCCCGCCGACGGCGTCGACATCACCGTGGTGCTCGGCGTCAACAGCGATCAGGTGAACGCATCGCATCGCGTGTTGTCGAACGGCTCCTGCACGACGAACTGCCTCGCGCCGGTCGCTTACGTGTTGAGCGAAGGCGTCGGCATCGTCCACGGGTTCATGACCACAGTTCACTCCTATACCGGCGACCAAAACACAGTCGACACGCTGCACAAGGATCTGCGGCGCGCCCGCGCGGCGGCGATCAACATGATCCCGACCTCGACCGGTGCCGCCAAAGCATTGGGCCTCGTGATCCCCGCCTTGAACGGCAAACTCGACGGAACATCGATCCGGGTGCCGACTCCCAATGTCTCGCTCATCGATCTCACCTTCGTCGCCGCCCGCGACACCAGCCGCGACGAGATCAACGAGATGATGGAAAAGGCCGCGAAGTCGAATCGCTTCCGCGGCATCCTCGCCATCAACAAGGACGAGGCGGTCTCGACCGACTTCAACCACGACCCGCACAGCTCGACCTTCGACGTGACCCAGACCCAGGTGGTCGACAAGCGCTTCTGCCGCGTGCTGAGCTGGTACGACAACGAATGGGGCTTCTCGAACCGCATGGTCGAAGTCGCCGCCCTCGTCGGCAAGCTGGGTTGAAAACCAGCCCCTCGCCCGCTCTGCGGGAGAGGGAGGGGCCCGGCGCAAAGCGCTGGGAGGGTGAGGGACAGTTCAGTGAACGGTCACGGCAATGCCGAACAAGAAGGCACGCGACCTAAGACTTAAGATGACCGACGCCGAGCGCCGGTTGTGGTCGGCGTTGCGTGCACGTCGCTTGCAATCCTGCAAATTTCGCCGTCAACACCCGCTTGGTCCCTACATTCTCGATTTCGCCTGTCTCGAGCACCGCCTCGCGATCGAAGCCGACGGCGGACAACACGCCGACAACAAAAGCGATATAGAACGAACCGAGTGGCTTCAGAGTCAGGGTTGGCGTGTTATTCGATTTTGGAACAACGACGTTCTCGCCAATCCCGAAGGGGTTCAGACCGCGATTTTGCGTGCGATAAAAGACGAAACGTCCCAGCGCCCTCACCCTCCCAGCCCTATCGGGCCGGGCCCCTCCCTCTCCCGCTAGCGCGGGCGAGGGGCTTTATCGCCATGACGCGCGAGATCATCGTCCATTCCCTCGACCACGCGCGGGCGGCGCTCGCCGCTGCTGAAGCGCTCGGCGTTCCTGTCACGCTGGCCAGCGCGCCGAATGCCGCCAACCAGGTCGGCCCCCTGTGGTTCAAGGCCGTGATCGACGCGGCACACGACGCCCATCCCGAGGCCTCGTTCACCGCGATTCTCGATTGCGGCGACGCGCCCGGTGCTGTGATGGCGAGTCTGCGAATCGGCTTGCGGCATCTTCGTTTTGCCGGGCCCGACCCGGTTCGTGCCAAGCTCGCCAACATGGGCGCGGAATTCGCCGATCCGCCTTCGGCAACACTTGATCTCCTCGACGTCCGGATGCCGGCCGAAGCCCTCCGGGTCTTTCTTTCACCGGGTTGAGGCTTCTGCTATATCGGCCTTCTGAGCCTCGAGGAAACACGCCATGCAACTCACCGAACCGGTCAAAAAGATCCTCTCGCATTACGAGAGCGACAATCCGGGCACCAAAGGAAATCTCGCCCGCATCCTGATGCAGGGGAAACTGGGCGGCACCGGCAAGCTGCTCATCCTGCCGGTCGATCAGGGCTTCGAGCATGGGCCCGCGCGCAGCTTTGCGCCCAATCCGCCGGCCTATGATCCGCATTATCACTTCCAGCTCGCGCTCGACGCCGGGCTCTCGGCCTATGCCGCGCCGATCGGTTTCATCGAGGGCGGGGCCGGGACCTTTGCCGGCGCCATTCCGACCATCCTCAAGGTCAATTCCGCCAACAGTCTCGCCCGCGCCAAGGAAAACCCGACCCAGGCCGTGACCGCGAGCGTCAAGGACGCGTTGCGGCTGGGCTGTTCGGCGATCGGCTTCACGATCTATCCCGGCTCCGATCTCGCCTACGACATGATGGAGGAGATCGCCGAGATGGCGCGCGAGGCCAAGGCCTCCGGCCTCGCCGTGGTGGTCTGGTCCTATCCGCGCGGCGGCACGATCACGAAGAACGGCGAGACCGCGATGGATATCTGCGCCTATGCGGCGCACATGGCGGCGCTCCTCGGCGCCCACATCATCAAGGTGAAGCCGCCGACCGACTTCCTCGAACTCGACGCGGCCAAGAAAGTCTACGAGAAGGAAAAGATCGACATCTCGACCGCGTCGAAGCGCATCGCGCATGTCGTTCAATCCTGCTTTGCCGGCAAGCGCATCGTCGTCTTCTCGGGCGGCGAGGCGAAGGATCTGGAAGGCGTCTATAACGAGGCGCGTGCCATTCGCGACGGCGGCGGCAACGGCTCGATCATCGGACGCAACACCTTCCAGCGCAAACGCGAGGATGCGCTGAAGATGCTCGACCAGATCATCAAGATTTATCGCGGCGAGGCGTGAGCCGGCTCTATCTGATCACGCCGCCGGCGTTCGAGCCCGCCTCCTTCGCGCCGCTCCTCGCCGAGGCGCTCGATGCCGGCGACGTCGCTTGTCTTCAGCTTCGCCTGAAGGACGTCGACGATGACACGATCCGCCGCGCCGCCGATGTCTTGCGGCCGATCGCGCAGGAGCGCGGCGTCGCCTTCATCATGAACGATCGTCCCGATCTCGCGCTGCAGACCGACAGCGACGGCGTCCATGTCGGCCAGGAAGACGCGTCCTATCTCGAAGCGCGCAAACTTCTGGGCGCGGGACGGATCGTCGGCGTCACCTGTTACAACAGCCGCCACAACGCGATCGAAGCCGCCGATAACGGCGCGGACTATGTCGCCTTCGGCGGGTTCTTCCGCTCGACCACCAAGGACACGCGCCGCATCGCCGGCAACGATCCGGACATCCTCAAATGGTGGAGCGAGACGATGACGGTGCCGTCCTGCGCCATCGGCGGCATCACGCCGGAGAATTGCGGGACCCTCGTCGCGATGGGCACCGACTTCCTCGCCGTCATCGCCGCGGTGTGGTCGCATCCGCAAGGACCGGGTGTGGCGGTCAAGGAATTCAACAAGGCAATCGCGGCAGCGAAGCCCGCTTAGTCAGACCGGCGCCCACAGCACCTCGTCGATATGCGTCGCACCCGACGCCAACATCACCAGGCGATCGAAGCCCAACGCGATACCGGCGCTTTCCGGCAAGCCGTAATCCAGCGCGGCGAGGAAATCCTCATCGACGGGATAGGTTTCGCCGTAGATCATCCGTTTCTTTTCCTGATCGGCGGCAAAACGTCGGCGTTGCTCGGCGGCGTCGGTGAGTTCGCCGAAGGCATTGGCGAGTTCGAGGCCGCAGCAATAAAGCTCGAACCGTTCGCAGACGCGCGGATCGCTTGCCTTGGTGCGCGACAGCGCCGCCATCGAGACGGGATAGTCGTAGAGCACGGTCGGTACGCCGATGCCGAGTTTCGGTTCGATCTCGGCGAGGAAAATACGGAAGAACAGATCTTCCCACGTATCGCCCGTATGGGGTGCAATTCCCGTCGGCTCCGCCGCCGCGGCAAGGCCGTCGAGATCCTCGACGCTCGCCAGCACATCGATGCCGCAAAACCGGTTGAAGGCTTCGGCAACGGTTAGCCGTTCCCACGGCTCGTGCGGATTGCAGATGCGGCCTTGCCACGTGAAAAGCGACGCGCCCGTCGCGCGCAGCAATGCCTCGCAGTCGCCAACCAGATCGAGATAGTCGGCGCCGACGCGATACCATTCGATCATCGAGAATTCGGGCGAATGGGTCGAACCGCGCTCGGCGTTGCGGAAGCAGTGCGTTAACTGAAAAATCTGCGGCATCCCCGCGACCAGCAGTTTCTTCATCGCGAATTCGGGCGAGGTGTGGAGATACATCGGCGCAATGCCCTCGCCCGGCCGCTCCAGCACGGTCGCGAAAGCCTTGAGATGAGGCTCGATGCCCGGACTGCGCTGCAAGGCGGGCGTATCGACCTCGATAAAACCCCGCGCCGCGAAAACGCGCCGCATTTCCGTCAGCACATGGCTGCGGACGGTCAGATGGGAGCGGTGACGGGCGAGATTTTCCGGCAACCACCACGGCGCTTCTGCCATGGAACCCCTTTCTTTGATGCGTCCAAACTGCTAGGAACCTGCGCTAAATCCCATACCTGCTGCAACTGCTGCGCCGAGGAAGCGCCCATGAAAATTAATGCCATCGACGTTCGACCGGGGAATGTGCTGGAAGTGGAAGGCAAGCTTTGGGTCGTCCTGAAGCGCGAAATCGTCCAGCCGGGCAAAGGCGGCGCCTTCACCCAGATCGAAATGCGCGACCTCAAGACCGGAACCAAGTCCCAAGGGCGCTATCGCACGCAGGAAGCCGTCGAGCGCGCGCAGCTCGAGGAAAAAGAGATGCAGTTCCTGTTCATGGCCGACGGTCAGGCCACGTTCATGGACAACGAAACCTACGAGCAGGTCATGGTCAATCAGGATACGATCGGCGAGCCCGGCGCGTTCCTCCAGGAAGGCATGGTCTGCACGATCCAAACCCACGAAGGCATGCCGCTGAGCGTGACGCTGCCGCAATCGGTGATCATGGAAGTGGTCGAGGCCGATCCGGTGGTGAAGGGTCAGACCGCGTCGTCGTCCTATAAGCCCGGCAAACTCGAAAACGGGCTGCGCGTCATGATCCCGCCGCATATCGGCGCCGGCACCCGCATCGTCGTCAACACCGCCGATGGGACTTACATCGAACGCGCGAAGGACTAAATCCAGCGCAATGGCGGTTCGCTCGGCACTCATCAACGTCATGGCCGGGTCCGCCATCAAGGCGGCCAAAGGCCTGATCCGCGATTTCGGCGAGGTCGAGCAGCTCCAGGTTTCGATCAAGGGCCCCGGCGAATTCGTCAGTTCCGCCGATCTCAAAGCAGAAAAAATTCTGCGGACCGAGCTCGGCAAGGCCCGGCCCGGATATGGATTCCTTCTTGAAGAGGCCGGCGCCGAGGCCGGCACCGACAAGCAGCATCGCTGGATCGTCGATCCGCTCGACGGCACCACCAATTTTCTCCACGGCATTCCGCATTGGGCGATCTCGATCGGGCTCGAGCGCGACAACGAGATCGTCGCGGGCCTGATCTACGAGCCGTTGCGCGACGAGATGTTCTGGGCCGAAAAAGGCCAAGGCGCTTTCGTCAACGACCGGCGCCTGCGCGTCTCGGCGCGCCGCAACCTTGGCGACGCCGTGATCGGCACCGGCATGCCGTTCCGCGACCGCGGCGATCCGCCCACCTATCTGCGCACGCTGGGTGCGATCATGCCGGCGACCAGCGGCGTGCGCCGCATGGGTTCGGCCGCGCTCGACCTCGCCTATGTCGCGGCGGGGCGGCTCGACGGGTTCTGGGAATTCGGTCTGCAACCCTGGGACATCGCCGCCGGCATCCTGATCGCCAAGGAAGCGGGCGGCTATATCAGCGACATGAGCGGCGGTTCCGCCATGCTGACGACCGGCGACGTCATCGCGGCGAATGACCATCTTTACATGCCGCTCGCGCGCTTGTTGAAACAGGCGATGGCGCCCGCCATAACACGCTAACACGCTGATACTGGCGGCAGACCCCCGCTTGGGTTAGGCTTCCCTGTCTGCATTCAATGGTGTTCGAGCGCATGGCTCTATCCGCTCCCCGGCCCCCGCACCTTGACCGTACCCGGCGCACGGGTTGCTGGCGGGTGATGTCGCTCGCGGCGCTCCTGCTGGGGGCCGCCTCCGCCGCACAGGCACAGGTCGTGATCGGCGGCCAGAACCGGCCGAGGATCAGCGTCGATCTGAGCGTGCTCGACCAGCTCGGCCCCGCGCCGACCCTGCCGCAGCTTTTCCTCAGTCAATTCGGAGCGCCCGCGCGTGTCGCCACGCGTGAGACGCGCACCGCGACAGTCCACCAACCGACGCGCGTCGCCACGCGCCGTCCCGTGCTTCGCAATCCGAACCTGAGCCTCGCCAGCGCCGATCTGTCCGACTCGAACCGGCGCGTCGCACTGACCAAGCCGGGAGTCATCCATTTGACCCCGCCCACCAGCCGGGTCGCGGCAGCCACCCCGGCCGCCACGCCGGCTTCCGTGACCCAAAATCCGGTCTCGCACGACCAGGTCGCCCTGACCCAACCGACCCGGCCGTCGGTCGCGGCATTGACCCCGCCCGCCGCCGCGCCGGCAGCGCCCGCGAAGGCCGCCGCCACGCCCCCCGTGCCGCAGGACGTGCCCACGCCGCCGGCCTTGACCCAGGCGCCGCCGCATGACGCACCGCCCACCGCGCCGGTACAGCCGCCCGTGGCCGCCGTCCCGCAATCCGTCGTCCGCCAGACGCCCCCGGCACCGACCGCGACGAGTACGCCGACAGCCGTAACGCCGCCTGCCGCACCGACGGCGGCCGCTGCACCGCCGCTGCAGATGGCATCGGCCGGGTCGGCCGGAATCGCCCCCGCTTCGGTCAAATTCGCCGCCGGCGCCACCGAGCTTCCGTCCAGCGCCCAGCCGATCCTCGATGGCCTCGTCGCGAAACTGGTCGCCAATGATGGGCTTCGTATCCAGCTCATCGCGCATGCGAGCGGGACGACCGATCAGGCGATCGAAGCCCGCCGCATCTCGCTGGCACGGGCGGTCGCGGTTCGCGCCTATCTGATCGACAAAGGCATTCGCAGCTTGCGGGTGGACGTGCGGGCGCTCGGCAATCGCGCCGACGACGGCGTGGCCGGCGACCAGGTCGATCTGGTGGTCGTCAGCCAATAAGCGCTGCCGCAGCGCCTTTCTTTTCACCCTCGGGGAAAGGATCGATCATGACCCGACCGCGAAATTACCTCATCCGCATGGCGATCTTTTTGGTTGTCGTGGTCGCGGGCGCCGCTGTCCTGGCGCCGGCCCTCCAACAATATTTTCTCGGCAACCCGGCCGTGAACGGCGTCATCCTCGGCATCCTGCTCGCCGGCATCATCTACATCTTCCGTTCGGTCATGCTGCTCGATCCGGAAGTTTCCTGGATCGAGAAATTCCGCAAAAGTCCCAACGCCATCGATCCCGGACCGATACCGCGCCTGCTCTCGCCGATGGCGACGATGCTGGCCGACCGCCGCGGCGGCAAGGTGAGCCTCAGCGCGACCGCGCTGCGCACGCTGCTCGACGGTATCGCCGCGCGCCTCGATGAAACCCGCGAAACATCGCGCTATCTCATCGGCCTTCTGGTTTTTCTCGGTCTGCTCGGCACGTTCTACGGCCTGCTCGAAACCGTGCAGTCGGTCAAAAGCGTGATCGGCGGCATGGCGGTCAGCGGCGACGTGGCGCGCTCGTTCGGCGACCTTCAGGCACGGCTGCAGGCGCCGCTCGGTGGCATGAGCACGGCGTTCAGCGCATCGCTGTTTGGCCTCGCCGGCTCGCTCATCATCGGCTTTCTCGATCTCCAGGCGGGGCTCGCGCTCAACCGGTTCTACAACGATCTCGAAGAATGGCTGTCGGGCTTCACCCGCCTGTCGTCGGGCGGCATTGCCGGCGACGGCGGCGACGGTTCGGTCCCGGCCTTCATCCAGGCCCTGCTGGAACAGACCGCCGACAGTCTCGACAAGCTGCAACGCACGATGGGACGCGGCGAGGAAGGACGCATCGCCGCGAACAACAATCTGGTCACCTTGACCGAGCGATTGGCATTACTGAGCGATCAGATCCGCACCGAGCAGACGCTGCTCGTCAAACTCGCCGAACAACAGGTCGAGATCAAACCGGCCCTGCTGCGTCTCGCCGAGCAAACGAATGCCAAGCCGTTCGACGAAGAATCGCGGTCGCACCTGCGCAATATCGAGGTCCATCTTGTCCGCTTGAGTGAGGAACTGACTCAGGGACGCGGCGATTCGATCCAGGAAATCCGCAGCGAGATTCGTCTCCTGGCGCGTACCATCGCGGTCCTCGCCAAAGACGCGACGCCCGGCTAGGCGGATCCATCGTGGCACTTTCATCACGCCGCCAGCGACGCCCCGGCATCGATATCTGGCCGGGCTTCGTCGATGCCCTGGCACAGCTCGTCATGGTCATCGTGTTCGTGCTGTTGATCTTCACGGCCGGGCAATTCTATCTCACCGACGCCTTGTCGGGCCGCGACGCGGCGCTCCAGCAGCTCACGCAGCAACTCAGCCAGCTCGCCGACATGCTGGCGCTGCAGCGCACCAGCAACGGCGACCTGCAATCGCGGCTGGCGCAATTGCAGCTCGAATTGCAAATGGCGACTCAGGCGCGCGATCGGAACGCGCAAGATCTGGCCGCGTCGCGCCAGCAAGGCAGCACGCTCGCGGATCAGCTCAAAGCCTCCGACGCCAAAGCCGACGAGGCGCAGAGCACGATCGACACGCTCAACGAGCAGATCGCCGCGCTGCGGACCCAGATCGCCCAGATCGCGGCGGCGCTCGATCTCGCCCAGACCCAGAACAAAAGCCAGGAAGCCCAGATCGCCGATCTGGGACAAAAGCTCAACACCGCGCTTTTATCGAAAGTGCAGGAGCTCGCGCGTTTCCGCTCGGAATTCTTCGGCCGCATTCGCGCCGCCCTCGGCGACCGTTCGGACATCCATATCGTCGGCGACCGGTTCGTGTTTCAGTCCGAAGTCCTGTTCGGCACCGGCGACGCCACGCTCAGTGACGCGGCCAAGCAGCGCCTGACGGTGGTGACCAACGCGCTGAAGGATATCGCGACGAAAATCCCGCCCGACATCCAATGGGTGCTCCAGGTCGACGGCCACACCGACAAGCGGCCGATCAAGACCTCCGGCTTCAGTTCGAACTGGGAACTTTCGGCAGCACGCGCGATCTCGGTGGTAAATTTCATGATCGCGCAGGGCATCCCGGCCGATCACCTGTCGGCCGCCGGCTTCGGCGAGTTCCAGCCCGTGGACAAAAGCGACGGCGATGACGCCTATGCCAGGAACCGGCGCATCGAGTTGAAGCTGACCGAGCGCTGAAGCGCCCAGTCGCCTCGGGGCGGCGGCGTCAGCGCTTCTTCTTGGCCTTCTTCGCTTTCTTTTTCGGCGACTTCTTAGCCGTCTTGGCTTTCTTCGCTTTTTTGGCAGCCTTCTTCGGTGCCTTCTTGGCGGATTTTTTGGCCGCTTTTTTCTTCGGCGCAGCCGCTTTTGCTTTTGCCTTTTTGGCCTTCTTCGCCTTTTTCTTCGGCCTGGCCGCCATCGGTGCGGGCGGGGCCGGTGGAATCGGCGGAATGGGCGGGTAGCTCGAATTACTGTCGTCGGAGCCGTCGATCATGTCTCACCCCTTCGGTGAAGCGGAGTAACCAAAAAAACTTTATGAGAGGTGGGCAAAATTGTCGAAGGGATTTGCGTTGCAACGCACCAAATTCCGTCGACTCCGCCCGGAGTTGCGCCCCCTTGGGCATCCTTGTATAAAACGGCCTCTTTGGCGGAGAGCGCGATGAAAGACGGCATCCATCCTGACTACCATGAGATCACGGTCATGATGACCGATGGTACCAGCTACAAGACGCGCTCCACCTATGGGAAGCCCGGCGAAGTCCTGCATTTGGAAGTCGATTCCAAATCCCACCCGGCCTGGACCGGCGGCCAGCAGCGCCTCGTCGATGGCGGTCAGCTTGCCCGCTTCAACAAGCGTTTCCAGGGCATCGGCCTCAAGAAATAGCCATTTCCCGGCGACTCGGGGCCTTCAAAAAGGCCCTTGAAACCAGACTTCGCGAAACCATCTTTTCATTGCGTTGAAGGACGCCGCAGCCGCGGGTCCTTGAACGCATTGTCGACGCGTCCCGGCCCACGGGCGGGCGTGTCTTGTCACCCATTGCTCACTGGAGGATGCGGTTATGAATGGTTTCGATTTCTCCCCCCTGTTCCGTTCGACCATCGGTTTCGATCGTCTGACGCGTCTGATCGACGCGGCCAGCCAGACCGACGGCAGCGCGGTCGCCTACCCCCCGTACAACATCGAAGTCACCGGCGATAACACCTACCGCCTTACCATGGCGGTCGCGGGCTTTGCCGCCGACGATCTTGAGCTGACCGCTCAGGACGGCGCCCTGACCGTCGCCGCCAAAGCCCAGAAGGAAGACGAGAAGACCCGCTATCTCCATCGCGGGATCGCGCGACGCGCCTTCGAGCGCCGGTTCCAACTCGCCGACCATATCCGGGTGAGCGGCGCGAGCCTCGACAACGGCTTGCTCCATGTCGATCTGACGCGCGAAGTGCCCGAGGCGCTGAAGCCACGCAAGATCGAGATCGCCGACGGCGGCGCGCCGAAAGTGATCGAGCAGAAAGCGGCCTAAACTCTTCGGCCGGTTGACATGCAACGGGCGGCTCCACGAGCCGCCCGTTCGCTTTTACGCATCAGGTTGCCGGCCGACCCAGCGCGTTGGCCAGCACGAGATAGAGCTTGCCGACATCGGCGGTCACGAAGGTGGCACCCATGACGTCGGCACGATCGACGATGCGCGCCTGGGCCAGAAGCTGCTCGAACTGGTTCATGTAGCGCAGGACCTGTTCGCGGAACCCGGAATCGGTTTCGTATTTTTCCTTGATCGTCGTGCTGGCCTGACGTTCCTGAATCTGCAAAATGTATCGGGCGAAGACGCCGCGCTCGCCGCTGTGGAACCGCTTCCAGATCGCGTCCGGCACCGCCTCGTCGAGCACCCGCGCCAAATCGACTGACAGCGATTGCAGCGTCTCGATGATGAAGGTCGCCGATTTGAGAAACGTGTCCTGCTGGTTGGACTGCGCCTGATCGCGCATCTGTTGCGCGAGTTCGGCCGCATCGTTGGCCGCCTTGAGGAAGGATTGGGTCTGCGAGCGGAACACCTCGCTCGCCTCCTGCGCGCGACCTCCCGCCTTCTCCGCCGCGCCGACCAGCGAACTCGATTGATTGTGATAGATCTCGCTGACGTCGCGCAGGCGCGTCACCACCAGATCGGTCGCGCCGTTCAGTTCGGCGGCTTGTTCGCGCAGGACGCCACGCGCGGTTTCGAGCCGCGTATTGGCCTGTTCGAGCATCCCATTGAATTCGAGAATCTGTCGACGCACCATCTCCGCCGCCTCGTCGCGGTGCTGCGCCATCGCGTCGCTGGCGGAGGCGAAACTCGCGACCTGATCGCGCGCGGCATCGCCCAATTCGGAGAGGCGATTGGTGACCGCCCCCGTCCCGTCGGCGATCGCGGCGAACTGGTCGTTGAGGACATCGCGCGCGCTGCGCATCCGGCCGACCGTCTGATCGACCGCGGCCGCGAGATCCTGCACGTTCTGGCGGAATTGCGCCGCCAGATCGCGCAGCGTACCGCCCGCGGCGTCGCCGGCCGCCGCCAATCCGATCGCCGATTCATCGAACTGGCGGGCAATGTCGCCGAGCGCGGTGCTCGCGCCGTCGGCCATCTGATTGAGGCGCTCGGCACTCGCTTGCATGACGGCGAGACGATCTTCCATCCGTTGCACCACGGCCGCACCGGTCTCATCGACCTGCTGGCCGCGATCGGTGAGAAGCCGCGCGATTTCGTCCGCGCGAACGGCGGAACGCTCGGCGGCCTGGTTCAACGCGCCGACGCCGTTCTGCAGCGTGGTATCCGCGGCCGTGCCGATGGCGGCAAGCTTCTCCGCGCCGCGCGCCATTTCGCCCAGATGGCGATCGAGCAACGAACCCATGGTCTCCGATTGCACCCCGACGCGGCGCGCGGCTTCGTGCAATGCCTGAACGTGTCCGTCGAGCGCGCCATTGGCAAAATTCGCGCGTTCCGCCGCCTCGGCTGACACCCGGGTCAGCAGATCCGATTGCTGTTGCAGGATGGCGCGGGTCTCCTCGACCTGCGTGCCGATCGTCCCGCGCGCGTTGTTGAAGTGACCAACTTCCTGGGCGAAGGAATCGTGGAGTTGCTCGACATAATTTCCGATCTCGTGACTCGCTTCGCGCAACGCCGCGACCTCGCGCCCAACGAGTTGCGCCACACCTTCGAGGCGGGTGCGCGCTTCGTCGCCGACGCCGGCAAGCTGAACAATCTGCGCATGCACGCCGTCGCCCGCGACGCGAAGCGCTTCCGCCGCCCGCGCGGTTTCGGATTGCAGCTCGGCAATGCGGCTGGTGGCCGCATCGCTGGCGGCGGTGATTGTCGCGCCACTGTCGGCCAAGCCTTCCATCGCCGCCTTGACGCGCTCGGCGCTGCTGTCGGCCGCCGTCGCCACGTTCTGCTCGAACCCGTCGACCGTCGCGCGCAAACGGCCGACCGCGTTCTCGAACGACGTCGTCATGTCGAGGCTGCGCTGCGCGACATGCTGCGACGTCGCATTCGCGCGCAACTCGAGGGCTTCGAGCGCGTCGCGCATTCGGGCGATGCCGCCTTCGGCCGCCGTCGCCGTGCCGGTTTCCAATGTTTCGATTTCGGCGCGAAACCGCGCAATCGCGTTTTCGAACGATACCGCCATGTCGTTGCCGCGTTGGGCGACGTGTTGCGACGTCGCGGTCGCGCGCAATTCGAGCCCTTCGAGCGCGTCACGCATCTTGACGACCCCGGCTTCGGCCGCGGCCGCCGATCCGCTCTCGACCGCTGCGACCTCCGAGCGGATTCGGGCAATCGCGTTCTCGAACGCGAGCGCCATTTCGGTACCGCGTTTCGTGACCTCCTGCGCGGTCACGCCGGCACGTTCCTCGAGCACCTCGAGTGCCTGACGCATCTTGGCGATGCCGGTATCAGCGGCCGCCACCGACCCCGCCTCGAGACCGCTGACCGCGGCATGGGCACGCGCCATGCTCGCCTCGACCACGTCGGACATCTCCGCGCCGCGACGGCCAAGCTCGACGGTAAGTTCGCCGGCGCGCGCCTCGAAGCTGTTCATGGTTTCGTTGACGCGCTGCGCGGTGTTTTCTGCGGCACCCGCTGCACTTTCCTCGAGCGCGCCGATCGCAGCGCGCGCGCGCGCAACGGCAGCCTCGAGCGCATCCGCCATGTCGTCGCCCCGGCGCCGCAACGCGGCTTCGGTCTGCGCCGAGCTTTCCTCGATGATGCTGGTCGCCACGCGGATTTGTGCCGCGCCGTTCTCGGCGGCCGCGGCAGCCTGCACGCCGGCCGTCTGAATCTTTTCGAGCTGGGCGCGCAATTGCTCGCCGGCCTGGTCGATATGGAGACCGCTCTGTCGCGCGGCGCCAACCACCGCCTCCGCCTGACTGGCGAAACCGACACCGACCTCGCGCAACCGGGTCAACGCCTCGTTGGCGACCGAAGCGAGGGTCCGGGTCTGCTCGGCAAGCCCGGCATTGGCGGCCTCCGCCTGACGCACGCTGGCGGCCGATTGCTCGGCCATGGCGACACCACTGTCGTGCAGCCGGCCGCCGATCTCGTCAGCGCGCGCCACGACCTGCGAAGCCGCCGTCAGCAATGCCGTCGCCTCGCCTTGCAAGGTCGCGCCGCTGCGCTCGGATGCCGCGAGACTTTCGCGCGCGATCGTATCGATCCGCGCCGCGAGATCGCTCAGGCGGACTTCCAGTTCCACCCGCCGCCGATCCAGTTGTTGTGCCGCGCCGTCGCTGGCCTGCGCGATCGCCGCGCCGAGGATGCCGCTGCGATCGTCGATGCGGCCGATCGCGGCCTCGATCTCCTGCGCCACGCGATCATTGATGCCGTCGAAACGGCCGACTGCTTCCTCGGCCGCCTGGGTGAGCGCGCCGGCGACAGTTCGGCTCATCCGTTCGGCGCGTTCGATGACGCGCACGCCGGCCGCCTCGACCGCCATGTCGACTGCTTGTTGAACGGCCGCGACCTGCGCGCGCAATTTGTCGGTCGCCGACGTCAGGTCGCGGCCCGCCGCGCGCTGAATCGCCGAACATTCATCGGCCAGCGTTTCGGTGAGCTGGCTGAGCGGCGCGAGCGCCGAGGCGAGATCGCTGCGCACGAATTCCGCGCGCTCGACCGCCACATTGACCGCGCTCACCGCCTCGGTGAGCAAAGAGCCCAGCCCCTCGGTCGCGCTCTTCAACCGGCCGGCGGTGAAATCGGCGGCGGTGTTCAGTTCGTCGAGTTGCGCCCGTAGCGCACCCACCGCCTCGAACATGCGTTCGTCGAACCGGGGCGGCGTGGCCTGCACCCGCTCGACCTGTTGCGTGAGTCTTACCGAGATACGTTCAAGCTGGGCCGTCCGCGTATGCGCGGAGGCGACCGCCCAAGCCGCTGCAACCGGCAGAACGACCGCGAGCAGCACCAGCGCGATCTCGTGCGGCAGCAGCGAGCCCAGCGTCTCCCAGCCGACGAAAAAGGAAATATAGAAACCGCACAAGACGATCCAGGCCACGCCGAAGACCGGACCGGATAGACTTCGACTCGATACGCGCCAAACCAACGGCCGTTCCCCTCTCGGCGGTTCCCCCCGTGAGACTCGCTCATCCCCGAAAGCGCGTCAACGTCAGGTGGCGATCCTGGCCAATGCGGCTCGCATTGTTTCCGGCGGCGGCACCGGCCGGCGCGTGGCGCGATCCACATAGACATGGACAAAGTGGCCGGCAGCCGCCGGCTCATCGTCGCCCTGCCGGAAAATCCCGATTTCGTAACGCACCGAGGTCCGGCCGAGATGCGTGACGCGCAGACCCGCCTCAACCACGTCGGGAAAGGCAACCGGCCGGAAATAACGGCACATCGTCTCGACCACCAGACCGATCACCGGGCCGTCTTCGATGCCGAGACCGCCCGCCGCAACCAGGTACTGGTTCACCACCGTGTCGAAATAGGAATAGAACACGACGTTGTTGACGTGGCCGTACACATCGTTGTCCATCCAGCGCGTCGGGATGGTGAGGAAATGCTTATAGTCCGAACGGCGCTCGGTCCGCGCCTTGTCGTTGCTGTCGCTCATCCGGCCTTGCTGTCCGTCATCGCTTGAAGAGGCTGTCGGCGCCGCCGCGTTGTCTGCGTTTGGCCACGATCTCGTTGCGCGCCCGGCCGATTTCCTCCTCGAGGGAGACGATATAGGCTTCGAGTTCGGCGATCGCCATCACCGAGAGATCGCGCTTTTTCGCCGGCTTGTTGCGCGGCTCCAGTTCTTCGTCGTCCACCGGATGTCGTCCTCTTTGGCCGATTGCCAGTTTGAACCGTTGGGACTAGACGTGCAATCCGGGTCAAACGCGGACAGGAAAAATCGCACATGACGACGCTTCCCGGCACCATGACGGCGATCGAAATCTCCACGCCCGGCGGACCCGAGGTGCTGCGTGCCGTCGAACGGCCGATGCCCCATCCCGGCGCGGGCGAGGTTCTGATCCGGGTCGCCGCGGCCGGCATCAATCGTCCGGATGCGCTGCAACGCAAAGGCCATTACCCGCCGCCGCCCGGCGCCTCCGATATCCCCGGTCTCGAGGTCGCCGGCACGGTGATCGCGATCGGGCTGGGCGTGCATCAGCTCAAAGTCGGCGACGAGGTCTGCGCACTGGTGGCCGGCGGCGGCTACGCCACCTATTGCGTGGCACCCGAACCGCAATGCCTGCCGGTCCCCACGGGCTTCAGCATGGTCGAAGCCGCAGCATTGCCAGAGACCTTCTTCACCGTGTGGCACAACGTCTTCGAACGCGGCCGGCTCAAGGCCGGTGAATCCTTTCTCGTCCACGGCGGCTCGAGCGGCATCGGCACGGTCGCGATCCAGCTCGCCAAGGCCTTTGGCGCGAGCGCGATCTACGCCACCGCCGGCAGCCGAGACAAATGCCACGCCTGCGAGAAATTGGGGGCCACGCGCGGCATCGATTACAAGCACGAAGACTTCGTCGCGGTGATCAAGGAAGCGACGGCCAACCGCGGCGTCGACGTCATCCTCGACATGGTGGGCGGCGACTACGTCCAAAAGAACCTCAGCATCCTCGCGGTCGAGGGCCGGCATGTCAGCATCGCCAGCCAGGCCGGCGTGATGGTCCAGGTCAATATCGGCACGATCATGGGCAAGCGCCTGACCATGACCGGTTCGGGGCTGCGGCCCCGCAGCGTTGAGGACAAAGGCGGGATGGCGGCTTCGCTGCGCCGGCAGGTCTGGCCGCTGCTCGATGCGGGGAAGGTCAAGCCGGTGATCCACCGCACCTTCCCCCTGGCCGACGCCGCCGAGGCCCACCGGCTGCTCGAAACCTCGTCCCATATCGGCAAAATAGTGTTGTCGGTCTAGACCCTTAGGGCTTCCCTCCCCGGCCGCAAACGACTATATAACCGTCATTCCCGACATGGCGATTTGCCTTTAAAATACCTCGCGACCGAGGAGGACCTATGACGTTGCCGCTCATGCCCAAAGCCACCGCCGTCTGGCTGGTGGAGAACACCGCCTTGAGCTTCGAGCAGATCGGCGAGTTCTGCGGCCTCCATCCGCTCGAGATTCAGGCGATCGCCGATGGCGAAGTCGCCCTGCAGATGCAGGGGCTCGACCCGATCGCGAACGGCCAGCTCACCATCGATGAGATCGAGCGCTGCCAGAAAGATCCCGCCTTGCGGCTGCAAATCTCGGCGTCGGCGCATCCGGTCGAGTTGGTGAAGCACAAAGGGCCGCGCTACACGCCGATCGCCAAGCGCCAGGACAAGCCGGACGCAATTTCGTGGCTGCTGAAAAACCATCCCGAACTCAGCGACGGTCAGATATCGAAGCTCGTCGGCACGACCAAGCCGACGATCCAGGCGGTGCGCGACCGTTCGCACTGGAACTCGACCAACATCAAACCGCGCCATCCCGTCGCGCTGGGGCTCTGCACCATGGAGCTGCTGGAAGCCGCGGTGACCCGCGCCAATCGCGGCAAGAAGCGCGCCGAGGGCGACGGGCCGCTGGTCCAACCGCCGACGCTCGAAGACGTCGCCGGCGGCGACGACGCGGCGCCCTAAGCGCCGGTTCCGAACCCGCCGCCTTTCAGGTGTTCGCCGATCTCGGCGAGCACCGCCGGATCTTCGATCGTCGCCGGCACTTTGTAGCTTTCCCCATCGGCTATCGCGCGCATCGTGCCGCGCAGGATTTTGCCCGAGCGCGTCTTCGGCAGGCGCTCGACGACCATCGCCATCTTGAAACTCGCCACCGGGCCGATGTGCTCGCGCACCAGTGCGACCACTTCCGCCGCGACGACTCCGCGATCGGTTTTCGCACCGGCCTTCAGCACCAGAAATCCCAGCGGCACTTGTCCCTTGAGCGCGTCGTTGACGCCGATCACCGCGCATTCGGCGACCTCGGGATGCGACGCCAGCACCTCCTCGATCGCGCCGGTCGAGAGACGATGGCCCGCCACATTGATGATGTCGTCGGTGCGGGTCATCACATAGACATAGCCGTCGGCATCGATGAAGCCCGCATCCGCCGTGTGGTAATAGCCCGGATAGTCGGCGAGATAGGCTTGCACATAGCGCTCTTCCGCCTGCCATAAGGTCGGCGAGGAGCCCGGCGGCAACGGCAGCTTCACGCAGAGCGCGCCAATTTCGCCCGGCTTCATCGCATCGCCGGAAGGGCCGAGCACGCACAGATCGTAGCCCGGCACCGTGCGGGTCGCCGAGCCGTGCTTGACCGGTTGCAAGCCCAACCCGGCGCAATTGGCGACGATTGGCCAACCGGTTTCGGTTTGCCACCAATGATCGATCACCGGACGATCGAGTTGGCGCTCGGCCCATTGCACCGTCGCCGGATCGGCGCGCTCGCCGGCGAGGAACAGCGTGCGAAATTTCGCGAGATCGTATTGCCGGATGAACGTGCCGTCGGGATCATCGCGCCGGATCGCGCGAAACGCGGTCGGGGCGGTGAACATCGCGACCACGCCGTGCTCGGCGATCAGACGCCAATAAGCACCCGGATCGGGCGTGCCGACCGGTTTGCCCTCATAAAGAACCGTGGTACAGCCCGCGAGCAGCGGGCCATAGACGATATAGGAATGGCCGACCACCCAGCCGATGTCGGACGCCGCGAAGAACGTCTCGCCCGGCTTCACGCCATAGATGTTTTCCATCGACCAGCGCAGCGCGACGGCGTGGCCGCCATTGTCGCGCACGATGCCCTTGGGGTTTCCGGTCGTGCCGGAGGTGTAGAGGATGTAGAGCGGGTCGGTTGCCGCCACCATCACGCAGGACGCCGGCGCGGCCTCGGCCGCCGCTTCGCGCCAATCGCGGTCGCGTCCGGCGACCAGATCGCAAGGCTGCGCCGCGCGCTGCAGGATGAGACACGCAGACGGTTTCGCCGTTGCCAGTTCGATCGCGCGATCGAGTAGGGGCTTATACGCCACCACCCGTCCCGGCTCGATGCCGCAAGAAGCGGACAGGATGACCTTGGGCTTGGCATCGTCGATGCGGGTCGCGAGTTCGGCGGCGGCAAAACCGCCGAAGACGACGGAATGCACCGCGCCAAGACGCGCGCAGGCCAGCATCGCCATCACCGCCTCAGGCACCATCGGCATATAGATCAGCACGCGGTCCCCGTGACCGACACCCAAGGCGACCAGCGCGCCGGCCAGCTTCGCGACCGCGTCGCGCAGTTCGCGATAGGTGAAGCGCCCGACCTGACCGGTTACGGGACTGTCGTAGATCAGCGCGACCTGCTCGGCCCGCCCGCCCGCGACATGACGATCGAGCGCGTTCCAGCAGGTGTTCAGCCGGGCACCGGGAAACCAGCGGTAAAAAGGCGCATTGCTGCCGTCCAGCACCCGATCCCAGGGCCGGTCCCAATCGATCGCCTGCGCCGCATCGGCCCAGAATCGCTCGGGGTCGCGCAGTGACTCGCGATGCTCTTCGACCTGCCTGACGGTCATCGGTCGCTCTCCCCCTGCGGCCTCTCGATCGGCGGATTATGAAGAGCAAAGCGATCCGTTGCCAAGCAGGCGTGCGCCTGCCGACCCTGGTCGAGCCTCAGCGGCTTTCGGCCCACCCCTTGGGCGGGCCTTGAACGTCAGACGGCGATGGAATGTTCGAGCTGAGCGATCTGGTCTTTTATTCGAAGCTTCTGGCGCTTCAGGTCGGTGATGGTTTCGATGCTCGGCAAGGGCCGGGCGATTTCTTGGCCCAGCATGGCTTCGAGACGACGATGCTGGGCCCGGAGCTCTTCGATACGGTCAGACATGGCACCTCCTGTAAAACCCGGACAAGACCCGGAACGAGGGCAGACGACGGCACGAACGGCTTGATGCTAACGCCGATTGGACCGGCGGGCCAAGCAGGATATGCTGCCTCGGACTTTTCGTCTAGTTAGCAATAGGCAACGATACCGGCATGGCAAACACGCAGCGAATTGTGGTGGGAATCAGCGGAGCCTCGGGCGTCATCTATGGCGTTCGATTGCTGCAAATTTTGCGCGAAATGCCGGTCGAGACCCATCTCGTCATGAGCAAATCGGCCGAGGTCACTCTGGCCTACGAGACCGACATGAAAGTGGCCCAGGTGCGTGCCCTGGCCGATCACTCGCACAATATCGGCGATATGGCGGCCTCGCTGTCCTCGGGCTCGTTCAAGACCCTGGGCATGATCGTGGCGCCCTGCTCGGTCCGCAGCGTCGCCGAAATGGCCTCGGGCGTCACCACCTCGCTGCTGACCCGCGCCGCCGACGTGATCCTCAAGGAACGCCGCCGCCTCGTCCTGATGGTGCGCGAAACGCCGTTGCACCTCGGGCATTTGCGCAACCTCGCCGCGCTCACCGAGATGGGCGCGATCATCGCCCCGCCGGTGCCCGCCTTCTACAACCGGCCCAAGACTCTGGAAGACGTCATCGACCACAATCTCGGCCGCGTCCTCGACCTGTTCGATCTCGATACCGGCGCGGTCAAACGCTGGGGCTCCGAAGACGGGAAGATGAGCTAGACCATCGCCGTCAGCGCCGCCCGAACCGCATCGGCCGGGGCGGCGTCGATATAGAGCGTGAGATTGGCAAGGGCAGCCGCCAGACGCTCTTCCTTTGAAATCGACCCATCGGCTGCCGGAGCCATCGCGACAAGGCGCGATTGCAAGAACCGCTCGGCATCGAGTTCGACCGCCTTGGCCTTCGCATAGAGTTCATCGGAGCCCGGCAAGGCGGCCGCTTTGACCGCGCGGCGCGCGGCACGGAAAACCTCGACCACCTCATGCCGCCACGGGGCCACGGCACGGTCGGCCGCGGCGAGCGCAGCGCTCGTCAGGCGCCCGCGCCCGCTCATGCCCAGCCAACAGGAATAGATCATCACGTTGACGTCGCGCCCGAACTGATCCTGCAGGACGAGGCAGGCCGGCGGAACGTCCGGTTTTGCGTAGATCGCCAGGGAAAAGCGCCACAATTCCGCTGCCGCGTCGGACATCACAGGTTCCTCGCGCCGACCGCGCTCAAGTTTGGTATACTGCGCCGGTCATGGACCTCGACGTCGAAGCGGTCAAGGCGCGCCTCGAATCACTCAAGGCCGAACATCGCGATCTCGATGAAGCGATCGCGCGGCTGACGGATCAGGTGCCCGCCAACAATCTCGGCCTGCAAAGGCTGAAGAAGCGCAAACTTGCGATCAAGGATCTGGTCGCCAAACTCGAAAACTCGCTGCTGCCCGACATCATCGCCTGACCGCGCGACCGGCCCGGCCATCGCGCTTGCCCCCCCGAACGTCCTACCTATAATGCGCCCTCCTTTTTCGCGGGGGACAGCATGGCCGCAAAGCGCGGCGCGAAGCCGTCGATCGGCATCATCATGGGCAGCCAGTCCGATTGGGCGACGATGATTCACGCGGCGCAGACGCTCGACGCGCTCGGCATCCCCTACGAGTCGCGAATCGTCTCGGCCCATCGCACCCCCAAACGCCTCGTCCAGTATGCGAACCGCGCGCGCGGCCGGGGCCTCAAGGTGATCATCGCCGGTGCCGGCGGCGCCGCGCATCTGCCCGGCATGACCGCCGCGATGACGCCCTTGCCCGTCCTCGGCGTGCCGGTCGAAAGCCATGCCTTGAAGGGCGTCGACAGCTTCCTCTCGATCGTCCAGATGCCCGGCGGCGTGCCGGTCGGCACGCTGGCCATCGGCAAGGCCGGGGCGATCAATGCCGGGCTGCTGGCGGCAGCGATCCTCGCGCTCAGCGATACCCGGCTGGCGCGCCGGCTCGACGCCTGGCGCAAGGCCCAGACCGATGCGGTGGCGAAGGCCCCCAAATCGACATGATCGAGCCAGGCGCAACCATCGGCATTCTGGGCGGCGGGCAGTTGGGTCGGATGACCGTGCTCGCCGCGAGCGCACTCGGCTATCGCTGCCACGTCTATTGCCCGATCAAGGACAGCCCGGCCAAGCAGGCGACGTCGCTCTCGACCACCGCGTCTTACGGCAACAAGGCGGCGCTCGCGCGATTCGCCAATGCGGTCGACGTCGTGACCTTCGAGTTCGAGAACGTGCCCGGCGACACGGCCGAATTTCTCGCCGAACACAAGCCGGTGCGCCCCGGCCCCAACGCCTTGCGCATCGCGCAGGACCGGATCAAGGAAAAGGACTTCCTGCGCTCGATCGGAATCGCAACGGCGCCTTATCGCGCGGTCTCGAACGAAGCGGAATTACGCGCGGCCGTCGCCGCGATGGGCCCGCGCGGAATCCTGAAGACCGTGCGCATGGGGTATGACGGCAAGGGCCAAACGGGCATCCGCGCCGAGACCAATCTCGCCGAGGCCTGGAAAGGCTTCGGTTCAACCGACGGCATTCTCGAAGGCTTCGTCGAATTCGCCTGCGAAATCTCGGTGATCGTCGCACGGGGCGAGAACGGGAAATGGGCAAGCTACGCGCCGGTCGAGAACCAGCACGTCAATCACATCCTCGACACCACCATCGCGCCCGCGCGCGTCGCGCCCG
This sequence comes from uncultured Rhodospirillales bacterium, assembly GCA_903828515.1. Taxonomy (GTDB): domain Bacteria; phylum Pseudomonadota; class Alphaproteobacteria; order ATCC43930; family CGMCC-115725; genus CAIKMD01. The sequence continues at coordinate 785,574 of CAIKMD010000006.1, read as the reverse complement.
CCATCGCGATGCGCGCCGAGGCGATCGCCACCCACATCGCGGAGAAGCTCGATCTCGTCGGACTTCTCGCCGTCGAGATGTTCGTCACGCATGACGGTCAGGTGCTGGTCAACGAGATCGCGCCCCGGCCGCACAACTCGGGACACTGGACGATCGACGCGTGCTACACGAACCAGTTCGAGCAATTGGTGCGCGCGATCTGCGGCCTGCCGCTCGGCAGTCCCGAACGGCATTCCGACGCGGTGATGAAGAACCTCATCGGCGCCGATATCGAGAAATGGCGCGAGGCGATCAACGACCCGCTGCAGAAGATCCATCTCTACGGCAAGGACAAAGCAGAGCCCGGCCGCAAGATGGGCCACGTCACGCGGCTGATTTCGCGGCGCTGAATCGCCGCAAAAGCCCCAGCAGATTGGGCAGGCGCGGTAATGTCGCGCCGAGACGCGGTATCGCCAGCACCTCGGCGAGGCGCCGGTCGAGAAATTCCGCCGTTGCCGCCGTTCCGTCGCTGCGATCGTCGAGCCAATAGAACGTGGTCGCGGCATAGACGCCGGCGAGCAAGCCGCGTTTCGTATAGAAATTGAAATCGGTCGAGGTATCACCGGCGGCGCGCCAGATCGTATCGACGGTGCCGTAGAGCAGCCGCGCGCCCAACGGCAGATGACGCGGCATCGACAGCAGCGCCAGCGCGCGCCGCACCGCCTCGCGATGCGGCAGCAGAATATCGAGCCGCGTCGTCACGCCCAATGCGATCTTCTCGCGCACCTTGAGCCGCGCGCGCGTCTTCGCATCGAGCGCCGACGCGGTCTTCGCATCGGCCCAATGGCTGAACCACGCAACCGCATCGCGCGGGCCGCGCGGAAAAAGCATCGCCGCATCGAGCCCCGTGCGCGACGCCGCCGCATCAATGGCGCGCCGCGTCCAGCCGTCGAACGGCACGTTCGGCAGCAAGGCCTCGAGGAGCCGATCCTTGGCGCGATCGTCGTCGGTCATGCGGGCTCCAGCGAAATCGGATAGCGCGCGCCTTCCTCGACGAACATCAGGAGCCGCATGTCGGTCATGCGCTGCGGATAGAGAATGCCGTCGAGATGATCGCATTCGTGCTGCACGACGCGGGCGTGAAAGCCGGAAACGGTTCGATCGATCGCCGCGCCGTCGGGCCCGACCCCACGATAGCGAATCCGGCTATAGCGCGGCACCGCGCCTTTGAGGCCGGGCACGGAGAGGCATCCCTCCCAGCCGAGTTCCATGTCCTCGCCCAACGGCTCGATCACCGGATTGATCAGGGCGGCCAGATCCTGGGCAACGTCGTCTTCGGCGCCGCTCAGGCGCTCGGCCGGCACCCGGAAGATCACCACCCGCAACGGAACGTGGACCTGGGGCGCGGCCAAGCCCGCGCCGCCGATATCGGCCATGGTCTCGGCCATGTCGTCGAGCAGGCGCTGGATCTCGGGCGCGGTCGGATCGGCCACCGAATCGGCCCGGCGGCGCAGGACGGGATGGCCCATACGGGCGATTTTGAGGATGGCCATGGCTCTACTATGGGCAAGCCGGGGCCGGGGGTAAAGCCGTGTCAAAGCCAAAAATCGGCGGCAACCCGCCGAAAAATTGGCTTTGTTTCGTATTGGATAGGTTCATCCGCCGGTGGCGCCCCCGCCGTTGATCACGACCATTGCCCGTCCCGGCCTATATGGGGCGGACCGATTTTTCATCAAGCCCGAGCCTTGGCAGATTGGGGCGCTTCGTGGTATCGAATTGCCGCCCGGAGCCCTCAAGGAGTCATACGACCGTGGAAATTCTCGTCCGCGACAACAACGTCGATCAGGCGTTGCGCGTCCTGAAAAAGAAACTTCAGCGCGAAGGCGTCTTCCGGGAAATGAAGCTGCGCCGCAATTACGAGAAACCCTCCGAGAAGCGCGCCCGCGAAAAGGCCGAGGCCGTTCGCCGCCACCGCAAGCTTCTCCGCAAGCGCCTGGAACGCGAGGGCTACTAAGCCCTCAAACCACCGGCCGTTCGTCGATAAACAAAAAGCCGCCGCGGCATTGCCGGGCGGCTTTTTCGGTTTGAAGCGAAACGCGTCGCTCAGCCCAGCGCCTTCACGATCTGCTCGCACATCTTTTTCGCGTCGCCGAACAGCATCATCGTGTTGTCGCGGAAGAACAGTTCGTTATCGACGCCGGCATAGCCCGAGGCCATCGAGCGCTTGATGAACAGCACGGTCTTCGCCTTCTCGACGTCGAGAATCGGCATGCCGTAGATCGGCGATTTGGGGTCGGTCTTGGCCGCCGGATTGGTCACGTCGTTGGCGCCGATCACGAAGGCCACGTCGGTCGAGGCGAAATCGCGGTTGATCTCGTCGAGTTCCATCACGTCGTCATAAGGCACGTTGGCTTCGGCGAGCAGCACGTTCATGTGGCCCGGCATGCGGCCGGCGACCGGATGGATCGCGTAATGAACCGTGACGCCCTCTTTCTTGAGGATGTCGGCCATTTCCTTGAGCGCATGTTGCGCCTGCGCGACGGCCATGCCATAGCCGGGGACCACCACCACCGAACTCGCGTTCTTCATGATGAAGGCGGCGTCTTCGGCGCTGCCCGATTTCACCGTCTTATCGCCCTGTGTCGTCGCCGGGCCCGTGCCGCCCTCGGTGCCGAAGCCGCCGAGGATCACGTTGAAGATCGAGCGGTTCATCCCCTTGCACATGATGTAGGAGAGGATCGCGCCCGACGAGCCGACCAAAGCGCCGGTGATGATGAGAAGGCTGTTGGCCAGCGTGAAGCCGATGCCGCAGGCCGCCCAACCCGAATAGGAGTTGAGCATCGAGATCACGACCGGCATATCGGCGCCGCCGATCGGCAGGATCAGCAGGAGACCGAGCAGCAGCGAGAGCCCGACGATCGCCCAGAACGCCATGGGCGGCTGCGCCACGACGAACCACACCAGCGCCGCGAGCAGCAGGACGCCCAAGAGAGCGTTGAACGGATGCTGGCCCGGAAAGACCAGCGGCGAACCAGTGATGATGCCTTGAAGCTTGCCGAAGGCGATAATCGAGCCGGTAAAGGTGATCGCGCCGATCGCGGTGCCGAGCCCCATCTCGAAGAGGCTGCCCTGCTCGATCGCGCCTTCGACGCCGATGCCGTAAGCCGACGGCGCGTAGAACGCGGCCGATGCAACGCAGACGGCGGCAAGGCCGACGAGGCTGTGGAACGCCGCGACCAGTTGCGGCAGCGCGGTCATCTGGATGCGCAGCGCGATGAAGGTGCCGGCAGCACCCCCGATGACGACGCCGGCGAGGATCATGCCGTAGCTGACCACGCCCGGCCCCGCCAGCGTGGTGCCGATGGCGATGACCATGCCGACGATGCCGTAGAGATTGCCGCCGCGCGACGTCTGCGGGCTCGACAGGCCGCGCAGCGCCATGATGAAGCAGATCGAGGCGACCAGATAGAGAAGAGCTGAGAGATCGGCGCTCACTAGGGGTCCCCCGTTATTTTTGCTTTTTCTTGAACATCTGCAGCATGCGCTGCGTGACGATGAAGCCGCCGAAGATGTTGACCGAGGCAAGCGTCACCGCGACGAAACCCATCACTTTGGAAAAGCTGAAATCGGCGGGACCGGCCGCGATCAGGGCGCCGACGATGATCACGCTCGATACCGCGTTGGTCACGCTCATCAGCGGCGAATGCAGCGCGGGCGTCACCCGCCAGACCACGTAGTAGCCGACGAACACCGCCAGCACGAACACGGTGAGGAAGAAGACGACAACGTGGGGTTGGCCCAATTCCATGTCCGTCAGGCTCCTGCGAGTTGCGGGTGGACGATCGCGCCGCCCTGCGTCAGCAACGACGCTTTGATGATCTCGTCCGCGGTATCGATCTTCAAGGCCTTGTCCTTGTCGATGATGAGACCGAGGAACGCCAAAAGGTTCTTGGCATAAAGCTGGCTGGCGTCGATCGCGATATGCGAGGGGATGTTCAGATGGCCGAGAATGGTGGCGCCATTCGCCGTCACCACTTCCTCGCCGGGCTTGCTGCCCTCGATATTGCCGCCCTGCTCGACCGCGAGATCGACCAGCACGGAGCCTGGGCGCATCACCGCGACCATGTCCGCGCCGATCAGGACCGGCGCCTTGCGGCCGGGAATGAGCGCGGTGCAGATCACGATGTCGATCTTCTTCAGCGCCTCGGTGATGTGCTCGCGCTGGCGGCGGGCGAAATCCTCGCCCATCTCCTTGGCGTAGCCGCCGGCGGTCTCCATCTGCTTCATCGCTTCGAGATCGACCGCGAGGAAGGTGGCGCCGAGGCTCTCGACCTGTTCTTTCGCGGCGAGTCGCACGTCGGTCGCCGACACGATCGCACCGAGGCGGCGCGCCGTGGCGATGGCCTGAAGCCCCGCGACGCCGGCGCCCATGACCAGAACCCGTGCCGGCGCGATCGTGCCGGCCGCGGTCATCATCATCGGGAAAGCCCGGCCGAAGGCAACCGAGGCTTCGAGCACGGCGCGGTAGCCGGCGAGATTGGCCTGGCTCGACAGGACGTCCATCGACTGCGCGCGGGTGATACGCGGCACGAGTTCCATGGCGAAGGCGGTGAGCCCGGCATCCGCGTAGGATTTGACCGCGTCCTTGTTTTGCAGCGGCGACAGCATGCCGATCAGCACGGCACCGCGCTTCATCGTGCCGATTTCGCCCGGCTCGGGCGCCTGGACCCGGAGCACGATGTCGGCGGTGCCGACCGTCGCGCCGGCATTAGCCGCGATCGTGGCCCCCGCGGCGGTGAAGGCCTCATCGGTGAAGGAGGCGCCCAACCCGGCGCCGGCCTCGACCACCACCTCTTGTCCCATGCCAACGAGTCGCTTGACGGTATCGGGTGATGCCGCAACCCGGCGTTCGTGCGGGCGGCGCTCCCTTGGTATTGCGATCTTCATGTCGCGAATAATCCCCTGACGAAACCGCGCCACAATGACCGGATGTGGCGCGTTTGTGAAGCGGCAAGCGTTGGCATCGTTGACGAGCGGGGCCGGCGCGCGGGCCTTCTCAGCCCGGCCGCGCCTGTTTAAGATGGCGTTAACGCTCCGCCCAAGGCCTCAACTGGGCGCTGGGCTCCCGATCCGGCCGGATCGTCCCGATCATGGCGGCTTCATTACAGGGAATAAATCTCATCACCCCCCGTTCTCATCCTGTCAGGCCGGTTGCCGGACCCCTCCCCTGGTCGGGTTCGGCATCATGAGCGCGTCGGTTTCCGATCAGCTCATTGCGGTTTTACCGAGATTGCGGCGATTCGCCCGTGGTCTCACCGGTACGGCCGCCGAAGCCGACGATCTGGTCCAGGCGGCATGCGAACGGGCGATTACCCGCGCGCATCAGTTTCAGGAGGGTACGCGGTTCGACAGTTGGATGTTCAGGATCTGCCAAACGATCTGGATCGACCAGATCAGGTCCCGGAACATCCGCAAGGAAGCGCACGAAGACGAGGGCTTGAATGTCGGCACGGACGAATCGATGCGCCGAGTCGAAGCCCGGATCGCCTTGCGGGAAGTGCAAGCGGCTTTGGCCACACTACCGGCCGAACAGCGCGCAGCCCTGTTGCTCGTGACCGTGGACGGGTTGAGTTACAAGGAAGCGGCGGATGTCGCTGAGGTGCCGGTCGGTACGATCATGAGCCGATTGGCGCGTGCGCGGGTGGCGCTCCAGGCCAAACTCGAGGCCGGGGGTCACGCGCGAAGGAGCGAAGGGTGATGCAGAAGCCGAGTGACGAACAACTGGTGGCCTATGTCGACGGCGAGCTCGATGACGCCGCACAGGCCGAATTCGACGCGGCGCTGACGCACGATGCGGAGCTGCGCGCGCGGGTCGACGGTCTCCAATCCAGCGCCCAGATTCTGCGCGCCGCTTTCGATCCGATTCTGCGCGAGCCCGTGCCCGAAAGGCTGTTGGCGGCCGCGCGCGGCGAGACCCTCTCCGAGGTCGTCGATTTCGCGACCGCGCATGACAAGCGCAAAGGCCGCGGCGCGGCCGGCCGTCCCTGGATGCAGTGGGCGGTGGCCGCCGGACTGATGGGACTCATGATCGGCGGCGGCGCGGGCTATTTCGCGGCACCAACCCCCACCAATCAAGCCGTGGCGAACCTCGCCTCGGCCAACTGGCTCGACAACATCGCCGGCTATCACAAGCTCTTCGTCAATGCCGGCGCGGACGATCTGGCGCTGGTCGACGTGCCCGCCAATGATACCGACGCGGCACGCAAGGCGGTCCAGAAACTGCCGTCCGATTTCCGCCTGCCGAACCTGCAGCCCTGGGGGCTTCAGTTCCAGGGCGCGCGCTATCTGATCGTCGAGGGCCAGCCCGCGACACAGCTCTTCTATACGACCGACAACAAGACCCTGGGTCCGCTGACCGTCGTGGTCGGCACCACCAACCGGCCCGATCTCGCGCCGACCTTCGACCGTCGCGGCGATCTCAACGTGCTCTATTGGCGCCATCACGGCCATGCCTACGCGCTCGTGGGCGCCGCCGATATCGGCTACCTGTGGAACATCTCCAACGATATCGAATATCAGTTGGACGCGATCTAAGCCGGTCACCCCCGCTTCAGGCGGGGCGTGACGGCACCGGCTTTCGGGCTAAGATCGGCGCATGACAAGCGCCACCACCCACAACAAACGCTATCTCCTGGCCGATCGGGCGGAGAACCGCGCCGTCAAACCCAGCGACTTCACGCTCGACACCACCCCTTTGCCGCAACCCGGCGAGGGCGAGGTGCTGCTGCGCACGCTCTATTTGTCGCTCGATCCCTATATGCGCGGGCGGATGAGTGCGGCGCGCTCCTATGCGCCGCCGATCGAACTGGGCGCGGTGATGATCGGCGAGGTCGTCGCCGAGGTGATCGAATCGCGCGCCGACGGATTGAAGCCTGGCGACAAGGTGCTGGCCTATGCGGGCTGGCAGGAATACGCGGCAGTGCCGGCCAAGGCCTGCGAGCGGATCGACCCCATCCTCGCCGGGGATTTGCCGCTGTCCTATTTCCTCGGTGTCCTCGGCATGCCGGGCGCCACCGCTTATTTCGCGCTCGATACGATCGGCAAGCCGAAAGCCGGCGAGACGGTGCTGATCTCGGCCGCGTCGGGCGCGGTCGGCCAGGTCGCGGGACAGATCGCCAAGCTCAAGGGCTGCAAGGTCGTTGCCACGGCCGGCTCGGCCGACAAGCTCGCCTATGTGACGCAGGAACTCGGCTTCGATATCGGCGTCGACTACAAGAACAAGGATGCGAAGACGCTGGCCGGCGAACTGGCGCAACACGCGCCGGACGGCATCGACGTGTTCTTCGACAATGTCGGCGGCGTGACCCACGACGCGGTGATGATGAACCTCGCGTTGCGCGCGCGCATCATTATCTGTGGTGCCATTGCGGTCTATGACCGGCTGGGACAGCCCGATACCGGCCCGCGCTGGAACCGGCAATTGCTGGCCAAGCGCGCGCTGATGCAGGGCTTCCTCGTCAGCGATCACCGCGCCCGCTATGCCGAGTTTCGCACGCAGATGGCGGATTGGTTGAAAAGCGGCCGGTTGCGTTACAAGGAAGACGTCGTCGCCGGTATCGAGGCGGCGCCCCAGGCCTTCATCGGACTTCTGGCCGGCGCCAATCGCGGCAAGATGCTGGTCAAGGTCGCCACCTGAGCCGGTCGCACACCGATTCGATGACGGGTCCGATACCGCGGGTACCCCGCGATCTGCGGCTCGATTTTTTCCGCGGCCTCTCGCTCTTCTTCATCTTCATCGACCACATTCCCGAAAACGCGCTCGCCTATTTCACGCTGCGCTCGATCGCCTTCAACGACGCGGCCGAAGTCTTCATCTTCATCTCGGGCTACACCGCCGCCCTCGTCTACGGGCAGAGCCTGCGCGAGAACGGCGCTCTCTTCGCCACCGCGCAGATCTATCGCCGGGTGTGGCAGCTTTACGTCGCCCATATTTTTCTCTTCGTGATTTTCACCGCCGAGGTCAGCTACGCGATCCTCGTCGTGCAGAACCCGATGTACACCGAGGAAATGGGTGTCGGCGACTTTTTGCAAGAGCCGCATCTCGCCGTCATCCGCGCCTTGATGCTCGCCTTCCAGCCGATGTTCCTCGACATCCTGCCGCTCTACATCGTGCTGCTCGCGTCGTTCCCGCTGGTGCTGATCCTGATCAGCCGGCATCGGCTGCTGCCGCTCGCCGCGAGCGCCCTCATCTACACCCTGACCTTGCGTCAGGGCTGGGCCCTGCATCTGCGACCCTCGCACAATGTCTGGTTCTTCAACCCGCTGGCGTGGCAGTTTCTGTTCGTGATCGGCGCGACCGCCGGCTATGCAAGAATCAACGGCTTCTGGCCATTTCCGACCGGCAAATGGTTCAGCCGCGCCGCGCTCGCGATTACCGTGCTCATCGCGGTGATCAGTTTCAGCTGGACCCTGCACTGGGTCTTTGACCCGTTCCCGCCGCTTCTCGCCAAGCAATTGTGGACCCATACGCTCGATAAGACCAACCTTGCTCCCTTGCGTCTGTTCAGCTTTCTCGTTCTCGCCCTGGCGACCGTTTACCTCGTGCGCCCCGAGAGTCGCTTCCTGCGCTCGCGCTGGGCGCGGCCGGTGATCATCTGCGGCCAGCAATCGCTCTACATCTTCTGCTTCGGGATTTTGCTGTCGGTCCTCGGCCATTTCATTCTGGCCGAAACGGCCGGTGGCTTCTGGCGCCAGGTCGGCGTCAATGTCGTCGGCATGAGTGCCATGATCGGGGTGGCGCTGGTGCTCGACTGGTACAAGACTGCTTCGCGCCGTCCCCGACCCGACCGATCTTCGATACCGGCGATACCTTCGGAGTGACGATGCGTTTATTGGCCCTGACCACCGGCTTCCTCATCCCGCTCGTCGCAGGCTCCGCCTGGGCGCAAGCACCGGCCCATTGCGCGGCCCCCCGCGAACTGGTGGAAGACGAGCCGCGCCTGCCGGCCCTCGCCGAACGATTTCGCGACCATCAGCCGGTGACGATCGTGGTGATGGGCGGCGCCTCGAGTGCCGGCACCACGCCCGACAGCGGGTATCCGCATTTCCTCGAACTGGCGTTGAAAGGCCACCATCCCGACACGCCGATCGCGGTGATCAACCGCAGCGTGGCGGGGAACACCGCGGAGCAAATGGTCGAGCGTTTCCCGAAGGACATCTATCCGAACCAGCCCGCCCTCGTGGTCTGGGAAACCGGCACGGTCGATGCCGTGCGCGGCGGCGACGTCGACAGCTTCGCCAATACCCTGACCGAGGGTGTCGAGGCCATCCAGTCTCACAAGGCCGAACTCGTCCTGATGGATATGCAGTACAACCCCGGCACGGTTTCGGTTATAAATTTTCAGCCGTATCTGGACGCCTTGCATCAGACGGCGGAGTTGCAGGGCGTCACGCTGTTCATGCGATTCGACATGATGAAGTACTGGAGCGAGGCCGGTGCTTTCGACTTCATCAACGTACCACGCGAAAAAAGAGCGACACTGGCCAGGGAGTTCTACGAGTGCCTCGGGGAAAGGTTGGCTGACGCGATCGATTTCGCGGCACGCATTGGCGAATGAATGACACCAATCCAGCATCGGCACGTCTGAGCCGGGGCGCCGTGGCGGCCCTGGTTCTTCTCGGACTGGCGGCGACCGCTTTCGCCCTCTTCGCGCCCGGTTCGCGTCCCGCCAGCGCGGGCATCGATCGCTGCAGCGCACCCGAGGCCTTGACCGCACTGGTCGGGCCGCTTCCGCATACCGCCAAGCGTCTCGCCGAGGGCAAGACACTGACCGTCGTGGCCCTGGGTTCGTCTTCGACCTATGGCACCGGCGCCACCGGGCCTGATTCTTCCTATCCGAGCCGGCTCGCCAACCTCCTCGCGACACGCTATCCCGACGCCGACATCAGGGTGCTCAATCGCGGCGTCGGCGGCGAAATCGCTACCGGCACGGCGCAACGCATCGCGCGCGACGTGCTGACCGAACATCCCGATCTCGTCATCTGGCAGGTCGGCACCAACGATGTGCTCGGCGACCTCGACCCGACGACCCTGATGCGATCGATCCGCGAGGGCATCGCGCAGATCCGGCGCGGCGGGGCCGACGTGATCCTGATGGACCTGCAATACGCGCCGGCCGTCCTCGCGCACCCCCGCTATCGCGACATGGAGCAGGCGCTGTGGGCCAGCGCCAAGGCGACGGCAACGCCGCTGTTCCATCGCTTCGCCCTGATGCGCGAATGGGCCGAGACCGGCAATATGAAGATGTCGGTCATGCTCGGCAGCGATCGTTTGCACATGACCGACACCAGCTATGACTGCCTGGCCCGCCAATTGAGCGCCAGTATCCTGCGAAACGCCCGCCCCCGCGGCTGAATACAGCCGGGAAATCTATGATTTCCTAACCCTCTCGGGTTATAGAGGGGCGATGGCAGTCCTGGTCACCGGCGCCGCCGGCTTCATCGGCATGCATGTCGCGGCGGCGCTTCTCCGGCGCGGCGAGGCCGTGATCGGCGTCGACAATCTCAACCCCTATTATTCCGTCGCCCTGAAAGAGGCGCGACTGGCGACGCTGACCGGTCAGCCCGGCTTTGCGTTCCACCGGATCGATCTCGCCGAGCGCGAGGGGCTGATCGGCCTCCTCGCCAAGCATCCCGAAATCGACCGCGTGATCCATCTCGCGGCGCAGCCGGGCGTGCGCTATTCGCTCGAACACCCGCGCGACTACGTCGCCGCGAACCTGATCGCCTTTCTCGAAGTGCTCGAAGCGTGCCGCCACGCCAAGACGCTCAAGCATTTCGTCTATGCGAGTTCCTCGTCGGTCTATGGCGGCAACACGAAGCTGCCCTTCGCGATCGAGGACCCTGTCGATGCGCCGCAATCGCTCTATGCCGCGACCAAAAAGGCCGACGAGTTGATGGCCTATGCCTATGCGCATCTCTATGGCATTCCGACCACCGGCTTGCGCTTCTTCACCGTGTACGGACCGTGGGGCCGGCCCGACATGGCGCCCTGGCTTTTTACCGAAGCGATCATCGGCGACAAGCCGATCCGCCTCTTCAACCATGGCAAGATGCAGCGCGACTTCACCTATATCGACGACATCGTCGCCGGTGTCATCGCCTGCCTCGACAAGCCACCGGCAAGCGACATGACGCCGCCATGCCGTCTCTACAACATCGGCAATAATCGCTGCGAGGAACTCGAGCGTTTCGTCGCCGTGCTGGAACACGCCATCGGCAAAACGGCGACGAAGGAACTGGCACCGATGCAGGCCGGCGACGTCGTCGCGACCTATGCCGACATCACCGCGACCACCCGCGATTTCGGCTTCCAGCCGCAAACGACGATCGAAGAAGGACTATCCCGCTTCGTCGCGTGGTACCGGGATTACCACAAGGTCTGAGCACTTCAGGCCGCGCGCCGAGGCTTGATCCGCTTTGCGTCGGCCGGCTTCAGGTTTCGCCGAGCCATCTTCAGATCGTAGTGACTCTGGAGATTCATCCAGAATTCCGCGCTGTTCCCGAAATAGAGACTCAAACGCAATGCGGTGTCCGCGGTAATGCGCCGCCGATTATTGACGATCTCGGCGATACGATTGGGCGAGATGCCGACAGCCTTGGCGAGCGCATTCTGCGAGAGGCCATATTCCACCAGGAATTCCTCTTTCAACATCTCGCCCGGCGTCACCGGGGCGAATTCGTTTTGCGCCATGCCTGCTCCTGTCAGTGGTAATCCATGATGCGAACCCGGTAGGGCTCGCCGTCGCGCCACTCGAAAATAATCCGCCATTGGTCGTTGATACGGATCGAATAAAATTCCTTCAAGTCGCCCTTAAGCCTTTCCAGCCGGTTCGAAGGCGGGACGGACAAATCGTCGAGCTTGCTTGCCGCGTTAACGGCTTCCAACTTGCGTTTGGCCGGACGGGCAAAGCCCTGAAAGTCGCGCACGAATTCGTCCCGGAACAGCGCCTCGGTTCGCTTGTCGCCGAAGGATCGGATCATGAAACGAATATACCGGATACCGGTATAAGGTCAATCGTTTGGTTTAGCTCTTGCCCTCATAGAGCGCTTCGAGCGCGACGCCGTGGACCTGCCTGATGGCGTGGCGGCGGATTTTCAGTGTCGGGGTCATCTGGCCGTTATCGGTGGTGAAGGGCTCGGGCGCGAGCATGAAGCGGCGCACCCGTTCGACCGCGGGCAGGCCTTCATTGACCCGTCCCACCGCCGCGCTCACGGCTTTCCGCAATTCGGCCTCGGGACGCTCGGCGATCTCCTTGCCCGGCACGATCACCGCGACGAGATACGGGCGCTTGTCGCCATAGACCATCGCCTGCGCGATCTCGGGTTCGAGCGTGAGGAACCCCTCGACACGCGCCGGCGCGATCATGTCGCCGCCCGAGTTCTTGATGAAATCCTTCTTGCGGTCGGTGATCAGCAGGTAACCGTCCGCGTCGATCTCGCCGACATCGCCGGTATGGAGCCAGCCATCGACCACCGTGCGCGCGGAGGTTTCGGGATCGCCCCAATAGCCTTTCATCACCTGCGCGCCGCGCACCAGGATCTCGCCGTCCTCGGCGATCTTCACCGCGACGCCGTCGAGCGGCGGGCCGACCGTCGCGATCTTGATGCGCGTCGGCGGATTGGCGCACACCACCGGCGACGCCTCGGTCTGGCCGTAGCCCTGCAACAAGCGCAGGCCCAGCGCCATGAAGAACAAGCCGATGCGCGGATTGAGCGGCGCGCCGCCCGAGACCATTGCTTTCAACCGGCCGCCGAAACGGGCGCGGAACTTGTCGCGCACCAACCGGTCGAGCACGCGATCCATCAGCCAATCGATCGGGCCGAGGCCCTTTGGATTGGCAAGGCGCTTTTCGCCCAGGCGCAGCGCCATGAAGAACAATCGCGCCTTGATGCCTCCTTCGCGCTCGATCCCGCGCAGGATGCGTTGGTGCATCGCCTCGTAGAGCCGTGGCACCGCGGTCATGATGGTGGGGCGCGCTTCGATCATATTGGCCGGCAGCGTGTCGGCACCCTCGGCGAAATAGATCGTCGCGGCGATCGAGATCGGGAACATCAGCCCGGCCGTGTGTTCGTAGGAATGCGACAGCGGCAGAAAGTTCAAGAAGACCTCGTCGCCGAGGCCGAGGGTTTCGAGCAGGATATAGGCGCCGTGGCAATTGGCGAGAATGTTGCCGTGGCTGGTCATCACGCCCTTGGGCGAACCGCCGGTGCCCGAGGTGTAGATGAGACAGGCGAGGTCATCGCGGTCGAGTTCCGCGACCCACGCGGCAACATCGCCGCCCGCCTCGCGGCCGCGCGCGACCGTCTCGTCGACGGTGAACACGGCGATGCGCGAAACATGATGATGCTCGGGCCGCTCCATCGCGATGAGGTATTGGACGCTGTCGACCTGATCGGCGGCGGGCAGAACCCGTTCGGCCAGTTCGGCGGTCGAGACGATCACCGCGGTCGCCCCGCAATTGTCGAGCAGGTAGCGATGATCGTCGGTCGTATGCGTCGTATAGGCCGGCACGGTGATCGCGCCGGCGCTCATGATCGCGAGATCGGCGATCGCCCATTCGGGCCGGTTTTCCGACACCAGCGCGACCCGGTCGCCGCGTTTGACGCCCAGCGCGCGAAGCCCGCGCGCCAGATCGCTCACCCGCGTCGCCGTCTCGGTCCAGTCGATCGGCTGGTAGGCGCCATCGCGCTTGGCCCAGAGAAAGGGCTTCTTGCCGTGCCGGGCAGCCTGATCGAAGAACATCGCGGCCAGATTGGGCCAGTTCCGCTCTTCCACGCCGTTTCCCTCCGCGCCCGCCATTCCGTCTGGCCGGAGCGGGATAGAGTCTAACGGGCTTGGCGTCAATTTGACCAAGCCCTATATGGTCGGGACAAGCGAGGAAATGCCCATGACCGCCGCCCCGTCTACCGCCGAACTCGGCAACCTTCCGCAATGGGACCTGGCCGATCTCTATCCCGGCCGCGACAGCCCCGAATTGAAGCGGGCGCTGGCCGATTCGGAGACCGACGCCGCGGCGTTCGCCAAAACCTATGAGGGCAAACTCGCCGCCCTCTCGGGCGATGGGCTGGCCAAGGCGATCGTCGAATTCGAGCGCGTCCAGGAAACGCTCGGACGGATCATGAGCTTCGCCTCGCTCGATTACAGCACCAACATGACGGATGCCGAGACCGGCCGCTTTTCCCAGAACATGCAGGAAAAGGTCAACGCGATTTCGAGCGCGTTGCTGTTCTTCGGCCTCGAACTCAACCGGATCGAGGAAGCCGACCTCGTCGAGAAGCTGAAATCACCGGCGCTCGCCCATTACGCGCCGTGGCTGCGCGACACCCGCGCGTTCCGCCCCTATCAGCTCAGCGACGAGATCGAAAAACTTCTCCACGAGAAGTCGGTGGCCGGCCGCTCGGCCTGGACGCGGCTTTATGACGAGACGAGCGCCGATCTGCGTTTTCCCGTCGGCGGCAAGGACCTATCCAACGCCGAGGCGCTGCATCTCCTCTCCGAACCCGATCCGGCCGTGCGCAAGGAAGCGGCCAAATCGCTCGGCAAAGTGTTCGGCGACAATGCGCGCATCTTCTCGCTCATCACCAACACCCTCGCCAAGGACAAGGAGATCGAAGATCGCTGGCGCGGCTTCAAGCGTCCGATCTCGTCGCGCAACCTTTCGAACTTCGTCGAGGACGAGGTGGTCGATGCGCTGATCGCCGCGGTGCGCGAGGCCTACCCGTCGCTGTCGCATCGCTATTACCGGCTGAAGGCGAAGTGGTTCGGCGTCGAGGCCTTGCCCTATTGGGATCGCAACGCACCATTACCCGACGAGGACACGCGTCAATTCACCTGGGATCAGGCGCGACGGACCGTGCTGGGCGCCTATGGTGCGTTCTCGCCCGAGATGGCCGCGGTCGGCAAACGTTTCTTCGATCATCGCTGGATCGATGCGCCGACAAACCCCAGCAAGGCGCCGGGCGCCTTCGCGCATCCGACCGTGCCGAGCGTTCACCCTTATCTCCTTCTCAATTATCAGGGCAAAGCGCGCGACGTCATGACACTCGCGCATGAACTGGGCCACGGCGTGCATCAGGTATTGGCCGGCCCGCAGGGCGCGCTGATGTCCGACACGCCGCTGACGCTCGCCGAAACCGCATCGGTATTCGGCGAGATGCTGACCTTCCAGGCGATGCTCAAGGCCGAAACCGACGCCAGGCGCCGCAAGGCGATGCTGGCCTCGAAGGTCGAGGACATGCTCAACACGGTGGTGCGCCAGATCGCCTTCGTCGAATTCGAGCGCCGCCTGCACGACGAGCGCCGCGCGGGCGAATTGACGCCCGAGCGCATCGGCGAAATCTGGATGTCGGTCCAGGGCGAGAGTCTGGGTCCCGCGATTACCTTCGAGGATGAATATCGCTGGTACTGGACCTACATCCCGCATTTCATCCACACGCCGTTTTATGTCTATGCCTATGCGTTCGGCGATTGCCTGGTGAATTCGCTCTACGCGGTCTATCAGGGTGCGCAGGCGGGCTTTGCCGAGAAATACCTCGACATGCTGCGCGCGGGCGGCACCAAACGGCATAAGGAATTGCTGGCACCGTTCGGGCTCGACGCGTCGGACCCGAAATTCTGGTCGAAGGGTCTGTCGGTGGTCGCCGGCTTGATCGATCAACTCGAAGCGTTGGGCTGATGGCCGACGACGACAGCCTGCCGGGGCGCATCAAGCGCTATGCGCGAGTCTCGACCACGATGGGCGGGCTCGCCGCGCGGGTGGCGGGCGAACGCTATCTCGGCATCGAGATCGACCGCTCGCGTCACGCCGCCGACCTGACCAAGGCGCTCGGCGGCATCAAGGGGCCGCTGATGAAGGTGGCGCAACTCCTCGCCACCATCCCGAATGCCCTGCCGCAGGAATACGCCAACGAACTGGCGGCGCTGCAATCGAACGCGCCGGCCATGGGCTGGCCCTTCGTCAAACGGCGGATGGCAAGCGAGCTGGGCGAACATTGGGAAAGCCGCTTCAAGCGCTTCGATCACGAGGCGGCGCGCGCGGCCTCGCTCGGCCAAGTTCATCACGCCATCGCCAAGGACGGACGAGAGCTTGCCTGCAAGCTGCAATATCCCGACATGGGCTCGGCGGTCGAAGCCGACCTGAACCAGCTCAAATTCTTCCTCTCGATGTATGAGCGGTATGACCGTGCGGTTTCGACCGACGAGGTTCATGCCGAGATCGCCGAACGGCTGCGCGAGGAACTGGACTACACGCGGGAGGCCGCGCATATCAGGCTCTATCAACTGATGCTGGCCGACGAAGAGGGCGTCGCGATCCCGACGCCGGTGCCGGAACTCTCGACCGGGCGGCTGCTGACCATGACGTGGCTCGAGGGCGCGCCCTTGCTCGACGTGATCAAACAATCGGCCGCCTCGCGCAACGCGATCGCGCGCAATATGTTCCGCGCCTGGTACATCCCGTTCTATTACTACGGTGTCATTCACGGCGACCCGCATCTCGGCAATTACACCGTGCGCGCGGATGACGGCATCAACCTCCTCGATTTCGGCTGCGTGCGCATTTTCGACGCAACCTTCGTCAAGGGCGTGATCGATCTCTATCGCGCCCTCGACCGCAACGACCCCGATCTCGCGGTCGCCGCCTATGAGAGCTGGGGCTTCAAAAAGCTCAGCCCGGAATTGATCGAGGTCCTCAATCGCTGGGCACGGTTCATCTACGCGCCGCTGCTCGACGACCGCAAACGCCGAATCCAGGAAAAGCACGAGGACGGCGTCTATGGCCGGGCCATCGCCGACGAGGTCCATGTCGAGCTGCGCCGCCTGGGCGGGGTGAAGCCGCCGCGCGAATTCGTGTTCATGGATCGCGCCGCGCTCGGCCTCGGCTCGGTGTTCACCCACCTGAAGGCCGAAATCAACTGGCACCGGCTGTTTCACGAGCTGATCGACGATTTCGACGCCGATGCGCTGGCCAAGCGTCAAAAGAAGGCGCTCGATACCGCCAAGGTGCCCCAGGCCATCGCCCCGAAGACCCGCAAAAAGCGGTCTTAACCGCTTGCTCCTACGGGGTCTTTCGTCTTAAGAGAGTTTTGGGGGAAGCAACCGCGCGCCCGGCTCGTTATGCCTGGAGCGCGATGGTGCGTGCTTCAGGAGTGCGATGAGCAAAACCGTACTGGTAACCGGGGGGGCCGGGTATATCGGCGCCCATGCCTGCAAGGCTTTGGCCAAGGCGGGCTATGAGCCGGTGGCTTACGACAATCTGGTTTACGGGCATCGGGAAGCGGTGCGTTGGGGACCGCTGATCGAGGGCGATCTGGCCGACCGGCCGCTGCTCGCCGAAACCATCCGCCAACACGGCATCGAAGCGGTGATCCACTTCGCCGCCTATGCTTATGTCGGCGAGTCGATCGAGAAGCCGGAGAAGTATTTCCACAACAATGTCGTGAACAGCTTCGGGCTGATGGAAACTTTGCTCGATACCGGCGTTAAGAAGATGGTCTTCTCCTCGACCTGCGCGACATACGGCCTGCCCGAGACAATGCCGATCCGCGAGGACACGCCGCAACACCCGGTCAATCCCTATGGCGAAACCAAGCTGATGATCGAGCGAGCCCTCCATTGGCACGACGTCGCCCATGGTCTGCGGCACGTCGCCTTGCGCTATTTCAACGCCGCTGGCGCCGATCCCGATGGCGAGATCGGCGAAGATCATTCACCGGAGACTCATCTCATTCCGCTTATTCTCGACGCCGCCGCCGGCAAGCGCGCCCAGATCGACGTGTTCGGCACCGACTATCCGACGCCCGACGGCACCGCCATTCGCGACTACATCCACGTTCAGGATCTCGCCGAGGCGCATGTCCTGGCCTTGCGTTATCTCGAGAAGGGCGGCGAAAGCCTTGCCCTCAATCTCGGGACCGGGACCGGGCATTCGGTGCGCGACACCATCGCGGCCGCGCGGCGCATCACCGGCAAGCCGATCCCGAGCCGCGACACCACAAGGCGGCCAGGCGACCCACCAGTGCTGGTAGCTGACGCGACCAAGGCGCGCGCGACGCTCGGCTGGGCGCCGTCGCTCGACTCGCTCGACCGCATCATCGGCACGGCCTGGGCGTGGCATCAAAAGCGTTTCGTCGAAAACCCCGCCAGGAAAGCGGCACATTAATGGCTCCTGATTCAATTCCCGTAACCGGGACCGGCACGCAAACCGGCGCGACGCGCGGACCGGTCCGGGTTCGCGGCAAGTTCTTTTTCGTCGGCGAGCAAAAATTCTTCATCAAGGGCGTGACCTACGGGCCGTTCCCGCCGGCGTCGCACGGCACCCAATTCCCCGAGCCGGACATGGCCAAGCGCGATTTCGCGCTGATGGCGTCGATGGGCGTGAACACGGTGCGCGTCTTCACGGTGCCGCCGCTCTGGCTGCTCGACCTCGCCCAGGACCATGGGCTCTATATGCTGGTCGGCATCCCGTGGTCGCAGCACGTCACCTTCCTCGACAGCCCGGCGATCGAAAAAGAGATCGAGCGGACCATCGTCGAGACGGTGCGCGGCATGAACCGGCATCCCGCCGTGTTCGCCTATCTCATCGGCAACGAGATTCCGCCGGACATGGTGCGTTGGCACGGCCCCGACAAGGTCCGCGCTTTCCTGAAGAGTCTCGTCGGATTGGTCAAAGAGGTCGATCCCGACCGGCTGGTCTCCTACGCCAATTTCCCCTCGACCGAATATCTCACGATCGATTTCACCGATTTCCTCTGCTTCAACGTCTATCTCCACGAGGAAGGCGCGTTCCGGCGCTACATCTCGCGGCTCCACAATCTGGCGGTGGATCGTCCCTTGGTCTTGACCGAATTCGGCATCGATTCGATGCGCGAAGGGACCGAGGAACAGGCCCGCATCCTCTCTTGGCAGCTCCGCGTCGCCTACGAGATGGGCGTTGCCGGCGCGTGTGTCTTCGCGTGGACCGACGAGTGGTTTACCGGCGGGCATCTGATCGAGGACTGGACCTTCGGCCTCGTCGACAAAAACCGCGAATTGAAGCCGGCGGCGGAATCGGTGCGCGCGTGCTTCGAGGGACCGATTCCACCGACCTTGCCGCGCACGCCGCGCGTTTCGGTCGTGGTGTGCACCTACAATGCCGAACGCACGATGGAGGATTGCCTCGAATCCCTGTCGAAGCTCAACTATCCCGACTACGAAGTGATCGTCGTCAACGACGGCTCGACCGACGGCAGCCTCGCCATCGCCGAGCGCTTCGGCTATTGCCGCATCATCTCGCAGCCCAACAAGGGCCTCTCGGTCGCGCGCAATGTCGGCGCGCAGAATTCGACCGGCGAGATCGTCGCCTATACCGACAGCGATTGCGTCGCCGATCCCGACTGGCTCGCCTATCTCGTCTCGAAGATGGTGGTGAGCGACTTGGTCGCCTGCGGCGGCCCGAATTTTCCGCCGCCCGAGGACAATCTGGTACCGGCGGCCGTGGCAGTATCGCCCGGCGGTCCGACCCACGT
This sequence comes from uncultured Rhodospirillales bacterium, assembly GCA_903828515.1. Lineage (GTDB taxonomy): Bacteria > Pseudomonadota > Alphaproteobacteria > ATCC43930 > CGMCC-115725 > CAIKMD01. The sequence goes on along the minus strand of CAIKMD010000006.1, from coordinate 766,029 downwards.
TCTGTTGTCGGACGACGTCGCCGAGCACATCGCCGGCTGCAACATGGCGTTCCGGCGCGACGTGCTCTTGCAACTCGGCGGATTCGACCCGGTCTATCGCGCGGCGGGCGACGACATCGACATCTGCTGGCGCTTCCAGGACGCGGGCTATTCGATCGGCTTCAGCCCCGCCGCCGTGGTCTGGCATTTCCGGCGCAATACGGTGAAAGCCTATCTCGGCCAGCAGCGCGGTTACGGCAAGGCCGAGGCGCTGGTCTATTCGAAGCACCCGATCCGCTTCAACCTGTTCGGCCAGGCCAAATGGCTGGGGCGCATCTATGGCGATCTCAGCGCCGGCCTATTGTTCTCGCGCCGGCCGGTGATCTATTCCGGCGTATTCGGGCGCGGCCTGTTCCAGACGCTTTACGAACCGCCCTCTTCGCTCGCCGCGTTCCTGCCGCTGACCTTCGAATGGAACGTGGTGGCGATCCTGCTGGCGCTGATCGGCCTCGTGGCCGGCGGCTGGATGCTGCTGTTCCTGGTGCCGATCGCGATCACCTGGGTTCTCTGCATCAACGGTGCGTTGCGCGCACCGATCGACAAGCGTTTCCGCGGCATCAAGGCCCGCGCGCTGGTCGCGACCCTGATCTATCTCGGCCCGATCCTGCGCGGCTGGGAACGGCTCAAGTGGCGCTGGCGCGAAATGAAAAGCGCGGACGTCACCGCCTCGGCCGGCCGGCTCGACCAAACCACGCAGGAAGCCCGCGTCGATTGGCGCGCGCGCGCGTTCTATCTCTCGTATTGGAGCGAGAAGAGCGACGAGAAAGAAGCGATGCTCGGCGAGCTGATGCGCTTCCTCGCGCCGCAGAAATATTTCATCCAGATGGACCAGGGCTGGAACGACTGGGATCTGAAGATCGCTCGCGGCTTGTGGAGCCGCGCCTATGTTCTGGTCTGCGCCGAAAACCACGGCGGCGAGAAGCGACTGCTGCGCGTGCGCTGCGCCATGAAGCTGTCGCGATTTTCCGCCTTTGCGTTGCGCTTCTTCGCGGTGCTGACCGCCGCCGCGCTGATCCTCGACGCGCCAGGCTGGGCCACCGTGGCCGGATTGCTGGGCCTCGCACAAGGCGGAGTCATCGCCTATCGCACGATCGAGTTCGGCCGGCTGATGCAGCGGATCATCGAGACCGTCGCCAAGCGCCAGAACTTCACCCCCGTCAAAGCGGAATGAGGCGCCGGTGAACACGCTCTTCGCGAAGCTGCTGCCCTATCTGCGTCCCTATAAATGGCGCATCACCTGGGCGCTCGCACAGATCTTCCTGATCTCGGGGTTCGAACTCTTGAAGCCCTGGCCGTTGCAGCTCGTGATCGACGACGTGCTGGGCGGCAAGAACGCGACCCTCCCGGTCCTCTCCGAGATGAGCGGTGAGGCGCTGCTGATCACCGCCTGCGTCGCGCTCGTCGTCGTCACCGTCGCGTCGGCGCTTCTGGCATTGATGCACAACGTCACGACCATCGGCGTCGGCCAGAGCATGGTCAACGATCTGCGCGGCGCGCTCTACGCGCATCTCCAGCGCCTGTCGCTTGCCTTCCACAGCCGGCAGAAGGTCGGCGACCTGATGTATCGGATCACCGCGGACAGCTACGCGGTGCAGACCGTCATCATGAACGGAATTCTTCCGATCCTGTCCGCCATCATTCTGCTCGCCGGCATGTTGGTCGTGCTGATCCCGCTCGATCCGATGTTGACGCTGGTATCGCTGACGGTCGTGCCGTTCCTGTTCGCGCTGATCGCTCTCTTCAACAAGAAGATCACCGAGATCGCCACCGAAGTGCGCGATCGCGAAAGCTACGTCTACACCCTCGTCCAATGGGCGATGAGCTCGATCAAGGTGGTCCAGGCCTTCACCAAGGAAGAAGAGGAATACACGCGCTTCATGGGCGCCTCGCGGGCCAGCCTGCGCGCGACGCTGCGGCTTTATTCCTGGCAGACGCTCTATTCGGGGATGGTGACGACGCTGATCGCGACGGGCACCGCGCTGGTCGTCTATGTCGGCGCCCGCTCGGTCCAAAGCGGCGCGCTGACCATCGGTCAGCTCATCGTTTTCATCACCTATCTGGCGCAGCTTTATAACCCGATCAACCAGATCACCCAGAGCTGGGGCCTGATCGCCGGCGCGCGGATCGGCGCCAAGCGTTGCTTCGAAGTCCTCGACACCGATCCCGACCTGAAGGACGGAACCCAGCAATTCCCGCCCGAAGGCGCCATGGGCGAGATCGAATGGCAGAACGTGGCGTTCCGCTATCGCAACGAAATGCCGGTGCTCAACGAGATCACCCTGACCGTGAAGCCCGGCATGAAAGTAGCGCTGGTCGGCGCGACCGGCGCCGGCAAATCGACGATGATGGGTTTACTGCCCCGCTTCTTCGATGCCAGCACCGGCACCGTGAAGATCGACGGGATCGACGTGCGCGAATACCGGCTGAATTCCCTGCGCCGTCAGATCGCGATGGTGCTGCAACCGCCGCTCGTCTTTCCGATGTCGGTTCGCGACAATCTTGCTTATGGCCGCCCCGAGGCGACCGACGCGGAAATCGAGGACGCGGCAAAGATGGCCCGCATCGACGGGTTGATCCGTGGTCTACCGCAGGGTTACGACACCGTTCTCGGCGATACCGCGACCCTGTCCGAGGGCGAGAAGCAGCGTCTTACCATCGCCCGCGCCATCCTGCGCAACGCGCCGATCCTGATCCTCGACGAACCGACCTCGGCGCTCGACGTCGAAACCGAGGGCATGGTGATGGAAGGGATCAACCGCCTGACCAAAGGGCGAACGACCTTCATCATCGCCCATCGTCTGTCGACGGTTCGCTCGGCCGATCTGATCCTCGTGCTGAAAAACGGCAGCATCGCCGAAAGCGGCAGCTTCGCCGAGTTGATGCGCGCCAAGGGCGTCTTCAGCGACCTCTACAACAGTCAGTTCTTCGAGACGCCCGAGGAAAAAGCGCCGGCGACCTCGGCCGAGCCGTCGTAGATCATCCGCAACGCGACCAGGGTCACGATCCCGAGGCCGATCCACGCGACGAAGCGATAGCGCCCGACCAGCCGCGCGGTCAGTTCCGACGCGGCACCCATCAGCGCCACCGATAGTGCCAAGCCGCCGACCAGCACCCAGACATGGCCGCGCGCCGTTCCCGCCACCGCCAGCACGTTGTCGAGCGACATCGAGAGATCGGCGATGACGATGCGGGTCAGCGCGCGCGAGAACTTGACCGGCGGCGCGTCGGCCCCGGTCGCCGCCTCGTCGTGTCCGGCGCGCAGGTCGCGGTAGAATTTCCAGGCCACCCAGAGCAACAGGCAGCCGCCCGCCAGGGTCAGGCCGATCACGGCAAGGAGTTGGACCGCGACCAGCGCCAGCGCGATCCGCAGCACTGTCGCGATCAGGATGCCCCAGACGATCGCGCGGCGGCGCTGGCGGTCGCCGAGCCCCGCCGCCGCCATGCCGACGACGATGGCGTTGTCGCCGGCCAGCACCACGTCGATGACAACGACCGACAAAAACGCACTGAGCGCGTCGAGATCGAATCCGAGATCAAACATCGTTTGCGAGTGTAGGGGCCACGGACGCCAATTTCCTCCTCCGATTTCAGCGCCGATTTGCGCCGTTTTTGGCGCCGATTTCGGTTCACATTAATTGTTAATTCTTTCTGGCCACACTTGGCGCCTTCGATCCCAGGGGGTGCTTTCATGGCCGTGAGTCATCGTTCGTTTAGCCCTGCCGAAACCGACATTGCCGAGCCGACGACACCGGAGGTCGCCGTCGCGGCGCCGCCGGTCGCCGCGCCGAGCGCGCGCGACTATGGCCGCGGTCCCCGCGAATGGTCGAGCGACGATGCCGAATTGCTGGGCGACGTGCTCCGTTCCAATGGCTTGTCCGAGAAACTGGTCGACCGGCTGCTGACGCTCGCCGCGGCCCCGGTTCACGTCAAACGCGTGGTCGACCGCCTTGCCGTGGCGCTCGGCGCGCATTTCCATTTCCTCCCCCTCGAAGAAGCGCTGCGCGAGCCGATGCTCCTGCATGGCGCGCCGGGTTCGGGCGTCTCGACGGTCGCGGCCAAGCTCGCCGCGCGTTTCGAGGACAATCAGGTTCTGGTCGTCAGCGCGGGAACCCGCGAGCCGGCCGCGAGCGCGCAACTGGAAGACCAGCTCGAGGTTCTCGGCCTGCCGATGGTCGCGGCCCCCGACGCCAAGAGCCTCGCCAGCATCATCAGCGGCACCAAGGACCGCACCATCCTGATCGACTCCGGCACGGCAGCCCCGGCGGAAACCGCGGGCACGCAGCGTATGTTGGTTCTGTCGGCCGAATCGAGCGTCGAGGACGCCACCACGGCCGCAAACGCGGCGGCTTCCGGCGGCACGCGGCGCATGATCGTCACCTGCCTCGACAACAGCCGGTTTTTGGGCGCGGTGCTCACCGCGGCCGATGTCGGCAAGCTCGCCCTCGTCGCGGCAAGCATCACGCCGCATTTTGCCTTTGGATTACGCGCGCTCAGTCCGGAAAATCTGGCGCGCCGCCTGATGTCGGCGACCGTCAACGCCGAACGCTGGCGGGTGGTCCCGCTTTAACCGCCTGCTTTGCAGCTCGGATAAGTCTGGCGCTGGGCGACGGCTTGCTCGGCCACGTATTTGCGGAAATCGACCTTGCTGACGGTCCCGCCCATGGCGAGGAACGCGGCTGAATCCCCACACACCGAAGCCAGCGGCTGCTGACCGACGCTGAGCGCCATCTGATTGGCGAGCCGCGTGATGAATTGGTCGAACACGGTTTCGGCCCGCTTCGAATCGGAGCGCCGGTAATAGCCGATCAGTTCTTTCTGATAGCTCGACAGGACGTCGCTGTTGTGAGCGGTGAACTGGTTATAGGACGTGCTGTTGCACGAATCGCTCAACACCATGAGCTTGGCTTGAAAGCGCACCGCTTGATCGGCTTCGATCTCGGCGGATTGGTAGCACTGAGTCGCGGCATTCGCGACGGCAACGGAACCCAACAGCAAAACGGCAACGAAACCAGACTTAATCATGCGGATCCATTCAGTTTGGAGGAATTGGCGCGGGCGTGAGTTTACGCCGGCGCCGGCGATGTAGCCGGTGGGCAAAGTGCCCAATGATGAGAGCGAGCGCGAAGACGATCAGCATCGATTCGCTGAATCGCTCGGCCAACTCGCCCAGCACCCGACCCAAAGCGTGTCCCCCAATATAGCCCACGCTGACGAAGATGGCAGCCCAGATGCCTGCCGCAATAAAATTGAGAATGCAGAAGCGCCGCCAGTGCACCTTGCTGATGCCGAGCGCGAAGGACGAGAAATTGCGGATGCCGTAAATGAAGCGGAAAGTCAGAATGAAACCGGCATCGAAGCGTTTCAGCCAGGCGAGCGCGCGGTCGACCCGGGCCTGCCAAAGCGGCTGGCGCGCCAGGAGGCGCACGCCGAAGTGTCGACCGATCCAGAAATAGGTTTGATCGCCGGCGAAGCTGCCGAGCCAGGCGGCCAACAAGAGGGGAGGCCACGCCAGCAAACCCTGCGCCGCCGCGAAGCCGGCGAAAATCACAAAGGTCTCACCCTCGAAAAACGTCCACGCGAACGTGATCAGATATGACCACGTCCCGTGCTCAAGGATGAACCGTTGGAAATCCATGACCGAAGCTGTCTCTCCCGCGTCGATCCTAAGCCGAACCTCGGCTCAAGGCGAGGCTAGATTGGGCTGCGACCGCGACAGGGTCAAGTTCCCGTAGTGCGCTGCAATATAACCGTAAAACTGCACCGCTTGGGTGTCCGGCGCGGGTCGTTTATGCTCATCAGTAATGGTCCTTCGAGATGGAATAAAACGATGAGCAAGCTCCCGTTATCGCGCTTCACGGTGGTCGATTTGACGCGGGTGCGAGCGGGCCCGACCTGCGTGCGGCAACTGGCCGATTGGGGTGCCGACTGCATCAAGGTCGAGTCGACCGAAGACGAAGGCTTCGGCGGCGAGCGCCACGGCTCGGATTTCCAGAACCTCCATCGCAACAAACGCTCGATCGCGATCAATCTGAAGGCGCCCGAGGGCACAGCCATCCTGAAAAGCCTGGTCAAGACCGCCGACGTCGTCGTCGAGAACTACCGGCCGGACGTGAAATTCCGCCTCGGCATCGACTATGAGAGCTTGAAGGCGGTCAACAAACGCATCGTCTATGCCAGCATCTCGGGCTTCGGCCAGGACGGACCCTATCGCGACCGGCCGGGCTTCGATCCGATCGCGCAGGGCATGGGCGGGCTGATGTCGGTCACCGGCCTGCCCGGCCAGGGGCCGGTGCGCGCGGGCATTCCGATCGCCGATCTGTGCGCCGGCATCTTCGCGGCGCAAGGCATCTTCATCGCGCTGCTGGAGCGCGAGGAATCCGGCGAGGGCCAATGGGTCCAGTCGTCGCTGCTTCAGGCGCAAATCGCGATGCTCGATTTCCAGGGCTCGCGCTGGACCATGTCGCACGAAGTCGCCGGGCAGGAAGGCAACAACCACCCGACCAATATTCCGGCCAATGTCTTTCGCACCAGCGACGGGCACATCAACATCTCGGCGTCGTCGGGCGGAATCTACGGCAAGCTGTGTCGGGCGCTGGGCGCGCCGCAGCTTGAAACCGATCCGCGTTTCTCGAATTTCCGCGTGCGCCGCGAGAACCGCGACGCGCTCAACGCGGCGATCGACGAACGGACCCAAACCCGGACATCCGCCGCGTGGGTGGAACTCCTCAATGAAGCGGGCGTGCCATGCGGCCCGATCTACACGATCGACCAAGTGTTCGCCGATCCGCAGGTCCAGCATTTGAAGATGGCGCAGGGCGTCGAGCATCCGACGCTCGGCCATATCGACCTGGTCGCCCAGCCGATGATCCTGTCGCGCACCCCGTCATCGCTGCGCACGGCAACGCCCGAGCGCGGCGAGCATACCGACGCGATCATGCGCGGGCTTGGTTACGATGACGACGCGATCAAAAAACTGCGCGCCGAGAAGGTGATCGTCTAGGAAGACTCAGCTTCCCGGACAGGTCACGCCGGTGCCGCCAAGGCCGCAATAGCCGCCCGGATTCTTCGCCAGATATTGCTGGTGATAATCCTCGGCATAATAGAACGGCTTCGCTTCCGCGATCTCGGTGGTGATCGCGTCATAGCCCTTGGTCTTCAGCGCCGGCTCATAAGTCTTGCGCGATTCCTCGGCGGCCTTGAGCTGCGCCGGGGTCGAGCAATAGATCGCCGAGCGATATTGCGTGCCGACGTCGTTGCCCTGACGCATGCCCTGGGTCGGGTCGTGGCTTTCCCAGAATTTCTTCAGGATCGCGGCAAAGCCGATCTTCTTCGGGTCATAGACCACCAGCACGACTTCGGTATGACCGGTTCGGCCCGAGCAGACCTCTTCATATGTCGGGTTGGGCGTAAAGCCGCCGGCATAGCCGACCGCTGTCGAATAAACGCCGTCGAGTTCCCAGAAGCAGCGCTCGGCGCCCCAGAAGCAGCCCATCGCGACGACGACGGTCTCGAGTCCCTCGGGGAAAGGTGGCGTCATGGTATGGCCGTTGACGAAATGCTTGGCCGCGACGGGCATCGTCTGCTGGCGCCCCGGCAAGGCGTCTTGCGGGTTTATCATTTCGGCCTTCTTGCGCGACATCAATGACCACATGGAATGCCTCCCTGGCTTCTCGTGGACCTTATATAGGGCCAGTCTAGCGCGAATGAAGACCGGCGTCAGCGTACCCCTCGATTTGGGGCCGTTGCCGGTTTCCGGCTAGAGTAAAGCGCACCGGCTTCGGACAACAAGGGAGCGGATCATGGCCATGACGATCGTCGTGATTGCGGCGGGCGAGATGGGCTCGGGCGTCGCGCAGCGCCTGCGCCTGCGCGGCGCGACGGTGCGGACATCGCTGAAAGGTCGCGGCGCCGGCACGAAATCGCGCGCCGAAGCGGCCGGGCTCACGATCGTCGACGACGACGCCAAGCTCGTCGAGGGCGCCGACTTCGTGCTCTCGATCGTGCCGCCGGGCGAGGCCAAGGGATTGGCGCAACGCCTCGCACCGGTGCTGGCCGCCGCGTCCGGGAAACCGGTCTATGCCGATTGCAACGCGGTGGCACCCGCCACCGCGCGCGAGGTCGCCGCCTTCATCGCGCCGACCGGCTGCGCCTTCGCCGATGTCGGCATTCTCGGCGGACCGCCCCCCAAGGACGGCGACCAAAGCCCGCGCTTTTATGCCTCGGGCGACGGCGCGCGGCGCTTCGCGGCGCTCCAGGATTTCGGCATCAACGTGCATCCGATCGAGGGCGGCATCGGCGAAGCCTCGGCGGTGAAGATGGGCTATGCCTGCCTGACCAAGGGCACCCAGGCGATCGGCGCGGCGATGATGCTGGGCACGATGCGCAACGGCGTCTCGGTGCATGTAAAGGACGCGCTGGGCGAGAGCATGGCGCCCGTGCTGGGTTACGTCTCGCCGATGATGCCGCGCATGTTCCCGAAGGCCTATCGCTGGGTCGCCGAAATGGAGGAAATGTCGAAATTCCTCGCCGCCGATCCCGGCGCCAGCCAGATGCTGGCGGGTGCTGCGCGACTCTATGACGACATCGCCAAGGACTTCGCCCAGCGCGGCGCGGACGGACCGGTCGGCAATATCGAAGCGTTCCTGAAAAAATAAGTCGCGAGGGAGATCAGACGGCCATGGCCCAAGGCTTCGATCTGCAGTTCTGTCACTTCGGCATCTATGTCAGCGACCTGTCGAAGATGACCGATTTCTATCATCGCGTGATGGGCTTCCCGATCACCGACGAAGGACCGCTGCACGGCGCGCCGATGGTGTTCTTCAGCCGCAACCCGCGCGAGCACCACCAGATCGTCCTGGTCGCCGGACGCCCGAAGGACGCGGCCGACGACAAGGTTATCAACCAGTTGTCCTTCCGCGTCGCCTCGCTGGGCGAGGTGCGGCGCTTTTATCTGCGCATCCGCGACGAGGCGATGGCGAGCGACGTGCATCCGATCTGTCACGGCCATGCCTGGTCGGTCTATTTCCGCGATCCTGAGGGCAACCGGATCGAGGTCTACACCGACACGCCGTGGTACGTGCATCAACCGGTGCGCGAGGAAATGGATTTCGCCCTGCCCGAGGACGAGATCGAGCGCCGCACCGAAACGCTCGCCCGCTCCCTGCCCGGCTTCAAGACCGCCGAGGAATGGCGCGGCGGATTGGTGCGCGCGATCGACGCCCTGGCGGCACAGGGTTAATTTAACCATCTATACTGATCAGCATTAACCATACCGAGCGAATTAACTGTAAATATCAGCGGAAACGGCTGATTTATATAGTAAATGTCGAAATTTTTGTTGAATTTCATTTCGAAACATTTAAGTTCGTCGACACCAAGAGTGTTCGAAAGGTGTTGGCGATGCGAATTTATACCGTGACTTGCGATGGCCGCCCGGCAGCCGTGGTTCGTGCGGCAGGCCGCACCGAAGCGATCGCTCTGGCCCTCGACCTCGCCGAGCAGCGCAACCTTCTGGGCCTCGTCGCCGGCCCGCGCCGCTTCGACGCGCGCGAGCCCAAGGACGTCGAAATGGTCGAATGGCTCCAGCACCACGTCGACCACCTCATCCTCGACACGCCGATCGGCGGTTACGACCAACACGCCCAAAGCGCCGCATGAATCATCTCGACGACAACGAAGCCCGCCGCATCGCCGGCGACCTGGCCGCCAAATACGGACGGGACGCCCTCACCTTCGTGACCTCGCGGGCCGAGCGCGCGGCCGAAATCGGCGACGAGATCGCCTATGCGATCTGGGACAATATCCTCCACGTCGCCCGCGAACTCCTGGGCCAGGGCCCCGGTTACTTTCGCGACAACGTTGACGGTTCCGCCCTCGCGCCATAGCGTACCGCCCGATCATCATGACCGGGCCCTTCGAAACCATCCTGATCGACACGCCGCAGCCCAACGTGCTGCGGGTGACGCTCAATCGGCCCGACCTCGCCAACGCCTTCAACACGAAAATGATGGAAGAGCTGCTCGCGTTCTGGAGCGGGCTCGACTCCACGCCTGCGCGCTGCATCGTTCTCACCGGCGCCGGGACGCGCGCCTTTTGCGCCGGCGCCGATCTTAAAGAACGCAACGGCATGACCGACGCGCAATGGATGGCGCAGCACGACATCATCGAGCGCCAATATGCGGCGTTGATCGCCTCGCCCCTTCCCGTCATCGCGGCGGTCAACGGCCATGCCTTCGCCGGCGGCCTCGAACTCGTGCTCGCCTGCGATTTCGCTTACGCGGTGAAGAGCGCGCGCTTCGCGCTCACCGAGGTCACGCTCGGGATCATGCCCGGCGCGGGCGGCACCCAGACGCTGGCGCGCGCGGCCGGCGAGCGCCGCGCCAAGGAAATCATCCTGACCGGCCGCCCCTTCGGCGCGTCGGAAGCCTGCGATTGGGGCATCGTCAATTCGCTTCACGAGCCCGATGGCTTGATGGACGCCGCGCTCGATACCGCCGTGCGGATCGCATCCAACGCGCCCTTGGCGATCCGCGAGGCGCGACGCTCGATCCATGGCGGCCTCGCGATGAAACTCGAGGACGGGATGCGCCTCGAGATCGATAGCTATAACCGGCTGGTGCCGACCGACGATCGCCGCGAGGGCATCCGCGCGTTCAACGAGAAGCGCAAGCCGCGTTTCGAGGGACGATGAGCGCCGAGGAATATGCCGAGATCCGCGCCGGCGTGACCGCCATCTGCGCGGACTTTCCCGGCGCCTATTGGCGCGATCTCGATACGCAGCAACAGTACCCGGAGGCATTCGTCGCCGCGCTCACCAAAGCCGGCTATCTCGCCGCCCTGATCCCCGAGGAGTATGGCGGCGCGGGTCTGCCCTTGCGCGCCGCGAGCGTGATCCTTGAAGCCATTCACGCTAGCGGCTGCAACGCGGCTGCCTGTCACGCCCAGCTTTACATCATGGGCACGTTGCTGCGGCACGGCAGCCCCGCGCAGAAACAGCGCTTCCTGCCGAAGATCGCATCGGGCGACCTGCGGCTTCAAGCCTTCGCAGTCACCGAGCCCTCGACCGGCACCGATACGACGCAGTTGAAAACCCGCGCCGAGCGCAAGGGCGACCGCTATGTCGTGCACGGCCAGAAAGTCTGGACCTCGCGCGCGCTGCAATCGGACCTGATGATGCTGCTGGCGCGCACCGGCCCCGCGGCGCAAGCCAAGCGTCGCGGCGACGGGCTTTCGGTGTTTCTCGTCGATCTGCGCCAGAGCATCGGCAAGGGTTTGGAGATCCGGCCTTTGCCCGCGATGATCAACCACAACACCACCGAGATTTTCTTCGACGGGCTCGAAATCCCGGCCGAGAATCTGATCGGCGAGGAAGGTAAAGGCTTTCGCTACATCCTCGACGGGATGAACGCCGAGCGCATCCTGATCGCGTCCGAAGCCTTGGGCGATGCGCGCTGGTTCATCCGCACGGCGGTCGACTATGCCAAGACCCGTATCGTCTTCGACCGCCCGATCGGCCAGAACCAGGGCGTGCAGTTTCCGCTAGCGCGCGCGCATGCCGAAACCGAAGCCGCCGAGCTGATGGTCCGCAAGGCCGCGACATTGTTCGATGCCGGCGAAGATTGCGGCCCCGAGGCCAACATGGCGAAGCTCCTCGCCGCTGATGCGTCATGGCATGCCGGCGAGGCCTGTCTGCAAACCCATGGCGGTTTCGGTCTGGCGCGCGAATACGATATCGAGCGCAAATGGCGCGAGACGCGGCTCTTTCAGATCGCGCCGATCTCGACCAACCTCATCCTCGCCTATCTCGGCGAGCATGTGCTGGACCTGCCAAGGTCGTATTAGATTTTCGATTCTTCGCGCTTCACGGGCGCGACAGAAAATTCGTTGGCGTATGTCACGGAATTTTTGTCCCGGCAGGATTTGCCGCGCGGCGTTTTCGACAAATGCTGATCGCGGGCGCCCGCACGGATTCCCGCGCGTTTTGGCGCGGCACGCCGCTTGCACCTCATGACGATAGCGCGGCAGGAAAGAGTTCGGTCATGATCGGTGGCGTTTCGGGTTCTTCGACGGCGGCCTATATGCAATGGCTGCAGGCGCAACACGCGAGCAGCGCGTCGGCGAGCGCGACATCGAGCACCGGCTCAACCAGCGGCACCGATCAGTCCTGCGATCCATTCTCGGTCAGCGGCTTCGGTCCTTCGCCCACCGGCGGCAACAGCCCGGACGCCTCATCGGGCGTCGGCGGTACCGGTACGCTGCAAATGCCCAACGATCTTTTCCTCATGCTGCAAACCGCCGGCACCAACAGCACCGGTACCGATGCCGCCAATGGGAGCGGTGAGGATTCGAGCGACACGTCGCTCACCGGCCTTCTCAACCAACTTCAACAGATGCTGTCGTCGATCGAGAACGACATGGCGTCGAACCCCGACGGCAGTACCGATGACGCCGCGTCATCGGCGACCGCAACCGCGGCCAATGCCGCTGGATCGCAACAGCCGCAAGGCGTCGAGCCGCATCACCATCACCACCATCACCCGCAAGTGCAAACCGCCAGCCAGACGGCGCCGAGCCCGTCGACGGCCACCACCCCTTCAAGCGCGGCGGCGAGCGCCGACGATGCCGATGAAACGTCCTTGGCGAGCCTGCTCACCGCCTAAAAACAGTGTCGTTCTATTTCTCGGGCAGCGGCACGACATAGCGTCTGTCGATGATCGCGTTGCCGTCGATCTCCGACTTGATCATGCCTTGCGACTTGAACCACGCGATCTGGTGCAACACATCAGCCACGTTGAGTCGCGCCTCGGCATCGTGATAGCCGATGCCGAGCTTGACGAGGTCAAGCGAGAGCCCGGTATATTTCCCGATGATCGCCATGGCTTCGCCCGTGGTCGGCCCGTCCTGGCGGACCTCGCCGGGGCCGATGAAGGCGTCGTGATAAGCCTGCGCGCCTTTGCGATACGCACGCAGGAATGCCTGCACCGTCTTCGCGCGGTCGTCGGCGGTTTTCTTCGCGGTCCATACCGCCGAGATCTGCCACGGCGTCTCGTCGCCGACCCAGCCGAGCAGCTTGGCATCGCCGCGATTGACCACCGGCAAGGCTGCCGCCTGCGGAAGAATACCGGCGTCGGTCTGGCCGCCGGTCACCGACGAGGCGATGTTCACGTTCGATTGCAGGGCCACGATCTTCAGACCCTTCATGTCGTAGCCGTATTTTTCGGCCAGAAGATTGATCGCGTAATGTTGGGTCGATCCCACCACGGGAATCCCGATCGAGCGTCCGGCGAAATCCTTCATCGATTTGAGGCCCGCATCGAACGCGTGGTTTGACACGATGTAGCCTTGGGCGCGGAAGCCCGCGTGCTCGCTGGCGCTTCCCGCGATGAGACGCAGCGCGCCCTGTCCGGCGAGGTTATAAAGCCCGGCCGACACGCCATCGACGCCGAAATCGACGGCGCTGCCGGCCACGGCAACCGCGATCGGCTCGCCCGAATCGAAGAACACGATCTCCGCGTTCAAGCCTTCGTCTTTGAAATAGCCTTTCTCGGCGGAGAGGAACAACGCGCCAAGCCCAACCCCCTTGATCGTTCCGACCTTGATGTCCTCGGCCGCCGCAATACGCGGGACAAGGGTCACGGAGACCAGGATCACGACGCTGGCACAGGCAGCCCATACGAAGCGGCAGACCGGATTCATCGGCATTTCCTCGTGCCGAAGCGGCCGCGATTTATTTCGCTTCCTGCCCGGCGCACACGCCTTGCTTATCCGATTTCCAAAAGACAGGCGACTCCCGGATACGCCCGGCGCCGCCAACGAAAGACCGCTAAGACGCGGTCGCGACCGCGTTCGGCATCGCCGCCGCGTCGGGTAGCCGCGCCGGCACCACGACGCCCGACGCCAGGGCTTCGAGCAGATCGACGAAGCGGCCGATCAGGGTTTCCGGCTGATAATCCGTGCGGGCCGCGTGGCTGCGCGCGCGCGCGCTCAATTCCGCATAGTATGTCGGGTCGTTCCACATATGCCGCAGCGTCTCGGCCCAGACCACGACCGGGGCGTCATAGTCGAGGCACACGCCGCCGGGACCGACCGCCTCGGGCAGGCCGCCCCGGTTACTGGCGAGCACCGGAATGCCGTTGACCTGCGCCTCGCTGGCGACACGGCCCCAGGTTTCGTAGCAGCGGCTCGGGCTCAGCAGCACCTTGGTCGAACCGTAAAGCGCCGTCGCGCTCTTGGCCGCCGGCTGAATCTTGATGTTGGGCAAACGCTCGGCCGCCGCACGCAACTCGGCGCCCGACAGGCCCGGCCATTGCGGCAGGTTGCGATCGACGTTGTCGAAAATCAGGAACGGGATTTCGGGACAGGCCTCGGCCAGCTTCACCACGAGTTCGCCGCCCTTGAAGGATTGCAGGCCGATAAAGGTGGCGTGATAGGGATGATGGCGCTTCACCCGATAGAGCGACGGTTCGACCAACGGCGGAATCACGTGAAAGCCGAGTTTCGACGGGCCGCCATTATGCAGCGCGCTGAACTGCGAGACGGTGAGCCATAAGGTCCGGCGGCGCATGTCGTCGGAACCGGGATCGATCGGATCGTTGGCGGCATGAACGTAATAGGCGACCGGCAGGCCGCGCTCGTGACAGCGCTCGACGGTACGCAGCCAGGACTGCACGACGACGACATCGGGCTTGAAATCGTCGAGCGTCGCGTCGAACGCGCCGTCGACGTCCCAACTGCGATAGATCGGATAGCCGCGCACGTGATCGACCACCGGCCGCGCGCGGTCGCCGAATTTCAGGCGCAGGCTCGCCCATTTGCCGATCAGGCCGTTGGAGATCAGCCCGGCGATCACCGCCGGCTGATGGCCGAGGCGCTTCATCGCGCGGCAGAGCTGATCGGTGTTCCGTTCCTGGCCGCGCATCACCTCGGGCAGGAAGGCGGAATGCGTGACGAAAAGAATGCGCATGTCTCGAAGCCTTCGAAAGACCAAGGACCGATCATGCGGCGATTTTGGTTATTTTTCGTAAACGGGACGGTGCCGGCCGTGGTTAAGAAATCCTTCACCCGCCTCCGCCACGCCGGCGAAGAACCGCCGCCAGCCGGACTTCCGGCGCTCGAACAATTGGGCGGCGACCATGGCGACCACGATGGTAACCGCGAGGGTGACGATCCGGGTCGACGCGGCCTCGGGACCGCCCGGCAGGATGGTGACCATGAACTTCATCACCGGATAATGCAGGAGATAGAGGCTGAACGTTCCGCTCGCGAGAAACCGGATCGGCCGCGCGGCAAAGCGCAACGCCGCGCCGAGACGATGGGCGATGGCGGGAAAGGCAAAGAGGTTCACGGCGAAGGCAATCCCGGTCACGTAATCCGCCGGAATGCGGTCGCGCCAGACATGCGGAATGTCGTAATGCAGGATCCAGCTGCCGGCGCCCTGCGCCCAGGTCTGGATGTCGACCCAGGCCAGGATCGAGCCGAGAAACAGGATCCAGCCGGCCCATTCCGGCAAACGCCAATCGCGGCAGCGATAGATCGCGACACCGACGAGCCAGAGCGGAAACAGCAGCGCGATCGTCGGTCCGGCCACCGCCAGCATGAGCAGCGGGAGGACGATGCGCCAGGCACCGCGCGCGAACAGCGCCACGCCGAAGATCGCGTAGTACGGCACTTCGAAGCCCAGCGACCAGTAGGGACCGTTCGAACCCGGAAAAAGGCTCCAGTTCCAGAGCTGGTTGGTGAAGGTGAGGCTGGTCAGGATCTGCTGCCACAGCGCGCCCGGCGCGTAGGACCAGCCGAAATAATTGGGATCGATCCAGCCGCCGATGGCATCGAGGCCGAGGGTGATGGCGATCGCCGGCAAGGCGACCGAATAGATACGGGCAGCGCGGTTGACGATGTAGTCGGTCGCCGTGCGCTCGCCATGGGTAATCGCATGGGCGATCACGAAACCCGAGAGGACGAAGAACACCACGACGGCGTCGTGGCGAAACGGCGCCAATTGCCAGAACACGCCACCCGAGATCGATTGGGTGGCGAAATGGCCGAGGAAAACGATCAACGCGGCGAGGAACCGCACCGCATCGAGATAAAGCGACGTCTCACGCGAAAGCGTGGACGCCGGCTTCATCGACGGGGCTGCGGAAACCATCGCGCGGCTCGACTTACAGCGATTCCGGCGGATCGACCTTGGCGCGCGGCGCGGGAGATTTTTCCCAGATCATCCACATGCCGAGCGCGATCAGGCCGATGCTGATGAGACCGGCCGATGTCTGTTGAATGCCGCTCGCCTCGAACGGAAAGAGATGCAGAAAACGCGGATTGACCGAGGTGACGACGGAGTTGATGCCCATCATGGCGCCGAGAACGCCGACGGTATGGCCGATCAGGCGGGCGGTGAGGGTCGGTTTGTTGCTGCGGCGACGGGTCACTGGTTAACTCCTTGGCGGAACGAGGTTTCCCTCCTTGAGGAGCAACACTTAGGCCAGCCGTTACGCGTCAACGACTTACCGATCGTTAACCAGTCCGGCGCGGCGCTTTTGTAAATCCTGCCGACATTCGGCCGCATTCCCACCATCAATCGAGCACAGAGGCGGCATAACGTCGGTACCGATGCACAAGCTTATTGGGGAGTTCAAATCGATGCGCGTGATCCTTGCCGCCCTCGCCGCCACCTTCTTTATCGCCGCCTCGCCGGCTTTCGCCGCCACCGGCATTAGTTGTTCCCAGCTTCCCGACGCCCAGCGATTCGTCGACGGGCTGAGGCCGGGACCCAACACGAGTGCGGCGCAACATCATCTCGACGCCGCCAAAGCCGCCAAATCGGATCGCGGCTGCGTCAGCGAACTGGGCAAGGCGAATTACTATGCCAAGCGCTCGGCGGATGCCGACAAGCGCGTGGCGAGCGGCACGCCCCGCCGGGTCCGCCACGTCCAGTGCGCCGACGCCATGCACCAGAACCGTCCGGGCGGCACCGATTATCACGGTCCCTACGTCGCCGCCTGCCGCCACAGCTAAGGCAATCGGCCGGTTCGGGGGCGGTGGTGTGCTGACGATTTGGCGCAACGCTTTAATTGACCCCGAACCGGACCCTGCCTAGAATTCGGCCTTCATCGGGCCACAGGCAGGAGTGTTTTCCATGCAGATCATCGATTCGCATTTTCACTGGTGGCCCCGCGCCGTCTTCGAGGCTTTGTGCAAGCGCAAGGACTTCCCGCGCTCCGAGCCGAACGCGAGAGGCGGCTACGAGTTCTGGAGCCCGGGCGGCCGGCAGGAGAAATTCCTCGGCGGCTGGGCCGAGTGGTTCGACATCGACGAACAGCTCGCGCACATGGACAGCCTCGGCCGCGACCGGATCGACGTGGTGTCCTCGATCGGACCCTTCTCGGTCGCCTTCTCCTATATGCCGAAAGACATGGGCCGCGAATTCGCGAACCTGTGGAACGACGAAATGGCCACCGCGCAGCGCAACCATCCCGGCCGCGTCTGGGCTAGCGCCGCGGTGCCGTTGGTCGACACCGACACGGCACTCGAAGTCGTCGATCGCGCGATCAATAAGCTTGGCCTGATGGGCGTCAACCTCCCGAGCAGCGTCGGCGACGATCCGCGCATCGACGCCGAACGGCTCGAGCCCTTCTACGACTACTGCGAAAAGCTCGGCGTGCCGCTGTTCCTGCATCCGACCGATGCGGTGTTCCAGGACATGCTGATCGACGGTTACGGCGGCGCGCTCTTCTCGTCGCTCGGCCGCGTCGTCGAGGTCAGCACCGCCGCGATGCGCCTGATCCTGTCGGGCGTCATGGAGCGCCACCCGAACCTCAAGATCGTCATGTCGCATACCGGCGGCGCCCTGCCCTATCAATCGGGCCGCATGGACAAGAACACCAAGGCCGCCAAACTGCCGCGTCCGGTCTCGGAATACATCAAGCGCATGTACACCGACACGGTTTCGCCGCACACGGCGGGCATGAAATTCGCCATCGAGTATTACGGCGTCGATCGCGTCATGTACGGTACCGACTATCCGTGCTGGGACCCGGCGACCTGCCTCGAACTCTTCGACAAGATGGGCCTGTCGCAGGCCGATCAGGAGAAGATCTTCGCCGGCAACGCCCGCCGC
This sequence comes from uncultured Rhodospirillales bacterium, assembly GCA_903828515.1. Taxonomy (GTDB): domain Bacteria; phylum Pseudomonadota; class Alphaproteobacteria; order ATCC43930; family CGMCC-115725; genus CAIKMD01. The sequence continues at coordinate 747,875 of CAIKMD010000006.1, read as the reverse complement.
ATCCTCAACCTGAAGGATCCCGTCCCGGCAAAGGCGCGCGAAGCCGCCCTGGTCTGATCCAGCCCATCTTTCGATCCAAAGGCCATGACGGCGATCCCGTCATGGCCTTTTTCGTGAGCGCTCTGTTCTGAATCTCGATCTGCGAAGAGGGAACGATGGCGGCGCAAAAGCCGGAAGCGGCGGGAATTCTATTCGTCCCCAAGCGCCTGCGCCGGAATTTCTGGCAGAGCGCGGCGAATAAATTCGGCCAGGCGCTGATCAAGAAATCGCGGCTGCGCGATATGCCGCTGGCGCAGAATCTTCACGCCGTGTTCGCGCATCACCGGATCGATTGCGTGTTCGATGTCGGCGCGCATGTCGGAACCTATGGCGCGTTCCTGCGCGAAGAGGTCCGCTATTCCGGCCTGATCGTCTCGGTCGAACCCGTCCGCGCGTCGTTCGACGCGCTGACCAAGCGCGCAGCGGCGGACGCGAATTGGCGCACCGAGAACATCGCGCTTGGCGCGACCGCGGGCACGGCGACGATCAACGTCATGAAGCGATCGAATTTCAGCTCGTTCCTGCTGCCCGAAACCAGCGCCGTTTCGGCCTTCGCGGATGAAAACGTCGTCATGCGAACCGAGGCGGTTCCGGTCCGGCGCTTCGACGATCTGTTGGCCGACATCCGCCGCGAGCGGGCGGTGCGGAACATCTATCTGAAACTCGACACCCAGGGCTGGGACATGGCCGTCATCGAGGGCGCGGGCGCGGCGCTCGCCGACGTCAAAGCCCTGCAGAGCGAGGTGTCGGTCCGCGCGATTTACGGCGCGATGCCGAACTATCTCGACACGCTGAGCCGGCTCGCCGAACTCGGCTTTGCGCCGTCCGGGTTCTATCCGGTCATGCGCGACGACCGGTTGCGGGTCATCGAGTTCGACGCCGTCATGGTGCGATCGGCCTAAATGTGTCAAAGTGCCGGCGGCGCTGAGGTCCAGCGCCTTTGGACCGGAGAGACCGAGCGATGAACCTGCGCCCCCTGGCGATCCTGCTGATGCTGCCGTTATGGGCTTGTGCGAGCCAACCGGGCGGCGGCACCGACAAGACGGCGCTCACCGTGCTCGAAACGCCGTTTCCCGTCGCCTTCAAATTGCCGGGCTGCCTGGCGGCAGCGCCGATCCTCGGCCCCGCCGCGATCGCCTCGTCGATCGTGCCGTTCGACGAGAGCAAGGAAGGCAGCGGGATGACGTATTTTCAGAACGGCATGAATGCGGCGTGCGGCGGCTCGTGGGTGGCGACTCCCTGACGTCGCGGCGCTGATCAAAAAAGACAACCGCGAGCAGATCGCGGGACCGGGGATGGTGTCATGACAACATCGGGCGTCCAGCCTCCAACTTTGTCCATGAGCGAACGCGACCGGCGCTGGAAGAACGTGCGCGCCCTGATGCGCGCGCGCGGCATGGACGGGCTGCTCGTCGCCGGGTTCCGCACCCGCGAGATGTACGAGAGCTATATCAGCGACGACTACAACGAAGGCTGCGTGCTCTTCCCGCTTGAGGGCGAGCCGGTCGTCATCACCTGGGCCTATCTGCGCGTGATGCGCGCGAACTACTCGGCCGAGCGCGGCCATAAACTCTGGGTTCCCGATTACCGCGTCGCCACCTCGGGCGAGGCGGTCGCCGATGTCTTCATCGAGAAGGGCCTCGCCACCAGCCGGCTTGGCGTCGTGGGTCTGATCTCGCAGGCGCCGACCGAAATCTATGGCGGCATCCCGGCGAATTTCTGGGCCGGGTTCACCAGCGCGATCCCGAACGCGCGCTTTGAAGATATCTCGGAAGAATTCTCCTACCTCATGCTGGTCAAGAGCGACGAGGAGATGGCGCAGGTGCGCTATGCCGCGAAGGCCGCCGAGGCCGCGTGTCGCGCGATCATCGAGATCGCAGCACCCGGCGTCGGCGAAGAAGCGATCATGGCCGAGGCGACTGCCGCGATCATCCGCCACGGCATCGGCCTGCGCTATCCGATGATCGTGATGAACTCGGGTCCGCACACGCTCTCCTGGGGACCGCCGCGCTGGACCACGCGCGGCGAGGCGCCGCGCATTCTCGAACGCGGCGATCTGTTGCAGGCCGAGTTGATGCCGAGCTGCGGCAATCAGGAAGTCCAGGTTCAGATGACGGTGGCGCTCGATCCGATCGACGCGACGAGCCAAACCTGCGAGCGCACCGCGCGGCAATGCTATGATGTCGGCCTCAAAACGATGAAGCCCGGAATCAAATTCTCCGAGTTGGTCGCCGCGATGGAACAGCCGCTCAAGGCATCGGGCTGCTGGTCCTACACGCCGCTCCTGCATTCGGTGGCCCCGCATTTTCTGTCGGGACGCAGCAAGCTCAACCAGGAGAAGCTCGATCTCGGCGTCAAATATGCCGGCAGGCCGAGCGGCCGCGAGCGCGATTGCGTGCTGCAGCCGGGCATGGTCTTCGCGTTCGAGCCCAATGCGTGCCTCGGCCATCACCGCGTCAATCTCGGCGGCACGGTGATCGTGACCGCGACGGGTTGCGAAGAGCTCAACCAGATTCCAACGACCGTGACCCACAAGCAATGACACGCCTCTTTCATCGCGGCTCCATCCTGGTCGGCGCGTTGCTCCTCATCGCCCTTCCCGCCGCCGCCGACCCGATCAAGATCGGGCTCCTTAAAACCGGCGGCAATGGCGGGATCTTCGTCGCGCAGACCTTCGGCTATTTCACCGCCGAAGGGCTCGACGCGCAGTTGATCTATTTCGAAGCGGCCTTGCCGATCGCGGTGGCTGCTGTCTCGGGCGACATCGATGTCGGTTCGACCGCGTTGGTCGCGGGGTTTTACAACCTTGCGGCGCAGGGTGCGCTCCGGGTCATCGCGGCGCAAAGCGCCGACGTGCCGGGGTTTCAGAACAACACCGTCGTCGCCTCGAACCGCGCCTATGAGGCGGGGCTCAAATCCTATCGCGACCTGGGCAACCATTCGGTCGCGATCACCACGGTCGGCTCGTCGCCGCAATATTCGACCGTGCTGCTCGCCGAGAAATACAAGATCGACCTCGCGACCATCCGCTTCCTCCCCGTGCAGAGTTTCCCCAACGTCGCAACATCGGTTGCCGGCGGCGCGGCCGATGCGGGTGTCGGGCCGGCGGCCTCGATGCTGCCGATCGTGCAGCGCGGCGAGGGCAAGCTGCTCGGATTCGCCGGCGACGAAGTGCCCTATCAACTGGGTGCGGTGTTCACCACGACGAAGAGCGCCGATGAACGCGGCGATCTGCTGAACCGGTTCCTGCGCGCCTATCGCCACGGCACCAAGGATTATCACGACGCCTTCACCGGCCCCGACGAGAAACGCCGCGATGGACCGGGCACACCGGCGATGCTCGACATCCTCGCCAAATATCTCGGCCAGACGCCGGAACAGTTGAAGCCCGGCATCTCCTATCTCGACGCTGATGCTCGCCTCGACGCCAAGGACGTGCAGCATCAGATCGACTGGTACAAATCCCAGGGCCTGATGAAGGACGACCTCAAGGCGGGCGTGCTGATCGACAAGCGCTATGCGACGGTTTTGCCGGGGCGCGAGTGAGGGTTGAGCGGCAGCGACGCATGAAAATTCACCACGGAGACACGGAGGACACGGAGAAGATTTTTATTCTTCCTCCGTGTCCTCCGTGTCTCCGTGGTAAATCGATCGAGACGGTCGAGCGCCACGACCCATGACCATCCTCTACATCGATGCCGATGCGTGTCCGGTGCGCGACGAGGTTTATCGCGTCGCCGAGCGGTTGAACCTCAAGGTGTTCGTCGTCTCGAACGGGTCGCGTCCGATCCTGCCGTCGCGCGATCCGAACGTGACGATGGTGACGGTCGAAGCGGGCGCCGATCAGGCCGATGACTGGATCGTCGAGCAGATCGCGGCGAACGACGTCTGCGTAACCCAGGACATTCCGCTCGCCGGGCGCTGCCTGACCAAGGGCGCCTATGCGGTGACGCCCAACGGCAAGATCTGGGACAACAACAATATCGGCAATGCGCTGGCCGGGCGCGCGGTCTCGCAGCATCTGCGCGAGTTGGGCGTCGCCACCGGCGGCCCTGCCCCGTTCTCCAAAGCCGACCGTTCGCGCTTTTTGAACGCGCTCGATAAGGTCGTGCAGGCCGCTTTGCGCGCCCCGCCCGCTTAGGTAGTTTCCGATCCTTGTCCGTCGCCCGTTTCGGCCGGCCTATCTCCGCAGCCGGCGCGACAGGCGTGCCCGCGTTCCGGAGAAACACCCATGAAATTATTGACCCTCGTCTCGATTTTCGCGCTGACCGCCGCCTCGGGCGCCTTTGCCCAAAGCCAAGCGCCGATGCACAACGAGAACCCGAACAACTGCTCGGACGCCCTGCGCAATTGCAGCGGCAGCCCGGATGGCTCGAACGCAACCGCACCGCGCGCGGTGACCCCGACCACCCGCCAGACCCAGACGGATGCGGCCAAAACCGCGCCGGCACCGGCGATGGCCGGCACCGACCCGACGACCGAAACCGCGACCGCCGCCCAGCACGCGGGCCTCGCCGCCAAATCGACCGACATGACGATGACGAAGATGCATCTGCATCATGTCGTCAATTGCCTGGTCGGCCCGATGGGCAAGGGCTTCGATGCCTCGATGGCCAATCCGTGCAAGGACCAGGGCGCCGGCGCGATCAGCGATACCAGCAACCGTCATCAGAAGCACACGCTGCGCCAGGCCCTCGCCCAGGCGAATGCCGGCCTGAAGACGACCCACATGAAGACCGCGCAGAAAGATGCGGCCGCCGCGCAGACATTGCTGACCCCGAAGATGATGTAACGATCGGCGCGCGAGCGCCAGACGACCACGATCAGCGCCGCCGGTTCGGAGATCGAATCGGCGGCGTTATCGTTTGTGCAGGACGATGGGATGAGATGATTCACCACGGAGACACGGAGAACACGGAGAAGAGAAGATTTCTATTCTTCCTCCGTGTCCTCCGTGTCTCCGTGGTCATTCTACTTTCGCTGCATCCACATCCGGCGTCCTTCGACAGGCTCAGGATGAGGAGATTTTCTTTGTGGCATCAGGGGCCGTGAAAACTCACCCTCAGCCTGAGCCTGTCGAAGGCCGCACGACCGTCATGCAGCGAGAACTCAGCAAAGAAGAACGTTTCACCACGGAGACACGGAGGACACGGAGAAGAGAAGATTTCTATTCTTCCTCCGTGTCTCCGTGGTGATAAGGCTTCTTACGGCGCGATCAGCGTCTTTGGGTCGGGGTTGCCTTTGATCAGGCCCTGTTCGCGCGCGGCGGTGATCCAGAAGGTCAGGCCTTCGGTTTTCGCCTGCGGTTCGAGATCGTCGGGGATGGCGATGCTGGCGGCGGCCTGCGGCGGGAGCTTGGTCCATTTCGCGATGCTGTCATGGACCGCGGCGGCGTTCGCCGGATCGATCGCGTAAGCCTTCGCTTCGACGAGCGCGGCGCGGAAGCCTTTGACCGCCTCGGGATTCTTTTGCGTCCAGGCGCGGGTCGCGGAATAGAGCACGATCATCGTGCCGTTGGGCGCGCTGGTCCACGGATTGCCGATATCGGTGCCGAGCTTGGCGTCGAGGATGCGGGCATAGAACGGATTGACCGCCGCGACCGCGTCGGCGAGGCCGCCCTTGAGCGCGTCGCCCATCTGGGGGAATTGCAGCTCGATCCAGTCGACCTTTTTATAATCGACGCCCGCCGCCTTGACCCAGTTGCGCGTCATCACGTCGAAGCTTCCGCCGAAGCCGGGCACGCCGACTTTATGACCAACCAGATCCTTCGGGCCTTTCAGACCGCTCTCGGGGCGGGCGATCACGCCGCTCGCGCCGGCGGGAAACGGCAGCACGGTTGCCCCCGCGACGATCACCATGTCGAGCCCCTGCTCGTTCGCCTGAAGCAGCACGGGCGGCGTCGGCGTGCCGATCTGCGCCGAGTCCGACGCGAGCGCGGCGGCGATCACCGATCCGTTCTGCGCGATCGACATGTCGACGTCGAGACCGTGCTTGTCGAACAGGCCCCGGTCTTTGGCGACAAAAGCGGGCACGAAATCGCCGCCCGGAATGTAGAGAAGATTGATCTTGGTCGCGGCGCTCGCTGGCGGCGCGAGAGCGACCGTGACGAGTGCTGCGGCGAGAATCATCGAGCGACGATGCATGGCGTTTCCCCCGGATTTATTTTTCGTGCCGTGAGGTCATTCTATGGCGGCGCGTGGGGCGGCGACAATAAGGAAGAACGATTCACCACGGAGACAAGGGAGGGCACGGAGAAGAAGATTTTGTTCTTCCTCCGTGTCCTCCGTGTCTCCGTGGTTACCCTGCTTTCGCTGCAGAACCACCGGGGGTCCTTCGACAGGCTCAGGATGAGGAGAAATTTTCGATGGCATTAGGGGCCGTAAAGAAAACCGCTTCATCCTGAGCCTGTCGAAGGACGCACGATGCCCATGCCGCGAAACATCAGTCGCCAAAGATGATTCACCACGGAGGCACGGAGAGCACGGAGAAGAGAAGATTTTGTTCTTCCTCCGTGCTCTCCGTGCCTCCCTGGTTATCCTGCTTTCGTCCTACGGCTTCACCGGCACGAACTTCGTCGTCAGGACCTGATCGTCGCGCGGCTTTTCCGTGAGCGAGCCCATGTCGATGAGGGATTGCTTCAGCGCCTCGACCGCCTTCGGGTCGAAATGCCCGTCGGTCGAGAAGGATGCCTTCTCGATATCGTAGACGTGATCGACGATGCCGCGATCGAGGTTGAGCACGCGCGCGGCGATCACCCCGGTCTTTTCCTTGTTCTCGCGCATATAGGCGATCGTGGCGAAGAGGCCTTTGAGGAAACGCTCGACGACATCGGGGGTGTCCTTGACGAAGCCGGTGCGCGCGAAGACGAAGGCCGAGTGATAGTCGTGCGCGAACGCGCCCATATGCGTCACGATGCGGCCGATGCCCTGCTGTTCGAGCAAAAATCCCGTCGCGTTCGCCGTCATCATGCCATCGACCTGGCGCGTGCGCACCGCCGAGAGACTGGCGTCGGGCGATCCCACCGCGATGAAGCGAATGCCCTCGGCGCCCCAGCCCTTCACCACGCCGAGATGCTTTACCAGCCATTCGGGCAAGCCGCCGGTGGTGGCGCCCGAGAGCAGCTTGCCCTTCAAATCGTCCACAGTCTTGATCGGCGAATCGGCGAGCACCACGACCGCGAAATTGTCCGGCGCATCGACATAGTCGGCGATCGCGACGATCGGCGCGCCCTTGACCGAGAGGGCGATGCCGCCGCTGCCCTGAAGGCCGATATCGAGGCTGCCGGCGGTCAGCGCCTGCTGCAACCCCGCCTCGCCGCGCATGGTCGAGATTTCGAGGTCGATGCCGTATTTCGCGAAGATGCCCTGTTCGAGGCCGACATCGAGCGGGATGAAGACCCATTGGCTGCCGACGGCTTTCGCCGCGCGCACCTTGTCGGCGGCCTGAGCCGGCACCACGATCGCCAGCAGGGCGGCGGCAAGCAGGATCGAGCGGCGAAGCATCATGGCGGTTTCACTCCCGGAATTTATGGCGTGCCATTTGCGACGGCACGAGGCAGGGACGAGCCCCGCGCGTATTCTATGGCGACGCCGCCAAAAAGCGAGATTGGATTGAGCGGAACATTCGCCACCGAAATCGGGCCTTCACCGCCGCCCGTGCCATGATAAATTGTCGGCAAAGCCGGTAACTGGCGAACCTTGGGGGAGACACATGGCCGTTCCCGTTCAACTGCGCAATCCGACCACCGGCGACGAGACCGTCGCCTATAAGGGCTATAGCTGGACCAGCCTGTTCTTCGGCGGCATTCCCGCCCTCATTCGCGGTGACATCAAGCTCGGACTCATGGTGATCGGCGCGACGATCGTCGGCGGCATCGCGGTTCTGTTCATCGGGCTTCAGACCTGGGTGAGCACCGCGATCATCGGCGCGGTCTGGGGCTTCTACTACAACGAGATCAGCCTCAACCGGAAAATGCGCGACGGCTACGCAGTCTGGGACGGGCCGCCGCCTGCCGCTTAAGGCGGCCGCAATTCTGTCGAAGGACGCAACAGGCCCGTGCAGCGAGCCATCGGCAACCAAAGATAATTCACCACGGAGGCACGAAGAACACGGAGAAGAGAAGAGAAGAGAAGATTTTTATTCTTCTCCGTGTCCTCCGTGTCTCCGTGGTCAATCTACTTTCGCGGCAACCCCATCGGGGGTCCTTCAACGAACTCAGGATGAGGAGATTTTCTTTGCGGCATCAGGGGCCATAAAAATCGTCTCATCCATAAGGCGGATATCGTAAAAACCGGCGCAAAAGCGGGCCGTTTGCCCCCATTCCGCCGCAATCGCTAAACCGGGCGTTAACGCTGCTCGCCTACCTTCAGGGCCGGTTTCTGCCGTTGGGCGAAGAGGCGATCGACATGCGTTCCCGCATTGGGCTCAATTTGGGTTATCTGTCGGTCGTGCCGGCCGGCATTGCCGCGCTATCGGCGCTGGGCGCGGCCGGGGTCGATATTCCCAATCAGCCGGGCGTGCTGCTGCTCGCCGTCGCCTATGGCGCCTATCGCGGCGGGCTTGCCATTGGGCTGGCCGGCGCGGCGATGCTCGTCCTCTATACCGCGATCTTCTTCGCCACGCCGCACCACTTCTTTGTCTATACCCATGACAATTTCGCCCGCGTCGTCGTCATCGCGCTGGTCGCGCCCGCGATGGGCCTGCTCGTCGGCCTGTTGCGCCGCGAGGCGGACCGCTCGCTCGCGCGCCACGAAGCCAGCGAGCGAGCGCTCGCCACGGTCAACGCCGAACTCGAACAGCGCGTCACCGAACGCACGTCCGAACTGCTGGAGGCGCGCTATATCGCCGAGGCCTCGCAGGCGCTGGCCCAGCACAGCGAGGAGCGCATTCGCGATTTCGCCGAAATCGGCGCCGATTGGTTATGGGAGCAGGACGCAGATTTGCGCTTCTCCTTCTTCTCCGACGCGTCGTTCAACGGCTCGCGCGAAGTCGCGCAGGCCAATCTTGGCAAGACCCGCCACGAAGTCGGCAACGGCGTCCTGACCGATGCGGAGTGGGACGCCCATGCCGCCGATCTTGCCGCGCGGCGGTCCTTCCGCAACCTGATCACGAAACGCACCGACGCCAACGGCACGGTGCATTACACCAGTACCAGCGGCAAACCCCTGTTCGACGAGGACGGGGAATTTTGCGGCTATCGCGGCACCGCGCGCGACATCACCGCCACGGTCCTCGCCGAGATCGAACTGGAACGCCGCGTGGCGGCGCGCACCGACGAGGTTCGCACGCTGCAACACAAATTACTGGAGCAGGAACGCCGCTCCACCCTCGATCAATTGACCGCGACGGTCAGCCACGAGCTGCGCAATCCGCTGAGCGCGATCCGCAATTCGGTCTACGCGCTGACCCAGGGCGACGCGATCACCGATCCGCGCGCGAACCGCCAGTTGGAGCGGATCGACCGCAGCGTCCAGCGCTGCGAGAATTTCATCGCGCAGCTTGCCGAATACTCGCAGATCCGCGCGCTCAGCCCGCACCCCGTCGCGCTCGACACCTGGCTGGGCGATGCGCTCGACCGGCTGTCCCTGCCGCCGGCGATCGTGGTCGATCGCGCGCTCGCGGCGGGCAACGGGACCATCCTCGCCGATCCCGACTGCCTGCGCCGCGTTATCGCCCATCTGGTCGAGAATTCGATTCAGGCGATGGAAGCAGCGGCCGACGCGCAGCCGCAGCACCATGTCTGGCACATCGACATCCAGAGCCGCTGCGTCAACGGCCGGGCGCAGATCATCATCGCCGATAACGGCCCCGGCATGTCGCCCGAGGTGCTCGAACGCGCCTTCGAGCCGCTGTTCAGCACCAAGTCGTTCGGGGTCGGCCTCGGCCTGCCGCTGGTGAAACAGATTCTCGACTTCCATGGCGGCGGCATCGAGATCACCAGCGCAATCGGTCGCGGCGCCAAAGCCATCGTCTGGCTGCCGCTCGCCACGGCCGCGCAGATCGCGGCTTAGAAACCTTATCGGTTAAGGTTGACGCGAGCCCACCTCACCCGCTCGCTGACGCTCGCACCCTCTCCCCCCAATGGGTGGAGAGGGTTGGTACGATGAAGCCCCTCTCCGCACGACGTGGGGAGAGGGAGGGGCCCATTGCGACAGCAATGGGAGGGTGAGGTGTCTTTCTGCTAAGGCCGATCCGATCGGAATCGATCGCGCCCTACCCCAGCGCGGCTTCGTAAACTTCCGGTTTGAAGCCCACGACCAGCTTGCCGCCGAGATCGAGCACCGGCCGCTTGATCATCGAGGGCTGTTCCAGCATCAGCTTGATCGCCTTGCCCGCATCAAGCCCCGCTTTCGCGCGATCCGGCAATTTGCGGAACGTCGTGCCCGACTTGTTGAGCAGAACCTCCCAGCCGAGCTTCTTCACCCACGCCGCGAGCCGCGCCTCATCGATCCCTTCCACCTTGTAGTCATGGAAGCGATAGGCAGTGCCGTTGGCATCGAGCCAGGTCCGCGCCTTCTTCATCGTGTCGCAGGCCTTGATGCCATAGATGGTGACGGGTTTGGGGGTAGGCATTGGACTGGCATCCCTCATACAAAGTTTAAAGTAAACTGCTCGCCAAGCTTAACCTGCCAAGCTTGCCGCGATCGATTGAACGCTCTTAATTGCGTGTTCACACACCTTGACTTCTTCAGAACCAGCTTCGAAAACACGTAAAGCTTCCTGATAGAAATTTATCGCGCAATCGCAGTCAGATTGCGCGCTCTCAACATTATCCAATTGGGCGTGTACAAAGAATATATCCCCCAATTTTTTTTGGATTCTTCCCCACTGAGAAGGATTGCGGCTCTCGGTAAAATAACTGGCGGCGGCTTGATATGATTGAATTGATCGAAACAAATAAATCTCAGCTAACTGGCTATTATCGATCGCGTGCTCAAACAAGAGGCGAGCCAGGCGCAGTTGCACACTCGCGAACTGCACTGGAAAGGCCACACAGGAATATGACTCCGCAGCAGCAGAGTATTCGGAGATTGCTCGTATTCTCAAAAAGTTCTTCGCGCCGTCTTCAATGCCGTCAACACTAGCCTTCTCTGCTAACACACCGCCAATATTTGTTTTGGCCGCAGCCCATGTTTCTGGGTCGAAGAGCTCCTCGCTAGCTTTCACCGCCGCTGCAAACGCATCAATTGCCTGATCTAAGGGGAATTCTATTGGGCTCGTTTCGTCAACGTCGTGCAGGTCTAGTATGGCAGCACCCAAATTGTTACAAACATGAGGTACTAAGCTTGCCGATTCCGCGTTCCCCTCAAGCATCGTTCGGGCGTCGCGCAAAATACCAACAGCCTCTCGCAAATCGGACTGAACCGAGGTTCTCTTACCCCGTTGTTTGAGGCAATTCGCCAAATTGATTTGCGCAGATACCCATTCAAAAATGCGCTTGCCCTTGGTCATATTAGACAAAGCGATCTTTGTGTGGGTAATCGCGTTCTCTAAATCTCCGGTACTGGAACTTCGTTCGCTTTGGTTACGATATATAAGCCCAAGCCTGTAATGTGCCCCTGCCATTTCTTCAGGATTGTTCTTCAAAGCAGGAACACCGACCAGAACTTCCAAAAGACGTGCAGAGACAAAGAACGGCGGATCGAACGAACGTCTCGCGATCTCGTACACCTGCCCGGCCATTCGCGTGAGAATTTCTACCATTTCATTCTCGTCGAACGGGCGAAAGAATTCTGCTGCCGAAAGATAGAAATTCAATGCGGTATCAGGATTTCCTCGAAGCAAACTATTATCGCCGCGAGTGATCCGGATTTCGGCATGTTTTCGAACTTCGAATAGTGTGCGATTCCTCTGATAGTTGTCCTCTGCTTTCGATAGCAATAAATCGACTTGGTCAAAATCGCCCTCGGACAACGCCCTGTTAGCAGCAGACTTCAAATCCGCAAGTTCGTGTTCGGGAACATCTATAGCCTCGATTCGCGTTCGAAGAGACGACCACTCCTTCGCCTTACCGCGAAGAAATTCATCAAGTTCACTTAGCGAGGCAGTTGGTTTTGAATGCTCAAATTGCTTTGCAACTGCATCAATTAAATTTCTAGCCTCTCTGTAAGCGCGATCTAGATCTGTATCTGGGCGAGAAATTGCTTGCTGAGCACATTCAGCTAATTCCGAATCGGAAATCCTCAAGTAGTTAATAATAGGATCGATGGTTTTGAGGTGTGGATTCGCGACAGTTCCATTTTCTAATTCACTGACGCGTCTAGTTTTTCCCGAATCGTTGAACGCATCCTCTGCTAACTGCATCTGAGTTAGTCCAGCCGCCTTGCGCTTGCGGTAGATCAGCTGCCCCAACGCTTGGCCGAAACTTTGCTCAGTCATTTCCGCATTTTTTCCGCATTTTTTCCGTCCCTAGTCCGCATTTTTTTCTGGCGAAATCTCTCTAGCTTTGATTGGCGCAATCAAGCTGGTCGCAATCACGAAAGAGAGAAAGAGAGAAAGAACCGTCTAAATGAAGCAGAATAAATGGCTCGCCGTCCTTGCAGCCAGCCTTCATCTTATTTCATTGTTCAGCCTCGATACTGAACTCATCGCGGCAACGCTTGCAACAATTTCCGCGCTAGCGGCATTGAATGAGTGACCCTGCCGCCACGCATTCTTTCCCCTTACCTCAAGGAGAGGCGTTCAAGATTCAAGGGGTTACCCCCTACACCCTTTTCGCAATCGCCTGCGCGAACTCCATCGTCGAGGCTTTGCCGCCCATGTCGCGGGTGCGCACGTTGTCCTGGACGATCGCGGCGTCGATGCCGGCGCGCAGCTTCGTGGCGAGGTCGAGGCGGTCGACATGTTCCAGCATGAGACCCGCCGCGAGCAGGAGCGAGACCGGATTGGCGATGCCCTTGCCGGCGATATCGGGGGCCGAGCCGTGGACGGCCTCGAAGATCGCGGCGTCCTTGCCGATATTGGCGCCGGGCGCGAGGCCGAGGCCGCCGACGAGGCCCGCCATCTCGTCCGAGAGGATGTCGCCGAACATGTTGGAGGTGACCAGCACGTCGAACTGCCACGGGTCGAGCACGAGGAGCATCGCGCAGGCGTCGATGATGCGGTCGTTGACCTCGATTCGGCCTTCGTATTCCTTGGCGATCGCCTGCCCCACTTCGAGGAAGAGGCCGGAGAGGATTTTCAGGACGTTCGCCTTGTGGACGATCGTGATCTTCTTGCGCTTGTTCTTCACCGCGTATTCGAAGGCATAGCGGATGACGCGCTCGACGCCGATCCGGCTGTTGACGCCCGAGGCCATCGCGACCGCATGCGGATCGCCGTCGACCGGGATGTAGTGCTCGAACCCGACATAGAAGCCTTCAAGGTTCTCGCGGAAGAGGACGAGGTCGATGTTCTCGAAGCGCTGGCCGGGGATGATGGTGCGCACCGGACGGACATTGGCGTAGAGCTGAAACTCCTCGCGCAGGCGGACATTGACCGAGCGGAACCCGCCGCCGATCGGCGTGGTCAGCGGGCCCTTGAGGGCGAGGCGGGTGCGGCGGATGGAATCGAGCGTCGCCTGGGGAAGCTGATCCTGGCCCGCGGCAACCGCGGCCATGCCGCCCAACTGGACGTCCCAGGCGAAGGGCGAGCCCATCGCGTCGAGGACCAGTTTCACGCCCTCGACGATTTCGGGACCGACGCCGTCGCCCGGAATCAAGGTTGCGTCGATCGGACCGGTTTTGCCTGCTGCCATGGTAGCCCCCACATAACGGTTCGCCCACGGCAACACGCCGCGCGCGGATCACGTCCAGCAGGCTCGATTCGCTCCCCGGCGATGCATTCGATCGCTCGGGGGCCATTATAGTCAACAAACGTTAATTTTCGGCGTGAGATTTGGGGCCGCAGGGTCCCTCAACCGCGGGCGGCGAAGTCCGCCGGGCGCCAGGCGCCGGGATGGCGGACGGCGACGTTGCGCAGGTCGGGCACCGTCGGACAGCCGAGCTGGCCCAACGTCGCGCGCAACTCATCGATGAAGGTCTCGATCAGATGGGCCGGGCCCTTTTCGCCCAGCGCGCCGAGGCTCCAGAGGAACGGCTTGCCGGCGAGCGCGCCATCAGCGCCGAGCGCGATCGCCCGCGCGACATCGACGCCGGTGCGCACGCCGCTGTCATAGAGGATGGTCATTTTCTTGCCGACCGCCGAGGCGATCACCGGCAGCGTGTCGATCGGCGCCGGCAGCGCGTCGATCTGGCGGCCGCCATGATTGGAGACGACGATGCCGTCGAGGCCCAGCGCCACGCATTTTTCCGCGTCCTCGGGATGGAGCACGCCCTTCACCAGCAGCGGCTTTTTCCACTTGTCGCGATAGCGCGCGACCTCGTCCCACTGAAAAGCGCCGCCGCCTTCGCGCTGCTGGAACGCCGCCGCCGCCTCGATGCTGGTATCGCCGCCCATATAGGGGTTGAGGTTGACGAAGCGCGGAATGCCGCTGCGGATCAGCGCGCGCGTCCAATGCGGCGAGGACAGCGCGTCGAGCTTCAACCGCGTGGTCAGGCGGAACGGCGCGACGATGCCGCTTTTCACCTCGCGCGTGCGCGTGGTGCGGATCGGCGTGTCGATGGTCAGCATCAGGACGTGAACCCCGGCCGCCTCGGCGCGCTTCACCAGATCGAAGCCGATCGCATGATCGTTGCGCGCGAAGCGATAGAGCTGAAACCACAACACGTCGGGCGCGAGGCGCGCCGCCTCGTCGAGGGTGATGCCGGAGAGGAGCCCCAGCGTATAAGGCACGCCCGCCGCCTGGCACGCCTTGGCCAGATGGGTTTCCGCGCCGGGATAGACGGTGCCCGGCCCGCCTACCGGCGCGACGCCGATCGGCGCCCGGTAACGCCGGCCGAACAAGATGCAATCGGCCGGCGGCGGCGACACCACCGTGCCATAGCGGGGCACCATCTCGATCGCGTCGAACGCGTTGTTGTTGCGCGCGATGCCGGTGTCCGATCCGCCCGCGCCGCCATCGCAATACTCATAGGCGAAATTCGGGAGGATTTTCTTGGCATGCGCCCGCAGATCCGCCGAGGTCGGGAAGCGGCGCTTCAGGGCCAGACGCTCGGCCGCCTCGGCCGGGCTCGGCGGGGCAACACGCGGCATCGGCGCGACGACGGAATTCGAATCGGGCATGGCGGCCTCCCCCTCTTTTATCGGGGGCAGTTTATCAGATCGGACGCAGAAGTCGCGCGGGGCCCCGGCGAAAGCCGGCGACAACGAGACGTTGACGTCTCGCTACGAGACGAATACGTTCCAGACGAACCGACAAGGGAGGTCCATCATGGCCGCGTGCTTTCGCTATATCGTCAACGACGTCGATGCCGCGATCGGCTTTTACGGCCAGCATCTCGGTTTCAAGGTCGAGATGCACCCGGCGCCGGGCTTTGCCGAAATCTCGCGCGGGGACATGCATCTCTATCTCACCAAGCCGTCCCCCGGCGTCGGCGGCGGCGCGGCGATGAAGTCGGGCGAACAGCAAGTCCCCGGCGGCTGGAACCGCATCCATCTCGTGGTCGACGATCTGGACGGCACGATCGCCGGGCTCAAGGCGGCCAACTGCCGCTTTCGCAGCGACGTCGTTCAAGGCACCGGCGGCAAGCAGATCCTGCTGGAAGACCCGTCGGGCAATCTCGTCGAGCTGTTTCAGGTGAACTCGCCGGCCTATCGCGCGCCGGGATCGGGCTCGAAAGCCGGCATTGCCTGAGCTGCAGGTTCGCGCGCGGGCAAAGCCGGTTGTCGATCCGCGCATCGAGCGTTCGCGCCAGGTGATCCTGGAGGCAGTGCTCGACGAGCTGAGCGAAGAGGGTTACGGCGGGCTTGCCATCGAATCGATCGCGCGCCGCGCCGGCGTCGGCAAGGCGACGATCTATCGCCACTGGGCGGACAAGATCGCGCTGATCGCCGACGCGTTCAAACTATTGCAGGCGCAGCGCGACCCCGACGTCACGACCGGCTCGCCGCGCGAGAAGCTCGAGCGCGTGCTGCGCCATGTCGCCGATGTCGTCGCGGACTCACCCTTCTCGGCCTGCCTGCCGGCGCTCATCGAGGGCGCCGAGCGCGATCGCGCGGTGCGGCGGTTTCATCACCATTTTCAGGCCGAGGCGCGCAAGCCGACCATCGCGCTGATCGCCGCCGGCATCGCCACGGGTGATTTCCCGCCGCGCATCGATCCGGAGGTCGCCGCGTTCGCGTTGCTCGGCGCGATCTTCTTTTGCCGGTTGATGACCAACGCGCCGTTTGCGCAGGCGCGCGTGCCCACCCTGATCGACACCGTCATCGGCCCCCGCGCGGCGCTTGCCGCCGGCCCGGCCGGCTGATATGTCACCTCCATCATGATGCAACGGATCGCACGCAGCCGAATTACGAGCCCGATTCTCTAAGAATCGGATCGTCCGCGCCTGCCTGTCTGTTTTCCGTTAGTCCGAAAGGTCCGTTGCCATGACTGCTACCGCTCAGCCGATCCCCCTGACCGCCGATGCCGTGCGCGAAGCCGCTTCGCGCATCGAAGGCCGCATCGTCCATACGCCGACGCTGCTGTCCGACGCCCTGTCGCGGGCCACCGGCGCCCAGGTCTTCGTGAAATACGAAAACATGCAGCACACCGGCGCGTTCAAGGCGCGCGGCGCCATCGCCAAGCTCACGACGCTCACCGCCGCGCAGGCAACGGCGGGCGTCATCGCCATGTCGGCGGGCAATCATGCGCAGGGCGTGGCCTATCATGCGGCCAAGCTCGGCATCGCGGCCACCATCGTCATGCCCAAGGGCACGCCCTTCGTGAAGATCCGCAAGACCCGCGACTATGGCGCGACGGTGGTGATCGAAGGCGACGATTTCACCGGCGCGGCGCTGGCGGGCGAACGGATCGCGAAGGAAAAGGGCCTGACAATGATCCATCCCTATAACGACGAAGAGGTCATCGCCGGGCAAGGCACGGTCGGGCTCGAGTTCATGGCGGACGCGCCGGGGCTCGACATGCTGGTGATCCCGGTCGGTGGCGGCGGGCTCATCGCCGGCGTGGCGCTGGCGGCCAAAAGCATCGATCCCGACATCGCGATCGTCGGCGTGGAGGCGGCGCTCTATCCCGCGATGATCAATGCGCTCGGCGACAGCAAGCGCCCGTGCGGCGGATCGACCCTGGCCGAAGGCATCGCCGTGCAAAGCGTCGGCGACAAGACAATCGCCATCGTGCGCAAGCTGGTGCGCGAGATCGTCACCGTGAGCGAAACCAATATCGAACGCGCCATCGGCATGTTCGCCAACCTCGACAAGATCGTCGCCGAAGGCGCCGGCGCGGCGCCGTTGGCGGCGCTCCTCGAACACCCCGACACGTTCAAGGACAAGAAAGTCGGCCTGCTGCTGTCGGGCGGCAACATCGATTCGCGCCTGCTGTCATCGGTGCTGATGCGCGACCTGGTGCGCTCGGGCCGCGTCCTGACGCTCGACATCGAGATGCCCGACAAGCCGGGCCAGTTGCACGCGGTGTCGGGCATCTGCGCCGCCGAAGGCGCCAATGTCCTCGAAGTGTCGCACAGCCGTTTCGCCATGGACCTCTCGGCCAGCGCCGCGCGCCTCGGCCTCACCATCGAGACCCGCGACGAGGACCATGCGCGCCAGGTGATGCGCAGCATTCGCGATGCCGGTTTCACCCTGACCGTGCGCGACCCCAACGCACCATAGCCGCGCGAGAGCAAGCATCATGACCATCCAGCCGATCGTGACATATCCCGACAAGCGTCTGCGCACTATCGCCGAACCGGTGACGGTTTTCGACGAAGGCCTGCGCACGCTCGCGGCCGATTTGCTCGAGACGATGCGTGCGGCATCGGGCATCGGCATCACCGCGCCGCATATCGGGGTTTCGAAACGGCTCGTGGTGCTGCAACTTTCGGACGACAGCGAAGCGCGGACCTACGTCAATCCGACGATCGTCTGGGCCTCGCCCACGCTCGTCCGCCAGCAGGAAGGCAGCATCTCGATGAACGGCGTCGTCGCCGAAATCGAGCGCCCGGCGCAGATCCGGGTGCGCTATCAGGATCTAAACGGCGCCGAGCACAGCGAAGAAGCCGACGGCCTGCTCAGCGTCTGTCACCAGCACGAGATCGATCAGCTCGACGGGATCTTCTGGATCCAGAAACTCTCAGCCCTGCAGCGCGAGCGGGTGATCAAGCGGTATCAGAAGCTGAAGCGGTTTGCATGAGACGCGGCTCGCCCCTCACCAAACCTTCATGCCACCGTCGACCACGATGTCGATGCCCGTTACGTAGGAACTTTCGTCCGACGCCAGGAACAGCGCCACGTTCGCCACTTCCGGCGGCCGGCCGAGACGGCCGAGCAGCGTCTTGCCGAGCATCGCCTCCGCCCATTCCGGGTCCTTCAACTGCGCGCGCGTCTGGTTGGTTTCGATCAAGCCAGGTGAAATCGAATTGGCCCTGATCCCGTGCGCACGCCCCTCCATCGCCAATTGCCGCGTCATGCCGATGATCCCCGCCTTGGCGGTGGTGTGCGCCAGCGAGCCGAGCGTCTTGAAGCTGAGTGTGCCGTTGAGCGAGGCGGTGTTCACGACCGTGCCGTGGCTCGCCTTCAAATGCGGCCATGCCGCGCGGGTGAGGAAAAACACCAGGTCGATCTCTTCGCGAAGATCGCGGTTCCATTCCTCGTCCGAGATGTCCTCGAGCCAGTTGAAATAGGCCATCGCCGCGTTGTTGAACAACACGTCGATCCGCCCGAAGCTTTGTACCGCGAGATCGACCAGCGCCCGGCATTCGGCGGGCGCGGTCAGGCGGCACGGGTGCAGCGAGACCATCGTTCCGCCGGCGCGGCGAACGTGGTCGACGGTTTCCTCTGCCGCGTCGGAATTCAGATCGCACCCGACGACCGACGCCCCTTCGCGGGCGAACGCGATGGCGGCTTCGCGGCCGATGGAACCGCCCGTCCCGGTGATGATGCACACCTTGCCGTCGAGCCGGCCCGACATCGGCGCTTATACGCCCAAAGGGCGATTTCCGTTGTCGCGCAGGGCCCGGAACGCGCTGCTCCAGGCCACCACATGATCCAGCAGCGTGGCGAGGCTCTTCGTCTGCAACTCGGTCGGCTTGAAAACGGAAAACTTCTCGAAGTCGGTGAACAACGACAATCCGACCTGGGGCAGGACCGTGGCGACCTGAAGCGACCCCATCACCGCCCGCAGATGCTCGACCGCCCGCGACCCCATCATGCCGCCATAGCCGATGAAGCCCGCCGCCTTGTTGGCCCATTCGCGGTTGAGGAAGTCGATCGCGTTCTTGAGCGCACCCGAAATACCGTGGTTGTACTCGGGCGTCACGAAGACAAAGCCGTCGTAGGAGGCAATCGCCGCCGCCCAGGCCTTGGTGTGCGGACGGCCGTACTGGCCCGACGATGCCGGCACGGGTTCGTCGAGCAGCGGCAGATTGAAGCTCGCGAGATCGACGAGTTCGAACGTGGCGTCGGTGCGCTGACGCGCGAGGTCGTGTGCCCATTTGGCGACCGCTTCGCCGACCCGGCCCGGACGCGTGCTGCCGACGATGATGGCAATTTTGAGCATTTTGTCGTGCCTCACGCTTTCCGTTTCGCTTTTGCATAGGGATAGATCAGCGCGCCCGAGGCGAGGCTCGACGGCCCCACCACCGCTTGCGTGCCGGGCTCCTTGAAATCCGCCAGGCCGGTGCTTCGGATGTTCTGGTACTGCACCGTCAGGACGCGCGCCTCGGACCAGCCGCCGCCGGGGCCGAATTTGACGTCGCCGACAACCGTCTTGAACGAGGTCGCGCGCGTGAACTCGGCGAGCTTGGCGTCATCGAGCGACTTCGTGCCGACGATGGCCTGTTCGACCACCTGCATCTGCGCGTAAGCCTGTGGGGCGACGTAGTAGCCCAGCGGATCGGCACCCGTGCCTTCGGCGAGCGATTGGTATTCCGCGATCATGTCGGCGACGCCGGGATACATCATCTTCGGCACCGGCAGCCAATACTCGTAATTGACGAGCCCGTTCAGCAGCGGACCAAGCTGCGCCTTGATCGCGCCGTTCTGCGGACCGATCATCGCGCCGCCGACCATTTTCGGCGCGAGCCCGACCGCATCGATGGCGCGCAACAGCGCCGCCGAATCGTTGAGGTACGCACACAAAAACAGGATGTCCGGATTGACCGGCTGCAGGTCGCGGATGAAGGAACTCAGGTCGGCCGCCGAGAGCGGATAGAGCATTTCGGAGACCAGTTTGAACCCATGCTTTTCAGCATGCGCCTTCGCGCCCTGAACCGGGGCTTTCGAGAACGGTGCGTCAGCGGCGAGGATCGCCATCGTCTGCGGCTTCGGGGACTGATTGGCCGCCAGGCTGAAGAAGCCCTCGGTCAGGGCTTCGACGGGACGCGGACCGGTCGGGATCATCACGAAATAATTCGGGTAGTTGAGCGATGCATTCACCGCGAGCGCCATCAAGCCGACGAGATAACGCTGGCGCTCCATGACGAGCGGCATGGCCGGTGCGACGGAATTGTCGCCGTAGCCGCCGATCAGCAGATCGACTTTCTCGACATCGAGCAGCCGCTTGTAGATATCGGGCACCAGCTTCGGATTGGTCGCGTCGTCGATGCAGACCATCTCGACCTGTCGCCCGAGCAGTCCGCCGGCGCGATTGACGTTTTGTTCCCAAATCCGATGGGCGAGACGGGCGGTGTTGCCGTTCGAGGCGAGCGGGCCGGTCAGCGACAGGCAATAGCCGATGCGAATGGGTGCACTCACGGGCGGGACTCCGGCGGGAAACTGGGTTGATAGTTGTTTTGACGGTTGCTCATGAGCCAAGTGCCGAGTTCATAGGTCTGGTAGGCGCCTCGGATCATTGGATCTTCCTCGGCTATCGCTTTCGCGTCGGCGAGGCTCGCGACGCGCAGTACGATGAGGCCGCCCATCCGTTCCGGGATCGGTCCCGCCAGAACGAGTTTGCCCGCCTCATCAAGCTCCTTCAGATGCGCGGCGTGGCGGCTCACGACGTCCGGCGTCAACGCTTTGCCGGGAATCGAATTCAGAAAGATCAGAAAATATTTGGCTTCCATGGCAAGGACGACCGATCAGCGTTTGAGAGCCGCCTGAAGATTCATGAAAATGCCGAGTTGCTCCAACAGAATGGGGACGGCCACGTAACAGTGAAACGAGAAGACCTTGCCGTCCTTCAAGCGAAACACGTCGCAGCACGGGGCGTGGATTTCCTTCCCCGTGGGCGAGATCGTGCCCGGCGGAATCACCAGATCGCCCTTGTGCGTCCCGTTGAGCGACAGCTCCACCAGCACATGATCGCCGAAGCTTCGGATGGAATAGAGTTCCCGATGCATGTCCGGAAATGCCGCCGCGTAGACGTCGACGGTCAGGCCGATTTCGCGACCGAAATATTTCTTTCCCGCGCCCACGTCGTAAAAATATCCGTCGTCGGTGAATTGCGACACGAAACGGGACGTGTCTTTCGCGTTGCCCTCCGCCAGCGAATAGAGGGTTCGGATCGCCTGTTCGTTGCGGGCTTCTTCCGATGTTTGAGCGTTCATCACCAACACCTCTTCGATCGCGGGAGGTCGTAGCGTGAGCGCTGCCGCTCGTTTCGTCTTTCCCGTGCTTGCGGATTTCTTTGCCGTTCTTGCTTCCCCGGTATCGTTAGCGTCGTCGGCGCCGATATTCCTTGGGGGTCATGCCGGCGGCGCGATGAAACGCGCGCGTAAAGCTCGCCTGCGAGGCGAAATGCGCGTTGAGCGCGATCTCCGCGAGCGGCAATCTGCCCGCCGCCAATTCGGCCATCGCCTTCTCCAGCCGCATGCGGCTTATGTACCGATGCGGCGGGACGCCCATGGCGAGCGTGAACTTACGCGCGAAATGAAACGGGCTGTAACCCGCGATTCCGGCGAGATCGTCCAGCGTGATCTCGTCCTCGATGTTGGCCGCGATATGATCGAGGACGCGGCGAAGCCGGATATGATCGATACTGTGCGCGGAAGACTCAGTCGGCGCGCAGACGCCACGATCGCAATGTTTGTGGAGAAGCCTGGCCGCAAGGGTCAGAGAGGCCGTGTCGACATACATGCGGCTGACGGCCGCCTTGTTGTCGAGCTCGGAAAGAATGGAACGTCCGATCTGCTCGATCACCTCATCGCGAACGCCCGCGGCATAGCGGATCGAATGGGCCGGGGCGACCGGAAGATTGAAATCGTCGTTCAATCGATCGAACAGCGCGATGGGCAGGTAGAGATGCAAGGTTTGCGGGATGGGTGCGGTGATCGCCATCGCCTTGCCAAGCCCGGCCGGGCTCAACCAGATCGCGCCGGTTTTCGGCATCGCCTCTTGGACAAGCCCCACGCCCGTTCGCCGGACGAGACCGTCCTCGTTACCGGCAACGACCAGGCAAATTTCCACGTGTTGCGGAACGATTGCCGGCGCTTCGCTGATCCCATGCGATCGGAGTTCCACGGATAAGGTGGACCACCCGAGCCCAGCGGACGACGCGAGCAACCCCGATGTTGCGGGATACTTTCTCACTCCCGGTGTTCGCAACTCCATTGGGTTCTCCCCGGACGGCTTTCCTCCATGGCGGATCGCGTTCCGCCGCGATCGCGCGGCGTCGCAATCCCGCCGATGGATTCTATGGACAGGCAATGAATTCAGAAATAGAAACTCTGGAAACCCAAGGTTTCGAAATTTATAACCATGGCCAAACTGCCCGATCTTGAAGGACTCGCCATTTTCGCGAAGGTGGTCGAATGTCGCTCCTTCGCCGAGGCGGCGGCGGCATTGCAGCTTTCGAAAGCGACCGTGTCGAAGGCGGTCGGCCGGATCGAGTCACGGCTCGGCGCGCGGCTGATCATCCGCACGGCGCGCCGCTTCGCGTTGACCGATGCCGGACGACAGCTGGTGGGACGCGCCGCCCATATCCTTGCCGAGGGCGAAGCAGCCGAGGATGTCGTTCAGGCCGAGGCCGGATCGACGCGTGGGTTGGTTCGTCTGACAGCGCCCATGTCCTTCGGCATGGTGCAAGTGGCGCCGCTGCTGCCGGCGTTCCTGGCCACCTTCCCCGAGATATCGATCGATCTGCATTTGAGCGACGCGATGACCGACGTGATCGGCGAAGGTTTCGACGCGGCGATCCGCATCGCCGTCGAGCCCGGCGCCTCGCTCGTCGCACAGCGACTGTGCGACATGCCGCGCTACCTGGTCGGATCGCCCGCTTACCTCGACAGACACGGGAGACCCGAACGCCCGCTCGATCTCACCGCGCACCGCTGCATTGGCTACAGCTATGCCACGAACACCGAGATCTGGCGCTTCACGAAGGGGCGTCAATCCCTCAGCGTGCGGCCCTCGGGTCCGCTGCGCGTGAATAACGGCGACGCGATGATGCCGGCGCTGCTCGCGGGTACCGGGATCGGTATCCTGCCGGAATTTTTCCTGCGCGAGGCGATCGAATCCCACCGGCTCGAAAGATTACTGCCGGACTGGTCGATCCCGTTGGGCGCGGTTTACTGGGTAACGCCGCCCGAAGGACCGCTGCCGAAACGCGTCGAGGTGCTCGGCAAATTTCTGATCGAGAAACTCGCGCCGCTGCAGACCGAGCGCGTCGTCAAACGCTCTCGAAAGCCACAGCGCTTCGCCTGAAACCGCCGCGATCAGGCGCGATCGAAACGATCGAGGTTCATCACCTTGGTCCACGCCGCCACGAAGTCTTGCGCGAACTTCTCTTTCGCATCGGCGCAGGCATAGACTTCGGCGAGCGCACGCAGTTGCGAATGCGAGCCGAAGATCAGGTCGACGCGGGTGCCGGTCCATTTGAGCGTCTTCGTCTTGCGGTCGCGCCCCTCGTAGACTCGGTCGGCGCCGGCGAGCGGTTGCCACTCCGTGCCCATGTCGAGCAGGTTGACGAAGAAGTCGTTGGTCAGCGTTCCGGGCTTGGCGGTGAAGACGCCGTGCTTCGATTGCCCGGCATTCGCGCCGAGCACGCGCAGGCCGCCGACTAGCACCGTCATCTCCGGCCCGGTCAGCCGCAGCAGTTGCGCCCGATCCACCAGGGCTTCTTCCGGCGCCATCAGCGACTTGCCGCGAGCATAGTTGCGGAACCCGTCATGGACCGGTTCGAGCGGCGCGAAGGAATGCGCATCGGTCTGCTCCGGCGAGGCATCCATGCGGCCGGGCGTGAAGGGCACGGTCACCGCGAGCCCCGCATCCTTCGCCGCCTTCTCGATGGCCGCGACACCGCCCAGCACGATCAGATCAGCGAGCGAGACTTTCTTGCCGAAGTCCGTGCGGATCGCCTCGAGCTTATCGAGCACCGTTTTCAACTGTGCCGGCTGGTTCACCGCCCAATCTTTTTGCGGGGCGAGGCGGATGCGCGCGCCGTTGGCGCCGCCGCGTTTGTCGGAGCCGCGGAAGGTCGACGCCGACGCCCAGGCGGTCGAGACGAGCTGCGACACGGAAAGCCCCGAGGCGAGGATTTTCGCTTTCAGCGCCGCGATATCCGGCGCGCCGATCAGCGGATGATCGACGGCGGGGATCGGGTCCTGCCAGATCAGTTCTTCCTTCGGCACGATGGGGCCGAGATAGCGGACGATCGGACCCATGTCGCGATGCGTCAGCTTGAACCATGCGCGAGCAAAGGCATCGGCGAACTGATCCGGATGCTCGTAGAAGCGCCGCGAGATTTTTTCGTAGGCCGGATCGAAGCGCAGCGCGAGGTCGGTGGTCAGCATGGTCGGAACATGCTTCTTGCCCGCATCGAACGCGTCGGGAACCGTCGCGTCGGCGCCTTTCGCCGTCCATTGCTGGGCGCCGGCCGGGCTCTTCGTCAGCTCCCATTCGTATTTGAACAGATTGTCGAAGAAGTGATTGCTCCATTTGGTCGGCGTCTGCGACCAGGTGACTTCGGGTCCGCCGGTAATCGCGTCCGCGCCGATGCCCGTGCCGTGCTTGCTCTTCCAGCCGAGGCCCTGGTTCTCGATGTCGGCGCCTTCCGGCTCCGGACCGATCAAGGACGGATCGCCGGCGCCGTGGGTTTTGCCGAAGGTGTGGCCGCCGGCGATCAGCGCCACCGTCTCTTCGTCGTTCATCGCCATGCGGGCGAAGGTCTCGCGGATGTCCTTGGCCGAGGCGACCGGATCGGGCTTGCCGTTCGGTCCTTCCGGATTGACGTAGATCAGGCCCATCTGCACCGCGCCGAGTGGCTGTTCGAGTTCGCGTTCGCCGCTGTAGCGTTCGTCGCCCAGCCAGGTGCCTTCCGGACCCCAATAGAGTTCTTCGGGTTCCCACACGTCGGCGCGGCCGCCGGCGTAACCGAAGGTTTTGAAGCCCATCGATTCGAGCGCGACATTGCCGGCGAGAACAAAGAGATCGGCCCAGGAGATGGCGCGGCCGTATTTCTGTTTGATCGGCCAGAGCAGGCGGCGGGCCTTATCGAGATTCGCGTTGTCGGGCCAGGAGTTGAGCGGCGCGAAACGCTGTTGCCCGGCGCCGGCGCCGCCGCGCCCATCGGCGATGCGATAGGTGCCCGCGCTGTGCCACGCCAGACGGATGAACAGGCCGCCGTAATGGCCGAAATCGGCCGGCCACCAGTCCTGCGAATCCGTCATCAACGCATGGAGATCCTTGATCACCGCGTTGAGATCGAGGCTCTTGAACGCCGCCGCGTAATCGAACGCCTTGCCCATCGGGTCGGACAAGGTGGAATTGTGATGCAGGACCTGAACATTCAGCTGGTTCGGCCACCAGCCCTGGTTGACCCTCCCCGCCTTCGTGTGCATGACCGGGCATTTGCCGGCGCTCTGGTCATCCGATTTTGTGTCCATGTCGCTCTCCGCTTCTGTTCGGCCGTTTTGCAGAGCGGTCCAGCCAGGGCCGCTAGTTTGGAATGAGTTTAATGAACAATAGGCGATCTGACAATCCCATGCCTTGATCTGGATCAAAGCATCGCTTTCCCGCGCCGCGCCGCCCTATGCCACCAGCGTTGCCACGATCGCCTTCAAAAGCCGCGCCGCCTCTTGCGGATCGAGCCGTACCTGCAAGCCGCGCTGACCGCCATTGATATAGACAAGTTCGTGCGCCATCGCTTGTTCCTCGATCGCGCTCGGCAGCGCGCGCATCTGGCCGAAGGGGCTGATACCGCCGACCTTGTAGCCGGAGAGGCGTTCGGCCTCAGCCGGCTTCATCATCGATGCCGCCTTGCCGCCGAACACCGCGGCGAGCGCCTTCATCGAGACTTCGCGATCGGACGGCACGATGACGCACACGGGCTTACCGTCGACCAGCGCCATCAACGTCTTCAGCACGCGCTGCGGCGTCTCGCCCAAAGCCGCCGCCGCCTGCAGGCCGATCTTGTCGGCATTCGGATCGTAATCGTAGCTATGCACGGTGAAGGCGATTCCCGCCTGCTCCAACATGCGGGTCGCGCGCGTGGCTTTGGACACGGCTATTCTCTCAAGTGCTCGTCGGTTTCTTCCGGGCGGCTGCCGGCGCACGCTTCGCCGTGTTCAGCGCCACGGCGGCGCGTATCAGCGCCTTCAATGCCTTGTCGTCGAGCTTGTCGTTCTCGTGGATATCGATGGCGCGACGCGTGTTGCCGTCGAGGCTTGCATTGAAGAGGCCTGACGGGTCCGCCAGCGACGCGCCCTTGGCGAAGGTCAGCTTCACGACTGCCTTGTAGGTCTCGCCGGTGCAGATGATACCGGCGTGCTCCCACACCGGAACGCCGCGCCACTTCCACGCCTCGACGATGTCGGGATCGGCCGCTTTGATGAGCGCGCGAACATGGCCGAGCATCGCGCCTCGCCAGTCGCCGAGCTCCTTGATCCGCGTATCGATCAGCCGGGCGGGCGAGTCACTCATTGAAGATCCGCCTGCTCGCACCGTGACGTCCTATCGGCTCAGAACGACGTGCATGGCGTGCTCGGTCGCCTGATGTTCGGTGACGCGGTAGCCGAGCGCCGGCAGGTCGATCCCGGCGAACATCGCTTCGCCTTGCCCGAGTACGACCGGGGACAAGGCAAAATGCAGCTCGTCGATCAGACCAGCCGCCAGATATTGCCGCACCGTCGAGACGCCGCCGCCGATCTTCACGTCTTTTCCGCCGGCAGCGGCCTTTGCTTGCGCGAGCGCGGACTCAATTCCATCCGTCACGAAGATGAAGGTGGTGCCGCCTTCCATTTCGATCGGATCGCGTGGATGGTGCGTCAGCACAAAGGTCGGCGCGTGATAGGGCGGATTGTCGCCCCACCAGCCTTTCCATGATTCGTCCGACCAATCGCCGCGGATCGGCCCGAACATGTTGCGGCCGAGGATGAAGGCGCCGAACCCATCCATCGCACGATGGGCATAGGCCTGATCGACGCCGTCCGAGCCGCCGTCCTGACCGATCATGGTCCGGAACATGCGCGTGCCAAAAAACCACTGATGCAGTTCCGTCCCGCGCTTGCCGAGCGGATTTTCGAGACTTTGCTCGGGCCCGGCGCCGAAACCGTCGATCGAAAGCGAAAAACCCGCCACGCGCACTCTCATTGGAACAGCTCCCTTAACCGCCGGGGTGAAGCCCCGGCGCCTCGTGGCCCGTGCGTGCGACATATTCGGTGTAGCCGCCGCTGAACTGATGAACGCCCTCGGGCGTCAGTTCCAGCACGCGGTTCGAGAGCGCCGCCAAAAAGTGACGGTCATGCGAGACGAACAGCATGGTGCCCTCGAATTCCGCCAGCGCCGCGACCAGCATCTCCTTCGTCGCCATGTCGAGATGGTTGGTCGGCTCATCCAGCACCAGGAAGTTCGGCGGGTCGAACAGCATCTTGGCCATGACCAGGCGCGCCTTCTCGCCGCCCGACAGCACGCGGCAGGGTTTCTCGACATCGTCGCCCGAGAAGCCGAAGCAACCGGCGAGCGATTTCAGCACCCCCTGTCCGGCCTGCGGAAATGATTCGTCGAGCGATTCGAAAACCGTGTCGTCGCCGTCCAGAAGATCCATCGCGTGCTGGGCGAAATAGCCCATGCGGACGGAACTGCCGATCGTCACGCTGCCCTGGTCGGGCGCCGTGCCGTGCTCGGGCACGACCGCGCCGGCCACCAGCTTCAGGAGCGTGGATTTCCCGGCGCCGTTGGCGCCGAGCACGCACCAGCGTTCCTTGCGGCGCACCTGGAAATCGAGCCCGGTGTAGATCGGCTGATTGCCATAGCCCTTGTAGACGTTCTTGAAGCCCGCCACGTCGTCGCCCGAGCGCGGCGGGCTGCGGAATTCGAACTGGACGGATTGGCGGCGCCTTGGCGGTTCCACCCGTTCGATCTTGTCGAGCTTCTTCACGCGGCTTTGAACCTGTGCCGCGTGCGAGGCGCGCGCCTTGAAGCGCTCGATGAACTTGATCTCCTTCGAGAGCATCGCCTGCTGGCGATCGAACTGCGCCTGGCGCTGGGCCTCGTTCAGCGCGCGCTGTTGTTCGTAGAAATCGTAATTGCCCGAATAGGTGGTGAGCGAGCCGCCGTCGATCTCGACGACCTTGCCGATGATGCGGTTCATGAATTCGCGGTCATGCGACGTCATCAGCAACGCGCCGTCATAGGCTTTCAGGAAAGCCTCCAGCCAGATCAGGCTTTCGAGGTCGAGATGGTTGCTCGGCTCGTCCAGCAGCATGGCGTCGGGCCGCATGAGCAAAATACGCGCCAGCGCCACGCGCATCTTCCAGCCGCCCGACAGCAGGCCGATATCGCCGTCCATGCGTTCCTGGCTGAAGCTCAGGCCCGCGAGCACCTCGCGCGCCCGCGCCTCGAGCGCATAGCCGTCGAGTTCCTGGAAGCGCCCCTGCACCTCGCCATAGCGCTCGATGATGGCGTCCATATCGCCTTCTTGGTCCGGATCGACCATCGCGGCTTCGAGCGTCGCCATTTCGGCGGCGAGCGCGCTCACCGGCCCGACGCCGTCCATCACCGCCGCGACCGCGCTCTGGCCCGACATTTCGCCGACGTCCTGGCTGAAATAGCCGATCGTCATGCCGGGATCGACCAGCACATTGCCGTCGTCGGGCGGCTCCTCGCCGGCGATCATCCGGAAAACCGTCGACTTGCCGGCGCCGTTGGGCCCGACCAGCCCCACCTTCTCGCCCTTCTGAATGCCCATCGACGCGTCGATGAACAGGATCTGATGGCCGTGCTGCTTGCTGATGCTGTCGAGACGAATCATGAGGCCTGTGCTAACTGGACGTTGTTGCGATCATTTGTCTTGGTTGATGATGCAGGGAGACACCCCTGCTCAGAGAACGCTCTCGATGTCGGTCTTCGCGAAATCATCGCCGACATACAAGAGGCGACAGGCATGTTCCTTCGCGACTTCATAAGCAAAGCAGTCGCCGAAATTCAGCCCGGCCGATTTCATGCCCTTGCCCCACGCCGCATAGGCATCGCCGATGCGCCGCGCCGCCGCCGGCGTGACCGACACGACTTCGAAGCCGAGCCCGTCGATGATGGACGCGATCTCGGCGCCGACGTTGCGCCGCGCGGCGACGATCAACGCCTCGGCCACGGTGCCAGCGGAAATCAGAATATGATCGTCGGCTTCGATCGCCGCGATGCAGGCATCGGCCGACGGTTCACCAAGGACGATGGCCATCAAGGCCGAGGTATCGACCGCGATCATTCCGGCAGGCCGTCATCCCCGTAAAGAAAATCCTGGCTGCGCGCCGCATCCGGCCCCGCCTTCGCCTTGGCCGACCCGGCAGCCCGCGCCGCCTCGAGCAGCGCACGGCGCGATTTGCGATCGGGCGCGACCTTGATCGGCACCAGTCGCACGGCGGCATGGCCATGACGGGTCAGCACGACCTCATCCCCCGCCTCGGCCCGGCGGACGAGATCGGTCAGTTGGCCTTTGGCGTCGGAAACGGAGATTTGCATGGAAATAATTTAGCCTATTGAATGGTCCAAATCAACCGCGAGGCTAAAGCTCGCGCGAAAATCGGACTTGACCAATACCGCGCATGATGGTTGTTTCGGAACATATCAGGAACTCATAACCTTCGCAGCACTTTTCGCGGAGCGCCGACCATGATGCTCAAAGGAATTTTTGGCCGGCTGGCGGTGATGGTCCCGGTCATGGCGGTCATGGCCACTTATCCCGCTTTGGCCCAAATCGCCGATAAAGAGAAAGTCGCCGCCGCGATCTCGGCCATTCGGGTCCTCGACCGACCGGGCCGCGACAACCTCGCCACGGTTTGGGATGGCAATAAATATGTGCAGTGTCGCCGCATGAGCGACCAGACCCTGCGTTGCGAAGCGGCCGGCGCCTTGATGCAGGTCTCGCTGGGCCGCGTACTGACACCCGAGCATATCCATCGCTTGGCCGCGATGGGCTGGACGCTCGACCCGAGCTTCGGCAACTACGTTCAGACCTTCCGCCCGGATATTTCCGCCGAGGCCATCGCCGACACGGTGCTTGCCGCCCTCGCCCAAGGCTACGACGCCGACCTGCCGAACCTCGAGATCGAAACCAAATCGATCGCGAGCCAAGCGTGTCCGCCGCGCAACGGGCCCTCACAAAACCTTGCGGGCATCATCAACGATGCGCCATCGATGGCTGCCACGGCCGTACATGCCTGCGCCTATAAGCCTAAAGAGGACGAGCCCGCACAGAAACTCGGCCCCGACAGCACGACAGCGGACCTGATCAGACTCCATGGACCGATGGTCACCGCCGAGATCACGCGGCTGAGGATCAATATCCATCGTCACGTCTTTGCCGTGTTCGACACGGGGCTGGGCTATATCCAGTGCCAGCCCCAGACGGAACCCAATGCCTTCTATTGCGAAGCGCAGTCAGCCGACAGCTGGCCGGCGATCGCGGCTGTGTTGACGCCCGAGCGTATCGCGCGCCTGCACAGCGCCGGCTTCGCCGATCCGGGGCGCGCGCCGAATTATTCAAAAACCTATCCGGCCGACAAGACCTCCGATACCGACCTTGCGAGCGAGGTGCTGACCCTGTTGCACGAGGTCTACGGCTATTACGGGGCGAGCAAGCTCAGCGTGAAGACGGAAGAGAAAAGTTGACATGTCTTCATTCAACCGGACGCCCGATCATCCGCAGTCCTTCGGATATAAGGTTTCCTGGTTCGCCATCAAGACATCCGATCCCGCTTCGGTTATCGATGCACTCGAGATCCGTCAGGCAACGCCGGCAAACTGGGCGACCGGCCTTGCGGCTGCGTGTCCCCCTATCGATTCGTCGATATCCGATCCATGGATGTTCGTCTCGCCGCCGATCAATGGTTGGGTTGTGGCTGTAAGCGCGTGGTTTCCGTATCCCGTCGCCACCGAAGCGTCACGAGGCATCGGAGAAAAATTCGATACGTTGTTTTCCCGCTTGAAGAAGCGATTCGACGACGTTCAGTTTTTCGGCAGCCACCGCGTGACCGACTTCGCCGCTTGGGCGCGCGCCTGTGAGGGCAAGCCGATCCGTGTCTTCAGCTGGGCCGACGGCGATGTCTTGGCGAATGCCGGTGAGCAGACGACCGAAGAAGCGAAACTGGGATTCGTGAATCTCGATGGCCTGTCGCCTGTCGATGCCGGCGAACGGATTTTCGAAGTCGCGGAAGAGCAAAATCTCAAGGTGCAAGAGCTGATCGCCAACGGAACCTCACCACGCGAAGCGTGGACGCTTGTTCGAGAAGGTCGGGCCAGTGCTTTTCCCGACGAAGCGAGCGTCATTGCGCTCGCCGCACTCTGGAGCCTCGATCCAACGAACCTGGCGGATCAAAATCATCCGCCCGGTCTTGGGTTAGCCGTTCGTTTGCCGAGCAATTTAAGGCAGTAAGATAGAGCGTACCTTGCACCGGGAATTTGGTACCGAAAAAATCGCGCGGCCTCGGCCGGCCTGATCATTTGCGCCGATTTGCCGCGGCAAGCCGCTTCGCTATCGTCCCGCCACGGCAAGGCCGACCACGACGGCCAGCGCCATCCACCCGATATGCCGGCCGCGCGTCGCCCATGCGTTGGCGATTGCACCGAATCCGTAGGTGACGACACTGACCGCGACAATGCTGTCGCGCGCACCCTCAAACCGAGGCGCAAAGAAGAGCAGGATCGCAAGGCTGCCCCAAGCCACCGCACTACAATGCCAAACCAGCCGCATCAGGCGCCGCGCCGGCGGCGGCTCGATCTGCGCCCGCGCGAAAATCTTCGTCTCGCCCAGAACGCCATGCGCGATCGATATGAAAAACGCCAGAACGCCGGCGGTTTCCAGGAGCAGATTTCGCATCGAATATCCATACATATGTGTATGGTTTGTATATAGTCGTACCCGCAGCCTGTCAATACAGTGGTGTATGGAAGAATGTCCGACGATCGTCTCCGGCCGGCCGAATGGGTCAACGCAGGACTGAAAGCGCTCGCGGGCGCCGGCTTTACCGCGCTCAGGGCCGACTCGCTGGCGAAGAGCCTGGGTGTCTCGCGCGGCAGCTTCTACTGGCACTTTCGTGACGTCGGCGAATTCCACCGTGCCGTCCTGCAACGCTGGCGCGAGGTCGCGCTGGAGGAGATTGTCGCAGAGGTCGAGGCCGTCGCCGGCGATCGTCTCGAAGCGCTGTTGCGCCGGGCCTTTACCGCCCGATCGAGCCTGGAGGTCGCCGTTCGTGCCTGGGCGACGGCCGCGCCGGAAGCAAAAGCCGCCGTCGCTGCGGTCGACGCAAAGCGGGAGAGCTATCTACGGGCGCTGCTGATCGAGACCGGATTGGAAACCAACCATGCCACGACCCGCGCACGCATCATCTATTGGACATATCTCGGCTACAGACTTTCATCGCACCGTCTCGACAAGCAGGCGCTCGAACGAGCCATCAAGGATCTGTCGCAACTTGCCCGTTCGCACGAATGATCGAGGGCGATAAATTAAATCACCGAAATCCATGTTCGATCGAGCGCTACGCCGCGAGAAAACCGAGGAGCGCCGCCAGGGTCTCGTCGGGCGCTTCTTCGGCCAGGAAGTGGCCGCAGTCGATCGGTTGCCCTCGGACATCGCGCGCCTTGTCGCGCCAAGCCTCCACCGGCCCGAACAATTCGCCGATGATGCCGCGCGCGCTCCATAACGCGAGAAGAGGACACTCGATTCGGCGGTCGGCATCCGCGGCGTCATGCTCCAGATCGATGCCGGCGGACGCACGATAATCTTCGCAGGTCGCATGGATCGCCGCCGGATCGCGCATGCAGCGGGTATATTCGGCGACCGCTTCGTCGGTGAACACGCCGGGGGCCGCGCGGCGAAAGCCACGGCCAAAGTAGTAATCCGGATCGGCACCGATCAACCGTTCCGGCAGATCGAACGGCTGGATCAGAAAGAACCAATGAAAATAGGCCGTGGCAAAGCGGCGGTCGGTCTTGGCATACATGGTCGCTGTCGGTGCGATGTCGAGCACGGCGAGGCGGCTCACCACGTCCGGATGGTCGAGCGCGAGACGGTGCGCGACGCGGCCGCCACGATCGTGACCGACCAACTGAAACTGGGAAAAGCCAAGCTGCCGCATCAGCTCGACCTGGTCGAGCGCCATTTCCCGCTTGGCGTAATTCTCATGCCGGGCGCCGCCCGGCGGCTTGCTCGAATCGCCGTAGCCGCGCAGATCGGCGGCGACGACAGTGAATTGTTCGGCAAGGCGCGGCGCCAATTTATGCCACATGACATGCGTCTGCGGCGAACCGTGCAGCAAGAGCAGCGGCGGCCCGCTGCCGCCGACGACGGCGTGTATCGTGGCCCCGGAGGTTCTGACCGACTTGGTCTCAAAGTTCTCGAACATCGTCTTACCCTATCCCCGGCTTCCGCCTGCTTCTACACCGGATGGACGCCCATCGACGCGCGGGCGAGACTCACGGCCACACGACGCCGACGGGTCGCGGCACATGGAAGGTCATCAGCACGAGGACGTCACCGTCGGCCGGCTTCGTTTGATGCGGCGTCTTTTCAGGCACGATGAGGACATCGCCTTTTTTCAGCGCCTGCGTCGTACCGCCCGCAATCCCACTGCCCGAGAGATTGGCAGCGTTGGTGCGCTTCTCGTCGACGAGCGTGCCGCCGGTCGTGATGCTGCCGCTCCCCTCGAGCACCACCATCATCTCGGCATCCTTTTCGTGAACCGCGGCCGGCGCGAGCCCGGCGCGGTATTCGAGCGTCGCCCGATAAGGGGCAAGCGAGAGGATTCGCTCCGCGATCATAGGCTCGCCATTCTTGCGGTCGGCCTTCGCTTTCGCGATCAGGTCCACGATCTCGGTCGACGACGTGAAGGTCTTGAGCGCTGCCCCATCGGGTGTCGCTGGCGCTTGCGCGTGAGCAACGGACGATATCGCCGCCATCGACAAGAACAGAGCTATAGACAAAACGCGCATGGGTTCCTCCTCGGTCGTCTTTTTATGCCGCGATTGCCGAATGAGGGCCGTGCCCATTCATTGGCATCGATGCGTGATCGAATTCCGCGATCCGCCGAGGATCAGTTTCGGCGAGCTTAAGAAGAATAGCAACCAGCGGGAAAGCGATCGGGTACGACGGCGAATGCGGCGCTCCCCAAGCTAAAACACGGTCTCCAACGTAAAGCGAGGTCATCCCAAGCAATCGGGGCGACTTCACTGGCTGACATCACCGTACAGGCAGACGACGGCGACGACGGTGAATTGTTTGGCAAGGTGCGGCGCCACCTTATGCCACATGACATGCGTCTGCGGCGAGCCGTGCAGCAAGAGCAGCGGCGGCCCGCTGCCGCCAACGACGGCGTGTATCGTGGCCCCGGAGGTTTTGACAGTCTTGGTCTCAAAGCTCTCGAACATCGTCTTGCCCTATCCCCGGCTTCCGCCTGCTTCTACGCCGGACGCGCCGCCCATCGACGCGTCGATGAACAGGATCTGATGGCCGTGCTGCTTGCTGATGCTATCGAGACGAATCATGAGGCCTGTGGTGGTTGGGAGAGGCTGAGGCGAATCTGGTCGGATCGTGTCGCCGCGCGATTATCGGATGCTTGGCATAGCCGGTAAGTAGCTGGAATCGAGCCAGCCTGCTATCCTGCCCTTATGAGCGTGATGGAGATCCTGACCGAGGAGTTCTTGGCCGAACTGCCCGACGATCCGCGAGCAGCGTTCGGGATGGTGCTGCGCCGAGCTGAAACCTACCTCGCCGAGGCCTTGGGGGCGATCGACGATCAGGGTAACAACTGGCATAGCTACGAATCAGCACAGCACACAGCGATGAACACTATCATAGCGGTGGCAAAGCGCTATGAGATCGAACCATTCGCAAGCATGACTGTTCCGACCCGGAAGGGTTTTGGGTCCGAACAATTTGCCGAATTCAAGGTTGACCTCGACCATTACGCTGCCCAGTTGCTGCTTGATAACAGCATCCGCAGCAAGCGCGATGCCATCGCAATCGAAGCAAAAATCAAGGACCGCCTTCGCCAGCACGTTCACGGCATCAAAACCCTTATCGATCAGGCGGATATGCCGGAACCTCGGCGCGCCGTGTTGCGCAAGCGTATCGCGGAGTTCGAGGCGGCACTGGAGACTCCGCGAGTAAACGTGGTGATGCTGGCCGGAATCATGGTCGCGATCTTGGCCGGCGCCGCCAATATCGCCCAACTTGCTGATAGCCCGACCATGCACAAGCTCGTGTCCACAATCATGAATACGATTGGCGAGGCCAAGGCTATCGACGATGAGAAGCGCGAACTTCCGCCAGCCCAGTCGCCCCAGCCCCTCCTGCCGCCACGTCCCGCAAGTCAAATACCGACCGCCTCGAAGGGGCGATCTCCCACGAGCGCCGATCTGGACGACGAAATTCCGTTCTAATCCGAGGCGCGTCTTCTACTTCTTCAATTACGCAGACTACGTTGACAGCGCAGCTAAATTTCCTCCCCGCATTGGATTAAGCGCACTGTGATCGTGATGCAACAACATGACCGCTGCGACGATCTGGTCACTCCCACTCGATCACTGGCCCGCCGACTGCGATCGGACTCGCAGATCACTTTCCAATCCGCGAATAATGCGTCGATAGCTGACTACGTTGATCTTCGGATTGCTACGCACAAAATCCTCGCGGCACTGCCTCTGAGCTTCACTTTCCTTTTCTGAATCCCCTATCAACAAAATTACCCCTTCGGGCTGTATCAACTCAGGAATGCGAACATTGCTACGCACGGTGTCAATATAGTCTCGAAAATGGGCGAGGTAGGCGTTGCATTGAGCAAGCGCCTTATGGCCTTCTTTGCTGTAGCCGGTTCCATCCGCGTTCGCGAATTGTGCGTCGAAACGCTTGAGTTCAATGATGTACCAGAAATACCCAAGCGAAGACCGTGTTACGATCAAGTAGTCTGGGATCAATCCCGATGTTCCATCTGCTGCAGATGGCTTAATCATCTGCTTTGGAAATGCCCAAATACCATGATGACCAGAGTAGTCGACAGCGTACTGTATGGCGTAAGGGTGGGCGGTAAGCGTCTCCTGAATGGCCTCCTCACGACCATCCGAAAGAGCACGCAACAACTCATCCAAAGCCGCTGTTTTGGCATCTGCAGGCCATCCGAATCTCGCACCCGGAAACTGCGCGACCAATTCGGTCCTGAGCTTGGCCAGATACTCAGGAGTGATTTGTTGGATAGTCACCATATTCCGCGCCTATTCCTCAAACCATTATTGTTCAATACCCGTTCGGGAAGGCGGACTGTCTAACCCCTACTCCCACTCGATCGTGCCCGGCGGTTTGCTCGTCACGTCGTAGACCACGCGGTTGATGCCGCGGACTTCGTTGATGATGCGGGTGGCGCAGCGCGACAGGAACTCGTGCGCGAAGGGGTATGAGTCGGCGGTCATGCCGTCGGTCGACGTGACGGCGCGCAAGCCGCAGACGAAATCGTAGGTGCGGCCGTCGCCCATCACGCCGACGGTGCGCACGGGCAGGAGCACCGCGAAGGCCTGCCAGATTTCGTCGTAGAGGCCCGCCCTGCGGATCTCGTCGAGATAGACCGCGTCGGCCTTGCGGAGGATTTCGAGTTTCTCGAAGGTGATGTCGCCGGGGATGCGGATGGCGAGGCCGGGGCCGGGGAAAGGATGGCGGCTGACCAGGCTGTTGGGCAGGCCCAGTTCGCGGCCGAGGTCGCGCACCTCGTCCTTGAACAATTCGCGCAACGGTTCGACCAGTTTCAGTTTCATCCGCGCCGGCAGGCCGCCGACATTGTGATGCGACTTGATGGTGACGCTGGGCCCGCCGGTGAAGCTCACCGATTCGATCACGTCGGGATAGAGCGTGCCTTGCGCGAGGAATTCGGCGCCGCCGATTTTCTTCGCCTCTTCGTCGAACACGTCGATGAAGGTCGAGCCGATGATCTTGCGTTTCTGTTCCGGGTCGGAGACACCGGCGAGGTTTTTGAGAAACAATTCGCCGGCGTCGCGATGGACGAGCGGAATGTTGTAATGGCCGCGAAAGAGCTTCACGACCTCGGTGGCCTCATCCATGCGCAACAGGCCGGTATCGACGAAGATGCAGGTGAGCTGATCGCCCAGGGCCTCGTGCAGCAGCGCCGCCGCGACCGATGAATCGACGCCGCCCGAGAGGCCGCAGATCACGCGGCCCTTGCCGACCTGGGCGCGGATCGCGGCCACCGATTGCGCGCGGAACGCCGCCATCGACCAGTCGCCGCTGAGGCCAGCCACCTTGTGCGTGAAGTTTTTGAGCAGCGCCGCGCCATGCGGCGTGTGCACCACCTCGGGATGGAACTGCACGCCGTAGAAGCGGCGCTTGTCATCAGCCACGGCCGCGAACGGCGCGCCATCGCTCACGGCGACGACGCGGAAACCGGGCGGCAGGGATTCGACCCGGTCGCCATGGCTCATCCAGACCTGTTCGTGGGAGCCCTTGGGCCAGACGCCCTTGAAGAGTTCGCAATCCTCGGTGATCTCGATTTCGGCTCTACCGAATTCGCGATGGTCATGGCCGACGACCTTGCCGCCCAGTTGCGCGCACATCGTCTGCTCGCCGTAGCAGATGCCGAGCACCGGCACGCCCAGCGTGAAGACCTTGTCGGGGGCGCGCGGGCTGGCGTGTTCGGTGACCGAGGCCGGACCGCCCGAGAGGATCACGGCTTTCGGCGCGAAGGCGACGAGCTTCTCGTCCGTGATGTTGAACGGCGCGATCTCGCAATAGACGCCGCTTTCGCGCAGGCGGCGCGCGATGAGCTGCGTCACCTGGCTGCCGAAATCGAGGATGAGGACTTTATCGTGCGAGGGAGCGGTCATGGCGTCGTCATCTTCCTCGGCGGGCGGTTATGGCGCAAGAGCACGGGGACGGCGGCGCGAATCCGGTTCGTTCGAGCGGACGCGCGTTCCCTCCCCCCTTGAGGGGGAGGGTTCGGGGGAGCGAGACTCAAAGAAGATCACTCTTCGTCAACCGGCGCTTCGTCGGGTGCGCCATCGTTGGCATCGTTCTTCTTTTTGTCCGGTTTCTTCTCGATCATCTTGCGCTGCATCACCGCGACGAAAAATCCGTCGGTGCCGTGGCGCGCCGGGCTGAGCCGCAGCGTCGTGCCGCGCACCGGACAGGGCGTGTCCATCGTCTCGGCCCAGACATCCGTGATCGGGACCAGGGTGAACTGGTCGTGAGCAGCCAGGAAATTCTCGACCTGATCCTCGTCCTCTTCCTTGAGGATCGAGCAGGTCGCGTAGATCAGGCGGCCGCCCGGCTTCACCAGGCGCTGCGCGCTGTCGAGGATGTCGGCCTGGAGCGCGGCCAGCTCGCTCACGTCGTTTTCCTTGAGGCGCCATTTGGCATCAGGATTGCGCCGCCAGGTGCCGGTGCCGGTGCAGGGCGCGTCGACGAAGACGCGATCGAACCCCATGACGTGTTTCTTGACCCATTTGTCGCGCTGATTTTCCAGCGGCACGCGCTGGACGATCGAGGCGGTGGCGCGGCGCAGGCGCTGGGTCGCGCGCTCGAGACGCTTGGCCGAAACATCGCAGGCGACGAGATGGCCCTTGTTCTTCATCGACGCCGCGAGCGCCAGGGTCTTGCCGCCAGCGCCGGCGCAGAAATCGACGACCCGCATGCCCGGCCGCGCATCGGCCAGCAGGGCCGCGACCTGCGAGCCTTCGTCCTGCACCTCGATGCCGCCCGACTTGAAGACCGACAACGTCGAGAGCGGAAACCGCTCGAACACGCGCAGGCCCAAGGGCGAATGCGGCGTGCGCACCGGCATGATGCCCGCGTCTTCGAGCGCGGCCAGCGCGGTCGTGCGCTCGTTGACCAGCGTGTTGACGCGCAGATCCATCGGCGCCTCGGCTTCCAGCGCCGCCATCTCGCGCGGCACGTCGCGCCCGAGGGCCTTTTCAAGATAAGGCCCGAGCCAGGTCGGGTAATTGCCGCGCGCGTCCTGCGGCATCTCGTTCGGGTGAGGCTTCGCGCCCGAGAGCGCGGTGATCAGCGCCTGCTCGGCCTGGTCCAACGGCATCGGGCGGAACACGTCGCCGTCGCAGGCGCGCACGATCGAACCGATCGGCCATTCCTCGAACAGCGAGAGCTGCGCGAGAAGGCGTTTCCTCGCGTCGGGAACCATCCCGTTGCGCGACACCCACCAGTCGATCGACGCGCGTTGCCGCAGCACGCCATAGATGTGTTTCGAGATCGCGGCGCGATCCTTCACCCCGGCGAAGCGGTGGCGGCGGAAATACTCGGCGACGATGTCGTCGGCCGGCGCGCGCCCCGCGTTAATCGCCTCGAGCAATCCGATCGCGGCTTCGATCCGGGCGCCGGGAGTCATGGCGCGATCTTTTCTTGGTGATGCTGCATCGACATCCTGCGGCCTTCGACAAGCTCAGGCTGAGGATGAATTTTAGAGGGCATTAAGAAAAACTTCCTCACCCTGAGCCTGTCGAAGGGCGCACGGCGCCCGTCCAACCCTCGAAGCTTATGGGTCACGTATCCCGCTGGTAGTTGGGCGCCTCGCGGGTGATCGCGATGTCGTGGACGTGGCTTTCGCGCAGGCCCGCCGAGGTGATGCGGACAAAATTGCAGTTCTTCTGCATCTCGGGGATCGTCTTGTTGCCGGTATAGCCCATCGCCGCCTTGAGACCGCCGACGAGCTGATGAACGACGTTGCCGACCGGGCCCTTATGCGGCACGCGGCCTTCGACGCCTTCCGGCACCAGCTTCAATTCGTTCTGCACTTCGGCCTGGAAATAACGATCGGCCGAGCCGCGCGCCATCGCACCCACCGAGCCCATGCCGCGATAGGATTTATAGGTGCGGCCCTGATAGAGGAAGACTTCGCCCGGCGCTTCGTCGGTTCCCGCAAACAACGAGCCGAGCATCGCGCAATCGGCGCCGGCGGCAATCGCCTTGGCCAGATCGCCCGAGAACTTGATGCCGCCGTCCGAGATCACCGGAATGTCGCGCTTGCGGCAAAGATCGACCACATCCATCAGCGCCGTGAGCTGCGGCACGCCGACGCCGGCAACCATGCGGGTGGTGCAGATCGAACCGGGGCCGATGCCGACCTTGATCGCGTCAGCGCCGACATCGATCAAGGCCTGCGCGCCGTCAGCGGTCGCGACGTTGCCGGCAACCACCTGCGTATAGTTCGACAGGCGACGGATGCGTTTGACGTTCTCGATCACGCGCGAGGAATGGCCGTGCGCGGTATCGACGACGAGCACGTCGACCTGCGCGTCGAACAGCGCCTCGGCGCGTTTGACACCGTCTTCGCCGGTACCGGTCGCCGCCGCCGCACGCAAGCGGCCGTGATCGTCCTTGCAGGCATTGGGGAAACGCTGCGATTTTTCGATGTCTTTCACGGTGACGAGGCCGACGCAGCGATATTGATCGTCGACCACGATCAGCTTTTCGATCCGGTGCTGATGCAGAAGCTTCTTGGCGCCTTCGCGATCGACGTTCTCGCGCACGGTGACCAGCTTGTCCTTGGTCATCAGCTCGGAAATCGGCTGCTGCGGATTGGAGGCAAAGCGCACATCGCGGTTGGTGACGATGCCGACGAGCTTCTGCGACGCGTCGACCACCGGAATGCCCGAGATATGGTGCTCGGCCATCAGGCGCAATGCTTCGGCCAGCGTCTCCTGCGGATGGATGGTCACCGGATTGACCACCATGCCGGCTTCGAATTTCTTGACCTTGCGGACTTCGTTCGCCTGTTCGGCGATGCCAAGATTGCGGTGGATCACGCCGATGCCGCCGGCCTCGGCCATCGCGATGGCGAGCGCGCTTTCGGTGACCGTGTCCATCGCCGCCGAGAGCAGCGGAATGCCGAGCGTCACCGTGCGGGTGAGCCGCGTGCGCGTGTCGGTTTCGTTGGGGAGGACCGAGGAAGCGGCCGGGACCAGCAAGACGTCGTCGAAGGTGAGCGCCTGCCGGATTTCCATGCTGCCTTCCTCAAGAGGTTGGCACAGGAATATAGGGCGCAGGTGGCCTCAGGGGAAGAGGCCCGGACGAGTCGGGTAGCGCGAAATGGGATGGGAGCCGTGCGCTAGGCCCGCCCCTTGAACCCTTGCGCGACCACATAAATCTCGGCCGACTCGGCTCGGCTGGCGGGCGGCTTGGCGTGGCGGACAGTGGTGAAATCGCGTTTCAGGGCCACCAGCAATTCGCCGGTGGCGCCGCCCTGGAACACTTTGGCGAGAAAACTGCCGCCCGGCGCCAAGATCTCGGTGGCGAAAAGATGCGCCGCATCGGCCATCGCGACGATGCGCAGATGGTCGGTCGCGGCGTGGCCGGTGGTCGGCGCGGCCATGTCGCTCAACACCACATCGACCTTGCCGCCGAGTTTTGCCTTGATGAGATCGGGCGCCGCGTCGTCCATGAAATCGAGTTCCATCACCACCGCACCGGGCACCGATTCCATCGGCAAGATGTCCGCCGCGACGACATGCGCGCCGCGCGCGATCGCGATCTGGGTCCAGCCGCCGGGCGCGGCGCCGAGATCGACCACCTTCGCGCCCTTCTTCAGGACATGAAACCGGTCGTCGAGTTCGATTAGCTTGAACGCGGCGCGCGAGCGATAGCCGAGGCGCCTTGCCTCGGCGACATAGGGATCGTTGAGCTGACGCGCGAGCCAGGCGGCCGAGGAGGTCGAGCGTTTCTTCGCCGTCTTCACGCGCACCGTCATCATCCGGCGCGCGCCGTGCGAGACCTTCTTCGCCATCAGGCGCCCCGCGCGAGGTTCAGAAGTATGCCTTCGCGGATGCCGCGATCGGCGATGCGCAGTTTGCCGACCGGCCAGCGATTGCAGATCGCCTCGAGAATGGCGCAGCCGCCGATCACCAGGTCGGCGCGCTCGATCCCGATGCAGCCGTTGCGCACGCGTTGTTCATGGCTCTGGCTCGACAGGAGCCGCGAGGCGCGGCGCAGATCGTCGAAGCTCAATGTCGCGCCGTCGACGCGGCGGCGGTTGTAGCGCGGCAGGCGGAAATGCACGGCGGCGAGCGTCGTCACCGTGCCCGACGAGCCCAGCATCTGCACCGCGCCGGCGGCAACCCGCGCCGCGATATTGTTGCGCGCATCGACATCGGCCAGCGCCGCGTCGATCTCGGCCACCATCGCGGCGTAGGTTTCGGGCGAGACCTCGCGGCCGCCGTAACGGTCGGCCAGCGTGACGACGCCATGCGGCAGCGACACGGAATCGATGATCGTGACGGCACCACCCGAGGGCGGAACCGACAACCAGACCAACTCGGTCGAACCGCCGCCGATATCGAAGACCAGCGCGTTGGGGACATGCGGATCGAGCAGCGCCGAGCAGCCGGCGACGACGAGGCGCGCCTCTTCCTCCGGCGTGATGATTTCGAGATCGAGGCCGGTTTCGCCGCGCACCCGCGCCATAAAATCGGGCCCGTTGCCGGCGCGGCGGCAGGCCTCGGTGGCGATGGTGCGCGCGCGGCTGACCCGGTGCGAAGCGATCCGCTCGGCGCAGATTTTCAGCGCGTCGATCGTCCGCGTCATCGCGCCTTCGGAGAGGACGCCGCTCGCGGCGAGGCCCTCGCCCAGCCGAACGATCCGCGAGAACGCGTCGATCACCGTGAAACCCGACGTGGTTTCGGCGCCATCGGCGCGCGCAACCAACAGCCGGCAATTATTGGTGCCGAGGTCGAGTGCCGCAAAGATTTCGCCCGTCGGCGCGTCGGGCGCACCGGAGACAGGCGAAGAAAACGGCTTCTGCACGAGGATTCACACCTTGGGAAAGAGAGTACCGGCAATCTAGCCCAGCCCCACCGCCCTGATAAGGCCCGTCCCCGTCCCCGTCCCCGTCCCCGTCGCCTTCCCCGCTCCGCCTGATCGATCGAGGGATCAGGGCAAGCATGGGCGGAAACCTCACCGCCCTGATGGCGGCGCAAAGCGCGATCGCGTGTTTCTTCCTGATCGCGGCGGCGTGGATGATCGTCTCGGGCGACACCTCGATCAACGCGGTGGTGAAGGCCGAATAGGCCGAAACCGGTCCGCCGCGCCCTACACAAGGACCGCCGCGTGTGCTATCCACCGCCCCAGCACGCACGCCCAATTGGGGGATCGTCCAACGGCAGGACAGCGGACTCTGACTCCGTTAATCTAGGTTCGAATCCTAGTCCCCCAGCCAGGCGCCGTCCCGTAAGTCTGACCGTCGCCTCCGTTAAAGAACGGTTCGGCGAAGACGGGTCAGTGGTGCCGGAGCAGAAATTCCTGGCGCGTTACCGCGCGCAACCGCGCCAGTATCTCCTTATTGGTAAGGATATGGCCGGGCCGTGGCGGGCCGAGCAAGTTTTCGAAACCTGTTCCATCCAGTTCCCAACTCCGTGTCGGTCCGCTGTCGAGATGGATGAAATGAGAGCGCGGGTACCAGCCGACGCCGCCCCGCTTCATGACGAGAGCCGCGCGCTCCACCTTACCCAGATCGGAATCGAAGGTGATGTCGATCGCACGCCCAAAGAGATGTTGGCTCTCCTCGGCGACTCCAAAATTCGTGGCCTTAAGCCGCTCATTGGTCTCGCGGGTCCGATAGGCCGAGAGCACGGTCGCGCTGCTCTGACCGG
Source organism: uncultured Rhodospirillales bacterium (assembly GCA_903828515.1). Lineage (GTDB taxonomy): Bacteria > Pseudomonadota > Alphaproteobacteria > ATCC43930 > CGMCC-115725 > CAIKMD01. The sequence goes on along the minus strand of CAIKMD010000006.1, from coordinate 703,772 downwards.
TCGCGGCCATCACATCGGCGAGAAAATCGAGCATGCCGACATCGACCGGTCCGGTCTTGTTGACGTGGAAATCGCGCAGAAAACTGGCAAGGTCCAAAAGCGCATCGGGCAGCGGTCCGGTCGCGTCGCGATAAGGTCCGTTGAAGGTCTCGCCCGTGTACATATTCTTGAGCATGAGACGACGCCCGCCGGTCGGTAGTGCAAAAGCGTTTCGGCTCAGGAGAATGCATACCCCGCTCGCAACGAGCAGATCGCGCCGTCGCAGGGTCGCACGGTTCCCATAGGCTTCGCTTTGATCCCGCTTGGATCCAATCGTGGGTTTGCCGACCATCTCTCCAACGTAGAGCCCGGCCGTTCTCCGCACAATGCGCCAAGGGAAATAGGTGAGTTCACGAAGGCCGCCGACGCTGTTTCGATGAAGTGCCAATTGCTGACGTTTAGCGTGAACAGCTAAGATGGCCGAATAGCCGTTCAATCTCATGGAGAAAAGCGATGTCGTTCTACCGGGGGATGATTTGTGAGAACGTAACCATCGAAGGCGACAAGGGAACGCCGATCACGGCGTATGTGGCCAAACCATCTGGTCCTGGCCCCTTTCCGGGCGTCGTGCTGATTCATCATGTGCCAGGCTGGAGCGAATACTACATCGACGAGACACGTCGGTTCGCTCATGCCGGTTATATCGCGATTTGCGCCAATCTCTACGAGCGCGAAGGCGGCGGCAGCGACGCCAACCCGGACGACGTCGCCGCAAAGGTGCGTGCCCAGGGTGGCATTGCCGATTCCCAGATGGTCGGCGATACCGCCGGCGCGGTGGCGTGGATGCGCGCGCAACCCAATCACAACGGCAAGGTCGGTCTTATCGGCTCCTGCTCGGGCGGCCGGCATACGTTCATCTATGCCTGTACGCGGAGCGACGTCGATGCGGCCGTCGAGCTTTGGGGTGGCGGCGTGGTCGTGGCCAAGGAAGACCTCACCCCCAAAAAACCCGTCGCGGCGATCGACATGACGAAGGACCTCTCCTGCCCGCTGCTCGGCCTCTTCGGCAACGAAGATCGTTCGCCGAGCCCGGAGCAGGTGAACCAGCACGAGGCCGAGCTGAAAAAGCACGGCAAAAACTATGAATTCCACCGCTATGACGGCGCGGGCCACGGCTTCTTCTATTGGAACCGGCCGATGTATCGGATCGAGCAATGCATGGATGGCTGGAGCAAGGTGCATGCCTTCTTCGGCAAGCATCTGGCAAAGTAGGAGAAGCGGTCATGTGCACATCGATCGTCGAGATTGCGCGCGCCGAAGGCATGGCGAAACGCGGGGACGAATGGTTCCCGCTCGCGCAAACCGTGGTCGCTTATGACCACGCACGCCACGCGCCATTGGGTGACGTCATCACCCTCGACTTCATCAACACCGCGCTCGATGCGGGTGCGCGGGCGGGCGTTGAACTGACGCTGGAAACAGCGAAGGAGCTGCGCGCGGCGCTCGATCGGGCGATAGCCGCGGCGGAGTACGAGGAAGCGGAGGTCCGCGGCAAAGGCGTCGTGCTCAGGCTCGCTCGCACGGGCTGACGGGCGAGCCGCAATCATCGAGCCTCCCCGCCTCTTCACGACCGGCACGGCAGAAATCACCGAAACAGCGCGCTGTTCGGGAACCATTCAGAATTCGAGAACGGGTCGAAGGCTGCCGTTGGTGGCGCCGTTTCTCCGCCTACACACCGCGCGGCGAACCCGCTAACCTTGCGCCCGCATTGGGAGGAGTTTGGCATGAACCGGGCTGATCGGATCGAGCGCGTGCTTCGTCGCATGGCGGCGGAGCGGGTCGACACACTCGTCGCGTTTTCGAACGCCAAGCATCATCTGGCGCGGATCAACTTGGCGGCGCATCTCATGGGCTATCGCGCGCTCGGCGAGAGCGCGCTCGTGCTCCGCGCCGACGGTACCCAGCGGCTGATCGTCACCCCGGCCTACGATGCCGAGCGCGCGGCGCTCCGGCGCCCCGAATTGCCGCTAACGGCGACCGACGACCTCGCCGGTTCGCTCGCCGAGCTGTTGCGCCAGCGCGCGCCCGGCCGCATCGCGACCACCGGTCTCGGCAACATGACGCACGACCTCGCCGTGCGGGTTCTCGACATCGTCGGAACCGATGCATTGCCGTTCGACGATGCGGTGAACGAGGTCACGGCTCCGAAGACCGACGAGGAGATCGCCAACGCGCGCAAGGCCGTCGCGATCGCCGAAAAGACACACGAGCATATGCTCGCGTTCGGCCGCGCGGGGATGCGCGAATGCGACCTCGCGGTCGAAATGAACCTCTATGCGCGCGGACTCGGCGCCAACGACAATTTCCTGATGCTGAGCGGCGGACCGCATCAGCAGGGCGTCGGCGCGTCGAGCAACCGGCCGCTCGAACGCGGCGACGTCATCATCGCCGAATCGACGCCCGCCTATGACGGGCAGTTCGGGCAAATCTGCCGCAGCGCCTCGGTCGGCACGCCGTCGAACGTCCTCGCCGAGAAATACGCGCTGGTGGTGCGGGCGATGACCGCCGGCATCGAGACGATCCGTCCCGGAGTCAGGGTTTCGGACGTCGCCGGCGCGGTCGACGCCGTGCTGACCGAGGCCGGCTACAAACAATATAACCGGCCGCCCTACATGAATCGCCGCGGCCACGGCATGGGCACGGGCTCGATCGCGCCGGGCGATATCGGCATCGAGAACGAGACGATTCTCGAAGAGGATATGATCTTCGTCGTCCATCCCAACCAGTATTTGCCCGAGACCGGCTATCTGCTGTGCGGCGAACCGGTGCGCGTGACCGCGACCGGCTTCGAGTCACTCAGTACGAAATGGGCCGAACTCGGCACGGTCGAGGGTTGAGCCATGCAGATTCTTGAATCGACGTTGCTCACCGGCCCCTATGACTGGGACGAGAGCGTGCTGCCGCGCAGCGAATATGAGGGCCGGCTCGCGCGCGTGCGCGCGGCGATGTCGGATTCGGGCGCTGCGGCGCTCGTCGTCCACGGCCATCCGGGCGATTACGGCGCGCTGGCTTATCTCACCGGCTTTACCCCGAAGCTCGGGACGGCGCTGGTACTCGTGCCACGCGAAGGGCCGCTGTGTATCTTCGCCGGCGGCACGCCCAAGATGATGGACATCGCCAAGCGTTTGACCTGGGTCGAGGACGTGCGACCGATCGGCGCCGCGACGAAGCTCATCGCCGAGTCACTCGGCGACGGCGCGACGCTGGCGACTTGGGGTTTCGCGACGCTACCGCAGGCACAATATGCCGGCATCGCCAAAGCGGTGGCGCCGCGCGCGCTGCTGTCGCTCGATCCGGCGCTCGATGCAGTGCGGCGGCACAAATCGCCGCGCGAGCTTGAGGTGATGCGCGGCGCGGCGCGCCAGCTCGCAGCGGCGGTGGACGCGTTTGCCGCCGGCGTGCGCGCGGGCGCCGGTGTGCGCAGCGCCGGGCTCGCGGCCGAGCGCGCCGCGATGGCCGCGGGGGCGCAGGATGCGCGCGTCATGGCGAGCCTGTCGCCCAGCGGCATTCCGCTGCCGCTCGACGCAGCAGGCGACGAGCGCGTGCTCGATCCCGCCAATGCCGGCATCGTCGTGCAGAACCACGGTTATTGGGCGTCGGGTTCGGTGACCGTCGCCCGCCGTCCCGGCGCGACGAATGCGCGCGCACGCGACGCGCTCGCCGCCGCTCTCGCCGTGGCGCGGGCCGGCACGCACCTGCCGGACGGGGTTACCGCGAACGCGATCGGCCTCTCGCTCGACGAAGGGCCGGGCGCCCCGCTCGAAGCCGGCGCGGTTTATGCCGTGACCGCCAGCACCAAAGAGGGCAGCGAAACAGCCTATGCCTCGGCGCTCATCGCGGTGACGGAATCGGGCTGCGACGTGTTATGGCAGGGGAAGCCGGCCTGAAAGCCCCGGGAGTGGACAGGATGCTCAAGGTCTACAGCTATTACAATTCGATCTGTACCCAGAAGGTGTTCATCACGCTGGCCGAAAAGGGCATCGACTACGTCACGCAGAACGTCGATCTCTTCCGGAACGAGCAATTCTCGCCTGAGTATCTGAAGATCAATCCGAAGGGCGTCGTCCCCGCGCTCGATCACGACGGAAATATCGTCATCGAATCGACGCTGATCTGCGAATATATCGACGATTGCTTTCCGGACCTCCGTCTCGTGCCGCCGGATCCGTTTTTGCGCGCCCGGATGCGTCTCTGGAGCAAGGCGGTCGACGAGCAGCTCTTCGAGGCGACGCGCGAACTCAGCTTCTCGGCGATGTTTCGCGAGCGCATGCGCGGGATGACCGAAGAGCAACGTCAGGGCCGCTTTCAGAACGTGGGCGATCCGATCAAGCGCGCGCGGCTGATCTCGACTTATGAGGAGGGCGTCGACAGCCCTTATGTCTTCCAGGGCATCGGCGCGTTCGAGATGGCCTTCGCGAAGATGGAGAAGGATTTGAAGGCCGGTGGTCCGTGGCTGATCGGCGCGCAACTCAGCCTTGCCGACATCAACATGATGCCGTTCGTCGCCCGCATGGCCTATCTCGATCTGCTCGACGTCTGGATCGAAGACCGTCCGGCGACGCGCGAATGGTGGGGACGGGCGCAGACCTTGCCGAGCTTCATCGCCTCGATCCCCGAGAAGGTGCCTGCCGCCGATTTCGAAGCGATGAAGAGTTCGGGCGGCGCCATTCGCGCGCGCGTCGCCGACCGGCTTGCCGAATACCGGCGCTCGCCGAAGGCGACCGCGTAGGGAGAACGATTGCGACACGTTGTGGCAGGGGAAACCGGTCTGACGCCGGTGCTCTTAAAGCCACGCTGAAATTCCCTCCCCCCTTGAGGGGGGAATATCATACTTGACAAACCCACACACAAACCCTATTTTATAAGGGTATTTACGAGGTGTGGTCATGGCGAGCGTACTTTCCGAGCCCTACTTTCACGATGAAGCGGCGGCTTTTGAAGCCCTAGAGCGGATCGTCTGGCCGAATGGCCCGACCTGCCCGCATTGCGGCAACGCCGACGCTGCCAAGATCGGACGCCTCGCCGGACAGCGCACGAAGCCCAGCCAAGCACACCCCAAGGGCAAGCCGGTTTATGGCCTCCGCAAGTGCTACGCCTGTCGCGGCCAGTTCACCGTTCGCAAAGGGACGGTATTCGAGGATAGCCCGGTCCCGCTGCATATCTGGTTTCAAGCCGCGCACCTTATGTGCAGCAGCAAGAAGGGCGTGAGCGCCAACCAGTTGCATCGCACGTTAGGTGTGACGCTCAAAACCGCTTGGTTCATGGGCCATCGTTTGCGCGAGGCTATGCGCGAAGGGAAGTTCCCCGGCCAGATGGGCGGCCAAGGCAAGACGGTTGAAGCCGACGAGACCTTCATCGGCGGCAAGGAAAAGAACAAGCACGCGCACAAGCGCGACAAACGAAATCTGGGCGGCACAGGCAAAGAGATTGCCTTCTCCCTAGTCGAGCGCGGCGGTCGCGTCCGGTCCCATCACGTCCCGGCGGTGACCGCCGCAACGCTTCGTCCGATCCTCGTTGCCCAGATCGACGCCAAGACGAATCTCATGACGGACGACGCAGGCCAGTATCGCCACATGGGCAAAGACTTCGCGCATCAGACCGTCAACCATGGGATAGGCGAGTACGTTCGCGGCGAGGCGCATACCAACACGATCGAGGGCTATTTCAGTGTCCTCAAGCGCGGCATTGTCGGGACCTATCACCACGTTTCGCAGCAGCACTTGAAGCGCTATCTCGCCGAGTTTGATTTTCGCTACAACGAGCGCATGGCGCTTGGTGTGGGTGATGCTGAACGCACGACAAAGGCGCTGAAAGGTATCGTTGGAAAACGCCTGACCTATCGCGCCACTGATAGCGGAGAAGCCGAAGCGTAGGCCGATTGAGCACCGATCATTTTCTACACGCGAGAAATTGGAAGCGGCTGGGCAACTAACGTTCGATTTCCAATTTCCAAAGCGAATTGACGAATGAATTCAGAATCTTACTAAGTCATTGATTCAGCAGACAGAATCTTGTATCTTAAAAATGGCGAGCAACGCCGGAGTGCCCTTGTCACGGCAACGTGGCAGTCGAATCGGATGCCAGCTCTGTGAGCAGGCTAGGACACCGCCGATGGAAATAGGGTCCGGGGGCTCGCCGCCTTCCTACGCATTTCTGTAGAAGTCGATTATCTCGCACTGATTCTCGGGCAGTCGCGAAGGTATCCAAGTCGGCATAACCTTTAATCCAAATCCGTAGCGCCGGTTTGCTCTGCTGCAAACGGAATTGAGCAGCAACTTCGCAGATTCTGGCCGGACGATTCCGGCTGGCGTTCGCTCAACAGCTTGGAAAAACGAACTTGAAACGCAGTCGGCGAGTTGCAAGCCAGCACGCATCCGGTTCGGATAGATGAACATTTGCTCGGTATCAACGACTGGCCAAGCTAGATTGAAATTGTTCAGATGCATCATTCCGAGATCATTTTGCCCGCTTAAATAGCGATAGTAATTTTTTACATCATCAATCTTGACGCCGCCTCGTTCAGAAAATTCTACGCGGATTTTCCGACATTCCCCGTAGTCCCTAAAAGTGCGCTGATGGCAGTAGGCCGTTACCCTTTCCAATAGGAGCCTCGAAAGCCAGCAAAAGAACCAAGCGGTTCTATTCACCGTCGCGCGTTCTGCCCGCAAATTTCGATGATGCAGCATGTTCCGCTTGTGAGAGAGAACTACGAAACAGCGCAAGGGCAACGCAGCAATGGCACGGCAAACTTGCCGTTTCTTATCTTCCTTGAGTTTGTGAAAATGCAGATGCGTTGTTTGATGCTGGCCTAGATCGCGGATGATCTCTCGTGTCCATTCGACCGTCCGACTGTCTACGGTATCAACGCGGACCACCACGGCCGTAATGACCATCCACTCAGACGCCCCCTGGGGCGCGTCTGGCCGTAAATTTGAACGCAATCCGTCATCACCGGATTCGTCGATATATGCTATATAACCGTAGGACATCGCCCTTATGGATAGCGCAATGCCACGAAAGAGTCCCGAAAAACGCGAGTTATCACAACGCGATCGCTTCATCGAAGCCGCTCGCCAGCTTGAATGCGACGACGACAAAGAGCGGTTTGAGAAGCGGCTAGGGAAAGTCGCGAAAGCGAAGCCGAAAGCTAAAGCCAAATGAGATGGCAAATGCATAAGAGCATCGCAATAGGTTTTGCGTGCGCTGGGGTCTGTAGTTGGTATTGGCCCGGTTATGCAGGGATATTTACAACGCGCGCTTTGGTAACTGCCGGCGAGGGCGAAATCGTCGGCGCAATATTTATTGTCGGCGCGGCAATCCTTTGGTTTCTCAACCCGCCATCTCCCCGCCAATAGTCCGTGGGATGGCTGGCCGAGGAAGCGATTAAAGAGGCCTAATTTTAGGCGTCCGCCAAGAACTCCGGGTTTCTGTCGCGTACCCGGCAAAACTTTATCAGCGTTTCCTTCGTTATTTCCGTCCGAGTGTGGGGATGATAGGAGCCACCAAAATAGTGGTCCCGATTGTCATCAGCGCTGTGAACGAATTCGATCTCCTTGGAATTAACTGCATCATAAAACTGCACTAGCCAAGCGTGAGCATCGGGGCTCATTTCACTTTCCAGATAGACCGGAACCGTGTTCGCCAAAAGGCACGCGCCTTGGCATAAAAGAAACTTCTTCTTGTGCCGCCATATGCCGGTGTTCGGGGCTGCCTGGTATCCGACATTTACAAGCCTAACTAAGCCGGGCAGCACGAGCGCATAGGCGCTCACTACCATCATCGCGAAGGCAATTACGATGATGACCGGCCAAGGAAGGCCATTCACGAACGACCAACCAAAAACAACCAGCGCGAAAACAACGGTAATGACGCGCTTCTTCCAATCGAAGAAGTCGAGCAAAGGCTCGACCCACGGCATCGCTTTTCGGATGGTTTCGCTAACGCGCATATGCCCCCAGTATGGCCGGAGCCAACATATGCCACTAATAGTCTAGGGTTTGTCAAATATCATACTCCCCTTGAGGGGGAGGGCTAGGGTGGGGGGAGCGCGCCATCGATCCTCACGATGCAGGCGCCGATCGGCATCGGTCGAGGATTTTCGCAATTCTTACACGAGCGTGGGGGTCGTACCCCCCACCCTAACCCTCCCCCTCAAGGGGGGGAGGGAATTGATAGGGTATCGCGCCGAGCAACCACGCCGTCAGCTCTTCGCGGCGAGTTTATCCTGCGTCTTTGTGTCGAAGTCGCTCGCGTCGTGCCGCTCGTGTAATTGATCGGCGGGGTCGCCGCTCAGGCGATTGACCTTGCGGCCGCGTTTCACCGCCAGGCGTTGACCGACCTGCGTCGTCCAGCGCTGCAGGTTCTTGTAATCCTGCACCGACAGAAATTCGCCGCCGCCATATTGGTTGAACTGCGCGAGGCCGCCATACCACGGCCAAATCGCGATGTCGGCGATCGTATACTGGGGCCCGGCGACATATTCGCTTTCCGCCAGGCGACGATCGAGTACGTCGAGCTGACGCTTCGTCTCCATGGCGAAGCGGTTGATCGCATATTCGATTTTTTCCTGCGCGTAAGCATAGAAATGGCCGAAGCCGCCGCCGACATAAGGCGTGCTGCCCATCTGCCAGAAGAGCCAGGACAGGCATTCGGCGCGCGCCGCGCGCTCGGTCGGCAGCAAGGCGCCGAATTTCTCGGCGAGATAGACGAGGATCGAACCGGATTCGAACACGCGGACCGGTTTGGATTCGGAACGGTCGAGCAGCGCGGGGATCTTGGAATTCGGATTGACGGCGACGAAGCCGCTGCCGAACTGATCGCCCTCGTTGATCTTGATCGGCCAGGCGTCGTATTCGGCGCCACGATGACCAAGCGCCAGAAGCTCTTCCAGCATGATGGTGACCTTCACGCCGTTGGGCGTCGCCAGCGAATAAAGCTGCAGCGGGTGGCGGCCGACCGGCAGTTCTTTCTCCTGGGTCGCGCCGGCGATCGGCCGGTTGGTGGCGGCGTATCGCCCGCCATCGGGCTTATGGGTCCAGACCTTCGGCGGCACGTAAGCTGTATCGGTCATGATTTCCCTCATGGTGATGGAACGGGGTCAATCTACGCCCTGCGGGCGGCGGAGGGCAAAGCCAGAGACTTTGAAGTTTTTGTTCGTCCACGCGCCGAGGAAGCTGATGCCGTCAGACGCGTTTTGCTTCTTGGATGCCGGTCGTTTTGATTTTCGCGATGTCCGTGATTTACCGGGCGCGGGCGGAGACGAAATTGGGCTCGACCACGGTCAGGCGACGAGGCCGGTGGCGATCTGGAAAGCGAATTGCGCCAGGACGTCGTTCATCGCGGCGACCTGCGCCGCCGCGTCGTTCGGCTTGGCGGGGGCTTCGATCTTCGCCAGGCGAATGGCGTCGCTGCGGCCTTTGCCGTGGACGACCCATTGCGCCGCCAAGGCGACCGTCCCCTGCGGGTCGGGCTCGAAGCGGCTGATGTCGATCTCCAAGACCATATCGGCCGGCGGCAAGGTGAGCGCGCTGGTATCGGCATAGACCTTACAATCGGGCAACATCGACGCGAGATTCTGGACCAACGCCGCGGTCACGATATCGGCGAGTTGTCCGCTCCACCGGTTGAATTCCGAAACCGCGAGTTCGTTGGCGCTGGCGTAACGAACGAGCTGAGGACGATCGAGATATTGTGCGATCGTCACCCGCTTCATCTTGACGATCGCAGCGAGCTTGCCGACCGGATCGGCCGGGCGGGGCGAGAGAATGAACAAACGCGGCGACGGCGCGTTCGCACACGCGCTCAGCATAGCGAGAACCGCCAGCCCGCCGACGATCCGACGACGTGACGGCTGGTTGCCGTTCATGGTGATGCCTTTCCACGCAGAAGGGACTCGGGATGCTCGTCGAGGTAATTGGCGAGCGTGGTGATGGATTTCGCCGCGGCCTGAAGTTGGATCAACAGGGTCGCGGCCTCGCTGCGCACCTGCGAATCCTCGCCATAGCCGGACTTGATCGACTGCAGGATCAATTGGGCCGCGTCGCTGGTCTGCTGCAGGCTGGCGAGGAGCGGCTTGCCGCTCGCGTCAGTGGTCTTCAGAAGCGCACGCGCCGAATCGAGTGTCGACCCCAGATTCTTCGTCAGGTCGTCGAGCGGCAGCGCCGCGAGCTTGTCGAGAATCGCGCCGACGGAACGGGTCATGGCAACCATCTGGGCCGGAACGGTCGGGAATTTCGGATAAGTATCCGTCAGGGTGATCGTCGCCGGCGGCGCGTCCGGGAAGAAGTCGAGAGCGATCAGCAACTGGCCGGTGAGGAGACTCGCGGTTTGGAGCTGCGCGCGCATGCCGAGCGACACCAATCCCATCGCGAGCGCGCCATTGCCGAGCTGCGCCGACGGCAGGTTGAGAATCTGCGCGCGCTCCATGGCCAGCTCGATCACCACGGGAACGCGAATCTTCTTCGTCGCCGCGTCGATGACGAGGTGATACTCGACCACCCGGCCGATTCTGATACCGAGCATCTCGACCGGCGATCCGACGTCGAGACCGCGCACCGAACCGTCGAATTCCACGATCACGCGGGTGCGGCTGGTGAAACTCGATTCCTCCACGGCGGCGTGGTCGTCAAACAGGACAAAGGCGGTGTCCGCCTTCGCCGCCGCAACCGCGTGTCCGGTGTCGATAGTATCGAATGCGATCCCGCCGCCGATGACGGCCGCCAGCGATTCGATGTTGAGCTTGAACCCGTCCGCCCCGGTCGTCAGGCTGATCCCCGACGCATTCCAGAAATGCGTGCCCTCGCGAACATACGAATCATAGGGTTGCCGCACGAAGATGCGGACGGAGAAGCCTTTCGCCACGCCCGCGAACTGGTAGTTGATGACCTGGCCGACCTCGATGCCGCGAAAGAAAACCGGCGAACCGGAACCGACCGAGCCGATCTTTTCGGTGGTGAGAATATACGTCGTCCCGATGACGTCCGACTGCACGACCGGCGGCTCTTCGAGACCGGCGAAGCTTCGGGTGTTCTTGCCCGCCGCCGGTCCCGGATCCATCTCGATGTAACTGCCGCCGACCAGCGTATCGAGACCCGAAAGGCCGCTCAGGCTGATACGCGGCCGGGCGACCCAGAAATGCGTTCCCTCGCGCAGCAACTGCGTGGCGGTCTTGTTCATCTTCACGGAGACAGTCACGCTCGACAGGTCGGGCGCCGGCACGATCGCATCCACCAGCCCGAGTTCGATGTCGTGGTGCTTGATCAGGGTTTTGCCGGCGACAAGCCCGGTGGCGGTCTTGAAGCTGATCGTGATCGTCGGCCCCTGACCGGCGAAGGTCGTATAACCGAGCCAGGCGGCGACGAGCCCGGCGACGATCGGCAACGCCCAGATCGGCGACATCCGCCGGCGGCGTATCGTCGGCGCGGCCGGGCTCGGTGGCAATCCGGGTTGCAGGTCGGTCATTTATTTTCTCCGGCGGCATCCCACATCAGCCTTGGATCGAAGGCGGAGGCCGCGAACATGGTAATGACCACGACACCCGCGAAGGCGATCGCGCCGGTGCCGATGTCGATGGTCGCGATCGATCCCAACCGAACAAGACCGGCCAGAATCGACATCATGAAAATATCGATCATCGACCAGCGCCCGACCGCCTCGACGATGCGATAAAGGATCGTGCGGTCCTTCAGGCGCCAGCGGCTGCCCTTTTGCGTCGTGATCAGCAGGAAAATCAGACTCCCGATCTTGAGCACCGGCACGGTGATGCTGGCAAAGAACACCAGGAGCGCCAACGGCCACATGCCGCCGAGGAACAGCGATTTGACACCGCTCAGGATCGTATCCGATTCACCGCTGCCGAAAGACACCACCGTCATGACCGGCAGGATGTTCGCCGGCAGGTAAAGAACGACCGCGGTGATCACCAGCGCCCAGGCGCGCATCACACTGTTGGGCTTGCGATGGTGCCGTTGCGCGCCGCAGCGCGGACAGGCGTGGCTGCCCGAACCGACCGGCCCGACCAGATTGCAGGTCTCGCACAGCAAAAGTCCCTCGCCCGATTGCGCCGCCGGCTTGGCGACGAGGCCGCGTCGCTCCATCTCGGCCCACACCGCATCGAAATCGAGCATGCTGTCCAACGCGACCATCGCCAGCAACAGCGTGGCAAGCGCGTAACAAGCCGGCCCGACGACGATCGTCGAGAAGGCGGCAAGCTTCACATAGGCGACGAAGACGCCCAGTAAATAAACCTCGATCATCGCCCAGGGGCGAAGGTAGTCGAGCAGCCACAGGACGAAAGCCAGCTTCGGCGGCGGTCGACGCATCCGCAGTCCGATGAGCACATAGCAAATCAGGCAGAGCTTGACCGCCGGCGCCAGCACGGTGGTGAAGAGAACCAGCGCCGCGAGTTCCCATTTGCCCTGATCGTAGAGCGCGAAATCGCCGGTGATGAGGGTGGCGAGCTGGACGCGGCCCTGAATGTTGAGCGACATGAACGGCATCGTGTTCGCCACGACGACCAGGATCAGCCCCATCACCGCCAGCGCCAGCGAACGCTCGAGCGAGTTCGATGGCGTGCTCGCCAGGACTCCGCCGCAACGCCGGCAGAGCGCGGTACGGTCCGGCGACAAGTCGCCGAGCGCGTGGCGGAGGCCGCAGCAATCGCATTCCAAAATTCGCATCGCTGGCTTTGCCTTACCGTCGCGGAATGCTCGAGTTGCCCAAAATCGGCGCAGCTGCGGGTTGTCCGCCTGCGATCGCACGCGAGCCTGCGCGCAAAACGACTATGCGGCAACGGCAAAATATGGTCGGGGATACATCCGCGTCCGGCACGATCGGTGAACGCCTCAGGGCACGATCAAACTTGCCGGGTCGAGGTCGCGGCTGGTCAGCTTCTGCTTCTTCATCGCGTCGATCCAGAACGCCACCTGGTCTCGCGTGATCTGGTTGTCGTATTGCGCCTTGGGCGATGCGCGAAGAATCTCGATCGGGAAATGCAGGTATTTCGCCAGGATCACATCGATCTCCTCGGGATGCGTCCGGTAATAGGCGAGCCCCTCGTCGAGCGAAGCGCGCAGCGCCTTGACGGTGGCGGGATGGGCCGATGCGTAAGCGCCGCCGACGAGCAGGATATAGGCCGAGGTGCCGACCGGCAGCCCGTCCGTATAGTACGAGACAAGCTTTCCCGCTCCGCCGCCGAGAAGCCGCGTCGTGATCGGCTCGACCGGCGTCGCCGCGTCGATCTGGCCCGAGTGCAGGAGATCGGCCATTTGCGGCATCGGGGCCTCGACGAAATGCACCTTCGCCGGATCGGCGCCGTTATCGCCGAGCCATTTCACCATCAGCACGTGAATGAAATTGTTGATGCCGGGCACGCCGACGGTCTTGCCCTCGACATCCTTCGCGGTCTTCACGTCGAGTTCGGGCCGCACGACGAGGGCCGAGACGTGCAGACCGGGCGAGCTCACCGTGGTCCCCGCCAGAATCCTGACGTCGATTCCATTCTCGGCGGCCAGCACCAGCGTCGGAAACGAGGTGACCGCGACCTGCACGGAATCGGCCGCGATGGCCACCGGAACCGCGGTGGAGTTGCCCGACATCTGCTGCACCGTGGCGTCGATGCCGTGCGCCTCGAAATAGCCCTGGTCCTTGGCGATGAACGCCGCGAGCGTGGCGTCGGATCCGAAATAGCCGATCAGGACCTTGTCGAGAGCGCGGGCCGGACTGGCGACCGCGACGCCGATCGCGGCCACCGAAAGGGCGACGAGGATACGATTCATGGCAACGATACCGGGCCCGCGTCGATGGGCGCCATCAGCGGAGGAACTCGTTGGTGAAGAGGCCGTCATAAGACGCAACCTTGTCCTCGGGCTTCAGGAATCCCGCCTCGGCATTCATGTGATCGCCGTTTTCCAAGGCGACCAACGAAATGGTCGGCGGCGATTGGGTTATCCGGATGACGGCCTCGAAGGCGCTTTTAAGGACGGCATCGTTCACCGTCGCAAAGCGCTTCTTCAAGATCGCAAGAGCATCGTCTTGGCGTTCCATGAGAAATTTCGTCGCCACCAGAAACGAATGGCCCATCTTCTCGCACATCGAGCGGTGCTGTGTGCACACGTCGGGGCGGGTGAGCACGAGACCGGCAGCGAGCGGCAGGAACTCCTTGAGTTCACCCTTGGTCCCGTCGGCAACGACGACGGCCGTTCCCTCGGCGGCTGCTTGTTGTGGGTAAGGCAGGCTGTAGGAAAATCCGTCGACGGCGCGACGCGAAAAGGCGCCCAACAGATCGGACGCGCTGAGCGGCGGATTCGTATAGTCGTTCTGATCGAGACCGCCTGCCCGCGCGACAGACTTAAGAAAGACGTCCGCAACCGAACCGACGCTGCCACCCGAGACGATCCGCCCCTTGAGCACTTTCGCGCGAACAGCCAAAGGCGCGGTCGGATCGAAATGCGCGGCATCCGCGAACTCCTTGCGGATGACCGTGACCTGTCCGCTTTGATTGTTGATCGAGGCCAGCGCCAACAGCCTTTGGCCGTGCGCTGCCGCGCGCGTCAAAGCCGCGCTCGACGAAAGAGCAAAATCGACCGACCCGGCGATAACGGCGTTCACCGTGGCGACGCCATCAAGGTTGACGACTTTGACGTCGAGATCATTGTCGCGCCAGATATTCGCGTCTTCCGCGATATAGGCGGCCAGGAACGGGATAATCGCCGGGGTTTGCGCGAGGCTGGTCTTTTCCATCTCGGCGCTGGCCGGCGCGATCCATCCGAGAAGGGCGATCAGGCCCGCCGGCAGGGTCGCGCGGAAAAAAGAGCGGTGCTTGATCGCTGCGGTCATCTTCATGTTCCCCCCTGCGCCGGAATTCCCCGGTCGATTGCCGATTTGAGATCGATAGTCTCGCTTTACCGTTCTTCCTGCAAGCCCGACGCGGACGCCGATCGGCCATTCGGTCCGGCGACAACCAGCATCCGGCTTTTCGTCACTCCGCCAGTTTCAAGGCGTCGAGATGCTCCTGGCGGCGCAAGGCCAAGGCTGATGTCGGCTCGCGGCCGAACCCGCAGGGTGCCGCCAGGCCGAATTGCGGCAAGAAGCGCCGGGCCGTCGCCAGGCGTTCCTTGAACCGCTCCATGTTGTGGATGAGACCGAGATAAGGATCGGCGCCCTGGAGGCGCAACTCCGACAACGGCGCGTAGAACGCATCGTCGCTGCGGTCGAGCGTCGGGATATGGACGAAATCGATGCGTCGACCGGACCGCTCGATGGCCGCGTTGGCCCAGCGAACGGGATTCGCGAGGTCTTGCGGTTGGGTGAGCGGCCAGCCGCCCAAAGTACCGAAGCACAAATGATAACCGACGCGAACCTCCGCCGGGATGAAGGGCACGAGGTTCGGGATGGTGGCGACACCATTTTCCAACGGGTCGCCTTTGATGTGCGACCAGCGTCCCTCCATGTGGCCCATCTCGATGGCGGCATCCCACTGAATGCAAAGTTCGCGCGGGGGAATTTTCTCGACGATCTTCGCCACCTCCGCGCGGACGGCAGCCTCGTAGCCGGGGATGATTTTCGGATGGTCGGCCGGGTCCAGGAAATGCGGGAAGATCACGCTGTTGGTGAGCGGCAGCGAAACCTGGAACCGCACCGAAGCCGGGATGACCCCTTCCTCCTTCAGCTTGCGGAAGATGAAATAGGAATTGATCGCATCCTTGGCGAACCCAAGCCGCCAGCCGGGATCGCCGAAGCGCACACGACCGACACCCTCCCTGACGCGGAATTTCCATTCGTCAGCGACGCTGCGCGGTTGCCAGTGTTCGACCCCGTCCTCGTCGGGCGCCGGCCGCTTCAGCGTCTCGAGCTCGGGGTGTCCATTGAAAACACGGTAGGCGACGCCGTCGATCCAGTAACGCCGGTCACCGACCTCGCCGTCCGGCATGCTGGGCAGATACGGTGCAAGCGCGCCGCCCCAGTTCCGAAAAACCTCCTCGACGGTCTCGTAGGGAACACTCCCGATCAGAAGAAGAGGATCGGCCATTTCCCGCTAGCCCAGGACTATTCGCTGCGTGATCATCGCGATCCCGTTCTCTTTCTCTTATCGTTCGGCCACAACGTCGGCCAACAATTTGCGATAGGCCGCGAGGGTCGCTTCGCCGCCCGGCGTGTCTTTCACCCACCGCTCGGTCACGCCGGCCGCGAGCTTTTGTTTCCACTCGGCAGTCTGGGCCGGCGTCAGCGTTACGGTCGTATGGCCCGGCATGTTCTTGTATTGGGCGCGAACCTCGACATCGAGATTCTGCCAGTAGGCACCGAAGGCGCGGCTTTGCGCTTCGCCGGCATTGTCCAGCAGCACCTTCTGCACCGCCGGCGGCAGCGCGTCGAACGTCTTCTTCGCCATGAACACCATCGCCGGCGCGCCGCCGAGCCCGGCGTCGATGTGATAGCTCGTCACCTCACCCAGCTTGTAGGGCGGGAACGACGTCCAAGCGCCGGTGGTCCCGTCGACGGCCTTGCGTTGCAGCGCCGTATACATGTCCGATTGCTGGAACGAGATCGGCGTCCCGCCAAGCGCGGTCACCAACATGGCCGCGGTTTTCGACGAGGTGACGATCTTCAAGCCCGTCAGATCGTCGGTCGCGATCGGCGGCCGCGTCAGGTGAAAGCCCGAATTGGCGGTCGCGCAGATGAACAGCGGCACGATCTCGTCGTATTCGTTCCCCATACCGCCGGTCTTATAGAGGCGCCAGAACGCGGCCGAGGCGTCGTCGGACCGGTCATAAAGATAGGGCATCGACACGACACCGGACCGCACGAACTTGCCCGCGATCGAGCCGGTGACGGTAAAGGCGACCTGGACCACATCCTCGAGCACGCGCGTATAGATGTTGTCGAAATTGGCGATCGAAAACCCATCGCGCACGTCGATCTCGACGATGCCCTTGCCTTGCGCGTTGACGCGCTCGGCCCAGGGATGAAGCACACGCTGGTTCAGCGGCCCCTCGCCCGGACTCAGCGTCGCGAATTTGAGTTTGGTCGGCTCCTCCGCCAGCGCCGGCAAAGCGAACGCGGTGGTGGCGGCAAGAAGCATGGCGAAGAAATTCGGTTTCATGCGGATTCCTTGGTAAAGGCGCGGGCATAGAAGACGCCGTCCTGTCGCTGCTGCATCAAGGATGCCTGCTGGCGGAACTCGACCGCCTGTTCGGCGGGATCGCGGATGATGCAAAGCGGGTCGCTGCCCTGCGCAACCGCCGCGAGCGATTCACGCATCATCTTGCGCATCAGGATGATGCCGCCGTCGGAGACGCCCAGATGCTCGTTCGGACGATCGGCGACGACGCCCTGCTGTTCGACCGCCATCCGATCCTGCTCGGTGATATCGAGGCCCCACCAATCGGCATCCGAATGTTTGTATTCGCCGAGCTTGTCGTGACGAATCTTGAGCGTCATTGAACGTTCCTCAGCCGGAACGAAACGCACGAAAAAGAGCATCACCGATTCATCGTCGACCGGCACCCGGTAGAGCAAGCCGCGCACGAGCTCGCCGCCCGGCGTGAGCGGCGGCAAACTGAACCGGTTTGCTGTCGGAAATAGGTAACACGAGACGTGCGTGTCGTCCGCGCTGGAACCGTCGACCAGCATGACGTTATCGGCACCGTAAGGCTGGCGGTCCCAATGATAGGTGACCTCGCGTGCGCCATAGGCGGGGAACGAGTGACCGTGCAGCCAGGCGAGATGGCTGACATCGACGATGTTCTCGACGTGGTTGAACCAATTGGCGTTGAAGTTGCGCACCTGGAGGGCCTTGGCGCCCTCTTCCAGGCGGAGCACGTCGTAGAGCGGCAGCAGCGGCGCGGGTTGCGGCCCCATATAGGCAAAGACAAGACCGCTGCACTCCTGGACCTGATAGGCCCGCATCTGGATCTTTTCCTTGAAATTGCTGCCCTCGGGCTCGGCCGGCTGGGCGAGGCATTTTCCCGCCTTGTCGTAAAGCCAGCCGTGATAGGGGCAACGCAGATCGTCACCTTCGACGCGGCCGTAATCGAGCGCGAGGCTGCGATGCGCGCAACGAAGTTGCATCAAGGCGGGCGCGCCGCTGGCGCCGCGATAGAGTACGAGTTCCTCGCCGAGGACCTTGATGCGTTGCGGCTTGGTCGTCACTTTTTCCGAACATCCGACCGGATGCCAGTAGCGCCGGAGCATCTCGCCCATCGGCGTGCCGGGCCCAACTTTGGTGAACAGCTCGTTGTCTTCCCGGCTCAACATGCGCTCTCTCCCACGTGCGTTTCGCTTCGCGCTTCGGACCCAAGAGACGTTGACGTCACCCCTTGGAGAAGCGGGCTATTCGATTGCGGGATGGTATCCGGTTTCCGACCTGATCGAAAGCGCAACACTTCCGATCGCTCAAGAACCTGAACGATCAATGTTGACGACGAGCGCTCTTCCGCCAGCGAGACCGTCGATCGACAGGGGGCCAGCGGCAGCGTCGAGACGCAGGGTCGAGTTTTCCGGCAACCGGGTTTGACCGATCGACGGAAGTTCAACCGAAAGATCCCCCTTCGCGGCGTATACCAAGACCGTGCCGCCAGGCAACGGCAATCGATGCACTTCTCCGTTGAGATGGATGGACGTGACGGTCCCTCGCACGAGCGCCGGATCGAAAATAAGATTGAAATCGCGGATGGGACCGGCGAGCAACGTGCAGACGGTCGGCATATCGCCCGAGAACACATAGGGCTCGGTCTGCGTGGTGAGTGTGGCCGGTTCGCGATCGCCGACCGTCAGGCGCATGCCCGCGCCTTCAATGACGGCGATGATCCGCCGGTAACCCGCATAATCCGAGAATGGACCGGATTCCGGCACACCCGCGACACTGAGACGCCAGACGAAACGATCGCCGGTGCCCGCCTCGACCGCGATCTCTGCCGTCTTGCCGGTACCGTTGCGCCACGGCGTGACGCGGTAATCGGCCGGTGGGATGATCTGCGACTTCATAACGTGGCCAGGCTTCGTGCGTTGCGTCTAGGTTTAGCCGCCCTGGGGCGCGAAGGTCGCGATCCCCGGCATGATCAGTGAGTCGACGTCGAGCGACTTCTTGACGTCGCCGCGCTCCTTCAGCAGGTCGACGACACTGCGCAATCCCGCCTTCGAGATCGCCGCGCTGCGTTCGAAGAAATTGATGTTGTGGAAGAAGTCGTAGCTTTTGTCGACGTCGGCGATTTCGGCCTTGCCGGCCTCGGCCATCAGGCGGATCGCCGCGTCGCGATGGGCAGGGTCATAGAGCCAGGCGACGCTTTTCACCTCCACGGCGAGAAACCGCTTGGCGACCGACGGGTTGGCCGACGCCCATTGCCGGCTGACGGTGATCACGCCGAAGGGAAAGTCCTTCGTGTAGTCGGCGGCCAGCGCGAGCGTGACGAACCCGCGGGACTCAGCACGAAAATTGGCCGGCGGCGATACGATCGCGGCATCGGCAGCGCCCGATTCGAGCGCGGCAAGCCGCGCCGGCGTCGACGTCCCCGGAATGGAATCGATATCCGCATCCGCCATCCCGTTGCCGACCAGGATGCGATCGAGGTAATCTCGTGCGATATCGGTGATGTCGCCGGCAGCGACCGCCCTGCCCTTCAGATCCTTGACGCTCTTGATGTCCGACTTCGCCATCAGCGCATAGGGCGACGGCGTCGCGTTGATCGCGAGGATCGCGACCGCCGCGCCTTGGTCGATGGCGCGAATCGGGTCCATGATTCCGGTATCGCCCATGTCGAGCGAACCCGACGCCATCTGCTGGATGACCGACGCGCTGGAGCGCGCGAAGACCATATCGATCGCCAGGTTTTCGGCGGCGAAGAAGCCGTTCTCGATACCGGCATAAAGCGGCCACATGACCGCCGAAGGCGCGCCGGCATGACCATAGATAATCGTATCGGCCGCCCGCGCCGAGAGCGGCGACAGCGACAGGACGGTCGCCAGCGTCAAACCGGCCAGACGCCCGCGCGACACGACGTTCATCCTATGGTCTCGGGCGCGAAGAGTTCTTCCGGCTTCCACGCGCGCTGCAACAACCCTTGTTCGCGGTGATAGCGCAGCACGGTTTCGAGCGTCTTGCGGTTTCGCTCGACGCCGTAGGGCCAATAATCGTCGCCCATCAGTTCCCGATTGCGGTCCTGAAGCGACGCCGCCCAGGGAATCATCAGGCTGGGCGTAAAGAAGACCGACCCCGCGCGGTAACCGCCTTCGGCGATGGCCTTGGCCTTCTGAAACGCCGCGACGAGCGAACGCGCGATCCACGGATTCTCGCGATAGAGATCGCGCCGGATCACCACCGTATGCATCATCGGAAAAATCCGGGTGCGGCGAAAATAGTCGCGCTCGACCGTCTCGTAATCGTCGAAGAGCCGTCCGACTTTCGCCGGCGCGGCGACGAAGCTGGGCGGGACCCAGGCCGAAAACAGCGCGTCGATCTCGCCCGACTCGAGCATCGCATCGAGCGTCTGGCCGGGTCCGATTCCGTGGATGCGGACACCCGGCGGGGCGATGGGCGCCGCCCAATCCGCCGCGGCTGCCGGCTTGTCGAGCGCGCCGACATAATAGGTGAAACTGTTCGCGGGAACGCCGTAATCGTCGCTCAGCGCACCCTTCGACCAGATGCCGGCATCGTGGCCATAGCGATGCAATTCGCCGACCTTCTTGCCGATGAGGTCGCGCGGACCGGCGATGCCGCTTTGTTTGTTGATGAAGATGGCGCCATGCCGAAACAACCGATTGGGAAAGACCGGAATGGCGATGAAGGGCGGATTGGGCGCCTCGAGACTGCGCAGATAATAGGTAAGGCCCAGCTCGGTCACGTCGTATTCGCCCTGCAGCGCGCGCTGCATGATCTCGCCGACCTGTTGAGCGCTGCTGAAGGCGAGTTCGATGCCCTCGGGCTGAACCGTCCCGTCGGCAAGCGCGCGCGTGCGATCGTAATGCCAACACGCCAATCGGAGTTTGAGCGACGCCATCTAATGCCTCATGTGCGGAAGTTTTGGTGCGCGGCGTTCTAGAGCGGAACGCCCTGCGCCTCGGCTTTCTGTTCCCAGAACTGCCAGACCACCTTGGCGACGTTGAGGTTGCCGCGGGACTTGATCGCGCCTTGGACGATTTCGGGCGCGAAGGGCACGCCGCCGCCGAACGGCTCGGCCATGATCTGATACCGCGCGTTGTCCTCGATCGATACGCAGTTCATGAAACAAGCTTCGGGAGTCTCGCCGACCACCACCGAGCCGTGTCCGCGCATCTGACACGCGAGCTTGTCGCCCAGCGTGCGCGACAAGGCGACGGCTGCCTCGTCGCCCATCACCAATTGCGGATTGTCCCAGGTCGGCACGCCGTTGCCGAAGACGAAACCCTGGTTGAAAACCGGAAGGATCGGGCGATTGACGATCCCGAGCAGGGTCGACCAAGTCGAATGCAGATGGGCGACGGCCAGCATTTCCGGCCGGTCGCGATGAATCTGGGTATGGATGCGCCATTCGGCGGGAATGTTGATCGGGTGATCGCCGCCGGGATGAAAGAGAATCGTGCCGTTGAGGTCGAAGACGAAAATCTGATCGGCGCGGACACTCGTCTTTTCCGCACCCGCGCCCGGCGTGATCAGGACGAGATCCGTCTTCGGAATGCGCAGCGAGATATGGCCGAACATCCCGATCATGCCCTGCATGCCGATCATCCGGCACATCAGCGCGAGCTGACGGCGATAGGCCTTGTCCTCTTCCTTCGAGATGCCCGCGCGCTCCGCGACGACGCTCATGCGTGTTTTTCCTTCGCCATTGAAAGATTCGGCATTTCTGCCTCCGTGTCGACCGGACGTACCCTCGGGATGCCCAACACGCAAATCGCGGCGATCAACGCCGGCACGGTTTGCACCATGATGATCATCGGGACGTCCCAATGCGCGGCGAGAAGAACGCCGCCCAGGAACGGTCCGACGATCGAGCCGATGCGTCCGATCCCCATCGACCAGCCGACGCCGGTCGAACGGATGGCGGTCGGATAGAGCATCCCCGAGACGGTATTGAGACTGTTCTGGCAACCGGCGACACCGAAGCCGGTGAGGCAGACCGCGGCTTGAAGCACCCAGGTGCTGCCGATCGAATGCGAGACCAGCGCGATGCAGCAGGCCGTGGCGATGAGCGTGAGCGCCAGCACGGCGAACGGCTTGAACCGATCCATCAAGCGGCCGACGACGATGGCGCCGACCAGGCCGCCGCAACTGAACCCGACCGTGGTCCAGATCGCCGTCTGCAGCGACAGTCCCGCCTCGCGCAAGAGCGACGGCGTCCAGTTGAGCAGGAACATCAATATCAGCAGGTTCATGAATTGAGCAATCCACAAGAGAACCGTCATCGCGGTTCGACCGTCGCGAAAGAGATGCACGACGGTGAACCCGGCCATCTTCGGCTCGCGAACCGTGAAACGGGGAATCGCATCGAGGCGCCAGGTCGGATCGAGCCTTCGGACGACCTGTGCGATACGCTCGGCCGGCGCGGATTTCAGCACCAGAAAAGGCAGCGATTCCGGCAGCCAGACCCACAGGACCACCAGCGACACGAGCGGAATGGTGCCGCCGACATAGAACATCGATTGCCACCCATAGAGCGGCAGCAGCCACGCGGAGACCGCGCCGGCGAGAAGCGCGCCGACCGCGAAGCCGGCCAACGTGATGTTGACCAGCACGCGCATCCCGGCGGGCGAATATTCCGAAACCAGCGCGACGACATTGGGCAAGGCGGCGCCCAGGCCGATCCCGGTCAATACGCGCAGCAACAGAAGCCCCTCGTAGGAATGCGCGTTGGCCGTCAGCAGCGAGAGCACGGCGAACAGTCCCGTCGCGACGAGAATGAGCAGCTTGCGGCCGAAATAATCGGCCAGCACCGGCAGGCAGAGCGCGCCGATCGCCAGACCCACCATGGATGATCCGAAGATCGTGCCGAGCGCGGAGAACGGAATCTGCAGGTCGCGAACGATCAGCGGCGCGACATAGGCGATGAGTTGGGTGTCGAAGCCATCGAACATCGCGACCGTCGTGCACAGGCTCACGATCAGCAGATGCGTGCGATTGAAACGCGCGTTCCGGATGATCGAATAGATATCGACGTCACGGGTTTCGCTCATTGTTCCTCCCCAACCTTGTCGCGACTAATCTGCGCGTTGCCATCAGACAAGGCCGGGAGCGTGGTCGAGTCAAGCCGTAACCCGCTCCGGCGCGGGCAACCGGTTGTGCGCCGCGCGTTCCCTCGCCATAATTTCGTCAGACGCAACGCCGCACGCGGGGGAGGATTCATGGCCGATCTGAAGCTCAGTCTTGCCCTCACATCCAATCCCCGGACTCGTCCGGTCATCGACGGGCGCGCGGTGCCCGAGGGCATCGATCTGGTGAAAACCGTGCTCGATCCCGGCGCCATCTTTTCGCGCCAGTTGCACGATGCCGAGTTCGACCTGGCGGAAATGTCGATGGCGTCGCTGTTGATGCTGCTCGACCAGGGCGACGACCGGTTCGTCGGCATCCCGGTCTTCACGACCAAGCGCTTCTTCCACACCAACATCCTGGTGCGGCGCGACGCCAAGATCGACAGTCCCGCCGATCTGAAAGGCAAACGCGTCGGCGTGCCGGAGTATCAGCAGACCGCGGCGCTCTGGATTCGCGGGTTCCTTCAGGACGAGGTCGGCGTCACGCCGCGCGATCTCGAATTCTGGATGGAACGCGCCCCCGAAGAGAGCAACGTCAATACCGGCTTCAAACCGCCGCCCGGCGTGACGGTCCACTTCGTGCCGCCCGACAAGAGTCTCGGGTCGATGATGCTGTCGGGCGAGCTGCAGGCCTGCCTCGTCTATTACGGCGGCTATCCCGGCGAGCGCAGTACGCAGGATCTGTCCGACAATCCCGACATCAAGCGGCTGTTTCGGGATCGCGCCGCCGAAGGCGCCCGTTATTACGCGAAGACGGGCATTTATCCGATCAACCACGGCATGATCATCCGGCGCGAGATCGCGCGGCAATCGCCGTGGGTGGCGCAGAGCATCCTGAAAGCCTTCAGCAAGGCCAGCGGCATCGCCGACAAAGACCGCATGGACCACGTCGCCAATCATTTCGACACGGGGCTGGTTCCCCCGCAGGATCGGGCCGCGCTCGCGACGCCGCTCTTCGCGCAGGGCATCGGACCCAACCGCAAGACGCTCGAAGCCATTGCCCGCTATGCCTGCGAACAGGATTTCACGAAACGAGTCCTCGCGATGGATGAAGTTTTCGCCGAAAGCACCCTCAGCTCATGAACCGGATCGTCCTCGCTTTCCTCGCGCTCGTTTCGTTTGCGTCGGCAGCATTTGCCCAGGACTGGAAGGTCGAATGGGATCGCACGGTTGCCGCCGCCGAAGAGGAAGGCACCGTCATCGTCGACGAGGTATCGGACCGGGCGTGGCAGCAATTCGTCACCAGGGAATTCGCCGCCGCCTTTCCCAAGATCAAGCTCGACGGATCGCGCATCTCGCCGCCGGATTTCGTCGCGCGCGTGCGCGTCGAACGCGCGTCCGGAAAATATCTGTGGGATGTCGCCGCCGCCGGACCCAATCCGGTCTATGCGCTTTATAAGGACGGCGCCGTCGATCCGATTCTGCCGGAACTCATCCTGCCCGAGGTCAAGGACGAGGCGGCGTGGGGCGGATGGGACCAGGCGCTGATCGACGTGCAGCACCGCTATGTTTTCTCGATGTCGGCTTACATCTCGTCGCCGTTTTACAACGCGGCTTTCGTGCCGCCCGAGAAGGTCCAGCAGCAGGGCCTCAAGATTCTGCTCGATCCCACCTACAAGGGAAAAATCGCCTGGCAGGATCCCGCGACACCGGGCAGCGGGCACTCTTTCGCGCTCGATTTGCGCACCAACCTCGGCGACGAAGGCTTGAAGAAACTTGTCGTCGACCAGGCCGTCCGCTTTCAGCAGAACATGCAAACCGTCGTCGAGGACATGGCGCGCGGCACGGTCTGGTTCACCATCGGTCCGGCGACGCGCTCGCTCATCGCGCCCTATGTCCAGGCGGGCGCGGGCGTGAAGATCGACCTTCACATCATCGGCAACGCGCCCGAGAGCAGCCATTTGACCGATGGCGGGAATACGGTTTCGGTCATGAACAAGCGGCCGCATCCGAATGCCGCGCGCGTCTTCGTCAACTGGATCCTGCAAAAAGACGTGCAGTACCGGCTCGCCAAGGCGATGGACGAGGACAGCCGGCGAAACGACATTCCGACCGTTTCGGCGCCGGGCGAGGGCCGTCTGCCCGGTGCCAAATACCTGGCCCCGCCGAGAGAAGAAGAGGCCGCCGCGTTGGAAGAGGCGGTCGGCTACGTCAAGCAGCTGCGCCGCTCGACGCCTTAGGCGGCGTTGCCCTTGGGTAGGTCGAACTGGCCCGCCGGAAGACCGCCGAAATAGGCGATCACTTCGTCGGTCTTCACCACGTCGGCGTATTTGGCGTTCATGTCGCAAAGGTTGATCGCGTGGCTTGCCTGCGAGCGGTCGAAGCACCCCTCCTCCGCGATCGCGACGTGCATGTTGTTGCTGAAGGCGTCGAGCACGGTCGCGCGCACGCAACCGCTGGTCGTCGTGCCGGTAACGACCACGCTGTCGCAGCCAAGCAGCATCAGATAGCTCAGCATGTTGGTGCCGAAGAAGCCGCTCGGCTTCTGCTTGCGCACGACGATGTCCTGCGGCGCCGGTGCGATCTCATCGACGATGTCGTTGCCGTCGCGATTGGTTCCGGCCGTCCGCTCGCGTTCACCGCTGCGCGAGTTCTTCCACGACCAGCTTCCGGAATCCCAATTGTCCTCGCGGCGGATGCCGGTCGTGTAAATCACCGGAATGCCCTTGTCGTGCGCCGCGTCGATCAGTTTGCGGATGTAGCCGATCGAGGTCCAACCTTCATCGCCGCAGGAATTCCGCCAGCGCTTGATCGATTCGAGAATCGGCTCGGGGCTTTCGCCGCAAAACGCGTAGTTCACGTCGATGATCAGCAAGGCCGGACGCTTGCCGAACCCGCCCGGTGCGGCATAGCCGGCGGCGTCGAAGACCTGCTTGTCGCGTTCGGTCAGGAATTGGTTCCAGATCGGCTCGGACATCATTCACTCCTTTTCTGTCTGGCGAAAAAATTACGTCATTTACCGCTGGCGATGATCGATTTCACGAACTGCATGTCGATGATGTCGTCATAGGCGACATCGGCCTTGAGAATGTCCGCGCCACGCACGACCTTTTGCGCCGTGGTCCAGGATTCGCGCGAGACCATCCCGTCATGGCTCCACAACTGGTCGGCGAAGGTCCGGTCGAGGGTCGCTTTCAGATCCTCGGGCGCCATCGTCGGAAATTCTTTTTGCGCGATCGCCATCGCCTCGTCGGGATGGGCATAGGTCTCGTGCAGGCCCTTGATGACGCCGCGCACGAAACCGGCCACCGCATCCGGATCCTTCTGGATCGACTCGAGCCGCACGTTGAGCGTCGAATAGGCGTAAGGCCCCAGTTCTTTCGGCACGTTGTAGAACGGCTCGGCCCAGATGTTCTGACGGATCGCCTGGGTCATCATCGGCTCGCTGACCGCGGCGACTGTGGCCGCACCGGTCTTCACAGCCGCCAAGATGCCGGCGGTCGTCGTCTCGGTCAGGGTCACGTCGGCCTTCGGGTCGAGGCCCCAGACGGTCAGGAGATAACGCGTGATCGAATTCGGCGTGCCGCCGAAGAGCCCCGGATCGATCACCTTGCCCTTGAGATAGGGACCGTAGTTTTTATCGGTCGGCCCCTTGCCGGTCGCGGCGACCAGATAGACGTTACCGCGATCGACGACGTTCACCACCGAGCGCAGTTCGGCGCCTTTGAGTTTGGCGAAAGCGTCATGTTCGGGCCCGCCGATGAAGGAGAACGCCTGGCCGCTCAGCACCGCGTTGGTATGCGCGCTGCCGCCTTCCAAGGTCATCACCTTGATGTCGAGACCCTCGGCGGCGAAATAGCCCTTGTTGACCGCGACATAGAGCGGCAGGTAGCCGACGCCGTGGGTCGGCTCGGCGACGATGAGCGATTTCGTCTCGGCCGAAACCGGCAAGGAAGCCGCGCAGAGCAACGCGACCGCCATCAGTCCTTTCGATAAAATACGCACAGGATCGAGCCTCCATTGTTGGTGGGTGGAACGATCGCGCAACCTCAATGGGCCACCCCTTTGCGCAAAAGCTTTTCGAGCTGGGACACCGCGACGTACATGATCATCGAGAAGGCGGCGAGAACCAGCACCGCGACCCAGACGAGGGCGATGTCGTAGGTCTGTCCGGCGTAAAGAATTTCGCGTCCGAGACCGTGCTGCGAGGAGATGAACTCGCCGACGATGGCGCCGGTCAGCGCGAGGCCGATATTCACGCGGAGCACCGAAATCGTCCACGGCATGACGGCCGGAATGACCAGCTTGCGAAAGACCTGAAACCGGCTCGCGCCGAGCGAATAGAACAGGCGCTCGCTGTCGGGATCGACCGCCTTGACCCCGGCATAGGTGGTCAGCGTCGAGACCACCACCGTAAGGGCGACGGCGATCGCGACCTTCGAGGTCATTCCGATGCCGAAGATCAGGATGATCAGCGGCGCCAGCGCCAGTTTTGGAATCGATTCGAAACAGATGATGAAGGGCTGGACGATGGCGGCGTAATTGCGCGACCACCAGAAGGACAGGCCGAGGAGCGAGCCGGCGATGGTGCCGACGACGAAGCCGATGATCGTCGCCTCGAACGTATAGGCGATGTCGGTGACCGCATCGCCTTTCAGGAAAAAGAGCGTGAGCGTGTGCCAGATCGCGCTCGGCTGCGACCAGAAGAACGGATCGATGATCTTCCACGACGCGGCGGCCTGCCACCCGCCGATCAGGGCAACAACGAGCAGGATCTGCGCGGCCATGATCCAGCGCGGCGCCCATTCATGCTGAACCGGCAACCGGCGATAGGCGCGATGGCCGAGAAAGACGCTGGGGAAGCGAAACCCAGCGAAGCGGCGCATCGCGGATGCCGGCTCCCGCGGCTTGCCGGGCGCGACAGGAGCCAGACCACGCACACTCATGCCGCGCACTCGGCGACCGGCGGCGCGAGATGGTCGAGGCAGCGTTCCTTGATCGCGATGAATTCCCGCGCGTTGGTGATCAGGCGCGGCCGGGGCCGCGCCAGCGGGACGGCGATCCGATCGACCACGCGACCGGGCCGCGCGCTCATCACCACGATTTCGTCGGAGAGATAGATCGCCTCGTCGACATCGTGGGTGACGAACACCACCGTCTTGCGGAAATCGGCCCAGAGCTGCAACAGCCATTCCTGCATGCTCGCGCGGGTTTGTGCATCGAGCGCGCCGAACGGCTCGTCGAGCAGGATGACATCGGTATCGAGCAGAAGCGTGCGCAACAGCGCCGCGCGTTGCCGCATGCCGCCCGAGAGTTCGCGCGGATAGCGATGCTCGAAACCGCCGAGACCGTAACGCGCGAGATAAGGCAGCGCCGTCGCGTGCGCGCGTTGGCGCGACACGCCCTTGATCTCCATGCCGAGCACGACATTGTCGAGCACGGTGCGCCATGGCAGGAGCAGGTCTTTTTGCAGCATGTAGCCGACGCGGCCGATCGTTCCGGTCGCGTCCTCGTCGTCGATGACGACCGAGCCGCCGCTCGGCGCCTGCAAACCGGCAATGATGTTGAAGAGCGTACTCTTGCCGCAGCCCGACGGGCCGATCACGCTGACGAAACTGCCTTCCTCGATCGCGAAAGACACCGGCGTCAGCGCATCCACCGCCCCGGCGGAGGACGAGAACACCATCGCGATGGATCGCAGTTCGAGCTTGGCAGAGGGCATCGGTGAACTCCTACGCAAGTCGCGCGTTGTCCCCGGGCATCAACTCCCCATGCGATTACCGAAGCAAACCATGTGCCAGCCAAAGGCACTCGACCGCACCGAACGTCCAGCCAACCGGCACCCGCGTCATTTGCCGGACAAATCCACGAGTCACCGACCTCACGCGGGATTTTGGCTGGGCCGATCGCGAGCGCGGGCGAGCACACAACCGCGACGACATCTGAACACTTTCCGTGCTTCACGTTCGTTTCCTGAGCAGTGACGGCCAAGCGACGCGTCCCGAAAGGCGGGCGGTTGTGCGTCGGGCAGCCGTTCGTCATAGTTTCGTCGGGCGCAACGCCGCCCACCGCAGGGAAGGAAACATGACCGATCTGAAGCTCAGTCTCGCCATCACCAGCAATCCGCGCACCTGGCCGATCATCGACGGGCGGGTCAAATTCGACGGCATCGATTTCACCCGCACCGTCATCGGCCCGGCGGAAATGTTCTGGCGGCAATTGCGCTTCGCCGAGTTCGACGTTTCCGAATTGTCGATGTCGGAGATGATGATGATCCGCGCGCGGGGCGACGACCGGTTCGTCGGCATTCCGGTGTTCACGACAAGACGTTTTTATCATACCGGCATCTTCGTCCGGAAAGACGCCAGGATCGACAAACCCGCCGACCTCAAGGGCAAGCGCATCGGCGTGCCGGAATATATCCAGACCTCGGCGCTCTGGACTCGCGGCGTGCTCCAGAGCGAATTCGGCGTCGAGCCCAAGGACCTCACATTCTTCATGGAGCGCCTGCCCGAACGCAGCCATGCCGGCGCGGTGGGTTTCACGGGAGCGCCGGGCGTCACCATCAACCGGATTCCGCCGGAGAAAAGCATCGGCTCGATGCTGGTATCGGGCGAGATCGACGCCTGCATGTCGTATAACCGGCATTCGGATGTCATCGACCGCAGCACGGTGGATCTCGAAAGCCATCCCGACATCAAACCGCTCTTTCCCGATTCGTCGGCCGAGGCGATCCGCTACTACAAGAAAACCGGCACCTTTCCGATCAATCACGGCATGGTGGTCAAGCGCGCCGTGTTCGAGCGCGACCCCTGGGTGGTGCTCAACATCATCAAGGCGTTCAACCAGGCGAGCGACATCGCCGACGCCGACCGGCGCGAGCAGGTCGCCTATCATCTGGATACCGGCTTGGTGCCGCCCGACTACCGCAAGGCACTGGCAACGCGGCTGGTCAAACACGGCGTCACCGCCAACCGCGCGGTGCTCGACACCGTGGCGAAATATTCCAACCAGCAGGGGCTGACGCCCCGCGTCATGACGATGGAAGAACTCTTCGCGCCGAACGCGATCGATTCATAAAGAGGAAGCGCCGGCGCCTATTTCGGCAAATAGGCGTCGGTGTAAAGCTTCGACATGTCGACGTCGCCTTCGACCAGCTTCAAATCGTTGAAAGAGCGCTTCAAGGCCGCCAGCGATTCAGGATCGAACCGGCAATCCTTGGTGAACATGCCGATCGTGAGATCGTATTCCCGCGACATGACGTCTTCGTTGAACTGGTTGATCTTGCTTTCGAGCTTCACCGTCTCGGCCTTGTGCGCCCGCATGTAATCCACCGTCTCCATCCAGGCGGCAAGGAAGGCGCGGACTGCGGCGGGATTGCTCGCGATCAACTGGTTCGAGGCGAAGAGCGTGCCCGAAGCGACCTTGCCCTCATAGCTCGAGACCGGCGCGAGCAGGCGCCCGTCCTTGGTTTGCTCGAAGGCGAGGAACTGCGCGGTGTTGCCGATCACGGCATCGACCTGATGGGTGCGGAACGCCGCCAGATAGGTCACCGCACCGTTGCCGATCCCGACCGTCGTCACGCCGTTCTCGCCCCAACCCTGCTTGCGCGACAACTCGTGGCCGGACCAGTCGCTGAACGAGCCGGGACTGGAGACGCCAATGATCTTGCCCTTCAGATCCGCCAGCGACTTGATCGGCGAGTCCCACGGCAGGCCGATGCCGAGAAACGGCGCGGTCGACGTGCTCTCGCAGACGGCGATCATCGGCGCACCTTTGGCGACGAAGGCCATCTCGGTACCGGCGCCGTCGCCGATATCGATCGCGCCCGCGACCAGGGCCTGCGCCATCTTGCTGCCGCCGCCGAATTCGACGATTTTCAGATCGAGCCCGTGTTTCTTGAAGATGCCGAGTTCGTCGCCGACATTGACCGGAATGATCGCATCCGACGTCGGCGAGGCCTTGCCGACGTTCAGCGTGGTGTCCGCCCACGCGGACGCCCCAGCAAAGAAGAAAAACGCGGTTGCGACGATGACGGCCATCGGGCCGCGCCCAGACGATGCGATCATGAAACGCCCTCCCCTTACCACGCGCTCTTCATCCGGCGCGCTCGATCCGGCCTCAGTCTATTCCGCCGGCGCCGTGCACGCCACTGCCTCGCTCACGGCTTAACCGGGACGAATTGCATCGTCAGGATCAGGTCGTTGCTCGGTTTCGTCGACAGCGTGCCGAGGTCGACGAAGGACTGTTTGAGCACCTCAATCGCCTGCGGATCGAACGTGCCGTCGTCCTCCAGCATCGAAATCTGGTCGTTATAGGTCCGATCCATGATGGCAATCGGTTGATGCATCAGCCGGCTCGCGGCTTCGTCGGTGGCCGCGCGGTTCTGTTTCACAAATGCGATCGACGCGAAGAAGCCCTTGAGAAACCGCTCGATCAGCGCGGGATTTTTATCGATCAGGTCATTGCGCGCGAAAACGAGATGCGCGTGAAAATGCGGCGCAAAATCGGCGAGGCGCACGACGATCCGTGCCTCGTGCTGCTCTTCGAGCGTATAGGCGAGTTCGGCGGAGCCGATGCCCGCGTCGATCGAATGACTCCGAAGCGCCGCCGTCGTCGCGGCGATCGAGCCGAGCGCAACCATTTTGACGCCATCGGGACCCCAGCCCTCCTGGATCGACATTTGCCGCAGCAGCCATTCGGGGCTCGATCCGACACCCGGAATGGCGATCGTCGTGCCCTTCAGGTCGGCCGGCCCTTTGATCGGGGAATCCGCCATGGCGAGGATGGTGACCGCGAGCGGCCTGTTGGCGAAAGCGGCGACCGCGCGGACCGGCGCGCCCTTGGCGGGAAAAGCGAGGTCGGCGCCGCTGGTCAGACCGATATCGAGGCTATCCGAGGCCAGCGCCTGATGCAGCTTCGCGGCGCTGCCCATGTCGGTGATTTCGAGATCCAGACCGTATCGTTGATAAATCCCCTGCTCGACGCCGATGTCGAGCGCGAGGAACGCCCAGGCCGGCACCGCCTTGCCGACGCGAACCTTGTCCGCCGCCTGCGCGCCTGTGGCGATCGCGAGCGTCATCAACATCGCACCGACGTGGCGCGCGCAAAATCGACCATCCATCTTCATCGCGACGTCCTTCCCCTCGACCAACCGAACCTTTTACTTTCGGATCGACGGCCGATCATGTCCGGACGCATCGCCGAAGCGGTTCTTCAATTCCGTTGCATGATAGATAATTCCCGCGCGGTTAACACGACCTACGACAACGCTGCAGCCGGGCAACTTTACCGGCGTTTCTTCTTGCCACCCACGGGCCGTTTCCCGCGCGGGCCGCGGCCCGGCTGCTTCGAAAACGCCGCCACCAGTTCGACGTGGTGCGACCAGGTGAACTGGTCGATGACGGTGATGCTATCGAGCCGGTAGCCGCCATCGACCAGGATACGGGCGTCGCGGGCGAAGGTGGTCGGATTGCAGGAGACGCCGATGAGGATCGGCACGCGGCCCGACGCCAGATTTTGGACCTGTTCCTCGGCGCCGGCGCGCGGCGGATCGAACACGATGGCGTCGTAGCGGTTGGCTTCGTCGCGCCGAAGCGGATTACGGTAGAGATCGCGGCGGATGGCCTTCAACGGCCGCGTCCCTGTAGCTTTGTCGAGGGCGCGGATCGCCGAGGCGACATCCTCGAATGCATCGACCGGCCCGCGTTCCAGCATCGGGCCGGTGAAGGTGCCGCAGCCCGAGAACAGATCGGCGAATTTGCCGGTCGACGGCAATGCCGCCATGACGGCTTCGACCAAAGCACGCTCGCCTTCCTGCGTCGGTTGCAGAAACGCATAAGGCGGGAGAGCCACGTCGAGCTTGCCGAACGTGGCGTGCAACGGATGGAGGTTGACGATAATTTCGGCCGTGTCGTTCGGCGTCGCGCGCCAGGCGATGCGGCCGACATTCGATTTCTTCGCGAGAAGCAGCAACGCCTCGCGCAGTTGCGGATCGGGCTTGCCGGTTCTGCCCAGCGGGCCGGTGATGACGATCTCGAACTGGCCGTTCACGGCTTGCAGGAAAAAGCTGACGGTCTTGCCCTCGGGCAGGATCGGTCCGATCGACGTCGCGAGCGTCGCGCGCAAATCCATGATCGCGGGATCGGTGATCAGGCACGTCGCGATATCGGTCACGTCGCGCCCGCGGCGGCGGAAATGACCCAGCGTCACGATGTTGTGTTTTTTCACGGCGGTGAAGGTGGCGCGACGACGGCCACCCGCGGCCAGGAACACCGCCTCGCGCCAGATTTTCGGATTGAGGCCCTTCTTGCGCAAGGCGTCGCGGACGATTTCGATTTTCCAGTGCTTGTAGAAATCGTCCCCGGCATGCTGGACGGTGCAGCCGCCGCAGACATCGTAATTCGGGCAGGGCGCCTTGACGCGATCGGGCGAAGCCTCGATCACCCGGACCAGATCGCCGCGCAGGACGCCCGCTTCGTCGCGCGTGATATCGACCCCGACCCGATCGCCCGGCAGCGCGCGGTCGACATAGACGTTGCCGCGCGGCGAACGATGCACGCCGTCGCCCTTGGGGCCCAGTTCATGGATGAGAAGATCGGTGGCCATTGTCTTTTGGGTTTGTCGTCGCGGGAAGCGCGATCGAAACGCGGCGGCCAGTATAGGGCCCTTCGCGTTGGCGCCAAAACCGGCCGCCTATGCTAGGTTGGGCCAACGATATCATTCGGGGAGGATCGTTCGGTGCCGTTTATTCGCAGGATCGTGGTCGTTTGTCTGGTGGTGTCGTTCGCCCTGGTCGGTGTCGCGTCGAGCGTTTTCGCCGCCGACAAATTGCGGGCCGGCAAGGCGACCAGCGAGACCTGGGGATACCTCCCGCTCGACGTCGGTGTCGAGGAAGGCATCTTCGCCAAATACGGGCTCGACGTGGAAGTGATCGTCCTTTCGGGCGGCGCCCGGTTTCAGCAGGCGTTGGTGTCGGACAGCATCGATGTCGGCGTCTCCGGCAGTATCGCGATGGCACAGACCGTCAAAGGCTCGCCGGTGATCGCGATCGCCGCCACCGTCGGCGCTCCACGCGGATTCGCGGTCGTGGTGGTTGCCGATTCACCGATCAAGACCGTCGCCGACCTCAAGGGCAAGACGATCAGCTTTGCGACGAACGGGTCCCTGCCCGATTGGCTGGTACGGCAATTGTCGGTCGGCGAAGGCTGGGGAAAAGGCGGCGTCAAAGGCGTGGCCTTGGGCAGCGTCGAGGCGAGCATCACGGCGGCGCTGGCCCATCAGATCGATGCCCTGATGACGGCGACCGAGGTCGGTTTGCAGTTGGAAGCGGAAAAGCGCGCCCGTGTCGTCACCGAGATGGGGAAATATGCGCCCACCATGATCACGCAGGTCGCCTATGCCGGTCAGGATTTCGCGGCCAAGCAACCCGCGCTGATCAAACGCTTCCTCCAGGGCTGGTTCGCCACCATCGCCTTCATGCAGCAGAACAAGGACAAGACCGTCGCCATCTCGGCGAAAGTGTTCAACCGGTCGCCCGAAGTGATGGCGAAAGCCTATGATTTCGAGATCACGACGATGAGCAAGGACGGGCAATTCGATCCGGCCGGACTCGAAGTCCTCAAGAACTCGTTCGTCGAACTCGACATCCTGCCGACGAAGCCGACCGACGATCAGATCCTCACGCGACAATTCGTGCCGGCGCAGCCCTGAAAAGATTCAGCGCCGCGTCACGAAGGACACGATCTTTTCGATGGCCGCGACCGACGCAGCGGCCTCGGGCGACTTGGTGATGAAGGTGTGCGGCTGGCCTTCATATTTTTCGAGATCGAGCGTCCCGCCGGCCTTGCGATAGGCGGCGGCGAATCTGTCGGCCATGTCGGGGGTCAGCGCCTCATCGGCCGTTCCCTGGATCAGCAGGACCGGCGGCAGCGGCACTTTCTCGCCGCGCTCGAGGATCATCTGGGGATTGCCCTCTTCCATATCGGCCACGCCCGGCCAATAGGCGTGATGGGCTTCGAGATAGGGCGTCTTGTTGCCGGCCTGCGCGTAGCGATAGCGCGCCAGCGGATCGACCACCGGCCAGCCGAGCACGACGAAAGCGAGCGACGCATCCATCTTTCCCGGCATGGAAAGCGACGCGTAACGCGGATCGTTCGGCCGCATCGCCGACAGCATCATCTGATGACCGCCGCTCGACGTGCCGATGCCACCGACGGCATCGGGCTTCACGCCGCGTTCGGCGGCATGGGCCTTCAGCCAGCGGATCGCCGCGTTGATATCGGCGAGGCAATCGGCATAGCGCGCGCTCGGCGGCATGCGGATGTCGATCGCCATAACCAGAGCACCCGCCGCCGCCAGGGCCTCGTCGATCACCGCGTTGGTGAGCCGGGTCTCGCCGATCCACCGTCCGCCATGCAACGACACGACCGCCACGGTCGGCGCGCGACCAACCGGCGCATAGAGACGGGCGAGCAGCGGCCCCGCGGGATGGCGATAATAGGTCACGTCCTCGGCAACGACGGCACCATTCGGGGAATTCATGCGGGCGCTCCTTCTCGCTGGCGTGATACGATCATCACAGGATTTTCTTCGCGCATACCGGGAGGTTTCTCGTGCCGGATCTGCCACTCAAACTCGCTTGCTGGGATTACGACCGCACACGCCCCTTGATCGACGGACGGGTGAAACCCCGGGGCGTCGATCTTCGGGTCACGCTGATGCGGCCGCAACAGGCCTTCGCAAAAATGCTCGAAACCGACGATTTCGAAATCGCCGAGATGTCGTTCTCGTCCTATATCGGGCTCAAGGCGCAAGGGCATTGCCCGATGATCGCCATCCCGGTGATGCTGTCCAAGATGTTCCGGCACGACTGCATCTACGTCCGCGCCGATTCCGGCATCAAGACGCCGCAGGACCTCAAGGGCAAGCGCGTCGGCACGATCCGCTATGCCTCGACCGGCGTGGTCTACATCAAGGGATTCCTGCAGCACGATTTCGGCGTTCAGCCACGCGACATTCACTGGTTCATCGGCGGATTGGAAGAACCGGTCAAGGCCGAACGCCCGCCCCGCACGCCGGACGACGTTCGCATCACGCTGTTGTCGCAGAGCCAGACGCTCGAGGGCATGTTGAAATCGGGCGAGCTCGACGCGGTAGTCGTGCTGCAGCTTCCCGGCAGCTTCGTGCGCAGGGAACCCCACGTCGCGCGCCTGTTTCCCGATTTCAAAACCGTCGAGATCGACTATTTCCAGCGCACCGGGATTTTTCCCGTCATGCACACCGTGGTCATCCGCGACACGGTCCACGCCGCAAATCCCTGGATCGCAAAAAGTCTCTACGACGCGTTTTGCGCCGCGCGCGATATCGCGGTGCATGGGCTTTACGACACCGACGCGCTTCACCTCACCCTGCCGTTCCTGATCGACCATATCGAAGAAACCTATCGCAATCTGGGTGCGGATTTCTTTGCCTATGGGCTCGCCGCCAATCATGCGAGCGTCGCCGCCCTGTGCCGGTATCTTCACGAGCAAAATCTCACGGACCATCTGGTGGCGCCGGAGAGCCTGTTCGTGCCCGAACTGGACTAGC
The DNA here is from genome assembly GCA_903828515.1 of uncultured Rhodospirillales bacterium. GTDB lineage: Bacteria > Pseudomonadota > Alphaproteobacteria > ATCC43930 > CGMCC-115725 > CAIKMD01. The sequence continues at coordinate 666,986 of CAIKMD010000006.1, read as the reverse complement.
CAGCGCCTACTGAATCCGCTCGGCTTCGCGCAGGCTGTTGATCAGCGAACTGCGTAACAGGAATTCGCGCGCGAGCTTCGGGTCCTCGGCGGTGCGGCGCAATTCGTCGTTGTTGCGGCGGCGGATTTCGGGGTCTTTTTCCTGCAACAGCTTTTTGTTGCGGATCGTCTGGGCCTGGGTGTGCTGGATCGCGATATGGCGGCGCTGGCGCTCGTAAAGATCGAGCAGCGACGCGTCCGCCTCGCCGCTCAGGATGCGCGCCAGCTTGTCCGCGAGATTGAACGCGTCGTGAATGCCGCTGTTCAGTCCCATGGCGCCGATCGGGCTGTTCACATGCGCCGAATCGCCGGCCAGGATCGCGCGGCCGGCCCGGAACTTCTGCGCCACCCGTTGATGCACCGTGTAGATATTGCTGCCGACGATCTCATAGGGGCGGCTATTCGGCAGAAAGCGTTGCAAGCGCGCCTGCAGCGCCTCGGGCGTCGTGAGCACCTCGGGGTCTTCATCGGAGTCGGCCGGAAAATGCACCCGCCAGCGATCGGGCGGTCCCTTCCAGTGGAAGAGATTGGACCATTCGACGGGATCGGAAATGTAATTGCGTTCGGTATAGCCGTGTTGCGAGAAATCGTAGGCGACCTCGATGTTGAGCGTGTTGTCCGAATAGGTGAAGCCTTCAAAGTCGATATCGAGCTGCTTGCGGACGATGCTGCGCGCGCCTTCGCCCGAGACGATGTATCGGGCGGCGATGATCTCGGTTCTGCCCTCCGTCTCGACGGTCGCCATGATGCCGTCGTCATTCTGGGAAAACCCGGTGAAGGTCGTCGCCATCCGGACTTCGCAGAGCGGATTGGCCCGCACCATCTTCAGCGCTTCCTCGACGATCTTGATCCGTTCGCATTGCAAAACGAACGGAAAGCGCGTGTCGTTCTTCAGATAGGCGTGATCGAACTCGGCGACCTTTATTCTGGCTTCGCGGTCCCAGTACTGGAGGAGCGGCGCGATCAGGCCGCGCGGCTCCAGTTTTTCGTAGAGACCGATCTCGTCATAGAGTTCCAGCGTCGCCGGGTGGTTCGATCCGGCGCGCGGCACCTGATCGAGGAAATTGTCGTCGCGCAACTGCTCGACGACGATGCTGCGAACGCCCTTCTTGGCCAGAATGAGGGCCAGACACAGCCCGACCGGGCCGGCGCCGACGATCAGAATCCGGTCGCTATCGGTGCTCATCGCCCGTCCTCGTCGGTCAGGTCGACGACTTCGCCGGCTCGACATCCTTGACCGCGCCCAGCCACCCGGTGTGCGTCAGGTCGAACACGATCCCGAGCGGATCGCGGAATTTGCATTCGTAGAAGGAGTCGGGCGAGGTCGGACGGCCCGCCAGATAAGTCGCACCGGCGTCTGTCACCTGCTTTTCGGCTTCCTCGAGATTGTCGACCCACATGCCGAAATGATAGATGCCGATCTTTTCTTCCGGGGTCTCGACCTTCAGGAGCGCCACGTTGATCGTCCCGTCGGAGACATAGATGCCGCGGCGCGCATTGCCGACGCGCTCGAAGCCGAAAGCCTGCTCGAAGAATTTAGCCGCCGCTTCCGGGTCGGGGACGATGATCGCGAGGTGGCGAAGTTTCGTGGCCATATGTTGATCTCCTCTGAGATGAATTAGGTTATAGACGCCGCGCCGCTTCCGGCGGCGCCGGAAAGCCGCCGAACTTGATGCCGAACGCGCCCGCCGACTTCATGTCGATCTCGATCATCGACGGCCCGCGCCGCTCGAGCGCCGCCACCAGGACCGGTCCGATCGCGTCCAGGTCGCCGACCCGCCAATGCGGCATCCCCAGGCTTTCGGCAAGCAGACGCGGTTCGGGCAGAAGCAACTCGGTAAAACAGCGGCGGCCCTCATAGTCGTTATCCTGGATATTGCGGATGACGCCATAGCCGCCGTCGTTCATCAGCAGGATAACCATATCGGCCTGCATTTGCACGGCGGTGGCCAATTCGCCGAGATTCATCGCAAAGCCGCCATCGCCGATCAGGGCCACGACCTTGCGGCCCGATCCGGCGAGCGCCGCGCCGAGCCCCATCGGCAATCCCATGCCGATACCGCCGCCCATCGCATGAACCGCCGAGCGTGGCCCGCGCATCGTCGGCGCGCGATTGCCCCAGATGCTGTTCGACAGTGTGATGTCGCGCACCCACAGCGCGTCCGGCGGCAGATGCCGTTCGAGCGCGTCGATCAGCACCACGTAAGCGCCCGCCTGCCCGCGCAACGCCGTGTCGGCCGCACGCCGCGCATTCCGGATCTCGTCGACGAATGCCCGATCGATCGACAGACGCTTGCCGGACAATCGCTGCACGAGGCCCTCGAGCGCCAGACCGGCATCGCCCAGCACGAATTCCTGTTCCGCATAGGCCCGGCCGCGCGCCGCCGGATCGGCATCGACGCGATGAAGCGTCGCCGGCAATTTGAGCGTGTAGGTCTTGGTCTCGTTGCTGCGCAGATGGGAGCCGACCACCAGCATCCAGTCGCACCCGGCATAAAGTTTCTCGACCGCTGGTGCCGCGCCGAAAGCGCCGAGACTGGCGGGATGATCTTCCGGCACGATGCCCCGCCCCGCCGTCGAGCCGACGATGCCGATACCGAGATCGGCGAGAAGCCGTGCCGACGCTGATGCATCGCGCGCCCCGCCGCCGAGCCATAGCATCGGCCGCCGCGCGCGCATGAGACTCGCGGCCAGACGGTCGAGCGTCGCCGCATCCGGCACCATCCGCTCGACCGGCGTGGGACCGATCGCGGACGGCAGCGTCATCGTTGCCTGTTGTACATCGACGGGAATCTCGACGCTGACCGGGCCGCTCGGCGCGGTCTGGGCGGTTTTCACCGCGCGGCGCAACACCGGCAAAGCCTCGTCCGGCGTCGCGATGCGGAACGCCGCCTTCGACACCGATTGCAGCATCGCGAGCTGCGCCGGGGCCTCGTGGAGATAGCCGAAATTACGATCGAGATAGGGCGAATCGATTTGCGTCGTCAGATGGAGAAGCGGCGTGCCGGCGGTATAGGCTTCGACCAGCGCGCCCGCTGCATTGCCGGCGCCCGTACCCGTGCTGGTAACGACGACGCCCAACCGGCCCGACACCCGCGCCGCCGCATCGGCCATCGCGGTGGCGCCCGCCTCGCCGCGCGCCGCGATGAAACGCAACTTACCGCGCCGATGAACCGCATCGAGGATCGGCATATTGTGAATGCTGATGACGCCGAAGAGATCGGTGGGGTCGCAGGTTTCGAGAAATTCGGCGACCAGATCGCCGACCGTGCCGCGACGGTCAGACATGGCTCGCCTGCCCGCCCGAAACATCGATTGTCGTGCCGGTGACATAGGACGACGCGGGCGAGGCAAGAAAGATGATCGCCTGCGCCGCTTCCTCGGGCTTGCCCAACCGGCCCAGCGGAATGTGGCGGCTGCGCGCCAACGCGCCGAACCAGGCATCGCGCGTGACCTTCGGGTCGGCAGCCAACGCCGCCTGATAGCGGCGTTCCCATTGGTTCGATTCGACGAGGCCGATCAGGACCGAATTCACCCGGATGTTCTTGCCCGCGAAATCATTGGCCAGCGATTTGACCAGATTGAGGACGCCCGCGCGCGCGGCGGAGGTGGCGATCATGTAAGCCTCGGGCCGCACGGCGAGCAGCGCGTTGGTACAGACGATCGCCGCATCGCGACCGCGTTCGAGCAGTGGCAGAAACGCGCGCGTCGGATGGATGATGCTGAAAAACTTGAGATCGAGTTCGTCGGTCCACACCTCGTCCGCGGTGTCGGCGAAATTGCTCATGCGGCCCTGGCCGGCGTTGTTGATCAGGATATCGGCACCGCCGAATTTCGCCTCGACGCCTTGCGCGAAAAGTGCCATCGCCGCCTTGTCGCGCACGTCGGCTTCCATCCCCAAGACGCGGTCGGCGCCATGGCGAGCAACGCAATCATCGACCACCGCTTTGAGGCGCGCGGCGTCGCGCGCGCAGAGCGCCACGTTCGCGCCCTCGGCGAGCAGCAGGTTCGTCACGGCGAGGCCGATGCCCGAGGTGCCACCGGTGACGACCGCGACGCGGTTGGCGAGCCGGTAATCCATCAGACGACGTATTGCTTGCGCCGCCGCGCCGGCACGGCCGGCGACAGGGCGGGCGACACGGCCGGCGCGCCCAGCATGGCGGAAATCGCGGCGGCCGCCGCGCAGGTCTCATCCTTGATCGCGCCGCGAAAGGTTTGCTCGTCGACGCCGCCGTCGATCATGGTCACGTTGATCGCGGCGACGATCCGGCCCGTGTGGTTGCGGACCGGCACCGCGACCGAGGCAACGCCGCGTTCGAAGAACGAGAAGCTGATCGCGTAACCGCGCTCGCGGTCTTCGGCGAGAAGACGTTCGAGCGCGGCGAGCGTGGTCGGCGTCTTGTCGGTATAGCGCGACAGCGGCCGCCCGCGATAAAGCGCGCGCAATTCCGCCGGGGTCAGATCGGCCAGCAACATACGCCCGATCACCGTCGCATGTGCCGGCAGGCTGGAGCCCACGCTGACATTGCTGGTGAGCGCGGCGGCGCTGGCATAGCGGCTGAGATAGACGACGTCGGTGCCGTTGCGGACGACGAGATGGGTCGAACCCTGCGTTGTGTCGCGCAGCCTCATCAGGATGGCGCTCGACAATTGCACGATATCGAGCGACCCCAGATATTCGAAGCCGATCGACAGCACCGCGGCGCCGAGCGTGTAGGCGCCGCCTTCCGCGCGGCAGAGAAAGCCCATGTCTTCCAAAGTCTGAAGCAGACGATGGACGGTCGAGCGTGGAATCTTGAGTTCGCGCGCGATCTCGGGCGGCGTGATCGAGGGGCGCGACCGCCTGAACAGGCGCAGGATGTTCAGGCCGCGTTCGAGGCCGGGAACCGAGCCGAGTGGCGACACTACTTTCGTCATGCGAGAAAACCAACGATCGCGGCTTCAAACGCGGCCGTGTCCTCGACGTAGCACGCATGGCCCAATCCGGGCAGTACCTGATAGCGCGCATGGGGGATCGATCCGGCGATGCGCCGGCACCCCGCTTCGGGCGTGACCGTGTCCGCCGAACCCGACAGCACGAGTGTTTCCTGGGCGATGCGCGGCCCTGTCGCCATCAGATCTTCGCCGCCGAGCATTCGCACCGCCTGTTTATATCCTTCGGGACGCAGCGTGCGGATGACCGCCCGCACACGCGCTTGCGCGTCCGCCGACGCACCCGGCGCGAGGATCGCCAGCGGGTTCTGTTGGGCGAGGCCGGCGGGACCCAAGCGGTCCATATCGGCGAGGCGCCCATCGACCTTGACCCGCCGCATGTCGGGCCCGGCATTGCCGAAGCCCGGCGTCGGCGAGGCGAGGATCAGTTTGGTCACGCGCGCACCCGCGTTCGAGACGCAGAACGCCGCCGCGATCAGGACGCCGAGCGAATGAGCGACCAGGGCAAACCGGTCGATGCCCAAACTATCGAGCAGCGCCGCAAGCGCCGTCGCATAATCGGCACCCGTGGGCGCCGGCATCGGCAGCGGATCGGAGTTGCCGTAACCGGGCGCATCCCATGCCACGACGCGATAGCCGCGCGCCGCCAGAGACGCCAGTTCGTCGCCCCAGGACGCAGCACTCGAACCGACGCCGTGCAGAAACACCAAAGCCGGCGCGGTCGCCAGGCCGATGTCGCGCGCGCAAATCCGACCGCCCGACCAGCGAACCGCGCGCTCGGTTTCGACGATCGCGGGCGCATCGACCATGGACACGTCTGCGGTCACTTGCGTTTCAGCTTCGCCACCGGATGATCCGGCGGATAGGTCGGCGTGGCGGGCTTGGCCGCGCCGATCATCACGCACATCAAGGCGTCCTCGTCGCTGTTGTTGAGGAGGCCGCGATAGACGCCGGCCGGCACCGAGCAGAGATCGCGCTCGCCCAAATGGGTCTGCCATGTCTCGCCGTCCTTCTCGAAGAACAGCTCGATCGAGCCACGGATCATGAAGAAGACCTCTTCCACGTCGGTATGGATATGGAGCGGTCCCTCGCAATGCGCCGGCAGCAGCATCGTCGAAAAGGTGAAATGCTCGCACGGCACGGTGTTCTCGTCGTTTTCGACGCCGGTGCCGCCGGTGCCGACATAACGAAGCTGCGCGCGCCGGTATTTCGGATCGAAATCTGCCTGGAACTTGAGCGCATCCCAGTCATAGGTTCGCGTTTCGAGCCGGGCGATCCGCTTCTTGAGCGTCTCCTCGAGGCTGTTGGGCTGGGTCGATTGACTGGCGACTGATGACGTCATGGGATCTCCCCCGCTGGGTTCGGACAACCAACGAGGGTAGCGATTGTCGGCTTCCCGCGCGGCGTTTCGCCTTGTCCATATATGGGACAATGTTCCATACTCGGAAAATACGATAGGCGGTGCGCGGGGTCAATCAGGTCCTCGCGCCGTCCGGGGGGATGGCCCGCGCGGCCGGACACCGCCGATCGACGAAACGATGGAGGTCCGACGACATGACTTACCGTTTTGATGCCGGGACAATGCTTCGTCCGGTCGCTCTGGCAGCCCTGATCCTCGCGGGCCTGAGCGCGACCGCCGCACCGGTACGCGCGGTGGAGATCAGCCCCGCGCTGAAACAGGTGATCGCCGCCGCCGACCAGGAAGGCACGATCAAGCTCTCGTGGAGCGCCGGTTCGCTCGGCGGCGCGGCAGCGGCAGCGGCGATCGAGACCGCGATGAACAAGGCTTTCGGTTCGCACGTCAAAGTCGATTATGCGATCGGACCGTCGATGCCCGAACTCGGGTTCCGGATGCTGCAGGAAATGAAGGCATCGCGGCCGGCGAGCGCCGACATTTTCATCGGCGCCGCAGCGCAGATCGCGCTGTTCGCGAAATCGGATATGTTCGAACAAGTCGATTACAAAAGCCTGTTGCCCGATCGGATCACCGATCCGATGATCGAGGAGAACGGCACCGCGCTTGCCTTCAGCTCATCCTCCGCCGGCATCCTCTACAACACCAAGCTGGCGCCCGAGCGGCCGACCAGCCTCGCCGACATGTTGAAGCCGGAATGGAAGGGCAAGATCGCGACGACGTCTTACCTCGCCAATTTCGATTTTCTGGCGGCGACCGATGTCTGGGGCGCCGACAAGGCGATCGATTTCGCCAAACAGTTCAATGGCAACGTGGCGGGCCTGGTCCTCTGCCCGGCGACCGACAACATCATCTCGGGCGAGTACCTCGCGCTCGTCATGGATTGCGGAACCCAGGGCGAGCGATTCGCGATGGAGCAAGGCGCGCCGATCGATCAAGTGGTTCCGAAGGATTTCGCGAAAATCTCCTATTACTACTACGCGATCCCGAAACACGCGGTCCACAAGAACGCGGCCAAGCTTTTCACCGCGTTCATGCTGACGCGGGAAGGCCAGGAGATTCTGTGGAAGACCTGGCGCGGCGATTTGCACCTGCTTCCCGGCTCGCAGGAAAAAGCATGGGAAGACGACTACGCAAAGAAATACGGCGTCACGTTTCGCATCTACACCATCGACTGGTACGAGAAACACACCGAGATGGGCGCCGCGCTCAAGCAGATGCAAACCATCCTGGTCGACAGCCGCAAGAACTGATCTGGGCCGTCGCGCCATGACTCTGCCGCCCGATCGGAACACCGCGTGACGGCGGGCGAGACAACCGCGGACGTGCCGCGCCCATGGGTCGATCGCCTCAGCCGCGTTGTCAGCCGCATCCGCGCCATGCCGCTGACCTTCGGCACGATGCTTGCCTCGGTGCTCGCGGCAAGCCTCGCCATCGTCGCACTACTGGCGATCGTGTTGTGGCTCAGTTTCATCGAGGAACCCGCCGGCTTCCACGACAGCGTCTATAGTTTTGCCAATTACGTCGCGGTTTTCACTGAGCCGGCGACCATTCGCGTCATCGTCAACACGCTTGAGTTTTCGCTGGTCAATCTGCTCGTGGCTCTGAGCTTCGGCATTCCGCTCGCGTGGCTGGTCGAACGCACCGACATCGGCGGCAAGAAGACGGTTTATACGCTGCTGACGATCGGACTCCTGATTCCCGGATTCGCCTCGGCCATGGGCTGGCTGTTTCTGCTTCATCCGCGGATCGGCCTGATCAATCAGATGCTGAGATCGCTTTTCGGCGCCGCGGTGACGCCGATCAGCATCACCAATATTTTCGGCATGGGCTGCGTGCTGGGGCTCAATCTGGCGCCCCTCGCCTTCATCATGACGGGCGCCGTCTTTCGCGCGATGGATCCCGCGCTCGAGGAAGCCGCCAAGATCCATGGTGCGAATATCTGGCAAACCACGTACCGCGTGACGCTTCGTCTGGCGTGGCCCGGCATCCTGGCCGCGTCGATCTATATTTTCACCATCGGCTTTTCGGCCTTCGACGTGCCCGCGATCATCGGCTGGAGCAACCGCATCTTCACCTTCAGCACCTATCTGCTCGTCCTCCTCAGCAGCGCCAACCGGGATTTACCGCATTACGGCGAAGTCGCGGCGTTCAGCGTCGTCATCATCGGCTTCGCCCTGCTGATGAGCTGGTGGTACACGTCGCTCCTCGGACGTTCGTATAAATACACGGTGGTCACCGGCAAAGCCTATCGGCCCGCGCTGCTTCCACTCGGGCGATTGAAATACGCCGCCTGGGGCTTTATCGCGTTCTATGTCCTCCTCAACGAAGTGATGCCCATCATTCTCATCATCTGGGCGTCCCTCCTCCCCTACCTGACGACCCCGTCTGCCGAGGCGTTCAGCCACCTCAGCCTGCAGAATTTTTACGTCCTCCCCTGGAGCCAGACGATCCATGCGATCGGCAATACCGCGCTCCTGATGGTGCTGACGGCGACCATCGCGACGGCGCTGAGCGTCGCGTTTTCGTGGATCGTTCTGCGTTCGCGAATTCGCGGGCGGCGGGCGCTCGATGCGGTTTTTTTCCTGCCCCATGCCGTGCCGCATGTCATTTTCGGCGTGGGCGCGCTCCTCGCGACGCTCTACGTCATCGAGTCTTTCCTGCCGATCTACGGCACGATCTGGGTCCTCCTGCTTGTCTTCGTCATCGCGCGGCTCAGTTACGGAACCCGGGTGACGAACAATGCCCTCCTCCAGATTCACAGCGAACTGGAAGAGGCGGCGCAAATCTGCGGTGCGAGCACATGGACCACGCTTCGGCGCGTCGTGCTCCCGTTGATCGCGCCGACGCTGACGTTTACCTGGCTGTGGATCGCGCTCCTGACCTCGCGCGAAGTGGCCCTTGCGGTCATTCTCACCGTCTCCGGCAACGGGACGGTCCCCGTGGTGATCTGGAGCCTCTGGGCGCAAGGCAGCCTGGGCCAGGCCTCGGCGCTCGCGCTGGTCATGCTCGTGCTTCTGGCACCATTGATTGTGATCTATTGGTCGGTCATGCGCCGTGGGTCGGTCGTGAACGCGACGGGAAACTGATGCCGATATAATCGGCGCAACGCGTGGACGGATATGGAGGGAGCCTTGGCTTCGATCGATATCGACGAACTCGTGCACACCGGGCCGACCGCGCTCGCCGGCAAGTTCCTGCGCCGATTTTGGCAGCCGATCTTTCTCGCGGCCGATCTGCAACCCGGCGTGCCGCACCGGGTGAAAATGCTCGACGAGCACTTCACCTTGTTTCGCTGCGTCAGCGGCGCAGCGGCACTGTTGGAAGATCGCTGCAAGCACCGGCAGACCCAGCTTTCGCTCGGATGGGTCGAAGGCGATGCCATTCGATGCTTCTATCACGGCTGGGTTTGGGACAAACGCGGCAACTGCATCGAGCAGCCGGCCGAGCGGGAGAATTTCGCGCCAGTTTGCGTCCGCTCTTATCCGGTGCGCGAGTATCTGGGATTTATTTTCGCCTATCTCGGCACCGGCGAAACGCCCGAATTTCCCCGCTTTCCGGAAGTCGAACGGGAAGGCTGGGTCAGCGCGAGCCGCGTCGATCCGGTGCCGTGCAATTATTTTCAGCGGCTGGAAAACGACGTCGACGAGGTGCACGTGCCGTTCGTGCACAAAGTGTCTTCAGACGCCAAAGGCTTCAGCCTCGTCCCGAAGGTTCGCGCGTTCGAAAGCGAATACGGCATGCGACGGGAGTCGACGCGGGCCGACAACTCCGTGCGCGTCGCACATTTCTTGATGCCGAATATTTTATGGACGGTGATTCCGCCATCGGCCGGTCATCTGGCCTGGCGCGTCCCCGTCGACGACGAGCACACGCTGAGCTTCATCGTTCACACCCGGCAGGCCGACGACGAACGGGCGCGCAAAGAGGCGCGCATCGACGGGCGCGAAACCGCGGCCGATCCCATGACTCTGACCGCCGCCATTCTCGCCGGGAAAATGCGGGTACAGGACCTCGACCCCGCTTACCCGGGGCTTCTTCATGTTCAAGACAACGTCGTCCTGGCCGGGCAAGGAATCATCACGCAACGCCGGCTCGACCGGCTGGCAGCGTCGGATACGGCAATCGCGCTGCTGCGCCGGATCTGGCTGCGCGAACTGACCGCCTTGGCCGAGGACCGCCCTCCGAAAGAATGGCAGCGGCCGGCGGAAATGCTCCAGGCCGGGATCGTCGCTCCCGACGCCTAAACCAGTTGCGCTTCCGAAGTTTCGCCGAGATCGAGAACCTCGGGCGAGCGCGACCATTGCTTCAACGGCTTGCCTTCGGCCAGCGCCTTCAATTCGCGTAGCCACAATTTGCGCAACAGGACGATCGGCGCGTCGGAACGACCGAGACGTTCCGTGGAACGATCGCAGATCATGCCCTGCCCCATGAGCACCACGTTGTCCTGAACGAAGAACATGTCGGGATAATCCGGATCGACATCGTGGATCCGCAATTTGCGCGCCATGATGTCGTTGGTCAGCGTGTAGGGATCGGGATATTTCGACTCCCGTTCGACGTCGCGGACCTGGCCTTCCTTGGGCTTCTGTTTCAGCCGGTCGAGAATGACGACCATCGTCCATTCGTCGTCGACCGGGACGCGCCACGCCATGAAGACCGACCATTGATCGAATTTCGTCGCCGGCGACACCAGCAACAGAAGTCCGTTCGGCATCAGGTAGTGGCAATTGCGACGGATCTTGCGCGCGCCCTGGTCGCGCAGGCTTTCGCGATAAATGCCATATTCGGTTTCGGCAGCGGTGATTTCCGGTATCGCCGTCATGCCGGCGCGTTGGGCGATATTCTTGTGCACGTACTGGACGTGGACCTCGTCGAGATCGTTCTCGATGCGCTGAAAATAATTCGCCGGCGACAGCCGGAACCGGATCGTCAGCGGACCGAGCCGATCGTCTTCGAGTTCGGGAAAGCGCGGCAACGCGGGCGGTTCGCCTTCACCCAAATACGCGAAGATGATTCCGAGATATTCCTCGAGCGGATAACTTTCGACGCAGACCTTGCGCGCGAAGCCTTCTTTTTCGGCCGGCTGTTCGACGCATTGGCCGGTCCCGTCGAAAACCCAGCCGTGATAAAAGCAGCGGATATTACCGCCTTCGACCCAGCCCAGGGACAATTGCGTGCCGCGATGCGGACAGGCATCGACGACGAGATGAGGCGTTCCATCCTCGCCACGATAAAGCGTGAAATGCTCGCTCATCACCTTGATGCGGGTGGCGCGGCCGGCGGCGAGATCTTCGGCGCGATAGATCGGCTGCCAGAACCGGCGCATGAAGCGGCCGGCGAGGGTCTTGGGGCCCGTGTGAACGAAATCCAACGCTTCGTTTCGTTTCATCTCGTCCCTTTCTCCACGCCGCAAATCGCTACCGTCATTCGCCTGCCTCGACGAAAAATGTAACTAACCAGTCCGTTGAAATCAACGGAATCCCAATCCATCGGCGCCGCCTAACGAAATGGTTAGTCCCGAAGCTTGCGTGTCGCACAGTGGCGAGCGTAAAATATTGCCGCATCGACGAACGAATTCGGGAGGATCAATCAGTGACGATCGCGCGGCACAAGCGCTCACCCGAATTGGAACACGCGTCGGTCGAAGAGATTACGGATCGCTACGTCGCGCGCTTCAAAGACCGCAAACCCGATTGGGCTGCATTCGAAGACGCGAAGATCGAGGGCTACAAGCGGGCGCAACACCGGTTCATCGGCGCCGGCGGTTCGGGCAAGCATGGCGATCCGTCGGTGATCCCGGCCGAGAATTTCACGCTATCGATCATGTATGTGGAGCCCGGCCAGGGCAATGCCTCGCACACGCACGAGATCGAAGAGGTGTTCTTCGTCCTTAAAGGTTATCTCGACGTGTTCGTCGAAGACGAGGCGGGAAAACGCATCGATACGCGGCTGGGCCCGTGGGAGTGCATCTGCTGCCCCGCCGGTGTCATTCACGGCTATATCAACAACAGTCTCGAGCCGGTCTATTTCCAGGTGATGCTGGGTCGCGGGAAGCCCGAGGCGATGGGATACACCGACGATGAGCTGTTTCGCAAACGCGAGGCGCATCTGACCGGCGTCGACGGCAGCAACAAGCCGTCCGTCTGACATCCTTCGCCGTTCGGCACACCCGCGGTCGATAGCCATGCCCCGCCCCAAGAAGAAAACGCCTGCTGCCCGCACGGAACGAAATCCGGCACGCCCAGCCGAAACGGCGACCAAGCAGCGCATTCTCGAGATCGCGACCCAGGAATTTTCGCGCCGCGGCTACGATGGCGCGCGGATCGACGAGATCATGCGCCGCAGCAAGGTCAGCAAGAATCTCGTCTATCACTATTTCAAAAGCAAAGAGAAGCTGTTCATCGCGGTGCTCGACGCCGCCTATCGGCGCATGCAAACCCGTCTCGACACCTTGTCGCTTGAAACGGAGGCGCCGATCCCAGGGATGCGCAAGCTGATCCGGGAAGTGTTCCGCTATTGGGGCGAAGCACCCGATTTCATCGGACTGCTCGGCTCGGAGAATTTCCACAAGGCGCGGCATCTCCGGCAGATGGACGCGATCCCGGACGGATATCCGAAGCTGATCAAGAATATTCGGCGATTATTGGATTTGGGCCGCAAAGACGGCGACTTCCATTCCCGCGTCGATCCGGTCGACCTTTATATTTCGATCGCGGCGCTCGGCTATCACTATTTCTCGAACATCCACACGCTATCGACGCTGTTCAATCGCGACTTCTCGGCACCCCGCGAAACCGCCGCGCGGTTGCGGCATATCGAGGACGTCATCCTCGGTTATCTGCTGAATGGAAAGAAAAATACGAAGACGGCCGCGCGCCGATGACGCCGCCGCCGCAACGAACCTCATGAATTTCGTCGCCACCTTGGCAGGGAGACACGTCCGACATGTCCAGGATTGAACTCGGCCTCGCCTGCTGCGATTACGATCGGACGCGGGCGATCTTCGACGGGCGCGCGCGCATCGACGGATGCGACGTGCTGGGCACACCGATCGAACCCGAGGAGGCATTTCACCGCGCCTTCAAATATCAGGAGTTCGACGTCTCGGAATTGTCGCTCAGTTCCTATGCGATGATGGTCTCGCGCGATGCGTGCCCCTATGTCGCCGTTCCGGCGTTCGTGTCGCGGCTGTTCCGCCACTCGGGCATCTATATTCGCACCGATCGCGGCATCAGGACGCCGGCCGATTTCGCCGGCAAGACCATCGGCGTGCCGGAATACCAGATCACCGCCAATGTCTGGATACGCGGCATCCTGCAGGACGAATACGGCGTGAAGCCGTCATCGATCCATTGGCGCCAGGGCGGCGTCGAGGAAGCGGGCCGCACCGAACGCACGCCGCTGAAACTGCCCGCGGACATCGACTTCGCGCCGATCCCCAACGATCGCACCTTATCGGAGATGCTGGAGGCCGGCGAACTCGACGGCGTGATCGGCGCACGTGCCCCGTCCTGCTTCGCGCGCGGCGCGCCCAACGTCGGCCGGATGTTTCCCGACTACCGCGCCGCCGAGCGCGCCTATTTCCAGAAGACCCGCATCTTTCCGATCATGCACGTCATCGGCATCCGCCGCGCGCTGATCGAGCGGCACCCGTGGCTCGCGGTCAATGTCTACAAGGCGTTTCTCGAAGCCAAGCGTCTGTGCATGGCCGAGATGGGACAGATCGGCCATCTCTTCACCAGCCTGCCGTGGTCGGTCCCCGAACTGGAATCGACACGCGCGCTGATGGGTGAGGATTTCTGGAGTTACGGGACAGAGCCCAACGAGCATGTCCTCGACACGTTCCTGCGTTACCACTTCGAGCAGGGCCTGTCGGCGCGGCGGGTCGGCGTGCGCGAGTTGTTCGCTGAATCGACCTTCGAACTGTCGAAGATCTGACGGGAGGCGGTCCGATCACCCGCCGACGGCGAGCGGCGCGCCGAGCTTGCGCAGGCATGAAATCACCGACAAGGCGGTAATCTTGCCGGTCTTCGGGTTTTCGCTCGGAATGTTGGCGATCGTCATCGAGAAGCTCGCCGAATCGGCATCGACCTCGATGCGATGCGTGTTGCGCGTCAGCGCCGGATCGGCCCAGACCTCGATCGTCGTCAGATCGGGCCCGATGCCGGCCAGCGACAGCGCGGCAACGACATTGAGATTGGCCGGAAAGCCGATCGCGGCGGCGCGCGCCGTGCCGGTGAAAACCTTCATCGGCTCGGTGATGTTCGCGATATCGATGTTGTTTTCGACCAGATAGGGCGCGCCGAGCAATCCGCGCACCGGCTTGCGGGTCAGCATCTTGACGCTGTGGATGGTGCCTTCCGCCGCCGCGGCCACCGCGTCGAGACCGAGCAAGGCACCCGACGGCGCGATGATCTGACCATGATGCCGGCGCGCGAGTTCGATCAATTCGCCATGCGACAGGAGCGCGCCGATGCTGAGCACGATCGCGCGCTTTCCGGCGCGCAGAAAGGGGCTGACGATCTGGGGCAGCAGATTCGACGGCGCGCATTCGATGACGATGTCGGCGAGCGGCTCGAGGGAATCGATATCGGTGACGACGACCTTGTGCTTGAGGCCAGCGACCTTGTCCCGGAGCTTGCCGAGGTCGCGCGCGGCCACCGCCGTCAGGATACAGCCAGGCACGCCCTGATCGAGCGCCGCAGCCACCTTGACGCCGATCGCGCCGAATCCGGCGATGGCGATCCGCAACGGCGGCGCGGCATTGGTCTCGGAAGAACCCGTCATGGCGCGAAAACCGCGCGTTGATGCTGCAAAGCCTTATCCTCACCTGATCGGGCACTCAAAAATAGAAATAACCCGGCGATGGCGACAAACGACTTGTTCGCCGTCCATACATGAGATTTGATCATATTTGCCGCAGGAGACCAAGGGTTCCATCCGAATCCGGCGGTTGACCGCTCTCGATCAGGCCCGGAAACTGTTTCAATGGCCAAGCGCCGCCTCCCGCCTTTGAACACGTTGCGCGGCTTCGACGCCGCGGCGCGACATTTGTCGTTCAGCCTGGCCGCCCAGGAACTCCACATCACCCAGGGCGCCGTCAGCCGACAGATTCGCGAACTCGAGGATTTTCTCGGGCTTTCGCTGTTTCATCGCGCGACGCGCCGGGTCGAACTGACCGAGGCCGGCAAGGATTATTTCTTCGCCGTCGAGCACGTCTTCGCCGAGTTGGAGCGCGCGACCGCGCGGCTCAGCCGCAAGAACATGTCGAAAGTCCTGACCCTCGACATCCTGCCGACGCTGGCCACGATGTGGCTGATGCCGCGCCTCGAGCAATTGTCGGAAACCAATCCGGAAGTGGATCTGCGCATCGTCACGTCGATTCAACCCGCCGATTTCGGCTCCGACAATGTCGACATCGCGATCCGCGTCGGCCGGCTTCCGGGGCACAGTTACGCGAAAGCCAGCCCCCGGATCGAGCTCGACATGGTCGCGAATTGGGCCGGCGTACAGGCGGACGAGCTTTTCCCCGACATTCTGATTCCGGTGTGCACGGATTCGCTTTTGAAAAAAGGCCCTTCGCTGGACGATATTCGCAACATCACCGCCTATCCGCTGATCCACACGTCGAGCCGGCGCTATGCCTGGCCCGACTGGCTCAAGGCGCACGGCATCCCCGAACCGGGACCTCAAACCAACGTCCAGGAATTCGGGCATTTCTTCATGTCGCTGGAAGCGGCGCGCAAGGATCACGGCATCGCCATCATCCCGCAAATCATCATGTCGCATTACGAACACCGCAACGAATTGCGGACGCTCGATTTTCCGTCGATCCCGAGCGCGGGAACCTATTACCTGCTGACGCATGAATCGAGCGCCGACGACCCCGACGTTCAAGCCGTGCGAAAGTGGATCCTGGCGGAAGCGGAAAAGGTGCGCCTGATCGCCGAGCCGAGCCCGAGGCGAGCCTCGCTTCCCTTGGGGTCCTGACACAACCCGACGAGGTTGTCGGCGCCATCGACCTATGACGCCTCCTCATGCATTGCGGCCGTAAAACTGGTTTGCCAGTGCCCGCGAGAGGCATCAGCCTGACACTCTGGGCAACAGCCGATTGAGCGCAGCGATTCCGCCGATGAAATTCAGGCACACCGACGCTTGCAACAAGCGCCCGTTCACCGGGGCGTCAGCCGGTGGGACGACGAGGCCATGAGCATCGCCGCGCCGCACGACATATCGACCATGTCACGGAAGGCGGATCTGTCGAACGTTCTTCTCAGTCGCCATGCCTATGTGAACGGCCAATGGGTCGATGCCGCCTCGGGCCGGCGGATTGCCGTCCATAATCCGTCGAACGGCACCGTCATCGCGCATGTGCCGAGCCTGAGTGCGGACGAAACGCGAAGCGCCGTGGCCGCCGCCCAGCAGGCACTTCCGGTCTGGCGCCGATTCCTGCCGCGCGACCGCAGCGATCTGCTCATGCGCTGGTACGCGCTGATGCTCGATCATCGCGACGAACTCGCGGCGCTGATGACGCTCGAACAGGGCAAACCCTTGGCCGACGCGAAAGGCGAAATCGACTACGCGGCCAATTTCCTGCGCTGGTCGGCCGAAGAGGCCAATCGCATCTATGGCGAAACCATTCCGAGCCACCTGCCCCAGCGCAAGATGTTCGTGCAGCGCGAGCCGCTCGGCGTGGTCGCGCTCGTCACGCCGTGGAACTTCCCCTCGGCGATGCTGACCCGCAAGGCGGGCGCCGCGCTCGCCGCCGGTTGCACGGCCGTGGCAGTCCCCTCGCTGCAAACGCCGTTTTCGGCGCTAGCGCTCGCCGCGCTCGCCGAGCGCGCGGGAATTCCGCCGGGCGTGTTTTCGGTCCTGACCGGCGAGCCGGAAATCGTCGTCGGCGAATTGTGCCGCAACCCGGTGGTGCGCGGGCTTTCCTTCACCGGCTCGACCGAGATCGGCCGGTTGCTGATCGCGCAATGCGCGCCGACGGTGAAGAAACTGTCGATGGAACTCGGCGGCCATGCCCCGTTTCTCGTCTTTGCCGATGCCGACGTCGAAACCGCCGCCAAAGCCTGCGCCGACGCGAAGTTCCAGACCGGCGGCCAGGACTGCCTCGCGGCCAATCGCATCTTCGTGCACCGATCGATCTATGAGCCGTTCGTGAGCGCGGTCGCGCGCATTGCCGGGGCGCTCAAGATCGGCGACGGCTTCGAGCCGGATGTTCAGATCGGCCCGTTGATCAATGAAGCAGCGGTCGCCAAATCCGAGGCTCATGTCGCCGACGCCCTGGCACGCGGCGCGCGTCTCGTCACTGGCGGACAGCGATCCGCCCTGGGAAATCTGTTCTACGAACTCACCGTCATCGCCGATGTCACCTTCGACATGCGGATCATGCACGAGGAGACATTCGGCCCGGTCGCCGCGATCCTGCCGTTCGACGACGAAGCCGACGTCATCGCGCTCGCCAACGCGACCGAATACGGGCTGATCGCCTATGTGTTCACCAACGACCTGTCGCGGGCGCATCGGGTCGGCGACGCGCTCGAATACGGCATGGTCGCCATCAACACGGTCAGGGTCACCGGGGCGCCGATCCCGTTCGGCGGCGTCAAGCAATCGGGGCTCGGCCGGGAAGGGTCGCGCCACGCCATCGACGAATACACCGAAATGAAATACATCTGTCTCGCGATTTGATTTCCTCCATCCCCCAGAAATGACATGACAAGCGATAAGACGGTTGCCGTCGCCCTGGTCGAAGCCCTGCGCGAACTCGGGGTGAAGTATATTTTCGGCGTGCCGAGCGGCGGCTGGGTCGACTACATGGAAGCGCTGCGCAACGCGGACGGCATCGAGTTCATCCTGACGACGCATGAAGGCGGCGCCGGCATGATGGCCGCCGTGGTCGGATGGCTGTCCGGCACGCCCGGCGTCTGTTTCGGCACGTTCGGTCCGGGCGCCACCAACCTCGCCACCGGCGTCGGCGGCGCGCAGCTCGATCGCGCGCCCCTCATCGCTCTGACCGATGAAATGCAGCCGCCGATGCGCGGCCGGGTCACCCAGATGGGGATCGATCACCAGGCCCTATTCGCGCCGCTGACCAAGAAGACGACGCGGCTGCGCGCCGACGCGGTCCGCGCGATGGTCTTCGATGCCGCGCGCGTGGCGATGGAGGGGCGGCCCGGCGCCGTTCATCTCGGCCTTCCGGTCGGCATGTCGGCGGAAAAGGCCGGCGCGGAGACGATCCAGTTCGCGGCCCCCGCCCCGGCACCGGCCGCCGATCCGAAGAAGCTGCGCGAGGCGATTGCCCTGCTCACCAAGGCGAAACATCCGGTCCTCGCCGTCGGTATCGGCGCGGTTCACGCCAAGCTTCGTCCCGAAATCGAGGCGCTCGCCGAGAAACATAATATGCCGGTGGTTCTCACCCCGATGGCGAAGGGGATGCTGGCCGAGGATCATCCCTCCTATGCCGGTGTGCTCTTCCACGCGTTGAGCAACATCGTCGGCGAGACGCACCAGCAGGCCGATCTGGTGATCGGCATCGGCTACGATCCGGTCGAATTCAATTACGAATCCTGGATGCCGAAAGCGGCGCCCTTGGTGAGCCTCGACGTCGTTCCGGCGGATATCGATCGCGAGTCCTATACGCTGGCCGTCGATGCGGTCGGCGACATCAAACAGTCGATCACGACGCTGCTCGCCGCGCCGCCTGCCGCCCATCAATGGGACATGAACGCGATGCGGCAACGGCGCGACGCGATGTTCGCCAAATTGCGCCCGTCCAACGAAGGTTTCGGCCCCAAGGCAGCGCTCGCCGTGTTGCGCGAGATTTTACCCTCCGACGGGATCATGACCTGCGACGTCGGGGCGCATACGCATCTCATCGGCCAGATGTGGCCGACGCCCGCGCCGGGCCTTCAGGTCATGACCAATGGCTGGTCGACCATGGGATACGGCATCCCCTCGGCGATCGCGGCCAAACTCGTTCATCCGGAAAAATCGGTTTGCGCGGTGGTCGGCGATGGCGGTTTCCTGATGACCGCCGGCGAATTGGTCACCGCGCTGCGCTACAAGCTCAAGATCGTCATCGTGCTGCTGACCGACAACGACCTTGCCCTGATCCGGATCAAGCAGGAGAAAAAGGGCAATCCGATCTATGGCACGAAAGTGCGCGGCACCAGCACGCTCGGTGGCGACGTCGTGTTCGGCGTTCCGGTGCGCACGGCGCGCGATTCCGTCGAATTGCGGCGTGAACTGGAAACGGCCTTTGCCGGCGACGGGCCGGTGATCGTCGAGGCCCTGGTCGACAGCCGCGAATACGACGAGGTCGTGCTGAAGAAAGATAAGCCCTAGACTGTCCGCGAGCGCGTTGCCGCGATCGGAGCGGACACCGCGCGACGAGGAACCCCGCGATGACGATTTACACCGGACCGGTTTTCGAGATGGCGAAGCGACAATTCAGCGTCGTCGCCGATCATCTCCAGATCCCCGAAGACGAACGCGACCGCCTGCTGTACCCCAAGCGCGCGATTACCGTCACCATCCCGATCCATACCGATGACGGCCGCACGCGGGTCTTCGAAGGCTATCGGGTTCAACATCACCTGACCCTCGGCCCGACCAAGGGCGGCACCCGCTTTGCCGAGAACCTCAATATCGGCGAAGTCGGCGCGCTGGCCATCTGGATGAGCTGGAAATGCGCGCTGGCCGGCCTGCCCTATGGCGGCGCCAAGGGCGGCGTCGCCTGCAACCCCTACAGCCTGTCGATGCGCGAACTGGAAGCCGTCTCCCGCCGTTACATGCAGGAAATGATTCCGTTCGTCGGCCCACACACCGACATCATGGCGCCGGACATGGGCACCAACGAGCAGGTCATGGCCTGGTTCATGGACACGTATTCCATGCATCAAGGTCATGCCGTCAGCGAAATCGTCACCGGAAAGCCGATCGCGGTCGGCGGAACATTGGGACGGCGCGAGGCGACCGGACGCGGCATCGCCTTTCTGGTCGCGCGCGCGGCGGAAAAGCTGAAACTCGATCTCGGCCGCTCAAGCGCCATCGTGCAGGGCTTCGGCAATGTCGGCAGCATCAGCGCGATTACGCTGGCACGGCGCTATGGCATGACGATCACCGGCCTCAGCGACCACACCGCCGCGTTTTACGATCCCGCCGGATTGCCGCTCGACGAGATCGAAGCCTATGTCGCCGCGCACCGCGTCCTCGCCGGCTGGTCGAAAGAATCGGCCATCGACCCCAACGACCTCTTGATCCAGACATGCGACGTGCTGGTTCCCGCCGCGGTCGAGCAGGTGATTACCGAACGGAATGCCGGCCGGCTGCAATGCCGCATCCTGGCCGAGGGCGCCAACGGGCCGACCACACCGGAAGCCGACACGATCCTCGATCAGCGCCGCGATGAGATTTTCGTCATTCCCGACATCCTGTGCAATTCAGGCGGCGTGATCGTCTCGTATTTCGAATGGGTGCAGGATCTACAGCAACTCTTCTGGACCGAGACCGAGGTCAACGCGAAGCTCGAAAAACTGCTCGATATGGCCTTCACCCAGGTTGCCGAACGCGCGGCGGCGGATGGAATCTCGAACCGCAATGCCGCGATGGCGATCGGCGTCGGCAAAGTGCGCGCCGGCAAACAGCTTCGCGGGCTGTTCCCGTAAGCGCGCGCCCTAGCGCCGGGGCGCCGAAAGAAGCGCGCGAATGCTCGTCCACTTCAGATCGGGATAGCGATCGTTGGCGAGCGGCTCGAGCAACGCGCGGCCATCAAACATGTCGCGCGAATACTGCATCCCCTGCCAGCGCGGGAAATTTTCCTTTTCGGTCTCGGGCGAGGCATCCCGCACAGTTTTGATAAGGGTCGTCAGGTCGTCGACCGTGCCGGCGCGGACGAGTTCGTATTGCGTCTTGTCGACGTCGCCGGCGACGCCGGCCAGTTCGCGCGCGGTGATCCGGTCGCCGACGGCGCAGAGGATCGCCGGCGTCGAGGGATCGAGCGCGGCAGCGGCGGTGAATTTCGCCGTGTCGGCCATCGTCGTGAAGTCCATGCGCTGGTCAGCATCGCCCCAATAGCTGACGCGCTTGGCTTTACGATCGAGCAGCGGCGTGCCGTAGAGGAGCAGGTCGGCGAACATGCCGGTGAGGATCGAGGTCGACGCGATCGGCGTCTTCACGAGGTGTTCGCGAAACTCGCTGTGCCAGTCGAGATTGCGGTTCCCGCCGCCGGCAAGTTTGGTGAAGTCGATCGAATAGTCGGAGGGAATGAAGCGCGGCACGCCGGCCGAAGCCGCCGCATCGACGAGCACCGACTGCGCATCGACGATCACATCGCGCAAGCCCAGCAGCGCCGAGACCACGCAGGATGCGCCGGCACAGGCCGCCGCCAGCGCGGACGGGTCGGCCATGTCGACCCGCGCGACTTCTACGCCCTGTTGTTCGAGTTTGGCGATCTTGTCGCCGGCCGCGCCGGCGCGGACCAGCGCGCGCACTTGGGCGCCGCGCCCGGTCAGCGCGGCAACGATGCGCCCGCCCATATTTCCCGTCGCGCCGGCTACCGCAATCGTCGTCATGGGATCACACTCCGGCTGCCATCGTCGAATTCTGCCGCGACCGCGTCAAGTGCGGCCGTCCCAAGCCCGATACAAAAACTCCCCACCCACCCTCCGAACTGGAGGGCAAGCAGGGAGCATCGTTTTTTCGAGCGAAAGTGGGGTGGTTAGAAGCCCATCCCACCCATGCCGCCGCCGCCCATCGGCATCGAGGGCGCACCGCCGCCATCCGTCGGCGCGTCCGCGATCATCGCTTCGGTCATGATGAGAAGGCCCGCGACCGACGCCGCGTTCTGAAGCGCGAGGCGAACGACCTTGGTCGGATCGATGATGCCGGCCTTCACCATGTCGGTGTAGACGCCGTTGCGCGCATCGAAGCCGTAATTCGCATCGCCCTTGTCGAGGAGCTTGCCGACCACGATCGAGCCGTCTTCGCCGGCGTTGCTGGCGATCAGGCGAACCGGGGTTTGCAGAGCGCGGCGCACGATATCGATACCGACCTTCTGGTCGTTATTCGCCGCCCGCAGCCCGCTCAGGGCCTTGGTCGCGTATAGCAGCGCGGAACCGCCACCGCTGACGATGCCTTCGGCAACCGCGGCACGCGTGGCGTGCATGGCGTCGTCGACCCGATCCTTGCGCTCTTTGACTTCGATCTCGCTGCCGCCGCCGACGCGGATGATGGCGACGCCACCGGCCAGCTTGGCCAGCCGTTCCTGCAGCTTCTCTTTGTCATAATCGGACGTGGTCTCCTCGATCTGCATGCGGATCTGCGATACGCGCGCTTCGATGTCCTTCTTTTTGCCGGCACCAGCGATGATCGTGGTGTTTTCCTTGTCGATCGCGATCTTCTTGGCCGTGCCCAGCATGTCGAGGGTGACGTTTTCGAGCTTGATGCCGAGATCTTCGGAAACCAGCTGGCCGCCGGTGAGGATCGCGATGTCCTCGAGCATCGACTTGCGGCGATCGCCGAAGCCGGGAGCCTTCACCGCCGCGACCTTCAGGCCGCCGCGCAGCTTGTTCACGACGAGCGTGGCCAGGGCCTCGCCCTCGATGTCCTCGGAGATGATGAGCAACGGCTTGCCCGTCTTCACCACGGCTTCGAGCAAGGGCAACATCGGCTGAAGATTGGACAGCTTCTTCTCGTGGAGCAGGATGTAGGCGCCCTCGAGTTCGACGGTCATCTTGTCGACGTTGGTGATGAAATAGGGCGACAGGTAGCCGCGATCGAACTGCATGCCTTCGACGATGTCGAGTTCGGTTTCGATGCTCTTGGCTTCCTCGATCGTGATGACGCCTTCGTTGCCGACTTTCTGCATCGCCTTGGCGATCATGTCGCCGATCTCGCGATCGCCGTTGGCGGAGATCGTGCCGACCTGGGCGATTTCGGCATTGGTCGAGACGTTCTTCGACCGCTTCTGCACATCCGCGACCACCGCGTCGACCGCGAGGTCGATGCCGCGCTTGAGATCCATCGGGTTCATGCCCGCCGCAACCGCCTTGCAACCGGCGCGAATGAGCGCTTGGGCCAGGACCGTCGCCGTCGTGGTGCCGTCGCCGGCGAGATCGCTCGTCTTCGAGGCGACCTCTTTCACCATCTGCGCGCCCATGTTCTCGAACTTGTCGGAAAGTTCGATCTCCTTGGCGACGGTGACGCCGTCCTTGGTGATGCGCGGCGCGCCGTAGGATTTGTCGAGCACGACGTTGCGGCCCTTGGGGCCTAGCGTCACCTTGACCGCGTCGGCGAGGATGTCGACGCCGCGCAACAGGTGTTCGCGCGCGTCGCCGTAGAAACAGAGTTCTTTTGCTGCCATGTGATGCTCCTCAGGCCGCTTTCTTTTTCGCGGTGGGCTGCTCGATGACGCCCATGATGTCGGATCCGGTCATGATGATGAGGTCTTCGCCGTCGATCTTGACCTCGCTGCCCGACCACTTGCCGAACAGAACCCGGTCGCCGGCTTTGATGTCGAGCGGAATGATGTCGCCCTTTTCGTTGCGCGCGCCCGGTCCCACGGCGATCACTTCGCCTTCGGACGGCTTTTCCTGCACGGTATCGGGAATGATGATGCCGCCCTTGGTCTTTTCGTCGGGCGTGAGACGCCGGATGACGACACGGTCATGCAACGGACGGAATTTCATGAATGGGCCTTTCAAACAAAGGAAAACGGGTGCGCGGGACGCGCTTGGCAGTCAGCGATGATGATTGCCAAAGTCCACTGGCCCCGGCACGGCCCGATGTCAAAGCAATTCGGCGCCAACGGCGGTAAAACCGCCGGAATTGGCGCCGCAACCGCCGCGCAGGCGCGCGGCGGATCGACCCGGATCAGTCGTTCGAAATCGAAGCGTTTTAAGGCGCGGTCTGGCGAACCGTGGTGGTCGTGGTCGTCGTGCCCGCCGGATCGAGAAAGGCCGGCTGGGTCGTGGTCGTCCGCTCCGTTGTCGTCGTGGTCGTCGTGGCGCGCGGGGCCTGCATGTAGCCGGTGTCGGGGCTGTAGGGCGCCGAATAGCAACCGCTGAGCGCGCAGAGGCTGGCGGCAATCACGACGATGCGTTTCGCGTCCATAAGATTCTCCATTGATCCGAGGCGCTTCGTCGGTGAAGCACCATGTCGGATCAACGCAGATCGGATGGCTTAGTTCCGTGAGGGGCGGTGCGCCGGGCACCGCCCCTCGGAAACGTCAGGTCCCGTCGTTCGGATCGTGATAGAGATCGCCGACGATGCCGGTCACGCCGGGCTTCGACGCGCTGAGGTGATAGCGGCCGTCGCGATCGCGGCCGAGTTTGCCCTCGTCACGCAGTTTGTCGAGCGCGCAGGCCACTTCGCGACCATCGTCGCTGCCGACCAATTCCACGATATCGGCCCAAAAGCGCGGCCCCGCGCTGAGCGTCTGTTCCACCGTCTGGAATCGCGCCGGGCCCTTGAAGACTTTCGCTTCGCTGCGCGTCAGCGGAATCTCGCTGTCGCGGCCGATCGGACGGGTGCAATCGAACCCGGCCTTCGCGCCGGTGCGGCGGCCGTTGAGCGACGGGTCCATCGTCATGCCCATCATGCCCTGGAGGACGACCATGTCTTCGTCGGCCTGGAACCGCGTGCCCATCGCCCAATCGACGTGGCGATCGTTGCGAATGTCGATGTCCGCATCGAAGACATAGATGTGCTTCAAACGCATGATCGCGCCGAACAGCGAGTGGACCGCCGCGCGGGCTTCGCCCGGCGTGCGCTGCTTGATCGAGACGCGCAGCGTGTTCGAGCCGCCCGCGACCGCGCGCATATAGGCGTCGACCGGCTGACGGCCCGACGCCGCGAGGATCCGCATGGCTTCGGCTTCGGTGCGCATCGCCGTGATGTTCGCGCTGTCGGTCTGGTCGAGGACGAAGGCCGAGCCGTGCAGCAGCGTGTGATGGAGTGCATCGCGGCGCATCGTCACCGCCGTGCAATGGAACACCGGGTCCATGTGAATGGCGCCGTAATAACCCATGTATTCGCCGAACGGGCCTTCGGGCTCGACATAGCCGCGCTCGTCGAAATAACCCTCGAGGGTGATTTCGGCGTCGGCCGGAACCAAAATGTCGTTGGTCAGGCTTTTGACCACCGGCATGGTTTCGCCGCGGAAGGCCGCGACCACCGCCAGCTCATCATTCGGGTGACGCGCGGTGGCGCCGACGAAATCGAGCGGATGCCCGCCGACCGTGAAGGTCACCGGCAGTTTTTCGCCGCGCGCGACGCAGGCCTGATAGATGCGCTTCAGATCGGACGGCGCGGTGATGTTGGTGCCGGTCTCGTGCTTGTTGCGCAGGCTCAGACGGCGGCAACCGACATTGCGGCGACCCGTCGCCGGATCGATCGTGTAGTCGATCGCCGAGCTCATGTAGCAGCTTCCATCGAACGCATGATGCGGATGGAACGGCAGCTTGGTAAGATCGACCTGGTCGCCGGTGAAAGTGAGCTGGTGCACGGGTGCATCGCGCGACGGCAGTTCGACCACCGATTGCGGCGTCGCCAGGCGGCGGAAATATTCGTCATAGAGTTTGTCTTCGGTGGTATCGAAGGCGGCGGCAAGACGCTTGCGGCTGCCGGCGGTCTTGGCGACCAGTTCGACCTGATCGGGTCCGGCCTTCTTGAAGAGAACCGCCTTGTCGGTGCCCTCGATGATCGGCGCGAGGCCCGTGAGCGGCACCGGTTCGTCGTGAACCTCGACCTCGCCCATCTCGGTCAACCGATCGACGAACCGGCGGATACGAAATTTCTCGGTATCGATCTTTTTCGCTGAACCATCCGCGCTCATGTCTTCATCCTCCGGAAATTTCCGCCCAACGCCGCCGGTCACTCAGACACGGCGGCAAACATTGGGGGCAGTTTAGCAGCGATTCCGCGCCTGAAAAGCGGGCCCTGTCCGACGACGCCCTTTTTCCCTTGGCAACAAACCGGGCTTCTTTCACTGTCTCTCGCAGGCCGGCGTCCAAACCGGCACCAAGGGGAAGCGCGATGAAATTCGGGTATTTCACACTCAGCGACAATCACTATCTCAATAACCCCCGTTCGCCGAACCAATGCGTCATGGATCTGGTCGACGAGGCGATCTATGCCGACGCGCTCGGGTACAACTCGGCGTGGATCGGCGAGCATCATTTCAACTCGCTGGGCGTCAATTCCTGTCCCGATCTCGCGCTGGCCTATATCGCGGGGCAAACCAAGAAAATCCGCCTCGCCCCGGCGGTCACCGTCCTGCCCATCCATCATCCGATCCGCGTCGCCGAGCAATGGGCGACGCTCGATCTGTTGAGCGGCGGACGGGTCGATTTCGCCACCGGCCGCGGCTACGACGCCGCCGAATACCTGCCGTTCAAGGCCCCGTTCGAGGACAACGCCGCCGCCTTTGCCGAAGGACTCGACGTCATCAATCGCCTATGGACGAGCGACAAGCCGATCTCGCATCAGGGCAAATATTACCAGTTCGAGAACGTCGCGATCACGCCGCAGCCGATCCAGTGCCCGATCCCGATTCACATTGCCTCGTTCTCGCGCCCGACCATCGAGGTTGCCGCGCGCTACGGCTTCGGTCTGGTCTTCGCCGCTTTTGCCGCCCAGATCACGCTGGGCGGCGTCGCCGAGGGCGTGTGCTATTACAAGGAGGCCTGCGCGCGCAACGGCGTGAAACCGGGGCGGCTGGTGTCGAGCTATTTCATTCATTTCGCCGACACGCCGGAGCAGGAACGCGCCGCGCGCGAACGCCAGATGCGCTATGCCCGCGAATGCGGCGGCGCGGTCTCGCCCGGCGACCGCAACACGGCGCCGAAGAGCTATGACTATTATCACGACTTCAAGGACAAGATGCGGGCGACCAAGCCCGAGGATCTCGATCACCGCTCGATCCTGCTCGGCAATGCCGCGCGCATCACCGAAACCTTGAAGACGATGGAAGAAATCGGCTTCGACGAGATCATTCTCTATTTCGGCGTTGGCCTCAAACCGCACGGCCAAGTGCGCGACGAGATGGCGCGCTTCATGGCCGAGGTGGCGCCCGCTTTCGCCTAGTTCTTGACGCCTGTACTCGCTGACGCCTCTTCCGACGTGTCCCATTTTTTGAGCGGCCGGCCTTCGGCGAAAGCCTGCAGTTCGCGCGCAAGGATGCGCCGGAACAGCGCGACCAGCACGTCGGATCGCCCGAGCCGCTCGTGGTCGAAATCGGCGATCACACCCTGGCCGACCTGGGCCACGTAGTCCTGAATGTTCACGATGTCCGGGCGGTCCTTGAGATCGTCGATTTGAATCTCGCCGCGCAGGACCGCTTGGCCCTCCGCCCGCGGATCGCTCAAGCCTTCGCGCCGCGCCCGGCGCTGACGCTGCCGTTCGCGATAGCGCTCGGCATCGTCGCCAAAGAGCGCCACGTGATTGACGGTGAAACTCACATGGTGTTCGTCGTCGATCGGGACGCGCCAGCCGATATGGTCAGCCCAGACGTCGGGATCGCCTTCCTCGGGCGACGAGCGGATATAGAGCGCGTTGGGCCAGAAGAAGGGCGAACGCCGGTCCTGCCCGTCGGGCCGGGTCCCGTGCTTGACGATGCCGTAGCCGGTTTCCTCGCCCGAGATTTCCGGCAGCGCCCAGTTGAGGCCCGCTGTGGTGAAGGCCGAGGACCGGTGCACGAACGATGTGTGCAGCGAGTCCATGTTGCTTTCGAGATTGTTGTAGCAATTGCAGTCGCGCAGATAACTGCTCGCGCTCAACACGCCCGGCTTGTCGAAGACCGGATAGCGCGGCAACGGCGGTGCCTCGCCTTCGCCGAGATAGGCGAAGATCAGGCCGAGATATTCCTGCGTCGGATAGGAGCGGATGCGGACGTTGTCGGCGAAGCCCGCGCGTTCGGCCGGCGCTTCGGTACACTGGCCCGACGCGTCGTATTTCCAGCCGTGATAGAAACACCGGATCGATCCGCCCTCGACCCAACCGGTCGACAATTGCGTGCAGCGATGGGCGCAGCGCGGCGCCAGAATTTGCGCGACACCGTTCTGACCGCGATAGAGCGTGTAATCCTCGTTCATGATGCGTAAGGGGGCCGCGCGCCCGGCCTTCAGGTCGCGCCCGACATAGACCGGATGCCAGAACAGCCGCATGTAGCGGCCCATGATGGTGTCGGGCCCGGTATGTACGAAATCCTTGGGTCCGAATATGGCGGGTGCCGTTCCGTGTTGATCCATCATGGTCATTGCTCGCTTTCGATCGCCGACGTACCGGACGCTATTTGTTGCCCCGGAAAATCGCCTGCACCTTGGTCAGGACGTCATCCACCTCTTTCGCATCGTGATGGCGATAGAAATCGGTATCGACGATGAGAAATTTCGCGCCCTTGGCTTCGAGATCGCTGATGCTCTTGGCCGTGCGCGATCCCTCGATCAGATGCAGATCGGCATAGGCAACGTCGAAGAGCAGTTTTTGCGCCTCTTTCGACGACATGAAATTGATCCAGAGTTTGGCTGCGTTGGGATGGGCCGAGGTCGCGGGAATCGCCTCGTAGAGATACATCACGATCGCCGCGTCGCTTGCCAGCGTGAAGCCGACGGGCGCGCCCTTGCCCCGCGAGGCGACCGCGTCGTTCTGGCTGCAGGTCAGGCCGAACGCGTCGAACTCGCCGCTCGCGATCCGGTCGAGCTCGTTGCAGCGGATCAGGCCGCCGACCTGATCCGAGAGCTGGCGCGCGAATTCGAGTGTCTTCTCCTTGCCCCACATGTCGTCGGTGGCAAGCCGGTCGAAGGACGACGCGTACGGCGTCGTCGCGATATGCCCCTTGAGCTTCGGGTTCAACATGTCGTGGAAGCTGCGCGGGATGTCGTTGCCCTGCAGCGCGTTGGTGTTGTAGGCGATGCCGGGCGTGCTGCTCTGAACCAATACGGCGGCGCCTTCGGATGAAACCAGATTGGCCTGCTGGAGATTCGGCGCCCAGGTTTTCCAGTCCGGCTTTTCGACCGCGTTCGCGTCGATCACGGTCATCATGTGATTGGCATAGCCGATGAACACGTCGGTGACCGCCGGCTTGTGCGCTTGAAACTGCTGAACGATGGTCGCCCCCACGTTCGGCATCGGCGGGCCCGGCGTGAACCGGACGTCGAGGTTGAGCCCGTAATATTTATTGAAGGCCTGGGCCAAACCCGAGTTCGAGCCGCCGATCGTGCCCTCGCCGACGACGATCGAAAGCTGCCCTTCCTGCTTGGCGGCATCGATGATCTCTTTCAGTCTCGCGTTCGGTTCGGCAGCCTGAACCGCCGGCACCAACATCGCGAGAACCGCCCACAGGCAAGATGAAAATATCGCGCGCCGCCTCGTGCCGAACATCGTCGTTCCTCCCTTAGACATTTTTTATGCGACAGCCCGGTCACGCATCGGCGCCGATGCCGACGGTCGCCGAAATATTGCTTTTCCATTGCCAGGATTTGGTCGGACGGCCTTCGGCGAAGGCTTTGAGTTCGCGCAGCCAGAGCCGGCGCAACAACACGACGCCGACATCCGACCGACCGAGATACTCGTTCACGCGATCGGCGACCTGACCCTGCCCGAGCTGGGCCACCTCGTCCTGGATGCCGACGATATCCGGATGGTCCTTGATCTCCTCGACATGCATCTCGCCCCGGCGGATCGCCGCGCCGAGTTCCTGTACGGAGCGGAGATCGGCCGGCCGTTTGGACCGCCGCGCCCGGAATCGCTCGGCCGCCTCGCCGGTGATGCGATGGAGATGAATGTTGAAGCTGTTGTGATGCAGATCGTCGATCGGCATGCGCCAGGCGAACATGTCGTTCCACCCGGCCCCTTCGGCGCTCGGCGAGGATTTGATGTGCAGCAGATTGGGCATGCCGAATTGGGTGACCCGCACGCCGACGCCGTCGCGCGAGGCGCGCAAGGCGAGGCCCCAGTCGGTCTCCTCGGCGGTGACTTGCGGCACGCCGATCAAGCCGCCTTCAGTGAACGCCGAGGTGCGGTGCGCGAAGGCGACATGCACGGGATCGCACTGGTTTTCGAGATTGTTGAAGTAATTACAGTCGCGCCGATAACCGCCGACCTCGCGGACGCCGTCATCCTCGAGATCGCGATAGGTCGGGAAAGCCGGCGCCTCGCCCTCGCCCAGATAAGCGAAGATCAATCCGAGATATTCGCGCGTCGGATAGGAGCGGACGCTGACCGTGGCGGCGAAACCGTCGCGTTCGGCCGGCGCTTCGACGCATTTGCCGGTCGGGCCGTATTTCCAGCCATGATAGAAACAGCGCAGGGAATCGCCTTCGACCCAGCCGGTCGACAGCAGGGTCCCGCGATGGGCGCAAAACGGGGCCAGGACCTGCGCCTTGCCGCTCTCGCCGCGATAGAGAGCGAAATCCTCGCTCATCAAGCGAAGGGGCTTGGCGCGTCCCGCCGGGAGATCCGCCGACTGATAGACAGGCTGCCAGAACGATCGCAGATAACGTCCGGCAACCGTTCCCGGTCCGGTCTGAACGATCGTCGCGTATTCGTCGTCCTTCATGTCCCGTTCCTTCCCTTAAGCGTTGATTCCCGCCCGTCCCGTGTAGCGCAAGTAGAGAATGACCAACGGCAACAGCAACGCCATCATGATCAGGTTCGCCGCGGCGGCCGCATCGAACGAGCCACTATACCAGAGGCTCCAGACCGCGACCGAGAAAGCGATGTTGCCGGCCGAAAAGAGAATAGTCGGAATCGTCAGTTCGCGGAACGTCAGCAGCGCGATCCACAACCAGCCGAACAGCAGGGCCGGCTTCAGGAGCGGAAAGATGATCCGCCAGAACACGCCGACGAGCGAAGCCCCCGAGATATAGGCGGCCTCCTCCAACTCGTGATGAATCTGGATCAGCGCGCCGTTGGTGATGCGGCTGCCGAAACTCAGCATCGCCACCGCCATCACGATGATCACGAGGACCAGCGAGTCCGACAGGTCGATCGCGCCCAAGGAAACCGAGAGCGCGAAGACCAGCGCGACGAACGCGAAAATCGTGCTCGGCACCGCATGCGGCAGAAAGGCGATGAAGTCGAAGACGACCCGGAACCGGTTGCGGCTGCGCAACACCACCCAGGAAAATACCAGGCTCATCGCCAAGGCGATCGCCGGCACGGTGACCATGAGAATAGCCGTGTTGACCAGCCCGCGCGTCAGCAGCGCCCAGTTCAAATTCTGGTAATTGGCGAAGGAAAGATTCGCCAGCGCCTTGATCGAGAAGGGCTGAAAATACGGCAGCAACGATGCCCAGATCATCATCAGCAACGGCATGATCTTCGACAGCGTCAGGTAGAAAAGGACGAAGCCCCAGGCCGCGATCTTCCATCCCCCCAAAGCCACGAGCTTCGGGCGATAGGCCTTGCCCGTGACGACCTGGTATTTGCGCGACTGCACCAGAACGCGGCTGTACCACCAGCTCAACAGCAGGGCGAACACGATCATGAAGCTGGCGAAGGCCCCGACGACCCCGTAACGGGGGACGCCGTTGAGCGGGTTCGACATGACGTAGAGATAAGTGCTGAACGTATAGATGCGGTTGCTCATCCCGATGACCAGCGGCACGTCGAACGCGCCGATCGCGATCGTGAAGACATAAAGACCGGAGGCGAGCAGCCCTGGCCACGCGAGCGGCAAGGTCACACGCCGCAGGACGGTGAAAAACCGCGCGCCGCTCATCTGTGCCGCTTCGTCGAGGTTCGCGTCCATCGAGCGCAGGCTCGCGGCGGTCAGCACGAAGACGACCGACGCGAGACCGAGCCCTTGAATGAGGCCCATGCCGGGCACGCTGATGATGGTCAGCGGCGCTTCGGCCAGCCCGAAGAGCGACCGCAACCATGTGTTGAGCATGCCGATCCGCGGATGGAGCAGGAACAGCCAGCCCATCGCCGAAAAGAAACTCGGGATGAAAATGCCGATCGTCATGAAAATATAGATCACGGATTTTCCGCCGATATCCGAACGCTCGGCGAGCCACGCGATCGGCACGCCGAAGAAGAAAGCGACGATCAGGGTGCAGATCGAGAATCCGAGACTGTTCAAGAACGCCCGATAGGCGAACGGGTCCGAATAGAGCTCGACGTAATGTTGCAGCGTCAGCGGCGACGCGAGAATGCTCTCGCGAAAACTGATCCAGACCGTGCCGACGACGAGACCGACGATGATCAGCGTCGGAATGAGCGCCAGTACCACCATCACGTCGGCGAGGGCAACACGCTGAAAAAGGCGCGACAGTCGGGAGGAGACTGGCTCGCGCGCGAACGCTTCACGTGTCAAACGGCGATTCCCCCAAAGGCAACGGCAAGTTTTGCCAAAAGTGTAACGGAATTCGCGGCATCGGTGTCAACAACGTTGGCGGCCTCGCGGTAGCCCAACCCTATTCCGTTGCAGACAATTTATGGGGCGCGGTCCGGCAAGATTATCGGGCCACCGTCGGTCAGCCTCCGAGGCTGAAACCGGAGTGGGCCAGCACCATGCAAAATCGACGCGATTTCATCACCACCGCCTCGCTCGGCGCGCTCGGGCTTTCCGCCAGCCGGTTATGGCCGGGCGCCGCGGTCGCGGCGGAACCGGCGTCGGTCATTCTGGCCTATTCGGGCGACGTACCCAGTTGGGACCCCGGCGCCAATTCATCCGTCCAGGCCCTGCCCATCCATAAGAGCGTCTTCGATACGGCGCTCGAACTGAGCCCCGGCCTCAAGGTCGTGCCGGGCGTCGTCACCGCCCATCGCTGGCTCGACACCGAGGGCAAAATTCTCGAACTGACGGTGCGCGAGGGCGTCACCTTTCACAACGGCGACAAGCTGACCTCCGACGACATCAAGTTCAGCTTTTACGACCGGCCGCAGAGCGACGAGAAGCTCTTGGTCAGTGCGACGTGGCGCTCGACCGTCGCGGGTATCGAGACACCCTCGCCGATCAAGGCGATCTTCCACTTCAACGCACCCTTCGTCGCGTCGATCCCGCAATTGCTCAACATCGCCGGCTTCGTCATGCCGAAGCGCTATTTCGAAACCGTGGGGCAACAGGGCTTCATCGACAAGCCGGTCGGCTCGGGTCCCTATCGGCTGGTCGATTACCAGCGCGATTCCCGCATCGTGCTCGAAGCCTATGACAAATACTGGGGTGGCCCCGCGCCATTCAAGCGGGTGACGTTCCAGATCATCAAGGAACCGAATGCGCGGGTCGCCGCCATTCAGTCGGGTCAGGTCGATTTCACCTACAACATCCCGTTGCGCGAGGCGACGCGTCTCGGCACGCTTCCCGGCCTCGTCGCCAACGAGCATCCGACGACCGCCACCGTTCTCATGCACATGGCGAATAACGGCATCTATCAGGACAAAAATGTCCGCCTCGCCATGCATCACGCGATCGACAAGCAGGCGTTGTCGACTGCGTTCTATAACGGCAAAGCCATCCCGCAATCGATGTTCTCGGCCAAAGGCCTCAACGGCAACAATCCCGATCTGACGTTTCCCTACGATCCGGCGAAAGCCAAGGCGCTTCTCGCGCAATCCGGCTACAGCAAGGACAAGCCGGCCAAAATTACCCTCGGCACCACCAGCGGCAGTTTCACCGGCGATTACGACGTTGCACGCGCCATCGTCCAGATGTGGCAGGAAGTCGGCATCGAAGCGGAACTGCGCGTCATGCCCATCGACCAGTTCTACGATCTGAGCCGCAGCGGCAAGCTCGATCATCCGATGATCGTTCTGTGGATCAACGCCGCCGGCGATCCCGAAGTCGTGACCGGCCTCATTCTCGATCCGAAGAAACGCTTCTCGGTGTGGAAGAGCGACGACATTCCGCCGCGTCTCGATCCGCTCCTCAACGAGGTCGACGACGACAAGCGTTATGCCGGTTTCGCCAAATTCGACACATGGGCGGTCGAGCAGGGCTACGAGGTTGCCCTGTATCAGTTGCCGGCAACCGCGGTCTATGCCAAGCGCGTCGGCTATGTGCCGTTCCTCAACGGCTGGACCCTGCCCTATCACTGGACGGTCGCGTCCTGATGGACCGGCGGTCGCGCGACGAGAAGATGCGGCTCGGGGCATTCTTCATGCCCACCGGGCATCACGTCGCGTCATGGCGGCACCCGGACGCCGATCCCGACGCCGGGGTCAATTTCCAGCATTACGTCAAGCTGGCCCAGACCGCCGAACGCGCGAAGTTCGACATGGTGTTCCTCGGCGACAACTACGCCGTGCGCGCGACGCATCCCGAGGCGCTCCGTCGCTCGGCTCAATACATCGCGAATTTCGAGCCGCTCACCTTGCTGTCGGGTCTCGCCGCGCTGACCAGCCATATCGGCCTCGTGGCGACCGCATCGACCAGTTACAACGAACCGTTCCACGTCGCGCGCAATTTCGCCTCGCTCGATCACATCAGCAACGGCCGCGCCGGCTGGAACATGGTCACCTCGGCGCAAGAGGCCGAGGCGCATAATTTCGGGCGCGAAAAACATTACGGGCATGCCGAGCGTTACGAGCGGGCGCAGGAATTCACTCGGGTCGTTCTCGGCCTGTGGGATAGCTGGGAAGACGACGCCTTTCCGCGCGACAAGGCATCCGGCCAGTTCCTCGATCCGGCAAAGCTGCACCCGCTCAACCACAAGGGCGCGCATTTCACCGTTCGCGGGCCGATGAACATTCCGCGCGCGCCGCAAGGCTATCCGGTTCTGGTGCAGGCCGGAACCTCGGGCGACGGACGGCGCTTCGCGGCGGAATTCGCCGAGGTGATCTTCAGCAGCCACCTCACCATCGAACAGGCGCTGTCCTATTACGCGGAAGTCAAAGCCGCGGCGGCCGAATTCGGCCATGGACCATCCGACATCAAGATCATGCCCGGACTCAATCCGATCATCGGACGGACCGCCGACGAAGCCGACGAGAAATTCGAGTTGCTGAATTCGCTGATCGAGCCGGTGGTCGCGCGCGAAATCCTGGCGACCTTCCTTCGCAAAGACATCTCGCAATATCCGTTCGACGGGCCGTTCCCCGACCTCGAACCCGACGCGCAATCCTCGGGTTCGTTTTATAATTGGGTCGAACTGGCGAAGAAGGAGAAGCTCACCCTGCGACAGACCGCGTTCCGCGCGGCGCGCGGTCGCATGAGCGTGACTCGGGGATCGCCCAAACAGATCGCCGATCACATGCAAGAATGGTTCGTCAGCGGCGCGTGCGACGGCTTCAACATCATGCCGCCTTATCTGCCCGGCGCATTCAACGATTTCGTCGAACTCGTGGTCCCGGAACTGCAGCGCCGCGGCCTGTTCCGCACCGAATACGAGGGCAAGACGCTGCGCGAGAATCTCGGCCTGCGCCGGCCGGCCAGCCGATACGCCGTTCCCGCCTAAGCCGGTAGCGGCCAGCGCCGGCTGAGATCTTCCGGCGGGACCGCTGAGATCAATTCGCGCGTATAGGGGTGCTGCGGCGATGCGAATATCGCTTCTGTCGTCCCGCTTTCGACGATCTCGCCCCGGCACATCACGATGACGCGGCTGCACAGATAACGGATGACCGCGAGATCGTGCGAAATCATCAGCAGCGCGATCTGGTTCTCGCGCCGCAGGCGCAGGAGCAGATTGAGGATTTGCGCCTGCACCGACACATCGAGGCCCGAGGCGATCTCGTCGGCGATGAGCAGGCGCGGCATCGCGCAGAGCCCGCGCGCGATATTGACCCGCTGACACTGGCCGCCGGAAATCTGGCTCGGCAATCGCGAGGCGACGTCGGCCGGCAGGCCGGTGTCCTCCAGCAGGACGGCGGCACGATTTTCGAGATCCGGCCGCAACTGAGGCGTCGCCTGCAGTGGCTGGGTGACGAGACGCATCACCGTCCGGCGCGGATTGAGCGCCGAGCGCGGGTCCTGGAACACGAGCTGGACGCTCTGGATTCGCCGGCGCCAATCCGCCGTGCTGTCGCCGATGGGTTTGCCGTCGAGCAGGATTCGTCCCGCCGTCGGCTTTTCGATACCCATGACGATACGGCCGAGCGTCGACTTGCCGCTTCCGGTCTCGCCGACGATGCCGACGAACTCGCCCGCCGCGATCGACAAACTCACGCCGTTGATCGCGAGATTTTTCCGCCGTCGCGTGAACAGGCCGCTGCCCTGAAAGCTTTTGAAGACGTTATCGACCTGCAGCAGCGGCACGGCCGCCGCGTCGGTGACCGCGCGAACCGGCGCGACCACGCCCGGTTCCGTCGCCGGCATCGCATTATCGTGGATGCAACGCACCGCGACATTTTCCGCCGGCACGCGCAAGGCAGGTGTCTCGGCGAGACACGCCTCGGTCGACGAGGCGCAACGCGGGGCGAAGCGGCATCCGGCGAGATCGCGCAATTCGTTGAGGCCCGGCATGTGGCCCGGCGGCGACAATAATTGCCGCCATGGACCCGCGAAACGTGGATTGGCGCCTTCGAGCGCGCGCGAATACGGATGGCGCGGCCGCCGGAACACCGTTCCGGCCGCGCCGTATTCGACGATCTCGCCGGCATAGAGCACCGCCACGTCGTCGCACAGATGCGCCGCCAGCCGGAGTTGATGGGTGATGAACAGAACCCCGGTGCCGTATTTGCTTTGCAGATTGCGCAAGAGGCCGATGATGTGGACCTGGGTGGTCGCGTCGAGCGATGCCGTCGGCTCGTCGGCAATCACGAGGTCGGGCTTGCTGACGAAGGCGAGTGCCAGGAGTACGCGCTGGCACATGCCGCCCGAAAGCTGAAACGGATATTGATCGACGACGCGCTCGGGCGACGCCAGCCTCATATCGGCCAGCGCTTCGAGGGTCACGCCGCGCCGATCGGATTTCGGCACCTCGAGGCGGGCGAGGTGTTCCGCGAAATGCTGGCCGATCGTCAGCGCCGGATTGAGCGCGCTCATCGGCTCTTGCGGCACGAAGGCGATGCGCCGGCCGAGCAGCTTGCGGTGCGCGTCGGGCGGCAAGGCCAGAAGATCGTCGGTTTCGAAAAACAGCGACCCCGCGCTCACCGCAAAACCCGGCGGCAACTGATTGGCGATGACGCGGCCGACCATGCTCTTGCCGGCGCCCGATTCGCCGATCAGGCCGAGAATGCGCCCATGCGGCAACGCGAAAGACAGATCGCGCAAGACCTTCGTGCCGCCGCTTTCGACCGTGAGATGGACCGCCTCGAGGAGCGGCGGCTGGGCGAGCGCGGACGCCGTGTCGCGTTCCATCACCTCGCTCACAAATCAGCCCCGAGCCTTGTCGCGTGGTGGGAATCGAGACGGACGCGCAGCCCGTCGCCCAGCATGTTGGCCCCGAGGACCGTTACGATGATCATCGACACGGGGAATGCCAGACCCCAGGGCTCCTGGAACACGGTGACCAGGCCGTCGGCGATCATCGAGCCCCAAGTCGGAATGGCCGGCGACACCGAAACCCCGACAAACGACAACACGGATTCGACGACCACGGCGATACCGATCTCGACGCTGAACAGCGTGATGATGATCGGGAATACCGCGGGCAGCAGATCGCGCAGCATGACCTGGACATGCGACGCCCCGGCGATCCGCGCCGACGCGACGTAATCGAGTTTCATCACGCCCAGAATCGCGCCGCGCGTCACGCGGCAGAACCGCGTCCAGTCGACAAGGACCGTGGCAAGGATGACGTTGCGCAGGCCGGGCGACAATCCGACCATCAGCACCAGCGACAGAACCACGGGCGGGAACGACATCCAGACATCGACCGTCCGCGATACCGCCCAGTCGATCTTGCCGCCGAAATATCCGGCGACGATCGCGATCGTCGTCCCCAGCAGAACCGTGCCGATCGGCACGACCGACCCGACGATCACGGCAACGCGGGCGCCGTAGATCAGCCGGGACAACACGCAGCGCCCGAGCCCGTCCGTGCCGAGCGGGAACCCCGCCTCGGCGCCCTCTTGCCAGAACGGCGGCACAAGAATCTGAAGCAGATCCTGATGGTTCGGGTCGTGCGGCGCGAGGACCGGCGCCAGGATGGCGACGACCACGATGGCGAGCAGCGCCGACGCGCCGATCAACACGCGAGGCTCATCCAGGGGCTTGGGGAGTTTGCGGATCATGCGGCGCGCAGCCTCGGATTGAGCCAGCGATAGGTCAGGTCGACGCTGCGATTGAGCAGCAGCACCATCCCGCAATAGGTCAGCAGGATGCCCTGAATCAGCGGCAGATCCTGCGTGCGGATCGCGCCGATCATCAGATTGCCGAGGCCCGGCAGGCTATAGATCGCCTCGATCAACAGCGTGCCGCCGAACGTGTGAGCCGCCTGCACGCCGATCAGCGTCACGGTCGGCAGCACGGCATTGCGCAACGCGTGATGAAACAGGATCCGCCGTTCGCCGACGCCGCGCAGCCGCGCCGCGTTGACGTAATCCTCGCGATAAGTCTCGATCAGGCTCGACCGCAGGAGCCGCATGATCAACGCGGCTTTCAGCATCGCCAGGGCAAAGGCCGGCATGACGAGATGCAGAAGATGATTGCCGAACGCATCCCACTGACCGTTCCACGCCGTGTCGATAAAGAGGAAACCGGTATGCGACGGCACGATCACGCGCGCGTCGATCGGCCCGATGAACGGCAGAAGATGCAGTCCCAGACCGAACACGAGAATGAACAGAATGCCCCAGAGGAATTCCGGGATCGACTGGCTGAGGCTGGCCGCCGTCTCGCACACGCGTTCGAGCGCGGTGCCGCGATAATGGAAAGTCACGATGCCGAGAACGAAACCGGCCGCGATGCCCAGCAGCAGGCCGAAGACCGCGAGTTCGATCGTCGTCGGCAGCGCGGTAAGGATCAGCTTCGATACCGGCACGCTCGACTGGATCGATTTACCGAAATCGCCCTGCACCGCCTGGACGAGCCAGATCCAGAACTGCTCGAGAATGGGGCGGTCGAGACCGAAGGCGTGCCGCATGCGCTCGGCATCCTCGATCGTCGCGTTGGGCGGCAGCATCATCGCCAGGGGATCGGCCGGCAGCAGCCGCAGGACGACGAAAGCGACGATGGAAACCGCGAGGAGCTGAACCGCCACGGTGGCGATGCTGCGCAGAACCGGCAGCAGAATGCCGCCCACGATTTGGGCCGCGCGGACGGCGCCCAGGTAAAGACGGGCATCCGCCGAAGGCAACGAAACGAAACGGGTATCGCCAACCATGAGCGACGGTAGGGCCGGGTCAAACCCCGGTCTTGTTTCGCGGCGTACTAGAACTTGGTGAGCCGCGCGGCCTGGGGTCGCTGCGGCCGCCCGTCGCCGGCCCTAATACATTGTAATCGATTGCCTTATTGCCGCCGCCGGGCGGCTATTTCTTGGCAATCAGTTTATCCAGGACGTCGGCGACGATTTCGGGCTGGTCGGTCTGAACTTGGTGGCCGGCGGTCGGAACCCAATGGAACTTGATGTCGGGGAGCAGCGCCTCGAGCTCGCGGCCGAGCGAGGGCGCGGCAAAGATGTCGTTTTCGCCCCACATGAACACGGTCGGGATCATTTTCGCGAGTGCCGGCAGGCTGGTCTTCATCTCGAACATCGCCTGCAGCGCCGGATTGGTGCGAACCGCCGCGATCGACTTTTCCGACGCGGCAAAGGCTTCCGCCGCGCCGGGCCTCGTCGCCGCGGCCTGGCGCAAATCGACGAGGTCGTCGGTGATGGCCTCGGGCCGCGCGGCCAAACCTTGCATCAACCGTACCATCGCCGGGCGCGTCCCGTCGTAACCGCGCAGGAACTTGTGGCCCTCGCCCGGCGGCGCCTTCAATCCCATCGCGGCGCCGATCGTGATGCTGCTCAGCAGGACGACGTTGTCGACGCGGTCGGGACAGGCCATCGCATAACGCGCGGCACACCACGCACCTTGCGAATTGCCCATGATCGTGAAGCGATCGAGGCACAGCGCGTCGGCGAAATCGACCGCGTGATCGACCCGGCTTTGCAGCCCATAGCGCAACGGCACCGGATCGGTTTCGCCATAGCCGCCGATCGAATCGAGGCCGATCACGCGGTACCGATCGCCGAGCAGGTCGAGCAGCCGGCCGAGCCCCGCCTCACCCGACGAGCCGGCGCCACCGCCATGCATCGCCAGAATCACCGGACCATTGTCGCCGGTTTCCGTGTAGTGCGTCTTGACCCCGTTCACCATCACGAAACGGGAGCGTCGTGTCGTCGCCATCAGCTCATCCTCCGCGTATCGCCCGGATCGATATCGTCAGGGCGCTTTGAGATTATCGTGCGCGCGCGCGAGCAGCGTCTGCAGCGACCGCGCTTCCGCCGCGCTCAGTCCATCAACCATCCGCGCGTTGATCGCGCGCATCTGGCGCAGGGTCGCCAACGCCATCTTCCGGCCGGCCGGCGTCAGATAGAGATTGATGCGGCGTTTGTCGACGCGGCTCGGCTCGCGATAGACCAGATGCCGGCGTTGCATCACGCCGACGATCACACCGGCATGCGCGTCGCCGTAGCCGAGCATGCGGCCCAGCTCGCGCTGGGTGATGCCCTCGTTCATGTAGAGCGCACGCAGCGGAAACCAGATGCGCAGCGGAATGTTGAGCTTCGCGATCCGGCTCTCGATGAATTGATAAAGCCGAAAACGAGTGTCGCGGATCAGAAAGTCGAGACTGTCCGTCAACTCGTCGGCCACGGGTTTCGCGGCGCGCTTCATGATGGACGCATGCTCAAAAGAACGTGGTCAGATTGCGGGACAGCAGGACGCTTTGATCGAGATAGATCGCGCGGCGCAGGATTTTCAGCTTGCCGTCCACGCGGCGAAGCACGTCGATCCGCTTGCCGATGAACAGATCGACATCGTGTTCGAGCCGGTAGCCGCAGACGACGAAACGGCTCTTGACCGTGATGTCGGCGCCATCGATCGCCTCGACGCGCACATTCGCCACGAGATGCGTCGTGCGCGAGCGCGGCTCTTCGGCCCAATGGTCGCCGCCCTGAATCTGGAGCACCCGCTTGCGCAGGATGTCTTTGCCCTCGTCGAACCAGTTCGCCTCGCTGTGCTCGCGGGTATATTCGGTCTCGGGCTTGTCGAAACGCACATTGCGCGCGATCGGCATCCAGTAGCGCAAATCCTCATGCAACAAATCCAACCACGCATCGAAGCGTCGTTCGTCGAGCATCTCGGCTTCGGCGCTGAAGAAGCGCTCGATCTCGGCTTCGAGCAGGATTGTATCGAGCGCGCTCTCGCGATCGTCGGACGCAGTCATGGCGTATCCGCGATGCGCTCGGCCCAGTGCGCATAGAACGCGCGCTGATTGTGCTCGGCGACGTCCTCGGTGATCGACACGTCGCGGCCGAGCCATTCGTCGGCCCGAGCGGGACGCGCGAGGCCCATCGCCAATTGATAATTGAACGGATATTTGCGGGCGACGAGGCTTTCGGTCCCGTGCTGTGCTGCCGTCCAGTTCTCCATATCGTCCTGCTCGACCATGCCCGCCGGTCCGGCATAGCGCAGATAGTATTCGCGCAGCGTGTCCTTGACGATGTTGGGCGCGTTGCGCGGCACGAAGAGCCAGCGCCAGATCTCGGTTTTCCCCGCGCTGAGCGGCAGCCAAAGACCGATCGTGGTCCGGCCGGCGCTGTTGAAATGCGTGTTCGGGAAGATCACGCCGCCATGGATCAGGAGACGCGCCTTGTCGCCGAGGCGTTTCTGCCGCTCTTCATGGCATTTCAGGTAGTAGTCGTTCACCTCGTCGGGCGCCCCCGCCTGCACGTCGTAACCGGCGAGGTCCTTGAATACGCTGGCGCGGATGGTATGGCCGCGCTTCGGATCGGCGACGCTCATCGCCTGGCGCGGCGTCTTGGCGGCGGCAAAATTATGCCGCGAGGTCTTGCCGCTCAATCCGACCGACAGGCGTTCGACCGAGATATGGCTGTAGCCGTGATAGTGATCGCCGGCGAAATTTTCCGCGCCGAACTTCCAGTTGCAAGCGACCTGCCATTTGACGAGCCCGCCGATCACTTCATAACCGTCGTCATCGCCATCCGGTCCCTGCAGCAGGGCTTGCAGATAGAACTGCATGTCCGGGCCGAGATAATCCTCGAAGGACAGCGCGGCATCGTCGAACGTCGCCCAGATCGAGCCGTGAAAGACGTTCACCCGCGCGCGGATGAGGCCCCATTTTTCGCGTTCGAGCTTGCCCTGATAGCGTTCGCGGAATTTCGGTACGCCGACCAGCGCGCCATCGAGGCCATAGGACCAGCCGTGATAGGAACAGATGAAGTCGGTCGCGTTCCCCGAATCATAGCGGCAGGCGGGCATGCCGCGATGGCGGCAAGAGTTCAGCAGGACATTGATCGCACCGGCCTGATCGCGCGACACGATCACCGGCTCGATGCCGCAACGCGAAAGAAAAAAATCGCCGTTCTTGGCGAGCTGGCTGGTGTGGCCGACGAAGCTCCACGCGGGTGCGAACACGCGTTCCACCTCGCGCCGATAGATCTCCTCGCTGGAGAAGATTTCGCGGCTGAGGGTTCCCGCCTCTAGATCGATGAAATCGGTGGCGCGCATATGTTATGCACTGTATAACGCTTGGGCCGTTCTGTCCAGTTTTAGGGCAATTTCGTTGACTCGGCAAAGCACGGCAATGAGCGTTTCGTTACGGGGGAGGATCGGCCATGAAAAAAATGCACGGGCTCGTTTTATCCCTCATTGCCGCGATCTCGCTCGCAGCGCCGACGGCGCGGGCCGCCGATCCTTATGTGATCAACACCATCCTGTCGCTGACCGGCAACATCGCCTTCGTCGGCTCGACCCAGATGCAGGCGCTGAAGGCGCTTGAGACCCAGGTCAACGCGGCCGGCGGCATCAAAGGCCGGCCCGTCTCGTTCGCCTTTTCCGACGACCAATCGAGCGCGCAGACCGCCGTGCAGCTCGCGCACGATCTGATCGCCAGGAACGTGCCGATCATTCTCGGCTCGTCGGGCCCGACATCCTGCGGCGCGATGGCGCCCTTGGTCGCCGACAATGGTCCGGTTCTCTATTGCCTCGCCAATGGCGGCGATCCGGTGCCGGGCGGCTATGAGTTCTTCACGCTCATGTCCTATGAGTCGCAGCTTGCCGTTGCGGTCCGCTATTTCCGCGAACGCGGCTACCATCGCCTCGCCTCGATCTTCGCGACCGACGCGGGCGGCCAAGGCGCCGAGAAGGCGCTGCAGGCCGCGCTCGCCCTGCCCGAGAACAAATCCATCGAGCTCGTCTCGCAACAGCATTTCACCACCGGCGACGCCAGCACCTCCGCGCAGATGGCGGTCATCCAGGGGGCCAAGCCCGACGCGCTCGTCGCCTGGGCGACCGGCGGTCCTGCCGCCACCTTGTTCCGCGGCGCGCGCGACATCGGCCTCGACCTGCCGACGGTGACCTCGCCGGGTAACCTTACGGGCGCGTTCCTCAAGCAATACGCGCCGCTGTTGCCGCCGCAGATCATTTTCCCCGCCGTGCCTTATTATGCGACCGGCGCGCCGACCGATACGGCGACGAAAGCCGCGGTCGCCAAGCTCACCAGCGCCTTGACCGCCGCCGGCGCGGAACCCGACATGATTTCGATCAGCGCCTGGGATCCGGCCATGCTGCTGATCGAAGCACTGCAAACCCTGGGGCCTGATGCCTCGGCCGCCAAGATCCGCGATCATCTGGTCAACCTTAAAGGGTGGACCGGCGCCGATGGCGTCTATGATTTCCACGCGGCGCCGCAACGCGGAATCGGCGAAAACAACGTCGTCATGGTACACTGGGACGTCCAGAAGAACGCCGGCGTGGCTTTGAGCAATTTCGGCGGCGCACTGCTGAACGCCAAATAGAAGCGAGGTTCCCATGATTGCGTGTCTCTCGCCCA
The DNA here is from genome assembly GCA_903828515.1 of uncultured Rhodospirillales bacterium. Classification (GTDB taxonomy): domain Bacteria; phylum Pseudomonadota; class Alphaproteobacteria; order ATCC43930; family CGMCC-115725; genus CAIKMD01. The sequence continues at coordinate 622,711 of CAIKMD010000006.1, read as the reverse complement.
ACGGTCAGAACCTGAACAAAGGCGACGCGCCGCCGACGCGGCTGCTGGTCGCCACGTTGCGCGGCATCACCCTGCTCGAACGCGCCAATCCCACGGCGCCGTGGATCGATCGCGGCCGGACGCTCGACGGTCATCATTGCAGTTCGCTGATGGTCGAGCCGCGGCGCGGCGGCATCTTCGCCGGCATGCATTCGGGCGGCCTCTATTACAGCGCCGACGGCGGCGAGACCTGGGCGCCGCGGATGGACGGCATCACGATCAAACATGTCTTCTGCGTCGCCTACGCCTATCACGGCGACAAGATCGTGCTCTATGCCGGAACCGAGCCCGCCTCGATGTTCCGCAGCGACGATTACGGCCTGACCTGGGTCGAACAGCCCGGCGTCAAGGAAACCAAGGGACGCGACAAGTGGTCGTTCCCCAGCCCGCCGCATCACGCGCACACGAAAACGATGACGATCGATCCGCGCGATCCGAACGTGATCTATGCCGGCGTCGAGCAGGGCGATCTCCTGAAGACAACCGACGGCGGCGCCAACTGGCGCGTCATCGACGACTATTCGAAACCCACCGACTGGACCTATCGCGACATTCATCTGGTCGTGGTTCATCCGGAGAACTCGGCCGAGCTTTATATGACGACCGGCATGGGGCTCTATCACAGCCTCGACGCGGGCGAGACCTGGAAACTCGAAGTCGACAACAGTTTTTACATCGGATACCCCGACCATCTCATCGTTTCGCCGCACGACGGCAACACAATGTTCATGGCCGGCGCCGGCGCCAATCCCGGCGAATGGCAGAAATCCCATCGCGCGGAATCGGCGATCGCCAAGACCACCGACCGGGCCAAGACCTGGACCAAGGCCGGCAAGGGCCTGCTCGAAATGGAGCGCGTCGCCGTCGAGGCGATGAGCATGGCTTCCTATCCGGGCGGGTTCACCCTGTTCGCCGGCACCACCGACGGCGACGTGTTTGCCAGCACCGACGAAGCCGAATCCTGGACGCAGATCGCCGGCAAGCTGGCGCCGGTCACCAAGGGCAATCACTATCGCGCCCTGCAACGGGCCTGAAGAGAGCGCCCGGTGCCCCTCGTTCTCGGACTTGCCTCGTCGCATGCACCCTCGATGTTCGTCGCGGCGGACAAGTGGCCTGCCGTTCATCAGGCCCTCGTGCGCGATGTCCCGCAGCCGAGCGAACTCGCGCTCGAAACGCCGACCGTCATCGAAACCTATGTCGAGCGGGTGAAGCAGGGTTTCGCGACCCTGCAGGCACAACTCGAGGCGGCCAAGCCCGATGTCGTCTTCGTCATCGGCGACGATCAGAACGAATTGTTCTCGGGCGCGCTCATCCCCGGCTTTGCGATTTTCATCGGCGCCGAAGCCGAAGGAACCTACAGCATCGCCTTTGCCGGCGAGAAGCCGGCGGATAACCGGATCAAGCTCGCCTGCCATGCCACGATGGCGAAGGTCGCCCTCGAAGGTCTGGTCGCGCGCGGTTTCGATTTCAGCTTCATCGAGAAGCTTGTCCCGCTGGCCCGGCCCGAGCTTGGACTGGGTCATGCATTCACCCGGATCGGCCGCGTCATGCGCCTGGTCGAAACCGGCATCCCGATGGTGCCGATTTTCACCAACGCCTATCACCCGCCCCTGCCGAGCGCGGCGCGCTGCTATGCGCTGGGCCAGGCCTTGCGCGATATTTTCGCCATCCGGCCCGAGCGCATCGCGATCTATGGATCGGGCGGCTTGTCGCACGATCCGCGCGGACCCCGCGCCGGCTGGGTCGACGAACCGCTCGACCGCTGGGTGCTCGACCGCATCGCGCGCGGCGAAGGAACCCAATTGCGCTCGATGTTCATGACGGATTCGGCCGCCTTGCGCGGCGGCACCGGCGAAATCCGCAACTGGATCGCGGTTGCCGGTGCTTACGACGGGATCAAGGGCAATGTGGTGGATTACATCCCCGCCCGTCACGCCGTCACCGGACTCGGATTCGCCTATTGGAACGAGCCGGGCTGAACCCGGACATCGGATCGATCCGGATCGCTTGCTTGAGGGAGTCGCCGCCATGCGGATGATCGCGATCGAAGAACATTATTCGAACCCGCTCTATCGCGAGAAGCTTGGCGCCAACGAAGCGCGCAGCCCCTACATGATCGCGCGCAGCGCGGAACTCGGCCATGAGATCGGCAAGGAGATCGACGATCTCGGCGAATCCCGTATCAGGCAGATGGATGCGAACGGGATCGACGTCCAGGTTCTGTCCTTCAACGCGCCGGTAGCACACGGTTTCACCGACGACGAAGCCATCGCGATGGCGCGACGCCTGAACGACCAGCTCGCCGCCGCCATGAAGGCGCATCCGAAACGCTTTGCCGGTTTTGCCGCGCTGCCGGTTGCCGCCCCCGAGGCGGCCGCCGACGAGCTCGAGCGTTGCGTCAAGGATTGTGGCTTCGTCGGCGCGATGGTCCACGGCCACGCGAATGGGCGTTTCCTCGACGACAAATCGTTCTGGCCGATCTTCGCGCGCGCGGAAAAGCTCGGCGTGCCGATTTTCCTTCATCCGGCGCTGCCGCCGCCGGGCGTGATGAAAGCCTATTACGAAGGCTTCGAGGACATTCTCGCCCGTCCCGGCTGGGGTTTCGGCGTCGACACCAGCGTTCATTTCCTGCGCATCCTCTTCGCCGGCGTTTTCGATGCCTATCCGAAGCTCCAATTCGTCATGGGCCATCTCGGCGAGGGCCTGCCCTTCGCGATGCATCGCCTCAACGAGCACACTCACCACATGGCCAAGCGTCGCGGCCTCAAGAAGACGCCGCTCGAATACATCCGCGATCATCTCTATGTCGCAACCAGCGGCAACTGGTACGAGCCCGCCTTTGTCTGCACCCTGCTTGCCATGGGCGCCGACCGGATTCTCTGGGCGGTCGACTGGCCCTATGAAGCGAACAAGGTCGGCATGGATTTCTGGAACAAGATCAGCCTGAGCGATGGCGATCGCGAAAAAATCGCGCACGGCAATGCCGAGCGGCTGCTGAAGCTTTGAATCATATCGAGACAGGGAAATAGCCGAATGACACAAGCGATCACGAGACGACAGGCGATGGCCGCAGCCGGCGGCGCGCTTGCCGCGTGGCAGGTCAAGGGCGCCTTCGCCGCCGATCTTCCGGTGGTGCGGGTCGGCATCATTCCGATCTTCGTCGTCGCACCCCATATCGTCGCCGACAAAATGGGCTATTTCGCCACGGAGGGGATTTCCGTCGCGACACAAATGATTCAGGGTGGCACGATCGGCGTACCGGCCCTGGTCAGCGGCGGGTTCGACATTCTCTATTCCAACACGACGGCGATCCTCACCGCGCTCGAACGCGGCATCGATCTGCGCATCCTCGCCGAGGGAACCCGCATCCCGAAGGCGCCGCCCGATCCCGCCGCGATCATCCAGCGCAAAGGCGGCGGCCTCAAGACCGGCAAGGATCTCGAGGGCAAAAGCATCGGCATCAACACACGTTTCGATATCCAATGGCTGATCGCGCAGGCCTGGATCAAGAAAACCGGCGGCGATCCGGCCAAGGTCAATTTTCGCGAAGTGCCGCTGCCCGCGATGATGGATGCCGTGAAGGGCGGGCAGGTCGATGCCGCCGTGCTGGTCGACCCGTTTCTCGCCATCGCGCTCGGCAATCCGGATTTCGAACTGCTCGATTGGGCGCAATCGAAGGTGATGCCCGGCTATCCCAGCTCGCTGTGGGTCGTAACCGCCGAGACCGCCGCCACGAAAGCCGACCTGCTCCGTCGCTGGGTTCGCGGTTTCTACAAGGGTGCGGAATGGGTCAACGCCAATATCGGCGACCCCGCCTATCTGCAGCTCGTGGCGGGCTACACCAAGACCGACGAGAAGCTATTAGCCAAAATGGCGTTGAATAAACAGCCCATGGACATCGACGCCGCCGGCGTCGACAAGGTCGCCGCGCTGATGCAGGACAACGGTATCCTCAAAACCAATATCGACGTCACGCCCAACATCTTCAAATAGCGACCATGCCCGAAGCGACGAGCACATTGCGTGTCGGCATTGCCGGGCTCGGCGCGGTCTCGGGGCAGGTGCTGCGCGCGTTTTCCGGCGTCGCGGGCGTCTCGCTCGCCGCCGCCGCCGATCTTCGGCCCGATGCGCGCGACGCTTTCACCAAGCGCCGTGGTCTGCCCGCGTTCGACAGCGTCGAGGCGATGTGCCGTTCGAGCGACATCGACGCGGTGTGGATCGCCACGCCCAATTATCTCCATGCCGAACACAGCATCATCGCCGCGGAAAACGGCAAGCACGTGCTCTGCGAGAAGCCGATCGCGGTCACGCTCGCCGAATGCGACCGCATGATCGACGCGGCCGAGCATTCGCGCGTCAGGCTTCTCGCCGCGCATTCGAAGATCTTCGACACGCCGGTCCAGGCGATGCGCCGCATCATTGCCAGCGGGCGGCTGGGCAACGTCGTGCAGATCAATTCCCTCATGTTCAACGACTGGATGCAGCGGCCGCGACTGCCCGCCGAGGTCGATACGGCGCGCGGCGGCGGCGTGGTCTTTCGGCAGGCGCCGCATCTCGTGGATATCGTGCGCTATCTCGGCGGCGGGATGGTCCGCAGCGTGCGTGCATCGACCGGCAAGTGGGACAAGAATTTCGCGACCGAGGGAAATTTCACGACACTGCTGGAATTTGCCGACGGCGCGGTCGCCAGCATCGGATTTACCGGTTACGGGCATTTCGACGTGACGGAATTGACCTGGGGCATCAGCGTCTATGGCGATCAAAAGCCCGATCCGCGCGCCGCCGCCAAACGGCCGCGCCGAGCCGGGACGACGACGGTCGAGGACAAATTCGCCAACCCGGCCTTTCCCGAGAGCGATGCGCCGGCGAAAGCGCCCAAACGCATGCCGTTCTTCGGCCTGACCATCGTGAGTTGCGAGCGCGGCGCGATCCGCCAATCGCCGGATGGGCTTTACGTCTATGACGACACCGGGTGCGAGGAAGTCGCCGTGCCGCCCAATCCCGAACGGGCGGCGGAGTTGATCGAACTGCGCGACGCGCTCGCCGAAAATCGGGCGGTCTTTCCCGATGGGCGCTGGGGCGCGGCGACGCTCGAAGTATGCCGCGCCATCATCGATTCAGCAGAACGAAAATGCGACGTGCCGCTCGAACGGCAGGTGCCCGGACCTTAAGACGCGCGGATGCCGGCGCGCAGGCCGAGGAACCGCGCGACGAATGCGATACCGACGGTCAGCATGACGACGAGGGCCGAGATCACCGCCGCCGCCTCGAACCGTCCATCGGTGATGTAGTCGAGCTGCAGCAACGACAGCGTCTTGGTCTCGTTCGTCGCGAGTAACGCGACGCTGGCGATCTCGCGCGTGGCGCCGATGAAGGTGATCATGCCGACCAGAATGAGCGTCGGCATCAGAATCGGCAGGATCACCTTGCGAAACGCGTACCACCACGACGCGCCGGTCGTGCGCGCCGCCTGTTCCAGTTCGCCGCCGATCTGGATGATCGCCGCTTTCAATATCTGGATGCCGAGCGTCATGTTCGCGATCACGATGGTCAGCATCATCAGCGGCAGGCTGCCGTAGAAGATGCGGAACACCGGATTGCTGAGCACGACATAGAGCATGCCGACGCTGAACAGGATGCCCGGTATGGCAAACGGCAGCCACGAAACGAAATCCAAAATCCCCCGCCCCCAATAGCGCGAGCGCACGATGAAATGCGCCGTCAGCCCGCTCAGCAGCATCGAGCCGACCGCCGCGACCCCGGCAATCTCGAACGTGTGGGCAAAGGCGCGCAGGAAGAAGTCGTCGCGCAGCACGTTGCGCCAGTTGTCGAGAGTCCAGGGATCGGGAATGTCGAAAAACCCGAACAGCTTCATGAATGACGACAGGATCACGAAAACCACCGGCAGAACGGTGACGAGAAAGACGAACAGGCAGACGAGGCCGAAGATCGGAAAGCGCCAGCGTCCAAGCGGCGTCGGCGCCACGCGCAGTTTTCCACCGACTGTCGCGTAATCCTTTCGCGTGATGAGATAGCGATGCAGGATGATCAGCGGCGTCAGCGCGAGAAAGGCGAGCGCCGCCAGCGCCGTCGCGGGCCCGAGATCGGGCGGCACGCGCGCGGCGAGGCGATAGATCATCGTGCCGAAGACCCAGAAATTGAACGGCGGCCCAAGCGCCATCTCGATCTCGAAAGTCTGCATCGCGCGGATGATCGAGAGCACCATCACGGTGAGAATCGCCGGCGCCGCGACCGGCACCACGATCCGGGTGAGCGTGCGCCAGCGCGCGGCGCCGCAAATCCGCGCGGCCTCTTCGAACGAGGCATCGAGATTGCGCAAGGCCGGCGTGAGCAGGATCACCTTCACCGATATCGCGCCAGTGCTGAGATGCGCCCAGACGACACCCCAGAAGGAATGGATGTTGAAGAGCGGCTGGGGAAGCGATGGCAGGAAGTGATGCGCAAGCTGATTGACGACGCCCGATTGCGCATCGAGTAGGACGACCCAGCCCAACGTTACCGAAAGCGAGGGCAGGAAAAACGTCACCCAGAACATGAATTCGAGCGTCGCTCGCGCCGGCAGATCGGTGCGCGCGAGCAGCCAGGCGATGGCAACCGCGACCGGCAGCGAGATCGATTCATTCGCGGCCACCACCTTGAGCGTGTTGCGAATGGCCGCGAGCATCGCCGGATCGGAGACCGCGATCTGCCAGGAACGCAGGGTGAACCCTTGCGATTGTCCGTTCGGCCCGAGTGTGACGCTGTTCACCAGAATGATCAGGACCGGATAGAGAACGAACAATCCGACGATTGCGAGCAGCGCGATGAAGACGAGCCCGTGCGACGGAATTTGCCGCCGCAACAGGCCCGGCGGCGCGAGAACGCTCATCGCGGCCAGAGCCGCAGCGCGTCGGCGGCCAATTCGATCACCTGACCGGCCGCAAGTCCGGCATCGGCCGGCAAATAAACCAGAATCGGCTGACCGCCAATCAGCACTTCGCACTCGCTGCGCTCGCCCTGATAGAGCACGGTGCCGATCACGCCTTTGAGCGTGCGGCCCGGCTGATCCGTGTCGTGTTTCAAATGCAGCGCTTCGCGCCGCACTGACATATCAACAAGATCGCCGACATTGCATGTGCCGCCCGCCGGCCGCGCGCAATCGAGCACCGATTCCGGCGACGCCGCGAGTTCGACCGTCACCCGATCGCCGCCAACCGCGCGGATGCGCGCCGGCAGGGTCACCGACTTGCCCAGAAAATCGCGCACGAACGGCGTCACCGGCTGTTCGTAAAGTTCACGCGGCGTGCCGAGTTGTTCGATCCGGCCATGATTGAGAATGGCGATGCGGTCGGAGAGACTCAGCGCCTCGGTCTGGTCGTGGGTCACGTTGATGACCGTCAGTTGCAGGCGGTTCTGCAGCAGTTTCAGTTCCAGCCGCATCTGTTCACGCAGTTTGACGTCGAGATTGCTCAGCGGTTCATCGAGCAGCAGCAGCGCCGGCTCGTAAACCAGCGCGCGGGCCAGCGCGACGCGCTGCTGTTGCCCGCCGCTCAACTGCGTCGCCGGCCGGTCCTCGAAGCCGGCCAGCCCCACCATCGCCAAGGCCTTGCGCACACGATCCTGAATCTCGGCCTTGGCCATGCGCCGCACCTGCAGGGGGAACGCGACGTTTTCGGCGGCGGTCAGATGCGGCCAGATCGCATAGGATTGAAACACCATCCCGATCTGGCGTTGTTCCGGCGGCAGGTTGATGCGGTCGCGCGCGGCGAAGACGGTCTTTCCGGCGATGGCGATGGTGCCTTCGTCCGGCGTTTCAAGGCCCGCGATCATGCGCAAGGTCGTCGTCTTGCCGCAGCCCGACGGCCCCAGCAGGGTCAGCGCCTCGCCCTTGGCGACGGCGAGCGAGACATCCGCCACGGCGGCATATTTGCCGTAGGATTTGCCGAGACCCTCAAGCGTGACGAAAGACGGATTCAAGGAAAACCTAGTCCGCGGTGAGCGCGCAGTAATAGCGCCACAAGGCGGCCGCGCGGCCGCTGGGCCGGTCGCTGCGAGCAGCGGCTGCCGCCGCGCCGCTCGCGCGCGCTTCCATCTTGCGCAGCGCGTCCTGTTCTTCCGGCGGAATCGGAATCGGCGTGCCGAGCATGTGCGCGCGATAATTCATCGTTGCCAGCGTGTTGAGATGAATGGCGTCGAGCGACGCCTCCTCGATGCTGGACGACGCGGTGGTGATGCCATGCCCGCGCATCATGCAGATGCGCGACTTGCCCATGATCGTCGCCAGTTCATCACCAAGCTCGGGCGAACTCACGAGAATGCTGCGCGGAAAAGTCGGGATGTCATTGATCGCCATTTGCGCGCTCGACGGATCGAAAGCGCCGTAAAGCGGCAGCAGGGGCTTATTGCAGATCGTGAACAGCACCACGGTCGGCGGATGAACATGCACGACCGAATTGATCTCGGGCCGGCGGCGATAGATCGCGGTGTGAATGAACACCTCGATCGGCACTTCGAGCCCGGCCGCGCTGGTGCGCACGAGCTTGCCGTCCATGCCGACTTCGACCACCTGATCGGCCGTCGTGTAGCGCACGCCCAATTCCTCGGGCCCGCGCGCGCGGATCAGGATGTGGTCGGTGCCGGGGATGCGCGCGCTGACATGGCCGGTGGCGGCTTCGGTCAGGTCGAGACGGCCAAGCACGCGGCAGGCTTGTGCGACGCGCTCGGATAGTTCGGCGAGATCGCTCATGTCAGCTCCTATTGCCCGGAAGGCGGAATGGTCTTGGTGGCGAGATCGCCGACCTCGGTCCGGATCGGAATTTGATCCTCGGCCTGCAGGTTCTTGTAAGGGATCGCGTCGGACGGAACTTCGCTGGGATTGCCCGGCGTCACATCGACGCGCCGGCTGTTGCGGACCGTCTTGCCCCAATCGGATTGGCCGGCTTTCGACAACAGCCAATTGACGTAGACCTTCGCCGCGTTGGGATGCGGCGCCCGGTCCATCATCGACACGGTGCCGAAGCCGGTATCGCCGCTGAAGATTTTCACGTCGCCGCGAAACGCCTCGACGTTCTTGCCGACGCCTTGCATCTGGAACTGGTTTACTTCCTCGGCGGCAGCGCCGATGCCGATCGGATAGCGCCCGCGCACCACCCATTCCGCTTCCTGGCGGCGATTGGCGGTGTATGCGATCTTCTGCTTGCCGAAGAGTTGCGTCAGGTAGTCGGCGCCGAAATTGATCAGCATCACCTGGCCGACCAACAGCCCCTGCCCCGGCAGACGCGGATCGTCCCAGATCAGCTTCTCGGCGAATTGCGGCTTCAGCAGATCGGCGAAGGTCTTCAGATCGTCATGCGAGACGAAATCCCAATTGACCATGACCAGCGGGCTGAACGTGTAGTCGAAGGCAAAAGTGAATTGCTTTTCGGCGTCCATCCAGCCGGCGTTGAACCCGCCGCGCCACGCCTTGTCGTCGAGCACTTCGGGCAGGACCAGCGCCGGGCGCAGCGGCACGAAGGCCCCGGCCGGCTTCAGGGTCTGCAGGATCGACGGTGTGCCGCCGACATAGATGTCCCATTTGAAGACGCCCGCTTCGCGCTCGCGCATGATCTGAAGGATCACGTCGCGGCCGCTGGTGCCGACGAAATTGAGCTTGATGCCGGGATAAGCCTTGCGGAAACCCTCGGTCAGAACCTGCTCATAGATCTTGCCGGGGCCGCCATGGACATCGACCTCGCCTTCGGCGTTCGCCGCCTTGACCAGCGAATCCCAAGTCTCGTCCGCGCGGGCCGGCACGATCGCGGCGGCCATCGCCACCACACATGCCGCAAGCCACAGGCTGGTCTTTCGCATCGTCTCTTCCCCCTCTTCGCGATCGGCGTCGACGCGTTCTGCCGCCCACTTTGATTCTCTCGGTCGTTCGCCGCGCTGTCGAACCGGCTCGACCGGCCGGATTGTGCGACAGCGCGGTCTTATTTCGCCGTGGCCATTTCGCGTTCGAAGCGAGCCTGACGATGCTTCTCGATGCTCAGATCGATCTGACCATTCTGCGCCGGATCGCGAATGACGCCGTCCGGCTCTTTGCCTTCCTGCACCGCGCGAATCTGTTGCCGCAAGAGATTGCGCCACATGACGATGCCGCGATCGCTTGTGCCGAGCAGTTCGCGACTGCGATTGAAGAGCTTGCCCTGCGTCTCCCACGCCATCAGATCCTGCTGCGGGAAATCGGTGAGATCGTATTCGCCGTCGGCACCCAGCGGATGCGGTAGGTAGTTCACCGGAATATCGCTATCGGCCTGCTCGACGGTCGAGCCATCCACCGTGGGCGAGAATTCGAGCCACATTATATAAGTGTGCTCGTCGTCCATCGGCACGCGCCAATGCGTGACCAGCGCGCCCTTCTCCTGCGGCGCGATCAGGATGTTCGGGAAGATCGCCGGATGGCCGACTTCGCGTTCCGGCTTGGCGCCGCCATATTCGCGAATCTTGCGGATGCCCGTCCAGGTCGCCTCGCGGCACAGTTCGAAGTCGATGCCCTCGATCGGCCGATGGAAATACGCGACCGAGGATTTGAACTGGTCGTCGTTCTTGCGCTGCTCCATCAGCATGTGCGCGTGCAGATAGAAGGTATGAACGGGATCGACCGAGTTCTCCTGCGCCTGCAGCCAATTGCAATTGTGTTTGGGCAGTACGGTGATCTTGCGCGTGCCCAACTTGCTGGCGACGGTTTCCCACCGCGGCAGCAGCGGCGCCGGCAGCGGGCCGAGATAGGCGAAGAGAATGCCGGCAAGCTGCTGCACCGGATAAGAGCGCAGGCAGGCTTCGGATTTAAGCGGACTGTTCTTCGGTTCGAAGGGCTGCTCGATGCATTCGCCCGACGCGGCGTATTTCCACCCGTGATAGGGGCAACGGATACCGTCTTCCTCGACGAAGCCGAAATAGAGCGAGACATGCCGATGCGCGCAGTTTTCGGGCAGAAGACCGATCTGGCCTTTTCCGTCGCGGAAGAGCACGAGGTCCTCGCCGAGCATGTGGACGCGCTTTTTGGGCTTTTCGGGCGTCAGCTCGGCCACCGGACAGACCGGCATCCAATAGCGGCGCAAGAGCTCGCCACCCGGCGTGCCCGGCCCCACCTGCGTCAACAGGCGATTGTCGTCTGGCGTCAACATCTTGGCGGTTCCTCGCTTGGCCGGCCCGTCGCCCGATCCGGTCATTCAGAGTGGCAAAGAACCGGGCCAACATCAAGCAAACAGTACCCTTAAGAACGTGCGTCCCGCCGCCTTTCCATGCCTCGACGCGGCAATCTCGATGCCATAACGTATCCACCCGGTGGGCAGGCAGGCTTCTTGGGGGACGTCATGACGATCAGCCTGATCGAAGAGTTTTTGTTGCTGGCGCTCGAGGATTCCGGGGGCGAATTCGGCAATATTCCCGAAACCTCGCTGAGTTGTGGGATCGCCGGCGCCGCGCTGATGGATCTCGCGATCCGGGGCAAGATCGACTCCGATCTCACCAGCCTGTGGGCGGTCGATACCACCCCGACCGATTCCGACATGCTGAACCGGGTCCTCGGCGACATCGCCGCCGAGAAGCAGCACCGCGACGCCAGGACCTGGATCGCGCGGCTGATGCCGCAGGCGATGCACCTGCGCGACGAGGCGCTGCAAAAACTTTGCGAGCGCGGCATTCTGCGCGAGACCGATCGCGTCTTTCTCTGGGTACTCAACGGCCGTAAATACCCGCTCGAACGCGAGACCGAGCGTCTCGAAGCGAAGCGCCGCGTGCTCGCGCTGCTCTTCAACCAGGACATTCCCGATCCCGAGGACATCGCGCTGATCGCGCTGGCCGATGCGTGTTCGATCTTCGAGCGCATCCTGTCGCCCGCGACCCTGATCGAAGCCGGACCGCGCATCCGCCAATTGTCGCGCATGGATCTGATCGGCGCCGAGATCGCACACACCGCGCAGGTCATGAATGCCGAAATCAAGGCCGCCGAACGGCGCACCGTGATCGCCGGCCTCGCCGGTAACGTGATGGAATGGTACGATTTCGGCATCTACGGATTCTTCGCCGCGACGATCGGCCGGCAATTTTTCCCGGCGCATGATCCGGCGCTGTCGCTGCTTGCGTCGTTCGGGGTTTTCGCCGTCGGCTTCATCGGGCGGCCCGGCGGGGCGCTGCTCTTCGGTTACGTCGGCGATCGATATGGCCGCAAGATCGCGCTGGTCACCTCGGTGATCTTGATGGCGATACCGACTTTGGCGATGGGATTGATGCCAACCTATGCGCAGATCGGGGTTGCCGCACCGATCCTGCTCATCATCTTGCGACTCTTTCAGGGCCTCGCCGTCGGCGGCGAATTCACCACGTCGATCGTCCTCATGGTCGAGGAAGCGCAACGCAGCCGGCGCGGCATCGTCGGCAGCTTCGCCCCCTTCGGCGCGATCGGCGGCTTGCTGCTCGGCTCGGTCGTCGGCGGCGTCCTCACCGCGTCGATCTCAGCCGAGGACGCAGCCGCCTGGGGCTGGCGCGCCGCGTTCTTGACCGGATTGCTGATCGGGATCGTGGTCCTGGTGATCCGCCGCGGCCTGCCGCCCGACAACACGATCGTCGCCATCGAGGAATCACGCCAATCGCCGATCGTCCTTGCCTTCAAGACCCAATGGCTCACGATCCTCCAGATCGTCGGGACCGCGCTGGTCCAGGGCACCGGCTTTTACCTTTGCTTCGTCTATCTTTCCTCGTGGCTCGTGCAGTACGCGCAGATACCGCCATCGACGGCTCTTCTGTTGAACGGCCTCGCCCTGGCGATTTTGGTCGTCCTGCTGCCGGTGGGCGGCATGATTGCCGACCGCATCGGAAGAAAAGCGGTTCTGCTGATCTCCTCGCTCGGCACCGCGATCTTTGCCTGGCCGCTATTCCTGTTGGTCAGTCACGGTTCGATCGCGGCCATCATCGCTGGACAGATCGGCATGGCGGTTCTGCAGGCCGGCGTGGGCGGTGCGATTCCCGCGTTCATGGTCGAGGCGCTGCCGAAACGCGTTCGCTGCACCGCCTTATCCGTCGGCCAGAATCTGGCGATGGCGATTTTTGGCGGCACGGTGCCGCTGGTCGCCGTCTATCTGATCGGCGCGACCGGCTATAATCTGGCGCCCGCGATTTATCTCGCCATCTCGGGCGTTGTTTCGTTCCTGGTTATCCTGACCATCCAGGCCGTTCCCGATGAACCCGATGCGAGGAAGCCGGCCTGATGGCAACGGAACGTGCGCAAGCTGCGTCGCCCAACGCGCGCATCCTCGTCGTCGATGATGTCGAGGACAATCGCGACCTCCTGACCCGGCGCCTGCGTCGCGAGGGTTACATCGATATCGCCCTTGCAGCCGATGGCGAGGAAGCGCTGGCGATGATCGGCGCCGGGAACTTCGATCTCGTCCTCCTCGACGTGATGATGCCGAAATGCGATGGATACCAAGTGCTCGAACGCCTGCGCGCGGACGGACGCCTGCTCGATTTGCCGGTCATCGTGATCTCGGCGCTCGACGAGATCGACAGTGTCGTCCGCTGCATCCAGCTCGGTGCTGTGGATTATCTGCCAAAGCCTTTCAACGCCACGCTGTTGCGCGCGCGGGTCGGTGCCAGCCTCGAACAGAAGGCCCTGCGCGACACCCTGCGGGCGCATCTGACGCGTCTCGAACAGGAACTCGATGCTGCGCGCAAACTGCAGATGAGCATGGTTCCGATCGATTTCCCGCAAGCCACGCCGGAACAGCCGATCGAGATTTTTGCCGCGATGGAACCGGCCCGCGAGGTCGGCGGCGATCTTTATGATTTCTTCCCGACAATTGACGGCCGCCTCGCCTTCGCCATCGGCGACGTCTCGGGCAAGGGCGCGCCCGCCGCGATGCACATGGCGCGAGCCAAGAATCTTCTCCGTGTGGTGAGCGGGCTGATGCAGGCGGAGGGTGGCGGCGTGGCGAGCCCCGCGGCCATCGTCGCCCGCGTCAATCAGGAGCTGTGCGAAAACAACGACACGATGATGTTCGTAACCCTGATCTTCGGCATCATCGATCCGAAAACCGGAATCGTCGCATTTTGCAACGCCGGGCACGATCCGCCTTATCGTCTCGGCGCCACCGGCGTCGCCGCCGTCGAAGCGCCGCAAGGCATGGCGCTGGGGATCATGCCCACCTGGGCTTATGAGACCGCGGAAATGACCTTGGCGCCGGGCGAAGCGCTCTATCTTTTCACCGACGGGATCACCGAGGCGATGGATGTCGCGGATGCGCTGTTCGGCAAGGAGCGCCTCGAAGCCGCGCTGCTGGGATTGGCGTCAGGACCGCTCGATCGCGTGATTGCCGCCGTGATGGAAGCCGTGACCGGCTTTGCCCAAGGCTGCGCGCAGGCCGACGACATCACCAGCCTCGCGATCCGTCGCCTGGCCTAATCCGCGTCCGGCACGATCCGCTTGGTCAGGGTCATGTGATTGCGGCCATCCGCGCGGCGGTACTCGACGGTGTCCATCATCGTCTTGACGAAATGAATGCCGAGACCGCCGATCTGCCGCTCTTCGATCGGGGCGTCGAGATCGGGCGGCGGCGCCTGCAGAGGATCGAACGCCACGCCGTCATCGTCGATCTCGATTGTCACCGTTTCGTCATGCCGGTCGATCGTCACCGCGATCTCGTGCGGCTTTCCGTCCGTGAAGCCATAGGAGATGGTGTTCATCAGCAATTCTTCGAGCACGACGTTGATCTTGAAGGCGACATCGGTCGGTATGCCCGTCTCGTCGCAATACACATCGACGGTTTCCGCAACCCGGGAAAGTTCGGCCACGTCGTTGGCGATGCGGAGTAACAGCCGGTCGTCACCCATACCGTTCGATCCTGTCGCCGTCGCGAGACCGTGTGGGTACCATGTTTTCACCATAGGGTCGAGCGCGGCGAACCGATGGTTTCTTGCCAAGCCCGGCAGCGGCGCGTACTAATTCACGAACGAGGTCAAGCACATGCTGTCTCCCTGGAAAAGCCCCCTGGCACGGCGATTTGCGCTGATCGCCTTCATGAGCGTCATCATCGCGCAAGCCGCGATCCTGGCGGTCGAATGGGTTATCGGCGGCGGGATCGTGACGACGACGGTAACCGCGCTCGTGCTCGCTGCCCTCGCCATGCTGGCGACGGCTTTCGCCACCAGCCGCCGGATCGTCGCGCCGATCCTCCAGGTTCGCGAAGCGATCCGGAATCCCCAAGGCAACGGCACCATGCCGGTCAACCTCCCCGACGAGATCGGCAGCCTGGCGCGCACTATCGCGCGCGGACGTGAGCACCACGAGAAATTGATCAGCGCTCAGGTGGAGGCCCTGTCGCGCCGCGAGACCGAGCTACGCGCGACGCTCGAAAACATGGAGCAGGGCGTCGCCATGTACGACGCCGCCTACGAACTGGTCACCTGGAACCGGCAGTTTCGCGAGTTGCTCGACCTTCCCGACTCGTTTTTCGACACCGGCCACACTTTCGTCGATTACCTGCGCTATGTCGGCGAGCGGGGCGAGTTCGGTGACGTCAATCTCGACGACGCGATCGCCGAGCGTCTGGCCCGGCTCACCACCAAGCATTCCTTCGAGCGGACCCGGCCCGATGGCAGCTGGATCGAGGTCTACCGCAATCCGATCCCAGGGGGCGGCTTCATTGCCATCTATACCGACATCACCGAGCGCAAGAACGCCGAGATCGAATTGCGAGCGACGCTCGAAAACATGGACCAGGGTGTCGCCATGTACGACGGCGACTACCGGCTCGTCACCTGGAACAGCCGGATGCGCACGCTTCTCGACCTGCCCGACGAGTTCTTCGACCGCGAACACACCTTTATCGAATATCTGCGCTATGTCGGCGCGCGCGGCGAGTTCGGCGACACCGACATCGAAGCCGAGGTGCAGAAGCGCATCGCCACGCTCGGGCGCAAGATCACCTATGACCGCACGCGGCCCGATGGCACCGTGATCGAGATCACGCGAAACCCGATCCCGTCGGGCGGCTTCATCGCGATCTTCACCGACATCACCGTGCGCAAGAAAGCCGAGCAGGAACTGACCAATGCGGTACAGGCGGCCGAGGCGGCCAACCGGACCAAATCGGACTTCCTCGCCAATATGAGTCACGAGTTGCGGACGCCGCTCAACGCGATCATCGGCTACAGCCAGATGCTGCAAGAAGAGGCGACCGACGACGGCCAGGACGGTTACCTCCCCGATCTCGGCAAGATCGAGAATGCCGGCAAGCATCTGCTGAATCTGATCAACGACATTCTCGACCTGTCCAAGATCGAAGCCGGCCGGATGACCACGTTCATCGAGCCGGTCAGCGTGACCGCGATGATCAGCGAGGTGCGCGCGATCATCGAACCGCTCGCCGCCAAGAACGGCAACCAATTGCGGATCGATTGCCCGGCCGAGATCGGCAAGATCGATTCCGACGTGACCAAGCTCAAGCAGAGCCTGCTCAACCTCCTGAGCAACGCCAGCAAGTTCACCAAGGAAGGCATCGTCGACCTCACGGTCGCGCTGGCGCCGGATGGCGACCGCGAGATGATCGCGTTCCGCGTCACCGACACCGGCATCGGCATGACGGAAGAGCATCTCGGGCGGCTGTTCCAAGCCTTCGCCCAGGCCGACAGCTCGACCACGCGGAAATTCGGCGGCACCGGCCTCGGCCTCGTCATCACCCGTCATTTCGCGCGCCTTCTCGGCGGCGACGTGACGGTGACCAGCGAGTTCGGCAAGGGCTCGGTCTTCACCCTCACCTTGCCGTTGCGCGACGCCGCCGCCGTGGAGGTCGAGACCGCCGCGCCCCGACCGGCAGAATCGGGCGATGCGGAAGGCGAATTCACCGTTCTGGTCGTCGACGACGACGAGGCGGTCCACGAGACGGTGAGCGCGATGCTTGGCCGCGAAGGCTATCGCGTCTTGCATGCCCGCAGCGGTCCCGAGGCGCTGACCGTCGCGCGCGCCACCCGTCCCGATGCGATCACCCTCGACGTCATGATGCCGCAGATGGACGGCTGGTCGGTGTTGACTGCCTTCAAGGCCGATCCTCAACTCGCCGACATCCCCATCACGATCGTGACCATGCTGAACGACCGCGCCATCGCCTTGTCGCTCGGCGCGTCGGGATTCCTCACCAAGCCGATCGATTGGGGCCGGCTCAGCGCCACCTTGCGTCAGCATCATCAGCCGCGTGCCGAAGCGCCGGTTCTCGTCGTCGACGACGATCCCGAGATGCGCCGCATGGCCCGCATCATGCTCGAACGGATGGGCGTCGGCGTCGCCGAGGCTGGAAACGGCGAAGAAGGATTGGCCTGGCTCGCCGCCAATCCCGCCCCGGCCGTGGTGCTGCTCGATCTCATGATGCCGGTGATGGATGGATTCGAATTTCTCGAGCGGGTGCGCGCCGACGAACGCTGGATCAACATTCCGGTGCTGGTGGTCACCGCGATGGATCTGGCCGCCGACGATCTCGACCTGCTGCAAAGCCTGACCAAGAAGGTGATCGCCAAGGGCGCGACTACCGGCGTCGATCTCCGCTCGGCGATTCGCGACGTGCTGCGGCCGCGCGCGCCCACGCGTCAGGCGGCGTCGGATTAATCGGGAATAAGCAGGCGAAACGATGACGAAAATTCTGCTGGTCGAAGACAACGAGATCAATCGCGACATGCTGTCGCGACGCCTCGCGCGCAAGGGCTATGAGGTGGTGATGGCGGTCGATGGCCAGGAAGGCGTGGCACTCGCGACCAGCGAAATCCCCGACCTCATCCTGATGGACATGGATCTGCCGATCATCGATGGCTGGGAAGCGACGCGCCAGGTCAAGGCCGGCGGCGGCACCGGCAAGATTCCGGTCATCGCGCTGACCGCGCATGCGATGGTCGGCGACCGCGACAAGGCGCTCGCCGCCGGTTGCGACGATTACGATACGAAGCCGGTGGATTTTCCGCGCCTGCTGGGCAAAATCGAAGCATTATTGCAGCGCGGCTGAGTTTTTATTCGCAGCATGGAGACGACGTGATGGAGATGGCTATTGAAGACCTGGCGGGTGGAGTCACACTGACGACCCTGCACGGCCGGTTGGATGTCGAGGGTGCCGGCAAAATCGATCTGAAGTTCAATGCCACGGCGGGTGCCCGCAAGGCCCTGATCGTCGATTTGTCGGACGTCAGCTTCATCGCCTCGATGGGGATGCGGCTGCTGCTGATCGCCGGCCGCACCGTCGCCGCCAAGGGCGGCAAGATGGCGCTGCTGGCGCCGACATCCGACGTCGATGCCGTCCTGCGCACCGCGCGCATCGACGGTGTGATGCCGATCTGCACCGAACGCGCGGCGGCTATCGCCGCGGTTTCGCCGACCTAATCATCGGTCCGCTTCGCCGACGATGCGGTGAAGCGCTGCTGTGCCGATTGCTGGCCGGCCTCTGTCACAAAACTGTCAATTAACTTCAATACGCTCCCATCCCTTGCGCACGCTTCGGTGATGGACTCCGCCTGTGATCCTCGACGCTCTGATCTCGATGCTTGCCGGCCTCGGCCTCTTCTTCATCGGGGTCAAAGGGCTGGGCACCAACATGGGGCAACTCGCCGGCCGCAATCTGCGCCAGTGGGTCGCGCGGTCGACCGGCAGCTACGCGCGCAGCGCGCTGGTCGGCATCGTGTCGGGCGCGCTCACGCAAAGTGCCAACGCGATCACCATCATCCTGATGAGCCTCGCCGCGGCCGATTTGATGACCCTGCCACAGGGGATGCCGATCCTCGCCTGGGCCAATATCGGAACCTCGGCGCTGGTCGTACTCGCCGCCGTCGACATGCATCTGCTGGTTTATGCCTTGGTCGGCGTGACCGGATTTTGCTTCTATCTCAATCTCGATCGCTCGGCGCGGTGGCGGCCGGTCATCTCGGCGATTCTGGCCCTCGGCCTGTTGCTCCTCGGGCTCGAACTCATGCGGCGCGGCGCCGAGGAATTTCGCGATTTCACGTGGCTGCGCGAATTCTTCCGCGAAACCGCGCAGTGGCAGATCGCCGCGCTCCTAGTCGGCGCGCTACTCGCCATGATCGCGCAATCGGCGGCGACGGTCTCGGTCCTCGCCATCGCGCTCGCCACGACTCAGCTTCTGACCTTCGAGCAGGCGATGTTGACCACGTTCGGCGCCAGCATCGGCTCGGGTTTCAGCACCTATCTCACCACCGCGAAAATTCGCGGCTCATCGCGCCAGCTCGCCGTTTTTCAGGTGATCATCAAGACGCTGGGCGTCGGCATCCTGATCCCGCTTTATTTCATCGAGCATTATACCGGCACACCGTTGATCGCCGCCGGGATCAAGGCTCTCACCCAAAACACCGCACAGCAGATCGCGCTCGCCTATCTCGCCTGTCAGGTCGCCGCCGTGTTGACGCAAGTCGCGATCGGCACGCGGCTGCAGCCCCTTCTCGACCGGCTGGCGCCACCCCTCGCGCAGGAAGGCCTCGCCCGGCCGCGTTATCTCTACGACCAGGCGATCGATTCGCCCGAAATCGCACTGACCCTCGTCGATCGCGAACAGGCTCGGATTTTCGCGCTGCTGCCGCTCTATTTCGGGGTCAATGAATGGCTCGAAGACGAGGCGCGCAGCCTCGATCGACCCGCGATCCTCACGGTCGCGCAAGGACTCGGACGCTATGTCGGCGAATTTCTCGGCGATCTCGGCGATACCGGCGCGGATCGCAGCGTGCTCGAAGGCGCGACCGACCGCTTGGCCCGTAATAGCCTGTTGCTGTCGACTCATGAATCGGTCGCGGCCCTGGCCGATCAACTGTCGCAGCCTTTCGAGTCAGCGGCGCTGACGACGCTGGCCGGAAATTTGTGCGAAGGTCTCGGTGCCTTGCTGCTGACGGCGGCGGATGCGGTACGCACCCTCGATCCCGTCGATATCGCCCTGATGCGCCAGCTTACCGCTGATCGCGACAGCGTCGTCGACAGCATGCGCCGCAGCGCGATGGATGCCGACCAAGGCTTGGGCGCGGCCGACCACCGGCATCTCTATTCGATCACCAGCCTGTTCGAGCTGATCGTCTGGATGCTCCGCCGCTATAGCGGTCTTCTGGCACCGCAGGTTGAAACGGTCACCGTCGACCTGATCGCCCAGCCTGTCCCGTCGGCGCTTTAAAGACGGCCGATCGTCCGCCTACATCGGCAGCATGCTGACGATCGCGTTATTGAGTTCCTGCATGCTCGAACGGACTTCCTGGCCGATGAGATCGAGCTTGGCGATCTGCTCGATACGCGGCTTCGCGCGCGCCACCTCGGCTTCGGAGAACACGCGGGTCAACAATCCGCAGGCCTGGGCCAGCGCGATGATGACAACGTCGCGCGATTCGGGAATTTCGTCGCTCAGCAACAACGCGGCGATGCGGCGTTTGACCTCGAGCAGTTCCTTACCGTCGATCAGCGGATAGCGCCGCGTCTCGAAGACCCAGAGAATCCGGCCACCCTCCTCGCGCAGAATGCCGCGCTCAACCAGTCGCGCGAGCGCGGCCCGTTCGATCGTGGAACCATTTTTGCGCAAGACATCGAGCGCCTGCACCGTCGTCGGCGCGGTCTCGGGGGAAAGCGCGGCGAGCGCGTCGTCGAGCAGCTTCTCGCCGGTCGGCGCGCGATCATGGATCACCAGCGTCTTGAGATCGTTATCGATCCGGTTCATCAAAGCCAGATCCATAAGCACGGCGCCGGCGAGCGCGGTATTGAGAAGGAGGTCGGGCAAGCGGTTGAACGTGCCGCTCTTCTCGTCATGCGACAGAAGCAGAAGTTCCTCGGCAAAGGTCAGCATGGCGGTTACGACGCGCTGGCGAGGGCGTCGCCGCGGCTCGCGAAAATCGGGAACAGAGTGCTGAAGCCGCTGATCTCGAAGACCTGCTTGACCGCAGGTTGGAGCCCGGCGAGGAGCAGTTTCTGCTTGGCGGTCTGGGCCTGCTTGGCGGCTTTCAGGAGAACCCGGAGCCCCGCGCTGCTGACGTAATCGAGCGCGGTGAGATCGAGGATCACGACCGGGCTTCGGCCGATGACCGCCGCGATGGTCGTATCGGTCGTGGCGGCGGTATTGGCATCAAGCCGCCCCGACAGTTGCAGAATCGTCGCCTGTTTCTCTTGCAGCTCGGTAATGTCCATCATGCCCCCTTACGGCCCCGTTTGAATCTGCGGCCAAGGGTCCATCATGGCTTCGCGGGGCGGGTCGGCGCAACTGTCTCCCGATCACCACCCGGTCACGCGGGCCATCAGCGCCGCGCAATCCTCGGGCAACCGGTTTCCGCGCCAGGCGACGTGCTGGTCCGGGCGGATCAGGGCGAGATCGGCCTGGTAGAGATCGCGGGCATAATCCTCGGGGACGGCAAGCACCGTCAGCGGGATCCGCCGTTCGCGGGCGGCATACTCGATCGTCCGGGTATCGACCCGATGATGCCCGAGCTTCAGGAGCGTGAAGCCCGGACCAAGCCGATCGAAGAGCGAACTGCGGTCGGTCAGGCGGCAATGCGGCGCGCGGCCGCCCGGACAGCCGCTCGGCACATAGACCGTGGGATCGTCGGACGGCGGCGCGGTGCCGTCGGATATCACGATCGGTGAATCATCGTAGCGTGCGCCGAGCTGCACCCCGATCGAAGCGAATTCCTCGCCGAATTTCTCAAGGACTTTGCCGGCGACGGCGCGTGCCGCATATCCTTCGGGCGAATCGTCTTCGATTGCATCCCCAACCGGCACGTTGCCGATGTTGCGGGCGAGATTTTGTCCCGCCAGCGTATTGCGGGTGGCGACGGGTTTGCGCTCCATCTCGTAGGACGCGCCGAGGCGCGGACCGCCCCAGCCCTGCACCAGCGCGGCGAGCTTCCAGCCCAGATTGGCCGCGTCGTCGACGCCCGTGTTCATGCCGAAACCGCCCGCCGGCGAAAACAAATGCACGGCATCCCCGGCGAGAAACACCCGTCCCGTGGCGAAACGTTCGGCGACGAAGGCGTAACCGGCGACCCAGGGCGCGTGCCCGAGGAACTCGAAATCGAGTTCGGCGCCGAAGGCGGCGCGGAACTGCCGCGCGATTTCGTTGGGGTCGGGCTTGTCCTCGGCGGAGCGCAGCTTGCTCGAGAGCACGAATTTGTCGCCGCCGTCGAGAGCGACGAGATTCGTGCGCACCGCTGCATTGACCGTCCAGTAATGCCAGAAGCGATCGCGGTTCACGACCGAATAGAAGTTCGGCACGCGGAGATAGGAATTGACCATCGGTCCGCCGTAATAGGCGAGCGAGAGCGGCGGGGCTCCGCCATAGCGGACCGCGAGACCGCGCCGGATGAAGCTTTGGCCGCCGTCGCACCCGACCAGATAGGCGCCCGTCAGTTTCTCGCGGCGGCCCGATGCGATTTCCTCGATCTCGACGCTGACGCTGTCACCGCGATCGGTGAAATCGACGCAGGTCCAGCCGAAGCGCAGATCGACATTGGGGCGCGTTTCGAGATGCTTCAGCACCAGGGTTTCGACATACATCTGGTTGCAGCGCAGGATCGGCTCGGGCGTCTGCATCGTCGGCGGCGCGTCCTCGACGATCGCGGCTTTCTCGGCCTCGGACGGCATTCGGATCCGGGCCAGTTCCCAATCGGTAACCCGGGTGAAATAGCCGACCGTGGTTGGATAATCGAACGGCAGGCCGAGTTTGCGGATGTCGCGGGCAAGGCCGTGGCGACGATAATGTTCCATCGTGCGGCAATTCTGGGTGCCGCCTTTGGGGAAATTCCGCGCATCGCGATCATCGTTGATGAGGATCGAGCGGACGCCTAACTGATCCAGATTCATGGCGACGTTCATGCCGACGGGACCGCCGCCGACAATGATGACCGGCGCCGCGTTAGGCGTCGCGGCCGGCTTTTCCGTCATGATTGCGGGCGTGCTGGCGCGCCCAGCCGTCCTGATAGCGCTGAACCAGCCACGCGTTCAGTTCGCGTTGCGACGTTTCCTGCCAGGAATATCGCCCGCGACCGGCGAAGCGGGATTTCAGGCCGACCTGGACGAGCTTGTCGATATAGCGGTCCTGCGCGTTGATCTCGCCCGAGACGCCGACATTCATGCTGAGTTTGTGTTCGAACAGCGGATCTTTCTTCGCACCCGGCGCGACCAGCCAGCCGCGCTGCGACGACATCTGCTCGAGCCCGTCGACGTGAAAGATGTTGTAGGTGACCATATCGCATCGCGCGCCGATGGTAAGCGACGGCGGAATGCAAAGAAACAGGAACCGGCCGCGATCTTCCATCGTCAGGCGCGGAAAGATCGGCAGAACCGCCTTCAGCGTCGGATTGAAGCTGCAATCGATGTGGGTGGTGCCGTTGTAGCGGAAGTAGCCGGCAGTATCGGCCGGCAGTTCGGGGAAGATGGCCAGCGAACTCGGGCAGCAATCATGCACCGGTCCGGCATGCAGCCGGTTGGCATGATAGCCGTCATTGCTGTTCTCGAAGCGGACCTTCCAGTTCCACGGCTCCTTGCGAAGCTCCGACGGACGCTCGCGTTCGTCGGCCAGCGGAATATCGTAACGATCGAGCGCCTCGCGCACCGCTTCGAGCCGCGGCGCGAGCGGCGCCGCATCGGGATCGAAATTGATGAAGATGAAGCCGAGCCACAATTCGACTTTGAACTCAGGCAGGCCCTCGCCGCTCTTGTCGAAATCGCAGGTCTTGTCCATCGCCGGCGCGCCGAGAAGATTGCCGTCGAGGCCGTAGGTCCAATGGTGGTAGGCGCAGCGGAACGATTTGGCGTTCCCCTGCCCTTCGGCGACGAGCGCCGCGCGGTGCCGGCAAACCGGCGAGAACGCCTTGATGACGCCCTCGCGGTTCTTCACCACCAGAATGTGCTCATCGACATGGGTCGTGGTGAAATAGTCGCCCGGCTCTTTCAGCCAAGCCGCGCGCCCGACGCACAGCCATTCGCGATAGAAGATCGCGTCTTTCTCGAAAGCGTAAAACTCCGGACTCGTGTAGCAGATCGGCGGCAGGGTCTCCGCCATCGACACATCGAGAGCGGACGTGCTGAGGCCGGCAAAAAACGCGTCGTCGAGAATGGGCTGTTTCATCGCGCCTTACGAACCGCCTCCGCTCATTCCGCCGCAAGGGCCTTACGGTCGTTCCAGGCGCGTCGATAACGGTTCACCAGCCATTTGTTGAGTTCGATCTGTCCACCCTCCTGCCAGGAATAGCGGCCGCGACCGGCAAAGCGGGACTGCAGTCCTTTTTGCACGCTGATGTCGATCGCGCGATCCTGGGCGAAGATCGGCACTGACGTGTTGATGTTGGTGCTGATCTTCAGGTCATAGAGCGGGTCCTTGCTCGCGCCTGGCGCCGCCAGCCATCCCTGGATGGCGGTCATCTCCGTCGGCCCGTCGATCGAGAAGATGCTGTAGGCGACCATGTCGACGCGCGCGAACATCGTGAGCGTCGGTGGCACGCAGAGGAACATCATGCGATGGCGTTCCTCCGACGTGAGCTTCGGGAAGATCGGCAGGAGCGCCTTCAGCGTCGGATTGAAGCTCGCATCGGCATGGGTGTTCTGGTTGTAGCGGAAATACCCCGCCGTATCGGCCGGCAACTCGGGGAACGAGGCGAGATCGCTCGGGCAGATATCGTGCACCGGGCCGCCATGCAGCCGGTTGGCGTGATAGCCGTCATTGGAGTTCTCGTAGCGAACCTTCCAGTTCCACGGCTCCTTGCGCGGCTCGACTCCGCGCCGCTCCTCGGCATTCTCGATGTCGTAATTGGCCAGGGCGTTGGTCAGGGCCTGCAAGCGCGGCGCGAGCGGCGCGGCATTCTGGTCGAAGTTCACGAAGATGAAACCGAGCCAGATTTCGACCTTGAATTCGGGCAGACGAATCTGCTTCGGATCCCAATCGCAGGTCTTCTCCATGGCCGGCGCGCCGAGCAGCCGGCCGTCGAGCCCGTAAGTCCAATGATGATAGGCGCAACGGAAGCTGCGCGCGTTGCCGCTGCCCTCGGCGACAAGCGCGGCGCGATGACGGCAGACCGGCGAAAAGGCTTTGATCTCGCCGGCCGGATTTTTCAGGACAACGATCGGCTCGCCGACATTGGTCGTGGTGAAATAGTCGCCCGATTCCTTGAGCCAACCGACGCGACCGACGCACAACCAGTCGCGATAGAAGATCGCATCCTTCTCGAATTCGAAGAATTCGGGATCGTTGTAACATTCGGGCGGCAGCGTGTCGGCGCGACTGATGTCGAGCACCGAGCTGTCGAAGCTTTTGAAGAACGCGTCGTTCAGAACCGATCTGGGCATGTGTGGCTCTCCTCGATGCTCGCGTTAATTCGCGTGATCACTGCGTGACGATGGTCGGCGGGAAGGTAAGGGACGGATCGATCTCGTAGGTCTCGTAGAGCTTGCGCTCAAACCCGTTGGCTTGGAGCACGGTCACGGCATCGACCACCGCGCGTTCCAGTTCCGTCGAACCCTTGGTCAAGCCGATTCCCGCCCGGATGTCGGATGTGTAGATGAACGACAGGGTCATATTGTCCGGATAGGCGCCCTTGATCCCGATGCCGAGATAGAGATCGACGCGGCCGCTATCGAGAAGGCGCATGCCGCTCGCCCGGTCCGGCGCGGTCATGATGTCGATGGCCGTCTTGCCTTTGCCAAGGCAGGCCTTGGTCGCCTCGTCGAGCTTCAATGCCTCGAGGCTGCCGATCTGGGCCACCGCGCTGTGCCCGCAGAGATCCTCGAACGAACTGATGTGTTTGGGGTTGTCCTTCGGGACGACGCCGCCCGAGGCCGCTTTCTGATAGAGCACGAAATCGAGCGCTTTGGCGCGTTCCGGCGTGTAATAGATCGTCGACCAGACCATGTCGGCCTGTCCCGAGCTGGCCGCGGCGAGGCCACCCGACAGGGGCGCCACCATGATTTTGTAGGGCGCGCCGAGGCAGAGGAAAACGCCGCGCGCATAATCCGCCGCAAACCCGATCAGGTTGTCGAGGTTGTTCGGATCGCGGTAGGCGACCGGCTTGGAATCGGCCGGCATCGCCACGGTGAGGGTCTTGCCGGCAAGTCCGGGATATTTCTGCACCAGCTTCGTCGGCTCGCAGGCGGCGGCCGCGTGGGCCGGGTTTTCCCAGGCGCCCAGCGCGGCGCAGAGCACAACGACGGATAGAGCGTATTTCAACCAATCACCACGTCGCATCCGACACCCGCTTCCGATCTGAGAAAACCGTGCCGGGCAAGCTTTCCCGGCCGGTTTTGCATGTTGAAATCGTAATGGAACCCCGGCCGGCCGCTTGCCGCGTGGCGAACAATAAGTTGCCGATTTTCCGCCCCGCCGGAGCACCCCCACGAATGAGGCAAAACGGTCAAACCGTGAGGACGATTTTCCCGAAATTCCGCCGTTCCTCGATATAGCGATGGGCCGCCGCCGCCTCGGCGAGCGGAAACACCTTGTCGACGATGACCTTGAATTTCCCCGATTCGATGAGGGCGAAAAATTCGTCCAGTTTTTCCATCGAACGCGTGTATTCCATCAGATGCGAGGTGATCGAGAACCGGCGCGCCGTGCGGCCGCCGGGAAGCTCCGGCGGCAGTTCGCGCGACCCGCCGCTGAGGCTGCCCAAGGCGATGAGCCGCCCGCCCGGCGCCAGTTGCGTGAGGCTTTTGACCAAGACTTCGCCGGCGATCACATCGACGATCACATCGAGACCGCGCCCATCGGTGAAGCCGGGCACGGCATCGACGAAGTCGGCTTCGTGATAATTCACCGCGACATCGGCGCCCAGTTCCTTGACGCGCGCGCATTTCTCGGCGCTGCCCGCCGTCGTCATCACCATGGCGCCAACATGCTTGGCCAACTGAATGGCCGCCGTGCCGAGCGCGCTGCCGCCCGCGTGAATCAGTGCGCGATCGCCGGCTTTGATCTTCGCGGCCTCGAGCACGTACCACGCCGTCAGCCACGACCACGCCGTGGCGGCAGCGGTCACCATATCGACGCCGTCGGGCACGACCCGCATATCCTGCGGGCGCGCCAACACGTATTCCGCGTAGCAGCCGGTGTATTCCTTGCCGCCCGGCAGACCGGTCGCCCGGGTTTGTGGTGCCGGCATGGCCACGACACGTTGGCCGGGCTTGAATTCCGTCACGGCTTCGCCGATTTCGGCGACGACCCCCGCCATCTCGCGCCCCAAGATCAGCGGCAAGTCGCCCGGCCCGATATGGATATTGCCGTTCTCGCGAATGAACAGGTCCGAGTGGTTGATCCCGCTTGCCGCGCACTTGATCAGGATTTCACGCGGACCGACCTCGGGAACCGGAACGTCGGTATCGAGTTGCATGACGTCCTCGGCGCCGAAACGATGAATTTGTATGGCTTTCATGGTCCGCATCGAAATCCTCCGCTGAGCGACACTCGAAAGCGCGACGATATAACGGCGCGATCGGCGACGGGGGCAGATCGATACGACGGGGCAATTCGTTGTGCGCGGCGGGGCAAGTCCACCGGCCGACGCGGCGACTAAGGTTTCGGGTGCGCGTGGATTCGACGATTCGAAGGAGCGCCTCCATGTCCCCGAACATCCTTTCGCCTTCATTCCTCAAAGGCCTGGAGACGTCGATCCGCGACGTGAACGCGGCTGAGACGCTGCCGCCGGCCTGCTATACGGATCCGGATTTTTACGCGTTCGAGAAGAAGGCGATCTTTTACAAAGAGTGGCTGTGCGTCGGGCGCGAAGCCTGGGCGAAATCGCCGGGCGATTATTTCACCACGACGCATGTCGGCGAGCCGATCGTGATCGTTCGCAACCGCGACGGCATTTTGAAGGCGATGTCATCGGTCTGTCAGCATCGCGCGATGCTGGTCGCGGACGGTCACGGCAACACGCGGTCGTTCCGTTGCGCCTATCACCATTGGACCTATTCGCTCGATGGGAAATTGGTGAGCGCGCCGGAAATGGACCGCGCCTGCGACTTCGACATGAACAAGATCAGCCTGCCCGAACTCAAAGTGGAAACCTGGCTTGGATTTATCTTCGTCAATTTCGACCAGGAAGCCGCGCCGCTGACCCCGCGACTTGCGGCCGCGACCGCTGTCCTCGAACATTTCGATCTGGGATCGGCCGACGAGAGTTCGGTCGTTCCCGAGCTCAACAAGGAGCCGTGGAACTGGAAGGTCAGGATCGAGAACAGCAACGACGGCTATCACGCGAACCGGCTCCATGCCGGGCCACAACACGATTGCTGCCCGAGCGAGTTGTCGAGTTTCCCCGACCTGCCCGCCGATACGGCAACCTATTTCCGGTACAACGCGACCACACACGTTGATTACAGCACCAATCCGACGCTCAAGGCGCTGATGCCGATCTTCCCGAAGCTGACGATGGAAGATCGCAGCCGCTGCCTGTTCCTCTGCGTGCCGCCGACGCTGACGATGTTCGCGCGGTGCGACCTCGTCACGTTCAACATCTTCCATGCCGACGGGCCGGAAGAAATGTCGGCCCGGCGCGGGTGGCTGGTTGCGCCGAACGCCAGCAAGGACCCGTTGTTCAAAGAGAAGTTGAGCACGGCGTCCGCGAGTTCGGCGCCGATCGTCGCGCAGGACCGTTACGTCGACAAGATGGTCCAGATCGGATTGCGCTCGAAATTCGCGATACGCGGACGCTATTCCTGGCAGGAACAGGCCCAACGCGATTTCAACAACTGGCTGGTGCCGCGCTATTGGGCGGCCTCGGGCGATATCGAAGCGCAGGCGGCAGAATAGTCCTGTCGGTTACGCGGCGTTCTTCGCGCGGCGCCGTGCCCATTCGGCCTGATAGCGGCTCACGATCCAATTATTGAGTTCGCGCTGCGACTGTTCCTGCCACGAGTAGCGGCCGCGCGTGGCGAATTTCGAATGAAGGCCGATCTGGACAGCCTTGTCGACGTCGCGGTCCTGCTCGACGATCGCCGCAAAGGTACTCATGATCGTACTGAGCCGTTCGGCGAACAGCGGCTGTTTCAAAGCGCCCGGCGCCACCTGCCAGCCGCGCCGCGAGGTCATTTCGTCCGGCCCCTCGATGTTGAACATGCTGAAACTGATCAGGTCGCTGCCGCAATTCATCGTCAGGGTCGGCGGGATGCAGAGAAAGAGATACCGGTTGCGGTCTTCCATCGTGAGACCGGGGAAAATCGGCAGGACCGCCTTCAATGTCGGGTTGAAGCCGAAATCCTGGGTCGTGGTGCCGTTGTAGCGAAAATATCCCGCCGTATCGGCCGGCAGTTCGGGGAAGGTCGCCAAGGCGCTCGGCACGCAATCATGCACCGCCCCCCCGTGAAGCCGGTTGGCGTGATAGCCGTCATTGGCGTTCTCGTACCGGACCTTCCAGTTCCACAACTCCTTGCGCGGCTCGCTGGCGGGCCGATCGAGTTCGTCGTTGTCGGCAATATTGTAATTCTTCAATACCGCCGTCACCGCGCTGAGTCGCGGCGCCAACGGTGCCGCATCGGGATCGAAATTGATGAAGATGAACCCGAGCCAGGTTTCGAGTTTCACCTCGGGAAGCCGGAAATCCGCCTTGTCGAAATTGCAGGCGCGATCCATCTCGGGCGCGGCGACCAGGTTGCCGTCCAGCGAATAGGTCCAGTGGTGGTAAGGGCACCGGAAGGATCGCGCATTGCCCATGCCGTCCGCGACGAGCATCGCGCGATGCTGACACACCGCGGACATCGCCTTGAGTTCACCCTCGCGATTGCGGGCAATGATCAAGGGCTCGCCGATCTGCGATGCCGTGAAATAATCGCCGGGATTTTTGACCCAGGCCTCACGGCCGACGCACAGCCATTCGCGATAGAAAATCGCGTCCTTTTCGAATTTGAAGAAATCCGGATCGGTGTAGCAAACCGGCGGCAGCGTCTCCGCCGCGTTCACCTCGCGGACCGAGCTGTCGAGGCTCGAGAAAAACGCGTCACTCAGAAATCCGCCGTCCATGTCTGTCTCCGTTTTACGTATCGCTTTATTGCAGGGCGATTTGCGCCGGAACGTCCAACGCCGGATCGAGATTGAACATCCCGTAGAATTTCTTGGCGGTGCCGTCGGCCTGCAGAATCTTGATCGAGTCGTAGATCGCCTCTTCGAGCACCTTGTTGCCCTTGCCGACACCGACGCCGATCTTGATCCCGGTGCTGTAGGTATAGGCGATCTCGGTGAGCGCCGGATCATACGCCGCGATCGCGATACCGAGATACGCGTCGACACGGCCGGTCGTCAGTTGAAGAATGCCGCTCGGCCGGTCCTGCGAGGCGACGATCGTCACCTCGGGTTTATGCGCCGCGACGCAGGCGTCACTCGTCTTCTGCATGGTCGCGATTTCGGTGCTGCCGATCTGGGAGACCGATTTCAGGCCGCAGAGATCATCGAGCGAATGAATCTTTTTCGGATTGCCTTTCGGGACGACGATGGCCGAACCGGCCGACGTGTAGAGCACGTAATCGACCGATTTTGCCCGCTCCGGCGTGTAATAGAGCCCATCCCACATGACATCGGTCTGGCCGGCGACCAAAGCCGGCATCAGCCCCGACCATCCACCGACCGAAAATTCGAAGGGGACGCCGATACAGGCAAAGACCGCCTTGGCGAATTCGGGATCGAACCCGGTGATCTTGTTGGGGTCGTTCTCGTCGCGAAACGAGGTCGGCTTGTCCGCCGCGCTCACCCCGACCTTGAGGGTTTTTCCGGCGAGGCCGGGATACTTCGTGGCGACTTTCTGCGGCTCGCATTTCGCGGCCTGCGCCAATGCCGGGCTCCCCGATACCAGAATACCCAAAACCACCGCACAAGCGCCGATCGACGCCAGGAGACGCAAGTTCATGTCAGGGCCTTTCCATCTGGTTCGCGCGTCACCGCCCGCGAGCGTGACGACGCCTGAAATACTAGGTCGCGGCCACGCCACGGACTTGATCGCATCCGCATAATGATTTGTCCGGAAAACCGGCCGGTATTCATCGGATTCAGGCGTGCTCGACGATGCGCAGAAAGCGCCGCGTCCGATCGTGTTCGGGGCTGCCCAGAACCTTTTCCGGCGTGCCCTGTTCGACGATTTCGCCCTCGTCGATGAAGACGATGCGATCGGCCACTTCGCGGGCAAAGCGGATTTCGTGGGTCACCACGACCATCGTCATCCCGCCCAGGGCGAGGCTACGGATCGTCCCGAGGACTTCGTCGACGAGTTCGGGATCGAGCGCCGAGGTCGGCTCATCGAACAGCATCAGGCGCGGCGAGATCGCCAGCGCGCGCGCGATCGCCACGCGTTGCTGTTGGCCGCCCGAGAGCCGGTGGGGCAGAAGATTGGCGTGGTTGGAGAGCCCGACGCTGTCGAGCAGACGCATGCCGCGGGCGCGCGCCTTTTCCGGATTCTCGCCATAGACGTGCACGGGCGTCTCGATCACGTTTTCCAGCGCGGTCAGGTGATCGAAGAGATTGAAATGCTGGAACACCATGCCGATGCGCGCCGCCGCCCGCGCCTTGGCGAGATCGCGCTGCGGCTTCAACCCGTTGCCGATTTTTTCGTAACCGACATAGGCGCCGTCGACCTTGATCTCGCCCCAGTCGAGGTGTTCGAGATGATTGATCAGCCGCAGCAGCGTGCTTTTCCCCGAACCGCTCGGGCCGATGATGACGACGACTTCGCCGCGCTCGACCGTCAGATCGAGGCCGCGCAGGATTTCCTTGTCGCCATAGGACTTCTGGACATTGGTGCAGACGAGACAGCGCGTATCCTTGTCGTTGACCAGAGGCGGAAAAGCAGCGCCGAAATCCTCGAGCCAGTTATTCACGGCCGGCAGCGGACCGACGGGTTCGGTGCAAACCGGCGCGGCGGCGCGACGCGGAAAGAGATTGCGCAGCCGCGCAAAGACCGACGGCTTTTGCGAACTGGCATCGCGATCCAGGCTGTAGTGCCGCTCCAGCGCCGCCTGCGCCGATCCCACCACCGTCGTCATCGCGAGATAGATCAGGCCCGCCGCGGTCAGCACCGTGAAGAACTGAAAGTTCTGCGCGACGATCTGTTCGCTGCGGAACGTGAGTTCATTGACGAAGATCACCGAGGCGACCGAGGTCCCCTTGATCATGCTGACGGCGCTGTTGGCGACCGCCGGCAGAATCGCGCGCATCGCTTGTGGAAGGATGATCCGCCGCAACGATAAAAACGGCGACATGCCGAGCGACGCCGCCGCCACGGTCTGGTTGCGATTGACCGAGAGCAATCCGCCGCGAATGAACTCCGCGCTGAACGCGGCCTCGTTGAGCGCGAAGCCCAGCACGGCCGTCGTGAAGCTGTCGAGCTTGATACCGATGGCCGGCAGGGCGTCGTAGAGAAAAACCAGTTGCAGCAGCAGCGGCGTGCCGCGCACGAACCACACATAACCCCAGGCGAAACCCCTTGCCGCCTTCAGCCGCGAGAGGCGCATCACGGCGAGGAGAAGACCCAGCATCAATCCGCCCGACAGGGCGAGCACGGAGATTTCGATGGCGAGGTAGGCGCCGCGCAACAGGAACGGCATCGTCGCGTAGTGGCCGACGTTTTGGAGCCAAACCCCGGTCGCCTCGAGCCGAGACAAGTCGGCGTCAGCGGCATAGGCGATGCGGATACCGAACACCGACAATACGCTCAGGGTCGCGATCACGGCGAAATAGGCGGGTCGGTGGAAGATCGAGACGTGCATTACGTCCTCGTTGGCTGCCGGTTATCGCTGCCGCCTTCCCGTCGGTTCCCTTGTTCCCAGAAGGCGCGTGATTCTTTTTTTGGCAGATTTGAGACTATCGTCGCCGCCGACGGCGTACTTGGACCCTCACGCACAAGATTTTGCCCCAGGCGCACGGGCCGCAGCCGGCCCGCTGCGATGCGGCCAACCCATTCCAATATCGAGGTTTTTCGAGACGAGTCGGGTGGAGGGGCCGCCCTCATTGGTTGCGATCGCCGATCGTCGCCGGCGTCACTGCACGATGATTTCCGGCGGCACGCTCAAACCGGGATCGATCTCGTATTTGGTCAACAGGGCCTTGTCGGTCCCGTCCTTGTGCATGACCGCGAAGGCATCGTAGATCGCCTGGTCCAGATCCTTGTCGCCCTTGTGGACGCCGACGCCGGTCTTGAGGTCGTTCACATAGGCGAAGGCGAAGGTGTAAAGCGCCGGATCGTAAGCCTGCTTCAAGCCGATACCGAGATAGAGATCCGCCCGATCGTTCTCGAAGAGGCGGAGGGCGGAAGGCCGATCGGTGGCCGTCATCACTTCGACCCCGGGCTTGTGCGCGGCAAGGCAGGCCTGATTGGTGTCGTTGAGCTTGATCACCTCCATCCCGCCGACAGGCGCCACCGCGCGCAGGCCGCAGAGATCACCGAGCCCGCCGATGTTTTTAGGATTGCCCTTGGGCACGACGCCGCCCGACGCGCCCACCATGTAGGTCACGAGATCGACTGCCTTCGCGCGCTCGGGCGAATAGAAGAGCGTTCCCCAGAAGACATCGACCTGCCCCGCGATCAGCGCGGCGAGCGCCCCCGAGAACGGCACGACGGTCAGCGTGTAAGGCGCGCCGATACAGGCGAAGGCGGCACGGGCCTGATCGGGCGAGAAACCGATGACATTGTCGAGATTGTTCGGATCGCGATAGCTGAGCGGCTTGCCGTCGCCGGTAATGCTCAACTTGATCGTCTTTCCGGCAAGACTCGGATATTTCGTCGCCAGTTTGCCCGGTTCGCAGGTCGGATCGGCGGCGAACGCCGGAGACAGCGATAAAACGATGGCGGCGGGAAACAACAAGGCCGTCAGCAGAACGGCCAGGCGTGATGAGCGACCCATCCGAATTTCTCCTCGTCAACGCGGGGGACGATGTCAGCCCGGCTTGCGCTTGCCCCAGGACGCGCGATACCGATCGACCAGCCAATTGTTGAAGATCGCCTGGGCGCCCTCCTGCCAGGAATATCGTCCGCGCGTCGCATAGCGCGACCGCAACCCCGTCTGCACGAGCGCATCGACATGCCGGTCCTGGCGCTGGACCTCGGGATTGGCACTGCTCGTCATCTGTTTGCGCTCCTGAAAGCGCGGCTGCTTCGAGACGCCGGGCGCGACCAGCCAACCGCTGCCGGTGGCGATTTCCTCGGGGCCTTGGACGTGAATGATGTTGAAGACGACGAGATCGACCCGCGCGAACAGGGTGAAGCTCGGCGGAATGTTCGCGAAGATCACGCGTCCGCGTTCCTTGTCGGTCAACTTCGGGAAAATCGGCAGGATCGCGCGATCCGTCGGATTGAACCCCGCGTCCTTCTCGAGCGTCGGACCGTCGCGGTAGTACCCGGCGCTTCCTTCCGGCATCTCGGGAAAACTCGCCAGCGCGGTCGGCATGATCTCGTTGAAGCCCTTGTGGAGCTTGTTCGCGTGATAGGAGTCGTTGCTGTTTTCGAAATGGACCTTCCAGTTCCACGCGTATTTCTGTCCCCAGCCCGCGCCAAGGGCTTCGCCACGGCTCGCCCCGTCGGCATTGGCCAGATCGTAATTCGCGAGGGCGTCGGTCAACCCGGTCAGCCGCGGACCGAGCGGCGCCGCATCCAGATCGAAATTGATGAAGATGAACCCGAGCCAGGTCTCGAGCCTGATCTCGGGCAGGCGGATCGCCGCGCAATCGAATTCCTCGGCCCGCTCCATATCGGGCGCCGACACCAGGCGCCCGTCGAGCGCGTAGGTCCAGTGATGATAGGGGCACATGAAAGACCGCACGCTACCGTGGCCTTCCGCGACCAAAGCGGCGCGGTGCTGGCATACGGCCGACATCGCCTTGAGTTCGCCCTCGCGGGTGCGCGCGACGATGATCGGCTCGCCGACATGCGACGTCGTGAAATAATCGCCCGGTTCCTTGACCCAGGATTCCCGGCCGACGCACAGCCATTCGCGATTGAAAATCGCTTCCTTTTCGAACTCGAAGAATTCGCGATCGGTGTAACAGGACGGCGGCAGGGCGACGGCGCGATTGATGTCGCAGACCGAAATCGCGAGGCTGTCGATGAAGGCGTCGTCCAACACGGCGTGCGTCATAAGTTCATCATGATGTCAAAGCGCCTTGCGGCTGCGATTGCCGCTTCCAAAATTCCTGGTATCGCCGCACCAGCCACGAACTGAGTTCGTTCTGCGATTTCTCCTGCCACGAGTAGCGGCCGCGAATGGCGAATTTCGAGCCGAGCCCCGTCTGCACGAGCTTGTCGACATAGCGGTCCTGGTCCTGGACTTCCGCCCGGCCCTTGCCGACGAGCGTCTTCCACACCTCTTCGAACAAGGGCTGCGCCATCGCGCCCGGCGCCACGGCGAAGCCGCGACGCGACGACATTTCAGCGACCCCTTCGACATAGAACATGGTGAAATTCACCACGTCGCAGCAGCAATTCATCGTCAGCGTCGGCGGCACGCAAAGAAAGACGACGCGATGACGCTCCTCGGCGGTCAGCTTGGGGAAAATCGGCAAGGCCGCTTTCGTCGTGACGTTCAGGCTGAAATCGGGATGCGTGGTGCGGTTGGTCCGGTAATAGCCCGCCGTATCGGCCGGCAGATCGGGAAAATCGGGCAGGTCGGTGGTGAAGCAATCGGTCACCGGGCCCGCATGCAGACGCGGCGCGTGATAATTGTCGTTGGCGTTCTCGTAGCGAATCTTCCAGTTCCACATCTCCTTGCGGAGATCCACCGGCTGACGCCGCTCATCGGCGCCGGAAAGATCGTAGTTCTGGAGAATCGCGGTCACCGCCGACAGGCGCGGCGCCAGCGGCGCCGCATCGGGATCGAAGTTGATGAAGACGAAGCCGAGCCAGACCTCCAGCTTGATTTCGGGCAACCGGACCTGCGCCTTGTCGAAATTACACGCCCGATCCATTTCCGGCGCCGCGACCAGATTTCCGTCCAGCGAATAGGTCCAATGATGGTAAGGGCAGCGAAACGATCTTGCGTTGCCGTGACCTTCCACGACCAACGCCGCGCGGTGCTGACACACCGACGACAGGGCTTTCAACATGCCGTCACGGTTGCGGACGACGATGATCGGTTCACCGACCTGCGTGGCCGTGAAGAAATCGCCCGGCTCTTTCGCCCATGCTTCTCGGCCGACGCACAGCCACTCGCGATAGAAGATCGCTTCTTTTTCAAATTCGTAGAATGTCGGGTCCATGTAGCAGGCGGGCGGCAGGGTCTCCGCCGCGTTCACATCGCAGGCCGAGCTGTCGAGGCTGGCAAAAAATTCGTAGGTCAGACACGAACCCTTCATATCACCCTCCCCATTGGCGCGCGCTGCCCGGCCCTATGGTCGTCTCAAATCATTGCGCCACGATCTTCGGCGGCGCGGCATAGGCATGATCGACTTCGAACGTCTCGTAGAGCTTCTTCTCCTCGCCGTTCGCCTGCAGAACCGTCACGGCATCAAAGATCGCCTGCTGAAGTTCTTTGTCCCCCTTGCGCGTGCCGACGCCGGCGAGGCCGCCGTTGACGTAGGTCCCCGCGATATCGAAGAGATCGCTGGCGTAGGTCACCGCCGTGCCGATGCCGAGCAATGCATCGATTCGGTCGGTCTGCAGTTGCTGGAGCCCCGATGGGCGATTGGGCGCGTAGGAGACGACGATCTCGCCCTTATGCGCCGCGACGCAGGCATCCGTCGTCCGCTGCAGCGTGTCGACTTCGGTACTCCCCAATTGCGTGGCGCCGCGCAGACCGCAAAGATCGTTGAGGGAACGAATGTTCTTCGGATTCCCCTTCTGAACCACGATGACCGCGCTGACTTTGTAGAACAGCACGAAGTCGACTTGTTGAGCGCGCTCCGGCGTATAGATGAAATGGCTGAAGGTCAGATCGATCTGACCGGCGGCCATCGCGGGCACGATGCCCGACAACGTGCCGACGACGAACTCCACCGGCGCGCCGATGCAGGAAAATACCGCGCGTGCGAATTCGGCATCGAGACCGGTGATTTTCGTCAGGTCATCCGGGACGCGATAGGCGTAGGGCTTGCCCGCCGGATCGATCGCGGACCGAAAAGTCTTCCCGGCGAGGCTTGGATATTTCGTGCCGATCTTCGCCGGTTCGCATTTGGGTTCGGCCGCCGCCGCGCGGTCCGGCCATCCGGCCAGGCCGAGGCACAGGATCAGAAGTCCAAGACCATGAAACCAGCGAGAAGCCTGGGCCCAACGTCGCACGAACAAAGCTCAGCTTAACCGTTTGCGCGGCGGGAACACCGAGCGCGGGATACGCACATGAACGCCCTGTCGCCCATCGACCACCTGGGTCACGGCGAAATCGGCCGCGACGCTCATCAGCGAATAGGCATCGTCGCGCGACGTGTGCTGAATGTCGGTCAGGAGCTTCAGCATTTCGAGCGAGGCCGAGCGCATCGCCACGTTGAGATCCTCGTCGAAGCCATGAACGATCCACTCGTTCGGCGTCTCGAGCAGCGGCGACGGAAAGTGAAAGTCGCGGCGAAGATTGATCTGCAGCAAAACGTCGAGCGAGGCTTCGATCGCCGTGCCGCTGATCTCGCCGTCGCCTTGCGAGATATGCGGGTCGCCGACCGAGAACAGCCCACCATCGACCGCGACCGGGTAGTACATCGTGGCGCCGGCACCGATGCGCCAATTGTCGATATTGCCGCCATGAATGCCAGGCGGAATCGTGCTGATGCGTCCCTTCACGTCGGGCGCCACGCCGGCGGTACCGAGATGCGGCCGCACCGGCACCCGGAATCCGACGAGCGCCGGCTGGCAATCGCAGGTTTTGGTATCGGTAATTTTCCCGGGCGTCATGTATTTGCCGGGGTAGTTGTAGGCGAACACGGCTTCGGCCTGATTGCTGTTGGCGTCGATCGAATAGATCGTCACCCGTTCTTTCTCGCCGAACTCTTTATAGAGATAGCCCCAATTGGCCGCGAGATTCGAGCCGTAGAGCAGCCGCGGTGTCATCTCGAGATAACGGATCTCGAGCATGTCGCCGGGGCGCGCGCCTTCGACGTAAATCGGGCCGGTCATGATGTGCACGCCGGGAAACCGATCGGATTCAGGAACGTCGCGATAGAGCTGGCGGATGCCCTCATCCATCAGGAGATCGGGCGCGTCGCCGGCGTGATGGGTAACCGCCTCCATCCGAACGAGATCGCCGCTTTTTACCTGCAGGACCGGTGCGAGGCCGGCATCGAAATAACCCCAGTGAACGGTTTCTTTTCTCGCCGGCAGAACATGAAGCATATCGAGTGCTCTCTCTTGAAAGAGGGGTCGCGCCGGCAAAACGAGGCTGTCTTTCCGCCTCTGTCTTGCCCTCGATACGCTAGGTTCGGGGGGATCGGTGGTCTTGACCGGTGGGGTACATTTAATTGTCTCGTCCGATGAGGACGAAACCCAAGATCAACGCGGCAGATCGTCCCGCCGCCCGTCCTCGAACAGTTCCTTGCGCAGCAGCGCGTGGATGCACCAGTTTCCATCGACAACCTGGGTCACGCCAAAATCGGCGGCGACCGAGATCAGCGAAATGGCCTCGTCCTCGGAAAGCCCTTTGGTGGTCATCAGGAAGCGCCGCATTTTCCAGAACGCGTCGCGCATCGCCGGATCGAGCGACGAGCGCTTGTAGATTTCGCTCTGCGCGGTATCGCCCAGTTCGGCCAGGTAATTGGCGAAGCTGAACCCGTGGATGACCCATTCCTTGGGCGTCTCGAGCAGCGGATAGTTGAGATCGGCGATCGGCTTGCCGGCCAGATCGCCCTTCTTGTGGAGCACGATCTGGAATGTTCCGGTCAGCGAGCATTCGATCGCGGTGCCGCACAATTCCGAATCGCCTTGCGACGCATGCGGATCGCCAACGGACAGGAGACCGCCCGGCACCGAAACCGGCAGATAGATCGTCGAGCCCTGCCCCGCGCGCCAGTTGTCGAGATTGCCACCGAAATAGGACGGCGGAATCGAATCGACCATGTCGGCTTCCTTCGGCGCGAGCCCAAGGACACCGAAATGCGGCCGCAGGGGAATCTTCACCCCTTTGAGGATGTCGTGGTTCTCGACGATCGTCGAATGATCGACGGGCACGCCCGGATAGTCGATCGTCGGATGCATCACGCCCGACGGATCGCGCTGCGGCGTCCAGCGGAAATTATAGGCCGCCTTCGCGTAATGGCCGTTGTGCCAATCGATCTCGTAGATCGTCACGACTTCGCGCGGCTTCGGCTCGGTTAGGAGTTCCTTGTAGTGAAATCCCCACCAGGCGGCCGCGTTGCTGCCGAAAGCGCGGCCGGCATAGGTCGGATTGGTGCTCAGGCGCGGCCTTACGGTGAGGATGCGCAATTCGACGACGTCGCCCGGTTCGGCGCCGTTGACCGCGATCGGACCGGTGCAGAGATGGACTCCGAAACCTTCGCCCGCGCCGCGCCCATAGACGGACGCATCGACCGGACCGGCGCCACGCCGATTGATGTTCTTGCGGTCGCGGCTCCACTGAAAGACGCTTTCGGCGCCCGGATCGCCGGACACCATGCGTTCGAAATCGTCATTCGCGTGATGGGTCAGCGTCTCGATCGTGACCATCTCGCCGGAATTGACGGTCAGGGTCGGGGCCATGTTTTTGCTGAAATAACCCCAATGCACCGTCTTGTCGTTGGCCGGCAGATAGTGATGTTTGGGCGCCACCAATTCGGGGAACGCCAATTTCTTGGCAACGGCGGCAGGCACCGTGTTGCCTTGGGCGGCGTTGCGGCCCGGCGCGGCGCGCTTGGGCAGCGTCGGTTCATCGACCGGTTTGGACGCGAGACGGCGCAATTCCTTGAACGCGCCTTCCGGCCAGCCACGGCCGGTCTGAGCGTAGCCGCCCGCGGCAGGACCGGTTCCCGCCAGCTTGCGATAGGCGCGCGGCGAGGTCCCGTATTGCTCGCGGAAGGCGCGGCTGAAATGCGCCGAATCGTTGAAGCCCCAGCGATAGCAGATCTCGGTGATGGAGAGCCGCGCGTAGAGCGGATTGATCAGTTCGGACCGGCAGCGTTCGAGCCGGCGCAGGCGCAGGTAATGGCCGAAGGTCTCGCCGGCGTTCTCGAACAGTTTCTGGACATAGCGCGCGGAGATGCGTTCCTCGCGGACCACGACCTCGCGGCTGAAATCGTGCTCGCCAAGATGCACCTCGATCAACTGACAGATGCGATTGAGGATATTCATCTGCGTGCCGGTGGCGCCGCGCAACATGCCGACCGGCGCCTCGTCGGCGAGACACGCGGCGAGAAATTCGGTGAGCGCCAGTTCGACCGGACGAAGCCGGTCGCCGCTCAACTCGTCGATAGAATCGGAAACCGAGCCCAGCATGGCGCCGAAAACATGCCCGATCCCGGTAGCGCCGGAGAGATACCCGACACGCTGCGCGAAGCCCGTCACCAGCCGCGCGTCGAGAACGCGCCGCGGAATCTTGACGAAGAAGGCCTGGAAATCGGTGACGAACGACATCGCGAAAGGCGCGCGCAGCGGCCCATAGGTGAAATCGCCGGCCGCGATCTCGGTCCGGCCGTCGCCCGTCTCGATGAAGGCCTTGCCGCGTTGATGCAAGGCGAGCCAAATCCCGTCCTCGCTTTTGTCGGCGCCGTTGCAGATAATTTGCGGGCAGGACACCAGCCGCGCGAACGAAATGCCCAGCGGCGAGACGGTCGTGCGCGCGCTGCCGTGAAACCCGTCTTCTTCGTCCAGCCCCTTGAGGCGCAGGGACAGCGACGCGAGTACGTCTTTCCAGGCGTCCGCGCGCCGATTTCCGGGGTATTCCTCGGTCGTAAAATAGGACCGGTTCAACAGCATGAGAGCCTCTCCAGCTAGGCCGTCGATGGCTTTGTTCTACTCATGGTGCAGTGCAAAAAATGAGCCAGTGCCGAGTCCCGGCTCAACCGCTGGCGACGGCATGCAAATGTATCCTCGGAGCGAGCCGACCATGCGCATCCACTAGCCAAGGCTGGCAAATTTTCAGGCATGGTCAGTCAAGAATCGACCGGCGGCCTCGGGTACACGGTTGAGACTTGGTTTTTTCCGGTCAGGAGCCGGCTTCATGGGTTCGAAGTTAGATCGCATACCGTGCGTCTTCATGGGGCACGGCACGCCATTGAATGTGCTGGCCGACAACGAGTGGACCCAAGGATGGCGGCGGGTCGGCGACGAACTGCCCAAACCGCGGGCGATTCTGGCGATTTCGGCGCATTGGTGCACGCGCGGAACCGGGATCACCGCGATGGCGGCACCGCCGACCATTCACGATTTCGGCGGATTCCCCAAAGCGATGTATGACATTCGCTATCCGGCGCCGGGCGATCCCGAACTCGCCCGTCGCGTCGCCGAGCTGCTTCAGCCGCTGCCGATCGTCGCGGATGATTCGTGGGGCCTCGATCACGGAACCTGGTCGGTGCTCTCGAAAGCCTTTCCCGACGCCGACATTCCGGTCGTGCAGTTGAGCATCGACATGACGAGGCCACCCGCCTTCCATTTCGAGATCGGCAAGCGGCTGCGGCCCTTGCGCGACGAAGGCGTCCTGATTCTGGGAAGCGGAAACGTCGTCCACAACCTCATGCTGCGCCAGCGGAATTCGGATTTCGCCTATGAATGGGCGATCCGCTTCAACGATTACGTTCGCGAAAATCTTTTGGCGCACCGGTTCGGCGCGCTGGTGGAATACGAAGCATTGGGCGAGGCCGCGACCTTGTCGGCGCCGACTCCCGATCATTTTTATCCGCTTCTCTATGTCGCCGGCGCGGCCGGCACCGACGAGGCGACGA
Organism: uncultured Rhodospirillales bacterium; assembly: GCA_903828515.1. Classification (GTDB taxonomy): domain Bacteria; phylum Pseudomonadota; class Alphaproteobacteria; order ATCC43930; family CGMCC-115725; genus CAIKMD01. The sequence goes on along the minus strand of CAIKMD010000006.1, from coordinate 580,874 downwards.
TCCCGATCGACGGCGTATCCGAAGGCGCGATGAGCATGCTGAGCGTCGTGTTCGGAAAGGCGCAGTGAGCGCCGCCTGACTGTCTCGGTGCGCCCTACATTGTCGTCCGCATATCGCGCCACGTCCGCTGGTAGCGCTGGACCAGCCAATTGTTGAGTTCGCGCTGCGAGCGCTCCTGCCAGGAGTAACGGCCGCGCGTCGCGAAACGCGAGCGCAGTCCGATTGAAATCTGACTGTCGACGTGAAGGTCCTGGGCCACGATCCCGCGGACCGATTGCTGGATGATCCCCAGTTTTTCGGCAAACAAGGACTGCTGCATCACGCCCGGCGCCACCAGCCAGCCGCGCGTCTGCGCCATTTCGCTGGCCGATATCGCATGAAGAATGATGAAGGTGATCATCTCCGGCATCACCACCAGCGACAGGGTCGGCGGCAAATTGCCGAAAATGAAGGTGTTCCTTTCCGCGCGGGTCAGTTCCGGAAACACCGGCAGCAAGGCGCGATGGGTCGGATTGAAGCCGGCATCTTCGTGCTTCGCGCCGTTGTAGCGGAAATAGGCGGCGGTATCGTCGGGAAGATCGGGAAACGTGGCAAGGTGACTCGGCACCACGTCGTGCAGCGGTCCGGCATGCAGCTTATTGGCGTGGTAGCCGTCGTTGTTGTTCTCCATCATCACCTTCCAGTTCCAATCGAATTTGGTCCATTCGTCGGGCTGGATTCCTTCGGCGGTTTCGAGGTGATAATTTTTCAGAGCTTCGGTAATGACGGTGAGCCGCGGTTTGAGCGGCGGGGCATCGTTGTCGAAATTGACGAAGACGAAGCCGAGCCACGTCTCGAGCTTGAACTCGGGCAGCCGGACACAATTTTTGTCGAAGCCGCGCGCCTGCTCCATGGCGGGCGCGCCGATCAGCTTGCCGTCGAGGCCGTAAGCCCAATGATGATATTGGCAGAGCAACGAGCGCGCCGTGCCGTGACCTTCGGCGACCAGCATGGCGCGATGCTGACAGACATTCGATAAGGCGCGGAGCACGCCGTCCTGGCCGCGCGTGACCACGATCGGCTCGCCGATATGCATCGTCGTGAAATAGTCGCCGGGATTCTTCGCCCAGCTCTCGCGGCCGACGCACAGCCACTCCCGATCGAAGATCGCTTTTTTCTCGAACTCGTAAAATTCATCCGACACGTAACAGGCCGGCGGCAGCATCTCCGCGTCGTTCACGTCGAGGACCGATGAATCGAGGCTCGCGAAGAATGCGTCGTCCAGCGATGGGCGTTTCATGCCGGGAACCCTCTTGTTGATCGCATCACGATTTCAAAAGCAGCCAACGCGGCTCGATAGCTTTCAAGCCGCCCGCGCAAGGCTAGGGAGCCGGCGGTTGGCCGGTCTTGCCTCTCGGCGCATCAAATATGGCCGAAAAACCGCCCCCCGGCGCGGCCCAACTTTTTATGCCTGTCCGATCAAGACGGTCGGCAGCGCACCCCCCAAGCTCGGACAGCTTGGAACAGGATGATAACGATTGTGACCCAACCCGCCTCGGCATCGCCGGCCCTCATCACCGCAACCCTCAGCGCGTTCGAAAAAACCGCCGTCCTGCGGGCGGCGATCGATCTCGACGTCTTCACGGCGATCGCCGAGGGCGTCGATACGGTCGAAGCGCTGACGGCGCGATGCGAAGCTTCGCCGCGCGGCATGCGCGTCCTGGCCGATTCGCTGACCGTTCTCGGCTTTTTGACCAAGCATGGTCAATCCTATCGCCTGACGCCCGACAGCGCGGTCTATCTCGATAAACGCTCGGCGGATTATCTCGGCGGCTTGGCGAAGTTCGCGGCGTCGGCCGAAAAGTTTCAGCGCTTCCTCGACGATCCCGCCGGATGGGTCCGGCGGGGCGGCCCCGGCGACCTCGCCAATGTGGCGCCCGACAATCCGATCTGGGTGGATTTCGCGGTCGGCATGGTGCCGCTCGTGGCGCCCATCGCCCGTCAAATGGCCGACATGCTGGTCGCCGCCGGCATCGCGCCCCGCCACGTTCTCGATATCGCCGCCGGACACGGCCTTTATGGCATCGAGGTCGCGCGCCGCAATCCCCATGCCGGGATTGTCGCGGTGGATTGGGCGCCCGTCCTCGAACTCGCGCGCAAGAACGCGACGCAAGCCGGGATCGACGCGCGCTACGTCACGCGTCCGGGCGATGCGTTCACGATCGATTTCGGGCACGATTACGATCTCGTGCTGGTACCGAATTTCCTTCATCACTTCGGCATACCGACCTGTATCGACTTTTTGCGGCGCGTGCGCGGCGCGCTCGTCGCCGGCGGCCGCCTTGCCATCCTCGAATACGTGCCGAACGAGGATCGGGTGTCGCCGCCCTTCCAGGCTCTCTTCGCCCTGACCATGCTGACCGGCACGCCGGAAGGCGACGCCCACACGGTTCGCGATCTGCGCGTGATGTGTCGCGAAGCCGGCTTCGGCGACATCGAGATACTGCCCGTGCCGAACACCGCCCAGACCCTGGTCCTGGCCACCGCCGGCGCATAAAACGTATCGAGGATCAATCGATGACGAAGACGATCGTCGTAAACGAGATCGGCGGCCCCGAGGTCATGAGGCTCGTCGACCTCGACCCCGGCCCGCCGGGTCCGGGCGAAGTTCGGATGAGACAGGCCGCGATCGGCGTCAATTTCGCCGACGTCCATTACCGGCGCGGGACCGCACCGCCGCATGCAATGGCCAAACTGCCGATGCCCTTCACACCCGGCCTCGAAGGCGTCGGGATCATCGAAGCCGTCGGTCCCGATGTCACCGAATTCGTCGTCGGCGACCGTGTCGCCTACGCATCCGCATCGGTAACGATCGGCGCCTATGCCGAGGCGCGGCTCTATCCCGCCGATCGGGTCTTCAAGGTGCCAGCCGCGGTCAGCGATGTCGACGCGGCCGCCCTGCTCTATCGCGGTATCACCGTCCACGGCCTGATCCGCTCGTGCTATGTCGTCAAAGCGGGCGATACCGTGCTGCTCCACGCTGCCGCCGGCGGCGTCGGTACGATCCTCTCGCGCTGGGCGAAACATCTAGGCGCCACGGTCATCGGTACGGTAAGCAGCGAGGCCAAGGTCGAGGCTGCGCGATCGCAAGGCTGCGCCCATGTGATCGTCACGTCGAAAGAGGACTTCGTTGCCCGCACACGCGACATCACGGGCGGGCGCGGCGTCGATGTCGTCTATGACGGCGTCGGGATCGACGTCTTTCTCAAATCGTTCGATTGCCTTCGCCGCTACGGGATGATGGTTTCGTTCGGCCAGGCATCGGGCATGATGGAACCGGTCGACCCCGTCCTGCTGCAGCACGAAGGCCACTATCTGACCAAATTCAGCGGCTCCACCTACAACGCCGACACCGCCGAGTATCGCCATCGCGCGTCGGAAGTTCTCGCCGCGATCCAGCAGGGTGTCTTCGAACTCGGAAAACATCCGGTCTACAAGCTGGCTGACGTCGCGAGCGCACATCGCGAGCTTGAAAGCCGGCGGACGACGGGATCGCTCGTCCTGGTGCCCTGAGCGGTTTCCCCGTGACCGCGCTCAAATTTTTCATGGTTCCGGGCGGGCCCACGCCGGTCGCACCGTTCAGCCATGCCGTCGAGGCTGACGGCTGGTGCTTCATCACCGGACAGATGCCGACAGACCCGGCGGATGACAGTCTTCCGCTCGCGCCGGGCATCCACGAACAAACCATCCGGGTCATGGAGAATCTGAAAATCGTGCTCGCCGGTCTGGGATTGGGCCTGGAACACGTCGCTTGCGCGCGGATTTACCTGACCCATTTTCAGGACGATTACGAAGCCATGAATCAGATTTACGCCGGATACTTCCCGCCGGATCGCCGGCCGGCGCGCACCTGCATCGGGGTCACCGGCCTGGCGCGCGGGGCGCGCGTCGAAATCGACTTCCTCGCCCGCCGTTAGGACACCAGTTTACTGATAATCGAGAGTCATGAACCCATCGACGAGCTGGCTCATGCCGAGCGCTTCGGCGCCAGCCGTCGCCAGCAGGATATCCCAAGTCTTGCGGATGGTCGCTTCGGTGGTCGGCGTGAACGCCGTCATCAGCATCGGCCGCGAGCCGTTGCGCAGCGCCGTCACCGTCGCCTCGTCGGTCAGGTTGAGTTCCTTGGCCCGCTCGACCCAGAGACTATCGTCGGTGCGCAGCGCCTGTGCCGCATCGCGATAGGCGGCGAGGAACGCCTTGACGTTCTGAGGATGCGCGGCGGCATAGCCCATATCGGCCGTATACATGATGAACGGCGTATCGGGCACGCCCATCTGGTCGATGATGTCGGTGCTGCGCGTCATCACCTGGAATTTGCCGGTGACGACCAGCGGCCAGGTCAGGTCGTTGAACAAAGTCGCGGCGTCGAGCTGGTTCTGCGCCATCAGCCCGGCCAGCAGGCTGACCGTGCCTTCCTGCATCACGACCTCTTTTTCGAGGTCGAAGTGATAGAGCTTCTGCGCGGCCGCGCGCATCAGAATCCAGTCCAGCCCGTTGCGGGCGTAAACGCCGATCTTCTTGCCCTTGAAATCGGCCAGGGTGTGAAGTGGCGAACCGGCGGGCACGACAATCGTCGTCGCCCAGCCGAGGAACGGCGCCACGCCGACGACTTTGACGCCGCCCGCCTTGATGCGAGAGATGTCGCTCCAGCCCATGATGCCGATATCGCCATCGCCTGACTGGAACGCGACGGTCGTGGTCTGCGTCGTCACCGAAGGCTTGGTTTGCAACACGAAGCCGTGTTTCTTGTCGAGTTCGAGCCTCTTGATCACGAAAGCCGGATAGGATTGCGTGCCGGCGGCGTTGACGAGAAGTCGCACGGTGCCGCCGTCGCCCTGGATCGCCGGAGCCTGCGCCTGTGCCGGGGCGCCCGCAAAAAGCCAAAGCGCCAGAAACCCCGCGATCTTAAGAGGTGCCGAGAAACGATATCGATTCATGAATGACCTATTTCCGATCCATTGAGCGGCTTTGTCGTCGATCGCGACCCGCAACGATTATTGATAGTCGAGCGTCATGAAATCGTCGGCGAGCTTGCTCATCCCCAACGTTTCGACACCCGCCGTGGCCACCAGGATGTCCCATAATTTCCGGATGTTGGGCTCGGTCGACGGCGTGAAGTTGCTCATCAGCATCGAGCGAGAGAGGTCGCGCAAGGCGATGACGACGGGACCGTCGGTCATGCCCAATTCCTTGGCGCGTTCGAACCACGGCGTATCGTCGGTCTGGAGAATCTTGACCGCATCGCGATAAGCCTCGAGAAACGCTTTCACGTTGTTCGGGTGCGCCTTCGCATAGGCGGCGTCGGCCGTGTAAAGGAGGAACGGCGTATCGGCGGTCCCCAGTTGATCGACGAGGCTCTTGATGCTGGCCATCACGCGAAACTTCCCGCTGACGATCAGCGGCGCGGTCAGATCGTTGAACATCTGCGACGCATCGAGCGCATTCTGCTCCATCAGTCCGCGCAAGAGGCTGACCGCGCCCTCTTGAATGACGACGTCCTTCTCGAGATCGAGCTTGTATTCCCTCAGCGCGAGCGCGCGCATCACGATCCAGTCGAGGCCGTTCCGGTTGTAGACGCCGACCTTTTTTCCTTTGAGATCACCGAGCGTCTTGATCGGGGAATCCATCGGCACGACGATCGTATTCGCCCAACCCAGGAACGGCCCAACCCCCACGACATTGACCCCGCCGGTCTTGATGCGGGACAGGTCGCTCCAACCCAACATGCCGATATCGGCGCCGCCCGACTGAAATCCCGTGGTGGTCGTCTGCGTCGTCGCGGACGGAATCGTCTGCAGCACGATGCCGTATTTCTTGTCGAGCCCTTCCTTCAGAATCACGTAAGGCGGGAAGGACTGCGTCCCGGCCGCGTTCATCATCAACCGGACCGTGCCGCCGTCGCCTTTGACGGGCGCGCCCGTTGCTTGGGCCAGAACCTCGTCGGCCTGCACGACCGCCGCACCCGCGCTCAATAAGGCCAGGAGCGCAATGGAACTGATGGTAAGCCGGATCATACGCATGACACTCCCGTTCAAGCTGCCGTCGCTCGTTCTTCCCCGAGATTGACGAACACGCTTTCGCGGGCGAGCAAATCTTTCAGGATCGGCGCGATGCTGCGCCGGAAAACCCCGAGATCCTTGATGAAATCGAGGAAGGTGAATTGCAGCGCATCGACGTTGTTCTCGATGATCAGTTTCGCCAGTTTGCGCGCAATGGTCTCAGGCGACCCCGCGACCGGCATGCCGTTGCCGAAACCGATGATGTGCGGCGCCCGCAAATAGTCGGCCCGCTTGGCATCGCGCATGTCGCGCTCCGTCGAGGCAATGAGATTCTCGAGCGCCTCGTGATCGAGCTCCGTCCGCAGGGCCGCGAGTTCGGTCTCCGCCTCCGCATCGGTCGGCCGCGGCAGCAGGAACAGATTCGTCGCAATCTTGATGGTGCGCCCGTATTCGGCGGCAAACCCCCGTGTCTTGGCGATTTCCTCGGCCCGCAGGCCCATGAAGGCATAATCCGAATGCTTCGCCCCGAACCGCAACCCTTCATCGGACGTGCCGGCGCTCACGATCGCCGGATAGGGTTTCTGTTGCGGCTTCGGCGCCGAGACGCAATCGGTCAGATCGAAGAACCGCCCCTTGAAAGTTACTTTCTCCTGCGTCCAGAGCGCCTTGATCGCGGTCGTCCACTCCTCGGCGTATTGATAGCGGTATTCGTTATAGCCCTCGGGGACGATGCCCATCTGATAGTATTCGTCGAGCGTGTTGCCGGTGACGATGTTGATCCCGAAGCGGCCGCCGCTGACATCGTCGATCGTCGCCACCATCTTCGCCGCGACGGTCGGATGAAAGAGCAGCGGATTGATCGTCGCGAAGAGTTTCAGCCGGCTCGTCGACGCGGCGATCGCGCTCGATAGGGTGATCGGTTCGAGCGACTCTTCCCAATGCCGGGTCGGGCCGCCATACCCCATCCACTTCCCCATCCAGAACAGATAATCGAGCCCGGTTTCCTCGGCCAGGACGGCGATTTGCCGATGCAACTCGAATGTCGGGATGTAGTGCGGCGCGCGTTTGGAAAAAATGAAACCATTGCTCGCAATCGGCATGAAGATGCCAAGTTCGACCTTGCGCATGCGGGACCCGTCCTCTCAGCTCAGCCGGCGAGATTTTCCATCAGCGTCTTGCCCTCATAGGACTTGCGGAACCGCCCGCGACGCTGCAACTCGGGCACCAGGAAATCGACGACGTTGAGGAGTTCGCGCGGCGTCGCCTGCGGATGCGCGATCATGAACCCGCCCCGGCTGCCCGTGGCCTCGAACTCTTCCTCGAAATGGTCGGCGACCTGCGCGGCGGTTCCCGCGAACGTATGGTCGTAGCCGGTGGCGGAGCGCAGCCCGTATTCAAAGAATTCCTCGCGCGTCATTTCGGTGTTCTCGCCGATCTTCAACCCGAGTTGATGCACGAAGCCGACCGGCGACGCATTGCTCGCCGCGATCTGCTCGTTGATCTCCTTGGGCGTAAAGCGCGCCGGGAGTTTCGAGAAGTCGTAGCCCGCGGCGTGCGAAATGAACGCACCCGCCGCCTCGAACGGAATCGCGGTCAGCATCAATTCGCGACGACGCTTCGCCTCGCCTTCGGTTTCGCCGACGACGACGATGACATCCCACAAGATGCCCACCTTCGACGGATCGCGTCCCTGCGCGATCAATTCGGCGTCGAGTTCCTGGCGATGCTTGACCTTCTGCTTGATCGGCTTGCCGGAACCGAACACGTGATCGGCGAAATTGGCCGAGGCCTTGATGCCGCGCCCGCTACCGCCGGCCTGGATCAGCACGGGCCGGCCCTGCGGCGACGGCACGCAACTAAGCGGCCCCTTCACCTTGAAGAATTGGCCGACATGGTTGATCGCCTGAACTTTCTTGGGATCGGCGATGACGATGCCGGTGTCGCGATCCCACACGAACGCATCCGGCGCGACGCTGGCCCAGAGCGACTTGCAGACATGGATGAATTCTTCCATCCGCTCGTAGCGCAGATCGTGTTCCATGAGTTCGTCGAAGCCGTAATTCGCGGCGTCGGCCCGCCTTGTCGAGGCAACGACGTTGAACGCAATGCGCCCGTTCGACAGGTGATCGAGCGAATTGAGCAACCGCGACACATAGAACGGATGCATGAAGGTCGAGGAATAGGTGATTCCGAAGCCGACGTTTTTCACGTCTTGCGCCAGGGTCGCGATGTAGCCGCTCATATCCTGCCGCGGCCAGCCGATCCCCCAGCGAACCGCTTCTTCCGGCGAACCGCGCCAGGTGCTCGGAACGCCCGTGCCGTCGCCGAAGAACATCATGTCGATGCAGCCCCGCTCGGCGATCATCGCGATCTCGCGGAAGATGCCAAGATCGGGATAGGTCCGACCGGTCCACGAACCGGGCTGGCACCAGCGGCCCTGCAGATGGGTCCAGGACAGATCGAAGGCGAGATGCATCTTGGTTTTCATGACGGTCCCTCTGGACGGCGGTAACGAACAGCGGCTCTCGAGCGGTTCATCAATGTTCGTCGAGACTCCCGATATGGCTGACCAGACGTTCGACCACCGTGCGGCTAGTCTCGAAGACCCGAACGTCTTCGTAGGAACGGGGGCGCGCCAGTTCGCGCAGGTCGATTTCGTCGCAGAACTTGCCGCCCGGCCCCTTGGTCATCATCAGGATGCGGTCGCTGAGGAAGGTGGCCTCGAAAGCGTTATGGGTGACGAACAACACGGTCGAGCGAAACGTGCCCCAGATGGTCAGGAGTTGCTGGCGCAGGCGCCGCGCCGTCAGTTCGTCGAGCGCGCTGAACGGTTCGTCCATCAGGAGGACTTCGGGTTCGATCGCGAAAGCGCGCGCGATCGATGCGCGCTGCTGCATGCCGCCCGACAGTTGAAGCGGATAGAAATCGCCGAAATCCGACAGCTCGACGAGGGCGAGAACCCGGTCGATCCGCTCTTTCCACTGACTGGAGCTCACGTTCGCCGCCGACAGCGCGAATTCGATGTTCGCGCGAACCGTCCGCCACGGCATCAGGCGCGGTTCCTGGAAGACATAGGCGATGCGGGCCGCGTCGTAATTGCGCTTGCCGACCGGGCGGCCGTGGATCGACGCCGTGCCCTCGAATTGATCGTCGAGGCCGCTGAGAATGTTGAGCAAGGTCGACTTGCCGCAGCCCGACGGCCCGAGGATACAGACGAATTCGCCGGGATCGACGCGGAAGGTCGCATCGTCGAGCGCCCGCCAGCCGGCGCTCTGCCCCTTGCCGGGAAAGACCTTCGATACCTGGTTGATTTCGATCGACGCTGCGTTGGCCATGATTCGAGCCGCCCCCTAGATTCGCCGTTGAATGGGGCGCCAACGGAACAGACGCCGCTCGAGCTTGCCCAGCAGGATGATCTCGATGAACAACATGATCAGGAGAAACAGCAACGCGTGAGCGAGAACTTCGCTCATGTTGAACATCTGATAATAATATTCGATCTGATAACCGATGCCGTCGCTGCGGCCGAGCAGCTCGACGAACAAAACCATTTTCCAGATCAAGCCGAGACCGAACCGCGCGGAAGCCAACATCGTCGGCGCGATCTGCGGCGCGATGACGGACCCGATGATCCGGCGCCGGTCGGCATGATAGGCCTTGGCCATGTCGATCAGCTTCTGATCGACGTTTTTGATTCCTTCCCAGATGTTGATCGTCAAAATCGGCACCACGGGAATCGCCGCGGCAATGATCGCCGCGCGGTCGTTCAGCCCGACGATCATGAATATGGTCAGGATCAGGACGAGGCTCGGCAGCGACAGGCCGCAGACCACCCAGACATCGAAAAATCGTGCCGCCGTTTTCGACAGACCCATCGCGAAGCCGAGCACCAAAGCGACCGACATGGCGAGGCCGAAGGCGAAGACGATGCGGGTCATGGTGATGGCGACGTTGATCCAGATCCGCGGCAGCGTGATCTCGTGCAGGAGCACGCGCGCGACGATATGCGGGGCCGGCATGACGCTGGCGGGCAACAACGCGGCGCCAAAATACCAGAGCCCGAGAAGGCTCAGGACCGACGCGAACTTGATCACACGGTCCGCGGCATGAGCCTCAAACCACCGGCTGACCCTGGCGCGGTCTTCCGCCGATTTGCGCGACAAAATCGACGGTACGAATCGGGTGACGCTGAGGGGTTGGAGCGACACGCTTCCTTCTCCGTCTTTAGTTCGCGGGCCGATCGCGCAAGCGTGGAATGGGCAGTTGCCGAATGACCGGCCTGCAACCTGTGGCGTTTGAAACTGAGTGGTCGTTCAAAACCCGCAATGGACCCTTCACGCTTGGCACCGGTCTCTCGCCATGTTGCACCGCAATAAACGTGCCATGGTCGGACCTCTGCGTTCTTTGTTGGGGCGGCATAAAAACCTGTCCGCGCAGCCCGAGTCTTCGCCGACCCCGCGCCCCTGTTTTGCCGCTCGCGCGTGCGGCGTTGAGCATTTTTCGTGCGGAATAGACAAAATAGCGCCAGTGCGACGGTGCTCCGGCCGCCGACATGACGAATGAAGTGTCGGGAAAAATCAGAAATGCCTAAATGACCGGCATCGCGATCAAGGAGACCGAACCGTCGATTCTATGCAACGGGAATGTAAATTCCCGCGCGATCCACAACCGGTGAGCGCTAAATCAGAATCGCGCGTCCGAAAAAGGAGAGCCTGATCACGGCGCGGGAGGCTGCCAATCCTTGAGATCGCGATTGGCTTGGCGCAGCGCCGTGAAGTCATAGACCGCGTCGGGTGGCAGCACTTTGTCGGCCGGGATGTCGAGCAGATCGGCGCGTAACGCGATCTCGTTATTCTGCATCTCGGTACTACCGATATTGTCCGGGATCGCGCTCTGCAGCACGCGATCGAAATCGAACACGGTCTGCTCGGGCGTGAGCTTGCCGTAATCCGAGATGATCTTAACCGATTCGTCGTGATGCGCCTTCTCGTAAGCCACGCCCTTCAAGCTGCCCCGGATCATCTTCATCAGCATGTCGGAATGGTTGGCGATCACCGAATCCGCGGTAACCAGGCCGGCATAGGGCATACGCACCTCGGCGAAGAGATCGATGATGTCATGCGCATTCGGCACCGTTTTCAACTCGTCGATCCCGAACCAGCTTAATTGGACGGCCGGCAGCGCCCCCGATTTCAGCGCGGCCAGCCGATTGACGTCGGTGCCCATCGGCGTGAAGCCGACATAGTCCTTGGGCATGTTTTTCGCCTTGAGCAGCGACAGGATGGCAATTTCGCCGGTATCGCCGCGCGACTGGATGCCGACCTGCATCCCCTTGAGATCGGTCAGCGATCTGATCGCGGGATTGATGCCCCAGACCTGGCCGCCGGGCCGATCCTGCGTGATCATCACGATCTTGAGTTTCGCGCCTTTGAGGATGGCGCTGATCGACGCACCGGTGGAGAGGCTGAATTGGAGATCGCCGGAGATCAGGCCCGGCACAGCAATGCCGCCGCCCGCGACCTGGGATTCCACCTCGAGACCTTCCTCGGCGTAATAGCCCTTTTGCAGGGCGAGAATGAAAAACGCCGACCCCGGCGAAGCGGTCGGAATGGCGACCCGGACTTTCTCGGCCTGCGCCGGCATCGCGAACACCACACCGAGCAGAAGAAGAAGGCCGAGCCGCATGACGATCACAAAGGTACCCCTGGTTTGAAAGGAAGCGCGGGAAACAACAATTCGGCGACGCGATGCGCCTCCTCGAGCAGCGGATAGGCTGAGAAGATGAAAGCGTCGGCGCCGAGCCCGACATATTCCATCATCCGATTGGCCACGGTTTTGGGACTGCCGACGATGGCGGTGCCCGGACCGGGGCGTACCAACCCCATGCCGCTCCACATGTCGGGATAGACTTCGAGATCGCGCGCGCGTTTGGGTTTGCGCGCGCCTTTCAAGAGCGCGGTCATCCGTTGCTGGCCGACCGAATCGCTCTGGCTCGTCACGCCCTGAACCCGCGCGATCGTCGCCTCGTCCATCTTTTCCAGCAGATCGTCGCAGGCTGCCCAGGCCTTGTCGTCGGTTTCGCGCACGATGCAGTACAGCCGGACGCCATAGCGCAGCTTGCGCCCATGACCTTCGGCCAGTCTTTTGACCGTGGCGAATTTCTCCCCGGCCTGCGGCGGCGGTTCGCCCCAGCTCAGATAGAGATCGATGTCCTTCGCCGAGGCTTCGAGCGCGGCCGGCGACGAGCCGCCGAACCACAGCGGCGGATGCGGCTTCTGCACCGAGGTCGTGTAGATCTGCGCGCCGGTCACCTTGAAATATTTGCCGGTGAAATCGACCTTCTCGCCGGCGATCACGCGCCGCCAGATCGCGAGATATTCGCCGGTCATCTCATAACGCTGGTCATGGGCGAGGTTAAGGCCGTAGCCCAATTGCAGCTTGTCGTCGCCGTTGACGATATTGACCAGCAACCGTCCGTTGCTGAATTGATCGAACGACGCCGCCATCTTGGCAAAGAGCGTCGGCGAGATCAGGCCGGGATGCACCGCCAGCAGAAACTTCATCTGCCGGGTCAGCGGCATGATCGACGCGCCCATGTTCCAGACGTCGTGCGCCGCCGTCGCGATCAGCGCGCCGGTGAAGCCCAGCCGGTCGACCGCGATCGCTGATTGCTGGAAATATTGCAAATTGGTCTTGCGGGTGTGATCGGGCAGCCAGGGATAGCGGCCGTCGGTCGTGTTGATGTTCCAGAGTATGTCCATCGGAGATCTCGCTGCTGGTTCAGGCGCCGAGGCTGGGCAGATTGAGATGATGCTCGCGGGCGCAGTCGATCGCGCTCTCGTATCCCGCGTCGGCATGGCGCATGACGCCGGTGGCCGGATCGTTCCACAAGACGCGTGCGATGCGCTTCGATGCTTCGGGCGTGCCGTCGCACACGATGACCATGCCGGCATGTTGCGAATAGCCCATGCCGACGCCGCCGCCGTGATGCAGCGACACCCAGGTCGCGCCGCTCGCGCAGTTCAACAGCGCATTGAGGAACGGCCAATCCGACACCGCATCCGAGCCGTCCTTCATCGCCTCGGTCTCGCGGTTGGGGCTGGCGACCGAACCCGAATCGAGATGATCGCGTCCGATGACGATCGGCGCCTTCAACTCGCCTTTGGCCACCATCTCGTTGAAGGCGAGGCCGATCCGGTCGCGCTGTCCCAACCCCAGCCAGCAAATGCGCGCCGGCAGGCCCTGAAAAGAAATCCGCGACCGCGCCATGTCGAGCCAGTTGTGCAGCGACTTGTCGTCGGGGATCAGTTCCTTGACCTTCGCGTCGGTGCGATAGATGTCCTCGGGATCGCCCGACAGCGCGACCCACCGGAACGGCCCGATCCCGCGGCAGAACATCGGCCGGATGTAAGCAGGCACGAAGCCGGGGAAATCGAAGGCGTCCTTGACCCCAGCGTCATGCGCCATCTGACGCAGATTATTGCCGTAATCGAGTGTCGGGATGCCCTTGCGGTGAAAGGCGAGCATGGCCTGAATCTGGACGGCCATCGATTCCTTGGCCGCGCGCTCGACCGATTTGGGGTCCGCCGCGCGCCGGCTTTCCCATTGCTCCAGCGTCCAGCCGGCGGGCAGATAGCCGTTGATCGGATCATGCGCCGAGGTCTGGTCGGTGACGACGTCCGGGCGCACGCCGCGCCGCACGAGTTCGGGAAAAATCTCGGCGGCATTGCCGAGGAGCCCGATCGACACCGGTTTGCGCTCGCGCCCCGCCCGCTCGATCATGCCGAGCGCCTCGTCGAGGGAATGCGCCTGCACGTCGAGATATTTCGTCTTCAACCGCATCTCGATACGCGACGGCTGACATTCGATCGCGAGCAGTGACGCGCCGGCCATGGTCGCGGCCAGAGGCTGCGCCCCGCCCATGCCGCCGAGCCCCGCCGTCAAAATCCATTTGCCGGCGAGGCTGCCGCCGTAATGCTGACGACCGACTTCAACGAAGGTCTCGTATGTGCCCTGCACGATGCCCTGGCTGCCGATATAGATCCACGAGCCGGCCGTCATCTGGCCGAACATCATCAGGCCCTTGCGGTCGAGTTCGTTGAAATGATCCCAATTCGCCCAGGCCGGCACGAGATTGGAATTGGCGATCAGGACGCGCGGCGCATCGCTGTGGGTGCGAAACACGCCGACAGGCTTGCCGGATTGCACCAGCAGGGTTTCGTCACCGCCCAGCGCGCGCAGCGACGACACGATCCGGTCATAGCTTTCCCAATCGCGCGCGGCGCGGCCGATGCCGCCATAGACGACCAATTCCTGCGGCCGCTCGGCCACCTCGGCATCGAGATTATTCATGATCATGCGCAAAGGCGCTTCGGTCAGCCAGCTCTTCGCCGAAATCTCGGCGCCGCGCGGCGCGCGGATGATCCGCTGATTGGAAAAACGGGTGCCCGTCATCGTTTCGCTCCGAAATGGGTTTTTCCCCAATCGATCATGCCGGCCAGCGCGGTGCGCAAGGTCGGCTGGAGCCGTTGGGTTTTGATGGGGTCGAAGCGCCAGGGACGCGCCTCTTCCATATAGGCAAGCTGCGCCAGTTCGAGTTGCACGGCGTGAACGCCGTCGGCGGGTTTGCCATAACGCCGCGTGATCCAGCCGCCCTTGAACCGACCGTTCAGCGCGTAATCGAAATCGGGATGCGCGGCACAAGCCGTCACCACGGCAGCGGCAATGCCGTCGTCGCAGGCAGCCCCGCTATTGGTGCCGATGTTGAAGACCGGCAGCCTGCCCTCGAAAAGCCGCGGCACCACTGAGCGGATCGAATGGCAATCGAACAGCAGCGCATAGCCATGGATGGATTTGAGCCGGGCCAACTCGGCCTCGAGCGCCGCATGATAAGGCGCGAAATATCGGACGCGGCGATCGGCGATCTCGGCCTCGCCCGGCGCTTCGCCGTCCTTATAAAGAGGTATGCCGTCGAAATCCGTGACCGGACAGAGTTCGGTCGTCGCCTGGCCGGGATAGAGCGAGGCGCCCGACGGGTCGCGATTGACGTCGATGACGTAGCGCGACAGCGTCGTGCGCAGCACCGTCGCATCGAGGGATGCGGCGAAATCGTAGAGCTTGTCGATCCACCAATCCGTGTCGTCGATCGCCGTGCCATTGGCCGAGAGACGCGGCGCCAGCCAGTCGGGGATCGTGGTGCCGCCATGCGGCATGCTGAGCAGCAGCGGTCCGCCGCGCCGTTCGGTGATCAGGAAATCGGCGCTCATTGTCCGTCAGCGTTGCCGATAACACGATCGAGAATCCACAACTCGCTGTCGTGCACGAGCTTATCCATGCGCGCGAACCGTCCGGTGCAATAGACCGGCGAATGGACGGAACGCTGTTGCGATTCAAGAACGACGACATCCTGCGACGTGATGAGCGCCAGGGTGTTCTCGTAATTCACGATGATGCTGGCGAAATCGGGCAAAGCCGCCGACGCCTTCGGCACCATCAGCGAGCGCACATGAAGCGTGCGCTCCGGCCCATCGGGATAGAGTTCGATCAGCCACATCGAATCGTTGGTGAAGCTCATCCCCCCGTTGGGATAGATCCACGGATAGAACGCGCCCTGGAGATCGGACGTGAGATCGATCTCGGGCAACGGTTTCGCCTCGTCGGGGATGCTGCGCGTCCCGGGAAACCAGACGCGATGCATGATGTAATTGCCGATATAGTTCTCGTTATGCCATTCGCGCTTGGCATGGCCCTTGAACGGCAGCGAACTCGTGTGGACGAAGGGGACGTGATAGACGTCGCTGAAATTCTCGTAATACTGCTTCCAGTTGGCGTTGATCACCGTCTCGACCCGCGACACGCAGACCATGTCCTCGGCATGCCACGCTTTGGTGCGTTCCGGCAGATCGCCCAAGTAAGAGAGGAGATCGCCGCTCTCGGGGTCGAAATTGATCCACATCGCGCCGGCCCAGAATTCGAGCTTCAACGCGACGAGGCCGTATTCGTTCTTATCGAACTGGTCGTGGCCCTCGAACAAGGGCGTGCCGACCAGCTCGCCTTCGAGCGAATAAGCCCAGGCGTGATAAGGACATTTGAGGAATTTGCATTCCCCCGAACCCTGCACCACTTCCTGCCCGCGATGGCGACAGGAATTGACGAAAGCGCGCAGCTTGAGGTCGTTGCCGCGCACGATGACGACCGGCACGTCGACATAGGTGAAAGTGATGTAGCTGCCGGCTGCTTCCGCCACCCGGCTCATCGGGCCGACGCAGTTCCAGCATTTGAAGAAAATCTGTTCGCGTTCGCGCTCGAAGAAAGCCGGTGAGGTGTAGCACCAGGGCGGCAGCGGCTCGGCCAGATCGGTCGGGCGGCGAACCGCGGCATAATGCCGGGGATCGAGAATGTCGGCGGGTTCTTTGATGCTGCGCATGGAGACTCTCACGCTTGCAAGCTTGTACATACATGTATATCGTAATGAACGAACAGGTCAAAAGCATTTTGCCCAGAGGCAGAAGATGGAAAAGCAACTTCCGTCCTTCGTGCGCGGACTCCTCCTCGCCATCGCGCTCGCCACCGCCTGGGTGCCGACGAAACCCGCGCTCGCCGCCGACAAGATCACCTATGCCTGGCCGGGCGTCATCACGCAGGGCATCGCGCCGTTTGCCTTCGCGCAGGATCTCGGGTTCTTCAAGGACGAAGGCATCGATTTCGAGGTCATCACGCTGCAGGGCTCGGGCGTCATCATCCCGCAATTGCTCGCCGGCACGATCTTCTCGTCCTACGCCTCCCCCGATCTCCTCGTCATCTCGCGCCAGCCCGGCAAGCCCGACTTCGACATTCGCTATGTCTATAACGCGGTGCGGAATTCGATTTGGGAAATCTCGGTCCTCGCCGATAGCCCCATCAAATCGGTCAAGGATTTGAAGGGCAAGAATATCGGCGTCGGCGCGCTCACCTTCGCCAACGTGCCGATGACGCGGGCGATTCTGAAACAGCAGAGTGTCGACCCGAACGACGTGAGCTTCATCGCCGTCGGCGGCGGGGTGCCCGCTTTCGAGGCGCTGCGCACCGGCAAGATCGATGCGCTCAATCTCTTCGACGTGCAGGACGCACAGCTTGAATTGCAGGGCACCAAGATCCGCATCCTGCAATTCCCGCCGCAATTTCGCGGTGTATCAAGTCACGGCTTTCCCGTCACCAATACGATGATCCGCGAGCATCCCGATCTGATCGAACGCTTCGGGCGCGCGGCGACGGAAGGCACTGTCGCGTGCGAAGCCAATCTGACCGGCTGCCTCTTCGCCTATTGGAAGATGTTTCCCGAGTTGAAACCCGCGACGGTCGACGACAAAGCCATCGCCGGCGAGCGGTCGCTGATCGCCATCCGGGTCAAGAACATGAACAGTTTCGATCCCGGCGAGGCACACCATTACGGTGCCTATAAAGACAAGGATTGGCAGACCGTGATCGATTCGCTGCGCCTGGGCGGGCAGCTCGGCGATTCCGAGATCAAGCTCAACTCGCTTTACACCAATCAGTTCGTCGAGGCCTATAATCGCTTCGATACAGCAAAGGTTGTTCAGCGGGCCAATGCCTACGCCATACCCGCCCACTAAGACCCCGTCCGGCGCGACTCTCTCGCTGCGTGAGATCGCCCTTACCTATAGCACCAGTCGTGGTCCGCTCCCTGCTCTCGGACCTCTGAGCATCGACGTCGAGAACGGCGAATTCGTCGCCGTACTCGGACCCTCGGGGTGCGGAAAATCGACGCTGCTGAAAATCCTCTCGGGGTTGTTGCAGCCGAGCGCCGGCCAGGCCTTTCTCGGCGGCACCATCATCGACAAGCCGCGCCAGGATGTCGGCATCGTGTTTCAGCAGCCGACCCTGCTGCCGTGGAAGAACGTGCGCGACAACGTGCTGATGCCCGTTCGCGTGCTGGGTATCTATTCGCCGGCCTATCGCAAGAAGGCCGACGAGCTCATCGAGATGGTCGGGCTCGACCAATTCGCCCAGCACTACCCGCATGAATTGTCGGGCGGCATGCAGCAGCGCGTCGCCATCGCGCGCGGGCTCATTCACGAACCCAAATTGCTGTTGATGGACGAGCCCTTCGCCGCACTCGATGCGCTGACGCGCGAGCAGATGATCCTCGAACTTCAGGCGATCTGGGAGCGGACGGGTAAATCCGTCGTCTTCATCACCCATTCGATCCCGGAAGCGGCCTTCATGGCCGATCGCATCGTCGTCCTGTCGTCGCGCCCCGGCCGGGTGATTCACATCGAAAACGTCGGCCTCGCCCGGCCGCGCGGACTCGAAAGCATGGCGGCGCCCGAATTCGTCGCGATCTGCGACCGGTTGCGCCGGCTCTTCACGGTCAAGGATCCAGCCCATGCGTGAGAATGCGCTGCGCAACATCCTGCTGCCGCTCGGCGTGACCGCGCTCTTCATCGCCGCCTGGCATTATTCGATCATCTACTTCAAGGTGCCGAATTACCTCGTGCCGACGCCGTGGGCGGTTCTTCTCTCGCTGAAACAGGGCTTGATCGGCGGCGTGCTGTGGCCCGACATCTGGGCGACGACGTCAGCCCTCGTTCTCGGCTACGTCGCCGGCTGCAGCATGGCGCTCGTCCTCGCCACGCTGGTCAGCGAATTTCAATTGCTCAACCGCGCGATCTATCCCTTGGTCGTCGCCTTCCAGTCGGTGCCGAAGGTTGCACTCGCGCCGCTGATCATCGTGTGGTTCGGCTTCGAACTGCAATCGAAGGTCGTGATGGTCGCGCTGATCTGCTTTTTTCCCTGCTTCGTCAACGCGGTTGTCGGATTCCGGTCGTGCAATCCGAACCTGATCGATCTCTATCGCGCCTTCGGCGCGAGCCGGATGCAGATCCTGTTCAGCGTCAAATGGCCGTCGGCCCTCTCGACGATCTTCGCCGGGCTCGAAATCAGCATCGTGCTGGCGCTGCTGGGCGCGGTGGTCGCCGAACTGGTCGCCTCGCGCCGTGGGCTCGGCCACGTCATCGAAGCCTCGACCGTCGATTTCAACGTCGCGATGATCTTTGCCTGCGTGATCGTGCTGGCGGCGATCGGCGTGATCAGCACGCAGCTCATCATGTGGCTGCGCCGCCGCATCGCCTTCTGGGATCATCAGACCACGACGACGATCGTGACATGATCGCCAATGCGCGCATGTATGCGGTGACGCCAGCCGTTGCCGCATTATGGAAGCAGCTTTTCGAGGGCGTTGCGCGCAAATCGGGCGCAGCCCTCGATATCGTCGATCATCCGCCGCCGAAACCAATCGCCGATCTCTGGCAGCGTTCCGACAAGGCGGCCGTCTTCATGTGCGGCCTGCCCTTCAGCCTTGCCGAGCCGAGGCCCGCTCTCGTCGCCGCACCGGTACCGGAACACGGCAAGGCCACTTATTGGACCGATCTCGTCGTCGCCGCCGACAGTCCGTTCCGACGCATCGAGGATACGCTCGGCAAACGCATCGCCTTCACCACGACGGAATCGCAATCCGGTTTCGCCGCGCCGCTGCACTTTCTGATGGGCATGGCCCGTGACGAGCCGCTTTATGACGAGGTCGTCGCGCCGGCGATTACGCCGGTCGGCGCCGTGCTGGCCGTCGCCGAGGGTCGTGCCGAGGTCGCACCACTCGATTCTTATGCGCTCGCGCTCATGCGGCGTTACGCACCGGACTTGGCCGCGCGGGTTCGCACCATCGCCAGTACGAAAAGGACCGCGATCCCGCCCCTGGTCGCATCGGACCAGGCAAACGAGCCTATTGTCGCTGCCTTGCTCAGCGCGCATATCAACAAGGACCTCGCGCCGATCCTCGCCGACCTGCTTTTATTGCGGTTCGAGCGACCGGACGTCGCGGGCTATGATGCGCTTCGGCGCGATTTCGGCGCGACGACCGAGTTCTGGCGGCATCACCGGTTTTGCCGATCGGCGCATCCGGTCTTTGCCGCGCTTCAGGCCGAACCGGCCGGTGCAAAGGAGGAATGATGGACGCGATTGCGCGCACATTCTGGCGGCTCGAGATGCCGACGTGGATTCTCGCCGTCGCCGTCTATGGCTATTGGTTCCTGTTGATGTGGTATCAGGCCGATATCCCGTGGTGGCTGATGATCCCGCTCGGGGCCTACGCCATCGCCTGGCAGTTCTCGCTGCAGCACGAAACCATCCATGGATTTCGCGGCGTGCCGGCCTGGTTCCGCTGGGCCATCGCGATGCCGCCGCTCGGCCTGTGGTTTCCCTATCCGATGTACCGCAAGAGCCACAGCACCCATCACCGCAATACGTTCCTCACCGTGCCCGGCGAGGACACCGAGTCCTATTACGTGCGGCAGGCCGCCTGGGCAAAGATGGGAGGGTTTCAGCACACGATCCTGATGATCAACCAGACCCTGGCCGGTCGGCTGCTGATCGGTCCGATGATCCGGCTGTGGAAATTGAGCGAGCGCGAGATCGGCCGTATCCGCAACCACGATTACCAGAACGTACCGCATTGGGGGGTTCACGCGGTCCTCGTCGGCATCCTGTTCTGGTTCGTCAGCCATGTCTGCGGCATGCCGTGGTGGCAATATATTCTGCTGGTCGCCTATCCCGGCATGAGCCTCGGTCTGCTGCGCGCCTTCATCGAGCATCGCGCCGCGCCACGCCCCGGCGCACGGGTTGCCAGCGTCGAATCCAACGTCGTGTTCAGTCTGCTGTTTCTCTACAACAACCTCCATATCGCCCATCACCTGAAACCGGTGATGCCGTGGTATGAGTTGCCGCGCTTCTATCGCGAGAACCGCGAGAAGCTGATGAAACACAATGACCACTTCGTCTTCCGTGGCTATTGGCAGATCGCGCGCGCCTATTTCTTCCGGCCCGTCTTCACCCCGATCCATCCCACGCTCTAGCCGATGCAGCCGATCTCGCTCATCGCGGCGGAGGCTCTGCTGCCCGAAGGCTGGCGGCGCGATGTGCGCTTCGAGATCGGCGCTGACGGGTTACTGATCGCGGTGACGCCCGGCGCCGAAGAGAACGGCGCGGAACGCCTGTCGGGTCCGGTTCTGCCCGGCATGGGCAATCTCCATTCGCATGCGTTTCAGCGCGGCATGGCCGGGCTTGCCGAATATAGCGGTCCCGACGGCGATAATTTCTGGAGCTGGCGCCAGCTCATGTATCGGTTTCTCGAACGCCTGACGCCCGACGACATCGAAATCATCGCGACGCAGCTTTATATCGAGATGCTGAAGGCCGGCTATACCGCCGTCGGCGAGTTTCATTATCTCCACAACGCACCCGATGGCCGGCCTTATGACGATCCGGCCGCCACGGCCGAACGCATTCTCGCCGCCGCTGATAAGACCGGGATCGGCCTCACCCTCCTGCCGGTGCTCTACGCGCACGGCAATTTCGGCGGCGCGCCGCCGGTGCCGGGACAACGCCGGTTCCTCTTCGACATCGACGGGTTCAACGCGCTCGTCGATACGGTGATGGATCGCCATCCGGAGACACCGATGCTGCGCTTCGGGATCGCGCCGCATTCGCTGCGCGCGGTAACGCCGGCACAGTTGGAGAGCGCCGTCGCCCATATCAAACATTGCAAGCCCAACGCACCGATCCACATCCACGTCGCCGAACAGGAGCGCGAGGTCGCCGACTGCGTCGCCTGGTCCGGCGCGCGGCCGATCGAGTGGCTCCTCGATCACGCCGATATCGATGAACGCTGGTGCTTCATTCATTCGACTCATCAGACCGAAACCGAGACGCAACGCCTCGCTAAGAGCGGTGCTGTCGCCGGGCTTTGCCCCTCGACCGAGGCCAATCTCGGCGACGGCATCTTTC
This sequence comes from uncultured Rhodospirillales bacterium, assembly GCA_903828515.1. GTDB lineage: Bacteria > Pseudomonadota > Alphaproteobacteria > ATCC43930 > CGMCC-115725 > CAIKMD01. The sequence continues at coordinate 558,999 of CAIKMD010000006.1, read as the reverse complement.
CGGCCGCGTCCTATTTCGCCGCGCGCGGACATTGGGGCATCGGCACCGACAGCCACATCGCGCTCGACCCGTTCGAGGAACTGCGCCTCCTGGAATATTCGCAGCGCCTTACTATGCGTCAGCGGAACATCCTGGCCGACCGCGTCGGCATTTCCACCGGCGCCAGTCTTTATCGCGGCGCGCTCGCCGGCACCGCGCAAGCGCTGGCCCAACCCATCGGCCAACTCGCGCCCGGCTATCGCGCCGATCTCGTGGTCTTGGCCGATGACGGTACGCGCCATGGCGACGCACTGCTCGATGCCGCGATCTTCGGGCCCAACCGCCAAATCGTGCGCGACGTCATGGTGGGTGGCGTCTGGCGGGTAAAGGACCGGCATCACAAGGCCGAGGAAGATGCCGCCACGCGCTATCGCGCCGTACTCAACCGGCTGCTCGCCGCATGACGGCGCCGCGTTGGGACCGGCTTTGGCTGAATGTACGGTTGGCGACGATGGAGCCGGACGGTGCCGCTTATGGCGCGATCGAGGATGGCGCCATTGCGACGAGCGGCGACCGCATCGCCTTCGTCGGTCCGCGCCAAGACCTGCCTGCCGCGCCGGAAGCCTGCGCCGTCGTTGTCACCGATTGCGGCGGCGCGTGGATCACACCCGGCCTGATCGACTGCCACACCCATCTCGTCTTCGGCGGCGAGCGCGCGCATGAATTCGAGCTTCGGCTCGAAGGCGCCAGTTACGAGGAAATCGCGCGCGCCGGCGGGGGCATCCGGTCGACCGTGAACGCAACCCGCGGCGCAAGCGAAGATGTCCTGTTTGCGTCGGCGCGTTCTCGCTTACGCGAAACGATGGCCCAGGGCGTCACCACCATCGAGATCAAATCGGGTTATGGGCTTTCGACCGAGGCCGAAATGAAGATGCTGCGCGTGGCGCGGCGGCTGGGCGCGGAATTGCCGGTGGACGTGCGCACCAGTTTTCTCGGCGCACATGCCTTGCCGCCCGAATATGAGGGGCGGCAAAGCGACTACGTCAAAATGGTGTGCGACGAGATGCTGCCCGCCATCGCCAAGGCCGGGCTCGCCGATGCGGTCGATGCGTTTTGCGAAAACATCGGCTTCACGCCGGCCGAAACCGACGCGGTGTTCGACGCGGCGCGGCGGAACGGATTGGCGGTAAAGCTCCATGCCGATCAACTCTCCGATCTCGGCGGCGCGGCATTGGCGGCCCGCCACGGCGCGCTGTCGGCCGATCATCTCGAACACACGTCGCAGGACGGTGTCGCCGCGATGGCGAAGGCCGGAACCGTCGCCGTCCTGTTACCCGGCGCGTTCTATTTCCTGCGCGATACCAAGGTACCGCCGATCGAGGCCTTTCGGCGCGCCGGCGTGCCGATGGCCGTCGCCAGCGACTGCAACCCCGGATCATCGCCTGCCTTGTCGTTGTTGTTGATGCTCAATATGGCTTGCACGCTCTTTCGCCTCCGACCGGAAGAAGCGCTCGCCGGGGTGACCCGCAACGCGGCGCGCGCCTTGGGCCTGAACGATCGCGGGCGGCTCGCCGTGGGCCTCAATGCCGATTTCGCGCTTTGGGATGTCGGCCGGCCGGCGGAACTTTGCTATTGGATCGGCGGCAATCCGTGCCGCAGCGTCGTCAGACGCGGGATCGAACGCTGACTTAGCGCGAGCGCGCGACCTTGAGCGGCGCCGGACGCTCGAACGACAGAACCCGCGCCGGCGCGAATTCGGCAACCATGCGAAACATCCCGGCGGGATGCGACAGCCACGCGCAGCTTGACGGAACATCGCCGGACCAGACCTGGCGGAACAGGCGCAGACAGGGTTCGCTCTCGCCCATCTTCAACAGCTTACGCACGCGCTTGTCGGGCATCACCGCCTCGATGACGTGGCGCACCCGGCTGATCGGCGCGACGCGAACCAGATATTCGTTCGTCGTCGTTTCGGTGAAATCGACCGACAGGTAATCCGGCGCCGTCTTCGGATTGACGTAGCGATCCTCGATCTGAACCGGTACGTCGTTCTCATAATGAACGACCAGCGAATGGAACACCGCGGCGCCGGACGCGAGGCCGAATATCTTGGCCATCGCCGCGCTTGCCGGAACCGCCGCGAGTTCGCGCAGGTCGCTGCGATGGCGGTGGCCGCGTTCGGCGATCTCGTCGGCGATGTTGCGAATCTGCACGACTTCCGACTGCACGCGGCTTTCGGCGACGAACGTACCGACGCCCTGGATCCGGGTCAGATAGCCTTCGGCGGCGAGTTCGCGAACCGCGCGATTGGCGGTCATCCGGCTGACCCCGAGATCGCGGACCAATTCGTGCTCGGACGGAACACGCTGGCCTTCCTGCCACTCGCCGCGCTCGATCCGCTCGCAGATGTGATTCTTGACCCGCTGATACCGGGCGACTGGTGCTTCGACTTTCAAGACTTTACTCCGCGGCGACGGCGCCCGAGGGGGCCGAGAAGACGAATTCTTGCGGCGAATGCACGGGCTTCTTGCCGGCGCGGATCAGCGCCTCGTGCAGCATGACGATTTCATCGGCCGGCGGCGGCACTTGCGGCAGGCGCATATAGGGATTGGGGATGTAACCCAGCATCCAGCTCGCGATTTTGAAGCGGTAATGGAAGTAGGTGAAGCTGCGACCGATGCGGATGCCATAGATGATGTCCGAGATCGGCTTGCTCATCTCGTGAATCTTGCGCGCGGTTTCCATGTCGCCGCGGCGGAATGCCTGATAGAGCGCGGTGCTGTCGTCGACGCGGAAACTCTCGCAGGCATTGATCGTGCCTTGCCCGCCCGCTTCGAGCGCGCCGAGCAGATTGGCGTCACCGGCGATCAGCGGATTGACCGTGCGTCCGGTGATCGCCTTGGCCTTCTGCAAGGCGGTCACGCAGTCGGCGAAGGAGTTCTCGCCCGTCGCGATGCCGCGCACGGCGATCTTCCAAGCGAGCAACAGGTCGCATTCGATCGCTACTTTGGTGAATGTTGCCGGCAGCTGGCGGCACGAGCTGTTGTCGCCGGGTCCGCCATAGATCACGAAAGGCAATCCACCCTTGTCGTTGATCGCCTTGAAATGCGCGACCAACATCGCATCGGCGCCGGCCGCATCCCAGCCGACGATGTTGGGCGGACAGACCAGCACGATATCGGCGCCGTGATCCTTCTGGATTTTCGTCTGTTCGATCGCGGACCAGGTCGAATCGGCGACGACGCCGCCCATCACCGGCACCCGGCCCTTGGCCTCTTCCTGGGCGATGCGCAGGACGTTGAGGCGTTCTTCCATGGTCAGGCATTCGGTCTCGCCGGCGTGGCCTCCGATACACAAGGCCGAAATGTCGTGGCGAAGCAGGAACCGCATATGCTCGCGATAGGCGTCGTAATCGACGGTTTCGCAGCTCGCATCGGTATAGACGACCGCCGGCGATGGAATGATGCCTTCGAGAACGGTCAATCGTGACATCGCTATCGCTCCTCTTCCGGGCCGCATCTCGGCGGCAGCAAGCGACGGGCTGCGCTTGCCCGGCGCGCTCCCTCAGGGCTTGTAGGCTTTTGCCTTGGTTATGACCGCGCTCTGATCGAAGCGGTTGTATTCGTCGACGAACTGATTGGTGTAGAGCGTGTCGAGCTTGATCTCGTCATTGCCGATGATGCCGCCGACGCGCAGCGAATTGATATCGGTCGTCCAATCCCGCTCGCTGAAGGCGCCGTATTTTTTGGGCTGGCCGTCGTCCCAGACCGTCATGTTGTCGAGCCGGGTCTTCAACAACGGCATTTCGTGCTTCAGCGCTTCGTCCTCGTCGGCCGAAGGTTTGGGATAGTACTTCCAGTACGAGTCGAGGCAGCCTGCGGGATTGGCGACGCAGGCGACCGTGCCCATGGCGACGACCCGGCCGAAGCGCGCGACGAGATCGGGGTGCTCGGCGATCATCTTATTCGACACCGGCAGACTGTGGCTGGTGACGCCGTGGAATTCCGGCGGAAACTGCAGGATGCGGATTTTCGTGCCTTCCATCTGGATCTGCACGTTCTGGATGTCCCACAAATTGAGTGCATCGATCCGTTTGTCGCGCAGCGCCTGGAAAGCGGGCGCGCCGACGCCGACCGCGACGAATTGCACGGAATCGAGGCTGATGCCGTCGCGCTTCAGGATTCCCTTGGTCATCGGCACGTTGCCGAAAGCGAGACTCCCGACGCCGATCGTCTTACCCGCCAGGTCTTTCGTCGTTTTGATCGGGCTGTCGTCGAGGACGGAGATTTCCCAGATCGAATTCCGCACCGCGTTGTAGACGAAGCGTATGTCGAAATTGGGTTTGCCCGGCTGGCGCGAGATCACCAGCGGGTCGAGCGTGATGTAGGACGAGAAGACGCTGCCGTTCACCATCTGCGGGATGATGGTCCCCGACCCGTCGAGCGAGATCACGTCGAGTTCGAGATTTTCGGCTTTGAAGAACCCGAGTTCGACGGCGAAGGTGAAGGGTGCCATCCCCGAACTGGGCGGGCCGGGCCAGGCGAAAACGATTTTATCGGGCGCGGCCGAAGCCGGCGCAGCGGCCCCGGCGAAAATCGCCATGGTAGCCACGAAAGCGATGCGGAGCCTGTGTGAAATGCGACGCATCGGCGGATTATATCACATTGTATAGAGATGTATATATAAGTTGCGCCGCGCGCCGGTCAGGACTCGAGATCGAAGCGCGTCACGCTCAGCACATCGTACTGATGCGATGCGACCGCGCTCGCGGTTTCGCGGATTTGTTTCAAGGCCTCGAGTGCCGGGCTCTGCGCCATCGCCTGGCGATAGGCATCGACGCTTGTCCACTGCTCGTAACTCGAAACGTGGTCGGCCTGATAGCCGCGATGCGTGGCGATTCCGATAAACCCGTCGGCGCGCGCCGCTTTCAACGTCTCGCCATAATGCTTCAGGAGATCAAGCAGCGAACCTTGCTTGCCGGGCTCGACGGTGAAGATACCGATCACCGCGATACCCAAGCGGCCTTCGGCAATCTCGATACGATCGCCCGGTCCCGCCACGGCCACGACGTCCGCCACCTCGTACCAGCGAATCTCGTGTTTTTCGGACAACTCGTGGGTTCGTTTCAACAGCGGCGCGGTCTCCGATCGCGTCCGCAGATACTGGCCGCTCGCGCGATCCGTGTACTGGTTGTAATTGATCACGATCGGCGCATCGATTCCGCGATGGAAATTGGCCGACACGTTCATCGGAAATTTGTGCGTGATGATTTCGTGATTGATCGCGCTCAACGTTTCGATCAACGCCGCTTGCCGTTCCGGCGGAAGCGTGAAGACATTGATCCCGGTCGCAAGTTTGCTGCCCGATGCGATGATGGTCGTGGCCATGAAATCCCGTTCCTCCGGCGCCGCGAAATTCTTGAATGAGGCGGCAATATCGACTTGTGGAATTGCCCCGCCGGTTACTTGCATAATACGGCGCGATACCGTCGATCAGCAAGATGCCTGGCCGATTCATAGAACAACAAGGTAGGGAACAATGACGGGCTCCAACGGATATAGAACCAAGCTCCATAGCCTTGCGTTGACGATCGCCGTGGTCGCGTTTCTCCCGGTCGCGCAAGGCGCGGAAACCGTTCGAGTGGCCAAGACGATCAACGTGATCTGGGCGCTCACCCCGGTCGATGTCGGCGTCCAACAGGGCATTTTCGCGCACGAGGGCCTCGACGTGCAGATCACCACCGTCGCCGGCGATCCGAAAGTGATCCAGGGCATCGTCGGCGGCAGTTTCGACATCGCGCTGGCCAGCGGCACCAGCATGATGTTCGCGATCAAGGGCGCACCGGTGATCGGCGTCGCGGCCTTGAACGGCGCGCCCCGCAATTTCTCGCTGATCGTCGGCCCGGATTCCGCGATCAAGTCGGCCGCCGATCTCAAAGGAAAAAACCTCGGCACCGCGACCCTCGCCGGGTTTCCCGAATTCCTCGCGCGGCGCGTTTCGGTCGCGCAAGGCTGGGGTCCCGACGCGATCCACACCATCGTCACCGGCGACGCCCAGGCGACGATGGCCGCCATGCGGATCGGCCAGACCGACGGGCTGATCGGTGCGACCGAACTCGGCTATTCGCTCGAGGAATTGCATCAGGGCCGGATCGTCGTCGGCATGGAGAAATTCGTGCCGCGGGTTCACACCCATATCGTCCTGGCAAGCCAGGATTTCCTGCGCGACCACGCCGATCTGACCCAGCGGTTCCTCAAGGGAATTTTCCAGTCGATCGCGTTCATGAAAGCCAATCGGGAACAGACGATCGCGCTTACCGCACCGGTCCTGCACATGAGCCCCGAGGTCGTGGCGCGAACCTACGATTACGAAATATCGATGATGTCGAACGACGGAAGCTTCGATCCGGCGGCGATCGACGTCCTCAAGGATTCGTTCGTGGATCTGGGATTGCTGCCGACACGGCCGGCCAACGATCAGCTTTTCACGTCGCGTTTCGTGCCGGTGAAATTCTAGACGAACTGATTGGGCGGGCGCGGCAGGCCGAGATTTTCGCGCAGCGTCGTCCCCTCGTACTCGGTGCGGAAAAGCTTGCGCCGCTGCAATTCGGGAATGACGTGATCGACGAAGTCCGCGAGGCCTTGCGGAAAGGTCAGCGCCATGATGTTGAAGCCGTCCGCCGCGCCGGTTTTATACCAGTGCTCCAGTGAATCGGCGATCTCGGTCGGCGTGCCGAAAATGCTGCGATGCGCCCGCGCGCCGGACAAACGCTGATAGAGCTGGCGGATCGTCAAATTCTCGCGCCGGGCGAGATCGACCACCACACGCTGGCGTCCTTGCTGCGTGTTGATCAACGGCACCTCGGGCAACGGCCCATCGAGCGGATAGTCTTTCAGATCCATGCCGACGATATCGGACAAAGTGGCCACGCCAAGATCGGGATGGATCAGCGACTGCAGCGCCTCGTATTTCTGTTCGGCCTCGCGGTGCGTCGATCCGACGGCCACCATGACGCCGGGCATGATCGCCACATGCTCGGGCGCGCGACCGGCGGCGGCCGCCCGCTGCTTGACGTCGGCGTAGTATTCGCGCGCCGGTTCGATCTCCTGCTGCACCGTGAAGATGACCTCGGCGGTCTCGGCGGCAAGCTGGCGGCCCGCTTCGGACTGGCCGGCCTGGACGATGATCGGCCGACCTTGCGGCGAGCGCTGCATCATCAGCGGCCCGCGCACCCCGAAATGCTTACCCTTGTGATTGAGCGTGTGGAGCTTCGCCGGATCGAAGAACAATCCCGCATCCTTGTCGAACACAAAGGCGTCGTCTTCCCACGAATCCCATAATCCCATGACCACGCGGACGAATTCGGCCGCGCGCTCGTAACGCTCAGCATGGGGCGCGTGGGCCGCATGGCTGAAATTCAACGCCTCGGATGCCGCGGAGGACGTCACGAGATTCCAGCCGGCGCGTCCGCCGCTCAATTGGTCGAGCGAGGCAAACAGCCGCGCGACATGAAACGGTTCGAGATAAGAGGTCGTCGCTGTCGAGACGAGGCCGATATGCGACGTCACGGCGGCGAGCGCGCCCATCAGCGTCAGCGGTTCCAAGCGCAGCGTCGCGGTCGTCCGTTTCCAGACATTGACGTCGTCGGGGCCGAAGGTCGAATTGGAATCGGCGTTGAAGAGGAAATCGAACCGGCCGCGCTCGCCGAGCTTGGCGATCTCGATGTAATGGCGAAGACTCTGCCCCGCGTCGGGCGCGACCGAGGGATCGCGCCACGCGGCGATATGGTGTCCCGGGCCGCTGAGAAAGAGGCCGAGCTTCATCATCGCGGCAATACCTATTTGCCGGCCTTCACGTCGGCCAGAATGCGCCGGTAACTGGCCAGGAGTTCGGCGCCGCCCGGATGCGACGCCGTCCAGGCGTCGATCGTCGGCGTGATCGCCTGCGACCACTTCGCGCTTTGGGCGGCGGACAATTGAACGATCGTGTGCTTGGTCGGGTTGGCCACCGCGATCGCTTTCGAAGCCGTGGCGCGGCCCTCGAAACCGGTCCCGATCGCGCGGCTCAACGATTCGCCGGAATTCGCCAACAGCGCCTGTTTCACGCTGGCGGGAAGCGAATCGAATTTCGGCTTCGCCATAAAGACGATGAACATGGCGGTGCCGAGCGAGGTCTCGATGTGATAGTTCGTCACGTCGATCAGATGCAGCGGCGCCATGCTCATCCAGGAGCTGATCACGCCATCGATCGTATGGCGCTCGAGCGCCGTGTACTGATCGGAAGGATCGAGCACCAGCGGCGTGCCGCCCAGCCGCTCGACGAGTTCGCTCGACAGCTTGCCGACAACCCGAATCCGCAAACCCTGCAAATTATCGAGGGTCGCCGGGGTTTTCGACAACATCACATCCTGCGGCGGGAACAGGCCGAAGCCGAGCGGCGCGATGTCTTTATATTCCGTATCGAGCGCTCCGGTTTTGTAGAGCCGCCAGAACGCCGCTGACGCGTTCACCGAATCCTCGGTAAGGAAAGGCAGGCCGGATACATCCGTCAGCGGAAATTTTCCGCCGATGAGACTCGGGATCAGGATCCCGATCTGCATCACATCGCTTTGCACGCGGTCGTAGATATTGCTCGCATTGGCGATGGCGATGCCCTCGCGCAGGTCGATTTTCACCGCGTTGTTGGTCGACTCGGCGATCCGCTGCACCCAGGGCGAAAAGACCTTCATGGTGTCGTCGCTGCCGGCAGGTTCGGTCGTCGCAAAAAGCAGCGAGGTCTCGTCCGCCTGGGCTCCCGCCCATCCCGTCATCAACAAAGCAACGATCGCGGCAATTCTCGCCGTCCGTCTCATGGTCGTCCTCCCACTTGTTGGTCGCACGGTTCCACATCCGCGCGCGTCGCGCAAGGTCCGGCCTTATGTCGGCTCGTCCTGGTCGTCACCTGACACAGCAAAAGGGCCGCTTGCGCGGCCCTTTCAACATCGTCGAGTGCCCGATGATCAGTGCGTGTCGAACACGGCCTGATAAGCGCCCACGGCTTTCGCGATCGCGCTTTTCTCGGCAGAGGTCGGATTGTCCGGGTCGGCCGCGGGCGGCAGGGAACCGAACTTCATCATGCAGGCCATCAGCAGCAACCGCGCCTTGGTGGCGGTGAGATTGGAACCCGCCAGCATGAAGGGCGTGCCGTCGGCAAAGCCTTCCGGCGCGCCGCGGCCGACCTGGACCACCGGCATGCCGCTGAAGACCGCTTTCTCCATCACCTTTTTGCGCGCCGTCGAGGTCATCGCGCCATACGGCACTTGGCCTTCGGTGACGAAACCGGAGAGACGCCCCTGCTTGATCTTGAAATCGAGCAGAAAGAGAAGATCGAGTTCCTTTGCCGGGTCCTCGCCGAAATCGTCGGCGTAGTAGCCGCCGTCCTTGACGATCGATACCGACGGGATCGCATCGGGCAGAATGTCGCCGTGCGAATCCTTGACCGCGAGATCGAACAATTCCGGTCCATGCCGCCCGGCCCGAATCGCCCGAGTGCTGGTGGGAAGCTTCGACGTATTCACGTCGGAGAGATAGGTGTGCTTGTAAGCCGGCACATAGAGCAGCACCGGCCGGCCGCTATGGCTGATGCCGCCCAAGATGCCGCCGTGACCGCCGGTCGCGCGATAGCCGCCTGGCCGGGCATCGACCTTCGCCACTTCGCGTGCGGCGAAAGCCTGCTGCTCCTGCAGGACGACGACGCCTGCCTTATTGCGCCCCTCCGCATCGGCCCAGATCTTCGAGCGGATGAAGTCGAGCGAGGTGACGATGTTCTGCGGCCCGTCATTGCTCATCTGGCCTTGCGGCCGTTGCGCGGCGTTGCCGCAGATCGGCAGGGTCGTATCGATCAGCAGATTGAACCAGTACGAGGTCTCCTCCACCGCCGGGCTGCCTTGGGTGAAGATCGCGCCGTCGTATTTGCCACTCGACATCACGCGTTGCGCCATGTTGGTGGCGCGCGCGAGCGCCGGGCGCGGCGGCGATGCGCCGAGATGGCGCGGCTTGTAGGGGAAAAATTCCTTGCCGCGCGCTTCCGGCGGGATATCGCCCTCGCCGACATCGGTCCGCAACGCGGCCGGCAATCCCTTGCGGTAGCCGCCCGGCGGCAGGAGCCGATAAAAATCGACGGTCGCCAATGACGAGATCGTGCTCGCATGGCCGTGCATATCGATCGAATTCCGGTCGATATCCTCGAAGCTGCGCGAACCGTCGGGGAAGAAGCCTTGCCGTGCCTGCGCATCGGGCGACAGCGGCGACGCGCATTCCTCTTCCCATGCCGTGCCGTCCACTTGCCGGGCGACATAGGGCAGCGGATAGAGCCCATCCTCGGGCTTCAGTTCGACTTCGTAGACGGGCTTGTCCTCGGCGCCGCGACGGTCCTTATGGAATACGCCGTCGACGTCGATATACCCATCGGGCGGCCCGTAAAGCTCGGCCGAATCGCGCTCGAGCGGATGCGCCGAGAATTGCTCGACATAGACTTTGACCGGTGCGGCCAGCCGTTGCGCCCGGAGCGCGTCGTGTTTCAGTGCGCCACCCTCGATATCCTTCAGCAGGGGCAACCCGTATTTCGCGCGCGCCTTGTTGGAAGTCACCAAGGGCGGCGTGTTCTGGATCGTGGCGTTCGGGCCGCTCAGATGCGCGACGCGTATTTTCGAGTTCGATACCATGGGGAGACCTCCTCGGTGCTTCAGGGTGATCCGAAAGCCGTCATGATACGGCCAGTGTCGACGCCGGCGAAAAGGGGGCGGGCTGGTCTTGCGTCCGGATACACCGGACGTCGTGGCCGGGCGAAAGCACGATCGGCGCAGGCACCGCCGCCGAACAGGATTCGATCGCCCGCGAACAGCGCGGCGCGAAGCTGCATCCCGGCGGCAAGGCGCGCAGATCCGGCGGACTGCCGGGGATCGTCTCGATATCCTGGCCGCGCACGCGCCCATGCAGGGTCGACGACAACATGCCGATCGTATAGGGATGGCGCGGATTGAGCAGTACCTCGCGCACCGAGCCCTGCTCGACCATGCGGCCGGCATACATCACCGCGACGCGATCAGCGATCTGCGCCGCGACGCTGAGATCATGCGTCACGAAGATCAGCGCCATGCCGAATTCCTTTTGCAGCTTGCGCAGCAGGATCAGTACCTGAATCTGCACGGTGGCGTCGAGCGCCGTCGTCGGCTCGTCAGCCAATAACAGCGCCGGCTGGCACGCGAGCGCAATCGCGATCATCGCCCGTTGGCGCATGCCGCCCGACAATTCGTGCGGATAGGCTTTGAGCCGGCGCTCGGGCGACGGCACCTTGACCAGTTGCAGCAATTCGAGCGCGCGGGCCATCGCGGCCGGGCGCGTCGCGTGCGTATGCCGGCGCACGACCTCGGCGATCTGTTCGCCGATCGTGTAGACCGGATCGAGCGCGGTCATCGGCTCCTGAAAGATCATCGCCATCAACGAGCCGCGTAGTTGCGACAGGCGACGCTCGTCGAGCGCCTGAATGTCGTTCCCGGCGACACTGATGCCGCCTTCGATCACGCTGCGATGCTTCGGCAGAAGCCGCATCAGCGAGCGCATCGTCACCGTCTTGCCGGAACCGGATTCGCCGATGATGCAAAGCGCCTCGCCGGGCATGACGTCGAACGATACGCCGTTGACGGCGCGCACTGTCTCGTCGCGGCTGACGAAGCTCACCGAAAGATCGCGAACCGCGACCAGCGGCGTTGTCCGATCGGGGATAGCGGACGCGGAGACAGGATCACTCATGTCACGATGCCTCCACCGAATACATCATCGCCGCGGGCCGCGCGACGGACGGCAACTGCCCCGCCCGTTTATGGCCGGAGGCCGGATTCGCCATGTGACAGGCCGCGCGATGCGAGGCGCGATCGAGGGATTCGCCGAGCGCGGGTGCCGTCGTTGCGCACATATCCTCGGCGAATTCGCAGCGCGTGCGAAAGCGGCATCCGGATGGCGGCTGGATCGGATTGGGCGGATCGCCGGTCAGCGGCGCGGTCTCGACCCGGTCCGCCGGATCAAGCGCGAGGCGGGAATCGAGCAAGGCGCGCGTGTAGGGGTGCCTGGCCTGATGGTAGATCGACTCCGATGGCCCGATCTCGACCACCTCGCCGAGATACATGACCATCACGCGGTCGGCGATGTACTGCACCACGTTCAGATCGTGCGAGATGAAAATATAGGTCAGGTTGAAATGACGTTTCAGATAGCGCAACAGATTCAGCACCTGCGCCTCGATCGATTTGTCGAGCGCGGAGACCGCTTCGTCGAGGATCAGCATGCGCGGGTTGAGGGCCAAGGCGCGCGCGATGTTGACGCGTTGTTTCTGACCACCGGACAATTCGTGCGGATAGCGCCCGCCGAAGAGATCGGGGCGCAGGCCGACGCGCTGAAGCAGATCCTGCGTCGTCTTTTTAGTGGCATCGCGCGTGGCACCCTGGACGCGGGGGCCGTAAGCGACCGATTCCTCGATCGGCAGGCGCGGGTTCAGCGAAGAGTCGCTGTCCTGAAACACCATCTGGAGATTGCGCCGCAATTCCCGCAGCGTCAGGCCCGAGGGGCCGCCGACGGGATCGCCGTCGAAGACGATCTTCCCGCCCTCGGCCGGGATCAGGCCCATGAGCAGTCGCGCCAGAGTGGATTTGCCGCAACCCGATTCACCGACGATGCCGAGCGTCTCGCCCTTGAACACGGCGAAGGTAATGCCGTCGACCGCCTTCACGTCGCCGATCTTGCGATTGAGCAGACCGCCGCGAATGGCGAAATATTTGCGCAAATTCTCGACCAGCAGCATCGGCTGCGCCTGGCCGCCGCGATCGCGCGTATCGCCCGGCGGCACGGGCTTGGGCCATTCGGGCGCCGTCGATTTGCGGCGCGGGGCGCGGCTCACGCCCGGACATCCATGGCCTGGCGCAGACCGTCGCTGACGAGGTTGAAGGACAGCGAAGCAATGAAGATCGCGGCGCCCGGCATCGCGCAGATCAGCGGCTGGACATAGATCGACTGGCGCAGCGTCGAGAGCATCAGTCCCCAATCCGCCGTCGGCGGCTCGACGCCGAGGCCCAGGAACGACAGGCCCGAGGCCAGCAGGATCGAGACCGAGATCAGGCTCGAGGCGTAGACCAGAACCGGCGCCACGATGTTACGCAGGATGTGAAAGAAGATGATCGAGAGGTTGGACGCACCGCTCGCGCGCGCCGCCTCGACGAAATCGCGGGTGCGGATCTGCGTCGTCGCCGCCTCGGCAACGCGGCACAAAGGTGGAATGAAGACCAGGGTGAGCGCGATCAGCCCGTTGCCGACCCCGCCGCCCAGCGTGCCGGAAATCGCGACGGCCAGCAGCACCGAGGGGAAGGCATAAAACACGTCCATGATCCGCATGATCAGCATGTTGACCCAGCCGCCGGTGAACCCCGCGACAACGCCGAAGAAACCGCCGACGCAGGTCGCGATGACCACCGGCACGAACCCCATCATCAGCGACATCCGTCCGCCATAGATCAGGCGCGAAAGCATGTCGCGGCCCAACTCGTCGGTGCCGAGAAAGAAATGCCGGTAGCCGATCGGTTTCAGCCGATAGACCATGCTGGTTTTATTGGGATCGAAGGGTGCCACGAGCGGCGCGAAAATCGCGGCGGCGAAGATCAGCACGATAATCGTGAGGAAAAAAAGCGTGACGTAATCGTAACGCAGCTTATGCCAGAGGGCCCGCCAATAACCCCGGCGCCGCGGTGCGGCCGTCGCGGGGATGATATCTGGCGTCGCCGTGGCAAGGCTCATTGTCGGGTCCCGTTCAACCGCGTTTAACCCGCGGATCGACCGCGGTCTGCAGCAAATCCACCGCGAGATTGATCGAGACGAAGGACAGCGCCAGGACGAGCAAGGCGCCTTGCAACATCGGAATGTCGCGCGTCAGGATCGCCTTGTTCATCAGGAAGCCGGTCCCCGGCCAATTGAAGATCGTTTCGGTGAGGATCGAGCCGCCCACGAGATAGCCGAATTGCAAACCCATCACCGCGAGGACCTGCGGCAGCGCGTTGCGCAAGGCGTGACGAACGACGGCGCCCTGCCCCAGCCCCTTCGCCCGCAAGGTCTGGATGAAATCCTGCGACAGCACGTCGGCCATCGCGGCGCGCGTGCTGCGCATGATGATGCCGAGCGGCACGAGCGCCGTCGTCAGCACCGGCAGAACCGCATATTTGAGCTGCGCCCATTGGGTCAGACTGAAATCATCGGAACCCTGTGGCCCCATGCCGGAGGCCGGCAAAACGCCCAGTTCAACAGCGAAGACGATGATCAGCACGATGCCGAGCCAGTAATTCGGCACGCTGATCCCGACCACCGAGGCCATCGTCGCGATGCGGTCCGGCGGCCGTCCGATATAAAACGCGGCGAGCGTGCCGAGCGCGATGGCGAGCGGGAACGCCAGGAGCGCGGCACCGATCGAGATGATGAGCGTATGCGAGAGCGCGCGCCTGACCTCGCCCAGCACCGGGCGGTTGGTCTGGATCGACGTGCCGAAATCGCCGACCGTCGCCCGCGACACCCATTTCAGATACTGGACCGGCAGCGGCTTATCGAAGCCGTAGACTTGTTTGAGATAAGCGACGTCGGCTTGCGTCGCCTCGGGCGGCAGCAGCGACTGGATCGGATCGCCCGGCGCCAGATAGATCAGCGCGAAACAGATGACCGTCACCCCGATCGCGATCGGCGCGGCCAAAAGAATTCGTCTGATGACGTACAGCCACATGGGGTTCGCAACGACTCCCGCGGACGTTCGGTATGTCTCTCGCAAGAGCAATGCCAAGTACATGCGGGCCTCGAACGCATTGTCGATTCGATCAACGCACGCGTCGCGGCAAGGGCCGGTTTACCGGCGTTTCGTTGATGCGCGCGCAATTCATTTGCGCATCGATTCGATGCCGGCATCGCGGCGGTTGCGTGTGCCCGCCTTATTGCAATGCACAATAATCGTTCAAGATGCTTACGCGAGAAACTCCACTGCCAACCTGTACAAATCAAAAAACATCTTATTTTGCGCCTGTAATTTAGCATCACGTCGCAAATAGGCGGTGCGGCGCAATACCCCTGTCGAATTGTGCGATCGCGAAAGGAGGCATGTAAGTTGCATCGACGACGGCGAGAAGAGGAACCACCCGGCTTCGCTATCCGGAGCAACATGGAGGTATCACCCAATGTCTCGCAGCAGAAAATATGTGTCGATCGCCGTAGCCGCTTTCGCCGCGCTGAGCATCTCGACCGTCACGCCGACGCCGGCGCGCGCTGAATCCGTTCTGCGCATCGCCATGACCGCCGGCGACATTCCCGACTGGGCCGGACAGCCCGACCAGGGCTTCGAAGGTTATCGCTTCGTCGGCTTCAGTCTCTATGACGGGCTCGTCAACTGGGACCTCTCGCACAGCGACCGCGAGGCCGAAATCCGCCCCGGACTTGCAACCGCGTGGCATATCGACCCGAACGATCCGAAGAGCTGGGTGTTCGATCTGCGCAAAGGCGTCAAATTCCACGACGGCTGCGCCTGGAACGCGGACGAAGCGATCTGGAATTTCGAGCGCCTGATGTCGGACAAGAGCCCAGCCTTCAGCCCGATCAATTTCGCGCGCTCGCGCTCGCGCACCAACAACATCGATCGCGTCGAAAAGATCGACGACACCACCATCGCCATCCACACCAAATCCGTGGAGTCGATGTTCCCCTACAATCTGCCCTTCGTGCTGATGATGTCGAAATGCGCGCTCGACAAGGCACAGAACAACTACACCACCTATGCCGCCGCCCCCGCCGGCACCGGTCCTTACAAGTTCGACAGACTGGTGCCGCACGAGCGGTTGGAGATCGTCAAAAACAGCGATTACTGGGACAAGGCGCGCGTTCCGAAGCAGGATCGCGTCGTTCTGCTGCCGATGCCCGAGGCGTCGACGCGGATCGCCGCCATCCTCTCGGGCCAGGTCGATTTCGTCGAGGCGCCGCCGCCCGACTCGCTCGAGCGCCTGAAAGCGGCGAAGATCAACATCGTCACCAACGTCTATCCGCAAACCTGGCCTTATTTGATGAACCTGATGCGGGGGCCGTTTCAGAACCCGCTCGTCCGTCAGGCCGCCAACTATGCCGTCAACCGCGACGACATGGTCGAAATGCTCAACGGCGTCGCGGTTGTGAGTTACGGCATCTATGTGCCGAGCCAGAAGGCATACGGCCATCCGTTCGAATACAAGACCGACCCGGCGAAGGCGACCGCCTTGCTGAAAGAAGCCGGCTGCTATCCGTGCGAAATCAACGTCGCGATCTCGCCGTCAGGCTCGGGCCAGATGCAGCCGCTGCCGATGAACGAACTGGTGAAGGAGCAGCTCGAAAACGCCGGCTTCAAGGTCAAGTTCGACACCATCGACTGGAACACGATGATCACCGTGTTCATCCAGGGCGCGGTCAAATATCCGCAATATGACGCGATCAATTTCAGCAGCGGCGCGACCGACCCCATCAACTTCCTCAAGGGGTTCATGACCATGTACCGAACCCCGGTCGGGTCGAACTGGGGCGGCTATTCGAATCCGCAGGTCGACGATCTCGCTCAAAAGGCACTCGCGAGCTTCGATCCCGCCGAGCAGCGCAAGCTGCTGATCCAGATTCACGAGATGGTCGTGAAAGACGCGGCTCGTCTCTTCGTCGTGAGCGATCTCAACCCGCGCGCGCTGTCCCCGAAGCTATCGGGGTATGTCGAGGCGCAAAGCTGGTTCCAGGACATCACGCCGATCGTGGTGGCGAAATAAAAAGGCGGCCGGGGCGATGGACACTGCCTCGGCCGCCCTCATGACCGCAGGTTCAGGGCCGAGTTACTCCCAGGTGTGAACCACCTTGCGCGTGGTCCGCTCGACGACGACCGGTTGATCGTTGATGATCGTGTAGCTGTACGAGTCGGATTGCGGGATCTGCGCGGTCTGCGGCACGGGATAGAGCGTGACGCTATCCGGCAAGGCCATGCCCACGCTCGGCTTCAGCGCCGGATCGCTGAAGGAACTGTAGTGCTGGGTCGTCGAGTACTGGCGAATGGCCTGACCCTGGTCATTGGTCCAGGTCGTCGTTGTGGTGCTCGATGACGACTGGGCCGACGCGAGCCCGACGCCCGCCAAGAGAACGGCAGCGGCGGTCGCTGACAACAGTGATTTATTCATCGAAACTCTCCTCGGTGAGGATATGTGGGTTGAGAACAAACCCACCGCTCAGGAGGAACGGTAGGTCCAACCCTAACCCGTCGTCGCTGCCGAAGTTCCGCTCGACATCGCCGAATTCCGGTATTCGGTGGCAGTCACGCCTTAGTGGGTGTGATCGGTAGGAGCGCCGCCCGTGCGCTACTCATCCTCGCGAAGACGGCTCCGGTATTTCTTCGGACTTTTCGGCGCTGGCGTAATTGTACCGCTCGCCCCCGCGCGCAACAAAGCGTCTGCCCACCACGCCTATCAACTGGCCTATCTAGTCGGACGTGGTTTCGGCCTGAAAGAGTTACGCCCGCACATGAAGTTCAGGCGGCATGACAGTCCGGTGTGTCGAGATATTCCCGTCGCCTCATAGTGTCTCAGGCCGGCGGCGTTAGGCCTTCCGCATCTGTTCTCTCTGTCTGATTTTGTACTCAAGCCACTTTTATCCCGAACATATTTGGAACAGGCAGGGATAGCCTTCTTGATTCTGACATTACGGCTAGGTCTAATGGCGAATGGACGAGGACCCTTCTTATTTCCGGCTCAAGGCTGAACAGTGCCGCCGTCTCGCTTATTCCATGCCGAACAAGTCCGACCCGACCTCTAAGTCCCTACTGGAAATAGCCGCGGAGTTTGATGCCATGGCGGACAGTTTGCCCCCCCCCCCGTAAACCCCGTGTTAGGCATTAGCCACCTCAGCGATGTTTTAGGTTCCCGGCATGGCGCAGGACTACCGATACGATTTCATCAATACTGAAACAGGCTTTAAGTCGCAGACCGTAATCCGGTGCAAAACTGACGACCATGCCAAGCGCATAGCTGGCGAACTTTTAGCCAAGGCCAACCACTATCACCGTGTGGAGGTCTGGCGCGGCGAGCAGCATCTCTACACCCACCCGGCGATTCCAAATCCGCCCTAATCCGGGTTGCTCTATATGCTTTTTGAAGTGTTCAATCGCTATGGGGAGAGAGTGCTTTTCCTCCTGATGCTGCGGATCTCTAAAGAGGCTTTCAATTCCGAGACGAAGCCACCACATGAAAGGACGGCAGATGTCCCTGGGGAGGCTGCTTCTTGGCATTGACCGACGAAAATCCGCACATCCTTGCCGTGACCATTGAATCCGACCCGCAGCCCGGCACTCCCTCGGGCTATCGCGCGGTGGTCGAGACCGATCTCGATCCCGGCACGCCGGATGACACCGAGCGTGAGAAAATCACGGAAATGCTCGGCCTCATCGAGCTTCGCCTGCGCCGCGAAAACCCCGCGCTCACCCGCGTCATCCTTCACCAGCGCCCCGGCTCCGACGCCGCTGCGACCGGCTGACTTTGGATCCTCAGGACGTGATCGGCCAGGGCAGGAACGGCCGGGTTCGTGCCTGATACGCGCGATAAGCCTCGCCCCGGCTGCGCAACATCTGCTGCTCGAGCGGCGGAATGCCGGAAACGTGCACGAGCAAGACGTACATGAACGCGGGACCCGTCAACGCGAACCAGCCCCAAAGATCGTTACCCGACCAATCGATCGCGATGAGCGGATAGGCCAGCCAGCCAAGCCACTCGAAGAAATAATTCGGATGGCGCGACCAGCGCCACAGACCGCGCTCGCAGATTTTCCCGCGATGGGTCGGATCGCGGCGAAAGAGTCCGAGTTGCCGGTCGGCCAGCGTCTCGCCCGCCGTCGCCATCATGAACACGGCAAGACCCGCGAGATCGCCGAGCCCGAGCGGCCCCGGATTGCGTGCCGCTGCCAAAATCGACAAGGCGAGGAACGCCGCCGCTGCCGCCTGAATTTGCAGGAACCGGAACATCCGCACTTCAAAGCCCGCGCCCCACTCGATCCGGAATTGCGCGTAACGCACATCTTCGGGGCCGCGACGCGTTCGCTCGGCAAGGTGAAACCCCAGACGCAGCGACCAAGCGACAACGAGAACAGCGACCAGAAGCTGGCGCGGTCCGGGCCACGGGACGCCCGGCATCGGCGCCAGCGCATAGGCAATGCCCGCAGCACCGGTGCCGAAGGTCCAGATCGTGTCGACCCATCCGGCGTTATGCGTGACCCGTTGAACGACCCAAGCCGCGGTCATCACGATCGACAGGGCCGCGGTCACCGCGATGATCAGGACGACGATCATGGGATCGACAGCGCGGTCTCAGATGCCGAAGAGCGGCTGCAACATCCGCGTGAATAGACCATGGGCGCGCAGATAGCCGGTCGTCGCGATGATGCAGATGCATTCCTCGCCATCGAGCGCGCGCGGCTCGTGATCGAGTCCGACATCGCCTTCCTCGAGATCGCCCATGTGGTATTCACCCAGTTTGTCGGCGAAAGCGCCCTTGAGCAGGCAGGTCATTTCCGCGCCGCGATGATCATGCCGGGGCAGCGCGGTCCCCGGCGATACCCGAACCAGATCGAGGCGGGTGCCGGTCGCATCGCGCGGCACCAGCTTCATCAACCGGACGCCAGGCCCGACCCGGCGCCAACGGCCGCCGCGCGTGAGGGCTTCGAGCGTCATCGCTGTCGTCTCTTGCGCCGATTCGGGTGCCGCGAGGTCGAGCCGGGCCAAGGTGTGGGCCAATGCATCGGCTCCCAGCGCCACCGGCGCCATGGTATCGAGCACCGCACCACCCAATTCCTCGCCGACCGCCATCACCGCGCGACACGCGGCGCATTGCGTCAGATGAACCGCCACGACCCGTCCGTGCAAGGGCGCGAGGGTTCCGGCGGCATAGGCGACCAGTGTCGTATCGGCAGGATGATGGCGAATCATTCGTCGCCCTCCAAGGCAGAACGAAGTTTGGCAACGGCGAGGCGTAACCGCGATTTCACCGTGCCGAGGGGAATGCCCAGCGCCCGTTCGATCTCGGCGTGGGGACGGTCATCGAAAAAGGAAAGCCGTATCACTTCGGCCTGGTCCGGCGGCAGGCTTGTCAGCGCCGCGCGCAGGCGTCCCGCGCGTTTGGCCGCGTCGAGCACGCTGTCCGCACCCGGTGGCGCGATCGGTTCTTCGGTGGGGTCCAGTTCGACCACCGCGAGCCGCGCCCGGCGAAGCGCATCGATTCTCAGATTGCGCAGGATGGTGAAAATCCACGTCGAGGCGTTGGCGCGTGCCGGATCGAACAAAGCGGCCTTGCGCCACACCATCAGCATCGTGTCCTGCGCGATCTCTTCCGCAAATGCGCTGTCGGCGCCCAGGCGCAACAGATAGGCCTTGAGCCGCGGCGCGTAATATTCGAACAGCGCCGCAAATGCCGCCCGGTCAGACCGGGCGGCAATCGCGCCGATCAGCGCGGCGCCGTCGAAAACAGCGATCGGATCGCGAGATTCGGTCATTCCCCAGCCGCGCGCAGTTCCACCCGGTCGCCTTCCGGCCAATGACGGCACCTGTTCTGCCTGCGCATACATGTCTCCGATACGGTTCAGGGGCCGCATTGGATCACATCGCCCCCGGTGATCCAAGTAACGGTACCGTTCGTAACAATAGGCAAGCGCGAACGAGCGCCGGATGTGAGGAGGATCAGTGCCGCGCGGTCAGGAAGGACTCGATATCGCTGTCGTCGGCACCGGAATCGCCGGGATGTCGGCGGCCTGGCTGCTGAGCCAGGCGCACCGGGTCACGGTCTATGAAAAAGCGGCGCGCATCGGCGGCCACAGCAATACCGTGACGGTGCCGCGGCCCAATGCCGCGCCGCTCGCCGTCGATATGGGTTTCGTCGTTTATAACGAGCGGACCTATCCCAACCTCACCGCCTTGTTCGACCATCTCGGGGTTCCGACCCGATCGTCTGACATGTCTTTCGCGGTATCGCTTGATGATGGCGCGCTGGAATATGCCGCCACCGACCTGATCGGCCTTTTCGCGCAGCCGCGCAACTTCGTCAGCCCGCGCTTCTGGTCCATGTTGCGCGATCTCCTGCGCTTCTATCGCGACGCACCGCGCGACATCGCGACGCTGGGCATCGAACACCGGTTGGGCGACTATCTCCGGATGCGCCGGTATGGCGCGGCGTTCATCGAGGATCATCTGCTTCCCATGGCGGCGGCGATCTGGTCGACATCGGTAGGCCAGATCGCCGACCATCCGGCCTCGAGCTTCATCCGGTTTTGCGACAATCACGGCCTGCTGCGCCTACGCGACCGGCCCGACTGGCGTACCGTGGTCGGCGGCAGCCGCACCTATGTCGACCGGCTGACGTCGCGCTACAACGATCGCATCAGGCTGGGCCGCGGCGCGCGTATCATCGAACGCCTGCCCGACGGCATCCGCATCCGCGACGAGGCCGGCGCGGAAACCCGGCACGATCATGTGGTGATCGCCGCGCATGCCGACGAAGCGCTTGCCATGCTGGCCGATCCGTCACGCGAGGAGACCGCTTTTCTCGGCGCGATGCGGTACGGTGAAAACGAGACCGTCATGCACAGCGATCCGGGCCTGATGCCGCAACGGCGCAAGAGCTGGGCGAGCTGGAATTATCTCGGCACGCGCGGCAGCGGCGCGCTCTGCGTCACCTATTGGATGAATCGCCTGCAGGGCCTGCCCGAGGAATTTCCTGTCTTCGTCACCCTCAATCCGCATCGCCCGCCGGCGCCCGAGCATGTCTTCCATCGCGAGACCTACATGCACCCGATTTTCGACGGCGCCGCGATGCACGCGCAACGTTCGCTCGGGTCGCTCCAGGGGCAACGCCGAAGCTGGTTCTGCGGCGCCTATTTCGGCTCGGGCTTTCACGAGGACGGTCTCAGCGCCGGCCTCGCCGTGGCCGAGGCGCTGGGCGGCGTCGAGCGGCCCTGGAAAGCTGCGCCGGAAAAAATTCGCCTTCCCGCGTTCTCTCCGGTGCTGACACCATTGCCGGAGGCACTGGCATGACAGGATCCGCGATCTACACCGGCATCATCACCCATACGCGCGTGAAGCCGGTGCGGCACCGGCTCGCCTATCGCGGGCTTTATCTTCTGCTCGATCTCGACGCGCTATCCGATCTGACGCGACGCTTGCGGCTGTTCTCGGCCGGCCGCTTCAACGTCTTTGGCTTTTTCGCGCGCGACCACGGCGACGGGCGCGATACCGCCTTGCGTCCGCAGATCGAGAGCCATCTGCGCGAGGCCGGGATCGAACCCGATGGCGGGGCGATCCGTCTCCTCTGTATGCCGCGTGTGCTGGGGACGGTCTTCAATCCACTCAGTGTTTATTTCTGCCACCGGGCCGACGGCGCGCTCGCTGCCATTCTCTACGAGGTGCACAACACGTTCGGCGAGCGGCACAGTTACCTGATCCCGGTCGAGGCTGACGAAACCGGGACCGGACCACGCGTGATCCGGCAAAGCTGTGCCAAGAACTTCTATGTCTCGCCGTTCATGGACATGGCGCTGACCTATCATTTCCGCGTAAGCCCGCCCGGCGAACGCGTGAACGTCGTGATCGCCGCTCATGATTCGCAAGGGCCCGTCATGACCGCCGCCTTCATCGGCACACGCGAAACCTTGAGCGACGCCAATCTGGTGAAAGTCTTCATCCGCCATCCCCTCCTCGCCCTGCAGGTTCTCGGCGGGATTCACTGGGAGGCGCTGAAACTCTGGCGCAAGGGAATGAAGTTGCGGTCGCGCCCGGCGCCGCCCGCCGAGACCGTCACCATCGCCCGTCCCGCCGCGGCCAATCGGTGACCGCCTCAGGAACCGGTCGCCCGAAAGACCGCACCGGCGATGAGATAACCGATCGTGGCGGCAACCCCGGTCACCACCGTGCCCCAGCAGAGGTCGACCACGGTGATGATCGCGGACCAATCTTTCAGGGTTGCCTGGTTGGTCAAGTCATAGGTCGCATAGGCGAAAAAGCCGAACAGCGCGCCGTAGAGCGCGGCGGTCGTCCAGCGGCCCGACTCGAAAGCCGGCGAGACCGCGAAAATCACGATCCCGACCACGTACAACAGATAAAAGATGACGGCGGGGGCAACGCTGAATTTCTCCAGCAGCATATTGCCGAGCAACGGCCGGTAGAGCGCCCCGCCCATCGTGCTCAGCCAGATCGCATCCATGCCGAGGAACACGAATGCCGTCGCGAGATAGGATAAAATATATGTCTTCATCGAAGTCCTGCCTGCCGCGCACCGGCCCTCATTACGACGCCGGAACCGATTTGGATCACTGCGGATGATGAGCGAGAAGCGGATGCTGCAAATCGCAGTAGCGATCGGAAGCCTGGTACCGATCGGCGCCGGCTTGGCCGGCATCGTGCTCGGACCGGCGCTGATCGGCGCGGGTGCCGGTGGGTTATCCGATTTGGACAGCCATTTCCGTTATCTCTCCGGCCTTCTGCTGGCGATCGGGATCGGTTTCGCCTCGACGATCCCGCGTATCGAAACCCAGGGACGGCGCTTCCGGTTGCTGACCTTCATCGTCCTGGTCGGCGGCATCGCCCGGCTCGCGTCGCTTGTCGCGGTGGGGAAACCCTCCACCGCGACGATCCTGGCTTTCGTCATGGAACTCGGCGTGACGCCGGCGCTCGCGGTCTGGCAATGGCGCGTCGCACGGCGGTCTATTGAGCCTGCGGCGCCTGCCAGAACGCCACGCGTTTTTCCGTCCAGTTGAAGATCGCCGTCAGCACGAGCCCAACCAGCGCCAGAACGATCAGCCACGCGTAGGATTCCTTCACCAGGAACGAGCGTTGCGCGCTCAAAATCGCATCGCCGAGCCCGCCATTGCCCGACAGCATCTCGGAGGTCACGACGAGAAGCAGGGCGAGCCCGAGGCTGATGCGCATGCCGGCGAGGACATAGGGCGCGCTGGCCGGAAGCAGGATCCGCCGCCATACCGCCGGCGATTTATGGCCGAAGGTTCGCGCGGTATCGATCATCACCGGATCGACCGCGCGCACGCCTTGCACGGTGTTGATCAGGACGGGAAAGAAGGAGCCGAGCGCGACGATGGTGATCTCCATCGGCGCACCAAGACCGAGAAAAAGAATAAGCGCCGGCAACAGCGCCGGTTTCGGAATTGGCCGTATCAATTCGGTCAGCGGCTCGAACAGATTATAGATCGCGCGCGAATAGCCCATCAGCACGCCGAGGCTGATCGCGGCGATGCAGCCGATACTGTAGCCGACGAACAGCAAGGTGAGCGTATGGACAAGCGGCGCGAAGAAAGCGCCGGTCAGAATGATCTGCGCGAAAGTCGCAAAGATCGCGCTCGGCGCCGGCAGGAAGGTCGGATTGACCCACCCGTTGCGCGAGGCGAACTCGAGGCCAAGCAGGAAAACCGCCGGCAACGAGCAACCCGCGGCGACGATAATCAGGCGGTCTTTAGCGCGCATCATGCGCTGCACCGCCCGGCCTTGCCAAAAGATGCGCGAGCAGGCGGTGACGCAACGCGAGGAAATTCGGCGATTCGCGCGTTTCGATCGATAGGCGCGGCCGCGGTAAATTCGTATCGATCACTTCCGAGATCGAGGCCGGCCGGTGCGTGAGAACCGCGACCCGATCGGCCAGGAAGATCGCCTCATCGACGTCATGCGTGACGAGAACGGCGGTGAAGCGTTTCGCCGTCCAGAGATCGAGAATGAGCGCGTGAAGGTCGAGACGGGTCAGCGCATCGACCGACGAGAACGGCTCGTCCATCAGCAAGACCTTCGGCTCGGCGGCAAGCGCGCGCGCGATCGCCACGCGCTGCTGCATCCCGCCCGACAACTGCCACGGATAATGATCCGCGAAATCCAGCAACCCGACCATCGCCAGATATTCGTCGCATCGCGCCCGCGCCGCGCTGCGCGTCATCACGATGCGATGCCGGAAGGAAAACATCACGTTTTCCGCCACGCTCATCCACGGCAGCAGGGATTTGCCGTATTGCTGAAAGAGATAGACCATATGGGCCGGTTCGCCGGTGACGTCCTGCGCGCCGAGCCGGACGGCGCCGCTCGACGGCGACATCAGGCCGGCGATGACCTGCAGCAACGTCGACTTGCCGCAACCGCTGGGGCCGACGATCGCCAGGAACTCGCCGGGTTCGACATTGAGCGTGACGCCGTCGATGGCTTTGACGCTGCCGCCGCTGGGCCCGGTGAAGACCTTGCCGATCTTGTCGATGCTGAGTCTCGCGCCTTGCGGTGCCGGAGAAACCTGGTGCAGGGCGGTCACGCTCATGATGCATCTCCGCTGGCTTCGCGCAGCCGCGTCCAACGAATGATTCGTCCTTCAGCCAAGATGAAGGCCCGGTTGAGAAGATAGGCAATCAAGGTGAGCAGCACGATCGCCGCATACATATCGGCGGCGCGCATCGCGAATTGCATGCTCACGAGGTAATAACCGACGCCGTCCTGACCCACGATCATCTCGGCGACCACGGTCACGACGACGGCGAGACCGAGCGCGGTGCGCAATCCGGCCAGAACGAACGGCAGGGCGGCGGGAAACACGACGCGCCGCAACGCGGTCCAGCGCGAGACGCCGAAGGTCTTTGCGACCTGGTCGTAAATCGGTTCGACCGCCATGACGCCGGCGATGGTGTTGAGCACGACCGGAAAGAGCGTGGCGAACGCGATGCTCGAAAGCTTCAGCGAGTCACCCAGCCCGAGCAGGAAAATCAGCGGCGGAATGATCGCCGGTATCGGGATCGGCCGCAGCAATTCGATCGTCGGCCGCACCACCAACCGCACCGGGCGCAGGAGCGCGATGGCGAAGCCCAACGGAATGCCGATGGCAAAGCCAATGCCGTACCCGCGCGCCAACCGCCACAGCGTCGAGAGGATGAGCGGCAGCAATTCGCCGTCCGTGACGTCGACGACAAGCGTGGCCATCACCGTGCTGAAGGGCGGCCAGTTGGTGCTTTGGACGAATCCGGTTCGGGCGCTGAGTTCCCACGCGCAAAGAATGAGCACCACGAGCAGCACCCCGCTCGCGCGGCTGTTGCGGACGCGAACGCCAATGCTGACCGAACGCTTCGGCCCGCTCAGGCCTTGCGTCTCGTTGTCGGCGACCAATTGGGTCACGGGGCTGCTCGTCGCGCTCCGTTGTCGGCCGGCGGAAAGAACGCGAAGCACTTGGCCGAATTGAACACATAGGTCTCGACGTAATCGACGACCTCGGAGCGCTGACCGAGTTCGGTCATGGCGCCGGCCAGCGCGATCCAGTTCAGGACCTCGTGTTGGCCGGTATCTTCCATTTCCGCCTGCGAGTAATTGCCCCAGTTGGCGAATTTGCTCGCGCGCAATTGCTCATAACGCGCGCGGTCGGCGACGATATCGGGATAGAGGCGGCCATGCTTTTGCGTGAGCGATCCGTGCGACCAGCTTGCCGATCCGACCAGCGCCACGCGCCAGGGCGAGTTCGCGAAATAGCGCGCCGTGGCGCGCCCCATCTCGAAGCACCGCGCCGGGCTCGGCGACGGCGGCGATATCTCGTCCTTGCCCTCGCCCACCACGCTCGCGCTCGTCTTGATGAGCTGACTGCCGTAGCAGTTGATGTGGAAGGGAATGATCGGATAGCCGAAGCCGAAGCCGCGCTTCTCGTAATCGAGATAGATCACGGTGTTGTTGAAGGAATGCGCCAACCCGTTGGGATGACGCAACGCGGTCGACCATGCGATGTCGAACCCGCTTTCGAGCAGCGATTTGGACAGACCGCGCGCGCCGGCCGCATGGCAATTGATCGGCAATTCGGTATCGGGCGAAAGATCCCAGACGTTGCGATCGGTCTTGAAGACCGCCTTGCCGCCACCGAAGGGCTTGCTGACGACCTTGTCGTAGATACCGACGCAGAAGGCGGGGATGCAATCGCTCTTGTAATTCTCGTATTGATCGTCGCCCCAGATCAGGACGATGTCCGGGCGGAACGCATCGAGCTCCTGGCGCAGGCGCCGATAGCCGGCGAGCAGGCGGCTGTGATGTTCGCGCGCCGCGGCCTGGCCTTCGTCGTTACCCCATTCCTGCCGCATCCCTTCGGGCCAGCGGTCGCGCGCGGCGAAATCTTCCGCCTTCACGCGGCCGAGTTCGACCCAGCGCGTCAGCATGCTGGGCCAGGCTTCCACGGGCACCAGCGGCCCCGGATAATGGCTGAGGCCAAATCCCATGATCTCGGCCATCGACGACCTCCCTCAATACCTGCAGGGTGTTCCGGCTTCAGTTCGCGGCGAAAACGTGCTCGATACCGTCCGCGACCGGCCGTGTCGTGCTTTCGAACGTGATCATCGTGTCCTTCGCGTCGTCGGGCACGACCGCCACCGTCGGCGCTTCGCCGCGTTCGACCCGCTCGATCTGTTCGGCCAGCATACGCCGATACATCACGATGCCCTTGTCGGTCGCGCCGAGCACCTCGAGCGTCCGGTCGAAAATCGCGCCCTGGGTTTCCCACACGATGCGGTCCTGGCCGTAGAACGTCTGGAGCAGCTTGTCTTCGTCTTCCATCGCTTCATCGGGCGAGTATTCGAACGTGGTTCCCGTGCCCTTGCCCGGAACGAATCCGACCCAGAAAATCCGCGTATGGGTGTCGTCGATCGGCACGCGAAAATGCAGTGCCTCGAGCGGTCCTTCGGGAATGCGCAGGATATTCGGGAAGATCAGCGGCGGCCGAACTTCGATCTCGGGCTTGTCGCCGCCATAGACCAGCGTCTTCGTCACACCCCATTCGCACAGGCCCCAGTCGTAGGATTCGATCGGGCGATAGAAATACCGCCCGGTCGCGAGCGTCGGCAGATTGTTCACTGCCGACATGTGGCCGTGAAGGTAATAGGTATGCACCGAGTCGACGGTGTTTTCCTGAATCTGCAGCCAGTTGCAGGTGTGTTCCGGCAACACGACGATCGTTCGCTTGCCGTCCTCGCGCGCCATCACGTCCCAGCGTGGCAAGGCCGGCAGCGCCGATGTCTTCGGACCCATATAGACGAACAGCAATCCGCCGAGTTCCTGCAGCGGATAAGACGGCAGGCAGAGATTATCGGCCTTCTGCGTTTCGAACGGCCGATCCACGCACTTGCCCTCGGCGTCGTATTTCCAGCCGTGATAGCAGCAGCGAATGCCGCCCGGCTCGATGAAGCCGAAATAGAGCGAGGCGCGACGATGCAGGCAATGCTCGGCGATGCAAGAGACTTTGCCGTCGTCGCCGCGATAGACGAGGAGATCCTCGCCCAGGATGCGGACCCGCTTCTTCGGCTTTTCCGCCGTGATCTCACCGGCGGGACACAATGCCTGCCAGTAATGACGCAGCAGATTGCCGCAAGGCGTTCCGGGGCCAACCTTGGTAAGACGTTCGTTTTGCTCTTGGGTCAGCATCCCGGTACCTCAGATTTGGCGATCACAGAAAAGCGCGAATGATCTTCGTCGCTTCGTCCGGCTTGTCGGTCTGCACCTGATGGCCGGCGCCCGGCACCCAATGGAACTTCGCATCGGGCACGCGCTTTTCGATTTCCCGACCCGTCTCGGGCAGCGCGAACGTGTCGCTGTCGCCCCAGATGAAGATCGTCGGAATGGTCTTGGTCAACGTCGGCAGCGTCACGGCCATGTCATTCTGCAACGCGTAGAGCGGGTTGTCGCGCAGAATAGCGCCGTTGCGGGCGAAAGCACGGAACGCCTCCAACGCGCCGGGGCGTGTCGCCGCCGCCTGCCGCTCATCGATGAGTTTGTCGGTGATGCGCTTGGGGTCGATGATCAGCGCCTGCAGGATGCGCCGCATGCCTTCACGCGTGCCGTCATAATCGTTCAGCGCCTTCAGCGCATCGGTCGGGCGCTGCTTGATCTTCAGCGAGTTCGCGATGGTAAGCGACGAGATCAGGACGATCTTCTCGACCCGGTCGGGATGGAGAATGGCGTATTGCGCCGCCGCCCATGCGCCTTGCGAATTGCCGATCATGATGACCTTGGGCAAGCACAGCGCGTCGATGAAATCGGCGGTGTGCTGGACGCGGCTCATCAAGCCGTAGGGAGTCGGCACATAGGGATCGGTCAGACCGAAGCCGCCGACTGAATCGGGCGCCAGGCAGTGGAACTCGTCACCCAGCCGCTCCAGCAAGGGGCCCATGCCCGCCATGCCCGAGGAGCCGGCGCCGCCGCCATGCATCCCGACAATCACGCGTCCATTGTTGCCCGATTCGGAATAATGGGTCCGAACCCCATTCGCCATCACCCATCGCGACCGCACTTCGCTCGGCATCTCTAGTTTTCCTTCCCTAACTGAACTGGCGTCTTAGCATGTTTACGCATTAGGAAAAAGATGCTACTTAATGCGTAACAGGTTTCTTTAGGTCAACACGGATGCCAGACACTGTCAACAATCTCGCTTCCGTCGAACGCTCCGTCAGCACGGGCATTCAGTCGGTTGAGATCGGGACGTCTCTCCTTCGCGCTCTGGTTCAGGCGAAAGGTTCATTGACCCTGACGGCACTCGCCGGCGCCGTCGGTATGCCGCCCGGCAAAGCGCATAAATATCTCGCCAGCTTCGTCCGCAGCGGCCTCGTCACGCAAAACGAGAGCGGCGGCCGTTACGACCTGGGACCGTTCGCGCTGGAACTCGGCCTGGCCGCGATGCGCCGGATTGCGGTGATGGATATCGCGCAAGCCGCGCTCGACGATTTGCGCGACCAACTCGGCACAACGGTATCGATGGCGGTTTGGGCCAATCATGGACCGACGATCGTGCGATGGGCGGAAACACCCGACCTCATCTCACTGACCATTCGCATCGGCACCGTGATGCCGTTGCTCACCTCGTGCTTCGGGCGGATTTTCGTGGCCTATCTCGATCGCCGCCTGACCCAGGAGAGCATGCAGGCCGAAATCGCCGACCCCAACGGCCTGGCGGCGCGCGCCGGGTTGCGCAGCCTGGCCGACGTCGAACCGATGCTCGCCGAATTCCGCGCCCGCCGCATGGCGGTCGCCGAAAATCTCATCGCGCCGGGCCGGGCCGTGCTCGCGGCACCCGTGTTCGACCACAACAACAAGATCGTGGCCGCCATCGCCGTGGTCGGCGTGCAGGGACGCCTCGATCCCGCCTGGGACGGCAAGCCCGCGCTCGAACTCGGGGCTGCCGCCCGCAAGTTGTCGCAACGCCTCGGAGCCCAGCCTCATCTCGTCGCCTGACGTCGCGACGACACTCAAAGAGTCCAAACGCATGAAAGTCGTTGACGTCCATTGCCACGTCGTGCCGAGCGAATTTCCGGCCGCGCCCTCGAATTGCGATCAATGGCCGTCGATGGATCACCGCGCCGACCATCAGGCGATGGTGATGGTCGGCAAAAAGGAATTTCGCCTCGTCGACAACCGGTGCTGGGACGTGGCGCGGCGCATCGCCGACATCAACGAGGAAGAGGTCGGCATGCAGGCGCTCTCGCCGATGCCCGAACTTCTCTCCTATTGGATCGATGCGCAGCAGGCCCTGGTTCTGTCGCGCTCGATCAATCAGGCGATCGCGACCATGGTCCGCGCCGCACCGGACCGCTTCGTCGGCCTCGGCATGGTGCCGTTGCAGGATCCCGAACTCGCGGCCAAGGAATTAAGCCGACTGCGCAACGAGGACGGCCTGATCGGCGTCGAGATCGGCAGCAACATCAACGGCAAATCGCCGGGCGATCCGATCTTCGACGTGTTCTTCGCCGAGGCCGAGCGGCTCGATCTGGCGATTTTCGTCCATGCGATTCATCCATCGGTGGCGGGACGCCTCGTCGGTCCCGCCCTGCTCGGCGCCTATATCGGCTATCCGACCGATGTCGGTCTCGCGGCAGCCTCGATCATCACCGGTCGCGTGCTCGAGAAATTCCCCAAACTGCGTATCGGCTTCAGCCATGGCGGCGGCACCCTCGCCGCCTTCCTGCCCCGGCTCGACACGGGATGGCAGAAGGTCGGGGCCCTGAGCAAGGCCTTCGCCTCGCCCGCCGAAACCGCGCGGCGTCTCTATTACGACAACATCGTCTTCGATCCGCGCCTGCTGAAGCATCTCATCGAGGCATTCGGCATCACGCAGATTTTCGTCGGATCGGACTATCCGTTCACCGCCGGCCAGAAGAATTCGGCGCGGATGTTCGATAAACTCGACCTGTCATCGGACCATCTCGCCGCCTTGCGCGGCGGCAACGCGGGCCGTTTCTTGAACATCGACGTATCGCGCAACTAGAAACCCGAACGAGCGCGCCAAGCGCCCGCGTGACAGAACGCGTCGATCAAAATCGCGACGCGCGATAGACGGAAAGAAAACGGAGGGAGGGCGACTTGATCTCAACCAATGCACGAACCCGCGCCGCCGCGGCGCTGATATTCGTTCTCGCCGCCGGCCTTCCGATCGTGGCGCGCGCGGCGGATTGGCAGGCCGGTGCCGGCACCGACTGGCAGAAAATTCTCGCCGCCGCCAAAAAGGAAGGCTCCGTCGCCGTCTCGGGCCCGCCCCAACTGGCCGAACCCTTCGCCAAAGGATTCGCCCGCGACACCGGCATCACCGTCGACTATCTCGGCGGCGAAGCCCGCACCACGGCGAGCCGCGTCGTGCGCGAAGTCCGCGCCGGCGCCGTGACGATCGATGTGTTCCTGACCGGCAGCGCAGAATTGCCTCAGGTCAAAGAGGGATTGTTCGACGACGAGAAATCGCGCCTCCTCCTGCCGGGTGTGACCGATCCGAAGAACTGGAGCGGCGGCGCGCTCAAATGGGTCGACAACACGCAAAAATTCATGCTGCAGGCCCAAGCATATATCTCGTCCGTTCCCATGTATGACGGCAATACGGTCAAGCCAGGCGAGTTCGCGAACTGGAAGGACCTGCTCAAGCCCCAGTTCAAGGGCAAGATCGTCGCTTACGACCCGCGCAGCGGCGGACCCGGCGTGCAGACCGCCGCCTATATCGGCGTGCAATTCGGCATGGACTTCGTCAAGTCGCTCTATGTCGGCCAGGAGGTCGTCTATTCGCTGGACAGCCGACAGATGGCCGAATGGGTTGCGCGCGGCGTCGACGCGATCGGCCTCGGCATTCCGGCCGCCGACTACACCACGCTCCACAACGCGGGAATCACCAACCTGATCGCCGCCGATCCGAAGGACGGACCGGGGACGCTCACCGGCGGGTTCAGCGTGGTCGAGCTCCCGAAGGGCGGGCCGCATCCCAACGCGGCCATCGTCTTTCTCAACTGGTATGCGAGCGCGGTCGGGCAGGAAGCCTATTCCCACGCGATGAACACATCCACCCGGCGCACCGACGTGGCCGTCGATCCATCGATCCCTGCCTTCACGGTGCCGAAGCCCGGCATCACCTATCAGGATCAATACAACGAAGACTGGATCACCACCGTGCGCGCCAAGACGGTCGACCAGGTCATGCAGGTGATCGGCGGCAAATGAGTTTCACGAGAATACGGAGACCGACGATGAACCAATCTGTTGCGACGCTGTGCCGCGCCTTCATCATGGCCGCCTTCCTTCTGACGGCCGGCGGCTTTTCGGCATGGGCGCAGGATTGGCAGGCCGGCGCGAATGCCGATTGGCAGCGCACCCTCGCCGCCGGCAAGAAAGAGGGGCGGCTTTCCGTCGCCGGCCCGCCGGAACTCGCGATTCCGATTACCGACGGGTTTTTGCACGATACCGGAATCGAGATCGAGTATCTGGGCGGCGAGGCGCGCGACCGCTCGAGCCGCCTCGGGCGCGAGGCACGCAGCAAGAACGTCACGCTCGATTTCGTCTTCAGCGGCGGCGTCGAGCTTCCCCTCGTCAAGGAAGGTTTCTTCGAGGACGAGAGCGCGCGGTTGATATTGCCCGGCGTGACCGACATGAAGAACTGGAGCGGCGGCGTCTACAAATGGGTCGACAACACCAAGCAGTTCATGCTGCAGACTCACGCCTATATCTCCACCGTTCCGATCTATGACGGGGACACGGTGAAGCCGGGCGAACTGACCGCGTGGAAAGACCTGCTCAAGCCGCAATTCAAAGGCAAGATCGTCGCTTACGATCCGCGCAGCGGCGGACCCGGCGTGCAGACCGCGAGTTACATCGGATCGCAATTCGGCATGGACTTCCTGAAGTCGCTCTATGTCGGTCAGGAGATCGTCTACTCGCTCAGCAGCCGTCAGATGGCCGAATGGGTCGCGCGCGGCGTTTATATGGTGGGCTTGGGCGTTCCCGCCGCCGATTATGCGACGATGCGGGATGCCGGAATTACCAACGTCATGCTCGCCTCGCCGACCGACGGACCGGGAACCCTGACCGGTGGCTTCAGCGTCGTACTTATGCCGAAAGGCGCGCCGCACCCGAACGCCGCCACCGTCTTCCTCAACTGGTTCGCGAGCCGCCCTGGTGCTGCGGCCTATTCGAAGGCGATGAAGACCGGCAGCCGGCGCACCGACGTGCCGCTCGATCCTTCCATCCCGGCCTACACCGTGCCGAAGCCGGGCGTCACCTATCAGGATCAATATACCGAAGACTGGCTGACCAACGTGCGCGCCAAGGTGATGGAACAGGCGCTGCAGGCGATCGGCGGCAAATGAGCGACCTGATGTTTTTGGTTGCATAGGAGAACGCCATGACGAACCACCGGATCGACGTTCATCATCACCCGTCGCCGCCGAGCTATCTGCGGGCACGCAATGCGCGCGATCGCGAATATTCATGGCAATCGACCTGGACCGTCGGCAAGTCGCTCGAGGATATGGATCGCGGCGGCGTCAAAACCTCGATGCTGTCGTTGCCGCATTCGGTTCAGGTGTGGCCGGGCGACAAGGGCGAAACAAGCGACCTCGCCCGCGACTGGAACGAATACATGGCCCGGCTGGCGATCGACCATCCCGGCCGGTTCGGCGTGTTCGCCGCGCTGCCGATCCTCGATATCGACGATAGCCTGCGCGAGATCGAATATTCGCTCGACACGCTGAAATGCGACGGCGTCGCGCTGATGACGAATATCGGCGACAAATGGCTGGGCGATCCGCATTACATTCCGGTCTTCGAGGAACTCAACCGGCGCGGATCGATCATCTATACCCATCCCGTGGCGCCGACCTGCTGCCGCGACATGCTCGAAGGGTTGAACGATTCGCTGATCGAGTACAACACCGACACGACGCGGGCGATGGCGAAGATGATCTTCTCCGGCATGGCCGGGCGTTATCCGCGCATCCGCTTCATCTTCTCGCATGGCGGCGGGACGTTCCCCTATCTGATGGGACGTTTCCTGCGCGCCTTTTCGCGGGCAAGCGACGAGATCAAGGCGAACAATCCGGGCGGCCTGATCGCCGCGCTGAACCGCTTCTATTACGACACCGCGAATTCGGCGCAGCCCTATACAATGGCGTCGTTCCTCAAATCGATCCAGATCTCGCAATTGCTGTTCGGCACCGATTTTCCCTATGCCGCCGCGCCCGACATCGTCAAAGGCCTCGAGGGATGCGGGTTCAGCGAGGCCGACATGCGCGCGATCGATTTCGAGAACGCCTATCGGTTATTGCCGCAACTGAAACCCGCCGGTTGAACTTGATGCTGTACCGTGCCGGCTTCATCGCTTCGCTCTTTCTGGTCGTCTGCGCGTTCTCGGCGTCGGCGCAGGATTGGCAAGCCGGCGCGGACGCCGCGTGGCAACGCACGTTGGCGGCCGGACAGAAAGAGGAAAGCCTCGCGATCGCGGGCCCGCCCGAACTCGCCGGTCCGATGGCGGATGGGTTCCTGCGCGACACCGGAATCCGCGTCGACTATCTCGGCACGAGCGCGAGCGAACGGTCGAGCCGCGTCGGCCGCGAAGTGCGCAGCGGCAACGTGACCGTCGATTTTGCCTTTCTCGGCAGCGCGGACATCGCGCTCGTGAAGGAAGGCTTCTTCGAGGACGAGAAATCGCGATTGATCCTGCCCGGCGTCACCGATCCGAAGAACTGGAACGACGGCAAACTCAAATGGGTCGACAACACCCAGCGCTACATGCTGCAGACCGCATCCTACGTATCATCGGTTCCGATCTATGACGGCAACGCGATCAAGCCGGGCGAGCTGACCCAATGGCATGATCTCCTGGCGCCGAAGTTTAAAGGCAAGATC
Source organism: uncultured Rhodospirillales bacterium (assembly GCA_903828515.1). GTDB lineage: Bacteria > Pseudomonadota > Alphaproteobacteria > ATCC43930 > CGMCC-115725 > CAIKMD01. The sequence goes on along the minus strand of CAIKMD010000006.1, from coordinate 523,785 downwards.
GTCGTCTTTGATCCGCGCAGTGGCGGGCCCGGCATGCAGATGGCCGGCTATATCGGCTCGCAACTCGGCATGGATTTCCTCAAATCGCTCTATGTCGGCCAGGAGGTCGTCTATTCGCAAAACACGCGGCAGATGGCCGAGTGGGTCGCACGCGGCGTCGATATCGTGGCCCTGGGCATGCTCACCTCCGACTACAGCACCCTCGCCCGGGCCGGCGTCACCAATCTCGCCGCTGCCGACATGAAAGACGGGCCCGGCACGATATCGGGCGGATTCAGCGTCGTCCTGATGCCGAAGAAAGCACCGCACCCCAACGCGACCACCGTCTTTCTCAACTGGTATGCGAGCCGGCCGGGACAGGAAGCCTATGTGAAGGCGCTCAACGTCATCAGCCGGCGGACCGATGTCGCGGTCGACCCGTCCGTACCCGCCTTCACCGTACCGAAGCCCGGCGTGACCTATCAGGACCAATACAGCGAAGACTGGCTCCTCAACGTCCGCACCGTCGTCATCGCCGGCGTCATGCAAGCGATCGGCGGAAAATGAGCGACACGTCCCGCCTGCAGCCCTCCTGGTCGACGGGACGATTTTATCGCGTGGCGCTGGGCAGTCTGTTCCTGCTGGGCATCGCATCGGTGACGGTCGCGCCCGTCCTCTTCGTTCTGGTGTCGAGCTTCGACGTGGCCCCGATGGGCGCCGCCGCCAAATGGAGCCTCGACGGCTGGCGCGACGTCTTTTCCAGCGCGCGCACCTGGTCGGCGATTTACTACACGTTCCTTCTTGCCATCCGCGTGCCGATCGCCACGGTGATCGCGTTCCTGATCGCGTGGCTGTTGATCCGGGTCGAGATTCCCGGCCACCGCTTCATCGAACTCGCCTTCTGGTTCGGATTTCTGCTTCCGGTCTTTCCGATGATGATGGGCTGGATCCTGCTGCTCGATTCGCATTACGGGCTGATCAACCTGTTGCTGATGAAGCTGCCCTTCGTTCACGGCGCGATCTTCTCGATCTATTCGGTACCGGGAATCCTCTGGGTGCATCTCGTCCTCACCACCATACCGATCATGATCATCCTGCTGGGGCCCACGCTGCGCCAACTGGATGCGTCGTTCGAGGAAGCCGCCGATATGTCCGGCGCCAGCACGGTGACGACGCTGCGGCGGATCACCATCCCCCTGCTGCTTCCGGCGATCGCAACGGCGTTCGTCCTCGCCCTGATCAAGAGCCTCGAAGCCTTCGAGGTCGAGCGCGTCCTCGGCACGCCGGTCAACATCAACGTCTATTCGACCCGGATTTACGACTTCATCAGCCTCGAGCCGCCGCTGTTCCCGCAAGCCATGGCCCTGGGCACGATCTTCCTCGCGATCCTTTTGGCTTTGGCCGTTTTCTATCAGGCCTATCTCGACCGTGCCGGCACAAGGCCGACGATCACCAGCCGCGGCGTCAAGCTTCAGGCGCGGCAGAAGACCTGGTGGGCCTATGCGATTTCGGTCGTGTTGATCGGTTACATTTGCATCACGATTTTCCTGCCGCTTCTCGTGCTGATCCTCGGCTCGTTCAGCAAGCTCTTCGGTTTCTTCTTCATCGCTCATCCGTGGACGGCAGACCATTGGCTGGCCGTGCTGCGCGATACGCGGTTCCTGCGCGCGACGGTCACCTCGGTGACGCTGGGCTTCTCAGTCGGGTTGATCGGTATTCTGATTTTTTCGCTGATCGCCTGGATCCTGGTGCGCGCCAATCTCTGGGGCATGCGCCTCGCCGCCCTCATGGTCTGGCTGCCCTGGGCGATTCCCGGCCTCATCCTCGGCGTGACGTTGCTCGGGCTCATTCTCCAGACGCCGGGTCTCTCGGTCCTTTACGGCACCATCGTCCCGTTGCTGCTGGCCCTCATCATCAAGGAATTGCCGATCGGCGTGCAATTGCTGCGCGGCTCGATCGCCCAGATATCGGGACAACTCGAAGAAGCCGCCATCATGTGCGGCGCCGGTTTCGGCATGATCTTCCGGCGCGTCACCCTGCCGCTGATCGCGCCGATGCTCGCCTCGGTCTTCCTGCTGGTGTTCGCCAGCACGCTGCGCGACGTCAGCACCGTCGTCCTGATCGCGACACCGGGAACCCGGACGATGGCGCTGCTGATGTTCGACTTCACCCTGTCCGGCCAGCTCGAATCGGCATCCGTGGTCGGCGTGATCATCGCCCTGATCTGCGTCGCAGTGACCGCCGCCTCATTCAAGGTCGGCAACAAGATCGGGATTCAGCGCTAGGTGTCCGCCATGCTCGACGTCAACAACCTCAGCAAGAGCTACGTCGCAGACGGCAAATCCGTCAAAGCGATCGACGGCGTCAGCTTTTCCGTGCCGAAGGGCAAGATATTCACCCTGCTCGGCCCCAGCGGCTGCGGCAAGACGACGACCTTGCGATCGATCGCCGGATTGGAGACACCGGATAGCGGCGAGATTCTCGTATCGGGGACACCCGTATTCTCGTCGGCGACCGGCTTGCGCGTGCCCGCCAATGCACGCGGCTTCGGCATGGTGTTTCAATCCTATGCCATCTGGCCGCACATGACCGTGTTCGAGAACGTGGCCTTTCCGCTGCAGGTACGCGGGCGCGAGCCGAAACTCTCACGCAAGCAGATCGAGGAAGAAGTCGGCCGCGTGCTCGAGGTGGTCGCACTGGGCGGTTACGAAAGCCGGCAGGCCACTCAGTTGAGCGGCGGCCAGCAGCAACGCCTGGCGCTGGCGCGCGCGCTCGTCGCCAAACCCTCGCTGCTTTTGCTCGACGAGCCATTGAGCAATCTCGACGCCAAATTGCGCGAACGGATGCGGTTCGAGCTCAAACGGCTCCAGCGCGAGGTCGGCATCACCAGCATCTATGTCACCCACGACCAGAGCGAGGCGCTGGCGCTGTCCCATGACATCGCCGTGATGGATCAGGGCCGCATCGTCCAGGTCGGATCGCCACGCGACATTTATGAACGTCCGAACAACGATTTCGTCGCCGAATTTGTCGGCACCACGAATTTCGTCTCGGGCAAAGTCCTCGGGCGCCACGCCGACCCGTCGGGTTACCTCATCGAAACCGCGAGCGGAAACCTGGTGGTGCCGACGACCGATCAACTCAACCCCGGCGACAAGGTCACGATCTCGATCCGTCCCGAGGACGTACAGGTCTCGCAGGAGAGCCTGCCCGGCCTCAATATCGGCGCGGCCGTGGTGGACACGCACATGTTCTTGGGCTTCTGCCAGGATCTGGAATTACGCTGGGGCGAGACCCGGCTCGAGGCCCGCGTTCATCCGTCATTGAGCGTGAGCGTGGGGGCACCGGTGCACGTCCGCATCGATCCCCAGCGTTGCGTCCTGTGCAAATAACGCTACACCGACCCTTTTGAGGAGACACGGATCATGGCCGCCACCGACGACATCGCCAAAAAAATCATCGCCGCTTATCGCACGCGTGTTCTTCTCGAACCGGTGCGCACCGAGATCAAAGGCGTCGCCGAGGCCTATGCCGTGCAGCAGGCGGCCGTCGAAATCTGGAAAAGCCAGGGCCGCACGATCGCCGGCCAAAAGATCGGCCTGACCGCGAAAGCGGTGCAGGAACAGCTCGGCGTCAACGAGCCCGATTTCGGCACGCTCTTCGCCGACATGATCCTCGCCGACGGCGCGACGGTGTCGCAAACTGCGGTGCTGCAACCGCGCATCGAGGCCGAGATCGCGTTCGTCATGAAAACCGATCTGCGTGGCGACAACATCACCCCGGAACAGGTCATCGCCGCCACCGATTACGTCGTGCCCGCGATCGAGATTTGCGGCAGCCGGATCGCGCGCTGGGACATCAAGATCGAGGACACCATCGCCGATAACGCGTCGGCCGGACTCGTTGTCACCGGCGGTAAACGCAGCAAGCTCGACATCGCCGGGCTGGCCGACGCCGCGATGACCATCCAGCACAACGGCGCGCCGGCGGGAAGCGGAAACGGCGCAGCGTGCCTCGGCAATCCCGCCATCGCGGTCGCGTGGCTGGCGCAGGCCTTGACCCGCTTCGGCGGCGGACTGCGTGCCGGCGATCTCGTGATGAGCGGCGCGCTCTCGAAGATGGTGGCGGCGGCGCCCGGCGACAAATTCGACGTCGATTTCGGCGCGCTCGGAACCGTCTCGGTCAAGTTCGGCGCATGAGCGGAGCGCGCACCATGAACAAGATCGACCTCGGCGGTCGCGCCGCGATCGTGACCGGCGGCGCGCGCGGAATCGGCTATGCCTGCGCCGAACGCCTGCTCGCCTCGGGCGCTGCGGTCGCGATATGGGATCAGGATTCGGCGGCGATCGAGCAGGCCATTGCGGCGCTCGGCAAGAGCGGCACGGTTTACGGCACCGTTGTCGACGTGACGCAGGAAACATCGGTCGATGCCGCGACGAAAACGGCGGATACCCGGATGGGCAAGATCGACATCCTGGTCAACAATGCCGGCATCACCGGACCGAACAAGACAAGTTGGGAATACGAACCGGCCGAATGGCGCCGCGTGATCGATGTCGATCTAACCGGGGCGTTCCTCTGCCTGCGCGCGGTCGTGCCCAGCATGAAGGCGCGCGGCTATGGCCGGATCGTCAACATGGCCTCGGTCGCCGGCAAGGAAGGCAATCCCAACGCGCCGGCTTATAGCGCGGCCAAGGCGGGACTCATCGGGCTCACCAAATCGGCGGGCAAGGAATTGGCGACCTCGGGGGTCACAGTCAATTGCGTGACGCCGGCGGCGGCGAAGACCGACCTCTTCAACCAGATGAGCCAGCAGCACATCGACTACATGCTGTCGAAAATCCCGATGAACCGTTTCATCGAAACCGCCGAGATCGCCGCGCTGGTGGCGTGGCTCTCGTCCGAGGAGTGCAGCTTCAGCACCGGCGCGGTGTTCGACCTGTCGGGTGGCCGCGCGACCTATTGAACGCCGCGCGTGCCTAAACCTTGAAGATCTTCGATTCGACCGGGACGGTCGTCTTCAGCAGATCGTATTCCTTCATGAGTTCGATCAGTCTCTTGTAGCCGTTGACGTCGATCGAGGTCGGCTGACCGGCGACGAACATTTTTTCCATCAGCTTCGGATCGGTCTTGGTGTAGCCCGCGACCAGATCGAAGAACGGCTTCTTGCCGAGATTGGCGTTGATCCACGCCACGCCTTTCGCAAAGCCTCTGGCATAAGCCCGGACGAGTTCGGGCTTGGTATCGGCGGTTTGTCCGCTCACGATCCAGGACGAACTGGGCAGGCCGCCCATCGCGGTCGACAGCGCCCAGGCCGCCCGCTCGAAAGCCGGATCTTCCAGGCCGATGGTCATGAACGGATCGAGCACCAGCGCCGCATCGACCTGCTTCGCCCTGAGGGCATCGAGCATCGACGGCAGCGGCACCTCGCGATAGGTGATCTTGCTCAGATCGCCACCGGTCTTCTTGACCCAGCCTTGCATCACCAGCCACTGGATGTCGAAACGCGCGTTGATCGCGATGACCTTTCCTTCGAGGTCCTTGCCCGTCCGGATCGGCTCACCTTTGCGGATGATGACGGCTCCCGGATCGGGCGGCTGGGTCGGGATCGGCGCGCCGTCGGCGAAGATGCGGATGTCGATGCCGCGTTCCAGCGCCGTCATGTTGGTGATCGCGTTGGAATAGAGCACGTCGAAGCTGCCGCCCATCAGCCCCGGAATTCCGATCGAGCCGCCCTGGACCGTGACGGTGGTCACGGCGATTCCTTCGGGCTCGAAATATCCTTGCGCCAGGGCCGCGAAATGCGGCGAGACGGCGTAGATCGGAACGATGCTGACCCGGACCACGGGAAGCGGATCGGCCGCCCGTGCCAGCGTCGGCAGGTTCAGGGCCGCCAGCGAGCCGAGGCCTGCCAGCGCATCGCGGCGAGAAATCGTGAAATTCATCCGAACCTCCGTTCGATTATTTGCCGGCTTCGACCGCAGCCACCAACGCGCGATAGGTGCTCAGAACCTTGTCGCCGCCGCCGGGATGGGACTTCACCCAATCATCAGCGATCGGCGCCGTCTTCTCGCGCCAGACCCGTTCTTGCGCCGCGTCGAGCGCCACGATCGTCTGGCCTTTTCCCTTTGCGACGATATCGTGCTGCTCCTGATTTTGCCGGTCATAGCTCTTGCCGGCTCTGCGCGAGAGCTCTTCGCCCGAAATCCCGTCGAGGGCGGCGCGCGCCGCCGCGGGCAGCGCGTCGTAGCGCTTGCGCGTCATCGCGAAAATGCTTGTCGGCGTGCTGAACGCGACGTCGATGTGAAAGGTGGTGACTTCGGCGTATCGCCACAGCGGGAACGTGTTCAGCGACGTAATCACGCCGGCGACCGTGCCGCGGTTGATCGCCTCGTAGACGTCGGGCGGCGAGAAGAACAGCGGCGCGCCGCCCAGATCGGAAATCGTGTCGCTTTGAATCTTGTTGGAGATCGAGATTTTCAGGCCGCGCAGATCGGTGACCGATGGCGGCTCCTTGGCGAGATGGATGCCGGAAATACCGAAGGTGTGAAACCACAACGGCACGTAATTTTTGAGTTCGGCGTCGAGCAAGCCCGTTTTGTAGAGCCGCCACATCGCGACCGCCGCGATTTCGCCGTTCTTGGCGATCAGCGGCAGACCCGCGATTTCGGTCAGCGGCATCTTGCCGGGATGGCTCGCCGGGATGATTTCGGTCACCTGGATGACGTCCTGATCGAGGCGGTCCGGCGCGTTCGCGAGGTTCGCGATCGCCGCGCCGTCGCGCACATCGATCCGGAGCGTACCGTTGCTCGCCGCCTCGACGCGCTGCGCCCACGGACGATAGAGCTCGACCGAGGCCGGGTTGTCGGCCGGCGTCAACGTCGCGAGGATCAGCGACGCCTCCTGCGCCTGAGCACCGGTCGCGGCGATCGTGGCGACGGCAGCGGCAAGCGTCAGTTTTCTTAAAGACATACCCGACATGAACAGTTCCCCCTCGACGAATTCTGTTTTCGATTAGACCGGCAGCACAACTTCCGCTTCGCCCCGCGCCGCCTCGCCCCGATTGTTGACGACGACCAGTTCGACCTTCACGCGATTCTCAGGCATCTTCTCGGTCACCCGCGCGCGGCAGGTAATGACGTCATCGGGATAGGAGCTTCCGGTCATCCGGAACGGCCCGAGCTTTGCGAGCCGGCCATCGAGGCCCATCCAGCGCCGCAGCGTCATCTCGAAGAAGAGATCGTAACCGCGCGTGTTGAAGATGATATCGGCGAAACCCGAGGCGCGCGCCTGCTCGCGATTATGGTGGATACCCGCGAACATCCGGTCGGCCGCAACGCTCATCACGATGCGCTGATAGCTCAGCCACATCGAACAAGGCGGGATGGCGTCGCCGACGCTCACATCGCCGAAACGAAGCTGACGGTTCCAATCGATCGTTGCCGACGTCTCCTCGACCGGAATCGGCGGATCCGCAGGGGTCGCATCGGGACGCCCGCCGCGCTTTTCCTTGGGCGTGTCACTCGGCTTGTCGTCGTAGCGATAGAGCACGTTGCGATTCTTCGCGACCAGTTCGCCCGATGTCTTGGCGATCGTGGTCTCGACGGTCAGAAACGCGCCGATGCCGAGCCGTGTCTCGCGCGGGTTCACCTCGACGAGACGCCAGTTTCCTTCGAGCGCATCGCCATCATAGAGCGGCTCGAAAAATTCCCATTCGGTCGCGGTGTTGACCGCCTTCGAATAAATCGTCGGCAGGTCGGCCCGCAAACCGCCGGCCTTTTCGCGCAAGCCCGGTGCGAAAATCGTCGGTTCGCCGGGGCTCCAATAAGCCGGCATCGCCCATAACGCCGTCATCGCGACCGGCGCGATCAGGCCGCGATAGCCGTGATCGCGCGCGACCGCGTCGTCGTAATGAACCGGACAGTCGAAGCAATAGACCTCGAGCTTGCGCCTGATGTCGTTGCGCGATACCGCATCGACGCCCGCGAGACCATGCTCGCGGCCGATCCAGCCCTGCAGCTCGTCCAGCGTTACCGTCGGCTTGTCGGCCATCGCCCGGTGACCATCGAATTACGGTTTGAAGATTTTCGAATCGACTTCGACGTTGGTTTTCAGCAGATCGTATTCCTGCATGACCGAGATCAGGCCCTTGATGGCATTGACGTTGATCTCGGTGAGCTGGCCGGCCGTGTACATCTTGGCGAGCTGCTTCACGTCGGTTTTGGTGTAACTGGCGACGAGATCGAGATAGGCCTGATCGCCGAGATGGGAATTGACCCATTGCACGCCCTTGATGTAGGCGCGCAGATAGCCGCGCACCAATTCGGGCTTGGAATCGGCAAGCGTGCCGCTGACGATCCACAGCGAGCTCGGCAACTCCGGCAGAATGACCGACGACGGCCAGCCGAGCAGTTCGTAATTCGGATCGGCGAAGGCAATCGACATGAAAGGATCGAGCAGCAGCGCGACGTCGACCTGCTTGTTCTTCAAGGCGTCGAGCATCGACGGCAGCGGCACCTCGCGATAGGTGATTTTCGAAAGATCGCCGCCGGTCTTTTTCACCCAGCCCTGCATCACCAGCCACTGCGCGGTGAAGCGCGTGTTGATGCCGATGACCTTGCCTTCGAGATCCTTGCCGCTTTTGATGTCTTCGCCCTTGCGCTTGAACAGCGCGTCGGCATCGGGGGGCTTGGCCGGAATCGGCGTGCCCTCGGCGATGATGCGAAGATCGATTCCGCGTTCGAGCGCGGTCAGCACCGAAATCGCATTGGAGTACAGCACGTCGAAGCTGCCGCTGACCAAACCGGGAATCCCGATCACGCCGCCCTGAACCGGTTGCGAGGTGACGGCGATTCCTTCGGCCGCGAAATAGCCTTGGGCGTCCGCCGCATAGTGTTGTGCCACGGAATAGATCGGAATGACGCCGACATGCATCAGCGTCAACGGCTCGGCGGCCCTCGCGCCCGGCACACCCAAAGCGGCGAGCGAGCCACCCAACACGGCCAACGCATCGCGGCGCGAAATCACGGTCGGCATTTCATCCCCTCGTTTATCTTTAACGTCGCGTCGGGCGTTCGACCCGCCCTTGCCGCGATGAACTTTAACGGCCGCCTTTTTCCTCGGCCGCCTTGTATTCCGGCGAGACTTCCGATTGCGTCATCTCCGATGCGACGTAATCCCGCGTCGGCCCGTGAATGAACGCCATCCACAGCGCAGGCTTTTCCGGCGTATCCGAATTGAAGTGCTGATGCTCGACGCCTTTTTCGCGCAGCGGCAGGAGAACCAGATCGCCCTTTTCCCACTCGACGCGTTCGCCGTCGACGACGGAATATCCCTTGCCGTCGATCACGTAGATGATCAGCCCGCCCTGATGCCGATGCCGGCCCGACGCGGTGCGAATCTCATGCGTGAACACGACCCAGTCCTGGAGCGGCGTGTCCTTGGTGGTCAGGCCTAGATAGTTGCGCAGCCGTCCCTGGCGCGTCAGCGTCTGCGGGCAATCATCGAACTTGCAGACGATGCGGCCCATGAGCTGCCGCTCGGCGAATTCGCGGTCCAGTTGGATCGCAAGCTCGTAAGAGCTGCGCCCCGGTGCTTCCTTTTCCCGCGTGCGGGTGCGCTCGAATTCAGCCATGCGTTTCTTCCCATAAACAGTGGCATTCAGCCGGGCGTCGATGCCCCGCGGCTCAACAATCCTTGTAGCGCAAGGATATCATCGGCGGTCGGGTCGCGCCAAGATTAGATTCGGCTAGAATATTATTCTAGGATGGGCATAACGTGGAATACGGGATGACCGCCGCACATGGGCGGAATTTCTCTATTCGTAAAATTTCTCTATGAGTAAAGGGAGCCAACGCCATGGCCGACGACGGAAACACCGAAGAACGCAAACAGCGTCTGGCATCGATCAATTTCTGGGACGAGCTTCTTGCGTTGCGCGACCGGCAGCGCGAGAACCGCAAGAATGGCCTCATGGTCATCAAAGGATCGAAGCTCCCGCAAGAGACGAACCGGCAAGGCCTGATGAAGTGGTATCTCCATCCGTCGATCGAGGACACGATCCTGTCGACCCATATGTTCTTCGAACAGGAGATTCCGCCCGGTAGCCGTTCCGGCCGCCTCAAGTTCCAGGGCGAACAGGTGATCTATATCCTCGAAGGCAAGGGCTACACACTGATCGATGGCGTGAAGCATCATTGGAATGCCGGCGACGTGCTCAATCTTCCGTTGCGCAAGCCGGGCATCATCGTCCAGCACGTCAACGAGGATATGGAAAAGCCGGCACGGTTCGTCGCCGCGGAACCGAACTTTTTCCACACCACCAGCGTCGATCGCGGCTCGGGGTTCGAGCAGATCGAAGATGCGCCCGAATACAAACGCTAAACCAACCGATCCATGTTGAAGAGACGATAGGCGCATGCCGCACGACGACCACGGCCATCACGACCACGATCACGTTCACGCGCATCCGCGCCGCCGCTTCAAGGCGACGGTCGACCATCTGTCGAACGACTACTCGACGGCGAGCCGTCTGCTGATCGCGGTCGACGGGACGCTGATGCACGACCATGGTCTCGCGGTGGACGAGATCGTCCGGGTCGCGACCGAACGTGGCCGCTCCATCCTCGCGCGGCTGGACAAACCGCTCGCCGCCGATGCCGGGCGCGGCGTGGTGCGCATGGATCGCTTCCTGCGTCAGGCATTGAAGGCCCATCTCAACGAGACGATCGAGATCGAGCCGGTCGAGGTGAAGCCGGTACCGCGGCTCGAACTCACACCGGCGATCGACGTCTCGACCGCGCACCAGCTCGTTCCCCATCTGAAACAGGTTCTGATCGAGAACCGGACGCCGTTGAGCGTCGGCGCGGTACTCTATATCTCATTTCCCGGCACGCAGGCCGGGACGACTTACGAGGTCCATCGGTTGCCGGACGGCGCCGGCTACATCACCGAAGAGACCGAGGTCAAACTCCACTATGTCGACGAGCACGTGCCCCAGGGCACGTTCGAGGTTACATTCGAAGATGTCGGCGGGCTCGGTCGTCAGATCAAGCTGGTACGCGAACTGGTCCAGCTCCCGCTCAAATTTCCGCATGTCTATCGCCAGCTCGGCATCAATCCGCCGCGCGGCATCATCCTCTACGGGCCGCCGGGCTCCGGCAAGACGCATCTGGCGCGCGCCGTCGCCAACGAGGTCGAGGCGAAGTTCTATTACATCAACGGCCCCGACATCATCGGCACCTATGCCGGCGAGACCGAAGGCAATCTGCGCCGCATCTTCGGCGAGGCATCGCACCACGCGCCGTCGATCGTCTTCATCGACGAACTCGACGCACTTGCACCCAAACGCGGCGAGACCGGCGCACATTCCGACATTCGCGCGGTCACGCAACTGCTCTCGCTGATGGACGGGCTGACGCGGGTCGATTCCGTGATCGTGATCGGCACCACCAACCGCATCGATTCGGTGGACGCCGCTTTCCGCCGTCCGGGCCGGTTCGATCGCGAGATTTTCGTCGGTCCCCCCGATGCGCCGGGACGCCGCGAGATTCTCGAGATCCAGACCCGCGAGATGCCGCTGACCGAAGACGCGCAGGTCGCGCTCGACGAAGTGGCGCGCCGCACCCACGGCTTCGTCGGCGCCGATCTGATGGAATTGTGCCGCAACGCGGGCCTCAACGCCCTGCGCCGCAGCACGCTTAATCTCGAAGATCCGAAAGCCGCTTTCCGCATCGACATGACGAATCTGCGTGTCGACGGCAAGGATTTCGAGACCGCGGTCGGTCAGGTTCGCCCATCGGCGATGCGCGAAACCCTGATCACCGTGCCCGACGTGCGCTGGAGCGATGTCGGCGGACTCGATTCGGTCAAAGAACGACTGAAGGAACTGCTGGAACAGCCGTTGCGCAATCCCCAGCTTCTATCGGAGATGGGCCTGACGCCGCATGTCGGCGCGCTGCTCTATGGACCGCCCGGCACCGGCAAAACCCTGTTGGCGAAGGCGCTCGCCAACGAATGCGACGTCAATTTCATCGCCGTCGACGGGCCGGAAATCTTTTCCAAATGGCTCGGCGAATCCGAAGAAGGCGTGCGCCAGATTTTCCGCATCGCGCGCCAGGTCGCACCGACCGTGATCTTCTTCGATCAGCTCGATTCGATCACGCCGATCCGCGGCGCACATGACGGCTCGATGACGACCGAGCGCGTGGTCAATCAATTGCTGGCCGAACTCGACGGCGTCGAACAACTTTCGCGGGTCATCGTCATCGGCGCGACCAACCGGATCGACCTGGTCGATCCGTCGATCCTGCGACCCGGCCGTTTCGGCGTGCATATTCATGTGCCCCTGCCCGACTTGGCGGACCGGCGCGCGATCATCCGTCTCCATCTCGGCGGCAAGACCGGAACCACCGTTGCGCTCGACGGCATCGCCGACACGCTCGCGGCCCGCACCGAAGGGTTCTCGGGCGCGCGTCTGCGTCAGCTCTGCCAGGAAGCCAAGCGCATCGCGATTCGCGGCACCGGCTTTACCCAGGCCGCGCCGCCGACACTGGAGCACGCGCTCCAGGCGCTCGCCGGCGAATTGAAATCGCACGAAGGATTCGGCGCGCCCGAAAAGACCTCTTAAAGCCGCGCGCGTTTCAGTTCAGAAATTCCTCGGTAAAGAGGACTTTGTTGTCCGGCATCGTCGTTGCCTGACCGGTGTCGATGATCGACTGTTTGGCCACCTCGATCGCCTTCGGATCGAAATGCCCGTCGGTGAAATACATCGGCATTTCGATGTCGTAGACCTTGTCGGCGATGTCAGGCGGCAATTGCGTGACCGTGCGTGAGAGACGGATCGCGTCGTCCTTGTGTTCCTTCATATAGACGACGGTGGCGAACCAGCCTTTGAGAAAACGCCGCAGCGCGTCGGGGTTGTTGGTCATCACCTCGTTCGTCGCCGATATCATGTGGGTGAGGAACGGATCGATCGAGCCGAACGTGGCGAGGACCTTGGCCTTGCCGTCCTTTTCCAACGCGAGGCCGCCCTCCAGCGAGCCGACCATCGCGTCGATGCTGCCCGACACCAGCGCCGCCATGCTGCCCTGGCCGCTGCCGGTTTCGGCGAAGACCAGACCGTCATTGCCCCAACCCTGGCGGCGCGACAATTGCTGGCCCAGCCAATAGGTCAGTGACACAAGGCTGCTGACACCGACTTTTTTGCCTTTAAGGTCCGCCACGGATTTGATCGATCCGTCGGGCCGCACCAGCACCGCGATGTTCAACGGCGCCCCGGCCATCGCCGCCACGCCCTTTTCGGGCGCGCCCTTGGCGATGAAAGCGAAATCCGTTCCGGCGCCGAGCGCGATATCGATTCCGTTCGACATCATGCCCTGGTGCAGCTTCGCGCTCCCCGAGAGCGTCACGGTTTCGATCTCGAGTTTTTGTTTGGGGAAAATGCCCGAATCGATGCCGACTTGCAGGATCGCGAAGTCGAAGCCGGTCGCGTCCGGTTTCCCGACGCGAAGATGATCGTCGGCGCGCGTCGCGACGGGGTGCGCAAGGAGTACTGCAGCACAAACGGCAATGTAGCGAATCGACATTGTGTTTCCCCCTGACGAAACCCGGCGTTTCACGCCATTTCCCGAAGCTTAGATTTGCCAAGTTTCCACGGCAAGACGATTGCGGCGATGGCGCCGCCGATGTGTCGCCTCGTTCACCGTATGGGCGAAATTGCCCACCGGACGCCTGCAACCTATCGCCGGAGAAGCGGGTTACTCAGGCTCACATGGGCCGCACCTTCTCGCAAAAATCCAATCACCCTGGAGAAAACAATGCAAACGGTTGAACCCACCTCAAACGTCAAAGAGACATCGCGCCTTATTTCGTCGGAGAAAGTATCCGGCAGCAAGGTCGAGAACACCGGGGGCGACAATCTTGGCCACATCGCCGAGATCATGATCGACAAGATCAGCGGCCGCGTCGGCTATGCCGTCCTGAACTACGGCAGCTTCCTCGGAATGGGCGGCCGGTTGTTCGCGCTGCCCTGGGAACTGCTCAAATACGATACCCGCCGCGATGCCTATGTCGTCGGTATCCCAGTGGAACGGCTGAAAAACGCGCCGAGCTTCGACGCCAATGCATGGCCCGATATGGGCGAGCGCACTTTCGGCAAGGAAATCCACGACTATTACGGGACGACCGGCGAGTGGCTGCTCTGAGCCGACGAAACGTCTGAGATGAGGGCCGCTCCCGATCGGGGGCGGCCCTTTTCCGTGCGGTGGAACGGAACGGGCGACCGGACGTTCTTAGCGCACCCGCTGAATGGAGAGACCAATGACCGCCGCCCAACCCGATGCCATCGCCCTGTTGAAAGCCGATCACCGCAAGGTCGAAGGCCTGTTCGAGAAATTCGAATCCGCCAAGAGCGCCGACCGCAAACAATCGCTGGCGAAGCAAATCTGCACCGAGCTGACGATCCATACGATGATCGAGGAAGAGATCTTCTATCCGGCCTGCAAAGGCGCCGTCGAAGACGACAAGATGGATGAAGCTTACGTCGAGCATGACGGCGCCAAGGTGCTGATCGCCGAAATCGAGGCCGGCAGCCCGGACGATGAATTTTACGACGCCAAAGTCAAAGTCCTGTCCGAGCAGATCAAACACCACGTCCATGAAGAAGAGATGCGGTCCGAGGGCCTGTTCGCGGAAGCCCGCGCGGCCGGCATCGATCTCAAGGACCTCGGCGCGCGCCTCCAGGCACGCAAAGACGCGTTGATGGAGAAATTCAAAAGCGAAGGCCTGCCGGCGCCGCAAACCCGCACCTTCGCGGGTCATCGACTCAAAAAGGGCGCACCGGTCGATAAGGCGGCCTAGGGCCCCTTTGCCCGATCGCATCGGCCCCCGGGGCGGTCGCTTGGCCGTCCCCGGGGAACGCGTGGCCTGCCGACCCTTGAGGGCAGGCGATTAGGCCTAAAAAGGTCACAAAAAGCCGGCCGGCGACGCGGTAAAAAAGGAGACCGCTCGCTCGCGGTTCGCGCGAGAACGCGCCCGGGGCGACGCGGTGACGAATATTGGGGGAACGATGCGGCGAAAGCTGCGTACTATCCGTGGGAAAGCCCGGCCTTTCGCATCGCTCGCGATCGCGGCGTTATTCAGACGCGGCGCGCCGGTCGTTGTCGTCGTCGCGACCCTGGCGACGGCCGTCCATGCGAACGAAATCTCGCAGCTCGACGCGCTGAAGAACCTCTCGATCGAGGATCTCTCGAATATTCAGATCACCTCGGTCTCGCGACGGCCCGAAGCGTTGAGCCAGGCACCGGCCGCGGTCTTTGTCATTACCAATGACGATATCCGCCGGTCCGGCGCGGTCAGCCTTCCCGAGGCGTTGCGGCTCGCGCCCAACCTCAATGTGCAGCAGGTCAACGCTTACCAATATGCCGTCTCGGCCCGCGGATCAAATTCCATCGAGGCCGCCGACAAGCTTCTCGTTCTCATCGACGGCCGCACCGTCTATTCGCCGCTCGGCGGTCAGGTCTATTGGGAATCGCTGAACGTCATGCTCGCCGACGTCGAGCGGATCGAGGTGATCAGCGGACCGGGCGGAACGCTCTACGGCGCGAACGCCGTCAATGGCGTGATCAATATCATCACGCGCGACTCGCACGACACACAGGGCGGATTGGTCGATATCGGCGGGGGCAACGCCGACAAAGAAGGGAATTTGCGGTGGGGCGGCAAGGTCAACGACAACCTGACCTATCGCGCTTACGTCATGGGCTTCGACCGCGGCGCCACACATCCCGCGACGACGACGGATCGGCGGCATGACGGGTTCCAGGGCAAGCAGGCAGGCTTCCGCACCGACGGGAACGCCGGCACCGATAGCTTCACGGTACAGGGCGATGCCTACGAGAACGCTGTTTAAGACCTCGCCTACAAACGCACGGGCGGAAACCTGCTGGGGCGCTGGACGCACGCGTTGGACAACGGATCGACCGCACAAATCCAGGCTTACTACAATCAGGACGATGCGTCGCAAGTGGGCCTTCGGGAAGCGCTCGAGACGTTCGATCTTCAGGCCCAGCAAGATTTCACGGTGTGGAACATCCACCGGATCGTGTGGGGCGTCGAAGGCCGGATGTGGCAGGATCGATTGGTATCGTCGCAAGCCTTTTTCTTCGCGAAGCCCAATTCGACCATCACGCTGGCCAATGGATTCGCGCAGGACGAGATCGCGCTTCTACCCGACCTGAAGCTCACGCTTGGCATCAAGGGCGAATACAACAGCTATTCCGGCTTCGATCCGCTGCCCAATCTTCGGCTGGCTTGGCAGGTCGACGATCATTCGTTGTTATGGGGGGCGGTGTCGCGTGCGGTCCGCACGCCGTCGCGGATCGATCGGGAACTTCAGGGCGGCGGCATTCTGATTCCGGCGCCCAACTTCCAATCGGAAAAATTGACGGCCTATGAATTGGGATTCCGCGCGCAGCCGCTGGATCGTCTGTCGGTCTCCATCGCGACCTTCTACAACGTTTACGACGACATCAGGACCGACAACAGCGTTTCGTCGACCGCCGTCATCCCCGTCAGACTCGGCAATGGATTGACCGGAACGAGTTACGGCGTCGAGGCCTGGGCGACCTACAACGTCTTCGATTGGTGGCGTCTGAAGCCCGGCATGAGCGCCTTGACCGAGCACTACCATCTCAAGCCCGGCAATACCGATATCACGCAGTTCCAGGCGCTGGGCCAGGACCCGCACTATCAGGCGCAACTGCGGTCGGAGATGAATGTCTCGCCGACCGTCGAGCTCGATCTCGCGCTACGCCAGGTCGGCCGCCCGGCTCATTCGCTCCTCGCCGCCTATACCGAGGCCGACGCACGGATCGGCTGGCACATGACGAACGCGCTCGAGCTATCGCTCGAAGGCCTCAACCTTCTGCATCCTCAACACCAGGAAGTTGCCGACCCGGCGGCATTTCCCGGACGGGAAATCCCCCGCTCGGTGATGGTGCGGTTACGCGCGGGATTTTGAAACAAATGAGGGGATACGGGGAACAGCGAAAGTACAACGCCTCGGCCGCACGTCGTTTGCGCGACAGCCTGATCGTTCTGGCGACGATCACGGCGATGAGTACCGCCGCGCATGCCGGCGAAATCTCCCAGCTCGAAGAACTGAAGAATCTCTCGATCGAGGACCTGTCGAATATCGAGATCACCTCGGTCTCGAAGCGTCCCGAAGCGCTCAGCGAGGCGTCGGCGGCCGTTTACGTCATTACCGGCGACGATATTCGCAATTCCGGGGCCGCGAGTCTGCCCGAGGCGCTGCGTCTCGCGCCCAATCTCGAAGTCGCGCGGATCAATTCGCAGGATTACACGATCTCGGCGCGCGGCTTCAACTCGCCCAATGCCGCCGACAAGTTGCTGGTGCTGATCGACGGCCGGACGGTCTACTCGCCCTTCTTCCACGCCGTGAATTGGAACCAGCAGAATGTGATGCTGGCCGATGTCGAGCGTATCGAAGTGATCAGCGGTCCGGGCGGCACCCTCTGGGGCGCCAACGCGGTCAACGGCGTCATCAACATCATCACCAAAAATTCCGCCGACACGCAGGGCGGGCTGGTCGACCTGAAAGCCGGCAATTTCGATCAAAACGGGTCCGGCCGCTGGGGCGGCAAATTCGGAACGAACGGTACCTATCGCGCCTATGCGATGGGGTTCGGCCGCGGCGACACCGATCTGAGAAGTACCGGCGGCAATGCCAATGACGGCTGGAACGGCCGGCAGGTCGGCTTTCGCACGGATTGGAACGGGCAAGTCGATACGCTGAGCTTCCAGGGCGACGCCTATGAGAATCAATTCGACATCGGCGGCCGCGCCAATGGCGGCAATATCCTGGGCCGCTGGTCCCGGCGCCTGGCGAACGGCTCGACCTTCGAACTGCAAAGCTATTACGACCGCGCCGACGAGCAGCCCAACAACGCCGTCCTCGACAATGTCGATACTTTCGACATTCAGTTCCAGCATGTCATCCCGTTGGCCGAACGGCACGAGGTCGTGTGGGGTGTCGGACAACGCGTCTGGAGCGACAAATTCACCCCGCTCAGCCCGGTCGCCACCATCGTTCCGGGGAATCAGACGCTCGCGTTGAGCAACGTCTTCGCGCAGGACACCATCAAGATATTCGACGACTTGAAGCTGACCCTCGGCACGAAGCTCGAATACAACACTTTCAGCGGTTTCGAGCCGTTGCCGAGCGCGCGGCTGGCTTGGCAGGTCAACACGCGCAACCTCCTGTGGACCTCGGTCTCGCGCGCCGTCGAAACGCCATCGCGGCTGGACCGCAATCTGGTTCTGCTGCCGCCGTTCTTCGGACCGTCGCCGAATTTCCAGTCGGAAAAGCTGATCGCTTATGAGACCGGCTATCGCACGCAGTTCTCGGACCAGGCATCGCTGTCGATTTCCTTGTACTACAACGAATACACCGATATCCGAACGACGACCCTGACCGGCGGCAGCGCACCCGTCGGCCTCTTCGCGAACTCGCTGCAAGGCCATACGGTCGGCGGCGAAGTCTGGGGCGAGTACAAACCCTTCTCCTGGTGGCGTCTCACACCCGGCGTTTCGTTCATCCGCAAATCGCTGCATGTGAAACCGGGCGGCAACGATGTCGCCGGCATCCAGACGGCGCAGGGCATCGATCCCGGCCATCAGCTTTTCCTCCGCTCTTATTGGCAGCTCGGAGACAGCTTCAATTTCTACGTCGGTTTGCGGCAGGTCGGCAGCCTCGCCCTCGCTCATCTGCCGGCCTATTTCGAAGCGGATGCGCGGGTGGCGTGGCAGGCGACCCCCGAGCTCGAATTGTCGCTCACCGGCCAGAACCTCGTTCACGACCATCATTACGAGGCGCAGAACGGCTTCAGCGTCTACAACAAGATTCCCCGCAGCGTCATGCTCGGATTGCGGCGGAGCTTCTGACGAATGCCGTCCGCGCGCTGGAAAATATTGATTCGAGCCGGAACGACAGCGCTTGTCGCCGCCGTCCTGCTGCTTGCCTCAAGCATGGTATCGAGCGCGCAAAACGCTTCCCTCGAATACGCCATCAAGGCGACCTATCTCTATAAATTCGCGCCGTTCGTCACGTGGCCCGATGCCGCTTTCGCCACCGCGGAGAGTCCGATCAACCTCTGTATCGTCGGCAGCGATCCGTTCGGACCGCTGATCGACCAGGCCGTCGCGGGCCAGCAGATCGGCAATCGCGCCATCGTGGTGCGGCGCCTCCGCACCGTCGACCGCAACACCGGCTGTCACATCATGTATGTCGGGAGCACCGATCCGGTCGCCGTGGCCGAGACGATCAACGCAGTTCGCGGTTCGCCGGTCCTGACGGTCACCGACTCGGCATCCAATGCCGCGGCGAAGGGGATCATCAATTTCGCGCTTGCCGATAATCGCGTCCGGTTCGAGATCAATCCCAACGCCGCGAGTGACAACAAACTCGGAATCAGTTCCAAATTATTGAGCCTGGCCGTGAATGCGCGACCGTAGAGAGCGACGAGAGCGGACATGAATGACCGATCGAATTGGAGCTTCGTCAAGCTCACGCCGCTGATCGGGCCTGCCGGCGCGGCAGTTCTGTTGCTCGCCGGCCTGGTCATCGCCCTCTACAGCGAACGCTCCTATCAGAGTCAGCGCATCGCCGAGGTCGAGGTCGAGGCGCGAATTCTGGCGTCGACGGTTACCGCCGCGCTCGATTTCGACGATCCGGGCGCCGCCCAGGAATACGTGAATGCGCTGCGCGTGAACGCGCAAATCGACGTCGTCGCCGTCTATGACAGCAAAGGAGCGCTGTTCGCGAATTTCGTGCGCGGCGATCAGGAGCCCTTGCCGACCACGGCGCCGCCGCCCGGAACCCATCTCGAACAGGGCCGGCTGATCGCGACCATTCCCATCGTGGAAGATGGCCGCCGGCTCGGCATGGTCTATCTGCGGGCCGTCGCCGAGCCGCTCGCGACCCGGTTGGAACGCTATGGTGTGTTCGGCCTGCTCGTCCTGCTGACGCTCCTCGTCGTCATCGTTTTCGCGATCGCGCAATCCGCGCTCAAAAGGGCGAATGACGAGCTTGCACTCCGGGCCAGTGCGCTCGCCGATGCGAACAACGAGCTTCAGAGCCAGATCGTTCAGCGCGAAAAAGCGGAAGAGACGCTGCGCCAGGTCCAGAAAATGGAGGCGATCGGACAAATCACCGGCGGGGTCGCCCACGATTTCAACAATCTGCTGCAGATCATTCTCGGCAATCTTTCGGTTGCCCAAAACAGGCTCGAAAGCGGAAAGGCAACGCCCGAGAATTTACGGCAATATATCGAGCGGGCGACGCATGGCGGTCAGCGCGCCGCCACCCTGACCAAGCAATTGCTCGCCTTCTCACGGCGGCAGCCGCTCGAACCCAAACCCATCGATGTCAACAAACTGACCAGCGGTATGTCGCAACTGCTCCATCGCACGCTCGGCGAATCGATTCAGATCGAAACCGTGCTCAGCGGCGGCGCCTGGCGGGCCTCGGCGGATGCCAACCAGCTCGAAAACGCGCTGCTCAATCTGGCCGTCAATGCACGCGATGCGATGCCGCGCGGCGGCAAACTGACGATCGAGACCGCCAACGCTTTTCTCGATGAATCATATGCGTCGTTGCATGACGGCATGAAGCCCGGACCTTATGTCTCGATCGCCGTCACCGACACCGGCGCCGGCATGACGAAAGAGGTCATGGAAAAGGCCTTCGATCCGTTTTTCACGACCAAGGACATCGGTCACGGTACCGGTCTCGGCCTGTCGCAGGTCTATGGCTTCATCAAACAGTCCGGCGGACATGTCGCCATCTATAGCGAGGTCGGCCAGGGCACGACGGTTAAGCTCTACCTGCCGCGGATTATTGGCGAACTCCACGAGGATGAAAGTTCCGAGCATGCCGCGCACGCCCATGATGGCCCCATCCACGACCTTATTCTCGTCGTGGAGGACGACCCCGACGTTCGCACCTTCACGGTCGAAACATTGCGCTATTTGGGCTACCGCGTGATCGAAGCCGAGAATGGCCGGGCTGCCCTGCGGCTGCTCGAAGTCACGTCCGGCGTCCAGCTTCTTTTCACCGATGTCGGCTTGCCGGGCGGACTCAATGGCCGACAGCTTGCCGACGAAGTACACGCCCGCTGGCCCCATCTCAAGGTGCTCTATACCACCGGCTATGCGCGCAATGCGATCGTGCATAACGGCATGCTCGATCCGGGCGTCGAGCTCATCACCAAGCCGTTCACGGCCGCCGAATTGGGGCGGAAAATGCGATCGATTCTGAGCATCGATTCCGAAAGCTGATCGTCGCACCGCCATCGGAACCGCTGAGTAGTTTCCGATCCTATCCGGGTGAGCGTCACAGCCCCTAGGGTTTGATCGTGGCAACGTGCCATGTGCACGGGCCGAAAACTTTTCATACTCAGATTGGGAGACACCGATGTCGCAACGCATGATCTCATGGCGCACCCTGGCAACCATCGGTGTCGTTTCCGCGCTTGGCGCCTGCACGCAGACACCCCCGCAAGCCGTTGCCTCGAACCCGCCACCGGTCGCGCCGGGGCCTTCGGCAATCTGGTATCACGTCAACTTCGATACGAACAGTTTTGTGATCGACGCCAACGGCCAGAAAATCGTTGCCGATTTGAGCGCGTACATGCGCGCCAATCCGAAATCCGTGGCGACGATCGTCGGCAGGACCGATACGGTCGGCGGCAACGACTACAACATGCATCTGTCCCATCAGCGCGCGGACACCGTGCGCGATGCTCTTGTCTATGGCAGCAAAGTGTCGGCCGATCGGGTCGAGACGCGCTGGACCGGGGAAACCCGCGAAAACCTGGCCACCGCGAACGACGTCGCCGCATCGGCGAACCGGGTTGTCGATATCGCCGTTCATTGATCGGCGAAACGGCGATTCCTTCGACTTTGCGGCAGTTCTGGAGACGACCATGAAAATCAAAATGCTTATCGTTCTCGCTTGCACGCTCTTTGCCGTTTCCGGTTGCGTGATCGCGCCGTATGGCGGCGGAGGGCGCGGCTACTATTCCGGTGACGGCGGCGGACACGATCGATCGAATTACGGACGCCGCGTCTGGCACGAATGAGACAGGGGCAGCGTGCGATGACGAAACGTGTCAGCCTTCTGATTTGGATGGTGATCGTGGCGTTGCCGGGATGCGCGGTCACGATCGGCAGTCAAAGCGGCGGCGGCGGCAATCGTGGCATCGAACAGGACATCAATTCGACGCGCGATAACGGTCCAACCGCGGGAAATCTCGAGGCCCCGGTGTCCGATCAGACCGCCGTTCCCGCGGCGCAGCCACCCGTTCGCCCCTAAACACGGTTGACGAAAGCCGGAGCTACTTGCCGGCTTTCACATCGGCCAGAATCTGACGGAAGGTCGACAGCACTTTCTCGCCGCCGGGCGTCTCCTTCACCCAAGCCGCAGTGACCGGCGCCGTCAGTTCGCGCCATTTCGCGGCTTGCGCTTCGGTCGCGAAGACGTCCACCTGACCGGATTGAGCCTTGGCTTTCAGTCTTGCTTCCTCGGACAACTCGTCGAGGGCCTTACCCAGTTGCCGGCTGATCGCTTCGCCGGAATTCTCGTCGATGATTTTACGCACGGTTGCCGGCAAGGCGTCGTAACGCTTGCGCGCCATGAAGACCATGCCCGGCGAAGCGCCAAGCTGGGTCTCGTAATGATAGGTGGTCACCTCGGCGAGCCGATACGGTTGAAACGCCGTCCACGCGATCAAGGTGCCGTCCACGGTTCCATGCTGGAGAGCCGAATACAGATCGGGCAACGGGATCGAGCTTGGCGATCCGCCCAATCGGCTGATCAGGTTCGACGCCGTTTTTGAGACCACCATGATACGAAGTCCCGCGAGGGTCTCGATCGACTTGGGCGGCTTGGTCAGATGAACGACCTCCTGCGTGTAGATCGACATCATGATCGGCACGACGTCCTTGAAATTCCCGTCCAGAAGACCGGTCTTATAGAGGCGCCAATAGGCGACCGAGGCGTCCTCGGCGCGCTCGGCCTGGAACGGCAGAGCGGTGAATTCGGTCAGCGGAAAAGTACCGGCCAGGTTGCCGATGCTGCCCCACGAGATCTGGACCACATCCTCGAGAACGCGATTGTAGAAATTCGTCGGATTGACGATCGACATGCCGTCGCGCACGTCGAGCTTCAGGACACCCTTGGCGATTTCGTTGACGTGATCGCTCCAGGGATGGAACACGCGCACGGCCATATGCGTGTCGGGCGGACCGTCGGTCGCGAAGATCAGCGTCGTCTCATCCGCGCGCGCGGACCCGACGGCTAAAAACGCAGCAACAAACGCAACCGCCCAACACCGCATCCTGAAATCCTCCCCGCCAACGTCGGGGCACCTTGCCGGGATGAGTCGCGAATTGCAAACGGATCGCCCACTCCCGACCGTCAGCGGCCAAACCTTGTTTCGGCGCGAGACCGGGCGCTAAAATATCGGCCTCACGATGAGGTATCCGCCATGCTGAGCGAAGCCGAAAACCAGATCATGACCCGCGTCGGCCCCGGCACACCGGGCGGCGAAATGCTGCGCCGCTATTGGTGGCCGGTTCAGTTCAGCGATTATATCAAAGACCGTCCGGTGAAAGTCCGCCTGCTGGGTCAGGACTTCGTCGTCTTCCGCACCGGCAAGGGCAAGTTGGGGATGCTCGATCTGCAATGCCCTCACCGTTTGACCTCACTCGAATACGGCCGCGTCGAAGAGGAAGGCCTGCGCTGTTGCTACCACGCCTGGCTCTTCGCGCCGAACGGACAATGTCTCGAAACCCCGGCGGAGCGTCCCGAAAGCACGTTCAAGGATCGCGTCTGCGCCAATGCCTATGAAATTCGCGATGTCGGCGGTTTCGCCTTCGCCTATATCGGCCCGAAGCCCGCGCCGGCTTTCCCGAAATACGACGTGCTGTTCCGCGAAGACGGCAAACGCGTCCTCGCCTGCAACGAGGATTACTGCAACTGGCTGCAGAAAGCCGAAAACGGCGCCGACCTGCCGCATCTGCCGTTCCTCCATGCCAGCGTCTATCCGAAAATGGCGATGAAGACGCCGCAGGGCTACGACTACGAAGACACGCCTTACGGCTTCAAATGCATCCTCAAGATGGAGGCAATGCCGCCGCGCATCATTCACATGGTGCTGCCGTCGCATTCGCGGATTTCGACGACGCCGCGCATCGGCGTGCTGCCCAGCCACGACATGCGTTTCCGCGTACCGATCGACGACAATCTGACCCATAGCTACGTCATCAATTTCTTCCCGAAGGCTGACGGCGTCTTCGAGTATGAGAACCAGGGCTTCACGAACAAGCAGCCGGGTGTCTATCCCCGGGTCGACGACGGATACTGGAACATTCCGTCGATGGAACAGGATCGCGTCGCGCAGGAAACCCAGGGCGTCATCACCGACCGCACGCGCGAGCATCTCGCCGAATCCGATCGCGGCATCGTCATCCTGCGCCGCAAGCTGCGTGAATCGATCGACGCCGTAGCCGCGGGCAAAGACCCCCTTCACGTCTCGCGCGACCGGTCGGACGACAAGATGATCAAGTTCGAGATGACGCTGAAAGAGACCGAGTACGTCCTGCCGGCCGAATAAGCCTCGACTCCGTTACGGCGCGATGAGGCTCGCCGGATCGGGATTGCCGTGCGTGATGCCCTGCTCGCGCATGGTCTTGATCCAGAAGGCGAGGCTTTCGGGTCGGGCCTTCACTTCGAGATTGCTCGGGATGGCGAGCGTCGCCGCCGCCTCGGGCGGCAGCTTGGTGTATTTCACGATGCTGGCGCGCACGGATTCCTTGTTCATCGGGTCGTGGATGAACACGATGGCCTCGTCGAGCGCCGCGCGAAACGCGTGCACCGCCGCGACATTCTCGGTCGCCCAGGCCCGCGTCGCGGCATAGAGCACCGGCGTCGTGCCGGCCGGAACCACCGCCTCGAAATCGCCGATGTCGTAACCGGCGCCGCTATCGACGATGCGGCTATAGAACGGCTCGACCGGCACCACCGCATCGACCAGGCCGGATTTGAGTGCGTCGTTCATCTGGCGGATCTGCACCTCGACCCATTGAATTTTGTGGTCGTCGGCGCCGTTGGTCTGCGCCCATTTGCGCATCAGCACTTCGAAGATACCGCCCAGACTCGGCAGCCCGACCTTGCGGCCCATGAGGTCGCGCGCATCCTTGATCCCGCTTCCCGTGCGCGCCACCACGCCATCGGAATGCGGCGGCGACGGATAGGCCGAACTGTTCGCGATCATCACGAGATCGAGGCCTTCCTCGCTCGCCTGCACCAAGACGGCGGCAGTCGGCGCGGCAATCTGGGCCGATCCGGCGAGCAGCGCGGGCGGCATCACCGCGCCGCTTTGCGCGAGCGAGAATTCGACGTCGAGCCCGTGCTTGGCGAGAAACCCTTGATCCTGCGCGACGAAGATCGCGGTGAACGAAGCTGAGGCGTTGTAGAGAAAATTGATCTTCGTCGCCGCGGACGCCGGCGCCACGCCTACACCAAACGCGAGCAGCGCGATCGCGATGCGTTTCATGATTCCTCGCTTGCCGCGTTCTGACCGGCGATCACGCCCTGGCAGGCGGCGCGCGCGAGGCCGTGCAGGCTGAAGCCGCCGGCGGATTCACCGCCGCAATAAAGCCCCGGAATGACCTTCCCGTTCATGTCGACGACCTGCGTTCGCGCGTTGATGCGCAGGCCCGCGCGCGTGTCGTGAATGACCGGCGTCGCCCAGGCGGCATAGAAAGGCGCCTTGGCGATCTTGTGCAGCGGCTTCGGTTTGGCGAAATCCGCGTCGCGGCCGGCATCGACGAAGCCGTTATAGCGTTTCACGGTTTCCTCGAGCGCTTGCGGCGGCATCGCCACGCGCTGGTATTTCATCACGATCTTCTGAGCGAGTTCGGCAAGGCTCGGCGCGCTGAAGAAGAAACCCCCATCGATATCGACATAAGGCGGCGCCGGCTTCCATTCCTCGCGCGCGACCGCGTCGGCATCGAAGATCGCCCAGATCGGCCCGCCGCCGTTATGCCCATCGCCGATCCCGGCCATCGCGGCATTGATCAGATTGTTCGGCTTATAAGCGATGTCGCTCGCGTTGCGCCAATCGTTCGGCACATAGGGATCGATCGAGCCGTGATTGTTCGCGGTGAATTGTCCGCTCGTCTCGTCGTAGAAGCGCTGGCCCAGCATGTTGACCAGAATCAGGTCCTGCCAGTCCTTGACCGCGAGGCC
This sequence comes from uncultured Rhodospirillales bacterium, assembly GCA_903828515.1. Taxonomy (GTDB): domain Bacteria; phylum Pseudomonadota; class Alphaproteobacteria; order ATCC43930; family CGMCC-115725; genus CAIKMD01. The sequence goes on along the minus strand of CAIKMD010000006.1, from coordinate 497,474 downwards.
GGTGGCGCGGATGCGATCGAAGATCGGACTGCCGGTGCCCCAATGAAGATGGCAGTAACCGTATTGGCAGCCGATGCTGCCCGGCTTGGTGATGCCCGAGCCGAATTCGCCGGTCTGGTTGTAAAGCCCCCACAGCGAGGCGCCGACCGCCATCGCGGCGATCTCGCCGCTCGCGTCCTGATCCGACCACGGCATCCCGGCGAGGCCGCAATATTCCTCGGTCAGGCGCGGATCGAACATGCGCCGAAACTCGATATTGCCGGTCGAACCGCCCGTCGCGACGATCACCGCCTTGCGCGCGCGGATATCGAGCGCGGCGCCGCGATGCTCGACCGTGATGCCGGTGACGCGCCGCCGGCCCGTGGCTTCGCGGTGGATCGCCGTCATTTTATGTTCGAGCATGATCTCGACCCCGGCCTTGTAAGCCGCGGCTTCGAGCGGGCGCATCAAGCCGTTGCCCGAGCAGCGCGTCGCCTGGGTTTCCAGCCGCGCGGGCTTGCCGGTCTGCACCATCGCCCAGTCCATGACCGCCGGATGATTCTCGCGCGGCACCGAATTGCCGACCGCGTTGCCGCCGCGCTTGTCGGGCGGCGCGTCGATGAACATCACGCCATGCGCGGCGAGCCATTCATAGGTCGGCGCGCTGTAATCGGCGAAAGCGCGGATGATCTCGCGGTCGTTGTAGCGATAATCGGGAAACCCGTTGGGCTCGACGACGCTCCAGTCGGTGAGGTCCTGGAACACCAGGTCGGGTGAGTCGACGATGCCGTATTTCTTTTGTGCGCTGGTGCCGCCGCCCAGGGCGACGTTGCCGCCGCTGACCATCGCGTGGCCGCCGATATGCGGCTGGGCCTCCACCAGGATCACCGAGGCGCCGGCCTCGCGCGCGACGATGGCGGCGGGCAATCCGGTCGCGCCCGAACCGATCACCACCACGTCCGCTTCGCATTGCCAATCCGGCATCATTCCCCCCGTCGCTTTACCCGCGATTATAGCACCGGCCTGCGCGATCGCGACGAGCCGGTTTGCTTGACCGATCGTAGTGGGAGTTTACTATCGCGCGAAACGCGGGGGAAACCGAATGACGTCGAAAGCCATCATCACGGCGCTGGTCCTGGCCACGCTGGCGGCACTGCCCGCGCAAGCGCAGCAAAAACCCCTGACCCTCGCGGTCTCGGGCAAGGCGCTGATCGGGCAATTGCCGCCGACACTGGCCGAGCGGCTGGGCTTTTTCCGCGACGAGGGTCTTGCCGTCGACGCGCTCGATTTCGAGGGCGGCACCAAGTCGGTCGACGCGGTGGTCGGCGGCAGCGCCGATATGATGTTCGGCGCGCTCGAATATACGATCGTGCTGCAACCGAAGGGCATGGACCTCGTCACGGTCGTGCTCGACGTCAACAAGGCCGGCATCGTCTTCGCCCTCGCCCCCGATCTCGCCAAGAAATATCACGGGCCGCTCGACCTCAAAGGCCTGAAGATCGGCGTGACCGCGCCGGGCTCGGCGACGGAAAACATCCTGCGCATCGTCTTACAGAAATCCGGACTCGATCTGTCCGACGTATCGGAGATCGGCATCGGCTCGGGCGGCAGCGCGATCGCGGCGATGACGACCGGCCGGGTCGACGGCCTGATCATCGCCGATCCGGTGATGACGACGCTGACCGATGCCGGCACGGTGGTGCCGATCATCGACATGCGCACGGAAGCGGGCCAGAACTACATCTACGGCGGCCCGACCGCGTTCGGCGGCTCTTTCGTGCGCGCCGATTTCATCAAGGCCCACCCCGACCTCGTCCAGTCTTACGTCAACGCGATCGTGCGCACGCTGCACTGGATGCAGAAGGCGGGGCCCGAAAAAATCTTCGCGACGGTGCCGCCCGAATATTACGGCAGCAATCCCGACATCTATAAGCGCAGCCTCGCCGCAGCGCTGCACACCTATGTCGCCGATGGCCGCGTGACGATGGACGAGGTGAAGAACACCTATCAGCAGCTCCTGTCGGCCGGGCGTCTCAAGCCGACCGACAAGGTCGATCTCGCGGCGACGTTCGACAACCGTTTCGTCGACGCGGCCAACAAGAAGTATCCCGACTAGTCGGTCATCAACCGATCGAGCATCGCATCGAGCTTGCGCCAATCGCGGCCGAGCGCCTGGAAGAACACGCCATGCGCCTTCACCCCGGCGGCGAACGCCGTTTGCAGCAGGCGCAACCCGCTCGCCGTCAGCTCGATCTGATTGGCGCGACGATTGGCGGCGTTGCGCCGTCGCGCGAGATACCCCGCCCGTTCCAGCGCGCGGATGGTTTTCGAGACCATCATCTTCTCGACCTTGGTGAAATTGGCGAGCCGGATCTGCGACGGAGTCTCGTCGTCGACGATCAGCCGATGCGTCGCGGCAAGCAGGACATATTGCAGATGGGTAAGGCCGATTTCCTTGAGACGCTTTTCAAGCTGCCGGTGCCAGCGCGCATGAACCTGCCACAGCCGATAGCCGAGCAACGCCTCGTCGGGAACCTCGATCGTCGCTTGCATCGAAGGGCGCGGCGCGCGCCGGGCTGGCATGGTGGCTTCTCGGGAGGACGTTACGGGACTGCAAAGATAAGCCGTGGAGTGCTGGAATGGAACGACGGAACGGTTCGAGCGCGCGCGACGCGCTTCGACGGCGCCCGCGGCGGGATCAGTTCAATCCTTTGCTGCCGCGGCGCGTCGCGCCGTCGAGGCGTGCGCCCTCCATCGTCGCTCCCGTGAAATCGGCCTCGGAAAGATTGGCGCCGCGCAGATCCGCGCCGGTCAGATTCGCGCCGACAAAATCGGCGCCGGTGAGCTGCGCTTCGCGCAGATCGATTGCCGCCAGATTGGCATAGCGGAATTTCGCACGTTCGCCGTTGGCCACAATGTCGCGTTTCTGGTCGCCGACCGCGATCAGCGGGGCGAGATTGGCCCGCGACAGATCGGCGTTGTTGAGATGGGCGCGGGTCAGGCGCACCCCCCGCAAATCCGCGGCGGCCAGGCGCGCGCCGCGCAAATCGGCCGCGCTCAAATCCGCCATCGGCATGATCGCTCCTGTCAAATCGGCCCCCGCCAAACGGGCGTCGGCGAGATTGGCAATCGACAAGACGGCGCGCGGCCGGCGAAGCCCGTTCAGGTCGCAATTCTGCAAACAGGCCTGTGCCCCGGTCTGGCCGCGACTCTCGATCCAGCTCAAGTGTTGAGCGAAGATCGCTTCAATTTCGTCGGGGGATGGCGTCCGATAGGCACCCTCCACCTTGTCCTGATCACCGCCACTGACGATCTTTGCCGACACGACGGGATCGAAAATGGCGCCGCTGATATTGACGCCGTCGAAATTCGTGCCGGTCAGGACCGCGCCCGTCAGCACGGCGCCTCGCAGATTGACCCCCAACAGGGTTGCATTCGACAGATTGGCGCCATCGAGATTGGCGCCGGTCATGTCGGTGTTGCGCAGATCGCAATGCGAGAGGTCGGCGCCGCACAAAATCGCGTCGGTGAAATCGGCGCGGATCACTGCCGCGCCGGCGAGGTTCGCGAGGCTCAAATCCGCATTGGCCGCCTGCATCAAGCTCAAATCCGTCCGCAGGTAGCGACCTGCATCGCCGCCCGCACCGCAGATTTCAACCATCGACGGTAGGGGGGTGGAGAATTCCGCCTCCCGCATGATCGCGTAGTTGAGTTGTGCCCGTCTCAAAATCGCACCGCGCAAATCGGCGCCAGACAGCACGGCATGATCGAGATTCGCCTGGGTCAAATCCGCGCCGGCGAAAATCGCCCGACTCAGCTTCGTTCCCTCGAACAACGCGCCGACGAGCTTGGCGTTGGTGAAGTCGGCCCTCGAGAGATCCTGGCGGCTGAACACGCGATGGCTGACATCCCTCGACGCGAGCACACACTGACGACCATTCGCCCGACCAACGAGAAATTCGCCGTGCCGTGCAATGAGTTGATCGATCTCGGCTTGGCCCAATCCGACCATGGCATCGGGGTTGGTCGCGTAAACGCTTGGCATTCGATACTAATCCAGACACGGGTCATAACTTCGCCCCCACAAAGTGCCTAAGGCGATTTAACAAAGCCGGAACGAACGGATTTGCGTCGAATATTCCTAGAATTTGCCGCGAATTCGCGTGAGATGTCAGGCGACGATCTCGACATGGATTCCCGCATTCGCGGGAATGATGGGGAAAAAGAGCCCCTCATTGCCCGGCACCCCGCCCCTATTGTAGTCTTCGACTACGATCCCACGAGCGAGGGCCCCAATGGCGCGGCACGTCCCTGGACCGCTTTATTTCGAGCAGATCGGCAAGACCGGGTTGCCGATGCTGTTTCTGCATTCGACGCCGGACGATCACCGGCTCTGGCTGTTTCAGACCGCGCATTTCTCGGCGCATTTCCGCACCATCGCGATCGACGTGGCCGGCTATGGCCGCTCGCCCGCGATTCAGGAGGGCGTGACGCCGGCCGATCAGGCAAGCGCGTGCTGGGAAGCGGTCGACCGGGTGAGCGACGGGCCTCTCATCATCCAGGCCAATTCGATGGGCGCCGGAATCGCGACCGCGATGGCGCATCAACATCCCGAACGCATCAAGGCGCTGATCCTCTCGGGCTGCGGCTATTCGGCCTCGAACGAGGTCTTCCTCAAATGGGTCGAGCGCTACAAGACCGAGGGCCTGCCCCTGCGCCGTGAGCAGGTGCTGGATCATCTGGCGCCGTCGGTGCGCGCCAATCCATTGATGCAGTATTACGCCGACATGATCGTCGAGCTCAATAACGCGGGCACGCTCGCCTCGATCGTCGCGATGAATCAGGGCCTCGCCCATCGCCATCCCGAATCCTATTACCGCGACATGTCGGTGCCGACGATGATCATCGCCGGCAAGGAAGACCGTTCCTATCCCAGCGCCCTCGTCCTCCAGAAACTCATCCCGAACTGCGAGCTTCGCGCGATCGACAACGTGGCGCATGCGCCGATGCTCGAGGCGCCGTGGGAATACGACCGCCACGCCATCGAATTCCTCACCAAACTAGGCCTGTATCCCGGAGAGCCGACATGAGACGCGACGAACACGAACTCCTCTCGCGCACCGGTCCGGGCACGCCGATGGGCAACCTGTTGCGGCGCTATTGGATCCCGGCGCTGCTCTCGCGCGAACTCGAAGCCGACGGCGCGCCGGTGCGCGTGCGGCTGCTCAGCGAAAACCTGATCGGGTTCCGCGACAGCAACGGCCGCGTCGGCCTCTTGGGCGAGCATTGTTCGCATCGCGGCGCCTCGCTCTATTACGGCAAGAACATGAATGGCGGCCTGTCGTGCTGGTATCACGGCTGGAAATACGACGTCGACGGCAAATGCCTCGACCAGCCGAACGAGCCGCCGCAGACGCGGTTCTGCGACCGCATCCAGCAGAAAGCCTATCCCTGCGTCGACCGCAACGGCGTGATCTGGACCTATATGGGCCCGCCGGACAAGAAACCGGATTTCCCCGAGTTCGAATGGAACCTGGTGCCCGAAAGCCACGTCTATGCCTCGAAGCGCTATCAGGATTGCCATTGGACGCAGGGCATGGAGGGCGATCTCGATTCGAGCCATCTCAATTTCCTGCACGGGACGGAAACCATCAACGCCTCGCCCTCGCACGGCAAATACGAATCCGGCAAGTGGATGGCCGACGACCCGAACCCCAAGATCGAGGTCGTGCAAGTGCCGGGCGGCATCCTGCACAGCGCGCGGCGCGACGCCGATCCGGCCAACCATTATTGGCGCATCGGCGAATGGATGCTGCCGTGCTTCACCACCATTCCGGGCTTTCCCGGCGACGCGCCGTTCGGCGGCCATGCCTGGGTTCCGTCGGACGACGACAAGACCTGGTGCTTTGCCTTCTCATGGCATCCGGTGCGGCCGCTGAAAGATACCGAACTGAAGAACATGCTCACCGGGTGGGGCATGCATTCGCTTCTCACCCCCGGCACGTTCACCGCCGCGCACAATAAGAGCAACGGCTACGCCCCCGCCGATTACCCGCCGGTCAAACAGCCGTGGCAGCGGATCAAGATTTTCCAGGACCAGGACACCGCGATCACCGAAAGCATGGGCGCACGTTTCGACCGCACGCGCGAATCGCTGGGCAGCACCGACGGGCTCATCATGCACACGCGCCGCCGCCTGATGGCGACCGCGCGCGCGCTCGAAGAAGGCAAGGACCCGCCGACCGATAAGCGCAATTACCGGATGCGCCCGCTCTCCTGCCTCCTGCCGCGCGACACGCCGGATTGGGCGAAGGCGGTCGCCGACACGATCGACGCGCGGCCGGAGACGTATCAGCTTTCGGTGTGAGAGTCGGGGACGCTTTTATCCGTTAAGTTTTAAGCAGCTTGGCTTTCTTCAGCGACAGGGCACCCACCCTGTGGCTACTTGCACCTACGTTATTGTAGTCTCCAATGTCATTAGGAGACTAAATGGCGCCAGATCGACTCACCTACTTGTGGGCTGCAGAGCAAATAATACGAAGGCACGCTCGGCCACTCTCTGCCGCCGAGATCATTACGCTTGCCCAAGAGAGTGATCTGTTTTCCGATAATATGAATAGTCGAACACCACAAAAATCCCTTCAGGCTCGCCTCAGTATCGAAATTATAAAAAATGAAGACAATTCAGTCTTTGTACGAACTGCGAAGGGGAAGTTTTACCTACGAGACTTACTAATACCCCACACGAATTACGATGCCGTGCCAACCTTTCATGCAGATCGCCCCTTATTCAAGGTCTATACGGCACGGAGAAGGCAGCCACCGCCACCGAACGAGCACGTCCTTGTCCTCCCACAACACCGCTTTCAAAGCATATTGAAATTTCAAGGGTTGCGACTTGACCGTGGACAATTGATCCGAAGGCTCACGCGTGGCCCTCTTGAGTACATGCCACGGACGATGGCCGAAAGTGCTGACGGATATAAGCAGGTCGTCACTTACGTAATCGTAACATGTGGATCGCAAGTCCTCGCATTTAAGCGAGGCAGTTTCTCACGAGTCGCAGAGTTTTTGCGGGGCAGCTTTTGCATTGGCTTCGGAGGCCATGTAACGGAAGAAGATCGAACGTTGTTCTCGTATAAAGACGCCGGTGTGATAGAGAACGCAATTCGGGAGTTGAATGAAGAACTGTCGGGTAACAAGTTGGTTCGAAATCGCGATACCTCACGACTTCAACTTTTGGGCGTGATCAATGATGACTCGAGCGAGGTAGGACGCAGGCACGTCGCTATCGTAATTAGATATAAGATCAAGGATTGGGATACATGGAAGAAAGTTTCTCGTGGGGAGGCCTCGGTCAACCAATTGCGTTGGCTTGATACGAAGCGTGACGTTATCGATTTGAATGAATACGAATATTGGTCGCAGCTTTGTTGGAGACAATTTTTTCCGGAAGTCGTTCGCGCCCAACCAACATTCAAAGTATTCCGGAAACGTCCCTTCCAAAAGGCGCATATTGTAGTTGTGGTCGGCAGCATCGGCTCTGGCAAATCACTCGCAACAAAATATTTTTCCGAGCGCCTCGGATATGCTGAGGTTAACAGTGGACGAATTCTCGCGAAATTACTGAAAGTCCGGCCCATACCTGGAACATCGCGCAAACAGTTTCAGAAGCTGGCGTGGAAATTTATCTCGACGGATAAAGGACCCGAGAGATTGGCCAAAGCTCTCTTGCGTGCAGCGAGTGAACTAGACGCGTCACGCGTGGTAATAGACGGCGTTAGACAGCTAAGCACGCTAGAAGCTATCAAGAACTTTTCGGATGTTCCCGTAGCTGTCGTGTTCGTTTATGCCGCACCCGACACCGCATTTCAATTTTATAAAGATCGTGAATACAAGGGAAAAAATACGATCACAGCTCACAATTTTCTTGAGATTATGAATGGCTCTACGGAGCGTGAAATTCCTCATCTGATGGCTGCCGCAGACGCAGTGCTTTACAACTGGATGGGCGTCGCCAATTTTAACGGCGCGCTCATGCGGATGGCTGAGGAGCTCCAACTACGAGATTGGAGGTCGCCTAGTGACTAACGGCGGATACGACAACGGATACGCAAGCTGCCCCTGTTTCTGGGGACAGGAGCCGGGCAGCTTGATTGTTGAGCTATTCACATTGTTGCCATCGCTATCTGGACTTACTGTTTTAGATGCCGGCTGTGGAGAGGGAAAAAACGCCCACGCGGTCGCCGGCCGAGGCGCCAAAGTTGTTGCCGTCGATTGTTCGGAGCTAGCGCTAGCGAATGGACGGCATGCTTTCCCCCACGACCCCATAGACTGGCAGTGTTGTGATGTCGGAGAGGCGGACTACGGAATTGAAAAATTTGATTTAGTTATTGCTTACGGCTTTTTTCATTGCCTGGATAGTGAACAAAATATAGCCAAGGTAATTCAACGACTACAGAACGCGACACGTTTAGGCGGACTTCACATCGTTTGTGCGTTTAACTCTCGGGCACAGGATTTGACTGCCCATCCCGGATTTAACCCCTGCCTGATTAGTCACAGTCAATATGTGAAGTTCTATGACGGCTGGGAAATTCTGCGTTCGTCCGACACTGATTTACATGAAGTACATCCACATAACCTAATACCTCACTCGCACTCAATGACGCGATTCATTGCACGGAAGCCACAATGAGCACACCTGCCTGTCCAACCGAACTCCGCAGACTCTATCGTGAAGGAAGGGTCATTCCTTTCGTTGGAGCCGGCGCCTCAATGTCGGTTACGTGGTCAACTGATGGAAAAACAATTAGAGGTCCCTCATGGAGAGAACTCGTCGATCAAGCGGCTCATTTGCTTGGCGTGGATGATCCTGAATTACTGAGAATTCGAGGGACTGACCTGCAGATTATTGAATACCTTCGAACGAAAGAAGACACGATCCAGCCTTTGATCAACTGGCTCGTACAACGAATGAACCCTTCGGACGCCGACCTTGAAAGAGCGGAGCTTCTGACCGCGCTCGTTGGACTAAAAGATTGTCATCTTTTTTATACCACAAATTATGATGATTTCCTCGAGCGACGGCTAAAGCTAAGCGGCCGATCGATTACTGCAGTGCGTTCAGAGCATGACCTCAGCAATTTGCCCACTGATACTCAGGTCGTAAAGTTTCATGGGGATTTCGCACGACCAGAAACAATGGTCCTCTCAGAATCAGATTACGAAAGGCGAATGAGGTTAGAGGGCCCTCTCGACCTGAAGCTTAGATCAGATATCCTGGGTCGAGCGTTACTCTTTATCGGATATAGTTTTCGCGACGCTAACGTCGCTTACTTGTTTCGGCTGGTAACGGATCATTTTCGGGATTTACCGCAATCGTTTGCGGGCAAACGCGCTTACATCATCTACCCTAATCCTTCGGATTTTGAGACCCAGTTATTTAATTCGCGTCGTATCGATGTGATACCGGTTTCCGGAGAAAAACTTGGCAAAGAAATTGCCGATGTCCTCGCTCAAATGGTGCTCTGATGAGGACAAAAAAAATCAGATATGCCACGTCAAGTTTGTTCAAGCGTGAGGAAGTCCTTACGCTTTTGGACATGACGCTCCCTGCGAACGGTACCCATCCCGCCATGTCTGTTCGGTCTGCCTTTGAATTTGAGTTTCATGATGCAATTTTGGCAGAACCGCTAGAGCGGGATCTCGAGACGATGGTTCGGCATAAAGTTATGTCGGCGTATCGACAAATAATGGCGCCCTGCGTCGTCGAACACGCGGCGCTCATTTTAGAAAAATTTAAGGATCAAAATTTTCCGGGTGGCTTAACGCAACCTATGTGGGACGCTGTCGGACCGGTCGGATTTGTGAAGAGCGTCGAGTGGGCTGGGGAGCAAGCTATCGCGCGATGCCTAATTGCCTACTGTAATGGCAAACGAGTCGTGACATTTGTAGGCGATACCGTAGGCGTACTTGCGGATGGGCCTCGCGGTGGACGCGACTTTTACTGGGATACGATCTTTTGCCCGGATGGAGGTAGTGGGAGGTCGTTTTCTGAGATTGCGGCAGGGACTGGCGGAATTCAGGAAAAAATGCTGTTGTCGCAATCTACGAAGGCATTCTTACAGTTATTCGATTATCTCTTGGCCGAAAAAGATACAATGTTTTCTGAACTGTAATTTGATATTTGGCATCTCGAACTTATTCAGTAAGACGGTATCGGTAGCTCTGATTTCCTGCCTCCTGCCGCGCGACACGCCGGATTGGGCAAAGGCGGTCGCCGACACGATCGACGCGCGGCCGGAGACGTATCAGCTTTCGGTGTGAGGCCGCGCGGTGTCAGGCCCCCGCGGATTGCCCGCGCCAGCGCGGCAGAAGACGTTCGGCATTGCCGCGTTCGATCGCATGCAGTTCGTCGGCGGAGAAGCCGCATTCGCGCAGCCCGCGCACGTGATCCGCGGTGTCGCGAAACGGGAAGTCGGTCCCGAACAGGAGCTGGGACACGTCGATCAGTTCACGGATCGAGACCATCGCGTTGCGATGCGAGGCCTGTGCGGTGTCGTAGTACCAGCGCTTCAGGTAAGTCACGACGCCGTTCGGAACCCGCGCCGCCATCTCGGGATTGCGCGCCGCATGCCCGACATAGCGATCCAGAATGAACGGCATCACGCCGCCGCCGTGGCTGAAGATGAAGTCGATGTCGCCAAACCGGTGCGCGGCGCCCGAAAAGAGCAGACGGGCAATCGCACGCCCCGTGTCGGCGCAGAACTCGACCAGCGCATCGTCGATCTCGGGCATCATCACATTCTGAATGCAGTCTGCACTGATCGGATGGGTGTAGACGACCGCCTTGCGGCGATTGAGCTCCTCGAACAGCGGGAAATAGTGCGGATCGCCGAGCCATTTATCGCCCATATTCGTCGACAGCATGATGCCGTCGCACTTCAGCGTATCGAGCGCGTATTCGGCTTCCAGCAGGCTGCCGTCGATGTCGAGGATCGGCACGGCGGCAAAGACGCCGAAGCGGCCGGGATGGTCCTGGCCCTGCCGAACGAGGAACTCGTTCCATTTGCGCGCGAGGCCGCGCGCCTGCGACGGATCGCTCCACACGGCGCCGCGGTTCGGCACCGACAGGATCGCCGTCGCCACGCCGTTTTTGTCCATGTCCTCGATCGAATGTTCGGGGCTCCATTCCCGCATGCCGCCCGTGGAGGCGCCGCGACCCGACCGCAACGATTTATTCGGCGTCGGGTGGTGATGGACATCGATCCGATGCGGCGTCGCCATGATCATTCCTCTGTGAGAGTCGTCACTCACCGCAGCGTCGCTTGCATCGGTGCCGGACGAGACGATGGTCACCGCCCGATTGGGCGTCAAGCAAAATGGCTCTCCGTGCGATCGCCTCGATAGCCGGCTTACGAAACCCTGCGCGAACGCTTATAAATAACTAAATTTCGGCCAGCCGTCGGGAGGAACGAACGTGACTGACATGTTCATCGGGTTGAGGCGCCTGTCATGCGCGGCGCTCGCCCTGATCGCCGTGGCCGGCGTCGCGCGCGCCCAAGAGGATTGGAAGCAACGATGGGAAAAAACCCTTGCGGCCGCGAAGGCGGAGGGAACCGTGATTGTCGGCATGGCGCCGCGCGTCGACCAGCGTAATTTTCTGCTGAAGCAATGGAAGGAGGATTTTCCGGACATCGAACTTTCGCTGTCGATCATCAACAGCTCCAAGTTCGTCGCAGCAACCGTCGCCGAGCGCCAGTCGGGCATCTATGTCTGGGACGTCTGGAATTCCGGTCCGAACCGAAACCTCGTCGAATCCAAGCTGGTCGATCCGCTCGGGCCGGAATTGATTCTGCCCGAGGTCAACGATCCGCAGGTCTGGGGCGGCTGGGATAACGGGTTCTACGACATCGACCGGAAATACGTTCTTGCCCTGGTGAACGATCTGGAGTCTCCCTACTACAACGCCGCCGTGATTTCTCCCGATGTCGCGAAAGCTCAAGGCCTGAAGCTTCTGCTCGACCCCGCCTATAAGGGCAAGATCGTGTTCTTCGATCCACGGATGAGCGGGCCGGGAGAGCCTTACCTGCCGTTTTTCAAGGACGTCCTCGGCGATGACGGGTTGCGGACGTTCATCGTCGATCAGGAGCCGGTCTTCGTCAGCAGCTTGAACGACGCCGCGCAGGCGATCGTCCGCGGCAAGGCGGTGATTGCGATTGCCGGAAGGCCGCAGTCGGATCTGGCGCCTTATATCCAGGCCGGCATCAAACTGGACGTCCGGCAAATCGGCAACACGCCCCAAACCGCCTATCTCGGCACGGCCGGATCGACCGTCGCGGTCTTCAATCGGCGTCCGCATCCGAACGCGGCGCGCGTCTTCGTCAACTGGATCGCGTCCCAGCGCATCGGCGCGCTGTTATCGAAGGCCACCGGCTATGATTCGAGGCGACGCGACGTGCCCCCGCTCGATCCGAATTTCGCCGTGATTCCGGGGGCAAAGTATATCGAATCGCAGCGCCCGGAGAATGACGGCCACGTTGTCATGGACAAGGTTCGGGAGTGGCGCCCGCAGTAGAAGATCGAGCGGCAAAACGCCGGCGCCGCTTCCCGACCCGTTCCCTGGCAAAAAGAACCTCGATGATCTAATACTTCTGCTGCGAGGCATTACCGATCGCGGCGGTCGCGGCCAGCCTCAGTTTGACCAATAAGAAGGACGGGAAGCACTTCATGAAGTTCTGCATGCATCTCAGCACCCGCATTCAAGACAAACGGAACGAGCTTCCGCTCCTCAACTGCCTGACCGACCTCGCGCTCGACGCGGATGCCAGCGGGTTCGGCGCGATCTCCCTGACGGAGCATCACCTCGCCGAGAACCAGGGCTATCAGAATTCGCTCCTGTTCGCCTGCGCGCTGGCGCCGCGGCTGAAGCAGGCGACGCTCGTTCTCTCCACGGTGAATCCGGCGCTGCATCATCCGGTGCGGCTGGTCGAATCGTGCAACCTGATCGACCAATTGAATGGCGGGCGGTTCGTCGTCGTTTTCGGCTCGGGCTTCAAGGACACCGACCTGATAGCGTTCGGGCGCGACCTGGAGCAGCGCAACCGGCTGTTCGACGAGGGGCTGCGGTCGGCCCTCGACATCTGGGCCTATGACGGCACGGGCGGACCGCTCCAATACGTGGCCGGCGCGGACCGTGGAACGCTCGCGACCGCCGTCAATCCGTCGTCCTTCCGCAAGCCGCGCCCCATCATGGGACGCGGAACCATGAATCAGGCGGCGATTGCCGACTGCGCCGCACGCGGCTGGCCGTTGTTCACGGCGATCAAAGACGCCACGGCCGCGCGCGACGTTCTGGGCAAGTATTATGCGCTGCTCGATGCCTCCGGTCACGACGCGGAAACGGTCGCGCGCGCCCGGGAATGGACCGGGTTGGGGAAAGCGCTGCATGTAGCGGAAACAGACGCGCAGGCCCGGTCGGAGGCCGAGGCTTTCTTTGCCAAGAACCCGACCGGAGCGATCGCGCGCAACCCCGACGACATGATCTGCGGCAGCCCGGAAACCGTCACCCGCAAGATGCGCGAATTCGCGGCGGTCGGCGTCGGGGTGATGACCTCCGCGTTTCTCATCGACATCGACAACCTGCCGCAGCTTCATCGCAGCGTTGGTCTGTTCAAGGAACAGGTCATGCCGGCGTTCGCGGCGTGAGAAGAAGCTGAATGGCGGACCGGATCAGGGTCACGAGTTCCAACGGCGGCGGCCAGTGGTGGAAATCGATCACCTGGGCGGGCAAGGCGTTCGAGAATAGCGGGTTCGTGGTCGAGACGACGCGCGCGGGCGGATTTAACGATCCGATGTATCGGGTCTCCAGCAGCGAAGCTGACGTCGCCGTATCGCTGACGGTCGGCGCCGCGATGGCGGCAAAATCGGTCGGTCCCTATACGGACGGCAAGGCATCGCGCATTCGCGCGCTGGCGCGGCTGGTGCGTCCCGATCAGCATTTCTTCAACATGGTGCGCGCCGATCTGGGCGTGCGGTCCTTTGCCGAACTCGCGCGGAAGAAACCGGTGCTGCACGCGTCGATCGAGTTCCCCTCCTATGGGCCCGGTTTCGTCACCGAAATCTATCTCCGGCATTACGGCATCGAGCTGATGCGCGATATCGAAGCCTGGGGCGGCAGCCTCATCACGTCCCATCCCGACACGCTGCCGGCGATCGTCGACGGCACCTGCAATGCCATCCTTCGCACGGACACCTCGGCGGGGCCGGCCGGGATCGCCGCGCATATCGGCGATTGGGTGCTGCTGCCGCTCGATCGCGACATCGCGGAAAAACTTGAGCGCGAGTATTGCACCCCGATCACGACGATCGCGCCCGACTTCATGCGCGGCATCAAGAACACCGAGCCTTGCCTCACGGTCACCAATCCCGGCTTCGATCTCGTCATCAGCGAGGGCCTGCCGGACGATGTCGCCTACCGCCTCGCCAAGGCGCTCAACGAGACAAGCGAGCGGGCCTGGGCGGCGCAGGACGTGTTCTACAGCGTCCGCCACGCCGCCGAGACTCCGACGCCGCTCCATCCGGGCGCCGCCCGTTATTATCGCGAGCAAGGCGTCCTCAAATAGGACGCGCGCTTTCGGCGTGAGGGTGTATAGGGTGGGAACGCCCCCGCTCCCCTCATTTCACCGAGAAACACATGACAGCACGGAATGCGTGGCTTCGTCTCGGTTGGGACGCCTGGATGCTCGGGATCGAAGCATCGTCGGTCATCGCGCTGCGCGTGATGAAGATCGCCGGCGGCGGCGCCGGCGCGGATGCCGAAACGCGGCGGATGGTCAGCGAGAAAATCGATTCGGCGGTCTCGTTGCAGAATCTGGCGATGAGCGGCGGCCTCGGCAGCATGGCGGCGGGCGCGGCGTCGAAGACGCTCACGCATTATCGCCGCAAGGTGCGGGCCAACCGGCGGCGTCTGACCAAGGGCGCGACGAAACCGAAAACCTGACGCGCGGCGCCAGTCCGGCTGTTCCCGTTCAGCTCGTTTTGAAAATCAGCGCCTTCACGTTCTGCAGCATCGGATAGACCACCGGCGTGGTCAGCATCGTGCTGGCGACCGCCATCAGCAGCAGCGCGGTGAACGCCTCGTTAGTGATGAGATTCTTGTCCAACAATATGTTGACGAAGATGATCATGATCAGCGCCTTGGTCTGCAACAGCCAGCCGATGATCGAGGCCTCGCCGGGCTCCCATTTGAGAATTCTCCCGGCGAGATGAATGCCGGCCAGTTTGCCGGCGACCGACGCGACCAGCAACAATCCTGCCGCGACGAACACCGCCGTGCCGCCGACGTCCCAGTTCGTCCGCAAACCGGTGCTGAGGAAGAACACCGGCATCACGACCAGCAGGACGTGGTGGCGCATGAAGTCCATTTGTTTCTGGTCGAACCAGTCGCTGTCGGTGACGGCGCCGGCCAGAAACGCGCCGACCATGAAGTGCAGCCCGGCCCAATCGGCGGCGAAGCCGCAGGAAGCGAGCCAGATCAAGCCGAGATACCAACGGTCGCGTTCGGGAACCGCGACCATGAGTTTGCGGAACAGGTAGCTGGCCACGGCGAAAACAACGAGGAACGCGCCCTGTCGTCCGATGCGCGTCCAGTCGAGCAGGATCAGCGCGAGCACGCCCCAGATCGCGATATCGTCGAGGCTGGCATAGCGCAGAATGCGCTGGCCGATGGGTTGGCGCAGGATCTCGAGCTTTTCCATGAACAGGATCAGGATGGGAAGTGCTGTCACCGCGCAGGCCATGCCGATGCCGAAGACGAATTGCAAAGGCGTCGCCGCCGATCCGATCCAGCCGTCATAATGCAAGAGGCCGGCGGCGATCACGCAGCCGAACACTAGCGGGGTGCCGAGCGCCAGCCCGGCGGTGACGCCGGTCTCGCGGCGATTGACCCACGCCTTTTTCAGATCCAGTTCGATGCCGGCGATCCAGACGAAGAGCATGACCGCCCAATAGGCGATGCCGTTCAGCGACTGGATCACCGGCGGATTGAACACGAATTTGTAATAGTCGGGAAAGACCGCGCCGAGGACGCCGGGGCCGAGCAGGATGCCGGCGACGATCTGAACCACGACGAGCGGCGCATAATAATCGAGGTTGAAGACCCGCCAGACGACATAGGGAACGGCGAAGATCATCAGGATCGCGAGGAGAAAGATTTCGGTGATGCTCATCGCGGCGTGTCCTGTCCGTGCCCCGCGCGGAAATGCGTCGGGATCATAGGCTTGATGCGTGACACGGCCAAACGCGCGCATGGAGGGAACGCGACCGGCCGCGTGCCCGTCGGCGATGTGCCGGATCGACATCGCGCCATCGTCGCACCGCGCGCATTCGCTTCCGGCAGGACCGGTGGGGTGCTAGGTTTCGAGCGGGATCGCGCGGGGTCGAAAAGTCCAACGGCGCGCCCGTCGATAAAACGGCGGTGCCGGTCATCAGCCGCCGCATGAGGAGGAAAAAACGATGGAAGCAATCGCGAAACGGACCCTGGGTTCGATGTCTCTTCTCGCCGTATCGGCGATGGCGGCGCTGCTCGTCGCGAGCGACGTCCGAGCCGAAACGCTGCGCGTCGGCAAAAGTTCCGACATCGCGTTCACCTTCGTGCCGCTCGACGTCGGCTTCCAGAAGGGGATTTTTCAGCGCAACGGCGTCGATGTCGAGATCATCAACCTCGCCGGCAGCGCCAAGCTTCATCAGGCGATGGTCGCGGGCGCCGTCGATATCGGGCTCGGCGCCGGCACCGACGTTCCCTTCATCATCAAGGGCGCGCCCGAAATCGGCGTCGGCGCGATCGCCCTGACGCCGGCCTTGTTCGGCATCACGGTCGCCTATAACTCGCCGATCCGTACCGTCGCCGATCTCAAGGGCAAGAATATCGGCGTCTCCACCGTCGGCTCGCTGACCGAATGGATCGCGCGGCAGCTCGCGAAGACGCAAGGCTGGAAATCCACCGACATCACGATCATCGCCAATGGCGGCTCGGGCGCGGCGAACATCGCGGGGTTGCGCTCGGGCGTGCTCGATGCGAGCGTCGGCGCCGCGGCGCAAGGGTGGGACATGGAAACCCGCAAGGAGGGCCGGCTTCTCGTCGCCGCCTCCGACTTCATCAGCTCGTTCCTCGAAAACGTCCACTTCGCGACGACCGACACGGCCGAGCATCACCAGGACGCGCTGCGGCGGTACCTCAAGGGCTGGTACGAAGCGGTCGATTACATGGTGCAGAACAAGGCGGAAACCAACAAGATCGCCATGACGGTGACCCATTTCACCCCCGAAGTGCAGGACAAGCAGTACGACGTGGTGATGCCCTCAATGTCGCGCGACGGGACCTTTCCGAAAGAGGCAACCGACCCGGTCGCCCAATCCTTCGTCGATCTTCAACTGATGGACAAGGCGCCGGACATGTCGCTCTATCTCACGACGAAATTCCTGCCGCAGCGGAAATAAACGCCGGGCCACCGCTAGAAGCGGGCGCTGAACTTCACGGTTCCCTGATGCGCCGAGTAGTTGTCGGGGCGCCAGTAATAATCATAGACGGCCTCGACCGACCAGTTGTTCGCGCTGCACGAACAGGTGAGGAAGGTCAGTCCGGCGCCGAGATTGAACGTGTCGGGTGAGTTTTTCAGGCCCGGCGTGCTGAATTGCGGCGACCCGCCGGTGAACGACGCGGTGTTGGCCAGCTTCGGGTTGGCAAGGTCGTGCAGCCATTTGAAATGCCCCTCGGGAACATAGCTCCCGCCGGAACCGGCAAACGGCCGCGTCACCTTCCCACCGAGGCCTGACTCGAGGAAATCGTATCGCTGTGCGTTCACCTTGAGGCTGATATCGCCGGCGCCGCTCTCGGTATAGCCGGCGAGATTCATCCTTGTGTATTGCAGCGACGCGAACGGCGTCACCGTGACGCCGGCGCCCATCGGAAGATGCATGCCGGTGATGCCGAACGCGGTGTAATCCTGGCCGCTGTAATTGGCCTGCGCCCGGCGGCTCACGCCGGGAAACGAAATGTTCCGCGCGCCGGAATATTCGCTCCACCCGAACGACACGTCGCCGTCGATGAACCACGGGCCGTGGTCGTGGCTGATATAGGCCGTCGCCCGATAGGTATTGGAATTCGTGCTGTCGGCGAGACCCTTGTCGTTGATCGTCGTCTGCGCGTAGCCGATGCCGAGGCCGACACGCGTCTCGAGACCGAGGCTGGTGTCGCGCAGGCCCGGCAGCGGCGCGTCATAGGCGATCATGGTGCCGAGCGTGCGCGATTCGAAGCCGTCGAACACGCCCTGCTGGCCCTGGCTGCCGAAATAGCCGAAGCTTTTCACCCACCAGCCGCTGGTCGGCTCGTTCTTGCGGCAAATCGAATTCGCGTCGTCGTGCTTGAGCGCGTTGACGTCGCCGCACATGACGTCGTCGAGGCGCGCGAGCCACAGATCCTGGAACTGACGCGTGCCCTGGAAGGTCACCAGTCCCGCCGCCACGTCCGAGGCCGACGGCGCAAGCTGTTTCTCGGCGTTGACGACGGCAGCCGGGTCGGTGAAGGCATTGAGCGCGTTCTCGACCACGATGATGTCGGGCGTCTGGGTTGCGGTGACGAGCGCCGTTCCGATGATGGCGGCGAGCGGCGCGGCCCGTGGCAGAATGAAGCCGGCCGGCGGCGCCGACGCGGCCTGCAACGGCGTGCTCAGCGTCGTGATGACGACGAAGCCGGTGGCGTTGGTGGGGCCCGGCGTGACACTCCCGGGCGTTGGTACCTGGGCGAAACGATACAGCGGGTTGGTCGTGTTCACCGTCGCGACGATACCCGACGTGCCGGTGCCGCCCGACTGGACGATGGTGAAATCGGTTCCCACCGGGAAGATCGCGGTCGCCGGAACAGTGACGTTGATGGTGAGAGGCCCGAGACTCGTGCTGCCGCCGGCGATGATGTGGCCGAACACCGTCGGGGTGGACAGCGTCGTCGAGATCGTACCGGTCGGTCCCTGATTGGCGATGTTCAGCGCGCCGCCGATATTCAACGTGTTGGTGCCGAGCGCGAACGAGAACGCATCCACCGCGCCGCTGATATTCGCGCTCACGCCGGCGATATTACTGCCGCCGACGACGTTGATCGCCCGCAATCCGATCGCGCCGCCGACCGCGCCGTTGAAGACGCTGCCGCCGGCAAGCGACAGCGTGCCGGTGTTGGCGCCCGCCGTTGTCGTCAGGGCGCCGTTCACCGTCGTATTCACCCCGAGGCCGATCGTGCCATCGGCGCCGTAGATCACATTGGTGACGTTGTTGGTCGAGCCGCTGTTGAAGTTGACAGTGCCGGTGCCGCCGACCAGGAATTGGGTCGCGTCGACATTGCCCTGAAAATTGACCGTCGATCCCGTATTGCCGCCCGAAAGATTGAGAAAGATCGGGCTGGCCAGCGGGGTGACGCCGATCGTGCCGAACACCGTCGAACTGCTGTTGAACGTGATGTTCGACTGACTCGAGACATCGGTCTGCACCGCCGGAAGCAGGGGATTGACCACCACCCCGCCCGCCGAATTGTTGGTAAAGATATCCGTCTCGGGTCCGCCGACGGTCCCGACGATCAGCGTGCCGCCGCCGCCCTGGCCGGTCATCGACACGCCGCCGGTCACGCCGGTGGCGTCGATCGGCGTGGGAACGTTGCCGTTGATGACTTGCTGGGCGAAACCGGCGTTGCTTCCACCCGCGATGGCCACGCCGAGAAAGAGAAGGAATACCGCGCTTTTGCGGACGAACCGCGCGCGATCTCGGGTCTGCCACGTGCAACAAGGTGTTTTCGTCACAGCGTTCCCCCGACAAAAATCCGCAATGTCGAAGCTAGTCGCTTTGTTCCCTCGACAGACAGGTTCGGAAAACACTCAGACAACGCATATCGGCGGCGCACCGCCGCGCTATAGTGACGCCTTCACGTGCAACGCGGTTCGGGGTCAGGCGAGATGAAATTGTTGGGGGGAAGCGGCAGTCCTTATGTCCGCAAGGTCCGCATCGTGCTCGAGGAAAAGCACGTCGCGTATGAACACATGGACGTGCGCGCCGCGAGCGCCGAGGTCGCGCAGGCCAATCCGCTGGCGAAAATCCCGACCCTCGTCTGCGACGACGGCACGTCGATTTACGATTCCTGCGTCATCGTCGAGTATGTCGACGGCCTCATCGCCCTGCCCCGGCTGATCCCCGAGACTTTCGCCGCAAGGATCGACGCCAAGCGCTGGGAAGCCCTGGGCGACGGCATCGTCGAAGCGACCGTGTCGATTTCGCATGAAAACCGCATGCCCGAGGCGCAACGCAAGGACGCAGACTGGTATGCCAAGCTTCAGAAGAAAATCGACGGCGGCCTCGCCGCGATGGAGAAAGACCTCGGCGCGAAGAATTTTTGCCAGGGCGACGCCTTCACGCTGGCCGATGTCGCGTGCGGCAACGCGCTCGGCTATCTCGATCGGGCGCTGCCCGAATTCGAATGGCGCAAGGCCCATCCCAATCTCGACCGGATGCTGCAGCGGCTGATGACGCGCGACTCGTTCAAGAAGACCCTGCCGCCGAAGGCCTGAGTCAATCCTGCGGTTCGACCTTCACGATCGCGGCGCCATGGTTGCTGCCGACCCAGAAGGTGACCGGGCTCGTCGTGTTGTCGACGTAAACCCGCCGAACGTTGGTGTCGTCGGGTAGCGGATATTCGACCGCCTTGCCGCTCTTCGTATCAAGGCGGACGATGCGGTCGGTCGACATGCCGCCGGTCCACACCTCCTCGTTCTTGTCGATCATCGCGTCATAGGGCGCGGTCCACGGCGTCGGCACTTCCCATTCGGTGATCGCGCCCGATTTGGTGTCGAGCATGCCGACCCGGTTGCTGTTGAACTCGGCGAACCAGAAGCGATCCTGCGTGTCGATATGGCCGCGGCGCGGACGCGAATGCTTGGTCGGCGTCGGATAGAACGTCGCCTGCCCGGTCTTCGCATCGACCCGGCCGATCACATCGCTGCCGAAATCGGCATAGAACAGGTTGTTGTGCGAATCCGCCGCGAGCCCATAAGACGTGTGCTCGAAGGGTCCGAACTTCTCCATCGCGCCGCTGGCGAGATCGATGCGATAGAACTCGTGATGGCCGTCATTGGCGGTCCACACCTTGCCGTCGACGTCCGCCCGGTTGGTGACCATGATCAGCTGCGCGACGTTGTCGTCGGCCGCCGCCGGAATCGGATAGAGCCGGAACTTTTTGGTCAGCGTGTTGAAGCGGGCGATCGTCGCCTGCCAGGTCATGCCGATCACCAGATCGTTCGCGCCGACCTGCTCGATGTCGAGTTCGCCGACCGGGAATCCTTTCTTGCGCAGCGGCAGCGGATACTCGGTGACCTTGCCGGTCTTCGGGTCGAGATGGCCGAGCTGCAACTCGTCGAAATCCGAAAACCAGACCTGGCCCCTGCCGTCGAGAATGACGTCGTGCGGCTGAAAGGTCGGCTGCGGCAGTTTGTATTCGGTGACGACGACATGGCTGCCGCGTCCGGTCACGCGCGGCATCGTCTTCAAGGGATAGGTCCAGGCCGGCCCGGCGCTGAGATTGACGGTGGCGAGATAGGCGGCGAGTTGCTGCTGCGCCTCGGGCGAGGTGCGGCTGAGAAAACTGTTCATGGTTTTTTGCGGCTTCAGCGGGCTGCTCTCCTGCGCATAGGAGGCCATGCGCTTGATCGTCGCCGCCCATTCCGCCTCGTCGTGAGTCGAGCGCGCGATGCGTTCCAGCGTGTGGCAACCGGTGCAGCCGAGGACCGCATTCTTTTGCCCCTCGGTGCCGGGAAAACTCATCAGCCATTCGGCGTTGGTGAGCTGCGCGGCGAGATCGTGCGCGGGCACGAGCTTCAGATCGACCGTCGCGGTCCGGCCGGCCGCGACCGACGCGGCACCCGTGCCCGCCAGCTCGAAGCCAGCGGCGCGAATGCCCAGAAAATACGAACCGGGCGACAGCCGACCGGCGGGAAAGCGATAGGTTCCATCCGCGCCGCTGACGACCGAGACCGTGATCGTGGTGCCGGGACGCACGGCGCTGACCACGACGCCTTCGAGCGACGCGCCGTCGGGTCCGGCGACGAGGCCGGTGAGCGCGGGCTTTGACGCCGGTGCTTGCGCCGACGAAGTCGACGGCACGACGAACCACAACGCCAATACAAGAGCGATCCATCGCACGTCGCGCATGACGTTTCTCTCCCGAATCCGGCGCGTGCGCATCCGCCGCGCCTTGTGCCCGAACGATACCATTCCACCGCCGCAGCCGGAAGCCGCGCCTTGAGCACGCGACCGTCCAGGCTAGACTGTTCTGTCATGGCAACGAACGATCCGAAAATGTCGCCGCTCGACGATGCCTTGCGCCAGGCCATCGTTCATCACCAGGCGGGACGCCTCGCCGAGGCGGAACAGCTTTACCGCCGCGTCCTGCAGGAACGCCCCCAACATCCCGAAGCGAACTACAATCTCGGCGGGCTGGCGATGCAGTTGGGCAAGCCGGCTCTGGGTTTGCCGCACCTGAAAGCGGCGGTCGACGGCGATCCGGGCCAGGGGGTTTATTGGTTATCCTTCGCCAACGCCTTGCTGGCGGCCGGCGATGGGCCGGGCGCGCTGACGATCCTGACGCGGGCAAGACAGCGTGGATTTTCCGGCCGCGATTTCGACGGGCTCATGGCGCAGGCGCGAAAAGCCGGTCCGGCCCGGCCTTCCGACTCCGACGCGGCGGCGCTTTATGCGCAGGCGGTGCAACACCATCAGGCCGGTCGGATCGCCGAAGCGTCCCCGCTTTATGGCCGCTACCTCGCGCTTCAGCCCAATCACGCCGAAGCGCACAACAATTTCGGCCTGGCGCTTCACGCTCAGGGCAGGCTGGACGAGGCGGTCGCCGCCTATCGGCGGGCGGTGGCGCTGAAGCCCGACCTCGACCGGGGTCACAACAACCTCGGCAGCGCGCTCAAGGATCAGGGCAAACCGGACGAGGCGGAAGCGTCGATCCGGCGCGCGGTCGCCCTCAATCCGGCATCCGACGCCGCGCTGTTCAATCTCGCCAGCCTGCTGCAGGCGCACGCCAAGCTCGACGACGCGGTGGCGCTCTATGGCCGGGTGCTCGCGCTCAATCCGAATTTCGTCCAGGCGCATTTCAACCTCGGCAACGCGCTCAAGGATCAGGGCAAGCTCGACGACGCGATTGCCGCCTATCGCCGCGCGGTCGCCGTCGCCCCGCCATTCGCCGAGGCTCACAACAGTATCGGCGCACTCCTGCTCGAGCAGGGCAAGCCGGTCGAAGCGCAGGAAGCATTGCGGCAGGCCCTGGCGCTCAAACCCGACTTCGCCCAAGCGCACAACAATCTGGGCAACGCGCTGGTCGAGCAGATGAAGCTCGACGACGCGATGGAATCCTATCGCGCCGCGATTGCCGCCATGCCGGATTTCGTCGAGGCGCACAGCAATCTCGGCAATGCGCTCGTCCTCGACAACCGGACCCAAGAGGGCTTCGCGATGTGTGCGCGCGCGGCGACGATGGCATACGGCAATCCGGCGACACCCCGGAGCGACAATTCCGTCGCGCCGCACAAGCGGCTGCACGATCGCGAGCAGCGGGACTATCTGGCCGAAACCTCGCCCGGCACGACCACGATCGACGACGCGCTTCGTCTTGGCGATGGCGGCCGGCTGGCTGGATCGGCGATCAACCCCGACCGGGCCGATATCGCGACGCAGTGGGAGCGCAACCGCCCGCAGATCGTGGTGATCGACGATTTCCTGACCGCGACGGCGCTGGAGAAGCTACGACTCTTTTGCTGGAATTCGACGATCTGGCGGCACGTCTATAACGACGGCTATCTCGGCGCGTTTCCCGAGACGGGCTTGGCCTGTCCCCTGCTCGCGCAGATCGCCGACGAGATGCGGCTCGCCTATCCGACGATTTTTCGCGACCATCCGCTGCGGCGGCTCTGGGCGTTCAAATACGACAGCAAGCTGAAGGGCATCAAACTCCACGCCGACTTCGCCGCGGTCAACGTCAATTTCTGGATCACCCCGGACGAGGCCAATCTCGATCCGGCCGGCGGCGGCCTGATCATCTGGGATGTTCCGGCACCCCTCGATTGGGATTTCGCCCGATACAATAACGACGTGGCGGCATCGCGCGAATTCCTGGCGCACGCCGGGGCGCGCTCGACCACGGTGCCCTATCGCGCCAATCGCGCCGTCATCTTCGACTCGGATCTGTTTCACGAAACCGACCGGATCACGTTCAAGGACGGCTATCTCAACCGCCGCATCAACCTGACGCTGCTCTACGGCCGGCGCGGCGCCTAGCCTGTGTCTCGTCTTTCGACTATGGACGCACCATCAGGGCTCGTCGGGGGAGCCCCGTTGAGGGGGCAGCCATGAGCAACTGGTTCTTCGGTCTTCCGGTTTTTCCGGCGATGACCATCATCGTGTTCGGGATCACCTATGCGATCGCGGCGTGCCTCTTTCTGGTGGTGAGCCGGCTCAACGTCGGCGACCGCGTCAAGGTCTTCAAAGCCGTCGTCCCCAGTTGCCTGTCGCCGCTCGGCGGCGTGTTCGCCCTGCTGCTGGTGTTCAGCGCCGAGCCGGTGTGGACGAATTTCAACGACGCCAAGAAATCGGTCGCGGCCGAAGCCAGCGGCCTGCGCGACGTCCTGATCCTCGCGCGCGGCCTGCCGGGGGATGCCGAAACCCATATTCGCGGGATGGTCTCCGGCTATCTGACGAAATCGGTCAATGCCGAATGGCCGGCGATGGCGGCGAACCGCATCACGCTCGAGACGCACAACATCTGCGGCTGCTCGGCCGAACTGCTGGCGGCGCTCGACTATACGCGCGGCCTGAATTTTCAGGACGACCGTCAGCGCACCGATCAGCGCGACATCATCAAGGCGCTCGAAGACGTGCGCAGCAAGCGCCGCGAGCGAATTCAGATCAGCGAGGACGATGTCAGCACGAGCCGGTTCACCGGGCTCGTCGTTATCGGGCTGTGTCTCGCGATCTGGGTCGGTCTTGTTGACGCGGACAACCGCAAGGCACTCGGCATCGCCCTGACGATTTTCGCGACGGTCATGGCCATGGCGACATTGCTGATCGTGTCCTACAGCAGCCCGTTCGGCAGTGGCAACGGCGTGAGCCCCGCCATCCTGCAAGAAGTCATGGACGGTATCCCCGCGCGCACGGCATCGACGCTCTAACCCGCGATGCGCGACTGGTTCTTCGGTCTCTCGATGTTCCCGGCGATGACCCTCGTCGTGTTCGGGCTGACCTATCTGGTCGCGGCCGGCATCGCGTTGACCGTGAGCCGGCTCGCGGTCGGCGAACGCGCACGCGCCTTCAAGACCCTGTCGGCGCTGTGCCTGCCGCCGCTCGGCGCCACCTTCGCGTTTCTGCTGATCTTCGGCGCCGCACCCGTGTGGACGAATTTCAACGACGCCAAGCGGGCCGTCGCGACCGAAGCCAGCGGTCTGCGCGACGTCCTGATCCTGGCGCGCGGCATGTCGGGCGAAACCGAAACGCGGCTGCGCACGCTGGTCGACGCCTATGTGACGCGATCGGCGACACGCGAATGGCCGGCCATGGCGGCAAACCGCATCGCGCGCGAGACCGATAACCCGTGCCGATGCTCCGGCGAACTGGAGGCCGCCCTCGCCGATATGCGTGGGTTGACGCTCGCGGACGACCGGCAGCGCGTCGACCGGCAAGACATCGTCAAAGCACTCGAAACCGTGCGCGACGCGCGGCGTCAGCGGATCGAGATCAGCGAGGACGATACCGGCACGATCCGTTTCACCGGGATCGCGGGCATCGGCGCCTGTCTGATGATCTGGGTCGCGCTCGTTCACGCCCATGAGCGCAGGGCACAGGCGATCGGCATGGCCGTCTTCGGCACCGTCATCGCCATGGCGACGCTGTTGATCGTCTCCTACAGCAACCCGTTCAGCGGCGGCCATGTGGTGAGCCCGCGCATCCTGCAAGAAGTCTTGGATGGCATTCCGGCGCATGCTGCATTGACGCCGCCGAGCATGGTGATACTCGCCGCCGACTAGACGAACGCGAAGCCCGATCAGGTTTCGCCGTGCGGTGGCGGCGCGGAGGCCGCGAGCAGCCACGACACCAGCACGAACGCCACGACGCCGCCCGCCAGTTCCGCCAGCGTGAAGCCGAGAACGTTGGCCGGCGCGATGCCAGTAAAACTATCGGTCAGCGAGCGGGCGAAGGTGACGGCGGGATTGGCGAACGATGTCGATGAGGTGAACCAATAGGCCCCGACGATGTAGTAGGCGACGCCGTAAGGCACGGCGGCGGGGGCATGACGCGTGCAGCTCAGGATCAGCGCGAGCAGGCCGAACGTGGCGACGAACTCGCCGACCAGTTCGCCGAAGCTCCCGCGCGCATGGACCGAGACCTCGAAGATCGGCAGGCCGAACATCAGATGCGCGAGCCAGACACCGGCGATCGCGCCGGCGAATTGCGCGGCGATATAGGCGAGCGCCGCTTCGCGACGCAGCTTGCCGTGCGCCGCAAAAGCCAGCGTCACCACCGGATTGAAATGCGCGCCGGAGATCGGCCCGAAAGTGAGGATCAGCGCGACCAAAGCGGCGCCCGTGGCGACCGTGTTCGCCAGCAAGGCCTGCGCCGCGTTCCCGCCGGAAAGCCGTTCGGCCATGATGCCCGAGCCGACGATGGCCGCGAGCAGCAACGCCGTGCCGAGCGCCTCAGCGGCGACGCGTTTTGCGAGACTCGCCTCCGTCATGTCGGCGGCGCATCGGCTTTGCCGATGCGATCGAGTTCGCGTTTGAGCGCGAGGCGGTCGAGCGCCGCAATGCCGAGACTGGTAAAGAGCTGGATACGGTTATCGAGTTGGCGCAGCGCCGCGCGAAACGCGTTGCGCCGGTCGAGCTCCGAGCCCTCGACAGCGGCCGGGTCCGGCATGCCCCAATGCGCGGTCGCCGGATTGCCCGGCCAGATCGGACAGACCTCACCCGCGGCCTGATCGCAGACGGTGAAAATGAAATCCATCGCTGGCGCACCGGCAACGGCGTATTCGTTCCAGCTTTTGCTGCGCAAGCCGTCGACCGGCATGTGCAGCGAACGCAACAGGTCGAGCGCGCAAGGATGCACGATCCCCTTGGGGAAGCTGCCTGCGCTGTAGGCGCGGAACCGGCCCGCGCCGCGATGACACAGCAGCGATTCGGCCAGGATGCTGCGCGCCGAATTGCCGGTGCAGAGAAAGAGGGCGTTATAGATGCGGCCTTCCATGTCAGGCGATCCGTTTGCGGGCGGTCCGTGCGACGCCGGTTTTCGCGGGCCGGCAGACCGGCGCGCAGACCGCAGCGCCGCCACAGCAATTCTCGGTGAGGTAGGCGACGACGTCGTTCATCGCCGCGAAATCCACCGCGTAGATGAGCTGGCGACTCAAACGCCGCTGCGTCGTCAGGCCGGCATGAGTGAGCTGTTGCAGATGGAACGTCAGCGACGACGGCGCGAGACCGAGTTTTTCGGCGATGACGCCCGCCGATAGTCCATCGGGGCCGCGCTCGACCAGCAGACGGAAGACCGCGAGACGGGTCTCATGGGCGAGCGCGCCCAGCGCAGCGATCACGTGCACGGGTTTCATGCGCGCCTCATTATTACGATAATACTCGTAATATCGTATTCTGATCGGTGCTGTCAACCGCGCGGCGGCAGCTTCTGGCGAGGCCGCGTATATCGTTGTAGTCATCGGGATTGCGGAGGAGTCGTGCGAATGCGGGAACTGGAAAGGGCGCGGTCGGGAAGTCTGTTCGCCAGCCCGTTGCTCACCCATCGATGGGCCGACGGTGCGGAACTCAACGTGGCCTTGCGCGACAGCATCCTGGCGCAAGAGCAACGCGATCCCGGCAAGGCGCTGACCAATTACGGCGGCTGGCATTCCGAAACCGGCATGCTGCAATTTTGCGGCAGCGCCGGCGAAAGGCTGATCCGACACATGCACGAGATGGTCGAGGAAGCGACCGGCCGGCTCTATGCGGAATTTGCGCAAGCGCCCCAAGCGGCGCGCTGGATATTCAGCGCCTGGGCGAACATCAACCGGCGCGGCGATTTCAACCAGATGCACACCCATCCGGGGGCGACCTGGTCCGGCGTCTATTACGTCGATCACGGCGAAACCAATCCTGATGCCGACGGCACCGCCATCCAGCTTTCCGATCCGTGTCCGCCACGCACCAACATCTTCTTTCCGGAACTGTCGGCCTCGAACATCCTGTTCAAGCCGGAGCCTGGTTTGATGATTCTGTTCCCGAGCTATGTGCCGCACGCCGTCCCGCCCCATCAAGGCGACCGCCCGCGGATTTCGATCGCCTTCAACGCGCGTCGCGAGCCGTTCCCCTAACGAGCCCGATCGTTCTTAGTGCAGCAGAACCATGCCGCGATCGGCATGGATGGTGTCGCCGTGCCGGATCGCCGCCTCGGCGTGACGCAAGGGCACGACCAGATCGCCGCGCATCATCGCGGCCGCGAGTTCCTGCGCGGGTGACAAGCTCAGGCGCGCTGCCGACGCCGGCAGCCAGTCGGCCAGAATGGCGCGGCCGTCCCCGACACGCGCTCGCTGCAGCAGGCTGACGAGTTGCAGCAACCGGCCTTCATCCGGGGCGAGAAACGGGCAACACGGGGAGCATACTTTTCGCTCTCGGTGGGGTAACGCCATCACCGTCCCGAACAGCGTCTCGAAAGCCGGCCCCGCACCTGCCAGAATCCCCACCGCGCGAAACCCGCTCCGCCAATCCGGATAGTCTTCGTCCGGCTCGCGCCAGGTCGCCACGAACAGGCGCAGCGTCGCGACCAGCAGCAGCTCGGCGGTTCGCAATTCGAGCAGCCTCGTATCGGCCGGGTAGACCGGCGGCAGGTACGACATCGAACACCCCCCAGAAAACGGCGTGACCGGACGCTATGCGATCGTTGTTGCGAATGCAAATCATTATTATTAGCATGGCGAGGTTCAATGGAGGCGGCGGTCATGACGGGACAGGCAATCACGGCTCAATCGGCGGATTCCTTCGGATTCGGCTATGGCGAGCATCTGCTGGTGTGGACATGGCGCCGGATCGCGATGGGACAGGCCGGCTGTCCGCTGATCGCCGAGGAGTTTTCCCATGCCTGCGGCGAGGACGCGGCCGAAGTGTTCATCACCTTTTGTACCTTCCTGCGCGCGTTGGGATATGCCGCAAGGCGGCGCGTGCAGATCGCGCATCCCGGTTGCCGCATCCTGACCGGTGACGAACGCCAGCTCCTGACCCTGCTGGCCGCGGCCCAGGCCGACAACCGAGCGCATTTCGACGCGCATCTGCGATGGCTCACCCATGCCGAGCGCCGCAACGCCCTGGCGATTGCCGCGCATGCGCTCGGCAGCGCCTTGAAGGCTCATGATCTTCGGCTGTCGCTTCCCGCCTCGATCGGACCGATGACCTGCGAGCGGAGTTCGACACCCCGCGCGGTGGTCGTCGCGACGTAAAGACCCGCATTCGACGCGTGAGCGATGCACGCTCATACTCGCATCGACCCATGCGAGGAGGCGCTTGATGGACACCGGAATCTCAGCTTGGCCCGATCTGCCCTACCCCGCCTGGCGCGACACCGCCGCGACGTTGCAGCTCTGGACGCAGATCGTCGGCAAGATCCGATTGAGCCTGACGCCGTGGGTCAATCACAGCTGGCAGGTGCCGCTTTACGTCACCGCGCGCGGCCTCGGCACGTCGCCCATTCCGGTCGGCCACGACATTCTCGAGATCGAGTTCGACTTCATCGGCCATCGTCTCGTCGCGCGCACCAGTTGGGGCGACGAAGCGACGCTGGCCCTCGAGCCGCAAAGCGTCGCCGATTTTTACGCGGGCGTTACTGATCTGCTGGCTAGCATCGGCGTGACCGTCGCGATCAACGACAGGCCGAACGAGATCCCCAACGCGATCCGGTTTCCCGACGACGACATCCACGCCGCCTATGACGGCGCGATGGCGCAGCGCTTCTGGCGCGCCCTCGTCCAGGCCGATCGCGTCTTCAAGCTGTTTCGCAGCGCCTTTCTCGGCAAGGCGAGTCCGGTGCATTTCTTCTGGGGCAGTTTCGACCTGGCGGTCACGCGTTTCTCGGGACGCCGCGCGCCGCCGCATCCCGGCGGCGTGCCCGGATTGCCCGACGCGGTCGCGCGCGAAGCCTATTCGCACGAGGTGAGCAGCGCCGGGTTCTGGCCCGGCAGCGACGCCTTCCCCCGCGCGGCGTTTTATTCCTATGCCTATCCGGAACCGCCGAGCTTTCGCGACCGGCCGATGCCGAAAGGCGCCGCGTTCGATCACTCTCTTGGCGAATTCATCCTGCCTTACGACACGGTGCGCGAAGCCCCCGATCCCGACGCGTTGCTGCTCGATTTCCTTGCCGCGACCTATGAGGCAGCAGCCGATGCGGGGCATTGGGACCGCGCGGCGCTCGATTGCTCGCTGGGCGCGCCGGGCCGGGTACGCCCGGTTTAGCGAACCGCTTCGAGGTGCTATTCTCCCGACCAATCCCCGGTACCGGGGAACCGAGGGAGGATCGAATGAATGGCGTGATGACGCGCCGCGACGCGTTGGCTGCCTTGGGCGGCTCGTTCGCCGCGCTGGGTATACCGAACGCCATTGCCGCCGAACCGCTGACCCTGGTCCGCGTGAGCATGGCGCCGTTTTATGCGGTCGCCCCGCATTACGCGGCCGACGCCCAGGGCTATTTCGCCGCCGAGGGAATCGCGGTCACCAACCAGGCCATTCAGGGCGGCGTGGTCGGCATTCCGGGCCTGGTCAGCGGCAGTTTCGACATCCTCAATTCCAATTCGATATCGGTCCTGACCGCGATGGAACGCGGCATCGATCTGCGCATCATCGCCGAAGGCGTCGCCATTCCCTCGAAGCCGCCCGACGCCGACGCGCTGTTCAAGCGCAAGGGCGAGCCGATCGCGAGCGGCAAGGACCTCGAAGGCAAGATCATCGGCGTCAACACGCGCTTCGACGCGATGTGGCTCGTGATGCAAGGCTGGGTCAAGAAGACCGGCGGCGATCTCGACAAGATCACCTATCGCGAAGTGCCGATGCCGGCGATGATCGACGCCCTGAAGACCAGACAGGTCGACGTCGCCCTGGTGCTCGATCCGTTCATGACCGTCGGCTTCGCCGATCCGGCTCTCGAACTGGTCGCCTGGCCGTCTTCCGCCGTCCTGCCGGGCGCGCCGAGCGCGTTCTGGGTCGTCACCGGTACAACCGCCGAGACCAAGCCCGACATGATCCGGTCCTATCTGCGCGGGTTCCGCAAGGGCGTGGCGTGGATCAACGGCAATCTCGGCGACCAGGCCTATCTCGACCTCGTCGCCGGCTATACCAAGGTCGACCCGAAGCTTCTCGCCAAGATGTACACCGCCCCCCAACCGACCGAAATCCATGTTGACGCCATCAACAATCTCGCTGCATTCATGCGGGAGTTCGGTTTGCTGAAGGCGCCGGCCGATATCCGCCCGAAGGTCTTTTCGTAAACCCGTTCGACGAACAAGGAGCTGCCCTCGTGTCCGACCAAGTGAAACCGCGCTATCGCATCGATTCCTATCTCGACTGGGTGAAAGCGGAGGGCGTTCCGGTCGCCGAGGATTACGGCCTCGATCTCTTCACCGTGGAGACGGCGCCCTGGGCGCGGTTCGGCATGAAGGGCGCCGCCTGTCATCTCAAAGGGCGCGGCGATTTCTCCAGCATGTTCCTCTTCGAGATGGCGCCCGGCGGCTCCTCGGCGCCGCAGCATCATCTCTACGAGGAGATCATTTATATCCTCGAAGGCAACGGCAGCACCCAGATCGAATTCCAGGACGGCGCCAAGCGCAGCTTCGAATGGGGCCCGCGCAGCATGTTCGCGATCCCGCTCAACGCCAAGTACCGCCATTTCAACGGCAGCGGCCAAAAGCGCGCGCTGCTCGCCTGCACCACCAACATGCCGATGGTGATGAACCTCTTCCACAACGAGAATTTCATCTTCAACTCGGACGCGGTGTTTGCCGACCGCATGGGCAAGGACGAGTACTACGCGGGCCAGGGCGATCTCATGATGATCCGGCCCGGCAATCACATGTGGGAGACGAATTTCGTCCCCGACCTCGAACAGATCGAACTCCATGCCTGGGAAGATCGCGGCGCCGGCAGCTCGAACATCATGTTCGTCCTCGCCGACAGCTCGATGCACGCGCATATCTCGGAAATCGCGCCGGGCACCTACAAGAAGGCGCATCGCCACGGCGCGGGCCCGCACGTCATGTGCGTGACCGGAACCGGCTTTTCGCTTTTGTGGTTCGACGGCCAGAAGGATTATCTCCGCATCGACTGGAAACACGGTGTGGTGTTTCCGCCCGACGACAAGCAACTGCACCAGCACTTCAACTCCAGCAACTACCCGGCACGCTATCTCGCGACCGGCGTCGGCGGTATCCGCTATCCGATGCTAGCGGTGAACAAACGCGCGGGCGGCGGCGAAGGCGGCAAGAAACAGGCTGTGTCGCTCAGCATCAAAGAAGGCGGCGACCAGGTCGAATACGGCGATCAGGACCCGCGCATCCACGCGCTTTGGCTCGAAGAAATGAAGAAGAACGGCGGCATCCCCAAGATGCAGAAATACTTCCCCAACGACGGAACCCAGGCGGCGGCGGAATAGCGGTCGAACCGTCGAGCGGTCAGAATTTCGCGTTGAATTTCAGCATCGCGGCGGCGTCGCGCGCGCCGGGGATGTTGTCGGCCTGGTTGCGGTACATCAAAGTGATGCCGGCGCTGGTCACGCGGCCGAGCGGGCGCGTATAGCCCAGTTCGAGATCGGTCTCGCTCGCCGCCGGGACGAGGCTGGCGCGGGTCGGCTGAATCACCGGATTGCCGAAATCGTCGGTGCCGACGGGCAACGCGACGTTGGCGCCGCCGGCATAGACGCGCATCGGCTTTTTGATCGCGACCCCGAGCTTGTCGTGAGCGGCGAAGAAATCGCTCTTGCTCACCGCAACGCCGAAGGCGGCGCTGGTCAGGCGCGACGTGTTGGTGATCAGGCTGTTCGGGTTGGCCGCCGGCGCGGTCGAGGCGACAGACGCATCGAAGCCGAGCTGATAGCCCTCGCCGAGATCGATATTGGTGCCGATGCCGACCGAGGCGGTGAAGGTCGACGGCGCGAGGCCGAGATAGCCGCTCGAGGTCGAGCCGAGCATCATGTTGGTCTCTTTGAGCGCCGAAGTGGTGACCGACACCTGCCAATGCTTGGTCGGCGCGACGGTGTAGCCGAGGGCCGCGCCCTTGGCGCGCACCCCGTTCGGCACGAGCCCCGCGAGCGTCGTGCCGTCAGCGGCGAGAACACTGGCGAAGACATGCGATTGCTCGGAGAGCTTCATGCCGATCGCGCCGAAATTCGCCGCCGGGACCAGCGCCAGCAACGCGCCGGACGTGTCAGTGTCGCCGTTGAAGAAGGCCGATTGCGTGCCCCAGCGCGCGTCGCTCAAGGCGAGCGCGACGTTGCTGCCCTGGCCGATGCCGATGTAAGTGCCCTGTTGCGAGAACGCCACCGACCATTGATTCATCGGCGGCAGGGTCGGATCGACGATCAGGCCCGGATTGGGGTGATCGCCCATTCCCGGCAGCAGCGGCGACATCGGCGTGCCCGAGAACGATGTCGCGAACCACGCGCCGTGGCCGAGATCGGTCAGGCTGCGCGCGCCGCCCCCGATGGCGCCGCTCACCTGGGCGGTGGCAACCGACGGCGCGGTCGTCGCCTTCGCGGCAACCGCGGCGCCCAGGGTGATCGCGAAGTCGCGCTGGAAACTGTCATAGGCGACCGCGTTCTGCAGCACCGCCGACACTTTGCCCAGATTGCCGAAGGCGCTGCTCGAAACGATCTGCGCGTTCGCCAGCGGCGTCAGTTTGCCGTTCACCGGAATCTGCAGCGCGCCGATCGGCTGAAAGGCGAGATCGACACGCAGGAAGCCGTCGCCGTCGGTGATGTTGACGGCGTTGTTGCCCATGCGGCTGGCGGTGAGTTCGAGAATGGTCGCCGCCGTGCCGGTGTTCATCAGGAAGCCCCAGCGCGAGATCAACAGGCCGAGCGCGCCGGCCACTTGCGGCGCCGCCATCGAGGTGCCCGACATCTGGGTGATGTAGGAATAGCCGTATTGCTTGGTCGAATAATTGCTGGCGCCCCAGATATTCTCGCCGTCGGCCATCACCCACATCGAGTCATAGGCCGTGACCTTGCCGGTGGTCGAAACGAAGCTGCCCTTGCCCGGCGTGTTGCTGAACGAGCTGATGACTTTCTGGGCGTTGGTCGAGCCGACGAACATCAGATGCTGGATCGCCGCGTCGGTGAGGCCGGTGATGTTGACGCCGTTGTTCAGCGCCTGCGCGCTGTTGCCGCCGGCGAACACGATATAGGCATTCCGCGATGCCGCGTAATTGATCGCCGCGATCATCTGGGCATTCTGGACGAACGGGCCGAGGCTCAGGTTGAGAACCTGCGCGCCCCGGTTGACTGCGGTGACGATGCCGCTGGCGACGTCGTTGTAAGACCCCGATCCGGCGGCGTTGAGAACCTTGACCGAGACGACATTGCCGCCCGGCGCCACGCCGACGAAACCCGCGCTCGGCACCGACCCGATGATCTCGCTCGCGACGAAGGTGCCGTGGCCGTTATCGTCGGTGACCGCGAGGGATTGCGTGCAGGTCGGCGTGATCACGCAGACGCTGGTTGGGGTCGACGCGACGTGCCCGCCGGAAAACCCGATCCAGGGCGCGGCGACGCCGGTATCGATGACGCCGAAGGTGACGCCTTTGCCGGTCACGCCGCCCGACTGCACGATGTTCGCGCCGATCAGGATGTCCTGGGATGAATACACATAAGACGCGAATTGCGCGCGTGCGCCCGGCATGGCGCCGGTCAAGATGGCGGCAACGAGAAGCAAGCGCTTCATCGGATTAGTCCCCCGCTGCGCACCGCTTCGGCTTTTTTAGACCCCCCGTCGGGTGCGCCCGCCGATCATATCGGGGGACCGCCGGAATCCACAATGAAATCGACGTTTACCACGATGCGCGCGCTGAGCGATCAGGCAACCTTGGCGAATTCGGTCTGCACGTCCTTTTCATAGGCGTTGAGTTTCTGCACGCTCGGGCGCTGCTGCATCCGCTCGAAATGCGCGGTGCAGTTCTTGAATTGCGACTGATCGATGTTGAAAAGCAGGCCGCGCCGGAAGCACCAGTAGAAATGCGCGTCGGCGGCGGTGAAATGATCGAAGAACCACGTGCGTCCGGCGAGCAGGTCGTCGGCGATCTGAAACTTCTCGAACAATTGTTTCTGCGCCAGGCGCTTCACCGATTCCTCGGCGCCCGGCAGGTCGCAGACCAGTTGCGGCGAATTGATCCGGAACAGGAACGGATGGATGCCCGACGCGCACCATGACGAGATCGAGATCGCCTTCAATTCCTGCATCGGATCGGCAGGCAGCAGCTTCGCCGCCGGAAATTTCCGTGCGATCCAGATCTGGATCGCGACGTTCTCGGTCAGCGGCTCGCCATCGACGACGAGCACCGGCACCTGATGCTTCGGATTGAGTTTCAGATATTCCGGCGTGCGCTGTTGCGCCTTGCGGAGATTGACCGGCCGCACCTCGAACGCGGCCCCCGCTTCGGTCAGCGTGATGTAGGGCGCCAGCGCGCAGGTGATCGGTGCGTAATAGAGGACGATGCTCATCGGATGATCCTTTATCCGTTCACGGCCAGCGGCCGGATTGTCATGCCTTCGGAGAGCCGGCTGCCCGGCGCGTAGGTTTTGGCGAAAGATGGGCGCGCCCGGAGCCGCGCGTACCAGTCCGTCACGCGCGGGAAATGGTCCTCCCACATGTTCGACAGACCCAGATCGGCGAGCCGGTCGATCGACGGCATGACGACGATATCGGCCAGGGTGAAATCCTGGCCCATCAGCCACGGGCCGTTCGCCAGCGCCGTCTCCATCCGCGCCATGGTTTGACGCAGTTCGTCGAGCGAGGCGTCGACGTCGTCCTTGCCGAAACCCTCGGTTCCCATCCGGCGATAGAAGTGCTTGCGGATCGGCCGGATATCGGCGACCTGATCGCGAAACCGCGCGGCATCGAGATGCTCGAACCGGCGCGCGAG
Organism: uncultured Rhodospirillales bacterium; assembly: GCA_903828515.1. Taxonomy (GTDB): domain Bacteria; phylum Pseudomonadota; class Alphaproteobacteria; order ATCC43930; family CGMCC-115725; genus CAIKMD01. The sequence goes on along the minus strand of CAIKMD010000006.1, from coordinate 461,253 downwards.
CGCCATGTGAAAGGACGGCACGCGGATCGCGGCGGTCGGCACTTCTTCGAGAAAACGCATCCAGGCGCGCATCGCCGCGCGCCCAACTGCATCACGCGGCGACAGGGCGGGCTCGGGAAAAACCTCTTCGAGATACTCGCAGATCACGCTCGAATCGACGATCGCGTTGCCGTCGTGGACGAGCGTCGGCACCACGCCGTTCGGATTGAGCGCGAGATAGGCCGGCGTCAGATGCTCGTTCGCCGCCAGATTGACGCGATGATCGACCCAGTCGAGATTTTTCTCGAACAGGGACATTCGGACTTTCTGGCTGCAGGTCGAGGTGAGCGCGTGATAAAGCTCGAGCACTGATATCCTCCCGATGGCCGATTGTACGAAACGGCACGATTAAGGACTGTATAGTCCGTAATCGACGCGCCGTACAGCGGAACGGGCGCCGTCAGATCGGCGCGCGCGGAATCCGGGCGACGATGGCGGCGACCGCGATGACCAGCAGGATCGCCGCCGCGTGAACGCCGAGATCGAGGAACGATGCATCGACGTCGTGATTGAATTGCAGCAGGAAGGCCGAGAGCGCGGCGACGCCCAAGCCGCCGATGGCGGCGACCGGCACCGGCGCGATCGGGCGCGCGCGGCGGATCACCAGTACGAGCGCGATACCGATCGGCACGCTGAACCCCATGATCGTGCCGAAGCAGGCCGTGGTTTCGCCGAGCGCCCAGCCGTTGGTGCCGGTGACGATCCAATCGCGATAGCAATTATAGCCGCTGCTCGCGAGCCATAGGACCAGCGGCGGCAACGGCAACAGCGCCCAGGCGGGCGAACGATCCGGCAGGCTCATATAGAACGCGGCGACCACCGCGGCGATGCCGGTGAGCAGCGTCCCGATCAGTTCGAGAATGAATTTCGCATCGCGCAGCTTCTCGTCGAACAGCGCGAAATTGGCGAAGAACGGCACGACCAACGCGGCAACCGCCGCGACCGCCAGGAGCCACAACGTCGCGCGCACCAGCGGCGGGCGCAGCCGCTTCACCGGCGCGGCGCCGCGCGCGAGAAGCTCGATCAATTGATCGGTCGAGGGCGGCACCTGCTATTCCTTTTTGATCTGGGCCCGAAGCGACTTGATGGCCCGATGCACGTTTACTTTCAAGGCACTGATCGATTTCCCGCTCACCGTCGACGCCTCGGCCAGCGACAGCTCGCGCAGCTTCAGCAATTCGAGCGCCTCGCGCTGGCTGTCCGGCAAGGCGGCAATCGCCGCCCCGAGACCCGGCGCCTGGTCGCGGACGCTCGACTCCTTATTCGCCGCAGGGTCGGCAAAGGTTACATAGGAATCTTCGTCGAAAACCTCGATTTTCTCGGTGCGGCCCCGGCTGCGCAGCGCGTCGATCGCGCGCCGCTTGGCGATGGTGGCCAGCCAATGCGACAGCGGGCGCGACGGATCATAGGTATGCCGCACCCGATGGATGGTCAGCAGGATGTCCTGCACCACGTCCTCGGCGCGATCGGCCCGGTGCCAGCGCCCGGCGATCGAGCGCAGCAACGGCAGTATCTCGCGCAGCAAGCGCTCATAGCCGGCGCGATCGCCATCCTGGGCGGCCGCCATCAGCCGCGACCATTCCCGGTCTTGTGCAAGATTCTGATCGCTCATTCGGCCTGGCCGGTCATCCCCCGCGTAACGACAACAATAGGCGACGGGCGCGCCAAAATCACGCCTTGCCCGCAGCGGTTGCGCGTCGCCTATTCTAGACTTATTAGTCCAGAACTCATACGGGTCGAAGGACGAGATGTCGCGCCCACGGGAATTCGATGTCGACGCCGCCTTGGAGCAGGCGATGCAGGTTTTTTGGTCGAAAGGCTATGACGCCACGTCGCTCGACGACCTGTGCGACGCGACCGGACTGAGCCGGTCCAGCCTCTATGCCGCGTTCGGCGACAAGCGCAGCCTGATGCTGCAATCGCTCTCGCGCTATGTCGACAACGGCAGCGAAAAGATCGCCAAACGTCTAGCAACCAAGGCGCCGTTTCGCGCGGCGCTGGCCGATTTCCTGAACGACTTCATCGACGCGATCGTCGCCGGGCCCGGCCGGCGCGGCTGTTTCATCGGCAATTGTGCCGCCGAAATCCCGCGCCACGACCGCGAGGCGATGGCACAGGTGCGCGCCGCCCTGGCGCGCAACGAAGGCTATTTCCGCGCCGCCCTCGATGCAGCGAAATCGCGCGGCGAACTGTCGCGCAAGGCCGACACCGCAGCGCTGGCGCGCTTCATTGCGTCCAGCATCCAGGGCCTGCGGCTGGTCGGTAAGGCCAATCCGGATCGGGCACTGCTCGAGGATATCGCCGCGGTCATGCTGCGCTGCCTCGACGAATAACAGGGAGAAAACGCGATGTACGATATCTATTTCTGGACCACGCCCAACGGCTACAAGGTCCTGCTTTTCGCCGAAGAAGCCGGTCTCCCCTACACGATCAAACCGGTCAATATCGGCAAGGGCGAACAATTCGCACCCGAGTTCCTCAAAATCTCGCCCAACAACCGCATGCCGGCGCTCGTCGATCACGAGCCGAAATCGGGCAAGGGTCCGATCTCGGTTTTCGAATCCGGTGCGATCCTGCTCTATCTCGCCGAGAAGACGGGAATGTTCATCCCCGCCGATCTGCCGGGCCGGGTCGAGACCCTGCAATGGCTGTTCTGGCAGATGGGCGGGCTCGGCCCGATGGCCGGACAAAGCAGCCATTTCCGCAATTACGCGCCGGAGAAAATTCCCTACGCGATCGATCGCTATACGAAGGAAGTGAACCGGCTCTACGGCGTGCTCAACAAACGCCTGGCCGATCGTCCCTATGTCGCCGGCGACGACTATTCGATCGCGGACATGGCGAGCTGGCCCTGGATCAATCCACAGCAACAGGCCCAGAGCTTCGACGATTTCCCGCATCTCAAGCGGTGGAAGGAAGCCATCGCGGCCCGCCAGGCCACCATCCGCGCTTATGAAAAGGGCAAGGCGCTCAACACGGCGCCGACGGTCGGCGATGCCGCCTCGCGCGCGGTCCTGTTCGGGCAAACGGCGGCGAGCGTGAAGCCCTAGCCGCGTCTTGCCAATCAAGAGGAAACGATGCTCGAACTCTATCACGCCGCCGGTTCGGTCTGCGCGCAGAAGGTCCGGCTGGCCCTCGCGCTCAAGGGCGTTGCCTGGACCGATCATCTCATGAATCTCGATGAGTCCTCGCAATACGCGCCGGACTATCTCAAGCTCAACCCGAAGGCCGTCGTGCCGACCCTGGTGCATGACGGGCGTGTCGTTCGGGAGTCGACGGTGATCTGCGAATATATCGAAGATGTGTTTCCCGAGCCGAGCCTGCGGCCAAGCGATCCGCACGCCCGCGCGGAAATGCGGCGTTGGGCGAAAATTCCCGACGACGAGATTCACGCCGCGTGCGGAATCATTTCACAGGCCGGATTGCTGCGTCAGGGCCGGCTCGCCAACCCGAAGCCGTATTACGATCGCATCGCCAAGGACCCGAACCGGAAACGCGCCGATCGCAATCGACGCATGTTCGAAAGCGGATTCAACGACCCCGACGCGAAAACCGGCCTGTTCGTCCACGTCCGGTTGCTCAAGGACATGCACGGCGCCTTCGCGGATGGACGACCGTGGCTGGTCGGCGACCGGATGACGCTCGCCGATGTCGGGATCGTTCCTTACATCAATCGGCTCCACGTCAGCGGTTTGGCGCCGATGTGGGCGGACAAGCCGGGCATCGGCAACTGGTTCGCCCGCATCAAGTCGATGCCTGCCTATCGCGAGGCTTTCGAGCAATACATCCCGCGTTATGGTAATGAGCCGGTCGGCGAGGGCGTCTGGCCCGAGGTGAAACCGGTCCTGGACGCCGGCGAAACCGAAATCTGAACAGCGATCGAGCGAGACACCCGTGCAGCTCCCGACCGACCGCAAGCCCGGCGCGGCTTTCGCCATATCGCTCGGCGCGATCACCCTGATCGGCCCCTTGTCGATTCATCTGTTCCTGCCGGCGATGCCCGACGTCAAAGCCGATTTCGGCATTTCGAGCGAGGTCGCGCAACTCACCTTCAGCGTGACCCTGTTCGCGATGGCGATCGTGACGCCGTTCTATGGCAGCCTGTCGGATCGCTATGGACGACGCTCGATCCTGTTGGCGGGGCTGGTGCTGTTTTTGATCGGCAGCCTGTTCGCCGCGCTGGCGCAATCCGTGGTCGTCCTGATCGCCGCCCGCTTCGTTCAGGCGATGGGCGCCGGTTGCGGCATGCCGTTGACCCGCGCCATCGCGCGCGACGCCTATGGCCCCGGCGTGCTGGTCAAGGCGATCGCCTATCTGACGATGGCCTATACGGTTGGGCCGATGCTCGCGCCGCCTTTGGGCGGATTGCTGATCGATGCGTTCGGCTGGCGCAGCGAGTTCTGGTTCGCCCTGAGCGTCGGCGCCGCGATCACCATCGGCGCCTATTTCGTCGTCCACGAGACGCGCAGCCGGGCCGATATCGCCGCGGCGCCGCCCGGCACCTTCCGGCATTACGGCATCCTGTTGCGCGATCCGCGTTTCCTCGCCTTCGTTCTGCAATCGGGCTTCACGTCTTTCATGTTCTTTGCCATCGCGTCGGCATCGCCGTTCCTAATGAAAGACGTGCTCGGCCGCAGCGCCACGGAATACGGGCTCTATTTCATGCTGTTTCCGACCGGCTATTTCATCGGCAACGTGATCTCGAGCCGGCTCAGCGGACGCGCCCCGATCGAGAAGATGGTGCTGGCCGGCGCGCTCATCGGCGTCGTCGTGGTCGCCGGGCAATCGGGCCTCATCCTCGCGGGGTATCTCTCGCCGCTGCTGATCTTCATCCCCGGCGGCTTGTTGAGTTTCGCGCAAGGCCTGTCGCTGCCCAACGCGCAGGCGGGCGCGATGCGCGTGCAGCCGGCGCTCGCTGGCACGGCGGCCGGGTTGGGCGTCTTCGTTCAGATGCTGGCCAGCGCGATCTCGACCGAGGTTTACGGTCTGATCGCGGACGGAACGCCGATCCCGATGATCGAGATCGCCATCGCCGGCGTGGTTTTCGCGCTCCTGCCGGCGATCTACGTCTATCTCAGGCCAAGCGTCGTGGCCGTGACCGCCTAGGCGACGATCGTGTTGCGCAGGATGCCGATGCCGGCCACTTCGGCTTCGACCACATCGCCAGGCTTCAGCCACCACGGTTCCTGACCGGGTTTGCGGCCGGCGGCGACGCCCTTGGGCGTGCCCGAGGTCAGCACGTCGCCCGGCTCCAACCCGATCTGCGACCAGTGCGCGATCACCTCGTCGAAGGCGAAGATCATGTTGGCCGGCGTCGAGTCCTGGCGCACCTGGCCGTTGACCCGGCTTTGCATGTGCATGTCGCGCGGCACCGCGATCTCGTCCTTCGTCACCAGACAGGGTCCGATCGGCGCGAAGCCGGCGAGGTTCTTGCCGAGCAGCGGAATGCCGTTGGCGCCTTCGTTGTTATAGACGTCGCGCGCCGAGATATCGTTGAAGATGGTGAAACCGAAAACGTGGTCCCACGCATCTTTCTGGGCGATGTTGCGCGCGCGCTTGCCGATCACCGCCGCGACCTCGACCTCGTAATCGAGTTTCTCGGTCAGCGAGGAATGACGGATCGCCGCGTCGGGTCCGACGATGGTCGAGGGAACCTGCGCGAAGGCGACCGGCTGGCGCGGGCCTTCGCCGGCGGCCTTACCCATCTCGGCGGTGTGGTCGCTGAAATTCTTGCCGGCGGCGATGAACTTGCGCGGACGCAGCAACGGCGCCTTCAGCGCGACCGCGTTGGCGGCAAAGACGATGGTCTCGCCTTGCGGGCCTTTTGGCGTGTCGCCCCTCGCTTCGACAAACGCCAGGGTCTTGCGTGCCGCATCGAGGCAGAGATCGCCGCCGTCGAGGAACGACAGCGCGTCCGACGGTGCGAGAACCGCCGCCAGTTCACAGGCTTTGCGCACCGGCAGGTCCACCGCGAGCCGCGCGGCGCAGGCGCCTTCCAGATCGGCGATGCGTCCATCGGCGAGCAGCAGGCCGAAACGGGTTTGGGTCGAGCCGTTCGGAACGAAGGTCACGAACTTCATGATGGATACTCCTCTTCAAGCCGCTTGAGTGACGGTGGCGCTGAGCGTGCCGATCGCGGTACAGCCGATTTCGATTTTATCGCCCACGTTGAGAGGCACCGGCGCGAGGCGCGTCGGGGTGGCGATGGCGCCGCCCAGCGCGATGATGTCGCCGGGATTGAGCACCGTCTCGGACCACCGCGCGATCGCCGCTTCGGCCGTCCACAACAGATTGGCCGGCTTGAAGGATTGCTTCACCGCGCCGTTCACCTTGAGCCAGATCTCGGGCAGCGCGGTCGATTTGGGATCGGCGGGCAGCACCAGTGACGGGCCGGCGAGCGATAGGCCGACGAGATTCTTCGACAGCAGGCCGTTCTTGGTGCGCGCTTCCTCTATATAAGAAGTGCGGTCGGTCACGTCGGCGATCAGCGTGTAACCGGCGATGGTCCGTCCCGCCGCCTCGGCATTGACGCTCTCGGCTTCCTTGCCGACCACGACGCCCAAGGCGACGCTGATATCGTATTGCCGATCGGCGCGCGGCAACGCCAGCGGGCCACCCGGATTGGCGAACGATGACGGGTATTTGAACATCGCGGTGACCGGCCCGGCGCCATCGGGCAAACCGGCGGCGGCATGATGCCCCTCGACGACGAAGATTTTCGCGTGGTCGTCGATCGGCCGGCGCAGCATCGTCGGTGCCGTGCCCTGATTCCCTTCGCGCTCCAGCGCGGCCTCGACGGCACGGCGCTTGTCCGGCGTCATCGCGAACCAGCGCGCGATCAGGGCGGCGAGGCTTTCATCACCACCGGCCTCGCCCGACAAAAGACGGGCGGCATCGACGGCGATGCCGCGCTCGGTCAGCGCGACGACGTGTTCGCGCAGCAAAAGCGGCGACGGGGTGGCGGTGACGGCCAGTCTCATAACGTGATCCTCATGATGCAATCCTCAATGCTGCGCGGCGCGGTATTTGTCGAAGTCGAAATTCCTGGCCTGCTCGGCCACCGCATTCTGATCGAACTGGTTGATCCGGTCGATCAGCGCGTTGGAATAGAAATCGGTGACCGGACGATGGAGCTTGCCCTCGAGACCGGCGAATTTCAGCTCGATCTCCCAGGCGGCAGGCTCCATCTCGCCCCATTTCTGGCCGGGCTTCAGCTTCATCGCCGGCACCCGCGCCTTGAGCATCTCGGTGGTATCAGCGATCACGTCCTTGAATTCCTGGCCCTTGGGCACCGCCTGGGGAAACATCTCGTAGAAGATTTTCGCGGTCGCCTCGGGATTATTGATCATGAAGATCGTGCCCTTGGCGACGCCGCGCGCGAAACCGATCAATAGCGCCGGGTCCTTATTGAATTCCTCGCGCGTCGCGACCAGCACCGGGCCCTGCAGCTTCTTATAGGTGTCCGAGGTCGCCAGCCGCCGCAGCGGCTCGCCCAGCAATTCGACCCGGCGCAGATCGACGTCGAACATCGAGAGCGCGTCGACGTCGTGGCGTTGCAAGGTGATCATCGGCGTGGCGCCGATGCCGACCGGCACATAGGTAACCTCGTCCGGCGAGACGCCCGAGGTGCTGAGCATCCCGGCGCTGTAGATCGAGCGCCGCGCATCGCGCACACCGATCTTCTTGCCCTTGAGATCGGTGATCGTCTTGATCGGGCTGTCGACCGGCACGGCGAGCTGTTCCGGGATGTCCTGCGTGTAGCAGTAATAGCCGAGGAGCTGGACGTCCTGGGTCTGCTGGTCGAGGAGATAGACCGAGCCCGGCCCGAGCGTACCCGATTGCGCGTCCCCACTCGCCAAGGACTGCACCACCGCGCCGCCGCCCTGCGCGCTCGGCGTGGCGAGATCGAGGGTCAAGCCTTCCTGTTTGTAGTAGCCGAGATATTGCGCAACGAGGATGTACGCGGTGATCGGGCTGGCGAGGCCGCTCGCCGTCGCCAACCGCACCGGCTTCAATTCGCCCGGTTTCGTATCGGCCGCGTGCGCGGCGGGCGCGACGAGCGCCAAAGCCAACAGCAGCCCAACAGCAAAACGCAACTTCATCGGTTTCTCTCCCAGAATTCTCACGGCTTCACCGGCAGGAAGCGCGTCGTCAGGATTTTATCGGTCGCGGGTTTTTCCGTCAGGATACCCATGTCGATCAGGGATTGCTTGGCAACCTCGATCCCCTTCGGGTCGAAGGTACCGTCTTCCTCGAGGCCCGGCATCTGTTCGTCATAGGTACGGGCGACGATCGCCGGATCGACGCGCAGGAACCGCGCCGACATTTCGATGGTCTTGTCGCGATTCGCCTTCATATAAGCGACGCTGGCGAAGAAGCCTTTGAGGAACCGCTCGACCAGATCTGGATTCGACGCGATCAGCTTGTTGCGCGCGGTGATCGTATGGCCGAAGAAATTCGGCTGATACTTGGCCATGTTGACGACGATCCGCACGACATGTTGCGATTCGAGGAGATACATCGTCTCGGCCGAACCGATCGTCGCATCAACCTGATGGGTGCGCAACGCGGCGATATTGGCTTCGGATGAACCGAGCGCGAGCGGCTTTGCCCCTTCGGGGCCCCAGCCTTCCTGAACCGACATCGAATGAATGAGCCAGTCGCCGACCGAGCCGACGCCCGGCATGGCGACGAGCTTCCCCTTCAGATCGGCCACGCTCTTGATCGGCGAATCCTGGTTGGTCGCGATCACCACGCTGCGCGCATCGCGGGCAAAAGCGGCCACCGCGATGAACGGCGCGCCCTTGGCGGTAAAGCCCATATCGGCGCCGGTGCCGAGGCCGAAATCGACGCTGTCGGAGGTCAGGGCCTGAAACATTTTCGGGCCATTGCCGAGATCGATCGTCTCGACTTCGATCCCGTATTTCGGCCAGATGCCCACTTCGGTCGCGATGTCGGGCGGCAACAGCGCCCAGATTCCCGCATTGGGCTTGCCGACCCGGATCATGTCGGCGGCATGGGCCGATGTGGCGACGATCGACAGACCACCCAGCAGCAAGACCCCGAGAATGCCACGCACCGAAACCGTCAACGCCTTCCCCCCAATCGATCACAGCCCGGTTATGTTGCGCTCGTCCGGACTCCAGAACAGGAATTTCGAGCGGAACCATCCTAGCAGATAATGAAGCCCGAGGCCGAATGCCGAGAGCAGCACCAGGACCGAGAACACGCCGCGCATGTCGAGATTGTTGTTCATCTGGACGATGAGCGAGCCGAGCCCCGATTGCGCGCCGATGAATTCGCCGACCAGCGCGCCGAGGATGCTGAGGATCGCGGCGAGGTTGAGCCCGGCGAATATATAAGGCAGCGCGCTCGGCAGTTTCACAATCCGGAAAATCTGCCACGAACTCGCCGAGCAGGACCGCATCAGCTCGATCTGATCGGGGCTGGCGGCGCGGAAGCCGGCGATCGCATTGATGAGGACCGGAAAGAACGTGATGGTGACGACCATGACGATCTTCGAGGTCAGACCGATGCCGAACCACACGACGAAGATCGGCGCCAGCGCGATCTTCGGGACCGCCATGAACGCCAGAATCCACGGCAGCAGCGTGCGCTCGAAGAACGCCACCTGCGAGATGATCGCGCCCAGCGCGATGCCGAGCACCGCGCCGATGGCGAGACCGAGGAGCGATTCGTAAGCGGTAACGCCGAAATGATAGTAGTAGCCGCCGATATCGGTCAGGTGCGCGTCGAGCCCGCGATAGAGCGCCAGCGCGATCCCCGAGGGCGGCGGCACGACATAGACCGGCACGTGGAAATAGCGGATCGCGAATTCCCAGAGCAGGAGCCCGACGACGAAACTGGCGATGGTGGCGAGCCGGCCGATCATAATTCGACCGCCGATGTCGCGGCAAAACGCGCGCGGATGCGTTTGGTGTAATCGCCGAAACGGTCGGTTCCCATCACGTCGATATCGCGCGCGCGGGGAAAATCGACCTCGACGACATCGAGCACGCGGGAGGGACGGCCCGACAGGACCAGCACGATGTCCGAGAGAAACACGGCCTCGGCGATGCTGTGGGTCACGAACAAGATGGTCTTGCCGCTTTCCATCCAGATGCGCTGAAACTCGGTGTTCATCTGCTCGCGGGTCATCGCGTCGAGCGCGCCGAACGGCTCGTCAGCCAGCAGGATCGCCGGGTCGTGAACCAGCGCGCGCACGATCGCCGCGCGCTGCGCCATGCCGCCCGACAATTCATGCGGATAGGAATCCTCGAAACCGCTCAAGCCGACGAGGCGCAGCAGATCGTGCGCGCGCTGTTCGTATTGCGACGGTGGGAGTTTCAGCACTTGCGCCGGCAGCATGACGTTGGCGAGCACCGTCCGCCACGGCAGCAGGACCGGGCTTTGAAAGATCATGCCGATTTCGCGGCTCGGGCCCGTGACGGGCTTGCCCTGGAGGAAGATGTCGCCGCCGCGCGGCGCCAGCAGCCCGGCGACGATGCGCAACAGCGTGGACTTGCCGCAGCCGCTCGGGCCGACGATGGAGATGAACGCGCCGCGGGGAACATCGAAGCTGACCTCGCCGATCGCCTCGATCCGCTCACCCTTCAGGTTGCGGAAATCCCGGGACAGTCGATCCGCCCGAATGATCGGATCGGTCGCCGCCAGGCTCATTGAGGTTCCTCCATCGCGACCGATCCGAACATCCGGGCGGCGCCGACGGAACGCCTCTTATCGATCGCGGGCGACTATATCGTCCCGGCCCGGACGTGCCTAGGTTGCCGCCACAATGATAAAGGGTCGCGCCACAACTCAGTGGACGAAGCGCGTGGTCAGGATCTGGTCGTCGCTCGGCCGCGTCGGAAGAATGCCGAGATCGACGAAGGAATCCTTCAGGACGGTGAGCGCCTCGGCATCGAAATGACCGGTGTCGAGCAGCATCGGCGTTTCGTAGTCATAGATATGCGACATCAGTTCGGGGTTCTCGCGCAACAGCCGCCCGGTGATCGCCGTGGTCTTCTCCTTGTTGGCCTTGATGAAGGCGATCGAGGCGAAGAACCCGTCGAGGAACCGCTGGACCAATTCGGGCTTGTCGCGCGCGACGTCGTTGCGCGCAAAAATCACATGCGTGATGAAGTGCGGCGCAAATTTGTTCATCCCGACGAGGATGCGCCCTTGATTCCGCTCTTCGAGCTGCAAGCCGCCTTCGGTCGACCCCATGAACGCGTCGACCTGATTGGACTTGAGCGCCGCCGTCATGGCGACGCCACTGCCGACGGCAACCGTCCGCACGCTTCCCGGCGGCCAGCCCTGCTGCGCCGACACACGCTTGGTCAGCCATTCGGACAAGGAACCGACGGTCGAAATCGCGACCAGCTTGTCCTTCAGATCGGCGATGGTCTTGATGGGCCCATCGGGCGCAACGACGATCGAGATGCTGCGCGGCTCGCCGGCAAAAGCCGCAACCGCGATGACGGGCGCACCTTTGACCGTGAACGCCATCGCCGGGCCGCTGCCCAAACCGAACTCGATGCTTTCGGCCGCCAGGGCCTGCTGCAACTTTGCGTCGCCGCCAAAGCCGGTGACCTCGGCCTTGATGCCGTGTTTGGCGAAGATGCCGACTTCCTCGCCGATCTCGACGACCATGAACGTATAGGAACTATCGGCGGATTTGCCGACATGAACCGTGTCGGCGGCGCGCGCCGCGACGACACCCGTCATCGACGCGAAGACAATAAGGCACGATAGAAACCGGCCGATACGCGACATGATCGCGGCCCTCCCTCGCGCGGCCGTTTGACGATGCCGCGTCGCCGTCAAATCTATGCCGCTCGCGCGCGCATGTCGATTGCCCCGGTTTTTCGCCGGCGTTACAGTTCGCCATCCGCGCGAAAGAAGCCAAGCAAACCGCGCCAAGGGAGGACCGATGAAGCGATCCAACAATCCGGCGCCAGCGCGCGCCTTCTTCATGGGCGCCCTGCTCCTCGCATCGTTTTGCGGGACGGCATCCGCGGCGGATACGATTCATGTCGGCAAGGCGCAAGGCGCCGCCTGGACCTTCACGCCCATCGATGTCGGAATCGATCAGGGCATCTTCGCCAAATACGGCATCGAGCTCGACGTCGCCGCTCTGGCCGGCGATGCCAAAGTGCAGCAGGCGCTCGTATCGAACAGCATCGATATCGGGCTCGGCAGCGGGCCGGGCATGGCCTTCATGGCCAAGGGGTCGCCGGCGATCGGCGTCGCCTCTTTCGCCGGCGCGCCGCGCAACATCTCGGCCATCGTGCTGGTCGATTCACCGGTGAAAACCGTCGCGGACCTGAAAGGCAAGATGATCGCCGTCTCGACCGTCGGCTCGCTCAGCGACTGGCTCGCCAAGCAAATGGCGGTGCAGGAAGGCTGGGGCGTCGACGGCGCCCACAACGTGCCGCTGGGCGCGATCGAAGCCAGCATTGCCGCGCTGAAGGCGAAACAGGTCGACGCGGTCGTGCTCGCGACCGAGGCCGGCTTCCAGCTCGAAGACCGCAAGGAAGGTCACGTCCTGATCGGCATGGACAAATACGCGCCGCACTTCATCACGCATGTGATCTTCGCGCAGAGACAGATGGTGCGAGACAACCCGGCGCTGGTCGAACGCTTCCTCAAGGGGTTTTTCGCTTCGATCGCCTTCGTCAAAACCAACAAGGAAAAATCGTCGGTCGTGGCGCAGCGCGTCCTCAATCTGAGCGCGCCCATCGTCAGCCGTATCTACGACTACGAAGCTCAGATGCTCCAGGACGACGGCAGCTTCGATCCGCAGGCGGTCGCCACCCTCAAGCAATCCTTCGTCGACATGGGAACGCTCGACAAGAAGCCGGCCGATTCCGAGCTGTTCACCACGCAGTTCCTGCCGGTGAAACCCTAGAGCGTGATTGGTTCAGATCGAATCAGCCCAAGCGGAACCACACCTCACCCTCCCATTGCTATCGCAATGGGTCCCTCCCTCTCCCCGCAAGCGCGGAGAGGGGAACTAACCTTCTCCGCCCATTGGGGGGAGAAGGTGCGAGCGTGAGCGAGCGGATGAGGTGGGCGCGCGTCAACCTCAAACAATCAAACTCTAACCGGCCTTACTCCGACGCGAATTGCGCGAGGCCGGGCATGATCAGCTTTTCGACCGGCAACTCGTCCTTGATCTCGCCGCTCTCGCGCAGCAGCGCGATCACCGCGCGCAGGCCCGCTTTCGAGACTTTACCGGTGCGCTCGAAGAAGCCGATCTTGCGATAGAAATCGTAGCTCTTGGCGACGTCGTCCGGATCGGATTTGGCGGCCGCCACCATGAGCTTGATCGCGGCATCGCGGTTCTTGTCGTCATAGAGCCACTCGACGCTTCGGCGATAGGCGGCGAGAAACCGCTTGGTGAGTTCGACATGGGACGCCGCCCATTGCCGGCCGATCACGATCGCGCCGAAGGGAAAGTCCTTCACGTAATCGGCGGCCAGACCCAGCGTGACGAAGCCGCCGGATTCGGCGCGAAAACTGGCCGGCGCCGAGAGAATGGCCGCATCGGCAGCGCCCGATTCCAGCGCCGCCAACCGCCCCGCCGTCGAAGCGGCGGATAAGGGCTCGATGTCGCTGTCCTGCATGCCGTTGGCGACCAGCATGCGATCGAGATAATCGCGCGCAATATCGGCGATATCGCCCACCGCGATCGTCTTGCCCTTCAAATCCTTGAAGCTCTTGATCGTCGGCTTGACCAGCAGCGCGAAGGGCGACGGCACCGCCAGGATACCGAGGATCGCCACCGCCGCGCCCTGATCGACCGCGCGCACCGGATCGATGATCCCGGTATCGCCGAGGTCGAGCGAGCCGGCGACGATCTGCTGCATCACCGACGCGCTCGATCGGGTGAAGATCACGTCGATCGTGATGTTGTCAGCGGCGAAGAAGCCCTGATCCATGCCGGCATAGAGCGGCCAGACGATACCCGACGGCGCGCCGACATGGCCGAAGGTGATCGTATCGGCGGCAAGCGCGCGGCCCGACAGCGAGGCCAGCGCAAGCACGGCGATACCACGCGCGAAGAATAAACCCGTCATCCAGCGACCTTTCATTTTCCGTCGACCCGCGCCTTGGCCGCCTGGGCCATCGAGAGATCGATATGGCTCGGGGCGATCGTGAGGCCCTTGGGGATCACACCCAGTTCGAGATCGTGATCGATTGCCGCCTGGGTCGCCTTCACGTCGGGCACGCCGTCGGGCGAGCGATAGGAATCGTTGCCGGTGAAGACGTATTCCACGTCTTCGCGATGCATCTTGGTCACGCCTTGCGCGATGCCGACCGCGTCGTCGTGATGCGTCGGATCGAGGAACCAGCGCAGCGCGCGGATGTGATCCTCGAAGAAATCGACCAATGCCGGCCGATGGGCCGTGATGAAATCGGCGCGCATCGCCCAGACCTGCGCCTGCGAGACGCCCTGCGCGTCGGCGCCGGTGAAGAGTTGTCGAACTTTGCCGCTGGTCAGGTAGTCGTTGTATTGCGGCACCAGGTTGATGAGGTCGACCTTTCCCTCCATCAGCATCGGCGGCATGTTGGCGAAATTCACCTGAACGGTGGTGAAGTCCTTGTCGGTCAGACCGTGCTTGTGCAGCATCACCCGCATCGTGCTGTCGCCGAACGAGCCGAGCGCGTTCGAGCCGACCGTGCGGCCTTTCAGGTCCTCGACCTTCTGAATGGGGCCATCGGCCTTAACGACATAGCGCACGGTGGTAAAGCCGGGCTTGCCGTCCTGAAACACGTCGCCGACGACGCGCATGTCGAGGTGGGCGTTGTTGACCGCGAGGGCGACGGCCGACGGGCCGAAGGCCGCGACCTCCAGTTCGTTGATCGCCAGCGCCTGGATCTGCGGCGTCGAGCCGTCGAAGCGCAGGCCCTGCGCGACGTAGCTCTGGCCGAAATGCTTGAACACCTCGGGATGCGCCTTTTGCAGCGCGTCGACCAGCGGCTGGACATGGGTCGGCGTGGTGGCCCAGCCGACACGGATTTGCAGCGGATCGGCGGCGGCCGATGACGCGACGAGCGTCAGGCCGACGACGCAAGCACCTCCCCAACGCAGAATCTTGCCCATGATTCCTCCCTGAGTTCAGGCGTCATTTTTGACGTCCCGTTCGCGGCCCCGAGTTTACGACCGGGCGCGCTTGCGCTTCAATTTTTCCTTTTCCTTGGCCTTTTCGGCGGCGATCGCTTCGTCCTCGACCTTGCGCATGGCCGCCGGCTTCTTCTGGTAGAAGCTGGCAAAATCGTAGACCGTCTTGTCGTCCTGGTTCCAGCAGACATAGCCGCGGCAATTGGTCGGCCGCGCCGAATAAACCGTGCAGGAGCGGTTTTCGCCCAGGAACTGACAGGTCTTGTCGGCGTCCTTGAGCCATTTCTTGCCGGCCCGCGTGGTCTTGAAGAGATGCTTCTCTTCGAACTCCAACGGCGTGACCTTGAAATGCTTGGCCAGGCGCTTGATGTCGTAATTGCTGACCTCGACATAGCCGGCCATTTTGCAGCAGAAGGCGCAGTGATTGCAGTCGAGCGGTGCAGATGTCGTCATTACACGTTCCTATGCTTTAATCCCCGGCGATGAGTGTAGACCAAAACGCGCCGCCATATGCACCGTTTGAAAGCGGTGCCTTTCGCTTGAGCATGAATATCAAGCCGCTCGACGAGTCGCGGTGGTTCGAACCGGGCGCCGACCTTGCCGCCCGGCTCGAAGCCAAGCGCCACTTGCTCGGGACTCGGCATGGCGACGTGTTCGCCACCCTGCCCCACGCGGCGACTCCGGCCGCCGAACTCCTCGGCATGATGGCGCCCCACCTGGCCCGCCATCATCCGAGCCTCTATCGCTTGAAGGATACGCGACTCGGTGTGGTTTCCACCGGCGAAGAATGGGATGTCGATACACCCGCGTTGCATCCCTTGGATATCGCGGGGCGGCTGGTGGCGGAGGATATCTGCCTGTTGCAGGCGATCGACGGGCGGATCGTTTTGACCGCCGCCTCGCTCTGCGCACCGGCGCGCTGGCGACTGGCCGACAAGCTCGGCCGGCCCTTGAGCGCGATCCATGCGCCGGTCCCCGACTATGCCGAGACGCTGGCCGCGCCGGTCGACCGGTTCCTCGCCAGCTTGAAGCCCGAACGCCCGGTCTGGCGGCTCAACTGGGGCCTTACCGACGATCCTGCGCCGTTCCAGCCCGAACCCAGCGGGGCGGCGCCGTCGCTCACGGCCGCCGATGCCGGCGAAAAACTATGGCTGCGAGTCGAACGCCAAACGCTGCGACGGTTGCCCCAATCCGGTGCGGTGGTCTTCACCATCCGCACCTACATCACGCGGCTCGATCGGGTCGTCGGGTCGCGCGATCAGGCCATGGCGCTCGCCAACGCGATCCGCGACATGAGTCCGGCGATGCAGGCCTATAAGCAGATCGCGCCGGTCGCGGCCCCGTTATTCGCATGGCTCGACGCGCGCGACCGCATGACTTAGGTTCGCCTCAACAAAAACTGGGGGACGTCATGGCAATTCGGAAATGGGCGTGGACGCTTGCGGTCGCCGCAATGCTGATCGCGCCTCATGCGACATACGCCGACGAGATCACGCTGCTTTACGGCACCGGCACCCCGCAGGGCACCCACATTAGCCTGCGCGTCTTCCATCCCTGGGCCGAGCGCATCAACGCGCAAGGCAAGGGCATCATCAACATCGACATTCGCGACGGCATGGCGCTGTCCAATCCGACCAACTACCTGAGCCGCGTTCTCGACGACGTGATTCAGGTCGGCTGGGGCAGCCAAAGCGGCTCGGCCGGCACATTTCCGCTGACCGGCTTCTCGACCATTCCGTTCCAGGCCGAACGTTCCGAGGATGCCTCGGTCGCGTTCTGGCGCCTCTATAAGTCGGGCCTGCTCGACTCCGAGTACAAGAACATTGTCCCCCTCGTGCTCATGGTCTATCCGCAGGCGCAGATTCATCTGACCAAAGCGCCGAAGACAATGGACGATCTGGCAGGGTTGCGGCTGAGCGTCGCGGCCAAGAACGCGGCCGACTCCGTCGCGAAGCTCGGCGGTGCGCCAAGCTCGCTGCCGCTCAACGATCTTTATCAGGGCCTGGCGCGCAACACGGTCGACGGGACGGTAATCGCCTGGACCGCGTTTCAGCCGTTCAAGCTCGCGGAAGTCACGACCTATCACTACGAGACCCAGTTCGGCGCGGCGCAGGCAATGGTGTTCATGGCGCGGACCAAATACGACGCGCTGCCGGCCGCCGCCCGCAAGATCATCGACGACAATTCGGGCGAAGCCGAAAGTCGCGCGCTGGGCAAAGCCTGGGACGAGGTCGCCGAGGAAGCCCGGGTGGCCGCGAAGGCCGATCCCAAGCAGCAGGTGGTGACACCGACGCCGGCGCAAGCCGCGAAATGGCAGGCGGCGACGGCCTCGATCGCCACCGCGTGGGCGCAGGCAACGCCGGGCGGCGACAAGGTGCTGGCATCGTTCCACCAGGCCCTCGCCGACGTGAAGGCGGGAAAGTGATTTAAGTCAGCGTCATGCCCGGCCTTGTGCCGGGCATCCACGTCTTACCGGTACGCGATCAAAAGTCGTGGATGGCCGGGTCAAGCCCGGCCATGACGATTGAATTGATCGCGATTGAGGCTGGAACGCCTACCGCTTCGGGAACGGCTCCTGGAATTCCCAGGTGTGGCCTTCGGGGTCGACCACGAAGAGCTGCGCGCTGCCGGCGCCGAGCAAGTTCTTCGCCTCGCCGACCTCGACGCCGAGCGTCTTCATGCGGGCGCGGAATTCCTCGATGTCCTTGACCAGCCAGGCGGTGTGGCGGCCGGTCGCCGAATAGGACGTGCCCGGACCGGGCTTGTAGTCGCGCTCGGTGCAGATGAGATGGAACTGCACCTTGTCGTCGTGATCGCCGAGCCAGGCGCCGCGGCCGATATCGTCGAGCGCCTTCGGACGCTTCAGCAACTTGAGGCCCAACACCTCGGTATAGAATTTGACGCAGGCGTCGAGATTGGGGCCGCTGACCGGGATCCCCTCATGCATCGAGCCGAGAAACGAGAAGGTCGGAACCTGCGTCTGCGCCGACGATGCGTCTGCCATGGCGAACCTCCTGAGAGCGGTTTTATCCTTGGGCGATACGGTACCGAAAGCGTCGATAGCGGTCAAAGGGGTCCGCGACGGGGCCGGTACCGCGCGACGAGGCTCGCCTCGGCGAGGTTGTGGCCGGCGATCGCCGCGGCGAAATCGGCGCGGTTGAGCCCCGGCGCCAGCGTGCCGGGCGCGAGATCGAGCGCATAGACCATGAAGAGGAAATGATGCGTCTTCGCATCGGGTTCGGCGCAGGGACCCGAATAGGCCTTGCCGCGCCCCGGACTGCCAGCGACGAAACTGCCCGGCTGGTTCGCCGCGCCGCGCGCGAAGGATTTGGCGGCGGCGGGAATATCATAGACGATCCAATGCGCGCCGCCGCGCCCCGAGGCGGCATCCGGATCGTCCATCACGATGGCGTAACTTTTGGTCCCGGCCGGCGCATGCGACCAGGCGAGCGCAGGCGACACATCGGCGCCGCCGCACGCCCACGGCCCGCGCGGGCTGGTGCCGGTGCCGGCGTTGCGCGCGGCCAGAAATCCGTTATCGGCGAAATCGGGTGAGGTCACCGTGAACAGATCGGGATGATCGGCGGCATGAGCGGGCGCGACGAGAAGAAGCCCGATCCCCATCAGAATCGTCCATGCGCGTTTCACGACGAACCTCCCCCGAATTCGTTGGCCGTTACATCCAAGTCAGGCGGCGTTTTATCGACCACGGAGACACGGAGGGCACGGAGAAGAAATCTTTCTTCCCTTCTCCGTGCCCTCCGTGTCTCCGTGGTGAATCATCATCCACCATACGCGTTTCGCTGCATCTGCATTGTGCGGCCTTCGACAAGCTCAGGCTGAGGTGAGGTGGTCGAGGGCATTAATAAAATCTTCCTCACCCTGAGCTTGTCGAAGGGCGCACGATCCTCCTCCCAGCGACTGGCTTTCCGACACTGTAGCCCCGCCGCACGCTGTTGGGATATGCTCGGAGCCAAGGACGGCGCGGAGGAACCGCGTCGCATTTTGGTGGGGAAACGACATGGCGACCCAGACGGCTTCCGGCGATACCCAGCACATCGTCGCGCGTCTCGAGCGACTGCCTTATTGCTCGTGGCACCGCAACATGCGGCTGATCATCTGCAGCGCATGGTTCTTCGACGCCTTCGATTCCATCACTATCGCTTACGTTCTTCCGCCGCTGATCGGGCTTTGGCACATGAACCCCGGTCAGATCGGCTCATTGATCGGCATCGGCTTCATCGGTCAGCTCATCGGCGCCATCGGGTTCGGCTGGCTGGCCGAGCGCTGGGGCCGGCTCAATTGCATGATCGTGACGTTGCTGATCTTCACGCTGGGCGGTCTCGCCTGCGCCTTCGCCACCGGTTACGACATGATGTGGTGGCTGCGCTTCGTCCAGGGCATCGGGCTCGGCGGCGAGGTCCCGCTGATGGCGGCTTACGTCAACGAATTCGCCAAGGCGGAAGGGCGCGGCCGCTTCTCGCTGTCGGCGCAGGTTCTGTTCTCGATCGGATTGCCGGTCTGCGCCTTCGTCGGCATTTACGTCGTGCCGAACTGGGGCTGGCAGTGGATGTTCGTCATCGGCGCGGCACCGGCGCTGATCGCCATTCCGCTGCGCGTCATGCTGTCGGAATCGCCGCGCTGGCTGGCGAGCCAAGGCCGGTTCGACGAAGCCGACGCCGCGATCTCGAAGATCGAGGCGATCGCCGTCGCCGAGGGCAAACCGATTCAATCCCTGCCGCGCGACCTGCCGCTCGTGCGCGAGGTCAAGCCGCGCATCGCCGATCTGTTCAAGGGCATCTATCTCAAACGCACGATCGCCGTGTGGTTCGTCTGGATCGGCGCTTACTTCGTGACCTATGGCCTGACCGCCTGGGCGCCGTCGCTCTTCAACATCGTCTATCACCTGCCGATCCAGACCTCGCTCACCTATGGCTTCGTCCTGAGCGGCGTCGGTCTGGGCGGCGCGTTGCTCGCGCTCTATCTGATCGAGGCGATCGGCAGGAAGCCGATGTTCGTCGTCGGCCTGGGACTTTGCGCGATCCCGCTCTTGTCCTTCGCCTTCCTCGGCCAGTTGAGCGCCTTGGGCGTGCTGATCGTCGTCTCGGGCGCGTTCTTCTTCTGCAGCTTCCTCGCGCTCGGCCTCGCGACCTACACGGCGGAGATCTATCCGACCCAGTTGCGCGCGCTCGGCGGCGGCGTCGCCAGCGCGTGGCAACGCGCCGCATCCTATGCCGGACCGGTCATGGTCGGCTTCGTCCTGCCGAATTACGGCATCAACTCGGTGTTCGTGATGTTCGGGCTGTTCGCGGCGATGGGATCACTGGTCGCGTTCTTCTTCCTGATCGAGACCCGCGCTCAAGTCCTCGAACGCCTGTCGCCGGCATGAAGCGGATCGCCCTCGCCGTCGCGGCGGTTGCGCTTCTCATCGCGGGCACAGCCGCCGCCGATCCGCTGAAGATTCGCCAGGGCTATGGCAGTGCACCCGGTTCGATGGCGCCGATCATCTTCGAGCAGGCGAACCTCCTCAAGCACGCCGGCAAATCCTACACCGTCGAGTTCACCCGCTTTGCCGGCGCGGCGCCGCAGATGACGGCGTTTGCCGGCAACGAGCTCGATCTCGCCAATTTCGCGTATGCCAATCTGTCGATGGCGGTGATCAACGCGAAGATCGAAGACGCGCGCATCGTCGCTGACGGATTTCAGGACGGCGTGCCGGGTTATTACTCGGTGCAGTTCTTCGTCAACAAGGACAGCCCGATCAAGGGCATCGACGATCTGAAAGGCACGGTCATCGCCACCAACGCGATCGGCGGCGCCGCCGACATCGCGGTGCGCGGCTTCATGCGCGGGCGCAAACTCGAAGAGAAGACCGATTACCGCTTGATCGAAGGCGGTTTCGCGACCCTCGTCCCGATGATGTTCGATCACAAGGCCGACGTGATCGCGCTCGTCCCGCCGTTCAACTACGACCCGCGCTTGAAAGACCAGGGCCGCGTCGCCTTCACCCAGAGCGACCTGATCGGCCAGACCGAAATGAATTTCGTGGTCGCGCGTGCCTCTTTCATCGCGAAGAACCACGATGCGCTCGTCGATTTCTATGAAGACTATCTGCACGGGCTCGACTGGTTCCTCGATCCGAAGAACCGCAGCGAAGCCATCGACATCGTCGCGAAATGGACCAAGGTGCCGGCCGAGCAATATCAGGGCTGGCTCTTCGACAAGGGCGACTATTATCACGACCCCAACGCGCTGATTAACGCCGACGTGCTGAAAAAGAATCTTCAGACCGTCGCCGATCTCGGCATCGTCAGCCGCCCGATCGATCCCAACCAGTATCTCGATCAAGGGATCGTGAAAGAAGCCCGCAAGCGACTAGGCCCGTCACCCGCAAAATAAACAAAACTCCCTCCCCCCTTGAGGGGGAGGGTTGGGGTGGGGGGTAACCCCGCCACGATGTAAGCAAGCATCGTGCCTGCACACCCCTCCCCTAACCCCTCCCTCAAGGGGAGGGGGACAGTAAGGTCATCGCTTCGTCCAGCGCAGCAGATAACTCTCCGCGGCTTGCAGCCCGAGGTTGCTGACGAGGCCGATCGCGCCGAGCAGGATCACCCCGGCGAAGAGATTGGCCGAATGGAAGGCGCGGCCTTCCGACAAGATATAAAATCCGAGCCCGTTCTCGCTGGTCAGCATCTCGCCGACCACCGCGAGCACCAGCGCCACGGTGAGGCCGAGGCGCGCGCCGGCGAGGATGTCGGGCTGGGCATTCGGGAGCGCCAGTTTCCACACCATCTCGATCCGCCCGAGCTTCAACATGCGGCCGGTATCGATCAGGCGCGGTTCCACCGACGAGACGCCGTGAATCGTCGCGAGGAGGACCGGCCAGATCGAGCCCAGCGCGATCACCACCAGCACCATGTCGCCGCTCAACCCGAGGAACGCGATCACGATCGGCATGAAAGCCGAAACCGGCACCGGCCGCACGAGTTCGAGCGACGGCGCGAGATACTCGCGGGCCTGACGCGACGACCCGATCAGCGCGCCCAACACCACGCCGCAACACGATGCGAGCGCCCAGCCGAGAATCATGCGGCGGATCGTCGAGAGCGTCACGCGCCCAACCGGGCCGCTTGAAAACCCCGTCACCAGCGCGTCCCACGCGCGATCGGGGCCGGGCAGAAAGACCGCCGGGATGCCGCCATGATCGGCGGTCAGTTGCCACACGCCGACCAGCGCCGCGGTGACCGCGATGCTGCCGAGATACCAGAGCGCGCGCGCATAGAGACTCATCGCCGTGTCACGCCCATGCCGGCCGCGCCGAACAGGCGGCGCTGCGCGAAGAGCAGAAACCAGTTGAGGCTCCAGCCGACCAGGCCGATCCACAGCAGCATCGCGAACATGCGATCGGGATGGAGCGATTGCGACGCCTTCATCAGCTCGAACCCGACGCCCAGCGGATTGATCGCGATCTCCACCGTGACCGCGATGATCAGCGAGACGGCGGCGGCGAGGCGGAAGCCGACGAAATAGCGCGGCAGCGCGGCCGGCAACACGATCTTCACCACCTGTGCCCAGGCCGACAGCTTCAGCATCCGCGCGAGCTCGAACAATTGCGGCTCGACATTGACGATCGCGGCCTGGCCGTAGATCGCGACCGGCCAGAAACACGCGAAGGCGCAAAGCGTGATTTCCATCGGAAAGCCGAACCCATAGACCATCATCGCGATCGGGATGAGCGCGACCGGCGGGATCGGGCGCAGCACCTCGATCGAGAACTGCATCAACCGCGCGAAAGGCGGCACCAGCCCCAATAGGATGCTGAACAACAGCGCCAGCCCACCGCCGATGACGAGCCCCATCAGCGCGGTGAAGAGAGTCTCGGACGTGCGATGGAGGATCGTGCCGTCGAGCACAGCGCCATAGAAGGCCGCCGCGATCTGCGAGGGCGCGGCCAGCGAATCGCTTTCGACATGGCCCACCCGCATGCCCACTTCCCACAGCACGAGGCAGCAGAGCGGAAAGACCATGGCCTTGAGGAGTTTCAACACGGCGCGCGCCCGACGATCGGTGAGAGGCGCGAAGCTTGCCCGCAAGAAGCACGAAAGTCGAGCGGGCGCTACAACCGCCCGGCTACAAACAAGGGGCGCGATGTGTTAGCGTCCCCCCAACACAATCAAGGTTCAGGGAGAATGCCGATGTCGCCGCTCAAATCCTGTCTCGTCGCCGCTGCTGTTCTCGCCGTCGCCGGCGTGTCCTCGGCCGGTGCGCAGGAACACGTCAAGATGAGCTTCACGGCGGTGAGCGGCTTCGCGCTCGGCTATGTCGCGCAGGAGCAGGGCTTCTTCAAGAAGCACGGCGTCGATGTCGAATTCCTCCAGACCGCGATCTCGGGCAACATCCCCGGCGCGGTGGTCAGCGGCTCGGTCGATATCGGCGGGCCGACCATGCCGTCGGTCCTGCAGGCGAACGATGCCGGGCTCGACCTTGTCGTCTTCTCGGGCGGCGCGGTCTATCCCCTGCCCGGCGACATTCTCATTGCGCGCGAGGGCGCGGGCATCACGAAGACCAGCGACCTCAAGGGCAAGACGGTCGGCGTGCCCGGCCTCGGCGCGCTGCTCGATATCATGTTGCGGCGCGAGATGAAGCTCAACGGCATCGATCCGAACAGCGTCAAATTTGTCGAGGTCGGCTTCCCGCAAGCGGGCGACGCGCTCAAAAGCGGCCAGATCGACGCCTATCCGTCGCAGGCGCCGTTCACCGCGCGCATCCTGCAATCGGGTGCCGGCAAGGAAGTCTCCAACTGGCTCAAGAACACGCCCGACGGCACGCCGACCGTCGTCTACATGACGACGCGCAAATGGGCGACCGCGCACAAGGCGGTGATCGACGGCATGCGCGCCGGCATGCACGAGGCGCAGGACTTCATCAAGACGCACAAGGAAGAAACCGACCAGGCGATCGCCAAATACACCGGCCTGCCGGCCGCGGTCGTCGCCTCGATCCCGGTCCCGCCGCTGAACGTCGACCTCACCCCGAAACAGATTCAGTTCTGGATCGACATCTCGAAGGAACAGGGCCTGATCAAGGGCAACCCGACGCCCGAAAGCATCTGGGTGAAGTAAGCGATTAACGCCTGCTCCACTCTTCGCGTCATGGCCGGGCTCGACCCGGCCATCCACGACTTTCTTTCAACGCCCCTAAGACGTGGATGCCCGGCACGAGGCCGGGCATGACGATTATTAATTCGATTTGATAAATTTCTAAGTCTGACCGCGTTCGCGCGCGATCTCGGCAAGTAGGTGATGCTTGGTCCCTTCCCACTGTCCGAGAAACCCGGGGAAGTCGAAATCGTCCGGCACCAGCGCGCAATCGGCGATAGCATTATCGTACTCGCCGAGCCGACGATAGCAGTCTGCGCGATAGAGATAATTCGCCGGACCCAGTACCTGTTGGTGATCGAGTTCTGCCGAACGCGTAAAATCGGCGATCGCGGCACGATAATCGCCCATCTCGTAAAATAGATCGGCGCGGGCGTAATAGCTCATCGTAGACAAGGGATCGAGTTCGATGACTTTGTTCCGGTACGGCACTGCTTCGTCGCGCTTCTTCATCAACTCAAAAACGCTTGCCATATTGCCATAACCGATCACGCAATCAGGATTTTCATCAATTTGACGGCGGCAAAGTTCCAGTGCCTCATCGAACCGCTTCTCCTTGCATAAATCGAATATTGGATGAGGTTCGGAAGCACGTTGGAAACACGAATCGCAGTCTTGCTGATCCTTCGGCTCAGTCATGATTTGGCGCTCGCTATTGTTCGCGGAAACGACATGGGCGGAAATTTTAGTCAGTAACCACAACCGCTCGGCACATGACTTCGCACGCAATTTCTCATCCAAACAAATCCCAAGCCACCTCCCCTTGCCGCATACTCCTCTTGGCATTTCTTCTTTGCCGCCTCAATCATTCCCAAGCAATCTGCCGAATATGGCTCGATGACCGGAACGATCGGACTACCGTTCCTTTGTCCCGTCCAGCGACCACGTCCATCGCGAGCTTCATCGGGCCAATGCGGATTGAATTTTTGCAGACCACGCGCAATCTTTTTCAGACGCGCGTCCGCATGATCTGGAAATTCAGATAAACCAAGATGGACGGCAGCAATACGCGCGAACGTATGTTTGCCCGATGACATGGCTTCGGCAATTGTCGTGAGACGCTGAGAAAGCCAGTCGCGTCTCCTAGCGTCTGTACTGCCAAAAATAGCTGCAGCTACCTGGCCAATAGTTTCTTGTGACACACAGCGAAATGACCGCCCGCCGTCCGCGGTTTGCTCAGCAAAAATCAATTCAACGGGACCAATCGCGACACCATTATCGTCGCACGCCAAACCCCGTTCCCCGCGTTCTGCCAATCGGTGGCTCGCGACAAGCGTCATGGCTCCTCCGTCAGGTTTATGGAGAAACGTACGCTATTTACGTCAAGTAGTCAAGAACAAAAAGGGAACGCCACATCTTCAATCGAACAGCCCCAGATCGATCGCGTCGCCCATGTGGCGATAGCCGTTGTCGCTCGGGTGCAGATGATCCCCGCAATCATAGGCCGCGAGCATGCTGGTCGGATGCGCGGGGTCGCGCACCGCCGCGTCGAAATCGATCACCGCGTCGAATGATTCGCCCTTGCGGATCCACGCGTTGATGGTCTGGCGCGTGGCCTCGCCTTCGGGCGTCCAGGCGCCGGGGAAATAGGTTTCGTTCTCATAAGGCACGAGGGTTGCGGCATAAATCTTCAGGCCCTTGGCCTGCGCCCGCAGTGCCAGTTGCTTCAACCCCGCGATCATTTGATCCGCGGTGACGAACTCGGTCGGCACGCCGCGCTGGTTGCGCAGGTCGTTGGTGCCGATGAACGCGATGACGTGGGTGACGCCGGGCTGCGCCAGGCAGTCGCGGTCGAAGCGCCGCAATCCGCTTTCGCCGCGCATGTCGTGCAGGATGCGGTTGCCGCCGATGCCCTGGTTCATCACGGCATAGGCGCGGCCCTTGCGCGCGGCGAGACGCCGCGCCAGTTGATCGGGCCAGCGCGAGTTGCTGTCCAGACTCGATAGATTCCCCTCGGTCAATGAATCGCCGAAACACAACACGCCGCCGGTATCGGCCGGGACCATGACCTCGATCGCCGAAAGGAAATACCAGTTCTCGGTCACCGCCTGAACCGGCATCGCGACCGTGCCAGTGAAATCGCCCGGCGGCGAGAGGTAATTGGTCTGATGGCAATTGCCGTGGCCGGTGATCGGAAAGCTTTCGGGCACCGCGCCGGGGATGTGGATGCTGACCGCCAGATCGGCGAGCGCGACGAATTCGAGATCGACCGGATCACTCACCACCAACGCGCCCGGTCCGATCGCCACGCCGGACGCGCCGCCGAAGGTCACCGCGCGATCCGATCCCGCGACGATCCGCTCGCTCGCGCCGTCGCGCAAAGCCACATGCACCGCGCCCAGCACGAGCTTCTGATTGCCGTAGAGGTTGGACAAACGCAGCCGGAGCCGCGTGCCGCCGAGGGTCGTCCGCGCGATGAGGCGCAAGGTCTGATTGTTGAATGCGCTCTTGTCGACCGTCACCAGACCGTTGGTCCAGGCGCCGACCCACTTCGTCCCCGACATAGGCTTCCCCTGATTTTTTGTGCGGTGCGATCATAGGCGGAAGCCTTGCACGAGACAAAAGATAACCACGGAGGCACGGAGAGCACGGAGGAAGAACATTTTCTTCTCCCTCTTCTCCCTCTTCTCCGTGTCTCCGTGGTGAATTCTTGTCGATCCGAGAGCGGCTGCATCGACGTTGTGGGGCCTTCGACGAGCTCAGGCTGAGGAGAAAAAGCCGATGGCATTAAGAAATTCTTCCTCACCTTGAGCTTGTCGAAGGGCGCACGGCGCCAATTCCAACCTCCAAAACCCTTGTCGCCCGATGCCCGCTCGGCCAAACTCATGCCCATGCGTACACAAATCGGCATCATCGGCGCGGGTCCGGGGGGATTGTTTCTCTCTCACCTGCTCCATCGGATGGGGATCGAATCGGTCATCCTCGAACGGCACAGCCGCGCGGATATCGAAAGCACCATCCGCGCCGGTGTGCTGGAGCATTGGGTCATCGACCTGATGAACCGGATGGGGCTTGGCGAGCGGATGATGCGCGAAGGGCGGCCCGATCACGGCGTCACCTTCCAGTTCATGGGCCGTCGCCACCACCTCGACTTCCAGGAGCTGACCGGCAAGTCGATCCGCGTCTATGCCCAGCACGAGGTGGTCAAGGATATCGTCGCCGCGCGTTTGAAGGACGGCGGCGAGATTCTGTTTTCGGTGTCGGACACCACACTGCAGAACATCGACAGCGAGCATCCGTCGATCGCCTTTCGCGATGCGAACGGCGTCCAACAAAAACTCGACTGCGATTTCATCGCCGGCTGCGACGGGTTTCACGGGCCGAGCCGGCAGGCAATTCCGGCGAAAGCGCGCAAGGAACTCGACATCGAATATCCCTGGGGCTGGCTCGGCATCTTGGCCGAGGCGCCGCGCTCGTCCGAGGAACTGATCTATTCCAATCACGACCGCGGCTTCGCGCTGCTCTCGACCCGCTCGCCGATGGTGCAGCGCATCTATCTCCAGGTCGATCCGCATGATCCGATCGAGGCATGGCCCGACGATCGCATCTGGTCCGAGATGCAGGCGCGCTTCGCCTTTCCCGGCTGGACGCTGTCGGAAGGCCCGATCTTCCAGAAAAGCATCGTCGGCTTGCGCAGTTTCGTCTGCGAGCCGATGCAATACGGGCGGCTCTATCTCGCCGGCGATTCCGCGCATATCGTGCCGCCGACCGGCGCCAAGGGCATGAACCTCGCCATCGCTGACGGCATCGTCCTCTCCCGCGCGCTCGACGCGTGGTACAAGCGCAAGGACAAGGCTTTGCTCGGCGCCTACACCGATACCTGCCTCGCGCGGGTTTGGAAGTACGAGCGGTTTTCCTGGTACATGACGACGCTGTTCCACCGCAACGACGCGGAAACCGCGTTCGAGCGGCGCATCCACCTCGCCGATCTCGACTTCGTCGTCAGCTCCCGCGCCGCCTCCACCGCGCTCGCCGAGGTCTATGTCGGCGTGCCGATCGATTGATGAGCCGTCTATCGCCTAAATGAATCCCCTCCCCCCTTGAGGGGGAGGGTCAGGGTGGGGGGAGCGCGCCACGAATGGCCAAGACGACGCCATCGGTATTGCTCAGAACATCGTTGTTCCAAAATCGAATCACGCGGTAGCCGCGTTCTTCGAGCCAAAGCATGCGCTTGGCGTCTTGCTCCACCGCAACCGCGTGCTGACCACCGTCCAGTTCAACGATGAGCTTTGCTTCGGAGCAAAAGAAGTCGACGACATAACGTCCAATCGGCTGTTGGCGTCGGAAGCGAAATCCATCGAGTTGCTTCTGGCGTAATCTCGACCACAAACGTCGTTCGGCATCGGTCGATGATTTGCGCAATTTCTGCGCTAATGTCGAACCCATTCCCCCCACCCTGCCCTCCCCCTCAAGGGGGGAGGGTTCCGTTTACTTACTTCCCCGGCAGCGGGATCACCGTTTTCTTGTCGATCATGTCGGTGAATTTCGGCTGGCCCTTCAGCAGGTTCTGCGAGACGAACCAGTCGATCTGGCGCTGCATGTCGGCCATGTCGATGCGGCCTTGCGGATCGATGTAAGCGATCGCCTGTTTCAGGCGCTCGATCGGCTGGCCGGTATATTTCGCCATCACCGCCATCACCTCGGGCTCGGTCGGGCCGTCGCGGCGTTTCTCGTCGGGGCCGGCGAAGGCGTCGTGATATTCCTGCGCGCCTTTCCTGAACGCGCGCAGAAAACGCTCGATCATGCCGTGGCGTTCGTTGTCCGTCTTGGTCGAGACGAACACCGCGCCAATCTGCCACGGCACCTGGTCGCCGACCCAGCCGAGCAACCGCACGTCGCCCTTCTCGATCGCCGGCAGCACCGGCGTGCCGGCGATGACGGTGAGATCGACCGTGCCACCGGTCACCGCCGATAACTGGTTCCCGATCGATTGCAGCGGCTGGACCTGGATCGTGTTGAGATCGATGCCGTATTTCGCGGCGATCAGCGTCACGCTGTAATGCGAGCCGGAACCGACCTGCGCCACCGCGACCGAATGCCCGCCGAAATCGGCGAAGGATCGCAAGCCTCCCTCATAGGCCTTGTTCGACACCAGCACGGCGAGGGTTTGAAACCCGCGAAATTCGCGCGACTGGCCGCCGATGATCTTGAGCACGCCTTGCGCGCCGAGGCTGAACATGCCGGCCGAGGTGCCGACCGAGCCGATATCGATCGCATTGGCGACGGCAGCGACCGCGATCGGCTGGGCCGCGTCGAAGAATTCGAAATCCGCGTTGAGGCCTTCGGCGGCGAAATAGCCCTTTTCCTTGGCGAGATAGACCGCCGTCGAGCCCGCCGATTTCAGCAGCCCGATCTTGATGTCCTCGGCATGGCTGGCCGGCGCGGCAACGATGGCAATGGATAGCGCGACCAGCGCCGCGATGGCGTTTTTCATTGATTCCTCCCGTGGCGGGCGACCCTACAGGATTGCCCGCCCCCTAGCCAAATACCGCGGAACTG
The DNA here is from genome assembly GCA_903828515.1 of uncultured Rhodospirillales bacterium. Lineage (GTDB taxonomy): Bacteria > Pseudomonadota > Alphaproteobacteria > ATCC43930 > CGMCC-115725 > CAIKMD01. The sequence continues at coordinate 431,430 of CAIKMD010000006.1, read as the reverse complement.
GGCAAACTACGCGGTATTCGGGTCTCGGGAGGACACGTGATGATCAATCTGCGCGATATCCGCTATTTGCGCATCGGCACCGCCGATCTCGAATCCTCGATCCGCTATGCCACCGACATCATCGGCCTTCAGCTCGTCGCGCGCGAAGGCAAATCCGCCTATTTCCGCAGCCACAAGACCGACATTCGCGGCGACACGCGCGACCATTCCCTCGTCCTCTTCGAGGGCGACCCGAACGACCAGACCATCGGCCTCGAACTGCTCGACCCGCGCGGGTTCGATGCGGTCGGCGCGCAGCTCGAAAACGCGGGCCGCGAGGTCCATCTCGGCACGCGCGAAGAATGCGACAGCCGCCGCACCAAGGCGCTGATCGCGACCAAGGACCCGAGCGGCAACAAGATCGAGATCGTCTGCCGCCCCTATCATTCGGGCACGCGCTATTTCCCGAGCCGCGACGCCGGCATCACCCATTTCAGCCATATCGGCCTCTATACGACCGACGCGGTGCGCGACACCAAGTTCTGGACCGAATTGTGCAATGCGCGGGTTTCCGACTGGCTCGGCGATTCGCCGTTCCTGCGTATCGACACCACGCATCATTCGATCGTGCTCTTCCCGTCGAACCGGATCGGCATCCATCATGTCAATCATCAGGTCGAGGATTTGGACGACGTGATGAAGTCCTATTACTTCCTCAAGGAAAAGAACGTGAAGATCGTGCACGGGCCGGGGCGCCATCCGATCTCGACCGCGATCATGGTCTATTTCGAGGGGCCGGATAAACTCACCTATGAATATTCCTGCGGCGTCAAACACGTCATGCCGGAGGAAGAAGCGACCTATCGGCCGCGCCAGTTCTCGCTCGAAGCCTATAACGCCTGCATGTGGGGCTCGCGCTCCTATGAGTTGAGCCAGGCGGCCAAGGCGCATCCGAACGAATTGCGGGCCGTCGTCTAAACGCGATCGAAACCAACCGCACGCCCGATCGGGCGGCGGACAACGAAACCAACAGGGGGAACGCCATGACAAGCACGAGCATGGTTCAAGGGACCGGCGCCTTATCCAACCGATGGTGGATCGTCGGCGCGTCGCTGATCGGGATGATCGTCGGGCCGGGCACGGCGGTGATCTTCGTCACCAACGTCTTCCTGTTGCCGGTCACCGCCGAACTCGGCTGGTCGCGCGGCCTCTTCTCCTCGGGCCTGCTGGCGAGCGCGGTCGCCTCGCCGCTGATGACGCCGATGTTCGGGCGGCTGATGGATCAATACGGCATCCACAAGATCGCGCTGCCCGCCTCGGTGATCTACGGCCTGGCACTGGCCAGCTTCTCGCTCCTGAACGCAGGCAATGTCTGGCAGATCTACATCATGTTCTTCTGCGCCTCGGGCTTCGGCGCCTGCGTCGGGCCGATCGTCTATTCGAAGGCGATCACCGCCTGGTTCGACAAGGAGCGCGGCCTCGCGCTCGGCATCGCAACCTGCGGCGTCGGGCTGGGCACCTTCGTCATTCCCGCGATGGCGCAATTCTTCATCGCCGAATTCGGCTGGCGCACCGGCTATGTCGCGGTCGGCATCACGACCTGGGCGCTGTCGTTCTTCATGATCCTGTTCTTCGTGCGCGAGCCGCCGGGCTATTTCGAGCGCATGCGCGCCGCGCGCGACAATGCCGTCGCCGGCGGGCCACAGCCCTTGGGCATTTCGGTCAGGGCCGCGATCACCGGCACGCGGCAATTCCCGCTGCTGTTCATCATCTTCCTGATCGAGGGCACCGCGAATAACGGCATCCTCAGCGGCCATTTCGTGCCGATGCTGCTCGATCGCGGCTATACCGCGCCCCAGGCGATCGGCCTGCTCGGCTCATCGGGCATCGCCGCGATGGTCGCGCGCGTGTTCGTCGGGTTCTGCCTCGATTACGTGTCGGGTCCGATCTTCTGCTGCATCGTGATGTTCCTGCCGGTGGTCGGGGTCAGCCTGCTGGCGAGCCATGCCGGCGTTCCGGCGCCGTTCTTCGCCGCGATCTGCATCGGTCTGGCGATCGGCGCCGAGGTCGACATGCTGGGCTTCTTCGTCAGCCGCTATTTCGGCCGGCGCTCGTTCGGCGCGCTCTATGGCCTGATCTTCGGCGCCTTCACCATCGGCATCGGCGTCGGCCCGGCCATCCTCGGCTTCGGCTTCGACTACTTCCACAGCTACGACCAGGTGCTCTACGGCTATATCGCGGCCCTGGTCGTCGCGACCCTGATGTTCCTGCCGCTCGGCACGTACAACTATCCGAAGGGCGTCGAATAGGCGAAACGCGCGAACGCGGAATCCCGATCACCGAAACCGTGCGAGGCGTGCCAAGCGCGTCGCACGCCTCGCACGCGTTGGGACAAACCGCGAAGAAATCGGTACCGCATGGCCCGGATCATCGGCATCATTCGATCTCTTGTTGACGCCCGCATCGGGAAGCTGTCGGCATGATGTCGCTTCTGATTCGTCGGTGATATCGAGGACTTTCACATGAAACTGATCTGCTACCCCACGTCCGGCGCCGCCCCCGCCATCATCCCGGCGCCCGTCGAGCGGGCGTGGATGGAAAAGACGGCCGGTTTTGCTTACCGTTGTTTACCGCTCAACATCGCCAACGCTCACGGTTGGATGATCCTCAACGACGCGCCGTTCATCGCTCAGTGGAATGGCGGCGATGCGTTGGATTCGATCGCCATCAACCAAACCCGGACGGAAGGCGTGAGACTGTTGGGCGGCAGCCATTTTGGCCAAGGAATCCTGACGTTTCAGATCAACGGTCTATTTCGGACGGAACCGGGCTACGATTTGTGGGTGACCGGTCCGGTCAACATGTTCAAAGACGGTATTCAGCCGCTGAGCGCCGTGGTCGAAACGGATTGGAGTCCCTTCACGTTCACGATGAATTGGCGTTTCACCCGAAAATTCACGCCGGTCCTGTTCGAACACGACGAACCCATCTGCATGATTTTCCCGCTGAAGCGCGGCCTGGTCGAAACCGTGGAAGCCGAAATTCGTCCTTTGGACGAAGATCCGGACACGCGGGATGCCTATTACGCCTGGGCCCGAAGCCGCGAGACCTTCAACAAGAACCTCAAAGTCACGGATTCGCCGGAACAGCAACAGAAATGGCAGAAGGACTATTTCCGGGGCGTCGTCCCGAATGCCGGCGAGGCTCCTGCCGATCATCGCACCAAGGTGCAATTGAAACCGTTCAAGGCACCGCCGGAAAGCCGGTAACCTGACGCGTTTCCGAAAGCCTCGCGCTAAAGCTTCAACATCTTCGCCGCGGTGCCGCCGAGGATCGCGATCTTGTCGGCGTTGCTCAGGCCCGGTGTCGTCAGGACATGGCCGACCGGATCGTCGACCCACGGGAAGCCGTAATCGGTGCCGATCATGATCTGCCCCGCGCCGACCTCGGCGACGAGATGGCGCAGCCCCTCGGGCGTGAAGATCAGCGAGTCGACATAGATCTGCTTCAGGTACTCGCTCGGCTTCTTCTTCGGGCCGGGCCCTTTACAGAAATTCGGCTGGACGATGCAGCCGTGATCGAGCCGCCCCGCATAAGACGGCAGATAGCCGCCGGCATGGGCCGCGCAGAGACGCAGCTTCGGAAACTTGTCGAGCGTGCCGTCCATGATCAGATGCGACAGCGCGATCGTCGTCTCGAGCGGATTGCCGATCACGTTGCCGAGCGCGCCGTAACCCTGCACCCGCTTTGAAATGCCGGTGACGTTGTCGCTGTCCTGCGGATGCAGGAACAGCATCGCCTGAAGCTCTTCGGCCTTCGCCCAGAACGGATCGAATTTGGGGTTCGAAAGCTCGTCGCCCTCGACGCTGCAGCCGATCGCGGCGCCGCACAGGCCCTGCTGCTTGATCGCGACCTCGAGCTGTTCGGCGGCGAGATCGGGGAACTGCAAGGCGACCGTCGCGAAAGCGGCGAGGCGGCCGGACGACTGCTTGCACATCTGCATCAGCTTTTCGTTCTGCACATCGATGATACGCCGCGCCATGTCGCGATCGGCGCCGTACCACCATTCGTTGATGCTAGCGCCTCGACGTCGATGCCGTCGGCATCCATCGTCGCGAGCCGCGTCTCCATCGTCGGATTGTTGCCGGGAACCCGGCTCGATTGCCGCGCCCGCGCCTCGAACGGCGTGCCGGCCACCACGTCGACCACTTCCTGAATCGTGCAGTGGCAATGCACGTCGACCGTGCGCACGCGCTTGCCGCCGACCGTGACCTCGCGGCGCTGTCCGACCCGCGCGCCTTGCGCCCACGCGCGGCGCCGGCCGCAACCGAGACAGACCCCGGCAGCCGTGGCGCCGGCAAAAAATTGTCTGCGGTTCATGCGTTTCCCCTCTAAACTTTTTTATCGCGTCGATAACCGGGGGAGTATAGGCATGGCCAAAGCGGCGAGCAAAGAACCCAAGACCTTCGCGCTCCATTGGGGCACCGGCATCGTCGAGGAAGAAGTCCAGATCGCCGCCGAATATCACTGTCCGACGATCCAGTTGCTGACCTTCACCGCCGGATCGGCCAAGGGCACGCGCGAGATTCGCTTCTGCCATTACGACCATCGCGGCCGCTTTCAGCGCTCGCCGCTCATCATTGACGAAGCCGACCTTCCCAAGCTGAAGAAGGCGCTCGACGGCGCGCCGCTACTCAAGAATCTGCTGAAGAAACTGGTCGGGCCTTAAGGTGGCTGCATCGACATTGTGCGGCCTTCGACAAGCTCAGGCTGAGGAGACAATGTTTATGGCATTAAGAAAATCTGCCTCACCCTGAGCGTGTCGAAGGGCGCAACGCCGCTCATCCAAGCTACAGCCCCAGATAAGCCTCGCGAATGCGCGACTGCGCCAGCAGGACCTGCGGCTTGCCGGTCGCCACGATATGGCCTTCTTCCAGCACGTAGGCGCGGTCGGCGATTTCCATCGCCTGGCCGACATTCTGTTCGACCAGCAGGATCGCCATGCCTTCCTGCTGGATCATCTGGATGACGCGGAACATCTCGCCGACGATCGACGGGGCGAGGCCCAGCGACGGCTCGTCCAGCAACAACAAACGCGGCTGCGACATCAGGGCACGGGCAATCGCCACCATCTGCTGCTGCCCGCCCGACAGCGTGCCGGCGAGTTGCTGGCGGCGTTCGGCCAGCACCGGGAACAGCGTATAGGCGCGCTCGAACCCGCGCGCGCGCAGGCGTCGCGCCTCGCGGCGATAGCAGCCGATATCGAGATTGTCCTCGACCGACATGCCGGGAAAGAGCCGGCGCCCTTCCGGCACCAGCGCGATGCCCTCGCTGCAGACCTTGTGCGGCGCGACGGCGCTGAGGTCGACGCCGCCGAAATGGATCGCGCCGCTTTGCCAGCGCAACAGTCCGGCGATGGCGTTGATCAGGGTGCTTTTGCCGGCGCCGTTCGGGCCGATGACCGAGACGATCTCGGCCTCGCCGACATCGACCGAGACGTCGGAGATCGCCGGCGCGCCGCCATAGCCGACCGCGATGTCGCGCACCTCAAGAAGCATGGGCTTTACCCAGATAGACGCTGACCACTTCGGGATTGCGCATCGTCTCCTCGGGCGTGCCGACCGCGATCAGCGCGCCGTTGTTGAGGACGGCAACGCGATCCGACAGCGCCACCACGGCGCGCATCAGATGCTCGACGAAGATGATCGTGGTGCCCCGATCGCGAATGTCGCGCATCAGGCCCAAGGCCTCGTCGATCTCGGTGTTGTTGAGGCCCGAGAGCACCTCGTCGAGCAGCAGGATGCGCGGGCGCGCCGCAAGGCCGCGCGCCAGTTCGAGGAATTTGCGCTCGTGCAAATTGAGCTGAACCGGATAGTCGAAGGCTTTTTTGGCCAGCCCGGTATAGGTGAGCCAATAGGACGCCAGGCGTTCGGCCTCGGCTTCGCCGACACCGCCGCCGAAACTCGCCGCCAGCGCGACATTGCCCAGGACGGTCAGCCGGTTGAACGGACGCGGGATCTGATAGGACCGCGCGATGCCGAGCCGCGCCACGCGATGCGCCGGCATCCCCTCGATCGAAGTGCCGTCGAAGGTGACCGAGCCGGCATTGAGCTGGAAATGCCCGGTGATGACGTTGATGAGGGTGGACTTGCCGGACCCGTTCGGGCCGACCAGCCCGAGGATTTCGCCCGGCCGAACATCGAGCGTGATGCCCTTCAGGGCGCGAACGCCGCCGAACGTCTTGGTCACGTCGCGGCATTGAAGGAGCGGCGGCGCGATCTGGGCCAACACCGCACCGGTCGCGCGCGGGGTCGGCACCAGTAGTTCGGGCAGGACCTGGCGCGGCGCGAGGCCCGGCAGGAGAATGCGCCACCAGCGCTGCAGGCTGGGCATGACGCCGTCGGGCAACAGCAGCACGACCACGATCAGGCCGAGCGCGACGCCGCCACGCACCAGGGACGCTTGCGGACCCGCGGCGAAGCCATAGAGCGCGGTGGTGACGATGACCGCGCCGAAGGCGGGCCCGAGCCAGTGCCGCGAGCCGCCGAAGATGCTCATCACCACCGGATACATGATCACCGTGACCTCGAAGGTCTCGCCGACGGTCACGTAGCTGACATAGATCGAATAGACGCCGCCGGCAGCACCCGCGATGCCCGAACTCAATGCGAAGGCCGCGATCTTGTAGCGGAAGGTCGGCACGCCCTTGACCTCGGCGACGTCCTCGTCGTCGTGAATGGCGAAGAGCCCAAGCCCCATCTTCGAGCGAAACACCCACCACGCGGTGCCGATGGTCAGCGTCGCCATGAACAGGCCGAGAAGATAGATCGTGCCGTTCTGCGAGCCGAACGCCTCGGGCAGCGGGACGCTGATGAGATAGACGCCGGAGCCGCCATCGATCGGCGTGTTGGAGATGATGGTCGCGACGACGAAGGTCATCGAAATGGTGATCAGCGCGAAAAGCTCGCCACGCAGGCGCTGCAACCGGAAGACGACGAAGCCGATCGCGCTGCCGAGCAGGGCCGCGACGCAGGCCGCGACCGGCAAGGTCAGCAGGAACGGCACGCCGAATTTCGTCGCGAGCGTCGCCGAGGTATAGACGCCGGTGCCGAAGAAGGCGGCGTGGCCGAAGCTCCAATACCCCGCATAACCGGAAAGGATGTTCCAGCTCGTCGCCATCGCGATCCAGAAAAAGATCAGATAGAGGAAGGCGAGGTAATAAGGCGGGATGTTCGTCGCCGGCACGGCGGCGAGCGCCACCACCGCCAGAAGGGCTGCCCCCATGCCGGGTGATGCCTTGACGCTCATACCCACCGCGGCTTGAACAGCAGCAAGGCGATCAACACCGAGAACGACACCAGCGCCGCCCAGGATGGGTTGATGACCGCCATGGTGAGCGCCTCGCACACGCCGATCAGAATGCCGCCGGCCAGCGCCCCGACCGGATTGCCCAGCCGTCCGATGATGACCACCGCGAAGACGACGCCGACCCAGCTCCAGATCTGGGACGGCGCCAACGTCGCGACCAGGGCGATGAACACGCCGGCGACACCGGCATAGGCCGCGCACAAACCGGACAGGATGAACGACAGGCGGCGATGATTGATGCCGTAAGCGATGGCGATCGGCGCATCCTCGGCGCAGGCGCGCAAGGCGCGTCCGACATAGGTGTAACGCAGCCACGCCCAGGTGCCGCCCGCGAGCAGGCATGCGACAAGGAACGCCATCAGGTTGAGCTTCGGCACATAGAGCGAGCCGACGATCCAGGACTCGCTCCCCCACGGCGTTTCATAGCGGCGAAAATCGGCAGTCCAGATGAACTGGAGCGTCGATTCGACGATCACCGCGAGCGCAAAAGTGATCAGCATCGACGCCATCTCGGTGACGGCGAAACGCATGAACACCCAATGCAACGCGACGCCGTAGATGAAGAACGCCACCACGATGATGGCACCCGCCAGCCACGGCGCGACGCCATAGGCCGTCCCCAGCCACCAGGTGATGTAGGCGCCGAGGAGCGCGATCGCGAAGTGACCGAGATTGACGAGACGCAGCAGCCCCCAGCTCATGCTGAGCCCCAGCGCGAGCAGGCCGTAAAGCCCGCCCGTCAGCACGCCGGTGATCAGCGATTGTTCGAGCAGCGAGAGCGATGGCAAGGGCGCTGGCCTCGTGTTTCGCGTGCAGCGATCAGGGTGCGATCAGGGACGCGCCGGGCGTGCGCGCTTCGGGCGGCCAGATCGCGACCCACTTGCCGTTCTGCGCCTGCTTCAATTGCTGCGTGTCGGAAGCACTGGTGTGCGAACGGCCGCTGAAATCGCGCTTGCCCTCGATCGTCTCGACCGAATTCTTGTCGAGCCAGGCGGCGATCTTGCCGTCGTCGAGACTGTTCGTCGCCTTCACGCCGGCGACCAGGATCTGCCAGCCGGAATATTCGTTGCCGGCCTGGCTGTCGACATGCGGATAGGGCAAGCCCGCCTTGAGTGCGCGGGCATTATATTCGGCGGCGAACTCGCCACCCTCTTTGGTCGAGGTATAAGGCGCCACGTCCTCGAAACCGGAATAGGACGTCGCGTGGTCGGCCAGCGGATCGGCCGCCATCAGGCCCGAGGGATAGAGATAGAAATGCCGCGTCGGCTTGTAGCCGATCTTGTTGAGGGCCTCGAGAATCTGGCTGCCCTCGACGCCGAGGCAGGCGACGAACATGAAATCGGGATTGGCATCCTTGATCCGCGCCGCGATCGTGCCGTAGTCGCGCGTGCCCGCCTCGTATTCGAGAAAGCCGAGAACCTTCAGGTTGCGCGCGTCGGCAGCCCTTTGCATGCCATGCGCCATATCCTGGGCCGAGGGGAACTTGCTCGACACGATCAGGACGTTCTGAGGCGGATGGGGCGTCGAGTTGAAAGCATCGAGCACCTTGCCCGGCAGAGTCGAGGTCGAATCCGCGCCGCCGATGGTCGCCGAAAAATGCCACTCATAGGTGGCGAGCCCCGGCTGACCGAGCGTGTTCTCGACGAAGACCTTGTGATAACGCTGCGCCACGGTCATCGCCGCGAGGATCGCCGCGGTGCCGTAGGGTCCGAGGATGAGATCGACCTTGTCGGCCGTCACCAGCTTTTCGTAAAGGGTGCGCGAAATATCGGGCTTCGATTGATCGTCGAGCACGACGTATTCGACCTGCCGGCCGAGCAACCCGCCGCTCTTGTTGAGGCGTTCGACGAAAATTTCACTGGCGATCTGATGCGCGAGACCGGTCTGCGCGAAGGGGCCGGTGAGCGACAGGGTCTGGCCGATCCGGATCGGCGGCTGCTGTTGCGCCGCTGCCGGCAACGCCACCACGAGCGAGAGGCAGGCAAAGAAGATCGGACGCAACCACGCGCAATTTTTTGTCGGCACGAATTTACTCCTGTGTTGGCGCCCCGTGTGCTTGACGTCACGGCGCGATGAGCTTGGCCCCCGGCGTCGCTGTTTCCTTGGGGAACACCGATACCCAGCGGCCATTCTGGACCTGGCGGATTTCCTGCAAGTCGGTTTCGCTGGTATGGTTGATACCCTTGAAGTTGCGCCGCCCGGCAATGGTATCGACCGAATTCTTGTCGAGCCAATCGGCGAGCTTCGCATCGTCGATGCTCTTGGTGGCATTGACCGCCGCGACCAGAATCTGCCAGCCGGTATATTCGTTGCCGGCCTGGCTATCGACATGCGGATAGGGCAGCTTGGCCGCCTCGGCCGCGACGGCGAAGGCCTTGGCGAACTCCGTTCCCTCGGCTGAGGAGGTGAAAGGCTCGACATCCTCGAAATTCGTCAGCGACGTCGCGCTGTCCGCCGGCCCATAGGCCGCGAGCAGCGGCGAGGGATAAAGATAGAAATGCCGCTTCGGTTTGTATCCGATCTTCGACAGGGCCTCGAGCAACTGATTGCCTTCGACGCCGAGGCAGCCGACGAACATATAGTCGGGATCGGCCTCCTTGACCCGCGCGGCGACCGGACCGTAATCGAGCGTGCCGGTCTCGTATTCGAGGAATGCGACTTCCTTGAGCCCGCGCTTGCCGGCTTCGGTGCGCATGCCCTTCGCCATATCCTCGGCCGAGGGGAACTTGCTGGTGACGACAGCGATGGTCTTCGGCCCGTTGCCGGTTGAATTAAAGGCATCGATGATCTTGTTCGGCAGCGAGACACTCGGCTCGGGGCCGGAGACAAGCGCGGAGAAGTGCCACTTGTAGGTCGCGAGCGCCGGCACGCCCATCGTGTTCTGGATGAACACCTTGTTGTAGCGCTGGGCCACGCCCATCGCGGCAAGGATCGGCGCGGTGCTGTAAGGCGCGAGGATCAGATCGACGTTGTCCGACGTCAGCAGCTTTTCATAAAGCGTGCGCGACACGTCGGGTTTCGACTGATCGTCGTAGAGCGTGAATTCGACCGGCCGCCCGAGCAGCCCACCATTCTTGTTGAGGCGCGCGACATAATATTCGCTGACGATCTTGTGGACGAGACCGGTTTGCGCGAAGGGCCCGGTCAGCGCCAGCGCCTGACCGATCTTGATCGGCTTGCCCGATGCGGCCTGCGACCAGGCCGGCTGCGCCGCGGCATAAACCGCGAGACCGCCCAAACCTGCAACAACTTGTCGGCGCGAAAACTTGGACTTGCTCAGTACCATGCTTTCCTCCCGTTCGGCCGGTGCTTGATTGAAGGATCGCACCGGTCCGTCGCGGTCATTAGACCCAAGACCGTCCCGAATGACAACAGGATTTGGGAAAGGACATAGGCGCTGCCGCATATCGCAGCGCATCATAAAAAAAGAAGAACCCTCTCCGCACGACGTGGGGAGAGGGAGGGACCCGTTGCGCGAGCAACGGGAGGGTGAGGTGTGATCGGGCATCTGCGCTGCCCACCTCACCCGCTCGCGATGCTCGCACCCTCTCCCCCAAGGGTTGGTACGATGAAATTCCTCGAAGATGGTTCACCACGGAGACACGGAGGACACGGAGAAGAGTTCATTTTTCTTCCTCCGTGTCCTCCGTGTCTCCGTGGTTGATCTAAAGCCTTACCGTTTCAGGTTGACTCGATCCCACCTCACCCGCTCGCTTTGCTCGCACCAAAAAAGAACCCTCTCCGCACGACGTGGGGAGAGGGAGGGGCCCGTTGCGCAAGCAACGGGAGGGTTAGGTGTGATCGAGCATTTGCGCCGCCCACCTCACCCGCTCGCGATGCTCGCACCCTCTCCCCCCAATGGGTGGAGAGGGTTTCGTAAGCGACTTACTTTTTCTTCGCGACGACGCGCGTCTTGAGCGTGCCGATTGCCGGCGATTTCATTTCGACAACGTCGCCGGGTTTCAGGAAGCGTTCCGGCGCCGAGGTCTTATCGGGCAGCAGCGCGCTCGAATCCGCCGCGGTTCCCGCCGCGGTGCCGCCGCTGATGATGTCGCCCGGATAGAGGGTGAAGTCGCGCGACAGGTATTGGAGGTATTCGCCGAAGGTCAGCACCATGTCCTTGGTGTTGTACTTCTGGCGGCGCTCGCCATTGACCGACAATTCGATATCGGTGTTCGAGGGATCGACCCCTTCGCCGACGACGATGCAGGGCCCGAGCGACGTCGAGCCGTCGAAATTCTTCGGGATGGCGAAATTGAGCGAGCCGCCGCCCGGCTCGTTCCAGCCGCGGATGCTCCAGTCGGCGAGCATGGTCACACCCCAGACGTACTCCTTGATCTGGCCTTGTTTGAGATCGACGCCCTGCTTGCCGAGCACGACCGCGATCTCGGCCTCATAGTCGAGACGGTTGCAGCGCTCGGGATAGGGCAATTCGCCATCGGGTCCGTTGAACTCACGCTGCAGCTTCCAGAACCCCCAGACGCCGGCCTTGCGGATCGCCTCGGCGGGATCGCCTTCATAGGGCTTGCCGCGCATCTTGATCGCCATGGCCGCGGCGTGATCGGCAAAGTTGCCGCCGGCGCAAGCGGTGCGCGCGTTGTCGGGACGCGGCGCGTGCAGCCAGACCTCGGACGCGCCATAGACGAGGCGTTCGCCGCGCGGGCCGGTCTTGTTCTGCGCCTGCGTGCTGAGATGATCGAGCGCCTTTTGCGCCGTGTCGATCGCGCGCTGCCCGCCTTCGATCAGGCGCAGCAGGTTCGACGGGACCAGCGCCTCGGCCATCTCGACCGGGCTGGTTTCGCCGTTTTTCTCGTGCAGATATTTGGCGGTCGCGTAGCTCAAATCGACGACATTGGCATCGACCAGCGCGCCCGTCCGTTTATAGGGGCCGTAAACGACGATCTTCATGATTCCTCCCGCTTGCTGAATGGATTTGCGGCCAGCGTCCCGCGCGGGCGCGGTAGAGTCAAGTAGGCGGGCGCTCGCGACTTTATATAAAAAGCCGTCCGCCGACGATGATCAGCACCACCGCCAGCGTCACGCGCAACACGGCGTCGGGCACGCGAACCGCCGTATAGCTGCCGACGACGATGCCGGGGATCGAGCCGACGAGCAGCGAGCCGAGGATGTGCGCGTCGATCGAACCGATCATCCAATGCCCGAGCCCGGCGACGAGGGTGAGCGGCACGGCATGGGCGATGTCCGAGCCGACGATGCGCGCGGTGGGCAGGCGCGGATAGAGCAGGATCAGCGCGGTCACGCCGAGCGCCCCCGCCCCGACCGACGAGATCGATACGAGAACGCCGAGCGCCGCGCCGGTGATCACCGTCCATAGCGCGGTGTTCCGGACGCTCAATTCGCCGACGCGGCGCGTGTAGAGCGCCACCAATCGCGCCCGGAAAATCAGGACGACGGCGGTCGCGAGCAGCGCGGCGCCGAGCACATTGGTGATGACATGCGCCACCGACCCGCTCGACAGATCGACACGCGACAGGACGAACAAGGTGACGATCGTCGCCGGCACGCTGCCGAGCGCGAGGCGCGCCACGATGCGCCAATCGACGCTGCGGCTGAAACCGTGAACGAAGGTGCCGGCGGTTTTGGTCGCCGCCGCATAGAGGAGATCGGTGCCGACGGCCGTCGCCGGATGAATGCCGAACAGCAGGATCAAGAGCGGCGTCATCAGCGATCCGCCGCCGACGCCGGTCATGCCGACAAGAAGGCCGACCCCGAAACCCGACGCCGCGTATAGCCAATCGATGGCGTGAAAAAGATTCGTCACGCCGGAATTATAGGCAGGCGGCTTTAGCGCGTCGCCGGATAAATGCGGACGTTGCGGAACTTCACGCCGACGCTGGTGCCTTGCTCGAGGCCCAAAGCCTCGGCCGTGCTGCGTTCGGCATCGACCTCGAGGCGCTGCGTGCCGATCATCAGATGGATGCGCGTGCGCGGACCGATCACCGACAGACTCTGCACGACGGCCTTCGCCGTGTCGGGCGTACCCGCCGCCGACATCTCGATCTCGTGCGGCCGCACGTAAGCGACCGCATGCGCATCGGGCAGTCCCGGCGCCGCGACCGGATGGCAACCTTCGATGCCGAGCCGCGCGATCCCGCGCGCGACCTGGCACGGCATCTTGTTCACCTCGCCGAGGAATTCGATCACGAACGACGAAGCCGGCTGATCGTAGATTTCGCGCGGGGGGCCCAATTGCTCGAGCCGGCCGCGGTTGAGAATGGCGACGCGATCCGACAGTTCAAGCGCTTCTTCCTGGTCGTGGGTGACGAAGACCGTGGTCAGGCCGAGACGCTCGTGGAGCGAGCGCAGCCAGTGGCGCAGCTCGACCCGGACTTTCGCATCGAGGGCGCCGAACGGCTCGTCGAGCAGCAGCACGCGCGGCTCGACCGCGAGCGCCCGTGCCAGGGCGACGCGCTGGCGCTGGCCGCCCGACAACTGGCTGGGCAGGCGACCGCCCATGCCGTCGAGCTGGATCAACGACAGTAATTCGTCGACCCGGCCTTTGATCGAGGCGCGCGTGGGACGTTCCGCCTTCGCGCGCACGCGCAAGCCGAAGGCGATGTTCTCGAACACCGTCATGTGCCGGAACAGCGCGTAGTTCTGGAACACGAAGCCGATGCCGCGATCGCGCGGCGGAAGATTGGTCGCATCGGTCCCGCCGATGGCGAGCCGGCCGCGCTCGGCGATCTCGAGACCGGCGATGATCCGCAGCAATGTGGTCTTGCCCGAACCCGACGGGCCGAGCAGCGCCAGCAGCTCGCCCGGCTTTACGCCGATCGTCACGTCATCGAGCGCCAGCGTCTTGCCGAAGCTTTTGCCGACGCCGTCGATCGCGATTTCCACCGGACTATAAGGAGCCAACATACCCCAGCTCCTCGCGATATCGCCATTCCAGGAAGCGGCGCACCGCCAGCGTCACGACCGCGAGCAAGGCCAACAGCGAGGCCACAGCAAAGGCGCCGACGCTGTCGTAATCCTGATAGAGCGCCAGGATCTGCAGCGGCATCGTCATGGTCATGCCGCGGATCTGGCCCGACACGACGGCGACCGCGCCGAATTCGCCCATCGCGCGCGCATTGCAGAGCAGAATGCCGTAGACCAATCCCCAGCGGATATTCGGCAGCGTCACCCGCCAGAAGGTCTGAAAGCCGCTCGCGCCCAGCACGATCGCAGCTTCCTCTTCTTCGCGTCCCTGTTGTTCCATCAACGGAATCAGTTGTCGCGCGACGAAGGCGACGGTGACGAACAACGTCGCCAGGATCATGCCCGGCGCGGCGAAGATCACCTTGATACCGTGTTCGGACAAGGTCGGCCCGAGCCAGCCGCGCGCGCCGAAGATCAAGACGAAGACCAACCCCGCGACCACCGGCGAGATCGAGATCGGCAGGTCGATCAGGGAGACCAGCAGCGACTTGCCGGGAAACTGAAACTTGGCGATGCCCCAGGCGGCGACCACGCCGAACGCCGCGTTGATCGGCACCACGATCGCGGCGATCTTCAGGGTCAGGCCGATCGCGCTCAGCGTCTCGGACTTCATCAATGACGCGCCGTAAGCGGCGATCCCGCGCGCGAAGGCTTCGGCGAACAGCAGCACCAACGGCGCGACCAGCATGACGACGAGCAACAGCACCGCGACGCCGATCAGCACGACGCGCATCCAGCGCTTTTCGCCAAACACATGAAGCTCAGCCATGACGCCTCACCCAACGACCGGCGAAGAGGTTGAGCGCCAGAAGGATAACCAGCGAGCCGACCAGCATGGTCGCCGCGATCAGCGCGGCGCCGGCATAGTCGTATTGCTGCAACCGGATGACGATCAGCAGCGGCAGGATTTCCGAAATGCCCGGCATGTTCCCCGCGATGAAAATAACCGATCCGTATTCGCCGACGCCGCGCGCGAAAGCGAGGCCGATGCCGGTCAGGATCGCCGGCAAAAGTTGCGGAAAGATGACGCGCGAGAAAATCTGTCGCGGATGGGCGCCCAGGGTCAGCGCCGCTTCCTCGACGTCGCGCTCCAGATCGGCCAGCACCGGCTGAACCGTGCGCACCGCGTAAGGCAGGCCGATGAACAGGAGCGCCACGAAAATGCCGAGCGGCGTGAACGCCACGTTGATGCCGAGCCGCGCCAAGGGCGCGCCGAACCAGCCATTATCGGCATAGAGCGCGGTCAGCGCGATGCCGGCAACCGCCGTCGGCAACGCGAAGGGGAGATCGATGATGGCGTCGAAATAGCGCCGCAGCGGAAAGTCGTAGCGCACGAGCACCCAGGCGATCAGCAATCCGGCGATTCCGTCGACCGCCGCCGCCAGCAGGGCGAGGCCGAAGCTCAGGCGGAACGCGGCCAGCACGCGCGGCGACGACAAGAGCGCGAGCGCCTGGGCCACCGACAGGTCGGTGGCCTTCACGAACAGCCCGGCAACCGGGATCAGGATCAGCACGCACACGACGAAGACGGTCAGCCCGATGGTCGGGCCGAAGCCCGGCAGGGCGTTGCGTCTTCGCGGTGCGGCCGCGACGGCGATGCTCATTCAGTGGACCGGTTGGTAGATTTGATCGAAGCCCGCGCCGTCGGCGAAATGCTCGGTATTGGCTTTCGTCCAGCCGCCGAATACGTCGTCGATGGTGAAGAGTTTGATCTTGGCAAACGTATCCGCGTAATGCGCGGCGACGTTGGTATCGCGCGGCCGGAAATAATGCTTGGCGACGATGTCCTGGCCCTCCGGCGTGTAGAGGAAGCGCAAATAGGCTTCAGCTTCCTTCGCCGTACCGTGCTTGGCGGTGTTCTTGTCGAGCACCGCGACCGAAGGCTCCGCCAGGATGCTGCTCGACGGCACCACCATCGAGAACTGATCGGGGCCGAGCTGGCGCGCGGCCAGGAGCGCCTCGTTCTCCCACGACAGGAGCACGTCGCCCTGATGGCGCTGCACGAAGGTCGTGGTGGCGCCGCGCCCGCCGCTGTCGAGCACCGGCACGTTCTTATAGAGCTTGGTCACGTAATCGCGCGCTTGCGCCGGCGTGCCGCCGCTCTGGAGCACCTGACCCCAGGCCGCGAGATAGGCCCAGCGCGCCGCACCGGAGGTCTTCGGGTTGGGTGTGATCACCTTCACGTCGGGGCGGACGAGATCGGCCCAGTCGTGAATGTTCTTGGGGTTGCCGTTGCGCACCAGGAACACGATCGTCGAGGTATAGGGCGCGCTGTTGTTCGGCAGGCGCTTCACCCAATCCGGCGGCAGGAGCTTGGCCTGCGCCGAAATCGCGTCGATGTCATAGGCCAGGGCCAACGTCGCGACGTCGGCATCGAGACCGTCGATCACCGCGCGGGCCTGGTCGCCCGAGCCGGCATGGGCGTTGGAGATGGTGATCGTCTCGCCGGTCTGCTTCTTCCACTCGGTGGCGAAGACCTGATTGTAATCGGCATAAAGCTCGCGCGTCGCGTCATAGGACGCGTTGAGCAGGGTCTTGTCCGCGCGCGCCGCCGGCACGACGGCAGAGAGAACCAGAGCGGCAAGAAGAATTCGGGAAACAGACATGGGATTGGCCTTTCACTGACGAAGGAGGAAAACGAAATTCACCGATGGAGCCGTGAATCGCGTCTACAACAACACCGACAGATTTTGGCGGGTCCGGGTTTCACTTCTTGGTCCTTGCGGGCGATCACAGCCCGACGTCGTAATTCAGCGCGTCCGGCGCCGCGTCGCCCCCGGCGCGCGCGATCATCCCGGCCGCGACCGTCGCGTTGGTGTCAGCGTCGATCACGATGAAAGCCCCCATCGCGCGGTTGTCGCCATAGGCATCGAACGCCATTTTCTCGGCCAGTTCGATCCGGACCCGCGCGATGTCGTTGCATTTGAGCATTTCGGGTTTCGGCTCGGTCGCGAGCGTCGCCATGTCGACCCTGTGTTCGATCTCGGCAAGGCGCGCGGCAACGGATCGCGTGCCGCACTTGATGACGTAACGCCCGCGCCCGTCGAAAGGTTCATCGGAGAACCAGCAGATCGTCGCGGCGAAATGGTCGTCGGTGCGCGGCGGCAGCAGCGGCGCCGAAAACACGTCGCCGCGCGCGATGTCGAGATCGTCCTGCACCTCGATCGCGACCGAACGGCCCGCCTCGGCGCGCTCGATCGGTCCCTCGAACACCGAAACAGAGCGGACCCGCGTCAGGTTTCCCGCCGGCATCACGGCGATCTCGTCGCCGGCCTTGATGCGGCCGCTTTCGAGCCGGCCGAGATAATGCCGCGTCTGTTCGCCGCCCGGTAGCGACACGCGGCGCACGAGCTGGACCGGCATGCGGAACGGCGCATGGCGCGCGACGATCGCCGGTGGCAGCGTCTCCAACAAGGCGAGCAGCGGCTTTCCCGCATACCACGGCATCCGCGCGCTGCCATGCACGACGTTGTCGCCGAACTTCGCCGAGATCGGCACGAGATAATGGTTCGCGGCGCCGATCGCCCGGGCGAAATCGCCGATCGATTGGCCGAGCGCGTCGAAGGCCGCCTCGCTGAAATCGACCAGATCCATCTTGTTCACCGCGATCACCAGATGCGGCACGCCGAGAAGATGGCTGAGATAAAGATGACGCCGCGTCTGGGTCGTGATGCCGCGCAGCGCATCGACCAGGATGATCGCCGCGTCCGCCGTGCTGGCGCCGGTCACCATGTTGCGGGTGTATTGCTCGTGGCCCGGCGTGTCGGCGATGATGAATTTGCGTTGCGGCGTGGCGAAATAGGAATAGGCCACGTCGATCGTGATGCCCTGCTCGCGCTCGACGGTGAGCCCGTCCATCAGCAGCGACAGGTCGATCTCGCTTTCGCCCTTGCGCCGCGCGATGCGTTCGAGCGCGGCGATGCGATCGGAGGGCACCGCTTTGGCGTCGTAAAGCAAACGCCCGATCAGCGAGCTCTTGCCGTCATCGACGCTGCCCGCCGTCGAAAAGCGCAGCAGGCCGGGATCGAGATCGTCGCCAAACGGCGCCATCAGAAATACCCCGCCCGCTTGCGTTCTTCCATCGAGGCTTCCGAGGCCTGATCGTCGAGGCGTGTCGCGCCGCGCTCGCTCAGCGAGGCGATCAGGGTCTCGGCGATCACGTCCTCGACCGTGGCGGCATTCGATTCGACCGGGGAAGTGCAGGAGATGTCGCCGACGGTGCGGAATCGCACGACCCGCGTCTCGATCTCTTCGTTCTCGCGCAACGGCACGAACTCGGAAATCGGCAACAGCATCGAACCGCGCACCGCGACCGGCCGTTCATGCGCGTAATAGAGCGGCGGCAGCGCCAGCTTCTCGCGCTGGATGTAACGCCACACGTCGATTTCGGTCCAGTTGCTCAACGGGAACACGCGCATGTGCTCGCCCTTGTCGAGCCGGCCGTTATAGAGACTCCACAATTCGGGCCGCTGATGGCGCGGGTCCCATTGGCCGAAGGAATTGCGGAACGAGAAGATTCGCTCTTTCGCGCGTGCCTTTTCCTCGTCGCGCCGCGCGCCGCCGATGCAGGCGTCGAACTCGAATTCGGCGATGGCGTCGAGCAATGTCACGCTTTGCAACGCGTTGCGGCTCTGGTCCTTGCTTTTGAGGCGGATGCGGCCGCGATCGATCGAGTCCTGCACCATGCGCACGATCAGCCGCTCGCCGAGCTGCGCCGCGATATGGTCGCGAAAGGCGATCACCTCGGGGAAGTTTTGGCCGGTATCGACATGCAGCAGCGGGAACGGAAACTTGCCGGGCCGGAATGCTTTCTCGGCGAGGCGCAGCAGGATGGTCGAATCCTTGCCGCCCGAGAACAGCAGCACCGGGTTCGAAAACTCGGCCGCGGTTTCGCGCAGGATATAGATCGCCTCGCTCTCGAGATTGTCGAGATGGCGCGCGGGGGGCAGCGCCGGTGACGCGGGATCGAAGCCCGGCGGCGGCGGAAGATCGGAACTATCCATGGACTTTTTGCTCGTCGGCGCCTTGGCGCGGATGCAATCCGCACTCGTTGAATTCGGGATTTTCCCACCACCAGCGCCCGGCGCGGATGTCCTCGCCGGGGCGGATCGCGCGCGTACAGGGCGCGCAGCCGATGCTGGGGTAGCCCTTGGCATGCAGCGCGTTCACCGGCACGTCGTGGTCGCGGATATAAGACGCCACGTCGTCGTCGGACCAATCCGCGAGCGGGCTGAATTTCTCGAGTTGGTTCACATCGTCGAATTCCCGGAACGCGATCGTGCCCCGCCCCGCGGATTGCGCACGCCGCAGGCCGGTGATCCACGCGCGCTTGCCGGCCAGCGCGCGCTTCAGCGGCTTCACCTTGCGGATCGCGCAGCATTGCTGGCGCAGTTCGACGCTTTCGTAAAATCCGTTCGGCCCGTGCGACGCGACATAGGCTTCGATATCCGACGCCTCGGGCGCGTAGATCGCGACCGGGGTCCGATAGCGCGCCCGCACCATCTGGACGAGGTCGTGGGTTTCAACCGGCAACCGGCCGGTATCGAGGGTGAACACACCGACCGGCAACCTCGAATCCTCGATCAGGTCGAGCAGGACCATGTCTTCGAGCCCGAGGCTCGACGCCAAAACCGCCGGCGCAAACGCCGTGGCCGCCGCGCGCAGATGCGCCAGAGCCGATTGCGTTTTCGCGTCCAAGGGGGTGCCGGCCATATTTAACACTTCAATCCTGTGCCGAGTTATATAATGGCACTAATATTTCTGTAAATAGACAAATTATAACATTATATAAATGTATAATAATGGCTCGGCCAGCCGCTAAAATCGCGCGGAAATCCGGCAGGAGAGCGGGCATGGCAACGGATACGATCGTCGTCGAACGGGTCGACCATATCGGCATCCGGGTGCGCGACCTCGACCGCGCCCTCGCCTTTTATCGCGCGCTCGGCTTCGAATTACGGCATCGGGTCGAATTCGACGACGTCGCCATCATCAAGAATGCCGGCGACATCGAGATCAATCTGATCTTCAACGCCAAGCATGACGAGCCGAACATCCTGATGGACGTGCCCGAGAAACACGCGGGCTATACCCATGTCGCGCTGCGCGTCGATTCCATTCCGCGCACCATCGCGGCGTTGAAGGCCAACGACATCGCGATCAGCCAGGGCCCGGTGCAGTTCGGCGCCGATGGCGGCGTGTCGGTCTTCGTGCGCGATCCCGACCGCAACGTGATCGAATTGCGCGGCACCGCCGAGGGCGTGACCGGGATAACGCCTTACACGCCGTAGCCGGGCGGAATCTGCCGGTGGAACATCGCGAAGATATGTGACCAGTCGGCAAAGGTCGCGCGCCTGTCGTAGACGTCGCGATCGGGCAACGCGTAGCCGTGCTGCACCCCGTCATGAACGAGAAACTCGAACCGCGCGGCGCTGTCCGCCATCGTCTTCGACATCGTGGCGACCACGTCGGGCGTCGCGAACGCATCGAGCGCGCCATAGCCCAGATAGAGTTCGCCCTGCGCCTTGGCGGCAATGCGATGCACCGAGTTCGGCTTGTCGGTGACGACGCCGCTCGCATGCATCCCGGCGCAGGCCTTGAAGCGCTCGGGAAAACTGCCGGCGACCAGCAAGGCGATCCGACCGCCGAGGCAATAGCCGAAACACCCCATCGCGCCTTGGCGCACCATCGGCGCGCGATCCGCATGCGCGATCAACGCGGCGGTGTCTTCGAGCACCATCGCGTCGGTGGTCTTCATCAACGGTTCGAGCGCCGCCTGTTGCCGCTCGGGCGACAGATGATGATGCGAGATCATCCGGCCCTGCGTGTTCCGGTGGCCGGACACGACCTTGCCGTGGCGGTGATAAAGGTCGGGCACCACGACGTAATAGCCGACCGAGGCGACGTTGCGCGCGACGTCGAACAATTCCTCGCGCGGTCCCCAGATATCCATGTAGAGCACGACCGCCGGAAAGGGACCGCCCGACGGCGGGTGGACGAAGAAAATCTCCATCGGTCCGGCCGGTGTCGGAATGCCCACGAACCCGTCGATCATCCCCGCGCACTCCCCGCTTGCCCGATTTTCCCACCGCCACGCCGCGCACACCGCAATGAGGGTGACGCCGCCGCCCAGCGCTCATAATATCAGGTGCAATCAAGGCGAGAAGCCGGGGAGGATCGATGCGTCGCGCCGTCACCACGCTAGTTCTGGGTGCGAGCCTTGCGGCGATCTTGTCGCTGTCACCGACGCCGCGCGCCGGCGCGCAGGATTCCGATGCGGTCACCGCGCAAAAACTGCGCGACGCCGCGCTCGAGGATCGTTTCGGTTACCGCTTCGTCGAGACGCTGACCACCACAATCGGCCAGCGCCTCGCCGGCACCGACGCGGAGACGCGCGCCTCGCTCTTGGCCGAGAGCACGCTCAAAGCCGCTGGCTTCACCAACGTCCATCGCGAGAGCTTCCCGATCACCGCCTGGGTGCGCGGACGCGAGGAGGCCGACGTGACCGCGCCGTCGCCGCAGCATCTCGTCGTCGCGGCGCTCGGCGGATCGGTCGCGACTCCGCCCGAGGGGATCGAGGCCGAGATCGTCGTCTTCCCGCTTTATGCGCAGATGCTGGCGACGGCGCCCGGCGATCTCGCCGGCAAGATCGCGGTCGTCACCGAGGCGATGCCGCGCGTGATGGACGGCGGGAGCTATGGCGCGGCCAACCCGATCCGCCGCCGCGGCCCCTCCGAAGCGGCAAAACGCGGCGCCATCGCCTATCTCCACCGCTCGCTCGCGACCGACAACCATCGCCTCGCCCATGCCGGCGCGACCAACTACATCGACGGCATGCCGCGCATTCCCGCCGCCGCGTTGAGCGTGCCCGATGCCGAGCAACTGGCGCGGCTCGCCGCGCGCGGTCCGGTGCGGATCAAGCTCGTCCTCACCCCGACCAGCGACCCGAACGCACAATCCTGGACCGTGTCGGGCGAGGTCAAAGGCAGCCAGAAGCCCGACGAGATCGTTTTGATCGGCGCGCATCTCGATAGTTGGGATCTCGGCACCGGCGCGATCGACGACGGCGCGGGCGACGGCATCGTGCTGGGCGCCGCGCACATGATCCAGCAGATGAAGACGCATCCGAAGCGCACGTTGCGCGTCGTCTTCTTCGGCGCCGAGGAAATGGATTACAGCGGCCCGGCCTATGCGAAGATGCACGCCGACGAGGTGCCGCATATCGTGCTCGCGGGCGAGTCCGATTTCGGCGCGCGCAAGGTCTATACGTTCCTCGCACCAGCCGCGGCCGCCGGCACGCCGTTCTTCCAGACGCTGTCCGACACGCTCAATCCGCTCGGCATTTTTCCGACCCGCACGCCGTCGACCCAGGGTGGCGACGACATCGTCGGGCTTCACGCCGCGGGCGTGCCGGTGATTTCGCTGCGCCAGAACGGCCTCGATTATTTCGACATCCACCACACCGCCGACGACACGTTCGACAAGATCGATCCGCAGGAACTCGCCCAGGCGACGGCGGCCTGGACCGCGATGGTCTATCTCGCCCTTCAAACCGACCTCGATTTCAGGAAGCCCGCCCCCGATGCCCAGCGCTAAACCCGGCCGCACCCCGCCCTTCCGCGCCGACCATGTCGGCAGCCTGATCCGCCCCCAAGCCGTGCTCGACGCGCGCGACGCGTTCGAAGCGGGCAAGATCGACGCCGCGACCTTGCGCGCCGCCGAAGACAAAGCCATCGCTGCCGTCGTCGCGCGCCAGGAAGCGCTCGGCCTTGAGGTCGTCACCGACGGCGAGTTTCGCCGCACCACCTATTCCGACAGCTTCACGACGAGCGGCATCACCGGCATCAAGGTCGAGCTGACCGAGCCCGAAGGCTGGACGAAATCCGACGCGCATGGCCACCGCACCGCGCGACGCATTCCCGCCGTCGTCGAGCGCATCGGCTGGGCCGGCCCGCGCAACTCGACCGACTTCGCGGTGACCAAAGCCGCCGCGAAAGTCACGACGAAGATCACCCTGCCCGGCCCCGCCTATATCCATTACCGCGCCGGACGCGACAATATCAGCCGCGCGGTCTATCCCGACCTCGATCAGTTCTGGGCCGATCTCGTCGCTGCTTATCACGAGGAACTGCGTTCGCTGTTCAATGCCGGCTGCCGTTATGTGCAGATCGACGAGACCTCGCTGGTGAAACTCGGCGATCCGCGCGCGCGCCAATTGCTCAAGGAGCGCGGCGACGACTGGAACGATCTGCTGCGGGTCTATGTCGATGCGGTCAACGCGGTGGTCGCCGGCGCGCCGCCGGAAATGCGCGTCGCCATCCATATCTGCCGCAGCCAGGACCCGAGCTGGCAGGCCGATGTCGGCTACGACCCGATCGCTGATGCGATCTTCAACCAGCTCGATATCGACACCTATCTGCTCGAATACGACAATCCGCGCGCCGGCACGTTCGAACCGCTGCGTCTGCTGCCCAAGGACAAGGGCGTCGTGCTCGGCCTCGTCTCGTCGCGGAACCCGCGCCTCGAAACCGTCGACGAGTTGAAACGGCGGATCGAGGAAGCGGCGAAATTCGCAGCCCTCGATCACCTCGCGATCAGCCCGCATTGCGGCTTCGCCACCAGCGCGGCGCGCAGCGGCGAGGATGTCGACGCCCTGCAATGGCAGAAGCTTGCGCGCATTGTCGAGACCGCGCGCGCGGTCTGGGGAGGAAATTGATGAAACTTCGCCAGCTTATCTCGGCCGCCGCGCTGCTCCTGACGCCCGCGCTTCACGCGGCGCATGCCGATGCGGTCGTCGATTTCTATAAAGGCCGCACGGTCACGGTCTACATCGCCTCGGGGCCGGGCGGCGGTTATGACGGTTATGGCCGTCTCGTCGCGGCCTATATCGGCGCGCATCTGCCCGGCCATCCCGACGTGATCGCCCAGAACATGTCGGGCGCGGGCGGGCGCACGCTGGCCAATTTCCTCTACAACAAGGCGGCGCAGGACGGCACCGCGATCGGTATCCTTCAGGCGCCGATCATCATGGATCCGCTGCTCTATGGGAAGAATTCCGAGGGCGTGCTCTACGATCCGCTGAAATTCTCGTGGATCGGCAGCATCGATTCGTTCACCCCGATCGCCGTGGTGTGGGGCTCGCTCGGCATCAAGACCGTCGCGGACGCCCAGGGCAAGGAGATCAAGTTCGGCTCGTCCGGCGGCGACGTGTCGGAACGGCTCTATGCCAACATCCTCAACACCATGCTGGGCACGAAATTCGTCGCCGTCGCGGGCTATGGCGGCTCGGCCGAAATCGCGCTCGCCATGGAGCGCGGCGAAGTGCCGGCCTTCGTCGGCTGGTACTGGGCGGGCATGAAGCGCACCAAGCCCGAATGGCTGGAGAAGCACCAAGTCAACGTCTTGGTGCAGTTCGGCATCGCGCCCGACCCCGATCCCGACAGCAAGAACATCCCCTTCATCATGGACCTGCTGAAAGACGCGGGCGACAAGCAGGTCGTGCATGTCGCGCTGTCGCAGCTTCAGATGGCGCGGCCCTTCACCGCGCCGCCCAATACGCCGACGGATCGCGTCACCGCGTTGCGCGCGGCGTTCGACGCCATGGCGACGGACAAGGACTTCCTCGCCGACGCGAAAAAACAGCAACTCGACATCGCGCCGTTCGGCGGCGCGCAGATCGACGGGCTCCTGAAAGACATGTACGCGACGCCGCCAGAACTCGTCGCGCGGGTCAAAGCCGCGATGGAAGCGAAGTAGGAACGCCATGCCGATCGCTACCATTCGCGGCGCGAACATCATCTATGACGTCATCGGCACCAGCGGTCCCTGGGTGGCGCTGTCGCCCGGCGGGCGGCGCGACCGCGGCGCGGTTGCCGACATGGCCGAGCGGATCGCCGCCAAGGGCTATCGCGTTCTCATCCATGACCGGCGCAATTGCGGCCTGTCGGATGTGTCGATCGAGGGCGACGATTCGGAATATGAAATCTGGGCTGACGATCTGTACGAATTGCTGAAACAGCGCAACGCATTGCCCGCCTATGTCGGCGGCTCGTCGTCGGGATCGCGATTGTCGCTGCTGCTCGCGCTGCGTCATCCCGACGCGGTGAAGGGACTCTTGCTGTGGCGCATCACCGGCGGGCGTTTCGCCTGCGAGCGCCTCGCCGCTGATAATTACACGCAATATATCGAAGCGGCGCAGCAGGGCGGCATGAAGGCGGTCTGCGGCCTCGCGCATTTCAAGGATATTTGCGCGGCCAATCCGTCCAACCTCGGCACCCTTATCCGCCTCGATCCGCAACGCTTCATCGCCGTGATGACGCGCTGGCGCGAGACATTCCTCGCCAGCGTCGATCTGCCGATCGTCGGCGCCACCGAGGCCGAACTGCAATCGATCAAAATTCCCGCCGTGGTCATTCCCGGCAACGACAAGACGCATCCGATGGCGGCCGGATTGAATGCGGCGCGGCTCATTCCCGGCGCGGAGCTCAAACCGATCTGGGATAAGGATGTCGATGCAGCGATGGCACCGCCGGAAGATTGGGCGGCCAAGGAAGACACCATCGCCACGATCCTGACCGATTTCCTCACGCGAACCGAATCACGGGTGACAGCATGAAACTTCGATCGACGATCGTCGCGGCCATCGCATTGATGGTGGCGAGCGGCGCACACGCCGACGAGAAGCTTCGCGTCGGCAAGGCGATCCAGAACTCCTTCACCTTCGCGCTGCTCGACGTCGGAATCGGCAGCGGCGTGTTCAAGCAGCACGGACTCGACATCGAGCCCACCGTCTTCACCGGCGCCACGCGGCTGCAACAGGCGATGACCTCGAACGACATCGATCTCGGCCTCAGCACCGGACAAGACCTTGGTTACATCGTCAAAGGCGCACCGGTCATGACCGTCGCCGCGATCACCAACGCGCCTTACGAGAGCGTGATGCTGGTCAATCCGGACAGCCCGGCCAAAACCGCGAAGGATCTCAAGGGCAAGAACCTCGTCGTCTCGAACATTCGCGGCTACCCATCCTGGCTGGCGATCGAATTCTCGAAATACGAAGGCTGGGGTCCGAACGGCGTGACCCTGATTGCCTCGGGTTCGCAGCCGGCCTCGATCGCCCTGTTGCGCACCAAGCAGGCCGATGCATGGGTCGGCGACATCGGCACCTCGCTGCAGATGGAAGAAGCCCATGAGGGGCGCATTCTGATTTCGTTGGGTGAAGTGGTCCCGCCGTTCATGAACACCGCGCTCTATGCGACCAACGTGCTGATCGAAAAGCGGCCCGACCTCGTGCGCAGCTTCATCAAGGCGTGGATCGACAACATCGCCTGGGCAAACAGTCACCGGAAAGAGACCGTCGCCCTGCTCGTGCCGGCGCTCAATCTCAGCCCCGGCATCGTCGATCAGGTCTACGGCAAGCTGATGGCGGGCGAATCGAAGGACGGGAAATTCGACCCCAAAGCGATGGCGACCATGCCGCGCGCGATCGTCGATCTCGGCATCCTTGATACCGAACCCGATCTTTCGAAGCTCTATACCGAGGCGTTCCTGCCGAAATAGGCGCGCGTGGCGCGTTCTCGCGGAACGTGTCAGAATAAGGCATGACCGAGCGCGAACTCGACCAGGAGCGCGAACGCAAAGAGGACGACCGGCGTTTCACCAATAGCCTCGCCGGCCTCGCGGTCACGTTGCTCCTGCTCTGGATCGGCCTTTACGTCGCCGACCAATTGGCCGCGCAATCGAAGCTCGAAGACTGCGTGCTCCAGGGCCGCGCCGACTGCATGCGCGTGAACATGACGCAGTCGCGGTAAATCCTCGTCGGAGCCTTGGAGGGCTAGCGTGCGCCCTTCGACAAGCTCAGGGTGAGGAAGTTCTTCTTAATGCCCTCGAAAATTTATCCTCAGCCTGAGCGTGTCGAAGGCCGCACGATATCGATGCAGCGAATCGTTTAAGCCCAACCCATCGTGTGGCCCATCGCGTCGTGGCCGGGGCGATAGTCCGTGTTGGTCTGCGCCGGGTTGCGATTGACCAGCGGGCGGCCGAAGAGCGGGTGGCGCATCGAGCGCACTTCCTGCTCGACGGTGAACAGCACCTTGCGCGTCTTCGGATCGACGATGTCCTTGAAGCGGTATTCGTGTTCGAGCGTGTCGGCCGTCAGCAGGTCGAGTTCCTGAAGCTTCTTATAGGGCGTCGAGAAATCCGCGAGATAGTACTGGATGTGATGCTGGTCATAGATCTCCGGCGCGCGCTCGGTCTCGCGGAAGATCATATATTGCTTCGGGCCGACGAGCACCCGCGCATGCGTGCCCTCACCATCATCGGCGACGTCGGCGATCGTGCCGAGCACTTCGCGATAGAACCGCGCGATGCCGTCGGCGGTGCCGGGCGCGACGTCGAACGCGACATAGGGCAAGCCGAGGACGATCCGGCCGAAGCGTTCTTCGTTGGGTTCGTGGATGCGGAAGCGATTGCCCCACGGGCAGGTCGCCTCGACGAAATCGTTGCGCTCGGCATAAGAGAACTTGGTATCGGCCAGCGCGCCCTTCACCTTGGCGAGCCGCGCCAGCAATTCGGCCCGATTGGGCACCACCATGCCCGACACACCGCGCAGCACGTCCGGCCCGCCGGTCGGCAGGTGGAACTGGCTGGTGCCCATGTTGATCCACATGTTGTTGGTGCTGACCATGATATAGGGGTCGCGCGTGAAGCCGAGGCCGGCGACATAGAACAGGGTCGACAGCCGCGGATCGGTGATCCGCAGATTGACGTGTTCGAGCTTCACGATGTTGCCGAGATCCTCGGCGGCGCGGTCGAAACGGCGTTCCATGAACCAACCCTTCCGTCACGGGAATTCCAAGGCCACATCCTGACCCCGGCCCCGCCCCGCCGTCAATCAGGGAGGCCGTCGGCGCGGGGAGTGTGCGACGCGGCGACCGCGCGCTATATAATGTCTCATGCAGTTCTTCCTCCCGGTCCTCGTCGTCATCGCCCTGCTGGCGACGCTCGGCACGCTGATCGTCGGCATCTTCGTGATGGGCAAGGGCGGCAATCCGCAATTGTCCAACAAGCTGATGCGGTCGCGCGTCCTGTTGCAGGGCATCGCGCTGCTGCTCTTCGTCATCTTCATGATGCTTTATCGGCGCTGATGGTCCGGCTCACCCGCATCTACACGCGCGGCGGCGACAAGGGAAAGACCTCGCTCGGCGACGGCAAGCGTGTCGCCAAGCACGATCTTCGCGTCGACGCCTACGGCACGGTCGACGAAGCCAATGCCGCGATCGGCCTGGCGCGGCTTCATGCCAAGGGCAAAAACCTCGCGATGCTGGCGCGCATCCAGCACGATCTCTTCGATCTCGGCGCCGATCTTTGCACACCCGAGAACGGCCGGCGCGGCGGGGGCCCGCTCCGCATCGTCGCGTCGCAGGTCGTGCGGCTCGAACATGAGATCGATGCGATGAACGCGACGTTGAAACCGCTCGACAGCTTCATCCTGCCGGGCGGCACCCCGCTCGCCGCCGCGCTCCACCTCGCCCGCACCATCGTGCGCCGCGCCGAGCGGCTGGTCGCGGCGCTAGCCGAGCAGGAAACCCTCAACCCCGAGGCGCTCAAATATTTGAACCGCCTGTCGGATCACCTCTTCGTCCTCGGCCGCGTCGCCAACGGCAAGACGGGCGATATTTTGTGGAAACCGGGCGCTAATCGTTGATCTTGCGCCGTGCCGGCGCGGGGCCGTTGACCGGTTGATATTGCAGTGCAGCAGGAAAGGCTTGCCTTCCTATTGTGCAGATGCAACATTCCCGCCCACCTCACAACGGCCCATTGTTACCAATGAAACTGCTCGTCGCCGTTAAGCGCGTCATCGACTACAACGTCAAAATCCGGGTCAAAGCGGACAAGACCGGCGTCGAGACGGCCAACGTCAAAATGTCGATGAATCCCTTCGACGAGATCGCCGTCGAAGAGGCGATCCGTCTGAAGGAAGCCGGCGCCGCGAAAGAGATCGTCGCCGTCTCGATGGGCCCGCAGGGTTGCCAGGAGACCATCCGCACCGCGCTCGCGATGGGCGCCGATCGCGGGATTCACGTCCTCACCGACATTGCTCTCGAACCGCTGGCCGTCGCGAAGTTGCTGAAGGCGATCATCGCCAAGGAACAGCCCGGCCTCGTCATTCTCGGCAAGCAGGCGATCGACGACGATTGCAACCAGACCGGACAGATGCTCGCCGCGCTGATGAACTGGCCGCAGGCGACCTTCGCCTCGAAGCTGAAACTCACCGCCGAGACCGCCGAGGTCACGCGCGAAGTCGATGGCGGGTTGGAGACCATCGCGATCAAATTGCCGGCCGTCGTCACCACCGATCTTCGCCTCAACGAGCCGCGTTACGCCTCGCTCCCGAACATCATGAAGGCGAAGAAAAAGACGATCGACCAGACCACGCCCGAGGCGCTCGACGTCAACGTCCAGCCGCGCCTCACCACGCTGCAGGTCACCGAGCCGGTCAAACGCCAGGGCGGCAAGAAACTCGGCTCGGTCGAGGAACTGGTCGACAAGCTCATGCACGAAGCGCAGGTCATCTGATGACCAGCCTCGTTGTCGCCGAGCATGACGGAAAATCCCTCAAGGGCGCGACCGGCCATGCCGTGACCGCCGCCATCGCCATGGGCGGCGACGTTCATGTCCTCGTCGCGGGCGCCGGTTGCCGCGCCGCCGCCGAGGAAGCCGCCAAACTCGACGGCGTCGCCAAGGTCCTTCTCGCCGACGATGCGAGCCTCGAACATGGTGCTGCCGAAGAGATCGCAGCGCTGGTTCTGAGTCTCGCCAAGGATTACAGCCACCTCGTCACTCCGGCGACGACGTTCGGCAAGAACTTCATGCCGCGCGTCGCGGCTATCCTCGACGTGGCGCAAATCTCCGACATCTCGGCGGTGATCGCGCCCGATATTTTCGAACGCCCGATCTATGCCGGCAACGCCATCGCGCGGGTGCAATCGCGCGATCCGATCAAGGTCGTCACCGTGCGCTCGACCGCGTTCGCGTCGGCCAAAGCCGGCAGCGGCAATGCGCCGATCGACACCGTCGCCGTGCCGGCATCGTCGGGTCTCACGCGTTTCGTCGGCAACGCGATCGCGCGGCTCGAGCGACCTGAGCTGACCGCGGCACGCATCATCGTCTCGGGCGGACGCGGCATGCAGTCGGGCGATAATTTCAAGCTCCTCGAGAGTCTGGCCGACAAGCTCGGCGCGGCGGTCGGCGCGTCGCGCGCGGCGGTCGATTCCGGCTTCGTCCCCAACGACTATCAGGTCGGCCAGACCGGCAAGATCGTCGCCCCCGAGCTTTACATCGCGGTCGGCATTTCGGGCGCGATCCAGCATCTCGCCGGAATGAAAGACTCGAAGGTCATCGTCGCCATCAACAAGGACGAAGAAGCCCCCATTTTCCAGATCGCCGATTACGGCTTGGTCGGCGATTTGTTCCAGATCGTGCCCGCGCTCGACGCGGAACTGGCGAAAAAACTCGCCAACCGCTGAGCATCACCGCGTCAAGACCCCACTACTTAAAGCTAGGCAAACCATGGCAACTGCGTCTCCCATAACGATCCAGACCGTCGGCGTCATCGGCGCCGGCCAGATGGGCAGCGGCATCGCGCATGTCTGCGCGCTGGCCGGTTACGACGTACACATGTCCGATCTCGACCAGACGGTGCTGGAACGCGCGCTCGGCCTGATCGACCAGAACATGACCCGCCAGGTCGCGCGCGGCCGGGTGAAGCAGGAAGACAAGGACGTCGCCCTGAAGCGGATCACCATCGGAACGAATTACGACCTCTTCAACGCGACCGATTTCGTGATCGAAGCCGCGACCGAGCGCGAAGAGATCAAGCGCGACATCTTCAAGAAGCTGATCCCGCATCTGAAGCCCTCCGCCATGATCGCCTCGAACACGTCGTCGATCTCGATCACCCGTCTCGCCACCTCGACCGACCGGCCCGAGCATTTCATCGGCATGCATTTCATGAATCCGGTGCCGGTCATGACCCTGGTCGAGGTCATTCGCGGCATCGCGACCGACGAGCCGACCTATCAGTCGGTGCGCGACCTGTCCCTGAAACTGGGCAAGACCCCGGTCGGCGCCGAGGATTTTCCGGGCTTCATCGTCAACCGCATCCTGCTGCCGATGATCAACGAGGCGATCTATACCCTTCACGAGGGCGTCGGCTCGGTCGATGCGATCGATACCGCCATGCATCTGGGCGCGAACCACCCGATGGGTCCGCTGGCGCTGGCCGATTTCATCGGCCTCGATACCTGCCTCTCCATCATGCAGGTTCTCTACGAGGGCCTGGCCGACTCGAAGTACCGCCCCTGTCCGCTTTTGGTCAAATACGTCGAAGCGGGCTGGCTCGGCCGCAAATCGAATCGCGGCTTCTACGATTACCGCGGGGAAAAGCCGGTCCCGACTCGCTAAAGCCGGCGCCGCGATACGGCCCCTGGCATTGCATCCGCGTGCATGCTAGGACGAACACGGGTTCCGAGATGAGGTGGCATCGTGAGGTGCAGGCTTGTCGCTCGTTCTCGATAGTTGTCCGGCGCTTGTGCTCAACGCCGATTTTCGGCCGTTGAGCTATTTTCCCCTGTCTGTCTGGTCATGGCAGGAGACGGTCAAAGCGGTCTGCCTCGACCGCGTCCGCATCGTTTCCCATTACGACGAAGTCGTCCGCAGCCCCAGTTTCGAGATGCGGCTGCCCTCGGTCATTTCGCTCAAATCCTATATCGCGATGGCGCGGCGCCCGGCCTTCACCCGGTTCAACGTGTTCCTGCGCGACCGCTTCACGTGCCAGTATTGCGGCGACGATTTCCCCACCCACGATCTCACCTTCGACCATGTGATCCCGCGCTCGCGTGGCGGCTGGACGACCTGGGAAAACGTCGTCACCGCCTGCTCGCGCTGCAACCTCGCCAAGGGCAGCCAACTCCCCGGCGAGGCGCAGATGTATCCGCTCCACATGCCGACCCAGCCGACCACGCAGGTATTGCGCGATCACGGGCGCGCCTTTCCGCCCAACTACCTGCATCAGAGCTGGCGGGATTTCCTTTACTGGGACACCGAACTCGAAGCGCGCTGAGGCGGCCGACTATTTGTTCGCGTCCGGTTGCGCGGCCAATTCCTCGTTGCGCCACGGCGTCAGCGCGGTCGGCGTCGGCGCGGTTTCGGTCAGCGACGGCGAGGTCGTGGTCGGGCCGACCACATGGGTTGCCTTGATGTCCTGGTCGATCGCGCGATTGGTCGAGAAGGCCGGCGCTGGTGTCGCGATATCCGATGCGCAGCCGGCGAGAGCGAGGGCGATTAGTGCCGCGAGAATCTTGATTTTCGATGGCAACATCAAATCCTCCTTGCCGCGAAGTTCCGCTATGATCGGCATCGATGAGCCTGTTGCGCCATTTGCAAATCTGCAACGACTACCAAGCCGATCGCTTCGTGCCGTTCTGGCACGCCCAGCAACGTCTGGGGCTCATACGCAATAATAACGTCGCGGCGTTGCGATCGTTCCCGACCGTTTTCGCGGTGAACGCGGACGGCGTACACCTGATCGCGCAAGGCGACCACGATGGGTTGAGCGCCATCATCGAGGACGTGACGGAAAAACTGGTGGCCCAGGGGCTCGTCGCCAAAGTGCGCAACGAATACTTTGCCGCCAGCCCGCGCTGGGGCGTCGCGCCGCATTTCAAGATCGATCGCGGCGCGGTGCCCTTCTTCGGCATCAAGGCTTACGGCGCCCATCTCAACGGCTATGTCCGCGACGGCGACACGCTGAAACTGTGGGTCGGGCGCCGCTCGCCCAAGAAAGCGGTGGCGCCGGGCAAGCTCGACAATCTGGTCGCCGGCGGGATCAACAACGAGCACGGGCTCTTCGAGACCCTGATCAAGGAATCCGCCGAGGAAGCCGACATCGCGCCCGCGCTGGCGTCCCAATCCGTCGCGGTCGGCGCCGTCTCCTATCGCATGGAAGTGAAATACGGCCTGCGCGACGACGTGCTGTTCTGTTACGACCTCGAAATGCCGGCCGATTTCGTGCCGCGCAATACCGACGGCGAACTGGTCGGCTTCACCCTCGACGATGCGAAAGACGTGATCGCCCGCATGCGCGGCGGCGACGATTTCAAGTTCAACGTCAACCTCGTCCTGATCGACTTCGCGCTGCGCCACGGCCTTATAACGGCCGACGATCCCGAATACCTCGACCTCGTCCAGGGCCTTCGTCGGCGCTTCGATTAGACTTTCAGGCGCGGAAACAGTTTTTCCGCATTGCCGCGATTGATCGCCGTGAGCTCGGCGGGCTTGAAGCCGAACGCCTCGAGGCCGGGCACCGTCTCGGACGGCGGCAAATACGGAAAATCGCTGCCGAACAGCAGTTGCGACACCGGCAGGAACGCCCGCGCCCCGGCCAGCGAGGCACGGCTGGTCGACGTCGTCACGTCGTAATGCAGCCGCTTCAACTGCGCGATGGCCGCTTCCTGGGAGGTGATGCCGGTCGACTTCACCACCGTCGCGTTGCGGGTGATCCGGTCGGCCAGCATCGGCAGCGCCGCGCCGTCATGGGTAAAGATGAAGCGGATGTCGGGAAACCGCGTGAAGCTGCCCTTGAACAACAGGCTGGTGATGCAGCGCGTGACGTCGAACATGAATTCGACCGTCGGCACCGGGATGCCGGGAATGAGCCGCGCGCAGCAGCCGGGCGCCGCCGGGTGGATGAACACCACCGCCTTGCGGCGGTTGAGTTCCGCGAGCAAGGGATCAAACGCCGGATCGCCGAGATATTTCAGGCCGTAAGAGGTACTGAGCTGCACCCCGTCGACCTTCAGCGTCGTGTATGCGTAATCGATCTCCTTCAACGCGTCGTCGACATTGGGCATCGGCACCGCCGCGAAGGCGCCGAACCGGCCCGGGTGATCCTGGCGCATTTGGGCGGCGTAGTCGTTGCTGTGGCGCACCAGATCGCGGGCATCCTCGGGCGTGAAGTCGATCCAGCTTCCCGAGGTGGAGAGCAGCGCGGTCGCGATGCCCCAGCGGTCCATCTGTTCGAGCGAACCCGCCGGCGTCCACTTCACCACCTCGCTGCCGTAAGGCGAGCCCGCGAGCAACCCGTCGCGCACGCGCGCGAGATAGCGCGGCGCCAGAATGTGATGATGCACGTCGATGCGGCGCGGCTTGGTCGCCGCTTCGGCCTCCATCGTCGGCAGCGTCGCGACGGCGGCAAGTCCCGCCAGAACGGCGCGGCGATCGATATCGAATTTTTGTTTGGTCACGTGTTCCACCCCTTTTGCTTTTTATTCGTCATCGCCGGACTTGTTCCGGCGATCCACGTCTTGCCTCAAAGCGCCCACCCTTCCCCCGAAAAACAGATTGACCACGGAGGCACGGAGGACACGGAGAAGAAGAAAGTTTTTATTTCTATTTCTTCTCCGTGTCCTCCGTGCCTCCGTGGTGATTTTTCTCGTCGATCAGCGGACGATCATTGAAAATCGGCCTTACCGATCGAGCCGCAATATGTAGAGCCCGTGATTCTTGTCGGTGATGTAGATGAAGCCGCGCGCATCGACCAGCACATCCTCGGTCTGACCGACGAGCCCGGTCTTCGGCAACATGCCGCGCCGCTCGACCGGATCGGGCGGCACGAAATAGGCGATTTCCTTGACCAGCTTTTCGTCGCTGATGTCGAAGACGCGCAGGCCCGCGTTGAAATAGGTGAGGAAGCACAAATTCTCGTCGTGGAGGAGTATCTCCTGATACTGCCATTGATGCTGGTTGTGCGGACCGAAACGGCCGCCCTTCTCGCAGAAATTGCGATAGGGCGCGTCCTCGGGCGGGCGCGGCAGCGGAAAGAGCGAGCAGAGCCGCGGATGATTTTCATCCTTGATGTCGACGATGCCGGCATAGCCCAGGGGCTCGTTGCAATTCTCGGCGATCGCCTCGGAATTGCAGATCACCAGTTCCCGCTTCGACAGCGGCAGGGCCGTGTGCACCGCGATGAAGGACTGGAACGGCGGCGAGAAGGGCAGATCGCTCACCATCACCGGCTTGGTCTTGTCCGAGATATCGAGAATGACGAAACCGCCGCCGCCATAGGGCAGATAGGCCCGATCACCGCGCACATAGGCGCCGCCATGCAGCATCGTGCCGTGCGGCGCACCGGATTCGCCGCCGGCCTTCCACTGCCCCGGCCGCCACCAGCGCGAGACCTCTTTCGGATTCGCCGGATCGTCGATATCGACGATCTGCAATATCTGGCCTTCATAGCCTTCGGGCAGGCCGGTCGCGTAAACGTAACGGCCGCCGTCATAGTAATTGCGATGCGTCCCGCCGCCGCC
The DNA here is from genome assembly GCA_903828515.1 of uncultured Rhodospirillales bacterium. GTDB lineage: Bacteria > Pseudomonadota > Alphaproteobacteria > ATCC43930 > CGMCC-115725 > CAIKMD01. The sequence continues at coordinate 395,776 of CAIKMD010000006.1, read as the reverse complement.
GGTCTTGAAGTGCCCCAGATGTTCGGGGTTCTCGGGATCGGCGAGGTCCCAGATATGAAAGCCTTCGTCGTAAGGCGCGCCGGGCGTGTCGCCCCAGCCCGAAGCGATGCGCTCGGCCGAGGTGATCATGCGCGTGCCGGCGATCTGCACCTGCAAGGTCCAGGTATTGGCATGACCCGGCATGAAACGAACATGGCGCGGCTGGGTCGGATCGGTGACCTCGAGGATATGGAGGCCCGGTTCCCACAAACCGGGCACATAAAGAAACCAGCGCTCGCGCTTTTTGTGGAGCGCGAGCTTGAAGCCCGGCTTGCCGATCAGATCGTGATAGCCGACGGGCTTGAGCCCTTTGGCGAACGCCCGTCCCGATGGAAATTCCATCGCACCCTCCCGAAAAACATTTTTTACCACGGAGACACGGAGGACACGGAGAAGAGATCGAAATATTCTTCTTTCCGTGTCCTCCGTGCCTCCGTGGTGATCCTTCTTAACCTGCTTCGATCATCGCGAGAACCTCGTCCGGCGAACGGCCCGCCGCGCGCAGGTCGCGAAGGGTAAGCGCCTTGTCGCGTTTGGCAAAGCGTTTGCCGTCGGCATCGGTCAGCAGCTTGTGGTTACGATAAAGCGGCGTCGGCAGCTCCAGCAGCGCCTGAAGCAGGCGGTGGATATGCGTCGCGGCAAAGAGATCCTCGCCGCGCGTCACCAGCGTCACGCCTTGTAGCGCGTCGTCGACCGTGACGGCCAGGTGATAGCTCGTCGGCGTATCCTTGCGCGCGAGCACGACATCGCCCGCGCTCGACGGATCGGCGGCGATCATGCCCTTGCCGTCTTCTTCCCAGCTTAGCGGCCCGGTGAGCGCGACCGCTTTCGCCATATCGAGGCGCAAGGCGTAGCTCTCGCTCGACATGCGCCAGTAACGCTCGTCATCCGGCAACGCGCGACAGGTTCCCGGATAAAGCGGTCCGTCGGGACCGTGCGGCGCGGCATCGGCGCCGGCGATTTCGGCCTTGATCGCGGCGCGCGTGCAGAAACACGGATAGATCAGTTCCCGATCCACGAGCGTATCGAGCGCGGCCATATAATCGTCGAAGTGCTCGGATTGCCGACGCACCGCGCCGTCCCAATCGATGCCGAGCCAGGTGAGGTCTTCCGTAATCGCCGCGACGAACTCGTCGCGACAGCGCCCGCGATCGATATCCTCGATCCGCAGCAGAAACCGCCCGCCCGCCGCGCGCGCCGCGCGCCAGCCGATCAATGCCGAATAGGCATGACCCAGATGCAACAACCCGGTCGGGCTCGGCGCGAAACGGGTGATGACGTCTGCCATGATGCGCGCGAGCCTAGCCGCCGCGCGCCCCCTTAACAAAGTCCGATGCTTCGTCTAATCCTTTCCCATGGCAAACACCCTCGACGGCCCGAACCGCCCCCCGCAATCGGGAGGCCCCGCCAAACAACTCGTATTGCTGCTGCACGGCTATGGCGCCGACGGCAACGATCTGATCGATCTCGCGTCGAGCTGGGGCAAGTTCCTCCCCGACGCCGAGTTCCTTTCGCCGCACGCGCCGTTCCCGTGCGAGCAATCGGCCTTCGGGCGGCAATGGTTCGGTTTCAACGACCGCAGCCGCGAGCAGGTGCTCGACGGCGTGCGCCAGGGCGCCGGAATCCTCGACCGCTACATCGACGAGGTCCTCGCCGAACGGAAAATCGATGAATCGAAACTCGCGCTCGTCGGCTTCTCGCAGGGCGCGATGATGTCGTTGTTCGTCAGCCTGCGCCGCGCCAAGCCGGTCGCCTCGGTGGTTGCCTATTCGGGGCGGCTCTTCGCGCCCGAAAGTCTCGCGATCGAGTTGCGCGCGCGGCCGCGCATCCTGCTGGTTCATGGCGATTCCGACCCGGTGGTGCCGCCCGAGGCGCTGCCGCAGGCCTATGCCGCGCTGAAAGAGGCGCATGTGCCGGTCGAGCAATTGCTGCGTCCGGGCCTCGGCCACGGGATCGACGGCGAGGGTCTCGCCGCCGGCGGCGTCTTCCTGCGCGCGGGCTTCGCCGCCTGAACGCGGAACCACACCTCACCCTCCCATTGCTGTCGCAATAGGCCCCTCCCTCTCCCCGCAAGCGCGGAGAGGGGCTTCATCAAACCAACCTTCTCCGCCCATCGGGGGGAGAAGGTGCGAGCGTCAGCGAGCGGATGAGGTGGGCTTGCGTCGCCCTGAAACGGTAAGGCTTTAGATCAACCACGGAGGCACGGAGGACACGGAGGAAGAAAAATGAACTCTTCTCCGTGTCCTCCGTGCCTCCGTGGTGAACAATCTTCGAGGGGTTTCATCGTGCCCGCCATCACCGCCTATCGGGAGAGAGGGTGCGAGCGTCAGCGAGCGGGTGAGGTGGGCGCGCCGATATAGCGTTCCAGCAGCGCGATCATCTCGGGCTGGTCCCACGACGCGGCGCCTTCGAGCTTGCCGAGGATCGCGCCGTCGCGACCGATCAGATAGGTCGTCGGCAAACCCTGCGCGCCCAGTTCCACTGATGCCTGCGCCTTCGGGTCGAGATAGACCGCAAGCGCCTTCAGCCCGAGTTTGCCGAGAAACGGCTCGACGACCTGCGAATTGCGGTCTTCCGACAGCGCGAGGATGGTCAGCCGCGATCCCATTTTCTGCTGCAGCCGGTCGAGGGCGGGCATCTCGGCGACACAGGGCACGCACCATGTCGCCCAGAGATTGACGAGCACCACCGAGCCCTGGAAATCACTTAAACGCTTGGCCTCGCCGGCGCGGGTGGTAAACGACAGCGCGGGCGCTGGAAGGGGTGAGGACAGCGCGTTAAAGTGACCCTCGGCTTGAGGTGCGGTGACGCTGTCAGCGGCTTGTTGCGGCGAAACCAACGCGACGCGGCCCGGACGGACGATCAACACCACAAGCGCCGCCCCGCAAAGGACCAGAAGCACCGTGACCGCGCGTATCAAAACTTTCATCGGTCTCCTGCCGTGACCACGCGCAAAACCCGCGCGCCGGGTAAGTCGCCCTCGTCGACCAAAACCGTGGCTGCCAACGCCGCCTGGGGCGGTCGCTTTGCCGTGGGCCCCGCCGAGATCATGCAGCGCATCAACGCGTCGCTCGATGTCGACAAGCGGCTCTATGCCCAGGACATCGCCGGCTCGCTGGCGCATTGCGCCATGCTGGTGAAGCGGCGGATCATCCCGCGCCAAGATGGGGCGGCGATCGCGCGCGGTCTAGCAAAAATCCGTCTCGAGATCGAGCGCGGGCACTTCCCGTTCCGCATCGAGCACGAAGACATCCATCTCAACATCGAAGCGCGGCTCGCCGAACTGATCGGGCCGAGCGCCGGACGGCTGCATACCGCGCGCTCGCGCAACGATCAGGTCGCAACCGATTTTCGCCTCTGGGTGCGCGACGCGATCGACCGGCTCGACCGCGAGACGGCGGCGCTGCAGGCGGCGCTCATCCAGCAGGCCGAGCGCCATGCCGCGACGATCATGCCCGGCTTCACCCATCTGCAGGTCGGCCAGCCCGTCACCTTCGGGCATCACCTCCTCGCCTATGTCGAGATGCTCGGTCGCGACCGTGGGCGGTTCAACGATGCGCGCGGCCGGCTCAACGAATCACCATTGGGCGCGGGTGCGCTCGCCGGCACGTCGTTCCCGATCGACCGCGCGATGACAGCCAAAGCCCTGGGCTTCGACCGGCCGGCGGCCAATTCGCTCGACGCCGTGTCCGATCGCGATTTCGCGCTCGAATTCCTCGCCGCCGCCGCCATCGCCGGCATGCATCTCTCGCGCTTCGCCGAGGAGATCATCCTGTGGGTCAGCGAGCCCTTCCGCTTCGTGCGGCTCTCCGACGCCTATACCACCGGCTCGTCGATGATGCCGCAAAAGCGCAATCCCGACGCGGCCGAACTGGTCCGCGCCAAGGCCGGCAAGCTGATCGGCGCGCTCACCGGCCTGCTCGTGGTGATGAAGGGGCTGCCGCTCGCTTACGCCAAGGACATGCAGGAAGACAAGGCGACGGTGTTCGATGCCGCCGACACGCTGTCGCTGTGCCTCGCCGCCATGACCGGCATCGTCAAGGACATGAAGGCCGACAAGACGGCGATGCGCCGGGTCGCCGCGTCGGGTTTCAGCACGGCCACCGATCTGGCCGATTTTCTCGTCCGGCATCTGCAACTGCCGTTCCGTCAGGCGCATCACGTCACCGGCGCGCTGGTCGCGCGGGCCGAGGCGCTCGGCTGCGACCTCGCCGATCTGCCGTTGGGCGAGATGCAGCGCGTCGAGAAACGCATCACGCGGGCGATCTATAAGGTGCTCACGGTCGAGCAGTCGGTCGCCAGCCGCAAGAGCCTCGGCGGCACCGCCCCCACCAACGTGACGCGCGCGGCGGCCTCGGCCCGCCAGCGCTTTCTGCCGAAGGGCCGGTAATATGCCGATTCTCGTTCGTGTCCTTGTCCTGATGCTCGTCGTGGTGACACTCGCCGCGTGCGGCAAGAAATCATCGCCATCGCCGCCGACCGACGTGCCCAACACCTATCCGATGCAGTACCCCTCCCATTGACCAAGCTCGCCAAGACTGAAGCGCCCGGCGCACCTGAGTTTGCATACCGCAAAGGCGAACTCTGCGCCGACAACGTGCCGCTGGCGCGGATCGCTGACGAAGTCGGCACGCCGTTCTATGTCTATTCGGGAACCCAGATCGAACGGCGCTATCGCGAATTCGCCGATGCGTTTTCCGATGCGCGCGCGACGATCTGCTACTCGGTGAAGGCCAATCCCAATCTCGGCGTGATCGCGACATTGGGGAAACTGGGCGCCGGCGCCGACGTCGTCTCGGAAGGCGAATTCCGCCGCGCGCTCGCCGCCGGCATTCCGGCCAGCCGGGTGATCTTTTCGGGCATCGGCAAGACCGCGTCGGAATTGGAATTCGCGGTCGCGCACGACGTGCATCAGATCAACGTCGAATCGGTGCCCGAACTCGAAGCGCTGTCGGCGGTCGCCACGCGTTTGGGCCGCACCGCGCGTATCGCGATCCGGGTCAATCCCGACGTCGACGCCCGCACCCACGCCAAGATCACCACCGGCAAGAAAGAGAACAAGTTCGGCATCGACATCGCGCACGCGGCCTCCGCCTATCGCCGCGCCGCCGCCATGCCCGGCATCGCGCCGGTCGGCATCGCCGTCCATATCGGCTCGCAGCTCACCAGCCTGCGGCCGTTCGAGACCGCGTTCCGCCGCGTCGCCGAGTTGTATCGCAGCTTGCGCGCGCAGGGCATTCCGCTCGAGCGCCTCGACCTCGGCGGCGGCGTCGGCATTCGCTACAAGGACGAGACACCGCCCGCCATCGCCGACTATGCCGCGTCGGCCAAGCGCATTTTCGGCAACTCCGGCGCCAGCCTCTCCTTCGAACCCGGACGCTATCTGGTCGGCAATGCCGGCGTGCTGGTGGCGAAGATCGTTTATGTAAAAAAAGGCGTCACCCACCGCTTCATCATTCTCGACGCGGCGATGAACGACCTGATCCGGCCGGCGCTCTATGACGCCTGGCACGAGATCATGCCGCTGAACGAGAAGGCGCGGCGCGGCTGGAAGGAAGCCGACGTGGTCGGTCCGGTCTGCGAGACCGGCGACACCTTCGCGACCCGCCGCAAGCTGCCCCCGGTCGAGGCGGGTGAGCTGGTCGCCCTGATGTCCGCGGGAGCCTATGGCGCTTCGATGGGATCGGGGTACAATACCCGCCTGCCGGCGCCGGAAGTGCTGGTTCGCGGTTCTCAATTCGCCGTGATCCGGGCTCGGCCCAGCTATGATGCGGTACTCGCCCAGGACCATATTCCGCCCTGGCTCACCGCGAACTGATCGGCACGAGGCCACGGATGGTCGAGAGCGCCGTACCCACTTCATCCGCCGCGCTCAAGCGCCGCTTGAGGCTGGCCGGCTGGGCGCTCGTCTGGGAACGCGCATGGCCCGCTTTGTGGCCGATCGTCGCCCTGCTCGGCATCTTCCTCGCCCTCGCCCTGTTCGACATTCCGACGCGGCTCGGCGCCTCGCTCCATTGGCTGCTGCTCGCCGTGCTCGTCCTCGCCTTCACCGCCGCCGCCTATGATTCGGCGAGGCGCTTCTCGTGGCCCAACCGCAGCGCGGCGCGGCGCCGCATCGAAACCGCCAGCGGCCTCGATCATCGCCCCCTCACCGCCATCGAGGACAATCTCGCGAGCGGCAGCGACGATCCAGGCACCGCCGCGCTCTGGCAGGCGCATCAGCGCCGCATGGAAGAAGAGACGCGCCGTCTCAAGGTCGGCGCCCCGGCCGGCGGTCTGACGCGGCGCGATCCCTATGCGCTGCGCATCGCGCTCGCGTTGCTGCTGGTGCTGGGCTTCGTCGATGCCGGTCCCGACTGGTCGCAACGCATCCTGCGCACGCTGCTGCCCGGCCTCGCCAATAATGTCGGCGCGCCGCAGGTCTCGCTCGATATCTGGGTGACGCCGCCCGACTACACCGGCATGCCGCCGCAATTCCTCAACGTGAACTCGACCTCGTCGGTCGCGGTGCCGGCCGGCAGCACGGTGCTGGCGCAGGTCCATGGCGGTCGCAAACCCCCGAAGCTCAGCTTCGACGCGAAGACGACGACCGACTTCACGCCGATCGACGAGCATGATTTCAAGGCGAGCGCCACGATCACCGGCGGCAAGCGCCTGAGCGTGACGCAGGACGGGCGCACGCTCGGCGCCTGGCCGCTTCTGGTCGTGCCGGATCATGCGCCGACCATCGCTTTCGCCAAGCCGCCGTCACGCTCCAACCGCATGGCGCTGCGCCTCGACTACAAGGCGTCGGACGATTACGGCGTCGAAAGCGTCAAGGCGATCATCCATCGCAGCGACGATCCGACCGGCGAGCCGATCACCCTCGACCTGCCATTGCCGGGCCAGCACCTGAAAGACGCGGCGGGCACCAGCTTCAGCGATCTCACCGCCCATCTTTGGGCCGGGCTGCCGGTGACGATCCAGTTCCAGGCCAGCGACGCGCTGGGCCAGACCGGCAAGAGCGACACTGTCCGGGCAACACTGCCCGAGCGCGTGTTCCACCAGCCGATCGCCAAGGCGATCATCGACCAGCGCAAGCAATTGACGCTGAAGCCCGCGGACAAGGACGTGATCGCCGAGACGCTGTCCGACCTGTCGTCGCGGCCCGACCGGTTCAACGACGACATCGTCGCCTTCATGGCGTTGCGCTCGGCGCAGGCGCGGCTCGTCCTCGACAAGGACGGCTCGTCGATCGCGCCGGTCCAGGGCCTGCTCTGGGATACCGCACTGCGGATCGAGGAAGGTCGCGCGCCCGCCGATCAGAACGCGCTGCGCAACGCGATGCGCAACCTGCAGGACGCGCTGGCGCGCAACGCCCCCGATCCCGAGATCGAAAAGCTGATCCGGCAGGTTCAGGAAGCGATGAACCGCCTGATGCAGGCGCTCGCCGAGCAGATGAAGAACATGAGCCCGGAGGATCTGAAGAACCTGCCGCCGGCCGATCCGCGCAACACGCTGTCGATGCGCGACCTCCAGAAAATGCTCGACCGCGCGCGCGACATGGCCAAGACCGGTGCGCGCGACCAGGCCAAGCAGATGCTGTCGCAACTGCAGCAGATGCTGGAAAATCTGCGCCTCGCCCGGCCCAATCCGGGACAGAACGGCCAGCAGAACCAGATGATGAGCCAGATGCAGCAGATGATGCAGCAGCAGCAACAGCTCCTCGATCGCTCGTTCGGCCAGTCGCGCCAGCAGCAAAGCGGCCAGAACTCGCAGGGCGATGCGCAGCAGCAGCAGGCATTGCGTCAGATGCTCCAGCAGATGATGCAGCAATTGCAGCAGCAGGGTGGTCAGGTTCCGCAGTCGATGAGCCGCGCCGAGCGCTCGATGCAGGGCGCCGAGGGCGCGCTTCAACGCAACCAGCCGGGTCAGGCGGTCGGCCCGCAATCCGACGCGCTCAGCGCGCTGCAGGACGCGGCGCGCGCGATGGCCCAGCAGATGATGGGCAATAATTACGGTGACGGCCCCGGTGGCGAGCCCGACGACAATCCGGGCCTCCATCAGGCCAATCGCGATCCGTTCGGACGCCTGCTCGATACCGAGCAGGGCAATGGCGGTTACGACGATGGCGGGCAGATGCGCGTCGGCAAGTCACTCAACGACAGCGCGCTCGAACGCGCCAAGGGCATCCTCGACGAGTTGCGCCGCCGCGCCGGCGAACGCGACCGCCCGGCGATCGAGCGCGACTACATCGACCGCCTGCTCAAGGAGTTTTAGGGCTCATCCTCGTGTCGTCTCGCTGCATCGACATCCTGCGACCTTCGACAGGCTCAGGCTGAGGAGACGTTGTTGATGGCATTAAGAAAAACTGCCTCACCCTGAGCCTGTCGAAGGGCGCACGATGCGCGTCCAAGCTTCTGAGGGCTTATTCCGCCAATTACGGTGACAGTGCACTTAATTCTCCGCCGTCTTGGGTTTGGGGCCGCGCCTTTCGGGGCTTAGCTTGCGCCCGGTCGTCCGCTCGATCCGCTTGAGAAAGCCGGCATCCCCGAGCGGTCGGCCGACGCTTTCGGCGCGCCGCAGCCGGTCGAACGCCGCCTGATCCGGCCCCAAGGCCAGGAGGTCCGCGAAACGGGGAAACCGCGCCTTGATCGGCTCGATCGCGGTGAGGCCGTCTTCTTTGCCCGCCAGCAGCGCACGCGTGCTCGCCCACTTCCAGTCCCGCGCCTGTTCGACCAGTCGCGCACGCACCGGATTGAGCGCGACGTAGCGCAGGGCCGCCGCGAGATGGTCCTCGTCCATCGCGACAGCGCCGAACCGTCCCTGCCAGAAATGCCCGGTGCGCTTGCGTCGCGCGTGAACCAATCCGGCATAGCGCCGATGCACCGGCACGAGCGCGCGGCGCAAGCCGTCTTCATCGCCCGGCACGAGAATCAGGTGAACATGATTGGGCATCAGGCACCACGACCAGACGGCAACGTCGGCGACGCGGCAGCTTTCGGCCAGAAGATCGCGGTAGCACCGGTAATCGGCCTCGTCGAAAAACGTCCGCGCGCGACCGTTCCCGCGCCCCTGGGTCACATCCGGAAATGAAGGATTTTGTAAGCCCAATTAAGAGATTTACTTATGTCGTAGGTTTCGGAGATACGCGAACAACGCTTCCTTAGAAATAATCGACGAACCATCGCCTTGAGATTCCTTGTAAATAAGAACGGACTTGGGCCAGGGTGATGGAAGCAATCCAAGTACACTTACTTCGTCATCACGTATTTCCCATATCAACGCAGGGTCCAAATTAAACCCAGGAATCAAGCCATTGCAGGTTACCAATTCAAGATTACGCTTTGGAGTTTCCTTTGAACGAAGCTCCGGTGGCAGCATCTCAACAATTATTTGAGGATCAGAAACGTATTTCAGAAATAAAAGATATTCATGGCCAGCAATGAGACCTCTAAAGCGCCCGAGATTAATCTCTGTTCCAGCCAGATCACTGGACCTTGCTTTAAACGAATCAAGAACGTTGGCGGAATAACGCTCCCCACAAACATCCCCATCCACACTTTCCAAGGTCGCCTTATTAACCTTGACGTATACAACGGCATCTGATTGCGCCACGTCATCGTCTATTGAGGAAGGTGCAAAAGTAAGCGCATCACAATTGCCACAGGAAATCATCGCGACGATGAGTACTGCAAAAACTCGACGTGGCACGCTCCCGTTCCAGTACGCTTTAATTTGCGTAGTCCTTTGCCCACCCGGGAACTCGCATTCGCAAGATTTCTGAAGCCATCTCATTTGCGTTTTTTTCCATTTGTTGGACGCCTTGCCCCGTAATCCATTGTCCGACAGTCTGAGGACCTAGAGCGTGATTGCCAGGTAACGTGTGTGCAAATTCATGCCCCACGGTGAAGAGCAAATCACTGTCGGAGAGACCGCTAATTCCTTTATAAAAAATCGTTGCACTTCCATTTGCGTCGTAAACAGTATCACCAAGAATCGTGCCATACTTTCCACTGAACATGATACCAGTCTTGTCAGTATCTGAATATTTGGTGCTCCAATCAGCGAAACTGGCAAGTTCTTCTGGATCTCCAATCTGTTGGATTCTCGCTCGCAAAGCGATCAATGCACTGTTAAGCCGGTCGGGAACACCTGCTGGCGGGCCAGACTCGCAGCCCTGACAGCCTAATTCGGCGCCACTCGGAGCCCCATTATTGATTTGCCCCGTCGTGTAAGCGAACGCAGCCGTTACCGCGCCATTGACAGCTCCGTTTAAGGCGCCGCGTATTGCTCCGTCCTCGAACTTTCCGCCGGCAATCACTGAGGCGGTACCGCTGATGGCGGCGCTCGTTATGATGTTACCGACGAACCCAGTGTCGGGAATAACCCCACCAACAGCGCTGCTAAACCCGGCAGCCAAGAAACCGCTTTGGAAATCCTGTCCGTACGCCGCGTGTCCGAGTTCGGCAGAAAGGGCAGCACCAGCAAGGCCGCCATATTGAGTTAGGGCCGTTTCGGCACCGACGACCACACCCGCTTTAAAGGCCTCGCCAATATTGCCGCTCGTTACTCCAGCTTCGAGCGAGGCGTTTGCCGCTGCCACACCGATACCGCAGGGGCCACAGGCGTAAGTCGCTGCCGCGACCGACGCGATGTTGATCGCTGTACCGAGATACGGCACTGAATAGACCGCCTTAACGACGCTGATCTGGTCGTTGAACACCTGAACCGGATTGAATATGTGGCTCAGGAAGCTGAAGAACCCGTATCCGTTTGGATCGATTCGTGAGAGCGGGTTGTCCTGGACGTAGGCGTAGCGGTTCCAGCCCTGGCTGTTGAACGCTTCCTGCACCGTCGGATCGGCGGAGGTAAATCGTCCCACGAGCGGGTCGTAGACGCGCCCGTTCATGTGGACGAGCGAGACGTCCTGTAGCTCCTCGTGGCCGGTGAACCCGCGCGTCGTCTGACTGGTCAGGCTCCCGGTGGTGTCGTCGGAGCCATCGGAATGGCGCCGCTTGCCCCACGCGTCGAAGCTGTCGCGCTCGGCGACGCCGCCGCTACCATCGGTCAGCACGGCGATCGAACCAAGCTGGTCCTTATGGACGTAGCGGGTCGTGACGCTGCCGCCCACCACGTTGAAGCGCTCGGCGACCAGGCCGTCGCCGGCCGAGATATACTCGTTCCACTGCACCGTGCTGCCCGAGCCGGTGAACTTCTCCACCATGATCCCGAATCCGGCGAGGTAGAGCGTCGTCCCCTCGGGCGAGACCTGCTTGAAGCGCTGATGATCGACGTCGTGGACGAACGTGATGGTGTTCGTACCCTCGGTGATGCTGTTGGGCATGTTGAACGAGGTATAGGCAAGGCTCTTGCCGGTCTCGCCGGCGGTCTCATTGCCATTGGCGTCGTAGGTGAAGCTGGCGCTGATCGTCCCGCTGATGCTCGAGACCGCATGCGGCCGGGCCGAACCGGACGTCGGATAGGTGTAGGTCCCGACATCGGAGGGCATTAGGCCTCGATCGTTTCAGATCGGCTCAGAAGAACCCACACCTCACCCTTGCTGTCGCAATGGCCCCACCCTCCCCACTTCGTGCGGAGAAGGACTTCGCAGCACTAACCTTTCAACCCATCGAGGGAAGAGGGCGCGAGCTAAGCGAGCGGGTGAGGTAGGACCGCGTCAACCTGAAACAATCACGCCCTAGGATTCGTACTCGATTGGAATTGAATCGCATGAATAAGTTAGATCGTCATTCCGGACGATTTTCTTTTGGCGCGACGCGACGAAAGAAAATCGAGCCGGAATCCATACGTCTTCACGTGCGGTCGGCATGGATTCCAGGTTCCGCCGCTCCGCGGCGGCCCCGGAATGACGGAGTAATTGAGTCCGGATCCTAGCGGTGTCCGTCTACGCCGCGAGGACTTCGTCGACCGCTGCCGTGATCTCCTCGAGCGTGAACGGCTTCGAAATCACCCGGTTGACCAGCGCCTCGAGATTGTGCGCGCGCTGCCGCTCGGCGGCGAATCCGGTCATCAGCAGGATGCGCATATCGGGATGGTCCTGCCCCGCCTTCAAGGCAAGGGTGATCCCGTCCATGCCCGGCATGACGATATCGGTGAGGAGAAGATCGAACGGCTCGACGGCAAGCGCGGCCACGGCGGCGAATCCGTCGGACACCGACTTGACCTCGTGACCTTTGTGTTTGAGCGCGCGCTGGACGAATTCGGCAACCGAAGGTTCGTCCTCGGCCACCAGGATCTTCGCCATCGCGCGGGCGTCAGCCGCCGGCGCCGACGAAGCTGACGATGACCCCGGTCGCGCCCTCGACGGGTTGGGCGACACCGGTGTGGAACGTGACCGTGGCGCCCGGCAACAGGCGCTGATCGGTCACGTCGACGAACCAGGATTGCAGTTCCTTGTCGGTGGTGTCGCGCAGCGCGACCTTGAGCCGCGGCACGTCGCGCGTCACCGACGAGATGTTCACCACCTCGCCGTCGATCGTCAGCGTCGGCACGCCGTTATCGGAACCGCGCGACGGCGTGACCTTGCGCAATTCGAGACCGAACCCCGGCACCACCGGCGCATAGCCGATCATCGCATAGAGTCGCGCGGCGGGCGGGAAGACGCCGATCACGCCGCTGCGTCCGGCGATCAGCCCCCAGATCGCGAGCCCGAGGACCGCGGCAATCGCCGCCCAGCGGATGAATTTGGCGCGCGAGGGCTTGGTCTGAACCGCCGGAAGCTGAACCCGCCGGGCGCGCGCTTCGCCGGTGGTGCGCCCCATCGGCGCCGATTCGGGCAGCGGCGGCAATTCGAACGATTCCGGCATGTCTTCGGGCGGCGTGAGAAACCAGGTATGGCTGCAGGTCGCGCAACGCACGCGCCGGCCGCTGGCACCCAAGGCATGCGGATCGAGGAGATATCGTTTCGAGCAATTGCCGCAAGTGACGATCATCGACCGGAAGTGCCTTCGCCTACCTTCAAATGCGGTTTTGTTATAAGGCCTCATCCGGCCCCGAGGCAAGGCAACGCCACCCGCTTTGACCCGGCGGGCGGCACCTGTCATGGTGCCCAACACCTTTTCGCGTCGAGGAGATTCCCGGATTGGTGCGATTCCAGAACGTCGGCATGCGATACGGCACCGGGCCCGAGGTGCTGCGCGACGTCAACCTCGACCTGCCGGCCGGATCGTTTCATTTTCTGACCGGGCCGAGCGGCGCCGGCAAGACGACGCTGCTGCGCCTGATCTATCTCGCCGACCGGCCGACGCGCGGCCTGATTTCGCTGTTCGGCGAGGATATCGCGCGCCTCAAGCGCAATAAATTCCCCGCCCTGCGCCGCCGGATCGGTGTCGTCTTTCAGGATTTTCGCCTGCTCGGGCATCTCTCGGCCTTCGACAACGTGGCCTTGCCGATGCGAGTCGCCGGAGTCGCCGAGCCGCGCGTGCGCGAGAACGTCACCGAACTGATGGACTGGGTCGGGCTTGCCGACAAGATGGAAGCCAGGCCCGCGACGCTGTCGGGCGGACAACAGCAGCGCGTCGCGATCGCGCGCGCGGTGATCGCCCGCCCGCAAGTCCTGCTGGCCGACGAACCGACCGGCAATGTCGACGACGCGATGGCGTTTCGTCTCCTGCGGCTGTTCGAGGAGCTGAACCGGCTCGGCACCACGATCGTGCTGGCGACGCATAACGAGTCTCTGGCCGCCGCCCTCGGCCGGCCGCGGCTTCACCTCGAAGACGGCGAGCTGTCGGCGGCATGAACGCGCGCGCCGCCGATATCCCGCTGCGCCGCGACGGCGCCGCCAAGCTGCTGCCCTGGCTGATCGCGCCGATGGTTTATCTTGCCGCGCTGACCCTCGCGGGAATGCTCGGCCTCAACGGCGTGCTGGCGGGCTGGGACCGCGGGCTTGCCGGCACCATGACGGTGGAATTGCCGAGCGCCCAGGGCGCCGCCGCCGATGCCTCGTTGAAGGCGACCCTCGCGCTCCTGAAGGCGACGCCGGGTGTCGCCACCGCACAACCGCTCGACCGCGCGGCCGAGGCTAAACTGCTGGAGCCCTGGCTCGGCACCGCGGTCACGCCCGACGAACTCGATCTGCCGCGCCTCGTCGATCTTCATATCGAATCGGGCGCGCGTCTCGATCTCGACGCGTTGCGCAAGCGACTCACGGCCGCCGTGCCGGGCGCCACGCTCGACGATCATCATCTGTGGCTCGACCGGCTCTATACGCTGGCGCTCGCCGCCGAGGCGACCGGTCTGGCGATCGTCGCGATGGTCGGCGCCGCCTCGGTGCTCACGGTGATCTTCGCGACACGCGCGGGGCTTGCCGCGCATCACGACGTGATCGAATTGCTGCACATGATCGGCGCGCAGGATTCCTATATCGCGCGGCAGTTTCAGCGCGACGCGCTGCGCCTCGGCTTCGGCGGCGGCGTTGCCGGGCTGGTGCTGGCGGCGATCACGCTCTGGGGCCTCGCGCATGCCGCCGCCGCCACCGCCGTGCTGGGCGAGGAAGCCAAGCTCTTGCCCGATCTCGGCCTCGTCACCTGGCAATGGGCGACATTGGCGCTGCTGCCGCCGGCGGCGGGCGTGGCGGCGATGCTGACGGCGCGATTGACGGTCATGCGTGCGCTGGCTCGGCTGCCATGAGGCGACGCGGCGGGCGCGCGATCCGGCTGTTCGGCCTGTCGATCGTGCTGCTCGCCCTCTTATGGCTCGGCGGGCTGTGGCATTTCGCGGCGACCATACCGACCGCGATCGACGATCCCGGACAGCAGACCGACGCGATCGTCGTCCTGACCGGCGGCAGCCTGCGCGTCGAAAGCGGGCTGGCGCTCCTCGCCGCGGGCAAGGGCAAAAAACTTTTCGTCTCGGGCGTCTATCGCGGCGTCGATGTCAGCGACCTGTTGCGGCTGTCGCGCCAGACGCCGGACAGCGTCGCCTGCTGCATCGCGCTCGGCCACGCCGCCGACAATACCGCCGGCAATGCGCGCGAGACCGCCGAATGGATGACGGCCGAGAATTTCCACTCGCTCAGGCTCGTCACCGCGAGCTATCACATGCGCCGCAGCCTGTTGGAATTTTCCCGCGCCATGCCCGCCATCGAGATCGTGCCGCATCCGGTTTTCCCGGCGACGCTCGCCGAACGCCCGTGGTGGTCGTCGCGCGCGGCCTCGGTCCTCGTGGTCAACGAATACGACAAATATCTTTACGCGCTGGCCCGGCCCTATCTGCCGGTCGCGCTGACGCCGCAAGGATCGTCCGAGTGATCCTGTTGCGGTCGCTGCTGTTCCAGGTCGCGTTCTATATCTGGACCGCCGCGCTGGCGGTGCCGTTCCTGCCGCTGCTGCTCGCGCCGCCCGCGTGGATGATGGGCGCCGGCCGGATGTGGTCGCGCGGCGTGTTGGGCCTCCTGAAAATCTGCTGCGGGCTCGACCACGAGGTGCGCGGGCTCGAGAATTTACCGGCGGGCCCGGCGCTGATCGCGATGAAACACCAATCGGCGTGGGACACGTTCGCCGCGCCCGTCCTGTTCGGCGATCCGGCGATGGTGATCAAGCGCGAGCTCGGCTGGATTCCGTTTTACGGCTGGTACGCGATCAAGGCGGGCATGATCCGGGTCGATCGCGCCGGCGGCGCGCAAGCCTTGAAGGCGATGATCGCGGCGAGCGAGGCGGCCCTCGCGTCCGGCCGGTCGGTCTTCATTTTCCCCGAGGGCACGCGCAGCGCGGTCGGCGCGCGGGTCCCCTACCAGCCGGGCGTCGCCGCGCTTTATCGCCAGCTCGGCGTGCCGCTGGTCCCGGTCGCGGTCAATTCCGGCCTGTTCTGGCCGCGCCGGTCGTTGTTGCGGCGCCGGGGCCGGATCACGGTCGAGATTCTCCCCGCCATCGCCCCCGGCGGCGAGCGGCGCAAGGTCCTCGCCGAACTCGAAAGCCGCATCGAGGCCGCAACCGCGCGGTTGGTCGAAAACCCGAATTCGGTGTGAGGATAAGCCTGTGGAAGACCGCGCCCCCCGCTTGCGGGAGTCGGGGATAAGCGCGGATTTGCATGACAGTCCTGTGGGTTGTGCTGTGGAGTACAAAACTGGAACAAAACCCTTGACGGCGGCCCCCGGAATGCTAAAATATTAGCTTCATCAATAGGTTGAGAGCCGCCTCGGATTGCCGGGCGGCGTTTTTGCGCCAAGGACGTGCCATCATGGTCAGCGTCGCCGCCATTTCGCAGCAAATCTGGGACATGAAATACCGGCTCAAGGGGCCGGACGGCGCGGCTGTGGACAAAACTATCGAAGACACCTGGTCGCGCGTCGCCGAGGCACTGGCCGCCTGCGAGCACGATCCGGCCGCGTGGAGTCCGCGTTTCGCCGAGGCACTCGCCGATTTCAAGGTCCTCCCGGCCGGCCGCATCATCGCGGGCGCCGGCACCGGACGCAGCGTCACGCTCTTCAACTGCTTCGTCATGGGCACGATCCCCGATGACATGTCGGGCATCTTCGCGCATCTGCGCGAGGCCGCGCTGACCATGCAGCAGGGCGGCGGCATCGGTTACGATTTCTCGACGCTGCGCCCGAAAGGCGCGCCGGTCAAAGGCGTCGGCGCCGACGCGTCGGGGCCGCTGTCCTTCATGGATGTGTGGGACGCGATGTGCCGCACCATCATGAGCGCCGGTTCCCGCCGTGGCGCGATGATGGCGACGATGCGCTGCGACCATCCCGACATCGAGGCCTTCGTCGAGGCCAAACAGGAGCCGGGCCGCCTGCGCATGTTCAACCTGTCGGTCCTCGTCACCGACGCGTTCATGACCGCGGTGAAAGAAGACGCGCCGTGGCAGCTGAGCTTCAACGGCGAAACCTTCAAGGTCATCCGCGCGCGGGAATTGTGGGACAAGGTCATGCGCGCGACCTATGCCTATGCCGAGCCGGGCGTGATCTTCATCGACCGCATCAACCGGCGGAACAATCTCCATTATTGCGAGACCATTGCCGCGACCAATCCGTGCGGCGAGCAGCCGCTGCCGCCTTACGGCGCGTGCCTGCTGGGCTCGATCAATCTCGCCGCCCTGGTGCGCGACCCGTTCGAGCCGGACGCCCATCTCGACCTCGACGAGTTGAAGCGCGTCGTGCCGCTCGCGGTGCGGATGCTCGACAACGCGATCGACGTCTCGCGCTTTCCGCTCGAGGAACAGCTGCAAGAAGCAAAGGCCAAGCGCCGGATCGGCCTCGGCGTCACCGGCCTCGCCGACGCGCTCATCATGTGCGGCGTGCGCTATGGCTCGGCCCCGGCGGTCGCGTTGACCGAGACCTGGATGAAGGCGATCCAGCGCGCCGCCTATTTCGCGTCGGTACAGCTGGCGACCGAGAAAGGTCCCTTCCCGCTCTTCGACAAAGAGGCCTATCTCGCCGGCGAGACCGT
Organism: uncultured Rhodospirillales bacterium; assembly: GCA_903828515.1. GTDB lineage: Bacteria > Pseudomonadota > Alphaproteobacteria > ATCC43930 > CGMCC-115725 > CAIKMD01. Next base: position 378,344 of record CAIKMD010000006.1, on the reverse strand, counting down.
CGCCGCGCTCGATGCCGATCTCAAGGCGGCGATCGCCGATTACGGCATCCGCAACGCGCTTTTGACCTCGATCGCGCCGACCGGCACGATCTCGATCCTCGCCGACAACGTCTCCTCCGGGCTCGAGCCGGTGTTCAGCTTTCGCTACACGCGCAACGTGCTGATGCCCGACGGCAGCCGCAAACAGGAAGAGGTCTCGGATTACGCCTATCGCCTCTATCGGCGCATCAACGGCGACACCGCGAAACTGCCCGATTATTTCGTCGACGCGCAGCAATTGGCGCCCGCCGATCACGTCGTGATGCAGGCGGCGGTGCAGAAATACGTCGACAGCTCGATCTCCAAAACCATCAACGTGCCGGCGGATTTCCCGTTCGAGCTGTTCAAGGACGTCTATCTCCAGGCCTACGAACTCGGCTGCAAGGGTTGCACCACCTATCGCCCGAACGCGGTCACCGGCTCGGTGCTTGAAGCGCGCAGCGAAACCGCGCCGGCGAGCGGCCAGTCCGAATTGCCGCTGCCAGCGCCGCGCCCGAAGGCAAAAGATGTCTACGAGGCGGGTGGCGTCGTCTACATGACGCAGCCCTTGGACCGGCCCGAGGAACTGCCCGGCAACACCTACAAGATCACCTGGCCGCAAAGCGAACACGCGCTCTACATCACGGTCAACGACATCGTGCGCGACGGCCGCCGGCGCCCCTTCGAGATCTTCATCAACTCGAAGAACATGGAACACTATGCCTGGACCATCGCGCTCACGCGGATGATCAGCGCCGTGTTCCGCCGCGGCGGCGACGTCTCGTTCGTCGCCGAGGAATTGAAGGCGGTGTTCGATCCGCGCGGCGGCGCCTGGATGGGCGGGCGCTACGTGCCCTCGCTGCTCGCCGCGATCGGCGACGTGATCGAGAAACACATGATCGCGATCGGGTTCATGACGCCCAAGGGCGGTCATCGCCACGACGCGGCGGCCGAACGTCAGGTCGTGAACCTGCCGGGCGGCCTGCCGCCGCTGGCGCAATGTCCCAAATGCGGCGAAGCCTCGCTGATCCGCGCCGAGGGCTGCGACCAGTGCACGAGCTGCGATTACTCGAAGTGCGGGTGACGCGTCTTTCCTAGCGCCCTAAGATCGCCGCTATGAAAAGCACGGGCTATCAACGCGCCGTTCTCGGCATGACGGCTCTCGCGCTGATCGCGCTGATCGCGTATGCCGGGTACTGGCATTACATCGCGGGCCAGATCCGCGAAAACCTCGTGCCTTGGGCGCAATCGCGTCAGGCCCAAGGCGATGTCGTTCGCTGGAACGACGCGAAAGTATCCGGCTTCCCAACGGCCTTCCGCATCGACTTCACCGACGCAACCATGGGCACGCAGCGCCCGGTGCCGGTTCTCCTTACCGCGCCGCTGATCGAGACCTGGGCCTGGCCGTGGAATCTGACGCATTGGGAATTCTCCATCCCGAACGGCGCCCGAATCACCGACGCGCTTGAATTGTCCGGTTTCGACGTCGGGCGTCTCGACGGCGGCATCGACATCGACAACGCCGCCAATTCCTTCGACGCGACGGCGCTCAACCTCGCCGGACGCGGCCTCAACCAGGGCCTCGCCATCGGCGATGCCGAGTTGCACGTCGATCTGCCGGGGCGTCCACCCGCGAGCCATCTCGATCCCGCCTTCAACATCACCCTCGCGCTCGCCAACCTCAAGCTGCACGTCCCGGTGGCCGGGTTCGGCGACACCCTGACCGGTGTGAGCTTCGCCGCGCAGATCAAAGGCGGGTTGCCGCCCGGACCGTTGCCCAAGGCGCTCGCCGCGTGGCGCGACGACGGCGGCACGATCGAGTTGCAGTATTTCCGCCTGCGCTGGGGCGCGCTTTTGATCGATGCCTCGGGCACCATGGCGCTCGACGGCCGGCTGCAGCCCGAAGGCGCGATGTCGGCCGTCATCACCGGCCAGAACGCCGCCGTCGACGTCGCGGTGATGACCGGCGCGTTGAAACCCGACGCCGCCGTTCTCGCCAAGTCGGTGCTCGGATTCCTGGCCAAGCCCGGCCCCGACGGTAAGAACGCGATCACCGTCCCGCTCACCGTGCAGCAGGGCAGCATCTTCCTCGGCCCCGCGAAGATCGCCGCGATGCCCGTGATCAACTGGAACTAACGCTTGATCGTTTCGGATTGACGCGCGCCACCTCATCCGCTCGCTGCGCTCGCACCTTCTCCCCCCGATGGGCGGAGAAGGTTAGTCTCGCGAAACCCCTCTCCGCGCTTGCGGGGAGAGGGAGGGGCCCATTGCGCAAGCGATGGGAGGGTGAGGTGTCGTTCCGCTTGATACTGATTCGATCAGAACCAATCGTTCTCTAAGCGCTCAGGCCTTCGGCGCGGGTTGCGGCGCCTGGCTGCGGTCGAACATGCCGTATTGGCGTTCGACCTCGGCGACGGTGATGCGGTAATCGGCGAAGATCTGATCGCGGCCCGAGACCTGCGCCAGATGATGGCGCGTGTGCTCGCGCCAGCGTTTCACCGCCGCCTCGTCCTCCCAATAGGAAATCGAGACGAGCCGGCCTTTGGTGACAAGGCTCTCGAAACGCTCGACCGAAATGAACCCTTCGATCTTTTCGACCTCGGGCCGCAACGCGGCAGCCGTATCGAGATAATCCTGCTCGAGCCCCGGTTTCGGCTGCACCTCGAAGACGACAACGAACATCGAAGAACCTTTCAAGAAAGAGGATTCACCACGGAGACACGGAGGACAGTGAGAAGAGAAGAACAGAAAACCAATAAAATTCTTCTCCGTGGCCTCCGTGTCTCCGTGGTAACAATTTTCATCCCAGCACCAAGCGCCGAAGCCCGTCTTTGCACCACGCTATGTTAGCTAAACAATTTAAGGAAAGAGGATTCACCACGGAGACACGGAGGACAGTGAGAAGAGAAGAACAGAAAACCAATAAAATTCTTCTCCGTGTCCTCCGTGTCTCCGTGGTAACAATTTTTATCCCAGCACCAAGCGCCGAAGCCCGTCTTTGAGCGCGACACTGTTGAAGTTCATCAACAGACCCACTTTGTGACCGCTTAAACGAAGATAGGTCAACATCTGCGCTTCATGAATGGGCATCAAGCGCTCTACCGCCTTGATCTCGATCACCAGTCTTTTTTCAACGACAATATCGATGCGATAGCCGCATTCGAGTTTGACGTCTTTGTAAACAACCGGGAGTGCGACTTGTCGAGTGTGGTCGATCCCGTTTTGACGAAGCTCGAAACAGAGACACTCCTCATACGCTGATTCGAGCAGTCCAGGGCCGAGGTTCCGATGAACTTCGATCGCCAGCCCGATCACACGTTCGGTAAGATCGTCGCCATGGGAAAGAACCATCTTTCTTCTCCGTGGCCTCCGTGTCTCCGTGGTGAAACAGACTTACGCTTGCTTCGCCTCGACGATCGAGCGGCGGATCGCGCGGGTGCGGGTGAAGAGTTCTTGCAGTTTGTCGCCTTCGCCACGCCGGATCGCGCGTTGCATCGCGGTGAGGTCTTCGGTGAAGCGTTGCAGCAGGCTCAGTACCGCTTCGCGGTTGTTCAGGAAGATGTCGCGCCACATCACCGGATCGGAAGCGGCGATGCGCGTGAAATCGCGAAAGCCGCTCGCCGAGAATTTGATCACTTCGGATTTGAGCGTGTCTTCGAGATCGGTCGCGGTATCGACGATGGTATAGGCGATCAGATGCGGCAGATGCGAGGTGATGCCCAGCACCATGTCGTGATGGTTCGCGTCCATCGTCTCGACGTTCATGTTGCCGGATTTCCACATCCGGGTGACGAGATCGAGCGCCGCCGCGTTGCCGTTCGCAACCGGCGTCAGGATGCACCAGCGCCCGTTGAAGACTTCGGGGAAGCCCGATTCCGGGCCCGAGTTCTCGGTGCCGGCAATCGGATGGCCGGGCACGAGATGCACGGTCGGCGGCAACAGCGGCGCGAAATCGCGGATGACCAGACCTTTGACCGAGCCGACGTCGGTCACAATCGCGCCCGGTTTGAGCGCCGGCGCGATGGCCTTGCCGATCTCGACATAGGTCGACAGCGGCGTCGCGATGACGACGAGATCGGCATCCTTCACCGCCGCCGCCATGTCGGTCGTGACTTCGTCGGCGATCTTGAGCCGCATCACGGTGTCGAGGGTTTCCTGGCGGCGCGCGCAGGCGACGATGGTGGTCGCCAATCCATCGCGGCGCAGCAGGCGCGCGAGCGACGAGCCGATATGACCGATGCCGATGAACGCCACGCGCTCGAACAAGACGCCGCTCATGTTGCCCTCAGGAAGTCGGTGATGGCCGCCGCGACGGCGCGCATTTCCGCTTCGGTGCCGATGGTGATCCGCAGATGCTCGGGCAGGTGATAGACGCCGACCTTGCGCACCAGAATGCCGCGCCCGCGCAGGAAATCCCAAGCCGCGCTCGCGTCCTTTGGCGATTTCGGAAACCGCGCCAGCACGAAATTGGCGACGGCCGGCGTCAGCTCCAGCCCCAAACCCGTCAGTTCGCGCGTGAACCAGGTGCGCCAGGTCGTGTTGTGGTCGCGCGCGCGCGCCGTCGCCTCGACGTCTTCGACCGCCGCGATGCCGGCCGCCGCGGCGGCCGAATTGACGTTGAACGGACCCCGGATGCGATTGAGGACGTCGGCGATCGCCGCACTGGAATAGCTCCAGCCGAGACGCAACCCGCCCATCGCGTAAATCTTCGAGAAGGTCCGCGTCATCATCACGTTGGGTTCGGTCGTGGCCAGCTCGAGCCCCGAATCGTAATCCTTTTCGGTGACGAACTCGGCATAGGCCGCGTCGATCACCAGGATGACCGATTTGGGCAGGCCCGCGTGCAGGCGGCGCAATTCGTTGCGCGAAATATAGGTCCCGGTCGGATTGTTCGGATTGGCGATGAAAACGATGCGGGTGCGCGGCGTCACCGCGGCGAGCGTCGCGTCGACGTCGAAGGTCAGGTTCTTTTCGGCGACCGCCACGGGCGTCGCACCCACGGTCTGCGCCACGATCGGATAGATCGAGAAACCGTGGCGGCCATAAAGAATTTCGTCGCCCTCGCCGGCGTAAGCCTCGGTCACCAGATGGATGACGTCGTCGGAGCCGACGCCGCAGACGATGCGATCCGAATCGATGCCGTGGTGTTTGCCGAGCGCGCGGCGCAACTCGTTCGCGTGCCCGTCGGGATAGCGGAACATGTCGGCAGCGGCAGCGTGGTAAGCCGCGAGCGCCTTGGCGCTCGGCCCCAGCGCGCTTTCGTTGGAGGCAAGCCGGATCGGCTTGTCGATCCCCGGTATCTTCGCTTCGCCACCGACATAGGCCGCGATATCGAGGATGCCCGGCCGTGGCGTCGGCTGGTCGGCCATCATTCCGCTCCGGCGAGGACCGATGGCGTCAACGGGCGCGCATAAGCGCCGAGCAACGCGACCCGCACGGCGAGCGGGCTCAGCGTGGCATGCAATTCCTTCAACCGCGTATCGTCGGCCGCGAGCCAGCCCTCATATTCGAAAAGCTGTGCCGCGATGTCATTTTTATCGGTGCCGTCGAGCAGCGTCGCGGCAATGCCGACCTGGCCCAGCGCGGTCGTCACCCGCGTGCGGCTGACCTCGGCGTCGGTTTCGATGGCGAAGAGGCTGCGATCGTCGTCCGACGGTTCGGGATCGATCTTGCCGATCACCAGCGCGTCGTCGCCCTCGAGCCGCGCATTGCCGCGCGCACCGAAGGGAAGCCGCGCGATGATGCGCGGTTTCGGCACGTCGCCGCCGAGCAAGTGCCGCCACCAGGTTTCGCCGCCGCCCTGACCGGGCAGCGGCAGGACGCCCAGCACGGCGCGGCCGTCGCTCACCGCGCCGACGACGTCGCCCGCGGTGCGAAACGCGGTCAGCGGCGCGTGACTGCCGTAATGATCGCGCGCGAGATCCCAGAGACCGGACGACGACGCCGGGACATAGACCGCCACCGGAACTTCGCCCTGCATCGCAACCGAGCCCGAAAGCAATTCGCGCCAAAGACGCACCAGGATCGGTCGCGGGAATCCGCCGCGATGGCGCGCCATGAGGCGGCGCAGAATGCGCGCTTCGCGGCCGGGCCGCATCGCCGGCGTCGCGTCAGCTTTCTTGAGCGCGCCGATCGCCTCGACGATCTCGGCACGACGCATCAGCACATCGTGCAACTCGTCGTCGAGCTGGTCGATGTGGCGGCGCAGTTCGTCGAGCGAAGAAGGGGTCGAGGTCATAGGATCGGGTACCGGAAACCGGGGGCGTTACTGATAGTTCGCAGGCCTCGTTAAAGCAAAGAAAACATTGACAGGCTAGGCCCTTAATCCCTAGTTAGGCGCCGGTTCACACCCCCCTATTTGATGGCCGGCATGAGTGTTTTCGCCCCCTCGACGGCGTTTTCAGCACAAGAGCACGACCGGCCCGGCTTCCGCCTGACCGTGACCGAGCCCTTGGCGCTCGATGCCGGCGTGTCGCTGGCGCCTTATGCCATCGCATATCAGACCTATGGCCGGCTCAACGCCGACCGCTCCAACGCCATCCTGATCTGCCACGCGCTGACCGGCGACCAGTACGTCGCCGACCCGCACCCGATCACCGGCAAGCCCGGCTGGTGGGACATCCTGGCCGGCCCCGGCAAATTGCTCGACACCGAGCGGTACTTCCTCATCTGCGCCAACGTGCTGGGCGGCTGCATGGGCTCGAGCGGCCCGGCCGAGATCAATCCGGCGACCGGCCTGCCCTGGGACCTGACCTTTCCGGTCATCACCATCGGCGACATGGTGCGCGCGCAAAAACGCCTGATCGATCATCTCGGCATCGAGACGCTGTTCTGCGTGATCGGCGGATCGATGGGCGGCATGCAGGTGCTGCAATGGGCCGCATCCTATCCCGAGCGGGTGTTCAGCGCGGTGCCGATCGCCACGGCGGCGCGCCACTCGGCGCAGAACATCGCGTTCCACGAGGTCGGTCGTCAGGCGATCATGGCCGATGCGAACTGGTGCAACGGCAACTACCTCGCGCAGGGCGTGCGGCCCGAGCGCGGCCTCGCGGTCGCGCGCATGGCGGCGCACATCACCTATCTGTCGGAGCAGGCGCTGCACCGGAAATTCGGCCGCAACCTGCAGAACCGCCAGGCGATCACCTTCGGGTTCGATGCCGATTTCCAGGTGGAAAATTATCTGCGCTATCAGGGTGCGAGTTTCTCCGAGCGGTTCGACGCCAATTCCTATCTCTACATCACCCGCGCCTGCGACTATTTCGATCTCGCGGCCGAGCATGGCGGCGTACTCGCCAACGCGTTCAAGGCGACAAAGACGCGGTTCTGCTCGATCTCGTTCACCAGCGACTGGCTCTATCCGACCTCGGAGAACCGCCAGGTCGTCCACGCGCTCAACGCGGCGGCGGCCAATGTCAGCTTCGTCGAGGTCGCGACCGACAAGGGCCACGACGCGTTCCTGCTCGACGAGCCGGAATTCCACGCGACCCTCAAGGGGTTCATGGACGGCTGCGCGGTTCATCGCGGGCTGACGCGCACATGAGTCCCGACGCGAGCAGCGCGCGACCGTTGACCGCCCCGTTGCGCGAGGATCTGCGCCTCGTCGCCGGCATGATCGCGGACGGCGCGCGGGTGCTCGACGTCGGTTGCGGCGAAGGCGAATTGCTGTCCTATCTGGTCAATCACAAGGGCGTCGACGGGCGCGGCATGGAATTGTCGCAAGGCGGGGTGAATTCCTGCGTGCGCAACGGCTTGTCGGTGATCCAGGGCGACGCCGACCACGATCTCCACGATTACCCGTCGCAGGCTTTCGACTATGTCGTCCTCAGCCAGACCCTGCAGGCGACGATGAAGCCGCATGAGGTCCTGCGCCATCTCGTGCGCATCGGCAAACGCGCGGTGGTGTCGATCCCGAATTTCGGCCAGTGGCGGATGCGCGTCCGATTGCTGACCGAAGGCCGCATGCCGCGCACGCCGTCGCTGCCGCATCACTGGTACGACACGCCCAACCTGCATCTCTGTACCATCCTCGACTTCCTCGATCTGTGCGACGATGCCGGGATCGTGGTCGAGCGCAGCGTGGCGATGGACGATGGCGGCCTGCCCTATCGGCTCAACACGCGCGGACGGCTCGCCAATCTGCTCGCCGCGCAGGGTCTGTTCCTGCTGTCGGGTCAAAGCTGAGCCACACTGAATTCATCCGGGGGGAAATCCTATGACACGTATCCGCATTTTGAAGCGCGAAGAACTCAACGAAGAGCAAGGCGCCGTCTATGACGAGGCGAAGGCCGCCGGCGGCCCGCTCGGCGGACCCTATTGGGCCTATATCCGCAATCCGCGCCTGATGCGCGCGTCGCAGGAAATGGGCAATGCGCTGCGCGCCTCGCCGCTCAGCGGGCGCGAGCGGCAGATCGCGGTGCTGACCGCGATCCGGCACTGGAATTCCAAATTCCCCTGGGCGGCGCAGGCGCGCGGCTCGCTCGCCGTCGGCCTCGACAAGGAGACGATCGAGGCGATCAACGCCCGCAAGGCGCCGAAACTCAGCGATCCGCGCGAAGCCATGGCGCATCAACTGGCGGCGGAACTGCTCGCCAATCGCGGCTTGAGCGAAGCGACCTACAGCGCCGCCGAAAAACTCTTCGGACTCGAATCGCTGGTGGCATTGGTCGCGGCGGTCGGACAATTCTCGATGGTGTCGTGCACCGCCAACGCCTTCGACCTGACGCCGCCGGACGACGCGACCTCGACGCTCATCATCTGATCGTCAGGGCGCGCGTTTCCAGCTCGGATCGGGGTCGTAGCGCTTCATCGCCTGGGCGAGGTGCTGCGTGTCGCGGCCGAGATTTTTCTCATAGACGTTGCCGCGCTGATTGACGATGAAGGTCATCACGCCCGAATCGCCCCACTTCGCCGGATAGGCCACGACCGCGAAGCCGCCGATCATGTGGCCGTGCGCCCGGTAATCGCGTGGCCCCCCTTTCGCGTGCGGACCTTGCGCGTTGATCATCCGAAAGTAATAGCCGTGATAGGGCGCACGCAGCGCCGGATAGCCTTCGGCGCGCGCCTGGGCCACCAGAGGTCCGAGCGGGCTTTGCTTGCCGCCGGCCGTGGTCGGCCAATAAAGCCCGTCATGCTTGCCGGGACTGCTCACGAACCGGTCGGCATATTCGAGCAGCCCGTCGCCGTTGCGATCTTCGCTGGCGTAATCGCGCTGCGCATCGACGATCGCACGGCTGGTCTGGATCGCCGTAAGTTCGTCGTGACCGATGCGGCGATCGAGAATCTCGGTAGCACCGGCTCGCGTATCGAAGCGCCAGGCGCCGTTCTTCTCGACCAGCGGGATCGGAAACGGCCATTGCGCCGTCCCGAGGATCAGTTCGGCCCGCGCGTGTTGCACGTCGATCTTGTGCGCTTGGTCGTAATCGGCGATGAATTTTTCGCGTCCCGTCTTGTCCGCGACCTTGTCGCCGGACTCGATCAGCCGGGCGCTGCCGGGGCCGAGAACCTTGCCGATGGCCGAAGGCGAGCCGGTTCGTACCGCTTCGGCGAGACGATCGACCGCCTGATCCGGCGACGCGTAGGTGGTTTGCGACGCGGCCAATGCCGAAGGCGGGATCGCGGTGGTCGCCAGAAGCGCGACGAACAAAGACCCGAGCGCGAAACGTGCTTTAGCGTTGAACATGATCAGTGCTCCCGTCCGTGATGCTTGTCATCGGCCGGGGGCGCTCCCGGTTGGGCCGGCGGCGCCGGATGGGCGTCGTGTGCCGGCCGCGCCGGCGGTGCGGCAGCCGGTGTCGGGCGCGGCGCCGGGGCGGGACGAGCCTCGGGCGCGGGGCGCGGCTGAGCGGCAGGCGCCGAGACACGGGCGACCGGGGCCTGCTGGCGACTGGCTTGCCCGCGCTGGGCATCGTCGCGCGCGTGACCGCCGCCGAAAGACTGGAACGCCGTCGGCGGGCGCGCGGGCGGCTGACGATTGAACTCGGGCGCCGCCGGACGCGCCGCGGCTTGCGGACGCGCGGGTTCGGGTTGGCGCTGCACGGCCTGGGGCTGCGCGACTTGCGGCGGCGCCGCCGGAGCCTGTCGTGTTTGCGGGGCGGCGTCACGATTGCGCTGTTCCGGCGCCTGTCTTCCCTGCGGCGCTGCTTGCGAGGCAGGTGCCGCGTCGCGATTGCGCGTCTCGGGCGCTTGCCGCGTCTGTTGCGCGGGCGCGGCGGCGCGGGATCTGTCCTCCGGCCGGGCTTGCGTTGAAGGCGTGTTGGCAAAACCGCGGAAGCCCTGGCGGTCGGCGGGCGAGCCCTGCACCGCCGGCTGAAACCGCGACCGGGTTTGCGCGCCGGCATAGGGCACGCCATGGCGATGATCGGGCGCGTGTTGCCAGACCGTCGAACTCACCGGCGGGCGACCGCGATTGATGCGATTGAACCGCTCGGGATTGACCCGCACGTCGTGACGCGCCCAATCCCAATCGCCCCAGCCCCACAGCGCATCGACGATGCCGAAGCCGATGCTGAAGCCGATGCCATCGACCGTCGTCGCGACGCGCAAGCCCGGCGGCGGTCCCCAGTAATACGGCTGATAGCGGGGATAGCGCCACGTGCCGTAGACGACACGCGGGTCATAGACCGGCACATAGATGACGGTCGGGTTGGCCGGCATGATCTCGATATAGCCGCCGTCATTGGAGACGACCTGCTGCGGCGTCGATTGCAGCGTGCGGTTCGCCGCCGCCTGTGTTGGCGCAGACGCTGGACCGCGTCCATGACGTCGTTCTGCTGATCGAGGAAGGCATTGCCGATGCTTTGCATCCAGTCGAGATGCGCATCCATCATCGCGACGATTTGCGGAAACGGAACCAGCGATTTGACGCTCGGGTCCCAGTTCTGCTGGGCCAATGCATCGTCGAGCGCCGGACCGCGCAACGACGCGGCGCCGGGCGATTGCAGCCAACGCGCGGCATCGACCACTTCGAGCGGATAGGTCGCAGCGGTCAGGATATCGGTCAGCAACGGGTCGGGATAAAGCGCGACCGGCGCCAGGGCCTGATCGAGTTGCTCGGGCGCCATGATCGGCGCGCCGACCGAATCGTTCGGCCCCGGTGGCGGCTCGCCGTAGGGCGGCGGCGGAACCTGCGCATAGACCGACGCCGTCGTCGCGAGGAGAACCGCCATGACCGCCGCGCGAAGCCTTATTGCCGCCATAATACGCTCCGTTGTCACCGCCGGCAGCCCACGCTGGGATCGAATCCGGGATGTTCCGGGTCAACAACGTCCGGACTCGCGATGTCTTTCCCTGTGCGGAAAAAAAGAATTTTCGCGGGAGAATCGTTTATCGCCCGACCGGGCTCGCGGCACCGGGCATCGGCAGGTAAACGCGGCGCGTGCGCACGCGCTGCGCCGCGACGGGCTTGGCATAGATTTCCTTGGTCGCCTCGACCATCACCACGCCGGCGAAGGTGGTGAACCAGCGCGTGCCGATGCCTTCCCACGCGCCGGCCGAGCGCTGCAGCATGCGCCAGCGCGTCGGCGGCAGATAAAGCGCGCCGCTGTTGCGCTCGGGCGTGAAGCTTTCGTCGCGCAATAGGCGCGAGAGCTGATTGACCGTATAAGGATGCCCCTGGCCGAACGGCGTGCCGTCGATGCGCGCCCAGATGCCGCGCCGGTTCGGGACCACGACCAGAATCTTGCCGCCGCCCGCCAGCACCCGCCAGATCTCCTTGAGCAGCGGCCGGATCTCATCGCTGAATTCGAGACCGTGCACGAGCAGCACGCGATCGATCGAGAAATCGGGCAGCGGAAACTCGCCCTCGTCGCCCAGCACCACCCGGTTGGGTCCCTCCTCGGGCCAATGCAGCACGCCCTGCGCCGCCGGCATCAGCGCCATCACCCGCTCGGCCTCGCCGAGGAACGGGCGCAGATAAGGCGTCGCATAGCCCAGTCCCATGAGGCGCGAGCCGGTCAGATCGGGCCAGATGCGACGGATGCGGCGCGTCACCATGCGCCGGGCGATCTGGCCCAGCCGGGTTTCGTAGAACTCGCGCAGATCGACGACATCGGGAAACATGGGCGCCAGTGTAGCATGGACCCCAGTAGCATGGACGGGGGCACCCGATTAGAGTAGCCCGCACCCTTCAGGGAGACCCGCGCCATGTCCGAACTCGTCATCCGCCAGATTCCCGCGCGGCGGGACAATTACATCTATCTCCTGCGCGACGAAGCCAGCGGCGCCGTCGCCGCGGTCGATCCATCCGATGCCGAGCCGGTTCGCCAGGCGCTCGCCAAGGAAGGCTGGCGCCTCACCCATATCCTCAACACGCATCACCACAACGATCACACCGGCGGCAATCTCGAGCTGAAAGCCGAAACCGGCTGCATCATCGTCGGACCGCGCGCCGACCACGACCGCATCGCCGGTATCGATGTCGATGTCGGCGACGGCGATACCTATGCGCTCGGGACGGCGGTGGCCAAGGTCTTCGACGTGCCGGGCCACACGCGCGGGCACATCGCTTTCTGGTTCGAGGGTTCGCGCGCCCTCTTTTGCGGCGACACGCTCTTCATCATGGGTTGCGGGCGCACCTTCGAGGGCACCGCGGCGCAGATGTGGAACTCGCTGTCGAAGTTGAAGGCCCTGCCGCCCGAGACGCGGGTCTTTTGCGCGCACGAGTACACGCAAGCCAATGCGAAGTTCGCGCTGACGGTCGAGCCGGATAACCGTGCGTTGATCGATCGCGCCGCGCGGATCGACGCAATGCGCGCCGAAAACAAGTCGACCGTGCCCGGCACGCTCGCCGAGGAATTCCTCACCAACCCCTTCCTGCGCGCGGACCTCCCCGCGCTTCAGCTCGCCGAAGGATCGCCCGGTGATCCAGTTGCGACCTTCGCCGCGATCCGCCTGAAGAAAGACAAGTTCTAGGCGCTGAACCACACCTCACCTTCCCGCGCGATGCGCGGGCCCCCCCCCCTCTCCCCGCAAGCGCGGAGAGGGGCAATAGCGCCAAATAAAAACCCTCTCCGCCCATTTGGGGGGAGAGGGTGCGAGCGTCAGCGAGCGGGTGAGGTGGGCGCGCGGCAACCTGAAACGATCAGGCTTTAGACTAACCACGGAGATACGGAGGACACGGAGAAGAGGAGATTTTATTCTTTCTCCGTGTCCTCCGTGTCTCCGTGGTGAAATCTACTTTGGCATCGGCATTTCGCTGCACGACACCCTGCATAACCCTCCCCCCTTGAGGGGGAGGGAATGGGTGGGGGGAATGCCGACCGCGCACGAGATTGATCGACGCATCGCGCGACGGCGGAACCGGCAACGAAGAATGATTCACCACGGAGACACGGAGAGCACGGAGAAGAGGAGATTTTATTCTTTCTCCGTGCTCTCCGTGTCTCCGTGGTTCATCTAAAATCGCTGCATCGACATCCTGCGGCCTTCGACAGGCTCAGGCTGAGGATAAGTTGTCGATGGCATTAAGGAAAACTTCCTCACCCTGAGCCTGTCGAAGGGCGCACGGCGGTCGTCCAACGCCGCCTAATACATATGCTGGCCGCCGTTGATCGAGAGGGTCGATCCGGTGACGAAGCCGCCTTCGTCCGAAACCAGGAACAGCACGCCGCGCGCGATTTCGCTGGCGTTGCCGAGCCGGCCGACCGGCACGCGCGCCACGATCTTTTCCAGCACGTTCGGCGGCACCGCGCGCACCATGTCGGTATCGATATAGCCCGGCGCGATCGCGTTGACGGTAACGCCCTTCGAAGCGCCTTCCTGGGCCAGCGCCTTGGTGAAGCCGTGAATGCCCGACTTCGCGGCCGCGTAATTGACCTGGCCGTATTGCCCGGCCTGGCCATTGATCGAGCCGATATTCACGATGCGGCCGAAATTGCGCTCGCGCATGCCTTCGATGACGAGGCGGCACATGTTGAAGCAGGAGGTGAGATTGGTCGCGATGACCTGGCCCCATTGCTCGGGCGTCATGCGATGGAGCACCGCGTCGCGGGTGATGCCCGCGTTATTGACCAGGATGTCGACCGGGCCGAGTTCGGCCTCGACGCGCTTGATCCCCTCGGCGCAGGATTTGTAATCCGACACGTCGAAGCGAAACGCCTTGATCCGCGTCTCGGCGGTGAATTTTTCCGCCGCCTTCTCGTCGCCCGCGTAATTGGCGGCGACCTTATAACCCGCCGCGTCGAGTGCCTCGGAGATCGAACGCCCGATGCCGCGCGTGCCGCCGGTAACGATCGCAACCTTGCTCATCTCGACCTCCCCCTGTTCCGCCGCCCGACCGTTGTGGTCTTGGCGGGACGTTATCTTAGCGTTCGACGCAGAGCGCGATGCCCATGCCGCCGCCGATGCACAGCGTCGCGAGCCCCTTCTTGAGGTCGCGCTTTTGCATTTCGTGCAGCAGCGTCACCAGCACCCGCGCGCCCGACGCGCCGATCGGATGGCCCAGCGCGATCGCACCACCGTTCACGTTGACCTTGGCCGGATCGAAATTGAGATCCTTCGAGACGGCGCAGGCCTGTGCGGCAAAGGCCTCGTTGGCTTCGATCAGATCGAGGTCCTCGACCTTCCAACCCGCACGCTTCAGCGCGAGGCGCGTCGCCGGGATCGGACCCGAGCCCATGATCGCGGGATCGACGCCGGCCGTCGCCCAGGCGACGATTCGCGCCAAGGGTTTCACACCGCGCTTGTTGGCTTCGGCATCGGACATCAGCACCACGGCCGCCGCACCGTCGTTGATGCCCGAGGCGTTGCCGGCCGTGACGGTGCCGTCCTTGTTGAACGCAGGGCGCAGCTTGCCGAGGGTTTCGATCGTGGTGCCGGCCTTGGGGTATTCATCCGTATCGACGATCACGTCGCCCTTGCGGCCCTTGATCGTCACCGCGACGATCTCGTCCTTGAAGCGGCCGGCTTTTTGCGCGGCTTCGGCGCGCGATTGCGATTGCGCGGCGAAGGCGTCCTGCTGCTCGCGGGTGATCTGCCACTTGGTCGCCACGTTCTCGGCGGTGACGCCCAGGTGATAGCCGTTGAAGGCATCCCACAACCCGTCGCGGATCATCGTGTCGATCATCGACGCATCGCCCATCTTCACGCCGTTGCGCAGATGGATCGCGTGCGGCGCCTGGCTCATGCTTTCCTGGCCGCCGGCGACGACGATCTGCGAATCGCCCATCTTGATCGCCTGAAAGCCGAGCGCGACCGCGCGCAGGCCCGAGCCGCAGAGCTGGTTGATCACATAGGCCGTCGCTTCATAAGGAATGCCGGCGGCGACCGCGGCCTGACGCGCCGGGTTCTGGCCTTCGGCGGCGGTGAGAATTTGCCCGAGGATGACTTCGCTGACATCGCCGGGCGCGACATTGGCGCGCTTCAGGGCTTCGACGACCGCGACTTTCCCGAGCTCATGCGCGGGCAAGGAGGCCAAGGCACCGTTGAACGAACCGATCGGCGTGCGCGCGGCGCCGGCAATGACGATCTCGGTCATGGGACAAATCCTCCTCTTTCGTTACCCAATAGATAGCGCTTGTCCGGGCGTTTGGAAACGACGCCCCAACGGCAGGGGGGCACGGCGAATTTGCGGGGCTTGCCCACAAGTCGGATTGGGCCGGCGCGGAAGAAGATCAACGGGATCGGGAAAAGAAGATCAACCACGGAGACACGGAGGACACGGAGAAGAAAGAATAGAGAGTTTCTATTTCTTCCTCTTTCTCCGTGTCCTCCGTGTCTCCGTGGTGAACCTCCTTTGGGACCGTCAGGCAGCGCGGAAAAAACTCAACCAAGGGAAGACGAAAAATAGAATTCTTCCGCCGTGACGAACCTTACCCTGGATGGTGACTCCCGCGCGGATCGGGAAAAGAAGACCAACCACGGAGGCACGGAGGACACGGAGAAGAAAGAAAGAGAGTTTTTATTTCTTCCTCTTCTCCGTGTCCTCCGTGCCTCCGTGGTGAACCTTCTTTCAGGCGGCGCGGACGAGGCGGAGCTTGGGTGCCTCGGGCGCCGGCACCACGTCCGCTTGCGCCGCTGTCGCGGTATCGGGCGCGCCTCTGGCGTTGCGGCCATAGAGGCCGAAATACCGCGCGAGCGCATCGAGCGCGCCTTTCTTGTCATGGAGCTTCACGCGCGTGCGCGCGACGCCGTTCTTCGCGGGACCGATGGTCAGCGCGGCGATGGCGGCGAGATCGTCGTCGGCGATGTCGGCGCTCGCGCGCAACGCGATGCCGTTGGCATCCCAATCGAACAGGCGACGGATGTCGGAGAACGCGATGCGACCCAACGCCTCGACGATGCGATCGCCATCGACGCCGGTGCGGGCGGAGCGCGCCGCGCGGCCAGCCTCGATCGCTGCCGCCACCTGCGGCTTCTTGCGGAGATAACAGCCGATGACGTGCGCCGAGCGCGGCGAATAGCCGGCGTTGATCGCGGCCTTGGTCGCATCGATATGCAACAGATATTCGTCGACGAAAACCAACTGACGCGGCGTGAGCGGCGGGACCGGACGCGGACGCGGCGCCGCGACCGGGATCGCCTCGCCCCGGCGCAGCGCGGCGATGGCAGCGGCAACCGCCGGATGCCGCTTCATCTGCGAGCCGATGCTGCAAGCGGTGCGCGGCGAATAACCGGCGCGCACCGCCGCCTGCGTGGCATTGCCGAGCAGGACAAAGGCTTGGGCAAACCGGCGCTGGCGCAGGGTCATGACGGAACCGGGAGAATTGAGAATGTTCTTGTTTTGTACCATAAGATGTGCGAATTGTCCAGCGAAATCAGTTCAAGCTGCTTGGAGAACGCGCGGGTGTCTCCCTTGCAAAATATCCGCCAATGGCGTATATAGTGATAGAAGCGCCGCTGCACACGGTGGTGGAAACGCCGGAATTCCGGGGTACGGCCCAGCGGATTCTGACGGAAGCGGAAAAGACGGCGCTCATTAATTTTGTCGCTGCCAATCCTCTCGACGGCGATCTGATGCCGGGGACAGGAGGCGCTCGCAAACTGCGATGGGGCGCCAAAGGTAAGGGCAAGAGCGGCGGCGCACGCGTAATCACCTTTTATGCCGGCCCTCGCCTTCCGGTGTTTTTATTGACGATTTTCGGCAAGGGCGAAAAGGCGAATTTGACAATGGCCGAGCGAAACGAATTGCGCACGATCTTGGCGAGCCTGGTCACGGCGTATCGGAGAGGACGGGACTGACATGTCAAAGGCCGGACAAAGCATCCTGCGCGGTGCGCGCGAAGCGCTCGCTTATGCGAAAGGCAATCAGGATGGATTCGTCGCGCATGTGCCCGAGAGCGTCGATGTCGCCGCGATCCGCAAGGGATTGAAATTATCGCAAGCGAAATTCGCGGCGCGCTTCGGCTTCGCCTTGGACGCCGTGCAGAACTGGGAGCAAGGCCGCCGCCAACCCGACGGCGCGGCACGCGCTTTTCTCCGCGTGATCGAGCGCGAGCCGCAAGCCGTGCTCAAAGCGCTTGCCGAATGACGCACTACGGTCCAGTGGCTAATAGGTCAGTTTGAAAAATAACGAATCAATATATCGACAATCTGATAGATGCCCGAGATAAGAATAATATAGGCGATGATGCGCCATGTTCTCGGGCTGAGACGCCGCCCAAAAAGGGGAAAATCACGCCAGATTCGGTTTGCCCATTCCGGCCGGAAATAGAACAGGACAAAAATGACGGGGAACGTCACGCTGACGAAGATGACCCCGACTAAATTTGCATCTTCATACCAGTGCGTAATCATAGATGTACGCCGTCTTGGAAATTGGTCCGAAATCGCATTGATTCGCGCGGCTTGGAATCCTCACCACCCCTCACCCCCGCTCCTTGAGCCACGCGGCGAGCGGCGCCCACACCGCGTTCGGCGCCTCGCGCGCGACGATCATGCCGATATGACCCAAGGCCGGGGTCAGGATTTCGGCATCGGGCAAATCCTCGGCGAGCGCCGCGGCGGTCTTCGGCGGCACGATGCGGTCCTGCGCCGGCACCACGACGAGGCTCGGCACCGCGATGTCGGCCGGCAGCACCGGCTTGCCCGCGACGCGCCACAACCCTTGCCCCGGAAGATCGTTACCGTACCAATCGGCCAGGCATTCGCGCGCCACCGGCAAGGTCATCGGCACGCCGTCGTTCAGCCAGTCCTCCAAGGCGACGAAGCCGAGTGCCGCCGCGCTGTCCTGCGGCTGCTCGGCGAAGCGCGAGAATTTGCGCAAGACCAGAAGCGGATCCTGCGCCGCGAACAGACCTTGCAGCACGTCGACCGGAACCTCGCCCAATGCCGCGCAGCTTTGTGCGATCGGCGCCGCCATTTGTCCCAACAGTTTCGCCGAGGGCGCGCGTTCGGCATGAAAGCGCCACGGCACGGCGAGCAGCGCGAGCGCCTTGACCAGATCGGGCCGGCGCGCGGCCAGCGCCAGGGCCAGAAGACCGCCCATGCAGTAACCCATCACGGCCAGCGTCTCGCCCGCTTCGGCGCGCGCCGCTTCGGCGGCGGGTTCGAGCCGGCTGACGATGTAGTCGCTCAGATCGAAGTCGCGTTCGGCCTCGCCCGGCGCATCCCAATCGACCAGCAAGGGGCGCAGGCCCTGGCTCGATAGATACCGCAGCAGGCTTTGGCCCGGTGCTAGATCGAGGATGTAGGCGCGATTGATCAGCGACGGCACGACCAGGACCGGCAGCCCGTCGGGCGGACCGAAATCGAGGAGGCGCGTGGTGCCGTCCTGCCAGATCAGCAAGGGCGCGGGCAGGTCGCGGCGATAGGGGTGGCGGCGATAGGCCTCGAGCCCATCGAGGAAGAGTTCGGCGCGGCGCCGCAACTCGGCATCGACCGCCGCCCCGAAGGGATCATTTTCGCGGTTTGGTTGTGCCGGGTCGACGAGGTTTAGGCTTAGGCTGAGCGCCGCGCCCTGAACCGCGAATTCCGGTCTCCAGGGCAGCAAGCCTTTTCTCAAGAGCGGCAAGCCGGCGCGCGAGGAGAGCCACGCCCCCATCGCGCTGGTCAGGTGCAGACCGAGCGGCCGGGGTCCTTGCCGAGGAAGACCGGGGCGCGGGGGATGGGGATGAGCGGAACGCGGCGCCGTCATAGTCGCTCCCCGGTTGCGGCGGCCACGCCTGCGGCGTCAGCGCGGACATCACCCGCGACATGGTCTCGGCCAGGGCCGGATCGGCCGCCATGGCAACCAATTGATCCTGCCACAAATCGACGTAGCGCTTGGCAAGAGCGGCGAGATCGGGCGGTTCCGCCATGGCGCGATTATACCGGCCGGCCGCGCATCGGCGCTAGAGCCTTGGCCCGGAATGCTGTTATGCTCAGGTTTCGGGGTAACAGTCCGCAGCCCGAAGGGAAGGCAACGCATGAGCGATACGAGCGGCACCGAGACGCCGCCGGTTGTTATCAAGAAATACGCCAACCGGCGCCTCTACAATACCGCAACCAGTTCCTACGTGACGCTCGACGATCTCTCGCGCATGGTCAAGGCGCGCAACGATTTCGTGGTCTATGACGCCAAGACCGGCGAGGACATCACCCGCGCCGTCCTGACCCAGATCATCGTCGAGGAAGAGCAGAAGGGCGGCCAGAACCTCCTGCCGATCAGCTTCCTGCGTCAGCTCATCGGGCTCTATGGCGACAGCATGCAGTGGCTGGTGCCGCGCTATCTCGATCACGCGATGTCGTCGTTTTCCGAAAACCACGACCAGATGCGCAAGAGCCTGCAGAACGCCTTCGGCGGCCTCTTTCCGTTCGGCTCGCTCGAGCAGATGGGCAAGCAGAACCTGGCGCTGTTCGAGCAGACGATGAAGATGTTCTCGCCCTTCCCGGTTCCGGGCGGTGGCGTTGGAACCGGAGCCGGCGGCGAAAAGCCGAAAGACGCCGAGCCCCATGCGGACGCATCGCTCGGCGACCTGAAGCAGCGCATCGACGAGATGCAGCATCAGCTCGACGCTTATGCGAAAAAGGAAAAGGGCGAAGCCTAGGGCCTGATCGGCTCGGGTCGACGCGCGCCACCTCACCCGCTCGCTGACGCTTACACCCTCTCCTCCCAATCGGCGGAGAGGGTTTTTATTTGCCCCTCTCCGCGCTTGCGGGGAGAGGGGGGGCCATCGCGAAGCGATGGGAGGGTGAGGTGTGTTTCCGCCTGCGCTGATTCGATCAGAACCGATCGAACTCTGACGAATGCCGATCCGCGACGGATCGGCGGGCGATCAGTCGGCCGTGCCGGTGATCAGCTTCTTCGGGGCGGGCATCGCGAGCCAGGGTTTTTCGAGCGTCGGCTTGCCGTAATAATAGCCTTGCAGGAAACCCACGCCCTCGCGGCGCAGGATCGCCGCTTCCACTAATTCCGGGGACATAACACGTAATTACGCTCCGGCCTTTTGGCTTGAAAGAACCTCACGTTCACTAATTACGTATTGTGTCCCTGGAATTCGATAGCGTCTTCGCGCAATTCCTTGGCGCGGCGGGTAAGGCGCAGCGCCTCGTCCTCGTCGCCATCCTTAATCGCCTGCATGATCAGGCCGCGCAGGCCGAGGAACTCGGTCTCGGGACGTTCCAGCATCGCCTTGAAATAATTTTCCGCCGCGCGCTGGTCGCCGTTGAACTGGGTCGTAAATTATAATTGTGTCACCAGAATTCGCCACCAATCTGTAAAGGCGAGGATGTAATCAGTCGAATTCGATTTTCGCGCTCTTCGAACCTGGCGGTCCAAAACGCTTAACAACATAACCACCTTTTAGGGCCTGCCAATCCTTCAGTATTGGAGATATCGCTTCAAAGAGGCGATCGGCGTCCGGCCCATACATAAACAACTCACATTGACCATCTCCAAAGACATCACCATCAAACTCACCAGCCCCATGAACAATGATTGCTTCAGCTAACATTTCTGAGATTTTGTGAATTGAATCTCTTTCCTCAGAGGTCGCAAGGCCCGGCCCCGATAAACGCATATGTATCGTCACACGTTGCTCAGCCTTTGCTGATGGCTCGGTCGTGCCGTTATTCTGCTTCTTCCAAAACCATCCCATGGCCCACCCGATAAGACGCTACGACGCAGCTACTTTGGAGTGCCGCCCCCCTGACCAGTGCTGCCTTGCGCAGGGGTCGGACTAAGGGAATTCCTGGGGACACAATACATAATTATGTCGCCGCCTGTTTCGGCTTGGGGCCCGGCTTTTGCCGCGCCAGCTTCCGGTCGAGGCGCTTTTCGAGACGCGCGACGAACCGCGTCGCGCCGAGGGGCCGGCCGGTACGCTCCCCGGCGCGAATCGCCGCGTAGTCTTCCGCGCTCAAACCGCCGCGCAGGAAATCCGCCCAATCGGGCGCGAGGTCGAGCAGCTTGCGGCTTTTGACCAATTCGTCGTCGCGTCCGTCGAGATGCGCCCGCGCGCTCGACCAGGGCCAATCGCGCGCGCGTCGCGCCAGCTTGGCCCGCACGGGGTTGAGTTCGACATAGCGCGCGCAAGCGAGAAGGTAGGGCTCGTCCATTGGGAACGACGCGAACCGCCCCTGCCACAGATAGCCGCGCCAGCCCTCGCGGAAATTGACGTGCCGCGTGTAGCGCCGATGCGCCTCGCCCAGCGCCGCGCGCAAGCCATCGGCGTCGGACGGCACGAGGACGAGGTGGACGTGGTTGGGCATCAGGCAATAGGCCCAGACCTCGACCCCGGCAGCGCGACACGATTCGGCGAGCAGCGCGCGATAGGTCGTGTAATCCTCGTCGCCGAAAAAGACCTGCTGGCGGCGGTTGCCCCGCTGCGTCACATGATGCGGCAGGTTCGCCGCCACCACTCGGGCCAATCGCGCCATGACCCGACGCTAAGCCGGGGGCGTGCCGGGGTCAACGAATTATGTATTGTGTCCCCAGAATTAATCGCGAAGCGATGGAAGGGTGAGGTGTGTTTCCGCCTGCGCTGATTCGATCAGAACCGATCGAACTCTGACGAGTGCCGATCCGCGACGGATCGGCGGGCGATCAGTCGGCGGTGCCGGTGATCAGCTTCTTCGGGGCGGGCATCGCGAGCCAGGGCTTTTCGAGCGTCGGCTTGCCGTAATAATAGCCTTGCAGGAAACCCACGCCCTCGCGGCGCAGGATGGCCGCCTCTTCGGGCGTCTCGACGCATTCGGCGACGGTGGCGAGGCCGAGGCCTTTGGCGAGGCCAACGAGATGCCGCAGGAAAACCTGATTGTCCGGGCTCTGGGTCAGGTTGCGGACGAACGAGCCGTCGATCTTCACCGTGTCGACCGCCAGCGCCTGAAGATGGCGCAGCGAGGTAAAGCCGGCGCCGAAATCGTCGAGCGCGACGCGGCAGCCGAGATCGCGCAGCTGGCTGACGAAATGCGCGGACTCGTCGATGTCGTTGAGCGCGGCGGTTTCGGTGATTTCGACCAGCAGGCGCTGCGCCACTTCGGGCCGGCCTTTGAGGAGCGTGGTCATCGCCCGCAGCCAGGCGCGATCGGTCGCGGTCAGGCCGGAGATGTTGATGCCGAGGACGTAGCCCGGATGCTGGGCCATTTCCTCGAACGCCGCCTCGAGCACGAACCGGTCGATCAGGCGGATGAAGCCCAGCTGTTCGATCGCCGCGACGAAGGCGCCGGCGGCGATGACCTGCTTGCCGTCTTCGCTGATCATGCGCAGCAGGCATTCGTAGTAATCGACCTTGTCGGGCTGGTTGGCGACCACGACCGGCTGATAGGCGAGCTTCAGGCGTCCGTCGCGCAAGGCGCGCTGCACGCGGTCGCCCAGTTCCATGCCGACGCGATGGCGATGGCGCTGCTCTTCGCTGAGCTTGTGGGCGACGTAGCAGTCGCGGCCGTTGCGCTTGGCTTCGGCGAGCGCGGATTCGGCGCGCGCCATAACTTCGTAAGCGGTCTTGGCCTGAGCGGGGAACGTGGAGCTGCCGATCGACACGGTGGCATAGACCGGGCCGCCGATGGTTTCGATCGGCGCGCAGCTGATCGCGGCGAGGATTTTTTCCGCCGCCGACGCGACATGACCTTCGACGCAATGCGCCAGCACGATGCCGAAGCGATCGCCGCCGACGCGGCCGATCACGTCGGAGACCCGCATGCAGCGGTCGAGCCGGCGGCCGATCTCGATCAGGACCTGATCGGCGGCGGCGGTACCGAACGCGTCGTTGATGTTGGCGAGCTTGTCGATGCCGATGGCGAAATAGGCGCCCTCGCCGCCGGCACGGAAGCTGGTCGCGAGAAGATGGTCGAGCACTTCGCGCAGGCGCTTCTTGTTGAAATGTCCGGTGAGCTCGTCGTAGTTGGCGAGCTGCTCGAGCTTCTGCTCTTGAGTCTTGCGACCCGTGACGAGACGGATCACGCCGGACAAACGGACAGGGCGGCCGAGATTGTCGAGCTCGGCGGCGCCGCGATCGTGCAGCCACGCGAAATTGCCCGACTCGAGCCGCACGCGATATTCGCAATCGAACGCCACGCCGCGCGAGCAATGCGCGTGCAGATGCTGCTGGCGCAAAAGAAGGTCGTCGGGATTGATGCGGTCGGCCAGCGCCTGACCCGACGGCAGCTTCATTCCTTCCGGAAAGCCCAGCGTGCGCAGCGAGCCATGCCACTGGATCGCATCGGTCGCGATCTCCCAGACATAAGCGACATCGCCGGCCGCGGCGAGCGCCGCGAGCACAACGGGAAGGGTTTGCTGGTCACTGGCGCTTTGCGGCGCACGGACCGAATTGGACGACATATTCTGTGGATTTTCAGTCATTCTGCACTGACGCCACGGCAACGATTCTCGATCAACATCCGGTGGCCGTTCTGCGCTTCTTGCGCGCCACCCTGTCGCGATGCCGGAGAGTAGGGGCCGAAGACTTTCGGAAGCCTTAAATACCTGATTCCTTAAGCCTACCGGCTGTTAACCCTGTTGGGGCCGGCGGATGCTGCATCGGCGTGTGCGCCTGCAGAAACGGCAGAACCGCTTGATGAAATTCACGCGGAACCACCAGCGGGAAGTCGTGACCGCCATGCTCGAAGAACTTTGCCTCGGCGCCGGGAATCCGGCGGGCGAGATCTTCCGAGAAATAAGCCGGGGTAATGAGGTCGTCCTGGGCCGCCACGACCAGGGTCGGGGTGCGGATATTGCCCAATTCGGCGGTACGGTCGAACGCCATGATCGCGTCGATCCGGGCGGCGATCGTCTCGGACGCCGGGGAATTGGCGAGCGCCTGCGCCTCGACCTGCCGCAGCTTCTCGTTATTCGCGGCGATGTAGGCCGCCGGGTAAAGAAGGAGTGTATTCGCCTGGATATAGGAAGACGCCCCGAGCCGCGACAGCAATTCCTTGCGCAGACCGAAGAGGCGACGGAAATAGGCATCGGGTTTCGTCCAGCCCGCGGCGAGGACCATGCTGGCGCAACGCTGGGGATGCTCGATCGCGAGGACTTGGGCGATGGCGCCGCCGGCGGAGTGCCCGATGATATGCGCTTTTTCGACGTCGAGCGCGTCGAGCAGGCCGACCGCGTCGGCGGCCAGCTTCTCGATCACCAGCGCCGTGCCTTTCGGATCGCTTTGCCCCACTCCACGATGGTCATAAGCGATGACGTCGAAATTGCGCGCGAAGGAGGGAATCTGATCGCGCCAAAAACTGGCATGGCCGGCCAACCCCGTGATGAACAGCACGGGAAAGCCGGCGCCTTGGCGCTCGTAGTGAAGTTTGCAGTCTCCGATGGATATCCGCGGCATGTTCTCGCCCGAGAGTTGAAGGTCGTTATCACCAAGGCGCCGGTCGAGTCAACCAAACCACAGCCGGTGCACGGCGCTTTATCACGACTCTGATATGCGCTTCCTCGCTATGCGTTGCCGGCGGGTCAGATCTCGCGAATCGCCGCCCAGGCCGCAATCGCGCAGGCGACGGCGCCGCAGGCGACCACGCTCGAAGGCGTCGCGCCACCACCGAGCACCAGCCATAAGATGGCAAGCGCCACGACGATCGCGGCGGTTCCAAGACCGGCGCGTGTCATGCGATTTTCCTTCTGCACTGCACCCAAAACACCGTCGTTCGACGCTCTTGCCAAAGACCAAGAACGTGATATGAAGGTTATCTCCAGCGAACATAGCGATTTATGATAATGCCACAAAAGGCCGAGGCCGCGCGCTTAATCGCCAAGCTCCTTGCCAGTCGGGAAACGCCGGTTCAAGAAATCCCCGCCCTCATCGACGCCGTGCAACGAACCTTATCAAACCTCGGAAACAATACGGCGCCACCGCAAGCAGAGGCATGCGAAGCGCCGCCGAAAGCGATCGTGCGCAAACGTGTTGTCGCCACTCACGAGGTGAAGCCTGCGGCAGAGCCGGTCGCCGAAGCACCCGCGCCGGTCGCCGCGCCGATTCAGGTCCAGCCGACTCTGTTGCGTCGCGCCGAAGTCATCACCGTCGCCCCGGTTATCCTCGCGCCGATTTTCGCACCGCAGCCCGGCGGGGCCGTGCGCGGCGTGGTGCAATGGTTCGACACGCGCACCGGCCGTGGCGCCTTGCGGCTCCAGGGTCTGGGCAACGATCTCGCGGTCGAAGCGGCAACCCTCAGCGCGTTCGGTATCGGCCGCCTGTTCAAGGGCCAAGAAGTCGAAGCCGTGTTGGACAGCGCGGGCGATCCGCCGAAAGTCCGTTCGCTCCATCTCGTCAACGCGCCCTCCTCGTCGCTCGCCAGCGGTGGCATGGTGCGCGACCGTCATGCCAAGCAAGTCGTCGTCGAGTTGAAGCGCGAGGCGCAAAGCCGCAGCGCTGCCCGGGCCGAGGCCGAATTGCTCATGCGGCCACAACGCGCCCGTTAGGAGACCACCGCCATGGCCGAAACCGCGATCATCGTCGGTGCCGGCAGCGGATTGAGCGCCGCGCTCGCGCGGCTCTTCCATAAAGAAGGCATGCGCGTCGCGCTTGCCGCGCGCAATCCCGGCAAGCTCGCCGACCTCTGCACCGAAACCAACGCCAAGGCCTATGCTTGCGACGCGGGCAAGCCCGACGACGTCGCAGCACTGTTCGCATCGGTTGCCGCCGATATCGGCTCACCCGATCTCGTGGTCTACAACGCCAGTGGGCGGGCGCGCGGCCCGATCGCCGAGATCGATCCCGGCGACGTGATGAAGGCGATCACGATCGGCTGTTATGGCGGATTCCTGGTCGGCCAGCAGGCCGCGAAGGCCATGCTGAAAACCGGCAAGGGCAGCATTCTTTTCACCGGGGCCTCGGCCAGCGTCAAAGGTTTCAAGCTTTCCGCCGCCTTCGCCATGGGCAAGTTCGGCCTGCGCGGATTGACGCAAAGCATGGCGCGCGAATTAGCGCCGCAGAATATCCACGTCGCGCATTTCGTCATCGACGGGGGCATCGGTCGTGCCGGCGATCCGCGCGCCAATGAGCGCGGTCCCGACGGCCTGCTCGATCCCGACGCGATCGCCGCCACCTATCTGCAAATTCACCGCCAACACCGCAGCGCCTGGACCGCCGAGATCGAACTCCGGCCCTGGGTCGAAACCTACTGAGACCGGCGTGAGCGATCCCGCCACCGCGCCGCGGGACGCCGCCGTCGCGCTGAGCCCGATCCTGGCGGCGGGTTCGAACCGCCGATGGATCATCGTCGCGACCGTCGTGCTGATCTTCATGAGCGGCGTCGAAGGCACCGTCGTCGCCACCGCGATGCCGACCATCATCGCGCAGCTCGGCGGCTTCGATTTCTTCAGTTGGGTCTTCAGCGCCTACTTCCTCGCGCAAGGCGTCACCATCCCAATCTATGGTCGGCTCGCCGATCTGTTCGGCCGCAAGCGGGTGCTGTTCTTCGGCCTGACCCTGTTCCTGATCGGGACGATCCTGTGCGGCTTCGCAACCAACATGCTGGCCCTCGTGATCTTCCGCGTCATCCAGGGCGTCGGTGCCGGCGCGGTGCAGCCGATCAACCAGACCTTGATTGGCGACATCTACCCGCCCGCGCAGCGCGCGAAGATGGCGGGGTTCTTTTCAGGCATTTGGGGCATCGCCGCGATCGTCGGACCGGTGCTCGGCGCGTTCGTGATCGCGCAGCTCCAATGGTATTGGGTGTTCTGGATCAGCGTGCCGGCCGCCCTCCTCGGCTTCGCGATCCTGACCTTCGCGCTGCACGAACGGATCGAGCGCCGCAACCACAGCATCGACTACCTCGGCGCGCTGCTGATGGCGGTCGGAATCGGTTTCCTGCTCTATGCCTTCATCCAGGCGCGCCAGCTCGGCCTCGTGAACTTCGCGATCATGATCGGCGTTTCCGTGGCGATCCTCGCGATCTTCCTGCGCCACGAGGCCCGTGTCGCCGAGCCGATCCTGCCGTTGGCGCTGTGGCGCAACAGCGTGATCGTCAGCACCAATCTCGGTTCGTTCGGTGTCGGCGCCGTGGTCATGGCCAGCACGTCCTTTCTGCCCGCCTATATCCAAGGCGTGATGGGTTACAGCCCGATCGTCGCCGGTTATGCGCTGGCGATCTGCTCGGTGACTTGGATCGGTGGTTCGGCGATGGGCGGCTATGTCATGTTACGCACGTCCTATCGCCATGCGACAGCGATCGGCGGCCTGTTCCTCGTCGCCGGCACGCTGATGCTCATCGCGCTCGATCCCGCGCGCGGACCCTGGTGGGCCGCATGCGGCACCTCGCTGGTCGGGATCGGCATGGGCCTGAGCCAGAACACCTATACCGTCGCCGCACAAAGCGTCGTCGACTGGCAGCAGCGCGGCACCGCGACCTCGCTTGTTTCGTTCAGCCGCATGCTGGGCCAGACCATCGGCACGGCGATCTATGGCGGCGTCGTCAACTTCACACTCGCCGGCCTGCTGGGCGGCGACGCGGTGAGCCGGATCATGGATCCGTCGCTGCGGACGAGTCTGTCGCCTGCCGAGTTCGGACCAGTCACGGACGGCATCGCCGACGCGGTCCGCAACGTCTATTTTGTTTCGGCGCTGCTGGTTCTGCTCATTCTGGCCGCCGGCTTCATGCTGCCGAAGGATCTCAGCCCGACGCGCGGCCGGCATAACAAGGTTTCGTCGTGAGCGAACGCGCGGCGGTCCGCGAAACCGACGCCACCACCGAACCCGCGCCGCGCTTTTCCGACCGATCGACGCGAGTGTGGTTGCTCACGGCGGCGGTCATCTGCCAATTCATGGCCGCGATCGAGGGCACGGTGATCGCGACGGCAATGCCGACCATCGTCAGCCAATTGGGCGACTTCCACCTCTTCAGTTGGGTGTTCGGCACTTATTTTCTCACCCAGGCGGTGACGATCCCCTTGAGCGGCCGCTTCGCCGATCTGTTCGGCCGGAAGCCGGTGCTGTTCTTCGGGCTGGGATTGTTCCTCGCCGGTTCGACGCTGTGCGGTGTCGCGCCGAACATGGTGTTCCTCATCGTCTGCCGCATCGCGCAGGGTATCGGCGCCGGCGCCATGCTGCCCGGTGCGCAGACTCTGATCTCCGATATTTACCCGCCGGAAATCCGCGCAAAGATCCAGGGCTATCTCTCGGGCATCTGGGCCAGCGCCGCGGTCGGCGGTCCCCTGCTCGGCGCCGTTCTAGTCTCCAACTTGAGCTGGCGCTGGGTATTCTGGGTCAACGTGCCACTGGGCATCGCCGCGTTCACGATCATCGCGATGATGCTACAGGAACGCTACGAGCGCCGCGTTCACCAGATCGATTATCGGGGCGCCGTTCTGATGATGCTCGGTATCGGCCTGCTGATGTTCACGATGATCCAGGCAACGACGTTGGGCATGAGTCTGTTCCTGCCGCTTCTCGCCGTCGTCGCCGTCCTTCTGACGCTCCTCTTTTTTCAGGAACGCCGCGCGCCGGAGCCCATCATACCGTTGAGCCTTTGGCGCAATCGGATCGTCGCCGTTTCCACCATCGGATGTCTGACCGTCGGCGCGACCACCGTGGCATCGAGCGCGTTCCTGCCCGCCTATATCCAGGGCGTAATGGGCTACAGCCCAATGATCGCCGGCTATGCGGTCTCGGTCACCTCGATCACCTGGATGTTCGGTTCCGCCGCCGGCAGCAAGATCATGCTACGGTTTTCCTATCGCCTCGCCACCGTCATCGGCAGCCTCATTGTGATGGTCGGATCGCTGATTCTGATCGCGCTCGATCCCAGCCGCGGGCCGCTCTGGGCCGCGACCGGCACTGGGCTGATCGGGTTGGGCATGGGACTGTTTCAGAACACGTACTTCGTCGCGGCACAGGCGAGCGTCGATCGCGACCAGCGCGGCATGGCAACCGCCTCGACGCTCTTTGCCCGCATCCTCGGTCAGACGGTCGGTACCGCCCTGTTCGGCGGCATCGTCAATCTCGGTCTGGCCGACCGCATCAGCGGCAACGCGGTCAACGAGATCATGGACCCGATGCTGCGCGCCAATTTTGCGCCAGCCGAATTCGCCAGCCTGACCCTGGCGATCGCGGAGGCATTGCATGATGTCTATTGGGCGGCGGGAATCATCGTGCTGATCGGATTCGCCACGACCTTCGGACTACCCTGGAATCTCAGCCCGACCAAGGGCGTGCGTGATAAAAGCTGAGCGTCAGCGCGGCTTCAATTCAATCTTGTAGCCGTCCGGATCGCGCAGATAGAGCGAGGGGCCGACGCCGAAGGCGCCGAGCCTGGTGACGATCCCGCCATCAAGCACCACGCCGCGCGCCTGCAACGCCGCCGCCAGCGCCGGCAAATCATCGCAGCGGATCGAGAGACACAGATGATCCATATCCGTCTCCGCCGCCTCGTCGCTTGGGCCGTTGCCGGGCACGATGTCGATCTGCTGCTCACCGAAACGCAGATGGATGATCTTGGCGCGCTCGTTGACCGCGTCGACGGTGCAACCGAGGACGTCCATATAAAACTTCTGCGACGCCGCCTGATCGCGCACCATGAGGACGACGTGATCGATCCCCATCGGGGTGAAGGGCAAGGCGGTCATCGTCTTACGCCGCCCACGACGCCCAGCCGCAACCGACATAGACCTCAGGCACCGCGCGATAATCGATGAGATCGAAGCCGCGTCCACCGGCCGCCGCATGAGCGATCACCCAGTTGCGCACCTCATGCGTACCGTTGCCGGCAGCGACCATGTCGCGATCGAGCAGCGCGACGATCTTGGCTTCGTCGCCGGCACGAAACGCGTCGATGCAGGCACGGTCGAAACGCTCGTCGATATCGCCCATGGTCTTTTCGCCGATCGAATGGCTCAGGCCGCCGGTCGCGAGAATGGCGACGCGCAGAGTGCGCTCGGGGAAACTGGCGATCGCGCGGGCGAGAAACTTGCCCCAGGCAAAGCAGCGCGTGACGCTCAACATCGGCGGCTCGAGATCGTTGACCACAATGGGAACGATCTTCGGCAGGTGCGGTAATTCCATGCGCCAAAGCGGAATGCAGAAGCCGTGATCGAGGCGCAGATGATGCGAGACCGAGGGCTCGAAATCCTGCGCAAGCGCGCTTTCAAGAAGATGCTGCCCCAACCCCGGATGGCCCACGAGCGGAAACGGGAAGTTCTTCATGAAGGGTTCGGCCGGCGGCTCATGCGTCTCGCCGACGCCGATACAGATGGCCGGCAGGTTATCGAGAAAGAAATTCACCCAGTGGTCGGGCGACAGCTCGATGATCACATCGGGACGCGAAGCCGCGACGCGCCGGCCGAGCTCGCGGAAATTGGTGGTGATCTCATCCTTGCGGACTTGCGGCAGGATTTCCCAGTCGCGCGCGATCAGCGGCGCATGGCTGGCAGCGAAGGCGCCGACGAACTCAGCCATGGACGGCTTTTCCTTCTTCTTCGCGGACACGGGCGAGAAACACCGCATCGGTCATCCCGGCCGCGCCGAAATAATAACGCAGCAGATAGGGATTCACGCGCTTCGAGAGAAAGACGACATCGTCAGCGCGCAACGCCTGCTTCACGTCGTCGGCCAGTGGATAACGGGTAACGACCCTGTCGCGGTCGGCGCGGTATTCCGCCGCCGCCGCCGGCGTCTGCAGGTCGAAGAACATTTTGGACAGCCAGTAATCGGTCATGGGCGTCAATCTACTCCTGGGCGCGGCGCTACCGCGAGTCCGCCGTTTATGCTAGCCATGGCGCCATAAGAATCAAATCGGAGGACGTCATGAAAGCCGCCATCGTCGGTGAGACCGGGCTCGAAATCCGCGACGTGCCGCAGCCCACGCCGAAGCCGACCGAGGTCCTGGTGAAGGTTCGCGCGATCGGCATGAACCGCGCCGACCTGCCCGGCATTTACGGCTCGGGCCATGCCCGCGACGTCGGGGCGATGCCAGGCATCGAATGGGCGGGAGAAGTGGTTTCCTGCGGCGCTGAGACCAAAGGCGTGAAACCAGGCGACCGCGTCATGTGCACCGGCCGCGCCGCCTATGCCGAATACGCGGTGACCGATTACGGTCGCGTCACGCCGGTGCCGGCCAATAACATGAGCTGGGAACAGGCCGCGACCCTGCCGACCGGGCTGGGCACCATGCACGACGCGATCGTCACCAATGGGCGGATGAAGAAAGGCGACGCGGTCCTGATCCAGGGCGCGAGCTCCGGCGTCGGCCTCCTCGGCCAGCAGATCGCCAAATATCTCGGCGCGCGGCTGGTGATCGGCACCTCGACCAATGACGGGCGGCGCGCGCGATTGAAGGAATATGGCGCCGACCTCGCGATCGACACCCGCAAGCCCGACTGGTCCGAAGAAGTCCTGAAAGCGACCGACGGCAAGGGCGTCGATGTCATCGTCGACATGGTCTCGGCGAGCGTCGCCAATCAGAACCTCAAGGCAACCGCGATCATGGGCCGCATCGTCAATGTCGGCCGGCTGGGCGGCGGACACGGCGAATTCGACTTCGACACGCATGCGCGCCGCCGCATCGCCTATATCGGCGTCACCCACTCCACCCGGTCGATGACCGAGTTGCGCGAGGAAGTGCGACGCTGGCGCGAGGATCTCTGGGACGCGGTCGTCGACGGCACGCTGCATCTGCCGATCGACCGCACGTTCCGTCTCGACGAAGCGGAAGAGGCGCAAAAGCACATGCGCACCAATTCCCATTTCGGAAAGATCGTGATGATTCCCTGAGGCCTATTCGGCCGCGGCGGCTTCCGCCGCGGCGTCCGCGTTGGCCGATGCGCGTGCCGTGCCCATGCACAGGACACTGGTCAGCAGAATGCCGGCTCCGACCACCAGTACCCACGCTGCATGACCGTGGTCGATCAGATAGCCGAACGGCACCGGCGTCAGCGCCGAGCCTAAAGGCAGGCCCGAACTGACGAAGCCGAACACCTTGCCGATTTCCCCCGGCGGCGCCGCGTCCTTCAGCATGATGTCACGCGGCGTGCGGCTGGCGCCGAGACCCGCGCCGGCGACGAACATCAGGCCGATGGCGACGAGGCCACTCACCGGCAAGACGCCGACCATAAAGGTCAGGACCGATGAGCAGACGGTCAGGCCGCCGACCATCCACGCGATATGGCGTTTCGACTTGTCGACCACCCAGCCCCCGACGAGGATGCCGGAGACCGTGCCGACCATGTAGGCGGTGAGCGCGGTCGAGGCGAGCGGCAGATCGATGCCTTTCAGCTCATGCAGGATGGTGATGAGCCAGGCCTGCACACCGCTGCCCGCCATCGAGCCCAGCATGTAGAACACGAAGAACAGCAGCAACGTCTTGTCGAACAGCAGCGAGCCGACGGTCATGCCGCCCGGCTTCTTCGCGCCGCGCGATTGATCCGTGAGGATCGAGCTTTGCCACATGATCCCGGCAACGACCGGGATACCGACCAACCCGACCGTGAGCAGCGCCATGCGCCAGTCCCACAACGTCGCGAGCACGATCACGACCGGCGGCGCCAGCGCGGTTCCGGCGTTGCCGGTGAAGGTATGGAACGCGAAGGCCTTGCCCATCTTTTCCGGCCGGATCGATCCGGCCAGAATGCTGTAATCGGCGGGGTGATAGACCGCGTTGGCGGTGCCCGAGATCGCGGCAAGAACCAGGATCTGCCAGAAATCGGTGGCAAACGACATCGCCGCGACGGAAAGCGACATGACCAGCGTGTTGACGACGAGAAACCGCCGCGCGCCGAAACGATCGACCAGGAAACCGTAGGGCGTCTGCATCAGCGCCGCCGCAATCGACATCACCACCGGCGCGAGGCCGAGCTGGGCATAAGAGACGTCGAATTCCTTCTGCCAGATCAGGAAGAGCGGCGGCAGGCAGAGCGTATAGAAATGCGAGAGGAAGTGGCCGTTCCCGATCAGGATATTGACGCGGGTGTCACGGGATATCGTCAGGCGCGAAATCATCCTCCCATCGTGCGCCACCAGCCGCCGAGGGTCAACTATCAGCAGCGACGATTAGGCTTTTCGAAGCCCGGTTGCTAGAACCGGCACGGGGAGGACGATGTGCTCGATATCTGGCTCAGCGGTTTTTTGGGCTTGCTGCAATTTCGCGAGTTGCTTTTCCTCGCGATGGGCATGGCGATCGGGCTGTTCTTCGGTGCGATGCCCGGCCTCGGCGGCGCTACCGCTCTCGCCCTGCTGATGCCGCTCACGTACGGACTCGATTCATTCAGCGCCCTCGCCCTCTCGGGTGGCGTCATGGGCGCGGTGCCGATGGGCGGATCGATCACCGCGATCCTGCTGAACACACCGGGCAGCGCCCCCAACGCCGCGACCTGCCTCGACGGCTATCCACTCGCCCAACAGGGCAAGGCCGGGATGGCGATCGGCGCGGCAGCGAGCGCCAATTCGATCGGCGGCATCATCGGCACGATCTCGGTTCTGGCGGTGCTCCCTTTCGCCAAGGAATTGGTCCTGCTGTTCGGGCCGCCGGAATTCTTCCTGCTGACCTTGCTGGCCCTGGTCACGGTGGCGAATTCGGCGCGCGGCAAATTGTTGCGCGGCCTCATAACGGGCGGTTTCGGCCTGATGATCTCGTTCATCGGCTACAACGACGTGAGCGGCGGCCA
This sequence comes from uncultured Rhodospirillales bacterium, assembly GCA_903828515.1. Lineage (GTDB taxonomy): Bacteria > Pseudomonadota > Alphaproteobacteria > ATCC43930 > CGMCC-115725 > CAIKMD01. The sequence continues at coordinate 344,377 of CAIKMD010000006.1, read as the reverse complement.
GCGCTTCACCCTCGGCATCGACTATCTATGGGACGGCGTTCATCTCGTGCCGGCGCTGATCGGACTCTTTGCCGTCGCCGAGATGATCAACCTCTCGGTCAAGGGCGGCGCGGTGACCCGCGACATCGGCGCGGTACGCATCACCGGCATGTGGAGCGGCGTGCTCGAGACGTTCAAGCATTGGGGCACAGTAATCCGCGGGTCGCTGATCGGAACCATCATCGGCGCCATACCCGGCGAGAGCGGCGCGGTTGCCGCGTTTCTCTCCTACAGCCTTACGGTTCAGGCCTCGAAGAATCCCGAGAGCTTCGGCAAGGGCAATATTCAGGGCGTGATCGCGCCCGAGGCAGCGATCAACGCGAAGGATGGCAGCGCGCTGATCCCGACGCTCGCCTTCGGTATTCCGAGCGGCGCCGAAATGGCGGTGTTCCTCGGCATCCTCGTGCTCCACGGTTTGCAGCCCGGCCCGGTCATGCTGGTTCAGAATCAGACCGAGATCTATGGGCTGATCTGGTCGCTGACCCTCTCCTGCATCCTCGCCTCATTCGTCGGCCTCCTGCTCGTGCGGCCTTTGGCACTGATCACGCTGGTCGATTCGAAGATCCTCATCCCCTTCGTGCTGTGCGTTGCGATGGTCGGCTCCTACGCGGTCGACGGCACGATCGAGAACGTCGTGGTAACCGCGATCTTCGGCATCATCGGCTATCTCATGATCCGCTTCGACTATCCGCGCCTCACCGTCATCGTCGCGCTGGTCCTGGGCGGCACGGCCGAGCGTAATTTTCAGCAATCGCTGATGATCAGCGACGGGCATTGGTCGGTGTTCGTCGCGCGTCCGCTCGCGGCGCTGCTGGTCGCCGGAATCGTCATGCTACTCGTATGGCCACTCGTGCGCGGCCTGATCAAGCGCCGCGCCGCCCGCACGGCGGCGTCATGAAAAAGTTCCTGCCGTCGGATTCGCTGTTCGCGGCCGGGTTGCTGGTCTTCACCCTCGGTTACCTCGCGCTCGATTTAACCTACAAGCCGGCGCTGCGTACCGTGCCCGGACTGGTCGCTTCGATCATGGCGATCTTCCTCGTCCTCGATCTCGCCTCGCGCAGCGACACCGCCTGGGGCCGCGCACTCAGGCAACGCCTCAATGCCGTGCCCGATCGCCCCGACTACCCGGCCCTGCGCCAGATCGAATCCGTCGGCTGGGTCGCCGGGTTCGCCGCGGCGCTTGTCCTCATCGGCATCCTCGCCGCGGTGCCGCTCTTCGTTTTCGCCTTCTTGCGCTGGCGCGGAAAGCTCGGTATTCCCGCCAGCATGCTCGGCGGCGCAGGGGCAACACTGTTCGTCTGGCTGCTCTTCGCGTTAATGTTGCGGCTCACACTCTATCCGGGCCTCATCTTCGGCGGCGCATCGTAAGGCAGGAAGTCCCATGAAATTCGCGCATTTCGCCCATGTCTGGGGCAAGCCCGGCCTCACCCCGGCCCAGCGCTATCATCAACTTTGGCGCGAACTCGAACTCTGCGATGAGCTCGGCTTCGACTACGGCTTCTGCGTCGAGCATCATTTCCGCCCGGACGAGAGCTGGAGTTCGGCGCCCGGCCTCTATGCCGTCGGCGCCGGCGCGCGCACCAAGCGAATCAGGCTCGGCGGCATGGGCCATGTCGTGCCGCTGCATCATCCGTTGCGCCTCGTCGAGGAGATCGCGGTCACCGACCAGATGCTCGACGGCCGGCTCGAGGTCGGGCTCGTCCCCGGCATCTCGCCGCAAAATTTTCCACCCTTCAGCGCCGATTACAAACAGCGCCGCGAGATCACCCTCGAATTCGTCTCATTCCTGCGCGCGGCCTTCACCGACGCGCCGAGCTTTTCCTTCGAGGGCAAACATCATCACTTCAAGAACGTGAAGCTCGCGGTCAATCCGGTCCAGCGCCCGCATCCGCCGCTGTGGATCGAGACGCGCGATCCCGCGACGCTCGAATTCTGCGCGCGCGAGGGAATCAATGTCGGCTATTTCCTGGTCTATCCGCGCGAGGAAGCCGCACCCCGCTATCGCAAATATCTCGAGCAGTGGCGCGCGGCGGGCCACAAGCACAAGCCGCACATCGCCTATTCGACGGTCGTCTATGTCGACGAGACCGACGAGAAAGCCCTGTCCGTCGCGCTTCACGATGCGAGTCAGGCCTATCGGGGCTTCTTCCGCGACGCCAGCTCGCCCGAGGATCTGAAAGCCGCGCAGAACGAACACGCGGTCATGTTCGACGAGCGCGGCGAGCCCGGCGCCGCCGAGGCGATGCGCAACCTGCTCGATCCGCAATGGCTGTTGAAGAACGACCGCATCCTCATCGGATCGCCCGAGACGGTCGCGAAGAAGCTCAAGGCTTACGCGACCGAAGGTGTGTTCGATACATTCTTCGGCGAATTCAATTTCGGCAATCTCGCCGAAGACGATCTGCTGCGCTCGATCCGCCTCTTCGGCACCGAAGTGATTCCGCGCCTCAAGGATTTCGAGCCGTATTGATCAGAGTGGGGCTGATCAGGGCGGGTCTTTGTAGACCATCGCTGCCTTGGCGCGCGCGACGATCGCCGGCGGAAACGCATAGACCTTCGCCACCAGTTTCTGCACTTCGTCGCCAGCGAGCGGGTCGATGTCGAGCTTCTGCAATTTGGCCTCGGCGAGCACGGCCGGATCAGCGAGCGTCTCCATGAACGCCTTGCGCAAGGCGGCGACCCGCGCATCCGGCGTGGTGGGCGGCAGGATGAAGGGCCGGCCGAAAACTTCCTGGCTGTAGACCAACTCGAGCATTTCGCGATCCTCGTCGGTCTTCGCCAACGAATAGGTCAGCGGGATGCCCATGGCATTGAGGCGCGGATCGCCGCGATTGGTCTCCTGCGCCAGGATGCGGATCTTGCCCGAGGGCAGCCAATCCGGATTTTGTGCCTCAATGCTCGACCAGCCGATGCCGCAGGCGCCCTGCACCTCGCCCTGCTCGATCGCAAGATTGATTTCGCGCGAGCCCGGATAGCCCGAGACGACGCGAAATTTGGTGCCGAACAGCGAATTCTCGACCGCCGGCATATCGCGGGTCGAGCCGCCATCGGCACTCGCCGCCAACAGCACCTTGGTGGTCAACGCGTCCTGATAGGTTTGGACCGGCGCCCCCGCGCGCACGAAGCAGAGGAATACTTCGACATTGGCGCTGCCGAGATAGACGAATTTGCTGGGATCGGTCTGCGTCGCCTGATTGCCCAGCAACGGATCAAGCACCGCGCCCGGAAAGATGATTCCGAATTCGGTCCCGTCCTTCGGGGCAACGCCGTAGAGATAAGCCGCGAGCCGGTTGCTTCCCGCGCCCGCCATGTTGATCGGCACGATATTCGGATGGCCGGGGATGTGCTCGCCCATATGCCGCGCGATCAGGCGACCGTATCCATCATAACCGCCGCCGGGGGTCGAGCCGATATAGAGCTTCAGCTCCTTGCCTTTATAGAAAGACTCGACCGCGTCCTGGGCATGGGTTTGCGCGATCGACGCCGCGAACAGCACGGCCACCACCATGCAGAATCGGAGCTTCTTCATTGGTCTTCCTCCCCTGGCGTCATCGCTTCAGGATGACTGGTGCCCCCGGTCGGACTCGAACCGACACTCCTCGCGGAACCGGATTTTGAGTCCGGCGCGTCTACCAATTCCACCACAGGGGCGCGGCGCCATTTTTAGGGGGCGGCACGCCTAACGTCAAAGCATTGCCAGAACCGGGGGCCGCCCGTAGAGAGCGGCCATGAGCTTTCGCTATTTCGAGGACTTCCCGGCCGGCGAGACGGTCGAACTCGGCAGCCATCAGGTGACCGAGGCCGAAATCATCGCCTTTGCCACGCAATTCGACCCGCAGACCTTTCATACCGACCCGAAAGCCGCGCGCGAGACCGGATTCGGCGAACTCGTGGCCAGCGGCTGGCACACCTCGGCAATGTTCATGCGCCTGCTGGTCGACGGGTTGCTCAAGGAATCGAGCGCCATCGCCTCGCCCGGCGTCGACGAACTGCGTTGGCGCAAGCCGGTGCGGCCCGGCGACACGTTGAGCGCGCGCGCCACCGTCTTCGATGCCATTCCGTCACACACGCGGGCCGATCGCGGCCTGGTCCGACACGATTGCATCGTGACAAACCAGAAAGGCGAGGTGGTGATGACGCTGCGCACCCTCGCCTTCTTCGCCCGCAAACCCACCTGACCCTTGCGCGGCGTGGAGCCGCCCCGCTAGACCTTCACCCATGTTGAAACGCCTCTACGATTGGACGATGACGCTGGCCGCCAACCGCAATGCGGTGTGGATCCTCATCGCGGTTGCCTTCATCGAAAGCTCGATCTTTCCGATCCCACCCGACGTGCTGCTGATCCCGATGATCCTGGCGGCGCGTCGCGATGCCTGGCGGCTGGCCGCCATCGCGACGCTCGCGTCGGTCGCGGGCGGGTTCCTTGGCTATGCGATCGGCTATTACGCCTTTGCCGCGATCGGACGGCCGATCCTCGAATTCTATCACATCATGGATCGCTATGACGCCTTGAAGGCGTCGTTCGATCAATGGGGCGCCTGGATCATCATCCTCAAGGGGATGACACCAATCCCTTATAAGCTCATCACCATTACCAGCGGCGCGCTCGATTTCAATCTCGTCACCTTCACGATCGCGTCGATCATCTCGCGCTCGTTGCGCTTCTTCATGGTCGCGGCCTTGCTGTGGTGGTTCGGCGAACCGGTCCGTCTTTTCATCGAGCGCCGCCTCACGCTGGTGACCAGCGTGTTCGTCGTGCTGCTTGTCGGCGGCTTCATCGCCTTAAGGTATTTGTGAGAATCTCCCGCGCGGCATCACTGGCGATCGGCCTCGCCGCGGCGGTCGTGGTCGGAATCGCGCTGCTCACCCAATATGTCGGCGGCTTGCAGCCGTGCGAGTTATGCCTTTACGAACGCTGGCCCTATTACGCGGCGATACCGGTCGCCTTGCTGGCGTGGTTGATGCCGCGCCGTGTCCTGTTGGCGCTGCTCGCGCTCATCTTCATCGCCGGCAGCGTCCTTGCGTTTTATCACGTCGGCGTCGAGCAGCATTGGTTCGCGGGGCCGAGCGCCTGCACCGGTGGGCCGGCCGGCGCCAATTCGATCGAGGCATTGCAGCGCATGCTTGAGTCGCGCCAGCCGGTGTCCTGCGACGCGCCGCAATGGTCGTTCATGGGCATCACGCTCGCCGGACTGAATTTCATCGCCTCGGTGCTTCTCGCGCTGTTCGCGCTGTGGTCGTGGCGGCGCGCGCGATGAAGCGCCTGCCCGGCGATCCGTCCGAGAAAGCTCAGGTCGACCGCATGATCCGCGTCGACCACGCCGGCGAATACGGCGCCAAGCGAATCTATGAGGGTCAACTCGCGGTGTTGGGCAATACGCCCACCGCGCGCGAAATCCGCAAGATGGCGAAACAGGAAGAGCGCCACCTTGCCGCTTTCGACCGCATGATCCGCGAGCGGCACGTGCGCCCGACCGCGCTGGCGCCGATCTGGCATGTCGCCGGCTTCGCACTCGGCGCGGCGTCGGCGATGCTCGGGCCCAACGCGGCAATGGCTTGCACCGTCGCAGTCGAGGAAGTCATCGACGAGCATTATCAACGCCAGATCGACACGCTGGGCAAATCCGAGCCGGCGTTAAAAAAAGCGCTCAAGGAATTCCGCGCCAACGAGATCGAGCACCGCGACATCGCCAGGCAACATGGCGGCGACGCGGGACCGCCCTTCCTGCGCGCGGCGGTGAAAGCCGGGACGCGCCTCGCGATCCGGCTCTCGACGCGAATCTAGAGTCCGAGCTTTTCGCTCAGCCAAGCAACGATCACCGGCTTCGGCTCATCGACGCCCTCGGGTGACGAGCCCATGTGGCCGCCGGGATAGAACCGCGCCGTCTTGGCGTTGCCGTGCCGAAGGACGATGTAATAATCCTCGATCGGCGTCAGCACGTCCTTCACGCCGTTGATGCATAAAAGCGGCGCACACGGTTTGTCGAGCACGCCCTGATCGAGCAGCGACAGGCGCGGCGCGAATTCGTACCATCCGTCATAACTCGGCCGCCCAAAGGAATTGCCGCGCATCTCCGAAATGCCCCAAGGCAGTCCGGCACGCTCCTGCGACATCGCCACCCAATCGTGCTGAAACACGAGATGTGCGCCGCCGCCCTGGCTGACCATGCCGGCGAGGTATTCACGATGCGTATGCGCGACCTTGGTCGCCCAATAGCCGCCGAAGCTGCCGCCCCAGGCGCAAACCCGCGACGCGTCCAATTCGGGTTGCTTGGCGATCCAGTCGAACACCGCCGTCCATTGCCGCTCGCCATCTTCCGATCCGACGATCGGTGAATCGCCGGTGCCCGGCATGTCGATGGTGAGCGTCGCCGCGCCCCGCTCCAGCAGCGGATCGGTCGCGCCGAGAAAATCCTCTTTGAAACTGTCAACCCCAGCCCAGGCGACCAGCACCGGCACCTTCTTCTTGCCGGGCGGCATACGTAGATAGCCGATCACCTTGTCGCCTTCGCCGGCGCGGCCCTTGAACGGCATCTCGACACGGCGGATTGGGACCGGCCCCAGCGCATGCGCGCGGATCAGGCAATCCTGCGAATTCCGATAAGCCTCGCGCTTGCCCTCGGTGAATTGAGTCGGAAACCGCGCCATGCGGTAAAGCGCGAAGGCTTTCAGATAAGAGTCGCGCGCGGCTGCTTTGTCGCCCTTGGCCTCGAACGCCCGCGCACGCTCGCGATGCGGCGCCGCCACCACCGAGAATTCGCGGGTCGAGGCCTCGTGATCGCCCTCGAAGACCGGAATGATCTTGGCCATCGCGCTCTCGACGTCCTCATAAGGCGCGAACTGAAACGGATGGGCCCCGCGCTGGGCGCGCTTTTGCCAGTGCGTCCACAACTCGGCCATCGTCGCGGTTTTCGGTGCCATCAAATCCCCTCCCGGCAGGCGAACCGGTCATGCAACCGGCTCCGTTCGTGCTGGCAAATGGTAGTTTCCGCACCAAAGACTAGCAAGGCGGCGGGCGCTGGTTGACAGTGCGGGGGGCCAAAGGCTCAATAGCCGAACGGCCGGTCTACGGCCGGACAGGGAGGACAACAGACCGCCGATGCCCCACGAGATGGAAACGCTTGCCAGCGCCGACAATTCGCCCGCCGACATGGTGGCGCGGGTCGAGCGGCTGTGCCGGCGCATCGAAACACCCTGTGGCGACGGCAGCATGGTCTGGCGCGTCTGGGGCAGCGGCAAGCCATTGGTCTTGCTTCATGGCGGTTACGGCTCCTGGACCCATTGGCTGAAAAACGTCGTTCCCTTGGCCGAGACTTATCGGGTCATCGTGCCCGACATGCCGGGCCTGGGCGATTCGGCGACCCCGCCCAAACCCCATACCGCCGAAGCATTAGCCGCGATCATCGCGCAAGGCCTCGACGCGGTTGCGCCAGAGCCGATCGCGATGGCCGGGTTCTCCTTCGGCTCGGCGTTGGGCGGGCACGTCGCGGCGCAGATGGGCAAGCGGATCGAATGTTTCCTCATGATCGGCGCCGCCGGCCTAGGCCAGCCCCGCCCGCCGCTCGCCAATTTGCAGCGGGTCGAGCCCGGCATGACCGCGCAACAGATTCTCGCGGCCCAGCGCGCCAATCTTGCGACGTTGATGTTCGGCGACGCCGGAAACATCGACGACCTTGCGGTCTATCTGCAGAACACGAATACGCGGCGCGCACGCATCGATAGCCGCCCGATCGCCTTCACCGATACGCTGATCCACACGCTGCCGCGCGCCACCGCGCGGCTCGGCGCGATCTGGGGCGAAAAGGATTCGACCTGCGTGCCTTATATCGAGCAAAAATTCAGCGTCCTGCGCTCGATCCAGGCCGGCGCGTATTGCGACGTGGTCGTCGGCGCGGGACATTGGGCGCAATGGGAACAGCAGACAGCCTTCGAGGCGAAGCTGCGCAATTTCATCGGGAGCGGTTCATGAACAGGGTTTATCGCCTCGCGGCGCTGGCCGGCTTCGTCGCGCTGGTCTTTGGGTGGCCGGCACGTGCCGAGCACGTCAAGGTCACCTACCCGAACCTCAACGGCTCTTACATCTTCTTCTTCACCGCGATCGACAACGGCTATTACAAGGACGAGGGCTTCGACATCGAGGTTCTCGAGACCGGCGGCGGTCCCGCCACCGCGGCGCTGGTGTCGGGTGACATCAATTTCAGCACCTCGGGCTCGTCGGCGATCAGCGCGATCATCAAAGGCGCCAAGCTCAAGGTCCTGCTGGTCGGCGAGGACCGGCCGGATTGGCAGATCTGGTCGACCAAGAAGGAAATCCAGAGCTTCAACGACCTGAAGGGCCAGCAGATCGGCGTGATCAGCCGCGGCGATACCGGCGAGATCGGCATTCGCTATTACCTGATGAAGCTCAACCAGCCTTCGGATTTCGTCGCCTTCACGCCGATGGGCTCGTCGCTCGGCACAAGGATGGCGATGTTCAAGAGTGGATCGCTGCCGGCGGCGGTGCTGCATCCGGGCGACGTCGAAATCCTGCGCAATTCCGGCGGACTTGAGAACGGCAAGCTGCTTGCCGATTTACGCCAGGAAGTTCGCTCCACCTTCAACGGCCTCGCCACGTCCGACGACATGATCAAAAATCACACCGACGAGGTCGAACGTTTCGTGCGCGCGACGCGCAAGGGTATGATCTATACCCGCAACCACCGCGAGGAATCGATCAAGCGCTTCGCCGGCTACATGAAAGCGAAGCCCGAAGAACTCGCCGGCGAATACGACCTGCTGCGGACCCTGATGGCGCTCGACGGTACGATCGATCCGGGCGTGCAAGCCAACGAGGTCAAATTGCGCGGCGCGATGATGGACATGGACCCGGGCAAACTCATGCCGCCCAGCGACGTCTTCAATTTCAGCTTCGCGCAAAAGGTCAACGCCCAACTCGCAACCCAAGGTTGGAAGCCCGAACCATGAGCCAGACAACCGCGACCGTTCCGGCCAAAAGCCCCGCGCCGCAGCGGCGCCGCAGCGGCGTTGCTTATTGGTGGCGGCGTTCCGGCCTGATTACCGTGCTGCGCTTCGGGGGCATAACCGCTTTCATTGCCTTGTGGGAGATCGGCGCACGCGCCGGCTGGCTCGATCCGCTCTTCGCCTCAAGCCCGGCGCTGATCGTCGAGAAGCTCGTTCAGATGGTGATGGACGGCAGCATCTGGCCGCATGTCATCGCCTCGGCCCAGATCGCGGGGCTGGGTTTCGGTCTTTCGGTGCTGGTCGGCGTGCCGATGGGGCTGCTCATGGGCCGCTCCGAGACCATTCGCGCGACGCTCGAACCTTTCACCATCGCGCTCAACGCCTCGCCACAGGTCGCGTTCCTGCCGCTCCTGATCATCTGGCTCGGGATCGGCCTGACATCGAAGGTCGCGTTGGTGTTCCTCGGCTCGTTCATCATCATGGTGATCAACACCGAGGCCGGCGTCACCCAGGTCGACAAGCGCCTGGTCGAAACCGCGCATTCCTTCATGGCGAACGAGCGGCAGATCATGATGAAGATCATCCTGCCTTCGGCGCTGCCCTACATCATCGCGGGCATGCGCCTCGCCGTCGGCCGCACCTTGGTGATGGTGGTGGTCGCCGAAATCTATGCCTCGACCAAGGGTCTCGGCTACCTGATCTTCCAGGCTGGCGGGCTCTACGACACCGCCCAGGTCTTCGTCGGCGTCTTCGTTCTCGCCACCGCCGGTGTCCTGCTCAATGGTTTGCTCCGCTGGGCCGAGAAGCGGCTCGCACCCTGGCAACACCTCCAGAACGGATAGGGCCGACATGATCGAGATCAGGGGCGTTTCCCACCGCTATATCAGCGGCGACGAAACGAAAATCTTCGAGGCGCTGTCGAACGTCTCGCTGAAGATCGAGTCCGGTACGTTCGTTTCGTTCCTCGGCCCCTCGGGCTGCGGCAAGACGACACTCCTGCGCATCGCCAACGGCCTGATCACGCCGAGCGACGGCGAAGTCTGGATCGACGGCGAACGCGTCGATGGACCCGCGCCCGACCGCGCGATGGTGTTCCAGGAGTTCAACCTGCTTCCGTGGCGCACAGCGCGCGGCAATGTCGAGTTTCCGCTCGAAGTCCAGGGCATGGCCCGCGCCGAACGCGACCAGGTCGTCACCCGCGCGCTCGCGCAGGTCGGGCTCGACCGCTTTGGCGAATTCTATCCGCATCAGCTCTCGGGCGGCATGAAGCAGCGCATCGGCCTCGCCCGCGCGCTGAGCGTCGGCCCGTCCTATCTGTTCATGGACGAGCCGTTCGGCGCGCTCGATCCGCAAATCCGCGAGATGATGCAGCTCGAATTGATGAAGCTCTGGGACAGCGACCGCAAGACGGTCGTGTTCGTGACCCACAGCGTCGACGAAGCCGTGTTCCTGTCCGACCGCGTCATCATGTTCGGCACCTCCCCCGGCCGAGTCATCGCTGATATCGCGATCGACCTGCCACGGCCGCGCTGGACCGATGACGAGGCGATCAAGACCAGCCCGAAATTCATTCAATTCCGCAACGACATCTGGCGGCAATTGAAACGTCAATTGGTGGCGATGCCGGACGCCTGACGCAACACCGTCCTATCCACGCACGACAACACCGGCTTTAGCAGGGGAAGCACCATGACCGACAAAAACGGCAAGATTTTCGATCTCGGCGGAACCACGCGGCGCGAGTTCGTCGCCTCGGTAGCGGCATTGGGCGCGCTTGCCATGGCGCCGGGATTCGTCGGCGCGGCCAACGCCGCATCGAAGATCAAGAAGATCGACATGCATCATCACTTCCTGCCCCAGAAATACATGCAGGAAGAACATGATCGCATCCAGGCGAATCACGGCAATTCGGCGATGCTGTCCTGGACCGCCGAGCAATCGGTCGATGCCTGCGACAAGGCGGGCGTTCAGTTCGCGGTGGCCTCGATCTCGACACCGGGCGTATGGACCGGCGATGTCGCGTTGAGCCGGCGTCTCGCGCGCGAATGGAGCGAAGCGGCGGCAAAGACCGTCCACGATTACCCGACCCGATTCGGCTTTTTCGCACCGCTGCCGCTACCCGACACCGAGGGAAGCCTTGCCGCCATCGAATACGCCTTCGGCACGCTGAAGGCCGACGGCGTCAACCTCTTGTCGAATTTCGACGGCAAGTGGCTGGGCGATCCGTCGTTCACCCCCGTGATGGAAGAACTCAACCGCCGCAAGGCGATCGTTTACGTCCATCCGACCTTCTCGCCCTGCTGCACCAACAACATGGTGCCGGGCTTGGTCGCGCCGCAGCTCGAGTTCCCCTACGACACGACGCGCACGATCGTCAGCCTGGTCACCACCGGGACGACGACCCGCTTTCCCGATATCCGCTTTATCTTCTCGCATGGCGGCGGCGCGCTGAGCGGCATTTTCGGCCGGATCGCCGGCATCGGCAACGCGCCGCAGTTCAAGGGCAAATTCCCCGCCGGCATGAAGGCCGAACTGAGCAAGTTCTATTACGATACGGCGAGCATGAACGCGGAAGCCACGCTGCCCGCGCTGTTGAAGATCGTACCGCCAACCCAGATCCTGCTCGGCAGCGACTTCCCGCTTGCCGGCCCGCCGCCGACCGATGTCATGGTCAAGCGCGCGGTCCACGAGTTCGAGGAAGGCAAGCCCTCGGCGAAGCTGAAGCAGGCGGTCGAGCACGACAACCCGATCCGCTTGCTGCCACGGATCGCCAAGATATAAATACCGACATCACGACTGGAGCAGGACATGGCGGCGAAGAAAAAGAAGGCAACCCCGAAAGCCAAGAAAAAGGCCGTTCGCGCCAAGCCGAAACCGTTGGGCCGGATCGACCTCCACCACCATTTCCTGCCTCAGAAATATATGAAGGGGGAGCACGAGCGCTCCTCCGCCACGCATGGCAACACCGACATCCTGAGCTGGACACCGGAAAAATCGATCGCCGAGATGGACAAGGCCGGCGTTGCCTTTGCCTTCGCCTCGACCTCGACCCCCGGCGTCTGGTACGGCGACGTTGCCCTGGGACGCCGGCTCGCGCGTGAATGGACCGATGCCGCCGCCGAGGCGATCGCGAAATACCCGACCCGGTTCGGCCTCTTCGCGCCGCTTCCCTTGCCCGACACCGAGGGCAGCCTTGCCCAGATTTCCTATGCGCTCGATCAGGTGAAGGCCGACGGTCTGGGGCTCCTGGCTAATTTCGGCGGCAAGTGGCTGGGCGATCCGTCTTTCGCGACGGTCATGGCCGAGCTCAACCGCCGCAAGGCCACCGTCTATGTCCACCCGACCTTCACGCCCTGCTGCACCAACACGATCCCGGGCGCGGCCATGCAATTGGTCGAGTTCCCGTTCGAGACGACGCGCACGATCGCCAGCCTGATCATGAGCGGCACGACGACGAAGTTCCCCAATATCCGCTGGATATTCGCCCATAACGGCGGCGCGACGCCGATGCTGATCGGCCGGCTCGAAGAGCAGGATCATCGCCCGATCGGCAAGAATTTTCCGGCCGGCATGCGCGCCGAGTTGAAGAAATTCTATTACGACAACGCCAGCGCCTGGAACACGTCCGCCATGGCGGCGCTCATGAACCTGGTGCCGACCAGCCACATCCTGTTCGGCAGCGACTATCCGTTCCTTTCGGCGAGCGAGGCGGTCCACAAGTTCAACAAGCTGAAGCTCGACCCGGCGACCCGCGCGGCGATGGAACGCGGCAATGCGTTCAAGATGTTCCCGCGCCTGCGCAAGTTGAAAATCTAGCCGCCGGGGGCCATATTCCAAAGATGGCTGACGAGCAAAGCTCCATTCAGGTCTTCACCAGCGAACAGTCGATGCATGACATCATGCGTCAGCAGATCAGCGAAATGCTGGCGAATTCCGACCTGACCGAGGAACAGAAGCAGCAGATTCTGGTGTCGCTGCAATGCCCGTGCTGCGGCTCGGGCGGCGTTTCCATGAGCATCAAGCTGCGCGACTGACGGCAGCCACCGCCGGCCCTCGTAAGGACCGGCGGCGCGCCAGGCACTCTACTCCGGGTTAGCCTTTTTCATCACCGCCCGGCGCTTGTCGGTCGCGGCCTTGTCGACCGCGAAGGTCGTCGCATCGACCACCACGCCGTAATCCTCCGCCGCGGTCTCGGGCGACACATACCCTTGCCGCACGTCCTCGGCCACGGTTTCGGCCGGCCGGTCCCAGGCCGGGCCATAACCGCCGCCGCCGCCCGACCGCAACACATAAGCATCGCCGACCTTCAAATTCGCCATCACCATCTTGGCGTTCGGGAAATCGTCCTTCCATTTGCCGTCGATGCGCAGACCGATCGAATTGCCGGTCGCGTCGAGCCCGCCTTTGAGACCCCACGGCTTGCAATGCGCGCGCTCGATCTGGCTCGAGAACGTGAACGGCGCGCGGGCACGAACAACGCGCTCGACCCCCAAGCCGCCGCGGAAACGTCCGGCGCCACCCGAATCGGGAATGAGGCGCAGCGATTCGACGACGCACGGGGTTTTCACCTCAGCCATCTCGCTGGCGCTGTTATGCGTGTCGCCATCGTTGATGCAAACCGTGGCGGAGACGCCGTCCTCGGTCATCTTCGCGCCCCAGCCGCCGCCGAGCGGCCCGAAATTGCCGAAATAGAATTCGCGGGTCTTCGGGTTGAAGCCGTGGAAGCCAGCGGCGATCAGATCGGCATGATGGCCGGCGATGACGCGATCCGGGATCGCATCCTGCATCGCCTTGAACACCGTATCGACGATGGTCATCGGGAAAGTCATCCACCAGCGCATCGGCGCCGGGCGCACCGCGCTGATCACGCGGCCGGGCGGAACGATGGTCTTCAGGCTGCGGAACGACCCATCATTGATCGGGTAATCGGTCGGCGAGGTCAGGCACTTATAAGCGACCTGGGCGCAGGCATGACCGGTGGTGATGCCTGAATTATAAAAACCCTGAACCTGATTCGAGACGTCGGTCAGATCGACCGTTGCCTCGTCGCCCTCGATCGTGATCTTGATCTTGATCGGGATGCGCTTGCCGATCGAGATACCGTCATCGTCCATATAGGATTCGGCGACGTAGACACCATCCGGGATCGAGCGTGTACGCTGGCGGGCCATGACCTCGCAATGATCCATGATCGCATCGATCGCCGCGAGTACCGGCTCGCGCCCATAGCGCTGCACCAATTGCAGGAAGCGCCGCTCGCCGGTTTTGACTGCCGTCACCTGCGCGCGCAGATCGCCCATCGCGCGAGTCGGAATGCGCACGTTCATGCGGATGAAATCGACCAGGTCCTGGTTGATGACTCCGGCCCTGTAGAGTTTCAGGAACGGAATCTGGAGCCCTTCGGAATAGATGTCGGTGGTCACGCCGCCGAGGACGCCGCCGATATCGATCCAGTGCGCCATGCAGCACGAAAAGCCGACCAGTATCTTCTCGTCGAAGATCGGCATGGTCAGGGTGACGTGGTTGAGATGGCTGCCGGTCGTGTAGCTGTCGTTGGTGATGTAGATGTCGCCCGGCACCATCGTGTCGACGCCGAAGTGGCGGATCTTCGACTTGACGGTTTCCGACATGCCACGAATGAACATCGGCAGGCCGATACCGATCGAGACGGTTTCACCGGTCGGCGTGAACAGGCCGGTGGTGAAATCGAGCGCCTCGTAGATAATCGTGTTGTAGGCCGTCCGCATCAGATTGGTCTTCATCTCCTCGGTCACCGCAATGACGCCATTGCGAATGATCTCGGTGACGACCGGGTCGGCCTTTGGCTTGGTTGCGGTGGCCATTACTTCCTCCCCGCGACGGCGATTTCGAGGTGCCCGTAGGCATTGACGGTGAGCAGGTCGCCCGGCGACAGGACGGTGGTCGAGGCATGCTCTTCGATCAGCGCCGGCCCGGTGATCTTGTTGCCCGCAACGAGATGCGCCCGCGCATAGGTCGGCGTGTCGGTAAAGCCGACGCCGTCGTAATAGACCGGCCGCTTGCCGGTGAAGGCCTCCTTGACGGGTTCGGGTCCGCCGGCCGCGATCTTTTCCTGCGGCGGCTTGCGCATGATACCGCTGACCGCGGTCCGCAAACTGACGATCTCGGCCCGTTCCTCCGGCGCGCAGGTGCCGTAGCGCTGTTCGTGCTGGGCGTCGAAATGCTTCTTCATCGCGGCGCGATCCTGCTTCTGGAACACTTCCATCGGCACGTCGACCGTCACGGCATGTTCCTGGCCGACATAGCGCATGTCGACCGCGCGCTTGGTTTCGATCTGATCGGGTTTCACCGCCGTCGCAGCGATCGCCTCGCGGCCTTCGCCTTCGAGTTCCTTGTAGACTCCCTCGATCTTTTCGAACGAGGCCTCATCGAGCCGAGTGAACCAGGTTCGCACATAATCGTAACGCAGGTCCGAGAACAGCATGCCATAGGCCGAGAACACGCCTGGCGCGGTCGGAATGATGACCTTGCGCATGCCGAGTTCGCGCGCGACTTCGACCGCGTGAAGCGGCCCGGCGCCGCCATAGGCGACCAGCACGTAGTCGCCGACATCGAGACCGCGTTCCGTCGTCACGCCCTTGACCGCGTAGGACATCGCAGTGGCA
Organism: uncultured Rhodospirillales bacterium; assembly: GCA_903828515.1. Taxonomy (GTDB): domain Bacteria; phylum Pseudomonadota; class Alphaproteobacteria; order ATCC43930; family CGMCC-115725; genus CAIKMD01. Next base: position 328,733 of record CAIKMD010000006.1, on the reverse strand, counting down.
GCGATGCGCAGAATGCCGTCGGCGGCCGTTGTCGTATCCATGCCGAGCTTGTCGCCGACATGAACCTTCAGTGCCTTTTTGGCCGCCTCGACATCAAGCTTCATCTCGCCGCCGAGGAAGCGGTCGGCGCCGAGCCGGCCGAGGACGAGATTGACGTCGGTGATGGTGGGCTGGGTGCCACCCAATCCATAACAGGCAGGGCCCGGCGAGGCGCCGGCGCTTTGCGGACCGACGCGCAGCATGCCTTCTTCGACCCGCGCCAGCGAACCGCCGCCGGTGCCGACCTCGAAAATATCCATCATCGCGATCTGAACCGGCAGCGCCTTTTCATAGCCGCCGAGCAGAGCCGAGCCCGTGGTCAGCGGCTCGCCGTCGTGAATGACGCCGGCCTTTGCGGTGGTGCCGCCCATGTCGAAGGCGATCGCATTTTTGAGACCAAGCGTCTGGCACAGCGTGCGCGTACCGATGACGCCCGCCGCCGGACCCGATTCCAGCATACGGATGCAATAGGTGCGCGCCTGTTCCGCAGCATAGAGACCGCCGGTCGACTGCACGATCAAGAACGAGCCCTTGAAACCCGATTTGCGCAGATGCTCGTCGATCTCGCCGATATAGCGATCGACCTTGGGGCCGATATAGGCGTTGGCGACGACGGTCGAGCAACGCTCGAACTCGCGGTATTCCTGGCTCAATTCGTGGCTGGCCGAAACGAAAAATCCCGGATGGCGCTTCTCGATCAGCGCTTTGGCGCGCTTCTCGTGATCGTTGTTGCGATAACAATGGAGGAACAGGATGGCCACGGCTTCCATGCCGAGGTCCTTGAGCTTGTCGCTCAGCGCCGCGACTTCGTTGTCGTCGAGCGGCTTTTCGACTTCGCCATCGGCCAGCACGCGCTCGTTGATCTCGAAGCGCAGCGCGCGCTCGACCAATGGCTCATGCTTCTGGAAGAACAGATTGTAGGAGTCGGGTCGGTTGATGCGGCCGATCTCGTAGATGTCGCGGAAGCCCTTGGTGATGATCAGCGCGGTCTTGGCGCCCTTGCGCTCCAGGATCGTGTTGATCGCGATGGTCGAGCCATGGAGAAACAGGCCGACGTTTTTATAATCGGTCTCCGTCTTCGCCACGCCGTTGTTGATGCCTTCGACCAGGCGTTGCGGCGTCGAGAGCGCCTTGCCGAATTTGAGTTTGCCGGTCGCCTCGTCGAAGACGGAAACGTCGGTGAAGGTTCCCCCGATATCCGCGGAAAGCCTGAGTTGATCGCTCATTGATGACCCTCGGAAAAAGAAAACAGAGATGGTGACGGGAACGAAATGACGGACAAGACGGTCATGGGCCGCCCCGGCGACGCGATTTCGCGTAAAGCTTCACGACCTGCCCATCGGCATGGCCGACATCGCCGCGCCGCTGCGGGGTCGGCAGTTGCACCTGATGGGCCAAACCCACCGAGAAATGCGCGACGACCTGGGCGCGGACATATTCGTTGAGCTCGCGCGCGATCCGTTCAGCGCTTTGTGCCTCGCCGCGGGCAATCGCCTCGACCAGACGCCGCGATATCCGCACCGTGCCCGAGAACCGCTCGGCCAGCGCCGAGGCGCGATGCCGCGATGCGCTGGGCAGGCCGTGTTGGGCGATGCGCAGCTTGTCGGCCAGCATCTGGCGATAGCCGCGCTCGATACAGCGATTATGGCTTGCCGTCGCGATCGCCGAATGAAGGTCGTAGTTGAAGCGAATGATACCTTCGTAGTCTTCGCGTTCGACGGCGCCCGCAAATTTTTCGAACGTCGCTTTGATCGCCTTGACGTCGGCCGGCGCGCTACGCACAGCCGCGAAGTGACAGGTGACCGGCTGGAAGATTTCCATCGCCTCGTAATGATCGACGACGTCGATGAATTGCAGCGTCGCGACACTGGCACCACGGTTGGGTTGCAGCTCGACCAGGCCTTCGGACGACAGCCGGATGAGGGCCTCGCGCACGGGCGTCCGCGAGACCTTGTATTGCCAGCACAGGACGGTTTCTTCGAGGACCGAGCCAGGCTCGATCGTCAGCGAGATAATCGCGTAACGCAGCGCGTCATAGATGCGCTGGCTTCCCGTCAGCCGCGCCCGCGCAGGCTTCACAGCCCGCCGCCGCGCCGGCGTTTTGCCCGGCTCGATGGTGCCGATGTCAGTCATGCCCGTCTTCCGTCCTCCCATCATGTATTTTTATAATATACAGGAAGGCGACGCAACCGCCCGCCGGACCAGGCTGGCTTTTAGGGAACCGCGTAGGTTTGGAAACGCGCGGGCATCGATTCGCCCCATTGCGCGTAGGTATCGACCCCGCCCTCGGCGAGGCCCGGCGGCGTGTGCGCGTTGAGCACGTCGCTGTCGGTCCAGTGCTCGTGGACCCGGCCCCACGGATCGCACCAGTAATCGTAAACCTGGGCGCCGAGCCGATGACGGCCGATGCCCCACATATGCCGGTACTTGCCGAGGCGCTTCAGGTGCTCGTGACCCATCATCACGTCGTCGAAATCGCGTACCTCGTAGGAGAAGTGGTTGAGGCCGGCGACCGGGCCTTTCATCGTGAAGAAGGTATGGTGATCGACATACTCGTCGCCGCGATCGCAACGATTGAACGACGAGACGAGATTGGATTTGTCACCGACCCAGACGTCGTCCGAGCAGATGAAGCCTAAATTCTCGCGATACCAGGCGAGGGTCTTGGCCAGATCAGTGGTCGCGATCACGCCATGGCCCATGCGTTTGACCTGCGCGGGACCCGCCGGCAAACGCGTCAGATCGCCGGCGCGGCGCAATTTCTCGCTGCCCGTGTTGAAGACATTGTGGCGCAACGGCAAAGGTGCCACCCGCTCGATCCCGTGAACAACCTCGATCTGGAACCCGTGCGGATCGCGCAAGCGCACGCGCTTTCCACCGCCGGGCTCGTCTATCGCCTCGACCTTCGAAGCATCCTCGACGCAGCTCAACCGGTCGAGGTCTTCCTCGTTGCGCGCATAGCAAGCGAACCCGATGAACTTAGGCTCGCCCAAATGCGTGACATGAAGGTGATGCGCGGAATCGGTGCCGCGCATGTAGAGCGCGTCCTTAGTGCGCTCGGTCCGCACCATACCGAAGGCAAGAAGGAACTCCTCGGCCAGATCGAGATCGGGCGATTGCAGCCGCCCGAAGGCGATGTCGGTGACCTTCGCGACCGGCATGCGCCTAGATCAGCCCCTCATACGAGCCGCCGTCGAGTTGCAGATTCTGGCCCGACATGAAGCCCGCCTGGGCGCTGCAGACATAAGCGCAGGCATCGCCGAATTCCTCTGGCAGACCCATGCGCTTGGCGGCGATGGTCGAGGCGATGCGCTTGCGTGCTTCCTCCCGCGTGATGCCATCGGCCTTCATCATGCGCTCGGCCATGAATTGCTGCCGGCCAGTGTCGATGCGCTCGGGCAGCAGATTGTTGATCGTGACGTTGTCGGGCGCGACCACCGACACCTGCGACTTGCAGAAGGCGGTCAGCCCGGCGCGCGCGGCGGTCGAGAGACCCATATGCGAGCGTGGCGCCTTCACCATCGCCGAGGTGATGTTGACGACGCGGCCGAACTTGCGTGCCTGCATGCCCGGCAACACGGCGCGAATCAACAGGATGGCTGGCAGCATGTTCGCCTCGAGCGCGCCGATCCAGGCATCGTGATCCCAATCGGCAAGCTTACCCGGCGGCGGGCCTTCGTTGTTATTGACGAGGATGTCGGGCTCGGGACAGGCGGCGAGCAAAGCGTTGCGGCCGGCATCCGTGTTGATGTCGGCCTTCACCGTAGTGACGGTTCCCCCGGCCGCGCGAATTTCCGCGGCGGCTTCCGCCAGAGGTCCCTCGTTACGGCCGTTGATCCAGACTGCGACGCCTTCGCGCGCGAGCGACTGGGCGCAGGCCTTGCCGAGGCCTTTGGACGAGGCGCAGAGAATGGCTTTCCGACCCTTGATTCCGAGATCCATTTTTATCTTCCCATTGATACGGGGGGCATCTTATCGGCAGGCTTGCCGCCGAGACAAGGCCGGTAAAACTGCCTATCATTCCGCGCCGCTGCGGGCAGGGGAGGACGAGAAAATGCTGAGATGCGTCTATGTCGGGACGGGCTGGTGGGGCATGGAACTCGCCAAGAACTCGGTGCCGCTCAAAGATATCATCGAGATCGCCGGCTGCTGCACGCTCATCGAGCGCGAGGCGACCGCGTTTCTTGCCGCCTTTGGCGGCAAGGCCTATCCCACCTACGAAGACGTGCTTGCCGACCCCACGGTCGATGCGGTGTTCCTCGCCACGCCCCATTCGCTTCACTGGACCCAGATCATTGCCGCGGCCAAGGCGAAGAAGAATGTCTTCGTCGAAAAGCCGCTGGCGCTCACGGTCGAGACCGGCACTCAAGCGGTGAAGGCCGCCGAGGACGCGCATATCGCGCTCGGCATCGGCCATAACCGGCGCTATTCGCAGGTCGCCCGCAAAATGAAGGCGATGGTCGACGCCGGCGAGTGCGGCAAGATACTCCATGTCGAGGCGAATTACTCGAGCGCCGGCGGCATGAATTATCAGCCCGGCATGTGGCGCGCCAAGCGCGAGGAATGCCCCGGCGGCGGCCTTGCACCGATGTCGCTTCACGTCATCGACACATTCACCTGGATCCTCGGGCCGGTAGCTCGACTGTCGGGGATCGCCAAACGCCAGGCGGTAAAAGTCGAACTCGACGATACGGCGGCGGCTTTGTTCGAACTCGAGAGCGGCGCCACCGGCACACTCGGCTGCATCTTCGCATCCGCTATGAACGCGACGCTCAAATTCTACGGCACCAAATGCAACCTCGAGGCGCGCGACAATTTCAAGGAATTGATCGTGACGCCGGTCAGCGTAAAGGAGCCTTCTTCCACCCAGCGCTTCGAGATCGACGACACCGTGCAACAGGAGCTGCGCGCCTTCGCCGAAGCTTGCGGCAACCACACGAAGTTCCCGGTGCGCCCGGCCGAGGCGCTGCACAACGTCGCGATCATGCAATCGATCATGGCCTCATCCGACCAAGGCGGTGCGTGGGTAAAACTCCCGCCGCGGGGATAAGAAGGGCTAGTTCGCTTTCTTCGGCCTCACCGGTGTCGGGAAGCGCAGCATCGGCCAGGGGCTCGGCAATTCGCCGACCGGAACCTCGATGAGCACCGGCTCGTTCGCGGCAATCGCCTTCTTCAACGCGCCGCGCAACGCATCAGGCGTCGAGACGCGCAGTCCCATCATGCCGAAGCTTTCGGCAAGCTTGATGAAATCGGGATTACGCAGATCGCTGGCGATCACGCGGTTGCCGTAATCCTGCACCTGCATACGACGGACATTGCCGAAGGCGTTGTCGTTGAAGAGCACGAACACGACCGCGAGCTTGTGCTGCACCGCTGAGGCCAGTTCCTGCACGTTGAACATGAAGCCGCCGTCGCCGGCGATGCAGACGACCGGCGCGTCGGGACACGCCGCCTTAGCGCCGAGCGCGGTCGCCACGCCCCAGCCGAGCGTGCCTTGATAGGCGGGGGTGAGAAAACTACGCGGGCGATAGGCCTGCCAGAACAGGCGAATGACGTGACCGACCTGGGTCACCTCGTCGACGAAGATGCCGTTTTCGGGCAGTTCGGCGCGCAAGGCCGCGATGAACGCGGCTTGGGGTGGGAACTTCGCCTCGGCTTCGGCGAGATGCGCGCCCTTCAACGTCGCGATCTCGCTCACGCGCGATGATCGGCGCTGATTGTGACGGGACAGCGCATCGATCAGCGCGCGCAATCCCTCGGCCGCATCAGCAACGATGCCGACGGCCGGCCTGCGAATGCGATCGATCTCTTCGGGATCGGCATCGATTCGGATGATCTTCAAACCGGCATCGACGCCGAAATTCATCTGTTGCAACTGGAGGCGCGTGCCGACAGCCAGAATGACATCGGCATCGGCCCAGAGCTTCATGCCCGGCATGACCGAAACCGAGAACGGATGCCGTCCGTCGAGCGCGCCGATACCGGAACGGTGATGCATGACCGGCGCTTGCAGCGCTTCGGCAAGTTCGGCGAGTTCGGCACCCGCCGTCATCGCGCCGCCGCCAACGACGATCAGGGGATTGCGGGCCGCGCCCAGGAGTTTCGCCGCCACCTCGATCGCGTCGGTATCGACCGCCGCGTGATCGGGCTCGGCCGCTCCAGGCAAGTCCACCGCCGCCTTGCGCGGCCAGACATCGAGCGGACATTCGAGCGCAACCGGACGGGGCCGGCCGGAAAGCATCTGGCGAAACGCCTCATGCAGAATCGCCGGCGCCTCGTGCGGGGCGCGGATGCGGGCCGACCATTTGGAGAGGCGTTCCAGAATCCCGAGTTGATCGGGCAATTCGTGCAACAGGCCAAGATTGCGGCCGATCATCGCCTGTGGAATCTGGCCGGTCAGCGCGAGCACCGGTGCATTACAGGCATAAGCGGTGCAGAGCGCGCCGGCGGCGTTGAGAAAGCCCGGCCCAGGAACCACAACGTAGGCTTGCGGCTTGCCGGTCGCCATGGCCGCGCCCAGCGCCATATAGGCCGCGCCTTGCTCATGCCGCGTATGAATGACCCGCAATTTGTCTTGCGCGTCGTGGAAGGCGGCGAAAAGCGGATCGTTCTGAACGCCGGGCAGGCCGAAGATCGTATCGACACCGTTTGCGACGAGCGAGCGAACGACAATCTCAGCGGTTGAAATCGGCGCGCCCGCTGCGTCGCTCATCGGTTCAGCTCATCATCCAGTGGGAATAGCCAGGATTCTTCTCGTGGATGACCGGCTTCCAGTCGTCGTCGAACACATCCATGTCGGAGAAATATTCGGTCGCCCCGCCCGACGGATTGTTGAAATACCAGAACAGGTTCGAGCCCATGATGTGGCGGCCCGGCTTGGTCACGGCCTTCCAGCCTTTGCCTTCCATGAATTTGCCGCCGATCATCAGTTCGTCGAAATCGGCGACTTCATAAGCGACGTGATTGAAGCCCGACTTCTCGCCGATGCTGAGCAGGAACAAATTGTGGTGGTCGTTCGAGCCGCCGCAACGCATGAAATCGCCGAAGCCTTTGACGCCTTCGGTGAGCCGGAAGCCGAGCTTTTCGGCATAGAACTTCGATGTCGCCGCAAGCTTCGACGCCGGCACGAAGAATACGGCATGGCCCATACGGGTCGGCTTCACGCGATCGGCGGGCCAGAACGGATGATTGAGCCCGCGCGCGCTCGGCTCGGGCGTGACGGGAACCGGCTGCGCGACGCGAACCGATAACGCCATGCCCCAGGGATCGCGCGCATGGATACCACCCTCGGCATCGCGGGTGATTTTCTGATCACTGTCGAGCGCAGCGCCGATCTGATCGAGCGAGGCTGCATTGTCGACACCCCAGATCACTTCGCGCACGGTCGAACCACCCTCGACCGCTGACGGCAAGCCGGCATCCGAAGACGCACGTAATTTGATGGTCTGGCCCGATGGTAACAGATAGTCGGCGCCGGTATTGCCATGCGACACGCGCGGCAGGCCCCAATCGTCGTAATAGTTCATTCCGGCCGCCAGATCGTCGACGCCGTAGACCAGCGATTCAACCCGCATGACTTTCATCTCGCACCCCTTATTTTCATTGCCTCATTATGGCGCGGCACCGCGGCGCCCTACCACAAGATTGATCAGCGCCTGGCGCTTTTCCACACGGACGGCATGTAGCGCGCGCTGCAGCGCACCCGGCAGTTGCTCCGGCCGGTCGACCTTCTCGCCATAGCCGCCATAGACAGCCATCAGATGCTCGTAATTCGGATGAGGCCCGAGTTGCGCCACCGGCACCTGGTTGGCGCGCGCGGCGTGGCCATCGGGGAAAACGCGCAGGGCCGAGCCTTCGACTTCTTCCCACATGCCGTTGTTAAAGATGATGAACAGAACCGGGAGTTGAAGCGCGCTCAACACGTAATGACCGGCAGTCGGATTGCCGAACATGTAAGAACCGTCGCCCAGCACCGCGATCACGGTCTTGTCCGGATTGGCGAGCTTTGCGCCAATCGCCGAGCCGACGCCGACGCCGAGGCCGCCGGCACCGGGTGGGCCGAAGCAGGTGCGTGGTTCCTTAAATTTCACATACCTTAGGATCAGCGAGTACTCGTTGACGACGATGCTGTCGTCGCCCTTGGCTTCGCTGATGCAATGCGCCGCCCAGGTCGGGCTGATCGGCGTGTCATGCGACACTTTTTCGACATTGACCTTCAGTTCGGCAGCGAGTTTTTCGCGCGACGCGGCCATCCGCTGGCGCCTCCCCTCGACGATATCCTTATCGAGCTTGCCGGCCATCGCCTTGGCGATCAGCGGCAAGGCCAGGGCCGGCGTGCCGATGACCGCCTGGTCGCAGGGAAAACTGCGGATTGGGATGCGCTGGAACAGGGGGTCAACGCCGAGATGGATCACCTTGCAATCGTCGGGCGGGTTGCCGTGCTGCGTCGGAATCCATGGCGTATCGGCTTCGAGACAGAGCACCGCATCGGCGTCCTTGAGCAACGGCCCCGGCACGAAACCCGCCAGCATCGGATGGTCGGTCGAGAGCGCGTTGACGTTGCTGCGAAACTCGACGACCGGAATGGCGAAGTCCTGCGCGAAGGAACCAATCGCGGCAGCGCTGGCCTTGAGGCGCGCGCCACCCTGCATGATGATCAGCGGCCGTTCGGCCTTGGCGAGGATCGCGGCGGCGCCTGCGACCTGCGCCTCGGTCGGTCCGGGCTCAGTGCCAAAGCCGCGCCGGGGTTTCGCCTCGAAAGTGAATTTATCGATCGCCTGCGCCATGACTTCGCGCGGCAACGTCAGATAGACCGGACCGCACGGTTCGGTGGTGGCAACCTCGATCGCGCGATCGATCACCGCTTCGAGCTGCTCGAAATTCCGCAGCTCGTAATCCCACTTGCAGAATTCGCGCACCATGCCGGCCTGGTCGAACATTTCCTGCTGCCAGTGAATACCGGTGTCGCGCGAACCCTTGAAGCCGGTTTCGGTGATCGGCGTGCGGCCCGCGGTGAAGATGATCGGCACGCGGTCGCGCGCCGCGTCGATCAGCGCGTTGATGCCGTTGGCGGTGCCGACATTGACGTGGAACATCACCAATTGCGGCCGGCCAGTGTGGAGGTAATAAGCCATCGCCATCGAGGTCGCGACGTTCTCGTGCCCGACCGAGACGATCTTCAAGCGCGGCTGGGTGTTCTTGGCATTAATCGCGGCGACCGCCTCGATCATCGGCGCGAAATCGGTGCCGCCATTGGCAAAGAGATATTCGATCCCCCGCTCGGCCATCAGGGCGAGATAGGCCTCGGCGACGGTTTCCACCGCAATCGTCTTCTTTGCCATGTCCCGCCCCTTTTGATTTTCGAGCGGCTATCTAAGGCGCGGGCGTGGGCGCGGTCAATTACGGGCCATGGACAATCCGCCCGATTCTGAGCGACAACAGGCTTCGAGGAAACGCAAAGGGCACATCACCATGGATCTCAACCTGGGCGGCAAGACCGCGCTTATCACCGGCGCATCGCGCGGCATCGGCTTTGCCGTCGCCAAACGCTTTATCACCGAGGGCTGTGCCGTTCGCATCGCCGCGCGGCCGACCGAACGCTTGGCCAAGGCGGAGGCCGAGCTGAAGCGGATTCCGGGAGCCGAGCTACGCAGCTATGGCCTCGACCTCTCCCTCGCCGATGCGCGCGAGCAGCTCGTCGGCGCCTGTGAGGACATCGACATCCTCGTCAATTGCGCCGGTGTCATCCCGCGCGCGACCATCGAGGAAATGGACGACGCGGCGTGGCGCGAATCATGGGAATTGAAGCTCTTCGGCACCATCGATCTGACCCGCGCCTATTACGCCCGGATGAAAGCCAAACGCAGCGGCGTCATCGTCAACGTCATCGGCTCGGCCGGTGAGCGGCCGGATTTCAACTTCGCCGCGGGTTCGGTTGCCAACGCGGCGCTGATCGCGCTGACCCGCGCGCTGGGCGGCGTCAGTCCCGATTTCGGCTTCCGCGTCGTCGGCGTCAATCCGGGCTCGGTCGGGACCGAGCGAACGATCGAGCAGATCAAGCGCAATGCGGTGCGCCGCTTCAACGACGAAAGCCGTTGGAAAGAGATCGACGAGGAGATGAACAAGACGCGGCCGTTCGGCAAGATCCAAACCGCAGACCAGATGGCCGCGGTAATCGTGTTCCTCGCGTCCGATCACGCGCAATACGTCACCGGCACCGTCGTGACGGCCGATGGCGGCGCTAATTCGCGCACGCGGACGCATTGAGATGACCCAGATCCCGACCTCCGACGGTTACGCGCTTTATGCCGAAAGCCAGGGCGATGGCATTCCCATCGTTTTCGTGCACGAGCTCGCGGGGTCTTGCCGGTCGTTCGATCCGCAGGTCAAGGAATGGCGCAAGAACTGGCGCTGCGTCACGTTCAACGCCCGCGGCTATCCGCCCTCGACGATCCCGCCCGACGTCGAATCCTATTCGCAGGATATGGCGGCGCGCGATATCGGCGCCGTGCTCGACCGGTTGAAGCTTGATAACGCGCATATCGTTGGCGTTTCGATGGGCTCGGCCTCGACGCTGCAATTCGCCATCGCCCATCCCGACCGCATCCGCTCGATCACGCTGAGCAGCATCGGCAGCGGCGCTGACCTGAAGCCGGGCGAATTCGCCGCCAGCATGGAAGCGCTCGCCGAGATGACGCTTGCCAAGGGCATGCGCGCCCTGGCCGAGCATTACGGCGCCGCGCCCAACCGCCATCGCCTCAAGGAAAAGAACCCGGCCGAGTACCGGAACTTCCTTGAACAGCTCGCGGCCGGCTCCTCCTTGGGCATTACCAACACGATGCGCGGCGTGCAGCAGCGCCGCCAGCCGGTCTATGCCTACAAGGACAAAATCGCGTCGCTCGACCTACCCGCCCTCGTCGTGCTGGGCGAGGAGGACGAGCCTTGTATCGGGGCGAGCCATTTCCTCAAGGCAACATTGCCGGGCGCCCGACTGGAAATCATCCCGAAGACCGGACATGCGGTGAATTTGGAAGAGCCGGCGCTTTACAACCGGACGGTCCTGGGCTTTATCGAGGGCATCGAAAGCAAGCGCCACGGCGCATAAGGGGAGGCAGAAGAATGAAACTCGTACTGTTTCAGGTCGGCGGGACGGGTGAAGTCACGCCCGGCCTCCTGACCGATCGCGGCGTTGTCTCGATCGCCGACATCGTCAAGAAGAGCTACACGCCGCAGCTCACGATGAACGGCATCATCGACGATTTCGACAAGTTGAAGCCGGCGCTCGAACGCGCGGCAGCAACCGGCGAGGCCAAACCCCTCGCCTCGGTTCAACTGCGCGCGCCGCTGCCGCGCCCCGGCAAGATCCTCTGCTGTATCGGCAATTACTGGGAACACGCGCAACGCGAACCGCGCAAGCTCAGCATGTTCCTCAAAAATCCCGACGCCGTAATCGGCCAAGGCGACACCGTCATGCTGCCGGACTTCACCGAACCCTATGCCTTCATGCACGAAGCCGAGCTGGCGATCGTCATCAAGGGGCCGGCGAAAATGGTGAAGGCAGACAATTGGCGCAGCGCCGTCTTCGGCTATACCGGCATCATCGACGTCTCGGCGCGCGGCAATGGCCGCCACACCTGGCCGTCAGGCCCGCCCGCCGCCTGGACCGGCAAGTCCTTCGACACGTTCGCGCCAATCGGCCCATGCATCACGACGGCCGACGAGATCCCAGATCCGAACAACGTCGTCATTCGTTTCTGGAATGACGGTCAGTTGCGCCACAACTACAACACCGACGACATGGAGCACCGCGTGCCCGCTCTCATTCAATGGGCGAGCACCGTGATGACGCTCAACTCGGGTGACGTCATTGCGTGCGGCACCAACCACGAAGGCCTGGGCTTCATGCAGGACGGAGAGACCTGCGATATCGAGGTCCAGCATGTCGGCAAAATGACCGTGAAGGTTTCCGATCCGCTGAAACGCAAATGGGAACGCGGCGTTTACATGGGCCAGGATTCGACCAATCCCGAAGCGGTCAAGCGCCACCGCCCGCAAAGCTGACCCTGCCGGTTCCCCACCGGGGAACTATTGATAGGCCCCGGCCCTTCTGTCGTTGACCGGCAGAAGGGCCGGGCGCCATGTCTCCGCCCTCTGCAGACATCATCGAAACCGATATCCCGGCGCGGCTCGATCGCTTGCCGTGGAGCCGGTTTCATTGGCTGATCGTCACCGCGCTTGGCATCACCTGGATACTCGACGGGCTCGAGGTGACGTTGGTCGGGTCGCTCTCGGGCGCCATCGCCGCCGACCCCGTGTTGGGTTTCAGCGACACCCAAATCGGCCTTGCCGCCAGCACCTATCTCGCCGGCGCGATCCTCGGCGCGCTCGGCTTTGGTCATCTGACGGATCGGTACGGGCGAAAGCGTCTCTTCGCCGTGACTGTCGCGGTCTACGCGATCGCAACATTGGCGACCGGCTTTTCCTGGGATTTCTGGACCTTTGCGCTGTGCCGCCTGGTGACCGGTGCGGGCATCGGCGGCGAATACGCCGCGATCAATTCAGCGATCGACGAACTGATACCGGCGCGCTGTCGCGGTCGCGTCGACCTCGCGATCAACGGCAGCTTCTGGATCGGCGCGGCGTTGGGTGCGGCCGGTTCGCTGGTCGTCCTCGACCCGCATCTGATCTCGCCCGCCATCGGCTGGCGACTCGCCTTCGCCACCGGCGGCATCCTCGGCCTTGCCGTCATCGTGTTGCGCCGCCACGTGCCCGAAAGCCCACGATGGCTGCTGACGCACGGCCAACTCGCGGAGGCGGAACGGATCACATGCGATATCGAGGGTCGCATCGGCATCGCCCGTGCCACCGGCTTGAACCGGCTCCGATTGCGCGCCAACCACCGGATCGGGCTATGGTCATTGCTGCGCACGATCGTGCGGCTTTATCCCAGACGCGCGGTCCTCGGCCTGGCTTTGATGGCGTCACAGGCTTTCTTTTACAACGCGATTTTCTTTACCTATGCGCTCGTGCTGACCCGGTTCTACAGGGTGCCTACGGCGCAGGTCGGCGGCTACATCTTCGCTTTCGCCATCGGTAATTTCCTCGGACCGCTTTTGCTCGGCCGGCTGTTCGATCAGTGGGGCCGCAAACCGATGATCGTCGCGACCTATGCCGTCGCAGGGACCATGATGGGAGTGACCGCACTACTCTTCACCCGCGATGCGTTGAGTGCGAGCGGATTGACGGCCGCATGGACGGCGATCTTTTTCGTCGCATCAGCCGCGGCGAGCGCCGCCTATCTCACCGTCGGCGAATGTTTCCCACTCGAGGCACGCGCGCTGGTGATCGCGATTTTTTACGCGGGCGGCACCGCCATCGGCGGCATCGCCGGACCTTCCCTTTTCGGCGCGCTGCTCGACACCGGATCGCGTGACGCCGTCGGCTGGGGCTATCTCGGCGGCGCGTGTCTGATGATCATGGCCGCTGCGATCGAGGCATGGCTCGGGGTCGCCGCCGAAGGCCAATCGCTGGAAACGGTGGCAACGCCGCTCTCTGCGATCATCGTGGAGGGCGATTGAACCATTCGTCGGCCCATACGTTGTTCTAGCGACGCCTCACGCCCAGGAGTGACGCAATGGCATCCGCTCGTCTCGACATCGAATCCGCGCTGGCCGATCCCGCCTTGGCCTTCGATCAGCCTCAAGACGTGGTCGCCGATCAAGGTCTATCGGTCGAGGTGAAGGTCAAGCTCCTCAAGCAATGGGAAGCCGATGCACGGCAATTGGCGGTGGCCGAGGAAGAAGGCATGACCGGGGGCGAGGAAAGCATGCTGAACCGCGTGCGCAAGGCGCTTCAGGCGCTGGGCGCGGCCGAGCAACCCGAGCACGGCCAGACGACCAAGCTCGGCTGACCCCTTACGCTACCAGGAAAAAGCGACCGCAGCTGAGCCGCCAAGATCCGGGCGATTCTGGCCGACGAATTCCGGTGTCCGGCGCAGTACGCTGAGATCGAGACGAAGGCGTGTCGACCAGAATACCGACACGCCGGCCGTCAGATCAGCGACGAGAATCTTGCGCGATACGCTCGCGCTATGACGGAAGGTATTGCCGTCGACGAACACGTTGTGCCCGACCGCGCGTCCCTGAACGCCGGCGAAGACGTAATAGCCCCAATCGTCGCCGAGCGCGCTGGGATTGAAATAATCCGTGCCTGACAAGGACGGGCGGACATGCACCTGGCCGTAATCGGCTTCGAGATGCCGGCCGATGCGAATCTGTCCCCCGGCATCGGCATAGGTGAAGACGTTGCCGCCGGTGGCTCCAACTTGCGGTACGAAATCGATGCCGTTCTGAACACCGTTGCTGTTACCGATCTGCAAAATCGGCAACCGCCAGAAGCGTTCGTATGTCAGCGCGCCGCCCGGCTCGTTCTGAAGCTGGCTGCTCCAGCCTACCGCCTGGTGAATGCCGATGAATTGGTGCCAGTCATTCTGGATCTGCTGGCCGAACGCGCCGGGACCGATGACGCCGAGATCGAGTTCGAGGTTCTCGAGCTGGTTACCGGTTTCCTGAAGCAAGCTGTCGCCGATATAAAGCCAGCCGCCATAGGGGCGGTCGCGCGAACTGGGCGGCTTAACGACGAGATCCTGCGGCGTGAAGATGCTTTGGCCGAGGAACAGCGACGTGCGCCTGATTCCGCCCTCGTTAAACACGCCCGGTATCCCGAGATCGCCAGGGAGATGAAACGGACCGTTGGTCCAACTATCCGTGTTCAGCGTCGGACTGAGGCCCGAAATCCGAAAACCCTGGGTGTAGTGGCGGTCCGAACTGAAATAGAGCGAATCGTTCTCTTCAAGAACCGTTGTCCGCCATGAGTCGTCGTCGGCAGCGTGTGCGACCGGCGCACCGGCGCCGACGGAAAATGCGAGGGCAAGGATCGTCCAGGTCAGGCGTTTCATCATAAATTTCATGTTGAATTCGGGTATGGCGAGTGAAGTTCGCGGCTTATTGTGGCAGCATTATGCTCTAAACGGGTCAAACCCCGCAGAAGTTCCTGAGGAGACGCTGATGAAAGCCCTGGTCAACACGCCCAAAGGAGCAGCGCCGGTCGAAACGCGGGAGTTTCCCGAGCCAAATCCGGCGGCGAACGAGGCATTGATCGCCATTCATGCGTTTTCGCTCAACCGCGGCGAATTGACGCTCATGCGCGTTCGTCCCGAAGGCTGGCGGCCCGGACAGGATGTCAGCGGCGTCGTGCTGCAAGCCGCCGCCGATGGAAGCGGACCAAAAGTCGGGACGCGTGTCGTCGGCCTGCTCGATTGGCACGGCTGGGCCGAGCGCGCGGCAATCTCGACGCATCGTCTCGCCGCGATCCCCGACACTGTCAGCTTCGCGCAGGCCGCCGCTCTTCCGATCGCGGGCCTTACGGCGTTGCGGACGCTGCGACACGGCGCGCCGTTGCTGGGCCGTCGGGTACTGATCACCGGGGCCGCCGGCGGCGTCGGCAATCTCGCGGTACAACTCGCGCTGCACTCGGGCGCGCATGTAACGGCGGTGGCCGGCCGGGCCGAGCGCGGGCAGTTCGTGGCCGGACTCGGTGCGCAGGCCGTCATCGAAGACATCGCCAAGGCGCAGGGCAAATTCTCGCTGGTTCTCGAATCAGTCGGAGGCGCATCGCTCAAGATGGCGCTCAGCCTGCTCGAACCCAAGGGCATTGTCGTGATGTTCGGCAATTCCTCGGGCGAGGAAACCAGTCTGAGCTTTCGCGATTTCAGCGCCGGGAATAATTCACGCCTCCAAAGCTTCCACTCGTTTGCCTCCGGCCCGGAAGAATCGATCGGGCCCGATCTTGGACTTTTGGCGGGACTGGTCGGCGACGGTTCGTTGAAGCCGCAACTGTCCGAACATTCGTGGCACGACTTCGTCGCGGTTGCCGCCGCGTTGCGCGAGCGCAAGATCAACGGCAAGGCGATCTTCACGATCGAGCAGGCTTAGGGTTTCGCCGCGCCCAGTTTCTCGGCGATCGCGTTCACCAGCGGCTTCATGTGGAAGCTGGATTCGGGCATGACCGCGACGGTGCCGCCAAGCGCCTCGATCGAGGACGCCACCACCGGCCCGACAGCGGCGATACAGGTCCGCGCCAAGCCCTGGCGCAATGCTTCTTCAAGGCCGCGCAGACCGGCGACTTCTTTCAACCGATTGACTTGCGGCGTGCTGGTGAAGGCGACCGCATCGACAGTGCCGTCGGCCATCGCGTGGATCGCGGCTTCGACCTGACCCGTCTCCGAATCCGAGGCATAGCGATAAGGCAAAATCGCGTCGGCGGTCGCCGCAGCCCGGCGCAGGAAATCCAGCAACGCGTGATTGGGATTGCCGGGATAGAGCTGAACCCCGACACGCCGTCCGACCATATTCTCCTGTTCCAGCGCGGCGATGACGCCGTCGGTCGTCGGCTCCGTCGCCGCGATGCCCGGCAGCAAACCCAACTCGCGCAACACGCGCGCGGGCTTCGGGCCGCGAGTCACCGTGCGCAGGCGTTTCAATGCGGCAACCACCTCGTCTTCGATCCCGACGCGTTTTGCCACGGCGAGCAACCGGCGCAGCCCCTCGCCGGTCAGGACAACGAGGTCGTCGAATGATCCGGCAGCCAGACGCCGCAGCCATGCCTCGATCGGCGCGGGCTCGTCAGCATCGAGAATCGTAACCATGGGGCAGCGCAGCGTCTCGGCCCCTTGCGCCTCCAGCATACGGGCGAAGAGATCGAGTTCGCGGCTTTCGGGCACCAGAATGCGCCGGCCGGTTAAGGAGCGATTATCTTCCATCGCGGGATTCTAACACGGTATGATGCCGACGCGATGACCGTCTCGATCAACCCCCTGAGCGAAGCCGATGGCGAGGCCGCCGAGCGTGTCGTGCGTCTCGCTTTCGGCACGATGTTCGGCCTGCCCGACCCGCTTGCTTTCCGCAACGGCGGCGAACTCGTCGCGGCGCGGCGCTGGGCCTATCCCGAAGGCGCCTTCAAAGCCGAGCATGACGGCGAGATCGTCGGCGTCGCGATCGGCAGTCATTGGGGCAGTCTCGGCGTGTTCGGTCCGATCGCCGTTCATCCGCAGCATTGGCGCGGCGGCGTCGCCCGCAAACTGCTGGACGCGACGATGGGCGCCTTCGATGCCTGGGGCCATCGCGCCGTCGGCCTCTATACCTTCGCCGAACGGCCGGTTCATGTCCGGCTCTATCAATCCTATGGCTTCTGGTCGCGCAGCCTGACCGCGATCATGGCGCGCGGCGTCACGGCGCCGAGCCCGGTCGTGGAAGCACTCTCGATCGCATCGCACAAGGGCGAGCGCACATCGCTGATCGCGCAATGCCGGTCGGTGACCGACGCGATCTCGTCGGGCCTCGATCTCAGCCGCGAGATCGAGGCGCTCATCGCGCAAAATCTCGGCGACGCGATCCTGCTCACCGAGAATTCGCGCGTCGTTGGATTGGCCCTCGTGCATAACGGGCCGGGCAGCGAAGCCGAACGGGGCGTGGCTTACGTCAAGTTCGGCTGCGTGGTGCCGGGACCGAATGCGGCGCGTTCGTTCGAGCGGCTGCTCGCCGCCTGCAACGATTTCGCCCATCGGCGCGGCGCCGAACGGCTGGTCGCCGGCGTCAACATGGCGTGCATGAACGCCTATCGTCTGATGATCGAATGGGGGTTCCGCGCCGCCATGCACGGAATCGCCATGCATCGCCCGTGGATCGAGGTCTATGACCGGCCGGATGTCTTCGCGCTCGAAGATTGGCGCTGACGCGCCAACCCTGACGACGCTCGAGCTGCTTGAGCGGCGCGCGCTCTGGCTCGCGACCTGGACGATCCATCACGCCAATCATATCCGCGAAAGCCGCGACGGGCTGAAAGTCGGCGGGCACCAAGCCAGTTGTGCCTCGGCCGTCACGCTGCTCGCCGCGCTCTATGGCCACGCGCTTCGGCCCCAGGATCGCATCGCGGTGAAACCCCATGCGGCACCGGTGCTCCATGCACTGATGTATCTGATGGACCGCCAGAGCCGGGAGGCGCTGATCGGGTTTCGCGCGTTGGGCGGCGCGCAATCCTATCCGTCGCGCACCAAGGACACGACGCCGGTCGATTTCTCGACCGGATCGGTCGGCCTCGGCGTGGGCGCCACACTCTTCGCAAGTCTCACCCAGGATTACCTCGCCGCACACGATCTGCTCGATCACGCGCCGGGGCGGATGATCGCGTTGATGGGCGATGCCGAGCTTGACGAAGGTAATGTCTACGAGGCGATGCTCGAAGGCTGGAAACACGACATCCGCAATCTGTGGTGGATCGTCGATTACAACCGGCACAGCCTCGACGGAGTCGTGTCCGACAAACTGTTCCAGAAAATTCAGTCGTTCTTCGCGACCGTCGGCTGGAACGTCGTCACGCTCAAATACGGCAAGCGCCTCGAAGCCGCCTTCGCGCAACCCGACGGCGCGGTTCTCCAGGACTGGATCGACAATTGCCCGAACGATCTTTATTCGGCGCTGACCTTCGAAGGCGGTAGCGGATTCCGGCGCGAACTCGGCGCCGCACTCGGCAAGAAAAAAGGTGTCGCGCGCCTGCTCGCCACGCATGACGACGCGCAGCTTCACCGGCTGATGACCAATCTCGGCGGCCACGATATGGCGAGCATCGTCGAGGCCTTCGATGCCGCCGCGCAGAACGACACGCCCACCTGTTTCGTGGCCTACACGATCAAGGGTTGGGGCCTTCCCTTCGCCGGGCACAAGGACAATCACGCCGGTCTGATGACCGAAGCGCAGGTGGCGACGTTTCAAAATACGCAGGGCATCGCGCCCGGCACGGAATGGGAGAAATTCGCGGGGCTCAGCGCCAAGGATACCACGACATTGCACGTGTTCCTCGACGATCTGCCGGCACGGCTCGGGCTGGAGCGCCGGCGCGATTCTCACCCTCCGATTGCGATGCCGGCCCTGACGTCGGGCGCAGCCGAGCACCTGTCGACCCAGGAAGGGTTCGGGCGGATCATGTTCGATCTGGCGAAATCGGACAGCGACCTAGCGCGCCGGATAGTGACCACATCGCCCGACGTCACGGTTTCGACCAATCTCGGCGGCTGGGTCAATCAGGTTGGGCTCTTCGCGCGCGCGCCGCATTCCGACATCTTCCGCGACCGCAAGCTGCCCTCGGTGCAGAAATGGATTCACAGCCCGCAAGGACGACATATCGAACTCGGCATTGCCGAGAACAACCTGTTCCTGTTGCTGGCCGCGTTGGGCCTGTCGGATCATTTGTTTGGTGCGCGGCTCCTGCCGGTCGGCACGGTTTACGACCCGTTCATCGAGAGGGGCCTCGATGCGCTTAATTACGCCTGCTACCAGGACGCGCGATTCATGATCGTGGCGACGCCTTCGGGTATCACACTCGCGCCCGAAGGCGGCGCGCATCAATCGATCGTGACGCCGCTCATCGGCCTCGGACAACCGGGCCTCACGATGTTCGAGCCCGCCTTTGTCGACGAACTCGCCGCGACGATGGCATGGGCGTTCGATCACATGCAGCAGGAGAACGGCGGCTCCGTCTATCTTCGCCTGTCGACCCGCGCGCTGGAGCAGCCGCGCCGCAAACTTGACCCGTCACTCGCGACCCAGGGCGGCTATTGGCTGCGCGAGCCCGGCACCAACGCCGACCTCGCCATCGCGGTCAGCGGCGCGCCGGTGCAGGAAGCGATCGAAGCCGCGTCGCGGCTGGCCCTGCGCCACCCGCGTCTTGGCGTGCTGGTCGTGACCTCGGCTGATCTGTTGCATCGCGGCTGGATCGCCGCACCGGGACGATCGGTCATCGACGCACTCTTGCGTCCGCTCGCGCGCGACGCCGCGCTGGTCAGCGTGACGGACGGTCATCCGGCGGTGTTGTCGTGGCTCGGTGCGGTCAAAGGAAACCGGGTCACACCCTTGGGCGTGACCCGGTTTGGCCAATCCGGCGATATACCCGCGCTCTACGCCGCCTACGGCATCGACGCGGATGCAATCCAGGCCGCGGCGGAGCAGACCCTCGCCCGTTAGTGCTTGCGGCGCATCTCGCTGGACGTGTTGAGCAGCGAGTGCAGGTTACGCGCGTAGTCGACCGCACCCGCGATCGGCATGTCGTAGGCAACGCGGGTGAACTCCTTCACGCCACGCACCGCGATCGGCGGCGCCTTCAGCACGGAAGCGACGAATGCCTCGACCGAGGCATCGAGCTGCGCCGCCGGAAAGACGTCGCTGACGATGCCGTAGCTCAGCGCGCGCTCGGCGCTCACGATGTTCTGCGACCAGACCAGGTAGCTCATCGCCTTGCGCGTCACGCGATCGATGAAAGACGACATCACCATGCCGGGCAGGATGTTGTGGCCCATTTCGGGAACCTGGAACGTCGCCGTATCGCTGGCGAAAGTCACGTCGCAGCCGGCGGCGATCGCGCAGCCGAAGCCCAGCGCCTTGCCCTGGATAACGGCGACCACCGGAATGGGCGAGGCCCGCATCGCGCCATAAGCATCGAACACGATGTCGCTTTCGTTGCGGCGGTTATAGGCCTCGGGCGGATGCGGCGCGGGATTTGCCGGCGGGCCGCCCATACCGGCGCGACCGATGCAGAATTCCTTGCCGGCGCCCCGAAGGACGACGATCTGCGAGGTCTTCGGCGCTTCGCGGATGATCGCGGTCAATTCGACCACCATCGGATCGGTCATGCCGTTGCCCTGCTCGGGACGGTTGATCGTGACCCGCAGAACCTGGCCGTCTTGTTGCGTCAGAATTTCGTTGCTCATGTGCGCTCCTCGTGTTGAACCATGCGGCGTCGGGCCGCGATTATTTTTTTCAGCGTCTACTCGTCTTCCCTGAGTCGCCTGAAAACCGCCGCGAAGGCGAAGCCTTCGCATTCGTTGGGTCGTCTCCTCCGCGGAATTCTTGGGCCCGAACTTAGCCGAACATAACGCGTTCTGTCATGCAAATCCCGGGACGCTCGCGGGTTTGCCTTGCCGAGTTTGCTATTGTGGGGTGAGTGGGAAATCCCTTTAATAGCGCCGCCTGCCGGGCCCAACCTGTGTGCCCGATGCGAAGGCCACTACTTTAAGGGGAGGTTCGACGTGGCAACCAATCAAGACGGCGGCGAAGCCATTTTGGAGGCGTTCCGCGCCCTGGGCGTAGATCACATCATGTCGTCGCCGGGTTCCGAATGGTCCCCGGTTTGGGAAGCGCTTGCCCGCCAGAAGACCAGCAACCGCCCCGGCCCCGATTGGATCGAATGCTGGCACGAGACCCTCGCCGTCAACATGGCGATGGGTTACACGCAATACACCGGCAAAATGCAGGCAGTGCTGCTGCATGCCGGCGTCGGCCTGATGCAGGGCGAGATGGGCATTCACACGGCCCGCAATTTCGAAATCCCGATGGTCATCATGTCAGGTGAATCCATCAGCTATGGCGAGGATCCGACGGTCGAGCCCGGCGCTCAGTGGTACGGCAGCCTCGGCATCGTCGGCGGCCCGCAGCGCATCGTCGAGCCGGTCACCAAATGGGCGACCCAGGCTTCGAGCGTCCATACGCTGTACGAACAGGCCGTGCGCGCCGGCGAAATGGCGCAGCACATTCCCGCCGGCCCGACCTACATGAACGTGCCGCTCGAGCACATGCTCAGCGAATGGACCCCGCCAACGAACTTCCGCACCGTTCCGCCGGTGCCGAAGACCCGCGCGATGCAGAACGACGTCGAGCACATCGCCGAACTCATCATGAAGGCCAAGAAGCCGGTCATCATGACCGATTCGGTCGGCCGGGAGCCCGGCGCGTTCCATGCGCTCGTCGCGCTGGCCGATCTGATGTCGATCCCGGTCTGCGAGAACCGCATCACGGCCTACGGCAACTTCCCCAAGGACAATCCGATGTATCTCGGCCAGGGTTCCGAGAGCTGGATGAAGGAAACCGATTGCGCGCTGCTCGTGAAATCGCGCGCGCCGTGGTATCCGCCGAAGGATCGTCCGGAGAACGCGACCGTGGTCTCGATCTCGGAAAACCCGCTCAAGATTCAATATCCCTATCAGAACCTGCAGGCCGATCTTTATCTCGAAGGCGACGTCGCGGCTTCGCTGACGATGCTGACCGAGGCCCTGAAGGCAGCGGGCGCCACGCCAGGGAAATACGCCGAGCGGCGCGAGCGCGTCAAAGCCGAGCACGACAAGCGCATGGCGGCATTGCGCGATTCGGAGCAAAAGGCGAAGGACAAGCCGCAGATCGATCCGTTGTGGTTGATCGGCGCCGTCCGCGAAGTGATGCCGAAGGACACGATCTATCTCGAAGAGACGATCATGCACAGCGGCCTCCTCAAGGAGCGCCTGCCGTGGAACGATCCGCAATCCTTCTTCACCGTGGGCGGCGGCCTGGGCCAGGGCACCGGCATCGCGCTCGGCGTAAAACTCGCGGCGAAGAAGCGCCCGGTCGTGCTGTTCATCGGCGACGGTGCGTTTCTCTACAACCCGATCACCCAGGCGATGGGCGCATCACGCGACCACGGCCTGCCGATCCTGATCATCGTCTGCAACAACCTCAAATACTCGGCGATGCAACGCAATCACACGGAGTACTATCCGAAGGGCGCCGCGGTGCAGCACGACGTGTGGCACGGCGTGCACATCAACGGGCCGGAATATTCCGATCTCGGCAAGCCGTTCGGCTTCCACGGCGCACGGGTCGAGAAGCCCGCGGAACTGGTCGCCGCCCTCAAGGCCGGTCTGGCTTCGATCCAGAGCGGCACGACCTCGATCCTCAACGTGTTGCTGAGCCGCTAAGCAAAGGAACGGGGCTGCGCCAAACGCGGCCCCGTATTCGTTCATGAAAGCCGTCGTCGCCGATCCCGCCCAGAGCGGACCCGTCATCATCGACCGGCCGGTGCCAACACCGGCGGCTGGTGAAGTCCTCATCAAGATCGCGGCGGCCGGCGTCAACGGCGCCGACCTGAGCCAGGCCAAGGGCCGCTATCCGGTGCCGCCCGGCGCCACCGACATTCTCGGCCTCGAGGCCTCGGGCGAGATCACCGCGATCGGCGATGGCGTGCGGCAATGGCGCGTCGGCGACAAGGTCTGCGCCCTGCTGGTCGGCGGTGGTTATGCCGAATATGTCAACGTGCCGGCGGTGCAATGCCTGCCCGCGCCACAAAATCTTTCGCTCGTCGAAGCCGCGGCGCTGCCGGAATGCGTCATCACCGTCTGGCTCAACGTCTTCGAGCTCGGTGCGCTGAAGCCGGGCGAACGCGTGCTGCTCCACGGCGGATCGAGCGGCATCGGCACCACCGCGATCCAGATCGCGCATGCGCTGGGCTCACGCCCCTATGTCACCGTCGGCTCGGCCGAAAAAGGCCGGCGCTGCATCGAGCTGGGCGCGATGCTCGCGGTCGATTATCAGAAACAGGATTTCGTCGAGATCATCGAACGCGACATCGGCAAGGCGTCGATCGACGTCATTCTCGACATGGTCGGCGGCGATTACGTCGCCCGCGACATCAGGCTGCTCGGCCAGGGCGGCAGGCTCGTCATGATCGCCGCCAAGCAAGGCAGCAAGATCGAACTCGACTATCAGACCCTCACCGAAAAAGACGCGCGCCTGACCGGCTCACGCCTGCGGCCACGGCCGATTCCGGAAAAGGGCCGGCTCGTCACCGCCGTGCGCAAGGCGGTGTGGCCGCTGATCGAAGACGGCAAGTTCAAACCCATCATCGACAAGACCTTCCCGCTCGCCGAGGTCGCCAAGGCGCACGACTACATGGCCGGCTCGCATATCGGCAAAATCCTGCTGACGCTTTAGCAGGCGCGGCTTCGGCGACCTATTTGTTCAGGCGCTTCGCCGCTTCGTTCACCAGGCTGAGATCGGCGTATTTGGGCGCGTCGATATCGGTCTTGAGATAACCGAGATTCTTCATCATTTCGAGATTGGCCGCGACCGCCTTCATGTCCGGCGCGCCGTCGGGATTGCGATAGAAATCCTTCTTGGTGAAGACCCAGCCCAACGCCTCGGGCGGTTGCTTGGTGATCTTGGCGGCGATCTGAACTGCCTCGGCATGATTGGCCGGATCGAAATACCAGCGCTGAACCCGCAACACGTCTTCCATCAAATCGACCAGCGCCGCGTGATTCTTGTCGATATAGGGCTTGCGCGATGCCCACATCAGCAGCTCGGCGGGCCCGATCTGGTCGCCCTGCTTGAACAGCGTGCGCGCCACGGCCTGAAGCTGCGGGTCATAAATGAAGGGCAGCACCGCCGAAACCATGTCGACTTTCTTGTCGGCAAGGGTTGCGCGCATATTCGGGAACTGGATTTCGATGTCGGTATAATCCCGCTTCTCCTCCATGCCGTGCTTGCGGAAGATGTAGCGCATCGCCATGTCGATGCCGCTGCCGATGCCGTTGGTCGCAACCACCTTGCCTTTGAGGTCCTCGATGGTTTTGAACGGGCTGTCTTTCAGCACCATGAACTCGGTGGTGGCGTAGCCGTTGGCGCCGTCTTCCAACTCGTCGGCGATCAGGCGAACATCGTCGAGATGCGCGTTCTCGATCGCGGTTGCGAAGGACGAGAAAGCGAATTGCGCGATGTCGAGTTCACCCGAAGCGAGCGCGGTCAGTTCGGCCGGTGTCGAACTGAAATGGATCGCCTCAACCGTGTAGGATTGATTGTAATGCTTCAGCAGTTCGGGCTTTTCGGTGAGATAGCCCGCGCGCGAACCCGGCATCGCGATCCAGCCGATGCGGACCTTGATCGGATCGGCCTGGGCAGAGCCGGTCCAAGCGACCAGTCCCGCTACGATCAACAGCCTCGCGATCGAACCCATGCCATCCTCCCCGTCCTATTTTGCGCGCAGCATAGGCGCGATGTTGACGCTATGATCCGGCCCCCCGTCCTTGGTTGCAAGCGTCTTTCGGACGATCTCACCCTTGATTGATTTGGCATGACCGACTTGGCATCGACCCTGGAGCTTTCGCCGGCGCGGCGGCGGCTTGCTTTTTATGTGCTGCTGCTGGGCTCGCTGCTGCCGTCGCTCAACATGTTCGTCGTCACCATCGCGCTACCGTCGATCCGCGACGGGCTACAAGCGACGGCCTCCGAAACCAGTCTGATCGTCGCGGGCTATTCATCGGCCTACGCGGTCTTTCTCGTCACCGGCGGGAGGCTCGGCGATCTGTTCGGCCGCCGGCTCATGTTCGTCATCGGCATGACCGGCTTTACGCTCATGTCGCTCCTCTGTGGACTAGCACCGACAAGTGCCTGGCTCGTCACCGCGCGTATCCTGCAAGGATTCACCGCGGCGATGATGGCGCCGACCGTGCTCGCGTCGGTTCGCGCGCTGTTCGTCGATGACGAAGTCAACTGGGCGCTGAATATCTACGGCACCGGAATCGGCATCGCCGTCGCGGGCGGGCAGTTCCTCGGCGGGATGCTGGTTGCCGCTGACCTCTGGGGTCTCGGCTGGCGGGCGACGTTTCTCATCAACGTGCCGATGGGTCTTGCCGCGATCGTCGCGGCCTTGATGCTCGTGCCCGAGAGCGGCGGCCAGGCCAAGCCACGACTCGATTGGGGTGGCGTCGTTCTGTTGTCGAGCGCGCTCGCGACCCTCATCCTGCCGCTGACCATGGGCCGCGAGCAGCATTGGTCGGCAGCGATCTTCGTCATCCTCGCGGCATCGCCCTTCCTGATTGCCGCTTTTTTCTGGTTCGAACGGCGCCTGA
The DNA here is from genome assembly GCA_903828515.1 of uncultured Rhodospirillales bacterium. Taxonomy (GTDB): domain Bacteria; phylum Pseudomonadota; class Alphaproteobacteria; order ATCC43930; family CGMCC-115725; genus CAIKMD01. The sequence goes on along the minus strand of CAIKMD010000006.1, from coordinate 302,932 downwards.
CCCGGGCGGGCGGCATGCCGATTCTCGATATCAGCCTGCTCGGCATCGTGAGCTTCCGGCGCGGCCTTGCGGCAGCGTTCCTCTTTTTCTTCACCACGCCGTTCTATCTGTTCTTCTCGCTTTATCTGCAGGCCGGGCTCGGCCAGAGCGCGCTCGAGGCGGGGCTTGCCGTGTTGCCATACGGTGTGGCCAATTTCGTCGGGCCGATGATGGCGACGCGTTCGCCCGCGCGCTGGCGGCCTTATCTCTTCGGCACCGGCATGGCGCTCGAAGTCGCCGGCTATGCCGGGGTGGCGCTCTGCGCGGCAACGCAGACCGGCGGCCCCTTGCTCTTCACCGTGCTTTTCATCGGCGGATTCGGCCAGGGCATCGCCATGCCCGAAATGATCAGCGTCATTCTCGGCGATGTGCCGCGCCACAATGCCGGTCTCGCGGCCGGGATCATGAACTCGACGCTTCAGATCGGCGCCGCGATCAGCGTCGCCGCGATCGGCAGCCTGTTTTTCGCCGTCCTGGGCGACGGTACCGGGCCCGCGGATTACGGTACCGCGCTGGGGATCGCGATGGGTACCCAGGTGGTGATTCTGACCGGCTCGCTGCTGTTCGGGCTCGCCGCGGCTTCCCGCCCGGCCCGTCTCGCCTCTCAGCCCTAACCCTGTTAAACTCGATCCAAATTCAACACCAGCACGGGTGAAGCCATGGACGCCTCAGCAAACCGGAAATTCGATGTCGGCGGCGTCATGCTCGACCGACCCTTTCGCATCAGCCGACTTGGCCATTTCGGCTATTTCACCAATCACATGAAAGAAAGCCTGCGGTTCTATACCGATCTTTTGGGCTTCGAAAAATCCGATCCGCTCGATTTCGGGCACCGCGTGCCCGAAGAGCACAAGGGCACGTTCGAGACGGTCGGCTGGTTTACCCGTTTCAACGGCGACCATCATGCCTTCGTACTGTTTCCGCGCCGCGCCTTCGAGGTGATGGCGGGACTGCAACCACAGCATTCGGTCAACCAGATCACCTGGCAGACCGGCAGCCTCAAGCAAGTCGTCGATGCCGGCACCTGGATGCAAAGCCACGAAGTCGAGATCGATCGTTCGGGCCGCGACATGCCGGGCAGCAACTGGCACACCTATATGCGCGATCCCGAAGGCAGCCGGAACGAGCTCTATTACGGCATGGAGCAGATCGGCTGGATCGGGCGCAGCAAGCCGAAGCCGATGCATAACCGGCGCTTTACCAAGGCCGCCGAACTGCCGCAGATTCCCGAATACAAGGAAGTCGATGACGCGGTTGCCGCGGGTGTCGATATCCTCGCCGGCTATCGCCACGAGAACACGATGCCGCTCGACTACAACGTCAGCGGCATCGAGCTCGGCCGGCCGTTCAAGATCACCGCGATCGGCCCGGTGCGCCTGATGGCCGAAGACGTCGACAAGGTTGCCAATTTCTATCGCACCACGCTGGGCTTCGAACTCACCGAGGAAGTCGTGTGGAAGGGTCATCGCTGCCTCTTCCTCCGCTGCAACACCGATCATCATTGCGTGTCGATCTATCCCTTGGCGATCACCAAGGATCTCGACATTCCGCACCAATCGACCTGCTTCTCGTTCGGCATCCGGCTCTACGACTATCAGCAGCTTCGCGATGCGGTGACGTTCCTGAAAAAGCACGGCGTGAAAATCGTCCACTTCCCGCCCGAGCTTTTCCCGGGCATGGATCACACCGCCTTCGCGGTCGATCCCGACGGCCATCTCGTCCAGCTCTACTACTACATGGAACAGATCGGCTGGGACGGGAAACCGAAGCCGGCCCATCTGCGCCGTCCGATCGACAACGCGAATTGGCCGGAAACGGTTCAGGCGTTGAGCGACACCTTCAACGGCGAACCGTTCCTCGGTCCCTGGGGCTGAGAGCGTCCCCGATCAGAGGCAGCCTTTGAGCTTGTCGGCCTTGTTGATCACCTCGAAGGGCGGCAACTGCTTTTCGGCATAAGCCGCGTAGTCGCTGTCGATCAGGCGCTCGGCGGGGAACTTCGTGGTGATGATCCCTTCCTTCTGGAACCAGTCCTGAAGGTCGAGCACGCTCGGGATGTTGAAGCGGCCATTCGGGCTGCGCGCCTGCCATGGCATGCCGTCGATCTGCTCGCGCGTCGGCGCCACTTTGTATTTGAACATGATGTCGACGACCTCGGCGCGGTTGGGACCGTGGTGATAGGCCTGGCAGTAATCGCGCCCGCCTTTGACCAACGCCAGGAAGAATTTTTTCGCGAGATCGGGGTTCTGCTTGATCCAGTCGGTATTGGCGAAATAACCGACGAAGCTCGACGGCAGGACCTTGATATAATCTTCGGGGTCGATCCAATGCACGCCTTGCCCTTGGGCGATGACGTTGGCGCCATAGGGCGGCACTTCGAACGCGACGTCGACGGCCTTGTTGGCGAGCGCAAGACCCATCTGCGGAAACGAGATGTATTTGATATCGATATCCTTCAGACGGAGACCGGCCGACTCCAGCACCTTGCCGACTTCATAGAGCGCCGACGATCCGGGCGAGACCTCGGCAACCGTGCGGCCTTTCAGATCGGCCGGCGTCTTGAGCACGCCGACGAGATCAGGGCGGATCAGCACGTCGTGATAAAGCGGCGACGACGCGCGTTCCAACGCCAGGATGATGGGCAGACCCGAGGCGAGCCCGTTCCAGTAATTGGGGGCGACGCCGCCCTCGACGACCTGCATCCGGTTGCCGGCAAGCAATGCCATCGCCGTCGATGATGACTCGATGTTCTGGAGGTCGACATTGACCCCCGCTTCCTTGAAATATCCCTTTTCGAGCGCGATCCAGGTGGCGCCGGCGGGCACGCTGGGCACCACGCCAATGATGATGGGATCAGACGATTGCGCCTTAGCCGGAGCCGCCAGCGCGAGAACGGCGGCCAGCGCCGCGGCGAATTTGATTTTGTGCATTTCTCTCCCCTTGTGGCGCAATGCTTGTTGACAACAGCGGCCAAGTCAAGCGAGGGATGGCGCGCGACGTATCGCCAAGGAGCAGTCGATGGATTTTGGCGTCTTCGACCATGTCGACCGCACCGGGCAAGACCTGCGGTCGTTCTACGAAACGCGGTTGCGGCTGGCCGAAGCCTATGACCGCGCGGGTTTCTACTCCTATCACGTCGCCGAGCATCACGGCACGCCGCTGGGCATGGCGCCATCGCCCAGCGTCTTTCTCTCCGCCGTGGCGCAGCGCACGAAGCGGATGCGTCTCGGTCCGCTGGTCCTCATCCTGCCGCTCTACAACCCGCTGCGGATCATCGACGAGATGGCGATGCTCGATCAGATGAGCGGCGGTCGGCTCGATCTGGGCGTCGGCCGCGGCACCTCGCCGCTCGAGGCCGCGCAGTTCAATTCCGATCACCGCCAATCGGCCAAGGTCTATGCCGAGGCATTGGAAGTCTTGCTCAAGGGCCTCACCCAATCGACGCTCAACCACGCCGGCGAAATCTATCAGTTCAAGGACGTGCCGATCGAAATCGCGCCGCTGCAAAAGCCACACCCGCCGATCTGGATCGGTGGCCATTCGGTCGACGGCGCCGCGCGCGCCGCGCGCATGGGCGCGCATTACGTGACCCAGGACACCGCCGAGGCGATGCGCCCTTATGCCGACAGTTTCCGCGCGGCGTGGCGCGATGTGCATGGATCGAAGCCGCTACCGAAGATCGGGCTGTTACGTTTCATCGTGGTCGCCGAAACCGACGAGGAAGCATTGCGCGTCGCGCGGCGCGCCTATCCGATCTGGCATGGTCATTACGATCATCTCCATCACAAACATGGTCTCGTCCACGAGCGGGGCGAGAAGACCGCCGATTTCAACGTCACCTTCAACGGCATGCGCGGCGTCGCCGGTTCGCCTGAGACCGTGACGCGCATCCTGCGCGAGCAGGCCGAGATTTCGACTGTCAATTATCTGGTCGGGCAATTCGCGTTCGGCGATTTGAGCGAGGCGGAAGTTCTGCGCTCGATCGAGCTATTCCAGCGCCACACCATGCCGGCGCTGAAAGGGCTTTAACTCAGCTCCAGCTCGCGAAGCCGAGGCCGGTGCCCGAAAGCGCCATGGTGCGGTAACCCGGCACATAAGCGTTCCAGTTCACGTCAAGATCGGTGGCCGCCGCCGCGGCGACGATCCAGTTGCGCAGCTCGGAACTGCCGGCCAGCAGCCGATAAGGCTTGAGGTTGCCGAGGAACTCCAGATCCTTGCGTTTGATCGCGTCGAAGATCGAGTGATCGAGGTCCTCCTCGACCCGGAAATGACTCATGCCGCCCGAGGCCATGATGCCGACGCGCAGATCCTCGGGGAATGCCTCGACCACCTGCTTCATGGCACGGCCCAGCGCCACGCAACGCTTCGGCGTCGGCTGATTTGGCGCGTAATAGGTGTTGAGAAACACCGGGATGATCGGCACCGGCGCGCTGTGCAAATAGCGGTGATGCACGAAGGAGTAGGCATGACCTTCGTGCTCGTGCTCCGGCATCGTCTTGACGGCGGTGATATCGAAACCCGAATCGCAAAGTCCACGAATGAGATGCAGAGCAAGCGCGCCATGGCTCGGATAGGCGACTGCTCCGCCGATTTCCGCGCGGCGCTGCTGCGCGGTCTTGTACCAATCGGGGTCCGGTTTTTCGGGCCGCGCGGCGTTGACGATTTCGTCGCCGTAATAGATGCCGATCGAGGGCATGTTATTGTCGTTGAACAGCTCATACTGATCGTCGCCGCAAATGATCAGCGCATCGAGCTTCGCTGCCAGAATCCGGTCGCGCATCTCGTCCATCGCGCGATGCGTATCATGAAAGCGCTTGGTGATCGCCTCGGGCGTGATCAGCTTGGCCGCGTCTTTTGGCGCCTCGGCCAAAGCCTGTTCCCAGGTGATGCGGTTGCCGAGCTTGTCGTAAAACGGCAACCGGTCGTCGCGGTCGCGGAATTTGGTCAGCCAATCCTCGAGCTCGCAGGTCAGCATGACACTGTGCGAGGTGGCGAAGGCGGCGGTGAGACGGGCCATGGGTTCGGTTCCTGTGCCTTTCGGGCGGGATCATTGTAAAGTCCAACCCGTCGCTCGCAACAGGGTTCACGCCGCCATGTCCGACGCCGCCCACTCGCCCACCCAACCGAGTCCCGGTCCCTTGGCCGGCCTGCGTGTCCTCGAATTCACCCAGAACGTGATGGGGCCAAGCGGCGGGCTGGTGCTGGCCGATCTCGGCGCCGACGTGATCAAGGTCGAGCCGGCCGGCGGCGACACCACGCGCGGCCTCGGCGGTTTCGCCAGCGGGTTCTTCGCCTTCCTCAACCGCAACAAGCGCGGCCTCGCCGTCGATCTCAAATCCGCCGCTGGTTTGAAGCTGATCCATCAGCTCGCGGCGAAGACCGATATCGTGATCGAGAATTATGCGGTCGGGACGATGGACCGGCTGGGCTGCGGCTACGAAGCCCTGTCGGCGATCAACCCGCGCCTCATCTATTGCGCGATGAAGGGATACCTCTCGGGCCCTTACGAGCACCGCGCCGCGCTCGACGAGGTGGTGCAGTTCCAGTCCGGGCTCGCCTATATGACCGGGCCGCTGGGCCGGCCGCTCAGGGCCGGGGCGTCGGTGATCGACATCATGGGCGGCACCTTCGCAGCGGTTGCCATCATGGCGGCGTTGCGCGATCGCGACCGCACCGGCAAGGGACAACTCGTCAAAAGCGCGCTCTACGAATCCGCCGCCTATGTCATGGGCACGCATATGGCGGGCAGCGCCTTCAACCCCGGCGAAAAGGTTCTGCCGATGCCCGAGCGGCGCGGCGGCTGGGGCGTCTATCAGATATTCACCAGCAGCGACGGCAAGGAACTCTTCGTCGCCGCCACCAGCGACAATCTGTGGCAGCGTTTCTGTGCCGCATTCGAGCGTCCCGATTTGGGCAGCGATCCGCGTCTCGCCACCAATGTCGATCGGGTCAAGCACAAGCCCTGGCTGGTGCCGATCCTCGTCGAACTGCTCGGCACGTTCACCGGCGCCGAGATCGAAAAACGCTGCGAGGGTGCGGGCCTGCCCTTTGCGTCGGTCGGCGATGTCGAAGATCTGTTCGACGACCCGCATCTCAATCAAGGCGGCCTCGTCGAGACCACGCTCCCGAACGGCGTGACGACCAAGCTCCCGAAGCTGCCGATCGAACTCGACGGGCAACGGCCGGGGTTGCGCCTTGAGCCGCCGAACATCGGCCAGCATTCGCGCGTCATCCTGCTCGAAGCGGGCCTCAGTGAGGAAGAGATTGGGGTGCTGACACAAGACGGAATCGTCACCGCTTAACGCGGGATTCAAAGGGAGAACATCATGGGAAGACTAAGCGGACGCGTTGCCATCATCACCGGCGCCGCATCAGGCATCGGCGAACATTATGCAAAAGGTCTCGCGGCCGAAGGCGCCAAGGTCTCGATCGCCGATCTCGAATCCGGCGACGGCGTTGTACGCGCGATCCGCGATGCCGGCGGCGAGGCGATGAGCCAGGTCTGCGATGTGTCCGACCCCAAGGCCGTCGCCCGGCTGATACGCAGTACCGACGAGGCTTTCGGCGGCGTTCATGTCCTCGTCAACAACGCGGCCCTCGCGGCGCGGCTCGTCCACAAGACGGTCGATGAACTCAGTTCCGAGGAATGGGACCGAGTCTTTGCGGTCAACGTCCGCGGCGCCTTCGAGTGCGTCAAGGCCGCATTGCCGGTGATGCGCCGCCAAGGCTACGGCAAGATCATCAACGTCAGCTCGGGCACGGTGTTCAAAGGCGTGACCCATATGCTGCATTATGTCGCGACCAAAGGCGCGATTATCGCCATGACACGGTCGCTCGCGAACGAGCTTGGCAAGGACGGTATCCGATGCAACGCGATCGCACCCGGCCTCACCTCGACCGACTACATGAAAAGCCGCAACGACATCGCCGAGATGCTGATCGGGATGGCGAAGTCGCGGGCGATCCCGCGCGAGGAAGTGCCTGGGGATCTGGTCGGCACTTGCGTGTTTCTCGCCTCGGCGGAAAGCGACTTCATCACCGGACAAACCATCGTGGTCGATGGCGGCGCGGTGATGCATTGACGCACCGGCGAGCGATCGGCTAGTCCTCAAACGACAACGGCGAAGGAGACGGATCGATGGCGCATGACGGCAAGAACCGCCTGCGGGATATCATCGCGGACAAGTCGCTCCTCAAGGGCAACTTCACCTTGGCGTCCGGCGTTGCCAGCGGATATTTCTTCGACATGAAGAAGACGATGTTCGATCCCGAGGGTGCGTCCCTCGTGGGCGAGCTGATCGTCGATCTGGTCAAGGACGACAAGAGCTTCACCGGGATCGGCGGGCTCGAAATGGGCGCGGTGCCGATCGCCGTCTCCGTCGCGATGAAAAGCTGGCCGGCGCGTCCCTTGAATGCCTTTTTCGTCCGGAAGGAAGCCAAGGATCACGGCACCAAGCAGTTGATCGACGGTAATTTCACCGCCGGCAGCACGGTGATCGTGCTCGAGGACGTCACCACCACCGGCGGCTCGGCCATGAAAGCGGTCAAGGCGATCCGCGAGCAGGGCGGCACGGTCAAGAAGATCGTCACCATCGTCGACCGGCTCGAAGGCGCGCGCGACAATCTGCGCAAAGAGGGGATCGAACTGGTTGCCCTCTTCACGAATGATGATTTCGCCCGCTAGGCCCGCCGCCCCTCGTTGACCTCGGCCCAAAAGGCGGGCTTAGTAGCGCCCGGGAGGACAGGGGAAAAAAGTCATGCTTGAAGCGGGACTTCACGCGCTGGCGCTGATTATGGAGCCGGCCCGCCTTCTCATCATGACCGCGGGCGTCGTGATCGGATTGGCGCTCGGCGTCATTCCGGGCCTCGGCGGGGTCGTGGGGCTCGCCATCCTCATTCCCTTTACCTATCACCTCGACGCGTTCTCGGCCTTTGCCCTCCTGTTGGGCATGGCATCGGTGACCACGATCTCGGATCTGATCCCCGCCGTGCTGTTCGGTGTGCCCGGAACCGTGGGCGCTGCCGCCTCGGTCCTCGACGGGCATCCGATGGCCAAGCGCGGCGAGGCCGCGCGCGCCTTCGGCGCCGGCTATGGCGCCTCGCTGATCGGCGGCATCTTCGGCGCATTGCTTCTCGCGCTGGCCATCCCGGTGCTGCGACCGATCGTGCTTTATCTCGCCTCACCCGAATTGTTGTCGTTCTGCATCTTCGGGCTCTCGATGGTCAGTGTCCTGAGCGGCAAGGCCCCGCTGAAGGGCCTGACGGCCGCCGGTCTCGGACTGATGTTGGCGATGATCGGCGGCGACGCGCAGACCGGCACGCTGCGCTGGACCTTCGGTTCGCTCTATCTCTGGGATCATCTGCCGTTGGTGCCGTTCACGCTGGGCATTTTCGCCATCCCCGAACTCGTCGACATGGCGATCGCGCGCACCTCGATCGCCTCGAATGCCAAGGACGCCAAAATCGATTTTGCCGGCCAGTGGCTCGGCCTGCGCGACGCGCTCGATAATTGGTGGCTGATCCTGCGCTGCTCGACGCTCGGCGCGTTCCTCGGCGCGGTACCCGGCCTCGGCGCGGCGGTGATCGACTGGATCGCCTATGGCCATGCGGTGCGGACCGAGAAGAATACCGAGAATTTCGGCCGCGGCGACGTCCGTGGCGTCATCGCCGCGATCTCGTCGGACAATGCGAAGGAGGGCGGGCATCTGGTCCCGACCATTGCCTTCGGCGTGCCGGCGGGCGCATCGATGGCGCTGCTCCTCAGCGCGTTCCTGATGCACGGGCTGGTGCCGGGACCCGAGATGCTCACCAAACATCTCGACGTCACCTATTCGATCATCTGGACTCTCACGCTGTCGCATGTGATCGGCGCGGTGGTCTGCCTGGCGTGCAGCGGCCTGTTCGCCCGGCTGGCGGTCGTGCGTGCCGGCGTGTTGGTCCCGCTGGTGATCATGGTGATTTCGCTCGGCGCCTTCGAAGGCTCGCAGAGCTGGGGCGATCTTTACTCGATGGTGTTTTTCGGCGCGATCGGCTGGATCATGAAACATCTCGGCTGGCCTCGCCCGCCGCTGATCCTCGGCTTCGTCCTCGGCAGCATCTTCGAACGCTATTTCTTCATTTCGAGTCAAATCTATGGCGCGGCCTGGGCGGTGCGGCCGGTCGTGCTCGCGGTCTTCGTCGGCGCCGCCTGGGTGATCCTGCCGCCGCTCAAGAAGCATCTCGCGGTGACGATCGCAGCATTCCGCAAACTGCAATTCGGCGCCTTGCGCTTCGGCACCGATACCGCGTTCTCGCTCGCGCTGATCGCCGTCATCCTCGTCGGATTCTCGACCTGCTTCGCCTGGCCGCCGGCGGCGCGGTTCGTGCCGATCGCGGCGATGACCATCGCGCTGTTCTTTGCGGTCCTCAACCTCGTCACCGAATTGTTCGGCGATCCCGCCATGATGCCCACCGGCCCCGCCGAAGCGCCGTCGCTACCCGACGGCACGACCGCGACATTGACCGGCGGTTTCGGGATCGTCGGCCTGCGGATCTTCGGCTGGTTCGTCGGGTTCCTCATCCTCGGCGCGGTCATCGGCTTGCTGCCATCGCTGGCGTTGCTTGTCTTCCTATTGATGTGGCTCGAATTCTCCGAACGCTTCACCAACGCCGCCGTGACGTCGGGTATCGCGACCGTGGCGGTCTATCTCGTCTTCGACCGGATCTTTGCGTTCCCGTGGCCGCAATCGCTCATCGGCGATCTGATCCCGGTCCTGCGCGATATCACCGGGCTGGTCTAGCCCGTCTCAAGGAGTGACGATGCCGGCGACTGCGCTCGATTCCCTGATCTTCCGCGACATTTTCACAACCCCGGCGATGCGGCAGATATTCTCCGACGAGAACCGCATCCAAAAATATCTCGACATCGAGGCAGCCCTGGCGCGCGCCCAGGCACGGCTCGGTATCATCCCCATGGACGCGGCCGAAGAGATCGTCCGTCATTGCTCGGCCGATACCTATGACATGGCCCTGCTGAAAACACAGACCGAGCGCATCGGCTATCCCGTACTTCCGGTGGTGCAGCAACTCGTCAAAAAATGCCGCGACGGATTGGGCGAATGGTGTCATTGGGGCGCCACGACCCAGGACATCACCGATACCGCGACCGTGTTGCAGATTCGCGAGGCTCTCGACCTCGTCGAAAGCGAGATCGCCGCGATCTCGAAAGCGCTGGCCGGGCTGGCACGACGCTATCGCGACACGCCGATGGCGGGCCGCAGCAATCTTCAGCAGGCCGTGCCGATCACTTTCGGCTTCAAGGCCGCGACGTTGCTGGCCGGGTTCCAGCGCCATCAGGCTCGGCTCCAACAATTGCGTCCGCGCGTCCTGGTCGGTGAATTCGGCGGCGCCGCCGGCACCCTCGCTTCGCTGGGCACGCAGGGTCTCGCGGTTCAGACCGAATTGATGAAAGAGCTGGGCCTCGGCCAGCCGGCTATCGCCTGGCACACGATGCGCGACAATTTCGCCGAAGTCGGCTGTTTCCTCGGTCTCGTCACCGGCACGCTCGGCAAGATCGCTACCGACGTGAAGCTGATGATGCAGACCGAAGTCGAAGAGGTGTTCGAGCCTTTCGCCGAAGGGCGCGGCTCGTCGAGCACCATGCCGCAAAAGCGCAATCCGATCTCCTGCAACTACATCGTCGCCTGTACCGCGATGGTCAGGCAGAACGTCGCGGCGCTGCTCGACGCGATGATCGAGGATCACGAACGCTCGACCGGCCCGTGGGAAATCGAGTGGATCGCCATGCCGGAGATTTTCCTGCTTGCCGCCGGCGCGCTCAACCAGGCAAAGACCCTGATGGAAGGACTTGAGGTCGATCCCGCGCGGATGCGCGCCAATCTCGACCTGACCGGTGGGATGATCGTGTCGGAAGCGGTGATGATGGGCCTCGGGCCGCATCTCGGCCGCCAGCGCGCGCATGATCTGGTCTACGACATTTGCCGCAAGGCGATCGCCACGAAGGGCTCGTTCCTCGATCTCCTGGCCGCCGATCCCGAGATCGCGCGCCACATGAAGCGCGACGAACTGGCGAAACTGGTCGATCCGGCGAATTACCTCGGCGAGGCGGGCGCGATGATCGATCGGGTGTTGGGAGCCGCCACGTGAAGCTGCCGCTTACCCTTGCGATCGGCGACTATGAAACCCATCGCGCGCTGAAAGAAGGCGCGGCCGCGCCCGACGGCATCGACCTCACCGTCCTGACCGACATGGATTCCTCGACGCGGCATTGGCGATTCCTGCGCAACCGCGAGTTCGACGTCGCCGAATGCTCTTGCTCGTCCTACATCATCGCGCGCGATCAAGGCCTGCCGTTTCGCGCGCTGCCGGTGTTTCCGCATCGCCGGTTTCGCCACGGCTTTGTCTTCATCAACACGACCAAGGGCATCACCAAGCCGACCGACCTGATCGGCCGCAAGATCGGCGTCAAATCCTTCCAGGTCAGCGCCATCCATTGGATGCGCGGCATCCTCGAAAGCGAATACGGCGTGCCGCATAAATCGATCGACTGGTACGCCGAGATCGACGAGGACGTCGAATTCGTGCCGCCGCCGGATTTGAAGCTCACCCGGCTGCCGCACGACAAATCGGTCGAGGCGATGCTGGTGACGGGCGAGCTCGACGCCGTCATCCATTCCGATTTCATCGAACCGTTCCTCGCCAAGGACAAGCGCGTCGCGCGGCTCTTCGCCGACCACAAGGCCGAGGAGCAGGCCTATTTCAAGAAGACGGGCATTTTCCCGATCATGCATGTCGTCGCGATTCGCGAGGACGTGATCGAACGCGCGCCTTGGATCGCGATCAATCTCTATCGGGCCTTCGACAAATCGAAGAACCTCGCGATGAAGCGGCTGGAAAATCCGCGCATGGTGCCGCTCGCCTGGTACCGCGAGGCCTGGGAGGAACAGCAGGACGTCCTCGGTCCCGATCCATGGGAGAATGGGTTGACCGCGCAGAACACCATCACCCTCGAAACCCTGCTGCGCTATTCGCATGAGCAGGGCCTGACCAAGCGTCTCCTGACGCTCGACGAGATGTTCCTCGACGTCTCGCAAGGCCGCAAGCGCGGCGGATTCCGGGTTTAGGGCCTTCCCCAGTCGACCGGTTCGCGCGTGACCACCACCGCTCCCTCGGCGGTGAGACGCACCAGATTGACCGTACCGGCGAGGTCCGGCGAGCCCGAGTAATAGGCCGCGATATCGCCATTGCCGACGCGGATGTGCCGGTTCCAGTGGCCGAGCGCCACATAATCAGCGCCCGTCGCCTCGAGTTCCGCATCGCCGATCAGCCAGCCGGGACGCAACGGCGTATCGCGATTGGGCGAAGGTTCGTAATGCCCGTGCGCCATCGCGATCTGCCAGAAACTCGAACGCGGGCGCGACCGGATCAACGGTGCCATGTCGTCGTAATCGCGATGCGCCCGACCCCAGATTTCGAGCCCGAGCGCCGGAAACGGCACCGCCTCGTCATGGGTGACACCCAGAACATGAACATGGGGCAAATCGGCAATGCCGCCGCGCGTGAAGGCCGATTCCGTAATCGCCGGATCGTGATTACCGGGCAGGATCACCACCGGCATACCGGCCGCCGCGAGCAGCCCCTTGGCGCGATCGAGCAGGTCGAGCGGCAGGCGGTTGTTTTCGAACGTGTCGCCGGCCAGGACCACGACATCGGCGCCGAGCCCACGCGCGGCGGCCAGGACGACGCGCAGCCCGGCAGTGCCGTCACCGTCATGAACCGCCTCGACCACGGTCTCGGCGACGTGGACGTCGGAACTATGCACGATACGGACTTCCGCCACGGGCGTGGGAAAATCAGATCGGCGGGCCGGGATTACAGTCATTTCATGCGCCTCGATCGCTCGCGCCTATAGAATGGGGTGGCGACACGGGTCAACACTCTCGCCTTTCCCTTGTTTCGCGACCCGGTTAGACTTTCATCATCCCGCACCGGTTACGGAGGGACCACGGACCATGCAGTTTGTCGTCGACGCGCCCAACGGCAAGACTTGGTTTCGACTCGAGACCGAGATGGAGGCCGCGCGCGAATCCGAAATCATGCGCCATGCGGTCGAAAAATATTATCGACTCGAACGTGAGAGGGCGTCGCAAACCTATCAGCCTCCGTCGAAAACCTTTTTCGAGCAGGAGATTGGCCTCAAGGCGCATATCCAGCGCGAGATGCCGCTGTTCCTGACGTTGCGCGACCAGGACGGCGTCGCGCATGTCACCGCGATGTTGCCGCCCGGCGGCAAGGACGATCTCGCCACTCGCATCATCATCGTCGGCCCCGCGAACGCCGACCCCTATCCGGGCGAAGGCGACGCGATCAAGGCACTCGGCGAGCATTTCGGCATTGCCCTCGAACGCGAGCGCTGCTTTCCCTATCACCGCAACGATTAAGCGAGTCCCGTCATGAGTATGACGCTCGAACAATTCGCGGCCGCGTGTCATCGCGTCCTCAAGACCGATCCGGGTCCCGCGGGCCGCAAGCAGGTCTGCGCCCTGGTCGAGGAGGCCGTGAAGGACCGCGATTTCATCGCCCGGTATTTCGCGCCCGGCACCGGCCAGCGCGACGTTCTTTATCAGGATAAGGAACTCGGTTTCTGCGTCTGCGCCCATGTCTATAGCGATGCGCGTGAAAGCCAGCCGCACGATCACGGGCCGTCCTGGGCGATCTATGGCCAGGCCGAGGGTGAGACCGTGATGAGCGACTGGACGCTGATCGAGCCCGCCGGCGAAGGCAAAATGGGCAAGGTGCGCTTTGCCCGCGCCTACACCCTGAAACCCGGCATGGCGCATCTCTACAACGAAGGCGATCTGCACTCGCCCCGGCGCGACGGGCCGACGAAACTGTTGCGCATCGAAGGCACCGACCTCGATAAGGTCCGGCGCTTCGGCTACCGCGCGGCCTGATCAGTACTCGATGTGGAGGCGGCCGGCGAAGATCGATACCGGCCCGCGCGCCGCGTTGTACGCAGGATTGGCGACGAACTGATAGTCGACGCTCAACGACACCGTGTCGAATATCTGAGCACGGTAATAGGTTTCGAGAATCCGCTCGGGCGCATAAGAGAGCTTCCCGTCGCCGACCAGAATGCCGAGACCGCCGACGGCGAAATAGCTGCGGTGCTGTTGAGTGAGTTCGTTCTGCGCCACGCCCAGCCCCACGGTATCGTGCGGGCGGCTCCAGGACGTACCCTTGAGGCTCAAACCCAATGATGTGCTTTGATCGATGTCTTCGAACGCCCAGCTTTCGCTGTGACCGTTGCTGAGGCTGAAGCGGCCAAAGGCGGCGAGGTCGCCGACGATGACCTGTTGCGCATCGAGCGCGAAACCCGGCTTCCAGCGCGAACGACGCGTCACGACGATGTTCCCGCCATTCGCCGCCGCCTGGTCGTTGCTGCCCATCGGGGCGCGATTGGCGAAAACCAACGTCCGCAATATGCCGGGCGCACCGGCGATCGAATAACGGTTCTCGAGTTCGGCGACCCAACCGAAACTGTGCCAGAAACGCGGCTCGAGATCGCGATTATTGGCGATCTTCGGTTCGAGAAACTGGCCCGCACGCAATGCCCAGGACGGGTGATTCCATTCGATCGCGATGCCGTCGGTATAACCCTTCGCGTCGCCCGGATAGTCCCACGCGCCGGCGATCCAGATACTGCCGTTCATAAAATCGGTGCGCGGATCGTTGGCATAGTCGTTGGTGTCGAACAGATCGGTGACCGATAATTTACCAGCGGTCACGGTGATACGATTGATGGCCTGCCGCGTCGCGAGCTGATTGGCGGCGGGCGCGATATCCTCTTCGTCTCCGCCCAGTCCGAAGGTCTGGCGCACGAACAGACGCGCGACATTGGCCTTTGGATTGTCGAAACCGCCCTTCTGTGCCTCGCCGTTCACATAGCCGGCGACGCCTTCCGTGCGGCTGAGGCCAAAGCCCTGATTGAACTCGGGATTGAAATAAAGCTCGCCGCCCTGCCACGGCAGGCGCCGCCCGAGATAAAGCGTCCCGGTCCAGCTTTCGCGGCCGCGCGGCGCGGGATCGAGGCTGTTGGTGCCGCGATAAGGCGATGTGAAGCGGAGATTGCCTTGTTCGATGAAGGTGGTTTGCGCATGGATGCTCCAATCCTCGGGCACCAGGGGCGCATCGCCATCATCGGCGCGCGCGACCCCCGAAATCGCCATCAATGCCAAGCCGAAAACCGCCGCGCGAACCGGATAAACAACGTCCTGCTTCATCGATAACTCTTATTCTTCCTGCCTGGCCGAACCTAGGCGGGAATTGCGACCGTTTCTTGACGAAAGCCACGCAAAACCGAACCAGGCGCGACGGGTTCCCCGCATCGGCTTCCGGCGCGTCGGCAGCGACACGACTATGTTCTGTTCGGAACCGCGTTAGCGGCGGCGGCCGCGTTCGACCGCGTCAACCCGTTGGATTGAGCCCGAGCCTTACTCGAACCAGTTTTTCTCATCGAGAATGACCGGTTGGGTCTTGTTGGCGGCGGAATTGCCGTCCATCGGCTCGCCCTTCGAATCGATCCGCGCCAATGCGTCCTGGGCCGCATCGACGACCGCACCGACCCGCGCCATCACCAACGGCTCGGTGCCGACCGCGCGGAACCAGTAGAACGTGCCGCGCGGCAGCAGGATGCCGTCGAATTTCTTGACCCGCCGTGTTTCTTCTTTCGGCCCATAAAAATCGGCCTCGCCCTGCAGGACCAGGAATACGTGATCCTCGTTGGGATGAGCGTGCAGCTCGTTTTCGCCGTCATGGGCATAGGTCTTCAACACCACCCACATCCGATCGGTCGCCGCCATCGGCGTATCGGTGCGGCCCTGAAGCGGCAGTTGCGCGCGTAAATGGAAGAAGCTCGGCTGACCTGCGACCGCGGCCTTCGCCTTGATCTGGGCCCGCATGTCGTCGGTGTTGTCCGAGATGTGGCCGGTTACCGTGGTGTCCATGATCCCTCCAGGCTTAGGCGCTCGCGCGGGCGCCGCCGGGCATGGCGGACGCAGCGCTGTTGCCCCAATTGACGATATACGCTTCGCCGCGTTCGAGAAACGACCCGACGATGCGCAAATAGCGCTCGGGCTGGTCCGATTGGATGACATGCGCGGCATCGTAGACATAGGCGAGATGCGAACCGGCGATGGCCGACTTGAGAAACTGCCCGGTTTCGCGTGGAATGATCTCGTCCTTGGTCCCCATCAGGATCAGCGTCGGCGCTTTGATATCAGCGACCCGGCCCGGCAACGCGGCATCGGACAGCGACAGCGCATGGTAGTGTTCCAACGCGCGGCGATTGCCCTGAAGCTGCTCGGCCGGCTTGGTCATCGGCGGTGCGCGATCGGGGTAGGCGAAAAGCTTGCGTCGCGCCTCGGCCGGATCCGACGGCAGGCCGCCCTTGCCACCCGCCGGCACGCCGGCCGGCGCCTCGAGGACAAGGTGATCGACCTGATCCGGATGCTTCGCCGCGAGCCACATCGCTTCCCAGCCGCCAAACGACTGACCCAGCACGTCGCAGCGCTCGCCGATCACCGTGCCGGCAAAGGTCGCGGCGAGGTCGGCCAGAGCCTCCATCGAGGTAATCCCAGGATGCAGCGGCGTACCGTCGAAGCCGGGGCTCACCGGCATGTAGATCGTCCGGGTCCGCGCCAGCGCATCGAGCGGCCCGGACGGAGCGATCCCGCCCGCCGGATGGAGATAAAGCAGCGGCCGGCCGGTGCCGCCGACGAAATAGCTGACCGGGCCGGTGGCGAGGGTCATTTCCCGACGGTCGAAACTCATCCTGGCTCTCCTCGCCATCTTTTCACACCGCGAGTATGCGCCGGGTGCGGCAAGCCTTCAACTCAAGGGAAACGCGGACTAAGCTCGGCTTTTATCCCTTTGTAGCGGTGATGCCATGCCCGACGCCTCGCGCGATGCCGTCCCTCATCAGCCGATCCGCCTCGCCGACTACACGCCGCCAGCCTTCCTGATCGACACGGTCGATCTCGTCTTCGATCTCGGCGAGGAAAAGACCAGCGTCAAGGCGCGCCTCGGCATGCGCCGCAATCCCGCCGCATCCGATCCGACCGTGCCGCTGAAACTCGACGGCAAGGAGATGGAACTCGTATCAGTGGCGCTCGACGGTCAGGCGATGGGACGTAACTCCTATCAGGTCGACGCGGAATCGCTCACCATTCACGCCGTACCCGATCAGTTCGTGCTCGACATCGAGACGAGGATCGAGCCGCAAAACAACACCGTGCTCTCGGGCCTCTATAAATCGGGCGGCAATTTCTGCACCCAATGCGAGCCCGAAGGGTTCCGCCGCATCACCTATTTTCTCGACCGCCCCGATGTGATGGCGCGCTTCACGACGACGATCCTCGCCGACAAGGCGAAATATCCGGTGCTGCTCTCGAACGGCAATCCGGACGATCACGGCGACAGCACGGGCGGCCGGCATTGGGCCAAATGGGTCGATCCGTGGCCCAAGCCATCGTATCTCTTCGCCCTGGTGGCGGGCGATCTGGTCGCCTTGAAGGACAGCTACACGACCAGCGACGGACGGAAGATCGCGCTCGCGATCTGGGTTCGCCAGGGCGACGAGGACAAATGCGCCCATGCGATGCAGTCGCTGAAGCACGCGATGACATGGGACGAGGAGAAATTCGGCCTTTCCTACGACCTCGACGTCTTCAACATCGTCGCGGTCAGCGACTTCAACATGGGGGCGATGGAGAACAAGGGCCTCAACGTCTTCAACACGAAATACGTGCTGGCCAAGCCCGACACCGCGACCGACATCGACTTCCAGGGCATCGAATCGGTCATCGGCCATGAATATTTTCACAACTGGACCGGCGACCGCGTCACCTGCCGCGACTGGTTTCAGCTTTCGCTGAAGGAGGGCCTGACCGTCTATCGCGATCAGGAATTCTCGGCCGATATGAGCAGCCGCGCGGTGCGGCGCATCGGCGACGTGCGGCGCCTGCGCGGCGCGCAATTCCCCGAGGATGCCGGGCCGCTCGCCCATCCGGTCCAGCCGGCGCAATACATCGAGATCGATAATTTCTATACGGCGACGGTCTACAACAAAGGCGCCGAAGTCGTGCGCATGATCGAAACCCTGGTCGGCAAGCCGGGATTCCGCAAAGGCATGGACCTCTATTTCAAGCGCCACGACGGACAAGCGGTGACGATCGAGGACTTCGTCGCCGCGATGGCCGACGCCAACGCCATCGATCTCGGCCCCTTCATGCGCTGGTACAAACAGGCCGGTACGCCTGAAATCTCGATTGCCGACAAGTATGACGCGACCGCCAAGACCTACGATCTGACCATCAGCCAGAAGACGTCGCCGACACCGGGGCAAAGCGAGAAAACGCCTTTGGTCGTGCCGCTCGCGATGGCGCTGCTCGGCCCCGACGGCGTCGAAATGGCGACGCAGCTCGAGGGTGAACGCGCGTCGCGCCAAGGCACGCGGGTTCTCGTCGTCAACGACGCGGAACAACGCTTCCGCTTCGTCAATGTGGCCGCCGCACCGGTGCCGTCGTTGCTGCGCGGATTCTCGGCGCCGGTAAAAATCAAAGGCGTACCCCTGGCGCGGCAGAAATTCCTCGCCCTCAACGACACCGACCCGTTCGCGCGGTGGGAAGCCAGCCAGCAGGTCGCGACCCATCTTCTGCTCGGCATGGTCGCCGCCTTCCGCAAGGGCGAGCCTCTGACGCTCGACGGCGATCTGATCGCCGAGATGCGCCGGACCCTGGCGCGCGCCGATGCCGATCCCGCCTTCGCCGCCGAAGCCATCGTGCTGCCGGGCGAGTCCTTTCTCGCCGACCAGATGAACGTCGTCGATGTCGACGCGATCCATGCGGCGCGCGATTTCACCCGCGGCGAGATCGGTCGTGGGCTGCGTGGCGAATTCGCCGCGCTCTACGACCGGCTCGCCATGCCCGGCGCGTTCCGCACCGACGGCGATGCGTTCGGCAAGCGCGCCTTGCGCAATGTCTCGCTCGCCTATCTGACGCTCGCCGAGGGACCGGCGGGAATCGCGCGTGCCAAGGCGCAGTTCGACGCCCAGGCCAACATGACCGACGTTCTGGCGGCGCTCGGCGTCCTGGGCGAATACGACACGCCCGAGCGTGCCGAGGCCTTTGCCGCGTTCTACGAACGTTGGCAGAAAGACGAACTGGTCATCGACAAATGGTTCAGTCTCCAGGCGATGTCGCTGTTGCCGGGCACGCTCGCGCGGGTGCGGGAACTGACCCATCATCCCGCCTTTACGATCAAGAACCCGAACCGGATGCGCGCGCTGGTCGGCGCCTTCACCCAAGCCAACCAACTGCGTTTCCACGATGCGACGGGCGGCGGCTATGCGTTCCTCGCCGATCAGGTCATCACGCTGGACGCGCTCAATCCGCTGATGGCGTCGCGCCTGATTCAGCCGCTGGGCCAATGGCGGCGTTACGATGAAGGACGTCAGGCGCGGATGAAACAAGAACTCGAACGCGTTCTTGCCCTGCCGAAACTCAGCAAGAACACCTACGAGATGGCGACGAAGAGCCTCGCCTCGTGACCCGCCTGCGCGTCTGCCTCGCCGTCGTCCTTCTGATGGCCGGCGGCGCGGCGCGCGCGCAGACTCCGCCGTCTGCCCCGGCGGCCACAACGCCGGTCGATCTCCAGCTCGTCCTCGCCGTCGATGCCTCGGGCAGCGTCAACCAGACGCGCTTCGAACTGCAAAAGCGCGGCTACGCCGCGGCGTTCCGCAATCCGCGCGTTCTGCAGGCAATCCGCGCCGGCACGCGCGGCGCCGTCGCGGTGGCGATGTCCCAATGGACCGGACCGTCGCTTCATGTCGTGGTCGTCGATTGGATGAAAATTTCCGATGCCGCCTCGATCGAAGCGCTGGCTGCCGCCATCGATGCCGCGCCGCGCCGGCTTTTCGGCGGCGGCACTTCGCTCAGCGGCGCGATCGATTATGCGATGCTGATGCTGGCGGCGAGTCCCTATCGCGGGCAACGGCGCATCATCGACGTCTCGGGCGACGGCTCGAACAATTCGGGCCGGCCTTCGCAATTCGCGCGCGACGATGCGGTGAAGGCCGGCGTCGTCATCAACGGCCTGCCGATCGCGTGGATCGAGCCGGATCTCGCCGACTATTACCGGCAATATGTGATCGGCGGACCCGGCTCCTTTGTGATCCCGGTCGACGACTACGACAATTTCGCCGATGCGATCCTCAACAAGCTGGTCACCGAAATCGCCGGTGCGCCGGCGCGCAGTCTTGCCTCGGCTCAACCGCGATGAAATAGTAGCCGGCAGAAGCGCCAAACGCGCCGCCGAGGGAGAAGCCCGATGAAGAAGACCACGCTGAGACTGGGCGACGTCGATATCGAGCTGCACGAAGACGGCACCGGCACGCCCTTGCTGTTCCTTCATAGCGGCGGCGGCTTCGAGCCGGAGCAGCCTTATGTCGGCCTGCTCGCCCGGCGCCATCGCGTGATCGCCCCGTCCCATCCGGGTTTCGGCCATTCGAGCCTGCCCGACTGGATCGACAGTATCGACGACATCGCGCATCTCTATCTCGAGCTGATGGACCGGCTCGATCTGGCGCGCGTTCGCATCGTCGGCTGCTCAATTGGTGGCTGGATCGCCGCCGAGATGGCGACCAAGTCGCCCGAGCGCATCGAAAAGCTGATCCTGGTCGGCCCGGTCGGCGTGAAGACCGGCAGCCGCGAGAAGCTCGACATTCCCGATATCTTCGCGATGTCGGAGGAACAGATGCTGAGGCTTCGGTTTCACGATCCCGCCAAAGGCCGGATCGACCTCAAGACGCTCAGCGAGGAACAGATGCGCGTCATCGCGCGCAACAACGAGACGCTCGCGCTGCTCGTCTGGGAACCCTACATGCACAACCCCAAGCTCAAGCATCGCCTGCATCGGCTGACCATGCCGACCTTGTTTCTGCGCGGCGCGAGCGATGGTTTGTGCTCGGCCGACTATATGCAGCGTTATGCCACCTTGGTACCAAACGCGCGGAGCGAGACGATCGCCGCCGCCGGCCATTTGCCGCATGTCGAGCAGCCGGAAGAATTCGCCGCGAAGGTTTCATCCTTTCTCGATGCGGGAGTCTGAGCCCGATGAAAGCCTGGCATTTCAGCGAGAACGCCTATCCCTACCTGCCGCCGGCCGAGGAATACGAATCGATCCGCGTGACCCTGCCCAATCGCCTCTACGATCCGAAAAAGGGCGCCGAGCTTTACGACCGCTTCCTCACCGAATGGCAGATCGCCGAGGAAGAGGGCATCAACATCATGCTCAACGAACATCATCAGAGCGCGACCTGCGTCGATCCGGCGGCGCCGCTGGTTTTGGCCGCACTGGCGCGGATCACCTCGAAGGCGCGGCTTCTCATCCTCGGCAATCCGATCGCCAACCGCCGCCAGCCGGTGCGCGTCGCCGAGGAGATGGCGCTGATCGACGTGCTGTCGAAAGGCCGGCTCGAAGTCGGATTCGTCCGCGGCGTGCCGACCGAAATCCTGCCCGCCAACAGCAATCCGGTGCGCATGAACGAGCGCCATTGGGAGGCGCTCGATCTCATCATCCAGGCCTGGACCGGGCATGACGGACCGACCAGCTTCGAGGGCCGGTTCTTCCATCATCGCAACATCAATATCTGGCCGCGCCCCTATCAGACCCCGCATCCGCCGGTCTGGGTCAGCACGACCAGCGCCAGCGGTGCGACCCGCGTCGGCGAGCACGGCTTCGTCCAGGCGACCTTCCTCACCGGCTTCAAGGGCACGCCGGCGATCTACAATTCCTATCGCCAGGGCTGGCATCAGGCGGGCAAGAGCGATCCGGTGCCGGTCAACCGCCTCGCCTATGCCGCCATGGTCTATGTCGCCGACAGCGACGCCAAGGCACGCGCCGGGGCCGAGAAATTGCTGTGGTACATCACCGCCAACAAGGTTTCGCCGTGGTTCCGCAACCCGCCCGGCTACAGCCCCATCGCGGTCAATGTGCAGGCGATGCTGGGCGACGCCGCGGGCGGCGGTTTCGGCAATTTCGGCGCCAATACCACGGTCGACGGCGCGGTCGCCAACGGCACGATGTTCTATGGCACCCCTGACCGGGTTTTCGAGCAGATCAAGACCTTCTATCATCACGTCGGTGGGTTCGGGCATCTGCTGCTGATGGGTCAGGCCGGTCATCTCGGCCATGACGAAACGGTGGCGGGGATCCGGGCCTTTGCGCGTGACGTCTATCCACGCCTGCAGGCGGAGTTCCCGGACGATGCGATTTCCGGGCAGTTCGACAAGGCCGCTTCTGCGGGCGATTGAAAACAAAGGGGACATAATGACGATTCGATTTGGACACTACCTGGCAGCGGCGGCGCTGCTCGCCTTCTTGCCGGCGGCCGCATATGCAGCGACCGATGAGCAGAAGAAAGATGCCTATGCGATCGTCGAGAAGAACACGCAGACAATCAACGACATCGCCGATTCGATCTATTATTTCGCCGAAATGGGCATGCAGGAAACCGAGAGCACCAAGCTCTTGAAGGACACGATGGAAGCCGCCGGCTTCAAGGTTGAGATGGGCGGCGCCGGCATGCCGACGAATTTCTGGGCCAGCTACGGCTCGGGCCATCCCTATATCGTCATCGAAACCGAGATCGACGCTCTGCCGGGCGGTTCGCAAACGCCGCTCGAGTTCGAGCATAAGCCGCTGATCCCGGGCGCCCCCGGTCACATGGAAGGCCATAACACCCATGGCGGCGTCGCCACCGCGGCGGCCTTCGCGGTCAAGCAGGTGATGGACAAATACCATCTGCCCGGCACCATCGCCTTGAACTTCGGCCCCGCCGAGGAAGAGATCGCCAGCCGCCCCTTCATCGTCAAAAGCGGCGCCTTCAAAGACGTCGATGCCGCGATCTATCTCCATATCGGCGAGAACTTCACCACCGGCTGGGGCCTGCAGAACTATGCCGCCATCGGCGTCCAGTTTGCCTTTCACGGCAAGAGTTCGCACGCGGCGGTCGATCCATGGGACGGCAAAAACGCGCTCGACGCGCTGGAGTTGATGGATAACGGCGTCGCTTTTCTGCGCCAACAGATGGAGCCGACCTATCGCATCCATCGTTCGATCATGAATGGCGGCATCCAGCCGAACGTCATCCCCGACTTCACCAAAATCTGGTATTTCGTCCGCGACGCCACCATGCCGAAGGCCAGGGCCACCTACGACAAGCTGCTCAACATCGCCAAGGGCGCCGATCTGATGACCGGCACCACCCATGACGTGATCTACCAGGCCTCGGCCTGGCCGGCGCTTTCCAACAAGGCAATGGCGCAAGTGGTGCTGAAGAATTACACCGCGGTCGGCCTGCCGAAGTGGAGCGACGAGGAGCAGAAGTTCGCGCGCGATTTCCAGAAAGCGGAAGACAAACCGGTGATCGGCTTGGCCACGACGCTTCCGGATGTCGGATCGCGGCCGCAATCGACGGCGTCGAACGACAGCGGTGATATTTCGTGGGTCGTACCGGCGGTGGTCTACACCTTCCCCGCCAGCGTGCCCGGCATCCCGTATCACAATTGGGTCGCGGCGGTTACGCCGACCAGCACGATCGCGCATAAGGGCGAAATTGCCGGCGCCAAGGCGCTCGCGGGCTCGGTCCTCGACTTCATGACATCGCCCGATGTGCTGAAGGCGGCGCATGACGAGTTCGATCAGGCGACCAAGACCACGCCGTACTTCTCGCTGGTGCCCGATGGTCAACAGCCGGATATCGACCTCGATAAGGACATCATGGCGCAGTACCGGCCGGCGATGAGCAAGTTCTACCTGCACAAGACGCCGCGTTATAACTGATAACGCGGCTGCGAGGAGAAGGGGCCCATGAAGATCTTCAACTTCCACCTGATGCCCTACGCCGACGCCGATCTCGATGCGATCGCCAAGAACGGTTCGGCCTGGGTCACCTTCTCCAATTCGCAATACGATCCGAAGAAAGGCGCCGAGCTCTATCATCGTTATCTCGATGAGCTCGAATACGCCGACAAACTGGGCTTCGACGGGGTGGTGCTCAACGAGCATCACCAGAATGCCTATGGACTGATGCCGACGCCGGGCGTGCTCGCGGGTGCGCTCGCGCGATCGGTCAAACGGGCGAAGATCGCCATCCTCGGCCGCGCGCTTCCCTTGCTGCAGAACCCACTCGCCGTCGCCGAAGAATACGCATTGCTCGACAACCTCACGCGGGGTCGGTTCATCGCCGGTTTCGTGCGCGGCATCGGCGCCGAATATCATTCGATGGGGATCAACCCGGTCGACAGCCAGGCGCGCTTCAACGAGGCGCATGAACTGATCATCCGCGCCTGGACCGAGCCGGGCCCGTTCCGCTATCTCGGCCGCCATTTCGAGATCAACTACGTCAATCCCTGGCCCCGCCCCTACCAGACCCCGCATCCGCCGATCTGGATACCGTCACAGGGTTCGTCCAGCACGATCCAATGGGCGGCGAAGATGCGTTACACCTATTGCCAGACCCTGTCGCCCATCGCGATCGTCGCGCGCTTTTTCCAGCATTATCGCGACGAAGCCGAGAAGGCCGGTTATCAGGCGACCCCGGACCAGTTGGCCTGGTCCAACTCGATCTATGTCGCCGAGACCGATGCCAAGGCCATGAAAGAGGCCAAGCCCCATCTCGAAGCCCTTGCCAATCGGTTCCTCGGCATGCCGTTCGAGATGCTGCTGCCGCCCGGCTATTCCAGCATCGACTCGATGAAGCGCGTCGCGGCCGCGAAGATCCAGACTTCGGGCAAGATTCAGACTGCCGAAGATCTGGTTCGCATGGGCGTGGTGATCGTCGGTTCGCCCGCCACGGTGCGCGAGCGGCTGGCCGAGTATCAGGACCTCGCCGGGTTCAACACCAGCCTGACCAAGACGCAGTTCGGCACGCTGCCGCGCGACATGACCAAGGCCAATCAGGAAGCGATCGCCGAGGAAGTGCTGCCCTATTTCCGCGAGCGCGTGCCGGCCGCGAAGGAACCGGTCGCGACGCCGGCGCAATAAGGCTAGTAAGATTCCGGAAAAACTTACTGGAATTCGCTGAGTTCATTGAAAACAAAAATAGAATTCCGGACAGAATAATGAAAATAACGAGCACCAGACGTTTTGGTCTTCTAACAATTTTAGCTGTGGTCTTCGCGGGACCAATGACCGTGGGTGAGGCGCAATCCACCAGTAGCGGTAACAAACAAATCTGCGCCGATCATATAACAAGCGGCAAAGTTTTAGTTGAAAATGACGTATGGGACATTTACCGCGCGTTACAGGCCGCACCAAAAAAGGACGACTACGAGACGACAAAAGCATTTGAGAGCAGGCAACAGCGCTGGGTATTAGAATTCGAAAAGACCTACCTTGTCGATCACTATGGAGCGCCCGAACTTTTTATAGATGTTGGAAAACTAAAAACGCAATTCAATGCAGATAAGGGCTTGCTTAAAATCGGCTCCGGGTCCGCGGATGAGCCTTCAAGTATATTAGAAACGCCCGAGGAATTTGATTCGAAAGATCGGCGTTCATTTAAGATTGCATACTTAAGTCACAAGGAAACTGTGATCGGAGGATACTCCGGTTCTAATGCGTTTGGTGTGACGAGAAAGGTATCGAGAGTGGACGCGACCGAACTCGGCGTCGCCTTAGCAAGGGCTGACGGCACTCATCTTTGGCCAACGCCACCGCCGCGCAAATACCCCATTACCGACGGAAAGGCAGACGTTCGCATGTCACCAGAGGAAGCAAAGAGTTTGCAAAACGATGTGCATCTTTTAGTCGCAGGCAGAATTTCTGTCCCATTTTCTTTTATCAGTTTTAGTGAACATAAGCCGACTATCACAGAGCCCACCGAGGTCATTACCGACACAAATATAATAGTTATGCGACCGATCTGCGCGCTGATCTATGGAAAGACCGCTCACAAGGTCCTCAAGGAGATACTGCTTCGCTAAGCCCAGCTCTTGCTTCAAAATATCGAAGCCGACGTGGGTAAGAACCAGAGCCGCAGCACTTCGATCATTAGAATCGAAGGGGGAAGCCCATTGGGTTTCAGCTCCACCACATACGGCTAAGATAATCGTTGAACTGACCCTTAATTCGGGCTTTCGTCACCGTATCAGGCCGTTTCGGCGGCCTTGCGCAATCCGTCGATCATCGAACTGCGCAGCAGCATCGCCTTCGCGCGCACCGGATCGTCGGCGATGGCATGCATTTCCACCATCACCTTCTTGCGCTCCTCGGCATCCCAGAGCTGCATGCGGATGCGGTTGGCATGCGATTGCGCGAGGATTTCGCCGACCGCAACCGGCCGGCGCTGGCGCACATAGAGATCGAGCAGATCGTCGCTCTCGCCGCGCATGACGCGATGGAGCTTTTCGGCGAGGTTCACGGCATCGTGGATGCCGCCATTCATGCCGAGCCCGCCGGTCGGCGGGGTCAGATGCGCAGCATCGCCCGCAAGAACGATCCGGCCCTTGCGGTAATTGTCGACGATGCGCTGGTGAATAACATAGTTGCGCTGCTCGCGAATCTCATAGGGCACGTCGCGCGGCAGGATGCCCTGCATGCGGCTTTGCAGGATGTCGGGCGTCATCTCCATGTCGGCTGGCTCGGACGGGCGCGGATAGAACGTGCAGCGCCATTCGTCGGCGAGGCGGAACATCGAACCGGCATCGTCGGTGGTCCAGCAGTAATTCGCGCCGAGCAATTCGGGGATGTGATCCTCGAAGCGGAAGGTCGTGGTGATCAGCGTCGTCGCCGCCGGATAGGTGAAGCCGTCGAGCTTGTATTCGAGGCTCTGGCGCACCGCGCTGTGTGCGCCGTCGGCACCGACCAGATAGCCGCCGGAAAATTCGCGCTTCTCGCCGCCGATATCGGCGACTGCCGTGGCACCGTTCGCGTCCTGCGACGCCGAAGTCACGGTCGCGCCGTAGATGATCTCGACCAACGGGGACGCCTGAGCGCGCGCGTTGAGCAGCGGCGCAAGCTTGTGCTGCTCGCATTGCAGGCGATAGGGGTGCCGCGTGTGGTCCTTGATCATGCCGAGATCGAAGACCACCCGCTCGCGCGTCGAGAGATGGAGCAATTGCCAGCGATCGGCGATCACGCCCATCGCCTTGTACTCATCGAGCACGCCCAGTTCCTCGAGCATTTCGAGAGTCGGCGGGTGGACGGTCGAGGCGCGCAGGTCGCGCGGCACCGTCGCCGAGGTTTCCAGCACCAGCGAGGGCGTGCCGAGTTTTGCGAGCCACAGCGCGGTGACCAGTCCGACCGGTCCGGCGCCGACGATAACGATGCGTTCCTGGGGATTCATGAGGGGCGCAAGCTAAGCGGTTTCGGCGCGGCTGTAAATCGCCGGAAACTGCGTCATCGGATCGCGGGTTAAAACGTGGTGCCGAGCAGCGCTGCTTCGAACGCGCTGGAAATCGCCGGCTTGCTTTTCCCCGGCCGCACCGCGTCGCCGATCGATTGAAGCTTCGTACCCGAGGGCACCCAGCGCGCGACATCGGCGGCCGTGCCGTATCGCGCGCGGTGATAAAACCAGTCGCGAAAGCGCGGATGGGAGAATATCTGCTTAAGGCCCGGCCAATGCCCGACGCCGAGATCGAGCAGGCCCATTGCCAGCCCCCCGAGGCCAAAGCGATAGCGCGCGCCCGTGGCGATCACGATCCGGTCGAAGCCCCTCAGGAGGGCCGGCGCGCGCGCCGGATCGGCGCCATAGCGGATATCGACGCCCCTGGCCGTGCACGCCAGCACGAGTTGTTGGATGTAGCGCGCGAAGGACCGTTCGCTCGCCTCGACGTCCTGAAACAACGGCGCCTTGCCGGCATAACGGAACGCGCCACCCGGCACGGCATCGCGCTCGAATATCGTGACCTGGTTGCCGTCGGCGACCAGCGAGGCATAGGTCAGGCCAGCCGGCCCCGCGCCGATCACGGCGATCCGCTCGCCCTGCGGCGGCTTCGCGTCGGCATAGAGAACTTCTTTCCCGGCGCGGCCATTGACCACGCAACCCAATCGCGCGCCGCCGCGCATTTCATCGACGCAAGTGTTGCAGGCCAGGCACCGCCGCCCCGGCTCGCCCCGCGCCAGTTTGGCCACCCATTCGGGTTCAGCCAGCAGCGTGCGGCCCAAAGCCACGAAATCGCATTTGCCGCTTTCCACCGCCGCCATGGCGAGCACGGGATCGCCCAACCGACCGACCGCGATGACCGGAACCTTGACCGCCGCTTTGATCTCGGCCGCGTAGTCGAGAAACGTCGCGTCGGGATAGGCCATCGGCGGAATCTGCCGCGCGGCCGAGGGCAACGAACGATAATGCCCGGCCGCGATGTGAACGGCGTCGGCCCCCGCCTCGGCCATCCAGATCGCCGCCTGCTTGCCTTCCGACCACGGCATGCCCTCGGGAAAATAATCCTCGACCGAGATGCGATAGATCACGCCCATGCCCGGTACGGCTGCCTTGATCGCGCGCAGCACCTCGAGCCCGAAGCGCGCGCGGTTCTCGAGCGAGCCGCCGTATTCGTCGGTGCGCCGGTTCTCGAACGGTGTGAGGAACTGCGAGATCAGATAGCCATGCGCGCCGTGGATCTCGACGCAGTCGAACCCGGCTTGCTGCGCGCGCCGCGCCGCTTCGGCAAAAGCCGCGACGCAGGCATCGATCCGCGCTTTCGACATCGCCTCGGGCACGATGACCTCGAATGTCGTCTCGAAGACCGGATGCGGAATCGCCGAGGGCGCCACCGGCGTCTCGCCGCAAATGTCGCGGCGGGTGTGGCCGCCGCCATGACCCAACTGGATCGAGGCCTTGGCGCCACCGACATGCATCGCATCGACGAGACGCGTCAGCCCCGGCAGAAAACGGTCGTCATAGATGCCGAGTTCGCGCCGGCGATGACGGCCGGCGCGCTCGGGCGATGCCATCTCGACCGTGACGAGGCCGGTGCCGCCACGCACCCGCGCCATGTAATAGGCGATGGTGTCCTCGGTGACGAAGCCTTCCTCGTCCGCACCGCGCGTCGTCATCGACGGCATGACGATGCGGTTTTTGATTTCGACAGGCCCAATGCGGGCCGGTGTCAGAAGAATATTCAAGGCGTGACTATCGCGCAGAGACGACGTGGTATTCGACCGGCGCGGTGCCACGAATGCCGAGCGCCTTCGCGGCCGCGGGCGAGAAATCGAGCGCGAAACGCCGGCTGTGCGGACCCCGATCGTTGATCGTGACCACCGCCGAGCGGCCGTTATTGCGGTTGGTCACTTCCACCTGGGTGCCGAAGGCATATTGGCGGTGGGCCGCAGTCAGATGCTGGCGATCGAGCACCTCGCCGCTGGCCGTGCGCCGGCCGACGAATTTTCCCGAATAGACGGCGGCAAGCCCGTGTTCGGATTTGGATTGAGCGAAAGAGAGATCCGGCGCGATCAACATCGCGATCCCGGCCAACAGCGCCACCACCCATCGCATCGCGCCCTCCCCCGATCGATCGACCGAGGGAGGTTTTAGGCCATCGATCAGAGCGACGCCAGCTTGGGCATCACCTCGGTCGCGAAGAGCTTTTGCGAACGCAGCGCGTCGGCGAGCGTCATGTTGCCGAAGAACATCGCGAAGTTCATGTAATTGACGCCGATCGCCTTCACCTGGCGCTCGATTTCCTTGCGCACCGTATCGGGACTGCCGACGATCACCGAACCCGACTCGATCGCGGCATCGAAACCGCCGACGATGTGTTGCGTATAGTTGATGCTGGTTACATTGCGCTTCACCAGCCAGGTGATCTTCTCGTGGTGCTGTTCGTGCGCGGGCTGCGCGATCTTGCGCGCTTCGGCGTCGGTATCGGCGACGACAAGCTGGCGGTTGACGCCCATCACGATGCCGCCCGAAATTTCGGGCTTCGGATGCGCCACCTTGCTCCCGGCCTTGGCGAAGGCGTCCTTGAATGCATCGATGTTTTTCTTCGCCAGTTCGATGCTGCCGAGCGTGCCGAAATGAAGTCCCCGCTCGCCCGCCCAGCGCGCGCCGAATTCGGCCGAGGATGCGTACCAGACCGGCGGGAAGGGTTTCTGCAGCGGTTTGAGCGCCATCGGCACGTTGTTGTAGGTAAAGAACGGACCAGCATGATTGAGCTCTTCGCTGGTCAGGCCCTTCAGGATGCACTCATAGGCATCGAGGAAGATTTCGCGCGACTGGTCGTGATTGACCTTGTGGAAATTCAACTCGAACGGCGAGACGCCGCGGCCGACGCCGAACTCGAGCCGGCCATGGCTCAACTGGTCGAGCATCGCGATTTCCTCGATCAGGCGCAGCGGCGAATAGAGCGGCAGGAGGAACACCAGCGCGCCGAGGCGGATGCGCTTGGTCGCGCGCGCGACGGCGGCCAGATAGACCGCCGGATTGGGGACCATGTTGAGCGGCGTGCCGTGATGCTCGGCGACCAGCAGGGCATAGAACCCGGCCGCGTCGGCGGCGGCCGCGAATTCGATCCGTTCGTCGAATTGCTGGGCGAGAGGCCGATCGTTGCGGTCGACATGGTCGAACAGGCCAAACTTCATTTGTCGCGTCCCTTGTGGCGGCTTAAAATACGAGACTATTCGGCAAAACCGCCTTATGCCAGTTCAAAGCGGCGGCTATCGGCGCACGCTATAAGCCTATCGGACAAGGTTTTTTCGTCGCGGGAGAGGACGCATGCTGAACGAAACCAACAACAAGATCCTGACCGAAACCGGAGCCGGAACGCCGATGGGCGAGCTGATGCGCCGCTATTGGTATCCGATCGCCGCGGTCGCCGAACTCGACGAAAAGCCGACCAAGCGCGTGCGCCTGATGAGCGAAAACCTGGTCCTCTACAAGGACCTCGGGGGCCGTTACGGGCTGGTCGACCGCCACTGCCCGCATCGCCGCGCCGACATGTCCTTCGGCTTTCCCGAGGAATGCGGCCTGCGCTGCCACTATCACGGCTGGCTGTTCGACGAGACCGGCAAATGCCTGGAACAGCCTTTCGACGACACGCTCGATGCGAACTCGCGGTACAAGGATCGCACGCCGATCAAGGCCTATCCGGTCGAGGCCAAGGCCGGGCTGCTCTGGGCCTATATGGGCCCGCTGCCGGCGCCGGCCCTGCCCCATTGGGAACCGTTCGAGTGGAAGAACGGCTTCGTGCAGATCGTGTTCTCGACCATCCCGTGCAACTGGTTCCAGTGCCAGGAAAACTCGATCGACCCGGTGCATTTCGAATGGATGCACGCCAATTGGGGCGGCGTGCGGCTGAAGGGCAAGACCGGACCTTACGGCGCAAAACATGTGAAGATCGGCTTCGAGGAATTCGATTACGGCTTCACCTATAAGCGCGTGCGCGAGGACACCGACGAGAACAATCCGCTGTGGACCGTCGGTCGCGTCTGCCTGTGGCCCAATTGCCTGTTCACCGGCGGGCATTTCGAATGGCGCGTCCCGATCGACGACGAGACCACGCTCTCGGTCGGCTGGTTCTTCAACCGCGTGCCGCAGGATCGCGAGCCTTACGTTCAGAATTCGATCCCCTATTGGATCGGACCCGTCACCGACGCGAAGACCGGCGAATGGCTGACCGGCGGCGTGATGAACCAGGATTTCGCGGCCTGGGTCGGGCAAGGCCCGATCGCCGACCGCACGCAGGAACATCTCGCCCGCAGCGACCAGGGCATCATGATGATCCGCAAGCGCTTCTTCGAAGACCTGGAGACCATGGCCAAAGGCGGCGATCCGAAAGCCGTGATCCGCGACCCAAAGATCGGCGAATTCGTTCCCTTGCCGATCGTCGGCAAGAAGCAATTCGTCGAAGGCTTCACCCGCGAGCAACTGATGTCGAGCAGCGTCTTCGACAATGTCTCGCCGACGCGCTTCGTCTTCCAGCAGGGCCAGCCGGAAGCGGTCAAGCGCGCCTATGAGGACGCCATGGGCCTGAAGATGGACGACGATTTCAGCCTGTCGGATTCCCTCTCGGGCATCAATCGCGTGGTGAAACCGGACGGCTCGCCGCTGCGCTAACGCGCTTCCTGCAAGCCGACCAGCATCGCGAGGTTGTCACGATCAGCGGCCAGATCGGCGCTGGCGCCGCGCCAGACGATCTGTCCCTTGTCGAGCACCAACGCCTGTTGGGTCAGTTCAAGCGCGAGTTCGACCTGTTGTTCGACCAGCACCGTGGCGATCGCGCTTTCGCGCCGCAGCCGCGCGAAAGCGCCGATCAGCGTGTCGATGATGACCGGCGCCAGACCTTCGAACGGCTCGTCCAGCAGGAGCAGCTTCGGGTTGCCGACCAGCGCGCGGCCGACCGCCAGCATCTGCTGCTCGCCGCCCGACAACTGATTGCCGTAATTGCGGCGCCGCTCGGCGAGGCGCGGAAACAAATCGTAGGCGCGTTCGCGCGTCCATTCGCCGGGCTGCGTGGCGACGCGAAGATTTTCGTCCACCGTTAGCGAGGGAAAAATCTCGCGCTCCTGCGATACGTAACCGATACCGGCCTGGACCCGGCGATGCGTGTCCATATTCGTGATGTCGCCGCCATCGAACCGAATCCGGCCTTCGCGCAGAACGGTCAGGCCCATGATCGTCATCAACAGCGTGGTCTTGCCGACGCCGTTGCGGCCCAGCACCGCCCACGCCTCGTTCGCGCCGACGCTTGCCGAAACCTGTTCGAGCACCACGGTATCGCGATAACCGGCGGTCACGCCGTCGAGGCCCAGAATCTCAGCCCCCAAAAGTTCAACCATGACTGCGGGTTCCCAGATAAACGTCGCGCACGCGCGGATCGGCGCGGATGTCGGCGACACTGCCCTCGGTCATCACCTGACCTTCCACCAGCACGGTGATTCGCTGTGCCAGGCGAAAGACGAGGCTCATGTCGTGCTCGATGACGAGAATGGTCAGTGCCTCGGGCAAACGCAGCAGAAGATCGAGCAGCGCGCCACGGTCGGACACGGCGAGCCCCGCCGCCGGCTCGTCGAGCAGCAAGGTTTTCGGCTCGAGTGCCAAGACCAGCGCGATCTCGACCAGCCGACGCTGGCCGTAGGGCAGGTCCGCTACTCGTTTGCGCGCCAGTTCGAGCAGGCCGAGGCTTTGCAGGAGCGCCGCCGTGCCCTCGACGATCTCCGGCCGGCTGCGCACGCGGCCCCAGAGGCGGCGGTCCAATCCAAAGCGCGCCTCAAAAGCCAGCCCGACATTCTCGGCGACGGTCAGGCTCGGGAAAAGCGAACTGATCTGGAACGTGCGCGCGAGGCCCAGTCCGACGCGGCGCTCGGGCGCGAGGTTGGTGATATCGACCCCGTCCAACGCGATGCGACCCGACGATGGCTGAAGCAGGCCGCTGATCAGATTGACCAGGGTGGTCTTGCCGGCGCCATTCGGTCCGATCAGCGCATGGCGCGCGCCGACCGGCAGCGACAGGGAAATATCGCGCGACACCCGCAAACCGCCAAAGTTCTTCGAGATGCCTTCGATCGCCAGGGCGGGCGCGGCCATCAGCGCCTCACCCAGCCCAGACGCTGCGACCAATCGGCGATCAATCCGACGATGCCTTGCGGCGCAAAGCGTACCGCGAGAATGAGGACACCGCCGACGGCAAAGAGCCAGTTGAACGGATCGATCGCTGCCGCGCGGTCGGACAACGCCACGAACACGGTGGCGCCGACGATCGCACCATAGAGGCGACCGGCACCACCCAGGATCAGCATCACCAGCGCATTGCCCGAGACGAGAAAGGCGAGACTGTCGAGCCCGACGAGCTTCGTCACTTGCGCGGAAAGACCACCAGCCATCGCAGCCAGTGCGCCCGACACGCAATAGAGCGTAACGAGCCGCGCGGTCACGTTGACGCCGAGCATTCTCATCCGCACCGGATTGTCACGCATGCCGCGCACCGCGAGGCCGAAGGGCGAATTGACCACCAGCTTGCAGATAATGAACACAAAGGCGACGACGCCGAGCGAATACCAATAGGCGGTGCGGCCATAGAGATCGAACGAGAACATGCCGAATACCGGCGCGATCTTGAAACCGAAGAGTCCGTCGGCGCCGCCGGTGATCGGCTTCATCGCCGACGTATTGGCCAGCTCGTGCAGCATCGTCGCGATCGCCAGCGTCAGCATCACGACCGTCAGGCCGCGCGCGCGCAACACCAGCGGCCCGGTAACCAGACCGGTGAGCGCCCCGATACACGCGGCGACGGCGAGGCCGCTCAACGGTTCGCTCGACACATAGAGCGCATAAAGACCCGCCGCGTAAGCACCCATGCCGAAGAATGCGACATGCCCCAGCGAATCGATCCCGCCATAGCCCAGCGCCAGATCGAGCGAGAGCGCGAAGGCAACCTGGATCATCACCTGGGTCCCGAGCGGCAGGTAGCGCGCGGCGAAGAAATACATCAAGGCGGCAAAGAGGAACGGCAGTGTGTCGATCCACGACAGGCGATGGCGGGTGAAGCCTTCGCGCACGGCATTGATGGTGTCGCGATCGAGCACGGCCATCGTTCAGACCCTCGCGAAGACGCCCTGCGGGCGCCACAGCAGCAGCAGGAGAACGGCGAGATAGATGATGAACGCGCCAGCCGCCGGCACATAATAACGCCCGAACGTATCGACCACGCCGAGCATCAGCGCGGCATAGAACGAGCCCTTGAGCGAGCCGAGGCCGCCGACCGCCACCACCATCAGGACGGGCACGAGATATTCGAGCGCGTACCATGGCTCGAGCGGCATGATCTGCGTGCCGAGGATGCCGGCGGCGGCGGCCAAGCCGCAGCCGACCGAGAACGTGATCGAGAAAACCCGCGGCACGTCGATGCCGACGCAACGCGCCATGCGCGGATTGTCGACGGCCGCACGTAAGCGCGCGCCGAAATCGGTGAATTCGAGAATCGCCCAGAGCGTGCCGGCGATCCCGGTGCTGACCGCGATGATGAAGACGCGATAGGCCGAGATCGTGACCGAACCATAGAAATAGGTTTGCGACAGCCAGGACGGCAAAGCGATCGCGTTGAGGTTCGAGCCGAACAGCAGATTGGCGGTCGCCACGACAACGAAGACCAAGCCGATCGTCATCAGGATCTGACCGAGCTGGCCGGTCGCATAGACCCACCGATAAAGGCTGCGTTCCAGCCCGGCGCCGATCAGCATCGTCGCTGCCACCGCGAGCGGAAGCGCGGTGAAGAGGCTGAAATATCCCGAGCGCACGAGCGCGAAAGCGATATAACCGCCCGCCATGGCGAAGGCGCAATGCGCGAGATTGGCAATGCGCATCACCCCCAGCGTGATGGTGAGCCCGACCGACATGAGAAACAGAATCATGCCGTAGGCGACGCCATCCACCGCCAACGCGGCTACGGTCGCCGCAACCTTCAGCACGTATCGACCTCCCCCCGCTTCGCTTTCGCCGTCACTGTGTCACGGCGAAATTGCAATGCGATGCACCCTGATATAGCGTGGACGATCAGGCGGCAATCAAAAACAAGCCGCTCCCAGGGAGGCAGATATGGCAAGGATTTCCCACTCCGCCGCGATTTTATCTTTTGCAATTGCAGTGGGCGTGGCAGCCCACGCGAACGCGGCCGATCCGATCAAGCTCGGCATTCTCGTCACCACCAGCGGCCCCTATGCCAATTGGGGCAAGAGCTATCAGCAGTCGATCGAACTCTATCTGGCCCAGCACAACGGCAAGAACGGGAATCCGACCGTCGAAATCGTCTATCGCGACGTCGGTGGCGACAACCCGCCGCGCGCGCGGCAATTGGCGCAGGAGATGATCGTCAACGACAACGTCGCCGCTTTGGGCGGGTTGGAATTCACCACCACCGCTCTCGCCATGCCCGATCTCATCAATGAGGCGAAGATTCCGTTCGTCGCGTTCAATACAGCAACCTCCATTGTCACCGACAAATCGCCCTACCTGATCCGCGCCAGCTTTACCCAATGGCAGGTGATGACGCCGGACGCCAAATGGGCGCTCGAACAGAAATTCAAGACCTGCGAGATGTTCGTCGCCGATTACGCGCCGGGCGCCGACGCGATTGCCGCCTTCACCAAGGGCTTCACCGATGGTGGCGGCAAGATGCTCGAAACGATCAAGGTCCCGCTCAATACCACCGACTTCTCAAGCTATTTCCAGAAGGTTCAGGACAACGCGCCGAACTGCCTCGTCGCTTTCATGCCGGGCGGACCGATGTCGGCCGGCACGATCAAGGGCTTTGCCGAGCGTGGTTTCGCCAAGCGCGGCATCCAGTTGATGGGCTCGGGCGAAACGCCGGAATACGATCTGCCCGCGGTCGGTGACGCCGCCATCGGCACGGTGACAGCGCTGCATTACGGCCCCTATCTCGATAATCCCGAGAACAAGGCCTATGTCGCGGCGATGGTGGCGAAGTACGGCAACGACATGGCCGGTGGCCTGCCGAGCTTCGTCCATGTTCAAGCGTGGGACGGGATGGAGATTCTGTTCCAGATGCTGCGCGCCACCGGCGGGGCGCGGGACGGCGACAAGATGATGGCCGCCGCCAAGGGCTATGCCTGGAAGAGCCCACGTGGCCCGGTATCGGTCGATCCGGCGACGCGCGAACTGGTTCAGAACATCTACATCCGGAAGGTCGAAAAACTGCCCGACGGCAAACTCGCCAACATCGCCTTCCAGACCTTCGAGGCGCAAAAAGACCCCTGGCACGAGCTGCATATCGGCGACCAGCCGAAATAGCGCATCCCTGCCCACGCGGGGACCGCTTCCCGCATGGGCAGGTTTATGGTTGTATCCCCGACCCGCACGCCTTTGTATGGCCGGCCGCCATGGCCAGGCGGGTAACAAGGGGATCCTATGAAGCGTAGCGACAAGCGAATTCTCACCACCCATGTCGGCAGCCTCATTCGGCCCCCCGAGTTGCTGACCTTTCTGCGCGCCAAGCAGCGCCACGAGCCCTACGAGGAAGCCGCCTATGAGCGCTGCCTGACCGAGAGCGTCGCCTCGATCGTCGGCCGCCAGGCCGCGACCGGCGTGGATGTGGTCAGCGACGGCGAGTTCGGCAAGGCGATCAGCTGGTCGCAATATGTCGTCGACCGCCTGACCGGCTTCGAGACAAGGCCGCCATCGGAAGGCCGCGATCCCTATGCCTATGGCGCCGACCGCGAGCGCTTTGCCGAATTCTATGCCGAGCTCGATTCCCGCGACGGCGGAGCGCGCGGCGGCGATGTGGTGTGTGTCGGACCGGTTGCCTATTCGGGCCAGGCCGAGGTGCAGCGCGACATCGACAATTTCAAGGCCGCGCTCAAATCGGTGAAGGCCGAGGAAGGCTTCCTGCCGGTGGCGGCACCGGCCAGCGCGATCCCCGACCGCAAGAACGAGTATTACAAGACCGAGGAAGAACTGGTGCACGCCATCGCCGACGCGATGCACACCGAATACAAGATGATCGTCGACGCGGGTCTTCTCGTGCAGGTCGACGACGCGCGCGCCGCGGTTACTTTCGATCGCCAGGTGCCGCCGAAGACCTTCAAGCAATATCGCGACTGGGTCGCGATGCACATGGATGCGCTCAACTACGCACTGCGCGGCATCCCGGAAGATCGCATCCGCTATCACGTCTGTTGGGGAAGCTGGCCGGGCCCGCACACGACCGACGTGCCGCTCGAAGACATCGTCGATTTGATCCTGCGGGTGAAGGCCGGCGCCTATGTGATCGAGGGCGCCAATCCGCGCCACGAGCACGAATGGGAAGTCTGGAAGAAGGTGAAGCTTCCGAAGGGTCGCGTCCTCATTCCCGGCGTCATCAGCCATGCGACCAACGTGGTCGAGCATCCCGAGCTGATTTCCCAACGCATCGTGCGCTATGCCGGTGTGGTCGGCCGCGAGAACGTCATCGCCGGTACCGATTGCGGTTTCGCGCAAGGTCCGTTTATGCGCCGGGTCCACCCGAGCATCATGTGGGCGAAGCTCGAGGCGCTCAGCGCGGGCGCCAAACTCGCCTCGCAAAAGCTGTTCGGCGGCACCAAGAAGAAATCTGCCGCCGTTAAGGCAGCACCCGCGGCCCGCAAGAAAGCACCCGCCAAACCGGCGCGTGCGAAAAAAGCGGCCGCGCCCAAGCGCAAGGTCGCAGGACGCCGGGGGCGGTAGCGCCCAACAACCCGCGGGCCATGCATCGCCACCGGGATGGTGCTAGAACGCTGTTCTGAGCCCCATCCCCGGTGACGATCGCAGCGCATGGCGTCTTTTACGAACTCGACGCGAACCCTGGTGCTGGATCTCGACGGCACGCTGGTCGATTCGCTTCCCGATCTCGCGGCATCGCTCGATCGGTTGATGGCCGCGCGGGGCCTGCCGGGTTTCACCCTCGACGAAGTCCGGCCGATGGTCGGGGACGGCACCCAGAAACTGGTCGAACGCGCCCTGGCCGCGCGCCATGCCCCTGCGCCGTCACCCGAGGAGTTCGACGCGTTCGTCGTCGACTACACCGCCCACGCGGCTGACGCGACGACGCTCTATCCCGGGGTCGAGGAGACACTCACTAGCCTCGCCGGCGCAGGCTGGTGCTTCGCCATCTGCACCAACAAGCCCGTGGCGGCAGCGCAGATGCTGATCGCAGCCTTGGGACTCGCCGACCGTTTTGCCGCCATCGGCGGCGGCGACAGTTTCCCGGTCCGCAAACCCGATCCCGCGCATCTCCTCAGCACCATCGCACGCGCCGGCGGTGACCCGGTCCGCGCGGTGATGGCCGGCGACCACGCCAACGACATCGCCGCCGCGCAAGGCGCCGGGTTGCCGTCGATTTTCGCTTTATGGGGCTATGGACCCGAGACAATGGCCCGGGGCGCGGCAGCGACGGCGCGGCGCTTCACGGACCTTGCCGTGATCGCGCCGCGCCTGTTGCCGTAGAAGCTACTCCGCCGCAGCCGCGGCGAGGTGCTGGTTGACGCGGCCAAGCAGGCGCTTGGCGTTGCCTTCGAGGATCAGACGCTTGTCGGCGTCGGAAATCCGCGCTTCGGCGATCGCGTTGTTGGTCCAGTTCATGCCGAACTTGGTGCCATCCGAACCGAACACGATCTTGTCGGCGCCGTAGACCTCGACCGCGAGCTCGATCGCGCGGCCGCTCAGCGAGTTGCAATCGACCAGGATCGGCGCGTTACGAACGAGCGCCGAGGGCAACACCGCGCCCGGCGTGTCGCACAGGGTGCGATGATCCATGCGGTCGATCTCGAACGGAATATTGCCGCCGAGATTGTGGCTCATCACCGTGACGTTCGGATAAGGCTTCAGGAAATCGGTCATGCAGAACGTGACCATGTTCGAGGACAGCCGCGACTGCATGTCGAGCGTGCCGAAACGGTTGCGGTTGTTATCCGTCACGTCGGGCTTCGGCGCCTCCGGGTCATCCGGCAGCTTGCCGTAATGGACGAGGAAGATCGCGCTGCGCCGATTGGCCACTTCCATCAGCGGCGCGAAACGCTCGGCGCGCTTTTGCGACAAGAACCCATCGCCCGGCAGTACCGCGCCGACGAAGCCCGGCAGGTCCATCACACGCTCGAACTCGGTGACCGCGACGCTCATGTTGCCGATCGGCAGGATCGCGAAGGCCGAGAAGCGGCCCGGATGTTCCTGACAAACGACCGACGCCGCATCGTTGAAGGCACGCGCGAGCGGCAGCGAATCCTGCAAACCCATCGCCTCGATGCCGGTCACCGGGCTGATCGACAGCACCGCGTGTTGGACGCCGTTCTCGTCCATCTCGGCGAGCCGCGCCTCGGCAGAGTCGAAATCGGGCGGCAGCTTGTTCGAGGAGAAAAACGAATCGAAATATTCGGCGCCGTCATCGCCGCGCCGGATCATCGGCTTGCTTGTCCGCTGACGCAAAACGTCGGCGAAACCTTTAGGCCCCCAATGGAAATGCATGTCGACTGCCATGGCGCCGCTCCCTTAAAGTTGTGGTCGAATTCTACAGGCGAACGAGACGAAAGCCTAGCCGGATCGGGACCTTATGACAAACCATGGGAACCCCGCCCCAGCCAGGTTTTGCCCACCGTCAGCAACCATTCGGCCAAGCCCAGAAAAGCCACGACCGCGCCCAGCCCGACCAGATAGGGGAAATCCGCCAGCGCCGTGTGCCGGGTCCAATCCTGGGCCGCATACCACAACGCATAGGACCCCCAGGCCAGCGTCCCGCCAACCACCGCCGCGCCGAGCGCATCGCGCCACGTGCCCATGTCACAGCACCTTTGCGGTTGCGGGATCGACCCGGAAAACCAGCAGATCGTCGACCCGTTCGAGGTCGCCCTCGATCGAAATGCGCAGGGCGGCGAGGTCGTGGAAGGCGTCGATGAATTTCCCGGTCTTGGCGTCGACCATCAACATGAAGTTCTGCCCCTCGACCGGCCGGGTACTGACGAACACCGCCGGCACGCCGCCGATGAAGCAGATGCCGGCGCAGGCCTTGTGCGCCAAGCCGGCGCCCGGCCGCATCGCGCCCGTGTAGCATTTGCCGTCGCAAATCTCGCCGGTGATCCGCCAATGCCCGAGCGGCACCGAAGCCGGGGGCAGCGCCGCCTCGGATTGAGGTTCGGACACGCCGCCATCGGCGATCTCGAACATGTCGAGGTCGCCGCGCTTGATGAGGAGACCGCGAACCTCGACGCGTTTTCCCGCCAACCCCGCGATCGTGCCCGCGGCACCGTTGGTCCCTTCGGACGACAGCATGACCGCATGGGATGCCGGATGACCCGCGTCAGCCGCGATACGCAGAATGGGATAAGGCTGCTCCGCGATCACGCCGGTCATGGTGAGTTCGGGGAACGTATAATCGCCGCCGCCGGGATCGACCGCCGTGGCGCCGATCGCGAAACCCAGCGCCCCCGCCACCAGGATCACGGCGACCGAAACCATGGCCATGAATCCCAATGTCGCGCGCGGCAGCTTGTTGCTCCATCCGATGAAGAACGGTGCCTCGGCCATGATCATCCGCCTCCGATCGTCACCGGCTCGACATAGGTGCCGGGTGGGTTGGCGTGGCGGTCGAGCAGGATGCGGTCACCCGCCAGACGCAGCCGATAGGTGCTGAGCTTTTCCGTGTAGGGCGCCGGCGCACAGCCATCCTCGGGCCGGTATTGATAGCCGTGCCACGGACAGGTGACGCAGCCATCGACGATCAGCCCCTCACCCAGCGGTCCGTTCTGATGCGCGCAGACATTCGAGATCGCCGAGAGCCTGCCGCCATGGCGGAAGATCGCGACCCGTTCGCCTTCGGTCAAAACCACCACCAGCCCGTGCCCCTCGGCGATGTCGCCGACGCGCCCGGCCTCGACCCATTGCGCACCGACCGCATCCACCGCCGGACTTTTCTCGACACGCCCGTCCAACCGCGCGGCCAACGCGTGCAGCACGCAGACCGATACGACGCCGATCACGAAGCAGACGAGAAAGACGGGGTTGTAGGCCGACTGCAGATGACCGAGCGCGATATGAATGACCGCGCTGGCATAGGCGATATAGGC
Source organism: uncultured Rhodospirillales bacterium (assembly GCA_903828515.1). Taxonomy (GTDB): domain Bacteria; phylum Pseudomonadota; class Alphaproteobacteria; order ATCC43930; family CGMCC-115725; genus CAIKMD01. The sequence continues at coordinate 261,313 of CAIKMD010000006.1, read as the reverse complement.
CGCCATGTGGATCGCCTTCCACACCGGCGGCGTCAGAAAGCGCAGCCAGAAATCGTGGCTCGTCGCCGCCATCACCAGAAGCACGATGAGCGCGAACAAACCGAACAGCTCGAATGGAAAACCGAGCACCTGACCGTAGCTCGTATTGCCGATCAGGAATTCGACCCAGCGGCTCATATGGCCGTAATCGAAATACCATTCGATCACGTATTCGGCATGCATCGCCGCCATCGCGGCGGTGAGCACGCCGAAATGGCGCCGGTTATAAAGCAGCGGCAGGAAGCGCGGATCGAGCCGCGCCAGCGGACCGATGCACAAAATGAAGGTGAACATGAGGAAGGCGCAACTGCCGAACGCCGCGACCTTGGTCATGCCCTCGTCGTCGTAGAGCGTCACGCGGTCATAAGCGGGCGCGACGTGAATGAACAGATAGATGTAGAGCCCGACCGCGATCACCAGCACCGCGTCATAGGCCAGCTTGACCACGTTCCAGGTGACCGGCTTGTAGGCGGCGCTCACGGGCTCCCCTGGGGGGCGCTCAGCCGTACCGGCGGTGCCTCGGTCGGGCCGTTCTGGCGAATGACCAGGGCCAGCACGATGATCGCCGGCAACAGCAACGCCAGGACCATCCAGATGCGCGCGTGAGCTTGGCGGTGCAGACGCTGCATGGCTTCGTCAGGACCGATAACGTTCGAGCGCGAACCAGCGCCACAGCACGATGGGCCACAGCATCACGATGCCGGGAATGAGCAGCGGCCGAAACGCGTAAGACCCGCGCGCGCCCGGATCGACGCGGTCGATGCCGAGAACGAGAAACGCCGCCGCGACGACGGCGCCGATCGCACCGTAGATCTCGACCGCTTGGACGATGAGGATCGCGCGATCCACCGGCGATTTTTCCTTGTGAGCCCGTCCCCTTGGGCCGCGAAAAACGGTAGTTTGATGCGGCATGGAGGTCAAGGCTCAGACTCCGAACTGTCTTTGTCGCGATTGCGGCCGGATCGCGCCGGTCGCGATGCCGGCGCCCGACTCATGCCCGGCCTGCGGCTCGGCGCGGCTTGTCGCGCATGCCGAGCTGGCGACGCTCGCCATCGCCCATGTCGATTGCGACGCGTTCTATGCCTCGGTCGAAAAGCGCGACCGGCCGGAACTCGCCGACGAACCGGTGATCGTCGGCGGCAGCGTGCGCGGCGTGGTGCTGACTGCGTGCTACATCGCGCGCCGTTTCGGCGTGCGCTCGGCGATGCCGATGGCGCATGCGCTGCGGCTTTGCCCCGACGCCAGCGTGGTCCGGCCCAACATGGAGAAATACCGCACCGAATCGCGGCGCATCCGCGAGCTGATGCAGGCGACGGCGACGCGGGTCGAGGCGGTCTCGATCGATGAGGCCTATCTCGATCTCTCCGATAGCGAAAGCGACGAACCACCGGCGCGGTCGCTGGCGCGCCTCGCGCTGCTCGTCGAGAAACGCGTCGGCGTCACCATCTCGGTCGGCCTCGCGCCCAACAAGATGCTGGCGAAGATGGCGAGCGACATGGGCAAGCCGCGCGGCTTCTTCGTGATCGGCACCAGCGACGCGCTCGCCGTGCTGGCGCCGATGAAGGTCGGCGCCCTGCCCGGCGTCGGCCCGGTCACCGCGGCGAAACTCGAACAGCTCGGCTTCACCACCATCGCCGAATTGCGCCAGGCGAAAGCCGACGAACTGACCCATCGCTTCGGCCGCTGGGGCCGCCGCTTGCTGCAACAGGCGCATGGCGAGGACGAGCGCCGCGTCGGCTTCGGGCGCGGCCGGTCGGTCACGGTCGGGGCCGAACGCACTTTCGCCAACGACCTCCGAACCTACGAGCAGATCGCGCCGGAGGTCGAGCAAATCTGCGCCCGCGTCGCCGAGCGCCTGGCGCGGGCCGACCTCGCCGCCGGATCATTGACGCTCAAGCTGCGGCGCCACGACCGCCTGACCCGCACCCATGCCTGCCGGCTGCATGATCCAACGATGAAGCAGGAGATCATCCTCGCGGCGGTGACACCCACCCTCCTGCGCCAACTCGACGGCACCGCGTTCCGCCTGATCGGGATAACCGCGCACGATCTGATGCCCGGCAAGCGGGCCGACCCGCCCGACCTGTTCGAGACGGATTAGAAACACCAGCGGAATGGCTTTGAAATTTTCGCTAAGCCATTGATTTATATAAAACGAATTGGCTTTGTTTGGTATTTTTAAGAGTCGGCGGCGAATGAGCGCCAGGACAACCGACCACACGGCGTTCGGGCTTCGGAGAGGTGGGATCGGGCAGGCGTCGCATCAAGAGGCGAGCAAGTGCTCGGCCGAACTATTTCAGTTCGAACGGACTTGTCTCGCTCGTCGGGTTGATGGACATTCCGGGTCGTCCGGAGAATTTCGGAATCGGGATTTGTGATTCGGCCAAGGAGATTCGTCGATGCGTAACGTCAGCCTGTTGATGGTAGTCCTTGGCCTTTGCCTCGCCGGATGCGCCGGCAATATTCCGCGCACCGTCGCCTTCGTGAATCCGGTGACGAAGCAGACCGGATCGTGCCAGGCCTCGCTGCTCGCCGACGTCAACCCCTGGTCGCAATTCGACATGTGCGTCGAGAACTACAAGGCCGAGGGTTGGGTCGTCGCCAAGAACAACTAGCCGCGTCTAGGCGACCACGATCAGCGCATCGAGCGCGAGCACACCTTCGCCCACGGCGAAGACCGTCAGCGGGTTGATATCGATCTCGGCGATTTCGGGACGCGCGGCGACGACCGATCCGATCAGCGATACCACCTTGGCCAACGCGGCGACGTCGCAGGGCAGCGAGCCGCGCAAGCCGCCCAAAAGCTTGGCCCCGCGCAATTTGCCGATTTCGTCGACGATCTCGGCCTCGCTCAATCCCACCGGCATCAAGCGGACATCGCCCAACGCCTCGGCCCAGATGCCGCCCAGCCCGACGACGATCACCGGCCCCCATTGCGGATCGCGGCGCGCGCCGATGATGGTCTCGACGCCCTTGGCCGACATGCGTTCGACCAGGATACCGTCGAGCGCGAGGCTGCGGCTTTTCGCCAGCGCCTGAAGTTTTTCCCACGCCGCATCGAGCCCGGCCTGATCGGCGATGCCGAGCAGCACGCCGCCCGCATCGCTCTTATGCGCGAGGTCGCGCGATTGGATTTTCAGCGCCAGCGGATAGCCGATCTCGCCGGCGATCTGCCGCGCGTCGGCAGCCGTCTTTGCCAGGCGTCCGGCGGGAATCTTCAGGCCCAACGCCGCGAGATAGGTTTTGCTGTCGGTTTCGGTGAGCGTGCCGCGCTGGGTCAAAGGCGGCGCCGCGATCGGGCGCGGCGCCACGCGCTGTTCGGCGCGCGCCAGGGCGCGGCCGTATTGGGTGATGCGCGCGAGCGCCCGCAATGCGCGTTCAGGCGAGCGGAAGAACGGCACGTTGCCGGCGCGCGATTCGACGATGAGTTGCGGCGGCACCTCGGCCTCGTCGCCGAGCATCGCATAGATCACCGGCTTCTTCGACCCGATCATCGGCTTCAGCGAGGCGCGGCCCTTGATCAGCGCGTAGTCGCTCGCCGACGAAACGATGGCGGTCAGCACCAGACTGCCATAGGCGTCGTCTTGGAGCAGCGGCGTCATCGTCTTCTCGTACATGTCGAGATGGGTGATCGCTTGTGCCGTCAGGTCGAGCGGGTTGCTGGCGCCGACGAAATCGGGAATGATTTTCTGCAGCAATGCCGCGAGTTCGGGCTTCAGCGGCGGCAGATCGAGCCCGACCGTGGCGCAGAAATCGAGCGTCATGCCTTTGACCGCGCCCGAATCGGTCACCATCGCGCAACCGGCGGTGGGCGCATCGGGGAACCGCATCATCAGTTCCGATACGTCGATCAGCTCTTCGAGCGTTTCGACATGAATGACCGCGCTATGCGCGAGAATGGTTTCGAGCACCGCGAAATCGCCGACCATCGCGCCGGTATGCGATTGCGCGGATTCGCGCGCCGCGGCGCTGCGCCCCGTGTGTTGCAGGACGATCGGCTTTTTAAGCTGACGCGCGCGGGCGGCGACTTCGAGAAAGCGCTGCGGCTTGCGGATCTGTTCGGCGAAGGCCGCGACCACCTGGGTGGTCGGGTCCTCGATCAGATGGGCGACGTAATCCTCGAGGCCCAGCACCGCTTCGTTGCCGGTCGAGACCGTGCAGGTGACGGGAATGCCCTTGGCCTTCAAACCGGACCGCACGACGCCGGCGAGACCGCCGCTTTGGGCGACGACCACGACACCGGCCTTCACGTCGATCGGATCGCCCAGTTGCGCCGAGAAGGTCAGCGGCACGCGATGGACGAAATCGACGATGCCCAGACAATTGGGTCCGCACAGCGCGATGCCGGCTTCCTCGGCAATGACCGCGATGCGATCCTGCGCCACCTTCCATTCGCCGCCGGCTTCGCCGAAGCCCGCCGCGAAGATGATCACGCCGCCGATCTTGCGCCGCGCGCAGGCCCGAACCGCCTCTTCGATCGCGACGCGCGGAATGAGCAGCAGCGCGACATCGACGCCCTCGGGTAGATCGTCGATCGTGGCAACGCAGGGCCGGCCCTCGATCTCGCTGCGATTGCGGCTGACGAGTTGGATATCGCCCGAATATTTATAATGTTCGAGATTGCGCAGCAGCAGGAACCCCGCCGAACTCGGTTCCGGCGAAATGCCGACGATGGCAACCGAGCGCGGCCGCATCAGTCGCGCGATATCGATACGAGCCATGACGCGGAGCTCCGCTTTTTCTAATCCAACGCCTCGTCACCCCCGCAAAAGCGGGAATGACGAGGAGAAGAACGAACCTTCAGTTTACGTCTACTTCTTCTCGCGGCGCATCGCGCCGAGACCCGGACGATAGGATTTCTCGTCAAGGAACTGGGTCAGGCCCTGGTTGCGGCCGTTCTCGTCGTCGACGAGGCGAAGCTGCGAGCTCTTGGCGCCGAGATAATCGCCCGACACTTCGAACGGCATGCCGATGGTGGCGCGGATCGCCTCTTTGCAGGCGCGCAGGGCATGCGGGTTCTTGGTGATCAGGAGCTTGGCCAGTTCGGTGGTGCGCTCTTTCAGCTTCGCCTTCGGCACCGCCTCGTTGACGATGCCCATCGCCGCTGCCTGCTTGCCGTTGAAGGTCTCGCCGGTCAGCGTGTAGTACATCGCGTTGCGCACGCTCATCGCCTGAACCAGCGAGCGGGTGACCTGGCCGCCGGGGATGATGCCCCAGTTGATTTCGGAAACGCCGAAATTGGCTTCCTCGGCGGCAATCGCGAGATCGCACGAGATCAGCGGGGTGAATGCGCCGCCGAAGCACCAGCCATTCACCATCGCGATGGTCGGCTTCATATAATGCGCGAGCTGATGCCATTGCCAGGTTGCCGAGGAACGACGCACCCGCATTTGCTTGGTGTAGGGCAGCCCGTCGGTGGCGCGGAAGAATTCGCGCAGATCCATGCCGGCCGAGAACGCCTCGCCCGCCCCGGTCAGCACGAGACATTTGCAGGCATCGTCGATTTCGAGTGCGTCGAGCACCTCGACCATTTCGTCGTTGAGGGCCGGGCTCATGCAATTACGCTTTTCCGGGCGGTTCAGCGTGACCCAGGCGATCCCGTCCTCGATCTGGACCAGGACGTTCTTTCCCCCAGGCATTTTATCGGCAGGCATGGCGACTCCCCTTCACATTCGATGTTGGATGAAAACCCGAAACGATGTCGGCGGCAATTCCGACGCGACGCTCCCCGGCCCCAATCGCTTGCGCGACGCGCTGCGATCCTGTCCGGGAGACTAACAAAAACCGGAGGGGAAGTAAGCCGCGACGATTCCTTCCCTGCCGTCACGTCACCGATCACCTTGACTTCGATTTCCGGCGACCTTACAGGTTTCCTATCAGGTTACCTGATAACGCGTCAAGCGGGTGAAAACCGAATGCAAAAAAACGTCCTGCTGAGCTATCTCCTGCGCCAGGCGCAGCTCGCCAATTACCAGCAACTCGATGCCGTCGTGCAGACCTTCGGTCTGACGCCGTCGCAATACATCGTTCTGAGCGTGGTCAACGAGCATCGCGACGGCGTCTTCCTGGCCGCGCTCGCGCGGCGGCTCGGCGTCGCGCCGCAATCGAGCCACGAGATCGTCGCCGACCTCGAACGCCGCGGCCTGCTGCGCCGCGTCGAGGACCCGGCGCATCGGCGCATGTTGCGCGTCAGTCTCACCGCAAAGGGCACCAGTTTGCTCGCGCGCTGCAACAAGGACGTCGAGGGATTTGAGATGCAATTCTTCGGCGCCTTGTCGCCCGAGGAAGCGACGTTCCTGCGCGAGACCCTGACCAAGCTTATTCGCGACAGCCGGGAAAATTCCGCCGGCGGCACGATCGAGGCGTTCGGCGCCCGCAGCAAGCCGATCGCCGCTCTGCGATAGATCTCGGTCCCCGCGTCGCGCGTCGATTGACTCGGGCGGGACGCTGCGACACCCTCGGCCTTCATTTCGACAGGACGACGCATGAATATCGTCATTCGCGCGATGCAGAATCCGATTCCGATCGTCACGCGGCTCAGCGCGTTGACCGCGGGGCCGATCGTCGTTACCGCCGACGAGGCCGCGCTCGAAGCCGCGATCGAGCCGGCCGAGTTGCTGCTCATTCCGGATTCGCTTTATTCGGCCAATGTCGCGCGCATGCTGATGCGCGCCAAGCGCCTCAAATGGATTCAGCTTCTGTCCGCCGGGTTCGATGCGGTCGCCCGTCACGGCACGCCAGCGGGTATCCCGATCACCAATGCGGGCGATGCGTTCGGGCCTTCGGTCGCGACCCACGCGATCGCGCTGTTGTTGGCCCTGCAAAAACGCTTTCCGGTGTTTTTCGCCGCCCAGCAGAAACATGTCTGGGCGCGCCATGAAGGACCGACGCTCGCCATTCCCTATGGCGGGACCATCGCGGTCATCGGCTTCGGGCATATCGGCAGCGAGATCGGGCGCTTGCTGAAAGAATTCGGCGCCCAGGTCGTCGCGGTGACGCGCCAGGGCCTGCCGCACCCTCACGCTGATGAGTCGATGCCGGTCACGCGGCTCCATGAACTCTTGCCGCGCGTCGACGCGGTGGTCATCGCGCTGGCGCCGAGCCCCGAGACGCGTCACCTGATCGGCGGACCGGAACTCGCGTTGATGAAAAAGACCGCGGTGCTGGTCAACATCGCGCGCGGCTATGTGATCGATTGCGAGGCGCTGGCCGTCGCGCTCAAGGCCGGCACGATCGGCGGCGCCGGGCTCGACGTCACCGAGCCCGAGCCGTTGCCCGAGGGTCACCCGTTATGGGATGCGCCCAATCTCCTGATCACGCCGCACATGGCGGGCGCCTCGGGGCCGGTCATGCCGAACCGGTTGGCCAAGGTCGCGGGCGACAATCTCGCCCGCTGGCTCAAGGGCGAGCCCCTCGCCCATCGTGTCCTGACCTAGGCGACCAAAGCCGCCACCGGCGCGACGGCGTGGCGGTCGGTCCAGACCGCGAACCGATCGAGATATTGGCGCAGGAACAGACGTGTCGATTCGGCGGTCACCGTGGCGCCGTCGAAGAGTTTGTGGCCTTCGCCGATATAGGCCTCGGGCTGTTGCATCGTCGGCATGTCGACATTGGCGAGCAGGCGGCGCAGATCCTGATTGGCGCCGAAACCGCCCAATGCTCCCATCGAGATGCTGATGACGCCGGCAGGTTTTCCCGCCCAGACGCTCTTGCCGTAAGGACGCGTGCCGATATCGACCGCGTTCTTCAAAACCGCCGGCAGGGTGCGATTGTATTCGGGCGTGAGGAACAGAACGCCGTCGGCGCGCGCGATGCGGTTGCGGAAGGCGACATAGCCGGCCGGCACCGACGCGGGCGCTTCGTCGAATTCGGGATTGTAGAACGGCAGGTGACCGATCTCGACGATGTCGAGCCGCAACCCGTCAGGCGACAACGCTTGCAGGGCGTGGGCGGCGTTGCGGTTGATCGACGCGGCGCGCAGGCTGCCGACGAGGACGGCGATATCTTTGGCGGTGGACATGAGACGATTTCCTTTGTTCGGGTTCGGCCCTTTACATACGCGTGGGCGCGCCGACCGATAATCCGGCATGGCACGAATGCGTCCTTCGGGCTCGCCGAACAATGCGGAAGCTTTGCCGGCTTTGTATGATCGCCGCACCAATGCTCCGATGAGGTCGAGATGCGCAGAACGCCCTATGGCGAATTCACGGCTTTCATGGCCGTGGCCGAGCAGCGAAACTTCACCAAGGCGGCCAAGCAGATCGGCATCGCCACCGCGACCTTGAGCGAAACCATCAGCGCCTTCGAGGAACGGTTGGGCGTGCGCCTGCTCAACCGCACGACGCGCAGCGTGTCGGTAACCGAGGCCGGCGAACGGCTGATGGAAAGGCTCAAACCGCTGCTCGATCAATACGAGGCAGCGCTCGATTCGGTGAACGCGTTTCGCGACACGCCGTCGGGCCTGGTGCGCCTGACCGTTGCGCCGCCGGCTGTTCCGTCGGTGATCGCGCCGATGCTGGCGCGCTTCACCGCGCTCTATCCGGATATCCGCCTCGAGATCGCCGTCGACAGCGCCAATGTCGATATCGTCTCGCAGCAATACGATGCCGGCATTCGCGCGGCGAACCGGATCGACCACGACATGATCGCGGTACGCCTGACCGACGACATGCGAACTGTGGTCGTGGGATCGCCCGGTTATTTCGCCCAACACAAAAGGCCGACCACGCCGCAGGAGCTGACCGAACATAACGGCATCCGCATGCGGCTCTCCAATGGAGCGCTCATCCCGTGGCGATTCGAGAAAGGCGGCAAGACTTTCGAGGTGCCGGTGAGCGGCACGCTGATCCTCAACGACGTCGAACTGGTCGGCCGCGCCGTTCTCGACGGCATCGGGCTCGCTGCGATTCCGCGCGTCTATGTCGAAGCAGCGATCGCCGGCAAGCAGCTCGTGCCGGTTCTCGAGGGATGGATGCCGGCCGGAAGCGGCCTCAGCCTCTATTACCCGAGCCGCCGCCAGACTCCGGCCGCGCTTCAGGCGCTGATCGACTTTTTCCGCCAGGATGAGAAATCCCGGCGCGGCGGCCGATAATCGCCTGCGGTCAACGCGACGGCCGGCCGGTCGCGGCCGCGCCTGCGTCGTCTCCGCCTGAGACGCCGGACGAAATCCACGGCGCGGAGGCACGCTCGGGCGTGGGATCGAAGGGACCGCCCTGGGTCAGCGCTTCGCGCGCCCGAGCGATGTCGAGCGGTGTCGGTCGCGACACGATAAAGGCGTCCTGCGCCGCCTGCGACAGGGCGGGCAGCGCGAAGGCCACAATGGCGGCGAAGAGGAGCGACGCGAGCGCGCGGCGCGGGGATGAAAACGCGGTACTCATGATGTGCTTTCAACGAAAAAGGGCGGTGGGAGAGGTGGAGCGGAGCCGCCTGGCCCCGCCCCATCTCTGCCAGATCAGATCGCGGCGTTAGTTGGCGCCGAGGCTCTGTTTCGACGCCTCGAACCACGCGCCGTCATAGGGGCCGGTGTTCGATTGCTGCTGAGCCTGGGTCTGGTTGGCGGGCGCCGCGAAGGCCGGGGCAACCGCCGTGAGACCCGCGGTCAACGCGAAGGCAACCAGACCGGCCTGAAGAAGCGAATTGATACGCATGATGAACTCCCTTTAATTTCCGAGGCATCCACGCTTGGCGGCCTCACTTCATGGAAATAGGGTGGGTCATGCGGTCGGATAACCGGGCAAAAGCGGGATGGGTCGTTCGCCGCAGCCGAACAATCGGCCGGCAGCGGCCCCGAGCGGGGCCTCTCGCCCACCGCGCCCCGCTTTGATAGGATGCGACCAACGGCTCCAGACAAAGGCAGGTGGGAAATGACGGCCAAGCTGAGACACGTCGCGATCACGGTCAACGACCTCAAGCGCGAAGCGGCGTTCTACGAGAACGTCTTCGGGTTCACCAAGCTCCACGAGAACGACGTCGCCGTTTCGATGTCGGACGGGGTGATGAACGTGACGCTGCTCAAATTCCGCACCGACGAGGATGCCGGCGACGAGCGCGGCAAGGATTTCGTCGGCCTTCACCACATCGGCTTCGTGGTCGAGGACCCCAAGGAATTCCAGGCGATGGATCAGACCATCAAAGACAATGGCGGCAAGTTCCTCACCGAAGGCCGCGCCGGCATGGCCGTCGAAATCAAATACCGCGACCCGTTCGGCATCGTGTTCGACATCTCGCCGCCGGACCACGCCTGGAAGGGCATCAAGATCTAACGCGACGTTCGAAGGCTTCAACCGTCATGCCGGCCTGCGCGGGCATGACGGTCTTATTGAAGAACGCGCCTCACCACTTCGCGCGGACGTCGTCGCCGAAAGCGGTCTGCCAATCCTGATCGGCCGGGATCATCGCTTCGTGCGCGCGCACGCCGCGATGAGTCGCCGGATCGGTGCCCGGCAGTTTCTCGCCGCGCGAAGCCGCATCGACCGCTTCGAGCAGCATCCGGCGCATCGTCACGATGGCGCGGTCCGACGTACCGAGATGCTCCTTGGAACGATCGACGATCGGCTCCATGCATTCCTGCAACGCGAAATCCTGGGTGTTCACGCCCTTGATCCCGGTGAAGGTATCGCGCTTCTGTGCCTGCCGATCGATCATGTAGTCGTTCGACTTGTTGAGTTTCAGATGATACGTGCCGGGAATGAAATCCTTTTGCCCGCGCCCGTATTCCTCTTCGATTTTCTCGAAGGTCTCGGGCGAGATCGGCGACGCGCGGTCATAGGCGTAGGTCCAGTTGTAGACGCAGCAATGCTCGTCATCGACCGGAACCCAGACATGCCCGTCGATCTTCGGGGTTTCCGAACGGCCGCCGATACGCGCCATGATGTTGGCGCGCATCTGCTGCGCCGGCATGATGTACTGATAGACGCGGACATAGCGTTCGTTGTCGGCCGGCTTGCGGGTCGAGACGTAGTAGTAGCCGTAATCGGTCGGCTCGACTTCGATCTTCGGCGCGCCGTCGCGTTGCCGCAGCAAACGATTATCGCCCAGGCGGTTGTTGTGCAGGAACGAGCCGTGTGCGGTATCGAGCCCGCCCTCCAGCGCCTGGAGCCAGTTGCAATCCTCGAAGGTCTTCGAGACGTGGCGATGGGTTTCCGGCGCGCGAATCCATTCGTAATCGGGCGGCGCCGGCATCTTGTCTTTGGGACCGAGATAGGCCCAGATCACGCCGCCGCGTTCGACCGTCGGATAGGATTTGATCGACATCCCCGTCTTCATCGGCGAGTCCGCCGGCTCCGACGGCATGTCGACGCATTTGCCGTCAGCATCGAATTTCCAGCCGTGATAGACGCAGCGCAGACCGCATTCCTCGTTGCGGGCAAAGAACATCGGCGCGCGGCGATGCGGACAGAACGCATCGACCAGGCCGACGCGGCCGTTGCTGTCGCGAAAGGCGATCAGGTCCTCGCCGAGGATGCGCACGCGCACCGGCGCGCCGTCCTTGACCGGCACTTCGACGGCGAGCGCCGCCGGCTGCCAATAACGGCGCATCATGTCGCCGCCCGGCGTTCCGGGACCGACCCGGCACAGGCGTTCGTTGTCTTCGGGTTTCAACATCGGATGACCTCGTTTCCTCTGACGCCCGGCGGCGATCGAAAATTCCGGCGTCCTTGCTTTACCCCTTATTTTTAAGGCGTTCGTCGCCGCGCGACAAGGCAATCGCGCGGGAGCACGCTGTCGCGCTATGATCCGGCCGACGGAAAGGACCAGCCATGGCGAAGATCGTGCTCGGAATGGGGACCTCGCATGGTCCCATGCTGTCGACGCCGCCCGAGCAATGGGGCCAGCGCGCGATCTTCGATCGCGGCATCATGCATCACTACAAAGGCCGAACCTGGAGCTTCGACGCGCTCGCCGAGGCGCGCAAGGACGGGCATTTCGAGCGCGAGATCGATATGGAAACCTGGCGGCGGCGCAGCGCCGCCTGCCGCGCGGCGCTCGACCGGCTCGCCGCGATCTGGGCCGAGGCCAAGCCGGACGTCGCGGTGATCGTCGGCAACGATCACATGGAAATGTTCGACGAATCGACCGTCCCCGCCTTCAGCGTCTTTCGCGGCACCACCATCAACAACAATCCCTGGATCCCCGAGCGGATCGCCAGGGCAGCGCCGGGCGTCGCCATCGCCATCCCCGGCCACATCCCGCCGGGCGGCGCGCATCACGAGGGTGTGCCGGGGTTGGGGCTGCGCATTACCCAGAGCCTGACCGCCGACGGTTTCGACGTCGCCTCGATGACGCAGATGCCCAAAGACGAAACCCCGCACGCCTACGGCTTCGTCTATCGCCAGATCATGAAGGACCGGGTGGTGCCGAACGTCCCGCTCGCGATCAATACCTATTACGCGCCCAATCAGCCGACGATCCGGCGCTGCTACGATTTCGGCAAGGCGTTGGCCCGCGCCATTGCCTCGTGGGACAGCGACGCCAAAGTGGCCTTGATCGGTTCGGGCGGGTTGAGTCATTTCGTCATCGACGAGTCGGTCGACAACGCCTTCCTCGACGCGATGAAGACACGGAGCATCGATCAACTAGCCGCACTCGGCGAGCCGATCTTTCAGTCCGGCACGTCGGAAATCAAAAACTGGATTCCGGTGGCGGGTGCGATGGCCGAGTTGGGTTATCCGGTCGATATCGTCGATTACGTGCCCTGCTATCGCTCGATCGCCGGAACCGGCAACGCGATGGGGTTTGTTGCGTGGCGTGGCCCCGAAGCCTGAGCCGCAAGGATCAGGCTTCAATCCTTAAGCAAACCAACACGCAATCGTGTAGCCGAAAGTCGTTGCGGGCGACGCGGGGCCCGCGCCAAGATCGCCCCCGCTCGACAAGGCCCACACCAGAAAAAAAGGACGACGACATGAGAGGATTCGCCCGCGCCGCTTTCGGTGCCGTCGCGCTCGTTGCACTGCTCGGCGCCTGCACGACCTCCGGCACCACCACCGCCGGCACGCCAGCGACGGCCATCAATTACGCCGCGATCATCAATGCGCCCGATCGCACCGATACCGATCGCAAGAACGACGATCGCCGCGAACCGGTCAAACTCCTCGCCTTCACCGGCGTGCAGCCGGGCTGGCGCGTGCTCGATATGGCGGCCGGCGCCGGTTACAGCACCGAGATCATGGCGCGCGGCGCGGCACCGGGCGGCGTCGTCTTCGGACAGAATCCGCCCGACGCACCGCCCCGCGTGACCGACGCCTACAAGGCGCGGATGGACCATGCGGCGATGAAGAACGTCATTCCCGATCCGCGCCCGTTCGACGCGCCGCTGCCGCCCGGCGCCCCCGCGCTCGACCTCATCACCTTCTTCTTCGGCTATCACGACACGACCTATATGACGGTCGACCGCGCCAAGATGAACAAGGCGATGTTCGACGCATTGAGGCCCGGCGGCTATCTGGTCGTCGCCGATTACGCGGCCGCCCCCGGCGCGCCGGTCACCACCGGCAAGAGCTTCCACCGTCTCGACGAAGCCATCGAGAAGCAGGAAATCGAAGCCGCGGGGTTCAAACTGGTCGACGAGGGAAATTTCCTGCGCAACGCGCAGGACACGCATGATTTCCCGGTCTTCAATCCGAAGATCCCGATCGACATCTACGTCATCAAATTCCAGAAGCGGTAACAAGAACGAATTCACCACGGCGGCACGGAGGGCACAGAGAAGAAATTTTCTCCGTGTTCTCCGTGTCTCCGCGGTCGATCTATTCGCTTCTCATTCCATATCGAGCGGATGGGCCTTGCGGCCGCCGCGCATGATGTGTTCGGGCGTCATCTCATGCGAGGCGAGCAGATCGCGCGCGGCGGCGAGGCACCGCTCGGCCAGTTCGCCGGCGCCCTGTTTCAATTCCTCGCTCGACCGCAAGACCTCGACATTGCGCTCCATGTCTTCGTGCGACCAGCCGCGCGAATGGGCGATGTAGGGAAATTGCGGGAAGAGAAAGCCGAGCTCGGCAAAGAAGCCCAGCATCTGACCCGCCACCGATTGGATGTTGTCCTGGCCGCCGACGATGATGAAGCCGGCCACTTTGTTGCGGATCAGCACCTCGTTGCGGGTGGTGATCGCGTTCTGCACGCAGTTCAGACGCTCGGCCATCTTGAAATAGAGCGACGACGCGGCGCCCCAGCGGATCGGCGTGGCGACGATGATCGCGTCGGCCCAATGGACCAATGCCTCATAGACCTGATCGAGCTGATCGGACTCGTCCATCTGGGTGATCGAGCACGGCCAGGTGCAGGCGCGCGCCGCCTTCGAGTAATACCCCTCGCAGGCGCGAAACTTGAGCGCGTTGAGCTTGATCAGACGCGTCTCGGCCCCGGTGGCGATGGCGGTTTCCAGCGCATGGCCGAGCAGATGGTCCGAACCCGAGAAGCGCGGATAGTCGCCATCCATCGCCGTCGTCGAAATCCCGGCAAGGCGCAGCGGGCCCGGCTCGCGCTTGACCGCGCGCGCCAGCGGATGCGGATCGTGGGGTTTGCGCGCGCGCTTCGTCGCATTGGCGACATCGACCAGCACGCGCCCGTTCTCGACCTTGACCGGCCAGGCCGGCACGCAATCCGCCTCGAAGCCCGGCTCGCCCGCGCCGGTGCGGCGGTGCGGCGGTGAAATTTCCAGTGATGCCAGCCGCAGACGAGATACTCACCGTCGAGCCCGCCGTCGCCCAACGGCCCGCCCGCATGATTGCAGACGGCCGAAACGGCGCCGAAGACGCCGTCCTTGAAGGACAAGGCAATCTGGGCATTGCGCGCCACGACACGCTGCAAGGGCTTGGTCTGCAGTTCCGCTGCTGGGCCGAGATCGACCCAATCCTCTGTACTCATGCCGACCCCCACATCCTGGTGGAAGAAAGCTTACACCGCGCGGCGCCCCGCATGCGATGACAGCACCGTGACCCGGTAACCGTCCGGCCCGACCAGGCTGAACTCGTCATGGATCGAGCCGCGGCGGATGCGCGACGGTTTGAGGCCCTGGGCCGAATATTCGCTGCGGGCCGCGTCGATGTCGTCGACCATCAGATCGAAGGGTGCCTCACCGCCGCCGCGCGGGGCGCGCGCCGCGCGCGACACGACCAGATGCGTGCCGCCGCGCAATTCGAGTACGGCGTAATCGTCGTCGCTGACGATCAGCCGAAGGCCCACCGATTCGAACCAGCGCGCTGCCTCGGCCACGTCGGTTGCCGCGAAAAACACGTGCCCGACGGCCACCGGCGGCCGACCATTCCTCCCCTTAGTCATGACCAACGATATAAAGCCACCCCTTCAGCCCTGCAAGCGCCGGCCGCCGAGCGCGAAGGCCGCCAACGCCACGCCGCAGGTGATCAGCACGGTGATGACCCCGATGATCGCCGCGCTTTCATTGGTGCCGTCGGCGACGTAGTCGAGCTGGAGCATCGCGAGGGGCCGGTTCTGGTTGCTGACCAACATGGCGATATTGGCGACGTTGCGGGTCGCCGCCGCGAAGGTGAGGATGCCGACCGAGAGCAGCGTGCCGCGCAACAAGGGCAGCACGACGTGGCGCAACGTGTAGAACCACGAGCCGCCCGCCACGGTCGAGGCTTCCTCGAGGTCGACCCCGAGCTGGATCATGTTGCTTTTGACGAGTTGCACCCCCGAGGTCGCGCTGGCAAAGAGTGCCGCGACAATCAGGATGACGATCGTGCCGTAGAACGGCCGGAACAGCGGCACGCGCAGGAACATTTCGAGGAGGCCAAGGCTCAGGATCACGCCCGGAATGCAGGCCGGGATCCAGGTCACGAAATCGAGCAGGCTGCGCCCCGCATAGCGGGTCCGCACCGCGACATAGGCGGCGACCGCCGCGAGCACGGTACCGAAAATCGCAGCACCGGCGCCGAGGATCAGCGTGTTGGACACGGCATTCAGGAACACCTGATCGCCGAGCACCGAGCGCCAGTTGGCCAGGGTGTAGGCATTGGCCACGTTGAAATAGCCGAACACGCGCATCACGCTGCCGAGCAGCAACAGGGTCAGCGGCACCAGCGTAAGCGCCAGCGCATAGAGCGCGAGCAGCGCGAAGATCGGCCAGCGCCAAGCGCGTAATTTTGTGACGCCGACGCGAAACCCGCCGCTCTGGGTCGCATAGCTGTGGCCCGATACATAGATCCGCTGCAGCACGATCAGCGGCACGATGACCGCCAGGATACCGAGCGCCAGCACCGTCGCGGTGCCGAAATCGGGAGTCTCGGCGCGGATCAGCGTGTAGATCTTGGTGCTGAAGACCTGAAACCCCCAGGGGGTTCCAAGCACCAGTTCGACCTCGAAGGATTCGAGCGCATTGAACAGCGCCACCGCCGACGTGATGAGGATCGCGGGCGCGAGCACCGGAATCACGACATGGCGCAGCGTATAGAACGCGCCGCCGCCGCAGACGCGCGAGGATTCCTCGAGCGCGGCGCTGAGCTTGCGGAAAGCCGGCAGCAGGAAAATGTATTTGACCGCGATCGACTTGGTCAGCAGATGCGCGAAGACGATTCCCCAGAACGAATAAATGTCGAAGGGCGGGTTCTTCAATCCGAACCAGCGCATCAGTGTCATGTTGACGAGGCCGTAATCGGGATCGAGCAGCAAGATCCAGCCCATCACCACCGGCACGGTCGGCAGAAAAAACGCGATCCACGCGCAGGCGGTGAGAAAGCGTTTACCCGGCACGTCGGTGCGCGTGTTGAGCCAGGCCAGCACGATGGCGATCGGCAGCGAGATCGCGGTGGTCACCCCGACCATCGCCGCCGTGTTGACGATCGAGGCGCTGACCCCCTTCACACCCCAGGCCAAGCGCCAGTGATCGAGCGCGAGGCGCGTGCCGCCGCCGGGCACCGGCACGGCAAAACTGTCGAGAACGAGGAGATAGATCGGATAGATCACACCCGCGGCCAGAACGAGCAGCAGCGCCGTGCAGACGAGGTTGCGCACCGAGAAGAGGTCCGACGCCGACCGCCGCGCATCGAACCGCGCTAGGGCCACAGCGTCACCGAGCCCGCCGGGAGGCGCAGGATGACGCGATCCCTGGCGTGAAAATCGGCGCCGCGCGGAACATGCAGCATGATTGCCCGATCCAGGGCCCGCACATAACAGGCGGCGCGATCGCCGAGAAAGAGGAAGGTCTCCACCACGCCCTCGATCTCGTCGGCGGCGCAAATTCCGTCATGTTTGCGGATGCCGACATCTTCAGGCCGGATGCCGAGCGTCACGTTTTGACCCGATGCTACACCGCTGGCCATGGTCCCGGTCAGAACCGCGCCGCCCGCCAGCGTCACCCGCGCCTGTCCGCCGCCGAGGATTTCGGCGACGACGCCGTCGAGCTGATTCGATTGGCCGAGGAAATCGCGCACGAAGGGCGTGACCGGCTGTTCATAGAGCGTGCGCGGCGGACCGAGTTGGGCGATGCGCCCCGCCTCCATCACCGCGATCCGGTCGGAGAGGCTCAGCGCTTCCTCGCGGTCATGGGTCACGAAGATCACCGTCACGCCGATGCGTTTCTGCAAAAGCTTCAATTCGACGCGCAACTGCTCGCGCAATTTGACGTCGAGATTGCTGAATGGTTCGTCGAGCAGGAGCAGATCGGGTTCGTAAACCAGCGCGCGGGCCAGGGCCACGCGCTGCTGCTGTCCGCCGCTCAACGTCGTCGCCGGACGCTTCTCGAAACCGGCAAGCCCGACGAGATCGAGCACGCGCTTGACCCTTGTCGCGATCTCGGCCGGTTTCACCCGGCGCACGCGCAACGGATAAGCGACATTCCCGGCCACGTCGAGATGCGGCCAGATCGCGTAGGACTGGAAGACGAGGCCGAGATTGCGGCGTTGCGCCGGCACATGGGTACGCGTGCGCGGTTCGGCGAGCACGCGTCCGCGCAGGCTGATCGTGCCATCGTCGGGTTCTTCGAGGCCGGCGATCATCCGCAGCGTCGTCGTCTTGCCGCAGCCGCTCGAGCCCAGAAGGGTGAAGAACTCACCCTCCCCGACCTCGAGGCTCAAGCCGTCGACGACGAGGGAATCGCCGAAGCGCTTCGAAACGGCGTCGAGCTTCAACATCGGATCAGTGTTTGACCGATTCCTCGGCGAGCTTCACCCATTGCGCGTAATAGGGCGCAATGTCCTCGCGATGCGTGTTGATGTAATCCTTCAGCCGCGACACATCGACCGCCGTCGTGGGATCGGCCACCTTCACATCGAGACGGCGGCTGTTGTAGTTGACCTTGTCGGCGATCAGTTGCTGCGCGCGCTTCGTCAAAAGCCAATTGGCGTAGAGCTTCACCGCGTTCGGGTGCGGCGCCTCCTTGAACACCATCAGCCCGCTATTGCCGCTGGAATAGCGCAGGATGCCGGCCAAGGCCTGGACGTGATCGGCGATACCCTGCGCCTTCGCGTTGAGCAGGCCCGCGGTGAGGATGCCGAGCCCGATGGGATATTTGCCGCGGATCAGCCAATCGACCTGCTGACCGCCATTGGCGACGAAGGTGATGTCGTTGGCGAGCATCTTTTTGACGAAGTCGGCGCCGTAACGCGGATCGCGAATGAGCGGGCCGAACAGGTTGAGCGGCGCGCCCTCGTGATAATCCTGCGAACTCATCATGCCCTTGAAACGCGGCTCGATCAGTTGATCCATCGATGAGAGTTCGGACGCCGGCACCTTGTCGCGATTGACCCAGGCACCGGGCGTCGCCTGCAGCGAGAAGCCGATCGAATATTTTCGGCCATTGTCGTTGAAGAGATTCTCGAATCCGCCGGCCCAGGCCTTGTCGTCCACCACCTCGGGCAGCACGAGCAGCGCGCGAACATCGGTCATTCCGTGATCGTCGTTGATCATGCGATAGGCGTCGGTGCTCGGCGGCAAGACCACCGCATCCCACAGATATTGGCCGACCTGGCGTTCCTGGCGCAGCCGCGTCCAGAAGGTGATGTCGATCTGGGTGAGTTCGACCGGAATGCCGTAATCCTCGGCGAAGGCGGTGAGCGCCCCGCGCCAGGTCGAGCCCGGCGGCCCGGCGATCACCAGCTTGCCCTCTTTCTTCGCGGCGGCAACCGTTGCCTCCCAATCCGCCTTGCCGGACCAGTTCTGCAGCGACGCCGCATCCTGGGCCTGAGCCGAGGATACGGCGAGCCACACACCGATCATCAGCAGCGCTGCCGCAACCGGCCGTAAATGCCGCGTCATTCCGAACCTCCCCTTGGTCTCGACGCGTTCGAAGCGAGCGTCAGCCCGCCGCGACGAGACGATTGCGCTGGCACCCGAGCAGATCGATCTCGGCTTCGATCAGATCGCCGGCATTGATGTATTTGCCGGTGATCAGGCCGATGCCGTTGGGCGTGCCGGTCGAGATCACGTCGCCCGGCTCGAAATTGATCTGGTTCGAGAGATGCGCGATCTGCGCCTCGGGCGAATGGATCATGTCCTTGGTATTGCCGTCCTGGCGCACGTCGCCGTTGACCCGAAGGATCAAGCGCAGATTGCGGCAATCGGGCACGAAGGCGCGCGGCACCAGATAGGGACCGAGCGGCGCGAAACCGTCATGGCATTTGGAGCCGAACCAGTCAGGGCCGGGCGTCGGCAGCTCGCCCGGCTTGCGGAAGTTGCGCACGGTCAGATCGTTGCAGATCATGAACCCGGCGACGTGTTCCATCGCGCGGTCGGGGGCGATTCGCATGCCGCCGCGCCCCATCACGACACCGAGTTCGACTTCGCCGTCGATCTCGTCATAACCGATGGGCTTCATCACGTCGTCGAACGGGCCGGAGACGCAGTTCGCGGTCTTCTCGAACATGTAGGGACGGCGGACGATGCTGTCGTCCTTCTTCTTGTTCTCGTCGCCTGGGCGCGGCGGACGCGGATAATTGATCGCCGCATAGAACATCTTGGGTGGGCGCGGGATCGGCGCATAAAGATGAAGATTCGCCACGGCGCTCGTCGCTTTCTTCCAGCGCGGATCGTCGAGCCCGTCTTTCTTCAGGAGCGAAACCGCCTGGCACAGCACGTCGAAATTCCGGTCCCAATTGTCGAGCAGGCCGAGCATGCTGCCCGAGGCGACGGGGAAGTTGACGTTGAGTCGCGGGAGCACCGCGTCGAGCGCCACCGCCTTGTCGTCGAGAACGATCGCCACGAAGCGCGGACTGCCCGCGCTCGATACCGTCGCCAGTTTGAACGCGTCGCTCATAACAAACTCTCCTGTGAAAGCCGCGGATCGCCTTGCGCCTCGGCGCGGGCGAGAACCCGGCAATAATAATTCCAGAGCGCGGTCGGCGAGCCGGCACGCTTGGCGTTGGCGGTCGCGCCGAATTTGCGCGCGATCTCGTCCGCATCCGGCCATTCGAACGGCAGATCGCCGGCGCTGCCGATGGTCAGCATCTGCTTGCAGCGATATTCGACGTCGATGCCGTTCATCACCATTTCTTCGATGGTGCGGCCGGCATAGACCACACCGTGATGGCGCATGATGGTGATCTTCGCGTCCTTGCCCATCGCCTGGGCGAGCGCGCGGCCAAGCTCGGGCGTGTCGATGTATTCCGAGGTGCCGTCAAAACGCGGCGGCGGCTTGCCGGGCCCCGAGACCGAGCCGAGGGGCTTCTTCACCGCGGAATAGATCACCGAATGAAACGGGTGCGTATGCGCGGTGGCGTTAAGGTCGGGCCGCGCCAGCAGAAGTTCGGCATGGATCGGCCATTCGCTGTGACGCCGCCCCGCGCCGGCGAGCTTCTCACCGGTGAAAGCGACCAGCACGAAATCGCGATGGTCGTACATCTCGCCCAGCGAGATTTCATGACGCTTCATCCAGAAGCCGCGACCGTCGGGATCGCGCAGTGCGACGTGGCCAAAAATGCGGTCGCCATGCCCCTGGATCTCGAGGATGCGCGCACCCTGGACGAGCTTGTTCAGCTCCTGCTGCAAGGCCGCGCTCGGCCCTTCGGGTAACCTGACTTCGTCCATATCCCCTCCCCATCCCGGCGCGTCGTTCGACGGCGCACGAAGCAATCAACCGGCCGAACACTAGCAAGAGAGCCACCGGCAAACACCCACATTGCGCCGATGAGAATTTGATTGGGCCGGTCGGACCCTTGCGGGTTGTAGGTATGTAACTACATTCTACTTTTGACATTCCAGAAAATGTAGTATTGTAGAATACTCATTCCTGAGGCTGCCATGACCACCACCATCTCGAGCCGCGACTTCAACCAGGACGTCAGCCGTGCCAAACGCGCGGCCGATGAAGGACCCGTCATCATCACCGACCGGGGCGCGCCGGCTTATGTCCTGTTGCGTCACGATGCCTATCGCCGGTTGACGGGCAACGGTCCGACCATTCGCGCGTTGTTGGACGAACCGGGCGTCGAGGATATCGAGTTCGATCCGCCTCGCTTCGGCGGGAATTTTCGCGCGCCAGACCTGACCTGATGTATCTGCTCGACACGAACGTCCTGTCGGAATTACGGCGGCGCGACCGCACCGATCCGAAAGTCGCTGCCTGGGCTGATGGGATTCACCCCGAGGATTTATTCCTCTCGGCGATCACGATTCTCGAAATCGAAGCGGGCACCTTGATGGTCGAACGGCGCGACGCCGCGCAGGGCCGGGTGTTGCGCGCATGGATCGACACCAAAGTCCTGCCCGCATTCGAGGGACGGATTCTATCCGTCGACGTTGCCGTCGCGCGACGGTGCGCGCAGCTTCATGTGCCCGACCCGCGCGCCGAGCGCGATGCTTTGATCGCGGCGACTGCGTTCGTGCATCGCCTGAAACTCGTCACTCGCAACGTCGTGGATTTTCAGCCGATGGGCGTCGATCCACTCAACCCGTGGGAATGACGCGCGCCTAACCGGGCGCGGGTTCCAGTGCGGTACCAACCCGCCCCACGCCGGGCAGTTTCAGTGCCGGCGCCTTGAAATCGAATCCCATATCGAAGCCGAGAAGATTGAACTCGAGCCCTTCATCACGCGCGACGATCAGGCCCAGCACCCCAAAGAACGAAAGCTGAAAGCCGGTATCCGAGGGCGCGCGCGCCCACAGGGCGCCGCCCGGCAGATAATCCTTGCCGATCGCATTGGACGGCATGGCAAGGCCGAGTTCCGGAACCTGACGCGCGACATAGGCCGTGAACGTGTTGCTGTTGGGGCCAGGCCAGGCGCGGTATTCGTTCGGATACGGGTAGGTTGCGACCGCCGCGCGGACTTTGACGATCAGCGCATCGACATCCTTGCCGCGGCGATCGAGCACCAGTTCGGGCTTGGCGCCGAACCAGTAATTGTCCGGGCCGGTGCGATCGACGCGGATCGACGGCACGGTTTCCGAAACGCCGAAGCCGACCACCTCATAGCGCGTGAAACGGTCGGCACCGGCGGGCTTCACCACGATCCAGGTGTGGACCGCGAAGATGCCGCGCCACGACACCGCGCGCGCGGCATAGACCTGAAGCACCGCTTCTTGCGTCGCCACGGGATCGGGCGCGAGACCGCTCGAATCACGCCGCGCTTCCTGCCAGGACACTCCATCGCGACCAAACACGCAGGCACTCACCAAAAGCGGAAGGACAATGACGACGAGAAACGATACGGCGCTGCGCCGTATCGCACGCTTGCGATGTGCCACGTCAGGCCGCGATCCGGGCGCGATCGTGCGGCTGGGTGTAATCGACCGGCGTGCCTTTCGGAATGATGCCGGTCGGATTGACCCGCGGGATCGACCAGTAGCTCATCACATAATGGCGCGGCTTCACCGTCGCGGCGATGCCCGGCACGGCGTAAAGCTCGCGCATGTAGTTCAGCAGATTCGGGTAATCCGCGATCCGTTGCCGGTTGCATTTGAAGATCGAATTATAGGCGACGTCGAAGCGCACCAGGGTCGGGAAGAGACGCCAATCCGCCTCGGTCAATTGATGGCCAACGAGATAGCGCCGGCGGCCGAGCCGCGCCTCGAGATCGTCGAGCGTCGCGAAGAGCGCATCGTAAGCCGCCTCGTAGGCTTCCTGCGAGCGCGCGAAACCGCAGCGATAGACGCCGTTATTGACCGTCCTGTAGATCACGTCGTTGAGCGCATCGATCTCGGCGCGCAACGGCGCCGGATAATAATCGGTGTCGTCGCCGGCGATACCGCGAAACTCCGAATTCAGCATGCGGATGATCTCGGAGGATTCGTTGTTGACGACGCGGTTGGTCTTTTTATCCCACAGCGCCGGGACGGTGACCTTGCCGGTGTAGTGCGGATCGCTTTTCGTATAGACCTGATGCAGGTAGCGAAATCCGTTGACCGTATCGGGAATGCATTCGGGATATTTCGGATCGGCGACATAAGCCCAGCCCTGATCCTTGAGCGCGGGCGTCGCATGCGAGACGCTGATCGCGCCTTCGAGTTTCTTGAGCGCGCGGAAGATCAGCGTGCGATGCGCCCACGGGCAGCCATAGGCGACATAGAGGTGATAGCGCCCGGCCTCGGCCTTGAAACCCGAAGAACCGTCGGCCGTGACACGGTCGCGAAAGGAACTGTCGACGCGCCGGAATTCGCCGGTGGCGGCGGCTTCCTGCGGCAGTTCCTCGTCGCGCCAGACGCCGTCGATGAGAACGCCCATGCTCGCCGTCTCCTGTTATGCCGACCGAGACACGATCATAGCCCTAGCCGTCGAGCGCGGGGTAGTGGCGGAAGATACCGACCTGGTCGAAGGGCAGACGGCGCGGCGACGCCAGATAGGCGGCAATGCGCGGCCGCGCGGCGACGCGGTCGCGCAGCGCCATGACCAGCGGATGGCGGCGCGCCAGACGGCGCATGGCGCGCGGGAAGGCATAATCGAGACCCGCCACGATCTCGTAGAGCGAGAGATCGGCATAGGTCAGGCGCGCGCCCACCAGATAGCGATCGCCGCGCGGATTACGCGCAAGAACCTTCTCGAAATAACCGAGGAATTTCGGCATCCGCTCGGTGCGAAAGGCTTCGGAAAAACGCTTCGCCTCGCGCTTTTGCTGTTCGTAGTACAGGCTCGATGCGATCGGATGATGCGTGTCGTGCGCCTCGGTCGCGAAATCGGCCATCGTGAGCTGCAATTGATTGGCCCACAGACGGCCCGCCGCGTTGGCGGGCGCGAGGCCCAATTCGCCGCCGAGATAAAGCAGGATATTCGCGGTCTGGCCGATCAGCAGATTGCCCGCTTTCAAAAACGGCGGCGCGAAAGGCGGTGTCGCCCCGCGCGGACCGTTCATCAGCTTCATCAGCTTCGTCATGCCGCCCTTCTTGCGTGCGACATCGACGTAATCGGCGGCGCCTTCTTCGAGCGCCAGGCGAACGAATTCGCCACGCCCCGGGGTGGACGGCCAGTAATAGAGTTCATAGCGCATGGTTTTGTTCCTCCCGTCGCCGTTATATCATGAGCCGGCGCGATTTCAGCGGAGGGCCCGATGCTCGACCAGCCCAAGAACGATGCGCGGCGGACCACGCCGCTCGATGAATTGCCGCTCCGGCTCCATCACCATGCCTATGCGGTGAAGGATCAGGAGGTCAATCGCCGCTTCTTCGAAGACCTGCTCGGCATGCCGCTAGTGGCGACCTGGTGCGAGCGCGTGTTCAACAAGGATTTCGGGCGCGACATCGATTATTGCCACACGTTTTACGGGCTCGCCGACGGCAGCGCGCTGGCCTTCTTCCAATATGCCGATGCCGACGTTTATGAAAAATGGAAGGCGATCCTGCCCGAGGGCGGCGGCACCTGGCATATCGCCCTGAACGTCAGCCGCGCGACGTTCGACGATTTATTGGGCCGGGTAAAACAGGCGAACCTCACCCACCGCGTCACCGATCACGGCTATTGCCTGTCGCTCTATATCACCAGCCCTGACGGGTTGCGGGTCGAGTTCACCGTCGATCCACCCAACGTGGAAGCCATCAACGCCAAGCGCCGCGCCGATGCCCATGCGGAACTCGCGCGCTGGCTCAAGGGCGATCACCGGATCAACAACGACGACCGTCCGCACTGAGCCGGATAAGGCTCATTGACGCTGGTATGCCGTCACTGCATGCCGCGCCGGACGCTTCCCGCCTGTTGCGCCGCACAAACATGCTAGATTTCTCCAGCCTTCACGACGACATCCCGGTCGATGGGGTTGCAAAGATATATCGAATATTATATCTTACGATATAACTTAACACTACCGACGAAAGAGCCTGTTTGACCGATTCTCGCGTACCGCCCCGTTCACCGCCTCGCCAACCCTATACCTCCGCCCTGCGCGACCACGGGTTCCGCGTCTATTTCATCACCTCGGCGCTGGCCATGATGGCCGACAGCATCGAGCATGTGATCAGCTACTGGATCATCTTCCAGAAGTTTCACTCGCCCGCGCTCGGCGGCTTTGCCCTTGTCTCGCATTGGTTGCCGACCTTGTTCTTCGGCGTGTTTGCCGGCGCGCTCGCCGATCGTTTCGATCCCCGCCGCCTGATCCAGATCGGCATGGGTCTGTTCATGCTGTGCTCGCTGACCTGGGGCATCCTCTTCACCACCGGCTGGATCGAGGAATGGCACGCGATCGTCATTCTTACCGTCCATGGCATCGCCAGTGTGTTTTGGGGCACGCCCGGCCAGGTCCTGTTGCATGACATCGTCGGCCGTGAGCAATTGCCGAGCGGGGTCCGGCTCAACGCGACATCGCGTTATCTCGGATTGCTGGCCGGCCCCGCCGTCGGCGGCGTGATCCTGCTCGCGTTCGGTCCCGCATACGGCATTTTCCTCAACATCGTCTTTTACCTGCCGCTGGCGCTGTGGCTGTGGAAGGCGCCCTATGGTCCGCGCTTTCAGAAAAACCGGCCGCCGCCGCGCCCGGTGCGCGGCTTTGCCGACGTCATCCTCACCATCCGCGAGATTCGCGGCAACCGCATCATCACCTCGATGATCCTTTTGGCGGGAAGCGCCGCGTTCTTCGTCGCCAACGGTTATCAGGCGCAGATGCCGGGCTTCGCATACGATCTCGGCCACGGCGACGAGGGACTTTACTATTCGATGCTGCTGGCCGCGGACGCCGCCGGCGCGCTGGTCGCCGGGTTCGTGCTCGAAGCGACCGGTTGGCTGCAACCGCGCCTCACGACGCCTTTCATCCTCGTGCTGCTCTGGTGCTGTGCGCTCGGCGGTTTCGCCATGACGACATCCTATCCCATGGCGGTCGGATTGATGTTCATCGCCGGATTCGTCGAGCTGTCGTACAACTCGATGAATCAGGCCCTGGTTCAGCTTCACGCCCCAGGCCCCATCCGCGGCCGCGTTCTGGGCCTCTACAGCGTGGCGCAGATGGGCTTGCGCAGTTTCGCCGGAATCACGATCGGCGTCGCCGGCGCCGCCATCGGCATCCACAACTCGCTGCTGCTCTCCGTGATCTGCGTCTTTATCATCACCGTCGGACTGTTCCTGCTGATCAGGCCCGCCGCCGCTTTGATCCGGAGCCCCGACTGACCGAAACTTCCGCGTCACCGCCGCCCCCGTCTCCACCCAAAGCGCGACGGCAGGCCTTCGCCGCGCTTCGTCACTCCGGCTACCGGCGTTATTTCATCGTCTCGGCCCTCGCGATGGCCGGCGACAGCATCGAGCACGTGATCAGCTACTGGATGCTGTTCCAGAAATTTCATTCGCCGGCGCTCGGCGGTTTCGCGATCGTCTCGCACTGGGCGCCATTCCTGCTCTTCGGTGTCCTCTCGGGCGCGCTGGCCGATCGCTTCGACCCGCGTCGCCTGATCCAGATCGGCATGGTCCTGTTCATGGCATGCTCGCTCGCCTGGGGTTATCTCTTCGTCACCGACACGCTGCAGATGTGGCATGCCTTCGTGATCCTCACCCTGCACGGAATCTCCGGCGTGTTCTGGGGGACGCCGAGCCAGGTCCTGCTGCACGACATGGTCGACATCGAAACTTTGCCGAGCGCGATCCGCCTCAACTCGACCTCGCGTTATCTCGGCTTGCTCGGCGGTCCCGCGATCGGCGGCTTGATCCTCGTCACGCTCGGCCCGACGCACGGCATTTTCTTCAACGTGCTGGCCTTCGCGCCCCTCGCCCTGCTGTTGTGGAAGGCGCCCTATGGCCCGAAGTTCAGCAAGCATCCGCGTCCGTTGCGCCGCATGGCCGGATTTGCCGACATCATCGGAACCGCTGCGGCCATCCGCAATAACCGCGTCCTCGTCACCATGATCATGCTGGTGTCGTGCTCCTCGGCGCTGGTCGGCGGCGGCTATCAACCACAGATGCCGGAATTCGCGCGCGACCTCGGCCATGGCGAGGCCGGCTTCTATTACAGCTTGTTGTTAGGCGCGAACGCGCTCGGCGCGCTCACCGCCGGCTTCGCGCTCGAAGCGAGCGGCTGGCTGCAGCCACGGCCGATGACGCCGTTCCTCTTGCTGTTCGGCTGGTGCCTGGTCCTGATCGCCTTCGCGATGACGACGTATTACCCGGTCGCGGTGGTGCTGATGCTGACCGCGGGATTCCTCAACCTCGCCTATGACTCGATGAATCAGACGCTGGTGCAGTTGCATGCCCCGCCGGCGATCCGGGGCCGGGTCGTCGGCCTTTACGGCATGTGCGGCCAAGGCCTGCGCACGTTGAGCGGGTTGTCGATCGGCGTGGGCGGCAGCCTCATCGGGATCCACTGGTCCCTCGCGATCAGCGCGGCGCTGGTGTTGGTGCTTTCCAGCACGCTCTTCTTCTTCATGCGGCCGTCCGGGGCGCTCGCGACAAGTCGACAAAATCCCCTTGCCGGCCAGTGACTTGACACCTCCATCCGCGCGGCGCATTTTTGCCGCCGGGCGCCGGGTGAGAGCGCCGCGGAGGAACAAATGCTGTCCCGCGAAGACAATGAAAAGCTGACGCGGATCGGACCGGGCACGCCGATGGGCAACCTGGTCCGGCGTTACTGGATTCCCGCCCTGTTTTCGAATCAATTGCCCGAGCCCGACGGCGCGCCGGTCCGGGTCAAGCTCCTCGATGAAAAGCTCGTCGCGTTTCGCGACACGAGGGGCCGCGTCGGCCTGATCGACGAGCGTTGTCCGCACCGTACCGCGTCATTGTTCTTCGGCCGCAACGAGGAATGCGGCCTGCGCTGCACCTATCACGGCTGGAAATTCGACGTCGACGGCAATTGCGTCGACCTGCCGAGCGAGCCGCAGGACAAGGACTTCAAGCGCAAGATCAAGATCACGGCCTATCCCTGCATCGAGCGCGGCGGGCTGGTCTGGACCTATATGGGTCCGCCCGAACTGCAGCCCGATTTCCCCGATCTCGAATGGACCAAAGTCCCCGAGAATCATCGCTATGTCACTCGCCACCTCCAGGACTGCAACTGGGTCCAGGCGCTCGAAGGCGGATTCGACACCAGCCATCTGACCTTTCTCCATCGCGGGCCCGAGACCTATGCCGATGGCGTGCAGATGAGTCTGCCGATCCGTTACGAGGTCATCCCGATGGATTTCGGCTTCGCCGCCGGCACCTGCCGCGAAGGCAAGAACGGCGCGACCGACTGGACCTGCAGCATCATGCTGGTCCCCTTCCACAAGCTGATCTCGACCAAGCCGTTCGGCGCCCATGTCTGGGTTCCGATCGACGACGAGACGACGATGAACTACAGCGTCGAATACTGGCCCGACCGTCCGCTCTCCGAACAGGATTTGCGGGATTCGAAAAGCCATCACTTCATTCACCCCGAGATGATGCCGGGCAGCGATCACGCCGTCCTCAACAAGGACAACGACTACATGGTCGATCGCGCGCTGCAAAAAAGCGGCGAGTCCTATACCGGCATCAAGGGCATCGGCATGCAGGATTGCTCCATCCAGGAATCGATGGGACCGATCGCCGACCGCACCATCGAGCATCTCGGCATGAGCGATACCGTGATCATCAAGCTGCGCCGCCTGCTGCTTGAAGCCCTGCACGATTTCGAGGCGGGCGGCGAGCCGCCCGGCCTCGACCCCACCGCTTATCGGGTCCGTTCGGCCCGCTTCACCCTGCCAGCCGGCCGAACCTTCGAGGAGGCGGTCGACGAGTTGGTGCGGATCAAGCAGCCGGTCTTCGCGAAGTAGCGCCCGGTGACCGCACTCATCGGCGAGGCGATTCTCCGCAAGGAAGACCAGCGGCTCCTGACCGGCCAGGGTCGGTTCACCGACGATCTGAAACGTCCCGACCAAGCCTATGCGGTCTTTCTCCGCTCGCCGCATGCCCACGCGCGCATCGTCGCGATCGATACGAGCGACGCGGCAAAGAATCCCGGCGTGCTCGCGATCCTGACCGGCGACGACTATGCGCGCGACGGCCTCAAGCCGATGCAGCACGGGCCCGGCGGCGCGGATCATTTCGAATTCACCAAGCCCGCTTTCGGCCCCGAGACGCAGCCGAACGGCGCGCCGCCGCCGCAACCGCCGCTGGCCCTCGGCAAGGTGCGCCATGTCGGCGAGGCGGTCGCCTGCGTGATCGCGAATTCGCCCGACGCCGCGCACGACGCGGCCGAAAAAATCGACATCACCTACGACGCCTTGCCGGCGGTGACCGACGTGGCGAGCGCCAGCGCGCCCGGTGCATCCGTCCTGTGGGACGAGCGGCCGGACAATCTGCTCGTCATCGCCACGCAAGGCGACAAGGCCGCGACCGATGCGGCCTTTGCCCGTGCCGCGCATGTGATCGAGCTCGCCTGCTTCAACCAGCGCGTCAGCGGCGCGCCGATGGAGCCGCGCGCCACCACCGCCGAATATGACGCGGTCACCTCGAGCTATACGATTCATTCGGTCAGCCAGGGCGTCCACCGGATCAAGTTCACGCTGGCCGGATGCCTCGGCGTGCCGCCCGACAAGATCCGCGTCGTGACCGACGATGTCGGCGGCGGGTTCGGCGTGCGCTCCTCGGTCTATCCCGAATACGCGGTGCTGGCCTGGGCGGCGAAGAAGACCGGCCGCGCGGTCAAATGGAATTCGACCCGCGCCGAGGCGTTCCTTGCCGATTATCAGGCACGCGATGTCGAGGCTGACGCGGCGCTGGCGCTCGACGCTGACGGAAAATTCCTGGGGCTTCGGCTCGCCTATCACGGCAATCTCGGCGCCTATCCGGTGTCCTATGCCGTCCTCAACAACGTCACCCGCATGGCGGCGGGGGTTTACGACATTCCGACGATCCATGTCGCGGTGCGCGGCGTCGCCACCAATACGGTGCCGATGTCGGTCTATCGCGGCGCGGGCCGGCCGGAATCGAATTTCGCGCTGGAACGCCTGATCGATCTCGCCGCCGAAAAACTGGTGATCGCGCGCGACGAATTGCGCCGGCGCAACATCATCCCGACGGCATCCCTGCCCTATCAATCGCCGCTCGGCCATCGCTACGACACCGGCGCCTTTGCCGACAACATGGCGTCGATGCTGACGATGGTGGATTGGGCCGGGTTTCCGGCACGGCGCGCGGCGGCGAAGAAACGCGGTATGCGGCGCGGCATCGGCATCGCCAATTATCTCGAAACCCCGACCGGCTTCGTCGACGAACGCAGCGACATTCGCGTCTTGCCCGAAGGTCGCGTCACCGCGGTGGTCGGAACCCAGGCCTCGGGCCAGGGCCACGAGACCAGTTTCGCCCAGGTCGTCGCCGAGAAACTCCAATTACCGCTCGATCAAGTGACCATCCTGTTCGGCGACACCGATGTCGCGGTCTCGGGCGGCGGCACCCATTCGGACCGTTCGATGCGGCTTGGCGGCACGGTGCTCTTTCGCGCCTCCGAGGGCATCGTCGACGAGGGCCGCAAGCGCGCCGCCGAACGCCTCGAAGCAGCCGAAAGCGACATCGTCTATGAACAGGGCCGCTTCGTCGTCGCCGGCACCGACCGCTCGATCGGGCTTTACGATCTGGCGGCCGATAAACCACTCGACGCGACATCGATCCTGGCGACGAGACTACACGCCTATCCCAACGGCGCCGCCGCCTGCGAGATCGAGATCGATCCCGAGACCGGCGCGGCGCAAGTGATTCAATACGTCACCGTCGACGATGTCGGCCGGGTGATCAATCCGATGATCGTCGAGGGCCAGATCCATGGCGGCGCGGCACAAGGCATCGGCCAGGCGTTGATGGAGCGGATCGTGTTCGACGCCGCCGACGGGCAGTTGCTCACCGGATCGTTCCTCGATTACGCGATGCCGCGCGCCGAGGATTTGCCGAATTTCGCGGTGGCGCAGAATTCGATTCCCGCGACCAGCAATCCGCTGGGCGTCAAAGGCGCGGGCGAGGCCGGCGTGACGCCCGCCACCTCGGCGGTGATCAACGCGGTGGTCGACGCGCTGAAAGATTTCGGCGTGAACCATCTGGAAATGCCGGCCACGCCGGAACGCATCTGGCGCGCGATTCACTCTGATCGGGAGAAAGCCCATGCATAAGATCGCGATTCCGCAATACATCATCGACCGCGTGGTGAAGTCGCGCGGCAAGCTGCATCCGTTCGACACTTTGCCGGGCGAAAAGACCGCGCTGCTGGTCGTCGACCTCCAGAACGTCTTCATGCTGCCGCCCTATCCGACCGAAGTGCCGCTGGCGCGCGAGATCGTCCCGAACGTCAACGAACTCGCCAAGGCGACGCGCGCGGCGGGCGGCACGGTGGTCTGGATTCAAATGACCCACAGCCAGGACGAGCCGAAGACCTGGAGCGTGTTCTACGATCACGTCTCGAATTCGGCCAACCGCGCCGAGGGGCTGAAGCGTCTCGGCCGCGGCACGCACGGTCAGGCACTCTATGACGGGCTCGACGTACAGGCACAGGACCTCAAGGTCGAAAAGAACCGCTTCAGTGCCTTCATCCAGGGTTCGTCCGATCTCGACAAGCTCTTGAAGGCGCGCGGGATCGACACCGTCATCGTCACCGGTACGGTCACCAACACATGCTGCGAATCGACCGCGCGCGACGCGATGATGCTCAACTACAAGACGGTGATGGTCTCGGACGCCAATGCCGCCGCGACCGACGACGAGCACAATGCGACGCTCGCCAACATGCTGCGGCTCTTCGGCGACGTGCTCTCGACCGAGGAAACCATCGCGCGGCTGCGCCCCGCGGTCAGCGCGGCCGCGCAGTAGACATCACAAACCCTCTCCACCCATTGGGGGGAGAGGGTGCGAGCAACGCGAGCGGGTGAGGTGGGTGTCGCTAACCACAACACCTCACCCTCCCATTGCTTTCGCAATGGGCCCCTCCCTCTCCCCGCAAGCGCGGAGAGGGGCTTTTATTCAGCGGCTGCCTTCATCGACGCGCGCAGTTTCGCCGTCGCAGGGGCGTCGATCTCGATTTTGTCGGGGTCGATCACCACGCCGTAGAGCTCACGCGCGGCCTTCAGTGATACGTAGCCCTGATAGACGTCCTCGCGGACGCGTTCGGGTTCGCGTTCGATCGGGTCGCCGTAACCGCCGCCGCCGCCGCCGCGAATGGTGATCGAATCGCCCGGCTTCATCGGCAGGGTGAACGCCTTGGCGCTCGGCAGGTCGCCGAGATCCTTGCCATCCTTCTTGAGGAACAGCGCGTTGGCCATCGCGTCGTGGCCGCCGAAGAGCCCCCACGGCTTGCATTGCGAGCGTTCGATGTGGCTGGTGAAATTCAGTTCGGTCAGCGGCTGCACCGCGCGATCGACCCCAAGGCCGCCGCGATAGCGCCCCGCGCCGCCCGAATCGGGCACCAGTTCGTAGCGTTCGGCGAAAAGCGGATATTTCACCTCGAGCAGTTCGATCGGGCTGTTATGCGTGTCGCCGTCATTCATCGCGATGGTGGCGCTGACCCCGTCTTCGGTTTTCTTGGCACCCCAGCCGCCGCCGGCATGGCTCAGGCCGGCGAAAATGAACTGGTTTTTGGTGAAGCCGAACAACTGCGCGATGATCAGATCGGCGTGGTGCCCGGCAGCCACCCGGTCGGGGATCGCCGGCGCCATCGCCTTGAACACCGTATCGACGATGGTCATGGGGAACGTCATCCAGCGCCGCATCGCCGCGGGCTTGAC
This sequence comes from uncultured Rhodospirillales bacterium, assembly GCA_903828515.1. Classification (GTDB taxonomy): domain Bacteria; phylum Pseudomonadota; class Alphaproteobacteria; order ATCC43930; family CGMCC-115725; genus CAIKMD01. Next base: position 228,259 of record CAIKMD010000006.1, on the reverse strand, counting down.
CGCGGTTACCACGCGACCCGGCGGCGCAATCACCGTCAAGGGACGGAAGCTGCCGTCGTTCAGGGGGTAGTCGGTCGGAGAGGTCAGACATTTATAGGCAACCTGGGCGCAAGCGATCGCGGTGCTGTACCCCGAGTTGTAAAAACCGCGCACCTGCGCCGCGACCTCGGAGAGGTCGATTGTCGCCTCGTCGCCCTTGATCGTGATCTTCACCTTGATCGGTACGCGTTTGCCGAGATCGACGCCGTCGTCGTCCATGAAGCTTTCGGCTTCATAGACCCCATCGGGAATGGTCAGCGTGCGGGCGCGGGCACCGGCTTCGGAGCGGTCCATGATCTCGTCGATCGAGGTCAGCACCTCGTCGGTGCCGTAGCGGTCGAGCAGCTCCATGAACCGCTTCTCGCCGGTCTTCACCGCGGTGATCTGCGCGCGCAAATCGCCCATCGCGCGTTCGGGAACGCGCACGTTCATACGGATGAAATCCATCACGTCCGAATTGACCACGCCGCCGCGATGCAGCTTGGTCAGCGGAATCTGCAGGCCTTCGGAATAGATGTCGGTGGTGACGCCGGCCAGCACACCGCCGATATCGAGCCAATGCGCCATGCAGCAGGAAAACGCGACATGCTTGCCGTCCTGAAAGATCGGCACCGTCAGGGTGACGTGATTGAGATGGCTGCCGGTAATGTAAGCATCGTTGGTGATGAGGATGTCGCCCGGCTGAATGTCATCGCCGAAATGCGCGAGCTTCGCCTTGATCGTCTCGCCCATGCCGCGAATGAACATCGGCAGGCCAAGGCCGATCGACACGGTGCGCCCGTCGGCCGTGAAAATGCCGCAGGTGAAATCCAGGGCCTCGTAGATGATGAGGTTATAGGCCGTGCGCATGAGGTTGGTCTTCATCTCGCCGGTGACGGCAAGAACGCCCGAACGCACGATCTCGGTGATGACGGGATCGGCGCGGCGGTTCTTCGGCGCGGCACTATCGGGCATCAATTCCTCCCTCGAATTCTTTCGCCACTATAGCGACGCCCTTCACGCAAACGCCAGCGGACGCTAAGTTCCGTCCCAAGATCAAGGGGAGCAAGCGCCTATGGCGGACCAAGCGAAACCAGCCGGCACGATCCGGCTCGGCACCGATATCGGCGGCACGTTCACCGACGTGGCCGCCTTCGATGCGGAAACCGGGCGGCTGCTTCTGGGCAAAAGCCTGACCACGCCGCACCGTCTGGTCGAGGGCATCCATGCCGGCGTCTCGAAGGCCGGCGCGGATTACAAGAAGGCGAGCCTCTTCCTTCACGGCTCGACCATCGCGATCAACACGCTTTTGGAGCGCACCGGCGCCAAGACGGCGCTCATCACCACGAAGGGCTTTCGCGACATCTATGAGATCGGCCGCGTCAACCGGCCGGATTCGTACAATCTCTTTTTCGAAAAGCACAAGCCGCTGATCGAGCGTGCGATGCGCTTTGAGGCCGATGAGCGCATGCTCGCCAGCGGCGACGCCAAAACGCCGCTGAACGACGACGAAATCGTCGCACTCGGCAAGAAGTTCGCGGCGCTCGGGATTCAGGCGGTGGCGATCCTCTTCCTCCATTCCTATCGCAATCCGGCGCACGAGAAACGCGCCAAGGAAATCCTGCAGCGCAACCACCCGACCATGTTCGTCTCGGCGAGCCACGAGCTGAGCCAGGAATATCGCGAGTTCGAGCGCTGCTCGACGGTGGCCGCCAATGCCTATATCGGCCCGCGCGTGCGCAATTATCTGGGCGAGATCGAAGGCCATCTGCGCGAGGAAGGCTGCACCGGCTCGTTCCTCGTCGTGCAGTCGACCGGCGGCCTCTACGAAGCCGCGCAGGCGCGCGAGCATTGCGTGCGGATGATGGAATCGGGCCCGGCGGCCGGCGTGATCGGTACCCGCGCGCTCTGCCATGCGATGGGGCTTGAGAACGCCATTGCCTTCGATATGGGCGGCACCACGGCGAAAGCCGGCGTGATCTACAAGGGCGAGGCGCTGACCACCGGCGCCGCGCTGCTCGGCGGCTACAACACCGCGCTGCCGATTCAGATCGCGATGATGGATATTTTCGAGGTCGGCACCGGCGGCGGATCGCTCGCCCGGGTGGAAGACGGCATGCTGCGCGTCGGCCCCCAAAGCGCCGGCGCCTCACCCGGCCCCGCTTGCTACGGGCTTGGCGGCGAGAAGCCGACGGTGACGGATGCGAACCTCGCGCTGGGGCGGCTGGGTGCCGACCGGTTCCTCGGCGGCGAGATGAAACTCGATGTCGCGGCCGCCGAACGCGCGCTGGAAACCCATGTCGCCGGTCCTCTCGGCATGACGCCGACCCAGGCCGCGAGCGGCATATTGCGTATCGCCGCGACCGCGATGTCCTATGCGGTCAAAGGGGTCACCACCGAGCGTGGCCTCGATGTCGGCGATTTCGTCATGGTCGCCTATGGCGGCGCCGGGCCGCTTCACGCCACCGCCATCGCGCGCGAACTCGGCATCCGCAACGTCATCATTCCGCGCGCGCCGGGCGTGTTCTCCGCCTTCGGCATGCTGTTCTCCGACCTGCGTTACGACTATGTCCGGAGCTGGTTCACGCGCCTGGAAGAGGCCTCGTTCGAGACGATCGAGGGGATCTATACCGATCTCGAAACCCAAGGCCGCAAGGACATCGAAAACGCCTCGGTCGCGCCCGAGGAAGTCGTGATCGCCCGCGCCGCCGACATGCGCTATGTCGGCCAGGAACATGCGGTGACCGTCGAACTGCCGATCACGCTTTTTACCAAGGCCGACCGCGCCGGCATCAAGAGCGCCTTCGACGAGATGCATCTGCTGCGCTACGGCACCAATGCGCCGACCGAGCGCGCCGAGATCGTCAGCCTGCGCTCGACCATCACCGGCGTGATGAAGAAACCGCCGCAGGAAAAAGTCGCCGCCGGCACCGCCGTGCCGCCGAAAGACTCCTTCACCGGCAACCGCCAGGTGTTCTTCGCCGAGAGCAACGGCTTCGTCGACACGCCGACCTATACGCGATTGAAGCTCCTCGCCGGCAACGAAATCCCCGGCCCCGCGCTGATCGAGGAACACGCCTCGACCACCGTCGTGCTGCCGGGCGACAAGCTCAAGGTCGATGCGTTCGGGAACCTCGCGATTGCGGTAGGCGCGGCGAAGTAACCGCGCACGGCCGGATAAGACGCCTTACTTCTCCGGCAGCGGCACGACGTAGCGCATATCGAGGACGATCTTCGGATCGAAATCGCCCTTTACCATATTCTGCGCCTTGTACCAGGTAACCTGGTGCAGCACGTCCTTGACGTCGACCCGGCCCTCGGGATCGACGAACGGATTGCCGAACGCCACCTGATCGGCGGCCTGGCCGGTGTTGCGCGCGATGATCGCGATCGACTCGGCCGTCTTCGGATTGTCGGTGCGTTTGTCCGCCACGTCGGCAAACGCGGCATGAAAATCGGCGGAGCCTTTGCGGTAGGCGCGCAGGAAACGCTCGACCGTATCATGCCGGTTATTCGCCGTTTTCGTCGCAGTGGAGACGGCGCCGAATTGCCAGGGCGTCACGTCGCCGATCCAGGCCAGGAGCTTGATCTCGCCGCTGTCGAGCCGCTGCGCCAAAGCGGGCGCCATCGTCATCGGCGCGAAATCGGCGCGCCCGCCGACCAGCGCCGTCACCATGTTGCCGAGCGACTGGAGCGGCAGGACCTGCACCTTGCTGAGATCGAAACCGTATTTCTCCGCCGCGAGACCCAGCGTGTAATGCGAGGAAGCGCCGATCGAGGTCAGCGCCACGGCGTGACCCGGAATGTCCTTCGCCGACCGGACCCCGGCGGCATAGGCCTGGCTCGAGGCAAACCACCCCTGGTCGTGGTAGCCGGGGACCTCGCCGACCTGTCCGGCGATGATCCGCAGCTCGCCCTGCCCGGCGAGCTGATAGAAGCCGGCGGTGTTCGCGGTCACCCCGAAATCGACATCGCCCGAGACCGTTGCCACGGCGATCGGCAGCGACGAATCGAAATAAACGATCTCGGCGGTCAGGCCCTCGGCGGTGAAATAGCCGCGATCCTGCGCCAGGAACACCATGCCGGTATTGGTCTGCTTGATGATGCCGATCTTGATGGTTTCGGCGTCCGCCGACGCCACGGCACAAACCGTCGCGAAGAGCATGAGGGCGGTGCGGATCAGATGACGGGCGGCGGGGCGATAGAGCGGGCGGGACATAAGGCATCTCCACAAATGACTGCCCGACCAACGTCGCCTTTCGCGGCGCGCTCCACCCCAGCGCTTATTGATGCACGGCCATGCCCCGATGTTCAAGGCCGCGTTTGGGCGGGGGACGGTTTGCGGCGCCGGGTTGCCGTTCTCAAGGCGAAGTCGCTAGGCTCGTCCGAACCGACGCCGCACGATCGGCGCGCAAATAGGGAGGACGATCGATGATTACGCAGCTTGGCTCCCGCGTTGCCGGGACCGCCATCGCGCTTCTTCTGGCTACATCGGCATTTCCTGCTTCTGCCGACACGACGCTGACAATCGGCAAGGCCAATGCGACGTCGGATGCCATCATTCCGGTCAATGTCGGCGATCAGCTCGGCATTTTCAAAAAGCACGGGCTCGACTTGAAGATCATCGATTTCGGCGGCGGTGGAAAATCGGCACAGGCGATGGCCGCCGACGCGATCGATATCGAGGACGGCGCCGGCACCGAGATGGCGTTCATCGCCAAGGGCGCGCCGATGCTGGCCGTGTGCGAGAGCACCGGGCCCGCCCCCTTCCTCGCCATCGGCGTGCCGTGGGATTCGCCGGTCAAGTCGCTGGCCGATCTCAAAGGCAAGATCATCGGCGTCTCGAGCCCCGGCTCGTTCAGCGATTGGTCCGCGCACGAACTCGCGCGCACCCAAGGCTGGGGCCCGGACGGCGTGAAGACCGTCGCGATCGGCGGCACCACCGCCGCGACGCTTGCCGGATTCCGCACCCATCAGATCGATGCGGAGATCGGCGGCGCCTCGCAATTCTTCGCCTTCGAGGAGACCAAAGACGGGCGCTTCCTCGCCTCGGTCGCGAGCTATGAGGGCAATGTCGCGTCGGGCGCGCTCTTCGCGTCCCACAAACTGATCGCGAGCAACCCTGACGCGATCCGCGCCTTCGTCGCGGGCTGGATCGAAACCGTCGATTACATGCGCGCGCATAAAGCGGAGACGGTGAAGATCGAAAGCGGCATCACACATTTCAACGAGGCCGTGATGTCGAAAGAATACGACCTCACCATCGGCATGTTCACCAAGGATTGCCGGTTCGATGCCGAATCGCTCGCGGCGCTGAAGCGCTCTTTCGTCGACCTCAAACTGGTCGACACGCCACCCGACATGGCGACGCTTTATACCGACGCGTATTTGCCGAAGTGAGGATGTCGCGGTGGGGACGGAGACGTCGGCAGCCAGCGCCCTACACGGGTGCTAGTTTGCCTCGATGACGGCGGCGACCTCGTCGCCGTCGCGCGCGATCTTTGCAGCGGCAAAATCAGGCACATCTTTCGGCAGTTCTTTTAGCGTAGCCTCGTTCGTGACAACCGATTCTGCCTTTTCAGACGGCCAGAAAATCACCGATCCCGTATGATCGGCGAGTTCCCAGAAATCGGCCCAAAACGACTTGCCACCACAGTGATTGACCATTACGCAACCACTCTTTTCCACATCGTCGCAGTAGATCGCGCCGCCGCTGCCGTCTGGATACTTCACCGTAAAATAGCCCGGATCGGCCTTGTACGATTCAGGATGGGTGGCATGTGGCAGAAAAATCGATTCGAATAACTCGCGCGAAATCGGCGCCGGTTCACCGTTGCGGAAGCATTGCATAAAAATATCGAAGCTCATTCTGTCCTTCCCTCGACATCCTCATCAGAACAAATCCGCTTCGTCAGCTTTCTTCGATCGCTTTGCGGATATCGTCGACGTTGTGGACAACCCGCACCGGTCTGCCCTCGATGAAATCCGGCGGCAGGTGTTTCAGAGTCGCTTCGTTCGTCACGACGGTCGGCGATATTTCCGACACCCAAAAGATCACGGACGCTGTCTTGTCTGCGAGTTCGACCATGTTGGCAAAGAAAGTTTCGCCGCCGCAATGATCGAACGAGAGGGACCCGTCGGCGAGCCCGCTACAATCAATCGTCCCGCCGCTTCCGTCCGCATACTCGACATAGACATCGTCCGGATTGGACCCACCTTTTTTGGCACGCTGGTTATGCGCCAGGAATATCGTTTCAAAGAGTTTGCGATCGATGGGATGCGGCTCGCCGTCACGAAAACACGCCAGCATAATATCGAAGCTCATTCCATTCTCCTTCCAACATTCTTTTGAGTTCGCCGATCAAACCCTTAGGTGGGGGCGTGTACACGACGGCTATTTGCGGTCGATCGCGCGCAAACCACGCGCGCACGAAATCCGCAGCGTCTTCTTCGGCGAAATGCCATTCGATCGGACGGCCTTGTGCCGCTTCAATCTGCCGAGCCGACTGCTTCTCGAATCTTTTCAAAATATAGTAGGCTCGAAGCGAATTGGGATTTCGTAACGCATTGGCGTACCCCATTCCCTTGGCTTCGATCAGCACGCCATTCGATAGACGGCAATCGTCAAAATAAACCGGGCCACCATCGGGCTTGATCATCATGATCCCGATACCCGGCGGCAGGGGCACCCCGTTTACCTGCTTCCCGACGTACATTTGATAAGCGATCGCGCCCGCCGACTTAAATCCGGGCTTATCGGGACCGGGATCGGGACAGGCCTTCGGATCATTGCGATCTAACGCCGTGCCTGCCTGTGCATCCGCTCCGACGCTCGACTGACCGTTTGATTTCGCACGCGCCTCATAGCCGCGGATGGCATCCGCATCGAGCGCGACACTGCTGCCGAGATGGCGGCCGATCGCGTTGTGGTCTTCATCGCGAAAGACGCCGTCGGCATCATGGCGGCCCGAGAACACCGTCTCGCTCGTTCCGTCGTCGTGCCGGCGCGAGACAGTAAGAACGCCGGTACCTTGATCGAAGTGGTAGGAAAAATCCGGGGCATCGGACAACGTGCCTTCTGAAACCGCGCCGCCGGATGTCGGAAAAAAGAGCGCGCCAAGAAACGCCGTCGCCGTTAGCGCCGTGCCCACAACCGCAGCACCCGTTACTTCGGGGATTACTGGTAATATCCTTTCGGCGAGCGCCCGGAGCGCTGGAGCGATTGCCGAGTTGCCGAAGAGAGCGTCCGCCGTCGCAGCAACGCTTCCGGCAATACCGCCGCCGGTCCAGCGCCCGTTTTCGTCGCGCGGCTGCTGGGAATCATATTCCTTCGCGAGTGCGACAGCGGCGGTGAGCCGGGCGAGAAACGGATCGCGTCCACGCGGCATCCGATCGGCGATCGCTTTGCCGAAATCGGCATCGTCATCGACGGCGCGAAGGAATTGCGCCGCCGAGCCGAGCCCGACGCAGAGATAGCCGCCGTCATTCGTGCGCTCGACGACGATCCTGCGATCGTCGAGCGACAATTCGTTTGGATTGAAAACCAGAACGGGCGCCTCGACGCCCCGAGCAACCATCCGTGTCGAACCTGACGATTCCTGCATTGCCCACCCCCTATGCAGTCAGGAGCGGCACACTAGAACAAAATAGGAACAAATGTCAAGAACAATCGGACTGAAGCGCCCGCCTGCTCAGCAACTCACGGCGGATCGTAGTAATGCATCTCCAACAGGATGCAGCCCTTGTCCGAGCGGAAGGGCCCGTGCGCGGCGCCGGGCGGGCGGACGGCGTAGGTCCAGGCGGGGAATGACTCGCCGCCTTTGCCCTGCGCGTCGTTGCCGACGGTGAGGTCGCCGGTGACGAGAAAGACTTCTTCCCAATAATTATGGACGAAGGGCGCCGTGGTGTAGACGCCGGGCTCGAACTTCAACAGTCGCGTGCGCGCGCCCTTGCGGTTCTTTTCGTCGAGCCCGCCCGAGATGATCTTCTCGTCGATGCCGGGCGGATAGCCGTCCAAAGGCTGCCATCCGGTCGTCAGATCCAGGGTGTGGAATTCGTGGTGCTTCTTGTTGACCGCCATGATGTCTCCTTCAACCCATAACCGGCAGGGTTTTGATGTCGTAGCCGTGACGGATGGTGAGGCCGCGAACCGGGTCCTCGATTTCGAATTCGAAACGCGGCGCCGGACGGATGCCGCCCTTGGCCGCGAGCGTGCCGCAGAACATCAGCGTGCCGTCGGGCAGGCCCTTGCCGTCGGTATAGCGCGCGATCAGTTCGGCGGGCGGGCGCATCGCGGCGACCGATCCTTCCTGATAAAGCGTGCGCGCGCCGCCCTCGCAGGCCCAGGAGCGCAGGATCAGTTTGTCCCAATGCGGCGCCACGTCATCGAAGGCCCAGAGTTCGGGCGCCACCGGCTTCTCGCACATCTGTTTCGAGACGGTGACGTTATAGGTTTCGACCTTGCGGTCGGTGTGGTCGGAGCCGATGCCGACGAAGAGCGCGCCCTTGTGCGCGACCATCACGAATTCGACCTCGCCGGATGAGTCGCCGCCGGTCGCTTCGATTGCGCCGGCAGTGGTGAGACGGCTTGCCGCCGCGCGATAAAAGATCGGCGTCGTCGCCGGACGCGCGATGCCCAACGCCTCCAGCTCCTTGATGTGGTGTTCGACCGCGGCCTGATCGCGGCCGGTCCAGCCGGCGATCACGAGTTGATGGATGGTGACGGTCTCCGCCGACATTTTGGCGCCGCGATGGATGGTGACGTCGAGCGCGGTCATTCCCCGATCACCGCGATGCATTCGACTTCGCATAGCATGTCGGCGGCCTTCAACTCGACGATCGCCGAGGTGCGCGCCGGCAAGGGCTCGGGCATCAGCTTCAGATATTCCTCGTTGAAGCCTTTCCAGTCCTCGCCGTTGCGCAAGAAGACCGTGACCTTGACCACGTCGGCGAGCGAGGCGCCCGCGGCTTCGAGGATGTTGGAGAGATTGCCGAGGCAGCGCCTTGCCTGGTCGTGAATGTCGCCCATCTTGCCGGTTTCGCGATTGCGCCCGGCCTGGCCCGAACAGAAGACCATGTTGCCGATCTTGATCGCCTGGTTGAACGGGCCGGTCGGGGTCGGCGCCTTGTCGGTCCGGATCGCCTGTTTCTTCGCCATGGGGCTACTCCGCCGCTTTCGCTTTGTCCTTGCCGGTGCCCGGCTTGTGCGCGCCCAAGGCCTCGACCGTCTTGCGCGCCACCTCGTGATCGCCCTCGGGCGAGGAGCCGCCGCAGCCGATCGCGCCGATGCACACGCCGTCTTCGAAGATCGGCACGCCGCCGGGATTGAGGGTGATGCCGCCGGGAATGATCTCGGTCAGGCTCATCGGATAGAGCGGCCGGTCCTTCCACTGCTCGATCAGCTTGGCCGTCGATTTCTTGAACGCGGCGGCGAGGCGCGCCTTGCCCATCGCCATATAGGGACCGTGCCAGGAATCGGCCTTGCCGCGCGCGACCAGGACCGGATGGCCGGCCGCGTCATGAATCGCGACCGAGACCTCGATCCCCTTTTCGCGGCCGATGGATTTCGCCGTCTCGAGGAACTTCATCGCCTTCTCGAAATCCATCATGGCGCGCGGTCCTTGTCAGCGATCAACTCATCCGCAGATAGGAATCCGCGTTGGCCGACATCAGTTTCTTCATCAGGTTCGGCTCGATGATGTTACCCCATTTGAGAACGTTGTCGACCGAATGGGGCCAATCGCTCTCGGGATGCGGGAAGTCCGATGCGTACATCAGGCATTTGTCGCCGAGGATGTCGAACACCGCCTTGGTCATCAGCGGGCCCTCATGCGCCTCGATGCAGACGCAGACGCGACCCTGCTTGGCATATTCGCTCGGCAGGTATTTCAGCTTGGGGATCACGCCTTTGACGTAATGCACCTGGCTGTCGAGGCGCAGCAGCCAGTTCGGCAGCCAGCCATGACCGGTTTCGGAATAACCGACCTTGATGTTCGGATAGCGGTCGAGAATGCCGCCGCAGATGACATAGGCGAGCGAACGTTGCGCGCCCCACGGATGCGCGGCAGTACGGGCGATCGCCGAATTGCCCCAGATGTCGCGATAGCCGGGGAAGTAAGGCGGCTCGTAGAAGAAGCTGTGATGCATGATCGGGAGATGCAGATCGTTCATCACCGCCCACAAGGGCTCCAGATCGGGATCGTCGATCGACATGCCTTCGGGCAGCGACGGCCACACGCAGGCGAGCCAGCTTTCCTTGCCGATGCGCTTCAGCTCTTCGACCGCCCAGGGAATGTTCTTGCCCGGCGCGAGGAAGAGGCCTTTCAGACGGTTGGTGTCGACGCTGCAGAATTCGCGCATGTAATTGTGATAGGCGTCGTACATGCCGGTGGTCAGCGCGGGATCGAGCGCGCTCGACGCGGGCGCCCAGGTGCCGGGGATCAGGACGTTCACGTCAACGCCTTCGAGCGTCATGTCCTCGAGACGGCCGACCGAATTGTCATGCTGGATGCGCTCGTGGCAAACCTCGGTCGAAATGTTTTCGACCCGGCCCTCGACGGCGCCGGCGCCACCCTTCTCGGCCTTTTCCGCACCGGCCTTTTGCCCGGCGATGCGGTTATAGGGGATCGGGTTCACCTTGATGGTGTGCCACGGCTCCTTGGGATGACCGCGGCCCTCGGGCGATTTCATCTCACGGACATAGGGCTTCAGCTCGTCCCAGCGCTCTTTGACCGCCTTGCCGGCGTGCTTGTACAGCACTTCGAGCGACGGCGTGACGTGGCTGTCGACATCGATGACCCGGTAACCGTTACGCATCGAAATCTCCTTTTACTGATGGGCCTGGAACGCTTGGCACAATGCTAGGTAGCGGGCACCGGCGAAGCAAAACGGAATTGCAGATAAGGGCATAAGATCGGCTTATAAGGCGCATCGCGGCTTCCCTCACCAGGAAGCCGTAGTGGCGACGCGGCGATGATCGGCGACGCCGGAATAGTTGCCATCGTCTACCATCGCCAGCTTGATCGAGCCGAAACTGATCCAGCCTTCGCGCATGGGCTTCGCCTCGGGATTGCGGGCCAGCACCGCCTGGCGCAGGCCTGCTTCCATCGTGTCCTCGACCACCAGCTTGCCGGCGAAATCGACCGACCAGCGCGGCGTTTCGGCCGCGACCGCCGCGTCTTCGCCGCAGGCCAGCACTCGCGCGAGAAACTGCGCCAGGGTGCAGGTCTGGCCGACCGTGCCGGGCGTGCCGAGGCTCATGACGAGCTTGCCGTTTTTGGTGACGAGGCACGGCGCCAGCGTGTTTGCCGGACGCTTCTTGGGTGCCACGACATTATCGCTGGCCGGATCGTTGTTGAAACCGGCCATGCGGTTGTTGAGCAGGATGCCGGTGCCGTCGAGCACCACGCCCGACCCATAAGGCGCCGAGACGCTTTCGATCAATGACACCGCCATGCCGTCGCGATCGATCGCGACCGCGCACGTCGTGCAGCGGTCGCGCGCCTCGGCCGGAATCGGCGTTGCCTCACGCGATTGCCCGGCGATGGCGTCAGCGAGCGCGCGGCGAAGCTTGTCCTCGCTCATGCGCGGATCAGCGATCAGCTTCGCGGCCTGGCGATAGGCAACGCGGCGCGCCTCGTAGCCCTTAAGGATGAAATCCAATCCGTTCGGATCGCCGGCGCCGATGTCGGCCGCTTCGAGATCGAGCAACTGGAACAGCAGCGTCGCGCCGAAGGAATTGGGCGGCATGGTCACCACGTCATGGCCGTAGAACGGCGCCGCGATCGGCTCCTGCCATAGCGAGCAATGCGCCGCGAAATCTTCTTCGGTGAAGAGACCGCCGATCGCGTCGCTCGCCCCCGCCATCTTTTGCGCGAGGCCGCCGCGATAGAACGCATTGACGCCGCCGGCCTGTACCGTGCGCAGGATTTGCGCGAGTTCGGGTTGCACGAAACGGTCGCCCTCGACGAGCGGCTTGCCGCCGGGGAGAAACAGCGCCTTCGCCGCGTCGTTCTTCATCAGCAGCGCGGCACGATCCGCGGTGTTGGCGGCCAATTGGCGATGAACGGAAAAGCCGTCTTCGGCGAGTTTGATCGCCGGGGTCATCAGGGACGCGAAATCGCGCGAACCGAATTTCGCGTTGAGGTCGGCGAGGCCGCGCAGCAGACCCGGAATGGTCGCGGCAAGCGGGCCGCCGCCCGGCACGCCGTCCTTGAAGCGGTCGGCATTCGCCGATGCGGGCGAACAACCTGTGCCGTTGAGGCCCGATATTTTGCCGCTCTTGTCATAGACCAGCGCGTAGACATCGCCGCCGAGCGTCGTCGCATAGGGACAGACCACCGCGAGCACCAGGGCCGAGACCACCGCCGCGTCCGCCGCGTTGCCGCCGTCCTTGAGAACAGCGAGCGCCGCATCGGTCGCGAGGCCATGCCCGGTGGCGACGACGCCGTTACGGCCATGGGCGGTCTGGACCTTCACTCTTCGGCGCCCCGTATCGGTTCGGTCTTGGCGCCGCGCATGTAGAATTCCGATTGCGGATCGGCCGCGACCATATCCTTGATACGCTCCCACAGATGGCGGCGCATCGTGACGAACTCATGGCGCTCGCGCACGTCATAGTCCCAGCGCGGATGCGGCAGATCGACGTCGAGCACCTCGGCAACCTCGCCGGGGCGCGGGCGCAGCAGCACGATCTGATCCGAGAGCACCACCGCTTCATCGACGCTGTGGGTCACGAACACCACGATGCTCTTATGGTGCTGCCAGATCTTCATCAGTTCGATCTGCATGAACTCGCGGGTCTGCGCGTCGAGGCTGGCGAAAGGCTCGTCCATCAGCAGATAGCGCGGCTCGGCGATCAGCGCGCGGGCAAGCGCCGCGCGCTGCTTCATGCCGCCCGAGAGTTCGTTCGGAAAAGCATCGGCGAAACGCCGCAGGCCGACCATGTCGAGATATTTATCGGCACGGTCGGCGCGTTCCTTGGCGTCCATCCCGCTCAACTCGACCGTGAACGAGACGTTGTCGCGGATCGTGCGCCACGGCATCAAACGAAACGACTGGAACACGAAACCCATATGCGGCCCCGGCACCGGCGGCACGCCCCCGACCAGGATTTCGCCTTCGTCGGGATGGATCAGGCCGTTGAGCATGCGCAAGAGCGTGGTCTTGCCGCAGCCCGACGGCCCGACCAGCGAGACGAAGGTGTTCGGCTTGATGTCGAGCGAGACGGCGTGCAGCGCCTGGACACCGGTGGTTTCCTTGGCGCGGCGGAAAGTCTTGGAGACGTTGCGGACAACGATGCCCGCCGCCGCGTCATTCATCGTCCGGTCTCGTCCTGCGCCTTGTCGGTCCCGATGTCTTTCAACACGGCGTCGATGAAGCTGGTGTCGATCCAGTCCTCGGGCTCGACCCGGCGAAGGTCTTTGAAGTCCGGCCCCTGGTAATCGACGTCGGTGGTGAACTTGACCTCTTTGATATTGAGGCCGCCATTGACCGCCCAGCTTTTGCGATAGGCTTGCGCCAGGACTTCGAGGTCTTCGCGCTTCACGTCGGGCCGCGCCTGAACCATCGCGTCGACCCAGAGCTTCGGGTCCTTGGCGAAATCGCGCGACGCCATGATGACGCCGCGCACGAGGCCGGCGATCTGCGTTGCCTTCGCCTTGGCGACCGCCTCGGTGACGACGTTGAGCTTCGAGACGAACGGCGCCAGGCGATAGAAATTCGCCTGATCGACGAGGATCGACAATGTGCTCTTGTCGGGCATCGTCGTCCACACGCCGATCGAGACCGAAGTGGCGTCGATCTGGCCGGCCGCCAGCGATTGCGCGCGCACCGGCGGCTGGCCGATGGCGAGATATTGCAGCGTGTTGACCGCGACACCGAGATTGGCGAGCACCGCGCGACTGAGGATGTAATCGGCGCTGCCGACGCGGGCGACGCCGAATACCTTGCCTTCGAGCGATTGCGGGCTGGTGATGCTTTTCTTGACCGCGATCAGAAAGGGCAAGGCCTTGTCGGGCGAGATCACGCCTTTGAGTTTCATCTGGTCGCGGCCGATGAGCTGCATCGCCGTGTCGGTGGCGATGTTCGCCATGTCGCCTTCGCCCGCGCGCAAGGCGGCGACGGCGGACGGCGTCTGCTGCACGCGGATGAGTTCGACATCGACGCCGGCTCTCTTGTAGTAGCCGAGCCGGATCGCGAGATCCGATACCGAGTTCGGCACCAGCGGCGTTTCGGTCTCGGTGACGATGAGCTTGAACGGTTCGGCGTGAACCGCGAGCGGCGCAACCAACGCAACGGCCAGACCGACGGCAAGGCCGAGCCGGGCGAAATCAAAACGCTTCATTGTCGATCCCTTCATGCCATGTTCCAGAACGCCACTGGACATGTTCCCACCCCTTTGACCGGCTTATGTTCGATGAAGGTCGGCGGCCGTTCTTCGACGACGCCGAGCATGGTGACGTAATTGAGGAATTCCGAGGTCGAGTTGCCCTCCTCGATGAGGCGCGGCACGGTCAGCGTCTTCAGGATCTCGTCGCGATTGCCGAGCCGCATCTGCTCGAGAATCCATTTTTGCAGGTCGAAATTGTAATTGCCCATCTTGGGGCCGCCGACCTCGACGGTGAGATTGAACGACGCAACCACCGCGACGCGCTCGTTGCCGGGCCACGCCTCGATCGCCCGGCGCAGGAACTGGCCGAGTTCGTACCATTTGTGGTTGGGCGGAATGGGGTAACCAAACGCGTTGGTCATGATCGGCACCATCGGAAGATCTTCTTCCGGCCGCACGAAGGACAACGGCACGGTGAAGGCGTGGTCGATCTTGAAATCGTGAACCTGGCTGAACTGCACGCCTTCCTCGATGCCGGCGCGCAGCAGATATTGCGCCATGTCCTGATGGACATTGGCGCGATAGCGCGGCAGGTGCATCACGTCGGTCTCGTACCAGAACGGGCCTTGCGCGACCGGGCCGGTGCCGACCGAAAAGCTCGGCAGATTGTCGAAGAAGAAATTATCGAGATGGTCGTTGGCGACCGCGACGATCAGATCGGGCTTGGTCTCGGCAAGCATGCCGCGAATCTTGGCGAAGGTCGCGTAGAGCACCTCCATGTCCTTCGGGTCGGCCTGGTCGCGATTCCAGAAGATTCGCGGATTGTGGGTCGACGCCATCGCCGAAACGATCTGTGCCATGATTCCGATGCTCCTCTATGTCCGCTCGCCGCGATAGCGCCAGCGGTCCATGCGGTGTTCCAATAGTTTCAAGGTCTGCATCACGGCGACGCCGATGATCGCCAGCACGCAGACGACGACGAAATATTGCGCCATGCGGAAACTGTTGCCGTAGATCGACAACAATCCACCCAGCCCCTTTACCGCCGTATAAAGCTCGGCGACGACGGTGTTGATGAGCGCGAGCGAGGCGCCGACGCGCAGTCCCGCGGTGATATAGGGTAGCGCGCCGGGCAGCATGATCTTGCGGAAAATCTGCATGTCGGTGCCGCCGGCCGAGCGCGCCATCTCGACCAGCTCGCCGTCGCAATTCAGGACGCCGGCATAGGTGTTGATGAGAATCGGCATCACCGCGCCGATGAAGACGATGAAGATCTTTGCTTCATAGCCGAGACCGAGAAACACGATGATGACGGGAATGAAGGCGACGCGCGGCATCGCCGAGAGCGCATTGACGTAAGCCTCGATCGTCGCGCCGAAGACGCGGAACCCGCCCATGAACAGGCCGAAGGGGATGGCGAACGCGGCCGAGAGCACGAACCCGGCGATAAAAACCAGCAGACTGTCGCGTGTGGCGGTCAGGAGGCTGCCGTCTTTCACCACCGCGACGGCGGCCTGCGCCGTCTGCCACGGCGTCGGCAGGAAATTCTGGCCGGCGACGACCGCCATCAGCCACCACACACCGAGGAGCAGGAAGAAGACCAGCACCCGCCAGACATTGATGTTGATCTGCGAGAGGCGCGGCCCGATACGCGGCCGGCGCTGGACGATGGGATGGATCTGGTCTTCCTGTGCCGCCATCGGGCTCAGATGCCGCGCGGATGGTAGTAGTCGTAGTATTTATTGGGGACGTTCTGGATATACGGCACCACGTTCTCCAGATACCACTCGCGGGTGTTAAGCACCGCCGAGAGGTGGAACAGCAGCACCGGGTGAACGTCGAGCGCCCAGAGCTTCGGGAAATCGCGCCCGGTCAAGGCGTCGCGCTCCTCGGCGACCAGCTCGAATTTTTCGAGCACGGCATAGTCCTCACGCCGAAACGCTTCGGTCAGTTCCTTGTTCGTATAGATATGGTGGATGGCGCGGTTGAGCTCGTATCTCGACATGTGAATCGGGGTCTCTCGCCTGGGGCGCGTCCCGATCGCGGTGTGGCGTCCGCAGTCGAGCGCCGATGAATTGATTATGTTGCCTCCACCTCGGGAATCTAGGATTATTTCGGGATGCCCTTATAGGTGATGCCTATAGGTCGATACCGCCTCGCGGGAGCCGCCCATGAACGATCGGCAATTGCGCTACGCCCACGCGGTCTGGCGCGAGCGCAGCTTCAGCCGCGCCGCCGGAAAAATGGGCGTCTCGCAGCCCTCCTTGAGCGAGCAGATCAGGCTGCTCGAGGAAGAACTCGGTTTCAGCCTGTTCTACCGCAACAGCCGCGGGGTCGAATCCTCGGCCAACGGGCAATCCTTCCTCACCGCGGTCGAAAACGTCCTCGAAGGCCTCTCCGGGCTCAAAGACCTCGCGCGGGAGTTGCGCGGCAAACCGGGCGCCACCATTCGGGTTGGCGTTAATTCGGGCCTCGCCCAGAACATCGTGCCGCGCATCGTCCAGATTCTCGGACGCGGCAGCACCAAGATCCGCCCCGACGTCATCACCGGAACGACCCGGCGGATTCAACGCCTCGTCCATCAGCAGCGGCTCGACCTCGGCCTCGTCATGGAAGGCGAGGTCAAGGCGACGTCGGACAAGCTGATCTGGGATCATGTCGGCGATTCCGAGATCGTCGCGCTGGTTCCCCCGTCCCATCCCTTCGCCAATCGCCGCGAGCCGGTGACGCTCGCCGAGCTTTGCAAGATGCCGCTCATCGTCAACGAGCCGCGGCTCGGTTACGGCCAGGCGCTGCTGACGCTCTGCATCGAGAGCGGCTTCACCCCGGACATCGCCGCCGATTGCGATGACATGGAATCGCTGAAATACATGGTGCAATCGGGCGCCGGCGTCGCGGTCGCGCCCCGTATCGCCGCCGAGCGCGAGATCGCCGAAGGCCTGCTGCGTGCCGTGACGCTCGATCCGCCCCAACGCGCGGCAATCCAGCTCATCCGCCGCCAGGAGCCGCTACCGCCGCGTCTCGACCGTTTTCGCACGACGCTGGCGAAGGAACTCAGCGAATTGCGCCTGCCGGAAAAGCCGGAGACAAGCGCGGTCTGATTTTTCGCGCGAGGGGGGGACGTATCATGGGACGCATCGTTTCGACGCGTATTGTCGGCGCGCTATTGGCTCTCGGCTTATCGGTGTTGCCGGCTTGGGCGGCGGAAAAGGTCACGCTCCTCTATGTCTCGGCGGGATCGTTCGTCGGCAGTTTCATTGCCAGGGATCAGGGCTATTTCGAGCAACACGGTCTCGACGTCGATCTGTCGCTGGCGCAGAACGGGTCGACGATACCGGCGGCGCTCGTCGCCGATTCGGCGCAGATCGGCGTGCCGACGCCCACCGTCATGCTGCAGGCCAACGAACAGGGACTCGATCTGGTCGTCATTGGCGGCGCCAGCGTCTATCCGGGCACACCGAACACGACCGGCGTCATCGCGCGTGCCGATAGTGGCATCAAAGGCCCCCGCGATCTCGCCGGCAAGAAAGTCGGCGTGCCCGGCTTCGGCGGCGGACTCGACATATTGTCGAAGAAATGGGTGCAGTCGAACGGCATCGATTACCACAAGGTCGATTGGGTCGAACTTCAATTCCCGCAGATGGGCGATGCGTTGAAAGGCGGGCTGGTCGATGCGGTTGCCTCGATCAACCCGTTCTACACCCGCGTCATCGACAGCAAGGTTGGGTATCGCATCGGCGATTACAGCGACGCGGTTCCACCCGGAACCGTGGCCGGCGTTTATGTTTCGACGAGAGCTTGGGCGACGAAGCACGCCGCGGCGCTCAAAGGATTCCGCGCGGCGCTCGACGACGCCGACGCTTACATCAAGGACCCGGCGCATCTGACCGCCGTGCGCGACAGCATCGCGAAGTACACGAGGCTTCCGCCGCAAGCGGCCGCGACGATCGACCTGCCGACCAACCTCAAACCCCACGTCACGCCCGAAGGCGTCCGCTTCTGGATCGAGGTTTCGCGCGAACAAGGCCTGATCAAGGGCAATCCCGCGCCGGCGAGCCTCATCGCTCCCTGATTCGAACGTCGCCTTCGCCGTATCAGTGTGGCGATTGCGTTTGCTTTGTTCCCCGCTCTCATCAAGGCTCTCGTTACCAATAAAGATAAAACGCGCGATCCGTCCCGCGACAAGGGTGGCGCGCGAGAACGAGGGAACGGGACAATGACATTTCGCAAATGGACGGCGCTTGGATTGATTCTCGTCGGCGTCTTGGCGCTGATGCCAAGCCTTGCCGATGCCCGTGCCGGCGGCGGCTCGAGCGCCGGCAGTCGCGGCGCCCGCACCTTCTCGGCCCCACCGCCCACCGCGACCGCGCCGAAAGCGGCGCCGATGGAACGCAGCGCGACGCCGCAGCCAGCGCCGCAACGGCCGGCTGCCGCGATCCCAGCGTCGCAGCCCGGCTTCTTCCAGAACCATCCCTTCATGTCGGGGCTCATGGGCGGCATGCTCGGCGCCGGTCTGATCGGCATGATGATGGGCGGCGGCTTCGGGAGCGGTCTGGGCGAAGCGAGCGGCGTTCTGGGATTGCTGATGCAGTTGCTGCTGATCGGCGGCCTGGTCTATCTCGCGCTCAGGCTCTGGCGCGGCAAGTCGCAGCAAGCCGGCGGCCTCAATCCGGGCTACGCCTATGCCGGCAACCGGTCCGAACCTCGGCTGGTCGATAACGACAACCGGTTGACGATGGCGGGCGGCGGCGGCACGGCCGCACCGACCAGCCCGTTGAACGTCGGCGAATCCGATTACAAAGAATTCGAATCCCTGCTGATCGATGTCCAGACGGCCTATAGCGCGGGCGAGGTGAACACGTTGCGCCGTCTCGCGACGCCCGAGATGTCGGGCTATCTCGCCGAACAGCTCGCGGCGGATGCCAGCCAGGGCGTCGAAAACAAAATCGATGCGGTGAAATTCGAACAGGGCGATCTGTCCGAAGCGTGGTCGGAAGGCGATCTCGATTACGCGACCGTGGCGATGCGGTTCAGCATGCTCGACGTCACCAAGCGCCGCGACGACGGCCGCATCGTCGCGGGCAGCGACAGGGAACGGGTCGAGGCGACCGAGTTCTGGACCTTCCTGCGCAACCGCGGCGCCAACTGGCAGCTATCGGCGGTTCAACAAACCGGCTGAGCCGCTATAGCGGCAAACCCGCCGTGACGACGCGGCGTTCCCAGTAATCCCACAGCCGGCCGGCCAATCCGCCGCCGGTGCTGCCGCGCGCGCAGTCGCGAATCTCGTCGGGCGTGAACGGCACCGCGCCGCCGAGCGCCTCGGCCTCGATCTGCAATCGGGCGTTCTCTTCGATGAACGTGCACGCGACGAGACAAAGCTCGGCGGTATCGCCGACGACGACCGAGCCGTGACCGCGCATCTGGCAGGCGAGCGTCTCGCCCATCGCCTGCGACAGCGAGACCGCGAGCGCATCGTTGACGACGAGGCGCGGATTGTCCCAGACCGGCACGCCCGCCTCGAACATCGCGCCTTGCGCGAAGACCGGCACGATCGGCCGGCGCGCGATTCCCATCAAAGTCGAATGCTCCGCATGAAGATGCGCGACGCTCATCAGGCTTGGGCGATCGCGATGGATTTGCGTGTGGATGCGCCATTCGGCCGGGATCTGCATCGGGCGGTCGCCGCCCGGGTGATAGTGGATCGTGCCGTCGAGCCCGAAGACGAAGATCTCGTCGGTGCGCACCGCGGTCTTTTCGGAACCGGCGCCCGGCGTGATCAGGATCACGTCGGTGTCGGGAATGCGGATCGAGATATGACCGAAGAGGCCGATCGAGCCCTGCATTCCGACGATGCGGCACATCACCGCGAGCTTGCGGCGCCACGCGATCTCATCGGCCTCGCTGACGCCCTGCGCCTTGGCGAATGCAGTCATCGCGGCGGTCTCCCCTTCAGTGCCCGGTCTTGAGATCGGCGAGAATCTTGCGATAAGTCTCAAGCAGCTTGGCGCCGCCCGGATGCGCCGCGGTCCAGCCGTCGATCACCGGGGCGAGTTTGTCGCGCCAGATTTTTTCCTGCGCCGGTGTCAGCTGAACGATCTTGTGCTTGTCGCTCGCGGCGGCGGCCGGCGCCCGCGCGTCGCGCGACTGCTGATCGAACGTCGCGCCGAGCTGCGCGCTCAACCCTTCGCCCGAATTGGCATCGATCACCCTGCGCGCGTCTTCCGACAGACTCTCGTATTTCGCGCGCGACATGAACATCACGAAGGCGACCGTGCCGAGTTCGGTCTCGACGTGATAGGAGGTCACGTCCAAAAGCTTCAGCGGTCCCATGCCGGCCCAGGACAGCACCACGCCGTCGATCAGCCCGCGCTGGATCGAGGCATAGACTTCCTGCGGATCGAGGGCGACGGGCGCGCCGCCGAGGCGCTCGATCACCTCGCTGGACGTCTTGCTGGCAACCCGCAGGCGCAGGCCCTTCAGATCGTCGAGCGAGGCCGGCACCTTGTTGGTGTGAACGCCCTGCGGCAGGAAGAGGCCCGTC
Source organism: uncultured Rhodospirillales bacterium (assembly GCA_903828515.1). Taxonomy (GTDB): domain Bacteria; phylum Pseudomonadota; class Alphaproteobacteria; order ATCC43930; family CGMCC-115725; genus CAIKMD01. Next base: position 207,371 of record CAIKMD010000006.1, on the reverse strand, counting down.
GCGAGTGGAATGAATTCCTTATACTCGGCATCGAGCAGGCCGGTCTTGTAGAGACGCCAGAACGCGATCGAGGCTTTCTCGCCATCCTCGGTCACGAACGGCATGGTCACTACATCGGACAAGGGAAACTTGCCGCCGACGAGGCTCGGGATGCCGACCGCGACCTGCATGACGTCGCTTTTCACCCGGTCGAAGATATTGAAGGAATTGGCGAGCGCGATGCCGTAGCGGATGTCGATGTGGAGGACACCCTTCGCGGTCTGGTTGATATGATCTGCCCAAGGCGCGAAAACCCGTACCGCGCTGACATAGTCGGGCGGTGTCAGGGGGGTGAAAATCAGGGAAACTTCATCGGCCGCCGCCGGCCGGGATTGCCCCGCCAGCAGCAGTGCCACGCACGCCGCAATCAGACTAGCCCGCTTCACTATTCCCCCTATCATGGTCCCGTGCGCCGCTTCCGTCGGGGCGGCCGAAGATGATCGACGGAACCTTTGTTCTAGTCTAGATTTCCGAGGCTTCCGACGCCAGTCAACCGCCGGATTAAAACGCGCGACTGGCAAATAAACATACGACCCGAGGCCCCAGGGAGGATCGACTTTGACCGTGATGCATGCCGGAACCGTGACCGTGAGTCGCAACAGCGATTCGGTCTTCGAGCGGCTCGAATGGTGGCTCGGTGAGATCGCCCAGGTCGTGGCCGTCGCCTGCACCTGCGGTATGTTGTTCGTCGCCGCCATCACGATGGGCGACGTCCTGCTGCGCTGGTTCGCCAACGAGCCGATCGCGGCAATCAACGAAATCGTCCAGATGACCTTCTCGGTCGCGATTTCGGCCTGCATCCCGGCCGGCATGGCGATGCGGGTCAATCTCAAGATCGATCTCATCGCGCGTTACTTCACGCCCGCCCTGCACGATTGGCTCGAGGTCCTGGGCAGCGCGTTGTTGTGGCTGTTCTACATGGTGCTCGCCTGGCGCATCTGGGTCTATGCCGCGACCCTGGCACAGGAAGGCCGTACCACGGTGATCCTGGGGCTGCCGCAAGCCCCGTTCATGTATTGCGTCTCCGTCCTTCTCGGTTTCGCCACGCTCGTTCAGACCGTGATGATCATCAACGAGATGCGGCGCGCGGTCCGGCACGGCTCCGTCGGAACCGCCTGGGCAGCCGCCGGCGCCTTGGCGATCGCGGCCGGCACCTGGTGGTGGCTGGCGCATTTCGCAATGCTTGCGTCGTGGGCACAGACCCATATCGGCATCACCGTCACCGCCGTCTTCATCATCATGTGGCTGATGACCCTGATCCTGATCCCGATCGCGGCGATCATGGGCATCGTCGGCGTGATCAGCTCGACGCTGTTCATCGGCCTGATGCCCTCGCTGGGCGCGGCCTCGACCGAGGTCACCGGCTTCCTCGGCAATACCCAGCTCGCGACGTTGCCGCTGTTCCTGATGATGGGAAGCTTCGCCGCCGTCGCCGACATCGCCGAGGACGTCTATCGCCTCGCCCATGTCGTGCTCGGGCGGCTGCGCGGCGGCCTCGCGCTGACCACGATCGCCGGCTGCGCGGGGTTCGGCGCGCTGACCGGACATTCGATTTCGACCACCGTGACGATCGGCAAGGTGGCGCTGCCCGAAATGCAGGCGCGCGGCTATTCCTCCGCCTTCTCGACCGGGGTTTGCGCGGCCGGCGGCACGCTCGGCGCTTTGTTGCCGCCGGCATCGGGGCCGCTGATCCTCTTCGCGCTGTTGTCCGAAGCCTCGATCGGTCAGCTCTTCGTTGCCGCCGTCTTGCCCGGCATCCTGGCGACGGTGCTCTATCTCATCACCATCGCGATCTATGTCCGCGTCTCGCCGGAATCGGCGCCGCTCAATGTCGACGAGGAACCCGGCCGCGCGCTGGCCGCGATCTCGCGCTGCGGCCCCGCGCTTTTGCTGTTCGGCAGCGTGCTGGGCGGAATCTATTTCGGCGTCTTCACTGCGACCGAGGCCGCGGCGGTCGGCGCGTTCGAATCGTTCCTCTGCGCACTCTTGCGCGGCAAATTGCGCGGCAAGGTTTTCTGGCACGTCATGGCCGGCACCACCGCCACCACCGCGATGATCTATGGCCTGATTTTCGGCGCCCAGATCTTCTCGTTCTTCGTCGGCGTCAGCGCCCTGACCGAGAGCGCCACCGCGTTCATGTCGACTCTCGATTGGTCGCCGATCGCGATCATCTCGCTGATCCTGGTGGTCTATCTGTTGCTCGGTTCGGTGATGGAATCCTTCGCGGTCATGGTCATCACCGTGCCGATCGTGACGCCGCTGGTCATGCACCTCGGCTACGACATTCTGTGGTGGGGCATCATCAATATCTGCGTCGTCGAGACCGGCCTCATCCATCCGCCGCTGGGCCTCAATGTCTTCGTCCTCAAGAGCATCCAGCCCGACGTCTCGATCTGGACGGTCTATAAGGGCGTGTTTCCCTTCGTCATCGCCGATCTGGTCAAGCTGGTATTGCTGGTCCTCTTCCCCGGCATCTGCATCTGGCTGGTCACGACGATGGCGAACTGATCGGACCAATCCTCCCGCACGAGGCGTCGCATGACCAATCCCCTCTTCAGCGACAACAAGCTGAAGCTCGGCGTCTTCGCCACCAATTGCAGCGGTGGCTGCGCCATCACCACCGCGCCCGAGGCGCTCGAGCTTACCTGGCCCAATACGCTGAGCATCGCCGAACTGGCTGATCAGCACGGCTACGAGGCGATGGTGCCGGTTGCCCGCTGGAAAGGCTTCGGCGGGGAATCGAACTTCAACAGCAACAGTTTCGAGACCTATACCTGGGCCGCCGGCCTCGCCCAGGCGACGAAACAGATCGGCGTCTTCACCACCTCGCATGTCCCAACCGTCCATCCGATCATGGCGGCCAAGCAGGCGACGACCGTCGATCACATCAGCAACGGCCGCTTTGCCCTCAATATCGTCTGCGGCTGGTTCCGGCCGGAGCTCGAGATGTTCGGCGCGCCGATGATGGAACACGACATGCGCTACGAATACGCGGCCGAGTGGGTCGAGGTCGTCAAGCGCCTGTGGACCGAGCAGGAAGAATTCGACTACGAGGGCAAGTTCATCCGGGTCGCCAAGGGCTTCTCGATGCCCAAGCCGATCCAGAAACCGTTCCCGCCGCTGATGAATGCCGGCTCCTCGGGCAAGGGCCAGCATTTCGCGGCCAAATACGTCGACATGGCCTTCATCAATTTCAACCCGAACGACCTCGAACAGGCGAAGGCGCATGTCGCATCCTACCGCCGCCTCGCGCGCGAGGAATATGGCCGCGACATCCAGATCTGGGCCGGTTGCCCGGTCACCCAGCGCGATACCAAGAAAGAAGCCGAGGAATTCGTCCAGTATTACGTCGTCGAAAAAGGCGACGACGTCGCGGTGGATAACATGCTCCGCATCCAGAACGTCGAAATGCACCGAATGCTGCCGCAGCGCGCCGAGCAGATGCGTTTTGGCGCCAAACTCGGCTGGGGCGGCTATCCCCTGACCGGCACGGCCGACGACATGGTGGTCGGATTGCAAAAACTGGCCGATTGCGGAATCGACGGCGTCCTGCTTCGCTGGGTCGATTATTGGGATGGCCTGCGGCGCTGGCAGAAAGACGTCATGCCGCGCCTCGAGCAAGCAGGGCTGCGCCGGCCGCGGCACTAGGGAGAGATTTCATGGGACAGTTCGGAATCGGCCAATCGGTGCCGCGCGAGGAAGACCCGCGCCTGCTGCGCGGCCGCGGCGAATACATCGGCGACGTGGTGCGTCCCCGCATGGCTTTCGGCTCCGTGCTGCGCTCGCCCCACGCCCATGCGAAAATCACCAAACTCGACACGCGCAAGGCCGCGCAGATGCCCGGCGTGCTGGCGATCTACACCTATGACGATCTCAAGGCCGACGGCATCGGCACGCTCAAGGCGCGGATGCCTCGCAAACGCCCCGACGGCACGCCGATGTTCCAGAGCCCACATCCCGGCCTTGCCAACGGCGCCACCCATTTCGTCGGCGATCTGGTCGCCTATGTCGTCGCCGACAGCATCGCCGAGGCCAAGGACGCGGCCGAGTTGATCGACGTGGAGTACGAGCCGCTGCCCTCGGTCGTCCTGACGACCGATGCGGTGAAGCCGGGCGCGCCCGCCGTGTGGCCCGGCTGCCCCGACAACATCTCCAACCTCTTCGAGGTCGGCAACAAGGCGGCAACCGATGCCGCCTTCGCCGCCGCGCATCACGTCACGCGCGAACATTTCGTCATCACCCGCATCATGCACAACGCGATCGAGCCACGCGGCATCGTCGCCGAATATGACGAGCGTTTCGGGCGCTTCACCCTCAACGGATCGATCGGTTCGGTCCATGGCGCGCGGCGTGCCTTCTGCGAGGACATCTTCAAGATTCCGGAAAACCGCTTTCGCGTCGTCGCCGGCGATGTCGGCGGCGCCTTCGGCTCCAAAGGCAATACCGCGCCGGAGAACACGCTGGCGCTCTATGCCGCCCGCAAACTCGGCCGACCGGTCAAATGGATCGCCGAACGCAGCGAGTGTTTCCTCTCGGACGATCATTGCCGCGACAACGTGACCGACGTCGAACTGGCGCTCGACAAGGACGGAAAATTCCTCGGCCTGCGGGTCAAGACGCTGTGCAATCTCGGCGCCTATCTGAGCGCCGATTCGAACCTGCTGCCGACCTTCTCCAATCTCGGCACGCTGGCCGGCGTTTACAAAACCCCGGCGATCCATGTCAGCGTGCTGGGCATCTTCACCAACACCACCGCGACCGCGCCTTATCGCGGCGCCGGCCGGCCCGAGGCCTGCTATGTGATCGAGGGCATCATCGATCGCGCCGCGCGCGAGATGGGCATCGACCGCGTCGAATTGCGCCGCCGCAACCTCATTCCGCCCGAGGCGATGCCGTTCAAGACCGGGCTCGTCTACACCTATGATTGCGGCGAGTTCGAAGCCACGATGGACGAGGCGCTGGAACTCGCGGGCCACAAAGGCTTCGAGGCACGCCGCGCCGAATCGAAGAAGCGCGGCAAGTTGCGCGGGATCGGCATCGTCAATGCGATCGAGCGCGCCGCCGCCCCGCCGGGCGCCGAAACCGCCGAGATCCGGTTCGACGCGACCGGCTCGATGACGTTTCTCACCGGCACAACCTCGCAGGGCCAAAGCCACGAGACGATGTACAAGGTGATCCTATCCGACAAGCTCGGCATCGACACCAATGACATCAGCTTTATTCAAGGCGACACCGACAAGGTCGTCTGGGGCGTCGGGACGTTCGGCTCGCGCGCGGCGGTGATCGGCGGCTCGGCCGCGGTGCTGGCGGCCGAGAAGATCATCGCCAAGGGGCGCAAGATCGCCGCCCATGTCTTCGAGGCGGCCGAAGCCGATATCGAGTTCAAGTCGGGCACCTTCGCCGTCGCCGGCACGGACAAGAAAATGCCGCTCAAGGAAATCGCCCGCGCCGCGTTCCAGCCGGGCCGTATCCCCAAAGGCATGGAAGTCGGCCTGTTCGAGACCGGCGTCTTCGAGCCCGAAACACAGACTTTCCCCTACGGCACGCATGTCTGCGAGGTCGAGATCGACGAAGATACCGGCAAGATCGCGGTCGACCGCTACGTCGCGGTCGACGATGTCGGCACCGTCATCAACGCGCTCACGCTTCATGGTCAGGTTCATGGCGGCGTGGCCCAAGGCCTCGGTCAGGCGATTTCCGAACATATCGTCTATGATCCGGAATCGGGTCAGTTGCTGTCGGGTTCGTTCATGGATTACGGCATGCCGCGCGCCGACGATCTCTGCTCCATCAAGCTCGGCGACCATGCCGTGCCGACCAAGATGAACCCGCTGGGTGCCAAGGGCGCCGGCGAGGCGGGCACGGTCGGCGCGCTGCCGGCAGTGATGAACGCGGCTTTGGACGCGCTTGCGCCGCTTGGCATCAAGCACATCGAAATGCCGCTGACGCCCGAAAAACTGTGGCGCGCGATCCGCGCCGCGCGCGCCTAAAAGAATTCGATCAACCAAGGGGAATATTGATGAAGAAATTTATCGTCGCCGGAACGCTTGCCGCCGCTTTGTTCGCGGCGCCCGCTTTCGCCGATCCGGTGCAGGTGAAACTCGCCTATCCGTCGGCGCCCAATAACGCGCTCTTCGCGCAAGGCTTCCAGGCGTGGTCGGAGGACGTGAACAAGGCCGCCGATGGCGCGATCGAGATCAAGATCTTTCCGGGCGGCGTGATCGGCGATAATTCGAACATGTATGACCGGATCACCAGCGGTGCGACCGATATCGGCTTTGCCGTCTTCGGGCCGGTTTCGTCGATCTTCCAGCGCACCAATGTCGGGACCCTGCCCTTCGAGGCCAAGAACCATCGCGAGGACGCGCTGGCGCTGTGGCACCTTTACCAAAAAGGTGTGATCAGCATGGAATTCGGCCAGGTCCATCCGCTCGCCTTCATCGTCTTCCCCGGCCTGGTCATCCACGCCAAGAAACCGATCCACAATCTCGCCGACATGAAAGGCCTGAAGATCAGCGTCGAGGGTCGCGTGCTGAGCGCGCTGATCCCGCGCCTCGGCGCCGCGCCGATTTCGCTGCAGCCGGGCGAGTTGTTCCAAAGCCTGCAGCGCGGCCTGGTCGATGCCGTGCCGCAAGGCTGGCCCAGCGTGCCGACCTTCCATCTCAACGAGGTGACCAATTTCCATCTCGAAGTGCCGCTCGGCTTCAACACCGGCTATGTGTTCATGAACAAGGACGCCTATGCCAAGCTGCCGCCCGCCGGGAAGGCCGCGATCGACAAATTGTCGGGCGAAGCCTATGTCGAGCGCCTGATCGCCGCTGACGATACGATGGAAGCGATCGGCCGCGATGCGACCAAGGCGGCGCCGGGCCAGACCATCGCCCAGCTCGATCCCGCCGAGGACGCGCGCTGGAAGGAACTGGCCCTGCCGGTGACCGAAGACTGGGTCAAGGCGACGCCCGACGGCGACAAGGTTCTGGCGGCGTTCCGCGCCGAAGTTCTGGCGGTTCGCGGCGGTAAGTAATCACAAGAGCGAAGGAGCAAGAGTCATGGCTAAGATTCGTCACATCGCGATCCACGCGAACGACCAGGAAGCGATGAAGAAGTTCTACATCGAGACCTTCGACATGCACGTGGTGCCGAACCCGCGGAGCGAAAGCGGCCGCGCGATCTATCTCTCGGACGGCTACATCAACCTGGCGATCTTGCCCGGCTCGCCCAACAAGCGCGACGCGATCGGCCATTTCGGCTTCGAGGTCGACGACATCGAGGAAACCGGCAAGAAGGCGGCGGCCAATGGCGGCTCGTCGAAGATGGCGGAGCGCCCGCGCGACGGACGCTTTGCCGAATTCCGTATCGCCGATACCGGCGGGATCGGCATCGATATCTCGAAAAACGGCTGGGACGTCTGAGGCGGCTTCTTGGCGGATGTTGATGTTCTGATTGTTGGCGGGGGTCCGGTCGGGCTGACCCTCGCCATCGATCTCGGCCGGCGTGGCGTCAAAACCATGCTGGTCGAGCAGAAGGACGCACCGCAATTCTGGCCGAAGATGGAGCGGTGCAACGCCCGCACCATGGAAATCTATCGCCGGCTCGGCATCGTCGATCGCATTCGCAAAGCCGGCTTGCGCGAAGACGTGCCGATGGACGTCTATATCGTCCTGTGGTCGTTGCTCGATCCGCCCCTGCTCCATCTTCACTACCCGTCGGTCGCCGAGGCGCGCGCGGAAATCGCCGCGACCAACGACGGAACCCTGCCGCTCGAACCCTATCAGCTCATTTCGCAATACACGCTCGAGCCGCTCCTGAAGCAGGTCGCCGAGGAAATCCCCAACGTATCGGTGCGCTTCGGCTGCGAATTCCTCTCTTTCACCCAGGATGCGGATGGCGTCACCGCCCAGGTGAAATCCGGCGGCACGACCGAAACCATCCGCGCGAAATATCTCGCCGGATGCGACGGCGGCGGCAGCACCATCCGTCGCCAGCTCGGCATCAAGCTCAAGGGCGAGGCCAATCTGCTTGAACTGCGTCAGGCGCTTTATCGCTGCGACGAGCTCTTCGACCGTATGCCGATGGGCAACGGGCCCGGCCACGGCCGGCATTGGCACGTCGCCGACAAGGAAGGCTCGTTCCTGATCATGCAGGATTCGACCAAGCACTGGACGCTCCATGCGGTGGTCGAGCGCGACGAAGACATGAAGACGCTGTTCGAACGCATCGTCGGCGTGCCGGTCAAATACGAGATGCTGACCTGCAACCACTGGCGCCAGAACCTGCTGCTTGCCGAGCGCTATCAGGACGGGCGCGTGTTCCTGGCCGGCGACGCGGTTCATCTCGTCATTCCGACCGGCGGCCTTGGCATGAACAGCGGCGTCGGCGACGCGATCGATCTGTCGTGGAAACTGGCGGCAACGCTCAAAGGCTGGGGCGGACCCAATCTGCTGCGCTCCTATGAGATCGAGCGGCGTCAGGTCGGCGACCGCAATGTCGGCGCGTCACGCTATGCGACGCTGGGCCGGCGCAAATGGCGCGGGTTGTGGAAGCCCTCTATCCGCGACGCGACGCCCGAGGGCGAAAAGCTGCGCGCCGAAATCACCCGCGTCACCGATATCGAGCAGCGCAAGAGCAACGAGATGACCGGCGCCGAACTCGGCTATCGCTATGTCGATTCGCCGGCGATCTGCGACATTCCGGGCGGGCCCGAGCATCTATTTCGCACCTATCAGCCGACGACTTGGCCCGGTGCGCGGTTGCCGCATGTCTGGCTCGACGACGGCACCGCGATTCAGGACCGCATTCCCGACGGCTATACGATCCTCCGGCTGGGCAAAAGCAGCACGGATACCAGTGCGCTGCAAAATGCGATCCGAGCCTTCGGCGCGACAGCGACGACGCTCGATATCCCGGATGCGACGGCGCGTCAGGTCTATGGCTATGACCTGTTATTGCTGCGCCCCGACATGCACGTCGTCTGGCGCGGCAATGCGCCGCCCGACGATCCGCAAAACGTGGCGGCGATCGCGACCGGGAATTAGATCAGTGCCGCACTGCGCGCGGTTCGGCGGGCAGGAATATCGTCAATAGGCCGAGCAGCGGCAGGAACGAGCACACGCTGTAGACGTATTCGATACTGGTGAGATCGGCGACCCAGCCGAGCACCGCGGCGGCGATGCCGGCCATGCCGAAAGCGAGGCCGAAGAACAGGCCCGAGATCATGCCGATCCGACCGGGCACCAGTTCCTGCGCATAGACGAGGATCGCGGAGAACGCCGAGGCCGTGACGATGCCGATGATGATGGTCAGGACTCCGGTCCAGAACAGATCCGCATAGGGCAGCGCGATGGTGAACGGCAGCGCGCCCAGGATCGAGAACCACATCACGAATTTGCGGCCGAAGCGGTCGCCGACCGGCCCGCCGATCACCGTGCCGACGGCAACGGCGGCAAGAAACGCGAAGAGATAGAACTGTGCGCTTTGGATCGACAGGCCGAACCGGTCGATCAGATAGAACGTGTAAAAATTCGTCAAGCCGGCGGTATAGAAAAACTTCGAGAAGATCAGCCCCAAGAGGATCGCGAGCGAGAAGGCGACCTTCCCACCCGGCAGCCGCATCGGCGTGATCGCCGATGCATGCGAACGCGCTTTCGCCACGACATGGCGTGCCTTGTACCAGGCGCTGATCCGCGTCAGCACGATGATGGCGAGCAGGGCGGCCAACGTGAACCAGCCGATGCTGCCCTGGCCGCGCGGCACGACGATGAACGCCGCCAGCAGCGGCCCGAGCGAAGCGCCGGCATTGCCGCCGACCTGGAACAGCGATTGCGCGAGGCCGTGCCGTCCGCCCGAGGCCATGCGGGCGACACGCGAGGATTCGGGGTGGAACACCGCCGAGCCAACGCCGATCAATCCTGCCGCGATCAGGAGACCGGCAAAGCTCGTCGCGCGCGCCAGCAGCACCAATCCGACGAACGTGACACTCATCCCCATCGGCAATGAATAGGGCATGGGCTTCTTGTCGGTATAAAGCCCGACCAGCGGCTGCAAGATCGAGGCCGAGCATTGATAGGTGAGCGTGATCAAGCCGATCTGCGCGTAGTTCAACTGGAACACGTCGCGAAAGACCGGATAGATCGCCGGCACCAGCGAGGCGATCATGTCGTTGAGCAGATGGCAAAAGCTCAGCGCAAAGAGCAGGCTCAGCGCGACGCTTTCCTTCGCGATCACGGTGGGCGAGGCGGGAGCCGCGTAGGGCGCGTCGATGACGCTGGTCTGGATTTCGTCAGGGGTCATGGCGGCAGATTATAGGGCCCTGACGGGGTCCGACAACGAATTCAACCCTGCTGCCTGAGGAGCGCATGGATGAAGATTGCCGCGCTGGCCGAGACGTTCAGGGATTGGATGTCCCCCATCCCCGGTATCGTGACCATTGTCTCGCAAGCCTTCAGCGTCGCCTCGTCGAGCCCCGCCTCTTCGTTGCCGAACACGATGGCGAAAGGCCGCTCGCCCTGTTTCAGCGTCTCGATCGGCTTGCCCTTGCCCAGGGCCGTGCCGACGACCTGATACGAGCGCCGCAATTCTTTCAGCGCCTCGGGCAGTTGCGTCGCGCGATAGAGTTTGAGGCGGTCGAGCCCGCCTTCGGCGATGCGATAGGCAGCGTCCGAGGGTTTCGCCTGCGCCTCCGCATCGGAGAGAACCATGCGCGGCAAGCCGAAGAACGCGGCCGTGCGTGCGATGGCACCCAGATTTTGCGGATTGCCGATCCCGTCGAGCAGCAGCAGCGGCTTGCCGTCAGCGGCCCAATCCGTCGCCTCGCGCGGATCGAAATCGGCAAGTTCGATCGGGTGCGCCAGCGCGACGATGCCGCCATGCATGGCGCTGCCCGCGACCTTGGCCAGTTCGTCGACCGGCAGGAGGCGATAGGGTTTGCGCATCCGCGCCATTTCGGAACAGAACTTGCCGGCGGCCTGTTTCATGCGGTCGTCGACGTAAAGCCGCTCGACCCGCTCGGGGGAGCCGGCGAAGAGCGCGGTCACCGCCGGCAAGCCAGCGATGCGCATGAGTTTCGGCGGCGTGCCGACGGGTGTGGGTTTGTCTGCCATCAGCCGACCTTACCCGCCGCGCCGTATTCCGTCAGCACCGTCTCGGGCGTTCGCACATTTAAAAAAGCGCCGAGATAGCGGGCGCGCGCGATCAGGGCTGCGCCGAACGCCCGGCGTTCGCGATCGTAGCGCGCGAGCGCGGCGGAAATGTCGCCGCCCGCGAGGGCATCGGCCAGACACTCCGCGTCGAGCGCCGCCTTGGTGATGCCGGCGCCGACATGCGGCCGGGCGACGAAGGCCGAATCGCCCAAAAGCACGACGCGTCCCCACACCATGCGCGGCACCTCGAGATCGAAGATGCCGTGCGGAAAAGGCTGTGCCGTGCGCGCGACGATCGCGGCGATGGCCGGCGCCAGCGTCGCCGCCGCCCTATCGCGCAAGTCGCGCACCACATCGGGCCGCACCAGCGCCGGCGGGATCGAGGTGCCGTGGCATCGCCCGGTCGCATCGGTACACAATTCGGGCAAAGCGCGTGCGGCGTCGGCGGGACGAAACCAGATCCAGTAATAGCGGCGATGCCCCGCGCGCGTGTCGTCGTCGCGGCCGGGCATGCCGAGCCCCAGCACCAATTCATTCTCGGGGAGGCAAAAGCACATGCGCCCGAACAGCAACGCGTGTTCGTCGGCCGACATCTCGCTTTCCTCGATCACGCCGCGCCACGCGACGTAACCGGCATAGAGGGGCTCGGCCTCGGGCAGGAATTGCGCGCGCACGGTCGAATGGATGCCGTCCGCGCCGATCAGCAGATCGCCGGTCTCACGCGTGCCATCAGAGAAGATCGCCGTGACGCCGTCAGCACTTTCCTCGCAGCGCGCGAGCCGCATCCCGGCGCGGTAATGCGCGGGCGGAAAGGCATCGCGCAAGGGACGATAGATGCGATCCCAGGCGCTATTGACCGAGGCGACGGGCTTTTCGTGATCGATCCCACCGTCCCGTTCCAAACAGATGCGCGCGCGAACCGGCACGCCGGCCGACGGATCGAGACGGATCCCGATCCGTTCCATCAACCGAAATAGGTCGGGGCTGGTACCGATGCTGGCGCCGCGGCCGGCGAGATCGTCGCCGCTGCGCTCAAACACCGTCGTATCCCAGCCGGTAGCGCGCAGCAGATGGGCGGCGAACAAGCCACCCACCGAACCTCCGATCACCAATGCGCGCGGCCGAGCCATCGTCCGATCTTAGCGGATCGGCCGTGCGGATGGAGGCGCCTCAGGTCGCGGCGGCGCTCGCCGCGATGCCGGCCATTTCATGCGCCCGATGCCGGCGCAGGGACAGGATCGCGATCGCGGCGATCGCCGCCGGGACGGTGCAGACCAGAATGACCGACGGGATCGACCATTGCGCCGCGACCAGGATGCCACCGATCGCCGGCGCGAGGATCGAGCCGACGCGGCCGATGCCGAGCGCCCAACCCACACCCGTCGCGCGGATCGCGGTGGGGTAATAGGTCGCCGCGATCGTGTTGAGCGAGGCTTGGCCGCCATTGATGCTGACCCCGGCGAGGAACATCGCCGGAAACAGCAGATACGGATTGCCGATCGAGAAAGCAGCGACGCCGATGAACACCGCGGCACCGACATAAGCGATGGCAAGGACGCCGTGCGGCGCCGAGAGCCGGTCGGAGAACCAGCCCATCGCGATGCCGCCGAAGAAGCCGCCGATATTGTACCAGACCACGGTGAGGATCGCGGTCTGCAATGGCTGGCCCGCCTTGTTCAGCAAGGTCGGCATCCAGTTGATGAGATAGAGCAACACGAACAGGTTCATGAAGAACGCGGTCCACAGCAGCATCGTCGCGGTGGCGCGGCCTTGCGTGAAAAGATGCTTCACCGTGATGCCGTGCACCTCGGGCTCGAGGGTAAACCGCGTCGCTTCGGTGAAGCCGCGCGACGGCGCAATCTTCTGCATGATTTGCAATACCCGCTCGGGCGACTTGCCTTTGACCAGCAGGAAGCGCGCGCTTTCGGGCAGCCAGATCGCGAGCACGACGAGGAACAGCAGCGGCACCACGCCGCCGACATAGAAGGTCGATTGCCAGCCGAAAGCCGGGATCAATTGCGTGGCGACGATGCCGCCGACCACGGATCCGAAGGCGAAACAGGAATTCGGGCTGTTGACCGCGAGACCGCGCCGGCGCATCGGCGTGTATTCCATCATCAGGGCGATGACGTTGGGGAGCGCACCACCCAAACCGATGCCGGCGAGGAAGCGCAGGATCAGCAGGCTCTGCACGTCATGGCCTTGCGGCGTCAGCAGCGAGAAGACGCCGAACACCAGCACCGACCACATGATCGCCTGCTTGCGGCCGAACTTGTCGGCGAACATGCCGAAGAAGACCGCTCCAAGGGTCAGGCCGACCAGGCCCGAACTGAAGATCAGGCCGAGCGAGGCCGGCGCGATGCCGAGATCCTTGACGATCACCGGCGCCACATAAGCGATGCCCTGGGTATCGTAGCCGTCGAAAATCGCCGAGAGGGCGCAAAGGGTCAGGATCAGCCACTGATACCCGGTGAACCGGGATTCGTTGATGATCGAGGTGACGTCGACGTTCTGGTTGTCGCTCAAGCGCTTTTCCTCCCTGTCGCGGCGGCACTCGAATTCGGCGCCGCTCGTCGGGGGATCATAACCCGAGCGTGGGCATGCTTGCCAAGGAGTTTGCCCACCCCGATTTATCGTGACCGCGCCCGGTGGTAGCATGGCCGGATGACGTCCAAACCCCCGACCATCCTCATCGCCGGCGGCGGGCCGGTCGGGCTTTTTGCCGCCCTGCTGCTGGGCCGGCGCGGCCTGCCCGTCCATCTCTTCGACGAGAACGACCAGCCCCAAGCCGACCCACGCGCGGCAACCACCCACCCCGGCACGCTGGAATTGCTGGGCGCGGCGGGCCTGGTCGAGGATATGGCCCGGGTCGGGCTGGTCACGCCGATCGTCCAGTTCTGGGACCGGCCGAGCGGCCGGCGGATCGCCGAATTCGACCATTCGGTGCTGAAGGACGACACGGCCTATCCGTTCGTCATCCAGTGCGAGCAGTTCAAGACCGCGCAGCTCATCCTCGACCGCCTCAAAGCGTTACCGAATGTCGCGGTCCATTTCGGCCATGCCGTGACCACGGTCGAGCAAAGTGCCGACGATGTTTCGATCGACGTGCAAGGCCCCGGCGGCATCGAACGCCACACCGGCGCTTACCTCATCGGCGCCGATGGCGGGCGCAGCGTCGTGCGCAAGCAATGCGGCATCGCGTTCGAGGGCTTCACCTGGCCCGAACGTTTCATCGTGCTGACCACGCCGTTCGATTTCGAGGCGTCGCGCGGCTATTGCCCGCGCAGCTATTTCGCCGACCCCGACGAATGGTGCAATTGCTTCAAGGTATCGGCCGATGGGCCGCCCGGCCTGTGGCGCACGGTGTTCCCCGCCAAGGCCGAATTGAGCGAAGACGAATTGATGAGCGACGAAGCGGTGCAGACGCGGCTCAAGAAATTCTTTCCGCAGATCGGCGATTACGACATCGTGCATCGTAACCTCTACGTCACCCATCAGCGTGTGGCGCAAAATTTCCGCAAGGGCCGCGTGCTGCTCGCTGGCGACGCCGCGCACGTCAACAATCCGATCGGCGGCATGGGCCTCAATGGCGGGTTCCAGGACGCGGCCAATCTCGCCGAAAAGCTCGCCGATATTTTATTGGCAGGTGCCAACGAGAACCGGCTCGACCTCTACGATCTTCAGCGCCGCACCATCGCGACCGAATTCGTCCAGGCCCAGACCATCGCTAACAAGAAGCAGCTTGAAGAGCGCGATCCCGCGGCGCGCCAGCACAATCTCGACGAACTGGCCGCGACGGCGGCCGATCCGGCGCGGGCGCGGCAATTCCTGTTGCGTTCGGGCATGATCGCGAGTCAGCGCCGCGCCGCCGCGATGACGCTCGGTTAGTTCACCCAGCAGCCGGAAAATTGCGTCGCGACCACGTCGCGATAAGCGGGATCGCCCTTCAGAATTCCGATATCGCGCGCGAACGCGTTCATGCCGGAAACCGCGCGTTCGGGAATCGCGGGGTCGTAATAGGGCAGATCGCGCCGGATGAGATCGGCAATCAGTGCCGCTTCCGACGGCGGGAACAGCATCGCGCCCGCCTCGGTCGCGCGATCGGGGTTCTGCTTCAAAGCACGTTGCGTCGCGCACACGGCGCGGATCGCCGCCTCGGCCTGATCGGGATGGTCGGCGATCAGGCGATCAGTCGTCGCCAGCGAAGCCAACGTGTAATCGAAGCAGCCTTGCGGTCCGTCGCCGCGCCGCACGTCGAGCACCACGGTGCCGACACCGCGCCGCACCGCGACTTCGGTTCCCATGCCGTTGGCCCAGAACCCGTCGATGCGACCGTCTTCGAGTGCCTTGGCCGCGGCAAGGCCGAAATTGACCGTCGGTTCGCCGGCGGTGCCGGGCACCGGCGCGATCGTCACCTTGTCGCGTGCGAGATCGATGCCGCCCTCGATCAGCAAGCGCCGTAGCCCCATCTCGACCCACGGCGCCGCGCCGATGTTGCGGCCTTTGACGCAAGCGAGATCGCCGCGCGGCGCCGCGATATCGGCGCGCATCACGAGGAACCAGTACATGCCCTGGGCTTGCGCGCAGAGCAGCTTGACGCCCTGCCATTCGGGAAACGCCGCGAGCGCCGAATGCGCCGAGCCGCCGACGAAATCGACCGCGCCGTCACGCAGCGCCTCGTAAGCCTTGGAGACGGGAAAGATCAGCTCGATTGCGGCATCGAACCCCTGTTCGCGAAAGAAGCCGAGCGCGACCGACGCCGCGACCGGAAAATAGGAATTCGAAATCAGATCCGGCACCGCCAGTTTAAGCGTGGCCATGTGCCGGCTCCCCGATCAGCGCGCGGCAGGCGGCGCCGGTGCCGCCGCCGGCACCCGCAAGGTAATGCCCTGGCGCCCCAGTTCGGCCACCGCCGCCGCCGCGTTCGCATTGCCGCGATCGGCGAGTTGTGCCACTTCGCCGGCCAGTGCATCGGTTTCCTGGCGGACATCGAAAGCCTGTTGCACCGAGGCTTCCTGACCGGCGGAAACCAGATCGAGATTTTCCTGTTCGCGCACGAGCTGTACGGTTTGAAAGGCGACCGCGAGCGTGAAAGCGAGCGCGAGAAGCGTGACTGATTTTTCCATCATGATTCGATCTCCCTCAACGCCGTGCCGGAGCGGGCGCGGGTACCGGTGCGAGCGCTGGTGCCGGAGCATCGGGGGCCGCTTGCGGCGCGCCCGTCTGATTGATCGTGATGCCGTGCCGCGCCAACAGCGCGGTCAGGTCGCGATCGTTTTTCTGAACCGCGATATTCGCCACGGCCTGGGCCATGATCTGGCGCACGCGCGCATATTGCAGACCCTGATTCACGACCTGCTGGCGCTGATTGACCACGAGCTGGGACGACTGATTGCGGACGACAAGCACGCCATTCACCACCACGAGCAACAGGCTGAGCGCGGCAAGCCCCATCACCGCCCATTGCCATACTGTCGAATTCCTCAAGACCGATCTCCCTTGCCTCGCCCCAACGCACGTCCTGAGTGTAGGACCGACGGCCCCCGCCACCAAGACTCAAAGGCGTAATAAAGCGCGCGCGTTGCCGGAGCGGATGCGCTCGATCTCCGCCGCCGCGATCTCAAGCGCGCCGACCGCCTCGACCGTGCCGCCGATCAGCGCGTGCCCCTGCTCGGCATCGAACGGCGCATCGGTCGCGAAAAGACAATGAGCGGTATCGAAGAAGGCATGACCGCAACGCGTCGCGGCGATGTTGCCGTTGAGCGCGGTGTCGGCGTAGAGCATGCGATAATAATCGACCGGCTTTTTCTTCAAGCCCGCCTGCTCGGCCGCCGGATTGCGGTCGGTGGTGCCGAAAAAAATCTGGCTGAAGCCGAGCCCGATCTTGCCGGCGTAATAGGGGATCATCCCGCCCATGTGGTGGGTCACGATCTTCAAATCCGGCAATTCGTCATAGATGCCGGAATAGATCAGCCGCGTCACCGCCGCCGTCGTCTCATACGGCCAGCCGAAGGTGAACCAGATTTCTGCCTCGGACCCGGCCTCGTCGGCATAATCGGGAAAATTCGGGCCGCGAATGGGATGGATCCACACCGGAACGTCGAGTGCGGCGGCGCGCCGGAAGATCGGCCGGAATTCGGGCGCCGATAGCGGCTTGTTCGCCACGTTGGTGAAGACCTGGATGCCGCGCGCACCGAGCGTGCCGACCGCGCGATCCATCTCGACGAGGCACGCCTCGACGTTGTTCATCGGCATCGACGCAATGAAAGCGGGAAACCGGTCGGGATGAAGCCGGCACAACTCGGCCAGACCGTCATTGGCGATGCGCGCCAGTTCCGGCGTGCGCTCGGGTCCCGCCAGCAATTCGAGCGGCGGATTGGCGAGCGACAGCACCTGTTGGTAATCGCCATAGCGATCGAGCAGGCGCAGCCGCGCGTCGATGTCCCACAGCGTCGTCAGGCGCGGAAACGCCTTCAAGACGACGTGCCCAGGCACGAGGTCGGGCAGCAGGTCGAAAAACCGTTTGGGCAAGAAATGGTTGTAAATATCGATGATCATGGGCGGGCTCCCCAATCGCGGTGGGCTTAAGCGCACTCGACTTTATCCGAGCCCTCGCATACCTTTAAGCGAATAAACCAAAGCAATCGCCTGACGGGGAGAAACGATGATCTCGCGCAATAAACAGATTTTGATCGCCGGCGCTTTCGCGCTGTCCCTGGCGACGCAGGCGCGTGCCGACGTAACCCTGACCATGAACGTGGTGATGCCGCGCGCGAGTTCGTTCTTCGTCGGCGTCCAGCAGCCCTGGGCGCAGATGGTCGAGAAAGAATCGAACGGCCACATCAAAATCTCGATGCCCGCCGCGACGCTGGCGCCGCTGCCGCGCCAATGGGAAATGGTGACGAGCGGCATCGCCGATATCGCGCTGACGCCGAACGATTACATTCGCGATCGCGTCAAGCTGCTGTTCCTGGCGGAAACGCCTTTCCTCGCGCCGAACGGGGTCGCCGCGTCGGTCGCGATCTGGCGCACCTACAAGAAATATTTCGAGACCGCCAACGAGTACAAGGGCGTGAAGCTCCTCGGACTTTGGGTCAATGGCGGCAACACGCTGCAGATGGCGAAATACCCAGTGACTAAGATCGAAGACTTCAAGGGCATGAAGATCTGGGTCGCGACGCCGAACATGGTCAAGGCGGCCGAAAATTTCGGCGCGACGCCGGTCACCGCGCAAGCCGCCAACAGCATGTACGACTATATGTCGGGCGGCATCGTCGACGGCGCCGTCACCGGCAAGGGTTCGCTGATCTCGTTCCAGCTCGCGCGCTACACGAAAGAGATGACGATCTTCGAGGGCCAGCTCGGCTACAACCTCGAGACGTTCTTCATGAACGAGAAGGCCTATGCGAAGCTCGCGCCCGAAGATCGCGCCGTCATCGACAAGCTGTCCTATGAAAATTTCTCGCAGATGGCCGGACAGGGCTTCGTCGACCAGGACAATCTGGCCGATCCGCTGATCAAGCAGAACGGCATCAACGTCCATCAGGCGAGCCCGGCGTTCATGAAAATCCTCGAGGAAAAGACCGCCTTCTTCAAGGATGCCTGGATGGCGGACGCCAAGGCGCGCGGGATCGACGCCCAGGCAGCCTACGACTTCTACGTGAAGACCGCGCGCGAGTCCGCCTCGCTGATGAAATGAAGAAGGCGCTGCTGATCGAACGATTGCTGGGCCCGATCGTCGCGCTCAGCCTTTTCCTGATGATGGCGTTGACCTTCGTCGGCGTATTCGCGCGCTATCTCTTCAATCATCCGATCGCGGGCGATGCGGAGATTCAGGCATTCCTCCTGGGCTTCACCGTGTTTGCCGCCATCCCGATCGTGACCCGGCATCAGCGTCACATCTCGATCCGCTCTTTCGCGGCGTTGCTGAAAGGCCGCGCGCTCGCGATCCAGCGCGGGTTCGTGCTGGCCGCGACCGGCATCGGCTTCTTCGCCCTCGCCTATCTGCTCTACATCCAGGCCGACATGCTGGCCGAGGAAAGCGACAACACCGTCTATCTCCACATTCCGGTCGCGCCTTTCATCTATTTCTTCACGCTCCTCCTCGCCATCGCCGGAATCGTGGCGTTCGAACGGCTTTACGCGTTCTGCCGAGGCCGCGACGTGGAAGAAATCCTCTCCGAACCCGAACTGCCGAGTATCGACTGATGCTGACCGCCGCGGCCGGCTTCGCCGTCATGCTGATCGGCTTTTTCATCGGCGTGCCGCTCGGCATCGTGCTGCTCGCCGTCGGCTTTTTCGGCTTTTCGTTCATCCATCCGGGCGGCATGGCGGCGGCCACCGTCATGGCCGGGCAGCAGATCCTCGGGCTTACCCTCGATTTCCAGTTCGCGGTGTTACCGCTCTTCATTCTGACCGGCAGCTTCGTCAATCACGCCGCGATCTCCGACGATCTCTATGAGGCGGCGCATCGCTGGCTCGGACACCTGCGCGGCGGCCTCGCGCTCGCCACCATCGCCGCCTGCGCCGGTTTCGCCTCGATCTGTCATTCCTCGATCGCGACGGCGGCAACCATGACCCGCGTCGCGGTGCCCTCGATGCGGCGATACCACTATGCCGACTGGCTCAGCACCGGGACTGTCTGCGCCGGCGGCGCGCTGGGGATGCTGGTGCCGCCGAGCGGCGCGCTGATCGTGTACGGCCTGCTCACCCAATCGGACATCGCCAAGCTTTTCGTCGGCGCGGTGATCCCGGTCCTCGTCTCGATCCTGGTTTATTTCGCCGTCATCTTCGTCGTCATGCTGATCAAGCCCGAAGCCGGCCGGCCGGCCGAAGCCGCGAGCTGGGGCGACCGTTGGCGCAGCCTTTATAAAGTCTGGGGCGTGCTGGCGCTGTTCGCACTGATCATGGGCGGGATCACCTTCGGCATCTTTACCGCGACCGAAGCCGGCGGCATCGGCGCCGGCGGATCGCTGTTGCTCGCCATCCTGCGCCGCAAGATGAGCTGGGCGATCTTCTACGAATCCCTGGTCGACGCCGCGCGCACGACGGCCATGGTGTTCTCGGTGATCTTCGGCGCACTGGTGCTCAATCAGTTCATCAACATTTCCGGCATGTCGGAAACCGTGCTGGCCTTCATCAACCAGCTCCATGCCTCGCCGATGGAGATCATCCTGGTGATCATGGTTTTCTATGTCGTGCTCGGCATGTTCGTCGAGGGCTTCGCCCTGATCTTCCTGACCGTGCCGATCTTCGTGCCGATCGTCAGCGCCCTGGGCTTCGACCTGATCTGGTGGGGCATCGTGCTGGTCATCGTCGTCGAGATGAGCGTGCTGCACCCGCCCCTGGGGCTCAACATCTTCGTGATGAAGTCGCTGCTGCCCGAGGTTCCCTTAAAGGAAATCTACAAGGGCGTGATCCCGTTCTGGATGGGCGACTTCGTTCGCCTCGGGCTGGTGCTGGCCTTCCCCGCCCTGGTGCTCTACCTGCCCCACCTGCTCATCCGCTAGACGCGCCTCAGCGCGGCGGGAACGGCACCACATAGCGCGTATCGACCACCAGATCCGGCTTCACGTCGTCCTTCAGCATCTTTTGCGACTTGAACCATTCGACCTGATGGACGATGTCCTTCACGTCGAGCCGCGCGTCAGCGTCGATATAGGCGATGCCGCCTTTGACCTGATCAGCGGTCTGGCCGGTGTATTTGCTGATGATCGCGACCACCGCGTCGGCGGTCGGGCCGTCCTGACGGACTTCCTTCGGGCCCGTGAAGGCATCGTGATAATCCTTGGTGCCTTTCTTGAAGGCGCGCAGGAAGCCCTGGATCAGGGTCGGCTTTTGATCGATCGTTTTGCCGGTCGCGAAGACGACGGCGGCCTGCCACGGCGTCTCGTCGCCGACCCAACCGAGCAGCTTCGCCTGTCCGTTGGCGACCACCGGATTGATCGAGGTCGCATTGATGACCGTCGCATCGACCGTATTGCCGACGATCGCCGACACCATGTTCGGAATCGACTGCAGCGGCTGCAACTGGATCGATTTGAGATCGACACCGTATTTCTCGGCAACCAGAGCCAGGCTGTAATGCACCGGCGAGCCGACCTGGGTCGTCGCCACCTTTTTGCCAGCGAGGTCTTTGTAGGTTTTCAGTCCCGCGTCATAGGCTTTGATCGAGGCCGCGACCGCGAAATTATGGAAGCCCGGCGCCTCGCTGTAGAGCCCGGCGATGATCCGCACCTCGCCCGATCCGGCAAGGCTGAAGAGACCGCCCGAGGTCGAGGTCGTGCCGAAATCGAGCGAGCCGCTCGCCACACCGACCGCGATGGGCTGTGCCGATTCGAAATAGGAAATTTCGACATCGAGCCCTTCGGCCGAGAAATAGCCTTTTTCCTTGGCGATGAAGGTTGGGCCCACGTTGCTGGATTTGAGCGCGCCGATCTTGATCGCGTCGGCCTGCGCCGGTCCGCCGAGGACGGCCGCCATCGTGCATGCTGCAACCGCGCTCATCAGTCCGCGCGTCATTTTTCCATAAGCCATGGCCGCTCCCCCTTGCGATCGATCGGATAAATCTAGCCGGAATTTTATGACTTGGCGAACGCCGCTGTCTCGGCATCGTAAAGATGGCATTCGACCATCGCGGCGCCGTCATGCCTTGTCGCCGGCCGGAGGCGCGCACATTCCGGCATGACCTTGGGACAGCGCGGATGGAAGGCGCAGCCCGAGGGCGGATCGAGCGGATTGGGGAAACCCGGACCCAGCACCGAATCGGGCAGGCCGCGATGCGTGTCGGGCGTCAGCACCGAATCGAGCAGCGTCTGGGTATAAGGGTGACGCGGGTGGCCGAAGATCTGTTCGGTCGGACCCGCCTCGATGACGCGGCCGAGATACATCACCGCGACGCGATCAGCCATGTGCTCGACCACCGCGAGATTGTGACTGACGATGACGAAGGTCAGATTGAGTTCGCGGCGCAGGTCCTGCAGCAGGTTGAGAATTTGCGCCTGCACCGAAACGTCGAGCGCCGAGGTCGGCTCGTCGCAGATCACGATCTCGGGACTCATCGCCAGCGCCCGGGCGATGGCGACGCGCTGACGCTGGCCGCCGGACAACTGGCTCGGATAAACGTAGAGGAGCCGGCGCGGCAGGCCGACCAGTTCCATCAGTTCCTCGACCCGCGCGCGGCGCGAAGCAGCATTGCCGATCCCATGCACCTCAAGCGGCAGGGAAATGATCGACACCAGCGGCTTGCGCGGGTTGAGCGAGGAATACGGGTCCTGAAACACCGGCTGAACCCGGCGCGCGATTTCGGTGCGGTTGCTGTCGCCGATCGGCTGGCCGCCGAGCCTGATCTCGCCGCTGGTCGGCGGCAACAGGCCGAGCATCATGCGCGAGAGCGTGGTCTTGCCGCAGCCGGATTCACCGACGATCGCCAGCACCTCGCCGCGTCGGATCGCCAGATCGACGCCCTCGACCGCCCGTAATTCGCGGCGCGCGCCGAACATGCCGGCGCCGATCGCAAAGGAACGGCCGATGCCGCGGCACTCGAGGATGATATCGCTCGACGCGGGATTGAGCGCGACCGGCGGGATGATGCTCACGGCGCCGCGCCGACCGGCTTGGCGTGAACACTGGCCGATGCCGGCGCGGTATCGAGCAGACAGCGGCACCCACGGCCTTTCCCGTGTTTGCGCAACGCCACCGGCGCCGCGGCGCAAGCGGCGAACGCATAACTACAGCGATTGCCGAACTGACAACCGGTGAGATCGCCGATCAGCGAGGGAACGATACCGGGGATCGAGCCGAGCTTGGCGCCGCGCAGGGTCTTGCCCGGGATGGGAATGCAATCGAGCAGCCCCTGGGTATAGGGATGCATCGGCGCGGTGAAGACTTCCTCGGCGGTACCGGTTTCCACCACCTGGCCCGCATACATGACGATGACGCGATCGGCCATGCGCGCGACCACACCGAGGTCGTGGGTGATCAGCACGAGCGCCATGCGATATTCTTTTTGCAGATCGGCGAGTAGCCGCAGGATCTGCGCCTGGATGGTGACGTCGAGCGCCGTGGTCGGCTCGTCAGCGATGATCAGCGCCGGCTCGCACATCAGCGTCATCGCGATCATCACGCGCTGGCGCAAGCCGCCCGAAAGCTGATGCGGGTATTGGCCGAGCCGGCCCTTGGCGGCGGTAATGCCGACTTTTTCCAGAAGATATTCAGCGCGCTCGCGCGCCTCGCGATGACCGCCCTTGCCGTGATGGCGGTAAATCTCCTCCATCTGGTTGCCGACGGTGTAGACCGGATTGAGCGAGGTCATCGGGTCCTGAAAGATCATCGCCATGCGGTCGCCGCGCAGCGCGCTGCGCTCGGCCTTGCTCATGGCGAGAAGATCCTGACCTTCCAGCACCAGCCGTCGCGCGCCGATCGTGGCGCGGCGCGGCGTCAGTCCCATGACCCCGAGCGCGGTCATGGTCTTGCCGCAACCGGATTCGCCGACGATACAGAGCGTTTCGCCGCGTCCGACGTGAAGATCGACGTCGCTCACCGCATGGAGCTTGCCCGCCGGCACATCGATATCGACGGTCAGGCCCTCGACTTCGAGGATGGGCTTTTCGTTGCCCGAAAAATATGGGGTCCTGGTCAATTACGACCTTCCGGCGCGGTGATGTCGCGGATGCCGTCGCCCAGCATGTTGATCGCGATGACCAGCACGAAGATCGCGATGCCGGGAATGGCAACCAGATAGGGCTGGAAGAACATGAAGTTCCGCCCTTCGGAGATCATCAATCCCCAGGACGGCGTCGGCGGCCTGATCCCGAGCCCGAGGAACGACAGCGCCGCCTCGACCAGGATGGCCACCGCCATTTCGAGCGAAGCGATCACAATGATGTGGTTCATCACGTTGGGCAGAATCTCGCCGACGATGATGCGCCAATGCGAGGCGCCGACCGCTTCGGCGGCGGCGACATAATCGGCGGTACGGACCTGTTGCGTGACGCTGCGCGTCACCACCACGAAACGATCCCAGAACAAAAAGCCGAGCACGGTGACGACGACCCAGACCGCGCCGCCGAACACCGAGATCAACGACAACGCCACGAGAATGCCGGGCAGCGACAGCTTTACGTTGACGAAATACATCACCACCGCGTCGACGCGGCCGCCGAAATAACCGCCGATCAGCCCCAGACTCGTGCCGATGATTCCGGCGATCGTCGCCGCGCCGAAGCCGATGATCAGCGAAATGCGCGCGCCGTACATCAGCCGGGTGAGATAATCGCGTCCCAGCGAATCGGTACCGAGAAGATGCGCCCAGCTTCCCTTCACCGCCCACACCGGCGGAATCAGGCGCTGGGTCAAATCCTGCGCATAAGGATCGTAGGGGGTCAGCAGCGGCGCGAAGATCGCGATCAGGATGGCGCCGAGCACCACGGTGCCACCGAACAGGAACCCGATATGGGTCGCCGCGCGCCGGCGCATCACGGTGCGTGGCGACGGCGCCTCGAGGATCGCCGCGATCGGGATCGTATCGAGGCTTCCGGTCAGACGATCGCGTTCGATCGAGGTCATGGCGGCATCCTCAGCCGAGCCGGATACGCGGATCGAGATAGGCGTTGACCAGATCGGAGATCAGAGTCAGCGCGATATAGGCGACCGAGACGAACACCACGATCGACTGCACCACCGGGAAATCGGTGCGCAGGATCGACTGATAGGCGAGGAAGCCGATACCGTTCAGCGCGAACACCGATTCGACGATCACCGAGCCGCCGAGCAGGAAGCCGAGCGACACCGCGGTCAGCGACACCACCGGCAGGATCGCGTTCCGGAGCGCGTGCTTGAACAGGATGCTGCTGGTCGACAGGCCCTTGGCGCGCGCCATGCGGATGTAGTCGCTGTCGAGCGCGTCGAGCATGCCGGTGCGGGTCAAGCGCATGAAGGCGGGCATGACCGACATGCCGAGCGTGACCATCGGCAGAATGAAATTGGAGAAATGGTCGGAGCCCGAGATCGGCAGCCAGCGCAGCATGACGCCGAAGACGATGATGAGAATAAGACCGAGCCAGAAGCCGGGCACCGCTTGGCCGAACACGGCGAAGCTCAGCGCCATACGGTCGACCCAGCTGTTCGGTCGCGTCGCCGCCAGCACGCCGAGCGGTATCGAAATCACCAGCCCGAAGATCAGCGCCATGAAGGAGACCTGAACCGTCACGCCGATGCGTTGACCGATCAGCAGGGAAACCGGCTCGTTCGAAAACAGCGAGCGGCCGAGATCGCCATGGAGCGCCTTGCCGGCCCAATCGAAATATTGGGCATAGAGCGGGCGATCGAGACCGTAGAGATGGGCAACCTGGGCGATCTGCTCGGGCTTCGCTGTGTCGCCCGCGAGCTCGGTCGCGAGATCGCCGGACAGGCGCAACAGGCTGAAACCGATCACGGACACGGTGATCGCGACGAGTACCGCGATCAAAGCCCGGTGGATGAGAAAACGGGTCATGTCCTGCGTCCCGCGTTGGCACGATGTCGGTCCCGGCCTCTGCCGGTCCCTCGATCGCGCTTGCCTCCCCTTCGTGACCGAACCGTCTTTCCCGACGGCATCTGGACCGTGGAACTTGCGTTCGCGGCCTTCTTTACGCTGACGAGCCGGAAGCCTACCACCGCGCCCGCGGGTTTGAAACCGGGGAATGACCACGCCGCCGTCCCATTGCGACGCGGAACGTTCCCCGCGTGCTCAGGCCTTGTAAACGGCATTGGGACGCCGATGTGGGCAAGTTGTCGCCACTTTCATCATGCGCGGCCGGGCTTGCGGTCATGCGCGTTCTAGCGGACACTTCGCGACAACGCCCGATCGACAATCACATTCGCGATTTCTACGGGGCGAGCTGAAAAAAGATAAACCGGGGGAAACATGGGTAAGACGATCTCGAGAATGGCCGCCGGCGCCCTTTGCCTGCTCGCCGCACTGACGCTGTCGCCCGGTTCGGGACATGCCAACAAGGCCAACGACACGCTCAACATGGCGGTCACCGACTGGTGGAGCACGATGGATCCGTTCCAGTTTCCCCTGGACGAAGCCGCCGTCTTCTACAAGACGGTCTATGAGACGCTGATCGCCTATGACGAGCGCAAGCATGTCTTCGTGCCGCGGCTGGCCAAGGCGTGGCGGCGGATCGACGACAAGACCATGGAATTCGACATCCGCGACGACGTGACGTTCCACAACGGCGACCATATGGACGCCGACGACGCCGTGGCGACCTTCAACTATGCGCGCGACCCGAACGCCACCATGCGCTTCAAGGACCGTTACGACTGGGTCGCCGACATCCAGAAGACCGGCCCCTATCAGATCCGTATCATTTCGAAAAAGCCGTCAGCCACCGATCTCGAAACCATCGCCTACCGGTTTTACGTGTTCGATTCGAAGGTCCTCGGCAAGATCGAGAACAAAGCGGATTACGGCCGCGTCAGCGGCGTTGGTACCGGCCCCTACAAGATCGTCTCGCTCGATGCGCAGAAGATGGTGCTGCAGCGCTTCGACGCCTATTACGAAAAGAGCGGCAATTTCCGGGCGCCGATCAAAAACGTCATCGTGAGGCCGATGCCCGACCGGCAGACCCAGATCGCGCAATTCATCACCGGCAACATCGATCTCATCCGCAACGTCACCGCCGATACGGCGCGCGAACTGGTCAAGATGCCGGACACACGGATCACCGACAAGCATAACGGGATGCTGATGTATGTGACGCTAGACGCGCTCGGGCGCTCCGACAACAAGGCGATGAAGGACCAGCGCGTGCGCAAGGCCTTCATGATGGCGGTCAACCGCCACGAACTGGCCAAGACCGTCATCCCCGGCGGCGAGAATGCCGATATCCTCGACGGCATTTGCGTGCCGGCCGATGTCGGCTGTTCGTCATCGACCAAGCCGGTCGGCTTCGACCTCGAAGGCGCCAAGAAGCTGATGGCCGAAGCGGGCTATCCCAATGGCTTCGACCTGGAATTCAACGTCCACGAATCGATCAAGGAAATCGGCGAGGCGGTCGCCGGGATGGTCAGCCGCATCGGCATTCGCGCGAGCGTCCGGCCGTTGCCGCTGGCGCTCTATGTCCGTCTGCGCGGCGAAGGCAAGTTCACCGCCTTCACCGGGTTTTACCCGACCAACGCGCAGCCCGACATGGACAACATCTTCGACTTCTTCTTCGACGGCAATCGCGACTATTGGAACGATCCGGTGATCCAGGCCGCGCAAAAGGCCGGCGTTCAAACCCCCGACGAAGAAAAACGCGCCCTCGCCTATCAGAAGGGCGTCGATCAGGTGAATAACATGAATTACATCCTGCCCTTGGCCGATTTGCCGATGGTGTTCGTCCACACCAAGGATGTGAAGGTTGACGACAACCCGCTCAGCCCGATCGACACACGGGTCGGCGACTTCTTCTGGACCAACTGACCTCTCAACCACCACAGCGAGCAAGTTACCCATGATTTACAGTACCAATCGTATCCTCACGACCCATGCCGGGTCGCTGCCCCGTCCCGCCGGTTTGCGCGACCAGGTGATGGCGAAATCGCGTGGCGACTCCATCGACCAGTCCGCCCTCGACGCCGAGCTTAAATCGGCGGTGGCCGAAGTCGTCCGGCAACAGGTCGGCGCGGGCCTCGACAGCGTCAATGACGGCGAATTGTCGAAGTCCAATTTCACCGACTATGTCCGCTCGCGCATCACCGGGTTCGAGCAACGCCCGGCCGCGACACGGCGCCGGCTCGAGATCACGGCGCGCGACGCCCCGAAGTTCCCCGGCTATTTCGAGGCCAATCCGCGCAACCGGTTTCTCGGCGCACCGACCATGCCGGTCTGCGTCGCGCCGCTACGCTATGTCGGACAGGCCGATCTGCAGCGCGACCTCGCCAACTTCAAGGCGGCGCTCAAGGGCGTCTCGGTGTCCGAGGCTTTCCTGCCCGCCAACACGCCGGGCACGATCGAGCATTGGATGGCCAACGAGCATTACGCCAGCGAGGAAGAGTTCATCTACGCGATCGCTGACACCATGGCCATCGAATACAACGCCATCGTCGATGCCGGCTTCCAGTTGCAGATCGACGATCCCGACCTGCCCGATGGATGGAACTGCCTGCCCGACATCACGGTGCCGGAATATCGCAAATACGCGCGGATTCGCGTCGATGCGCTCAACCACGCGCTGCGCGGCATTCCAAAGGAAAAGATTCGGCTCCATGTCTGCTGGGGCAGTTTCAAGGGCCCGCATGCCGACGACATTCCGTTGAAGGACATCGTCGACATCATCTTCCGCGTCAACGCCGGCAGCTATTCGATCGAGGCATCCAATCCCTGCCACGAGCATGAATGGCGCGTGTTCGAGGATGTGAAACTGCCGAAGGGTGCCACCCTGGTGCCCGGCGTGATCGGCCATTGCACCGATTTCATCGAGCATCCCGATCTGGTGGCGCAGCGTCTGGTCAATTACGCCAAGCTGGTCGGCCGCGAGAACGTGTTGGCCGGCACCGATTGCGGCATCGGCACCCGCGTCGGCCACCCGACCGTGTGCTGGGCCAAGTTCAACTCGATGGCCGAAGGCGCCCGCCGCGCGACCAAGATCCTGTGGGCGAAAGGCAGCAAGAAAAAGAAAGCCGCGCCCGCCAAGGCGAAGGCCGCCAAGAAATCGGCTCCGGCTAAAAAAGCCAAGAAGGCGGCTAAGCCGGTCAAGAAAGCAAAGAAGGCTAAGAAGGCGAAGAGCCGCGCACGCGGTCGATAAGCCCTAACGCGTCCGATGGAGCCACGTCGCCACGCCAGGCGACGTGGCCGTCGGGTCGCACCAGCACCAGGCCACGCTCATAGAGCGCGGCGATTTTCTCATCCGCAATCTCGACCACTTTCAACGGCACATGACGGAATGCCGCCGCGTTGGCGAGCGGTGTCGCGTCAGCTGGCGTGGCGCCGAGGCGCAGCAGTACGAAACCCTTGCCGAAGAGATCGAGCGTCGATTGACCTTGCCCGATCCAGGCATGGGGCGCGCGCGTGCCCGGTCGCGCCGACGGCACGAATTGCTTGGTCTCGAGCGGGATCACGGGACTGTCATCGGACACGACGATCGGCGACGGCTCGTAGCAATAACCCAGGCGCAGGTTCTCGGTGAAGATCGGGCTGTTCGCATGGTTCGTCGCGCGAAACGTCTCGACCCAGCGTTGGCGGAGTGCCGCGCCCTCCGGCGTGTCCTTGTCGATTTCCGGCCCGGTCGGCAGCGCCGAGAGGAGATCGAATTCGCCGGTGCAGGCCTGGACGTTCTTGACCGCGATCGGCTGGCGCTCGATCTGGTATGAATCGAGCAGCGCCGCGCCGCCCCAGCCCTGCAGCATGGCAACCAGCTTCCAGCCGACATCGACGGCATCGGCGAGCCCGGTATGAAGGCCCAACCCGCCGGTCGGCGAATTCTGATGCGCGGCGTCGCCGGCGATCAGCACGCGGCCATAGCGATAGCGCAAAGCAACGCGCTCGCGCCGTTCCCACGTCGTAACCGACAAAACCTCATAGGCGAAGTCGCGGCCGGCAAGACGGCGCATATAGGCCGGCGTGTCGTAACCCGGCAGCGCGCGAAGGACCGAAAGCCGCCAGGTCTCCTGCCCATCGATGCCGATGATCTCGCCCCAGGTGCCGCCTGCATCGGTGAAGCGAAAGAACCGCGCCCAGCCTTTGTCGTGAATCTCCATCAGCTCCTTGGAGCGGAAATAGATGTTCACGCTTTCGGCGAACACACCGACGCCTTCGTAATCGAGTGCCAGGCCCGTCGCGACCGCGCCATCGGCGCCGTCGCAGCCGACGAGATACTGCGCCGCGATCGTCTCGCTCTGGCCCGTCTTGCGATCGGTTACAACCGCGCGCACGCCGGCCTCGTCCTGCGTAAAGGAGTCGAGACTGGTCATATGACGCAGCGTGACGTTCGGCAGCGAGCGCGCCTTCGCCAGCAGGATCGGGTCGTAAAAAATCTGCGCGCAGCCGGCCGGCGGCTCGGGCGTGAACGGCGGATGCAGCTCGGCATAAGGCGGGATGCGCACGCGGATGATCTCGGGCCCGATCATGCTCGTGCAATAGGAGAAATCGTTCGGGCGGTATTGCGGCCAGCCGGTCGCCTTGACCGCTTCGGCGATGCCCCAGCGGCGGTTGAATTCCATGCTGCGGATCGAGAGGCCGCTCATCTTCGGGACGCTGAGCGAGCCGTCGCGGCGTTCGACCAGCGTGACGGGGATCCCGGCCAAGCCGATCTCGATGGCAAGCGCCAGGCCGACCGGGCCGCCGCCCGAGATCAGAATCGGAATCATGTCGGTCATGCTATGGCAAAATCCCGCGCAGCAGGGCGACGACGCGCTGTTCGTAAGGCGCCAGCGATTCGGCCTGGGTGCAAGTGTAATCCTCGATCGCAGCGAAGTTCACCACCGACGCGGGATCGCCGGGCGGCACGTCCTTGCGTTGGCTGTTGAGCTGAACCGCCTGCATCAGTTTCGCCTGCACGTCGCGCGTCAGAATCCAGTTGATGAAAACCTTGGTCGCCGCCGGATGCGGCGACTTGATCAGTAATTGCAGGGCGCCGACGCCGGGGCTCCAGATATGCAGCCCCGGCACCTTCTTGTAGTCGTCGACCGGCGCGCCGCGCTGCGCATATTCGACCAGCGTGATGCTGGGCAGGCCGAACGAGATCGGATAGCGGCCCGAGGCCAACCAATCCATCAACTGACGCGGCTCGTTGGAGATCACAGGCTTCTGCACGGTCATCAGCGTCTTGATCGGCTCGTCGCCATAGAGCTTGTCGATCACCGTCATGGTATTGAGCGAGGCGCCGCCGCGCGGATCGGCCATCGAAATCTTACCGGTCAGTTTCGGATCGGTCAGGCCCTGCACCGTCAGCGACGCGCCGCCATCGGGGAATTTCGACTTGTTGTAATAGATGCTCTGGCTCTCATAGGCGACGAAAGCGGGAAAGAACTTCTTTTCCTTGTCGAGGAACAGCCCATCGAACCCCGCCGACCAGACTTTCTCGTCGGTGATCTCGGGCAGGATCATCAACGGGCGGATCGGCGCCAACTCGCCCTGATTCTTCATGCCATAGGACGGCGCGTCGACGCCGCCGATGCGCAAATCCCAAAGATATTGTCCGGCTTCGTGTTCCTTGACGATGCGCGGCCAGAAGTCGCGGCTCGCCACCGGCGTCATGTCGACCTTGATCGACGGATAGGCAGTCTGAAATTCACCCAGCGCGTCGCGCCAGGCCCGGCCCGACGGCACCGACAGGACCAGCGCGCCTTCCTGGTTGGCGGCGGCAACGGTCGCGTCCCAATCTTTCTTCCAGTCCGCGGTTTGCGCGCCAACCGGCAGCGCGAACACGCAAAAAGCGAGCGCCAGCATTGCCGCGATATTCCGTGAACGCATCGATACCCCCAACCCCGCGCTGCTCGCGCGGGTTCTATTCCGCTGCTTGTTTCTTGCGACTGCGCAGCTTCCACAAGTCGTGATGATCGAAGCCGGGCGGCACGATCTCGGACGCCACCACCAGACTCGACATATCGTTTTTCGCCGGATCGCGGATCACATGGACCGGATCGCGTCCCGCCTGCACGTCCTCGATCGCGGCAAGGATGTGACGGCGCGCCGCGACGATGCAATTGTCGGAGGTGCCGAGATGCTCGCGGCTGCGGTCGTGGATGCGGCCGGGCGTCTCGGTGGCGAAGGCGTCGTGAACCGGGAAGTAATCGCCCATGCCGGTGAAGTTCGACGTTTTCATCAAAGCGCGATCCTGCTTGTAGCGGTTCGCCTTGTTGCGGATGTAGCGGTTATCGACGATCTCGCGCGCGATCTCGTGCTCGTAACGTTCGCGCCCGACCGGGCGCACGCGGTTGAAGATGAAATCGAAGCGATAGTGATTTTCGTCGTCGATCGGCACATGCCAGTGGACCGAATAGCCTTCGCCGACACGGCCCTCGTTGCCGATGATCGCCGCTTTGTTCGGCATGATGAAATTGGTGATGCGGACATAGCGGCCCTGTTCGCCGGCGGCGCGGATCGAATAGATGCGGATACCGAAATCGCTGCGTTCCCATTCGAGCTTGGGGCGCCCGTCCTCGCGATAATACTGATCCGCCGATTTGGCGCTGCCCGGCACGTTTCGCGAATCCTTGCGCGCGGCGGGACGATGCAGATAGGAGAGATGCGAGGGATCGATGTCGCCTTCGAGCGACTGGAGATAGTTGCACTCCATGAAGGTCTTCTGCAGGAAAATGTGCTCGGGCGTCGCCGAGAAGAATTCGTAATCCGGCATCAACGGCGCTTCGCCCTCGCCCATATAGGCGAAGATCATGCCGATCTTCTCGACGACCTTGTAAGCGGTGTGACGAATCTCGTCCTTGTAGGGGCTCTCGGGTGGTTCGGCCGGCTGCTCGAGGCAGCGCCCATTCACGTCGAACAACCAGCCATGGTAGAGGCAGCGCAAGCCGCCATCCTCGAGCCGCCCATAGGACAGATCGGCGCAACGATGTGGGCAGAGTGTGCCCAAGAGACCGAGCCGGCCCTGCTCGTCGCGGAACAGCACGAGGTCTTCGCCGAAGAGACGAATGGGCATCGGCGCGCCGTCGGCGGGTACGTCGCCCGCCAGCGCGATCGGATGCCAATAGTGCCGCATGAGCTTGCCGCCCGGCGTGCCCGGTCCGGTCTCGGTGAGCAGAACATTTTCGTCGCGCGTGACCATCGGCCCGTCTCCTCGCACTCGTCTCACGCGCATCGTGCGTGATGGGCTTTGCCCACTTTTGTCGCGCCTTGACAGTCACTTGGCGCAATTCCAATGATAAAACTTAAGAGGCCAAAGAAGCCCGTTGTCAATGGCACAGACCATTTGCGCCGGCGAACATCGGGCCACCGATAACGGGGAAACACCACGTTGACGCAAGCCGGCGACGATATCCTGAGACTGTCGCGCGTCAGCCGGCATTTCGGCAATTTCCGCGCGGTCGACGAGATTTCGATCGACATCAAGCGCGGCGAAATCTTCTCGTTGCTCGGACCGAGCGGCTGCGGCAAGTCGACGACGCTGCGCCTCGTCGCCGGTCTCGATCAACCGGACGGCGGCGACATCACGCTCGACGGACGCCTGCTCTACTCGGCGACGACAGGTGCTTTCGTTCCGGCGCAAAAGCGCAACATGGGGATGGTGTTCCAGTCCTACGCGATCTGGCCGCATCTGAGCGTCTTCGACACCGTCGCTTATCCGCTGTCGGTGCGCAAAGTGGCGAAGGCCGAGATCACAACAAAAGTCGATGCGATGCTGCGCCTCGTCGGGCTCGAGGGCGCGGGCGACCGGTTGGCGCCGAGCCTCAGCGGTGGCCAGCAGCAACGCGTGGCGCTCGCCCGCGCGCTGATCTACGAGCCGGACGTGCTGTTGCTCGACGAACCGTTCAGCAATCTCGACGTCAAACTGCGCGAGCAGATGCGGCTCGAATTGAAGCTGCTGCAACGCCGCGTCGGCGTCACCGTGATCCTCGTTACCCACGACCAGATCGAAGCCCTGAGTCTGTCTGATCGCATCGCGGTGATGCGCGCCGGGCGGATCGAACAAATGGGCTCGCCCTTCGAGCTCTACGAGCATCCCGCCAACACCTTCGTGCGCGACTTCATCGGCGCATCGCTGCAACTGACCGGCAGGCTGGTCGAGGGCGGTGCCATCGAATTATCGGACGGCACGCGAATCGCCGGCAAGCTTGCGGCGGGCGCCGCGCTCAAACCCGGCGACGATGCCGTCGCGAGTTTGCGGCCGGAAAGCCTCGGCGTCGCCGATTCATCGCAGGCCGGTCGGGCCAATATCCTGGCTGCCACGCTGACCGCGCTGCTCTTCGTCGGCGACCGCTATGAATGCGTGATCGATGTGGCGGGCACGGAGATCAGGACCTTCCTGCCACGCCTGCACGGGCGCGCGCCTTATGCCGAAGGCCAGCGCATCGGCCTCGTCCTGCCGGCCGACAGCGTCACCCTATGGCCGCGATAGAGCTTCCCCTTCCGGCCCCGAAGCCGAACCGGCCGCGCGCGGCGTTGGGATGGCTCGGCTGGAGCGCGTGTACGCTCGTCCTTCTGGCGATGGCACTGTTCGTCCTCTATCCGCTGGTGCTCATCGTCTATGGCAGCTTCATCGTCGCGGCTCCCAACGGCACCAAGGTATTCGGCATCGCCGCGTGGATATCGGCGTGGAACCAGGCCGGCACGGTCCAGGCGATCATCAACACCATCGAGCGCACCGCCGTCACCGAGACGATATCGCTGCCGATCGCGATCATGGTCGCCTGGTTGGTCGCGCGCACCGACATCCCCGGCAAAAAGCTGATCGATAATTTCATGTGGATGGCGTTCTTCCTACCCGCCGTGCCGGTGCTGCTCGGCTGGATCCTGCTGTTCGATCCCGATTACGGCATCGTCAACAAGGTGGCGATGGCGGTGTTCGGCCTCGACCAGCCGCCGCTCGATATCTTTTCCTTCTGGGGCATCATCTTCGCCCACATGGCGTCGCGCTCGGTCTCGGCGAAATATATTTTCCTGGTGCCGGCCTTCCGCAACATCGAATCCTCGCTGGAGGAAGCATCGCATATCATCGGTTGCGGTTCGCTCGCCACCATCCGGCGTATCGTGCTGCCGATCCTGATGCCGGCGATCCTCATCACCGTCGCGATCTCGCTGATCCACTCGCTCGAAAGCTTCGAGATCGAGCTGATCCTCGGGCCGCCGACCAATTTCTATGTCTTCAGTACCAAGATGTATCAGATGATGCGTGCCTCGCCGCCGCTGTTCAGCGAAGCGACGGTGCTGGGCTTGGCGGTTCTCATCTGCATGCTGCCGCTGATCCTGTGGCAGCAGCGTCTGCTCTCGACCCGGCATTTCGCCACTATCGGCAGCGGCTTTCAGCACCGGTTGTTGCGCCTACGGCACTGGCGCTGGCCGATCTTCATGGCCATCGCTGCGCTGGGCCTGGTCGTGACCGTCGTGCCAACGGCGAGCCTCGTGCTCGGTACGTTCATGAACATTTTCGGGCATTTCAATCTCGCCGTGGTCTGGACGGCCGACCACTGGCGCGAAGTATTGGGCGATCATCTGCTGCTGCGCTCGCTGTGGAACACGCTGACGCTGGGCCTCGGCGCCGCGATCGTCGGCGTCGCATGGTTCGCGCTGGTCGCCTATGTCTCGGTGCGCACCCGCTATGCCGGACGCGGCGCGCTCGACTTCATCACCTGGCTGCCGGCGACATTACCCGGCGTCATATTAAGCCTCGGGCTCCTGTGGATGTTCCTGACCGTGCCGTTTTTCCGGCCGGTCTATGGCACGATCTTCGTGCTGATCGTCGCCGTGCTGATCAACGCGGTCACCACCGGCGTTCAGCTCATCAAGAGCAACATGGTGCAGGTCGGCTACGAACTCGAGGAAGCGTCGTTCGTCCTCGGTGCGTCCTGGGTCTATACGTTCCGGCGCATCGTCGTGCCGATCCTCGGGCCGGTCCTGATCTCGGTCGCGCTCTATATCTTCAACACGGCGGCGCGTAACGTGGCCAATATCGTGATGATCGTGACCGGTGGCAACCGGCCCCTGGCGCTGCTGCAGATCGATTACATGAATGACGGGCAATACGAGTCCGCGGCAATCGTCGGCGTCATCATCGTGCTGTTGACCTGGGGTATTGCTATGATGGCGCGCGCGGTCGGGCGGCGCTTCGGCTTTCGGACCTTATAGAGGGAGGAACACGCATGGCACGTCTCATCGGGGGTCTCGCGACATCGCATGCGCCGCAACTCCTCATGCCGCCCCTCCAATGGCAAGACCTGCCGACGCGAACCAAGGGACCGTTCAGGCCGAAACCCGACATCAAGGCCGAGCTGACCGACGCGGCGAAGATCGCCAAGGCCAATCGCTGCAACGAGGCGTTCAAGGTTCTCAGCAAACAGCTTTATGCCTGGGCACCCGATGCGGTGATCGTGGTCGGCGACGACCAGCACGAGAACATCCTCGACGACAACATGCCGCCCTTCGTCGTCTATACCGGCGCCGAAACCGACGCGACGCTGCACTTCAATTATCTCGGCGAAAAATCCGAGGACCAGATGGCGCGCTATCGGGTACCCGCCGATCTCGCGTCGAAACTGCTTCATGGCCTGATGGAAGAAGGCTTCGATCCCGCCTGGTCGACCAAGACACGCGAGGAAGTCGGTCTCGGCCACGCCTTTGGTCGCGCCCTGAAATTCCTCATGCCGGATCAGCGTTTTCCGATCATACCCTTGATGGTCAACACCTATTACCCGCCCGCGCCGACCGCCAAGCGTTGCCTGCAACTGGGCGTCGCGTTGCGCCGTGTGATCGACGGGCTGCCCGGCGACGCGCGCATCGCGATCCTCGCCTCGGGCGGGCTCAGCCACACCGTCGTCGACGAGGCGCTCGACGCCGAAGTGATCAAGGCCCTCGAGACACACGACACGGCCTATCTCGGCGCGATGCCGTCCGACATTCTGGTCGAGGGCACGTCGGAAATCCGCTGCTGGATCATCGCGTCGGGCGCGATGCAAAGCGGCGCGCGGATGGTCGACTACGTGCCCTGTTATCGCAACGAAAAGGGCGTCGGCTGCGCCATGGGCTTTGCGATCTGGGAGTGACCGCCCCGCGCGTGACGAAACCACGGGTTTGATGTATTCCTAAGGGAAACCGGAACCGCAAACGAGGAGGATCGAGATGGACACGCTCATGAAGACCCGCGCTGAAGACAAGTTCGTCACCGTCGATGGGCTCAAGATCCGCTACATCGAAGCGGGCAGCGGCCCGGTCGTCCTCTTCACCCACGGCGCGTCGATCGGCTCCTCCGCCGATGTGTTCCAGCGCAATCTTCCGCAATTCGCCGAAGCCGGGTTCCGCGCCATCGCCTTCGATTTCGCCGGCTATGGCCGCAGCGAAGTCGGCAGCGACCTGTCGCTCAACTTCCAGCGCGAACAACTCCCGAAATTCATGGACGCGCTCGGCATCAAACAGGCCGCGCTCCTGGCGCATTCGCGCTCGGGCGGTTTCGCCATGCAGCTCGCGCTGAAAGATCCGGCGCGCTACAGCCGTGTCGTCATTCTCGGCACCGGCACGATGCTGCCGCCGCTCGAAGGCGACGTCGAAGGCCGTTATGCCGGCGTCCAGGCACGGGTCGACAAGGAACTGGCACAGACCGAGCCGAGCATCGAAGACACCCGCAAGCTGATGCAGGCCGATCTCTTTCACACCGAACTCGTCACCGACGACGAGTTGGCGCTGCGCCACAGCCACAGCATTGGCAAGAACTTTCAGACCTTCGTCACCCGCGCCAAGGCGGAAGGCCTCGGCGGCGCGCCGAAGCCCGAAGCGCCCGCCAATCCCCCGAAGCCGATGTGGCAGCGCCTGGGCGAATTGAAGATGCCGCTGATGCTGCTGTTCGGACGCCAGGACCGCGCCCGCGCCGGCGAGCGCGCCGAGATGTTCAAGAAGCAACAGCCGCAACTCAACCTGAACATCATCGAAGGCTGCAAGCACATGGTGCCCTGGGACGCTTACGACCAGCTCACCACGATGGTCATTCCCTTCCTCAAGAAGACCTGAACCCAGGGAGACATCGCCCATGGCCCGGATCAAACATCTCGCCTTCTTTTCCGACAGCCCTGAAAAGCTCGCCGAGTTCTACGTCAAGGCGTTCGGCATGGAGATCAAGGCGCGCGGCATCGCCTCGGTCTGGCTGACCGACGGCTATCTCGACATCGCGCTGCTGAAGCGTGCGGACAATCTGCATGTCCATACCGGCCTCAATCATTTCGGCGTCACCATCGAGCCGGAAGAGAAA
The DNA here is from genome assembly GCA_903828515.1 of uncultured Rhodospirillales bacterium. Taxonomy (GTDB): domain Bacteria; phylum Pseudomonadota; class Alphaproteobacteria; order ATCC43930; family CGMCC-115725; genus CAIKMD01. Next base: position 169,312 of record CAIKMD010000006.1, on the reverse strand, counting down.
GAGGGCGTCTATCAGCGGCTTCAGGAGATGGGCCACGCCCCCTTCAGGCCGCCCTCGGACCGGTCTTACGTCGAGGATTACGTCAAGGACGTCGACGGCAACAAGTTCGATCTGTCGACATCGGGGGTGAAGGTCCGTCAGGACGGGCGCTCGGTGTTCAAGGAACCGAGCGAAAAAGCGCTCGCCGACGACTAAGCCTGCCGCCCCAATTTGGGACGCATAGAAAAGCCGGCGCCATAACGACGCCGGCTTTTTTCATCGATGCGAAAATTACTTCGCGACGACCGCGACGAATTCGATCTGGATGATGAACCCGCCCTGAAGCGGCCCGGCGATGGTATGACGAACCGGCCGGTTGTGCTCGTCGGGGAACATCGCGAGCCAGTATTTGTTGACGATCTCGCGCATGTCGCGCTCCGCCAGCCATACCGTCATCTTGCCGATATCGCCCAGCGTGCCGCCGACTTCCTCGACCGAGGCTTTCACGTTGGCAAAGGCGTGCTCGATCTGCTTCTCGGCATCCTTCGGCAATTCGCCGGTCGCCAGATCGGTGCCCGAAAGCGCCGACGAGAAGATCATGTTACCGACGCGCGTGACGGTCGGGATCGGTTGCTTGTGTAGGCTTTTGCCCCCCGGATGGGCGGCGATGCGATGCGTCATGACGTGGCCTCCGTTTTTTGTAAGACGGCGGCGAGACTACTCCATCCCGCGCCGCGTGGCGATATGGCGAGGATCATTTCGCCTTGGCGACGATCGTCGCGCGCAGGCTGCCCACTTGCGGCGATTTGATTTCGACCTTGTCGCCGACATTGAGGAACAGATCGGGCGGCTGCGTCCCGTCGGCATTGGTCGGGCTGGCGTCAGCGGCGGTGCCCTCGCCGGTGCCGCTGCAGATCATGTCGCCGGGCTTGAGCGTGAAGTCGCGCGAGAGATATTCGAGATATTGCGCGAACGAGAACGTCATTTCCTTCGTGTTGTGCGATTGCCGGCGCTGGCCGTTCACGAAGGTTTCGATGTCGACATTGTTACAGTCTGCCTCATCGACGACGATGCAGGGACCGAGCGACGACGACGTATCGAAATTCTTGCCCGGCGCGAAATTCATCGGCCCCAATTGCTCGCGCGTGCGAATGCTCCAGTCGCAGAACAGGGTCACGCCCCAGACGCTCTCCTTAAGCTGCTCCGGCTTCAGATCCTTGCCGCCCTTGCCCAGGATGATCGCGAGTTCGCCTTCATAATCGAGCCGGTCGCAGCGCTGCGGATAGATCACGTCGGCGTCGGGCCCGACCGGATCGCTCACTTTCCAGAAGCCCCAGATGAACGGCGCGCGAGGGGCGCGTCCCGAGCGGGCACTCATCCGATCGCGATGGCTGGTGAAGTTCGAGCCGGCGCAGGCGATGCGGGTGCCGTTCGGGCGCGGCGCATGGATGTGCACCGACGATGCCGGCATCACCAGCGCGTCGCCGCGCGGGTCTTTCTGGTCGTGCGCCTTGCCCGACAAATATTCGAGCGCCGCCTGCGCCTCGTCGAGCGCGCGCCGCCCGCCGAGAATGAGGCGCGCCAGATCGGACGAGACCCGCGCCTCGGCCATCTCGATCGGACTTCCCTCGCCCTTCACCTCGAGCAGGTATTTGGCGACGGTGCCGGAGAGATCGACGACGTTGGCGCCCTGTTGCACGCCGACCCGCTCATTCGGGCCATAGACCACGAGACGCATGAATTCTCTCCCCTGATTTTCCGGTTTATTTCATCGCCGCTTCGGCAAACGTGTTGTCGATCAGATCGTCGTAACGCGGCAGTTTCTCCTCGGGCTTCAAGAAGCCGGCAGCGACATTCATACTGTCGCCGTTCTCGATCATCTTCGGCGTGGTGGTCGGCGGCAGCGTCGTCATCGCCTTCACCGTGTCGTAAGCCGCGGACAGCGTCTTGTCGTCATAGGTGCCGAAATGCGCCTTCATGACGACAAGCGCCTGCTCGCGATTGTCGTGAATGACTTTCAGCGCATCGACGACACCGCGAACCATCTTTTCGCAGACGCTTTTGCTCTTGGCGCAGAAATCGCCCCGCGTCAGCAGCAGCGCGGCCGACACCGGCGAAAACTCGGTCGGCTCACCGATCCGCGCGTCGGAGACGAGCACGCCGGTTCCGGCGAGCAGAACCTGTTCGACGAAGGGCGGGCTGTTCGAGAAACCGTCGATCTGGTGATTGGCGAAAGCCGCCATGAATTCCGGCGGCTGCATCGGCGTTGCCACCATCTGGTCGGGCGAGACGCCGGCATCCTTGCCGACGACCTTGAGGACCACATCGGGAATGGCGCCCGTACCGCCATGGGCCCAGGTATGGCCCTTGAGGATCGCACCGCGTACCGAAAGCGGCGCCTTCGGGTCGAAATGGGCCGCATCGGCCACGTCCTTGCGCACGACCACCGATTGCCCCGATTGGGTGATCGCGGTCGCCAGCGCCACGAGTTTCTGCCCGCGCGCAGCGGCCCGCGCGATGGTGGCGCCCGACGACATCGAGAAATCGGCCGAGCCCGCGATCACCGCGTTCATCGAGCCGATCCCGATGATGTTGAGGACCTTCACGTCGAGCCCCTGTTTTTCCCAGAGATGCAGGTCGGCGGCGACGTATTGCACGAGGAACAGGACGTTCACCCCCGGAATGGCGAGGATGGTCTGCTCGTTGGCGGCGCGCGCCGGCATGGCAAACGCCGCGAAACCCAGAAGCGCGACCGCGAGGCCGCGAAGCGTTTTCATGCTCATGCTGTTTTTCCTCCCCATCCGGCGGTTGGGCCCGACCGGCAATATGGTGGGCAGTCTCCGATTTTCCGGCGGCGGGGTCAATTCGCGAAAGCGCGCGCGATCCTGCCCACTTCATAACCACGTTGGCAAACCCCGCAATCCTTGCGGGGTTTCGCGCCAACCCGGTATAAAACAGCGACAGGGAGAGCGCACCGCTCATGAAGTTCGTCCAGCGACGCGATTATTACGCCGGAGCCCTCATGGTGCTGACCGGCGCGGGCGCCGCCGTGATCGCGAGCCGCTATCCGCTCGGCACGCTGACCAAGATGGGCTCGGGCTTCTTTCCGCTGGTTCTCGGAATCCTGCTCGCCGTCGTCGGCATCCTGATCGCCGCCACCGCCCCCTCCGGTCCCGATGGCGCGGTCACGATCCGCACCGATTGGCGAGGCTGGGGCTGCATCATCGGCGGCGTGATCGCCTTCATCGTCTTGTCGAAATATGCCGGGCTGGTGCCGGCGACTTTTGCCTGCGTCTTCATCGCGGCGCTCGGCGACCGCGACAATTCCTGGAAGGAGGCGGCTTTGCTCGCGGCCGGCATCACAATCGTCGGTACGGCGGTCTTCGCCTATGGGCTGCGCGTCCAGATTCCCATGTTCGGAAGCCTTTAGCGATGCTCGAGACCTCGGTAGCCGGCCTCATCCACGGCTTCGGCATCGCGTTGATGCCGCAGAATCTGTTGTGGTGCTTCATCGGCGTGCTGGTCGGCAACATGATCGGCGTACTGCCGGGGCTCGGCGTGCTGTCGGCGGTATCGATCCTCCTCCCGTTGACCTTCGGCATGGATCCGGTGCCGGCGGTGCTGATGATCGCCGGCATCTTTTACGGCGCGCAATATGGCGGCGCGATCTGCTCGATCCTGCTCAACCTGCCCTGCCATCCGCCCCATGCCGTGACCTGCCTCGACGGGTTCCCGCTGACCAAGCAGGGCAAGGGCGGCGTCGCCCTCGGGATCACCATCATGGGCGCCTTGTTCGGCGCCGGCTTCGGCATCATGCAGATGATCGTGCTGGCGCCCTATATCGCACGCATCGCCTATTCCTTCGGCGCCGCCGAGATCACCACGCTGATGCTGTTCGGGCTCCTCGCCGGTTCGACCCTCGCCAAGGGATCCCCGCTCAAGGGCGTGGCGATGACGATCCTCGGCCTGCTGCTCGGCCTCGTCGGGCAGGACATCAATTCGGGCTCGGGGTTTCCGCGCTTCACGTTCGGCCTGCTCGATCTCGATGACGGGATCGAGCTGGTCGCGTTGTCGCTCGGACTTTTCGGCATCGCCGAGTTCCTGCGCAGCGTCAACAACACGCCGGCGGTCAACACCGCCTACACCAACATCCGGATGCGCGATCTGCGGCCCAGCAAAGCCGACATGAAGCTCGCGGCGATGCCGATCCTGCGCGGCACGCTGATCGGCAGCCTCTGTTCGTTGGTGCCGGGCACAGGACCCACCATCGCGTCTTTCGTCGCTTATGCGGCGGAGAAGAAGGTATCGAAGACGCCGGAGCGCTTCGGCCAAGGCGCGATCGAAGGCGTCGCGGCGCCTGAGGCCTCGACCCATTCCTCGGTGCAGGGCGACTTCATCCCGACCATGAGCCTGGGCATTCCGGGCGACGCGGCGATGGCTTTGCTGCTGGGCGCGCTCATCATCCACGGCATCACGCCGGGACCAAAACTCATCGTCGAGCATCCCGATATTTTCTGGGGCCTCATCGCCAGCTTCTGGATCGGCAACATCATGCTGGTCGTGCTCAACGTGCCGCTTATCGGCATCTGGGTGAAGATGCTGATGGTGCCCTATCGCTTTCTTTTCCCGAGCGCGTTGTTCTTCATCTGCATTGGCGTCTTCGCGGCGAAGAACACGCTCTTCGACGTCGGCACGACACTCGTCTTCGGGGTCGTCGGCTATGTCCTGCTGCTCTTGCGCTTCGAGCCGGCGCCGATGTTGTTGGGCTTCATCCTGGGGCCGCGCCTCGAGGACAATTTCCGCCGCGCCCTGACCCTCGCCCACGGCGACATCGGCACCTTCGTCGAGCGGCCCATCAGCGCGGTGTTCCTGGGCCTCTGCGTCGCGCTGCTCGCGATGCAATTCTGGGTCCGGTTCAAGAAGCCGCGCCTGCCGGCGCCCGACGGCGTACCGTCCCAGGCGCTCGAATAGGTTTGCCCGGTCGCATTTTCACGGGCCTTCGCTTAAACTTGCCGTTTACCGCTGAAGAATTCCGAAGGGGGAGACGAAATGACAATGATGCGTCGAATGATGGCCGGGCTGATCGCGGTCGGGGCCGGACTGGGACTCTTCGCGTTGCCGGCCACGGCACAGGATTCCTTTCCCGACCGGCCGATCCATGCGGTCATCGGCTTTCCCGCGGGCAGCGGCGCCGACATCCTCGGCCGCTATTTCGCGCATGCGCTCGAAGTCCTGGCGAAGCAGCCGGTCGTCGTCGACAACAAGCCCGGCGCCACGTCGAACATCGCGGTACGCGCGGTCGCCGAGGCCAAGCCCGACGGTTACACCATCCTCTTCGTCGCCAATTCGAACATGGCCGGCAGCCGCTATCTCTTCAAGGATCTGCCGTTCGACACGCTGAAGGATTTCGTGCCGATCGCGTCGTTCGCACAGATCACCTTCGTCATGGTGGTCGGGCCCAATTCGCCGATGAACACGCTTCAGGACATGACCAACCACCTGAAGGCGAAGAAAGAATCGCTCTACGGCTACACCAACCAGACGGCGCAATTGGCGTCGGAATATTACAAGCAACTCGCGGGCGTCGACGTCAAACCCGTCGCTTACAAATCCGCGGGCGACACGCTGCGCGACCTGTCGGACGGCACGCTCGACTTCGTCATCATGGACGGCACCTTCGCCGCCGGCCAGATCCAGCAGGGCGCGCTCAAAGCTATCGCGGTGACGACGAAAGAGCGTTTCCCGAACTGGCCCAACACGCCAACGATCGAACAGGCGGGCCTCGCCAATTACGATTTTGCGCCCTGGTGGGGCGCCTATCTGCCGAAAGGCACGCCGCAGCCGATCGTCGACAAACTGCAAGGCCTGCTCCTGCAGATCGACAACATGAAAGAAACCGCCGATTTCCTGCTGACGGTCGGCGCCTTCCCGACGCACGACGATTCGAAAATGGCCGATGCGCGCCTCAAGGCCGAACTGCCGAAATGGGAAAAACTGGTCAAGGCCGCCGGTATCGAGCCGCAGTGACGCGCGCCTTTCATCAAGGAATCGAATCATGAAGATCGCTTTGTTCGACGACTACAAACTCGGCATCCTCAAGGGCGACACCATCATCGACGTGTCGTCCGTGGTGAAGGATATCCCGCATCTCGGGCCGCAGGACCTCATGGTCGGCCTGATCAGCCGTTTCGGTGAGTATAAGAAACGCCTCGAGGACGCGGCCGCGAGCGGCAAGGGCGTGCCGGCGAGCAGCGTGAAGTTCCGCGCGCCGGTGCCCAAGCCCGCCAACATCGACTGCATGGCGGTCAATTTCATGGAAGACGGGACGCGCAAGGAACCTGCGCCGATCAACGCCTTTCTCAAATCGCCCAATTCGGTGATCGGCGACGGCGACACGATGGTGCTGACCGATATTCCCGCCAGCGTCTTCGAAGGCGAGGCGGAGATGGCGCTGATCATCGGCAAGCGCGCGTCGAACGTGCGCGCCGCCGACGCGATGGGCTACATCTTCGGCTATTGCAATTTCATCGACGGGTCGGCGCGCGGCCTGCCGCCGGCGCAGAACAGTTTCTATCAGATGAAATCGCGCGAAACCTTCGCGCCGCTCGGGCCCTATATCGTCACCGCCGACGAGATCGCCGATCCGCAGAAACTGCAGATCAAGCTATCGGTCAACGGCGTGCTGAAGCAGAACTTCAACACCAGCGACATGGGGCACAAGATTCCGCGCTGCATCGAGTTCGTCAGCGCGATCCACACGCTCGAACCCGGCGACGTGCTGGCGACCGGTACCAACCATCGCGGCCTCAACGCGTTTCAGGACGGCGATCTCGTCGAACTGGAAACTGAGGGCCTCGGCAAATTGCGCATTCATGTCCGCGACGACCTGAAGCGTACCTGGACGCGCGAAACGCGCCTCCAGCGCCAGGACAAAGGCCTCGAAAACGTCCTCGCACCGCAACTGACGGGCAAATACGCGCCGGCTTCCTAGACGGCTGCCCGCGCCGCGTGAACCGCTTGCCAGACCCGTTCCGGGGTCGCCGGCATCTCGATATGCGTCACGCCTAATTCGGATAGCGCGTCGACCACCGCGTTGATGCAGGCGCCAAGCGCCGGCGTCGTGCCGCCCTCGCCGCCCGGACGAATGCCGTATTTATGGCTCGTCGCCGGCACCTCGATCAGCGCGCAATCGAAGGACGGCAGGTAATCCGCGCGCGGCATCGCGTAATCCATGAACGACGCCGAAAGGAGCTGCGCGGTTTCGCGATCATAGTGGCAGTTCTCCAGCATCGCCTGGCCGATGCCTTGCGCCGCCGCGCCGTGGGTCTGGCCGTGCAGGATCATCGGATTGACCGCAAGGCCGACATCGTCGACGCCGCTCCACTTCACGATCTTCACCACGCCGGTATCGGGATCGATCTCGACCTCGCAGATATGGGTCCCCGAGGGAAAGGCGCCGACCGAGACCGTATGGTCGCCGATGCCGTCGAGCTTGCCGCGCAGATCGTCGGACAAGTCGTTGCGCGTCTCGGCCGCCTTGGCGACCTCGAAAATATCGGCGCGTCGATCGGTGCCCTTGATCGAGAAAACGCCACTGGCGAATTCGATATCCGCCGGACTGGCCTCGAACATGTGCGCGGCGATCTTCTTGCCCTTCTCGATGATGATATCGGAGGCAAGGCCGATCGCGAGACTGGCGATGCGCATCGAACGGCCGGAATGCGAGCCGCCGCCAGCCGAGACGCGATCCGTGTCGTGCGCGACGAAATCGACGCTCTCGAACGGAACGCCGAGCCAGGTCGTCAGCAACTGCGCGAAACTGGTCTCGTGGCCCTGGCCGCTGTTCATCGTGCCCAACACCAGCTCGACCCGGCGGCGTGACGCGTCGAGCGTCACCTCGGCGCGTTCGCGCGGCGCGCCGCCCGCGCCCTCGATGTAATTGGCGATGCCGAAGCCGCGCAGCATGCCGCGCTTTTTCGATTCGGCGCGGCGCGCGGCAAAGCCTTTCCAGTCGGCCAGCTTCAACGCCTCATCCATTCCTTTTTCGTATTCGCCGTTGTCGTAGGTGATGCCGACCGCGTTGGTGTAGGGGAACTGGTCGGGCTGAATGAAATTGCGGCGGCGCAGCTCGATCGGATCGAAACCGCACTGATCGGCGGCCATGTCGACCAGGCGTTCGATCACATAGATCGCCTCGGGCCGGCCGGCGCTGCGATAGGGCGTGGTCGGCGGCGTGTTGGTCAGGACGGCGGCGCCGCGAAAATGGACGAACGGAATGCGATAGACGCCCTGCATGATGCCGAGGCCTTTGCGCAACGGCGTGAAATGGGCGGTATAGGCACCGATATTGCTGAGATTGGTGCCGCGCATCGCGAGGAAGTTGCCGTCCTTGTCGAGTGCCAGTTCGGCGTCGACCGTAAGATCGCGGCCTTGATAGTCGCTCAGAAAACACTCCGTGCGATCGGCCATGTATTTGACCGGCCGGTGGATGCGCTGCGCGATCCACGGCAGCACCGCATATTCCGGAAAGAACGTATTGCGGGTGCCGAAATTGCCGCCCATGTCGCCGCACATCGCGCGGCATTTTTCCAAGGGCACGCCGAGCGAGCCCGCCAGCGTCTGGCGTTCCTTCACCATCCCGCCGCCGGTTCCGGCCCAGATCGTATAGCGGCCGGCGGCATCGTATTCGCCGATTGCCGTGCGCGGCTCCATCGGCACGCCGGTGACGCGATTGATCCAGGTTTCCAGCCGCACGACGTGCGCCGCCTTGGCGAAAGCCGCGTCGGCCCCCGCCTTGTCGCCGACATCGCAATCGAGCGAGATGTTCGACGGCGCCTGTTCCCACAGCACCGGCGACCCCGGCTTCACCGCATCGGCCGCGCGCGCGACCGCCGGCAGGATTTCGTAATCGACCTCGATCAGCTCGGCGGCGTCTTTGGCCTGGTCGTGGGTTTCCGCCACTACGATCGCCACCAACTCGCCGACGAAGCGGACGCGGTCGGTCGGCAGGGCCAAATGCGGCGCGACGAAGACCTTGGTACCCGGCGTGATCCGGACGGTCACGTCGGGCGGGCCTTCCCAATTGGCGCCGTGGGGAATGGGCTTGTGGCCGTCGACCGCGAAATCCGCGCCGACGAAAATCGCGATGACACCCGGCAATTTTTTCGCGGCGCTCGTGTCGATCGACTTGATCCGTGCATGCGCATGCGGCGTGCGCACCATGGCGGCATAGGCCATGTTGGGTGCGTCGTGATCCGCGGCATAATGGCCCTTGCCGACGATGAAGCGGCGATCCTCCTTGCGAAGAACCGGTTGCCCGATGCCTTCGCCCGTCGCCACATGATCGCTCATCGAAACGCCCTCCATACCGACCGCCGCGCCCGCTTCGGCCGGGCGCGCTGACTGCCGCTTTTTTCCAAGCCATATTTGGCCCGCCGCTTGGCCTATAGTCAATCCGAGCGCCGGCAACCGGGGAGGGCAAAATGGGCGAATTCGCGCTGGGACAGGCGGTTTCGCGGTTCGAGGATCCGCGGCTGTTGCGCGGCGGTGGGCGCTATGTCGACGACATGGTGTTGCCGCGCATGGCGTTCGGCCATGTTCTGCGCTCGCCCCATGCCCACGCCTTGATTAAATCGATTGATACGACCAAAGCCAAAGCGGCGCCCGGCGTACTCGCGGTGCTGACCGGCGCGGATTGGGAAGCATCGGGGTGGGGCGATCTGCCGGTGCCCACCGGCATGAAACGGCGCGACGGCTCGCCCTCCTATAAACCGCGCTATCCGGCGCTGGTCTCCGATCGCACGCGCTGGGTGGGCGACTATGTCGCCTTCGTCGTCGCCGAGACGCCGCATCAGGCCGTCGACGCCGCCGAATTGATCAACGTCGATTACGAACCTTTGCCGGCGCAGGTGTCGACCGCCGGCGCGGTGCAACCGGGTGCGACGCTGGTGTGGGCGGATTGTCCCGACAACATCGCCTTCGTCCATCTCGAGGGCGACAAACAAGCCACCGATGCGGCGTTCGAGCGTGCCACTCATATCGTCAAACGCAGCTTCACGATCAATCGGGTGACCGCCGCGACGATGGAACCGCGCGCCTCGATCGGCGACTACAACGCCACTGAGGATCGCTACACGATCTACACGACCTTGCAGCGCACCCATTCCTATCGCACCGAGCTGGCGCAGAACGTCCTCAAAGTGCCCGAAAGCAAAGTCCGCGTGGTCGCCGGCGATATCGGCGGCAGCTTCGGGATGAAATCCGCCGTCTATAACGAACCGGCGCTCGTCCTCCTCGCCGCGAAAGTGACCGGACGACCGGTCAAATGGGTCAGCACCCGCTCCGAGGCGTTCCTGAGCGATGCTCAGGCCCGCGACAACGTGACCGAGGCCGAACTGGCGCTCGACGCCGAAGGAAAATTCCTCGGCCTGCGGGTCAGGACCATCGCCAATCTCGGCGCTTACATGCAGGCGAGCTCTCAGGTCTTTGTCGGCAATCTCGGCACGCTGGCTGGGGTCTATCGAACGCCTTCAGTTCATGCCGACGTGACCGCCGTGTTCACTCACACCAATCCGGTCCGGCCCTATCGCGGCAATGGCCGGCCCGAGGCGGCCTTCGTCATCGAGCGCATGGTCGATTGCGCCGCCGCCGAACTGGGCATCGATCCGGTCGAACTGCGCCGTCGCAACCTCATTCCGCCCGAGGCGATGCCGTTCAAGTCGGGCCTCACCTTCACCTATGATTGCGGCGAATTCGCCAAGACCCTCGACATGGCGCTGAAACTTGCCGAACGCGAGAGTTTCCCGGCGCGGCGCGCCGAAGCGAGAAAGCGCGGCAAATTGCGCGGGCTCGGCCTGTCGAACACGATCGAGCGCGCCGCCGCGCCCGGATTCGAAAGCGCGGAGATTCGTTTCGATCGCAGCGGCACGGTTACGCTGCTGTCGGGCTCGATCACCCAGGGCCAGGGGCACGAGACCATCTTCAAGCAGATCCTCTGCGATCGGTTCGGCATCGATCCCGCCACGGTTCACTACGTCCAGGGCGACACCGACAAGATCGCGATCGGCGAAGGCACCGGCGGTTCGCGCTCGGCGACGCTGGGCGGCTCCGCCGTGCTGGCCGCGACCGACAAGATCGTCGCCAAGGCGAGCGCCATCGCGGCGCGCATCCTCAATGTCCAGCCGGGCGAAATCAGTTTCGCCGATGGCATCTTCTCGGCCAAGCAGACCAATCGCACCCTCACCATCGGCGACATCGCCAAGGAATCGGTCAATCCGCGCTTCCTGCCCGAGGGCATGGAGCCAGGCCTGATCGCGACCGCGCTCTACAGCGCCAAAGTCGCGAATTATCCCAACGGCGCGCATATCTGCGAAATCGAGATCGACGAGGAGACCGGCCACGTCGACGTTATGCGCTATAGCGTGGTCGACGATGTCGGCACGGTGATGAACCCACTCTTACTCGAAGGCCAGATCAGCGGCGGCGTGGTTCAGGGGGTCGGCCAGGCGTTGATGGAAGATATTCACTTCGATACTGACGGTCAGTTGCTGACCGGATCGTTCATGGATTACGCGATGCCGCGCGCGAGTGATCTGTCGGCCATCGAGATCGGCAGCAACCCGGTGCCGACCAAGACCAATCCCATGGGCGTCAAAGGCGCGGGCGAAGCCGGCAATGTCGGCTCGCTGCCCGCGGTCGCCAATGCGGTGATCGACGCGTTGTCGCCGTTCGGCATCGACGCGATCGAAATGCCGGCAACGCCCGAACGCATCTGGCGCGCCATCAACAATGCACGACACGGAGCCTCCCGATGAAAGCCATGATCTATCGCGAGTTCGGCCCGGCCGAGGTCATGCATTACGAGGATTTGCCCGAGCCCAAGCCGGGACCGGGCGAGATCAAGATCGAAGTCCATGCGTGTTCGGTGAACCGCGTGCTCGACGTTGCCGTGCGCGCGGGCAAGCAGCCGCAGCGCAATGTCCAGTTGCCGCATATCGGTGGCGTCGATCCGGTGGGCATCGTTACCGAACTCGGTGCCGGCGTCACCGACCGCAAGATCGGCGATACGGTTGCCGTGTTCCAGGGCCTCGGCGGGCGCAAGATGTTCGGCATTCATTGCTGGGGCGGTTATGCCGAATACACCACCGCGCCCGCGATCGCGACCTGCATCGTACCGAAAGGCGTCAGCTTCGCCGATGCCTGCGTGCTGGCGCGCCACGCGCCGGTCGCGTGGAACCTGCTCGTCCATCTCGGCAAGATCAAAGCCGGCGAATGGATTCTGGTCATGGGCGCGGCGGGCAATCTCGGCTCGATTGGCATCCAGTTAGCCAAGAATCTCGGCGCCAAGGTGATCGCCTGCGCCGGTTCGGACGAACGTTGCACCATCGCGCGCGAACTCGGCGCCGATCACACGATCAATTACAAGACTCACGATCTCAAAGCCGAGATCATGCGCCTGACCGACGGTCATGGGCTCGATCTGGTCTATGACAACATCGCCAATCCCGAAACGACGGCGAAGGCCATCGAGGCGCTCGGCTTCGATGGCAGGCTGGTTACCGCGGGCGCGCATGGCGGGCCGATCGTGCCGGTGAATTTCTTTCATGTGTACGACCACCGCATCACGATCATGGGCAGCCCGCAGAGCTATCCGGTCGATGCGATGCCGGCCCTCGAAGACGCCGCGCGCGGCAAGATGCGCGTGCTGATCGAACGAGTGATGCCGTTGGGTCAGGCCGTCGAGGCGCATCGCCTCGTCGAGGCGTCGCCCGCCACCGGCAAGATCATCCTCGACCCGACGCTGGGCTAGGCTCAGCGCGTCTCGTCGCGCAGGAAATCGAGACGGCGGAACAATTCGCGATCGGTGATCTGGAAAATCTTCGCCCCGGCGCTCGTTGCCTTGTGCGAATTCCACTGCCCATGCGGCAGCGCAAAGACGTCCTTCGGACCCCACGAGATCAGATCGTCGCCGACACGCGACTGACCCTCGCCCTCGACGACGACGCAGACGGTATTGCTATTGCTGCGATGCGCCGTCGTCTCCGCGCCTTTGCTCAATCCCAGCAGATAGCAGTCGATGGTCGAGAGCACCGCGCCGCCGGTGACCGGATTGGTGTAGCGCAGGCGCCGCGCGCCGTCGGCGTCCGGCTGCACCGCATCGAGCGCCTTCGACGCGCCGTCCCACGGATAGCGAAACATCGGCGAATAGGCGTAGCCGGTCGTCGGTTTCTCGGGCGCGAGCCCGGCCGCAAACACTTCATCCGGCGGCACCGCCGTCATGCCGCGCGTCGGTCCCGGCTCGAATACGCGATTGTCGAGGAAACCGTGAATCGGCACATCGAGCGCATCGACCCAGACCGAGCGGTCCGGGGTGTTGTTCACATGCTCGTGCCACGTCCAGCCCGGCGTCAGTACGAGATCGCCCGGCAGCATCGGACAGGATTTGCCTTCGACGACGGTGACCGCGCCGGTTCCTTCGAGCACGAAGCGCAAGGCATGCATCGTGTGGCGATGCGGCCTTGCCTTCTCGCCCGGCATCAGAACCTGCAGGTTCACCGATAGATTAGGCGCAGCACCGGCCGCCGGACCGGTCAGGCCGGGATTGCGCAGGATGAGCACGCGGCGTTCGGCGTCATCCATGTTGACCGCATCGGCGGCTTCGCCGATCAGCGGATTCATCTGGCTCCAATGCCAGACATGACCCGGTATTACCGGCCGGTTGGCGTGGAGTTCCTGTTCCCACATCGCGATGACATTGGCAGCAGCGAATTTGTCTTTCAGATTGCTCATCGCTTCCTCCGTGCTCTTACGCGACGTCCGTTCTTACGCTAACATCGCGTCAAACGTTATAATCGATAAGTGTCAGGGTTTCGGGCGCAGAAAGCAATTCCTCCGGTTTCCATGAACACGTCTCCCATCCCGGTTCTGATCGCGGGCGGCGGCCCGGTTGGGCTGGCCTTGGCCATCGAGTTGGGCATGGCGGGAATCCCCTGCATCGTCGTCGAGCGTCGCGACGGCACCATCAATATCCCCAAGATGAGCGGGCTTTCGATCCGCAGCATGGAATTCAACCGGCGGTGGGATATCGCCGAAATCGTCAAACGCAGCGGCTGGCCGCCCACTCACCCACAAGATCTCGTCTATTGCACCAGCATGGTGGGATACGAGCTGGAGCGGCATCGCGTCCCGGCTTACATCAAACAGAACCTGCCCTACACGCCCGAGCCGCGCGTCGCCTGCGCGCAAATCTTCTATGACCCGATCCTGCTGGCAAAAGCGCGCTCGCTGCCGAGCGTGACCTTGCGCCACATGACCAGCCTCGATTCCTTCGAGCAGGACGCGGACGGCGTGCGCGCCATCGTCACCGATCGTATCAGCGGCGTGAGCGAAACAATCGAGGCGCGCTATCTCGTCGGCTGCGACGGCGCCGACGGGACAGTCGTGACATCGCTCGGCGTCGACTACGAAGGGCTCGGCATCGTCGCCAACAGCGTGAACGTGTTCTTCCGCTCGCCCGACCTGATGAAGATTCACGACAAGGGCTGGGCGCGCTTCTTTCGCTTCACCGACGAGGGCGGCACCTGGGGCGAAATCATCGGCATCGACGGCAAGGAGTTGTGGCGGCTCTCGGTGCTCAAAGCCGATCCCGCTTTCGACGGCGATGCCTATATGCGGCGGCTGGCCGGCACCGACGTGCCGTATGAAATCCTATCCGTGATGGGCTGGGAACGGCGCGAGCGCGTGGCCGAGACCTATCGCGACCGTCGCGTCTTCATCGCCGGCGACGCCGCGCATCAGAATTCACCGACCGGCGGGCTGGGCCTTCATACCGGCCTCGCCGATATCGTCGATCTGGCGTGGAAGCTCGTCGCCATGCTGCAAGGCTGGGGCGGCGAAAACTTGCTCGATTCCTATGAAGCGGAACGCAAGCCGATCGCGCTGCTGAATGTTCACGCCTGCACCGACGAGTTCGTGCTCCTGGCGGATTTGCCGGGCGGACCCGCAATCGCCGAGGCGTCACCGGAAGGCGACGATCTGCGCCGGCGCTGGGTCGAGGCCTATCGCGCATCGGGCGGCGCCAACAGCCCGATCTTCACCGAGAATCTGCGCCTCGGTTATTACTACGAAGGCTCGCCGATCTGCGTGCCCGACGGCACGCCGCCGGTCCCTTACGAAACCAAAGACTTCGTGTCCTCGGCCCGGCCGGGCGCCCGCGCACCCCATGCCTGGATCGAACCCGGACGCTCGACCCTCGATCTGTTCGGCAAAGGCTTCGTGCTGATGCAGCTCGGCGAAACACCGCCTTCGGGCGAAAAGTTAGCCGCCGCCGCGGCGACGCGCCATGTGCCGTTGCAGATCGTAACGCTTGCCGATCCGGCAATCGCCGCGCTTTATGAAAAGCCGCTCGTCCTGGTCCGGCCCGACGGGCATGTGGCCTGGCGCGGCGACCGCGAACCCGACGATGCGCTGAGCCTGATCGACCGCGTGCGCGGCGCCGCGCGCTGACGTTTCCCGCTGGCGCGTCTGCCCATCCTGAACTAAAAGCGTCGGGGCCGGTTTGGGCCAAAAATATCCTAGGGAGACGAGCGCCGATGCCCGACGCCAGTGGGAGGGGAGCCAAGAACGGAACGCGCAAGCTGCGCGACCTGCCGAAGCTCGACCGCCTGTCCGATACGCGTGACGTCCTTGCCCATGCGGCGAAAGATGCGCGGCGGCTCAAGGACTACATCATCATCGACGTCGATGCGCATGTCACCGAACTCGCCTTCTGGGCCGAGATCAACGAACTGATCGACAGCGACGTCTATCGCCACATCGCCCACGAAATGCGCCAACGACCCGGCACGCCGGCGCTGATGAACCTCCAGACCGGCCTCACCTATCAGGGCCTTGCCGGGCGGATTCCGCACGACGACGGACCGCGCGAGACAGTGACCGAAAAAGGTGTCCATCCCCAGGTCGTCATCACGCGCCGCGCGATGGACAGCATGGGCATCGACTACATGGTCGTCTTCCCGACCCCGATGCTCCAGCTCGGCATGCATCCGCAGCCCGACGTCGAGATCGAGCTGTCGCATGCTTACAACCGCTGGATGACCGAGAAGATCCTGCCGCAGGACAAGCGGATGAAGGCTTTGGTCTATCTGCCCTTCTGCGACGCCGGCGAGTGCGAGCGCGCGGTCAAGGAATTCGGCAACAAGCCGGGCGTGATCGGTTTCACCGTGTGCTCGACGCGTTACAAGCCGGTGCATCACAATTCCTATATGCGGCTTTATTCGATGATCCAGGAGATGGGCAAGCCGCTCGCCTTCCATGCCGGTTATCACTGGGGCGACCCGGCAATGATGCAGATCAACCGCTTCATCGGCATGCACGCTTTGTCCTTCGTGCAGTTCAACATGCTGCATGTGACCAACTGGGTCCTGAACGGGATGCCCGAACGGTTCCCCAAGCTCAACACGATGTGGGTCGAGAGCGGCCTCGCTTGGGTCACCTTCCTGATGCAGCGTCTCGATTCGGAATATCTGATGCGCAGTTCAGAAGCGCCGCTCCTGAAGCGGCTGCCCAGCGACTACATCCGCGACATGTATTTCACCACGCAGCCGCTCGAGACGAGCAACCTCAAGCTCACCGAGGCGACGTTCGACGCGGTCAACGCGAACACGCAATTGCTCTATTCGTCGGACTGGCCGCATTGGGATTTCAATCCGCCGAATTCCATCGCCGATCTGCCGTTCCTCAGCGAGCAATCGAAACGCAACATCCTCGGGCTCAACGCCGCGCGCCTGTTCAAGATGGAGGTGCCGAAGAAGAAACTGGCGCAGCCGCCGATGAACGGCGCGGCCGGCTGAGCGGGATCGGATCGAATCATGAGCGAAATCCAGATCGGCGATTTGAAGGCATTCCCGGACGGCGATTATCGGATCGTCGACGTGGACGGGCTTGAAGTCGGCATATTCCGGCGCGGCAAGGATTTTTATGCCTATGAAAACCGCTGCCCGCATTACGGCGGACCGGTGTGCCAGGGCAAGATCCTGAACCGTGTCGAGGAAAACCTGGGCCCCGACAAAGCCAGCCGTGGCCTGCGTTTCGCCGCCGAAGAACACATCATCTGTCCGTGGCATGGCGTCGAGTTCGACCTGAAGACCGGCCGCAATCGCGGTTTCGCGCGCTATCGCCTGCGCCCGATCCCGGTGAAGGTCCGCAGCGGCACGGTCTATCTCGATATTCCCGGATAGGACGCCATGGCGGTCGAAGCGCAGCGGATTGCAGCGACGCAGCGCCATCTCGAGCAGAACGGGCTCGACGCGCTCATCGCCTTCAACAACGGCCAGAATCTCTTTCTCGATTCGCATGCCGTGTTTGTCTTCAGCGGCACGCGGCCTCTGGGCGAAAGCGCGGTCATCATCGAGCGCGGCGGCAAGTCCACGCTGATCGCGACGCCCGCCTGGGACAAGGATCGTCTCACCCGCCTGTCGCAAACCGATGCGACGATCGCCTGTGACGATATTGTCACCGTACTTGCCGACGCGCTCAGTCGTTTGCACCTCGACGCCAAAAAGGTCATCACCACCGGCCTCAACACCATGCCGCAAGGCTTTGCCAAGCGTATTCCCGCGATGCTCGGCGGCGAGCCCAGCGAGGAGCCGCGCTTTGCCGGCAACCTCGCCCGCATCCGCAACGCCGACGAATTGGCGGCAGCCGAGAAAGCCACCTGGATCGGCGAGCGCGGTTACGAACGGATGCTGGAAACCGCGCGGCCGGGCTTGCGCGAATTCGAACTGGTCGCCGAACTCAATTGCTACATGAAGGAACTCGGCGCCGAGGATAATTTCCTCCTGGTCAGCGCCTCGCAGCACAACCTTGCCGTTTGCGCGGCGGGCCGGCGCATCCTCGATGTCGGCGACATCATCCTCTCGGAAATCACCCCGTGTTATCACGGGCAATACGCGCAGTTGTGCCGCACCACCGTGATCGGCGAAGCGCCGGCGCTGCTGAAAGAGAAATACGCGATCCTGCAGGAGGCGATGCGGCGCGGCCAAGAAGCGGCTCTGCCCGGCATGCGCGTCGGCGACGTCACGGCCAAGATCGACGATTGCTTTCGCGAAGCGGGTTATGGCGATTACTGCAAGCCGCCCTATATGCGGGTACGCGGTCATGGGCTCGGCATCACCTCGGACCGGCCGGGCGACATTACGAGCGACAGCGATGTTGTGCTCGAATCCGGCATGATCTTCGTCATGCACCCGAACCAGTATCTGCCCGAAACCGGCTATCTGATGTGCGGCGAGCCGGTGGCGATCACCCCGACCGGTGCGCGTGCTTTGTCGAGCCGCACCGCGACGCTCGATTCGGTCGCCGGTTAGGCGATGCAGACTTTTCAGCCTTCGATCATCGTCGGCTCTTACAGTTGGGACGAAGAACGCGTCCCGCGCGACGAGTTCCAGTTGCGCCGCCGCGAACTCGACCACGCGATGGACGAACATGGTTGGAAGGCGATGCTGGTTTTCGGCGACGCGCGCGAGCACGCGGCGCTCGCCTATTACACAAATTTCGTGCCGCGCCTGCGCTGGGCCGTCGCCATCCTGCCGCGCGGCGGCGAGCCCTTGCTGCTCTGCTCGAACAGTTCGCGCGACATGCCGTCGATGAAGGTGATGACCTGGATCGGCGACGTGCAATCGGGCTGGGAATGGGGGAAGAACTTCGACCCCTATCTCGCCAAGCTCGAACTCGGCGATACCGCCGATTTCGGCATCATCGGCGGCGACCTGATGAACCCGGTGATCGCCAGGCAACTCGGCGCGAGCCTCGGCAATCGCTATCGCCTGGTCAGCGCCGACGCGATGTTTCAGCCGGGCCGGTCGATGCGTACGCGCGAGATCACCCTGCACCGCGAAGCCTGCGCGGTGACCGAAGCCGCCGCGTCCGCGATGCTGGCCGCGTGGCGCGACGGCAAGACTCCGACCCAAGCCGTCATCGCCGCCGAACGCCACGCGCGCATGGCGGCGGCGCAGGACGTCCGCACACTGGTCAGCGCCGATAACGGCCGAACCCTCGCCCCCGCTGACGGCAGCCCGCGCGGCGACGGGTTCCTCGGCTATATCGCGGTGAAGTTTTTGGGTTTCTGGTCCGAACTGTTCGTTTCCGACGGCAGCGCGCTGTTGCCCATTGCCCGCAAAGGCCTCGATGCGGCGGTTGCTGCCTTTCAGCCCGACATGACCGGCACCGCCGTCCATGCGAAAGCGACGGCAGCCATGGCGCCTCATACCCTTCACCCGATGCTGAGCCACAGCATCGGCTGGCGGATCGGCCTGTCGCTCGACGATGGCGGGCATCTGGATACGAACAATAACGACGTGCCACCGGTCGGCACGGTCTACGCGATCCATGCCGGCGTACAGGACAAAGCCGGCGGCGCCATCCGATCGGCAATGGTCGCGATGACCGCGACGGGACCTCAATTGTTGTGCCGTTCGCCCGAATAAGAGGAGCGATCCGATGCCCAAGCCCCTTTTGATCTCGCGGCGGTCGTTCACCGCCGGCACCGCTGCCCTTGGTTCGCTTTCCGGTTCGCGCATCGCCTTTGCGCAAAGCGGCAAGCCAAGCTTCAATTTCGGCACCGCTGTCGATGCAACCAGCTTCTTGCCGGTCTATGTCGCCAATGCGCGGACCTGGAAGGAACAGGGCCTCAATCTCGAAATCACGGCGTTTCGCGGCGACGCCGAATGCGCACAAGCGTTGGCCAGCGATTCGATCGATGTCTCGCTGCAATCGGTCGACGGGCTGATCAACCTCATTCAATCGGGACAACCGATCAAAGCCTTCTATGCCGGCTTCCATCAGGCCGACTTCTCGTGGATGTCGCAGCCGGCGGTGAAGACCTGGGATGACCTGAAGGGCAAAACGATCGGTGTGTCGCAGACCGGCGGGCTCACCGACGGGCTCACGCGCCACATCCTGTCGAAGCACAAGCTGGTGCCGGGACAGGATATCCAGATCGTGCAGATCGGGCCGTCCTCGGCCGGATATCAGGCACTCAAATCGGGACGCCTTGCCGCGTCGATCCAATCCGCGCCCTATAAATGGATGGGCGGCGATGAGGGTTTCAACGAGCTGGCGACCCAGGCGCGCGACGTGGCGCCGCAATGGCCCAAGCACGTCTTCCTCGCCAAGACCAGTTTCGTCGAGAAGAACGGCGACGTGCTGCAGAAATTCCTGCGCGCGCATGTCGCGGCGATCCGGCTGGCCCGTGCCGATCGCGCCATTGGCGTGAAGGCGCTGATGGACCGGCTCAAATACAACGAGACCTACGCCGGGCGCGCTTATGACGAAGTGATGCCGAGCTATAACGAGCGCGGTGTCCTGCCCGACGCCCCCTACATGGACACATTCTGGTCGGTCGAAATCCTGAGCGGCACCGTCAAGGAAGCGATTCCCAGCGCGCAACTCCTCGACGACCGCTTCATCAAGAGCTTCGACCAATGGGCGCCCAAGGCGTGAACCCGGAATCCAAGGAATCCACATGAGCCTCCCCGAACAAGCCGGTCGCGATCTCATCATCGCCAATCGCGTTCTCGCCAATGAGAACGTGGTCGACGCCTACGGCCATGTCAGCATCCGGCATCCCGACGATCCGAACCGCTATCTCCTGTCGCGCTCGCGCAGCCCGCAACTCGTCAGCGCCGACGACATCATGGAGTTCACCCTCGACGGCAAGGCGCTCAATGCCGACAACCGACCGGCCTATCTGGAACGCTTCATTCATGGCGCGATCTACGAGGCGCGGCCCGAGATCAACGCGGTGATCCATGCCCATGCCGAGGAAATCCTGCCCTTCAGCGTGTCGAAGACGACGAAGCTCACGCCCGTCATCGGACCGGGCAGCGATCTGGGTCACGACGTGCCGATCTGGGACATTCGCGACAAATTCGGCGACGCGACCAATCTTCTGGTCACGAGCATGAGTCACGGGCGCGACCTCGTCGGCACGATGAAAGGCAATCCGGTCTGCCTGATGCGCGGGCATGGGTTCGCCGCGGCGCGCCACACGGTGCAGGAAGTTGTGCGCATGGCCGTCTATCTGCCGCGTAACGCGCGGGTGCAGATGGCCGCGATGCAATTGGGCGAGTACACGCCGCTTTCGTTCAATGAGATCGAGACCAAGAAAATCTCGCACGGACCGACCACGCCCGAGGCCTGGCGCGCCTGGGAATATTGGGCGATCCGCGCCGGCTGCAGCGGCTTGCTGGGCGAAGCGCCGTCGCGCTAGCGACTAGGCGTGAAGCCGCGCGGCCTCGGCCATCCAGTGCCGGGCCAGCGCGTCGTTCTCCTCGATCGAGGATTGCACATAGACCGCGCCGGGAATGACGCCGTTCGCCGGATCGAGCAGCGGCACATCGAGGCGGCGCGAGGAATAGCCCGAGGCCTTGGCCATCAGCGCGGCGATGCGCTGGCTCATGATCCAGTTGACGAAGACGCGCGCGGCGTTCGGATGCGGTCGCTGGTTGAACACGCCCAGCGTCGAGCCGTCGGTCGAGAGCCACGACGTATCGGGCGTGTTGCCGAGCGGTCGGATGTCAAAATCGAGCCCGGCCTGGCGATAGGAATCGAACACCGTGCCGATCGTGTCGCCCAGGGCGAGATGAGCCTTGCCGCGAATGAGCGCCTGGGCCGGGTCGTTGAAATTGGTGACGAAGACCGGTTCCTGCGCGCTCAACAGATGACGCAACCCATCATCGCCGAGCACGTTGGCGAGAAACGGAAAGAACGTGGCGCCGGTCCCTTCGATGCGCGGATCGTGCCAGATGATCTTGCCCTTATAGGCGGGATCGAGCAGCACCTTCGACCCAAGCGCTTTCACCTTCTCGGGCGGGATCGCGCGCGCGTTGTAGGATGGCGCAATCAGGTCGGAGACCAGCGCGAAATCGTATTTCTTGCCCTTGTCGTAAAACGCATTGTCCCAACCGCCCCACACCGCCGGGTCCTTGACCTCGGGCAAGAACAATTCGGGCAGCAGCGGATCGAGCAGCCCCTGGCGGATCGCCGAGTACGACGACGGCGCACCGCTGTGAAAGATGTCCCACAGATAACGCCCCGCCGAGCGCTCCGTCGCCACCTGCGGCACGAAGGCCGAACCCGACACGGTCGAGAGCGACAACTCGATGCCGGGATAATCCTGCTTCCACTGGCTCACCAGAAAGTCGCGGCGCGGCTTGCTCGGCGACATGCAGGCAACGACCGAGCCTTCCTTATGCGCAGCAGCGATCGTGCGGTCCCACTCGGCTTGCCAGTCTTCGGCGGCGTGCGCGATCCCGCGCCCGAGCAACGGCAGGGCGAGCGAGGCCGATGTCGCCCCGCGCAGAAACCCGCGCCGTGTTACCATTTTGCCCGGAGATGCGGCACAAATTCCGTGCGCCAGTCGCCGCCTTCCGGGACCATGCCGTCATAGGGACGCACGTCGCGATAAGTCGCCGGATCGATGCCGCGCAGCGTTCCACCGCTTTCGACCGAATCGATCGCCTCTTTGATCAGGCGCCGCATGACGACGATCGCGCGATCGGAGGTGCCGAGATGCTCGCGGCTGCGATCGGAGATCGGCCCCATGCCTTCCTGCATCGCATAGTCCTGCGTGTTGGTGCCGACGATGCCGGTGAAGGTCTGGGTCTTCTGTCGCTGGCGGTCGATGCGATAGTCGTTGCCGGGATTGCGGTTGAGCACGAAGGTGCCGGGAATGAAATGGTCCTTGCCGCGGCCGGCGCTCGCCTCGAATTTTTCCTGATCGGCCGCGCTGATCGGCACCGACTCGTCGTAGCCGTGGCACCAGTTGTAGACATAGGTGCTGGTATCGTCGATCGGGACCCAGATATGCCCGTCGAGCTTCGGCTGGTCACGCTTGCCGCCGAACCAGCCAGTGACCGTGCCGCGCATCTGCTGGTTGGGCATGACGAAGTGATAGACGCGGACGTAGTTGCCTTCGTCGCCGAGATCACGCTTCGAGATATAGGTGTAGCCGTAATCGGTTACCTCGACGTCGGTGCGCGGCGCGCCGTCGCGATTGCGCAGCGCCGTCATGTTGCCGATCGAGTTGTTGTGCAGGAACGAGGAGTGCGACGTGTCCATGCCGCCTTCGAGCGCCTGCATGTAATTGCAATGCTCGAAGGCCTTGGTGACGAAGGAATGGCTCGGCGGCACGCGCAGCCATTCGTAATCGGGCGGCGCCGGCATCTTGTCTTTCGGGCCGAGATAGGCCCAGATCACGCCGCCGCGCTCGACCGTCGGATAGGCGCCGATCGTCATGCCGGCTTTCATCGGCGAATCCGGCGGCTCGGACGGCATGTCGACGCATTTGCCGTCGGCATCGAATTTCCAGCCGTGATAGACGCAGCGCAGGCCGCATTCCTCGTTGCGGCCGAAGAACATCGGCGCGCGGCGATGCGGACAATAGGCCTCGACCAGGCCGACACGACCGTTCGTATCGCGAAAGGCGATCAGGTCTTCGGCCAGAAGCCGCACCCGCACCGGCGCACCGTCGCGTTCGGCGATCTCGGCCGAGAGCAACGCCGGCAGCCAGTAACGGCGCAGCATCTCGCCCGCCGGCTGACCGCGCCCGACCCGCACGAAGCGTTCGTTTTCCTCGACCGTCGTCATGTCAGATTTCTGTCCGCTTCATGCCCGGAGCGACGTCACCCTCGGCGAAGAACTTGTCGTAGCGTCCCTCGCCGGTGTCCTGGCCCCCGCCGACATACTGGAATTCCCAGCAATTGGCGTCGAGGTCCTTGAAGTAGAACGAGTGCGTGCCGTGATGCTTGGTCATCTGCGACATCCACTGGATGCCGTATTTTTCTTTCTGTTCGCTGCACAGCACGAAGGCCTTGTCGACCGCCTCGGCCGAATCGAGATCGATGCCCCAATGGTGCTGGCGATCCACCGGCTTCACATGGTCGCCCACCTCGAGACAGACGATCACGCAATACCCGCCCTTGCGCAGCAACAGGCCCCGGCTGGTGTGCTGCACGCAGTCGAGACCCAGGAACTCCTCATAGAATTTCCGCGATGCCTCGAGATTGCGGCAGGTGATCGTGCCGTGCGACAGCATGATCGCGCTCTTCGCGTGCTCGGTTTTGGTCTCGACGGCGGTTTCCATCCTCGATCTCCCGCTTTGCGCGTGGTGGCGTGACGCCAATTTATCGCATGAAGCACCGACAACGCCAGCCGGATGCTTGAATAGACGTCGCCATTCGCGGACAATGTCGGCAACGTCAAAACAACCGCGCCTGGAGAGGAAACACCGGTTAATGGATATTTCGATCCTCTCGGTCCTCGACCACTACCCGGATCTGCCGCGCAGCATCGGCACGTTCTATCGCGAAGTCAGCGATCAGGCGGTGCTCGCCGACCAGCTCGGTTATCAGGCCTGCTTCATCGCCGAGCATCATTTCCATCACTATGGCGCAGTGCCCAATCCGGCGGTGCTGCTCTCTGCGATTGCACAACGCACGAATCGCATCCTGCTCGGCCCGGCGGTGACCATCCTGCCGTTTCGCGATCCGCGCACTGTCGCCGAGGATTACGCGCTGCTCGACCAGATATCCAACGGTCGGCTCGTGCTCGGTCTCGGCTCGGGCTATTTGAAGCATGAGTTCGACGGGTTTGGGATCGAGCCGAGCGAAAAACGCGCGCGCTTCGATGGCAATCTCGGCGTGGTCAAGCGCCTGCTCGCCGGCGAACGCGTCTCCTCGGTCGGCAAGTTTCACGGCCTCGACGCCGTCCAACTCAACGTCCGGCCGGTTCAGGCGAAGCCCGCGATCTATGTCGCGGCGCTGGCCAAGGAAGCCGCCTACCATATCGGCAAACAGGGCAACGGCCTGATGACGATCCCTTACGGGACGCTGGAGCGTTTTGACGACATGGCGCCGCTCGCCGCCGCCTTCGAGCGCGGTCGCGCGGAGGCGAATGTCCCGCCGATGCCGCACGGCCTCGCCGCGCATATCACCACGTTCCACACCCATGTCGCGCGCACCGAGGCCGAAGCCGAGACCAACGTGCGCGGTCCATTCGAGCTTTATTGCCGCACGCGGCTTTATGCCAAGCCCTGGAGCTTCGAGCAGATTCGCGAAAACGGGCTGGCGCTTTTCGGCTCGGTCGATGCCATCGCGCAAAAACTGATCGCGCTCGAACGCATGGGCGTGACCGGCGTCGCGACATTATCGAATTTCGGCGCTATGCCGGTCGATGCGGTGCAATCGTCGATGCGATTGATGATCGAGGAAGTCCTGCCGCGCGTCCGCGAAGCCTTGGCGCGCCCCACCTAAGTTAATTACGGCAGCAAAATCATCGCGCCGGCCGTGGCGCGGCTTTCCAACATGCGATGCGCCTCGGCCGCGTCTTTCAGCGCAAAGGTCGCGCCGATCTCGATCTTGAGAATGCCGCGCGCCACCAGATCGAATAGCTCGTCACAGGCGACGCGGCACTCTTGCGGATCGGCGATATAAGAGCTGAAGGCTGGGCGGGAGACCGCGATCGATCCCTTTTTCGCCAGGAGAAGGATATCGAGCGGCGGGACATGGCCCGAGGCATTGCCGTAATTGACCAGCATCCCAAACGGCCGAATGCAATCGAGCGAGGGCATGAACGTGTCGAGGCCGACGCCGTCGAACACGGCCGACACACCCTCGGGCACGATGCGCTTCACCGCCGCGACGAAGTCGGTTTCGCGATAGAGGACCGGATGGTCGCAGCCATGTGCCGCGACCACTTTTGCTTTCTCGGCCGAGCCGACCGTTCCAATCACGGTGGCGCCCAGATGCTTCGCCCATTGGCACAGCAGCAGGCCGACCCCGCTCGCCGCCGCGTGGATCAGGATCGTGTCGCCCGGTTTCGGGCGAAACACGCGGTTGAACACCATCGATGCGGTCAGGCCTTTGAGCAGCAACGCCGCGCCCTGCGTATCGGAGATCGCATCGGGCAGCCGGACGAGGCATGACGCCGGCAGGTTGCGCTCCTCGGCATAGGAGCCCGTCATTTCGTAAAACGGCCCTCCGGAACCGACATAGGCGACCCGCTCGCCGACGCGAACGCCGGTCACGTCGGGGCCCAGAGCCGTCACGATCCCGGCTGCTTCGTTACCGATGATCACCGGAAATTGCAGCGGTTGGGCGATATAGAACCCGCCGCGTCGCACGTTCACGTCCGAGAAATTCACCGCGATCGCGCTGTGCCGGATGCGCACCGCCCCAGCGCCGGGCGGCGGCAATTCGAATTCCTCCCAGCGCATCGTCTCGATGCCGCCATTGGCGTGAATGCGAATTCCCTTGGTCATGTCAGCCTCGCCTCGCCGCGAATGGACGCGGCGGCCTTCTCCGCGATCATGATGGTCGGCGCGTTGGTGTTGGAGCCGACCACGTTGGGCATGACCGAGCAATCGGCCACGCGCAAGCCTTCGATCCCCTTGACCCGCAAATCGCCGTCAACCACCGCCTCGTCGTCGACCCCCATGCGGCAGGTGCCGGCGGGATGCGACGCGGTCTGGCAATGGCCGCGAAGCCAATCATCGAGCGCGTCGTCGCTGGAATAAGCCGAACCAGGACTCAACTCGCGCGCGACCGCGCTGTTGAGCGGCTCCTCGGCGAAGATCGCCCGCACGGCCTTGAGGCCACCACGCAAGGTTGCGAGATCGTAAGGATCGTCGAGCAGGTTCCAGAAAATGCGCGGCGCGTCCGCCGGATCGCCCGAGCGCAAGGATACCCGCCCGCGACTGCGCGGATGCAGCACGGCGATGCGGCATGAAAACCGGTGCGGCTTGGGCGCCCGAATGCCCGGAAACCAGATATCGGCATCGGGCGCGATCGGGCTGACCAGCAATTCGACATCCGGCCGCTCGCTCTCGGCGCGCGTGCGCAGGAAGGCGATGCATTGCGTCGGAATCGCCGCGAGCGGGCTCTTACCGCCCAGCGCCCAGCGCAACACCGACAGCGTCAGCCGGTCCCACCGCAGATCGCCGATGGTCGAGAGCGGCTGGGCAAGGTCGACGGTGACGACCGCGTTGACATGTTCCTGGAGATTGCGCCCCACCGCCGGCCGGTCGAGCACCGGCGCGATGCCGAGGGCCTTCAATTCATCGGCCGGGCCGATGCCCGACAGCATCAGGAGTTGCGGCGAGTTGTAGGTGCCGCCTGACAACACGATTTCGCCAGCGGCCTCGTCGATATGAACCTCGCCATGCCGGCGGTATTCGACGCCGACCGCGCGGCCGGCGCGGATGACGACACGCTGCGCCAGCGCGTGGGTGACGACGGTAAGATTGGGCCGCCGACGCGCCGGGCGCAGGAAAACCTGTGCGGTCGATGCCCGCCGACCACGCCCGACCGTCAGGTCCGGCACGGCGATACCTTCGGGCATCGCGCCGTTGTAATCGTCGCTTTGGCCGTAGCCGCGTTTTGCCGCCGCGGCGGTGAACATCGCATGGAGCGCGCTGCGTGGCGGAACCGCCGATACGGCAAGCGGCCCCGACGCGCCGTGATGCGCGGTCGCGCCGCGCCAGTTCGCCTCGGAGCGCTTGAAATAGGGCAGCACGTCATCGTAACCCCAGCCCTCGAGCCCCATCTGGCGCCATTCGTCGTAATCGAGCGGATGGCCGCGCGCATAGATCATCGCGTTGATCGACGAGCTGCCGCCCAGCACCTTGCCGCGGGGAATGTCGATCATGCGGTTATGGCAATGCGGCTCGGGCTCGGTCGCGTAGCGCCAGTTGAAGCGCGAATCGGGACCGAGCCGGCGCATCGCCAGCGGCATGTGGATGTAAGGATGCCAGTCGCGCCCGCCCGCTTCGAGCAGCAATACGCGGCGCGCCGGGTCGGCGCTCAACCGATTGGCCAGCACGCAACCGGCCGAACCGGCACCGACGATGATCGTGTCGTAGGACGCCACGATGCGGGGCGATCAGGCGCCGAGGCGCGGGAAAAGCCGCAGCGCGTTGCCGCGATTGATCGCGTCGAGATCGGCCGGCGCAAATCCATATTTGTCGAGCGCGTTGGTCGTCGCCGGAACCGGCACGAAGGGGTAATCGGTGCCGAACAGGACCTGGCTGATCGGCGCCATCGCCAAAAGCGCCCCAATCGTGCGCGGATTCACCACCGAGGCGATGTCATAATAAAGTCGCGCCAATTCATAAAGCACGCCATTGGGCGTTCCCTTGGCAAGCTCAGGCGTCGAGGAGCGGAAGGTCTGCAACCGGTCGGCCAAGAGCGCAACGGTTCCGCCCGCGTGCGAAAAGATGAAGCGAATGTCGGGATAGCGCGCAAAGGTTCCATTGACCAGCAGGCTGGTGATGGCCCGCATCGTATCGGTGAAAAGCTCGACCGTCGATGTCGGAACCCCCGTCGCGAGATTGACGCAGCAACCGGGTGCGGTCGGATGGATGTAGACCACGGCCTTCCGCCGGTTGAGTTCCTGAAAGACGGCGTCGAAGGCAGGATCGCCCGGCCACTTGTCGGTATAGGAACTCAGTAACCCAACCCCGTCGGCTTTCAGCGTACCGAACGCGTATTCGATCTCCTTGAGGCTGCCGTCCGGATCGGGCAGCGGCAACGCGGCGAAGAAACCGAAACGGTTGCGATAGTCGCGCACCATGGTCGCCGCGTAGTCGTTGCTCAACCGCGCAAGGCTGCGTCCTTCGGACACGTCGCCGAACCAGATACCGGGCGTCGAAATCGATACGATCGACGTGGCGATCCCGACCTTATCCATTTCCTCGATCGAATGCGCGGGCGTCCATTGCAGGGACGCGACGTTCGAGGTGACCGCCAGCACTCGATCGTGCTCGCGGGTCATGTACTCGGGCGGCCAAATATGGTGATGGACGTCGATGCGTCGCGGATTCGCAGGCGCCTGTGCCATCACCGGCAGGGCTGCACTGGCGGCAACTGCGCCGAGCGTCGCAAGCGTCCGACGGCGGGTGATCGAATCACTCGACATGCGTTCCTCCCCTCATCCCGCCGTTGTGGCGGGCCGATTTCACGTCACGCGGCAACCACCGCGAGTTGCCGCAACGCCGGCAGATCGCTCTTGAGCGTGCGCCAGGTTTCGCCCTGATCGTCCGAGCGCAGGATCGCGCCCGCCCCCGCCGTGCCGAACGCATAGCCGCGCGCGACTTCGCCGGTGCCGGCGAAGATCGATCGAGCATCGTATGGATTAGGGCGCAGCGACCAGATCATCGGGCCCATTTCCTGGGGCAATCCTTGTCCCGCGCCGATGCGCCGCCAGGACCGGGCGCCGTCATCGCTGCGATAAAGCGCGGCGCGCGCACCGGCGACGCCTTTGTGCCAGACGCCGTCGCCTTTCGTTGCCGGCCAGCGCACGGGCGAGCCATCAGCGGCGCACACCAACAAGGACGGCGTGCCGTCCTTGTTGCCCGGCAACATCATCATCTCGTGGAAATAATCGCGTTCGCACCCGCTTTCGGCCCGGCTCCAGCCGGTCGACGGATCATCGCTCGCGTAGAGCCCGCGCGCGCTGGAGACGACATAGCGGTCCTGGGTGACCGGCAGACGCAAAAGCCGGTGGATGTCGAGATAATCGATGCCCTGGCTCGCATCGTCCCAGCTCTCGCCGCGATCGTTGCTGACCGCGATGCCGCCATGCTCGATCGAGAGAAAGATTCGGTTCGGATGGTCGGGGCGGATGAAGATTTCGGTGATGTGACCTTCATGCGGCGGCAGCGGGAAGGTCCATTCCTGCAAACCGTGGCGAAACTTCGGATTGGAGAAAGATGCATCGGCGCGCGAGAGCCCGCCGTGCTTCTGCCGCGTCTCTTCGGGCAGGCGTTGCAGCGCGGTTATTTCCCGCCACGTCGTGCCGCCATCCTCGCTGCGATAGAGATGGACCGGCTCGGTCCCGGCATAGATCACCCGGTCGTCGCTCGGATCGACGGCGATCGAACGCAGATCGCCGTCGAGCACTTTGGCCCAGCGTTGCCCGCCGTCCTCGCTGCGATAAAGCCCGTCATGGGTCACGCCGGCAAAGACAATCTCCGGATGATCGGGGCGCGGATGAACGCAATCGACGATGGCGCCGCGAAAAGCCTCGGCGACGACGGTGCAGGCATCGTCGAGCACGAACACACCTTCATGCGTCGCGGCATAGAATCGCAGCTTGCCGGAACCGGACATCGCTATTCCTCCTCAACCGAAGGCTTATTCCTTGCCCTGCCGGTGCGCCGAATCGGCGCGTGCATGGTCGAATTGCCGGTAATGCTGACGCAAGAGATCCTTGCCGTAATCGTTGCCGTTCGGCGTGCGGATCAGCGTATGGGTGTGGTGGCGCGACGGGAAATCGTTGTCGAGTGCGATGCCCGGCTGATGATCGAACTCGATCAGCACCACCGGATTGTGAATGCGGTAATAAAATGGGCTGGTCGCATCGCAGGCACCGATCCAGGCGAAATGGGTCTGCTCGATGTGGCGCTTCACTTCGTCGAGCCGGATTTCGGCATGGCCGGGGCGCACGCGCCCGACATAGGTGTTAATCAGCGCCCAAAGCCGGTCGCGCTGCTCGGCCGTCATCTCGGCATACGGAATCCCCTGATAGGGCAGCGCCAGATTGTCATTGAAGGCGGTGCCGTAGACGTCGAACGGCAGTTCCATGCCGATCCGTGCCTTCGATTGCTGCTCGGCGGCAAGCCCGCTCATCAGCCCGTGGCCCTGCGCCTCTTCGGTCTGCAGCACCCGCGTGCCCTTGTATTTGCCGAAGCTGGCATAGACCGGCTCCGACCCCATGAAGTTCGGCGTCAGCACCATCTGGTCGCCGAGGATGAAGCAATTGATGATCAGGTGATGGCCGTCGAGCTGCCAGCCCCAGGGCTCGGTCGCCGACGGTGTACCCATGATGCTGAGCCAGTAATACCATTCGCTGAAGTCACCGGGGCGGCCGGTAATCTCGCCGATATGCTCGTTCAAGCGCATGATGTCGCGCGCAAGACCGAAACCCGCGGCGCTCATGCTTTCGCGCACCACCGCCATCGCCAGCGCGCGTTGCTCGCCGTCGCATTCCTCCAGCGACGCGCCGTGGCGGATGAGAAAATTGTGCATGTTGTGCCAGGCGCGCCAATATTCCGAACCGAGATCGAAATTTGCCTGCGCGCGCTGCTCGGGCTTCAGCCCGTTCAGGAATGCCGTGGCGGCATCGACCACGCCCTGCAACGAACATCCGGTCTTTGCGAGCCGATAGAGATCGGGAAGCGGCTCGCCATTCGTGGTGATGCCGCGAAACGGCGACGCCATCTCGACTTTGCCGCGATCCAGCATGCGCTGCAGCGTTTCCGGCAGAGGCGCCGCCTTCAACGCGTTGCCGGGCCGGCGGTTGCGCGGCTTGAAGGGAAGGATGTCGTTGCTCATGTCTTCCTCCGCTCTTGTGGCGAGCGTTACGGTTCGCGCGAGATGATCTGGATATCGAAGGCCGCGTCGCGCACGCCGTTCGACTTCATCCAGGCGAGGCAACGCCGTTTGACCGCGGCGGTCGGCACGACGAGGATCACCCGCGCATAGATCATGCCGAGGCCGAGCGCGCGGACGATGAAATCGCCCAGCCGCGTCTCATATAGTTTCTGGTCGCGATAGGGACCCATGATGACCGCGGCGATCGTCCAGCGTTTGGCGCCGCGCGGGCGGAAGCGGAAATCGACCGAGGGTTCCTCGGCGCGGCGCACGGTTTGCGAATCCATCTCGTGGGTTTTGAACTGCGCCTTGAGAACAGGACCGACGCGCAACCGGCAACCTTGGAGAAGCGAGCGCCCGATCCCGTTCGGCTGTGACGCGAGACGCGCGGCCTTCTCGGCAACGCCCAGCGCAGCCACCGTGTATTCGCCATTGGCGACGAGACGCGCCGCGCGCAACGCCGCCGCGCGATCATAGGCATGCCAGCGCGCCAGATGCTCGATCGCCGCCACCGGTGCGGCTCGCAGCGACAGGCCTTTCAGGAACCGTTCGGCTTCGATGGTCTCGACGAATTTCAAGGCTGCCAGCGCGCGACGCAGGGTCTGCGGATTGACGGCCAACTTGTCGGCCAGACGCCGCAACTCGATTTCCCGCTGACCGAACCGCACACCGTCGAGGCGCAAGCGCGCCTGCGCCGCCGCGTCCGTCCAATGCACGGACGGTTCGCTCTCTCGGCGCTTGGGGGACGATACGGTCATCGGCAAGGAATCCTGTGCGGCGGAATTCAATTGCAGTGTATCCGGTCTATGGTATGAATCAAACCATAAGTGGGAGGACGCGTGTCGGGCCTGACCAAAATGGAGCCGCCAAAAAAAGCGATCCCGAAAGCGGACGACCTGATCGCCGCCGCGCGCGACCTCGTGCCCTATCTGCGCGAACAGGCGGCGCGATGCGAAACCGAGCGCTGCGTCTCCGATGACACAATCGAAAAATTATTGGCCGCCGGCCTCTTCAACGTGGTGAAGCCCAAGCGTTACGGCGGCTACGAACTCGGCTGGGACGTGTTCAGCGAGATCGTCGTCGCCATCGCGTCGGGGTGCGGCTCGACCGGTTGGGTCTATTCGGTGGTCGGGGGGCATGCGCCGGTCGTCGTGCGATTCGGCACCGACCTCCTCGACGAGTTATGGCGCGACAATCCCGATGCGCTGATCTCCTCGTGCCGACGCGGCAGCGGCAGCCTTCAGCCGGTGACCGGCGGCTATCGCGGCACGGGCACCGGGCTCTTCAGCAGTGGCTGTCTCAATGCCGATTGGGTGATCATCGAAGGTATCCCGGTCGAGGGAGAGAACCGCGCCGTGACCATCGTGGTGCCGGCTGCCGACATCGAAATCCTCGACACCTGGCACGCGATCGGCCTCGCCGGCACCGGCTCGCACGATCTGCGTTTCGCCGACATCTTCATTCCCGAGCATCGCGTCTGGTATCCCGGCAAGAAGCCGCACAGCGAGATGCTGGAAGGCCCGCTTTTCCGCACGGCGTTCCTCGGTGGCCCCTTCGCGCTTCCTTCGGTCGTGGTCGGGATCGCGGTCGGCGGCCTCGAACATTTTCTCGCCACCGTGCCGACACGCGTCTCACGCCAGGGCGGCAGTCTCGGCGATCTGCAAAGCATGCAGATGCGCGTCGGCGAGGCGGCGGTCGAGATCGACGCGGCATTGGCGCTGCTGCGCGCCAAGCTCAGGGAATTAATGACGACGCTGTCGGATCAAAAAATTGTCTATGGCGGCGCGGGTTCGATCCTGCCCGCCGGCGGCACCGCGCACGGCTACGATCAGGCAGCGACCGGTTTCATCGCGCATACCGCTTATCGGGCGCTCAATCGCCTGATGGAGGCGGCCGGCGCCAATCAGCTTTCGGTATCGGCGCCGTTCCAGCGTTGTTTCCGCGATGCGCTTGCCGGGACGCAGCAGCCCAGCAACAATTGGGACAACGGGCAAACCATGGGTGGCCGCGAACTGCTCGGCCGCCATAAGGCATAGGGAAGGAAGAAGAAATGCCGGAAATCATTTTCGGAATCGGGACGATCGTGGCCGACGGCAAACCGGCCACGGCAGTCGTCGTCAACGATCAGGTCGCGACGCTCGCCGATATCGTCGCGCGTCATTCGACGCCGGGTGCCGCAGCACCATTGATGCGCGACTTCATGACCGATTGGGATCGCTGGCATGGTTGGCTGCGCGGGCTCGATCTCAAGCCCGGCGAAAATTGGGTGCCGCTGGCCTCGGCGAAATTCATGGCGCCGATGCCCGAACCCAACAACATCTTCCACCTCTATCACAATTTTGAACGCCCCAGCCGCGTCACCGGCAAGAGCGATCCGCCGAAATCCGAACGCGTGTTGCCCGACGTGTTCTTCGGCTCGCGTTCGGCTCTGGCGGGCTATGGCGACACGATCTATCGCGAACATGGCGGCGTTCAGTTCGATTTCGAAGTCGAGGTGACGGCCGTGATCGGCAAGCCGGCGCATCGCGTCTCGGCCGCGAAAGCCAACGACTACATCGCGGGTTATGCGATCGCCAACGATCTCACCATGCATTTCTCGTGGTGGCGGCCGATCCGCGCGCAAAGCCCGATCAACGACAACATCCGCATGAAGAACTTCCCGGGCTACACGCCGATGAGCCGCGTGATCGTGCCGCGCGACATCGTCGGCGATCCGCACGATCTCAGCGTCAAGGCCTGGATCGACGGCTCGATGCATCAGGACGCGCGCACCAACGACATGCTGTGGCATGCCGAGGAAGCCGTCGAGTACCTGTCGCACATCATGACGCTGATGCCGGGCGACCTGGTCCTGCTGGGCTCGCCCGCCAACCTGCCGCTCAAACCGGATCAGAAGAATCACGGCATCGAAAAGGGTCAGACCATCCTGTGCGAGGTCGAAAAACTCGGCCGTATGGAGAATCGTATCGAAGAACATTCCTGGCGTCAGCCGAACGAACGCTGACCCGCGCATAAAAATTCCAAGGGGGAAACCATGAAGCCAGCCATTCGCGCCGCCGCCGTCGCCTTGCCGATTTTGTTCGCCGCACAAGGCGCATCCGCCGAACCCGTCAATCTGCTCTTCGACATCATCGGCCCGTCGCGCTCGGCCGCCATGGCTCAGGCGCTCGAGCCCTGGGCCGAAGAGGTCAACCAGAAAGCCGCCGGACTCATCCATCTCGACGTGCGCGAAGGCGTGACCCTGGCGAATTTCGAGAACATCTATGATCGCGTGCTCGACGACGCGATCCAGATCGGCTGGGGCATGCAAAACGCGGTGGCGGGAAAATTCCCGCTCTCGGAAGTCCCCGCGGTGCCGTTCCTGGTGACGTCGGCGCAAGCCGGGTCGGTCGCCTTCTGGCGGCTCTATAAATCGGGGCTGCTCGATGCCGAGTACGACCAGATCGTCCCGCTGGCGACCGGCATGCTGGGCGCCGGTGGCCTTCACATCAACGCGCCGCTCAAATCCTTCGAGGGCTTGAACGGCATGAAGCTCATCGTCGCCGGGCAGATGCAAAGCCAGACGATCAAGGCCCTGGGCGGCACGCCGATCTCGCTGCCGCTCACCGACATGTATCAGGGAATTCAGCGCAAGACCGTCGACGGCGCGATCATCGGCTGGGGCGGCGTGCGCGCCTTCAAGCTCCAGCAGGTCGCGCCCAACCATGTCGACATCACGGTCGGCACCTCGATCAGCATGGTGTTCATGTCGAAGACGAAATTCCAATCGCTGCCCCCGGCGGCACAGAAAGTTCTGCTCGACAC
This sequence comes from uncultured Rhodospirillales bacterium, assembly GCA_903828515.1. GTDB lineage: Bacteria > Pseudomonadota > Alphaproteobacteria > ATCC43930 > CGMCC-115725 > CAIKMD01. Next base: position 134,102 of record CAIKMD010000006.1, on the reverse strand, counting down.
GTCGGGCGAGGCCTTGAGCCGTCAATACGGCATCGCGGTCGATACCGAGGCTGCCGGAATCCGCGAAGCGGTGATGACCGAAGCGGGACAAAAGACGGTTACCGTCCCGCCAGCCGATCTCGCCAAGTGGGCCACGAAAACCGAACCGGTCGTCCAGGCATGGGCCGCCAGCCGGAAAAACGGGGCCCAGGCCGTCGAGAAATACCGGACCCTCTATGCCGAGGCCGCCAAGGAGATCGCACACTGACGGGAACGCCGCGTCGCGCTATACCTCCGACCGGTAACGATCCAGACCGAAAGGAAAGCCGATGACGATCCCACCGACCGGGCCGGTCACGCTGAACGCCATGTTCGGCAATTACTGGAACACCCAGGCGCTGAAGACCGGCGACGTGAAATCGCCGCTCGTGTCGTTCGACTTTCCCGAGGTGAAGACCGCGAACCTGTTCTTCAAGGCGGTGGTGCGCGAGGCCCGCTTCGACGTCAGCGAGTTGGCGATCGTCACCTATCTTCAGGCCAAGGCCTACGACAAGCCTTACGTCCTGATGCCGGCACTGATCGTCTCGCGCGGCCAGCACCACACCATCGCCTATAATCCCGAGCGCGGGTCCCTCACCCCGCGCGACCTCGCCGGCAAGCGGGTCGGCGTGCGCGCCTATACCCAGACCACCGGCGCTTGGGTGCGCGGCATTCTCGCCGACGATTACGGCGTCGATCTCGACAAGATCACCTGGATTACTTTCGAGGACCCGCATCTCGCCGAATACGCCGACCCGGCGGTGGTGCAAAAGGCGCCCGACAGCAAGAACCTCGTTCAGATGCTGCTCGATGGCGAGATCGATGCGGCGGTCGTGGGCGAGAGCCTGCCCGATCCGCGGCTCAAATATCTCATCCCCGATGCCGATGCCGCAGGTCGCCAATGGGCCGCCAAGCACGGCGGCACGCCGATCAATCACATGGCGGTGGTCCGCAAATCGCTCGTCCAGTCGCGCCCCGACGTCGTGAAGGAAGTTTTCCGCCTGCTGGTCGAAAGCCGCAAAGCGGGCAAGCCGCCCAACGACGAACAGGCCGGCGCGATCCGCTTCGGCTTCGAGGCGGTGCGGCCGTCGCTCGAACTCATCATCGATTATTCGGTGAAGCAGAAGCTCATTCCAAAACGCTTCAGCGTCGAGGAACTCTTCGACAATACCACGCGTGCCTTGAAGCCCTGATCACACACGGGGCGCATCGTTCGATGAGATGGCAACGCGCCGTCGCCGGTCTGGCCGTTTTCGCCGCGTTCGGCGCGGTATCGGCCCAGGCCAACGACAAGGTCCTGATCGGCAAGGCGGTCACCGCGCTCTGGGCGTTCGTGCCCGCCGATCTCGGCATCGAACTGGGCATCTTCGCGCATTACGGCATCGACGCCGAAGTGCTCAACATGGGCAACTCGCCGCGCCTGCATCAGGCGCTGACCGCCGGCAGTCTCGATTTCGGCATGAGCAGCGGCGCCGATCTCGCCTTCGTCGCCAAGGGCGAACCGTCGCTCGCCGTTGCCGGCTTCGCGACCCAGCCGCGCAACATCTCGATCGTCACCATCACGGAATCGCCGTTGAAGACCGTCGCCGACCTCAAAGGAAAGATGATCGCGATGTCGGGCGTCGGCTCGGTCAGCGAATGGCTGGTCCGCCAGATGGCGATTCAGGAGGGCTGGGGCCAGGCCGGCGTCACGACGGTAGCGATGGGTTCGTTCGAGGCCAATCTCGCCGCGATCAAGACGCACCAGGTCGACGCCATGGTGGGGTCGGTCGAGGTCGGCTATCAGCTCGAGGAGCGCAACCAGGGGCGGATCATCGTCGAGCTCGGCCAATACGCGCCGCATTTCCACACTCACATGCTGTTTGCGCGCCAACAGCTCATCGCCGAGAAACCCGACCTCGTCGCGCGGCTCCTCAAAGGGTTCTTCGCCTCGATCGCCTATATGAAGGCGAACAAGGAAAAGACCAGCGAGATCGCGGCCAAATCGCTGAACGAAAGCGTGGCCATCATGAACCGGGTCTATGACGAGCAGATCGGGATGCTCGAGGATGACGGGCATATCGATCCGCAAGCCGTCGAGGTGATGAAGGATTCCTTCATCGAGATGGGCATGCTGACCACGCGGCCCACCAACGACCAGATCCTGACCACCCAATTCCTGCCCGTCAGGCCCTGAATCCCCTTGATTGCGGGCGATTTTCGGGGGCGGCGGCGGGCCCAAGATTCCTGTTTATGACGATGCGCCGCCATGCAATCATGGCGGGATTACAAGAATACATCGGAGGGAATCATGACGAAATACACGCTGGTCAGTTTCAAGACCTGCCCTTGGGTGCAACGCGCGGCGATCGCCCTGCGCGAGAAGAAAATTGATTTCGAATTCCGTCATATCGACCCCGATAACCGGCCCGACTGGTTCCTCGCGATCTCGCCGCACAAGAAAGTGCCGGTACTGCGCATCGACGATAAAGTGTCGTTGTTCGAATCGAACGCGATCGCCGAATATCTCGACGAGACCATCGCGCCCCGGCTTCATCCCGAGGATCCGGTGCAGCGCGCGGTCAATCGCGCTTGGACCGATTACCTGCCGACTTTTGCCGACGCCGCCACGTCGTGCGCCTACGCCGAAACCGAAGCCGACTACAACAAGGCGGTCGCCAAGATTCCTGCCGCGTTCGACCGGCTCGAAAAAGCACTCGCGACGCAAGGCGCGGGGCCCTATTTCAACGGCGCGCAATATTCTCTGGTCGATGCGTCCTATGCGCCGTTCCTGCAGCGTTACGTCTACCTCGACCGGATCAAACCGCTCGGCTTCATCGAGAAATATCCGCGCCTCAAGGCCTGGGCTGAGGCATTGCTCGCGCGTCCGTCGACGCATTCCTTTCCCGAGGCGGAGATGGAGGCGATGTATCGCGAGACGGTGAAGCGCCGCAACAAATACGTGTCGCAGTTCGTCGATGCGGCAAAAGTCGCCGCCGAATAACCTGACCGTTGCGCCGCGCGCCATCGGGCTCTTGGCCTTGGTGGTCGCGCACGCAATCTCCTTCTACACTCAACCGGCAACGCATGATTGTCGGATATCCATCGCCCCCTAGCGCCGAGGCCCAAACCCATGTCGTCGAATCTTTTCGATGATGCCAAACCGGAAAAGACGGGAACGATCCAGACCGACGCGGAACCGGGGCGGCTCGGCCCGGTGGGCATGCTGCTCCGCCGCATGGGCCGCAAGGTCGTCGAAGGCTCGCTGACGATCGAGACGCCCTCGGGCCGACGCCTGACCTTTCAGGGACAGACGCCGGGGCCGAACGGGATGATTTCGCTACGCCGTTGGCGCGCGCTGGTCCGTCTCCTGACCGGCGGCCATAACGGTTTCGCCGAGGCCTTCATGGACGGCGATTGGGAAAGCCCCGACCTGACCGCCGCGCTCGAAGTGGCGGCGCGCAATTTCTGCCCGATCGACGAAGCGCCGACGCAATTCGCCCCGAAACTCTGGTTCGACCGGTTACAACATTTCTACCGGCGCAACACCCGCTCGGGCGCCAAGAAGAACATCGCCTATCACTACGATCTTGGGAACGACTTCTATTCGAAGTGGCTCGATCCCTCGATGGCCTATTCGTCGGCGATCTATGCCGATGACGCGACCACGCTCGAAGCCGCGCAACAGCGTAAGTTCAAGCGCGTCGCCGACTTTCTTGCGCTGCGTGGCGGCGAGAAACTACTCGAAATCGGCTGCGGCTGGGGCGGCCTCGCCGAGTATCTCATCCGCCAGCACGGCTGCCACGTCACCGCATTGACCCTCTCCGAAGAGCAAAAGGCCTTTTCGGTCGCGCGGCTCGGTCAGGCCGGGCTCGCGTCGAATTGCGACGTCCAGTTGAAGGATTATCGCGACGTCGATGGGCAGTTCGATCGCATCGTGTCGATCGAGATGATCGAGGCGGTCGGCGAAAAGAACTGGCCGAATTATTTCGGGCAATTGCGCGACCGGCTCAAACCCGGCGGTCGCGCCGTGGTTCAGGCGATCACCATCGCCGACGAACGCTACGAGCTTTATCGCGCCACGCCGGATTTCATCCAATTGCACATTTTCCCGGGCGGAATGCTGCCGTCGCCGTCGATCCTCGCCAACCTGGTCAAGCAGGCCGGACTCGATTTGAGCGCCATCGAAACCTTTGGATTGAGCTATGCGCGCACGCTGGCCGACTGGCGCAGCCGCTTCGCCGCCGCCTGGCCGTATATCGAATCGCCAAAATTCCCCGTGCAGTTCAAGCGCATGTGGGAATATTACCTCGCCTATTGCGAAGCCGGGTTCCGCACCGCGATGATCGATGTCGGGCTCTATCAGATCGCCAAGGCCTAGTTCGCCGAACCTCCGTCGGCACGGCTGATCAGCGCGAAGGAGTCCGGGTGTCCGACCAGGACGAAATCATCGCCTTTCTGTCCGACCCGGCCAGTTACGGCAAACCCGGCGTCACGGTCGAGCGGATCGACACGCATATTTCCCACGTCTTTCTGGTCGGCCAGCGCGTCTACAAGCTGAAACGCGCCGCACGGTTTTCCTATCTCGATTATTCGACGCCGGCCTTGCGCGAAGAAAATTGCCGGCGCGAACTCGCGCTCAACCGCCGTACCGCGCCCGCGCTCTATCTCGATGTGCGGGCGATCACGCGCGATGCCGACGGGCGGCTGGCCTTCGACGGCACGGGCGCGGCAGTGGATTGGGTACTCGAGATGCGTCGCTTTCCCGACGATTGCCTCTTCGCGACATTGGCGGACAAAAAGCAACTGACGCCGCTGATGATGCGGAACCTGACCGACGCGATCGCGGCGTTCCACGCCGAGGCCGAAACCGCGACCGGTGGCGGCTGTGCAGCGATGGCGCAGACGATCACGGGCAACATCGACAATCTCATCCAATGCTATCCGCCCCTCGACCATCGTTCGGTCGATGCTCTGGCCGCGACCACGCGGGAAAGCCTGACCAAAGTCGCCGCGCTTCTCGATCGGCGAAACGACCGCGGCGCCGTGCGGCGCTGTCACGGCGATCTTCACCTTGGCAATGTCTGCCTGTTCGAGGATCGCCCGACGCCGTTCGACTGCATCGAGTTCAACGACGCGATGTCCTGCATCGACGTGCTTTACGATATCGCGTTTCTGCTGATGGATCTGATCCAACGCGACCTGAACGATCTCGCCAATATCGTGTTCAACCGCTATTTCGATCTTGCGGAGCAAGCCGACGGATTGCCGGCCATGCCGCTTTTCCTGTCAGTTCGGGCGGCGATCCGCGCTCATGTTCTGGCGACGCAGGACCGCCAGCACCACGCAGCCGACACCGAAGCCAAGGCGAAATCTTATCTCGCCCTTGCCCAGACATTGCTGCGGCCCGGCACGCCGAGGCTGATCGCCATCGGCGGCTTGAGCGGTACCGGCAAATCGACCCTGGCGCAAAAACTCGCGCCCGATTTCCTGCCCGCGCCGGGCGCGCGCCTCGTTCGCAGCGATGTCGTGCGCAAACGCCAGGCGAACGTGCCGCCCGAGACGCGCCTGCCGCCGTCCGCCTATGGACCGGAGACGAGCGCCCGCGTCTATGAAGCATTGGGTGCGCAATGCGCCGCCGCGGTTGCCGCCGGATACACCGCCATCGCGGATGCAGTGTTCCTGCGCGCGGAGGAGCGCGACGCCATCGCGACGATAGCGAGCCGCGCCGGCGTCCCGTTCCTCGGTCTTTGGCTCGAAGCGCCGGCCGATGTGCTGAAAAAGCGGATTGCCGGGCGCGTCAACGATGCGTCCGATGCCGATACCACCGTGTTGCAAAGCCAATTTTCGATTCCAACCGGCGCGATCGGCTGGCAGCGCATCGATTCCAGCCGGACGCTCGACGACAACCGCGACCGGATTCGCGCCCTGCTCGCGCCGGCCGCGCGAACGTGACACAATAGCGGCGTCAACAAAGGGGCCGGTCACGGCCCGATCTTCGGGAGGCGATCATGGCACGGCATATCCCCGGTCCGCTCTATTACGAACAGATCGGGGCGACCGGCACGCCGATGATCTTCCTCCATTCGACGCCCGACGATCATCGCCTGTGGATGTTCCAGACGGCGCATTTCTCCGCCTGGTACCGCACCATCGCGGTGGACCTCGCCGGATACGGCCGCTCGCCCGCGCCGCAGGACGGCGTGTCGATGGCCGATCAGGCGCAGGCGTGCTGGGAACTGGTCGATCGCATCACGTCGGGGCCGATCATCATCCAGGGCAATTCGATGGGCTCGGAAGTCGCCATGCACATGGCGGATCAACGCCCGCAGCGCACGCATTGCATGATCCTGTCGGGCTGCGGCTATCTGCCCGACATTCGCGAGATCCAGTTGAAGGGCAAACAGGCCTATCGCGACGAGGGCATCGCGCGGCGGCGCACCGCGGTTCTGTTTCATTTTTCGCCGAAGATGCGCGCCATGCCGCATGTCCAGCATTACGCCGACATGGTCTGCGCGCTCAACAATGCCGGAACGCTCGAGAGCATCATCCTGATGAATCAGGCGCTGGCCGATGCGAAGCCCGAATTCTATCCGCGCCTCGACGTGCCGACGCTCATCATCACCGCGAGCGAGGACTTCACCCGCGAATCAGCCTACAAGCTGCAATCGCATATCAAAGGCTCGGAGATCGTCTGTCTCGAGGGCGCCGGCCATGCCTGCAATTTCGAGATGCCCGAGGCGTATGACCGCCTCTGCATCGACTATCTGACGAAACGCGGCCTCTTCCCCGGCTGAGCGATCAGACCGGCAGCTTCTCCGCCGGGCTATGCGCGTTGCGGCGCGCGGGGTCGAAATTATCGGCCCCGCGATGGAAGATGCCCGTCTCGAAATTCAGCACCTTCACGCTCGCGTCGCGCAACACATTCGGCGGATCGCGTCCCGCCTCGATGGCTTTGAGCGCATCCCAATAGCCGCGGCGCAGGCGGATCACGCCCTTATCGGAATTGGCGAGGTTCTCGAAATTCCGGTCGCTGATCGGGCCTTGCGATTCCATCGCCCACATATCCTGCGCGAAGACCAGCGAGCCGCTTTCATGCGGCGAGTTGCGCGGGATTTTCTTGTCCATGTCCTCGACGAATTTGACCCGCTTCTGAATCGCTTCCTCGTCGGCACCCGGCGGGTTCGGCACGAAGCGGTACGTCACCGACAAGGTATGCGTCTCGTCGATCGGCGTGACGAACCAGCAGATTTCGAGCGGCGGATGGATGTGATTGACCGCGACGCGGTTCATCGCCGGAAAGACGAAATGATCGAGGCGCGAGTGGCCCTGATCGAGGCGCGTCGACTGCACCACGAATCCATATTGCGTGTCCTCGGTCTTGTCGAAGCGCGGGCATTCGGCAACCACGTCGGTCAACGGCGAGAAGCGATGCAGGAACGAGGTGTGCAGCGGATCGACCATGTTCTCGGCGACCTGCAGCCAGTTGCAGTTGTGGTAGCTCTTGACCGTGCGATTGAAACCATCGGTGCGGGTGAAGATGTCGTAGGGCGGAATGACCGGCGGCTCGCCCTCGCCGAAATAGGCCCAGATGATGCCATAGCGATCCTCGGCCGGATAACCCGCGATCTTGATCGAGGCCGCGAGTTTCTTGCGATCCGGCTCGGCCGGCTGATCGATGCATTGACCGGTGCAGTCGTAGAGCCAGCCGTGATAGCAGCAGCGAATCCCCTCGGGCTCGACCGTGCCCATCACCAGCGAGGCATTGCGATGCGCGCATTTGCGCCCGACCAGACCCGGCTTGCCGTTCGGGTGACGGAACAGCACGAGGTCCTCGCCGAGGAAGCGCACTTCTTTCGGCTTCTCGCCGAGATCGGCGGAGACTTCGATCGGCAGCCAGTAGTGGCGGAAGATGCGACCGGCCGGGTCCTTGGTGCCGACCCCGACCAGGTCCTGCGCGATGCGCGAGGCAGTGCCGAGCACGCGGGCGGCGGCTGGCTTGCGCGCCGGCGCCGCCGCTTTGCGCGGGCGCGCTTTGGTGATCGTGCGTTGCGATGCGGCGGCTTTGCGCGGCGCGGATTTTTTGGTGCGCGCGGGTGATTTTTTCATCGGCTTCCTCCCTCGAATAGCGTGAACACCATAGGGGATCACGCGTCGCGCGGGCAATAAAATGCAATCTCAGTGTCCCCGCCGCGCCAACTGCGCTAGCTTTGCCCCATCGTCCGCGCCGTAGACGGACATCGAGAGGGGAACGTCGTGATCGGGAAAAAAGCCTGCGCGCTCGGTTTGGCCTTGGCGCTGCTCGGATGGAGCGCACCGGGATGGGCCGACGAACCGTTGACGTTGCGTTTCGCGGTACCGGGCAGCGGCCCGCTATCGCCAAGCTGGTCCATGATGTGGCAGCCTTGGATCGCGAAGGTCGAAAAAGACGCCAACGGCACGCTTAAGTTGCAGCCCTTCTTCGCCGGCACCATCGCCACGACAGCCAACGTTTTCGACCGGGTCGTGGTCGGCGCCGCCGATATCGGCACCGGTGTGCAAGGTTCGGTCGGCGGCAAATTTCCGGGATCGAGCGTGGTCGAACTTCCATCCGATATCGGCGGGCGCGAGGGCGCTGCCGCGTTCTGGAAGCTCTATCAGGACGGGTTGATCGCACCGGAATACAACGAAGTTCACGTCCTGAGCCTGTTCGTCTATCCACAATCTTTTCTCAACGCCAGCAAGCCGATCGCGCGGCTCGACGACGTAAAAGGATTGAAGATCGCCACGTTGACCAAAGCCGATGCCGACGTCGCGCAGCGCCTCGGCGCCGCGCCGATCAGCTCCACGCCGAGCAATCTCTATGAACTCCTCCAGCGCCGCACCGCCGATGGCGTGATCATCGGCTGGTTCGGCCTGGTCGGCTTCAAGCTTCATGAGGTCGTCAGCAACCATCTGATCACCGGGCTCGGGTCGGGCGGCAGCTTCGTCGTCATGAACAAGGATTCGTATGCCAAGCTGCCGTCGCTGGCGAAAGCGGCGCTCGACAAGAACAGCGGCTATGAGTCCGCGCGCGACGATTTCGGCGCGGCGATGGACCGCGTCTATGCCGGCTCACAGGATACGGTGCGCGGGCTGACCGGTCACACCATCGTGGCGCTGCCGAGCGCGGACAAGGACCGATACCAGCACGAACTCGTGGAGCCGGTCATCGCCGATTGGCAGAAGCGTATCCCGAACGGCGCCGCGATCCTCGCCGCCTATCGCGCCGAAGCCGCCAAGGTTCGCGCAAAGCCCTGACAAATCGAGTTATGGACGACCGGGCGGCGGACCCGGCGGTGGCGCAGGCGGTGCTTGCGGCGCGGGCGTTGCCGGAACCTCGCGCCACGCCGTGCCGCAGGACGCGACATAGGGGTAATAGCCTTTGGGATTGTCGCAGTAATACCAGTTCTGCGCCGGCGGCAGGCCGGTCGGCACCGGCGGCGCCTGCTGCACGACGATGGCCGGCGGAACATAGTCCGGATAGGGATAGACCGGCTGCGGATAGAAATACCAATAGCCGCCGGTGAACCACCACCAGCCGTAGCGGCCGTCGTGCCAATCGTGAACCCAGCGTCCGCCGCGCCAGACCGACAGGTCGCCGCGCGAAAAATGATGGAAGTCGCGGCGGCGGCAAAGGCGGCGATCCTCAGTGTCTTTATCATGGGAATGTCTCCTGGAGATCGATCTACACGTGGCGGTCGAACGCGACGACGGGATTTCATGCCGGATGAACGAGGCCGATCACTGTCGCGGCAGCGTGGAGATCGACCGCACTGACGGCGACCAGCACGAACCAGAAAGTGATCACGGCATAGAGAAAAACGCGCATGGATCCATCGCGGTTGAAAAGCGGCGTGCCCAAAGCCGACAACGGGGTTGCCGCGGGATTCTTCCATTTTAGGTCGGGCGGCCCCGCACAATCCCCGTGTCCAAACCCACGGTTTCCTAAACTTTTTGTGAGACCCCGGCATCAAAAGCCGCGCTTTTGCTGGCGAGCGGTGGGCCGGTGAACTAACATCCCCACCAATCGATCAAGGGGGGAATTGTTCATGAAAATCGTGTCTTACAGCCATCAGGGAAAACCGGGCGTCGGCGTCGTGACCGGCGACAAGGGGATCGTTGCCCTCGCGAAAGCGTCGCCCGCACTGCCGAACGATTTGCGCCGGATATTGGAAGTCGATCCGAGCCTCAATGCCGTGCGTGCCGCGGTCAAAGGTAAATCCGCCGATCTCTCGCTCGACGACGTGACCTTCGATCCGCTGATCCGCGAACCGCACGCGACCTGGGCGCTGGCGCTCAATTACAAACTTCATATCGAAGAGACCGGCCTGCCGACCTCGCCGATCTATCCGCAGATTTTCATGCGCATGCCGATCTCGCAGGTCGGGCACAAGGAACCGCTCTGGGCGCCGGACCTCAAGATCGCCGAAGCCTTCGATTACGAAGGCGAACTGGCGGTGGTCATCGGCAAGCCCGGCCGCTTCATCAAACGCGAGGAAGCGTTCGACCATGTCGCCGGCTATTCCTGTTACAACGAAGGCTCGGTGCGCGAGTACCAGGGCCATAACCGGCAATTCGGCCTCGGCAAGAATTTCGAGCGCTCGGGCAGTTTCGGACCGTGGCTGATGACGCCCGATGAATTCGGCAATCCCGCGGATCATACGCTGGTCACGCGCCTCAACGGCATCGAGCGCCAACGCGCGAAGATCTCCGGCCTGCTGCACGACGTGCCGCGGCTGATCGAATATCTCTCGGAAGGCTATACGCTCCAGCCCGGCGACGTGATCGTCACCGGCTCGCCCGGCGCCCTGCCGCTCAACCCCGGCGAGAAGCCCGAGAAGCCGATCGGCAAGGTGATCGTCGCCGGCCAGTTGCACATGCGCGCCGGCGATACCTGCGAGGTCGAGATCGACGGGCTCGGTACGCTGTCCAATCCGATCGTCACGGACCCGACGCCGATACGGCGGTAAATCTCAGGGCTTCAGGACCAGCTTGCCGAGGATTCGGCGCGCGTCGAGAAGTTCGTGCGCGCGCCGTACCTCGGCCAGTGGGACCTTCGCATGGATCGGCGGCTTCGCCTGTCCGCTGGCGAAGCGTTCGAGCGTGCCCGCGACGACGCGCTGTTTGCCCGCCGGATCGTGATCGAAACTGTGCATCGTGAAACAGCGCACGGCCGGGCTCTTGGGCAGAAAAGCACGCATCTCGCGGAACAGGTCTTTCTCCGGTAGCCCGCCCAGCACGTTGAACGAGACGACGAGGCCGAGCGGCGCCAGCATTTTCAAGTTATCGGTGAAATCCTTGCCGACGACCTGATCGAGGATGAGATCGGCGCCGCGTCCATCGGTCAGCGCCAGCACGCGCTCGACGACGGTCTCGCGGCTGTAGTCGATCGTATGGGTGGCGCCCTGGCTTTCGGCAAAGACGCATTTCTCGGCGGAGCCGGCGCCGGCGATCACGGTCAGGCCGCCAAGCCGGCACCAGTTCAGCACCGCGCTGCCGATGCCGCCGGCGGCGCCGTTGATATAGATCGCCTTCGGATCGAGGCCGCGCGCGGCAACGTTGAGCAGCGCCCAGGCGACCTGAAAATTGGGGATGCTGACCGCATCGTCGAGATCGACCGTATCGGGCAAGGCCGTGACGTCGCGTGCCGTCACCGCGATTTTCTCGGCATAGCAGCCACCGCCGAGGTGATAGACCAGTACCTTCTGTCCTACCGTGAAGCCGTCGACACCCGGCCCGAGCTTTTCGATCCGGCCGCTCATCTCGGCGCCGGGCGTTGCCGGGAGCGCCGGCATCCAGCGATAGACGCCGGTGCGAAACAGCGCATCCGGCTTGGCGACGCCGATCGCGTGCGCCTTCACCAGCACCTCGCCAGGACCCGGCACCGGATCCGGCAGATCGACATAGTCGAGGACATCGGGACCGCCGGTGCGGCTCAGTTGAACGGCTTTCATCGGATCGACGCCTTTCCCGGAGGGTACGAGCGCCAAGTTTATGCCGGCGCGCGCGGCGCGCGAAGGCAGATTCCGATGGACAGAAATCCGCGCGCGGCCTTTAAGAGACGCCATATCGGGCAAGAATCAGGCAATCATGAAATTCGGGCATTTCTGTCTTCCGACCTATTTCCCTGAAGTCGACGGCACGGTCGGGGAATTCACCCGGCGCTTCGTCGACTTCCTCGCCGAAAGCGAATCCGCCGGTTTCGATTCCCTGTGGGCCAACGAGCATCATTTCGATTCCTATGGCGGCATCGTCCCGTCGCCGCCGATGCTGCTGTCGGCGCTGGCGCAACGGACCAAGCACGCCAAGCTCGGCACCTCGATCATCGTGCTGCCGCTGCACAACCCGATCGAGATCGCCGAGCAGATGGCGATGCTCGACCTGATGTCCGACGGCCGCGCCGAACTCGGCGTCGGCCGCGGCTTCGTCGCCTTCGATTACGACCGGTTCGGGATCGACCGCGACAGCGGCCAGGACAGGTTGAAGGACGGGCTTGCCGTCGTCCGCAAGGCATGGTCGGGCGAACGCTTTTCCCATCACGGGCCGTTCTTCCGCTACGACGACATCGAAGTCTGGCCGCGCCCGCAACAGCGACCGCATCCGCCGATCTGGCTGTCCTGCAGCGGCACACCGGCGAGTTTCGAATGGGCCGGCACGCAGGGCCATCGGATCATGACCGTCGCCTATCGTGGCGTGGCGCCGCTGATCAAGCTCAACCAACTCTATCGCGATTCGTGGAAAGCCGCCGGCCACAAAGCCGGCGAACACGAAATCTCGGTGCATTATCAGGTCGTGCTGGCCGAGAACCGCGACGAGGCGAAAGCGATCGGCACCGAAGCGCTGAGTCGCTACATGAACGCGACGACTCACACGATCGACCGGTTACGTCTCGATTCCGAACGCGAAGAGGCCGCGAAGCGGGACAAGATCGCCGACGAACTGCGCGATCTCGACAAGATCATCGACGAATGCCGCGTCATCATCGGCACGCCCGCCGACGCGATCAAGACGTTGGAACGCGCGCACGAATTGATGGGCTTCACCCAGATCGATTGCACCTTTTATTTCGGCGGCATGTCCTTCGCGCATGCGCAACGCTCGCATCGGCTCTTCGCCGGCGAAGTGATGCCGAAGCTGCGCGGTATCAAACCTTAGGCGTTTCCCCGGTTCTCGCGCCAGAGACCGAGTTTTTGCTGGGCGACGCGATCGGAGAAGCTGAACAGGAAGGCGTCCTCGTCGGCTTCGAGCCGATAGGGCACCCAGCACGGCACCGCGAAGATATCGCGCGGCTTCCACTCGATGATCTTCGCATTCTCGCCTTCGCCGACATAAAGCCGGCCGCGTCCCTCGACTGGCGAGAACACCGTGTTCTCGGTGGTGCGATAGGTTTCGGTCTTGAAGCCTTTGGGCACGAGCTGAAGGAACGCCGAAATCGTCGGCATCGCGCTGCCACCCGTTGTCGGATCGATGTAGCTCAGGCGGATGCCGTCATAAGGATCCCATTCGCGGTTCTTGCGCAGATGCTCCAAGGCTTCGCGCGAGCGATCGTAAGGATAAGAAAAGATCGGCGATTCGGGCTTCGACCAGGTTTCGTTGACCGGCCGCATGTTGGCGCCATACCGCGCGAGACTGTCGCCCGGCGGCCGGTGCTGCGGCGCGCGATCCTCGGGATAATGCTCGAAGAACATCGGCCCGAACGTCGCCACCATCGGAATGTCGAGACCGTCCATCCAGAAGAACGGCCCCTCGCCGTCATGGCCATGATCGTGCCAGGTATTCGACGGGGTGATGATGAAGTCGCCCGGCTTCATATAGGATTTCTCGCCGCTCACCGCGGTCCAGGCATGGCCGTCGCCTTCGATGATGAAGCGCAGGGCCGAGGGCGAATGACGATGCGCCGGCGCGCATTCGCCAGGCAGGATCATCTGCAATCCGGCATAAAGCGATTCGAGAATCCGCGGCGGCTTGCCGAGACCGGGGTTCTCGAGCGACAGCACGCGGCGATTGGCTTCCTTCGCGGTGATCAGGCCGCCGGCTTCAAGCAGCAGCGGCCGCAGCACGTTGTCGAAATCCCAAAGATGCGGGACCGATTTGACATGATTCTTGGGCAAGGGCGGAACGAGCGTCGTCGTCCACAACGGCGAAAGATCCTTCGCACCGACCTTGGCGTAATAACGTTCCCGCTCGGCGGCATTATCGGGCTTCGCGTCGGTCATCGCCCTTGAACTCCTGGCTTGGCGCGCTTCGCGGCGTTGCGAGAGAGCCGCCTTCCGTCCCTATCAGATACTCCATCCGGCCCGCGATTTCATCTCCCCCGGTTGAAAAACCCGCCCACCCCGGCGAAGATGGGCATAGAAACAGGAAGACGAAATGGGGTGGAAGCGATGACCAAGATCGACTTCGACACGATGATGAAAACCGGCGCCGGCACCCTAGCGGGGCGGTATTTGCGCCGTTTCTGGCAGCCCGTCCTCCTGGCCGACGATTTGAAGCCCGGCTTCGCCATGCCGCTGAAGATTATGGGCGACGAATTCACCCTTTATCGCGGCGAAGGCGGAACGCCGCACGCCGTGGCGCATCGGTGCGCCCATCGCGGCGCGCAATTATCCGTTGGCTTCGTCGAGGACGATTGCATCCGCTGCCTCTATCACGGCTGGAAATACGACGGTGCGGGAAACTGCGTCGAACAACCAGCCGAGCACGAGCACAGCTTCGCCGACAAGGTCAAGATCAAGGCCTATCCGGTGCAGGAATACCTCGGAATGATTTTCGTCTATATGGGCGAAGGCGCCGTGCCGGAACTGCCGCGCCTCCCCGAGATGGAGGCCGACGGCGTGCTCGACGCCTATATGTATGTGCGCGAGTGCAATTACTTCCAGAACATCGAGAACGGCGTCGACGAGGCGCATCTGCCCTTCACCCATCGCTCGTCCGCGTTCGACGTGCTCAATCACGACGTGCCGAAAGTGCGCGGCGAGATCACCGATTACGGCGTCGTGCAATACGGGCTGCGCTCGAACGAAGCCGTGCGGCTCACCCATTTCCTGATGCCGAACATCCTGACCTTCGTCCATCCCGCCAGCGACCCGGTGGTCACCGAATGGGCCCTCTATATGTCGTGGCGAGTGCCGATCGACGACGCGATCCACAAATCCTTCGTGGTCGAGCTGTTCACCGTCGCACCGGAAGAACGCGCGGGCTTCGTCGCGCGCCGCCGCGCCGGCAAGGCCAAGACGGCGGAACTGATCCCGACCGCCGAGATCGCGCGCCAGATCCTGGCCGGCAAACTGCGTCTGCGCGACGTCGCGCATCGGCCCGACATCGTCAATCTGCAGGATCATGTGGCGCAGACCGCGCAAGGCGTGTTCGCCGACCGCGACGCCGAATGCCTCGGCAGTTCCGATCACGCGGTGAAACTCCTGCGTCAGCTCTGGATGCAGGATTTGAGCGACCTGGCCGATGGCCGCGAGCCCAAACGCTGGGTCTATCCCGACCGGCTGCGCCGCCCGCGCGGATTGAACGAAGATGCGTCCGCCGCCGAAGCCGCCGCCATCGCGCAAATGGCGGTCTGAACCGCGATCAGCGCCTGGCGCTGAGAGATTTCAATATTTTCTTGCGCAGCACACTCGCGCGGGTCGGGTGGCCGGACGCGTTGCCACGGCGCTTGGTCACGAGACGCGCCCCGGTATCGGTCTTGACCAGGCTCAGGGTCCGGTCGTGAAAGACATCGAGCCCCGGCCGATGTGCGATCGAGATCAGGGTCGAACCCGCGAGCTCTTCCTTGAATAAATTCATCATCGAGGTCTGGGTATCCTCATCGAGAGCCGAGGTCGCCTCGTCCATGAAGACCCAGCCCGGCTTGTGCAGCAACAGCCGCGCAAACGCCACGCGCTGCTGTTCACCAACGCTGAGAACACGATCCCAGCGTTCGACCTCGTCGAGCCGAGGAACCAGGGCCTCGAGCCCACATCGTTTCAGCGCCGCCTTGGACGCCGCTTTGGTGAAATGCCGCAGCGGCGACGGATAGGCCAGTGCCGCGTGCAGGCTGCCGAGCGGCATGTAGGAACGCTGCGGCATGAACATGATCTCGGCGCGCGAGGGCAGCAGAATACTGCCGGCGCCCCATGGCCAGAGTCCGGCAATGGCGCGGAACAGCGTGCTCTTGCCGCTGCCGGAATCGCCGACGATCAGCACCCGCTCGCCCTTGGCGATCTTGGTATTGGTCTCGCCGATCACGATGCTGCCGTCGGCATGGGCGATCTGCAGATCGATGAAGGTCAACGATGCCGCATCGTCGGCCGGTTCGCCCTCGACGAGCGTAATGCTCGTGCTTTCGCCGGTCGCCGAGGTTGCCTCCGCGGTTACTTCGAGGGTCTGGGCGAATTCGAGCAGCCGCTCGACATGCGCGCGCCACTCGGCGATGCGCGGAAAATTATCGACGAACCAGGTGAGCCCGGTCTGAACCTGGCCGAACGCGGCGGTGATCTGCATCAGGCCGCCGAGCGTGATTGCGTTGGCGAAATAGCGCGGGCTGGCGATCAACGTCGGATAGACCATGCCGATCATGCCGTAGCCGCTGGTCAGCCACATCAGCCGACGCTGGGTCCGCATGAGATGGGTCGTCGCCAGATAGACCTGGCCGAAGAATTTCGTGAGGCCTTTCTGCTCGTCGCCCTCGCCGCGGATGAAGGCGACGCCCTCGCTGTTTTCGCGCAGGCGCACCAGCGCGTAGCGATAATCCGCTTCGGCCGCGTTTTGCTGGAAATTCGCCGCGATGATCGGCCGCCCGACGATGTACGTCACCAGCGATCCGAACGCGGCATAGATCAGCGCCGCCCAGACCATGTAGCCGGGAATGCCGAAGGCATATTTGCCGAACGTCACGTCCAGGGTCCCCGACAGCATCCAGAGGATGCTGGTGAACGAGATCAGGGTGAGCGCCGCATTGATGATGCCGAGCGCGAATTCGAGCGCCAGCTCGGTCGCACCCCGGATGTTCTCGGCGATACGCTGATCGGGGTTGTCGACTGCCGACACGATGAAATTGAGCTGGTAATGACGCCCGTTCTCGAGCCAGGAGCCCACGAGCTTCGTGGTCAGCCAACGCCGCCAGCGCAGTTGAAGCAGCTGCTTCAGATAGACCTGATAGACCGCCGTGCCCATACTCGCGGCGGCGAGGAAGGCGAACATGCCCATGATGCCGAGGAACTCATGCCAGTCGCGCGCATCGAGGGCATTGAAGAAATCGCGATTCCACAGATTGAGTCGGATCTGAATCGCGAGCTGCAGCAGCGTGAGGGCGATGACCCCGACGACCAGCCCGCGGGCGACCCATTTTTCGTCCGACGAGAAATAGGGACACGCCAATCGGATGAATCGGCGCAACACGCCGCCTTGCTCGGCGCCACTCAAATCTCCCAGCGTGGGGATTGGCGGCTTGTCGACGTCGGACACGTGCTTGCGCCTCTATCTATGAAAAGTTAAGGCCGGGTAACGAGTGCCGGCTCCGGAAACCGATGTCGGGAATCGCCGAGAGGCGGTCTGTCGACCTCCACCATAGCGGCCGGGGCCGATCGAGAAACTTCGGAAACTACTTAGGTTTCGGACGGGCGATTTGTTCCCGATCCGGCAACCGGGCTGGATTCGCGGCCTTAAGTAGATTCCGAGCCTATCGCCCGATCCGCGCCGACCGCCATACCGGGGCTGCCGCGACCGAGGCTTTTGGAGTTCGCTCGATGACCGTCAACATTCTGCTTCTGCAACCACTGATCGCCCTGATCGCGGGGATTCTGATTCTCGTCATGCCGCGTCTTCTGAATTACATCGTCGCGATCTATCTGATCGTCGTCGGCATCACCGGCCTGTGGCCGCATTTTCTGCGCTGACACCGTTTCCGCGTAGCGCCCGGTCCTTTATCCCTCTACGGTATCGGCGCCGAATCGCACAACCGGAGATGGATCATGGCCAAGGGTCAGCAGCGATCGAACCGCGAAACCAAGAAGCCGAAAAAGACGGTGGCGGAGCGCCAAAAGGCCACCGCCGGAGCAAATCCGGTGCCCACGTTCGGTAAAGGCGCGAAGGACGAAGCCAAAAAACGCTAGCCGACCAGTGACGCGAAGCCGTGTTGGCGGCGCGTCGACAGCGTTCAGCGTGACAACAGCCGACTGCCGATGAAGCCGATCCCGAACGCGATCAGCAGGCTCATCATCGGTTTTTCCTCGACGTGGCGGCCCAAGGCCCGCACCGAATGCTGGCTCTTTTCGGCCAGGCTGCCGTAGAGCCGTTGCGCCTCTTCGGTAACGCCGTCGATGGCGCCCGCCTTCATGTGTTCGATCAGTGTCGCGAGTTCGCCCCTGAGCGACGCGATATCGCGGGCGATCGTGTCGATATCCAGGTTTTTGTCAGCCTCGGAATGGCCTTTGGCGGTGGGCTGCATCGGCGCGTTCTCCGGTCACAATAAGGACAGACGAGCTTAAATCCGTCGGATCAGTTTCACGATCGCCAGCAGGATGACCGCGCCGATCGTCGCGTTGATGATCGCGGCGATGATTCCAAAACCGAAGAAAATCCCGAATCGGGCCAGCAGCCAGGAGCCGAAGAACGCACCGACGATGCCGATGGCCATGTCCGCGATGATGCCGAAGCCGGCGCCCCGGACGATCTTGCCCGCCAGCCATCCGGCGATGAGGCCGACCAGCAACAGGACGAGCAAACTCGACGGTTCGTATACCATGGCGGAAAATCCCCTTTATGCCCAACATGCCCGCCGCCTGCGATGGCGATCGGATCACCGGTCTTTCACGTCCGGGGATTTAGCACGTCGGGCGAGGGCCCGCATGAAGTAATCGTTGCCGCTAAGCCGGAGCCGCCCGTTCACGAGCGGCTCCGGTATTCGGAAGATCGTTAGTTCCAGTTGATCTCGACCACGCGGTTACGCGGTTCGCGAACACCCTGTGCCGTCGGCACCGGCGGCTCACGTTCGCCCACCCAACGTTCTTCGATCTGGTTGGCCGGCACGCCGTCGGCCACGAGCACGTTCTTGACCGTGTCGGCACGACGATGCGAAAGCGCCAGGTTGTAGGGGTCGGTACCCGAGAGATCGGCCTTGCCGACGAGCGTGACCTTGGTGCTCTTGTCGCGCTTCATCGTCGCCGCCGCCTGATCGACGATCTCGCGCGCCTGCGGGGTCAATGCCGATTTATCGAACTCGAAATAGACATTGTATTCATGGGAGCCGCGCGGTGCGGCTGCCGCCACGGGCTTGCCGTCCAGGGCGAGTTCGAGCGCGGTGATGGCCGCCACGTAATCCTTGTGGCACTGACCATCGAACTCTTTCACCCAATCGCCTTCGGTGCGCTCGAGCCAGCAATCATACGCAACCTGGGTGCGCGCCGCGAGGGCGGGGAAACGGTCGCGGCCGCCGCGATCGAGATCGTTGACGAGGCGCACGCGCTGCTGCGCCATCTGGGTGCGGAAGCCGTAGGGATATTCGAGCGGGATCGCCCAATTGGAATTGTCTTCCGGCGGCACGACCTGACCGCTTTCGGCGGCAATCGCCTTGCGGGAGAAATAATCGACGTCGGCCCAGTCGCCCGACATCTGATGGCCCGAATGCGTGAGCATGGTGGCAAAGCCCACATAGTCATGCGCGCTTTCCTGCACGAAATTGCCGCCGGCCGGCGGCGAGCCTTTGAGGGCTTTCGGATAATTCAGGGGCTCGGTCATGAAGTTGCCGTGGATCGGCGGCTGATAGGCCCAGTTCGAACAACCGGCGAGCAGCACGGTGCCGCCCAAAACAACGGATAGCTTGGCGATGCGTCGGTTACTCATGAAAGGTACTCCCCGTGAATGTTGGCTTGAATTTTCAAAAATGATCGTCGCGATCATCTGGCCGCTTCAAAGGGCCACCGCGGGCGTGTGCCGGGTGGTCGACGATGAAGCATTGATGAAACGAACCATACGGCTGGGAAACAAACCGACGATAGGATCGGAAAATACCTATTCGCCCCGACGCGACGGCCTCACCGTTCGCCCGTGAGCCTGCGTAGTTTCCGAGTCTATCGGCCCCGCGCGGCGCACCCCTAACTGCCGGTCACGCGCACGTTCACCAATAGGACATCGAACATGAAACAAAATGTACTCGCGGCAACGCTTCTGATTTCGCTCGTCGCTCTTGCGGGCTGCGGCGAAACCCCCGGCAACCGCGCCGCCAGCGGCGCGCTCATCGGCGCCGGTGCCGGTGCCGTCGGTGGCGCCTTGTTGGGAAATCCTTTGGCGGGTGCCGCGGCGGGCGCGGTCGTCGGTGGTGCCGTCGGTGGCTTCAGCAGCCCCAGCACGATCGATCTCGGCAAGCCGGTCTGGGAAAGATAGCTCGACTTCGTTTCGGCGGATCGCAAGGGCGGCTCATGCCGCCCTTGCGGGTTGCCGTTACTGCATGAACCAGCCGTGACTGACGACCATCGACTGGCCGGTCAGCGCGTTCGAACCGAAGCTTGCAAAGAACAAGGCGGTTTCGGCGACGTCCTCGACCGTGGTGAATTCACCGTCGACCGTCTCTCTCAACATCACGTTCTTGACGACGTCCGCCTCGGAGATGCCGAGTTCCTTGGCCTGTTCGGGAATCTGTTTCTCGACCAGCGGCGTGCGGACAAAGCCCGGACAAATGACGTTGGCGCGAACGCCATGCTTGGCGCCTTCCTTGGCCACCACTTTGGCCAGACCGATAAGCCCGTGCTTGGCCGTCACATAAGGCGCCTTAAGTGGCGAGGCCTCCTTGGAATGAACCGAGCCCATATAGATGATGCTGCCGCCGCCCGGCCGCGTGTACATGTGACGCAGAACCGCCTTGGTGGTGAGGAACGCGCCGTCGAGATGGATCGCGAGCAACTGCTTCCACTTGGCGAAGGGGAACTCGTCGAGCGGCGCCACGGTCTGAATGCCGGCGTTGCTGACCAGCACGTCGATCCGGCCGAACGCCGCGATCGCCTTGGCGATGCCGGCTTCGACCTGCGCCTCGTCGGTCACATCCATCGCGACGCCGATCGCCTTGCCCGGCCCGCCCAGTTCCAGGGCGGTCGCATCGGCGCCCGCCTGATTGAGGTCGGCAATGACGATTTTCGCACCTTCGCGGGCGAAAACGATGGCGATTTCCTTGCCGATGCCGCTCGCCGCACCGGTAACCACCGCGACCTTATCCTGCATTTTCATGTTCGTGCCTCCTGCTTTGCCGGCGAATGCCGGTCATGGTTTGAGATAGTCGTGCACGACCTTGCCCAGCCCCAGGGTCAGGTCGCAGAGAATGTGAATCGCGGACATCACTTCCAGCACCGGCAACTCGGCCACCGGCGCCAACGCATGCGGCATGAGCGATAACGCACCCGGCCCGGTCCACGCACCCTTCACGGTGACGTCTTCGAGATAATATTCGACCAGTTCGCAAATGCGCGGCGTCCCATCGACATGGGGAATGATTTTCAGCAAAAAATTCGGGGTCAGCAGCGACGCCTTGACCACCGCGAGATCCGCCTCGCGGTGCTTATAGCCCATCGTGCCGGTGGCGACCCGCACCGGGCCGTAATCGAGCGTCCCGACCAGCGTATCGATTTCGGCATGAAGGCTCGGTTTGGCGAGTTTCTTCGGGAAACCCCAGAGCTCGCGGCCGCCGGCGATCGGTGGCTCGTCATTCAGGAACATGCAATGCGTATAGCCGCCTTTGCGGCCCTCGAACGACACCGGAATGACCTGGCCGGTCTCTGTATAGTCGCCGAAGCCGGTCGAATTCGGCATCCGGATGAACTCGTATTTGACCACCGGTGCCTCGACGGCCAGCGGCTCGGGCACCAGCGCGCGCAGTTTTTCGGGATCGGTGCGATAGGTGATGACGAGAAATTCGCGATCGACGAACCGGTACGGCCCTGGTGGATAAGCGGGGCTGGTGAGCGGCATCGCGAAGGCGGTTTTGCGAACCTCGTCCGCTTTCACGATTTGGCGTCCTTTTCATCGAAGTCGAAGGACCGGAAGCCTTCGATGCTGTCCGGACGCTCGAAGATTTCATCGTGGCGCAACGCGCGCAGGGCGTCGGCGTGCCCGGCGCTCCAATGGTCGGCCATGCTGAGGCGAGAGAACTCGTAGTCCTTCGAATTTCCCTCGTAGTGCTTCGATCGATAGATCAACTGGACGATGTTGTAGACCTTGAGATCGGCGAATGCCGAAAGCATTTTCCCTTCTGCGGAGGCACGCCCCTCGGGAGGCAGCGTGAGCAAAACCTTCGCCAGCGCCGAGCGGATTTCCTGCATGCGCTTCAGCCGGTCGGTACTCGCGCGGGTGCGGCTCGAATATTGAATCTCTTTTTGCCGAACCGCCACCTCGGTCAGATCCTTGGGAAATTCGCCGCGCGAACTCCACAGATCGACCTGGAACGCGAGCGTGTCGCAGCGCGGCTCGGAATCGACAACCCATTGCAGCGGCGTATTCGAGACGAGACCGCCGTCCCAGTACATTTCGCCATCGATTTCGATCGCCGGAAATCCCGGCGGCAGGGCGCTGCTGGCCAGAATGTGTTTCGGGCCGATCTTATCGGTCGTCGTGTCGAAATAGGCGAAGTTTCCGGTCCGCACGTTCACGGTCCCGACGCTGAAGCGCATCGCCCCGCTGTTGATGCGGTCGAAATCCACCAGGCCCTCGAGCGTCGTCGCAAGCGCGCCGGTGTCGTAGAAACTGGTCGCTTCGGACGAACCCGGCGGCAGCAGCCAGGGCGGCGGGAAACGCGGCTTGAAAAGCCCGGCGCGCCGGCGACCAGGGCCTGAAACGCGCTGAACTGGTCGAGCATGCCGTGCGCGGCATCCTTGGCCCCGAACCACGACGCGCCGTCGATCAGCCAGGGATCGGCCCAGCCGCCCAGCGGATTGGCGGTAATGCGGTCCCAGAACGCACGCAGGCGCTCGACGCGTTTCTCCGGAGGGTTGCCGGCGATGATCGCCGCGTTGATCGCGCCGATCGAGATGCCGGCGATCCAGTCGGGCTGGAGATCGGCCTCGGCCAAGGCCTGATAGACGCCGCCCTGATACGCCCCGAGGGAACCGCCGCCTTGCAGCAGCAAGGCCACGGTCTGGAACGAAGAACGGCGATTCACCGAGCCGGCTTTGTCGCGGCGCGCATGGGATGGAGAAGGATTCGACGACATTCGATACTCTGTCTTTTTCCACGGTGACGGTCTCGGATCGAGACCGGCCGGGGAGACGATAGAGTGCCCTTGCCGCAACGCGGCATGAAGAGTTTTTTATCTTGTTGCACGAATTTGACGCAGGCCCCCTGCGGCGGATTCAAACCGACATCAGCGCGACGGCACTCATGAAAAGGAGCAGCGACAAAAAAACCATCGTGAAATTGGTACACATTCGCGGACACCCCTCTTTCTAGCGTTGGGCAATCCTAAATGAAGGCTATTTCGCGATATAGCCTCGGAAATTACTCATTTCAGCGATGTCACACAGCCGCAATGGAGAGGCGCACCAGGTCGGAAAGCGATTTGGACCCGGTCTTTTTCATCACCGCCGCGCGGTGATTTTCGACCGTGCGCTGGCTGACGTTCAGATCGGCGGCGATGATCTTGTTGGGTTGGCCGGCGATGACCAAGTTCATGATTTCGCGTTCACGCGGGGTCAGGATGGCGATCGGACCGGCCGCTGCCTCGCGCCAGTCCGAGAGCGCCGTCGAATCCCGCGTCAGCTCCATCGCGCGATCGATGCTGGTCAGCAGGTCGCCGCGGCCCACCGGCTTTTCGATGAAGTCGATGGCGCCCGCCTTCATCGCCTCGACGGCGATCGAGACCTCGCCATGGCCGGTGATCATGATCGACGGCAAGGCGTGTTCTTCGGCCTTGAGCTTTTGCAGGAGCGCCAGCCCGCCCAGTCCGGGCAAGCGCGCATCGACCAGCAGACAGCCTTTGCGGCCGGGACGATAGGCGGCGAGAAATTCCTCGCCGCTGGCGAAAGCCTCGACCCGGCGCCCTTCTCCCTCGATCAATTCTCGCATTGTCTCACGCAGGTCGTCGTCGTCGTCGATCAGGAAGACCGTCGGAAGCAGTTCCCCCTCGCCCGGCGACAATGCCGGCGGCCGCGGCGCACGCTCCGCCTTCGGCCGGGGGATCGCGAGCTGGGATCGGACGAGGCGGGTGAGATCCTCCGCCTTGATCGGCTTGTTCAATTGAACGCAGCCGGCGCCGGAAATCGCGCGCAGCGTGTCGGTCGAAATATCGCCGGTCATGATGATCACCGGCAAGGTGCGGTCGAAGGTCTCGCGCAGACGGCCGATGACGTCCAGACCGGTCGGTCCGTTCGGCAGATTGTAATCGGCGACCACCATGTTCGGCCGCACCGTGCCGCGCGCGACCATATCCAGCGCACTTTTCCCGTCGACCGCGACCGCCGTGCGATACCCCTCGATTTCGAACAGGAGCTGCACCATCTCGCGCAGCGCCGGATCGTCCTCGATGATCAGGATCAGTTCGTTCTTGCCCACATGCACCGCCGGCGCCGGGGACCGAATGCGCGCGACCGCCTCCCCTTCGGCGACGACGCAGGGCACCTCGATGGCAAAGACCGAGCCTGTGCCGACACCGGAGCGCACGTCGATGGTATGACCCAGAAGATCCGCCAGGCGCTGCACGATCGAAAGACCGAGCCCGAGGCCGCGCGCGCGTTCGCGCGCCGGATTGTCGAGTTGATGGAATTCCTCGAAGACCGCCTTGAGCTGTTCTTTCGGAATGCCCGGACCGGTATCCCATACCTCGATCCGCAACCGGTCGCCGCGCCGCCGGCAACCCAACAGAATCCTGCCATGGGCGGTATATTTCAGCGCGTTCGACAACAGGTTCCGGATCATCTGTTCGAGCAAGGCCGCGTCGCTACGCACGGTCAGGCCGCTCATCACCACGCGACAGCCCAGGAATTTCGCCGCGGCCTGCTCGGCAAAGTCGGCGCGCAGCCGCTCCAGCAGACCATCGATCGGGAAATTCTCCAGTTGCGGCTGGACGATTCCCGCCTCGAGCTGATTGATGTCGAGCAACTTGTTCAGCATGCCCGACATGACTTCCATCGAATCGCCCAGGCGCTGAACCACCTTCAGCGCGGCGGGATCCTTGACCGTGCTGGCGAGAATCCCCTGCATGAGAAAGATCGTCTGTAACGGCTGGCGCAGATCGTGGCTCGCGGCGGCGAGAAAGCGCGATTTTCCGAGATTGGCGCGTTCGGCCTGTTTTTTAGCCGCCTCCAGCGCGACGCCGACCTGCTTGCGGTTGGTGATGTCGTCGATCGCCAGCAGGGTTCTCGGCTTCGCCCGCGCCGCAACGGGAATTTTACGCGCGTTCAGCATCAGGACGCGATGACCGCGCGGCGGCAGGTCGATTTCGATTTCATAATCCTCGGCGACCTCGCGCCCCGCCGCCAACCGGTCGAGGAAGCTGCGGAGCGCCGGAACGTCGAGGCAATTGTCGCGGAGAGTCGGAAGCGTCTTCCCCACCGCGTCGCCCGGCCGGATCGCGAAGCCGCGATAAAATGAAGGGCTCGCGGAAACGACGCGCCACTCGTGATCGAGGACGACCAGGGGCTGGCGAATCGTATCGACAATGCTGTTCGAATAGGCCCGCGCGGTTTCGATCTCGCGTTCGACCGCCTTCATTTCGGAAATATCGGCGAAGGTGATCATCACGCCGCGAACGTTCTTATGTTCGTCGCGATAGGGCAACAGCCGACGATTGTACCAGGCGCCGCTCTCGGCCTCGACCTCACGCCATAACGAGACGCTGGTCACGATCACCGTTTGCGCATCGAGAATCAGGTCGTCATCCGCGAAGCGCCGCGCGATTTCCGCAAGCGGGCAGCCGAGATGAGCGGCGGTCACCTTGAACAGCGCCGTTGCCGGCGGCGTGAAGAAAAGCAGATTGAGGTCGCGATCGAACGCCAGCGTCGCGATGCCTGAACTGTTCAGAATATTTTGCGGGTTTTCGGGGCCGCTCGGCCGTGCGGTCTTTTTTTTGGAATGGCCATTCGAGTCTTCGGGTTTTTTAACGACAGATGGTTTCTTGACGAGAGGCGGCGGTGATCGCGCCCCGGCGTTGTGCCGCGTTCGAGTGATCTTTGTCATGGTGACCTTCGTGCCGTCCCGCCCGATTTCCCTCGGTGGAATGGCCATATGAGGAAGGCCAAGGTAACACAGGCCCCCGCCTTTCACGAGGACAGTATCGCCCGAATCATCTGAGTAGTTTCCGAACCCTCCCGAACGAGCGAAAAGCCTCGCAAGTAACGAAGGGCCGATCGGCGCCCGCTTCCGTCACGAAGCGGCAACGATGCTCAAGAACGAATCCTGCGTACTTCCCGCCCCTGTCGGCGCCGGATGAATGACGTCATATAAGAGGTCGAAACTGGACAATACCGATTCAAGACCCGATCTAGGTAGTTTCCGAACCTATCGCCGACAAATCCGACCGCGCAATTTGGCGGACACGAAGCCATCGAATGCCCAAGCGAAGTCGCGCTGACTTTGCCGGATGCCGCGGTGACTGTTCGACGTACCCAAGCCGCGCGCTTCCGCAATCCCGTGGAGACTTCGATGCTTCAAAACGAATCCGTTGTCGCCGTCTTCGGCGAGCATCAGGAAGCCGACGCAGCCGTGAAAAAGCTCGTCGGCGCGGGTTTCACACCCGACAATCTCAGCATCGTCGGCAAGGGCTATCACTCCGAAGAGAAGGTCGTCGGCTTCTACAATGCCGGTGAGCGGATTCAGTTCTGGGGCAAGCGCGGCGCGTTGTGGGGCAGTCTATGGGGCCTGTTCGCCGGCGGCGTCTCGCTCACGATCCCGATCGTCGGCCACATCATGGTTTTGGGCTATCTGGCCGCCATCGTCGTCTCGGCGGTCGAAGGCGCCGTGATGGTCGGCGGCCTGAGCGCGCTCGGCGCCGCCCTCTATAGCGCGGGCGTTCCCCGCGACAGCGTCGTGC
The DNA here is from genome assembly GCA_903828515.1 of uncultured Rhodospirillales bacterium. Lineage (GTDB taxonomy): Bacteria > Pseudomonadota > Alphaproteobacteria > ATCC43930 > CGMCC-115725 > CAIKMD01. Next base: position 107,089 of record CAIKMD010000006.1, on the reverse strand, counting down.
AATACGAGCAGGCGGTCAAAGCCGACGGGTTTCTCGTCATCGTCCATGGCGAGGTCGAGGAACTGACCCGCGCGCGGGCGCTTCTGGCGCTGGGCAATCCGTCACGCCTCGATCTGCATGACGGCCTCACCTCGAGCCTGTCGGATGCGCATTACGTGGCACCCGTCTCGGGCCCCGTGTCAGCAACCTCGATCGGCTGATCGCGGCAGCCTTCTGGGTAGTTTCCGATCCTATCGTCGTCCCGCGACGACAGCCTACGGTCCCTTCATCAACACCGGCGACAAGCCGCACCGCGACGGTGCCGCCATGCCGCTCCACCACGACAAAAGAGGAATATCCCCGATGTCCCCATCCAACCGTTTCGCGCGCATGATCGCCACGGCCGCGTTCGTTCCCGCCATTCTGTTCGCCGTTTCTTCGCAGCCGACCTTGGCGAGCGAAACCATGGCGCAGGCCGCGCCGATGACGACCGCGCCGGCCGCGACGAAACCCGCGCCGACCAAGGCCCAGAAAATTCACAAGGCGTCGGTCGATCGCGTCGAGGAGCAGATCACCGTTCTTCACGCCAAACTGAAAATCGTGCCCGAGCAGGAAATCCTGTGGGGCGACATGGCCAAGGTGATGCGGGAAAACGGCAAGAAAATGCGCGACGGCGTCACCGAGCGCAGCGCGAAGCTGAAGACCATGAACGCGGTCGACGATCTGAAATCCTATCAGATGATCACCGACGAGCATGCCGACGGGCTGAAGCGTCTCGTCCCGTCCTTCGAAGCGCTCTACGCCAAGATGAGCCCGGCACAGCAGAAAAACGCCGATCGCGTCTTCGGCGAACAGCAGCGCCAGGCCGCGCGCCACAGCTAACCGGCACGCAGACAAAGGATTTTAGGTCATGACGATCGAAAATAAGCCCGCCAATCCGGATTTTCGCAGCGTCGGCGGACTCGTGCTGACGCTCACGCTCGCCGTCCTGGTCAGCGGTTTATCGACGGCGCCGGCCCGCGCCGACGACCATGGACACGATGGCCGCGGACACGAGAGGCACCGGCCGCATCATTACTATCGGCACGAGGCGCCGCACTACGTCTATGCGCCGCCGCCCGTCTATTACGCGCCGGCGCCGCGCCGCCCCGTGATCGATCTCTACATCCCGTTCACCGTCCGCTGAAAACGCGGCCCCCCTTCGTCCCTTGGAGTACCCATGTCCCATTCCCTCAAGACCAGCCTCGTGATCCTCGCCCTCGCCTTGAGCGGTACGCTCGGGGCCTGTGCTCCGACCGCGACCAGCGAAAGCACCGGTGCCTTTGTCGATGACGCGGCGATCACCACCAAGGTCAAGGCGGACATCCTCGCCGACACCGGGTTGAAGGTGTTCGAGATTCACGTCGTCACCGTGAAGAACGTCGTTCAGCTCACCGGCGTCGTCGATTCGCGCGCGACGATCAGCCGCGCCAGCGACGTCGCCGGCCGCGTTCCCGGCGTGCGTTCGGTGCGAAACGATCTGACCGTCAAGTAATTTGGGGGCGCCGATGACACCCGCCTATTCGCTGCTGAATTCGGAGTTCAACGACTTCCTCTTCGCGCCGATCGGCGAAGAGAAGAACAGCGCGATCCTGACCGTGCTCTCGGCGCTCTCGCGTCTCGGCATCGATCCATGGCAGGAATCGGCGCGCCTTGCCAAATCGTCGAAGGCGCAGGCGACGCAGCAGTTGACCGCGATGATCGCCGAATTGCCGGAGGGTCGTTGGGCATCGGCGGATGCCGGCACCATCGCCGCGCGCCTGATCGATCTCCTGCCGGCTCAACGTGTCTTCGAGGCCCCGGCGCGGATCGCCGGCAAGGGTATGACGTTGCCGCCACGCAACCTGCTGCTGCTGGCAGCCGCGATCCTCAGCGCGGTGGTATTCTGCACCGTGATCAGTCGCGTGTGGCCCTCGCTCAATACCAATAGTCCGACCTCGACTGTGGCGCCCCCGTCGACCCCGCTGTAAGGGCATTCGACGCGCCGTCGTTTTCGCTAGGGAGAAGAACATGGAAGACCCGGGCATCACCCGCCTCGACATCGACCATTATCGTCGGCAGCTCCAGATGAACCTCGACGAGCCGACCCGGCTCCAGGTCCTGGCGCTTCTGGCCGCCGCCGAGGACCGGCTGGCGCCAAAACCGGCACCGTCGCACCCCTAAAAACCTCTGTCGGACGATAAAATAGCGGTTTTCCGCCATTTTTCCTGATAGTCATTCTTAGTTGCATAGCCAAACGAATCGTGTATTGTGCATGCGAATCATTCGCATGGGCTCGTCCGATGTATGTTTGCCTCTGTAACGCACTGACCGAATGCCAGGTCCGCCAGGCCGCCGCCGGCGGCGACGGCTCGACCCTGGGCGTCTATCGCTCGTTCGGCACGCAGCCGCGCTGCGGCAAATGCATTCCGATGGTCCAGGGGATATTGCGCGACGTCGGCAGCGAGCCTATTCACGCTCCAGGGTGAGACGCGCCGCTGACCCGCAGGCGCGGTCGCCCCGGCGGGAACAGCACGGAGATCAAACGATATGCGCGGCGACCCGACGGTGCTTCAGCACCTCAACACGATTCTCAAAAACGAACTCACCGCGATCAATCAGTATTTCCTGCACTCGCGCATGCTGCGCAATTGGGGCGTGAGCAAACTCGCCAAGCACGAATACGAAGAATCGATCGACGAGATGAAGCACGCCGACCGGTTGATCGAACGCATCCTGTTCCTCGACGGGTTGCCCAATCTGCAGGATCTCGACAAGCTGATGATCGGCGAGAACGTGCCCGAGATTCTTGCCTGCGACCTCAAGGCTGAGCACCGGAATATCAGCGATCTTCGTGCCGCGATCGTCCATTGCGAGAGCGTGCGCGATTTCGGCACTCGCGATCTTTTGAGCAACATCCTCGATTCCGAGGAAGACGCGGTCGACTTCATCGAGACGCAGACCGAGCTGCTCAGCAAGATCGGGCTCGAGAACTACATCCAGCTTCAGGCCGACAGCGCCTCTTCGTAAACGCGACCTAGCTGTGGCCGAGGCCGCGACCGCGCGGCAGCGTCAATCCGATCAGCATCACGACGATCGACAGGCCGACCAGGATCAAAAAGATCGTGTGCAGCGCCTGATTGAATTGGCTCATCAGCGGCCCGAGGATTTCCGGCGCCAGGGTCTGGCGAAACGCCGGCGCGATGATCTGCGACACCAGATCGTCCTTGCCCGTCAGGTAAGCCGACAGGCTTGAATTGAGAATGCCGCCGAAGGCGGCGGTTCCCACCGCCTGGCCAAGGATGCGCGAGAACAGGAACGCGCCGGTGGCGATGCCGCGCTGATTCCACGCGCTCTCGGCCTGGATCGCGACCATATAGGTGTTGTTGCTCATGCCGGTACCGAACCCCATCAGGAATCCGCTCGCCACCGCCCAGGCCGCGCCGCTCTGCTGATCGAGCATCGACATCATGATGCTGCCCGTGATGTAAATCGTCGCCGCGGCGGTGGACGACACCCGATAGGACGAACGCAGCATGATCTGCCCGGCGACCACCGCGCCGATCGGGCCGGCCGCCGACATCGCCATGAGGGCAAGACCGGTGACGAAGGCGCTGGTCCCCATCACGCCCTGCATATAGACCGGCAGATAAGCGGCAATCCCCATCATCGACGCGCCGAGGCCGAGCGACACTAGATTGCCGCGATTGGCCATGCCGTCCTTCCACAGCGACATCGGCCAGATCGGCTCGGCGACAATGCGTTCGCAGATCGCGAAGGCCGCCAGGACGACGATGCCGGCCGCGGCGAGGCCGAGCGTCCACCCGAGGCCGAGCGACGCGGCCTGGGCCAGGGCAAACAACAACAGGCCGACGCCGAGGCCGATCAGCGCCGATCCGGTCCAGTCGATACGATGGGTCCGTTTCTCGATCTGTTCGTGCAGGGTCCAGATCAGGATCGCGCCCGCGACGAGCCCGATCGGCACGTTGACCCAGAACACCATCGCCCAGATCGTGTGCGAGGCGATGAAGGCGCCGATGACCGGCCCCAGAACCGCCGCACCGACGAAGACGCTCGACACATAGCCCTGCATGCGGGCGCGCTCGGCGCCATGATAGATGTCGCCGATCAGCGTGCGGCTGACCGGCGTCAGCGCGCCGGCCCCGAGCCCCTGCACGACGCGGAACACCACGAGCGACATCATGCTCCAGGCAAAGCCGCACAGGATCGAGCCGACCACGAAGAGCGCGATGCCGATCAGCAGGATCGGCTTGCGGCCATAGAGATCCGACAGTCGGCTGTAGATCGGGATGGTGATCGCCTGGGTCAGCAGATACGAGGTGAACACCCAGCTCAGCAGGTCGAAACCGCCCAGCGTGCCGACGATGGTCGGCATCGCGGTCGACACGATGGTGGCTTCGATCGCGGTGATGAAAACCGCGGCGAGCGACGCGATGAAAATCAGCACGCGATTTTGCGGGGCAATCGCCTCGTGCGGTTTCACGTCGTTACTCATCGCTTCAACCGGCATCGACCCGGGCCTGCTCGCTGACCAAACCTTGGGACACCTAGCACGGCGCGGCCGGACTCACCCCTGCCCGAAACGCACGGCTGACCGACGCAATTCTAATGCGCGACCATCGCGCGGACCTTCGCCATGGCCGGTCGGTTCGAGCATTTCGCCAGCCACGCCGCGACTTTCGGCCACGCCGCGAGGTCGTACTGAACGCGGGTGAGAGTCGAGACAAGCGACGAGACATTGAGATCGGCCACGCTGAAAGCGCTTCCGAGCAAATAGTCGCTCTTGCCGAGAACGCCTTCGAGCACGTTGAGCGGCGCTTTCACGCCTTCTTTCGCCGCCGAAACGATCGCCGGCTGACGCTTGTCTTCCGGCAACATCATCGTGTGCTGCAACAAGCCGTTGCTATGCGGCTCGACCTCGGTCAGCGCCCACATGCTCCACATGATCGCGCGGCCTTCGTCCTCGACCGACTTCAGGGCAAGCGCGCCGCCATATTTCTTGGCGAGATAGAGATTGATCGCCAGCGATTCCCAGAGGACGACCTCGCCATCCTTGATCACCGGGATGTGGCCGTTGGGATTGAGCGACAAATGCTCGGGCTTGCGCGACTCGCCCAGCCGATGATTGACCGGCACATGCTCGTAGGGAATGCCGAGTTCCTCGACTGCCCACAACACCCGGCTGGTCCGCGACGCCGCCGCGCCGTAAATGGTAAGCGCCATTTTATCCCCCCATGATCGGTTCTGTTCCCCGCCAACATAGCGCGCGACCCGCGCCGGCGGTAGCGACGGGTCGATCAGACTTCGATTTTCTCGTCCGCGAAAACCCGCTGAACCGACGGCCGCTCGCGCATATGGTCGTTGAACGCCGTGAAGTTTTTGAGCTCGCGCATCGGGAACCCCCGTTGCAGACCCCACGTGTAGAGCACGAAGGCGTAGAAATCGGCCGACGACAGGCGATCGAAGAGATATGTCTTGCCGGCGAACAGGCCATCGATTTCCCGGAGGTAGCCGTGAAACGCCGTGATGCCGACCGCCCTGATGTTCGCGTGCGCCGCGGGATCGGTCGCATAGCGTTCCGCCCGGCGGAAATGCGCTTGGGCGGGATGAACCGTCGAAGCGACCCAGCCGATGAACGACATCATCTTGGCTTCGATCACCGGATCGTCGCTCCAAAGGCCGAAACGCTTGCCGAGAAACGGCAGGATGGCGATGTTTTCCGAAATGTAATCGCCATTGTCGAGACCGAGCGCCGGCACCCGCGCATGCGGATTGATCCGCAGATATTCGGCGCTGCGTTGCTCGCCATTGGCGCAGTCGATCTCACGCGCAACGTATTTCTCGCCACCTTCCTCCAGCACGAGATGCGGCGCCATCGAGCAGGAGCTGGGGCAATAGCAAAGCGTCAGCATGGGTTGTTCCTCCTCATGTGATCTTCACCGTCTGATCGGAGTAATTCACCGTCAGCGAAATCGATCCCTCGTTGAGGTTCCAGCGATAGAGCTTGTAGGTGCGCAGGCCCGCTTTATGAAACGCGTCCTGATCGAGAATGGCGCGCGCATCCTCGAACGAGGCCGCCCGGATGATGAACATGCCGCGGGTCGGCTTGTCCTTGTCCTCGTCCTGCAGCGGCCCGGCGCCGAACAGGATGTTGCGCCGCTCCAGATCGATCTGGCCCATGATGTGTTCCTGCAGCTTGTCGGCCATGCCCGGCCCGCCGAGCGGTTCGGTGACCGCGATATAAAGCTGTTTGTGCAGCAGCCCACTCATGATTTCGTCGAACGGCTTTTCTTTGTCGGCCATGAAATTCTCCCTCAATGAAGTTTCGATTGCGATGCACCGCGAACGCGATCGATGATCGCGTGCGGATCGGGCACGGTATCGCCGCGCCAGGCGACATACCCGTCGGGGCGCACCAGCACGAGTTTCTTGCCATAGAGCGCGGCAGCAGCGGCATCGTCGATGGTATGAATATCGAGCGGCATGCCGCGCGATCGCGCCGCGTCTGCGAGCGCGGCGCCATCCGGCGCCGTTTCACCGAAACGCAGCAAGACATGGTTGCGGCCGAAGAGATCGAGGGCGGAGGCACCGGGCCTCAGCCAGAAATGCGGCGCGCGCGAACCAGGTCGCGCCTGCGGCACGTAGTCGTAGGTATCGTCGATCGGCCGCGTCGTTCCGTCCGGAACGACGATCGGCGACGGATCGTAAACCGCGCCGAGATGGATGCCCCAGCGATGCCAGACCCGGCTGCCGGAAAATTCCTGATTGAGCCGCGCGCCGATCTCGCGCCGCAAGGCCTCGCCTTCGGCCGTCGCATCGCCGATCGCGCGCAAATCGCGCGCGCCGCCGCGCAGGCGCTCCAACTCCTTCATCGCCTCGTCGATGACGCGCCGGCAGACCGGAATACGTTCCGCTTCGTAACTGTCGAGCAAGGCCGGATCGGCCCAGCCGCGCAGCACGCCCTCAAGCTTCCAGCCGAGATCGCTCGCATCGCCGATGCCGGTATTCATGCCGAATCCGCCATTGGGCGGATGGACATGCGCGGCGTCGCCGGCGAGAAATACGCGGCCCTGGCGAAACCGGTCGGCGAGCAGCGAGCGTCGGCTCCACGGAACGCACGAGACCACTTCGAACGGAAAGTCGCGTCCGGCCAGCCGGCGAATCACCTGGTCGACATCCGACGGCGACAACGTATCGGTGTCGCCGTACATGAGAATGCGCCACAAGCCCTTGCCGTCGACGACCATGCAGGTGCCCCAGGTGCCTTCGGGGCCGATGCAGATGTAACGGCCGGCATCGCCCTTGTCGTGATACTGCGCGAGGTTATCGACCCGGAATTCGATGTTGAGCGAGTGGTCGATGAACTCGGTGCCGTGCATGCCGATGCCAAGCTGCTTGCGCACCATGCCGGTAAACCCGTCGCAGCCGACGAGGTAGTCGGCCTCGACGCTTTCGCGCGCGCCGGTCACGGAATCTTCCAGCGTCGCACGGACGCCGTCACCGTCCTGCGTGAACGCGGCAAGCCGCGTCCGATAGCGGATTTCCGTCGCCGGAAACGCAGCAGCGGCTTGCTGCAGGATCGGATCCAGCACGACCTGCGGACAATGCCATTGATGCTCGGGACTGAACGGATCTTCGACGTCGGCGCCGAGCGTGTACATCTTGAACCGCCCCAGTTGGTAACCGGTGAGGCTGGTCACGAAGACATTGTCGAGCGGATGATCCGCCGGAAAGCCCCAGTTGCGCACGCGTTCGGAAATGCCCATGCGGCGCAGCAATTCCATGCTGCGCACGCTGATCTGGAGAATCCGCGAAAAATTCAGCCGCTCTTCCGGCGGGTCGCGTTCGACCAACAGATTGGGAATGCCGCGCCACCCCAGTTCCGCAGCCAGCATCAGCCCGACCGGTCCGCCGCCGGCGATCAGCACCGGAATCTTGCGGGTCACGCGAGGCTATCCCGTTGTCTTGCCCTCATCCATTGAGGCTAGGCGCACGGGCCGACGAAAGGAAATTCTCGCTCCGACTATCGCCATAACCCGATGGTTATGTCCGGCGAGAGCGGCGACGTGCCGGCGCCGCGGTCTTGAATTCGGGCGCCTTGATGATTGTTTCGGCCATCTGGCGTGCGCAATCGATGAAGAGCCGGGCCTCGGGGCTCGGCAATTGATTCTTGCGGGTGATGATCGCGACCGGTAAGGGCGCGAATTCCATATCCACCGGCAGCGCCTTCAGAACGCTTTCCCGCGCGTTGAACAGGCGCAGCATCGAGGCCGGAATGAGCGAGATGAAATCGGTGTTGGTCAGCAGGTGCAGCCGCAGGTGAAACGAGAACGAGACGATCGTCGCGCGCGGCGTCTCCAACCCTTGCGCATGAAACGCGGCGGCAACGGTCGAACTCAGCACCTCATTGGGCGGCGTCAGAATCCACCGCTCGTTCGCCAGTTCCGCCAGTTCGATCTTGCGACGCTTCGCCCACCGGCTCTGCACGCCGGCAACGATTCGCAACGGTTCCTCGAACAGGATTTCGGCGCTCAGGCCCTCTTCGACAAAAGGCCGCGCGACACGGCCGATCATCAGATCGACGTTGCGCTCCCGCAACTCGCGGAATTCGAGCGTGACGGTCTGAGCCTGCGCGACCTTCAACACCATGCGGGGAAACTGCCGGGTGAATTGCTCGACCACGGCCGGCAGGAGCCCGGCCGCGATCGATTCGGGACAGCCGATACGTACCTCGCCGGTGGTCGGATCGGCGAGGAATTCGATTTCGTTGATGCCCTGGCGCAATTCGTCGAAGACGGCGAGGCCCCGTTTCACCAACGCTCGGCCGAACGCCGTCGGCTCGATGCCGCCGGGACTACGATCGAGCAGCCGGGCCCCGACCGCGCGTTCGAGGTCGGCGATCGCCTTCGAGATCGCCGGTTGCGACACCGAGAGATGAGCGGCGGCCTTCGCCATGCTGCCCCATTGCACCACCGCCAAAAGGATATGGAGGTCGCGCAGGGTCAGCCGCCGGCCGATGCGGGCTTCCCAGTTTCCAAGCGGATTGGACATAACCATAAAGTTATACGGATAGTGCAAGGAAGAATTACCTATTTATCGCCTCGCCCGATAGGCTTCAAACGGATTCGCCAGAAGGAAGCCCCATGCTGACGCTCTATCACTACTGGAGTTCGGTCTGCTCGCAGAAAGTACGGCTGTGCCTCGCCGAGAAAAAACTGAGCTTCGACAGCCGCCATATCGACCTGTTCACCTTCGAGCATTGGAAACCGTTCTATCGCAAGATCAACAACAAGGGCGTGGTGCCGGCGCTCGACCACGACGGCAAGATCATCATCGAATCGAACGTCCTGCTCGAATATCTCGAAGACAAGTTTCCCGAGATCCGCCTGCGCCCCGGCGACGCCTATGCCGCGGCGCAGATGCGCATCTGGATCTTCAATTCCGAGGAAATCGCTCACACCAACGTCAACACGGCGTCGCACAATCCGCGTCACGCGGTGCGTTTGGCGCAGAAGCCGTTGAGCGAGGAAAAGATCGCGCAGGCGGCGGCGAATTGTCCCAACCCGATCATCGCCGCGCGCTTCCTGCATCGCCACGCCCATGGCGTTTCCGATGCCGAAGAAAATCAGGCTTACGTAGCGCTCGATTATCTGCTCGGCATGATGGAAGAGACGCTCGGCGCGACGCCCTGGCTCGCCGGGCGCGACTACTCGTTGGCCGACATTGCGATGGCACCCTACGTCAACCGCATCGAAGTGCTGAAACGGCCCGAGATGGTCGGTGCCGCCAAGCGTCCCCGTCTCGCCGCGTGGTGGCAGAAAGTTCAGGCGCGACCCGCCTTTCAGGAAGCGTTCGCGTTCGCCAATCCCGACAAGAACGACCCGATCAAACGCTGACGGCGTCGCTCGCGGCTCAACGGAGGAAACCATGATTCGCACGCCGATTTGCGACCTGCTCGGAATCGAGCATCCGATCGCGCTCGGCGGCATGGGATCGATCTATGCCCCCGATCTGGTCGCCGCCGTCTCGAATGCCGGCGGTCTTGGCGCGATGGGTTGCCATGGCCTGAGCCCCGAGCGGATTCGCGAAGGCACGAGCGCCATCCGCGACAAGACCAACAAGCCTTTCGCGCTGAATTTCCTGCTCTTCGAAGCGCGCGAGGAAAGTTTCGCGGCGGCCCTCGCCCTGCGGCCGGCGGCGATCGCCTTCGCCTGGCCCCGGCCCGAGCAGGATTTGAAACCCTTCATCGGGCGCGCGCACGATGCAGGCGCCAAGGTGACGTTCATGGCCGGCGGCGTGCCCGAAGCGCGGCGCGCGGTCGAGGCCGGCGCCGACGTGATCATCGCGCAAGGCACCGAAGGCGGCGGCCATGTCGGCTGGCAGGCGAGCCTGCCGCTGATCCCGATGATCGTCGATGCGGTCGGGCCGGTCCCGGTCCTCGCCGCCGGCGGTATTGCTGATGGCCGGGGTCTCGTCGCCGCGCTTGCACTTGGCGCGCAAGGCGTCCTGCTCGGCACACGATTCCTGGCCAGCACCGAATCGCCGCTGCATACGAATTTCAAGCAGGCGATCGTCGACGGCGACGGCCACGACACATTGCTCTCGGACATCCCCGACCTCGCGGCGGGAACGGTGTGGCCCGGCGCGATGTCACGCTCCAAGCGCAACCGCTTCATCCAGCGCTGGGCGGGCCGTGAATGGGCCTTGCGGCAAAACCAGGCGGCGGCGCTTGCCCAGGTACAGGACGCGCGCAAGCGCGGCGACCGCGAGGAAGCGCCGCTATCGATGGGACAGGATGCCGGCCTCATTCACGACATCGCGCCGGCGGGCGAGATCGTCGCGCGGATCGCGCGTGAGGCCGAGCAAATTCTCGACGCCCTGACACGGACACGGCGATAAGCGACCCAAGCCGGGGCCACCGGCGACCAAGGGGAGGGTGAGCGATGTATGACGTCGTCATCGTGGGATACGGGCCGACCGGGATGCTCGCGGCGATCCTGTTGGGTCGCGCTGGTCATCGCGTCGCGGTGATCGAACGGCACACGACGCTCTACAACCTGCCGCGCGTCGGCATCGTGCATGACGACGTGCTGCGCATGTTCCAGGAAGTCGGCTGCATCGAGGCGATCTGGCCGGCCACGCATTTCCTGCCGGTCTATGAGATGGCAAAGAACGGCCGCATCCTGCTGTCGAGCGACGTATCGCCGATGGCGACGCATGGCTGGCCGGAATACACCTCGATCTACCAGCCGTCCTTCGAGAAGGAACTCGACCGGATCGTCCGGTCGCTTCCGTCGGTCAAGATTTTCCAAGGCGAGACGGTAACCGCCCTCACCCAGGATGCCGACAGCGTATCGGTGACCGTCGAAAAACGAACCGGCAAAACGCGGCAGGTCACGGGCCGTTATCTGATCGCGGCGGACGGCGGCAACAGTTTCGTTCGCCAGACGCTCGGCATTACCTATGAGAATCTCGGCTTCGATCAGAACTGGCTGGTGATCGACGCCAAGGAGAAAAGCGCGCGGCCCGGCCTGCCGGCGATGCGCCAGTTCTGCGAACCCGAACAGCCGGGCGTGACGCTCTTCATGGGGCCGCATCACCGGCGCTGGTCGTTCATGATTTTCCCGGGCGAATCCGCCGAGGATGCCTGCAAGCCCGACAGCGTATGGCGGCGGCTCGATCGGCCCGAGGGCGCGACGCCGGACGAATTCGAGTTGATCCGGGTCGCCTCCTATCAATTCCAATCGCTCTATGCCGAGCAGTGGCGCGTGGGCCGCGTCTTTCTCGCCGGCGACGCCGCGCATCAGATGCCGCCCTTCCTCGCGCAAGGTCTCTGCTCGGGATTTCGCGACGCGCACAACCTCGCCTGGAAGCTCGACCTCGTGCTACAGGAATTGGCGACGCCGAAATTTCTCGACACCTACATGGCGGAGCGCGGCCCGAGCACCCGCGCGACGATCGTCGAAAGCATGCGCGTCGGACAGCACGTCAACGAGCGGGATCCCGAGAAGGTGAAACTGCGCGACGCGCAGCTTCTCGCGCTGCAGGCGGAACAGGAACGCAATCGCGGCGCCAAGCAACTCATCGCCTTCCGGGTGCCGGGCATCAAGGCGGGTTTCATCGCCCGCGACGGTGCGGCCGCCGCCGGCGACGCCTTCCCGCAGGCCCGCGTGCGCGGCGACCGCGAAGGTCTGTTCGACGACATTGCCGGGCGCGGCCCGCTTATCCTGGCGCGCGGCACCGATCCGGCTCTCGCCCTCTCGCCGGACCAACGCGAATTCTGGCAATCGCTCGGCGGCACGATGCGCCGAATCGACACGTCGCGCGCGGGCGCCGCCGCGAGCGGATTGCTCGATGTCGAAGGGTATTACGGCCGGCTGATGGACGAATATGAGTGCGACGTCATCGTGACGCGGCCGGACTACTACGTCTTTGGCGCCTGTCCGGGCGTCGGCGATCTTCCCGCGCTGCTCGCCGATTTGCGCCAACAGCTCACGGCTTAGCGCCGGGACGCGGATCGAGCGATTTGCGGAAATTCCGGTCGTGCTTGATGTGCCATTCGCGGCTCATCGCTTCGTTCCGCGTCGCATGGCGCTCGGCATAGAGCAGAATCCACTGCCGGCCGCGCGTCGAGCGGGCGCCGGTTCCAGCATTATGTTCGTCGAGCCGACGGTCGAGATCGGTCGTCCAGCCGACATAGGTCCGATACTGGCCGTCGCGGTCGCTGGCGAGGACGTAGACGAAACAGGCCATGATCAGCGCCTCTTATCCAAGGATTGCGTCACGCTCAACCAAGGCCTGCAGGCGATTGACCACCGTGCCGGAAAGGCCGAAATTGGCGCGCACGTATTCATGGTGGTCACGCCGGCGCAACGGCGGACCGCAATCCGGGAGGAACTGGTCGATGGCAAAGCGTAAGGACGACGATTCGGTTGGGCGGCGCGGCTTTCTGAAAGGCGCCGGGCTCGCCGGCGCCGGTGTCCTCGCCGCGCCGCTGACGGCGAAAGCCCAGAACACCGCCCCGCCGCCGCCCGCCAGTTCCATCCCGGCCACCCCCAATCGCGAGCTCGAGCGCGGCACGCCTGCCGATGTGAAGCCGGCGACGCAATCGTCGAGCGGCTCCGATTATATGGTCGACGTGATGAGGGGGCTCGGGATCGAGCATGTCGCCGCCTTCGTCGGATCGAGCTTTCGTGGTCTCCACGAGTCGTTGATCAATTACGGCATGCTGACATCGCCGAACATCGATTTCCTCAGTTGCATGCACGAGGAAGTTTCGGTCGCGATGTGCCACGGCTACGCCAAGATCGAAGGCAAGCCGATGGCGGCGATGCTGCACGAGACGGTCGGTCTGCAACACGCCTCGATGGCGATCTACAACGCCTATGCCGACCGCGTGCCGATTTTCCTCATCACGCCCAGTTCGCCCGACGCGCGAACACGCCGATCGACCGTCCCGACCTTTCATAGCGTACAGGACGGCGCGGCGATCGTGCGCGATTTCACCAAATGGGACGATCAGCCCGGTTCGCTCCAGCATTGGGGCGAAAGCGCGACACGCGCCTACAAATACGCGATGACGCCGCCGTGCGGCCCGACTTTGCTGGTGACCTCGATGGATCTCCAGGAAGGCCCGATCGAGGATCGCCCGAAGCCCACGATTCCGAAGATACCGGTGTCGGCACCGCCCCAGGCCGCGGAGAACGCGGTGCGCGAACTGGCCCGGATTCTCGTCGATGCCGAAGCGCCGGTGCTCACCTGCGATCGCGTCGCGCGCACGCCGGCGGGATTGAAATCGATGATCGCGCTGGCGGAGTTGCTGCAGGCGCCCGTGGTCGACGGCTCGATGCGCATGAATTTCCCGTGGCGCCATCCGCTCAACCAGTCGAGCCGCGGCCGCGCGCTGATCGCCACGGCGGACGTGATCCTCGGCATGGAAATGTCGGATTTCTGGGCGACGACGAACGGCCCGGCACCGCATACCGAATTCAGCACGCGCTCCTTCGCGAAGCCCGGCGCGAAGAAGATCAGCCTGACCGGCGTCGATCTCAATTTCCACGCCAACTACCAGGACTTCCAGCGTTTCCCCGATGCTGACATTGCCTTGGAGGGCGATGCCGAGGCGACGCTGCCGTCGCTGATCGAGGCGGTGCGCCGCCTGATCGACAAGGACAAGCGCGCAGCCTTCGACGCGCGGGGCAAGAAACACGGCGAGGCGCATCTGAAGGCGCTGGCCGATCAGCGCACCCTCGCGGCCGAGGGCTGGGATTCGCAGCCGATCACCGTCGCGCGGATGGTGATGGAACTTTACAACGTCATCAAGGACGAGGATTGGACCCTCGCCTCCGGTTCGCAAATGCAGAACAACTGGCCGCAGAAACTGTGGCACGCCGACAAGCATCATCGCTATATCGGCGATGCCGGCGCCTATGGCATCGGCTATACCGCGCCGGCGACGTTGGGCGCGGCCTTCGCGAACAAGAAGTACGGCCGGATCACCGTCTCGATCCAGGGCGACGGCGATCTCATGTGTTGTCCGTCCTCGCTCTGGACCGCGGCGCACGAGAAAATTCCGATTCTTTATGTCGTGCACAACAACCGCGCCTGGCATCAGGAAATCATGGCGTTACAGCAAACCGCCAACCGGATGCAGCGCGGCGTCGATCGCACCCATATCGGCACCACCATCCGCGATCCCTATATCGACTACAGCAAGATGGCCGCCAGCATGGGCGTCTATGGCCAGGGACCGATCACCGATCCGAAGGATCTCGGCCCCGCGATCAAAAAGGCAGTCGCGGTCCTCAAACGCGGCGAACCCGCGCTGATCGACGTCGTGGCGCAAGGACGCTGAGCATGACACAGATGAAAGCGATGATCCTCGGCCTCGCTGTCGCGGCATTGGCGTCGGCCTCGGCGGCGAATGCACAAAGCGCGGCATCGGGCGACGCCGCGCGCGGCAAGGAACTGTTCCTCAACAATGGCTGCTATGCCTGTCACGGCACGACCGGCGCCGGCGGCGGTCCCGCCGGCCCGCGCCTGGCGCATGACGGATTGCCGCCCGAGGCGATGCTGCAACAGATCCGCAATCCCGCCGCGCAAATGCCGCCCTATACGGCGCAGGTCCTGCCCGACAAGGATGTCGGCGACATCATCGCCTATATCCAGGCGCTGTCGTCGGGTCCGGCGGCGAACGCGGAAAACATTCCGATCCTCAATCGGTGATCGCGACATCTCGGGTTTCCCCGAACGGTTGAGGGTCGCCGCGCGATCGGCGATCCGTGCTAGCGTCCGACGATTCACGCGTCACGCCACCACCATCGAGATTGCGTCATGAGCAGCGACACCTCTCCACCGGCCCGAACCCGGACGCTCGACCCGATCACGCTCGAGATCATCATCGCACGGCTTCAGGAGCTGGTGACGACGATGGAGCACCTGCTGTTCCACAGCGGCTACTCCACCATCCTGCGCGAATCGCATGACGGATCGTGTGCGTTGTGCGCGCCCGACGGGTTGTGCGTCGAGGGTTCAGGCGGGCCGCTGCACCTTTATTCCTATTACTACACGGTGCGCAGCGTCCTCGATCGCTATCCGCTCGACGCGATGCGGGACGGCGATTGCTTCATCTCGAACGATCCCTATCTCGGCGGCACGCTGCATGTGCCCGATGTCATCATCGTCACGCCGATCTTCGTCGATGGCGCGATCATCGGGTTCAGCGTCTCGCACGCGCATAAGCCCGATCTCGGCGGCCTCGTCCCCGGCTCGTCCGGCGCCGGGTCGCGCGAAATCTTTCACGAAGGCCTGATCCTGCCGGCGGTGAAGTTCTGGACCAAGGACGGCGTGATCCCCGAGGTCCTGGAGATCATCAAGCACAATTGCCGCATCCCCGAGATCATCGAGGGCGATCTGCGCGCGCAGGTCGGCTGCACGCTGGTCGGCGCCGAACAGGTCAAGGCATTGTGCGCGGAATACGGCGCCGAGACGATCAAGGCGGCGTTCCCTGCGATCATGGCGCTGTCGGAGAAACGCCTGCGCGACGGCATCGCGGCATGGCCTGACGGCGAATCCGAGGCCGAGGCGATGGTCGATCACGACGGCGTCGATCTCGACAAGCCCCTGCGCATCCATGTGAAGGTGACCAAGCAGGGCAGCGACATCACCTTCGACTACAGCGCGACCGCCGATCAGGTGAAAGGCCCGACCAATCTGCGCCCGCAGGCAAGCCACGTTGCCGCGGTGATGGCCCTGGTCACGATGCTCGACCCGACTATTCCGTTCAATGACGGGCTGCGCCGACCGATCGACTTCATCAATCCCGAAGGCAAGATCACCAATCCGCGCTGGCCCGCGCCGGTGAACAGTTATTTCGGTCTCGCCAACGTGCTCTACAACGTCTGCAACAGTGCGCTCGCGAAGTTCAACCCGGCGCGCGCCATCGCGCCGCCCGGCCTCGGCATCGGCGCCATCGCGATCGGCTACGACGAAAACCGCACCGGCCGCAAAGCTGTACAGTACGAACTCTTTCCGGTCGGCCAGGGCGCCAAAGCCGAACATGATGGCTCGTCGGGCACGGTCGGGTTCCTCAACGTAACGCCCAACACCCCGATCGAGGTGATCGAGACCGAGTTCCCGGTGCGCGTTCGCCGTTACGAATGGGTCGAGGATTCCGCCGGCATCGGCCTTCATCGCGGCGGCATGGGCAACCGCAAAGAATATGAACTTCTCGGCAATGCCACGACGACGTTCCGGCTTGGCCATCAGTTCAAGTATGGCGGCTGGGGCATTCTCGGCGGTGGCGGTCCCGCGCCGCTGCGCGGCACGATCAACACCGGCACCAATCGCGAGCGCGCGCTGAAGCCGCTCGAAACCGTCCGTATGGAATCCGGCGACACATTCGTCGTCGAAATGCCGGGCGGCGGCGGCCTCGGCAATCCGCGCGAGCGCGCGGCGGACGCGGTGCTCGATGATGTGCTCAACGGTTACGTGTCCCTTGTCGCCGCCGAGCGCGATTACGGCGTCGCGATCGATCCCGGCACGATGAAAATCGATCGCGACAAGACGTTGGCGCTGCGCCGCGCCTAGGCACGGCGGTCGACGCGCGCGGCGGAACCATTTATATAAAGTGCGTCCGCGAAAACGCGGCGCGCGACGAACGGGAGGGACACCATGAAAAATAGTGCATCAGCCACATCGCGTGTTTGGCGTTGCCTGCGCCCCGCATTGATCGTGGCGGCCCTTGCCGCGCTCCCGCTGACCATCGCTCATGCCCAGGATTGGAAGACCGAAAAAGCGCAGATGATCGCTGCCGCCGAAAAGGAGGGCACGCTGATCCTGTTCTCGCAGCCGAACCTAGCCGCGCGGACCTTCCTCGCCGCCGAATGGGCCAAGGCCTATCCCAAGATTCAATTATCGATCACGGCGACATCGGGCGCCGAGATCAACGCGCGTATGCGGGTCGAACGCCAGGCGCAGAAATATCTCTGGGATCTGGTGATGACCGGATCGAATATCGGGTTCGAAATGAACAAGGACGGGTTCCTCGACCCCGTCCTGCCCGAATTGCGCGATCCCGACATCAACAAGCCCGAGCTTTGGGGCGGCTGGGATCGCGTCTTCGTCGATAACGACAAGAAATACGTCTTCTCGCCCAACGTCGCGTTGAAGAGCCCGGTCTATAACGCGCTCAAACTGCCGCGCGAAAAAGTCGACAAGGCCGGGTTGCAGATTCTGTTCGACCCGACGCTGAAGGGGAAAATCTACTGGCACGATCCGGGCGTCCCCGGCCCCGGCGCGCAGTTCACCTTCTATCTGGTTCGGCGCCTCGGCGAAGATGGCGTCCGCAAATTCATCACCGAGCAACAGCCGGTCTTCATGGTGGAGCAGAACCAGATCATCGAGGCGTTGGCGCGCGGCATCGCGTGGCTGGGGCTGGGCCCCGGCAATTCCCATGCGCTGATGGAGCCTTACATCAAGGCCGGCGTGCCGATCGACCTGAAGAAATTCGCCAACACGCCCGAACTCAACGATGTCACACTCGGCGGCTCGACGTTCTTCGTCGTGAAGAACCGGCCCCATCCGAACGCGACGCGCCTCTTCATCAACTGGCTGCTGACCAAGGATGTGCAATACGGCTTCGCCGCCGCAACCGAGCAGAGTTCGCGGCGGATGGATGTCGCGTCATCCGCCGAGCCCGACAGCACGCCGGTGCCCGGCGCGCGTTATGTCGCGCCGCAGGAACAGGAGAACGACGCCGCGCTCGCCAAGGACGTCGCTTTCGTCTCCGAAGTCCGCAAGTCGCTGCGCTGACGGGAGATCGGATTGGCTCAGCTTCTGCGCATTGCCTGCTGGGATTACGACCGGGTCAATCCGTTGCGCGACGGCCGGATCGGCATCGAGGGCTGCGAGATCCAGTTCACCGTCGATGCGCCGCATAATTTCTTCTTCAAGGCCGGCGAGTCGCCGCCCTTCGAGGTGATGGAGCAGTCGCTCTCGTCCTATCTGATGAAGCGGTCGCGCGGGCCCACCCCCTATACCGCGATCCCGGTCTTTCCGGCGCGGATGTTCCGCCATTCGGCGATCTATATCCGCACCGATCGCGGCATCAAATCGGGCGGCGACCTGAAGGGCAAACGCATCGGCGTGCCCTTCTTCGGCATCACCGCGGCGATGACGGCGCGTGGCATTCTCGCCGACGAATACGGCGTGAAGGCCGAGGACATCATCTGGGTCAATGGCGGATTGGAAGATCCGGCGCAGGCGCTGATGCAGGATCTGGGTTTGCCGAAAGCGATCCGCATCGAGCAGGCGGCGGGAAAAAGCCTGTCGCAATTGCTTGCCGAGGGCGGGATCGACGGCATCATCACCGCCGCGTCGCCGTCGACGATGAACGCACCGGGAGTCGCGCGCCTCTTCCCCGATTACCGCGCCGCCGAGCAGGCCTATTTCCGCAAGACGAAAATCTTTCCGGTCATGCATGCGATCGGGATCAAGACCGAGCTGCTGGAACGCGATCCTTCGATTGCGGAGCGCGTCTATCGCGGCTTCGCGGCGGCGAAGGATTTGTGCATGGCCGATCTCGACGGCGACGGCGGCGCGGTCAAGGCGATGGTGCCCTGGCTGGGGCCCGAACTCGCCGCGACGCGCGCGGCGATGGGCGACGATTTCTGGCCCTATGGGCTCGAACGGAACCGCGCGACCCTCGAGGCGGCGACGCGCTGGTCGTTCGAGCAGCATCTGTCACCGCGCCGGCTCGCGGTCGAGGAATTGTTCGCGCCGGAGACGCTGGCGCTGGGCTGACGCCGCGTCGTTACGGCGTGCCGGCGAAGATCAGCGATGCGCCGTTGATCGGTTTGTGGATTTGCTTGAGCTGCAGGCAGACAGCGCTCCAGAACTGCAAATCCGCCGGCGACACGTGCAGCGAAAACGTCGGCCAGTTCGGATCGTTGAACTTCAGATGCGCGAGTTCGATCGCCTTGGCGTCCTGCGGGTTATCGCGGATGAAGACCAGCGCCTCGGCCATCGCATCGCGGAACGCCGCGACGGCCTTGGGGTTCGCCGTTGCCCATTCGCGCGTCGACGACCAGAACGACGCGGCGAAATCCGGATTGACCGTCGACTGGATGTCGACCGAGCGCGCCAGCCCACCGCCCGCCAGCATGCGCGCCAGCATCGGCTCGACCGGGAAGGCGGCATCGATCTGGCCGCTCTTGAGCGCATCGCCCATTTGCGCGAAGGGCAATTCGACCGAGGTCACCTGATCGAGGCGCACGCCGCTGTCGAGCAGCCATTTCTTGAATACCAGATCGAGCGACGAATTGATGCCCGGTACCGCGACCCGTTTGCCGATCAGGTCCGACGCCTTCGTCACCGACACGCCCTCTTTGGTGATCAGCGAGGAGTGCGGATTGACCTTTTGAATGCGCGACATGCCCGAGACGACCACGAGATCGAGACCGCCATCCTCGCCGAGCATCAGCAAAGGCCCGGAAACGAAGGTGATCTGGACCGAGCCGGAGACCAACGCCTGCGGCGCGAGCGCGCCGTTGGTGATCACGCTCAACGTCACGTCGAGGCCGTGTTTTTCGAAAATGCCCTTATCCTTGGCGACCAACGCGACCAGGAAATCGGAAGCGATACCATGCGCCAGGGTGAGCTTCATCGGCGCCTGGGCAAAAGCCGATGGCACCGTACCGGCCGAAAGCAGGAACAGGGCCGACAGCACAAAAGCCCAACGTTTCAGCATGAGATTTTCCCTTCGTCGCGAAAGGCCGCATCATAGCGATGGATCGTCGCGGATGAAACCGCTGCAACCGCCGAAACGACCGCGATGCTTGCTGTAATCGCGGCGGGGAAATAAGGTCGCCCACCTTCAATCATCGATAAGAAAATCGTCAGGAGGATCACCGCCCATGGCCATGCCCCCGAACCCGACCGAGATGGCGAGCCCGATCACCACAAGATCGCGCCTGGTGCTCGAAATCGCCTCGGCCATGGCGGGCACCGGCCCGACGCGCCAATTCGGCCAGGTGAAAGTGCTGGTGCGCAATCAGGGCGAAAAGGAATTTCCGCTCTGCCTCTTTGCCTCGAGCACGGTTGAGGGAATCGACGCGGTGATCGCGCGCGAAGCCGATCTCGCCATCGTCAACCCATCGACGGCATTGGCCTTGGCCTATCGCGGCAAGAGCATTTACACGGAACCGCACGCGCTGCGCGCGATCACCGTCATTCCGTCGGTCGATCAGTTCCTCTTCGCGGTCAAAAGCGACACGGGTCTCAAGACTTTCGAGGAGATCGCCGAAAAGCGGTATCCCTTGCGCCTTTCCATGCGGGCCCAGCTCGATCATTCGATTCACCTGATGGTCAACGACATCGCGAAGGCGGCGGGCTTCGCGCTCGACGATATCGCGACCTGGGGCGGCGAGGTTCGGCGCGAGGGCAATCTTCCCTTCCCCAACGGCCCGAAATTCAAGGCCCTGGCGCGCGGCGAGATCAACGCCGTGTTCGACGAAGCCTGCGACGTCTGGCTGACCCAGGCGCTCGATGCCGGCATGACTGCCCTGCCCTTGGCCGAGTCGACCGTCGTCAAACTCGAAGCCATGGGCTATCGCCGATCCTGGATCAAAAAGGAATCGTCGCCGAAACTCACGAGCGACATTCTTACCATCGATTTCAGCGGCTGGCCGGTTTTCGTCCGCGAGGACGCCAGCGACGAATTCGTCACCATCGTGTGCGCCGCGCTCGACGCGCGCAAAGACAATATTCCGTGGCAGGGCGAAGGCCCATTGCCGATCGAACGGATGTGCCGCGAGGCACCCGACACGCCGCAGGACATTCCGCTGCACAAGGCGGCCGAAGCCTATTGGCGCCAGCGCGGTTATCTGTCCTAAGCGGCCGCGATTTCACAAACCCCTTCGGCAGAGGCGTTTTCGTCGCCGAAGTCGACGATTCACTTTCAACACGACGGAGAGAACGACGATGGCGCGCGGCAAAGGCGACGAGGCAACGAAGAAGCGGCTCCAGTTCCGCAAGCTGCTGAAACCCGGAACGTTCACCCCGATGCCGGGCGGCTTCTCGCCGTTCTATGCGATGCTCGCCGAGCAGATCGGCTTCAAGACGTTCTTCCTGCCCGGCTCGCAGCTCTCGCATTTCCTCTATGGCGTGCCGGATAACGGGATCATCGGCCTGCGCGACATGGTCGATCATTGCCGACACATGGCGGCGCATACGAACATTCCGATCCTGGTCGACGCTGACACCGGCTACGGCAACGCGGTGAACGTGCACTTTGCCGTTCAGGAGATCGTTCGCTCCGGAGTCGCCGCGATGCAGATCGAGGACCAGGAAGCCCCGAAAAAATCCGG
Source organism: uncultured Rhodospirillales bacterium (assembly GCA_903828515.1). Lineage (GTDB taxonomy): Bacteria > Pseudomonadota > Alphaproteobacteria > ATCC43930 > CGMCC-115725 > CAIKMD01. The sequence continues at coordinate 85,205 of CAIKMD010000006.1, read as the reverse complement.
CACCGCTGCCGGACGTCGTCTGATTTCCGTCGATGAAGCGGTCGGCAAGATCCGCGCGGCGGTCGCCGCGCGCGACGAGATCGATCCGTCCTTTGTCATTTGCGCGCGCTGCGACGGCATCGGCGCCGAGGGTTCGGACTTCAACGACACGCTCAAACGCTGCATCGCTTATGTGAAGGATGGTGGCGCCGACCTGATCTGGCTCAACTCGATTCAGTCATTGGCCCAGGCACGGCGCGCGGCCAAGGAAATCCCCGGCCCCGTGCTGGTCATCTGGGGCGGCGAGACCGCGCCGCCGAGCTGGGCCGAATACGCGCGGACCGGCATCAACATCGCGCTCTATCCGGTGATGGCGGCGGTCGCCGGTTTGCAGGCCTCGTGGGAAGTCATGTCCGACTTCCATGCGCGCGGACAGGCCGCGATCGTCGATTGGGAACGCCGAGTCGCCAAGAATCCTTATGGCCGCCCCGACATCAAGAAGATCATCGGCTACGACAAGATCGTCGCGATCGAGAAGAAGTACCTGCCCGCCGCATCGCAGCGCGATTACAAGACGACCTCGGGCCACAAGACCCACTACATCGAAGCGCCCGCGGCGAAGGGAAAAACCAAGGCGAAGAAGAAAACGAAGTAAGGAAAATTCCGACTCCCGGCAAGGGCCGTCATCCTTGCCGGGACTGAGGATGACAAGCCGGGTCTTTGTTCGCGTGATCTCACCCGCCAGTAAGGAAAATCACGGAATCAGGTAATCTGAGTAAGGATTATCCTTAATTCGTCTTAACCGGCTCCTATGCCCCGAATTTCGGGCGGTATCCCACCTTATTTTCGGACGACCTCGCCGGCGGTGATCCGCACGCCGTAATCGAGTTCAGCACCTTCCGGGGTGATATATCCCCGCGTCAGATCGCGGCGGATCGACTCAAGCGAGCGATCCGACGGCGCACCCCAACCGCCGCCGCCGCCGGTTTCGAGCACGACGACGTCGCCGGGGACGAGCTTGTAGTTCTTCACCTTCGAAATGACCTCGGTGGTGCCGTCGGTCTTATAGAGCGTGACGCGACCGGCCTTTGCCTCTTTGCCGCCCTGGACGCCCCAGGGCGGAAACTTGGTGCGATCGACGTTCGTCTGCAGCAGGCACGGCGCGAGGATCACGTATTTCTTGCGGAAGCCCAGCCCGCCGCGGAACTTGCCGGCGCCGCCCGAGTCCGCGCGCAACTCAAGCGAGTCGACCCGGAACGGCAGGATGGTCTCCTGCAATTCCATCGGGATCAATCGCGTGTCGCCGTGCGCCATGGTGCGGAAGGGCCCCGCGCCGTCATTGGTCGAACCGGCGCCCCAGCCGCCATGGCCGCTGTCGTGCCCCAGGAAGCGACTGCCGTCAGCGCGGCGGCCATGCACCATGAAGCCCGAATGGGTTCCGAAATGCGCGCCGGTGACCTGGTCCGGCACGGCGCGTTCGAGCGCGTGGATGACGCAATCCATCACGCTCGGCAGCGGGAACGGATAGCCGCCCATTGGCGAACCGGGCCGCGCGCTGATGATCTTGCCCTCGGGCAGGATCAGCTTGAGCGGGCGATAGACGCCCTCGTTGGCGGGCTCGCGCGGCATCACGAGGTATTTGAAGGCGCAGCGCGCCGCGGTCATGCCGCCGCCGAAATAGCCTGAATTGATGTTGCCGGCTGCCTCCTCGGCAATGTCGGTGAAATCGATCGTCAGTTCGTCGCCGGCGACAATGACCTTGCAGCGGATCGGCACCGGCACATCGGTAACCGTGTCGTTGTCGAGGAAGGTCTCGGCCGAATAGACGCCATCAGGCATCGCGCGGATCGCGGCGCGCGACGCCGCCTCGCTCTGATCGAGGATGATGCCGATCGCCGTCAGGAACGTATCGACGCCATAGCGGTTGGCCAGCGCGATGGTGAGATCGCGCCCGAGCAGGCACCCCGCGAGCTGGGCCGAGATATCGCCCATCAGATCGACCGGCTGGCGCGTGTTGTTTTCGATGATGCGATAGACTTCCTCGATCGGCTCGCCCTTCGACCACAGCTTGATCGAACGGAGCTGCAAGCCTTCCATGAAGATGTCGGTGGTGTGCCCGCTGACCACGCCGCCGATATCGATCCAATGGACGTTGATCGCGAAGAAACCGATCAGCGTTTTCTCGCCCGACCCGGCAAAGATCGGCGTGTACATCACCGTGTTGTTGAGATGCTGGCCCTGCACCGCCGAGTGATTGCAGACGACGACGTCGCCCTCGAAAAGCCGTTCGCGCCCGTAAATCTTCAACCCGTCGCGCACCGCGGTGCCGACCGAATCGGCGACGAAAGGCGGCATGCCGCCGGTCGATTGCGCGACAAGGTGCCCGTCGACATCGACGAGCCCGACCGCGAAATCCTTGTACTCGTAGACATAGGGGCTGAACGCGGTACGGGTGATGTTGGCGTCGATCTGATCGGTGATCGAGACGACGCCGAAGCGCAGCACTTCGAGGGTGATGGGATCGAGCTTGGTCTGTTGACGGATCGTGTCCATGTCGCTTCCCCTCACTTGCCCGTGCAATTGACGCGAATTTCGCCCATCGGTCCCATCTCAAACCGGTCGCCCGGACCGATCACCGTGGTCGAGCCGTATTCCTCGATCACCGCCGGCCCCGACGCCGCGAACCCGATCGGCAGCGCACCGCGATCATAGACCTTGGTCGGCACCATCCCGCCGGCACGGCCAAAATAAACCGGCCGCATCGTCTCGGGACGACCGTCGCCGGCGCGACGCGGCAGGCGCGCAATGTCGGGCCGGCGCAGTTTCGCGAAAGCGGAGACCATCAGCACCTGAATCTCGGCGGGTGCCTTCGAATCGGCAAAGCCGTAGCGGCGTTTGTAATCGCGGGTGAACGCGTCGTGGATCGCCTCGACGCTGTCGAGCCCGGTCAATTCGACCTTGATGTTGTGGCGCTGGCCACGGAAACGCATCTCGGCGTGACGCTGAAAAGAGACCTCGGTGGCGCCGAATTCGCGCGCCAGGGCCTGCTGCGCTTCGTCTTCCATCGTGCCGTATTGATGGCGCATCGTCTCGACCATCTTGTCGTCGAGCAATCCGGTCAGCGTCTTGGCGTTGTCGATGCGGGCATCGGCCAGCAGCATCCCGATCGCCGAGAAATTGCCCGGCTCGGGCGGAATGATCACGGTCGGGATCGACAACTCGCGCGCGATCGCGCAGGCGTGCAGCGGCCCGCACCCGCCATAGGCGAAGAGCGCGAAGTCGCGTGGATCGAGCCCGTGCTCGATCGACACGCGGCGAATGGCACCTGCCATCACCACGGTGGCAATGGCGAGACTTCCCTCCGCCATCTCGATGGCGCCCTGATCGCCGGGATAGCCCAGCGGCGCGGCAATCTTTTCCGACATCGCCTTCATCGCGGCAGCGGGATCGAGGGTGAGTTCGCCGCCGAGAAAGCGGTCCGCGTTGAGGCGGCCCAGAATGAGATTGGCATCGGTCACGGTCGGCGCGGTGCCGCCGCGGCCATAGCAGACCGGGCCCGGCGTCGAGCCGGCGCTTTGCGGGCCGACATGAATCCGCTTCTGGTCGTCGAGCCACAGGATCGAGCCGCCGCCTGAACCGACCTCGACGATGTTGATCACCGGCGACTTGACCGGGAAGCCCTTCACATAACCGTCCGCGTAATAGACGGAATCGACCGCGAAACGCCCGTGTTCGACGAGCGCGCATTTGGCCGTCGTGCCGCCCATGTCGAAGGCGACGACGTTGTCGAAGCCCAGCGCCTCGGCAAAAGCGCCCGCCCCGATGCAGCCGCCGATCGGGCCGGATTCAACGAGGGCGATCGGCTGGCGGCACGTCCGCGTGACCGAGAGCAGCCCGCCATTCGAGCCCATCATGAAGATCGGGCCTTCATAGCCTTTGCTCTGAAACTCGCTTTCCAAGCGGCGGATATAGGTATTCACCTGCGGGCCGACATAGGCGTTGGCGGCGGCGGTCGAGCAGCGCTCGTACTCGTACCATTCGCGGGTCAGTTCGGTGCTGCAGGTGATGTACACGTCAGGCAGCAGGCGGCGCAGGATTTCGGCGGCGTGCAGTTCGTTCGCCGGATCGTGATAGGAGTTCATGAAGAAGATCGCGATCGCCTCGATCTTGAGGTGTTTCAATTCAGCCGCGAGGGTTTCGAGCGCCTTGTCGTCGAGCGGCACGATGACGTTGCCCTTGAAGTCCGTGCGTTCGGGCACTTCGAAGCGCAGTTCGCGCGGAATGAGCGGCTCGTCACGCTGGTAATGCAGGTCGAACGGATCGGGCCGGTTGGCGCGCGCGATCTCGAGCACGTCGCGGAACCCGGCCGAGGTGACGAGCGCGGTCTTGGCGCCCTTGCGCTGGATCAGCGCATTGATGACCAGCGTCGTGCCGTGATTGAGGAAGTTGGCGTCGGCGGGCGCGATCTTGCCCTTGCCGAAACAATCGACGATGCCTTCGACCAGGTTGTTGTAGGTCGTCGGGCTTTTCGTATAGATCACTTTTTGCGTGTCGTGATCGAAGGCCACCAGATCGGTGAAGGTTCCGCCGATATCGACCGCCACCACATACGCCATGTCCCACTCCCAAAAATCGCGGGCTCTTCGCTTAAGCGGAGAGCAAGCCCCGCCGGCCCGCCACCAGCCAATATAGCGCAATCAGCACGCTCATCACGAGCAGCATGACGACGACGATCGACGACGCCATGCCGATATCGCCGCCCGACCATTGCGACCAGATCACCACCGGCAGGGTGAGGTTTTTCGGCGTCGAGACGATCACCGCGAGCGTCAGTTCGCGGAAGGTCAAAAGGGCTGTCCACAACCAGACATAGACGAGGGTCGGCCGCAGCATCGGCACCAGAATCTGCCGCGCGATGCCAAAGCCGCGCGCACCGGCGACCTGAGCCGCTTCTTCGATGTCGGGATGGATCTGGATGAGGCCCGAATTGGTCATGCGCGTGCCGAAGCTCACCCGCGCGATCACGAAGACGAACAACAGAATCCAGATCGTGCCGTAGATCGGCAGCACGGCCTGGATCACATAGATCGCGAAGAGGAACGCGCCGACGCCGAAAATAATGCTCGGCACCGCATGGGGCAAAAAGGCGATGAAATCGAAGACCGGCCGCCCCGGCACCCGCGAGCGCAGCACCAGCCACGAAAAGCACAGCGACAGGATGACCGTCACGGTCGGGGTGAGCAGCATGAGCGCGCCGGTGTTCCAGAACCCCGTCGCCATCAATTGCCACGGCAACCGGTAGTAGTGATCGAGGCTGACCGAGCGAAAGGCCTGAACGCTCGGCAACTGGAAATAGGGCAGGATCGACGACCACACGAGCAGCGCGATCGGCACCAGCAGGCTGACCGCGAGATAGATCGCGATAAAGCCCCAGGACAGCAGCGTCTTCACCCGGCCGAGCGCAACCGCGCGCGGGCGATAGGCCTTGCCGGTGACCACCGCGTATTTCCGCGCGCGTTGCTGCATCCGCGCGTACCACCAGCTCAACAGGACAGCGAGGAAAAGGACCACAGTGCTGAGCGCGGCGGCGACGCCATAGCGCGGCAGCACGCTTTGCGGATTGACCAGCAGGAAGAGAAACGTCGCGAAGGTGAAAAGCCGGTTCGACCAGCCGATGATCGCCGGCACGTCGAACGCCGCGAAGCCGATCGTGAAGATGTAGATCGATGCCGCGAGAATGCCGGGCCAGGCGAGCGGCGCCGTGATCGCGGCGAAGATCCGGCCGGGGCGCGCCCCGGCCATCTGCGCCGCCTCTTCGAGCGCCGGGTCCATCGCGCGAAACACCGCCGCGGTCATGATGAAGGCGACCGGCGTCAGGCTCAGCCCTTGTACCCAGCCCATGCCGACGAGCGAGACGATATTGAACGGCGCGTCGGCGAGGCCGAAACTTTCCTGGAGAAACGTATTGAGGATGCCGATGCGCGGATCGAGCAGAAAGAGCCAACCCATCGCCACCGCGAAACCCGGCACGATGATGCCGATCGTCATCGCGAAAAACAGCAGGCTCTTGCCCGGCAGGTCGGTGCGTTCGTAAAGCCACGCGATCGGAATGCCGAGGATCAGCGGCACCGCCGTCGCCATCGCGGCGAAGGCCAGCGTATCGCGGATGACGTCATAGGTCTGGCTGTCGTTCAGGACCGAGGCGTAGTTCTTGAGCGTGAAGCGGCCGATCACCACGCCCAGGGGACCGTCGAGAAAGCTGGTCCACAGCACGATCGCCAGCGTCGCGAGAATAGCGATGCTGGCAATCAGCACCGCGCCGAGGACAAAGGCGGGAAACGCATCGCGTCCGCTCGTCCGCCGTACCTCCGCCGGCATCGACACCGCGCTCACGCCGCCGTTCAACCTCTTACTTCTGCTTGCGCAGAATGGTCACCAACTGATCCGTCGTCGTGTTGATTTCGGGATGCTCCATCCACCACGCGATCGAGGCGCGGCTGGTGGTGGCACCCTTCGCGTGGATGGCATCGACCAGCTTGCCGAGGTCGGAATCCGGATAGGCATCGCTGTCCATCGCCCAGACCTTGCGCAGGATCGCCTGACCCTCCGCCGTCTGAATGAACGCGACGTAGAGCTTGGCGGCAGCGACATTCGCCGAGTTCTTCGGGATCGAGGTGTAGTAATAGCGCACCTGCGCGCCGTCGAGCGGGATCATGCGCCCCATCGGCGCGCCCTTGGCTTGCCAGGAATCGAGCTGGCCGCCGATGCAGTCCATCGCCAGCACGGCGAACTGACCCGCCGCGATACGTTCGAGTTCGCCGCAGCGGATGAACCCGCCGACCTGGCCGGAGAACTTGCCGATATAGTCGAGCATCTTGTCGGGGCCCCACACGCCGTTCGCGGTGAGCCCGTCGAAGCCCGCGCCGTAAGCCGTGGTCGCGATCTTGCCCTTCCAGCGCGGATCGAGAAAATCGGTGAGGCGTTCGGGCACGAAGGGCGCGAGCTTCGTATTGTAGGTTGCGCCAGACATGCCGCCGCCGATCCGGACCGCCATGCCGTTTTCCTCGATCGCGGCATCGTTGATGCGATCGGGCATCAGCGCTTTCCAATCGACCTCCATCAGCGCCTTGTGCTCGACCATGGTCGCTTCCTGCGTCGCGGCGGCGACATAGACGTCGGTCGAGGCGGGCTGATGGGTGTTGATCTCGGTGATGAGCTGATTGCCGAGCTGCGCCATCGCGGCGCCCGGCGCGTAACGGACATCGACATTGGTTCCGAACAGCTTGTTCATACCGGCCTGAAACAGCTTGGCGCCCTCGGCGCCGCCCAGCGTGTCGTTGCCGTAGGAAATGGTGAGGGTCGGGTCCTTCTTCGCCGCGGCGATTACCGCCTGCAGCGCCGGCGAAAAATCGGCCGCGACCGCGGCGCCGACCGACGCCGACACGGCCCAGCCCAACATCAACCCCAACAAGAACGCCCGGCGACGGATCATGCCGCTTCTCCCCAACTTCGTTTGTTGCGCGATCATCGCACACTCGGCGGCGTCTCGCACGGGGTCTCGATGCGTCTGCACTTTTTCAGCGCAAAAAGTTGCGGCGACATTCAGGTTACGGCCTGCCGGTCGGCCCTGCTATTCTCCGCCAAGGTGATCCCGCGATAAGGGGTCGTATCGACCAAACATTCGGGGGAGCGCCATGCGTTTCGATTGTCGCCGCATCTTCGTTGCCGGAATCATCGCGCTTGTCGCCCTTGCGCCGTTCGATAGGCCGGCGCGCGCCGCCGATACGATTCCGATGTCGCCGGCGCTGCAAAAAATCATCGATGGCGCCAAGACCGAAGGCAAGCTCACGCTGTCCTATGCGGTGAACATTTTGGGCGGCCCGGACGGCGCCCGCATCGGTGCCGCCGGGGTCAAGAAGATGTTCGGCGTCGATATCGACGTGACCTACTTCCCCGGCCCGTCCTTCGCGCCGATGGTCGCAAAGCTGATGACCGAGATGCAGGCGGGCCAGCCGGCGACGACCGATCTCTATAACGGCACGGCGGTCGAGTTCACGCCGATGCTCACGCGCGGCCTGTTCCGCGCGGTGCCTTGGACAGAGCTTTATCCCGGCCGCATCACGCCCGAGATCGCCGAGGGCGGCGGCCAGGCGCTTCGCATCGTCACCAAGGTGCCGGGCGTGATGTACAACAAGAAGACCGCGCCCGAATTCGCCAAGCTCACGGCGATGAACGATCTGCTCAATCCCGCGCTCAAGGGCAAGATCTACACCACGCCTTATCTCGCCGGGTTCGACGTGCTCGTGGCGCAGAGCGTCTGGGGCTATGAGAAGACCGAGGCCTTCTTGCGTCAGCTCATGCCCAATCTCGGCGGGCTGGTTTCCTGCGCCGGCCTCGACCGCGTCGCGTCGGGCGAGATCCCGGCGCTGGCGCTTTCCTGTTCCGGCTCGGAGGTCAACACCGACCACTATCGCGGCGTGCTCGAATGGGCCGTGCTGCGCGACGCCGGCGAGCGGCGCTACGACTATCTCGGCGTGCCGACCAACGCCGCGCACCCGAATGCCGCGATCCTCTTCGCACTCTTCGCATCGTCACCCGAGGGCCAAAGCAAGATCCTGCACGACCTCTTCGGCGGCGAACTCGACACCTATCCCGACACGCCGATGCACCAGCAGATCACCGCGCTGGAAAAGGAAGGCATGAAGTTCACCGGCGTGACCACCGATTGGTGGGGCTCTCACCCCAGCGTCAACGAGGACCTCGGCAAGCTCATCAAGATCGTGATGAAGCAGTAGGGGGGCGACGACTCAATCAGGTGCAATGAGCGACAGCTTGGGGACATAGGTATGGTAACGCGCCGCATCCCGCGTCAATCGTCGCGGGTCAGTGCCATGATTTCGTCCGTGCTCATGGCAACACTGCCGCGACCTCGCAAATGAGCGACAAGTCGGGCGCCACGACCATCCCTCTTACCGGCTTGGGCGCGAACGATGCGCACGACCTTGCCGTCGAACTCGAATTCCACGTCCGTGTGCGGCAGCAACCCAGCCCGCTTGTGGATGTCAGCCGGAATAGTGACCTGGCCCTTGGACGTGATGCGCACGGTTATCTCCTTACTCTCATATAAAGAGTATGGAATTTAGCCCCGATACGCGCGGCTCGGCCGATCGTCGGTGCCCTGCAGCAGCGGGTCTGGCCGTAGTACCCTTCCTGGTGGAAAGGTTATGTAGAGCTATGGTGTGGATTGGCGGAGAGGGTGGGATTCGAACCCACGGTACCCGCAAAGGTACAACGGTTTTCGAGACCGTCCCGATCGACCACTCTGGCACCTCTCCGCACGAGGGAACCCACGGCGTCTGGTCGGGGGCGCGCAGACTAGCCGAAGGTGTCGAGCCGAACAACCCGAGCCGGAATCTGGACACCTTTACCGGGCCTTACCGGATCGGCGGGCTTGGGAAGACGGCCGGAGGGTTTCGCCGGCCTGGTTCCGGGCCTTGGCCGCACCCGCCTTTCCCGCACAAAGCCCAACCTTGCCAAGGGCTTGACCCAAGCGGGGCTTGACAGGGGGGTCGCCATCGCTATAGTGCCCCGCTTCGCCCATCGCGGCGGCAACCAGCATAAAGATACGCTCATGTACGCAGTTATCCGCACCGGTGGTAAGCAATACCGGGTCGCCAAGGACGAAGTGGTCTTCGTCGAGAAACTCATCGCCGAGCCGGGCTCGACCGTGACGCTCGACGACGTTCTCATGATCGGCGACGGCGCGGATGCCCGCACCGGTACGCCGCGTCTTGCCGGCGCCACGGTCACCGCCACGGTGCTCGAGCAGAAGCGCGACGACAAGGTGTTGGTGTTCAAGAAGCGCCGCCGTCACAACTATCGCCGCAAGAACGGTCATCGCCAGTACCTCACCGTGCTGCGCATCACCGGCATTACCGGCTAAGCGAGAGAACGCACCATGGCTCATAAAAAAGCAGGCGGATCGTCGCGCAACGGTCGCGATTCCAAAGGCCGCCGCCTCGGCCTGAAGAAGTTCGGCGGCCAGGTCGTGCTCGCCGGCAACATCCTCGTGCGTCAGCGCGGCACCGTCTATCACGCGGGCCCGAATGTCGGCGTCGGCCGCGATCACACGCTCTTCGCGCTGGTCGACGGCGCGGTCGAATTCAAAACCTCGCGCATGGGCCGCACCTTCGTCGCCGTCCAGCAAATCCAGATCCCGGCGGAGGCTGCCGATTAGCTCGCCCCTCGCGCGCGCATCGAACACCGAGGGGGAATGAACATTCCCCCTTTTTGTTTGCGGCAAGACCATCATGAAATTTCTCGATCAGGCGAAAATCTTTCTCAAAAGCGGTGACGGTGGCGCCGGCGTCACCGCGTTCCACCGCGAGAAATTCATCGAGTATGGCGGCCCCGACGGCGGCGATGGCGGACGCGGCGGCGACGTGGTGATCGAGACGGTCGCCAATCTCAACACCCTGATCGACTATCGCTATCAACAGCATTTCAAGGCCGAGATCGGCCATCACGGCGCGGGCCAGAATCGTACCGGCCACGCCGGCAAGGACATCGTGCTGCGCCTGCCGGCTGGAACCCAGATCATGGCCGACGACAACGAGACCGTGCTGCTCGACCTGGTGAAGCCGGGCGAGCGCCATGTCTTTTTGAAAGGCGGCGACGGCGGCTTCGGCAACGCGCATTACAAGACCTCGACCAACCGCGCGCCGCGCAAATACACATTGGGCTGGCCCGGCGAAGAGCGCTGGGTCTGGCTGCGCTTGAAACTGATTGCCGATGCCGGGCTGATCGGTCTGCCCAATGCGGGCAAGTCAACGCTGCTCGCCAAGGTCTCGCACGCCAAGCCCAAGATCGCCGATTATCCCTTCACCACGCTGAAGCCCCAATTGGGCGTCGTCCTGGCGCATGGCGAGGAATTCGTCATCGCCGATCTTCCCGGCCTGATCGAGGGCGCCAGCGAAGGCGTCGGCCTCGGCCATCGTTTCCTCGGCCATGTCGAACGCTGCGCGGTGATCCTCCATCTGATCGATGCGACCGACGACGACGTGGTCGGGCATTGGCGGACCATTCGCGGCGAACTCGGCGCCTATGGTCACGGCCTGACCGAGAAGCCCGAAGTGCTGGTCCTCAACAAGGCCGATGCCGTCGACGCGGCGGACCTCGCCAAGAAATCCGCCAAGTTGAAGCGCGCATCGAAATGCCCGGTGATGATCATGTCGGGCGTTTCGGGCCAGGGCGTCGACGCGGTGATGACCGCGCTCCTTCACAAGATTCAGGCGGCGCGCGAGACCGAGCGCGAAGCCGAAGAAAAGCGCGACGCGCTCGTGTCATGAGCGAAAGTCTCCTCCAATCGCGCCGGCTGATCGTCAAGATCGGTTCGGCGTTGCTGGTGGACGATGCGAGCGGCGACATCCGGCGCGACTGGCTCGCGGCCCTCGTCGAAGACATCGCGCAATGCCGCAAGCGCGGCCAGGAAGTCCTCATCGTCTCCTCCGGCGCCATCGCGGTCGGGCGACGTTATCTGGGCCTCACCGGCCGCAATCTGAAGCTCGAGGAAAAACAGGCCGCTGCCGCCGCCGGTCAAATCCGTCTCGCACATGCTTATCAAGAAGCACTCGGCAAGCACGGGCTCGCGGTCGCGCAGATTCTTTTGACGCCTGACGACACCGAGGAACGCCGCCGCCATTTGAACGCGCGCGCCACCATCGAGCAGTTGCTGACGCTCGGCGCGGTGCCGGTGATCAACGAGAACGACACGGTGGCGACACAGGAAATCCGCTTCGGCGACAATGATCGCCTCGCCGCGCGCGTCGCCCAGATGATCAGCGCCGACACGCTGGTGCTGCTCTCCGACATCGACGGGCTCTATACCGCCGATCCGCGCCGCGATCCTGACGCCCGTCACATCGCCGAGGTGCGCGAGATCACCCCCGCGATCGAGGCGATGGCCGGCGAGGCGCTGCCCGGCATCAGTTCGGGCGGCATGGTGACGAAGCTCGTCGCCGCGCGCATCGCGATCGGCGCGGGCTGCCGCATGGCGATCGCCAAAGGCGAAGGCCTCCATCCGCTCGCGGCGATCGAGGCGGGCGCCAGGACGACGTGGTTCCTGCCCTCGGCCGAACCGCGCACCGCGCGCAAGCGCTGGATCGCCGGATCGCTCAACCCGATGGGCACGCTGATCGTCGATAACGGCGCGGTCGCGGCTTTGGGGCGCGGCACCAGCCTGTTGCCCGCCGGTGTCGCCGGCATCGAAGGCACTTTCGAGCGCGGCGACGCGGTGATCGTCAAAACCAAGGACGGGCGCGAGATCGCGCGCGGCCTCTGCGCCTATTCGAGCAGCGACGCGCGCGCCATCGCGGGCCATAAAAGCGGTGAGATCGAGGCGATCCTCGGCTACCGTGGACGCGACGAGATGATCCATCGCGACGATCTGGTGGTGACATGAGCCCCGATACGACCGACCTGACCGCGACGATGAATAAGCTGGGCGCCGACGCGCGCGCGGCGGCGATGGAACTCGCCCGTGCCGATGCCGACACCAAGACGCAGGCACTGATCTATGCCGCCGAGTCGATCCGCGATCAGGCCAAGGATATTCTCGACGCCAACGCACAAGACCGCGAAACCGCCAAGGACCTCTCACCCGCGCTGACTGACCGGCTCATGCTCGACGCCAAACGCGTCGCCGCGATGGCCCAGGGCCTCGACGATGTCGCGGCCCTGCCCGATCCGATCGGCACCGAACTCGCACGCTGGACGCGGCCCAACGGACTCGACATCGCGCGCGTGCGCGTGCCGTTGGGCGTGATCGGCATCATCTATGAATCACGCCCCAACGTCACCGCGGACGCGGGTGGCTTGTGCCTGCGCTCGGGCAATGCCGCGATCCTGCGCGGCGGCTCGGAAAGCTTTCATTCCTCGCGCGTCATCGCCTCGGCCCTGCAAAAAGGCATCGCGGCGGCGGGCTTGCCGGCGGCTTCGGTGCAGCTCGTCCCCACCATCGATCGCGAGGCGGTCGGGATGATGCTGCGGATGCCTGAGTTCATCGACATCATCGTGCCGCGTGGCGGCAAGGGATTGATCGAGCGAGTGCAACGCGAAAGCCGCATTCCGGTGATCGCGCATCTCGACGGCAATTGCCACGTCTATCTCCATCGCGACGCCGATCTCGCGACGGCACAAAGCATCGTGCTCAACGCCAAGATGCGGCGCACCGGCGTCTGCGGCGCGGCCGAAACATTGCTGGTCGATTGCGCCATCGCGAAGAAGGCGCTGCCGCCGATCCTTGCCGCGCTTCACGCGGCCGGCTGCGAAATTCGCGGCGACGCGGCGGTGCGCGCGCTCGATCCGGCGGCGACAGCGGCGACCGAACAGGACTGGTTCACCGAATATCTCGACGCCATCCTCGCCGTGCGCGTGGTCGACGATCTCGACGCCGCCATCGCGCATATCAATCATTATGGCTCGCATCACACCGACGCGATCGTCACCGAAAACGAAACCGACGCCGCGCGCTTCCTGCAGGAGATCGACAGCGCCATCGTGCTGCACAACGCGTCCACGCAATTCGCCGATGGCGGCGAATTCGGCATGGGCGCCGAGATCGGCATCTCGACCAACCGCCTGCCGCCGCGCGGGCCGGTCGGCGCCGATCAACTGACCACCTATAAATACGTGGTGCGCGGTACGGGCCAGGTGCGGCCCTGACGCCGAGACTCGGCCACGCGCCCAAGCCCCTGGTCGGGCTGCTCGGCGGCTCGTTCAACCCGGCGCATCGGGGTCATGTTCACGTCAGCCACGAAGCCCTGAAACGCCTCGGCCTCGACGAAATCTGGTGGCTGGTCTCGCCGCAGAACCCCTTGAAGCCCGAAGTCGGCATGGCGCCATTCGCGACGCGCCTCAAAGAGGCCGCCGCGTTCGTCCACGATCCGCGCATCCGCGTCCTCGACATCGAGCGCCAACTCGGCACAAGCTATACGATCGACACGATCGCCGCCTTGCAGGCGCTTTATCCGAAGACGCGTTTCGTGCTGCTGATCGGCGCGGATAACCTCGCCGAGCTGCGCCGCTGGCGCAACTGGAAGGGGATCTTCGCCCGGCTTCCGGTTGCAGTCTTCGCCCGCCCTTCTTATTGTCGCCACGCGCTGGCCGAGCTTGCGGCCAAGCGTTTTGCCAAAGCGCGCATCCTGCCGCCGGCCCGGCGCCTGGCCCTGCTCGATCCGCCGGCCTGGACGTTTCTTCCGGTGCGGCTCGATCCGAGTTCGGCAACTGAAATTCGCTCCACGCACGCAGCCCTGTCCCAAAGGTGACCGCCATCCCCCGTCCTCCCATGCCCCGTCGTCCCGCGAACCCCAAAGCCGCGCCGCGTTTCGAGGCCAAACCAAAATCGGGATCGAAGGCGAGGCCGCCGCGTTTCAACGCCGAAGCCCGGTCGAGCGCGAGAACCCAGCGTCAGTTCGACGAAAAGGTCGGCGCCGACGCGAAGGCGAAGCCGCGCTTCGACGCGGATTCGCGATCGAACGCAAAAGCCAAGCCCCGGTTCGATGCGAAGGCGGGGCCACGCGCAACGGCGAAACCGCGTTTCGATGCCAAAGCGGGCTTCGGCGCAAAGGCCAAACCACGTTTCGGCGCGCAAGCCGGTTCAGACGCGAAAGCCAAACCGCGCTTCGATGTCAAACCCGGCGCACGCTCAAAAGCCAAGCCGCGTTTCGACGCCAAAGCCGATCCCCGCGCCGCGTTCAAAATCAAACCGACCGCGAAGGCCAAGGCCGCGCCGCGCGCCGCGATCAAAAACAAGCCGAAGCCGAAAACCGACATGCCGCCACGCATTGAAGGCAAACCCCGGACCACCCCACGGGTTAAAGCCGCCAAGCCGAAGCTCTCGTCGGCTCAGGCCCTGTTGAGCGCCGCCGTGACCATTCTCGAGGACGGCAAAGCCGAAGACCTGATCACCATCGACCTTCAGGGCAAATCCGACATCGCCGATTATCTGCTCATCGCGACCGGCAACTCGCAGCGCCAGATCGCCGCCTTGTCGCAGCACCTGATCACCGGCCTGAAACAGGCCGGGTTCGGCCGTATCCTCTCCGAGGGCGTGCGCCAGGGCGAATGGGTGCTGATCGATGCCGGCGACGTGATCGTCCATCTGTTCCGGCCCGAGACCCGCACTCACTACAACCTCGAAAAAATGTGGGGCGAGGGCCTGGCCGCCGTGGTCGGCCAGGAGTGAACCAGCCGGGCGCCGCATGCGCCTCCATGTGATCGCGGTCGGCCGCCAGAAGCCCGGACCGCTCAAGGACGTCGAAAGTCTTTATGCCAAGCGGATCAAGTTTCCGCTGACGATTCGCGAAGTCGAGGAACGCCGCAAGCTCTCGCCCGCTGAAATGAAAGAGCGCGAGGGCGATTTGCTGCTCGCGGCCTTGCCCAAGGGGGCGATGCTGGTGGCGCTGGATGGACGTGGTACCGCGCTCTCCAGCACCGGGCTTGCCGAGAAGCTCGGCGCCTGGCGCGACAGCGGCGCCGATCCGGCTTTCGTTCTCGGCGGCGCCGAGGGATTGGCCGACGCCGTCCTCAAAGCGGCAAAGTTCAAGCTCTCGCTCGGCACGATGACCTGGCCACATTTGCTCGCGCGCGGCATGCTGCTCGAACAGCTTTATCGGGCTCAGCAGATTCTCGACGGCCATCCGTATCATCGGGAATAGCTTGTACTCCTGCCTTCGATTATAAGATTCGCATGAAGAAACCCGCTCATCCGCGCCCCGTCGTCCTGTGCATTCTCGATGGCTGGGGCGAGCGCAAATCCAAAGCCGACAATGCCGTGCGCGACGCCAAGACGCCGACCTGGCACCATTTCATGAAGACCGCGCTCCACGCACAGCTTCAGGCGAGCGAGAGT
The DNA here is from genome assembly GCA_903828515.1 of uncultured Rhodospirillales bacterium. GTDB lineage: Bacteria > Pseudomonadota > Alphaproteobacteria > ATCC43930 > CGMCC-115725 > CAIKMD01. Next base: position 69,316 of record CAIKMD010000006.1, on the reverse strand, counting down.
TTCGTCGGTCTCCCCAAAGGCCAGATGGGCAATTCCGAGGTCGGTCATACCAATCTCGGCGCCGGACGCATCGTGATGCAGGATTTCCCGCGCATCGACAAGGCGATCGACGACGGCGAACTCGCCAAGAACAAGGTGCTGCGCCAGTTCATCGCGACCATGAAAAAGAGCGGCGGCACCGCGCATGTCCTGGGCCTGATTTCGCCGGGCGGCGTCCATTCGCATCAACGCCATGTCGCGGCGCTCGCCAATTTGATCGCCAAGGCCGGCGTCGACGTCGCGATCCACGCCTTTCTCGACGGACGCGACACGCCGCCGCAAAGCGCGCAAGCCTATGTCGCCAAATTCGCCAAGGACATCGCCAAGGCCAAACGCATCCGCATCGCGACAGTGAGCGGCCGCTATTACGCGATGGACCGCGACAAACGATGGGACCGGGTCGAAAAGGCCTATGCCACGCTGGTCGATGCCAAGGGCGAACACGCCAAGGACGCCAAGACCGCGATCGCGCAATCCTATAAAGCCGGCAAGAACGACGAATTCGTCCTGCCGACGGTGATCGGCGATTACGCCGGCATGCAGAACGGCGACGGCGTGCTGTGCGCGAATTTCCGCTCCGACCGCGTGCGCGAGATCATGAGCACGCTATTGGTGCCGGGTTTCAAGGGTTTCAAGCGCGCGCGCAAGATTCGCTTCGCCGCGGCCGCGGGCCTGACCGAATATTCGACCGACCTCAATCGCGTCTTGAAGACCCTCTTCCCACCCGACGATCTGAAAGAGACGTTCGGCGAGGTCGTGTCGCGCGCGGGCCTCACGCAACTGCGCATCGCCGAGACCGAGAAATACGCGCATGTCACGTTCTTCTTCAATGGCGGTCGCGAGGAGAAATTTCCCGGCGAGAGCCGCATCCTCGTCCCCTCGCCCAAGGTCGCGACCTACGACATGCAGCCCGAAATGTCGGCGCCCGAGGTGACCGACAAACTCGTCGCCGCGATCGAGAAGAAAAAGTTCGACGTGGTCGTGGTCAACTACGCCAATACCGACATGGTCGGACACACCGGCGATCTCCAGGCCGCGATCAAGGCGGTCGAAGCGGTCGATCAATGTCTGGGGCGGTTGAGCAAGGCCGTCGAGAAGGCCGGCGGCACGCTGCTGATCACCGCCGATCACGGCAATGTCGAGATGATGCGCGACCCGAAGACCCATCAGCCGCACACCGCACACACCACCAACCCGGTGCCGCTCCTGCTGGTCAATCCGCCGCCGGGCGTGAAAAAATTATCCGACGGTCGGTTGTGCGACATCGCGCCGACGCTGCTGCAGCTTTTGGGTCTCAAGCAGCCCAAGGCGATGACCGGCCATGCGCTCCTGTCGATGCGGGCGCGTGTTCCGAGCTGAGGCCGCGCCGCGCCGGAGTCTGCCGCTCGTTGCCGCGGCGGTGGTTGGTTGTTTGAGCAGCGGTTTCGCCCGCGCCGACGACGCCCCGAAAGCGCAACTCGATACGATCCAAAAACAGCTCGGCGACACGCTCCAGCAAAAACAGGCGCTCGAACGCCAGGCCGCCACGCTGGCCGACGAATTGGGAAAATTGCGCCAGCAACAGGTCGCGGCGGCGCAATCCGCGCAGGCGCACGAAGCCGCCCTGACCCGGCTCGAGACCCAGCTCGCGACCCTGTCGCTCGAACAACAGGCGAAGACCGCCGAACTGGCCCGACGGCGCACGCAGCAGACCCGCGTTCTCACCGCGTTGCTGCATCTGGCGCGCAATCCGCCTTCGGGGCTGGCGCTCGCCGATGGCGCACCGGTCGATCTTCTGCGCGGCGGCATCCTGCTCGGCGCAGCGGTGCCGCCGATCGTCGAGCGGGCCAATCTTCTCCGCATCGAGATCAAGACTCTCGCCGACCTGCGCGATCAGATTCAGGGGGCCCAGGCGAGCCATCGTATCGAAGGCGACGCCCTGAAACGCGAACGCGATCGGCTCGACGCCCTCACGCGCGACAAGGCGGCGCTGCAAACCGACGCGCAAAAACGCGCCGCCGATCAGGCGCAACAGGCGGCGAAACTCGCCTCCCAGGCCAGCGATCTCAAAGATTTGATTGCCCGCGCCGAGGCCGAAGCCCGCCAGCGCGAAGCGGAGGAACGCCGGCGCGAAGCCGCCGCGGCCGCCGCGGCGGCCGCCCAAGCCGAAAAGACCCGACTCGCCGCGTTGGCGCCGCCCCCGCCGCGACCACCGTTGGTCGACCCCAACCGTTCGACACCGACCCGGCCGCTCGGTTCGGCGCGTGGCCAGATGCTCATTCCTGCCTCCGGGGCCGTGATCGCCAGTTTCGGCGGGCCCGATCCCGCCGGCGGCACCAGCAAGGGCATGACGTTCGAGACCCGGCCCGGCGCCCAGGTCGTGGCGCCGTTCGACGGCCGCGTCGTTTTCGCCGGTCCCTTCAAGGGTTACGGGCGAATCTTGATCATAGGACACGGCGATGGCTATCATTCGCTGGTGGCGGGACTCGACCGTATCGACAGCAGCGTCGGCCAAAATCTGGTCGCCGGCGAGCCGATCGGGATCATGCCTGCCGGAGGGGCGAAGCCGCGCCTCTATCTCGAGCTGCGCCACGATGGCCAGCCGATCAATCCGTTGCCATGGCTGGCGACCAGCGATGCAAAGGTCAAAGGATGATTCGTGTAGCAAGGGCGGCGGCCACGGCCGCGACGTTGGTTTTCCTGTCGGCACCGCTCGGCTTCGCCGCTGATGCGCCGGCGGCGAAACAGCCGCAATCGAGTTCGGAGACCTATCGCCAGCTCGATCTGTTCGGCGAGGTGTTCGAGCGAGTGCGGTCCGACTACGTCGAGGAAGTCACCGACCAGCAACTGATCGAGGCCGCGATCAACGGCATGCTCACCGCGCTCGATCCGCATTCGAGCTACATGAACACCAAAAATTTCCAGGACATGCAGGTCCAGGTGCAAGGCCAGTTCGGCGGGCTCGGCATCGAGGTGACGCAGGAAAACGGCTTCATCAAAGTGGTGTCGCCGATCGACGACACGCCCGCCGCGCTGGCCGACATCAGGCCGGGCGACCTGATCGTCGCCCTCGACGGCGAGACGGTGCAAGGCCTCGCGCTCAACGACGCGGTCGAACGCATGCGCGGGCCGATCAACAGCCCGATCAAGCTGACCATCAAGCGCGCCGACAAGCCGCTCTTCGACGTGACCCTGAAACGCGCGGTGGTGAAGATCCAATCGGTCAAGTCGCAGCTCATCGGCACCGATGTCGGTTATGTCCGCATCAGCAGCTTCAACGAACAGACCGACAGCGGGCTGCAGGCGGCGATGAAGAGCCTCCGGGACAAGGCCGGCAGCAACAAGCTCACCGGCCTCATCCTCGATCTGCGCAACAACCCGGGTGGCTTGCTCGATCAGGCGATTTCGGTGAGCGACGACTTCCTCGACAAGGGCGAGATCGTCTCGACTCGCGGTCGGCGCGCCGACGACGCGCAGCGTTACGACGCCAAGCCCGGCGACATCACCAACGGCCTGGCCATGGTCGTCCTCATCAATGGCGGCTCGGCCTCGGCGTCGGAAATCGTCGCCGGCGCGTTGCAGGACCATCACCGCGCGATCCTGCTCGGCACCAAATCCTTCGGCAAGGGATCGGTGCAGACCATCATCACCCTGCCCGGCCAGGGCGCGATGCGGTTGACCACGGCGCGCTACTACACGCCGTCGGGCCGTTCGATCCAGGCCCAGGGCATCGATCCCGACATCACGGTCGAGCCCGCCAAGATCGAGAAGATCGCGCAAGGCCCGACCCAGCACGAGGCCGATCTGCGCGGCGCGCTCAAGAACACCGATGCGGCCCAGAAAGGCGCCGCGAAACCGGCGGCCACGCCCGCCGGCGCCCAGCCAGATAAAAACGCGACCCCCGCGGATAGCGGCGATTCCGCCGCCACGGTCGATCCCACGGTGATCGGCACGAGCGAGGACTATCAGCTCGCGCGCGCGGTCGACATGTTGCGGGGCATCGCGCTCTTCGGTCAGCGCAAGCCCGAGTGAGCAACGCGGCGGCGATGCTGAAACGCTATATCGCCGCCGCGCTCGCCGCGCTGCGCAACCTCGTCCCCACGGCAAAGGCGGCGCCCCAGCAAGCGCTTGCCGCCTTGCAAGGCATGGGGCGGACGCGGCTTCTGTGGCTGGCCGGTGCCATACTTCTGGTCGTTGCGGGGCTCGGCCTCGCGCTGGTTTCGGGTTCCCCCTCGGACACCAATGCGGGTATCGAGGTGAAGCTGCCGCCGATCGGCGGGAAACCGGCGCTTCTCGCGCCAGCACCGGATCCGGCCTTGGTCGAGACCAGCCCGATCGGTCCCTTGCCGATCGTCGGCCCGGATGGACGCCAGCCCTGGCAGGTCTACGCCCGGCCGTTCGATATCACCGACAAACGTCCGCGCATCGCCCTGGTCGTGACCGGCATCGGCCTCAACCGCGATGTCAGCCAGGCCGCGCTCGACCGGTTGCCCGGCCCGGTGACCCTCGCCTTCGACGCTTACGCCGCGACGATCAAGGAGATGGTCGCCACCGCGCGCAGCCTGGGCCATGAGACGCTGATCGGCATGCCGATGGAGCCCATCGACTATCCGCGCCAGGACCCCGGGCCGCTGACCCTGCTCGCCTCGCTCGAGCCCGGCGACAATATCGCGCGGCTCAATCATCTCCTGGGCGAGAGCACCGGCTATGTCGGGGTCGTCGCGATTCTCGGCGAGCGCTTCACCCAAGCCAAGGCGAGCCTCCTGCCGATCATCGAGACGATCAAGAAGCGCGGCCTGATGTTCGTCGACAACAAGACGATTCAGGAGAGCGCGACCATCCAGATGTCGCAGCAACTGAAACTGCCCTGGGCGGGCGCCAATCGCGCGATCGACGCCGAAGCCGACCCGGCCGCGATCGACCAGGCTTTCGCCGACCTCGAAAACCAGGCACGCCGCAACGGCACCGCGCTCGGCCTCGCCGCCCTGTCGCCCGCCTTGATCGACCGCGCCTCGTCCTGGGTCGCCGGACTCGAAGCCAAGGGCTTTGCTCTGGCACCGGCGAGCGCAATCGCCAACCGCCAGACCGTGCTGCTCGGCCCGCCATGAGCGACGCCAGCACCAAGGAATATCGCCGCGGCGTCGGTATTGTTCTGCTCAACGCCAAGGGCGAGATTTTCGCCGGCCGCCGCATCGACACGCCCGGCGCCTGGCAGATGCCGCAGGGCGGCATCGACAAGAAAGAAGAACCGCGCGACGCGGCCTTGCGCGAACTGAAAGAGGAAATCGGCACCGACCGCGCCGAAATCATCGCCGAGACATCGCGCTGGCTGACCTATGAACTGCCCGGCGACATGCACCTCCAGGCGTGGGGCGGACGCTATCGCGGCCAGATCCAGAAATGGTTCGCGATGCGGTTTCTGGGCCAGGACAGCGACATCAGGCTCGACCTGCACGAACCCGAATTCGACGCCTGGCGCTGGATCGGTCGCGACGATTTGCTCGCCAGCATCGTCGAGTTCAAGCGGCCGCTTTATGTGGACGTGTTCGCGGAGTTTGCCGCGTTGTTGCGGCCTTAAGCCGCCGCGCGCGCGAGGCTGGCGGCGCGGCGTTGCAGGCCCCACCAGGCGATACCGGTGGCCACGCGATTGAGCCGGCCGTTCGGCGTCAGCCCAACCGCTTTCAATATCATCGCCATCCCGCGTTCGACGTGATGGCGGCGATAGACCGCGTAAGCACGACGCGCATAGGCACGATTGGCGCGGCGACGATCATAGATCGCATCCGCATCGTTGGCGGCGTGATAGGCGAAAGCGAGTTCGTCATCCTCTGATTCCCGAATCCGCCCGAGCGCCACGCCGAGCCTGCCCCAGAAGCCCAATCCTTCCGACGCGAGATAGCGTTCGAGGTGGGTGAGGAACAGTTTGTAGTGGCGCAATTCGTCAGCCGCGATCTTGCGGCAGATCGCTTTCAGCACCGGCTCGGCGGATGCTTCGGCGAGCGCGGTGTAATAGGAACTCGTGCCGGTCTCGACGATGCAACGCGCAACCAGTTCGCCCGAACGCGAGCCGCGCAAGGAGGTTTGCGCGTCGAGATCGACGCGGAACCCGGCGGTGAAACGCGCGCAGGCCGTCGCGTGATCGAAGCCCCGATCGGCCAATTCCGCCCAGCGCCCGAGCGCCTGCCCGTGCTGAATCTCTTCCTCGCCCCAACGCGCGGCATCGGCCTGAAAGGCCGGATCGCCGGCAAAGACGCCGTGGAGATAGCGCGCGTAATCCGCGCCGTTCTGTTCGACGAGGCTCGCCGCTTTGACCAGGCGCACGATGTCGGGATCGAGTTTCGCGCGATCGAATGTCGTCCACGGAATGTCGTCGAGGGTCCAGTGCGCCATCGGCGAATTATAGAGCGCCCGGTTGCGCTTTCGTGACGGTCAGCCCCACGGCCCCAGCAGCGGTTCGCCCGTGTAAGAGTCCGCATTCGCCTCCAGCGCTTTCGGCCAGGCGCCTTGCACGATCTTGCGGCGCGACGCAGCCGGGCGTGGCTTTCCGTCCCAGCCGACCTGCTCCATGCTCCAGTAAAGCTGCACCGCATGGCCGTCGGGATCGTGCGCGAGGATGGTGTGATCCATGCCGGGCGTCAGTTCCGGCGGCAATTCGCGCAACGTGACGCCGTGGCTTTTGAGGAACGCGGCCGCGTCGAGCAATTGCTGATACGTGCCAAACTGCACGCCGAAGCTGGCGATGGTCGAATCGGGCCGGAAGCCCAGCACCGACCGCAATGCGATCGGCAGCAGCGAGAGCGAATGATGTTCGGTGCCGTTGCGCAGGAAGAGGCAGCGATGGCCCTGATAGATCGTCTCTTCAGTCAGCGTGAAGCCCATCACGTCGCGATACCACGCGAGCGAGGCGTCGATGTCCTCAACGAAGAGCCCGACCGGCCCATGCTTCACGATGCGGAACGGCCTTGCCAGCAACACGCCGCCGACATCGTGGGTCAGCGGGAAATCCTCGACGTCGCGGAAGCCCGACAGGAGATCGGTGCCCTTGGCGACCGCCTCGTTGACCTCGGTGTATTCGGCGATCTGCGGCAATGAAGGCGATTGGTGAAAGGCGCGCTCGCCCATGATTCGCGGCTTCGAATGCCCGTCCCAGCCGATCTGCTCCATGCCGTAGCAGATTTCGTTCTTATGCTGGTCGGGATCCATCAGATAGGCGTGCCAGTTCGAGCCCGGCATGTCGCGCCCGGCGCGCACCACCGTCTCCCCGCGCCCGGCGAACCACGCGTAACCGTCGACCGTCTCGCGCAGGCTCTGCACCTGCCAGGTCAACTGGTTCATCGTGACTTCGGGTTTGTGGAACTTGTCGGTCGCCGCGCGATAGCGGTGGTTATAGAGCACGAAGGCGTGGTGATCGTGCGCGTAGCGCATGAAGTAGCCGTTGATGTCGCCGAATTCCTTATAGGAATCGGGGATCGCGACCTTGCCGCCGCGCGTCTGATCCATGATGTCGGTGATGCGGAAACCGAGAAGGTTGCGATAGAAATGCAGCCCCTCGGTCATTTTGTAGAGATTGAAGCCGAAATGGCAGAGGCGGCGGATCTTGAACGGCTGATCCAGCAGCACGCCGCCCACGTTGAATTTGGTCGCCGTCGATGCATCCATGATTCCGCTCCGGCTATCCGTCCCTCGCGGAAAGCATAGGCAGGCGGCTTACCCCGTCAAGCGGGGCCGGCTTTAGTGGGTGGTTTGGGCGAGCGCCGCGAGCTTGGCGTTGGCGACCGCCAGTTGGCGTTCGGCGGCGCGCAGCTTGGCTGCCGCCTCGTCGCGTTCGGCGCCGTTGGCGCGCGCGACCTGGTCCTTCAGCGTCGCCACCAACGCTTCGGCGGTACGGGCCTGCGCTTCCGCGGCGCCGCGATCGAGCGACGAGACCGGCACGGCCTCGTCGGCGAGCACGGTGCAGCGTTCGGGCGTCACTTCGGCAAAGCCACCCGAGACGAAGATGCGTTCGCTGATCTGCTGGTTGGTCTGCCAGTTCGCATAGACGTCGATGACGCCGGGCCGCACCGTCGAGATGAAGAGAGCATGGCCCGGCAGGACACCAAAATTGCCTTCGGTGCCCGGCACGACGACCATGCCGACCGGCTCGGAGAGCAGCAGTTTCTCCGGCGAGACGAGCTCGAATTGCAGCTTATCGGCCATCGCGATCAGGCGACCTCGGCCGCCATCTTGCGGCCCTTCTCGACCGCTTCCTCGATCGTGCCGACCATGTAGAAGGCGCTTTCCGGCAACTCGTCATATTCGCCGGCGACGATGCCCTTGAAGCCTTTGATGGTGTCTTCGAGCTTCACGAACACGCCCGGCGTGCCGGTGAAGATTTCGGCGACGTGGAAGGGCTGCGACATGAAGCGCTGAATCTTGCGGGCGCGCGCCACAGTCTGGCGATCTTCTTCCGACAATTCGTCCATGCCGAGAATGGCGATGATGTCCTGGAGCGATTTGTAGGTTTGCAGCACGCGCTGAACGTCGCGGGCGACCTGGTAGTGAACGTCGCCGACGACGCGCGGATCGAGCATGCGCGAGGTCGAGTCGAGCGGATCGACCGCCGGATAGATGCCGAGTTCCGCAATCTGTCGCGACAACACGGTGGTCGCATCCAGATGCGCGAACGAGGTCGCGGGGGCCGGATCGGTCAAATCGTCGGCAGGCACGTAAATCGCCTGCACCGAGGTGATCGAGCCCTTCTTGGTCGTGGTGATGCGTTCCTGCAGCGTGCCCATGTCGGTGGCGAGGGTCGGCTGATAGCCGACCGCCGAGGGAATGCGGCCGAGGAGCGCGGACACTTCCGAGCCGGCCTGGGTGAAGCGGAAGATGTTGTCGACGAAGAACAGCACGTCCTGGCCTTCCTCGTCGCGGAAATATTCGGCGAGCGTCAGGCCGGTCAGACCGACGCGGGCGCGGGCGCCCGGCGGTTCGTTCATCTGACCATAAACCAGCGCGGCCTTCGAGCCCGGACCATCGGTCTTGATGACGCCCGATTCGATCATCTCGTGATAGAGATCGTTGCCCTCGCGGGTGCGCTCGCCGACGCCGGCGAACACCGAGTAGCCGCCATGCGCCTTGGCGATGTTGTTGATCAATTCCATGATGATGACGGTCTTGCCGACGCCGGCGCCGCCGAACAGGCCGATCTTGCCGCCGCGCGCATAAGGCGCGAGCAGATCGACCACCTTGATGCCGGTGACGAGAATTTCGGACTCGGTCGATTGATCGACGAAGTCGGGCGCCGGGCGATGAATCGGCGCGGTCTGCTTGGTGTTGACCGGGCCGCGTTCGTCGACCGGATCGCCGACGACGTTGATGATGCGGCCGAGCGTCTCGGGGCCGACCGGCACGCGGATCGGCGAGCCCGTATCCGTCACCTCGGCGCCGCGGACGAGACCGTCGGTCGTGTCCATCGCGATGGTGCGGACCGTGTTCTCACCCAGATGCTGCGCCACTTCGAGCACCAGCTTGCGGCCCTCGTTCTGGATGTGCAGCGCGTTGAGGATCGGCGGCAGATCGCCGTCGAACTTCACGTCGACGACGGCGCCGATGACCTGGGTGATGGTGCCGATATTGTTCTTCGCCATGGTGTCCCTCTCAGAGCGCTTCCGCGCCCGAAATGATCTCGATCAGTTCTTTGGTGATCGAGGCCTGCCGCGAGCGGTTGTAGGTGGTGTTGAGTGCGTCGATCATGTCGCCGGCGTTGCGCGTCGCGCTGTCCATCGCGGTCATGCGCGCGCCCTGTTCGGACGCGGCGTTCTCGAGAAGCGCCGTGTAAATCTGGACCGCGAGATTGCGCGGCAAAAGATCCGCCAGAATCTCGTCTTCTTCCGGTTCGAACTCGTAGATGCCGGCACCCACGGTCGGGGCAGCCACGGCGGGCGGCGTGAACGGGATGAGTTGCTGGCGGGTGACGATCTGGGTCATCGCCGATTTGAAGCGGTTGTAGACGATGGTGCAGGCGTCGAATTCGCCGGCATCGAACCGGATGAGCACGCGTTCGGCGATGTCGCGCGCCGCCTCGAAGGTCAGGCGCGGCCGCCCGATCTCGATCAGGCTGTCGACCGTGAGGCGGGCATAGTCGCGGCGCAGCGAGTCGCGGCCCTTCCGGCCGATGGTGATGATCTTGACGCTCTTGCCCGACGCGGTGAGTTCGCGGATCAGCCGGCGCGCGTCGCGCAGGATGGTCGCGTTGAAACCGCCGGCGAGACCGCGATCCGAGGTCGCGACGACGACGAGATGCGTCGCATCCTTGCCGGTGCCGGCCAGGAGTTTCGGCGCGTTGGCCATGCCCGCGGAATTGGCGGCGAGCGAGGACAGCATGCGCTCCATGCGCAGCGCGTAGGGACGCGCGGCCTCGGCCTGCTCCTGCGCGCGGCGCAGTCGCGAGGCGGCGACCATCTTCATCGCCGACGTGATCTTCTGCGTCGAACGAACGCTGCGGATACGCAGCCGCAATTCCTTGAGGGTGGCCATGGCCGGGCGCCGGTTCCCTTACGCGAACGTCTTGGCGAAACCGTCGAGGAAGGCGATCAGATCCTTCTCGTTATCGGCGGTGACCTCGCGCTTCTCGCGGATCGACTTGAGGATTTCGGGCTTCTTGGCCCGCAGATCGCTCAGCATCCCGGTCTCGAAGCGGGTGACCGCCGACGTGTCGACCTTGTCGAGATAGCCGCGCGTGCCGGCGAAAATCGACACGACCTGTTCCTCGACCGGCATCGGCGTGAATTGCGGCTGCTTCAAGAGTTCGGTCAAACGCGCGCCGCGCGCCAGGAGCCGCTGGGTTGCCGGATCGAGATCCGAGGCGAACTGGGCGAAAGCCGCCATTTCGCGATATTGCGCGAGTTCGAGTTTGATCTTGCCCGCGACCTGCTTCATCGCCTTGATCTGCGCCGCCGAACCGACTCGGCTGACCGAGAGGCCGACGTTGATGGCGGGACGAATGCCGCGATAGAACAATTCGGTTTCGAGGAAGATCTGGCCATCGGTGATCGAGATCACGTTGGTCGGGATGTAGGCCGAGACGTCGCCGGCCTGGGTCTCGATGATCGGCAGGGCGGTAAGCGAGCCCGCGCCTTTTTCGTCGTTCATCTTCGCCGCGCGTTCCAAGAGGCGCGAGTGAAGATAGAACACGTCGCCGGGATAGGCTTCGCGGCCCGGCGGACGGCGCAGCAGCAGCGACATCTGGCGATAGGCGACGGCCTGCTTCGAGAGATCGTCATACACGATCACGGCATGCATGCCGTTGTCGCGGAAGAATTCGCCCATGGTGCAGCCGGTATAGGGCGCGAGGAATTGCAGCGGCGCCGGCTCGGACGCGGTGGCGGCGACCACGATGGAGTATTCCATCGCGCCGAAATCCTGCAGCGTCTTCACGATCTGGGCAACGGTCGAGCGCTTCTGACCGACCGCGACATAGATGCAATAGAGCTTCTTCGATTCGTCGTCGCCGGCGTTGAGCGCCTTTTGATTGAGGAACGCGTCGATCGCCACGGCGGTCTTGCCAGTCTGACGATCGCCGATGATCAGTTCGCGCTGACCGCGGCCGACCGGAACGAGCGCGTCGATCGCCTTGAGACCGGTCTGCATCGGCTCTTTGACCGATTGGCGCGGGATGATGCCGGGCGCCTTCACTTCGACGCGCGAACGCGTCACGTCTTTCAGCGGACCCTTGCCGTCGATCGGATTGCCCAGCGCGTCGACGACGCGCCCGAGGAGACCGCGACCGATCGGCACGTCGACGATGGCGCCGGTGCGCTTCACCGTGGCGCCTTCGCTGATGCCGCTATCGTCGCCGAAGATCACGACGCCGACATTGTCGGTTTCGAGGTTGAGGGCCATGCCCTTCACCCCATTCGGGAACTCGACGAGTTCGCCGGCCTGGACCTTGTCGAGGCCGTAAACGCGGGCGATGCCGTCGCCGACCGAAAGGACCTGGCCGACTTCGACCACATCCGCTTCGGTGCCGAAATTGGCGATTTGCTGCTTCAGGATGGCGGAGATTTCCGCCGCGCGAATTTCCATGTTACCCAACCCCCTTCATGGCGAGCTGCAGACGGTGCAGCTTGCTGCTGAGCGACGCATCGACCATGCGCGAGCCCAGCTTGACGATCAGGCCGCCGAGAAGTTTCGGATCGACCCTCAATTCGATGGCGACTTTGCCGCCCACCGCGCGACGCAGACGCTCGTCGAGCGCGGCGCGTTGCGTGTCGGTGAGCGCTTGCGCCGAAATCACCTGCGCCGTCACTTCGCCGCGGCGCAGGGCCAGTTCGGCGAGATAGGCGTCGATGATCGCCGGCAGCACAAAGAGGCGCCGGTTGCGCGCGAGCAGCCCGAGAATGTTGCGGATCAGCGTCTGGAAGCCGGCGCGTTCGGCCAGCGCGTCCATCGCCTTGCCCTGATCGGCGCGCGCGAGCACGGGGCTTTTGATCAGACGGCGCAGATCGGCGCTCTCGTCGATCAAGCCGCGCAGGCCACGCAGATCGTCGGCCACGGTGTCGAGCGCCTTGGCTTCGTCGGCAAGCTCGTAGAGCGCCGCTGCGTAGCGCTGGGCGAGGCCGGAGTTGCCTGCGGTTTCGGATGCCACGTCGAAAGAGCCCTCGTTAATCCGGGACGAAGCGCGTTTGCGCCGGAAGTACCTGAAAAGACTTGCTTTCTTTGCGGCCACCGTGATCGTGAGGCCCCCTCGGCGGGCCGCCCGGAAAGCGCGCGGTTTCTAACACGGGCGTCGCTGCGGCGCAACCCGCCGCGTGCGCCCTGCGACAACCGGGTAAGTCCCGGAAGAATCGGGGCCTTTTCGGGTCGCCGCCGGCTGCCGCCCTCACATGAAGCTATAGGGATCGATATCGACCTGAATCCGGACGCTGTTCGGCACTTTCACCCGGCCGAGCCATTCGCGTAAGACGGCCTGCAGATTGATGTCGCGGCGCGCCTTGACCAGGAAACGCCTTCGGTGGCGACCGCGCAGCAGGCGCAGCGGCGCCGGGGCCGGCCCCAGCGTCTCGACCCCCGGCAGATGCGGCGCGGTGCGGGCAAAGGCCCGGCCGGCCAGGTCGGCGGACGAATCGTCCGGCCCCGAAATGATCAGCGCGGCAAGCCGGCCGAACGGCGGCATGCCATGGGCTTTGCGGCTTTCCGCCTCAAGCGCGAAAAAGCGGTCGCGGTCGTCGGCCTTGAGCGCGGCAATCACGCCGTTATCGGGCATCCAGGTCTGAATGAGGACGATGCCCGGCCGCTCGGCGCGGCCGGCCCGGCCCGAGACCTGATGCAGGAGCTGGAAGGTGCGTTCGGCCGCGCGCAGATCGCCGCCTTCGAGGCCGAGATCGGCGTCGACCACGCCGACCAGCGTCAGCAACGGGAAGTGATGGCCCTTCGCCACCACTTGCGTGCCGATCAGCACGTCGACGCTGTGATCCTCGACCGCGCGGATGAGCTGTTCGGCCGAACGCGGACCGGTCAGCGTGTCGGACGCCATCACGCCGAGCCTTGCGTCGGGAAACCGTGCGGTCATTTCCTCGGACAGACGCTCGATGCCGGGACCGCAGGGCACGAAGCTCTTGGCGTCGCCGCAATGGGGACAAAGCGGCGGCAACGTCTCGCTATGGCCGCAGTGATGACATTGCAGCCGTCCCGCCAGGCGATGCTCGACGAGCCAGGCGGTGCAGTTGGGACATTCGAGCCGATGGCCGCAGGTCCGGCACAAGGTCAGCGGCGCATAGCCGCGGCGATTGAGGAAGAGCATCGCCTGCTCGCCGGCTTCGAGCGTTTCGGTCAACGCTTTCACCAGAGGCGGCGAGAGAAAGCGCTGACGCTCGGGCGGCTCGGCGCGCATGTCAACGATGCGGATTTCCGGCAAGCGCGCGACGCCGAAGCGCGACGGCAGGTGCAGGCGGCGATAGCGGCCTTGCTCGATATTCACGAGAGTCTCGAGCGACGGCGTCGCCGAGACCAGCGCGATCGGAATCTTCGCCAGCGACGCGCGCACCACGCCCATGTCGCGCGCGTGATAGATCACGCCTTCTTCCTGCTTGAACGAACCGTCCTGTTCCTCGTCGATGACGATGAGGCCGAGATCGGGGAACGGCAGAAACAGGGCCGAGCGCGCGCCGACCACGACCGGCGCCTTGCCCTCGGCGACATCGCGCCAGCTATCGCGGCGATGCGCGTGGCCGAGTTCCGAGTGCCACAGCACCGGCGGCGCGCCGAAGCGTTCGCCGAAGCGCGCGAGGAACTGCGCCGAGAGCGCGATCTCGGGCAACAGCACCAGCGCCTGTTTGCCCTTGGCGAGACACGCGGCGATGGCGGCGAAATAAACTTCGGTCTTGCCCGAACCGGTGACGCCGTCGAGCAGCGTGACCGAGAAGCCGCCGGCATCGACCTTCTCGCACAATTCGCGCGCGGCCTCGGTCTGCGCCGGCGAGAGGGTCGGCCCGGCATGGCGAAAATCGGGCACATCGGGCGGCAGGCGGCGCGGCAACTCGATCATCGCGAGATAACCCGCGTCAGCCAGCGCGCGCACCACGCTCGTGCTCGACGCTGCCCGCCGCGCCAGATCGGCGGCGGGCTCGGGCGCGCCGTCAGCGACGACCTGCAGCACCCGCGCGCGCGTTTTGGTCATCACCGAGAGATCGTCAAGCGCGACGCGGCCTTTTTCGCTCAATCCATAGGCCGTCATCGGACGCGGCGGCAGCAGCGCATCGGGCACGCTCATCGCCATGCGCAGCACGGCGCCCGCCGGCGACAGCGTGTAATTCGCGACCCAATCCACGAGGCGGCGCAATTCGTCCGACAAGGGCGGCGCCGGCAAACGCTCGGCAATTTCTTTCAGCTTGCCCGGCGCGACATCGCCCGACGCATCGCCCCACACCACGCCGGTGAGCTTGCGGCGGCCCAGCGGCACGGCAACGAAATCGCCCAGTGCCACGTTCATGTCGGACGGCACGCGATAATCATACGCGCCGGCAAGCGGCAGCGGCAGCAGTACGCTCACGCGTCGCTCCGCAGGCTCGGCAGAACTGGCGTGGCGCTCGGGCATGGGCTAGACTTTTAAGACCAAAGCACCTCATGCGCCACTTGTCGACGACAGGGGTGGGCGCGACAGAGGCGAGCAACAGAGGCACGCG
This sequence comes from uncultured Rhodospirillales bacterium, assembly GCA_903828515.1. Classification (GTDB taxonomy): domain Bacteria; phylum Pseudomonadota; class Alphaproteobacteria; order ATCC43930; family CGMCC-115725; genus CAIKMD01. Next base: position 54,137 of record CAIKMD010000006.1, on the reverse strand, counting down.
CATGAAATTCTTTATCGATACCGCCGACCTCGCCGAAATCCGCGACCTGGCCGCAACCGGCCTCGTCGACGGCGTCACCACCAACCCGTCGCTGGTCGCAAAGACCGGACGACAATTCCTCGACGTGGTGCGCGAAATCTGCGCCGTCGTTCCGGGACCGGTCAGCGCCGAAGTCACCGCGACCGATACCGCGACGATGCTCGCCGAAGGCCGCAAGCTCGCCAAGATCGCCAAGAACGTCACGGTCAAGGTGCCGCTCACGCCTGACGGCCTGAAAGCCTGCAAGGTGCTCAGTTCCGAAGGCACGATGGTCAACGTGACGTTGTGCTTTTCGTCGGCGCAAGCGATCCTCGCGGCCAAGGCCGGCGCCAGCTTCATCTCGCCCTTCGTCGGACGACTCGACGATATCGGCCAGAGCGGCATGGAGCTCATTCGCGAGATCGTGGAAATCTATCGCAACTATCCCCATTTCAAGACCGAGGTCCTCGTCGCCTCCATCCGCAGCCCGATGCATGTGACCGAGGCCGCCCGGATGGGCGCGCATGTCGGAACCTTGCCGCCGGCGGTGTTGCGCCAGATGTTCGCGCATCCGCTGACCGAGAAAGGTCTCGCGACCTTCCTCGCGGATTGGAAAAAGACCGGGCAGTCGATTTTGGCCGACGGCGAGAAGGTCGCCGCCGAATAGCAAAGACGAGAGTCGTTCAGGAAAAGGTTATGGATCTGCCGCAGGACAAGCCCGTGTTGCCGCCGCTCGTGACCGGTCCCACGGCGCCCGCCGCCGTGTTGCCGGCACCGGCGGTCACCGCACCGGTTCCCTCAGCCGAGCAGGTCGCCACTTTCCTGCGCCGCCATCCCGATTTCCTGATCGAGCATCCCGATCTGCTCGACGTGCTGACCCCGCCGAAGCTCGATCGCGGCGACCGCGTGATCGACATGCAGCATTTCATGGTGCAGCACCAGCGCGCCGAACTGGCCCGTCTGAAGGCGCAGCAGAAAAGCCTCATCTCGACCAGCCGCGCCAACCTTGCCGCCCAGGCGCGGGTCCATGGCGCGGTGCTGGCGATCATGGCCGCTTCGACCTTCGAGCAGCTCATTCAGGTCGTCACCACCGATCTCGCGGCATTGATCGACGCTGATGTGGTGACCATCGCGGTCGAGCGTCCAAGCGCCAATCATGTGAAACCCCGCATCGCCCATCACGGCGTGCAGATTTTGGAACCCGGCACGGTCGCCGCCCTGCTCGGCACCGATCACGATGTCGTCTTTCAATCCGACGAGCATGCCGATCCCGTGTTGTTCGGCGACGGCGCCGGGCTGGTGCGCTCGGCGGCATTGATCCGCCTGCCGGTCAGCCCGAAGGCGCCGCCCGGTCTGCTCTGCATCGGCACCCGCAAGGCCGGTAAGTTCCAGGCCGGCCAGGGCACCGAACTGATCTCGTTCCTCGCCCGCGCGCTCGGCATCACCATCGCGGCATGGCTCGACCTGCCGATCTGAAGGCCACCGCCGGTCCCGCGGCGATCGCGTCGTCGCGCTTCGCCGCCAAACCCGACCTGCTCGACGCCATCGCCGCATGGCAATCCTGGCTGACCTCCGAACGACGCTCCTCGCCGCACACCATCGCCGCCTATGGGCGCGACCTCGCGCTGTTCCTCGATTTTCTGGGACAGCATCAGGGCGGGTTGCCCGGTCTCTCTATGCTCGAAACCCTGAGCACCGCCGATTTTCGTGCCTGGCTGGCGCGGCGCAGCGGCGACGATCTGAAACGCAGTTCATCAGCGCGCGCGATGTCGGTGTTGCGTGGTTTCTTCCGCTTTCTCGATCGCCGCGACCTGGTGAAGAACGCGGCGCTCGCCTCCGTGCGCTCGCCGAAGATTCCGAAATCGGTGCCGAAAGCCCTGACCGTCGAGGAAGCCGACGACGCGCTCGAACTCGCGGCAACGCTGGGGTCGCGGCCATGGGAGAACAAGCGCAACCTTGCCATCTTCATGCTGCTCTATGGCGGCGGCTTGCGCATCGGCGAGGCATTGTCGCTGTCGCGCCGCGCAGCACCCGTGAAACCTGGCGCCATCACCATCACCGGCAAGGGTAACAAGGCGCGCATGGTGCCGGTGCTGCCGGCGGTCGCGGAAGCCGTCAGCGATTACATCGAAGCTTGTCCGCACGAACTCACGCAAGACGGACCACTCTTCGTCGGCACGCGCGGCAAGGTTCTCAACCCGCGTCAGGTCCAGGGCCAGATGGCGCAATTACGCGCGCTCTTGGGGCTCGACGAACACGCGACACCGCATGCGTTGCGCCACAGTTTCGCGACGCATCTCTTGGGCGGCGGCGCCGATCTGCGCGCGATTCAGGAATTGCTCGGCCATGCCAGCCTATCGACGACACAGCGTTACACCGCCGTCGATTCGGCGCGGTTACTGGCGGTCTACGACAAGGCGCATCCGCGCGCCAAGAACTAGACTCGCGCGATGGCGATGCGGGCGAGCGCCGACCCCAAGCCCATCGTCATGAAAGCCAGGCCCCAGGCCCAATAACTCGTCGCGCCACCGCCGATGTCGAGTGCGATGCCGGTGGCCAACGGACCGAGGAAACCACCGGTGAAGCCGCAGATCGTATGCAGCGCGAGCGTCGCGCCACGCTCTTCGACCGCCGAGGCGATGACGACGCCACCGGTCAGCGCCGCCGAATCGCCCATGATGGCGAGATTGTGGATCAGGCAAAGCCCCACCACGGCAACCAGCGGCAGGACGGAACCGAACCCGGTCGCCGTCGCCGCGACGAACGAGAACAGCATGATCCGGCCAATGATCGTGCGGCGGTCGGCACGTGCCGCGATCTCGGCACCCCACAAACTACTCGCCATGCCGACGAGTTGAATGGCGGCGCCGACCCAGCCCGCGACGGCAAGTCCCGCGCTGTCGTGATCGACCAGACCGATATAGACGAGATAGGCGACCAGCCATGAGCGATAGGCGAAGAGCTCGAAACTGTGGCCGCCATAAGCCAGGATGAACGCGAGCGCGGCACGATTGCGAATGACCGGACGGAAATCGAGGGCTGCCCGCGCGAGCCCCGGTTTCGGCGGCGACGGCGCGACGCAGCGCCAGATCAGCACGAACCCGATCGCGCCGCCAATCCCGCCGGCGGCAAACGCCGTCTGCCAGTTGGCGAGATCGGCGATTGCCGTGGTCGCGACGAGCGAGAGCGCGCTCGAAAGACTGTATCCGGTCGTATAGATCGCGACCGCGCGCGGCTGACCCCGTCCGTCGATGCGGTCGGTGAGAAGTTTCAGACCCGGCATATAAATGCCGGCAACGCCGATCCCGGCGAGGGTGCGAAAGACCATCGCGGTCCAGAACCCTTGCGCGAGAAATGCAAAACCCAGCGCCGCAGCGCCGCCGACGATCAGCGAAAGCAGATAGACGCTGCGCGGGTCGACGCGATCGGTCGATCCGACCAATGCCGGCACCGCCGCGACATAGCCGGCAAAGAAGATCCCGTTGATCCATCCCGACTCCGTGTTGGTGAGATTCCACAACACGGCGAAGTCGGGCTGAAGCGCGGCAAAGCTCGCCGTGCCGAGCAGACCCAGCATCATGGTCAGCATCAGCAGAGCGACGAGCCAAGCGGACGAGCGCAAACTTTGTTGCACAACGCCCTCGCCATTCATGGCGTCGGCTCAGATATGGATCGGGTGGCCTTCGACGGCGAGGGCGGCTTCCTTGACCGCCTCGTTGAGCGTCGGATGCGCGTGGACGGTACGCGCGATGTCCTCGGCGCTGGCGCCAAATTCCATCGCCAGGGCCGCTTCCGCGATCATCGTGCCGGCATCGGCCGCGATGATGTGAACGCCCAGTACTTTGTCGCTCGCCGTGTCCGCGATGATTTTGACGAAGCCCTCGGTATCGGCATTCGCGCGCGCGCGGCCATTGGCGGTGAACGGGAACTTGCCGACGCGATAGGCCACGTTCGCGGCCTTCAATTCTTCCTCGGTCTTGCCGACCGAGGCCACTTCGGGATGGGTGAAGATCACTGCCGGGATGGCGTCGTAATCGACATGCGGTTTCTGGCCCGCGAGTGTTTCGACCAGCACGACGCCTTCTTCCGACGCCTTGTGCGCCAGCATCGGTCCGGTGATCACGTCGCCGATCGCATAGATGCCCGGCACGTTGGTGGCGAATTTCGCATCGACCGTGATGCGGCCCTTGTTGTCGAGCGCGACGCCGACCGTCTCGAGACCGAGCCCGTCGGTAAACGGACGCCGACCGACCGAGACCAGCACGACGTCGCAAGCCAGTTCCTCGGGCTTGCCGCCCTGCGCCGCATCGAGCGAGAGGGTGATGCCGTCTTTCGTCTTCTTCGCGCCCATGACCTTGGTCGAGAGGCGGAAGGTGAAACCCTGTTTGGTCAGCGAGGCCTGCAAGGCCTTGCCGACTTCCATGTCCATCGTCGGGGTGATGCGGTCGAGGAATTCGACCACGGTGACTTGCGATCCCAAACGCTTCCACACCGAACCCATCTCGAGCCCGATATAGCCGCCGCCCACGACGACGAGGTGCTTCGGCACCGCCGACAAGGACAGCGCGCCGGTCGAACTGACGATGGTCTTCTCGTCGATCGTCATGCCGGGCAGGCCGACGCTGTCGGAGCCGGTGGCGACGATTATCGCCTTGTTCGCGGTCAGGGTCTTGCCCTCGACCTCGACCTTGTTCTTCGCGGTGATCTTCGCCGCGCCTTTGACGAAATCGACTTTGTTTTTCCGGAAGAGAAACTCGACGCCCTTGGTGTTCTCGCCGACGACCTTGTCCTTGCGCGCCAGCATGACGGCCAGATCGAGTTCGGGCTTGCCCATCTTGATGCCGTGAACCGCCAGCGCGTGACCCGCTTCCTCGAATTTATGAGAGGATTCGAGCAAGGCCTTCGACGGGATGCAGCCGATATTGAGGCAGGTGCCGCCAGGGCTCGCGCGTTTGTCGATACACGCAACAGACATCCCGAGCTGTGCCGCGCGGATCGCCGCGACATAGCCGCCCGGACCCGAACCGATCACGATGACGTCGTAGCTGTCGGCCATGATTCAGACGCCGAACAACATGCGCTGTGGGTCCTCGATGCATTCCTTGACCCGCACGAGGAAGGTGACCGCCTCGCGTCCGTCGATGATGCGGTGATCGTAGGAGAGCGCGAGATACATCATCGGCCGCGCCTCGATCTTGTCACCGATCACATGCGGGCGCTTTTCGATCTTGTGCATGCCGAGGATCGCCGATTGCGGCGGATTGAGAATGGGCGTCGACAAGAGCGAGCCGTAGACGCCGCCATTGGTGATCGTGAACGTGCCGCCCGAGAGTTCCTCGAGCGCGAGCTTGCCGTCGCGCGCGCGGCGGCCCAGATCGGCCACTCGCTTTTCGATTTCGGCGAAGCTCAGCAGATCGGCGTCGCGCACGACCGGCACGACCAGGCCCTGCTCGGTGCCGACCGCGATACCGACGTCGTAATGGTTCTTGTAGACGATGTCGTCGCCGTCGATCTCGGCATTGGCCGCCGGGATTTCCTTCAGCGCGACGATGCAGGCCTTGGCGAAGATCGACATGAAGCCGAGCTTCACGCCATGCGCCTTCTCGAAACTGTCGCGATAGCGTTCGCGCAGCGCCATCACCTCGGTCATGTCCACCTCGTTGAAGGTGGTGAGCATGGCGGCGGTGTTCTGGGCTTCTTTCAAACGTTCGGCGATGCGCTTGCGCAGCCGCGTCATCCGCACGCGTTCTTCGCGGGCGCCGGGTTCGCGCGGTGTCTGTGGCGCGGGTGCGGCGGGTTTCGCCGCGGCAGAAGCGATATCGGTTTTGGTCAGGCGACCGTCCTTGCCCGTGGCTGCGATCTTCGACGCATCGACGACGGAATCGGCGACGGCCTTGCGCACGGCGGGACCCGAGCGCGCGAGCACGTCGGCGCCGTTGCTGGCGGGTGCGGCAGGCTTCGGCGCCGGAGCGGCGGGCGCGGGTTTGGCGGCGGCAGGGGCCGGCTTCGCAGCGGCGGGGGCGGGTTTCGCCGCGCCCTCACCGATGAGGCCGAGTACGGCGCCAACGCCGACATTGCTGCTTTCCGGCACGACGATTTCGATCAGCGTGCCGGCGGCCGGCGCGTTGATTTCGAGCGTGACTTTGTCGGTTTCGAGTTCGACGAGTGGATCATCGAGTGCCACCGTATCGCCCGGCTGTTTCAGCCAGCGCGCGACGGTTGCCTCGGTAACGGATTCACCCAGTGCCGGGACTTTGATCTCGGTTGCCATGTTTCCCCCCTTGGCCGCTTAGGCCAGCGCTTCGGCGACGAGCCGCGCCTGTTCCGCGTTATGACGTCTCAGATTACCGGTCGCGGTCGACGCGGCTTCGGGCCGGCCGACGTAACGCGGGCGCTTGCCTTTCACATCGAGCTTCGACAGCACGCGCTCGATCTTGCGATCCACGAAATTCCACGCGCCCATGTTCTCGGGCTCTTCCTGGCACCACACGAACTCGGCGTTCTTGTAGCGCCCGAGCACCTGGGCCAGCGTGTTGTAGGGGAACGGATAAAGCTGTTCGATCCGCACCAGCGCGATGTCCTCGATCTTCTGATTGCGGCGATGCGCGGCGAGATCGAAATGCACCTTGCCGGTGGTCAGGATCACGCGGGTGACTTTCGCCGGATCGGCAATCGCAGCATCGTCGAAGACGCGATGGAACGACGTGCCGGGGCCCATATCGGCGAGCTTCGAGGCGAATTCCGGCGCGCGCAGCATCGACTTCGGCGTCATGATGATAAGCGGCTTGCGGAAGTCGCGGCGAACCTGACGGCGCAGGGCGTGGAAGTAATTCGCCGAGCTGGTCAGGTTGCAAACCTGCCAATTGTCCTCGCCGCTCAGCTGGAGATAGCGCTCCAACCGGGCCGAGGAATGTTCCGGTCCCTGGCCTTCATAACCATGCGGCAGGAGCAGCACGACGCCCGACATGCGCAGCCATTTCGATTCGCCCGAGGCGAGGAACTGGTCGATGATGACCTGCGCGCCGTTGGCGAAATCGCCAAACTGGCCTTCCCACAGGATCAGCGCATGCGGCTCGGCAAGGCTGTAGCCGTATTCGAAACCCATCACGGCGGCTTCGGACAGCGGGCTGTCGATCACTTCGAACGGCGCCTGGCCCTCGCGCACCTGCGTCAACGGAATGTGGCGCGCCTCGGTTTCCTGATCGACCAGCACCGAATGGCGTTGCGAGAACGTGCCGCGGCCCGAATCCTGACCCGAGAGACGCACGAACGTGCCTTCGGCGCAGAGCGTGCCGAACGCGAGCGCTTCGCCGGTCGCCCAGTCGATGCCCTCGCCGGTGTCGATCGCCTGACGCTTGGCGTCGAGCTGGCGTTTGATCTTTGAATTGAGGCTGAAGCCTTCGGGTACCGTGGTCAGCGCCGCGCCGACTTCTTTCAGCAGCTCCATCGGCGCCGCGGTTTCACCGCGGCGATCCTCGCCCGAAGCGGCCTGCAGGCCGGTCCAGGCGCCTTCGAGCCAATCGGCCTTGTTGGGCTTGTAGCTCTTCGACGCTTCGTAAGCGGTTTCGAGATTGGCGGTGAAGTCCTGCGCCATCTTGTCGACGTCGGCGTCGGTCACCACGCCTTCGGCGACGAGGCGCTTGGCGTAGATCTCGCGCGTCGAGGGATGGGCGGCGATCGCGCGATACATGATCGGCTGGGTGAAAGACGGCTCGTCGCCTTCGTTATGGCCGTGGCGGCGATAGCAGAAGATGTCGATCACCACGTCCTTCTTGAAGCGGTGACGAAATTCGGTGGCGATGCGCGTCACGTGCACGACGGCTTCGGGATCGTCACCGTTGACGTGGAAGATCGGCGCCTGAACTTCCTTGGCGACTTCCGTGCAGTACGGACCGCTGCGCGCGTAAGCCGGGCTGGTGGTGAAGCCGATCTGGTTGTTGACGACGAAATGGATGGTGCCGCCGGTGCGATAGCCTTTGAGATCGGACAGATCGAGCGACTCGGCAACCAGACCCTGGCCCGCGAAAGCCGCGTCGCCATGCATGAGGAGGCCGACGACTTCGTTGCGTTCGGTGTCGCCGCGCTGACGCTGCTTGGCGCGCACCTTGCCGAGTACCACGGGGTTCACGGCTTCGAGATGCGACGGATTGGCTTGCAGCGAGAGATGAACCGTCGTGCCGTCGAAGGCGCGGTCCGACGAGGTGCCGAGATGGTATTTCACGTCGCCCGAACCCTGGACATCTTCGGGGTTGGCGGAATTGCCCTGGAACTCCGAGAACACGGCCGAGAACGGCTTGCCCATCATGTTGGTGAGCACGTTGAGGCGACCGCGATGCGGCATGCCGATCACCAGCTCTTTCATGCCGAGCTGGCCGCCGCGCTTGATCACCTGTTCGAGCGCCGGGATCAATGCCTCGCCGCCATCGACGCCGAAGCGTTTGGTGCCGGTGTAGCGCTTGTCGCAGAAGCGTTCGAACATTTCCGCGTCGGTCAGACGCTGCAGGATCGCGCGCTTGCCGAGCAGGGTAAATTCGGTGTGGTTGCGCGGCACTTCGATGCGCGCCTGAATCCATTGGCGCTGCTCGAGTTCCTGGATGTGCATGTATTCGATGCCGACCTTCTCGCAATAGGTCGCCTTGAGGGCGATGAGAATGTCCTTCAGCGTCGCGATCGAGAAACCGAGGAGCCGGTTGACGAAGATCGGGCGGTCGTAGTCGGCATCGGTGAATTCGTAGGTCGCGGGATCGAGATCCGGGTGATAGGTCCGGTTACAGAGGTTGAGCGGATCGAGATCGGCGATCATGTGGCCGCGGGTGCGATAGGCGCGGATGAGGTTCATCGCGCGCACCGAATCGAGCGCCGCCTGGCGGACTTCCTGCGGCAGGGCGTCGGCGGCGTGGCCGTTGGTCGCCGGCGCGATGGCCGCCGCGACCGGCACGGCGTGGCCGTTGATGATCTGGGCACCGGGGGGCTTGCCCCAGCCCGGCCCCGTCAGCTCCTTCTCGACGTCTTCCTGATCATCGCCCAGTTCGGCGAAGAATTCCTGCCAGCTCTGGTCGACGCTCGCGGGATTGTCGAGGTAGCGGGCGTGAAGCTCGGCGATGTAGTCGGCGTTCTGGCCGGTGAGAAAGCTCGTCTGATCAGGCTGGGACATCACGTTTCCGGGTTGCGAGGGTACGACAATACATTTGGGGATTGGCCCCCCATACGTACCCCCTAAATGTTTCTTTTTTGCTTAACAAAAGGTTAGGAACGCCCGATTCGAGCGCTTTTCGGCTCCGAATCGGGCGTTAGGCGTCGGCGGTCAGGCTTTGGCCTGCTCCGCCAGCAATTTCTTGCCGATATCGCACAAGGTCCGGACGGCCTCGACCGATTTGTCGAATTCGGCCTTTTCCGCTGGGTTCATGGCGATTTCGACGATCTTTTCGACGCCCTTGGCGCCGATGATCACCGGCACGCCGACATAGAGGTCTTTGACCCCATATTGGCCGGTCAGATAGGCGGCGCAGGGCAGAACCCGCTTCTTATCGAGCAGGAAGGACTCCGCCATCGCCACGCCCGCCGAGGCCGGGGCGTAGAAGGCCGAGCCGGTTTTGAGGAGATTGACGATCTCGCCGCCGCCGTCGCGGGTGCGCTGGACGATCTTGTCGAGCTTTTCCTGGGTGGTCCAACCCATCTTCACGAGGTCGGGCAGCGGAATGCCGGCGACCGTCGAATAGCGGGTCAGCGGCACCATGCTGTCGCCGTGGCCGCCGAGCACGAAGGCGGTGACGTCTTCGACCGAGACCTTGAATTCCTCGGCGAGGAAGTAGCGGAAACGCGCGCTGTCGAGCACGCCGGCCATGCCGACGACCCGGTTATGCGGCAGGCCGGTTGCCTCGCGCATCACCCAGACCATCACGTCGAGCGGGTTGGTGATGCAGATGACGAACGCGTTCGGCGCATGCTGTTTGATCGCGGCGCCGACCACGGAGACGATCTTGGCGTTGATGCCGATGAGGTCGTCGCGGCTCATGCCCGGCTTGCGGGGCACGCCGGCGGTCACGATCACGACATCGGCACCGGCGATCGCGGAATAATCGTTCGAGCCGGTATAGCTGGCGTCGAACCCTTCGACCGGCGAAGCCTCGGCCAGATCGAGGGATTTGCCCTGCGGCACCCCTTCGACCACGTCGCACATCACGACGTCGCCCAGATTCTTCATGCCGATAAGCAGGGCGAGCGTGCCGCCGATCTGACCCGCGCCGATCAGCGCGATTTTCTTGCGTGCCATCGAAGACCTCTTGTTGAATTGATAGCGCGGGTATTACCGCGATTCGCCCTTTCCGGCAAGGGTAAGTGCTTCCACCACTGGCGCGAAAACGGGCAATCCGCGAGACTTGAGCGACGTGGAATGGCAGACCAGGAGAATCGGTATGGCCGACAAAATCGCGCTCGTCACCGGTGCCGGCAGCGGCATCGGCAAGGCGGCGGCGCTGGCGCTGCTGAAGGAAGGCTATGCCGTGGTCCTGACCGGGCGGACCCGCGACAAGCTCGACGCGGCGGCGCGCGAAGGCGGCGATAAAGCCGTCGCCATCGCCGCCGATGTCAGCGACGAGGCATCGGTCGCCGCCCTCTTCGCCGCGATCAAACAGCGCTTCGGGCGGCTCGACCTGCTGTTCAACAATGCCGGGGTCAACGCGCCGTCGGTGCCGATCGAGGAATTGCCGGTCGCCAAATGGACCGAGGTGGTCGCGGCCAACCTGACGGGCGTGTTCCTCTGCACCCGCGCGGCCTTCGCGCTGATGAAGGACCAGAACCCGCGCGGCGGCCGGATCATCAACAATGGCTCGATCGGCGCGCACACGCCGCGCCCCAACACCGCGCCCTATACCGCGACCAAGCACGGCGTGCTGGGCCTGACCAAATCGACCGCGCTCGACGGACGCAAATACGACATCGCCTGCGGCCAGATCGACATCGGCAACGCCGATACCGGCTGGGCCGACAAGTTCAAGGCAGGCGTCGTCCAGGCCAACGGCCAGATCGCGCCCGAGCCGGTCCTCGACCTCGACCACGTCGCCCGCGCGGTGATCTACATGGCGTCTCTGCCCTTGGACGCCAACGTCCTCACCATGACGGTGATGGCGACCAAGATGCCCTTTGTAGGGCGCGGTTAGAACCGCGCCTTAGAAACAGCCGCGGCGGAGCGCCTTGCGCTTTTCCTCGAACTCTTCTTTGGCAATCTCGCCCTTCACGAAGCGCTCTTCGAGAATGTCGAGGGCCGGGCTGCCATGGCCCATGCCGGCATGACGCCAGCGACCATAACCGCGATGATGCCACCACAGGCGGCGGAACACCGCGATGACGAGGATGACGGCGAGGATCGTCAGGAACGGATGGAAGAAGCCGAACCCCATGTGATGGTGGTAGCCGCCGCCCCACATCATCCCGCCATGCCCATAAGGTCCTGGCGGCGGCGCATCCGCGCCGGCCTGCTGGGCCCAGGCGGGCAGCGTGGCAAGCGATAGAACCGCCGACGTGATGGCAACACCGAGCCGTTTCATGATCGTTTCCTCTCCAGAGGCAAATTGCGGCTTAGATATTGTACGGCGGGGGTCGCTTTAACAGGGCCCTCAATGAACCTTCTCCGCCCGCTTGCGGGGGGAGAAGGTGCGAGCGTGAGCGAGCGGATGAGGTGGGTCGCGCAAACGGAACCACACCTCACCCTCCCATTGCTTTCGCAATGGGCCCCGCCCTCTCCCCGCTTCGCGCGGAGAGGGATAACTAATCGGCGTCTTTTCTGGCCGCGATGTAGTCGTCGCTTTGCATCTCCAACAACCGCGACACCGTGCGCTGGAACTCGAAGGCGCCTTCACCGCTCTCGTACAATTTCTCGGGCGGTGCCGCCGCCGAGCAGATCAGATTGCCGTGCGCGTCATAGAGCGCGTCGATGAAGATGTTGAAGCGCTTGGCCTCGTTGCGCTGCTCGACACCGAGGCGCGGAATCGCTTCGAGGATGAAGGTGTGATAGCGCGCGACCAGGGCGAGAAAATCCTGCGGGCCCAGCGCCGCGCCGCATAATTCGTCGAACTGGAACCACGCCACGCCCTTGGCGGCGCGCGGCACTTTCACCTCGCGACCCAGCACCGTCACCGCTTCGACGACAGCGGATGCGTTGTCGGTCAGATCGCCAAAGGCGTGTTCGAGCGCGCGATAGGATTGATCGTCGATCGGGGTGAAATAGACTTGCCGGCCCGCGAAGCGCGCCAGCCGATAATCGCGCGGCCCGTCGAGCTGGACCACGTCGAGCTTTTGCTTCAGCAGGTCGATGAACGGCAGGAACCGTTCGCGCTGCAACCCGCCCGCATAGAGCATCTCGGGCGCGCGATTCGAAGTGGCCACCACGACGACGCCGGAATCCCAGAGCGCGGCGAACAACCGGCCGAGGATCATCGCATCGGCAATGTCGACGACATGAAATTCGTCGAAGCACAACAAGGTCGCCTCGGCGGCGATAGCAGCGGCGACCGGCGGAATCGGATCGCCCTTTTCCTCGCGCCGCGCATGGATGCGGGCATGCACCTCGGCCATGAACGCGTAGAAATGCACGCGGCGTTTTTTCGCAGGTGTCGCCGTGGCGAAGAACGCATCCATCAGCATGGATTTTCCGCGCCCGACCCGGCCATGAATGTAGATGCCGCGCGGCACCGGGCGCGGACTGGCGAACCCGAGCCGCACGCGCCAGCTTTGCTTGGCCGCCGGATCGTAATCGCGCAACCGCTCCCACAGGAGCTGCAGCTTCACGACCGCGCGCTCCTGCATGTCGTCGGCGACGATCTCGCCGGCAGTCAGTCGGGAATGAAAGAGGGCGAGCGGCCCGGCTTGACGGTCGGCCTGGTTCAGGATGCAGCGCCTTCCGCCGTCAACGGCGGGCGACCATCATCTGCTTGATCTCGCCGATCGCCTTGGCCGGGTTGAGGCCTTTGGGACAGGTCTTTGTGCAGTTCATGATGGTGTGGCAGCGATAGAGGCGGAACGGATCCTCGAGCGCATCGAGCCGCGCGCCAGTCTTCTCGTCGCGGCTGTCGGCGAGCCAGCGATAGGCCTGCAGCAGGATCGCCGGGCCGAGATAGCGCTCGCCGTTCCACCAATAGGACGGGCAGCTCGTCGTGCAGCAAAAGCACAGGATGCATTCCCACATCCCGTCGAGCTTTTGCCGTTCGGCCACCGACTGGCGGCGCTCGCGATCGGGCGGCGGCGCCGATTCCGCCTGCAGCCACGGCTCGATCGAGCGGTATTGCGCATAGACGTGTTCGAGATCGGGAACCAGGTCCTTGATCACCGGCATATGCGGCAGCGGATAGATTTTGACGTCGCCCTTCACGTCGTCGATCGCCTTCAGGCAAGCGAGCGTGTTGGTGCCGTCGATGTTCATCGCGCAGGAACCGCAAATGCCCTCGCGGCACGAGCGGCGGAAGGTCAGCGTGGTGTCGGTCTCGTTCTTGATCTTGATCAGCGCGTCCAACACCATCGGACCGCATTTATCGAGATCGATCGTATAGGTATCGACGACCGGGTTCTTGCCGTCGTCCGGATTCCAGCGATAGACCTTGAACGCTTTCGTGCGCTTGGCACCGCCGGGCGCCGGATGCGTCGTGCCGGTGCCGACCTTGGAATTTTGCGGAAGCGAGAACTCAGCCATGATGCCTCAATAGACGCGCGCTTTGGGCGGAAAGACCTGAACCTCGTTCGACATCGTGTACATGTGCACCGGTCGCGTCGTCAGCTTCACCTTGGCGTCGGCGCCGAGCCACGACACGGTGTGCACCATCCACTTCACGTCGTCGCGATTGGGATAATCCTCGCGCGCATGGGCGCCGCGGCTTTCGGTGCGATTGACCGCGCCGTGGATCGTGACCTTCGCCTGGGCCAGAAGATTTTCGAGTTCGAGCGCTTCGACCAGATCGCTGTTCCACACCATCGAGCGGTCGCTGACCGCGATATCAGCGGCCGACGCCGCGATCTCGTCGATCTTCTTGGCGCCGGCTTCGAGCGTCTCGGCGGTGCGGAAGACCGCGCAGTCCTTTTGCATGACCTGCTGCATCGCCGCGCGAATCTCGGCGGTCTTGAGCTTGCCCTTGGCGTTGCGCAAACGGTCGAAACGCGCGAGCGCACCTTCCTCGCGATTGACCGGCAGCGGCTTGTGCGCCTGGCCGGGCTTCACGATCTCGGCGGTCTTCAGCGCGGCGGCGCGGCCGAACACCACGATGTCCAAGAGCGAGTTGGTGCCGAGACGATTGGCGCCATGCACCGAAACGCAGGCTGCTTCGCCGATCGCCATCAGGCCCGGCACGATGTGATCGGGATCGTCGGCGGTCGGCGACAGGGCCTGGCCGTAATGGTTCGTCGGGATGCCACCCATGTTGTAATGCACGGTCGGCAGGATCGGAATCGGCTCGCGCGTCACTTCGACGCCGGCGAAAATCTTCGCGGTTTCGGAAATGCCGGGCAGGCGCTCGTGCAACACCTTCGGATCGAGATGCTCGAGATGGAGCATGATGTGGTCCTTCAAGGGACCGCAGCCGCGACCTTCGTTGATCTCGATCGTCATCGCGCGACTGACCACGTCGCGCGAGGCGAGATCCTTGGCCGACGGCGCATAGCGCTCCATGAAGCGCTCGCCCTCGGAATTGGTGACGTAACCGCCCTCGCCGCGCGCCCCTTCGGTGATCAGGCAGCCCGCGCCGTAAATCCCGGTCGGGTGGAACTGGACGAACTCCATGTCCTGCAGCGGCAGACCGGCGCGCAACACCATCGCGTTGCCGTCGCCGGTGCAGGTATGCGCCGAGGTGCAGGAGAAATAGGCGCGGCCATAACCGCCGGTCGCCATCACCACCATGTGCGCGCGGAAACGATGCAGCGTGCCGTCGGCGAGATTCCAGGCGAGCACGCCGCGGCAGGTGCCTTCCTCGTCCATGATCAGGTCGATGGCGAAATACTCGACGAAGAACTCGGCGTCGGCCTTGAGGCATTGCTGATAGAGCGTGTGCAGGATCGCGTGGCCCGTGCGATCGGCGGCGGCGGCCGCGCGCTTGGCCATCTCGCCGCCGTAATTGACGGTGTGGCCGCCGAACGGGCGCTGATAAATCTTGCCGTCTTCGGTGCGTGAGAACGGCACGCCGAAATGTTCGAGCTCGATGACCGCGGGGATCGCCTCGCGGCACATGTATTCGATCGCGTCCTGGTCGCCGAGCCAGTCGGAGCCCTTGACCGTGTCGTACATGTGCCAGCGCCAGTCGTCTTCGCCCATGTTGCCGAGCGCGGCGCCGATACCGCCCTGCGCCGCGACAGTGTGAGAGCGGGTCGGGAATACCTTGGTGACGCAGGCGGTCTTGAGGCCGGCCGCCGCCATGCCGAGCGTCGCGCGCAGGCCGGCGCCGCCGGCGCCCACGACGATGACGTCATAGAGATGCTCGGTGACCGGATAGGCTTGCGGCATCGTTTCTTATCCCTGGAACGCGATGCGCAGCACCGCGAAGATGCCCGCGGCGGCGAGCGCGAAAGCGACGAGCTTGTTGAGCACGATCGCCGAGATCTTCAGCCATTCGCTGTGGACGTAGTCCTCGATCACGACCTGCAGCCCGAGCGCCATGTGATAGAAGACCGCGATCAGCAGCAGGACGGTGGCGATCGCCGGAAACGGCGCATGCAGCCAGGCGACGACGGCGCCGCGCGGCGAACCGGTCAGCGCGATGATGTCGATGACGAACCAGATCACCAGCGGGACGAGCGCGACGGCGGTAACGCGTTGCGCCCACCAGTGAGCGACGCCTTCCTTGGCAGAGCCGAGGCCGACCGCGCGGCCAAGCGGGGTGCGAAGGCGGGTGTCTTCGTTCATCGCCTAGCCCCGTACCGCATAGCCGGCGACCCAGGCGACGACCGTCAGGACCACGCTGGCCGTGACCACAATCCAGCCCGAGAGATAGGCCTGTTTCAGCTCGAAGCCCCAGCCGGCATCCCAGGCCAGATGACGCAGGCCGTTGCACAAATGGTACATCAGCGACCAGGTCCAGCCGAAGAGCATCAGCCGGCCGATCCACGAGAACCAGAAGGCCTGGGCGGTGGCGAAGGCGTCCGGGCCGATCGCGGCGGCCAGGAGCCACCAGACCAGCAGGATGGTGCCGGCCGCCAGGGCGATCCCGGTCGCGCGATGCACGATCGACAGAACCGTCGTGAGCTGCGGCTTGTAGATTTGCAGATGGGGCGATAACGGCCGTTGGGCGTGCGACATCCGGAGATTCTCGGCTCGATCGCGGGCGGGAAGGGCGAAAACGTGAGGCGGCGTTGGTTTAACCCCGAGGGGATGGGCAAGTCAACGCCGCACGCCACAGTGCTGCATTGCGGAATTTGTGGAAAACCCTGGGGATAAGTGACGACCCTAAGGAGTCGTCGCGGCGGCCAGCGCGAGCAGCGCCTTGGCGCTCTCGACGTGGAGTTTTTCGATCATCCTTCCGTCGAGCGCGGCGATACCTTTTCCCGCCGCCGTCGCTGCCGCGAACGCGGCAATGATTCGGCGCGCCTCGTCGAGTTCTTGCGCGCTCGGCCCGAACGCGTCGTTGGCCGGACCGATTTGTCCGGGATGGATCAATGTCTTGCCGGCGAATCCCCAATCGCGGCCTTGGCGGCATTGCGCGGCAAAGCCTTGCGCGTCGCCGAAATCGGCATAGACGGAATCGAGCGGCGTCAAACCATGCGCGCGCGCCGCCAGCACGCAAAGCTGCAGCGCGGTGGCGAACGCGGCGCGGTCGGGCAGCTTGCGGGTGCGCAGATCCTTGCCGAGATCCTCGGTCCCCATCACCAGCGCGCCGACGCGTCGACTGGACGCGGCGATCGCGGCGGCATTCAGAAACGCGAGCGGCGTCTCCATCATGCACCAGATCGCGAGGTCCGCCCCGGCGCCCGCCGCGTCGAGAATGCTTTCCGCCGCGCGCACCTGCGCCGGGTCATCGACTTTGGGCAGCAATATTGCCGCGATCGGTTGCGTCGCGGCAAAGCGCAGATCGTCTTCCTGCCACGATGTTCCCGCGCCGTTCACGCGGACAACCAACTCGCGCGCGCCATAGCCGCCCGCCGCCAGCGACGCCGCGATTTGCGCGCGCGTCGCTTCCTTGGCATCGGGCGCCACCGAATCCTCGAGATCGAAAATCAACCCGTCCGCGGCGAGACCGCGCGCCTTTTCATGCGTGCGCGGCTTGTCACCCGGCAGGAAGAGAACGCTGCGACGGGCGCGCGGCGCGTTCACGGTTAGGCCCGTTTAAAGGGCACTTTGCGGCGTCGGCGTGCGCTTCTTCAGATAACCGCCGACCAGCGTTTCGGCGATCTGCACCGCGTTGAGCGCGGCGCCCTTACGCAGATTATCGGCCACCACCCACATGGAGAGGCCGTTCGGCACCGTCGGGTCCTTGCGGATGCGGCTGACATAGACCGCGTCTTCGCCCGCCGCTTCGACCGGCGTGACATAGCCTTCATTGGCGCGGTGATCGACCACGAGCACGCCCGGCGCGTTGGTCAGCGCGCGGCGCGCCTGATCCTCGGTGATCGGAGTCTCGAACTCGATGTTGATCGCCTCGCCGTGGCTGATGAACACCGGCACGCGCACGCAGGTCGCGCTCACCGCGATGTTGGGATCGAGGATCTTCTTGGTCTCCGCCACCATCTTCCATTCTTCCTTGGTCGAGCCGTCGTCCATGAAGATGTCGATGTGCGGAATGACGTTGAACGCGATCTGCTTGGTGAAATGCTCGTGGCTCATCGCGTCGTTGACGTAGACGCCGCGCGTCTGAGTGAACAATTCGTCCATCGCGGCGCGGCCGGCGCCCGAGACGGATTGATAGGTCGCGACCACGACGCGTTTGATCTTGGCGATGTCGTGTAGCGGCTTCAGCGCGACCACCATCTGGATGGTCGAGCAATTGGGATTGGCGATGATGCCACGCTTGTCGTGCTGGGCGATCGCCTCGGGGTTCACCTCGGGTACGACCAGCGGCACGTCCATGTCCATGCGGAACTGCGAGGTGTTGTCGATCACCACGGTGCCCGCCTTGGCGGCACGCGGCGCATGGATGGCCGACACTTTCGCGCCCGGCGAGAACAAGCCGATATCGACGCCCCGGAAGTCGAAGGTTTCGAGGTCCCGGACCTTGAGGATATCTTTCTCGCCGAACGAGACTTCGTTGCCGGCGCTGGCCTTGGAGGCAAGCGGAATGACTTCCGAGACCGGAAACTTGCGTTCGGCCAGAATGCTGAGAATTTCGCGGCCGACATTGCCGGTGGCGCCGACCACCGCGACCTTAAAAGCCATGATAAATACTCCCGGGAAACCGCCGTCCCCTTAATGGAGACAGCCCGAATTGACAAGGGATTCGCCTCCAATTTGTCCCGTTTCGGGTGCATGGTAGGGGCGTGAATGAGCATATTGGAGAGATCACGCGATGAACCAAGTCCTGGCCAAAAACTGGTGGGCGCTCGCCCTGCGCGGCGTGCTGGCGATCCTCTTCGCGATTACCGCTTTCGTGATGCCCGGCCTGACCCTCGGCCTCCTGCTGCTGGTCTTCGGGGTCTATCTCGTCGTCGATGGCATCTTTGCCCTGATCGCCGGGGTACGCGCCGCCGAACGCCACGAACGCTGGGGGATGCTCGCTTTCGAGGGTCTCGTCGACCTCGCCGCCGGCGTCGTGATCGTGATGTGGCCGGCGCCCTCGCTCCTCGCCTTCATCTATTTCGCCGCGTTCTGGGCCATCGTGACGGGGAGTGCCCTGCTGGCCAGTGCCATCCGGCTGCACCGCGAGCACGGCGAATGGATGCTGCTGGTGAGCGGCGGGTTGTCGCTGATCTGGGGGGTTTTGGTGCTGTTGTTCCCCGCCGCCGGGGTTCTGGTGTGGGCCTGGTGGATCGGCACCTATGCGCTTTTATTCGGAATTTCCATGATTGTTCTGAGCCTTAGGCTCAAAAATGGGATCGCTCCTTGACCCCGCTCATGGGAAATT
The DNA here is from genome assembly GCA_903828515.1 of uncultured Rhodospirillales bacterium. Lineage (GTDB taxonomy): Bacteria > Pseudomonadota > Alphaproteobacteria > ATCC43930 > CGMCC-115725 > CAIKMD01. The sequence continues at coordinate 35,091 of CAIKMD010000006.1, read as the reverse complement.
CCAGTCTGCCGCCGCCGCGAGGGATATAGTCCCCCGCATCAACGCCGAGGGGACGATCCCGCCATGAGCATCGCTGCCGTCGCCAAGAAGCAGACACCCGCCAGTCTGCGCGCCCGCAAGGGCGGCGTGCCGATCGTCTCGCTAACCGCCTACACCACGCCCCAGGCCAAGATGCTCGACCCGCATGCCGATCTGCTGCTGGTCGGCGACTCCCTCGGCATGGTCGTTTACGGCTTCACATCCACGCTGCCGGTGACGCTCGACATGATGATCGCGCATGGCGCGGCGGTGGTGCGCGGCGCCAGCCGCGCCTGCGTCATCGTCGACATGCCGTTCGGCTCCTATCAGGAAAGCCCGCAGCAAGCCTTCCGCAACGCCGCGCGCATCATGGCCGAGACCGGTTGTGCCGGGGTGAAGTTCGAAGGCGGCACGGTGATGGCCGAGACCATCCGTTTTCTCGCCGAGCGCGGCGTGCCGGTCCTTGCCCATGTCGGACTGCAGCCGCAATCGGTCAACGCACTGGGCGGATTCCATGCCCAGGGCCGCACCGCGATCGAGGCCGAGCATGTGATCGCCGACGGCTTGGCGGTCGCCGAAGCCGGCGCCTTCGCGATGGTGGTCGAGGGCACCGCCGAGCCGGTCGCCCGACGCTTGACCGAACTCGCGCCGATCCCGACGATCGGCATCGGCGCCTCGGCGGCCTGCGACGGACAGATTCTGGTCACCGAGGACATCCTCGGCATCTTCGACGTGTTCCGTCCGCGCTTCGTCAAACGCTATGCGGAACTGAGCGGCGCGATTTCCGCGGCCGCCTCGGCCTATGCCGACGACGTGCGGGCGCGCCGCTTCCCCGGGCCCGAGCACACCTATGGCGCCGCGGCGCCCGAAAAGCGCAAGACTCAAGCCTGACGGTTGGGGAGCGGACGGCTCAAGGGCTCGGAATGTAGCCCTTGGCCGCCATGCAGCGTTTGACCACGTCTTCGAAGCGCGGCTCGTTCGACGCGGTGAACATCTGAACCTGGGTTTCCTTCACGCCGCTGCGCGCCCAATCGCCGCCGCGCGTCGCCATGATGTCGTTCATGATGTTGGTATCGCGCCGCGTCGCCTCGCGGCCCTGGGCTTCGCAATCCGAGATGGCCCGTGCGGTCTGGGGCGGCGGCGACCCGTCCTTGACCCAACTGGGGGAACTGGAACAGCCCGCGAGCAGGGCGACAGCGGCGAGCATCACGATGCGCTTCATTGCGTCTTCGATCCTTCTTGCGACAGCCAGACGCGGCCACCGGCAAGGTTTGGTTAACGGTCTCGCCCGTAGACTAGCCGCGGATCGGGTTCTCGTCTTGTCCCAATTCGGCCCTCTTGCTCGTCTTTCATTCGGAGTTTTCGCGCGGCATGGCGTTCCGATTCACTTTCATCGCCCTGACCTTGCTATTGTCCGGCTGTAACGCCTGGCAAAACCGCGCCGAATTCGCCGCCCCGCAAAGCCGCTGGCCGGCCAATTTCCCGTCGCCGGTCGCCGCCAACGCGGCGCCGCCACCGATCACCGCGCAATATTGCTATCGCACGCTCGCTTCGGTCGATTGCTACACCGAGGCTCGGCCCGAGCGGTTGAGCGGCTATATGGGCGTCTATCCCGACCCCGATACCATCGCCCCGCCACCCAAGTCCAAACCCTAGAACCGATCGGCCCTAGAACCGACCCGCCTGGAAATCCGCGATCGCCGCGCGGATCTGATCCGGCGTGTTCATCACGAAGGGACCATACCGCACGATCTGCTCGTCGAGCGGTTGTGCCGCCGCCAGCAGCACGCGCGACGGCGCGGATCCGGCCACAAACGACACCCGCGTGCCCGGCCCCAACGCCGCGAGCGTGCCCCTCGGCACCGCGACCGCCGGATCGCCGACCGAGACATCGCCCTCGAACGGATAGACGAAGACGTTGTGGCCCGCCGGAAGATCGTGCGCGAACGTGCCACCCGCCGGCAATTCAACGTCCATCAGCGTCGGCATGGTCGCGATCCCGTTGACCGGACCAGTAACACCGGCGATCGTGCCGGCGATCACGCGGACGCGCACGCCGCCCGGCAGCTCCGCCAGCGGCACGTCGGCAGGATCGAATTCCTGGTAGCGCGGCGCGGTCATCTTGTCCTTGGCCGGCAGATTGACCCAGAGCTGAAAGCCCCACATCAGGCCTTCCTCCTGCTCGGGCATCTCGGAATGGACGATGCCGCGACCGGCGGTCATCCACTGCACGCTACCCGGACGCAGCAGGCCGCTATGGCCCTTGTTGTCGGCATGGCGCATGCGCCCTGCCAGCATGTAGGTCACCGTCTCGAAGCCGCGATGCGGATGATCGGGGAAACCGCCGATATAGTCGGCTCCATCCTCGGAGCGGAATTCGTCGAGCAGCAGAAACGGATCGAGTTCGCCGAGCGCGCGATTGCCGATGACGCGATGAAGCTTCACGCCCGCGCCGTCGCTGGTCGCCTCGCCGCGCGACAGCGTCTGAACCTGCCGCGTACCGTTTGCCTGATCGAGCATCCCCGCCTCCGTCGCAAAATCTCCGATCCCGATATGGGGATGCGCAGACGACAATGCGAGATCGGCGATCAGTCCGCTCCGGCCTTGCGCGCGGTGACGTTCAGGCTGATCGCGACGCCGTGGAATTTCGTGACGCTGGTATCGTCGAACAAACCGAAATCCACCACCCGCGCCATGTCGCGAAAACCCGCCTGATAGAGGCAGAACGCCAACGTCTCCAGGTCGTATCCCATGTAGTGGAAATCATGCGGATCGCTCTGGCCGCCGAAGATCATCGTGACGACCTTGAATTTCTCTTCGCCCTGCAACTGCGGCGACAGATAGATCTGGCTGAGGATATTGAGGTCCGGCACGCTGATCATCACGGTGCCGTCGTCCGCCAGTACCCGGTGCCACCCCCTGAGCGTCGCCGCGATGTCGGCGAAAGCGACGTGCTCCAGCACGTGGCTCGCGTAGATCGTCTCCACCGCGCCATCGGCGAAACGCGACAGGTCCCGGCAGTCGCCGACATGGTCGACCTCGGGGCCCGGCTCGATATCGAGGGTTTCCCAACCGGGATACTTGTCGCGCGCGCCGATAAGCAGCTTCATGCGCCGAGCTTAGCGAAAAACCCGGCGCCGGCGCGAGCGGTCAGGAGCCCTTGGGCGTCGGCGCTTCGGTGAGATCGTCGAGCTTGTCGCGCAGGGTTTTGGCCTTGGCGCTCGACAGCACATAGATCCACGGCGATGTCTGGGCGGCGAGATCGGTCGCCGGCTTCTGGCCGTCGCCGCTGCCCGTCGCGGTGATCCGCGCGAAGCTCAGCCCGTCCTTGTCGACCAGATCGACACTGACGACGAGACCCGAGAACGCGGTGAATTGCGCCTTCGATACGCCGTCGCTCGGAAAGGTGAAATCCTTGGCCGGGCGCACGTCGTCGAGCGTCAACCCGCCGAGCACACCCGCCGCGTCGTCGAGGACGCTGTCATATTTGAGCTTCTTGTCCTTGGGCAATTCGACTAGGCGCAGTTTGTCCTCGGGCTTGTCGCGGGTCAGCGTGACCTTGCTGCCGTCGGGCTGGGTCAGCACCGCCTGCTTCACCTGCGCCGCCGGCAAGTCCATCAGCTTCTTGTCGAGCCATGCGGCGGTGTCGCCGGCGAGATCGAGATTGCCGCGCGCGAGCCAGGATTGGGTGGTGCCGGGTTTGCGCACATAGACGCCGCCCTCGCCGCCGCCGAGCTGGCCGGCGCGATGATTGCCGGCGAGCACCTCGCCCAGCAGCGCGCCGTTGGCATCGGCGAGCGTCACCAGCGTCGATTTCGAATCCTTGGCGCCGGCATCCTCGACCGCGAGGCGCGGATAGGCGTTCGGCTGCGCCGTTTTCGGCTCGACGTATTTCAGATCGGCGAGACCCAGCAGCGCCTGGCGCACCTTGATGGTCTCGGCGGCGTAACCGCCGCGCTCGACCACCGACCAGGCCTCGCCGCTCTTCGTGAGCGTGGTCTTCTGATCGCCGTGGATCAGCGCCATGCGGCCGATATCGCCGAGACGCTTGGCCGCTTCGGGCAGGACGGGTTGGCCGGCGAGCGGATCGATCCGCGGCGCCGTCCCGCGCGAAACCAGCACGGCAACGACGACAGCGACAATCGTGGCGCCGAGAAGCCAGGCGAGGCCTTTGTTCTGCATCCGAGCCTCCTCAGGAAACCGCGTCGGCGTGACGCTTGCGGCGGCGCAGCCGCACGATGCCGACGATCATGGCGACGACGCCGACCACGATCGGAATGAAGGCGATGTCGAAGAACTCGGTCACCCCCTGCAGGCGCGTGATGTCCTGGCGCAATGCGAGCTGGACCTGACGCAGTTGCTGGCGGATGGCGATCATGTCGCCGCGGAAGCTGTCGATCGTCTGCTCCTGCTCGGCGGCAAGCGCCGCGCCCGGCCGGCCGCCCTGATCGCGCAGTTGCTTGATCTTGTCCTGCGTGTCCTTGAGCTTCGATTCGAGATCCTTCTCGGTCGCCTGATAGCGCGCGTCGGCGACGCGCTGGATATCGACGATCAGCTCGAACGGACGCGCCGAGGTGCCGCGGCTGCGCAGGCTGATGAGATCGTTGCCGCCCGACAGCACGTCGATCGCGTTGGCGACGAAATCGCCGTTATTGGCGACCGGAATGACCACGCTCTGACCGAAGAAATCCTGGGTCTGGACCCAGAAGCGGTCTTCGAGAATGTCGGTGTCGCCAACGACCACGACGTTGATCGGCTCGGCCGAATTCTTGAGCTGCGGCGGACCGGGCGGCGTCGCGGGCGCGGGTGTCGCCGGCGCGGCGGCGTCTTTGCCCCCCGCGTCCTTGGCAGCGGCCGCGTCTTTCTTTTCGTCTTTGGGCGGGCCGTCGGGGAACGCCGTGGCGGCCGGTCCGGTGACATGGGCGGCGAGCGCCAGCTTCTTGCCGCCGGCCTGGAAGTCCTTCAGCAGCCCGCCGATATCGGGAACGCCGCCGGCAACCTGAATCTTCGCGACCGGGATCGCCATCGAATCGACCGAGGTGGTGATCAGCGGCGTGAAGCTGGTCTTCGCGTCGGGCAAGGGATCGACGATGCCCGCCGAGGCCATGTTGACGTGGCTCAAATCGGCGGTGATCAGGTCGTCGTGATTGACGTTGGTCTGGTCGAGCGACAACCAGGCGAGGTAATCCATCGCCACGACGTGCTCGGCGGTGCCGGCATTGACGCGGCGCGCGGCCCGGCGGTCGCCCGCGACCATCTTCGGCTCCACCGTCACGCCCCACGCCTTGAACAGCTTCTCGAGATTGCTGTCGAGCGGCGTGCCCGGCGGATTGAGCTGACTCGGATGCATCTGCTGCGTTTCCGAGTTCGGATCGACGAAGACCAGCGCCTTGCCGCCCTTCAACACGTACTGGTCGATCGCGTAGAGCGTCTTGTCGGTCAAATGCTGCGGATGCGCGACCATCAGCACGTCGACATTGTCGGGAACGACGTCGAGATCCTCGGACAGGTCCTGGATGTCATAGAGCGGCTTGATCTGGCTGATGACCTGATAGGGGATCATCGGCTGACCCTGCATCGCCGCCATCAGATCGCCCTCGAGCGGCAGGTCGGTGATCAGGCCGACCACCGTCTTCTTCGGGAAAGCGAGGCTGTGAATGAGCTTGGTCAGATCGTATTCGAGGAAGCGTTCGCGCTCGGGCTGGAAGAACGCGATGACCTGCTGATCGTCGGTCGAGTTGGTCGCGGCGAGGCCGAAATAAACCTGCTCGCCACCCTGGTCGAGCGGCACGCCCTGCAACCCGAAGGCGACGGCGCGATCCTCGACGTCGGAGAACGGCAGCGGGTCGAGCAGTTGCAGCTCGATCTTGCCGTTCGCGGCGGCGGTGTATTCCTGAAGCAGTTCGCGCACGCGCTGGCCATAGACGCCGTAGGACGGAATCTCGTCGCCGAGCTTCTTCGAAAAGTAAAAGCGCAGGACCAGCTTCTCGTCGATCTTCGACAGGGTCGCGCGGGTACCGGGCGACAGCGTGTAGAGCTTGCCCTGACTCAGGTCGATGCGCGTTCCGCCGACGGTGCGGTTGGCGATGACGTTCACGGCGACGAAGAGGATCGCGGCGGCGAGAAGGCCGGTGATGCCGGCGGCGCGGCGGGACAGCGGGAAAAAGCTCATGGCGCGCTCAATCCGCCTTCTTGAGATCGACGATCACGGCGTTGGCGTAGAGGAACAGCGCCATCACCGAGAGGAAGAACACCGCGTCGCGCAGATCGATGACGCCGCGCAGGATGGTGCTGAAATGGCTGAAGAAGCTGAATGAGGAAACCGCCTCGACCAGTCCGGCCGGCGCCCAGCCCTGCAGGAAGCCCAAGACCATGGTCGAGCCGCTGACGGTGAAGGCGAAACAAACGGCGGCGGTCAGGACGAACGCAATGACCTGATTCTTGGTCAGCGCCGACAAGGCCGAGCCGATCGCGAGATAGGCGCCCGCCATCAGCAGGCTGCCGATATAGGAGGCGAGAATGACGCCGTTATCGGGATGGCCGAAAATATTGACGGTGATCCAGAACGGGAAGGTCAGCGCCAGCGCGATGCCCGAGAACGCCCAGGCGGCGAGGAACTTGCCGAGCACGGCGGCGGTCATCGAGACCGGGAGCGTCAGGAACAGCTCGATCGTCCCGCTCTTCCTCTCTTCGGCCCAGAGCCGCATCGACAGCGCCGGGATCAGCACGAGATAGAGCCAGGGATGGAAGCTGAAGAAGGCGACGAGGTCGTCCTGTCCGCGATCGAAGAAATTGCCCATGAAGAAGGTGAGCGACCCGGCAAGGACCAGGAAGATCACGATGAAGACATAAGCGAGCGGCGTGGCGAAATAGCTGGCGAGCTCGCGACAGAAGATGACGTAGGTGCTGCGCATGGATTGACCGATCAGGCGGCTGCGGAGGGGCGCGCGGTAACCGCGCGGAAAACGTCGTCGAGACGGCCGCGCTCGACGCGCAGGCCGGTGATCGGCCAACCGGCGGTGCGCACCAGATCGGTGACCTCGCCGACGATCGCGCGGCCGTCGCGCGGGAAGATCATGATCCCCGCACCTTCCGCGTCGGTGACCGGTTCGATCGAGAGCACGCCGGGCAGGCGCAGCAGCGCCGTCACCGCGTCGTCCGAACTGCCCGCGATGGAGAGGCGCACCGCGTTGTGATGGCGCGAGCGCGCCTCGAGTTCCTGCGGCGTGCCGTCTGCGAGAAGCTTGCCGTGCGCCAGAATGGTGGCGCGGGTGCAGACGGCTTCGACTTCCTCGAGGATGTGGGTCGAGATGATGATCGCCTTGGTCGGCGCCAGCTCGGTGATCAGGGTGCGGACTTCATGCTTCTGGTTCGGATCGAGCCCGTCGGTCGGCTCGTCGAGGATCAGCACGTCGGGATCGTGCAACAGAGCCTGCGCCAGACCGACCCGGCACTTGAAGCCCTTGGACAAGGTTTCGATCGGCTGCTGCAGCACACCTTGCAGCGAGGTGCGCTGGATCGCGAGGTCGATGCGGCTCTTGGCCTCGGCGCCGTCGAAGCCGCGAATGCGGGCGATGAAGCGCAGGAAGCCCAGCGTCGTCATGTCGGGATAACCGGCCGCGCCCTCAGGCAGGTAGCCGATATGGCGCTTGGCCGCGATCGGATCGTTGACGATGTCGGCGCCGCAGACCACGACCGTGCCCGACGACGGGGCCAGGAACCCGGTGATGACCTTCATGGTCGTGGATTTGCCGGCGCCGTTGGGACCGAGAAAACCCAGTACCTCGCCGCGCCGCACGGAGAATGAAACGTCGTCCACCGCGGTCACCGGGCCGAAGCGGCGGGTGAGGCGACGAACCTCGATCATGGCGTCCATGGTGGTGCGATTGCTCCCGGTGTGGCGGCCTGACGGCTTCTTGTTGAACCCGCGCCATCTGCCTTGCTTTAGCCACGAAAATCAAGCCTGCGCACCGCAGGAGGGTCTTAATTCGCTGTAATGTTGAGGAAAACGGGGCTCTTGGCGTCCCTGGGGCTTATCCCTTCAACGCCGCCTCGATCGGGGCGGTGATCGCGGCATCGCCGGGTTTGACCTTCGACGCCCAGGCTCCCGCCAGCTTGCCGTCGGGGCCGATCAGGTATTTGTGGAAATTCCAGCGCGGCGCCCCGGTCTCGCCGAGTTCGGACACGATCCACCGATAGAACGGATGCGCGTCGCTGCCGACCACCTTTTCCTTGGCGGCGAGCGGGAAATCGACGCCGTAATTCTTCTCGCAGAAGGTTTTGATCTCGGCCTCGGCGCCGGGTTCCTGTCCGCCGAAATCGTTGGACGGCACGCCGAGCAGCACGAAGCCGCGGTCGCGATACTTTTTCCACAACGCTTCGAGATCGGCGTATTGCGGGGTGAAGCCGCATTCCGACGCGGTGTTGACCACCAGCACCGGCTTGCCCTGAAACTGCTTCAACGGCAGGTCACCGCCATCGATCTTGCGAAAGGAATAATCATACGCGCTCATGTCGAGCCTCCTAGCTGTAGCGTTCTTCGCTCCATGGGTCGCCGCGATCGTGATAGCCGCGCTCTTCCCAGAAACCGGGACGGTTATGCGCGACCAGTTCGATCCGGCGAATCCATTTGGCGCTTTTCCAGAAATAAAGTTTCGGCACGATCGCGCGGACCGGCCCGCCATGCTCGCGCGACAAGGGTTCGCCCTGCCAGGCATGCGCCAAAAGCACGTCGTCATCGGCGAAATCGGCGAGCGGCAGGTTGGTCTCGTAATCGTCATAGGAATGAAGAATGACGAATTCCGCCTCGGGCTTCGGGCGCGCGAGATCGAGAATGTGCAGGGCGCCGACGCCGTCCCAGCGATTGTCGTAACGCGACCAGGCGGTGACGCAATGAATGTCGGAGACGAAGCTCGCCTGCGGCTGCGCCATGAAATCCGCCCAGCTCCAGTCGAGCGGATTTTCCACCAGCCCATCGACCGCGATGCGCCAGGAATCGGTGGCGTTGTTTGGGACGATGCCGAGATCGAGCACCGGCCAATCGCGCACGAGATGCTGGCCCGGCGGCAGGCGCTCGCCGCGCGGCGCCGGCTTGCCGGTCAGCAACCGGCCCTCGCGCGCCCAACGCTCCTTGCTCGCGACCAGCTTCGGCCGCGTCTGCTCGAGCTTGTCGTCGGGATCGTCGCTCATGATTTCAAGATTAGCGCGTGACGCACGGCGTTCAATCGCCGATAAGGGACATGGGGATCGATCGGGAATCATGCTGTTCATCACGTTGTTAAAGGGCATCGCCGTCGGCATCGTCATCGCCCTGCCGGTCGGCCCGGTCGGCGTGTTGTGCGTGCGGCGCACCCTGTTCGAGGGCGCGCGCTTCGGTTTCATATCGGGCATGGGCGCGGCCACCGCTGATGCGACATTCGGCGGCATCGCCGGTTTCGGCTTCACCTTCGTGCGCGACTGGCTGTTGGCGAACGAGGATTGGTTCGGCCTCGCCGGCGGGGTGTTCCTGCTGTTCATCGGTACGAAGGCGATGCTGGTGCGGCATCCCTCCGAGCCCGAGCCGCTCGGCGGCGAGCGGATGCTCAGTGCCTTCGCCTCGACCTTCGCGCTCACCATCGCCAACCCGATCACCCTCCTCTCTTTCGCGGTGATCTTCGCCAAGGTCGGCGCCGCCGCGATCACCGGCATCGGCGACGTCTCGGTATTGGTCGGCGGCGTCTTTCTCGGCTCGCTGCTGTGGTGGCTCGGGCTGAGCTTCGGCATCGCCGGTTTGCGCAACATGGCGGGCGCGCAGGTGATGCTGTGGCTCAACCGGGTCTCGGGCACGATCCTGCTCGCCTCGGGCGCGGCGCTGGTGATCCTCGCGGGGATTGGCCTGAGCTGAGCGGCAACGCTAGAATCGCCGCCATGGTTTCGTGCCGTCTCCTTGTCGCCGTCCTGGCATTCGTGGTCGCCGCGTGGTCGCCGTCCGACACGCGCGCGCAGAGTGTATCCGCCACCGCATCCGCCTCCGTGTCCGCAGGGACGGCAACCGCGACGCCGCCGAGCGTCGCGCAACTCCAGCAGCTCGTCGTCACGCTGAAAGACGACAAGGCGCGCGCGGTTCTCGTCGATCAATTGCAGGCCCTGATCGCGGCGCAGGACGAAACCGCCAAGAAACCGACGCCGTCACCGCTCGCCTGGTTCTCGACCCTCCCGGCGCAACTCGACGCGGTCGGCGGCGAGGTACTCGCGGCGGCGCCCGTCCTGCTGCAGACGCCGCAGATTTTCGGCTGGCTTCACGCCCAGGCGAGCGACCCCGAGCAGCGCCAGCATTGGTTCAACCTCGCGGTGAAACTGATCACGATTTTCGGCGCCGGCCTCGTCGCCAATCTGATCGCGCGTTGGCTGATGCGGCGGCCCGCCGCCCTGCTCAACAACCGGACGAACGAGGAAAAAGCGGCAGCGCTGATCACCCTGGCGCTCGCGCTCGTAGTCGAGATCCTGCCGACCATCGCCTTCGTCGCGACGGCGAGCTTCGTCCTGCCGCTGACCGAGCCTGGGACCGCCACGCGCGGCGTCAGCGGCGTCATCATCATCGCCACGCTGTGGGCCGGCGAGATCGCCGCCCTGGCGCGGGTCGCCCTGCTCTCGCCGGCGTCCCAACGACTCTACGATCTCGGCGCGGAGACGCGGCATTATCTCTATATCTGGATCCGGCGTTTCACGACTTGGGCGGCCTATGGCTATGCCGCATCGGTCGGCGCGTGGTGGCTCGGCGCGGTCGGCGCGATCGACGGGCTGCTGCTGCGCGTCACCGTGCTGGTGCTGGCGATCCTCGCGATCATTTTCGTTCTGCAAAATCGCGGCACGGTCGCGACATGGCTGCGCGACGACCACGAAAACGGCGACCGCGGCTGGCGCATGTTGCGCAACCGGCTGGCCGAAACCTGGCATGTCCTCGCGCTGATCTATGTCGTCGGCACGTTCGGCGTCTTCATGCTCAACGCCGAAGGCGGCTTTGCGTTATTGCTGCGCGCGACCGCGCTGAGCCTCGTCGTCGTGGCGGCGGCCCTGCTGCTGGTGCGTTTCGTCGAGCGCGCCTTCCGGTCCGGCCTGGCGCTCGACCCGCAGGTCAAGGCGCGCTTCCCCGCGCTCGAGAGCCGCGCCAACCGCTATACCGCGATCCTGACCTTCGTCAGCTCGACCGCGATCTATGTCGCCGCCGCGCTTGCCCTGATGCAGGCCTGGGGCGTCGACGTCGTCACCTGGCTGCGCGCCATCGCCGAGCACAAAGCCACCAGCAGCATCATCTCGCTCGGCATTCTCGCCATCGGCGGCGTATTCCTGTGGGAATTGTTCAGCGCCGGTATCGAGCGCAAGCTCGCGCGCATCGATCACAGCGGACGGTCGCGCGCGCGCACCATCCTGCCGCTCCTGCGCACCACGATTCTCGTCATCCTGATCGCGGTCGCGGCGCTGATGGTCCTGTCGGAAGTGGGGCTCAACATCGCGCCGCTGCTCGCCGGCGCGGGCATCGCCGGCGTCGCGGTCGGCTTCGGCGCGCAGGCTCTGGTCAAGGACGTCATCACCGGCTTTCTGATCCTGCTCGAGGATACGTTCGCGGTCGGCGACCTGGTCGATGTGGGGAAGGGCCATGTCGGCATGATCGAAGCCATGTCGATCCGCAATTTCCGACTGCGCGACAATGCCGGCATCGTGCACACCGTGCCGTTCAGCGAGGTCACCGCCGTGCTCAACATGAGCCGCGACTTCGCCTATGTGCTGTGCGACGCGGGCATCGCCTATCGCGAGGACCCCGAGCGGGCCATCGTCGCGTTGCGCGAGGCCGGCAAGGAACTCGCCGAGAGCGACGCGTGGAAGCGTTACGTCCTGGCGCCGCTCGAAATCATGGGGCTCGACCGCTTCACCGATACGGCGATGATCATTCGCGCCCGCATCAAGGCGGCGCCGCCGCGTCAGCTCGAAATGGCGCGCGCGTTCAACCTGCTGGTCAAGAAGACCTTCGACCGTCATGGCATCGAAATGGCGTCGGTCAATCAGGTCAACTACATCAAACAGATCGCCGATCAGTCCTCGGCATCGCCGCGCGCCAACGCTTCGAGCCCCTCGACGTCGGCGACCTGAAGCGCGCGGCGCGCCAGGTCGATGCCGAACCCCGCCCGCGCCAAGGTCGCGAGATCCTTCTGCCGGTAGTCGTCGCGCTTCGCCGGATCGCGATAGGGGCCGAGACGGCGACGGCGGATCAGCGCGCACACCGACGTAAGTTCGCTGCTGCCGTTGTCAGCAAGGTTCGCGATGGCTTCCTTCACCAGATCGGCAGGCACGCCTTTTTGCGCGAGCTTGCCGGCGACCACATATCGCGAGGCGCCACGACGCGCGAGGCTCGCCGCCGCTGATGCGGCATAGGCCTGATCGTTGAGCAGGCCGCTGGCGAGATACCGCGCGATCAACGCCTCGATCAGCGCCGCGCCCTCGGCGCTATCGCCGCCGCCGCGCGCCACCTTGCGCATCAGGACACGGCGCAGATTGCCGCTCGAACTGGCAAAGCGCGACAGGTAAAACACCGCCGCATTGTCGAGCGATTTCGCCGTAACCGGGCGCGGCGGCTTTCGCTCTCTGGGGTTTCTGGTCTCCGCCAAGTCCGCATCCCGCCTTGCGATCGTCCCGGTGCGCGCTATGTTTCGCGCTTGAATAAAGGATAGGTCATGCACGCCCCCCTCGCACCCTCGGTGCGCCGTTTCGGCGCCGTGAACTGGCAGGGTCTTTGGACCCTCTATGTGCGCGAGGTCCATCGTTTTCTCAAGGTCGGGATGCAGACCGTGCTTGCGCCGGTGGTCTCGACGCTGATCTTCCTCGCCATCTTCCTTCTCGCGATGAACGGGCAGAGCCGCCTCATCGGCAATGTGCCGTTCCTCGAATTCCTCGCGCCCGGCCTGGTGATGATGGCGATCACCCAGAACGCCTTCGCCAACACGACCTCGTCGATCATGATCATGAAGATGCAGGGCAATATCGTCGATTTGCTGATGCCGCCTTTAGCAGCCTGGGAACTGGCACTGGGGTTATCGCTGGGCGGGCTCTCGCGCGGCCTGGTGGTCGGGCTGGCCGTCACCATCGCGATGGCGTTCTTCGTGCCCGTGCATGTCGACGCGCTCTGGGCGGTGATCTTTTACGCCAGCGCCGCCTCGATGCTGCTCTCACTCTTGGGCGTGATCGGCGCGATCTGGGCCGACAAATTCGACCACCTCGCGGCCGTGACCAATTTCATCGTCACGCCTTTGTCGTTCCTCTCGGGCACGTTCTATTCGATCGAGCAATTGCCGACGATCTGGCACGACGTCGCGTTGTGCAATCCGTTCTTCTACATGATCGACGGATTCCGCTACGGCTTCACCGGCCACGCCGAGGCATCACTGCTGGTCGGCGCGGCCATGCTCCTCGCCATCGATGCGGCGCTTTTTGCGCTGACCTATCTGATGATCGAGCGCGGCTACAAGCTGAAGGCTTAGAGTACGATCGTTTCGGCTGGCGCGCGCCCACCTCACCCGCTCGCTGACGCTCGCACCCTCTCCCCCCGATGGGCGGAGAGGGTTGGTACGATCAGCCCCTCTCCGCGCAAAGCGGGGAGAGGGAGGGGCCCATTGCGCAAGCAATGGGAGGGTGAGGTGTGCTAGTTCAATCCGAATCGATCAGGCTCTAAGTTTTCGTCGCGATCCGATCGACTTCGGCTTTTTCCGCGACGGTCAGTTTCCACGACGTGGCCGCCGCGACATTCTGCTCGATCTGTTCGGGCGAGGTCGCACCGGCGATCACGCTCGGCACATAATCATGCGCGAGCAGCCAGGCGAAGGCGAGTTGCAGCAGGGTCTTGCCGCGCGGCGCACAGAACGCTTCGAGCTTTTCGACGATCGCCCAATTATCGGCAACGAGATAGCGCCCGCTGAGGCCCGGCCCCGAAAGCCGCGCACCCTTCGGCGGCGGCGCGTTGCGCTTGTATTTGCCCGTGAGCAGGCCGCTCGCCAGCGGGAAATAGGGCAACAGGCCGAGCCCATGCGCCTTCACCGCCGGCAGCGGATCACTTTCGACCCCGCGCTCGAGAATCGAATACTCGTCCTGCGACGAGACGAAGCTGGCGAGGCCCGCGCGTTTCGAAATCGCCATCGCTTCGTTGACTTGCGCCGCGCTAAAATTGGAGCAGCCGATGTATCGCACTTTGCCCTGCTTCACCAGATCGTCGAGCGCGCGCAGCGTCTCCTCGATCGGGGTTTGCGCATCGGGCGTGTGAACCTGATAGAGATCGATCCAGTCGGTGCGCAGCCGACGCAAACTGTCTTCGACCGCCGACATGATATAGGCGCGCGACGCCCCACGCTTGCCGGGCTCGCCCATCTGCATGCCGAACTTGGTCGCCAGCACGATATCCTTGCGCCGCGACCCGAGCGCCATGCCGAGATGCTCCTCGGCGCCGCCGTAATTATTGTACCCGCGCCCGCCATAGATATCGGCATTGTCGAAGAGGGTAATGCCGAGATCGATCGCCTTCGCCACGACGCGGCTCGACCCCTCGGCGTCGAGCCGCCCGCCGAAATTGTTGCAGCCGAGCCCCACCACCGAAACCTGGGGGCCGTTCTTGCCGAGGCTGCGCAGTTCCATCGCGGCGATCCTTCTGGTCAATGAGGTACGGATTTCTAGCCCGCGCTAATATCGGAGCGCAAACGCGGGGATGGGTGGGACTGGAATGATGAATAGCGTGACATGGCTGGGCCTCATCGCCGGACTCTGCACCACCTTCGCCTATCTGCCGCAGGTCATCCGGACCTGGCGCACCCGCTCGACCCACGACATCTCGCTCGGCATGTTCTCGCTGATGATGACCGGGATCGTCTTGTGGCTGAGCTATGGGCTCCTGATCAACGATCTGCCGATCATCATCGCCAACGTGATTTCATTCGGGCTGGCCGGTACGATCCTCGTCCTCAAGCTCAAGCACGGCTAGGAACGAACGACGCGCGTTCGTTCAGCAGTTTCGGATCGAGCCCGGCGATCTTCTGAAACGAGCTTGAAATCTCTTCCATCTCGGCGCGCGGGATCACGTCGTCGATATCGACGAAGCCCTGCGGCGCGCGCTCCTCGGCCAGCTGCAAAGCCGCCTCGGGGCCGAAATTGCGGTTGCGCAAGGTGACATCGTTCATCGGCGGGCGGCGCGTTGCGTCGTAATGTGCGAGCGCCGCGACCGGATCGGTCTGGCGCAATAATTCGCCGGTCAGGATGCGCGCGTCGACGATGGCTTGCGAGCCCGCCTGCGAGCCGGTCGGCTGGGTCGGATGCGCCGCATCGCCGATCAACGTCACACGCCCGAAGCTCCAGCGGTCGATCGGGTTGCGGTCGACCAACGGGAATTCGAAAATCTCGTCGGTCGCTTCGATCAACGCCGGCATGTCGAGCCAGTCGTAGCGCCAATCCTTGAACGCATCGAAGAAGCGCTCCTTCGGCACTTTGCGCGACCAGTCCTCGCGCGGCGGCGCCCTGTCGGGCACGGTCATCTGCGCGATCCAGTTGGTGAGCAGCGTGCCAGGCTTGGTTCCGGGCCCGATCGGGTAAGCGATCACGCGCTGATGGAAGTGCCCGGCCACCGCCATGGTGGCGCCGCCGAGGAACGGCGCGGTATCGATCGCGGCGCGCCACAAAATCTGTTGCGCGAATTGCGGCTCGCCTTCCTGCGGGTAGAGCTGATGGCGCACCGCCGAATGAATCCCGTCCGCGCCGACGAGGATGTCAGCTTCATCCTCGATCACCGCGTCGCCATTCCGCCGGTCGCGCAAGCGCGCCACCACCTTGTCGCCGCGTTGCTCGAAGCTCTCGAACACATGGCCGGTGCGCAGATTGGCGCTGCCGAGCCGCGCGCGTGTCGCCTCGGTCAGCATCACCTGAAGCTTGCCGCGATGGATCGAATATTGTGGCCAGTCGAAGCCGGCTTCGCGCCCGCGTTTCTCGGTCCAGACGAGCTGGCCATGCTTGTTGAAAAAGCTCAAAGCCTGGGTCGCGGTGCCGAGCGCGGCGAGGTCTTGCCCCAAGCCCAACTCGGTCAGTTCGCGCACCGCGTTGGGCTGGATGTTGATCCCGACGCCCAGGGGCGCCACTTCGCGCGCGGCCTCGTAAACCCGGACCGGCACGCCGATCTGATGCAGGCTCAGGGCCATGGTCAGGCCGCTGATCCCGCCGCCGATCACCATGACTTGCATGGGAAATTTGCCTCCGGCGCGATGGGCGGCGAGGCTAGACAAAACCCGGCACTGTCTCAGTTTGAAATCGGAACGTAGAAACACTTCTTCGCGCCGGGCTTGGATGGCAGCCACACTTCGGCTCTATATTGCCCGGGTTTTCCGCCATCAGTGAGCTTGGCACCGCATATACGTTCTGCGGCGTCCTGTTCGTTGTCGCCTTGTACGTCGCGCGGCTCTTTTCCGTCCCAGACACCGGCATTATAGCATTTAACTTTGAAGGTTTGCATGTGATCCTCCTCTATTAAGTGACCTAGAAAGGGCTAGCCCATGGAGCCCATGAAACTTTTCCTCCTAATTGTGGCCGCCGTCGTCTGCGGGCTTCTGGTTTTCGTGCATCCTTTTCTGTGCATAGCGGCCTTCATCATACTAGGGATCGCGTGGTTCCAAATCGCTGACCTGCACACCCTCAAGAACGCCCGCAAGGTGATAAACGCCTCAAGCGACATCGTTTGGCTTAACGCAGTTGCCGAGAACCCCGGAAACATGAAGCGATGCCGGCGCGCGGCTCGCAATCGGGTTTCTGACCTCATGCAGGCAGCGCGGCGAGACCCGCCCCCGCGCTGTGACCCCCCGCCTCTACGGCGACCGGCGAGTTAGACGGCGGCCTTTGCGCTGGCGGCCCTAATCCTCGCCCGCCTTGTTTGAGCATTCCAATAGCGCCAGCGCCTCGGGTCTCGATAGGGGCCGCTTAGACGAGGAAAATCCAAACTGAGCCAAAACCCGGCGCGATTGACAGCGTCACCCTTCCTCCCCATACTTTTTGTTTCGCTCCAAGGGGTTGGAGATCAACATGTGCCAAAGGGACCGGCGTCAGCGCCGTCTGGGATCGAAGCGACGAGGCTGAGCCTCGCCGTCGTTCGCGTCCCTCTGACCCTTTTCGCGCAGGAGAAGCTTCCGTGATTCCAGCCATTTTACCGACTTATGCTCGGGCCCCGGTGACGTTCGAGCGGGGCGAAGGCCCCTACCTCTTCTCGACCGATGGCCGCAAATATCTCGATTTCGGCAGCGGCGTTGCCGTGACCGCGTTGGGCCATGCCCATCCGCATCTGGTCGGCGCCCTGACCCAGCAGGCCGAAAAGCTCTGGCACTGCTCGAATCTCTATCAGATCGCGCCGCAGATCCGCGCCGCCGAGCGGCTGGTCGCGGCAAGCTTTGCCGATGCAGTGTTCTTCTGTAACTCCGGCGCCGAGGCGATGGAGGGCGCGATCAAGGTCGCGCGCAAATACCACGCCGAAACCGGCCATCCCGAGAAATTCCGGCTGATCGCCTGCACCGGTTCGTTCCACGGCCGGACGCTCGCGACATTGGCCGCCGCCGGCAACGAGCGCTATCTGCGCGGCTTCGGCCCGCCCGCGCCGGGCTTCGACCATGTTCCCTATAACGACCTCGCCGCGATGAAAGCCGCGATCGGCCCCGAAACCGCCGGCATCATCGTCGAGCCGGTGCAGGGCGAAGGCGGCCTGACCGTCGGCAATCCCGAATATTTGCGCGGCCTGCGCGCGCTCGCCGATCAGCACGGCATCTTGTTGGTGTTCGACGAAGTGCAAACCGGCATGGGCCGCACCGGCAAACTCTTCGCGCATGAATGGGCGGGAATCACGCCCGACGTCATGGCGCTCGCCAAGGGGCTCGGCGGCGGCTTCCCGGTCGGCGCGGTGCTGGTCACCGAACGCGCCGGCGTCGGCATGACGCCCGGCACGCATGGCTCGACCTTCGGCGGCAATCTTCTCGCGATGGCCTGCGTCAACGCGGTGCTCGACATCATGCTGGCGCCCGGATTCTTCGATCAGGTCAATCGCATCGCCGGCCTGTTGCGCCAGCGGCTCGAGGATGTCGTCGGCAGCCATCCGACGATCTTCGCCGAACAGCGCGGCAAGGGCCTGCTCACCGGCCTCAAATGCCAGGTGCTCAACGTCGACATGGTCGAGAAGCTGCGCAACGCCGGGCTCATCACCGTGGGCGCGGGCGAGAACGTCGTGCGCCTTTTGCCACCGCTCATCATCACCGAGCAGCATGTCGGCGAGGCCGCGCAGATTCTCGATCAGGTGGCCGGGCAATGGAAATTGTGACCAAGGCCCCGACCAAGGCGGCGCCCCGCCACTTCCTCGATCTCGACCGCCTGAGCGCGGTCGAGTTGCGCCGCATGCTCGATCAGGCCGCGCAGTGGAAAGCGACCCAGGATCGCACGCCGCTCCTCAAGGGCAAGACGCTGGCGATGATCTTCGAGAAGAACTCGACGCGCACGCGCCTCTCCTTCGAAGTGGCGATGCGCCAGTTGGGTGGCGACGTCATCACCATGACGGCGGCCGAAAGCCAGATCGCGCGCGGCGAGCCGATCGCCGACACCGCCAAGGTCCTGTCGCGCTATGTCGATGCGATCATGATCCGCACCGCAGCACCGGCGAAGCTCGAAGACCTCGCGGCCAATGCCAGCATACCGGTGATCAACGGCCTGACCGATGCGAGCCATCCGTGCCAGATCATGGCCGACGTGATGACGCTCGAAGAATATAAAGGCCCGGCCGCCGGCAAGATCGTGTGCTGGAGCGGCGACGGCAACAATGTCGCGACGAGCTGGATCCACGCCGCCGTGCGCTTCGGCTTCGAGTTGCGCCTCGCCTGTCCGGCCAACGTCCAGCCTTCCGCGCAGGCGCTCGCCTGGGCGAAGCGCGAGAACGGCAAAGTCAGCGTGATGTCCGATCCGCGCGCCGCGGCGAAGGACGCCGACTGCGTCGTCACCGACACCTGGGTGTCGATGGGCGCCGATCCGAAACTTTTTCGGCCCGATCTTTTGGCGCCCTATCGCGTCGACGAAGCGTTGATGGCGCACGCCAAGCGCGATGCGATCTTCATGCATTGCCTGCCGGCCAAGCGCGGCGAGGAAGTCACCGCCGGGGTGATCGACGGCCCCCAATCGGTGGTGTGGGACGAAGCCGAGAACCGCATGCACGCGCAGAAGGCGATCCTGGCCTGGTGCCTGGCCTGATCACGATGGCGCCGGTCGCCGACGATCGCATTCATCCCTTCCAGATCGAACCCTTCGCCGTGCGCGGCCGGCTGATTCGGCTCGGCCCCGCGATCGACAAGATTCTCACCCAGCACGATTATCCCGAGCGCGCGGCCGTCATGCTCGGCGAGGCAATCGCGCTCGCCGTGGCGCTGGCGGGCGCGCTCAAATACGAAGGCGTCTTCACGCTCCAAACCAAGGGCGATGGGCCGATCAAGCTGCTGGTCGCCGACGTCACCACCGCCGGCGCCATCCGCGGCTATGCCCAGGTCGATCACGAACGCCTTGCTGCTGCGCCGGCAAGCGGCGCAGCGGTACCTCGGCTTCTCGGCGCCGGGTATCTCGCGCTCACCGTCGATCAGGGCGAGCACACCGAACGCTATCAGGGCATTGTCGAATTGCAGGGCGCGACCTTGGCAGAATGTGTGCATCATTATTTTCGCCAGAGCGAGCAGGTCGAAGCCGCGATCAAGGTCGCGGTCGCGCGCGTGCCCGATGAAACGGGCGCGCTCCACTGGCGCGCCGGCGCGCTGATGATCCAGCGCCTGCCGCGCGAGAGCTTCACCTTGGAGCGCGAGGAAGAAGACGAGGCGTGGCGGCGCGCCACCATCTTCATGGCCTCGTCGACCTCGGCCGAACTGGTCGATCCGTCATTGCCGGCCGAACAATTGCTGTTCCGTCTCTTTCACGAAGACGGCGTGCGCGCGCATCCGCCGCATCTTCTCGCCGCGCAATGCCGCTGCTCGCAAGGCCGGGTCGAGGACATGCTGCGCGCCTTGCCGCCGGACGACCTCGAGGATATGAAGGTCGACGGCCAGATCGTCGTCACTTGCGAATTCTGCAACACGTCCTATCCCTTCGATGCGGACGCGCTGAAAGCGCTCGCCACCACCTGAGCTGGAGGCCGACACCATGATCGCACGCCATCATCTGCTGACGCTCGCCGTTGCCACTTTCCTGCTCGCATCGTGCGGACCGCCGGCGATGACGCCGAACTTCGCCGACATTCACTTTACCGGCGAGCGGCCGCTGGCGCTGCAGGCGAGCCAGATCGTCATCCGCAACCAGAGCGCCACGGCCGGCGATCCGGGCTATCCGGTCCAGCCGGCTCACGCGATGGAGAACTGGGCGAATGACCGGCTGCGCCCCAACGGCCAAGGCGGGCCGGCGCGGTTCACCATCAACGCGAGCGCCGCGGTAAAGAACATTCCGGCGAACACCAGCGGCATCAGCGGCGCGGTCACCGATCAGATCTCGCAACAATACGACGTCACGGTCGACGGCACGCTCGAACTTCTCGACGATCACCAGATGGCGATACGGACCGTGCGCGCCACCGCCGCGCGCGCCATGACCGTGCTGCAAAGCTCGACGATCAACGATCGCGATCAGGCGCGCTACGATCTGGTCAAAGCGACGATGACCGATTTCGACCGGCAGATCGAAGAGCAGATGCGCAACAATTTCGGCACGTACCTGCTGTCGCGCTGAATCTAAGTTCCTCGTCATGGCCGGGCTTGACCTGGCCATCCACGACTTAAACCCTCTCAACGCAAGACGTGGATCGCCGGAACAAGTCCGGCGATGACGGCTTAAGGGGCGCTAAACGTTCGCGTTGCGGCTGTCGAGCGTGCCGATATGGACGAGGAATTCGCGCCGTGTCGAGGCGTCGTCACGGAACGCGCCCAGCATGTGCGAGGTGATCATGGTGACGCCGGGCTTGTGCACGCCGCGCGTCGTCATGCATTGATGCGCCGCCTCGACCACCACGGCGACGCCCTTGGGGCGCAGCACCTGCGATAGCGTATTGGCGATCTGCGCGGTCATCTTTTCCTGGATCTGCAGGCGACGCGCATAGACCTCGACGAGGCGCGCGAGCTTCGAGATGCCGACCACGCGGGCATCCGGCAGATAGGCGATATGGGCACGCCCGATGATCGGCACCATGTGATGCTCGCAATGGCTCTCGAAGCGGATGTCCTTGAGGACCACCATCTCGTCGTAGCCGTCGGTCTCCTCGAAGGTGCGCTGCAACTGCTCGACCGGATCGGTCGTATAGCCCGAGAAAAATTCCTCATAGGAACGCACCACGCGCGACGGCGTCGCGAGCAGGCCTTCGCGGTTCGGATCGTCGCCGGCCCAGCGGATCAGCGTGCGCACCGCCTCTTCGGCGGCGGCGCGGCTGGGTTTCGCGGGACGTTTCGATTTGGGCGCGCTCTTGCGGCGCGTGGATTTCGCTGGCATGGCGGATCGCTCCGATCGGGGATCAGTTCAGGCGGCGGGGCTCGTGCGGGCTGTCGAGCGAGAAGGCAGGAACGGCGACCGCGAAACACTCGCCGTTGGGGGTTTCCATTTCATAGCTGCCGACCATGATGCCCGACGACGTCGCGAGCGGCGTGCCCGAGGTGTATTCGAAGCTTTGGCCGGGGGCCAAAACCGGCTGCTCGCCGACCACGCCGGGGCCGCGCACTTCCTGGAGCCGCCCCATCGCGTCGGTGATCTGCCAATGGCGGCGGCGCAACTGCACCGTCTCGCCGCCCTGATTCTCGATCCGGACGTGATAGGCCCAGACATAGCGGTTTTCCGCCGGCGAGGACTGGTCTTCAAGGTAATAGGGCTTTACCACGACTTTGATCGACCGCGTGATTTCCGAATACAAGGGCGACGAACCTCCGGGGCGAGTACCGCCATTAGGAACGCTTATTGTCGCCGCCGCCGCTGCCAGGTCAAGTCGCCCCGGCCCTTGGCACCCAAAACCCCCGGAAAACCGGGCGAAATCCGACGGTTTGGGAAATCGGACCGGGCGGCCCCCCAAGAGCGTGATTATCGGCTATACTGATTTCATCAATGCACTTCGCGTGATGCGGCATCCGGCGGGCTCGCCCGCCGGCAGAGCGTCGTTCGCCCTCGTTAACAGGAGAAGCCCATGGCCGCGCAGAAACCCAAATGGACCAAGTCGACGGGCAAATTCGGCACCCAATTGCCGCCGCTCACCACCATCGAAGGCAAGGTCAGCACGCCCAACTGGCATCGCATCAAGATGGCCGAGGGCGTCGAACAGGCGACCCAATGGCTCATCACCTGGGACACCAAACGGCGCGATGGCGTCTTCAACACGGCGCAGGACGCCACCCGTGGCGCGGCGCTCGAACGGGCGAAGAAATTCCTGCAAATGGGATTCGTCGTCTACTCGATCGTCGATCCCCTCGGCAACGGCACGATGACCGAGGAAGCGATCACCGCGCAGCTGATGCCGGCGGTCTAAACGGCGCCCGGACGATCGAAGATCGGCACGATATCGGCGGCGAAGCGTTCGAGGCTGCCGATATCGCCCGCCGTGTCGATCAGCATGACGTATTCGACACCTTCATCTTTCAATGAATTGAGCCGGCGCACGATCTGGTCGTGGGTGCCGATCAGCCAGATGTTGTCGGCGTCGCCCGAGGCGGCCGGCGCGCGATAGACCGACCCGCCGGTATTGTTCGGGTCCGACGATAGTTTGCGGTTATTGGCCAGCACATGATGATGATGGTCGAGCGCCGCCTGGGTCTCGGCCTCGTTGTTCGTGAGATGGAAGGCGCGGGTGACGCCGACCCGCATCGGATCGAAGCGGCGGCCGCATGCCTCGGTCGCCTCCTTGTAGCAGCGCAGCTTCTTGCCGATCTCCGTGGCGTCGCCGAATTGCGCCAGCAGGAGGTTGTAATCGAGTTGCGCGGTGCGGCGCAGCGACGCTTCGCTGGCGGCTGATACCCAGACCGGCGGATGCGGCTTTTGAATCGGCCGCGGGTCGATGATCGCGTCGTCGAAATTCCAGTATTTACCGTGATGGGAAAACCGGCCCTTCGCCGCCCAAGCCTTTTGCAGCACCTCGAGCGCTTCGTCGAAACGCGCGCCGAGTTCCTCGCCGGGGATGCCGAACCCGCGGCATTCGGTGTAGCGAAAGCCGCGCCCGATGCCGCAATCGAAGCGCCCGTTGGACAAGAGATCGAGGGTGCCGATTTCCTCGGCGAGCAGCAGCGGATTGTGCCAGGGCAGAATCGTGACCGCGGTGCCGAGCCGCATCGTCGTCGTGCGCGCCGCGAGATAGGACAGCACGGTCAGCGACGACGGGATTTGCGGCAGGCCGGTGAAATGATGCTCGGTCAGGAAGGTCGAGATATAGCCGAGCCGTTCGGCATGGAGGATGTAGTCGACGACCTGATGCAGGATCTTGTGGAGATCGCCCTCGGCCTTCGGGTTTTCCCAAATTCCCATGAACAGCCCGAACTTCATCGAAGGTCCTCCGGTCGCCGCGGCGACAAACCAAGCCTGGCCGCATCCCGTCATGCACGACCCTGATCTTCATACGCAAAGGGGGGCCACGGATATGTCCACCGCCAAAGGGACAGGCGCCTAGGCGTTGACGCCGCTTCGGAGTAGCATTCCGGTCAAGGACAAGCCGTAAGACACTTGGGGAGGATCATGGCGAGCCTCAAACATATCGAATCGGCGCCGATTGCCGCGGCGGTTCTCGACGCCCACGCGCATGCGATGGGCGCGCTCGGCTCCGAGCGCTTCGTCGGCGCCGCGACCGAAGCGGTCGAGGGCCTCACCCATGTCGACCGGTTCTATGTCTTCGACATCGCGGGCGGCGCTGGGGGCTTACGGCCCTTGATCCATTTCTGCGAACCGGAAAAGCCGCACGTCGCCGACGGGATGTATGCCAGCCAGTTTCTCCCGCGCGACCCGATCCGGCGCGCGATCGACGCCCTCGACGAGCCGCAGGCGACGATCCAGCTTCGGGTCAAGCCGCGCGACATCGTCGCCGATTGCTATCGCCGGATGCTGGAACATGCCGGGATCGTCGAGCGCGTGTCGTTCATTCGCCGGTCCAACGACGGCTGGCGCTGTATGACGGTGGCGCGCAAGACCAGTAGCGGCGGGTTCGACGACGGGGAATTGGAGCTGCTTGGCGGGTTCGCGCGATTGCTGATGCCGATGATCGAGCGCAACGAGACGCTCGCCCATCAGGGTTCGCTCGACACGCAAGGCGCGATCGACGAATTGGAGAGCCGCTTTGCCCGACTGTTTCCCGCCCTGACGCGGCGCGAGCGCGAGACCTGCGCGCGGGCGGCCATCGGCATGACCGCCGAGGGCGCGGCGCTCGATCTCGGCATCGGGGTCTCGTCGATCCTGACCTATCGCAAACGCGCCTATCAGCGATTGAACGTGACCAGCGCTTACGAACTCGGCCGCCTCGTCATGCGCTGATCCGTCAACTGTCCTCTCCCCGAGGGACATACCGCCGCGAACCGGCGGCGATACTCCTCGGCAAGGGTGAGAACGGACGGGGGCGCGAGACGTGATGAAAAGATTTCAATGGCCGATCACGGCCTTGGCTCTCGCCGCGTCGCTCGCCGGTGCCGATCCGGCATCCGCGTTCGACAAGATCGTGCTCGGCTACACGGCGGTCAACGGCAACGTTCCCGACTTCATCGCCAAGGACCAGGGCTTCTTCGCCAAGCACGGTCTCGACGTCGAACTCCTGCTGATGCGCGGCGGCAACGTGCTGGTCCCGAGCCTCGTCGCCAATTCGGCCCAGGTCGGCACGGTCGGCGCCTCGACGCTGCTTCAGGCCGCCGATGGCGGCATCGACCTGGTCGCAATCACCAACCTCTCGGTCTTCGAGCCGGGGATGAAGGATAGCGGTGTCGTCGTCGGCAACGCCGCGAACATCAACGTCCCCGCCGACCTCAAGGGCAAGCGCGTCGGCACCAGCACGATCGGCGGCGTCTCCGAGATCGTCTTCGATCACTGGCTGAAGCTCAAAGGCGTCGACTTCAAGACCCTGAAGATGGTCGAGGTCGCCTATGCCGAAATGCCCGATGTGATCAAAGCCGGCAACATCGACGCGGTCCTCATCCCCGATCCGTTCATGAGCGCGATCGTCGCGGCGGGATCGGGCAAGATCCTGTCCTATTACTATGGCGAGGCCGGCGCCCGGTTCCCCGCCCTGGTCAATGCCACGACCCGCGCCTGGGCCGAGACGCACAAGCCGGAAGTGGCGGCGATCCGCGCCGCGACCGTCGAGGCCGTCGCCTTCGCCGAGGCCAATCCCGCCAAGGCCAAGGAAATTATCGGCAAGACGCTCAACCTCAAACCGGAAATCGTGGCCACCATGGGGCTGGCGCCGATCACCGCGACGATCACGCCGGACGATCTCAAATGGTGGATCGACGCCATGACCGAGCAGGATCGCCTGCGCACAAAACTCGACGCGAGCAAACTTATCGCTCCATGAGCGACGGCGACACGTCACGTTGGGCGTCGACGACTTCTTTGCCCGTGCTTTGCGAATGATCGATGTTGGTTTGAATCGTCCGGATGTGAGTCTGCATGCCGGTGAATGCCGACTGCAGATCGCGCGCCTCGATCGCCGCGACGATGGCGCCATGCTGTTGCGCGGATTCGACCCGGCGCCCGGCCGTCAACGTCGTGCGCCGATAGGCCTTCCATTCCGGCTGCTGGCGCAACTGGTTCAGCATCTCGAGGATCGCGATCAGCAGCGGATTATGCGTGGCATCGGCGATCGCCCGATGCAGGCGATGATCCCACAATTCGTAGAGTTCGGCGGTCGGCGCGTCTTCACGCTTCTGGAGACAAAGCTTCAGGTAGGCGATGTCGGCGCTCGATGCCGACGTGGCGGCATGAGCCGCAATCGCGGGCTCGATCACCAGCCGCGCCTCCAGAAGCTCGAGCGGGCTCGCTCCCGTACCGATCGCCAAAGCGCCACCCGTCGGCGCCGGCGGGCCTGAACCGATGAAGGTGCCGCGTCCGACATGCCGCCAGATGCGCCCCTCGGCTTCGAGCAGCGCGAGCGCCTTGCGCAGGGTGACGCGGCTGGTGGCGAGCTCCTCGGCCAGCAGCCGTTCGGCGGGAAGCTGGCTGTGCAGCGGGAAGCGTCCGTCGACGATCCGGTGGCGCAGTTCGCTCAGAATCCGATCGCTCTTTGAATTCATACCAATACTCATAATTGGTCTATATCACGATCTTCTAATTCGTGGAAATGCCCAATACAAGGGCACGATCTGGCGAATCTGCCTTGACCATTCCGATTATGATGGTCTAACTCATGACCTTGCCGATCAGGGAGCGGCGGTCAATGTCGGGTGAAACAAACCCTCGTCCGAAAGACGGTGGAACCGGTCGCGAGCACTGGACCAAAAAGGGCGATGTGCGCCTGTTTCTCTGGCAGAAGCCGGCAGCCGCCACCATGCCGGCGCGCGGCACCATCCTCTTCGTCCACGGCTCGTCGATGGCGTCGCAGCCGACCTTCGATCTGCAGATGAAGGGAAAACCCGATGCCTCGGCGATGGATTGGTTCGCCGCTCGTGGCTTCTCGACCTGGTGCGTCGACATGGAAGGCTATGGCCGCTCGGACAAGAACCGGCCGATCAACTCCGACATCGCCAACGGCGCCGACGACCTCGAGGCCGCCGCCGCCTATATCGCATCGGTCGAAGGACCGGTGCCGCTCATGGTCTACGGCATCTCGTCGGGCGCGCTGCGCGCCGCGCTCTTCGCGCAACGCCGGCCCGACCGCGTGAAGCGTCTCGCGCTCGACGCCATGGTGTGGACCGGCGACGGCAGTCCGACCCTGATCGAGCGGCGCAAGCGCCTCGCGGAATATCAGGCGCTCAACCGGCGTCCGATCGACCGCGCTTTCGTCCATTCGATCTTCACCCGCGACCATGCCGGCACCGCCGACACCGCCGTCGTCGATGTCTTTGCCGACGCGATCCTGGCGCTCGACGATTCGATGCCAACCGGCACCTATGTCGATATGTGCTCGAAACTGCCGCTGGTCGATCCGGAAAAGATCGTCGTGCCGACGATTTTGATGCGCGGCGAATATGACGGCATCGCCAGTTTCGACGATCTGGTCAAATTCTTCGCCAAGCTGCCGAACGCCGACAAGCAATTCGCGGTGATGCCCGGCATCTCGCACGCGTCGTTCCAGCAGAAGAATTACGCGGTGGTCTATCACATCCTGTTGTCGTTCTTTTCCCAACCCGAGCCGGTCTATCGCGGCCATTGAGCGAGGTATCGGTCATGTCGCATCTCTATGTCGCCACCAACGGATTGTCGGTCTGGAGCTGCGACGCGATGGGCGCGAAGATTTCGCGCATGCCCAGCGGCACCGGCATGTACAGCGGCAGCCAGGTCTGGGCCTTGGCAAGTCACCGCGATCTGCCGAACATGCTGTTCGCCGGCACCGATAGCGGGCTCTATCGCCTCGACCAGCGCGAGAATTTCTGGACGCATATCCCGTCGCCGACGGACACGATGATGGTGACGGCGATCGCCATCGCGGCGGACAATCCGCAGGTGATGATCCTCGGCACGCAGCCTTCGGCGCTGTTTCGTACCGACGACGGCGGACATACCTGGCGTCAGCTCAATGCGCCGGTGAAGCCCTACACCAGCAGCGGCTTTTACGGCGGCGAAAAGGATTCGAAGACCAAAACGCCGCCGGCCAACGCGGTGAAGCATTGGACGCGCGTGACGCAGGTCCTGTTCGACCCGAAGGATTCCCGCCAGGTCTGGGCCGGCGTCGAGATCGACGGCGCATGGCGCAGCCGCGACGGCGGCGACAGCTGGGAACGCATCTCCGACAGTCTCGACACGCAGGACATTCACGGCCTCGCCTGTATCGACGATGCCAAGGGCGCGCAAAAACTGTTCATCACCTCGCCCTCCGGCATCCATGTCAGCGCGGATGCGGGCACGCATTGGCGGCATATCCGCCTCGAATCGCCCTGGCAGTACACGCGCAGCATCCTCGAGCGCATGGACCATACCGGCGTGATGTTCGTCACCAACGGCAATGGCCCACCGGGCAGCGGCGGCAAACTGTTCCGCAGCCGCGACCACGGCGAGACCTGGAACGAGGTGAGCCTGCCGGGCACGGTCGAAAGCTCGGCCTATTTCCTCGGCGTCCATCATGCCGACCCGAACCTGATCTATCTCGCCGCGACGCTCGGCCAGATCTATCGCAGCGAAGACGGCGGCGAGACGTGGAGCGCGGTCAAGCGACGGCTCGGCGAAATTCGCGCGATCACCTGGCTGCCCGGCTGAGGCCCTTGCGGATGACCGGTCGCCATATCCACGTCGTCGGCAGCATGCCGTTCGCGAACGCCGCACAAGGCTTCGACGTGCTCAGCGACGCGTTGGGCCCGCGGCTCAAGCGTTTGCCGGACGGCGAAACCGGCGCGCGCCGCGGCTGGTCGGCGTGGCAGGACAAAATCTTCGCGGCCGATCCGCAATTCGTCAAAACCGGTACGATTCACAGCCTCGCCGACAAGCCCGGCGATCCGGGCGTCGCGAAATACACCATCGCACCGGGCCTCGCCGCGAAAGACGTGCGCTTCAATCTTCCCCATGCGCGCTTCGCGATCGAGGATTATCGGGCGTTCGAGACATTGAAAAAGGCCGGCAAAATTCCGCCGGCCTGCCGTTTCCAGTTCGACCTAGCGCCGGGGCATGTCGTCATCTGGCGCTGGTTCGTCGAGGAACTACATGAGGTGTTGGAGCCGGCTTACGACCGCGCGCTGATCGGCCAGATTGGCGAGATGCTCAAGGTCATCCCCGCGCACGAACTGGCGATCCAATGGGACATCGCCTCGCGCGTGTTTGCCCGGCTCGAATGGAATCAGCCGACGCGGTACGGCGCCACCAAGGCAGCGATGATCGAGACCTTCACCGCCAATCTGGTGGCCTTGGGCGAGGGCGTCCCGGAACAAGTCGAGCTGATGTATCACTTCTGCTACGGCTACACCGGCGAAAAGCATACGGTCGAGCCCAGCGACATGGGCGATATGGTCGCGATGGCCAACCGGGTCAGCGAGCGGATCAAGCGCCCGATCGATCTCATTCACATGCCGGTGCCGCAGAACCGGTCCGACGCAGGCTATTTCGCGCCGCTGGCCCGATTGCGGCTTCACCCCGAAACCGAAATCGCGCTCGGCCTCGTTCACCCGGCGGACGGCGTCAGCGGCGGACGGACGCGCATGAAAAGCGCACAAACATTTCGATCGGACTTTCTCATCGCGACGGAATGCGGTTGGGGACAACGTCCGGTCGCGACGATACCGGCTCTCCTGGACCTTCATCGCGAACTTTCCGGGTATTGAGCGCAACGCCCACGAGGAAACGATGAAAATCATCCATCACATCACGGCGGCAATACTCCTTGCCGCGTCGATCCTCGGCGCAGCGCCGGCCTCGGCCCTCGACAAGATCGTCATCGGCTATACGGCGGTCGGCGGCAACGCCGCCGATTACATCGCCAAGGACAAAGGCTTCTTCGCCAAGCACGGCCTCGATGTCGACCTGCTGCTGGTGCGCGGCGGCAGCGTCCTCGTCCCGAGCCTCGTCGCCAATTCCATCCAGATCGGCACCCTGGCGACACCGACGATGATCCAGGCCGCCGATGGCGGCATCGATCTCGTGGCCGTGACGGGCCTGTCGGTCTTCACCGCGAACCTCAACGACAGCGGCATCGTGATCCGCACCGACAGCACCATCAAGACGCCGGCCGACCTCAAGGGCAAGCGCATCGCCACCAGCACGATCGGCGGCGTTTCCGAAATCATGTTCGACAAATGGCTGACGGTCAAAGGCCTCGACCTCAAGAGCGTCACGATGCTCGAGGTCGCCTATTCCGACATGCCGAACGTCATCAAGACCGGCAATATCGACGGCGTGTTGATTCCGGATCCGTTCATGAGCGCGATCGTGTCCGCCGGCACCGGCAAGGTCATGGCGCGCTATATCGCCGAGGTGGTGGGCAGCATTCCGTCCGCCCCGAGCATTTCGTCGATCGTGAACAGTTCGACCCGGGCCTGGGTCCAGGCTCATCCCCAGGAACTCACGGCGTTTCGCGCCGCCATCGTCGAAGCCGTCGCGTTCGGCAAGGCCAATCCGAAAGAGGCGATCGAGATCGTCGGGCGAACCCTCAATCTCAAACCGGAAGTCATGGCCACAACCGAACTGGCGCCGTTGTCGTCGAACGTCGCCGCCGCGGATTTCAAGTGGTGGCTCGATACGATGATCGAGCAGGACCGCCTGCGCACGAAACTGGACGCGAGCAAGCTTATCTCCCCATGAGCGAGGCGGCCGCACCAGCCGAGCCGGCGCTGATCGCCTTTCGCGGCATCGAGGTGGCGTTCGGCGGCAAGCCGATCCTGACCGGCATCGATCTCGACATGCACAAGGGCGAATTCCTTTGCGTCGTCGGCCCCTCGGGCTGCGGCAAGACCACGCTGCTGCGCCTGGCGGCCGGCCTGTTGCCGCCGAGCGCCGGCCGGGTTCTCTATGAAGGCCACGACATCGTCGGCCCGCAGCGCGACGTCGCCGTGGTGTTTCAGGATTACAGCGATGCGCTGCTGCCGTGGCGCACCGCGTCGGGCAATGTCTCGCTGGTCTATGAGACGCTGGGCACACCGCGCGACGAGCGCGCCGACCGCATCGCGTCGGTCCTGGCGCGGGTCGGGCTTGCCGAGCATGCCGACAAATACCCGTCGCAGCTCTCGGGCGGCATGCAGCAGCGCTTGCAGATCGCGCGCTGTCTGGCGCAGGAGCCTAAGGTCTGGCTGATGGACGAGCCGTTCGGCGCGCTCGATGCGATCACCCGCCAGAGCCTCCAGGACGAGATCCTGCGCATCGTCGCTGACACCGGCACGACGGTGTTCTTCGTCACCCACGATCTCGAAGAAGCGATCTATCTCGGCCATCGCGTGATCGCGATGAAGCCGCATCCCGGCCGCATCGCCGCCACCTATCCGGTCGACCTGCCGCATCCGCGCGACCAGCGCACCACGCCCGAGCAGCCGGAATTCATGCATCTGCGGCGCGTCCTCCTCGAATTCATTCGCGGAACCCAGACGTGAGATTGCGCGCGATCGATTGGCGCGGCGCGGTCCTGCCGGTCGGGGTTCTGGCGACCGCCGAGATCGCCGCGCGACTGACCGACTATCAAAGTTCGAGCCTGCCGCGCCCCAGCGAGATCGTTGCCGCCGCGGCCACCGCGCTGCTCGACGGCTCGATGCTGCACGCGACCGCGCAGACCCTGCTGTCGGCACTGGGCGGGTTGGCGATCGGCGCCAGCCTCGGGCTCATATTCGGCACGCTGATGGGCCTCTTCGTCATCTTCAACCGGCTGATGGAGGTGACGGTCGAATCGCTGCGCCCGATCCCATCGGTCGCGCTGATCCCGATCGCGCTGCTCATCTTCGGCCTCGGCTACGCGATGGAGATCACCCTCATCGCCAAGACCTCGTTCTGGCCGGTGCTGTTGCTGACCATTGCGGCGGTGCGCGGCGTCAAGCCACGCCTCCTCGAAGTGGCCCGATTGCTGCGCATGGGCCTGATCGCGCGCGTCTTCAAGATCGTCATTCCGGCGGCGTTGCCCGGCATCTTCGTCGGATTCCGCATCGCCGTCGGCGCGGCGCTGGTGGTGGCGGTCACCGTCGAGATCGCCGCCAACCCGCTGGGCCTCGGCTACGCGATGATGCGCGCGCAGGAATCGCTGCGGCCCGATCTCGTCTTTGCCTATCTGTTCTGGGTCGGCCTCGTCGGCTGGCTCATCAACGCGGCGCTGCTGTGGTTTCAGCGGCGAATTTTCGGCACCGTCGCATTCAGGGCGCGGCCATGACACCGAAACGCCTCCTCCTGCTGCTGCTCAGCGTCGGCGTCGCCGCCTTCATCGTCGGGATATGGCAATTGGCGTCCAACCTTCATTGGGTCTCGCCGATCTTCCTGCCGCCACCGGATCGCGCCTGGGCCGCGTTGCTGTTCGATATCGAGCGCGGCGATCTTGCCAGCCGCGTTCTGCTTACGCTTGAGCACATGTTCTATGGCTGGCTGCTCGCCTCGCTCGGCGGCATCCTCATCGGCTCGGCGGTCGGGATTTCGTCGACCGCGCGCGCCTATCTCGCGCCCACACTCGAATTCTTCCGTCCCCTGCCGGCCTCGGCGCTATTCCCGGTCCTGATCGCGTTTTTTGGCCTGACCGAGAACATGGTGCTGGTCGTCATCGGCTTCGGCGCGTTGTGGCCGACCCTGCTGGCGACGATCAACGGCTTCGCCACGGTCAAGCCACGCCTCCACGAAGTGGCGCGGCTGATGCGGTTGAGCCGTCGCCAGTTCATTCTCAGCATCGCCCTGCCCAACGCGATGCCGGAAATCCTTGCCGGCATGCGCCTGAGCCTGACCATCGCGCTGATCCTCTCGGTCACCGGCGAGATACTCTCGGGCAGTCCGGGCCTCGGTTATTGGATCATGCTGCAGGCACGGGCCTTCCGCGCGCCCGATCTCTTTGCCGGCGTCCTGCTGTTCGGCCTGATCGGCTATGCCAGCGTGCAGATCGTCAGCCTGCTCGAATCCTGGCTGCTGCGCTGGCGCGCATAGAGCCTGATCATCGATCAGGCTCTAAATTCAAGAATCAGAGCAAGATTCACGCATCAGGTTGATTCAACCTGATGCGATCTTGCTCTAGGGAAAGAGTAATTTCGCCGGGTCGATCGGCGCGTGCAGCATGCCCTGTTGCTTCATGATGTCGGCGATGACCGCGAGGTCCGCGACCGTGACCGTCGCGCTGAGCCGGGGCATTTCGACGTCGTTCGCGGCATCGGGCGGCAGCTTCATGTATTTCGCGATCGCCGCGCGCGCTTCGTCGAGATGGGCGAGCGCATAGCGCGTGCCCTCCTCGTTCGCCTCGTGGAAGGCGCGAACGGCGTCGCGATGCGCGGTCGCCCATTCGCGCGTCGTCGAATAAAGAATGGTCTGGGTGCCGGGCGGCAGGCTGTCGAAGGCGTGGCCGACGTCCTTGCCGAGACCCGCTGCCAAGATCCGCGAATAGGTCGGCTCGACCGTCACCACCGCGTCGACCAGACCGCTCTGCAACGCATCGCGCTGCTGCGGAAACGAAAGCTCCACATAGTTGACGCGTGTGTAGTCGACGCCGTGCTGCGTCAGCCAGTTGCGCAGCGACACATGGGCGAGGGCGCCGAGGCCCGGCACGCCGATCTTCTTGCCGACGAAATCCGCCGGCGCGGAAATCCCTGATTCGTTCCGCGCGATGATCGCGCTGTTCTTGCTTTCCTTGAAGGTCACGTTGGTTCCCGACACGGTCACCAGGTCGATGCCGCTATCGACCGCCTGCAGCAGCACGGTCGTCGTCGTGCCACCGATATCGGTCGAGCCGGCGACGATGCCGGCCGGGATGTTCGAGTTGAGAACGATCGGCTGCAGCTCGACCTCGAGCCCCCGGCGCGTGAAGAAACCTTTTTCCTGCGCGATATAACTGGCGACCAGCGACGCGGCGGGCGTCTGGCCGACCCGGATTCGCGTATCCGCGCGGGCCGCGGCAACCAGTGTCAGCGCGGCAGTCACCAGCGTGGCGATGAAAAGACGTGGCACCGGACATACTCCTCCCCGAGATGGTCGCGAAACCGGCCATCAATTGGGGCCGAGCCTAACATCGCACGGGCGGCAATGCCGCCCCGGAATATCGGGCGCCGCCCGATCCGCGCAAAAGAAAACCCGCCGGCCTTTCGGCCGGCGGGCAATCCGCCATGGGTCCAGCCGTGGAACTGGAACCGGTGGCGCTACCAGTAGAAGGCAGCCTGGAGACTGTATGAGTTGCTCTGGCCGGATGTGCTGGAGGCTTGCACCGTGCGTTCCCAGTGGTTCCACGCAGCGGTAATTTCAAACAGGCCGGGCAAGGGCGCCCAGACACCGACGAGATGCGACGATAAATGCCGCTTTTCAAGCGAAGCCAGCTGAGCCGCGGTAGCGTTACACGTCGCCGGACCGGTGCCGCAGGTGTTGGTCAGACCGGCCGCGCTGCTCGGCTTGTTATAGAAGTTCACGCCGACTTCCGCCGTCATGCGCCAATTCGGGTTGAACCGGTGCGTGTAGCTGGTTTCCACCGCCAGCGTCTTCACCAACGAGAACTGGCCGGTGTAGCCATTGATGAACGCTTCGCCGCCGGTCGAGCCCAGGTCCGAGTCCCAGTTACCCGTGCCAGCCGTATAGTTGACGAGGCCCTTCCACTGGTCCTGGCCCCACGTGTTGAGGGCAAAACCCGTTTCCGCCGCCCAACCTGTTTTGGTCAGGTTGTTGGTTGCGGTGTTGGTGCAGACCGTGCCGGTCGCACAGAACGTGCCGGTGATCTGCGTGCCGCTCGTGGCATTGCGAATCTGGACCTGGGCAACGCCGACGCGCGCCATCAAATGGCCCCAGGGTTGATCCCAGGCGATGCCGGTGTTGAAGCTCGGCAGGTTGGTGATGCCGCCCGTATCGGTGTTATCCGATGCGAACGAACCCACCGTCGCCAGGGTCATCGTCGTGGCGATCGTGGCAACCGTCGAGCTCGACGGCGTGATGTATCGCGCGCCATTCGGATGGGCTTCCAACGAACCCGACAGGGTGATGCCGTTGCCCGCGAGATAGGTGTAGCGAATCTGCGGCTGGCGCACGTTCGAGGTCGTGACGAACCCCATCGTGTTTGGATCGCCGACGTCCGACGGCGAGAGCAACGGATCGGCCCACGCCGTGTTGGTCTGACCGATCAACCACGGACCGATGGTGCCGTAAGCCCACAGGATACGCGGCGCTTCGGAGTTGCCGGCGCCCGGGCTCGGCTTGTTGTTCGAGGTCGAGGTGCCGATGTAGTTCGCCTGGTTGGCGAACAGGCTGAAGTCCATCGACATGACGGTCTTCAATTCGCCGAGGTCG
>CAIKMD010000005.1 GCA_903828515.1 uncultured Rhodospirillales bacterium | reverse complement strand
TCCCAGTGTGGCTGATCCTCCTCTCAGACCAGCTACGGATCATCGCCTTGGTGAGCCGTTACCTCACCAACTAGCTAATCCGACGCGGGCCCCTCCTAGAGCGATAAATCTTTCACCCTCAGGTCGTATGCGGTATTAGCCGAAGTTTCCCTCGGTTATCCCCCACTCCAGGGTAGGTTCCCACGCGTTACTCACCCGTGCGCCACTCCTGTATTGCTACAGGCGTTCGACTTGCATGTGTTAGGCATGCCGCCAGCGTTCGTTCTGAGCCAGGATCAAACTCTCATGTTAGCCTCGTCTCTCGCCGAAGCTCGAGACAAAGTTCCTGGCACCATCGCAAGTACATCGGTATTCGGAATTGACTTCCTATTCTCGATGCGCGTTTGACAGTACCGATACGGCACCGCCGCCCGCGCATCCCTTCCACTTATCAACGATGTCAAAGAACGATCGAACCGCCCCTGCGGGCGAGCCGGTGCTTATAAGTGCACCATCCACCCAAGTCAACCAACTTTTTGGCGTTCGGCGCAGATCGTACAACCGGCAAAAATGCCTGCTGTCCGTAGACCAGCGCGTCGTGCCAAAGCATTGACGGAGGCAACCCCGAAGGGCAACCGGGGGACTATATAGGCTGCCGCGCGGAGCTTGTCCAGAGCCCCTGGAAACCCTTTTAAAGCAGGCCTAACTCGCGCAGCTCGGCTTCCATTTTGGCCGGCATGCCCTTGGTCATCGCCTTCGCCCCTTTGGGCAAGTCTTTCGGAACTTCCTTGGCCTCGAGATAGCGCCAGCCGCGGAACGGCCGGTGCGGCCGCCATTGGGTCAAGGTGATCTTGGCCTCGAAGCTCACCAGGACGGCGGGGCGGCCCCGATTGTTGACGATCGGGGTGAATTTCTTGATCCGCTGGCGTGCCTGGATCTGGCCCTTGATCACCCAGTAGATCGAGCCGCCGTCGAGGATCTCCTCGTCCCGCTTGGGCATGTTGCGGGTGTAGAAAGCGTAGATGCCGCGCTCCTTTCGGCGCTCTTTCTGCACTTCCTTGAGCTCGGCCAGATCGGCCACGCCGGCCGCGAGCTTCAACATGTGCAGCGCCATTACCCTGAACTCCCGACCCGGAAAGGCCGCGATAATGGTCGCACCCTCCCGCCCCGTGCAAGCGAGCAATGTTGCGCCGCACCGTCGCCCGCCCCTTGCCTTTTCCAAGGAAAATCCTTACGAACTGGCAGAGAAGACAAGCACGTTGGGGCAGGAATGATCTCCAGTAAAATCACCAGTAAGGCGCAAACGACGGTGCCGCGATCAGTTCGCGCAGCCCTCAAACTCGATGTCGGCGACACAATCGTCTACGCGATCGAGGCCGATCACGTCGTGATGACCAAGGCGACTGCCGTAACCGTCGAAAGCCCGACCGCCAGCTTCGATGAGTGGAGCTCGGAAAATGACCGCCGCGCCTACGCCAATCTTTGAGCCTTGGGACGTCATCAAGGTCCCCTTCCCCTACACGGCGATAGCGGTCCAGGAATATCGGCCCGCGCTGGTCGTGGCGGCCGGCCGGCTTGAATCGAGCCACGAGTTGCTCTGGGTGGTGATGATCACCAGCGGGTCCAACACCGCCTGGCCGATGGATGTGCCGATCACCGACCTGCGCAGCGCCGGCCTGCCGGCGCCATCGGTGGTGCGCTGCGCCAAGATCGCGACGATCGAAAAAAGCCGCGCGCAAAAGATCGGCGCGTTGCTCCGCCCCGCCGAACGCGCGGCCGTCGCACGCCATCTCGCAACCACGATCGCGCCGACGACAGGCCGTCAAACCAACGATTAAGTTTCGGGCGCGGCGTCAGCTCTCGATCAGCGCGCGTATTTTCGCCCCCAGCGAGCTGAACGTAAAAGGCTTGGTCAGCATCTCCATCCCCGGCGCCAGAAACTCGCCGCGCAACGTCGCGTTCTGCGCGTAACCGGTGACGAAGAGCACTTTCAATCCGGGACGATGCTGGCGGGCGATTTCGGCGAGCTGACGTCCGTTCATGTTCGGCAGACCCACGTCGGTCACCAACAGATCGATCGGCTGATCGGACAGGAGAAGCGGGATCGCCGTATCGGCGTTGTGAGCTTCGAGATGGCGGTAGCCGAGTTCGCGCACCACTTCGGTCATCACCGAACGCAAGGCGTCGTTGTCGTCGACCACGAGAATCATCTCGCCCGATCCGCGCGGTGTTGCCTCGACGACGGGCTCGGCCAGTTGTTCGGCATCGCGCGGCGCGCGCGGCAAATAAAGTTTGATGCTCGAACCTTGGCCGACCTGACTATGGATGCGGACGTGACCGCCCGACTGCTTGGCGAATCCGTGCACCATGGAGAGGCCGAGTCCGGTGCCCTGGCCGATCGGCTTCGTCGTGAAAAACGGATCGAACACCTTGGCGATCACCGAGGCGGGTATCCCGCAACCGGTGTCCGATACCGCGATCATCACGTAATCGCCTGGCTCGACATCGCCGTGTGTGCTCGCATAGGCCGCGTCCAATGGCATATTCGTCGTCTCGACCGTCAGCCGGCCACCGTCCGGCATGGCATCGCGCGCGTTGACCACGAGGTTCACCAGCACGCTGTCGAGCTGATTGGCGTCGGTCAGCGCCCACCACAAATCGCGCTTGAGCACGGTCTCGAACGCAACATTCTCGCCGAGAGTCCGCCGTAGCATATCGCCCATACCGGCGACCAGGTCGTTGACATCCATCGGCCTGATGTCGAGCGATTGTTGCCGCGCAAAGGCCAGCAGCCGATGAGTCAACACACCGGCACGTTCCGCCGCTTTCGCAGCCGCGGCGACGAATCCGTCGATGCCGTCGGTACGTCCGACCTCGAGGCGTCGCCGCACCAGGTCGAGCGAGCCAGTAATCTCGCCGATCAAATTATTGAAGTCGTGCGCGATGCCGCCCGTGAGCTGGCCCAGGGACTGGATCTTTTGCGCCTGGTGCAATTCCTCGCGCGATTTGACCTTTTCGGTTTCGGTTTTCTGATGCGCGCTCAAATCCTGGAAGCAATTGACGGCGCCGATCAGCGTGCCGCGATCGTCGAAGATCGGCGCGATATTGACCAGCGCGGTCAGCCGCGTCCCGTCCGGTTGTTCGATGATGACTTCCTGATCGCGCGCGGGCTTGCCCGTCCGCAATACCATCTCCATCGGCGTTTCCGCGTGCGGCAGAAAAGTCCCATCGGGCCGAAAGAGCTTATGCGATCCGCAGAATTTCAGGTCGGTATCGCCGATTTTGGGCGCTCGCCCCCACAGCTCCGTCGCCCGCCGGTTATAGGCCACGACGACCGCATCGATGTTGCACACGTAGACGGCGGCGGGAAGTATCTCGATCAGATCGGATGAAAACCAATCGAGGCCGGCTTGCTTGGGTTTTCGTTGGGGCTTTGGCACCTTGTCCTCGAAAATTCATGATGGACGGTCGAGCGACTGATGCCCCCGCGTCAGAACGGGCGGACCAGCAACACGATTCTACGAGGACGAGGCGCCGTGACGGCAGGCTCGGAAAATACTCAGAATCGAGTCGGTTGCGGCGCGATTGTGGCGAACGCATTGCGCGGAATTAACCCGGCATGTCGCTTGGGAAAGGGATGGTCATCGCTCAGTCGGCATAGAACTAATCAAGCCCAAACCGGGCACACACCACATCATGGAGACGAACGTGAAGACGCAATTCATCTTCCCTGCCGCACTCGCTCTGGCGCTCGCCGCCGGTCCTATCGGCGGCGCTCTGGCGCAAGACGCGACCACGCCGCCGGCGGCGGCAACCGCACCAGCGCAACCGGCCGGTCCGCACCATCAGCCACGCACCTTCCATTCGCATATCGAAGGACGCGTCGCGTATCTGAAAGCCGAACTGAAAATTACGCCGGCGCAATCGGCGCAGTTCGACAAACTCGCCACGGCGATGCGCGCGAACGACGCGGAACGCGCCAAGTCGTTTCAGGATCGTCGCACGCAACCTGGACAGCGCCTCTCGGCGGTCGACCGGCTCGATGCCCGCGTGAAGATGTCGCAAGCCCGCACCAAAGCGGATGAGCGCTACCTCGCCGCCTTCAAGCCGCTCTACGACAGCCTGAGCACCGACCAGAAACAAGCTGCCGACACGATGCTCGCGCCGCACCGCTTCCTCGGCGGACGTGGTCCGCATCGCGGCTAAGTTCTAAGTTTCGATCGTGCAAAAGGGCCGCGGTTGCGCAAGCAGCCGCGGCCCGATGCATTTTAAGCGTGTATCGTTCTAAGCCGTGCGCTGTGCGTCGTGAACGGCGATGGCGGTCATGTTGACGAGGCCGCGCACCGTCGTCGTCGGCGTGACGATATGCGCGGACCGGCCGGCGCCCAGCAGCATCGGCCCGATCGCGAGCCCATCGCCCAACGCCGTCAGCAGCGTGAAAGCGATATTCGCCGCATCGAGATTCGGCATCATCAGAAGATTCGCGGTGCCCTTCAAATGCGAGTTCGGAAAGATGCGATGGCGCACTTCTTCCGAGATCGCGGCATCGCCATGCAACTCGCCTTCGGCCTCGAGGCCCGGCGCCTGATACTGGAGCAGCGCGAGCGCATCGCGCACCTTGCGCGCCGACGGTGCATCGGAACTGCCGAAATTCGAATGCGACAGCAACGCGACCTTGGGTTCGACGCCGAAGACGCGCACCCAATCGGCGGCGCGCACGGTGATCTCGGCAAGCTGCGCCGCGCTCGGCTCATCGATGACATAGGTATCGCACAGGAAGAACGTGCCCTTCGGCAGCACAAGCGCCGAAAGCGCCGCCGGCGCGCTGGCACCCGACTTCAGGCCGATGATATCGACGATGTGGCGCAGATGGCTGTGATATTGCCCGACCGTGCCGCACAGCATCGCGTCGGCATCGCCGCGCCGCACCATCAACGCGGCGATCACCGTCGTGTTGTTGCGCACGAGGTCGCGGGCGAAATCAGGCGACACGCCCTTGCGCTCCATCAACTGGTGATAGAACGCCCAATAATCGTTGTAGCGCGGGTCGCTGGTCGGATCGATGAGCTCGACATCCTGGTCGAGACGGAAGCGCAGGTTGAGCCGTTCGATGCGCCGGCGCGCCACATCGCGTCGCGCGATGATGATCGGCTTGGCCAGCCCGTCGTCGAGCGCCTGTTGCACCGCGCGCAACACGCGCTCGTCCTCGCCTTCGGCATAGACGACGCGCTTCGGGTTGCTTCGCGCGGTATCGAAGATCGGCCGCATGACGAGGCCGGAACGGAAAACGAATTGCGATAGGCGCTGGCGATAGGCGGCAAAATCGTCGATCGGCCGCGTCGCGACGCCGCTCGCCATCGCCGCCTTGGCCACGGCAGGAGCGATTTCGAGGATGAGGCGCGGATCGAACGGCTTCGGGATCAGGTAATCGGGCCCGAAGGTCAGCTCGGCATCGCCATAAGCGGCGGCGACCACGTCGGACGGCGGCGCCAGCGCGAGATTGGCCAGCGCCTCGACGCAAGCGATCTTCATCGCCTCGTTGATCGTCGTGGCGCCGACGTCGAGCGCGCCGCGAAAGATGAAGGGAAAACACAGGACGTTGTTGACCTGGTTCGGATAATCGGTGCGGCCGGTCGCGATGATCGCGTCAGGCTTCGCTTTGCGGGCGTCCTCGGGCGTGATCTCGGGATCGGGATTGGCGAGCGCGAAGATCAGCGGCTTGTCGCCCATGCGCGCGGCCATCTCGGGCTTCAGCACGTTGGGGGCCGACAAGCCCAGAAATATATCCGCGCCCTCGATCACCTCGCCCAGCGTGCGGGCGTTGGTGTCCTTGGCATAGCGGTCCTTGCGCGGGTCCATCTCTTCCTTGCGGCCGCGCCAGACCACGCCGTAGCGGTCGGTGACGATGGTGTTCTCGACCTTCAGGCCCATGGTGACGAGAAGATCGAGACAGGCCAGCGCCGCGGCGCCAGCACCCGAGGTCACCAGTTTCACCTCGTCGAGCCGCTTGCCCATGAGGCGCAGCCCGTTACGGACGGCGGCGCCGACGATGATCGCGGTACCGTGCTGGTCGTCGTGAAAGACCGGGATTTTCATCCGCGCACGAAGCTTCTCTTCGATCTCGAAGCATTCCGGCGCCTTGATGTCCTCGAGATTGATGCCGCCGAAGGTGGGTTCGAGCGCGGCGACCACTTCGATGAACTTGGCGGGATCGAGCGCATCGACTTCGATGTCGAACACGTCGATGCCGGCGAATTTCTTGAAGAGGACCGCCTTGCCTTCCATCACCGGCTTGGCGGCGAGCGGCCCGATCGCGCCGAGGCCCAGCACCGCGGTGCCGTTGGTAATGACACCGACGAGATTGGCACGCGATGTGAGTTTCGAGGCTTCGGCCGGATCGGCGGCGATGGCAAGCGAGGCCTCGGCGACGCCGGGCGAATAGGCCAGCGCCAGATCGCGCTGGGTAGCCATCGGTTTGGTGGCAACGATGCCGATTTTGCCGGGAGTCGGGAACCGATGATATTCGAGCGCTGCCTCGCGGACATCCTCGGTCATCGTTTTCTCAATCCCGGAGGTAATGGTGCGGCCGAGAAGACTCGAACTTCCAAGGGGTTTCCCCCGCTAGCACCTCAAGCTAGTGCGTCTACCAATTCCGCCACGGCCGCAACGAGATGGCGGTATTTGACTTGCCGCCCGTAGCGCGGCTGATTACCAAATCCCCCGCGGCATAGCAAGCCGGACGGTTGGCTAGGACCAGACCATGACCGATATCGAGTGGCGCATCGACGACAGGCTCGTCCCCTATGACGAGGCCGAAGCCACGATGGCGGCGCGGGTCGAGGCCATCCGCGCCGGTACCGCGCCGGAGCTGGTCTGGCTGCTGGAACATCCGCCGCTCTACACCGCCGGCACCAGCGCCAAGGAATCCGACCTTGTCGATCCCGGCCTCTTTCCGGTGCATCGCACCGGCCGGGGCGGACAATTCACCTATCACGGTCCGGGCCAGCGCGTCGGCTATGTCATGCTCGACCTGCGCCGGCGCGGCAGCGACGTGCGCGCCTATGTCCACGATCTCGAAGAATGGCTGATCCGCGCGCTCGCGCGTTTCAACCTCAAGGGCGAGCGCCGCCAGGGACGCGTCGGCATCTGGATCGACCAGGGCGGCGGACGCGAGGCGAAAATCGCCGCGCTCGGCGTTCGCATCCGCCATTGGGTCAGCCTGCACGGCGTCTCGCTCAACGTCGATCCCGACCTCGGTCATTATCGTGGCATCGTGCCCTGCGGCATCACCGAGCACGGCGTCACCTCGCTCGCCGCCGAAGGCATCGTCGCCGGTATGCACGATGTCGACATGGCGCTGAAAACCGCGTTCGGCGAGGTCTTCGCGTCCGACCGAAGCTAAAATCGCGCGCTCGCGCATGATCGAGTGGAGAATGACTGTGATCTCACGCCGGGAACTGCTTGCCGGTGCGCTCATCGCCGGATCCGCTTTGCTGGACGCGCCCGCCATCGCCGCAGAGCATGACGGCGCGT
The DNA here is from genome assembly GCA_903828515.1 of uncultured Rhodospirillales bacterium. GTDB lineage: Bacteria > Pseudomonadota > Alphaproteobacteria > ATCC43930 > CGMCC-115725 > CAIKMD01. The sequence goes on along the minus strand of CAIKMD010000005.1, from coordinate 25,483 downwards.
TTCAACGCGGAATCGCCAATCTCGAACGCCGGCATGGCGGCCGGCTTGGCGTCGCGGTGCTCGATACCGCGCGGACCAAGCCGATCGCCCATCGCGGCAACGAGCGCTTTGCCTTGTGCAGCACGCACAAGTTTCTGACGGCGGTTCTTATTCTGTCGCGGGTCGACCGCAAACAGGAGAGCCTTGCCCGGCGCATCGTCTACGCGAGGAAGGACGTGATTTCCAAGTCCCCCCTCATCGAAAACCATATCGGGGACGGTCTGACGGTCGGCGAGTTGTGCGCGACCGCCATGACCCTCAGCGACAATACGGCTGCGAATCTGTTGCTCGATAGTTTTGGCGGCCCGGCAAGGCTTACCGCCTATCTGCGCACGCTCGGCGATCCCGTCACGCGCCTCGACCGCTACGAACCCGAATTGAACGAGGCCACCCCCGGCGATCCGCGCGACACCACCACCCCAGTCGCGATGCTCAACCTTCTCCGCAAAACGGTTCTCGGAACCACCTTGTCGGTATCGTCGCGCCGGCAATTGATCGCGTGGCTCGTCGCCAACAAGACCGGCGACAAGCGCCTGCGCGCGGGCATTCCCAAGGGCTGGCGTGTCGGCGACAAGACCGGCACCGGTGACAACAACGCCACCAACGACATTGCGGTGATCTGGCCGCCGCGACGCGCCCCGATCCTGGTGACCGCCTATTACGCCGAAGCCCACGCATCGGACGACGAGCGCAATGCCGTGCTGTCGGAGATCGGGCAGCTCGCAGCGGGGATTTGACAGGACTGGCGCACGCCACCCCCCGCACTTACATTGTTCCGCATGACGGCAAGAATATGGGCTCTGGGGCTGGCGCTCCTCGTCCTGGCACCCCTCGCGGGCATGGCGCAAGACCGGTCCGCGCCGGCGAGCCGCGAGCAGATTCACCTGTCCTTCGCACCGGTGGTGAAGCGCGCGGCGCCGGCGGTGGTCAACGTGTTTTCCCGCCGCGTCGTGCAAACCCGATCGCCGTTCTTCGACGATCCGATGTTTCAGCGCTTCTTCGGCGGCCAGTCCCCGTTCGGCGCACCGCGCCAACGGGTGCAGCAATCGCTCGGCTCCGGCGTCATCCTCGATCCGACCGGGATCATCGTCACCAACCGCCACGTGATCGAAAACGCCGAGGAAATCACCGTCGTCCTCAGTGACCGCCGCGAATTTCCCGCCAAGGTCCTGATCTCCGATGAGCACATGGATCTCGCGGTCCTCAAGATCGACGTGCGCGGCGAAAGATTGCCGGTGCTCGAAATCGGCGACAGCGACCGGCTCGAAGTCGGCGACCTGGTCCTCGCGATCGGCAACCCGTTCGGCGTCGGCCAGACCGTGACCAGCGGCATCGTCTCGGCTTTGGCGCGCACCGGCATCGGCAGCGACGTCTCGTCCTTCATCCAGACCGACGCGGCGATCAACCCGGGTAATTCCGGCGGTGCGCTGGTCGACCTCGACGGCAAACTGATCGGCGTCAATACCGCGATCTTCTCGCAATCGGGCGGCTCGATCGGTATCGGCTTTGCGATCCCGACGGCGCTGGTCCGCAGCGTCCTTCAAGCAGCGACAACGGGTGCGCCGGTGCGCCGTCCGTGGCTTGGCGCGAGCGGCCAGGAGGTTACGTCGGAACTGGCGGCGAGCCTCGGCCTGCCACGGCCCGGCGGCGTTCTCGTCAAGGACGTCGAGCCCAACAGTCCGGCGGCACGCGCCGGGATCAAGATCGGCGACGTAATCGAATCCATCGCGGGTCATGCGGTCGGCGATCCCGACGAATTGCATTTCCGCGTCGCCACCTTGCCCGTCGGCCCCACGCCTCTGACGATGGCACGCAATGGACAGACTCTTGCGCTCACCGTGGCGCTCGACGTGCCGCCGGAAATTCCACCGCGCGACATCACCGCGCTGGCGGCCGGAACCCCACTCGCCGGAAGCACGGTGGCCAATCTCAATCCCGCGCTCACCGACGAACTCGGCCTCTCCACCACCTTGCACGGAGTCGCCGTCACCGCCGTGAAGGAACGCACCCTTGCTTCCCGGCTCGGCCTGCAAACGGGCGATATCGTCACGACTGTCAGCGGACGCCCGATCGCCACCGTCGGCGATCTGAAGGACGCGATCGCCGGCAGCGGTCCGTGGGTCTTCGGCATAAGGCGCGGTGGCCAGCTATTTTCCGTCAGCGTGCGATGAGCCCGGCGCGGACGCCGGAAAAAGGTCTGTTCGAGGATTCAGCATCGCGTCCGCTGGCCGCGCGGCTTCGCCCGCAACACCTTTCAGACGTGGTTGGACAGGATCATTTACTCGGCGCCGAGGGACCGATCGGCCGGATGGTCGCCGCTCGGCGCTTGTCGTCGATGATCCTCTGGGGGCCGCCGGGTTGCGGCAAGACGACCATCGCGCGGTTGTTGGCCGAAACCACCGACCTTCATTTCGAACCGCTATCGGCGGTGTTTTCCGGCGTCGCCGATCTGCGCAAGATTTTCGACGCCGCACAAAAACGGCGCGTGGGCGGACAGGGCACCCTGCTCTTCGTCGACGAGATTCATCGTTTCAACCGCGCGCAGCAGGACAGTTTCCTGCCCTATGTCGAAGACGGCACCGTCGTACTGGTCGGCGCGACGACGGAAAATCCCTCCTTCGAGCTGAACGGCGCGCTCCTATCGCGCGCGCAGGTCTTCGTCCTGAACCGGCTCGACGAACCGGCGCTCGAAACCCTGGTGCAGCGCGCCGAGGCAACGCTCGGCAAAAAACTGCCGCTCGATGCGGACGCGCGCGGTTCGTTGAAGGCGATGGCCGACGGCGACGGGCGCTTCATCTTCAACCTCGCCGAAGAGTTGGGTTCGCTGCCCGAGGGCACGATGCTCGACACGGCCGGATTGATGGCCACGGTGCAACGGCGCGCGCCGCTCTACGACAAGTCGCAGGAAGGCCATTACAACCTGATCAGCGCGCTGCATAAATCGGTGCGCGGTTCCGACGTCGATGCCGCGCTTTATTGGCTCGCGCGCATGCTGGTCGGCGGCGAACATCCGATCTACATCGCGCGTCGCGTCGCGCGGATGGCCTCGGAAGATATCGGTCTCGCCGATCCGCAGGCGCTGCCGATCGCGTTGGCGGCCTGGGAAGCCTATGAGCGGTTGGGCTCGCCCGAAGGCGACCTCGCGCTGGCTCAGGCGGTGATCTATCTCGCCACCGCGCCGAAATCGAACGCGGCCTACGTCGCTTTCGGCAAAGCGCAGAAAGCGGCCAAGGAAAGCGGCTCGCTGATGCCGCCGATGCATGCGGTCAATGCGCCGACCAAGCTGATGCGCGAACTTGGCTACAGCGAAGGTTACGTCTACGACCCGAACACGGAAGACGGTTTCTCGGGCCTCGATTACTTTCCCGAAAACCTGCCGCGCCGGCGCTTCTACGAACCGATCGAACGCGGCTTCGAACGCGAGATCAAGAAGCGCCTCGACTACTGGCAGAAACTTCGCGACGCCAAATAGCCGGCGGGGAGATGGAACACGTGCCCGCCTATAACCGTTCATCGGTTATCGGAGGTGCCTCATGCCACGCACGCTGAAATCCATCGCTCTGACCGCCGTCGCACTCCTGCCGCTTTTGGGCAGTGCCGCCCCCGCCATGGCCCAGGCCATCGCGCCCCCACCGCTGCAAACCGAGGTAATCCCCGGCCCGCCGCCCGGCAGCCCCGGCGCCTATTGGGCCTGGCAACCCGGTTTCTGGCGCTGGAATGGCCACGCCTATCATTGGCAGCCGGGCCACTACGTCCGCGCCCCGCGCCCCGCCGCCGTTTGGGAGCCCGGCGGCTGGGTCGTGGTCCACGGCCGCTACGTTTGGCACAACGGGCATTGGCGCCGTTAGGGACCGTTTGAACCGACACCCCGCTGCCCGCTAGGATGCGGGCAGCATGAGTGGCGTCCAAAATCTCACCGTGGCGCCCGAGGACGCCGAAATCCGCCTCGACCGCTGGTTCAAGCGGCATTTTCCCGCCTTGGGCCATGGCCGACTCGAAAAGCTGCTCCGAACCGGGCAGGTCCGGCTGGATGGCCGTCGCGTCGGCGCGGGCGACCGTGTCGTTGCCGGCCAGCTTATCCGCGTGCCACCCCTTTCCGACGAGACGGCGTCGACCGGCCCCCGCCCCGCCGCGGTCGTCCAGCAGCGCCCGGGCGACGCGACGATGCTGCAAAAGGCCATTCTCTATCGCGACGACGACATCATCGTCATCGACAAACCCGCCGGCCTGGCCGTGCAGGGCGGCACCGGCACGACGCGCCATCTCGACGGGCTGCTCGACACGCTGCGCGACGACGCGCCGGACCGGCCGCGCCTCGTCCATCGCCTCGATAAGGACACCAGCGGCGTGCTGGTGCTGGCGCGCAGTGCCGCCGCCGCCGCGCACATGGCCGCGCTCTTTCGCGGCAAGACCGTGCGCAAAGTCTATTGGGCCGCCACGGTGGGCACGCCCGACCCGCGCAAGGGCAAGATCGACCTGAAGCTCGCCAAGCTCGCCGGCCCACGCGGCGAGCGCGTTGCCGAAGACGAAGAAGACGGCGACCGTGCGCTGACCTTCTATCGCACCGTTTCTCATGCCGGCGACCAGTTCGCGTGGCTCGCGCTCGAACCGGTGACCGGCCGCACCCATCAGCTTCGCGTTCATTGCGCCTCGCTCGGCACGCCGATTCTCGGCGATGGGAAATACGGCGGTGCCGCCGCGCATCCCGCCGGCGTGCCGCAGCCGCGCATGATGCATCTGCATGCGCGCGCGATCATGCTGCCCCAGGCCAAGGGCGATCCGTTGATCATCACCGCGCCCCTGCCCGCCCATATGCGCGAGACGTGGAAATTCCTCGGCTTCGATCCGTCGGAGGATCCCGATCCGTTCGCCGGGCTTTCCGTCAAGCGATGAAGCGTTTCTATCGCGAAGCGGCGGCCGTCGCCGCCGCCAGCGGCTATGCGGTCATGCTCGACGGCAAACCGGTCAAGACGCCGGCCAAGGCTGAACTGGCGGTCGGCAACCAGGCTCTGGCGCAGGCGATCGCCGAGGAATGGCAAAACCAGGGCGACACGATCATCCCGCTCGCCTTGCCGCTGACGCGGCTGGTCAGCACGGCGATCGACCGCGTCACGCCGCGGCGCGATGCGGTGGTCGCCGATATCGCCAAATATGCCGAGACCGATCTGTTGTGTTATCGCGCCGAGGAGCCGCCCGAGCTGGTACGGCGCCAACATGAAGCCTGGCAGCCGCTGCTCGATTGGGCGCATGCCCGGTTCGACGCGCAACTCGCGATCACGCATGCCATCACGCCAGTGCCGCAACCGGCGCCGGCGCTGGCCGCTTTGGCGCGGGCTGTCCAAGCCCACGACGTCATGATGCTGGTCGCCCTCCACCTCGGTACGTCGACCACCGGATCGCTGATCGTCGGCTTGGCGTTGGTCGAGGGCAAGCTCTCGCCGGATGAGGCCTTCGCGATTGCCGAACTCGACGAAACCTACGAAATCGAGCGTTGGGGCGAAGATGTCGAACAGGCCAAGCGCCGCGCCGGCTTGAAGGAAGATATCGCCCTCGCCGCCCGCTTTGCCGCTTTGTTGCGCGGCGGATAAGGTATTATCGGCGGGGTCATTATTCCTCCGTGGCTTTGGGGAGAGCCGAGATGCAGGACATTCTGCGCCAGTTGGAGGAGAAGCGCGAAGCCGCACGCCAGGGCGGCGGCGAGCGGCGTGTCGCGGCGCAACACGCCAAGGGCAAGCTCACGGCACGCGAACGGCTCGAACTCCTGTTCGATCCCAGCTCCTTCGAGGAGTGGGACATGTTCGTCGAACATCGCTCGAGCGATTTCGGCATGGAGGAGCAGAAAATTCCCGGCGACGGCGTGGTTACCGGTCACGGCTTGGTCAACGGCCGCACCGTCTTCGCCTTCAGCCAGGATTTCACCGTCTTCGGCGGCTCGCTCTCCGAGGCCCACGCGGAGAAGATCTGCAAGATCATGGATCAGGCGATGAAGGTCGGCGCGCCGGTGATCGGTCTTAATGATTCAGGTGGCGCACGCATTCAGGAAGGCGTCGCGTCACTCGCAGCCTATGCCGAAGTATTTCAACGCAACGTGCTGGCCTCGGGCGTGGTGCCACAGGTGTCCGTCGTGATGGGCCCGTGTGCCGGCGGCGCGGTCTATTCGCCGGCAATGACCGATTTCATCTTCATGGTGAAAGACAGTTCCTACATGTTCGTCACCGGCCCCGACGTGGTCAAAACGGTGACCCAGGAGACCGTGACGCAGGAAGAACTCGGCGGCGCGATCACTCATACGACGCGCTCCGGTGTCGCCGATCTCGCCTTCGAGAACGATGTCGAAGCTCTCCTTCAACTTCGCCGCTTCATGGATTTCCTGCCGTCATCCAACCGCGCCAAGCCGCCGGTGCGGCCGACGAGCGATCCCGTTACCCGCGCCGAGCCCGCGCTCGACACGCTGATCCCGGCCAATGCCAATCGGCCTTACGACATGCACGAACTCATCACCAAGGTTGTCGACGAAGGCGATTTCTTCGAGCTGTCGCCGACCTGGGCCAAGAACATTCTCGTCGGTTTCGCGCGGCTCGATGGGCATCCGGTCGGCATCGTCGCCAACCAGCCGATGGTGCTGGCGGGTTGTCTCGACATCGACAGTGCGCGCAAGGCGGCGCGTTTCGTGCGGTTCTGCGATTGCTTCGCCATTCCAATCGTGACCTTCGTCGATGTGCCGGGGTTCCTGCCCGGCACGCAGCAGGAATACGGCGCGATCATCAAGCACGGCGCAAAGCTGCTCTTCGCCTTCGCCGAAGCGACCGTGCCGAAGGTAACGGTGATCACCCGCAAGGCCTATGGCGGTGCCTACGACGTGATGAGTTCCAAACATCTGCGCGGCGACGTGAACTATGCGTGGCCCTCGGCCGAGATCGCGGTGATGGGCCCGAAGGGCGCGGTCGAGATCATCTTTCGCGGCGACGCCGGCGACCCCGCAAAGATCGAAGCGCGCACCGAGGAATACCGCCAGAAATTCGCCAACCCCTTCGTCGCGGGATCGCGCGGCTATATCGACGACGTCATCGCACCGCGCGACACCCGCGCGCGCCTCTGCCGTTCGCTCGCCATGCTGCGCGACAAGCAGCTTGCCAATCCGTGGAAGAAACACGACAACATCCCGCTATAAATCACGCAATGGCTTTCGCTTACATCCTTCAATCTGCCGATGGATCCTACGACGTCAGATCGACGCGAATGGCGCTGAAAAGACGCATCAGCGGTGACGCTGCTCGTTTGGTCTGGGCGCAGAAATTCAGGTTGATGACGGACGCTGTTGCGATGGAGCACCGCGTGAAACGCTGGAACCGGGCGAAACAGGAAGCGCTGATCACCAGCGGCTTCGTCACGGTCGATGGCGACGCCGCGTCGTGGCCGCTTCAGGACGAAGAATAGATCCGATGTTTACCAAAATTCTCATCGCCAATCGCGGCGAGATCGCGGTCCGGGTCATGCGGACGGCGAAGCGCATGGGCATTAAGACGGTCGCGATCTATTCCGATGCCGATGCCGATGCGCTTCACGTCCGCGAGGCCGACGAGGCGGTGCGGATCGGACCGCCGCCCTCCGCCGAGAGCTATCTGAAGATCGATGCGATCGTCGCGGCGTGCCAGACGACCGGCGCCGAGGCGGTTCATCCCGGTTATGGGTTCTTGTCCGAAAATCCCGATTTCCCGACAGCGCTCGAGAAAGCCGGTATCGTCTTCATCGGACCGCCGCCGGCCGCCATGGAATCGATGGGCGACAAGATCGCCGCCAAGAAGATCGCCGAAGCGGCCGGTGTCTCGATCGTTCCCGGCCATACGGACGCCGTACCCGATGCTGACACGGCGGCAACGATCGCCAAGAAGATCGGCTATCCGGTGATGATCAAGGCCGCGGCGGGCGGCGGCGGCAAGGGCCTGCGCATCCCCGGCGACGATGCATCGGCCCGTGAGGGGTTCATCCGCGCGCAAAGCGAAGCACGTTCCGCCTTCGGTGACGACCGGCTGTTCATCGAGAAATACATCGAAGAGCCGCGCCATATCGAAATTCAGATTTTGGCCGACGCGCACGGCAATGTCTTTCATTTTGGCGAGCGCGAATGCTCGATCCAGCGCCGCCACCAGAAGGTAATCGAGGAAGCGCCGAGCCCGTTTCTCGACGACAAGACCCGCGCGACCATGGGCGCGCAGGCCGTGGCGCTGGCCAAGGCGGCGGGATACCGTTCGGCCGGCACCGTCGAATTCATCGTCGACGCCAAGCGAAAATTCTATTTCCTCGAGATGAACACGCGGCTTCAGGTCGAGCATCCGGTCACCGAGATGGTCACCGGTTACGATCTGGTCGAGTTGATGATCCGGATCGCGGCCGGCGAAAAACTGATGCTCGCGCAAAAGGACATCAAGCTCACCGGCTCGGCCATCGAAGCACGGCTTTACGCGGAGGACCCGCGCCGCAACTTCCTGCCGTCGATCGGACGGATCAGCCGTTATCGCCCGCCGCAAGGCGACGGCATCCGCATCGATAGCGGCGTCTTCGAAGGCGCCGAAATCCCACTCTATTACGATCCCATGATGGCGAAACTGGTCGCGCACGGCGCCGACCGTGCTGAAGCAACGAAGCGGCTCGCCGACGCACTCGATGCTTTCGTCATCCGCGGCCCTTCGCACAATCTGGGATTTCTCGCCGCGACCATCGCACGGCCGCGCTTTCGCGAGGGCCGGTTGTCCACCGACTTCATCGCCCAGGAATTTCCCGACGGTTTCACCGGCGCGATATTGCCGCCAGATCAGGGCGGCCAGGCGATCGCCGTCGCGGCGGCGGTGCAGCGCATCGTCGCCGAACGCGACGCGCGGATTGCCGGCGCGCCGGTGCCCGAGCGATGGGTGATCGTCCAAGGCGATTCACGTTATCCGGCAACGATCGTGCGGCGTAACGAAACCATCACGATAACCGGCTATACCGCCCGCCAGGACGTGATGACAGAATGGCAACCCGGCGACCTTCTGATTCGCGCCCATGTCGATGGGATCGCGACACTTTTCCAGATCGAGCCGCGCGGCATCGGATGGCTGCTGAGTCGCAGCGGCGCCGAACTCGACATCAAGGTCCTGCCCCCGGCCGCCGCGGCCGCGCTCGCCGGCATGCCGGAGAAGCCCAAACCCGATCTCTCACGCCATCTGCTGTCGCCGATGCCGGGACTGCTGGTATCGATCGCGGTCGCGGCTGGTCAGGAGGTCAAGACCGGGGAGGCCCTGGCCGTCGTCGAAGCGATGAAGATGGAAAACATCCTGCGCGCCGAGCGTGACGGCACGGTCGCCAAGGTCTGCGCCAAGGCCGGCGACAGTCTCGCGGTCGACCAAATCATCCTCGAATTCGCATGAGCGTCGCGGCGCGGCTCCTCATCACCGGCAAGGTCCAGGGCGTCGGCTTTCGCGTTTTCGTCTGCCACGAAGCACTCGCACGGGGATTGCGCGGTTGGGTCAGGAACCGCGCCAATGGCAGCGTCGAGACCTTGCTGATCGGCGACACCGACGCGGTCGAGGCCATGGTCGAAGCCTGCGGGCAAGGACCAAGCCACGCGCGCGTCGACCATGTCGAACGGCTGGCCGCCGAAAACGACGGCAGCCGCGACTTCACGGAACGGACAACGGTATAGAGCGGTATCAATCTTGGGTCCCAGTCAGCTTCGTCTTCTCACCAGCCGCAAACTTCTGGCCATCTTCGTCACGCAGTTCCTCGGCGCGCTCAACGACAATTTGTTGAAGAACGCCTTGGTGATTCAGGTCGCCTATCGCAACGCAGGCTCCTCGACCGAGGTCGAGATCATCGTCACGGTCGCGACCGCGCTGTTCATCCTGCCGTATTTCCTGTTCTCCGCAACGGCAGGCGAAGTTGCCGACAAAGTCGAAAAAGCGCGGCTTATTCGCCTCGTGAAGCTATGGGAAATCGCCGTGATGATCCTCGCCGCCGGCAGCTTCGCCTTCGACGGCGGGTTGGGCTTCGGCCTGACCGTGCTGTTCCTGCTCGGCATCCAGGCGACGTTCTTCGGCCCGGTCAAATACGGCATCCTGCCCGAGCTGCTGGCACCGGAAGATCTCCTCGGCGGCAACGCGGTGATCGAGGCCGGCACCTTCCTCGCCATCCTGATCGGGACCATCGCCGGCGGCTTGCTGATCCTCACCGATCACGGCCCCATTCTGGTCGGCGCCGCGATGCTCGTCTTCGCCGTCGGCGGGTGGGTCGCGAGCCTCTTCATCCCGCATCTAGGAGCGCGCGCGCCGCGGTTGCGCGTCAATCCCAACATCATCGCCGAGACGATCTCGGTGCTGCGCTATGCCAATGCCGGCCCGGTCGAGCGCTGGACCATCCTCGGCAATTCCTGGTTCTGGTTCGTCGGTGTCGCTCTCGTCTCGCAATTCCCGAATTACGCGAAGGACGTGCTCGGCGCCGACAATCAGGTCGTGACGCTCTTCCTGACCATCAATTCGCTTGGCGTCGGCCTGGGCGCGCTGCTCGCGGGACGATTGCTGCGCGGTGCCTTGTCGGCACGACTGGTGCCGTGGTCAGCGCTCTTCATGGCGGTATCCGCCTTCGACCTGTGGTTTGCGGGCGGCACACCGGCGGGCGGCGAATTGCTCGGCGCGATGGATTTCATGACATCACCCGCCCATTGGCGGATCGCGCTCGATCTGTTCGTGGTCGCGCTCGGCGCCGGCATGTTCGTTGTGCCGCTTTACACCATCATGCAGGCCAAGGCAGAGCCGAGCCACCGCGCGCGCGTGGTCGCGGCCAACAACGTGTGGAACGCGCTGTTCATGGTCAGCGCGGGAGTGGGCTCGGTAGTGATGCTGAAGCTGGGCGCCGGGGTTACCGGCATCTTCCTCGCCCTCGCGCTCACGAACGGCGTCGTGGCGTTGGCGACCTGGAACCTGAGAAAGAAACGGATTTAATCCGCGGGCCATTTTGGCCCGCGGTTATTTCCCCGAGGGCAATCAGCCCGCGGTGGCTTCTTCGGCGTCGGCGTTCTGGACCGGACCGGAGTCCTTGCCCTTGGCTTCGGGATCGCGATCGACCAGCTCGATCACCGCCATCGCCGCGGCATCGCCATGACGGAAGCCCGCCTTGAAGATGCGGCAATAACCGCCGGGACGCTTTGCATAGCGCTCGGCCAGCGTAGTCATCACCTTGTCGGCGATCTTCTCGTCCTGCAGCGTGGCAATGAGCTGGCGGCGCGCCGATAGCCCGCCGCTCTTGCCGAGCGTGATCAGCTTTTCGACCACCGGACGAAGATCCTTCGCCTTCGGCAAGGTCGTGCTGATCTGCTCATGCTTCAGCAGGGCATGACAGAGATTCTCGAACATGGCCTTACGATGGGCCTTGGTTCGGCTAAAGCTTCGGCCTCGCATACGATGGCGCATGATACGATCTCAATACGGCTCTTCGAGGCGCTTGACGAGCTCCTCGATGTTTTCGGGGGGCCAGTTGGGAATCTCCATACCGAGATAGAGACCCATCTGAGCCAGTACTTCCTTGATCTCGTTCAAGGATTTCCGGCCGAAATTCGGCGTGCGCAGCATCTCGGATTCGGTCTTCTGCACCAGATCGCCGATATAGACGATGTTGTCGTTCTTGAGGCAGTTGGCCGAACGCACCGAAAGCTCAAGCTCGTCGACTTTGCGGAGGAGGTTCTTGTTGAACGGCAGTTCGGACGGACGCTCTTCCTCGGTCGCCGCGCGCGGCTCCTCGAAATTGATGAAGAGCTGAAGCTGGTCCTGCAGGATGCGGGCGGCGAGCGCCACCGCGTCTTCGGGCGTAACCGCGCCGTTGGTTTCGATGGTCATCGAGAGCTTGTCGTAGTCGGTGCGCTGGCCGACGCGGGTGTTGTCGACCTTGTAGCTCACCTTGCGCACGGGGCTGTAGAGCGCATCGACCGGAATGAGGCCGATCGGCGCATCCTCGGGCCGATTGTCCGTCGCCGGACGATAGCCTTTGCCGGCTTCGACGGTGAATTCCATCGTGACCTTCGCGCCCTTGTCGAGCGTGCAGATCAGATGATCGGGATTCATCATTTCGATGTCATGACCCAGCTCGATCGCGCCGGCACGCACTTCGCCGGGGCCGGTGGCGCGCAGACGCATGCGCTTCGGGCCTTCGCCGTGCATGCGCAGGCCGATGCCTTTGATGTTGAGGACGATATCGGTGATATCCTCCAACACGCCCGGCAGCGACGAGAATTCATGGAGCACGCCCTCGATCTGCACCGAGGTGATCGCCGCGCCCTGCAGCGAGGACAGCAGGATACGCCGCAGCGCGTTGCCGAGCGTCAGGCCAAAGCCCCGCTCCAACGGTTCGGCGACGATCGTCGCAACCCGAGCCGGGTCATCACCCGGCTGAACCACGAGCTGGTTGGGCTTCTTGAGTTCTTGCCAATTCTTCTGGATTTGCGTCACGAGCGGAACCTCATGCCTTCAAGTCGTCATGGCGCGCGGGGCGAAAATCGCCCGTAGCGAACGCCGAAATAGTCGAAGCCGAAACTAAACGCGCCGCCGCTTGGGAGGACGGCAACCATTATGCGGAATGGTGGTCACATCGCGAATGGACGAGACCGAGAAACCCACCGTCTGCAGCGCCCGAAGCGCGGATTCACGGCCTGAGCCGGGACCCTTCACTTCGATCTCGATATTGCGCATGCCGTGTTCCATCGCCTTCTTGCCCGCATCCTCGGCCGCCATCTGGGCGGCATAAGGCGTGGACTTGCGCGAACCTTTGAAACCCATCGTGCCCGACGACGACCAGGCAATCGTATTGCCTTGCGCGTCGGTGATCGTGACGACAGTGTTGTTGAACGTCGCGTTCACGTGCGCGACACCGGCCGTGATGTTCTTGCGCTCGCGGCGGCGGACGCGCGCGGCAGCAGCGGGCTTCGTAGTCGTCGCCATTTCCCTCTAACCTCGTCCTAAAACCCTGCTACGCCGACAACAAAACTTTCGGCGTATCGTTACTTACTTGCTGGCGATTTTCTTGCCGGCGATCGCCTTCGCCGGACCCTTACGGGTGCGCGCGTTGGTGTGCGTGCGTTGACCATGAACCGGCAGGCCTTTGCGATGGCGAAGGCCGCGATAGCAGCCCAAATCCATCAGCCGTTTGATGTTCAGTGCAACGGTACGCCGCAGATCGCCTTCGACTTGAAAGTCCTTGTCGATGGCTTCGCGAATGCGCAGCACTTCGTCGTCGGTCAGTTCGTGCACGCGGCGGGAATCCGGAATCCCGAGCTTGGCACAAATCTTTTCCGCCGATGTCCGCCCGATCCCATGGATATAGGTCAGGCCGATCGGGACACGTTTTTGATTGGGTATGTTAACGCCGGCAATGCGCGCCACCTGCGCTTCTCCTCAAAACGAATTTTCGGTTTCGGTGGGTGACAGCACGCCCCGGTTGGCCGAACGGGCCTTATATCGGAAGGCATGCATAAAAGTCAACCTTTGGACTTGTTTAGAATTGCTTCAATCTGACGCGTAACCTCGTCTATTTCCGCCATCCCGTCGACGCTGCTCAATACCCCCGTGGTGCGGTAATAGGGCAGGATCGGCTGGGTCTGCTGGTGATAGGCGGCAAGCCGGGCTTTGACCGTCTCGGCGTTGTCGTCGGGCCGGCGGATGAACTCGGTATTGCCGCAAACTTCGCAGATTCCCGCCTGTTTGGGCTGGTGATAGCGGTCGTGGTAGGAAGCACCGCATTTCTTGCAGGAAAAGCGGCCGGAAATCCGGTCGACCAGAACTTCTTCATCGACCGTCAGTTCGATCACATGGTCGAGGGTGATGCCGTTTTTCTTCAGCATGACGTCGAGCGCTTCGGCCTGGGGCACGGTGCGCGGGAAACCGTCGAGAATGAATCCCTTGTCTTTGAGGCCGGCGATCTGGCTGGCAATGAGCGCGATCATGATGTCGTCGGAAACCAGCTTTCCGGCGTCCATGATGGCCTGGACCTGTTTGCCCAAAGCGCTGCCGGACGCGCGCTCGGCGCGCAGCATGTCGCCGGTCGAAAGTTGGACCATGCCGTAGCGCTCCTCGAGGCGCTTGGCCTGGGTTCCCTTCCCGGCCCCGGGCGGGCCGAGCAGAAGAATGTTCAACCCCGTCTCCCCCGAAGCTTCGATTTCTTGATGAGGCCTTCGTATTGATGCGCCAACAGGTGCGAATGAATCTGCGCCACGGTATCCATGGTGACGCTGACCACGATCAGAAGACTGGTGCCGCCGAAATAGAACGGCAGCGCATATTCGGATACCAGCACTTCCGGCAGCACGCACACGGCCGCGAGATAGAGCGCGCCGATCACCGTCAGGCGGGTCAGCACGTGATCCAGATAATCGGCGGTGTTCTTGCCGGGCCGGATGCCGGGAACGAAGCCGCCATATTTGCGCAGATTGTCCGCGGTCTCCACCGGGTTGAAGACGATCGCCGTGTAGAAAAAGCAGAAGAACACGATCAGCGCGACATAGAGCCCGATATAGAGCGGCTGGCCATGGCCGAGGGACGCTCCCAATTCCGCGAGGAACCCGCTTTGGTTCTGGCTGAAGCTCGCGAGCGTCGCCGGCAACAGCAGCAGCGAGGACGCGAAGATCGGCGGGATCACACCCGAGGTATTCAGCTTCAACGGCAGATGCGACGCTTCGCCGCCGAACATCTTGTTGCCGACCTGGCGCTTCGGATACTGCACGAGAATCCGACGTTGCGCGCGCTCCATGAACACGATGAAGGTGACGACGCCGACCGCCAGAATGAGGAAGATAAGAATAAAGAATCCCGAGATCGCGCCGGTGCGGCCCAATTCGAGCAGGCCTGCGAGCGCCGGCGGCATGCGCGCGACAATGCCCGAGAAAATGATCAGCGAAATGCCGTTGCCGACGCCGCGCGCGGTGATCTGCTCGCCGAGCCACATCAGGAAGACGGTGCCGCCGGTCAGCGTGATAACCGAACTGACGCGAAAGAAGATTCCGGGGTCGGTGACGGCGAGACCCGACGGCCCGCTCAGCCCCTCGATGCCGACCGCGATGCCATAGGCCTGGATCGCGGCCAGGAACACGGTGCCGAAACGGGTATATTGATTGAGTTTCTTGCGGCCGGATTCGCCCTCTTTCTTCAGCGCTTCGAGCTGCGGCGAGACCGCGGTCAGAAGCTGCACGATGATCGAGGCCGAGATATACGGCATGATGTTCAAGGCGAAGATCGTCATGCGGCCGAGCGCGCCGCCCGAGAACATGTCGACCATGCCGAGAATGCCGCCGGCATTCTGGTTGAAGACCTGCTGCAGAACGAGCGGGTCGATGCCGGGCAACGGAATATACGTGCCGAGCCGATAGATCACCAACGCGCCAAGCGTGAACCAGAGGCGGTTCTTGAGATCAGTCGCCTTCGAAAAGGCGGAGAAATTGATACTGGCGGCGAGTTGCTCGGCGGCTGACGCCATCTAGCGTATCCTCATGCGGCAGGAGAAGCGACCGCCTTGGCGGCCGCAACGATAACCTTACCCCCGAGCTTTTCGACGGCATCGACCGCCGCCTTGCTGGCCCCGACGACTTCGATGGTCAGCGCGGTTTTCAATTCGCCCTTGGCGAGCAGGCGCACGCCATCGCGCACGCGACGCAGCACGCCCGCCGCGACCAGCGCTTTGCCGTCGACCGTCGCATCGGATTTGAGGTGGCCGGAATCGATGGCGACCTGCAAACGACCGAGATTGACGATGGTGTAGCGCTGCTGGAAATCGGTGTTGTTGAAGCCGCGCTTCGGCAACCGGCGATGCAACGGGGTCTGGCCGCCTTCGAAGCCGTTGATGGCGACGCCGGAACGCGCGGTCTGGCCTTTACCGCCGCGCGCGCTGGTCTTGCCCTTGCCCGAGCCGATACCGCGACCGCGACGCTTGGCCTTGTAGTGGGCGCCGGCGTTATCTCTGATCTCGTTGAGCTTCATCGTCCGTTCCTTAGAAAACTTGTGGCCCTTACGAGGCCGATTCCACGCGCACGAGATGCTTCACCCGGGCGATCATGCCGCGCACTTCCGGCGTGTCCTCAAGCACACGCGAACGATGGCGCTTGTTCAGGCCGAGCCCCTTCAGGGTTGCTTCCTGATAGGTCTCGCGACCGATCTTGCTGCCGATTTGCGTAATTTTCACGGTCTTGCCCGATTTCACGACCGGCACCGGACGTTGGGCAACAGCCTTTTCCAACGCCGCAAACCGTTCCCAAGCGGGCGCGAGCTTCGGCCGCGGCGCTTTCGGGCGCTTCGGCTTCTTGACCTTCGGCGCCGCTTCGGCTTCCGCGGCCTTGGGGGCCGCTTTCGGCTTTGCGACGACCTTGGGCGCGGCTTCCTTCTTCGGCGTCTTGTCCCCGGCGGGCTTTGCCGTCTTCGCGGATTTTTTGGCTTCGTCGGCCATGAACTACTCCCGAACTTCCTGGCCGTCGCGACGCGGCGGCAGGATATCGCTGACCTTCTTGCCTCGGCGCGCCGCGACGGTGCGCGGGCTTACCGAGCGCTCGAGCGCATCGAAGGTCGCCTTGATCATATTATGCGGATTGGATGTGCCGACCGACTTCGCCACCACGTCCTGCACGCCCAGCGCTTCGAAGATCGCGCGCATCGGACCGCCGGCGATGATGCCGGTGCCCTGGCGCGCGGCGCGGACCACGACTTCGCCGGCGCCGTAATGGCCGATGATGTCGTGATGGAACGTGCGGCCTTCGCGCAACGGAACGCGCATCATGGAACGGCGCGCCTGCTCGGTTGCCTTGCGAATTGCCTCGGGCACTTCACGGGCCTTGCCGGAGCCATAGCCGGCCCGACCCTTGCCGTCGCCCACGATGACGATCGCGGCGAAACCGAAGCGACGTCCACCCTTCACCACCTTCGCGACGCGATTGATGCCGACGAGCTTTTCGATCAGATCGCCGTCTTCGCGATCACGACTGTTGTTGTCGCCACCGCCGCGCCCACGCTGCGGACGATCGCCGCCGCCGCTGCGTCCGCGCGATGGCCTTTCGTTGTTTTGTGGTGTCGTCGCCATGAATGGCCCTTTCTAGAAGTCCAGACCGCCCTCTCGGGCGGCATCGGCCAGGGCCTTGACCCGGCCATGAAACAAATAACCGCCGCGATCGAAGACCACCGCGGTAACACCGGCGGCCTTGGCACGCTCGGCGAGAAGCTTGCCGACGGCGTTCGCCGCATCCTTGGTTGCGCCGGTCTTGTCGCGGAGAGTCACGTCGAGACTCGATGCCGCAGCCAGCGTCTTTCCGGCTGCGTCGTCGATCACCTGCGCATAGATATGCTTGGACGAACGAAACACCGAGAGCCTCGGCCGTCCCGCATTGTTGCGGGCGAGCCGGGCCCGATTGCGGGTACGCCGCCGGGCAAAGAGTTGGTTGGACTTGCTGCTCATCGCCGCATCACTCCTACTTCTTCTTGCCTTCCTTGCGTCGAACCGTTTCGGTCGCGTACTTGATGCCCTTGCCCTTGTAGGGCTCCGGGCCGCGGAACGAACGGATGACGGCGGCGATCTGACCGACGCGCTGCTTATCAGCGCCGGTGACCGCGATCGCAGTCGGCTTTTCACACGCGATCTTAATGTCGGACGGAATCGGGAACGTCACGTCGTGGCTGTAACCGAGCTGCAGAACGAGATCCTTGCCCTGCACAGCCGCGCGATAGCCGACGCCGTTGATATCGAGGTTGACGGTGTAGCCCTTGGTCACGCCATCGACCATGTTGGAAACGAGCGCGCGCGTCGTGCCCCAGGCCATGCGGGCGCGCTTGGTTTCGTTCTTCGGCGAGACGGTGACCTGACCGTCTTTAATGACGGTGTCGACATCGTTGCTGACGGCGAGCGTCAAGGTGCCGAGCTTGCCTTTGGTGGTCAGGATGCCGCCCGCCAGGTCGATGGTGACGCCTTGCGGAATGACGACGGGGGCCTTGCCGATACGGGACATGGGCTTTCTCTCAGAACACGCGGCAGAGGATTTCGCCGCCGACATTGGCGGCGCGAGCCTCATTGTCCGACATCACGCCACGCGGCGTCGACAGGATCGAAATGCCGAGGCCGTTATAGACACGGGGCAGCTCGGAAATGCGCGAATAGACGCGCCGACCGGGCTTCGACACGCGCGTGATCTCGCGGATCACCGGTTCGCCATCGACGTATTTCAGCTCGATTTTCAGCTCGGCGATGCCGGGGCCGATTTCCTCGCGCGAATAGCCACGGATGTAGCCTTCGCGCTGAAGAACCTCGAGCACGTTGGTACGCATATTTGACGCCGGCGATTGAATGGCTTGCTTGTGGGCTTGCTGGCCATTCCGGATCCGGGTCAGCATATCCCCGAGAGGATCGCTCATCGACATGCAGCTTCTCCCTTACCAGCTCGACTTGACCATGCCCGGGATCTGGCCGTTCGAGGCCAGTTCACGGAGCGCGATGCGCGACAGCTTGAATTTGCGATAGTAGCCGCGCGGACGGCCGGTCAATTCGCACCGGTTCTTCAATCGAGTGGACGACGAATTCCGTGGCATTTCGGACAATTTGAGCCGCGCCGCGAAACGCTCTTCCGGCGGCAACTCCTTGTCCGCGGCGAGCGCCTTCAGCTTCGCGCGCTTGACGGCGTAGCGCTTGACGAGGGCCGCCCGCTTGCGGCCTTTGTCGATGGAACTGGTCTTAGCCATTGCGTTCTTGTCCTTCGAGCGATCAGTCGGTGAACGGCATGTCGAAACCGCGCAACAGCGTTTTCGCTTCCGCGTCGGTTTTGGCCGTGGTGACGATGATGATGTCCATGCCGCGCACCTCGTCGACTTGTTCATAGTCGACTTCGGGAAACACGAGCTGTTCCTTGAGACCGAGCGCGTAATTGCCGCGCCCGTCGAAACTCTTGCCGGAGAGACCGCGGAAATCGCGCACACGCGGCAGAGCAATGTTCACGAGACGATCGAGAAACTCGTACATCTTCGCTTTGCGCAATGTGACCTTGCAGCCGAGCGGCATGTTCTCGCGCAGCTTGTAGACCGCGATGGCCTTCTTGGCGCGCGTGATGACGGGGCGCTGGCCCGCGATCGCCGTGAGTTCCTTCGCCGCCGCGTCCACCTTCTTGGTGTCCTGCACGGCTTCGCCGACGCCCATGTTGATGACGATCTTTTCCAGCCGCGGCACGGCCATCGTGCTGGGATAGCCGTACTCTTTCATCAGAGAGGGCTTAACGACTGTTTCGTAATGGTCTTTGAGGCGCGCCGTCATGGTCTTTTCCTTAGGCGTCGAGGACTTCGCCGGAACGCTTCGCGTAGCGCACCTTGCGGCCGTCCTCGAGAGTGCGGAAACCGACGCGAGTCGGCTTCTGCGATTTCGGATCGATATGGGCAACGTTCGAAATGTGAAGCGCCGCTTCCTTCTCGATGATGCCGCCCGGCTGGCCCGCGGTCGGGCGCGTATGGCGCTTCATCATGTTGACGCCCTGGACCAGGACGCGGCTCTTCGTGCGCAGCACGCTCAACACTTCACCGCTCTTGCCCTTGTCACGACCGGCGAGGACTACGACTTTGTCGCCCTTTTTAATCTTGAACTTCATGGTTAGAGCACCTCGGGAGCGAGCGAGACGATCTTCATGAACTTGCGCGCGCGCAGTTCACGCGTGACCGGTCCAAAGATACGGGTGCCGATCGGCTCGTCCTGCGCCGTGATGAGCACGGCGGCGTTGCGATCGAAACGGATCGAGGTGCCGTCGGGACGACGAATGGCATTGGCGGTGCGGACGATGACGGCCTTATGCACGTCGCCCTTCTTCACCTTACCGCGCGGAATCGCCTCTTTCACCGAGACGACGATGATGTCGCCGACCGATGCGGTGCGACGCTTCGAGCCGCCGAGCACTTTGATACATTGGACCCGACGCGCGCCGGAATTGTCGGCGACATCGAGATTGGATTGCATCTGGATCATGGCAGATCACCCCGCCGTTGCGGCTGATTTCGGGGTCTTCGCCGCACGCGGCGCGCGCGTGCGCTTCGCCGTCGGCGCATCGACTTCGGTCGTACCGACGGGCTTGCGCCCACCGACGGCCTCGCCGCTGGTCAGGACGGTCCAACGCTTGGACTTCGAGAGCGGACGGCATTCCTCGATACGCACGAGGTCGCCCGTCTTGAAGGCATTGCCTTCGTCGTGCGCCGCGTATTTCTTCGAGCGCATGATGACTTTCTTATAGACGGGATGCATGACCCGGCGCTCGACCCGCACGACAATCGTCTTGTCGGCCTTGTCGGACACCACCACACCCGTCAGTACACGTTTCGGCATTTCTCGTCTCTTTCCCTCAACCGGCCTTGCGCGCGCGTTCGCCCAACACGGTCTTGATGCGCGCGATATCGCGCCGCACCTGCCGCACGCGCGAGGTATTCTCGAGCTGGCCGCTCGCCCGCTGGAAGCGCAGGTTGAATGCTTCCTTGCCGAGCTGATCGAGATCAGCCTTCAACTCGTCGACCGTCTTTGCCTTTACGTCGCTCGCCTTCATGGCTCGCCTCCTTCACCGACGCGCGTGACGGTGCGAACCGAGACCGACAATTTGGCGGCCGCGAGCGCAAACGCCTCGTGCGCGAGTTGATGCGGCACGCCGTCGAGCTCGAACATGATGCGGCCCGGCTTCACGCGGGCGATCCAGAATTCGGGCGTGCCCTTGCCGCTGCCCATACGGACTTCGGCGGGTTTGCGCGACACCGGCACGTCCGGGAAGATACGGATCCAGACGCGGCCGACGCGCTTGATGTGACGGGTGATGGCGCGGCGCGCGGCTTCGATCTCGCGTGCGGTAACCCGGCCAGGCTCGGTCGCCTTCATGCCGAAATTGCCGAAGTTGAGCGTCGTGCCGCCCTTGGCCTTGCCGTGGACGCGGCCCTTATGGGCCTTGCGGTATTTGGTGCGTGCTGGCTGAAACATCTCTGCTCTCTCAGGCGCGGGCTGGTTGCGCCTCGGCGGCGCGCTTGTCCTGCGCCATCGGGTCGTGTTGGAGAACTTCGCCGCGGAACACCCAAACCTTGACGCCGCAGGTGCCGTAGGTGGTCTTGGCCGTGCCGTAACCGAAATCGACGTCGGCGCGCAGCGTATGCAACGGCACGCGGCCTTCGCGATACCACTCCATGCGCGCGATTTCGGCGCCGCCGAGACGGCCGGAGCAGTTGATACGAATGCCGAGCGCGCCGAGGCGCATCGCCGACTGGACGGCGCGCTTCATCGCGCGGCGGAAAGCGACGCGGCGCTCCAATTGCTGGGCAATGCCGTCGGCGATCAGCTTGGCGTCGATCTCGGGCTTGCGGATTTCGAGGATGTTCAAGCTGACCTCGGAATTGGTCATCTTGCCCAAATCGACCCGCAGCTTCTCGATGTCGGCGCCCTTCTTGCCGATCACCACGCCCGGCCGGGCTGAGTGGATGGTGATGCGGGTCTTCTTGGCGGCGCGTTCGATGATGATCTTGGCGACACCGGCCTGCAGCAAGCGCTCGTTCAGGAACTTCCGCAGCTTCAGGTCTTCATGGAGCAGGCGCGAATAATCCTTGCGCGCGAACCAGCGCGAATCCCAGGTGCGGTTGATGCCGAGCCGAAGCCCGATCGGATTGACCTTCTGACCCATTACGCGCTCTCTTTCTCGTCCGCCGCAGCGGGTTCGTCGGCGCGCTCGCGCACGACAACCAGAAGATTGGCGAAGAATTTCTCGACCGACGCCGAACGGCCGCGACCGCGCGCGTGGAACCGTTTCATCGTGAACGCGCGCCCGACCGTAGCTTCCTTGACGATCAGCTTGTCGACGTCGAGCTGATGATTGTTCTCGGCGTTGGCGATGGCCGATTGCAGCACCTTGCGCACGTCGCGCGCGATACGGCGCGGCGAGAATGCCAACTCGTTGAGCGCGGCGGCGGCGGGTTTGCCGCGGATCGTCTGCGCCACGATGTTGAGTTTTTGCGCGCTGACGCGGATCGCGTGAGCGTAGGCCGAGGCCTCGGTTTCCGCGAGACGGCGCGGCTGTGCTTTCTTGCTCATGATTCGCGCTTCGCTTTCCGGTCGGCCGAATGGCCATGGAACGTGCGGGTCGGCGCGAACTCGCCGAGCTTGTGACCGATCATATGTTCGTTCACGAGCACCGGGATGAACTTGTGGCCGTTATAAACGCCGAAGGTCAGACCGACGAATTGCGGGAAGATGGTCGAGCGACGCGACCAGGTCTTGATGACCTCGTTGCGGCCGCCGCCGCGGGCCTTGTCTGCCTTCTTGAGCAGGTAGCCGTCGACGAACGGCCCTTTCCATGTCGAGCGTGCCAAATGCGCTCTCCCTTACTTCTGCCGCCGGCGCCGCAGGATATAGCGGTCGGTCGACTTGTTTTTCCGGGTCTTGGTTCCCTTGGTGCCTTTGCCCCAGGGCGTGACCGGATGACGGCCGCCTGAGGTACGGCCTTCGCCGCCACCATGGGGATGATCGATCGGGTTCATCGCCACGCCGCGAACGGAGGGACGCTTGCCGAGCCAACGATTGCGGCCGGCCTTGCCGATCGAGATGTTCTGATTGTCAGGGTTCGAAACCGCGCCGATCGTCGCCATGCATTCGGCGCGCACCATGCGGACTTCGCCCGAGGTGAGACGCAGCAGCGCGTAACCCGCGTCGCGGCCGACGAGTTGCACGAAGGTGCCGGCGGCGCGCGCGAGCTGACCGCCCTTGCCGGGCTTCATCTCGACATTGTGGATGATGGTGCCGACCGGGATGTTGCGCATCGGCATGGCGTTGCCGGGCTTCACGTCGACGCGATCGCCCGCCACCACCTTGTCGCCGGCAGCCAGACGCTGCGGCGCGAGGATGTAGTTCAGCTCGCCATCGGCATATTTGATCAGCGCGAGGAAACCCGAACGGTTCGGATCGTATTCCAGCCGGACGACGTCGGCGACACCTTCTTTGCGGCGCTTGAAATCGACGGTGCGCAGGCGCTGCTTGTGGCCGCCGCCGCGATGACGAACGGTGATGCGACCACGATTGTTGTGACCGCCCTTTTCGCGGCGACCTTCGGTCAGCGCCTTGACGGGTCCGCCCTTCCACAGATCGCTGCGGTCGACGAGCACCAATTGGCGCTGGCCGGGGGTCGTCGGCTTGTATGTCTTCAATGCCATGGTGTCAGACTCCCGTCGTTACGTCGATCTTGGAGCCTTCGGCGAGCGTGACGATCGCCTTCTTGTAGTCCGAGCGCTGGCCCGGCCGGCCACGGAAGCGCTTGGTCTTGCCCTTGACGACAATCGTGTTCACCGCGGTGACCTTGACCTTGAAGAGTTCTTCGACAGCGACCTTCACGGCGCGCTTGTCGGCGTCGAGCGCGACGCGGAACGTCACCTGGTTATGTTCGGAATTCATGCTCGACTTTTCGGTGATCACCGGAGAAATCACGATGTCGAACATGGCCTCGCGCGAGAGCTTCGGCACATGGCGCGGGATGAAACGGAACCGGCTCATTTCAGGCGCGCCTCCAGATGCTGGACCGCGTCGCGCGTCAGCACGAGCACATCGCGGCGCAGGATGTCGTAAACATTGGCGCCCTGTTGCGGGAGCACGTCGATTCCCGGCAGGTTGCGCGCGGCATTGGCGAAATTCTCGTCGAGCACCGGTCCGTCGATGATGAGAACCGAGGTCCAGCCCAATGCCTCGAATTGCTTGGCGAGCCCCTTGGTCTTCGGATCGGCGGACGACGCCTTGTCGAGGACGATCAGCTTGCCGTCTTTCTGCTTGGACGTCAGCGCGGTCTTGAGCGCCAGGCGGCGAACCTTCTTCTGCAGGCCGAACTCGTGGCTACGAACGACCGGTCCGAAGATCGTCGCGCCGCCGCGGAACTGTGGCGAACGCAGCGAACCGGCGCGCGCGCGGCCCGTGCCCTTTTGCGACCACGGCTTTTTGGTCGTGCCCTGGATGTCGCTGACACCCTTGGTCTTGTGGTTGCCGGAGCGGCGCTTGGCGAGCTGCCAATTGACCATGCGAGCGAGGATGTCGCGCCGCACGTGCTCCAAACCGAACACCTCGTCGGCCAGATCGATGCTGCCGACTTCCTTGTTGTCGAGACTGGTGACTTTGAGCTGCATCAGTTGCCTCCCGCGGCGGCGGCAGGCGCTTCGCGCAGGGCTGCCGGAAACGGCAGATCCTTGGGCGCCGCGCGTTTTGCCGCGTCCTTCACCAGCACATAGGCGCCGTCGAAACCCGGTACCGCGCCCGCGACATAGATCAGGCCGCGTTCGGCATCGGCGGAAATGATTTTCAGATTTTGCGTGGTGACACGCTCGACGCCGTAATGACCGGCCATCTTCTTGTTCTTGAACACCTTGCCCGGATCCTGGCGCTGGCCGGTCGAACCATGGCTACGATGCGAAACCGAGACACCGTGGGTCGCACGCAAGCCGCCGAAATTCCACCGGCGCATGACGCCGGTAAAGCCGCGGCCCTTGGTGGTGCCGACGACATCGACGTATTGGCCTGGAATGAAGTGCGCGGCCGACAACTCAACGCCGACTTCGAGAACCGCGTCGGGCGTGACGCGGAATTCGACGAGCTTGCTCTTGGGCTCGACCTTCGCCTTCGCGTAGTGGCCGCGCATGCCCTGGCTGACGTTCTTGACCTTCGCTTTGCCGACGCCGAGTTGAAGCGCGGTGTAACCGTCCTTTTCGGCGGTCCGCACGGCGACGACTTGGCAGTTATCGACCTTCAATACCGTGACGGGGACGTGATCGCCCGTTTCGGTGAATTGTCGGGTCATGCCCAATTTCAGGGCGATGAGGCCGGTACGCATGATCATCCTACCCTTAGAGCTTGATCTCGACGTCGACGCCGGCAGCGAGGTCGAGCTTCATCAGCGCGTCCACGGTTTGCGGCGTCGGGTCGACGATATCGATCACCCGCTTATGGGTGCGGATTTCGAACTGCTCGCGCGACTTTTTGTCGATGTGCGGCGAGCGGAGAACGGTGAACTTCTCGATCTTGGTCGGCAAGGGAATCGGTCCACGCACCCGCGCCCCGGTACGACGTGCGGTATTGACGATCTCGCTCGTCGATTGATCGAGTACGCGATGATCGTACGCCCGCAGGCGGATCCGGATATTTTGACTGTCGAGTGCCATCGGTCTTGTCCCTTTGCACAGGCGACGCGGATCGCGCCGCGCCGCCTGTGAATGCGATTTACTTTATGATTTTAGCGACGACGCCGGCGCCGACGGTCCGGCCGCCCTCGCGGATGGCGAAGCGCAGGCCCTCGTCCATGGCGATCGGCTGGATCAGCTCGATCTCCATCGACACGTTGTCCCCCGGCATCACCATCTCGACGCCCTCTTTCAGCTTCACCGTGCCGGTGACATCGGTGGTGCGGAAGTAGAACTGCGGACGG
>CAIKMD010000004.1 GCA_903828515.1 uncultured Rhodospirillales bacterium | reverse complement strand
GCCCGTGATCATGTTCTTCACGTAGTCGGCATGGCCCGGGCAATCCACGTGCGCGTAATGCCGGTTCTTCGTCTCGTATTCCACGTGCGCCGTCGAGATCGTGATCCCGCGCGCCCGCTCTTCCGGCGCCTTGTCGATCTGGTCATACGCCGTGAACGTCGCCCCGCCCGTCTCCGCCAGCACCTTCGTGATCGCCGCCGTCAGTGACGTCTTGCCATGATCGACGTGACCGATCGTCCCGATGTTGCAGTGCGGCTTATTCCGCTCAAACTTCGCCTTCGCCATGGTTGGTTCTCCGTAATTCCCGATTTCCGCGTTAAGCCATCTTGGCGCGAACTTCGTCCGCCACCGCTTGTGGCACTTGCTCGTAGTGGTCGAAATGCATCGTGTATTGGGCGCGACCCTGGCTCATCGAGCGCAAGGTGTTGACGTAGCCGAACATATTGGCGAGCGGCACGATCGCGTTGATCACTTCGGCGTTGCCGCGCTGATCCTGACCGGTGATGCGCCCGCGGCGGCTGTTCAGATCGCCGATGACGTCGCCCATGTAGTCGCGCGGCGTCACCACTTCGACCTTCATGATCGGCTCAAGCAGCTTCGGCGCCGCCTTGGCCAAGCCTTCTTTCATCGCCGCGCGCGACGCGATTTCGAACGCGAGCGCGCTCGAATCCACGTCGTGGAAAGCGCCGTCCATCAACTGAACTTTGAAGTCGATGACCGGGAAGCCGGCGATCGGACCGTTGTCGAGCGAGCCTTTGACGCCTTTTTCGACGCCAGGGATGTATTCCCTCGGCACCGAGCCGCCGACAACCTTGCTCTCGAAGGAGAAACCCGAGCCCGGGGGCAACGGCTCGAAATGCATCTTCACGCGCGCGAACTGGCCCGAGCCACCGGTCTGCTTCTTGTGGGTGTAGTCGATATCGGCCGCGCGCGTAATGGTCTCGCGATAGGCGACCTGCGGAGCGCCGATATTCGCCTCGACCTTGAACTCGCGCTTCATGCGATCGACGATGATTTCGAGATGGAGTTCGCCCATCCCTTTGATGATGGTCTGGCCGCTTTCGTGATCGACCGCGACGCGGAACGAAGGATCCTCGGTCGCGAGACGCGCGAGCGCCGAGCCCATCTTTTCCTGGTCGGCCTTGGTCTTCGGTTCGACCGCGATCTCGATGACCGGCTCGGGGAACTCCATGCGCTCCAGCACGACCGGATTTTCGGTATCGCAAAGCGTGTCGCCCGTCGTCGTATTCTTGAGACCGGCAAGCGCCACGATATCGCCGGCCATCGCCTCTTTGATGTCTTCGCGATGATTGGCGTGCATCGCCAACATGCGGCCGATGCGCTCGCGCTGATCCTTCACCGAATTCAGAACGGCCGACGCCGTCTTCAACGTGCCCGAATAGATGCGCACGAAGGTCAACGAACCGACGAACGGATCGGTCATGATCTTGAAGGCGAGGCCCGAGAACGGCTCGTCGTCGGAGCTCTTCCGGACGATCGGCTCGTCGGTGCCCATCTTGACGCCGTTGATCGCGGCGACGTCGGTCGGGGCCGGCAGGTAATCGACCACGCCGTCGAGCAGCGGCTGAACGCCCTTGTTCTTGAACGCCGAGCCGCACAGCACCGGTACGAACGCGTAGGAAATCGTGCCCTTGCGGATGCAGGCCTTGAGCGTCGCGACATCCGGCTCGGTGCCGCCGAGATAGGCCTCGAGCGCGGCGTCATCCTGTTCGACCGCAAGTTCGAGCAACGTGTGACGCGCCGCTGCCGCCGCATCAGCCATGTCGTCCGGGATTTCGACGATATCGAATTTGGCGCCGAGCGTCTCGTCCTGCCAGATGACCGCTTTCATCAGCACGAGATCGACGATGCCCTTGAACTCGCTTTCGGAGCCGATCGGCAACTGCGTCACCAACGGCACCGCGCCCAGACGATCGACGATCATGTCGACCGTGCGCTGAAAGTTCGCGCCGATGCGATCCATCTTGTTGACGAAGCAAATGCGCGGCACGCCGTATTTGTCAGCCTGGCGCCACACCGTCTCCGATTGCGGCTCGACGCCGGCAACCGAATCGAACACCGTCACCGCGCCGTCGAGAACCCGCAAGCTGCGCTCGACTTCGATGGTGAAATCGACGTGGCCGGGCGTGTCGATAATGTTGATGCGATGATCGTTCCAGAAACAGGTCGTCGCGGCCGACGTGATCGTGATGCCACGCTCTTGTTCCTGCTCCATCCAGTCCATCGTGGCGGTGCCCTCGTGGACTTCGCCGATCTTGTAGGACTTGCCGGTGTAATAAAGGATTCGCTCAGTCGTCGTCGTCTTGCCGGCATCGATGTGAGCCATGATGCCGATATTGCGATAACGATCGAGTGGGGTCGTGCGAGGCATTGATTCTCCGAGGGCAACCCGAGGGCCGCCGCGCTCCTACCAGCGATAATGGGAAAAGGCTTTGTTCGCGTCGGCCATGCGGTGCGTATCTTCGCGCTTCTTGACCGCCGCGCCGCGATTATTGGCCGCGTCCATGAGCTCGCCCGAAAGGCGCTCTTCCATGGTGTGCTCCGAACGACCGCGCGAGCTCGCGATCAGCCAACGGATCGCCAGGGCCTGGCTGCGGTCGGGACGAACCTCGACGGGAACCTGGTACGTGGCGCCGCCGACGCGACGCGAGCGAACTTCAACCGAAGGCTTCACGTTGCCGAGCGCGTCATGGAACGTGCGCAGCGCATCCTGACCCGAGCGCTTGCCGATACGATCGAGCGCACCATAGACGATGCCCTCGGCGACCGACTTCTTGCCCTGATACATCAGGCAGTTCATGAATTTGTTGAGCACCGCATCACCGAACTTCGGATCCGGATGCACTTCACGTTTGACTGCTGCGCGCCGACGCGACATCGCTTGATCCCCTTACTTCGGACGCTTCGCGCCGTACTTCGAACGGCGTTGGCGACGATCCTTGACGCCTTGCGTATCGAGCGTGCCGCGAATGATGTGATAGCGAACGCCCGGCAAATCCTTCACGCGTCCGCCGCGGATCATGACCACCGAATGTTCCTGAAGATTGTGACCTTCGCCGGGAATGTAGGACGTCACCTCGAAGGAATTGGTGAGACGAACGCGCGCGACCTTACGCAGCGCGGAATTGGGCTTCTTCGGCGTCGTCGTATAGACGCGGGTACACACGCCGCGCTTCTGCGGACTCTCCTGCAGCGCGGGGACCTTGTCGCGTACGGCATTCGGCTGCCGCGGGTGGCGGATCAGTTGGTTGATCGTCGGCATGCGTCAGGAACCCTCGTCAAACGTCTGCTTCAAACATACAAGCCGCGCGGGATGCTTGCCGCATCGCCGACGGGTTTGGACTTAACCGGATAGACGCGCCGCATCGCACAGCGCAAAGCCAATTCAGCAACAAGCACAACAGACTGCGTCTAGGTTGGCCTACCTACCGCCAGCCTCACGAAACCGCCGGGATACTACTGGCGGGGTGTGAGGCCGTCAAGCCGCATTGCCCCGCCTTTTTCCCGTTATTCCGCCGTTACTTGGCGGCAATCGCGGTCGCCGCCAAGCGACCGTTTTATGACGCCCGGCGGGACGAAAAAGGGGCCGGAAATCGGCCCCTTTTCCCATCTCATCCGAACGCCTGGGGTCAGGCGATCTTCTGTTCGGCCTCGAGCGCCGGAGCCGGCTTCGCCTGGGAGGCGGCCAGTTCCTTGTCGCGAGCGACGGCGATCTGCCGCCACCGTGCCATGACGCTGCCGGTGCCCGCCGGGATCAAGCGCCCGACGATCACGTTTTCCTTCAGGCCCGACAACACGTCGATCCGGCCGCCGACGGCCGCCTCGGTCAGCACCCGGGTGGTCTCCTGGAAGGAGGCCGCGGAGATGAACGAGTTGGTCTGCAGGCTGGCCTTGGTGATGCCTTGCAGCACCGGGCTGGCCGTGGCCGGCTTCAGTTTCTCGCCCGCGACTTTGACGTTTTCGGCCTCGTACTCCAGGCGGTCGACGATTTCGCCGGCAAGATAGGTGGTCTCGCCCGGATCGATGATTTCGACCTTCTGCAGCATCTGGCGGACGATCACCTCGATGTGCTTGTCGTTGATGCGCACACCCTGCAGGCGATAAACCTCCTGAATCTCGTTGATCAGGTAGTTCGCCAGTTCCTCGACACCGAGGACGCGCAGGATTTCATGCGGAACGCGGCTGCCGTCCAGCAAGAGATCGCCCTTCTGAACGAAGTCGCCTTCCTGCACGCTGATGTGCTTGCCCTTCGGGATCAGATACTCGACCGCCTCGGCGCCTTCCTCGGCGGGAACCACCAGGATGCGGCGCTTGGTCTTGTAGTCCTTGCCGAATTCGATGCGGCCGTCGCAATCGGCGATGATCGCGAAGTCCTTGGGCTTGCGGGCTTCGAAGAGTTCGGCAACCCGCGGCAGACCGCCGGTGATGTCGCGCGTCTTCGAGGATTCACGCGGGATACGCGCGAGCACGTCGCCGGCCCTCACCTCGGCACCGTTCTCGACCGAGAGAATGGCATCAACCGACATGAAGTAACGCGCTTCCATGCCGTTCGCGAGGGTGAGCTGACGGCCGCCCGGACCCTTCAGCAGAATGCGCGGCTTCAGATCGCCGCCCTTCGGCTGCTGCTTCCAGTCGATCACGACCTTCGACGAGATGCCGGTGGCCTCGTCGACCACTTCGCGCATCGAGACGCCCTCGACGAGATCGACATAGGACGCGGTGCCGTTCTTTTCGGTGATGATCGGAATGGTGTACGGATCCCATTCCGCGATGCGCTGTCCCTTCGTCACCATCTTGCCTTCGTCGGCGAGAATCTTGGCGCCGTAGGGAACGCGATGACGTGCCTTCTCGCGACCTGCCTCGTCGAGAAGGTCGAGTTCGCAATTACGGCCCATCACCACGGGAATGCCGGACGAGTTCACGACGACGTTGCGGTTCTTGATGCGAACCTTGCCGTCGAACGCGGCTTCGACCGAGGACTGCTCGGCGCCGCGCTGAACCGCGCCGCCGATGTGGAAGGTACGCATCGTGAGCTGCGTGCCCGGCTCGCCGATCGACTGCGCGGCGATGACGCCCACCGCTTCGCCGATGTTGACAACCGTGCCGCGCGCCAGATCGCGGCCATAGCACTTGCCGCAAAGACCGACCTGCGTCTCGCAAGTCAGCACCGAGCGGATCAGCACGGAATCGATGCCCGAGTGATCGATACGCTCGACCATCTCTTCGTCGATCAGCGTGCCGGCCGGGCAGACGACCTTGCCGCTCAACGGATCGATGACGTCGACCGATGCGCAACGACCGATGATGCGGTCGGACAGCGGCGAGATGACGTCGCCGCCTTCGACCACGGCGCGCATCGTGAGGCCGCGCGTGGTGCCGCAATCGATCTCGGTGATGATCGCATCCTGGGCCACGTCGACGAGGCGACGCGTGAGATAGCCCGAGTTCGCGGTCTTCAACGCGGTGTCGGCCAGACCCTTGCGGGCGCCGTGGGTCGAGTTGAAGTACTCGAGAACGGTGAGGCCTTCCTTGAAGTTCGAGATGATCGGCGTCTCGATGATCGCGCCCGAGGGCTTCGCCATGAGGCCGCGCATGCCGGCGAGCTGTTTGATCTGAGCCGCCGAACCGCGAGCGCCGGAATCGGCCATCATCCAGACGGCGTTGATCGGCTCGCCCTTCTTCGGCGTCTTGATGCTTTTCATCATTTCGTCGGCGACGCGTTCGGTGCAGTTCGACCAGACGTCGACGACCTTGTTGTACTTTTCGCCCTGGGTGATGAGGCCGTCGAGATATTGCTGCTCGTACTCCTTCACCTTGCTCTGCGCTTCGCCGATCAACCGTTCCTTCGCCGGCGGGATGATCAGGTCATCCTTGCCGAACGAAATGCCGGCCTTGCAGGCCTGCTGGAAGCCGATCGCCATGATGCGGTCGCAGAAGATGACGGTTTCTTTCTGGCCGCAATGACGATGAACGTGATCGATAACGTTCGAAATCTCCTTCTTGGTGAGAAGGCGATTGAGAAGGTCGAAGCTCACGGCCTTATGCTGCGGCAGGATCGTGGCCAGCATCATGCGGCCCGCCGTGGTCGAGACGCGACGGATGATACGGTTGCCGTCCTTGTCGGTTTCCTCGACACGCGCGTTGATCTTGGCGTGCAGCGACAAGGCGCGGGAATCGAGCGCGTGCTCGATTTCGCCCATGTCGGCGAAGGACATGCCCTCGCCGGGCTCACCCTCGCGTTCCATCGTGATGTAGTAGAGACCCAGCACGATGTCCTGCGACGGCACGATGATCGGCTTGCCGTTGGCGGGCGAGAGGATGTTGTTGGTCGACATCATCAGCACGCGCGCCTCGAGCTGCGCCTCGAGCGACAACGGCACGTGCACGGCCATCTGATCGCCGTCGAAATCGGCGTTGAAGGCGGTGCAGACCAGCGGATGAAGCTGAATCGCCTTGCCTTCGATCAGGGTCGGCTCGAACGCCTGGATGCCGAGACGGTGGAGCGTCGGCGCGCGGTTGAGGAGCACCGGATGTTCGCGGATGACCTCTTCGAGAATGTCCCAAACCTCGGGACGCTCTTTCTCGACCATGCGCTTGGCGGCCTTGATGGTGCTGGCGAGGCCGTAGAGCTCGAGCTTCGAATAGATGAACGGCTTGAACAGTTCCAAGGCCATCTTCTTCGGCAAGCCGCACTGATGCAGCTTCAGCTCGGGGCCGACGACGATCACCGAACGGCCCGAGTAATCGACGCGCTTGCCCAAGAGGTTCTGACGGAAGCGGCCCTGCTTGCCCTTCAGCATGTCGGACAGCGACTTCAGCGGCCGCTTGTTGGCGCCGGTGATGATCCGGCCGCGACGGCCGTTGTCGAACAGTGCGTCGACCGATTCCTGCAGCATGCGCTTTTCGTTACGCACGATGATGTCGGGCGCGCGCAACTCGATCAGCCGCTTCAGACGGTTGTTGCGGTTGATGACGCGGCGATAGAGGTCGTTGAGATCGGATGTTGCGAACCGGCCGCCGTCCAACGGGACGAGCGGACGCAGTTCGGGCGGGATCACGGGGACGACCTCGAGGATCATCCATTCCGGACGGCTGTTCGACGCCATGAACGCCTCGACCAGTTTCAATCGCTTCACCAGCTTCTTGCGCTTGGCGTCGGACGTGGTCTCGCGCAGTTCGACGCGAAGCCGTTCACGCTCACCGTCTTCACCCTCGAGCTTGATCTTCTCGAGCATCTTGCGCAGCGCCTCGGCGCCGATCGACGCTTCGAACGCCTGATCGCCGAATTCTTCCTGCGCCTTGATGTAGTCGTCTTCGCTGAGAAGCTGATGCAGCTTCAACGGCGTCAGACCCGGCTCGGTCACAACGTAGCTTTCGAAATAAAGGATCTTCTCGAGATCCTTCAGCGTCATGTCGAGCAGGAGACCGATGCGCGACGGCAGCGACTTCAGAAACCAGATGTGAGCGACGGGCGACGCCAGCTCGATATGGCCCATGCGATCGCGCCGGACCTTCGAGAGCGTCACTTCGACGCCGCACTTCTCGCAGATGATGCCGCGATACTTCATGCGCTTGTACTTGCCGCACAAGCACTCGTAGTCCTTGATCGGCCCGAAGATGCGGGCGCAGAACAGCCCGTCACGCTCCGGCTTGAAAGTCCGGTAGTTGATCGTCTCCGGCTTCTTGATCTCGCCGTAGGACCACGAGCGGATGCGCTCGGGGCTGGCGATCGAGATTTTGATCTGGTCGAAGCTTTGCGGGCTCGAGACCTGGCCGAAGATATTCGTCAACTCGTTCATGAACGATCCCTCTTTCGGTAAATCGTCGGTGTCTGGATAGTCAATTCAACAACCGCTCAGTAGGTGCGCGTTTCGAGTTCGACATTGAGGCCGAGCGACCGGAGTTCCTTCACCAACACGTTGAAGGATTCCGGAATACCGGCCTCGAAATTGTCGTCGCCGCGAACGATCGCTTCGTAGACCTTGGTGCGGCCCGAAACGTCGTCCGATTTGACGGTGAGCATTTCCTGCAGCGTGTAGGCGGCGCCGTAGGCTTCGAGGGCCCACACTTCCATTTCGCCGAAACGCTGGCCGCCGAACTGCGCCTTGCCGCCCAACGGCTGCTGGGTGACGAGACTATAGGGGCCGATCGAGCGCGCGTGGATCTTGTCGTCCACCAAGTGATGGAGCTTGAGCATGTAGATGTAGCCCACCGTCACTTTGCGATCGAACGTCTCGCCGGTCCGGCCGTCGATCAGCGTGACCTGGCCAGAACTGTCGAGCCCGGCTTCGTGAAGCATCTTGACGATGTCTTCCTCGCGCGCGCCGTCGAACACCGGCGTCGCCACCGGAATGCCGGGACGAAGATTGCCGGCCAGTTCCAGTATCTGGTTGTCGTCGAGCTCCTTGATGTCGTTCTGATCGACGCGATCCGTATAGACCCCGTTGAGGAACTTGCGGAGATCGCGCGCCTGTCCGCCGGCGCGCTTGGACTTGTCGAGCAGATCGCCGATCTGGCGGCCGAGACCCGCCGACGCCCAACCGAGATGCGTCTCGAGAATCTGACCGACATTCATGCGGCTCGGCACGCCCAACGGATTGAGCACGATATCGACCGGCTGCCCGTCTTCGAGATACGGCATGTCCTCGGACGGCATGATGCGCGAGATGACGCCCTTGTTGCCGTGACGACCGGCCATCTTGTCGCCCGGCTGCAGCTTGCGCTTCACCGCGACGAAGACCTTGACCATCTTCATCACGCCCGGC
This sequence comes from uncultured Rhodospirillales bacterium, assembly GCA_903828515.1. Taxonomy (GTDB): domain Bacteria; phylum Pseudomonadota; class Alphaproteobacteria; order ATCC43930; family CGMCC-115725; genus CAIKMD01. The sequence goes on along the minus strand of CAIKMD010000004.1, from coordinate 9,745 downwards.
GGCAATTCGTCGCCGCGCTGCAGCTTCTCGACCTTGCTCTCGAAGCGCTCCTGCAGTTGGCGATTGGAATCGTCCATCTGCTTCTTGAGGGCTTCGACGTCGACCATGCGCTTGTCGTTTTTGATCGATATCTGGCGCCACTGGCCGAGCGTGTACTCGTCGAGCACTTCCTTGGTCAGCTTGGTGCCGGCCTTGAGGCCCTTGGGGCCGCTCGCCGCTTCCTGATTGTGGATCAGACGCTCGAGGCGCGACTGGAAGCTGCCTTCCAAAATCGCCTTTTCGTCGTCGCGATCCTTGGTCAGACGCTCGATTTCCGCGCGTTCGATCGCGAGCGCGCGCTCGTCCTTGTCGACGCCGCGACGCGAGAACACGCGCACTTCGACGACCGTGCCCGAGACACCCGGCGGCAGACGCAACGATGTGTCGCGCACGTCGGATGCCTTTTCGCCGAAGATCGCGCGCAGGAGTTTTTCTTCCGGCGTCATCGGCGATTCGCCCTTCGGCGTCACCTTGCCGACGAGGATATCGCCCGGCTTCACCTCGGCGCCGATATAGACGATGCCAGCTTCGTCGAGGTTCTTCAGAGCCTCTTCGCCGACGTTCGGAATATCGCGCGAGATTTCTTCCTGGCCGAGCTTGGTGTCGCGCGCCATGACTTCGAATTCCTCGATATGGATCGAGGTGAAAACGTCGTCCGACACGATGCGCTCGGAGATGAGGATCGAATCCTCGAAGTTGTAACCGTTCCACGGCATGAACGCGACGAGCACGTTCCGGCCCAGGGCCAGTTCGCCCAGTTGCGTCGACGGGCCGTCGCCGATCACGTCGCCGGCATCGACATGATCGCCCACGCGCACGAGCGGACGCTGGGTGATGCAGGTGTTCTGGTTCGAGCGCTGGAACTTCAGGAGATTATAGATGTCGACGCCCGGCGCATCAGACGACGTTTCGTCCGTCGCGCGGATGACGATGCGCATGCCGTCGACCTGATCCACCAGACCCGAGCGGCGAGCGATGATGGTCACGCCGGAATCGCGCGCCACCGTCTCTTCCATGCCGGTGCCGACGAGCGGCGCCTCGGCCTTGATGAGGGGCACGGCCTGACGCTGCATGTTCGAGCCCATCAACGCGCGATTGGCGTCGTCGTTCTCGAGGAACGGAATCAGCGCGGCAGCCACCGAAACAAGCTGTTTCGGCGACACGTCGATGAATTCGATGTCCTGCGGACGCGCCATCACGAAGTCGCCGGCCTTGCGGCAGTTGGTGAGGTCGGCCAGGACCTTGTTGTGCGAATCGACCTCGACATTGGCCTGGGCGATCGCGTAGCGGCTTTCTTCCATCGCGGAGAGATAGACCACTTCGTCGGTCACCTTGCCGTTGACGACGCGGCGATACGGGCTCTCGATGAAGCCGTACTGATTGACCCGCGCATAGGTCGCGAGGCTGTTGATCAGACCGATATTCGGACCTTCGGGGGTCTCGATCGGGCAGATGCGGCCGTAATGCGTCGGATGCACGTCGCGCACCTCGAAGCCGGCGCGCTCGCGGGTCAAGCCGCCCGGCCCAAGCGCCGAGAGACGACGCTTATGCGTGATCTCGGAGAGCGGGTTGGTTTGATCCATGAACTGCGAGAGCTGCGACGAGCCGAAGAACTCGCGCACGGCAGCGGCCGCGGGTTTCGCGTTGATGAGGTCGTGCGGCATCACGGTATCGATTTCGACCGAACTCATGCGCTCGCGGATCGCCCGCTCCATGCGCAGCAAGCCGACGCGATATTGATTCTCCATCAATTCGCCGACCGAACGCACGCGGCGGTTGCCGAGATTGTCGATGTCGTCGATTTCGCCGCGGCCGTCCTTCAATTCAACCAGGACGCGCAGGATCGCGATGATGTCTTCCTTGCGCAGGACGCGCACGGTGTCCTCGGTCTGCAGCGACAGGCGCGAGTTCATCTTCACCCGGCCGACGGCCGAGAGGTCATAGCGTTCCGGATCGAAGAACAGGCTGTGGAACAACGCTTCCGCCGTATCGAGGGTCGGCGGCTCGCCGGGGCGCATCACACGATAGATATCGATGAGCGCTTCTTCGCGGCTGGTATTCTTGTCGACGATCAGCGTGTTGCGGATGTAAGGGCCGACCGTCATGTGATCGACCGAGATCACCGGCAGTTCGGAGAGACCCGACTTCTCGATGGTATCGATCAGCTCTTCGGTGACTTCCTCGCCGGCCTCGGCATAGATCTCGCCGGTCTGTTCGTTGACGACGTCGATCGCGAGATATTTGCCGATCAAGTCTTCGCGGCTGACGCGGATTTCCTTCAAGCCGTCATCGAACAGCTTCTTGGCCAGCTTCGGCGTGAGCTTGGTACCCAGTTCGGCCTTAACCTTGCCGGTCTTGGCATCGACGAGGTCGCCCGTCGTCTTGAAGCCGCGATAGCGGGTCGGATCGAAGGGCATCTTCCAGCCCTTCTTGTCGAACGAGAACGCCACCGGCGTGTAGAACGCGCCGAGGATTTCTTCCTTCGACATGCCCTGCGCTTCGTGCGGCGTCAGGTTCTTGCTCTGCGCCGCGCGCTCCGCGCGCAGCTTCGCCGTGCCGATGCTGTCGAGCGCGAAAAGGAGCGTCGTCACCGGCAGCTTGCGGCGGCGATCGATACGGACATAGAGATGGTCCTTGGCGTCGAATTCGAAATCGAGCCAGGAGCCGCGATAGGGAATGACCCGCGCGGCAAAGAGATACTTGCCCGACGAATGGCTCTTGCCCTTGTCGTGATCGAAGAACACGCCGGGCGAGCGATGCATCTGCGAGACGATGACGCGCTCGGTGCCGTTGATGATGAAGGTGCCGTTCTTGGTCATGAGCGGCATGTCGCCCATGTAGACGTCTTGTTCCTTGATGTCGCGGATCGAGCGCGCGCTGGTCTCTTCGTCAACGTCCCATACGACGAGACGCAACGTGACCTTCAAGGGCGCGGCGAACGTGATGCCGCGTTGCTGGCATTCCTCGACGTCGTATTTCGGGGTCTCCAGTTCATAGGAGACGAATTCGAGCCGCGCACGATCCGAGAAATCGCGGATCGGGAAGACCGACTTGAAGACTTCCTGCAGGCCGACGCTGGTACGCTTTTCCTGCGTCACGCCCATTTGCAGAAAATGGTCATACGACGATTTCTGAACCTCGATGAGGTTCGGCATCGGCGCCACTTCCGGGATGCGTCCAAAGCTCTTGCGGATGCGCTTTCTACCGGTGAAGGACTTAGCCATGGATGCTCCTCATCAAATAACTTGAAACCGCTTACCGGCCGAAGCCGACCGAACCAGGCCAGACGGGGCCGGGACCGGCGAAACCAAAGACGAACAAAGCCGGCAGGCGCGGATGGCCCGCGTCCCGGCTCTCAGTCCACGTACAGGCCGGCGGCGGCGAGTCGCGACTCGTCCGTCCGTCGGCCTGCTCGTGGTAATGCCACGCCGTGCTACTGGATTTGAACCGTCGCACCCGCGTCTTCGAGCTGCTTTTTGAGCTTCGCTGCTTCTTCCTTGTTGACCCCTTCTTTGACCGGCTTCGGGGCGCCTTCGACCAGATCCTTGGCTTCTTTCAGGCCGAGACTGGTGATGGCACGCACCTCTTTGATCACGTTGATCTTTTTCTCACCCGCCGTCGCGAGAATGACGGTGAATTCGGTCTGTTCGGCCGCCGCTGCTGCTGGTGCCGCACCGGCCGCCGCCGCTGCCGCAACCGGGGCCGCCGCAGAGACGCCCCACTTCTCTTCGAGCTTCTTCGAAAGCTCAGCCGCCTCGATGACGGTGAGGCTCGACAGTTCATCAACCAATTTGTTCAAGTCAGCCATTTTAGCACTCCTGGGAATTTTTCAAGGGTTTCGACGATTTAGTTCGTTCGGCTAGCCCGCCTTGCGCGCATAAGCGCCCAGCACGCGTGCGACCTGCCCACCAGGGGCCTGCAGAACACTGGCGATACGTGTCGCCGGGGTTTGCAAGAGTCCCAAGAGCTTGCCGCGAAGCTGATCGAGCGATGGCAGTGTGGCGAGGGCCTTGACCCCCGCCGCGTCGAGCTGAAGTTCACCGAGGCTACCCCCGACGATTTTCAACTTGTCGTTCTTATTGGCGAACTCGACGGCCACCTTCGCCGCCGCTACCGGATCCTCTGAATAGGCAAGTGCCGTAGGTCCCGTAAGCAGCGCCGACAGTCGCTCGAACTTCGTGCCGGTAAGAGCAATACGAGCGAGCCGGTTTTTCGCCACTTTGAAGCTGGCACCAGCCGCACGCATCTGGCGCCGCAAGTCTGTTACTTCCGCGACGGTCAATCCCGTCTGGTGAGTAACCACGACTAACGCGGTGCCGGATAATGCATCGTGCAGCGAAGTGACCAGGGCCTCTTTTTGTGACCGGTCCACGCTTTTCTCCGACCAGGGACCCGCCGTGTACCGCAAAGGTCCACGCCGGATCGGTTGCACGAGGGCATAGGGAGTGATCTCCCGATGCCCGGTTCGCCTGTCCCAGAAGTGCCCACCGCGATCAACGCGGGAGGCGACCACTGTCTCTTGCTGGCGCGTCCCCTTCGACGCCTTAGGCCGTTTCCGGTACCTGCAGTCTTGGACAGGACGGGATGGTTCCCCATCCCGTTACGCCGACGCCGCCCGTTAAGGCAGCGTCGGAATTCACTGTTGCGTCGTGTTGTCTCCAGCGACGCTGGCGATATCGAGCTTCAAGCCGGGACCCATCGTCGATGAAAGGCTGATCCGCTTGATGTAGGAGCCTTTGATGCCGGCGGGACGCGCGCGGCTGACCGCGCCGACCAGGGCCTTCAAATTCTCGACGAGCGCCGCTTCGGTGAAGCTCGCCTTGCCGATGCCGACCTGAACGATGCCGGATTTCTCGGTGCGATACTCGACCTGGCCGCCTTTGGCCGCCCTCACCGCTTCGCCGACATTGGTCGTCACCGTGCCGAGTTTCGGATTCGGCATCAGGCCGCGGGGCCCGAGCACTTTGCCGAGCTTGCCGACGACCGCCATCATGTCGGGCGTCGCGATGCAACGATCGAACTCGATCGTGCCCGCGTTGATCTTCTCGGCCAAATCGTCAGCGCCGACGATATCGGCGCCCGCCGCTTCGGCTTCCTTCGCGCGCTCGCCCTTCGCGAACACGGCGACGCGCAGATTCTTGCCGGTGCCGTTGGGCAACTGCACCGTGCCGCGCACGTTCTGTTCGGATTTGCGCGGGTCGACGTTGAGGTTCACCGAAACCTCGACTGTCTCGTCGAACTTCGCCTTGGCGCGTTCTTTGACGAGTTTCACCGCATCGTCCGCGCCGTAGAACGCGGTGCGATCGATGCCTTCGTAGCTCTTGGTGATCCGTTTGCCTTCAGCCATCGCTTACTCCACCACTTCCAGGCCCATCGACCGCGCGGAACCCACGAGCATGGCGCAAGCGCCTTCCATGTCCTTCGCGTTGAGGTCGACCATCTTCTGCTGCGCGATCTCTTGGATCTGCTTCATCGTGACTTTGCCGACCGTGCCTTTGCCCGGCGTCACCGAGCCCTTTTCGATTCCGGCCGCCTTCTTGAGGAAGTAGGAATTGGGCGGCGTCTTGGTGACAAAGGTAAAGCTGCGATCGCCATAGGCGGTGATGACCACCGGGATCGGCATGCCGGGCTCGAGCTTCGAGGTCTGCGCGTTGAACGCCTTGCAGAACTCCATGATGTTGAGGCCGCGCTGACCGAGCGCCGGACCGATCGGCGGCGACGGATTGGCCTTCCCGGCCGGGACCTGCAACTTGATGAAACCGACGATCTTTTTCGCCATGACCTTGCGTTCCTAACTTCAGACTTTTTCGACTTGCGAATATTCGAGTTCGACCGGCGTGGACCGGCCGAAGATCGACACCGCGACTTTCAAGCGTGCCTTTTCCTCGTCGACTTCCTCGACCATGCCGTTGAACGACGTGAACGGGCCGTCCGACACGCGAACCTGCTCGCCGATCTCGAAAGTGATCGAGGGCTTCGGCCGCTCGATGCCTTCCTGGACCTGCTTCATGATCCGGGTCGCCTCGGCCTCGGTGATTGGCGCGGGCTTGCCCTTGCCGCCCAGGAAGCCGGTGACCTTCGGCGTGTTCTTCACGAGATGCCAGCTCTCGTCAGTGAGGTCCATCTTCACCAGGACGTAGCCAGGGAAGAATTTCCGCTCCGAATTGACCTTGGCGCCGCGCCGCACTTCGACCACTTCCTCGGTCGGCACGAGCACTTCCTCGAATTTCTCGCCCAGGCCCTTTTGATCCGCCTGCTCGCGAATCGAGGACGCGACTTTCTTCTCAAAGCCGGAATAGACGTGGATGACGTACCAGCGCGCAGTCATTACTTCAGCTTCCGATTCCGAGGACAAGTTGCACGCCCCGCGCCAAGATTTCGTCGACAAGAAAAAAGAAGATCGCCGCAACGATCACCATGGCGAAAACCATAGCGGTCGTGACGGTGGTCTCTTTGCGGGTTGGCCAACTAACGCGGCCAACTTCCTGGCGGACCTGCCGCAGAAATTCGAGCGGGGTGGTGTTTGCCAATTTAAACCCTTGGGAAGGCGCCCTATATAGCGCCCCCATCTGAACATTTCCAGTCCCTTAACGGGGATTTAGTCGGGATTGGCAGGAGTGGAGGGGCTCGAACCCCCAGCCCCCGGTTTTGGAGACCGGTGCTCTACCAATTGAGCTACACTCCTAATCCCGATAAATCAGCGTCTTAGGGCGTGGGTTCTAGGGGTGTTGCCCGCGTTTCGTCAACCTAAACCCGTCCCTGCCGCCAAGCTTTATCGATGAACCAGGCCCCCCGCGCCGACGATCTGGCCGCCGCCCGCCCCCTGCCGGGGCGGTGGTACGTCATGCGCTTTGTCGATTTTCTCGTCGGTCTCTGGCCGACGCCGCGCCAGCGCCGGGGGGCGCTGGTGGTCATCGCGGATAGCGGTTTGGGCGACGTAGCACTCGCCCATTTCGCCATTGCCCGCTACCCCGAGGCCCTGGGCATCGCGGCGGGCGACATCACCATCGTCGGTACCGGCCCGGCGCAAAGTCTCGCCCCGCTTATCTTTCCCGGCATGGCGTTTCGCCGCATCGACGAGATCGCCTTTCACCGCAGCCCGTTTTACCGGTTTCGTTTCGCCTTGTGGGTCCGCCGTTCCGGCTTTGCCGTCGCGATCTGCGGCAGCCATATGCGCAAGCCCATGGTCTGCGATGCGCTGGTCGAGATTTCGGTCGCGCCGCGCCAGATCGCCGTCAGTCCCTATCGCACGCCCAAGACCGCGCGCCTCTTTGCTGCTTATGACAAAGCGCCGCGCGAAACGGTCGATGGCGGCGCCTATCCGACCGCCGAGATTTTACGCGCTAGTCGCGTTCTATCGGCTGTGGCCAGGCGCGCGGTCGATCTTATTCCGCCGCGCATCGCCTGGACGGCAAAGCCAACCGGATTGCCGCCGCACTATGCGGTGATCGCCGCTGGCGCGAGCGTCGCGGAGAAATGCTGGCCGCTCGAAAGTTTCATGGATGTCGCGCGCTTCGTCGCGGCGCGCGGCCTCCTCCCGGTCTTCATCGGCGGCGATACCGACCACGCTTTGAAACAAGCGCTGGAATCAGCCAAGGGCGACTTCGCGTTCGTCGATCGCATCGGCGCGACGACGCTGCCCGAGCTGTTCGATATTCTGGCCGGCGCGGCGATCCTTGTTGGCAACGATACGGGGCCGGCCCATATCGCGACGGCGCTCGGCGCGCCGACGATCGTCATCCTGGGCGGCGGCCATTTCGGCGCGAACTTCCCCTATCCGCCGGAAGCCACGCCCGCGACGATGCGCGTGCTGTTTCACGCGATGAAATGCTTTCACTGCGAATGGCATTGCACGCAACCGCACGATCCGGGGCAGCCAGTGCCGTGCATCGATGCGGTCGGTGTCGATGAAGTCTTGCGTGCCGTGGACGATTGTTTGAACGCGGTGGCCTAGAGATTGAACGGCATTCCGTAGGTCAGCATCACGTCGTTGTCGCCTGGATTGCGCTGATGCGTGTTGGCATTCGAGATATGCCCGACGCGTAGTCCGAGACGCGAGGCGTTGTCGAATTCATAAGAAGCTTGGACCTGCAATCGAAATTCGAATGTGCCGCCGAGATACTCGTCGTTGCTGCTGCCGTGCCACCAGGCACCAAAGCCACCGAGCGGCGTGACGACGATCGGGCCCCAGGCAAAGTCGCTGTAAATCCCGACATAGGCCATGCCGCCGCCGCGGAAATCGGCGATGACTCCTGCCGCCGGACCGATATTGAGGAATTTTCGCCCGTACCGCAGTTCGGCTTCCACCGCGCCGGTCTCGTTGCGATGCGCGTTGCCGACCAGATCGTAGACGCCGGCGCCGAGATCGAGATAGCTCGGCCCGTCGCCGCGCAGAGTCACCGGTCCGAGTTCCACCGGGTCCGCAAAGCCCGGCGTGCTGCCCGTCGCCACGGCTGTTGCGAGCGCCACCGCAAACGCGGCGACGCGATAGCGAAACCCTGACATGAAATGGTCCCCCGACAGTCCCCTCGACGGGACAGATTATCAGGGAAGGCAACAATGGTCGTCAAGTATTTGTTATATTTGATTCTTTTTGTTGCCGAAGCCGGTGGAACGAGGCGAACCCACAACCTGTGGTGGGTTCGCCTCGGGTTATCCCCTACTTTATGATTTTCGCGACGACGCCGGCGCCGACGGTCCGGCCGCCCTCGCGGATGGCGAAACGCAGGCCCTCGTCCATGGCGATCGGCTGGATCAGCTCGATCTCCATCGACACGTTGTCCCCCGGCATCACCATCTCGACGCCCTCTTTCAGCTTCACCGTGCCCGTGACATCGGTGGTGCGGAAGTAGAACTGCGGACGGTAATTCGTGAAGAACGGCGTGTGACGGCCGCCCTCTTCCTTCGTCAGGATGTACGCCTCGGCCTGGAAGTTCGTGTGCGGCGTGATCGAGCCCGGCGCCGCCAGAACCTGGCCGCGCTCGACTTCCTCGCGCTTCGTGCCGCGCAGCAGCGCGCCGATGTTGTCGCCCGCCTCGCCCTGGTCCAAGAGCTTGCGGAACATTTCGACGCCGGTCACCACCGTCTTGATCGTCGGCTTCAGACCGACGATCTCGATTTCCTCGCCGACCTTCACCACGCCGCGCTCGACACGGCCCGTTACCACCGTGCCGCGACCCGAGATCGAGAACACGTCTTCAATAGGCATCAGGAACGGACGGTCGCGGTCGCGCGCCGGCTGCGGGATCGCGGCATCGACCGCTTCCATCAGCTTCAGGATCGCGTCGTGACCCATCGTCTTGTCCTTGTCCTCGAGCGCCATCAGCGCCGAGCCGCGGACGATCGGAATATCGTCGCCGGGGAACTGGTACGAGGTCAGCAGCTCGCGGACCTCCATCTCCACCAGTTCCAGCAGTTCCGGATCGTCGACCATGTCGCATTTGTTCAGGAACACCACCAGCGCCGGCACGCCGACCTGGCGCGCCAGAAGGATATGCTCGCGGGTCTGCGGCATCGGGCCGTCCGCCGCCGAGACCACCAGGATCGCGCCGTCCATCTGCGCCGCGCCCGTGATCATGTTCTTCACGTAGTCGGCATGGCCCGGGCAATCCACGTGCGCGTAATGCCGGTTCTTCGTCTCGTATTCCACGTGCGCCGTCGAGATCGTGATCCCGCGCGCCCGCTCTTCCGGCGCCTTGTCGATCTG
>CAIKMD010000003.1 GCA_903828515.1 uncultured Rhodospirillales bacterium | reverse complement strand
GCGGACATCGTCGCGGAATTCCTTTTTAGCCTTGTTGCCGTTGGCGCCGGCGATGATCGAATCGGCGTGTTTGGCGGCGAAGTCGCGGCCGCGCTCCGACCCGCCGGCCTGGATATAGGCCACCCGGCCTTGCGGCGACGGGACAGTGTTGAGCGGACCGCGCGAGCGGTAGTACTTGCCCTCGTGGTGGATCGGCTTGACCTTGGTCCAATCCGCGTAAGTTTGCGTCTCGCGATCGAGCACGACGGCGTCGGGCGCCCAGGACGCGAACAGCTTGTTCACGACCTCCATGAACTCGTCGGCCATCTCGTAGCGGAGATCATGCTCGGGCAGCTCATGCAGGCCGAAATTCTGCGCGGCGGTGTCCTCGCCGCTGGTCACGATGTTCCAGCCGAAGCGGCCGCGTGCGAGATGATCGATCGTCGTGCAGAGACGCGCCAGCAGAAACGGCGAATAGCCGAGTGTCGACATCGTCGCGACCACGCCCAGATTGCGGGTTTGAGACCCGATCACCGCGGCGAGCGGCGCCGGATCGTGCTTGGGCACCTGGATCGCGCCTTTGAGATAGGCTTTGGTGTTGCCGCCGTAGGATTCCGACACCATCAGCGTGTCTTCGAACATGATGTAGTCGAAGCAGGCGCGCTCGAGCGCCTTGGCGAAATCGAGGAAGAAGTCGCCGTTCCAGGGATTGCCGCCCCCGCTCGATAATGGTTCGTGCCATTCGTCAAGGGTGAAATTGGTGAACCAGGCGAGGTGGAATTTCTTGCGCACCATTTTATCCCCCGCTCAATCAGTCGTATTCCTGGGTGATGAAGCCGTCCGGGATCGACGTGAACCCGAAGGGCTCGGTACCGGCCTGGCTGACCAGGAAGTCGAACGCCTTGCGGATGTCGGCCGTCGTCGTCGGCGCGAACTCGGTCCAGATATCGAGGCGCATCTCGTCGCGCAGCAGGGAGATCGCTTCCGGCGGCATCTCCATGGTCTTGCCGCGGTCGTCCCAGATCGCATCCTCGTGCCGCAGCACCTCGACGCCTTCGCGATAAGTGGCGAGGAACGCGCGGACGTTCTGGGGATGCGCCTTCGCGTAGTCCTCGGACGTCGCGTAGAGCAGTTCGGGGGTCAACGGCAGACCGTAACTGTCGACCAGTTCCTTCATCTGATAGAGGATGCGCACCTTGCCGCCCGCGACCATCAACGGCGTGATGTTGTTGAACATTTGCGATCCGTCGAGCGCGCCGGTTTCGATCAGGCCGCGCAGCAGGCTGGTCGCGCCTTCCTGAATGACGAAATCCTTTTCCGGATCGAGGTGATAGCGGGTCTTGGCCACCGCCATGTTGAGGATGAAATCGAGATTGGTGCGCGACAGGATGCCGAACCGCTTGCCCTTCAGATCGGCGATCGTCTTGGCCGTCGAATCGGTCGGCACGATGATGTGATCCGCGCCCCAGCGCAGGAACGGCGCGATGCCGATGACCTTCACCCCGCTGTTGCGCAGCCGGATGAGATCGACCCAACTGAAGATCGCCACCTCGGCGGCGCCGGTTTGCAGAAGATTGGCCGTCATCGTCGGCGTGGCCGAGGGCAGAAGCTGAATGGCGATATTGTGCTTCTTATCGAGGTCGTATTTCTGGATCGCGGCGAAATGCCAGGCCGAGGTCGCCGTCGGATTGGTCGGGATATGAATGATGCCGCCATCCCCCATGGATTTCGGCGGCGGCGTGGTATCGGCGGCCCGGCCTGGCGCGACCGCGGCGAGAAAGGCGAAAAGCGCGATGGTGGCGGTGTTCAGAAAAACTTGGTGCCGCTTCATGATGGGGCTTTGCCTCGGTTGTCGTTGACAGGGTTTTCAGGGCATCGGGGGGTCGCGCCGCGCGGATTTACATGCGGATTTCACGCTTCATCCGTGTTGCGCAATCGCCCGCGGCGCGAACAACGAAGCCGACTTCCATGATCGGTTGCAGGGACAAGGGACGGTCTCCTTCGCCGGACAATCCTTCACGCGTGCGCGCCTTGTTTCGGCGACAAGACTCCCCGACCCGCGCGGCACGAGCGACGCGATTGCTCAGAACAATCATCGATAGGGCGTTACAGCAGTCTCTGGTTGCGTCGCAAAAAGTATGCCATCGTGTATGCAATATCGAAGCGTTGCGAGAGACCCTTGTTTTGTGCGATTCCCTTTGCGACTTTCAAGGCCTGACCCAGCGCCGACGGCGTGACGCGATTCAAATTTGGAAAAATTTTGTGCAGCGCATTCAAAATATCGGCAGCATGAAGGCGAGACCGCAATCGGAAGCGACAGCGCATGTTTGATTCAGCGAAAGCCGCGCGCCGGTGCAAAAATAGTTGCTACGATTCCACCCGTGATCTTCTTCGGAGCCCGTGATGAAAACAGTCGTGATCGTCGGAAATCCAAAACCCCAATCGCGCACCCTCGATGCCGCCGTTCTGGTCGCGCGCAAATTGACGGGGGCGGAGCCCGACACGATTTTCGATCTCGCGACGTTCGGTCCCGCCCTGCTGGAATTCGGCAATGCCGATATCGCGGCGGCGATCGCGACGGTCCAGGCCGCCGACACGGTCATCGTCGCCAGCCCGACCTTCAAGGCGACCTATACCGGCCTCCTCAAATTGTTCCTCGATCAATTCCCGCCCGATGCACTGGCCGGCATCACCGCCTTCCCGCTGATGCTCGGCGCCGGGCCGGCGCATCTTCTGGCGCCCGAGTTGCTGTTGAAGCCGGTGCTGGTCGAGCTCGGCGCGATCTGTCCATCGGTCGGCCTCTATCTCATCGACAAGACCTATGCCGAAGACCCGCGTCTCGATACGTGGATCGCGCGGGCGAAACCCTTGCTGCGGGCGCGGAGTTAGCACGATGGACACCATGAAACCCGTGACCGATCAGCGCGAGTTGCGCGACGCCTATGGCTGTTTTCCGAGCGGGGTCACCGCGATCTGCGCCCTGGTCGGCGAGACGCCGGTCGGCATGGCCGTCAGTTCCTTCATCTCCGTCTCGCTCGAGCCGCCGCTGGTCGCGGTGTGCATGCAGAACGGTTCCGAAACCTGGCAAAAGCTCAACACCCTGTCGCATCTCGGCGTCAGCGTTCTGGGTTCCGGCCACGACGCCGCCTGCCGGCAATTATCCGCCAAGCTCGGTGACCGCTTTGCCGGCATCACCTGGGAAGCGACGCCCAGCGGCGCCGTGTTCATCGCGGGCGCCGCGGTCTGGCTCGAATGCACGATCGACCAGCGCATCACCGCCGGCGATCACGAGATCGTCGTCCTGCGGATCGAACGCCTCAAGATGGAACGCGATGTAAGCCCGCTGGTATTTCACGCCAGCCGCTTCCACAAGCTGGCGACGCACACGACCTGATCGGCGGGCGAAGCCGTAAGTCGAATCAGCCCGCGATGCGGCGGACCAACGATGACGCGGCATCGACCGGCCGAAAGCGCGCGGCGGGAAAGCGCGCCGTCACCACCGTGCCTTTGCCCGCCTCGCTGTCGATCGTCATCGTTCCGTCGTGCAATTCGATGAGGCGTTTGGTCAGCGGCAAGCCGAGACCGATCCCCTCATATTTGCGCGCCAGACCGCTATCGATCTGACCGAAGGGCGACAAGGCAAGCGGCAGCTTGTCGGCCGACATGCCGATGCCGCTGTCTTCGATGCGGAACGCCAGATCGCCATCGCCGTGACGCTCGATCGTCAGCCGCACCCGCCCGCCGGGCGGCGTGAACTTGACCGCGTTCGACAGCAGGTTGATGAGGATCTGCGACAGCTTCGGCGAATCGGCGAAGAATGGCGGCAGGTTCGGGGCGATCGAAGCGCGGCAGTCGATCTCCGCCTTTTTCGCCATGTCGCCGACCAGGCTCATGCTGAAGCCGGCGATGCGCGCGAGATCGACGGTTTCCTCCTTGAGAAGGAGCTGATTCGATTCCGCCTTGGCGATGTCGAGGATGCTGTTGATGATCGCCAGCAGGTGATTGCCGCTATCGGCGATCAGGGCGGAAAACTCGGCGTATTTCGGATCGAGCGGTCCGAACATGGCGTCGCGCATGATGCTGGAAAAGCCGATGATCGCGTTCAGCGGCGTGCGCAATTCGTGGCTCATATTGGCGAGAAATTCGGATTTCGCGCGGCTCGCGGCGACCGCGGCATCCTTGGCCGCGATCAGCCGATCCTGATTCTGGCGCAGTTCATCGAAGGCGCGGCCGGCGCGCAAGATATAGCGCACCCGATGATTGAGCAGCAGCCAGTTGATCGGCTTCACGATGAAATCCGTCGCGCCCGCTTCATAGGCCCGCATGATCGAGGAAACGTCGTCGAGACCGGTGGCCATCAGGATCGGCATGAAGGCGGTTTCGGGCCGGGCGCGCAGCAGGCGGCACAGTTCGAAGCCGTCGATCCCCGGCATGACCACGTCGGCGATCAACAGGCTCGGCACCGACGACGCGCAAATCGCGCGCGCCTCCTCGCCGCTCGCGGCTTCGATCACGCCGAGCCCGTCGCTCTCGAGCGACGCGCGCATCAGGGAGCGGATGATCGCGTCGTCGTCGACGATCAGGATCGGGGCATCTTGCGGCGCGATCGCGTCCATCGAAATCCCTAGGCGGCAGCGATCTTGGCGCTGGCGCGCGGCAACCGAATCCGGACGGCAGTGCCGCGTCCCATTTCGGTCGTGACGTCGATCGAACCGTCATGCTGATCGACGATCTGCTTGACCGTCGCCAGCCCGAGGCCGGTGCCGAAGCTCCGTGTGCTGAACAACGGCTCGAAAATTTGCGGCAGCACATCCGCCGCGATGCCGGGGCCGGTGTCTTCGACGACGATTTCCGGGCCGTCGGCGAACCGCGTCGTGACCGTGATGCAGCGCGGTTTATCGCCGTCGCTTTGTTCCATCGCCTGCGCGGCGTTCTCGATGAGATTGGCGACCACGCGGTGAAGCCGCTCGGTATCGCCCTCGAGAACGACATGGGGCGCCGCGAGGCAACGCCGCAGCTCGATCCCGTCGGGCATGGTCTCGTTGTCGAGGATCGAGGCAAGCCAGAGATCGAGCGTGACCCGTTCGCGTTTGAAATCGCGCACCAGCGTGTAATCGAGCAGGTTGCGGATGATCTTGTTGCAGCGCGCGATGCTGCGGTCCATGCGGTCGGCCGCCCGGCTCAGGGCGGGATTGCCCGCGGTCGCCGTGCGCACGACGAAGACGGTGTTGCTGATCGCGCCGAGCGGGTTGCGCAATTCGTGCGCCACCGTCGCCGTGACGTGCCCGATGGCCGAGAAACGCTCTTCCTTGAGCAGATTTTCCTGCGCCACGCGCAATTCCTGGGTCCGTTCCTCGACGCGGCATTCCAGCAATTCGTTGGCGGCGCGGACCGCGGCCGCCGACAGTTCGACCTCGCGCTTGGCGCGCTGCGCCTCGTCGAAGGCCTGGCTCGCCCGCAGGAGATAGCGGATCCGGTGATTGAGGATGGTCCAGTTGAGCGGTTTGGCGATGAAATCGGTCGCCCCGGCGTCATAGGCCTGGGTGATCGAGGCGACATCGTCGAGCCCCGTCGCCATCAGGATCGGCACATGCGCCGTCTCCGGCCGGCGGCGCAGCGCCTTGCACAAGTCGAATCCATTCATTCCCGGCATGACCACGTCGACGACGACGAGACGCGGCGTCGTGGTTTCGCAGAAGGCGCAAGCCTCGAAGCCGTCGCCGGCTTCCTCGACGGAAAACCCGTCCTGCTCCAGCGCCGCCCGGGTCAGGGCACGGATGATCGGATCGTCGTCGACGATCAGGATCGGTGCGGGGTTCATCACGCCGCTCCCGCCAGTTCCCGCAGGCGCAGCATCGCCGCCGCGAGTTCGCTATCGAGCCGATCGAGCATGTCGGTAACGCGTTCGGCCCCTGCCTCGCGCGCCAGGGTTTCGATATCGCCGCAATGCTGGGCCAGGGGGCGCGCGCCGAGCGCCGCGGCGCTCGATTTGAGGCTGTGCGCGGCACGCCACAACGCCTCGCCGTCGCCGGCGACGCAGGTCGCGCGAATGGACGCCACGAGCGCCGGTGCCGTCGCGACGAACTGCGAGACCACGCGCTTCAGCAACACATCGTCGGCCTTGCTGTCCATCGCGCGAATCTTTTGAATCGCTTCATCGTCGATCGCCGCCGGCATTTCCGGAGCCACCGGCTTGCTGTCGGACGTCCGTTCGAGCGGACCGAGCCACCGGCGCAGCGTCTGCGCCAATTGTTCCTCGTCGAACGGCTTGACCAGGAAATCGTCCATGCCCGCCGCGATGCTTTGTTCGCGCACGTCGGCCAGCGCATGGGCGGTCAAGGCGACGATCGGCGTCCGCGGCCTTTTCTCGCCTTCGGCCGCCGCCATCTGTTCCATCTCGCGGATACGCTGGGTTGCCTGAAACCCATCGAGGATCGGCATCTCGCAATCCATGAAGACGAGATCGAATTTTTCTTGCGCGAAGCGTTGCACCGCCGAGCGGCCATGCGGCGCCGTCACCACGCGACAGCCCATGGTCTCGAGAATCCCGGTGGCGACTTCCTGATTCACCGGATTGTCTTCAGCCACGAGAATCCGCGCATCGAATTGCGGGCGCTTCGTCTGCACGTTCCGGCGCAGAAAAACCGGCAACAGCGAGCTGTCCTTGGCGCCGGATGCGGCCTCGACCAGCGCGTTGAAGAATTCGGAGGGGCGAACCGGCTTCGTCAGGGTACAGATCGCCCCGACCCCGTCGATCGTCTTGTCGTCGAGCGAGCCATCCATGCCGACCAGCAGCACGACCGCGACGTCGTCGGCGCCGCCCGCGCGCAAACGCCGCACCAACTCGACCCCGGCCATGCCGAGACCTTTGACGTCGATGACGAGAACATCGAAAGGTACGCCCTTCTCGGCCCGGCGGCTCCATGCCCGCTCGGCATCGGCGACGCTCGAGACGACCGTGGCATCGACTTTCCAGCTCGCCAGATAGAGCCCCATCACACGCGCGCTGACCGCATTGGTATCGATCAGCAGAACCTTCAATTTCCGGTCGATCTGCTGCGGCTCGGTCGACTTGGCTTTGGAAATCCGGCAGCGAACCGTGAAATGGAATCGCGAACCGCGTCCGACCTCGCTGTCGACGCCGATCTTCCCGCCCATCAGCTCGACAAGCTGTTTCGAGATGGTGAGGCCCAGCCCCGATCCACCGCGCACCCGGGTCATGGAATTATCGACCTGATAGAAGGAGTCGAAAACCTTGTCGCGCTTTTCGGGCTCGATGCCGATTCCGGTATCTTTCACCGAGAACGACAGCACGGCGGTGCCGTCGACCACCTCGGTCATGCTCAGTTCGAGCAGGATCTCGCCACGCTCGGTGAATTTGATCGCGTTGCCGACCAGATTGATGAGGACCTGCCGCAGCCGGACGGGGTCGCCGAGGAGGCGCGCCGGCACGTCTTCGGCGATGTAATAGACGAACTCGATGTCTTTGGTCGCGCAACGTTCGCAAAAGACGTCGGTGACGTCGGCCAGCACGTCGCGCGGATCGAAATCGGTTTCGAAGAGTTCGAAGCGTCCCGCCTCGATCTTCGAGAAATCGAGAATGTCGTTGATGATGGCGAGCAACGACTGACTGGAACGCGACAGGTTCGTCACCAGGCGTCGCTGGCGATCGGTCAGCGTGGTTCCATCCAGCAGACTCGCCATCCCGATGACGCCGTTCATCGGCGTCCGGATCTCGTGGCTCATGGTCGCGAGGAATTGCGATTTCGCGAGATTGGCCGCTTCGGCTTGTTGCCGCGCCAGGATCAGCGCCGCCTCGGTGCGTTTGCGTTCGCTGATGTCGCGCAGAATACCGGTGAACAGCGTTTCGTCGCCGATCTTCACCTGGTTCACCGCGAGTTCCATCGGGAACTCGGTCCCGTCCTTGCGGACGGCCGCGACCTGGCGTCCGACCCCGATGATTTTTGCATCGCTCGCCATCAAAAACGAGCTGATGTAGCGATCGTGCCGCGAACGATGCCGCTCGGGCGTCAGCATCGAGACGTTCGCGCCCTGCACCTCGTCGGGTGTGTAGCCGAAAATCCGTTGCGCGCCGGAACTCCATTGCTGGATGCGGCCGCGATTGTCGATCGTGACGATGCCGTCGACCACGCTGTCGAGAATGGCCTGGAGTCGCGCCCGGCCGCCGGCCGCGTCGCGTTCCAGTTGCTTGCGGCGCGCGACTTCCGCGCGCAACGTCTGCGCCAGATCCGTTTGACGGCCGGCGAAAGTCGCCGCGAGCGTGCTCACCGCGACCAATCCCGTGATGACGACGATGCCGGTCGCGAGAAGCGCGCGCGGCAGTTCCAAATTCCAGATCGATGGATCGGGCAACGGATAGAAGATCGCCGCCTGCATCGCCGTGTAGTGCATGCCCGAAACCGCGCACCCCATGACCGACGCGGCGATCAGGGTCGGCAGAAATCCGTCGGAATGGCCAACCCGGGAATGGAAGCGGATGCTCAACGAAATGAAGGCAAGCGCGACGGCCACGACGACCGAGACGCCAACCAGAACCGGGCTGTAGAGCAGGAGGGCTTGCGGTTCCATCGCCGCCATGCCCGCGTAATGCATCGCGCCGATTCCGGCGCCCATGAAGACGGCACCGGTCAATAATTGCTTGATGCTCGGTGTATCGCGCCGGCTGATGATGGCGAGCGCGACACAGCTCGCCAACGCGCCGGGAACCATCGACAGCAAGGTCCCCACCGGATCGTAGGCGACACCGCACGGTAACGAGAACGCGAGCATGCCCAGGAAATGCATCGACCAGATGCCGCCGCCCATGCTGAGCGCACCGGCGCTCGACCATGCCCAGCGCGCCCGCGGCGTGCTGGCGACGACGATCCGGCTCGAGATCGACAGCGCGACGAAGGCGGCCAGGATGGCAATGGCGATCGAGGTCGCAACCAGGCCGGGCGCATACGCCCCCTGATATGCCACCGCGGGTTCGGCACCCTCGAAAATCGGCAGGAAGTTTCGGTCGAGGTAATACATGAACCAACGCGATGGCCAGGGACGCCACCGATTATCGGCATGTCTGGTTAATTCCTTTTTAAAGGACTGGCCGCTCGCGGTGCGAATTCGACGGTAAAAGCGGACCGCGCCGACCTGCCATTTCCCTGACACGCCGGGTGCGGCATGATCCGGTCGCGCGTCATGAGTTCAGGGTCCCAAGGAAGACGACAATGACCACCCGCCAAACCGTGCCGAACAACATGGACGCCTTTTGGATGCCGTTCACCGCGAACCGGCAGTTCAAGAAAGCGCCGCGTCTCTTCGTCGAAGCGGACGGCATGTATTACACGACCGATGACGGCCGCCAGGTTCTCGACGGCACGTCCGGCCTGTGGTGCTGCAATGCCGGTCACCGCCGGCCGAAGATCGTCGAGGCGATCGCCAAACAGGCCAGCCTTCTCGACTACGCCCCGGCTTTTCAGATGGGGCATCCGAAAGTCTTCGAACTCGCCGCGCGGCTGGTCAGCCTGATGCCGCCCGGCCTCGACCATGTCTTCTTCACCAATTCCGGCTCCGAATCCGTCGAGACCGCATTGAAGATCGCGCTCGCCTATCAGCGCCAGCGCGGCGAGGCATCGCGCACGCGCCTGATCGGCCGCGAGCGCGGTTATCACGGCGTCAATTTCGGCGGGTTGTCGGTCGGCGGCATTGCGAGCAACCGGAAATTCTTCGGCACGTTGCTCGCCGGCGTCGATCACATCCGTCATACCCACGATCTGGCGCGTAACGCCTTCACCCGCGGCCAGCCGGCCTATGGCGCCGAGTTCGCCGACGATCTGGAAAGGCTCGTCGCGCTCCACGATGCCTCGACCATCGCGGCCGTCATCGTCGAACCGGTGGCGGGATCGACCGGCGTTCTGATTCCACCCAAGGGCTATCTCGAACGCCTGCGCGCGATCTGCGACCGGCACGGTATCCTGCTGATCTATGACGAAGTGATCACCGGGTTCGGCCGGTTGGGCGCGCCCTTCGCCGTCGACTATTACGGCGTGATGCCGGATATCGTCACCACCGCCAAGGGATTGACCAACGGCGTGATCCCGATGGGCGCGGTGTTCGTCAAAAAGGAAATCCACGACGCGTTCATGACCGGCCCCGAACACATGATCGAGCTCTTCCACGGCTATACCTATTCGGGCAATCCGGTCGCCGCCGCCGCCGCGCTGGGCACGCTCGACACCTATGCCGAAGACGGGCTTTTGACCCGTGCGGCCGACTTGTCTTCGTATTGGGAAGATTCGTTACACGCGCTGAAGGACCTGCCGCATGTCATCGACATCCGCAACACCGGCCTGATCGGCGCGATCGAACTCGAACCCATCCCCGGCCAGCCGACCAAGCGGGCGTTTTCGGCCTTCCTCAAGGCGTTCGAGGACGGGCTGCTCATCCGCACCACCGGCGACATCATCGCCTTGTCGCCGCCGCTGATCATCAGCAAGTCGGAAATCGACCAGCTTTTCGCTAAACTCGGCGCCGTACTGCGGTCGCTGGAATAGCGAAAGCGCGAGGGGGGAATCAGATGCAGCGTCTCGACAACGTCATCGCCGGCAAGCGCAAGCCTTCGGCCAGCAAGCGCACGGCGCCCGTCTTCAACCCGGCGACCGGCGAGCAGACCGCCGAGTTGCCCCTCTCGACCGCAGCCGAACTCGGCGACGCGGTCGCGGCGGCCAAGGCGGCGTTCGCCACCTGGAGCGTGACGCCCCCGCTGCGCCGCGCGGCGTTGATGTTCAAATATCGCGATCTGATCGAAAAGAATGCGGCGCGGATCGCGACGATCATTTCGCAGGAACACGGCAAGACCCATTCCGACGCGCTGGGCGAGGTTCAGCGCGGGTTGGAGGTGATCGATTTCTGCTGCGGCATTCCGCATCTGCTGAAAGGCGAATTCTCGCGCAACGCCGGGCCGTCGATCGACACGCATTCCGATCGCCAGGCGCTGGGCGTCGTTGCCGGCATCACGCCGTTCAACTTCCCGATCATGGTGCCGCTGTGGATGTTTCCCGTCGCCATCGCCTGCGGCAACACCTTCATCCTGAAGCCGTCGGAGAAAGATCCCTCGGCGTCGATGCTGGCCTCGGAACTGTTTCAGGAAGCCGGTTTTCCCGACGGCGTGCTCAGCATCGTCCATGGCGACAAGGAAGTCGTCGACGCGATTCTCGCTCATCCCGACATCAAGGCGGTGTCGTTCGTCGGCTCGACGCCGATCGCCGAATACGTCTATCGCACGGGGACTCACACCGGTAAGCGCGTGCAGGCGCTGGGCGGCGCCAAGAACCACATGGTCATCATGCCCGACGCCGATATCGACAAGGCCGCCGATGCGCTGATGGGGGCCGGTTACGGTTCCGCCGGCGAACGCTGCATGGCGGTTTCGGTCGCGGTGCCGGTCGGCGAGGAACCCGCCAATCGCCTGGTCGAGGCATTGGCGCCGCGCGTGCGCGCGTTGAAGATCGGCCCGGCCTCTGACCCCGACGCCGAAATGGGTCCCGTCGTCACCGGCGATCATTTGCGAAAAATTCTGTCCTATATCGATAGCGGCGCGGCGCAGGGCGCCGACCTCGTCGTCGACGGGCGCGGTTTCAAACTTCAAGGCTATGAAAAGGGCTATTTCCTCGGCGGTACCTTGTTCGACAAGGTCACGCCGCAAATGACGATCTACAAGGAAGAGATTTTCGGCCCGGTGCTGTCGGTGGTGCGGACGAAATCCTATGCTGATGCGGTCGGCCTGATCAACGCCAACGATTATGCCAATGGCGTCGCGATCTTCACCCGCGACGGCGATGCCGCGCGCGATTTCGCTGACCGGATCGAGGTCGGCATGGTCGGCATCAACGTCGCGATCCCGGTGCCGGTCGCCTATCACTCCTTCGGCGGCTGGAAGCGTTCGATCTTCGGCGATCACGCGATCTATGGCGCCGAGGGCGTGCGCTTCAACACGCGGCTGAAGACCGTCACCAGCCGCTGGCCCGAAGACATCAAGTCCGGCGCGGTTTTCAATTTCCCGACGTTGGGCTGAAAGATTGACCGAAAACGTCCGTGACGTTGCGGGGCTCGACGACGCGAAAGCGCTCTAGATCCGACCAGAGAAGTCCGGAGCGCCCAGCGCGGGGGTGCTCAACAGATAGATGCCCGAGTTCGTGAAGCCCCAGATCAGCTTGCGGTCCCATTCGACCACGAGCGTTTCGCATGGGTTCGTGTAGGACCGCGGATTTTTCAGCTCGTCTTTCATCGGCGGCACGAAATAGGCCGCGATCTTCACGTTCTTCGGATCGCTGATATCGAAGATCTGGATTCCGGCGTTGTTATAGGGAAACACCGCGACGTTCGGGTTGGGCTTGCCGGGCTGGAAATAATAGCCGTTGCGCTTGGGGCCGAACTTTCCCCGACGCAGGACAAAATCCGCATAGGGCGCGTCCTTCGGCGGCATCGGACGCGGGAACGTGCCGATGATTTCCGGCCGCGCGGGATTGCGGACGTCGATGATGTAGACATCCTTATAGGGCTCGTATCCGTCCTCGTTCATCGGATAGCCGTTCACGAGAACGAGGCCGCGTTCCTCCACCAGCGACGCATCGACATTATCACCCTCGACCCCACCGACACTGAGCGGCAGGTCGAGACTTCCCACCGTTTTCATGTTGTGCGGATCGGCGAGGTCGATGACGTGGAACCCGAGGCCGCCCATCGCCGTATAACCGTAGCGTCCGCCCTGCTCGATCGGCTTGGCGAGCGCGATCGGCAGGCGCGCGCCGGTCCATGAGGTGCGGTTTCCGTATTGCCGCCATTTCCGATAGGCGTCTTCTTCGCCCAGGCGCTGGCCCGGCACCCACCACGTATCGAGGAGCTTCGGGTTCGACGGGTCTTCGACATCGTAAATCTGCTGCGCGGCGGAATAGACATAGTTCGGATATTCCATGCGGACGAAGCTGTTGTCGGGCGCCGTCGCGATGAGCGCATATTTTCCGCCGAAATAAGTCGGCGCGCCGACACCGCCCGAGCCTTCTTGAACATTACCCTTGGGGTGCAGACTGCTCGTGCTCACCTCGGCGATCTTGCGCCACTCGGTGGGACCAAGCAGTTCGAACACGCGAAAGCCGCGAAAGCCCGGCTTCGTCATGTAGCCGGCGATTTGCGCCGGGTCGCCGTATTTGCCGGTCAATCCGGCCGCGCTGGTCGCCCGCGCCACCTCGATCGACTGAAACAGGATCCATTTTTTCAGATCCGGGTTATAGGCAATCGAAGTCGCGCCAAAATCTTCGCCGGGATTGAACTTCTTCTCCAGGATGACTTTGAGATTTCGCGGCTCGGTGATGTCGTAGACGTTCAGCCGGGTCCGATAATAATGATACATGTACCGGCGGCCGTCGAAGTCGGCGAAGAACTGGTGGCTCACCCCCGGATTGAGGACGATCGGCCACCGCCCTTCGACGGTCATGTTGCTGATGTATTGCTTGTCCTCGAAATAATCGAGGCTCCCTTTGACCGGCCGCGGGCCTTCGGTATAGGGCGTCGCTTCGGGATGCCTGAATTTTCCCGATACGGGATCGATGCCGTAGCTCGCCGGATCGACAGGCTTCGGTGCGTTGCGATCGTCGATATCGAAGTCGGCCATGATCCCCGTCTCTATACCTTCGGCTGATCGAGCGTCGCCGGGTGGAACAGTTCTTCGGGCGTCAGTTGGCGGGCCGACAGGCCCTGCTCGAACGACCACTTCGTCATCACCTGAAGTTCGGGGAGATTTTCGCGAAACCCGTAGCGCCAGTAATCGGGCCCCATCAGCGCAACGGTTTCCTCGAGCCCGGCGAGCACCCAGGGCGCGGACACTTTGGCCGCCGTCCAATCGAGAAGCTCGGCGATGCAAAGCTGTTTGGCTTGACTGAACGCCTTGAACAGGCTCGACGGAAGCCAGGGATAGGCGGCGGCGAGTTCCTTGCGGACGGCGACGAGGTGCATGATCGGAAAGAGGTGCGTCTTCCGATAGTAATCTTTCTCGGCGGCCTGATAATTCTGGAACAGTCTTTTGACATGCGGCGCCCGTCGATCGAAACACGACGGCGCGCGCGCCGTGACCAGGGCGTCGATCGCGCCGGCTTCGAGCAGCGCCGATAGCGACTGATCGTTGCCGATGACCGTGAGCCTGATGTCGCCCGGTAATTGCAGGGGGATCGGTTCTTCCCGGCCCGGCTGTTCCAACCCACCGGTGAACCATTCGATTTGCGACGGGCTGACGCCGTATTCCGTTTGCAGCATGCCGCGGACCCAGAGCGCGGCCGTCATCGAATAGACCGGAACACCGACCTTCTTCCCCCGCAAATCGCCCGGCGACGCGATGCCGCGATCGTCGCGGATATAGATCGCCGAATGGCGAAAACTGCGCGAGGGGAAAACCGGAATCGCGATGTAATCGTCGAGGCCCCGCGAGCGACCCACCATGTAAATGGAGGAAGAGAGCTCGGTCACATCGAATTCGTGGCTGGCAAAGGCGCGATGCCCCGACTCTTCGATGCTCATGACCAGATAATTGACGTCGCAACCCTCGACCTTCACCTGCCCGTCGATCAGCGGTTTGACGCGATCGTAATTCCCGGTCGCGATGGTGATGGGCAGGGCGGTCATGCGCGTCTCCGGTGATTTAGCTTTCGAGATAGACCGTATCGAGCCGCATCCGTCCGAACAGGGTGGGCTTATATCCTTTTACCTTCTTGCCGAACGCACTGTACTGGGCGTCGAAGACCAGCGGGACGATCAACGCGTTTTCGGCGACGATGTGCGCAACCTTCGATAGCGCCTGCGCACGGGTCTTGAGATCGAGGCTCGCCTGGGATTGGACAAGGGCGTCGCCGAAGCCGTCCGGTTCGATGCCGGACGGATTGGACGGCGAATCCTTGCTGAACAGCGCGTTGAACCCCTGGCTGGGATCGGCCCGCGAGCCCCAGACGATCAACAGCGCATCGTACTGCTTGTCGTAGAAATACGCCTTGATCGAATCGTTGACCGACAAGGGCGTCAATTTGATCCGGACGCCCACCTGCTTGAGCTGTTCGATGACGACTTCTTGCCGTTGGGTCGAATGCTGATCGGTCGGACCGGTGAGGGTGAGATCGAGCCCGTTCGGGAAACCGGCGGCGGCCAGCAGCGCGCGCGCTTTTGCCGGATCGTATTGATAGTAGCTGGCCACGGTGGGGTCGTAAGCCCAATGCGATTTGGGATAGATGCCTTGCGCGACTTCGTTGTATCCGCCTTCGGTCGCCTTGTTATAGGCGTTGCGGTCGATCGCGTAATTGAGCGCCTGGCGAACCCGTACATCGGCGAGCGGCCCTTTGGCTTGATTGAGCCACAGCAGGAATATTTGTTGCGAACTCCCGATCGAGGAATCGAGGCCCGCGCGATCGACGGCCGGCTTCTGTGCCGACGACAGGGCCCAGACGAAATCGCTCTCGCCGGCGATCACCGATCGCAAGCCGGTCGCGGGATCGGCGATCACCTTGAAATCGAGTCCATCCGGAAGCGGTTCGCCCTTCTTCCAGTAATTATCGTTGCGGCGAAACGACACGATCTCGTTGTCGCGCCACAGGGTGAATTTCCACGGGCCCGTTCCGACCGGATTGCGGGCAAAATCATCACCGGACTTGGTGACCGCCGCCGGCGACGCCATGAAACCCGCGCGGCCGGTCAGGATCAGCGGCATCGATGCGTTGGGCCGTTTCAGTCGAAGCGTGATCTCATGCGGGCCGCTGATTTCGACCGCCGAGACCGCGGCGAGTTCGGCGGTGACCGTCGACTTCGGATGGGTCATGCAGCGGTCGAGGTTGAATTTCGCCGCGGTCGCGTCGAACGGCGTCCCATCCGAGAAGGAGACGTTTTCCCGCAGCTTCAGGACGAAGGTTGTCGAATCGGGATAGGTCCAGCTCGTGGCGAGAGCGGGCTTCGGGAGCATCGTATCGAACTCCCAATCGACCAGGGTCTCGAACACGGGATAGAGAAAATCGAAGTCCCCGCCCTGGCGACCGAGCGCCGGATCGAGGCTCGTCGGTTGAAAGGGATAGGCAATACGCAAAATCCCGCCACGCTGTGGCGCCGCATCAGCGACCCGCCCGAACGTGCCGGCGAAAACGCCGGCGGCGACCCCACTCATGAGGGCGCGACGGCTGATCGGCATCATCATGGGTGACTTCGTCGAGATCATGTCGCTCTCCCGTTTCGGATTGATAGGATTTGAATGTCCGGCATGGCCGTCACCGCTAGAGAAGGCGATCGCGGCCTTCGCTTTCGCTGCCGCCGAGAAGAACCGCCCCCCAGCTCCGGCCATAGAGTTCGAACTGATTGTTCACATGCGAACGCCCGGCATTGATGTCGGCGAGCATCCGCGCGAAGGGCGTGTTCTCGACATAGATGCCGCTCGCGCCCGCCGCCTTGAAGAGGCGCGCGGCCAAAAGGCTGGCGCGCTCGACGGCAAAGGCGAGCTGGAATTTATACTGCATGCGCTCGCGCATCGGCGGAATCTCGCCGCGCTCGGCATAGGCCTGGAGGTTCGCCGCGTTCCGGCGAAAGATCGTTTTGCTTTCGTCGATCTGGGCGGCGGTTTCGGCACAGAGCAATTGCGCAACGGGGTCGCGCGCGGTCGGGCCGATGCCGCGCGCGGTGCGCTTGGCGCCATACGCGGTGAAAGCGTCGAGCATGCCCTGGAGACCGCCGATCACCAGGGTCGATACGCCAAACGAGAAGACCTGGCCGAAGGGGATGCGATAGACCGGCGCGGTGTTGAGCGCGAGGCCGGGTCCCTTGCTATCGAATACGTCCGCCCGCTTGATCGCCCGATGCGCGGGAATGAATTTATCCGCGACGACGATGTCGCGACTGCCGGTTCCCCGCAGGCCCGACACGTTCCAAGGGCCGACGATCTGATAATCCGCTTTCGGCAGGAGCAGGCGCCAATCCGTGCTGGTGCCGTCGGCCGCGACGACGGCACCGCCGAGAAAGGCCCAGTCGCAATGATCACAGCCGCTGGCGAAACGCCACGTGCCGCTGAGCCGGAACCCGCCCTCGACCGCGACGAGCGTGTTCTTCGCATCGGCGGCGGAGGTGCCGCAGACGAGCGTCGAACGGTCGCGGCCCCAGACATCCTGTGCCATCCGGTCGTCGCAGAGCGCGATCAGGAACGGCTCGGCCGCGATGACGCCGAAGACCCAGGCGCTCGACAGGCAGCCTTCGGCCAAAATCAATTGAATATCGGTGATGATTTCGAGGCCGAGTTCGTGACCGCCCCAGCGTTTGGGTTGCATCACCTGGAAGAGGCCGGCCGCCTGCATGTCGGCGATCGTCTCTTTCGGCACCATCCGGTCGCGTTCGGTCTGCGCAGCACGTTGGGCGAGGACGGGAACCAGCGACCGCGCGCGTTGGATCAGTTCGACGCCGGCGCCGCTCATGTCGTTGACGCCCGACACCCGCTCAGGGCCGGCTCGCATCGGTTTTCGCGCTCATTTTCCGCTGCTTCATGCGTGATCCACCAAGGATGCCCGAAGCATTGCCCCTCGCGATTTATCTGGCAATCGTCTTTTTATGATCATTTCATAAGAATATACGATCAATGCGGCGGCGCGATTCCGCAGCCGGTATCGCCGCCGCTTACCGGCAGCCGACCTCTTTGCTGTCTTTGTTGATGGGTTGAAACGGACCCAATTCCTTCGCCACCGCGTCGACGAAGCTCGCATCGACCAGTTTCTCGGGCGGAAATTTCTGGGTGATCAGGTGTTCGCGGAAAAACACCTCCTGAATGTCCTCGACGCTGAGGACGTTCACGCGGCCGTTCGGATCGCGCGATTGCCACGGCAAGGCGTCGATCGACGCGCGATCGGTGGCGAGCTGGTACTTCACCATGATGTCTTCGACTTCGACGCGATTGGGGCCGTGATGATAGGCCTGGCAATAATCGCGCGAGGCATGGCCGAGCGCGAGGAAGACGCGCAGCGCCTGGTCATGGTTCTGCTTGATCCAATCGGCATTGGCGGTGAACGCGCCGATCGCCGTGGGCTGCGGCCGGATGACGTCGTCGAAGTCGATCCAGGGCACGCCGATCTTCTGATCGATCACGATATTGCTCCATGGCGGCGAGATCAGCGCGACGTCGAGCGCCCGGTTGCCCATCGCGATGCTGATCTGCGGCAGCGGGATGTAACGCACATCGACATCGGCGAGCGAAAGCTTCGCGGTCTCGAGCAGCTTGCCGAGCTGATAAATCGGAATGGCGCCCGGCGCGTTGGCGCCGACTGTTCGTCCTTTGAGATCGGACGCCGTCTTGATCGTACCGGCGAGATCGGCGCGCACGACGACCGCGTTATGCGCCGGACTCGATGCGGTGCCGAAGGCCAGGATGACCGGCAGTTGCTTGGTGAGCGCATTCCAATAGGCAGCGCCGATGCCGCCGACCACGAATTGCAGACGATTGGTGGCGAGGAGCGGCATCGACGTGCCGGTGGACTCGATCGTCTCGATTTTCACATCGACGCCGAGATCGCGGAAATATCCCTTCTCCGCGGCGATATAAATCGGTGTGGCCGATTGAATCTTGACCACGCCCATCGTCACGACGGGCGGCGTTTGCGCCCGCGCCGGAAACAGGCCGGCCGCAACGAGAAATAGAAAAGCCGAGAAAATTCGTTTCATGTCATCGCCTTCAAAAAGAGCAAAGCGTCTTCTGCTTGCGCGGCGACGAATTCCTCCAGCTTCTGTCTTCGACAAAACGACGACGATATCGTTTCCGTTGAAATCAGTCTGACGGATCGTGCCGACGCGCCGCCAGCAAAATCTTTCGTTGGTCCGCGTGTATCACGCAGCGCGTCGCGGCGCGACGGGACTTGCCATGAAGAAGCGAACCATCTCTGCCGAAGCATCCGGACCCTTGGGATCGGTATAGCTGCCGCTCGCGCTGCCGCCCGACCATGCATGCCCGGCCCCGTCGATCAGCCAGGATTCGATCAGCGGCGCACCACCGATGCCGTCGATGATCGTGCGCGTATAGCTGCGACCGCCGGCGGAGCGACCGTGGTCTTCCTGGCGCGCCGACGTCGAATGGCGCCCGGCTGCCGCGACGATGCGCGTTGCATTGGAAGGATCGACGGTATGATCGGCGCTGCCCTGGAAGACGATGGTGCGGACCTGAAGCGCACGATCCGAGTTCGCCGTGCCCGCCGACCGGAAGTCGCCGCGCATCGTCGCGAATGCCGACATCGCATCGTTGGCCGATTGATAGGCTAGGCCCGAATGGATTCCGACGGCAGCGTAGAGATCGGGATAGGTCTCGGCCATCACCGCCGCCATCGCGCCGCCAGCCGAGAGACCGGCGACGAAGACCTGTTCGCGATCGAGAGCGAATTCCGACATGAGAGAGCGCGTGATGCCGGCGATCACCGCCGGCTCGCCTGAGTCCCGCATCTGGTCGCGGGGATCGAACCAGTTCCAGCACGAGGCCACGTTCGCGGATGCGGTCTGTCGCGGATAGGCGACCAGCAAACCGTGCGCCTCGGCCACCGCGTTCATGTTCGTGCCCGCGGCGAAATCGTCAGGGTCCTGTTTGCAACCATGCAGCATGACGATGAGGCCGCGCGGCGGCGCCCCCATGAACGCCGGGACATAGAGTTTGTAGCCGCGCGTTCCCGCCGAGCAGGTAAAGGAGCGTTCCAGAAATGCCGCACCGTCGGGGATCGCAGGCGCGTTCGACTTTTTGAGACCGAACACAGGGAGCCCGGTGCGCGCGAGAACCGGTGTGGTTTGAGGAATGCCGAGTATCGGGATCGATACCGACGCGGTCGGCGCGACCGATACGCTGAGAGGCGGAGACGCAAACAACTCGGGGCTGCTTTGATCCTGAGCCGCGAATGGCATCGTCGGTCGCACGCCCCATCCGAGACGTTGCTTCAGGGCATTTTGAATGACGCGCGTCGCCTCCATGAGTTTGGCCGCCCGCGTCAACCGGCCGGCTTGGCGCATCGAGGCGGCGAAATCGGTGCTCATCAATTCGTCCTTTCACCGCTATCGCGCCGAAAGCGGGATAAAGCGGCGGAATATCGATTTGTGCAATGCAATATATGGTGCTGCCAATCTCACATTACTTCAATATTTATAGTTCAATTAATTATTGTGCGGCGCAGCATGCGAGCCTCGCACGTCCGTCGCGCCCTCCCGGTCGATGAGCGATAGAATTTCTTTCTATAGCTCATAATTTAACGGTATTATGAGCTATAGGAGGTATCTCTATAGCTCATGCGGTGGAATTGGGAACAGCTCGGGTGGCCAAAATTCTTATATGAATCCAAGGCCCTGGCGGCTTTGGAGCAGCAATTCCTGCTGCAATCGGGCGAATTCATGGGGGTCTTCCGCCATGTCGGCTCCGCCGACCAGGACGCGCTGCGCATCGAACTCATCAGCGAGGAAGCGCTCAAGACCTCCGCAATCGAAGGCGAAATCCTCAACCGCGAGAGCGTCCAGTCCTCGCTGCGCCATCAATTGGGCTTCGGACCTGACGCCGCCAATATCCCGGCTGCCGAGCGCGGCATCGCCAAGATGATGGTGGCTCTTTACGAGCATTTCGCGGCCCCACTCGCGGACGCGACGATGTTCGCCTGGCACAGCCAGCTCCTGAGCGGCAACACGACGATCAAGTCCATCGGGGACTATCGCACGCATGACGACCCCATGCAGGTCGTCTCCGGCCCCATCCACAAGCGCATCGTGCATTTCGAAGCGCCGCCATCGAAGCGCGTCGCCGACGAGATGCGGCGCTTCATCGCGTGGTTCAACGACACCGCGCCGCAAGGCGCAACCCCGTTGCCGGCGCTCACGCGCGCCGGGCTCGCGCATCTCTACTTCGTCTGCATCCATCCGTTCGAAGACGGCAACGGCCGAATCGGACGCGCTCTCTCGGAAAAAGCCCTCGCGCAAAATCTCGGCCATCCGAGCCTGATCGCGCTCGCCTACACGATCGAGCGCAAGCGCAAGGATTATTACGCGGCGCTGGAGCGCAACAACAAAGACATGGCGGTCACCGACTGGCTGCAATATTTCGCCCACACCGTTCTCGAAGCACAGGTCACGACGATCCAGCGCATCGATTTCTATATCGCCAAGGCAAAGTTGTACGAACGCCTCCGCGATCGGCTCAACGAGCGCCAAGCCAAAGTGATCGCCCGCCTGTTCAAGGAGGGCATCGACGGTTTCAAAGGCGGCCTGTCCGCCGAGAACTACATCACCATCACCGGCACGTCGCGCGCCACCGCAACGCGCGACCTTCAGGACCTGGTCGAGAAAGGAGCCCTCGGCAAAACGAACACGCTGCGGCACACCCGTTACCATCTCGCGCTGGGCGATGAAAAAGCGGGATGAGTGCCGCCGTCTCGAATTTCCCGAATTCCGGCGCACGAAGCGACAATCTCGCAGATCGAGGTTTTGTCAGCGATGCCGAGAACACAATGCCTAATGAGCTGCTGACTTCCTCGACTTGATCTCGCACTTCGGCATGCGAGCCAATTAGTCTCGGTTAGGTATTATGTCCCCGGAATTAGCCCGTTCTCCGCTTCGTCACGTTGGTACCTTGGAAGCCAAATAGTTCTGCGAGGCAACAGCCTCGGACGCGATACGCTTGAGATCAATGCCGACCAGAACGCCGTGCCGCTTCCTGGCTTTACCGGCAATGAACACCGTGTCGACGTTGCCGGTATCCATGCCGAGGACGACCGCGCCGACTGGATCTTTGACCGGCATCACATTGATGCGGTCTTTGCGCAAGCAAATGATGTCGGCCTGCTTACCCGGCACAAGCGAACCGATCTTGGCGGCGAGCCCATTCGCCTTCGCGCCTTCGATGGTCGCAAATTCCAGGACGTCGCGGGCGGTCAGCCGCTTGGGCAAATCCTTCTCGCCGCGATCGCGGCGATCGATGATCATCGCATTGTGCGAGATGAGTGCGGCGCGCATCTGGGAGAACAGATCATTGGGCGCGTTGGTTTCCGCGTCGGCCGAGAGCGACGGCCGGATGCCGACATCAAGCGCTTGCTGGATCGGCGATATCTGTGAACCCATGATGGTTTCGGAAACCGGCGAAAACGAGACCGTCCCCCCGGAGTCCGCCACCATCTTCCATGCCGTGTCGTCCCAGTGGGCGCAATGCACATAGGTCGTATCCGGCCCGAGTTTCACGGCGGACGCGATCTTGCCAATCGTGGCGTTGGCGTGAATCGTGATACGGGCACCCACATCGCGCGCGGCCGCCCATTCCTTTGCGGCGATCTCCGGATTGGCGCCGCTCGCGGCGAGGGCGAGCGTCAGAAGCTGATCGTCGGAATTGAAATACTGGCGGCGTAGCCGCGATATATCGCCGGGGTACTTATGGCGCGATGTGTCCTCCCACCACGGCTTACCGGCAGGCATGCCGTAGGCGAAAACCGCACGCGCGCCCGAATCCTGCAGAGCCTTGACCACCGCGTCGGTGTGCTCTGGCGTGGTCTGGATATGGGACCAATCGAGCAACGTGGTGACGCCGGCATCGATGGCCGACAACGCACTCAGGAGGTCTCCGATATAGGCGTCTTGCGGGCGGTAGGCGGTACCATAGCCGTCGAGAACGGTGCGCACATATTCGCGTATCCCCCCGTCGGGCAGGATTTGGCGGATTTGGCCTTCCCACATATGGCGATGGGTATCGACGAAGCCGGGCATCACGATCATGTGGCCTGCATCGATGATTTCGGCGCCGCCCGCCTGCAGGTTAGGGCCGATCGCCGCAATACGCGCGCCATCGATCAGAACATCGGCCGCGGCAAAGTCGCCAAGCGTCCGATCCATCGTCAAGACCGTTCCTCCCTTGAGGAGCACGCGATCGGAACGCGCGGCCGGCTGAGCGGCGGCCGGGCGGACGACAGCGGCAGCGGCGGACGCCGCCGCCAATCCGGCTGCGGTGCCCCCCAAAAGCTGGCGGCGCGAGATACCTGGCTGACGCTCTTCGGTCTCCTGCACGATATCCTCGTCGCTCATGGTGGTGCCTCCGACTCAACGCGAAGTTCTATTACCAATTGTACTGAAGAATGCGACCTGCCTATGATAATCGTGGCGTTCTCGGCAATTCTCGTCGCTGGCGTCCCAACTGCAGTCACCGTTCATCGACAAAACCGGACGGACAATCAAGGGAGGGGGAAGGGCAATGTGGAACGATGGAAAGCCGTACAGCGCGCATGATCAGATGGTGCGGCGCGATTTTCTAAAAGCGACGGGAGCCGCGATTGCGACGAGCGCTCTACCCGGCGCGGCGCACGAAGCGCTGGCCGCAAACGCATCGCCCCGCATTCTGCTCAAGGGTGGCTGCGTATTGAGCTTTGACCAAGCTCTCGGCGATTTCGACAAAGCCGATGTCCTGATCGAAGGAAAAAGAATCGCCGCGGTCGGGCGGAATTTGGCGGCGGCGAACGCCACTGTCATCGATGCGACCGGGACGATCGTGCTTCCCGGCTTCATCGACACCCATCACCATCTCTACCAGGCGCTGCTACGCAATATTCAAGGCAATGGGCTGCTCGCAGACTATTTCCGCGACATCGCGAACGGGCCGAAATCGGCGACGCCGTTTTTCCGGCCCCAGGACGCCTATATCGGCGGGTTGAGCGGCGCGCTTCGCTCGCTCGATTCGGGCGTTACCACGATCGCCGATGTCTCGCAGGTCAATAACAGCCCCGAGCATAGCGACGCGCTCATTCACGGCTTCCAGCAATCGGGCGCACGCATCGTCTATGCCTATACCTCGGGCGCCGGTCCTGATGTGAAGTGGCCGCAAGATTTGGAGCGGCTCCTGAAGCGATATTTCTCCTCGAGCGATCAGCTGGTGACGCCGGCGTTCAGCGGAAGCGTCAATCGCGACATGCTCGCCACGGGCCGCAAATACGGCATGCGGATCTGGTCGCATATCGTCGAGACGCTGCCGAACAGCTTCCCGAAGGATTTCGAGCAAATGGGAGCCGAAGGCGTGCTGCGCTCCGACACGGTCTATATTCATTTCACGGGCGCGACGCCCAAGCAGGCGAAGCTGGTTGCCGATACCGGCGGCGCGGTTTCCGCCGCGGTGCCGATCGAGATGACGATGCGCCATGGCATGCCGGTCGTTCAGGTATGCCTCGACAATGGCCTGACGCCCAGTCTGTCGAGTGACGTCGAAACCTCGATGAGCGCCGACATGTTCACGATGATGCGGTCGTGCTTCCTGTTGCAGCGTGCGATGGTCAACGAACGCTCGATTCAAGGCGAGAAGGATCTTCCGAAATTGCTGACGGCGCGCGATGTGATCGCCATGGCGACCATCCAAGGAGCGCGCGATTGCGCCCTCGACAAGAAGGTCGGCAGCCTCACGCCCGGCAAGGAGGCCGACATCGTTATGCTCCGCGCCGATACGATCGATAGCTTCCCGCTCAACAACGCCTATGGCGCGATCGTGACCGGGATGGATACCAGCAATGTCGATACCGTCATGGTGGCCGGCAAGATCGTGAAGCGGCACGGACGCCTCGTCGGCGTCGATCTTGCGCGTCTACGCAAGGAAGCGACACAAGCGCGCGACTACATCGCGGGAAAGATGAACTGGCCGATCTCGGTTATCGACTCGAGCACACCAGGCCGCTGAGGCACTTCTCCGGCGGCGTTCCGCGCGGCGTTCGCCGCCACAAGCGCGTCGCGAGAAATGAGGCCGAGGAGGAGCTGGCGGAGAGAGTGGGATTCGAACCCACGTTACGGTTTCCCGTAAACACGCTTTCCAAGCGTGCGCCTTCAACCGCTCGGCCACCTCTCCGCGGCGGGCGCGACCCTAGCCGAGCCATGCGGGTGCCGCAACCGAGAGCGCCCAAAACCGTCGCGGTCTTGCGGTTCGCCGCATCGGGGCTCAGATTGGGCGCGGGAAAAAATCGGGTAAAGGCGGCTCATGGCGGCGGAAACGACGTGCATCTCCATCGGCGACATCGCGATCGAGCTGCGGCGCGTGGGAACCGGCCGTCCGCTGTTGCTGCTTGGCAGCGAGGAGATGCTGGAGCCTGACGCGGCTTTCGTCGCGACGTTGGCCAGGGACCACGAGATCTTCATCCCCTCGCCGCCGGGCTTCGGCCAGACCAAGCGGCCCGCCTGGATCGCATCGCCCGACGACATTGCTTACCTCTATCTCTCGCTGCTCGACACGCTCGCGCTCGATGCGGTCAACGTGATCGGCTGTTCGCTCGGCGGGTGGGTCGCCGCCGAGATGGCGGTGAAGAACACGGCGCGGGTGAGGCGCCTCGTGCTGGTCGATCCGTATGGGATCAAATTGGGTGGACCGCTCTCGAGCGAGATCGCCGATATCTGGCAGATCGGGCCGCAAAAGACCGCCGCGCTCAAATGGTACGATCCCGAGAAGGGCAAGCTCGACACCACGAAACTCTCGGACGAGCAACTGGCGACGATGGTGCGCAACCACGAATCCTTCGCCGCCTTGTGCTGGGAACCTTACATGCACAACCGCCAGTTACCGCATCGCCTCGGCCGCATTGCCGTGCCGACGCTGATGGTGTGGGGCGCCGAGGACGGGCTCGTGTCGCCCGCCTATGGCAAGGCCTATGCCGATCTCATTCCCGGCGCGCGGATGACGGTCATCCCGGATGCCGGTCATTACCCGCATCTCGAACAGCCGGCCGCGTTTTTGGACGCGATCGGCAATTTCCTGCGCTGAAAGGGGCATCGCCATGCGAGCCTGGCACTTCACCGAAATGCCCTATCCTTATTATCCGCCGGACGAACCGGCGACGCGCATCAATCTGCCGAGCAAGCATTACGATCCGAAGATCGGCGCCGATCTTTATAACCGCTATCTCGACGAGCACATGATCGCTGATGAACTCGGCCTCGACATCATGCTCAACGAACATCATCAGACGCCGAGCTGCATCGATGCCGCAGCACCCCTGAGCGCGGCGATCCTCGCGCGCCAGACGAAAAATGCGCGCATCTGCATCCTCGGCAACCCGGTCGGCCATCGCAACGACCCGATCCGCGTCGCCGAGGAAATGGCGATGATCGATTGCATCTCGCGCGGCCGGCTCGAATGCGGCTTCGTGCGCGGCGTGCCTTATGAGGTCTATGCCGCCAACACCAACCCGACCCAGACCGGCGAGCGGCTGTGGGAAGGCGTCGACCTCGTGTTGAAAGCATGGCTCACCACCGACGGGCCGTTCAACTACGAGGGCAAGTTCTGGCACCGCCGCAGCATCAATGTCTGGCCGCGCCCCTATCAGACGCCGCATCCGCAAATCTGGATCACCGGGTCGAGCGACGTCGAGACGACCAAGCGCGTCGCGCAGCGCGGCTATGTCTTCGCGAATTTCCTTTTGCCGTTCGAAAAGGTGAAGCCGCTCTTCGACGCCTATCGCGCGAATTACGTCGATCACGGATTGCCGGGCGGCGGCGGCCTCGCCTACATGCCGCTCGTTCATACGGCGGACTCGGACACCGAGGCGCGCAAGGGCGCGGAGGAATTGCGCTGGTATCTCACCGCGCCGCGCTCGGAGCCGCATTTCCGCAACCCGCCGGGCTACAACCCGGTCGGCGCGAATGTCGCGATGATGCGCCAGGCCGAGCGTGGTGGCGCGCGCGCGCCGCGCGACGCGAGCCTCGACACCCTGATCGAACAAGGCCTTCTGGTCTGCGGCACGCCCGATGCGGTGGTGAAACAGATCAAAAGCTTTTACGAAAAGGTCGGCGGCTTCGATCATCTCCTGATGATGGATCATGCCGGCTTCATGAATCACGAGCGCACGGTCAAATCGATGACGCTCTTTGCCCGCGAAGTCTATCCGCAGATCAAGGACCTCGCGCGCACCCTGCCGATCCGCACCGCCGGCGTCGCCGCCGAATAGCGGTTTCTCCCGTCCGATCAGGCGAATTCTTGCCATTCAAACCGGGCTCGGTCACCATGCGCGGATGCGGGTGGGGCGGATCTTCGGGTGGTTGTTGCTGGTGGCGGCTTGCGCCGTCCTGGTGCGCGACGCGCTCGCCTGGCACGACACCGGCAATTTCGCGCCCGATACGATCGGCGGCCTGTGGTTCGAATTGAGCGGCAGCTCCCTGCGCATCGTCCAGGGCCTGATCGAGCACATCGCGCCCTGGCTGTGGACGCTGGCGGTCGGGCCCGTGATGTATGTCTGGGCCGCGCCGACCCTGATCGTGCTCGGCGCGATCCTGTTGTTCCTCTGCCGCCGGCCGAAGCCGCGCAAGTTCTATTAAGCTCGCCGCATCTACATCCTGCGGCCTTCGACAGGCTCAGGCTGAGGATAAATTTTCGAGGGCATTAAGAAATTTTCCTCACCCTGAGCGCGAGCGGCAGCGAGCAGTCGAAGGGCGCACAACGTCAAGACAGCGCCTGTGAGCGACCGAAGAGGTTTCACCACGGAGACACGGAGGTCAGGGAGAAGAAGATTATTTCTCTTCTCCGTGCCCTCCGTGTCTCCGTGGTTCAATTTTCTTGAACGTGCTTTCTACTCGTCGCCCATCTTGAGCGCGGCGAGGAAGGCGGATTGTGGAATCTCGACCTTGCCGTATTGGCGCATGCGCTTGCGCCCTTCCTTTTGCTTGTCGAGCAGTTTGCGTTTGCGCGAGATGTCGCCGCCGTAGCATTTGGCCAGCACGTCCTTGCGCAGCGCCTTCACCGTCTCGCGCGCGATCACCTTGCCGCCGATCGCCGCCTGGATGGCGATCAGGAACAACTGGCGTGGAATGAGATCCTTCAGGCGCTCGCACAGCGCGCGGCCGCGGCGCTCGGCGTTGGCGCGATGCACGACGATGGCGAGCGCATCGACCGGATCGCCGTTGACCAGGATGTTCAATAGCACGAGGTCGCCTTCCTCGTAGCCGTCGAGCTGATAATCGAAGCTCGCATAGCCGCGGCTGACCGATTTCAGCCGATCGTAGAAATCGAACACGACCTCGTTGAGCGGCAGGCGATAGACCACCATCGCGCGTTTGCCGGCATAGGTGAGTTCTTTCTGGATGCCGCGGCGTTCCTCGCACAGCGCGAGAATGCTGCCGAGATAATCGTCGGGCACCAGGATGGTCGCCTTGATCCACGGCTCGTCCATGTGATCGATCCGCACCGGATCCGGCATGTCGACCGGATTGTGGAGCATCATCATCGAGCCGTTGGTGAGATGGATGTGATAGACGACCGACGGCGCGGTCGCGATCAGATCGAGATCGAATTCGCGGGTCAGCCGCTCCTGGATGATCTCGAGATGCAGCAGGCCGAGAAAGCCGCAGCGATAGCCGAAGCCGAGCGCGACCGAGGTTTCGGGCTCGAATTCGAAACTGGCGTCGTTGAGCCGGAGCTTCGCCAGGCTGTCGCGCAGCTTTTCAAAATCGGCGGCGTCGGTCGGAAAGAGGCCGCAGAACACCACCGGCTGCACCGGCTTGAACCCCGGCAACGGTTCGGCGGCGAGACGTTTTTCCTCGGTGATGGTGTCGCCGATCTTGCAATCGGCCACCGTCTTGATCCCGGCGGTCAGGAACCCGATTTCGCCCGGACCCAACTCGGGCACCGTGACGCCCTTGGGGGTGAACACACCGACGCGCTCGAGTGTGTGCGTGGCGCCGGTCGCCATCATGCGAATCTTCAGGCCGGGTTTGAGCACGCCGTCCTTGACCCGCACCAGCGTGATGACGCCGAGATAGGCGTCGTACCAGCTGTCGATCAGCAGCGCCTTCAACGGCGCATCGGCATCGCCCACCGGCGGCGGCAGACGTTCGACCAGCGCCTCGAGCACGCCTTCGATGTTCAAGCCGGTCTTGGCCGAGATCTCGACAGCACCGGACGCGTCGAGGCCGATGACCTCTTCGATCTGTTCGCGCACGCGCTGCGGCTCGGCGGCCGGCAGATCGACCTTGTTGAGCACCGGCACGATCTCGTGCCCGGCATCGATCGCCTGATAGACGTTGGCGAGGGTCTGCGCCTCGACGCCCTGGCTCGCATCGACGACGAGGAGCGAGCCTTCGCAGGCGGCGAGCGAGCGGCTCACCTCATAGGCGAAATCGACATGGCCGGGCGTGTCGATCAGGTTGAGGACGTAACTCTCGCCGTTCTTCGCCTTATAGGCGAGGCGGACGGTCTGCGCCTTGATGGTGATCCCGCGCTCGCGCTCGATATCCATCGAATCGAGCACCTGGGCGCGCATTTCGCGCAGATCGAGCCCGCCGCAGGTCTGAATCAGGCGATCCGCGAGCGTCGACTTGCCGTGATCGATATGCGCGATAATCGCGAAGTTTCGGATATGGCGGAGATCGGTCATGGGATTGCGGGAAACATAGGGGGCGCAGTCGGGTGGCGCAACGGGCCTTGGCGCTATCCTGCTATTACCAGTAGATTGCCGCTGCGGTCGCGATGAGGAAATCCTGAAAAAATTAAGCCTGATTCTGTCGGTGGCTCTCGTCCTGGCTGTGGCCGTCCCTTGCGCGCGCGCGGCGACATTGTTCGTCGGGCCGACGCGCGAACTCACCCTGCCGAGCCAGGCCGCCGCCGCCGCCCATGACGGCGACACGGTCGAGATCGACCCCGGCGATTATCGCGGCGATGCCCCGACCTGGACCCAGAACGACCTCACCATCCGCGGCAGCGGCAGCGCCAAGCCCCGCATCGTCGGCGACGGCCACACCGCCGCCGATCGCGGTCTCTGGGCGGTCGACGGTCGCGACGTGCGGATCGAGGATATCGAGTTCATGTTCGCGCATGTGCCAGCCGGCAACGGCGCCGGGCTCCTGCTGCGCGGCAAGAACATCACCATCGTCAATTGCTACTTCCACGACAACGAGGACGGCATCCTCGCGACGCTCGCCACCGGCTCGCTCACCGTCGAGCGGTCGGAATTCGCGCGCAACGGCATGACCAACGGCCAGACCCACGCGATGTATGTCGGGCGGGTCGACGATCTCACCGTGATCGGCAGCTATTTCCACGAGACCCGAACCGGGCATCACATCAAGAGCCGCGGCCTCAGCAATTACATCCTCTATAACCTGCTGATCGACGGCGAGCAGGGCACCGCGTCCTATGCGGTCGAGTTTCCGAACGGCGGGCGCAGCGTCGTCGTCGGCAACGTGATCGAAAAAGGCCCGCACGCCCAGAACCTCGCGGTGATCGCCAACGGCCTCGAAGGCGACATGAACGGCGGCATCAATCCGCAGCAAAATCTCTATATCGCGTTCAACACCATCGTCAGCGACAATTTCGCCACGATCTTCCTCGACACGCGAACCGCGCTGCCGCTCTACGCGATCGACAACATCTTCGCCGGCACCGGCCAGGTGCTGAAAGGCACCGGCCAGCTTATCAACAATCTCTTTGCCCCGCCGAACGGACGAAGCCCCGCCGAATTCGCGCTGCCCGGCAATACCGGCAATGTCGTGGTGCCCGACGCGCTCTTCGTCGATCGCAAGACGCGCGACTACCATTTGCGGGCGGGCTCGGCGGCGATCGGCAAGGCGATCGATCCCGCCAAACTGCCCGGCACCGCGATCAAGCCCGAGTACCAGCACACCGGCGCCGCCGGCATGGTCCATCGCGCCGGCGCGGTCGACCTCGGCGCCTATCAGTTCGACCGGACACGGTAGAGAGCTGCGCTGATAGGATAACCACGGAGACACGGAGGTCACGGAGAAGAAGAAATAATTTCTTCTCCGTGACCTCCGTGTCTCCGTGGTGAATCTTCTTTTCTCGTCATGGCCGGGCACGACGATGGGGGAAAGCGCTAGCTGCGCAAACTTCCGCCGGTCGCTTTCTCGCAGGCAAGAACGAGCTTCTTCGAGAATGCGTCGAGCGCTTCGTCGGTCAGCGTCGCCTCGACCGGCTGCAGCACCACGGTGATCGCCAATGATTTCTTGCCCTCGGGCACGCCCTTGCCGCGATAGACGTCGAAGAGTTCGACATCCGCAATGAGTTTTTTGTCCACGCCCCGCGCGGTGCGTAGCAAGATATCGGCCTCCACATCCTCACCAACGACGAACGCAAAATCGCGTTTGACGGGCTGGAACGGAGAAAGATGAAGCAACGGGCGTGCGCGGCCTTGCCGCACACGCGGTACCGGCACTGCGTCGAGAAAAACCTCAAAGCCGGCCGCGACGCCATCGAAACGCATCGACTTAAGTATTCCGGGGTGAATGTCCCCGAAATATGCGAGCACCCTAGTTCCTTGTTTAAGCGAAGCGCTACGACCCGGATGGTACCAAGGTGGGGCATCCCTCGTAACTCGCAACGCATCGACTCCAACCCCCGCCGCTAACAGCGCAGCGAGCGCGTCTGCCTTTACGGTCAGCGCTACGAGCGTGTCCCAGCGTTGCGTGTCGAACGGCGCTGTATCCCAACCGCTCTCGCCTGTGCGAATGCCGGTCGCCATCTGTAACTGCCCCTCGGGCGTGTCGTCGCGATAGAGCGGCCCGATCTCGAACAGCGCGCCGTTCGCAAAACCGCGATCGGCATTGCGCTGTGCCGCGCTGAGAAGATTGGGCAGGACTGAGGGCCGCATCGTGTCGAGATCGGCGCTGATCGGATTGGCGAGCACGAGCGCCTCGGCGCCGCCGCCGAACAACACGGCCTGTGCCTTGGGCAGAAACGAGAACGTCACCGCTTCGATCAGGCCGCGCGCGGCGAGGTTGCGCCGGACGAACCCGGTGCGGCGTTGCGTTGATGACAAAGCCGGTTTCGGCAACACGCCGTCGCGATCCAGCGGCACGACTGGAATCGAATCGTAACCGCGAATGCGCAAAATCTCTTCGACGAGATCGGCCTCGCCCTCGATATCGGCGCGCCAGGGCGGCGGGATCACCGCAAACCCGTCGCCCTCGGTCGAGACGGCACAGCCGAGCGCTTCGAGAATGCGTTGCTGATCGGTAGCGGCAACAGCCACGCCGCCCAAGGTTTCGACGCGCGACGCGCGCAGGTGCAGCGGACGACGCCAATCCGGCACCCCGCCCGACACGGCGATGTTGCTCGGCTCGCCGCCGCACATCTCGACGAT
This sequence comes from uncultured Rhodospirillales bacterium, assembly GCA_903828515.1. Taxonomy (GTDB): domain Bacteria; phylum Pseudomonadota; class Alphaproteobacteria; order ATCC43930; family CGMCC-115725; genus CAIKMD01. The sequence continues at coordinate 542,438 of CAIKMD010000003.1, read as the reverse complement.
GAGACGCGTCGCGATTTCCATGCCGGCTTGCGTGAAAGCGGGATCGATGCCGCGCTCGAACCGGTAGCGCGCATCGCTTTGCACGCCGAGCTTCCTGCCCGTCGCGGCGGTGCGGATCGGATCGAACAACGCCGCTTCGATGAAAACATCCGTGGTCGCGTCGGTACAGCCGGTGCTTTCGCCGCCGATCACGCCGCCGAGACTGAGCGCGCCGCTGTCGTCAGCGATCACCATCATGTCGGGATCGAGCGTGTAAGACTTGCCGTTGAGCGCGGCCAAGGCTTCGCCGGCGCGCGCGCCGCGCACGACGAGATTGCCTGCAAGCTTCGTCGCATCGAACACATGCAACGGACGGTCGAGATCGAAGGTGATGAAATTGGTGATGTCGACCAGCGCCGAGATCGGCCGCAGCCCGATCGCGCTCAACCGGTCCTGCAGCCATTTCGGGCTCGGTCCGTTTTTGACCCCGCGAATGAGGCGGCCGACAAACAAGGGACACGCCTTGGCATCGTCGAGCGTGACCGAAACCGGACACGGAAATTTGCCGGCGACCGGCGACGTATCGAGCGGCTTGAGATTGCCGAGGCCCGACGCGGCGAGATCGCGCGCGATGCCGCGCACGCCCAAACAGTCCGCGCGATTGGGGGTGATCTTCACGTCGAGGATGGGATCGTCCAATCCGGTCGCCGCAGCGAAGGGCGTGCCCGGCTTTAGATCGTCAGCGAGTTCGATGATGCCTTCGTGGTCTTCGGACAGTTTCAGTTCATAGCCCGAGCACAGCATGCCGTTCGATTGCACGCCGCGAATGGCGCTGACTTTCAGCACCATGCCGTTGCGCGGGATGGTCGCGCCGGGCGGCGCGAACACGCCGGTGAGGCCCGCGCGCGCATTGGGCGCGCCGCACACGACCTCGACCGTGGCCGAGCCGATATCGACCGTGCAGACCTGTAGCTTATCAGCATTGGGATGGGGCTTCGCCGCGAGCACTTTGGCAATCACGAAGGACGCCATGTCCTTGGCGCGATTCTCGACCGATTCGACCTCGAGCCCGGCCATGACAAGCTTGGGGACAATTTCGTCCAGCGAAGCGGACGTCTCAAGGTGCGTCTTGAGCCAGGCGAGCGTCGTCTTCATCGCGCGCCCGTGATCAGCGACGGCACGTCGAGCGACGCGAACCCGTAATGGCGCAGCCAGCGCAGATCGCTTTCATAGAAGGTGCGCAGATCCGGGATGCCGTATTTCAGCATCGCGATGCGCTCGATCCCCATGCCGAAGGCAAATCCCTGATACTCGGCGGGATCGAGGCCGCAATTGGCCAGCACCTTCGGATGCACCATGCCGGAACCGAGAATTTCCAACCAGTCCGCGCCGGCGCCGATCTTCAACCCGCCGCCTTCGCGCGAGCAGCCGATATCGACTTCGGCCGAGGGTTCGGTGAACGGAAAGTAACTCGGCCGGAACCGCACCGGCAGATCGTCGATCTCGAAAAACGTGCGGCAGAACTCGATGAGACACCCCTTGAGATGCCCCATGTGAATGTTCTTGTCGATGACGAGGCCTTCGACCTGATGGAACATCGGCGAATGGGTCGCGTCGTGATCGCTGCGGAAGGTGCGGCCCGGCACGATGATCCGCAGCGGTGGCTTTTGCGACTGCATGGTGCGGATCTGCACCGGCGAGGTATGCGTGCGCAGCACCTTGCGGCTGCCATCGGCGGCGCGCGGCGTCAGATAGAACGTGTCGTGCTCCTGCCGCGCCGGATGCTCGGGCGGAATGTTGAGCGCGGTGAAGTTGTAGAAATCGTCTTCGATATGCGGGCCTTCGGCGACGGTGAAACCCATCTCGCCGAAAATCCCGATCAGCTCGTCGATGGTCTGACTGATCGGATGGATACGCCCGTCACTGTCGGCCTTGACCGGCAGCGTGACATCGATGCGTTCCTGCGCGAGGCGCTTGTCGAGCGCAGCGCCTTCGTGCTTCGCCTTCGCGCCGCCCAGCGCGGTTTCGATTTCGGTTTTAAGGACATTGAGCGCCGCGCCGCGAACCTTGCGTTCGTCTTGCGTCAGCGCGCCGAGGCCCTTCAACAGCGCGGTGAGTTGCCCGTTGCGGCCAAGCACCGACACGCGCACGGCTTCGAGCGCGTCGGCATCCTGTGCCGCCGCGATCTGACCGAGAACCGCCTCGCGAATGGAATCGAGACTGTCCATCGCCGCCGGCCCTATCTCAGGGCTTCGGCAGGGCCGCTTGTGCTTGGGCTACGATCGCCTGAAACGCCTGGGGCTCGCGCGCCGCGAGATCGGCGAGGACTTTGCGGTCGAGTTCGATACCCGCCAGCTTCAGCCCGTTGATCAGTTGCGAGTAGGTGATGCCCGCTTCGCGCGCGCCGGCGTTGATGCGCTGAATCCACAAGGCGCGGAAATTGCGCTTTTTGACGCGACGGTCGCGATAGGCGTAGCGCAGGCCCTTCTCGACCTTTTCGATGGCGATCCGGAAGCTCGAATTCGAGCGGCCGCGATAGCCTTTGGCGAGATCGAGAACCTTCTTGTGACGGGCATGCGCCGTCACACCGCGTTTAACGTGTGCCATGGGTGCCTACCTCAGATACGGCATGTAGGTCAGCACGAGCTTGGTATCGCCCGGCTGAAGGATCACGGTACCCCGTGCCTTACGCTTCATCTGTTGCGGCTTGGAGATCAGGCGATGGCGCTTGTGCGCGACGCCGGCCTTGATCAAACCCGTGGCGGTGCGCGAGAAGCGCTTTTTGGCGCCGCTCTTGGTCTTCATCTTGGGCATTTTTTATCCTTTCAGTTCAAGGATTTAAGAGAAAGGCGACGAGGCATGCCCGCAGGCCAGCCGCCCGGATAACGAGGCGCGGTTTATACCGGCACGGGGGTCAAATGGCAAGCCGAAGCCGTGATGGGTTGCCTTTCCGGGATTCGGCGGCGACCGCCCCAAGGCCACCGGGCTCAGCCTTTACGCGCACCCGACCGCAGTTGCTCGATCAGATACTCGAGCATTTCGGCATGAAGGATCTGCCGGTCGTGCTCGGCTTTATCGTCGATTGTCGCTGCTTGTTCTCGACGTCGTTTGGCCGATTCGACCAGTCGGTCAATCTGCTGCTGATGTGTCGGCGCCGCTGGATCTACCATTCGGCATGGCGCTCCAAAGGTCGTTTCGGAATGAACGAAAACCCGCTTCCCATCGGCCCATAAGGTCACGCCCCTCACCGTAGCGAAAGACCGTTGCCCCGCTATTTCTATCGGGTATCCCTATAGGCAACGATTAGGTTTCTGGGGTTCGCGCAGCGGTCTGCTGGCGGCGGATCGCATCCAACTCAGCCGATAGCGGCGCCGGGCGACACTCGTCCGCGGGAAGCTAAGAGAAAGAGCCCAAACCCGTGACAAGGAACGACCGGAGCGGCCGTCAGGGGCTTGCCGTCACCTGATGGGTGCGCGGATCGACGGTCAGGGCGATGTCGCGGCCGTCGCGATTGACCGTCGCGGCATAGTGGCTGCCCACGCGGTGGAAATTCTTGAAATCGGCATAGCCGTGCGCCGACAGATCGTTGAGCACGTCGCTGTTCTGAAATTCATCGATGTGCTGGCTGTGCCGATCAGCGACTTCCACGGGGGCGTGATGCGCGGGCTTCCGCGCCGGCGGGCGGGCCATTGCGACAGGATGGGTGAGCTTGGCCTGGACCGTCGCGGTGCGAACCGTATGGATTTGAGCCGTCTTGGCATGCGGAATCTTGTCGTTCGCGTACTTCACCGGCGCAGTCCTGGCGTGCGGCAATTGTTTTGTCTTGGCGTGGCGCGCCGTGGCGGGCGGCGCCTTGGTGTAGGTCATCGTCGGCGATGGCGTCCGCATCTGCACCAACTGGACATGCGCTGGCTTGGTATGCGTTGCCTTCGCGTGCACGACCGGCGGCGGCGGCTTCTTTGCCGGATGGCGCAGCACGACCTCATGCACGACCGGCTTTTTATGCTTGTGCGCCTTCGTCGCATGAACGGCCGCGCGATGCACGGCCGGTTGCGAGGGGCCGGCCGTCGGGTTGATGTCGAAGATCGAGACCGTCGCCGGTGTGGTTCGCGTGCGGACCGGCGACACATGCGACGGGGCAACGGGCGGATGCAGATCGAGCGGCGCGCCGACATGCGTCGCGTCGGATTGCGCGTGCGCCACCCCGATGGCGAGCAGGGCCACGGCCAGCGTCACCATCAAACATTTCATCACGGGGGCCCCTCATTTTTCTAAATTCGGGGCAAGCTTAAACACACTCGCGCGCAACGTAAACCATTGCGGCGAGCGTGTTTCTAAGCGTTTCCGTATCGGAGAACGATGCGAGGGATGTCCGCCGTTACTTCGGCGACATCACCATCGTCATCTGACGGCCTTCCATGCGCGGATGCTGTTCGATCTTGGCGACGAGATCGAGATCGCCTTTCACGCGCATCAACACGTTCATGCCGAGTTCCTGATGCGCGAGCTCGCGACCACGAAAGCGCATCGTCACTTTCACCTTGTCACCTTCGTCGATGAAGCTTCGCATCGAGCGCATCTTCACGTCGTAATCGTGATCGTCGATGCCGGGCCGGAGTTTGATCTCCTTGACCTCGATGACTTTCTGCTTCTTGCGCGCCTCGTTCTTGCGCTTCTGTTCTTCGTATTTGAATTTGCCGAAGTCGAGAATTTTGCAGACTGGCGGATCGGCGCCCGGAGAAACCTCGACGAGATCCAATCCTGCTTCGAGTGCCTTGGCCAGCGCATCGTTGCGCGTGACGACACCGAGCATTTCACCCCGCTCATTCACGAGCCGCACGCGCGGCGACGTGATCTCTTCATTGATGCGCGGCCCGTCATTGCGGGGTGGCGGCGGCGCTTGTGCTGGTCTTGGGATGCGGTCCCTCCTTAATTGGTGACGGCAGCGGCATGCGAAGGCACCGCTGCCTCTTGTTTTAATCTAGCGATGGCATCGCCAAGTGCAAGATTTTCTTGGTCTTTACCGCCCAGGCGGCGCAGCGCGACGAGTCCTTCGGCGGCTTCGCGCTTGCCGACGACCAGCAGGGCGGGAACCTTGGCGAGACTGTGCTCGCGCACTTTATAATTAATCTTCTCGTTGGTGAGATCGATGCCGACGCGCAGGCCGGCGGCGGCGCAGGCGGCGCGCACCTCCTCGGCATAGGCGTTGGCCTCATCGGTGATGGTCAATACCACCGCTTGCGTCGGCGCCAGCCAGAGCGGGAAACGCCCGGCATATTCCTCGATCAGGATGGCGATGAAGCGCTCCATCGAGCCGAGGATGGCGCGGTGCAGCATGACGGGACGATGACGTTGTCCATCTTCGCCGATGTAGTTCGCGTCGAGCCGTTCCGGCAGGACGAAATCGACCTGCAGCGTGCCGCATTGCCAGTCGCGCCCGAGCGCGTCCCGCAAGACAAATTCCAGTTTCGGCCCGTAGAACGCGCCTTCGCCGGGATTGAGCGTATAGGGCAGACCCGCCGCCTCGACCGCGTGTTTGAGCGCCGCCTCAGCCTTGTCCCAGGTCGCGTCGGTGCCGGCGCGGGTCGGCGGGCGATCGGAGAATTTGACGCTGACGTCCTTGAAGCCGAAATCGCGATAGACGCTTTGCAGCAGATCGCAGAACGCGACGCTTTCGGCCGTCACCTGATCCTCGGTGCAGAAAATATGCGCGTCGTCTTGCGTGAAGGCACGCACCCGCATGATGCCGTGCAGCGCGCCCGACGGTTCGTTGCGATGACACGAGCCGAACTCGGCCATGCGCAATGGCAACTCGCGATAGGAATGCAGATGCTGGCGGAAGATCTGCACGTGACCGGGGCAGTTCATCGGCTTCACCGCGAGGACGCGCTTTTCGCCCTCGTCGACGATGGTGAACATGTGCTGGTGGAATTTTTCCCAGTGGCCCGAGGCTTCCCACAGCGAGCGGTCGAGCAGTTGCGGCGTCTTCACCTCGACATAGTTCGCTTTTTTGAGGCGCTCGCGGATGTATTCCTCGATCACGCGATAAAGCGTCCAGCCTTTCGGATGCCAGAACACCGCGCCGACCGCTTCTTCCTGCTGATGAAAGAGATCGAGCTCGCGGCCCAATCGGCGATGATCGCGCTTATCAGCCTCTTCCAACTGGAAGAGATATTGTTTCAATTCCTTCTCGGTCGCCCAGGCGGTGCCGTAGACGCGTTGAAGCTGCGCGTTGCGCGCGTCGCCGCGCCAATAGGCGCCCGCCACCTTCATCAGCTTGAACGCATGACCGAGCTTGCCCGTCGAGGGCAGATGCGGGCCGACGCAGAGATCGGTGAAATCGCCCTGGCGATAGACGCTGATCGCCTCGCCCTTGGGGATTTCGTGAATCCATTCGGCTTTGTATTTCTCGCCGCGCTCGGCGAAAAATTCGGCGGCCTGGTCGCGCTCCATCTCCGCGCGGGTGATCGTCTCGTCGCGATCGACGATCTCGTGCATGCGCGTCTCGATGCGCGCGAGATCCTCGGGCGTGAAAGGCGTGGCCCGCGCGAAGTCGTAATAGAAACCGGTCTCGGTCGAGGGACCGAAGGTGACCTGCGTCTCGGGATAGAGTTCCTTCACCGCTTCGGCCATGACATGGGCCGCGTCGTGGCGAATGATCTCGAGCGCCTCGGGCGCGTCGCGGGTCAGGATCGCGATCCTGGTGTCGCGGTCGATCGGCCGCGAGAGATCCTTGGGCTCGCCACCATCGAGCCTGATCGCCACCGCCGCCTTGGCGAGGCCCGGCCCGATCGATGCCGCGATTTCGGCGCCGGTCACCGGTCCCGGATACTGGCGCACCGACCCATCGGGCAAGGTGATGGCGACGGGCGAAGAACTGGCGTCGCTGGCGGGCGGCATGTGGGCGGACGAAACCTCGCGAGAAATGGCCGTGAAACCGGGACGATTTAGCTTAAGCCAAGCGTCGCGGCAACCTCGTCGACGCTCAGGTCGGCGAGACTGTCGCGGCGCAGAACGGTGATCCGGGCCCCGCGCGGCTGGGTCAGCGCCGGATCGGAGGCGGCGGAATAGAGCACCGTCGCCGCCCCGCCGCCCGCCGCGATCAGATGCATCGGGCCGGTATCGTTGCCCACGGTGTGAAGCGCGGCTTTGCCGAGCGCGGCGATGTCGGCAAACCCGGTCTGGCCGGTGAGATCGCGCAACGCCGGGCAGCCGAGGCCGAGCGCGCGGCCGAGATCGGCCTCGTCGGCGCCGCCGATCGCCACCGGCGTCACGTCGCGCGCGGCGAGGAATTGCGCCAGCGCCAGATAACGATCGGCCGGCCAGCGCTTTTCCGGCCGATGTGCCGCCCCGCCCGGCACCAGCAGGACGAAGCGCGCCGGCAGTTGAAACCGCGCGATATCGGCTTTCGCCCAGGCGAGGTCGGGCGGCGGCACCGCGGCGATCCCGGCCATGCGCAACTGATCGGCCTGGCGGTCGAGCGTGTGGATGAAATCGCGTTCGGGATTGGCGTGCGGATGCGAGGCGCCCGGCGCGATGCCCGACCAGTTCGGCGTCTCGGGCCCCATCAGGCGGAAATACCAGTTCGAGCGCGACGAGGTCTGCAGGTCATAGATGAAATCGAACGCCGCATCGCGCAAGCGTTTCCGCAGGCGCAGCAACGCCTGCACGTCATAAAGGCGCGGCCGCACGTCGACCCAGACATCGTCGAAATAGGGTGCGGCGCGCGCGAAGTCGGCGTAGGGCGCGGTCGTCAGCAGGGTGATTTGCGCGCGCGGATGATGCACGCGGATCGCCGCGAACGGTCCCATCGCCTGCACGAAATCGCCCAGTGCCCCAAGCTTGATGACGAGAATCTTCAAGATGGCCGGCGCTAGGCCGCCGCGATCGCCGCGGCTTGCGGCATCAGCTCTTCATAGACCGCGAGAGTCTTCTGGGTCATCTGCGCGGCGGTGAAGTGGGTCCGGATATGCGCGATCGAGCGCTTGGCCAGCGCCATGCGCTGCTTGCCGTCGAGATCGAGCACGGTCGCCAACGTCGCGGCGAGCGCTTCGGCGTCGCCCGGCGGCACCAACCATCCGGTTTCGCCCGGCACCACGGTTTCCTGCGCGCCGCCATGGGCAGTCGCCACCACCGGCCGGCCCATTGCCTGTGCCTCGACGATGACGCGCCCGAACCCTTCGGGCGAGGTCGAAGCCGAGACCACGACATCGGCCGCCATGTAGGCCGCGGCGATATCGGCGGTGTCGTCGACGAAGCGGAAGCTGGCGAGCGCGCCATGGCGCTGTGCCGCCGCTTCGAGTTCCTGGCGATAGCCGTCGCGGCCACTGCCCATGATGACGGCGACGGCATCGGGACGATTGAGCTTCGCCATCGCCTCGACCAGGACGTGCTGACCCTTCCAGCGAGTCAAACGGCCGGGCAGCAGCACGACCGAAGCGCCGTCGGGAATCCGCCACGCCTTCAGCAACGGGATCACGCGCTCGGGCGTGACGCGATCGGGATCGAAGCGCGCGATGTCGACGCCGCGCGGGATGGTGCGGAGTCGATCCGGGCCGACGCCATAGACGTCAGCCACGTGCGCGGCGACGAAATTCGAGATCGCGATGACGCGCTCGCCGGTCGCCATCACCGCGTTGTATTTGCGCTTGAAGATCGAGCCGAGCGCATAGGCGTTGTGGAACGTGGTGACGAAATGCCGGCCGGTGCGCTTGGCCGCGTAATGCGCGCTCCACGCCGGCGCGCGGCTGCGCGCGTGGACGATATCGACATCCATCCGTTCGATCAGCGCGGCGAGGCGATCGACATTGGCGCGAATGACGAATGGGTTTTTCGACGCGAGCGGCAATTTGATATGGGTGATGCCGGCGCGATCGAGCTCGCGCGTCATCGGACCGCCTTCGGAGGCGATCAGGGGCCGCCAGCCCGCCGCGAGCAGCGCCGTCGCGACGTCGATCGTGCCGCGCTCGACCCCGCCGGTGACGAGGCGCGGGACGATCTGCAGCACCGTCGGTTTGCGCCTTTCGGCGTGAGTGTTAGTGTCGGCGCCGATCGTGCTCATGTGCGCAGGAAGTTTGTCCGAATGAATGAAGCTCCTTCCATCTTAACACGCGACGACGGTGCCACAATCGCCTACCGCCGGCGCGACGGAAAGACGCCGGGCGTGGTGTTCCTCTGCGGTTTCAACTCCGACATGAACGGCATCAAGGCGCAATCGCTCGACGTCTTCTGCGGCGCGCGCCGTCACGCCTATCTGCGCTTCGATTATTTCGCGCATGGCGCGTCATCGGGCGATTTTGCGCAAGCAACCATCGGGCGTTTTCTCGCCGACACGCTCAACGTGATCGACAAGCTCACAGAAGGAAAGATTGTGCTCGTCGGATCGAGCATCGGCGGCTGGATGATGCTGCTCGCGGCGCTGGCGCGGCCCGAGCGCATCGCCGGCCTCGTCGGCCTCGCCGCCGCACCCGACGCCACCGAAGATTTGATGTGGCAGCGTTTTCCGTTCGACCTGCGCGAAGCCATCATCACCGACGGCGCCGCGCGCATCCCCTCAAAATATGGCGAGCAGGGTTATCTCATTACCCGCAAGCTGATCGAGGAAGGCCGCGCGCATCTCGTCATGCGCGCGCCGCTCGCGATCAATTGCCCGGTGCGCCTCATTCACGGCATGGACGATCCCGACGTGCCGTGGCAGACCAGCCTCGACCTCGCCGAGCGCATCACCGGGCGCGACACGCAGGTTCTGCTGGTGAAGGACGGCGATCATCGCCTGTCGCGCGAGAGCGATCTCGACCTGCTGCTCAGGACGCTGACGCCGCTGCTCGGCTGAGCGCGGCAAAACCCTCGCGATAGCTCGGATAGCGCAACACGATTCCGAGTTCGTCCTTGATGCGCCGGTTCGCGACGCGCTTGTTGTCGTCGTAAAAGCTGCGCGCCAGCGGCGAGAGCGTCGCCGCATCGAAAGCCTCGAGCGGCGGCGGCGTCATGCCGAGCAGCGACGCGGCGAAGGCCACCACCGCGTCCTGCGGCGCGGCTTCGTCATCGCACACATTGTAGACGCGGCCGGGATCGCGGCGCGTCATTGCACGACTGAGCGTTTCGGCAAGATCCTCGACATGGATGCGCGAGAAGACCTGGCCCGGTTTGACGATGCGCCGCGCCGTGCCGGCGGCCAGCGCATCGAGCGTGTTGCGGCCGGGCCCGTAAATACTCGCGAGGCGAAAGGCGTTCACGGCCACGCCAAGTCCGAGCCATTGCGTCTCCGCTTTCACCCGCCACGCGCCGCGCTCGCCGCTCGGCCGCGTCGGCGAATCTTCATCGACCCACGCGCCGTTGCGATCGCCGTAGACGCTGGTCGTCGAGAGATAGCCGAGCCATTGCAGCGATTCGAGCGCGGCAAGATCGGCGCCATGTGCCGCGAACACCGGACAGCCCTCGTCGTTAGGCGGCACCGAGATCAGCGCGTGGGTGACGCCGGCGAGCGTTGATGCCGGATCGCCCAGGCGATGATCGCGGTTGAAACGGTGGAGCGGAAATTCGCCCGGTGTCGCGGGCGGTTCCCGCGCGGTGCCGGCGACGGTCCAGCCCTCATGACGCAAGCGTCGCGCGAGATGACGCGCGCTGTAGCCGAGGCCGAAACAGAACAGCGACGGCGCGGTCATTGCGCCGCGCGCGGCAGCGCGGGCGGATTGGCGTGCGCCTCGATCGCCTGCTCGATCGCCGCCTGCCGGGGCCGCGACCACAGCCATGCCGCGATGCAGATCGCGGCGCCGACGGCGACCGGCCAGCGCAAGCCGAAGCGTTCGGAGAACGCGCCGAGCAGCAGCGAATTCATCGACGGGCCGGCGCGAAAGATCATGCCGTAGAAACCCATCACCCGGCCGCGCATCGCCGCCGTCGTCGTGCTTTGAATCAAGGTCTGCGCGCCGATGCCGGTCAGGGTCATGCCGATGCCAGCGATGAAAACGCAAAACAGCGCCAGCGGATAATCGTCGGTCGCGGCAAAGCCGATGATCGAAATCCCCATCACCAGGGTCGACGCGATCACGATGGTCGGCAGTCCCTGCAGGCTGTTGCGGCGCAGCATCCAGGTGCCGCCGACCAGCGCGCCGAGCCCGACCATGGCGGTGAGCCAGGCAAGCCCTTGCGCGCCACGCGCGAACACCGCGTCGGCGAAGCCCGGAAACATTTCGACGAAGCCGCGGATCGCCACCGTCGTGATGATGAGCAGCACGAACATCTGGCCGATGCCGGGCGTGCGCAGGGAGTAACTGTATCCTTCGTTCAGGTCGCGCCAGAAATGGCTCGGCCCGATCGGCGCCTCGATCGCGACGGTGATCTGCGTCATCGACCAGATGAAACACATATACGTCACCGCGTTGAGCGCGAAGGCGAGACCGACGCTGCCCTCGGCGATGACGAACCCGGCGGTGGCGGGACCGATGAAGCGGGCGTTGTTGAAGACCAGCGAATTGATCGCGACCGCCGAACTCAGCATCGAACGGTCGACCAGGCTCGAGATCAGCGCGAGGCGCGCGGGTTGGTTCAGGGCATTGATGATCCCGAGCGTCACGGTCAGGCCGAACAGGCTCCAGATGTCGATCAACCCGGTGAAGGTAAGCACCGCCAGCGCCCAGGCTTGCAGCATGCCGAGGATCAGCGAGACCTGAATGAGGCGGACGCGATCCACCCGGTCGGCGAGCGCGCCCGCGAGCGGGCTGACCACGATCGCCGGAACGAGGTCGCCGGCGGCGCACATGCCGAGCCAGAACCCTGAATGGGTGAGTTGCCAGGCAAGCCACCCGACCGCGATGCGCTGTATCCAGATCCCGATCAGCGCGATCGCGTTGCCGAGCGTGTAATTGCGGAAGTCGCGGTTGTGCAGCGCGCGCAAAGCGCTTCTGAACCCGTTTTCCCCACCCGCGCCTGCCACTTCTGTTCCCTCGCTTAACGAAGATGTTAGCAAAGCCACGGCTAAAGGAGATTTACAAAAAACGACGGTCTGATAACTATAACCGGCACCCTGGAGCGGACGGATTGCATCCGGGGATAAAAGCGCCGGCCGCGTCCTAAAGGCTAGGACGTGACGGGCGGATCGGGCATGTAACAGGGCGTACGTCGCAAGACGTGAGCGGGCAGACGGAATAGCGCATGAAACGATTGATATGGGCCGGCGCCGGTGTGGCTGCCTTGGCTATTGCCGGTCTCGTCCTGTGGCCGGGCATGAGCGAGCGCGCTTATTCGCAGGAAGCCGCACCGCGTCCGGGCGGCGTTCCGGTCAAGATCGCCGCCGCGACGATCACGCCGACCCCGGTCCAGATCAACACCATCGGCACCGTCCAGGCGATCGCCACCGTCGCGGTCAAGTCGCGGGTCGACGCGGTGATCGATCAGGTTCTCGTCAAGGACGGGCAATTCGTGAAAGCCGGCGACGTGCTGTTCCAGCTCGACAGCCGCACCGCGCAGGCCGCGGTCAACCAGGCCGCCGCCGCACTCGCGCGCGATCAGGCGACTCACGCCAACGCCAAGCGCAATGTCGGCCGCGACCAGACCCTGCTCAACAAGGACTTCGTCTCGCATCAGCAATTCGACACCGATTCGGCGACGCAGCAGGCGCTGACCGGGACGGTGCAGATGGATATGGCGCAACTCGACAACGCCAAGACGCTGCTCTCCTATTACACCATCGTCGCGCCGCTCGACGGCCGCGTCGGCCTGATCTCGCTGAAGCGCGGCAACTCCATCAAGGCGAACGACGTGCCGCTCGCCACCATCAATCAGATCCAGCCGATCTATGCCTCCTTCGCCCTGCCGCAGGTCGATCTGCCCGATCTGCGCGCGGCGATGAAGGAGGGTCCGGTGACGGTCCGCGTCCTGCCGCAAGGCGATCGCGGCCAGGCGATCGAAGGCACCGTCGCGTTCTTCGAGAACGCCATCGACACGACGTCGGGCACGATCAGCATTCGCGGCACCTTCGCCAACGACGAACAGCGCCTGTGGCCGGGCGAGTTCCTGACCGTGTCGGTCACGGTGCGCGACGATCCGAACGCGTTGGTCGTGCCGTCCGCCGCGGTTCAGCAAGGCCAGGCCGGCACCTATGTCTTCGTGATCAAGGACGACAGCACGGCCGAGATCCGGCCGGTGACGATCGATCGCACGGTCGCCGGGCGCGTGGTCATCAGCAAGGGGCTGAGCGCCGGCGAGAAAGTCGCGGTCGACGGACAGCTCCGCCTGAACAACGGCACAAGGGTTCAGATCGTCACGACCGACAAAAAGCCGGGTGACGCGTCATGAGCTTGCCGGAACTGTGCATCCGTCGTCCGGTGATGACGACGCTGCTGATGCTGGCCTTCGTCATTTTCGGTCTGTTCAGCTATCGCCTGCTTCCCGTCGCCGCCATTCCCCGCGTCGATTTCCCCACCATCGTCGTCAATGCCCAGTTGCCGGGCGCCTCGCCCGAAACCATGGCCGCCTCGGTGGCGACGCCGCTCGAGCGCCAGTTCTCGACCATCGCCGGCCTCACCTCGATGGTGTCGTCGAGCGGTCAGGGCGTGACCTCGATCACCATGCAGTTCGACCTGAAGCGCGACATCGACGGCGCGGCGCTCGACGTGCAATCGGCGCTGACCTCGGCCGCCAAGCGCCTGCCGATCCAGATGACGACGCCGCCGAGCTTCATCAAGGCGAACCCGGCCGACGCGCCGATCATCTTCCTCAACCTGCGCTCCGCGACCCTGCCGCTCTCGGCGGTCGATGAATATGCCGAAACCCTGATCGCGCAGCGCATCTCGACCCTGAGCGGCGTCAGCCAGGTCCTCGTCATGGGCCAGCAGAAATTCGCCGTCCGCATCCAGGCCAATCCCGAGGCGCTGGCCTCGAAGGGCATGACCCTCGACGATCTGCAAAGCTCGGTGGCCGCTGCCAATTCGAGCACGCCGGTCGGCACGCTGATGGGTCCCGATCAGGCCTTCACGCTGATGGCCAATCCGCAGATCAACCACGCCGACAAGTATCAGAACCTGATCGTCGCCTATCGCAACGGCGCGCCGGTGAAGCTCAAGGACGTCGCGACCGCGGTCGACAGCGTCGAGAACGACCGGGTCGCGAGCTGGCTGAACGGCGAGCGCGGCATCCTCCTCGGCATCCAGCGCCAGCCCGATTCCAACACCGTCCAGGTCGTCGATTCGGTGAAGGCGCTGTTGCCGGTGTTCGAGGCGCAATTGCCCGCCTCGGTGAAACTGGGCGTGATGCTCGACCGCTCGGTCTCGATCCGCAATTCGGTCAACGACGTGCAGTTCACCCTGCTGCTGACCGCCGCGCTCGTGATCATGGTGATCTTCATCTTCCTGCGGAACGTCACCGCGACGATCATTCCCGCGCTGGCGCTGCCGGTCTCGATCATCGGCACCTTCGCCGGCATGGAGCTCTTCGGCTACACCATCGACAATCTCTCGCTGATGGCGCTGACCCTCTCGGTCGGGTTCGTGGTCGACGACGCCATCGTCATGCTCGAGAACATCGTGCGCCACATCGAAAACGGCGAGCGCGTGATGGACGCGGCGTTCCGCGGCTCGCGCGAGATCGCCTTCACCATCGTGTCGATCACCCTGTCGCTGGTCGCCGTGTTCATCCCGGTCCTCTTCATGGGCGGCGTGGTCGGCCGGGTGTTCCGCGAATTCGCCGTGACCATCAGCCTGACCATCCTGATCTCGGGCTTCGTGTCGCTGACGCTGACGCCGATGCTCGCCTCGCGCCTCCTCAAACCGCACCGTCCCGAGACTCACGGCTTTTTCTATCGCCTCTCGGAAAACGGCTTCAACGCGCTGTTCGCCGGTTATCGCGCCGGCCTGTCGCTGGTCATGCGCTGGCGCCTGACGACATTGTTCGCCACCCTCGTCTCGCTGGTGCTCGCCGGTTATCTCTTCGTCACCATCCCGAAGGGCTTCTTCCCGATCGAGGATACCGGCACGATCATCGGTTACGTCGAAGCGGCGCAGGACGTCTCGGTCGAGAATATGGCCGCG
Organism: uncultured Rhodospirillales bacterium; assembly: GCA_903828515.1. Taxonomy (GTDB): domain Bacteria; phylum Pseudomonadota; class Alphaproteobacteria; order ATCC43930; family CGMCC-115725; genus CAIKMD01. The sequence goes on along the minus strand of CAIKMD010000003.1, from coordinate 527,433 downwards.
CACACCCTGGCCGCCGCCAAGGTGATCAAGGACGATCCGAACGTCAGCGACGTCATGGCGTCGAACGGCATCGGCGGCAGCAACCAGTCGCTCAACACCGGCAGCCTTTTCATCGCCCTGAAGCCGCGCGACGAGCGCTCGCTCTCGGCGACGCAGGTGATTCAGGAACTGCGCCCCAAGATCGCGCGCGTCGCCGGCGTGAACGCTTATTTCCAGGCGCTGCAGAACATCAATCTCGGCGGCCGTCCGTCGAAGGCGGCCTATCAATACACGCTGCAGGACAGCAACACCGAGGAGCTTTACCGCTACGCGCAGGAGATGCGCGAGAAGGTCGCGACGCTCACCGGCTTCCAGGACGTCAACAGCGACCTTCAGTTGCGCAACCGGCTCGCCATCATCAACATCGACCGCGACAAGGCGGCCCAGCTCGGCATCACCGTCGATCAGGTCCGCAACACGTTCTACAGCGCGTTCGGCTCCCGACAGATCTCGACGATCTACGAACCGGCGAACTCCTATCAGGTCATTCTCGAACTCGACAAGCAGTTCCAGCAATCGCCGTCCGACCTGGCGAAAATCTATCTGAAACCCGGCACCAATGGCGGCCCGACCAATCCCAACGCGCTCCCGGTGCCGCTCGGCGCGGTCGCCACCATCACGTCGGGGCTCGGCCCGGTCACCGTCAACCATCAGGGCCAGCTGCCCTCGGTCACCATCTCGTTCAACCTGCAGCCCGGCTTCTCGCTCGGCACCGCGGTCACCGAGATCGCCGACCTCGAGCGCGAGGTCAACCTGCCGGTCACCGTCAACACGAGCTACCAGGGCAACGCCCAGGTGTTCCAGGACGCGCTGAAGGGTCAGGGCCTGCTGCTCGCCGCCGCGATCATCGTGATCTACATCGTGCTCGGCATTCTCTACGAAAGCTTCATCCACCCGATCACCATTCTGTCGGGCCTGCCCGCCGCCGCGCTCGGCGCGCTGCTGACCCTGATGCTGTTCCATCAGGACATGAGCGTCATCGCGATCATCGGCATCGTCATGCTGATCGGCATCGTGAAGAAGAACGCGATCATGATGATCGACTTCGCGCTCGAGCGGCAACGCTCGGGCAACGTGACCGCCGAGGAAGCGATCTTCGAGGCCTGCCTCCTGCGCTTCCGCCCGATCATGATGACGACGATGGCGGCGATCATGGGCGGATTGCCGATCGCCCTCGGCTTCGGCGAAGGCGCCGAGTTGCGCCGTCCGCTGGGCCTTGTCGTGGTCGGCGGCCTTGTCGTATCCCAATCATTGACGCTATTCATCACACCGGTGATCTATCTCTATATGGAAAAGCTCCGCGTTCTGCTCTCGCGCGAAGCCGGACCGGAGCATGGCATTGGTGTACTCGACGACAGTCACGCCGTCCGCGAAGCGGGCGAGTAAGACGACTCCCGGCCCTCGATCCGCCGCGCGGCGCGGCGCGCTGTTCGCGCTGTTCGCGCTGATCGCCGCTCTCGCGGCCGGTCTCGTCGCGGCGGATGCCGAGGCGCAGGGCCCGCGCGCCAACCCGGCTCCCACGGCCCCCGCGCCGCAAGGCTATGACCGCTGTCTCGCGCTGGCGCGCAGCAATCCGACCCAGGCCTATAGCGACGCCAACGCGTGGCACGAGAACGGCGGCGGCTTCCCGGCGCAGCATTGCGCCGCCGTCGCCCTGGTCGGCATGAAGAAATATCCCGAGGCGGCGGCGCAGCTCGAAGCGCTCTCGGGCTCGATGATGCAGGCCGAACCAAGCCTGCGCGCCGAGGCGCTGGAACAGGCGGGACAGGCCTGGCTGCTCGCCAACAAGCCCAACGAGGCCAAGTCGGATTTCGATGCCGCGCTCGCCTTCAAGCCGAAGGACCCCGAGCTTCTCGTCGATCGCGCCGAGGCCTATGCGCTGGGCGGCAAATTGTTCGAGGCGGTCGACGATCTCAACCTCGTCATCGACGGCGCGCCCAAGCGAACCGACGCGCTGATCTATCGCGCCTCGGCCTATCGTCAGCTCGGCAGTCTCGATCTCGCGCGCGACGACGTGGATCGCGCGCTGTCGATCAATCCCGACGCGCCCGCCGGGCTCCTCGAACGCGGCAACATCCGCCGCCTGCAGGGCGACGATGCCGGCGCCAAGGCGGATTGGCAGCGGATCGTCGCGCTCGTGCCGAATTCCGGCGAAGCGGCGGCCGCCAAGGACAATCTCGACCGCCTCGCCGCGGGGCCGCCGCCCGGCGACAAACTTACCACCGCGCCGCCGGCGAAGAAGCCTTAGCGAAACAACCCTCTGCACTGAACGATGAAACCAACCTTCTCCGCCCATTTGGGGGAGAAGGTGGGTGCGCGGAGCAAGCGCAGTCGCGCGAGCGGACCGACACCTCACCCTCCCATTGCTGCGCAATGGGCCCCGCCCTCTCCCCGCAAGCGCGGAGAGGGGCCACATTAGAAATCGAGATCGGCGTAGTGCTTCGGGGGCGGCGCGCCGGGAATGTGGTCGGCGAGGATCGGCCGGAAGGACGGGCGCGATTTCACCCGCGCATACCATTCCTTCGCCGGTTCGTGATCGTCCCACGCGACGTCGTCGAGATAATCGAGCGCCGAGAGATGCGCGGCAGCGGTGATGTCGGCGAGCGAGAAATGATCGCCCCCGAGCCAGCCGCGATGGCGCTCGGTCAGAAAGGCGATGTAATCGAGGTGGTAGCGCAGATTGGTCTTCGCCGCGCGGATCACCGATGAGTCCGGCCCACCCGTGCCGAGATGACGCTTCATGAATTTCTCGTTGATCAGCGGCTCGGTCACTTCGCGGTTCATCTTGACGTCGAACCACGCGACCAGCCGACGCACCTCGGCGCGATCGGGCGGATTGAGGCCGAGCAGCAATTTGTCGCGATAGGTCTCGTCGAGATATTCGGCGATCGCGCCGGCATCGGCGAGCACCATGCCGTCCGGCTCGATCAGCACCGGCACTTCGCCCGCGGGATTGAGCGCGAGAAATTCCGGCCGCCGGTCCCAGGTCTTTTCGATCTTGAGCGTGAAGTCGAGGCTCTTCTCCTGCAAGACGAGACGAATCTTGCGCGCGAAGGGCGACAGCCACAGATGATAGAGAAACCGTTCCTGCATGATCGCCATCGTACTCAAAAGCGCCGAGCGGACAAACTTTCTCGGCAAAACGTGATGAGCAAATCTTTTGCCGCCGCTGGAACCAATGCGGTCGACCCGCTATGGATCGACGCATGATTCCCAAGGCGGAGCGCGACGAGGCGACCGCGCTCATCGACTTCTGGTTCGGATCGCCGCGTTCGCCGGAGCGATTCAAGAACCGCCCGGAATGGTTCCGCGTCGATCCCGCCTTCGACGAGAGCCTGCGCGCGCAATTCTCGGACATGCAACGCCGCGCCGCCGACGGCGCGCTTGCCGCGTGGGCGGGCGAAGCCGAGCCCTGCCTCGCCCAGATCCTCCTGCTCGATCAGTTGCCCCGCAATCTCTTTCGCGGCTCGGCCCTGGCCTTCGCCACCGATCCGATGGCGCAGGACGCGGCGCGCGACGCGGTGGCGCGCGGCTTCGACCGCTCGCTCCCCGGCCCGTGGCGGCAATTCATCTATCTGCCGTTCATGCACAGCGAGAAGCTCGAAGATCAGGAACGCGCCATCGCGCTGTACACCGGCCTCGCGCGCGACCCGGCCTTTGCCGGCTCGCTCGACTATGCCCGGCGCCACCACGACATCGTCGCGCGCTTCGGCCGGTTTCCCCATCGCAACGCGGCGCTCGGGCGCACATCCACGGCGGAAGAAAAATTCTTCCTGACCCAGCCCGGCTCGGCGTTTTAGGCTTTGAGGGCCTTGCGCGGCGCGATGCGCCCGGCGCGGCGATAACGCTCGAGATAAGTCGGCAGCACGATCTCGAGCGTTTCGGGCACGATGCCGAGCGCGGCGAGGCCCGGCGCGCCCGGCGTCGCGATCGCATCGCGCTTCAGCATCCGCACCATGTCGCGCGTGAAGGGCGGCTTCGGCAATAATTCCATGAACAGTCCCTCGACGCTGGCGAGGCCGAACGGCAAGGTCATCAACAGACGCTTGCGACCGATGATGCCGAGCATGATCTCGAACATCTCACGCAGGCTGAGCACGACCGGGCCGGCGATCTCGTAGGTCTGGCCCGCGCTGTCCTCGCGGCCGAGCACGCGAACCACCGCCTCAGCAACGTCGCCGACATAGACCGGCTGGAACTTCGTGGCGCCGCCGCCGATCAGCGGCAACGCCGGCAGATAGCGCGCCATCGCCGCGAACTGATTGAAGAATTCGTCCTCGGGTCCGAAAATCAGCGAGGGACGCAGGATGGTCGCGGCGGGAAACGCGGCGCGCACCGCGGCGTCGCCCGCCGCCTTGCTTTGCGAATAGCGCGAGGGCGCCGCGGCATCGGCCGAAATCGCCGAGATATGGACGAAGCGTTTGACCCCTGCCGCCTGGGCCAGTCGCGCCAGTTGCGCCGGACCCTGGTGATGCACCGCGTCGAAGTTTTGCTTGCCGTGCTCGTGGATGATGCCGGCGGCGTTCACCACCGCATCGGCGCCGGCGACCAAAGCCGCCATCGCGCGTTCGTCGGCGAGATCGGCGTTGAAGGTCGCGACCTGGCCGACATCGCCCATCGGGCGGAGATACCCCGCCTCGTGCGCGTGACGGCAGCACGCGGCGATCACCGCACCTTCGGCGGCGAGCCGCTTGACCACGTAGCGCCCGACGAATCCCGCGGCGCCGACGACGGTTATCCGACGTGGTATCATGATGCCGACCTATACCGCAAAAGGCGCAGCATTGACAGGGGATGGGGCGTTCCCTAATCACCGCCCCGGCGCCCTGGTGGCGGAATTGGTAGACGCGCTAGATTCAGGTTCTAGTGACCGAAAGGTCGTGGAAGTTCGAGTCTTCTCCAGGGCACCACGATTTCTCGCCGCGCTTTCAGCCCGCAACCGGCAAACAGGTTTCCCCGCGTGACCATTCATCTCCATCAGGGCGATCTTCCGGCCGGTCTCAGTTTCGGCGCCAGTGTCGCCATCGACACCGAGACCATGGGCCTCAACCCGCTGCGCGACCGGCTCTGCCTCGCGCAACTTTCGGCGGGCGACGGCGTCAGCCATCTCGTCCAGTTCGCGCCCGGCGCCTACAACGCGCCGAACCTGCGCGCGCTGCTGGCCGACCCCAAGGTGCTGAAGCTTTTCCATTTCGGCCGCTTCGACATCGCGGTGATGGCGCATTACCTCGGCGTCGTGTCGGCGCCGGTCTATTGCACCAAGATCGCCTCGAAACTCGCCCGCACCTTCACCGACCGGCACGGATTGAAGGATCTCTGCCGCGAGGTTCTCGGGGTCGAGCTTTCGAAGCAGCAGCAAAGCTCGGATTGGGGCGCGCCGGTCCTGACCGAAGAGCAAAAGCGCTACGCTGCCTCGGACGTCCTCCATCTCCACGCGCTCAAAACCAAGCTCGACGAGATGCTGACCCGGGAAAACCGCATGCAGCTCGCCCTCGCCTGCTTCGGCTTCCTGCCCACCAGGGCGTTTCTCGACCTGACCGGCTTTGAAAAGACTGAGATTTTCGAGCATTGACGCGAATTGCTGCGGTGCAGCATAATGCGCGCGGATGGCCGTTTGTTTGACCATCCGGGGATAGGACGGCATAGTCTCCCCTAACATCATGACCGACCGCAGGGTCCAAGCCGGAACAGGGGCTTGGGCCGCGACAGGCCTGTCAGGGAAACGGAAATTCCGGTAACGCCGCCTATGCCCAAGGACGCGACTGACAACGCCATCGCCATTGCCCGCCGGGTCCTCAGGACCGAGATCGCGGGCCTGTCGGCGTTGATGGAGCAGCTCGACGTCAATTTCGGCAAGGCAGTCGATCTGCTCGCCGCGACCAAGGGCCGGATCACCGTCACCGGCATGGGCAAGAGCGGCCACGTCGCGCGCAAGATCGCGGCGACCATGGCTTCGACCGGCAGCCCCGCCCAATTCGTGCATCCCGCCGAAGCCAGCCACGGCGATCTCGGCATGATCGCGAAGGGCGATTCCGTCCTCGCGCTCAGCAATTCCGGCGACACCGCCGAACTCAGCGACATCGTCGCCTTCACCCGGCGCTATCGCATTCCGTTGGTCGCGATGACGCGGCGCGACGGCAGCGCGCTGTGCGAGGCTGCCGACATCGCGCTCGTCCTGCCCGCCTCCGACGAGGCCTGCCCGATGGGCCTCGCACCCACCACCTCGACCACGATGATGCTCGCGCTCGGCGACGCGCTCGCCGTCGCGATGCTCGAGCGCAAGGGTTTCTCGCCGAACGATTTCCACAGCCTTCATCCGGGCGGACAGCTCGGCAAGGATCTGCTCGTCGTGCGCGACATCATGCATCACGCCGACGCGATGCCGCTGGTCCCGCTCGGTAGCGCGATGACCGACGCGATCCTGGTGATGAGCACGAAAAGCTTCGGCTGCGTCGGCGTCGTCGATACCGGCGGCAAGCTCGCCGGGATCATCACCGACGGCGATCTGCGCCGCCACATGGGCGACACGCTGCTGCGCTCGACCGTCGACAAGGTGATGAACCGGCATCCGAAAACGATTCGCTCGACCGCGCTCGCGGTCGAGGCGCTCGGCCAGATGAACGAGTTCGCGATCACCAGCCTCTTCGCGATCGACGGCGAACAGCGTCCGGTCGGCATTCTCCACATCCACGACTGCTTGCGGGCGGGCATCGCCTGATGAAGGGGCCGCTCGCCCCCGCGATGGCCTTGCGCCTGAGCCTGCGCCGCCGCCTCAAGCTGGGCGATCCGCGCACGCATAGCCGCTTCGTCCAGCGCACCAAGTGGACGCTGCCGGCGATCGCGATCACGTTGCTTCTGTTGATCGCGGCGTGGCCGCAATTGCAGGCCGCGTTCGAGCATGTCCGCTTCGGCCTGCCGCATATCGATTTGAACGAAGCGCGCAAGCTGCGCATGGTGTCGCCGCGTTATTCCGGCATCGACCGCGACAACCGGCCCTTCACCCTGACCGCCGAGGCGGCGAGCCAGGTGCAGCCCAATTCCGACGATCTCGTTTCGCTCGACGGGCCGCGCGCCGACATGACCACCAACAGCGGCAACTGGGTCGAACTCAGCGGCGAGGCCGGCACCTATCAGCCGCAGCCGCAACTGCTCGATCTCTTCGGCGCGGTCGAGCTCTATCAGGATCGCGGCAACGAGTTCCACACCGACAGCGCGCGCATCGACATCCTCAACGGCACCGCGGTCGGCCACGATCCGGTCGACGGCCATGGACCTTTCGGCAACGTCACCGCCGAGGGCTTCACCATGTACAACCGCGGCGACGTGATCATCTTCACCGGCAAGACCCTGCTCAATCTGTTGCCCCGGGCGAAGGAGCCCGAATGAGGCTGAGCCTCGGCGCCGTTCTCGCAACGGTGGCGGCGTTGACGTTATGGGCGGATGCGCCGCGCGCGCAGGCACCGAAGGCCGCCGCACCGGCCGCGCCCGCCGCGACACCGGCAACACCCGGCGGCACGCTCGGTCTCGCCGGCGGCGACAGCAGCAAGCCGGTCGCGGTCAGCGCCGATAACGGCATCGAGTGGCAGCAGACCAATCACGTCTACATCGCGCGCGGCAACGCCAAGGCGACGCGCGGCGATACCACGGTCAATGCTGATACGCTCTATGCCTATTACCGCCAGGGCGCGCCGCCGCCGCCCGCCGATGCCGCCGCGCCGCAACTGCGCGGCAATCCGCCGCCCGGTCCGGCAGCCTCGGCCAGCCCGCTCGATACCGGTTCCAGCCAGATCTATCGCATCGAGGCCGAAGGGCACGTGGTGTTCACCACGCCGACCCAGACCGCGATCGGCGATCATGCCGTCTACGACATGGACCAGGCGGTGATGGTGCTGACCGGCAAGGCGCTCAAGATCACCACGCCGCAGGACGTGGTGACCGCGCGCGACAGTTTCGAATGGTACGACCAGAAGCAGCTCGGCGTGGCGCGCGGCGACGCGCTGGCGGTGCGCGCCGGCCCGCCGCAGAAATCGATTCGCGGCGACGTGCTGACCACGCTGATCGTCAAAACCGGCGATCAGCCCTCGAAGATCAGCCGGATCGATGCGCAGGGACACGTTCTTTTGATTTCCCGCGATGCGAGCACCCAGCAAGATCAGATCGCGCACGGCGATACGGCGGTCTATAATATGGAAACCGGTATCGCCACGCTCAGTGGTCACGTCACCTTGACCCGGGGGGAGAACGAATTGCGCGGCCAGTACGGTGTCGTCGACACCAACAGCAACGTCGCCCGTCTCCTCGCCGCGCCGCCAAACGCGCAGCTCACCGGCCCGCGCCCGCGCGTCGAGGGGTTGTTCATGCCGCAGACCCAGCCGGCCCAGACCGACGGCGCGGCGCCGGTCCGGAAACCCTAAAAGCGATGGCCGATTTCCCGCCGCCGCGCCGACCGCCGACCGAGGCGGGGCCACGACTCGTCGCGAGCAATTCGGGCCTGGCCGCCTTCAACCTCGGCAAGAGCTTCAAGAAGCGACCCGTGCTGCGCGAGGTCAACGTCTCGGTTCAGCGCGGCGAGGCGGTCGGGCTCTTGGGACCCAACGGCGCCGGCAAGACCACCTGTTTCTACATCATCACCGGCCTCATCCGTCCCGATGTCGGCCGCATCACCCTCGACAGCGAGGACATCACCGACCTGCCGATGTATCGCCGCGCCCGCATGGGCATCGGCTATCTGCCCCAGGAGGCCTCGATCTTTCGCGGCCTCACCGTCGAGCAGAACATCCGCGCGGTTCTCGAAGTCTCGGAACCGATCCCCGAGGTGCGCGAGAGCACCATCGATTCCCTGCTCGCCGAGTTCTCGATCACCCATCTGCGCCGCGCCCCGGCGATGGCGCTCTCGGGCGGCGAACGGCGCCGCGTCGAGATCGCCCGGGCGCTCGCCACCCAGCCGCATTTCATCCTGCTCGACGAGCCGCTGGCCGGCATCGACCCGATCGCCGTCAGCGACATCCGCGACCTCGTCGCCCACCTGAAGGATCGCGGCATCGGCGTGCTGATCACCGATCACAACGTCCGCGAGACGCTCGGCATCGTCGATCGCGCCTATATCCTGCACGAGGGCCGGGTCCTGATGGACGGCCGCCCGAACGACATCGTCAACGACCCGGATGTCCGCCGGGTCTATCTGGGCGAACGCTTCCAGCTCTGAAACGCGCGGGATTCCGCGGTAAAATGCTGCATTGCGGCATCGCCGGCCCGGACCGCGGAAAACCGCCGCCGTACATGTAGTTAACGAAAAATAAGGGACTTGGTACGAAGTTTGCAGTAACGGCGAACTTCGGTTTATATAATCCCATGGCCCTCTCTCAACGGCTCGACATCCGGCAGAGCCAAGCGCTCGTGATGACGCCGCAGTTGCAGCAGGCAATCAAGCTGCTGCAGCTCTCGCATGTCGAACTGGTCACCTATATCGAGGGCGAACTCGAGCAGAACCCGCTGCTGGAACGCGCGGACACCCCGATCGACAACCCGGCCGAAAGCAGCTCCCCGGCCGAGGCCGGCGGCGACGTGGCGGCGACCGACGGGGTCGACCCCGTCCCCACCGCACCCGCCGAGGTCGCGCACGAGGAAGCCGTCGAGGCCTGGCACGAAGTGGCCGGCGCCGAGGGCGGCGGCGATCTCGATTACGCCGGCGACCCCGACGCTTATTCCAAGGGCAGCACGCGCAACGACGGCGGCGGCGACCTGCCCTCCCTCGACCAGACCCTGGCGCGGGCGACCACCCTGCGCGAACACCTGCTCGGCCAGGTCTCCGAGGAGATCAAGGACGCCGGCGACCGGGTGATCGGCGCGCACATGGTCGATCAGCTCGACGATGCCGGCTATCTCACCATCGATCTCGCCACCGTCGCCGACACGATGGGCTGCGACGTGGCGCGGGTCGAGAAAGTCCTCAAACAGCTCCAGCGCTTCGAGCCGGTCGGGATCTTCGCCCGCGACCTCGCCGAGTGCCTCGCCATCCAGCTTCGCGCGCGCGATCGCTACGATCCCGCGATGCAGGCTTTAGTCGAGAATCTCCCGCTCCTCGCCACGCGTGACGTGGCGGCGCTGATGCGGGTCTGCCGCGTCGATGCCGCCGACCTCGCCGAGATGGCCGCCGAGATTCGCGCCCTCGATCCGAAGCCCGGCCTGCAATTCGACGGCGCGATCGCGCAACCGGTGGTGCCCGACGTGTTCATCCGGCCGCAGAGCGGCGGCTGGCTGGTCGAGCTCAACAGCGAAACCCTGCCGCGCGTTCTCATCAACACGCGCTATTACGCCGAGGTCACCGCGACCCAGAACAAGGCGGCCAAGGATTATCTCGCCGAGCGCTATCAGTCGGCGAACTGGCTGGTCAAGGCGCTGCATCAGCGCGCCACCACCATCCTCAAGGTCTCGCGCGAGATCGTGCGCCAGCAGGACGGGTTCCTGCATCACGGCGTGCAGCATCTGCGCCCGCTCGTGCTGCGCGACATCGCGCAGGCGATCGGCATGCACGAAAGCACGGTGAGCCGCGTCACCACCAACAAATACATGATGACGCCGCGCGGCATCTTCGAACTGAAATATTTCTTCACCTCGTCGATCGCCGCGTCGAGCGGCGGCGAGGCGCTGTCGGCCGAATCGGTGCGCTTTCGCATCCGCGCGCTGATCGACGGCGAAGCCAACGACGTATTGTCCGACGATCGCATCGTCGACATCCTGATGAAGGACGGCGTCGACATCGCGCGCCGTACCGTCGCGAAATACCGCGAGGCGATGAACATCCCGTCCTCGGTGCAGCGCCGGCGCGAAAAAGTCCTGCAGATGTAAGGCGGCAGGCGGTTTAAGTCCGGCGCCGCCAGTCGTTCCGCGAAAACGACTCTATCCACAGGTTTATTGTCCGGCCGTTTCCTTGACAGGCCGGAGGCACGTTCCTAGATTTTTTGCTGCACTATCGGGGCGGTATGGTGATGGAAATCACCGATCTCATCACACCATCGAGCATCATCGCCAACCTGCGCGCAACCACCAAGCGTCAGGCGTTGCAGGAGCTTGCGCGCCGCGCGGCGCCCTTGGCTGGAACGAGCGAAACAACGATCTTCGACGCGCTGATCGCGCGCGAGCAATTGGGCACCACCGGGATCGGCGGCGGCACCGCCGTGCCGCATGGGCGCCTTGCCGCCATCGGACGGCCGATGGCTTTATTCGCCCGGTTGGAAAAGCCGATCGACTTCGAGGCGATCGATGCGCAGCCGGTCGATCTGATTTTTCTGCTGCTGACCGCGACCGACGCCGGCGCGGAACATCTCAAAGCATTGGCGCGGCTCTCGCGCTTCCTGCGCGATCGCGCCATCTGCGCCAAGTTGCGCGGCACCGACGATACCGACGCGATCTATTCGATCCTCACCGACCGCGCGGCCAGCCACGCGGCGTGATCGCCGCGATCGTCACCCCGCTGGCGCGGCGGTGACGACGGAAGACAACAGACTTACTGAACGCTGACCGGTTCCAGCTCGTGCTGTTTCACCGCGGCGAAGGCGATGTCGCGGGTCGGCGCGATGCCGATCTGGGCGCCGTCGGCGGCGTGGATGGTGAAGACGTTGGCGCCGTTGACCACGCTGGGGCGGACATAGGCGACCTGCTGGACGCCCATCTGGGCGAAATCCTGCGGGGTGATGCTGCGTAACTGTTCCATGATGTTCATGACTCGGTCCTTTCGTTGCCCGGTTGCCCGGTCCTTTTTGATGTCGTGCGAATCTCGATGCTGCGCACCTGTCCGTCAGCGGCGCGGCGGCGGAGATCGATGTTGAGCAGGCCGCTGTCGAGCGCCGCGCCGGTCACCTCGATGCCGTCGGCGAGCACGAACGAGCGTTGAAACTGGCGCGCCGCGATGCCGCGATGAAGATAGACCTTGCCCGGCACGTCGATCTGCTTGCCGCGGATCACCAATTGGGTGTCCTCGATCTGCACCGTCAGCTCGTCCATGGCAAAGCCCGCCACCGCCAGGGTAATCCTCAGCGCGTCGTCGCCGATCTGCTCGACGTTATAAGGCGGATAGCCGTCGGCGGTGGTCTTGCTGACGCGGTCGAGCGCACGCTCGAACTGGTCGAAGCCCAGAAGCAACGGCGAACTGAAAACGGAAACGCGTGACATCGGACCTCCTCAGGATGAGCGGGTCGGTCGTTCCGGGCCCCTGACGGCGGCCCCTTCAAACCCCGGAACAAGCCCGAAGGCCTTGCTCCGGCCTTTAAGGTGGGGTTTGCCGCGAGCCGGTTCAAGCCTGCCGGGCGGGCAGGCGCCGGGCCGAAATCGGGCCGGCGCGGCAATTTCGCACAGGTTTCGATTGATCCAGGTCAATGCCGGAGCGGCCGGGCGCGGGCGATTTTCCCGCCATGGACCCAAGACAAGATGCGCTCCGGGAAGCGAAGAAGCATGCCGAGGCGCTGCTCGCCCGCACCATCGACCCGCAAACGCGGGCCGCGCTTCAGGCGATCATTGCCGATATTGGAAAGGCGCTGAATCTTCCGCCGGACCCGGCGACGCCGCATTGATCGCGGGCGGCTAATTCCGAGTATGGGGCGGCGCTGACCCGATACTCTCGGCCATGGCGTCGAACTCCTCCGCCATTTCCATGAGGGAGATGGCGGCGGGGTCTGACTTGCTCGGCAGGCAATACGCGATGCGGCGGCATTGTTCGGCCTTCAGCCGGAAATAGGCGGCGTCTTCGTCCATGCGTTATCAGCACGCGTCATCTTGTCGGAATTGAGAGCAGATCGCCGCCAATTTGGGGCAAAGCCTGTTTTGTACAAAATCGAACGGAGCGGACAGGACGCAAGAGTTTCGCCCTGACGGCGGGAGCCGACGCGGAACCCGAGCATTGCAACGTGACCCGCGCCGCCTGGCTATCGCTCAGCGCTCCGTCCTTCGCTTCGCCGTTTTGAGATCGATAACGTGCCGCTCGATCGGGATTTGCGTTTGCAGGATATCGAAGTCCGTGCGCAGTTCCCGATGAACCTGCCGCGCGTTGTGCCAGATCTCGTAGGCGAACCAGGGCAGGTCGGCCGTCATCAGCCCGCGCGCGTTTTCGATCGCGGCGAATTTATGCTCCGCATTCAAATTCATCGCTGCGATCTGGCGGTTTTTGGCGTCGAGCACGTAAACGCGGAAATAGGCCATCTAGCCGATCCGCGAAACGACCGCGCGGCGTGAGGCCGCGATGATGGCGGGCGCGCTCATTTGCATCGGGGAAGGGTAAGAGATTTGGGGTGACAGCAACCAGAATCGGAAAATACCTAGCCATTCATCGGCCGACCGTGGACTAGGTATTTCCCGATCCTGACCCGACCGAACGTCGCATCTTATCCTGCCTTGCAATCAGTCCGCTTCATGGCGCACCGCAAGACCGCCCGGCGTTCGCGCCGATGGCCCAGCAACCCGGAGATATCATGTCACTCGGAACCATCCTCCTCATCGTCATCGTCGTCATCCTGCTCGGCGGCTTCAGCGGATTCGGCGGCGGACCCTTTTACGGCACGGGTTATTACGGCGGCGGCGGATTGGGCCTCGTCCTCATCATCGTGCTGATCCTCGTGCTGCTCGGCCGGCTCTGAGCCCATGGCACGAGACCCTAAAGGTCCGCCGGACCAGGCCAAGCATTTCCAGCACGACGATCACGCGCACGCGGCGCATCAGGAAAACGCCGCGCATCGTCCCGCGCCAAAGCCGGGCGCCGACGCAGAAGGCAGCGCGAGCGACCCGACCGGCAAGACGGTTCATCCGGCCGGGACGACGCCGAAAGCCCCGAGCAAGGGGCAGTAGCGCGCCTCGTCTCTCTCGGTGCTTGTCGGCCTTCGCGGGACGCGATAACGTCCGAGCGGGGTCGAAGCAGGCACCCCGTCAGACGCCCGTCCAAGCTCTGCACCTCTCGCCCCGCGAGGAGTGCCCGCATGACCGGACGCAATTCCCAATCAGAGCCTTATAAAATCGCGATCCTTTGGCGCGGCGATGCCGAAGCCCGCCGAACCGCGAGCCCACAAAACAGTCGCTTCGTCCGCATCTTCGAAGAACTGGACGCCTTGGGCGTCCGTGCCGAGCCCGCGGTCTATGACGAGACATTCGCGGGCGACGTGCGCGCGCAGTTGATGCAGGCGGACGGCGTTCTCGTGTGGGTCGATCCGATTCATCAAGGCAAGACCCGCACCGCGCTCGATGCGTTGTTGCGCGATGTCGCCGCGCACGGGCCGTGGGTCAGCACCCATCCCGACGTGATCCTGAAGATGGGCGTCAAGGAAGTCCTCTACCGCACCAAGCATTTGGGTTGGGGCACCGATACGCAGCTTTATCGCACCGCCACTGAATTCGCCGCCGAATTTCCCGCCACGCTGCGCGCGTCGGGTCCGCGCGTCCTCAAGCAGAACCGGGGCAATGGCGGCCAGGGCGTCTGGAAAGTCGAAGCTGTGTCCGACGACATGGTGCGTGTGCTGCACGCGCAGCGCGGGAGCATCCCCGAGGACACGACGCTGCGGGATTTCATGGCGCGGTGCGAACCCTATCTCGCCGCTGGCGGCCCGATCGTCGACCAGCCGTTTCAACCGCGCCTGCAAGACGGGATGATCCGATGCTACATGGGCGCCGACAAGGTCGTCGGCTTCGGCCATCAGTTGATCAAGGCCCTCATTCCGCCGCCGCCCGAAGGCCCGGACACACCAGCCGCCCAGCCCGGCCCGCGCATCATGCAGGGGCCCGACGCGGCTGCGTTCCAAAGCCTCCGAACCAAAATGGAAACCGAATGGACGCCGCAGATGATGGAAGCTCTCGGCATCGACGCCGGATCCCTGCCGATCATCTGGGACGCCGATTTCCTCTACGGCCCGCGCACCGAATCGGGCGAGGACAGCTATGTCCTGTGCGAAATCAACGTGAGTTCGTGCTTCGCGATTCCGGACCAGGCGCCGGCGGCAATCGCCCGGCTCGCCTTGATGCGATCCCACCTCACCCGCTCGCTCACGCTCGCACCCTCTCCCCCCGATGGGCGGAGAGGGTTGGTTGGATGAAACCCCTCTCCGCGCTTGCGGGGAGAGGGAGGGGCCCGTTGCGATAGCAACGGGAGGGTGAGGTGTGGTTCTGCTTGAGCCGATTCAACTGAAACAATCGTGCTCTAAGCCATTCACGGGAATTTCAGCGTCGCCGTGATCGCCGGCGGCGTGGCCGGCGCGATGCTCGGCTCGCCGCCAGCCCCAGGCGCGTGTGCACCGTTTCGGCAGCGTTACCGTCGCGCCATCGGCAATGCGTGACGCTCCGACCGCCGGCGTTCTCGAATTCCACGAGCATCGACCGCATCGCCGATGCGTCGATCGCGTCCTCCGACGCCGGCGTTCGATCCGAATGAATCGCGTAAGCGGCAGCCAGTTTCTGCAACAACGAATTTTGCGCGTCCGGTCGATGATCGGTCATGGCGAGACCGGGCCGGGCGAGCGCGACGCGGCGATGAGACGTGACATGGGGATGATGCACATATCGCCATTGGATACCGCGCATCCGAAGTTTCTGTTAACGGCGCGAGTGGCGCGTGGCGTTTCTGGCTTCTAAGCGTTGCCTTCCAACATCGATTCGAAAAATTCCGGGAAACCGACGAGCGAATTCGACAGTGCCACCCTCACCCCATCCAATCCGGCCTTGGCACCGCGCGATAAGCTTCGCGCAACGCATCCGACCAGCCCTTGCTGATCACCTGGAAATAGGGATCAGCCTCAGTGATGCGACGTAGGGTCGAGTCCAACGAGACGAGCACGAGTTTCACTCCGTCGCTCGGATCGGTGTCGTATTGCAGCCCGCAATTGAGATCAGTGAACAGAGTAGGATATGTTATTTAGTGAGCTGATCAAACTGGACGAAACCAAGGCCCGCAACTTGGTCTGGTTGAAGCTCTATTCGGAATCCAACCAGACCATCGGAGATTCTTGGGCATTTCGCGATTCCTCAACGCCGCGATAGTTGACAGCGGAAGGTCGTGAAACCATTCCTCGCAAACATCGCCATATTGGTTTGTGTACGCATCAAAAAAATTCCAAATCGCATCTTCCGGAATCGGAGTGGCGCCTGTTCGAGGCAGATGGTCGACATAAAAGCCAAACGCTTGTTCACAAAAATCTCGATACATCGGGGTGAACAACAGGAATGTGTGCCAAATTGCGTCGATACGAGGAGATATCATGGCAATCGGAATTGATTGCCCCACTAGTAGCCCGAAAAATTTTCTAAGCTCCAGTTCATAGGCCGCATAACGCAAGCGCAGACTCGGATATTCTTCACGGACTCGCTCACCTATTACGGCGAGATCATAGTTCCAAATCACCTTTAGCGCGGCATCATTACTCATGGGATTGGCTTCTCATTTGTCGCATCACTCTTAGTAGAAGAATTCTGTTGTGAAAAAGAAAGATAACGTAGAATCCGATAACGGCAAGCTCGGTAATGAGCACCAAATGGGAATCAAATAATATTTGAATGAAAGTGAATATAAACGAAACAGGGTCAGCCGCCGTGAGTTTTGCAACTGTCTCGGGCTGCAACGCAACCCAAAGCCCCCCGAAGAATGTAGCAATTACGACAATACCAGCGTTGATGCGGACGGTATTGACGACTTCTTCTAATATCTCGTCTTTTAAAAAAATTGCTCCAAAGCAATTTCGAATGCTTATGTCTTCTGCGCTTACCAACGACGTGTCAAAAAGTTCTGGCACTCGCCGAACGCCAATACGCCCCAGTGTGAGACGCTCAGAAGTTGGTGTCTTAACTGCAGAAACTGTCGCTAGCTCCATTTCTCGAACGACACGACGGAACCGCCGGTAGGTCGGCAACACCCACACCAGAGCGTCGCCCTTGAATGCCAAGGTGATCAATATCGCCATCACGCCCACCGTGATTAGCAACGGGATCACTTGGCTTGCCCCTCGCCTTGCGTCTCCAGTGGAGTTGCTGGAGTAGGTCCGGCGACAACGCGAATAGCTTTTGTCGAAAGAAGTAGTGCGATAGCTAGTGACAATCCAAGACCGATAATAGATGCCCCAGTGGTTAAATCCGCGTTGTGAAAGATGACGCCAACGACGGCAAACCCAATACCGAATACTAGTGCAACTAGGACCGATAACTCACCACTGAACCTATAGGGCTGTCGGCCTTTCAACGCGACCATAACTGGGCCGAAGAGCGCGAGTTGCGTGATAATGACAATGTAAACCTGATCGAAAAGCCCTAACCCAAAGGCATAGGATATTTCTTCCAACACGTACGTGCCGACGAGTGCAACTACCACCAAGGCAACTCGGGTCCAGCTCACGATAGAGATCACTGCTCTCTGGTATTCCGGATCTGATCGGGTTTCAGCACTTGGCGGCAAAAGCAACTTCTCGCGATCGACGGTAGCGGGATAAAGTAGATCGGTTATTAAAGTGAAAGCGATTGCCAACAATGTTGTGCCTATGAACGACATTGCCGTGGCCGAAATCGCTAGTGTCAGCGTAAAGGTCATCCACGGTGCGTCGCCAACTAATTTGATGACCGCTGGAAGGACAGAATTCGCGTCAAGCGAATTTCCAACTAAAGCAATGCCTATTGCAGTCCCGATTATGCCAGGTGCTACGAATACCCAGTATCCTGCGCGTCGTAGAGAACGTGCAGCGGCATCCGTACCTGTCTCAGATTTGGTGGCAACAACTGCTTGCCAAGTTCCAATATCAACGAACTGCCACGCGATGCTAAACAAGATATTTGTTGGCACGCCAACCCATGTTAGCTCGGTAACAGCAACGTTCACTGGTGGAAGTAACGCTCTGCCCCAGTCAGGCGTCGAGAAGATATGACTAACTCCGATCACGAGGAGAAAGAGCAGTACGAAGCAAGCGCCCTTAAGAAAATTTTCGAGTAAGTCACTCAAAGAATTTGAACGAAGACCACCTGATAATGTGTAAAAGGTCGCAATCGCGAGAACGGTGGCAACAGCAAATTCAACACTGAGCGCAGGTAGTGGGGGAATCGTTAGCCCTGAAAATGCCGATTTTGCGACCTCGAATTCCCATCCGATCTGAAGACCAAGCCCAATGATTGAACAAAGGGCCGCGAGCTTACGAGTGTTCTGTGAAAACACCTCACCAAGCAATTTATGCAAGCCCGTCGAAGAGCGTATTTTCTCTGTATAGCGCGAGAGCCAAAAAAATGAGAGTGCCCAAAACGCCTGAGGGACAAGCGCCCAGAGGCCGATCTTGTAGCCAAGATAAATTTGGTAAAGCATCCCATTGAGCGAAAATGAGCCTGCTACGAGAAGGCTGACAATTAGAGAGGGCCGTACGGCACGATCGCCGAGGAAGAAGTCTGAGATCGATTGAAATCCCTTCTTTCGAAAAGACCAAATCCCGACTCCACAAAAGACAACCGCAAGCACGGAAAGGCCTGCAAATACTGCCTGGGCGTTCATATCCTATACATACCATAAATAGGTGTGGAGGTGCAAATTTACCTTCGTTCCGGCAGAGATTTGATACACCCGCATATGCGTAAGCCGGCGCAACTCGAACTCAGAGCCCAATATAAAAATAGCTCGGTGCGATAAATCAAATACTTCAATCGAAGTTATTCAATAACTTTTACGATACTGAAATGGACAAAATGAGAAATTTTGTTGATTTGCATAGACTAAGCCTCACCCCATCCAATCCCGCCGCGGTACTGCGCAATACGCTTCACGCAGCGCGTCCAACCAGCCCTCGCTGATCATCTGGAAATAGGGATCGGCCTCGGTGATGCGGCGCCGGATCTCGGCCTTCATGCCGTCGCGGCGATAGACCATGAGGTCGGTCGGCATGCCGACGGTAAGCTTCAGGCGCCGGGGCGAATCCATCGACACCAGCAGCAGCTTCACCCCGACGCGCGGATCGGCGTCGTATTGCAGCACGCGGTCGAGAATCGGCTTGCCGTATTTGATTTCGCCGATTTTCCGAAACGGCGTGTCGGGCGTCGAGCCGTCGGTGCGAAAAACGCGCCGCACCGCCTAGCTCACGGCAAGCGATGCCCAATGGCATGCGTCAACCATTGGGGTCGCGGTTTTCCAGTTTGGTGTCCCCATCAACCCACTAAAGAAATGACTTGGACATTCGCGTCTTAGTGCTGCGGAAATTTACCCTTACGCGGTAGGAGACGAAGAACAAGCGATCACTAGTCGATACTGGGATACTTTCAAACACTAACGCCATCAAGTTAGCGAAGCGAGAGCCGGCGCATAAGCACCTTGCTCGCCGTGACATTTTTGTTGCAGAATAAATCAAGTATACCGCAGTGATTGTCCCGGAAGCTGAACAGCCCTCGGTTAGTCCCGAACGAATTTAATAGGGGCGTTATTATGAAAGTTTTTCTGTCGAGCACTTATGAAGATCTTCAGGCTCATCGTGAGTTGGTTCAATCGGTCATCACGGATTATGAGCTGACATTTCTCGGAATGGAAAAGTTCGGGGCAGCGCCGCACCCGCCACTGGAAGTCTGCCTCGACGGCATTGAAAAGTGTGACGTCGTAATTTGTATGCTGGGCACACGGTACGGTCACAAACCTAGCGAAAGCGATCTCTCGTATACACATCACGAGATTAACCGGGCCAAAGAACTCAAACGTCCGATGCTGGCCTACATTTTAAGTCCAGATGTCGCAGTCCTACCCAAGCACATAGAAACGAACGAGCAAGATCGTATCGCGTTAGCACAATTGAAAGAGCGTATATTATCCGACCAGGTGTGCAGCTACTTCACCACACCTGAGAGTGTTGCCAGACGCATCTCTATCGACCTCACAAAAAATTTCTTGATGAAAACTGAAAGAGGAAGATTGATAGCCGCGGCGGCGCGAAAATTTCGTGAAACGGCATATGACGTCGAAGCAAAATGGTATGATTGCTGGTACGAAGGACACTGGCATTCCGGTCAACCGTTCGAAACGATACGAAAGATTGTTGAAGATTACGGCGCATCGTTTTCCGCGCCGCAGGGGAAGAGGCCGCGTGTTCTCGACTGTGCTTGCGGAACAGGAAATTCGTATGTTGCCTTTAGTAAGGCGGGTTACGACGTAATCGGCTGCGATGGTTCTGCAGAGATGCTGAAATTTGCGAAAGAGAATTGCCGAAAGCTAGGGGTTAGTCTTGAGCGATTGATTGACGAGCCATTGAATTGGGTGGCTCTAAATCTTGAACAAAAAGAATTTGAAAACAAGAAATTTGATTTAATTGTGAACACCTCCAATTCCTTTTGTCATATCCCGGCCACCCCTGAATACATGCATCAAGCGCTCTCAAATTTCAGCAATATGCTTAATCCGGGCGGGCTCCTAATTATCGATACAAAAAAATACGTTCGCGAAGATGTGATTGCTGGCGTCCCTATCTACAAGGAACTTCAATATCACGAAAACGAGAAAGCTTGGCATATACGGACCAGTCGTCACGACACCGGAAAACACCAAGAATTCGGTGATGTACACTTTCATACTTGGATACATCACGACGTTGATCACTCGTTCACTCGACCGGTAAATCGAGCACTAATCGTTCTTACCGTTTACGGCGCTAAAGTGACCCCCGAGACGCTGGTCGTACCTTACTACCCACTTCCTAGTACCTTGCTGCAGGAACAAATGGAATTTGCTCGCTTTGCGACTAAAATTTTTCCCGCAAAGGAGGGGCTCACGAAGGACTGGAAGTACGATATCGTCGTTGGTCAGAAACTTTAATCGATGTCTCATCAGTCTTTTCTTGAGCCGTAAGGCGGTTATTGGGGGCGTCTTAAAGCGGCTCGGACGCTCAGTACGTGACTGGCGCTTCTATTTTGCTCAACAAAATGCCCCATACCTTTCAAGAGCGCGGTCTACGCCCGCGCCCCTCACCCCATCCAATCCGGCCTTGGCACCGCGCGATACGCTTCGCGCAACGCGTCCGACCAGCCCTTGCTGATCATCTGGAAATAGGGATCGGCGTCGGTGATGCGGCGTCTTATCTCCGCCTTCATGCCGTCGCGGCGATAGACCATCAAATCGATCGGCATGCCGACGGTGAGGTTCGAGCGCAGGGTCGAATCCATCGACACGAGCACGAGCTTTACCCCGTCGCGCGGATCGGTGTCGTATTGCAAAACACGATCGAGGATCGGCTTGCCGTATTTGGTTTCGCCGATCTGCAGGAACGGCGTGTCGGGCGTCGCCTCGATGAAATTGCCGGCGGCATAGATCTGGAAAAGCCGCATGCCGCGGCCGCGCAATTGGCCGCCCAAGAGAAGCGAGACGTCGAACTTGAAACCTTGCGCCTCGAGCGTCGGGCCGTCGGTGCGGAAGACGCGGCGCACCGCCTCGCCCACCAGTTGCGCGGCGCGGAACATGCTGGGCACGGTGTAGAGCGTCTCGAGCCGTTCGCCGTTCTCGATCCCTTCGTGGAGCATGTTCACCACGGCCTGGCTCACCGCGAGGTTGCCGGCGGTCATCACCGTCATGAATCGTTCGTCCGGGATCTCGTAGACATGCATCTTCGAGAAGATCGAGATGTTGTCGACGCCCGCGTTGGTGCGGGTGTCGGACAGCATGACGAGTCCGTCCTTGAGATAAAGCCCGACGCAATACGTCATCGTCCGTTTCCTCTGATTCTTTGGCGGTCGTTTGGTTCGGCGCCGCGGGAGCATTGTGCGTCGCGCGACCGGGTCGAGACGAGCGAAAACGCGCGGCGCATCGAGAAAAATCTCCGGAGCGGTTCGGCCGTTACTGCTGCTGTTGCTGTTGCTGCTGGGCGGCCCAGTCCTTGACCTTCACCTTGACGCTCAGGGCTTCCTCGCCCTCGCCGCGCCGCACGCCGCGCACCGGCGCCGCCGACCAGTAATCGAGCCCGATGCTGGCGCGGATATAGGCCTCGCCCGGCTGGGTCCGGTTGGTCGGATCGAACCCGATCCAGCCGAATTCGGGCAGATAGGCCTCGGCCCAGGCGTGGCTCGCCTGGTTCTCGTCGCCGCTGCCGGCCCAGAGATAGCCGCCGACATAGCGCGCCGGGACCTTGAGCGCGCGCGCCGCCGCGATGAACAGATGCGCCTGGTCCTGGCAGACGCCGGCACCAAGTTTCAGCGCCTCGGCGGCGGTGGTGTTGGATTGGGTGGAACCGGCGGTATAGGCGAGGCGCGCATGAACCCCGTGCATCAGCGCCAGGAGGCGTTCGAACCCGGCGCCGGGGAGCGATTGCGCCATGTCTTCGATCGCGGGGTCGACCGCGGTGAGCCGCGTGGTGCGCAGAAAGAACAGCGGCGGCAGGGTTTCCTCGGCGCCGCGAATGATGCCGTCGGTCGCCCGCGTCTCGACCTCGCCCTCGACCGTCACGATCGCGCTGTCATGCGTGTGGTTGACGGTGTGGCAGTGAACCAGATTGCCGTAGCCGTCGATGAAGCTGGGCAATTCGTGGCGCGCGGCGCCGCGCACCCGCCAGGCGATCACGTTGAGACCCTCATACGGACGCGGCGACAGGCGCAGCGTCTGGATCGCATAGGTGATCGGCTTCGAATAGGTGTACGAGGTCTGGTGGCGGACGGTGAGGCGCATGTCAGGTGAGATAGAGGTTGCTGATCTCGCTGCCCAGCAGAATCGACCGGTCGATGAATTCGGTGAGGAATTCATGCAGGCCCGACTGGAAAATCTTCTGGATGCGGCCATAGCGCAACTGGGCATGCGCCTCGCCGGCCAGACGGTGGCATTCGCCGCGCTTGCCGCCATAGGCATCGGCGATGAGGTCGAGATAGCGGGTGATCTGGTCGTAGCACGAGATCAGCGAACGCGGCATTTCGCGCCGCAGCATCAGCAATTCGGCGATCGACCAGGGCTGCAGCCGGTCGCGATAAACCCAGTGATAGGCCCGGAGCGCCGAGACCGAGCGCAGGATCGATTGCCATTGATAGTAATCGAGCGCGCCGCCCACGCCTTCGTCCTGCGGCAGGAGGACGTAATATTTGACGTCGAGGATGCGCGCGGTGTTGTCGGCGCGCTCCAGAAACGTGCCGAGCCGGGTGAAATAGAACGCGTCGTTGCGCAGCATCGTGCTGTCGTAAGCGCCGTTGAAGAGTTGCGACCGCTCGCGCACCCATTCGAGAAAGGCCGGCGCGTTGTCGATCGTCATCTTCTGCGAGGCGTATTCGCGCGCTTGAGCCAGGTTTCGTTGAGCGCGTCCCACATGTCGGCAGTCAGCGCCGTGCGCACCGCGCGGGCGTTGCGCCGCGCCGTCTCCAAGCACGAGAACACGCTTGAGACGTTATCCGGATCGCGCACCAGGTAATCGATCACCGAAGCCGCGCTGGGCTCGGAATATTTCTCGAAGAAGCCGGGCTCGCAGCCGGTGGCGATCAGGGTCGAGAGCCATTCGTCGCCCGAACTTCCCAAGGAGCGCGCCATCGAGGCCATGCGGTGGCCGACCAGCACGATGCGGGCGACGTTCTCGGTGCGCTCGACATAGCGCGCCAGCCAGTAAAGGCTATCGGCGGTGCGGCTCAGCATCGCCCACGCTTTCCAAAACCCAGGTGTCCTTGGTGCCGCCGCCCTGGCTCGAATTGACCACCAGCGAGCCGCCGCGCAGGGCAACACGCGTGAGGCCGCCCGGCACGATGCGGATCTCCTTGCCCGACAGAACGAAGGGCCGCAGGTCGACATGGCGCGGCGCGATGCCGTTCTCGACGAAGGTCGGGCAGGTCGAGAGCGCCAGCGTCGGCTGCGCGATGTAGTCATAGGGCTTGGCTTTGAGCTTAGCCGCGAACATCTGGCGTTCGGCGTTCGTCGCGTGCGGGCCGACCAGCATGCCGTAGCCGCCCGAGCCACGCGTCTCCTTCACCACCAGCGCGTCGAGATGTTCGAGCACATACGCAAGATCGTCTTTTTCCGAACAGCGATAGGTCGGCACGTTGGAGAGGATCGGCTCCTCGCCGAGATAGAATTTGATCATCGCCGGGACGAACGGATAGATCGCCTTGTCGTCCGCGATGCCGGTGCCCACTGCATTGGCGAGGGTGACGTTGCCCGAACGATAGGCGTTGAAAAGACCGGGCGTGCCGAGCAGCGAGTCCGGCAGGAAGGTCAGCGGGTCGAGATAATCGTCGTCGAGCCGCCGATAGATCACGTCGACGCGGCGCAGGCCCTCGGTCGTGCGCATGTAGACGATGTTCTCGTCGATCACCAGGTCGACGCCCTCGACCAGCTCGATCCCCATTTCGTCGGCGAGGAACGAATGCTCGTAATAGGCGCTGTTATTGGCGCCGGGGGTGAGTAGCACGATGGTCGGCTCGCCCTCGCAGTTCGGGGGCGCGACGCTGCGGAGCGTGTCGCGCAGTTCCTCGGGGTAATGCGAGACCGGCGCGATGCGGTGGCGCGAATAGAGATCGGGAAAGAGGCGCATCATCGCCTCGCGATTCTCCAGCATGTAGGAGACACCCGAGGGCGTGCGGCAATTATCCTCGAGCACGAAGAATTCCTTCGGGCCGACGCGGACCATGTCGATGCCCGAGATATGCGCGTAGGTGTCGTGCGGCACGTCGAAGCCCTGCATCTCGGGACGGAAGCCGTCATTGTGCAGGACGAGCTCGGCGGGGATCTTGCCGGCGTGAAGGATTTCGCGCTCGTGATAGATGTCGCGCATGAAGGCGTTGAGCGCCTTCACCCGTTGCGTGAGGCCGCGCGACATCATCGTCCACTCGGCGGGATCGAGGACACGCGGGATGATGTCGAACGGGATCAGGCGCTCGGGATTGCCGCCCTCGGAATAGACCGCGAAGGTGATGCCGATGCGGCGGAACAGCAATTCCGCCTCGCGGCGCTTCAGCTCGATGAAGTCGCGCGGCGTCTCGTCCAGCCAGCGCCGGATGAGGTCGTATTGCGGCAGGCATTCGCCGGGCAGGCCCGTCTCGTCGAACGCAACGACGGGCGCCGGTGGGGTCGTATCGGTATCAGGCAAAGCTGAAACTCCTCCGTACCGTCCGCGTTAGCAATCCCCGCGCCAATCCGGCGATCCTAGTATAAATAATTGAAACGACACAATTATTTCGAATCAGGCGGGTCTTCGGGAAACCGTCCTGACCGGGCCGGGACACCGCCGCGCCGCGTCTGCCTATTTTTTAGGCAGGTGCACGGATCTGCTCGGGGTTGTCTTTTTTGATCACCCAAAACGACGGGAGGCCGGAACGAAATCCCGGCCTCCCGCGCGTCTGGTGGAGCCACGGGGAATCGAACCCCGGACCTCTACAATGCCATTGTAGCGCTCTCCCATCTGAGCTATGACCCCGAAGAGGTCGCGCGAGACTAGCGCCAAACCACACCATCGGCGAGCCGGAAAGAGCAGCGCGACCAACGCGCTCCATGCATGACCGGGGACATGCCGCAAACAGCCGCCCATCCGACCCCTGACGAACTCTACCGCCGCGCCACGGCGCTCATTCCCGTGCTCGCATCCCGCGCCGGACGCTGCGAGACGCTGCGCCAGTGCCCGCCCGAAACCATCGCCGACCTCCAGCAAGCCGGGCTTTTGCAGATCTGCCGTCCCGCGCGTTTCGGCGGCTTCGAATATGGCTGGGACGTGCTCAGCGAGGTCAATCGCATCCTCGCGCAAGGCTGCGCCTCGCAAGCCTGGGTCGCCAATGTTCTCAACGACCACACCCAGTATGTCGGTGCCTATCCGCTCGAAGCTCAGGAAGAAATCTGGGGCGGCGATCACGATGCGCGCATCGCCGCGAGTGTCGCGCCTTCCGGGAAGGCACGACGTCGCGGCACCGACGCCATCCTGTCCGGCCGCTTCGGCTTCGCCAGCGGCATCGATCACGCGCAATGGCTGCTCTGCGGCGGATTCCTCGAAGAAGACGGCCAACCACCGCGTTATTTCGATTTTCTTATCCCGCGCGCTGATGTCGAAATCATCGACGACTGGCATGTTGCCGGTCTGGCCGGCACCGGCAGCAAGAGTTTTGTCGTCAAGGATTGCATCGTACCGGCGCACCGCTTCCAGGATCATATTCACAGCGACGACGGCACCGGCCCCGGCACGCTGATCAATCGCGCCGCCGTGTTCCGCACGCCGCGCGCCTCGGTCGCAGCGCTGGGCTTCGCCGCGCTGGCCGTCGGCATCGCCGAAGGCTTCGTGAAACTTTATCTCGATCACACACGCAAACGCGCCGGACGCGGCATGCCATCGATGGAATTCGGCAGCACGCAACAAGGTCTCGCCAACGCCAATGCGCAGGTCGAAGCCAACGCGGCCTATCTCGCGGCGGCACTGGCCCACTGGATCCGCCTGCTCGAGAGCGGCGGCGCGTTAACCGCCCATGAAAAGGCCAAAGCGCGATTCCAGGCCGGCTTCATCAGCCATCAATGTCTCGCCGCCGTACAACATCTTTTCGCCGCGGCCGGCGGCCACGCGCTCTTCGATGACAATCCGATGCAACGCCATTGGCGCGACCTGATGGCGGTGGCGACCCATCGCGGACTTTATGTTGACGAAACCGCTCCGGCATACGGCAAGAGCGCACTCGCCGTGGGTCAGCTTTAGGGACACTACCTCTTTCAATGACGGGGACGCCGCATGACGACCAAACGAATGCTGACGCTTGTCGCAACGATCGTCATGGCGGCGATGCCCGCCCTCGCGCAACCGGCGACTAAACTGGCGATCAGCTATTCGGCGACGTCGGATTTCTTGGCGACCTTCGTCGCCAAGGATGCCGGCATCTTCGAAAAACACGGGCTCGACGTGACGCTCAGCAACCTCGCGACCACGGCGCTGGGTCCTCCCGCGCTGCAGGCCGGCAGTTTGCAGATCGCGTCGATCTCGCCACCCTTGCTGCTCCTGGCCAACGACAGCGGCCTCGACCTGGTCGCGGTGGCAGCCGTCGGATCACTCAACGCTGAACATGCCAGTTCGAGCTTCATCACGCGTCCGGGCGTGACCATCGCCAAGGCGCAGGACCTGGTTGGCTTGAAGGTCGGCCGCCCCGGCATCAACAGCGCCATCGACATGTTGCTCAAGAAGTGGCTGCTCGACCGCAATGTGGCGCCCGACCTGGTTACGCTGATCGAGACGCCATTTCCGCAGATGGGCGATCGCCTCAAGGCAGGTCAACTGGATGCGGCCGTCGCGCTCGAGCCGATCCGGTCACGCATCGTCGCAAGCGGCGCGGGAACGCGTTCGCTCGACTTCATCTCCGAGGTCAATCCGCACATCGTCGCCGCGATCTACGGCTCGACCCGCGACTGGGCCACGGCCAACCTTGCGGCCGTGCGTGAATTCCGCGCCGCGCTCATCGAGGCGATGAAGTTCATACCCGACAATCAGGCGCAAACCGACGCGATTCAGCAGAAATATCTCGGCGCCGCCAGCGCGCCGGTGGACCTCGCGCTCGACTTGAAGCCCAGCGATTTCGACCTTTGGATCGGAATCATGAAACAGTTGAAACTGTTGCAGCAACCCGCCCCGGATGCCACGACGCTGATCGTCAACTAGAGGATGCCGCACCGGCCTGGCGGCATGAACCCGAGGGCCGGGCAGAGATCGTCGTTCTGAAACGCCAAAGGGCCCGGCAATCGCCGGGCCCTTTTACATCGTCGTCTTTAACTGGTGGAGCCACGGGGAATCGAACCCCGGACCTCTACAATGCCATTGTAGCGCTCTCCCATCTGAGCTATGACCCCGCGCTTTTTTCGAAGCGCTATTCTTCATCCTCGTCGACGTTCTCGATCGCCTCGGCCATGTCGTCTTCATCCTCGCCGAGTTCGGACGCGTCTTCGGGAACTTCTTCTTCCTCTTCATCCTCGTCGTCGGCGTCAGCATCGACGGCGTCTTCTTCCTCGCCGGTTCCCAGCGGCAAGGCCGCATCGGCCACGCTTGGGTCCGCCACTTCCTCGGCGCCAAGATCCGGTTCGATCTCGTCCTCGGCAACTGTTTCGACCGCGGCAGGCGCCACCGCACGCGTGCGACGCGTCTTCAACAGCGCCTCCGGATCGAAGGCCGCACCGCAGCGCGGACAGACAATCGGATCGTGGCGCATGTCGTAATAGCGCGTGCCGCAATTCGGGCACAGCCGCTTCGTTCCCCATTCCGCTTTCGCCACACTCGTCTCCGTCTCGGCTTCGGCACCACCGGGTGCCGCCTCGCTCGGCCAATTGCCACGCCAAGCCGCCGCTGTCAAAAGCAAAATTTCCCGGGCCTGTTCTCTGCCCGGCGCGGTGTGGTAGAGACTTCTGCAATTATGTCAACTGCATCCACCACACCACTCTCCTCCGGCAGCGCTGGCCCACTCAACGGGAGCTGCCGCGTACCGGGCGATAAATCGATCTCGCACCGCTCCCTCATCCTCGGCGGATTGGCCGTCGGACGCACCCGCGTCGAAGGGCTTCTGGAGGGTGAAGACGTGTTGTGTACGGCAGGCGCGATGCGCGCCTTGGGCGCCGGCATCACGCGCAGCGAGGACGGCATCTGGACCGTCGATGGCGTTGGTATTGGCGGCTTCCAGGAGCCGGACGGGCTGCTCGATCTCGGCAATTCCGGCACCGGCGCGCGTCTTCTGATGGGTGCGGTCGCCGGTCATGATCTGACCGCCTTCTTCACCGGCGACGCGTCCTTGTGCCGGCGCCCGATGGCGCGCGTGACCGAGCCCCTGACCCGCATGGGCGCCCGCGTCGCCGCCCGCGCCGGCGGCCGACTGCCGCTCGCGCTCACCGGTGCCGCCGAACCGATGCCGATCACTTATGCGACACCGGTCGCCTCGGCCCAGGTGAAATCGGCAATCCTGCTCGCCGGCCTCTCCGCGCCCGGCGCCACCACGGTGATCGAGCCGCTGGCCTCGCGCGATCATACCGAAAATCTGATGCGGCATTTCGGGGCGACCGTGACGTCGCAACCGACCAATGAGGGCGGGCGCCGCATCACCGTGACCGGCCAGCCCGAACTCAAAGCCGCCGATCTGATTATTCCCGGCGATCCATCCTCGGCGGCGTTCCCCGCCGTCGCCGCACTGTTGTTGCCGCGATCAGCCATCACGATCGAGGGCATCGGCATCAACGTCTTGCGCGCCGGCTTGTTCGAGACGCTGCTCGAGATGGGCGCGGATATTGAATTCAACAATCGCCGCATAGAGGGCGGCGAACCGGTCGCCGATCTCGGCATTCGCGCCAGCCTCCTCAAAGGCGTAACGGTTCCCGCCGAACGTGCACCGAGCATGATCGACGAATATCCGATCCTCGCGGTCGCCGCCGCCTTCGCCAAAGGGCGCACGGTGATGCACGGTCTCGCCGAGCTGCGGGTCAAGGAAAGCGACCGGCTCGCGGCGATCGCTCAGGGCCTTGCCGATTGTGGCGTCAAAGTTGAAATCGATGGCGACAGCCTGATCGTCGATGGCACCGGCGAGCGGCCCGACGGTGGCGCCGCGGTTTCCGCCGCGCTCGACCATCGCATCGCCATGTCGTTCCTGGTGCTCGGCATGGCGGCGCGCCGGCCGGTCACGATCGACGACGGCGCGACCATCGCCACCAGCTTTCCCGACTTCGTCACCCTCATCAACGGGCTGGGCGGCACCATCGTCGCCGCCCATTCCTGAGCGCCAACACCCCATGATCATCGCCATCGACGGGCCGGCCGCATCGGGTAAGGGCACCCTGTCGCGGCGCCTCGCCCGACATTACGGCTTCGCCTGCCTCGATACCGGGAAACTGTACCGGGCTGTTGCCTGGAAAATCCTCGATTCCGGGCAGAATCCCGCCGATTCCCAAGCCGCCGAGACGGTAGCCCGGCGAATCGGCCCGGCGGATCTCGAAGGATCGCGACTGACCGAAGACCGGGTTTCGCAGGCCGCATCGGTGGTCGCCGCCCATCCCGGCGTGCGGGCGGCGCTCCTGGACTTCCAGCGGAACTTCGCCCGCCACCCCCCACCGGGGGCAAAAGGCGCCATCCTCGACGGCCGCGACATCGGCACCGTGATTTGTCCCGATGCCGAGGTGAAGCTCTATGTCACGGCCAGCGCCGAAGCCAGAGCGTCGAGGCGCTTCAAGGAGTTGCAGGAAAGTGGCGCGGAAGCTATATACCAGCGCGTTCTGCAAGACATCGAGCAACGCGACGCCCGCGACCGAGGCCGCCCGACGGCGCCCTTGAAACAGGCTGATGATGCGCTGTTGCTCGACACCACGGCGCTCGATGCCGACGCCGCCTTCAAAGAGGCGGTCGACCTCGTGGAAAAGAAGCTCGCCGGAAAGCCTCGCTGAGGCTGTTGCAGAATGCCGGGTTCACGCTGCCGCACCCGATTAAAGCGGCGGCCCACGGTAAGCCGCTTCCCCGACGCGGCACCCGTGATGGAATTTTCGGGGGAGGCTTGGAAAATCAATGGCTACTGCTCAAACCGCACAACCGGCAAAGGAAAGCTTTGCCGCTCTTCTGGATGAATCGCTCGGAACTGCATCAGGACTCGAAGGAACCGTGGTCAAAGGCCGCGTCCTCGCGATCGAAAACGACTCCGTCCTGATCGATGTCGGCCTCAAATCGGAAGGCCGCGTCGCCCTCAAAGAATTCGCGGCCCCTGGCCGCCCCGCCGAAATCAAACCCGGCGACATCGTCGAGGTTTACCTCGAACGGATGGAAGACAAGAACGGCGAAGCCCAGCTCTCGCGCGAAAAAGCACGCCGCGAAGAGGCATGGACGCTGCTCGAAAAGAGCTTCCAGGCCAATGAGCGCGTCAATGGTGTGATCTTCGGCCGCGTCAAAGGCGGCTTCACCGTCGATCTCTCGGGCGCCGTGGCGTTCCTCCCGGGAAGCCAGGTCGACATTCGCCCGGTTCGCGACATCACCCCGCTGCTCGGCACGCCGCAGCCGTTCCAGATCCTCAAGATGGATCGCTCGCGCGGCAATATCGTCGTCTCGCGCCGTGCCGTCCTCGAGGAAAGCCGCGCGGAAGCCCGCTCGGAACTCGTCGCCTCGCTGAAAGAGGGCCAGGTCCTCAACGGCGTCGTCAAAAACATCACCGATTACGGCGCGTTCGTCGATCTCGGCGGCGTCGATGGTCTCCTCCACGTCACCGACATCGCCTGGCGGCGCATCAACCATCCGTCCGAGGCGCTCCATATCGGCCAGACCGTGAAGGTCCAGGTCATCCGCTTCAACGCCGAGACCCAGCGTATCTCCCTGGGCATGAAGCAGCTCGAGGCCGATCCATGGGAAGGCGTCGAACTCAAATACCCGGCCAACGCCCGCTTCAAGGGCCGCGTGACCAACATCACCGATTACGGCGCCTTCGTGGAACTCGAGCCCGGCGTCGAAGGCCTGGTGCACGTTTCCGAAATGAGCTGGACCAAAAAGAACGTCCATCCCGGCAAGATCGTCTCGACCAGCCAGGAAGTCGAAGTCCAGGTTCTCGACGTCGATCCGCAGAAGCGCCGCATCAGCCTCGGCTTGAAGCAGTGCATGGACAATCCGTGGGAAGCCTTCACCGAGAAGAACCCGGTCGGCACCGAGCTCGAAGGCGAGATCAAGAACATCACCGAATTCGGTCTGTTCGTGGGTCTGCCCGGCGACATCGACGGCATGGTTCATCTCTCGGACCTCGACTGGAAGAAGCCGGGCGAACAGGCCATCGCCGACTACAAGAAGGGCGACATGGTCAAGGTGCGCGTCCTCGACGTCGACGTCGAGAAAGAGCGCATCAGCCTCGGCATCAAACAGCTCGCCGCCGATCCGCTCGAATCGAGCGTCACGTCGGTAAAGAAGGGCGATGTCGTCACCTGCACCGTCACTATGCAGACCGAGGGCGGGCTCGAAGTCGAGCTGGCCAATGGCTTGCCCGGTTTCATCCGCAAGTCGGAACTGTCGCGTGATCGCGCCGAGCAACGCCCCGACCGTTTCGCGGTCGGCGAAAAGTTCGACGCCAAGATCACCGGCCTCGACCGCGCCACCCGCAAGGCAACGCTGTCGATCAAGGCTCGCGAAGTCGACGAGGACAAGCAAGCAATGGCGGAGTTCGGTTCCTCCGACAGTGGCGCGAGCCTCGGCGACATTCTGGGCGCCGCTTTGAGCAAACGCGAAAAGGCGGAAAAGGAATAAAATTGAGTGGCTTGACGGCCATCAAAGGGTTTGGCAGGCTCAGCATCAAGCGAGCCGGCCAAGCCCTGGGGCATACGTCACCATGACCAAATCCGAACTGATCCAGCAACTGGCCGAGCGCAATCCGCATCTCTATCAGCGCGACGTCGAGCGGATCGTGACGACGATCTTCGACGAGATTTCGAATGCGCTGTCGCGTGGCGATCGGGTCGAGTTGCGCGGGTTCGGCGCATTCTCGGTCAAGCGCCGCGAGGCGCGCCTCGGGCGCAATCCGCGCACCGGCCAGAGTGTCCAGGTCGACGAGAAGCACATCCCCTTCTTCAAGACCGGCAAGGAAATGCGCGCCCGGTTGAATAACGGGGCGTAGTTCTTCTCTTTTTGCCCACGCAACCGCCGCAACCAAGCGTCGGACCATTCGGTAGCGCGGGCACGGTTGACAGGACGGCTGCATACGCGGCCTAGAGCGAAACCATGAAGCTGGTTCATTGGCTGATCACCGCGCCGCTCGCGCTGGTGCTCGTCGTCTTCGCCGTCGCCAATCGCGAGCCGATCAACCTGACCTTCTGGCCGCTGCCCGTGGCGCTCACGGCGCCAACTTATCTCATCGTGTTGCTGACGCTGGTCGCGGGATTTTTGCTCGGCGAGTTCGTTGCCTGGATCAACGGTCATCGCTGGCGCCGGGAAGCGCGCACGCGCAGCCGCCGCATCGAGGCGCTGGAACGCGAACTCGCCGCCAAGGAACCCGCGAAGCCGCCGACCAAGGAGCTTGTCCGCTGATGCGCGTGCTCGGTTACAACGAAACGGTGGCCGCACTCGAATTCCCCGCATTGGTTGAGGCACTGAGGCAAGCCTTCCGCGCCCGAAATATCGAAACGCCATC
The DNA here is from genome assembly GCA_903828515.1 of uncultured Rhodospirillales bacterium. Lineage (GTDB taxonomy): Bacteria > Pseudomonadota > Alphaproteobacteria > ATCC43930 > CGMCC-115725 > CAIKMD01. The sequence continues at coordinate 494,382 of CAIKMD010000003.1, read as the reverse complement.
CGCCGAGCTTCACACAATTCCGGTACCCAACGGGCCTAACGGATCGCTGGTCCTGTTGCCGACCTGGCAGGCGGGCAAGCATTTCGGCGTCAAGATGACGACGACATTTCCTGGCAATATCGCGCAGCACAGACCGGCGCGGCTCGGAACCTATCTGCTCTGCGATGGGAAAACCGGCGAGACGCTGGCGATTCTCGACGGGCCCGGATTGACCGCACGGCGCACCGCCGCTGCATCCGCGTTGGCAGCGAGCTATCTCGCGCGTTCCGATTGCGAACGGCTTTTGATGATCGGCACCGGCAATCTTGCCGCTCACCTCATCGAAGCGCATGCGAGCGTGCGCCCCATTCACAACGTTCTGGTCTGGGGCCGCGATCACGACAAGGCCGCGCGGCTGGCCAAGCGCCTCGATCGCCGCAATCTCAAAGTGGCCGCCACGACCAATCTCGAGAAAGCCGTGCGCGGCGCGCAGATCATCTGTTGCGCGACCTCGTCGCGCGAGCCGATCCTCATGGGCGAATGGCTGCCCGAGGGCGTCCATATCGACCTCGTCGGCGGACGATCGCGCCAGATGCGGGAGGCCGACGATGTCACCATGACCAAGGCACGCATCTTCGTCGACACCCGCGACGCGGCAGTCAGCGAAGCCGGCGACATCGCCGCGCCGATGGAAGCGGGAATCATCACCGACCATGACATCGCCGGCGATTTGTTCGACCTCACGCGCGGTGACCGCGCCGGCCGGCGCTTCAACACGCAGATCACATTGTTCAAATCGGTCGGGCATTCGCTCGAGGATCTGGCCGGCGCATCGCTCGCCCTCGACACGGTGGTGAACGGTTAAATGCCGACCAATCCGATACTCTGTGCCATCGACACGCCCGATATGGCTCGCGCGCAGGCGCTGATCGCGGCAACCGCTGGCGCGGTTGGCGGCGTGAAGCTCGGTCTCGAATTCTTCGTCGCGCACGGACCCGCCGGCATCCGCCAGGCCGCCGGCGATCAGAAGAACGTGTTCCTCGACCTCAAATTGCACGACATACCGAATACGGTCGCGGGTGCGATCCGCGCGGCCTTGCCGCTCGATCCGCTGCTGATCACCCTCCATTGCGCCGGCGGTGCGGCGATGATGCGCGCGGCCGTCGAAGCGCGCGGTGGCGCACGCACCAGGCTTTTGGGCGTGACGGTGCTGACCAGCCTCGACGCGGGCGATCTCGCCGCCACCGGCCAGACCGGCCCGGTCGAAAGTCAGGTGCAGCGTCTCGCGCTGCTCGCACAAGCAGCGGGACTCGATGGTGTCGTTTGCTCGCCGCAGGAAGTGGCGCTCATCCGCGCGGCCTGCCGCAAAGACTTCCTCGTTGTGGTCCCCGGCATCCGGCCGGCCGGCGCCGCGGTCGGCGATCAAAAGCGCGTTCTCACGCCGCGTGCGGCGATCGAAGCCGGCGCCGATTATCTCGTCATCGGCCGGCCGATCACCGAAGCCGCCGATCCGGGCGAAGCGGCGCGCGCCATTCACGCCGAATTGTCATGAGTGTCGCGGTCAAGATTTGCGGCCTCAACAGCATCGAGGCCGTGGCCGCCGCGGTTGCCGGCGGCGCGCAGTTCACCGGCTTCGTCTTCTATCCGCCGAGCCCGCGTCATCTGACGCCCGAACAGGCAGCGCCATTGGTGCGCAGCGTCGCGCCCGGCATCACCCGCGTCGGCGTATTCGTCGACCCCGACGATACATTGCTCGATGCGGTCCTAGCCAAAGCGCCGTTCGACATGCTGCAATTTCACGGCAGCGAGACGCCCGATCGCATCGGCGCGATCAAGCGCCGCTATGGCCGCAAAACGATGAAGGCGATTAAGGTCGCGTCCGAACTCGACCTCCAGCAGGCCAAGGAATTCTTCGCCGTCGCCGACTGGCTGATGTTCGACACCAAGGCGCCTAAAGACATGCAAAACGCACTGCCCGGTGGCAACGCCCTCGCCTTCGACTGGGACTTGCTGCGCCGTCGCAGCTGGCCGCTGCCCTGGATGCTGTCAGGCGGGCTTAACGTCGATAATCTGGCCGAAGCGGTCAAAACCTCGCGCGCCGAGACGGTCGATGTGTCTTCTGGCGTCGAGCGCCGACCCGGCGAGAAGGATCCCGACAAAATCCGCGCGTTTCTGGCCCGCGCGCAGGCGTTGGGCCGCGTTTGAGGCCACCACCGTTTCCCGCTAAAACCCACGCCATGGCACAGCCCAATACCTATCGTACGGGACCGGACGAGCGTGGCCTTTTCGGCATGTTCGGCGGTCGCTTCGTCGCCGAGACGCTGATGCCCCTCATCCTCGAGGTCGAACGGGCCTATGACGCAGCCAAGCGCGATCCCGGCTTCGCCAAGGACATGGCCTATTACTTCGAGCATTACGTCGGCCGGCCCTCGCCGCTCTATTACGCACCGCGCCTGACCGCCGAATATGGCGGCGCGAAAATCTATCTGAAGCGCGAGGACCTCAACCACACCGGCGCGCATAAGATCAACAATACGATCGGCCAGATTCTTCTGGCACAGCGTATGGGCAAGCGCCGCATCATCGCCGAAACCGGCGCGGGTCAGCACGGCGTCGCCACCGCCACGGTCTGCGCGCTCTTCAACCTGCCCTGCGTCGTCTATATGGGCGAAACCGATATCGAGCGGCAGAAACCAAACGTCTTCCGTATGCGCCTGCTCGGCGCCGAGGTCCGGCCGGTTACGTCGGGCACGGCGACGCTCAAGGATGCAATGAACGAGGCATTGCGCGACTGGGTCGCCAATGTCGAGGACACGTATTACCTGATCGGCACCGTGGCGGGACCGCACCCCTATCCCGCGATGGTGCGGGATTTCCAAAACATCATCGGCGAGGAAACGCGCAAGCAGATGCAGCGCGCGGAAGGACGACTTCCCGACACACTCGTCGCCTGCATCGGCGGCGGGTCCAACGCGATGGGATTGTTCCACCCTTTTCTCGACGACCCGAGCGTCCGCATGATCGGCGTCGAGGCCGCGGGTTTCGGCATCGAGACCGGCAAACACGCCGCCTCGCTCAATGGCGGCGCGCCCGGCGTACTGCATGGCAATCGCACCTTCCTGCTCCAGACCGATGATGGGCAGATCATCGACGCACATTCGATTTCGGCCGGGCTCGATTATCCCGGCATCGGCCCCGAACATGCCTGGCTCTTCGATCGCAAGCGGGTCGAGTACGTCGCGATCACCGATGACGAGGCGCTCGAGGCCTTCGCGCTGTTGACCCGACTCGAAGGGATCATCCCCGCGCTCGAATCGGCGCATGCGCTGGCCTATGTGAAGAAACTCGCGCCGACGCTGCCGAAGGATCACCTCGTCGTGGTCAATCTGTCGGGGCGCGGCGACAAGGACATCAACACCGTCGCCGCGTTGCAGGGAATCACGCTGTGACCCGCATCGCCGACCGGTTCGATGCGTTGAAACGCGAGGGACGTGCCGCGCTCGTCACCTATCTCACCTGCGGCGATCCGGATGCCGCGAGCTTCTCCAGCATCCTCGAAGGCTTGCCGCAAGCCGGCGCCGATCTGATCGAGGTTGGTGTGCCGTTCTCCGATCCGATGGCCGATGGGCCCGCGATCCAGGCGGCGGGTCTGCGCGCCCTCAAAGCCGGCATGACCCTCAAAGGTGTGCTCGCCATCGTGAAGAAGTTTCGCGCGGGCGACGACACCACGCCGATCGTGCTGATGGGCTATTACAATCCGATCTATCGCTATGGCGTCGCGGGTTTCCTGGCCGATGCGAAGGCTGCCGGCGTCGATGGTTTGATCGTGGTCGACCTGCCGCCCGAACATGACGACGAGTTATGCTTACCCGCGCAGCAGGCCGGGATCGATTTCATTCGGCTCGCCACGCCGACGACCGACGACAAGCGCCTGCCGAAGGTTCTCACCAACACTGCGGGATTTCTCTATTACGTCGCTATCGCCGGCATCACCGGGACCAAATCGGCGACCTCCGATGTCGTGACCGCCGCGGTGACGCGACTGAAGCGCCACACCAAACTCCCGATTGCGGTCGGCTTCGGCATCCGCACCGCGGCACAAGCCGCCGACATCGCGCGCGTCGCGGATGCCGCTGTGGTCGGCTCCGTCCTCGTTGAACGCGTGGCCAGCGGCCTCGACAAGGACGGCAAGGCGACGCCCGCGCTGGTCGAGAGTGTCCTCGCCCATGTGCGTGATCTGGCGCAGGGCGTTCGCGCTGCGAGGCGGACATGAGCTGGCTGACCAATTTCGTCTTGCCCAAGATTCGGGCGGTCGTCACCAAGAAGGAAGTGCCGGAGAATCTCTGGCAGAAATGTCCGAATTGCGGGCAGATGCTGTTCCGCCGCGATCTCGAAGCCAATCTCAATGTCTGCGCCAATTGCGGCAATCATCTGCGCATGGATGCCGAGCAACGCATGGCGCTGCTGTTCGACGAGGGGCGCTCGACCGCGATCGAATTACCCAAGGCAATCGCCGATCCGCTTAAATTTCGCGACCTCAAGCGTTATTCAGACCGGCTGAAAGAAGCACAGGCGCGCGTCGGCGGCCGCGATGCGATGGTGGTGGCGCACGGCACGATCGGTGGCCTCCCAGCCGTTCTAGCCTGTTTCGATTTCGCCTTCATGGGCGGCTCGATGGGCATCGCCGTCGGCGAAGCCTTGCTTGCCGCTGCGCGCCTCGCCGTCCTGCAGGAAGCGGCGCTCGTCGTCGTACCGGCATCGGGCGGCGCGCGGATGCAGGAAGGCATCCTATCGCTGATGCAGATGCCGCGCACCACGCTCGCGGTCGAGATGGTGAAAGAGGCGGGCCTTCCCTACATCGTCCTGCTGACCGATCCGACCACCGGCGGCGTCTCGGCGTCCTTCGCGATGCTGGGCGACATCACCTTGGCCGAGCCCGGCGCGGTGATCGGTTTTGCTGGCGCACGCGTCATCGAGGAAACCATCCGCGAAAAACTGCCCGAGGGTTTCCAGCGCGCGGAATACCTGCTCGAACACGGCATGGTCGACGCCGTCGTGCCGCGCAAGGAATTGAAGGAAACCCTCGCGCGAATCATTCGCCTGTTGATGAGCCCCGCCCCGGCCACGGGGCTGGTTTTAGCGGCAGCGGGCAAAGGCCGAGCGGCTGCCGGCGGGAAGACCGCACCCTGAGCGAGAACACCGTCGGCAGCAATCGGATTCTCGCACGCCTGCTGACACTGCACCCGAAGCTGATCGATCTGAGTCTCGATCGCGTGCTTCGCCTGCTCGACGCGCTCGGCAATCCCCAGCAAAAACTGCCCCCCGTCATTCACGTCGCCGGGACCAACGGCAAAGGCTCGACCGTCGCTTTCCTGCGCGCCTGCCTTGAGGCACACAGCATGAAGGTCCACGCCTATACCTCACCGCATCTCGTCCGCTTCGCCGAGCGTATCCGCGTTGCCGGCCGGTTGATCGAAGAAGACGCGCTGGTCACCCTTCTGGCGGAATGCGAAGAAGCCAATCGCGGCACGCCGATTACCTTCTTCGAAATCACCACCGCCGCCGCCTTTCTTGCCTTCGCCCGCGAGCCCGCCGATGTCGTGTTGCTCGAAGTCGGCCTGGGCGGGCGCTTCGATGCGACCAATGTCATCGACCGGCCAGCGGTTACCGCGGTCACGCCCGTTTCGCTCGACCATCAGCATTTCCTCGGCGACACGGTGGCAAAGATCGCGTTCGAGAAGGCCGGCATTTTCAAGCGGGGCGTGCCCGCGGTGGTATCGCATCAGACTGTCGAAGGTGCCGCGGTAATCGCGGCGCGCGCACACGAGATGGGCGCGCCCTTGCATCGTCAGGACATCGAATGGACCGCCGAGCGACGCGCCGATGGCCGGTTTCACTATCGGGGAAAGCAGGGGTTCAATCTGCCGGCGCCCGGCCTGTTGGGACCGCACCAATACGACAATGCCGGCACCGCCGTCGCCGTGCTCGAATGCATCCCTGGTCTCACGCTGCGTCCCGATCTCGTGGCTAACGGGTTGCGCTGTGTCGAATGGCCGGCGCGGCTGCAACCACTTCGCGCGGGACCCCTGGCCCGCCTCATGCCGAACGGGGCCGAACTCTGGCTCGACGGCGCGCATAACCAGGCAGGCGGCGAGGCGTTGGGCGAAGTCGCAAAGACGTGGCGCGACAAAAAGCTCGTCGTGGTGTTCGGCATGTTGAAATCGCACGATGCCGAAGCCTTCCTGAAGCCGATCGTGCCCTATGCGTCACGGATCGAGACAGTTTCCATCCCAGGCGAAGAGAACACCCGTTCGGCCGAGGATTCCGCGATCGCCGCGCGCGCCGCAGGGCTGGCCGCCACACCGCATCCTTCGATTGCCGCCGCCGTAACGGCCGCTGCGGAACCGGGTGCGCGGGTGCTGATTTGCGGGTCGCTGTACCTTGCCGGAAGGGTGTTGGCGGAGAACGGCGCCCCGTCCTAACATGGCGCAATAAACGTCCCCGGCCTCATCAGGCCGTCAAATGCGAGGAAACGATGCGACTGGGCCTCTTCATGATGCCGGTCCACCCGCCGGCTCGGGCGATGCACGAGACGCTCGCCGAAGACATCGAGAAATCGTTGCTCGCCGACCGGCTGGGCTTCGATGAGATGTTCCTGGGCGAGCACTACTCCGCCTCGACCGAGCCCTATCCCTCGCCGCTGATGTTCATGGCGAGCCTGATCGACCGCACCAAGAACCTCGATTTCGGCACCGGCGTGATCTCGCTGCCCAATCGTCATCCGGCCATGATCGCCGGCGAGGTCGCGCAATTCGACAACATGAGCCGCGGCCGGTTCATCTTCGGCATCGGCACCGGCAGCTTGGTGTCGGATTTCGAATTGCTGGGCAACCCCGATGCCGCACAGCGCGGGCGCATGATGATCGAATCGATCGACATGATCGAGAAAATCTGGTCGCAGGATCCACCGTATTCGATCAAGGGAGAGTTCTGGACGACCGAGATCGCGAAGAGCCTCAACGCGCGGCTCGGCATCGGGGTCATGCCCAAGCCCTACCAAAAACCAGGTCCACCGATCTGCGTCACTGCCGCGAGTCCCAATTCGCAGACCGTGCGCATCGCAGGGCAGCGCGGCTGGGGCCCGATCTCAAGCTCGTTCCTGACTGCCGAGGGCATCGCGACGCATTGGGAGATGCTGCGCCGTGGCGCCGCCGAGGCGTGCCGCGCACCGAGCGGGGCGAATTGGCGCGTTGTCCGTTGTCTCCACATCGCAGCCAGCGACGCCGAGGCGCGCGAGCAGGTGATGAACGCGCAATCCTCATATCAGTATTATTTCGGTTATATGAGCGAAATCCTGCGCGGCCTTGGCCGGCTTGTCGCGCTGAAGCCACGCGCCGACATGCCGGACGACGAGGTCACCGTCGAAAAGATCATCGACTCGCGCGTGATCTTCGGCTCGCCACGTACCGTTCTGGAGAAGCTCGTCGCTTTCCGCGACCGCGCCGGACCCTTCGGCAACCTGTTGATGACCGGGGTCGATTGGGGCGGACCCAACGAAGCCTGGGAACGCGAATCGATGCGCCTCATGGCGCACGAAGTCATGCCACGCCTATCGCAACACGCTGCGGCGCAAGCAGCGGAATAATCCGTTCACATCGCGAGGAGGATACGCTCATGCCCGACGCCAGCACCGCGAACGCCAAGACCGCGCCGTCGCTCAAACTGAACTTTCTGTCGCACGGCACGCTCGATTGCCACGATCTCGAATTCACCCGGAAATTCTACGAAGAGTTCCTTGGGTTCGAAGTCGTCCAGACCAGTAAGATATCGATGTTCGTTCGCCTCGGCGGCGATCATTGCATCGCCGTGGTCAAGGCAAAAAAGGTCGGCGCGATGGGCCTGCTCAATCACAACGGCCTCGATGTCGAAACCCAGGAAGAGGTCGACGCGGCGCATAAGGTCGTGCTCGCCGAGGCCGAGAAATGGCATCTCACCAAGATCTCCGAGCCAATCCTGCAGCACGGGACTTACAGCTTCTATTTCTGGGATATCGACGAAAATTGCTGGGAAATTCTCACCAACCCGAAGGGCGGCTATTCCTGGTTCTTCAACAACGGCGACCTTCAGGGCAAAGGCCACCACGACCGCAATTTCAAGCGGCCGGGCGTGAAGACGTGACCCCCGCGGAAACCGGAACGGCAAAATAGAGATCGAGCCGGGTGCCTTGGCCAGGCGCGCTGCTCACCTCGATGCGTCCGCCATGGCTGGTGACGATGCCGTGGACGATCGAGAGGCCGAGTCCGGTGCCCTGGCCCACCGCCTTGGTGGTAAAGAACGGCTCGAAAATACGGCCCAGCGTCGGCTCGTCCATGCCCGCACCGGTATCGGCAATGGACAGACAAATCTCCGGTGCGCCGCTCACACCGACCGTTGGCATCAGGCTTACCGTGATCGTTCCCATGTCCCGACCGATCGCTTGGGCCGCGTTGGTAATGAGGTTGGTCACGACCTGGCGCAACTGCGCCGCATCGACGGGGATCGGCGGCGTCGGCTCAACCTGCAACTGGAACTGAATCGACGACGGCACCGTCGCGCGCAGTAGCTCAAGCGATTCATGGACGATACTGCCGAGATCGTTCTCGTGTTTTTCGGGCTCGTCCTTGCGGCTGAAAGTCAGGACTCGTTGGACCAGGTCGCGCGCATGTTCGCTGGCACGGTAGATCGTATCGAGGTTGCCGCGAATTCTGGTGTCTGGATCGAAGCCGCGGGCCGTGATCTTGCTCAGCGCCATGATCGGCACGAGCGTGTTGTTGAGATCGTGGGCGATGCCGCCCGCCAACGTGCCGAGCGCCTCGAGCTTTTGCGAATGCAGCAACTGGCGTTCCAATTCGCGTTCGCGCCGTTCGCCGTGCCGGCGTTCGGTCACGTCCTGCAACGTGCCGTAAAGGCGGATCGGCCGTTTGTCTTCATCGAAAACCACCGCGCTCTCGCGCCGAACCGTGCGCGTCATCCCGTCGGAACGGATGATGCGGTATTCGATGGCCGCCGCGGTCAGACCAGAAATCTCCCCGGTCCGCGCCGCCCAAAAGCGCTCGCGATCTTCGGGATGAACGAGTTCGATCAGTTGCTCATAGCCCGGCGCCATCGCCCCCCCCGGTCGATGCCAAGGATATGATACATCTCGTCCGACCATTCGGTCTTTTCGCTGACGAGATCGCGCTCGAAGCTGCCCATGCCGGCGATCCGTTGTGCCCGCGCCATGTTTTCACGGCTGCGGATCAGTTGGGCTTCCCCTTCTTTGCGTTCCGTGACGTCCTGCAACGTCGCGATCAGACGAATCGGCAGGCCGTGTTCGTCGACGACGATCTCGCATTCGCGATGCAGAATTCTTTCGACGCCATCGACCCGGACAATACGCATATCGACCGGCGGCGGAGTAATGCCGAGAACAGCGGTATTCTTGATCTCGTCGAAATGCACCCGGTCTTCGGGGTGAACGAGCGAGCGCAGAAGATCGATCGTGCCGCGCGGATCTTCCGGCTTTAACCCGTGAAGCCGATAAAGCTCGTCCGAGCAAAGCCAGGTTCCGGTGACGAGATCGCGCTCGAAACTGCCGACTCCCGCGACACGTTGCGCGCGGGAGAGGTTTTCGCGGCTGCGCTGCAATTCGATCTCGATCTTCTTGCGCTCGGTGATGTCCTGGATCGTGCCGAACACATGGCGCGGACGCCCATTCGGATCCGTCTCGATATCGCAGGTACGATGCAATGTGCGTTCGACGCCGTCGGGGCGAATCACCCGGTAATCGATCGGCGGCGGCACGATTCCCGTCGCGACCTGACGCCGATACTCGGCAATTCGTTCGCGATCTTCGGGGTGGACAAGACCATAAAGGAACCCGAGCTGCGCTTCGGGATTTTCGAGCGAGATGCCGTGAATCCGTGACATCTCGTCCGACAATTCGTATCGGCCGGTGAGCAGATCGCGTTCGAAACTACCGATGCAGGCAATGCGCTGCGCGCGCGCCAGATTTTCGCGGCTGCGCAAAAGATCGAGCTCGATCTTCTTGCGTTCGGTGACATCCTGGATCGTGCCGAACATGCGCGCGGCATTCCCGTTCTCGTCGAAGACGACGCCGTATTCGCGGTGCAGAATACGAAATTCGCCGTCCGGTCGGGTGACGCGAAAATCCAAAGCGGGAATCGGCTTGCCCTGCAAGGCGAGGTCGCGGCCCTCCATGAATTTGGCGCGATCCTCGGGATGAACGAGTTTGATCAGGTGTTCGGCCGTCGCCTGCGCCGGCCCGTCGGTGATACCCCAGATACGCAGGAATTCCTCGGACCATTCCGTCTTGCCAGTAATCAGGTCACGATCGAAATTGCCGATTCCGGCAATACGTTGGGCGCGGGCAAGGTTTTCGCGGCTACGTCGCAATTCCATGTCGGCGTCGCGCCGCCTGGTCACATCGCGAATAACCGAAACGAGAAGTTTTCCGCCAGGTGAATCGTACGGAGCACCGTTGATCTCGACCGGGAATTCGGTGCCGTCCTTGCGGCGCGCCAGACGTTCCATGCCCCGTTTTTCGAAAGTCGTGAAGCCACGCGCCAGCGTCTCGCGTGCGCCCCGCTCGCCGAGATGACGCGTCGCGTCGGACATGATTTGGACGAGCGGTATTCCGTTCATCTCGCCGCTATCGTACTGATAGAGCCGCTCCGCCGCCGAATTGGCGAATGAAATTCGCAATGACGAATCGATCGTGACCACCGCGTCAGGCAGCACGGCCAGCAGTTCGCGCAGTTTTGCCTCGCTTGCCGAGACGCCGCGCAGCAGCGCCTCGTTGCGATGCATTTGACGGATCAGGTATGTAAAGAGCCCGGCGACGATCAGCATCGCCGCGGCCGAACCCCCGATGATGAGGCGAAATTCGCTGTTCCAGCGCGCCAGAGCGGCAGATGCGTCCCATCCCGCAGTGACGACGAAATGCGCATCTCGGCCACCGACGCCGGCGATAAAGCGCTCGACATTGATGATGGTGCTGAACTTGCCGAACGAGCCCTCCGGATCACCGTTGCGGAAAGCACTGAAGATCGCGCGGTTTGAGAAGTCCTGCGCGAGCATCGGGTCGCCTAACTTGACCGCCGGCGATCGTACCAATTGCCGACCGTTCTCATTGAAGAGGGCGATGCTGCCGCCTTGGGGCATCGGAATGGAATCGAACAAACGCTGGAAAGTATCCGCATCGAGATAGATGGCGACCACGCCTTCGACGCTGCCGTCGCCGGCGAGGATCGGCCGGCTTTCGACGATCTTCGGGATACCGTCGAGTGGATCGGCAATCAACGCACTCACAAAGACCCGATCGGTCTTCGCGCCCAGCTGATTTCGGAAGAAGTCTTCGTTCGCGACGGACACCTCGGGCGGCGGATCCGCCAAGGTGCTGGCGATAGCCGCTCCCGAACGGTCATAGATTTCTATTTTTCGGGCAGTGCCTTTGCCACGAACCCGCTCGAGCAGCAGAGGCCGTAGCGTCGATGCCAGATCGGCAAACCGCCCGCCGGATGCCGCGGCTTGAATGTCGCGCAGCGCGTGATCGGCATTGTCACCAACCTCGGTGACCACATGCGCCATCGATTGCGCGGGAATCTCAAGGCGATTGCGGATCGACTCCACTTCGCCGTCATAGAGTTGTTTGACGAAGTAGACCGAGCGCACCGACCCACCAAGGACGATGGCCAGCGCGAGACACGCGACGGCCGTGCTCGCACGGAAAAAGGTCGGCGCGGCATTCGAGGAGCCGCGGCCCGCCTTCAGGCCGAACCAATCACGGAACCGTGCCTTGCCCATGGGCATTGAATGCCGCGGTGGCGCTTAGGCCGCGGCGAGCCGATTGCGGACGATGGCGACGAACTGATCGGGGTCGAGGGGTTTGGCGACGACGTCGGAAGCGCCGAGTTGACGTGCGATCTTGAGAAAATCGGTGTTGCCGATACGGCCGCCACCGGAGATCGCAATGATCTTCGCCTCCGGATACTCGCCGCGGATGTCGCGCATCGTCTCGATCCCTTCCTTCTCCGGCATGATGATGTCGGTGATGACGAGATCCGGCTTTTCGCTGCGGAACATGCTCAGCCCGCGGCGACCGTCTTCGGCGCTGATGACGCTGTAGCCTTCGGTTTCGAGGATTTGCGCGATCGTATTACACACGACGACATTGTCGTCGATGACCAGGATTTTCTGCATGGAACAAACCCGCCTTTCGAGAGCGACGAATGACGCATCAGCGCGATCACCGGCTTTCGATGCCAGGAAAGGTTACCGTGCGTATCTCTGAGGCAGACTCTGCGGAGAAATGCTTAAAACCAGGTTATCACGCACCCGGCATGAGGGTCACAGGACCGAGTTGACCCACTCCACCAGTTTGCTCTTGGGCAGGGCGCCGATCTTGGTGGCGGCAACCTGCCCGTTTTTGAACAGCAGGAGGGTCGGAATGCCGTGGACACCATATTTGGTGGGCGTCTGGGGATTTTCGTCGATATTGATTTTCGCGACCGTCACTTTGTCCTTCATTTCGGTCGCGATTTCCTCGAGGAAAGGCCCAATCATCTTGCACGGACCGCACCATTCCGCCCAGAAATCGACGATGACCGGGCCAGCGGCCCGCAGAACGTCGGCGTCGAAGGAAGCGTCGGTGACTTTGGTCGTGGCCATGAACCTCTCCTATCGGGAACGGGTGTCAGCTTAAGGGAGCCCCGACGCCATCGCAAGATCGTGACTTAGCCGGCAAGGCTCAAGCCTTTCAGGATTTTATAGATAGGTAGCGAGATGCTCGTCGGCAACCGGCATAAGGGTCGGACCATCGGTCCAGAGCAGCGCGCAACGGATCGTCTTTCCCGGATAGACGGCGGCGACCGCCGCCCGGTACGCAGCCAATTGATCGAGATAAGCGCGCGGGATACCGGCGGCGGCGCTCGGCACCGGGCGCATGGTCTTGTAGTCGACGATCAGAACACTATCGCCCGACACCACCAGCCGGTCGATCTGCCCCGATAGGGCGCGGCCGCCGACCAGGCCGACCACCGGGACTTCCGCCGCCGAACCGGGCGCGAAGAGCGGAGCAAAATCCGGATGTTCCAGCACCGACAAGGTTTCCCGCAGCAAGGCGGCCTGCGCGTTCCGGGTGAGGCCGTGGACCTTACGGGCCAGAAATTGGCGCGCGGCCTTCTCGCGTGCACCCGGCGCCAGATTCGGGAGACTTTGCAACAGCCGATGGACCAGCCGCCCGCGCAGAAAAGCCGTGCCACGATCCTCGCCAAGCGGCGAACGGGTCGCCGGTTCTTCTTCCCGTGGCTGCGATGGCGCGAGCGGACGTGGGGGTGCCGGCTCGGGCGGCGGCTCGCGCCAGCACCACTCGGGCAAGATCGCCGCACCGGCACGGAAATCCGCCGCCACGCGTTCGACCTGAGGGACGACCAATTGCGGTGTGACCAGACGAAGGCCCGGCCCCGTCCAGCCTTCGTCGCCGAGCCACGGTTCGGCATCGAATTCAAAGGACTCCGCGTTCGCCGCGGCGAGGCCGGTGGCGACCATCTCGTGCCAGTTGCCGGCGGGCGGCTTTTTCTGGGTTTGCCAGCCACACACGTAAAGACGGTCAGCGGCGCGCGTCATCGCGACATAGAGCAGGCGCCGATACTCCTGATCGCGGCGGCGCTTGGCGTCCTCCAACGCCGTCGCCGCCGCACGCGGCATCGCGCTACGGTCGATCAGCCAGAGCGGCAAACCGCCGTCGCTCCACAGGACGCTCGGCGTCATTGTCGGGACTTGCAGCGTGTCCGGCAGAAAGACGATCGGCGCTTCAAGGCCCTTGGCGCCATGGACGGTCATGATCCGAACCTCGTCGCGCCCGCTTTGATCGAGGTCGCGCTTGATCTCGGTCGTGCCGGCGGCGAGCCAATGGAGGAAGCCCTGCAGCGACACGCCATGCGCGCGCTCATAGGCAAGAGCCGCCGCCAGAAATTCGTCGAGCGGGTCGCCCGCCTCGGGCCCAAGCCGGTCGAACATCGCTTTCCGTCCGCGCCGCGCGCCCAACACCTCGGCAAACAATTCATAAGGCGGCACGAAATCGACGCGCGCCGATAGCCCCATAAGCTGATCGGCGGCATAAGCGAATTCCGGCCGTTCGTCGCGCCGACGCCGCAGCCCATCCCAGAGCGTGCCGCGCCGCTGATAGGCCAGTGCGAAGAGCGCGTCCTCACTGAAATTATAAAACGGCCCCTTGAGCACCGTCGCCAGCGTGAGGTCATCATCGGGCAGGAGCAGGAACTGCCCCAGCGCCATCATGTCTTCGACCGCGAGCTGATCGGTGAGGAACATGCGATCGACACCCGCGACCGCGACCTCGGCCGCTTTCAGTGCGCGCACCAGTTCGGTGACGAACGGACCGCGCCGGCGCACCAGAACCAGCACGTCGCCGGCGCGAATAACATGACCTCGGGCCGCGAGCTTTTCGCCACGATCGAGCCAGGAGCGGATCGTCCCGGCGATCGCCCGCGCCAGCCGCGCGCGCGGCTCGCTGGCCCCTTGTTGCTTGAGTGGGAGCGGCCATGATTCTCGTATAGGTTGTGTTTCCGCCTCGACCGGCGGCCATAATTCGATCAGGCCGGCGTGGCCGCGGCGAAACGCCTCGTGGCGAATATCGAGACCGTCGAGCGCTACGCCGTCGCGGGCAAAACTCTGCGCGAAGACGGCATCGACCGCCTGCAACACCGCGGCGACCGAACGGAAGGAGATTTCCAGCGGCACGACGCGCCACTTCGCATTGGCGGACTCGACCGCCTGGGCAAAATGCGCGCGCATCTCGACGAACTTTTGCGGATCGGCGCGCTGGAAACTGTAGATCGACTGTTTGGCGTCGCCGACCGCGAAGATCGTGCGTCTGTCCTCGTGGCGGTCTTCATAGGCGCTTTCGCCGGCGAAAAACTCTTCGGCGATCAGGCGCACGATCTCCCATTGCTCGGGATTGGTGTCCTGCGCTTCGTCGATCAGAATGTGATCGAGACCGCCGTCGAGCTTGAAGAGAACCCAGGGCGCGACGCCGGGCCGCAGAAGCAGATCGCGCGTCTTCAAAACCAGATCGTCGTAATCGAGCAGCGCGCGCGCCGCCTTCACCCGCGCATATTCATCGAGCAACGCCGACGCCAATCGTGCGAGCGCGGATGAGGCCGCATAGAGCTCGGCGGCGCTGCGGCGCTCGCGGATGGCCTGAAGCCGCTCGGCTTCCGCAGCGACCGCATCGGCGATGTCGGGATTAGCATCGGCAAGCTTCTTCGTAACGATGTGCTGAAAGCGATCGCCCGTCGCCGTAAAATAACCACGCAGATACGCATCGAACCCCGCCGCACGCGCCATCGGATCGGCCAGCCATGCGGCGATGATCTCGCCACGCCGTTTGTCGTTCACGCTCGGACTCGCCAGCATTGCATCGGCAGCCCGACGCAGCGCGGCTTCGTCCGCCCCCGCGCAAGCAGTGGTCACGATGCTCTCGACCGTCTCTCCTTCTTTCAAACCCAGCACCCGGCGCAACGCCGCGGTAAACCGCGCGAAGCCCGGTGCTAGCGCCGCGGCAAGCCGCGCGCGTTCCAGCGACAGCGCGGCCAGCAAATCGGCGAAGCTTGCTTCCTGCACATGGCGCACGACTTCGGCGAGCGCCTCGGCCAGATCGCGATCGACATCCTCGCGCGCCTGCGTCAGCACGGTTTCGCGTGCGGCTTCAAGTGCCTCGGCGCTCGAGCGTTCGTCCATCAGATCGAAATGGGGCGGCACGCCCGCCTCGAGCGGAAAGCGTCGCAACAGCGATTGGCAGAACGCGTGGATGGTCACGATCGTCATCCCGCCCGGCGCGTCGAGAACAAGCGCGAAGAGTTGCCGCGCATAGTCCCGCTGATCGGCGTCGGGTACCGCGCCGGTCAGCGCGGCGATATCCTGATCGAGGGCGCCGTCACCGAGGATCGTCCATTGCGACAAACGCTCGTTGATGCGATTGGCCATTTCGGCCGCCGCAGCCTTCGTGAAGGTGAGGCATAGAATCTTCGACGGCGGGCTTTTATGCAGCAACAGCGACAGGACGCGGTCGGTCAGCACCTTGGTCTTGCCGGTCCCGGCCGAGGCGGAGACCCAAACCGAGGCGCCGCGTTCATAGGCGAGACGTTGGCGGGCGCCGGGATCGAGGGCCTCGCTCATTCCTCGCCCTCCTGTCCGGCCAGCCATTCCTTCACGCGTTCGAGATGAACGTAATCCGAATAACGCGGTGCGCGACCGGGCGACGGCGTCGCGCGATACGGCGTCGCCGGATCGTCGAACACGGCGATGAGTCGATGGAGGCCGGTCACCGCTTCGGCGATCAACCCGGCAAGCTTCGCCGGATCGCGCTCGGGAAATTTCATCTCGCCCGCCGGATCGCCGCCGGTCAGACGCCAATAGGCAAGCTCGCTTACGTTGCGCGGACCGAGTTCCTTGAACCCGCCCGCCGCGATGATCGCGGCTTCGAGCGGAAGCTGAGGCGCGAAGCCTTCGGCCACCTCGTTGCCGGACGGCGCCGTGCCCGTCTTGTAATCGATCAGCGCCGCCGTGCCGTCGCGGCGACGCTCGATCCGGTCGGCGCGCCCGACGAGTTCGAATTTTCCGGCGGGTCCGTCGAGCATCATGCGGCCATCGATCTCGGCCCGGATTTCGTCGAGCAGCGGACGGCGCGCGATCTCTTCCGTCGTCACCCATTCGGCGATGCGCAGGAAACGCGGCCACCAGAACGCCCAGACACCCGGACGCGCCAGCGCATCGCCAAAACTCTCGCGGCCCAAGGCGATCAAGGCGGCAGCGGGATTCTTCGGCAGGCCCTTGGGGTATTTCTTCAGGAAATTCGCCAACGCATCGTGGATGATGATGCCGCGATCGGCCACGCCCGGGTCTTCATCGAGCGGATGGAGCGGCCGAAGTTTCAGGATGTGGCGCGCGTAAATCGCATAGGGATCGCGCATCCATGTTTCGATTTCCGTGACCGACAGC
The DNA here is from genome assembly GCA_903828515.1 of uncultured Rhodospirillales bacterium. Lineage (GTDB taxonomy): Bacteria > Pseudomonadota > Alphaproteobacteria > ATCC43930 > CGMCC-115725 > CAIKMD01. The sequence continues at coordinate 477,345 of CAIKMD010000003.1, read as the reverse complement.
CGGCGCGGGCGGGCTTCGAGCGGCGGGCATGGCGCCGGCGGTGCGACGGCGCGCGGTTGCGTCGGCGCGTCGATCAGGCGTTGCCAATCGAGCGGCGCCTGATCGGCCTCGAGCCGGCCTTCGAGGTGGGCCGCGCGCAGCACCGTGTCGAGACGCAGGAGCCAACGCGACGGCACGGTCGGCGTGCCTTCGACCCGCGCCGCGCGCGTCAACACCACATCCTCGGCACCAAGCGCCAGGGCGAAATCGAGTGCGGCCATACCGATGCGCCGTTCCGGCGGCGGCATGCCGAAGGCTTCGCGCATCGGCCGCGACAGCCACGGATCGCTCACCGCGCTGCGCGGCCATACGCCTTCGTTCAAGCCGCCCAGCACGACGAGATCGGCGTGTTGCAAACGCGCTTCGAGCAAACCCCAGATGAAGAGACGCGGATGGCGACCGAACGGCGGCCGCACCACCGGCCCCGCGATCAACGCCTCGAACAGCGCCGGATAGTCGGTGCCGGCGAGCGCCGGAAAATCCGTCGCGGCCTGCAGCAGCTCGTTGATGAAGAGAGACGCCGCTTCGCCGGCCGCTTCGCGCCAGAGCCGTGCCGGACCCGCCGTTTCGTCGCTCGCCGCCAGGGCTTCGGCCGCCGCGACATGCGCCTCGATCAGCGCCGGGAGCTTGATCGAGCGTGTCGCGAGAGCTTTGAGCAACGGTTTCGTCGCCGCGTCGAGCCGCGTCACGAGATCATTGAGGTCGGTATCGTCCTCGGCCAACAGCGCCCGCAGACCTTTAACGCCCGGTTCGGGACGTGGGCCCCGCAGCACCGACAATTCAAGCTGACGCACGCGGTCGCGAAACACCGCCGACGATAACCCGCACGCGGCCAGGGGATGCTTCAACGCGGCCAGCAGCGGCAGCGGCGCCATCGCCTCATTGGCAAGGTCGATCACCAGACGCAGGAACACGCCGGGTGGCGTCTGGTTGAGACGAACACCCGCCGAATCGTCGATGTCGATTTTCCAGCGCCGCAACTCGGCGGCGACGCGGCGGGCCAGATCGCGATCGGGCGTGACCAGAGCCGCCGTCTGACCCGGCTTTTCCAGACGCTCGCGCAACAGCAGCGCGATCGCCAACGCTTCCTCCTGCGGGCCGGGGCAATCGAGACGGCGCAGGCCTTTGAGCGCCCGCACGTCCCAATCCTTGATGTGACGCCAGCGATGGCTGAGCGTCGCCGGAGTCAGGGTTTCGCGCACCAGCGCGGCGCGCGGCGACGCCGCTGTCGCACGCGTCCACGGCTGTACGTCCTTCGGTTCGACATCGACCGATTCGAGAAAGCGCAGCATCAGATGTTGCGGATGCGCGGAATCGCCGTGCACCTGTTCCCAGCTCGCGCCGTTCGCCTCGACATCGAGACCGGGCAAGATCACCGCGCCTTGCGGCAAAGACGCGACGACGGCCATCAGTTTCGCGACCGCCGGAATGCCGCCGGTGAGACCGGCCGCGATCACCGGATCGGCCGGCGGCGCAGCGCGCCACGCCTCGCCTTGTCGCTCCAGCAAAAGATTGCGCCGCGCCGAGGGATCGAGCGCGCCGATATCGGCCAGCGCCTGCGGCCAATGCGCGGTCACGATCTCGAGAAATTGTAGGATCAATTGCCAATGCGCGGCATAACGCTCGGGGACCAACGTGGACAGAGCGGCGAAGTCGCAGCCTTCGGCCTGCACCTCGTCGAGAAACCGCGCGAGTTCGCCGGCCAGGGGCGCCGCCTGCCCCAAAGCGATCGGCTCGCCGCGACTCTCGGCGAATTTCAATACGAGTTGCACCAGCATCAAGCGCCGGCGCAGATCCGGGATCGCCGGCGGCAGATCGAACCCGGCGCCATCCGACTCACCTTCGTCGGCGAGAAACGCCAGATCCTCGGGATCGAGATCGCCGACCGGCATCATTTTCGGCAGCAACATCGCCTTGCCGTCGCCGGCGCGCAGGAAGGCCTCGCGCAAGCTACGCGCGGCACGCCGCGTCGGCACCAGCACCGTCATGCGGGTCAATGCCAACGGGTCGCTGCCGGCGCGGCGCATCAGTCCCGTCACCAGCGTATCGAGAAACGGCCGGTCGGCGGGAATGGAATAGATCGCCGGCGCCGCCATGCCTAACGGCCTATCCCGAGATCCCTGAGTTGCTCCTCGCTGGTGGCGAGGCCTTGCGGGGTTCCGACGTGGAACCACAGCCCATCATGGATCAGGGCTTCGATCCGGCCGCTCTCGATCGCCGCATTCCACAAGCGATTGAGCGAGAAGGCGCCCGACGGCGCGCCGTCGAACAGGCGGCGGCTCAGGATTTCGATCCCGGCGAAAAGATGCGGCGCCACTTCGCTTTCCTTGCGGCGGCGCACGCGACCAACCGGGTCGACCATGAAATCGCCAAGCCCCTCATAGCCGACCGCCGAGACCGTCCGCTGCACCATCATCAGGGCATCGAGCCGATCGGGGTTCCACGCGCGCGCCAGCCGCGTCAGCGCCGAGACTTTCGCGTCGAGCCAGAACACATCGGCGTTGAGGACGAAGAATTCCTCGCCGAGCAGCGGCAACGCCTTCTTCACGCCGCCGCCGGTGTCGAGCAATTCCTCTTCATGCGAGAGGGTGATCGCGATGTCGCGGCGCGCGTTCAGATGCGCCGCCATCATCTCGGCCTTGTAATGGGTGTTGACGACGATGCGTTTCACGCCGGCGGCGGCGAGGCGATCGATCGCATGATCGATCAGCGCGCGACCGGCCAGTGGCACCAGAGGCTTGGGCGTGTGGTCGGTGATCGGCTTCAACCGCGTGCCGAAGCCCGCGGCGAGGATCATCGCACTCTCAATCATGCTATCTCCGAAGGGATCACGCGCAAATCGCGTGGAATGTAATGGTCGAGCCAGTTCTTGACCGGTGCCAGCGCGGGATGCGCCAGATCGTGATCGATCAGACGCCATAGACGTGGGATATGCGCGAGATAGCGCGGCTTGCCGTCGCGTCGGCAGAGGCGCGTAAAGATGCCGACCACCTTGCAATGACGCTGCGCGCCCAGCACGGCAAAGGACGCGTCGAACGCGGCGCGATCGAGCGCGGGAAACGCCGCCAGATAATGCGCGCGCATCGCGATCACCACGGCCGGCGTTACTTCGCGCCGCGAATCCTCCAGCAACGAGACGAGGTCGTAGGTGACGGGTCCCAGTACCGCGTCCTGAAAATCGAGCAGCCCGCACGCGGCGGGCCCGGCGCGCCCATCGAGCCGCATCAGGTTGTCGACGTGATAATCGCGCAGCACGAGACTGGTCGGCACCGCGCGGGCGACCGGCAGGAGATTGCGCCAGAGATCGAGATAGGCAGCGCGCTGCGCGGATGGCGTCGGCTTGCCGGTCACCGCGGGCAGGTACCAATCGACCAGCAGGGCCGCTTCGTCGAGCAGCCGCTTGTCGTCATAAGGCGGCGTGTCCGGCGCCATCGCCGGCGTGAAGCGGCGATGAAGATCGATCAGGACGTCGACCGCGAGGCGATAGAGCGCTTCTTCGTCCTCGCCGCGCGCTAGGAGACGCGTATAGGTGTCGTCGCCAAAATCTTCGAGCAACAGCAAGCCGGTCGCCTCATCGGCTTGGCGAATGCGCGGCGCACTGAAATCAAGCGTTGCCAGCAAACGGGCGATGGCGAGAAACGGCCGCACATTTTCCTGCGGCGGCGGTGCGTCCATCAGCATTGCCGTCGAATCGGGCTTCACCAATCGGATGTAACGGCGAAACGACGCATCGCCGGCCAGCGGTTGCCGGTCCGCCGCGCCCCAGCCGGACTCGGCGAGGAACGCTGCGATGGCCGTCGCGCGATCAGTCATGCCGCAGCCCCGCGATGCGCGATGTCCAGGCCGGTGAGGCCGCCAAAGACGCGTGTCGCGCGGAGTCGACCACCCCCGCCGACAGGGTCAGTCCCAAATGCTCGCGCGGCATCAGACCACCCAGTCGTTCCGGCCATTCGATCAGTGAAATACCGTCGGCCAAAGCGTCCTCGAAGCCGAGTTCGTAAACATCGTCGGGCTTTGCCATGCGGTAGAGATCAAAATGCCAGATCGCTGCGTCGCTCGCGGACTCATAGACTTCGACCAGAGCGAAGGTTGGACTCGGCACCTCAGCGATGCCGAGCCGGGCGCGAATGAAGGCGCGCGCGAATGTCGTCTTGCCGCTCCCCAAAGCCCCGCTCAACCCGATCACATCACCGCGACGCGCGAGCCGGGCCAGACCGATCGCGAGATGGGACGTGGCCGCCTCGTCCGGCAAATCGATCGCAAGGGGCATGGGGGCAGTCACGGCCTCCTTTTAGGACCTCGGAATGCGATGCCGCAACCTTGCACCGGTGCCGCCTGGAAGTATGGTACGCGCCATGAGCGATGCCGTTCAGCACACCGACGTGGCGATCATTGGCGCCGGGCCGGTCGGGCTTTTTGCCGTCTTCGAATGCGGCATGCTCGGCCTGAAATGTCACGTCTTCGACGCACTGGGCGAAGCCGGCGGGCAATGCGCCGCGCTTTATCCCGAAAAGCCGATTTATGACATTCCCGGGTACCCGGCGATCGACGCCGCGTCGTTGGTCCGGAAACTCGAGGAACAGGCAGCGCCCTTCGCGCCCCAGTACCATCTGGACCAACAGGTCGAGCATCTGTCGAAACAGGGCAACGGCTTTCTGATCCGCACGACGCGCGGCGTTTCGGTCACTGCGCGCGCTGTGATCATCGCCGCCGGCGCCGGTGCTTTCGGCCCCAACCGGCCACCGCTCGACGGCATCGAAGCCTATGAGGGCAAAGGCGTGTTCTATCTGGTCACGCGGCGCGAGGCGTTTCGCGGCCAGCGCATCGTGATCGCCGGCGGCGGCGACAGCGCGGTCGATTGGGCGATTTCCCTGGCCGACGTGGCGGCTCATGTGATGCTGGTACATCGGCGCGCGAAGTTTCGTGCCGCGCCGGAATCAGCCGCGCGGCTCGAAGCGCTCGCCGCCGAGAAACGGATCGAACTTGTCGTCCCCTATCAGTTGCACGCTCTCGACGGACAGGACGGCAAACTCGAGGCGGTGATCGTCGCCGATCTCAAGGGAGCGACGCGGCGGCTGCCCGCCGACGTGTTATTGCCCTTTTTCGGCCTTTCGACCGATCTCGGGCCGATCGCGCAATGGGGCCTCTACCTCGAGCATCATCGCATCGCGGTGCAGCCGGCAAGCTGCATGACTTCGATCGAAGGCATCTTCGCCATCGGCGACGTCGCGACCTATCCGGGCAAGCTCAAGCTCATCCTCTCCGGCTTTGCCGAGGCCGCCCAAGCCGCGCACGCGATTCACCCGCTGGTCCATCCCGGCGAGGCGCTGCACTTCGAATACTCGACCACGCGGGGCGTGCCGGGCCGATAGCCGAGGCTTACGCGCTCAACTGTGCCGGTTGTCGGCTCGGCGCCTCGGCGTCCAGCCAGCAAGTGATCGTGGTGCCGCGGCCGGGCAGCGATTGGAGTTCGACCGTGCCGCCGTGGAGATCGATGAAACTTTTGACCAGCGACAGGCCGAGCCCCGCGCCCGAGGCGCCCGCATGCGGATTGGCGCGCTCGAATTTGTCGAAGATGCGCGCCTGATCCTCGACCGCGACGCCGACGCCGGTGTCGGAGACGATCAGCGCGACGCGATTGCCCTCGCGCCGCGCGGCCAACCGCACGATGCCGCCCGCCGGCGTGAACTGCAGCGCGTTCGATACCAGATTGAACACCGCCTGTTTCAAGCGCCGCTCGTCGCCGGGCACCGAACCGATATCGGGCGCGCAATCGAATTCGAGATGCAGGTCCTGGGCTCGCGCGCGTTCATGCACCAGGGTCATCACCGCGCTCAACAGCGCATGGATATCCACCGGCTTCCGATCGATTTCCATATAACCGGCCTCGATCGTTGCGAGGTCGAGAATGTCGTTGATCAGCGCCAGCAACTGACCCGAGCTTTCGAGGATCGATTTACTGTAATCGAGTTGGCGTGGATTGAGTTCGCCGAAATACTGATTGGCCAGGATCTCGGCGAAACCGATGATCGCGTTGAGCGGCGTGCGCAATTCGTAGGACACGTTGGCGATGAATTCGCTTTTCAGGCGGTCGGCGGTTTCGAGCGCCTCGTTACGTTCGCGCAGCGCGAGTTCGACACGGTTCGAATCCGTCGTATCGAGGTAGCTCAACAACGTATTGCCGTCCGGCAGCGGCACGGTCACCGCCTGCAACACCGTACCATCGACGCGTTCGAGCCGGGTGCTTGCTGCCTCGGCGGCAGTGAGGCGCGCAATGATGCGGGCCTTTTGGTCGGGCCAGTTCCGTCCGGCATCGAAGAACGCTTTGAGCTTTTCCGTGATCTCGCCGACATGGGGTTCGCCGGCAAGATCTTCCGGCTGCAGGTGCCAGAGCCGCGCATAAGCCGGGTTCCACAGCTTTAACCGACCGTCGCTGCCGAACACCGCTAGGCCCTCATAAAGATGGTCGAGCGTTTCGCGCTGCACCTCGATCAGGGTGTTGTAGGACCGCTCCAGCGCCAGCCGGTCGGTCACGTCCTCATAGGCGAAGGTCAATCCGCCGAAGGGGTGCGGACTCACCACCAGGCGCAAGGTCCGCTCGTCGGGCAGATGAAGCAATTCCTCCTGCGGCGCGATCAACGACGTGAACTGCGCCTGAAGCTGGCGTCGGAAATTGCGAAAATCGGCGACTTCGGGCAGGCGGCGGCGCTCGCGCAGCCGATCCATCACCTCCTCGATCAACGGATGGGTCGCCAGCCAATCCTCTTCGAGGCGCCACAGATGAGCGAACGACGTGTTGAAGAAAGCCAACCGGCGATCGGGACCATAAATCGCGATCGCCACCGCGATCCGTTCGAGCACCGCCGCGTGCGCCGCGATGTGGCGTTTCAATTCGGCCTGAACCGCTTCGAGATCGGTGAGATCGCGCGCGAAGCCGAGCAGTTCGCCGCTCGCATCGAGCCGCGTCTCCATCAGTTCCATCCAGCGGCGCGAGCCCGCGACAACGACGTGCCGGCTGTCGCTGGCCGATCCCGCCGCCTTGGCTTTCGTCGCCAACGCCTTGGCTGCTTCCGAACCGGCCACTTCGCGCCCTTCGGCGATCGCCGTCTCGCCCGGTGCATCGACCGCCGCGGCGTAGGCACGGTTGCCGTCGATCAGCCGCATATCCGATTCGCGCCGCCGCCAGATTGGGAACGGCAAGGCATCGATGAGCGCGCGCAACCCCTGGCGCTCCCGTTCGGCCGCTTCACGAGCGGCAGCATCGCTGAACCAGACCGCATCGCCCGCGAGTCGCGAATCGGACCCAACGAGACGGCAGCCACCAATATCGAGAGCACCGCCCGCTTCGAGCGCGGCACTCAGCGCAAATTCGGTGCCGCCGGTCCGCAGCCGCGTAACCGCCAAGTCGAGCGCGGCGGCATCGGAACGCCGGAAGCGGTCGAGGATCGCGGCAAAGCCTTGGCCCTCGTCGCCCAGCGCCGCGAGCGCGCCGGGCGTGAAGGTTTCGCCGCCGTCAGGCCGAAACAGGTAAAGCGCGGCGGGTGCGGAGCGGAGGGTTGCATCACGCAAAGCGAGCAAGGACGCGAGACGGGCCCGCTCGACGTCAGACGACCGCACGCGTTGATTCTGCCGATAGAGCAGCAAACCCGCGACGACGACGACAACCACAACCAAGGCCCAGGACAAAAGCAACGGCTCTCCCTCGCGTCATTCATTATGCAATGCCGCAGGATTATCGCGCGGCGCACGAATTTACGAAGAAAAAAAATACGGCTGCAACGGCGACGGAACTATGCCAGTGCATTGAAATCGTCCAACAGGGCGGCGATGCGGCCGTCGTCGAGCTGGTCCATGATTGCCGCCGCGCGGCGGCGGGCGGCGGCGATATCGAGCGAGCGGATTCGCTGTTTCACGCGCAGGATATTGCTCGGCGCCATCGAGAGGTCGGCAATCCCGAGGCCCAGGAGCAAGGCGGTGTAGCGCGGATCGCCCGCCATCTCGCCGCAAAGGCAGACCGGCTTGTTGGCCCGCAGCGCGGCTTGAACCGAGAACTGGATCAGGCGCAGCACCGCCGGATGGAGCGGGTTGTAGAGTTCGGCCACCGATTCGTCGCCACGATCGATCGCCAGCGTGTACTGGATCAGATCGTTAGTACCGATCGCAAAGAAATCGGCCGAAGCGGCGAGCGCGTCGGCGGCAAGCGCCGCGCCCGGCACCTCGATCATCACACCCAAGGGCGGCAACTGTTTCGGAAGACGCACGCCGCGCCGCTTCAAGCGTCGTACCACCTCGGCCAATGCGACCCGTACCTTCTTCAGCTCACTGACCGATGAAATCATCGGCAGCAGAATGCGAACCGGGCCGAGCGCCGAGACGCGCAAGATCGCCGCGAGCTGCGCGTCGAGCAACCGTCGTTCTTTCAATGACAGGCGAATGGCGCGCAGGCCCAGGGCGGGATTGGGCGCGTCGGGCGGCAGCATCTTCATCAAGGGCGCGGCCAATTTGTCGCCGCCGATATCGAGCGTGCGGATCGTGATCGGCTTGCCGTCCATGCCGCGGACCAGCCCGGCATAGGCCTCGTATTGCTCATCCTCGTCGGGCAAATCTTCCCGATTCATGTAGAGAAATTCCGTGCGCAGCAGCCCGATGCCCGCGGCGCCCGCGTCCTGCGCCTGCTGCAACTCGCGCGGCAATTCGAGATTGGCTTGCAGCACCACGCTTTCGCCGTCGCGAGTCTCGGCCGGCAGGCGCTTGAGGCGCGACAAGAGCCGATCCGCACGCCCCCGTTCTTCGCGCCGCGTTTCGTAGCGGGCGATCGTCGCCGGCGTCGGATCGATGATGATCCGTCCTTCGCTGCCGTCGATCACCACCATGTCGCCCGATTCGACATGCTCGAGCAGGCCCGCGACGCCCAACACCGCCGGCAGATTCAACGCGCGCGCCATGATCGCCGTATGGCTTTCGGCACCGCCCAAAACCGTCCCGAAGCCGGCGATCCGCCGCGGATCCATCAAAGCGGTATCGGCGGGCGTCAACTCCTCGGCGAGAATGATCGTGCCTTCGGGCAGTTTCTGAATCGCGGCATAGGGCGTCTTCGTCAGGTTGCGCACCAACCGCAGACCGACCACACGAATATCGTCGATGCGCGCGGCGAGATAGGCGTCGCCCATCGCCGCGAAACTTTCCGCGACCTGCGCGATCTCGTCCATCACCGCGCGCTCGGCGTTGAGCCGGTCGGCTTCGATCCGCTTCTCGACCCCACGCACGAGGCGCGAATTGCCCAGCATGTGGAGATGAGCGTCGAGCAGATAGCCGACTTCTTCCTTCGCCGTGCCGGGCAGGCCATCGGCTTTGCCCTTGAGCTTTTTCAGTTGCTTGACCGAGAGCGCGAGCGCGGCGGCGAAGCGGGCGAGTTCGTCTTCGACCTGAGCCGGCTCAAGCCGGTATTCGGGAACCGCGATATTGTCGTCAGCGACGAAGGCCGGGCCGATCGCGATACCCGGCGAGATACCGAGGCCTTCGAGACGGCGCTCGCTCATTGGGTTTCGTCGAACCCGCCCGTGACCAGGGCCGCGAGCGCATCGATCGCGCGCACGGCATCGGGACCCGTCGCCGATAATTGCAACTCGGTGCCGGGGCCCGCGGCCAGCATCATCAGCCCCATGATCGAGCGACCCGACACGGCAGGGCCGTTCTTCGCCACCATCACCTCGGCATCGAATTCAAAGGAGAGCTTAACGAAGCGGGCGGCGGCGCGAGCATGCAGTCCGCGTTGGTTGCAGATCACGACATCGCGTTGCACCGGCGCCGGAGCGGCGCCGTCGGAGGATGGCGGCGGCGCCTCGTCCATCAACGCGCGTCGGCGAGAAGCTGGGACGCGACGTTGATATATTTGCGCCCGGCTTCCTGGGCACCCCGCACGGCCTCGGCCAAGGTCTCGCTTTCGCGTAGGCTCGCGAGCTTGATCAGCATCGGCAGGTTGACGCCGGCGATGACCTCGATGCGCGCCTTGTCCATCACCGAGATCGCCAGGTTCGACGGCGTGCCGCCGAACATGTCGGTCAGCAGCACGACGCCCTTGCCCGCGTCGACCTCGGCAATCGCCCGCAAAATATCCTGACGCCGGCGCTCCATGTCGTCTTCGGGACCGATGCAGACCGAGGCGACATTGCGTTGCGCACCCACGACATGTTCCAGCGCGGCAATGAACTCGGCCGCGAGCCGGCCGTGGGTGACGAGAACCATTCCAATCATGCGAAATCCTTTACGGCAGCCTGCACCGTCTCGTGATCCGTTCCGGCGTTCACGTCGAGGTCGCGATGCGCGACGGCGACGTGACGTCCGTCACGGCTGAGTCGGGCCGCCAGCAGCTCGGCGACATAGACCGAGCGATGGCGACCACCGGTGCAACCAATGGCGATGGTGAGATAGGTTTTCCCCTCGCGCTCGTAGCGCGGCAGCAGCCGGCCGAGCCAGGCATCGAGTTCGTCGAAGAGGGAATGAAAATCGGGATCGGCGGCGATGTATTCGCCGACCGCCTTGTCCTTGCCGTTCAGCGGCTGCAGCCCCGGCACGTAATGCGGATTACGCAGGAAACGCACGTCGATGACGAGATCGGCATCGCGCGGCAATCCGTTGCGATAGGAGAAAGACGTCACGAAGACACTGAATGCCGGCGCGGCATCGATGCCGAAATGGCCGATCAGGACGCGCTTCAGATCGCCCGGATTGAGCATCGACGTATCGATCACGAGGTCGGCGCGGTCGCGCAACGGGCGAACGCGTTCGCGTTCGAGCTTGATCCCGTCAGCCACCGGACGCTCGCCCGCGAGCGGGTGGCGGCGACGCGTCTCGGTGTAACGGCGCGCGAGCCGGTCGTCGTCGCAATCGAGAAACACGATCCGCAGATCGAGATCATTCTCGACCACCAGCCGGTCGAGCGCGGCAACCAGCGCCGGTACCGCGAAGTCACGGGTGCGCACATCGACGCCCACGGCGAGCGGCAGATGCGTCGTTGTCGGCACGACCAGATTGGGCAACAGGGAAAGCGGCAGATTGTCGACCGCCTCGTATCCCATGTCCTCGAAAGTCTTGAGCGCGGTCGAACGACCGGCGCCGGACATGCCGGTGACGACGAGAAGCCGGCCACCACGATGGGTGCTCACGGCGCCACCATGGCGCTAGCGCGCAACGCGAGGCGCAATTTCGCCGGCGCGGAGGCTTCGAACGGCGCGAGCGCCACGCGCTTGATGGCATGGCCGAGAATTTCGCAGGTCGCCGCTTCGGGCATGCGCTCGATCTCGGCCGGCGGCACCAGGTCGACCACGAGGCGCAACGGCGCCGAGGCACGGCTCGGCACGCTGACGATGCCGAGTCCGCGCACTTCGATACGACCCGCGATCACCGCGGGCGCGGTCATCGCAATCTCGTCTCCATCGAGGTGAAGTTCGGTCTGGTCGTCGGCCACGAGGCGCCCACCCTGATCGATCAATCGCAATGCCAAGTCCGATTTTCCGCATCCGGACGGACCGCGCAACAGGATCCCCTCGTCCCCGAGAGCGACCGATGTGCCATGGACCCGGATCATGGGCCGCTCTAGTGCGCCGCTCTTGAGCCAAAGTCAATCAATTTGGCGTTGCAGCGAAGCCGAAAACTTATAATTAATCAACGGCTTGGGGGTGTGGGCCGGTTCCCCATCAATCACTAGCGCACGGATTTCCAAGGCTTTTGCCCTGCACTCGGGCGGGGCGAGCCTATCGGCAATGCTTAGCCTTCGGTCGCGAACTCGACGACGAAACGCGCGCCGAGCAGGCGCCCATCGTGGTCATAACGGTTCTGCGCCCGGATCGAGCCGTGATAGGTCTCGACGATCTGCTTGGCGATCGCGAGACCGAGACCCGAATGCATGCCGAACGCCTCGCCGGCAGGGCGCTCGCTGTAAAAGCGGTTGAAGACGGCCTCGAGTTTCCCGTCGGGCAGGCCGGGGCCGTCGTCGTCGATCACCACCTGTACCTTGTCGCCGATGGGTCGCGCCCGGATCACGATAGTGCCGGTCGACGGGCTGAACGAGAGCGCATTGTCGATCAGATTGCGGAAGACCTGCACCAGCCGGTCTTCGATGCCGGCGACCGGCAGCAGCTTTCCCGTGGCACCGGACGGCAGGTCCAACACGAATTGCGGCGCGCTGGGGGACGCCGTCTCGCGATAGAAACCGACGAGCGTCTCGAGCAAGGGGCCGAGCGCCACCGTCGTGCTTTCGCCACGCGACAATTCGGCATCGAGACGGGATGCATTGGAAATATCGGTGATCAGCCGGTCAAGCCGTCGGACATCCTCGATCACGACGGCCAGCAGCCGGCGCTGTTTGACCGGGTCGTCGACCCGCGCGGCGGTTTCGACCGCGCTGCGCAACGACGTCAGCGGATTTTTAATCTCATGCGCGACATCGGCGGCGAAATGCTCGATCGCATCCATGCGCAGCCATAAGGCCGCAGTCATGTCATGCAGCGCGCGGGACAGATCGCCAATCTCGTCCCGACGACGGCCGAAATCGGGAATCGTGAAACGCCGGCCATGGCCGCGCCGAACCTGCTCGGCAGCGGCGGCGAGCAGACGCACCGGCCGCGCGATCGTACCCGCGAGGTACAGGGAGAGCAGGACGGTAACGCCGAACGCGGCTAGGAAAAGCTTGAGGATCGCGAACCGTACCGAGCGCACCGCCTGTTCGATGTCGGCACTGCCCGACGACAACAACACGACGCCGAGCACCTGCTTGTAGTGCTGCACCGGCACCGCCGCCGTCATCACCAAGCCTTGCGTGTCGGGATCGAGATGCACGGCGGTGGCGATGTCGCCCTGGTAGGCGCGTTGGACCTCGGGGTAGTCGGCGGCGTGTTCGATACCGGGATCGGCGAAGGGCGTGTAGGTCGCGCCCCAGGGAATACGGGCGACGATCCGGTCATAGAGTCGATGCGCGAACCGGGTCGCGGGACTGCCTTGATCGGGCGGCGGCAATTCGTCGATTTCGACCGAACGCCCCGGACCGCCGAGCACGCGCGTATCGCCGAGCAACTCGCGTTTTTCGTTGAACAGGCGCGCGCGCGTATGAGTCGGCTCGACCAGGCGCCGCATCATGTCGCGCGACAAATCGGGCAGGAGGCTTTCGCCGTTGGACAAAGCGTCGGTCACCGCGCCTTCGCCCAAAGCGGCGGCGAAGATCTGGCCCTGCGTCTTGAGCGCTTCGGTTTGCGCGCTGACGAGGTTGTTCTGGTATTCGCCGAGGTAAAGCTGACCACCGCCCAGAAGCGCCACGGCCAGCATATTGATCGCAAGAATCCGCCATGTGAGCGGCGACCACCAGGATCGCCGCCGGCGCGGTGACGCTTCGCGCGCGACCGAAGACACGGGGTCCACGGTCGCGCGGAGCGGCGCTTTAGTTGTCGCGGTAACGGTATCCGACGCCATAAAGCGTTTCGATTTGTGCGAAGTCGGTATCGACTTCCTTGAACTTTTTGCGCAGACGCTTCACGTGACTGTCGATCGTGCGGTCATCGACATAGATGTGCTCGCCGTAAGCGCCATCCATCAACTGGTCGCGACTTTTGACGTGGCCGGGGCGCAGCGCCAGCGACTTGAGCAGCAGAAACTCGGTGACCGTCAGGTCGACGTTCAGACCCTTCCAGGTGCATTGGTGGCGACCGGGATCGAGCCGCAATTCGCCGCGCTGAATCGCGGGCTCGGATTCCGCCTCGGTACCGCGCGCCAATTCGCCGCGCCGAAGCAACGCCCGAATCCGCTCGACCAGCAGGCGCTGCGAGAAAGGCTTTTTGATGTAGTCGTCGGCGCCCATCCGGAGACCAAGGACCTCATCGACCTCGTCGTCTTTCGAAGTCAGAAAGATCACCGGTATCGCGCTGTCCTTGCGGAGATGGCTCAACAATTCCATCCCGTCCATGCGCGGCATTTTGATATCGAGGACGGCAAGGTCGACCGGCTGAGCGGTAATGCCCTTCAGCGCCTCGGCACCATCGGTATAGGAGCGCACGGTGAAGCCTTCGGCCTCGAGCGCCATGCCGACCGAGGTGAGGATGTTGCGGTCGTCATCGACCAGGGCAATCGTATTCGGCATTAAAAGGTCCTTTCGCGACAGCAGCGTGTTGACCGCACCCTTACGCCCCAGTGTGGCAGCTTTAAGGCGGGAGCGCGGCGCCGCGACGCCATTTATTTAAGCATTATACCCACTTCCGAACCGCATACGATCCGGGACACAATGCGCCCATGGCCAATCCCGAAACACCGTCCGCCAATCCACCGCCGGCCGTCACAGCCCGCCATTTGATGCGGAGCATCGACCGCGCCGCGCTCGCCACCAATTTCGCGGTCGAGACCGGAACCCTCCCCTATGCATCGCTTGTCCTGGTCGCCTGCGATCTCGATGCCAGCCCCATGCTGTTCATTTCCGAGATTGCCGAACACACCAAAAACCTGAGACGAGACGCCAGGGCCTCGCTGCTCTTCGACGGGACCGTCGGATGCGAGGAAACACTAACCGGGTCGCGTGTGACCGTGCTGGGCGATATAACCCCGGTGTTCGATCCTGATTTGCGGGCGCGCTACATCCGACGCCACCCCTCGGCCGAAATTTACGCGAGCTTTCACGACTTCAATCTCTACCGCATGTGCGTGACGCGGGCGCACCTGGTCGCCGGATTTGGCCAAATCCATTGGATCGAGGCCGACCAACTGCTGCACCGCGGCAACGACACTGCTTGGTTGCGCGCGGCCGAGGACGACGTCCTTCGGCACATGAATGGCGACCACGCGGCAACCCTCGATCTCTATGCGGAACGCCTGCTTGGCCAGGTCGGAACGGGGTGGCGTCTCACCGGCGTCGATCCCGAGGGCGCCGACCTTCGTCGCGGTGGAACGGTCGCCCGACTGGACTTTCCGGCGCCGGTCGGCGACGCCGAGACCATCCGACAAGCCTTTATTGCACTTGCACAATCCGCCCGTCGCGGCGGAACGTCGCAGTAACCTTAAGACGCAAGGACATTGCACCGGCCGCGCCGGGGCGATAGTTTTGGGAGCGGGCTAAATGGCCGATGCCCAAAACGGTTCGGGCAGCATCGGTCGTCAATCAAGGGCCCTCAGTCAGCCTGGAGGTAGCGCCGTGCCTGCCGCTTATTTCGCTGCTGGATTTTCCAGCGGCCTCTTTCATCAGTTCATCATTCTGGCACGAGGCGTGGCATGAGCACCGCAGGACGAACGCGAAATCACAAGCTGCTGGCCTGGGTCGAAGAGATCGCGACCAAATGTCAGCCCGACCGCGTGCATTGGTGCGACGGTTCCGCCGCCGAGGCCGAACGGCTTTACGCCGAGATGGTCGCCTCCGGCACCCTTATCAAGCTGAACCCCGAGAAGCGCCCCAATTCCTATCTCGCGCGTTCCGACGCCGCCGATGTGGCACGCGTCGAGGACCGCACCTTCATCTGCTCGAAGCTGAAGGAAGATGCCGGGCCGACCAACAACTGGGTCGACCCGACCGAGATGCACGCGACGATGGATCGTCTGTTCGACGGCGCGATGCGCGGCCGGACGATGTACGTGATCCCGTTCAGCATGGGTCCCTTGGGCTCGCCGATCTCGCATATCGGCGTGCAACTTACCGATTCGCCCTATGTCGTCGTCAGCATGCGGTTGATGACCCGCGTCGGGCAGAACGTTCTCGACCAACTCGGCGACGGCGACTTCGTGCCCTGCCTTCACTCGGTCGGCGCACCGTTGGCGCCCGGGCAGAAAGACGTCGCCTGGCCCTGCAACGGCCAGCACAAATACATCGTCCATTATCCCGAAGAGCATTCGATCGTTTCCTACGGCTCGGGCTATGGCGGCAACGCGCTCCTCGGCAAGAAATGTTTCTCGCTGCGTATCGCCTCGATGCTCGGGCGCGAGCAAGGCTGGCTGGCCGAGCACATGCTGATCCTGGGCATCGAAAGCCCCGAGGGCGAAAAGACCTATGTCGCGGCGGCGTTCCCGTCAGCCTGCGGCAAGACCAATCTCGCGATGCTGGTGCCGCCGGCGGCGTTCGACGGCTGGAAGGTGCGGACGATCGGCGACGACATCGCCTGGATCAAGCCGCAGCCCGACGGCACGCTGCGCGCGATCAATCCCGAGGCCGGCTTCTTCGGCGTGGCGCCGGGCACGGGCATGAAAACCAATCCCAACGCGATCGCGACCCTGGGTCACGACGTGTTGTTCACCAACGTCGCGCTGACCGATGACGGCGATGTGTGGTGGGAAGGCCTCACCGACAAGCCGCCCGCGCATCTGATCGATTGGCAGGGCAAGGATTGGACGCCCGACAGCGGTCGCGTTGCCGCGCACGCCAATTCGCGCTTCACCGTGCACGCCAGCCAATGCCCGAGCATCGATCCGGCATGGGAAGATCCCGCCGGCGTTCCGATCTCGGCCTTCATCTTCGGCGGCCGTCTGTCGCGTACCTTCCCGCTCGTGTTCGAGAGCTTCAACTGGAAGCACGGCGTCTATCTTGCGGCGACCCTCGGCTCCGAAGCGACCGCCGCGGCCGACAACCAGGCCGCGATCCGCCGCGATCCTTTCGCGATGCTGCCGTTCTGCGGCTACAACATGGCCGATTACTGGAATCACTGGCTGTCGATGGAAAAGCGGGTCAAGCACCTGCCGCGCATCTATCGCGTCAACTGGTTCCGCAAGGACGAGAACGGCAAATTCGCCTGGCCGGGTTTCGGCGAAAACATGCGCGTCATCAAATGGATCGTCGATCGGGTCCGCAACCGCGCGGCGAAACCGGCCGAGACTCCGTTCGGCTACGTTCCGCATTTCCAGGACATCAACTGGCAAGGCCTTCCTTTCACGGCCGACCGTTTCGCCAAGATCATGGCGGTCGACCCGAAGGAGGCGCGTGGCGAAGCCGACGACCAGCAGGAATGGTTCGATCGTTTCGGCACTCGCCTGCCCGCCGAGATGGAAGAAGAGCGCAAGCACCTGTTGCGACGGATCGAGCACAGCGCGCAGGTTCCCGCAAAGTAGGCACGGGAGCGCGTGGCACCGATATGCGGCGCGCTTTCGTCCTCGCTCTCGTCCTCATTCTCACGATGGGCGGCGCGTTGTGGCTCGAAGCGCCGGGCCCAGGCCCGAAAGCGCCACCGCCCCGGATTGGCATCGTCCTCATTCACGGCAAGCAAGGTTCGGCCACGCAATTCGGCCAGGGCCTCGCCACGCGCTTCGAGACTGCCGGTTATCTCGTCGACCGGCCGGACATGTGCTGGTCGGGCACGCGGATTTACGACGAGCCGTTTCTCGACTGTCTCCACGACATCGACGCATCGATCGAGCGGCTCAAGGCGCGCGGCGCCAGCCAGTTCGTGATCGCGGGTCAGAGCCTCGGCGCGAGCGGCGCACTCGCCTTCGGCGCACGGCACGACGGTCTGAAAGGCATCATCGCAATGGCGCCTGCCCCGGCACCCGGGGTCGCCCGCCGCGCCGAGATCGCGCCCGAACTCGACCGTGCCAAGGCCTTGGCCGCCGCCGGCCACAGCGACGAGAAAACCGAATTCAACGATCTCAACGTCGCGGTTTTGTTTCACGTCACCACGACACCATCGATCTATCAGAGCTTTCTCGCCTTCGACGGCCCCGCGAACCTCGTGGCGAACACGATCCACCTGAAAGCGCCGGTCCTGTGGATTTCGGGTTTGCGCGATCCGACGCAGATGCCGCGCAATCTCGGCTATGACCGCGCGCCACCCAACAAGCTGAACCGGTATGTCGAGGTCGAGGCCGACCATTTCGGCACGCCCGCGGCATCGCGCGACGTCATTCTCGCTTGGCTCAAGGAAATCACGGCGCCGTAAGGCTAATGCGCCTCTTCCCAATTTTTCGCGGCGCCGGTCTCGACCACCAGCGGCACCGATAACGTCAGGAACGGCGCACAGGCGCCTTCCATGACGTCCTTGGCGAGCTGGCGCACCGCGTCCGCTTCGGCTTCCGATGCCTCGAACACCAGTTCGTCATGAACCTGAAGCAGCATGCGGGCCTTGAGCCCGGCCTTTGCCAGCGCGGGCGGGATGCGCCGCATCGCGCGTTTGATGATGTCGGCGGCCGACCCCTGAAGCGGCGCGTTGATCGCCGCGCGTTCGGAGAAATTGCGCCGCGCCGGATTGCTGTCCTTGATGCCCGGCACATGAACGCGCCGGCCGAAAATGGTTTCGACATAACCATGGTCGCGCGCGAATTGCTTCATCCGCTCCATGTAATCGCGGATGCCGGGGAAACGCTGGAAATAGCGTTTGATGTAATCGCTGGCCTCGCCTTGCGGGATGCCGAGTTGCTGGGCAAGACCGAAACCGCTGATGCCGTAGATGATGCCGAAATTGATCGCCTTGGCGCGGCGGCGCGTTTCGGCGTCCATCTTCGCCATCGGCACGCCGAAGACCTCGCTCGCCGTCATCGCATGAATGTCGGCACCGGCCTGGAACGCTTCTTTCAGGGCATCGATGCCGGCGACATGCGCGGCGAGGCGCAATTCGATCTGGCTGTAATCGGCCGAGATCAGCACATGACCTTTTTCGGCGACGAAGGCGCGGCGGATCTTGCGGCCTTCCTCGGTACGGATCGGAATATTTTGGAGATTGGGATCGGTCGAGGAAAGCCGTCCGGTCGCCGCACCGACGAGCGAGAAGCTGGTATGAACGCGGCCGGTACGCGGATTGATCTGTTCGAGCAACGCGTCGGTATAGGTGCTCTTCAGCTTCGCCAACTGTCGCCAATCGAGCACCCGCGCCGGCAGTTCGTGCGTGAGCGCAAGTTCCTCAAGCACCCCGGCATCGGTACCGTAAGCGCCGGTCTTGTTCTTCTTGCCGCCGCCCAGGCTCAATTCGTCGAACAGCACCTCGCCCAGTTGCTTGGGCGAACCGATGTTGAACGGGTGGCCGGCGAGCTTGTGAATCTCGCTTTCGAGTTTCACCAGACGCGCGGCGAAATCCTGCGACAGGCGGTTGAGTTCCTCGCGGTCGACGCGGATGCCCGCCGCCTCCATGGCGGCCACCACCGGCACCAGCGGCCGCTCGATGGTTTCGTAAAAGCCGAGCATGTGCTGCTCGAAAAGTCGCGGCTTCAGGAGCTTGTGCAGGCGCAGCGTATAGTCGGCGTCTTCGCCGGAGTAATCGCGCGCTTTTTCGAGCGGCACCGCAGCAAAGCCGATATGCGATTTACCGGTACCGGCGACATCCTTGTACTTGATCGTCTCGTGGCCGAAATGCATGAGCGACAATTCGTCGAGCCCATGCCCATGCGCGCCAGCTTCGAGCACGAAGGAAATCAGCATCGTGCAATCGATCGGTCCGACCGCGATGCCGTAATTGGCGAGCACGGCGAGATCGTATTTGATGTTCTGGCCGATCTTGAGGACGCTCGGGTCTTCAAGCAGGGGCTTCAACCGCGCGATCGCTTCGTCGAGCGGAATCTGCTGCGGCGTCGCACCGGTATTGGCGAGATCGAGGGTTCCTTCGCCGGCCGCGCGGTGGCCAACCGGGATATAGCAGGCCCGGCCGGGTGCGAGCGCCATCGAGACGCCGACCAATTCGGCCAAGGCATGATCGAGTGACGTCGTCTCGGTATCGATCGCCAGATATCCCTGGCTGCGCGCGGCTTCGATCCAGCGATCGAGATGGGCGAGGTCCTGAACCAGTTCGTAATTCGGCTTGGCATCGGCGAGCGCGGCAGCGCTCGACGCCGACGCAGCAGCCGTAACAGCGGGCGCTGCTCCTTCGGCAACCACGACCGCCGATTGTGTGGGCGAGCCGCCGAGCCGGCCGGCGAGCCGCGCCAGCAGCGAGCGAAAATTCTGCTGCTGCAGGAACGCCGTGACCTTGGCCGCGTCCATCGGCTTGACCGCCAGGTCGGCGAGCGGGACCGGCAGCGGCACGTTGGCGTCGAGCTGTACCAGCCGTTTCGACAGACGCGCCTGGTCGGCGAAATCGATCAGGGACTGGCGACGCTTCGGCTGTTTGATCTCGTTGGCGTGACTGAGGACGTTTTCGAGATCGCCATAGGCAATGATCAGTTCGGCGGCGGTCTTGGGGCCGATGCCCGGCACACCGGGTACATTGTCCGTGCTGTCGCCGATGAGGGACTGAACCTCGACCACCTTGTCGGGACCGACGCCGAATTTCTCGAATACCTCGGCCGCGCCGATCGCCTTCATCTTCATCGGATCGAGCATCGCCACGCGATCCGACACGAGCTGCATTAAATCCTTGTCGGACGAGACGATCGTCACCGTGGCGCCCTGTTCGACGGCCTCGCGCGCATAGGTCGCAATCAGGTCATCAGCCTCGAAATCCGGCTGTTCGATCCGGCAGATGCCGAAGGCATCGGTCGCCTCGCGCACGATCTTGAATTGCGGGATCAGGTCCTCGGGCGGCTCGGGCCGATGGGCCTTGTATTGGTCGTAGATGCGGTTCCGGAACGTCAGGCGGGCGCTATCGAACACCACCGCGATGTGGTCGGCGTCGGTATCGTCCAGCAGCTTCAGGATCATGCTGGAAAACCCCAGCACCGCACCGACGGGCGTCCCATCCGGACGGTTCAGCGGCGGCATCGCGTGATAGGCGCGGAAAATGAAGCCGGAGCCGTCGATCAGATAGACGTGTTTAGGCTGAGCCACCGAGGCCGCCGATCAGGGTTTCGGCGCGGATTCGGGCCGGCGGAGGAAAAGCCGCGAGCAATACGGACATTCGACCTTGCTCTCGACGGCCAGATTGAGGAAAACCCGTGGGTGGCCCAAGGGTCCACCGCCGCCATTACAGGCGGCAACATTTTCGTCGACGTAGATCGTTTCGAAGGGCTGCATCGCTCGTTGACCCCGCTGCCGCGCCGATGATACCCATTGCGACTGTACAATCAATGACCACCACCACAATTTCCCCAACGTATTTCGATAGCGCCGCCGCGCCGCCCGACCTCGCGGTCGAGGTCAGGGGCCTGACCAAAATCTATACCCGCGATAGCAAGACGACCCGGGCGCTGGACGGGATCGATCTGGCGATTCCGCGCGGATCGATTTTCGGGCTGCTCGGGCCCAACGGCGCGGGCAAGTCGACGCTCATCAACATCCTCGCCGGTCTGGTCATCAAGACCGGCGGCGAGGTGAAAATCTGGGGCATCGACATCGACCGCGAGCCGCGCCAGTCGCGCGGCGCCATCGGCATCGTGCCGCAGGAAATCGTCCTCGACTCTTTTTTCAGCCCGCGCGAATTGCTGGAAATGCATGCCGGTTTCTATGGCGTGCCGAAGCGCGAGCGGCGCACCGACGTCATTCTCGGCATGGTCGCATTGTCGGACAAGGCCGATGCGCCGGCGCGATCGCTCTCGGGCGGCATGAAGCGCCGCCTGATGGTCGCCAAGGCGATGGTGCACAACCCGCCGGTGCTGGTGCTGGACGAGCCCACCGCCGGCGTCGATGTCGAGTTGCGCCAGCATCTCTGGGCCATGGTGCGCGACCTGCGCAGCCGCGGTTGCACCATCCTTCTCACCACCCATTACCTTGAGGAAGCACAAGAACTCTGCGATCGCATCGCCATCATCGATCACGGGCATCTCGTCGCGTGCGACACCACCGCCGCGCTGTTGAGCCGGGTCGACGACAAGAGCATCAGCTTTGCCCTGGTCGCGCCGATCGACGTCGTGCCGGCGAGCCTCGCCGCTTTGGGCATGACTTTGGCGGCACCGGACAAGCTCGCGCTGCGCTACACGCCGTCGCGCACCCAATTGGCGACGATCTTCGCCGCGATCGCCGCGCAAGGGCTGATCATCCGCGATGTCTCCATCCAGGAATCCGACCTCGAAGATATTTTCCTGCAACTGACCCGCGCCGGAGCGAAGCCG
Organism: uncultured Rhodospirillales bacterium; assembly: GCA_903828515.1. GTDB lineage: Bacteria > Pseudomonadota > Alphaproteobacteria > ATCC43930 > CGMCC-115725 > CAIKMD01. The sequence goes on along the minus strand of CAIKMD010000003.1, from coordinate 455,382 downwards.
TGAGACGCGCCGGCGGGTTTCTCGCCGCAGCCGCCCTGACCGCGACCCTGATCGCCTGTGCCAGCCCCGAGCCGATTTCGATGACCGCGACCAAGACGATCAAACCCGAGCTGACCCAAACCGAATTCGTCGCCAATGACGGCATGCGCTTGCCGATGACGAGCTGGATCCCGACCGGTCCGGTCAAAGCGGTGATCCTCGCCATTCACGGCTTCAACGACTATTCCCACGCCTTTGCCGGGCCGGGTCCTCAATGGGCCGAGCAAGGCATCGCGACCTATGCCTATGACCAGCGCGGCTTTGGCGCCGCCCCCGATCCCGGCAGTTGGGCCGGCACCTATCTGCTCGATTCCGATCTCACGGCGGTGACGCGGCTGTTGCGCGAACGTTATCCGCACACGCCGCTCTATCTGCTCGGCGAGAGCATGGGCGGCGCCGTGGTGATCACCGCCGAGGCAGGGACAGCAGGCGCCGAGAAACCGCAGGTCGACGGCACCATCCTGGTGGCGCCGGCGGTGTGGGGTCGCCAGACGATGAACGTCTTCGTGCGCACCACGTTGTGGGCGGTCGACGCGATCGCGCCGCGTTGGGTGCTGACCGGTCAGGGGCTTCACATTCAGCCATCCGACAATATCGAGATGCTGCGCGCGTTGTCGCGCGACCCGCTGGTGATCAAGGGCACAAAGGTTTCGACCATTTCGGGTCTGGTCGATCTGATGAGCGAGGCACTGGCAGCGGCGGCGCAAGCGAAAACCCGCACGCTGATCCTCTACGGGGCGCATGACGAGGTGGTCCCGGCCGAACCGGTCAAGAAATACATCGCGACGCTGCCGGAAGCGGCGCCGGGCCAACGCGTGATCGCCTATTATGACCAGGGCTATCACATGCTGCTGCGCGATCTCGAAGCGAAGACGGTAATCGACGACGTTGCGAGCTGGGTTCTCACCGCCAATGCGCCGTTGCCCTCGGGCGCCGATTTGCGCGCGGCACAGGTGCTGGAACCCAAAGCCCGCGGGTAGAAGGGGGAACACGCATGGCGACAAAATTGTTGCCGACGACTTTGGTCGGAAGCTATCCGCAGCCTGACTGGCTGATCGACCGTCAGCGACTGAGTGCGGTAGCGCCGCCGCGCGTCCGCTTTACCGATCTTTGGCGGGTGGCGCCCGAATTCCTCGAAGCGGCCCAGGACGACGCGACGCTGATTGCCATCCGCGATCAGGAACGTGCCGGCATCGATATCGTCACTGACGGCGAAATGCGTCGCGAGAGTTATTCCAACCGGTTTGCCACCGCGCTCGACGGCGTCGATATCGACAATCCCGGCCAAGCGCCGACGCGCACGCCGGGCAAGACCCAGCCGGTGCCGCGCATCGTCGGACCGGTGCGCCGCAAGCACGCGGTCGAGGCGCGCGACGTGCGCTTCCTGCGCGCCAACACCGACCGTGCGATCAAGATTACCGTGCCCGGGCCCTTCACCATGTCGATGCAGACCCAGGATGATTTCTATAAGGACGAAGTCAAACTGGCGATGGATTACGCCATCGCGGTCAACGAGGAGATCAAAGACCTCTTCGCCGCCGGCGCCGATATCGTCCAGATCGACGAACCTTATATGCAGGCGCGGCCCGACAAGGCCGGCGAATTCGGCGTCGCCGCCCTGAACCGCGCGCTCGAAGGCATCGCGGGCATGACCGTGGTTCATCTTTGTTTCGGCTATGCCGCCTTCGTCAAACAACGGCCCGAGGGTTATTCGTTCCTCCCCGAACTCGCCGGCTCGACCGCCAAGCAGATTTCGATCGAGACCGCACAGTCGAATCTCGATTGCGCCGTTCTCGAAAAGCTCACCGGCAAGAGCGTGATGCTGGGCGTGATCGACCTTGCCGACAACACGATCGAGACGCCGGCGATCGTGGCCCAGCGCATTCGCCGCGCCCTGCCGCATATCGGCGCGGAACGGCTCGTCATCGCGCCCGATTGCGGCATGAAGTATCTCGCGCGCGACGTCGCGTTCGAAAAGCTTAAGGCGATGGTCGCCGGCACCGCGATCGTGCGGCGCGAACTGGGCGCCTAAATCTTCCGGCCCGAGGCGCACCAGAACGGTACCGCATCGGAAAAGCGGATGTCGCGCAGGCCGGCCTTCTCCATCATCGCGGTGATCTGGGCGCGTGTCAGGCGATGTTCCAATCGCGTGCCGAAGCGATCGAGCGCGTCGGTGCGAATGCTGTAATAGCTGCGCCAGCGATAGGCGCTGAGCGGCCAGTTGGCGACATTGCGGCCCCGGCGTTCGGCGAAGCGCGCGCCGCGCGCCAGCGGCCAATAGATCAGCGCGGCAAAGATCTCGGCCAGCACCGACTTCACCGCGAAAGGCGCCTTCGAGACCGCGCGGCGAATCCAGTCGCTGACCCGCCACAACACGGCAAACCACAGCGGCTTGTTGTCGAAGGCGTAATAGATGTAGACCTGCATCGGCGCGCCGGGCTTGAGCTTGCGGACACACGCGGCAAGGCCGGCGGCGGGATCGGGCAGGTGATGCAGCACGCCGAGGCTGTAGCCGAAATCCTGGCTGTTATCGGCGAGCGGCATCGCGTCGATCGGTGCCTCGGTGAAATCGACATTGCCCAGATGCGAGAGTTGCGACCGCGCCACCGCCAGTGCCGTCTCACTGGCGTCGAGGCAATGCAGCCGGCCAACGCGCGGCGCCATCAGCGCCGCCCAGCGACCGCTGCCGCAACCGGCATCAAACCCCTCGGCGTGGGCGGGCAGCGCATCCCAGGGAAACACGGCGAAATATTCGCCGAACATGCGTTCCATTTCGGGACGCGTGACGCCGCTCTGGTCGAAGCGCCGCCATTCCTCGCCGAAATCGCGGACTGTCTCACGGTCGATATTGCCGTCATTGCTCGTCATCGTTCCCCACTATAGAAGATCGGAGCGATGCCCGCCTCCAGCGAAACGATTTCCGTGATCATTCCGGCCTATAACCGCCGCGCCGATATCGCGCGCGCGGTGGCAAGCGTGCGCGCCCAGACCCTGGCAGCACATGAGATCATCGTGATCGACGATTGTTCGACCGATGACACCGTCGCGGTTGCCGAAACGCTGGGCGTAAGGCTGCTGCGCCATGCGTCCAATCAGGGTGCATCGGCCGCCCGCAATACCGGCGTGGCGGCGGCGACCGGCGATTGGATCGCCTTTCTCGACAGCGACGACGAATGGGCGCCAACAAAACTCGCCATCCAGATGGCGGCCCTGCTCGCGACACCGGACATCCCGGCGGGAATCACCGGCTATGTCATCCACGATTACCGCACCGGCGAAAAGCGCGCATTTCGCCCGACCGATGCCGACGCCGGAATCGACGCGTTGGTCTGGGGCTGTCCATTGGGCGTGGGCTCGACCCTGCTCGCCCGGCGCTCGGTTTTCGCCGAAATCGGTGCGCTCGATCCCGGCCTGCCACGGCTCGAGGATTGGGAATGGCTGATGCGCTATCTGCCGCGCCATCGGCTCGGTGTTCTCGGCGATGTGCTGACGATCGTGCATAAAGGCGGTGATCCGAGCCGGGCAAGCGTCGCCACGTCGACCGCGCGCATTCGCCTTCTGCATCGCGCGGCGTGGTATCGGCGCTCGTTCGCCACGGGCCGCAAATTCGATTCGACCTTGCTGGTCGAAGAAGCCGCGTCGGCTTACTACGCGCGCGATCTCAAAACCGCGGCGACGCTGTCGCTGCGCGCGCTTCTGGCGTGGCCGTTTCGCGGCTTTGGATTCTTCGCCGTGTTGGGGCGACGGCTGCTGAAAGCGTTCTAGCGACCGAAAACCTGCTTCAGCAGCGCGGTCGTCCGCGCGGCGGGGTTGGTGCGGATCTGGGCTTCCTGAGCGGCGATGTAGTGAAAGATGCCGTCGAGCGCCTTGCCGACCGCGTATTGATCGAGATCGAATTTATTGCCGCCGGCCAGCGCGCCGAGCGGCGATGACGATACCTGCTTCATCGCCGCGTTATAGGTCGTGACCGCCCCGACCTGACTGAGCGCGTTGTGAACGATCGGGGTGAAAGCCTGGGTGAGCGACCCCGTCGTGGTGCGCTTGAAATACTGGGTCGCCGCGTCGTTCGGGCCGGTCACGATGCCTTTGGCGTCGCTGACGCTCATCTTCGTGATCGCATCGGTGAAGATGCTCATCGCCTTCGGCGCCGCGATTTCCGCCGCGCGGTTCATCTTCAATTCGAGATCGTCGAGCACGCTGCCGGCGCCGATCTTGTCGAGCGTCGACTTGGCGCTCTCGAGCGACCCCGGCAACGGAATATGGATCGAGGGGTCCTTGTTATAGCCATCGGTCTTGCCGACCTGGCCGATGGTCTTTTGCGCCGCGACCTTGAGCGCCTCGCGCAGACCGGAATCCGCCTGGCCGGTGGTCAGCGTGCTCACGCCCCCGCCCGATGAGGGGCTGCTCGATTTGCCCGGCGCCATTTGCTCCAGCAGGCCCTTGCCCTGATCGAGCAGGTTGCTCTGCGCGACGGCAGAACCCGGCACCCCACTCACGGCGACAACTGGCAGCGCGATGATCAAAGCAGCCAAACGCATCGAATATTCTCCCCCGCTCGCTCACCCGATTATGCGTGACCATCACGCCCTGCGCCAGCGACCGCAGGCCCTCCGCCTTGCAGGGGCACAGGGCTTCGCCTATCGTCCGCGACAACGGACCCGTAGCTCAGCTGGATAGAGCACTGCCCTCCGAAGGCAGGGGTCGCACGTTCGAATCGTGTCGGGTCCGCCAAATTTTGGATTTGTTATTGAGAGCTTATGTCACGCCGCGGTGCGAGGTCGCGACAAGCGCTTTGTGCTGTTGCCGGAAATTGCCAATTCCGTGCCACGCATTGGCAATACCGGCAAAGGTCGGCGTTCGGACGAAAACGAATAGTAAAGACTCCTCGGAGCAGGATTTTTTATAGGTTTCCACTCGACAACACGGATGTGGCATGATGACTGTGCCTCGTCAATAATGCATAGAGACTAGAAAAACGGGGGGACACGCCAACATGAACCGTGCCACGAAATACACGGGCGCCATTTGCGGCGCGATCGTATTCATCTCGACGATTATCCCGGCATCTGCACAGATGCCGCCCACCATCATCCCGCCTGTACAGGCCCCCCCGCCCGGCGCTGTCACGTCTCCGTCCGTCACCATCATGACCGGAACGCCCGTCATTTCTTCCGGCCCCATATACGATCCGCCGGCGGCGCCGGTGCCCGCCACATCGGCGGCGCCCGCGAAGTGAGGGGAGAGACCGGCGTCGAGTTCCTTCCCGCCGATTTCCTGACGAGCATCAAGACCGAAAAATCCGAGCTTATCCCGGATGCTTCGCTGCTTTCATTGCTCCGTGCGAATGGCGCGCATATTCCCTGAATTTCTTTGGCCGCGCTGAATAGCCGAGTCGCCAGAAACATTCCTATGCTGACTTTACTGGCATGTCGGGGGCACAATGAATCGTCATATCAAACTCATCGCTTTTTGCGCTCTGGCTATCGCATGTACGTCATGGCCGGCCCTTGCTTCCGAAGGCTGTAGCGCATTCCGCGGGATGGCAACGGACTCAACCAAGGGGCCCAGCGGAAATCGCGTCGGAGCCGGGTTCAGCAAGGGGGATACACTCGTTATTACCCGATCTGACGCCCCGGGTATGCTGAAGCCGTCGATCAACCTGCTGGAATACGGATCGCCGTCGGGCCCCTCACGTGCCATCACCGAGGCCACGTCCGACAGTTTTACCTACACGGTGCCGGCAAACACGCGCGATTTCATCTATCTGAATTTAGGCAGCGTCAATAAGGACATGATCGTGACGTGGACTTGCGCGCCGGCGCCGCAGAAATGACCAAACCAACGGCGAAATGTTCCACTGTTCACAATGCACATCACCAACGTTCATAAATCCGCTGCCGGGTAAATTCGCTACTGGGTTATTTCCGGATTGCACTACAGACACGCCACAGCCGAACCTCGTTGCCGTCATCGAAGACCAAGCGTAATCTCTTATCGCCGGCCGATAAGGCCTGTCGAATGACAGCGATGGGGAAAGCCTGGTGCGCGCGCAAATGGAAATTCACCCTTTCGGGAATAGCATTCCGGGAGTCGAGATCAGCGGTCTCGACGCACGCGACATGGACGCCGACACGGTCGAGCGCCTGAGCCTCGTTCTCGCGGAACACGGTGTGGCCGTGTTGCGCGACCAGCCGCTCACGCCCGCCGAGCTCGCCGCGCTCGGGCGGCGGTTTGGCCAATTGGAACCGGCGACGCGCGAGCAATATTGGCATCCCGACCAGCCCGAGGTTTATGTCATCTCGAATGTCGTGGTGAACGGCAAGCTGATCGGCAATCCGACCGACACCCTGAGCTGGCACACCGATCAGTATTATCTGGCGCGCCCGACCGCCTACACCTTGCTCTATGGCATCGAGACGCCGGCCGAAGGCGCCGACACGATGTTTGCCAGCACGCGCCGTACCTATGAAGCGCTGCCCAACGCGCGCAAGGCGAAGCTTGCCGAGATTCGCGTGCGCGCCAGTCACAGCAAGCTCTATGCCGGCAAACTGACGGAAGAACAGATTCATAATTTCCCCGACATCGTCCACCCGCTCGTGCGGGTTCATCCGATCACCGGCGCGAAATTCCTCTATTTCGCCAATCCACGCGGCTCGACCGTGTTGGGAATGAGCGAGGAAGAAGGGCTGGCGCTGTTGCGCGAGATGTTCGCGCTCACGACTCCCGATGAATTCGTCTACGCCCATAAATGGCGGCCGCAGGATTTGGTCATCTGGGACAATCGCGGCCTGCTGCATACGGCGACGCCCTTCAACAAAGAGCGTTATCGCCGCATCGTGCATCGCGTCAGCGTCGTCGGGGAAAAACCGCTCTGTGCGGCGGAGGCAATGGCGTGAATATCGGGGGCAGGGTTATGGCGCGAGGCGGGTGGTTCGGGGTTTTCGTTCTGGTCGCTTCGATGCTGCCCCTGGGAGGGGCAGCGGCCGATCCGGTGCGCCTGCGGGTGGCGTGGGTGGCGGTGCCGGGACAGTTGGCGCCGATCCTTTATGAAAACAAAAGCATCCTCAAGCATTACGGCACGACCTACACCGTCGATCCGGTGCGCGTTCCCGGCAGCGGTCCGCAATTGACGGCACTGGCCTCGGGCGAGCTTGAGATCGCACAATTCGCGCCGGCCGCTTTCGCGCTGGCGCTGCAGAACGCGCACATGGAAGACCTGCGCGTCGTCGGCGACACGGTGCGCGATGGCTTCGAAGATTATCACACACGGAAATTCGTGGTGCTGGCCGACGGCCCGATCAAGAAGGCCGAGGACCTGAAAGGCAAAGTGATCGGCTCGAACAGCATCGGCGGCGCCATGGATATGGGCATGCGCAGCTACCTGCGGGCGCGTGGCCTCGAGGACAAGCGCGATTTCTCCGTGGTCGAGATCGATTTCGCGAATCAATGGCCGGCGCTCACCGCCGGCAAGAGCGACCTCGCCTTCATGACGATTCCGTTTTCCATTCCAGTGCTCAAGACGGACAAGGCACGCGTGCTCTTCACCATGAAGGACGCGATGGGTGGCGCGTCCGAGCTGACGATCATGTGCATCCTGGCGCCCTTCATCGAAAAAAATCGCGCGGCGCTGGTCGATTATTTCGAGGACACGCAGCGCGCCATGCATTGGTTCCTCGATCCGAAGAACCGGCCCGAGGTGCTCGACATCGTCGCGCGCTTCACCAAATCGCAGGTCTCGGATTACGCCGATTGGCTCTTCACCAAGGGCGACGACTATCACGATCCGGATTCGCGCGTCGATTTGACGGTCATGCAGCACGACATCGAGACGCTGCGCCAGCTTGGCCTCCTGAAGATCGATATCGATGTGAAGAAATACGCGGACACGTCGCTGGTCGACGAGGCTACCAAGCGCCTGCGTTAGCCATGGCCGATCCGATCACCGATCCCTATCAGTGGAATCTGCGCCCCCAGATTCCGTCGCGGCCGGACTGGTTCCGGTCCTGGCCGGGCGGCGCGAAGATCGCCGTGCAAATCCTGGTCCTCAACGAGTGGGAATCCTGGCCGCGGCACCGCCGCCGGCCGATGGCGACCGATCTGCAGAACAAGCACGATCATCAGAATAAATTCGATTACCTCGCGCTCGGTGGTCGCGAATACGGCGCGCGCCACGGCATCTGGCGCATCCTCGACGTGCTCGACAAACATGGGGTCAAGGCGACCATCCCGACCAACGGAATGACCGCCGAGCTTTTTCCCGACAGCGTCCGCGCGAGCCGCGAGCGCGGCCACGAGGTCGCCGCGCATCAATGGGACATGGTGACGTTTCCGCCGATGTTCGCGTCACGCGAGGACGAGCGTGCATCGATGATCCGCACAATCGACGCGCTGGAAAAAGCGGGCAGCGGAAAGATTCGGGGAAACCTGTCGCCCGGCCCGCGACCGACACCGCACACGCTGGGCATCCTGGCCGAGCTGGGTTTGCTCTGGACCAGCGATTACGCCGATTCGGACTTTCCCTATCTGATTGCTTGCGAAGGCAAGCAGGTCGTCTCGATCAGCTACGCGACGCCGGGTTTCACCGATGGCGAAATCTCATCGCGCGGCGCGGTCGGCGGACTCGAGGAAATCAACTATGCCTTCGACGCGACCTATGATGAGGCGTCGCATCACCCGATGAAATTCTGTTACGCGATCCATCCCCATGTCAGCGGCATGATCGGAATGGCGCGTCTCCTCGACGACTTCCTGAGCCATGTACGCCGCCACGACGGCGTGTGGTTTCCCCGCTGCATCGACATCGCAGCGTTCTGGATGGCCGAAGGCAAGTAGCCGTTCAGGTCTCCGACCAGAGCCGCAGCAGGTTCGAGTAGACGCCCATCAACTCCATGATCCCCGGATTGCCCGGCACGGCGTGGCGCATGTGGTCAATCGACGATTGCAGCTCGGTGAGCAGCATGCGCTGCGCGTCGCTGCGGATCGCGCTTTGAATCCAGAAAAACGACGAGACGCGCGCGCCGCGCGTCACCGGTTCGACATGATGCAGGCTCGATGCCGGATAGACGATCATGTCGCCGGCCGGCAGTTTGATACTGTGGCGACCGAAATTATCCTCGATCACGAGCTCGCCGCCGTCGTAATCCGCGGGCGCGGTGAGAAACAGCGTCGCCGAGAGATCGCTGCGCAGCGGCAGGTTCGGCGGCCGCTGCTGCAACAGGCCGCTATCGGTATGGGTCGCATAGTTTTCGCCGCCCGTATAGCGATTGAACAGCGGCGGACAGATCTTGATCGGCAGCGCGCGTTGGACAAAGAGCGGGTTATTCGACAACGCGGCCAAAATCATCGTGCCCATTTGCAGCGCGGCGGGGTCGGTCTGGGAAACTTCCTGATTGTTTTTGACGTCCGAAAATTCGGCGAAGTTCGCGGTGCGGCGGCCATCGACCCATTCCGCGCGATCGATCATGCGGCGGCACTCGGCGATCTGATCCGGTTTCAGAACGTCACGGATATGAAGCAGCATCGGCATCCCCATCGATGGCCGCCGCGACGGCCGCAACCGAGCATAATGGACGCGCCATGGAGTCACAAATTGTGGTACCAACGCGAGGACGCACCAATCGGACATGTCGCATGAAGTCGGTCGACGCCCTTCGTCGCAAACTGCGCGGCCTTCTGGCCGTGACGCGCGATTCGGCCGCGACCGACCATGAGCGGGCGAATGCCGAGGCGCTCAAGGCCCGGATCGAGGGACAGCTCCGCGCGGAAGGCGCGCCGAAAGGCGACTGGACCGATACCGCGTTTCGCCTGGGCCGGACGCTCCGCAAGCTCGATCAATCGACCGCGCCACCCGAATCCGTCAGCGGTTCGGCGAAAATCCCCTACCGGCTGGGCAAGGCGCTCGGCCAGGGCCTCAAGAAGTGGCGGTCCACTTCGTAAGACGGTCTCCCGCCCAGAATCCGAACAACGCGACGGTCAGCAGCACGGCGCCGACCGGTAAATCGAGCAGAAACAGCACGACCCGCGCGATGCCCGCGCCGCGCATCGGCGTGTAGGTGTTCCCGAGCCAGAACCACAGATCGAGAACCGATTTCGGGCTCCAATACCCGTCCTGGAACCACCACAGGCATTGCAGGCCGATGATCGTGATCCCCGCCAATCCGACGAAGGTGGCGGCGGCCTTGAGCAACCGCCCGAACCGGATCCCGATGCTTGGTCTCGTCCTGGCCATGCCGTCATTCCCATCGCTTCGCTCGTCGAGCAACCTGACAGCCCGCGCGCAAGACGGTATTCTTGTCGCCAAAATCAGGGAGCGAAACAATGGCCGATCCGCGCGGGCAAACCAATGCACTCCTCAGTACCAACAAGCTGAAACTCGGCCTGTTCGGGGTCAATGTCAGCAATGGCTGCGCGATCACCAAGGTGCCCGAGCGCTTTCGCGGCACATGGCCCGAGACGCTGGCGATTTCGCAGACGGCCGATCGTTATGGCTATGAAGCGCTCGTCCCGGTCGCGCGCTGGAAAGGCTTCGGCGGCGAAACCAATTTCAACGGCACGAATTTCGACACCTACACCTGGGCGGCCGGAATCGCACAAGCGACGAAGAACATCGGCGTGCTCACCACCTCGCATGTCCCGACCGTCCATCCGATCATGGCGGCGAAACAAGCGACCACCGTCGACCACATCAGCAACGGGCGCTTCGCGCTCAACATCGTGTGCGGCTGGTTCGCGCCCGAACTCGAAATGTTCGGCCGCTCCATCATGGAGCACGACCAGCGCTATGAGTATGCGGCGGAATGGATCGACATCGTCAAACGCCTGTGGAGCGCGGAAGAAGAATTCGATTTCGACGGACAGTTCATCCAGGTCAAAAAGGGCTTCTCGATGCCGAAGCCGATCCAGAAGCCGTTTCCACCGCTGATGAATGCCGGGAATTCGGGCAAAGGCCGCGAGTTCGCCGCGAAATATGCCGACATGGCGTTCCTCCATCTCGACCCGAGCAACCTCGACACGCTCAAGGCGCATATCGACACCTATCGGCGTCTCGCCCGCGAGGAATATGGTCGCGAATTGCAGATCTGGGCCAATTGCCATGTCACGCAACGCGACACGCAGAAGGAAGCCGATGCCTATCTCCATCACTATGTCGTCGAGATGGGCGACGACGAGGCGGTCGAGAACATCCTCAATATCCAGGGCCAGCAGTCGCAACGGCTGCAACAGGAGAAGCGCGAGCAGATCAAGTTCAACATCAAGGCCGGCTGGGGCGGGTATCCGCTCATCGGGACCGCCGATCGCATCGTCGACCAGCTCGCCACCCTGAGCGGGCTCGGCATCGACGGCATCCTGGTGAGCTGGGTCGATTACCTCGACGGGCTCAACCGCTGGCAGCGCGACGTGATGCCGCGACTGGAGCAGGCGGGACTGCGCAACCCGGTCAGCGCCTGAGGCTCGGCATGATCCGCAGCGCGTTCTCGCTCTCGATCGCGCGAATCTCGGAAGCGCTCAAGCCCAGATCAGCGAGTTCGCGGACGGTATTCTCCGCCTTCACATAGGGAATGTCGGTGCCGAACAGGAGTTGCGCCGCGGTGGTGAGCTTCATCAGCGCCGCCATCGCCGGCGGATTCGTCGCCGAGACGATGTCGAAATAGAGTTTGCGGAAGACCGCGACCGCGCCGTCAGGCAGGCGTTCGGCCAGATCCTTGCGCACCAGCACGAGATTGGCGACGCGATGCGCCAGCATCGGCACGGTACCGCCGCCATGCGCGAAGATGAAGTTGATGTCGGGGCAGCGCGTCACCGTGCCGCCGAAAACAAGGCTCATGATCGCGCGGGTCGTATCGAACGGATATTCGATCAGCGGCGGATTGAGATCGGGCAGCAGATTGGTACAGCAGCCCGGCACGGTCGGATGAAAGAAGATCGTCGCCTTGCGACGATTGAGCTCGTCGAAGACCGGCGCGAAGGCGGGGTCGCCCGGCCATTGCGTTTCATAGCTGGTCTGCAGCTTGAACCCGTCGCATTTCAGGACATCCGCCGCATAGGCAATCTCCTTCAAACATTCGTCGACATGCGGCAACGGCAGCAGCGCGAAGCTGCCGAAGCGGCCAGGATGATCCTGTTTCAGCCGCGCGCCGAACTCGTTGCACTCGCGCGCGAGCGAAGACGCGCCTTTCGGATCATTCGGCCGCACGATCACGGTCGAGATCGAGGTGACCGTCGTGGCGATGCCGTTGCGGTCCATCGCTTCCAAGGACATCGACGGCGTCCACTGCGCGACCAGGTTGAAATCCATCGCGCGACCGGCCATGCGCTCGCGTTCTTCGGCGAGCCAGCGCGCGGGCAGAATATGGTGGTGAACGTCGATGCGATGCGGCGCGGTGGTCATGGTCCTCCCTCGATCCCTTGTCGATCGCCGCGATGCTAGCACGGCGGGAGCGATCTGCTAAACTTTGCCGATGGGAGAAAACGTCGATCAACCGACCGCGGCCGGCTTGATGGTCAAGGCGCGGGAATTAGCGCCGCTGTTCAGCGCGAACGCTACACGCAACGAGTCCGCCGGCATGCTGGTGCCCGAGACCATTGCCGCGCTCAAAGCGAGCGGCTTGTTCCACATGCTGATCCCGCGCTGCTTCGGTGGCGCCGAGGTCGACACCGTCGAGGCACTAAAGCTCGTCGAGGCGGTGAGCCATGCCGACGGCTCGACCGGCTGGGTACTGATGGCGACGCAAATCTGCACCGGCGCAGCAGCCGCCTATCTGCCGCCGGCGACGGCGCAGGAATTGTTCGGCACCGAGACCGCCATCGTCGCGGGACAAGGCGGCCCCAACGGCCGCGCGTTCGTCGAGGGCGACGGCTATCGCCTCACCGGCAAGTGGGGGTATGCCAGTGGTCTCAAACACGCGACCTACATTCACACCGGCGCGATGGTGATCGAGAACGGATCGCCCCGTCTGATCCCCGGCACCAAACAGCCCGAATACCGCACCATGATCGTGCCGGTGAGCGAGGCGCGGCTCGACGGCAATTGGAACGTGTTGGGGCTCAGGGCGACCGGCAGCATCGATTACACGATCGACGACGTGTTCGTGCCCGACGCCTTTACCCATTCGCCGACCGAGACAAACCCCATTCAGGGCGGCAGCTTTTATCGCATCGGATTGCTCGCGATGACCTCGATCGGCCATAGCGGCTTTGCCCTGGGCGTCGGACGACATGCGCTCGACGAGGTGGCGACGCTCGCCCGCGCCAAGTCACCAAGACGCGGCTTCCTGCCACCGCTCGGCGAGACCGATCATTTCCAGGAGGGCTATGGCGAGGCCGAGGCAAAACTGCGCGCGGCGCGGGCTTTCGTCTACGAGGCCTGGGGCGAGGTCCAGGCCACGCTCGATCGCGGCGACGCGATGACAAAGCGCCAGATGACGCTAACCCGCCTCGCGCTCAATCACGTCACCAGCGCGGTCGCCGATGTGTGCACCTTTGCCTATCGCATGGGCGGCGGGGTCGCCTTGCGCGATAGTGCGCTGCAGCGATGCCTGCGCGATATGTATGCTGGGACGCAGCATTTCCTCACCACGCCGACGGTCCTGCGCGAATGCGGCAAGGAACTGGCGGGGCTCGCCGAGGGCAAAGTCTGGACCTTGCTGGGCCTGATCGACCCGCCCTGAACCACCCCGCTTGATCAGAAGTGGGATTATGGGCAAGCTCCCTCCAACGGGGAGGTGATGCCCATGAATATCGTCGGCATCGAGCGGATTTATTACGGCGCGGCCAATGTCGCGTTGGCCACGCGCTTCCATAAAGATTACGGACTCGAATTGCTGGAGGAAGGCGCCCATGGCGCCGATTTCCGCCTGCTCAACCAGACGACCGTGCACATCCGGCGCGCCGAGGATGGTGGGCTACCCGCCGTGACTCTCGACTGGCCGGAGATGAACGATTCGACCGCGCGCGAAGTTGTCTGGGGCGTCGATACCGCCGAGACACTCGCCCAGATCGGCGCCGAGATCGGCAGGGATCGCGAAGTCCGCGCCGACAATGAGGGCGTGCTGCACACGGTCGACGACAATGGCTATCACATCGGCTTCATGGTGACGCGGCGCACGCGGCAATCGACGCCGTTTCCCGACACCAACTCGGTCCTCAATTTCGGCCGCCGCAACCGCGTGGCCGAGGGCACGATCCGCAAGACCGTCAGCCCCTATCGCATGGGCCATGTCGTCTATTGGTCGCCGGGCGACATTCCGAGCCTCGCCAAATTCTATACCGAACGTCTGGGCTTCAAGATCACCGACGACATGACCAAGGGCGGGCTCTTCATGCGCTGTGCCGGGTCGTGGGATCATCATTCGCTGCTGCTCAACGGCGGCAAGCATCGCGGGTTTCAGCACGTCGCTTACGAGTTTCGCGATTTCGACGACGTGATGTTCCTCGGCACGCAGGTCGAAAAAGGCGGCTGGAAAACCAATGTCGGGCCCCTGCGCCACAACGTGAGCTCGACTTTCTCCTGGTACATCTGGAACCCGGCCGGCGGATTGGCGGAAGCCTATTCCGACATGGATTGCGTCGACGACAATTGGACGGCGCGCAAATTCCGCCCTGGCGAGGACCCGAGTTTCTACGGCTCGGCGTGGAAGGCGCGGCCCGAACAGGGCGATACGCCGCCCGCGATGTGGAAGAACGACGTGACGGCTCCGGGCTTTCCGGAAAAATAATCGCGTCACAAGGCGCGACGATAAAACTTCAGGGGGAAACAGCATGACGATCGATCGGCGTGATTTTTTGCGTATCGGCGGATTGGGTGGCGCAGCGCTGGTGAGTGGCGTCGCGGCAACCGGCATCGGCGCGACATCGGCGCAGGCCGCCGCGCCGCGCGGCAAGCGCATCCTGCTGCGCGGCGGCTATGTCATGACGATGGATCCGCGGCTCGGCGATCTGCGCGCCGACATCCTGATCGATAACGGCGTCATCGCCTCCGTCGCGCCGAACATTTCGGCCGGCGGCGCCGAAGTGGTGGACGCCAGCGGCTCGCTCGTCATCCCCGGCTTCATCGACAGTCACCGCCATACCTGGCAATCGCAGGTGCGCCAGCTCGCGGTCGATTGGCCGTTCCAGGATTACCTCAAGAACATGTTCGGCTTCTTCGGCACCAATTACCGGCCCGAGGACGTCTATGCCGGCACGCTGCTCGGCCGGCTTGCCGCGCTCGATGGTGGCGTCACCACGATGCTCGATTGGGCGCATATCATGAATACGCCGGCGCATGCCGATGCGTCGGTAAAGGCGCTGAAAGATTCCGGCGCGCGCTGCGTCTTCGCCATGGGCTGGCCGCAAACGCCCAACCCGGCGGCTTGGCTCCAGAAAAGCACCCTCGACCTACCCGACGACATTCGCCGTGTGCGCAAACAATATTTCTCGAGCGATAGCGGGCTCGTCACCATGCAGATGGCCGGACGCGGGCCGACCTTCGCGGTGATGGATCAGGTGAAGCGGGACCTCGCCACCGCGCGCGATCTCGGCCTGCACACCACGATGCATGTCAGCGGCGGCGGGCCGATCCTCGAAATGGCGAACGGCAAGCTGCTCGGGCCCGACATCACCTGGGTCCATCTGTTGACCGCGACCGATGCCGAAATCGAGGCGATCAAGGACACCGGCTGCACCACCTCGGTCTCACCCTCGGGCGAGGAATGGCATCCGCCCTGGCGCGGTCCGGCCCCGGCGACGATGCGGCTCATGGCACACGGGATCACGCCGAGCCTCTCGCCCGACACCGAGGCTTTCGGGCCCGGCGACATGTTCTCGGTGATGCGCGGAACCTTGGGCGCGGCGCGCTTTGCCGCCGCCAACCCGCCCGACCCGAACGCACCGGCCCCCAACCCGCCGCAATCCTTCAACAGCGCCACCGCAATTCCGATCCGAAAGATTCTTGAGATGGCGACGGTCGCGGGCGCGGCACCGGTCGGACTCGACGGCAAGATCGGGACCCTCACGCCCGGCAAGTTCGCCGATATCGTGATGCTGCGCATGAACAGCCTCAATTATTTCCCGGTCAACGACCCGGCCGCCGCGATCGTGATGGCAGCCGACACGAGCTGCGTCGACGCCGTGTTCGTCAACGGCAAAGCGATGAAGTTCAACGGCAGACTGGTCGATCAGGCGCAGGAAAAGCACGTGCGCAAGCTCGCGATCGAATCGCGCAACTGGCTCTATGCCAAATCCCCGCTGAAGCCGCCACCGGGCCTCGAAAACGAAAAGTCGTAACCAGGAAAGATCGAAGATGGCGAAGATTCCGAATTCCCTCCGCGAGCACATCGACACCGCATTCCCGGCCAATGTCGTGCTAGTCGCCTCCGCATTGCCGAACGGCTTCGCGCAGGTCAGTCCGCGCGGCAGCGCCCAGGTGTTTGACGACGAGCATCTCAGTCTGTGGGAGCGCGGCCACGGCAGTACCAACGCGGCCCTCAAGGACGGCTCGAAGCTCACCTTCTATTTGCGCAAAAGCCAGCTGCGGGAAAACGGCATGCTGCCCAAGGGCGGCGTCGCGCGTTTCTTCGGGACCGCGACGATCCACAAATCGGGCGCCATCTATGACGAGATCTGGAAGCGCCTCATTCAGCCCGAGAAGGATCGCGATCCGCAGAAAAAGGGCTTCGCCGTCCTGGTCAAAATCGACCGCGCCGAGGATCTCGACGGCGAGGCCTTGAAGCTGCCCTGATTTCCGGAATAATTCGGCGTCGGGCGATCAGCGGGAGCGAGCATGGAGTTCGGACTTTTTTCCAATAGCCGGCGGCCGAGCCGCGTCCTTGCCGACACCTGGGCGCACGACATCGCAGAAATCGAGGTCGCCGACAAGCTCGGCCTCAGCGAAGCCTGGATCAGCGAACACCAGACGCCAGCCGAACTCATCATCTGCAAGGCCGCCGCCGTCACCAACAAGATCAAGCTCGGCTCTGCGGTACGGCCCCTGGCCTATTACCACCCGCTCCAGGTCACCATCGAGGCCAATGCCTGCGATCACCTGACCCAGGGCCGCTATCAGCTCGGCGTCGGGTTCGGATTCTATCCGACCCAGATGGAACAGCGCGGGCTCGATTTCTCGAAGACGCGCGACATGATGCACGCGTCAATCGACCTCATTCTCAAATTGTGGAACAGCAACGAGCCCGTCGACTATGACGGACCGTTCTGGACCGGCAAGGGCATGGTCGCGATTCCGAAACCGATCCAGACCCCGCATCCGGCGGTCGCCATCGCCCTGTCGAAGACACCGTCCTCCGCCGAGCTTGCCGGCAAGCTCGGTCTGCTGCCGCTGACCGGCGATTTCATGCCGGTGTCGCGGTTGAAGATGATGGGCGACACGCTGGTCGCGGCGCAAAAGGCGGCGGGCCGGCCGATCCGCCGCCGCGATCTTCATGCGACGCGCGTCATCTATGTCGCCGAGACCGATGCGATCGCGCGTGAGGACATGCGCAAATCCTATGAAACCACCATCGCCTGGGAGATCGCCAACACCCCGCACCATCAGGTCGAGCGCATCCCGAAGGGCGGCACGCTCAACGACATCACCTATGATTACCTGGTCGACACCGGCAACATTTTCGTCGGCAGCCCGGAGACAGTCTATCGCCGGATCATGGATTTCTACGAACAGACCGGCGGCTTCGGCGTATTGATGTTCCACGCCGGCCGCGACTACGCGACGCCCGAAAAACTCGCCCGTTCGATGAAGCTGTTCATGGACGAAGTAGCGCCGCGATTGCGGCACCTCAATCCGGATCAGGCGCAAGCGGCCTAAGAATCAGATTTCGATCTGGCCGCCGAGTTCGATCACGCGGTTGACGGGAATGCGGAAATACTCCGTCGCGTTGAGCGTCGTATTGGCCATGGCAACGAAGATGTGCCGAAGCCATCGCGTGAACGCGGAGTGGTGTTTGACCACGATCTTTTCGTTGCCGAGAAAATACGACGTCTTCATCGGGTCGAATGAAAATTCCTTCGTCCCGCACGCCGCCAAGGCAAGCGGAATGTTCGGTTCGTCCATGAAGCCGTAATCGAGTTTCACGATGAAGAAATTATGATCGAGCGCCGTCACCTCGATGCGCCGATCGAGCGCCACGCGCGGGATGTCCTCGGTCCGGACGTTCATCAGGACGACGCGTTCGTGCAGCGCCTTGTTGTGCTTGAGATTGTGCAGGAGCGCCGTCGGGACGCTGGCGACATCGCTGGTCATGAAGACCGCCGTGCCCGGCACCCGAAGGCAGCTCACGGGGCCCTTGCCCTGCAGGAAGAGCGCGAGCGGCATCGATAGTCGCGCGTGTTCCTTGGTGATGGATTTGCGGCCGCTGATCCAGGACCACATCACGGTGAAGACAAAGACCGCGATACCGAGCGGGACCCAGCCTCCCTGTTCGATCTTCATCATGTTGGACGTGAAGAAGGCCAAATCGACGACGAGAAAGAAACCGAAGAGCAGCGCCGCCAGCGTTCGGTTCCACTTCAACACGGTGATCGTATAGACGAGCGCGAGAATGGTCGTCAGCGACATCGTCCCGGTGACGGCGATGCCATAGGCCGAGCCCAGATTGTCCGACGATTTGAAGCCGAGAACCAATCCCATGACGGCGACGAGCAGAAGCAAATTCACGCCCGGGACATAAATCTGGCCGACGGTCTGTTCCGAGGTGTGTCGAATGGACAGGCGCGGCAAGTAACCCAGTTGCACCGCCTGATTGGTCATTGAGAAAGCGCCGGTAATCACCGCTTGCGAGGCAATGATGGTTGCCGCCGCGGCCAGCATGACCAGGGGAAGCAACGCCCAATCGGGTGCCAGCCGATAGAACGGGCTTTCGAGCGCGTCGGGTTGCGCGATCAACAGCGCGCCTTGACCGAGATAGTTGAGGATGAGCGCCGGGAAGACGAAACGCAGCCAGGCAATGCGGATCGGCCGCCGGCCGAAATGGCCCATATCGGCATAGAGCGCCTCGGCGCCGGTCACCGCCAGCACGACGGCGCCGAGCAGGATAAAGCCGGGCCACGGCGCATCGATCAGCAGCCTGATCCCGTAATAAGGATTGAGCGATAGGAGGATGTGGGGCTCTTTGGCGATCTCGGCGGCGCCCAGCGCCCCGATGACGACGAACCAGACGGCCATGATCGGACCGAACAAGCCGCCGACCAGAGCGGTGCCACGGCTTTGGAACAGGAACAGCGCGAGGAGCAGGCCGATGGTAATCGGCAGGATATAAGGCTCGAATACCGGTGTGGCGATCTTCAATCCCTCGACGGCGCTCAGCACCGAGATGGCCGGGGTGATCACGCCGTCGCCATAGAACAGCGCCGCCCCGACCAGCCCGGCACAAAGAATCCAGCGATGGCGGCGTCCGGTGCGGCTCGTCGTGCGCAGCGCCAGGGCGGTCAACGCCAGGATGCCGCCTTCGCCGCGATTATCCGAACGCATGATGACGATCACGTATTTGAAGGTGACGACGCTCAGCAGCGACCAGGCGATCAACGACAACACGCCGTAGATGACCGTCGGGGATAAGGACCCGATGCTGTCGAAGCACTGCTTGACCGTATAAAGCGGCGAGGTCCCGATATCGCCATAGACGATGCCGAGCGCGCCGAGAATCAGCGCGCGACGCGACGTCTCCGGTCGTTCCGGCGCCATTCCTTGAACCATCCGAATCCTGCCTTCACGAGCGCCACGCTCCGTTGCTCGACGAACCAGCCGTCATGCTCGTGGTCGCTCTCCACCATTGGGACACCCGGACATTAAAAATCGAGGTGGTTTCCGCCGGCAAAAAATAGGAATTCCATATAGACGCCGGATAGACGCCAGCGTTCAATAATAGATCGGGCCGAGCGTGCCGCCACCGGCCGCGATCGTTTCGCCGTTGATCGCGATGCTCTTCGGCGACGCCAGGAACGCCACGAGAAAGGCGATCTCGGTTGCGTCGATCAGCCGTCCGATACTAACCGAGGCGGTCAACCGCACCTCATCCGCCGGCGCGATCGTCTGCCCGGCGCGGGTCGTGCCGGGATGGATCGCTACGACGTTAACGCCTTTGGCGCCCAGTTCATCGGCGAGGTTCTTGGTCAGCGACGAAACCGCCGCATTGCGGATCGAGGCGATGTAATTGCCCGAACGCCGGGCCGCGCCGCCGCCGATACTGATGATGCGCCCCCAGCCGCTCGCCACCATGAACGGCGCCGCCGCCCGCGCGGCCCGCATATAGCCGGCCACCTTGACGTTGACGTCGAACAGCAGGTTCTCGGCGGCGACCTGTTCGATTTTCGCCGACGGCACCGTACCGCCGGGCGCCGCCGCGTTGTTGACGAGAATGTCGATGCCGCCCAATTCCTGAACCGCCGCCGCGACCAGCCGCGCGACTGCCGCGTCGTCGCCCATATCGGCCACGATCGGCACGATCCGGCGACCGGTGGCAGTGGCGATTTCCTTGGCCGTCGCTTCAAGCTGTTCTTTGCCGCGCGCGGCGATAACGACGTCGACGCCTTCCTCAGCGAGTTGCCGCGCGATCGCCTTGCCGATACCGCGCCCGCCGCCCGTGACGATGGCGCGTTTACCCGTGAGCTGCAGATCCATGGTCAATCCTTTCCTGCCGGTCGATGCGCCGATCCAGCGCGAGCTTAGCAACGGACAAATGATGCGCCGTCGCTAACGACTTTAATACGGTTACATAGGTCTTGCCGAACCGCGCGTCGCGCCATCAGAATGACGCCAAGACATGTCCGGGCGGCGATAACGATCGCCCGGCACCCCGGAGGAGAAACGCCGATGCGATACTTGCTCATTGCGCTATTTCTGTTGGCCGCGCCGCTCGCCCGCGCCCAGCAGGCCATTCCCGAAATCCCCTATGATTCCGTCCCGGACTTCCTGAAACTGCCGACCAACATGTATCTCGGCGAGGCCTCGGCGGTTACCGTCAACTCGAAGGGTCATGTCTTCGTGTTCTCGCGCGGCGGCTCGAGCGTCGGGCCGGCTTTCGCCGAGACCGCGGCGCAACTGCTCGAATTCGACGCCAGCGGCAAGTTCGTGCGCGAGATCGGCAAGAACCTCTACGCCTGGTCCTTCGCGCACGGCATCAAGGCCGATCCGCACGACAATATCTGGGCCGTCGACAAAGGCTCGAACATGATCGTGAAGTTCCGGCCCAATGGGCTCGTGGACATGGTGTTCGGCCGCAAGGCCGAGGCCTCGGACGAAGATACCGGCCCGCTGAAACATCCCAACCCGCCGCTGCCCGCCGTCGCCAGCCAGTTCCGCCAGCCGACCGACGTCGCCTTCGACAGCAAGGGCAACGCCTTTATCAGCGACGGCTATGTCAATTCGCGCGTCGCCAAGATCGACAAGAACGGGTTCTGGGTGAAATCGTGGGGCGACCGCGGCAGCGAGCCCGGCCAGTTCAGCACCGCGCACGGCATCGGCGTCGATGCACAGGATCATGTCTACGTCGCCGACCGCAGCAATCGCCGCATTCAGGTCTTCGACAACGACGGCAACTTCCTGCGTCAGATCACGATCGACGCGCCGGTGCCGCCCGATGCCTATGAAATCCTCGGCAACAAGCCGGCCGATCCGATGGCGGCGAATGTGCCGCCGCTGCTGAAGCCAGGCGCGCCGTGGGTTATCTGCATCTCGCCGCCGCCGCACCAGTTCCTTTACACCGCCGACGCGTTCCCCGGCCGGATCTACAAGCTCACGCTGGACGGCCAGCTCGTCGGCATGCTCGGCAAGGCCGGACGCCAGATCAAGCAGTTCGGCTGGATTCACGGCATGGCCTGCCCGAGCGAGAACACCCTCTTCGTCGCGGAAGTCACCAACTGGCGGGTGCAGAAACTGACCCTCCACCCGGAGAAAGTGGCCAAGAAGTAATGCGTTGCCTTGTCGCCGTGCCCACGTCGTTGGGCATGGCGACAAGCGCGCGAAAGCTTGACGCCAGAGCCGCTTCCCGCAACCCTCGTCCGCATCAGCAGGGAAGCATTGATCCATGGATTCTTCATCCGACCCACGCGTTGCCCGCGCCAATGATCTCGACCGTTTCGGCCTGAGGCGGTTCCTCGAACAGGCGATTGCCGCCGGCCTGTGCGACGTGATCGAGGCGCCGATCGATTTGGCCGACGTCGCCGACGCGCTCGAAAGCGATCACGCGGTGTGGTTCCGCGCGGCGGGACCCGAAAAAGCCGAGTTGGTCGGCAACGTCGTCGGCAGCCGGGCGCGCCTCGCATTGGCGTTCGGCGTGAAACCCGCCGATCTCCTCGCCGAAGTCGTGCGTCGCCTGCAAAACAAGCCCGAGATCATCGAGATTTCGCGCGAGCAGGCGCCGGTCCAGCAAGTGGTTTTGACCGGCGACCAAGTCGATCTCACGGCCTTGCCGGCGCATCTGTCGCACGGGCTCGACGGCGCGCCCTATATCTCCGCCTCGGTCGATTACGTCCGGGACAAGACCACGGGCCTCACCAATGTCGGCGTGCGCCGGTTGATGCTGCGCGGGCCGACCGAGACCGGCGTCGATCTGGTCAGCCCCAGCGATCTGCGCGCGATCTATGAGGCGCATGCCGCACGCGGCGAGAATCTGCCGGTCGCCTTCACGGTCGGCTGTCATCCGATCGACATGGTGGCCGCAACCATGCGGATGCCGGTCGACGAATTGGGCTTGGTCGCGTCATTGCGCGACGCGCCGCTCAACGTCGTCAAATGCATCACCAGCGACATCCGCGTGCCGGCCGACGCCGAATATGTCATCGAGGGTTATTTCGACAAAAAAGGTCACGTTGAATCTGAAGGCCCGTTCGGCGAATTCCTCGGCTATTACGGCGGCGTCAAACAGAACCCGGTCTTTCATTGCACCGCGATCACCAAACGACGCGATGCGATCTTCCAGGCGGCGACCATCGGCGGCTATCGCAACGAACGCACCGACACGGCGCTGCTCAACGGACTGCGCACCGAAGCGGTCGTGTGGCAGGCGCTGCAGACCGCGGTGCGCGAGCCCTTGAACGTCTATGCCACCACCTCGTCGGGCGGCATGTTCAACGTGCGTATCTCGTTGCGCCAGCGCGTGCCGGGCGAGGCGCGCAACGCGATCCTCGCCGCCTTCGCCTGTCTTGCCAACATCAAGAACGCGTTCGTCGTCGATCCCGATATCGATATCTTTTCGGACGCCCAGATGGATTGGGCCTTGGCGACCCGCTTTCAGCCCGACCGTGATCTGATCGTCGAGGGCGGCTTGCGCACCCTTCCGCTCGACCCGTCGATCGCGCACGGCACCCGCGTCGGCGGCAAGGCCGGGTTCGATCTGACCTGGACCTTCGGCACCGGCGGCGCGCTTGAGCGCACCGTGCCGCAGACCCCGAAATATCAGGGCAAGCGCTTCGCCAGCGTCGAAGCGGCCTTGACCGACGGGCCAAAATATTTCGAGGAACTGATGACCGCGATCGGCAGCCGCGACGGCCGCGAGATCGTCCGCATGCTCGACGGATTCCGTAAAGCCGGCACCCTCACCCGCGACGATCGTGGGCGATGGGCGCTAAAATAATTAGTTTGTGGGGCCACCCCACTCAGGAAAAGAAGTCTTGGTTTCTTATTGTTCGGAAGAGCATTTCTCCAGCTTCGTATGTCTTAATTAATTGTTCGACCGCGTTTGTGAGACGCCGCTTCGCCCGATTGATTGTTGCCGCGAGATTCGGCACTTGAATTATAGCGACTCTCATCGAACTGATCCCCTCTCTAGCAACCCTCATTGCTTCAATCGCTCCGTCAAGGCTCACGAGAAATTCCGTCGCATGCTCAATATTCAACAAGCCCTGTGCATTTCGCATAGTAAGAGCTCTAGTCATAGCTATAGCGATTCGTTCTTGGCAGTTCTTAATCGATGGCAAAGAAACCTCGACTGTCTGCGCATAGCGCGTCATATCTTGCGCCGCAGACTCAATGATCCTTCGTCTTTGCGCATCGGTTGACGCGGCGTTCAATTCACGGGCTCGTTGAGCGACGGCCGCACCAATCGTCGCTGTTGCGGCGTTCAGGGCCTGCTGCACTTCCGTTAAGGTTGAAACATCAAGCGAAAATATGTGCTCGTAATCGAGAAACCCAGCATCGGGATCATCAAGATCGACTATAGTTTCGTCCGCATCTTGCAAATCAATGTTCACTACAGCGCTCGGGGTTACGTGACCTAAATTATTTGACACACTGGGAGGTGCCAAGGGACGCTCGCCAGCGACCTTGGCTAAATGTATTCGTGCAAGCCCGCTAAAATCATCTGTCGTTTGAAAAGTCGTAAATAGTATCCCCATATTTGTTAGATTGCTTTTGAACTCCTGAATCCTTCCGAGTTGCCCGGCGTCAATCTCACTGGGTGGAATTGGCGCATCTTTGAAATAGATCATTATCTCGACTGAACCGTGCGCTTCACGATATCGCCGCAAAGCGGTTTCAAACTCTTCGACAGTGCCAGACACAGCTCTAGGCGTCGGAGTGCCAATTCTTGACCAAAAAATTCCAATGAAGACGTCATAGTCTGGATCGATTTGTCGATTTATTATTGTCTGAGGATCGGCACCAATTGCAGGATGGGAATGAGTTTCCCACCGTACCAACTCAAGCTTTCTTTGAACGTAGCTTCCTAACATCAGGTTTAATTCATTGACCACTCGCTGAAGTGCATCACGTTCCTCCAAAACGTCTGATGGCGAAGCTACAAAAATAGAAACTAGATCTATCGATTTCGCCATCCATCTCTCCCCCTGAGCATCAAACGAAACTCCAAGCGAATAATCGCGGGCCCTTGCCTAGCGATGCCCTGCTATGGATAGTACCACCTGACAATGCAGCGAACGAGGAGACACGAGATGGCCCGCAAAGTGATGATCGCCTGCGCCCTCACCGGCGCGGCCGACACGCCCAGCAAGAACCCCGCCGTGCCGGTGACGCCGAAAGAAATCGCCGAATCCGGCATTGCCGCCGCCAAGGCCGGCGCCGCCATCGTCCATATCCATGTGCGCGACCCGAAGACCACCGGTCCGTCGATGGAACTTGCCCATTATCGGGAAGTCATGGAGCGGATTCGCGACAGCGGCACCGACGTCGTGATCAACCTGACCACCGGTGCCGGCGCGCGGTTCGTGCCCGGCAGCAACGACCCGATGGTGCCCGACCCGTCCTCGACGATGCGGACGGCCGCCGAGCGCGTGCAACATGTCGTCGAGCTGAAGCCCGAAATCTGCAGCATCGATATGGGCTCGATCAACATGGGCAACTACGTCTTCGTGAATACCGTGCCGCAAATCGAGGAGATCGCGATCGCCATTCGCGAGGCCGGCGTGCGCCCCGAGATCGAGGTGTTCGAGCCCGGCCACGTGATGTTGTCGAACCGCCTGATCAAGACCGGCCACTTCAAGAGCCCGCCTTTGTTTCAGATCTGTCTCGGCGTGAATTGGGGAACCCCGGCAACACCCGAAGGCATGAACTACATGAAGAGCCTGCTGCCGGACGATGCAACGTGGTTCACCTTCGGTTGCGCCGCGCAACAATTCCCGATGGTGGCGCAGGCCATGCTTTATGGCGGCCATGTCCGGGTCGGCCTCGAGGACAATCTCTATCTCGCGCGCGGCAAGCTCGCGCCGTCGAACGCCGCGCTGGTCGAAAAGGCAGCCGAGATCATCGAAGTGATGGGCGAAGACCTGGCCACCGCCGCCGACGCCCGCCAGATGCTGGGATTACGCCAGCCGACGTAAGGCCGCTCAAAATCAAACCCTCTCCGCCCATTGGGGGGAGAGGGTTTTCTATTTGCCGAACAATTTATCGAAGCCCGACCAGCTCGCATCGTAATCACAGTGCAAAGCGGGGGTTTTCAAAGCGAAACGCGTCGGACGCAGGATCGCGCGCGTCTCGAACATGAAGGCGAGACCGAGGTCCCAATAATGCGGTTTCAGGTTCGCGGTTGATGCCGCGTTGAAGCTATCGAGGTCGGGGCCATGCGCGCTCATGCAATTGTGCAGGCTCCCCCCGCCGGGCATGAAGCCTTCGGCCTTGGCGTCATAGGCGCCGCGAATGAGGCCCATATATTCGTTCATCACGTTGCGATGAAACCACGGCGCGCGAAACGAGTGCTCGGCCACCATCCAGCGCGGCGGGAAGATCACGAAATCGACATTCGCCGTGCCGTCGGTCTCGCTGGGCGACGTCAGCACCGTGAAGATCGATGGATCGATATGGTCGACGCTCACCGTATTGATCGTGTTGAACCGCGTGAGGTCGTATTTGTAAGGCGCGTAATTGCCGTGCCAGGCGACGACGTCGAAGGGGCTATGGCCGATCTCGGTGGCCCAGAGATGACCGGCGAATTTCTGCACGATCTGCGTCGCGACCGCCTTGTCCTCGAATCTTGCTACCGGCGTCAGAAAATCACGCGACTGGGCGAGGCCGTTCGAGCCGATGGGTCCGAGTTCCGGCAGGCGCAGCAACGCGCCGGCATTTTCGGCGAGATAGCCACGCGCCGCCGCATCGCGCAACTCGACACGGAATTTGACGCCGCGCGGCACCACCGCGATTTCGCCGGGCGCCACATCCATCGCACCGAGTTCGGTGACGAGAAGGATGCGGCCTTCCTGCGGCACGAACAGCAATTCGCCGTCCGCGTCGAAAAAGGCGCGATCCGTCATCGAGCGATTGGCAAGGTAGTGGTGGACGCCGACACCCCACGATGCGCCGTCGCCATTGCCGCAGATCGTGACGAGCCCGTCGACGAAATCGGTCGGCTTCGTCGGCATCGGCAGCTTGTCCCAGCGCAACCGGTTGGGCGTAGCGTCGGCTTCGACAAAAGGGGCGCTTCGTAACAACCCATCGTCGATGCGCTTGAACGCCGGATGCATCGCCGCGGGCCGAATGCGATAGAGCCAGCTTCGCCGATTGGCCGCGCGTGTTGCCGTGAACGGCGTCCCGCTTAGTTGCTCGGCGTAGAGGCCCAACGGCGCGCATTGCGGCGAGTTCTGGCCTTCGGGCAGCGCGCCCGCCATCGCCTCGGTGGCAAAATCATTGCCGAAACCGGTGCGATAGACGAGTTCGCTCACCGCAGCATTCCCGAGCGTCGCAAGGATGCGATCATCGAGGTTTCGAGCAAATGCTTGTAGGTCGCCTCGGGCGACGCACCGAGCCGGCGCCATTCGTCGAGATTGCGCGCGCGCACCGTCGGATCGCGCTCTTCGAGAAGCTTCTTGTTGCGCGCCGTCTGCGACAGGATGGCGCTGACCGCTTCGGGCCGGCGTTGCGGCTCGTAACCGTCGAGTTCGCTTTCGGATGCAGCGCCGTGCCAGACCCGCGCCAACCGGTTGGTCAAACTTACCGCGTCGTGGACGCCGCCATTGAGCCCGAGCCCGCCCAGCGGATTGTTGATATGCGCGGCGTCGCCGGCGAGAAACGCGCGGCCCTGGCGATAGCGATCGGCGACGCGCTGACTCACGCGATAGATTGCCTTGACCACGATCTCATACGGCTCGGGTCGCGGCTGGAGATTTTGCAGGCAATTCTGGAGATAGCTCTCCTGCATCGCCTCGTCAGGTTCGACCGCGGGATCCACAGGCGCCACGATCCGCCACATGTCAGGAATTTCGAGCAGCACGTACCACGCGTCGGGATCGGCGGTGTAATTGACCGAACAGATATCATCCATATGCGCCTTGAAGTCATAGCGCGTGCCGGCGACCAGGAAATGTTCGGGATAGGTATAGCCGCCGAACTCGATGCCCATCGCCTTGCGCGTCAAGCTGCGCCCGCCATCGCCGGCAATGACGAAATCGCCCTTGAAGGTTTTGGGTCCCGCTTTGGTCATGGCCTCGACGGTGACCTCGTCATCCGTCACCGTCACCTCGGTCACGTCGTGACCGAGCAATAGCTCGACGCCGGGAATCTTGCGCAATTCGGGATAGAGCCAGCCGACCAGCTTGAACTGTTCGCATTGCAGCCGATAGGGATGGCGCGTGTCGTTCCTGAGCGCACCCATGTCGAATTCGACGATCTTGCCCTGCTGCCGATCGCGATACTGCATCAGCGGACAGATCAGGCCCATATCGACCATCGCCTGCGCGGCGCCGCATTCTTCGAGCAGATCGAGGGTCGGCGGCTGGATCGTCGAGGCGCGATAATCCAGCACGATATCATCGGCGCGTTCGAGGATCGTTACCGGGATGCCAGCGCGGGCGAGCAGGAATCCGGCGACCGAGCCGACCGGCCCGCCGCCGACGATGAGCACGCGATCGTGTTTCCGGATCATCGGCACATCGGCGCGGTGCCGATCCGCTCGGGTCCGGCGCCCAGGGCGCGTTCAACCGCGCAGGCGACCGCGACGAGCTTCTCATCAGCGCCGCCCTTGGCGATCAGTTGCAGCCCAACCGGCATGCCGAGCTTGTCGAGGCCGATCGGCAGCGTCGCCGCGCAAAGGCCAAGGAAATTGCCCGGCACCAGATTGTGAACGATCCCGCGATTGCGCATCCAGAATTTCTCCGGCGTCTGTTCCTCGGTCATGATATCGGGAGTCAGCATCACGGTTGGCGTCGCAATCACATCGACATGATCGAAGCGTTGCACGGCGGCTTGTGCAGCAGCGGCAAGGCGCATCAGGCGATTGATGTATTCGGGCGCGCCGATGCTGCCGGCGGCTTTTACCGGCGGCGCGTTGACCGGATCGATGGTCGCGATCCAGTCGGGTAATTCGCGATCGAGGAAGGCACGCAGCTCAATTCCCGACACGCCGCCCTCGCCAAAGACGCCGAATGCGATTTGTGCCTCGGGTAGAGCCGTCGGAACGATGCGCGCGCCGGCTCGGGCGAGTTCGTCGATCGCGCTTTTAACGATCTCGGCGATCCCGTTCTCGCAGCCATCCCAGAACCAATCGTCGGCAAGACCAATGCGCAGATCCGAGGGGGCAAGGTCGGCACTTTTGGCGAGAAACGCGAAGGCGTCACCCAGATGCGGATCGAGCGCCGCGAAACCGAAGGCCGCGTCTTCCATGCGCCGCGCGAGCAGACCAGGCGTATCGAAGGTGAAGCTCAACGGCACGATGCCGTCGGTCGACCAGCGCCCGCGTGTCAGCTTCAGCCCGGCATTGCCGGTCATCGCCGCGGGCAGGCGCACCGACGCAGCCGTGTCGGTGCCGAAAGCGAGCATCGCCGAGCCTTCGCAGAGCGAGACACCCGCGCCGCTCGACGAGCCGCCCGGAGAGCGATGCGCCTTTTCGTCCCACGGATTGCGCGGATCGCCGTAATGCGCGTTGTGGCCGGTGCCGCCGAAGGCGAATTCGACCATGTGCGTCTTGCCAGTAACGACACCCAATTGCCGACGCAGGCTCGCCACGACGGGCCCGTCGACCTCGAACTTCGCCGGCAGACGTTTGGGGCTTCCCGCAAAGGTCGGAAAATCCGAATGCGCGAAGAGATCCTTGATCGAGGTTGGAATGCCTTGCAGCGAACCGGCGCGCGCGTGAGCGGCGAAGGCGGCATCGGCCGCGTCGGCGCACTTTAGAGCGTGGTCGGGCGCCCATTGCGAATAGGCCATCAACTTGCCGCCGACGCGCGCGTGATTAGCGATGGCTTCCTCGGCGAGTGCCCGCGCCTTGAGCTTGCCGCTTTCCAGCGCCCGCGCGATCTCCGCAATCGGCCGCGACAGATTTCCGGTCATTGTCAGCCTCCGGCCTCTTGCTTGAACGGCCGCGCGAGCAGCGCCTCGACCACCTGATCGATCGCGGCGCCGCGATGCAGGATGGCATCGACCGCGAACACGATCGGCATTTCGATCTTCAATTGGCGCGCGAGCGCGGCGCAGGCAGCGGCCGAGCTGACGCCTTCCGCGACCGAGCGGCGCGCGGCGATGAAATCGGCGAGCTTCTCGCCTTTACCGAGCGCAAGGCCGAGCGAGTGATTGCGCGATTGGGTGCTGGAACAGGTAAGCGTCAGATCGCCGAGGCCCGAAAGACCCATCAAGGTTTCGGGCCGGCCGCCTTTGGCCAAGGCCAACCGCACCATTTCGGCCAGGCCCCGCGTGATCAACGCCGCGCGCGCATTGTCGCCCATGCCCCGGCCGAGAACGACGCCGCAAGCGATCGCCATCACGTTCTTGACCGCGCCGCCGATTTCGGCGCCGATCACGTCGTCCGAAAAATAGGGCCGGAATTCGCGCGTGCCCATCGTCGCGATCAGATCCTGGCCAAGCACCGCATCGCGACAGGCGAGTGTGATCGCGGTCGGCAGGCCGCGCGCCACTTCGGCCGCGAAGGTCGGACCCGATAAAACCGCGGGGACCGCTTGCGGTAACACGGCCGACACGACCTCGCTCATCAGCGCGCCGCTTTGCTCTTCCACGCCCTTGGTGCAGATCACCACCGGCAAGCCGGACGCGATATGCGGCGCCAAGGCGGTGCCGATGCTGCGCAGATGTTGCGCCGGCGCCACCAGCAGCAAGGCATCGACGGCGGCAACCCCCGCCAGATCGCCGGTTGCGACAATGCCCGGATCCAGCGCCACACCGGGCAGGAAGAGCGGATTGATATGGTCGCGATTGATCGCGGTCACCGCATCGTCTTCACGCGCCCAGATCGTCACCGACCGGCCGGCGCGCGATAAAACCTGCGCCAGCGCCGTGCCCCAGGCGCCGCCGCCGACGATGCCGAAGCGTTGCAGGCTCATGCTTTCACGCCGGCGCCGCGCACCGGAACAGCATCGGGATCGAGCGGCCAGCGCGGTCGCGGCGCGAAATCGAGCGTATCGACAAGGCCAAGCCGCAAACGCTCGATTCCCGCCCAGCCGATCATCGCGCCGTTATCGGTACAGAGCGCGACGGGCGGCGCCACGAAATCGAGCGCCGATCCGCGCGCCAGGGATTCGAGACGCCGGCGCAACGCCGTGTTGGCCGCCACGCCGCCGGATACGACGAGCGTGCGTCCGTCGGGATAGAGATCGCGAAATTGCCGGATGGCATGGATCGTCCGATCGGCCAGGCTTTCGATGATCGCATCCTGAAACCCGGCTGCGAGATCGGCGATATCGCGCGGCTCCAGCGACACGTGTTTTTCGACCGCCAGACGCAACGCCGTCTTCAGACCGGAGAACGAGAAATCGCATCCCGCGCGGCCCGCCATCGGCCGCGGCAGTGCAAAGCGTTTGGGATCGCCGGTCTTGGCGGCGCGTTCGATCGCCGGCCCGCCGGGATAGCCGAGCCCCAGAAGCTTGGCGCCCTTGTCGAAGGCTTCGCCCGCCGCATCATCGATCGTGGTGCCGAGCCGCCGATAGCGCCCGACGCCCTCGACGACGAGAAGCTGGCAGTGTCCGCCCGACACCAGCAGCAGCAAAAACGGGAAGGCGACGTCGCCGATCAGGCGCGCGGTCAGCGCATGACCTTCGAGATGATTGACCGCGATGAACGGCAGGCCGCGCGCATAGGCGATCGCCTTGGCCTCGACCACACCGACGATGACGCCGCCGATCAGACCCGGCCCGCCGGTCGCCGCGACGGCATCGAGATCGCCGAAGCCGATTTCCGCCTCGGCGAGCGCCCGCTCGATCACCGGATCGAGATGATCAAGATGCGCCCGCGCCGCGATTTCGGGCACGATCCCGCCGAAGGGCCGGTGCTCTTCCATCTGCGAAAAAACCACGTTGCCGCGGATGCGCGGCATCGTGTCGCTCACCACGGCGGCAGCGGTTTCGTCGCAGCTTGTCTCGATTCCCAGCACCAACATGGCGCAAAGCCTAGCCTCTTCCCTTCGCTGGTGCCAACGCCTAAGAGACGGGCATGGCCCCGCCTCTTTTGCGTATCGGCACCCGCGGCAGCAAGCTCGCGCTGCGTCAGGCCGTCGAACTCGCCGACCGCCTTGCCAAGGCGCATCCCGAGCTTGCGGCGCCCGGTGCGATCGAGACCATCGTCATCCGGACCAGCGGCGACCGCGAGGCCGAGCGCAACCTCGCCGATATCGGCGGCAAGGGCCTGTTCACCAAGGAACTCGAAGAAGCCTTGCTCGACGGACGGGTCGACCTGGCGGTCCATTCGATGAAGGACATGCCGACGCAAACGCCCGACGGGCTGGCCATTGCCGCGCATCTGCCGCGCGAGGATTCGCGCGACGCGCTGATCGCGCGCGACGCCACCACCCTGAAGGATCTGCCGCCGGGCGCCACGGTCGGAACCTCGTCGATCCGCCGCAAGGCGCAGCTGCTGAACCTCAGGCCCGATCTCACCATCGTGCCGTTTCGCGGCAACGTCGACACGCGGCTGGCCCGCATCGCGCGCGGCGAGGCCGCGGCGACCATGCTGGCGCTGGCGGGATTGAAACGTCTCGGCCGCGAGGCCGAAGCGAGCGCGATTTTTTCGACCGACGAGATTCTGCCGGCGCCGGCGCAAGGCATCATCGCGATCGAGATTCGCGAAAAGGATGTGCGGGCGCGTTCGCTGCTCGCCGCCATCGATCATCGCCCCACCGCGATCTGCGCCGCCGCCGAGCGCGCGCTGCTGGCGGCGCTCGACGGATCATGCCGCACCCCGATCGCGGCGCTGGCGCGGCTCGACGGCAATCACATCGCGCTCGATGCGATGGTGATATCGCCCGACGGACGCGTGACGCATCGCCTCGACCGGTCGACGACGACAAGCCGCGCGCGCGATCTCGGCCATGAACTGGGCATGGCGTTGCGCGAACTTGCCGGACCGAATTTCTTCGGCACGGCATGAAAGTGCTGATTACCCGGCCGCAGCGCGATGCCGAAACCCTCGCCGCAATTCTCGCCGCGCGCGGCATCGAGAGCCTGATCGAGCCGTTGACCGCGATCGAATTTCGCCGCGATTGTGCGGCCGTTCTCGCGCCCCTCCTCGATGGCGCGCAAGCCGTTCTGTTCACCTCGGGCAACGGCGCGCGGGCCTTCGCCGCCGCGACGGCGCGACGCGATCTGCCGGTCCTGGCCGTGGGCGACGCGACCGCGAAAGCAGCGCGCGAAGCCGGTTTTGCGACGATCACCAGCGCCGGCGGCGATGTCGCGGATCTGACGCGGCTTATCATCGCAACGCTGGCGCCGATGAAGGGCGCGCTGGTTCATGCAGCCGGCAGCGTCGTCGCCGGCGATCTCGGCGGTGCATTGACGGCTGCGGGTTTCACCGTTCATCGCGCCGTGCTCTATGACGCGGTCACGTCGGACCGGTTGAGCGATGCGACTTATGCCGCGCTCGATCGCGGCGAGATCAGCGCGGCGTTGTTTTTCTCGCCGCGCAACGCGACGACGTTTGTTAAGCTGGCGGCGCCACGGCGCGAGCGTTGCGCGTCGGTCGTCGCCGTGGGTTTGAGCGAGGCGGTGGCGAAGCCGTTGAGCGCGTTGGCGTGGCGGCGCATCGTCATCGCGGCGGCGCCGACCGAAGCGGCCTTGGTCGCGACGCTCCAGGAAAGTCTCGAGAGGGAAGCGTCGTCATGACCGAGTCGACCCCGCCGGACGACTCATCAAAAAAGACAACCCCGAGCAGATCGTGGAAACGCCGCGTTTCCGTTATCTTATTGATAATACTGGTATTATTGGTTATCGGCGGAATCGGCGCCGCGCCCTATTGGACGCCGCTGCTGCCGTGGGCCCCGCGCGCGGATCAGCGCGACGATCTCGCCGACCGGCTCGACCGGATCGAGCAGCGCCTCGGCGCGATCGATTCATTGGCGACACGGCTGGCGGCACTCGAGCGCAAGCCGGCACCCGATGCGGGCGCGCTGGTGGCGCCGTTGCAGGGGCAGCTCGGCGATCTCCAGGCGCGGCTCGACCGCGACGAAGCGGCGCTGACGCGCCTCACCAAAGATCAGACCAGCAGCGGCGACAGCGCCGAGCGCGTCCTCATCGTGTCGCTTGCCAATCTCGGCAACGCCATCGCGAGTTCGCGTCCCTTCGCGACCGAACTGGCGAGCGTCGAGGCCTTGGGCCAGACCCGTCCCGGTTGGGCCGCGTCATTGAAGCCGCTCGAGGAGCCGGCGAAGACCGGTATTCCCGGCACCGCAATCCTGGCGCAGCGTTTTTCCGACACCACCGCAGCGGCGATCCTGCGCGCCGAGGCCTCGGGCCCGACCGGCAGCATGAGCTACGGCGACGCCATCATGGCACGGCTGCGTTCGCTCATCGTCGTCCGCCGCGTCGACGGCCCGAGCGGCAGCGGACGGCCGGTCGATGCCGCCGTCGCCACCGCTGATGCGGCCCTCGCGCATGGCGATCTCGCCGGGGCCGTCGCCGCGCTCGACAATCTCAGCGGCGCGCCCGCGCAGGCCGCCGCATCGTGGCTCAAGGACGCGCATCAGCGGCTTCAGGCCGAGGACGCGATCGCCAAGCTCGCGCAGCAAGTGTCGTCCGATCTCGCGGCCGGAACGAGCGGCGGCTGATGCGCGCGCTGCCCGCGCTTTTCGTCGTCGCGGTGCTGATCGCCGCCGCGGTCTATGTCGCTGACCGGCCGGGCGCGGTATCGCTGGTCTGGCAAGGCTGGCGGATCGACACCAGCATCGCGGTGATGATCTTCGCGGTGTCGCTCCTCGCGATGCTCGCGGCGGCCTTGTTTCATTTCATCCGCAAGCTCGTCGGGGGCCCGCGCGCCTTCATCCGCGCGCGGCGCGAACGCCGGCGTCAGCGCGGCTATCGCGCGCTGACCCAGGGCATGGTCGCGGTTGCCGCGGGCGACGCGGTCGAGGCCAAGCGCCTCGCGCGCCAGGCCGACGTGCTGCTGGCCGAGCCGCCGCTGACGCTATTGCTCTCGGCCCAGGCGGCACAGCTCAACGGCGACCAGCGCGCGGCGGAAAATTATTTCAAGGCGATGCTCGAACGTCCCGAGACCGAATTCCTCGGCCTGCGCGGCCTCATCATGCAAGCGCTGAAGGACGGCGACGAGGACGAGGCGCTGCGCCTCACGCGGCGCGCGAAGGAATTGCGTCCGAAGACGCCATGGGTTCTCGCCTCGCTGTTCGAGCTGCAGGCGCGTACCGGCAAATGGGGCGAGGCCGAGGCAACGCTGACGCTCGCGGCCAAACGCAAGGCGGTGCCCGAGCCGGCGAGCAAGCGCCATCGCGCGGTGATGCTGCACGAGCAGAGCCGCGTCGCGAGCGCGGACGACCGGCCGCGCGACGCGGCGCGTCTCGCCGCCAAGGCCAATGCGCTGGCGCCGGGGTTCGTGCCCGCCGCGGTGCGCAACGCCGACTTGCTGGGTGCCGCCGGACAGCAACGCCCGGCGCGCAAGGCGATCGAAGCGGCGTGGCGGCTCAACCCGCATCCCGATCTCGCCGCCGCTTACGGCAAACTGTTTCAGGACGAACGCCCGCTCGAACGCATCAAACGGTTCGAGACTCTGGCCGCGCAGAACCGCGACAACCTCGAAAGCCACATCGCGCTCGCCGAGGCCGCGTTGAAGGCGCGATTGTGGGGCGAGGCAAGGCGTCACCTCGCGGCGGCCGGCGGCACCGAGCGCAACACCGCGCCGAGCCCACGTGTCTGCCGCTTGATGGCCGAACTCGAAGAGGCCGAGCACAACGACCTTCCGGCGGCAAGGCTCTGGCTCGCGCGCACCGCCTCGACGCCGGCGCAGGAACCCGCCTGGGTCTGTTCGTCGTGCAGCGGCGAGACCGCAAGCTGGATGTCGCTCTGTCCGCATTGCCGGAGCTTCGACAGCATCGAATGGCGCCTGCCCGGCCACATCCCGATGCCGCGCCTCGACGCGGCGACGGAAATGACGCCGCCGATTCAGGTGCTCGGTCCGGCGACGGGGATTGTCATCGGCGATACCGCGCCGAGGCTTTAGGCCGGCGCC
Organism: uncultured Rhodospirillales bacterium; assembly: GCA_903828515.1. Classification (GTDB taxonomy): domain Bacteria; phylum Pseudomonadota; class Alphaproteobacteria; order ATCC43930; family CGMCC-115725; genus CAIKMD01. The sequence continues at coordinate 419,519 of CAIKMD010000003.1, read as the reverse complement.
TCGGATTCCTCCCGGCAGGCCGGAACGAAGCGCGGTACCCCCGGTTACATACCGTCGCGGAATTCGGTTCCTATCGGGAGAGATGGTGTGGCGCGTGTTGTACTGCTGGTCGACGACGACCCGATGGTTCTCGAGGTGACCGCAATTCTGCTCGAGGATTTGGGGTGCGACGTCGTGACCGCCACGAATGGCGACGAGGCTCTGGCCCTGCTCGCCGACAATCCGCGCATCGAGGTTCTCATCACCGACATCAACATGCCCGGCATGAACGGTTTCGAGCTGGCCGAGAAATCGAAGCAGATGCGCGCGCAACTGAAAATTCTCGCCCTGTCCGGCCGCGAGACCGACGGGCACGGCATTCCGATGATCCGCAAACCCTTCCTGCGCCAGGACCTCGTCCGCGCGATGGAACAGAACACCGGCCTCTGCTGACGCGCCTGGTTTGGGCAGACCGCGCCTCAGGATTTCTTTTTCGCAGCTTTCTGCTTCGGCACTTTCTTGCCCTTGGCGCGGGCCTCCGACAGGCCGATCGCGATCGCCTGTTTCTTGCTTTTGGCCGTCTTGCCGCTGCCGCCGCTTTTCAGCGTGCCTTTTTTGCGTTTCTCCATCGCCCGGCGAACGTCGTTCGACGCCGATTTCGCGTATTTCCGTGCCATAGGCTCCTCCATTAACCGCGCCATAACAGTCAAACCCTTACAAAGCATCGGGTTCCCGGCTTCCGGTGGGGGCGCTTCTGTGCTAACCAAGCGCCCGCGCCAAACCCGGCGGAACATCGCCCGCAGGCAGGGCGCGTCGCTATCACGACGGAATGCCGACGTAGCTCAGGGGTAGAGCAACTGATTCGTAATCAGTAGGTCCGCGGTTCAAATCCGCGCGTCGGCACCAGTTTTACGCAAACAGATCGCCCTACTGCTTGCTCTAATCGGCGCAGGTCGCCACCCCGCAATAGGACGAAATTATTGGCCTACCCTTGACACATCATTTTTGGTGTGTACATGCTTAAGCATGGGAATTCTGAACCAGCGCGATTATCGATCCGCCAAATCACGCCTAGCGCAACTCCAAGCAGCACTCGGACCTGATGCGGTAGTTGAAAGTCTCACATCGAAATTGTCTGCCGAAGTCACAGCCGCGCGCAGGCAAGCCATATACGCGGAGGCAAACAGGCTTAAAGAAGATATTGAGGGGTACGAAAAACTCCAATCGTCTGGCGTTATATCGAAAGAATTTGCCATAGACGAACTTGGATTACTCCCGATCATTGGAAGGATAGCGCGACGACTTTCACAGCGTGAACTTGGCGATCTGCTTGATGTTAGTGAACAGCAAATCCAGCGTTATGAAAGTGACCGTTATGCCAGCGTTAGCCTGTCGCGATACAAGAAGATTCTAGAGATTTTAGGCGTAGACCTGCATTCAAAACTAAAATCAGCGTGGTCCACTTCGAATGCGTCCGAAAAAGATATTCAGCCGAAGTTAGAATTAGACGGCGCACTTATCTCTGCGATACGCAAGCATAACTGGGTAGCGCTTCCGAAAGGAATTGCTCCAAATAGCGCTTCGCAGATTCTCGCGACATATGTCTCCGAAAGTGCGGAATTCAGCCGAGAACGCACGCTCCATCGCAGACATGTCCGCGAAGACGAACTCATCAATGATACAGCACTTGCGATATGGCAGGCGCGCGTACTCCGGCAATCCATGTCACAGCCTCAAAAGCACAGAACGAAATTTAATATCGTTGATACCAGTTGGCTCGCAAAATTGGCAAAGCTCAGCAGTCAACCCGACGGTCCTGTACGAGCTATCGAATTTCTGAGGGAACGCGGCATCGTTCTTGAAATCGTTCCACACTTGCCGCACACCCAATTAGACGGCGCGGCGATGATGTTATCTGACGGTACGCCAGTTATCGCGCTTACCTTGAGATATGACCGTTTAGACAGCTTCTGGTTCACACTGTTTCACGAGATTGGGCATGTATTGCTTCACTTCAATCACGGACTTGAAGCAGGCTTTGTTGATAATTTAGATACCCCAAACAACAGCGCCGAAGAACGCGACGCCGATTTGTTTGCGTTATCCGCATTAATCCCAGATGGTATTTGGGAAACCAGTCCAGCGCGATTTTCGAAATCGCCAGACCTTATTCGGAAATTGGCCGAGTCGCTTGGCATTAATCCGGCGATCATCGCTGGACGAATTCGAAAAGAACGCAACGACTACAAAATTTTCAATGAACTGATCGGAAATGGTAGTCTGAGATCAATGTTCGCAGATCGCTTCATCTGAGGAGATGTTTCAATGTATGCGATTGAAAATAAATCATACACCACCGCATTAAGATGGAAGAAAGGCGAGATGGAAGCGCTCGGTTCGCTCGATGAACCGACTAAAGAAGGGATGCTTCCTCACATCATAATTCCGCCGCTTAGCGTAAGAGATATCGAAAGCCGGCGCACGCTTTCACGAGACGAATTTTCACTAATTCAGATTGGACGCCTGCAAAAGTTCTGGGCAGGGCGCCCATGTCTTTGAGATTTACGATTCTTACGCCTAGACCCGGACGATCAAGGCAGTGACGCGGCTCGTATCAATGAGTTTCTGGTGAATTCGCGGAAATTTGGTTGCAATCTAATTCCGGTTCTCGACGCCCATGTTGACGACTACCGTAAAGGAGCCTTCAGCGCTCACATCCATAAGTCGAATTCGGGTGGAGCGATTCGAATTACCTTGGGTGATCTGCTTAATGACAGCCTCAAGGACATGCTAAGTACTTTAATGGCCAGCATAGGAATCGCCGCCACTGACTGTATCCTCGTCGTTGATTTGAGTGACGCTGCTATTTCGGATTCTACAACATTCTCTAAATTCGTTGCCGAATGGCTATCGAAATTACATGACCTTGGCCGCTGGAAGCGAATGATTGTGGAAGCGTCAAGTTATCCAACTAAGAATCCCGCAAAACCAAACAGTGAAAAGAAGACGCCACGCAGTGAGTGGCTTTCGTGGATGCAGCTCGTTCAACATGACCGCAGCATTCTTGAATGGGCGTCGTTTGGTGATTTTGGCGCAGATCACGGACAGATTGATTTTGACGGTGCCGGAAGGACTGTTACTCACCTCCGGTACGCGACCGCCACAGATTGGATTGTGGGACGCGGTGGTGACGCGATAGAGGGACATGACGGGACAATTCATACGGTGGCAAAGAAGATTCTCAGCGCCGCTGAATTTATGGGAGAGGACTATTCTGCGGGCGATGAATTCATTGCTCGTTGCGCTGACAAGGACGCGAGCGGAAACGGCTCAACGTGGCGTTGGGCTAATATGGTTCATCACATGACGCTAGTGACATCGAGCGTCGGGGAATTAATCGGTGTACCTGTTGAAAGGCCGAAGCGTTCGCCTCGCGTTAAGCAACTATCGCTTCTAACATCGGATAAATGAACATTTCGATTTAACACCGGCTTTCTACATCAATGAACGATTTCAAATCCGCGCGTCGGCACCAGTATCCCAGGGAGACAGTCGCTTGACGCGAAACATGCGCCGCGGCGCCCTCGTCCTTCTCGCCCTCTTCCTTATGATTGGCACAGTGCCATCCGCGCGCGCGGAAAAACTGCGCGTCGGCACGCCGGCGGAAAACAATTTCATCTTCCTGCCGCTGCGCATCGGCATTCAGAACGGGATTTTCGCGAAATACGGGCTCGACGTCGAAGCGACCGATTTTGCCGGCGGCGCCAAGGTGCAGCAGGCGATCGTCGCCGGTGCGCTCGACATGGCGGTGTCGGCGGCGACCGACATGGCCTTCATCGCCAAGGGCGCGCCGGAACTCGCCGTGGCCGCGGGCGGCAACCGGCCGAGCACGGGCATCATCATCCCTTATGATTCGCCGATGAAAACCACCGACGATTTGAAGGGCAAGAAGATCGCGGTCACCACCGTCGGCTCATTGACCGAATGGCTGATGCGCCGCCTGATCCGGCAAAAGGGCTGGGCGCCCGACGACGTCACGGTCATCGCGGTCGGCGGCGGCGTGCCCAACGAGATCGCCGTGATGTCGACCGGGCAGGTCGACGGCGTGGTCGCTGCGGCTGGCATGGGATTGCAGCTCGAGCAGACCAAACGCGGGCGCCTGCTGATCGCGTCGTTCGATCTCGGCGACGACTTCTTGGCCGAGGCGCTTTATGCCGGCACCGCGATCATCCACGACAACCCGGACGCGGTTAAGCGCTTCGTCAAAGCCTGGTTCGAGAACATCGCGTGGATGCGCGCCCACAAGGCGGAGACCGTCGCGATCACCCGAACCTTCACGCGCTATGATCTCGATGTCGGAAATCGGGAATACGATCTGTTCATGCCGCAATTCTCGGCCGATGGGGTGTTTCACGCGGCGGGTTTGAAGACGCTGCAGGAATCCTTCATCGAGATGAAGCTGCTGGATCAGACACCCGACATGTCGAAGCTCTACACCTCGGCGTTTCTTCCCGGCAAATAGGCGCCGCGACGGACCCGATCAAAGACACGCTCAATCTCCTGGTGCTCGGCGGCACCACCGAGGCCTATGCGCTCGCGGCTTCGCTCGCGGGCGACGCATCGATCCGCACGATCACGTCGCTGGCCGGCCGCACGACCTCGCCGCGTTTGCCGCAAGGCGAGGTGCGGATCGGCGGGTTTGGCGGGGCCGAAGGTCTTGCCGCTTATCTGCTCACGCAGAAGATCGATGCGACTATCGATGCGACGCATCCGTTCTCGGCAAGGATGGGATGGAACGCGGCGGCGGCAGCGAAGACGGCACAAGTGAAGTTGCTGCGGCTGGCGCGGCCGGCATGGCAGGCCGGACCGGGCGATCACTGGATCGACGTCGGGGATTGGGACGAGGCGGTTTCGGTCGTCGCGCGCGAGTCACGCCGCGTGCTGCTCGCCATCGGGCGGCAGGAGCTTGAACCTTTCGCGGCGATTACGGATGTGTTTTTTCTCATCCGGTCGGTCGAAGCGCCCGAGCCGATGCCGGGTTTCGCGAACGCGGAATTGTTGCTGTCGCGCGGGCCCTTCGATGCCACGAGCGAACGCGCGCTGATCGAAGCCCAAAACATCGACACGATCGTTTGCAAGAACAGCGGCGGCAGCGTTGTCGACGGCAAGCTGAAAGCCGCGCGCGGTTTGGGCCTGCGCATGGTGATGAAGCGGCGGCCGGCGAGGCCCGAGGTGGCATCGGTCGCGACCGTCGATGATGCCGTGGCGTGGGTTCGCGCGCTTAAAAGGTAATTGGAATCTTGGATGGGCGTCGTTGCGTCTCTCGATGCAGCCTTGCGTCTGGAGCACGATCGTTTGAGATTGATGCGATCCCACCTCACCCGCTCGCTGACGCTCGCACCCTCTCCCCCCAATGGGCGGAGAGGGTCGGTTCGCTGAAACCCCTCTCCGCGCTTGCGGGGAGAGGGAGGGGCCCGCGCAAAGCGCGGGAGGGTGAGGTGTGCCGATTCAACGCGACGCGATTAGGCTTTAAGGCTTCTTCCCGTACCAGCGCGGCGTGTAGGCGAATTGTTGGGCGCCGTGCGCGAAGATTTGCGTGGTCGATGAACCGATCAGGATCACCGTCCGCATATCGACCTGATCGGGCGTGAGGTCGATGAGTTTGATGATGCGCATTTTTTCATCGGGGCGGCCGACGTCGCGGCCGAGCACGACCGGGGTTTCCGGCGCGCGATGGGTGCGGATGATTTCGATCGCGCGGCCCAGTTGCCACGGCCGCGCGCGCGAGACCGGGTTGTAGAGCGCCATCGCGAGATCGGCGGTCGCCGCGAAATCGAGGCGGCGCTCGATCACGTCCCACGGTTTCAGATTATCCGAGAGCGAGATCACGCAGAAATCGTGGCCCAGCGGCGCGCCCGCGCGCGCGGCAGCGCCCTGCGCGGCCGAAACGCCCGGCACGATGGTGACATCGACATCGCCCCAGGCCGGATTAGACGCATCGTGCAGCGCCTCCATCACCGCTGCCGCCATGGCGAAGATGCCGGGATCGCCCGAGGAGACCAGTGCCACCGACTTGCCTTCAGCGGCGAGATCGAGCGCATGGCGCGCGCGATCCATCTCCTCGCGATTGTCGGATGGATGAATCGTTTGATCGGGGCGATAGGGGCCCGCCATACGGACATAGGTTTCATAACCGAGAATATCGCGCGCGCCGTCGAGCGCCGCGCGCGCCTCGGGCGTCATCCACGCCGCATCGCCGGGACCGAGGCCGATCACCGCGAGTTTGCCGCGCGAAGGTGATACTGCCGGCTCGTTGCCCTGCCACCGTTCGCCGGGGATCAGGATCATCGCGAAATAGGGCACCGATTTGGGATCGACCTCGGCCAGCGGCAGCGAGCGCTGATTGTCCATGGTCGCGCGTTCGATATAGAGCGCGCGATCGGCGAGACCGAGACGCGTCACCACGCGGCGCGCCTTGTCGAAATTCGCCCCGAGTTTCATGATCGCCGCCGCGTCGCTTTGGCGAAGCCGCGTTTCGAGTTCGGCCTCGGGCAAGACACCCGAAAGGATCGCGAGGCTTTGATTGCGATAGGCGAGCGGCGCGCCCAGCACCGAGGCGCCGGCCAGGACCGAGCAGATGCCCGGCACCACCTCGGTCTCGTAGCGATCCGCCAGGCGATCATGGAGATACATGAACGAGCCGTAGAAGAACGGATCGCCCTCGCAGATCACGGCGACGTCGCGCCCCTCGTCGAGATGGCCGGCGATGTCGCGCGCGGCCGCGTCGTAGAAACTCGCGATGATGGATTCATAACTCAAGGGTGGTGCGAGATATTCCGTCGTCACCGGAAAGACCAGCGGCAGCATCGTCTGCTCGGGCCGCAGATGTTCCTCGATGATCGAGAAGGCGTTGCCCTTCTTGCCCTTGGCGACGAGATAGGCAACCACCGGCGACGCGCGCAGGAGACGCAGCGCCTTGACCGTGATCAGTTCGGGATCGCCGGGCCCGACGCCCAAGCCCCAGAGACGGCCGCGCGCCATCACTCGTCCTCCGACGCGAGCGCGTTGACCGCCGCCGCCGTCATCGCGCTGCCGCCGCGCCGGCCGCGCAGGATGACGAAAGGCACGCCGCGACTGTTTTCGGCCAGTGCCGCTTTCGATTCCGCTGCGCCGATGAAGCCGACCGGAAAGCCCAAAATCAATGCCGGCTTCGGCGCGCCCTCGTCGAGCATGTCGAGCAGGCGGAACAACGCCGTGGGCGCGTTGCCGATCGCGACCACCGATCCGGCGAGCAATGGCCGCCAGAGTTCGAGCGCCGCCGCACTGCGCGTGTTGCCGAGAACCTTGGCCAGATCGGGCACGGCGGGATCGCGCAGCGTGCAGAGAACCGTGTTGTCGGCCGGGAGTCGCGTGCGGGTGATGCCCTCGGCGACCATGCGCGAATCACAGAGGATCGCGGCGCCGGCACGCAACGCCTCGCGCCCCGCCGCGCCGGCACCGGGCGAGAAAGCAAGATCGCCGATCGCGTCGACCATGCCGCTGGCATGGGCCACGCGCACCGCGAGTTTTTCGAGATCGGCCGGGATATGCCGAAGATCGGCCTCGGCGCGGATGATGGCGAAAGAGCGGCGATAGATCTCGTCGCCGTCGCGCAGATAGTCGGTCATGCGGTTACCTTGGCCGTCAAAAGCGCCGCGACTTGCGACACGTCGAGATCGCGCGCGACCACGCGGCCGAAGCGCCCGTCCGCATCGGGCGATTTGACGAAAAGATCGTAACGGCCGGGCGACACAGCCAGCAGCGTCGCAGCGGCGACGCGCGGCGACGCGCAGGACTTGGCGCAGCCGGTCAGATGAACTGCGCACGATCCCGGCACGGCGCCGAGTTGGTGCGCGAGTACCTTTGCATCCGCCTTGGTGTCGGCCTTGCCCATCGCGCATCCCGTCATGCCCGAACAGGCGATCATCGTGGCCAGCGGATGGTCCACCGCGCCAATGAAACCGGCGTCACGCAACGCGCGCGTTGCGTCGGCGACGCGCGCTTGCGCGATGTTGGGCACGAGCACGCTTTGCCACGGCGTGAGGCGGATCGTGCCGTCGCCGCTTTCCTGCGCGATGTCGGCGAGCGCCATCAGCATGTCCGGCGACAGACGCGCCACCGGCGGAACCGCGCCGACGAAGCACAGCCCGTCCTGACGCTGCGCATGGATGCCGACATGACCGAGAGGGACCGGCGCGCGACGACACCAGGTTTTCGCCGGTGTGATCCGCGCGCCAAGTCGTGTCGCCAATCGGTCGCAAAAATTCGCCCGTTGAAGATGACGCAGCCGCGTGATTTTAGAATCGCGCGCGGCCTCCTCAAGGAAAAGTTTCACCGCCGTGACCACGATATCGATCGCATCGTCGATGCCGCAGAACCCGAAGGCGGCATCCTCATCGTCGCGCGAGGGTGGCGTGCCCGCGAAACCCAGCGCCATCGTGTCGGCATCGACGGACGCGAGCCAGATATCGTGACGGTGATCGATCGCGGCGACGCTTTCGCCGCCGTCGATCAGGAAAGAAAATTTCGGCGACAAGGCCGCGAAGGCGGGATCGCGTTCCAGACGCGACAGGAGATCGCGCGCGAGCGGCAAGGTGTCGATAAACGCGGCGCGATCGATGCCGGCGGCGGGGCTCACCATCACGTTGCGGATGTCGTCGGCCTCGATTTCGGCCGGTCCCAACCCGGCATCGAGCAGCGTGTCGATCAGCGCGATTTCGTTGTCGGGCGCGACCCCGCGCAGTTGCAGATTGGCGCGGTTGGTCACGTCGATCGCGGCGTTGCCATAATGTGCGGCGGCGCACGCGATCGCCCGCGCCTGCGCCGCCGAGAATTGACCCAGCGCGAGTTTGACGCGGCAAATCCCGCCGTCGCGCGCCGGCACGATGCGGAACAGGCCGGGGCACGCGGACCGGCGCAAATGGCGCCTCGCCGCGGCGATATCGTAGGCGTGTTCGGACATGGAGCCGGCATAATGGCGCGTCGGAGCGACCCGTGGTAGGGGCTCACGCCGGTCGGCGTGATATAAGGCACCGTTCGCAATCTCGGACAAAGGCGTGATGGCGGTCTGGCTTACCATCGTCGGTATCGGGGAGGACGGGCTCGACGGGCTTGGCGCGGCGGCGCGGCGCGCGGTCGGCGAGGCGCGAGTCCTGGTCGGCGGAAAGCGCCATCTCGCGATGGTGCCGGAAACCGGCCAGGAAAAAATCACCTGGCCCAGCCCGTTTTCGACCGCGTTCGACATGCTGCTGGCGCGGCGCGGCACGCCGGTCTGCGTGCTCGCCTCGGGCGATCCGATGTGGTTCGGAATCGGCGCGAGTTTGAGCCGGCTGGTGCCGGCCGAGGAAATGCGGATCTACAGCGCGGTGTCGTCCTTCGCGCTGGCCGCATCACGTCTCGCCTGGCCCTTACAGGATTCGATCACGCTCAGCGTGCATGGACGGCCGATCGAAATTCTGCATCCGCACATTCACCCCGGCGCGCATCTGTTGATCCTCAGCGAGAACGGCGACACGCCTGCCGCGATCGCGAAGCTCCTGGTCGAACGCGGCTTCGGTGCGAGCCGCATCGCGGTGCTCGAACGCCTGGGCGGGTCCGAGGAACGCCGGCTCGATGGCATCGCCAACGCGTGGCATCATCCGCGCGGCGCCGATCTCAATCTCGTCGCGGTGACATGCATGGCCGATGGCGCCGCGAAATTGTTCTCGACGCTCGCCGGATTGCCCGACGACGCGTTCATCCATGACGGACAGATCACCAAACGCGACGTGCGCGCGGCGAGCCTCGCGCATCTCGGACCGCTGCCCGGTGAATTGCTGTGGGATGTCGGCGCAGGATGCGGCTCGATCGGCATCGAGTGGATGCGCGCACATCCATCCTGCCGCGCCATCGCGATCGAGGCGAAAGACGAACGCCGCATTTTGATCGATCAGAACCGCAAGCGCCTCGGCGTGCCCGGCCTGGTCATTGTTGCAGGCGAGGCGCCGCAAGCGCTCGCCGGTCTCACCCAGCCCAACGCGATCTTCATCGGCGGCGGAGTCAGCGTCGCGGGCGTATTGGAGCAGTGCTGGAACGCGCTTTCGCCGGGCGGACGTCTCGTCGCCAACGCGGTCACGCTTCAGGCCGAAGCGATCCTCACCGAATGGCGACCGAAGACCAACGGCACGTTGACGCGCATCTCGGTCGCGCATGCGGGACCGCTCGGTCGTTTCGACGGCTGGCGCAGCGCGATGCCGGTAACGCTGCTGTCGGCGGTGAAACAGGCCTAACTAGGGCGTTGCCGCGACATAGCGGCGATAGCCTTCGGACCGGAGATTGCAGGCGGGACAAGCGCCGCAGCCATAGCCCCAATCGTAGCGATGCGTGCGGTCGCCGCGATAGCACGTATGGGTGTCCTCGCGAATGAGATCGACGAGCGCCGCGCCACCAAGCTCGAACGCCAACCGCCAGGTCGCTTCCTTGTCGAGCCACATCAGCGGCGTCTCGATGGTGAAATTCTTTTCCATGCCGAGATTGAGCGCCTGCGCCATCGCCTTCATCGTCGCGTCGCGGCAATCGGGATAGCCGGAATAATCCGTCTCGCACATGCCGCCGACCAAAGCGGCGATGCCGCGCCGATAGGCGACCGCCGCGGCGAAGGTCAGGAACATCAGGTTGCGGCCCGGCACGAAGGTATTCGGCAAGCCGCCGGCGACCGCTTCGATCTCGACCGCCTGGGTCAGCGCGGTGTTCGAGATCTGGCCGAGCACCGCGAGGTCGATGACGTGGTCTTCGCCGAGCCTCGCACGCCAATCGGGCTTCAGCGCCGCGAGGCCCGCGCGCACGCCGGCGCGGCAATCGAGCTCGACGCGATGGCGCTGGCCGTAATCGAATCCGATCGTCTCGACCCGGCCAAAGCGGTCGAGCGCCCAGGCAAGACATGTCGTCGAATCCTGTCCGCCGGAGAACAGAACCAGCGCCGCGTTCGCCTTATCCGATTCGGTCTGCGTCATGGAACCTCGCCTGCGGGTGCTAGCACGCCCCCACGTTCAAACCAAACAGCCCCCAAACCAAATCTTTACCGCCATGCCCGCATAAAGGGTGACGCACGTCACGACACGGGGGAGTTGTCCATGCCGATCGCCCTTATCGTTGTTGGATCGACCGGTCTCGTCGTCGGCAGCCTCGCCGCCGCGGGCTCCGACATGTTTCCGGCCCATCGCGCGCGCCTCAAGGGTTGGGGCGCCGGATTGCTGGTCGTGAGCGTCGCGTTGATGGGTCTCGCCTTTCCGCTGGTCTGACCGGTCGCGATTCAGCGATCATTAACCATATCCGCCGCACACTGACCCCAAGGGAAATGTTTTCCCATGAGGGCCAAGGTGCAACCGACCATCAAGACCAAGACCACCATCATCACGACGGGCGCGGTTTCGCGCTGGGCGATGCTCGCGGCGCTGGGCGCCGTCCTGTCGGGTTGCAGCTCGATGCCGAATTTCTCGAATATTCCCAATCCGATCAATGCGATGAGCGATCTGTCGGGAAAAGTGGGCAGCTTTCTGCCCACCTGGTCCACGGAGCCGAAAAAGGCCGCCGTGACGCCGGTCACCGATACCGCCGCCCTGGTTCATCAAGGCGACATTCAGCGCGACGGCGGCGACCTCGATGCCGCATCCCGCTCCTATACCAAGGCCGTCGCCAGCAACCCGACCGCGCTGACGGCGACCTTGCGCCTGGCGCAGACCCTGATCGCCCAGAAGCGCTACGACGAAGGCTATGCCGCCTATAAGGCCGCCCAGAATCTGGCGCCGCAGGATCCCGAAATCGCCTTTCGCCTCGGCGAGCTGGAACTGACGCGCGGGCAGACCGCCGCCGCCCTCGACCAGTTCAAGCTGGCGCTGGCGACCCGTAAGGACGACCCGAAACTCTATAACGCGATGGGCGTCGCCTATGCGACGCAGGGCCAATACGAGTCCGCCCTGCAAAACTATAAACAGGGCCTCGCCATCAACCCCGATTATCCGGCCTTGCGGAACAATTATGGCCTGTTGCAGCTCGCGACCGGCGATCTCAACGATGCCGTCGTGACGTTCGAGAAATTGGTGCAGACCGCACCGAGCGACCGCTATCGCATCAATCTGGCGCTGGTCTATACCGCGCTCGGCCGCAACGACGACGCCCAGAAGACCGCCAAGGGCCTGATGGACGAGGCCGAACTCAAAACCGCGCTGTCCGCCTATTACCACCCCGCCGCCGCGCCCATCGCGGCGGCCACGCCGGCTCCGGCCAGCGGCAAAGCCGCAACAAAAGGCAAAAAAGTCGCGGCCAAGACGCCAACGCCGGCGCCGGCACCACAAGCCGAGCCGACCGTCATCACCGCGGCGACCGTTTCGCCCGGCGTGCATTTCGGCGATGCCGGCAGCAATCGCGGTCCGACACTGTGGACCGCTGCGACCGCGACAGAGCCCACCGCAACCGGCAAGCCCATCGCCGTCCTGCAGGCGGCACCGAGCGAACCGGTTGCGACACCGGCTCCCGCGCCGGCGCCGGCGCCAACGCCGGCACGCAAAGCGACCGTCGCCGCGATACAAGCATCGGTTGAGTCGACGCCGGCCCTGCCGGTCGTCTCGCTCCAGCACGACGAAACCGGTAATTAATCGACATAAGTGTTATGCACGGGGGCCATTCTTTGCCTCCGCTTTCACCCGTTATTAACCCAACTAGATAAAAATCATCCTCGATATTCACAGTGGCGAGGGGCCTCTGATGTCGAGGGTTTATACGTTCTTGCTCGTCCCCGCGCTCATCGTGAACTGAACAGTTCGCGGGAAAGCCGAGCGGTCCGATGCACGCCTTATCATTCCGACGCATGATGCTGATCACGGCCGCCGTGGCGCTTTCGCTCGCCACCGCGATGATCGTCCGCGCCTGGGTCGATCAGGCCCGGATGAGCGCGCAATCCGTCGGCACCGACGAAGTGGCGAAGCCCGCGGCCAAAAAGATTCTCGTCGCTAGTCACGCCCTGCCCGCCGGCCAGTTCCTCAAGACCGACGACATGCAGTGGCAGGAATGGCCCTCGGACCATCTGAGCCAGACCTACGTGCTTGAAGGTGCCCGGCCGCTGGAAGATTTCGCCGGCGCGGTCGTCCGCCAGGGCATCGCGCAAGGCGAGCCGGTGACCGAAGACCGTCTGATCAAAAAAGGCGAGCGCGGCTTTCTCTCGGCCGTGATGTCGCCAGGCACGCGCGCCGTGACCTTGCAGCTTCAGCCCAATGCCGGCCTCGGCGGCCTCGTCCTGCCGGGCGATCACGTCGACGTCATGCTGACCGCGGTCATCCCGAACGAAGTCGCCAACCAGCCCGAACGCCGCGCGACCGAGACCGTGCTCGAAGACATTCGCGTCATCGCGATCGACCAGAAGATGGGCGATATGTCGAACGAGACGGTGATGGCGCGTAGCGCGACGCTCGAAGTCACCGCGAAGCAGGCCGAAATTCTCGCCCTCGTCACCGACATGGGCAAGCTGTCGCTCGCGCTGCGCTCGATCGCCGCCGGCAACGAGAAACCGGCCAAGAGAGGCCCCAACGGCGAACCGATCCGCTCGTCGGTGACCTGGGACAACGAGGCGACCAATTTCGGCCTGAAGCCGCACGCCCTGCCCACGCCGCAATCGGACTCGAACCATGTCGACGTGGTGCGCGGCAGCGAAACGAAATCGTTCGAATTCCAGAGGGGCGCGAATTGATCATGGCGCGCAACAAAGCCATCGCACTGATCCTGGCGGCGTGCGTGTCGCTGACCGGCCCCTATGCGCCGATCGCGCAGGCCGCGCCGCAAGTGATTTCGCCGACCGGCGTCGTCATCAATCTCGACGTCGGCAAGGGCGTGATCGTGCGCCTCGACCGTCCCTGCACCTCGGTCTTCGTGTCCGATCCGACGACCGCCGACGTTCAGCTCAAGTCGCCGACCGTCCTCTATATCCTCGGCAAATCGGCCGGCGAGACCACGATTTACGCGAGCGACAAGGACGACAACATCCTCATCAACAGCCGCATCTCGGTGCGCCAGGACATCGACCGGCTGCAGCACGAGATCGACGCGATGGCCCCGAACAGCGGCATCACCGCGCGCGGCGTCGACGATTCGATCGTCCTGACCGGCACGCTGAGCAGCGCCGCGATCGGCGACGACATTCGCAAGATCGCCGGACGTTACGTCGCCAGCCCGTCGCAGCTCGTCAACAAGATGAACCTCAACGAGCCGAACCAGATCAACCTCCAGGTCCGGGTCGCCGAGGTCAATCGCACCACGCTGAAGCAATTCGGCATCAACTGGGAGACGATGACCCAGAACGGCTTTGCCTCGTTCGGCATCGTCAGCGCGGCCTCGACCCTGACCTCGCTCTCGAGCACCTCCGCGAAGGTGATCCCGCTCATCCCCGGTCAGTCGCCGCCGACCGGCAGCTCGACCGGAACGAACGTCATCGGCTTCAATACGCAGAGCCAGACGACGCTCGGCAACGCGATCAACAATAATTTCTATGCCGGTATCAAGACGGGCCGTTCGACGATCAACGCGCTGGTCGATGCGCTGGCGCAGCAGGGCCTCGTCACCGTCCTGGCCGAACCGAACCTGACCACCCTGTCGGGCCAGAAGGCGAGCTTCCTTGCCGGCGGCGAATTCCCGGTGCCGGTGCCGCAGACCGGCGGCGGCAATTCGGCCGCGATCACCATCGACTGGAAGCAATTCGGCGTCAGCCTCAACTTCACCCCGACGATCCTCGGCAATGGCCGCATCGGCCTGCATGTCGCGCCGGAAGTGAGCCAGCTCGCGCCCCAGCAGGGCATCACGCTCGACGGCGTGAGCGTCCCCGGCATCACCACCCGCAAGGCCGACACCAACGTCGAGCTCGGCAGCGGCCAGAGCTTCGCGATCGCCGGCCTGTTGCAGAATTCGACGCAGCAGCAGCTCAATGCCTATCCGTGGATCGGCGATATTCCGATCATCGGCGCGCTCTTCCGCTCGACCGCGTTCCAGCGCGGCGAGACCGAACTTGTCATCATCATCACGCCCTATATCGTGCAGCCGACCTCGATCGCCACCGCCCTCAAGTCTCCGATGGAGGGTTACGAGGCGCCCAGCGATATGGAACGCGTCGCCAAGGGCAGCCTCAATCACGTGCCGACGCCGCCCGCCGATGCGCCGGCCGCCAATCAACCGGCCGCCATCGTGAAGCCGACCGAAAACGCCGACGTGCCGCAAGCGGCGCCGCGCGACCCCGTGGTCGCCGGACCGATCGCAGCGCCACCCGTCGTCGCGCAAGCTCCCACGCCCGCACCGGCGCCGGTCGTCGCCGAGCAGGCACCGCCCGCTCCCGTTTCGCCTGCACCGACCCAAGCGGCAGCGCCGCAAGCGGCCCTGGTTCCGCAGCAGACCGCCGCGGCGCCGGTGGCGAAGCCGTTATCCGCCGGCTCGTCCGGTTTCGAGATCGATTGAGGTCATGGCGATGCAGTCCGCTGTTCTTCTTCGCCCCGCTTCCGCCTTCCGCCCCGCTTTGGCGTTCCGCAGGGCTGTCGGTCCGCTGCTCGTCCTGTGCGCGGGATTGGCCCTGGTCGGCTGCGCCGCCATGGATCCGATGGGCAAGCCGTCGCCCGAGGCGCCGAACCGCATCACCTATACGCCGATCGAACGCGACCACGACGTCCGCTTCGCCGGCAATACCGCCAACCCGAACGCCGACGAAGCGACCGGGTTGCAGGAATTCCTGCGCCGCAACGACGTGCGCGACGGCGACAAGGTCTCGCTGAGCGCCGACACCAGCACCCTCGGCCAGGCACGACGCGCGCGCGTGCTCGACATGCTGTCGCGGGCCGGTCTCACCCAGGTCGCCGATGCACCGGCGCCGACCATCCCCAACACCGTTACCGTGGTCGTGCGCCAGATGACCGCGGTGGCCCCGACTTGCCCCGCCTGGCCGTCTCTCGGCTCGGGCGACACGCTCAACGCGCCGTCGAGCCGATTCGGCTGCACCACGTCCGCCAACCTCTATGAGATGGTCGTCGACAAGCGCGACCTCGCGGTCGGCCGCAAGCCCGGTCCCGAGGATGCCGAACCCGGCATGCGCGCGGTTCAGACCTATCGCGAAGGCAAATCACCGATCGAAAGCGGCGGCGCATCGCCGCTCGGCGGCGGCGGCGGCAACCCCGCCGGCGACAGTGCCATCGCCGCGGCCACGGGGGCCGCCAGTCTCGCCAATACGAGCCCCGGTTCAGCGGGCGCATCCGGATCAACCAATGGCAAGTGAAAACACACTCACCGCGCAAGCAACCGGCCCGCGCCTCCTCGCCTGTCTGAGCGATCAGACCAGCGCGCAGGCGATCCGCGATTTCGCCGCGGCGCAACGCTGGCGAAATGCCGCGATCGTCGACGGCGGCGTCGTCGCCGCGCACGGCCAGTTGCAACAGAACACCGCGCCCAATCTTCTGATCGTCGACATCGACGATGCCGAGGACCCGGTCCAGGCGCTCTATGCCCTCGCCGATCTTTGCCCGCCCGAGATGAGCGTCATCGCCATCGGGCACCGCAACGATCTCAATCTCTATCGCGACCTGATGGAACTCGGCGTCACCGATTACCTGCCGAAGCCGATCACGGTCGCCGCCCTCGAGCGTTCGCTGCGTCGCGGCAAGCGCGGCAGCGGCGGCGGCGCGACCGAGGAAACCAACAAGGCGCAGGTCATCACCCTGATGGGCGCGCGCGGCGGCGTCGGCACGACGACGGTCGCCGCCGGTCTCGCCTGGTGCATCGCGCATCTCCATCATCGCAGCGTGGCGCTGCTCGATCTCGACCTGCATTTCGGCAATCTGGCGCTGAGCCTCGATCTCGTCCCCGGCCCCGGCCTGCGCGAGGCGCTCGAATATCCCGCGCGCATGGATGCGCGGCTGCTGGGTTCGGCGATGCTTCACGAAAGCCCGCAACTGCGCGTGCTCGCGGCGGAAGAGCCGCTGATCGATCAGCCGTCGGTGACGGCCGCCGCGGCCGACGCCGTCCTCAGCGTGCTGCGCGCCGATTGCGATTTCATCATCGTCGATCTGCCCCGGCATCTCGACGAGATCGTCCGGCGCATGATCACCATCGGCACCACCGTCGGCGTCGTCACCGACCTATCGCTGGCCGCCGCGCGCGACACGCTGCGTCTCGCCGAATTCAACAAGGTCCTCTCGCCGACCGCGAAACATGTCGTGATCGCCAATCAGGTCGGCGCGGCGCATCGCGGCGAGGTTGGACGCACCGAATTCGAACGCGTCGTCGGCCTCAACCTCGATCTCGCGATTCCGTTCGAGCCGCAGACCGCGCTGACGACATCCTCGACCGGCACGGCGCTTCCGGCCGCGCTGCGAAACAGCAAGGCCGCCGCCGAGATCGGCGCGTTCGCGACGCTGCTCTGCGGCGCCGAAGTGCCGGCGAAGCGATCCCTGCTACCGACAAAATTCCTGCCCTCCCTGCCGGGCTGGCTCAAGCGGAGCGCCTGATGTTTGGCCGCCGCGGGGTCGACAACGACGGTGGTCTGAACAGCCGGCTGCAGTCCCTGAACGGACGCAGCGAGCCGGTTCCGCCGGTCGGCGGCCCGCAATCCCTCAATTCGCCGCCGCGCGCCGAAGCGCCGCCGCCACCGCCCTCGCCGGTGCCCGCGCAGACCGCGACGCTCTCGCCGATCACCGTCCGCAACGCCAGCATCGCCGACGCGGTGCCGCGCATCTATCCGCTGGCCATTCAGCGCATCGACACCGAGGTCGCGGCGAAGCTCGAGCGCGACGAATTGGCCCGTCAGTTGACCGACGTGGTCAGCGAAATCATCGTCGAGTTGAAGCTCCAGCTCAACCACGCCGAACAGAAGAAGCTCGTCACCCTGCTCCTCGACGACATGCTGGGCCTCGGTCCGATCGAGCCGCTGCTCGCCGACGAAAGCGTCACCGACATCATGGTCAACGGCCCGAAGCGCGTTTACGTCGAGCGCAAGGGCAAGCTCGAATTGACCGACATCAGTTTCCGCGACAACGCCCATGTCATGGGCGTGGCCACCCGGATCGTCACGCTGGTCGGCCGGCGCGTCGACGAATCGAATCCGCTGGTCGATGCGCGCCTCCTCGACGGCAGCCGCGTCAACATCATCGTGCCGCCTTTGGCGATCGACGGACCGACGATCTCGATTCGTAAATACTCCAAGAAGTCGATCACCCTCGACATCATGGCGCGCCAGCTCAACATCTCGCCACAGATGGCGGCGGTACTGAAGATCGCCGCGCGCTCGCGCCTCAATATTTTGATCTCGGGCGGTACCGGTTCGGGCAAGACGACGCTCCTGAACGCGATGTCGCAGATGATCGACACGACCGAACGCATCGTCACCATCGAAGACGCCGCCGAATTGCAGCTTCAGCAGCCGCATGTCGTGCGGCTTGAAACGCGGCCGGCCAATCTCGAGGGTCGCGGCGAAATCTCGATGCGCGATCTCTTGAAGAACGCTCTGCGTATGCGGCCCGATCGCATCATCCTCGGCGAAATCCGCAGCGCCGAGGCGCTCGACATGTTGCAGGCGATGAATACCGGCCATGACGGGTCGCTCTCGACCATCCACGCCAACCGGCCGCGCGAGGCGCTGACCCGGCTCGAAAACCTCGTCGGCATGGCCGGCGTGCAATTGCCGCCGAAAGCGGTTCGCCAGCAGATCGCCGCCGCGGTTCATCTCGTCCTGCAGATCAGCCGCATGCGCGACGGTATTCGCCGGGTGACCCAGGTGACCGAAATCGTCGGCATGGAAGGCGACGTCATCACGACCCAGGATTTGTTCAACTTTCAGTACGAAGGCGAAACGCCGGACGGCAAGCTGAAAGGCACGTTCGTGTCGGCCGGCTTGCGGCCGCATTTCATCACCCGCGCCGAGTATTACGGGCTCGACAAGGCCTTGCTCGAAGCGATCGGATAGGAGCGCCCGATGGACGCAATCCGCTTCGCAGTCATTTTCTTTCTTGTTCTTATGGTGCTCGTCATCTCGTGGTACGCGGTGGCGGGCGACGGGGTGCGTCAGCTCATCGTCAAGCGCGCCATGGTCGCGCTGAAAAAGACGAAAGGCGGACCGGTCAAGCACGACATTCCGAGCCTCAAGCTCGATCCGAAGGCGACGCGGCTGGATACGTTCACCGGCCGCATCCTGCCCAATCCCGAACATTGGCGCCGCCAGCTCGAACGGACCGGCACCGGCTGGTCGCTCGGCACGTTCGGCGGCATCGCAGCGATCATCGGCTTGGGCGTCGGCATGACGACCTGGATGATGGGTTTGTCGGGCATCGTCTGCTGGGGCTCCGGCGCGTTCGCGGGATTTTATGCGCCGCGGGTTCTCGTCAATTGGGCGATCAAGAAGCGTTCGCGCAAATTCCTCGCGGTGTTTCCCGACGCGATCGGCCTGATGGTGCGCAGCGTGCGCTCCGGCCTGCCGGTGACCGAGGCGGTGGTCAATGTCGGCCGCGAAATGCGCGGGCCGGTGGGCGAGGAATTCCGCAAGATTTCGGATCAGATTCAGCTCGGCCAGCAGATGGAAGAGGTGATGTGGCAGGCGGCAGGCCGCATCGAACTCGCCGAATTCACCTTCATGTGCATTTCGTTCGGCATCCAGCGCGAGACCGGCGGCAACCTGGCCGAGACGCTCGACAACCTTGAAAACCTGTTGCACCGCCGCAAGCAGATGGCGCTGAAGATTCGCGCCTTTTCGTCGGAAGCGCGCGCGAGTTCGGGCATCATCGCCTCGCTGCCCTTCGTCATGCTCGCTCTCCTCAGCATCGTGAACTGGGATTACATCCAGTCGCTGTTCACCACCTCGTCCGGCCACATGCTGTTGGGCATGGCGGGGGCCTCGCTGACCGTCGGCATCATCACGCTGATGAAGATGGGCAGCTTCGAGATATGAACGCGTTCGTCGACCTCATGCTCAACGTGGGCGGCGACGGGCTGATGACGTTCGTTCTCATGCTGATGCTGCTCGGCGCCATGGTGGTGGGGTTCCTCGCCTCGGCGCGGGTCAATCCGATCACCGCGCGCCTTCTCACGCTCAAGGATCGCGCCAACGGCCGCGCCATCCGGAAGGAAAAATTCAAGTTCGAATTCTCGCTCACCACGTTGAAAAACCTGGTCGAGAAATTGAAGCTCACCAAGGGCTCGGAAGCCGAGACCACCAAGGACATGCTGGCGAAGGCGGGCTATCGCTCGCGCGAGGCGCTGGTCATCTATATGGGCTTGCGCGTCGTGCTGCCGGTGGTCACGACGACGCTCGTGTTCATCACGGTCAGCCTGTTCCACCTGGCGATGATTCAGCTTCTTCTCGCCGGCAGTTCGATCGCGGTCGCCGCGACCTATGCGCCGCCGACCGTGTTGAAACGCATCATCGCCAAGCGCAACAAGCGCTTCACCAAATCGCTGCCCGACGTGCTCGACCTGCTCGTGGTGTGCGCCGAAGGCGGCTTGAGCCTCGACGGCGCGTTGACCCGGGTCAGCCGCGAATTCCGCCGCTTCATGCCGGAAATGGCCGACGAGTTGGGCCTTGCCGCGATCGAACTGGGGTTCCTGCCGAACCGGCGCGACGCCCTGACCAACCTGACCAAGCGCGTCGACATCGCCGGCATGCGCAGCCTCGTGCACACCCTCGTCCAGACCGAGAAATACGGCACGCCGCTGGCCCAGGCGCTGCGCGCCCTGTCAGCGGAACTGCGCGACGAGCGCATGCTCAAGGCCGAGGAAAAGGCCGCGCGCCTGCCCGCGACGATGACCGTGCCGATGATCATCTTCATCCTGCCGTCGGTGTTCATCGTGCTGATCGGCCCGGCGATCATCCAGGTCATGCACGCGATCCATTCGCAATAGGCGTTATTTCTTCCGCGACCGCGTCGCCGGCTTTTTCGCCCTCGCGTTTCCGGGGGGCATTTTGATCTTCAACAATTTCGCCGCGTTGCCGCCGAGGATCGCCGTCTTGTCGGCGCGCGTGAGCTTCGCCCCGTTCACGAACCCGACCGGATTCGGCAGCGCCATGTCGTAGGGATAATCGGTACCGAGCAGGATGTGATCGGTGCCGTAGACCGACGCCAGGTATTCGAGCTGGTGATGGGTGAAGACGATCGTGTCGAAATAGAATTTCTTCAGGTAGCTCGTCGGCTTTTTCTTGATCAGGCGCCGGCAATCCGAGCGCGCGCCATGCGCGTGATCGAACCGGCCGCTATAGGCCGCCGCGTAACCGCCGCCATGGGCGAGGCAGATCTTGAGCTTCGGATAGGCGTCGAGCACGCCGCCGAAAATGAGATGGCTGACCGCGACCGTGGTGTCGAGCGGGTTGCCGATGATGTTGGTGAAATAGTGATCGGCGAGGCGTTGCGGCTGGGTGAAGCCCGCCGGGTGCATGAAGATCATGACATCGAGTTCCTGCGCCTTGGCCCAGAACGGACGGAAGCGTTCGTCGGCCAACTCGACGCCGCCGATATTGGTGCCGATCTCGACGCCGCGCAGACCCAGTTCCTTCACGCAGCGTTCCAGTTCGGCGACGGCGAGGGCCGGCGCCTGGAGCGGCAGGGTGCCGAGCCCGACGAAGCGGTCGGGATGCGTGGCCACGATCCGCGCGATGTTGTCGTTGATGAGCCGCGCGCATTCGCGTCCGAGTTCCGGTTCGGTCCAGTAGTAGTAAACCGGGGCGGGCGAGATCGCCTGGATGTCGATCCCGTCCTTGTCCATGGATTTGAGCCGCGCCTCGATCGAGGTCAGCGGCACGCGGACGGTTTCGTCCTGCTTGCGGCTGACCTCGCGGGTCAGCGGATGGGCGAAGGTGGCCGTCGCCGCGCGGCCCGGATCGTCGAGATCCTTGGTCAGCGCCGCCGCTTCCGGGGTCATGACATGGCAATGGATATCGACGATGGCCGAGCGTGTGCCGGTCCGCGCCCGGGCGCGCAAGGTCCCGGATGCGGCATGAGCCGGACTGCAGGAATAGAACATGGCGCTTCCTCTCTCTGTTTGCGGGTCCGCCCTAATTATAAGTTCAACTTATCGAGCCATAGGAGCGGCTTGCTAAATTCCCGACATTGTACAGAATGGTCGGCGAGCGGATGCGGCTTTTCACATCAAGGTCGTGCGCAAATTGTGAACCGAATAAAAACCCTCACTGATCAGCGATCGTCGCCCGCCGCGGCGCGGGGCCCTCGCATTCGCCCCACCGCGGCGCGAGCGCCGCGCATTCGCATGGCGCCCCAGGACGGCGAACGCTCGATCATCGAGGACGCGACCCAGTTCTTCGCCGAGCAGGGATTGGACGGCCACACGCGGGATCTGGCCAAGCGCCTCGGCGTCACCCAATCGCTGATCTATCGCTATTTCCCGACCAAGGATGCACTGATCGAGGCGGTCTATCGGGTCGGCATGGAAGAGACATGGAACCCCGCCTGGGAAGCATGGATCGCCGATCGCAGCCAGCCATTGGAGGCGCGGATCCTGCGCTTCTATCGCGATTACGCGCGCGTGATCATGAATTTCCGCTGGGTTCGCCTCTTCGCGTTTTCCGGCCTGAAGGGCCTCGATTATCACCTGCGCTTCATGCGGAAAATTCGCGCCGGCGTGCTCGACGCGATCCTCGCCGAGATGCGGTTCGATTATGGCCTGCCGTCGCTCGAGGAACTGCCGGCCACGGAATTCGAACACGAAACGGTCATGGCCTTGCAGGCATCGGTCTTCTATATCTGCGCCCGGCGCTGGCTCTACAATCTGCCGGTGCCGAAAGATATCGACGCGGTGTTGACCGCGCGGGTCGTCGGCTTCGCCGACACGGCCCCGCCCAAGATCGCGGCGCATCTTGCCTCGCTTCAGTCTGTGACGATGGCCGGCGACTGACCTCATGAATGACGACTCGAAGGCTCCGCCCTCTTACGACACGTTGAAGGCGCGAGCCCAGGCGCTGGCGCCGGTGTTGCGCGCGCGCGCCGTCGAGACCGAGGCGCTGCGCCGCGTGCCCGATCAAAGCATCGCCGACCTCCACGAAAGCGGCATCTTCCGCATGCTGCAACCCAAACGCGTCGGCGGCAGCGAGCTGCCCTATCGCGCGCTGGTCGAGATCGGCGCGATCCTCGCCGCCGGATGCGGCTCGACCGCCTGGGTGGTGACCAACCTCGCCAGCCATCACTGGATGCTGGCGATGTGGCCCGAACAGGCGCAAAGCGACGTGTGGGGCAAATCGCCCGACGATTTGATCGGCTCGTCGCTGGTCTTTCCGGTCGGCAAGGCGGTTGCCGCCGAGGGCGGATATCGCCTCAGCGGCCATTGGCCGTTTTCGAGCGGCATCGATCCGTCGCGCTGGAACTTCGTCGGCGGCATCGTCCATGACGAGCGCGGCCGGCCGGTCGCCCAGCGCATCTTCCTGGTCGAGGCCAAGGATTATCGCATCCTCGACAATTGGTATGCGACCGGCCTGCGCGGGTCCGGCAGCAAGGACATCGAGATGAGCGATGTCTTCGTGCCCGAGCATCGCACGCTCCCTTTAAACGCCATGGTCAGCGGCACGCCGCCCGGCATCGCGATCAACCCGGCCGCGCTCTATCGCCTGCCGATGCTCGGACTCTTCGCCTATGTCGTCAGCGGCATTTCCCTGGGCCTCGCGCGCGGCGCGCTCGCCGATTACGTCGGCGAGATGCATAGCCGGGTCGCGACCTATTCCGGCCGGCGCCTCGCCGATCTCGCCAATCTGCAACTGAAGATCGGCGAGGCCTCGGCGCTCACCGATACCGCCGAGGCCTTGATGCTCGGGGATTGCGACGAGGCGACGAAGCTCGTCGAAGATGGCGCGGCGCTCACCATCGAACAGAAAGCCCGCTGGCGCCGTAACGGCGCTTACGCGGCCTCGCTCTGCACCGACGCGGTGAATTTGTTATTCGCGGCAACCGGCGGCGGCGGCGTCTATCTCGACCAGCCGATCCAGCGCGCCTTTCGCGACGCACACGCGGCGGCGGCGCATTACGCGCTGAGTTGGGACGTCAACGGCACCCAATGGGGCCGCATCGCGCTGGGATTGCCGGCGGAGAGTATTACGCTTTAATCAATGCAAACCGTC
Organism: uncultured Rhodospirillales bacterium; assembly: GCA_903828515.1. Lineage (GTDB taxonomy): Bacteria > Pseudomonadota > Alphaproteobacteria > ATCC43930 > CGMCC-115725 > CAIKMD01. The sequence continues at coordinate 395,395 of CAIKMD010000003.1, read as the reverse complement.
ATCGACGGTTTTGTTTTCCGACTTCAGCGTCAGCCCCGACGACTCCGCCTGTTGCACCAAGAGCGTCGCGAAATCGTCGCTGACATGGCCGCGGCCGATCAGGCTCTGCACGATCTCGCGGGTCAGCGCCGTCAACGGCATCGCCGCGTCGAGGTGATCGGCGGCGGCAAGGCCAAGATCGAGGTCCTTCCTCAACAGCACCGGGGTGAAGGTCGGGGTGAAATCGAGATTGACCAAGGACGGCGATTTGTAGCGGGTGAACGTCGAGCCCATCACGCTCTTGTTCATGAAGTCGAGAAACGCATGACGCGGCACGCCGCCTTTTTCGGCCAGCACAGTGACTTCGGCGAGCGATTGAATGACCGCGCCGAGAAACACGTTGTGGCAAATCTTCACCAGGCGCGCGAGTTCGCCCTCGCCGACATGGCTTGAACCCTGGCCCAGCGCGTCGAGATAGGGCAATGCTTCGTCATAGGCTGCCCGCGGACCCGAGACGACGAAGGTGAGCTTGCCCGCCTTCACCACCTTGGCGTTACCGCTGACCGGTGCGGCGAGCATCGCCACGCCTTCCTTGGCCGCCGCCGCGCGCACTTCGGCCGAGGCTTCTTCCGAGACGGTCGAACTGTCGATCAAAATCTTCGGGTGTTTGCCTTTGATGGAGAGCACGCCGTTGGCGCCGAGCGTGACTTCCTTGAGATCGTCGGACGCCGCGACCGTGATGAACACGATGTCGCAATCGGCGAGCGCCGTCGGCGCATCGACGATGCGGCAGCCGCTTTTCGCCAGCGCCTCGACCTTCGCCTTGGTGCGATTCCACACCGCGACGTCGGCGCCGCCCTTCGCCAATCGTTCGGCCATCGCATAGCCCATGCGCCCGCCGGCGCCGATCCAGCCGATCTTGTGCCGCTTCAGATCCGATGCCATGCTGATTTCCTCCCCGGACGATTGAGGCGCAAGAAGTAGCCCGATGGCCAATACCTCACAACCCCTCGTCCCGCCCGAACTGCCCGAACGCCTGCGCCCGATCATGGAGGCGCCCTATCCGCGCTTTTCGACGACCGAGATGGCGCGGCGGCGCGCGATCCTGACCGAGCTCATGCAGGCCGCGAACGTCAATCACCTGCTGCTCTACGGCGTCAACCGGTCCGGCAGCGCGATCGGCTATTACACGCATTGGCCGATCAGCGCCGAAGCGAGCTGCATCATATCGGCGGGCGCGCGCGACACGATGTATGTGCAGTATCACAACCACATCGACCTCGCGAAGCAGATCGCCTGCGACACCGACGTCGAATGGGGCGGTGATTTCGGCATCGGCGCGGCCTTGGACGAACTCAAGCGGCGCGGCGCGAAGAAAGACCGCGTCGGCTTCATCGGGCCGTTGAGCTATCGATTGCATGCACAATTGGCCGAGGCCTATGGACGCGTCGCCGATCTCGGCGGCCCCTATATGCAAAAGCGCCTCGTCAAATCCGCCGAGGAGATCGAGTGGTATCGCATCGGCGCGATGCTGTCCGATCGCGGGCTGGCCGCGTTGAAGGCAGCGATCCGGCCCGGCTTGACCGAGCGCGAGCTGGGCGCGGCGATCGAGGCGTCGTACCTGCCCTATGGCGGCACCAACGTCATTCACTTCATCGGCGCGACGTCGATGGCGTCGCCCGATTGCTGCGTGCCGCGCCAATACCCGTCGACGCGGCGACTGTCCCAGGGCGATGTCGTCTTCACCGAAATCAGCGCCGCGTTCTGGGATTATTCCGGCCAGGTGCTGCGCAGCTTTACTGTCGACGCCGAGCCGACGCCGCTCTATCGCGATCTGCACAAGACCGCCGATGCCGCGTTCGATGCGATCACCGCGATCCTGCACGAGGGCACCACACCCGCCGATGTCGTCGCCGCCTCATCGGTGATCGAGGAATCGGGCTTCACCACCAACGACGATCTCGTTCACGGCTATGGCGGCGGTTATCTCCCGCCGATCATCGGCTCGAAAAGCCGCCCCGCCGGCAAGCTGCCCGAGATGAAACTCATGGCCGGCATGATGGTGGTGGTGCAGCCCAACGTCATCAGCAAAGACGGCAAGGCCGGCGTGCAGACCGGCGAATGCGTGCTGATCACCAAAACCGGCATCGAGCGCCTGCACAACGCGCCGCGCGGCTTCGCACGGGTTTAGAACTAATTGCGCGGTTCGGCGTCGGCGATCAAGTCTTCGATGAGACAGCCGAGGCACCGCGCGAGTTTGGCCATCACCTCGACGGTTCCCGTCCGCTCGCCGGTTTCGATCTGCGCCAGATAGGCGCGGCTGATGCCGGCCTGGGTGGAGAGTTGCGCCTGGCTCAACCCGCGAAAATCGCGCCACGCGCGCAGCGGCTTCACGCCATCGAGTTCGCGGCGCAAGACTTCATGCGGGATACCGATCGCGATCAGCGCTTCGAGATTTTCGGATAGCGCGCCGATCCGCATTTCTTCACCCGCGCGATAGCGGGCAGCGGTTTCGGCCGCCGCGACATCGGCTTCATCCTCGGCGTCGAAATCCGCCGAAGCGGACGCGACATCGGCGCTGCGCATCCGCTCGTAATCGTCCCACCGCAGTACGACGTATTCGGGCTTGCCGTCGCGATCGAACAGGACCGTCACTTTCTCGTTCGCGTTCATCGCTGCTCTCCGCTCACTTCTTATAGACGTCGCCGCGCGGGCCAATCAGCATCACCAACAGAACGTCGTTCTCGATCTGATCGATCGCGCGAAAGCCGCCGATCCTCAAACGCCACTCGGATCGTCCGGTCAGACGCTTGGCATCGAGTTCCATACCTCGACCGGCGGCGATGGCCTCGAACGCGTCCAGGAACCGGTCCCGGAAATTCGCCGGCATCCGTTTCAGGACGTTGCGTGCATCGCGCAGATAGACGATCTGCATGGCCAATATGTAGCATAAAGATACATAAATGACAAGAAAATGTTACGAATTGCTACTTTCCGTCGCGCAACGGTACAGGGCGACAGTGGCGGCGGTTCTTCCTTATCATGATCGGCAACCGGCAATGACCGGGCGACCTGGGGAGGAATCAATGACCGACAGCACCATCATGTCCGGCATCGGACGTCGCGAATTTCTGGCGGGCGCTTCCGCCGTCGCGGTTGCGGCAACCGCGATGCCCGGCAGCGAGGCGCACGCGGCCGATAAGGCCGGCGGTGAGTTTCTCATTCGCGGCGCCGCCGTGGTTTCCGTGGACCCAAAGGTCGGCGATTTCGCCAAAGGCGACATCCATGTGCGCGACGGCGTCATCGTCGCGGTCGGTGCCGCCATCACCGCACCGCATGCCGCCGTGATCGACGGCGCGAACATGATCGCGATGCCGGGCCTCATCGACACGCATTGGCATATGTGGGAAAGCGTCGCGCGCAACCTCGCCGGCGACGAGGCCAAGACCGGTTATTTTCCGCACAGCCGGACGCTCGGCGTTTTGTTCACGCCGGAAGACAATGCGCGCGGCGTGCGATTGGGCCTCGCCGAGGCGATCCATTCCGGTATCACCACCGTGCACAACTGGTCGCACAACAATCTCACGCCCGCCTATGCCGAAGCCGAAATCGCGGTGCATCGCGAATCGGGCGCCCGCGCGCGTTACTCCTACGGCTATTACCGGAAGACCGGCAGCAACACGATGCTGCCGCTCGACGACATCCGGGCGATCCACCAGAAATGGTTCGCCGGCAAGGGCGACGGCGTCACGACGTTCGGTATCGCGACGCGCGGGCCCAACAACAACCCGATCGAGATGTGCGCGCAGGAAATGCGTTTCGCGCGCGAACTCGGCATCCCGCTCACCACCCATGTCGGGATCGAGCCGGGCAAGAATTCGTGGGTCGAGGCAATGAACGCGGCGGGGCTTCTGGGGCCGGACGTGCTGTTGATCCACGCCACCAACGGCACCGCAACCGAGCGCAAAATTCTCGGCGAGACCAAGACGCCGGTGAGCTGCAGCCCCTATACCGAGATGCGCACCGGCTTCGGCATCACGCCAGTCCGCGAATTCCTCGCCAACAACGTGCCGATCGGCCTGTCCATCGACACGACGGTTCTGTGCGGCAATGCCGACATGTTCGCGATCATGAAGGCGATGCAGAATCTCGACGACGGCCAGGCACCGAGCGAATTCGGCATCACCGCGCAGCGCGTTCTCGAAATGGGCACGATCGGCGGCGCGCGGGCGCTGGGGCTTGCCGACCGCATCGGGTCGCTGACGCCGGGCAAGCGCGCGGACATCATTCTGGTCCGCACCGATGCGATCAACATGGCGCCGATGGCCGAACCCGCCCGCATGATCGTGCAGGCTGCTCAGCCCGCCAATGTCGATACCGTCATGGTCGACGGCCGCATCCTGAAACGTCACGGCAAGCTGACGACGCTCAACGCCAACAAGATCATGCTCGACGCGGCCGAGACGATCGGACGCGTCAACGCGCAGTTGGCCAAAACCTGAGTGCCCGCTAACGCGGCATTCGCTGCATCCATATCCTGCGGCCTTCGACAGGCTCAGGCTGAGGACAAAATTGAGGACGGCATTAAGAAAATCGCCTCACCCTGAGCGCGAGCGATAGCGAGCAGTCGAAGGGCGCACGACGCTCGTCCGATATCCTGGAGCCGTCTTTCTAATACGGATTGGCGATCGGCAGTTCTTCGGCGGGGTAGAGCGTGATCACCTTGGCGCCGGTCGGCGTGCAGACGACTTCTTCCTCGATGCGCGCGGCGGAGAAGCCGTCGCTCGCCGGGCAATAGGTTTCGAGGGCGAAGACCATGCCAGCCTTGATCTCGGTCGGTTCCTCGAACGAGTTGAGGCGCGAGATGATCGGGCGTTCGTGCAGGCCGAGGCCGAGGCCGTGCCCAAACAACAAGCCGAAGGCTTCCATCTCGCTGGTGAAGCCGATCTCTTCGGCCTTGGGCCAGCACGCCGCGATCTGGTCGGTGCGCACGCCGGGGCGCACCAGATCGATCGCCTTGTCGATCCATTCGCGCGCCTTCTTGTAGGCGTCCTTCTGTGAATCGGTGGCGCGGCCGACGCTGAAGGTGCGGTAATAGCAGGTGCGATAGCCGTTATAGGATTGGATGATATCGAAGAAGGCCTGGTCGCCGGGACGGATCAGGCGGTCGGTGAAATTATGCGGATGCGGGTTGCAGCGTTCGCCCGAGATCGCGTTGATCGCCTCGACATCGTCGGAACCCAGCTCGTAAAGCCGCTTGTTGGCCAGCGCCACGATCTCGTTCTCGCGGATGCCGGGTTTGAGATTTTCGGCGATGGTCTGATAGCAGCCGTCGACCAGCCCGGCCGACATGTTGAGCAGCGCGATCTCGTCGGCACTTTTCAGTTCGCGCGCGTCGAGCATCACCTGCTGCCCGTCGGCGACCTTGATGCCGGCCGCCTGCAGCTCGAACAACATCGCCGGTTCGACCACGTCGACGCCGACCGGCTGATCGAGCACGCCGTTCTCTTTGAGGATCGAGGCGAGTTCGAGCGCGGCCGAGCGCATCAGCCCGATCTTCGGATGGATCGCGCCGCGCAGGCCCAGCATGCCGGCATGGCAGTTATGGACGGGCAGCCACGGCGCATAGAGCCGGTGGTGCTTGGCCGCCGAGCCGAAATCCCACAGATGCGGCTCGGCATCGCCGGCCAGCAGCGCATAGCGGGTGAACTTGTCGCGCGCCCAATTGCCGATCACCGTCGAGGTCATGTAGCGGATGTTGTACTGATCGAAGACCAGCAGCGCGCCGAGATCGGATTTCGCCATCGCCTGGCGCGTGCGCCCGAGGCGATAGCGATGGAGGCGGCGAAAATCGATCCGTTCCTCGAAATCGACCGAGGCCGGGCCGAACGACATGATCGGGCGGGTCCAGTCATGGCGCGGATCGATATCCGACGGATTGATGATTTTCGGTTCGGGTTTTTTCTTCGTCGCCATGATGTCCTCCGCTGCCCCGCGACGTTGCATGGGGCTCGCGAAGCTGTCAACCCGAAGCGGCGGCGACGGCGCGACGGCGGCGCCGGATCATCATGCGGAAGACGAGATATTGCAGAAGAAACGCGCCGATCTGCAGACCCATCACGCCGACGCTGACGAACCACGCCCAGACCGCGAAGCTGAAGGCGACAGCGACGACGATGATCGCGATCCCGATCGCGATCATCAGTGCCGACCACGCATAGCCGGCGGCCACGATCGCGCCTTCGCCCAGGCGTTCGGGCACGATCGGCGGCAGATAGCGGATCATCCAGCCGCGGCGCAGCATGACCGCGCCGATCGCGATATGGATAAGGCCGGGCTTGACCAGGATGAAGCGGGGATCCGCCGTCAGCAGCGAGACTCCGCCCAGCACGACGACCAGACCGAAACTCGTCCATTGCATCGCATCGAGAGTCTTGCCGCGCCATTTGAGAACGGCGAATTGGATCACGGCGGCGGCCACGGCGACGCCGACCGCCACCGTGATGCTGCCGGTAACGGCATAGGCGACGAGGAAAATGATGGTGGAAAGAAAATCTTCGAGAAGCTGTCGTGCCGAGACCAACATCCGGAACACCGCCTTGGCGCCACGTTGCGCGCGGGTGGCGAACCTGTCAACCTGTGCGGCAGGGAAGAAACGTCGTCACGGAAGGGGAACGCAAATGAATTGCGTCGCATCGGGCTCGCTTAAATTCTGGGGAAAAATCGCAGCCGGCGCGAGCGCGCTGGCCCTCGTCGTCGCGCTGTCGGGCACGGCGTTGGCCGACCCGATTCCGAAAGGCTGGACCGCCGATCACATGAAGCCGATCGGCTTTTCGGCTGATGGCGGGCGCTATGGCGCCTTCAAGATGGCGCTCAACCACGCGGCCAACGGCAAGTGGTACCTTTATATGGGCCATTCCTTCAATCAGGGCTGGAGCATTCTCGACGTCACCGACGCGACCAATCCGCGCTATGTGAAGTTCATCCCGTTCGACGGGCCGAAGGACTGGATCACCGCGCAGGTGACCATCGACAAGAACATCATGATCACCTCGCTCGACCGGCGCAGCCCGAGCGACGGGCCGGACGTGCTGATCTGGGACATCACCGATCCCGAGAACCCCAAGCAGATCTCGCAATGGGGCGAGGGCAAACTGGGCGCGCACCGCAATTCCTATCCCGGCGGGCAATACGCCTATCTCGCCACATCGTATCCCGGCTTCACCGGCAACATCATGGTGATCCTCGACGTCAGCGACCCGGCGCATCCGAAAGAGGTCGGCAAATGGTGGCAGCCGGGCCAGAAGGAAGGCGAACCGAAGCGCGACGGGCCGGTCGCTTTCCATGGGCCGGTGAACGTCAGCCCGGACGGCAAGATGGCGTCGCTTCCCTATACGCCCGACGTGATCAATCTCGACATCAGCGATCCGACCCAGCCGAAGCTGATCGGCCGGCTTCACATCACCGAGCCGTTCGCCAGCGTCGGCATCCAGTCGGTGCATACGGTCCTGCCGATCTGGGACCGGAAGCTGCTCTTTGTGAGTTCCGAAGCCCTGCAGGAAAGCTGCAAGGATAACGGCCTGAACTTCGCCGGCTTCATCGACAACAGCGATCCGGCGAAGCCGCGCCTGATCTCGGTCTTTCCGACGCCGCGCCCAGCCAAAGGCCTGCCCTATACCGATTTCTGCGACAAGGGCGGACGGTTCGGGCCGCACAACACCAATCAGGAAATCCACAATCCGGCGGTCCAGCAGACCGGCAACCTCATGTACATCTCGTGGTTCAACGCCGGCTTGCGCACTTTCGACATCAGCGACGCGCGCCTGCCGACCGAAGTCGGCTGGTTCCTGCCGCCCGAGCGGCCGGGCCTGCCGGCGCAAAGTGGCGCCCATGCCTCGCCGGTCAACTGGTCGGAGGAAGTCGCCGTCGACTCGCGCGGCAACATCTATCTCAACGAAGACAAGTGGGGCACGTTCATCGTGCGCTACACCGGCAAGGAGCCGGTGACGCCCAAGCCCGCGAAGAAATAGGGAGAAGCGACATGATCAAATTCGAAAAATTTCTCGCCGCGAGCGCCGTCGCACTGACGGTTGCGTTCACCGGCGCGGCGAATGCCGATCCGTTCCCCAAAGGCTGGGAAGCGCAGAGTGTGAAGGCCGTCGGGTTCTCCGCGCTGGGCGGGCATTACGGCGCGTTCAAGATGGCGCTCAACAAAGCCGCCAACGGGCACTTCTATCTCTATATGGGCCAGTCCTTCGATCAGGGCTGGAGCATTCTCGACGTGACCAAGCCGGAAAATCCGCGCTATGTGAAGTTCATTCCCTATAGCGGCCCGAAAGCGCCGGGCGTGATCACCTCGCAGGTGACGGTGCACGGCAACCTGATGATCACCTCGCTCAACGGCGACAAGGATCATCCCAATCCGGGTCCCTCGATCCTGCTGTGGGACATCAGCGATCCCGAGAACCCCAAGCAGATTGCGGACTGGACCGGCGGCGCCACCGGCGCGCACCGCAATTCCTATCCCGGCGGTCAATACGCCTATCTCTCAACCTCCTATCCCGGATTTCGCGGCGGCAACATCCTCGTCATCATGGACGTGAGCGATCCGGCGCATCCGAAGGAAGTCGGCAAGTTCTGGCAGAAGGGCCAGAAGAACGACGAACCCGATCCGGGCTATTACATGGGCTTTCACGGCCCGGCGAATGTCAGCCCGGACGGCAAGATGATCTCGACCGGGTACACGCCCGACGTGATGAACATCGACATCAGCGATCCGGCCAATCCGAAGCTGATCGGCAAGCTCCACATCACCAATCCCTTCGCCAATGTCGGCTCGCAATCGGTTCACACCGTCTTGCCGCTGTGGGACAGGAAGCTGCTCTATGTCAGCTCCGAGGCGTCGAAGCCCGAGTGCAAGGATGACGGCATGAACTTCGCCGGCCTGATCGACAATGCCGATCCAGCCAAGCCCCGCCTCATCTCGATTTTCCCGACACCGCGTCCGGTCAAGGGCCTGCCCTATACCGATTTCTGCGACAAGGGCGGCCGGTTCGGCCCGCACAACACCAACCAGGAAATCCACAATCCGGCGGTTCAGCAGCCGGGCAACCTGATCTACATCGCGTATTTCAACGCCGGGCTTCGCGTCTTCGACATCAGCGATCCGCGTTTGCCGACCGAGGTGGGGCATTTCGTGCCGCCCGAGCGTCCGGGCCTGCCCGACATGGGCGGCAATCACGGCTCGCCGATCAACTGGTCGGAGGAACTCGCCGTCGACACGCGCGGCTACATCTACATGAACGACGACAAATGGGGGACCTTCGTCCTCAAATACACCGGCAAGGAACCGGTCACGCCGAAGGCCAAGACCGCCGCGAAATAATTTCTAGTTGTCGCCATCGGCGCGGCGGTACCAGGGCAGGTATCGCCGCGTCGCATAATTCACCAGCGCATCGAAGCCGACGCCGAACCCGCCGAGCAGCAGCACCGCGACGAAGGCGTCGTTGTGCCGGAAGACGCGCGAATTATATAAAATGAAATAGCCGAGGCCGGGGATCGCGGTGAAAAATTCCGCGACCACCGCCGCGATCAAAGCGCGGCCGGCGGCGAGACGCAGGCCCGCGAGGAAATAGGGCATCGAGGCCGGTAGCACGATCTCGAACAGAGCGCGGCCCTCGCTCGAGCGAAACGAATGCGCGACTTCGAGATAGTCGCGCGGCACGGCGCGCGCGCCGTCGGCGACATTGACCGCGATCGAGAACGACGCGGCGAAGACGATGGTGGCGAGGCGCGCCGCGCCGGTATAGCCGAACCACAAGGATACCAGCGGCAGCACGACGATCATCGGCACCGCGTAGCAGGCATTGACGTAATGACGCAGCGCACGGTCGGCGACGAGGCTGCGCCCGATCAACAGACCCAGCACGGTGCCGATCGCCAGCGCGATGACGAGGCCCTCGGCGACCGCCCCGAGGGTGATCGCGGTCGCCTTGAGGAACGTCGCGTCGGCGAGCACGCGCGGCAGCGCCATCGCGATACCAAAGGGTGTCGCGACATAAGACGGCGCGAAGCCGCGCACCACGAGTTCCCATAACACGACGATCGCCGCGCCGGCATAAAGCCGCGGCAGCATGGTGGGACGGTCGGGCGCCAATGCCGCGTCGGTCATGGTTCAGACCCGCCAGCGCGCATAGTGAAGCTCGATCGCGCGCCCCAGACGCATCAGCCCGACGCCCAGCACGACGATGACGAGGATCGCGGCGAAGAGGCCACCGGTGTCGAAATTCTGCGACGCGGTCATGATCAACTGACCCAGGCCGGTCGAGCTCAGAAAAAATTCCGCCGCGATCATGCCGACCAGCGCGCGGCCGATCGCCTGGCGCAGGCCGGTCATCGCGAAGGGCAGCGTGTAGGGCATCACCACATCGCGCCACAACGCCCATTCGCTCGAGCGGAACGAGCGCGCCACCTCGATCAGTTCGGGCTTGAGGCTCCGCGCGCCTTCGACCGTGTTGTAGAGAATCGGAAACACGGCGAAGAGAAATACCACCAGGACTTTGGGCGCAAAGCCGAACCCCATCAACGACAGGATGAACGGGATCAGCGCCACCATCGGCGTCGCATAGAGAATCATGATATAGAGATCGAGCGCGCGGCGCAGCGCCGGCCAGCGTGCGAGCGCCAGCCCGGCCGGCGCGCCGACCAGCGCGGCGAGGCCAAGCCCGACGAAGAACAGCGCAAGCGAACTCAGCGTCTGGCGCACCAGTTCGCCCGATTGAACAAGCTGCTCGAGGCGGACCAGCGTCTCGCTCAGCGGGACCAGGAACGCCGCGCTGGTATAACGCCCGCCGATTTCCCAGAGCGCCGCGCCGACGATGAGGCTCAGGGTGAACGGCGCATACCGCACGACGAGATCACGCCGCATGATTGCCGTTTGTCTGGAAGCTCAGGGCGCGAGCCCTCCTCACCCCAACCCTCTCCTCCCAATGGGAGGAGAGGGAGGGACCCGCGCATCGCGCGGGAGGGTGAGGAGGGTTCACTCGATCTAACCCAATCACGCCTTACTTCTTGGTCATCGCGTTGGCATCGCGCCACAGCGTGTGGTCGACGTATTTGTCGTAAGCGGGCGGCGTCTTGCCGGCAAGGATGCCGCCGAGCTTTACCTGATCGGCGGTCACCGCCTCGATCTTGGTCTTGTCGAGACCGTCATCCTCGATCGCCCAGAAGCCGATGCCGAGGAATTTGGCCAATGCATCCTTGGCAACAAGCTTGGAATGGCCGGTGACCGACGCGATATCGGCAACCGTCTCGGCGTTCTTCGGATCGGACATGAAGCGCCCGGCCTCGATCAATGCGGCGAGGCAACGCACCATCGCGTCGCGCTTCTCGACGAGACGGTCGCGCCGCGCGACGGCGAGATCGTAATGGCTGGTCGGAACCGTCTTCGCCAGCGTCGTGACGATGGTCACTTTCTTGTCGTGGCTTTCGATTTCGGGCGCGTCATCGAGATGAAGCACGCCATAGGAAATCTGACCGGCGATCATCGCCGCCGCGGTGTTCGAGCCGAGCCCGACCTGCTGCACGTCCTCGATCTTCATGCCGCCGCAACCGTTGAGCATGTCCTTCAGCGCGAGCGAACGAGCGCCGCCGGGCGTGTCGACGCCGATCTGCTGACCCTTCAAATCCGCGCACGTCGCCTTGGCGCCGTTGGTGGTGCCGATCGCCCAGTCGGGATTGGGCAAACCATAGAACGCGACGTAATCGACATTGGCGTTGGCGATCTGGGTGATGACGAGCGGCGTCGGCGCCAGCACGAGATCGGCATCGCCCGACACCACCGCGCGCGCGCCGGCGGCGCCGGTATCGAATTGCCGCAGTTCGACATCCGCGCCGTATTTCTTGAAGTAGCCCTGTTTCTCGGCGACGTAAGCGAGCACGTCGAGGAAGATCGGCGGCACGCCCGGCAAGGCGAAGACCAGTTTCTGGGTTTGCGCCGCGGCCGGCCCCGCGCCCACCGCCAGCAACGCGCCCAACGCCACGAGTGTCCCGAGAATTTTTCGCGTCATGTTTTCCTCCCTCGTCTTATTGATTAAGCGCCGAGCTGGAATTCCGCCCGGCGTGCCTCGTTCATCAGATTGGCCCAGACGCGTTCGCGCAATTCGGCGAAGCGCGGATCGCTCAACGTCTCGCGGCTGCGCGGACGCGGCAGATCGATGTCGATGTCCTGGTCGATATGGCTGGGCCGGCCCTGCAACACCACCACGCGATCCCCCATCAGCACCGCCTCTTCGATCGAATGGGTGACGAACACCATCGTGGTCGGCCGGCGCTCCCAGATGCGCAGCAATTCGAATTGCAGGATCTCGCGCGTCTGCGCGTCGACTGCGGCGAAAGGCTCGTCCATCAGCAGCACCGAGGGTTCGATGGCAAGCGCGCGGGCCAGCCCGCAACGCTGCTGCATGCCGCCCGACATCTGATAGGGATAGGCCTTCTCGAACCCGGTGAGGCCGACAAGGCCGATGAAGTTCGGCACGCGGCGCGCGATCTCGGCGGCATCGACGCCGGCCATGCGCAAACCGTAAGCGACGTTGTCGTAGACGGTCTTCCACGGAAAGAGACCGAAATGCTGGAACACCACGGCGACGCCTTCGGGCGGTTCGGTCACGCGCTTGCCGTCGATCGAAATTTCGCCATCGGCCGGGAGCAGACCGTCGATACAGCGCAGCAGCGTGGTCTTGCCGCAACCCGAGGGCCCGACCAGCGCCACGATTTCGCGCGCGCGCACGGTGAGGTCGATCTTCGAAAATACCGTGAGGTCGCCATAACGCTTGGTCAGGCCGCGCACGCTGATATGCCCGGCCTCGGCCTCGCCTGCGATCCCCGTGATGGTCATGCGCGAAAGATCACTCGGCCGCCGAAACGGGTTTTTTGCCGGGCGTCACGTTGCGCTTGGCCCAGTAATCGGGTGCGCTTTTGGTTTCCGATTGCACCGTCGCATCCTCGAAGCCCGGCGCCATCGATGCGTCGGTGCCCGCGAGAATCTGGTGATGGTCGATGTTGAGCGTGCGCAGCCAACGCTGCTGGCCCATCGTGATGGCGACGAAGTAACCGAGTTCGACGATCTGCGCTTCAGTGAAATGGCGATAGAGCCGGTCCCACAGCGCGTCGTCGGCCTCGAGGTCCCAGGTAATCGCCTCGGTATAGGCGAGCGCGGCTTTTTGCCGTTCGTCGTAATGCGTGGACTTCTCGAAATTGACGAGGTCCATGTAGTCGGCCTCTTGCAGGCCGAGCTTCGCCGATTTGACCGAGCGCTGATTGCCGCAATATTCGCACTTCACCGAGCGCGAGACATAGACGCGGCAGAGTTCCTTGATCGCGTGATCCATCACGCCGTTGCGGAACACCCCGTCCCAGGCCTCGGCGAAGGACCAGAAGGCGGCCGGAACGTGAGCGCGGATCGCCTGGCTTTCGGGACGCGGCGTGCCTTCACGCCGGCAACGATCGAATTCGGCCAGCATCCGCGCATCGGATACCGTCGCCGGATCGACATAGCTGATCCGTTGCCTCGCCATAGTGCCTCCCCATGATTCACGATCGCGCACCGCATTATTGCGGTGGCGTCGTGACTCATTCAACCGTAATCGCGGGTTGTTTACCGGTCGAGGAAGCCGGCGAGACGGCGATCGGGGCCGCGCTGCGACAGCTTCTTCAGCGCCTTGGCTTCGATCTGACGAATACGCTCGCGCGTCACCTGATATTTGCGGCCGACCTCTTCGAGCGTGTGCTCGGCGGCCTGGCCAACACCAAACCGCAAACGCAGCACGTCGGCTTCGCGCGGGGTGAGGCGCGAGAGCGCTTCTTCCGTGGCTTGGCGCAACTCGGCAGCGGCAGCGGCCTCGAGCGGCATGACCGCCTGTTCGTCCTCGAGGAAGTCGCCGATCGTCGCGTCGCCGTCTTCACCCACGGGCTGATCCATGCTGACCGGATCGCGCACGAGTTCGAGCACGGTGCGCAACTTGGCGACCGGCGTGCCGAGACGTTCGGCGAGTTCGGGCTCGGTCGGCTCACGGCGCAATTCGCCGGCAAGACGACGTTGCGCGCGCAGCACGCGGCGAACTTCGTCCGCCAAATGCGCCGGAATGCGGATCAGATGGCCTTGATCGACCAGCGCGCGCGAACAGGCCTGGCGAATCCACCAGGTGGCGTAGGTCGAGAATTTGTAGCCGCGACGCCAGTCGAATTTCTCGACCGCGCGCATCAGGCCGATATTGCCTTCCTGTACCAGATCCATCAGCGGCAGGCCGCGATTGACGTGGCGGCGCGCGATCCAGGTGACCAGGCGAAGATTCGCCGAGATCATCTGTTCCTTGGCGCGTTCGGCATCGCGCGAACCACGCTGCAGATCGGCCGCGGCGGCGCGGAACGGCTCAAGCTTCTGGCCGGCTTCCTGCGCGACCATATCGATATCGACCGCGAGCTTGCGGGCGGCCTCGCCGTGCTTGCCGACGAAGGAACGCCACGCGGTGACGCGGCGGCGCTTGGCGGAGTCGAGCCAGACCTCCGCGCCGTTGGCCGCGCGATAGGTGTCGATGAATTCCTGGCGCGCGATGCCGGATTGCTCGGCCATGCGCACGAGAGCGCCTTCGAGCTCCATGAGACGCCGGCTGCCCTCTTTGACCTTGTGGGCGAGCTTGTCGATCTCGGCCGGCTGCAGGACGATCGAGTGCAGCGCCTGGGCCAATTGCTTGGAACGGCCTTTGCCGGCCTTGATGGCGCGGGTAAAGGCTGCCTTCACGTCGGGCATCAGTTCGGCTTCGAGCTGGGCGAGCGCCGAGGCGGCACCCGTCTCGTCGACCGGGGCTTCGGCGTCGCCCTTCAAACGCTGACGGGTCGCCGCCAGATCGACGACGTCGCGCAGCAGCACGGTGCCCTTTTGCAGGCCTTCGCGCCAATTCTTGACCGATTGACGCAGCAATTCGCTGCGGGTCAGGGCGGCAAACATGGCGGCGCGACCGGCCTCGATGCGCTGCGCCAGCTCGACTTCCTGCTCGCGGGTCAGCAGATCGGCGACGGAAATCTCGCGCAGATAGTGCTGCATCGCATCGGCGGAACCGGCATCGGCGGCAATATTGCCGCGCGGCACGACCTCGTCGGGCGTGGTCGTCGCTTCGTCTGTCGTGCCGTCGGTCGTCTCGGCAGGCTGGACTGGCGTTTCCACGGCTTCTGCGCTGGCGAAATTAGCCCGCATGATCAAATTCTCACATTAAAACGTGGCGGATGACGACGGCCCGGATGGCCGGCGGCGCGCATCTTGGCATAATATTGGGGCGGGCCGCACCTATTTTAAGTGCGACATTAAAATCTAATTTTTATCAATCACTTAGATTGATTTTCGGCCGCCCAAATCGTTAAGAAACGCTTTGTTTTGGTCATTGCGCGGGCAGCCCGCTCGGCCGGGCTGAGCCCCCGGTCGGCGGCCACCGGCGTCTCGACATCGATCACCACATCGGCCGGTAAAGCCGCCATCAGATCGACCAGCGGAAGCGCGCCCTCGCCGGGATAAAGCCGGGCCGACAGGGATTCGACCCGGAGCGCCATGCCCTCCGGCACGGTGGCCGGGGCGTCGCAAAGCTGCAGATAGGCGATCCGTTCGGACGGGATCGCGGCGACCTCGGCCGGGGTGCCGCCGGCCCGGGCCAGGTGAAGGGCATCGATCAGGAGCCCGACATTCGGGGCATCCGCCGCCTCGACCATGCGGCGCGCCTTCCCGAGCGTGTTCACCGCCGTATAGGGCATCAGTTCGACCGCCAGCCGCAGATCGAACGACCGGGCCGCTTCGGCCAGACGCCCCAGGTTTTCCGTCATCCGGCCCTCGTCCGGGTCGTTGCCGACGGCGAGAAACTGCTCCGCGCCGAGACGCGCGGCGACTTCGAGGGCGGGCAACGCCGCGTCGAGGCTGAAATCGGGCACCAGCCAGATGCCGGTCGCGGCGAACAGCGTCACCCCGGTATCGGCGCAGGCCCCGGCAATCGCCGCGATCAGGGCGCGGTTGCCGACCAGGGGCGTGACCGGCGCGGCGCCGGGGGCCCCCAGAACGCGCAGATCGACCGAGGCGAAGCCCGCCGCGTGGGCCGCCGCGATCAATTCCGGCGGGTCTATTTCGTTGATCGTGACCGGTGCGAGGGAAAGGCGATTCATGCGATCATTCGACCCTGTCGCGGTTCCAAGTTCAAGAAGGCATCACCGGGATGAAACGCAGCGCCGAGCGCTTCCTGACCACCCATACCGGCAGCCTGCCGCGGCCGGAAGACCTCATCCGCGCGATGTTCGCCAAGGAAGAGGGCGTCGCGGTCGATGCGCGGGCGCTCGACGAACGCATCGCCGGGGCGGTGGTGGAGATCGTCGCGCGCCAGGCCCGCGCCGGCATCGACATCGTCAATGACGGCGAGATGAGCAAGCCGTCCTATGCCACCTACATCAAGGACCGGCTCTCGGGCTTCGGCGGCGTCAGCAACAGCTTCGTCTATCAGGATCTGGCGGATTTCCCCGCGCTGGCGCGGCGCGTCTTCGGCGATCCCGGCCGCTCGCGGCGCAAGACCCCGGCCTGCAACGCGGCGATAGCGCCGCGCGGCCACGACGCCGTCATGGCCGATATCGCCCATGTGAAAGCCGGTTTGGCGGCCAGCGGCGCCACCGAGGGGTTCCTGACCGCCGCCTCGCCGGGGGTTATTTCCTTGTTCTTTCACGACGATCATTACGGCAACACCGAGACCTATCTCGCCGCCATCGCCGAGGCGATGCGCGGCGAATACGAGGCGATCGCCAAGGCCGGGCTGATCCTCCAGCTCGATTGCCCCGATCTCGCGATGGGCCGGCATATCCAGCACGCCGATCTGAGTCTGGCCGATTTCCGCAAGGCGGCGCGCCTCCATGTCGAGGTCCTCAATCACGCGGTCGCCAACATCCCGCCCGAGCAGATGCGGATGCATCTCTGCTGGGGAAATTACGAGGGGCCGCATCATCACGACGTGCCGCTGGGCGACATCATCGACATCGTCTTCCTGGCCCGGCCCGCCGGGATTTCCTTCGAGGCTGCCAACCCCCGCCACGCCCATGAATGGACACTGTTCGAGCAGGTGAAGCTCCCCGACGGCAAAGTGCTGATCCCCGGCGTACTCGAATCGAAGTCCAACTTCATCGAGCACCCCCGGCTCGTGGCGCAACGGATCGCGCGTTACGCGACGCTGGTCGGGCGCGAGAACGTCATCGCCGGCACCGATTGCGGCTACGGCACCTGGGTCGGACAGGCTGCGGTCGACCCCGACGTGGTCTGGGCGAAGCTTGCCGCGATGACCGAGGGCGCCGCCATCGCGTCGCACCAATTCTGGTAGTGGGCGATACAAAGCCAAGGCGATAATCATCGTCGTCCTCGACCGAGGAGCAAATGCAGCAACCAGTGAGCGATCGCTAGATTCCAGGTAGCGATGGCTCTCTTTGAGAGCGGATATTTATCAGCTCATATGGGTCTGGAGCAGTAGTGTTGTCCTTTATATCCAAGTAGATTTTTCTGAGTTCCGGGCTTCCCGTATAAAATCTCCCGCGTTTTTCACCGTGAGGCAAAATAACGCCCGCATCCGCAATACGCTTCAAGTCGCGACTCGCCACAAACTCTGTCACGTTTGCTTCAGTAACGTAACGTGGTCGAGTGATGCGCAATCCATAAGCTGCATCCACCAAAGGCAGGTCGCATCTTTCCGGTAATTTTTCCCGGTGAATGAGACGAACGATACCGTCATAGACCTTGCCCATTTCTTCGTTGCGCCTAACCAGTGTTGTCATTTGCTGGTAGTGCGCTCGCAAACAAAATCGAACCCACGGCAGCGGGTCACGCTCTGGTTGCCATCTCCCTTGCGCCACTTCGGCAAGCACGTCGTAGTAAGCCTGTCGATTTCGTCCAAGCCATTCTTCAATGCTTGAGAATATTGAATGAAGCATTCCGTCGCGCGCGATGACCAGGGTTTGTAACGCCCGCGCCATACGCCCATTCCCATCCGAGAATGGATGAATCAAAGTCAGATTGAGATGCGCCATGGCGGCGCGGACAAAAATCGGGATGCCCTCGGATTTTTTCAATTGGTCGATAAGTTCGTCGATCAAGCCTGGGACCATTTCAACATCAGGCGCCTGATAAACGACTTGATCGGTCTCTTCGTTGACGACGGAGATTCCTCCCGGGCGCCATTGGCCCGGGTGCTTCGCAATGCTGTAGTTCAGCATCATGAAATGCAAACTCCGCAGAAGTTGCGGGTGGTACTCAAAGTAGGGATCACTTCCGAGGGTGATAATGTAGGTGAGCGCTTCGCGGTAGCCGACTAGCGCGCGCCACGCTTCAGTTTTTGGGTCCAAGGGTTCGTCGTCTTGGACGACTGCAACGGCCTCTTCTTCGGAAACATTGTAGCCCTCAATGCTATTCGAGCCTTGAATAGCGCGAGCGAGGGTGTTCCTGCTGAGCAGGCCGGTCCATCGGCGGGGGTGGCTATCCGAAAGATATTTCAGTTTTTCTTTTTGTTTTTCAATGAGCTGAATTACTTCTCGGTCGTCATCAGCTAAATTTGGAATTCTGTAGATCATGCGAATTATCCAATAATTAATCGTCGATATGCGAATATATAATTCGCATTCTGCGCAAATCAATTCATATTATGCGCACGACTTGGCTTCCACCAAGTAAGCGCGAATAAATCCTCAGGTGATGGTCGAGAGCGTCCTTCCACTTGGCGACGGTTTTGGGCGTTACGGCTAACTCATATCCACGCATCACGATTCGACGGGGTCCAATCCGACTCGTCGCACCAATTCTGGGATTAATTCCTTCTAAATCCGGCCGAAAGCCTCGGGTTTTATTCGGATTTTGCCCGACTTAATTAATGCGACATTAAGCACCCAAGGACGAAACTTCGCTCGCCTGTGGCACGAGGCCGCAACAGCAAAAAGGGCGCGCGATGGGGCGTATTGAACGCTTTAGCCGGTTCCTGGCCTCCCGTTCAGGGCAAGGCTTCATTCTCTTTTTATGCCTCTCGCAGCTTTTGGCGGCGGGTATCGGCTTCGGCTTCTATCAGTCGAATCTGAGCTGGTTCGCCGAGCATAAGAGCGAGGAGAAGATCACCGCGCTTCGTCTCGTCGACGCCTTCGTCAACGAATATGCCGATCTGCGCGGGAAATTATCCGCGACGGCGGCGCCCGTGCCCGCGACGTTCCGCCAGGAAGCCATCGCTTCCTTCGCCAAGGCGCAGGGCAACACCAACGAATTCCGCCTGCTCTGGGTCGGCGTCCCCGACCGCGCGATCAAGACCCTGCCCAGCGATACCGAGATGACCGAGATGGTCGCCGGATTGTCGTCCGAAGCCAAACCCAAGCCGGTTACCCGCGAACTCGACATCGCCGGCGAACATGTGCTGCGCACGGTTTATCCGTCGGTCGCCAGCGGCCAAACCTGCGTCGATTGCCACAACCAGCTTCAGGCCAACGCGATCAAGGCCGGCCAGGCCCCGTGGCATCTCAACGAAGTCATGGGCGCGTTCGTCATCGACGTGCCGATGGGTCCGTTCCTCACCAGCAACCTGATCGAATCCAGCGGCCTCGCGGCCGCGATCTTCTTCATTCTCGGCACGATCGGCCTGACCTTCACCCTGTCGCATTATCGCAAGACCGAAGAGCGCGAAGCGGCGCAGGTGCGGCTGGCGGACAGCGAGGCGCGCTTCCGCGATTTCGCCGAAGCGACCTCCGACTGGTTCTGGGAGCAGGACGAGAATCTGCGCTTCGTGCGCTTCTCGACCGGCGGCAAGGACAGCGAAATCGCCAGCGACAGCGACATCGGCAAGACCCGCCACGAAGCGGTGACGCTGGGCGTCAGCGCCGAGCAATGGGCCCAGCACGATGCCGACATGGCCGCGCGCCGCCCGTTCCATAATTTCCGCTTCATGCGCACCCTGCCCGACGGCCACACCATCCATGTCAGCGTCAGTGGCCGGCCCTTCTTCGACGCGCAGGGACATTTCCGCGGCTATCGCGGCGCCGGCCGCGACGTCTCGGCCGAGATCGCCGTCGAGGTCGATCTGCAGCAGCGCGTCGAACGTCGCACCGCCGAACTCAAATCGGCGCAGGACGAACTGGTCCGCAAGGAACGCCTCTCGGCGCTGGGTCAGCTCACCGCGACGATGGCGCACGAGCTGCGCAATCCCCTGAGCGCCATTCGCAACACGCTTTACGCCGTCAAGGAAACCGCATCGACGAGCGGCCTCAATTTCGAGCGGCCGCTGAGCCGGATCGAACGCTCGGTCACGCGCTGCGACCGGATCATCAACGACCTGCTCGACTACACCCGCATCAAGGAACTGCAACGCACCACGCTGGCCCCCGATCCGTGGATCGACGAGGTCCTGTCCGAACAGCGCGTGCCGGCCGACATCACGCTCGAGCACCGGCTCGACGCCGATTGCCTGATCGCGATCGATCCCGAGCGGATGCGCCGCGTCCTGATCAACCTGATCGACAACGCGGCGCAGGCGATGCCGGAGAACGGCGGCGAACGCCGCATCGCGGTGAACTCGACCCTCATCGGCAAGCTTTTCGAACTGACCGTGCGCGACACCGGCGGCGGCATCCCCGCCGACGTCCTTCCGAAAGTGTTCGAACCTTTGTTCAGCACCAAGAGCTTCGGCACCGGCCTCGGGCTGCCGATGGTCAAACAGATCATCGAACAGCACGGCGGCACCATCACGATCACGAGCGAAGCCGGTAAAGGCACCTGCGTCACGGTGCGGCTGGCGATTTCGGAACAGGAAGAGGAGATCGCGGCATGAGCGCGCGCATTCTGATCATCGACGACGATCGCGATCACGCCGAAAGCATCGTCGACATTCTGGCGATGCGCGGCAACGACGTGCAGGCCGCCTATAGCGGCGAAGCCGGCATCGAGATTTTTCGCGCCGAGGATTTCGACATCGTCTTCATGGACGTGAAGCTGCCGGGCATGAACGGCGTCGATACGTTCTTCGCCTTCAAGCAGATTCGCCCCAACGCCAAGGTCATGATGATGACCGGCTACAGCGTAGAACAGTTATTGTCTCAGGCGATCGAGAACGGCGCGCTGGGCGTGCTGCGCAAACCATTCGTGATCACCGACCTGTTGCAGGCGCTCGACCAGGTCAAGCCGCGCGGCATGGTGCTGGTCGCGGACGACGATCCGGATTTCGCCGCCAGCCTGCAGCCGATCCTCACCCGCCATGGCTACCGCGTCGAGATCGCCTCGACCGGCGAAGAGGCGCTCGAGAAAGCCGCGCAGGACGGGGTCAATTGCCTGGTGCTCGATCTGTCGATGCCGCTCCTCACCGGCGTCGAGGTGCATCGGCGATTGCTGGCGAACGGGAAAGACATCCCGACGATTTTCATCACCGGCGGCAACGCCGCGCAGGAAGCGCTCCTCGCGCAACTGCAACCGGCCGATAGCGGCCTCTTGATGAAGCCGTTCGATCCCAACGCACTGCTCTCGGCGATCGCCGCCGCGACCAGCGCCAACCCGGCCGGTCATGCCTGAAACAGAAGACACCGCGAGCCGCCGGCAACTCCTGATCGTCGACGACGATCTGGAATTCGCCGAATCGGTCGTGGATATATTGGCCCCGCACGGCTACGCGCCGATCCTCGCGGATCGCGCCGAAACCGCCATGATCGCGGCCAAGCGTTATCTCCCGCCGGTGGCGATCGTCGACGTGCGCCTGGGCGGGTCCTCGGGCGTCGAATTGATGGGACGCCTCAAAGCCGATCGTCCCGACCTCGTCGTCGTGATGATGACCGCGCATGCCGACACCCAGACGGCGATCATCGCGTTGCGCCAGGGCGCCTATGATTATTGCGACAAAAGCTGCGAGCCCGACGAGTTGCTCGCGGTACTCGAACGCGCGTTCGAGCGTCAGCGCCTCGAGGCCGAGAACCGCTCGGCCATGGAGACGATGCGGTCCGCCAAGGAAGCGGCCGAAACCGCCAACCGCGCGAAATCGGAATTCCTCGCCAATATCAGCCACGAATTGCGCACGCCGCTCAACGCCATCATCGGCTTCTCGGAGCTGATGCTCGGCGGTTCGCACGGGCCGATCGGCAACGGCACCTATCACGCCTATATCAACGACATCTTCGAGGCCGGCACCGACCTTTTGAAGATCATCAACGAGATTCTGGATCTCTCGAAGGCCGAAGCCGGCAAGCTCGAACTGCTCGAGGAATCGGTCGACGTCGCGAGCCTGGTGCGCACCGTGACGCGCCTCATCGGCGCGCGCGCCGAGGAAGCCGGCCTGGCGCTCGAATCGGTCCTGCCCGACGCGCCGCCGCTGATCTTCTGCGACCGATTGAAGCTCAAGCAGATCCTGCTCAACCTCGTCTCCAACGCGATCAAGTTCACCCATCCGGGCGGCAAGATCACCATCACGGTCACCGCCGACACGGAGGTCGGCCTGATCATCGCGGTGAAGGACAGCGGCATCGGCATCGCCGAAGCCGACATACCGCGCGTGCTGCAGCCTTTCGTTCAGGTCGATAACGCGTTGAGCCGCGCCCATAACGGCACCGGCCTCGGCCTGCCGCTGGTCGCGGCGATGACCGAACTGCACGGCGGCGAAATGAAAATCACCAGCCAACTCGGCGTCGGCACGACGGTCACCGCGATCTTTCCGGCCGAACGCATCATCGGCATCGAGGACATCGCCTCGGCCCTGTTCGGTGCCGCCACCGGCTCGTCGTTCCCCGACCTGTCGCCACCCGCTTCGCCGGAGAGCGAAGCGCCGGCCGAAGCGCCGCTGCGCCAGGCGATTTAGCTCAGTCGAGCGGTTCGACTTTCACCACCGCCGCGCCGTGATTGCTGCCGACCCAGAAGGTCGGCTTCGGGGTTGAGTTGTCGACGAAGACGCGGCGCACGTTGACGTCATTCGGCATCGGATATTCGACCGAGGTTCCGGCCTTCGGGTCGAGGCGCACGATCCGGTCGGTGGTCATCCCGCCGGTCCACAGATCGCCGTTCTTGTCCCAGATCACGTCATAAGGCGCGGTCCACGGCGTCGGCATTTCCCATTCCTGGAACGCGCCGTTTTTGGTGTCGAGCACGGCGACGCGATTGGCGCCGTATTCGGCAAACCAGAAACGATCCTGATCGTCCATGTGCCCGCGCCGCGGCCGCGAACCGTCGGTCGGGGTCGGATAGAACGAGGGCTTGCCGGTCTGGGCATCGACCTTGCCGATCCAGCGGCCGAGGAAATCGGTGAAGAACAGATTGTCGTGGCTGTCAGCGGCGAGCCCATAGATCGCATGCGGGCGATGCGCCTGCGGCGAATCATCCGGCAGGCCCTTATAGGGCTCGAAATGCTCCATCTGTCCGCTCTTCAGATCGAGGCGGTAGATGTCGCCATGGCCGACATTGTTGGTCCACACCTTGCCCGACACGTGCGACTGCGTCGTCACCATGTTGATCTGGGCGACGTCGTCATTGGCCGCCTTGGGCAAGCTCCAATAGGTGAACTTCTTGGCTCGAGGGTCGAACCTGGCGATCGCGCCCTGGAACATCACGCCGAGCCAGAAATTCCCGTCCTTGTCGCGCTCGAGATCGAGCATGCCGACGGGATAATTCGCCTTCAGTTGCTTGACCGGATATTCGGTGACCTTGCCGGTCTTCGGATCGATGCTGCCGAAATACATCTCGCCGAAATCGGAATACCAAGCTTGGCCCTTGGCATCGATCATCACGTCATGCGGCTCGATGGTCGGACGCGGCAAGCCGTATTCGGTGACGATGACGTGGGTTCCGCGGCCGGTGACGCGCGGAAACGTTTTCAATTCATATTTCCACGCCGGCGTCGCGCTCAGATTGACCGTCGCGAGATAGTCGGCCTGTTTGCGCACGACCTCGGCGGCCGGCGTGTTCTCGGGCGCGCCGACGCGTTTTTGCGGCTTCAACGGCGTCGAGACCTGCGCGTAGTGATTCATCCGGTCGATCGTCTGCACCCATTCGTCCGACGTATGGGTCGAGCGTGCGATGCGTTCCAGCGTGTGACAGCCGACGCAGTTGATGAGCATCGCCTTTTGCGCGGGCGCGCCGGGGAAGCTGTCGATCCATTCGGCGTTGGTCAATTGATGCGCGAGATCGTGCGCGATCACGAGTTTCAGATCGGCGGTCGCGGTTTTCGCCGCCGCGATTTGCGGCGCGGCGCTGCCGTCGAGCTCGTAGCCTT
Source organism: uncultured Rhodospirillales bacterium (assembly GCA_903828515.1). Classification (GTDB taxonomy): domain Bacteria; phylum Pseudomonadota; class Alphaproteobacteria; order ATCC43930; family CGMCC-115725; genus CAIKMD01. Next base: position 371,138 of record CAIKMD010000003.1, on the reverse strand, counting down.
CGGCGCGGATATCGAGGTAGTAGCTCCCCGGTGCCAGATGATCGGCGGGGAAACTGTAACTGCCGTCGGCCTGGCTGATCACCGAGACGGTGATGGTCGAGCCCGGCTTGTTGGCGGTGACGACCACGCCTTCGAGCGGCTTGCCGTCAGGGCCGGCCACGTTGCCGGTGAGGGCGGGCGACGCGGCGAGCGCGCCCGAGGCCAGCGACAACACCAACGCAAGCGCCGATACGAACGGCATGAACCGAATCATACGCATCGCATTTCCTCCGAAGTCATGGACGCGTTCGCTCGCGCCTTCGGAGCAAAGCCTAGACCCGCACCCTGTTGCAGGGCAAGCCGGAAGAGGCCCTACTTCTTATCCGGCAGGGCGATGGCGTAGCGCATGTCGACCGCCTTGGCGGCGTCGATATCGCCTTTCACCATGCCCGCTTCCTTGAACCAGTCGATCTGATGCTGGATGTCCTTCACGTCGAGCCGCGCATCGGCGTCGACGAAGGAAATCCCCAGTTTGATCTGGTCGACTGTCTGGCCGATGTTTTTCGCGATGATGTCGAGCGCCGCGGCCGAGCCCGGCCCGAAGGCAAGCTTGCCGTCGTTGCCGGTGAACGCATCGTGATACTCCTTGGTGCCCTTGCGATAGGCGCGCAGGAAGCGTTCAACGGTTTCGTGCCGCGCGTCGGTCGCCTTCACCGACGTGAAGGCGCCGCCGAACTGATAGGGCACCTCGTCGCCGATATAACCGAGGAGCTTTACCTGACCGGCCTGGATCGCCGCCTGGACATAGCTGATCGGCATCACCCCGATATCGGCCTGGCCGCCAATCATCGCGTTGACGACGTTGGGGATCGCGCCGAGCTGTTGGGTACGGATGGACTTGAAATCGATCCCGTATTTTTCCGCGATCAGGACCGCGCTGTAATGCGGCGGGGTGCCGACCGCGCCGATCGCCATCGAGCGGTTGCCGATGTCCTTGAAGCTTTTGAGCCCGGCATCCCATGCCTTGTTCGAGGCAACCATCGTGTTGTTTGGAAAGCCCGGCGCCTCGCGCGCCTGCGCGGCAATGACCCGCAATTGGTTCTGGGCGGCGAGGTTATAAAGCCCGGCATTGATGCCGGTGACGCCAAAATCGATGTCGCCCGACACCACGGCGGAAGGGATCGCGGCGCCCGCTTCGAAGAAGACGATCTGTGCCGGCACGCCCTCGGCGGCGAAATAGCCTTTGTCCTGCGCGATATAGACCGGACCCGAGCCCGAGGTCTTGAGGACGCCGATCTTGATCGCCTCGGCCCATGCGGCCGCCGGCGCCACGACGGCCAACCCCAGCAACAGGCCGGCCCAAACACGCACACGCATCGATTCCTCCCCCACGACGACTTGCCCTGACCGGGCTTGGCCGCGAGCCTATGCCGAGACGGCAGCAACCGACAAGCCGTTCGTCGCCACCCTTTCGCGCATAAACGAGGCCAGAGCGGCGATAAATCGTCGCTCGGGTTCGATGGCGGGCCGTTCTGTCTTTTACTTGTCACAAACTTTGGCTAAACCCGCACGCGACGCGCCAATCGGGAAATCGGCGTTCCGGAAATTAGGACGGGGACGATGCAACAACGCTGGGGCCTGCCCATCGTCGCCTGGCCGTCGCGGCTGCGTCCCAGCCTGTGGGATGGGCTCGCCATACCGCTGGTGTTCGGCGCGATCATGCTGATCGCCTGGGCCAACAAGCAGATGAGCGTGCCGTACCAGCCCGGCGTAGCCCTGCCGATCTCGCTCGATCCGAGTTACCTGCCCGAATACGGGGTGCGCACGGTGTTGCGCATGATCGCCGCTTTGGGCGCGTCGCTGGTCTTCAGCCTTTCCTATGCGGCGGTGGCGGCCAAGAGCAAACGGGCCGAGAAGGTTCTCATCCCGATCCTCGACATGCTGCAATCGGTGCCGATCCTCGGGTTCCTTTCGATCACGGTGACCGGGTTCATCGCGCTCTTTCCCGGCAGTCTGCTGGGTTACGAATGCGCGGCGATCTTCGCGATCTTCACCTCGCAGGCGTGGAACATGACGTTCAGCCTCTATCAGTCGTTCAGCGCGGTGCCGCACGATCTGCGCGAGGCCGCGCGGATGTACCACCTGTCGCCGTGGCAAAGCTTCTGGCGGCTCGAGGTTCCCTTCGCCACGCCGCAGCTCATCTGGAACATGATGATGTCGGTCTCGGGCGGCTGGTTCTTCGTGGTCGCGTCCGAAGCGATCAGCGTCTCGAACAACCAGGTGCTGCTGCCCGGCATCGGCTCCTACATCTCGCTCGCCATCGACCATCGCGACCTGAGCGCGGTGCTCTACGCGATCCTCACCATGCTGGTGCTGATCCTGATCTACGATCAGTTGCTGTTCCGGCCCCTGCTGGCCTGGGCGCAGCGTTTCCGCTTCGAGGAGATCGGCCAGGACGAGATCGAGCCGCCGTGGTTCATGGTGATGATGCAGCGCGCGCGGATCGTGCGGCTCTTCTCATTCACCATCCATGCCTTGGGCGATTTTCTGAGCAAGGCCGCCAAACGCGTGCCGCGCCGGGCGCGACGGCCGGCCCGCGCGCCGCGCAACACCATCGTCGCCGACGTGATCTGGAACGTCGCGGTGGTCGGCTTTGCCGTCGCAGCGCTGATCGAGATCGGCCTGTTCATCCACGATGAAGTGGGCCTGCGCGAAGTCGGTCACGTCATGCTCTTGGGCCTCGCCACATTGGCGCGGGTGATCGTGCTGATCGCGCTCGCCGCGCTTCTCTGGGTGCCGATCGGCGTGTGGATCGGCTTGCGCCCGCGCCTCGCGCGGCATGTTCAGCCGGTCATCCAGTTCCTTGCCGCGTTCCCGGCCAATCTGTTCTTCCCGATCTTCGTATCAGCGATCGTCATCTACAAGCTCAACCCCGAGATCTGGCTGTCGCCGCTGATGATTCTCGGCACCCAGTGGTACATCCTCTTCAACGTGATCGCCGGCACCATGGCGCTGCCCTACGACTATCAGCTCGTCGCCGGCAATCTCGGCATCCGCAACTGGTTGTGGTGGAAGCGGCTCATCCTGCCCGGCATCTTCCCGGCGTTCGTGACCGGCGCGGTGACCGCCTCGGGTGGATCGTGGAACGCATCGATCGTCGCCGAGGTGGCGAAATGGGGCGACACCACGCTTCAGGCCACCGGCATCGGCGCCTATATCGCGCAGATGACCGAGCAGGGCGACTTTCCCCGCATCGCACTGGGGATTACGGTATTGAGCCTCTATGTCCTCCTGTTCAATCGGCTACTGTGGCGGCGGCTCTATCAACTCGCAGAGGAGCGGCTGCGGCTGGACTGATCCATGGATACCATCACCAACGGCGACCTCATCAGCACCGCCGGCATCTGCAAAACCTATCAGCAGCCGGACCATGCCGGGCGATTGGTGCTCGATCATATCGACTTCACCCTGAAGGAAGGCGAGATCGTCGCCATTCTCGGCAAATCGGGTTCGGGCAAATCGACCTTCCTGCGCGTGGTCGCGGGCCTGACGCCGCCGACCGAGGGCACCGTCACCTATCGCGGCCAGCCGGTCTATGAACCGGCGCAGGGCATCGCGATGGTATTCCAGAGTTTCGCTCTCTTTCCCTGGCTCACCGTGCTCGGCAATGTCGAACTCGGCCTCGAAGCCCTGGGCGTGCCGCGCGAGGAACGCCGTCAGCGCGCCATCGCGGCGATCGATCTGATCGGCCTCGACGGATTCGAGAGCGCCTATCCGAAGGAACTCTCCGGCGGCATGCGCCAGCGCGTCGGCTTCGCGCGCGCGTTGGTCGTCAATCCTGACGTGCTGCTGCTCGACGAACCGTTCTCGGCGCTCGACGTGCTGACCGGCGAGACGCTGCGCGGCGACATCGAGGACCTGTGGGTCGAGCGCCGCATCCCGACCAAGGGCATCATCTTCGTCTCGCACAATATCGACGAAGCGGTCGCGATGTCCGACCGCATCATCGTGTTCGGCAGCGATCCCGGCTGCATCCGCTCGGAAATCCAGGTGCCGCTGGCAAGGCCGCGCGACTGGTCGACCCCTGCCTTTCGCCGCATCGTCGACGAGGTCTACACGCTGCTCACCACGGTGCCGGGGCGCGAGACGACGCGGCGCGGCAGCCGGGTCGATCAACTCAGCATGCAGTACCGTCTGCCCGATGCGTCGATTCAACAGCTCGTCGGTCTGCTCGATGCGTTGACCATCGAGCCCTTCAACGGTCGCGCCGATCTGCCGCATCTCGCCGACAACGAAAACCTCGCGACCGACGATCTGATGGTGCTGATCGAGGCGCTGCAGCTTTTGGGCTTCGCCCAGGTCGGCGGCGGCGATATCGAGGTGACGCCGGTCGGGCGCACCTTCGTCGATGCCGATCTGTTGCGCCGCAAACAGCTCTTCGCCGAATCGATGATGCGCAACATCGCGTTCATCGCGCATATCCGCCGCATTCTCGACGAGCGGCCCGGCCATTCCGCGCCGGAAGGACGTTTCCTCGGCGAGCTCGAGGATCATCTGAGCGAGGAAGAAGCCCAGCGCGTACTCGAGACGGTGATCAACTGGGGCCGCTATGCCGAGCTCTTCGCCTATGATTACGATCGCGGCGTCCTGAGTCTCGAAAACCCCTGATGCTCGATCCGCACGGGCGTTGGTTCCGGGTGCTGCTCGGCTCCCAGTCGATGGTATCGAGTCTCGCCGTCGACATGAGCCTGCCCGCGCTGCCGGCGATGGCGGTCGCGTTTTCAGCGCCGGCCGCCGGCGTCCAGCTCACCATCAGTTCCTATCTCATCGGTTACGCGCTGGGTCAGCTCTTTTACGGCCCGCTCTCCGACCGCTATGGGCGGCGGCCGATGCTGTTGTTCGGCCTGGTCGTCTACACCATCGCCGGATTTCTTTGCGCGACCGCGCCGTCGATCGAGATCATGGTCGCGTTGCGTCTCCTGCAGGGGCTGGGCGGTTGCGTCGGCGTGGTCGTCACCCGCGCCGCCGCGCGCGATTATTTCAGCGGCTCCGATCTCGGCCAGACCATGTCGTCGATCACCGCGGTGCAGGCTTTCGGCCCGCTTCTGGCGCCGGTGCTGGGCGGCGTGCTCGCCGACCATCTCGGCTGGCATTCGATCTTCATCGTGCAGGGCGCTTTCGCCGCGCTGATCCTCGCCCTCACCTGGTCGGGCTTCGCCGAATCGCTGGCCCAGCGCGACATTCACGCGATCCGGCCGAGCCGGCTGCTGGCCAATTACATCACCTTCTTTTGCAACCCGCGCTGCATCGGCTTCGCGCTGGTCAGCGCCTGCGTCTTCGGCGGGTTGTTCGCGGTGCTGTCGGCCTCGCCCTTCGTGCTGATCGATCTTTATGGGCTGTCGAGCCAGACCTACGGATTCTTCTTCGGTTCGTCGGTGCTCGGCTACATGGTCGGCGCGTTCTTCAACCGGCGCTTCCTGCGCCAGGGCGTGACCGGCGACCAGTTGATGCGCTGGGGTCTTGGCGTCCTTGCCGTCGCCGCCTTCGCGATGCTCTATTTCGCCGGCACGATGACCGGCGGGACGCTGGGGATCATGGGTCCCTATGTCGTCTATTGCATCGCGATCAGCCTGGTGCAGTCGAACTCGATCGCCGCGGCGATGGAGCCGATCCCGCATATGGCGGGCACCGGATCGTCGCTGATGGGCGCGATCCAGATGTCGAGCGCCGCGGTCGGCGGCATCGCGGTGAATTATTTCTTCAACGGCACCGGCCTGCCGATGGGGATCGCCATCGTCATCGGCGCGCTCGGTGCGCTCGCCGCGTACTGGCTCGTCGCGCGTCGTCTTCCGGTTTAGGTTTTCGGCCTCATCGTCGGGAAGGCGATGACGTCGCGGATCGATTGGCTGTCGGTCAGCAGCATGGCCAGACGATCGATCCCGATGCCCAATCCACCCGCCGGCGGCATGCCGTATTCGAGCGCGGCGACGAAATCGGCGTCGAGGTGCTGCGCCTCTTCGTCGCCTTTTTCGCGTTCCTGCATCTGCGCCTGGAAACGGTCGAACTGATCGAGCGGGTCGTTGATCTCGGAAAACGCGTTGGCGATTTCCCAGCCGTTCACATAGGTCTCGAAGCGTTCGGTCAGGCGCGGATCGTGGCGATCGGCCTTGGCGAGCGGCGAGATCTCGCGCGGAAAACCGGTCACGTGAGTCGGCTGAATGAGGGTCGATTCGACCTTCGCCGAGAACGCGGCTTCGAGCGCGCGGCCCCAGCCGGCGGAGTTCGGGCAATCGGCGCCGAGCTTCCTCGCCGCGTCGCGCGCCACCGCGTCATCCGTGATCGCCATGAAGTCGATGCCGGTTGCCTCTTTCACCAGTTCCGCCATCGGACGGCGCGGCCATGGGCCGGCCAGTTCGATGGTCTTGTCGCCGAATTTCGCGGAGGTGCCGCCGAGCACGGCTTTGGCCGCCTCGGTCACCAGTTTCTCGGCGAGGTCCATCATCGCGATGTAATCGACATAGGCCTGGTAAAGTTCGAGCGAGGTGAATTCCGGATTGTGGCGCGGCGAGATGCCTTCGTTGCGGAAGTTGCGATTGATCTCGAAAAGCTTTTCCGAAAGACCGCCCACCAAAAGCCGCTTCAGATGCAGTTCGGGCGCGATGCGCAGGTAGAGCTGAAGGTCGAGCGCGTTGTGATGCGTGGTGAAGGGCTTGGCCGAGGCGCCGCCCGGGATCGTGTGCAGCATCGGGGTTTCGACTTCGAGAAACCCGTCGTCGATCAGCACGCGCCGGATCGTCGCGATGATGTGGCTGCGCCGGCGCAGGGTCTCGCGGCTGCCCTCGTTCATGATGAGGTCGACATAACGCTGGCGATAGCGCGTCTCGACGTCGGCGAGGCCGTGGAATTTTTCCGGCAACGGCAGCAACGCCTTGGCGAGAACCGTCACCTTCGTGCTGTTGATCGTGAGTTCGCCGCGCGGGGTGCGGCGCACGATGCCTTCGACACCGATCAGGTCGCCGAGATCGAGGAGCTTGACCAGCGCGATCTGTTCCGGCGGCAGATGATCCTTGTGATTGAAGATCTGAATCTTGCCGGTGGTGTCATAGAGATCGATGAACATGCCGCTGTTGCGGTTGGCGCGGATGCGCCCGGCCACCGCGACGCGATCCTCGGTCACCGCCCCGGTCGCCAGATCGGCGTAGCGTGCGTCGAGGTCTTTCGCCTCGGCCGTCCGCGCGAAGACATAAGGATAGGGATCGACGCCCAGCGCGCGCAGCGCCTTCAGCTTGTCGATCCGGGCCACACGAAACAGATTATCGTCGCGTTCTTCCGTCATGAGGGCTTTGTAACAGGTTCAAGAATCAGAGCAAGATCGCATCAAGTTGATGCGGTCTTGCTCGGGGGTCCCGCGCGGAAGGCCGCGATATCGACGCCACGATCGTGGAACGCCGCGAGGGTGCCGCGATGGCCGACCGAGACGATGGTCGGATGCCACAAGGCGGCGCGCAGCATCTGATAGAACCGCGCCTCGCTCGGCTCGTCGAGCGCCGAGGTCGCCTCGTCGAGAAAGACCAGATCGGGCTCGCTGAGCAGAACCCGCGCAAAGGACAGGCGCTGCTGCTCGCCCAGCGACAGGCGTTGCGCCCAATTGTCGGTCTCATCGAGCCGCCCGGCGAAAGCATCGAGCCCGACGCTCGCCATCGCCGCCTGAATCTTGCTGTCCGGAAACGCGTCCGACGCGCCGGGATAGGCGACGGCATCGCGCAACGAGCCGAGCGGCATGTAAGGTTTCTGCGGCAGGAACAGGAGCTTGCCGAGCGCCAGGCGGACGGCGCCCTTACCATAGGGCCAGATCCCCGACATCGCCCGGAGCAGCGTGCTCTTGCCGCTGCCGGTCGGACCGGTGATCAGCACCGATTGACCCGGCTCGACGGTGAGTCCGACCTGATGCAGGAGCGGCGCGCCCTGCGGCAAATCGAGATCGAGCCCGGTCACCGCCAGGCCGCTGCCTTCGCGCGCGATCACGATCGGCTGCGGCGCCAGCGCTTCGGCCGCGACGGCGCGCACCCGCGCGTCGAATCCGGCGAGGCGCTGCACCACCGCCTGCCAGGTGGCGATGTCGGTATAGGCGCCGATGATGAACGACAGCGAGCCTTGCACCGTGCCGAATGCGTCGGCGGTCTGCATCAGCCCGCCCAATTGCATTTCCTTGGCGAAGAAGCGCGGCGCCGCGACGATATAGGGAAAGATCACCGCGAACTGATTGTAGAAACTGGTCCACCAGCCGAGCGCCTTGATCCGTCGCATGATCTTCCAGAAATTATCGACCACGTTGACGAAGAGCGTGCGGAACTCGGCCAGCTCGCGCTCCTCGCCGCTATAGAGCGCGACGGCCTCGGTGTTCTCGCGCAGACGCACCAGGGCAAAACGAAAATCGGCTTCAAAGCGCTGCTGACGGAAATTCAATCCGACCAAAGGCCGGCCGATCTTGAACGTGAGCCAAGTGCCGCCGATCGCATAGACCAGCGCGAACCACAGCATGTAACCGGGCAACTCGAACGAGCCGAGACTGCCGAGTGGAATGGTCAGCGGGCCCGACAGAACCCAGAGGATGCTGAGAAACGAAAACAGCGTCACGACCGCGTTGAGCAGGCCGAGAGTAAGGCTAAGGCTCGCATCGGTGAAGCGATTGAGATCGTCGGCGATGCGCTGATCCGGATTGTCGGCCGGATTACCTTCGAGCTGCAGCCGGTAATAGGCCTTGTCGCCGAGCCATTCGCCGAGATAGCGCCGCGTCAGCCAGCGCCGCCAGCGGATCTGCAGCATCTGCTGCAGATAGGTCTGGTAGACGACGATGACGATGAAGGCCGCCGCGAGGCCGGTGAAGACGGCGAGCTGCTCCCAGAACCCATGCTCGTCGAGATCCTGCAGCGTGTTGTAGAAAGCGTTGCGCCAGATATTGAGTCGCACGTTGATGAAGACCGAACCGAGATTGAGCCCGATCACTGCCGCGAGAAGACCCCAGGCCCAGCGTTTATCCTCGGACGACCAATAGGGCTTGGCGAGGCGCCACGCGTCGCGCAAAAATGCCCAGCGCCTGGTATCCTCGGCGTTCGCCATCTGCGCCGCGCCGTCCTTGTCCGGTTCGATCGTCATGTCTGATGCCCGCGATATTCCGAAAGCGCTTGCGCGCGGCGTCGCCCGCGCGCTGGCCCAGCTCGGCTTCGCCTCCCTCGTCGAGGTACCGCTCGCCGACGGCAGGCGCGCCGATCTCATGGCGCTCGGCCCCGACGGCGCGCTGGTGATCGTCGAGGTCAAATCGTCGGTAGCTGATTTCCGCGCCGACCGCAAATGGCCGGAATATCGCGCGTGGTGCGACAAGCTCTATTTCGCGGTGCCCGAAGCTTTTCCCCTCGAACTCATTCCTTTGGAATGCGGCCTCATTCGCGCCGACGGGTTCGGCGCGGCTTTCCTGCGCGAACCACAGGATCACAAACTCGTGCCCGCGCGGCGGCGCGCGGTAACGCTACGCTTCGCGCGCCTCGCGGCGGCACGGTTATACCGGATCAACGATCCGGGCGCGTTCGATCTGGAAGCGGGGTTCTAGCGCGCGGCGCGCGGGTTTAAGTTTAGCGCGCGGCGCGCGGGTTTAAGTTCAGCGCGCGGCGCGCGCGATGGTCGCGGTCGTGCTGTGTCCGGGCAAAAGCTCGGCAAGCACGACCTTGCCGCCGTAACCCTGGACGATGTCGGCGCCGACCACCTGGTCGATCCGATAATCCGCGCCTTTGACCAGCAGGTCGGGCCGGATCGCTTTGATCAGTTCGATCGGCGTCTCTTCATCGAATACGACGACCAGATCGACCGAGGCGAGCGAACCCAGAACCGCGCCGCGCGCGTCCTGATTTTGCACCGGGCGGCCGGGACCTTTGAGGCGCACCACCGAGGCGTCGGAATTGATCCCGACCACCAGCCGGTCGCACGCCGCCCGGGCCTGGCTCAGCAACCCGACATGACCGGGATGAAGCAGGTCGAAACAGCCATTGGTGAAACCGACCTTCAGGCCGGTGCGACGCCAGCGCGCGACCCGATCGAGCGCGAGCGACAGCGGCAATGCCTTGCGTTGCGCGGTCGCGTCGTGATCGAGCAACGCGCCTTCGATCTCGGACGGCTCGACCACCGCGGTGCCGACTTTGGCGACGACGATGCCGGCCGCGACATTGGCGACCCGCGCCGCGTCCTGAAGACTGGCGCCGGCGCCGAGCGCCGCCGCCAGCACCGAGACAACGGTGTCGCCGGCACCCGAGACGTCGAATACTTCGCGCGCCTCGGCCGCGAGCTTGAGCGTATTGCCGTTGCCCTCGACCAGCAGCATGCCGTCCTTGCCGCAGGAGACGAGAATGGAGCCGATGTCGTGCGCCGCCATCAAGCCGCGCGCCGCCGCGATCACCTCGTCGTCGGTGCGCACCGGCGACTGGGTGGCGATAGCGAGTTCAGGGCGATTGGGCTTCAGGACGTCGGCGCCGCGATAGATGCTGTAATCGTTGCCCTTGGGGTCGACCACCACGATGCTGCCGGCGCGCTTGGCCGCCGCGATCAGTTCGGCGGCGATGCCGTTGCCGAGCACGCCCTTGGCGTAATCCGACAGGATGATGACCTTGTGCAGGCTCAGCGCGTCGGTGACGATCTTGATGAGGTCGCTGCGCAGCTCGGCCGGCAGCGGCACGACGTTTTCATGATCGGCGCGCAGCAATTGTTGCGTGCCCGCGACGTAGCGGGTCTTCAGCGTGGTGACGCGTCCGAGTTCGGCCAGCACATGAGCCTCGGCGCCGCCGAGCGACGCCACCATGCGCGACACTTCGCGGCCGCCGGCATCCGAACCGGTCACCGACACGAAACAGGTCTCGACGCCGAGTGCATGCAAATTGCGCAGCACGTTGCCAGCGCCGCCCAACGTGCGTTCTTCGCGTTCGATATGGATAACGGGAACCGGCGCCTCGGGCGAAATGCGTTCGACCCGGCCGTAAATGTAATGATCGAGCATCAGATCGCCCACGCACATGACGTGAACGGATTTGAGTTGTTCGATTAGCGGAATGAGATCGGCCTCGGCCATCGCTTCGTCTTATGGCAGTCGCGTTGGACTGGCAAGAAAAAACGATTTGTTTCCGGGCTAACCAGCCGCGGCTTTCGCCGGGGCCGCCAATCGTCCCTTCATCGCGCCGTTGCCCGACGCGGTTAACAAGCGATCGATATGCCGACCCTGGAACAGGCGCAGGCCGCATTCGTGCCCGAAGCCGACCGCTTCCGGGCCGTCGCAGCGCGCGAGGATGATGCGCGACTTGCCGACACGCTCGAACGCGGCGCGAACCTCGGCATTGCGATCCACCCGCGCGGTGTCGCCGAGTTCGGGACTCCAGAACATCTTGACGAGATCGAGGCCGAGGCGCTCGCGATCGATGAACGGCAGGGTCAGCGCGGTGACGCCGTCGAGGCAGATGCGATAGCCGCGCTCGCGCACGTAATCACGCGCGAAGATATAGGCGCCGATGTCGTTGAAGATGTCGACCTTCTCGAGTTCGATCACGATGCTGCCGCGCGAACCGGCGCGCAGGCTCTGGTCGAAAGACTGGAATTCGGGCGACAGCAGCGTCGAGACGTTGAGATTGATGCTGTAGGAATGGGTGAGCGCGCTGTCCTCGTTGCGCTTCAGTTGCGACAGGACGCGCTTGTCGAGCGTCTGGGTCAGATACTGAAACAGCCAGCGATCCGACGCGATGTCGCGTTTCGGCATCACCGTGTCGCGCAGATCGGGGATCGAGACGTAAATTTCGCGAAAGATCGGCTTCGGGTCGGTGCCGGGCTGGATGCCGCAGATCGCCTGGCGGCGCAACACGTTGCTGAGGTCGGCGCGCGAAATGACGTTGATCAGTTCGCCCAGCGCCTGGGGATCCATCGGCTGGCGCTCGCTCTTGACCGCGTCGCCGGCGATCGCCGTGAGGCGTTTCTGGCGGCGTTGCTCTTCCTTGTAGATGTCCTGGACGAAGCCGGAGAATTTGACGTATTCGCGCGCGAGATCGTACCAGCTCGAAAAGCCGTCGGCCTGAATGTCGTCGAGTTGCGCGGTGAGCGGATCGTCGCTGAACAGATAGCGGATTTTGTTGACCGCGTTATCGACCGCGCCGACATCGGCGTCCTTGCAGATGAAGACGATATCGCCCTGCTGCAGCAGGAAGATCTGGCCCTCGAAATGCTGGACCAGGGATTCGAAGGTGCTGGCGGCGATGCGGATCTGCTGGGCGCGGCGATTGTCCGGGCGAAGCCGCGACAGATTGAGCACGACCCCACGCCACCCGAAAGGATGTTTTTCGAGGCGTTCGGTGAAATCGTGGAGCAAATGCTCCGCGTTCGACGTCTTTGCGTTTGCGACTTGTGCCATTCTGCCGTTCACGGCCCGGGTTCATGGAGGGCCAAATCCAGCGCAAACCCTAGACCGGCGCGCTTTACGGACCGTTAAACGCGAGGGGTATGGAAGGGCGACGCGATGTCGCGGTTCACGCCGCGTTAACCACGTCAGTTGCGCGGCGCGTGCTTGCCGAGAATGCGCTGCAGGGTGCGGCGATGCATCTTGAGCCGCCGCGCGGTTTCCGAAACGTTGCGGTCGCATTGCTCGAACACGCGCTGAATATGCTCCCAACGCACCCGGTCGGCCGACATCGGGTCTTCCGGCGGCGGCGGCAGACCGGCAGCATCCGATGCGAGCAGGGCGCGTTCGACCGCATCGGCATCGACCGGCTTCGGCAGATAATCGACCGCACCGGCCTTCACCGCCGCGACGGCGGTCGCGATATTGCCGTAGCCGGTCAGCATGACGATGCGTGCGCTCGGCCTGGTCTTTCGCAAAGTCTTAACCACATCGAGGCCGCTGCCGTCGCCGAGGCGAAGATCGACCACGGCGAAAGCCGGCGCTTCCGCCGCCGCGGCAACCCCCGAGGCGACGCTGTCGGCGGTCCGCACGATGAAGCCGCGCCGTTCCATCGCGCGGGCCAGGCGCTGGCACAACGGTTCGTCGTCGTCGACGATCAGCAGGGTGCGTTCGTTCTCGGGCTGGCCGGCGATCAGGCCCGGTGCCGCGCCGTCTTGCGGTGGATTACCGTCGTCGCTCATTCCCCAGCCTCCCGCATCGGCACCGCCGGCTCCATCGAGATGAGCCCGTTGCGCCGCCATTCGATCACGACATGTCCGCCGCCATCCGCCGCGTTGGCGAAGGTAAGCCGGCCGCCGGTCCGTTCCAACAGGCTCTGCGCGATAAAGATGCCCAGCCCCATATGTTGTCCCAGCGTCGCGCGACCGGAAATGTAAGGTTCGCCGATCCGGGCCAGCACCGTGTTGGAAAAGCCGGGCCCGTCATCGGCGATATCGACCGCGATCGTATCCTCGTTCCAGCTCGTGGTCACGGTCACGTCGTTGCGCGCGAACTGGATCGCATTCTGGATCAGATTGCCCAGCCCGTGCATGATTTCGGGGCTGCGCGACACCAGCGGCTCCTCGATCGCCTCGCCTTGGACGTCGCGGCCGGGGCCGATCTCGTACTGCATGACGATCTCGGGTACGAGATGGGGCTCGCCGGCGGCCTCGACCAGCACCGAAAACGGCAATTGCGCGTAAGGCGAGGCCTGGCCGGCGTCGCGCTGTTGCGACAGATCAGCCAGGATCGTGCGGCAGCGTTCGCTTTGCGACAGCAGCAATTCGGCATCCGCCGTATAGGCCGACCCCTTCGGCAGGTCGCGCACCAGTTCCTTCGCCACCACCGCGATGGTGGCGAGCGGCGATCCGAGTTGATGGGCGGCGGCGGCGGCAAGACTCCCGACCGCCGAGATGCGTTGTTCGCGCGCCAGCGCCAATTGCGTCGCCGCATAGGCATCGCGCATGCGCCGCGCCTCGCGTACCACCGACCAGGCGTAACCCGAAATGAACAACGTCGAACACACCAGCGCCGTCCAGATGCCGAGCACGTAGACCGGATCGGGCTCGATCAGCATGTCGCCACGCGACGGCAGCGGCAGATGCGCCACCGCCAGCACGCTGATCGCGATTACCGTCAGGCCGCTCAATCCGATCACCGACGAGCGCGACAGGATCGTCGCTGACACCGTCACCGGCGCCAGCATCAGCATCGCGAACGGATTCTGCAATCCGCCGGTCAGGAACAGCAGGATGCCCAGTTGCAGCGTGTCATAGGCGATATAGATCGCGGCTTCGCGATCGCCCAACCGCGCGCCGGCGCTTTTCGGCAGCGAGGCGAGCAGGTTGAGCACCGCCGAGGTCGCCACCACGGCGAGCGCGCTTTTGATCGGCAGGTCGAAACCCAAAACGAAATAGGCGAACAGCACCGCCGCCGCTTGGCCGGTCACCGCGACCCAGCGGATCAGGACCAGCTTGCGGAGGCTGATCGAGACGCCGGTGCCTTGCGCCGGCGTCTCGGTTTCGCCCGACGCGCTCATGTTATCGGGAGGAGTCGGGCGGCCGGTTAGGGCAGCTTCCATGTGTTGTAGCGCAGCTTGTCGATATCGACCGCGGTGCCGTGGCCGCGCGCGGGGCCGCGCGGCAAGCCGTCCGCGTCCTTGAACCCGCGCTCGCAAAACAGCTCGATCATGTTGCCCGAGGGGTCGCGGAAGAACATCAGCGCCTCGACGCCGCTGCGCGTCCAGAAATTCGAACTCGGCACGCCGCAGCGCGCCAGCCACTCCTTCATCTGAACCAATTCGTCGGGTCCGCAGAAGAAAGCGAAATGCGGATACTCGGTGCTGGGTTCGAGAAACGTGCAGCCGACATTGCCGATCCCGACATCGACGCCGCAGATGCGGAACGAGCAGAAGGTCGGCGTCTCGACATGCATCTCGCCGCCGAGCACCTTGGCGTAGAAGAGCTTGCCCTCGTCGAGATCGCGGCACGGCATGGAGACATGGGCGAAAGCCTGGAAAGCCGGCGGCCCGTTCACCACCGGCGTGCGCACCGCTTCTTTGACGGCCGAGTCCTGCATCGTCATCGTCAGCTCCTTCCCCTTGCGGATCGCGATCGGGTCGCGATTGATCTGGTCGGGCGAGCCTAGCGCGGAACGGGATGCCGATGCCATCCCATGGCGATACGCCGCGCCCTAGGAACTTTTCCCGCTGACCCCGGCATCGGCGAAGGTCGCCATGCCGGTATGACAGGCGAGCGCCGCCTTGACGATCGCCACCGCCAGCGTGGCGCCCGATGCCTCACCGAGCCGCATGCCGAAATCCAAAAGCGGCGCCATGCCGAGCTTTTCGAGGAGACGCTGATGCCCCGGTTCGGCGGAGCGATGCGCCACCAGGCAATGATCGAGCGCGCCCGGCGCCATCGATTGCAGCGCCGCCGCCGCCGCGCAAGCGGCATAGCCGTCGAGCAGCACCGGCACGCGCGCCATCCGCGCCGCCATGATCGCGCCGACCATCGCCGCGAATTCACGGCCGCCGAGACGCCGCAGCTTGTCGAAGCCGTCGCCGGCCAGCGGGCGATGCAGCGCCAGCGCGCGGTCGACCACCGCGATCTTGTGGCTGAGCATCGGGCCGGCGACGCCGGTGCCGGGCCCGACCCAATCCGTGCCCGAGCCGCCGAACAGCGCCGCGTTGAGGGCGGCGGCGGCCGTCGTATTGGCGATCCCCATCTCGCCCACCGCCAGGAGATCGATGCCGGGTTCGACCGCCATCATCCCGTAGGCGATCGCCATCGCGCATTCTTCCTCGCTCATCGCGGGACCTTGCGTGAAATCCTCGGTCGGTTCCTCGAGCGCCATTTCATAGACGCGCAGATCGGCATCGACGGCGCGGCAAAGCTGATTGACCGCTGCGCCGCCGTCGATGAAATTTTTGACCATCTGCGCCGTCACCGCGGCGGGATAGGCCGAGACGCCTTGCGCGGCGACGCCGTGATTGCCGGCAAAGACGGCGGTGCGCGGATGAACGCAGGTCGGCGGATGCTTGCCCTGCCACGTCGCCATCCAGATCGCGATCTCTTCGAGCCGGCCGAGCGCACCGGCGGGCTTGGTCAATTGCGCCTGATGCGCGGTTGCTTCCGCGCCCGCCTCGCGGTCGGGTCCGGGAAATTCGCCGATGATCGCGCGCATCTCGGCAAGGGTGCTGGGTGGTGTTCGTTCGGCCATCGTTTCTCCGCCGCAGGGGGCGCGCGACTTTCCCGCATCGCACCCGCAAGGCCAAGCGAAAACCGTGCGCGCTGGCACGAAATACCCATCTGGGTTAAGAATCGACCATGAGCGCGTTTCCCCCGTCCTGGCGCGACGATTTTCTCGCCGCGCTCGGTTTTTTCACGCGCCTGCCCGTCGGCCCTGTCCTGACAGAGCCGATGCCGAGCCTTGCCGCATCGTCCTGGGCCTTCCCGCTGGTCGGCGTTGCGGTCGGATTGATCGGCGGATTGGCCTTCGCGATCGCGTTGATGCTCGGTTTGCCGGTGATCGCCGGCGCACTCATTGCCGTGGGGGCCACCGCCTTGGTCACCGGCGGCCTGCACGAAGACGGCCTCGCCGATTGCGCCGACGGATTCGGCGGCGGCGCGACGCGCGACGACAAGCTTCTCATTATGCGCGACAGCCGCATCGGGGTTTACGGCGTTCTCGTTCTCGTCTTCTCCATCGCGCTTCGGGTCGTCGCGGTCAGCGCCCTTGCCGACGGCTGGCATGTGCTCGGCGCGCTGATCGCCGCGCATGCTTTGTCGCGCGGATTCCTTCCGGTGGCGATGCAGATGATGGCGCCGGCGCGCGACAACGGATTGGGCGCGGGCGCCGGCAAGCCGGAATCGAGCGTGGTGTGGTCGGCCGCCGGCATCGCCATCGTCATCGCGCTGATCGCGATCGGCTTTCGGCCCGGACTCTCGGCCGTCATCGCGTCGGGCGTGACCATGGTGGCGATGGGATTCGTCGCGCAACGCCAGATCGGCGGCCAGACCGGTGACGTCTTGGGCGCGATCGAACAATGCGGCGAGGTCGCGACCTTGCTCACTGTCGCTGCCTGGGCGTCATGAATACGTCCGATATCGTAACCCGATGGTGGTGGGTGCGGCATGCGCCGGTTACCGTCAACAAAGGCTGCTGTTACGGCCAGACCGATCTGCCCTGCGAAACCGATGCGCGCCACGGCTTCGCGAGCCTGGCCAAGCGCCTGCCGTCGGCCGCGAGCTGGGTCATGACTCCCTTGAAACGCACGCATATGACGGCCTCGGCGCTGGTTGCCGCGGGATCGGACGGCCCGGACCTTATTCCGGGACCGGATGTTGCGATCGAGCCCGACCTGATCGAGCAGCATTTCGGGGATTGGCAAGGACAGCGCTACGCCGACCTCGAGAAACAACGCGGCGACGAATGGCATCGCTTCTGGCTGGCACCCGCGCATGAGACACCACCGGGCGGCGAAAGTTTCGTCTCGTTGATCGCGCGCGTGCATGGCGCGATCACGCGCCTCAACGAACGCCTTGCCGGACGCGACATCGTCGCGGTGACGCATGGCGGCACGATCCGCGCGGCATTGGCCCTCGCCCTCGACCTCACGCCCGAAGCCGCCTTGGCCTTCACCATCGACAATCTGTCGCTGACCCGCCTCGACCATTTTCCGGGACCCGGTCTCGGCCATGGCTGGCGCGTCGGCGTGGTCAATCAACCGCCCATCTAAGACAAGAAGGAGACCTGCATGAGCACGCGTCATCCCCAGCCGATCATCGAACATACCGGCGCGCCGCAGGTCCGCCGCTTCAACGAGCAGCGCTGGGCGATCGACAATATCATCCAGGCCAACGGCATCGATTGGGATCAACCACGTTCGATGTATCTGCAGGCGCCCTGCGGCGTCGAATCGCTGGCCGATTTCGCCGCCATCCGGCTGCGGGTGAAGAAGATGGCCGATATCGGCCCCGCCTTCGAGGCGACCGCGCGGCGGCGCGAAGCCATGGCGCGGATCGGCGACGAAGCCGACGAGAAGATCACCGCGCGCGACAATTACTTCATGGCGGCGGTGCATTGGGGCGCCGCGCAATGGACGTTTGATGAAAACAACGAGCAGAACATCTTCCTCAACCAGAAGAAACGCACCTGCTACGCGAATTACGCGCGACTGGCCGATCATCGCGTCGAGCCGGTGTGGATTCCGTTCAAGGACACCGCGCTGCCCGCGTGGCTGCATCTGCCGCCGGATTATGTCGACGGCAAGATTCCAGCGGTGGTTTCCATTCCGGGCATGGATAGTTTCAAGGAGATCAGCGTCGCGCTTTACGGCGATCGTTGGCTCAATCGCGGCATCGCCGTCCTCGCCATCGACGGGCCGGGACAATACGAGGCGCCGCTGCTCGGGATTCGCGTCAGCATGGAGAATTGGGCGCTGGCGGCGACCGGCATTTACGAGTGGCTGGCCGCGCGGCCCGAGATCGACGGCAACCGGATCGGCATCGCCGGCAGCAGCTTCGGCTCGTTCTTTTCCACCATCATGGCCGGCAGCGAGCCGCGCTATCGCGCCTGCGCGGTTTCGGCGACCTGTCTCGAACCCGGTTGTCACACGATCTTCGAGGAAGCCTCGCCGACCTTCAAGAAGCGCTTCATGTGGATGGCGGGCTTTGTCGACGAATCGAAGTTCGATGTCTTCGTCAAGACGCTGACCTGGGAAGGTCACGTCGACAAAATCAAATGTCCTTATCTTTGCCTGGCCGGCGAAGCGGAAGAATTGTCGCCGCTCGTCCATGCCGAGCGACTCTTTGCGAAGCTCAAGGGCCCGAAACGCCTCGTCGTCTATCAGGATGCGCGGCACAGCATCGCCGGCGTGCCGTCCGTGGCGCTCGGTCCCTATCCGCCGATGCTGGTCGCCGATTGGATGACGGCGCGGCTGGCCGGGCGGCCTTTCGTCAGCGAACGCTGGTACGTCAACGGCAGTGGACAAGTGAACAAAACCGCCTATTGAACCGCCCAGACGACCAAGCCGATCAAGCACGACACGAGGGAGGAACGACATCATGGCCATGAGCACCAAGGCGGAAAACCGTGTGCGGCGCTGGCGCGAGCAGCGCTGGCTCCTCGATACCGTCGTCAGCCAGGTCGGCGTCGAATTCGATCAGGCGCGCATCAACTACACCGCCGGCGTCGCCGGTCCCGAGGCCCTGGCGGAATTCCGCGTCACCGCCACGCGCTGCAAGAAGATCAACGACATCGCCCGCGAATACGCGATCCAGGCTGGACGACGCGAGGCCAAGGCGGTCGCTTATGACGAAGCCGGTCGCCAGGTCGCCGCGCGAGAGAGCTATCTCATCGCCTCGCTGCTCTGGTCGATCGCGCGCTGGCCGATCTTCGAGATGAACGCCGAACTCGAGCATCTCGAGACCAAGATGAACGAATGCTATGCCAAATACATCAAATACGCGGCGCATCCGATCGAGCGCGTCGAGGTGCCGTTCGGCAACGGCCAGTTCCTGCCCGCCTATCTCCATCTCCCGCGCACGCCCGTCGGTGGCGAGAAATTCCCCTGCGTCATTGCCGTCGGCGGCATGGACGGCACCAAGGAGAACGCGGTCGCGATGTATGGCGACAAGTTGCTGGAGCGCGGCATCGCCGTCTTCGCGGTCGACGGACCGGGTCAGGGCGAATGCTTCGCGCGCCGCGTCAACGTCACCTACACCGCGCACATGGAAGCGGGCGAGGCGAATTATAAATTCCTCAGCAACCACCCGGCGATCGACAAGTCGAAGCTGGTATTGCGCGGCTCGTCGATGGGGACGTTCTTCTCGACCCAGGCCGCGTCGGTGCTCGGCAACCGCATCATCGCCTTATCGCAAGCGGCGGTCTGCCACGAGCCGGGCCACGACACGATCTTCAACCACGCGGCGCCGTCGTTCAAAATGCGCTTCATGTACATGGCGGGTTTCGAGGACGAAGACGCGTTCGACCTCTGGGTCAAGAAATGCGACCTGCGTCCCTTGGCCAAGGACATTCGCGTGCCTTATCAGGTGATCGCCGGCGAGGACGATCAGCTCTCGCCGCTCGAACACACCCGCGAGCTGCTGTCATTGGTGAAACAACCCAGGCAGTTCGTCATCTATGAGAGCGCCGTCCACGGCGTCTATAACGCGCCCTCGACGATGGCCGGCGAGAACCCGCAGACCCTGCAAGCGGACTGGATCGCCGACCGGATCGCCGGCAAGCCGATGACGCAATCCGAGGAAATTTTCATTGCCAATACCGGCCGCGCCACCGTAACACCGTTGAAGTAATCGACGGCGGCCACAAGGCCGCTGAAAAAAATAAGAGGGAGGAACAGGATGAAGGCATTTCTGACCGGCGCGGCCTTGCTCGCGCTCACCGCGCAAGGCGCCGTCGCGGACCCGACCGTGCTGCGCTTCACGCCGCTGACCCAATCGGGCACCGCGGCCTACGACGATTTTTACAAACCGTGGTCCGACAAAGTGAACGCGGTGGCGCCCGACGCGCTGAAGCTCGATATCCGCGAAGGCTCGACGATCGCCAACATCACGAATGTCTATGAGCGCGTGAAGCAGGACGTGACGCATATCGGCTTCACCCTCTTCAACTATGTCGCCGGCAAGTTTCCGCTGGCGGAAGTCGCGGCGCTTCCCTTCGTCGCCGACAATGCCGAACAGGGCACGGTCGCGCTGTGGCGGCTTTACAAGTCGGGCATGCTCGACGCGGAGTTCGACGAGGTCAGGCCGCTGATGCTGATCGCCCTGCCGCAATCATTGCTTCATCTGGCGAAGCCGCCGAAGACTCTGCAGGATCTGTCGGGCCTGCGGATCATCGGCGCGACCCAGATGACCGCCCTCTCGGCGAAATATCTCGGGACCCAGGCGATCACGCTGTCGTCGCCCGAGGTCTATACCGCGATTCTGCGCGGCACCGCCGACGGCGCGATCCTGTCGTGGAACACCTATTTCTCGTTCAAGACCGGCGAGGTCACCTCCTATCACGTCGACGCGCCGCTCGGCACCGCCGCCGGCATGCTGTTCATGTCGCGCAAGACCTATGACAGCCTGTCGCCCGAAGCCAAGCACGCGCTCGACGTCAATTCGGGCGAAGAAGCCAGCCGCGCCTGGGGCAAATGGTGGGACGGCGACAACGAGAAAGGCCGTCAGGCCGCCAAGCACGACCCCAAGCACACGGTGGTGACGCTCGACCCGGCGATGCACGCGCAATGGTCGAAGAAGCTCGACGGCGCGATCGACGAATGGGCCAAGAGCCGCCCGAACATCGACAAGGCGATGGCCGAATACCGGCGTCTGGTCGCCGAGGTCAAAGCGGGGAAGTAAGCGGCGCTTACGCGCGATTGTTTCAGATTGACGCGAGCCCACCTCACCCGCTCGCTCACGCTCGCACCCTCTCCCCCCGATGGGCGGAGAGGGTTTGTTTTAGCGATGCCGACACTTGCCCCTCTCCGCGCTTGCGGGGAGAGGGAGGGGCCCATTGCGACAGCAATGGGAGGGTGAGGTGTGGTTCTGCTTGGGCCGTTCGTCCTCTAAGCGTCCAGCACCAACCGCGAGCCTTTGACGCGCGAGACGCAGATGCAGATGCGCTTGCCCGATTCTTTTTCGGCGGGCTTCAGCACATGGTCGCGGTGTTCGAGCGGCCCATCAGCGGAGACGACGGTCATCGGGCAGATGCCGCATTCGCCGCGCCCGCAATAGAATTTGGGCGTGATGCCGTTGGCCAGCATGGTCTCGAGGATCGTCGCGTCGGCCGGAATCTTCAACTCGACCCCGGTCAGGCGCAGCAGCACCTCGAACGGCGCATTGTCGAGCACGACGACGGGCGGCGGCGCGAAACATTGCTCGTGGGTCTGCAATCGCGACAACCCGTTGGCGCTCGCCACCGCGACCACCGCTTTGTTGAGACCGTGGGTGCCGCAGACATAGACCTCGGACGGATAGACCAGTTTCTTGAACAGCGGCTTCACGTCGAGCGAAGCGGCCTCGGCGGTTTCAATGTGAAACAGCACCGGGTTGGGCGAGACGGCCGCGATCTCGTCGCGATAGGCCATCTGATCAGCGTCGCGCGCGACATAGACGAGATCGAAGGGTCGGCCGAGACGCTTCAATTGCCGCGCCATCGCATAGATCGGTGCGATCCCGATACCGCCCGCGATCAGCAACCGGTTGGCCGGATGCGTATCCAGCGCGAAATTGTTGCGCGGCGCCGAGATCCCGAGCGTGGCGCCGACAGCGACCTTGTCGCAGAGGAACAGCGAGCCGCCCGTGCCCTCGGGCCGGCGCTCGACCATGATGCGATAGGTGTCGGGCGGATCGTCGGCATCGGGCATGCCGCCGAGCAACGAATAAGGGCGGGTGCCGGTTTCGACATCGATTTCGATATGCGCGCCCGGCGCATAGGACTGCAGCGCCGATCCATCCTTCGAGCGCAGCAACAGCTCGCGGATCGTCGGCGTGAGCACGCGGATGGCAGCGACGGTGACCTCGTATTGGCCCATGGGCCGACGATAGCGCCATGCCGTGGACCGTGCTAGCGTGCGCCAGCGATGCGACAGGGAAGCCGGTGCGACGCCGGCGCTGCCCCCGCAACTGTAAGCGGCGAGACCGTGGCGAAATGCCACTGACGGAGCGATCCGTCGGGAAGGCGCCAAACGGCCGATGACCCCGAGCCAGGAGACCTCCGTATCGCCTTGTCTTAACCGACCATCCTCGGGCGGAGGGGTGTCTTGCCGGATCTGGATCGGCCTTCGCGCGAAGGCCTTGCGCGCAACCCGTCGCGTCGCCTCACCCTGGTTTTGGGCGGCGCGCGCTCGGGCAAAAGCCGCTATGCCGAAAACCTGATCGAGGGGATGGGCGGGCCCGCGCTTTATCTCGCCACCGGCGAGGCGCGCGACGACGAGATGAAGGCGCGGATCGCGCAGCATCGCGCCCGGCGCGGCGCGTTATGGACCACCGTCGAGGAGCCGATCGAGCTGGCGACCGCGCTGCGCGCCGCGCGGCAACCGGTGCTGGTCGATTGCCTGACGCTGTGGCTCTCGAATCTCTACGGCGCCGAACGCGATATCGATGTCGAGATCGAAACGCTTCTCGCGGCCCTGCCGCGCCTTGAAGTACCGGTGGTGATGGTCGCCAACGAAGTCGGCCTCGGCATCGTGCCTGACAACGCCTTGGCTCGCCGGTTTCGCGACGATGCCGGGCGATTGAACCAGGGCGTCGCTGCCATCGCATCGCACGTTGTTTTCATGGCGGCGGGTTTGTCGCTGACCCTCAAGGAAGAATAAATGCGCAAGATTCCCGCCACCATCGTCACCGGCTTTCTCGGCGCGGGCAAAACCAGCCTGCTGCGGCACCTGGTGACGCATGCCGAAGGACGGCGCATCGCGCTGGTCATCAACGAATTCGGCGAGCTCGGCATCGACCGCGAATTGCTCCTGGGCTGCGGCCTCACCAATTGCACCGACGACGACGTGGTCGAATTGGCCAATGG
This sequence comes from uncultured Rhodospirillales bacterium, assembly GCA_903828515.1. Taxonomy (GTDB): domain Bacteria; phylum Pseudomonadota; class Alphaproteobacteria; order ATCC43930; family CGMCC-115725; genus CAIKMD01. Next base: position 347,665 of record CAIKMD010000003.1, on the reverse strand, counting down.
CTGCATCTGCTGCACCGTGGCCGAGGACTTCCTGCCCGCGCTGGAAAAACTCATCGACCGGCCCGACCCGCCCGATCACATCCTGATCGAGACGTCGGGATTGGCGCTGCCGAAACCCTTGGTGCAAGCCTTCAACTGGCCCGAGATCAAGGCGCGCGTGACGGTCGACGGCGTGATCGCGGTGATCGACGCGATGGCAGTGGCCGAGGGGCGTTTCGCCGCCAACACGCCAGCCCTGATCCACGACAACCCGTTCGACGAGGTGTTCGGCGATCAATTGTCTTGCGCCGATCTCGTCGTGCTCAACAAGACCGACCTTGCCGATCGCGCCACGCTCGACATCGCCGAGCGCGAGATCGGATCGCGGCTGCGCGCGCAGGCGCGCCACGTCAACGCCAGCTTCGGCAAGGTGTCACCGCAGATCCTGCTCGGGCTTTCCGCTGCCGCCGAGGACGATCTCGCCACACGGCCATCGTTCCACGATGCCGCCGGCGAACACGACCACGACGATTTCGACAGCTTCGTCGTGGCGTTGGGATCGATCGCCGATCCGGGCGCGTTCGTGGCCAAACTACCCACCGTGATCGCCATGCATGATGTGCTGCGAGTGAAAGGCTTCCTCGACGTGCCGGGCAAGGATTTCCGGCTGGTCATTCAGGCGGTCGGCCCGCGCATCGAGCAGTATTTCGACCGGCCGTGGGGCGCGGGAGAGCGTCGCCAGTCACGCCTCGTCGTGATCGGCGCCAAGGGCATCGACCGCGACGCCATCACGGCGGCCATTCGGGCGTGATGAGCCGCGCATGAAGCAACGATGCACCTCTTAGCCACCGTCCCCGGCGCGGTCAGCGACGGCAGCGCGGCGGTCGATCTCGGCCAGACGCGCGGCGACATCGTCGTGTTCTCGGCGGCGGACAGCGATCTCTCCTGCCTCGCCGCCGCGCAGAAGATGCTCACGGCCGGATCGTCCGATTGGCCGAGCCTGCGCCTCGCCAGCCTCCTGAAGCTCAATCATCATTATTCGGTCGATCTCTATCTCGACAGCGTCGCGTCGCACGCCAAGCTGATCGTCGCGCGCATTCTCGGCGGGCGCGGCTATTGGAATTATGGCGTCGAACAACTCTCGGCGCTGGCGCGCGAACGCGGCATCGCTTTGGCGCTGCTACCCGGCGACGATCAGCCCGACGCCGAACTGGCCCGCGCCTCGACCGTCGAAGCAGCGATGCTGCATCGGCTCTGGCGCTATCTCGCCGAAGGCGGCGCCGCCAATGCGGAGCAGTTTTTGCGCTGCGCCGCGTCGCTCACCGGTCGCGACGGCGAATGGCGCGAGCCCGCGCCGGTGCTGCGCGCGGGGCTTTATTGGCCGGGCGCGACGATGCCCGATCTCGAGCAGATCAAAACACATTGGCAGGACGGCGCGCCGGTCGCCGCGCTCGTGTTCTACCGCGCGCTCGTGCTCGCGGCGAACACCGCACCGGTCGATGCATTGATCGCGGCGTTGCAGGCGCGCGGAATCAATCCGTTGCCGCTTTACGTCGCATCGCTGAAAGACGCGCAGGCCGCGTCGATCCTCGCCGCCAATCTGGGCGCGGCGACGCCCGACATCGTCCTCAACGCCACCGCCTTTGCCGTTTCGACCGGTGAGGCCGACGCCGACGGACCTTTTGCGCCATTCGATTGCCCGGTGCTGCAGGTGATCTTTTCGGGTGGCAGCGAGGAAGCCTGGCGCGCCGGTGCGCGCGGGCTCGATGCGCGCGACATCGCGATGAACGTGGCATTGCCCGAACTCGACGGGCGCATCGTCACCCGCGCCGTGTCGTTCAAGGCGGCGACACACGATGAACGAACGCAAGCCGATCTGACGCTCTATCGCCCGGTGCCGGACCGGATCGAGTTCGTTGCTGACCTCACGCGTAACTGGACGACTCTACGCCGGACACCGAAGGCCGAGCGGCGCATTGCGCTGGTGCTGGCGAATTATCCGCATCGCGACGGGCGCATCGGCAATGGCGTGGGTCTCGATACGCCGGCTTCGGCGATCGCGGTGCTGCACGCGCTGAAAGCGCAGGGCTATCGCGTCGAGAATATTCCGGCCGATGGCGACGCGCTGATCCACCGCCTGCTCGACGGTCCGACCAACGCCAAACCGACGCGCGAAGCCGACGAGACTTTCGCGCGTAGCGACTACGAAATGTTTCTGTCGAGCGTGCCGCGCGGAGCGCAGGAACAAATCGACGCGCGCTGGGGCGCGATCGAGACGGACAAGCTCTTCCGCGAAAGCCGCCTCGATTGCGGCGCCTTCGCGATCCCCGCCATCCGGTGCGGCAACGTGGTGATCGGCGTGCAGCCGTCGCGCGGTTATGACCTCGATCCGAAGACCAGCTATCACGCTCCCGACCTGCCGCCGCCGCACGGCTATCTCGCCTTTCATGCCTGGCTCGCCGACAGCGTGCGCGCGCAAGCCATCATTCATCTCGGCAAGCACGGCAATCTCGAATGGCTGCCGGGCAAGGCCTTGGCCTTGTCGTCGTCGTGTTTTCCCGAGATCGCGCTGGGGCCGATCCCGCATCTTTATCCCTTCATCGTCAACGATCCGGGTGAAGGGACACAAGCCAAGCGCCGCGCCCAGGCGGTGATCGTCGATCACCTGACCCCGCCGCTGGCACGCGCCGAAAGCTATGGACGACTCGGTGAACTCGAGCGGCTGGTCGACGAGTATTACGCAGCGGCGCAGGGCGATCCCCGCCGCGTGAAATTATTGGGCGCGCAGATATTGGAACTGGTGCGCGATTCCGGCATCGACCGCGATTGCGGCATCGCGCCAAGCGAGAGCGATGCGAAGGCGCTGCAGACTCTCGACTCCTACCTCTGCGAGTTGAAGGAGATGCAGATCCGCGACGGGCTGCATGTCTTCGGCCAGTCGCCCGACAGTGCCGAATTACTGGTGGCCCTGGTGCGCCTGTCGCGCGGACCGAAACCGCATCAGGCCTCGCTGATCCGCGCGCTCGCGGACGATCTCGAACTCGGCTTTGATCCGCTCGCCGCCGAATTGGGCGAGGCGTGGCGCGGACCCAAACCGTCCGTGCTTGCGGGCGGCGAGGCATGGCGCAACACCGGCGACACGGTCGAGCGATTGGAACTCCTGGCGCGCGACCTCGTCGCGGGCACGCACAAAGCCGATCCGTCATGGACGCGCAGCCTCGCCGTACTCGACTGGGTCGCGACCGACCTCAAACCGACCATCGCCGCCTGCGGCAAGGCCGAGATCGACGGGTTGCTCGCGGGTCTCGACGGGCGGTTCGTGCGGCCGGGCCCATCGGGCGCACCGTCGCGCGGCCGACCCGAGGTTTTGCCGACCGGGCGCAATTTCTTCTCGCTCGACAGCCGCGCGATGCCGACGCCGGCCGCGTGGCAACTCGGGTGGAAATCGGCGGGTCTGCTGATTCAGCGTTACGCGCAGGATCACGGCGTCTATCCGAAGAGCCTTGCCCTCTCGGCCTGGGGCACGTCCAACATGCGCACCGGCGGCGACGATATCGCGCAAGGCCTCGCGCTGATGGGGGTGCGGCCGGTGTGGGAAGACCGCACCGGGCGCGTGACCGGATTCGAAATTCTTCCGAGTTCGATCCTTGACCGGCCGCGCGTCGATGTGACGTTGCGCGTCTCGGGGTTTTTCCGCGATGCATTCCCCGGCCTGATCGATCTTTTCGACAGCGCCGCGCGCGCCGTCGCTACGCTCGACGAGAACGCGGCAATCAATCCGCTCGCGGCGCGGGTGAAGACGGATCGCGCGGCGCTCGAAGCACAAGGACTGTCACCCGACGATGCGGCGCGCCGTGCGGGGTTCCGCATCTTCGGTTCGCGGCCCGGCGCTTACGGCACGGGACTGCAGACCCTGATCGACGAAGGCGGCTGGGACAGCGACGGCGATCTCGCCGAGGCCTATCTCAACTGGGGCGGCTTTGCCTATGGCGCGGGCGCGCAGGGCGACGAGGCGCAGGGCCTGTTCCGCGCGCGATTGAAGACCGTCGAAGCGGTGGTGCAGAACCAGGACAATCGCGAACACGATGTCCTCGACAGCGACGATTACTATCAGTTCGAAGGCGGCCTTGCCGCCGCGGTGCGCCACATCAGCGGCACGGCGCCCGCGCTCTATCACGGCGATCATTCGCGGCCCGACACGCCGCGCATCCGAACCCTCGAGGACGAGATCGGCCGCGTCGTCCATGCGCGCGCCGCCAATCCGAAATGGCTCAAGGGCGTGATGCGCCATGGCTACAAGGGCGCGTTCGAGATCGCGGCGACGGTCGATTACCTCTTCGCCTTCGCGGCGACGGCGCATGCGGTGAAGGATCATCATTTCGACGCGCTGTACGACGCCTATCTCGGCGATGCGGTCGTGCACGAGTTTCTCAGCCTCCATAATCCCGACGCGCTCAAGGAGATCGAGCAGCGTTTCGCCGAGGCCATAAGGCGCGGCCTATGGCACCCCAAGCGCAACGCCGTGCGCCTTCATCTGGAGATCGACTCATGACCGAGCCGCAAGAAACCGAAGAAGAACTCAACCGCCGCCATGCCGAGAAAATGGCCAAGCGCCGCGAAGTCCGCAATCGCGTTCTCGCGACCAAGACCGAGGAACGCGGCCTCGTCATGGTTCACACCGGCACCGGCAAGGGCAAATCGACCGCGGCGTTCGGCATGGTGCTGCGCTGCGTCGGCCACGGGATGCGCGTCGGCGTTGTGCAATTCGTCAAAGGCGTGTGGGAGACCGGCGAGCGCACCGTGCTCGACGCTTACCCCGAACTCGTCACCTGCCGCGCGATGGGTGAAGGCTTCACCTGGGACACGCAGGATCGCGCGCGCGATATCGCGGCCGCGCGCGCCGCCTGGGAGATGGGCAAAGCGATGATCACCGATCCGTCCTACAAGCTCGTCCTGCTCGACGAACTCAACATCGTGCTGCGTTACGATTACCTGCCTTTGGACGAGGTGATCGAAACCCTGAAAGCCAAGCCGCGCGACCTCCACGTGATCGTCACCGGACGCAACGCCAAACCCGAATTGATCGAGATCGCCGACCTGGTCACCGAGATGACGATGGTGAAGCACCCGTTCCGCTCGGGCGTGAAGGCACAAAAAGGCATCGAGTTCTAAATCCATGGCGAAGACGCCCGCGATCATGCTGCAAGGCACCGGCTCGGACGTCGGCAAATCCGTCCTCGTCGCCGGGTTGGCGCGCGCCTTCACACGGCGTGGCCTCAAGGTCCGGCCGTTCAAGCCGCAGAACATGTCGAACAACGCGGCGGTAACGGCCGACGGCGGCGAGATCGGCCGCGCCCAGGCCTTGCAGGCGCGCGCGGCTGGTGTGGCGCCGAGCATCGACATGAACCCCGTGCTGCTGAAGCCGCAGGGAAACCGCGTGTCGCAGGTGATCGTCGAAGGTCGCGTCGCCGGTGTCGTCTCGGCCTCGGATTATCAGATGATGAAGATCGGCCTCTTGCCGAAGGTGGTGGCGAGTTTCGCTCGGCTCGAGGAACAGGCCGACATCGTCCTCGTCGAAGGCGCAGGGTCGGCCGCCGAAGTCAATTTGCGCGCTTTCGACATCGCCAATATGGGGTTCGCGCTGGCCGCGCAGGTGCCCGTGGCTCTCGTCGGCGATATCGATCGCGGCGGCGTCATCGCGCAGCTTGTCGGGACACACGAATTGCTCGCACCCGAAGAACGCGCGTTGGTCAAAGGCTATATCGTCAACAAGTTCCGCGGCGATCTCGGCCTCTTCGCCGACGCGCTCGACATCATGCGCGGGTACACCGGCATGCGCTGTTTCGGCGTCGTGCCGTGGCTCGACGCAACGCGTGAACTGCCCGCCGAGGACAGCATGGGCTTGCGCCAGACGCCGGCCCCCGCGCGCGACGGCACGATCAGGATCGTCGTCCCGGTCTTGCCGCGCATCGCCAATTTCGACGATCTCGATCCATTGCGCGCCGAACCATCCGTGACCATCGAACTGGTCGAGCCGGGAAGACCATTGCCGCGTTGCGATCTCATCCTGTTGCCGGGCTCGAAAGCAACATTGTCCGATCTCGCCGCCCTGCGCCGCGAAGGCTGGGACATCGACATCCAGGCGCATGTCCGCCACGGCGGCCATGTTCTCGGCATCTGCGCCGGGTATCAGATGCTCGGCAAGACGATCGCCGATCCACACGGCCTCGAAGGCGAGCCCGACAGCGCGCCGGGCCTCGGCCTCCTCGACGTCGCAACCGAAATGGCGCCGGAGAAGATTCTCAGCAACGTCAACGGCCTCGAAATCGCGAGCGGCGCGAAAGTCGCCGGCTACGAAATGCATCTCGGCCGCACCACCGGCCCCGACACGTCGCGCCCGATGCTGCAGCTCGACGGCCACGACGACGGCGCGCGCTCAGCCACGGGACGCGTCATCGGCTGTCACCTTCATGGACTTTTCGCCAACGACGAATTCCGTCGCGCGTTCATCACGCGCCTCGGCGCGGCTCCTGACCTCACGCTCGACAACGACACACGGATCGAGAAAGCCCTCGACACGCTCGCGCGCCACGTCGAAATCCATATCGACCTCGACGCGCTGTTGAAGCACGCGCAGGCGCGCTAGGCGATTAAATTGAATATTGTCGCGGTCGAACGCGCGGTTGAATACGATGTGTAGAATTTCGGGGAGAACATCATGACCGATAGCGTAGAGACGCTACTTTCGCGGAATTTAGTCGAGATCTTTGGCGAAACGGACGCATCGAAACGTCGTATGGCCATTGCCGCTATCTGGACGGACGATGGCGTTTTTGCTGAACCGCATGGCCGGCATGTCGGTCGGGACGCGCTCAATGAAGCCGTTGGAGAATTGCAAAGAAAATTCACCGGCTTTGTATTCACCGCCTTGGGTTCGCCTCAAACGTTTTTTGATGTCGGGCGGCTGGCCTGGGGCCACGGCCCAGCAGGTGAGCCGCCAAAAGTTACGGGGTTGGACGTCGTCACCGTGCGCGACGGGCGCATCGCCACGCTTTACACGTTCATCGATGCATTGCCCACGGCGTGACTCGGATGTGAATTTCGCAGACGCCACCCTCAATGGAATCGGACCGCGAACTCACCCGTAAAACCGCGCCACCGCTCCTGCGATAACGAGCAACCCCATCACCGCGCCCGAGGCGAGATAGAGTGTCAGCGCCGCGCCGATATCGGCGACCGTCGCGCGGGCGCGGCCGTCGCCGAGCCAGGGTTCGTTCATGATCGCGGCGCCGTAACGGCGCGGGCCGCTCAACGCCAAACCCAAAGCGCCCGCCGCTGCCGCCTCGGGCCAGCCGGCATTGGGTGAGCGATGTTTGCCCGCATCGCGCAGCATGGTGCGCAACGCGACGCCGGACCGCGTCTCGGGCAGGAACAGCGCGGCGACACCGATCAACGCGCCGGTCAGCCGCGCCGGAATCCAGTTGAGCACATCGTCGAACCGTGCCGCGGCCCAGCCGTAATAGAGGTATTTCGGCGTGCGGTGGCCGATCATGCTGTCGGCGGTGCTCGCGGTCTTATAGACGAAGAGTCCGGGCAGGCCGAGCAGCAGGTACCAGAAAGCCGGCGCCACCACGCCATCGCTGAAATTCTCGAACAGGGATTCGATCGCGGCGCGCGCGACGCCGTATTCGTCGAGACTGTCGGGGTCGCGGCCGACGATTTTCGCCACCGCCTTGCGTCCCTCGGCGAGCCCGCCCGATTGCAACGCGCGCGCGACATCGGCGACGTGGTCGAAGAGGCTGCGTTGCGCCAGCAGCACCGCGACGACGAAGCCTTCGACCACCCAGCCGTAATGAACGACATCGAGATAGCGCCGCACCGCCCAGCCGAGCAGAGCCGCACACGCAACGAGGATCGCCATCGCGATGGCGCCGCGCACCAGCCGGGTCCGATCGCTGCGCGTGGCGCGGTTGAGGCGTTTGTCGAAAAAGCCGATCGCGCCGCCGGCGATCACCACCGGATGCGGCAGCAAGCGGAACACCGGCGCCATGTCGCCGAAGGCGAGATCGAGCAGCAGCGCCAGCGCGAGGACCACGAAAGGATCGGTGGAGGGAAAGAGCAGCATGGGGCGCCAAGATCGGCCGTAAGCCACGGAGAATACAAGCGGAAAGCGTGGGTCCCCGCGCTGGCGAGGGGACACCGCCTGTGCTAGAGCGCGGGACCGGCGTCCCCCTGTCTTTCCCCTCTGAGTTGAGATGATCGTCGTGCCGAGCCTTTGCGTCTTCAGCCTCATCGCATGATCGAGCCCGCGACCAAGACCTGGCGGCCTTATGCGCTGCTCGTGTTGCTGGCGCTTGGGCTTTATCTGCCGGGCATGGCGAGCCTGCCGGTGACCGACCGCGACGAGGCGCGCTTCGCGCAAGCGACCCGGCAGATGCTCGAGACGCGCGATTTCATCGCCATTCGCTTTCTCGACGAGGCGCGCAACAAGAAGCCCGCGGGCATCTATTGGCTGCAGGCCGCCTCGGTCGCCCTCTTCAGCAATGCCGAGAGCACCAACATTTGGCCCTATCGCCTGCCGTCGCTGCTCGGCGCGCTGGGCGCGGGTCTGCTGAGCTTCGGCATGGGCGCGGCGCTGGTCGGGCGGCGCGCCGCGTTTATCGGCGCGGCGGTGCTGACGGCGACGCTCGGCCTCGTCACCGAGGCGCACCTGGCCAAAACCGATGCGGTGCTGCTTGCCGCGATCACCGCCGCGCAACTGGCGCTGGGGCGAATCTATGTCGCTTCACGCGACGGCCGCATCGCCCCATGGCGCGACGCGGCGATCTTCTGGCTCGCGCTTTCCATCGGCATTCTCATCAAGGGACCGGTCGCGCCTTTGGTCTCGATCCTCAGCATCGCCACGCTCGCTCTTGCTGATCGCGATGCGCGGTGGCTGAAAAACCTGCGCCCGGTCTGGGGATTGATCGGCCTGATCGTGATCGTCGCCCCCTGGCTCGTCGCGATCATGTCGGCGACCAACGGCGCCTTCCTCGCCGATTCCCTCGGCAATGATTTTTTCGGCAAGCTGATCGGCGCGCAGGAAAGCCATGGCGCGCCACCGCTTTATTATCTTGCACTGCTGCCGGTCACGTTCTGGCCGGGAATCCTGCTGCTCGGTCCCGCTATCGCCTCGGCCTGGCAGCGCCGGCGCGCGCCGGCCGAGCGGTTCCTGATCGCCTGGGCGATTCCATTCTGGATCGTGCTGGAACTCGTGCCGACCAAGCTGCCGAATTATCTCCTGCCGGTGTTCCCCGCCTTAGCATTGTTGATCGGCGGCGCGCTCGTCGCCGCAAGCGACGGCAATCTCACCTCGTGGCGCTGGCTCGATCGCGTCGGCGCGGTGCTGGGCGGCGCGATCGCGCTGGGCCTCGCCGCGCTCTTCATCGTCGCGCCGGTGCGCTACGGCGGCGGTCTCTCGGCCGCCGGTGTCGTTGCCGCCATTGTCGTGCTCTATCTCGGCCTGCGTTGCGCGGCGAGCGCGTGGCGCCAGACCAGCCCGCGCCTCGCGATCCGCGTGGCGATCCTGGCGCTGCTGATCTTTCCGCTCGGTTTCGAGTTCATCGCGCCGAATCTCGACCGGCTGTGGCTGAGCCGCGCCGCTGCCGCGTTGGTGACGCGTTACGGCGTCCCCAAGGACGCGTCGGTCGCGGCGACCGGCTATGCCGAGCCGAGCCTCGTCTTCCTGCTCGGCAGCAAGACCAAGATCGGCGGCGTCGACCGCACGGCGCGCAACCTCACCACCGCGCGCGGCGCGTTGGCTCTCGTCGCGACGCCGGATGATGAATCGTTCCGCAAGGCGCTCGCCGCGCTCGGCTGGGAACCCCGCCAAATCGGCCAGGTCGCCGGCCTCAATTATTCCAACGGACGCGAACTCACCCTCACGCTCTACGACGCGGTGCCGCGATGAGCGGACGGCGTCTCGCCCTCGGGATCGGTTGCGAACGCGATGCGGCGAGCCCGGCGTTGCAGGCCCTCGTCACCGCGACGCTCGCGGATCACGGGATTAACGCCGCCGACATCGACGTGATCGCGTCGCTCGACACCAAGACCGGCGAGGAAGCGCTGCGCGCGCTCGGCACCGCATTGAACCTGCCTTTACGATTTTTCAGCGCCACCGCGTTGCTCGCGGAAACCAAGCGGCTCGCCAATCCATCCGATGCCGTGTTTCGCGCGGTCGGCTGCTATGGCGTGGCGGAAGGGGCCGCCTTGGCCGCCGCCGGCGCGCAATCAAAGCTGATCGTCCCAAAGCAGAACGGTAACGGCGTGACCTGCGCCATCGCGGGGAATCCGTCATGACGATCCACTTCATCGGCGCGGGACCCGGCGCGCCCGATCTCATCACGGTGCGGGGCTTGCGCCTGATCGAATCCTGTCCGGTGTGCCTCTATGCCGGGTCGCTGGTTCCGCGTGCGATCATCGACGCCGCACCCCAGGGCGCGCGCGTCGTCGACACGTCGGCGCTTACCCTCGACGAAATCGTCGCCGAGATGAGCCGCGCCCACGCGCAGGGTCACGACGTCGCGCGGCTGCATTCCGGCGACATCTCGATCTATGGCGCGGTGGCCGAACAGATGCGCCGGCTCGACGCGCTCGGCATTCCCCATGACATGATTCCGGGCGTGCCGGCCTTCGCGGCGGCGGCGGCGGCGCTCGGCATCGAACTCACCCTGCCCGAGGTCGCGCAGACCGTGATCCTCACCCGCACGGCGTTGCAATCGTCCGCGATGCCGGCAAGCGAGGCGCTGACCACGCTCGCGCAAAGCAAAGCGACGCTGGTCCTGCATCTGGCGATCGGCGATATCGAGCGGATCGCGCGCGAGGCCACACCGTTTTACGGCGCCGACTGTCCGGTCGCGGTGGTCTATCGCGCGAGCTGGCCCGATCAGAAAATCCTGCGCGGGACATTGGCGACGATCGAGGCGCAAGTGAAAGTATCGGGCATCACGCGCACCGCGTTGATCATCGTCGGGCGGGTGCTCGATACCGCCGACTTCGCCGACAGCCACCTCTACGCATCCGACCGGGTGCGCATCCCGCTGAAGGACTGAGTCAGCCGCCGCTGCGCGGGGTCTTCAGCGCCTGTAATACGTTGGGCCGGCCATTGGCCCAGCCGACGGCGTCGCGGCCGGTATAATCCTGTTTCGTCGCATCGGCCCCGTGCTGCATCAGGATACGCACGGCCTGGACCTGCGCGTTACTGGCCGCGAGCATCAGCGGCGTGATCCCCTGCTTGTTCTGCAGATCGATCGAAGCCTTTGCGTCGATCAGGGCATTCAGCACGTCGATCGTCCCGCGCTGCGCCGCCCAATGCAGCGGCGTGTTGCCGAACCCGTCGCGACGATCGACCGGCGCGTGATAGGCAAGCAGGTTTTGTACCATCGCGAGATTGCCGAAGCTCGACGCATAGCCGAGCGGCGTCTGGCCGGTTTCGTCGGCGACATCGGGATTCTTGCCGGCGGCGAGCATCGACTTCACGTCTTCGGGGCGATTGCGCGAGGCGGCATCCGGCAGGCTGTAGAGGCCCGACAGATCCACCCCGCCGAGCGGGATCGACTGGGATCGGCCGGACGGCGCCGTCGCCACCAGAATCGCGCCGACGATCAGCGGAATAGCGCGCAATCTCATGCCGAAACCCTCCATGAACCGCGCGATGATAGAACCGCGCGCGCGGCGCGTGAACAGGCAGCCATCGAATAGCGACCCGGCTACACGCGCCCACGCCGGGGGTGTAGAGTCGGGCGATGGCGTTTTCCCAACTCGATTTTCCCGCGTTTGCCCCCGGCAGCGTCTGGCTGGTCGGGGCCGGGCCCGGCGATCCCGGCCTGCTGACCCTGCTCGCCCTGCATGCGCTGGAAAACGCGGACGTCGTGGTTTACGACGCGCTGGTCGCGCCGCGCATTCTCGAACTCGCGCGGCCGGGCGCCACGCTCGAACATGCCGGCAAGCGCGGCGGCAAGCCTTCGCCATTGCAGCCCGATATTTCCCTGAAGCTGGTTCGCCTGGCGCGCGCGGGGCATCGGGTCCTCCGGCTCAAGGGCGGCGATCCCTTCGTGTTCGGCCGCGGCGGCGAGGAAGGCCGGGCATTGGCCCAGGCGCATATCCCGTTCCGCATCGTGCCGGGGATCACCGCCGGGATCGGCGGCCTCGCCTATGCCGGCATCCCGGCGACCCATCGCGACACCAATTCCGCCATCGCCTTCGTCACCGGCCAGGGCAGCGGCGGCGCGCTGCCCGACGCGGTCGATTGGGCCGCCTTGTCCAAAGGCGCGGCGATGCTGGTGATCTACATGGCATTGCATACGCTGAAACCGATCGCCGAAAAGCTGATCGCCGCCGGCCGGAATAAAGACGAGCCGGTTGCGATCATCAGCAAGGCCACCACCGACGAGCAGACCGTGCTCGAAACCACGCTCGAACATGCCGCCGCGGACGCCAAGCGCGCCGGCATCGAGCCGCCCGCGATCGTCGCGATCGGCCCGGCCGTGCGGCTGCGTCACGAGCTCGACTGGCTGGGCGCGACCGCGGCGGCCGCGCTCGAAGCGACGCGCTGATTCGCCGCTGGCGACACCAACAACCGGGACCTATATCAGAGACCATGTCCGAAGCGGCTAGACGCGGGCTTTATCTCTTCATCGCGGCGCTGGCGATCATCGTCGGCGGCGTGATGTATCAGCATTTTTGGCTGGGCGAGGACGCGGCGCCCGCCGTCGGCGGACCCTTCGCGCTGATCGACCAGGACGGCGCGACACGGCGCGATGCCGATTTCCGCGGCAAGATCATGCTGGTCTATTTCGGGTACACCTATTGCCCCGATGCCTGCCCGACCACGCTGCAGGCGATATCGTCGACGCTCGATCTCCTCGGCACGGACGCGACAAAAATCGAACCGGTGTTCATCTCGGTCGATCCCGCGCGCGACACGCCCGAACAGCTCAAGACCTATGCGACCAATTTCCATCCCGACATCGTCTACCTCACCGGCGCACAGGATGCCCTCGACAAGGTCGAGCGCTCCTATCACGTCTATGTCGCGAAGGTGAAACAGTCGGGCACCGACGACTACCTGATCGATCACAGCTCGGTCATCTATGTCATGGGCCGCGACGGACGCTATCTCGGCCAGATCCCGACCGGGTTGCCGCCGAAGGCGATGGCCGCGAGCCTCAAAGGCTATCTCTGATGCGACTGGCGAGCGGGGGGCCGCCATGGGCGGGCTGATCCTCGCGGCGCCGCGCTCGGGCAGCGGCAAGACGATGGTCACGCTTGGCCTGTTGCGGGCGCTGCGCCGGCGCGGATCGCGCGTCGCCGCCGCCAAGGTCGGACCGGATTACATCGATGCGGGTTTTCTCGGCGCGGCCGCTGGTACGCCCTGTCACAACCTCGATTCCTGGGCGATGCGGCGCGCGACGATCGCCGCACGGGTTCACGCCCTCGAGGCGCAGAGCGATATCGTGCTGTGCGAGGGCGTGATGGGTTTGTTCGACGGCGCGGGGCTGGCGGGCGAAGGTTCGACCGCCGCCATCGCGGCATTGACCGGATGGCCGGTCGTGCTGGTGATCGACGTATCGGGACAGGCGGCTTCGGTCGCGGCCCTGGTCGAGGGCTTTGCCCATCATCGCAAGGACATCGACATCGTCGGCGTGATCTTCAATCGCGTTGCCGGCGATCGACATGCGGCGATGGTGGATGCGGCGATGGCGCGCGTCCTGCCCGCGATAAGAATTCTCGGCCATGTGCCGCGCGGGACCGGGCTTGAGCTGCCGTCGCGCCACCTCGGGCTGGTCCCGGCCGGCGAGACAGCGGAACTCGACCCGGTGCTCGATCGCGCGGCCGCGATCGTCGGCGCGGCGGTCGATCTCGACGCCATCGCCGCGCTGGTGCGACGCAGCACGCTCGAACCCACCACGAACCAGACAATCCTGCCGCGCCTTGGGGCGCATATCGCGGTGGCGCGCGACCCGGCTTTCACCTTCGCCTATCCGGCGGTTCTCGAGGCGTGGCGCGCGAGCGGGGCGGCGGTTTCCTTTTTCTCGCCGCTCGCCGATGAAGCGCCGGCAGCCGACGCCGACGCGGTCTATCTCGCGGGCGGCTATCCCGAGCTTCATGCCCCGCGTCTCGCCGCCAGCCGGAATTTTCTCGGCGGCCTGCGCGCGGCGGCGTCACGCGGCGCCGTCGTTTACGGCGAGTGCGGCGGCTACATGGTACTGGGTGAGACGCTGACCGATGCCGACGGCACCGATCACGCGATGGCCGGGCTGTTGCCGCTGAAGACCAGTTTCGCCGCGCGCAAGCTCCATCTGGGCTATCGCGCGGTCAGGCTTGAGGATGATGGCATTTTCGGAAAGGCCGGCGTGGCGTTTCGCGGTCACGAATTTCATTACGCGAGCATCGTCGCCGAAGGCGATGGACGGCCGCTGTTTCAGGTGAGCGACGCCGACGGCAACGCGCTGACCCCTTCCGGCCGCGTCGCGGGCAACGTCATGGGATCGTTCGTCCACCTGATCGATCGCGTCTGACGCAACGAAAACCGGGCGCGCGCGATCAAGGTCGGATAGACTCGGAGCCCATGCCCGACGGTTCATCCATCCTCATCACCTGGCCGCATCGCGGCGGCGAAGTCGCGCTTCGCCTGAAACCGCATCCGCGCGCGCGGCGGCTGGCGGTGCGCATCGACGCGGCGGGCGAAGCCGTCGAGCTGACCATGCCGCGCCGCTGTTCGCGCGCCGAGGCTTTACGCTTTCTCGAAGACAATCGTCTCTGGGTCGAGAAGCGGCTCGACGCACTGCCGCCGCGCATCGTCTTTGCCGACGGCGCGGAAATACCCGTCATGGACGTGATCCATCGCATCCGGCATGTCGGCAAGATTCGCGGCAAGGGTCCGGCGTGGATCGATGCGGGCGAGATTTGCGTGACCGGCGATCCGGCGTTCCTGGCGCGCCGGGCGCGCGACTTCCTGCGCGCGTTGGCGAAAGAGGAGTTTCAGCGCCGGGCGATCGCGATGGCCGCGCTCGTCGAGCGTGAGGTCAGCCGCGTCACCGTGCGCGACACCACCAGCCGGTGGGGCAGTTGCGCGCATAACGGCAATCTGTCGTTCTGCTGGCGGCTGATCTTCACGCCCGACGGGATCATCGATTCGGTGGTGGCGCACGAAGTCGCGCATCTCGTTCATATGAATCATGGGGTGCGGTTCTGGCAACTGGTCGAGCGTCTCGACCCCGACGCCAAGGCGCACAAATTATGGCTCAACCGGAACCGGGCACGGCTGTTGCGGATCGGCTGAGCGCATCAGCCAGGCGAGCAGCGCGAGGCCGGGGACACAAGCCGCGGTCGCCAGGAAAAAGAACGCGGCCCAGCCGAGCCGGTCGGCGAAATAGCCGCCCGTGGACGCGAGCATGGTGCGCGCGGTCGCCGCCAGCGCCGAGAGCAGCGCGTATTGAGTCGCGGTGAAAGCCGGATTGCACAGGCTCGACAGATAGGCAACGAACGCGCCCGAGGCCATGCCGCCGGTCACGTTCTCGATCGCGATCGTCCCCGCCAGCATCGCGACGTCGTGTCCGGCCCAAAGCTGCGCGACATACATCAGGTTCGACACCATCTGAAACGCGCCGCAGAGGAACAAGGCGCGCATCAAACCCCAGCGATAGACCGCGACACCGCCCAAGAACACACCGAGCATCGAGGCGACGACGCCGAAAATCTTGGTGACGCTGGCGATCTCGGTCAGCTTGAAGCCGAGATCGACATAGAACGGCCCGGACATCACGCCGGCCAACGCATCGCCGAATTTATAGAGCACGACGAAAATCAGGATCGCGAGCCAATGCCGCCGCCGCGCGAAATCGGCGAAGGGTGCGATCACCGCGCCTTCGAGCCACGGGCCGGGCGGCTCGGGCACGCGGCGCGGCTCGCGCGTCATCAGCACGACCCCCATCGAGGCGACGATGAGCAGCGCCATCACCGCATAAGCGGCGTACCAGCCGAGCGCCGAGGCGAGATAGAGCGCACCGGCACCCGAGATCAGCATGCCGATGCGATAGCCCATCTGGGTCGCGGCAGCACCGGCGCCCTGCTCGTTCTTGTCGAGAAGCTCGACGCGATAGGCATCGATCACCACGTCCTGGCTCGCCGAGAAGAACGCGACGACGACCGCGCAGATCGCGGTGCGCAGCAGATTTTCGGTGGGATCGGACGCGCCGAGAAAGAGCAGCGACGTTGCCAAGCAAATCTGGATCAGCAGCGCCCAGCCGCGCCGCCGGCCGAAACGCCGCGTCAGGAAAGGCAGTTCCAGCCGGTCCATCGCCGGCGCCCAGAGGAATTTGAGGTTATAGGCGAGGCCCGCCTGGGCAAAGAGACCGATCGCGGTCAGCGTGATGCCCGACGATTTGAGCCAGATCGACAGCGTCGCGCCGGTCAGCGCAAGCGGCAGACCGCTCGCGACCCCCATCAGGAGAATCGCGAGAATCCGCCGATCGCCGTAAATCTTGAGCGAGCCGAGCCACGTCTTCATGGCACGGCGCGGGAATTACTTCTTATCCGCGTCGGCCGCGACCTGCATCTTGGTGATCTTGTCGGGGTTCGAGACCGAGCCGTTTTGGCTGGCGCTGCCCTTCTTGATCGCGTCGATATGGTCCATGCCTTCGGTCACTTCGCCGAAGATGGTGTATTTGCCGTCGAGGAACGGCGCGGGCGCGAAGCAGATGAAGAACTGGCTGTCGGCGCTATCGGGATCGTTGGCGCGCGCCATCGACACGGTGCCGCGCAGATGCTTGCCCGAATTGAATTCGGCCTTCAAATGCTTGCCCGAGCCGCCGGTGCCGTCGCCGCGCGGATCGCCGGTCTGCGCCATGAAGCCGTCGATCACGCGATGAAAGACGATGCCGTCATAGAAACCTTCGCGCGCGAGTTCCTTGATCCGCGCCACGGTGTTCGGCGCGAGATCGGGACGCAGTTTGATGGTGACGCGGCCCTTGGGCACGTCGAGATAAAGAGTGTCTTCCACGGGTTTGCCTGTCTGGACGAATCATGTCCGGTTCGGGGATGCCCGGTGATGCGGGCGGGATCGGCGCTGCCGGGTTATAGCGCGCCGGCGGAGCCTATTTTCGTTTGCGACGATTATCAAGCCGCGCCGCGGCCGGGCCTATTTGCCGCTTTTGGCGGCGTCCGACGCGACCTGCATCCGCACGATCTTGTCCGGATTGCTCACCAGGCCGTTCTGGGCGGGGCTGCCCTTCTTGATCGCATCGATGAATTCCATGCCCGACGTCACCTGGCCGAAAATCGTGTACTGGCCGTCGAGGTTAGGCGCCGGCGCGAAGCAGATGAAGAACTGGCTGTCGGCGCTGTTCGGATCGGAGGTGCGCGCCATGCCGAGCGTGCCGCGCACGAAATGCGCCTGGTTGAATTCGGCCTTCAGCGTATGACCCGAACCGCCGCCGCCGGTGCCCGTCGGATCGCCGGTCTGCGCCATGAAGCCGTCGATCACGCGATGGAAGACGATTCCGTCATAAAAGCCGCGCCGCGCCAATGCCTTGATCTGTTCGACCGTTTTCGGCGCGAGGTCGGGACGCAGCTCGATGACGACGCGGCCCTTCGGCACGTCGAGATAGAGCGTGTTGTCGAGATCGGCAGCGCTGACCGGCGCCAGATGAAGGAACAAGGCGGCGGCGAAAGCGAGAAGAGAGGCGGCTCTGAACATGGCGCGATCCGAGATGTTGCGGTGAAAAGGGAGCCGCGACCTTATCCCAGGATCGCGCGCGGTCAAGCGTACCGATTGGAACGATAGCCAATCAAATCGACCGTCATGCCCGGCCTCGTGCCGGGCATCCGCGTCTAAAGCCCGCGTGACGAAAAGTCGTGGATGGCCGGAACAAGTCCGGCCATGACGGCTTAAAGTGGACGTGGCACCAAAGCGTAGAATCAGCGCGCCATGCCCGATGGCAGCTCGTACATGCCTTTCGGCAGGGAGCGCAGGAATTCGATCGCCGCATCGCTGGTCACCACGTCGGCGTATTTCGCGTGCATGTCGAAGAGATTGACCGCGTGGCTCATCTGCGAGCGGTCGAAGCAGCCATCCTCGATCACCGCCGTGCGCAGATTGTAACTGAAGGAGTCGATCACCGTGCCGCGCACGCAGCCGCTGGTCGTGGTGCCGCCGACGATCACGCTGTCGCAGCCCAAGAGCGTCAGGTAGCTCAACAGGTTGGTGCCATGAAACCCGGACGGTTTCTGTTTCGGCACCACGATGTCCTGCGGTCCCGGCGCGATCTGCGGCATGATCTCGTTGCCCGACTGATTGGTTTCGCGCACGACCGGCCGTTCGTTGGTGCGGGAGTTTTTCCAGCCCCAGCTTCCCGAATCCCATTTGTCGTCGCGGCCGATGCCGGTCGTGTAGATCACCGGCACGCCCTGCACGCGCGCCGCGTCGATCACGCGGGCCAGCACCGGGAGCGCGTCCCACGCATCCTCGCCACACGAGGTCGGCCAGCGTTTGACCGAGTCCATGATCGGCTCGCGCTTGTCGCCGCAAAACGCGTAATTCACGTCGATGATCAGGAGTGCCGGGCGTTTGCCCCAGCCGGCATACGCGCCGAAACCCTTTTGCGCGAAGAATTCCTTGTCGCGCTCGGTCATGAATTTGTTCCAGATCGGCTCGGACATTTCATCGCTCCGTCGTATAAAGGGACAAAGATCAGCCCTGGGAGGCCCAACGATGCTCGAACTTTATCATGCCGGCTTGACCACCTGCTCGAAGAAATCGCGCCTCGCGCTCAAAGAAAAGGGACTGGCCTATAAAAGCCATTACCTCAATCTCGGCAAGTTCGAGCATCACGATCCGGCCTATCTGAAGCTCAATCCCAACGGGCTGGTGCCGACGCTGGTTCATGACGGGAAGGTCGTGATCGAATCCGGCGTGATCAACGAATATGTCGACGAGGTGTTTGCCGACAAGCCGTTGAAACCGGCCGATCCCCTGGGCCGCGCGCGGATGCGCATTTTTTGCAAGATGGCGGACGAATACGCGCTGCCGGCGACGCGCATCCCGACCTGGACCCGCACCAAAGCCGCGCAGGTACAGGCGATGAGCGCGGCCGAATTCGACCGGGTGGTGAGCGAGACCGCGCTGGTCGATCACCGGTTGAAGCTGCAGGCGCTGCGCGGCGAAGGCTTCAGCAAAAAGGAATTCGACGAGGCCTATGGCCGGATGGATTACGTCTTCGATCGCAGCGAGGCGGCGTTATCGGAAAGTCCCTATCTCGCCGGCGCCGCCTACAGCCTCGCCGATATCGCGATCCTGCCCTATATCCACGCGTTCCGCGAAGTCCGGCCCGAATTGATGACGACGCATCCGCGCACCACCGAATGGTACGAGCGGGTGATGGTGCGGCCGGCAGTGCAGGCGACGTATCAGCCTTCCGATGAAACCGGAACACAGCGCTAAGCACACCGATGGAAGTCACCCTGCTCGATAGTTTTGCCGCGTTGATCCTCGCGCTGATCCTGATCGCCGCTGTCGTCGGCGTGCATTTTCAGGCGCTGCGGATTCTCTCGACCTGGCAGCAGGAATGGCGCGCCTCGGGTCACGCCAAAATCCTGTTGATCATCTTCGGGCTGATCGCTGCGCATGTCCTCGAAGCCGCGATCTTCGCGGTCGGATTCGGGATCGCCGTGCGCGGCCTCAAGATCGGCGCGTTCACCAGCAGCCGGGTCATGGATTTCCGGGATTTCTTTTATTTCTCGCTCGAAACCTACACGACCCAGGGCGTCGGCGACATCTATGCGATCGGCGCCTTGCGTTTGATCGCCAGTCTGGAACCCGTGGCGGGACTCATCCTGATCGGATGGTCGACCTCGTTCACTTTCCTGATGATGGGCCGCGACTGGATCGAGCGACCGACGCGGCAAAAGCGTCCGTAGCGCGCCGCTTCAGCTGCGCATCGTCTGCAACAGTTCCGCGATCTTGATCGTCGCGAAATTGGAGAACGTGTCCGAGACCGCATAGGGCAGAATGATCTGATCGTTGTGGCGCAGCGCGCCGCATGTGTAGACCACGTTCGGGACATAGCCTTCGCGCTCGGAAGGTTCGGGGCGCACCAGCGGCTCGCGCGAGCGGGCGAGCACCTTCGATGGATCGGTCTTATCGAGGAGAACCGCGCCGATCGAATATTTGCGCACCGGACCGACGCCGTGGGTCAGCAGCAGCCAACCCTCGTCGAGTTCGACCGGCGATCCGCAATTGCCGATCTGGACGAATTCCCACGGGAATTGCGGCTTCAAGATCGCCACGCCCTCGCCCCACGCATAAAGGTCGTCCGAATAGATCAGGTAGAGATTCTCGTTGTCCTGGCGCGCGATCATCGCGTATCGCCCGTCGATCTTGCGCGGAAACAGCGCCATGCCCTTGTTGCGCGCGGCGGGACCGGTCAGCGGCGTCATGCGGAACGATATGAAGTCGCGGGTTTCGAGCAGCTCCGACCGGATTCCCTTGCCGCTATAGGCGGTGTAGGTCGCGTAGAAGGTCCTTCGCTCGCCATCGTCGAATTCCACGAAACGGGCATCCTCGATGCCGTTCGACTGGGAGTCCGTGACGGGGAAGATCACCCTTTCGCTGAGATCCGTGTCCGGCGCGAAGTTGATCTCGACGCTGTCGCCGTTGGGACCGGTTATCCGGCTTTTAACATTGGGGATCGACGCGAGACGCGCCGTCGGATCGACCCGCACGCCGCCATCAGCGGCGATCGATCCGGATCGAAACGTGAGGGAGGAAACATGGCCCTCGCCGACCGCGCGAAGACTGAGGATGAAGCGCCGCCCGCCCGGCGGCGCGCCGGACTGATCGGGATGAGCGACGATGCTGGGATTGAAGAGCGCCGACGATTCGAAAGAGTATTCGTGCAGGAAATAGGCGCCGGCCAATTGCCGCTGCACCTGGGTGAATGCGTCGTGCAGCGAAAAGGCCTCTTCCATGTCGTCGGCCCGCGCCTCGAAGGTCTTCAGCAGATTGCGGTGGCGGCCCTGAAAGTTTTCGAGGACGTCCGCGAGCTGGCTCGCGGCGGCCTCGGGATCGAGCGCTAGGACCCGGTCGACGATGTGATTGGCACGGGTTATGTCGACCGGATTGAGATCGCGCGGTTCGGTCGCCGGCCGGAACGGGCGCACGATCACCCGGGCGGGATCGGGCCGCAGGTAGAGAGCCTGCCGGTTCAGGAACGACACTTTTATAAAGAGTCCTCGACTCACGCGATTGGGATTTCGGCGCGTTCGCGCCCCCCAGCAAGGCGCGGCACGAATTTCACCCGGCCCTCGCCGAGGCGAGCGATCTGCCGAATCTCCAAGAGGCCGAGAAGATAGGACACGACGGACTCGCCGCCCCGGTTCTCGTTCGGGCGATCGGGGTGCAACCCGTCGCGGCAGCTTCCGGTTTCCAGGTCGACGAGCGGCAACGATAGATCATTGCGGCCAAGAAACCATGAAAATACGCTCGTTGCGCCGGTCAGCCAGTCGACATTGCCGTCCGCGCGCCACGCCGCCACGCACGCCGAGATCGTCGCCGCGGCTTCCAGCGGCTGCTGATCGAACGCCCGCGGGGCCGACCGCTTTTCGCCGAAACTGTCGGTACCGACCGGCCTGAACAGACCGGTCGGCGTCGTTTGCAGCTTGACGAGCCATTGCAAACATCGCAAACCGGCCGCGACGTAGGCGGCGTTTCCGGTCGAAACGCCGGTTGCCATCAGGGCCTGCGGCAGACGCGCATTGTCGTAGGCAAGACCGTCCTCGAACCACACCCAGTCCTCGGTTTCGACCGCCGACAGGATCGCCATCAGCCGATCCGCCAGAAGCGATCGAAGCCGCTCGGCAAAAGGATCGTCCGTCCCAGCGACGCAATAGGCATCCAACCCGAGCAGCGTGAAAGCCCAGGCGCGCGGCGAGCGAAAACTTTCGGCGGTCGGCAGCGCTTCGGCGAACAAGGCAGCGGCCCAGCGCCGCCGCGACGGACTCGCGTCGTCATGGGTACAGACGCCCAAGGCCCAGAGCGTTCGCCCATGGCTGTCCTCCGAACCGCTTTCCTCGAGCCAGTTTCGATCGAAGCTCATGAAGTTGCGAAACCGCCGCGTGTCAGGGTTCCAGGCATGCTGGATGAAAGCCGCCAATCGGGTGGTCAGGGTTTCGGACAGGCCCCGCTCGCCGGAATTGTTGAGCGCGCAGGAAACGAGAAGCGCGCGCGCGTTGTCGTCCACGCAATAGCCATGCGAACGATCGGGCACCGAATGGAGCGCGTGCTGAAAAAGCCCGGTGTCGTCGCACATCGACAGAAGATGGCCGAGCTGCATCTCCGGCGGCGCCTGGATATCGCGGGGCGAAAGGTTTTGATCGTATCCCGCGATCACCCGGAGCCGGTGACCGCCCCGGCTGTTTTCGAAAGTGGCGACATAGCGCAGGGCCGTGCGCGCCCAAGTCATCGAGCGGCTGTTCGCATAAGCGCGCCGGCGCATCGCGAGGCGCCGCGTGTCGTCGGTCAGCAAACCCACGATCTCGTGGGCGACGGAAACGGCATCGCCGAACGGAACCAGAATGCCGCGTCCGTCGGCCAGCAATTCGCGCGCGTGCCAATAGGGCGTCGAGACCACCGCTTTTCCCAAACCGAAACTGTAGGCGAGCGTGCCCGACGTCATCTGCGCCTCGTTGAGATAGGGCGTGACGTAGACATCGCACATCGCGATGAAGCCGAGCAGCGTCGCCTGATCGACGAACTGATCGAGGAACACCACGCTGTCTTCGACCCCGAGTTCGCGCACCCGCGCGATAAGGCTCTCGCGATAGGCCTCGCCATGCTGGCGAACGAGATTCGGGTGTGTCGCGCCGAGCACGACATAAACCGCGTCGGCACGATTTTTCAGAATCGCCGGCATCGCATCGATCATCACTTCGATGCCCTTGTTGGGCGACAGCAGGCCGAAGGTGAGAATGACCGACCGGCCGGCGAACCCGAGTTTTTGCTTCGCCTCGTCGGGATCGGTGAAAGCGACATCGGGAATCCCGTGGGGAATGACCTCGATCTTTGCCGCCGGCACCTTGTAGACCGTGTCGAGCAGTTCACGTCCCTTCTCGGCCATGACGACGACCCGCGACGATACCGCGATGATGCGATCGAGAACGCCGCGTTGTGCCGGCGTGGGATCGGCCAGAACCGTGTGGAGCGTCGTCACGATCGGCATGGTCAGCCGCGACAGAAGGGCCATGACGTGGCCGCCGGCCTCGCCCCCGAAAATGCCGAATTCGTGCTGAAGCGAGACCACGTCGAACCGGCCCGCGTTCAGAAAATCGGCGGCCCGTATGTAGTCTTCCAGTTTGTCGTCTTTGACCTGGAAGCCCACCGTGGACGGGTAGTCGTAGACGCGACCGTCGTCGTTCATCGCCACGATCGTGGTCTCGACGCCCGGACAGGACAGCGCGACCGCCTGTTGCAGATCGGTCGTGAAGGTGGCGATCCCGCAACGCCGCGGCAGCGAATTCCCGACGAACGCGATTCGTTGAAGGGGGGTCATGGGCGCACCTCAGCAAAGCCGCCCGGCGGGCCGGCAACCGTTCCGTCGAGATCGTGCAGCAGACCGGGACTGGGCTCGGGCCCCGGATAGGCCAACAGACCACACAGGCCCTCGGATCCGACCGTCATGCCGACGCTGTCCGCTTCGATAAAAAGCGCCTCGCCGACGCCGAGTTCGATCGGCCCGACCTCGGCATGACCGTCGAGCACCACCGCCCAGGTTTCTTTCTCGGCGCTGAGTTCCCAATGGGAATTCGCCGGCAGGTCGATCCGCTCGAAGACGAAGTTCCGGTTGGCGACCAACAGGGTTCTTTCATCTGTCAGGCGTCGATGAACGGATTGGAAGTCGGCGGGATCCGTCTTCGCGGCGGCCACCGCCTCATCGGGTTGAAGCGCGCGCTGCCGGCCGTAATCGAAAAGGCGGAACGTCACGTCGCTGCGCTGCTGGATTTCCGCGACCACGAGTCCGGCGCCGACCGCATGAATGGTGCCCGCCGGAACGAAAATAAGATGGTCTTTCAGGACGCCGTGCCAGCGCACCAGGTTGGCGATCGAGCCGTCCTCGATCGCCGCCCGCAATTGCGGCGCGGTCACCTGTCGCTTCAGGCCGGCGGCGACCCGCGCGCCCGGCACCGCCGAGAGGATGTACCACGCCTCGGTTTTGCCGCGCGGCAAGCCGATCGACCGCGCGTAGTCGTCGTCGGGATGAACCTGGATCGACAGCGGTTTGGTGGTGAACAGGAGCTTGAGCAGCAGGGCCGGATCGGGCGCGTTCACGTCGGCGCGCTGAAACCACAGTTCGCCGATCGGATCACCGTCGGGGTCGATCGCGCTCCACGGCCGGAGATCGGCGGATCCCCAGGGTTTGCGCACGGCCCGTACGCAAGCCCGCTCGATCGCCATCTCAGTCTCCTGGCCGTGCCGCTCGGATCGGGTGCCACGACGACGAACGATCCCGGTCTCGGACGACAGCGATCGTCGTCAGACGTGGATCATCGCGCGAATTTCGTGGAGCGAGGACGAGTCTACCCGGCAACGACGCCGCAAAGGTAGAATCGGAATCTACTTAGGAGCGCAGGCGAGCAGGTATCGCCCCGACGCTTGTCAGCCCGTCGCTTCGGCCTTGCGGCTCTCGCGCTTGCGCTCGTTGGGGTCGAGCCAGCGTTTGCGAATCCGGATCGATTTCGGCGTCACCTCGACCAGCTCGTCGTCCTCGATGTAAGCGATCGCCTGTTCGAGCGTCATGATGATCGGCGTGGTCAGGCGCACCGCTTCGTCCGCCGCCGTGGTGCGGATGTTGGTGAGCTGTTTGCCCTTGGTCGGATTGACGTCGAGATCGTTGCCGCGGGTATGCGCGCCGATGACCATGCCTTCGTATACCGGCGTGCCGGGGACGATGAACATCGGTCCGCGTTCTTCGAGGTTCCACAAGGCGAAGGCAACCGCGTCGCCGCCCGTCGTCGAGATCAGCACGCCCGTGCGGCGACCTTCGATCGCGCCTTTCCACGGGCCGTAGCCGTGGAAGAGGCGGCTCATCACGCCGGTGCCGCGCGTGTCGGTGAGGAACTGGCCGAGATAGCCGATCAGGCCGCGCGTCGGCGCGAGGAACACCAGCCGGAGCTTGCCGCCGCCCGTGGGACGCATCTCCTGCATCTCGCCTTTGCGCAGGGCCATCTTCTCGACCACGACCCCGGCATAGGGCTCGTCGAGATCGATCACGACTTCCTCGATCGGCTCGAGCCGGTCGCCGGTCTTCTCGTCGTTCTTGAACAAAACGCGCGGGCGCGAGATCGCGAGCTCGAACCCTTCGCGGCGCATCTGTTCGATCAGCACGCCCAATTGCAATTCGCCGCGGCCGGCAACCTCGGTCGCGTCGCGGCCACCGGTGCTCTGGCTCACACGGATCGCGACATTGCCTTCGGCTTCGCGCATCAGGCGCTCGACGATCATGCGCGAGGTGACCTTGGTCCCTTCGCGGCCCGCGAGCGGGCTGTCATTGACGGCGAAACTCATCGCGAGGGTCGGCGGATCGACCGGCTGCGCGTGAAGCGGCACCTCGACCTCGGGCGCGCAGATCGTGTCGGCGACCGTGGTCTCGGCGAGGCCGGCGATGGCGATGATGTCGCCCGCCTCGGCCTCTTCGACCGGACGGCGCTCGAGGCCACGGAAGGCCAGGAGCTTGGTCAGGCGCGCGGTCTCGAGAACCCGGCCGTCGTGCGACAGCGATTTGACGTTCATGTTCATCCGGGCGACGCCCGAATGGATACGGCCGGTCAGCACGCGACCGAGATAGGGATCGTTCTCGAGCGTGGTCGCGAGCATCGCGAAGGGCGCGTCGATCACGCCCTCGGGCGGTTTGACGTGCGCGACGATGAGGTCGAACAGGACGTTCAGGTCCTTGCGCTCATGCGCGAGGTCGGTCACCGCCCAGCCGGCGCGGCCCGAGGCATAAAGGGTCGGGAAATCGAGCTGGTCGTCGTTGGCGTCGAGCGCCGCGAACAGATCGAAAATCTCGTTATGGACTTCGTCCGGCCGCGCGTCGGAACGGTCGATCTTGTTGATCACGACGATCGGCTTCAGGCCGAGACGCAACGCCTTGCCGACCACGAATTTGGTCTGCGGCATCGGACCTTCGGCGGCATCGACCAGCACCAGAACGCCATCGACCATCGACAGGATGCGCTCGACCTCGCCGCCGAAATCGGCGTGGCCCGGCGTGTCGACGATGTTGATGCGCGTGTCCTTCCATTGCACCGAGGTGCACTTGGCGAGAATGGTGATGCCGCGCTCACGTTCCAGATCGTTGGAATCCATGGCGCGTTCCGCCACTTGCTGATTGGCGCGGAAGGAGCCGCTCTGGCGCAGCAATTGATCGACCAGCGTCGTTTTGCCGTGATCGACGTGGGCGATGATGGCGATGTTGCGGAGATCCATGACTCAGCGCCTCAGACGAGGCCCGCCTTTGCGGCGAGATCCTTAAGCTTGGTCTCCGGCCGCGCGCCGAAATGGGAAATGATTTCGGCCGCGCACAGCGCGCCGAGCTTGGCCGATTTTTCGAGGTTCTGGCCGTGGGTGAAGCCATAGAGGAAACCGGCGGCGAACAGGTCGCCCGCGCCCGTGGTATCGATCACCTTGGCGACCGGCGACGCCGAAATGGAAATCTGTTCCTTCGCGGTAATCACGGTCGCGCCTTTTTCGCTGCGCGTCAGCACCCCGATGTCGGCCTCGGCCCACACGGCCGCCGCGGCCTCGTCGAAATCCTTGGTTTGGTAGAGCGAGCAGATTTCCGCTTCGTTGGCGAAAAGAATGTCGACATGGCCTTTGATGAGGCTGCGGAAATCGTCGCGATGGCGATCGACGCAGAACGGATCGGAGAGCGTGAGGCTGACCTTGCGGCCGGCCTTATGAGCGATCTCGCCGGCCTGGCGGAACGCGTCCTTGGCTTGCGGGCGGTCGAACAGATAGCCTTCGAGATAGGTCACCTGGGCATCCGCGATCAAATTCTCGTCGATGTCGCCGGGCTGGAATTCGGCCGAAGCGCCGAGGAATGTGCTCATCGTGCGCTGTGCGTCCGGGGTCACCAGGATGAGGCAACGCGCGGTCGCCGGGCCGCCGGACAGCGGCTTGGTCGCGTAATGCACGCCGGTGGCGCGCAGGTCATGCGCGAAGACCTTGCCCAGCGCGTCGTCGGCGACCTTGCCGATATAGGCGGCCTTGCCGCCGAGCGAGGCGATACCGGCGATCGTGTTGGCGGCCGAACCGCCCGAAGCTTCCATCGACGCATTCATCCGCTCGTACAAGGAACGCGCGCGCGCCTCGTCGATCAGGGACATCGTCCCCTTGTTGATCTTTTCCGCGGTGATGAAGGAATCGTCGGCCTGGGCCAGGACATCGACAATCGCATTGCCGATGCCAACGACATCGAGGTTGGGAGCCGCCATGACAGAAATCCGGGATGCAGTTTGAAAAGCGGCGCGAGTATAGCGGGGCTTCCTCGCCGAGCAAGCCCGCAGCATGAAAAAGTGCTTTATTTACGGGAGATTGGGTGGTTAATTGTGCAAGTGCGATAGAACCCATTGGCAAGGCCGGAGAAACCGGCGGCGCGGGCTCTGGCGGGGATCGACAAGATGTTTAGGACAATCAAGTGGGCAGCGAGGCCCGCGCTGGTGATCATGGCCACGGCGCTCCTCGTCGCGTGCGCCGCGCCGCAACCGGGAACGCCCGCGAAATCGAGCAGCGTGCTGTATGGCGCGTCGCCGGCCGTCGCCGCGGTGCCGACGCGCGTCCCGCGCCTGACCGAGCTCGCCGGCATGCAGCCACCCGAGATCGTCGCGATGTTCGGCCAGCCCGACCTGAAGCGCGACGATCCGCCCGCCGAAGTGTGGCAATACCGCGCGGCCGATTGCGTGCTGAACCTGTTCTTCTATCAGGATCAGCAGGGCTATCGCCTGACCCATACCGAAACCTGGGACCGCAACGCCGCTCCCGGCCTCGCCCCCGCGCGCTGCCGCGACGAAGACTCGCCGTTGAAGGCGCATCTGGTCCGCCAGTCGGCGCTGTAATTATTTAGACGCCTGGACGACCATCCTGCGCCCTTCGACAAGCTCAGGGTGAGGCGTTCTTCTTGATGCCATCGACAATTTTTCCTCAGCCTGAGCCTGTCGAAGGCCGCAGGATGTCGATGCAGCGTCAGTTTACCGAAGCCGCGCTTCGATCGCGTCCCACACGTTCTTTTCGAGCGTGGTGCCGTCGAGGCGGTTGATCTCCTGAATCCCGGTCGGCGAGGTCACGTTGATCTCGGTGAGGTAATCGCCGATCACGTCGATGCCGACGAATAGAAGTCCCTGTTTCTTCAGCGTCGGGCCGATCGCCGCGCAGATCGCGCGTTCGCGCTTCGTCAGCTTCGTCTTCAACGCGCGGCCGCCGACATGGAGATTGGCGCGCGCCTCGCCCTTGGCCGGCACGCGCATCACCGCGCCGACCGGTTCGCCGTCGACCAGAATGATGCGCTTGTCGCCCTGGCGCACCTCGGGCAGATAACGCTGCACCACGATCGGCTCGCGATAGAACGCGGCGAAGCTTTCGAGCAGCGCGTTGAAATTTTCGTCATCGGGCGTCACGCGAAACACACCCGCGCCGCCATTGCCGAACAGCGGCTTCAAGATGATGTCGCGATGTTTCTTGCGGAACGCCGCGATCGCCGCGCGGTCGCTCGACACCAGCGTCGGCGGCATCAGGCCGGGGAAATGCGTGGCGAAGAGTTTCTCCGGCGCGTTGCGCACCGCGGCCGGATCGTTCACCACCAGCACTTTGGGCGTCAGGTGTTCGAGCACATGGGTCGCGGTGATATAGGCCATGTCGAACGGCGGGTCCTGGCGCATCAGGATCACGTCCATCGTCGAGAGGTCCAGCGTCTCGACCGGACCGAGCGTCGCGTGACGCCCCAGCACGCGCTTCACCTTCAGACGCCGCGCCTGCGCGATCACCTTGCCGTCCAGCAGGCTCAGATCGCGCGGCAGGTAGTGATAAAGCCGATGGCCGCGCGCCTGCGCCTCGAGCGCGAGGACGAAGGTCGAATCCGCATCGATGTTCACCGATGCGATGGGATCCATCTGAATGGCGACGCGAAGGGTCATTGCAGCGGCGTGACCTCGATCGTATCGCGCGGCACCGCCCGCGGCGGCGGCGCGTCTTCCGGCGGCGTCGATGGCGGTGCCTGGGTTCCGGTCGGCGGCGTCACTTCGTTGCCGACCTCGATATAGGCGACCACGCGGCTGACGTTCGAGAGGTTGCGCGCATAGTCGACCACGCGCTGGCGTTCGGCGGCATTGCGCGCGTAACCGATGAGATAGACCACGCCGTTCAGCGTGTGGGTGGTGAAGTTCGACGACCGCACCTCGGAATCGCTCAGGAGCTTTGCCCGCAACGTGTTGCTGACGACGCCGTCCTTGGCGTCCTGTCCGAAATTGGTCGGCTGCCCGACCTGGATTTCGTTGTAGATCGGGCCGACGCCCTCGATGCGCTTGGCGACTTCCTCGGCCTTGGCTTTCATCTCCGCGTTGGGCACGGTGCCGGTGATCAGCAACTGGCTGTTGTAAACCGTGGCGCTGACGTCGCGGGCGAGGTCGGTGCTGGTATCCGCCCAGTATTTATGAGCGACCGCGGCGATCGAGGCGTCTTTCGCGATCTGGGCCGGCGAGCGTTG
The DNA here is from genome assembly GCA_903828515.1 of uncultured Rhodospirillales bacterium. Taxonomy (GTDB): domain Bacteria; phylum Pseudomonadota; class Alphaproteobacteria; order ATCC43930; family CGMCC-115725; genus CAIKMD01. Next base: position 317,897 of record CAIKMD010000003.1, on the reverse strand, counting down.
CGCGGTCGCCAGCGTGTAGCCGCCGGCGGCGGCGCCGCCCAAGACGATCGCGGGGCAACCGCCGAGCGGCAACGCCGCGAGCATGACACCAAGGCTGAACAAGACGCGAAAGCGGGAGCGGGACATCGTGGATGCCAATCCTCAGGGATAAAGGGGAGCCTTCACGCGGAAGGCGAATCTAGGTAATCGCGCCCGCTTTGACAATCGAAGGCCGGGTGCGAAGGCCGGAGTCAGCGCTCGTCGAGCCGCCAGGCATCGACGAGATGGAGCGGCAGGCGCCGCGGCGCCACCAGCATAACGTCGAAACGCGCGTCGAGTTGCGCGAGATCCGGACGATGGGCGAGAAAATGTTCGAGCGCGCGGGCGATGCGCCGGCGTTGCCGCGCGGTGATCGCCTCCGCCGCGGTTCTCCGATCGGTTCGCGCCTTGACCTCGACGGCGGCAAGAACGCGGCCGCGCCGGGCGATCAGATCGATCTCGCCGACCGGAACCCGATAGCGCCGCGCCAGGATGCGATAGCCTTTGAGGCGCAACTGCCAAAGACAGAGATGCTCGGCGAGATTGCCGCGCCTTTCGGCCCGCCGGCGCGCGTCGCTCACGGTGCCTTGCCGTTGAGGATCAGCGCGCGCTGATAGACCTCGCGCCGCTTGCGCCCGGTCGCGGTCGCCACCGCCTCGCTCGCATCTTTCAGGCTCATCGTCGCCATCGCCGCGACGAGCGCGGCATCGAGTGTATCGCCGGCATCGGCCGCTTCTTCCGGTTCTTCGGGCGGCCCGATAACGACGACGAGCTCGCCCTTGGGCGGGCCGGCCTCGTGATAATGCGCGGCGAGTTCGGCGAGCGAACCGCGTCGGGTTTCCTCGAAGAGTTTGGTCAGTTCGCGCGCCACCGCCGCCGGCCGCGACCCCAGAATATCGGCCATGTCGGCGAGCGAGGCGGCAAGCCGCGGTCCGGTTTCATAAAAGATCAAGGTCGCGCGCATCGCCGCCACCTCGCCGAGGTCGCGCCGCCGCGCCACCGTCTTCGGCGGCAGGAACCCGGCGAAGAGAAAGCGGTCCGAGGGCTGGCCCGACAGCACCAGTCCGGCGAGCATCGCCGACGCGCCGGGCAACGCGGTTATCGCGATGCCTTCGGCGATCGCTGCGCGCACGAGTTTGTAGCCGGGATCGGAAATCAGCGGCGTGCCCGCGTCCGAGACCAGCGCCACCACCGCGCCGGCCTTCAGGCGCTCGATCAGGTGCGGACGCATCCGCTCGGCATTGTGCTCGTGATAGGGCAGGCGTTTGGTGGTTAGGCCGTAGCGGGTCGTCAGCCGCGCGGTCACCCGCGTATCCTCGCAGGCAATCAGGTCGGCGTTGCCCAATACATCGAGCGCGCGCAGGGTGATGTCGCGCAGATTGCCGATCGGCGTCGCCACCAGGTAAAGCCCCGGCGCGGGGCGCGCCGGTTTACTTCCCCACCCCGGCTCGATAGGCTCCGCCGCGCTTTCATCGCCCCGTTCGGAGATCGTGCTTGGTGTTTGTTGTCCGCCGGCCTTTTGCGCGCTTCGCCGCTGCGGCATTTATGCTCGTCTCCGCGCTTGCGCTGGTCTCGTGTACCGAATTCAACATCGGCAGCCTGAAGATACCGGCGCTGCTTCCTCCGCAGCAACTTGCCCGCCCCGCGCCTCTGGTGCAACCGCCACCCGCACCGACCCCTGTCGCGCCGGTGGCACCGCCGGTCGTCGAGACCACGCCCTCACCAGCCCCGGAACAACCCGTGTCCTCGCCGCCGCCCGGCGCGCCGGGCGCGAAAGTCGTCGCCGGCGTGTTGCTGCCGCTCACCGGTTCGGCGGGACCGCTGGGTCAGGCGATGCTGAACGCAGCGCAGATGGCGCTCTATGACCTTGCCGACAACCGGCTGAGCCTGGTGACCCGCGACACACAAGGCACCGCGGCGGGCGCGGCGACGGCGGCGCAATCGGCCATCGCCGCCGGCGCGAAAGTCATCATCGGCCCGCTTCTCGCCGCCGAGGTCGACGCGGTCAAGCCGATCGCCCAGGCCGCGCAGGTACCGGTACTCGCCTTCTCGACCGCGGCCCAACTGGCCGGCGGCGGCGTCTATCTCATGAGTTTCACGCCGGCCGAGGAAATCCAGCGCATCACCGCCTTTGCGTTCAATAAGGGCAAGACGCGCTTTGCCGTCCTCGCGCCGCGTTCGCCCTATGGCGATGTCGTCACCGACGGCGTGCGCGCCGCGACCGCGGCGCTCGGCGCCACCCTGGTACGCACCGCCACCTACGATCCTTCGATCACCGATCTCTCCCCCTTCGTGCGCAGTTTCGCCGCTCAGGGCGTCGATTACGACGCGCTCTTCCTGCCGGAGGGCGGCGCCAAACTGAAAACCCTTGCGCCCCTGTTGCCCTATTTCAAAGTCGATCCGGATCAGGTGAAATTTCTCGGCACCGGTCTGTGGGACGATCCCGGCCTGGGCACCGAACCCTCGCTCGAGGGCGGCTGGTTCGCCGCGCCGGTGCCCGCCGGGCGCGTCGGCTTCGAAACCCGTTACCGGACGACGTACCGAAACCCGCCGCCGCGCCTCGCAACCCTCGGCTATGACGCGACCGCGCTGGTCGCGGTGCTGTCGCGCGCGCCGCAGGGCGCCGATTTCTCGCCCACGACGCTGACCAACCCCAACGGGTTCGCCGGCGTCGACGGTGTCTTCCGCTTCCCCGCCGACGGCACGGCGCAGCGCGGTTTCGCCATTCTCGAAGTCCATCGCGGCGCCCCGACCGTGATCGATCCCGCACCGCAGAGTTTCCAGGATTTGGGCTTCTAGGTGCTGGCGATCGGCATCGACGGATGCCGCGCCGGCTGGATCGCGGTATCGATCGACGATGCCGATCAACGCGATTTTCAAATCGTGCCGCGCATCGACCGCCTCGCCATCATCGACAACGCCATGGTCTTCATCGATATGCCGATCGGCCTGCCCGAGAGCGGCGATCGCGGCTGCGATCTTCAAGCGCGCAAACAACTCGGCTTTGCTTGGCCGCGCGTGTTCATCGGCCTGCGCCGGCCGTTATTGCGGTTCACCGATTACGCTGCCGCCAATGCATGGGCGAAGGCCGACGGCAAGGGCCTCGCGAAACAGGCTTTCAACATCCTGCCGAAGATCGCTGAGATCGATGCCTTCCTATCGCCGGCGCGGCAAAACAATTTCCGCGAGAGCCATCCCGAATTGGTGTTTCAACGTCTCAACGGCAGAACCGCGCTGATTTCGAAGCACAAGCCCGCAGGTTTGCGCGCGCGCCGCGATCTTCTTCGCGCGCAGGGTTTCAAGGACATCGACGATTGGTCCGGCAAGCTGCGCGGCTCGGGCGCGAAGGTCGACGACCTTTATGATGCGGGCGTGTGCGCCCTCGCCGCGCGCGACGCTACCGGCAGCAGGGCGCGATGCATCGATTCCGGCGCAACCGACGCCAGGGGCCTGCACATGCAGATCTGGTACTGAGCGAGACCTCTTAAGCCCCTCTCCGCGCTTGCGGGGAGAGGGGGGCCCGCGCAATGCACGGGCGGGTGAGGTGTCGTTGGACAGCGTCGCCGCCCACCTCACCCCCTCGCGACGCTCGGACCCTCTCCCCCCGATGGGCGGAGAGGGTTGTTTCGAGCCTTAAGCGAGCAGCGATGCCAGTACGGCGTTGAGGCGCTGACGCCCCGCGTCCGTGGCGCGCAACACGGTTTCATCGAGGGTGAGAAACCCGCCTTCGATCAGCGGCGCCAAGCGTGACCCCAACACTGTTTCAAAATCCCGACCGGTTTCACCGGCAAACCGCGCGCGCGAAATTCCTTCGCGCAGGCGCAGGCCCATCATCAGCATCTCGTCGCGGCGCTCGTCGGCATTGAGCGGCAGCTCTTCCTCGCTGCCATGGCCGTTGGCTTCGACCGCCTTGAGCCAGGCTTCGGGCGAGCGAAGATTGCGCGTGGCGAATTTTCCCTCGGCGCGCGTCAGCCTGCCATGCGCGCCGGGTCCAAGCCCGAGATAATCGCCGTAGCGCCAATAGACCAGGTTATGCCGGCTTTCGCCGCCCGGCCGCGCGTGATTGGAAATCTCGTAAGCCGGCAGCCCGGCTTCATCGAGCAATTCCTGCGTCGTCTCATAGAGCGCGCCTTGCGTCTCTTCATCGGGCAACACGAAATCGCCGCGCGCATAGGCGCTCGCAAACGCGGTGCCGGTCTCGATCGTGAGCTGATAGACCGAGAGATGATCACCGGCCATCGCGAGGCCGTCGCGCAGTTCGCTTCGCCAGGCATCCACATCCTGGCCCGGCCGCGCATAGATCAGGTCGAACGAATAACGCGGAAAATGCCGCGCCGCCAAGCCGACCGCCGCGCGTGCCTGTTGATTGTCGTGCCCGCGGCCGAGAAAACGCAGCGAGGCATCGTCGAGCGCCTGCACACCGAGCGACGCGCGATTGATACCGGCCGCGCGAAACCCGGCGAAGCGCGACGCCTCGACCGAGGTGGGATTGGCTTCGAGCGTGATCTCGACCTTGTCATCGAGACCCCAGCGCGACGCCAGCCGGTCGAGCAGCGCGCCGGCGGTTTCCGGCGCCATCAGCGACGGCGTGCCGCCGCCGAAAAATACGGATTCAATTCGCCGTCCCGCGAGCGTATCCGCCGCATGATCGAGTTCGGCCAGCAGGGCGGCGCGCCAACGCGCCTCGTCGATCGTGTCGCGGACATGCGAATTGAAATCGCAATAGGGGCATTTCGATTTGCAGAACGGCCAGTGGATATAGACCGCGAAGGAATCGCTCACGAGGGCGACGCACTTTGCGCTGCCGCGCCGCCCTTCAGCCGGGCGAGCACGCCGCGCAGGCGGCGCAACAGGATCACCACGACATGGACGTTGAACAACAGGCGCAACGAGATGCTGAGCCCCATCGCGTTGAGCGAGCCGATCGCGAGCGCGCGGGTCATTTTGGCGAAACCCTCGGGGGTCGCCTCGAACCGTCCGTTGACGGTCAGGGTGTCGAAGCCGAATTCGTTCTGCAGCACGAAGAGCAGCGACGAGGAATGCATCGACACGTCGGGCACGGCCGCCCCCGCCGGCAACGACGAAATCCCGTCGAGCAATGAAAACGACAACAGCAGATCGATATCGGTGAGCCGGATTACCAGCGGCTGGAACGCCCCGAGAAAGCGGAATTTGCTCAACAGCCAGATCAGGCTCTTGGCGTTGCGCTTGAAAACGCGTTCGCTGTAGGCGGCAAACCCCTGGCTCAACGTCGCGAGATCCGCCGATTCACCGGGTGGGCGCAGCGGCAAATCGCCGATCGCCGCGTAATGCGAATCGTACCGCCGCAGCGACATCTCGGTGTCATGGACCGCGCCGACCTCCCAGGCTTCGCCCGGAAAGAGCACGACCGGTTGGGTTCCCGCCGCCGCCAAGGCCATCGCCGCGTCGCGCGGCGTGTTGATGCCGTCATTGAGGTAGGAATTCTCGACATTCGAGAAATAGATCATGCTGGCAAACGGCAGCGCGAAGCGCGGATGCAAGGCGCGCGCCTGGGCGTCGAGCGTCGCGAGTTTGGCGCGCGCGGCGTCGAGGCGGAATTCGCGATTGTCGCGGCCGCCTTTCCACGCCGCGTAACTGAACTGGGTCAGCAGGACGGTCGGCGTACCGACGAGGGCCGCGAGTTTCGTCAGATCGGCGGGATCGCGCATCGCGCAGTCGTTGAGGTTGAGCACCGACTCATGCCCGTCGCTGAGCAGGAGCCAGGAATCGTAGAAATCGAAATTGCCGCAGGTCACCATTACTTCGTGATTGAGCGGCGCGCGCACGCGATCCTGCAGCTCGCGCACCTTCAGGCCGAGCGAGCGGCAATAATTCGCGACGCGGCGGTCGCGCGTCTCCTGAAAGAGGATCGTGACCTTGTCGGCGTGGCGTTCGGCGACGCGGGCGAGAAAACGGTGCGAGAAATGATCGGGATGCTCGTGCGAAATCCAGATGAAGGACACGTCCTCCATCAGCCAGTCGAAGGAATACGGCGTCGGTACGAGGAGGTCCCAGCCGGCGTTGAAGGCCGGACCCTCGATCCACGGATCGAACAGCACGCTCGTCGTGCGCGTCGTTATTTTGCAGCAGGCGTGGTTGACGAAGGTGAGTTTCACGGCGCCGGTGGCGCGCCGAAACACGCGGCCATGAGTTGGCGAAAGGCGATCGAGCGATGACTCACCTGCGCCCGGATCGCCGGATCGAGTTCGCCGAACGTATCGGCGTGGCCGGTCGGCAGGAACATCGGATCATAACCGAAGCCCAGTTTCCCGCGCGGCGGCCAAATCACCGCGCCATGGATCTCGCCGCGAAAGCTTTCGATATGCCCGTCGGGCCAGGCGAGCGACAGCACCGCGACGAAATAGGCGCGGCGATCGGACTTGCCCACCAGCTCGCGCTCGACCCGTTCCATCGCCGGGCCGAAATCCTTCGATTCGCCGGCCCAGCGCGCCGAATAAATCCCCGGCGCGCCGCCGAGCGCCTCGACGCACAGACCCGAATCATCGGACAAGGCCGGCAAGCCGCTCGCCATCGTCGCCGCGCGCGCCTTCAATTCGGCATTGGCCTCGAAGGTCAGACCGGTTTCCTCGGGCTCGGGCAGGCCGAGTTCGCCCGCGCTCACGCAAGCGACGCGATAGGGCCGCAGCAGCGCCTCCATCTCGACCAGCTTGCCGCGATTATGGGTTGCGATGACGAGCTTTTCGCCGTCAAAGCGCCGGGCCATCGGCTAAAGGCCGAGCGCGCCGCGCTGCAACGCGATCAATTCGCCGATGCCCTTGCGCGCGAGGGCGAGAAGTTCGGCGAATTGCGCCTCGGCGAACGGCTCGTGCTCGGCGGTCGCTTGAATCTCGACGATGCCGCCCTTGCCGGTCAGCACGAAATTGGAATCGGTCGCCGCGTTCGAATCCTCGATGTAATCGAGATCGAGCACCGGCCTGCCGTCGTGAATGCCGCAGGAAACCGCCGCCACCGCATCGGTCAGCGGCAGTGCCGCGAGCGTCTTGGCGTCCACCAGTTTCTGCAACGCGATGTGAAGCGCGACATAGGAGCCGGTGATCGCGGCGGTACGGGTGCCGCCATCGGCCTGCAACACGTCGCAATCGATGCGGACCTGGCGCTCGCCGAGCTTGGTGAGATCGGTAACGGCGCGCAGCGAGCGCCCGATGAGGCGTTGAATCTCTTGGGTGCGGCCCGATTGCTTGCCGCGCGCGGCTTCGCGATCGGTGCGGGTATGGGTCGAGCGCGGCAGCATGCCGTATTCGGCGGTCACCCACCCGCGCCCGGTGTTGCGCAGGAAGGGCGGCACTTTTTCCTCGACCGAGGCGGTGCACAGGACGTGGGTATCGCCGAATTTCGCCAGGCAGGAGCCTTCGGCGTATTTGGAGAAACCGGGTTCGAGGGTCGCGGCCCGCATCTGGTCGGGGGCGCGGCCGGAAGGGCGCGGCATGATCATTCCTCTCGTGAACGCGGCGAAACCTAGTGTCTGGCCGCCATGAGGTAAAGAGCAGCGGTTGACGGTTACCCGCGTCATTCCTACATTTTCACCTCATATGTCAGAGCCCCTTCCAAGACCGATGATCGGCGAACTCAACGAGCGCAGCCGCGAGATTTTTCGCGCCATCGTCGATGCTTATGTCGAAACCGGCGAGCCGGTGGGGTCGCGCACGCTCGCGCGGCTGGGGCGGATCGATCTCTCGCCGGCTTCCATTCGCAACGTCATGGCCGATTTGGAAGAGGCCGGGCTGCTCTATGCCCCGCATACCTCGGCCGGCCGCCTGCCGACCGAAGCCGGCCTCCGTCTCTTCGTCAGCGGCCTCCTCGAAGTCGGCCGGTTGAGCGAAGCGGAACGGTCGAGCATCGAAGGCCGCTGCTTTTCGGCGGGCAAAAGCCTCTCCCAGGCGCTCGAGGAAGCCAGTTCGACGCTGTCGGGCCTGTCGCATTGCGCCGGCCTCGTCATCGCGCCGAAGACCGAACGGCCGCTCAAACACATCGAATTCGTGACGCTGTCGCCCGGACGCGCGCTGGTCGTGATGGTCACCGAGGACGGTCTGGTCGAGAACCGCATCATCGACGTGCCGCTCGGCACGCCGCCCTCGACCCTGCAGACCGCGTCGAATTACCTCAACAGCCGTCTCGTCGGCCGCACCGTCGAGGAATCGAAATCGGCGATCCTCGAGGAAATCGAATCGCGCCGCACGCAGCTCGACGAACTGACCGGCAAGCTGGTCGCGGCCGGCCTCGCCTCGTGGGCGACCGGCAACGACCGCAGCGCGCTGATCGTGCGCGGCCAATCCAACCTGCTCGACGACATCACTGCGATCGCCGATCTCGAACGCTTACGCACCCTCTTCGACATGCTCGAAACCAAGGAAGCGATGGTGCGCCTGCTCGACGCGACGCGCGAGGGCGAGGGCGTCCAGATCTATATCGGATCGGAGAATTCGCTGTTCGGCGTCGCCGGGTGTTCCGTGGTGATGGCGCCTTACGGCAACAAGCACGAGAAAGTGGTCGGCGCGATCGGCGTGATCGGCCCCACCCGAATCAACTATGCCCGCATCATTCCGCTGGTGGACTACACGTCCAAAGTCATCGGAAGGATGCTGGGCTAAAGGCAGCAGGACATGAGCGACGATATCGAGCAGAACAACGCGGCCGAGCAGGACGCGCATGACGACATGGCGGCGGAATCGATCGAGGCGAAACTCGCCCGGACCGAAGCGGAACTCGCCGACGCCAAGGACAAATTGTTGCGCACGCTGGCCGAGAGCGAGAATCAACGCCGCCGCCTGATGCGCGACCGCGACGAGGCGCAGCGTTATGCGGCATCGAACTTCGCCAAGGAATTGCTCGACGTCGCCGACAATCTGAAACGCGCGCTGGCCGCCGTCGCCGGCGACGCGGTGAACGACGAGCGCGTGAAGTCGCTGATCGAAGGCGTCGCCGCGACCGAGCGCGCGTTGCTCGCCACCTTCGAGCGCCAAGGCATTCGCCGCATCGAGCCGCAATTGGGCGAGCGCTTCGATCACAATTTCCATCAGGCGATGTTCGAGCTCGAGAACACCGGCCAGGCCCCCGGCAGCGTCGTGCAGCTGCTGCAGCCCGGTTATCAGATGCACGACCGGCTGTTGCGGCCGGCGATGGTCGGCGTCGCCAAGGGCGACGCTCGTCCGAAAGACCAGCCGCGGGTCGATCAGACCGTATAAACGCGCGGGCCAAGCGAGGAACGATGACGGACGACCCGAAGGTTTACCTCGACTACACCCAAAAAGAACTCGACGACGCCTACGAACAGACGATCTGGGCGCCGAATTTCGAGGCCCTGAGCGCGGACAGCAAAAAGCGTTGCGTCGCGATGCGCCAGCGCCTGAAACACTCCGAGGTCAGTTACGGGCCGGGCGCCGAGGAAACCCTCGAGATCATGCCGACCGACAAGGCGAACGCGCCGGTGCTGCTGTTCGTGCATGGCGGACGCTGGCGGCCGCAGCCCGACAACGCCTTCGTTTATTTCGCCGACACGGTGGTGAGCGCCGGCGTGCATTTCGTCGCCGCGCGATTCTCGACCCTCGATCCGGCCACGCGCCCGACGCGCATGCCCGACATGGTCGCCGAACTGCGTCGCGCGGTGGTCTGGCTATCCGGTAACGCACCGGGTTTCGGCGGCGACCCGCAGCGCATTCATCTGCTCGGTCATTCCTCGGGCGCGCATCTCTCGAGCGTGCTGCTGACCACCGACTGGACCGGCATGGGCGCGCCCGCCGACGTCCTCAAAAGCGGCACCTGTGTGTCCGGCATGTACGATCTGCGCCCGGTGCTGCTGTCGGCGCGCAGTTCTTACGTGAAGTTGTCGCCGGACGAAGAAGACGCGTTCAGCGCGATGCGGCATCTCGACCGCGTCGCTTGCCCGATCACCGTCGCTTATGGCTCGAAGGAAAGCCCCGAGTTCAAGCGCCACGGCAAGAGCTTCGCCGATGCCTTGAAAGCGAAGGGCCTCGCCAGCCGCGAACTCGTGCTCGAAGGCTCCAATCATTTCGAGGGCATCCGAACCATGATGGATGCGGGATCGCCGCTGGCGCATGCCGTGCTGAGCCGCGTCACCAGCTAACGCGTTTCTTAAATCAGAGTTTCGCCAGCCGGATCATGCGCGCGATAGCGCCGCGCGGCTGCGTCGCGATTCTGCACCGCGTAACAATAGGCGCAGCCATGGGTGCAGGTATCGTAAGCGCCGATGTCGCGCGACGCGGCGCAGCGGCAGCCGGGGCGATTGCCCTTCTCCGGCGCCACGATGGAACGGCCAGCCACATCGGATAGGCGCGCCGCATCGATGCAGCGCGCGGCCGCGACGCCGGCGAGCTGAACCTCCGGCTGTGCGCAGATCGTCAGGACCATGCCGTGATCGGCGGCGATCGAGGCGAGGCGTGCGGCGAGATCGATCTTCTCGTCGGTGGGCGGGTCGCGCCAGGTGAAGCCGTGCCGCGCGGCCGCCGCGTCGAGATTCCGGGTGGTTTTCCGGTACGGCGCCGCGAACGACACCACGACCTCGTTGACCGTGCCGGCGAGCGCCGCGGCCAGCGCGGCGAAATTGGCGAGATGCCAGTCGGGCGGGGTCAGCGTGGTCAGCACCACCGGGTCGTAGCGCCAGATTGCGGCGCGCGGCCCCCAATCGCGGCGCACGGCCTGGAGCTGGGCCACCGCATCGGCCGCGCCGATGACCGCCCGGTCGAGCGCACGCGGATAGCCGAGGACGCTGAACGGGACGATAAAGGGCGCCACCGCCGCCACCCGCGCCAGCTCGGGCGCGAGCGGCCGGAGGTTGCGGGTCCAGAAGACGAATCCGTCGACCGCGTCCGGGCGCAGCGACACCTCATAATCCTTGCCGCCATAAGGATTGCGGACCCGACAGGCGCCGGCCGCCAACCGGGCCAGGAACCAGGATGCATAGAAGGCCGGGATATCGGTGCGATAACTCGCCGAAACGATCATCGGGCGTTGATTTCGATACGAAATGGGGCCGATTTCGGACGTTTCCCCGTTGAAGGCGGGGGGCCGCCGCTACATATATAGGCCACGAACCGCCGGGGATACCCGGCCTGCCAATACGTGGGGGATTTCGTAGCGCCTGAGCGGGCTGCGGAACCCTGCTGCAACCAAGGGGTCATTATGGGAAAAGTTATCGGCATCGATCTCGGAACGACGAATTCCTGCGTCGCCGTGATGGAAGGCAAGACCGCCAAAGTCATCGAAAACACCGAGGGCGCGCGCACGACCCCCTCGATGGTCGCCTTCACGGAGGGCGGCGAGCGGCTGGTCGGCCAGGCCGCCAAGCGTCAGGGGGTCACCAACCCCGACAACACGCTTTACGGCGTGAAGCGCCTGATGGGCCGCCGCATGAGCGACCCGATGGTCGTGCGCGAAAAGGAAATGGTCCCGTTCCACATCGTGGGCGGCGACAACGGCGACGCCTGGGTCGAGAGCCGCGGCAAGAAATACGCGCCGTCGCAGATCAGCGCCTTCATCCTGCAAAAGATGAAAGAGACCGCCGAAGCCTATCTCGGCGAGACCGTGACCGAGGCGGTGATCACCGTTCCCGCCTATTTCAACGACAGCCAGCGCCAGGCGACCAAGGATGCCGGCAAGATCGCCGGTCTCGAAGTCCTGCGCATCATCAACGAGCCGACGGCGGCCGCGCTCGCCTATGGGCTCGAGAAGAAGGGCACCGGCACCATCGCGGTCTATGACCTTGGCGGCGGCACCTTCGATATCTCCGTGCTCGAGATCGGCGACGGCGTGTTCGAGGTCAAATCGACCAACGGCGACACCTTCCTCGGCGGCGAAGATTTCGACAAGCACATCATCGACTATCTCGCCGACGAATTCAAAAAAGAGCAGGGCATCGACCTGCGCACCGACCGGCTCGCGCTCCAACGCCTGAAAGAGGCGGCGGAGAAGGCGAAGATCGAACTCAGCTCGTCGATGCAGACCGAGGTCAATCTGCCGTTCATCACGGCCGATCAGACCGGCCCGAAGCATCTCAACATCAAGCTGACCCGCGCCAAGCTCGAAGCACTGGTCGAAGAGCTGATCCAGCGCACGATGGATCCTTGCCGCGCCGCGTTGAAGGACGCCGGCCTCAAGGCATCCGAGATCGACGAGGTGATCCTGGTCGGCGGCATGACCCGTATGCCGCGCGTCATCGAGGTGGTGAAGCAATTCTTCGGCAAGGAACCCAATCGCTCGGTCAATCCGGACGAAGTCGTCGCCATCGGCGCGGCGATCCAGGCCGGCGTGCTGAAGGGCGAGGTCAAGGACGTCCTCCTGCTCGACGTGACGCCGTTGTCGCTCGGCATCGAGACGCTGGGCGGCGTGTTCACCCGCCTGATCGACCGCAACACCACGGTTCCGACCAAGAAGGGCCAGACCTTCTCGACCGCCGAGGACAATCAGACCGCGGTCACGATCCGCGTGTTCCAGGGCGAACGCGAGATGGCGGCGGACAACAAGCTGCTCGGCCAGTTCGACCTGGTCGGGATTCCGTCGGCGCCGCGCGGCATGCCGCAGATCGAGGTCACCTTCGATATCGACGCCAACGGCATCGTCAGCGTCCAGGCCAAGGACAAGGCCACCGGCAAGGAACAGCAGATCCGCATCCAGGCGTCGGGCGGCCTGTCGTCGGCCGACATCGAGAAGATGGTCAAGGATGCCGAAGCCCATGCCAGCGAGGACAAGAAACGCCGCGAACTGGTCGAGGCCCGTAACCAGGCCGAAGGTCTGATCCACACGACCGAGCGCACGCTGAAAGAAGCGGGCGACAAGGTCGCGGCGAATGACCGTCAGGCCGTCGAGTCCGCGATCACCGCCCTCAAAGGGGTGACCGCGAGCGAAGACCCGGACGACATCAAGGCCAAGACCGAGGCGCTTGCCCAGGTCGCGATGAAGATCGGCGAAGCGATGTACAAGGCGCAGGGTCCCGAAGGCGGCGATGCCGGACCGCAAGGCGGGCCTCAGGGCGGCCCGCACGGTGCGGCGCCCGGCGGCGACGACAAAGTGGTCGATGCCGATTTCGAAGAGGTCGACGACAGCAAAAAACGCGGCGCGGGTTGAGCGTTGCGCGATTGAAGACCTGCCGCCCCGGCTTCGTGCCGGGGCGGTTTGTTATCGGGGTTGGGGCCGGCTGCGTGCCGGGACGGTTCGGGGGATAGCGGGTTACGGCAATGGCGAAGCAAGATTTCTATGAACTCTTGGGATTGGCGCGCGAGGCTTCGCCCGACGACATCAAGAAGGCGTACCGCAAGCTCGCCATGCAGCATCATCCGGATCGCAATCCGGGCGACAAAGCCGCCGAGCAGAAATTCAAGGACGCGACCGAAGCCTATGAAGTCCTGAAGGACGAACAGAAGCGCGCCGCCTATGACCGCTTTGGCCATGCCGCGTTCGAGCAGGGCGGACGCGGCGGCGGTGGTGGCGGCGGGTTCGGCGGCTTTGCCGACATTTTCGAGGAAATGTTCGGCTCGATGAACGATGGCGGCGGGCGCGGTGGCGGTGCCGGGCGCGGCAGCGATCTTCGCTACAATCTCGAGATCACGCTCGAGGAAGCCTTCAAGGGCCGCGACACGCAGGTCCGCATCCAGACCCTCGGCTCCTGCGAGCCCTGCAAGGGCACCGGCGCCGAGGCGGGATCGAAACCGATCACCTGCACGACCTGTCGTGGCGCGGGCCGCGTGCGCGCCCAGCAGGGCTTCTTCACCATGGAGCGCACCTGCCCCAGCTGTCAGGGCGCCGGCAAGGTGATCGAGAAGCCCTGCAAGAACTGCGGCGGCCAAGGCCGCGTGCGCAAGGACAAGACCCTCAACGTCACCATCCCGGCCGGCGTCGAGGAAGGCACCCGCATCCGGCTTGCCGGCGAAGGCGAAGCGGGTCCGCGCGGCGGCGGCAATGGCGATCTCTATATTTTCCTCGCGGTCAAACCGCACCGGCTGTTCCAGCGCGATGCCGCCAACATTCATTGCCGCGTGCCGATCACGATGACCGCCGCCTCGCTCGGCGGATCGGTCGAAGTGCCGACCATCGACGGCACGCGCGCCAAGGTCGCCATTCCGGCGGGAACCCAGGCCGGACACCAGTTCCGCCTCAAGGGCAAAGGCATGTCGGTGCTGCGCAGCCATCAGCGCGGCGACATGTTCGTGCAGGTCAGCGTCGAGACGCCGGTTCAGCTCACCAAGCGCCAGCAGGAATTGCTGCGCGAGTTCGAGAAAGAAGGCAGCGGCAAAACCAGCCCCGAAAGCGAGGGCTTCTTCGCCAAGGTGAAGGAGTTCTTCGGCGATCTCCGGGAATAGTTTGGCGCCGAACATTTCCGCCCGCCCCGTCTGGGCCACCCTGACGCTGCTCTGGCTCGCGGGCTCGGGGCTGCGCCTGACGCTGCTCGCGGTGCCGCCGGTCCTGCCGCTCATCCACGCCGATCTGAATTTGTCCGAGGTCCAGGTCGGCGCGCTCGGCTCGCTGCCGACGTTGCTCCTCGCACTTGCGGCGATCCCCGGCTCGCTGCTGATCGCGCGCTTCGGCGTCAAGACCGCGCTCGTCGTCGGTTTGTTGATGGTGGGATTGGGCTCGGCCGCGCGCGGCGGCGCCACCGGCATCGCATCGCTCTATCTCGCGACCATCGTCACCGCCGCCGGCGTCGCGGTGATGCAGCCGGCGATGCCGCCCGCCGTCCGCGCCTGGATCCCCGAGCGCATTCCGCTGGCGACGGCGGTCTATACCAACGGGCTTCTCGTCGCCGAGGTATTGGCGGTGGCGCTCACCCTTCCCGTGATATTGCCGATGGTCGACGGCTCTTGGCGTCTCGCCTTCGTCGTGTGGGGCGTGCCGGTGCTGGCGATCGCGGCGATCATCGCGATCTTCGCGCCCGGCGCGCCGAAGATTCGAGTGCCGCAACGCTGGTGGCCCAATTGGCGCGATCCGTTGATCTGGCGATTGGGTTTCTGTCTCGGCTGCGTCAACACCTGCTATTTCGCGACCAACACGTTCCTGCCCGATTATCTCCACGCGATGGGCCGCGGCGATCTCGTCAGCGGCGCGTTGACCTCGCTCAATCTGGGACAGTTGCCGGCATCGTTTCTCATGCTAGCGATCGCGCCGCGCGTCGTCCTGAAGCGCTGGGCCTATGCCTGCGTCGGCTTGGGCAATCTCGCCTGCATCGCCGGCATCGTGCTGATGCCGGGTGATGCGGTGCTGATCTGGTCCGGCCTGCTGGGGTTCAGCGTTGCCGCCGGGCTTATTCTCGTGCTGGCCCTGGCGCCGCTGCTCGGCGATCCCGACGATGTCCATCGCCTGTCGGCCGCGATCTTCACCATCAGCTATCCGTGCGCGGTGCTGATGTCGGTGATCGGCGGCTATGCCTGGGATGTGACCGGCTTGTCGTGGACTGCGTTCATGCCGATCGGATTTTGCGCGATCGTGCTTGCGGGATTGCCCTTCACGATCGATTTCGGCCGCGCGCGGCGATAGATCCCGCGCCTATTGGGCGGCGACGGTATCGCCCTTCACACCCTTGCGTTCGGCCGGGTCGGTCAGCACCTCGGTCAGCAATTCGCGCGTGTCGGCGAGCTTCTTCTCGTGCTCGACCTTGTGGCCGAAGAGATCCTTCACATAGAAGACGTCGACCACTTTCTCGCCATAGGTCGAAATCTTCGCGCTCGAAATCTGCAGATTAAGCTGGGTGAGCGCGCGGGTCAGTTCGAACAACAGGCCCGGACGGTCGCGGCCGTTGACCTCGATCACCGTGTAGGCACCCGACGCGTTGTTATCGATCAGCACGCGCGGCGGCACGGTGAAGACGCGCGTGCGGCTGGGCACTTTCTCGGGCGCGTCGAGATCGAGTTGCGGGCGCACCCGGCCCATCAAGACGTTCTCGAACATCACCGAGAGCTTGGCGAGTTTTTGCGGCTGATCGAACGCGCCGCCCGAACGGTCCTGCACCCAGAACGTATCGAGGGCCATGCCGTTCGACATGGTGAGGATCTTGGCGTCGACGATGTTGGCGCCGGCCAACGCCAGCGCCCCGGTGATCCGCGAGAAGAGGCCGGGATGATCGGCCGTGTAGACCGTGACCTCGGTGACCGCGCGGGCCGGATCGACGCGGGTGTCGACCGTCAGCGGCGCGCCGCTGCGTTCGGCCTCGCGCATCAGCCGCGCGTGACGCGATTGGGTTTCGGCGTCGAAGCTCAGCCAATAGAACGGATAGCCCTTCTCGATGAAGGAGGCGATTTCCGCCGGCGAGAAATCGCCCAGTTTTTTCGTCACCGCCTGTTGCGCGTACTTGATCCGGTCTTCGCGTGCGACCGTATCGATGCCGCCCGACATCAACTCGATCGAGCGCTGATAGAGCTCGCGCAGCAACGCGGCCTTCCAGCCGTTCCAGATTTTCGGACCGACCGCGCGAATATCCGCGACGGTGAGGATCAACAATAACTTCAGCCGTTCCGGCGATTGCACGCGCTCGACGAAATCCTGGATGGTCTGCGGATCGTCGATGTCGAACTTGAACGCGGTGTTGCTCATCAGCAGGTGATAGCGAATGAGCCACGACACCGTTTCGGTCTCTTCGGCGGTGAACCCGAGGCGCGGCCCGAGTTTCTCGGCGACCTGCGCGCCGAGCACCGAATGATCGCCGCCGCGCCCTTTGGCGATGTCGTGGAGCAGTACGGCGAGATAGATCGAGCGGCGCGAATCGATGGTCGGGAACACCGAGGTGGCGAGCGGCAATTCCTCTTTGAGCGCGCCGGTCTCGACCTGATGGGTGATGCCGATGGCGAAGAGCGAATGCTCGTCGACCGTATAGGTATGATACATGTCGTATTGCATCTGCGCGACGACGCGACCGAAATCCGGCACGAAGCGTCCGAACACGCCCGACTCGTTCATCGAGCGCAGCGCGCTTTCCGGATCCTTCTTCGAGGTTAGGATGTCGACGAAGAGGCGATTGGCCTCAGGATCGTTGCGCAATTCATTGTCGATCAGTTTCAGCGACTGGGTGATGATCCGCAGCGCGTGCGGATGGATATCGAGCCCTTCCTTTTGCGCGACGTGGAACAGCCGAATCAGCGCGACCGGATCGGTGCGGAACTGATCGTCGCTCGCGACGTCGAGACGCCCCGCGTCGACGGTGAAACCGTCAATCGACTTCTTGCCCCAGCCCCAGAGCTTCATCGAGAACCGGGCCGGGCGCTGATGCTGTGCCTCGAGCACCGCGCAGAAGATGCGCGTCAGATCGCCGACATCCTTGGCGATCAGGAAATAGTGCTTCATGAAACGTTCGACGCCCTTGGCGCCGGCATGATCGGTATAACCCATGCGACGGCCGACTTCGGTCTGGCGATCGAAGGTCAGGCGATCCTCGGCGCGGTCGGCGAGAAAATGCAGGTGGCAGCGCACCGTCCAGAGGAAATTCTGCGCCCGCGCGAAACGCTGCGCTTCCTCGGCGGTCAGCATCTTCAATTCGACCAACTTGTCGATGTCGTCGACGTGGTAGGCGTATTTCGCGACCCAGAACAGCGTGTGGAGATCGCGCAAGCCCCCTTTGCTTTCCTTGACGTTGGGCTCGACCAGATAGCGCGAATCCCCGAGGCGCTGATGACGCTGATCGCGCTCGGACAGTTTCGCCTCGATGAAATCGGTCGGGGTGCGCTTGACGATCTCGCCGTCGAACCGCGCCTTCAATTCGGTATAGAGCGCCTGATCGCCCCAGATGTAGCGCGCCTCGAGCACGGCGGTGCGGATGGTGAGATCAGCCTGCGATTGGCGGATCGTCTCCTCGACCGAGCGCGTCGATTGACCGACCTTCAGGCCGAGATCCCACAGCGTATAGAGAATGTATTCGACCACCTGTTCGGTATGCGGGGTCGCCTTGTAGGTCGTGAGGAACAGCAGATCGATGTCGGAGAACGGCGCCAGTTCGCCGCGGCCATAACCGCCGACCGCGACCAGCGCCATGCGTTCGCCGTCGGTCGGGTTGGCGATCGGATAGATATGCGCGTCGACGAAGTCGTAAAGCACGCGAATGAGCTGATCCATCAGGAAGCACAGCGCGTGAACCGTCTCGGTTCCCGATGCTCCCGATTCGAAGCGCCGGCGCACCTCGGCACGGCCCGCGAGCATCGCTTCCTTCAGCCGATCGGAAACGACCTTGCGCGACGGCTCGCGCGACGACGCAGCCAGGGCGTCGAGCGCCTGGGTCAGGGCACGCCGATCGATGATCTCGCGCTGACGGGGAATTTCAGTCATGGCGCGATTTTACACCGTTGCGGGTTAATTGTCCCCGTCCGACAGGCGCTTGATCCGGTAGAGCAAATCCAGCGCCGCGCGGGGGGTGAGTTCGTCCGGACGCAGTTCGCCCAGCAGGGTTTCGAGCGCCGATGGCGCGGGCGGCGGGGCTTCGGGCTTGGCCGCCGCGAAGAGCGGTAAATCCTCGGCGAGCCGGGTCAGCGCCCCGCCCTGTTCGCCTTTTTCGAGGGTGGTCAGCACCTGTTCGGCGCGGGCGATCACCGCCGGGGGCAGCCCGGCGAGCTTCGCCACATGGATGCCATAGGACCGGTCGGCCGAACCCGGCGCCACCTCGTGCAGGAACACCACGTCGCCCTGCCATTCCTTCACCCACATCGTGTGGCAGGCGAGCCGGTCGAGCTTCGAGGCCAGCACGGTCAGCTCGTGGTAATGGGTGGCGAAAAGGGCGCGGCAGCAATTCCGGTCGTGGAGATGTTCGATCGCGGCCCAGGCGATCGACAGCCCGTCATAGGTCGCGGTGCCGCGTCCAATCTCGTCGAGGATGACCAGCGAGCGCGGACCCGACTGATTGAGAATGGCGGCCGCCTCGACCATCTCGACCATGAAGGTCGAACGTCCGCGCGCCAGATCGTCGGCCGCGCCGACCCGGCTGAACAGCCGGTCGATCGTGCCGATATGCGCCGCCTCGGCGGGCACGAACGAACCCATCTGCGCCATCACCGCGATCAGCGCGTTCTGCCGCAGGAACGTGCTCTTGCCCGCCATGTTGGGACCGGTCAGCAGCCAGAGCCGGTTTTCCTCCCGCAGGTCGCAATCATTGGCGACGAAATTTTGCCCGGCGCGGCGCAACGCCGCCTCGACCACCGGATGACGGCCCTGACGGATGGCAAAGGCGACGGTGCCGTCGACGCGCGGCCGGCAATAGCGTTCGGCCACCGCAAGTTCGGCCAAAGCTGCGGCGACATCGAGCGCGGCGAGTGCCCCGGCGGCCAGCGCGATGGCATCGCCATGCGCCTTCGCACCCATGACCAGTTCGTCGAAGAATTGCAGTTCGAGCGCCAGCGCCTTGTCGCCGGCCGAGGCGATCTTGCTTTCGAGTTCGCCCAATTCGACGGTCGAGAAGCGAACCGACGAGGCCAGCGTCTGGCGATGGATGAATCCCTCGCCGATTTTCGGCGCGTGAGTCGGCGTCACGTCGATGTGGTAGCCGAGCACGTTGTTGTGGCGGATCTTCAACCCCGCGACGCCGGTCTCGGCGGCGTAGCGGGTTTGCAACGCCGCGACCAAGCGCCGGCTTTCGTCGCGCAAGCCGCGCAACTCGTCGAGGTCGGGCGAATATCCCGCCGCGATGAACCCGCCGTCGCGGGTAAAGAGCGGCAGGTCGGACCCGAGCGCGCGCGCCAGATGGGCGACGAAATCGTCATGCGCGCCAAGGTCGCGCTCGATCCCGGCGATCAGCGCGGGTGGTGCGGCGAAATCGACACCGCCCAGCAGCGCGCGCAAATTCGCGGTCTCGTTCAGCGTGTCGCGCAAAGCCGCCAGATCGCGCGGGCCGCCGCGCCCAAGCCCCAACCGCGCCATCGCCCGCGCCATGTCGGAACAGCGGCGCAGAATCTCGCGCAACGATTCGCGTAAGCGCTCGGCCGTCGCGAGAAAGGCAACCGCATCGAGGCGTCGTTCGATCGCGGCGGCATCGGTCAGCGGCGCAGCGAGATGATCGGCCAATAGCCGCGCGCCCGCGCCGGTCACCGTGCGATCGATCGCCGCGAGCAGACTGCCGCCACGCTCGCCGGTCACCGTCTCGGTCAGTTCGAGATTGCGCCGCGTCGCCGCATCGATCTCCATCACCTCGCCCGAGGCGAGCCGATAGGGCCGCGACAATTGCGGCCGCTTGCCCTGTTGCGTCAGTTCGACGTAATCGACGAGCGCGCCGGCCGCCGCGATTTCCGCGCGCATGAAGGCGCCGAACCCGGCCAGTTCGCGCACGCCGAACAAGGCCTCGAGGCGCTTCCTGCCATTGTCGCTGTCGAAGCGGCTCGACGGCAACGGCGTGAGATTGGCTTTGTGATCGCTGAGAACATCGGCGAGTTCCGCCCGCGCCAAAAGCCGTTCGGGCACCAGCAACTCGCCGGGCGCGATCCGCGCCAATACTGCGCCAAGACCTGACGACGCGACTTCCTGGGTGGCGAATTCGCCGGTCGAGAGATCGAGCCAGGCGATGCCGAGATCGCCGCCGGCATCGGCCAATGCCGCGAGATAATTATGCCGGCGCGCGTCGAGAAGATTGTCCTCGGTCAGCGTGCCCGGCGTGACGATGCGGACGACCGCGCGGCGCACCGGCGATTTACCGCCGCGCTTGCGCGCCTCGGCCGGGTCTTCCATCTGCTCGCAGACGGCGACGCGAAAGCCCTGGCGAATCAGGCGCGAGAGATAGGCCTCGGCGGCATGCACCGGCACGCCGCACATCGGAATGTCTTCGCCGTCGTGCTTGCCGCGCTTGGTCAGCGTGATGTCGAGCGCCGCCGCTGCGCGCGCGGCATCGTCGAAGAACAACTCGTAGAAATCGCCCATCCGATAGAACAGGAGACTGTCGGGATGCGCGCGCTTCAATTCGAGGTATTGCGCCATCACCGGCGTTGCCTCCGGCGGCGCCGGAATGCTGGGCGGTGCAGCAGGGGAATCTGGCATGACGCGAAACTACCACCGCGCGGCACGGTTTCAAACTGCGGGTAGGCGCTGAGTAGTTTCCGAGCCTACTCCGCGCCGGTGGCCGACCGTAATCGTCAGCCCGCGCGCGATCACAGCCGCCAAGGATGTCAGCCATGAAAGCTCTCGTTTATGTCGGACCTGGGCAGAAGGCGCTCGAAGACCGTCCGAAGCCGGACGTCGCCGCGCCGACCGACGCGATCGTCAAGATCACCAGAACGACGATTTGCGGCACCGATCTGCATATCCTCAAGGGCGACGTCGCGACCTGCAAGCCGGGCCGCATCCTCGGGCACGAGGGCGTCGGCATCGTCGACAAAATCGGATCAGCGGTCACCGCGTTCAAGCCGGGCGACCGCGTCCTGATTTCGTGCATCAGCGCCTGCGGCAAATGCGACTATTGCCGGCGGCAGATGTATTCCCATTGCACGACCGGCGGCTGGATTCTCGGCAACAGCATCGACGGCACCCAGGCGGAGTTTGTGCGGATTCCCCATGCCGATAACAGCCTCTATCCGATTCCCGCCGGTGCGGACGAAGAAGCCCTGGTGATGCTCAGCGACATCCTGCCGACCGGCTTCGAATGCGGCGTGCTCAACGGCAAGGTTCAACCGGGAAACAGCGTGGCGATCGTGGGGTCGGGACCGATCGGGCTCGCGGCGTTGCTGACCGCCCAGTTCTATTCGCCCGCCGAACTCATCATGGTCGATCTCGACGACAATCGCCTCGCCGTCGCCAAGCGCTTCGGCGCAACCGCCACCGTCAACAGCACCGACGGCAAGGCCGTCGACGCCATCATGAAGATGACCGGCGGACGCGGGGTCGACACCGCCATCGAGGCGGTCGGCATTCCGGCGACTTTTGAATTATGCGAACAGATCGTCGCGCCCGGCGGCACGATCGCCAATATCGGCGTGCACGGCACCAAGGTGGCCCTGCACCTCGAGCGCCTGTGGGACCGCAACATCACCATCACGACACGGCTCGTCGATACCGCCAGCACGCCGATGCTTCTCAATATCGTGCGGTCGAAAAAGATCGACGCCAAGCTCCTGATCACTCACCGCTTCAAGCTCGACAATATTCTCGATGCTTATGAGACCTTCGGACATGCCGCCGACACGAAGGCGCTCAAGGTCATCATCGAAGTCTAGCGGCACCGACCCCTCGAAGCGGTTTGACGGTTCCACCCGCACACGGATAGTCTTGCTGCAAATCGCGCAAGCGATAAGACGAGACGTTCGGGAGGATTACGGAGAATGCCCAAAGGCACGCTTGGCGCCATAGCAGCCGCGATATCCGTTCTTCTGACGTATGCCGCCGCCCAGGCCGAAACCGTCAAAATCGGCTCGCTGCGCACCTCATCCGGCAGCATCGTCATTATCGGCCAGCAGCGCGGCTATTTCGACGCCGAGGGCCTCACCGTCGAACTCGTCAACTTCGATGCGGCCGAGCCGGTCGCCGTTGCCGTCACTTCGGGCTCGATCGATTTCGGCGTCACCGGCATGACCGCCGGGCTCTATTCGCTCGGTGGGCAAGGCGCCATCCGCATCATCTCGGGCCAGATCCAGGAGCACCCGACCTTTCGCGGCAGCGCCATCGTTGCGTCCAACCGCGCTTGGGATGCGGGACTCAAATCGTTCAAGGATTTCGCCGGCAAGTCGATCGGCGTCACGCAAGTCGGGTCGGCGCTGCATTATTCCATCGCGCTGATTTCCGACAAATATGGCGTCGATCTGAAGACGATCCGCATCGTGCCGCTGCAGGCCAATGCCAACGTGGCGACGGCGGTGACCGGCGGCCAGGTCGATGCTGCCGCGGTGCTGGGCAATTTCGCGATGCCCGGTTCGCAGCGCGGCGACGTGAAGTTGCTGGGCTGGGTCGGCGACGAGACACCGTGGCAATTCGGCGCCGTGATCGCCGCGACCAAATTCACCAACGAGCACACCGACACAGTCAAACGCTTCCTCGTCGCGTTCCACAAGGCGCAGCGCGACTATCACGATGCTTTCACCGCGCCCGACGGCACGCGCCACGACGAGGCCGATGCGGTCAACGTGCTCCCCATCGTCGCCGCCTATGTCGGCCAGACGATCGAGCAGGTGCGGCCCGCAATCGCCTATGTCGACGGCGCCGGACGCGTCGATATCAAGGACGTGCTGCACCAGATCGCGTGGTATCGCGCGCAAGGCTTCATCAAGAACGAGGTCGACGGCAATGTGCTGCTCGACAAACGCTTTGTCGTGCCGATGCCCGAGCGTTGACCGCTTCAACCGCCTCGATACTATGACGCGAAAGCCGCAAAGGCTGCACGAGACCGGGAGGGTACCATGACACAGCGAACGACACGCCTGACGCGCGCCGCCGTGATCCTGTCCGTGCTTTTCCTATCGTCGATAGCCTCGGCCGAGACGATCAAGATCGGGACCCAGAAGCCGGTCGGCGGACCGCTCTATATCGCCGACGCCAAGGGCTATTACGCCGCCGAGGGCCTCACCCCCGAGTATGTTTTCTTCGAAGCGGGCGAACCGATCGCCGTGGCGGTCGCGTCGGGCGCGGTCGATTTCGGGTCGGCGGGATTAACGGGTGGCTTCTACAGCCTCGCCGGCGCCGGCCAGCTGCGCATCATCGCCGGCCAGACCCATGAAGTGCCGAGCTTTCACGCCAACACGGTTGCCGCTTCGAACAAGGCCTTCGAGGCGGGCCTAAGATCGGTCAAGGATCTCGCCGGCCATTCCGTGGCGATCACCCAGATCGGTTCGGCCTTTCATTACGATCTCGGCCTGCTCGCCGATAAATATCATTTCGACCTGAAGAGTATTCGGTTGATGCCGTTGCAGAGCAATCCCAATGCGGTCGCGGCGGTGGTCGGCAACTCAGCCGACGCGGTGGTGACGATCGCGCCGTGGGTGACGCCGGCGATTCAAAAAGGCGATGCCAAGCTGCTCGCCTATATCGGCGACGAATCGCCCTGGCAGTTGTCGGTTTCGTTCACCGCCACCAAGACCGCCAACGACAAACACGATCTGGTCGAGCGCTTCCTGCGCGCGTTGCGCAAGGCAACGCACGATTATCACGACGCCTTCACCGACGCGGCCGGCAGGCGCGCCGACCAGGCGACCGCGCCCGCGATCCTGACCATCCTCGCCAAATATACCGGCCAGGCGCCCGAGGCGCTGACGACCAGCCTCGGCTACATGGATGCCGAGGCACGGATCGACGCGCAGGACGTGATGCATCAGGTCGCGTGGTATCGCGCGCAAGGGATGCTGAAGACCGAGTTCAACGCCGAAGACATCATCGACAAGCGTTATGCCGTGAGCCTGCCGGGGCAATGACCCGCGACGCCCTCCACGAACCAGGAGACGAAACATGCTGACCCGGAGTTTCGCGGTTCTCGCCGCCGCGGTGCTGTTCGCCGCGATGCCCGTTCGCGCGGCCGAGCACATCAAGATCGGTGTCGTCCGCTCGCTCGGCGGCGCGCCGATCCTGGTCGCGCATGACCGGGGCTTCTTCAAGGCGGAGGGGCTCGACGATGAAATCATCTTCTTCGACTCCGCCCAGCCGATCGCGGTCGCCGCGACCTCGGGCGACATCGATTTCGGCACCACCGGGATGACCGCCGCGTTCTTCACGTTGGCCAATCAAGGCGCGCTCAAAATGATCGGCGCCGGCACGTGGGAGCACGCGGGCTTTCAAAGCATCGGCTTCATCATCTCGAAACAGGCGGATGCCGGCGGAGTCCGATCCTTCAAGGATTTGAAAGGCCGTTCGGTCGCCATCACCCAAACCGGCACGCCGCTCCATTACAATCTCGCCCGCGTCCTGGAGAAATACGGCGTCGATTTGAAGGACGTTCGCGTGCTGGCGCTGCAATCCAATCCGAACGTCGCCTCGGCCCTGTCGGGCGGCCAGGCGGATGGCGCGGTCCAGACGGCGGCCAATGCCTATGCACTCGTCAACAAGGGCGACGCCAAGATTCTCGGCTGGGTCGGCGACGAATTGCCCGGCGGCCAAAGCGAAGCCACCTTCACTCCGACCAAGGTCGCCAATGAGCGGCCCGACACGGTCAAACATTTCCTCGCCGCGTTGCGCCACGCGGACAAGGTTTGGGACGACGCCTTCGTCGGCCCCGACGGCAAACGCGGCGACCAGGCGGGCGCGGCCGACCTGATCGCGCTCGCCGCCGCCGCCCTGCAGCAACCGATCGAGGTGGTGAAACCCGGCATCGCCTATTACGACCCGCAAGCCCGCGCCTCGCTCTCCGATACCCAACGGGTGATCGACTGGTACGAGGCGCAAGGCATGATCAAGGGCCACATCGACGCGGCATCCCTGATCGACACGCGCTATGCGATCGTGGCGCCTTAGCCTTAACCCCGCGCCGGCCCCTTGAGTGGACCGGCCTGTTTGTGCCCATTATGGTGAGTTACGGTATATCGTCCGGTCGCGGCGCCAACGCCGACCGATAATCAAAACGAGGGAACGGGGGCATGACAGGCATCCTTGAGCGCACGCGGCGCCGGCGGCTGATGGCCGTTCGGGTGCCGGCGTTCGAGATCCGAACAGCCCCCGCGGCGACCGCCTATGTCGCTGTGAACACAGGATTTTTCGCCGGGCAGGGGATCGAGCCCCCGCTCGTCTTCTGCGATGCGGCGCGGTAAACGGACCCGACATGGATGTAATTATCGACGTCAAACGCCATTCCTACGACGAGCTTCTCGTGCTCGAGGACATCAAGGTGCATGTCCGCGAGGGCGAGATCGTCGCGGTGATCGGGCCTTCGGGTTGCGGCAAGTCGACCCTGCTCGGCATCGTCGGCGGCATTCTCAAGGCGAGCGAAGGCTCGGTCTTTCTCGACGGCAAACCGCCGGCCGACTGCCTCAATCCGCTGACCTTCATCTTCCAGGATTTCGCCCTGTTGCCGTGGCGCACCGTCGCCCAGAATGTCGGCCTGCCGCTCGAGCATCACCGGCTCCCGTCGGGACAGCGCAACGCGCGCATTGCCGACGCGCTCGCGCGTACCGGTCTCACCGATTTCGCCGGCGCCCTCCCAAAGCAGCTTTCGGGCGGCATGAAGCAGCGCGTCGGCATCGCCCGCGCCCTGGTCGTCAAACCGGCCGTGCTGCTAATGGACGAGCCGCTCTCCGCCCTCGATGCCCAGACCCGCGATCTGCTGATGGAGGATTTCCTCGATCTGCTGCTGCGCGAGCGGATCGCCGGGATTTACGTCACCCATAACTTCCAGGAAGCGTTGCGCCTGGCCGACCGGGTCGTGGTATTGTCGCGGCGTCCCGGGCGGATCAAGGAAGTGGTCAGTATCCCGATTCCCCAGCGCGAGCGGACCGACAAAGCGGCCGTGATCACGCTGGCCGATCTGGGCAACAAATTATGGTCGCTGATCCGCGACGAAGCATCGGTAGCCGATCGAGAGGTGATCCATGAGTGAGATTGCAGCATCCGGACCGTCCGTCCTGCCGTCATCCGGATCGCCCCAGCGTCGCGAGGTCGAGTTCCGCGGCGGCGGTTTCATGGCCGTGCCGCAGCCGCTTTATTCCTGGGTCGCCTTTGCCGGCATCATCGCGCTCTGGCAGGTTTCGATCTCGGCGGGCTGGATCGATCCGGTGTTCTTGCCCTCGCCCGCCAGCATCTGCATCGCGCTGTGGCAGCTCGTCGTATCGGGCGATCTCTGGATTCACATGTCGGCCTCGCTGAGCCGCATCGGCACGGGCTGGTTCATCGGCACCGGCCTCGGTCTCGCCATCGGCGTGGCGATGGGCCTCAACTCGTCGGCGCGCGCGGTCGGCATGCCGCTCGTCTCGGCGATCTATCCGGTGCCGAAGATCGCGCTGCTGCCGCTGCTCATCCTGTGGCTCGGCATCGGCGAAACGCCGAAAGTCGTCACCATCGCCTCGGGCGTGTTCTTCCCGACCATCATCGCGACCCTCGCCGGCGTCGATGCGGTGCCGCGCAATCTCATCCGCATGGCGCAAAGCTTCAACATGCCGACCAGCGGCATCATCTGGAAAATCATGATGCCGTCGGCCTTGCCCGGCATTCTCTCGGGCTTCCGCATTTCGGTCTCGACCGCGCTGATCCTGGTCGTCGCCGCCGAAATGATCGGCGCGCAATACGGCATCGGCGCCTTCCTGCTCACTGCCGGCAATTTGATGCAGTCGGACGATCTGATGGCGGGCGTGGTGATCCTCTCGATCCTCGGCCTCAGCATCGGCGCTGCGATCACCGTATTCGAACGCATCTTCCTGCGCTGGCGCTGAATCGGCGGTATCCGTTAGACTCCGGCCGATGAAGGCCGGAATCGCTGCCTCGCATTTTCTCCTCGCACGTCCATGAACGCGCTGCCGCGGCTGCTGCTCGGCGCGCTTTTCCTGTCGCTGCCGCTGTTTTTGATCCTCGTCTTTCTGACGTTCGCCGATTTCCTCGATGCCGCGCCGGCGTGGATTGCCGCGCTCGTCGGTTATGGTCTGTTGGCGCTCCTGCTCCGCCCGTTGATCACCGGGATCGTCGCGATCGAAGCGGCGATCCGCGCCATGGCCGCCGACGAGAACGCCAATCCCGAGGTCGAGACCTGGAGCCCGCTGGTCCGCGAACTCTGGCTTACCCTCAGCCGGTGGGCCCGCGAGATCCGCGCCACCGCCAAGACCCGCGCGTTGGAACTCGCGGCGACCCGCGCGGTGCAGGCGGCATTGCCGGAACCGTTGCTGCTGCTCGACACCGGGCGGCGCATCGTGCGCGCCAACGACGCCGCGATTCATCTTCTGGGCGACCGGCTGATCGATCGCGACCTCGCCGGCGCGCTGCGCAATCCCGCGGTGCTCAACGCGACCGACGCGGTGTTACGCGGCGAGGGCGATCGCGTCGTCGAGTTCGAGATGGCGGCACCGGTCGAACGGCACCTCTCGGCGCGGATCGCGCGCCTCTCGCCGCCGACCTCCGAGGGCGCCGCCGCGGTGCTGCTGCTGCACGACCTGACCGCGCTGAAACGGACCGAGCGGCTGCGCGCCGATTTCGTCGCCAATGCGAGTCACGAGCTGCGCACGCCGCTCGCCTCGCTGATCGGATTCATCGAGACCCTGCGCGGCCCCGCGCGCGACGACGCGACCGCGCGCGAACGCTTCCTCGCGATTATGGCCGAGCAGGCCGGACGGATGTCGCGTCTCGTCGACGATCTGCTGTCGCTGTCGCGGATCGAGATGAACGAGCACCGCGCGCCGACCGGCGCGGTCGTCATCCGTGACGTCCTGCGCACCGTCGCCGACGCGCTGGAACAGCGCGCCGCGTCGCGCCAGGTGCGTTTCGTCTTCGACCTGCCCGAGGATCTGCCGCCGGTCCTCGGCGACGCCGACGAACTCGCCCAGGTGTTCCAGAACCTTTTCGACAACGCGATCAAATATGGCGGCATGGGCAGCACGGTCGATATCTCGGCACAGGCGTCGAGCCGCATCCTGCCGGGCGCGCGTCCCGGACAACGCAGCCCCGGCATCGCCGTTTCCGTCCGCGACCATGGGCCCGGAATCGCGCGCGACTACCTGCCGCGCCTGACCGAGCGTTTTTACCGGGTCGACCCGGCGCGCTCGCGCGAGATGGGCGGGACCGGGCTCGGCCTCGCCATCGTCAAACATATCGTCAGCCACCACCGGGGCGCCCTCGACATCGACAGCGAGCTCGGCCAGGGCTCGGTCTTCACGGTTCACCTGCCGATCGCCAACGGCTGAATTCGGCCCCGGCGGCCCCGCCGGCTGTCATAAAACCGCAACCGAGCGCCTGTACTCCTGAGCCCCAAAATAGCGGCCGGAACCGGCCGCGAGGGGTAGGCGGAGCATGGTCACCGAACACGGCAAACGGCGCTAGGAATGGCCGATTCCTTAGTTGTTACAACGACTTCCACCAACCGGATGCGGCGGCAACAGCTTGAAGACATGCTGTTCCGGGGCACCACCAAGCTATTCGCGGTCGGAGTCCTTCTGCTGCTCGGCGCGATCATGCTGGCGCTCTTCATCGGGGCGCTACCGGCGATCCGCGCGTTCGGCTTCACCTTTCTCGTCGATTCGACCTGGAACCCGGTCAAACAAATCTTCGGCGGCGCGCCCGCCATCTACGGCACGATCGTCACCTCGATCATCGCCATGCTGATCGGCGTGCCCCTCGCCCTGGGCGTCGCGATCTTCCTCACCGAATTATGCCCGCCATCGCTGCGCCGGCCGATCGGCACCCTGATCGAACTCCTCGCGGCGATCCCCAGCATCATCTACGGCATCTGGGGCCTCTTCGTGCTGGCGCCGTTTCTGCAGAGCACGGTGCAGCCCTTCCTCAAGGCGACGCTCGGCGAAATTCCCGGCTTCGGCATTCTGTTCAGCGGTCCGCCTCTGGGTCTCGGCATCCTCACCGCCGGGTTCATCCTCGCCGTCATGGTGCTGCCCTTCATCGCCGCGGTGACGCGCGACGTGTTCATGACCGTGCCGCCGATGCTGCGCGAAAGCGCCTATGGCGTCGGCTGCACCACCGCCGAAGTCGTTCGCAACATCGTGTTGCCGTTTACCCGCGTCGGCGTGGTCGGCGGCGTCATGCTGGGCCTCGGTCGCGCGCTCGGCGAGACGATGGCGGTCACCTTCGTGATCGGCAACGCGCACCGCATCAGCCCATCCTTGTTGGCGCCCGGCACCACGATCTCGGCGTCGCTCGCCAACGAGTTCACCGAGGCGACGGGTCCGCTCTATACCTCGTCGCTGATCGAACTCGGCCTCATTCTCTTCTTCATCACCTTCGTCGTCCTCGCCGCCGCCAAGCTGATGCTGCTGCGGATCGAGAGACAGGCGGCGAAATGACCCTCTACAACCGCCGGCGCGCCCGCAACTTCGTCATCCTGGCCCTGTCGCTCGGCGCCACCGGCTTGGCGCTGCTGATCCTGTTCCTGATCCTCGGCACGCTCCTCGCCGAAGGCGTGCCGGCGCTCAACCTCGCGACTTTCACCCAGACCACGCCCCCGCCGGGCAGTCAGGGCGGTCTCGCCAACGCGATCTTCGGCAGCGTGGTGATGACCATCGCGGCAACGCTGGTCGGCACGCCGGTCGGCATCCTCACCGGCACGTTTCTTTCCGAATACGGCCGCACCGGCGTGCTCGCCGAGGTGACCCGTTTCGTCAACGACATCCTGCTGAGCGCGCCGTCGATCGCGATCGGCCTTTTCGTCTATGTCGCGATCGTCGTGCCGATGGGGCATTTCTCGGCCTGGGCGGGCTCGATCGCGCTCGCCATCATCGTCATTCCCGTGGTGGTGCGCACCACCGAGGACATGCTGAACCTTGTCCCCGCGGGCCTGCGCGAGGCGGCTTTCGCGCTGGGCGCGCCGCAATGGAAGGTCGTCGTCATGGTGACCTATCGCGCGGCGATCCAGGGGATGCTGACCGGCGTGATGCTGGCGGTCGCCCGCATCGCCGGCGAGACCGCGCCGCTCCTGTTCACCGCGCTGAACAACCAGTTCGGCAGCACCAACATGAACGCGCCGATGGCCAATCTGCCGGTCGTGATCTTCCAGTTCGCGATGAGCCCCTATGCCGACTGGCAACGCCTCGCCTGGGGCGGCGCCTTGCTGATCACCTTTACCATTCTTATCCTCAACATCATTGCCCGAATGCTTGCAAGCTGGAGCGGCGATACCAAATGACAATCGAAGTGAGCCCTGTGCAAACTCCCGCCCACCCCCCGATGCCGGCACGCGCCGCCTCCCTGGCCCAGGCGCCCATGGTGTCGGCGAGCCATACCGCTGAGCGCGCGGTGCCGCAGACCAAGGTCGCGGTGAAGGATCTGCGCTTCTATTACAAGAATTACGAGGCCCTCAAGGGCATCAACATCGACCTCTACGACCGCCGCGTCACCGCCTTCATCGGCCCCTCGGGCTGCGGCAAGTCGACCTTGCTGCGCGTCCTCAATCGCATCTACGACCTCTATCCCGGCCAGCGCGCCACCGGCCAGGTACTGGTCGACGGGCACGACATCCTGACGCCCGGCCAGGACCTCAACCTCCTGCGCGCGCGGATCGGCATGGTGTTCCAGAAGCCGACGCCGTTCCCGATGTCGATCTACGACAACATCGCCTTCGGCATCCGGCTTTACGAAAAGCTGTCGGCGCAGGATCTCGACGCGCGCGTCGAGCAGGCCCTGCGTCGCGCCGCGTTGTGGGACGAAGCCAAGGACAAGCTCAAACAAAGTGGCCTGTCGCTCTCGGGCGGCCAGCAGCAGCGTCTGTGCATCGCCCGCGCGATCGCGGTGAAGCCCGAGATCCTGCTTCTCGACGAGCCGTGCTCGGCACTCGATCCGCTCTCCACCCAGCGCGTCGAGGAACTGATCGCCGAATTGAAATCCGACTACACGATCGCGATCGTCACCCACAACATGCAGCAGGCGGCGCGCAGCTCGGATTATTGCGCGTTCATGTATCTCGGCACGCTGATCGAATTCGACGAGACCGAGCGCATCTTCACCCACCCCAAAGAACGCCAGACCGAAGATTACATCACCGGCCGTTTCGGCTGAGAGCGAGAGGCATATCATGGTCGCCGAACACATCATCAAGAGCTACGACCAAGAACTGCAGCGGCTCGACAACACCATCGCGGAGATGGGCGGCATGGCGGAAAGCCAGCTGGCCGGTGCGATCGACGCGGTGGTCAAGCGCGACAGCGAGCTGGCGAGCGAAGTCATCGAGGGCGATACCAAGGTCGACCAGCTCGAGCATGAAGTCGAAAGCCTGGTCGTCCGCCTCCTCGCCCTGCGTCAGCCGATGGCGCGCGATCTGCGCCAGATCGTCGCCGCGCTGAAGACCGCGACCGATCTCGAGCGGATTTGCGATTACGCCGCCAACGTCGCCAAGCGTTCGATCGTGCTGAACCAGACCGCGCCGGTGCGCCCGGTCTATGCGCTGCCGCGCATGGGCGCGCTGTGCCAGTCGATGGTCAAGGACATGCTCGATGCCTATGTCGAACGCGACGCGGACAAGGCACTCGCGGTCTGGCTGCGCGACGAAGAACTCGACGAGATGTACACCAGCCTCTTTCGCGAGCTGCTCACCTACATGATCGAGGACGCGCGCAACATCACGCCCTGCACCCATCTTCTGTTCATGGCGAAGAATCTCGAACGCATCGGCGATCACACCACCAACATCGCCGAGACGCTCTATTTCCAGGTCCACGGCACGCCGCTCGGCCAGATCCGCCCGAAGCGCGACAACACCTCAGCCTATGAGGCGCCGCGGCATGAGGAGGGCAAGGAAGGCGCTGCCTGATGCGTCCCAACGTTCTCGTCGTCGAAGACGAAGCGGCGTTGCTCACGCTGCTGCGTTACAACCTCGACAAAGAGGGCTTCGACGTCGCCGAGGCGCGCGACGGCGAGGAAGCCCTGTTGCACATGAAAGAGCTGGTGCCCGACGCGGTGCTGCTCGACTGGATGCTGCCGCGCGTATCGGGCCTCGAACTCTGCCGGCAGATCCGGCGCAATCCGGCCTGGCGCGAAGTGCCGATCATCATGCTGACCGCGCGCGGCGAGGAAAGCGATCGGGTGCGCGGCCTCGACAGCGGCGCCGACGATTACGTCACCAAACCCTTCAGCACCGGCGAACTGGTCGCGCGCTTACGCGCCGTCATCCGCCGCGCGCGTCCCGCCGTCAGCGCCGAGATCCTGCGCATGGGCGATCTTGCCCTCGATCTCTCCGCCCATCGCGTCAGCCGCGCCGGGCAATCGATTCATCTGGGGCCGACCGAATTCCGTCTGCTGCGCTTCTTCCTCGAGCGGCCGGGCCGGGTGTTCTCGCGGGAGCAATTGCTCGACGCGGTCTGGGGCCGCGACGCCGAAGTCGAGCTGCGGACCGTCGACGTCCATATCCGCCGGCTGCGCAAGGCCCTGAACGAAGGCGGCCACAAGGATCTGGTCCGCACCGTGCGCGCGGCAGGCTACGCGCTCGACGCCGGCGCCGCCTAGAACCACCACCGGATTGGTTATTCCGGGTCAATCTTGTCCGGCGCGCTCCTGTCTATACCGCGATCGATCGGCTAGACTCCGCGCGAAAGCTGGGGAGATGCGGGAATGGCGGATGTCGGCGCGCGCGTGATCGTGCCGGTCGCGACGGTGGCGGTCGAGGCCTATCGCGCCGTCTTCGGACGCATCGCGATCCTGTTCGATCTGGCCTGGCTGCCCCTGCTGGTCATGCTCGCCGCGACCCTGTTGCCCGGTTATCTCACGACCTATCTCGGCTGGCGCGCCTTGCCGGGCTGGCACGGCGACAATTTCAGCTTCGGCGTCAGCGATCTCATCGAGGCGCTGGCCGGGCTGCTCTGCCTCAACGCCTTCGCCGTGCGTTGGCATCAGCGCAGCCTGTTTTCCGGCGACCGCGAACCGCCCAAGGAGCTCTTTCTGCCCGCCTGGGGCCGGTTCCTCGGCTATACCTTGCTGCTCTATATCGTCTCGGCGGCGTTGATGGCGACCCTCATCGTCGCCAGCGCGCAGGACGCGCCGCCCTATGTCGCGCCGATCGCCGGGCTCGTCGTCTCGCTGATCTGGGTCGGCACGATGCGGTGCGCGCTGGTCTTTCCCGCCGCCGCTTACGGCAAGCCCCTGTCGGTCCGCGCCGCGTGGCAGATCGCGCGCGGCAATACCTGGCGGCTGTTCGGTTGCGGCATCGTCGCGTGTTTGCCGACGGTGATGGCGCTCGTGCTGATCCTCGGCGGCATTTTCGCCGGGCTGCATCTCGATCAGGCCGCCGGCAAACTGCCGCTCGGCTTTTTCATCCTGCGCGGGGTGATCGGGACCTGCGCCAATTTCATCGTGGTCGCGCTCGGCGCATCAGTGCTGTCGGGCTTCTATCGCCGCATCGTGCTGCGCGGGCTCGGGATTTTTTAGACCGTCAGGTTCCCGGCTGGTTCTGCGGCTGATAGGGCGTCGCGCGGGCCGGATCGACCGCCGGATTGCCGCCGCCGAAAATCTTGTCGAGCAGACCCTTCAAGCCCGAGACCGGTTGCTTGGCCGGCGATGCCGATGGCGGCGCGCCCGAGGCGACCGCGACCGCAGCGCCAGCCTCGCCGGGCAGCGGCCGGATCGGCATCGGCTTGGTCGCCACCGCCATGAATTCATGCCAGGTCCGCGCCGGCAGGGTTCCGCCGGTGACTCCCGCCATCGGCGAATCGTCGTCATTGCCGAACCACACGCCGGTGACGAGATCGGCGGTGTAGCCGATGAACAGCGCGTCGCGTGAATCCTGCGTCGTGCCGGTCTTGCCGGCGGCCGGCCGGTCGAGCCGCGCCGCCTTGCCGGTGCCGTAACTGATCACGCCGGTCAGCAATTGATTCATCGTCGCGACCGCGCCGGCATCGACCACCCGTCCCGGCCCCGAGCCGTCGCGGCGATAGAGCACGCCGCCATGCGCGTCGCGAATTTCGATGATGCCGTAGGGCCACGCGCCGATGCCGCCCGAGGCGAAGGGCGCATAGGCCGCCGTCAGTTCGATCAGCGAGACCTCGCTGGTGCCGAGCGCCAGGCTGGCGTCGTGCGTGAGGTCGGCGGTGATGCCGAGCTGGCGCGCCGTCGCGATCACGTTGTCGAGCCCGGCGCGCTGCAGGACCTGCGCCGCGACCGTGTTGATCGACAGCGCGATCGCATCGGCGACGCTCACGTCGCCGCGATATTTGCCCTCGTAGTTCTTCGGTTCCCATTTGCCGATGCGGATCGGCTGATCGATGAAATGATCGGTGGGTTTCAACCCGCGCTGGACGGCGGCGAGATAGACGATCGGCTTGAACGACGAGCCGGGCTGGCGCAGTGCCTGGGTCGCGCGGTTGAACTGGCTGTCGGCGTAATCGCCGCCGCCGACCATGGCGCGGATCGCGCCGTCGGGCGCCATCGCGACGAGCGCCGCCTGGTCGACTTCGGATTTCTCGCCTTCGCGGCTGAGCGTGTTGGTGATCGCGGTCTCGCCCGCGACCTGCATGCGCGGATCGATCGTCGTGGTCACGATGAGGTCGCGGCCTTGCGTGCCGCTGAAGCTCGGAATCTGATCGGCGATCCAGTCGGCGAAATAGCGGCTGCCGCGCCGCACGGTCTCGGTCTTGGCGAGCGGCGTCTTTTGCAGCGCAGCCGTCTTGATCTCGGCATCGGTGATGAAGCCGGCATCGACCATGT
Source organism: uncultured Rhodospirillales bacterium (assembly GCA_903828515.1). Lineage (GTDB taxonomy): Bacteria > Pseudomonadota > Alphaproteobacteria > ATCC43930 > CGMCC-115725 > CAIKMD01. The sequence goes on along the minus strand of CAIKMD010000003.1, from coordinate 282,686 downwards.
TGGCCAGCACCTGGTTGGCGCGCGCCGCCGCGAGGTCCTTGTCGTTGGCCGGCGAGAAGCGCGACGGCGCCTTCAAAAGTCCGGCCACCACCGCCGCCTCGTAGAGCGTGAGGTTGCGCGCCGATTTGCCGAAATAGCGATGCGAGGCGGCATCGACGCCGAACGCGCCGGCGCCGAGATAGACGCGGTTGAGATAGATTTCGAGGATCTGATCCTTGGAGAATTTATGCTCGAGCCAGAGCGCGAGCATGGTCTCCTGGATCTTGCGCGTGATCGTGCGATCGGGCGTCAGGAACAGATTCTTGGCGAGCTGTTGGGTGATCGTGCTGCCGCCCTGCACGATATGCCCGGCGCGCAGATCGACGAAGGCGGCGCGGATGAGGCCGAACGGATCGATGCCGAAATGCCCGTAGAAGCGCCGGTCCTCGGTCGCGATCACCGCCTCGGGCAGATATTTCGGCAAGTCGCGCAGACGCAGCGCCTCGCCGAAGAGATCGCCATAGGTCGCGACCAGCGAGCCATCCGTGGCAAGAAGCGTGATGCTCGGCTTGCGCTGGGCGGCGGTGAGATCGCCGGTATCGGGCAGGGTCAGCGCGAAGATACCGAGCACGCCGATTCCGGCGATGAAACACCAGAGCGCCGCGATCACGAAAAATCGGGCGATCCCGCCACCGCTCTTTTGAGCGGCGGGTTTCTTGTCGGAGGGCGCGCGCCGAGGCTCGCGCGCGCCACGGTCGCCGGATGAACCGGTACTGCGTCGCGCCATAAACGCTGAAATCCTACGTCTGATGCCGGTGCGCGCCTCACGCCCGGCTTTGAGAAGGCTTTCTAGCATAATCGGAACCGCGCCGCATCGTCCGCCTGTCTTGGGCTTCGATGATGGCGATTCGATGACGACCGGATAGACAAACGCCGCCGCGACGACCGGCCCTTCGGACCTATCGCCACAGCGGCGTTCCGCTCTCGCGCGCCACCGTCGCCATGGACGGCGCGGCAGCGCGCGGGCGTGTCGGATCAGGCGGCGATGCGTTCCGGCGCGTGCGAGATGTTGGCGGCGGTTACCGCCTTTTGCAGTTTCTCGAACGCCCGCACTTCGATCTGGCGGATGCGCTCGCGCGAGACCGCGTATTTATGCGAGAGTTCTTCGAGCGTCGCCGGCTCATCCTTCAGGCGGCGCTCGACCACGATCTCGCGTTCGCGGGGGTTGAGCTTCTTCAAGGCGACGCCCAGGAGATCGCGGCGGCGGCGGCCTTCCTCGAGATCGCCCAGGACGGTTTCCTGACTCGGGCGTTCGTCGGGGAGAAGTTCCAGCCATTCGCTTTCGGCTTCGCCGCCCAACGGCGCGTTGAGCGAGGTATCGGCTCCGCCCAACCGGCGGTTCATCTCGATGACCTCGTTTTCCGAGACGTCGAGTTCGACGGCAATCGCCGTGACCGCCTCGCTCGGCAGGTCGCCCTGCTCGAATTGCTGCAATTGGGCCTTGAGCCGGCGCAGGTTGAAGAACAACTTCTTTTGCGCGGCCGTCGTGCCGATCTTCACCAGCGACCAGGAATGCAGGATGTATTCCTGGATCGAGGCGCGGATCCACCACATCGCGTAGGTCGCGAAACGGAAGCCGCGATCGGGATCGAATTTTTCGGCCGCCTGCATCAAGCCGACATTGCCTTCGGCGACAAGATCGGAGAGCGGCAGACCGTAGCCGGCGAAACCGCGCGCAATTTTCACCACTAGGCGAAGATGGCTGCCGACCAGCTCGTCGAGCGCGGCGCGGTCGGTCTTCTCATGCCACGCCGCCGCGACTTCGCGTTCGCGTTCGTGCGTCAGCATCGGGTACCGCTTCGCCTCGGTGACGAAACGGCTCAGGCTGGAATCAAATTTCATGCTCATCGGTCTTACTTTCCCTCGCTACCCCCCGTACCCCGCCCCGGAGAGGGGAAGGTTCATGCCGGCGAGAAGATCGGTTCCTTGTCGAGCCGCTCGTCAGCTTTGCGGGACGTCTGGGTGCCGTATGGTCGCCCATCGTTATCAACAAATAAGATCGCGGATTGTTTCATTCAAGGACCAAAGTGGTCCTATTTCGCAGTGCGACAAAGGCCCCCCAAGGGAGCCGGGCGGCGGCTTAAAGCGACAGATCGACCTTGGGTGGTGCCGGGTCCTGGGCGCTATCCCCTTGTTCTTCCGCCTTTTTCAGCTGCTGGTACTTGGTCAGGGCGTCCAGCATCTTTTGCGCGATCGGATTGGAGCCGTTGGCGGCTGGAGCCGGATCGGCCGGGCCGGCGGCGGGGGTCGAGGACGCCGGGGTGGCCGTGGCCGGCACGGGCGGCGCCAAAAGGGTCGGCTGGGCCGGAGCGGCGGGCCGCGCGGCAGGCCGGGAAACCGGTAGGAGATTGCTGGTCAATTCGAGCGGCACCGCCCGGTTATTGAGGGTCTGGCCGTTGGCGGCCTGGCGCTGCACCGAAGCAGCCTGGGCGAGGAACGCCTGTTCGGGCGTCGCCGCCGGCGCGGCGGCGGGTGCGGACCGGAACAGGCCGGCCATGTCCGGGGTGGCGACCGGCAGGCCGACCGGCTGACGAACCGGCTGATCCTGGGCGGCCACGGCCGGCGCGGCCTGGGGCACGGCGGCAACGGCGGCGCGCGCGGTCTGCAGCGGCGCCGCGGCGGGTGGAACGTTATTGTTGGCGATGGTCGGCGTGCCGACGATCGGACCATCGCTCGAGGGGGGGCCGAACACGGCGGCAAGCGCGCGTTCGCCGAGATCGTGGCCCTTCGAATCCGTCAGCATGGCGCTGACGACGCCGGTGCCGAAGCCGATCGGACCGCCGAAGATCGCGTCGCCGATGATGCGCGCGCCGCCCGAAGGTTCGTCGCCGGTGAGATAGCGATAGACCGAGCCGATCACCGGCAGATGCTGGAGCGGGTTGACGATATCGAGCAGGTCCTTGAAACCGAAACTGCCGTTCGACCACAGCGTCGCGCCACCCGACTTCGCATCGGACGCCGTCGTGGTCGACGGTTTCGCCGCCGCCGCCGCGGGGACCGCGCTGGTCGATGACGTCAACGGCACATAGTGGAGGACACCCATGCCAGCTTAACTGCAAGCGGGATGCCAAGCGCGACATCGTGTCGAATCAAGCTATTGCGCGGACGCCGATGCATCGCCCGGCAGAAATTGCCGGGCAAGTTCGCGTCGGATGGTCAGAGCAGGTGACCGCCGCGTATCGCCTTGGTGCGCAGGTAACGTTCGTTATGGGCGTTGGCGGGAAACGCATGTTGCACGCGTTCGGCCACGGTAATCCCCCAGCGTGTCAGCGCCGCCACCTTTTCCGGATTGTTGGTGAGCAGGCGCACGCTGTTGTACCCGAGTTTGCGCAGCATCTCGGCGGCCGGCAGATAGACCCGCTCGTCGGCGTCGAAACCCAGCAACTCGTTGGCGTCGATCGTGTCGAAACCCGCGTCTTGCAATTCATAGGCGCGCAGCTTGTTGGCGAGGCCGATGCCGCGTCCTTCCTGCGAGAGATAAAGCACCGCGCCACCGCCGCTCTTGGCGATCTCGGCGATCGCGCCGCGCAACTGATCGCCGCAATCGCAGCGCATCGAACCGAGCAGGTCGCCGGTGAAACATTCCGAATGAAGCCGCACGAGCACCGGCTTGGTCGGATCGGGATCGCCGATCACGATCGCGACATGGCCGACGCCGCCATCGCGCGGACGGAAATGAATGAGGCGCGTCTCCTCGGCATCTTCCAGCGGCACGCGCGCTTCGCTGACGATCGTCAGGCTTCGTGATTCAGCATCCTGATAGGCGAACACGTCAGCCGCGCTCAACATCAACAAGCCTTCCGCCGCCGCGATGGCGCCCGCATCCTTGAGTGCGATCTCGACGATCGCCGCCGCCGGCAAGAGCCGCGCGAGCTTGGTCAGTTCGACCGCCGCGTCGGCGGTGCGGTCGCCGCTGGGCGATGCGAGCCCCAGGCCGACCACGGCGGCGCCGGGATCGGCGAGGCGATGCAGAAACGATGCTTCGGTGCCGGGCGGCAGTGTCAGAACAATCGAGCCGCCGGGGCTGCTCGCCGCCGGCGCCAGGCCCAGCACCGCCGCGCGCCGGCGCGTCAACGCGAGCGCGACGCTGCCCGACCCGAGAGACGCGAGTTGGGCCAGCGACTCCGCCGTCGCGGTCTCGGCGGCGAGAACGCCCAGCGCGCGATCGTCGTCGGCGATGATCGCGATCACGCCGCGCCGCAAATCGCCGATCACCCGGTCGACATTGCGCAGCAAATGCGTCGCCGTCTTTTGTGTTCCGTCGCTCAACCCGTCGCCTCGTTTTCCGTCCGGCCGTTCCGCATCAGCCAGGCCGTATCAATCGCGAAGGAATAGCCCAGCAGGATCAGACCCGCGAGGCAAATCCATCCGCCCACCGCCGGCGTGACCGGCGGCGCCAAGGCCAGGATCAGCGCCGCCATCTGCACCACGCAGACCGTTTGCCGCCGCTTCTTCGGCGGCAGCGGGGCGGCGAGGCGCGGAAACACCCAACCGCCCACGATAAAGATATAACGCAGAAGCCCGCTGAGAAGGACCCACGGTCCGGCCTGGCCAAGCGCATAGACCAGGAACGCCAGCGCGAGCATCGCGAAAGCATCGGTTTCCATGTCGAACCGCGCGCCGAACGCGCTGGCCTGGCCGAGACGGCGGGCGAGAAATCCGTCGAGACCGTCAAGCAGCAGCGCCGCCGCCGCGATTCCCGCCGCGATCCAGCGACCGGTCGGTCCGGGCAGGGCAAGACCCGCGACGATGGCGACGAGGAGGCAGCCGCCCCGGAACGCGGTGACCGCGTTCGCGGCGCCGAAAGGGCTTGGAACCACCACTCGCGAAAAATTGTTTGTCCCCAAGCCCCACTCCTTGCCTCATATTACGTTGTAGGGAAAAGGGGTTTAGCATGCCGGCCGAAGGCGACATAGCCACGCGCACCGACGCGCAATGGCGACGGGTACTGGCGCGCCGTCGCGGCGCCGCCGCGCCGTTGACCGATCTGGGCGAGCTCGCGGAGCTTTACGGCCCGCTCTGCGCCGTGCCGCCGGGGCAAAGCTTCGCGCTCGCGCATCTGGCCCAAAGCCTCGACGGGCGGATCGCGACCGCGTGCGGCGCCTCGCGCTGGATTTCGGGCGACGAGGATCTGCGCCACACCCATCGCCTGCGCGCGCTGGCCGACGCCGTCGTGGTCGGCGCCGACACCATCCTGCACGACGACCCGCAGCTCACCGTGCGGCATTGCGACGGCAAGCATCCGGTCCGCGTGGTGATCGATCCCGAGCGCAAGCTCGGACCCGATCATCGCGTCTTCACTGACACCAGCGCGCCGACCCTCGTCATCGCCGCGGCGGATCGCGCGGCAGCGGGTGGCCGCGCCGGCGCGGCCGAAATCCTGTCGCTGCCACGCGAGAACGGCATCGTGGCGCCGGGCGCGATCATGACCGCATTGGCCGCGCGCGGCCTGCATTGGCTGTTGATCGAGGGCGGCGGCGTCACCGTCTCGCATTTCCTGCGCGCGCGATTGCTGCATCGCCTGCATCTGGCGGTCGCGCCGGTCATTCTCGGCTCGGGCCGGCCGAGCGTCACGCTGCCCGAAATCGTCGAGCCCGGTCACGGCATGCGACCACGCATCCGCCGCTTCACCCTCGGCGAAGATGTGCTGTTCGAGTGCATCTTCGATGGCGGCGATGACGATTGAGGCGCGCGCGTTCTGGCTCGAACAGCCGGGACGCGGCATCCTTCGAACGACGACACTTCCCGAACCGAAACCCGGCGAGGTTCTGGTCCGCGCCCTGACCAGCGGTATCAGCCGCGGCACCGAGAGCCTCGTCTTCAACGGCGCGGTACCGGAGAGCCAGTATCAGGCGATGCGCTGTCCTTTTCAGGACGGGGATTTTCCCGGACCGGTGAAATACGGCTATGCCTCGGTCGGCATCGTCGAAGACGGCGCGCCCGCGATGAAAGACAAGCGCGTCTTCTGCCTTTATCCGCATCAGGATTTTTATATCGTCCCGGCCGACTCCGTCGTGCCGGTCCCCGATGCGGTGCCCGATGCGCGCGCGGCGCTGGCCGCCAACATGGAAACCGCGCTCAACGCGAAATGGGATTCGGGCGCCTGGATCGGCGATCGCATCGCGGTGGTTGGCGCCGGCGTGGTCGGCTGTCTCGTCGCGTCGCTGCTCAAGGGCCTGTCGAAGGTTCGCCTGCAATTGATCGACATCGATCCGCGCCGCGCCGCCATCGCGGCAAAGCTTGGTTGCGACTTCGCGCTGCCGGCCGATGCCAAAGGCGACAACAACCTCGTCATTCACACGAGCGCCAGCGAAGCCGGCCTCGCCACCGCCTTGTCGCTCGCGGCCTTCGAGGCGACGGTCTTGGAACTCTCGTGGTACGGCGACAAACGCATCGCGGTGCCGCTCGGCGAGAATTTTCACAGCAAGCGTTTGACCTTGCGCGCCTCGCAGGTCGGCGCCGTCGCACCCTCGCGCCGCGCGACGGTCACCCATCGCGAGCGATTGATTGCGGCCTTGGACCTGCTCGCCGATCCGGTCTACGACCACCTCATCACCGGCGAATCGCGTTTCGCCGATTTGCCGCAAACCATGACACGGCTCGCAACGGCGCCCGATGGCGCGTTGTGCGAGATCGTGCGCTACCGCTAGGATCGCACCCATGTACAGTCTTGCCGTCAGCGACCACGTGATGATCGCCCATAGTTTCGTCGGCGACATCTTCGGCCCCGCCCAGCGCCTGCACGGCGCCACCTATGAAGTCGAGGTCGAGTTCCGCCGCGCCGAACTCGACGCGGACGGATTGATCTGCGACATCGGCAAGGCGCTAGACACACTGAAGGCGGTGCTGGGCGAGATCAATTACCGCAACCTCGACGAGGTCGCCGGCTACAAGGGGCGCAACACCACCACCGAGTTTTTGGCCGGCGACATTTTTCGCCGCATGAAAACGCGGATCGTCGCCGGCGCGCTCGGTCCCGATATCGCCGGCGAACTCGCTTCGATGCGGGTGATGCTGCGCGAATCGCCGGTCGCCTGGGCGGCCTTCGAAGGGAAACTGTGAGGCTTGTCCTCATCCTCCCCGGCTCCATCGATCAGCTGACCGGCGGTTATCTCTTCGCGCGCAACATCGTCGAGCGCCTGCGCGCGCGCCGACAATCCGTCGAGGTGATCGAACTCGCAGGCACCTTTCCCGAACCGGATCGCACCGCCATCGCGGCAGCGGATGCGGCACTCGTCGCATTGCCCGACGACACGACCGCGATCATCGACGGGCTGTCGCTGGCCGCGTTCGCGCCTTGTCTCGCGCGCGAAGCAAAGCGGTTGCGCCTCGTAGCCTGGGTGCACCATCCGCTGGCCGAGGAAACCGGCTTAAGCGCCGTGCAAGCCGCACACTTTGCTGCGATGGAAGCCGATCTGTTGCCGCTGATGCGCGGCGTGATCTGTCCGAGCCCAGCGACCGAAGCGTCGGTCGCGGCTTATGGCGTGACGCGCGCGCGCATCGCGGTCGCACCGCCCGGCACCGCGAAGCCCATGCGCGTGATCCGGCGCGAGAAAACATCCGGCCCGTTGCGTCTGCTCTGCGTCGCGACGGTCACGCCGCGCAAAGGCCATGTCCTGTTGATCGAGGCACTGGCATCGCTGACTCACGCTGACTGGCAACTCGACTGCATCGGCAGCCTCGACCGCGATCCGGTTTGCGGGGCGCAATTGCGCGACGCGATTGCGACTCACGGACTGGGCAATCGCGTGACACTGGCCGGCGAACGCGCGCCGGGCGAATTGGGCGCGGCTTATGACAGCGCCGATCTTTTCGTTCTGCCGTCTTATCACGAAGGCTATGGCATGGCCTTCACCGAGGCGCTGGCGCATGGCGTGCCGATCATCGCCACGCGCGCCGGTGCCATTCCCGACACGGTGCCCGCGAAGGCCGCGATCCTCGTACCACCAGGCGATATCGGCGCGTTGCGCGACGCGCTGTCGGTGCTGCTCGATGACCGCGACCGCCTCGCGCAACTGGCGCGCGGCGCCGCCGAAGCCGGCGCGGCGCTTCCCGATTGGGACCAGGCGGCGATGCAGTGGCAAACCCAGATCGAACGATTGCTGGCATGAGCGACTTCGCGCTCGACTGGTTGCGCCTGCGCGAACCCGCCGATCTCGCCGCGCGCAGCCCCGCGCTGGCGCGAAGTTTTGCCGCCACATTGCCGCGTCCGCTCCGCATCGCCGATCTGGGATCGGGCAGCGGCGCCAATGCGCGCGCCTTGATGCCGCGCATCGGCGCCGAGCAGGATTGGATTCTGATCGATCGCGACCGCGCGCTGATCGCCGCGCAGGAACCGGAATTCACGCATTGGGCAAGGCGCCAGGGTTATCCCGTCCTCGCCGGCGGTGGCCGCATCGCGATCACCGTTGGGGCGGCGCGCTGGACCGCCGCCAGCATGCCGCTCGATCTGATGAGCAATCTCGCCGCGCTCGACCGGCTCGACATTCACGCCGTGACCGCCGCCGCGTTTTTCGATCTCGTGTCGGCGGAATGGCTTACGCGCTTCGTCGACGTTCTCGCACGGCGGCGGTTGCCGTTGTTGGCGGTCCTCACGGTTGACGGCGTTCGCGATTGGCTACCCGTGCACGACGACGACGCGATCGTCGCAGCCGCCTTTCGCCATCATCAGGCGCGCGACAAGGGATTTGGCGCGGCGCTCGGCGGCGCGGCTGCCGACGCACTCGACCAATGTCTCGTCGATCGCGGGTTTGCCGTCTCCGCCGCGAGCAGCGCGTGGCGGCTTGGCAAAAACGATCGCTTGTTATTGAGCGCGCTCGTCGATGGTGAAGCCGGCGCGGCATGCGAAGCGGCGCCCGAACAAACCGATGTCATCACCGCCTGGCGCGCGGCGCGGCAGGCGACGCTCGCCGACGGAGGACTCGCCTTGACCGTGGGTCATCGCGATATACTGGCCCTACCGGGATAAACCTGAGGAGACACGCAATGGCCAAAGCGATCTGGCACGGCAAGGTTCTGGCGGAAAGCCCGAAATTCGAAATCGTCGAAGGCAATGTCTATTTCCCGCCCGAGACGATCGACAAGAATTATTTCAAGGACAGCGCGACGACCTCGGTCTGTCACTGGAAAGGCACCGCGCATTATTTCACCGTCGCGGTCGACGGCGCCGAGAACAAGGATGCCGCCTGGTATTACCCCGAGCCCCTCGATGCCGCGGCGCAGATCAAGAACTATGTCGCGTTCTGGAAGGGCGTCGAAGTCGAGCGTTAGGGTTCGTCCTCGATCAGGAACGAAGCAATCGGGTCCAGCCCCTCGGTCGACAGCGTCGCGCGGCAAGTTGCCTAAAGCTTTAGGCGATGGCACGCAACATACCCGTGTCGGCGGAATTGAATCTTGAGCAGTATGCGCATCGGTTCGATGTCCGGATTAAGGCTCTCGCTCGGCGTTTGACACAGAATTTCCTTATCTATCACGGAGTTGATTCGGAACGATTCGCATGGGGCGCGGTTGGTTAACAAACTATTAATCATGACCGCCAGAGAGAGGATTACCCCATGTTCGGATTTTGCAATTCTTTCACCGCGTCCTGCTCCGTCATCGCGCTGACGATCGGCTTCTCCCTGTCGTCGCCGGCGCATGCCGGTGGGATCGTCGCCGGGGTCAGCGTGGGTGCGGGTGCGGGTGGCTCTCACGCGGCGACCACGCCGGGAGTCGGCGCAGGCGCCGGGATTGGCGCCGGGCTGACCAGCATTCCGGGCCTCGGCGGCGGTGTCGGGCTCGGCGCCGGGATCGGCGGCGCACCGGGCATTGGCGCGGGATTGGGCGCGGGCGCCGGAATCGGTAGCCCCGCCGGCAGCACGGCGCATCCGGGCGCGGGATCGGGATTGGGTGTCGGCGCTGGTGTGGGTGCCGGCGTTGGAAGCGCCGCGACCGGCAACGGCGTGGGCGTCGGTACCGGCCTGGGCGCCGGGCTGAGCACCCAGGATCTCGAGGCCTTGGGCGCCGGACCGTCGGGCGTCGGGGTGGGCGCGGGCGTCGGCGTTGGCGCGAGACCGGCCGATCTCCAGGCGGGCGCCGGCGTGGGTGTTGGCGTCGGTACGAAACCGCACCAGCGCACATCGTCGGGCGATGCCGCCGGGTCGCGGCAAGCGGTAGTCGGCGCTGGTGCCGGCGTCAGCGCAAAGACCAGTCACCATCGGGTTGCCGCCGGCGCCGGCGCGGGTGTCGCGCTCGGCCGAACCAACGGCCGGAGCGGAGCCAGCAACGATAATGGGAATGCCGGCAGCGGAACCGCCGGTAACGGCAACCCGAGCGACACTGTCGCCGCCGTCGGTGCCGGTCTCGGCATCGGGACCAGCCATGATCGGACCGCCGCCGGAGCCGGCGCGGGCGTCGCGCTCGGCCGAACCCGCGGCAACACGGGAAACGAAAATAACGGGAATACCGGCAACGGAAACTCAGGCGATAACGGCGGCAGCACGAACGCCACTGTGGCCGCTGTTGGTGCCCGGGTCGGCGTGGCAACGCCCGATATCGGCCTGATCACGCCGGTCGGCGCCGGGGTTGGTATCGGCCTTGGCCTCGGCAATAGCGGCAATGCGAGCCCGCCGAACGGCACGACCGCCGGGTTGGGCGTCGGACTTGGCAATAACGGCAGCGGCAATTCGACCGGCACCGGCGCAATGATCGGCGCGGGCACCGGCGTCGTGACCCCGATTACGCCGGCCGTCGCGAGCGTCGGATTCGGTCTCGATCTCGGCAATCGCGGCACCGGAAGTTCTCCGAGCGGCACGCCGACCACGGCGGGTGCGGGAATCGGCGCGAACACCGGCCTCGCCAATGTCAGTGCGGGTTTGGGCGTCGGCCTCGGCAATAACGGTGGCACCGGCAATTCGGGCGGTACCGGCGGATCGACCGGTGCCGGCGCGGGCCTTGCGACACCCAGCATCCTCGCGATCGCGCCAGCAGCGGCCGGCGCCGAACTCGGCGTCACGCTCGGCAATAGCGATGGCACATCGACCATACCCACCACATCGGTCGGTGCGAACGTGTTGACGCCGAGCGTCGCCGCCATCGCGCCGGCGGACGCCACGGTTGGCGTCAATCTCGGAACCGGTACGGGCAACGGAACGGGCGGCGGCACTGCGAGCAATCCGGGCACCGCCGCGTCGGTCGGCGTGCACACAAAAACGCGAAGCCTGGCCGTTGTCCCGCCGACGGATGCCACGATTGGTGCCAATCTCGGAACCGGGACCGAAACGGGCGGCGGCACCACGAGTAATCCGGGCACCACGACCGCATCGATTGGCGCAGACGCGGCAACGCCGAGCGCAGCTTTCCTCGCCCCGGCGGACGCCACGATTGGCGTCAATCTCGGAACCAGCAACGGTCCGGGCGGCAGCACCGCGGGTAATCCGGGCAGCACCACCGCATCGGCTGGTACGAGCGTCACGACGCCGGCCGTCGCCACGCTCGCCCCCGTTGGCGCCAATGCCGGTGTCAGCCTCGGGACAGGCGCCGGCACGGGCGGATCGGGAACCGGGACGGTCGGCACGACCATCGGCGGCACCGACGCGGGCGGTACCATCGTTATCAATCCATCGGCCGGCGGTACCGGCGGCGGCGCGCCGTTCGGCGGTTCGACCGGTGTCACGGTGACGACGGGAACCGGCGGAACCACCGTCGGCGGCACGGTCGATGTCGGTGGATTGCCGATCGACACCGGCCCCATCACGGTCGGCGGCACGATCGGCACGGGCGGTACCGGTGGCGGCACCATCGGATCGGGTGGGACCGGCGGCGGTATCGGTGGCGCCGGCGGCACCGGGATCGGTAATGGCGGCGGCAATGGTTTCGCCGGCTCCGGCGGAAGCAGCGGCGCGAGCGTCGGTGCCGTCGCCGATGTCTGCTCGTCGACGCACGCGAACGATTACTACTATTGCGGTTCGACCGAGAACTCGAACAACACCGCCGACAACAACAATGGATCGGCGCACGAGCAAACCGCATCCGTGCCGCAAGACAAGCGATCGACTCAGTGAAGGTAGAAAATTTGCCAAGAAAAAGCGCGCCACGCCGGCGCGCTTTTTTTTGTCACAACACGACACGCGGCGGAATGTGAAAAATCCGTGTCGACGATTGGGAAAGGTAAAGGCAGCAGCGCTTTTCACTCGACCTAAAAAAAATTTCAGGGATAGATCGGCGCCGTCGAAATCGAAGCCGATGATTTTTCCGCAAGAGGCGGAAGACGCGCGCCGAACGTTGGGGGGACTATGCGTAAGCATCATCTGATCGCCACCACCTTCATCATCGCGTTGTTCGTCACCGGCGCCGCGCAGGCACAAGCGCCGTCGAGCGCCGCCGCGGCGGAAGCCGATGCCGGAAAACTTCTACAGAGCGGACAGGCGCAAGCCGCGTGCGATCGTCTGCGCCCGTTGCTGCCGGGGAACCGCGACGACCTTCAGCTTCGCTTCATGATGGGCCAATGCCTGACGCAGACCGGCAAGCCCGACGAAGCGATCCAGCATTTCCAATTCATCCTCGCACGCGAACCCGGCAACACGCGCGCACGCGCCGAACTCGCCAACGCGGAACTGGCGGCGGGGCAGACGAATTCGGCGCGCGCGGATTATCAATCCGTGCTCGACGCCGATCCGCCGCCGCAAGTGCGCGCGGATCTGCAACGCATTCTGGCGAGCCTCGCGCCCGCCAACACCGGCAAGGAATGGTCGGCCCAGTTCACCTTCGGCGCCCTCTTCGACAGCAACCCCGGCGCCGGCCCGTCGAGCGGCACGATCACCGTGTTCGGCGCGCCGTTCCAGCTTTCGAGCGCGGTCCGCAAACGCTCCGACTGGGGCCTCGAAGCCGCCGGCGAAATCGATTACGCGCATTTCTTCAACGACACGGTCGGGTTCACCGCCGGCGCCGCGCTCGGCGGCGTGCATTATCTGACCTACGATCAGTTCGATTACGGCGCCGGCACGCTGTTCGCCGGACCCGCTTTCCGCGGCAATTTCGGCGCGCTGCCGTTCCAGCTCAACACCAATGCCAACGTCAGCCACTCGCTGTTCAACGGCCGCGATTACAGCACGTCGTTCGGCCTGGCGCCGCTCTTCACCATGCCGATCAATTCGCAGCTCGTCTTCCTCGAGCAGGCATCGATCGAGCAGAACATTTATCACACCGATTCGTCGCGCACCGGCCAGGCCTATTTCGGCGTGACCTCGCTGCAATGGTTCTGGGGCTCGCCCGGCGCCTATATCCAACCGAAGCTGCTGCTCGGACACGAGGAGGCGCGCGCCGCGTTCAACCGCGACGACCAGATCGGTGGCTCGCTCGCCATCTTCCAGCCGATCGGCAACGGCTTCTCGGTCTATGTCGAACCGGGCATCCGCAACGCGGCCTATGAGAAAAACACACCGGCCTTCGGCAACACGCGCAACGACACGATCTACACCACGACGGCGAGCCTGATCTACGATCTCGGCTATCACGACGCGCAAGTGTCGCTGACCTATGCCTGGACCTTCGCCGATTCCAACCAGGCGCTCTATACCTATCACCGCCATCAGGGCAGCGTGCAGCTCACGGTTCCGTTCTAGGCCGAACCACCGGCCACCGCGCGGCGGCCGGTTCCCGCCCCCTATCGCCGCTTCATGCTTTTCTCTTAAACTCCCCAGGAAGCGCCCCCGGGGACGAACCGGACGCGGCATGCCTATGCTTCGGGCAGGCAGAAACGACCGGAACAGGAAGCACGATGACCGTCGGCCGCAAGATTCTGATCGTCGACGACGATGACGCGCTCAGTCATTCGCTCGCCGAGCAGCTTCAGCTTCACGAGGAATTTGCCGCGACATCCGCCGGAACCGCCGCCGACGCGATGGCCCGGACCAAGGACGAGTATTTCGACGTGATCCTCCTCGATGTCGGCCTGCCCGACATGGATGGTCGCGAATTGTGCCGGGTGATGCGCCGGTCGGGCGTCCGCGCGCCGATCGTGATGCTGACCGGCGCGGATGGCGAGGCCGACATGATCCTCGGCCTCGACAGCGGCGCCAACGACTACATCACCAAACCGTTCCGCCTGAACGTCCTGCTCGCGCGGTTGCGCGCGCAACTGCGCCAGCACGAATTGAGCGAAGACGCGATCTTCAGCATCGGTCCCTATACGTTTCGCCCGAGCGCCAAGACCCTGACCGACGACGGCAAGCGCCGGAAAATCCGGCTCACCGAAAAGGAAACCGCGATCCTCAAATATCTCTATCGCGCCGGCGACAAGACGATCGGGCGCGACGTTCTCTTGAACGAGGTCTGGGGCTATAATTCCGGCGTGACCACCCATACGCTCGAGACCCATGTGTACCGCCTGCGCCAGAAGATCGAGCACGATCCGGGCAATGCCGTGATCCTCGTCACCGAACCCGGCGGCTACCGGCTGGTGCCCTGAACCATGAGTTCGCTCGACGTTTTGATCCGACGCCTGATGTCGCAACGCGCCAGCCTCGAACGCGCGGCGGCGATGATCACCCAGATGACGGGGCCGGCGCTGATGATCGGCTGGGATGGCGGCGCCGCCTACGATCATCTGCGCGAAGTCATGCGACGGCGCGACATCATCGTGTTCGATCCGGACATCGACGCGCCGGCGGACCAGCCGCCACCGGCGGAGATGCGCATCGTCGGCGATCCACGCGAGACCTTGCCGCTGGTCTGGGAGCGGTTTCGCCGCGAAGCCGCGCTGGCGCATTTGAATTTTCCCGCCGCGACCCGCATGGGGGTCGAGTTGGCGCCGCTGCTCGCGCCGCTGATGCGGGTCGGCGCGCTGGTCGTGTCGGAAGCGCCGCTCGAGCTGCCGGGCTGGCAATCCGTGGCGGCGCCCGAGCATCAGCGCAGCGACTATCTCTATCGCGTCAGCTAGCTAAACCCCGTCCAGCGTCTCGCGTACCGTTCGCGCCAGTTCGTCGCGACGATAGGGCTTATTGAGCAAACGGAAGCCGCGACCGGGATCGCTATGGCCATTGCCATTGCCGTGGCCGTTGGCGTGACCATTGCCGTTGCCGTTCAGCTTGCCCTGCGGGAAGCCCGAGGTCAGCAGTATCTTCATCGCCGGCCACTGCCGCTGCACCTGCGCGGCGAGCGCATAACCGTCGGCCTCGCCATTCATCACGATATCGGTCAGCAGCATATCCGCGCCCTCGCGTGCCAGCACCGCCAGCGCCACGGAAGCATTCTCGGCTTCGAGGGTGCGATAGCCGAGTTCCTGCAACTGGCGCAGGACGACACGGCGCAGCGCGTCATTGTCTTCGACAACGAGCACGATTTCACCGCGCGCCATCGCGACCGCCGCCGGATCGGGCAGATCGGCGACAGTTTCGACGGTCGTCGCGCGCGGCAGATAGAGGCGAAAGGACGTGCCGAACCCCGGCTCGCTATAGACGTTGATGTGCCCGCCCGACTGCTTCATGAAGCCGAACACCATGGAGAGGCCGAGCCCGGTGCCCTTGCCGGGCTCCTTGGTTGTGAAGAACGGCTCGAAGATTTTCGTCATGGTGTCTTCGCTCATGCCGGTGCCGGTATCGCTGACCTCGATCATCGCGTAATCGCCCGGTTTCACGTCGGGATGCGACGATGCGTAATCCGCGTCGAGCCGGCGATTGGCGGTGACGATCTCGACCTTGCCGCCCTGGGGCATCGCGTCGCGCGCGTTGGTCGCGAGGTTGGCGAGACTCGCCTCGAGCTGCGCCGGGTCGGCCACCACCGGCCAGATATCGGGCGCCAGCTCCAGTTCGATCTCGACCTGTTCGCCGAGGGTGCGTCCGAGCAGCTTCGCCATGCCGGTGACCAGCTTGTCGATGTCGACGCGTTCGGGTTGCAGCGGCTGGCGACGCGCGAAAGCCAACAGGCGCCGCGTCAGATCGGCGCCGCGCAGCGCCGCGTCGAGCGCATCAGCGGAGAATTCGTTCACCTCATTCGCGTTGTGCGGATTGGCGCGCAATAGATCGAGATTGCCGATGATGACGCCGAGAAGATTGTTGAAATCATGCGCGAGGCCGCCGGTGAGATTGCCGATCGCCTCCATTTTCTGGGCCTGAACGAGTTGTTGCTCGACACGGCGGCGTTCGTCGCTCACGACCGCCAGCTCGGCGGTGCGCCGCACCACCGTCGCCTCGACCCCGAAACGCCGGCCGCGTTCGAGCGCGAGATAAGAAGCGACAAGGCCGGTCAGCAGCAGCCCCATCGCCAGCCAGGCATAGGGCCCGGTCGAGCGCAGATCGGCAGCGCTCGCCGCGGAGAAATACGAGACCAGCGTCCAGGTCTGACCCAGCAGCTCGAAATTGCGCGTGATCGTGATGTCGTCCGACGCCGGCGCCACGGCGAGCGGCGCGGTAAAGCGTTTGGTGACGGGATCGTAATGCGCGATCGCGGTCGGCGGCGCGCCGGCGCCGGTGGCCGTCAGGAAATCGATCCGCTCGATGATCGAGGGCGTTCCGATCGTGGCGGCCGCCAGCAGGGTCGCGACCGTGAAGCGGCCGACCGCCATGCCGCGAAAATCGGCACGGCGTTGGGCCAGTGTCGTCGGCACGCCGCCGCCGGCATAGACCGGTGCGAAAACCAGATAGGCGTAAGCGGCGGTGCCGCGCACCGGCGGATAAGGCAGGCCCGTCGGCACGCCGCTGTCGCGCGCCGCATCGGCCAGCGCGCGGCGGGTTGGCGTCGCGAGGATGTCGAGACCCAACGGCGTGGCGAGACCGAAATTTTCATCGAGATAGATCGGCAGATAGCGATCACGCGGCAGCGCCGGCACGGTCTTACCATTCGCATCGCGCTCGACGATGTCGTAACCCGTCGCTCCCGCCCGCCGCGCGCCGGCGACAAACGCATCGCGATCGTCGGCGTTGACCAGCGGTGCCCAGCTCAGCCCATCAGCCACATCGTCGACACCATGCGCCAACCTGACGAAGCGATAGAACACGCCGGGGTTGAAATCGTCCTGCGCGGCGATGAGCGGCGCGAGAATCTGGACCGGATAGGCGGACAGAGTGAGCTTGCGTTCGAAATCGCGCGCCCGCCATTCCGCCCGCAATTCCAGCGCCGTCTGCACGCGCTCATCGTCCGAGCGCCGCGCGAGGACGTAGGCCATCGCCGACAGCACGACGCCGACCACCACCGCGACGGCCACCGACTTCCACCGCCACAGGCCGGGACGCCGGATCGTACCCGCTGTTGATTCATCACTACGCGCAGACATGACGTCGATAGCTTGCGCTAATTTCCGTGAGCCGCAACTATTTATTGAAAGCGGTGAGCCATGCGGTTTTCCGATGGCTTATGCGATGTCGCCACAATTTCGCCATCAATCGGCATCGCGAATCCGCACCAACACAGGAACATGATCGGAGCCACGCTCCCAATCGCGTGCGCTTTTATGCACGGCGGCGCCGAACAGACGATCCTGCAGCACCGGCGTCACCCAAATGTGATCGAGGCGACGACCGCGATCCGACGCCGCCCAATCGCGATTGCGATAGCTCCACCAGGTATAAAGTTTTTGCTCGGGCGGGATGAAGTGACGCACGGCATCGACGAACTTCGCCGATTTCTGCAGCGCGTTGAGCTTGGCGACTTCAACCGGCGTATGGCTGACCACATCGAGCAATTGCTTGTGCGACCAAACATCGGTTTCGAGCGGCGCGATGTTGAGGTCGCCAACCAGGATGGTCGGCTTGGTCGACCGCTTGCGGCCCTGGAACCAGCCGGTGACCTCGTCGAGGAAGCGAAGCTTGTGGGCGAATTTCACGTTCTCGACCGGATCGGGAATGTCGCCGCCGGCCGGGATGTAGACATTGTGCAGCTCGATCCCGCCCGGCAATTCGGCGATGCCATGACGGCAATCCTCCTTGTCGCACCAGCCTTCGCTGCGCGCCTTCGTGAGCGCGCGCTTCGATAGAATCGCCACGCCGTTATAGCCTTTCATCCCGTGCACCATCATGTGCGGAAAGCCCAGCGCCTCGACCGCCTCGCGGGGAAAAAATTCGTCGGGCGTCTTGGTCTCCTGCAGGCACAGCACGTCGGGCTTCAACTCGCCGATCAGGCGCTTGACGAGATCGATCCGCAGCCGGACCGAATTGATGTTCCAGGTGACAAGGGTGAGCATCGAATTATCCTAACGTCTCTGTCAGCCAATGCAGCATCACGCGCGCGATTTCGTGATTGTTGCTCTCGAGTTGCAGCATATGGCCATTGCCCTTGATGCCGAGATCGGCGAGCCGCATGACGTGCGGCTTCACCCCGGCCTGTTCGAGATATTTCACCGTGAGGTGATCGTAGGTCGCGTGATAGGACGCCTCGGCACTGACGATCAGGATCGGCACGCGCATGAGGTTCGGCAGTTTGCGCGGCGGTTCCGCCTGCAGCCAGCCGCGCGCGAGGCCCGGACCGTCGGAGTCTTTCTCCTGCACCGCTTCGGGCATGCCCGGCGGATCATAGGTCAGCGGCACCGAGCACAGACCCCAGGGCCGCGATTTGGCGCCCGCGCGGTAATACTCGGGCGGCCCGAGATACTCGAGCCCGACATCGTAAAACGGCGGGCCGCTTGGCTCGGCCTGGATCAACGCCTTCACCTGATCCGGCCTTGCGTCAGCGACCGGCCAGCCGAACGCGCCCGATTGCGAATGGGTGAGCAGGATCGCCGGACCGATCTTGTCGATCAGCGCGATCAGCGCATCGCGGTTGAGTTCCTGTTGCCGGGTGAAATCGGCGATGGTCGGCAGTTGGGATGCAAAGAACTGATCGAAGATCGGATCGCCCGGCGCGGCCGCGCCCGGCCATTGCGTGTGCAACGCGGCTTGCGGCCAAAGCTTGTCGCGTTCGATCGCGACGAAGCGTTGTTGCGCACCATCGAGATCGGGATGGCGCACCGGCCCGCAGGGATCGGGATGATAGGCGGCACGGCCGCGCCCGACCTGATCGACGACATAGACCGCATAGCCGCGATGGAGAAAATGCTGCGCCCAGCCTTCGCGGCCGTCGGGCGTGCCGGTGTAGTTGGTGCCCGACTGGCTGCCGCCATGCACCATGATGACGGGATAGGGACAGGTGAGATTTTCCGGGATCTGAAATTCGGCATAGAGCTGGCCGGCCAGCGTTTTCTTGCCGTCGATCTCGACATATTTGCCGCCGGCAAAGAGATAGCCCTGCCTGGCGATCACCAACGGTTCCGACATGTTCCCCGCCCCTCGCGTAACGCGATCATCGCTAGAACAAATCGCGCGCAATAAAAAGGCGCCCGGCTAGGGGGGTAGCCGGGCGCCCGAAGCCCCTTGAGGGGACCCGTCAGGGCTCGGGGGAACGCCGGACGGGTTGGCAGCGAAGAAATCGCCACGCTTCTGGGATTCTAGTTGGGAACCCGATGCCCGGCCTTCAATGGGTCGGGCCCGGACCCGCCGAATCGCGATAACCAATTGATCCAGAAATCAAATCAGGCGTCTGACGGCGAGTCTGTCAAACTTGTCATGTCAGACCCAACAATTCGTGGGGTCTGCGCGCGGCGTATCAGACGAGTTGGCGCGCCGCGGCGCGGGCGCGACAGGCCGCGCCGAACGCGCGGAACAGCCGAACCGAGAAGGGATTTTCGGCGAGACGAAATTCGGGATGCCATTGCACGCCGACGATGAACCGTGACCCCGGCAGACACACCGCCTCGATCTGCCCGTCAGGCGCAACCGCTTCGACCGACAGCGCCGTGGCAAGACGATCGATGCCTTGGGTGTGGAGCGAATTGACCATCAGCCGTTTGCCGCCGGCAAAATCCTCGAACAGGCCGCCCCCGGTCAGCGCGACGTCGTGCGCGGAATGCGCGTAACGTATGTCCTCGCTGTCTTCGCTCGTTTCGCGATGATCGATGCGGCCGGGCACTTCGTGGACGTTCTGATGCAGCGTGCCGCCCAACGCCACGTTCAGTTCCTGAATGCCGCGGCAGATCGCCAGCACCGGTAGATCGGCCGCCACCGCCGCGCGCAACAGCGGCAGGATCATCGCGTCGCGCGCCGGGTCGTGCATCGTATCGGGCAGGCTCGGGTCGCCGGCATAGTGATGCGGTTCGACATTGGAAGGCGAGCCCGGCACCAGCAGCCCGTCGAGCCGCGCGATCAGCGCCTTTGCCGCCGCGTCGCCGCCTTCGGCGGGGATCAGCATCGGCAAGCCGCCGGCGCCGTCGATCACCGCATCGACGTATTTCTTGACCACCGCGTGAGAGGGGCTTCGCCCATGCGGCGTAACGATTTCGCGCCGGCAGCACTGGATGCCGATGACCGCGAGCGGTCCGGCATCCGACGGGGCAAACGTATCGAGATACGGCATGGCGGAAAAATTGGGCCCGAGAACAGCGATCTTTGCAAGCCTACAGTAACGGATCGCGCATGCGACCTATTCCCGCATCGGCTCCCCGTTCACTCGCGCGCGCTGGGCGGCCGCGGATCGGTCCAATAAAACAGGCTTGGGTTGAGCGGCGCGCCGTAATGCGGATCGTCGAGCGTCACCGTCACGTTCTTTTTCTGCGCATCGAGAATCTGCCATTTGCGCAATTGCAGCGGCTGGTCGCTCATCACCAGCGTCGCCTGGCCGAGATCCGGATTCTTGGTCTCGTTGACGGTGACGCGCAGCGTGCCGGGCCCGCGCTCCAGATGCGAGACGGAAATGTCGCCGCCGAAGCTCACATTGTCCTGCAGCAGGAACCAGGCCGGCGTGTCCTTCAAGGCGAAGAAACTGACCTGTTGGAGCTGTTTGTCGTAGTACCAGATGCGGTCGTCGGTCGCGACCAAGAGGATCGGCACCGGCGGATCGTAGACCACCCGCATCTTGCCGGGACGCTGCAGATAGATCGTGCCGGAAGCGACGCCGCCGCCGTCCGAGGTCTGTTCGAACTTGGCCTGCAGGGTTTTGATGTTGTTGAGATAGTCCTGCACGCGCTTGAGGTCGGCGGTGTCCGCCGCGTTCAAGGCCGCATGCGCCGCGCGCGGCAGCAAGGCCATCGCGGTCAGCGCCGGCAGGGTGGTTAAAAGCAGGTCGCGACGAGAGACGATCATGTCGGGTGACTTCTCCGTGAAACGGGATCGCCGGGACCCCGCAACTGAAGTCCCGACGATACACGGAGTTCCGCGTTCAAGCGAATAAGGGCGCGGATGAAATTTTTGTCACCGTTCGTCGATATTGCGCCCCAGGACCTCGCGTTTGCCGACGTGATTGGCGGCGGTCACGACGCCTTCGGCTTCCATCCGCTCGACGATGCGCGCGGCGCGGTTGTAGCCGATCTGCAGATGGCGCTGCACGAAGCTGGTCGAGGCCTTGCGCTCGCGGCAGACCAGGGCCACCGCCTGGTCGTAAAGCTGATCGCCCGAGCCGGCGCCTTCGTCGCCGCCCATGCCCATGGCGGCGAGGTCTTCCTCTTCCTCGGTGACTTCCTCGATATAGGTCGGCGGGCCGCCGTTATCTTTCAGGAAACGCACGACGCGCTCGACCTCGTCGTCCGACACGAACGGCCCGTGCACGCGCGTGATGCGTCCGCCGCCCGCCATATAGAGCATGTCGCCGCGGCCGAGCAGTTGTTCGGCGCCGCTCTCACCGAGGATGGTGCGGCTGTCGATCTTCGAGGTCACCTGGAACGAGATGCGGGTCGGGAAGTTCGCCTTGATCGTGCCGGTGATGACGTCGACCGACGGACGCTGCGTCGCCATCACGATATGGATGCCGGCGGCGCGCGCCATCTGGGCGAGACGCTGCACCGCGGCCTCGATGTCTTTGCCGGCGACCAGCATGAGATCGGCCATTTCGTCGACCACCACGATGATGAGCGGCAGCGGTTGCGAGGCGAGCGGCTGTTCCTCGAACACCGGACGACCGGTTTCCTCGTCGAAGCCGGTCTGCACCTTGCGCTTCAAAATCTCGCCGCGCGCTTTCGCTTCGGCGAGGCGCTGGTTGTAACCCTCGATATTGCGCACGCCGAGCTTCGACATCGCGCGATAGCGGTTTTCCATTTCGCGCACCGTCCATTTGAGCGCGACCACCGCCTTGCGCGCCTCGGTCACCACCGGCGCGAGGAGATGCGGAATGCCGTCATAGACCGAGAGTTCGAGCATCTTCGGATCGATCATGATGAATTTGCATTGATCGGGCGGCATACGATAGAGGATCGACAGGATCATCGTGTTGATGCCGACGGATTTTCCTGAGCCTGTCGTTCCGGCAATGAGAAGATGCGGCATGCGCGCCAGATCGGCGATCACCGGCGTGCCGCCGATATCCTTGCCGAGCACCAGCGCAAGCTTTGCGGTGGAACGCTCGTAATCCTCGGAGGCCAGCAACTCGCGCAGGTAAACCGTCTCGGCGCGGACATTGGGCAATTCGATGCCGATGACATTGCGGCCGGGGATGACCGCGACGCGAGCCGAGATGGCGCTCATCGAACGCGCGATGTCGTCGGCGAGCCCGATCACGCGCGAGGCCTTGATGCCGGGCGCGGGTTCGAGCTCATAGAGTCCGACCACCGGACCGGGGCGCACCTTGACGATGCGGCCTTCGATACCGAAATCGGCGAGCACCGATTCGAGCAGGCGCGCGTTCTGTTGCAGCGCGTCTTCGCTGACTTCGGTGAAGCGCGAGGGCACGACCTCCTGCAGCATGTCGAGCGGCGGCAAAAGATGTTCGCCCGAGGGACCGAGATCGAGCAGCGCCTGGCGCTGTTTCTCGCGCGTCTTCGCCTTCAACGGCCGGTCGATCTTGGCGACGCGACGCGGCGCGGGTTTTTCATCGTCGGCTTCGTCGATCTCGATATCGATCTCGTCGTCGTCGATATGCGCCGGCGCACCGAAACGCGGTTCGCGGCGTGCCGTGGCGACCGCCTCGTCGTCGGTCGCGCCGTCCATGCTCTTGCGCCAGAGCGGCAGCAGGATCGTCTTGGCCCGCGCGATGAGGTTGGGCCTGGGCGCCGTATCGTCGTCATTCCGGGGCTCGTCGTCCTCGGGATCGGGCGTGCGCAGGGCCGGCCGGACATAGCGGCGCTTTTGCGTCGTCGTGCGGGTGCCGCCGATCCGCATGAAGCCCCAGCCCATGACGTAGAGCATCAGCAGCAACACGACCAAGGCGGCCGCCATCGCCGAAAGCGGCGGCGCGATGCTGACATGCGCGAAGCCGTCGCGACCGATCTTGCCGATCGCGCCGCCGATTCCCGATTTGAGCGGCCAGGACACCGGCGGCGGCAGGATCGAGATCGCCAAAGCGGCGGCCGGAAAAAGCAGCGGCAGAACCAGCGCCTTCAGCCAGAAGCGCCGCAGGCCGCGCCAGATCGTCAGGCGCACCGACCAGTCGAGCATGACGAAGGGCACCAGCCACGCCGCAAGTCCGAGCCATTGCAGCAACGCGTCGGCGATCTTGGCACCCGAGAGACCCATCGCGTTCTTCGCGGTCGCCGCGATCGATTGATTCCACGACGGATCGCCACGGTCGTAACTCGCCAGCGCGGCCGCGACCCAAATCGCCATCAGCCCAAGGCTCAGCCCCGCGAGCAGGCTGAAGAAGCGGCGCCACGGACGTTCGGGCGATGCGATCAGTCGGCGGCCGGTCTCGGAGATGCTTGCCATGGGCTTCCTCGTCTTCCTTAAAGCACGCGAAGCATGCGCCGCATGCCCGCTTCGATGGTGGCGTCGTCGTGAACGAGAGCGACGCGGATGTAACGTTGGCCGGGATTCTCGCAGCCCGGATTGGTGCGCGCGGTATAGGCGCCGGGCAGCACGCGAATGGCCGCCTCGCGCCACAGGGTGCGCGCCGCCGCCTCGCCATCCTCGACATCGAGCCAGAGAAAGAATCCGCCGGCGGGCCGGTAGAAACCGAAACGTCCGCCCAGCAGATTTTCCGCGATGTCGAATTTGCGGCGATAGCGCGCGCGGTTTTCATCGACGTGATCTTCATCACCCCACAGCGCGATGCCGACTTCCTGCACCGGCAACGGCACTTGCGGGGCGGCGTAGGAACGCAGATGAGCGAAGCGTTCGATCAGGCGCGGATCGCCGGCGACGAAACCGCAGCGCAAACCCGCCGCGCTCGATCGCTTGGAGAGAGAGTGAAAAACCAGCACCTGGTCGAGCGCGCCGCCGAGTTCGGCGCAAGCATCGAGCGCGCCCGGCGGCGGCGCGTCGGAATAAATCTCGCAATAACATTCGTCGACGACGAGGACGAAGTCGTAAGCGCGCGCGAGCAGGATCGCTTCCTTGAGATAGGCGAGATCGGCGACCGCGCCCTGCGGATTGGCCGGGCTGCAGAGATAAAAGAGCGCGCAGCGCGCGAGGATGTCCTCGGGGATCGCATCGAGATCGGGCAGGAACCCGGTCTCCTTGGTGCAGTCGAGATAGACCGGCTCGGCGCCCGCCAGCGTCGCCCCGCCGTTGTACACATTGTAATAAGGGTTCGGCATGAGGACGGTCGGGACCCGGCCGTTCTTGTCCGGCGGCACCGCCATTTGCGGCGCCAGGAACAGCGCCTCCTTGGTCCCGTCGCAGATCAGGACATGGCGCTCGGCATCGATCATTCCGGCCGGCAACCGGTAACGTCGGGCCAGCCAAGCGGCACACGCTTTGCGATATTCCGGGGTCCCCGGCGGCGGCGGGTAACGGTTCCATAAATGGCTGTTTTCCGCCAGAATTCGCGCCAGCATGGGCGGCGGCTCGTGCTGCGGTTCGCCGACCGCCCAGGGCAAGGCCGGCTCGTTCGAGCGTGGCTGCACCGGGTCCAGAAGCTCGCGGAGCTTCGAGAACGGGTTGTCGGCAAGCCGTTCGAGGCGCGGGTTGATAGGCAAGTCGAAGAGTACCCCCTAAGTCACGGGTACCATAGCATAACGGCTTCCAAAGGGAGGGGCAAAAGGGGCGCTTTCGGGGGCGGAAAACCGCCCCGCCTGCCTGGGTCTAGGCCTCCACCGGCCGCTTTCGCCCCAGCAGCAGGGTTCCCGCCAGCCCGCACAGCGCGGCAAAGCCGAGCCAGATCCCCGGCATCGCGCGATTGTCGGTGATGTGGATGAGATAGGTGCTGATCGCCGGGGTGAAGCCGCCGAACAAAGCCGCCGCGAGACTATAGGCGACCGAGAAGCCCGCGGTGCGCACGGCTTGCGGCATGATTTCGGTCAGGTAGACCACCATCGCGCCGTTGTAGCTGCCGTAGAGAAACGACAGCCAGAGTTCGACACCCAGCAAGCGCGCGAAGGACGGCGCGTCGACCAGCCAGAGCAAGGCCGGATAGGCGGTGAGCAGCATCAACACGGTGCAGGCCAGCAGCAACGGCCGACGCCCGATGCGATCCGATGCCGCGCCCATCACCGGCAGCCAGACCAGGTTGGAGAAGCCGACGCAGAGCGTGACGATCAAGCCCGACAACGGCGTGAGATGCAGCACCGTCGCGCCGAAGGTCGGCGTATAGGCGGTGATGAAATAGAACGACACCGTCGTCATCGTCACCAGCAGCCCGCCGAGCAGGACGAGGCGCCAATGCGCGGCCACGCTGCGAAAAATTTCACCGACGGCGGGATGGTGTTGTTGCGCGAGGAATTCATCGGTTTCCTCGAGCCCGGTGCGCAGCCAGAAGATGAACGGGATGATAAGACAGCCGACGAAGAACGGGATGCGCCAGCCCCATGCCATGATCTGCGCGGGCGTCAGATAGGCGGCGAGCGCCACGCCGAGGAGCGCCACCACCATCACCGCGATCTGCTGGCTGCCCGATTGCCAGGCGACGTAAAATCCCTTGTGGCCGGGCGTCGCGATTTCCGAGAGATAGACCGAGACGCCGCCCAGCTCGACGCCGGCGGAGAAGCCCTGGATCAATCGCCCGAGCACGACGATCACCGGCGCCGCCGCGCCCCAGCTTTCGTAGCCGGGGACCAGCGCGATCGTCAGGACGCCGAGCGCCATCAGCATCAGCGTGAGCATCAGCCCGGTGCGGCGGCCGTGGCGGTCGATATAGGCGCCGAGCACCAGCGCGCCCAAAGGCCGCATCAGAAACCCGGCGCCGAACGTCATGAACGCCGCCATCAGCGACGCGAACGGGTCGTCGCTCGGAAAGAACATGTCGCCGATCGCCTTGGCGTAATAGCCAAACACGAAGAAATCGAACATCTCGAGGAAATTGCCGCTCGCGACGCGAATGACGGCGGCGATCTTCGCGCGGCGTTCGGTCATGTCGATTGGTTCCTCCCCGGCGGCATCGTGATATAGAGGCGGAAATGGCGCAAAGCAAAATGCCGCGAGACCTGCATCGTCACCTGATCGCGACGGCGACCGCGATCGCACCGGCGCTCGGCCGCGATATCGCGACGGTAGGACCGCTGTGGTTTCCCGACCGCGAGGGCGACGTCGTCGCGTTCCTTGGCCGCGCGGTAGTCGGCCAGCAACTCTCGGCCAAAGCCGCGCGCAGCATCTGGGCGCGGGTCGAGGCCGCGTCGGGCGCCGAACTCGTCGCGCTGTTTCACGACGACAACCACGCGACGCTCGGGGCCTGCGGCCTGTCGCGCGGCAAGGTCAAGGCGCTGTGCGGGATCGGTGCGGCGGCGCGCGCGGGCGAGCTCGATCACGCGATGCTGGTGGCGCTCGATCATGCGGCGCGCATGACCCAACTCACGCGGCTCTGGGGCATCGGCCCGTGGACCTGCGACATGCTGTCGATTTTTTATTTTCGCGACACCGACATCTGGCCCGAGGGCGATCTTGCTGTGCAGAACGTGTTTCGCCGCTACATCGGCCGCAAGAGTCCGCGCAAGGCCTCGCTCGCCTTCAGCCCGTGGCGCTCGATCCTGTCGCTCTACATGTGGAAACTCGTCGACGCTGCTCCACCCTGACAAAGGGGCATAGAAAAAGGGGCGCCTCTTGCGAGGCGCCCCAGGTTCTGGAGAAACGATCGGTACTACGCAGTACTACGCGTCGAAAGTAACTTACTGAACGGTCTCGCCATGGAGGGCGAGATCGAGGCCGTCGCGTTCGATTTCTTCGTCGACGCGCAGGCCGATGACGAGATCGACGATCTTCAAGATGATCAACGACACGATCGCGTCATAGACGATCACGATGCAGACGCCTTCGATCTGGTTGAGGACCTGGGCGCCGTTGCCTTCGATCCAACCCGAGGTGCCGCCGTATTCGCTGATCGCGAACACGCCGGTCAGGATCGCGCCGGCGGCGCCGCCGATCGCATGGACGCCGAAGCAATCCAGCGCATCGTCGTAACCAATCGCGCTCTTGAGCCAGACGGCGCCGATGTAGCAGATCACGCCGGCGCAGATGCCGATCGCGAGCGAGCCCATCGGGCCGACGAAGCCCGAGGCCGGGGTGATCGCCACGAGACCGGCGACCGCACCCGAGCAGATGCCGATGACGGTCGGCTTGCCGCGGTGGATCCATTCGACGAACATCCAGGTGAGACCGGCCATGCCCGTCGCCAACTGAGTGACCGTCATCGCCATACCGGCTTGCATGCCGGCCGTGACCGCCGAACCGGCGTTGAAGCCGAACCAGCCCACCCACAGCAGTGAGGCGCCGATGAAGGTCAGCACGACGTTATGCGCGGGCCCGGTGTCCTTACGCTTGCCCAGCATGAGCGCGCACATCAGTCCGGCAACGCCGGCATTGATGTGAACGACCGTGCCGCCGGCGAAGTCCATCACGTGAACGATGGCATCCGAGTTGGCGTTGTTGAGGAAACCATCCGGTCCCCACACCCAGTGCGCGACCGGCGCGTAGACGACGACCGCCCACAAGCCGATGAACCAGAGCATCGCCGAGAACTTCATGCGTTCGGCGAAGGCGCCGGCGATGAGAGCCGGGGTGATGATCGCGAAGGTCATCTGGAAGCACATGAAGACCGTCTCGGGGATGGTCGCCGCCAGCGGATTCGGATTGCCGATGCCGTTGGCGATGTCGCTGACGATCCCCTGCAGGAACGCTCGACTGAACCCGCCGACGAAAGGCGACCCCGCCGTGAACGCCATGCTGTAGGTGCAGACCGCGAAGAGCACCGTGACCAGACAGGTGATCGCGAAGCTGGTCATCACCGTGTCGCCGACGTTCTTCTTGCGGACCATGCCGCCGTAGAAGAGGCCGAGACCCGGGACCGTCATCATGAGCACGAGGGCCATGGAGGTGAGCATCCAAGCCGTGTCGCCGGAATTGGGCGTGCACTTCTCAAGCACCGCCAATTTCGGATCGGCGTTGCCGGCGCAAGCCGGCGGACCGGCCGGCGCGGCATCGGCCGCCGGCGCCGCATCGGCTGCCGCGGCAGGTGCTGCGTCATCTGCATAAGAAACCGCCGTCGGGAACGCGACGGCGAGTAGTAAAAGCGGCAAAATCAACGCCGCTAGCGTCCAAAACTTCCGAAAACTCATTCAAACCTCCCGAGTGACCACGCGCGATCGGACACGTGCCCGCCGCCGCCTGCCCCATAAGAACAAGATTCGTGCCAACCCGCCTTGTTACGATTCGCATGGGTTTCCGTGATTTCGCGGTGCGCTGCACCATAAAACTGCATAAATATTCGGCACCTGTGCGACGAATGATCATATTTTGGGCTGATTATGAATCGAGCGTAAACTTTCGGCGTCAATCAGCCCTATTTGATTGCATCGGATAACAGCCAAACGGTGTATCCGGTCACCGGTACCGCTATCTATTGTTTCAGCGGACACTTCGTCGGGAGGTCGCGCCCCGCTTGTTTTCGCGCCAGCGGCGTTTCACTCTCGCCGCATGGCGAAACAAAAGGCCGAGCAACGGGTCGATCTGGCAGTGGTGGGCGGCGGGCTCTCGGGCCTCACCCTCGGAATCGCCTGCGCCTCGGCCGGGCTTTCGGTCGCCGTGGTCGATCGCGAGGACCCCGCCGCGACGATGGCTGCGCCCTATGACGGCCGGACCACCGCCGTCGCCTATGGGTCGCAGCAGGTCCTCGCCGGAATCGGCGTGTGGAAATTTCTCGAACCCGAAGCCGAGCCGATCCGCGAGATTCGCGTCGCCGACGGGGAATCGCCGCTCTTTCTCCATTACGACCATCGCGATCTCGGCACCGCACCCTTGGGTTTCATCGTCGAGAACCGGTTGCTGCGCCGTGGCCTGCATCAGCGCGCGCGTGCACTATCGGGGCTCGACCTGCGCGCGCCCTGTCGGGTCGAGAGCACTGAATTCAGCAACGGTTCCGCCGTATTGCGCCTCTCCGACGGGCAAACCTTGCGCGCGGCGCTGGTCGCCGGCTGCGACGGACGACATTCGCCGTTGCGCGAAGCCGCCGGCATCAAGACCTTCGGCACGAATTATCGCCAGACCGCGCTCGTCTGCACCGTGCGCCACGAATTGCCGCATGACGGCGTCGCGGTCGAACATTTCCGCAGCTCGGGTCCGTTCGCGATTCTGCCGATGACCGGCAATCGGTCGTCGATCGTGTGGACCGAGCGGCCCGACGACGCCAAGCGTCTCCTTGCGTTGAACAACGCCGCGTTCACGCGCGAACTCGCGCGGCGTTTCGGCGACCACCTCGGCGAACTCACGCTCGACGGCGACCGCTGGTCCTATCCGCTGTCGCTGCTGATCGCCAAACGCTACACGGCGCCGCGCCTCGCGCTGGTCGGTGACGCCGCGCATGTCATTCATCCGATCGCGGGACAAGGCTGGAATCTCGGCGTGCGCGATATCGCGGCGCTCGCCGAACTGGTCGTCGATGCGAGCCGGCTTGGTCTCGATATCGGCGGCGGTGAAGTCTTGCGCCGCTACGAACGCTGGCGACGCTTCGACATCATGACGCTGGTCGCGGTGACCGACGGATTGAACCGGCTTTTCGCCAACGACGCACCGCCGATCCGCCTGATCCGCGATCTCGGCCTCGCCGCGGTCCATCGCGCCCCGAGGCTCAAGCGCTTCCTGATGCGCCATGCGATGGGCACGGTCGGCGACTCACCGAGACTCGTGCGCGGCGAAACGTTGTAGCGCCTCGTTGCACATTCCCTCCCCCCTTGAGGGGGAGGGTTGGGGTGGGGGGTACGCGCCCCGATGAGAATCGAAGAATTTATTGATCGTTGATCGAGCCATCGCGGCGCCAGCGTCGAATGCATTACCCCCCACCCTGCCCTCCCCCTCAAGGGGGGAGGGTTTTGTTTGGGTGAGGCGTCCTAATAAAACGCCATCGTCTCGGGGCCGAGATGCGTTTTGAAGCTGTCGTCGAGCTTCATTTCTTTCAGGTCGATTGACGAGATCGTGCCTTCGTCGTGATTGGTGACGAATGCGTGACCGAGATCGGCGGCGAAGGCGATCCCCATCGGGCCCTTGTCGAGCTTGAAGAGATGCTGGCGTTCGGGCTCGGCCGTGTCGATCACCGCCGCCATGCGCGAGACATGGAACGACATGACGAGATAGCGGTTATCGGGACTGACGCGCAGCCGGTTGAGCTGCGGCGGGAAATCGCCCATGCCCGCGACCGTGATCGTGCCGCACACTTCATCCGTCTTCGGATCGATCACATTGATCTCGGGCCGCGCCGAGGCGGCCTGATAGATGCGGTTGCCGTCGGGCGCCGCGCACACGCCCTGGCACTCGTAGCGGAAATTCGCGATGCGCTTGGTGACCTGGCGGGTGGCCGTGTCGACCACGCTGACGAAGCCCAACTGACGATGCGGCACGTAGAGCTTGGTGCCGTCAGCATTGGCCGTCATGAAATGCGTGCGCAGGCTTTCGGTTTCGACATGGCCGAGCATGATCCCCCGCGCCGGATCGATATAGACCAGCGCGTGACTCGATTCCGCCGTCGCCCAGAGCAGGCCGTCTTTGTCGAAGCACATGCCGTGCGGCGCGAGGAAAGGCGCCAACTCGATGAAGCCCTCAAGCTTCTTGGTCGCCAGGTCGAACACCGCGATGCGCGTGCCCGGTTCGGTGTTGGTGCCGACCTGGCCGTTGCCGTAGATCGAGACATAGGCCTTCTTGCGATCGGGCGAGAGCACGACCTCGTGCGGGAAATCGGGCAGCTTGATTTCTTCACGCAGCGCGAAGTTTTTCGGATCGCGGAATTCGACGAAGCCGTCGCGTTTGCACACCACCACCACGCCGGCGGTGCCGAGCGAATGATTGATGTCGGCATCGGGCCTGGTCGGGATCGCGGGCGGCAGCGTCATGGCGTTCCTCTCCCTTTTTATTGTCCGACGTTATTTCTTCTTCGCGTCGCGGCTCATGCCCGCCTTGGTCAGCGCGGCGAGGTAATCGGCCCAGCGTTTGTCGTGCTCGAGCCCCAGCTGATGAAGATAGCTCCAGGAATAGAGCCCCGTATCGTGCCCGTCGTCGAAGACGAGACGCACGGCATAATTGCCGACGGTTTCGATCTTGGCGATTCCGACCTCGGCGCAGCCCGGCACGACCTGTTTTTGTCCGGGTCCGTGGCCCTGGACTTCGGCCGAGGGACTTTCGACGCGCAGGTATTCGGCGGGCAGGCGAAAGATCGTGCCGTCGTCGAACGCGATCTCGAGCAATTTTTCCGCCCGCTTCAACCGCAATTCGGTCGGCCAGCGCGTCGTCCCGGCGTCGCTCATGTGCGGCGCCTCACGCCTTGCCGGCGAGCGCGGCTTTCTCGTCGTCGCTTAAAGACCGCGCCTCATCGACCAGCATGATCGGAATCCCGTCGCGGACCGGATAGGCGAGACCCGCCTGCGCGCTCAGCAATTCGTGGCGGGTGCGGTCATAGGAGAGCGGCCCCTTGGTCAGCGGGCAGACCAGGATTTCGAGCAGCCGCGGATCGATGTCGGTGGCGGTATCGGGCATGAACGGCTCTTTCCGGATCGGATCTTCAATTACGGGAATTGGCGCCGGGCGGCACCGTGCTCGCCACCGACATCTCGACCAACGCGGTCAGGACCCGCGCGCGCTCGGCGGTGCGCTCGGCCTCGAGCAAAGCCTGTTTCTCGCGCGGGCTGAACGGACACGCCATCGCCAGCGAATTGACCAGGTGCTCGATCGGCGCCGAGGTCAACACGTCGGAATCGGCGCCGATGCCCTGGCGCTCGAAAAAGGGCCGCAGCGCAGCGACCAGATGTTCGCGATCGACGCCCGCTTGGTCTTCCTCGAAATCCTCGCGCCAGCGGCCGTAATCCGCATCGACGAAGCGAAACATCTCGGTGCGCGCCGGCTCGGTCGCGACGTCGAACCGCGCCACGCCCTTCAGCGTCATCACATAACGGCCGTCCGGCGTCTCGGCGAATTCGACGATGCGGCCGACGCAGCCGGTGCGATAGAGCGGCGGATCGCCGGCATCGCCGCGGCCTTCATGCGGCTGGATCATGCCGATGAAGCGGCCATGCGCCAGCGCGTATTGAGTCATCGCCAGATAGCGCGGCTCGAAAATATTGAGCGGCAGGCGGCCGCGCGGCAGGAGCAGAACGCCGGTCAGCGGAAAGATCGGCAGCAATGCCGGAAGATCGGCAAAGCTCGGCTCGAAGCTCATGAAAAGAGGATCGAGGAAAGCCGCTTGCGCGCCTGCACGGTGAGCGGATCGCCCAGCCCGATCGCTTCGAAGAATTTGACCAGTTGCTTGCGCGCGGCCTGCTCGCTCCATTCGCGGTCACGCCGCACCGCCTCGAGCAGTTGGTCGATCGCGGCTTCGCGGTCGCCCGCGGCAAAGAGCGCCGAGGCGAGATCGATCCGCGCCTGATGATCCTTCGGATCCTTTTCGAGCCGCGCCTTCATCTCGTCAGCGGCGCCAGCCGCCTTGGCGCCGGTCTCGGCAAGTTCGAGTCCAGTGCGCAACGCGACGACATCCGCATGCTTGTCCTGATCGGCCGGCACCTTGGCCAGAATCGCGCGCGCGCCGTCGAAATCTTTTTTCGCGATCGCGATGCGCGCGAGACCGATCATCGCATCGAGATTGTCCGGCTCATGCTCGGCGACCTGCATGAAAATATTTTCGGCGCGCGCCATGTCGTTCGCGGCGAGCGCCTCTTTGGCGAGGGCGACAGCTTCCGCAATCGGGGAATCAACCTCGGCACCGGCGGCGAGCTTGGCGACGAAGGATTTGACCTGGCTGTCGGGCACCGCGCCGACGAAACCATCGACCGGCCGGCCGTCCTTGAATGCGTAGACCGCCGGAATCGACTGAATGCGCATCTGCTGCGCCAGTTCCTGATTCTCGTCGATATTGATCTTGACCATACGCACGGCGCCCTTGGCGTCGCGCACCGCTTTTTCGAGCGCCGGCCCCAGCGTCTTGCACGGGCCGCACCACGGCGCCCAGAAGTCGACCACCACCGCCGCGTCGTGCGAAGCGTCGATCACGTCGGCCATAAAGCTCGCCGTCGTGCCGTTTTTAATGAGATTGGCATCGCCCGCCTGGGGGGCGCCGCCGCCGATCATCGTTTCCATGTGCTTTTTCCCTTGGACCCTCGGCTTAAAAATGGCGGCGGAGGGGCGTTAACGCAAGGGTGGGCCGGGACCGGCCAAATGCCTCATGAACCGAATAACCGCGCCGGTAATTGAAAACCAACACTTACCCCCCTATGATCCGCTCGCTCTCGGATGCGGGCGTAGCTCAGGGGTAGAGCACGACCTTGCCAAGGTCGGGGTCGAGGGTTCGAATCCCTTCGCCCGCTCCAATTTATCAAATACTTAGTGAAAGCCGCCGCAAGGCGGCTTTTGCCATTTCAGGCCCCCGGTCCGGCACGAAAAGACTCGTGCCGGCCGGACGGTTGAGAGATAGTCCCGGCAATCGGTGACGAAAACGAGGGAGGATTTCCGGTGATTAAAGCGCACGACCACGAGTATCTGCACGAGAGCACCACCTGCGAGGGCTACTGGGCCTATGACGAGGGCAAATCGGGCAAGCGGCCCGGCATCCTGGTCGCGCATGAATGGGGCGGGCTCGGCGATTACGTCAAAAAGCGCTGCGTCATGCTCGCCGAAATGGGTTACGTCGTGTTCGCCGCCGACATCTTCGGCAAGGGCATCCGCGCCAAGTCGCATGCCGAATGCGAGCCGATCTCGGCACCTTATTATCAGGATCGGAACCTGACCCGCGGCCGGGCCAACGCCGCGCTCAAATGCCTGCAGGAACATCCGCTCGTCGATAAATCGAAGATCGCCAGCGTCGGCTATTGCTTCGGCGGGATCGTCGGCCTCGAACTGGCGCGCAGCGGCGCCAACGTCCTCGGCACCGTCGCCTTTCACGGCCAGCTCAACACGCCGACGCCGGCCGACGCCAAGAACATCAAGGGCAAGGTCCTGATCCTGCACGGCGCGGTCGATCCGGTGGTGCCGCCGGCGGAAGTCGCCGCCTTCGAAAAGGAAATGGAAGACGCCAAGGTCGACTGGCAGCTCGTCGCTTACGGCGGCGCGGTGCACACCTTCACCAACTGGAACCTGCCGACATCGGGCGGCGGGCCGGCCGCTTATAACGAGAAGGCCGACAAGCGCTCGTGGATCGCGATGCAGGACTTCTTCAAGGAAATCTTCGCATGAAACTCGCAACTTTGCGTGAAGGCGGACGCGACGGCACCCTCGTCGTCGTCTCGCGCGATCTGAAAAAGATGACCTCGGCGGCGGACATCGCGCCGTCGCTTTTGGCCGCGTTCGAGGATTGGGGCCGCAACAAGAAGCTGCTCGAAGACCGCTACAAACACTTGATGGACGGCACGATCAAGACCGCCCAGGCGTTCGACGAGAAGCTGTGTCATTCGCCGATGCCGCGCTCGTTCCAGTGGCTCGACGGCACGGCTTACGAATCGCATCGCTATCGCATGACCAAGGGCAAGCCCGCGCCGGAATGGTTCCTCAAAGACCCGGCGGTCTATCAGGGGCGCTCGGACGGTTTCCTCGCGCCGACCCAGGACGTGCCGGCGGCGACCGAGGACTGGGCCATCGATTTCGAGGGCGAGGTCGCGGTGGTGACGGATTTCGTGCCCTATGGCGCCTCACCCGAAATGGCGGCGTCGAAGATCGAGCTCGTCATGCTGGTCAACGACGTGTCGATGCGCGCGCTCCAGCAAGAGGAGCTTCCGCGCAGCTTCGGCTTCACGCGATCGAAACCGGCGTCGAGCTTCACGCCGGTCGCGGTGACGCCCGATGAGCTCGGCGGCGCGTGGCGCGACAGCCGCCTGCATCTGCCGATCCGCTGTACCCTCAACGGCAAATTGTTCGGCGATCCCGATGCCGGCGAATCGGTCCACGGCCTCCACAAGATGGTGTCCTATTGCGCGATGACCCAGGCGCTCAGCGCCGGCACCATCGTCGGCGGCGGCACCGTGTCGAACCAGGACGCCAAGCGCGGCTATGCCACCATCGCCGAAGCGCGATCGGTCGAAGAGGCGGCGCAGGGTGTCGCCAAGACTCCTTATATGCGCTTCGGCGACCGCATCCGGATCGAGATGATGGACGCCGCCGGACAATCGGTCTTCGGCGCCATCGACCAGAAGATCGTCAAAGCCGGCTGAGGCCCCGAGGGCGGCAGGTTTTGCCGTGTCGTGTCCGGCAAGCCTCGCCGCCGGCTTGGCCGCCGGTCATCTAAGTTATTGAATAGGCGCTGAATTTTGGTTGGCGCGGCTCTTGCTATGGGGAGGCCGAAGACATTCGGAGTCCCTGATGCTGAATCTCGCCGACACCTATTCCCACGCGTTCAAGCTGCACCAGGCCGGACGGCTGGTCGAAGCCGAGACGTTTTACCGCGCGATCATCGCGGATGAGCCGCGCCACGCCGGCACGCACCACCTCATCGGCCTCGTCCAGCATCAGCTCGGCCGCAACGACGCGGCGCTGCTGTCGATCAAAGAGGCGATCGCGCTCGACGACAGCGAGCCCAACTATCACAACAATCTCGGCAGCGTCTATCGCGCGTTCGACCGGCGCACCGAGGCCGCCGCCTGCTATCGCCACGCCATCGCCCTGAAGAAAGATTTTGCCGAAGCACACGCCAATCTCGGCATGGTGTTGCAGGACGAAGGCCAGTTCAGCAACGCGCAGCGCGAATTCGAAACCGCGCTCGCGCTCAAACCCGATTACGCCCTGGCGCTGTTCAATCTCGGCAATGTGCTGGCCATGCGCGGCGAGGCCGAAAAGGCCGTCGACTATTATCTGAAAGCGATTCAGAGCGATCCGGGTTTCGTCGACGCCTATAACAATCTCGGCGCGGCCTTGAGCGAACTCGGACAGCTCGACCAGGCGGCGGAATGTTATCGCTGCGTGCTGGCGATCCAGCCCAACAATGTCGCCGCGCACAACAATCTCGGCAATGTGCTGGCGCAGCGCGACGAGCTGGCCGCCGCATCGCAATCCTTTGCGCAGGCCATCCGGCTGCAGCCGCATTACGTCGAGGCACATATCAATCTCGGCAACGTGTTTCTCGAAGACGGCAAGCCCGCCGAAGCGGACGCGGCCTATCGCCGCGCGCTCGCGCTCGATCCGACGAACGAGAACGCGCATCGGTTTCGCGGCCTTGCCTGTCTGGTGCAGGGCGGTCTCTTCGAAGGCTGGCGCGAATGGCGCTGGAACGTCGCCGCGGCGCAGCGCTTCACCCAGCCGGAGTGGCGCGGCGAAGACCTGAACGGCGCGACCATCCTCATTCATGCCGAGCAGGGCTTCGGCGACACGATTCATTTCGCGCGTTATTTGCCGATGGTCGCCGAGCGCGGCGGCCGCGTCGTCGTCGAGGCGCCAGTCGAATTGCATCGTCTCATTGCATCAATGCCCGGCGTCGACGAGGTCTATGCCTTCGGCGACCGGTTGCCGGAATTCGCCTGGCACTGCCCGCTACTGAGCCTGCCGATCGCCTTCAACACCGAGCTCGCTTCGATTCCCGCGACGACTTCTTATTTCGAGGCCGACGCGGAAACCGTCAGCGATTGGCGCCGTCGTCTCGATCACTCGGGGCTCAAAGTCGGCCTGGTCTGGGCCGGACGGCCCGAGCACAAGCGCGACCGGCATCGTTCGCTATCGCTGTCGGCGCTGGCGCCGCTCGCGCCTATCGACAACGTCTCATTCTTCGCCTTGCAGAAGGGCGCGGCGGTCAGCCAGGCGGATCATGCGCCCGCCGGCATGCGGATCGAAGTGCTGGCGCCGTTCTTCGCCGATTTCGCCGATACCGCGGCAGCGATCATGGCGCTCGATCTCGTCATCACCGTCGACACATCGGTCGCGCATCTCGCCGGCGCGCTCGGCAAGCCGGTCTGGGTTCTGCTGCCTTACGCGCCCGATTGGCGCTGGCTGGAACAGCGCGGCGACAGTCCGTGGTATCCGACCGCACGGCTGTTCCGTCAAAGCGCGGCGCGGCGGTGGGAACCCGTGATGGTCGCGGTGGCTGACGCGCTCGACGAACTCGCCAACGGCGCCAAGCCGCAAAGCGTCAGGCAAACCACCAGCGCATGACGTGCAGCGCCGCGTAGAGCGCGGCGATCGACAACACCACCGAGCCGACGATGTAGAGAGTCGCCGCGACGAGTTCGCCGCGATTGATCAGCGTGATCGTGTCGAGCGAGAAGGTCGAGAAAGTGGTGAAGCCGCCGCAAATCCCGACGACGAGAAAAACCCGCGTCGCTTGGCTGACATCCCAGGCGAGCGCGAAGGATTCGGCGAGCGCGCCGATCAGGAACGAGCCCGACACGTTGATGATCAGCGTGCCCCACGGAAAATCCATCCCGAACCAGCGTCCGGCATAAATTCCGACCGCGTAGCGCGCGACCGATCCGAACGCGCCGCCGAAGGCGACGGCCAGCAGAGATGTCGGGTTCATCAGCCAGCTCCCGGCAGGATGTGAATGGTGACCGACAGCACGGCGCCGTCGCGCGGATAATAGCGCGGTAGTGGCGGGAAGGGTGCTGCGGCTTCGATCATGTTGCGCGCGGTCGCATCGAGGATCGGATCGCCGGCCGAGCGTTCGAGATGAACGTTCTGCAGCGTGCCGTCCGGCAACACCGCGATCAGATAGACGGCGGTGCCTTCGAGCTTCAGGCCGAGCGGTCCGATCTTGTTGGGATAGGTGCGGTGCCGTTCGATCATTCCCCACAGCGCGTTGAGATAGGGATCGCCTTGCCGCGCCTCTTCGCCCGGCGGACGGTTGACCGATCCCTGGCGGTCCTGGCGCGGCGCGGTTTCGCGCGCCGCTTCTTTCGGTTTCGGTGCCTGGGCTTGCGCCGGTTTGGGCTTCGGTACCGCGAGCGGGCCGGTTTTGTCGTCGGGCAATTCGGCGGTTTGCGGCGCCGCGGCTTCGCCCTTGTCGGCCGCCGTCGGCGGCGCGGTGGTCTCCTGATCGACGCCCGACTGCAATTCCTTCAAGGCGGGCGGCGGCTTTTTGGGCGCCGGGGCCGGCGGGGTCGCCGCGGCAGCGGGCGGCGGCGGCTGGGTGACGAGCGTGACCGCGATCGGTTGCGGTTGAGGCTTGGGCTCGAGATTGAACGGCCACCGGACCAGCAGCGCCACGATCACCAGGCTATGAAACAGCACGGCGGCGATGACCGCGCCCCAGCGCATCCGGCCAAAGCGGGAATCGTCATCGCGGCTTTCGCGATAGCCGGGATTGGGCGGTAATTGGATCGGCGGCGTGCCGTCGGCGATGGTCATGAGGGCTCTATATATAGGCCATACGTCCCGGAGATTGTTCACCACCCGGTACATATGACGCGGCACAGTGATCGCATGGACTTGATCGTCGGCCAAGACGGGGTTGCGCGCTGGGGCGACCGGACGATGCGATGCGCCATCGGGCGCGGCGGCGTGCGAAGCGACAAACGCGAAGGCGATGGCGGCACGCCGCGCGGGACGTTTGCGCTGCGCCGGCTGCTCTACCGTCCCGATCGCGAGGCGCCGCCGCGCACCGCGCTGCCGGCCCAGGCTCTCGATCCCGCCGACGGATGGTGCGACGCGCCGCCGGATTCCGCGTATAACCTTATGATTCGATTACCTTATCCGGCGAGCGCCGAATCCTTGTGGCGGGCCGACGGGATCTACGACCTGATCGTGCCGCTGGGCTACAACGACGATCCCGTGATCGCGGGGCGGGGCAGCGCGATCTTCCTGCATCTCGCCCGGCCCGAATTCACGCCGACCGAAGGCTGCGTCGCGCTCGGGCACGACGATCTGCTCACCGTGCTCGCCGAGGCAGACGCCG
The DNA here is from genome assembly GCA_903828515.1 of uncultured Rhodospirillales bacterium. Classification (GTDB taxonomy): domain Bacteria; phylum Pseudomonadota; class Alphaproteobacteria; order ATCC43930; family CGMCC-115725; genus CAIKMD01. Next base: position 243,512 of record CAIKMD010000003.1, on the reverse strand, counting down.
ACTCCCGGGTGATCGTTTCCTAGCCACGTTTCCCGAAAATCGCCGTGCCGACCCGGACCAGCGTGGCGCCGCAGGCGATCGCCGTCTCGAAATCGGCGCTCATGCCCATGCTGAGCTCGGCCAATCCGTTGCGCGCCGCGATCGCCGCCAGTTCCTTGAAATAGGGGGCAGGGTCGCGCCCCTCGGGCGGGATGCACATCAAACCGCGCAGATCGAGACCCAGCACCCGGCAATCGGCGATGAACCCGTCAGCGTCGGCCGGCAGAACCCCCGATTTCTGCGGCTCCGCGCCGATATTGACCTCGACGAAGCAGGCAAGACGCTTGCCCTGGCGGGTCATTTCCTTGGCCAGCGCCTCGGCCAGCCGGGGCCGATCGACGGTTTCGATGGCATCGAACAGCGCCACCGCCTGCCGGACCTTGTTGGTCTGAAGCGGCCCAATCAGATGCAGGCGCAGATCGGGAAACCGCGCCTTCAGCGCCGGAAATTTCCCCTCGGCTTCCTGTACCCGGTTCTCGCCGAACACCGACTGGCCGGCTTCGATCGCGGCCTCGACGGCCGTCGCTTCGTGCGTCTTGGTCACCGCGACCAGCGCGACCGAGACGGGGTCGCGCGCGGCACCGCGCGCGGCGGCGTCGATCCGGCGGCGCAGGCCCGCGAGATTATCAGCGATGGAAACGGTTTCGGCCATGACGCGAAGCTGCTGGATTGCCGATGCGGGGTCAAGATTGCGACACCACGGCACGGGCGCTAAGACAGCAACAACAAAGATTTAAGGACCGACCGACCATGCCCGGTGCTAGGATAGGGGTGGCCGGGGAGAGGGCCTTCCTGACTTAAGGAGCTTTCGTATGTTCGGTATGTTCGCCCGCCGAGGGCGCCAAATTACGTTGTCCATCGCCACGCTGGTTCTGCTCGGCGGCTGTGCGAGCTGGTTCAACCCCGATCGCTGGGACGGCCAGACCGATCCCGATGCCAAGCGCCGCGCCGAGAATCCCTATGGTACCGAAGGGCGCTACATGGATCCCTCGATCTTCGGCGACTATCGCAACGTACCGTCCAACAAGCCGCGCGGCCTGATCGAGACTCTGTTCGCGCCCGACAAGGATACCGCCGGCAGCGGCGGTTCCGGCATCGGCGTCAACAGCTTCCTCTGGCACGCCTCGCTCGACACGGTTTCGTTCATGCCCCTGGCCTCGGCCGATCCGTTCGGCGGCACCATCATCACCGACTGGTACAGCCCGCCCGAGACGCCCAACGAGCGTTTCAAGCTCAACATCTTCATCCTCGGCCGCGACCTGCGCGCCGACGGCGTTCGCGCGCGCGTGTTCCGCCAGGCCAAGGATCCCAGCGGCAACTGGGCCGATTCACCGGTCGATCAGAACACCGGCACCGATATCGAGAACGCCATTCTGACGCGGGCGCGCCAACTGCGCATCGCCACTGTGGCCAAGTAAGAACCTGCCGCGGATCAACGCCGAAGGGTCGGACGGTCGTCGCGCGATGGCGCGTTACAACGCCAAGGAAACCGAAGAGAAGTGGCAGGCGGTCTGGCGCGACCGCGGCGTCTTCCATGTCGAGGCCGATCCGTCGCGGCCGAAATATTATGTGCTGGAGATGTTTCCCTATCCGTCGGGGAAACTCCATGTCGGCCATGTCCGCAACTACACGATGGGCGACGTCGTCGCGCGCACCAAGCGCGCGCAGGGCTTCAACGTGTTGCACCCGATGGGGTGGGATGCGTTCGGCCTGCCCGCCGAAAACGCGGCGATCGCCGGCAAGGTGCACCCAAGGGAATGGACCTACGCCAACATCGCGGTGATGCGCGATCAGTTGAAGCGGATGGGCCTGTCCTACGACTGGCGGCGCGAAGTCGCGACCTGCCACCCGGAATATTACCGCCACGAACAGAAGATGTTCCTGGATTTCCTGGCGGCCAATCTCGCCTATCGCAAGGAATCCTGGGTCAACTGGGACCCGGTCGAGCATAGCGTTCTCGCCAACGAGCAGGTGATCGACGGGCGTGGCTGGCGTTCGGGCGCCCTGGTCGAGAAGCGCCTGCTGTCGCAATGGTTCCTGAAGATCACCGATTTCGCCGACGATCTGCTCGACGGTTTGAAGACGCTCGACCGCTGGCCCGAGCGCGTCCGCGTGATGCAGGAAAACTGGATCGGCAAATCCGAAGGCGCGCGGGTTTTCTTTGCGCTGAAGGGACAGCGCGAGCCGCTGGAGATTTTCACCACACGCCCCGACACGCTGTTCGGCGCCGCGTTCCTCGCCATCGCGCCCAACCATCCGCTGGCCGCCGCCGCCGCCGCGAAGAACAATCCCGCGCTCGGCGAATTCATCGCCGAATGCAACCGCATGGGGACCAGCGAGGCGGTGCTCGAGACCGCCGAGAAGCGCGGCTTCGATACCGGCGTCAAAGCCCTGCATCCGTTCGTGCCGGGCTGGGAATTACCGGTCTACGTCGCCAACTTCGTGCTGATGGAATACGGCACCGGCGCGATCTTCGGCTGTCCCGCGCATGATCAGCGCGATCTCGATTTCGCCCGCAAATACGCGCTGCCGGTAAAGCCGGTCGTGTTGCCGCCCGACGCGGATCCGATGAGCTTCGCCATCGGCGACGAGGCATATACCGAAAGCGGCACGGCGTTCCATTCGGAATTCCTCAACGGACTCGAAACCGCGGAAGCGAAGCGCGCGGCAACAAAACGCCTCGTCGATCTCAAGGTCGGCGAGCGCACCATCGCCTATCGCCTGCGCGATTGGGGCGTGTCGCGTCAGCGTTATTGGGGCTGCCCGATCCCGGTGATTCATTGCGCCGCCTGCGGCATCGTGCCGGTGCCGGAAAAGGATCTGCCGGTCACCTTGCCCGACGACGTGACCTTCGACCAGCCGGGCAACCCGCTGGCGCATCATCCGACCTGGAAGCACGTCGCATGCCCGACCTGCGGCGGCAAGGCGGAGCGCGAGACCGACACGTTCGATACGTTCTTCGAATCGTCGTGGTACTTCGCGCGCTATTGCTCGCCGCGCGCGGCAACCGCGATGAATCGCGCGGAAGTCGATTACTGGCTGTCGGTCGATCAATATATCGGCGGCATCGAGCACGCGGTGCTGCATCTGCTCTATTCGCGCTTCTTCACCCGCGCCTTGAAGCAATGCGGCTATCTCGGCGTGTCGGAGCCGTTCGCCGGTCTGTTCACGCAAGGCATGGTCTGTCACGAGACCTACAAGAACGAAGCGGGCGAGTGGCTGTTCCCCGAGGACGTCACCAAGGCCCAGGAAGTCGGCGGCACCGCCGTCGACGCAAAGGGCCGGCCGGTCACCGTCGGCCGCATCGAGAAAATGTCGAAGTCGCACAAGAACCTTGTGGGGCTCGATACGATCGTCGAAACCTACGGCGCGGATACCGCACGGCTTTATCTGCTCTCCGACAGCCCGCCCGAGCGCGATCTCGAATGGACCGATTCCGGCATCGAGGGCGCCTGGCGTTACGTCAACCGGCTGCACCGATTGGTAACCGAGCCGCCGGTGAAGCTCGGCCTGCCCGATGCGCGCGGCCCCGAAGCCTGGCCCGCCAAACTCGCCGACTTGCGGGGTGCTATTCATCGCACCATCCGCGACGTCACCGACGATCTCGACAAATTCCGTTTCAACCGCGCGGTCGCGCGCATCCGCGAACTCACCAACGTGCTCGAAAGCATGACGGAGGAAGACAGCGCCGGCATCGTGTTGCGCGAGGGGCTGGAAGCGGCGGTGCGTTTGCTCGGGCCGATGATGCCGCATCTCGCCGAAGAACTGTGGAACACGCTGCGACCGGGACGGTTGCTCGCCGACGAGAAATGGCCGAGCTTCGATGCCGCGCTCGCGACCGAAGACACGGTGACGATGGCGGTGCAGATCAACGGCAAGCTGCGCGGAACGATCGATCTGCCGCGCGATGCGCAACAGGATCTCGCGATCGCGACGGCGCTGGCCTTGCCGGCCGTGGTGAAGGCGCTCGAGGGCAAGACGCCGCGCAAGACCATCGTCGTGCCCAATCGGATCGTCAATGTCGTGGTCTAGGCGCGGCTGTCTCGTCGCGCTGCTCGCCATGCTCGGCGGCTGCGGCTTTCAGCCGCTTTATGCACCGAGCCGGCCGCACGAGTGGGACCCGGCTTTGGCGGCCATCTCCATCGCACCGATCGCTGATCGCCAGGGGCAGATTCTCGAACTGGCCCTGCACCAGAATCTCAATCCCAGCGGTCTGGGCGTCCCCGCCCGCTGGCGGCTCACGACGACGCTGACGGTCTCGCGCGGCGACCTCGGCATTCAGCGCAACGCGACGACGACGAGCAGCGAGATCACTGCGGGCGCCACCTACTCGCTCGCGGAATTGGTCTCCGGCAAAGTGGTCTACACCGGCGCCAGCCGGGCGACCGGCGATTTCAATCAGCTCGTCGATGCCTATGCGACTCAGGTCGCGGAGGGCAGCGCGCGCGAACGCACGCTCAAGGAACTCGCCGATCAGATCGCGCTGCGCCTCGTATTGTTCGTGCGTCAGGCGCCGCCGCCGCCGGCCCCCGCGCGGCGAAACCCGTGACGTGAAGCTCCCACCGGCAAAACTGGCGGCCTATCTGAAATCGCCCGATGCGGGCACACGCGCGGCGCTGATTTATGGGCCCGATGCCGGTCTGGTGCGCGAGCGCGCCGGAAAGATCGCCGCCGCGATCTGCCCCGATCTCGACGATCCGTTCCGCGTCGCCGATCTCGACGCCAAATCCGTCAGCAGCGATGCCGCGCGCCTCAACGACGAGGCATCGAGCATGAGTCTCACCGGCGGCCGGCGGCTGGTACGGGTGCGCGACGCCGATGACGGCGTCGGCACGATTTTCGCGCAATTCTTCAAGGCGCCGCCGCCGGGCGATGCGTTCGTCGTCGTCGAAAGCGGCGATCTGAGCCCGCGCTCGAGTCTGCGCAAGGCATTCGAGGGCGCCAAGGACGCGGTCGCCATCGCCTGCTATCTCGACGGCCCGCGCGAGATCGCCGAACTTGCGCGCGAGATCATGGCGGCCCGCAACATCAAGATCGCCCCGGCGGCGATGCAGTATCTGAGCCTCCATCTCGGCGGCGATCGGGGCATCAGCCGGCAAGAGATCGAGAAGCTCGCGCTGTACGCCGGCGACGGCGGCACGGTCGACGAGGAGGCGGCAATCGCCAGCGTCGGCGACAGCGCCGAACTGACCGTCGACGAAGTCGTGTTCGCCGCCGCCGACGGCAACACACCGCAACTGGAACGCGCGCTCAATCGGGCGTTCGGCGAGGGTGCCCAGGCCGTCGCGTTGCTGCGCGCCGAGTTACGGCACTTTCAGCGACTGCATCTCGCCGGGTCGCGCATCCGCGCCGGCGCACTCGAGGAAGACGCGCTGAAATTTCGCCCCCCGTTGTTCTTCAAGCTGGTCGATCGCTTCCGCCAGCAATTGCGGCTCTGGCCGCCGGCGCGCGCCGAAGCCGCGATGACCGCGCTCAACGAAGCCGAAGCGCAATCGAAGACCACCGGCCTGCCGGCGGAAACGATTTGCCGCGCGGCACTCCTGCGCATCGCGCGCGGCGCGCAGATGGCGAAGGCGCGGCGCTAGGCCTTAAGAACCCTTGCGCGGCTGGACAGCGGTTTCGAGTGCTTGGCGGATGAAGCGCTGATAGGGAACCCCCGCCTTGGCGGCCTTCGCCTTCACAGCGTCCAGCAAAGGTCCCGGCAGGCGCATGTTGACCCGCTCGCTCTTCGGCTGAAACTCAAAGCGTACCATCCGCAACCCCGACAGATCGTATTGCGTCAGGTCGGAGTTGGCGACGAACGCCTCCGCTTCCTTATCGCTTCGCAGGCGTGGCAGTTTCTTTTTCATAATACGCGACCTCCTTCCGGTGCATGTAGCGGGCGCTGACCGGGCGGATGAAAATACCGCTCGCCTTCTTTCGCATCGTGAACACGATCAACACGCCGCGCCCCTCCGCCGTCCATCCGACCGCCTTGAACCGTTCCTCGACCCTCGAATGCACGAGATCGGGAAACACGGCGAGCGATCCGTAAAACAGGCTTTCGATCGCGGCAAGCGCGACACCGTGCATCTGGCACTTATCGCGGTTTCCCTCGTCCCAATCGAACCCGGCGAAGGCGAAATCCATCGTTTCGCTTTATACGATTTGTACATACATTTGTCAACCCATCGGGATCAGGGCCGGACTTGAGCCGCGCCTCTCTTAGGCTCGTCGGGCACAGCATCGCCAGCCGGCGCCAGGCTTCGTCGACATGACGCTTGCCCGCCCGCAAAAGCCGAGATGCGCCGGGCTTATTTCCCCGCCCGCAACTTCGCCAGCACGTCGTCGAGCTGATCGAGCGTGTTGTAGCGCATCGACAGCGTGCCGCCCTTGGCGTCGGTGGCGATCGTCACTTTGAGGCCGAGCAATTCGCGCAGCTCGCGTTCGAGCGCGGCGACATTGGGGTCCTTGGTCTGCACGCGTGCGGGACCGGCCTTGTCGGCCGGCGCCGCGTTCTGCGTGCGGACATAGTCCTCGGTCTGGCGCACGCTCAGGCCCATCTCCACCACGATCTTGGCGATTTCCATCGCATCGCGCGCGCCGATGAGCGTGCGCGCGTGACCGGCGCTCAACGTGCCGTCGTCGATCAATGCCTGCACCTCGGCCGGCAAGGTCAGAAGGCGCAGCGTGTTGGCGATGTGGCTGCGGCTTTTGCCGACGGCCTGGGCCAACGCCTCTTGCGTATGTTTGAACTCGTCGATCAGGCGCTTGTAGCCCTGTGCTTCCTCGATCGCGTTGAGGTCCTGGCGCTGGATGTTTTCCACGAGCGCGATCTCGGAGGCCTCGCGGTCGCCGATCTCGCGTATGACGACCGGAACCTCGTGCAACTGCGCCAACTGCGCGGCGCGCCAGCGCCGCTCGCCGGCGAGGATCTCGTAGGTGTTAGCATTGCCGGGGCTGCGCCGCACCAGGATCGGCTGAAGAATTCCCTGCGCGCGCACCGAATCGGCCAGCGTCTTCATGCTGTCGTCATCGAAATTCCGCCGCGGTTGAAACCGGCCGGGATGCAGCAATTCGATCGCCAGCGTCTGCGTATCCTTGCGCGGCGCCTTGCTGTTGGCGCTGTCGTCATCGTCGCCGAACAGCGCCGAGAGGCCGCGTCCCAATCCCCTGCCCGCATTGCGCGGACGCGCCTCGTCACTCATTGCGGCTCCGCCATGTGCAGGATGATCGAGCGTTCGCGTTTCAGCACCTCGCTGGCGAGATGCACATAGGCTTGCGCACCCGGGCAGCGAAAATCATAGAGCAGGACCGGCTTGCCGTGCGACGGCGCTTCCGAGATGCGCACGTTGCGCGGGATCACCGTGTCGTAGACCTTGTCGCCGAAATGCGCGCGCACGTCGGCCGAAACCGAATCCGAGAGATTGTTGCGCTTGTCGAACATGGTCAGCACCACGCCCTGGATTTCGAGACCGGGATTGAGATGGCGCTTCACCCGCTCGATCGTCTTCACCAGATGCGAGAGCCCTTCGAGCGCATAGAACTCGCATTGCAGCGGGACCAGCACCGCGTGCGAGGCGCACAGCGCGTTGAGCGTCAGCAGCCCGAGCGACGGCGGACAATCGATCAGGACATGATCGTAAGGCAGCGCGATACCCTTCAGCGCATCGGCGAGGCGATATTCGCGGCGCGTCAGATCGACGAGTTCAAGCTCGGCGCCGGCCAGTTCGACCGAGGCCGGCACCACGGCGAGACGTGGCACCGCGGTCGCGACAATCGCCGATGCCAAGGTCTGTTCGCCCGAGAGAACTTCATAGGAGGTGACGTTGCGCGCGTTGCGCGGAATGCCGAGGCCGGTCGAGGCATTGCCCTGCGGATCGAGATCGATCAGCAGGACATGTTCGCCCGCCGCCGCCAGCGCGGTCGCGAGATTGACCGCCGTGGTCGTCTTGCCGACCCCACCCTTCTGGTTGACGATCGAGATGATCCGCGCCTCAGCCATGGGTCGCCTCGATGCGGACAATGCGGCCGGCCGGGTCAGAGCGGCTCGGCAGCAGTTCGGCCTTGAGCGTGCCGCTCACCTGCGCGGCCGCCAGCTCGACCTCGGCGGACTCGCCCTTGAGAAACAGGAACACGGTCTGGGGCGTTGAGAATTTCTTAGATAAATCAATTAGTTGATCGAGAGGTGCCAGCGCCCGTGCGGTCACCGCGCCGGCCGCGAAACCGGTAACATCCTCGATCCGCTGGGCATGGATTTGCACCGTCACGCCCATCACCCGCGCCGCCTCGCGCAGGAAGGCGCATTTGCGCTGATCGGACTCGACGAGGTGGACACCCTCGATTCCCATCGCGGCCAGGATCAGGCCGGGCAGCCCCGCCCCCGAACCCAGATCGACCAGCACCCGCGTGCCGCGCGGCAGGAGCTTATGAAGCTGCGCACAGTCAAGAATGTGCCGGCGCCAGATGTCGCCGATCGTGTTCCGGCCGACCAGGTTGATCCGCTGGTTCCAGGCGGTGAGCAGATCGACATAGACGACGAGCCGATCCAATGTTTCACGTGAAACACCGGTCACCCGGGCGAAACCGGTCGCGTCGAGCGCGGCCCGGATCGGTCGGACCTGACTGGCGGCGGGTGCGTTCATGCCGCCTCGCTCCGTTTCACATAGCGAAGCAAGGCGACCAAGGCCGCCGGCGTGACGCCCGACACGCGCGCCGCCGCGCCAAGGCTTTCGGGCCGGGCGGCGCTGAGCTTCTGGCGGATTTCGGTCGATAGACTGCCGACCGCGGCGTAATCGAGATCGCGCGGCAGGGTGAGGTTTTCGTCGCGGCGGAAGGCGCGGATTTCCGCCTCCTGGCGGTCGATATAGCCGACATAACGCCCGTCGATCTCGATCTGCTCCGCGATATCCGCCGGGATCGCCGCAAGCTCCGGCCAGATCGCAATCAGGCGCGGGAAATCGACCTCGGGCTGGCGCAGCAGATCGGCGGCCGAGCGGGCGATGCCATCGGCGTTGACCACCACGCCGCGCGCCTGAAGCTGCGACGGGCTCAGGCGCAGCGAATTCGCCAGCGCGCGCCCCGATTCCAGGGCAGAAGCCTTGGCCGTAAACGCCTCTTCACGCTCCGTGCCGACGCAGCCGAGCGCAATGCCCTTTGGCGTCAGGCGCTGGTCGGCGTTATCCGCGCGCAGAATCAGGCGGTATTCCGCCCGCGAGGTGAACATCCGATAGGGCTCTTCGGTACCCCGCGTGACCAGATCGTCGATCAGCACGCCGATATAGGAACTCGCCCGATCGAGCACGAATTCTCCGCCGCCCCCGACCGCCAGCGCCGCGTTGAGGCCGGCGACCAGGCCCTGGGCTGCCGCCTCCTCATAGCCGGTGGTGCCGTTGATCTGGCCGGCGAAGAACAGCCCGGCCAGCCGCTTGGTCTCGAGCGTCGGCCGCAATTCGCGCGCATCGACGAAATCGTATTCGATCGCATAGCCCGGCCGCTTCATCACCGCGTGTTCGAGACCCGGAATGGTCTTCAGCAGGTCGGCCTGAACGTCGCGCGGCAGCGAGGTCGAAATCCCGTTGGGATAGACCGTGTCGTCGTCGAGGCCCTCGGGCTCGAGGAAAATCTGGTGCCGGTCGCGGGCCGCAAAGCGGACGACCTTGTCCTCGATCGACGGGCAATAGCGCGGTCCGGTGCCTTCGATCTGGCCGGAATAGATCGGCGCGCGGTGGATATTGGCGCGGATCAGGGCGTGGCCGGCTTCGGTCGTGCCGGTGATATGGCAGGCGATCTGCGGCGTCGTGATCGCCTTGGTCAGGAAGGAAAACGGCGGCGGCGGGTCGTCGCCGTGCTGGATTTCGAGCCCCGCCCAATCGATGGTCTTGCCGTCGAGCCGCGGTGGCGTGCCGGTTTTGAGCCGTCCCAGCTTGAAACCCGCTCGCGCCAGGGTCGCCGACAGGCCCAAAGCCGGCGCCTCGCCGACCCGGCCGGCCGGGATCTTTTCCTCGCCGATATGAATGAGGCCGCGCAGGAACGTGCCGGTCGTCAGGACCACGCTCGCGGCGCCGATCTCCTCGCCGGTCGCGGTGACGACGCCCCTCACCCTGCCGTCAGCACCGAGCAGCAAATCCTCGGCGGCAGCCTCCCGGATTTCGAGATCGGCCTGCTCGGCCAGGACCGCCTGCATGGCTTCGCGATAAAGCTTGCGATCGGCCTGGGCGCGCGGTCCGCGTACCGCCGGGCCTTTGCTGCGATTGAGGATACGAAACTGAATGCCGGCGCGATCAGTCACTCGCGCCATAACGCCATCCAGCGCGTCGATCTCGCGGACCAGATGCCCTTTGGCCAACCCGCCAATCGCCGGATTGCAGGACATTTCGCCGATCGTGGCGTGTTTATGCGTGAGCAGCAGCGTCTTGGCGCCCAATCGCGCGGAAGCCGCCGCGGCTTCGCAGCCGGCATGGCCGCCGCCGATCACGATCACATCGAAAAACTGCATGGACGGCACTCTATGAGGCCCCCCTCGGGGTGTAAAGCCGCGCGCGGCCGGCGCGGATGTTTCACGTGAAACATTCCGGGGCCTCGACCGAGGCGCCGCAAACTAATCTTTATCTTTATTTAATATTCATCTTTTCTTAACAAACGACCCAAGTAATTCCTCACAAATTTTTCGCACGTTTCTCGCAAAGCGCGCTCAATATATAGATGAAACAAGGCGATTCGTGCTTGGGACGTTCCCAGAACTACCACTAGGGAATGTGGTCGGCGCGACAAAAATCCTGTTTTGTTCCGCCACGGCTATTTCCCGATACAGAACTCCCGAAACAGGGCGTCCAACATGTCCTCGACATCGACCCGGCCGGTGATCCGGCCCAATCCGCGGGCGGCAGCACGAAGATCCTCGGCCGCGAGTTCCGGTAACCGGGCTTCGGCAAGCCGATCGAGCGCCGCTACCGCCTCTTCGAGGCCTTGGCGATGCCGGGACCGTGTCACCAAGGGTGCCGCCGTCGGCGCCAGGCGGTCGCCGACCGCCTCGGTCAGCCGCTCGATCAATGCATCGATTCCCTGTCCGGTTGCCACCGACACGCGCGAGGCCGGCGCCGAACTCAGCGAATCCGCCCAAATTACGCCGGTTTCCCCCGTTTTATCGATCTTGTTGGCGACCACGATGGCACCGGCATCGATCAGGCCGCGCACCGCCTCCGCTTCCTCCGGCTTTCCCGCGTCGACGACGATCAAGCGCAAATCCGCCGATTCAGCCCGAGCACGGGCACGGCGCACGCCCTCTTCCTCGATTTCATCGCTGCTCGCACGCAAACCCGCCGTATCCGCGAGGATCACCGGATAACCGCCGAGGTCGAGCGCCACCTCGATCACGTCCCGCGTGGTACCGGCGATGGCCGAGGTAATCGCCACGTCGCGCCGCGCCAACATATTGATAAGGCTTGATTTTCCCGCGTTCGGCGGGCCCAGGATCGCGACCGACACGCCCTCGCGCAACCGCTCGCCGCGTCCCTTGTCGTTCAGGTGGGCGGCGATCTCGTCACGCAGGGCCTTCAGCTCGCGCCGCGCCGCCTCCCATTGCGCCGGCGGCACGTCCTCCTCCGGAAAATCGATCTCGGCTTCGAGCCGAGCCTGGGCGCGAATGAGCCGCCCCCGCCAATCCTCGCACAATCGCCCGAATTCCCCGGCAAGCTGACGCAGCGCCTGGCGTCGTTGCGCCGATGTCTCGGCGTCGACCAGATCCGCGATCGCCTCCGCTTCGGTCAGGTCGAGCTTGTTGTTGAGAAAGGCGCGGCGGGTGAATTCGCCGGGCTCGGCCACGCGAAACCCGGTGCGGCGCGACAACACCGCGAAGATCGCGTCGAGCACGGCGCGACCGCCATGAAGCTGCAGCTCGACGACGTCTTCGCCGGTGAAACTGTTGGGCGCGGCGAAATAGAGCGCGATGCCGTCATCGATGGTCTCGGCCGTCTGCGGGTCGCGGAACCGCGCATGCGCGACGTGGCGATGCACCGGCACCTTCCCCGTCATGTCGCGCAAGGTCGCCACGGCGCCGGGTCCGGAAACCCGCACCACCGCCACACCCGCGCGCCCCGGTGCCGATGCCAAGGCAAAGATCGTGTCGTTCGTCATCCGAGCGACACTCTAGCAAGGCTTACTCGTGCTGGCTTCCGACTTGGCCTTCGATGCTGCGACCGATGATCGGCAGGTTGATGCTCAACGCCGCATTGCTCTCGACCGGGTGCCGATTCTTGTAGATGCGCAATTCGGTATCCTCGGTCGGCACATTGGCCATGATCACGATGCGCTTTACTTCCTCGAACTGATCCGAGCGCAAGACGTTCTGCAGCCGCGCCATCGCGGCGAGATCGGTCCAGAAATCGCTCTGCGCGACGACATAGGACACACCGCTTTTGTCGAGCATGGACGCGATCTGCGCTTCGTCGAGATCTTTCTCTTTCACGCCCAACTCGCGCCGCACCGCGACGTCGAGCAGCAGCTTGTCGGAGCGGATCGTCGCGATGTCGCCGCGCCCGGCTTGCGCGCGCAGATTGAAGACGAACGAACCGTCGCGCTTGCCCGAGAACAACACGATCGAATCCTTCGGCACGGTCTTGGCGATCCACTGCGCCGCTTCGGCATAGCCGCCGACCTCGGGCACCGGCGCACCGGCCCCGGTGAACGCGGCGGTCAAGGCCACCACGCAAAGCGCCGCGATCCCGCCGAGGCGCCGCGGCATCAACCGATCCATCGCGAGACCCGCCGCGATCAGTAACGGCGGCAGGATCAGCGTCGAATGCCGCGCCTCTTTCAAATCGATCGCTGAGAAAAATACGTAACCAAGAACGAACCAGCCGAACAGCAAGACGAGATCGGCGCGCTCGACCAGCTTATTCCGCAAACCGACAATAAGCGTCACCGGCCACAACGCGGCAGCCACCAGCAGCGGCCACCACAGCTGATCCGGCAATTGCATCGCGTACCAGCCATAGGCCGCGAGCGAGTTCCGCTGTACCTGCGCGTCGGCGATGCCGGTCACCGATTGGACATTCGCCTGACCGAATTTCCAGGTGAGAATGAGCACCGGCACCAGGCCCACGGCGAACAAAGCCGCGACGATCCAGTTGTGCCGCGAACGCCACAGCATCCGACCTTCCGCCGCGAACAGCATCAGAGCCGCCACCGGCGCCAGAATGATCGCGGTGAATTTGGTATAGACCGCGCACAGCAACAGGAACGCGCCGAGATAAAGCAGCCACGGCCGCTTGTCGTCGCCGGCGCGGCGCAGGAAATAAAGACCCCACACGACGAACGCCAGCGACGGCAGTTCGAGCATGATCTGCCGCGCCCAGAGCGCGATGCCCGGCGCTGCCAATCCCGCGAGCCCCACGGCAATCGCAACACCGGCGCCGCAATAGCGCCGCGTCAGCGCATAAAGCCCCAAGGCAAAGGCGAAGTCGTGCAGCAGCACGACGATGAGGGCGGTCAGATGCGACACGCCGAACACCGCATAGAACGGCGCCGAGATCGCATAGAACAGCGGCGGGTAGAACAGGATCGTCAGCGCGGGATATTGCAGGTAATAGCGCGTGGCATAGCCGACCGGATCGTGCCACGGCATCGCCGCGACGAAGTCTTTGACGAACACGCCGTTCAACGCATGGCGCGGCGCGTCCGACCACCAGAACTCGCCGTGATACGGCGCGCTCAGCCCGAGCAGCACGACACCCAGCGCCAGCACGAAAGCGGCAACGCAAAACTCGGCGCGGCGCGACAGGCTCACACGATGACCGGAAGATAGGAGGCGGCAACCAGCGCGCAGAGAAACGCGAACACCATCCACGACACCCAGTCGCGTGCCGTATAGATGATCGGGTCGTCGTGCATGTAGCCGCGCGCTGTGGCGAGCCATAGCCGGCATTGCCAGAACAGCATCAGCGGCACGACACCCCACAGCGTCTTGGGGTGGAAATAGGCATGCGAGGCGGTATCGCTCTGCACGTAGAGCGCGAGAATCATCGCCGAGGTGAAGGACGCGGCGACGCCCATCATCATCAGCATCGGGATGTCCTGGGTGAAATAGCCGCGCCGCGCCGCCTGTGTTCCCTGCTGCATCTCGATGCGCAGCATTTCGGAGACGCGCTTGATCAGCGCGAGGCTCAGGAAGGTGAAGCTCGAAAACCCGAGCAGCCACAGCGACACGGGGTGGAGACTCGCCTCGCCGCCGCCGAACACGCGCACCGAATAAAGCGCGGTCAGCACGAAGATGTCGACGAGCGGCATTTCCTTGAGTCTGACGTTATAGGCCAGCGACAAAACCGCGTAGACCAAAAGCCCCCGCGGCGAACCGCTCGACCAGGCAAGCACGCCGCCGAGCGTAAAGAGGACCGGCGCGAGGAACAGGCCTTGCGCGAGCGGCACCACCCCGCTGGCGAAAGGCCGCTTCTTCTTGCGCGGATGAGCGCGATCGGCGGCAAGGTCGCAAATATCGTTGAGGAGATAGATCGCCGACGCGATCGCGCAGAACGCGCCGAACACTTCCGCCGTCGCGATCCAGCCATCGACATCGTCGAACACGCCCGAGCACAGGATCGGCACCGCGACGAGAAAATTCTTCACCCATTGATAGGGCCGCATCGCGCGCAACAGCCCGCGCAACGGACGGCCTTCGCCGGCGAACGCCGCCTCGATCGGCACGGTATCGGCCGCCGCCCGGCGCACCGAATCCGGCGCGTCGACGACGATCGCCGCTGCCGCCTCGCGCCAGACGGCAAGATCGGCCCTGGCGTTGCCGGCATAGACGAAACCCTTGGCGCCGAACCGTTCGACCAGGGCCGCCGCCTTGGCGGTCCCCGCGCGATTGGTCTCCCCGTCCGAGGCGATGACCGCGTCGAAAATCCCCAGCTCGTCGGCCACCCGCTGGGCGACGCTTTCGTCGGCGGCGGTCGCCAGAACCAGATACCGGCCCTTGGCCTTTTCGGCGCAGAGGTAATCGAGAAACTTCTGGTTATAGGGAAGCTGCGACGCCTCGAAGGTCCAGCGCGCAGCCAGTTCCGCCTTCAAGCGCGCCTTGCCCTGGGCGAGCCAGGACGGGATCCGCAGCAGGACGCGCCAATCCGCCAGAACCGCGGCGATGGCCGCCTCGTGCAGGGTGTCGATCGGCAGCAGCGTGCCGTCGAGATCGACGCACAACGGCAAAAGCGCCGCCGAACCGAGACCGGCCGGCCGCGCCAAATCGACCGTCATCCGGTCCGCGCTATCCATCCGGCAAGTTTTAATTAGACTTTGTGGATACGCGGTTAATCCGCGCGTAAAATGACGGTCCAATAAACGGGGGAAACACCATGAACGGCACCGAATTCAAGCTTGCGACCTATGCCGGCAATCCGGGGGGCGAGTTCGCCGCCATCGTCCTCGGCGACACCGCGATCGACATCGCCGTGGCCTATCCCGCCTATCGCGATTCCCCCCGCGGCAAGGCCGGACCGCTGACCGCCACCAACTCCATCCAGAGCATGCTCGAGGGCTGGGACGCCAATTTCCCGGTTTTGCAGGAAATCGTCGCCTTCATCGAAAAGGAGGGGCTGGGCTCCGACCGGTTCAAGGGCGGCGTCGCCAAGATCGACAGCTTACGCGCGCTGGCGCCGATCCGGCATCCCGGCAAGATCCTCAACGCGGCGCAGAACTTCCAGGAACATGTCGACGAGATGATCCGCGTCGGCATGAGCCCAGTGACCGGCCCGAACTTCACCGGCGATAAGACCACCTCGCGCCCCTACATGTTTTTAAAGGCGCCCGGCGTCCTCGCCGGCGCCTATGACGACATCGCGATCCCGCGCGGCATGACCAAGATCGACTGGGAAGCCGAAATCGCCTGCGTGATCTGGAAAAAGGCGCGCCGGGTCACCGCCGCCAACGCCCTGAGCCACGTCGCCGGCTTCATGACCACCAACGACGTGTCCTGCCGCGACGTGCAGACCCGGCCCGACCGGCCCGGCCTGAAATCGGACTGGTTCGGCGGCAAGAGCCAGGACCGTTTCGCGCCAACCGGGCCGTTCCTTGTGCCGGCCGCCTTCACGCCCAATCACATGAAGCGGTTCATCCGCCTCTCTGTGAATGGCGAGGTGAAGCAGAACGGCAATACCTCGCAATTCATCTACACGCCGGAAGAACAGATCGAATATTCATCGAATATCGTGACGCTCGATCCGGGCGACATGTTCATGTGCGGGACCTGCGGCGGCGTCGGCATGGGCACCGGCACGTTCCTGAAGGTCGGCGACGTGATGGAAACCGAGATCGAAGGCCTGGGCAAGATGCGCAACCGGCTGGTCGAGGATCGCAGCTAGATCGTCGACCCGAGCAGCATCCAGGCGATCAGCCCGGCGCCGATGATGACGGCGCAGACGATGTGCCAGAGTTCGAGCTTCAGGGCGCGGCGATTCATGGGCTGATCCTCGGATGTCGCGGACTTACCGCGATGCTTTCTTCTTGCGCCGGTTGCTCATGAACACCCACTCGCCGACGATGGCGGTCACCAGCATCAGCGCGTTGGTGGCGACGAACACCCAACTCGACAGCATCCAGCTATAGATCACGAAGCCGGTGGACGCGGCCACTTGGCCGACAAAGAGCCATTTCGACACGCCTTGGTCGGTGCCGGCGCGCCACTGCGAATAGACCTGCCGGCCGATCGTCAGCAGCAGGATCGTGGCGGACAGCCATCCGATGGTTTCGGTCATCGCTGTTCCTTGCGTGGGCGCCCAAGTTTGGCGGCGACCGGTCACAACGCGAAACCGGCGTAAAGGTTGCAACCTTATCCGTCTCACGGTCTTGGGTAAGGCGCGACGCGCCCACATATAAGCGCTTCACGACAGCGGCGTGTCGTATTCCATGGAGACGAGAATGAAGTGGTTTCTGGTCGTCGGCTTGCTGCTCGTCGGCCTGACAGGGGCGGCGCGGGCCGACGAAGTCGGCTGCATCAGCACGACCTTCAATCTCCTCTCGCCCAACGACAAGGTCTGCGTCAGCGCCTTCGAGGACCCGCAAGTCCCCGGCGTCGCCTGTCATATCTCCCAGGCCCGCAAGGGCGGCTGGGGACAGCCCTTCGGTCTCAACGAAGACCCCTCCAACTTCTCGGTCGCCTGCCGCCAGGTCGGACCGATCGACGTCGATCTGGCGAAGCTCGGCGACAACGAAGAGGTCTTTTCCCAGAAGACCAGCATCTTCTTCAAGGCGACGCGGATCTATCGCATGGTCGATAAAAAGCGAAACACGCTGGTCTATCTCGCCGTGAGCTCGAAGATCGTCAACGGCTCGCCCGAAAACGCGATCAGCACGGTGCCACTGATGCCGTGGGGACGGCCGTAAAACCAACCCTGCCACCGTGCCCCAAAACCCCCTAAATTGGGCCCATGACAGAAAACGTCCTCGGCCGCGAAACCAGCCCCTATCTGCTCCAGCACAAGGACAATCCGGTCCATTGGCAGGCCTGGGGGCCCGAAGCCCTGGCGATGGCCAAGGCCGCTGACAAGCCGATCCTGCTCTCGATCGGCTATGCCGCCTGCCACTGGTGCCATGTCATGGCGGCGGAGAGCTTCGCCGATCCGGCGATCGCCGCGGTGATGAACCAGCATTTCATCAACATCAAGGTCGACCGCGAAGAGCGGCCCGACATCGACGGCATCTACATGCACGCGCTGCACATGATGGGCGAGCAGGGTGGCTGGCCGCTGACCATGTTCCTGACCCCCGCGGGCGATCCGTTCTGGGGCGGCACTTATTTTCCGCCGACCGCGCGTTACGGCCGGCCGGGCTTTCCGCAACTCCTCGAAGCGGTGGCCGGGACCTATCGCGAAAAGCGCGAGCAGATCGATTCGAACGTTACCGCCTTGCGCAAGGGTCTGTCGCAACTCGGCAACCCGCAGGCCGGCACCAACATGGACATGGCGCTGATCGACGATATCGCCACGCGCCTCGTCAAGGAGATCGACGGCGTCAATGGTGGCATCGGCGACGCGCCGAAATTCCCGCAAGGTCCGTTGCTCGAATTGCTGTGGCGCGCCGAGACGCGCGGCGCGGTGCGGGCGGGCGAGGCGGTCAAATTGACGCTCGATCATATTTCGCAGGGCGGCATCTACGATCATGTCGGCGGCGGCTTCGCGCGCTACGCGGTCGATGCGCGCTGGCTCGTCCCGCATTTCGAGAAGATGCTCTACGACAACGCGCTGCTGATCGATCTTTTGACAGCCGCATGGCAGGAGACCGGCAAGCCGCTTTACGCCGAACGTGTCGCCGAGACGATCGGCTGGCTGGCGCGCGAGATGAAACTGCCGCAAGGCGGGTTTGCTTCGAGCCTCGACGCCGACAGTGAGCACGTCGAGGGCAAGTTCTATGTCTGGACTGAAACGCAGATCGACGGCGTGCTCGGCGCGCGCGCCGCGCAGTTCAAGGAATTCTACGACGTCACGCCGCACGGCAATTGGGAAGAAAACACGATCCTCAATCGCCTGCACACGCTCGATCGCGCATCGGACGAGATCGAAGCCGAACTCGCGCAGGATCGCGCGACTCTGCTGTCGGCGCGCGCCGCGCGGGTGCGCCCCGGCATCGACGACAAGGTGCTGGCCGACTGGAACGGCTTGATGATCGCGGCGCTCGCCAACGCCGCCTTCGTGTTTGATCGCGCGGACTGGCTGAAACTCGCGCAGGACGCTTTCGCCTTCATCGCCACGTCGTTGCGCGACGGCGACAATCGTCTCCTCCATGCCTGGCGCGGCCGCGCGCAGCATCGCGCGGTGATCGACGACTACGCCAATATGAGCCGCGCCGCGCTGAGCCTCCTCGAAGCGACCGGCGATCCCGCCTATCTCGCGCATGCGCGCGCCTGGGTCGATGCGGCGATCGAGCATTACGGCGACGAACGCGGCGGGTTCTTCTTCACCGCGGACGACGCCGAAGCGCTGATCGCGCGCGCCAAGAACGCGCTCGACCAGCCCAACCCCTCGGGCAACGGCACGATCGCCGGCGTGCTGGCCCGGCTGTTCTATCTGACCGGCGACGATTCCTATCGCAGCCAGGCGCAGGCGACGCTTGATGCCTTTGCTGGCGAAGTGCGCAAGCATCTCTTCGGCCATTCAACGCTGCTCAATTCGGCCGAGCTGCTGCTGCGCGGGGTGCAGATCGTGGTGGTGGGCGCGCGCGATGCCGCCGAGACGAAGGCCCTGCTCGATGTCGTGCGCGGCATGAACCTGCCGAACCGCATCCTGAGCGTGATCGCACCCGGCGCTGCGTTGCCGCCGACGCACCCCGCTGCCGGCAAGGGACAACAGGACGGCCGCGCGACCGCCTATGTCTGTCAGGGTCCGGTCTGCTCGCTGCCGCTGACCGATCCCGCCGCGCTCAAGGCCGAACTGGCCCGCCATCGGTAGCCATGCCCCGCCTGTCGCTCGCCAGCCCGCTCGGTCGCCTCACGCTCTTTGAGACCGACGGCGCGCTGACGGCGCTGATGTGGGGCGGCAAGCCATCGGGCAAGCCGACGCCGGTCCTGACCGAGGCCAAGCGACAGCTTGCGGCTTACTTCGCCGGCAAGCGCCACGATTTCGATCTGCCCTATGCTCCCGAAGGGTCGGAGACCGAAAAGCGCATCTGGGCGCTGATGGCGAAGATTCCCTATGGCGAGACGCGGACTTATGGCGAGCTTGGGCACGATCTCGACATCAACCCGCGCAGCATCGGCCAAGCTTGCGGCCGCAATCCGCTGCCGATCTTCCTGCCCTGCCATCGCGTCTTGGCCGCCAACGGCAAACTCGGCGGCTATAGCGGCGACGGCGGGGTTGAGACGAAGCGGAAACTCTTGCAACTCGAACATTCGCTGCTGATTTAGGGCTGTTGCCCCACCCACACCGTCATGGCCGGGCTTGTCCCGGCCATCCACGACTTTCGCGCCACGCCAAGACGTAGATGCCCGGCACAAGGCCGGGCATGACGTGAAAACAGAAGATCGAGAGCGGCGCCTACTTCGTCGCGGCCTTGTAGTAGCTCAAATCGTAGAACTTGCGCGCGTCGAGCTTCTTCTTCGGCACGCCATATTCGCTGCGCAACTGAACCACTTTCGCGACGCCGGCCGGATCGAGGGCGGCCTTGGGCGATACGACGCTGCCCTTGCCGGTCGTGTTGGCATAAATGTCCTCGGCGGTCGCGCGCGGCAGGTTGGGTGTGTTCTTGAGCAGCAATTCGATCGCCGCTTCCTTGTTGCGCGGCTCGAATATCCACAGACTGCCTCTGACATAGGCGCGGATGAATCCGATCAGCTCGGCGCGATGCTGCGTCGCCCAGGCGCGCCGCGCCATGCCGGCGCTCGACTGGTAATGCGGGAAGACCTTGCTCATCGCGCCGAGATCGTTGGCGCCTTTGGAAACGGCGAGGGAATCGAACGGGCGGTTGAGCACCGCGCCTTGCGCCTTGCCGCTCATGATCGCATCGAGCCGCTGCTGCGACGAGCCGACCGCGACGAGGCTGTAATCCTTTTGCGTGACGCCGTGCATCGCCGCGATCTTGTAGAGCACGAACGCGAAGCCGGTGCCCTTGGCGTCGACCGCCAGCGTCTTGCCCTTTAAATCCTCGATCTTCTTGATTTCGGGCGCGCCGATGACATGAAGCGAGCCGCCTTCGCCGCCCATGAAGGCAATGAGGTCCGGCGCTTCTTTCAGCGGGACTTCGCCCTGGCCCGCGTCATAGGCGATGATGTTGTCGAGTGCGGTCAGGCCGAGATCGTATTTCCCGTCCATCATGCCGTTGATCTGCATGACCGATCCGTTGACCGGATCGAGGTGAATGGCGAGGCCTTCCTTGGCGAAGAAGCCCTGATCCATGCCGGCCAGCAACTGCCAGATCGCGCCGGGAAAGTGGCTGACCTCGAGGGTTTTCAGCGCGGGCGCCTGGGCATGGGCGGCCGGCGCGAATGCCAACGCGGCGAGAGCGACCGAAAGAGCAAAGCGTTTCATGGGGTTCATACCTTGGCGAGGCGGGGCATCAATCGTTTGGCGTTGCCGGAAAGGATCGCTTCCTTGTCTTTCGCGGCGAGGCCGCGCTTGTCGATGTTGAGCAGCTGGTCGTTGTTGAAATAGGGGAAGTCCGTGCCATAGACGATCTGCGTCGGCTTCACCAGCTTGATCAGCGACGACCATGACGCGTCGTCGGTCACGTTGACGGTATCGTAGTACAGTTTCTGCAGTTCCGCGAACACGCCGTTCGGCGCGATGTCGTGGATGTTCTTGGCGTCCTTGAGGAACGCGTTGATCCGGCTCGACAGCATCGGCACGGTGCCGCCGCCATAAGAGAACACCCATTTGATATCGCGATAGCGCGCGAGCGCGCCGTTGGCGAGGAGGCTGACCGCCGCGCGCGTCATGTCGAAGGTGACTTCCTCGACCGCCGGATTGATCCCCGGTCCAACCTTCAGGCCGCCGCAGCACCCCGGCACCGGCCCATGGAAATAGACCACCGTCTTGCGCCGGTTCAGTTCTTCCCAAAGCGGGTTGTAGAACGGATCGCCCGGATATTTGTCGAGATAGGACGACTGCACCCCAATGCCGTCGGCATGGAGCTGATCGAGCCCGTATTCCGCCTCTTTCAGGCAGAGATCGATATCCATCATGTTGAGCGGGGCGAAAATGCCGAAGCGGCCGGGGTGGTCGCTGCGGAGCTTCGCCGCGTAATCGCCGCAGATCCGGATCATGTCCGACGCGGCTTTCGGTTCGAGCCCCCAGAACCCATCGCGGATCGAGGCAAGCGACAGGACGGCGGTCTTCACCCCGCCACGATCCATCTCGGCGAGCGTGACCTCCGGGGACCAGCCGGTCATCGTCGGCGCATGCGGCGAATGATGCGCGTCGTCCCAATCCATCGAGACTTTCTTGTATTCCGGCGCCCAGAAATGATGATGCGTGTCGATCACCCCGTGATGATTGGCCGAGGGCGCGGGCGGCTTCGTCTGGGCAAAAGCGCTCTCGAGAGGGAGGGCGGCAGCAGCAGCGGCGCCGGCGATAAAACTCCGTCGTGAGGTCATGTATTCAGGCCTTTGCGAGGCGCGGGATCAGCCGCTTGGCGTTGCCGGACAGGATCAGCGCCTTGTCCTTCGGGGCGAGGTGACGCTCGTCGAGCGCGTCGAGCTGATCGTTGTTGTAATAGATGTAATCGGTGCCGTAGACGATCTGCGTCGACTTGGTGAATTTCTGCATTGCCGCCATCGAGGCTTCGTTGGTGACATTCACGGTATCGAGATGCAGCTTCTGCAGTTCGGGAATCACACCGTTCGGCGCAAACGACGACACGTTCTTGAACTGCTTCAAAAACGCATTGATGCGCCCGGCGACGAACGGCAGCGTGCCGCCGCCATAAGCGATGATCCAGCGGATGTTGGGATAGCGATGCAGTGCGCCGCTCGACAGCAGGCTTGCCGCCGTGCGGGTCACGTCGAAGGTGACTTCGACGACCGAACCGAACATGCCCGGCCCGTCCTTGATCGCGCTGCAGCAGGCGCTGTTGGGCCCGTGGACGAAGATCACCGCTTTGCGGTGATCGAGTTCCTGCCACAGCGGCTCATAGGTCTCGTCGCCGAGATATTTGCCGTTATAGCTCGATTGCAGCCCGATGCCGTCGGCATGAACCTGGTCATAGGCGTATTCGATTTCCTTGAGCGACGTATCGACGTCGATCATGTTGAGCGGCGCGAAAAGGCCGAAACGGCCGGGATGATCGCTGACCATGCGCGCGCCGAAATCGTCGCTCGCCTTGACCACGGCGGTCGCGGTTTGCGCATCGGCGCCCCACATGCCCTCGCTGATCGAGGCGAGCGAGACCACCGAGGTCTGCACGCCACCTTTGTCCATCTCGTCGATCGAGACTTGCGGCGTCCAGTTCTGCATCGCCGGGGCGTGCGGCAAATGATGCGCGTCTTCCCACCCGTTCTGCAGCTTCAGGTATTCCGGCGACCAGAAATGATGGTGGAGGTCGATGACGCCGTGGTGTTTAGGCTTGGGTGGTTTCGCCGCGCCTTGGGCCCAGCTCGCGCTCAGCGGCACCGTCGATGCGGCTCCCGCCGCCGCCACGCCGGTCAGAAATTGCCGCCGCGAAGATTCGTCCACCATCGTCCCCTCCCCAGATGCGCCGGCATCCATGGAGGCGCCAGCTTGCCCTGCATGCTTGCGCAGATTGGCCGGCGTGACAAGCTTTTGAGCGACTTGTAGGGTCCCCGCCGAGACCGGGAGGAACCGATGCCGATGCAATCGATCGCCGCAGATGGCGGCAGCTTCAATGCCTATGTCGCGATGCCGCCCGGCGGCACCCATAACGCCAAGGTTCCCGGCGTTCTCGTGCTCCAGGAGATTTTCGGGGTCAATGACTGGCTGCGCTCGATCGTCGACCACGTTGCCGCCCAAGGCTACATCGCGATGGCGCCCGACATGTTCTGGCGGATCAAGCCCGGCGTCGCGCTGGACTCGACAAAGCCGGAGGACTTCCAGGAAGCCACCGGCTACATGCGGAAATTCAGCGAGGCGTCAGCCATCGCCGACATGAAGGCAGCCGTCGCGGTGTTGCGCGCCCATCCGGGCTGCACCGGCAAGGTGGCCAGTCTGGGCTATTGCCTCGGCGGCAAGCTGGCCTATCTGCTGGCCTGCCGCGCCGATCTCGACGCCAATGTCGGCTATTACCCGGTCAACCTGCCGCCCGCGCTCGGCCAGGCCCGTTCCATCACCAAACCCCTGATGCTGCATTTGCCCGAAGACGACAAATTCGTGCCGGCAGCAGCCCAGGCCGAGATCAAGGCGGCGCTCGAGCCCAATCCCCACGTCACCATCCATACCTATCCCGGCGCCGATCACGCTTTCGCCCGCGCGAGCAGCCACGGCTATCACAAAGCATCGGCCGAACGCGCCGACAGCCGCACCGCCGAATTCCTCCGCGCCGCCCTGAGCTGAAGGAAAACGCCATGACGCACGTCATCCGCATCCACAAGATCGGCGGCCCCGAAGTCCTCTCTTGGGACGAGGTCGAACTGGCTAAACCCGGCCCCGGACAGGCGTTGATCCGCCAGACCGCGGTCGGCCTCAACTTCATCGACACCTATATGCGCTCGGGTGTTTACCCGGTGACCTTCCCGTCGGGTCTGGGCGGCGAAGGCGCCGGCGTGATCGAGGCGCTCGGTCCCGATGTGACCGATCTCGCGGTCGGCGATCGCGTCGCTTACGGCAACGCGCCGGTCGGCTCCTATGCCGAGGCGCGGCTCATTCCAGCCGGGCGTCTCGTAAAAATTCCCGCCGGCATCACCGATCAGCAAGCGGCCGCGATGATGCTCAAGGGCCTCACCGCGCAATACCTGTTGCGCCAGACCTATCGGGTGAAGCCCGGCGAGACGATCCTCTTCCATGCCGCCGCCGGCGGCGTCGGCTTGATCGCCGGCCAATGGGCCAAGCATCTCGGTGCCACCGTGATCGGCACGGTCGGCAGCGAGGCCAAGGGCAAGCTTGCGAAGGCCCATGGCTACGATCACATCATCGATTATTCGCGCGAGGATTTCGTCGCGCGCGTCGCCGAGATCACCGGCGGCAAGAAACTGCCGGTGGTTTATGATTCGGTCGGCAAGGACACATTCCTCAAATCACTCGATTGCCTCCAGCGTTTGGGCCTGCTGGTCTCGTTCGGCCAAAGCTCGGGCCTGGTGCCGCCGTTCAGCATCAACATCCTGACCGGCAAGGGCTCGCTCTATGTGACACGGCCGACATTGGCCGATTACGTCGTCACCACCGACAAGCTGCGCGCGTCGGCGAAAGAACTCTTCGACGTCGTGGCATCGGGCGCGGTGAAGATCGAGATCGGCCAGACCTATCCGCTCAAGGACGCGGCCCGGGCGCATCGCGATTTGGAATCACGCAAAACCACCGGCTCGACGGTGCTGGTGGTCTGAGGACAAAAAAAGACGGCGGCCTCTTGCGAGTGCCGCCGTTTAGTGGAGGGCGCCAATCGGGGTGGAGCTACCTGCTACCCGATCGAGGGGGAGAATTGGCGCGTTACTGTCCGTCCTTGGAGCAAGGAACGGGCCAACCTATGGAACGATAGGAAAATCAGGGATTTCGCGCGGCAACGCAGCGCGACCTGTAAAATTTACCGACGGATCGCCGCGGCGATCGACCGGCTTCAGGTATTCATCGCCTCGAAGAAGTCGGCATTGGTCTTCGACTGGCGCAGTTTCTCGATCAGGAATTCGAGACCGTCCATCGGACCCATCGGCGAAAGAACGCGGCGCAGGACCCACATCTTCGACAGCGTGGCTTTCTCGACCAGTAGCTCTTCCTTACGGGTACCCGACTTGGTGATGTCGAGCGCGGGGAAGGTGCGCTTGTCGGCGATCTTGCGATCGAGCACGATTTCCGAATTACCGGTGCCTTTGAATTCTTCGAAGATCACCTCGTCCATCCGCGAGCCGGTATCGATCAGCGCGGTCGCGATGATGGTCAGCGAGCCGCCTTCCTCGATGTTACGCGCGGCGCCGAAGAAACGCTTGGGGCGCTGCAAGGCGTTGGCGTCGACACCGCCGGTCAGCACCTTGCCCGACGAGGGCACGACGGTGTTGTAGGCGCGCGCGAGACGGGTGATCGAATCCAGCAGGATCACGACGTCGCGCTTGTGCTCGACGAGGCGCTTGGCCTTCTCGATCACCATCTCGGCAACCTGGACGTGGCGGATCGCCGGTTCGTCGAACGTGGAACTCACGACCTCGCCTTTGACCGTGCGGGCCATGTCGGTGACTTCTTCCGGCCGCTCGTCGATCAGCAGGACGATCAGATAAACCTCGGGATGATTGGCCGAGATCGCATGCGCGATGTTCTGCATCATCACGGTCTTGCCGGTGCGCGGCGGTGAGACGATCAGCGCGCGCTGACCCTTGCCAAGCGGGGTTACCAGATCGATGACGCGGGTGGTCAGATCCTTCTTGGTCGGATCGCCCAGTTCCAGATTGAGTTTCTCGTCGGGGTATAGCGGCGTGAGATTATCGAAATTGATGCGATGGCGCAGCTTGTCGGGATCGTCGAAATTGATCTTGGCGACTTTCAGGAGTGCGAAGTACCGCTCGCCGTCTTTCGGCGCGCGAATCTCGCCCTCGACCGTATCGCCGGTGCGCAGGCCGAAGCGGCGGACCTGGGAGGGGCTGACATAGATATCATCGGGGCCGGGCAGGTAATTCGCCTCGGGGCTGCGCAGGAAGCCGAACCCGTCGCTCAGGACTTCCAGCACACCATCGCCGCTGATCGCCTGGTCCTTGTCGGCCAGCGTCTTGAGGATCGCGAACATCATGTCCTGCTTACGCAGCGAGGACGCGTTCTCGATCTCCAGTTCCTCCGCGAAGGCGAGGAGTTCGGGAGGGGTTTTACGTTTGAGTTCTTGGAGGTTCATGGGCCGTCGGATTCTGGGAGGGGAAGGAGGAGGTGAGATGGCGGCGCTTTGGTTGCGCCTGAGCCTCGAAGGGAGACACGCGGTCCAATCGGGTGACCGAAAGTTCGGAGGGTTCGCAGGTCAGCGAGAAGATTGGAGGCACCCCGGAGGGCACACCATCAATACCGAAGTCACGATGCCGAGTCAAACGACAAAGGACTCGCCGCAAAGGGTGGGCGCCGGAGCCCGGCGCAGGCCTTTCATCATTCGTTGGCGAAGACGTAACGCAGGCCACGGCCGACGAACAAAAGCGCCAGTCCGCCGAGGATGACCGCGCCGATGGTGAAACTGCTCTCCGACCAGTAGCCGAAGAGGATACCGATGAACTCGCCGAGCCAGAACAGACCGACGGTCACCGCGGCCGCCCAGTGGATGAACCGCCCGAACCTGACCGCGATGGTGAGTTCGATTTCCTCGATCGTCTTTTTCGGCCAGATCCACTTCATCGTCGTTTCCTTCAAGGGGCCTAGAACGGCTTCGCTACGGCAAGCAGAACGATACCGATCAACAACAGCGTCGGAACTTCGTTCATCACGCGATAAAATTTCGCGCTGCGGCTGTTTCGATCCTCGGCAAAATCGCGCTGCCAGCAAAAGAGGCAATAATGGATCGCCAGCATCATCACAACCAGGATCAGCTTTACCGGAAACCACATCGCGCGCCAATCGACCGCGCCGGGCGTCCCTGCGAGCATCGCGCCAAACAGCAGCGTCGCGATCATCGCCGGGTTCATGATCGCCTTCAACAACCGGCGCTCCATCACCTTGAAAGTTTCGGATGCTTCCGATCCGACCGCGACGGTGGCGTGATAGACGAAGAGGCGCGGCAGATAGAGCATCCCCGCCATCCACGCGATCACGCTGATCAGATGCAGCGCCTTAACCCAGGGATAGAACGGCAACAGCGCGTTCATCTTAGGGCACACGGACAAAACACGCGGCTCACATCGCAACGCCGCGCGCCGCCATCGGCAACCGGTCTTTCGTCGGGCGCACTGCGGATCTGTCGAACCAGATCGGCAAGCCCCGCGATGAAACGCGGCGCCGCGCCGACCGTCGGGACCCGCACATAACGTGGCACGCCGGCATCGCGCGCGACATGCGCGTAATCGATATCGAGCTCAACCAGCGTTTCCGAATGTTCTGAGACGAAGGCAATCGGCGCCACGATCAGACCGCGGCCCTCCGCGCCGGCGCGGCGAATTTCATGGTCGGTTGCCGGACCAAGCCATTCCAGCGGACCGACCCGGCTTTGATAGCAGACGACGCTGTCGAGATCGGTGCGATCGAGCGCCACACGCAGCGCCGCCGCGGTTTCATTGACCTGCGCCTCATAGGGATCGCCGCGTTCGACGATGCGTTTCGGCAAGCCATGCGCCGACAGCAACAGGCGCGGCGGTTTTAGAGTCATCGGCCATTCGGCAAAAGCCGTCGCGATTTTTTCGGCGAGCGCCGCGATGAATCCGCTCTCGGTTGGATAGCAGCAGATCGCGCGGGTCGTTGCCGTGATCCCCGCTTTCTTCGCGGCCCGGTGCCAATCACTCAATGAGGACGCCACCGTGGTCCTCGAGAATTGCGGATAGAGCGGCAGCAGGATGATTTCGTCGGCACCGAAACGTTTCACCGCTTCGGCGGCGGCTTCGGCGCGTGGATGCCAATACCGCATCGCGATGAAAACTTTCGTGTCGGGCCCGAGTTCCTGTTCCAACGCTCGCGCTTGCGCTTCGGTATTCGCGAGAAGCGGCGAGGCGTTGCCGATATGCGCGTAGATTTTTTGTGCGAGCGGCGCCCGACGATGCGAAATAATCTTCGCGATCAGCCAGCGCAACGGATTGGGCAAGGCAATGATCGCCGGATCGGCGAAAAGATTGAACAGAAACGGCTCGACCGCTTGCGCGCTGTCGGGCCCGCCGAGATTCATCAGGACGATGGCGGTCTTGCTCATGCGGTGCGGAGAAGCTCGGTCAGCCGCACAACATGGTCGACCGGCGTTTCCGGCACGACGCCGTGACCGAGATTGAAGATGAACGGTCCGTTCGACAGCGCGGCCAGAATCGCGGCGACCGCTTTTTCCATTGCTTCGCCACCGGCCACCAGAACGCGCGGATCGAGATTGCCCTGCACCGTGCCATGCGGCTGCAGATTCCGCGCGGCGAGGCTCGGCGCCATCCCGGCATCGATACCGATCCCGTCCACGCCGGTCTCGGCGAAATAGCGCGGATAGAGTTCGCCGATGCCGCGCGGAAATCCGATCACCAGCGCATCGTTGTGATTGCGCCGCACGCGCTCGACGATGCGCCGTGTCGGCTCGATCACCAGCCGGTCGAAATGTTCGGGTCCCACGGCGCTCGCCCAGGTATCGAATATCTGCACGACTTCGGCGCCGGCATCGAGCTGGGCCGAGAGATGCGCCGCCGTCGCCTCGACCAGGCGGTCGATCAACACACCAAAGCCGGCCGGGTCGCCAAACGCCCATTCCTTCACGTTGGCATAATCGCGGCTCGAGCCGCCCTCGACCATGTAGGTCGCGACCGTCCACGGCGCACCAGCGAAACCGATCAGCGCGGTCTTCTCGGGGAGTGCCGCGGCCACAAGCGAGGCTGCCTGATAGACCGGAGCCAGCCGGCCGGCCATCCCATCGAGGTTCAAAGATTCAGCTTCGACCCGCGTTCGGATCGGTTCGAGCCGCGGCCCTTCGCCTTCGGCGAACCACAATTTCTGTCCCATCGCCTGCGGCACCAAAAGAATATCCGCGAACAGGATCGCCGCATCCATCCCGAAACGACGGATTGGCTGCAGTGTCACCTCGGCAGCAAGTTCCGGTGCGTAACACAGATCGAGAAACCCGCCGGCCTTTTGCCGCAACGCCCGATATTCGGGCAGATACCGTCCGGCCTGACGCATGAGCCAGAATGGCGGACGCCGCGAACTCTCACCGTGCAGGGCCCGAAGGATCGGTTTATCCGACTTACTCATGCTCTGCTCTTACTCTCTCTTAGATTAGAATCAAAAGGTAGTAGTGGTAGTTGTGCGGGGGATATCGGGGTTTATCAGCCCGGTGAATCCTATCCGCAGGGTGATAGGATTGGCGGGGTGGAAATCAAACCCGTGTATAAGATCGCCGAAACTTCCGCTAAATACGGCCAATGGCGGGTTTGTCGCCTGTCGGGAAAACCGGGGAACCCAAGGATCGATCGATATGCGACATAGTTTTCCCCGGCTTTCGATCCGTCCGGCCAAACAATCCCAAGGCTCCGGGCCTGGGGGTGAAATACCGGTCAGGGTTCATGCAATCCTGCGTGGGGACCGAATCGCCCCTTATCCACAAACCACACACAATCCCTGGACCGGTTATCCATGAGCCGGTTTCATCTCCACCTGGTGTCGGATTCGACCGGCGATACGGTTCACTCGGTGGCCCGCGCCTGCCTCTCGCAATTCGAGGATAGCGACGCGGTCGAACATATCTGGTCGATGGTGCGTTCGAAGGCCCAGGTCGAACGCGTGGTCGCCGGCATCGCGACCCATCCCGGCATCGTGCTGTTCTCGATCGTCAACGATGCGCTGCGCCAACCGCTGATCGAAGGTTGCCGCAAGCATCAGGTTCCGGCGATCCCAGTGCTCGATCCGGTCCTCGGCGCGCTTGCCGCTTTTCTCGGCCGCCAGGCGCGCGGCCTCCCCGGTCAGCAGCACATGCTCGATCACGAATATTTTCAACGCATCGACGCGATGACCTACGCGCTCAACCACGACGATGGACAATCGCTCTGGGGTTTGAACGATGCCGATGTCGTCCTGGTTGGCGTGTCGCGCTGTTCCAAGACCCCGACCTGCATCTATCTCGCCAACCGCGGGATCAAGGCGGCGAATATTCCATTGGTGCCCGGCGTCGATGCGCCGGCGGAACTTTTCGCACTCACCCGCCCGCTGATCGTCGGCCTGACCAACGATCCCGATCGCCTGATTCAGGTTCGCACCCAGCGCCTGTCTTCGCTGCACAGCGACGAGGACAGCGAATATACCGACCTCGCCAAAGTGCGGGCCGAGGTGACCCAGGCGCGCCGGCTCTTCACCGAACATTCCTGGCCGGTGATCGATGTGAGCCGGCGTTCCATCGAGGAGACCTCCGCCGCGATCCTGAAACTCCTGGCGCGCAAGCAGGGCCAGGAAAACGCATGACCCTCGTGCTTGCCTCGGCCAGCACCTCGCGCGCCAGGCTGCTCGATGCGGCGGGCATCGATCATGTCCGCGATCCCGCCGATATCGATGAAGATAAAATCAAGCACGACAGCCGCGAAGGGGGCTGGGACGCCACGGTCTGCGCGATGCGCTTGGCCGAGGCAAAGGCAAGAACCGTGGCGGCGCGGCATAACGGCGCGTTCGTGCTCGGCGCCGATCAAATGCTCGAATGCGATGGATACTGGTTCGACAAGCCGGCCGATCGCGACGCGGCCCGCACGCAGTTGCGGATGCTATCGGCCAAGGAACACACGCTGATTACCGCGGCGGCGGTAGTGCGCGACGATGTTGTTTTGTGGCGCGCGATCGAACTGCCGCGCCTGACGCTGCGCGCTTTGTCCGACGAATTTCTCGATCATTATCTCGATACCGCCGGCGACACCGTGCTGCGCAGCGTCGGCGCCTACGAACTCGAGGGTCTGGGCGCGCAATTGATGGCGAAGATCGACGGCGATCATTTTTCGATCCTCGGCCTGCCGATGCTGTCCCTGTTGAGTTTTCTCCGCGCCGAAGGAGCGCTGTTGTCATGAGCATTACCGGTGCGGCCAAACTGGCCGGCGTTGTCGGCTGGCCGGTCGCGCATTCGCGCTCGCCCGCGCTGCACGGGTATTGGCTCAACGAATACAAGATCGACGGCGCTTATGTGCCGGTCCCGATCCGGCCGGAAAATCTCCGCCGCGCGATTCAGGCGATGCCGTTGCTCGGCTTTGCCGGCTGCAATGTTACGGTCCCCTTTAAAGAAGACGCGTTGCGCGCGGTCGACGATTACGAACCCATCTCGAAGCGCATTGGCTCCATCAACACAATCGTGCTGCGCCCGAACGGCCGGCTGTTCGGTTTCAGCACCGACGGCTATGGGTTCCTCACCAATCTTCGCTCGAGCCTGGTCGGGTTCAACGCCGCTGCCGGCCCGGCCGTCGTTCTGGGCGCCGGCGGTGCGGCGCGCGCTGTCGTCACCGCGTTGCTTGACGACGGTGCAACCGAGGTGCGGCTGGTCAACCGGACGCCCGAGCGCGCGACGAAACTCGCCAAGGAATTGGGCGGTCCGGTACGCGGGATCGCCTGGGAGAGTCGTGCCGAAGCCCTGTCCGGCGCGATGCTGCTGGTCAACGCGACGAGCCTCGGCATGGAAGGCCAGCCCGCCCTCGAATTGCCGCTCGACAATCTGCCGCATGAGGCCGTGGTCAACGACATCGTCTATGTCCCGCTCGAGACGCCGCTGCTCGCGGCGGCGCGCTCGCGCGGCAATCGCGTGGTCGATGGACTCGGCATGCTGCTCTATCAGGCGCAACCCGGCTTCGAAGCGTGGTTCGGCGTGAAGCCCGAGGTGACGCAAGGCTTGCGCGATGCGGTGCTGGCGACGCTGAAGCGATCATGACGACCGTTGTCAGGGCGTCTGGGGGAACGTTCTGTGCTTGTTCTCAACAATTACATCGTTTATGATGATTCAAACATCGAATCCGGGGCTCGCTGAATGGCAGCAAAAAGGGGCAAGGAATGGGAGGTCAAGGTTAAGGGACTGCTTAAGGCCGAATTGAAAAAGCGGAACCTGAGCTATGCCGACTTGGCCGAGAAACTCGCGACAATCGGAATTAAGGAGAGCCCTCGGAATATCTCGAACAAGATCGGGCGCGGCAGTTTCACCGCGGTTTTCTTTATTCAGTGTCTCGAATCGATCGGATGCGAAACCGTTCACCTTGGAGATAACTAGGCCAAATGCGACGTAACCTGACTTCGATTGATTTGTTCGCAGGTGCAGGCGGCCTTTCTCGTTCTCTTGAGGCGGTTGGTTGGCGGTCGGTTGCGGCAGTAGAAATTGATAAGGAGGCAGCAGAAACCCTTCGCCGAAACAAGGCGCAGGGGTACTTAAAGGGTACACGGATCATCGAATCCGACATCCGAGACGTATCGGCGAAAGATTTAAGACCAAGTGGCGTCAGCGCTTCCTGGAGACCCGATATTCTCGTAGGTGGTCCGCCTTGCCAGCCATTCAGTTCCGCCGGACTTATGCAAGGGTTTGAAGATCCGCGCGGCCAACTTTTCCATGAATTTGTTCGTCTCGCTGACCAACTCAAACCACGCTTCATCTTGTTTGAAAATGTGGCTGGTTTGGTGACCGCTAAAACTCCCAACGGCAGCCCCGGCGGAGTACTACGCAGAATCCAAAACGAGTTCGAAAACGTTGGCTATGCCTGCCGGTTCGATCTGCTCAATGCAGCCGACTATGGGGCTCCACAACGTCGCGTGCGGCTCTATATGATCGCATCGCGCGGCGAGCGCCTTCCCGAATTTCCTGAACCGACGCATGCGCGTAAGCCATCGCGCGCACGCGATCCTTGGGTGACTCTAGAAGAGTTTCTCGCGACACAGTCAGAACCGGACCCCAAAGATATTGTGCGCCCAAGCGCGCGACGCGCGCCTGAACTGGCGAAACTTCTTCCTGGTACCGGACTCCGGTCTATGGGGATCGTCGAAGCGAATCGTCCAAGCGGGCACTGGGGCTATCGGCAAGATTGTTTTGTTGCCGATCTTCAGGCGCCAAGCAGAACCATTCGCGCAGCTTCAACCCCCGACTGGGTCCGCCTCGAAGACGAAGATATGCGCCGGCTAACTTGGCGCGAGTGTGCCAGCCTTCAAGGGTTTCCGATTGATTGGGAAATCTTTGGAACGGCAACGTCGCGGTTCCGCCAAATTGGCAATGCGGTGCAAGGACACATTGGGCGCGCTATCGGGGGCGCCCTCTTAAAAGCCGCCGCGACGGCACAACGCGCACGGCCTATTTCGGCTGAGTGGCCGGCCTGCTTTCATAAGCGAGTTCGCTACACTACTATGGAAGAGGCTGTGAACGGCGCGCACCGACGCGCGGCTCGCCAACAGCGGGACAATGCACTCAATGGTGCCACCTCTTTGGTCTGACGAAGCGCTACGCGCCGAACGCGATTTAGCTGAAAAACGTTTCATCATTGAACGGCAGGGTGAAGGTCCTGCGGTCTTTTACGGCACCTCGGACACGCTGGAGCCAGAGGTCAGGAAAGCACTGACAGCGACGAACAACCTTCGTCAAATCGAGGGCAACGCCCTCATCGAAGATAAACGACTCTGGCAAATCCTCCGGTATGTCTGCGCTCCGCGTGTCAGCGAAGAAGACTTATGGACACTTGTCGGGAAAAAATTCAAAACGGTTCCGCCAGACTTCGCCGAAGCCACGGCCAAAACATTTGCCTCACTAGTGGACATGAAAAGGTTTCCTTGGGTCATTGCAAGCCGCGACCCGAGTGAGCGTGAATTTGAAGCCGCAGTTCTTGCCACGACAACACTTCTCGCCCACGAAACCCTCAATACCGCCCGACGGGGCAGCGCATCCAAATCTCAAGAAGCTCAGGTTTCAGATGCCCTTGTGGCCGCGGGACTAGAATTGGATACTTCACGCAAGCCGATTACCGCGATTGACGCGATAGCTCGCGGTCATTTTTCCCGCGAGCGAAAGGTTGGCGGGGCCAAATGTGATATTCCAATCAGGCTATCCGACGGCCGACTTTTGGCTCTCGAATGCAAGGTATCAAATGGACCGAAGAATAGCTGGAAGCGACTTCAGCGAGAGGTCGGCGGCAAGGCCGACGCATGGAAACAGGCTTACGGATCGCAAGTAATTACGGGAGCTGTGCTCGCAGGCGTATTCGATCTCAAGTGTCTCGTAGACGCACAAAATCGGCAGAGCGTCACCCTGTTCTGGCAACACGACTTGAAGCCGTTGGTCACATTATCTTCTTTCCGAGACGATGTCTTCGTAATTTCATGAAGATCCTGGGCCTCACCGGCAGCGTCGGCATGGGGAAAAGCACGGCGGCGACGATGCTTCGTCGCATGGGCGTGCCGGTCTATGACGCTGACGCGGCGGTCCATCGCATGATGTCGCGCGGCGGCATCGCCGTTGCTGCCGTGGCGGCTGCCTTTCCCGGCGTCGAAAAAAACGGCGCGATCGATCGCGCGGCCCTCGGGCGCAAGGTCTTTCAGGACGATGCCGCGTTGAAGCGTCTCGAGGCGATCATTCATCCGCTGGTACGCCGCGACGAAGATCGGTTCCTGCGTGCGCAGCGCCGGCGCGGCGCATCGCTTGTCGTGATGGATGTGCCGCTGCTCTTCGAATCCGGCCGCGAAAAACGCTACGACGCGATCATGGTGGTGACGGCGCCCCGGTTCCTGCAGGAGGCGCGGGTACTGGCGCGGCCCAACATGTCGCGCGAAAGACTGGCCGCGATCCTGGCTCGGCAGATTCCCGATACGGAAAAGCGCGCACGCGCCGATTTCATCGTGCCGAGCGGATTGGGACGCGCGCTGACCTGGCGGCGATTGCGCGCCGTGTTGCGCGCGCTAGAGTAAACGGCGATGCGCGAACTCGTTCTCGATACCGAAACCACCGGCCTCGATCCTGGCAACGGTCACCGCGTGGTCGAAATCGCCGCGATCGAGCTGTTCAACCATCTGCCGACCGGCCGCTTCTATCACACCTATATCAATCCCGAACGCGACATGCCCGAAGCGGCCGAGGCAATTCACGGGCTGAGCGCGTCGTTCCTGGAGCGGCATCCGCTCTTCGCGGCGGTCGCGCAGGAGTTTCTCGATTTCATCGCCGCTGACCCGCTGGTGATCCACAACGCCGAGTTCGATCTCGGCTTCATCAACGCGGAACTGAAGCGAATCAACCTGCCGAAATTGACCAGCCCGGTCGTCGATACGCTGACGATGGCGCGGCGGCGCTTTCCCGGCCAGTCCGCCAGTCTCGATGCGTTGTGCCGGCGCTTTGCGATCGATCTCGGCAAACGCGAAAAGCACGGCGCCCATATCGACGGCGAATTGCTGGCGGCGGTCTATCTCGAACTGATCGGCGGCCGGCAACCCGGCTTCGATCTCGCCAATGTGAAGGTCGCGGGCGCCGGACTCAACGCGGCGGCGCGCGATGTGCGCCCGGCGCGGCCGCACACGGCGTCGCCCGACGAGCTCGCCGCGCATGCGGCGTTTCTCGCCAAGATCAAACAGCCGATCTGGCAGAACTGAAAATCAGACCGCGACGGTACCGGTTACCGGTTGCTGCGACGTACCGCGCTGACGGTACATGTCGGCGAAATCGATTGAACCGAGCAGCAGCGGCGCAAAGCCCCCGTCGCGCGTGATGGTCGCCAGGATGTGGCGCACGAACGGGAAGAGGATGCGCGGTGTTTCGATCATCAGCGCGGGCGCGACATCCTCGGGTGCGGTGTTCAACAGCGAGACGACGGCGCCATAGGCAAGCTCGATGAGGAACACGGTGTCCTCGGCGTATTTGGCCTCGGCGCGCACCATCATCGTCACTTCGTAAACGTCCTGGCCCAGATTCTGCGCCTTGACGTCGACCTTGACCTGAACTTCGGGCGCGGCGGTCTCCTGCTGCACGAGACTGTGCGGCGAGCGCGGGCTCTCGAACGACAGATCCTTGACGTATTGCGTGTTGATGACGGCCATGCGCCTGACTTCGCCCGGAGGCGGCGGCGCGCTGCCATTGCTCAGATCGCTCATGTCGTTCTCCGCGGGCCGTCGTGGCCGCGCGCGGCGTAGCACGGATCGGCATAGCGGGCAACCACGCGGGCGCGACGCTTGCCCTTTCGCGGCGAACCGCCTATTTGCTGTAAAGGCAAGCCCCGCCATTGGCACGCCGGAGCGCGGATGATGGGAAGCGACTTCCAGTTTTTAGATATCATATTGTTCGCCGCCGTCGCCGGTTTCCTGCTGCTGCGCCTGCGCAGCGTGCTCGGCCGCCGCACCGGGAACGAGCGCCGCCCCGCCGATCCATTCGCGCCGCCGTCGCCCGTCGTGGTGCCGCTGGCGCCGCCCGTGAAGGGCATCGCGCCGGCCGCGCCGGTTGCCGTCGGTCAGGGTCTCGGCGCACTGAAAGCCGCCGATCCGACGTTCAATGAAGAAGGCTTCCTCAAAGGCGCGCGCGCCGCGTTCGACATCGTGCTCAAAAGCTACGCGGTCGGCGACACGGCGACGCTGCAGCGTCTGGTCAGCCCCGACGTCTTTGCCGCCTTCGCCGAAGCGATCCGCACCCGCCAGACCGCCAAGCAGACGATGGAAACCACGCTCAGCGGCATCAAATCGGCCGAGATCGTCGACGTCACGATCCAGGGAACCACGAGCCTCGTCGCGGTGAAACTCGTCTCCGACCAGACCCACGCGACGCGTGCGGCCGACGGCACCGTCGTCGATGGCGATCCGGACAAAGTGGTCGAGCAGACCGACATCTGGACCTTCAGCCGCCCCTTGCGCGCGCGTGACCCCAACTGGATTTTGATCGCCACGCACAGCCCGTGACGCGCCTCCTTCGTCTTTGCGTCTTGCTCGCGGCGGTTCTTCTCGAGGCCTGCGGCACGCCGCCGCCGCCGGTCAAACCACCGGCCCCGCCCACCCATCTCACGCTCGAGCCGAGCCGCTTCACCGATCTCGCCGGCTGGAGCGACGATCACCAGGCCGAGGCGCTTGCCGCCTTTCTGCGTTCCTGCACCGCGCTGAGCAAGCGCGCGGAATGGCGCTCGGTCTGCGTCGCGGCAAGTGCGACCCCGCCGGGCGACGCGGCGGCGCGAGGCTTCTTCGAGAGCAATTTCACGCCCTATCTCGCCGGTAACAACGAGGATCACGACGGACTCTTCACCGGCTATTACGAACCGCTGCTGAACGGCGCGCGCCGTCCGGGCGGCGCCTATACGACGCCGATCCTGAAACGCCCCGCCGATCTCGTGATGGTCGATCTCGGCCGCTTCCGTCCGGCCTGGAAGGACGAACGCATCGCCGGCCGGGTTCAGTCGGGATCGCTGGTTCCCTATGCGAGCCGCGCCGAGATCGTGCGCGGCGCGCTCGATGCCCAACATCTCGCGCTGTTCTGGGTCGACGATCCGGTTGCGGCCTTTTTTCTCCAGGTCCAGGGCTCGGGGCGGATCAAGCTGCCGGATGGCTCGACGGTCCGTCTCGGCTATGACGGCCAGAACGGGCAGACCTATGTCGCGATCGGCAAGCTTCTGGTCGACCGCGGCGTGCTGACCGTCGACAAGGTGTCGCTGCAATCGATCCGCGCGTGGATCGCGGCGCATCCGGCCGAGGGCGCCGCTCTGATGGACGACAATCCGTCTTATGTCTTTTTCCGCGAGTTGGCGGGCGATGGCCCGCTGGGGAGCGAAGGCGTCGTGCTGACGCCCGGCCGCAGCCTCGCCGTCGACCGGAACTTCGTGCCGCTGGGCGTGCCGGTGTTCATCGATGTCACCGATTCCGGTGGACCCCTGCGCCGGCTGATGGTCGCGCAGGATACCGGCGGCGCGATCGCCGGGCCGGTGCGCGGCGACGTCTTCTGGGGCTTCGGTCCCGATGCCGAGGCGCGGGCGGGCACGATGCGCGCGCGTGGCCGGGACTATCTTCTGCTGCCGAAGACGCTGCAGCCGCCGGCGCTTGTTTCCATGCTGGCGCCCTGATCAGCCTTACCGCCACGTTATTGATGCGGATCAATTTTTTGGGTGGGGATATTCGAGTAGCTTACGCCTTAGAATGATCCGTGATAGAGTTCGACGTGGGTTCTTCCGACTGGCTGCGCCGCCTGGAGGCACACAAATGAACGTTAACGCGAGATTAGGATACGCCGGGGTGGGTTTGGGCGCGGTTGCGCTGGCCCTCGGCGTCGCGCTGACTCCGTTTCCGGCCGCGGCGCGGGTGATCGTGGGCTTCGGCTTCGGTGTGCCGATGGTGGCGCCCGCCCCCTATTACTACGCCGCCCCGCCGGTGATTTATGCCCCGCCGCCGGTGATCTACGCGCCGCCGCCCCAGCCGGCCTATATCAGCCAGGCGCAGTCGAGCTGGTATTACTGCGATAACCCCCGCGGCTACTATCCGTATGTTGCAACCTGTGCGGCGGGCTGGCATGAAGTCCCGGCGCCGCCGCCGCAACAACAGGCGTCGCCGCCGCCGCAATGAGTTCGGAAGCTTTTTGCCGTCTCGTGCGTTAAAGACTCCAGGAAATCAGTTCGGTGAACAGTGATGAAGTCGAAACTCGCGGTTAGTCTCGCAGCCATTCTGGCTGTCTCCGGGTGCGTTCAGGCGCCGATGGGCCCGACCGTCGCGGTGATGCCGGGTCCCAACAAGCCCTTCGAGGCCTTTCAGCAGGACACGGCGATCTGCCGGCAATTCTCCGAGCAGCAGATCGGCGGCTCGCAGGCCGCGCAACAAACCGGCACCAACCAGGCCTTGGCTGGTGCGGGCATTGGTGCGCTCGGCGGCGCGGCGGTCGGCGCGCTGCTCGGCGCGGCTTCGGGCAATGCCGGGGCGGGCGCCGCGATCGGCGCCGGTGTCGGCGGTCTGGGCGGTGCGGCGGTCGGTGGAAGCCAAGCGCAGGGCACCGAGATGAACGCGCAGCGCCGCTACAACATCGCCTACGAGCAATGCATGTATTCGCGCGGCAATCAGGTGCCCGGCTACATCCAGCCGAGCGTGGCGCCCGCTTATGCGTCGCCCTCCTCGGTGCCGCCGCCTCCGCCGGGCTATGCCCCGCCGCCCCCGCCACCGGGCTATTACCCGCCGCGCTAATCCGTTCCGGCCGACGCGGTTGCTTTCGCCCGGACCCTTGGCCATGCTTTGCGAATGGCCGAGCCGGTTCGCGTTGCTTTGTTCGTTACCTGCCTCGTCGACCTGTTTCGTCCGACGGTGGGCTTTGCCGCCATAAAGCTCCTCGAGGACGCGGGTTGCACGGTCACGGTGCCGACCGCCCAGACCTGTTGCGGCCAGCCGGCCTATAATTCCGGCGACCGCGAGGACGCGAAAGCCATCGCCCGCCAGGTCGTCGCCGCCTTTGCGGATTTCGACTACGTCGTCGTGCCCTCGGGCTCGTGCGGCGGCATGATCAAGGCGCATTACCCGCTGCTTCTCGCTGAAGAGCCGGCTGTGGCCGACGACGCCAAGGCCTTGGCCGCGCGCACCTTCGAGCTGATATCGTTTCTCGTCGACGTGCTGAAACGCCCCGACATCGCGGCGCGGTATGACGGCGTCGCGACCTATCACGACGCCTGTTCGGGCCTGCGTGAATTGGGGATCAAGGATCAGCCGCGCCATCTTCTCGCGCAGGTCTCGGGTCTGACGCTCAAGGAGATGACGACGCCCGAAGTGTGCTGCGGATTCGGCGGCACATTCTGCGTCAAATATCCCGAGATCTCAGACAAGATGGTGACCGACAAGGCGGTCGATATCGCGGCCACCGGCGCCGACACGCTGCTCTGTGGCGACATGGGTTGCCTGCTGAATATGGCCGGCAAGCTCGCGCGCCTCGGCAGCGGGATTCGCGTGCGCCATGTCGCCGAGGTGCTCGCCGGCATGACCGACGATGTCGCGCCGATCGGGCACGTCGCGCCGGACAAAGCCTGATGCAGCCGACCAGTCACGATTTCAAGGCGAACGCCCATCGCGCGCTGGGCGACAAGAATCTTCAACGCGCGATGGGCATGATGCGCACCGGGTTTCCCGAAAAGCGCGCGATGGCGATCGCGCGGATGCCCGAGTTCGACGCGCTGCGCGACGACGGCATCGCGATCAAGCAACAGGTGTTGAAGCATCTCGATTTCTATCTCGAGACCTTCGAGAAAAATGTGATCGCGACCGGCGGCCAGGTGCATTGGTGCCGCAACGCCCAAGAAGCGCGCGAGACCGTGCTGGCGCTCTGCCGTGCGCTCGACGCCAAGACGGTGACCAAAGGCAAGTCGATGGTCAGCGAGGAAATCGCGCTCAACGATTTCCTCGAAGCCAACGGGGTTGTGCCGGTTGAAACCGATCTCGGCGAATATATCGTTCAGATCCGCCACGAGACGCCGTCGCATATCATCGCGCCGGCGGTTCATCTGGTGAAGGAACAGGTCGCCGAGAGTTTCCGCGCCACCCACACGCAGTTTCCGCACGATCGCAATCTCGACGAGCCGCGCACGTTGTGCGACGAAGCGCGCACCGTGTTGCGGGAAAAATTCCTCGCCGCCGATGTCGGTATCACCGGCGCGAATTTCCTGATTGCCGAAACCGGTTCGTCGATCATCGTTACCAACGAGGGCAATGGCGACCTGACGCAGATCCTGCCGCGCGCGCATATCGTTCTTGCCAGCATCGAGAAGGTCGTGCCGACGCTCGAAGACGCCGCGACCTTGCTGCGCCTGCTCGCGCGCTCGGCGACGGGCCAGGAATTTTCGACCTACACCACGATCTCGACCGGCCCGCGCCGCGAAACCGACACGGACGGACCGGGGCAATATCACGTCGTGCTGATCGACAATGGCCGCACCGCGCTCTTGGGTGGCGAGTTCGAGGACATGCTGCGCTGTATCCGTTGCGCCGCGTGTCTCAATCATTGCCCGGTCTATGGCGCGGTCGGCGGCCATGCTTATGGCTGGGTGTACTCCGGCCCGATGGGCGCGGTGCTGACTCCGACGCTGATCGGCATCGAGGAAGCCGGGCATCTCCCGAACGCCTCGACCTTTTGCGGGCGCTGCGAAAGCGTCTGTCCGATGCGCATTCCCCTGCCGCGCATGATGCGCGCCTGGCGCGCGCGCGAATTCGCCAAGAAGCTTGGACCGAAGACCGCGCGCTGGGGATTGGCGATCTGGGCTTACGCGGCCAAACGCCCGGCGCTCTATCGGACGATGAGCGCGATGGCGAGCCGCGTGCTCGGTCTCTTGGGCCGCGCGCGTGGCCGATTCCGTTCGCTGCCGCTCGCCTCGGGCTGGACCGACATGCGCGACATGCCGGCGCCCGAAGGCAAAAGCTTCATGACGCTCTGGGCCGAACAGCAAAAGAAAGCCGCGCGATGAGCGGCGGACGCGATCAGATTTTGGGAAGCATCCGCGCGGGGCTCGGCCGTGGCCGGCTCGATGCCGCGACCGAAGCGACGTTGACCGAGAGCCTTAAAGCGCATCGCCGCAATCTCGTCCCGGCCCGCGCGGCGGCGCTCGATCACGCCGGACAGATCGCGCTCTTCATCGCAATGGCCGAGGAAGTCGATGCGACCATCGCGCGCGTCGCCGATACCGACGCGGTCCCCGCCGCCGTCGCCGATTATCTCACCGGCCAGAATCTGCCGGCGCGTCTGGTGATGACACCCGATCCGCAACTCGATCCGATTCCCTGGAACAACCGGCCGATGCTGGAGATCCGTCGCGGCCGCGCCGAGGATGGCGACGCGGTCGGCGTCACCGCCTGCTTTGCCGCGATCGCCGAAACCGGAACGCTGATGCTGCTCTCGGGGCCCGACAGTCCGACGCGAAACAATTTCCTGCCCGATACCCATGTCGTCGTGTTGCGCGCGAGCCAGGTTGTCGCCGCCTATGAAGAAGGCTGGGACCGCCTGCGCGCCAAGGGCGCGATGCCGCGCACGGTGAATTTCATTACCGGCCCGTCGCGCACCGGCGACATCGAACAGCGTCTCGTGCTCGGCGCGCACGGGCCGCGCCGTTTGCATATCGTGTTGATCGACGATGCGGGCGCCTAGAAGCGACGAGCGACTCTTGTGGCGCGAGGCGATGCGGAACGTGAAGCCGCTTCGCCGCGCGCCCGCGCATCGCGCAGCACTCGAAGCGCAGATCGAGCCAAGGCTTACCGCCGAAGCTTTGCCGCCGGTGCCGCGCCCGCACGCGGCACCGGCGCATCACGCGCCGGGCACCGGCCTCGACCGGCAGAGCGCGCGACGATTGAAGCGCGGCGATATGGCGGTCGAGGGCCGCCTCGACCTGCACGGCATGACCCAGGATCGCGCGCATGCCGCGCTGGCGCGGTTCGTCGCCAATGCCGATGTCGCCGGCAAGCGTCTGTTGATCGTGATCACCGGTAAAAGCGGCGTGTTGCATCGCGCCGTGCCGCTCTGGCTGGCCGAAGGCGAGAACCGCGCGCGCGTGTTGAGCATCGCGCGGGCGCAGGCCCAGCATGGCGGCGACGGCGCGCTCTATGTCATGATGCGGCGACGGCGATGACGCCGTTCGGCGTGCGCCTGCGCCAACTGCGGACCGAACGCGGCATCGCGCTCAAAGACATGGCCGACGCGCTCGGCGTGTCAGCGGCCTATCTCTCGGCGCTGGAACATGGGCGGCGCGGTCGGCCGACCCATGCGATGGTTGTCGCGATCTGCGCGCAGCTCAACATCATCTGGGATGAGGCCGACGAACTGATGCGCCTGGCCCGCATCTCGCACCCGCGCATCACGGTCGATACCGCCGGTCTGTCGCCGGCCGCGACCGAACTCGCGAATCTGCTGGCCGAGCGGATTCGCAATCTGCCGCCCGATCGAACCGAGCGGATTCTCGAAATCATCAAATCGGTACCGGCGGGGCCGACTCGGCGCCTCGCGGGGTCGTCGCGCCGCGTGCCCTCGACGGCGCGGCGCCGTCCCGCGCCTTAGATATCGCCGCGCGCGAAGTGCTTGTCGTAGCGGCCCTCGCCGCTTTCCTGGCCGCCGCCGCAATATTGGAATTCCCACCAATTGCCGTCGCGGTCCTGGAAATAGAAGGCGTAGGTGCCGTGCATGTCGGTGATCTTCATCACCTTCTGAATCCCGTATTTTTCCTTGTGCTCGATCGCCAGTTCGCGGGCGCGGTCGACTTCCTCGCGTGTCTCGAGGTCGAGGCCCCAA
Source organism: uncultured Rhodospirillales bacterium (assembly GCA_903828515.1). Taxonomy (GTDB): domain Bacteria; phylum Pseudomonadota; class Alphaproteobacteria; order ATCC43930; family CGMCC-115725; genus CAIKMD01. The sequence continues at coordinate 200,090 of CAIKMD010000003.1, read as the reverse complement.
TGATTGCCGACCCCGACCGGGCGGACGTTCTTGCCCTTTTCGAGGCAAACCAGGCCGAAATACCCACCTTTTCGCAGCATCATCGCCTTCGGCGCGTGGTGAACGCACTCCAGACCGAGGAATTCTTCATAAAACGGCCGAATTTCCGCGAAACTCCGGCATTCGAGCGTGCCGTGCGAGAAAATCTTGGGCCGATTGAGCGGTGTGACGCCGTTGGTCATGATTTCTCTCCCTCGTGTCACGAACCTAAGAACCGGTGGGCGCGTTTGGCAAGGGCGCCCTTTACCGTGAATTAACCATGCTGCGCGAGGCTTTGAACCGACGCAACCGTCGTGAGACGCATTATGACCGACTCGGATCTGATCTATCCACCCCTCGAGCAAACCGACCTGACCCGCCTCAAACCCGACGAGCTGACGGAAGCCGAAAAGGCTGAACTCACCCGTCGGTATGACCGGTTTGTGCGCCATTTCCGGGCCACGACCCTGGCGGCGGCGCCGTCTTCCGGCCTCGCGCGCCGGGTGACAAAATGGAGACCGTGAGGTCTCCCGCACCTGTTGCCTTGAACGGCGACCCGAACATGCCTATCCTTCTTACCGAGTGAGCCCCGCTTGGACTTACTCGCGTCGACCTTTTTATTGGAGACTTCTCTTGGCGATCGGCACCGTGAAGTGGTTTAACGCCCAAAAGGGCTATGGTTTCATTCAGCCGGATGACGGCGGTAAGGACGTCTTCGTCCACATTTCGGCGGTCGAGCGCGCCGGAATGGGCGGCCTGAACGAAGGCCAAAAAGTGAAATACGACGTGGCGATGGACCGCGGCAAAGCCGCTGCGTCCAATCTGACCTCCGCCGACTGATCCGCGCCGGCGGGCTTCGCGCCCGCCCTCGCGGCTTAGAGGATAAACTTCGATAGATCCGCGTTCTTGGCGAGCGTGCCCACGCGCGCGCGAACAAGCTCGCGATCGATCGTCAACACGGTGCCGGATGGCTGATCCGAGGCGGTGAAACTCGCCTCCTCGAGCAGCCGCTCCAGCACGGTGTGGAGCCGTCTCGCGCCGATATTCTCGACCGTGTTGTTGATGTCCTCGGCGAGACCCGCGAGTTCGTCGATCGCGGCCTCGGTGAAGTCGAGCACCATCCCCTCGGTCGCCATCAGCGCCTTGTACTGCTTGATCAGGCTCGCCTCCGGTTCGGTCAGGATGCGGCGGAAGTCGTCGCGCGTCAGCGGCTTCAGTTCGACGCGGATCGGCAAGCGTCCCTGCAGCTCGGGCAACAGGTCCGACGGCTTGGCCATCTGAAACGCGCCCGAGGCGATGAAGAGAATGTGGTCGGTCTTTACCGCGCCATGCTTGGTCGCGACCGTGGTTCCCTCGATCAGCGGGAGGAGATCGCGCTGCACGCCTTCGCGGCTGACATCGGCGCCGCCGCGATGTTCGCTGCGCGCGCAGATCTTGTCGATTTCATCGATGAAGACGATGCCGTTCTGCTCGGCGGCGAAGATCGCTTCCTTCACCACGCGCTCCTGATCGAGCAGCTTGTCGCTCTCTTCGGCCATCAGCACTTTGTAGCTGTCGACGACCGGCATCTTGCGCGACTTGGTGCGGTTGCCGAATGCCTTGCCGAACATCTCGCCGAGATTGACCATGCCCATCTGCGCACCGGGCATGCCGGGGATCTCCATCGTCGGCATGCCGCCGCCGGTGTCGGGCACCTGGATCTCGATCTCGCGGTCGTTGATCTCGTTGTTGCGCAGCATCTTGCGGAACTTGGCGCGCGTTTCCGGCCCGGCGCCGGGCCCGACCAATGCATCCAGCACGCGTTCCTCGGCGGCGAGTTCCGCCTTCGATTCGACTTCCTTGCGCATGCGCTCGCGGGTCATGGCGAGGGAAACCTCGATCAGATCGCGCACGATCTGTTCGACATCGCGGCCGACATAGCCGACCTCGGTGAATTTCGTCGCCTCGACCTTGATGAAGGGCGCTTGCGCCAACTTTGCGAGTCTCCGCGCGATCTCGGTCTTGCCGATACCGGTCGGGCCGATCATCAGGATGTTCTTGGGCAACACTTCGTCGCGCAAATCGTCGGGCAGTTGCTGACGTCGCCACCGGTTGCGCAACGCGATGGCGACGGCGCGCTTGGCGTCGTTCTGGCCGACGATGTGGCGGTCGAGTTCGGAGACGATTTCGCGCGGACTGAAAGAGGCGCTCATAGGGTTTCGATCGTGACCTTGTCGTTGGTGAAGACACAGATGGAACCGGCAATCGCCAGGGCTTTGCGCGCAATGGCCTCGGAATCGAGGCCCGGAACATCGATCAACGCGCGTGCGGCGGCCAGCGCGTAATTGCCGCCCGACCCGATGCCGATGATGCCGTCCTCGGGTTCGAGCACATCGCCGGTGCCGGAAACCACCAGCGAGACCTGCTTGTCGCACACCGCCATGATCGCCTCGAGCCGGCGCAGATAGCGGTCGGTGCGCCAATCCTTGGCCAGCTCGACCGCCGCGCGGGTGAGTTGCCCGGGATATTGTTCGAGCTTGCCTTCGAGCCGGTCGAACAGCGCGAAGGCGTCGGCGGTGGCGCCGGCGAAACCCGCGATCACCGTGCCGTTGGCAAGGCGCCGCAATTTCCTGGCGTTGGACTTGACGATGGTGTTGCCCATCGACACCTGACCATCGCCGGCGATGGTGACATGACCATCCTTGCGCACGGCCAAGATGGTGGTACCGTGCCACGTCGTTGAAGAATCGTCCTGCATGTTTTGCTGATCCGTCGGGAAGACTGCGCTAAAATGTAAGCACTACCGGTCCCCGATCAAAGGGGCACAGTGTTTTCCCCGGTTGCTCAAGGAGATAGGCCCATGGCGCCGCAACTTCTGCCCGTCCGTATCGCGCCGAACAACCCGGTTTTCGACCTGCCGGTGCTGGTCGGAATCGAGGAAAAACTGTTCGAGAAAGCCGGGCTCGATGTCCAGCTTTCGGCCAGCTACGCGGATCGCGAAAAGGACAGCGCCGATCGCCCGATCCTGTCGCGCCTCAAGGAACAGATGTTCGAATGCGGCTCGGCCGACAGTTACAATGTCTGCGAATGGGCGAGCATCGACCGGCTCGAACGCGGCACGCGCGGCGGCAAGCTCGCGGCGTTGCGCGCGGCGGTGGCGGCCCAGGCGATCCTGAGCTTCGACGATGCGCTCCAGGTGCCGCGCGATCTCTCGGACGTGCCGGTGCTGGTGCAGGAACTGACCGGATCGCACTACACGACGATTCAGATGCTCGAAAGCGCGCTCGGCCGCGATCACGTCAACATCGCCAATGGCGGCTTGCCGCAGACGCGCTATGCCGCGCTCAAGGCCGGAACCTATCGCGCGGTCACGGTGATGGAACCGTTCATCAGCCTCGGGTTGAAGGAGGGCGCGCATATCATCGCGGCATCGTTCTATCGCGGCGGCGAAGTGATCGCGCCGCATCTCGATGATGCCCAGCGCAAAGCCTATTACGAGGCCGAAAACCTCGCCGTCGACCTGATCAACCGCGATTTCTACAAATACGCGCACCATATCTGCGCCCATGCCAAGGGCGCCTTGGAGCCGCGCGAACTGCTGAAGGCCTTCGTCCACTACAAGCACGTCGATTACTACGATTCGTCGCTGTTCGGCCGGACCTATGACTGGATGAAGGAACGCGGCCTGACCGAGGGCCAAAGCGAACACGGCACGCTGGTGATCTGACGGCCTCCCGCCGTCTTTCTGGGCCTGTGGCGACAAATCACGGATTTTGCTAAAACGGCTCATGCCCACAGCGAAATCAAAAACCACCAAGCCCGCCAAGGCGCCACGCCGCGCAGCCACGGTCGAGCGCAAGACGCGTGAAACCAAGATCGCGGCGACGCTCGATCTCGACGGCAATGGCGCGTCCGACATCGCGACCGGTATCGGTTTCCTCGATCACATGCTCGATCAGCTCGCGCGCCACAGCCTGATCGATCTGAAGCTCCACGCTGATGGCGACCTCCATATCGATTTCCATCACACCACCGAGGATTCCGGCTATGTCGTCGGCGAGGCGGTGGCGAAGGCGCTGGGCGACCGCCGCGGGATCATGCGCTGGGGCGAGGCGATGGTGCCGATGGACGAGACGCTGACCCGCGTCGCGCTCGATCTGTCGAACCGGCCCTATCTGGTCTGGAAGGTGAAGTTCTCGCGCCCCAAATTGGGCGAGATGGATACCGAGCTGTTCAAGGAATGGTTCCAGGCCTTCGCGCAGTCGGCGGGGCTGACGCTCCACGTCGAAAATCTCTACGGCGAGAACAATCACCACATCGTCGAATCGTGCTTCAAGGGTCTTGCCCGTGCGTTGCGCCAGGCGGTGGCGCTCGATCCGCGCCGCCTCGATGCGGTGCCCTCGACAAAGGGCGTCCTCGGCGGATCGCTCTGATGACGACCGTCGTCATCGATTACGGCTCCGGCAATCTGCGATCGGCGGCGAAAGCCTTCGAGCGCGCGGCGCGCGAAAGCGGCGCTGACGGCCGCGTGCTGGTCACCAACCATGCCGACAGTCTGCGCGATGCGTCGCGGGTCGTGCTGCCGGGCGTCGGCGCCTTCGCCGATTGCCGGCGCGGCCTCGCCGCGGTGCCGGGCATGGAAGAAGCCTTGCGCCACGTCGTGATCAAAGAGGGTCGGCCGTTTCTCGGCATTTGCGTCGGCATGCAGTTGCTGGCCGAACGCGGTCGCGAGTTCGAGACCGTCGATGGGCTCGGCTGGATCAAGGGCGAGGTCGGTCCGCTGGCGCCGAGCGATCCGGCGCTCAAGATTCCGCATATGGGCTGGAACGAACTGCGCATCCGTCGCCCGCATCCCGTGTTCGAGGGGATCGCGACCGGCGCGCATGCCTATTTCGTCCATTCCTATGGTTTCGCGCCCACCAATCCGGCCGACAGTATCGCCGATGTCGATTACGGCGGACCGGTCACGGCGGCGATCGGACGCGACAACATCGTCGGGGTGCAATTCCATCCCGAAAAGAGTCAGGCGACCGGCCTGCGGCTGATCGCGAACTTCCTGCGCTGGAAGCCATGAACGCGGCCGAGGCCGTCACCAGCATCGAACGACTGCGCGCTTTCGAGGGCAGCGACCTCGAGGATTTGTGCGAGGCGACGGTCGCGGCGATCGAAGACGGCGGCGGTTTCGGTTGGGTCAAGGCGCCGGCGATGAGCGTGCTGGAAAATTATTGGAACGGCGTCGTGCTGATACCGGAGCGCCAGCTTTTCGTGGCGCGGCTCAACGGCATGGTCTGCGGCTCGGTCCAATTGGTGACGCCGCCGCGCAACAACGAGGCGCAAGCTTTCGCGGCGCAACTGACCTCGAACTTCCTCGCGCCGTGGTCGCGCGGCCACGGCATGGCGCGGCGGATGGTCGAGGTGGTCGAGGAAGCCGCCCGCACGGCCGGTTTCGCCGTGCTCAACCTCGATGTGCGCGCGACGCAGGAAGCGGCGATCGGACTCTACGAGGCGATGGGCTTTCAGCGCTGGGGCACGCATCCCGCCTATGCGCGCATCGACGACAAGCCGGTGCCGGGCCATTACTACTACAAGCGCCTGAGCGGACGCGGCAAGGCGCGCCCGTGATCGTCTTTCCCGCGATCGATCTGAAGGAAGGAAGCTGCGTCCGGCTGGTGCGCGGCGACATGGCGCAGGCGACGGTCTTCAACACGGACCCGGCGGCCCAGGCACGCGAATTTGAAAGTTCCGGTTGCCGCTGGCTGCATCTGGTGGATCTCGACGGCGCCTTTGCCGGCAAGCCGATGAACCGCGTCAGCGTCGAAGCGATCATCGCCGCGATCGCCATCCCGGTTCAGCTCGGCGGCGGCATCCGCGATATCGCCACCATCGCCGGCTGGCTCGATCGCGGTGTCCGGCGCGTGATCCTCGGCACTGCCGCTTTGGTCGATCCGGCGCTCGTCATCGAGTCCTGCCGCCGGTTTCCCGGCCGGATCGTGGTCGGCATCGATGCGCGCGCCGGCATGGTCGCGGTCGAAGGCTGGGCCAAGACCTCGACGATCACCGCGCTCGATCTTGCCTTGCGCTTCGAGGATGCGGGCGCCGCCGCGATCGTCTTTACCGATATCGATCGCGATGGCGTGCTCGGTGGCGCCAATATCGAAAAGACCGTCGACCTCGCACGCCGCTTGAAAACGCCGGTGATCGCGTCGGGCGGGGTTGCTTCGCTCGACGATCTGAAGATTCTCAAATCTCATGAATCCGAAGGCATCGCGGGCGCCATTCTCGGTCGCGCGCTGTACGATGGCCGGGTCGATCTGAAGGCCGCGCTCAAGGTCGCGGAGTGATGTCATGTTGAAGATGCGCGTGATTCCCTGCCTCGATGTGAAAGACGGCCGTGTCGTCAAAGGCGTCAACTTCGTCGACCTGGTCGATGCCGGCGATCCGGTGGCGCAGGCGCGCGTCTACGATGCCGAGGGCGCCGACGAATTGTGTTTCCTCGACATCACCGCGTCGTCGGATAATCGCGATACGCTTTACGATGTGGTCAAGCGCACCGCCGAGCAATGCTTCATGCCGCTGACCGTCGGCGGCGGCGTGCGCAACACCGACGACATCCGCAAATTGTTGCTGGCCGGTGCCGACAAGACCTCGATCAACACGGCGGCCGTCGCGCGTCCCGATTTCGTGCGCGAGGCCGCCGAGAAATTCGGCAGCCAATGCGTCGTCGTGGCAATCGACGCCAAGCGCACCGGCGACGACAAATGGGAAGTCTTCACCCATGGCGGGCGTACCGCGACCGGCATCGACGCGGTCGAATGGGCGCAGCGCATGGCGAAATTCGGCGCCGGCGAGATCTTGCTGACCTCGATGGATCGCGACGGCACCAAATCGGGCTTCGACATCAAGCTGACCCATGCGGTCGCTGATGCCGTCCGCATTCCGGTGATTGCCTCGGGCGGGGTCGGCACGCTCGAGCATCTGGTCGAGGGCATCCGCGAGGGCCATGCCACGGCGGTGCTGGCGGCCTCGATCTTCCATTTCGGCACGTTCCGGATCGCCGAGGCGAAGGCCTATCTTGCCAAGGCCGGCGTCGCGGTGCGACTCTAGACGCTTCAACCGGCACGAGGGATTGATGGCAGGACTCGACGGCTCGATTCTCGACCGGCTTTACGCGACGATCGCGGCGCGGCGCGGCGGCGATACGACGACCTCCTATACCGCGAAGCTCTTTGCCGAGGGCCGGCAGCGTATCGCGCAGAAATTCGGTGAGGAAGCGATCGAGACGGTGATCGCCGGCGTCGCCGGCGATGCGGGGCTCGCGGGCGAAAGCGCGGACATGCTCTATCACCTGCTCGTGCTGTGGGCTGACGCCGGGGTACCGCCGCAGGACATCTGGGCGGCGCTCGAAAGCCGCATGGGCACATCCGGCATCGCCGAAAAAAACGCCCGAAAATCCTGAAGAGAGCCCTGATGGCTTACGATCCCAACAACATCTTCGCCCGCATCCTGCGCGGCGAAATTCCATGCAAGAAAGTATTCGAGAGCGAACACGCGCTCGCCTTTCACGACATCAATCCCCAGGCGCCGGTTCATGTCCTGGTGATCCCCAAGGGCGCTTACGTCTCGATGGACGATTTCTCGGCCAAGGCCGACCCTGCGGAAATCGTCGGCTTCGTCCGCGCCGTCGGCGACGTCGCGCGGCTGATCGGGGTCGACGCCAACGGCTATCGCATTCTGGCCAATCACGGCAGCGACGCCCATCAGGAGGTGCCGCACCTCCACATTCATATCTTTGGCGGGCGCCATCTTGGTCCGATGTTAGCGGCCCATTAACCACCTGCTCCTGCGGGGGCTTTGCAGAATGTTAACACGGTGTTCCTAGGCTGCAGTCGGCCGAGGAGGGCCATGATTCGTGGGGTTGAGCGCACGGGCTGAAACGCCGGACGCGATCATCGATCGGAACGGGCCGGCGGCGACGCCGGACGCGCACGCCGATGTGGCGATGACGACGATGTTCGGCGCGGACGGCAGCGTCCTGTCGCAGAACGCGGCGGCGCGCGCGGGTTTTGCCGCACCCGATGGCGAGCCGGGCCTCAGCACGTTCCTCTGTCATTTTGTCGATCCGGCCGAAGGCGCCGAGATCCTGGCGCGCCTGGTGGCCGGCGAGACGGTGCGATCCGATCTTCCGGTCTATACCAATGGCGGCATCGTGCGCGTCCGCTTGACCGCGTCGCCGCTGGCGACTCCGGGGGGCGAGCCGATGTTTCTCCTCGCCGAGCAGGCACTGGGCCGCGCGTCGCAAAGCGACAGCGAGCAGCGGCTGCGCGATTATGCCGAAGCGGCGGCCGACTGGTTCTGGGAGATGGATGCCGATCTGTGCTTCTCCTACATGTCGGAAAGCACCCAGCTCCCCGGCGCGGTATCGACCCATATCTTCATCGGCCAGCGCCTCACCGATATCGCGGCGCTCGATGACAGCGGCGACTGGCGCTCGCTTGCCGATCTGCTCGACGCGCGCCTGCCGTTCCGCGACGTGCGGTTTCCCTGTCGCGACGGCAACGGCATCGCGCATCATCTGTCGCTGTCGGGCCTGCCGGTTTTCGATCAGCGCGGCGTCTTCGAAGGCTATCGCGGTATCGGCCGCGACCTGACCCTCCTGCTGCGCGCGGAAAAACACGCGACCTCGGCGCAGAATCGCCTGATGGACGCGATCGAATCGATTCCCGGCTGCTTCATGCTGCTCGATGCCGAAGACCGGCTCGTGCTGTGCAACAGCCGTTATCGCGAGGTCAACGCGGCGGTCGCGCCCTGGCTCGCCGGCGGCACGCCGCTTGCCCAGATCGATCGGGCCAGTACCGACCTCGGCGCGGTGCGTCCGGCCTCGGTCGCGCTCGAGGAACGTTTTCAGCCCGGCGCGCCGGAATTCGGCGAATGCCGCATCGGCGAGCGCTGGTTTCAGATCAGCGAGCGCCGCACCCATGACGGCGGCAGCGTCGTGGTGCAGACCGAGATCACCGCGCTCAAGTGGCGCGAGCAGGAACTGGCGGAAAAGACCGCCTTGCTGCGCGCGACGCTCGACAATATGCGTCAGGGCCTGTTCGTGCTCGACGCGGATTTCAAACTGCGGCTCTGGAACGATCAGTTCTGCGAAATCTGCGATGTCCCGCCCCACGCGCTCTGGGTCGGCATGCCGATCGCGGATATCATTCGGCTGCTCGCCGAACGCGGCGTCTACGGGCCGGGCGACATCGACGCGGTCGTCGCCGAGCGGTTCGAGGAGATTCGCCGGTCGCACGGCTCGATCGATGAAATCCGCTTCGCCGACGGTCGGGTGGTCGAGCGCCGGTCCAGCGCGATGCCGGATGGCGGGCTGGTCGCGACCTATCTCGACATCACCGCGCGCAAACACGTCGAAGCCGATCTGCGGCGCGCCAAGGAAGAGGCCGAACTGGCGAGCCGCTCGAAGACCGAGTTTCTCGCCAATATGAGCCATGAGCTGCGCACGCCGCTGAACGCGATCATCGGGTTTGCGGAAATTCTCGGCGGTGAAATTTTCGGGCCGCTCGGCGACAAACGCTATCCCGGTTACGCCGTCGATATCCGCGACAGCGGCGAGCATCTGTTGAAGCTGATCAACGACGTGCTCGACGTATCGAAGATCGAATTCGGCAAGGTCGAACTCGAGGAAGAAAGCATCGACGTCGCCGTCGTCATCGAATCCTGCCTGCGGCTGATGCGCGACCGGGCCGAGGAAGCGGCGCTCGATCTCTCGGCCGAATTGCCGCTCGACCTGCCCTTCGTTCACGCCGATGCGCGCCGCCTGAAACAGATTCTCCTCAATCTCCTGTCGAACGCGGTGAAGTTCACCGAAAGCGGCGGCAGCGTCATCGTGCGCGCGATCGACGAGGGCGACGGCAAGGGCCTGGCGATTTCGGTCGCTGATACCGGCATCGGCATCGCTGCCCCCGACCTCGACAAGGCGCTGCGGCCCTTCGGCCAGATCGACAGCCGGATGACCCGGAAATATCAGGGCACCGGGCTGGGCCTGCCGCTGACCAAATCGATGATCGAACTGCATGGCGGCCAGTTCGCGATCGACAGCGTCGCCGGCAAGGGCACCACCGCCACGGTCTGGCTCCCGCCGGGCCGGGTGATCCGGATGAACGTGGCCTCCGTGGCGCTCTGACGCGGTCCTGAGGCGTCGGGGGCGAATCGTGGGAAAATTAACCATACCGGTCGGCGGGCGAAACGACGGTTAAGCCTTCGGCAACGGCTGCCGCCGCAAATTTGCCCTAATTATTACAAAAGCTTAATCGGGTTTCCTGCGACGAAATGTCGGTTCTTAAGCTGGCGTTAGCACTTAATTAACCATAACGGCATGAAGTGTTATGGAACGGTTAAGGACGGACGACCCGATCGATGGCTTCAGAGTTGTTCAATCACGCAACACTCGACGCGCTGTTCCAGTACTGGAACAAGAAGCGCGGCGGACGCGCGATGCCGACGCGGCAGGAGATCGACCCCATCGAAATGGGGCCGAAGCTGCTGCCGCATCTGATGCTGTGCGAGATCGCCGACCATGGCGAGCGGATCCGCTTCCGGCTGGTCGGCACCTCGCTGGTCAAACGGCTCGGTTACGATCCGACCGGGCGCCTGCTCTCGGAATTGCCCAAAAGCGACTATCTCGACATGCTCGGCCGGCTGCTGCGCCACGCCTATGTCGAGGCGGCGCCGCTTTACGGCGAGGGAACCTTCCGCTGGGGCGTCAAAGGTCAGCTCGATGCGCGCCACTTGCTGTTGCCGCTGACCGCCAAGGGCGGCGGCGAGCCGACGATCATCCTGGTCAGCGCGGCCTATAGCTCGGACGACGTGTTCCCGCCGCAGATCAAGGCGCTCGCGGGCATGGCGAAGCTCACCTCGGGCAAGCCCGAAGTGCTGAAGCTCACGCCGCAGCCCGATTGGCATCAGTTGAAGCCGGCGAAAATCGCCTGATTTTCAGATTTCGATCTGGCCGCCGAGTTCGACCACCCGGTTGGTCGGCAGGCGGAAATATTCGGTCGCGCTCAGCATCGTGCGATGCATGAAGATGAAGAGCCGCTTGCGCCAGGTCCAGAATCCCGCGCTTTTGCCCAGGACCACTTTCTCGCGGCCGATGAAGAACGACGTCTCCAGCAGGTTGAAGCGGAACTGCATCAGGCGAAGCTGCGCCAGCGCGCGCGGAATGTTCGGTTCGTCCATGAAGCCGTAATCGACCTCGATGGTGTGAAAATTATATTCGAGATGCGACACGCGCAGGCGCTGGTCGTCGGGAACGTGCGGGATGTCCTTGATCTCGATCTTCATCAGCACGACGCGCTCGTGCAGCACGTGGTTGTGCTTGAGGTTGTGCAGCAGGGCGGTCGGCACGATGCGGTCGTTCGGCACCATGAAGACGCTGGTGCCGGGGACGCGCGGCGGCCGGTCGGGCTTGATCGTCGCGAGGAACGTCTCGAGCGGCAAGGCGCCGCGCCATCGCTCGGTCAACAGCGCTTCGCGCCCCTTCAACCAGGTGATCATCAGCGTGAAGACGATGCCGGCGATGGCCAGCGGAAACCAGCCGCCTTCCTCGATCTTGATGAAATTGGCGGTGAAAAACGCCAGATCGACGGTCAGGAACGAGCCGAAAAGGAACACCGCGCCGACTTTGTTCCAGCCGGCGCTGCCGACCATGTAGACGAACGCCAGAACGGTATCGAGCGCCATCGTGCCGGTTACCGCGATGCCATAGGCCGAACCGAGGTTGTCGGAACTGCGAAAGCCCAGCACCACCGCGACCACCGAGACCAGCAGGAAGAGATTCACTTTCGGCACGTAGATCTGGCCGATCTCCTGCTCGGAGGTGTGCTTGATCTCGAAGCGCGGGAGATAACCCAGCAGCACGGCCTGGCGCGTCATCGAGAACGCGCCCGAGATCACCGCCTGCGACGCGATCACGGTGGCGACCGCGGCCAGCGCGACCAGCGGATAAAGCCCCCAATCCGGCGCCAGCCGATAGAACGGACTGTCGATCGCCGTGTGATCGTGCAGCAGCAGCGCGCCCTGTCCGAAGTAATTGAGCAGCAGGGCCGGAAATACGAAAGACAGCCAGGCAAAGCGAATCGGCTGTTTGCCGAAATGGCCCATGTCGATATAGAGCGCCTCGGCACCCGTCACCGCGAGCACCACCGCGCCCAAGAGCGCGAAGCCGCGCAACGGCGCGATCATCAGCAAATGCAGCCCGTAATAGGGATTCAAGGCGAGCAGGATCTCCGGTTCGCGCGCGATCTCCATCACGCCGAGGAAGCCGATGGTCACGAACCAGACCAGCATGACCGGACCGAAATAGCCGCCGACCCGCGCGGTGCCGACCGCTTGCATCATGAACAGCACGATCAGGATGAAGATGGTCAGCGGAATGATGAAGGGATCGAAGAGCGGCGTCGCGATTTTCAATCCCTCGACCGCGCTTAAGACCGAGATCGCCGGCGTGATCACGCCGTCGCCGTAAAACAGGGACGCGCCGAGGAGGCCGGCGGCGAGCAGCCACCAATGGAACTTGGTGCCCGCGCGCGGCACGCGCAGGGCCAGCGCGGTCAGCGCCAGGATGCCGCCCTCGCCGCGGTTGTCCGCGCGCATGATGACGCAGACGTATTTCAGCGTCACGACGACCAAAAGAGACCAGGTGATCAATGACAGCACGCCATAAACCGTGGTCGGCGTTACGCCGCCCAACGATTGGAAGCACTGCTTGACGGTGTAAAGCGGCGACGTGCCGATATCACCGTAGACCACGCCCAGCGCACCGATGACCAGATTCTGACGCGCTTTCTTGGCGCCAGGACCCGACCGGTGGTCTGCTGCGGCGGTTTGCGCCATGAAGGCACCCCCGAAGGCAAAACGGCGGCCCGTTTAGACCTTTCTCCGGTGGGCCGCAACGGGCCGGACCCCGCCGTGTACCCCGTGCGTTCGCGCCGCCGGCGGTAACCGATTGAAATCATGACAGAAAATTTAGGTGCGCTGCAGCGGGGTGGCAAAGCGTCACGGGATGATATAGTCCCTCCCGCCAAAATCAGGGGGTACGAGTCATGTTGAAGGAATTTCGCGATTTCGCGATGCGCGGCAATGTCGTCGACCTCGCGGTCGGCATCATCATCGGCGCCGCGTTCGGCAAGATCGTCACGTCGCTCGTGAGCGACATGTTGATGCCGCCTTTGGGCGTGCTGCTGGGCAAGGTCGATTTTTCGAATCTTTTCTTCAACCTGTCGGACAAGCATTACGACTCGCTCGCCGATGCCAAGGCGGCCGGCGCCGCCACGATCAACTACGGCATCTTCATCAACAACATCATCGATTTCATCATCGTCGCCTTCGCCGTGTTCCTGCTCGTGCGCTGGATGAATCATCTTTTGCCGAAGCCGGCGCCCGCGGCGCCCGCCGTTCCGACCAAGGAATGTTCCTATTGCAAGTCGACCATTCCGGCGGCGGCGGTGCGGTGTCCCAACTGCACCTCGAATCTCTGAATCGTTAGAGCCGACCAACTCTCGCTGTCGTGATGGCGATGCTTCGCGCGTCTCCCGCCTATCTATAGGCGTGTCGGGGATGCCGGTAAGCGTGGAGCATGTTGGGTGGATTGGGGTGATCTGCAGGATTTCTTGACGATCACGCGACATCGCACCCTCTCGGCGGCCGCCGAGGCGCTGGGGGTTCAGCAGTCGACGATGGGCCGGCGCTTGAAAGCGCTCGAGATGCGCGTCGGCGCCAAGCTGCTTCAGCGCACCGCGCAGGGGTTCGTTCCGACTCCGGCGGGCGAATCGATTCTCGCCCATGTCGAACGGATCGAGAGCGAAACCCTCACCATCGAACGGACGATCGCCGGCAAGGACGGATTGCTCGAAGGCCGGGTGCGGCTGACCGCGGTCGCGGAACTCACCGTCAACGTGCTCACGCCCATTCTGGCCGCGTTTCACGCGCGGCATCCGCGCATCCTGCTCGAACTCCTGACCGATCCCGATCATCTCGATCTGGCGAAGGGCGACGCCGATATCGCGTTGCGCTCGACGCGGTTCACGCAGAACGATCTCGTCGCGCGCAAGGTCGCCGACTTCGCCTTCGCGGCTTATGCGAGCCCGGCCTATCTCGCGGCGGAGGGCACGCCCGATTTCGCGGCCGGCGCGCCGGGCCATCGCCTGTTGCTGCCGCAGGACGATCGCCAGAATTCGCCGCAAGGCACGTGGTTCGCCGCAATGACCGCCGGGGCGCGAACCGCGTTGCGCTCGAACAATTTCTCGATGCTGCTCGCGGCGGCCGAAGCGGGAATAGGCATCGTCTGCCTGCCGCGATTCCTCGCCGACGCCGCGCCGCTGCAACGTCTCGTCGTTCCGGCGCCGGCACCGGCGCGCGAACTCTGGCTTGGTGTCCCGATGGAGATTCGCGACACGCCGCGTTTCCGCGCGGTGATCGATTTTCTCGCCCAGGGCCTCAAGCAGGAATCGCCGCGTCTAAATCCCCTGTAATGTCACGAAGCAGAAATTTTTTGCACTTGCGTTAATGAACAAGTGAAATCGCCGTAAGGCTGCGTAATTGCATGGTTCCCCGGCGTATTTGCTAAGTGAGCATCTGCACAATGACGGCCTATGTACTCGCTGACGGGCAACGATGGCGCTCAACACCTGACGCGCTCACGACCCGGCGATTACAGGAGCACGATCATGACGAAATCGATTCTTGCGTTGACCCTCGCCCTCGGCCTGTCGGCCGGCCTCGCCGGTGCGGCGCGCGCCGACGACATGAATGGAACCTCGGCGACCCAACTGGCGGCCGCGCAGCAACAGGAACAAGTGACGCAGACCGCGGCGACCGCGGCCTACAACCGCAACGTCAATCCGAACGCGACGGTGCACAGCACCGGGATCTACGATCAGGAAGATCTCTATCGCGATGCCAACGGCAATCCGCTGCCGGGCGATTCGGACATGTTCGGCGAAGGCGTTTCGCAGTAACGCGATCACTCGTTTCGCGATGAGCGCGGCGCCCTGGCGGCGCCGTTCTTAAAAAGCGGGCGAATGTTTCGAGGCGGCATCGGATCGGTGCCGCCTCGTTTGTTCATGGGTATGCGTCATCGCAAGCAACAGTAAGCACACAACGATCATTGCGAGCGCACGACGATTGCAGATGCGCAATGAAATCAGCCGCATTCTCGATTCAAGGTTACACCGATTTAATTTCATTCATCGCGCGCGCGAGGGATGAGACGCGACGGCGAGGCTTAGAAGGAGGAGGTGTGGTTGATCGCTCGGCGCACGCGTTGCGTTTATCGAAGTTCTCGACCGCACCACAGAAAAAGAATCGTCAGTGGGTGGAAATCGTTGGTGGGGAACAAGGAAGAGCGGCACATCGTGCCGTGCGGTTCATGCCAGGTCTGTTGCCGGCTGTCGTGGGTGTTCCTCGATCCCGCGCAAGGCGACATCGCCGAACTTTACGATACGGTTGAGGTCATTCACCCGACAACCGGCGCGCCCGCCCGGGCTTTGGCGCACCGGCCGAATGGCGGTGGCTGCATCTATCTCGGCGCGAACGGTTGCACGATCCACGACCGCGCGCCGTCGATGTGTCGCAATTTCGATTGCCGTCTTTATTATTGGCAAATGATGGGGAAACCCCGCGCGCTTCGAAAGCGCGAACTGCGCGAACAATACACGGCGAAGGAACTGTTCGAGGCCGGGAGCAACCTCCAACAAAAGCATCCGCTGCCGCCGCTCTGCGCGTAAGCCTAAACCGGTTTGACCGGCGGATTGCCCGGCAGCGCGACCGGGTGCTTGTCCTGCATCTCGCGGCCGATCTCGAACATCTCGCGCGCCGAATATTGATGGCGCAGGATGTTTTTTCGCTCGGTGCGCGGCTTGTCCATGATCTGCGCGTAATAGACACGGCAATCGAAGTCGCGGCACATCGCGGGAACCCGCGCGTGGATCGTGCAGCCGCTCGCGCCGAGATAGACGCAATCGCCGTTGGCGCGATGCGCCAATGCCTTTGCCGGCGCGCCGGTCGCCGGGTCGACGATGTCCACCGTATCGTAGAGTTCCGGCACGTCGCCCGCCTGGGGATTGATGACCACCCATTGCCGTCGGCAACAGGCATGGCAGGTGCCGCAGGGAACGACGCCGGGTGGCGATGTTTCCGTCACCGCCGATCCTTGTCGCTGCCCGGACGTGGCATCAGCGGCCCGTTAGGCCAACGGCGTCGGATCGGCGACGATCGGATTGCTGAGGATGCCGAGGCCGCTGATCTCGACCTCGCAGACATCGCCCGGCTTCATCCGCGTGCGGCCTGGGTTGCGCGGCGAATCATAGGGGCCGAGGACGTAGCCCGGCGGCTTGCGCAACGCGCCGGGCGTGCCCATCACGATCACATCGCCGGCCTGCAGCGCATAGCCGGTCGAGAGGTAATGAATCACCTGCTCGACCGAGAAGATCATCTTGTCGAGCATCTCGTCCTGCTTCTCGACGCCGTTGAGGCGGGTGATGACGCGATGGGTCTTCGGATCGCCGAATTCGTCGGCGGTCATCATCCAGGGTCCGAACCCGCCCGAGCGCTCGAAATTCTTGCCCAGGCCGAATTGCCGGTTATGGCCCTGAAACTCGCGCACCGAGCCCTCGTTGTAAGGGGCATAACCCGCGACATGGCGCAAAGCCTGCGCGACCGGGATGTGACGCCCCGGCGTGCCGATGATGACGGCGAGCTCGCCTTCGTAATCGAAGGTCTTGGCGATCGCCGGATTGGGACACCACAACGGCTCGCCGGAACCCACGATGCTGATCGGCATGCGCTGAAAGATCTGCGGATGATCGGGCGAGGTGGTGAGCGCGGTCTCGTCGATATGCATCTGGAAATTGAGCGCCAATGCCCAGGTCGCGTGCGGATCGGGAATCACCGGGTCGAGATGGACCTGGTCGAGCCTGAGATCGCCCTCGTTGCCGACGATCGCCTCGGCGATGCGTTTCATCGCGCCCGAGCCCTGTTCCAGAATACCCTTCAACGTCAGGGGCAGGTCGGGCATCAGGCGGCGCAGCGAGACGAAGCGATTATCGTCGATCATCACGCCGACGCTGTGCTGCTCGCCGGCGCGATAGGAAATCAGTCTCATCGTCGGTTCTCCCTTTCCTGATTATTCGGCGGCTTCTTTGCGCGCATCCTGCAAGGCGCGCCAGACCTTCTCGGGCGTGCACGGCATCTGGACATAAGCGGCGCCGGCTTGCGCCAGGGCGTCGTTGATCGCGTTCATCGCCGCCGCCAGCCCGCCGACCGTTCCGGCCTCGCCGCCGCCCTTGACGCCGAGCAGGTTGGTCTTGGTCGGCACCTCGTTGCTTTCCATTTCGATGGCGCAGAAATTATCGGCGCGCGGCATGGCATAATCCATGAACGATCCGGCCATCACCTGGCCCGATGCGGCGTCATAGGTCATGTCTTCCATCAAGGCCTGGCCGACGCCTTGCGCGATGCCGCCATGCATCTGGCCTTCGAGCAACAAGGGATTGATCACCCGCCCGCAATCGTCGACCGCGACATAGCGCACCAGCTCGACCGCGCCGGTGGCCGGATCGATCTCGACTTCGCAGATGTGACAGCCATTGGGATAGGTCGGCGCGCCGCCGTCATAGGTGCCGGTCTCGAACAGGCCCATCTCGGTGCCGCGCGGCAGCTTGCCGGGCAGGAACGACGCCTTGGCCGCGTCGATCAGGCTGATCGACTTGTCGGTGCCCGCGACGATGAACTTGCCGCCCTCGAAAGCAAGATCGGCCTCGGCCGCTTCGAGCAGATGCGCCGCGATCTTCTTGCCGTGCGCGATCACTTTGTCGGCAGCGAGAACCACCGCCGAGCCGCCGCACGCGGCCGAGCGCGAACCGAACGTGCCCGTGCCGGTCGTGACTTCGTCGGTGTCGCCGGCGCGATAGCGGATCTTGTCCGGGTCGAGGCCGAGTTTGTCGCAGAGGACCTGCTTGAAGGTCGTGCCGTGACCTTGTCCATGATCGTGCGTGCCCATGAGGAGCGTGAGCGTGCCGCTCGGATCGAAACGCACCTCGGCATGTTCCAGCATCCCGCCCGCCGTCGCCTCGATCGTGTTGGTGACGCCGATGCCGCGCAGCTTGCCGCGCTTTTGCGAATCGGCGCGCCGCGCCGCGAACCCGGCGTAATCGGCCAGCGTCGCTCCGTCGGTCAGGTTCTTGCCGAAATTGCCGCTGTCGAAGGTAAAGACCAGACCGGTCTTATAGGGCTGAACGATCGGCGGAATGGTGTTGATGCGGCGGATTTCGACCGGATCGATGCCGAGCCGACGCGCCGCCAGATCGACCATCGTCTCGATCACATAGGATGCTTCGGGCCGGCCGGCGCCGCGATAATGCCCGGTCAGCATCGTGTGGGTCATTACCGCCGAGACCTGGGCGTGAAGCGCGGGCGTGGTGTAGGTCCCGGCCAGCGAGCCGAGATTGGCGGTGGCCGGTCCCGCGGCGCGATCCGAGGTGTGATAGGCGCCGATATTGGCCAGGCTCGACGTCCGCACGGCGAGGAACTTGCCGTCCTTGTCGAGCGCCAATTCGGCGTCGGTGACGTTGTCGCGGGCCTGCTCGTCGGACAAGAGACCTTCCGAGCGTTCGGAAACCCATTTGACCGGACGGCCGATCATTTTCGCGGCCACCGCCGTCAGCACGTATTCCGAGCCGAGCGACCCCTTCATGCCGAAGCCGCCGCCGACATTGTCGCAGATGACCCGCACGCTGGTCTCTGGCACCTTCAACAATTGCGCGAAGATCGCGCGGCTGCGGTGCGGCGACTGCAAGGTGCAGCGCACGATGTAGCGATTGTCGCGATCGTCGTACTGCGCCAGGCTGCCGCGCGGCTCCATGCTGTTGGCGGTGATGCGGTTGATCACCATGCGGTGCTTGATGACATGCGCCGCCTTGGCGAATTCGGCGTCGACCGCCGCCTTGTTGCCGATCTCGTGGAAAAACGCGACGTTGTCGGGACAGGCATCCCAAACCTTGGCGGCGCCCGACTCGATCGCTCCGGCGGTCGAAATCACCGCCGGCAAGGGCTCGTAATCGACCTCGATCAATTCGGCCGCGTCCTTGGCCTGATTGATGGTTTCGGCGACGATGAAGGCGACCGCCTCGCCGATATAACGCACAACCCCTCGCGCCAGATGCGGCTGCGGCGCATTGAACCCGGGCGATCCGTCCCGGCGCTTGCGCGGCATGCGCGGCACTTGCAGGCCCAGCGCCGTGACCTCGGGGCTCTCGCCGGTCAGGATCAGCAACACGCCGGGCGCCGCCTTGGCCGCGGCCGTGTCGATCGACTTGATGCGGGCATGCGGATGGGGCGAGCGCAGGCAGACACCGCGCGTCAGGTCCATGACCCGGATATCGTCGACATAGCGCCCGGCCCCGCGCAGCAGATAGGGGTCTTCCTCGCGCGTCACCGGTTGCCCGATTCCGTTTTGGCCCATGGCTGTTCCCTACAAAAAACGGCTTCTTCCAGGGCCGGAGTCATGCCGTGGCGCGCCGCGCGGGTCAATGGAGCGCAGGGCGCTCTACCGGGACGTCCTTTCGACCAACGCCTCGATGAGGATTACCCGAGAACGCGCCGATGGTTCCCGCTCAGGCCCGGCTCGAAGCCGCGCATCATTGTTCGCTCACCGAACCAGGACGTTCATCTTCTGATCGAGCTGTGCCAACGCCGCGTCGACCGCGACCTGCACGCCCGCGTCCGCGGCGCCGAAGGCGACGTAGTGTTCGCCATGACCCGATAATTTCGATACCGGATTCATCTTCGCGTCGAAAAAATAATAGGTGAAGTCGAACTTCGTGGTGCGATCGCCATAAGGCTCCATCAACTTCGGTACGACATCGACAAGAACGATTGTTTTCTTGCCGGCTGATACCGCAGCGGGGAAATCTTTGACCTCCAGCGCGTCGGGGAAGCGGCGCTTCAGCATGCCCAGCACGCGGCCCGATAGAAACATTGGATCGCCGTCGGCGATTACCACGTTGTTCGTCAGCGATGTCGGTACCGTGCCCGCCCAATATTGTTTCGAGGCTTGGACCCAACGGAAATACGCCTCGACGTTGTCGTTGAGGATGATCCCGATCGGATGCTGGACCGTCACCGGAACGTCGGCAGGCACCGAAGCCGTACTCTGATTGTAGAGGCCCTTGAACGCATCGCCGTAAGTCGGCGGTGGCGGTCCCGTGCATGCCGAGAGCACGAGGATCGTTGCGATCGCCGTGGCGATGTGTCTCACCGTTAGCATCGATTCTTCCTTATTGAGCGGTGCACCAACCCTTGCCGCCGATGGCGCATGGCGGTACCGGGGGGCGAGGATGGTACTGGATCGTGTCCGGTGATGGCGCGCGCGGGCGCGCGCCGCCGTTACTTGCGACCGGCCGAGACGCGGGCGAATTGGGAATGTTCATTTGCTGTGCGTTCAATACCGCGCTGCCCAATGCCGTCCCGACCTGGAGCCCGATCTGAATGGCATTCGCGTACAACGCCGTCACCGCCTCCGGCGATGTTCCCGCGCGAAGTTGACTGACCGCCGCTGCGCAGGCTTGCGGATTCTGATCGCAGGGTACCGCGGTTTGGTCGAGCATGGGCGTATCGCCGCGCTGAACGAAGCGTGGGTCGAGCGGCGTCGCTTTGACCTGATCGCGCGGTAGCGCGCCGCATCCGCCCACTTTTTGGAGCGCCTCGTAAGCGGCTTCAGATCCGGGGCCGTTATTGGCCGCCGATGCCGCGACGAAAACCTGCAGGAACGCCCGGCATTCGGGCGAATCCGGATCGAGCTGTTTTGGACCACCCATGTCCGCCGTCAGTCGCCTGATTTCCGCCTCGGTCTCCGTCGGGTCCATGGTGAACGCGGGCTGCGCCGCCATCTTCACGTCGACCGCCGCGTCGGGATTTTGCCGGAAGAATTCATCGCGTTGGGCAAGGTCCTTCTTGCCGCACGGCGTCGCCGTCGAATCCCTCACATTGATGACGCCGTCGAAGGCGATGACCGCGATACAGGAGCGGCCGTCAGGTTGTATTTCGCGGCACGACACGTGGGGGCCGTCGACCGGACCATCACACGCATAAACATAGCCGCCGCTCGCCCCGACATTGTCGGGACCGCGATTCGGTGTCTCGGCCCGCACCGCCGCCGGCGGCTGGATTTGACGGTCTGCCGCCTCGGCATAGCGCTGATCATCAGCCTGCTTCATCGCCAACAACTGAGCGCGTCCCTCGGGAGTGTCCGCCGCTGCCGCCGCTTTATCGTAGGCGGTATTCAGATCCTTCATCGCGGCTTTATACGACTGCGACAGCTTTTGTCGTTGGATGGGATCCGACGTTTTTGCCGCGGCATCAAGGGCGCTTTGCGCGCGGTCCTGTGCGTTGTGGACCGCTTTCGCCAAGGCTTCGGGCGAAGCGGCCGGCCCGGCGGCTTTGGGCGAACTGCCGAGGCTGCGGAGCAACTGATCGCGCAACGCGTTTTGCGGGGCGCCTTGCTTCGGCGCCGCCGGCGCAGCGCTTTTCGCGGAGCAATCGATATTGACTTGCGCGGTCTCCCAGCAGGTATCGGCGCGGGCTACCGATGCGCATGGCGACCAAACCGCCAGCGCGAGCGCCGCTAGGGTCAGTAAATGACGCATGTCACCGCCCCGAGGAAAATTGCATGGTGTTCCCTAGACGACACCGATGTGGCGTTGCGATGATCTCGTTTTCGCAGCCGTCTTGCAAGCCAAAGGCTGTCGGGGACGAGAATAGGGTCAGGGATCGGCCTTGCGCGTCAGCCGGATGATCAACCGGTTGCCGTCCCAGATTTCGACGGCGGCGTGCAGGGGATTGACCTCGAGCATGTCGTTTCCCCATCGCGTCGCGTCGGCATCATCGCGCCGACCGACAACTTCCACGCGTCGGACATTGCCGGCGCTATCGAGATAATTAAAACGGTACGATTGCATTTGTCCTACGCGCACACGGGGGGCGCCAATCAAGCGGCGCTCTTTTGCTTGGGTTTCATACCGGCGGGACCTGGGACGTGAGGGCGACGATCGCCGCCTCGACCAAGGCGGTGATTTCGATCAGGCGAAGCGCCGCCGCGTCGCGCCGCGCATGGCGCAGAAGATCGAGCAAGGGCGCGGCTTCGTCGTCCTTTTCTTTCGGCTCGGCCTCCATCATCGCGGCGCCGCACCGAGAAGCGACGCGGATTTCGCCGGTGCGAAGACGCGGGCGAGGTGAAGCGCCTTCCAGGGAAGCCGGATCGCATCGGGCGTGGCGCCGGCGACCCCACGGAACAGGATCGAGGCGCACACCACGCCGGCGCCGGACAATTGGACGATCGTCATGGTTTCGCCGAGCAGCGTCCAGGCGATGGCAAGTCCGAAGATCGGCGTGAACAGAAAGAACATGCTTGCGCTCTTGGCCGAAAACACGGTCAGCACGCGGTACCAGATGAAGGTTCCGGCGATCGAGCCGATCACCACCAGATAGGCCAGCGCGCCGAGACTGTGTCCCGATAGCGTGAAATGCGCGCCGCTGTCGAAACCGCCGACGAGCGTCATCAGCAGGACGCCCGCGAGCGTCATCTGAATGGCGCAGGTCGGCATGATCGTCGCGTAGGAGATATGCGGCTTTACCAGCGCGTTGCCGGTCGCGAGAGCGACCACCGACAGAACCACGCCGAGCAGGGGCAGAACCACCGAATGCGCGCCGCTCAGCGCGCCGGGATCGCGGCCGATCACGACGATCACGCTGCCCAGCACGCCGATTCCCGCAGCGATGAAATCGGCCCGCGCCGACCGTTCGCCCAATATCCCGACCGCGATTGGCACCGATACCAGCGGCAGGGTCGCGACGATGACCGTGACCATGCCGGTCGGGAGCGTGCTGAGCGCCGTGTAGGTCGCGCCGAGATAAAAGGCCTGCGAGAGAAGGCTCGAGCCGATGATAGCGAGGCGCGCGCGCGGCGTTGCATCGCACCACAATCGACGTGCCGCCGGAAAGGTGATCGCCAGCAGCATCGCGCCGGCGATGCTCAGGCGGATTCCGGCGAGGAGAAGCGGCGACGTATCGGTCAGCGCGACTTTCGTCGCGACGAACGAACCGCTCCAGATCGCGGCGAAGACGATGCCGCCGAGGACGGCGAAGACCGCGTTGCGCGTGAGGTTTCCGCCCATCCTAGGCCACCATCTCTTGGTCGGTCGGTTTCGCGCGGAGCTTTTCGGCCTTGCGGCGCACGCGCGCGTCGAAGCGGCCGGAATCGATGACGTGGCGGCCGTGACGTCCTTCGGCGATGATTTCGACTTCGTCGCGCGCCACCACCGACCAGAACACGTTGTTGCCGTCCTTGATCTCCTCGCAGACGGCGGTCACCGTTACCATCATGCCGGGCGGCGTCGGCGCGCAGTGGCTGGTGCTGACGAACGTGCCGAGACTGCCTTCGCCGTCATCAAGATGCGGCCGCAGCGCTTCGATGCAGCACCATTCGAGCAGCCCGACCATGAAGCCGGTGGCGAAGACCTCCGGCATGATCCGATACTCGCTCGACTCGGGATAGAGATAGGGCACGGTCTTTTCGCGCGGCACGACATAGGCCAGGGAAAAGACATCGCCGACTTTCAGACTGTCCTTCACGGTCGCTCTCCGGTCAGCCGACCTGGGCGAGCCGGTTCTCGTCCTCGTCGACTTCCCAGGCCGGAGTCTTTTCCTCGAACAGATGCTCCATGATCCGGCGCTTCTGGACGTCGCCGGTACCCGAGGGCGGGCGTGTCATCATCGCGTCGAGCATCAACTGGCCGATCTCGTATTCGGGCAGGCCCGCGCGCGCACCGAAAATATCGGTGGCGATCATCGCCGATTCGAACGCGCGCTCGCTGTTGAGGTATTTCGCCAGCGACAGCGCGCGGTAGGATTTCTCGCCCGTGCTGTCGAGTTCGGCGGCCTCGTAAGCGGATTGCCGGCACAATTCGAAACGCTCGTAGATCTCGAAAATCTTCTGCCGGATCTCGGGCAACGCGCGCAGGTTCTTGCCGTAGAGCTCGCGATAGCCGGAATAGGAGTAAGCGAGATCGTAGATGCGGTGATGGATGCCGAGCGCGAGCGCGGTGAGGCTCGGCCGGCCGTGATGGCTGATGATCCGGTGCGCGATGTCCTGGCCCTGGCCGATCGTGCCGATGAGATTGGCGCGCGGAATTTCGACCTCGTCGAGCTTCAGGCGCCCGAACGGGAAGGCGCGCAACCCGATCGTCTTGTGGCGCATCGTGTTGTCGACACCCGGACGCTCGCCCTCGACGATGAAGGCGCTGAGCTTCTTTTGGTTCTGGTCGAGCGCGAAGACGACGTGAAGGTTCGAGATCGGGCAATTGCCGATGAACCATTTCTCGCCGTTCAGGACGTAGCCGTCGCCGCGTTCCTCATACGTCGTCTGCATGCCGAGGATGTGCGAGCCGGATTGTTCCTCGGTGATCGAGATGGTGCAGAGCCGTTCGCCGGTGGCGAGAAGCGGCAGCCACTTCGCCTGCTGCGCCGGCGAGCCGAACTCGATCAGCGTGCCGGTGCCCAATTGTCCGATCTGCAAGACCGCGCCGACATCGGGACAGCCGCGCGTCATGTATTCGACGTTGAGGATGCGGGCGAGACAGTCGAGGCCGCGTCCGCCGAATTTCCGGGGGATGAGCAACCCGAACCAGCCCGCGGTCCCGAGCGCGCGGATCACTTCGTCGGGGATCGCGCCCATCCGGCGGATCGCCTCGGCGTGCGGCTTGACCACGGTCTGAACGAAATGCTCGGTCTCGATCTTCACGTCCTCGTGACGATGAGCCAATCGGTTGTGTTGATAGGGGGCCGATTCAACCGTGAATTGTCGTGCCCGCTGCGCCTGCATACCAAATCCCCCTGTTATCCCCGTGATTCATCGCGGCCGGACCGCAAGAGTGGCGACAATCTTGTCGCCAAGCCTCGCGGCTTTCTCGAATCGTCGGTGGAGTCTAAGGACAGTGAGGGTCGCGCCAAAATTTCGATTTTTAATTTCCGAACGCGGGTTTACGCGTGAACCGGGCATTCGCGCGCGATTGGCAATGTTTAGGCCCGTCCTACGGGCACCGGGCGCTAGGTCCCTGATCTTCCGGTTGAATCCGTTTTTTATAAATCGTACCATTGCGCCATAAAAACCGGTCGATATTGAGTAAAAAGGGGCATGCGCGAGAGCCCGCGACGATTTCAGTATCAAAGTAAAATTTTCTTACTCAGGGTAGACGAGCGTTCGCGTGGGAGAGTGAAATGCATCTTGAGCAGATAAGCTTTCGCTATCTCGTGACGCTGTGCGTACTCCACGAAACAGGGAGCATGCGCAAGACCGCCGACGTCCTCGGCCGCACCCAGCCCGCCATCAGCCTGCAGATCAAAGCGCTCGAGAACATCGTCGGCTTCGATATCGTCGAACACGTGCGCGGCCATTTCGCCTTCACGCGCCAAGGCATGCAGCTCGCGCGGCAGGCCAAATACATGGTCGCCGACATGAATCAGATGATTCAGGAAGTCGCGAGCGAGACCGAAGACAATATCCGTCTCGGCATCACCGAGGATTTCTTTCGTCGCGGCATGAAAGACATCGCGACCCTGCTCGACGCCGAGTGGATCGATGTCTGCGTCGAATGCTCCGAGGATCTGCTGACCAAATTCCGCAACGGCAAGCTCGACATCGTGATCGCGAAAGCCTTCTCGCCGGTGCAGGGCTCGACCAAATCGTGGCGCCATCAACCGGCCTGGGCCGGTCAGACCGGTCCCATTCGCGGCGACCGCGGCCTCGACCTGGTTCTGTTGAGCCAGGGCTGTCTCTATCACCAGGCGGCGTTACGCGCCTGCTCGACCAGTGACCGGTCCTATTCGATCCGCTCGGTGTGCAGCTCGTGGGACACGGTGTTCCGCTCGCTCGTGCGTGGCGGCCTCACCGTCGTGTCGCGCGACTGGCCGGGCGAGGCGCCGCTCTGCGACGAGGATATCGGCCTGCCGAAATTGCCCGAGGCGACGGTCAATCTGCTGGTCAATCATTTCAGCGGCACGCGCCGGCGCGACGAGTGCGAACAGCTCGCCGCCAGCATCGTCGGCAAGCTCGGCCTGCCCGAAGGCCAACGCCTGATTTGATTTAAGCGTCCACGGTTGCCGGCGTTGGTGCCGGTGCCTGACGCAATTTCTCCACCGCTTCGCGGTGAAGCTGCAGCCAATCCCCCGCTTCGGTCGTCGTGTAATAGCCGCCGCGTATCGCGCCATAGAGCGCGGGGTTGTCCATGCTCGGCGGGCGCTTGCCGGTTTCGGCAAAGGCTTTTGCCGCGGTGATCAGCATGCGCCGGTTGCGCGCGACCGCGATGTCGGAGGGCGCGAGATTCTCGAACGAGCGATCGACGATATTGCCCATGCTCTCGGTCACGCACTGGTCCTGCGCGTGGATGCCCTCGATGCCGGTGTAGCTCTTCTCGCGCTGGTCGTCGCGGTCGATGAGGTAATCGTTCTCGGCCTCGGCGGTCATGCGATAGCGCCCGAACCAGTCCGTCGTGTTGGGCTGCAACACGTCGCGGATATAGGCGCCCTGCACGCGCACCCGATCGTCCTGCGGCCGCAGATAGGCCTGCGATTCGAAGCCGACGAACATGCAGTGCTCGTCGTCCATCGGAATGAAGGCGCGCACCATGATGTTCTTCTCGAGGCTCGCGACCGGCGGCATGATCCAGAACGGATAAAGGAAATGCGCGACGCGCCAATAGGTGCCGCCCGGCACGGTCGGCGACGGACGATGCGCGCCATAGCAAAGCCCATAGGGCGTCTCGGTCACTTTGTATTCGGGCGCGCGGTTGACGACGAGGTCGAGCCGGCTGTTGTCGAGCCCGGCCGAGGCCTTCGCCGCGCCGAAATGCAACAGCCCGACATGCGACGTGTCGAGATCGCCTTCGACCGCCTGCAGCCAGTTGCAGCGCCGCTGGATGAAGCGAAGCCCCACGCCTTCCTTCGGCTGAAAGCTCGCTTCGAAAGGCGGCAATTCGGGCACCTGCGCGCGGTCGCCCATATAGACCCAGACGACGCCGGTGCGCTCGGCGGTGAGATAGGCCTTGGTGTGAACCTTGTCCTTGAAGTGCTGGCGCTCGGGAATGTTCGCCATGTCGACGCAATTGCCGTCGGCGTCGTATTTCCAGCCGTGATAGACGCAGCGCAGCCCGCCTTCCTCGTTGCGGCCATAGAACAGCGAGGCGCAGCGATGCGGGCAGCGGTGATCCATCACGCCCATGCGCCCGGAACTGTCGCGAAACGCGATGAGCTTTTCGCCGAGCAGCATGATCCGCGTCGGTGCGCCGTCGCGCACGAACTCGGTCGAGGGTCCGACCGGAATCCAGTATTGCCGCATCAGCTCGCCCATCGGCGTGCCGGGTCCGGTGCGGGTAATCGTTTGGTATTGGTCGGACATGGTTCGGTCCTCGTTGGCGCGTTTCGTCCCTGAGTGCGAGCCTAATCCGGCACGGCCAAAGAAGGCAAGAAAGGCTTATG
This sequence comes from uncultured Rhodospirillales bacterium, assembly GCA_903828515.1. Classification (GTDB taxonomy): domain Bacteria; phylum Pseudomonadota; class Alphaproteobacteria; order ATCC43930; family CGMCC-115725; genus CAIKMD01. The sequence goes on along the minus strand of CAIKMD010000003.1, from coordinate 172,511 downwards.
CCATCGCGGTTTTGGCCCACGAAGCGGTGGGCTGAATGGGCAGGTCTCAACCCGCGCCGAGCGCGACGCGGCGATAGGACAACGCCTCGGCGACATGGATGCGCCGCACCGCATCGCTGGCGTCGAGATCGGCGAGCGTGCGCGCGACGCGCAGCACGCGGTGATAGCCGCGCGCCGACAGGTGCAATCGTTCGGACGCGTCGTTCAAGAGTTTCTTGCCATCGGGTTCGGGCGTGGCGATCTCGTCGAGGAGCATCCCGTCTGCCTCGGCGTTGGTGCGGATGCGCCGGTCCTCGGGCAGTCGCGCGAACCGCGCTTTCTGGCGGGCGCGCGCCTCGGCGACGCGCGCGGCGACCTGCGCCGAGCCCTCGGCCGGCGGCGGCAGCGAGAGGTCGCTCGCCTTCACCGCCGGCACGTCGATATGCAGATCGATGCGATCGAACAAAGGCCCCGAGATCTTCGATTGATAATCCTGCGCGCATTTCGGCGCCCGGCCGCAGCCTTGCGCCGGGTCGTCGAGATAGCCGCAGCGACACGGATTCATCGCCGCCACCAATTGCACGCGCGCCGGATAGGTCACATGCGCGTTGGCCCGCGCGACGACGGCGCGGCCGGTCTCCATCGGCTGACGCAACGCTTCCAAGGTTGCGCGCTGGAACTCGGGCAATTCGTCCAAAAACAAAACACCGAGATGCGCCAGCGATAATTCACCGGGCTTGGCGCGCATGCCGCCGCCGACCAAAGCCGCCAGCGATGCCGAGTGGTGCGGGTCGCGAAACGGCCGCCGCCGCATCAGCTCGCCGTCGCGCAGCAGCCCGGCGACCGAATGAATCATCGAAACTTCCAGCGCCTCGCTGGGATCGAGGCCGGGAAGGATGCCGGGCAATCGCGCCGCCAGCATGGACTTGCCGGCGCCCGGTGGTCCAATCATCAAGAGATTGTGGCCGCCCGCCGCCGCGACTTCGAGCGCGCGCTTGGCGGTTTCCTGTCCCTTGATGTCTTTCAAATCGAGGAAACCGGTCGCCGGCGCTTCGAGCTTTGGCGAGGGCGGCGAGAGGACTTGCGTGCCCTTGAAGTGATTGATGATCGCCAGCAGCGACGGCGCCGCCAGGATTTCCAGCCCACCGGCCCAGGCCGCCTCGCCGCCCGATGCCATCGGACAGATCAGCCCGTGTCCGCGCGCCAACGCACCGACCGCGGCGGGCAGGACGCCCGCGACCGGCAGGATCGATCCGTCGAGCGCCAGTTCGCCCAAGGCGACGTAATGCTCGATCTCGACCCGCGGCAAAACGTCCATCGCGGCGAGTAGCCCGAGCGCGATCGGCAGGTCGAAGTGGCTGCCTTCTTTCACCAGATCGGCCGGCGCGAGATTCACGATGATGCGTTTGGGCGGCAGGGCGAGGCCCATCGTGGTGAGCGCCGCGCGCACCCGCTCGCGGGATTCGCCGACCGCCTTGTCGGGCAAGCCGACCACCATGAAATTCGGCAGGCCGGGGGCAATGGTGACCTGAGCCTCGACGTCGAGCGCATCGATGCCGAGAAAAGCGACTGTGCGCACCCGTGCGACCAGGCTTCGCCGCCCCCAAAACGGCCGCCGCGACCTTAAATCACGCGGATTAGGATTTCCAGTGATGCGCGAGTGGGTTCGTTCGCTGCATCCACAGGGTGCGGCCTTCGACCGGCTCAGGCTGAGGAAAAATGGGTGATGGGATTATAAATCTCACCTCACTCTGAGCTTGTCGCCCTTCGTCAAGCTCAGGAGGCGCACGACGCTTGTCCCATCCCTGTCGGCCAGCGATCCAGCGATGGCACCTGTCACGAAGCTGCGATACCTTTGCGTTCATGCCGCAAGACACGACGCTGATCTCCACCATTGCGGTGGGCCTGACCTACGCACTGATTGGCGGGTTTATCGCGACCAAGCTGCGTCTCTCGCCGATCGTCGGCTATCTCCTGGCCGGGATCGTGGTCGGTCCCTTCACGCCGGGCTTTGCCGCCGACACGCATCTCGCCGAGCAATTGGCCGAGATCGGCGTCGTCCTCCTGATGTTCGGCGTCGGCATGCATTTTTCGGTGCGCGACCTTTTGGCGGTCAAGTCGATCGCCTTGCCGGGCGCGGTGGTCCAGGTCGCGGTGGCAACCGGCCTCGGGGCGGGGCTGGCCTATCTGTGGGGCTGGCCGTGGACCGATGCGCTGGTCTTCGGCATCGCGCTTTCGGTCGCGAGTACCGTGGTCCTGCTGCGCGCGCTCGAAGCCCAAGGCAAGCTGCAGGATCTCGAAGGCAAGATCGCGGTCGGCTGGCTGGTGGTCGAAGACCTGATCATGGTGCTCGCCATGGTGCTGGTGCCCGCGCTCGCGGCGCCCGCCGGCGGGCCGTCGCCGCTGGTCGATCTCGGCTTCACCCTGGGCAAGGTCGCGATCTTCGTCGTGCTGATGCTGGCGGTCGGCTCGAAGGTGTTGCCCTGGCTGCTCGATCAGGTCGAACGCACCGGGTCGCGCGAACTCTTCACCCTCTCGGTGGTCGCCGCCGCGCTCGGCATCGCCTTCGGCGCCGCCAAGCTCTTCGGCATTTCCTATGCGCTGGGCGCGTTTCTCGCCGGCCTCGTCATCAACGAATCCGACCACAGCCATCGCGCCCAGCAGGATTCGCAACCGCTGCAGGATGCTTTCGCGGTGCTGTTCTTCGTCGCGGTCGGCATGCTGTTCGACCCGGCCATTCTCCTGGCGGAACCGGTGAAATTGCTCGCCGTGCTGGCGGTGGTGCTGCTCGGCAAGGCCGCGATCGCGATCGCGCTGGTGCTGGCGTTCCGCTATCCGCTGGCGACCGCGCTCACCGTCGCCGCCGGCCTCGCGCAGATCGGCGAGTTCTCCTTCGTCATTGCCGCGCTGGCGCTGGAACTCAAGCTGTTGCCGCTCGAGGGGCATAACCTGATCATCGCCGCGGCGCTGATCTCGATCACTCTCAATCCGCTGATGTTCTGGGCGGCCCGCCGGCTCGGCTGATCGCCGTTCAGGCGGTGCAGCCGCCGAGGAACAGCGCGACGGCGCGACGGGCCCATTCGTTGAGTTCCGCCTCGCTCATCGGCACGCCGAATCCCATCGCCCGGCGTTGCGGGGCGGCCAGCACCATGTCCTGGAATTGAATCGCGGCGAAGCGGCAATCGCTGACCGCGAGATTGCCTGCCTTGGTTTCCGCCTCGAGAAGCGCCGCGATTCTCTCGATGCCCCGCGCCGCACCCTGCTCCACCGCGATCTGGACTAGTTCGGGAAAGCGTTCCGCCTCGGCCAACAGAAGCCGGCGCAGCGCCAAGGCGTCGGGCAGCAGCGCCACGGCCAGCATCTGCCGCGCCGCGCCGACCAGCCGGTATTTCAACGGCACGTCCTCGTCGACAGCCTGTTCGAAATTCGGCAGCCAGCGTTGCAGCATCCGGTGAATCACGGCGCGGAACAGATCGGGCTTGTCGCGGAACCGGCTGTAGAGCGTGCGTTTGGAAATGCGCGCCCGTCCCGCGACCGCCTCGATGCTGGTGGCGCCGTAACCCCGGCTCAGGAAAAGCGCCTGCGCGGCGTCACAGATCCGATCGCCGAGCAGCGACGCTTCGGCCCGTGTCGGACGGCCGCCGCGCCGCGCCGGTTCGGTCGGTTCCTGGTCGATCAGCGCCAATGGTAGTAACCGCCATGATGATAGCCGCCACCGCCGTAGCCGACCGGATAGACGACGCAGCCGGAGAGCGCGGTCACCAGGGTCAGGGCGGCGATCAGCTTGGCGAAACGGCGCGGCTTGGAATGGGTCGTATGGGTCTTGGTCATGCTGGCCTCCTTGGCCGGAAGGCGCCCCGATGGGGTGCCGATGCTATTATATACGCGGATATAAAACGAAACGACCCCGTTCCGTTTCATTAAATCGCGGTAATCTCGCCGCCCCAATTCCGCCCCGTCCCGGCGCCATCCACACGCCCCGCGAAAGACGCCGCCGCGTCGTATTTCCGCCACGCGCCCTTCCTAGGTTTCTCGCTGCGTTCGCTTTCCTCCCAACCCCAGAGCAAGGGATCCCGTCATGAAATCACCGCGTAACCTTATGGCAGGCGCCGCTTTCGCCACGCTTCTCCTCGCCGGCACCGCCGCCTTCGCGCAATCCTCGGCGCCGACGCCGCAAGCCGCCCCGGCACCCGTCGCCGTACCCAACGCGCAGCCGATGCAGGTGCCGTCCGACGCGCATGTCGAAGCACGCATCAAACAGCTCCATGCCCAGCTCAAGATCACGCCGGACGAAGAGTCGCAATGGAACAACGTCGCCGACGTCATGCGCGGCAACGAGCAAAACCTCGCCGCGCTGATCCAGAAGCGGAACGGCAACACCAAGGGCATGAACGCGATCGACAATCTCAAGAGCTACGAAGACATCACCAATGCCCATGCCGACGGGCTGAAGAAGCTCGTGCCGGCTTTCTCGAAACTTTATTCGGCGATGCCGGATACCCAGAAGAAGGTCGCCGACAAGGTGTTCGCGCAACAGGTCCGCGACCGCAAAGCCACCGCGAGCAAGGCGGCGCCCGCCAGCAAGCCGACCAACGGGTAACCATTCGCCCCAACGGAGAAACGCCATGAAGCGCGAAACCAAAAGCATCTTGATCGCGACGGTGACGGCGTTGGCGATGACCGGCCTGGTTGCGCCGGCCTTTGCTTTCGATCGCCACGATCACGATCACCATTATCATCACCGGCCGGCGCATTATTACGCACCGCCGCCGCGTGCCTATTACGCGCCGCCCCCGCCGGTCGTCTATGCCCCGCCGCCGGTGGCGCCCGGCTTCAATCTGATGTTGAACTTCCGCTAAAGCGTCGGCATTCGATCGAAACTAAAAGACCTCGCCCTTTACCGGGCGAGGTCTTCGTTTTTAGGCGTAGCTTCCGACAAGCTTACGGCGAGGTGTGCTCGATGAATTTCTGCGGTGCGCCTTCGCCCCATTGCGAGACCAGGGCCTCATGCGCGGGCATCGAGTTCGAGCCGCTATGGACGTTCAGTACGTCGCTGTCGGTCCAGTGCTCGTGGACGCGGCCCCACGGATCGGACCAGTAGTCGAAGACCTGGCTGCCGAGGAGATGGCGGCCGATGCCCCACATGTGTTCGTACTTGCCGGTCTTGGCGAGATATTCGTGGCCCATCATCACGGCGTCGAAATCCTCGACCTCGAACGAGAGATGATTGAGTCCCTTGCGCGGGCTCGAGATCACGAAGAAGACGTGATGATCGACATACTCGTCGCCGCGATCGCAGCGGTTGAACGATCCGATCAGGTGATCGGGCGATCCGGCCCAGACGTCGTCCGAGCAGATAAAGCCCAGCGTCTCGCGAAACCATTTGAGGGTGCCGGGGACATCGGGGCTGGTCATGACGCCATGGCCGACGCGCTTGCATTGTGCCGGGCCGGCGGGCAGGCGACAGAGATCGCCCGAGCGGCGATATTTCTCGCTGCCCCAGTTGAGTACGTTCGGGCGCACCTTCAGGGGCTCGACCGCGTCGAGGCCCCACACGACTTCGACCTGATAGCCGTTGGGTTCGCGCAGGCGCACGCGCTTGCCGCCGCCCGGCTCGTCGATCGCCTCGACCGCCGAGGCGCCTTCGACGCGGGCGAGCTTATGCAGGTCTTCTTCGCTCGACGCGTGATAGGCGAGGCCGATGAACCCAGGCTCGCCCAGTTCGGTGACGTGAAGATGGTGGATCGGGTCGGTGCCGCGCATGAACAATTTGTCCTTGGTCCGCGCGACGCGAACCATGCCGAAATCCAGCAGGAACTGTTCCTGGACGTCGAGATCCGGCGACCGGATGCGGCCCCAGGCGATGTCTTTCACTTTGGCGACAGGCATATCGTTTCTCCCCTTTGGTCGTTTCAGTGTTCCGGACGCAACGATCGCCGCCAGGCGGCAAAGGCATCTTTCAAGGCCACTGCCAGACCGCGCCGCTCGATCGGGCTGAGGAAATTCCCCAGCGTCAACGAGCGTCCGTGCGAGGCCAGCACCAGCCGGTTTTGATCCTCGTCGATTTCCTCGAAGTCGATCCTAAGCCAGAAAGGCTGAAGCCGCCAATGCCGGCGCTCGCCCCGCACGCTGATCCGTTCGACGTCGAGCGCGCTCTCGGTCAGCCGCACGGTCTCGGTCTGGCGGGCGCTGCGATAGGACAGGCGAAAGGCGAGGTAGACCAGGGCCACATCGATGCCGAAAAACCCAGTGACCGGCCAGGCCCCGGCCCAAACGAAGCCGATTCCGGCGCAACATCCGGCCAACGACAACAGCACCATGACCCAGAAAAAACCGCGCGGCGGCAGGCTGCGGAACGGCCGCAACGTGGCGTCGAAAAACACCCGCTCGCTCATGGGCCGGAATGATAGAAGCCCTCGGCCCGAACCGTAAAGTGCTACAAGAGGCGCCATGAAACCCGCCGATGTCGCCGAATTTTTCAAGCGTCTGGCCAAGGAGCGGCCGGCTCCCCAGACCGAGCTCCAATACATCAATCCCTACACGCTGCTGGTCGCGGTGGCGCTCTCGGCCCAGGCGACCGACGTCTCGGTCAACAAGGCGACCGAGGCGCTGTTCAAGATCGCCGATACGCCGGACAAGATGCTCGAACTCGGCGAGGCCAAACTGCGCGGCTTCATCAAGACGATCGGTCTCTTCAATACCAAGGCCAAGAACGTGATCGCGACCGCGCGCATCCTGATCGAAAGCCATGGCGGCACGGTGCCGCGCACCCGCGAGGAACTGGAGGCGCTGCCCGGCGTCGGCCGCAAGACCGCGAACGTCGTCCTCAACGTCGCCTTCGGCGAGCCGACCATCGCGGTCGACACGCATATCTTCCGCGTCGGCAACCGCACCGGTCTCGCGCCGGGCAAAACCCCGCGCGCAGTCGAGGACAAACTGGTGAAGGTCGTGCCGAAGAAATACGCGATGCACGCGCATCACTGGCTGATCCTGCACGGCCGCCATACGTGCGTCGCGCGCAAGCCGAAATGCTATGCGTGCGTCGTGCGCGATCTCTGCGCGTTCAAGGGGAAGACGACGCTGGGATAACCAGGATTGGGCCAAAGCTCGTACACGCCTGCTCCGGTGCGCCGATACTTAGCATGCCTACAATGATGGTTCTCTTTCTTGATCTTGGTGCCGTGTCACCGAAGGAGGCACCAGCGCTTGTTGTTTGGATGTGGGCAGCTCCTTAGGGATTTAGAAATGTGCGGGACGATGAGGATTCCGAGCCCATTCAGCATAGCGACCAATTTAGAGGCGTGATGCAAATGCCGTTGTTGAGATGTCCCAGTAGCCCCACCCAAGGGCCACTGCCATGAGGATGAGTACCGCCCAAGATATCCAGCAATGATAGCGATGATAAAAAGGGCGACCAAGCGCTGTCTCCAATAACTTATGCCAGTTGGAAACAGGTTTATAATGCCATCGTTCGACTAGCCAAGTGATGTGCTCAAAAATTACTTTTCGCTTTCGTGATTCGCGAATCTTCTGAATATAGCCTTCTGTAATTTCGTAAAGATGGACAACCGTTCCGCGCTCACTGTCGCGAAGTAACTTTTCAGAGATATCGCCGTTCCTTATCCCAGCGGCTAAAAATTCGTAGTGGTTCAGAATGAATTTGATTTTCTTAGCTGAGTCGGGGTCATTAAAATCTAAGGGGCGGTTCGCTTGAGCGACGGAGCCGATAAGTTGCATTGCCTCTTGGTAATCATGATTGAAGCTTGCATTTAATAAAGCTGTGAAAGTGTGCTGTTTGCGCGATAGCGTTCGCACTCGACGCGCTGAATATAACCACCCGACTGTTGTTAACCCGGCAGCAAAGGTGATGCCGACAACAGTGGGCAAGACGTAAAGCCATTGCCAAAATGCGTGTAACATGCGAGCCCCCCCTAATCGCACTTATGTATTTATTTTATAACGATGTATGCACGCAAAAAGAAAGCGGCGGGGTCGAGCCCGCCGCGATCATTACGAATCTCGTCCCCCTGTTTACAGACCGAAATCTTTTTCCATCTTCATGGTTGAACTCCTGATCCGAGGCGGCATGAGCTGCAGTGGTTGGAGCCCAGGCCTTAGTTGAGTGACCTCCGTCCCGCTTCCGGACGTTCACGAAGGTAGAGTATGAAGATGATATTGCTATGTGGTTTTTTCAAGATTAATTTGTGACTCTGCTGGTTATGACTAGAATCACTTCCATTCTCGGCATTCTTTCATTTGCGTAATCTTGATATTGTCAAATATAGATAATTTAATTCCAACGAAACATTCAGATTTATTCCCTTGCAGCCATGTATTGGCCAGTAATTCTCTCCCCAAACCTCAGGAATTCAGGTCACCATCCGCGTTCTTGGGGGCCGCATTGCATTGCACTACCTCGATTGTTAGCACTCTCTCAAGGAGAGTGCTAAGCATCTTCTTGCTAAACCTGCGTTTTGGAAAAAGTCAATGGGGTGAGATAAATTTAATTTAGAGCACATGGCGGTCTCTATTTCCAAGGTTCTCCCATACAAAATGGGGGATTTCCGGATGAGTTCACCTGCGAATGACGAAGCGGATCTCTATAAAAGCACGATAAGCACGCTAACGGTTGGGACTGAAGCGCTGCGGCGCTCCGGCCTACCCCAACCCCAGCACATCCTTCATCGAATAAAGCCCCGCGGGTTTCCCCGCGAGCCACATCGCGGCCCTGACGGCGCCGCGCGCGAAGATGCGGCGGCTCGAGGCGCGGTGGGCGATTTCGATCTGTTCGCCGTCGCTTGCGAACAACACGCGATGCTCGCCGACATTGTCGCCGCCCCGGAGCGTGGCGAAGCCGATGTCGCCGGCCTTGCGCGCGCCGGTGATGCCGTCGCGCACGCGCTGGCTTTTGGCGGCGAGGTCGACGCCGCGGCCTTCGGCGGCGGCCTTGCCCAGGGCGAGCGCGGTGCCGGACGGCGCGTCGACCTTGTGGCGGTGATGCATTTCGAGAATTTCGATGTCGTAATCATCGCCGAGTTTTTGCGCGGCCTGGGCGACGAGGCCCATGAGCAGGTTGACCCCGAGGCTCATATTCGCCGCCCAGAGGATCGGCGCGGAGCGCGCGGCTTGGGCGAGCACGGCCGTATCGAATCCGGTGGTGCCGATGACCAATGCTTTTTTCGCGGCGGCAGCGAGTTTCGCGTGGGCGAGGCTGGCCTCGGGGGTCGAGAAGTCGATCACCACGTCCGATGAATCGAACAGATCGTCGTCGTCGTCGGACAGCACGAGGCCGATATCGCCGATGCCGGCGAGCGCGCCGATGTCCTGACCCAGCAGCGGGCTGGCGACGTGTTCGATGCCCCCGGCGAGGACGCAGCCCGGCGTCTGTTTGACCTCGGCGACCAGCATGCGGCCCATGCGGCCGCCGGCTCCGGATATTCCGATGTGAATGTCGGCCATCGCCAAGCCCTTTCGGGGCTGTCGTTTCAGGGGCCGTATATATAGCGCAACGTGGTGCGCCCGACACCGTTCATCGCCGCTTCCGAGCATTTATCGGCGGTGTCCTGCGTGGTGTTGAACCACGGCTCGTATTCGAAACCGATGACGAGGAAGCTCGGGATCTTTGCTTCGTTGAGCGCGATGTGATCGTCGTAGATCGGCTGCGGCGTCGGCTGGGCGGCGAAGAATGCCGGCGCGAAGGTGCGCCCGATGGTCCAGAACTTGTTCACCTCGTCCGACGCATCGAGCAGCGAGGCCTCTTCGGGACGCAGCTTTTCCTGCGCGTAACAGACCATGTCGAAGATCGCGGCCTTGGCCGGCTTGGCGGCAGGATAGAAATCGCGCAGGTGGGTGACGAAATAGGGCGAACCCAGAGGCTGCCAATGCGGATCGCCGGCGCCCAGCGAGACCGGGCCTTCCTCGCCGTCGAAGAAGACGAAATCGATGCCCCAGGGCGGCGGCGTCTTCGCGGCTTTCAACGCGCGCGCGGTTTCGAGCAGCAGCGCCACGCCCGAGGCCGAGTTATTGGCGCCGGGCATCGGCGCTTCCGGATGCGCCGAATCCTTATAGGCGCGCACGATGCTGTCGTAATGCGTGCCGAGGATGAGGCGCTTGGGGTTGTCGGGGTTGAAACGCGCGACGAGATTGGTCATTGCATGAGTCGGGCCGCCGACATTCGTCGTCCAGGATTGACGCGTGGTCTTGATGCCGAGCTTCGCCATTTCGCTCTCGATATAGTCGAGCGTCTTCTGGTGACCGGGCGCGTCCATCGCGCGCACGCCGAAACTCAGTTGCTGGGTGATGTCGGCCAGCGCGCGCTGGCCCTGCCAGGTCGAGACGTCGGGGCTGGGCACTTGCGCGAACGCCGGGGTCGCCAGCAGAAGAAGAATCAGTAACGCCTTACGCATCGTCGGCGGGGTTGGGCAGGAGCCACATGACGATCGCCGAGACGGCGAGCACGCCGGCATCGACATAGGTGATCGCGCGCGAGCCGATGGTCGGGATCAGCCAGAAGGTGGTGAAGAGGGTGCCGAAAATATTGCCGATGGTGGCGACGCCATAGACCATGCCGGCGATGCGTCCGCTCTGATGCATCGAGCGCAGCAACAGCCGGATCGCGACCGGCGAGAACGTGCCGAGGAAGGAAAGCGGGATCAGCAGCAGCGCCGACGCCGCCAGCAGAATGCCGGTCGGGCCGTCGCCGAATTGATCGAGGATGAAGCTCATCACCGGATCGGCGGTGGCGGGCACGGCGGCGAGGTAGAGCGCGGCGAGCGCGCTCGCGACCGCGATCAGGCGCGGCGTCGGGTGGCGATCGACCAGCGCGCCGCCGATGAAATAACCGATGGTCAGCGCCGCCAGCACGGTCGAGATGAGGCCGGCCCAGGTGCCGATGCCGCCGCCGAAATAGGGAAAGAGATAGCGGCTGCCGAGCATCTCGAAGCCCATCAGCACGGCGCCGACGAAAAACGCGGTGACGAGGATCGCCGCCGTCGCGATTCTGCTCGCCGGCCGTTCGGCTATTGCGGATCCGGCCATTTGCGATTGTGGCTTTCGATCGCCTTCAGGGATTCGACCGGCGCGAAATCGTCGGTCAGGATTTTCGCGTTCGGGTCGATCGTGCCGGTGCCGCCCTCGGGCGGCAGTCGCCGGCGTTGTTGTAACATTTGAGAAAGGCTGTAACGCAGCTTCAGAGACGCGTCGCGATCGGAGGCCGACTTCGCCAGATCGTCGGGCGAGCGGGGCGGCCCGTCATAGGCGATGGTCACCACATTGCCTTCGCCGAGATAGAAATCCTGTTGCGGGAAAACCGAATGGATCGTCTTTACCGCGCTGTCGAACAGCATGGTCGAGGGCTCGACGTTCTGCGCCACCACGCCGCCTTCAGCTAGATGCGCCTTCACCAGCTCGTAGAATTCCTTGGTGAGCAGGTGGAACGGCACGAATGGCCCGCGATAGGCGTCGATCAGGATGAGGTCGTATTTGTCCTTCGACTGCTGCAGGAACAGCCGTCCGTCGCGATTGACGACGTTGAAATTCGGCTCGTCCTTGATGCCGAAATATTTCTTCGCCAGCTCCACGACCTTCGGGTCGAGCTCGACCGAGGTGATCGAAGCCTCGGGCAGGAAGCGGTGGAGGTACCAGCTCTCGCGCCCGCCGCCGAAGCCGATCTCGAGCACCGACTTGACGTTCTTGGCGTAAAGCAGGCTCGCGGTCATGTAGCGCGTGTAGACGACCGGCAGGTCGCGGTCGTCGAGCGAGTTGTAGAGGCTCTCGGTATAGATCGTCCGGTTGTAGCCGAAGGTCATCGCGAACACGTTGCCTTCGCGATAGACGTAGATGTTGTTGTAAAGCGACTCAGCGGATTCGACGAGGGTGCGCGCCTGGGCGTGGCCCTGAAGCGGCGTCAGAAACCCGATCAATCCGGCGAGACAGGCCGGGCCCAAGCGGGCGAGAAGCGATACAAAACGCATGATGTTGCGGGCGGAAACTGGACCCGCGACGCCGGGTCCGTCAAGCGCTGGCCTTTCCAGAGTCACCGGCTTCCTTTACACCCGTGCGATGGCCCTTTTGCGCTCGGCCGCGACGGTCGGCGGCTACACCATGGCGAGCCGCGTCCTCGGCTTCATCCGCGACATCCTGACCGCGGCATTCCTCGGCGCGGGGCCGGTCGCCGATGCGTTCTTCGTGGCGCAGCGACTGCCCAATCTCTTTCGCAGCCTTTTCGCCGAGGGCGCGTTCTCGGCAGCGTTCGTGCCGACCTTCGCCGGCATGGTCGCGCATGAGGGCAAGCCTTATGCGAAGCGCTTCGCCGAAGACGCGATGTCGGTGCTCGTGGTGGTTCTGCTCGGGGTTGTCTTTTTTGGTCAGTTGGCGACCCCCTATCTGCTCGATCTTCTGGCCCCTGGGTTTCGCGCCGACCCGGATAAATTCGCGCTCACCGTCGGGTTGACAAGGATCACCTTTCCTTACCTGCTGTTCATCTCGCTGACCGCGCTGCAGGGCGGCGTGCTCAATTCGGTCGAGCGTTTCGCCGCCACCGCCGCGACGCCGATCTTGTTGAACGTCTTTCTGATCGGCGCGCTGGTTCTCGTTCATCCGTTGAGCGGCGAGGCGCTCGCCTGGGCGCTCACCCTCTCGGGCTTCGCGCAATTCCTCTGGCTGATGGAATCGTGCCGCCGGGCGGGATTGGGCCTGAGGCTGCCGTGGCCGCGCCTGACGCCCGACGTCAAAAAGATGATCAGGCTGATGGTGCCGGGGATTTTCGGCGCCGGGGTGACGCAACTCAATCTCGTGGTCTCGACCGCGGTTGCCTCGCTGCTGCCGACCGGCGCGGTGTCCTATCTCTATTACGCCGATCGCCTCAACCAATTGCCGCTGGCGGTGGTCGGCATCGCCGTCGGCACCGCGATCCTGCCGTCGCTCTCGCGCCAGGTCCGGCTGGGCGATGAGGCGGGGGCCAAGCACACGCAAAATCGCGGCCTCGAACTGGCGCTGTTCCTGACCTTGCCGGCGGCGGTGGGCTTGGGCGTGATGGCATGGCCGATCATGAGCGTGCTGTTCGAGCGCGGCGCTTTCGGCCCGACCGAGGCACTGGCGACCGGCTCGGCGCTCGCGGCTTATGCGATGGGATTGCCGTCTTTCGTGCTGATCAAGATTCTGACGCCCGGTTTCTTCGCGCGCCGCGACACCGCGACGCCGGTGAAAGTGGCCGTCGCTGCCATGGCGGTGAACCTCGCTTTGACGGTGACTTTGGGGCTGGTTCTGCCGTTCGGTCATGTCGGGATCGCGGCTGCGACCTCGATCGCGGGCTGGGTCAACGCGCTCGCGCTGATGGTGCTGCTGCACCGGCGCGGGCACTTCACCCTCGACGCGCGCTCGCGCCAGGTCGTGCCGCGCATCATCGCGGCATCGGTTGGCATGGGCATTCTTTTATGGGCGCTGTCGGTGTGGAGTGCGCCGCTCTTTGCCGCCGGGTTTGTCACGCGCACCGCCGCGCTCACCGTGGTTATCGGCTTGGGCGTCGCCACCTTCGCGGTGCTCGCCTTATTACTCAAGGCCGCGGAATGGCGCGAGATCAAGGGCAGGCTGGCCTTGACCCGACGCCCTTAAGGCGGCGATAACGACGCATGAATCGTATTTTTTCCGGCGTTCAACCGACCGGGAACCTGCATCTCGGCAATTATCTCGGCGCCATCCGCAATTGGGTGACGCTGCAGCATGATTACGACTGCATTTTCTGCATCGTCGATCTGCATGCTTTGACCCTGCCGCAGGACCCGGTGCAGTTGAAGGCGCAGACCCGCGAGGTGACCGCCGCCTATATCGCGGCCGGCATCGATCCCGAGCATTGCGTCATCTTCAACCAGAGCAGCGTGCCGGGTCATGCCGAACTGGCCTGGCTATTGAGCTGCCTGACGCCGCTCGGCTGGCTCAACCGGATGACCCAGTTCAAGGAAAAGGCCGGCAAGCAACGCGAGGACGCGGGCCTCGGTCTCTATGCCTATCCGGTGCTGATGGCGGCCGACATCATTCTCTACAAGGCGACCCATGTGCCGGTCGGCGAAGACCAGAAACAGCATCTCGAACTGGCGCGCGACATCGCCGGTGCGTTCAACCGCCGCTACGGCGTCGAGTTCTTCCCGCTGCCCGAGCCGATGATCTTCGGCACCGCGACGCGCGTGATGAGCCTGCGCGACGGCGCCAAGAAAATGTCGAAATCCGATGCCTCGGATTATTCGCGCATCAACATGACCGACGACGCCGAGGCCATCGCGCTGAAGATTCGCAAGGCGAAGACCGATCCGCTGCCATTGCCGGCGGATGAAAAAGAAGCCGAGGCGCGGCCCGAGGCCGACAATCTTCTCGGCATCTATGCGGCGCTCGCCAATCTCACGCGCCAGGAGGCGATCGCGAAGTTTGCCGGGCAGAGTTTCTCGGGCTTCAAGACCGAACTCGCCGATCTGTCGGCCGAGGTGCTGGGCAAGATCGGCGGCGAAATGCGCCGGCTGCTGGCCGAGCCCGGCTATATCGACGGCATCCTGAAGCGCGGCAGCGAGCGCGCCAACGCAATCGCCAAGCCGCATATGAACGAAGTCTTCGACATCATGGGGCTGCTCAGGCCTTAATCGCGGCGGCGGGAGACATCGTTTGGGCATACTCGACATCTACCTGCCCATCGCCGCGGTCTCGCTCGACGTTGTCGGCCTGTTGCTGCTCGGCACGGCGGTCGGCGTTCTCTCGGGCGTGTTCGGCGTCGGCGGCGGTTTCCTGCTCACGCCTTTGCTGATCCTGATCGGCGTGCCGCCGGCGGTCGCGGTGGCGAGTTCCGCCAATCAACTGGTCGGCGCCTCGGTATCGGGCGCGCTCGCGCACTGGCGGCGCGGCAATCTCGATTTCGTCATGGCCGGGTTGATGCTCGTCGGCGGCCTCGCCGGTTCGGTGTTCGGCATCTGGCTCTTCACCCTGTTGCGCCGCTCGGGCCAGATCGAGCTTTTCATCAGCCTCGCCTATGCCGCGCTGCTCCTGTCGCTCGGCTCGCTGATGCTGGTCGAAAGCATGCATTCCTGGATGATCCGTCGTCGCACCGGCACGACGCGTAAGCTGCATCAGCATAATTGGCTGCACGGCTTGCCGTTCAAGATGCGCTTCCGGCGCTCCAAGCTTTACATCAGCGCGCTGCTGCCGTTGACCCTCGGCTTTCTTGTCGGCGTGCTCTCGGCGGTGATGGGCGTCGGCGGCGGCTTCATCATGGTGCCGGCGATGATCTATATCCTCGGCATGCCGACCTCGGTGGTGCCCGGCACCTCGCTGTTTCAGATCATCTTCGTGACCGCCGCGGTCACCGTGCTTCAGGCGGTGACCAACAACACGGTCGATGTCGTGCTTGCCGCCGTGCTCCTCTTGGGTGGTGTGATCGGCGCGCAGCTCGGCTCGCGCTGGGGCTCGAAACTGCGCGGCGAGGAACTGCGCGCGCTCCTGGCGGTGATCGTGCTGCTGGTCGCGGCGAAGCTCGTATTCGATCTCACCGTGAGGCCCGACAATCTTTTCTCGATCGTGAGCGAGGATCTATGAAGCGCTGGCTGCCCGCCGCGCTACTCCTATTCGTCGCGCTTCCCGCGCGGGCGGAACAGCCGCTGCTGGCCGATCTCACCAGCCATCTCATCGCGATCACCACGGGATTCACCGGCGCCTCGGTGGTGCTGTTCGGCGCGACCGACGGCCCCGGCGACATCATCGTCATCGTGCGCGGGCCGCAACACGATGTGGTGGTGCGCCAGAAGCACCATCTCGCGGGGATCTGGATCAACGCGCATAACGTCGCCTTCACCAACGTGCCGAGCTACTACGCGACCTTCAGCTCGAAAACCCTCGATCAGATCGCGCCGCCCGATGTCCAGGCGCTGCATCAGGTCGGTATCGCCAATCTGCGCTTCGATCCGCGCGACGCCGCTACGCCCGCCAACGAGGTCGCGCTGTTCCGCTCGGCGCTGGTCGACGACGCGCGCGCGACCGGCGTTTTCAGCGACGTGCCGGGCAGCGTGAGCTTTCTCGGCGACCGCCTGTTCCGCGCCACCGTGGCTTTCCCCGCCAACGTGCCGACCGGCACTTACCTGGTCGAGGTCCTGCTGGTCCGCAACGGGATCGTGGTCAGCGGCCAGACGACGCCGCTGGTGATTTCCGAGATCGGGCTCGACGCCGATCTCAGCGAGTTCGCTTCCCGCTACGCCCTGCTCTACGGCATTGCCGCCGTGGCCGGCGCGGCGCTTCTCGGCTGGCTCTCGAGCCTGCCGTTCCGCAACGCTTAAGTCTTCGAACAGCGAGACCGACATGAACGATCCGGCCCCCGTCACGCCCCGCGAACGCATTTTTCTGGTGGTCGTCGACGAAAGCGAGGAGATGCGCGTCGCGCTGCACTATGCCGCGCTGCGGGCTTTCCACACCGGCGGAAAGGTCGCGCTGCTCGCGGCGATCGAGCCGCCCGGCGTCCAGATATCGAAGGCGGTCGAGGAGCGGATGGAAGAGGAAAGCCGCACCGAGGTCGAAACGCTGATCGGCAAGCTGACGGCTGAAATCCAGAAAATCGCCGGCACCATGCCGGTGGTCCACATCCGCGAGGGCCGCCTGCGCGACGAGCTGATCGCCCTGATCGACGAAGAGCCGAGCATCTCGATTCTGGTGCTGGCGACCGGAACCGGCCAGGAAGGGCCTGGGCCGCTGATCACCGCGCTGATCGGGCGCAGCGCGAAACTGCGCGTGCCGATCACCATCGTGCCGGGCAATCTCACCAACGAACAGATTGCCGAGCTGGCTTGACCCTATAAATCAAAGGGTTGACTTGGCGTGCCGGTAACCCAACTGTAGCGCATACAAGCTGCGGAGCGCCCGATGTTCATCGAGACCGAAACCACGCCCAATCCCGCGACGCTGAAATTCCTGCCCGGTCGGGCGGTGATGGAGCAGGGAACCGCCAATTTTACCGATGCCGAAGCAGCAACGCGGTCGCCGCTGGCGGTCCGGCTGTTCGATCTTGGCGGCGTGACGGGCGTGTTCTACGGCGCCGATTTCGTCACCGTCAGCAAGGACGACGAAGCGTCGTGGCAGCAACTGAAGCCCGCCGTGCTCGGGGCGATCATGGAACATTTCACCTCGGGCGCCACGCTGTTGACCAAGAGCGATGCCCCGGTTCCCGAAGGCGATACCGAGGACGAAGGCGAAGTCGTCACCCAGATCAAGGAACTGCTGGAGACGCGGGTGCGTCCGGCGGTGGCCCAGGACGGCGGCGACATTATTTTCGAATCCTATGCCGACGGCATCGTCTATCTGCAGATGCACGGCTCGTGCTCGGGTTGCCCCAGCTCGACGGCGACCTTGAAGGCCGGCATCGAAAACATGCTGAAGCATTACATCCCCGAGGTCGTCGAGGTCCGCGCCGTCTAAGCGACGGCCGACTGAGAACTTACGCTGGCGTCATCATCGGTTCGGGCGCGTCCGCGTCGCTTAAGACCGGATATTTCTTGGCGTCGAATAGCTGGTAATGCCACCACTCGTTGCCGTAGAAATTCCATCCGGCAGCGCTCATCAATCCCAACAATACGAAACGGTTTTGTTGCGCGTGCGTCGAAATCCCGGTCGAGGCGTGATGCGACAGTGGCGTGAATTCATCGAACCCGGTTCCCATGTCGAGCGCGACGCCGTCGGCGCCGATCAAGGTCAGGTCGACGGCCGCGCCGCGCGAATGCGGCGATCCCTTGCGCGGGTCGGCGAGAAAATTCGGATCGGGCGTGTGATTCCACAACACCCATTGCGCCTCGCTCGGCCGGAACGCATCGAAGATCCGCATCGTCAGTCCGAGCGCGCGCGCCAGGCCGATTGCTTTTCTGAGCCGGATATCGGCTTCGGGATGAAGGAAGGCCAGCGGTCGCGCATAAACCGGCTTGCCGGTGAAATTGCGCGACGTCGCATAGGCGATGTCGAGCGTCACGCCATGCGTTGCTTCGGTGATTGGGATCAAGGTCATGGACTGATTCCTAGCATCCTTGTTCGTTTTATCCCATCTCGTGGTGGGGCGCCGCGATGAAAATCCTCGCCTTCGATTGCGCCGGCGCTTCGTGTTCGGCGGCGGTTATCGAGGACGGGACGGTTCTTGCCCGCCGTCTCGAAGCGATGGATCGCGGTCAGGCCGAGGTGATGATACCGATGATCGCGTCGGTTCTTGCCGAGGCGCATCTGACGCCGATGGCGCTCGATCTGATCGCGGTGACGACCGGGCCGGGTGGTTTCACCGGGGTTCGCATCGGCCTTGCCGCTGCCCGCGGCCTGGCGCTCGCCACGGGGGTTCCCGCGATCGGCGTCGATTGTTTTGCGGCGGTGGCGGCTGCCACCATCGTGCCGCCCGGCCGGACCCTGGTGGTCGCGCTCGAAAGTAAACGCGCCGAACTTTACTTGCGGATTTCTGCACCCGATATCGGTCCGCCCCTGCTCGTGGCGCCCGATTCTTGGAATGCCTGGGTTCCGTCCGGTCCGGTCCTGTTGGCGGGCGACGGCGCCGCGCGTCTCGCGGCGGCGCTTGCCGGTCGCGATCTTGTCGTCGCGGCCGGAACGGGCCTCGTCGACGCGGCCGATGTCGCGCGGGTCGCGGCGTCGCTGTGGCAAGCGGGGACACGTCCCGCGCCCGCCCCGCTTTATTTGCGTCCGCCCGATACGACACCGGCTGCGCCGCGCCCCGGCATCGTTCCGGCGCAACCCCTGTGAGCGTCGTGCTTCATTCGGCGCGGGATGCCGATCTTGCGGTGTTGGCGGCCCTTCACAGCGCCTGTTTTCCCGAGGAAGCCTGGGACTCGGCCGCGCTCGCGACGGTGCTCGCCATGCCCGGCGCCGCCGGTCGGATCGCCATCGACGAAGCCCAGTCGATATCGGGCCTCTTGATCGATCAGTGTCTGGGCGAGGACGCGGAAATCCTGACGCTCTGCGTGGCGCCGGCGTCGCGTCGGGGCGGCGTCGCGCGCCGCTTGATCGCGGATCTGGTGATCCGCGCCCGCGCCCTCGGCGCGCACCGGATTTTACTTGAAGTGGCGGCGGATAACCGGCCGGCGCTGACACTCTACGAGGCGATGGGATTTTATCGGCAAGGCACACGCACCGCTTATTACCGGCGCGCCAACCGCCCCGCCGTCGACGCCTGGCGGCTTTGTCTCGATTTGCCGGCAGCCACCTAATTTCGACAAATCTTCAATCTCTTCAATGATCGTCTGGCACAGTATTGCACTTCGATAGAAGTGCCCATATATTCGCTGCGAGGGAACGTAGAGGAAACCGATAACATGACTGATAATTCAGGGTCGAAGGACCTGATGTCCTTGACCACGGAAATCGTGGCGGCTCACGTGTCTAATAATACGGTGGCCGTGGCCGATTTGCCGCAGCTCATCAATCAGGTTTATCAGTCGTTGATCAATATCGGTAAAGCTCCGGCCCCCATCTCGGAGCGGCCGCAACCTGCCGTCACCGTGAAGAAATCGATTCATCCCGACTATCTTGTCTGTCTCGAAGACGGCAAGAAGCTTAAAATGCTCAAGCGTCACTTGAAGACGTCGTACAATCTCACGCCCGAACAATACCGCGAGCGCTGGGGCCTGCCGGTGGATTATCCGATGGTTGCCGCGAACTACGCCAAACAGCGCAGCAAGCTTGCCAAGGATATCGGTCTCGGCACCCGCGGCCGACGCGCCCGGGCGACCTGAGCCGCCGCGATTCCGCGTTTTCATGACATTATTTTGACCGCGTCGCGGATATAGGCTCGCCGCCTGCTTTACGCTATAATCCTGATCGTGCCGCCAAAGAGCGTGGGTAGCCCATGACGTCCAGGCTCGAGCAGTTATGCGTCGATAAAGGTCTGAAAATGACCGAGCAGCGTCGCATCATCGCGCGTGTGCTCTCGGAAGCGGTCGATCATCCCGACGTCGAGGCGGTCTATCATCGCGCCAGCGAACTCGATCCGAAGATCAGCATCGCCACCGTCTATCGGACGGTGCGGCTGTTCCAGGAAGCGAACATTCTGGCCCGGCACGATTTCGGCGATGGCCGCGCGCGCTACGAGGAAGCGTCGCTGGATCACCATGATCACCTGATCGACATGAAATCGGGCCGCGTGATCGAATTCCGCGACGAGGAAATCGAAAAGCTGCAGCGCGCCGTGGCCGACCGCCTCGGCTACAAGCTGGTCGATCATCGGCTCGAGCTGTTCGCCGTGCCGCTCGCCGATCCCGCGGCCAAGAAGTGACGGGCATTATTCGCGAGGTTTCGTGACAGCAATGCGGGAAACGATCGGGGCGTCGCATTCCCTCGAGCCCGTCGTCGCCATCAAATTCGACTCTCTCGAAATTCGGCTCGCCGCGAGCGAGGCCGAGATCGATGCCGCGCAGGCGCTGCGCTACCGCGTGTTCTACGAAGAGATGGGTGCCCAGCCGACTCCCGACATGGCGGCGGCGCGGCGCGACGTCGATCGGTTCGATGGAATCTGCGATCATTTGCTGGCGATCGACCATGCGCGCGGCAACGGCGCGGACGCGGTGGTCGGCACCTATCGACTGATCCGCCGGCCGGTCGCGGCGGCGCGCGGCGGATTCTACTCCGCGGCGGAATTCGATCTCGGTGCGTTGCCGGATCATGCGGGCGAGATTTTGGAACTCGGCCGTTCCTGCATCGATGCGTCGGCGCGCACCGGTTCGGCGGCGCGCCTGATGTGGCGCGGCATTTCGGCCTATGTCTTTCATTACGACATCGCGTTGATGTTCGGCTGCGCCAGCCTGCCCGGCACGGACCCCGATGCGTCGGCGCTGCCGCTTTCCTATCTCCATCATTTTCATCTGGCGCCGCCCGAATTGCGGCCGCGCGCCTTGCCCGCGCGGTTCGTGACGATGGACCGGATGGCGAAAGCCGCGATCGATCCGGTCGCGGCGCAGGCGTTGTTGCCGCCGTTGATCAAGGGCTATCTCCGGCTCGGCGGCTTCGTCGGCGAAGGCGCGGTGATCGATCGGCAATTCAACACGACCGATATTTCCATCGTCGTGAAGACCGATCTCGTGACCGGCCGCTACTATCGCCATTACGAGCGTCGCGCGCGCGAGGGCGCGCCGACCGCCCCGGCGGATGCGCCCAGCCTGGGATGACCAGCCTTTTCCTTCCTTCCATTCGCGTCGCCGCGTTCCTGGCGTTGACCTTGCCGATGATGCCGGTACAGGCCTCGCTCCTGGCGATGAAAAGCCCGTGGGCGCGCTACTTGCCCGCCCGCTATCATCGTCTCTGCTGCCGGATTTTCGGCATTCACCGCGCGTGCCATGGCGTGCGATCGACTCATCGTCCGACGCTGTTCGTTTCCAATCACGTCTCGTATTTCGACATCACCATTCTCGGTGCGACGCTCGAAGGCAGTTTCGTGTCGAAGGCGGAGGTTGGACGCTGGCCGCTGGTCGGCTGGCTCGCCCGGCTGCAGCGCACGGTGTTCGTCGAGCGCGCCGACCGCATCGGCGCGGCACGCCAACGCGACGAAATCAGCACGCGGCTCGATCATGGCGACAATCTGATTTTGTTTCCCGAAGGAACCAGCAGCGACGGCATTCATATTTTGCCGTTCAAGACCTCGCTGTTTGCCGCCGCCGATGATTCGCGCGTCATGGTTCAGCCGGTTTCACTGGTCTATCAGCGCCTTGACGGCATCCCGCTCGGACGGTTCTATCGCCCGTTCTTCGCCTGGTATGGCGACATGACGATGTGGCCGCATGTCTGGGTCGCATTGGGAATGGGACAATTGATGGTGGCGATCGTGTTTCACGAACCGGTACGGCTGGCCGATTTCGGTTCGCGCAAGGCGCTGTCCGAACATTGCCGGCGCGTCATCGGCGAGGGCGTCGCCGCGGCGCTGGGCGGCAATCTTGCCGCGTCCACCCCGCTCGCGGTTTCGCCGGCCCTGGCCGCGCAATGAAAAAGCTCTTCATCCGCACCTATGGCTGCCAGATGAACGTCTATGATTCGACGCGCATCGCGGATGTGCTGGCGCCGCTCGGCTATCGTCCGACCGATGACGCGGGCGATGCCGACATGATCCTGCTCAACACCTGCCACATCCGCGAGAAGGCGGCGGAGAAACTGTTTTCCGATCTGGGCCGGTTGCGATCCCTCAAGGCGGCGCGCGAGGGCATGATCCTCGCCGTGGCCGGTTGCGTCGCGCAGGCCGAAGGCGCCGAGATATTGCGCCGCGCGCCGTATGTCGATCTTGTCGTGGGACCGCAAACCTATCACCGCCTGCCCGAGATGGTGGCCAAGCTCGCGCGCGGCGCCGGTTCGCTGATCGATACCGAATTTCCCGTCGAACCCAAATTCGATTTCCTGCCCGACAGCGCGACGCGATCCGGCGTGTCGGCGTTTCTCTCAGTTCAGGAAGGTTGCGATAAATTCTGCACGTTCTGCGTCGTGCCTTATACGCGTGGCGCCGAATTCTCGCGGCCGCGCGATGCGATCCTCGCCGAGGCGCGCCGGCTGATCGAAAATGGCGCGCGCGAACTCACGTTGTTGGGTCAGAACGTCAACGCCTATCACGGTGCGCCGGGCGGTCTCGGCCGGCTCATGCGCGATCTCGCGGCGCTGCCGGGCCTGCTTCGACTTCGTTACACCACCTCGCATCCCCTCGACATGGATGACGACTTGATCGCGGCGCATGGCGATGTTCCGGCGCTGATGCCGTTTCTGCATCTGCCGGTGCAATCGGGCTCCGATCGCGTTCTCGATGCGATGAACCGTCGCCATGGTGTCGACGATTACCGCCGCATCGTCGATAAACTTCGCGACGCGCGCCCGGATATCGCGCTGTCGTCGGATTTCATCGTCGGCTTTCCGGGCGAAAGCGACGCCGATTTCGCGGCGACCCTCGACCTGGTGCGCGAGATCGGTTTTGCCCAGGCCTATTCGTTCAAGTACAGCCCGCGTCCCGGCACGCCGGCCTCGTCGCTGAACGATCAGGTGCCCGACGACGTTAAGTCCGAGCGGCTGCAAATCCTGCAGGCGCTGATCGAGGACGGTCATCGCGCCTTCAATCGCGATTGCCTGGGGCGCGTGATGCCGGTGCTGTTCGAACGGTCGGGACGTTATCCCGGACAATTGGTCGGGCGCAGTCCCTATCTGCAAGGCGTGCATGCGTCGGCGCCGGCGCGTGCCATCGGCACGATCATGCCGGTGCGGATCACCCGCATCGATACGAACTCAATGGCGGGCGAGATCGAAACCGCGGAGGTAACGGCGTGATCGAAAATGGCGATCGCCTGCAAATGCAATTCGACGACAATTCGTTGCTGCCCCAGCTTTACGGCGAGCGCGATCGCAACCTCGACCGGATCGAACGCGAACTCGGCGTTTCGTTGGTGTCGCGCGGCAATCGTCTCGCCATCGGCGGCCCGCAGGCCAGCGCCGGCGTCGCGCGCAGTGCGCTGACCAGCCTTTACCAGCGCTTGAAGCGCGGTCTCGAAGTCGACGAGGCGGCAGTCGACGCCGCGATGAAGCGCGCCGCGCTCGATAATGACGAGAAGTGGAGCGAAGGCGACGAGATCAAGACGCGCAAGCGTCGCGTGGCGCCGCGTAGCGCCAACCAGGCCGCCTATATCAAGGCGCTCAAGACTCATGAGCTGGTTTTCGGTCTCGGCCCCGCCGGTACCGGCAAGACCTATCTCGCGGTTGCCATGGCGGTCGATATGCTGATGGGCGGCGCGGTCGAACGCATCATCCTGTCGCGTCCCGCGGTCGAGGCGGGCGAGCGGCTCGGCTTCCTGCCCGGCGACATGCGCGAGAAGGTCGATCCCTATTTGCGCCCCCTCTATGACGCGCTGCACGACATGCTGCCGGGCGACCAGGTGCTGAAGCGGCTCTCGTCGGGCGACATCGAAATCGCGCCGCTCGCCTTCATGCGCGGTCGCACGCTCGCCAACGCCTTCGTCATTCTCGACGAGGCGCAGAACACGACGCCGGTGCAGATGAAAATGTTCCTGACGCGGCTTGGCGAGCATTCGCGCATGGCGGTGACCGGCGACTTATCCCAGATTGATCTGCCGCCGCATACCAAATCCGGTCTGGCCGATGCGCTCGAGACATTGACCGGCGTCGACGAAATCGCCCGCATTCAATTCACCGATGCCGATATCGTCCGCCATCCTCTGGTCTCGACGATCGTGCGCGCCTATGACCGGCAGCTCGCCAAGACGCGGCGCAAGAAAGACGATGAGCCCTCGACCTAAACCGGCGCCCGCCATCGTGATCGATCTGGCGATGCCCAGCGCGCGCTGGCGCCGCAGCCTGCCGGGCGTCAAAAAAATCGCGACCGAAGCCGCCAACGCCGCGTTGGTGCAATCGAAGAAGCGCATTCCGCCGGCCGAATTGTCGCTGGTGCTGGCCGACGACGCGGCGGTGGCCGCGCTCAACCAACGCTGGCGCGGACGCGCGGGTCCGACCAACGTCTTGTCATTTCCTGGCGGTGATGAATTCAGCAGTCCGGGCCCGCGCCTCCTCGGCGATGTGGTGCTCGCCTACGGCACGGTTTCGCGAGAAGCCAAGGCGCAAGGCAAGACCCTCGCCGATCACGCGCGGCATCTGATCGTTCATGGCGTGCTTCATTTGCTCGGTTACGACCACGAGGCGGACGGCCCTGCCCGCCGGATGGAACGTCTCGAGACCCGCATCCTGGCGACGCTCGGCGTCAGCGACCCCTATCGCGTCCGCGAGGATGCTCATGGCTGACGCCGGCGAAAACACACCGCAGCCCGAAGCAACCGACGAGGGCCCACTCGGCGTTCTGCGGAGTTGGCTGCGGCAATTGCGCGGCGAGCCCGAACGCGCGCCGAGCCTGCACGCGGCGCTCGCCGAAATGCTTGAAGGCCAGGCCCCGGCCGAATCGATCGATCCGCACGAACGCACCCTGCTCGTCAACATTCTGAAAATCCACGAGCAGACGGCCGCCGACGTGATGGTGCCACGCGTCGATATTGTCGCGCTCGATGTCGAGACGCCGTTCGTCGAAGCCGCCAAGCGGATCGTCGAGTTCGGCCACAGCCGGGTTCCGGTCTATCGCGAAACCCTCGACGATGTCGTCGGGATGATTCACATCAAGGACCTGCTGCCCTATGCCGTCGATGGCGGCCAGGTGCCGCTTGCCGCGATCGCGCGCAAGCTGCTCTTCGTGGCGCCGACCATGCCGCTCCTCGATCTCCTGCTGCAGATGCGGTTGTCGCGCGTCCACATGGCGTTGGTGGTCGATGAATTCGGCGGCACCGATGGGCTCGTCACCATCGAGGACGTGATCGAAGAGATCGTCGGCGAGATCGAGGACGAACACGACGACGCGGATCAGCCCAAGCTGGTGCTGCGGCCCGACGGCACGCTTCTGGCGCCGGGGCGGACGCCGATCGCGGCGCTCGCCGATTATGTGAAAGGTGATCTGGTCCCCGAAGGCATGGAAGAAAGCGTGACGACACTGGGTGGTCTGGTGGTCGCGCTGGCCGGCCGGGTTCCGGCGCGCGGCGAGATCGTGTTGCACCCATCGGGTTTCGATTTCGAAGTCCTCGATGCCGATCCGCGGCGGATCAAACGGCTACGCGTGCGCGGCCTGCCCAAGACCGCGGATCATGGCTGACACGAGCGCACTCGAATTGCGGGGATCGGCCGGTCCGGCGCTGCCCCTGCAACGTTGCGCGTTGTGGCTGGCGGGGCTCGTCGGTTGGCGCCGTTATCTGATCGCGTTCCTGATGGGCGCATTGGCCGCCGCGTCGCTGCCACCGCTTGATCTCACGCCGGTCCTGCTGATCTCGTTTCCATGTCTGGTCTGGCTCGCCGATGGCAGCACCGGCATGCGATCCGCGTTCGCGCTCGGATGGAGTTTCGGTTTTGGGTTTTTTCTCGCGGGGCTCTACTGGATCGCGGCGGCCCTGTTCGTCGATATCGGTTCCTTCTGGTGGCTGGTGCCGTTCGCGGTCGTCGGCTTTCCGGCTTGTCTCGCCATCTTCATCGGATTGGCGCTCGTCGTCAGCAATGCCGTCTATCGTCTGTTCCGCCTCGGCGGCACGGGTCGCGTGCTCGCGCTGGTTTTTTGTTGGGCGCTCGCCGAGTGGCTGCGTGGCCATATCCTGAGCGGGTTTCCCTGGAACCTGATCGGCTATGCCTGGTCGGGCGCGTTTCCCGGCGCGCTTGCCATGCTTCAGTCGACCGCGCTGGTTGGCATCTATGGCCTGAGCCTCATCACCGCGTTGGCCGCCGCGTTGTGCGCGCGGCTGGGCGATTTCTCGGGCAATCGCTGGGCTCCCGTCCTGGTCGCCGTTCTGCTCATCGCACTACCGGCCGGTTGGGGCGCGACGCGTCTCGTCGCCGGCCATCCCGCCGATGTGCCGGGGGTCACCGTGCGTCTGGTTCAGCCCTCGATCCCCGAGGAGATCAAGAACGACCCGGCGCAGATGCTGGCGAATTTCCGGCGCCTCTTTGCCCTCAGCACGGCGGGCGAGACCGCGAGTCTCAGCGCGATCTTGTGGCCGGAGGATGCGGGGCCGCCGTTTATCGATCGCGATGGCAGCGCACGCAACGCGTTGGCCGAGGCCGCGCCGTCCGATGGTTATGTCATCACCGGCACGGTACGGACCGATCCCGCGCCGGCGGCGCCGGTCCATGTCTGGAACAGTCTGGTGGCGGTCGATCACGCGGGCGAGGTGCGCGCCGCCTATGACAAGGCGCATCTGGTTCCCTTCGGCGAATATGTGCCGTTGCGTGAGATTCTACCGATGCAGAAGATCACCCCGGGCGGCATCGATTTCTCGGCCGGTGCCGGCCCGCGCACGATCGCCTTGCCCGGCCTGCCGCCGTTCAGTCCGCTGATTTGTTACGAGGTGATCTTTCCCGAAGCGGTGATCGATCCCGCGCATCGCCCGGCGTGGTTGCTGAACGTAACCAACGACGCCTGGTATGGCGTGACCTCGGGCCCGTTTCAGCATCTGGCGATCGCGCGCACCCGCGCGGTCGAACAGGGACTGCCGCTGGCGCGCATCGCCAACAATGGTATCTCCGCGATGTTCGATCCCTATGGTCGCGTGTTGGGACGGATGGATCTCAACGCCGTCGGCGTCCTCGATGAAAAACTTCCCGAAGCGTTGCCGCCGACGCCCTATAGCCGTTTCGGCGATACGCCGTTCTTCATCGCGCTGCTACTTATTGTTGTGGCTTTGATCGTCGGCCAACTCGTGGTCGCCACGACCACCCGCAAAAGCTGAACTCCTGATCGGGTATGCGCGTGGCTCGTATCTAAAATGCGTTTTATTCGCATTTCAGTTGGCACACTCCGCCATGCGTGGTGCATACTGTCGCGCGTTAAAGAAGAGCGTCTAACTGCGGGCCACGTGACAAGGCTCCGATAAAAATATTGGTACGATGGATCATCGAGGGCGACGACAAAAAGCCGATAAGCCCAATCCTGTTGACGTGCATGTCGGTTCGCGCGTGAGATTGCGCCGAACGCTACTTGGCATGAGTCAGGAAAAGCTTGGCGACGCGATCGGATTGACGTTTCAACAAGTGCAAAAATACGAGCGCGGCGCCAACCGCATCGGCGCCAGTCGTTTGTTCGACCTGTCGCGCGTGCTGGACGTGCCGGTGTCGTTTTTCTTCGAGGAATTCGCCGAGGGTGATCGCGCGGGCGGCGCCCGCGAGCCTGCGGCCGATGGCTTCGAAGCCAATCCGATGCTCAAGCGCGAAACGCTTGAATTGGTGCGCGCCTATCTGCGCATCGCCGATCCGCAGATCAAGCGCCGCCTGTTCGACCTGACCAAGGCGCTGGCGGCCGCTTATCCCGGCGGCGAAACCGCGAACTGACGCGGGTTCGGCGAACGTCCGTCGCCGGTGCTTGACGTCGCAAGGTCGCGCCGTCACATCTGCCGCGATGTCCCCTTCACCTGCGCCCGATGGCGCGCCGCAACGGCGCCTCTATGGCCGACGCCGCGGTCGCGCGTTGCGTCTCGGCCAGCGCGCGCTGGTCGACACGTTGCTGCCGACGCTGTGCTTCGATGTGCCCGCACAGGACAAGTTCGATCCGAAACAACTCTTTGTCCCGACCGTCGACGAGGTGTGGCTCGAGATCGGTTTCGGCGCGGGCGAGCATCTGGTTTTTCAGGCCGCTTCCCATCCGCGTGTGGGCGTGATCGGGTGCGAGGTGTTCGAGCCGGGCATCGCGCGGCTCTTGACCGACATCAAGGCGCAAGGTCTCGCCAATATCCGCCTCTTCACCGACGATGCGCGATTGGTGACCGCGGCGCTTGCGCCGATGAGCCTCGCGCGTGCCTTCATCCTTTTTCCCGATCCGTGGCCCAAAGAGCGGCATAAAAAAAGGCGGATCGTCGCGACCGAAACGCTGGATCACCTGGCTGAAGCGATGGTCGACGGCGCGGAATTGCGTCTCGCGACCGACGACCCGGATTACGCGGCCTGGATGGAGGAGCGCGGCGACGCGCACCCCGCCTTTGAGCGGATCGCGATGGCTGATCGTCCCGCGGATTGGCCGGCGACCCGCTATGAAAACAAGGCGATCGTGGCCGGCCGCCCGGCAAGGCTCTTTCTCTATCGCCGGCGCGCGCGGCCTGTTGGCCTTGCAAGGGACTGAAAAATCGCTATATTCCCGGCAAAATAAGAGTCCATAGGCCCTTGACCGGGCCGTCCGATCGGTGGGCCGAAAGGCCCACTTTTTGTTATTGGAGTACGGCAAGCCTTGTTCGATGCGGCGCAAATCGAAGCCATCATCGCGCCTTCGCTCGCGGCGATGGGCTATGCCGTGGTGCGTATCGCGTTCAGCGGCGGCCGTCGCCCGACCCTGCAGATCATGGCCGAGCGCGACGACGGCTCGATGAGCGTCGAGGATTGCGAAGCGGTCAGCCATACCGTTTCGGCCCTGCTCGACGTTGCCGATCCGATCGCCGAAGCCTACATGCTCGAGGTCAGCTCGCCGGGCATCGACCGGCCGCTGGTGCGCCCCAAGGACTACACCCGCTACGCCGGGTTCGAGGCGAAGATCGAGTTGCAGCGTACCGTGGAAGGCCGCAAGCGCTTTCGCGGCAAGCTCCTCGGGCTCGACGGCGATAACGCCAAGCTTCTTATGGGCGACGAGACTGTTTCGTTGCCGTTGTCACAGATTGCGAACGCCAAGCTTGTCCTGACCGACGAACTGATCGCCGCAACCGAACCGCAAAACCGCAGCTAGAAGAAGAGAACAGCCGCCATGGCGACCACCGCTTCTTATCCGAGGCCCGAGCTCCTGCAAGTCGCCGATACCGTCGCGCGCGATAAAGGCATCGATCGCGACGAAGTGCTTCAGGCGATGGAGCAGGCGATCCAGAAAGCGGGTCGCTCCAAATACGGACTCGAATACGACATCCGCGCCGAGATCGATCGCAAGAACGGCGAGATCAAGCTGATGCGCTTCCGCGAAGTAGCGGACCCGATCGAGAACGAAGCGACGCAAGTCACGCTGGTCGAGGCGCAACGCCTCAATCCCGAAGCCGAAATCGGCGACTTCCTCACCGACGCGCTGCCGCCAATCGATTTCGGCCGCATTGCCGCGCAGACCGCCAAGCAGGTGATCGTCCAACGCGTGCGCGACGCCGAGCGTCAGCGCCAGTACAAGGAATTCAAGGATCGCGTCGGCGAAATCGTCAACGGCCTGGTCAAGCGCGTCGAGTTCGGCAATGTGGTGGTCGATCTCGGCCGCGCCGAAGCGATCCTGCGCCGCGACGAATTGCTGCCGCGCGAAAGCTTCCGCCAGGGCGAGCGCGTGCGCGCTTATATCTATGACGTGCGCGCGGAAGTCCGCGGCCCGCAGATCTTTCTCTCGCGCACCCATCCGCAATTCATGGCGAAACTCTTCGCCCAGGAAGTGCCGGAAATCTACGACGGCATCATCGAAATCAAGGCCGTGGCGCGCGATCCCGGCAGCCGCGCGAAGATCGCGGTGATCTCGAACGACAGCGGCATCGATCCGGTCGGCGCCTGCGTCGGCATGCGCGGCAGCCGCGTTCAGGCAGTGGTCGCCGAGCTTCAGGGCGAAAAGATCGACATCATTCCGTGGTCGCAGGACCCGGCGACTTTCGTGGTCAACGCGCTGGCCCCGGCCGAAGTCGCCAAGGTGGTGATGGACGAAGAACAGCGCCGCATCGAGGTCGTGGTGCCCGACGAGCAATTGTCGCTGGCCATCGGCCGTCGCGGCCAGAACGTGCGTCTCGCCTCGCAGCTTACCGGCTGGGATATCGACATCCTGACCGAGGCCGAGGAAAGCGAACGCCGTCAGGAAGAGTTCCGCACCCGGTCGGCGATG
Source organism: uncultured Rhodospirillales bacterium (assembly GCA_903828515.1). Classification (GTDB taxonomy): domain Bacteria; phylum Pseudomonadota; class Alphaproteobacteria; order ATCC43930; family CGMCC-115725; genus CAIKMD01. The sequence goes on along the minus strand of CAIKMD010000003.1, from coordinate 142,153 downwards.
TTCATCGAAGCGCTTGATGTCGACGATGTGATTGCCCATCTGCTCGTGACCGAAGGTTTCAGCTCGGTCGAGGAAGTCGCGTTCGTTGCCATTCAGGAATTGGCGAGCGTCGAGGGCTTCGACGAGGACGTCGCATCGGAGTTGCAGCAACGCGCCAAGACCTTCCTCGAGGAACAGAACGCGCGCTTCGAATCGCAACGCCTCGAACTGGGCGTCTCCGACGAGGTCGCGGCGATTGCCGGCATGACCCCGGCGCTGCTCGTCGCGGTCGGCGAAAAGGGCGTGAAGACGCTCGACGATCTCGCCGATCTGGCCGCCGACGAACTGATCGAGATGGCGGGTGCGGCGGCGAAGCTCGAAGAGGACGAGGCCAACGCGATCATCATGGCCGCGCGTGCCCATTGGTTCGCCGACGAGGCAAAGTCCGCCGACGCCCCGAAGGCGGAGTAATCGTCCTTGGCCGAGGCCGCAGTCGACATCGTTACGGATGACGCTGCGGGCGAGACGACACGCCGTTGCCTGGTGACGGGGGCGATCAAGCCGAAGACCGAGATGCTGCGGTTTGTCGTCGGTCCCGGCAGTCAGCTCGTTCCCGATCTGGCGGGGCGTCTCCCGGGGCGGGGTTTGTGGTTGACCGCGCGTCGGGATATAGTGGAAGAGGCCGTTGCAAAGCGGCTTTTCGCGCGGGCGGCAAAGGGGCCGGTCGTGGTCGAGCCGGGTCTTGAGGACCGTGTCGAGGGCTTGCTCGTACGGCGATGCATGGAGCTATTGGGACTCGCGCGCCGCGCCGGCTTGGCGGTCGCGGGTTTCGTCAAGGTCAAGGCAGTGCTGGCGGCCGGTGAAGCCGGGGTGCTGGTAGCGGCCACCGACGGCGCGGAGGACGGGCGCGGCAAGCTCGCCGCTCTGGTGCCGAACGCGGTATTGGTGGCTTGTCTGGACGCGAGTGAGTTGGCCGCCGCTTTCGGGCGCGAGCACGCGGTTCACGCGGCGCTCAAGCCCGGAAAACTGGCGGATTTGTTTGTGGTTGAGGCTCGGCGTCTTGCCGGGTTTCGGAGCGGCGCCACGGTAGAAATGCCGCTCGTAGGATCGCAAGGGTAGGACTGATTGAGCGATAACACCGACCAAGAAAAACGCCCGCTGAGCCTGGTTCGTCCTGGCGGCAAGCTCGAATTGCGCAAGCCGGCCGAAGTGGCTGGTCAGGTGCGCCAGAGCTTCCCGCATGGCCGTACCAAGACGGTTCAGGTCGAGGTGCGCAAAAAGCGCGTCGTCGGAGCCACGCCGGGCGAAAAGCCGGCGGAAGCAGCCGCGCCGGCCCCCGCCGCTGTGGCGCCCGTGGTTGCCAAACCCGCGGTGGTGGTGCCCCGTCGTCAGGCCGTCCTGCCGCAGGGCCTGACCGCCGAGGAAAAAGCCCATCGCGTGCGCGCCCTTCAGGGCGCGATCCAGGCCGATGAAGAAACCCGCCGACAGGCGCTGGTCGATGCCGACCGGCAGCGCGAGGAAGACGATCGTCGCGCCATCGAAGCGGCCGCACAAGCGGCCAAAGACGCTCAGCGCAGGGCCGAAGACATTGCCCAGGGCAAAACCCCGGTCGAGGCGAAGCCCGCGGGCGATGCCGATGCCAAGCGCAAGGCCGAGAAGGCCGAAGAAGATTCCCGTCGTGAAGTCGCCGAGCGCGCCGGCAAGGCCGCGGCGGCGAAAGTCGCGGCGTTGACGGCGGCCGGCAAGGTCAAGGCGACCGAAGAAGAGATTCCGGAAGACGAGCCGCGCCGCGCCGGTCGCGGCGCCGCGCCCAAGCGTCCCGCCGTGGCGCCGCGTCGCGACGAACATCGCCGCGAAGCCAAGCTCACCGTGACCAAGGTGCTGAACGCTGACGAGGGTGAGCGCCAGCGCAGCCTCGCCTCGGTCCGCCGCCATCGCGAGCGTGAAAAGCAGCGTGCCCTGCAGATGCTGCAGGAGCAGACGAAATTCGTGCGCGAAGTGGTGGTGCCCGAAACCATCACCGTGCAGGAACTATCCAACCGCATGGCCGAGCGCGCCGTCGACGTCATCAAGGCGTTGATGAAAATGGGCGTGATGGCGACGATCAACCAAAGCATCGACGCCGACACCGCCGAATTGCTGATCACGGAATTCGGCCACAAGATCAAACGCGTCTCCGAGTCCGACGTCGAAATCGGCTTGAAGGGCGAAGAAGATCCCGAGGACACGCTTCAACCGCGTCCGCCGGTCGTCACCATCATGGGTCACGTCGATCACGGCAAAACCTCGCTGCTCGACGCACTGCGTCAGACCGACGTGGTCTCGGGCGAGGCCGGCGGCATCACGCAGCATATCGGCGCTTACCAGATCAGCCTTCATGGCGGCCAGCGCATCACCTTCATCGATACGCCGGGCCATCAGGCCTTCACCGCGATGCGCGCGCGCGGCGCCCATGTCACCGACATCGTCGTGTTGGTTGTGGCTGCCGACGACGGCATCAAAGACCAGACCATCGAGGCCATCCGTCACGCCAAGGCCGCCGGCGCGCCGATCATCGTCGCGATCAACAAGATGGATAAGGGCGACGCCAATCCCGATCGCGTCCGCCAGGATCTCCTGCAGCACGAGATGGTGGTCGAGAAACTGGGCGGCGACGTGCTCGACATCGAAGTGTCGGCGCTCAAGAAAACCGGTCTCGACAAACTCGAGGAAGCCATTCTGCTGCAGGCGGAAATTCTCGATCTCAAAGCCAATCCCAATCGTCCGGCCGACGGCACCGTGATCGAAGCCAAGCTCGAACGCGGCCGCGGTCCGGTCGCAACCGTGCTGATCAAGCGCGGCACGCTCAAGGTCGGCGACATCTTCGTGGCCGGTTCCGAATGGGGCCGGGTGCGCGCGCTCGTCGACGATCGCGGCACGACGATCGCGTCGGCGGGTCCCGCCATGCCGGTCGAAGTGCTGGGTCTTAATGGCGCGCCGCTGGCGGGTGACGATTTCATCGTCGCCGAAACCGAGGGCCAGGCGCGCGACATCGCCGAATACCGTCAGCGGGTTCGTCGCGAGCAGCAGGCCGTGGCCGGTGCGCGCGGCACGCTCGAACAGATGTTCGCCAAAGCGACGGCGGGCGCCGCCAAGGAATTGGCGATCGTCGTGAAATCCGACGTCCAGGGCTCGCTCGAAGCGATCAGCGCGTCGCTGGAAAAAATCGGCACCGACGAAGTCATGGTGCGGATGCTTCATGCGGCCGTCGGCGGCATCAACGAAAGCGACGTGATCCTCGCCAAGGCATCCAACGCGATCATCATCGGCTTCAACGTGCGCGCGAATCCGCAGGCCCGCGACATGGCGCGCCGCGACGGCGTGGAAATCCGCTACTACTCGATCATCTACGAAGTGATCGACGACGTGAAGTCGGCGCTGAGCGGCATGCTGTCGCCGACGCGTCGCGAACGCTTCCTCGGCAATGCCGAAATCCGCGAGGTGTTCAACATCACCAAGTCGGGCAAGATCGCGGGCTGCATGGTGACCGAAGGCACGGTCAAGCGCGGCGCCAAGGTTCGCCTGCTGCGCGACAACGTCGTCATTCACGAGGGTACGCTCAAGACCCTGAAGCGCTTCAAGGACGAAGTCCGCGAAGTGCGCGAGGGTTTCGAATGCGGCATGGCGTTCGAGAATTACGAGAATATCCAAAAGGGCGACATCATCGAGTGCTTCGAAGTCGAAGAAGTCGCACGCGTCCTCTGATCGCAGGACAAGAGCGTTGATGGCGAACCGTGCCGTCCCGGTCCGATAAGCACCGTAAATCCAGCCCCGGCCAGCGTCAGCTTCGCGTCGGCGAGGAAATGCGCCACGCGCTGGCGCGCATTCTCGCACGCGGCGAACTGCGCGATCCGGCGCTGCAGGAAGTCAGCCTCACCGTGACCGAGGTTCGCGTCGCGCCTGACCTGAAACACGCGACCGCGTTCGTGATGCCGCTCGCCGGCCGCAATGCGGCCGATGCCTTGGCGGGCCTCAAGCGCGGCGCGTCTTTTCTGCGCATGACGCTCGCGCGCGAGGTGAAGCTGCGCAACGCGCCGAGTCTCGTCTTTGCGCTCGACGAAAGTTTCGATCGGGCCAGCCATATCGAAGAGATTCTCCATCGCCCCGAGGTCGCGCGCGATCTGGGTCCGGTGACGGATGTCACCGACGGCGACGATGCCGCGTAAACGTCGCGGCCAGCCGGTTCACGGCTGGATCGTGCTCGACAAGCCGTTGGGGATGAGTTCGGCCCAGGCCGTGGCGGCGGTCCGCCGCATCCTCGATGCCGCGAAGGCCGGCCATGGCGGTACCCTCGATCCATTGGCCACCGGCATTCTGCCGATCGCGCTCGGCGAAGCGACCAAGACCGTTTCCTATGTCATGGCGGGGCAAAAAACCTATCGATTCGCCCTGAAATGGGGCGAGCAGCGGACCACCGACGATACCGAGGGCGCGATCGTCGCGACCAGCCCGGTGCGGCCGGACCAAGCCGCGATCCTGGCGGCGTTGCCCGGTTTCGTGGGGTCGATCGAGCAGCGACCGCCCGATTTCTCCGCGATCAAGGTGGCCGGCGAGCGCGCCTATGACCTGGCGCGGGAGGGGGCGGTCCTCGACCTGGCCCGGCGCACCGTCGAAATCGCCAGCCTGCGGCTGGTCGGCCAGCCCGACCCCGATCACGCCGAATTCGAGGCCGAAGTCGGCAAAGGCACCTATATTCGCTCCCTCGCGCGCGATCTGGCGGTCATGCTGGGGACATGCGCCCATGTCACCGCGCTGCGGCGGCTCTCGGTCGGTCGGTTCGGGCTGGATCGGGCGATTTCCCTGGATAAACTCGCCCTCATCGGCCATATTGCGACCGCTTCCGACCATCTGCTTCCGCTCGAGACCGCGCTGGACGACATCCCGGCACTGGCCCTGACGGAGGAAGAAGCGGAGGCCATGCGTCGCGGTCGTACCGTGACGCCGTTGCGCCCTTCGGATCGGGCGCGCATCGATGCCATGGACCACGGCGCGACGATCTGCGCAACCAGCAACGGAAGGCTGGTCGCGTTGGCCTCGGTCGAAGCGGGCTTGGTCAGGCCGGTGCGGGTGATGAACTTCTAGTCTTAAGGAGATACCGATGTCGCTATCGCTCGAGCGTAAGCAAGGGCTGGTCAAAGAATATGCCCGCAAAGAAGGTGACACGGGTTCACCGGAAGTGCAGGTGGCGCTGTTGTCGGCGCGTATCAATCATTTGACCGAGCACTTGACCACACACAAGAAAGACCACCACTCGCGTCGCGGACTTCTGGTCATGGTTGGCCAGCGCCGCAGCCTGCTCGATTACCTGAAGCGCGCCAACGTCGCACGCTACAGCGAATTGATCGAGCGCCTGGGACTCCGACGCTGAGCCCTCGACGCCACACGACGAAATTACAGGGCGCGCTTGACGCGACGACCGGCAAGGTCGTTCGCGCAGCGTCCGCACGCCTTTCACAAGAGAGAAAAGAGAGAACAGAATCATGTTCGAGGTATTTAGAAAAGAGCTGAACTGGGGCGGTCGCCGCCTCGTCCTCGAGACCGGTCGCGTCGCACGGCAGGCCGATGGCGCCGTGATGATCACCTACGGCGAGACCACGGTGCTGTGCACCGCGGTCGGTGCGAAACAGCCGAAACCCGGCATCGATTTCTTCCCGCTGACCGTGAACTATCAGGAAAAGACTTTCGCCGCGGGCAAGATTCCCGGCGGCTTTTTCAAGCGCGAAGGGCGCCCGTCCGAGAAAGAGGTGCTGACCTCGCGCCTGATCGATCGTCCGATCCGCCCCCTCTTCGCGCCGACGTTCCGCAATGAAACGCAAGTCGTCTGCACCGTGTTGAGCCACGATCTCGAGAACGATCCCGATATCGTCTCGCTGATCGGCGCGTCCGCCGCGCTGACCCTCTCGGGCATTCCGTTCTTCGGACCGATCGCCGGCGCGCGCATCGGCTACATCGACGGCGAATACGTGCTCAATCCGAAGCTCGATCAGCTTCCGAAATCGAAACTCGAACTCGTCGTCGCCGGCACCCAGGAAGGCGTGCTGATGGTCGAGAGCGAAGCGAAAGAACTCAGCGAAGAGATCATGCTGGGCGCCGTGATGTTCGGTCATCGCGCGTTCCAGCCGGTGCTGCAGGCGATCATCGAGTTGGCGGAATCGGCGGCGAAAGAGCCGCGCGTCCTGCCCGAGAAACCCGCCGCCGCCGCCACGATCGAAGAGAAGCTGCGCGCGGCCGTCTCGGCCGATCTCGACGCGGCTTATGCCGAAGTACAAAAGCAGGCGCGTTCCACCAAGATCGACGCCGCCAAGGCGAAGATCGGCACGCTTTTCACCGAGGAAGCCGAGAAGGCCCTCGCCGGCAAGATCTTCAAGGAAATCGAGAAGGACATCGTCCGCGGTGCGATCATCGCCGGCAAGGCGCGCATCGACGGCCGCGATACCAAGACGGTTCGTCAGATTTCCGTCGAGGTCGGCGTTCTGCCCCGCGCGCATGGTTCGGCGCTGTTCACCCGCGGCGAGACCCAGGCGATCGTGGTCGCCACGCTGGGCACCGGCCAGGATGAGCAGATCATCGACGCGCTCGAAGGCGAGTACCGCTCGAACTTCCTGCTGCATTACAACTTCCCGCCCTACTCGACCGGCGAAACCGGCCGCATGGGTTCGCCCGGCCGGCGCGAAATCGGTCACGGCAAGCTCGCCTGGCGCGCCGTGCATCCGTTGCTGCCCGAGAAGGAGAAATTCCCGTACACGATCCGCGTCGTCTCGGAGATCACCGAGTCCAATGGTTCGTCCTCGATGGCGTCCGTCTGCGGCGCGTCGCTGGCGCTGATGGATGCGGGCGTGCCCTTGCTGCGTCCGGTCGCGGGCATCGCCATGGGCTTGATCAAGGAAGGCGACAAGTTCGCCGTGCTCACCGACATTCTCGGCGACGAGGATCATCTCGGCGACATGGACTTCAAGGTTGCCGGCACCGAGCAGGGCGTGACCGCCCTGCAGATGGACATCAAGATCACCTCGATCACCGAGGAGATCATGCGTGTCGCGCTGGGCCAGGCGCAGGCCGGCCGCCTGCACATCCTGGGCGAAATGTCGAAGGCACTCGAAGCGGCCCGCGAAGGCGTGTCGTCGAACGCGCCGCGCATCACCACGATCACCGTGCCGAAGGACAAGATTCGCGAAGTGATCGGTTCGGGCGGCAAGGTCATTCGCGAGATTTGCGAAGTCACCGGCGCCAAGATCGACATCGAAGACGACGGCACGATCAAGGTCGCGGCGGTCGATGCCGAGGCGTCGAAGAAGGCGATCGAGTGGATTCGCGGCATCGTTGCCGAACCCGAGATCGGCGTCATCTACAACGGCAAGGTGGTGAAGACGGTCGATTTCGGCGCCTTCGTCAACTTCCTCGGCGCGAAGGATGGCCTCGTCCATATCAGCGAACTCGCCCCCAGCCGCGTCGGCAAGACGACGGACGTGGTCAAGGTCGGCGACGCGGTGAAGGTGAAGGTCCTCGGCTTCGACGATCGCGGCAAGGTCAAGCTGTCGATGAAGCAGGTCGATCAGGCCACCGGCGAGGACATCGCGGGCAAATCCGGCGCGCGCGAGGATGCCAAGGCGCATGCTGATTCCTGATCGCCTGGTACGCTAAAGTAGCTGCTCTTCCCCCCGTGAGGAGGATGACAGGATGAAGACGCTCAACCCGGTACGCATTTCGGGGCGCGAGGTATTGCCGCTGGTCGAAGGCGGCAAGGGCATCTCCGTGTCCAACGGCGAAAGCTCGGGCGCCTGGGCGTCATGCGACGGCGTCGGCACGTTCTCGGGTGTCAACGCGGACAGCTATGACGCGAACGGCAACAAGAACCCGCAAAATTATTTCGGTCGCACCCGCCGCGAACGCCACGAAGAACTGATTCAGTTCTCGATCGCCGGCGGCATCCATCAGGCGCGCGTCGCGTATGAGCGGTCCAACGGCCAAGGCCGTCTCCACATGAACATCCTGTGGGAGATGGCGGCGGCCGAGGATATTCTTCACGGCGTGCTCGAAGGCGCGCGGGGTCTCATCAACGGCGTCACCTGCGGCGCCGGCATGCCCTATCGCATCGCCGAAATCTGCGAGCGTTACGGCGTCTATTATTACCCGATCGTGTCGTCGAGCCGCGCCTTCCGCGCTTTGTGGAAACGCGCCTATCATAAATTCCGCGATTGGCTCGGGGCCGTGGTCTACGAAGATCCCTGGCTGGCCGGCGGACATAACGGTCTGTCCAACGTCGAAGATCCGCAACGTCCCGAGGCGCCCTTTCCGCGCGTGCTCGAACTGCGCAAGCAGATGCGCGAATTCGGTCTCGGCGATACGCCGATCGTCATGGCGGGCGGCATCTGGTGCCTCAAGGAATGGGAAGACTGGATCGACAATCCCGATCTCGGGCCGATCGCCTTTCAGTTCGGCACGCGGCCGCTGCTGACCAAGGAAAGCCCGATTTCCGAAGCCTGGAAGCGCAAGCTGGTGACGCTCCAGGAAGGCGACGTCTATCTCAATCATTTCAGCCCCACCGGGTTCTATTCCTCGGCGGTGCGCAACGACTTCCTCAACGAACTGACTCAGCGCAACGAACGCCAGGTCGCTTATTCGATCGAGGCGGTGGGCGATCATCTGGCGGCGCTCGAAGTCGGCGCGCGCAAGCGTGTCGTCTTTCTGACGCCGCATGACCGCGAACGCGCGCTGACCTGGATCGCGCAAGGCTATGTCGAGGCACTGCGCACGCCGGATTCGACGCTGGTCTTCGTGGATACCCCGAAGGGGCTCGAGATTCGCAACGATCAGATCAATTGCATGGGCTGCCTCTCGGCTTGCCAGTTCTCGAACTGGGCGCAGAACGAGGCGGGCACCACGGGCAAAAAGGCGGATCCGCGCAGCTACTGCATCCAGAAGACCTTGCAGGCGATCAGCCATTCCGACGATTGCGAATTCGAGCTGATGTTCGCCGGGCACAATGCCTATCGCTTCGGCCGCGACCCGTTTTACGCCAACGGCTTCGTTCCCACCGTCCGCGAACTGGTGGACCGGATGAAAACCGGCGACTGAGGTCGCGCGCCGACGTCGTTTCCGGCGCCGCCCGCTCAACACTCCGTGATAGCGGCCCCTGCCGAAAGCGCAGGCTTGGCGGACCGGGCTGCTTGGGGTATTTTTGACTTCCTCTAAACTAGAGCGTTGGGCATCCCCATATTGACCCTATGACCGCCTCGCGACCCTACGCCAACGCCCTCGAATTGCTGCGCGCCGCCAAATTGCGGCCGACGCGCCAGCGTCTGGCCTTGGCCCGGCTGCTGTTCGAGAAGGGCGACCATCACGTCACTGCCGAGCAACTCCATGGCGAGGCCCAAGCCGCCGCGGTGCCCGTGTCGCTAGCGACGGTCTACAACACGCTACACCAATTCGTCGACGCGGGGCTCTTGCGCGAGGTCGCGGTCAATCCTGGGCGCTCCTATTTCGACACCAATACCGCCGATCACCACCATTTTTTCTTCGAGGAAACCGGCAAGCTGATGGACATTCCGAGCGATCGGATCAACGTGACCAATCTGCCGGAGCCGCCGCAAGGCGCGATTCACCGAGTCGATGTCACCATCCGGGTCGGTAAGGCGAAGGCTTGACGGTCGACGCGGAAACGCTTAAATTAGAATCATTCTAATCATAGAGGAGGGCACCATGCCAAAGCTGCAAGGATCGAAGACCGAAAATAACCTGAAAGAGGCTTTTGCCGGCGAGAGCCAGGCCAATCGCCGCTATCTCTATTTCGCGCAGAAGGCCGACGTCGAAGGCTACAACGACGTCGCGGCGGTGTTCCGCTCGACCGCCGAAGGCGAGACCGGCCATGCGCACGGCCATCTCGAATACCTCGCCGAAGTCGGCGATCCGGCGACCGGCAAGCCGATCGGCTCGACCTCGAACAATCTGCTCGCCGCCGTCGCCGGCGAAACCCACGAATACACCGACATGTATCCCGGCATGGCGCGTACCGCCCGCCAGGAAGGGTTCGAGGAAATCGCCGACTGGTTCGAGACCTTGGCCAAGGCCGAGAAGTCGCATGCCGGCCGCTTCCAAAAGGCGTTCGACACGCTCGGTTGATCGGCCCCCTGGTCTTTGAAACGGGCCGACCTTTGATATCGGAAGGGACGTTCGCGTCCCTTCCCCTCATCTTTTTGCTTGAAGGAGCCACGGGACATGCGCGAGGGCGGTCTCGGCGCGCCGACGCGCCATCCCATTGCCTGGGACAATCCCGATTTTTATGACGCCGAAAAGATCGACGCCGAGATGCGTCGCGTCGCCGATATCTGTCACACCTGCCGCCGCTGCTTCAATCTCTGCGACAGTTTCCCGCGCCTCTTTGATCTGATCGATAATTCCGAAAGCGGCGAACTCGATGCGGTGAAGTCCGAGGATTTCGCGCCGGTCGTCGAAGCCTGCACGCTGTGCGACATGTGCTTCATGACGAAGTGCCCTTACGTTCCGCCGCACGAATTCAATATCGATTTTCCGCATCTGATGCTGCGCTATCGCGCGGCCGAGGAAAAATCCGGCAAGATCAAATGGGCCGACAAAGCCCTGGCCGAGACCGATCGCAACGGCCAGATGGCCCGCGTGGTGGCGCCGCTCGCCAACTGGGCAACGAGCCTCGACAACAAACTGACGCGCCCGGTGATGGAGATGGTCGCCGGCATCGACCGCAACGCCGCGCTGCCGAAATTCCACGCGCGCACGTTCGAACTGCGCGCGGTCAGCGAAAGCGTGCCGCCGGATGCGACCGCGCCCGGCTTCGGCCGCAAGGCGGTGCTCTATGCGACGTGCTTCGTGAACTACAACAACCCGGATATCGGCACCGCCGCGCAGGCCGTGCTGGCCAAGAACGGCGTCGCGACCGAAGTGGCCTATCCCGAGTGCTGCGGCATGCCGCAGCTGGAGCAGGGCGAACTTTCGCGCGTTGCCGACAAGGCGCGCCGCGTCGCCACGGCGCTGATGCCCTATGTCGACCAGGGCTACGACATCGTCGCGCTGATTCCCTCCTGCGCGCTGATGCTCAAATTCGAATGGCCGCTGCTGCTCCCGAACGATGAATCGGTGGCGAAGCTCGCCAAAGCCACCTTCGATCTCAGCGAATACGTCGTCGACATTGCCAAGAAAGAGGGATTGGCGCCCGGCATGCAGCCGGTGCCGGGTGGCGTCAGTCTCCATCTCGCCTGTCACGCGCGTGCCCAGAACATGGGCGCGAAGGCGGCCGACATGCTGCGTCTGTTGCCGCAAGGAAAACTCGACGTGATCGAGCGCTGCTCGGGTCATGGCGGTTCCTGGGGCGTGAAGCGCGATAATTTTCCGGTGGCGATGAAAATCGGCCGCCCCCCGTCGCGTCAGGCGAACGAGGCGAATAACGCCTATCTGTCGTCGGAATGCCCGTTGGCCGGCTTACATCTTCAGCAGGGCGTCGAGGCCATCGACGGCAAGACACAAGAGACGCTTCACCCGATCGAGCTGATGGCGCTTGCCTATGGAGTGACGTCATGAGCGACAAACGCAGCATTTCGCGCGCCGACATTCTCGATCCCGCGGTCTACACCAAGGATCGCAAGGAACTGAAGCGTCAGATCAGCGCGGTGAAGCGCAATCGCCGCGTCGAGGTCGGGCCTTATTGCACGTTCTATTTCGAGAATTACGCGACGATGTGGCATCAGATTCACGAGATGCTCTACATCGAACACGGCGGCGAGGCGCAGATCGTCGATGAACTCGCGGCCTATAATCCGCTCATCCCGCAAGGCAGCGAGTTGATCGCCACGGTGATGTTCGAGATCGAAGACGCCGTCCGTCGCCAGGCGACGTTGTCGATGCTCGGCGGCGTCGAGAATAATTTCTATCTCTCGGTCGGCGGCGAAAAGATCGCCGGCCTGCCCGATCCGACGCGCGAAAACACCTCGGAAGACGGCAAGGCCTCGGCGGTGCAATTCGCGCGCTTTCCATTCACGGCGGCGCAGAAGGAAAAGTTCAGCGTCGCGGGCGCGCAGATTCTGTGCGGGATCGATCACCCGCATTATGGGCATATCGCGGTGATCCCCGAGCCGGTGCGAACCGCGCTCGCGCAAGACTTCGCGTGATCTAGCGGATTACTTCGTCGGGATAGACGCCCCAGATCTCCACGCGATTGAGCCAGCCCCGGATGATCGGGGTGGTGTTTTGCGTCTCGATGCGGCACCAGGTGCCGCGACATTCCATCAGATGGGCGATCACGCCGGGATCAAGCCGCGCGACCGGGGCGGCCGATGAATTCGGGTCGGCGCGCAGCGTGCGCTGGGTGTCCTTGACGACGACATTGCGCGCGGCGGTGACGAGCTGTTGGTTGACCCAACCGGTCGTGCCTTGGGAATCGCGCACCTGACGCCATTCCTCGTATTGCGCGATGATCTCGACCGGCAGGCCTTTGCGGCGATAGACCCAGGCGACCGGATAACGTTGGCCCGGTCCGGTTCTGAGATTGACGACGTCGGCGCGCAGGACCCCGAAACGCGGCAACACGTCGCCTTTTTCGGCGGCCAGGGCGCTGCCGCCGAACAGTGTCAGCATCACGAGGGCCAGTGCGGCGATTTTCACGATGCCCCGCCGCACGTCGCGCAATCCGGGTCGCGCGGCAATTTGATGCGATGAAAATCCGCGCGCAGCGCGTCGTAAACCAGCAGCGCCCCGGACAGGCTTTCGCCGAGCCCGAGTATTTCCTTCAACACCTCGGTCGCCTGCAGCGTGCCCATGACACCGGCGATCGCGCCGAGAATCCCCGCGGTTTCGCAGCGCGGCATGCTGTCGGGCGCGGGTTCCTCGGCGAACAGGCAGCGATAGCAGGGATGAGGCGCGCCCAAATAGGCTTTGAAAGTCGACAACTGTCCCTCGAACGGTGACAGCGCCGCGCCGACCAATGGTTTTTTCAGCCGAAAGCAAAGATCGTTCAACAGATAGCGGGTGGCGAAATTGTCGCTGCCGTCGGCGACCAGATCGTATTGCGACACGATCTCGGCCGCATTCGCGGCGGTCAGGCGCGCGCGATGGGTCTCGACCTTCACCTCGGGATTGATCTGCGCCAGGGTGCGGCGCGCGCTATCGATCTTGGCCTCGCCGATGCTCTCGGTCGCGTGGATGATCTGACGCTGCAGGTTGGAGAGATCGACGGTGTCGTCATCGATCACGCCGAGCGTGCCGACACCGGCCGCGGCGAGATACAGCAGGACCGGCGAGCCCAGTCCGCCGGCGCCGACGACAAGCACGCGCGCGGCGAGAAGCTTGTTCTGGCCGTCCTCGCCCACCTCGTCCAAGACCAGATGGCGGGCGTAGCGCTCGAACTGCGCGTCGCTCAGTTCCATGAGAGATTTAGAGTCCGTCGAACAGTGCGGTCGAGAGATAGCGCTCGCCGGTGTCCGGCAACACGACGACGATCATTTTACCCGCCATCTCGGGGCGTTGGCCGACTTCGATCGCGGCCGCCACGGCGGCACCCGATGAAATGCCGACCGCGATGCCTTCGAGGCGCGCGATCTCGCGGGCCATGCGGATCGCGGTGTCGTTCGACATCCGCAGGATCTCGTCGATCTGTTTGACGTCGAGGTTTTTCGGAATGAAACCGGGCCCCATGCCCTGGATCTTGTGCGGTCCCGGCGGGCCGCCGGAAATCACCGCGCTGTCTTCTGGTTCGACTGCGAACATCTTGAGACCGGGTTTCTTGGCTTTCAGCGCCGAGGCGACGCCGGTCAAGGTTCCACCCGTGCCCGTGCCGCAAACCATCACATCGACCTTGCCGTTCGTGTCCTGCCATATCTCTTCGGCCGTGGTGCGGCGATGGATCTCGGGATTGGCCGGGTTCTCGAATTGCTGCGGCATGTAGGCGTCGGGCAGCGAGCGCACCAGTTCTTCGGCGCGCTGGATCGAATAGCGCATGCCTTGCGCCGCCGGCGTGAGTTCGAGTTCGGCGCCCAGCAGCTTCAGCATCCGCCGCCGCTCGGTCGACATGCTGTCCGGCATGACGAGGATGCAGCGATACCCCTTGGCCGCCGCGACGAAGGCGAGCGCGATGCCGGTATTGCCCGAGGTCGGTTCGACCAGCACGGTTTTGCCCGGCGTGATGCGCCCGGCCTTTTCGGCGGCGTCGATCATCGCCGCGCCGATGCGATCCTTGACCGAACTCAACGGATTGAAGAACTCGCATTTGCCCAACAACGTTGCCTTGACGTTGTGGGCTGTCGCGAGCCGGCTCAATCGCACCAGCGGTGTCGCGCCGATCGTGTCGACGATGCTGTCGTAGATGCGACCGCGGGAGAAAACCGGATTGCTGTCCGTGGTGCTGCCGTCGGCCATGGCGTTCCTTCCGCTGCTTTAGATCGAAAAATCCAGACGCGCCGCGTATTCGCCGGAAATGCCGGCGTTATGCGCGCGCGTGCACAATTCCTCGATAGTAACCGCATCGAGGCGTTTCATCACCTCATCCTGCAATTCGGCCCATAAGGGCCGGACGACGCGGCGGCCGAGTTCGGCGCCGCCGTCATCCTCGAGCGGGTCCTCGCCGCCGTCGATCGCGCGCACCACCCGCACGATCTCGCCCACGGTGATGCGGCGGCGCTCGCGGGCGAGGCGATATCCGCCCTTTGGGCCGCGCACGCCGGCAAGAATTCCGGCGCGCACCAATTGCTGCAGGACCTGTTCGAGATAGCGCCGCGGGATGCCTTGGCGTCCGGTGATGTCGCCGGATTGCACCGGTCCGGTGCCGGCGTTGTAGGCAATGTCGAGAACCGCCTCGATCGCAAACAGGAGTTTTTTGCTGAGGCGAAGCATCGTGCCCGTCAGGTTCCGGTGGAACCGAATCCGCCGGCACCACGCGCGGTCGTGGGTAAGGCGTCGACGGGTTTCCACGCGGCCTGCGCGACCGGCGCGATCACGAGCTGCGCGATGCGGTCGCCGCGCCCGAAGGTCACGGGTTCGGCGCCGAGATTGATGAGAATGACCCGGATTTCACCGCGATAATCGGCGTCGATCGTGCCCGGGCTGTTGAGCACGGTCACGCCCTGTTTGAAGGCGAGGCCGGAACGCGGACGAACCTGGGCTTCCCAACCGGACGGTAGGGCAATGGCGATGCCGGTCGGTATGTCGATCCGCGCGCCCGGCGCGAGGGTCAGCGGCGTATCGACCGCGGCGGCGAGATCCATGCCCGCGCTGTCGATGGTGGCATAACCCGGAAGACTCATGCCCCGCCCATGCGGCAGGACCATCAAAGGAATCTCGACGGCACTCATTCTGCTGCCTTCACGATGAGGAACGCCGCGATCCGCTGCGCCAGTTTGTCGCCGATCTCGCGTTTGCCGAGCGTCGGCCAATCCTCGACGCCATCGGCGTCGATCAGATGAATGGTGTTTTGCGCGCCGCCGAACACGCCGGTCGATGCCGATACGTCGTTGGCGAGAATCCAATCGCAGCCCTTGCGCAGACGTTTGGCCTTGGCGTTCGCGATCACGTTTTCGGTCTCGGCCGCAAAGCCAACGACCAGACGCGGGCGCCGGTTTCCCGGTTGCGACAGACCGGCGAGGATGTCGGGGTTCTCGACCAGTTTCAGCGCGGGCGTCGCGCCGTCTTTCTTCTTCAGCTTGCCCGGCGCTGCCTCGGCACGCCAATCGGCGACGGCGGCGGCACAGACGGCGATGTCGACCGGCAATGCCGCCTCGCATGCGGCCTGCATGTCGCGCGCGGTGGAAACATGAATCACTTTCACGCCCGGCGGATCGGCTTCTTCGGTCGGACCCGACACCAGCGTGCAATCCGCGCCCAGCCGGGCGAGCGCCTCGGCGATCGCGTGGCCTTGTTTGCCGGACGAACGATTGGCGATGTAACGCACCGGATCGATCGGCTCATGGGTCGGGCCGCTGGTGATCAGGGCGCGACGGCCTTTGAGCGTTTCGCCGGTTCGAAAAATCTTTTCGACCGCATCGACGATTTCCAGCGGCTCGGCCATGCGGCCCATGCCGCTTTCGTTTTCGGCCAGCGGTCCCGCATTCGGGCCGACGCGCGTCACGCCGCGTTGCGCCAGGGTCGCGATGTTCTGTTGCGTTGCCGCGTGACCCCACATGCGGAAATTCATCGCGGGCGCGATCAGGATCGGCTTGTCGGTCGCGAGCAACGCGGTCGAGGCAAGATCGTCGGCCAGACCGCCGGCCATCTTGGCGATGAGATCGGCCGAGGCCGGCGCCACGACGAGCAGGTCGGATTCCTGCGCGAGGCGCAGATGACCCATCTCGCTTTCGTCGGTCAGCGAGAAGAGATCGGTATAGGCTTTTTCGCCCGAGAGGGCGGATGCCGAGAGTGGTGTGATGAATTGTTGCGCGCCGGCGGTGAGGATGCAGCGCACCGTTGCGCCGCGCGCCCTGAGGCGGCGAATGAGATCGAGACTCTTATAGGCGGCGATGCCGCCCGAGACGATCAACAGGATGCGCCGGCCGTGAAGCACTGTGCTCTCCTTGAGCCTGGCCTCACTATAGAACACTAGCGGCAGTGTGCAACTTTCGTCGCTATTACAATCGCCAGCCGGAGTGGAGGGCGGCAATGCCACCCATCAGGTTGCGCCACGTCACCTGTTCGAACCCGACGGCGCCCATCATCGCGGCGAGTTCGGGTTGCGGCGGAAACCGGCGAATGCTCTCGACCAGATATTGATAGGAATCGCGGTCGCGGGCGACGACCTGACCGAGGCGCGGCAGGACCGCGAACGAATAGAGATCGTAGGCGCGGCGCAAGAGCGGCGCCTGAACCCGGCTGAATTCGAGACAAAGGAAACGGCCGCCGGGTTTCAGGACCCGATGGGCCTCGGCAAGCGCGCGCTCTTTTCGCGTGACGTTGCGCAGCCCGAAAGAAATCGTGCAGGCATCGACGCTGGCGCTGGCGATCGGCAGATTCTCCGCATCGCCGGTCATCCAGGTCACGCCGGTCAGCGCGCCGTTATCGATCGCGCGATCGCGGCCCTGGGAGACCATGCTTTCATTGATGTCGCAGACGATGGCGGTCGCGTCGCCATCGACGCAGGCCAGGAACCGGCTGGCGACGTCGCCGGTTCCGCCGGCGAGGTCGAGCAGCGTTTGCCTAGGTTGCGGCGCCAGCAGATCGATCAGCTCGGCTTTCCACAAACGATGGACGCCGCCACTCATCAGATCGTTCATCAGGTCGTAACGCCGCGCGACATTGTCGAACACGTCGCGGACGAGCTTCGTCTTCTCGTCGGCGCCGACTTCGCGGAAACCGAAGTCGGCTCGGTCTTTTTGGGCCGCCCCTGCTATCTTGCTCGCCATCGCGCTACGATAGCCCACCCTCCAACCCCCGCCAAACGCCGCCGATGCCTGAACTTCCCGAAGTCGAGACCGTGGTGCGCGGCCTGTCCGCCGCACTTGCCGGCAAACGCCTGGCGCGTCTCGATCTGGCACGTCCGGATTTGCGCAGCGCGATCCCGCCGGGCCTGGCGAACCGGCTCGAACAACGCCGGATCGAGCGCTTTTCGCGCCGGGCCAAATACATCCTGATGCATATCGAAGACGGCGGCGTGGTCATCGCGCATCTCGGCATGTCGGGGCGCATGATCATCGTCGCGCCCGACGCCGCTGTGCCGCGGGCGAAACACGATCACGCGGTGTTCCGCTTCGAGGACGGCACCGAACTTCGCTTCAACGACGCGCGTCGCTTCGGCATGCTGGATTATGCGGACGCAACGGCATTCCCCGACTATGAGCGATTTCGTCTGCTGGGGCCCGAACCTTTAGGCAATGATTTCAACGGCCCCGCTCTCGCGGTGGCGCTCGCCGGAAAGAAAACACCGATCAAGGCGGCGTTGCTGGATCAACAGGTTGTGGCCGGGCTCGGCAATATCTATGTCTGCGAAGCGCTCCATGGCGCGGGGATTTCGCCTAAACGCCTCGCTGCGCAGGTACAGGGCGAACGCGCCGAACGATTGGTGACCGCGATCCGCGACGTCCTGACGCGCGCGATTGCTGCTGGTGGCAGTTCGCTACGGGATTACGTCCAGGCGTCCGGCGAATTGGGCTATTTCCAGCATCACTGGGCGGTCTATGGCAAGGAGGGCGAACCTTGTCCCGGCTGCGACTGCGGCAAGAGCATCAAGCGGATTGTCCAAAGCGGCCGGTCGACTTTTTTCTGTGCGAAGCGTCAGCGCTGAGGCTAGGTTTGCGGATGTATCGGCGTCTTCTCCTCGCCCTGCCGTTGTGTCTTATCGCCGCGTCGCGCTTGCGCGCCGCCGAATTCGTCGATGGCACCGAGGATATTCCGTTGATGCCGGGGCTGAAACCGGTCAAAGGCTCGTCGCTGATTTTCGACAAACCCGAGGGTCGTATCGTCGAAGCACAAGCCCAGGGCAATGAGAGCCGCGCCGATGTCAGACACTTCTATACCGACAGTTTGCCCCAGCTTGGCTGGAAGAAGACCGGTGCCGATCAATGGCAGCGTGACGCCGAACATCTGAAACTCGATTTCCGGGGTCAGGACGGCCGCCTCACGGTCGGCTTTACCCTATCGCCGCACTGACGGAGCATGAATCCATGACGTATGAAAACATCCTGGTCGAAACGCGCGGGCGCGTCGGCCTCATCACGTTCAACCGGCCGCAGGCGCTTAATGCGTTGTGCGATGCCCTGGTGCGCGAATTGGGTACCGCGCTCGATACGTTCGAGGCGGATGCCGAAATCGGCGCCATCGTGATCACCGGAAGCGAAAAAGCCTTCGCGGCGGGCGCCGACATCAAGGAAATGGCGGGCAAAAGCTTTGTCGACTGCTATGTGCAGGACTTCATCACCGATGGCTGGGAGCGGGTGACGCAATGCCGCAAACCGGTGATCGCGGCGGTCGCCGGCTTTGCCCTGGGCGGCGGCTGCGAGATGGCGATGATGTGCGATACGATCATTGCCGCCGAAAGCGCGAAATTCGGACAACCGGAGATCACGCTCGGCATCATTCCGGGTTCCGGCGGCACGCAGCGCCTGACGCGCGCCGTCGGCAAGGCGAAGGCAATGGAAATGGTGCTCTCGGGCCGCATGATGGATGCGGCCGAGGCCGAACGCAGCGGTCTCGTCAGCCGCATCGTGCCGAACGACAAACTCATGGAAGAGGCGATGAAGCTCGCCGACAAGATCGCGTCGCTGTCGCGGGCATCGGTGCTTGCGGGCAAAGAGGCGGTCAATCGCGCGTTCGAGACGACGCTTGCCGAAGGCGTTCGTTTCGAACGGCGCCTGTTTCACGCGATGTTCGCGACCGATGATCAGAAAGAAGGCATGGCCGCCTTTGTCGAGAAGCGTAAACCAGCGTTTAAAAACCGTTGAGCGGCAAGGGTTTTTGCCCTTTCACGGGCAGCTTGACCGCACCGCGTGCGATCGGTATAAACCGCCCTTCTCTTTATACTTTTCGACAGGGCGACGATGGCTAATCATCCTTCGGCAGAAAAGCGTATTCGGCAGACTGAGCGTCGCACGGACGTTAACCGCGCGCGCATGAGCCGCATCCGCACTTTCGTGAAGAAGATCGAGACGGCGATCTCGTCCGGCGACAAGAACGCGGCGAAGCAAGCCTTCGCTGAAGGGGCGCCCGAGCTTCAACGCGGCGTCGGCAAAGGCGTGCTGCATCATCGCACCGTCTCGCGCAAGCTCTCGCGTCTGTCCGCGCGTATCAAGGCGCTCTAAACACGCGAAGCGTGGCTTCGCGGCCACTTCAAAATAATTCTGCGTCAATTTTTTTTCAGAGATGTTGCCATGAGCCTTCGCGCTTAGGTAATGTTGTCTGGTCGTCGAACGGCGAACGTGATCGAGAAAAACATATCGGCACGCACGACGCGACGGTGAGGCGGTTTCCAAACAAGTGTTTAACAGCGTGCTAGTACGGTTTGCTTGAGGGTTGAACGGTAACTAGCCGCTGCGGTTCGTGACGAGACGGCGTGAGGTGGGGAGTATTCCTCGTTTCCGTCGCGTGTAGCTTGCGCGCCCGACGTTCGGCGCTTTTGCTTCTGGGGGAGTGAGGCATGGCGGAATCCTTGGGACGCGGCAACGAGGCCCAGTCCCAATGGGCGAGGGTACGCGCTCGGTTGCGTACCGAATTCGGCGACGCGGCGTATCGCAGCTGGCTCCGCAATATGAGTTTGCACACGATCGAGGACGGCTGCGTCAAAATCGCGGTGCCGACCCGATTTCTGCGTGACTGGGTTGCCGGTCACTACGCCGATCGCATTCGCTCGTTGTGGAATGCCGAGAACGGTGACGTGGCGAACGTCGAGATTCTCGTCATTGGCGCGGCAGCCGAAGAGGCGCCGGAACCGCAGGTTCGCGAAGCGCCGACGCGCGAAAGCGCCGAATCCGCCGACGACAAAAACATCAGCGCGCCGCTCGACCCGCGCTTCACCTTCGATAATTTCGTCGTCGGCAAGCCGAACGAGTTGGCCCACGCCGCCGCGCGCCGCGTCGCCGAGTCGCAAGTCGGGCCCAATCGCTCGGTACCGTTCAATCCGCTGTTTCTTTACGGCGGCGTTGGCCTGGGCAAGACGCATCTCATGCATGCGATCGCCTGGCATATCCGCACCCACGATCCGAAGCGCCGGGTGATCTATCTCTCGGCCGAAAAATTCATGTACCAGTTCATTCGTGCCCTGCGCTTCAAGGACACGATGGCGTTCAAGGCGCAGTTCCGCTCGGTCGACGTGCTGATGATCGACGACGTCCAGTTCATCTCGGGCAAGGACACCACGCAGGAGGAGTTCTTCCATACTTTCAACGCGCTGGTCGACCAGAACCGCCAGATCGTGATTTCCGCCGATAAGTCGCCGACCGATCTCGAAGGCATGGAAGAGCGGATGCGGTC
Source organism: uncultured Rhodospirillales bacterium (assembly GCA_903828515.1). Lineage (GTDB taxonomy): Bacteria > Pseudomonadota > Alphaproteobacteria > ATCC43930 > CGMCC-115725 > CAIKMD01. The sequence continues at coordinate 121,225 of CAIKMD010000003.1, read as the reverse complement.
GCGCCTGGGCTGGGGCCTGGTCGCCGACGTCCACCCGACGACCTATGAATTGCGGCTCGGGATTCTGCAGTCGAAGGCCGAGAACAGCCGCGCCACGGTGCCGCCCAAGGTGCTGGAATTTCTCGCCCATCGCATCACCTCGAACGTTCGCGAGTTGGAAGGCGCGCTCAACCGCATCTACGCCCATACGCAGTTGGTCGGGCGCGAGGTCACGCTCGAAAGCTCGGCGGAAGTGCTGCACGATCTGCTGCGCGCGAATGACCGCCGCGTCACTATCGACGAGATCCAGAAGCGGGTCGCCGAGCATTACAATATCCGCCTCGCCGACATGCATTCCGCCCGCCGCGCCCGCGCGGTTGCCCGGCCGCGCCAGGTCGCGATGTATCTCTGCAAGCAGCTGACGCCGCGCTCGCTGCCGGAAATCGGCCGGAAATTCGGCGGCCGCGACCACACCACGGTCATGCACGCGGTTCGCAAGATCGAGGAATTGCGGGCCTCGGATCGGGTCATGGCCGAGGATATCGAGCTGCTGCGCCGGATGCTCGAAACCTAAGCTGCGGCCGGCGCGACCGAGCGGCCGAAAAGGCCGAAAATCAGGCAGTTTTTGAAGCTTTCCGGCCCTGCGTAAGGGTGTACCGGCTGGCTCGGTTATGCTATGATTTCTTCCCGTTCCGCCCCGGCCGTTCGGGCCGGGTTGGGCGGGGTTTCCCGAAGCTTTCCGGGATGCCGGAAGCCGCCTCCAACGAGCGTGAACCCGCCAGCCATGAAACTCACAATCGAACGCGCAGCACTACTCCGCGCCCTGGGTCACGTGCAGAGTGTTGTCGAACGGCGCAACACCATTCCCATCCTCTCGAACGTCCTGCTGCGGGCCGAGGGCACGAAATTGTCGCTCTCCGCGACCGACATGGACATCGAGATGGTGGCGTCGCTCGTCGCTCAGGTCAGCAAGTCGGGGGCAACCACGGTTCCCGCTCACACGCTCTACGACATCATCCGTAAGCTGCGCGACGGCTCGCAGATCGAACTCGAGACGACGGGCGAAAAGGGGTTGATGACCCTGCGCTCGGGCCGCTCGACCTTCACCCTGTCCTGCCTGCCGCCGGAAGATTATCCGCTGATGGCGGGCGGCGAACTCGCGCATAATTTCCTGCTCTCGGCCGGCGATCTGAAACGCCTGATCGACCGCACGCGGTTCGCCATCTCGACCGAGGAAACCCGCTACTACCTCAACGGCATCTATCTCCATGCCGCCAAATCCGACCAGGTCGACATGTTGCGCGCGGTCGCGACTGACGGCCATCGCCTGGCGCGCATGGAAATTCCGCTGCCCGAGGGCGCCGCCGGCATGCCGGGCGTGATCGTCCCGCGCAAAACGGTGATGGAACTCAGGAAGCTTCTCGACGAGATGCAGGACGATGTTTCGGTGTCGCTCTCCGACACCAAGATTCGGTTCACCTTCGCCGAGACGGTGCTGACCTCGAAACTGATCGATGGAACGTTCCCGGATTACGACCGGGTCATTCCGTCGGGCAACGATCGCATCCTCGAAGTCGACTGCAAGCTCTTCGCCGAAGCGGTCGATCGCGTGTCGACCATTTCGACCGAAAAGAGCCGCGCGGTGAAACTCGCGATCGAACGCGGCAGCCTCACGCTTTCGGCGACCAGCCCCGAGAACGGCACCGCGACCGAAGAACTCGAAGTGCGCTACTCCGCGCAGCCTTTGGAGATCGGCTTCAATTCGCGCTACCTGCTCGATATTGCCGAGCAGATCGAAGGCGAGGGCGCGCGCTTTGCCTTGGCCGACGCGGCGTCGCCGACCGTGGTTCGCGACAGCGCCGATGCGAGCGCGCTCTACGTGCTTATGCCGATGCGGGTCTGAGGGTCGAAGCACCGTTGCGGGCAACAGCCAACGAGGCCATCGAGTTCGAGGTGAGTGCCCATAGCACCGGGCCGGCGCTCGCGCGGCTCGTGCTGACGGATTTTCGTTGCTATGCCGAAGCGCGCCTGACGGTGGCGCCGGTGCCCGTGGTGCTCACCGGCCCGAACGGCGCGGGCAAAACCAATCTGCTGGAAGCGGTCTCGTTCCTCGCGCCGGGCCGCGGGCTGCGCCGCGCCAAGCTTTCCGAGATCGATCGTCGCGGCGGCGGTTCCTGGGCGCTCTCGATCGAGATGTCGACGTCGGATGGTCCGGTCCAGATCGGCACCGGCCGCGACGGCAAAAGCGAATCGGGCGAGCGCCGCCTGGTGCGGATCGACGGTGCGCCGGCCAAAAGCCAAACCGAACTCGCGCGGCTCGCGAGCCTGATCTGGCTCACGCCGCAGATGGATCGGCTCTTCACCGAAGCCGCCAGCGCGCGCCGGCGCTTTCTCGATCGCCTGGTCCTCGGCTTCGATTCCGAACATGCCGCGCGCCTCGGCTCTTACGAACGCGCGATGCGCGATCGGCTGCGGCTGTTGCGCGACGGCACCGGCGATGCGTCGTGGCTGAATGCGCTCGAAGAAGAAATGGCGGCGCATGGCGTGGCGCTTGCCGCGGCGCGGGCGCATTGCGTCATGCGGCTCGATCGCGCCTGCGGCGAAGCGCGCGGGCCGTTCCCGCAAGCGCGACTGGTCATCGAAGGCGAGGTCGAGGCCTTGCTCGAACGCATGCCGGCGCTGGCTGTCGAAGACGAAGTCCGCCGGCGCCTCGCCGCGCATCGCCGCGTCGATGCCGAATCCGGTGCGACCTGTTTCGGCCCGCATCGCGCCGATCTGGCGGTGGCGCATCTCGGCAACGGGATGCCGGCCGGGATTTGTTCGACCGGCGAACAAAAGGCGCTGCTCCTGGCGATTCTTCTCGCGCAGGCGCGGTTGATCGCGGCGCAATGCGGCCACGCGCCGATCATGTTGCTGGACGAAGTGGCCGCCCATCTCGACGCCGAACGTCGCGCCGCCCTCTATCATGAAATTCTCGATCTCAAAACCCAAGCCTGGCTCACCGGCACCGATGCCGCGCTGTTCTCGCCGCTCCGGCAGGACGCGCAATTCTTCGCCGTGGCCGATGCCCGCATTGCATGACTGGATGTAAGTAAGATGAGCGAACCCATTACGCCCGACACCCCTCAATCCGACGTTTACGACGCGCAATCCATCAAGGTGCTGCGCGGCCTCGACGCGGTGCGCAAGCGCCCCGGCATGTATATCGGCGATACCGATGACGGCTCGGGCCTTCATCACATGGTCTACGAAGTCGTCGACAATTCGATCGACGAGGCGCTCGCCGGCTATTGCGACGCGATCAAAGTCATCCTGAACGGCGACGGCTCGGTGACGGTCAACGACAATGGCCGCGGCATTCCGGTCGACATCCATCATGAGGAAGGCGTCTCCGCTGCCGAAGTGATCATGACCCAGCTCCATGCCGGCGGAAAATTCGACCAGAATTCCTACAAGGTTTCGGGTGGTCTCCACGGCGTCGGCGTTTCGGTGGTGAATGCGTTGTCGTCGGTGCTCGAACTGCGCATCTGGCGTAACGGACACGAGCATTTCGTTCGCTTCAAGGACGGCGTGCCCGAGGCCCCGCTGGCCGTGAGCGGCGACAGCCCGCGCACCGGAACCGAGATCACGTTCTGGCCGTCGGGCCAGACGTTTACGAAGCTCGAATTCGATTTCGCCACGCTCGAACATCGCCTGCGCGAACTGGCGTTTCTCAATTCGGGCGTCTCGCTGGAACTGATCGACGCGCGCGGCGTCGAGCCGAAATCGGTTTCACTCCATTACGACGGCGGTCTCGTCGCTTTCGTCCAGTATCTCGATCGCGCCAAGCAGGCGGTTCACGCCGCGCCGATCGAAATGTCGGTCGAAAACGAAGGCATCACCGTGGAAGTCGCGATGGAGTGGACCGACTCCTATCACGAGACGATGCTGTGCTTTACCAACAACATCCCGCAACGCGACGGCGGCACACATCTTGCCGGCTTTCGCGCTGCGCTCACCCGCACGATCAACAACTATGCCAATGAAAGCGGTCTCGCCAAGAAGGAAAAGATTCCGCTGACCGGCGAAGACATGCGCGAGGGCCTGACCTCGATCCTGTCGGTCAAGGTGCCCGATCCCAAATTCTCGTCGCAGACCAAGGACAAGCTGGTTTCCTCCGAGGTCCGGCCGGTGGTCGAGGGCGCGGTCGCCGACAAGCTCCAGCAATGGCTCGAGGAACATCCCGCCGAGGCGCGCAAGATCGTCGCCAAGGTGGTCGAGGCGGCAGCCGCCCGCGAAGCGGCCCGGCGCGCGCGCGACCTCACGCGGCGCAAGGGCGTGCTCGATATGGCGAGCCTGCCCGGCAAGCTCGCCGATTGCCAGGAACGCGATCCGGCGCTCTGCGAACTCTTCATCGTCGAGGGCGACAGCGCCGGTGGTTCGGCCAAGCAAGGCCGCGACCGCAAGTTCCAGGCGATCCTTCCCTTGAAGGGAAAGATCCTCAATGTCGAACGCGCGCGCTTCGACAAGATGCTCAGTTCGGCGGAAATCGGCACGCTGATCGCCGCGATCGGCACCGGCATCGGCGCTGACGATTTCGATGCGGCCAAGGCGCGCTATCACCGCATCATCATCATGACCGACGCCGATGTCGACGGCAGCCATATCCGCACGCTGCTGCTGACGTTCTTCTTCCGCCAGATGCCGCAATTGATCGAGAAGGGCTTTCTCTACATCGCCCAGCCGCCGCTTTATCAGGTGAAGCGCGGCTCGGCCAAGGCGGTCTATCTCAAGGACGATCCCGCGCTCGAAGAATACCGCGTCAGCGCCGGCCTCAAGGACGCCGTGTTCACGCAGCATGACGGCGTGCAGCGCGCCGGCAACGATCTGCGCGACCTGGTCGAACGCGCGCGCACCGCGCGCAATCAGTTGCTGCCGCTCGTGCGCAAGGTCGGCAGTCTCGATGTTGCCGAACAGGCCGCGATCGCCGGGCTGCTCAGCCTCGCGATCCTCGATCATGAGGATCAGATCGTCGCGGGCGCGCGGGTTCTGGCCGGCCGTCTCGATGCGCTCTCGCCGCCGACCGAACGCGGCTGGCGCGGCGAGGCCTTGGGACAAGGTTTCGTTCTGACGCGCACCCGACATGGCGTGACCGAACGCTACGTGCTCGACGCCCAGCTCCTGCGCAGCGCCGAGGCGCGCCGCCTCGACGAGCGAACCGCCGAGTTGCAGGAAATCTACGCCAAGCCCGGCAAGCTGGTGGCCAAGGACAAGGAAACCCAGGTGAAGGGTCCGTCGAGCCTGATTCAGGCGATCCTGGATCTCGGCCCGAAAAGCGGCGACATCCAACGCTACAAGGGTCTTGGCGAGATGAACCCCGAACAGCTTTGGGAAACCACGCTCAATCGCGACGCGCGGGCGTTGTTGCAGGTGAAGGTCCATCACGCCGACGAAGCGGCCGAGACGTTCTCGATGCTGATGGGCGATGTCGTCGAACCGCGCCGCGAGTTCATCCAGGCCAACGCGCTGGAAGTCACCAACCTCGACGCCTGACGGGTCGCTGCCTTAGAGCAGACCGCGATTCGCCAACAGCGCGCGGGACAGTTCGACGACTGGATGGGTCGCGCTGAAAACGGGCAGCGCGGCCGGCGACACGATGGCGAGTGCCGTATACTCGATCCGGCCGGTTGCGTTGTGGAGGTTCGTGAGTTCGCTCGCGGACAAACCGGTTTCGAGTTCGATGCAGATTTCAAACGCGTGGGCTTCGTCGTCCTCGGCCAGCGCGAAGACGCGGTTGCGGGTGATCGCCGACGCGGGACAACCGGTTTCCTCGGCGAGTTCTTCGAGGAGCTTTGCCCGCGGATCGAGGGGCGTCCCGTCGATGCCGCCCGACGGAACCAGTTCCCAGTGTTCGGGGTCCTGCAGGACATGGTCGGCGCGTTGACCGAAGACGATTCCGTCCGGGCACCGCAACAGGCCCGACACCGCCAGCATCCTGATTCCCAAAACCTCGCGTAACGCCGGTTGCGCGCGCTGGGCAACGAAGGCGCTGTAATCGACGAAGCAGCCGCGCAGGATCGAGCCGTTGCGCTCGATCAGCGAAAACAGTTTGCCGTCGAACATGGGTTGAGCACGGCCTGCCTGCTCGCGGGCCCAGAGCGCGCGAATCAGATCGTGTGTCGTGGTGTCGATGGGCGGCGCCGGGACGATCTCGAGGCTGACATCGTCCCCGAGCGGGTGAAGGCGCAGCATTAGCGAATTCCGGCGACCCGCCGGTGTCCGCGTCCCAATTCGGGCAGTAACTCTTCGAGCGCGCCGATCAGGCGGATCGGCTCCGGCCAATCGGTCTCGGTGCCGAAGGAGGAATCACCGCAATCGGCCATGATCCCGAAAGTGCGCAGCCCCGCGCCGATCGCCGAGCGCGCGCCTTGCGGCGAGTCCTCGACCGCGATCACGCCGTGCCGCGGCGTGCCGCTGCGCGCCAGCGCGATCAGATAAGGCTCGGGTTCGGGCTTGCCGAGAACCACGTCTTCGGCGCCGACCACGATATCGACAAAAGGAGCAAGACCGCAGCGGGCCAGCCAGGAACGGGTGCGGGCGCCGCTGTTCGACGTGACGACGCCGACCGTCCAGCCGTGCCGGAACGCGCTTTCGAGCGTGATGGTCGCGCCCCGCGCGGGCACCACATCGAGATAGGCCGCATCGATCAATGACTGATAGAGGTTGGTGAGTTCGTCGAGGTTCGGTTTCAACACCCATTCGCGTTTGAGCCGGGCGAGCGACAACGCGATCGGCGGCCCATTGCAGGCGGCGAAATCGGCATCGGACACGTCGCGGCCGAACGTGCCGGCGAATTGCGCGAAGATGCGGCGCATCACGCCGACGCTATCGGCAAGCGTCCCGTCCAGATCGAAAAAGATTGCCCGCTGTCCGTCCCTCATGCGGCGAAGCTTGCAACCCTATGCTTAATATTTCCTGAACGAGCGGCTTTGACTCGGGTCTAACCGGGGTTACCATCGCGCGCTTCGGCCCGGAGAACCTTCCGGTGCCGGCAGGAGGAACGCCATGACCGACCCCGTCTTTCCCGGCTCGAGCGCCGAGGGAACCCAAAGCGCCGCCGAGGTGCTGTTGCGTTCCCTGAAGGCCAGCGGCATCGACCACATGTTCGTCAATCCCGGCACCGATTTCGCGCCCCTGGTCGAAGGACTGGCCGCCAGCAAGCGCAAGAAGGCCGACATCCCGCAACTCATGGTCATCCCGCATGAGAACTGCGCCGTCTCCATGGCGCATGGCTATTACATGGTGGCGGGCAAGCCCCAGGCGGTGATGGTCCACACGAATGTCGGCACCGCCAATACGATCAACTGCATGGCCGATGCCTATCGCGATAACGTGCCGATCCTTCTGATGGCCGGCCGCACCCCGATCACCGAACAAGGTGTCCTCGGCTCGCGCAACAGCCCGGTCCATTGGGGCCAGGAAATGTTCGATCAGGCCGGCATGCTGCGCGAGTTCGTCAAATGGGATTACGAGATGAAGCTGCCGATGCAGGCAGAAGATCTCGTCTCGCGCGCGCTCGAGGTGATGATGACCGCGCCGCGCGGCTCGGCCTATCTCACCCTGCCGCGCGAAGCTTTGGGCGGCACGGTACCCGCCTCGAACCGGCCGATGATGGCGCGCGCGCATCCGAGCATGGCCTATCCCAATCCCGCCGCGATCGCGACGCTGACCGGGATGGTCGAAGCGGCCGAACGGCCCTTGATCATCACCTCGGCCTCCGGCCGCACCAACCAGGCCGTGGAGGCGTTGGCGCGGCTGACCGAACGTTTCGCCATTCCGGTCGTCTCGTTCAACGCGCGCTATGTCTGCCTGCCGTCGAGCCATCCGATGAACATGGGCTCGGTGCCGAAGCCGTTCCTGAGCGAGGCCGATCTCGTCATCATCCTGGATAGCGACGCGCCGTGGTTTCCCTCGCAGGAAAGTCCGCCGGCCGGCTGCAAGGTCGTCCAGATCGGCGACGATCCGGCCTTCACGCGCTATCCGATGCGCGGCTTTCAATGCGATCTCTCGATCACCGCGGAAACCACCGCCGCGCTGACCGTGCTCGACGAAGCGTTGGGCGAGAAGGGCCTCGATAAGGGCGCGAAGGTCGAGACGCGACGCAATCGCCTGGGCGAACGTTGGAAGGCGATGCGCGCGCAATGGAAGGCGACGCTCGATAAAGCCGCGACGGAGCCTTCGATCAAGATCGAATATCTCAATCATTGTCTCGGCGAGGCCGTCGGTCCCGATGCGCTGATCGTCAACGAGTATTGGGTGCGCACCGAATTCTGCAAACGCGAAAAAGCCGGAACGCTTTATGGTTCGGGCCCAGCGGGCGGTCTCGGCTGGGGCGTCGGCGCGGCGCTCGGCGCCAAGCTCGCGGCACCGGACAAGCTGGTGGTCTGCACGGTCGGCGACGGCGCTTACATGTTCGCCAATCCGACCGCGTGTCATTGGACGGCGCAGGCGCATAACCTGCCGATCCTCACCGTCATCAACAACAACGCGGTCTATAACGCGGTGCGTCGTTCGACCCTGGCGATGTACGCGACAGGCCTGGCGCAGGCCGAGAATGACGGCCACACCCTGGCCGATCTCAATCCGTCACCCGCCTTCGAGAAGCTGGTCGAAGCCAGCGGCGGCTACGGCGAACGCGTCGAGAAGCCGGCCGATCTTCCCGCCGCCTTGGCGCGTGCGATTAAGGTCGTGCGCGAGGAAAAGCGCCAAGCCGTGCTCAACGTGATCGTCACCCTCTGAGCACGCTGACGTTCTTCATCTTCGCTTAACCTTTTGCCGTCCATTCTCCGCGCACGAATTCGTGTCGTGCCGGAGACCGGCAGAGGTGTGTGTGTTGCCCGATTATCTGATTCGCATCCTGGCGCCGCTGACGATCGTTGCCGCCCTGGTTGCGAGCCATCCCGCGTCGCAGACGGCGCTCGATGCGATCGGCGATCAGCTCCATACGGCCTGGACCGAATGGGTGCGCGCCGACGATTGCGCCATGCAAGACGGCGCGCGCTGCACGATACAGACTGCGCAGTCCGTCGGCGATCGGCCGGTCCGCTTTTAGGCGTTGCCGCGCTGTTCGCGGAAGAAGTCGAGCTTTTCCTGCGAGACGCGATCCGAGAAACTGAACAGAACCGCATCCGACGACGCTTCGTGTTCGTAGAACGTCCAGGACGGCACGGTGAAGACGTCGTGCGGCCCCCAGTTGAAAACCTGGCCGTTGATCGTGGTCTTGCCCGAACCCTCGACGCAGACGAACACCACGCCATCGGTTGACCGATAAGGCATGCTCTTGAACCCTTTGGGCAGGAGCTGCATCCACGTCGCGATCGTCGGCATCGCCCACCCGCCATCGATCGGATTGACGTATTTCATCTTGAAGCCGAAACACGGATCGATCGGATAGAACCGCGCCAGCCGGTCGAGCGCCTCGCGTGTGCGCGTGTAGGGATAGTTGAAGATCGGCGTGGTCTGGCTGCCCGGCTTGTAGTCGACCGGCAACAGGTTGTAGCCGAACTCGGCATCGGCGGCGCCTTCGGGGCGCACGACCGGATGGGTCTTGTCGGGATAGCCGTCGCGGAATCCGGCATCCATCAAATTGACCAGATGCATGTCGAGCCCGTCGAGCCAGACCATCGGTTCGGTGCTGAGATTGCCGTGGTCGTGCCAGGTCCAGGACGGGGTGATGACGAAATCGCCCGGCGCCATCATCGTGCGTTCGCCCGAGACGGCGGTATAGGCGTTCTTGCCTTCGATCACGAAACGCAGCGCCGAGGCGACATGGCGATGGGCGGGCGCCACTTCGCCGGGGAGGATGATCTGCATCCCGGCGAACATGCTGCGGGTGATGCGCGACTCGCCCGGCATGCCGGGGTTCTCCAGCACGAGCACGCGGCGCTCGGCCTCTTCGGCGGTGATGATCTGGCAGGCTTCCATGAGATAGGGCCGCACATCGGACCATTTCCACAGTGCCGGAATGCACGGGCTTTTGGGCGATTCGAGCACCAGGCCGCCGAGCACGCGCCAGAGCGGGGCGAGGTGCTGCTGGTTGGCCCGGCCATAGAATTCCATCCGGCCGCTTTCTGCTTCGCGGTTGACGGTATGAGCCAAACCATCGTTTGCCATGGGGGGTCTCCTCGGGTGAGCGGGCCGGAGGGTCTGAAGAGCCAGAATCCGGCGTTAATTGGCTAGTTTAGCCGTGATTTTGGACCGCGACGGCGCAGAGTCAAGCGCCGCGCCTCGGGGTCAGGAATGGCGTTCCCGCGGCGGCGGCTCGTCGAGGATACGGCCGATGGTGATGCGGTTGTAGATCGCGTTGATGATCGCGCCGAGGATGATCAGCGCCGGGATGCTGACCGCCATGATGACGCGCTGGGGCCCAAGCGGCGTCAATATCCGCAAAACGACCAAGATGATCTCGATCGAGGCAATCGCGGCCCACAGTACATTGGTGAACGTGAGTTCCAAAACGCCCGCTCCGCGCCTGCGCGATTATCGCGTGAGTCTAAGTTTTACGACGGCCGGTTGCAATGCCGGGTTGGTGGGGCTGGTCAGAGGGGGCTAGGCCGTGGCGCGCATGGCGTTGGCGAGCCGGCGGCGCATCAGCTGGCCCCGGCCGTCGTCGAACAATAGCTCGCATAATTTGGCGCCGGCATCGATCTGGGCCTCGATGGTCGCCGCGTGGACCGGCGTCTCGCGGACCTCTCCGATCAGATCGGCGGTGCGGGTTTCGATTTCGGTGCCGAGCGCGTCGATCGCCTCGCGGGCGGCCTGGGCGAAGCCGTGACGTTGCCCGCGTTGGGTGAGGAGTTGCAGGAAATGCCCAATCGCCATCGCGTCCGGAATGCTGCCGCGTGGCGGCGTCGCGCTCACGTCGGCTTCGCCGTCTTTCAGTTGAGGCATGATCGCGAGCGCGACCTGGGTGTACCGATCGAGGATGCCGCGATTGATCGCGTCGGCGGCGGTGGCCCGGCTTTTCAAGATTGCCTCGCCCCACGGCGAATCGCGTCGCAAACCCATTTCCGCCAAGAGGCCTTCGCACTCGTCGAAATAACGCGACAGGCGCTGGCTGAGTTCGTCCACCGGCGGCAGGGGGCCGCGGAGCGAAACCTGGGCGCTGATTTCCTGGCTCGCGCGCTGCAGATCGGCGATGAGACGGGCGCCGACGCAGCCGAATTCGGTGCCGGAGACCAGCGTGTCGTTGGACTTCCACGACAAGGCGCGGCCGAGCCGCAAGATCTGATTGGGCTGGGTCAACCGGTTGAGCACGCCGAGCGCGAGATAACGCGCCGACATGCCGTGAGCCTCCGACAAAGCGAGATAGTTCTGCTTGAGACTGGTAATCGCGTCGGGCGCGAGATCGAGGATGCGGCGTTCCTCGATCAGCCGCATATGGGTGAGCACGCGATTCATCGCGCGGATCGCGGTCGTCAGCGGTTTGGCGATCGACAGTATCTCGGCGATGATTTTGGCGTCGTCGGCCAACAGGCCGCGGAGCAGCTTCTTGACCGGCAAATCGGATTTCGGCTTGGCGAGTTCGGCGGCGACGAGGGCCGCCCATTTGGCGGCTTCCTGGTAGGCGTCGGCCTGAAGCCCGGCGGCGCCGGCGACCGGATCCTTGGCAATCGCGTCCTTGAGACGGACGGCCATCGCATCGACCTCGGTCGGGACAAGCAGTCGGACCGCGTCCCACCACGGCAGGATCGTCGCACGCGGGATCAGGCCATCGACGCGCGGTTCATCGCTCCGGTCGGTCAAAAATTCTTCGAGTGCGTTGACCACCAGCCGGCGGAGATCGGGAATGCGTGCCGGCCGCTCTTCGCGCAGCCGCGCCCGCAGGGCATCGAGAATCGGCCCGGCCGGCAGGGTCTCGGTGCCCATCGCGCGCTGAATCTCGACCGCGTTCGCCAGCGCGACCGCCTGCTTGGCGTTCAGGCAGCCTAGGGCCGTGCGGAGTTGCGCGTTCTTATCCATGCTCCGGCGAGGATGGGCCGGTATGCTTAACGTTCAGTAAACGCTGGCGGATTCGGCGGCCTTGCCTGGGATGCGGCGGACTGCATAGTATGAAGACCGATTAAGGATCGCCGGACCGGATGAGACACGACAGGCGCAGCAACCACGCAAGAGGGGTGTTGCCGGCCCGTTCGGCCAAGATCGAGGAGGCCGTGGCATGACCCAGATTCATCATCCTGCGCACCACAACGCGCAGCGAGCAACGACGTCACAGCCGACCGCGGCATCGCGGTTGCCCAATGACGTGCTGCAGAGTCTGCGCGACGCATCGACCAAGACCGGCGTCGATTTCGATTACCTCGTGTCGCAGGCGGGCTTCGAAAGCGGCTTTCGCGGCAACGCCCATGCGGCCAAGGGCAGCGCGATGGGACTGTTCCAGTTCACCGGCGGCACCTGGCTGAAGATGATGCACGATCACGGCGCCAAATACGGCCATGCCGATCTGGCCAAGCGTCTCAACGTCACGCGCAACGGTGCGGTGGTCGCGGCCGATAAGGAAACCGAGAAGCGCGTGCTCGACTTGCGGCACGACAATCATCTCTCGTCGTTGTTTGCGGCGGAATACGCCAAAACCAACGGCGCCAAGCTCGAGGCGGCGACGGGTCACAAGCCCAGTGTGGCCGAACTCCATCTCGCGCATCTGCTCGGCCCGCATGGCGCCGTGCGGTTTATCAAGGCGCAAGACGTCAACGAGAAACAGAATGCCGCCAAAGTGTTTCCGGCGGCGGCGCGTCAGAATCCGGGGCTGTTCTACGCGCATGGGACGCGCAACGCGCAATCGGTCGCGGCGGTCTATCAGAAAATTCAGGCTCGGCTCGACGTGCCCGAGCGTCAGGTGGCTTCGGTGCCCAAAGAGGCTTTGCGTCCGGCCCTGGGCCTCGGATTGTCGGACAATGTTCCGACCACGCGACCGCGCACGGATCGTCGCGCGTAAAGTTTACGCCGCTTCGATCGCTTCGCGGCGGCGGAATCGCCACACCGCGGCCGGCGGAAAATTAAGCCACACGCGCTCGGCGACTTCACCCTTCAGTCCGGTCTCGCGCCGCCGTAGCGGCGAGAACGCACCATACGTGTATTGGATGAACCGGCCGCGCTCGCCCAACAGCGCGAAAGCCTCGGCGACGATTTTCAGGCGCTGCGGCTTCGGCAAGCTCAGCAGCGGCAGGCTCGATACCACCGCCGAGCAATGATCGATTCCGAGCGGCGCCAGCAACGCGCGAAGGTCGGCGGCGTCGCCGCGGATGACGGTGACGAGCGGAAACCGCCGCGTCAAAAGGGCGTGAAACACACGGTCATGCTCGATCACCACGAGGCGCTTGGGGTCGAGACCGGAATCGAGAAGGGCGCTGGTCACGCTGCCGGTGCCGCCGCCCAGCTCGATGACCATGGCTTCGCTCGGCCCGATCTGGTCGGCCATCGCGCGAGCGAGATGGCGGCTAGCGGGAGCGAGGGCGCCGATCCGATGCGGAGCTTTGAGCCACCGCGCCAGGAACAATCCCTCGGGCGGCAACCGGTCGAAACTGGCGGATAATGTTTTCACAAAGCGGGTCCTAGACTTCGTCGTGCCAATACGCCGGATGTTGCTCTCCCTCGCATAACAGCGTGCCGGAGAGAGCGGAACTGCAATTCCACTGTAGCACTTATGCAATCGAGGAACATGCCGGGCCGGGTCGGCCGGAGCCCCCGGAAATCGGCGGTATTCGCGGACTCAGCCCCGATTCATCCGGTTATCGACCAGATCCGTGACCACGCTCGGGTCGGCGAGGGTCGAGGTATCGCCCAGCGCGTCGTGCTCGTTGGCGGCGATCTTGCGGAGGATGCGGCGCATGATCTTGCCGGATCGCGTCTTCGGCAGGCCGGGCGCCCACTGAATGAGATCGGGCGTCGCGATCGGTCCGATCTGCTTCCTCACCCATTGGATCAATTCCTGACGCAACGGGTCGCTGGGATCGATCCCCGCCTTCAACGTGACATAGGCATAGATGCCGGTGCCCTTGATGTCGTGCGGATAGCCGACGACGGCGGCTTCGGCGACTTTGGTGTTGCCGACCAGCGCGCTTTCCACCTCGGCGGTGCCGAGACGATGGCCGGCGACGTTGATCACGTCATCGACGCGTCCGGTGATCCAGTAATATCCGTCCTCGTCGCGGCGCGCGCCGTCGCCGGTGAAGTATTTGCCCTTGAAGGTCGAGAAATAGGTCTGGATGAATCGCTCGTGATCGCCGAACACCGTGCGCATCTGACCGGGCCAGCTATCGGTGATGCAAAGATTGCCCTCGGTGGCGCCTTCCAACACATTGCCTTCGCCGTCGACGATCTCTGGCTTCACGCCGAAGAACGGCAGCGTCGCGGAACCCGGCTTCAACGCTGTGGCACCGGGCAACGGCGTGATCAGGATGCCGCCGGTCTCGGTCTGCCACCACGTATCGACGATCGGCACGCGCTCATCACCGACGACGCGGTAATACCACAGCCAGGCTTCGGGATTGATCGGCTCGCCGACCGAACCCAATAAACGCAACGATGCGCGCGAGGTCTTTTTGACGAAGTGATCGCCCTCGCGCATCAGCGCGCGCAGCGCCGTCGGCGCGGTATAGAAGATATTGACCTTGTGCTTGTCGATGACCTGCCAGCAGCGCGAGGCATCGGGATAATTCGGCACGCCCTCGAACATCAGCGTGGTGGCCCCATTGGCGAGCGGCCCATAGATGATATAGCTGTGGCCGGTGACCCAGCCGACATCGGCGGTGCACCAATAGATGTCGCCGTCGTGATAATCGAACACGTATTGATGCGTCATCGCGGCATAGACGAGATAGCCGCCGGTGGTGTGCAGCACGCCCTTGGGTTTGCCGGTCGAGCCCGAGGTGTAGAGAATGAAAAGCGGATCCTCGGCGCTCATCTCGGTCGGCGGGCAATCCGACGACGCCTTGCTCAACGCGTCGTGATACCAGATGTCGCGACCATCGACCCAGCCGATGCCGCCGCCGGTGCGCCGCACGACGAGGACGGTCTTGACGCCGGGGCAGGATTTGAGCGCCTCGTCGGCATTGGCCTTGAGCGGCACTTTCTTGCCGCCGCGCAAGCCTTCATCAGCGGTGATGACATAGGTCGAATCGCAATCCTGGATGCGGCCGATCAGGCTGTCGGGCGAGAAGCCGCCGAACACGACCGAATGCACCGCGCCGATCCGCGCGCAGGCGAGCATCGCGTAGGCGGCCTCGGGGATCATCGGCAGATAGATCGTGACCCGGTCGCCTTTTTTGACGCCCTGGGACTTCATCACATTGGCGAGGCGGCAGACATTCTCGTGCAGCTCGCTGAACGAGATGTGTTTGTGCTCGGACGGATTGTCGCCTTCCCACAGGATCGCGGTCTGGTCGGGACGGGTTTTGGCGTGGCGGTCGATGCAGTTGTAGGAAGCGTTGAGCGTGCCGTCCTCGAACCATTTGATCGAGACGTCGCCGAGAAAGGACGTGTTCTTGACCTTGGTATAGGGCTTGATCCAGTCGACGCGCTTGCCGTGATCGCCCCAGAACTTGTCCGGATCGGCGACCGACGCCTCGTACATCGCGGCATATTTCGCCTCGTCGATCCACGCGTTGGCGGCGGTTTTCGCGGGGACCGGGAAAATACTGGTGTCCGACATGGCTGGGCTCCCTTGAGGCGTTGCGACCTAAAATAAACTGCCTTCGGCGCTGCAACAAGAACGGTTAACCCGGCATTAACCATGATTTGCCAAGCTCCGGTCATGGCTCTTTCCCCGATCACCGGCGGCCTTTCGCCCTCCCAAATCGCCGCCATCCAGGCCCTGCGCGCGCAAACCGCCGTGGCCAAACCCGCCCCGGCGGCTGCCGTTGCGGCGCCGGCGCCGGCACCGACGCAGGCACAGGCGCAAACCCCGCCCAATCCGCGCGGCGGCCGCGGCCAGATCATCAACATCACCGTCTGACTTTCCGCTCTCCGGCCGTCATGCCAGACTGCGCCCCATTCGGGCGTGGGAGGGAACAATGCGGTTGAAGGACAAGGTCGCCATCGTCACCGGCGGCGGCTCGGGCTTCGGCGAGGCGATCGCCAAGCGCTTTGCCGAGGAAGGCGCCAAGCTCGTCGTCAACGATATCGACGATGCCGGTGGCACGCGGGTGGCGCGGGAGATCGAGGGTGCCCAGGGCCAGGGCAGCGCGATCTACGTCCGCGCCGATGTCTCGCGCAACGAAGATGTGGCGGCGCTGATCAAAGCGAGCCTCGATCGCTACGGCCGTATCGACATCATGGTCAATAATGCCGGCATCACCCATGTGAACCAGCCGATGCTCGATGTCGGCGAGGCGGAATTCGATCGCATCTTCGCGGTCAACGTGAAGGCGATCTATCTCGCGGCGAAACATCTCGTGCCGGTATTGCGCAAACAGGGCACCGGCGGCGCGATCATCAACACGGCGTCGACCGCCGGCATCCGTCCGCGTCCGGGCCTCGTCTGGTACAACGGTTCGAAGGGCGCGGTGATCACGCTGACCAAAGGCATGGCCGCCGAACTGGGCCCCGACCAGATTCGCGTGAACGCTTTATGTCCGGTGGCGGGTGACACGCCCTTGCTGCCGAGTTTCCTCGGCGGCAGCACCGAGGCGCATCGCCAGAAATTCATCGCGACCGTGCCGCTCGGTCGGCTCTCGATGCCGAAAGACGTCGCCAACGCCGCGCTTTATCTCGCCTCGGATGAAGCCGCGTTCATCACCGGTGTCGCGCTCGAAGTCGATGGCGGGCGGTGTATCTGAGCGCTCGAATTAACATCGCTGCATCCACATCCTGCGGCCTTCGACAGGCTCAGGCTGAGGATAAAATGCTTATGGCATCAAGAAAATCTGCCTCACCCTGAGCCTGTCGAAGGGGGCAGGATGCTTGTCCAATCCATAAATGGGCGGGCGACGCGTCTGGCAATTTGGCGAGTAAATCTGCTCGGGTAGGACGGTTCTTTTAGTTTAATGGAGGCAATTCTGGACGGCGTATGCACATTGCTCGCCTTGCGTCAGTAGTCCGCCTGTGGGACCACTATAATTAATTCGGCTGACGCGGCCGTCAGTCATTACAACGTCTACCTTGCAAAATCTTGACGTCGAAACACTTGAAGCGATAGCTGTGGCGGAAGAAGGCCCGCCGATGGCATTTGCTGTTGCAACAGTATTGGTACGACCGTTGCCTGAATTATAACTCCATACTTCGGTGCTGCCGACTGATGCCGAAGCGGCGGGCGCGCCCATGCAAGCGAGTACTTGCTCTTTCGGCATTCCGATCATCGCTGCCTGAGCGGTACTCGCTTCTTGCGCGCGCTGAATTGAACACCCAACAAGCGAAAACAATGCGAGAAGAGCGACATATGCCGGTTTACGCGCCCCCTTCATGTCGACTCCCCTTATGACAAGATTCTAAAACAAAACGCCCTCTCCCCGTGAGGGAAGAGGGCGCTGAACGACGTGGCGTGGCTTAAAGGTCGAGCGTGCCGGGAACGAAAAGTTCTTCGACCGGAATGCGCCGCGAGATGTAGCCCTGATCATGCGCGTAACGCACGAAGGTCTCGACGATCTTGCGGTTGGGTCCACCAAGCCCCTGGGCATAGGGGTTGGCGCCGTAGGCGGCTTTCTGCTGTTCTTCGATGAAGACCGAATCATACAGCGAACTGAGCTTCGGATCGCCCTGATAGATTTCGTCGGCGCTGCGCTGCGCGTCGGCGAACATGGTGTAGAGGCTCTTGGCGATCCACGGCTCGCGTTCGGCGAGCTGCTTCTTCAAGACGATCGTGTGGGTGATCGGCATGATGCCGGTGCGCTTCACGAAGCTCTGCATCTCGCCCTGCGTGTCGGGGAAGAGGCGGCGGATCCACGGCTTGCCGTCGAGGAAAGGCTTCGCCACCGAGGTCAACCAGATCGCGTCGACTTCGCCGCTCTCCAGTTTCTCTTCGGGCGTGCTGCCCTTGCGGATCTCGACGTTAATGCCCTTCGGCACGACATAGCCCGCGCCTTCGGTCTCGCTGCTGACCCAGTTCGCCTGCTCGGGCGAGAAGCCGTAATGCTCCTTGAAGAGGCCGCGCAGCCAGAGATGAACCGTGTAGCGATAGCCTTGCACGCCGATGCGCTTGCCGATCAGGTCGCTCGGCTTGGTGATGCCCGAATCCGCGCGCACGAAGCAATAGGCCCAGACGGCCATGCGCAGCGGGAAGACCGGGATCGCCAGGCAGGGCTCGCCGCGATCGCGCGCCGCGAGATACCACGAGAACGACATCTCGGCCGCGTCGTAATCCTCATAGACGGGGCGGGTACAGAAATCGCCGATCCACGCGGTGTTCGCTTTCAGCGCGATGCCCTGCGGCTTGACGCGCCCGTCGATGATCGGCCGCGTGCGGTCGTAATCGGCGAAGGCGATGTCGATGGGATAAAGGCCTTGGGTCCGTTGCGTGTCGCGTTCGACGACGACCGGTCCGTTATCGGGTGTGGTCATGCGGTTTCCTCCGGGTAGATGCCCGCAAGGATTGTATGATTCCGCCGGCCGCGACGCCAGAAATTAATGCCGGAAGTGTCGCATCCCTGTGAAAACCATGGCAATTCCGGCCTTGTCGGCAGCCGCGATGACGTCCGCATCGCGGATCGATCCGCCGGGTTGAATGACCGCTGTGGCGCCCGCTGCGACGGCGGCCTCGAGCCCGTCGGCGAAGGGGAAGAAGGCGTCGGAGGCGACGGCCGAGCCCTTGGTCTGGCTTTCGGCGAGCCCCGCCGCCTTGGCGGCATCATCGGCCTTCGAGGCGGCGATGCGCGAGCTGTCGACCCGGCTCATCTGTCCGGCGCCGATGCCGACCGTGGCGCCGTTCTTCGCATAGACGATCGCGTTCGACTTCACGTGCTTCGCCACATGAAACGCGAAGAGCAGATCGGCCTGCTCGCGCGTCGTCGGCGCGCGCTTGGTGACGAGCTTCAGGTCGGCGGCGCCGATCACGCCATTGTCGCGCGTCTGCACCAGATAACCGCCGGCGACGGTGCGCACCGTCATGCCGGGCCAGCGCGGATCGGGCACGGCGCCTGCTTCGAGTACGCGCAGATTGGTTTTCTTCGCCAGCAGCGCCTGGGCTTCCGGCGTCACGCTCGGCGCGATGATGACTTCGAGGAACAGCTTGCCGATCGCCTCGACGGTTGCCGCGTCGAGCGGCCGGTTGACCGCGAGGATGCCACCATAGGCGCTGACCGGATCGCAGGCGAGCGCCTTGACGAAAGCGTCGCGCAGATCGCTGCCGATGGCGACGCCGCACGGGTTGGCGTGTTTGATGATCGCGACGGCGGGCGCGTCGAACTCGGCGACGCATTCATAGGCGGCGTCGGTGTCGTTCAAGTTGTTGTAGGACAGCTCCTTGCCCTGTAACTGCTTGCCCGAGGCGATGCCGGGCCGCGCCGAGCCGTTGAGATAGAAAGCCGCCTGCTGATGGGGGTTCTCGCCATAGCGCAGAACCTCCTTCAACTGACCCGACAGGTTGAGCGTCTTCGGAAAGCGCTCGCCTTCGAGATCGGCGAACCAGCCCGAGACGTCCGCGTCGTAAGCCGAGGTGCGCGCGAAGGCGAGACCGGCGAGCTTGCGGCGCAGCGCCAGTGTCGTGGCACCGCCATGCGCTTTCATCTCGGCGAGGATCGGCTCGTAATCGTCGGGGCTGGTGGCAACAACGACGCCGTCGTGATTCTTCGCGGCGGCGCGGATCAGTGCGGGTCCGCCGATGTCGATGTTCTCGAGGCATTCGTCGAAATTGCCGCCGCGCGCCAAGGTTTCGGCAAACGGATAGAGATTGACCACGACCAGATCGATCGGCGCGATCTTGTGCTGTGCGATGGCATCGAGATGCGCGACCAGATCGCGACGCGCGAGGATGCCGCCATGGATCGCGGGATGCAGCGTTTTGACGCGCCCGTCGAGCATCTCGGGAAATCCCGTGACCGACGCGACGTCGGCGACGTCGAGCCCGGCTTCGGCCAGCGTCTTGGCGGTGCCGCCGGTCGAAACCAGCTTCACGCCTTGCGCCGCGAGTGCGCGGGCAAAGGGAAGAAGTCCCGTTTTGTCGGAAACGGAGATCAGGGCCCGCGTGATCGGGCGAAGCGTGTCGGTCATGGCGCGACCTTAAGGCGCGCGCCTGCCCACGATCAAGCGCCGGTCACCGTCGCGAGGAGCTTATCCACATCTTCCGGCACGCGGTCGCCGCGCCAGGCGACGATCTGGTCGGGACGGATCAACACGAGATCGGCGTCATAGAGATCGCGTAATCCCGGCTCGCTGCAATCGACAAGGGTGACGGGCATGCTTGCCTTGGCGAAAGCGCCGGCATCGGGCGGATTTTTGCCGAGCCGCAGCAAGGTGAACTCGAAACCGAACGTATCGTAGAGCGAGCGCCCGTCGCTCAGCCACGCATGCGGTGCACGGCCGCCGGGGACGGCGGAAGGAACATAGGTATTGGCCTGATCGGGTGGCGGGGTGCTGCCGTCGCCGAGGATCAACGGCGATCCGTCGTAACGTGCGCCGAAGGTAATCCCCGGAATGTTGAATTCCTCGCGCGCATGCCGGTTGAGATAGACTCCTGCCGCGTTGCGCGCGGCCTCGCCCGCTTCGCTGTCGTCCTCGAGTTCGGACGGGGCGGGGGCGTTGCCGATGGAATTGGCGTAATAGCGCGCGAAGCCGGTGTTGCGCTCGGCCACCGGCAGACGCTCGCGTTCGTAACTGGCGAGCAGGTTCGCTCCGCCCCAACCCTTCAAGGTCGCGGCAAGCTTCCAGCCGAGATTGACCGCGTCCTCGATCGCGGTGTTGTAGCCAAGCCCGCCGGTCGGGGTGAACAGATGCACGGCATCGCCGGCAAGGAACACGCGTCCGTCCTGAAAGCGTTCGGATACCAGGGCCAATCCGGCTGTCCACGGCACGCGGTCGATGATCTCGATGTCGCACGGACAGCCGAGCGCGGCGTAAAGCGCGGCCTTCGCCCAATCGTCGGCAATCGCGCCTTCGTCGGCACCGGGCTTCAGTTGAAACATGAAGATGAATTCGGACTTGCCGTCGATCGCGACGATGAGGCCGCGTTGTTCGGCGTTGACCGCCCAGTATTGCCAGGCGCGCTTGAACGGGATGAGGTCATAGAGTTTGGGCGCACGAAACCAGATCGACAGCATCCGGCCGCCCATGTAGTCGCGCGCCGTGCCCGCCTCGCCGCGATAGCGGAACCCGAGTTGCCGGCGCACCGCGCCGCGCGCCGCATCGCAGCCGGCAAGATAGGACCCGGTGAAATGGTGTTTCGTGCCGTCGGCGACGCAGGTCGCTTCGACCGTCACGCTCTCGGCGTTTTGCGTGAAGCCGTCGACGCGCCAGCCGAAGCGCAGCGTGACCGACGGAAGCTTTTCGGCTTCCTCGCGCAGCACGCGCTCGACATAAAGCTGCGAGACGCGATGCGGCAGTTCGGCGGCGCTCCACGACCCTGACAAGGATTTGATCAGGTCGCCGGTTTCTTTCGCCGACGGCAAGGCGAAGCGCGCCAGTTCGTGCTGTCCGATGCGGGTGAAATAGGCGACGTCGGTCGGATAATCCGGCGGCAGGCCGACCGTCCGGACTTTGTCGGCAAAGCCCAGGCGCCGGTAGTGCTCCATCGTGCGCGCCTGGGTGGCGTTCGCTTGCGGGAAACTGGTGGTCGATGGCCGGTCGCACAGCAGCAGCGTCTTGATGCCGCGTCGCCCCAGCTCGTTCGCCAGCATCAGCCCGGCCGGCCCGCCGCCGGCGATGATCACCTGTGCGTCCATCGTCATCCGCCGGTCACGGTGGCAAGCAGCGCGCCGGCATCGTCGGGCATTCGATTGCCGCGCCACGCGACGATCTGGTCCGGACGGATGAGCGCAAGGTCGGCGCCATAAAGATCGCGCAGTTCCGCCTCGGGCCGGTCGACCACGGTCAGCGGCATGCCGCGCGACGCGGCGGCTTTGACGAACGCCGATCCATCGGGCGCTGTCGTCCCCAGCCGTAACAGCGAGAATTCGAAACCCAACGTGTCGTAAAGCGAGCGCCCATCGGCGAGCCAGGCATGCGGCGCGCGGCCGCCGGGGATGGCGCTCGGCACGTAATCGTTCATCGCGTCGGGCGGCGGTGTCGCGCCATCGCCCGCGATAATGGCCGATCCGTCATAGCGCGCTCCGAAGGTGATGCCGGGGATGTTGAACTCCTCGCGAACATGACGATTGAGATAGACACCGGCGCGGTCGCGCGCGGCCTGGCCTTCTGGCGTGTCGTCCTCGATCTCGGGCGGCGCCACGAACCGCCCGATCGAATCAGCGAAGTAACGGGCAAAGCCGGTATTGCGCAAGGCGACGCGGCGGCGTTCGGTTTCATACGTGTCCAGCAAACCCGCGCCGCCCCAGCCCTGCACCGACGCGGCCAGTTTCCATGCGAGATTGACCACGTCCTCGATCGCCGTGTTGTAGCCGAGGCCGCCGGTCGGCGTGAACAGATGCACGGCGTCGCCCGCCATGAACACGCGACCGCGCTGATAGGACGGCGCCACCAGCGCATAGCCCGCATGCCACGACGAGCGATTGATGATCTCGACCGGCACGTCTGCGCCGAGCATGGTCTGAAACCGCGATATGCTTTCGGCGAAGGGAATATCGCTTTCCTCTTTGCCTTTCGGCAATTGCATGCCGAAGGTGAATTCGCCCTTGCCGTCGATCGTCACCATGGTGCCGCGCTGGCCGTGATTCATCGACCAGTATTGCCAGGCGCGCTTGAACTTGATGACCTCATAGACCTTGGGCGCACGCAGATACGTCGTCAGTTGCCGGCCGCTCATATAGGGCCGGTCGGCTTGCGCCTCGCCTTCGTAGTGAATGTCGAGCAGATGGCGCACCGTGCTGCGCGGTCCGTCGCAACCGGCGAGATAGAGCGCGCTGACGCTGCGTTTGGCGCCGTCGGCGACGCGCTCGGCTTCGACCTCGACCTGGCCGCCATGATCGGTCAATCCGGTGACGCGCCAGCCGAAGTCGAGCGTCACCGATTGATGCTTCTTCGCCTCCTGCAGCAGCACCTGTTCGATATACATTTGCGAGCAGCGATGCGGCAGTTCGGCGGCGCTCCACGCGCCCGACATTGTCTTGATCAGTTTCTGCGCGTCGCGCGCCGGCGGCTGTTCGAGCCGCGCGAGTTCATGGCGCGTGGCGCGGGTGAAATAGGCGATGTCGGTCGGGTGATCGGATGGCAGGCCGCGTTGGCGCAGCGTTTCGGAGAAACCGAGACGGCGATAGAATTCCATCGTGCGCGCCTGGGTCGCATTGGCCTGGGGATGCGGGCTGGTCGAGGGCCGGTCGCACAGCAACAGCGTCGCGATGCCGCGCTGGCCCAGCTCGTTCGCCAGCATCAGCCCGGCGGGGCCGCCACCGACGATGATGACCGCCGCGTCGAGCGGCATCGTTTTCCTCCCGTGACGTCCGAACGGCTTAGAGTTCCTCGG
This sequence comes from uncultured Rhodospirillales bacterium, assembly GCA_903828515.1. Taxonomy (GTDB): domain Bacteria; phylum Pseudomonadota; class Alphaproteobacteria; order ATCC43930; family CGMCC-115725; genus CAIKMD01. The sequence continues at coordinate 97,704 of CAIKMD010000003.1, read as the reverse complement.
CCAAAGCCGGTTCGGGATTTTCGTTGGGCTTCCTGGCCTCGCGGCGGATGCCCCATTTGACCGTGGCGCCGTTGCTGCCGACATGGCCGTCGAGCACGACCTGACGTGTCTTCTTGACGTCGCCGCCGCCCAGATAGACGCTTTCGCCCATGCTGAGGACCGCGCCTTGCGTGCGCAGGCGCCAGCCGATGCCGCTCGGCAGACGCAGCAGTACCGCGTTGCCGTCCTGGGTCAGCGACGCGGTCACGCCGGGATGAAGATGAAAGCGAATGGCAAAGCCCTGACCCGCGCGACCGGTCAGCCGATCTTCGCCGCGCAGATCCTCGCCGTCGGCGGCGAGAAACAATTGCCGCGCATGGGTGAGGCCCAGCGTCTTCTTATAGCCGTCATGGCTCGCCGCGACCCATTGCGCGCCGGCGTCTTCCGCGCGCATCGAGGTGACTTCGCTCGGGCCGGCGAGGACACCGCCTTCGGGGCGCAGTTCGAGCGCGCTGGTGTCGGCGGCGACCACGGTCGAATGTGCGGCGGTTGCCCGCATCGCGCCGCGCCACTCGATGCTGGGTCCCTGATAGGACCCGCAATTGACGATCAGGCGTTCGCGCCCGTAACTCATTTCGAAGGCGAGGATGCCGGCATGCGCCTCGGTATCGAGTCCGGGCGGCGGCGGCTTGCCGCAATCGAACAGCACGAGCGAATGCCCCGCGCGCAAGCGTTCATAGCCGGTATGCGGCGCGGTAATGGGCGCGCGGCCCTTGGCGTCGGCGCGCGACAGCACGCGGTCGATTACTGCGCCGTCGCCCTCGTCCGAGCCGTTGAAGAGCGCGAAACGACCGTCGCCGTGGCGAAAGAAACGCAACATCGGCGCGGCGCGGTCGATCGCCTGCTGTACCGCGCCATGGATCTCGTTATGCGACGCGATCAGCGCGGCGCGCGCGTCGACCAGATAGCGCAGCGCCAAGAGTTGCGCCGCCGGATTGCGCGATGCGTGGCCGCCATCGGGCAGAATCTGGAACTCGATCTCGCGCGCGAAATGCTGCAGCGCGCGGGTCAGCGGACGCTCCCGTGCCTCGGCGGCTTGCGCGGCGATCAGGCCGCGCAACGCACCGAGACGTTTCAGTCCGGGCTCCTCGCGATGGGCGACGCGGGCGAGATGCTTGGTCTGCCGCGTGAAGCTGCGCACCAGGGCGCGCTGCAATTTCGGATCGGTGGCGAGCCTGTCGAAATGCTCGAGCCAGGCGACCAGGCGATCGGCCACGACGTCCGCGCGCCAGGCGACCCGATCATAGAGCTCGAACCGCTCGAGCCATTCGGCGGTCCATAGCCGCGCCGCATCCCAGGCCGCGTCGGTGCCGACCGCCGCGAGATCGCTCAGCCATTGAAACCCGTTGAGCGCCGCGCCCCATTCTTCGCTGGCGCTCGCGCGCCATGGTGGTGACGGGGCGCGGACCGATTCGTTCTCGAAGCGAAACTCGCCGGCGAGGATCGCCTCGCCGCGCGCCGGATCGCCGGGCCACGGCTCGAGCCGTAACGCCAATTCGCGGGGCGTCCGGCTCCACAGGCTCAGGTGATAGACCGCCGAGCCGTGATAGAGCGAGCGCATGGTCTCGGTCACCGGGTTATCCGCCGCGCAAGCGTCGGATGTTGCCGGCATAGGCGCCGGCGCCACCGGTAAACGTCGCGGTGCCCGCGACCAGAACGTCGGCGCCCGCGGCGATCGCGGCGCGCGCGGTGTCGTCGTTGATGCCGCCATCGACTTCGAGATCGATCGCGCGGCCCGACTTGTCGATGCGGGCGCGAAGAATTTTGATTTTCTCCAGCGCCTCGGGAATGAAGCTCTGGCCGCCGAAGCCCGGATTGACGCTCATCACCAGAATGAGATCGACGGCGTCCATGACGTAATCCACCGCATCGACCGGCGTCGCCGGGTTGAGCGCCACGCCCGCTTTTTTGCCGTGGCTTTTGATGAGTTGCAGCGTGCGGTGGAGATGCGGTCCGGCCTCGGGATGGAGGGTGATGATGTCGGCGCCGGCCGCGGCGAATTCGGCGACGTAGGGATCGACCGGCGCGATCATCAGATGGACGTCGAAGGGCAATTTCGAATGCGACCGCAGGGCCTTCACGACATTCGGCCCGATGGTGAGATTGGGCACGAAATGCCCGTCCATCACATCGACATGCACATAATCCGCCCCCGCCGTCTCGATCGCGCGGACCTCCTCGCCCAAACGGGCGAAATCGGCCGACAGGATCGAGGGCGCGATGCGAACTTTCTGCTGCATACCGGTTTGGTATCAGGGATGGGGCGCGGGGGCAAGGCGCGCGGGCCGGGCCGAAAATCCGCTATTTCAGGGTTTGCAGATAGGCGATGAGATCGTCGAGATCGCCGGGATTGGCCAGGCCCGAAAACGGCATCCGGTTGCCTTTGACCTTGGCCTGCGGGTCGGTGAGATAATCCTTGAGATTGGCGGCGGTCCAGACGAAGCCCGCGTTCTTCATCGCGTTCGAATAGTGAAAGCCGGGCAACGTACCGGCCTTGCGGCCGAACACGCCGATCAGATTGGGGCCCAGCGCGTCATCCTGGTCGTTGTGACAGGCCTTGCAGCTTTCGAACACCGCCGCGCCATGCTGCGCGTCGGTCGCCCACGATGGCGGCACACCGGTCAGTGCGAAGGCGATGGCGATACAAGCGACACGTGTTCTGACCCTGCTCACGCGTGAACCAATGCCCCCGGCGATTTGAGATACTGGTTCACGATCGCGTTCGCCGACCAATAGGCAAGTGCGCCCATCGTGCCGGTCGGATTGTGCCCGGCATTTTGCGGATAGACCGCGCCGCCCATCACGAAAAGATTGCTCGCGTTCCAGTTCTGGAGATAGCGGTTCACCACGCTGGTCTTCGGATCGGTGCCCATGATGCAGCCGCCGGTGTGATGCGTCGCCTGGCCGTTGGTGGCGCCGAAATTGCCGGTGCGCGGCTGCGGCGGATTGACGATCTTGGCGCCCATCGCCTTGGCGATCTCGGCCGCCTTTGCCGTGACGTAAGCCGACATTTTGTAGTCGTTGTCGCGGTAATTATAGGTCTGGCGCACCAAAGGCCGGCCGATCGCGTCTTTATAGGTCGGATCGAGATCGAGATAATTGTTGCGATGTGCGTAATTGCAGCCATGCGAGGTGAGGCTGAGATTGTGGTTGTACCACTTGGCATTCGCCTCTTTCCACGCGGTGCCCCAGCGCGGCGTGCCTGGTGGGGTCGCGCGAACCTGGATCGGCCGGCCGCCACTGCCCGACACGCAGATATAACCGCCGCCGAAGAAGCCGAGACCACCGTGATCGAAATTGTCGGCCTGGAAATCGTCGATCGACGCGGCGGAGGTGCCGGTGCCGATCCACGGATTGATCTCTTCCTCGACGAACAGACTGACGCCGCCGATGGTCTGATAGCAGTAGTTCTTGCCGACGGTCCCCTTGCCGGTATGCGGGTCATAGGGCTGCCCGATCCCTGCCAGCAGCAGGAGCAGCGTGTTGTTGAACGGATAGGCCGAGAGGATGACGATATCGGCGGTCTGAGTGATTTCCTCGCCGGTGCGACGGTCGATATAGACGACGCCGGTCACTTTCCGGGCGTGCTTGTCGTAGATCAGCCGGCTGACATAAGAGTCGGTGCGCAGTTCGAATTTCGAATCGCGCATCAGGGCCGGCAGAACGCAGACATTGGGGCTCGCCTTGGCGTTCGATTCACAGCCGAAGAATTCGCAATGGCCGCAATACTGGCATTGGCCGATGGTCAGGCCCTCGGGGTTGGTATAGGGCGCGCTGGAATTCGAGGCCGGCGTCTGGAACGGGTGATAGCCCAGGCCCTGCGCCGCCTTCATGAACATCGCGCCGCCTTGCGACAGGATCAGCGGCTTGTTGGGATATTCGTTCTGGCGCGGGCCTTCGAACGGATTGCCGCCCTCGACGATCTGGCCTTTGAGGTTGCCGGCCTTGCCCGACACGCCGCAAAGCTTCTCGAACCGGTCGTAATGCGGCTCAAGTTCGTCATAGGTGATGCCCCAATCCTGAATCGTCACGTCGGCGGGGATCGCGTTCTTGCCATAGCGTTGCGTGAGGTGACTGCGGAGCACGAACTCGCTGGGCGCGAAGCGCCAGGTGATGCCGTTCCAATGCAGCCCCGATCCGCCGAGCCCGTCGCCCATGTTGAAGGTTTCCCAGCGTCGCATCGGCAAAGCGGTCTCGCCGGGTTCGTGGCGCATGGTGATCGTCTCGACCGAGGTGTCGAGCATGGTGTCGAGCCGCAGTCGGTATTTGAGTTCGTCGCGCACCGTCGGCAGGACGAAATTCTCCGCCGGCGTGCGGTTGGCGCCGCGTTCCAATCCGACCACGGTCAAACCCGCCTTGGTCAGTTCGCGCGCCATGATGCTGCCGGTCCAACCCATGCCGACGCATACCGCATCGACGTGTTTCATCGTCTTCGCCATGACGGTTCCCCTCAGTTGAGATCGGCGATGGATTGCGGCGACAGGTTGACCTTCTTGCCGCGATACTCGGCCGCCTTGGTGGCATAGGTCGCCGGCAGGCCGGGATAGTTCACCATCTTCCACGAGACCTTGTCGCGATTGCCGCCATAGATCGGATCGGCGAAGAACCCCTCCATCGCCGACTGATAAAGTGTTTCGAGAAACCGCTTTGAATTGAAGTCGACGAACTCGGCCTTGCCGCCGTCCATGGTCTTGAGCGCGGCGTCGCGGTCGGCCGGGCTGAGTTGGTCGAACGGCGTGCCATAGGTCTTGCGCGACCACGCATTGGCGGCGGCAATGCCGTTGGCGAAATATTCGCGCGGCGTCAGGGGCAGCTGATAACCCTGCTCGGGCTTACCCGGAAGGAAGGGACCCATGCGATAGAAACGCGCGCCCTGGCCCCAGGCCCCGGCCAACTGGCGGTCGATATAGACGACCAGCCCACAATCGGTCCCCGAGGGCGAGAACTGGTCGGCGGGAATGAAGGTGTCGTAGACCGCCGACAGGAACGCCGCCTCGCCGGGCGTGAGGGTCAGAAGCGGCTCGCTGGGCGGGGTTGCCGGTTTGGCGGCGGCCGCGCTGGGTGTCTGCCCGTCGGCACAAGCGGCCAAACCGCTCGATAATGTGGCCGCGACGGCAGTGCCGGCGACCCCCGCGCCCTTCAAAAAATTGCGGCGCGGAATGGTTTGATCGACCATCGTCTCCCCCTTTCGTCGGTGTCATGCACCGTTTCGTTGTAGGGAGGATAAACCGATTGCCCACGCGAACGCAGCAACGATTTCGCGTTCAGGCCGAGACGAGTTTTCCCGGCGATTTGAGATAGCGCGTGGTGATCGCCTGCGCCGCCCAATAGGCCAGCGCCCCGACCGCGCCGGTCGGCGGATGGGCGGGGTTCTGCGGAAAGACCGACGCGCCGAGGATGAAGAGGTTGTCGGCGTCCCAGGATTGGAGATAGCGGTTGACCACGCTGGTCTTCGGATCGGCCCCCATGATCGTGCCGCCGGTATTGTGCGTCGACTGATAGGGCGCGACGTCGAAATCGCCGCGTCGCGGCTGCGCCGGCCCCATCACGGTCGGGTTCATGGCCTTGGCCAGGCCGGATGCTTTTTCCGCGACGTAGGCCGAGAGCTTCCGGTCGTTGTCGCGGAAATTATAGGTCATGCGCAAAAGCGGCCGGCCCAGTCTGTCGCGATAGGTCGGATCGAGATCGAGGTAATTGCCGCGATGCGCATAGCTCGCACCCGAGGCATGGATCGAGAAACTGTGGTTGTACCATTGGGCCGTCGCCTGCTTCCACGCGCGGCCCCAGCGCGGCGTGCCGGGCGGCAAGGCGCGGCCCATGATTGGCCGGCCATGGGTCGGTCCGGCGAAGATCAACGCACCGCCGAAGAATCCCAGACCCTCGTGATCGAAATTGTCGCCGTTGAAATCGTCGATGTTCATCGCATGCGCGCCGGTTGCCATGAACGGGTTGATCTCTTCATCGGCGAAGAAGAGATGCTGCGGTGCCGTGACCTGATAGCAGTAATTCTTGCCGACCGCGCCGGTCATCGTCTGCGGGTCGTAAGGCGTGCCGATGCCGGACAGCAGCATGAGGCGCGTGTTGCTGAATGTGTAGGAGCACAGCGCGATCAGTCCGGCCGGCTGTTCGAATTCCTGGCCGGTGTTCATATCGACATAACGCACGGCGGTCGCCTTGCGCGATGCCTTGTCATAGACGATCTGCGTCACGAACGAATCGGCGCGCAACGTGAAGTGACGATCCTGCAGGAGGATCGGCAAGACCGAGGCGTTGGGGCTGGCCTTGGCGTTGACCGCACACCCGAAGCGGTCGCAATGCCCGCAATATTCGCAAGCGCCCATTACCGCGCCTTCGGGATTGGTATAGGCGGCGCTGATCGTGCTGGCCGGAGTCGGATAGGGATGATAGCCGAGGCTCTTGGCCGCGCGTTCGAACAAGGCGCCGGCCTGCGATTGGGTGAGCGGCCGGTTGGGGTAATCGGATTGGCGCGGACCTTCGAAGATATTGCCGCCGTCGATCCGCGTGCCACGGAGATTGCCTGCCTTACCCGAGGTGCCGCATAATTTCTCGAACCGCTCATAGAACGGTTCGAGTTCGTCATAGCTCATCTGCCAATCGGCAATCGTCATGTCGACGGGGATCGCGCTTTTGCCGTAACGCGCTTCGATCCGGCTGCGCAATTGATGATCGAACGGCAGGAAGCGCCAGGTCAGCCCGTTCCAGATCGTGCCGGCACCGCCCAATCCCATGCCGGGCAGGAACGCGCCGAAGCGGCGGATCGGCAGCGCCGTCTCGCCGCTCTCGTGGCGCATGGTGAAAGTTTCGACCGCCGGGTCCTGCACCAGTTTCTGCCGCACGGCGTAAGTGAGTTCGTCGCGAATTTCCGGTGTCGCGAAATCCTTATCGGGCCGACGCGCGGCGCCGCGTTCGAGACCCACGACATTCAATCCGGCCTTGGCGAGTTCCAGCGCGAGGATCGAACCAGTCCAGCCGATTCCGATCACCACCGCATCGGTTTCCTTGAGCCGCGTGACCATGATCTATCGACGATCCGCGATTCCGCGCGGCACGATATCAAGGCGCTTGCCGCGATTGGGTTCGATCGTCGCCCGGTAATCGGCGGGCAGGCCGGGATAGCCGACCATCTTCCATCCGGCCCCGTCGCGATTGCCGCCATGGATCGGATCGGCGAAGAACCCTTCCATCACGATCGCGATCAATGCCTCGAAGAATTCGCGCGCGTTGAAATTCTCGAACGCTGCTTTGCCGGTTTCCATCGCGGTCAGGGCGGCCTGGCGCCCGGCCTCGTCGAGTTCAGCGAAATTCTTCTGATAGGTCGCGCGGGTCCAATCGTCAGCCGCTTCGATCCCGATGCGAAAGAAGTCGCGCGGGGCGAGGCCCAATTGATAGCCGTGCTCTTTCTTGCCTTTGACGATGGGCCCGTCGCGGTACAGTCGCACGCCCTGGCCGTAGGGTCCCGCCAATTCGCGGTCGATGAAATCGACCACGCCGCACTGGCTGCCCGAGGGCGAGAGTTCGTCGGCGGGAATGATCGTGTCGGCGGCGGCAACGAGGAACGCCGCTTCCGCGGCGGTCAGGGTCGCGCCGCCGTCGGTCAAAGCGGAATCACGAGAAGCGTATCGACCCGGCAGGATTCCTGCACCACGATCCGCTCCTCGAACATCGCGCCGTCGGCGCCGAGCAGGATCTTGTCGTAATAGATGCCGGCCGAGAACACGGTCATCTCGCCGTTGATCATGGTGCGGATGACGAGATAGTTCTGGCGGCAGGTGACGCGGTTGCCGTCGATTTTTTCGACGGCAAGGCCCGACACCATGTGCGTGTAACGATGCGGCTCATAGATATTGACGCGGCGATAGCCGGTGACGCGATCGATCAGCATGCCGCGGCTGATGCCTTCCATCAGCGGCATCTCGAAGCCGCGCGCGTAATTCTCGCGCGTGGTGATGCGATAAAGGCATTTCTCGGTGAACAGTACCGGCCATTCTTCGAGCCGGTCGTCGTCGATCGCGCGGATATAGGAATCGTTGAGGTCGGTGATCTTCCGCCGCGTGGCGTCGTCGAGCGTTGCTTTCGCCATGATCAGAAACCCATCAGCTCGCGATAGGCTTGCCAGAAGCCGCGCAACGCCACTTCGGTCGCGCGCACGCCGGGCGACTGTTTGATGTCGCGGCCGCCCATTTCCATGATCGAGGCCTCATCCTTGTCCGCGCCGGCGATGCCGCGCTGGACATAGCCGCCGACCGAGCCGTCCTCCATCGAGACATAACCGGCCGGGCCGATCAGATTGGCCTGCTGATTGCGCATGCGGCGCAACTCGGCGTCGTCGTCCTTGTAGCCGAAGCAGGTGACGTGCAGTTCGGACTTGGTCAGGCCGAGCGGCACGGTCTGGCGGATCGCCAGCGTGTTGTAGATCTGCTGCGTGTTGCAGGTCGGAAAGATCGACTGGATCGCGACGGTGATGCCGTCGTCGAATTCCTGCAGCCGGGTCAGGAACGAGCTGTCTTCGAGACCGACATCCTTGATCACCGAGCGCAATCCCTTGCCCTGGTAATCGTCCTTCTGGATGTCGCGTTCCGCCGCCGAATAAAGCAAATTGTGCCAGCCATTATGGCCGAGCGCGACGCCGCCCTGCATCGAGAGGCGGTTGAGTTTGAACGTCGCATAGAAGGCATGAAGGATCGTCGCGTGATAGGGGTCGCGCGAATTCTCCATGTAGAGTTTCCAGTTGTTCGGCAGCAACTGGTGCGAATAGCCGATCACCTCGACCGGCCGGTTGAAGATGCGGCGGACATGCGCGGACATCTCGGGGCCGAGATAGGTTTCGACGTCTTCGAGCTTGTCGTCGAACGTGCCGTAGACCATGCCGCAGAAATTCTCGACGCGCACACGCTCGAGTCCGTGCTGCTTCAGATCGAAGTCGGACGGCATGCCGCCGGTGCCGGCAAGCCCGCGCTGAAACGCGACGGCGGTCAGGTCGCCTTTGAGGCTGTAGGTCCAGGCATGATAGACGCAGGCGAATTCCTTGCGATTGCCGCACGGATCGATGCAGAGCAGCGCGCCCTTGTGGGCGCAGCGATTGACCATCGCGTTGATGCCGCCGTCGGCATCGCGGGTCACGATGATCGGATTCTCGCCGATGAAGGTGGTGCGGAAATCGCCCGCGTTGGGAATCTCGCAATCGAGGCAGAGATAATGCCAGACCGGCCCGCGAAAGATGCGCTGCATCTCCTGGCGGTAAATCTCGGGATCGTTCATCACCCGATAGGGTGAACGGGTCGGGCCCTCTTCGGGCCAGTCAATGCGCGGCGGTTCGTTTTTCATCGCCCGCGAGCAGACAGGGACGGAAGGGAGGTGTCAAGCGCGGCGGAGTCGCGCCGCGAAAAATCCGTCGAGGCCTTCCTTGTCGGCCATGTGACAGGGCAGGGTGCGCAGGTCGCCGTCCGGGCTGATGCACTCGCTCAGCCCGCCGATTTCGGCCGCGTCGAGGGGGACGCGGACGACCGGTGCGCCCTTGCCCAACAACCGCTCGATCTGCATCCGGCCTTCCTGGGGTTCCAGCGAGCAGGTGCAATAAACCAGGATTCCGCCCGGCGCCAACATCTCGACCGCGGCATGCAGAAGCCGTTCCTGAACCCCGGCCAACCGGCCCACGTCGTCCATGGTTTTGAGATGCGGCACGTCGGGATGCCGGCGGATCGCGCCGGTCGCGGTACACGGCGCATCCAACAGGATGAACTTGACCGGTTCGGGCGGCCGCCACTGAATCGCATCGGCGACCTGGGTTTCGACCGTGAGCTTGAGCCGGGCGAGATTGCTGGCGAGACGCTCGACCCGGCGTGGCGAGCGATCGAGCGCGATCGCGTGCGCGCCCGCGGCGGCGATCTGCGCGGTCTTGCCGCCCGGTGCGGCACAGAGATCGATCACGGTTTCGTTGGCGATGTTGCCGAGGAGTTTGACCGGCAAGGCGGCGGCGGCGTCCTGCACCCACCATTCGCCGTCGCCATAACCGGGGAGGCTGGCGATCGGACCACCGGCTTGCCGGCGCAACGTGCCGGTCGAGAGCAGCGTCGCGTCGAGACGCTCGCACCACGCTTGCGGATCGCTGCGGACGGAAATGTCGAGCGGCGCTTCGTGAAGATGGGCGATGGCGATCGCGTGCGCGGTCGGCTCGCCATAGGCCTCGCACCAATTCCGCCACAGCCATTGCGGTGTGTTGAGGCGGGCCTGGTCTTGCGCTTCGACCAGCGCCGCGCCTTCCTGGCTCAAGCGGCGCAGCACCGCGTTGACGAGTCCCTTGTAGGAAAGAAAACCGCGCGCCTCGGCGAGATCGACGGTCGTCGCGACCGCCGCATGCGGTGGGGTTCGCAAAAACAACAACTGCGCCAAACCGAGGCGCAGCAGATCCTGTGTCACGGCGGCGCGCGCCGGCAGCGGCTTCTCGAGGCAATGCGCGATCAGCGCATCGATCTGACCCAGGCGTCTCAGTACGGTAGCGAGCAGAAGCCGCGCGAAGGCCCGATCGCGCGGCGGCAACTCGGCGAGCGCGCTATGCTCATCGATCGCTTCGTCGAGTGGATGCTTCTGACGAAGCACGGCGCCGATCAGGTCGAGAGCGGCGCCGCGCGCGGAAGGTGGGCTGGTCATGGCTTGTACATTAAACGCACTACGCATCATCTGTAGCTGGCGTTTTATCGTGACCGCTTCAATACCTTTTGATTTTCTTAGTTTCGCCCGAAAAAAGCCGCGCTTCGTTCACGTTTGCGCGGCTTTTGTGTGAAAGCGGTTAAGCAGCCGCATAAAATTTCCATCGAGCTTCGTTGCGATCTCGGGACGTCGTTCGATCAGCGACAAGGCCAGACCGATGGCTTCGATCGTGGCGAGGCCTTCGCGGCGTGGTTCGCGACGCAGTTTTCCGTAAAGCGATTTGCGTTTCGGGTTGAGCGCCACGCGCCGGCACTTCAACACCCAGGCGTTCCGCCACCACAAGGTTTTCGCCTGGCTCCAGCTTCCGTCGATCACGATGATCCCCTGGATATCGCCGAGCAGTTTCGCCTGATCGCGATCCGGCAAGGCGACGCCCTTGGCGTCGAGCGCCACGATCTCGCGGTCGCGCGGCAGCGTCTCCGCCGATGCCGAGCCGAGATAGAGAATCGCCCAGCGCTTCGGATCGACTTGCTTGCCCAGTGCTTTGGGAAGGCTCGGCCAGGACAGGCCGGTCTTGAGCGTGGCATGGGTGAGCGACAGCGCGGCCAATCGTGCCGAGCCGAGTTCGCGGTCCTGCTCCTGCGGGTGCTGCAGGATCAAGACCGCGACGCGGTTGTCGATCGTTGTGATATCCGCGCAGACGCACAGCGCGGGCGGCTTGCCGCAGCGCGGACAATCCTCGACAGGCTCGGCGGTCAGCGGTGACGGTGCATTCATCATCGCTCTATACAGGATACGGGCGGCGCGCTCTTGGCAAAAGAGCGGGCTTGGTCTCATATAAAGGGCATGAGCAAGCCCGAACCTGCGAAATCCGATACCAAACCGACGCCCGCGCCGGCGGCGTCCAAACCCGAACCGCGTGAAATCGGCGGCCCACCGGGTCCCGAGCCGACGCGTCACGGCGATTGGGAGTTCAACGGCCGCTGCACGGATTTCTGAGATGGATTTCCGCGACCGGAACGTGATCGTGACGGGCGGCACCGGCGCCCTGGGCGCCGCGGTCGTGAGCATCCTGCTGAAGAGCGGCGCGACCTGCCACGTGCCGTATTACATCGATCTGGAAGAGCGCAATTATGTGCATCGCGCGCATCCGCGCGTGAAGCTCGTCGCCGGCGCCAACATCACGTCGCAGACCGTGGTCGAACGGATCTATGACGGTGTGCCGAAGCTGTGGGCTTCGATCCATCTCGCGGGTGGCTTTGCCGCGTCGTTGGTGGCGGAGACCGATGAAGCCGAATTGATGGGCATGCTGCGCAACAATCTCGTGACGTCTTTCCTCTGTTGTTCGGCGGCGGTGCGGCGGATGAAGCGCACCGGCGGCGGCCGCATCGTCAACGTCGCGGCCCGGCCCGCGCTCGAACCGCGTCTCGGGGCCGGCTCGGTCGCTTATGCCGCCAGCAAGGGCGGCGTCGTCGTGCTGACCCAGGCTTTGGCGGTCGAAGTCGTCAACGATAACATTCTGGTCAACGCCGTCGCGCCCTCGATCATGGATACGCCCAGCAACCGCCAGGCGATGCCCAAGGCGGATTACGCGACCTGGCCCAAGGTCGAAGAGGTCGCCGCGATGATCTGTCAGTTGGCGTCGCCGGAAAACAAGATCACCAGCGGCGCGATCGTTCCCGTTTACGGCCGCGCCTGATCGCGCAAGCAAAAGGCCCGGAAGCTGGTGCTCCCGGGCCTTCGCGTGAGATCGAATAGGGCCCCGCGTCAGTCGCGGCGATTTCCCATCAACTGCATCAGCATGACGAAGAGGTTGATGAAATCGAGATAGAGCCTCAACGCACCCATCACCGCCTTCTTGCCGGCGACCACGTCGTCGTCGCCCGCCCAATACATCTCTTTTATGTTCTGCGTGTCCCAGGCGGTCAGGCCGGTGAACACGATCACGCCGATCACTGAGATCATGAACTGCAGCGCGGACGAGGCGAGGAAGATGTTCACCACCGAGGCGATGACGATGCCGATCAGCCCCATGAACAGGAAGGATCCGAACTTCGCGAGATCGGTCTTGGTGGTGTAGCCGTAAAGGCTCATGGCGAGGAACGTTGCGGCCGTGATGAAGAAGACGCGCGCGACGCTTTCGCCGGTATAGACCAGAAGCAATCCGGCGAGCGATAGACCGACCAGCGCCGCATAACCCCAGAAGCTGGCCTGGGCGGCGGGAAGACTCATGCTCTGGATGCGGAAGCTCAGCAGCAACACGAGGCCGAGCGGCGCGAAGATCACGATCCAGTAAATGAACGTGCCGGCGATCGCCTGATAGAGGCCGGTCGCGACCGCGCCATAAGCGACGATGCCGGTGAGCGCGAGGCCGATGGCCATGTAATTGTAAACCCGCAGCATGTAGCTGCGCAGTCCGGCGTCGACTCCGACTTGCGGAATGGCCGTATTGGCGCTGGAGGTCCAGCGGTTGCCCGAATCGAATGACATGAATCCCCCTGATGGGTTATGCGCGTGACGGGAACTGGGAAGGATATTGGCAGGTTCCGTACCGAATTCAATGATGGTCGAAGCGGTCAACGTTACCACAACTTATTGATATTGTTTGACTTCTCTGACCCGGTGTTCCGCGTGACGGGGATTTAATCGTTATTCGCGGCACCATAATGCCGCAAAGGCCCGGAAAACCGCATGGCGCGACGACGCAATTGACGCCGCTGGGGGCCGCGTGTTATTTAACAATAATGTTAAATAATGAAACCCCGCGATGAGCGCTGCGTCCGTTCCCCTCGACCGCGTCTTCGGCGCGCTGGCCGATCCGATCCGCCGCGCGATCGTCGAGCGGCTTCTGGCCAAGGGTGAACTCGCGGTCGGCGATATCGCGGCGCCGTTTGCCGTCAGCATGCCGGCGATCTCGCGGCACCTTGCCGTGTTGCAGCGGGCCGGCCTGATCGAGCGCCGCGCCGATCGTCAGCGCCGCCTGATCCGCGCGCGGCCTGAGGCGCTGGAAGCTGCTGAATCCTGGATCACGCATCAGCGCGCGCACTGGAACGCGGCGCTCGATCGACTCGAAGCCGTGCTGGCGTCTGATACACCGAACCGGAGGAAATCATGAGCGATACCGAACTGCATCTCGAACGGCTGATCGCGGCGCCCCCCGAACGCGTCTTCGCGCATTGGACGAAGCCCGAGCTTCTGATCAAATGGTGGGGGCCCGAGGGCTTCGACATTCCGGTGCACGCCCTCGATATTCGGCCCGGCGGTCAATGGCGCACGACGATGGGCGGACCCGAGGGCAAGCGCATGACGGTGAGCGGCATGTATCGCACGATCGAAGCGCCCCGGCGTCTCGTCTTCACCTGGGCCTGGGAAGACGACAAAGGTGCGCGCGGGCATGAAACCGAAGTCACCGTGACTTTCGAGGCGGCACCGGGCGGGACCAAGCTCGTCATCGCCCAAAAGGAATTCGAGTCGGTCGAGAGTCGCGACCAGCATGGCTGGGGCTGGAATTCCACGCTCAACTGTCTCGACAAATTGCTCGCGGCTTAATTCACGTCAGTCAACAGGGAGAAATCGAATGGCGCGTATGGTGGTGACCTATGACATGCCCGCGAATCCGGCGGCGTTCGACAAGCATTACTTCGAGGTTCACGTCCCGCTCGCGAAGAAAATTCCCGGCCTCAAAAAATACGAAGTGAGTCGCGGCATGGTGGCAACGCCCGCCGGACCGTCGCCGTTCCACCTCGTCGCCGTTTTGCATTTCGACGACATGGCCGCGATCAAGGCAGCCTTCGCCAGTCCCGAAGGCCAGGCCGCGGCGGCCGATGCGGCAACCTTCTCGGGCAACCGCGTCTCGATGCTGCTGTTCGATCACGCGGAAGTCTGATCCGCGTTAAAGCTCCCGCCCGAGATAGTGATCGAGCGAATAGCGGCCGCCGCCGCGAAACAGGATCGCAGTGCAGAGCAGCAGCCAGAGCAGCGCGTATTCGATGCCGCGGTTGGTCCAGAAATAGCCGAACTGCCATTGGAACAGGACGATGATGACCGCCATCTCGATCCAGATCGCGGCGGCGGCAAAGCGGGTGAACAGCCCAAGCGCGAGGAAAGCGGCACAGAAGGATTCGGTGAAGACCATCAGCCAGGCCAGCAGCGTCGCGCCCGGAATTGCGTGCTGCGCGATGTTCGCGACATAGCGGTCGGGCGGCAACAACATCAGCTTCTGGATTCCGTGCGGGACCAGGACCGCGCCGGTGCAAAAGCGCATGAACGCATAGGAATAGCGCGAACCGGCGTTATAGAGCCCGGCCAATCCCGGAAAGACGAGGCGCTTCGGATCGACTGATTCTTCGCTCATCGACGTATTTCTCCCGCATCGGCTTATTCGTTTCTGAGAAACGGCGCTGCCTTGGCGCCCAGTGCGTGCCACGTTCCGGCAAACCCGGCCACCAGGGTGAACGCCGTGGCGCCCAGTGTCGTGATCGCGACACTGCCCGCCATGAAGCTCCAAGGTGCGTGCATGACCCGGGTCAGCACGAAATACGCTGCCACGCTGCCGATGATCGCAGCGATGAGCGAGGAAGCCAGACCTAAAAGTCCGTATTCGATCAAAAACGTGTGAGCGACCTGGCGTCGTGTCGCGCCCAACACTTTGAGAACCACGGCCTCATAGACGCGGCGCCGATGCCCGGCGGCGATGGCGCCCGCCAGAACCAGCGCGCCGGACACCAGGGTCACACCCGCCGTGATGCGGATCGCCGCGGCGATCGCGGTGACGATCTCGTTCAGCGTGGCCAGCGCGTCCTTGACGCCGATTGCCGAGACGTTGGGGAACGTATCGGTGACCGCGCGTTCGAGCGCGATCTCGTTCGCCGTCGGGGTGCGCGCGGTGGCAATGAAGCTTTGCGGCGCGCCATCGAGTGTGCCGGGCGAGAACACCATCGCGAAATTGATGTTGAGCGAGTTCCAGTCGATCTCGCGCAGGCTGGCGATGGTCGCGGTCACGTCGCGGCCCAGCACGTTGACCGTGATCGTGTCGCCGATGGTGAGCTTCATGCCGCGCGCCAGATCGGCGGCGAAGGAGACGAGCGGCGGTCCGCGATAATCGGTCGCCCACCATTGCCCGCCGACCAGCCGCGATCCCGGCGGCAGGCTCGCGGCATAGGTCAGGCCGCGCTCCGAGTTGGTGGCCCAGCGCGCATCGGGTCCGACCAGCGCGCGCTCGACCGGCACCCCGTTCAACGCGGCGATGCGTCCGCGCAGGCTCGGCACCTGATGCACGTCGGTGACGGCGGGCATTCCCGCGAGCAGCCGGTCGAACGCATCGATCTGATCGGGCTGCAGGTCGATGAAGAAGAAAGACGGCGCGCGTTGCGGAATGCCGCCCTCGATCTCGTCGGCAAGATTGCCGCGCACCAGCGTCACCGCGACCAGCACGGCGAGACCGAGGCCGAGGGATACGACGACGCCGATGGTCGCGGCACCCGGCCGATAGAGATTGGCGAGCGCGAGGCGCAGGCTCGGCTGGCGCGGTCGCCCGGCGCGGCGTGCGGCATAGATCATCGCCTGCGCGGCGAGACGGAACACGATCAACGCGCCGCCGGCGCCGAGGATGAACCACGTCGCGATCGTGCGGTCGGGCGCGCTGAAGAACGCCAAAGCCGCCAGCGCCAAAGCGCTCGAGGCCGCCAGCGCGCCGGGCAGGAGGCCGGGCCGCGTTTGCTCGGGCTCGACCAGATTGCGGAAGAGACTCGCGGCGCGCGTCTCGCACGCACGGCCGACCGGCCACGCGGCGAAAGCGAGCGTCGCCAGAAACCCATAGACGCCGGCCAGCAGGAGCGGCGTCGGATAGACCGCGATCTTTGCCTCGATCGGCAGGACGGCCGGCAGGAGCGGCACGGCGATGAAAGGAACCGCCGCGCCGAGGGCCACGCCGACCGCGATGCCGATCACCGCCAGCGCCATGATCTGGGCGAGATAGATCGAGAAGACGAGGCCGCGCGGCGCGCCCAGACATTTCAGCGTCGCGATGGTGGCGGTCTTGCCCGCGAGATAACTCTCGACCGCGTTGCCGACGCCGACCCCGCCGACCATCAGCGCGGTCAATCCGACCAGCGTCATGAACACGGTCACCCGATCGAGAAGCAGCTGAAGGCTCGGGGCGGAATCGCCGAAGCTGCGAATGCGCCAACCCGCTTCGGGGAATTTGGCCTGGGCCGCCGCGATGACGGTCGGGACCGCGACACCGGCGGGCAGTCTCAAGCGATAGGAATATTCGGCGAGCGTGCCGGGTGCCAATAATCCGGTCGCGGCCAGCGCGCCGCGCGCCACGATCACGCGTGGACCCAGCTCATAGATGCCGCTGACATTGTCGGGTTCGTGGGTAATCACGGCGCGCAGGACGACGCTGCCGGTGCCGACACGGATCGCGTCGCCGAGTTTGAGTTTCAGGCGGTCGAGCAACGCCTGCGCCGCCACGGCGCCCCATACCCCGTCGCGCTGCGCCAAGGCCGCCGCGAAATCCTGCGGCGGGTCGAGCGTGACCGCGCCGTAGAGCGGATAAGCGCTATCGACCGATTTCAATTCGATCAGGCTGCGCTGATTGCCGTCGCTGGTGATCGCCATCGCGCGCAATTGTGTGGTTGCGGACAACGTGCCTTCATTGGCGAGAAAGCCGCGCTCGGCCTCGCCGGCCGGGCGCTGGGCCAGATGAAACTCGACATCGCCGCCGAGAATGGCGCGCGCGTCGCCGGTAAGACCGGCATTGACCGCGCTGGACAGAGAGCCGACGCCCGCGATCACCGCGACACCCAGCGTCAGGCTGGCGAGGAAGATGCGAAATCCCTTGAGGCCGCCGCGCAATTCGCGCCGCGCCAGGCGCAAGGCGAGGCCTGCCATCGCCATCAGGTTTCGCCGCCCGCGATCTGTCCGTCGACCAGACTGATGATCCGGTCGCATCGCTTGGCCAATTCGGGATCGTGGGTGATCAGCAGGAACGTGCTGCCGGCGTCGCGATGAAGCTGAAACAGAAGGTCCATCACCTGACGTCCGGTCGCGCCATCGAGATTGCCGGTCGGCTCATCGGCCAGCAGGACTTTCGGCCGTGAGGCAAAGGCGCGGGCGATGGCGACGCGCTGCTGCTCGCCGCCCGAGAGTTGCGAGGGATAGTGGAGCACGCGCGCGCCGAGCCCGACGGCTTCCAATCCCGCGCGCGCGGCGGCGAACGCGTCGTCGCGCCCGCCCAGTTCCAGGGGCACCGCCACGTTTTCAAGCGCGGTCATGGTCGGGATGAGATGAAAAGATTGAAAGACGATGCCGACATTGTCGCGGCGAAACCGCGCGAGGCCGTCTTCGTCGAGAGCGTTGAGATCGTGGCCCGCGATCTCGACCTTGCCGGCGCTGGCGCGTTCGAGCCCGCCCATCACCATCATCAAGGTCGATTTGCCGGAACCCGACGGGCCGACCAGGCCGATCGTGAGGCCCGGTTCGATCGCCAGCGAGACGCCGCGCAGGACGTTGACGGGGCCCGCCGCGCTCGCCAGTGTCAGGCGTACATCCTCCAAGAGGATCAGCGGCTTTTCCATGCTTTACCGTCTCGTCTCCACGCACCGGGGTTATGGTGGCGCCGCCGCCTTTGTCAAACGAAGCGGCGGTTTCCTGGTGGCGATCACGCTTTTGTTAATGCCGCTTTCGGCGTGGGCGACGACGCGCATCGTCGCTTTCGGCGACAGTCTCACCGCCGGTTACGGTGTTGGCCCGTCGGACGCGTTTCCGGTGCGTCTGGCCGAACGCTTGAAAGCTGACGGCTATGCGGTCGAGATCGACAATGCCGGCGTGTCGGGCGACACCACCGCGGGCGGCAAGGCGCGGCTCGACTGGGCGCTCGGCTCGCGCCCCGATCTCGTGCTGCTCGAACTCGGCGCCAACGACATGCTGCGCGGCCTCGATCCGAAACAGGCACGCGACAATCTCGATGCCATGCTGGCGAAGCTGACGGCGGCGAAGATCAAGGTGCTGTTGATCGGGATGCGCGCGCCGAACAATTGGGGCGCCGATTACGCGCGCGACTTTGATGCGATCTATCCCGATCTCGCCAAAAAATACGGCGTGCCGCTCTATCCGTTCTATCTCGACGGCGTGGCGTTCGATCCCGCGCTCAATCAGCCGGATATGCTTCATCCCAACCCGGCGGGCGTCGCCGTGATCGTCGGGCGGATCGCGCCGGCGGTGGAACGCTTGCTGCCGAAGCCCACGGGCTGACACCATGCTGCGTCTCTTCGTCGGCATCGGGTTGCCGCCGGAATTGAAACTCAGATTGTCGCTCCTGGCCGGTGGCGTGCCGGGTGCCAAATGGGTCGATCCGGGGAATTATCACCTGACGCTGCGCTTCATCGGCGAAGTCGACGAAGGTCAGGCGGTCGATATCGACGCGGCGCTCGCGCGTATTCACGCACCCGGTTTCGATCTCGCGCTCGCCGGCGTCGGGCATTTCGGCCTGCGTCAGCTCTTTGTCGGGGTCGAGCGCAATCCGGCGCTTCTGCATCTCCAGGAAAAAGTCGACAGCGCGATCAACCGTCTCGGCTTCGTGCCCGACGAACGCCGTTACACGCCGCATGTCACGCTGGCGCGATTGAAACGTCCCTCCGAAACACGGTTGCCGGCCTATCTCGCCGAGCATGGACTGTTTCGTGCCGCACCCTTCGCGGTGCGGCACTTCACCCTCATCGCGAGCTATCTCACGAAAAGCGGTTCGATCTACGAAGACCAGCAGGATTATCGATTGGGATGAGTGTGAGCGGCGCTTGAAAAAGAAAGCGGCCGCGACCGGGGTGGCTGAGGGGGGACCGTCCCGGTCGCGGCCATCGCGCGCGAAAACTCATAACAGCCGGGCCTCAACCCTCGATACCAAGTCTTTCCCGGCACTGAAACGATAGGCCCAAGGCACTAACGAAGGGTGAAGTGAAGGATCGGTTAACCGTGATTAGTTTGGTTTGCCGAGCCGTTGCCGCATGACCCAGGGCGTGCCGTCGGCGGCTTTCTGATAGAACACGTCGACTTCGCCGAAAGCCTTGCCCCATTCTTCGGCGACCGCGCGCTCGCCGACGACGAAGCTGTTGAAGCCGCATCGCCGCATGAACAGCAACTGGTCGCGCAACACGTCGCCGGTGGCGCGCAACTCGCCCTTGTAGCCAAAACGGTCGCGCAGCAATCGCGCTTGCGAATAGGCGCGGCCGTCGGTGAATTTCGGAAAATTCAGGACGATGAGGTCGAGCCGGTCGAGATCGGGTGCGATCTCCTCGGGCGCGGCATTGTTGGGCAGGCGCAGGCCGAGCTTGCCGTTATGCGTGCGCAGCGTGTCGCGCGTCTTTAGCCAGCGCGCGAGCGACACGGTGATCGCCGGGTCTTCGGGCACGGCTTCGTCGTCCTCAAGATGACGCCAGCGATCCTCGCCGAGCGTGCCGTCCTCAACGAGGAGCATAGAGCGCGTCCTTGAAGGGCTTGGCGCCGATGCGGCGATAGGTTTCGGGAAAGCGTTCGCTGCCCTCGCGCCGGTCCAGATAGACATCGATCAGCTTGTCGATCGACGCGGTGACTTCGCCGCTTTTGACCGCCGGCCCCAAGATGGCGCCGATCGCGGCGTCGTTGCCGGCGTCGCCCCCGAGCGTGATCTGATAGACCTCCTCGCCGTTCTTATCGACGCCCAGGATGCCGATATTGCCGAGATGATGATGGCCGCACGCGTTGATGCAGCCGGAAATCTTGATGCTGAAATTGCCGATCGCCTCTTCGCGCGCGGCGAGATGGCGCGACAGATCCTGCGCCACCGGAATCGAGCGCGCGGTGGCGAGGCTGCAATAATCCATGCCGGGGCAGCAGATGATGTCGCTGATCAATCCGATATTGGACGAGCCGAGACCGGCTGCGTCGAGCTTCTGCCACAAGGTGAAGAGCCTGTCGCGCCGGACATGCGGCAGCACCAGGTTCTGCTCGTAGGTGACGCGAATCTCGCCATGGCCCAATTCGTCGGCGAGAGCGGCGATCAGGTCCATCTGATCCGAGGTGCAGTCGCCCGGCGTCTCGCCGATCGGTTTGAGCGAGATCGTGACGATCGCGTGGTCGGGCACTTTGTGGGTGGCAATGTTGTGCTTGAGCCAGCGCGCGAAGCCGGAGTTGCCGGCGGCGTCGCGCGTGATCGCGCCTTCATCGGTCGGCGAACGGTCATAATTCGGCGGCGCGAAGGCAGCGGCGATTTCGCGCACATAGGTATCGGGCAAGGCCACGGCTTCGCGATCCGAGGCATTCCATTCCGCCTCGACTTCCTCGGCGAATTTCTTCGGGCCGAGGCTCTGAACCAGAATCTTGATGCGCGACTTATAAAGATTGTCGCGCCGGCCATACTGGTTGTAGACGCGCAAAACCGCTTCGAGATACGAGAAGAGGTGGCGGCGCGGCACGAACGGATTGATCGTGTGCGAGAGCAGCGGCGTGCGGCCAAGCCCGCCGCCGACCATGACCTCGAAACCGATCTCGCCGGCCTCGTTGCGGCGCAGGTAAAGCCCAAGATCGTGCATCTTCACCGCGGCGCGGTCTTCGGTCGCCGCCGAGATCGCGATCTTGAACTTGCGCGGCAGGAACGAGAACTCGGGATGCAGCGTCGACCATTGCCGGATGATCTCGGCATAGGTGCGCGGATCCTCGATCTCGTCGGCGGCAGCGCCGGCGAATGGATCGGTGGTGGTGTTGCGGAAGGAATTACCGCTGGTCTGGATCGCGTGCATCTCGACGCTCGCGAGTTCGGCCAGGATATCCGGCGTCTCCTCGAGCTTGATCCAATGGAACTGGATGTTCTGCCGCGTGGTGAAATGCCCATAGCCGCGATCGAAGCGCCGCCCGATCTGCGCGAGCTTCCTGAGCTGATTCGAGGAGAGCACGCCGTAAGGAATCGCGACCCGCAGCATGTAGGCGTGAAGCTGGAGATAGAGCCCGTTCATCAGCCGCAGCGGGCGGAACTCGTCTTCGCTCAATTGTCCGGCAAGGCGGCGGCGCACCTGGTCGCGGTATTGCGCGACGCGCTCGTCGATGAAGCGATGATCGAAGTCGTCGTAACGGTACATGAGGTCAGGATGCTCCGGGGATCACGAGACGCTGATGGGTCATCGGTCCGGTCGTCGGACCTTGCGCCCGGATGCGCTCGCGCAGGCTCAAACCTTCGATATGTCCGTTCTGTCGCGTCGCCTCGATCAGTATCGGGGCGACCACCGGCAATGGCTTCGGCCCGCCGAGCGCTTCAGCCAAAAGAGAATCGGCTTTCGAGTCGTCGACCAGACTCGCGTCGTCGAGGGCGGGCGACCATCGCCCGCCCTCGATAAAATAGACCGGCACGCCGTCGCGCAGCCGATTGCCGGTCACCAGTTGCATGATGGGCGACGCATTCCGATCAGGGTTGCGGCGTGAGCCGGAGATAGGGCCGCAGCGTCTTGAAGCCCTTCGGGAACTTGGTCTTGGCTTCCTCGTCGCTGACCGCCGTGGTGATGATGACGTCGTCGCCCTGTTTCCAGTTCGCCGGTGTCGCCACCTTGTGCGCGACGGTGAGCTGCATCGAATCGATCACGCGCAGGATCTCGTCGAAATTGCGCCCGGTCGCCATCGGATAGACCAGGATCAATTTGATCTTCTTGTCGGGGCCGATGATGAACACGTTGCGCACGGTCTGATTGTCGGCGGGCGTGCGCTTGCTCGGATCGCCCGATACTTCGGCCGGCAGCATGTCATAGAGCTTCGACACCTTGAAATCGGCGTCGGCGAGGATCGGATAGTTCGGCGCCGTGCCTTGCGTCTCTTTGATGTCATTGGCCCAGCGGACATGGTCGTCGGTCGAATCGACCGAGAGACCAATCACTTTGACGCCGCGCTTGTCGAACTCGCCCTTGAGCCGCGCGACCGTGCCGAGTTCGGTGGTGCAGACCGGGGTGAAATCCTTCGGGTGCGAAAACAGGACGACCCAGGAATCGCCCGCCCATTCGTAAAAGTGGATCGGACCGACGGACGAATTCTGGGTGAAATCCGGTGCCGTTTCGTTGAGCCTCAAGGACATGTGCTGTCTCCTCTTTCATCGGTTGACTCATCGTGGTCGTTGGCGACCACCGCATCCTTATGCGTGAGCCAGCCGTAGCGGGCCAGTTGCGCCGTGGTCAAGCGACCGACCGCGCCGGCTTGTTCGCCGGCTGCGCGCCAACGTTGGCGCAACGCCGCCATCGCGCGAACCCGTTCGCTCCACTCGGGCCCGAAGATCGTGCCGAGGAAAGCACGGATTTCGACGGCAAGCCCAGGTGCCTTGCCGCCGGTTGAAACCGCGATGGTGAGATCGCCCCGGCGGAGAACCGAGGGCGCATGAATATCGGTCAGCGTCGGGGCATCCTCGGCGTGCACGATGGCGCCTGCTTGGCGTGCCCGGTCGACCAGCATGGTGCGCTCGGGTTCCGGCACGTCGGCGACGAAGACGACATGAAGCCCGGCGAAATCTTCAGCCGTGGGCTGGCGGCGCTGGAGGCGCGCGCCGGCGGCTTCGGCCAAGGCGGATTCCGGGTCGGTGGAAAAGACGATCAGGTCGACGGCGCCGGCCTCGTCGAGGCTCGCCAAACGACGCATGGCGGCGTCGCCGCGCCCGATCAGGGCGAGGCGCAGCCTTGCGAGATCGATCACAAGCGGCAGCATGGCGGGCTCGGCAATTATTCAGACAAGCCCAATCTATTTCACACCACGCTCAGTTTCAATATAACAAAATAACATTTTATATATGTAATATATCGGCAAAAGAAAGGCGCTTCCGAAGAAACGCCTTTCAAATCAACGGTCTGTTATTTCGCGGCGACCGGCGGATTGTTGTTTTTGATATTGATGTTCTGGACGCGGAGGGCCTCGACGACCTGTTTGGCGCTGTTGTCGCCTTTATCGGCCAGGGCCGCGGTCTCGCCGGCGAAGGCATCGATGCTGGTGCGCAGACGCACGGTCTGCTGCACGGCCTGCTCCTGGCCGGCGATCATGGTGTTGAGATTGCTGCGCTGATGCATGAGCTGCACGGTCTGGAAACCGATCGCGACGAGGAACGCGACGGCCAGCAAGGCAACGGGAAGGGTGAGCGACGGCCCGCCCTCGGTGCGCGGAAGGAATTTCTCGAAGACGGTCATTACTTTTTCTCCGGGGTGGCGGGAGCGGCCGCAACTTTGATGTTGTAGCGGCTCAGCAATTGGTTGAACGCGTCGTCCTTGGGATTGGCGGCCGAGGCGGCGCTGCGCACCATCGCCTGCTCGATACGCAGGAGGTTGGTGCCCTGATTGATGAGCTGCTGACGCTGCGTGACCGAAATCTGGCTTGAATCGTTGCCGTAAACCAACACGGCATTGAACACTACGAGGGTCAAACTCAACCCTGCGGCGATCGTCGCGGCCCAATTCGTCATTGTTTGTCCCTTCTCATCGATCCGAGTTCGGACGGGGTGCAAAACGCTGCTGCGTCGCATCGCCGACCGCTTTATGCTCGAATGGTTATGACTTGGAATGTTCAACAATATCTTAAATTTGGTGGCGAAAGGCAGCGCCCGGGCTTCGATCTCCTGGCCCAAATCAATGACTTGCCGCCGGGTCCCCTGGTCGATTTGGGGTGCGGCACGGGAATTCACGCGCGCGCCATCGCCGCGCGTTGGCCGGATCGCGATCTGATCGGGCTCGACAGTTCGGCGTCGATGCTGGCCGAGGCCCGGCAAAGCGAACCGTCGATACGCTGGGTCGAGGCCGACATCCGGCAGTGGCGCGCCGCGCCCAAGGCGGCGCTCATCTATTCCAACGCGACGCTGCAATGGCTCACCCATCACGAGACGCTGTTCCCGCGCCTGCTCGCCGATCTCGTGCCGGGCGGCGTGCTCGCGGTGCAGATGCCGCGCAATTTCGACGACCCGTCGCAGACGCTGCTGCGCGACACGGCGCTCGATGGACCATGGGCCGCGAATTTGGCGCCACTGTTCGATCCGCAGATCGAAACACCCTCTCTCTTGCGACCTGATCCGGTCGGCACGGCGCGATTTTATTACGATCTGTTGGCGCCGCTTGCCTCGGGCGGTATCGATCTCTGGCTGACCGAATATGTCCATCAATTGGCCGGCGATGACGCGGTGCTCGAGTGGATGCACGGCACCACGCTGCGGCCGATCCTCGACGCGCTCGATGCATCGGCGCGCGACGGGTTTCTCGCGTCCTATGCCGAAAAGCTGCGCCGCGCGTTTCCGCGCGGGCCCGACGGCAAGACGCTGCTCAATTTTCGCCGCCTCTTTATCGTGGCGCGCGCCTGACAAGGGGGAATGCGATGGCTTATTGGCTGATGAAATCCGAACCCAGCGCCTATTCGTGGGACCAACTCGTCAAGGACGGGCGAACGAACTGGAGCGGCGTGCGCAACTATCAGGCCGCGAATAATCTCAAGGCGATGAAGCCGGGCGACCGCGCCTTCTTCTATCATTCGAACGAAGGCCTCGACGTCGTCGGCATCATGGAGATCGTGAAGGCCGCCTATCCCGATCCCAGCGACAAGGCGGGCCGCTTCGTCATGGTCGATGTGAAGCCGGTCGGTCCGGTCAAGACGCCGGTCAGGCTCGCCGCGATCAAGGCCGAGCCCAAGCTCAAGGATCTCGGCCTCGTCAAACAATCGCG
Organism: uncultured Rhodospirillales bacterium; assembly: GCA_903828515.1. Taxonomy (GTDB): domain Bacteria; phylum Pseudomonadota; class Alphaproteobacteria; order ATCC43930; family CGMCC-115725; genus CAIKMD01. Next base: position 72,298 of record CAIKMD010000003.1, on the reverse strand, counting down.
CCTCTCGGTGTCGCCGGTGAGCGCCGAGGAATGGAAGCTGATTTGCAAGATGGCCGGCGTGAAACCGTGACGCCACGGCTGCTCTGTGCGGAAGGCGAGATCGTCGAGGGCGCGGGGCGCGGCTTCGTCTTCGGCGCCGATACCACGCGCGAAGCGGTCTTCGTCATCCGGTGGCAGGGGATACTGCACGGCTATCGCAACGAATGCCCGCATATCGGCGCGCCGATCGACTGGCCCGAGAACAAGTTCTTCGACAATGCCGGCGAGAAGCTGATGTGCGCCACGCATGGCGCCGTGTTCCGGCCCGAGGACGGCTACTGCATCGCCGGCCCCTGCGCGCGCCGTTCGATCGAGCCGATCGAGATCAGCGTCGAGGACGGAAATATCTTCTGGCTCGACGAGTACGGCTGAGCCGCGTCGCGGCGTTCAGATCACGCGGAAATTCTTGAACTGCCACGGATCGCCGCGATCGAGGTCTTCCTCGAACAGCCGCTCGCGATCGAGTAGCGGCGTCCAGTCGCTGTAATGGCCCGAGACTTCGCCGAGATAGGGCCGGCAGATTTCGAGAATCCGCTCGTGATCGATCTCGTCAGCCTCGACGATGCCCGCCTCGGGGTTTTCCATCGCCCAGATCATGCCGGCGAGCGCGGTGATGGTGACCTGCAGCGACGTCGCGTTGTTGAAGCGCACCAGGCGGCGCGCCTCTTCGACCGAGAGGCGCGAACCGTACCAGTAAGCACCCTTCGGATGACCGAGCAGGAGGACGCCCAGTTCGTCGAGGCCGTGATCGATCTCGTCGACGATCAGGCGCTTCGATTCCTGGACCTGGAAATTCTTACCGGCGATCTCGTGCAGCGACAGCACCGCGCCGTCGCACGGGTGATAGGCGTAATGCACGGTCGGACGATAACGCGTCTTGTCGCCCTCGCGGACGGTCAGATAATCCGCGATCGAAATCGCCTCGGAATGGGTGATCAAGAAGCCGTGATAAGGCCCTTCGAGCGGTGTCCAGCTTCGCACGCGGGTCGCGGCGCCGGGCCGGTTGAGATAGATCGCGGCGCCGCAGCCGAAATCGTGCCGGCCGCCATCGGTTGGGAAATGCCGTTCATGCGTGCCCCAGCCGAGTTCGGCAGGCTGCATGCCCTCGGCGACGAAGCCGTCGACCGACCAGGTGTTGACGAATTCGCCGGGTCGCTTCGGGTTGCGCGACACCTGCGTATCGCGCTCGGCGATATGAATCACTTTCACGCCGAGCGTTTCGGCGAGCGCCGCCCATTCGGCGCGGCCCTTGGGCGCCGGCGCGTTGATGCCGGTCACCTTGGCGAGATCGAGCAACGCGACTTTCAGAAAATGCTGAACGAGGCCGGGATTGGCGCCATGGGTCAACAAGGCGGTCGGCCCGCCGGGGCTGGCCGCGCGCATCGCCAGCGCTTTCTCGCGCAGCGCATAATTCGATCGCAGCGATGGCGTGAGGTTCCGATCCGTATAGCCGCCCGGCCATGGCTCGATGCACGTGTCGAGATAGAGGGCGCCTTTCTCGCGACAGAAGGCGGCCAAGGCGAGACTCGATACCTCGACCGAGACGTTGAGAAGGAAATCGCCGGCTTCGATCAGCGGGTCGAGCACCGAGACGTAATTCTGCTCGGTCAACGGTTCGATGACGAAACGCGTCCGCAAGGTTCTCGCCTCGTCGTCGCCCTCGGCTTCGGCGGTAACGATGGTGATCTGCGACGGCTTCAAGTCGATGTGGCGCAGGATGAGCGGAAGAATGCCCTGACCGATGCTGCCGAAGCCGACAATCACAAGTCGGCCTTTGAATTTGACGAATTTTTTATCGCGCGCCATGACGCGAGCGCTCTAAAGGCGTGATGAGCGGGTGTCAAGAACCGTGTTGCAGTGCGGCATGGTCGAGTCACGCAAGCCTTTCGATTCGGCACGGATGTGCTAGAAACGTGGCGGATTTATTGCGATTTTTCGCGCAAAGGAACCACATGGCGCAAGCGACGACGCTGAACGAGCAGCCGAAGACCGCGGGGGGCGATGAGCCGGAGCTGACCGACGGTTTTCATCTCGTCATCGATGCGCTCAAGCTCAACGGTCTCACCACGATCTATGGCGTGCCCGGCATTCCGATCACGGATTTCGGCCGCATGGCGCAGGCCGAAGGCATCCGCGTGCTCTCGTTCCGCCACGAACAGAACGCCGGTTACGCCGCCGCCATCGCCGGCTTCCTGACCAAGAAGCCGGGCATCTGTCTCACCGTGTCGGCGCCCGGATTTCTGAACGGCCTCACCGCGCTCGCGCACGCCACGACCAATTGCTACCCGATGATCCTGATCTCCGGCTCGTCCGAGCGCGAGGTCGTCGACCTGCAGCAGGGCGATTATGAGGAGATGGATCAACTCGCCATCGCCAAGTCGCTGTGCAAAGCGGCGTTCCGCGTGCTGCATGCCGCTGACATCGGCATCGGCGTTGCGCGCGCGATCCGCGCGTCGGTGTCGGGTCGGCCGGGCGGTGTCTATCTCGACCTGCCGGCTAAGCTGTTCGGCCAGGTGATGAACGCGGAGGCCGGTCGGAAGTCGCTGGTCAAGGTGATCGACGCGGCACCCGCTCAGATTCCGGCGCCGTCCGCGATCGCGCGCGCACTCGACGTGTTGAAGAGCGCCAAGCGCCCGCTGATCATCCTCGGCAAGGGGGCTGCCTATGCCCAGGCCGACGAGGCGATCAAGGCGCTGGTCGAAAAGAGCGGCGTGCCGTTCCTGCCGATGAGCATGGCCAAGGGCCTGCTGCCCGACACGCATCCGCAATGCGCCGGTGCCGCGCGCTCGACCGTGCTGAAAGACTCCGACGTGGTCATGCTGATCGGCGCCCGGCTCAACTGGCTGCTGTCGCACGGCAAGGGCAAGGCCTGGGGCGATGCACCCAAGAAATTCATCCAGATCGATATCGAACCCAAGGAGATGGACAGCAACGTCGAGATCGTCGCTCCCGTGGTCGGCGATATCGGTTCCTGTGTTGCGGCTCTTCTCGATGGCATGGGTGCCAAGTGGAACGCCGCGCCCGCCGACTGGACCGGCACGGTCGCGGCCAAGCGCGAGGAGAACGTCGCCAAAATGGCGCCGCGTCTCATGAACAACAACAATCCGATGGACTATCACGGCGCGCTGGGCGTGCTGCGCACGGTCATCAAGGAACGCCCCGACGCGATCCTGGTCAACGAAGGCGCCAACACGCTCGACCTCACGCGTGGCGTGATCGACATGTACAAGCCGCGCAAGCGGCTCGACGTCGGCACCTGGGGCGTGATGGGCATCGGCATGGGCCAGTGCATCGCCGCTGCGGTCGAAACCGGCAAGCCGGTGCTGGCGATCGAGGGCGATAGCGCCTTCGGCTTCTCCGGCATGGAGGTCGAGACGATCTGCCGTTATGAGCTGCCGGTCTGCATCGTCGTCTTCAACAACGACGGCATCTATCGCGGCACCGACGTCAATGCGGTGAGCAAGGATCCCGCGCCCACCGTGTTCGTCAAAGGCGCGCGCTACGACAAGATGATGGAGGCGTTCGGCGGCGTCGGCGTCAACGCGACGACGCCCGACGAGCTGAAGCGCGCCGTCAACGCGGCGATGGATTCGGGCAGGCCCACGCTCATCAACGCGGTCCTCGATCCGGCGGCAGGCAGCGAGAGCGGACGTATCGGCAATCTCAACCCGCAAAGCGTGCTGAAGAAGAAATAGGACGTCATTCGGCTTGCGGCATCGCCTGAGGGGGGTTGCCGCAAAGAGATTCATCAAAGGGACGCAACGGCGGAATTCGGGAGAAGAATAATGGGTAAGGCACTCGACGGCGTTCGCATTCTCGATTTCACCCATGTGCAGTCGGGACCGACCTGCACGCAGCTCCTGGCGTGGTTCGGCGCCGACTGCATCAAGGTCGAGCGGCCCGGCGCCGGCGACGTGACGCGCGGGCAACTCCGCGACGTGCCCAATGCCGACAGTCTCTATTTCACCATGCTCAATCACAACAAGCGCTCGATCACGATCGACGCCAAGCACGCACAGGGCAAGGAACTGCTCGAAGGCCTGGTCAAGGCCTGCGACGTGCTCGTCGAGAATTTCGGCCCCGGCGTCCTCGATCGCATGGGGTTCACCTGGGAGCGCCTGCAACAGCTCAATCCGCGCCTGATCTATGCATCGGTCAAAGGCTTCGGCCCCGGTCCCTATGAGGACTGCAAGGTCTACGAGAATGTCGCGCAATGCACCGGCGGCTCCGCCTCGACGACGGGGTTCCGCGATGGCCCGCCGCTGGTGACCGGGGCGCAGATCGGCGACAGCGGCACCGGGCTTCATCTCGCGCTCGGCATCGTCACCGCGCTTTATCAGCGCACGGTGACCGGCAAGGGCCAGCGCGTACAAGCGGCGATGCAGGACGGCGTGCTCAATCTCTGCCGCGTCAAATTGCGCGACCAGCAGCGTCTGGCGCATGGACCGCTCAAGGAATTCAGCCAGTACGGCGAGGGCGTGGCGTTCGGCGACGCGACGCCGCGCGCCGGCAACGATTCGGGCGGCGGCCAGCCGGGCTGGATCCTCAAATGCAAAGGCTGGGAAACCGACCCCAACGCCTACATCTATTTCATCACCCAGGCGCCGGTCTGGGCCGAGATCTGCAAGGTGATCGGCAAAGAGGAATGGATCACCCATCCCGACTATGCCAAACCCGATGCGCGGCTCCCGCGTCTGAAGCATATCTTCGACACGATCGAACAATGGACCATGACCAAGACCAAGTTCGAGGCGATGGACATCCTGAACAAGGACGACATTCCCTGCGGCCCGATCCTCTCGATGAAGGAATTGGCCGAGGAGCCGTCCCTGCGCGAGACCGGGACCATCGTCGAGGTCGACCACCCGACGCGCGGCAAATATCTGACGGTCGGCAATCCGATCAAGCTGTCGGACAGCCCGACCGACGTGCTCCGTTCGCCCTTGCTGGGCGAACACACCGAGGAAATCCTCCGCCAGGTCCTGCGCTACGACGACAAAAAAGTCGCCGAAATCAAGGCCTCGGGGGCGATCGGCGGGGGCAAACCGACAGCGGCGGCCGAGTAAGGGGCGGGTCGGATAGTGCTGCAACGCAGCATCTTTACCTTCGCCCCGTTCCGGCCTATGCCTGTCGCGTTCCGCCGCATTGGCAGCGAGAGTTACCAAACACCATGAACATCCATGAATACCAGGCCAAGGCCCTGCTCGAGAAATTCGGGGTCGCGGTGCCCAAAGGCGCGGTCGCCTATACCCCGCAGGAGGCCGAAAAGGTCGCCCGCACATTGGCCGGTCCCGCCTATGTCGTGAAATCCCAGATCCATGCGGGCGGCCGCGGCGCCGGCCGGTTTGCCGATAACCCGTCGGGCAAGGGCGGCGTCCGCGTCGTCAAATCGCTCGACGAAGTCAGCAAGGCGGCGGCCGACATGCTCGGCCACGTCCTCGTGACCAAGCAGACCGGCCCCAAGGGCCGCGAGGTCAAGCGCATCTATGTCGAGGAAGGCTGCGACATCAAACGCGAGCTTTATCTCGGCATGCTGATCGACCGCAAAACCTCGCGCATCACCGTGATGGCCTCGACCGAGGGCGGCATGGAGATCGAAGAGGTCGCGCACAAGACGCCGGAAAAGATCATCCGCATCGCGATCGACCCGGTCACCGGCATGGAAGGCTTCCACGCGCGCAAGATCGCGTTCGCGCTCGGCCTCGAAGGCAAACAGGTTGGCGCGGCGACGAAATTCATGCTCGCCATGTACAAGGCGTTCACCAGCCTCGATGCGTCGATCGTCGAGATCAATCCGCTGGTCGTGACCGGCGCGGGCGACATCCTTGCCCTCGACGCCAAGATGAACTTCGACGACAACGCGCTCTTCCGCCACGTCGATGTCGAGGCGATGCGCGACGAGGCCGAGGAAGACCCGACCGAACTCGAAGCCGCCAAGCATCAGCTCAATTACGTCAAGCTCGACGGCAGCATCGGCTGCATGGTCAACGGCGCCGGCCTCGCGATGGCGACCATGGACATCATCAAGCTCTATGGCGGGAGCCCGGCGAACTTCCTCGATGTCGGCGGCGGCGCCACCAAGGAACGCGTCACCACCGCGTTCAAGCTCATCCTCTCCGATGCGCATGTCGAAGGCATTCTGGTGAACATCTTCGGCGGCATCATGCGCTGCGACGTCATCGCCGAGGGCATCGTCGCCGCGGCGCGCGAGGTCAGCCTGCATGTCCCGCTGGTGGTTCGCCTCGAAGGCACCAACGTGAAGCTCGGCAAGAAAATCCTCGCCGAGAGCGGGTTGCCGATCCTGTCGGCGGATAATCTCGCCGACGCCGCCGAGAAGATCACCAAAGCGGTGAAGGAAGCAGCCTGATGTCCGTTCTGATCAACGCGAATACCAAGGTCATCTGTCAGGGCTTTACCGGCTCGCAAGGGACCTTCCACTCCGAACAGGCGATCGCCTACGGCACCAAGATGGTCGGCGGCGTGACGCCGGGCAAAGGCGGCACCAAGCATCTCGACCTGCCGGTCTTCGATACCGTCAGCGACGCGGTCAAGGCCACCGGCGCCAATGCCAGCGTGATCTACGTGCCGCCGCCGTTCGCGGCCGAGGCGATCCTCGAAGCGATCGACGCCGAGCTGCCGCTCGTCATCTGCATCACCGAAGGCATTCCGGTCATCGACATGGTGACGGTGAAGCGTGCGCTCGTCGGCTCGAAGACGCGGCTCATCGGTCCGAACTGCCCCGGCGTGATCACGCCCGGCGAATGCAAGATCGGCATCATGCCCGGCCACATCCACAAGAAAGGCCATGTCGGCATCGTCTCGCGCTCCGGCACGCTGACCTATGAAGCCGTGGCGCAGACCACGGCGGTCGGTCTCGGCCAGTCGACCTGCGTCGGCATCGGCGGCGATCCGGTGAACGGCACCAATTTTATCGACGTGCTCGAGCTGTTTCTCGCCGATCCGGAAACCGAATCGATCATCATGATCGGCGAAATCGGCGGCTCGGCCGAGGAAGAGGCCGCAGATTTCGTCAAGCAGAACAAGGTCAAAAAGCCGATGGTCGGTTTCATCGCCGGGGCGACCGCGCCGCCGGGACGCCGCATGGGCCATGCCGGCGCGATCATCTCGGGCGGCGCCGGCACGGCGTCGAGCAAGATGGATGCGATGCGCGCCGCCGGCTTCATGGTCACCGAATCGCCCGCCGAACTCGGCTCGACCATGCTGAAGCGACTTAAAGGATAAGCGATGGCCACGGCGCGAAACGATGTCGCGCGCCAAATCCATCCCGGTTCGGGACGGAAGCCCGGCCGCAATCTTCCACGCGGCCGTCAGGTCGATGCCGATTCACTCGAGGAAGTTCAGGCGCTCCTGGGCCAACAGCCCCGGCGCCGCGATCTGCTGATCGAGTTTCTCCACCTTCTCCAGGATCGCTATCGCTGCCTTCACGCGCGCCATCTCACCGCGCTGGCGCAGGAGATGAAGCTCGCGCTGGTCGAGGTCTACGAGGTGGCTTCGTTCTACGCGCATTTCGACATCGTGATGGATGGCGAAGAGGTGCCGCCGCCGGTCACCGTGCGGGTCTGCGACAGTCTTTCCTGCGCGCTGTTCGGGGCCGAGAAACTTCTCGCCGATCTTCCGGTGGCGGTGGGGACAGGCGTCCGCGTCACGCGCGCGCCCTGCATGGGCGGCTGTCATAATGCGCCGGTTGTTTCGGTCGGCCACGCGCTTCACGAACACGCGACGGTGGCGAGCGTCGTCGATGCGGTGACCCAGGGCGGACATGCCGCGCCGCCGGCCTTTTCCGATCTCGACGCTTATCGCGCGGCGGGCGGTTATCGCCTGCTCGAATCCTGTCTCGCGGGCAAGACCACGGTCGAGACGATGCTCAAGACGCTCGATGATGCGCAGTTGCGCGGCCTTGGCGGCGCCGGATTTCCGACCGGGCGCAAATGGCGCGCGGTGCTGGCCGAAAAGGCGCCGCGCCTCATGGCGGTCAACGGCGACGAAGGCGAGCCGGGCACGTTCAAGGACCGCGTCTATCTCGAAACCGATCCGCACCGTTTCCTGGAAGGCATGCTGATCGCCGCGTGGGTGGTCGAGGCGCCCGAGGTCTATATCTACCTGCGCGACGAGTACCCGCATGTTCGTGAAATCCTGCTCGTCGAGTTGCCGAAACTCGAAGCGGCCGGCCTGTCCCGTCATACCAAGATTCATCTTCGTCGCGGCGCCGGCGCTTATATCTGCGGCGAGGAATCGGCGATGCTCGAATCGATCGAGGGAAAACGCGGCCTGCCGCGTCACAAGCCGCCTTATCCGTCGCAGGTCGGATTGTTCGGACGGCCCACGCTCATCAACAATATCGAGACCTTGTTCTGGGTGCGCGACATCGTCGAGAAAGGTCCGGCCTGGTTCGAAAGCCATGGTCGTCGCGGCCGCAAGGGACCGCGCAGCTTCTCGGTCTCGGGCCGGGTCAAATCGCCCGGCGTGAAACTGGCGCCGGCCGGCGTGACCGTGCGGGAACTGATCGACGAATATTGCGACGGCATGCTCGACGGCCATGTCTTCAAGGGTTATCTGCCCGGCGGCGCCTCGGGCGGCATCCTGCCGGCCTCGATGGCCGATCTGCCGCTGGATTTCGGCACGCTCGAACAACACGGCGCGTTGATCGGCTCGGCTGCGGTCGTCGTGCTGTCGGATCAGGACAACATGCGCGACGTCGCGCTCAATCTTCTGAAATTCTTCGAGGACGAAAGCTGCGGCCAATGCACGCCGTGCCGCGTCGGCACCGAAAAGGCCGTGCATCTCATGGCCGAGCGGACATGGAACGCCGAACTGCTGACCGAGCTGGCCAAGGTGATGACCGATTCTTCGATCTGCGGCCTGGGTCAGGCGGCGATGAATCCGGTGAAGATGGTGCTGAAACATTTTCCGAAGGATGTGTCGTAAGGCGGATCGTCTGTACTCGGGACCGGTGCCGGTATTCTTCTCGACATTGAGCGTTGCCCGTTCTATTTTTGTATGTACGGAAATTAGATGGCGCCAATTTGGGATGAGGAAAAGCGCCGTGCGAATTTCGAAAAACACGGGGTCGATTTTGAATCGATCGATGCTTTCGAATGGGATACGGCAAGTATCGTCGTGGATGAGCGGCGGGATTATGGCGAATTGCGTTTCATCGCCATTGGCTTCATTCGTGGTCGGCTACATGTGCTCGTCTATACGCGGCGCAAAAACGAGGTTCGCGTGATCGGGCTGCGCAAGGCGAATCGTCGCGAGGTACGGAGGTATGGTGAAAGCAAGTAAAGAAACCTCTGCTGAAGCGAAACGCCGTTCGCTTCGCTCCCTGAAAGCGATTTCGGTGGAGGAAGATCGCGCGATCACCAAGGCCGCGCGATCGGACCCCGACGCGCCATTGTTGACCGATGCTTTCTTCGAGCGGAAAAAGCTGTCGCGCGGGCAGGTCGCCGAGATCGCAAAGGTGATTCGCCGCTCGCGCGGGCGGCCGGTTTCCGAGCGAAAGAAGGTCGCGGTGACGATCCGGCTCGATCCGGAGATCGTGGCCGCTCTGCGTGCCGAAGGCCCCGGATGGCAGACAAGGCTCAACGCCTGGTTGGCGCAATGGACACGGCGTAAAAAGGTCGCCTGATGCAAAGCAGGACAATGTCATGAGCGACGGATCGGGCGTTCTGGTCGAAGGCATCAAATTCTTCCTCGATGGTATCGAGGTCGAGGCCAATCCCGGCGAGACCATCTGGCGCGCGGCGAAACGCTACGACGTCGATCTGCCGCATCTCTGCTTCAAGCCGTCGCCCGGCTATCGCCCCGACGGCAATTGCCGCGCCTGCATGGTCGAGGTCGAGGGCGAGCGCGTGCTCGCCGCCTCGTGCATCCGCAAGCCCACGCCGGGCATGAAGGTCAAAACCGCCAGCGAACGCGCGGTCAGCAACCGCAAGCTCGTCTTCGAATTGCTGGTCGCCGACCAACCCGAACGCGCGCACGCGCACGATCCGCAATCGGAATTCTGGAAACATGCTGATGCGGTGGGCGTCGCGAGCAGCCGGTTCCCGGCGCGTGAACAGCCCGCGCCCGACCGCTCGCATCCGGCGATGGCGGTTCAGCTCGATGCCTGCATCCAGTGCAATCTTTGCGTCCGCGCCTGCCGCGAGGTTCAGGTCAACGACGTGATCGGCATGGCGATGCGCGGTCACGACGCCAAGATCGTGTTCGATTTCGACGACCCGATGGGCAACAGCACCTGCGTCGGCTGCGGCGAATGCGTGCAGGCTTGTCCGACCGGCGCCTTGTTGCCGGCGGCTTTGGTCGATGCCCAGGGCGAGGCACGCGCCACGCACGATCGGGAAGTCGACAGCGTCTGTCCCTATTGCGGGGTCGGGTGTCAGCTCACCTATCAGATCAAGGACGACAAGATCGTTGCGGTCGAGGGGCGCGAAGGCCCCGCCAACGAACAACGCCTCTGCGTCAAAGGCCGCTTCGGTTTCGATTATATCGGCCATGCCGATCGCCTGATGACGCCGATGATCCGCAAGGACGGCGTCGGCAAGCACGATGCCGAATCGATCGACCCGCGCAATCCGTGGACGCATTTCCGCAAGGCGACCTGGGAAGAGGCGCTCGATCGCGCGGCCTCGGGGCTGACGCGCATTCGCGACGAAAAAGGCGGCGATGCGCTGGCCGGGTTCGGCTCGGCGAAATGCTCGAACGAAGAGGCCTATCTCTTCCAGAAGCTGGTGCGCACCGGCTTCCACACCAACAATGTCGATCACTGCACGCGGCTCTGCCACGCCTCGTCGGTGGCGGCATTGATGGAAGGCATTGGTTCGGCCGCCGTGACCGCGCCGTTCACCGCCGCGCGCGACGCCGAACTGATCATCGTCATCGGCGCCAACCCGACCGAGAATCATCCGGTCGCCGCGACCTATCTGAAACAGGCGGTCAAGCGCGGCGCCACGCTCGTCGTGATGGACCCGCGCGGCCAGACGCTGAAGCGCCACGCCACGCATATGCTGCAATTCAAGCCCGGCCGCGACGTGGCGATGCTGTCGGCGATGCTGCACACGATCATCTACGAAGACCTGCACGACAAACAATACGTCCAGGCGCATACCGAGAATTTCGAGGCGCTGAAGGAAAGCCTGAAAGACCGCACGCCCGAGGCGATGGCGCCGATCTGCGGCATCGATGCCGAGACGCTGAAGATTGTCGCGCGCAAATATGCGCGGGCGGAAGGCTCGATCATCTTCTGGGGCATGGGCATTTCGCAGCACATTCACGGCACCGACAATTCGCGTTGCCTGATTGCGCTGGCGATGGTCACCGGTCAGGTCGGGCGGCGCGGCGCCGGGCTTCACCCGTTGCGCGGTCAGAACAACGTGCAGGGCGCGTCGGATGCGGGCCTTATCCCGATGTTCTTCCCCGATTACCGTTCGGTCGAAGCGGCCGATATGCAGGACATCTATCGCGATATCTGGGGCAGCATCGCCGGCCCGAAGCGCGGGCTGACCGTGGTCGAGATCATGACCGCGATCCACGACGATAAGATTCACGGCATGTACATCATGGGCGAGAACCCCGCGATGTCGGACCCCGACGTGCAGCACGCGCGCGAGGCTTTGGCCAAGCTCGATCATCTCGTGGTGCAGGATCTCTTCCTGACCGAGACCGCGAAATATGCCGACGTCGTGTTGCCGGCCTCGGCGTGGCCGGAGAAAAGCGGCACCGTCACCAATACCAATCGTCAGGTTCAGATGGGACGTATCGCGCTGCCGCTGCCGGGCGACACGCGCCAGGACCTGACGATCATCCAGGACATCGCCAAGCGCATGGGCCTCGACTGGCATTATGCGGGTCCCGCCGACGTCTTTGCCGAGATGAAACGCGGCATGCCGTCGCTCGACAACATCACCTGGGATCGCGTCGAGCGCGAAAGCTCGGTGACTTATCCGTGCGACGCCGAGGACAAGCCCGGCAACGAGATCGTCTTCGCGGATGGTTTCCCGACCAAGAGCGGCCGCGCGAAACTCGTGCCGGTGGGATTGGTGTCGCCGGCGGAAGAGCCCGACGCCGACTATCCGATGGTGCTGACGACCGGGCGCCAGCTCGAGCATTGGCATACCGGTGCGATGACAAGGCGTGCGAGCGTGCTCGACGAGTTGGAGCCCGAAGCGGTGGCGAGCCTCGCGCCGTCCGATCTCTGGCGCCTCGGGGCCAAGGCGGGCGATCCGATCCGCGTCGCCACGCGGCGCGGCGCGATCGAACTGAAAGCACGCGCCGACGCGGCGATCCCGCCGGGCATGGTGTTCATTCCGTTCTGTTTTGCCGAGGCCGCGGCCAACGTGCTGACCAATCCGCAGCTCGATCCGTTCGGGAAAATTCCCGAATTCAAGTTCTGCGCGGCGAAGATCGAGAAGGTCGGCTAGGCCCGCAACTCCGGATCAGGCGGTTCGGACTTTTGCCGTCGCGATGCCGGTTTCCCGGGCGTTATGCGCGTTGCGCAACGGCTTCAGAACGCCCAGCGCCATGACGGCCGCGAGGCCGTTCAACACGGCGGCGACGATGAACACGGCGTGCCAGCTGCCGGTCGCGTCCTTGAGTACGTTGGCAAACGGCACCAGCAACGCCGCCGTACCCTTGGCCGTATAGAGCAGCCCGGCATTGGTCGTCGCGTATTTGCTGCCATAGGTGTCGGTGCAGGTCGACGGGAAGAGACTGTAGATCTCGCCCCAGGCGAAGAAGACGAGGCCGCTCAGGATCACGAACAGCACCGGGTTGGTGCCGAAGACGGACAGTGCCCAGATACCGACCGCTTCGATGCCGAAGGCGATGAACATCGTGACCTCGCGGCCGATCTGATCCGAGATCCAGCCGAAGAATGGTCGCGTCAAACCGTTCATGATGCGATCGATCGAGAGCGCGAAGGTGAGCGCCGGCAGGGTGATGCCGATCAGGTTCACCGATACTTTGGCGATCTGGAAATCGTCGGCGATCGGCGCGAGTTGCGCGGTCGCCATCAAGCCGCCGGTGCCGACCATGACGAACATCGCATAGAGCACGTAAAAGACCGGCGTGCGGAGCATCTCGACCGGGGTGAAGTCGCGGGTCGATTGACCGAGCTTCGCGACTGCCGCGGGGGCTTGGCCTTGCCTGGGTGCCGACAGGAAAAGGGCCAGGGCGACGACGACGATCCCTTGCCCGAGACCGAACCAGATGAAGGTCGCTTCATAGCCGGCCGATGCGATCATGTTCTGGATCGGAATGATCGTGACGGCCGAGCCCGCGCCAAATCCGGCGGCGGTCAATCCCGCCGCGAGGCCGCGACGGTCGGGGAACCATTTGAGCGCGTTGCCGACGCAGGTGCCGTAAACCCCGCCGGCGCCGACACCGCCGATCGCCGCCGCGACATAGAGCATGGTGAGCGAATCCGCGTAGCCGTTCATCACCCAGGCGATCGCCACCAGGATGCCGCCGATCAGGACGACGATCTTCGGCCCGAAGCGATCGACGAACCAACCCTCGACCGGGACGAGCCATGTTTCGCAAAGGACGAACAGGCTGAAGGCGACCTGAATGCCGGCGCGGCCCCAATGATATTTGCTGTCGAGCGGCCCGACGAACAGCGTCCAGCCATATTGCAGATTGGCGATCATCACCATGCAGACGATGCCGATCAAAAGCTGAAGCCACCGGTAGCCATCGCTGGCCAAAGATTTGCCCTCAGTCATCATCCCCACCCGATCTTTGTTGCGTCTCAGCCATTCCGGCTGCCCGATTGGGGGGCAGTACAACAACCGATCTGGTCATTTGCAAGAAAAATGACGCGAAAAGACCGGCGCCAACATTCTGTTGCGGTGCAACGCGACGACAGGCACGGCATGGATTTTGGCGGTAATATGTTTCCCAGGCGAAACGCCGCGCCGTCGTGGAGGAATGAATGTCACGGACTGCGACCATCTCGACCCTGGCATTGGCATCGTGGATGCTCGTCGCATCCGCCGTGGCGCAAACCCCCACCGCCGCGGTTGCCGGCGGCACGGTGTTGCACCTCACCGAGAATGCGGAACGCGCGGTGCCGCGCGATATGTTGCGCGCCGATCTCGCCGCCGAGGCCAGCGATGCCGATCCGACGAAGGTTCAAGCCGAGATCAATCGGCGGATGAGCGCCGCCCTGTCGCGAATCAAATCCGTGCCGGCGCTGTCCGTCGAGTCCGGCGGCTATAGCGTCTATCAGGAGCGTGCCGATAAGGCGCCGCCGCGCTGGCGCGGCAGTCAATCGGTTGCCGTGACGGGCAAGGACTTCGCGGCGCTGCTTGCGCTGGTCGGCGATTTGCAGGCGGGCGGGATGGTGGTTCGCGGCCTGACGCCGGGTCTGTCGCCGTCGGCCCAGCAATCCGTCGAAGACGAATTGACCGACATCGCGCTGGCGCGGCTGAAGCAGCGCGCCGATCGCGTGGCGGCCACGCTCGGCACCAAGGTCGCGTCCTATCGCGATCTGCAGGTCGGCAACGCGCAAGGGCAACGTCCGCCGATGCGCGCCATGGCGATGGCCGCGCCGGCCGCTGCGATGCCGTCGCCCGTGGTCGAACCGGGCGAGGCTGTCGTGACGGTCACGATCGATGCGAATATCGTCTTGGCGTCGCGGCCCTAGCGGCCCCGGTTGCCGCGCATTATCCTGATGCCGAGCATCATGGAGGCTCTCATGGTTCAGCTCGCCGAGCCCGACACCGCCCTCGACACGATCGAGGCATCGGTCAATTACCACCTCGATACCGGTGAGACGCCTTATACGTTCACCGGCGGTCCGGGTTCGACGGAGATACGCAGCAGCGCGACCTACGATCCGCATCGCGTCGCGATCCATAACGGCCGGCCGGTCGCCGATCGCATGAAGCTGGAGCGCAACGGTTTCCACTTCATCGGCCACGACACGCGGATGAACGATTTCTTCGACGAAGACGAAATCGCGCGCGTCTACTATCCGGAAATGGAAGCGCTGATCAAAGCCGAGACGGGCGCCTCGCGGGTTGTGGTGTTCGATCACACGCTGCGTACCGCCGACGACGAAATGCGCGAGGCGAAGAAGATTCGCGAGGTCGTGCGCCGGGTTCATAACGACTACACCGAATGGTCGGGCCCGCAGCGGGTGAAGGATCTCCTGCCGCAGGAAGCCGACACGCTGTTACAGCGGCGTTTCGCGATCGTGCAGGTCTGGCGCCCGATCCGTTATCCGGTCGAGACGTTTCCGCTCGCGATCTGCGATGCGGCAACCGTTGATCCCAAGGATTTCGTCATCTCCGAACGGCGCTATCCCAATCGCGTCGGCCAGACCTATGCGATCACCTATAATCCGGCGCATCGCTGGTACTGGTTTCCGCGCATGCGCCGCGACGAAGCCCTGGTGTTCAAGGTGTTCGATTCGGCGACCGACGGCCGCGCGCGCTGGACCGCGCATAGCGCGTTCGATCTGGAATCCGCGCCGCCCAATGCAAGGCCGCGCGAAAGCATCGAGATCCGCACGCTGGCGTTTTTCTGAAGACTAAAGCGTCTCCGCGTCGCGGCGGCTGAACACCACGTCGGACAGTTCTTCGGTGAGTCGATAGACGCGGATCGGCCGGGCGCGGGGCACGCGCCGCCAATAGGCCGCCGGCGCATAGTCGTTGTTCAACAGATAGGCGTTGAACCCGATCGCGGCAAAGCGGTCGATGATGGTCTGCGCCGTCACGCCGAAATGACAGAGTTCGGGCTGGTTGATCTCAACGATGAATTCGACATCGGCGAAATAGCGTCCGATGGTTTCGACGATCGTGTCGAGCACCGGCGCCTCGGCGCCTTCCACGTCGATTTTGACCAGACGGGCCGATTGCATTTCCGTCGGCGACAGGATCGCGTCCAACCGGTCGGCCATGACCTCGCATTCGAAATCGAGCCCGCGCGAGGGCAAGGTCGATGTCATGCCGCAATTGTGATCCGGCCCGCTGAACAGCCGCATCATGCCCTGGTGATCGGATGCCGCGATGTTCAAGGCACGGATATTGGTGCAGCCGTTGATGTCGATGTGGCGGCGGAGCGTGGCATAGATCCACGGCGAGGCCTCGATCGCGACGACTTTGCCGGCCGGGCCGACCAGGCGCGAGGCGAGGACGGCGTAGTAGCCGATGTTGGAACCGACATCGACGAAGCAGTCGCCCTCGCGCAGGCGCGAGGCGATGAAGCCGGTGATGTTGGGTTCCCAGACGCCGAAATAGAGCAGCATCTGCTGGATGTAATCTTTGAGCGTGCAGTCGAACTGCGCGCCGAACACGGTCATGGCGCGCGACTGATAGGGGCGCCAGCCGATATAGGGCCGGACGATCCGGCGCCAGAGAATCTGTTTGAGATTGTCGCCGAAGGGTTGCCGGACCAGCGCGCGGCTCGCCCGAAAGCTCAGCGCGACGGCTGCGTCTTTCGCCCAGGACCGACTGGCCGGACGGCGCTCGAGCGTTGGATGGGAATGGCCGTCACGGGGCATGGAAACGATCTCTCCGGCGGTTGTTCGCGGAGACGCCAAAGGCCGGGCGTGGGGCGTCCTGATTCATGTTTGGTAAAGCATGAAGCCGAAAACTTCAATGAAAACATATGGTTAAATTGTTTCCTGCCAAGCACTTAGAGCTCGATCACGAGTTTTCCGAAGTGCCGGCCTTCGCCGATCGTGGCGATGGCGGCGCGGATTTCGGGCGGCGAGAATTGTCGCTCATCGATCACCGGCTTCAGATTGTGCTGCTCGATGAAAGCGATCATCGCCTCGAAACTGTCGCGCGGGCCGATGGTCACGGCCTGAAGCCGCAGGCCTTGGGTGACCACGCGGCCGAGTTCGAGTTCGGCGACCCCGCCCGACAGAACGCCGATCAGGGCGACGGTCCCGCCGGCGCGCACCGCGCGCAGGGACTGTGGCAAGGTTTGCGCGCCGCCCACCTCGATCACGAGATCGGCGCCGCGTCCGCCGGTGAGCCGGCGCAGCTCTTTGCCCCATTCCGGTACGCGCTGATAATTGATCCCGAGCTGCGCGCCCATCGCGCGGGCGCGCTGAAGCTTCTCTTCGCTGGACGATGTCACGACGACGGTCGCGCCCAAGGCGCGCGCGAATTGCAACGCGAAGAGCGAGACGCCGCCGGTGCCTTGGGTGACGACCAGATCGCCGGACTTGGTGCCGGCCATGACGAGCGCGTTCCAGGCGGTGACCGCCGCGCAGGGAAGTGTCGCGGCTTCCGCCGCGGAAAAATGCTTCGGTACCCTCACGATTGCTTCGGCGTTGGCGACGATGCGATCGGCCATGACGCCATCGACCGAAATGCCGAGCATCGAATCCCGGTACTGTTCGCGAATCGGGCCGGTCAGCCAGGCGGGCGAGGTGATCGGGCACACCAGATCGCCGACCGCGACGCGGCTCACGCCGGCACCGGCCGCGACCACCACGCCGGCGCCGTCGCTCAACAGAATGCGCGGCAGGGTTCCGCTCGGGCCGTAGCCGCCACGGACAAAAACCAGATCGCGATAATTGAGCGAGACGGCGCGCATCTCGATCGCGACCTCGCCGGGTCCGGGCTGCCGCGCGTCGCGCTCGCCGATGCCGACATGCTCGAGGCCCCAGCCATCCTTCAATTCGACCACTTCCATCGTGCCAACTCCGGTGTCGCGCCGTCACGCATTCGGCTTGGCACACGCAGCCATACTGTCAAGCGCAATTTGGACCGATCGCGGAATCGCCCTTTTTTCGCGAGGAAGTTGTTGATTAGCGGGCAAAGCAATGAGACTGTGATCGCGCCTGAGCCGTGCATTGCCGGTTCAACAGGCGAGAAAACGTACAGGGAGAGGCGGTCGCCAAAAGGTCGGACCGCTCAAGCGAGAAAGGGAAAAACATCATGAGCAAACAGGTACTCGTCGAGGCGCTTAAAAAGACCGGCATGACGACGTCGGCAGCGGGCGGTGCGGTCGATGTGATCACCGCCGCGATCTCCAAAGAACTCAAAAAGAATCAGAAGTTCAGCATTCCCGGATTCGGTTCGTTCAACGTCAGCAAGCGTGCCGCGCGCATGGGCCGCAATCCCCGCACCGGCGAGCCGATCAAGATCAGGGCCAGCAAGGGCGTCCGCTTCAAGGCCGGCGCCAAGCTGAAGGGTTCGCTCTAAACCGTTTTATCGTTGCGCGACCCGCCGCGGCGGCTACGCCGCGGTTGGGAGCGTGAGGTGTTTCGTAGTATCGTTCGGCGATGAGTTTCACCTCCCGCGAATTCCGCGACGCCTTGGGTCTTTTCCCCACCGGCATCGCCGTCGTCACCACGATCGATCCCGCCGGCCGCATGGCCGGGGTCACGGTCAATTCCTTCAGCTCGGTCTCGCTCGAACCACCGCTCGTCCTGGTGTCGCTGGCGCGCACCAGCCGCAGCCTCGACGTCTTCGAGGCGGCAAAGCATTTCGCGGTTGGATTGCTCGGGTTCGACCAGCGTCAGGCCTCGACGATTTTCGCCAGCACGGCGGGGACCTCGGCGGAGCGCTTCGCGCAGGTGCGCCATCGCTTCGGCATCGGCGGATGTCCGGTGATCGAGCCGGCGCTGGCGTCGTTCGAATGCGAGGTCTGGGCGCGTCACGACGGCGGCGACCACGTCATCCTGATCGGCAAGGTGGTCGCGATGCACCGCGATGCCCAGGCGACGATCGATCCGCTGCTCTATTTCCGCGGCCAATACCGCGAGCTGAGCGAACAGCGCGCCGAGATCGCGCCGTTCCGATTGGAAGGCTGGTAAAGAAGCCGCCGGTCCGAACCCGTGCGGTCCGGGCCGGCGCGCGAAAGATCCTACCGCTTGCCCCAGGCGGGCACCGGATAGAGCGGCTTGTTGATCGCCTTGGTCGTGAAGACCGGCACGATCTTGCCGCTCTGAATCTGGATCGCGATCTGCGGCACGTCGATCTGGCCGTTATCCGCGAACTTGACGTGCGCATAAAGACTGTCGAACTCGATCTTGGCGATCGTGTCGCGGACTTTCGCCTTGTCGAGCGTCCCCGCTTTGGCGAGCGCCTTGGCATAGACCTCGACATCGGCCGCGGCGGAGGCGGCGTGATAGTCGGGCTCGTAGCCGTATTTCTCGATGTATTCCTTGTTGAATTGCGCGTCGTCGCCGAACCAGTCGTCTTTCAACACGCCGGTCGGCAGCCACGGCGTCATGCCGAACGCATAGTCGGCATCCTTATCGAGCGCCTTGCGGAAATCGGCGGTCGGCGGTCCGACGGTGAAGGCCATGAAGCCCTTCGGGTTGACGTCGAGGCTCTTCGACTGGCGGATGCTGTCGAGCACTTCGGCGAGCAGGCCGCCCCACAACACGACATCGGGCGATTTGGATTTGACCAACGCGAGAAGCGACGAGAAGTCGGCGCTCTTTTGGGCGTATTGCTGATCGAGCACGGTTTCGAGCCCGGCTTTCTTGACGAGGTCGCGGGTGCCTTGGGCGACTGCGACGTCGAAAGCGTCGTCGGCCATGACGAGGGCGACGGTCTTGGGCTTCGGGTCGAGCGTCGCCATCATGGCGATGGTGCTCGAGAAATAATCCTCGGCGCGGGGCAAGGTGCCGAACGTGTACTTGAAGCCGCGCGAGAAGATCTGGCTCGACGCGCCGCCGCCCTGCACGAAAATCATTTCGTATTTCTCGGCGACCGCCGAATCCACCATCACGTCGGTGCTCGAATAGGAACCGAGCAGGAAGTCGACCTTGTCGCGGGTGATGAGCTGCGTATAGAGCTGGACGCCGAGATTCGTGTCCGATTGGTTGTCGAGGATGTTGAGCTTCAACTGATAGGTCTTGTCGCCGACCTTGATGCCGCCCTTGGCGTTGATCTTGTCGATCGTCATCTGATAGGCGTCGCGATAATAGCGGCCGGTATTGGCGTCCTTGCCGCTCAATTGCACCGCGCTGCCGAGCGTGATCGTGTTGGTCTGGGCCCAGGCCGGCACCGTCAGTGCCGCCATCACAAAGCCGGTCAGCAAAAACCGTCGCATCGCGATCCTCCGCGCAAAATGTTTCTTGGCCGGAATGATGGCCGCGCGGCGCGAGGCTGGCAAGCGCGCCGTGGCCGCGAATTTGTGCCATCATGGGGGGCATGATCGAGGTCACCCCCGCCATCACACTGGACGAACGCGAGATCGACGAGCGCTTCATTCGCGCCAGCGGTCCCGGCGGCCAGAACGTCAACAAGGTCTCGACCGCCGTCCAATTGCGGTTTGCGATCGATGCCTCGCCGGCGCTCGACGGCGGCACGCGGCGCCGGCTCAAGGTGCTGGGCGGACGCCGGGTCACCCTCGATGGCGTGATCGTGATCACCGCCGACCGGTTTCGCACGCGGGAGCGCAATCGCGCCGACGCGCTCGAGCGGCTGCTCGATCTGATCCGCCAGGCCGCGGTGCGGCCGACGATCCGGCGGCCCACCAAGCCGTCGCGCTCGCAACGCGCGGCGCGGCGCGACGACAAGACCCATCGCGGCCGCGTGAAGCGCCTGCGGGGAACCTCGAGCGAAGATTAAAGCTCGGGGATCAAGCGCAGCTTCTTGCCCGTCCGGCCGTTCGTGTATAATCAGGAACCGCTGCTGTGGAGTCCGGCATGTCATCGGAAAGCGATTGGGAAATACCGGCGCATTCTCAACCGAGGCCTGAAGACTGGAGCTTCGACCTCGATCGCGCGCTCTCGTCCACGCTGACGGTTCGGGCGACGATTCCGTCCGACGGTTTCACCGCCGAGACGCTCGGGACCGAACGGGCCGGCAACGGCGTCATCATCGGCGACGACGGCCTCGTGCTGACGATCGGCTACCTCATCACCGAGGCCGAGACGATCTGGCTCAATCTCGCCGACGGACGTGCGGTGCCGGGTCATGTGGTGGCTTACGACCAGGAAACCGGCTTCGGCCTGCTCCAGGCCCTGGGGCGGCTCAATCTTCCCGCGATGGAACTCGGACGGTCTTCCGCCGTGCGCGCGGGCGACCGCGTGGTGGTCGCGGGCGGCGGCGGTCGCAAGCACGCGATCTCGGCGAAGATCGCGGCCAAACAGGAATTCACCGGCTATTGGGAATACCTCATCGACGACGCGCTGTTCACCTCGCCGGCGCATCCCAATTGGGGCGGCACGGCGCTGATCGGCAGCGCCGGCGAACTTCTCGGCATCGGCTCGCTGCATCTGCAGCAGTCGAAAGACAGCGGTCCGCCCGAGCATCTCAACATGCATGTGCCGATCGATCTGCTGAAACCGATCTATGACGACCTGCTGGCGCTCGGGCGGCCCAATCATCCGCCGCGGCCCTGGCTCGGGCTCTATGCAACCGAAGTCGACAGCAAAGTCGTGGTGGCGGGTCTTGCCAATGCGGGACCGGCGCGGCGCGCCAACCTCAAGATCGGCGACATCATCCTGGCCGTGGGTGGGAAAGAGATCGACGATCTCGCCGGACTCTATCGCGGCATCTGGCGTCAGGGCGAGGCGGGGGTCGAAGTGCCGATGCTGGTCTATCGCGACGGCAAGACGATCGACTTCAACGTCCGTTCGGCCGACCGGCAGCGTTTTATGAAGTCACCCAGCCTGCATTGACTGTCGCGGCGCGGGCGAAGGGACTCTAGGCCTGCTTCCGGACCGGCGGCGTCTCGCGGCAGAGATTGCGCGCGTCGCGCAGGCTCGCACCCTCGAGCATGGTCGTTCCCGCAGCCACGCCGGCGAAATTCGCGTTGTGGAGATCGGCCTCGCGCAGGTCGGCGTTGTCGAGCTTGGCGTTCGAGAAATCGGCGCTGGCGGCCTTGGCCTGTTTCATCTGGGCTTCGCTCAGATCGGCGCCGCCGAGTTTCGCGCCTTCGAGATTGGCCGGGAATTCGAACTTGCGATCGCCGACATTCTCGAGCGGCATCAGATTGGCGCGCACCAGCGTGGCGCCGGACAGATGCGCGCGCACCAGCTTGGCGCCGCGCAGATCGGCACGATCGAGCCGCGCGCCGCGCAGATCGGCCAGCGACAGATCGGCCATCGCGAGCGACGCATCGCTCAGATCGGCGTTGCGCAGGACGGCGCGGGCCAGAACCGAGAGCGCCAGCTTGGCCTTGCTGAGGTCGAAGCCGCTGAGGTCGCATTCGCTGAGGACGGCACGTTTGCCTTCCTTGCCGTGCGTATCGAGCCAGGCCCGGTGCAGGGCGAGAATCTCGGCGATCTCCTCGCGGGTCATGGTCCGCAGATAGGCGCCCTGGATATCTTCGGTCTTGGCGTTGGCGAGATCGCGGCGGTCGAGAATGGCGCCGCTGACATCGACGCCTTTCAACTCGGCGCCGGCGAGCTTCGCGTCCGAGAGCACCGCGCCGCGCAGGTTGGCGCCGCACAGATTGGCGCCCGACAGATCGGCGCGTTGCAGCACCGCGCCGGTGATGTTGGCGTGGCGCAGATCGGCGCCGCACAGATCGGTATTGGCGAGGTTGGCGTCGGTCAGGTCGGCGCGGATGAACGACACGTCGCTCATCTTCGCGCCCGACATGTCGCAATCATGCGCCTCGACCGAGGAGAGATCCGTGCGCGGCGCCTCGTCGACGGATTTCGCGTCGTCGAGGTCGAGCTGGATCGACACCACCTTGCTCATGTCGGCGTTGGGCAATTTGGCGTGGTTGAGTTGGGCGCCGCGCAGGCAGCTCGAACGCAGATCGGCGCCGGTGAGATCGGCACCGTTCAGATTGGCCGCGCGCAGATCGGCGGTCGACATCTTCGCGTCGCGCAGGACGCAGTTCTTGAGGATGGCGCGATGGAGCCGCGCGCCGGTGAGATCGGCGCCGGTCAGATCCTGATCGCTGAGATCGGCGGCGGAGAGATCGAAATAAGCCATCACGGCGCGTTGTCCGCCGGCCTGGCGCGCGAGGAAGAGTTCGTGGAGCTGCAGAATCTGGCGCAACTCCTGCGGCGTGGTCTGGTGTAAGGCTTGCGCGCTGAGGTTCTGAGGGCTTCCGTCCATGGCGGTATTAATGCCGCGAACCCCTTACCATCGTGTAAAGGAAAGCCCCGCATTTTCGGCATGTTAGAGACGAAATGCCGGGTGTTTCGAGGCCTTTACGCGTCGCGCGCGGCGGTCGTTATCGCGCGCATTTGCGGCAAGGTTTCAAGGTCCTTGATAAGGGTCGCTCGCGCCGCTTCGTCGAGACGGCACAGCGGCGGCAATACGCGGAGCCAGCCCGGATCACTGGTCAGCCGGGCAAGGATTTCCTTCGGCCCCTGCGGAATCGGAAAGCGATCGAAGACCAGCCGCACGGCGGCGAGCGCCTGTTGCGCCGTCTCGGCGTCGGTCGAGCCTGGATCGGCGAGAATCGCCGTGACCAAAGGCGCGGTGACGTTGAGCGTCGCGGCGATGCAGCCGGGTCCGCCGGCACGCAGATTCTCCAGCAGGAAGCGTTCGGTTCCCGAAAACACATCGAGATCGGGAAACGCGGTGAGCAGCGCCTGCGTGGTCGGCCAATCGCCGGCGCCGTTCTGCACGCCGGCGATGACCGCGCCATATCCCGTTGTGAGTCGCCCGACCAGGCCGCCGGTGATCGGCGCGCCCGAGGCTTGCGGCCGGTGATGGAGATAAATCCTGAGACGCGGATCGCCGACCCGGTCGATCAGCGCGGCATAAAACGCATAGAGTCCTTCCTCGTCGGGATCGCGATAGAAGAAAGGCGGCAGGATCAGCGCGCCGCCGGCGCCCGCCGCGACGATCGCCTTGGTCATCGCCACCGCTTCGGCCAGCGCGCAGGAACCGCCGCCGACGATCACTTTCTCCATCGGGATTCCCGCCGCCGCCAGCGCCGCGACGATCTTCAGGCGCTGGTCGAGGGACAGGGAATTCGCCTCGCCGGCAGTCGCCAGCACGGCAAGCCCGGTGCAGCCGTGAGCGAGCAGCCAGCGGCAATGCGCGATCAGGACGGCATGATGGGGTTCGAGCGCGTCGGTGAAAGGGGTCAATACCGCCGCGAGCGCGCCGCGCGGCCTTGTTTTATCGGTCATGGCATTATCATCTTGTGACACAATGCGTGTTCAAGGAAGCCCGAACCCGTGAGCATCGAGGACACCAACCCCGCAGCGGTCGATCTGATCGCGGTTCTCGTCGCCGTGACGGACGAGGAGCCGCGCGTGCTGACGATCGCCGACGGCAAGGATTTGCCGTCGGGTCCGTTCGAATCCGGCCAGCGCTCGCTCCAGGCAGGTTTGCGGTCCTGGGTCGAACGCCAGACCCATCACCCGCTGGGCTATATCGAACAGCTTTATACCTTCGCGGATCGCGACCGGCGCCGGGGCGGCGGGCGGGCGATCTCGATCTCCTATCTCGGCCTCACGCGCGAGGCGCATGCGCGCGGCGCGCAGGACCCGGCCTGGCGCAACTGGTACCGCTATCTCCCGTGGGAGGATTGGCGCGATGGTCCACCCGCCGCGATGGCCGCGATCGAAAAGGGTCTGCAGGCCTGGGCCGGCGCGGCCGACGATCCCGTCGTGCGCCGCGACCGCAAGCAGCGCGCCGAGATCTGCTTTTCCTTCACCGACCTCCATCTCAACGAGGAATTGGCGCTGCAGCGCTATGAACTTCTCTACGAGGCAGGGCTGGTGCCCGAGGCGGGGCCGGCCAAGGGCAATTTCGATCCGACGCTCGGCGAACCGATGGGTCACGACCATCGCCGCATCCTCGCCACCGCCATCGCGCGGCTCCGGGCAAAGATCAAATACCGCCCGGTGGTGTTCGAACTGATGCCCGACAGTTTCACCCTGTTCCACCTCCAGCGGGCGGTCGAGGCGCTGGCGGGATTGCGACTCCATAAACAGAATTTCCGCCGCCTGATCGAGCAGCAAGGGCTGGTCGAGGAAACCGGGAAAGTCTCGACGGAAACCGGCGGCCGGCCGGCAAAACTCGTGCGTTTCCGCCGCGAAGTGCTCCAGGAGCGGGCCTTCGCCGGGACCAAACTTCCGGTCGCCCGCATCTAGACGCTTGACTCTCTTATGCTCATCTATAGGATTAGTCCTTAGATTTACTCAAACTGAGCATAAGAAAAACCATGCCGGACACGCTGACCCCTCGGGCACCCTCGCTTTACGACAAAGTGAAGACCGTCATTCCGGCGATCGAATGGCCGGTCTTCGCCGACGACATCGAGGCGATTCTCGCGTGGAAGCGCGAGCGCAACGCGGTGATCCTCGCGCATAATTATCAGACGCCGGAAATCTATCACTGCGTCTCCGACATCGTCGGCGACAGTCTGGCGCTGGCGCGCGAGGCGGCGAAGACCGACGCGTCGGTGATCGTGCTCGCGGGCGTCCACTTCATGGCCGAGACGGCAAAACTGCTCAATCCGCAGAAGACCGTGCTCATCCCCGATCCGGGCGCGGGCTGCTCGCTCGCCGCCTCGATCACCGCCGAAGACGTGCGCCTGATGCGCAAGCGCTATCCCGGCGTGCCGGTGATCACTTATGTGAACACCTCAGCGGCGGTGAAGGCCGAAAGCGACATCTGCTGCACCTCGGGCAATGCCAAGAAGATCGTCGAATCCCTCGGCGTGCCGACGGTCATCATGCTGCCCGACGAATACCTGGCGCAGAACGTGGCGGCTGAAACCAACGTCAAGATCATCGCCTGGAAAGGCCATTGCGAAGTGCACGAGCGCTTCACCGCCGCCGAGATTCGCGAATTGCGCGAGCGTTATCCCGGCATCGTCGTGCTGGCGCATCCCGAATGCCCGCCCGAGGTGGTGGCCGCATCCGATTTCGCCGGCTCGACCGCGGCGATGGCGGATTATGTCGATCGCGAACGCCCCGGCCGCGTCGTGCTGATGACCGAATGCTCGATGAGCGACAATATCGCGGCCTCCCATGCCGATATCGACTTCGTGCGCCCGTGCAATCTCTGCCCGCACATGAAGCAGATCACCCTGCCGAAGATTCGCGCGGCGCTCGAGAACATGCAGTTCGAGGTCACCATCGATCCCGCGATCGCGGCCAATGCGCGGCGCGCGGTCGAACGCATGCTCGCGATCTGATGTCGGCCATGCGGGTTCCGACACTGCCGCGCATCATGATCGAGGACCAGGTGCGCGCGGCGCTTCTGGAGGATCTTGGTCGCGCCGGCGACATCACCACCGACGCGATCATTCCGCCGGAGACGAAGGCGCAAACCGCTCTGGTCGCGCGCAAGAAGGGCGTGGTTGCCGGACTCGACACCGCGCTGCTCGCGTTCGAGCTCTGCGATCCCGCGATCAGGGTCGAGGTCGCGAAGGCCGACGGCAGCGTGCTGGCGCCGGGCGACACCATCGCGACGGTTGCGGGTCCGGTGCGCGGCATCCTCACCGCCGAACGCGTGGCGCTGAATTTTCTCTGCCATCTGAGCGGAATCGCGAGCGCGACCGCCGCCGTCGTCGAGGCCGTGCGCGGCACCAAGGCGCGCGTCATCTGTACCCGCAAGACGATGCCGGGCATGCGCAATCTGCAGAAATATGCCGTCCGGGTTGGTGGCGGGTTCAATCACCGCTTCGGCCTCGACGATGCCGTGCTGATCAAGGACAACCACATCGCCGCCGCCGGCGGCATCAAGGCGGCGGTCGAACGCGCCCGCGCCGCGATCGGGCATCTGGTCAAGATCGAGCTCGAGGTCGATACGCTCGAACAGCTTGAAGAAGCGCTCGCGGTCGGCGCCGATGCCGTCCTGCTCGACAATATGGATGTCGAACAACTGCGTCGCGCCGTCGCCATGGTCAATGGCCGCGCCGTGCTGGAAGCCTCGGGCGGCATCCGGCCCGAGAACGCGGCGGCGATTGCCGCGACCGGCATCGATCTGCTGTCGATGGGCTGGCTCACCCAAGGCGCCCCGATTCTCGATATCGGCCTCGATTACCGCTAAGCGCCCACTTCGTTTATAATCGCCCGCATGAAAAGCAATTGGCGCGACGAAGACGCCGAGGCGATGGTCACGCGCTATGCCCAACAGGGCATCGGCCGCGATCTCGCCTTGCGCGTCTACACCTCACGGCTGCTCGGCCTCGACCCGCTGCTCGTCCTGCATGGCGGCGGCAATACCTCGGTCAAGACGACCGCCACCGACCTCAGCGGCGACGAGGTCGAGGTTCTTTGCGTCAAAGGCAGCGGCTGGGACATGGGCGATATCGAGCCCGCCGGCCTGCCCGCCGTGCGGATGAAGCCGCTGCTGAAATTACGCGCGCGCGAGGCCTTGAGCGACGAGGACATGGTGCGCCAGCAGCGCGCGAACCTGCTCGATCCCGGCGCGCCCAACCCCTCGGTCGAGACGCTGCTGCACGCTTTCCTGCCGCTGAAATTCGTCGATCACACCCATTCGACGGCGGTGCTCAGCATCGCCAACCAGCCCGATGCCACCGCGATCTGCGCCGAGATCTACGGCAAGCGCATGGGTCTCGTGCCCTACATCATGCCGGGCTTCGCGCTCGCCAAAAAAGCCGCCGAGGTATACGACGCCGATCCGTCGGTCGAAGGCCTGATCCTGGTCAAGCACGGCATCTTCACCTTCGGCGCCACGGCGCGCGAAGCCTATGAGCGCATG
Source organism: uncultured Rhodospirillales bacterium (assembly GCA_903828515.1). Lineage (GTDB taxonomy): Bacteria > Pseudomonadota > Alphaproteobacteria > ATCC43930 > CGMCC-115725 > CAIKMD01. The sequence continues at coordinate 44,672 of CAIKMD010000003.1, read as the reverse complement.
ATCGACATGGTGACGCGCGCCGAAGATCGGCTGGCGCGCGACCGCAAAAAGATTTTCACCCCGGCTGCTTTGCCCGCGCGGCTCGCGACGGTGGCCGATATCGCGCCGGTCCTGCGCGGCGCATGCAGCGCGCCCGACGCGAAAACCGAAGGCGCCTGGCGCCGGCTCATCCTCGATTTCCGCAGCGACGCGCGCATCCTCAATTATGTGAACGGCGCCGAGATCGCGCGCTACGCGCAACAAGGCGTGGTGACGCCCGATCACACCATCCGCACCAAGAACATCCCGCTGGTCGTGCCCGCGCCCGACGCCGCCGATCCGGCCGGGTTCCGCGCCAACGTGCGCGCGGCCGCGGAAAAGTTCGTTGCCGCCTATCACGATTACTTCAAACGCAACGCCGACAAGGCCAAGCGCGAACTCGATCCGTTGCCGCGCGTGATCCTGGTGCCGGGCCTCGGCCTGTTCGGCATGGGACGCAGCAAGAAAGACGCGCGCATCGCCGCTGACATCGCTGAGAACACCGTGCTGACGATCGGCGACGCCGAAGCGATCGGCCGCTTCGAGGCGCTGCCCGAGCGCGATCTCTTCGACATGGAATACTGGTCGCTGGAACAGGCGAAGCTCGGCACCGTCGCGGAAAAGCCGTTGGCCGGTCAGATCGTGGCGATCACCGGCGGCGCCGGCGCGATCGGCGCGGCGACCGCGAAACTCTTCAAGGATAACGGCGCCGAAGTCGCGGTGCTCGATCTCGACGGCGCGGTGGCGCAGGGCATCGCGAAGAAACTCGGCGGCATCGGTCTCGCCTGCGATGTGACGAACGCGCAGTCCGTGCACGACGCCTTTGCCGCGGTCGCCGCCGAATTCGGCGGGCTCGACATCGTCGTCTCCAACGCCGGTGCTGCCTGGCAGGGCCGTATCGGCGAGGTCGACGAGGCGGTGTTACGGAAAAGTTTCGAGCTGAATTTCTTCGCGCATCAACGCGTGGCCCAGGCAGCGGTGAAGATCATGCTGGCGCAGGGCACCGGCGGATGCCTGTTGTTCAACGTCTCGAAACAGGCGGTCAATCCGGGCGCCGATTTCGGGCCTTATGGTTTGCCCAAGGCGGCGACGCTGTTTCTCTCGCGCCAATACGCGCTCGATTACGGCAAGGACGGGATCCGCGCCAATGCGGTGAACGCCGATCGCATCCGCTCGGGCCTGCTCGATTCGGCGATGATCGCCACACGCTCGAAGGCGCGCGGTTTGAGCGAGCACGATTACATGGCGGGAAATCTTCTCGGCCGGGAAGTCACCGCCGAGGACGTGGCGCAGGCGTTTCTCAATCAGGCGCTGGCGCTGAAGACCACCGCGGATGTCACCACCGTTGACGGCGGCAACATCGCGGCGGCACTTCGATAGGCGTTACCTCAGTTTACTTCATATCGAGCTTGAACAGCTTCATCGCATTGGTGCGGCCGATCTTCTCCTTGTCGGCAGCGGCGATCTCCAGCCCGTCGAACCACTCGGCGGCGTCCTTATTGGTCTCGAACGGATAATCCGCCGAGAACAGGACTTTATCGATGCCCATCATCGAGAGCGCGCACTGGAACGACGGCGTGCAGAAATTGCCGCTGGTCGTGATCCAGAAGTGCTTGATGAAGGTCTCGCCCAGGAAGTCGCCGCCCTTGTAACCGCGCGGGGAAAAGCGCATGCGCGCATCGATGCGCCACAGGAAGAAGGGGATGCCTTCGCCCATGTGCCCGATGACGATCTTGAGGTTCGGGTATTCCTTGAACAGGCCCGAACCGCACAGCCGCAGCGAATGGACCGCCGTGTCCGCGGCAAAGCCCCAGGGCGAGCTCATCAGCCAGGGATGGCCCTCATATTCCGGCGCCTTGCTGAGCAGCGGCGAGCGCGGATGGATGTAGAACGGCACATCCAGCTCCGAGACCTTCTTCCAGAACGGCCGGTATTCGGGCAGGTCGTAATAGAGCGCGGTATCCGGTTTGTCCTTCTGGGTGAAGCTGTTCACCAGCGCGCCGACATAGCCGTGTTCCTTCACGCAGCGTTCCAGCTCATTGGCCGCCGCCGTGGGATCCTGCATCGGCAAGGCCGCGAAGCCGGAGAAGCGCTTGCGGTTCTTGTTCACCAGCTTCGCCATCGTGTTGTTGGCGCGGTGGGCAAGGTCGATCGCCTCGTTCGTGCTGACGACCGCCTGAATGGCCGGCGCGTTGAGCGAGACGATCTGGTGGTCGATGCCGTTCTCTTCCATTTCGGAGACGCGTTCGTCGCCGAGTTCGAGGATTTGTCGTTCGAACCGGCTCCAATCCGCCGAGCCACCGACGAAGCCGCGTGAATCTTCCAGCGTCTCCGGAAGGCTCCAGTGCTCCTCGAGTGCGATCTTTCCCTTCATTATAATCCTCTCTTTTGAGCCATCCGCTGGTTCGACTGGCTGCGACAATCGATTGGGGCATTCTCGACGGGCGCATCATAGGAGGGCGCTCTTCCCCGCATCAATCGCCAAATCGCCCACTTTCTTTGCGCGCGAGACTTCCTAGATAACCGCCATGGCTCGGACCCGGCTCGATACGCTGTTCACGGAAATCCGCGGCTGCACGCTCTGCGCGCCGCATTTGCCGCTGGGTCCGCGCCCGACCTTGCGCGGGCGCTCGACGGCGCGGCTTCTCATCATCAGCCAGGCGCCGGGAACCAAGGTCCACGAAACCGGCCTCTCGTTCAACGACCGCAGCGGGGACCGGCTGCGCGACTGGCTCGGCATCGATCGCGAGACCTTTTATGACGAGAAACGGGTCGCCGTCCTGCCGATGGGGATGTGCTATCCGGGCCGTTTCGCCAAGGGTGGCGACCGGCCGCCGCGCCCGGAATGCGCGCCGCTCTGGCACGAGCGCATACTGGCCGTGCTGCCGCGCCTCGAATTGACGCTGCTCGTCGGTTCCTACGCGATCGATTACTACCTCGCCGACAAGACGAAGCGGACGATGCGCGAGACGGTCGCGGCCTATGAGGAATACCTGCCGCGATTTCTCGTCTTGCCGCACCCGTCATGGCGGACGATGAATTTCGAGCGCGACAATCCGTGGTTCGCCAAACGCCTGCTCCCCGAGACGAAGCGGCTGGTGAAGGCGCTGCTCTAATCCTCGCCCTCGATCCGTTCCATGTCGTCGTCGGAGAAGCCGAAATGATGGCCGATTTCGTGGATTAAAACGTGGCGCACCACGTCATAGAGATCGTCGCCGGTCTCGCACCAGTAATCGAGGATCGGACGGCGATAGAGAAAGATCATCTCGATCCCCGGTCGCGGCTGCGATACGCTTTGCAGCGGCAATGACACGCCCCGATAGAGGCCCAGGAGGTCGAACGGGCTCGCCAGGTCCATTTCGTCCTCGGTCTCCTCGTCGGGAAAGTCCTCGACGCGGATGATGACCTCGCCGACATGGCGTTTCAGCTCGTCGGGAATGGTGCCCAGCGCCTTATGCGCCATGTTTTCGAGATCGGCGAGCGAGGGCGGGTTTTGGGTCATCGACGGCAAACCGGGCTAAAAGCGACAGGAGACGGACCATGGTCGAACGACTGATCGGCGCGGCACGCAAGGCGGCAGTGGCGGAACTCAAGGGCTGGACCGAGGTCGAGGATCGCGACGCGGTCCGCAAGGTGTTTCATTTCGGCACCTTCGGCGAGGCCTGGGGCTTCATGTCCCAAGTGGCCCTGCTGGCCGAGAAGATGGACCACCATCCCGAATGGTTCAACGTCTACAACCGGGTCGAAATCATCCTCTCGACCCACGATGTCGAGGGGCTGAGCCCGCGCGACATCAAGCTCGCGCATGCCATCGACGCGGTGGCGCCGGCCCGCGATCGGAAATAGCGCCCGGTGGCGAATCGCCCTCGGGCGTGATAGGACTGAACGCGTTCTAGGGAGGAGCTTGCCGGAATGGCGAACAAGGTTTATCCGACGGCGGATGCGGCGCTGGCCGGGCTGTTGCACGACGGCATGTTGATGATGTCGGGCGGGTTCGGCCTGTGCGGCGTGCCCGATGCGCTGATCGACGCGATTCGCAAATCGGGCGTCAAGAATCTCACCTTCGTCTCGAACAACGCCGGCACCGACGGCGCCGGGCTCGGGCTTTTGCTGGAGTCGGGCCAGATCAAAAAGATGATCTCGTCCTATGTCGGCGAGAACAAGCTTTTCGCGGAATTGTTCCTGAAGGGCGCGCTTGAACTCGAATTCAACCCGCAAGGCACGCTGGCGGAACGCATCCGTGCCGGCGGCGCGGGCATTCCGGCGTTCTTCACCAAGACCGGCTACGGCACGGTCATCGCCGAAGGCAAAGAGACGCGCGAATTCGACGGCCAGAATTATGTGATGGAGCGCGGCATCGTTGCCGATGTTTCGATCGTCCATGCCTGGAAGGGCGATACCGAGGGCAACCTCGTCTATCGCAAGACCGCGCGGAATTTCAATCCGATGATGGCGACCGCCGGCAAGGTCACCGTCGCCGAGGTCGAGCATCTGGTCGAACCGGGCCAGATCGAGCCTGACCAGATCATGACGCCGGGCATTTTCGTCCAGCGCATCGTTCATGTGAAAGACCCGGTGAAACGCATCGAAGTGCGCACCGTGCGGAAGCGCGGCTAGGAGAAGCGATCATGGCTTGGACACGCGATGAAATGGCGGCGCGCGCGGCAAAAGAACTGCGCGACGGCTACTACGTCAATCTCGGCATCGGCATCCCGACGCTGGTGTCGAACTACATCCCCCAAGGCATGCAGGTTCAGCTTCAGAGCGAGAACGGCATGCTCGGCTTCGGGCCGTTTCCCTATGAAGGCGATGAAGACCCCGACCTCATCAATGCCGGCAAGCAGACCGTAACCGAATTGCCGACGACGAGCTTTTTCTCGAGCGCCGACAGCTTCGGGATGATACGCGGCGGTCACATCAATCTCGCCATCCTCGGCGCGATGCAGGTTGCCGAGAATGGCGATCTCGCCAACTGGATGATCCCCGGCAAGGTCGTCAAAGGCATGGGCGGCGCGATGGATCTCGTCGCCGGGGTCAAAAAAGTCGTCGTGGTGATGGAGCATTCGGCCAAGGACGGGCCGAAATTGTTGAAGCGCTGCACCTTGCCGCTGACCGGCTCGCAGGTCGTCGACATGGTGATCACCGATCTCGGCGTGTTCGAGATCGACAAGCACGGCGGCAAAGGCATGCGTCTTTTGGAGCGCGCGCCGGGCGTCACCGTCGACGAAATTCGCGCCAAGACCGAAGCGGCCTTCAGCGCGAACTGACGAACTTTATCGGGGGAACGACGCCATGTTCGACAGTGCAGCGTTTCGCGATGTGTGGGCGCCGCGCCTGCTCAGCGTCGTGCGAATCTTCCTCGGGCTGCTTTATCTGCAGCACGGTCTCTCGAAGCATTTCGGCTGGCCCGCCGCGTCGCCACCGAATTTCCAGGCCTGGTCGATGCTCGGGCTGGCCGGCGGAATCGAGATCATCGGCGGCATTCTGCTGGCGGCCGGGTTCTACACGCGCTGGGTCGCCCTGATCCTGTCCGGCGAAATGGCGGTCGCCTTTTTCATCTACGCCAACCGGATGGCGCGCGGCTTTTTCCCGCTGGCCAATGGCGGCCAGACCGAAGCGATTTACAGCTTCTTCTTTTTCATGTTCGTCCTGGTCGGCGGCGGCGCGTGGAGCGTCGACCGGCTGATGAAGCGGTCGTAAGCCCGGCTACTTGTCCTTGATCGCGTCGATAAGCTTTTTGATCGATTATCTATGCTAGGTCAGCATTGCCGCTGCAAAGCTGTTGGACAACGGGAACCATAAGCTCAGCGCGTGCTGCTAAAAAAACATCGTAATCGCTCTTGATCCGCGCCGAGCGTGTCTGTGGATCAGCAATTTTTGCATACCCGCCGACGTTGAGTTGTTCGTAAGGAATTAGGTGGGATCGCAAGCGGCCCTTAATAGCCTCTTCGCCCAAGTCTGCCCGGTCGATTCGTTCACGCAAGTAGGTCAAGGGGTCTTTGGCTGAAATGTTCCTATTTGTACGCCATGTAATGAGCGCGCAGTTCAGAGCCGTATAGCTGGCCTCCGACGGCAAGCGACCGGTTTCCTCTCCCGTTAGCAATGCGTCAGGGAAAAGATGGTGATATTCGCGCATCCCAAGGCGTTCCTTTGTTGCCCGCTCACCGTCGGCTAAGTCGAAAGCACCTCTTCGGATGGTGGCGGCTAGCACTGCGCGGGCAAGAGTATCTCTAGCCTTAGGCCAGCCGGCCCCCGTCAACTCTTCACTGGTTGGGAGCGGGTAGTCTTTTTCGTTAAAAATGGGAATGGGAGCTGCGTCTTTCTTATTTTGTAGTGCATCACGCAATCCGCGAAAATCTTGTAGCGCCATTGTGGCGGCAGCATTTTCATAACGCCTCGTGAAAAACGCACGCCATAAATATTTGCGAATAAGGGTTAGCGCATTGCCTCGCGCGTCCAATGCAGGCGGCAAATGTTCATGTAAGGCACTGAGCGTGTTAAGGACTGCTACCGTGGGAAGACGTGTATTATCGAATATACACTCCTCCTCCAAAATTGAGACCATCCAGCGAACTCCTGCCGCGAGCTTGTCCCATTCCGTCACGAGTTTTGTGAGATCCAATAAGGAATAGCTCGCCTGAGTAGGCGAATGATCCTCGCGCATTGCCGCAACATTGAGGATTAGATTTTCGGGTTCGATATACCGGTCTATGCCGGGGGCATCCGCGATCAGTTTATGCACTAAAGCATGTAGCGATTGGTCGGTCTCGGCTTCGACCTCTGCAACGATTATATCGAATGGCGTGAGTTTTACGGAACTGGTGTTGAGTTTTAGAAATACGTCGAGCGCCACGTTTTTTTTCGTGGTAACCGGAAGAGATAAATAGGGCAGATTATATCGCGTCACCGTCTCTCGAAGTCCGTACACCTCATCCAAAAGCTCCCGACTGGCGTGCTCGTCATTATCGGTCGCTGCATCGCACCAGTTCCGAATAACTTTCCCAACGTCGCCCGGCCGTAGAAGGCTCAGCGGTATGTATTCGCGAGCGTGTATCTCGCTAGGGTCATCTGCCCAGACCGGAAATCTCCGACCATCTTCTTTAAACCATCGCGCTTGCGCATGGACGAGTATTCGACGCTCTTTTGTGTCTTCGTCTTCGCCGAAATAAACAAAATATGTTCGGTCGTCGTATGAATCGTTCAAGCTTCTCCAAAGAGCCGTGAGACGCTGTTGTCCATCTAGTAAATGCTCATTGACTCGCTCGGCTGGCTCGGGAGCACCCGCCATAGTGCGGCTTTTGAATATTTCTTTATCTCCAACCTGCAAGATCAAAGCGGCTCCGGCTGGGAGGCCGCGTAACATCGCTTCAAGAATGCTTGCAACTTCATTGGGTCCCCAAGCCTCATAACGTTGAAATCGGGGCAATCGCAATTGGCCGCTTCGAATTCGGTCAAACCAATTGGGCAGCAATCTATTCTGTGCTTCCATTCCATCCCCCTAGACGGCTTGAACCGTACTGGTCTGAACCCGAAACCACCCAACTACCCAATTCTAGAATAACTGCGGATAATGCTTGCTAGCTAATGGTTTGCCGAAAAGATGTCTGCGGCGTCTACAAATGCCTCTTACTTGTCCTTGATCGCGTCGAGCGCGGACATCACGGTCCTGCGCTCGTCGCTGTCGCTCGGCATCAGCGGCAACAGTTTTTGCCAATCATCGCGCGCTTCGGCGAATTCGCCCGATTGCGCCGCGTGCAAGCCGAGATACCACAACGCCGCCTGACTGCTCGGGTCGATCGTCTGGACCCGGCGGAGCAGGTCGACGGCGCGGTCCGGAATCGGATCGCTGATTTGCAGCCCCGTCATCCACGCCTGTGCCTCGGCCATCAGGATGCCGGGATCGTTGGGTTTCAGGCGTTCGGCTTGGGCGAAGGCGGCGGCAGCCTCGTCCGGCTGACCCAGCACCGCATAGGACCGGCCCAATCGCAGCCAGCCTTCGAGATCGTCGGGCCGCGCTTTCATCTCGTCGGCGAGCTTGGCGACCATCCCTTTGATCTGCGCCAATTGCGCCTGGGCTTGCGCGGCCTGGTCGCGTTCGGCCTGGCGCTCGGCAAAGGGCGCATCCGGGATGCTCGGCGCGCCGAGACGGAGATAAAGCGCGGCTGCGGCGACGGTGAAGGTGACCGCGAGGCCCATCGCCAGAAAGGGCAGCCGCTTGCCGATTTGCGGCGCGGCGCCGGTCGCGTCGGCGCCCAGCAAGCGGCGCTGCAACTCGATCCGCGCGGACGCTGCTTCGGTCGGGCCGATCAGGCCGCGCGCCGCGTCGCGTTCCAGTTCCTTCAACTGATCGCGATAGACCGCGCGGTCATACGCGGCGCGCTCGGGCGGCGCCCTGGTCTGGCGCCACAGCGGGCCAAGCACCGTCGCCAGCACGATCAGCGTGACGCCCGTTAGCAGGAACGCGAGCATCATCGGCCCTCGCCTTCCTTCATCAGCCGGTCGAGTTGCGTTCGCTCGGACGCGGTGAGTGGCGGGGCATCGGGCATGGCCTGGCGGCGGCGCAGAAAGATCAGCGCGCCGCCGGCGGCGACGACCAGTAAACCAAGTGGACCGAACCACAGCACATAAGTCGCGGGTTCGACCGGCGGTTTCAGCAGCAGGAAATTCCCGTACCGGTCGGTGAGAAATTTCACCGCCTGTGCATCGCTGTCGCCGGCGGCGATCCGCTCGCGCAACAGAACGCGCAGATCATGCGCGAGGGGCGCACCCGATTCGTCGATCGACTCGTTCTGGCAGACGAGGCAGCGCAATTGTTCGCTCAGCGTGCGCGCGCGCGATTCGAGCGCGGGGTCGGCCAGCCGTTCGCCCGGCTCGACGGCGAAAGCAGGCGCGGCGACGGAAAGCAACAGAAGGAAGGCGGCAATAAATTTCACGAATGCGCCAAGGCCGCCATCAGCGGCAATAATTCCCTGGTGACATCGGCCTGGTTCAACGGCCCGACATGCCGGAGGCGGATGCGGCCTTCCTTGTCGATGACATAGGTTTCGGGCACGCCATAGACGCCGAAATCGATCGCGGTGCGCCCGGTCTCGTCGAGGCCGATGGCACGATAGGGATCGCCGAGCTGTTTGAGGAACCGCGTCGTATCCGCCGGCTTGTCCTTATAGGCGATGCCGTAGAGCGCGACGTTATTGTCCTTGGCGAGGCGCATCAGCACCGCGTGCTCGTCGCGGCATGGCTCGCACCACGACGCGAAAAAATTCACCAGCACGACCTGGCCCTTGAGCGCGTCGAGTTGGAGCCCGGCGCCGTTATCGAGGCCGCCCAGCGCGAATTCCGGCGCGGGCTTGTCGATCATCGCCGAAGGCAGCGTCTGCGGATCGCGGCCCGAGCTTAAAGCCAGCGCGAAATATCCCGCGACCGCGGCGAACAGCACGATCGGCAAAAGATAGAGCAGGCGCCTCATGCGATCATTCGCCCGGTGCCGGATGCGCCGCGGGCAATCGCTTTCCGGCCGCCGCACCGACGCGCCAGCGGCGGTCGAGCAGGCTCAACATGCCACCCAGCGCCATCATCACCGCGCCGATCCAGATCCACGGCACCAGCGGCTTCCAATAGGCGCGGATGGTGGCACCCCCGCTTGGATCGGGATCGCCCAGCGCGACATAAAGGTCGGAGAAGAAATTGGTGTGGATCGCGGTCAGGCCGGTGGTCATCTGCTGCAGCGTGAAGAACCGCCGCTCGGGATGCAGCACCGCGACCGGCGCGCCGTTGCGTGTGACCTCGATCGTCGCGCGATCCGCGTTGAAATTGGGGCCGGGCACCGGCTCGGTACCGACGAAATGCAGGTGATAGGCGGCGATGTCGAGATCGTCGCCGGGATGCAGCAGCTCGATGCGCTCGACCGAAAAGGCGGAGGCGGCGATGCCCGCGACGCTGACGGCGAGGCCCAAATGCGCCAGCGTCATGCCATAGGCCGAACGCGGCAGATGGATCGCGCGGCGCCATGTGTCGCCCAAAGGCGCGCGAAAGAGTTTCACGCGATCGGCCCATTCGGTCAGCGACCCGACCGCGACCCAGGCGGCGATCCCCAGTCCGAGGATCGAAAGGATCGGCGCAAAGCCGGCGAGATAAAGCCCCGCCATCACGATGACGAGGGCGGCGGCAAAGGCGATCCACAGGCGCTGCAGCGCGCCCAACAGATCGCCGCGCTTCCACGCCAGCATCGGTCCCGCCGCGACCGCGATCAGCACCGGTACCATCAACGGCACGAAGGTGCGATTGAAGAACGGATAGCCGACCGAGACCTTGGGGCCACCAACCGCGTCGAGGAACAGCGGATAAAGCGTGCCGAGAAAGACGGTCGCGGCCGCCGTCGTCAGCAACACGTTGTTGAGCACCAGCGCGCCCTCGCGCGAGATCGGCGCGAAGAGCCCGCCGCCCGCGAGCTTCGGCGCGCGGATCGCATAGAGCGTGAGCGAGCCGCCGATCGCCGCCACCAGCAGCATGAGAATGAACGTGCCGCGCATCGGATCGACTGCGAAGGCATGAACCGAGGTGAGCACGCCCGAGCGCACCAGGAACGTGCCGACCAGCGACAGCGAGAAGGTGACGATGGCGAGCAGCACGGTCCAGCTTTTGAGCGTGTCGCGTTTCTCGACGACGATGGCGCAATGGATCAGCGCGGTGCCGACCAGCCACGGCATGAACGATGCGTTCTCGACCGGGTCCCAGAACCACCAGCCGCCCCAGCCGAGCGTATAGTAAGCCCACCAGCTTCCCATCGCGATGCCGATGGTGAGCGCGCACCACGCGGCAAGCGCCCAGGGCCGGACCCAACGCGCCCAGGCAGCGTCGACGCGACCTTCGATCAAAGCGGCCACCGCGAACGAGAACGTCACCGAGAAGCCGACATAGCCGAGATACAGAAACGGCGGATGAAAGGCGAGACCCGGATCCTGCAGCACGGGGTTCATGCCCTGGCCGTCGAGCGGCACCGGGTTCATGCGCAGGAACGGATTCGACGTGAAGAGGATGAAGGCGAGAAATGCCGCGCCGATCATGCCTTGCACGGCGAGCACGCGCGCGCGCAGAGGCGGCGGCAGATTGTCGCCGAACAGCGCTACCGCCGCGCCGAACAGCGACAGGATCAGCACCCAGAGCAGCATCGAGCCTTCGTGATTGCTCCAGACGCCGGTGATCTTATAGAGCATCGGTTTTGCCGAATGGCTGTTTTCATAGACATTGGCGACCGAGAAATCCGAGGTGATATAGGCGTGCATCAAGGCGATGAAGGCGGTCGCGATGAGCACGAACTGCGCTGCCGCCGCGCCCTGGCCGGTCGCCATCAGTCCCGCGTGATTGCTGGCCGCGCCCTTCAACGGCAGCGTCGCTTGTACCAGCGACAGGCCGAAGGCGAGGATCAATGCGTAAAGGCCGAGTTCGGCGATCATGGCTTCGCCGCGCTGGATTGCTTGGGCGGTTCGCCCTGCCAATGTCCGGCGCGCTTCAAGGCGTCGACCACTTCGGGCGGCATGTAGGTCTCGTCGTGCTTGGCGAGCACGGTCGAGGCGCGGAACATCCCATGCTCGAGCTTGCCTTCGGCGACGACGCCCTGGCCTTCGCGAAAGAGATCGGGCACGTCACCCTTATAAGCGACCAGCAGCGCGGTGTTGCCGTCGGTGACTTTGAAGTCGAGGGTGACGCCGTCGCTCTCGCGCTTGACGCTGCCGGTCTCGACCAGGCCGCCGATGCGGATGGCGCGGCCGTCCGGCACTTGTTTCGCCGCGATGTCGGAGGGGCTGTAGAAGAACACGATGTTGTCGTTGAATGCCGACAATACGAGCGCGCTGGCGACGCCGAGCAGCGCCAAACCACCGAGCACGATGTAAAGCCGTTTGCGCTTGCGGGTCACCGCTTACGCTCCTCGGCGGCGTCGAGTTCGCGCCGGCGCTTGCGGTACGTGACGACGCTGTCGATCAGCAATCCGCCGAGCACGATCACGGCGAGGCCCCAGGCCGGCCAGACGAAACGCGCGTAACCGCCCATGTCGAAGAACTGCGCGATCGCCGCCATGTCATGCCGCCTGGAATTCTTGCAGGCGCAACGCACGCAGCTTCGCCGCCATCAACGCGCTGCGCATCCGCACCAGCAGCAGGGTCACGTAAAACAGCGTGAAGCCCACCGCCATGATCAGGAGCGGCCAGAGCATCGACGCGGCAATCGTCGGCGCGCCGATCCGGAACACGCTCGCGGGTTGATGGAGCGTGTTCCACCAATCGACCGAGAATTTGATGATCGGCAGATTGACGACGCCGACCAGCGCGAGGATCGCGCCCGCGCGGGCGCCGCGCGTCGGCTCGTCGAACGCATTCACCAGCGCGATGTAACCGAGATAGAGGAAGAACAGGACGAGCACCGAGGTCAGCCGTGCATCCCACACCCACCAGGTGCCCCACATCGGCTCGCCCCAGAGCGAGCCCGACACGAGACACAATAATGTGAAGCCCGCGCCGAGCGGCGCCGATTGCTGGGCGGCGATATCGGCGACCGGATGCCGCCAGATCAGCGCGACCGCGCTCGATGCCGCCATCACGCCGTAAACGAAGCTCGCCATCCAGGCGGCGGGCACATGGACATACATGATGCGGACCGCTTCGCCCTGCTGATAGTCGGGCGGGGCCACGAACAACGCCAGATACGTGCCGACGATCAACAGGATCGCGGTCGCGGCGGCGCACCAAGGCAACAGCTTCCCCGACCAGTTCATGAAACGGTTGGGGTTGGCGAAGCGGAACATCAGGCGTAACTCCCGGTGCCTATTCTAGCGCCTGGCGCAGCGCCGCTGCAGCGGCAAATGGCACCAGACCCGAGGCCAAAACTAAAAGCGCGGTTAGAATCAGCAGATGCGGCCGTGCGCCGAAGCCGCCGATCGAGGCCTCGATCGCGGCGACCCCGAAAATCAGCACCGGGATATAAAGCGGCAGGACCAGCAGCGACAGCAGCACGCCGCCGCGCCTTGCCCCGAGCGTCAGCGCCGCGCCGACCGCGCCCAAGAGACTGAGGATCGGCGTACCGAGCGCCATGCCGAGCATCAGCGCGCCGTAACCGGCGGGGTCGAGATGGAGCAGCAGCGCCAGCAGCGGCGCCACCAGGGTGAGCGGCAGGCCGGTCACCAGCCAATGCGCGACGCATTTCGCCAGCACCTGGAATTCGAGCGGCAAGGGCAGCAGCGACAGCGCCTCGAGACTGCCGTCTTCGTAGTCGGTCTGAAACAGTTTCTCGAGCGAGAGCAGGGCGGCGAGCAGCGCGGTCACCCAGATGATGCCCGCGGCGATGCGCTGGAGGAGTTCGGGCTCCGGTCCGACGCCGAACGGAAAGAGCACCACGGTGAGGATGAAAAAAGCTACCACCATCGCGGCATCGCCGCCCTGGCGCATCGCGAGGCGCAGGTCGCGCGCGATCAGCAGGCGAAAGGCGCTCACGCCGCGAGGCCCCGGCGCGGGCGAAAATCGGCGAGCGAGAGCGAGGCTGCGCCGGGTAGATCGAGCGGTGCGTGGGTCGACAGCACCACGCATCCGCCGTCCCGGCGATGCGCTGCGATGGCCGCCATCAACTGCGCCGTGGCCTCGGTATCGAGGCCGGTGGTCGGCTCGTCGAGCAGCCAGAGCGGCGCCGGGCTGGCGACCAGCCGCGCCAAGGCGAGGCGCCGCCGCTGGCCGGCGGAGAGATAGCGGCAGGGAAACGGGGCGGCTGCACTCAGGCCGAAACGCGCGAGCGCCGCCGCGACATCGCCGCCGCCGCGCATGCCGGCCCAAAAGCCGAGCATCTCGGCGGCTGACAGCACCGGCTTCAACGCGTCGCTGTGGCCGATGAAATGGAGGCGCGCGCGATGCGCCTGTGGGTCTTCTTTAAGCGCGACTCCGTCCCAGGCCAGCCGACCCGCTTCGGGCGGGGTGAGGCCCGCCATCACCCGCAGCAGGCTCGATTTGCCGCTGCCGTTGGGGCCGACCAGGACCAGCGCGCCGCTGGCCGGGACGGCGAAGTCGAGCCCGGCAAAGACCAGCCGCTCGCCGCGCCGGCAAGCGAGGCCGGTGCCGGTAAAATCGGGCGATGAGGGGGGATTGTCCGACATGGGGCGGCGGATCATGCCGCGCGGCCCGGCTCGAAGGAAAGGGGCCTGAAAAGAAAGGCGGCCTTGGTCGGGGGAACCAAGGCCGCTTAAAGAGCGGTCGGGGGGATGTGACCGCTACGGAGAGGCAAGAAAAGCGCTGTGGCTCTCTCGCCTGACCCCCATAAGAGCCGCCGAATGCGACGCGGCTAGGAAGGAATAGTGGCGGAAAAGTGGTATTTCGTTACCGCGCCAGGCGCCATATTTCCTAACCCATTGCAATCACTTATATTTTTGCAAAACGCGATTTTGGCCCGGCCCAATGTCATGATTTTCCCGGTGGATGCCTTACCCCGAATCGCGGGTAGCTGGCTCGATTCGGGCCCGCGGCGCACCGGGACACGACATTTCCGGTTGTCGCGCGCTTCGCAAACGACGCGCGCTGATCGATCGGCCGCATTCGAAGTTATCGGTATCGCAGCGACGTTCGCGACGACGAAGCGATGTCGCGTCGCTCCCCCACGTGCCGCGCGTGACATGCCTCGCGACCTCGCGCAGACTTGATATCGCGCGGCAAAGGCGGTAGCAGCAAGGCACCCGCCGCCGTCACATCCGAGGAGAAAATTAGTGTCCGTCACCGGCCATGATTCGCTGAAAACACGGCGTACCCTCACTGTGGCCGGCAAGGCCTACGATTATTTCAGCCTCGAGGCGGCGAGCCAGGCGGCCGGACTAGGCGATATCTCGCGCCTGCCGTTTTCGATGAAGGTCCTGCTGGAAAATCTGGTGCGCCTGGAAAATGGCCGCACCGTCACGGTCGATGACATCAAAGCCGTCGCCGAATGGATGAAGACCCGCAAATCCGAGCGCGAGATCGCGTTCCTTCCGGCGCGCGTGCTGATGCAGGATCTGACCGGCGTGCCGGCGGTGGTCGATCTCGCCGCGATGCGCGAGGCGATGGTGAAACTCGGCGGCGATCCGAAGAAGATCAATCCGCTGGCGCCGGTCGATCTCGTCATCGATCACTCGGTGATGGTCGATAATTTCGGCACCGCGAAATCCTTTGCTGAAAACGTGAAGGTCGAGTTCGAGCGCAATCAGGAGCGCTACATCTTCCTGCGCTGGGGCCAGAGCACCTTCGATAATTTCCGCGTCGTCCCGCCGGGCACCGGGATCTGCCATCAGGTCAATCTCGAATACCTGGCGCAGGTCGTGTGGGCGACCGAGGAGAAGGGCAAGACGATCGTCTATCCCGACACGCTCGTCGGCACCGACAGCCATACCACGATGATCAACGGCCTCGCCGTTCTGGGCTGGGGCGTCGGCGGTATCGAGGCCGAGGCCGCGATGCTGGGTCAGCCGATCTCGATGGTGCTGCCCGAGGTCGTCGGCTTCCGCTTGAGCGGCGCGATGCGCGAAGGCACCACCGCGACCGATCTGGTGCTGACCGTCGTCCAGATGCTGCGCAAGAAGGGCGTGGTCGGCCGCTTCGTCGAATTCTATGGGCCGGGCATCGCCAATCTGCCGCTCGCCGACCGTGCCACGATCGGCAACATGGCGCCGGAATACGGCGCGACCTGCGGCTTCTTCCCGATCGATGCCGAGACGATCCGCTATCTGAAACTGACCGCGCGCGATCCAGCGCGGGTCGCACTGGTTGAGGCCTATGCCAAGGCGCAGGGTCTGTGGCACGACGAGCATTCGCCCGATCCCGTCTTCACCGACACCCTCGAACTGGATCTCGGCACGGTGGAGCCGTCGCTGGCCGGTCCGCGCCGTCCGCAGGATCGCGTCGCGCTCTCGGGCGTCGCCCAGAATTTCGCCGTCGAGAAGCCGAAGCTCGCCGGCAATCGCAAGGCTGACGCCAAGGGCGAGGCGCAGGTCAAAGGCGCCAATTACGCGATGAAGGATGGCGCGGTCGCGATCGCCGCGATCACCTCCTGCACCAACACCTCGAATCCTTACGTCATGATCGGCGCCGGCCTTGTCGCGCGCAACGCGGTAAAGCGCGGCATGAAGGTGAAGCCCTGGGTCAAGACCTCGCTCGCGCCGGGCAGCCAAGTCGTGACCGATTACTACGCCGCCGCCGGACTGCAAGGCGATCTCGACAAGCTCGGTTTCAATCTCGTCGGCTATGGCTGCACGACCTGCATCGGCAATTCGGGGCCGCTGCCCGAGCCGATCGCCGATGCGATCGAAGCCGGCGATCTGGTGGTCGCCGGCGTGCTCTCGGGCAATCGCAATTTCGAAGGCCGCATCCATCCGTTGGTACGCGCGAACTACCTCGCTTCGCCGCCGCTGGTCGTTGCCTATGCCCTGGCCGGCACGGTCGACATCGACCTCGCCAAGGATTCGCTGGGCGACGATTCGGACGGCAAGCCGGTTTATCTCAAGGACATCTGGCCCTCGACCCAGGAAGTCGCCGACACGGTGCACAAGGCCGTGACCGAGCCGATGTTCAGGAAGCGCTATTCCAACGTGTTCGAAGGTCCCGAAGAGTGGCGCAAGGTGCCGCTGGTCGAAGGCATGACGTTCAAATGGGATCCGGGCTCGACCTATCTCGCGCATCCGCCCTATTTCGAGAACATGCCGAAAGAGCCGGGACCGCTCGTCGATATTTCGGGCGCGCGCGAACTCGCCCTGTTCGGCGACAGCATCACCACCGATCACATCTCGCCCGCGAGTTCGATCAAGAAGGAAAGCCCGGCCGGGCAATATCTCCTCGAGCATCAGGTGCGGCCGGCGGATTTCAATTCCTATGGCGCGCGGCGCGGCACGCATAACGTGATGATGCGCGGCACCTTCGCCAATATTCGCATCAAGAACGAGATGGTGCCCGGCATCGAAGGCGGCGTGACCAAGCATCTGCCCGACGGCACGGTGATGCCGATCTATGACGCGGCGATGCTCTATCAGAAAGAAGGCGTGCCGCTGGTCGTGATTGGCGGCAAGGAATACGGCACCGGCTCGTCACGCGACTGGGCGGCCAAGGGCACCAAGCTGTTGGGCGTGCGCGCGGTGATCGTCGAAAGCTTCGAGCGCATCCATCGCTCGAACCTCGTCGGCATGGCGGTGATGCCGCTGCAATTCAAGGACGGCATGACGCGCCAGACGCTGCAGCTCGACGGCACCGAGAAGTTCGATATTGGCGGCATCGCGCAGGGCCTGAAGCCGCGCATGGATCTACCGTGCAAGATTCATCGCGCCAGTGGAGTCGTCGACGAGATCAAGCTGCTTTGCCGCATCGACACGCTCGACGAGCTCGAATACTTCCGTCACGGCGGCATCCTGCAATACGTCCTGCGCAGCATGATGAAGGCCTGACGCCTCAGCGTCCGGTCGGATCGATATCGGGTGCGGTGCCGATCTCGGCCAGCACCTTGTCGACGAAGCGCGTGTCGATCCATTCCTGGGGCGGCACGCGCCGCAGATCCTTCCATTGCGGATCGTCATAGAGCGTGTCGGTGGTGAACTGCGCGCTCGTCATGTTGAGCCCGCCATTGACCGACCAGTCTTCGACATAGGTGCGGGCGACCGCCTCGAGGTCCGCGCGTTTGAGATCGGGCCGCGCCTCGACCATCGCATCGACCCACATCGCGGGGTTCTTGGCGAAGGCGCGCGAGGCCATCATGATCCCGCGCACCACGCCCTCTATCTCTTTCGCCTTGGTCTTCATCGTGTCGGCCAACACGACGTCGAGCTGCGTCAGGAAGGGCGCCGCTTTGTAATAGCTTTCCTGGTCGACGAGGATCGCCATCGACGATTTGTCGGGAATGCTGGTCCACACGCCGATCGAGAACGTGGTGGCGTCGATACGGTTGGCCATCAGTGCCTGCGCGCGAACCGCCGGCAGGCCGACCGAAACGAATTGCAGCGAATTGAGATCGACGCCGAGCTTGGTCAGGACCATCCGGCTGACCAGGTAATCGGTGCTGCCGATGCTGGCGATGCCGAAGGACTTACCGTTCATCTGCTTGGGCGTGGTGATGTCCTTCTTCGCGGCGATGACGAAGGGCAGCGCCTTGTCCGCCGAGATCACGCCGCGCAGATCCATCTGATGACGCGCTACCAGTTCGAGGCAGGTGCCGGTCGCGACATTGGCCATGTCGCCGTCGCCGATGCGCAATGCCGCGAGCGATGACGGCGTCGAGGTGACGCGCACGAATTCGACCTCGACCCCCGCCTGTTTGTAGAAGCCGAGCTTCTCGGCAAGATCGACCACCGATGACGGCGCCGGCGGTTCGTCCTGATAGGGCAGGATGATGCGGAAGGGCTTGGCCTCGGCGGCGAAGGGTCCGATGAGGGCGGCTAGGAGGATTGCCGAAATCGCCGTCGCTTTCAGGCAAGCTGGCATTTCATACTCCTTGAGGGCCACAATCGTTCAGGGCAGGTTCCGTCGCCGTTGTTCGGCGCGAAATGGAATGATAGAGAAGGTGACGTGAGCTTCAAATCTTTTGATTGCGATGTGATCGTTGCCGGCGGCGGGCCGACCGGTTTGCTGACCGCGTTCCTCTGTGCCGAAGCCGGAATCGAAGCGCGCGTGTTCGAGGCGCAAAAAGATGTCGCGCTCGATCTGCGCGCGACCAGCTTTCATCCGCCGACGCTCGACATGCTCGACGCGCACGGCATCACCGACGAATTGATTGCACAAGGAATCATCACGACGAGCTGGCAGGTGCGCCTGCATCCGAGCGGCGAGCGCGCGGTGTTCGATCTTGCCACCATCAAGGGTGACGTCCGCCATCCGTTTCGCCTGCAATGCGAGCAATGGCGGTTGCAACGTGTGCTCGTGGCGCGAATCGCCAAACAGGATAAAGCCAGCGTCGAATTCGGCCGCCGCGTCACCGGCTTCACTCAGGATTCCGATGGTGTGACCGTGACGGTCGAAGGCGGCGCGCAAGGGACCGAGACGTTACGCGCACGTATTCTCGTCGGCGCCGACGGCCTGCACAGCGCGGTACGCCAGTCCGCCGGCATTCCCTTCGAGGGCGAAGCTTTCCCCGAGACCACGCTCGTGGTGACGACGACCTTCCCGTATGACCAATACATGGAAGGCATCGGCATCGTCTGCTCGTGCTGGACCGAGAAGGGCAATCTCGCTTTCCTGCGTTTGAAGGATTACTGGCGTCTCGCGGTTTACCTGAAAGAAGACCGTTCGATCGAGGAACAGATCACGCCCGAGGGCGTCGAGGCCGCGCTGCAGGAAGTGATATCCGTGCCGGAAAAATATCCGGTGCTGCGCGCCTGGCCCTACAAGGTCAATCAGCGCATCGTGCCGACCTACAATGTCGGCCGCGCGGTGCTGGTCGGCGATTCGGCGCACGTCAATTCGCCTGCCGGCGCGCTCGGCCTCAATGGCGGCATTCACGAGGCGTTCGAGCTGGTCGCGGCGCTGGTCGATGTGTTGAAGCACGGCGCGCCGCTCGACCGCTTCGATCTCTACACGCGCCGCCGCCGTCCGGTCGTCGCCGAGGAAATCCTCGGCCAGGCCAAGCGCAATCGCAACCGGATGCGCGAAAAGGATCCGAACGAACGCCGTCGGTTGCTCGCGGAATTACAGGCGATCACCAGCGATCCCGAGCGCCATCACGCCTATGTCCGCAAGGCCTCGATGATCGATGGGCTGCGGATGGCCACGGCGATCACATGAGCGCCGGCCGGATCGACGTTCATCATCACATCATGACGCCGCGTTACGTCGCGGCGCGGCGCGCGCAAGGTCTCTCGCCCGGCCCCGGCTATGAGGGCGCGCTGCAATGGACGCCCGAGGATTCGCTGGCGCGGATGGACAAGGCCGAAATCGCCACGGCGCTGCTGTCGAACCCGTCGCTGTGGACCTCGTTCGCGCGCGACGAGGCACGGGCGCTGACCCGCGAGAACAACGAATTCGCCGCCGCGATCCGCGATGAACATCCCGGCCGTTTCGGCATTCTCGCGGCGATCCCGATGCCCGATATCGACGGCGCGCTCGCCGAAATCGAATATGCCTACGACACGCTGCACGCCGACGGCATCGGCACGACGACGAATTACGACACGGCCTGGCCGGGCGATCCCGCGTTCGATCCGGTGTTCGCCGAATTGAACCGTCGCAAGGCGGTGGTGTTCGTCCATCCGCAATCGGTCGCGTGTTGCCACAACCTGACACCGCCGGTGCCGGATTCGACGGTCGAATTCATGTTCGACGTGACGCGCTGCATCACCAGTCTGCTCTATCGCGGCACGCTGGCGAAATTTCCCGATCTGCGTTTCATCTTCACCCATGGCGGCGGCACCCTGCCGCAACTGGCCGAACGGATCGTCCGCAACGTCGCCAACCAGAAAGCGGTGGCCGAACGCCTGCCGCACGGCGCGATGGCCGAATTGCAAAAGCTCTATTTCGACATCACCGCGACCACCAGCCGCCCGGCGCTCGCGGGCCTGCGCGAATTCGTGCCGGTCACCCAATGGCTTTATGGGACGGATTATCCGTTCCTGCCGCCCGAGGCGACGGATCGCGGCCTGATGAGCTTCGGCTTGAGCGCCGCCGACCTTGCCGCCATCGGTCGGGAAAACGCCGAGCGTCTGTTCCCCCGGCTCAAGGCCTAAGCGTTTACTTCATCGGCGAGAACGCGGTCGGCACCAGGATTTGGCTTTCCTGCGAGATCAGCGGGTGCGGCTGCGGTCCGTTCTGGATGAACGCGTGCCAAGCCGGGTCCTTGACCATCGCGGCGCGGCGCGCCTCGCGATCGCTCAACGATTCGTATTTCCACATGTGAACGATCTGGTTGAGCGTACCGATCTCGCTGGTGAAAAACCCGACCAGCCCGCCGAGATGTTTCTCCTGCACCGGCAGACCGTGTTTTTCGTAATAGGCGAGCCAGATAGCGCCCTTGCCGGGATGCGTCGTATAGGTGCGAACTTCCAAAATCATGCGATCCTCCCGCGGCTTTTTGGTAAACCAGCGTGGGGCGTGCCCTGCGTCAGGGTCAAGCCTCACCTGCTTGTGAAAGATAGTGGTTTGCGGTCCGGTTGGCGGCGGCGCAGGATGCGGCGATGAAACGGCTCCTATCCTTGCTTTTCCTTGCCGCCATCGTCGCGACGGGGCCGGCGCGCGCCGACGGCACCGCGCCGATCGTGGTGGAGCTGTTCACCTCGCAAGGCTGTAGCTCGTGCCCGCCGGCCGACAAATATCTCGGCGAACTCGCCAAGCGTCCTGAGATTCTGCCGCTCGCCTTCCACGTCGAATATTGGAATTACATCGGCTGGACCGATCCCTATTCGAAACCGTGGGCAACGCGGCGTCAGCGCGATTATCAGACAAGCCTCAAGGAGCGCTTCGTTTACACCCCGCAAATGGTGGTCGAGGGCGGGGCCGAAGGCGTCGGCTCCGAACGCGACGCGATCGAGGTGCTGATCCGCGCGGCGCAATCGCGCGCGACGCTGCAACCCGATATTCGTTTGCATTGGCGCGAGGACGGCGCGCTGCTCGCCGATCTCGGCGAAGGCAAATCCCCGGCGGGCCAACCGGCGACGGTGTGGCTTGTCGGCTTCGACCGCATGCATACGCAAAAGGTGATGGCCGGCGAGAACCAGGGCCGCACCTCGTGGGATTATCAGGCCGTGCGCAATTTTCGCCGCCTCGGCGGCTGGGCCGGATTTTCCGAGCAACTGGTGGTGCCGCCCGACGAAGCCAAGGCGCTCGGCGACATGGGCGCCGCGGTACTGATCCAGGCCAACGGCAACGGCCCGATCATCACCGCCGCGCGGATCGACATTCCGCAGCCTTAAAGCGAGCGTGCCAGCACCGACGACAGGCGCTTCGAGAACGCCGCCGCGTCGGGTAGGGTTTCGCCTTCCAGCAAGCGCGCCTGATCGAGCAGCAGCCAGGCGAAATCGCCGAGTGTATCGAGCGCGCCCTCTTTGCCGGCGAGATCGACGAGGCGCGCGATCAGGGCGTGCTTCGGGTTGATCTCGAGGATGCGTTTCGAATCGCCGGTTGCCCGCTGATGCTGGCGCAACAGGCGTTCGAGATGCATGTCGATGTCGTTCTCGTCGGCGACCAGGCAGACCGCGCTGTCGGTCAGGCGTTTCGAGGACCGGACGTCCTTTACCGCGTCGCCGAGCGTCAACTTCAACAGCGCGATTAATGACGCGACATCGCCCTCGGGTTTCTCCGGCGTGTCGTCCTTCTTTTCCTCGGCGGCGATCTTGTCGAGATCGGCGGCGCCGCGCGTCACCGACTTGAACTGCTTCGTCTTGAAAACGCCGACGCCCGAAATCCAGAACTCGTCGACCGGATCGGTCAGCAACAGGACTTCGATCCCGCGCGCGCGGAATCCTTCGAGCTGCGGGCTTTTCTTGAGGGTTTCGAGATTGTCGCCGGCGATCGTGTAGATCGCATCCTGTTCGGGCTTCATCCGCGCGACGTATTCGTCGAGCGAGGACAACGCATCGCCCGCGGTCGAGCGGAACCGCGCGAGCTCCAGCAGCGTGTCGCGATTGTCGTGGTCCTCGTAGATTCCCTCTTTCAGCACCGCGCCGAAATTGTCCCAGAATTTCGCGTACTCGGCGGGATCGTCCTTGGCCTTTTTGGCGATCTCGCTCAAGACGCGTTTGACGATCTGGCCGCGCATCCGTGACAGCATCGGATTGTGCTGCAGCATCTCGCGACTGACGTTGAGGGGCAAATCCTCGCTGTCGACCACGCCGCGCACGAAGCGCAGATACGGCGGCAGCAATTCCTGCGCATCGTCAGTGATGAAGACGCGGCGGACATACAGTTTGACGTGATGCTTGCGTTCGGGCTCGAACAGGTCGAACGGCTTCGAGCCGGGAATGAACAGGAGGGTGGTGTATTCGTAAGTGCCCTCGGCCTTGTTGTGGAGCGTCATCCACGGTTCGTCGAAGGCATGCGCGACGTGGTGATAGAACTCTTTATACTGGTCGGGCGTGATGTCGGCCTTGGACCTGACCCAGAGCGCCGAGGCGGCGTTGAGCGTCTCTTCCTTGCCGTCGTGCTCAAGCACGATCGGCAGAGCGACGTGATCGGAGTATTTCTTGACGATGGTCCGGAGCCGCTCGGGCTCGACATATTCCGCGTCCGCCTCGTTGAGGTGGAGGGTGATGGTGGTGCCGCGCTTGTCGCTGCTGGTCTCGTCGATGGTGAATTCGCCCTTGCCGTCCGAGACCCAGCGATGGGCGAGCGTCTCGCCGGCCTTTTTCGAGACGACCTCGACCTCGCTCGACACCATGAAGGCGGAATAGAAGCCGACGCCGAACTGGCCGATCAGGCCGACATCCTTCTTCTGGTCGCCGGTCAGGCCTTTGACGAAGGCGGCGGTGCCCGAGCGCGCGATGGTGCCGAGATTCCCGATCATCTCGTCGCGGCTCATGCCGATGCCGTTATCGGCGATGGTGAGGGTGCGCTTTTCCTTGTCGGGGGTGATGGTGACCCGGAACTGGGCGTCGCCCTCGATCAGACCGGGCTCGGTCAGCGACAGGTAGCGCAGCCGGTCACAAGCGTCGGATGCGTTGGAAATGAGCTCGCGCAGGAAAATCTCTTTTTCGCTGTAGAGCGAATGCGCAACGATCTCCAAGAGGCGGCTGACTTCCGCCTGGAATTCCCGTTTCTCGACTGCCATGACCCCATCCGACCCTTCAATGAACGCCCGCAGATATGTGGCGGCGGGCGGTTTCATGCAAGGTCTGGCTGCAAAGCCACGTCGCCCGCTACAATGGAATCGCGATGAACTATATCCGGCGCGTCCTGCAACCGAACGAAAACCTGGTCTACGTGACCCAACTGCACTGGCTGGTTTACGCCCGCGGTTTCGTCCTGCTCGCGCTGGCGGTGGTGGTCGCGGCGGCGGCGGAAACCCAGGTATCACCCGATCTGCGCCCGATCGCGCTTTACGCCGCGCTGGGGTTCCTGATTCTGGGCACGGTGGCGATCGTCCTGGCGGCCATCCGGCGCGCCTCGACCGAACTCGCCGTGACCGACCACCGGGTGATCTTCAAGCGCGGTGTCGTCGGCCGCTATACGATCGAGATGGCGCGGTCCAAGGTCGAAAGCGTTGATGTCGTGCAGACCCTGATGGGCCGCATCTTCAATTACGGCACGATCCTGGTGCGCGGCACCGGCGGCACGCTGGAGCCGTTTCGGAACATCGAAAACCCGCTCCAACTGCGCAGCGCGATCACCGCGCAGTAAAGCCTAGTCGCAGCCGGCGGCCGCGTTGCCGACCGTGGCGCCGACGACCGCGCCGCCCAGAACACCGAAGATGGTTGCTGCGGCGGTTCCCGGCCCGCGGCCGAATTGCGAGCCGATCAGGCCGCCGGTCGCGGCGCCAATCAATCCGCCGGCAACCGCGCCGTTGCCGCAGGCATACCGTGCCGGAACGGGAGCCGGGGCCGGCGCGTAATAAGCGGTCGGGGCCGGCTGCGCATAGTAATAAGCGGGCGGCGGGGGTGCCGGGACGTAAACCGGCGCTGGCGCCTGATAGACGTAGACCGGCGGCGGCACCTCATAAACGTAGCCGGAACGGCCCCAATGGTGGTGATAGCCGCCATGCCAATCGGCCAAAGCGGGGGTCGCCGCCATCGGAACGGCCAATGCGGCGAGGAGGGCGAGGGAGGCGGCGGAGCGAACCAGGCGCAGGCGGGTCATTTTGATCTCCTGACGGCTTTGATGAAAAAGCCGACACCTAAGAGACGGTCGAACCGGCCCGCTTAGTCCGCCCCTGCGATAAAATTATTCGAACTGCCGGGCGCCCCGCCCAAATGCTTGCCTTTCTCGGCCGAACATCCGATCTTTGAGGCATGGGCGTTTATTCCCAGGCGGCTCGGGTCCTGGCGGTGCTAGGGCCCACCAATACCGGCAAGACCCATCTCGCTATTGAGCGCATGCTCGGCCATCGCACGGGCATGATCGGCTTTCCGCTTCGTCTTCTGGCGCGCGAAAATTACGATCGGGTGGTGGCTCTCAAGGGGCCGCGCACGGTCGCGTTGATTACCGGCGAAGAAAAGATCATCCCGCCGAACCCGGCCTATTTCGTCTGTACCGTCGAAGCGATGCCGCTCGACCGGCCGGTCGATTTCCTCGCCGTCGACGAGATCCAGCTTTGCGGCGATCCCGAGCGCGGCCACGTCTTCACGAGCCGCCTGCTTCACGCGCGCGGAACCCAGGAGACGATGTTCCTCGGCGCCGACACGATCCGGCCCTTGCTGCGCCGCCTGGTGCCCGAGGCGGAATATGTCAGCCGCCCGCGCTTCTCGACGCTCGCCTATGCCGGGCCGAAAAAGGCAACCCGCCTGCCGCCGCGCAGCGCCGTAGTGGCCTTTGCCGTCTCGGATGTCTTCGCGCTGGCCGAGCTGATGCGCCGCCAGCGCGGGGGCTGCGCCGTGGTGCTCGGTGCGTTGAGCCCGCGCGCGCGTAACGCGCAGGTCGGGCTTTTTCAATCCGGCGAAGTCGATTACCTGGTCGCGACCGACGCGATCGGCATGGGGCTCAACATGGATCTGAACCATGTCGCCTTCGCCAAGATCGCGAAATTCGACGGACGGGCGCCGCGCCGCCTGTCGGCCTCCGAGATTGCGCAGATCGCGGGTCGCGCTGGCCGCCATATGAGCGACGGCACGTTCGGCACCACCGCCGATCTCGAAGGCCTCGATCCCGAGATCGTCGAGGCGGTCGAGAATCACCGCTTCGATCCGTTGCAGCGGCTTTACTGGCGCAACGCACGGCTCGAGTTCCGCTCGCTGGGCGGGTTGTTGAAGAGCCTCGACGTGGCGCCGCATTTGCCCGGCCTGGTGCCGAGCCGGCAGGGCGACGATCATCTCGCCCTAGCGTCGCTTGCCAAAATTCCCGATATCGCCGGGGCGGCCAATAATCCCGAAGCCCTGCGCCTTCTTTGGGAAGTGTGCCAGGTCCCGGATTTCCGCAAGGTGATGAGCGACACGCACGCGCGGTTGCTGGCGCAAATCTATCGGCACCTGATCGGCGCGACTCAGCGTCTGCCGGTCGATTGGGTTGCGACCCAGTTGAACCTGCTCGATCGCACCGACGGCGATATCGACACGTTGATGGCGCGCATCGCGCATATCCGCACCTGGACCTACATCGCGCATCGCGCCGACTGGCTCGCCGACTCCACGGCGTGGCAGGAACGCGCCCACGCGCTCGAGGACAAACTGTCGGATGCGCTGCACGATCTGATCACCCAACGCTTCGTCGATCGCCGCAACGCCTTCCTGGTGAAGCAGCTTTCCTCGTCGCGCGAACTGCTCGCCTCGGTCAGCCG
Organism: uncultured Rhodospirillales bacterium; assembly: GCA_903828515.1. GTDB lineage: Bacteria > Pseudomonadota > Alphaproteobacteria > ATCC43930 > CGMCC-115725 > CAIKMD01. The sequence continues at coordinate 18,263 of CAIKMD010000003.1, read as the reverse complement.
CGATGGCGAGGTGAAGGTCGAAGGCCATCATGTCGGCCGGCTCGACGGGTTTCGCTTCGTGCCCGACACGGTCGGTGACAGCGATACGGCGAAAACCCTGCTGGCGGCGGCCAATCGCGTCTTGCGCAGCGAGATCGATGCGCGCGCGAAGGTCTTGGCCGAGTCGCCGGACAGCGAATTTTCCGTTGGCGCGACCGGTGCGTTGTTGTGGCGCGGCGGCCTGGTCGGTCGCTTGCTGCCGGGCGACAGCGCGCTCGAGCCGCGGGTCGAGGCGCTCTCGCATGATTTCCTCGACGGACCGTTGCGTGAAATCGTGCGACGGCGCCTGACCCTGTTCTGGCGCATGACGCTGCACAAAGCCCTGGGGCCGCTCTTGCGCGCGCGTCACGCCGATCTCGACGGCGTCGCGCGTGGTTTAGTGTTTCAGCTCTGCGAGGCGCTGGGCACGCTGCCCGCGTCGGCATTGGCGCCGCAGATCGCGGTGCTCGATCGCGAGGCGCGCAAGGCGCTGGCGCGCCTGGGCATCCGCCTCGGCACCGAGACGGTCTATCTCGACGGCATCTTCAAGCGTGAGGCCACGGCCTTGGCCGCGTTGCTCTGGGCAGTGAAGAACGGCGCGGTCGCGCCGGCGATACCGGGCGGCGTCTCAGGTCCGCGCGATGCGGCGATCAGCGACGAGGCTTATCGCGTGATGGGCTACCGCGTGCTGGGTCTACGCATCCTGCGCGCCGACAAGGTCGAACGCCTTGCGGCGGCGGCACGATTGATGGCGCGGCAAGGCCCGTTCGGCCCGACCCCGGAACTCGTGGCAATGTCCTTCGCCTCGCCGTCCAATCTCGCCGCGATCCTCACCGGACTTGGATTTCGCGCCGTTCACGCCGAAGGCAGCGTGACGTTTCATCTGCGTCGCTCGCCGCGCCGGCGCGATCGCGTGGTCGCCCCCCATCCCGACAATCCCTTCGCCAAACTCAAGGAGCTTCGCCTCGCCCGATGAAAGATGCCGCCCCGCTGCCTGCAGCCACGCTGCGCCTCGACAAATGGCTTTGGTTCGCGCGGTTCGCGCGTTCGCGTTCGCTGGCCGCACGATTATGCGAAGAAGGCGCGGTGACGATCGGAGGGCACGAGGTGATGAAGCCGCATCACGTGGTGCGTGTCGGCGATGCGATTACCCTGGTCCTGCCGCATCAACGCCGGTCGCTGATCGTGCGTGGCTTGGGCGCGCGGCGCGGTCCGCCGGCGGAGGCGCGCCTGCTCTATGACGAACCCGTGCCGCCGGTGAGCCGCGCGCATGAGACGCCGCCCTGGGTATCGTTTTTTGCCGACGAGGACGAGGTCGTCGAGGCCTAACGCCGCACGCAGAGTTTGTAGCGGCCGAGGTCCAGATGCATGTGGTCGAGATGATCGCGATCCGAATCCGGGTCGAGCACCTCGTTGAAATAATGGCAAGCCTGCGCCGCCACGGCGTGTAGGAAATCGCGCGCCTTGCCGCGCTTGCCCCAATCGTGTTTCACCGAAATCATCGTGCCGTCGGTCAACTCGAAGCCGGCAAGGTCCATCGCCAGTCCTCTGGCGTGCTCGCTCTCGCGCCCGGCTTTGGTCGCGCGGCAATTGTAGATGCCGAAATGGACGATCTGTTTCACGTCCTGACCGAAATATTTTTTGGCCAGAGGCCGGATCACCTGTTGCTCGAAATTATCGAATTTGATGACGAACTGACAGGCAGCAACAGCCGACCGGTTGAAGGGAACCGTGGCCGCGATCACCCGCACCGGGTTCTGCACCAGGCAGCCCGGACCGGCGCTTGCGCCCATGGGTTCGGACTGATATCGCACCCCCAACCGGTCGAGTTCGGCGAGGCACTGCTTTTCGTTATGGCTTAAAACCGGTGCGGGCGCCGTTGTTGTCGGTGGCGTGACGTGCGAGGCACAGGCCCCCAAGGCCAGGACCATGCCCAGCACGGCGCCGCGACGAAAAAAGGAGTTCGGAGGCAACGAAAATTTCATGACTGGAATAAGACGATATTACAGCATCTTATTGGCATCTGCTTGTCTAAAAGCGAAGATTTGATCAAATGAGCGTTGATTTAATGGAAAACCCTGAGATCGAGCGCGGCTTTGCCCGGGCGCGCGTCGTCATCACCGGGGGGCTCGGATTCATCGGCTCGACCTTGGCGCTCCGGTTGGCCGGGTTGGGCGCCGATCTGGTGCTGGTCGACAGTCTTGAGCCGCAATACGGCGGCAACCGTTTCAACATCGCGCCGCTGCAAGGTCGTGGTCGGGTCGAAATCCTCGATATCCGCGATACCGAACGGTTGAAGCCGTTGCTCGAGGGCTGCGATTTCCTGTTCAACCTCGCCGGCCAGACCAGCCATCTCGATTCGATGCACGATCCGGTCACCGATCTCGAGATCAATTGCCTGGCGCAGCTCACGCTGCTCGAGGCTTGCCGCAGCGCCTGTCCATCGGCGCGGATCGTCTTCGCCTCGACGCGCCAGATTTACGGCCGGCCGCATTATCTGCCTGTGGACGAGAAGCACCCGCTGCATCCGGTCGACGTCAACGGCGTCAACAAAATGGCTGGCGAGGCCTATCACATTCTCTATCACGACGTTTACGGCCTGCGGGCGACCGCGTTGCGGCTGACGAACACCTATGGGCCGCGCATGCGGATCAAGGACGCGCGCCAGACTTTCGTCGGCGTATGGCTGCGCGCCATCCTCGACGGCAAACCGTTCGAGGTGTGGGGCGGCGCGCAAAAACGCGACTTCACCTACGTCGACGATGCGGTCGAGGCGCTGCTGCTGGCTGCGTTGAAAGAGGAAACCAAAGGCTGCGTTTTCAATCTGGGTGGCGAGCGCCCGGTCACGCTCGATGAATTGGCCGGCCTTGTCGTCGCGGCCCATGGCAGCGGCGATTTCAGCCGCCACGAGTTTCCTGCCGAGCGCAAGCGCATCGATATCGGCGATTATTATGCCGACGATGCGTTGTTCAAACAGGTCACCGGCTGGCGCGGCACCGTCGTGCTCGAAGACGGATTGAAGCGCTCGCTAACCTATTTCCGAGAGAACCTGACGCATTATGTCTGACCGTCCAATCCTCCAGGCGGATCCCGGCGCATCGTATCGCGCGAACAAGACCATGCTCGATGCGGCACTGGCGCGCTTCTTCGCCAGCGGCCGTTTCATTCTCGGTCCCGAGGTCGCGCAGTTCGAACAAGACTTCGCCGCCTATGTCGGCTGCCGTCACGGTATCGGCGTCGGCAGCGGCACCGACGCGCTGGTACTGGCGCTGAAATCGCTCGATCTCGGCCCCGACGATTACGTGGCCACGGTGTCGCATACCGCGGTCGCCACGGTCGCGGCGATCGAACTCGCCGGCGCCAAGCCTTTGCTAATCGACATCGATCCCGCGCGGTTCACCCTCGATCCGGCCGCGCTCGCGCGCGCCTTCGCCGCGCCGCCGGGGCGGATCGCCGCGATCATTCCGGTGCATCTCTATGGGCTTGCCGCCGATCTAGACGCGATCCTGGCGCTCGCGCGTCAGCACGGCGCGCGGGTGATCGAGGATTGCGCGCAAAGCCATGGCGCGCTGCTGAACGGCCAGCGCCTCGGGAGTTTCGGCGATCTTGCCTGTTTCAGTTTCTATCCGACCAAGAATCTCGGCGCGTTCGGTGATGGCGGTGCGGTCACCACCAACGATGCCGCACTCGCGACGCGGATGCGGGAACTGCGCGAATATGGCTGGCGCGAACGCTATATCAGCCACCTCGCCGGCATGAACACGCGCCTCGACGAGATGCAGGCGGCGCTTTTGCGCGTCAAGCTGCGCCGGCTCGATGCTGATAACGCGCACCGCCAGGCGATTGCGGGGGCTTACGATGACGGCTTGCGCGGCCTCGGCTTCGGCTTGCCGATCCGCCGCCGCGGCGCCTCGCACGTCTTCCATCAATATGTGCTGCGCGTGGCCGCGCGCGATGCGTTGCAGGCGGCTCTGCGCGAGCGCGGTGTCGGCACGAACATCCATTATCCGGCGCCGGTTCATCTCCAGCCCGCTTATCGCGGCCGCGTCGCGGTGGGTCCGGGCGGCTTGGGCGAAAGCGAACGCGCCGCGCGCGAAGTCCTCAGCCTGCCGATGTATCCGGAATTGCCCGACGACGACGTCGCGCGGGTGATCGCCGCCTTGGAGGCGATCAGTTTCGGGTGATCGCGACCGGTTCGCGCCGCCGTTCGGCCTGATCGTTGCGGGTGACCGCGCGTGCCACCGATTGCGGCTTCTTGTTGATCGTCAGGTAAAGCCGGCCGAGATATTCGCCGATAATGCCGAGCATCACCAGTTGCACGCCGAGCAACAGTAAGGTCGCGGCAGTCAGCGAGGCCCAACCGGGCGGGGTCGCGCGAAACATCGCTTCGCCGACGACCCAGAGAAAACCGACGAGACCCAGCAGGCTGAGCCCAAACCCGGTGAACGTCGCGATGCGCAGCGGCATCACCGAGAAATTCACGAACATGCTGAGCCACAGCCGCGCCAGCCGCGTCAGCGTGTAGTTGCTGCGGCCGGAGGCACGCGGGAGATGTTCGACCTCGAGCGTACCGATGCGCTGTGTCGCCTGCATGATCAGGCCGTCGATATAAGGGAACGGGCCGTCATAGCGGGTGACCTGCTCGACGACGAAGGCATTGATGCAGCGAAAGCTCGAGAGATAGAGGCCCTTGGGCTTATCGAGCACCATGTCGGCGACGCGGTTGGCGAACCGGCTGCCGAGGTTGCGCCACGCGGCATGTCGTTTGTGCGCATAGAACGTATAGATCACGTCCTTGCCGGTCTTTTGCGCGTGGTGGAGGAGGCGAACGACCTCGCCCGGCGGGTTCTGCAAATCGTCGTCCATGGTGATGACATGGGCGCCGCGCGCTTCGCGCAGGCCCGCCATTACCGCGTTGTGCTCACCGAAATTGCGCGCGAGATCGACCAGGGTGATCGGCACTTTTGCTTTTGCTTGCAACCGCTGGCACTCGAAGAGGCTTGAATCCGGGCTGCAATCATTGACCAGCACGATCTCATGCCCGCCGGGAACCTCGATCGACTCGAGCGCCGCGACCAGCTCGCCGATGCTGTCGGCGCCGTTGTAAACCGGAATGAGGATGCTGAGCGCGAGGTTCATGGTTTGACTGCCGTCGCTAGGATCGAGCCGCCGAAGGGAAAGCGCAAGCCGACTTTTGCGAGGCCCGCCTCCAGGAGAACGGCGGCGCCGAACAGACATTCCACCGGCCGCGGCATTAATTCGACATCGCTCGCGCCGCCGGGATGGGTCAGGCGTTGCAGCACCATGATGGGAAACAAAATGCTGTTCCAATAACCGATCCGGATGCGACCGAACCCTGCTGCCGCCAATAAGGCGCGAACCTCGGCCCGTCCGAAGCGCCTGACGTTATCGACCGCGTGGTCATGGCCCGACAGAAGCCAGCGATAGGCGGGCAGATTCAACACGACGACCCCGCCGGGTTTCAGCGCGCCGGCGATGCTGAGCAAGGCGGCGGCGGGCTCGACGCCGCGATGGCTCAGAACGTCGGCACTGAATACCGCGTCGAGCGAGCCGGCAAACGGTAGGGCGGTGATTGAGGTCAATGCCACCGCCGCGCCGTTTTTCTCGGCCGCCAGGGACACGGCGAGGGGATCGAGGTCGATGCCGAAACATTGCGCGTGGGGTGCGGCTCGCGTGAGCGCGGTGAGTAGACCGCCGGTGCCGCAACCGGCATCGAGCAGGCGCGGCCGATCCGATGGTGGTACTGCGTCACGCCAGGCGGCGATGAGGTTGCGGCGCAAGCCGCGAAACCACCAACCTTGTTCCTCGACGTGTGCGAGGCGTTCGTATTCGCGGCGTTCCACGATGGATCGCGGGGCCGCGCCCGCTCAGCGGTTGCCGGCGATCAGGCCGGAACGAACGCCGGCCACGATGCCGCGACGATCGAGCACCAGCGACAGCAGCGATCCCATCCGCTCGACCCGATAGATTTCGGTGCCGGGCAGGGATTTGTCGCAATCGTCCTTGGTGAACGCGATGAAGAAATCGGCGTTGGCGCGGTCGTCGGTGTAGATGAAATTCGGTGGAAAATAATACGCGGCCGAGCCCGGTGGGCCGCACACCGCGACGGTGAAATCGTGATCCATGAAATCGCCGCCGTACTCGGCCTTCAGATGCTCGCGCAAGCCATGAACCGCTTCGGAATAGGAATTAGCCCAATAGTCGAGCTTGAACAGGCCTTGGGCGCCGCCGGTGCCGCCGATGAAACCGTTATAATAGACGTACTCGTCGGGATGCAGGCGCGCCATGGTGACGACGTGAAAGCAGCCATAGAGCGCCAGCGCGGCGAACGCGGCGCGCCGCATCGTCACGCCGCGCAACCGGTCGAGCGCGCGGTCGCCGAGAAACGCCGCGGCTACCGCGATCGGCGGCAGAACGAAAATGAAATGGCGCATCCCGTCGAACAGCACGGCCTTGATCGCGATCGCATAACCGACCGGGAACAGGATGGCGAACGCGACGACGAAGAGGCTGAGCACACGGGTGCGATCGAGCGAACGAATGTCGCTCCACAGCAGCCACATCGCGACGAACGGTGCCGCCGCGACGAGCACCAAAATAAGTTCGGGCAGGGCCAACAGGATATGAACCGGCAGATAGCTCCATGGCAGATCGGTGGCCGGGAGGTAATGGCCGGCGAACAGCGTGCGGAACGGGAAGGTCTCGTGCGAGAAGGTGGCGAGCGCGTCGAGCGGATTGGCGATCGGCGCTTGCTGCGCCCACGGCCAGAACACCAGCATCAACGGATAGGCAATCGCCGTCACCGGCAACAAGACGCGGCCGAGGCAGGTAAAGCCGTCGACGATGAAACAACGCAAGCTGCGGGTTTCGATGCCGCGCCAGAGGGTGAAGAGACCCAGCGCCACGCCGATATAGGCGATGAACAGCAGGCCGCCGATGCGCACGCCCAGCGTCATGCCGCAGGCAAGACCGAGCTTTGCCACCAGCGCCCAATTCGGCCGCGGCAGCGCGGGCAGGATGCGGACGAGGTAATAGAGCGACCACACGCTGCCGGCGGCGAACGGAATGTCTTTCGGGTTGTTGAACATCTGGCCGAAATAATTCGGCGTCAGCGCGAGGAACAGCGCGGCGATGAAACCCGCGCGCGGTCCGCCCAAGGCACGGCCGAGTTTCCAGGTCCCGACCAGGCCGACGACGCCGACCAAGCCGTTGAGCAAATGACGCGTCTCATAGGTGCCGAACGGCGACACCATGTTCAGCGCCGCGGCGGTGCTGTCGAAGATCGCCCCGTAATTGAACAGGTCGAGCCAGTGCAGGCTGCGCAGGTCGGTGAAACCCGACACATAGTAATTCAGAACAAAGGCGCCGTACCAGTTGTGAATGTCCTCGTCCCAGGTGACGCCGTAATCCGGGAACAGCAGCAGGACGAGCACGGTCGCCACCAGAAAAAGGGCAAGCGCCATCGAGTCCCAAGAAGGATACGAAAATCGCGTCACGAACCCTGGAGCTCGCGCGTCGCTGTGCAACTCCGTCGCCGACATACCCGACCCGTTCTCCACGCGCAAAACGTGCCGGATCTATAGCCCGGCTTCGCGCATCATCGACCCGACAACGCCGTCACTGCCGAAAAATTCCGCTGCCATCCGCCGCGCCGCGCGCGCGTGACGCGGGTAATCGCCCTTGATCGTCCGGACCGCTTCGATCGCTCCGGCTTCGTCGCGATAGGCGAAGAGACCTTCGCCGACCGGATAGAAACGTTCGAACTCGGTGGCCATCGTGATCACCGGACGTCCGGAGGCAAGATAGCAGACGCTGCGGTCGCTGAACCATCCGCTTTTGGGTCTGACATAGATATCCTTGGCAACGGTAAATTCGCCACGCGAGCCACGGATGAAATCGCCGTAAGCATCGAGACCGGCCGAAACCGGACGGGGGTCGACCAGTTTCCAGCCCTTGCCGGTGACCTCGGTTTCGACCGTTTCCGTCGGCGGCAGCATCGCCATCGTGAAGCATGCACCGGTGCGGTGCGGCAGGTCGAGATAGCGGACGAAGTTGACGTGCTTCGACCACACATAGCTTTCGCCCTCGAAATCGATGTTCTTGCCCTTGTTCTCCCAAGTGGCGATGGTCGAAAAACAATCGGGTTCGCCGGGCGCTTCCGGCCAAAGGTCGAGCACCACGGGCGGCCGGGTCGGTTTCCACGGCACATCGCAAAGCGGCACGATCCAGCCGGGTCCGCCGACGTTTTCGCCGTAGGTGAAGAAATGCGTGTGCGCGTCGAGATAGGCGCGCGCGGCGGGATCGGCCTTGGCGTATTTGATCTGCTCATAGACCGGGTCGGTGTCGACCATGATCCGCACCGGACATTTCATGTGCTCGTCGCGCAGCCGCGTCGCGCCGCAGAGATTGATCAGCGCATCGGCGCCGGCCAGGAGCTCGAAGACTCTTTCGCGCGTCATGCCGTGATAGGCATCGTTGATCGCGTCCCAATAGGCCCAGCGTTCGCCCAGACCGAAACGCTCCATCGCGCGTTTCAGGTAATCGACGTTGTAGGCGCAATCCATGGTGACGCTGTTGGCGCGCGGGTCGTACGGATTGGCGCCATGATTTTCGACATACCACGCCTCGTAGCCGAGCTTTTCGAGGCCGACGAGATATTGCAGCGCCTGCCAGGCGATGCCCGCCATCGGCATCTGCGCCACGAAATGCAACACCACGACCCGTTGCTTGGCCATTACGCGGTTCTTTCCGTCTGCATGAATTGTCTTAAGCGCCTGTCGCCGGGTAGTCGATGTCGACCACCTCGATCGCCTCGGGGCCGTTCGGCGTCGCCAGTTCGACCGTGTCGCCGATCCGCGCTTTCAATAACGCCCGCGCGATCGGCGCGACCCAACTGACCTTGCCGGCATTCGAATCGGCTTCGTCGATACCGACGATGGTGATGGTGCGTTCGACGCCTTTGGAATTTTCATAGCGCACGGTCGCGCCGAAGAAGATTTGCTCGCGATTCTTTTGCTGGATCGGATCGACCACTTCGGCGATTTCGAGACGCTTGGTGAGGAAGCGGATGCGGCTGTCGATCTGGCGCAGCCGCTGCTTGCCGTAAATGTAATCGCCGTTCTCCGAGCGGTCGCCATTGCCGGCGGCCCAGGACACGGTCTCGACTACCTTCGGCCGTTCGACGCGCGATAGCTGGCGCAACTCATCCTGCATGTGCTGAAAGCCTGCGGGCGTGACGTAGTTCTTAGTGCCGGCTGGTAAGGTCGGACCCTCGGGCGCCTCGACGGCCGGCATCTCGCCGCCATCTTCTTTGGTGAAAGCCTTGCTCATGCGGCGTCGAGCCTATCGGCTAAACGGCGGGTCGTCGAGAAAGGCATAGACGTCGCCCGCACTCTCGCCCGGCGCAAGACGCCGCAATTCCGCCGTCATCTCCGCGGCGCCGAGCCAGCGCGGCACTGCCAGCCTCATGGTTTCGCCGCGCGAACGGTTGAAGTGATAGGACCCTAGTCGATTGAGCCGCGCGATCGCGATCAGCGCCGGGTCGAGTGCTGCGGGCAGGTACTCGAACGACAAAGCCGGCAGGGATTGCGAGAGGCCCTCGAGCACCGCGTGCTCATAGCCTTCGACATCGATCTTGCAGAACGCCGGTGGGCCATAAGCGGCGATCAGCCGATCAAGCGTCGTGACCTCGACCTCGATGCGCTCGCGCCAGCGAACATGGCGAAAGCCGTGGCTCGCGCCGGCCTGAACGAGGAAGTCGGGCGACAGGGATGCGACGGTCGGGTTGGCCGGATCGATCGCGAGTTCGGCCTTGCCCGAGGTCGCGCCCAAAGCGGCCGTTACGATGGTGACGCGCGGATGTTTGCCGAAGCGCCGGATCAGGGCTGCGGCCAGCCTCGGTTGTGGCTCGATCGCGATCACGCGTGCCCCTAGGGCCAGGAAATGCGCCGTCCGGTCGCCGAGATGCGCGCCGACGTCGAAGCAGAGATCGTCCTTGGCGATGAACTGGCGGTAGAAACGACGCGCGCGCCGATGCTTCAACGGGTTGGCGCGATAGATCACGGTCGAGCGCGCGAAACCATAGGCGCGGCGCAACGCGGTCAAACGCGAGGGAATCGGCTCTACCATCGTTTAAGCCTAGCGAGGATGGGTGAAAAAGCCATATTCCGCTTAGGGTTGAACCCCGGCAGGACGCATGCTACGCAAGCGCCATGATTGACCGTTTGGTCGCCTGGTTGAAGGACGGGGGGCAGGATCTTTCGCGCGGCAGGGACGAGCTCCAACTGGCGGTTGCGGCTCTTTTGCTTGAGGCGGCCATGGTCGTCGATGGCCGGTTCGACGAGCATGAACGGGCGGCGATCCTCCGGGTTCTGCAACAACGTTTCGGATTGTCGCCCGCCGACGCCGCTGCGCTCCTGCAGGCGGCGGTGGAACGGGTCGAGAGTTCTGCTCATTTGTTCCGTTTCACTACCACGATCAACGGACGGTTGAACGTGGAACGTAAGATCGAAGTGATCGAGATGCTGTGGGAAGTCGCTTTTGCCGATGGCGTGCTCGATCCGCTGGAAGACAGTTTGCTGCGTCGGGTTGCCGGTCTGATCGATGTCGGCGACCACGATCGCGGCGAGGCCAAGCGGCGCGTTCTGCACCGCCTCGGTCTGGCTACCGCATAACGAGTTTCGTCCATTCAACGAGAGTGATGCGCCATGACCTACATCGTCAATGAAGCCTGCATTAAGTGCAAATACATGGACTGCGTCGAAGTCTGTCCGGTGGATTGCTTCTACGAGGGCGAGAACATGCTCGTCATCCATCCGGACGAATGCATCGATTGCGGCGTGTGCGAGCCCGAATGCCCGGCCGAGGCGATCAAGCCGGACAGCGACGGGGACGCCGAGAAGTGGGTCGAGATCAATCGCCAGTACGCATCGACCTGGCCCAACATCACCCGCAAGGGACCGGCGCCGGCCGACGCCGACCAGTGGAAAGACGTGCCCGACAAGTTCGAGAAGCACTTCAATCCCGACCCGGCTAAAAGATAGAAAAGTCCAATCCCGTCCGTAATTTGCGGGCGGATTTGCGGCCGGCGCATAGCGCCTGGGCTGGCTTTTCCCACGGTTTTGTGGTAATTGTCATGAATGATGCGCACAACGGCGCGTCTATCCCGGTGACATGGGTCCGGGCGGCACAGCCGATGGGGGCGTGGGGAAACCTGCCTCGGTCGGAACGCCGCTTTATGCGCCCAAATTCGCGGGGTTTGGCCCCCGGGCGGAGGTCGTGAATGGCAGCGATGACGAAAGAAGACAAGAAAAACGCAGAAAAGCTCGGCTTCGGCGCGGGCGATCTGGTGGTTTACCCGACTCACGGCGTCGGCAAGATCATGGCGGTGGAAAATCAGGAGATCGCGGGGCATTCGCTCAACGTCTTCGTCGTCCTGTTCGACAAGGACCGTATGACCCTGCGCGTGCCGGTCGCCAAAGCCAAGAATTCCGGCCTGCGGCGCCTATCCACCCGCAAGGAAATGGAAACCGCCCTGACTAAGCTCAAAGGCCGTTCGCGTGCCAAGCGGACGATGTGGAGCCGCCGCGCCCAGGAATACGAAGCCAAGATCAATTCCGGCGACCCGGCGTCGATCGCCGAGGTGGTGCGCGATCTGTTCCGCAATGCCGGTCAGCCCGAACAATCCTATTCCGAACGCCAGATCTATCAGGCGGCGCTCGATCGGCTGGTGCGCGAATTCGCCGCCGTCGAAAAGATCGACGAAGACACGGCGGTCAAACGCGTCGAGCAGATGCTGAGCGCGGCGTGATTCTGCCCGTCGTGGCGCGTCGCCCCTAAGGCTGGGCGGTGGCTGTCACCCCGCCCTGCGATTCCGAAATCTATGGCCGGCTGGTCCGCGCGCGACGCGTGTGGGCGTTGGCATCCATCCACGGCGAGGCGCAACGCCTTATCTCGCTGCTGGCGCGTCTCGCGCCCCGCATGTTGGCGGGCGACCGGTTGGTCTGTCTCGGCAATTACATGGGCTACGGCCCCTCGTCGGCGGCAACCCTCGATACGCTGGTCATGTTCCGCCGGATTTTTCTCGCGCGGCGCAACGCCTTCATGGGCGACATCGTCTTTTTGCGCGGCAGCCAGGAGGAGATGTGGCAAAAACTTCTGGAACTGCAATTCGCCCCCAATCCGCGCGAGCTGTTGCCGTGGATGCTCGAACACGGCGTCGATAAGACGCTCGCCTCTTACGGCGTCGATGCGCGCCAGGGCCTGGCGGCGACGCGCGAAGGCGTGCTGGCGCTGACCCGTTGGACGGCGAGCATGCGCGCTGCGATCGATTCCCGTTCGGGCCATCGTCAATTGTTCAGCGCGCTGCGCCGCGCGGCGTTCACCGCCGACGGCGAATTGCTGCTGGTCCATGCCGGCGTCGATCCGGCGAAGCCGCTCGATCTTCAGGGCGATCGTTTCTGGTGGGGCGGCAACGACATCCTCGAGATGACAGCGCCGTTCGCCGGTTATCGCCGGGTCATTCGGGGTTTTGACTCCGATCATGCCGGACCGAAAGAAAGTCCCTACGCGACCTCGATCGACGCCGGCGCCGGTTTCGGCGGACCGCTGGCCGCGGTGTGTTTCGGGCTCGACGGCAGCGTCGTCGACCGCATCGAGGCGTAACGCCCTTGCGCGGCTTCGTGCTGGCGATCGTGTTTTTCATGACATGGGGCCCTGTCTTCGCCGAGCCGGCTTTCATGCCGGGGGGAGCCGTGACGGTCGCCTCGGTTATCGATGGCGATACGGTTACTTTGTCCGATGGCCGTACGTTGCGTCTCGTCGGAATCGATGCGCCCACGCGGGGGGTGCCTGCGGTGACAGCGAAATCCGCGCTCATGGAATTGCTTAAGGGCGGGCCGATCGAATTGCGTTTCGCCGGCAATCCGCGCGACCGGCAAGGTCGCGTGCTGGCCCAAGTGTATGTCGGCGATGTTTGGGTCGAGGGCGAACTTCTGCGGCGCGGACTCGTCCGGGTGCGGAGCACGGCGGATAATCGCATCGGCATGCCGGAGATGCTGGCGCTCGAACGCGCGGCGCGGCGTTATCGTCGCGGTATCTGGGCCGATCCCGCTTATGCCGTGCGCCCGCCCGACGGGATCGGAAAATTCGCCGGCAGTTTTCAGATCGTCTCGGGCACGGTGGCCAACGTCACGCCGTCGAGCGGAATCATGTTTCTCGATTTCGGTGGCGACCGGCGCAACACGTTGGCGATCACCATCGATGCCGATGCATTGAAGCTGTGCCGCGATGCCGGATTCGATCCGCGTACCCTCAAGGGTCAATCGATCCTGGTACGCGGCTTCATCGACGGGTTCGCGCGGCCGCGGCTTGCCGTTACCCATCCCGAGCAGATCGAAATATTGTCGCGGTCAAAGAAAAAGGCCCGGGACTTGCGCCCCGGGCCTGCTCGTAAGGATGACGCTGCCGGCTAACGACCGCCGACTTCGTCCCAGATCTTGACGTCTTGTGACGCGCCTTTGAAACCAAGCAATCCGACCACGACGCCGACTGCGGCGACCCCGATCGGGTAATAGAGACCGACCAGGGGAATGGCGGGATAGATGGCTGCCAGCGACGTGCCCATGAGCGGCACCACGCCGCCGAACACGCCGTTGCCGATGTGATAGGGCATCGACATCGAGCTGTAGCGGATCTTCGCCGGGAAGAGCTCGATCAAGAACGCCGCGATCGGCCCGTACACCATGGTGACGAGGATCACCAAGTAGAACACCAGCAGCGTCAGGATGACCGGGTTGTCCTTGTAGGTCGTGAAGGCGGTGAACACCGGAATGTAGGTGATGACGGCCAGCAGGAAGCCCGAGATCATGATCGCGCGCCGGCCGATGCGGTCGCTGAGTGCACCGAACACCACGAAGAACGGTGCCCCGAAGATCAACGCCAGCATCAGGATCAGATAGACCTCGACGTAGGGCAGCTTCAGGACGACCGTGAGATAGGTCAGGGCGTAGAATTGTCCGGTGTACCAGACGACACCTTCCGGCGCGGTTGCGCCGAACAACGCGAGCAGGATGAGGCCCCAGTTCTTGCCGCTGGTGTAGGTGTCGCGGACCGGGTTGTCGGACGACTTGCCTTGCGCCTTGAGCTTGGCATAGAGCGGCGATTCCCGCAGCCTCAGGCGGATATAGCCCGACACGAGGACGAGGACCGCCGAAAGCAGGAACGGGATGCGCCAACCGACCGACGCGAACCAGGCGTCACCGCCGCCGAGGCGGAAGGCGAGGATCACGAGCAGCGCTGTGACGATGCCCATCGTCGCGGTGGTTTGTATCCAGCTTGTATAGAAGCCGCGTTTCCCATCGGGGGCGTGCTCGCCGATATAGGTCGCGGCCCCGCCATATTCGCCGCCCAGCGCGAGGCCCTGGATGACGCGACAGGTGACCAGCAGGATCGGCGCCAGCGTGCCAATGGTATCGTAGGTCGGCAGGCAGCCGACCAGGAACGTCGCGAGGCCCATCAGGCCGAGAGTCAGCATGAAGGTGAATTTGCGTCCGACCAGATCGCCGATATGGCCGAAGAGCAGCGCGCCGAACGGGCGCACCAGGAAACCGGTCCAGAATACGGCTAGACTCAAGATTAACGAGATCGTGGGAGAAATGTCCGGCGAGAAGAAATGTTGGCCGAAAAACACGGCCAGGATGCCGTAGAGATAGAAATCGTACCATTCGATCAATGTGCCGACCGAAGACGCCGCGATGATGAAACTAAGGCTTTGCGGCGCGTCGGCGGTGGCGCGACCCATGGCAGGCGCAGAAACCGACATGGACGTTCTCCCCTAAAGTTTAAGTCAATCGCAGCGTTTGCCGCCCTTTGGACGGCACATTAAAACAATTTTATCCTAGCGCCGCCGCCCGCGCAATATTCCTATCGCCGCGCGGCGCGGCGGGATTTGCTATAATGGCGCCGTGGGTCCCCGTAGCTCAGGTGGATAGAGCAACAGTTTCCTAAACTGTGGGCCGGGTGTTCGAGTCACCCCGGGGACACCACCCTGCGCTAAAGCTTCGGGTGGTGGGCCACCCGCACCAACAAAAAACCAGCAGGGTGTCCACCGAAGCCTTGGCGTAGGTGGACCGTCGCTTCGAGCCGAGAAGAACACATTTACTCGGCTCATCAAGTAAACCAATTAATCATTAATGTAATGATCTTAATTACGATTTATAGAAGTTAACCATTATTCTATATTTATTTTAATTAGTGATGCGCGTACTCCTGTCCACTGAAGAAAGCCCTTTTGGGAAATTCAGGGACGAACGCAATGCAGCCTCGTGGCACGCTCACCGCTCTACCGCTGATCATGGCCCTTCTCGCGGCCATGCCGGCCCATGCGGCGTCGGTTCCCGACGATCAATCGGCCACGACCGGCACGACGGGTGCTGCGGGCACGCCCAATGGCGGCACCGGCGGCACCGGCAACGCGGCGAATTCCGATAACGGCACCACGGTCCCGAATGTCGATCCGTAAAACACCTCGCTGGCGGTCGGCGGCAAGGGCGGCACCGGCGGCACGGGCGCGGTCGGCGGCAATGGTGGCACCGGTGGTGCGGGCGGTACGGCCAACGCAACCGCGACGACCACGACCACCGGTTCGGCGACACCGGCGATTTCGACGGCGACCGGTGGTCTTGGCGGCGATGGCGGTGCAGCGGGTGCCGGCGGCGTGCCGGGCGCGGGCGGCATCGGCGGCGTCGGCACCGCGAGCGCGACCTATAACAACGCGAGCGAAACCAATCCGACCAGCGTGACCGCGACCGCCACCGGCGGTCAGGGCGGCGTGTCGTCTGGCACCGGCGGCGTTGCCGGTTCGGGCGCCGGCGAAACCAATCAAACCACGGCGAGCGACACGAGCGGCTCGGGCGATGTCACTGTCACCGCTGTTCAGACCGGCGGCGCCGGCGGCACCGGAAGCCTCGGCGCGAATGCGGGCCAGGGCGGTCTCTCGAGCCTGACGACAGCGGTGCAAGGCATCACCACCGGCATCATCAATCTTATTCAAAGCGCCGTCGGCGGCGCGGGCGGCAACACCGATACGACCGGCATCGCCGGTGCCGGCGGCACCGCGGCTTCCAACATCACGCAGACCGATGCGGGCGGTGCCAGCCAGTACAACGTAACGGTCAATGCGACCGGCGGCCTGGGCGGCACCAATGGCACGTTCGGTGTCGGCGGCGGCACCGCCGACGTCAACGCGAATATCAACGGCACCGGCATCGTCAACGTCATCGGCAACGCGACCGGCGGCAAAGGCGGCGACGCGACCACCGCGGTGACGTCCGGCACGGCGATCGATACCACGGCTTTGGCGTCGTCGATCTTCGGCGGCAGCACGGGCGGCGATGTCACGGTGACGACGACGCAGACCGGCGGCGCGGGCGGCAACATCACGGGCGCCGGCACCGGCATTGCGGGTGCGGGCGGCAACTCGAAAGTGGTGAACGTGGTTTCGGGTAACACCGCGGGCACGTTGACCCTCAATCAGAACGCGGTCGCCGGCGCGGGCGGCAACGCGGACAGCGCCGGCATCGGCGGCGCGGGCGGCAACGCGACATCGAACCTCGCTTACAGCAACAACGCGCCGAGTCTGATGAACGTCACCGTCGCCGCGACCGGCGGCGAAGGCGGCACCAACGGCGCGTTCGGCGTCGGCGGCGGGACGGCCGACGTGAACGCGACGATCGCCAACAGTGGCGTGAATCCGCTGAACGTGACCGGCATCGCAACCGCCGGCAAAGGCGGCGACGGCACCACGGCGGTGACGGCGGGCACGTCGATCGACACCACGCTCTTGTCGTCGTTCGTCTTCGGCGGCAGCGCCGGCGAGAGCGGCACGGTCACGGTGACGACGACGCAGACCGGCGGTGCCGGCGGCAACATCATCGGCGGTGGTACCGGCACGGCCGGAGCGGGCGGCAACGCGAGGGTGGCAAACGCGGTCGGCGGCGACACCACCGGCACGTTGAACCTCAATCAGAACGCCATCGGCGGCATGGGCGGCCTCGCGGACACCAGCGTCGGAACCGGCGGCCAAGGCGGCAACGCGAACGCGCAACTCAATGTTGGCATCAGCAACAATGCGAGCCTCGCCAACGTCACGGTATCGGCGACGGGCGGCGAAGGCGGCACCAACGGCGCGTTCGGCGTCGGCGGCGGCACGGCTGACGTCAACGTGAACGTCGGCAACACCAGCGCGAATCCGCTGAACGTGACCGGCAACGCGACGGGCGGCAAAGGCGGTGACGGCACCACGACGGTGACGGCGGGCACGTCGATCAATACCAGCACCTTGCCGTCGTTCGTCTTCGGCGGCAGCGCCACCAAGACGGGCGACGTCACGGTGACGACGACACAGACCGGCGGTGCCGGCGGCAACATCATCGGCGGCGGTACCGGCACGGCCGGCGCAGGCGGCGACTCGCTGGTGTTGAACGCGGTCGGTGGCGACACCACCGGGACGCTGAACCTTAATCAGAACGCCATCGGCGGCATGGGCGGTCTCGCGGACAGCGGCGCCGGCGCGGGCGGCATCGGCGGCAACGCGAGTTCGCAGCTCAACGGTTCCATCAGCAACAATGCGAGCCTCGCCAACGTCACGGTATCGGCGACGGGCGGCGAAGGCGGCACCAACGGCGCACTCGGCCGGGTCGGCGGCACGGCCCAGGTCAATGTGAACGTCGGCAACACCAGCGCGAATCCGCTGAACGTGAATGGCGACGCGACCGGCGGCAAAGGCGGCGACGGCACCACATTGGTGACGGCGGGTGCGTCGATCAATACCAGCACCTTGCCGTCGTTCGTCTTCGGCGGCAGCGCGACCAAGACCGGCGATGTGACGGTGACGACGACGCAGACCGGCGGCGCCGGCGGCAACATCATCGGCGGCGGCACCGGCACGGCCGGCGCAGGCGGCGACTCGCTGGTGTTGAACGCGGTCGGTGGCGACACCACCGGCACGTTGAACCTCAATCAGAACGCCATCGGCGGCATGGGCGGCACGGCGGACAGCGGCGCCGGTAACGGCGGCATCGGCGGCAACGCGAGTTCACAGCTCAACGGCAGCATCAGCGACAACGCGAGCCTGGCGAACGTCACGGTATCGGCGACGGGCGGCGAAGGCGGCACCAACGGCGCACTCGGCCGGGTCGGCGGCACGGCCCAGGTCAATGTGAACG
>CAIKMD010000002.1 GCA_903828515.1 uncultured Rhodospirillales bacterium | reverse complement strand
TAAATTAGGTGTGGCCGCGCCCGCCGATGGCGGCCATGCGGCCTTGCGTGGTGAGCTTGCAGACGTGCCACTCGGGCTTCAGCGGATTGGCGTACCACGGTTCGGCCCAGCCATGTTCGATGCAGGCTTCGACGGTGCGCGGGTCGATGTGCTGGCCGAACTCGTCGAAGAGCGGCAGCTTGCCGCCGGGCTGTTCGAGCCCGCGCCGCAGCCACGCGCGCTGGACCGGGGTCGGCGACGGATGCGACGGCTTCGCTTGGGCTTCGGCGGTCATGGGAGCAAGGTCCTGGCGGTTGTCGGACGAGGGTCATGCTAAACCCTTGGCCGAAGCCCGCCAAGCTTGTCGAGTCGCGCCCTCTAGCGGTGCGCGCGGCGCCACGTCGCCGGGGCGGTGCCGACCGCTTTCTTGAAGGCGCGCGAGAAGGCCGCTTCGGACTCGTAACCGACGCTCTCGGCAAGCTGCGCGAGCGACGCGTTGGTGTTGCGCAGCTTCTCCGTCGCGACCTGCATGCGCCAATTGGCGAGATAATGCATCGGCGGCACGCCGATGAGTCGCACGAAACGGTCGGCCAGCGCCGAGCGCGACAGGCCGATTTCACGGCCGAGATCGTCGACCGTCCACGGCCGGGCGACGTCGCGGTGGAGCAACGCCAGCGCCCGCGCGACAAACGGGTCGCGCAACCCGGCGAGCCATCCGGTCTGATCCTTGGGCAAGGTTTCGGTGTACCGCCGAACTGCTTCGACGAAGAGAAGCTCCGACAACTTCGCCAACACGGTCTCCGAGCCGGGCCGGCCGGCGGCGACTTCATCGGCCGCGTACTGGAACGTCGAGCGGATCCACGCCGCCGCGCCGGCTTCCGCGACGTTGAGCTTCAACACGCTCGGCAAGGTGGACAAGACCGGATTGCCCTCGGCGCCGTTGCAACCGAGAAATCCGCAGACCATCCGTGTCCGCGCGCCATTGCCGCCGTGATGGATGGACAGCAATCCGCCTTCCCTCGACGGCTCGACGATGTCGGTGCCGAGGACCGCCGGCAAACTCAAATCGCTACCCATCCGATGGGTGTTGTTGCGCGGCAACAGGATGACTTCGCCCGCTGACAGCGTCGTCGTTTCGTCTTCGCCGTCGACGCGAAACTCGAGCGTGCCCTCGACGATGTAGTGATAGAGGATGAGATGCGACGCGGGTCCGAGCATCGGCGCGCAATGCTCCGGCGCGATCTGGGTCGCGATGCACCACGGCGCGAAGAACTCGGCGTGCAGGAACACGCCGCCGGTCAGATGCGCGACCCGCAAAACCTCGGATAAAGCGTCCAATTCGTCCCCCGGCCGAGATCCGGTGTCCCGGTCATTTTTCTCGGCGGGCCGATCATAGCGCCGCGAACGCCCGCCAATCTACAGATGCGGCAACCGATGCATCCGCTTTGGGGCATCGAAACAAAACTTCTGAAGGAGAATGGTTGTGAGTGCGAAAACGAAGGCCGTCGAACCGAAGATCGTCAACGGCATCAACGTCGACGATCTGTTCGGCCTGATCGACGGCGTCAAGCGCGACGTCACCAAAGCCAAGACGGCGTGGCGCGTGACCACGAACTGGCATGGCCAGACGCATAGCCGCACGCATGTCGGCGATTTCGGGTTCGGCGGCGAACGCGTGCCGCGCGACTTCTGGATCGACATCGACGAGCCCTACGAACTGGGCGGAACCAACCGCTTCGCCAACCCGCAGGATCATCTGCTCGCGGCGTTCAACGCCTGCATCACGGTGGGTTACGTCGCGCAATGCGCGGTGCGCGGGATCGTGCTCGAAAGCCTCGCGATCGAGACCGAGGGGGAGATTGATCTTCGCGGCTTTCTTGGCCTCGATCCGACGGTGCCGGTTGGTTACGAAACGCTGCGCTACACGGTTCGGATCAAGGGGAGCGGCACGAAGGAGCAGTTCGCCGAAATCCATGCGGCGGTGATGGCGACGTCGCCGAATTTCGACAATCTGTCGCGGGCGATCACCCTCAAACCGACTCTCGTCGTCGGCTGATCGTCGGCGCGGAAAAGGCGAGGCGGCCGTCCCCCCGGCCGCCTCGTCGTTTTCTTCCGCGTGCGATGCTGGTTTGACGGACGTCGAAGTCTCACAATGGCGCGTCGATTTCCCGCGGGGACGCGACACGCGCCGAAGGAGAATGCCATGTCCGTGATGTTCGTCTATGCGACGACCGCCGATGTCGAAGAGGCCAAGACGATCGGCCGCGCGACGGTCGGCGAACAGCTCGCGGCCTGCGCCAACATCCTGCCGGGCGCCACGTCGATCTTTCGCTGGGAAGGCAAGGTCGAGGAAGCGGGCGAGACGATCCTGATCCTGAAGACCACCGAAGAGAAACTGGAACAGCTGATCGAACGGGTGAAGTCGCTGCATTCCTACGATTGCGCCTGCATCGAGGCGCTTCCCGTGGTCGAGGGCAATCGCGACTTTCTCAACTGGGTGATGCGCGCGACCGGCAGCGATCCGCATTGGCTTGCCGATCTCGACTAGGTTTTCCGCGTTTCCCGAATAGAGCCCTCGTCCGGGCCAAATCCCGCTTGCTCCACCAAGCGGTGATGTCCCATCCTAGCAACAACGGTTCCCGGAGCGATCAATCGCCAGGGGCGCGCAGACAATCGCGCGGATATCGGCATCACGGGAGGAACGGCATGTCGACGAATCAGGAAATACGCGCCCGAACCTACGATGTCGGCGGCATTCGCCTGGAACGACCGTTCCGCATAACCCGGCTTGGGCATTTCGGGTTCAATGTGCGCGACCAGGAAACCGCGCTGCGCTTTTACAGCGACCTGCTCGGCCTGCCGGTGACCGATACGCGTAATTTCGGCGGCCGGGCGCAAACCGGAAATAAAGACGGAAAAGATCCGGACGGCTATTTCCTGCGCGTCGGCGCGGACCACCATTCCGTCGTGCTATTTCCGCATTGGGCCTTCGCGGCCTCGGCTGCGCCCAAACACGAGGGGACGGAGTGGATCAGCCATATGGCGTGGCAGGTCTCGACCATGCGCGAGGTCACCGAAGGGCGACACTGGCTGACGGAAAACCAGGTCCATATCGCACGGCCGGGCGGGCGCGATGCGCGCGGCGCGAACTGGAACTTCACCGTGACCGACGCCGATTTCATCTCGAACGAAATTTATTACGGCATGGACCAGATCGGCTGGGACGGAATTTCCAAGCCCCTGCCGATCTGTCCCGAGGGCGATCCGCTGCCGCCGCGCGACGGTACCGCCGACGCCGATTATCCCTTCGTGCGACAGGCGATCGACAATGGCCTCGACCTGCGCGCGGGACAGCATCAGCGGCCTTTTGGTGAACCGGCATTCGATGTCGCCGGGGTGATGCTGCCGCGTCCGTTCCGCATCATCCGCAACGGCCCGATCCGCCTCTTCGCGCGCGACGTCGATGAGGCGGCGCGGTTTTACGCCGATACGATGGGGTTGACGGTCACCGAAGAGATTTCATGGCACGGTCACCGCGCGGTGTTCCTGCGCGCGAATACCGAACACCACACGATTGCGCTCTATCCCCGCGCGTTGCGCGACGAACTCGGGCTCCGGCCCGATTCGATCTGCATGGCTTATGGCATGCAGGTGGGGAGTTACCAGCAGCTCAAGGCCGCGATCGAATTTCTGAAATCGAAGAACGTCACGATCAAATATCTGCCGCCCGAATTGTTTCCCGGCATCGATTATTCCGCCTTCGCCGTCGATCCCGACGGCAACGCGGTTCAGCTTTATTACTACATGGAGCAGATCGGCTGGGACGGGCGGCCGCGGCCCGCCGAGGCGCGCCGCAAAATCGACAACGCGCATTGGCCGGATACGCTCGACGCTCTATCCGACACCTATCGCGGCGCGGTCTTTCAAGGACCGTTGGGCTGATATCGCAAACAAAAAACAGCGTGGGGGAAAGCCGATGACGTATTTCATCCGTTTGACGATGATGGTTGCGCTCGCCGTCACGGTGGGCGCGCTGCCGGTTCGCGCGCAGACCAAGATCACGGTCGGCAGCGCCGGCACGGCCGGTTCGGCGCTCTTCGCCGCCAAGCACGAAGGCTTCTTCGAGAAGCGCGGCCTCGATGTGAACATCGTGATGATCCGGCTCAATCCCGATCTTCCGCCCGCGCTGATCGGCGGCTCCATCGAGGTTGCGTTGATGACGACGCCGACTTTCTTTCAGGCGATCGAGGGTGGTCTCGATCTCGTCGTGCTGGCCGGCAGCACGGTGACGACGCGGTCGCCCGCCGATCAGCTCGTCATTGCCGCGAACGGCACGAATATCCATACGGCACAGGATTTTGTCGGCCGCAAGATCGGCGTTCCGGGCATCGGTGCGGGGATGCACGTTCTCTTCCGCTATTGGCTCGATCAGCACGGCGTCGACCCGAGCAAGGTCGACTTCGCCGAAATTTCGATGCCGCAGATGCGCGACACGCTGGCGGCGGGGACGATCGAAGCCGTTGTCGCGGTCGAGCCCTTCGCGTCGCAGATTCTCGGCGGCGGCAAGAGCTACAAGGTCTTCGCGCTCAACGACGAGATTCCGACGGACAAGCCGATGGTCGTCTATACGGCGACGCGCGCCTGGGCGGAGCAGCACGGCAAGGACATTGCGGTGTTTCGCGCCTCGCTCAACGAAGGTTATGGTTTCAGCAAGAGCCAGCCCGACAAGACGCGGGAAGACGTCAACATCTACGCGAAGCTTCCGCCGCAAATCATGAAGACGATCGAGATTGCGCCTCAGGTCCTCGATCTCCAGCCGGATCAAATGGCCTGGTGGACCACCGTCATGAAACGTCAGCGTATGCTGACGAAAGATATCGATCCGGCCAATATCCTCGTGAAATAACGCCCAAGACCGCTTTATGTCTTCGCGACCAGCAGTTCTTCGGCATTGTTGGGCGGACGAAGCCCGTCGGGCCTGCCGGCGAAATAACGTTGGGTCAGCATGGCGGCCGACACGTGCTGGACGTCTTTAAAACCGGCTTCGCGGGCCAAAGCGAGCATCTGGTCGGGGGTGAAGAAGCTGATGAAGGGCGTTCCGCTGGCGCGCGCGCCGCGTTCGGCGCCTTGAAGTCCGGGGCGCACCTCGGGGTCCGCCATCTCGAAGGGCAGCAGGAACGACATCACCAGCGTCGATCCCGGCGCGAGCGCCGCGATCTGGCGCAATGTCGCCGCGTTCGCTTCCTTGGTGAGATACATGCTGACGCCGGTCGACGCGACGATCGTCGGCTTCGTGGTATCGAAGCCGGCGCCCGCCAGCCCTTCGCGCCAGGACCACGCGTCCTCGAAGTCGACTGGCACGAGGCGCAGCCAGTCCGGGATGCCGAAACCAAGCTCGATCAGGCGTCGCCGTTTCCATTCCTGCGGACCGGGCCGATCGACCTCGAAGAGGCGCAGGCGTGACGCGATGTCCGGTCGGCGCTGGGCGAAGGTGTCGAGCCCCGCGCCGAGGATGACGTATTGGCTCAGGCCGTGGCCGACCTGTTCGACGACGAGGTCTTCGATGAAACGGGCGCGCGCCACGATCGAGGCGCGAAACTGACTCGTGCCCTGCGGATGCATGTCCGGCCGGCGTTGCCAATCCTTGTCCGGGGCCGCCAGGCGCAAGCCGATCTCGTCGGCAAGCACATGCGGCGGCGCGTCGACTTGAACATGCAGGGCCCGCCACAAGGCGACCCGCACGGCCGTGCTGTCAGGCTCCGCGGTTTGCGCGTCACTCATGCTGGTCTCTCTGCTTCCCGGTTCTAGCGACGAGGAATTCTCATGGAAGCGGCGAGGTGATTCAAGACAGTGATGAACCCCTCTCCGCGCGAAGCGGGGAGAGGGAGGGACCCGTTGCGCAGCAGCGGGAGGGTGAGGTGTTGTTCAGCTTGTGTGAGCGCATTTGTGCCTGCGACCCACCTCATCCGCTCGCTGCGCTCGCACCTTCTCCCCCCAAATGGGCGGAGAAGGTTTGTCAGCGATCACAAAAATATGTCACTCTTACCGCTATGAATACCGCTTCGGCCCGCTGGGCATTGTTCTTCGCCAATATCGGGCACACGCTGACCCATCTGATGATGCTGCTCTATCCGACCGTCGTGCTGACGCTCGGGTCGGCGTTCGATCTCGGCTATGGCGCGCTGATGTGGCTGTCAGTGCCGGGGATGGTGCTCTATGGCCTCGCCGCGCTGCCCGCCGGCTGGCTCGGCGATCGTTGGAGCGCCGAGCGGATGATGGTGGTGTTCTTCGTCGGCAGCGGTTGCGGCGCGATCGCGACATCGCTGGCACAGAGTCCGCTCGGCATTGCACTGGGCCTCGGCGTGATCGGCTTGTTCGGCTCGATCTATCATCCGGTCGGCACCGCGTGGCTGGTGCGTCACGCGGAAAATCGCGGGCGGATGCTCGGCTGGAACGGCATCTTCGGCAGTCTCGGCATCGGCGCGGGGCCGATCGTCGCGGCGAGCCTCACCGCGCTCTATGGCTGGCGCGCCGCGTTTCTCGTGCCGGGCGTGCTCAGCCTCGCTTTAGGTTTGGCCCTCGGCCTGCTGGTGCGCGGCGGTTCGGTCGTGCCGGCGCTGGCCGATCGCAAGACTTATGCCGAACCCGAGAGCGCCGACGTGCGCCGCGCCTTCATGCTGTTGTCGATCACGATGCTGTCGACCGGCATCGTCGTGCAGGCGCTGACCAACGTGCTGCCGAAATTGTTCGAGCTGCGGCTGACCGATCTGACCCAGGGCGGCCTCGTCGGCACGGGCGGCATGGTCAGTCTGGTCTTCGTGTTCAGCGCGGGATTCCAGATGATCGGCGGCATGCTCGCCGACCGGTTTCCGATGAAGTGGATCTATCTCGTCTGCTGGGCGATCCAGGTGCCGGTGATGGTCGCGGCGACACGATTGTTCGAATTGCCGCTCTTCGCGGCAATGCTGCTCAGTCTCACCCTGACCGCCGCCGCGACTCCGACCGAGAACGCGCTCCTGGTGCATTACACGCCACAGCGCTGGCGGGCGACCGCGTTCGGCGCGAAATTCCTGCTCTCCCTCGGGGTGAGCGCGCTGGCCGTGCCGCTGATCGCGGTGGTCTACGACCATACCGGCGATTTCGTCTGGCTGTTCCTCGTGTTGGGCGTCCTGGCGGCGATTATCACTCTTACCGCCGTGTTCCTGCCGCGCGAGGGCCGGGGCGTGGGGGTTCCGGCGCCGGCCGAATGAGGCAGATGGACATCTGTTGCCGGCCCGGCTTCTATGCTATCCGGTAGCTCCTATTGGGGCCGACGGCGAGCAGGGATACGACATGACGGATATTGCGGGTGACATCATCGAAGTCGTGGCCAAACAGGCCAAGGCCGATCCCGCCGCGGTCACGCGCGAGACGAAGCTCGCCGACCTCAACCTCGAATCGCTCGATACGATCGAGATGATCTTCGCGCTCGAGGAAAAATTCGACATCGAAATTCCCTATAACGCCAATGACGCCGGTTCGGCCGGGATCAATTTCACCACGGTCGGCGACGTGATCGACGCCGTGTCGAAGTTCATGGCCGAACAAAAAGGCAAACCGGCGTGATGACGCAGGCCGGTTACTGCCGGCATCGCGCAGCATGAACCGGGTTGTCGTCACTGGCCTCGGCGTCTGCGCCGCGCCGGGCAAGAACGCCGCCGATTTCGCGCTCGGCCTCACGTCCAATGTGAGCTCGATCGGTCCGCTTACCGAGATTCGCACCGAAGGTCTGACCACGCTGATTGCGGGCCAGGTGAAGAACTTCGATCCGGCCGCGTATTTCGAAAGCAACCAGCTCGCGCTGCTCGACCGCTGCGCGCAATTCGCGCTGGTCGCTGCGCGCGAGGCGATCGCGCAAAGCGGCCTGGAGTTTCGCAACAGCGGGCTCGGCGCGCGGACGGCGGCGATCCTCGGCTCGGGCGCGGGCGGCCAGAGTACCCAGGACGACAATTACTATCGTGTCTATGGCCAGCACGCCAAGCGCCTGCATCCTTTCACCATCCCGCGCCTGATGATCAACGCGCCGTGCAGCCACATCACGATGGAGCACGGCATCACCGGCACGTCGTTCGTGATCGCGAGCGCCTGCTCGTCGGCCAATCATGCGATCGGCACCGCGTTCCAGATGGTGCGCGCCGGCATCGTCGATGCGGCCGTCACCGGCGGGACCGAAGCGGTGCTCACCTTCGGCACCATTCGGGGCTGGGAAGCCTTGCGCGTGATGGCGCCCGATACCTGCCGGCCGTTCTCGGTCGACCGCCGGGGCATGGTGCTGGGCGAGGGCGCGGCGATCATGGTGCTCGAAACCCGCGATGCTGCGATGAAACGCGGCGCGGAAATCCTCGCCGAGATCGTCGGTTTTGGCGCAACCTCGGATGCGGGCGATATCGTCAATCCCGCCGTCGAGGGTTGTTCGGGCGCCATTGCTGCCTGTCTCAAGGACGCGGGTCTCAATCCGACCGATGTCGATTACGTCAATGCGCACGGCACCGGCACGGCGGCGAACGACGTGACCGAAACCAAGGCGATCCACAAAGTATTCGGCGACCATGCGATGAAGCTCGCGGTGTCGTCGACCAAATCGATTCACGGCCACGCGCTGGGCGCGGCCGGCGCGGTCGAACTGGCGGCGACGATCCAGGGCATGCGCGGCGGCTTCATTCCGCCGACCCTGAACTTCACCACCGCCGATCCGCAATGCGACCTCGACTACGTGCCGAACGAAGCACGCGCCAAACGCATCGACGTCGCGATCTCGAATTCCTTCGCCTTCGGCGGGCATAACGCGGTTGTCGCAGTCCGGCGGGCTTAGGCGACTCCCAACCTTTACCGTCATGGCCGGGCATGACGAAAAATTAAAGCCCCAACCGCGGCATCTCGATCGCGGGGCAGCGGTTCATCACCACCGATAACCCAGCGGCTTCCGCCTTCGCGGCGGCCTTGTCGTCGCGCACGTCGAGTTGCATCCAGACGGTCCTGGCGCCTTTGGCGATGCCCTCGTCGACGATGGGTGCCACTTCCTCCGAACGGCGGAAGATATCGACCATGTCGATCGCTTCGGGGATGTCGGCGAGCGAGGCGCGCACCGTCTCGCCGTTGATGATCGTGCCGGCGACTTGCGGGTTGACCGGGATCACGCGAAAGCCGCGACCTTGCAGGAATTGCATGACGCGATGGCTTGGCCGGTCGGGGCGGGGGCTCGCGCCGACCAGGGCGATGATTTTGGTGCGCGTGAGGATGTCGCGCAGATAGGCATCGTCGTAGCGATCGTGGTTCATCGTCCCTCCCAGATCGGCGTGCGTTTTTGCAGGAACGCATCGACGCCTTCCTCGGCATCGCGCGCGAGCATGTTGCGGGTCATCGTCTCGCTGGCATGGGCGTAAGCCTGATCGAGACTCATCTCGGCCTGCGCATAAAAGGCCTCCTTGCCGATGGCCAGGGTGAGCGGCGATTTGGCCGCGATCGATTGCGCGAGCGCGGTCGTCTCGGCGTCGAGCCGATCCACCGGCACGACGCGGTTGATCAACCCGAGTTCGCGCGCCCGCGTGGCGCCGATGAGATCGCCGGTCAGCAGCATCTCCATTGCCGGCTTGCGGCCGACCGCGCGCGATAAGGCAACCATCGGCGTCGAACAGAACAGGCCGATATTGACGCCGGGCGTGGCGAAGCGCGCATCCTCGGCGGCGACCGCGAGATCGCACGACGCGACGAGTTGGCAACCCGCCGCCGTCGCGATCCCGTGAACGCGCGCGATTACCGGTTTGGGCAAGGTCACGATCCGCGTCATCAGCCGCGCGCATTGGACGAAGATCGCCTCATAGGCCGCGCGGCCGGGATTGGCGCGGATCTCACGCAGGTCGTGGCCGGCGCAGAAGGCGGGACCCGCGCCGGCGATCACCACGACGCGCGTGTCGCGATCGCTCGCGATCGTTGCGAGAGCCGTTTCGAGTTCGCTCATCAGCGCGATCGACAAGGCGTTGCGCGCGGCCGGGCGATTGAGCGTGAGCCACGCGACGCCGCCTTCGTCGCGACGCAGGACCAGGGCATCGTCGTTCATTTCGCTTCTCCCTCGCGTTCGCACGAGGGTTCTAGCACCGCGAAAATCCCCGCGAAACCGCCCGCGATGGATAGATGCTTGTCATCGCCGGCGATTTGCCCTTATGCTTTTCACCGATGACGGATGGAATGACCATCGGCCGGACGACGCAGTGGCGCTTGCCGTACTGGCTCGCGCTGTTCGCCGTTCTCGTACAGCTCGTCGCGAGCTTCGGCCATCTTCATCCCGAAGATTACAATTTCCTACTGACCGGACATCACGCGCCGGTCGTCTCCACCGACACCGGCCCGTGGCACAATTCGTCCACGGCCATCGCGCCCGATACCGATTGCGCGATCTGCGCCTCGGCCATGCTGCTGGGCAGTTCGGCGCTGCCCGATGCATTCGTTCTGCCCGCGCCATCGGTTACCGCGGCGGCGCAGCCGACGACCGGCGATGAGCTGCGACTCACGCCACCGCGTCACTCCCTTTTCAGTACCCGCGCGCCACCTTCCCTCTGAAATCGACGGCGTTTCAAACGCGTTGACGCGGTCAAGGCCGCGCCGCGCGACCCCGTGATTTTCAGGTGGGATATGCATCATGCCCTGCAGTTTCAGAACGAATGCGACGGTCCGCGACAGGATCGCCGATAACCACGCGCCTCTTTTCAGTGACGACCTCCGAATCGCTGACGCTCGACATCAACATTCCCATCACGGTGCATCCATGAATATAACGCTTGCCGCTCTCCTGCTGATCGAAATCGCCGTTGCCACGCCGCGCGCTTTTGCCGGCGAACCGCTCGATCTGTTCGATACCGAGCGCGAGGCGGTGAAGCATTGCGGCAAGGACACCGTGGTGTGGCTCAACGTTCCGGCCGCGCGCTATCGGCTCAAGGGCGAGGCGGGATACGGCGCCGGCAAGGGCGGCGGCTACACCTGTCGTAAGGACGCCGATCACAGCCACAACAAGCATGTCGCGGGAGGAAAGTAGGCCATGAAATATTCATCAAGGCTTTTGCGGAGCACCGCGCTCGGCTCGGCATTCTCGGTCGCGTTGTTGTGGAACGGGGTCGCCAAGGCCGACGATCTCGGCGATGTCCGCAAGGAAATGCAGGCGATGCAGCAGCAATACAATGCCTCGCTCGCCAAGCTGCAGAAGGATTATGAAACGCGGCTGCAGGCGATGGAAAAGCGCGTCGATGCGGCCGAAAGCAAGGCGAGCACGGCGACCGCCAAGGCCGACACTGCGCAAAAAACCGCCGAGGTCGCGCAGACCACCGCTGCCGCCGCGCCGGTTCCGGCATCTGCGCCGGCGGCGGCGGACAATCCGCCGTCGAGCGCCAATTCCTTCAATCCGGCGATCGGCGTCGTGCTCGACGGCAAGGCGATGGCGTCGAGCCATAACCCGAATACCTATCGGATGCCAGGCTTCGCGCTCGGCGATCAGGCGAAACCGCCGCCGCGCGGCCCGAGCATCGGCGAAAGCGAAATCAATCTTCAGGCCAATGTCGATCAGGCGCTGTTTGCCAATCTCACCGTCGCCTTCGAGAACGACAACAGCGTCAGCATCGAAGAGGCGTTCGTTCAGCCGACCGCGCTGCCGTACAATTTTACCGCCAAGTTCGGACGGTTCTTCTCGGGCATCGGCTATCTCAACGAACAGCATGCGCATACCTGGGACTTCGCCGACGCGCCGTTGCCCTATCTCGCTTTCCTCAACGGGCAATACGGCGATGACGGCGCGCAGTTGCGCTGGCTCGCGCCGACCAATCAGTTCCTCGAATTCGGCGGCGAGGTCATGCGCGGCGCGTCCTTCCCGGCGAACAGCGTAAGCGAAGCGCTCGGCAGCAATCACAATGCGGGGGTCGGCGGCTGGAGCGCCTTCGTCCATACCGGCGACGATATCGGGGTCAGCGCCAGTTACAGCGCGGGCTTGTCCTATCTCGGCACGCGCTCCAGCGCGCGCGGCACCAACCCGGTCATCGGCAATCCCGGCTCGGACAGCTTCACCGGCGGCGACAACACGTTCATCGCCGACGCCGTGTACAAATGGGCGCCCAACGGCAACTTCGCGCAGACTTACGTGAAGCTGCAGGGCGAGGCGTTCCTGCGCTACGAGCAGGGCGCGTTCCAGGCGCTCAATTACCCCGGTGCCGCCGGTGTCGCGACGACGAAGAGCTACAATTCGGGTCCGCAGACTGGTTTCTATGCCCAGGCGGTCTATCAGTTCATTCCGTTCTGGCGCGTCGGCGTGCGCTACGACCAGGTTCATGCGCCGTCGCTCGGATCGGGCTTCACCGGCACGACGCTCGATTCGATGAACGCGACGCCGCGGCGCTACAGCATCATGGGCGATTACTCGACCAGCGAGTTCGGCCGCTTCCGTCTGCAATACAACCGCGATGAAGCGCGGCCCGGATCCGACAACCAGGTCATCCTGCAATATACCGTCAGCCTGGGCGCTCATGGCGCCCATCAGTATTGAGAGGCACGTCATGAAACGGCTTGCGATTTTCTTTTTTGCTTCGTGCCTTGTCGTCGCGATGGCGCCTGATGCGAAGGCGGCGCTCAACGTCTTTGCCTGCGAACCGGAATGGGGCGCGCTCGCCACCGCTCTCGGCGGCAGCGACGTCGACGTCTTTGTTGCTACCGCCGGGTTGCAGGACCCGCATCAGATCCAAGCGCGGCCGGCCTTGATCTCGCGTCTGCGCAACGCCGACATCGCGGTCTGCACCGGCGCCGAGCTCGAGATCGGCTGGATGCCGGTGCTGTTGCGCCAATCCTCGAACGCGAAGGTTCAGCCGGGCAGTCCCGGTTACTTCGAAGCGGCGGGGCAGGTGACATTGCTCGAAAAGCCCGAACGGCTCGATCGCGCCGAGGGCGACGTTCATCCAGCCGGTAATCCGCATATCCAGACCGATCCGCGCAACATGCGGATCGTCGCGGCGGCTTTGGCCAAGCGCCTTGCGTCGGTAGATCCGGCACATGCCGATGGCTATGCGCAACGTGAACAGAAATTCGATGCCGATCTCGCTGCCGCGATGGCCCGTCTCGAAACCGCCGCCGCGCCGCTCAAGGGCGTGAAGTTCATCTCCTATCACAAGAGCTGGATCTATCTCGCCAACTGGCTCGGCATGACCGAGGCGGCGAATATTGAGCCGAAGCCGGGCGTGCCGCCGGGCAGCGCCTATATCGCCGATCTGCTGAGCCGCATTCCGGCGTTGCAGGCGAAGATGATCGTCTATGCCGCGTATGAGGATGCGAAACCATCGGAGTTCGTCGCGCAGAAGAGTAACCTGCCGGCGGTCTTGCTGCCCTTCACGGTCGGCGGCAGCGACGGCGCCAAGGATCTGATCGGACTCTATGACGACACGGTAAAGCGGCTATTGGCGGGACTAGGGGGCAAGGGTGGTTGATCACAGTTTCGAAATTCTGTTGCCGGCGTTTCTGACCGGCCTGCTGGTCCTCGCCACACACGTGCCGCTCGGCAAGTTCGTGCTCGATCGCGGGATCGTGTTCATCGATCTCGCGATCGCGCAGGTCGCGGGCCTCGGCGTCGTCGTTGCCGATTTTCTCGGCTTCGAGCCGTCGGGCTGGTCGGTCCAGGCAAGCGCGGTCGCCGCCGCGCTCGCCAGCGCCGGGTTTCTGATCTGGACCGAAAAGCGCCTGCCCGCGTTGCAGGAAGCGGTGATCGGCATTGTGTTCGTGGTCGCGGCGAGCGCCGAGATCGTGCTGCTGAGTTACAACCCGCATGGCGCCGAGAATTTGAAGGACCTGCTGGTCGGACAGA
This sequence comes from uncultured Rhodospirillales bacterium, assembly GCA_903828515.1. Lineage (GTDB taxonomy): Bacteria > Pseudomonadota > Alphaproteobacteria > ATCC43930 > CGMCC-115725 > CAIKMD01. The sequence goes on along the minus strand of CAIKMD010000002.1, from coordinate 1,002,366 downwards.
TTCTTTGGGTGGTGCCGAGCGATCTGATCCCGGTGGCCATTCTCTACGCGATCATTCTCGCCTTCATCGGCTTCGTCGACCTGAAGAAACGCCGGCCGCTGTTCTATATTCTCTTCGCGTTGACGGTGACCGCGTCGGTTCAGCTCGTCGGCGTGTTTCTCGTCTTCGCCTCGCTGATCGTGCCGGCGCTGACCTTCCAGGGTATGGCGACGAAACACCCGCTGGTATGGGCTTACGCGCTGGGGTTGGGTGGGTACGTACTGGGCCTGATTGCCTCGGCGTTTTTCGATGTCCCCACGGGCGCGGCGATCGTGTGCGCACTGGCCCTGCTGGCGTCATTGGTCGGGATCGCGCGATCCTTCGCCAAAACAAGCGCGGTATCATAGTACCACAATTGTTAAATCACTGATTTTATTCGATATTCATGCCTTGACGGAATCACGATGCGCGGCAATACTCCGCCACCGTTTTCGAGGATGAGATGAAGACTTATAACGCGACACCCGCCGATATCGACAAGAAGTGGCTGCTGATCGACGCTGACGGGTTGATCCTGGGCCGCCTCGCTTCGCTCGTGGCCGATCGCCTGCGCGGCAAGCACAAGACGACGTACACGCCGCATATGGATTGCGGTGATCACGTCGTGATCGTGAACGCCGAGAAAGTGGCGCTCACCGGCAACAAGCGGGCGGACAGCCTGTTCCACTGGCACACCGGTTATCCCGGCGGCATCAAGGATCGCTCCAAGGGCGCGATCCTCGACGGCAAGCATCCGGAACGGGTGATCGAGAAAGCCGTCGAGCGCATGGTTCCGCGCGGGCCTCTCGGTCGCCGCATCATGGGCCACTTGAAGGTCTATGCCGGCGCGACGCATCCGCACGAAGCACAAAATCCGACGAAACTCGACATTGCGGCCATGAACCGCAAGAACAGCAAGAGGGCTTAACATGGCCGACGCGCCGCAAAATCCGGCCACGACGAATCTCGGCGGCCTGCGCGATGCTCTGCAAAACGCGCAGATCCGTCACGCGCCGCAAACCGCCGGCTCGACCGCGCAGCCGGGCGTTGCCGAAGAACGCAAACAGAAGCTCGACGAAAAGGGTCGCGCCTATGCGACCGGCAAGCGCAAGAACGCAGTCGCCCGCGTCTGGATCAAGCCGGGCACCGGCAAGATCACGGTCAACGATCGCGACAGCCCGGTCTATTTCGCGCGTCCGGTCCTGCGCATGCTGCTCAACCAGCCTTTCGTCGTCGTCAACCGGCTCGGGCAATTTGACGTGGTGTGCACCGTTGTCGGCGGTGGCCTCTCCGGCCAGGCCGGCGCGGTTCGCCACGGCATCAGCAAGGCTTTGCTCAACTACGAGCCGGGTCTGCGCCCCGCGCTGAAGTCGAACGGCTTCCTCACCCGCGACAGCCGCGTGGTCGAGCGCAAGAAATACGGCAAGGCGAAAGCCCGACGCAGCTTCCAGTTCTCGAAGCGCTGATCCCGCAGGCATCGGCGTTTTCCTATCAAAGGGCGTCCTGCGGGACGCCCTTTTCGTTTGGGTATTGATTTATTCGTTCGTCGTGAGGAGATCATGGTCATGACCGCATCATCCCATCGGACCCGCATCGCCATCCTCGGCGCCTCCGGCTACACCGGCGCCGAGCTGCTGCGCATCCTCGCGCATCACCCGAACGCCGACATCGTGGCGCTCACCGCCGATCGACAGGCCGGCAAGAAGATCGGCAGCGTGTTTCCGCATCTCGCGCGTCACAACCTGCCCGACCTCGTTGCCATCCCCGATGTCGACTGGAGCAAGATCGAGCTGGTGTTCTGCTGCCTGCCGCACGGCACGACGCAGGACGTGATTTCGGCATTGCCCGGCCACCTGCGCATCCTCGACCTCTCGGCCGATTTCCGGCTCGCAGACCCCGAGGTTTACGCCCAATGGTACGGCCACGCGCATCGCGCGGTCGGGCTTCAGCGCGAGGCCGTCTATGGCCTGACCGAGGTCGCGCGCGCGGCGATCGGCAATGCGCGGCTCGTCGCGGTGCCGGGCTGCTATCCGACCGGCTCGCAATTGCCGTTGATCCCGCTGGTGAAGGCGGGGCTGATCGACGCGGACGATATCGTGATCGACGCCAAATCGGGCGTCACCGGCGCCGGCCGCGCGGCCAAGGAATCGAGCCTCTTCGCCGAGGTCTCGGAAGGCATCAGCGCTTATGGCATCGGTCATCACCGCCACATGCCCGAGATCGAGCAGGGTCTGTCGATCGCCGCCGGTCGGCCGGTAACGATCAGCTTCACGCCGCATCTGATGCCGATGAATCGCGGCATCCTCTCGACCATCTATGTGAAGATGAAGGGCGGGGCCAAGATCGACGATCTGCGCCACACGCTCGAAACCACCTATGCGAACGAAGCCTTCGTCCATGTTCTGCCGCATGGGAGTGCGCCGGCGACGCATCACGTTCGTGGCTCGAATCTCTGTCTCATCGGGCTGGCGCAGGACCGGCTGTCGGGTCGCGCGATCCTCGTCTCGGCGATCGACAACCTCGTCAAAGGCGCGTCGGGTCAGGCGGTGCAGGACATGAATGTCATGCTGGGCCTGCCCGAGATCACCGGACTGCAGCAGGAACCGCTGTTCCCGTAAAGCGTAACATCAAACCCTCTCCACCCATTGGGGGGAGAGGGTGCGAGCATCGCGAGCGGGTGAGGTGGGCGGCGACTCTGTCCAACGACACCTCACCCTCCCATTGCTTTCGCAATGGGCCCCTCCCTCTCCCCGCAAGCGCGGAGAGGGGCTTTTATTTCTCGGCTCCTGCGAAAATTTACGGCGAGACCTCTTCCAGCACGCGCCCGTTCGTCTCGGTGCCGTAGAGCCAGAGCATCATCGCCGGGATGAGTGGCACGAGGCCGAGCATGACGAAGACGCCGGGCAGGCCGTAATCGGTCAACATCAACGCCACGAGCATCGGGCTGGTCATCGCGAAGAGATTGCGCACGGTCGAGCCCATGCCGGTGCCGAGCGCGCGAATGCGCGTCGGATAAAGCTCGGCGGTGAAGACGTAGATCGACACCGACACCGTGCTCAGCGAGAGATGCGCCGTGGTCGCGCAGATCAGGAGCACGACCGAATTGGTCACGCCGGTCGAGGCGAGGATCAGCAGGGCGACGCTCGCGACCACCGAGGCGCAGCCGATCCACATCCGCCGGCCGGTCCGATCGATCATCAGGGCGACGACGATCGCCGCGAAAAAAGAAATGAACTGCGTCGCGAAGGTAAATTCCTGCGCCTGCTGAACGGTGAGATGCAGTTGCTGGCGATAGATCGTCGGCAGCCAGCCGTTCAGTGCCTGGGTCACGAAGAAATTGCAGCCCCAGATCGACCATATGACGAGCGTCCGCGTCAGATAGGTCGCGCTGAAGAGTTCGAATATCGATGTGCGCGCACTGGTCGGAACCGGCACGCTGGCGAGATCGGGCGCGGGCAGGGCATGCCCGAGCTTGGCTTCGGCTTCGCGCTCCATGCCCGATACGATCTTGTCGGCTTCGGCATGGCGTCCCTTGCTCGCGAGCCAGCGCGGCGATTCCGGCAGCATGCGCCGCATCACGGCCGCGACGAAGGCCGGTAGCGCGCCGATGATGAACATGATCTGCCAGCCATAGCTCGAGATCAGCAACACGCCGAGCAGCGTCGCGATCACATAACCGAACGCGAAGGCGGCTTCGTACATCAGGAAGAACCGGCCCCGGCTCTTCGAATGGGCGATCTCGTTGATATAGGTCGCCGCGACCGGGATCTCGCCGCCGATGCCGACACCCTGGATGATCCGCGAAACGGCGAGGAGGCCGTAGCTCCAGCTCGCCGCGCAGACGAGGCTCATCAGGCCGACGATCCACACCGAATAGGACGCGGCGCGCAGGCGGCCCCAGCGATCGGCGAGATAGGGAAAGAGCAGCGCACCGAGCAACTGCCCGAACGAGGTGCCCGAGAGGAGGAAGCCGATCTCAGTGTTGGTCAGATGCCAGTCGGTGACCAGCACGGTCATGACGAGGCCGAGCATCAGCGTGTCGTAACCGTCGAAGAAGGTCGCGGTGCCGACCACGATCCGCGCTTTGACCTGCGTTCGGGTGAGCGGCATGCGCTCCATGCGCGCGGCGATGTCGCGTTGCGCGAAGCTGGCGTCGGTTGCCGCGGCGGTGCCCGAAATGCCCGAATGAAACGGAACGTCGACCATGGCGCTCTCCCTTTGGCGCCGTGTTTGATGACCGGCCGCTTGACGCGGCTCGGCGAAGAAGGGGCGCACCTAAACAGTGTCCCGCCGCCCCGGCCACCCTGTCAAGCGTGCGGAGAGGGATGACGGCGCGAAGGCACAACCGACCTTCTCCGCCCATTTGGGGGGAGAAGGTGCGAGCGCAGCGAGCGGATGAGGTGGGTTGCGCAAACGGAACCACACCTCACCCTCCCGTTGCTTTCGCAACGGGCCCTTCACTTTCCCCGCAAGCGCGGAGAGGGGTTCTCTTATTTCAGGCGGGCGGCGGCTTCTTCGACGAGGCTCAGATCGAGGTACTGCTTCACGTCGACCGGGTTGGCGATCAATCCCATGTCGTGCTCGACGTCGATCGCGTGTTGGAAGTTCTCGACCTTCGGCATGCCTTTGGGATCGCGATATTCGTCGCCGCCGGTGAACATCCATTGGAAGCGCTCGGCCGGCGCCTTGGCGAAAGCGGCGACCAGCGCCACGGCGGCGTCGTGGTTCTTGGGATCGAGGCACCAGTTGAGCGCGCGCAGCGTGTCTTCGAGATAGTCGACCACCGCCGCGCGGTTCTTGGCGAGGAAGCCGCTGCGCGCCGCCCATACGGTTTCCTGTGACGGGCCGCCGAACGCCTCGCGCCGGGTGAACAGGATGTCGGATTTGGCGATGAGCTCGGGATCGCGCGAGGTGAAGCCGGTGGTGTTGATGAGATCGACTTTGTGCTCGTAGAGCATCGCCGGCATGTTGTTGCCGTTCGCCTCGATCACCTGATAGTCGCGTTTGTCTTCGAGACCGTGCCGGCGCAGCATCAGCCGGGCCGACATGTCGCTCGCGCTGCCGAGGCCGAAGGAGGCGAATACTTTTCCTTTCATGTCCTCGATCTTGTGGACCGGGCCGTCCTTGAGAACGCGGAACGTGCCGGTGAAATAGCCGTCGACGCCGTCCTCGTATTCGTCGGCGATGAGGCGCAGATCGGTCATGCCGGCGGTGCGGATCGCCGCGTTGAAGGTGAAGGCGGACAACGAGGCGATGTCGAGATCGCCGCTCGCGAGCGACGTGAGCATCGACGAACTCGCCTGAAAGCGGGGTAATTCGATCGTGTAGGACTTGCCGAGATGGGTCATGACATCCTTGGTCATGAACAGCACCGGCTCGACCTCGAACGGTACCACCGTCCACGAGACGCGCAGCTTGACCGGTTCATCGGAACGGGCGATTCCGGAAATCTGAACGAGAGCAAACGCCAATGCCGTCAAGACAAGTGTCTTCGTCGAACGCATGATTCCTCCCCCGAGATAGACGACGAAACGACTTAAGCGGTCGTTTGAATTATTGCGCTTTGACTCGAACGTAAGAGCCGGGCGCATCCTCGATCACTTTGAGCTTCCCGTCGCCGGGATGACGCGCCGGCACGTCGCCGCCCGAATATTCCCCGATCCATTTTTCCCAGGTCGGCCACCAGGACGTCGCGACATAGGCAGCACCGGTCAGCCACTCGTCCGGCGTCTTCGGCAAGGTCGCGTTTGTCCAATGACCGTATTTCGACTTGGCGGGTGGATTGATCACGCCCGCGATATGGCCCGAGGCCGACAACACGAAGGTGATCGGGCCTTTGAAGATTTGCGTGCCGGCATAGGTCGATTTCCACGGCGCGATATGGTCTTCCTTGGTCGACAGGAAAAACGCCGGCGTCTTTATCTTGCGCAGATCGATCGGCACGCCGGCGAGACTGAGCACGCCCGGCTCGATCAGCTTGTTCTCCTGGTACATGTTGCGCAGATAGAAGGCGTGCATGGCCGCCGGCATCCGCGTCGAATCGCTGTTCCAATAGAGCAGGTCGAACGGGAAGGGCTCCTTGCCGAGCAGGTAATTGTTGACGACGAACGACCAGATCAGGTCGTTGGCGCGCAGCATGTTGAACGTCGTCGCCATGTCCGAGCCCTCGAGATAGCCGTGCTCGCTCATGCGTCCTTCGAGCGCGGTGATCTGCTCCTCGTCGATGAAGACCGACAATTCGCCGGCCTCCTTGAAATCGAGCATGGTGACGAAATAGGTCGCGCTCTTGATCCGGTTGTCTTTCTTCGCCGTCATGTAGGCGAGCGTCGAGGCCAACAATGTGCCGCCGAGGCAATAGCCGATGACGTTGGCTTCTTTTTCGCCGGTCGCCTTTTCCATCGCGTCGAGCGCGGCGAGCGGGCCCTCGAGCATGTAGTCCTCGAACTGCTTCAGCGCGAGTTGCTCGTTGGGATTGACCCAGGAGATCACGAAAACCGTATGACCCTGCTCGGAGGCCCATTTGATGAAGGAATTATCGGGGCGCAGGTCGAGGATATAAAACTTGTTGATCCAGGGCGGGATGATGAGCAGCGGACGCCGCTTCACCGTCTCGGTCGCCGGCTCGTATTGAATGAGCTGCATCAGGTCGTTCTGAAAGACGACCTTGCCCTTGGTGACCGCGATGTTCTCGCCGACCTTGAACGCGTCGAGATCGGTCATCTTGATCATCAGCTTGCCTTTGCCGCGATCGAGATCCTCGAGCACGTGCTTCAGGCCGTTGACCAGATTCTCGCCCCGGCTGTCGATGGTCGCGCGCAGCACCTCGGGGTTGGTGAGCAGGAAATTCGAGGGCGCCATCGCATCGACGAATTGCCGCGTGTAGAAATCGACCTTGCGCGCGGTCTTGTCGTCGAGGCCGTCGACCTGCTGCACGGTCGATTGCAGCCAGCGCGCGGTCAGCAGATAGCTTTGCTTGATGTAGTCGAAGAGGGTGCTTTCCTGCCAGGCGGCGTCCCGGAAACGGCGGTCGCCCGGTGAAGGCTCGGCAATCGACTCGGCCGGGCCGCCGAGGAAGCGCTGGGTCGTGTTCGACCACAGGCGAAGATAGTCCTGCCACAGCGACAACTGGGCCTGGACGAGCCGGCCGGGATCGCTCACCAGCCGCTGAGTCATTTCGAGGAACGCGCCGCCGATATTGAGCGGATCGGCCATGCCCATGCCGCCGCTTTGTTGCTGCTGGCCGGCCAGAAAGTCGCGCACCAGCCGCTCGCTTAACTGGGCGATCTCCGCCATGTTCCGCGTCCACTGCAGCGGATCGGGAAACTGCTCCTGGGAGGCTTCGGAGTCGTTCATCTTTTCGTCCTTGCGCCGTAGCGCCTCCTTGGTAGCATCCGCCAGCGGCCGATGGAGGCAGGGACGTTGCGAAACCACGACACCAGCCCCGGCCGCGCGCAGGGACTATCTATATGGAGCAGTTGGTAGTGCGGAGCAAGGCAAGCTTGGTTATCGCCGCGGCAATGATTGCGGGGCTCGCGGGATGCTCCTCTGTTCCCAATGCGGTCAATCCGGTGTCCTGGTATCGCGATCTCACGGGCGCGTCGAAGAACGACAATCTCGGCAAAGGCGACAACGATCAGAACCTTCAGGAAGGCGCCAACGAGCCCTATCCGAATCTGGCGAGCGTGCCCGAGGCGCCGAGCACCGCGTTGAGTTCGATCGATCGCGACAAGATGGCCAACAGTTTGGTTGCCGACCGCAACAACGCGCGATACAGCAACGACGATCTGCAGCCCGGTCGAACCACGGGCACCGCGCCGCCGGTCCCGCCGCGGCCCGGCGCGGCGGATACCACGCCGGCCACGACGACAACGGCATCAAGCGTGCCGCCGCTTCAGAGCGGGGTACCCGCGTCGTCACTGCCGCCGCCGGTGCCTGAACCGCCGATTGCCGCCGCGACCCCGCCCTCTGCACCCTCGGCGTCGACGCGGCAACGCGCGACGTCGCGCGGCAGCGAAGCGCCGCCCGCTGAATCGACACTCGCCAGTCCGACGACTCGGGCGATGCCCCAAGGCGAAGCCGCGAACCCGGCGCCGCCGCCGCCCAATGTCGGACGTGTCGCCTCGGCCGCGCCGCCGGCTCAAGCGACTCGGGCGGCACCGCCGCCACCCGAAACGGTTTCGGTGCCGGCCAATTCGCGGCCGACCGCGAAATCGCGCGGGCCGGCAGTGTCCTATCGCGTCGCCGATATCAGCTTCGGTACCGGCTCGGCTTTGGTGTCGGGCGCGTTGCGCGGCACGATCGCCGAGATCGTGAAGCTCCATGCCGACAGCGGCGGACGAATCCGAATCGTGGGGTTTGGCGATGCCGGCAGCGGCAGCGCGATGGACCGGCTGACCCTGGCGCTCGACCGGGCGCAGGCGGTGTTGGTGGGACTGACCGATAGCGGCGTTGCCGCCAAGGATATTTCCGTCGAAGCCGCCCCTGTCGCGGCGCGTGGCGGCAGCGATATTCCGCGCGCCGAGGTCTATTTCGAGAATTGATCCTCGGTCGAATGGGCCGCGTCTTGCGTTGAAGCCGCGGGCCTATTTTTTATCGGAGAGCGGGATCACGTAGCGCTTGTCGACGATCTTGTCGGCGTCGAACTCGCCTTTGATCATGCCCTGCTGGATGTACCACGCCGCCTGATGCGCGATGTCCTTGGCGTCGAGCCGCTCGTCGGGATCGGCATAGGCGATCGCTTTCATCGCTTCCTCGGTCGACTGCCCAATCGCCTTGCCGACCATCGCCATCATCGCCTCGGTATCGGGGCCGATTTTCTGGCGTTCGTCGGGGCCGGTGACGGCATCGTGGTAGAGGCGCGCGCCTTTCCGGTAGGCGCGCAGGAAGCGCTGAATATAGTCGCTGCGCGTGTCGGCGGCCTTGGTCGACACGGCGACCACGCCCAATTGCCACGGCGTCTCGTCGCCGACCCAGCCGAGGACTTTCGCCTGGCCGCGGCTCACCGGTCCGAGCCCATAGACGTTCGAGACGATCGCAACGTCGACCGTCCCGCCGGCGATCGCCGAGCCGATGGCGGGGTTCGATTGCAGCGGCTTGATCTCGACCGACTTCAGGTCGAAGCCGTACTTCTCCGCGATCAGGGCGAAACTGTAATGGAACGACGAGCCCACCGTATTGACGCCGCCGCTATGGCCGGGAATGTCTTTCAATGTCTTGAGCCCGGCGGCGTCGGCGGCATTGGAGACGAAGATGCCGTAGCCGTGGAAGCCCGGCACCTCGCGGGAATGCGCGGCGATGAAGCGCAGCGCGTCCTGGATGGCAAACTGATAGAGCCCGCCGGTGACGCCGCTGACGCCGAAATCGAGATCGCCCGACACGGTGGCAACGAAGATCGGCTGCGCCGCCTCGAAAAAGATCAGCTCGGGCTCGATGCCTTCATCGGTGAAGAAGCCCCGGTCGATGGCGAGATAGATCGGTGCCGACAAGGTCGAGCGGACCACGCCGATCTTGGCATGTTCGGCGGCCGATCCGACCGCGCCGAACGCGCAACCGAAAAGTGCGACCATCGCGAACGCTAGGAAACTTCGCCGGAACAAAGGCATTTTTCCTCCCTGACCGTGTCCGTTTTCATGACAACGAGGTTAATTCGGGCATCTTTTGATTGAGGCATGGGCGGCGATCCAAAGCAAGGACGTTGCGACTCGGGGAAACACAAGACGGTTAAAAGCAGTTCCAGCCGTTGCCACGAAGCCGAATCTGTCGCACCCTGTCGCGGCATGAAACCACCCCTCAAAATCGCGATTGCCGGGCTCGGCACGGTCGGCGGCGGCGTCGTCGCGTTGCTGCGCCGCAATGCCGCTTTGCTCGAGCGCCATGCCGGTCGGAAGCTCGAACTGGTCGGCGTCTCGGCGCGCGACCGCAAGCGTGATCGCGGCATCGATCTGGGCGGCGTTGCCTGGCATGACGATCCGGTGGCGATGGCGGCGGCGCCGGGGATCGACGTGGTGGTCGAACTGATCGGCGGCAGCGACGGGGCGGCCGCCAAGGTGGTGACCGCGGCGCTCGAAAAATCGCGTCACGTCGTCACCGCCAACAAGGCGCTGCTCGCCCATCACGGTACCGAACTGGCGCTGCTGGCCGAAAGCAAAGGTGTGACGCTCGCCTTCGAGGCGGCGGTCGCCGGCGGCATTCCGATCTTGAAGGCGTTGCGCGAAGGCCTTGGCGCCAATCGCATCCTGCGCGTCTGTGGCATCCTCAACGGGACCTGCAACTATATCCTTACTCAGATGCGCGAGACGCGCCGCGATTTCGCCGCCGTCCTCGCCGAGGCGCAGAGCCTGGGCTATGCCGAGACCGATCCGAGCTTCGATATCGACGGCATCGACACCGCGCATAAACTGGCGCTGCTCGCCGCTGTCGCGTTCGGCAGCGCGGTCGATTTCGCCGGCGTGCATGTCGAGGGCATTCGTCATGTCAGCGCGCTCGACATCGATTTCGCGCAAGACCTCGGCTATCGCATCAAGCTCCTCGGTCTCGCGCGGATGACCGAGCACGGGCTGGAGCAGCGCGTTCATCCCTGCATGGTGCCGTTGGCGGCGCCGCTCGCGCGGGTCGAGGGCGTGCATAACGCAGTGATGGTCGAGGCCGATTTCGCCGGCACCGTAACGCTGGAAGGACGCGGCGCCGGCGCCGAGCCGACGGCCTCGGCGGTGGTCGCCGACATTCTCGATATCGCGACAGGACGCGGCGCGCCGGGCTTCGCGCTGCCCGCGTCGGTGCTCGCGCGCCAGCCGAGCGCGCCGATCGCGCGTCATCGCGGCGCCTATTACGTGCGGCTCATGGTGGTCGACCGGCCCGGTGTCATCGCCGACATCACGGCGGCCTTCCGCGATGAATCCGTTTCGATGGAACAGATGCTGCAGCGCGGCCGCCGGCCCGGCGAAGCGGTGCCCATCGTGCTGACGACGCATGAAACCGAGGAAGCAGCGATGCTGCGCGCGATGGCGCGGATCGAGGCGTTGAACACCGTTTTGGAAAAGCCGCGGACGATCCGCGTCGAAAATCTTTAGGGAGAAAGAAGTTATGGTCGATAACATGTCGATGGACCGCAATCTGGCGCTCGAAGCGGTGCGGGTCACCGAAGCCGCGGCGCTGGCGGCATCGAAGCTGATGGGGCGGGGCGACGAGAAAGCCGCCGATCAGGCCGCGGTCGACGCGATGCGCCAGGCGCTCAACGCGCTCAACATCGACGGCACCGTGGTGATCGGCGAGGGCGAGCGCGACGAAGCGCCGATGCTCTATATCGGCGAGAAGGTCGGCACCGGCCAGGGCCCGAAGATCGACATTGCGCTCGATCCGCTCGAAGGGACGACGATCACCGCCAAGGGCGGACAGAACGCGCTTGCCGTCATCGCGATGGCCGAGGCCAACGGTTTCCTCAACGCGCCCGACGTCTACATGGACAAGATCGCGATCGGCGCCGATTGGGGCGCGGTCGTCGATCTCGACGAGACACCCGAGACCAATCTGAAAAATCTCTCCAAGGCGAAGAAGACCGACGTGTCGGATCTCGTCGTGTGCATCCTCGATCGCCCGCGGCACGCTGAACTCATCGCCAAGGTGCGCGCGGCGGGCGCGCGGATCATGCTGATCTCGGACGGCGACGTCAGCGGCGTGATCGCGACGTCGCGGCCCGATAGCGGTGTCGACATGTATATCGGCTCGGGCGGCGCGCCCGAGGGCGTGCTGGCGGCGGCGGCATTGCGCTGCATCGGCGGCCACATGCAGGCGCGCCTGCTGTTCCGCAACGACGACGAACGCGGCCGCGCGGCCAAACTGGGGATCAAGGACCTCAATCGCAAATACGGGCTGCACGATCTGGCGAAGGGCGACGTGATGTTCGCGGCGACCGGCGTCACCTCGGGCAACATGCTGGCCGGCGTGCGCCGTATCCCCGGCGGCATCGCCACGCAATCGATCGTCATGCGCTCGAAGACCGGCACCGTCCGTTACGTCGATGCGCAGCACAACACCGTGCGCAAGCCCGGCATGTAGATGGATGCCGTTCTCGGCGTCGAGAATTCGCTGTCGGGCCGGCGCTGGCGCGCGCGCGGCGGTGACGATCGCGCCGGCCTCGCCATGGCGCAGCGCTTCGGCTTTCCCGAAATCGTCGGGCGGCTGCTGGCGGCGCGCGGTGTCGGCGAAGATGATGCCGAGGCATTTCTGTTGCCGACGCTGCGGCAGTTCCTGCCCGATCCGTCGCATCTGAAGGATCTCGACAAGGCGGTCGTTCGCCTGGTTGCTGCGATCAAGCGCGGCGAGACGATCGCGATCTTCGGCGATTACGATGTCGATGGCGCAACCTCGTCGGCGCTGCTGACGCGGTTCTTCGAGGCGGTCGGCGCGAAATCCACGATCTATATTCCCGACCGGCGGCGTGAAGGCTACGGCCCGAACGGGCCGGCGTTGGTGAAGCTTAAGGCGCAGGGTGCTGGCGTCGTCGTCACCGTCGATTGCGGGATCATGGCGCATGAGGCGTTGGGCGAGGCGCAACGCGTCGGGCTCGACGTCATCGTGGTCGATCATCATCTGGGCGATCCGGCCTTGCCGCCCGCGCTCGCGGTGATCGATCCGAACCGCGTCGACGAAGACAGTCCGCATGGTCAACTCGCGGCGGTCGGCGTGACATTTCTGTTGGTCACCGGAATCAATCGCGCCTTGCGGCTGGCCGGATGGTATGGCGAGCGGCAAGAACCGAATCTCGTTCAATGGCTCGATCTCGTCGCGCTCGGCACGGTGTGCGATGTGGTGCCATTGACCGGCGTCAATCGCGCGCTGGTGGCGCAGGGCCTCAAGATCATCCGGCGGCGACAGAATATCGGACTGACCGCGTTGGCGGATGTCGCGGGCGTCGGCGAAAAGCTCGATGCGTATCACGCCGGGTTCATCCTTGGTCCGCGCGTCAACGCGGGCGGGCGGGTCGGCGAGGCCGATCTCGGCGCGCGGCTCTTATCGACAGAAGACCCCGAGGAGGCGCGCAATCTGGCGGCGCATCTTCACGCGCTCAACGCCGAGCGGCGCGCGATCGAGGCGTCGGTGCAGGCCCAGGCGATCGAGCAGGTCGAGGGCGATCCGGGCCATGCGGTGGCGTTCGCGTCGGGCGAGAACTGGCATCCCGGCGTGATCGGCATCGTCGCGAGCCGCCTGAAGGATCGCTTCAACCGGCCGGGTTGCGTCGTCGCGATGGAAGGCGGCGTCGGGCGCGGATCGGGCCGCTCGGTACCGGGCTTTGCATTGGGACCCGCGGTGATCGCCGCCCAGCAGGCCGGGTTGTTGCTCAACGGCGGCGGGCACGCGATGGCGGCGGGGTTCACCGTCGAGGCGGGCAAGCTATCGGCGTTTCGCGACTTTCTCGATGCGCGGGTGACCGAGGCGATGGGCAGCGAGAAGCCGGTGCCGGAACTCGGCATCGACGGCGCGCTGTCGGCCTCGGCGGCGACGACGGAACTCGCCGAGATCATCGACCGGATCGGCCCCTTCGGCACCGGCAATTCCGAGCCGCGCTTCGTCTTTCCGAATTTGCGCGTGGCGCGCGCCGATATCGTCGGCACCGAGCATGTCCGCTGCGTCTTCAGCGACGGCGCGAGCAACGCGCGGTTGAAGGGCATCGCGTTCCGCGCGCTGAACGGCGACAGCAAACTGGGGCAGGCCTTGCTGCAATCGCAAGGCGCCGGGTTCCATGTCGCCGGGCACCTGCGTGCCGATACCTGGCAGGGCCGCAACAGCGTTCAGTTGTTCATCGACGACGCAGCGCCCGCGCTTAGATAGGAGCATGCATAGTGATTATGCGTATCCCTTACGCGTTGCGTGTCCTTTCATCGCGTCACCGGATGATGGCTTCACGACTGGCTCTATTTTGTCTTGGTGTAACTGGAGGCCCTTGGTTCGTTGCAGTCGTGACGCAATATTTTGGCGGGCCGGCTAGCTGGTTTTTTAACTGGTTTACAGTGAGTCAACGATCGAGCGGCTTCGTGGCTGGGCCGTTCTTAGTAGTTCTATCCGTTGGCGTGTATAGCCTCGGAGCCGTGATCGGAAATGACATGATGGAGTGGGGCAGAAATAGTCGACACGACCCGACTTGGCGCATATCGGTCGGCTCGGGAAGCCCCGTTAGCGTAATCATGGTAATCTGTCAGACAGGCGCACCGTTTGTCGCCTTGTTCGGTCTTTTCTGGTTCGGTCATGCGATTTTCGGATATTAAGGCTCCAACGCTGAGATAAAACTGAGGCGTCTTTCAACCCGGTAACCAGCGCGCTTTCCACGCCTGGAACATCAGCACGTCCCACAGCATGTACTGCCAGTTGCGTTTGCCCGACAGATGCTCGGCCCATTTCTCGCGGATCGGTGCGGCTTCCAATACGCCTTCGCGTTTGAGCCGCGTCTCATCGAGCAGATCCTCGGCCCAATCGCGCAACGGGCCGCGCAGCCAGGAATCGATCGGCACGGCGAAACCCATCTTCGGCCGCTCGATCAGGTGACGCGGGACATAGCGGTCGAGCACGCGGCGCAGGAGATATTTCCCGCCGCCCGGCCGCGCCTTCCATTGCGGCGGCAGCGACCAGCTGAATGCGACGACGCGATGATCGAGCAGCGGCACGCGCGCTTCGAGCGACACCGCCATCGACGCGCGATCGACCTTGGTCAGGATGTCCTCGGGCAGATAGGTCATGGTGTCGAGATACTGCATGCGCTCGACCGGGTTGGCGATCATCGCGGTGGCCGCGCGGTCGTCGACGATGTTCAACGGCCGCGCCGCGCCCGCCACCATGGTTTCCGAATGGGGCCAGTGGGTCACCACGAGCTGATAGAAATTGTCGCTGCCGCCTTCCATCACGCCCGCGAGCTTCATCATCTTGTCGTCGAGCTGCGCCGGGCGGCGGCTTTCGGGGATCGCCTGCGCGATAGCCGCCCATGCCCCACGCGGCACACCGCGCAGCGATGCCGCCGCCATCCGCCGCAAACCGACCGGCAGATGATCGAGCGTGCGCAACAGCCGTCCCATCTGGAAATATTTGTTGTAGCCGCCGAACAGCTCGTCGCCGCCGTCGCCCGACAGCGCCACGGTCACGTGCTTGCGCGTCATTTCGGACACGAGAAACGTTGGGATCTGCGACGCGTCGGAAAACGGCTCGTCGTACATGTCGGGCAACAACGGGATCACCGAGGTCGCGTGCTCGGGCGAGATGTAGAGCTCGGTATGGTCGGTGCCGAGATGCGCGGCGACCGCCTTCGCATGCTCGGCCTCGTTATAGCCCTTCTCGTGAAAGCCGATGGTGAAGGTGCGGACCTTGCGCGCGTTGTTCGCCTGCATCAGCGCGACGACGGTCGATGAATCGATGCCCCCCGACAGAAACGCGCCGAGCGGCACGTCGGCGATCATGCGTCGTTTCACGGCGTCGCCCAACAGTGCGTCGAGCGCGTCGACCGCCTCGTCCTCGCTGCCCGAAAAACGATTGGCCTGGCCCTCGCGCGCGACGTCCTCGAGCGACCAATACGGCGTGATCTTCGGTGCCGCACCCGCGCGCAGCGCGATGATCGTGCCGGGCGGTTGCTTCTGCACCCCGCGATAGATCGTGCCGGGGCCGGGGATGTATTGGAACCGGAGGAACGCGGCAGCGGCGTCGCGATCCAACTCGGGCGTCCAGTTCGCATGCGTGCGTAGCGCCTTCAGCTCCGACCCGAAGATCAGCGTGTCGCCGAGTTGCGCCCAATAGAGCGGCTTGATGCCGAGCCGGTCGCGCACGAGATGGAGCGTCCGCGTCTGCCGGTCCCACAGCGCCACCGCGAACATGCCGATGAGGCGCTTGACCGTCGCCTCGACGCCCCATTGGGCGCAACCCTCGACGATCACCTCGGTATCGCTATGGCCGCGAAAGCGCCGGCCCGCCGCTTCGAGCTCGGGGCGCAACTCGGCGAAATTGAACACCTCGCCGTTGAACGAGATCACGAAGCGCCCGCACGACGACACCATCGGCTGCGCGCCGGCCGGCGACAGATCGATGATCGAGAGGCGGCGATGGCTCAGCGCCAGGCCGGCCTCGGCGTCGCACCAGATGTCGCCCGCGTCGGGCCCGCGATGGAGCATGGCGTCGGCCATGCGCTGCGCCGCATAGCCCAGCGCGTCGGGCCCGGTTTTTGCGCGCTGATCCCATATTCCCGCGATGCCGCACATGTCGGCGCTCAGTGTGAAGGGCGGGGGCGGCGGCGTCGAGAGGGGGCGCCGAGTCGCCTTCCGAGTCGGCTTGATTTTGTGGCGTCACGCCCGTAGACGAACGGCGATCGGGGGAGCGCCGCGATGACGATAAAAATCAGTGCCGCCTTGGCGGCTTCCCTCCTGCTCGGCGGTTGCACGACCAGTGCGGTCATGGAGACCTGGATCCATAATCCAGACGCATCGCTTTATGCCAGTTGGGGCCGGCCGGACGAATTGGTGCCGCTGGGCTCCGGCGAGAGCCTGGCGATCTGGGATGTGCGCGACAGCGCCGGGAATTTCGTCTGCAGCAAGACGTTCACGATTTCCGCCGCCCATTTCGTGACGGGAACCACCAATACCTGCCCGCGTTAGCGCGCGGTTGCGACGGAAAGCCGCCCCGGCCGCATCCGGGGTCGGCTTGATTTTCCGGCCCCGCGCCGGTACACACCGGGGCCTAAGTCCCCATCGTCTAGAGGCCTAGGACACCGCCCTTTCACGGCGGTAACGCGGGTTCGAATCCCGCTGGGGACGCCACCCTACGCCAAGGCTTTGGGTGGCGGTCGCGCTGGAAATGGCGCATGCTTTCGTCGGATATCTAAGGATCGCGGCCATGCTCAAGATCGAGTTCGAGCGCGAGGAAGACGGACGCTGGATCGCTGAAATTCCGGCGCTCCCGGGCGTACTGACCTATGGCAAGAGCGAAGCGGAGGCGCGCGCCCATGTTATCGCGATGGCGCTGCGCGTTATTGCCGATCGTATCGATAACGGCGAGCCGGTGCCCGACGAAGCGGGCAATCTCTTCGCGGCGTGAGCGCCTGGCCTGCCGCGAAAGCCAGTCGCGTTCTACGCGCGCTTCTGCACATCGGATGGATCATCAAACGGCAAACCGGGTCGCACCGAACCTTGTCGCGCCCAAGTTGGCCCGACTATGTTTTCGCCTTTCATGATGGTGACGAGATTGGCCCGCGTATGCTTGCGCGCGTCGCAAAACACACGGGACTTCAGCCCGACGATCTTTAGAGAGGCGTCAATTTCTATTGGCTGTTTTCGGCCGGGGACAAGAAAGCGGGCAGATCATGTGTCCCCTGAATTCCTGTCCCCTGAATTCCGTGGCTTGCGCGTCGACCGTTTCGCCGAATTATTTCTTGTCCGCTCCGAACCCTTCGGGCACCGAAACAAGCTCTTTTGGCAAGCGCCACTTTGTTAAAGGCTTGCCTTCCACAAGCGCGCTCATCTCGCGCCGATAAATCTTTCTCAAGACGATCACGTTGGCGTCGATGCTGGGACCGAGATGTTCGCCCCGTCCGCGACTGGCAATCGCGCCCTGGCCGACCTGAACGACATAATCTTCGATGTGAAACCAGCGACTGAAATCGAGCAAGCGGTCCTCGACATCCTCGATGGTCAGCTCGCCTTTGAGGATTCGCTGCGAAACGTGTTCCTCGTCTTCCCAATCGGGCTTTGGCTGTTTCGCCTTTTCTTCGAGCTTGGCGAGATATTCCGTCATCGCGGCCTTGTCCTTGAAGAAAGTCATGTTCAGGCCAAGGCTATGCATGTTGGTGTCGTCCATCGGCACGCGAAACGCAATCGCTTGCCGCATCGCGCGTCCGCGCATCTCGCCCAGCGGGCGTTGCGAGACGTTTCCGTAGGGCATGAGAAAGTACGACAAGATCGTCTTAGGCCAATTGGGTTCGCCGGGAGGCGGCGTGGTCACCGAGCACGAACCATATTCCGTTTCTGCGCACGTAATGGTCGGATAGCCGCGCCGACCGAAATGTTCCTCGTTCATTTCCTTGTGCGTGAACGACGGATGGAAGGGGTCGTTCTCGACCGCGTTAAAATAATTCATCGGCCATTTGTACTGATACACCTCGCGCACCGCGAGTTCGCGATCCTCGAATGACGGGTAGTGCGGAAGCTCGGGGGGCTCTCCTTCGCCGAAGTAGACCCAGATCAAATCGATGTATTCATAGGTCGGGTACGTCCGAATCTTTATTTTGCTCGCGAAGTTTTCGCCCGGCTGATCGACGCATTGCCCTGACTTGCCGTCGTACTTCCATCCGTGATAGCGGCAACGAATGGAGTCATCCTCAACCCAGCCGGCGCTGAGCTGGGTCCCGCGGTGGGCGCAACGGTACTGCGTCGCGTGCGGTTTGCCGCTTTTTCCCCGGAATAGGGTGAAATCCTCACCCAGCATGCGCAGCGGGATCGCACGTCCCTGCTTCAGATCGGCGCTGGCCAGTACCGGCGTCCAGAAAGTCCGAAGTAACTTGCCGGCAGGCTTGTCGGGACCGACATGCGCATAGTCGCGCATCTCCTCCGCGGTCGGAAGATCCTCGGTCGCCGTGTCTGTCCTGTCAGTCATCTTTTCACCGAATCCGTCATGCGTGCGAACGAGGAGATTTCGAAGGTCTGTTGTCCATGCCGCGTTGAGCTCGAAAGGTCGTGCAAAGGCGGAACTCTCCGCGCGCGTGTGACAAGTAAAATATACGGCACCCGCAAGAGGGTCAATCCGCCGATCGGTCATTCGTCCATGAGAAATACGCCGTCTATGACGGCGCGAATGTAATAACGCGATGAAACGCCGCTTCGCGAATTTTATCGGCATGAACGCGGTGCGCGTCGATACGCGCTTTCCCGTTGCAATCGAGCCTCGGATATTTGATCATCTTCGTGCTCTGCATGATCGGACTGGCGTATTACGGGGCGATCACGCTTCTCGAACTGGTGCCGCGCCGTTTTTGCGTTCCCGGTTACTCCCAATTCTCATCAGAGGTGCAAACGCAATGCTCTTCCCGCACATGCTGAGCCGGTCCGTATTTCGATGGTCTGCCATTCCGTTCAGCATGCGGTGCAAGACGGCGACAGCGATCGCGTTGCTCGCGCTTACGGCGATGGTCCCGGCCTATTCAGCGCGGGGCGAAACAGCCGCGTCGGGCGAACCGGTCGTGACCGCGGCCGACATGAACGCTTTGATCGCGGCGGCGAAACAGGAAGGCTCCGTGACATGGGCCGTCTCGCCGAGCTTCCTCCCTGGGGTTCAACCGCTCCAGGCGCTCGTCAAACAGCTCTATGGCATCGACATCAAGATCACGGCGAACGCGACGTTGTCTTACCCGGCCAAGGTCGCCAAGAGTGCGCTCGAAATGAAGTCGCATGTGCCGGCGAGCTATGATCTGCTCGACATCACCGATCTGATTTTGGTCCAGGCGGAGAATCTCGGCGTCGCGGCAACGGTCGATTACAAAAAGTACAATTCGGCATTGCCGGCCGATGCCATTCTCCACGGCCGTATGCTGATCAACTCTGACCAATATCTCGCGCCTGTCTACAACACCGCGAAGCTGGCCGGCGCCGGCATTCCGACGACCTGGAATGCGCTGACAGCCCCGTCGCTCAAGGGAAAAATTGTCGCCAGCGAGGGCGTCCAGGACATGATATGGCTGGGGCAGTCCGATGCGATGGGTCCGGATAAGATGCTCGCCTTGGCCAAAGCGCTCGGTCAGCAAGATCTGTTCCGGGGCCGATACGGCGATCAGCTCGACCGGATCACATCGGGCGAATACACCATTTCGACCGGGATCATCACATCCAACTACATCGAGGCCAAGAATAAAGGCGCGCCCATCGCCATGGCGGACATGGAGTATGTCCGTCTGAACCATTACGGCACGATTGTTCCGGTCAACGTGCAGCATCCCAATGCTTCGGTATTGGTTTCGCTCGCGCTCGCGACACCGCAGGGTCAAAAGCTGCACGATCAATTCGGACATTCGACGGCGGTATGGGCGACCGGTGCGGTCGCGTCCGATTTTCCGGCGTCGATGCTCAAGGGAAAAGTTGTGATCGATGACGTGGCGTGGCTGGCCGAGCCGCCGACCGCCGAGCTTGCGAAGAAGGTCGATGGCCTGCTCAGTGGTGACGGCAGCAAGTGACGGCTTCCGGAGCGGAGGCTCGCACCCCGAAAATTCGCTTCCGCGGAATGGGGAAGGAGTACAGCGATCAGGACGGGCGTCGGGTGATGGCGGTCCGTGATCTCAATCTCGACATCTATCCCGGCGAGGTTGCCATTCTGGTCGGCGAAAGCGGTTCCGGAAAGACCTCCATCCTGCGATGCCTGGCCGGATTGGAGCGGCCGGATCACGGGACCATCGAGATCGACGGCACCGTGGTCGCCGATGCCGCCTCAAAGCGGTTTGTCGCCCCCGAAGATCGCGATATCGGGATGGTGTTTCAGTCTTACGCCATCTGGCCGCATATGACGGTGCTTCAGAACATCGTCTTTCCGCTGCGCCGCGGTCGAACCCGCCTGTCGAAGGCCGCCGCGCTCGCTTGCGCGCATGAAGCACTTCAACTGGTACAGATGGACGAGTATGCCGAGCGCTTCGCTAATCAGCTGAGCGGCGGCCAGCAACAACGGGTGGCGGTCGCGCGGGCGCTGGCGCTCGAGCCGGGCGTGATCCTCATGGACGAGCCGCTCAGCAATTTGGACGCCGCGTTGCGCGGCGAAATGCGGTCGGAGCTGGCGAGTTTATTCGCTCGACTGAAAGTAACGGTCGTCTACGTGACCCACGACCACGTCGAGGCTTTTTCGCTCGGGACCAGAGTGATCATCCTGGACAGCGGTATGGTGGTCCAGGAAGGGACGCCGCAGACCATCCACGATCGACCTGTCTCCAGCCGGGTGATGCGCTTTCTCGGCGGCTGGAATGTATTCGATGTTCTGGGCATCGCCGATGGACGTATCGCCACTGCCGTGGGGCGTTTCGCCGGACCGACCGATCAACCGCGGGACGACGATAAATTGGCGATTCGAACGCGCGACGTCGAACTGTTGAGTGACGAGACTCAATTGAACGGACGTGAACCCGCTGCGAATGTCGTATCCGGAATCGTCGTCAAGCGCACCTTTCTGGGCGACTCCCTGATCGTGGAGGTCAATGTCGGTGGATCGCCGATCAAGGTGTCGACGCTGGATCATGGCGTGTCGTTGAACAGCGAGGTGCGCCTTCATCTGCCCGCCGGCGCGTTCCGATGGATATCCGGACGAAGAATCCCGGAATCGGCACAAATCTCGCCGGCGCCTGATTCGGCGCTCCACGCCGGCGCCGCCGCGCGTTAAAGCCTTGGCAGGGAGCACGCAGACGGCGATCGGCAAACCGCCTGTCGGATCGCCCGGCAAGAGCAACCTTGAAGCACATCGCTTCCTGAGCTTGGCGACAAAGCTGATCGCCATCGTGTTCGTGTCGGCAGCCGCCATCGGCGTCCTGGCGCCGCTGGTGCTGACGATCGTCATGAGTTTCAAGCCGGGCTTGCTGACGGATAACGAGCCTTACACCTGGGCGATCATGCAAGATGCGTGGACCAGCCGGGGCACCCTGGTCGCGGCGCGCAACACACTGGCCTTTGCCACGATCTCGAGCGTCTTTGCGACGGCGCTTGGTACGGTGATGGCGTTCATCGCTGCCCGGACCGATGCGCGGACGCGACGGCTGATCTTTCCGGTCATGGCGTCGGCGCTGTTGATTCCGCCCTATATCAGCGCGATGTCCTGGGTGTTGCTGCTCAATCCGCGGACGGGGATCGCCAACGTTCCGTTACAAGGCCTCTTTCACGTCGCGGATGGGCCTCTCAGCATTTACAACGTCTTCGGCATGGCTTTCGTTCAGGGCATGGAAGTGTCCGGCATTGCCTTCCTGCTGTTGCTGGGCGTGTTCCGTTCGATGGACGCAACATTAGGCGAAGCCGCTTCGATGAGCGGCGTGCGCCGCTTGCGGGTGTTCCTGCATGTCGACATACCGTTGGCCATGCCGGCCCTCGCCGGTGCCTTCATTTTCACGTATGTGCTGTGCGTGGCCACGTTCGAGGTGCCGGCCGTGATTGGAGGTCCGGCGAAATTCAATACGCTGTCGACGTTGATGTACAACATCACGCAACTCCAGACCTCGACATCCGGACTTCCCAACTACAACACCGCGGCGGCGTTCGGACTCGTCCTGATCGTCATCTCGTTGGCGCTCATCGTGGCCTATCGTCGTGTTTTATCCCAAGCCCGTCGGTTCGCGGTGGTGACCGCTCGCGGATATCAGCGTCGCAATATTCACTTGGGAAGGCTGAAATGGCCGGTCGACATTGGCGTCGTGATCGTCTTCCTTCTCAAGGCCGTTCTGCCGATCCTGGTGCTTTTGTGGGTGTCGTTCAGTCACTACCTTCGACCGGTGGATGCGGCCGGATTTCGCGACATGACGCTCGCGGCCTATCGCAACATTTTTGATGCCCTGGACGCCGGCCCCCTGCGCAATTCGCTGTACGTGCTGATCGTGGTTCCGATTCTCGACCTTGCGTTGGCGCTGGGCATTTCGTGGATCGTCGTCCGGTCTCGCTGGCGGCTTCGGGGCCTGGTCGATGCATTGGCTTTCGTGCCGCAGGGAGTTCCGCACGCGCAGGCCGCCGTTGCATTCGCGTTCCTGTTTTTGAGCGTCGCGCAATACGTGTTTTTGTACGAATCGATCTGGTCGATGATCATCGTCCAGGCCATCGCGGGTATTCCGCTGGCGACGCGGTATGTCAACGCGGCGATGATACAGCTTCATGATGATCTGGACGATGCGGCCCGGACATCCGGGGTTGGCCTGTTTCACCGCTTTCGATCGGTCTATGTGCCGCTTCTCGCGCCGACGTTGCTCAGTGGGGGCGTCTGGTTGGCGCTGCTCGCGTATCAGGAGTTGACCCTGCCGTTGTTTCTGGCCGGCCCCAATACGCAAGTCGTATCGACGCTGATATGGGGACTTTGGTCCGCCGGAAAGTTGAACCAGGTTGCCGCTTTGTCGCTCATGAGCATCATATTCGCGGCGATCGTGCTGGTGCCGGTGAGCAAGCGTATCCAGCGCACGGAGTTCTAAGCCGGGCATAGAAGCCAGACGCGCATGAATTTCGCGCCGTCCATGAATGACTAAATCAATCTTGTGAACGCGCGTTCGTCTCCGTAATTTTCGCATTCGGAAACGCCACGACCGAAGGAACGATCACCATGGCCAAATTGCGTCATATCGCCATCGCGGTTCCGGATCCGGAATCCGCCGCGGTCTTCTTCGAGCAGGCTTTCGGCATGAAGCGCGTCGGCAAGGCGCGGCGCGGCCTCTACGTGTCCGACGGCGTGATCAACGTGGCCTTGCTGAAACAGGACGAAGCGACCGAGAAGGTCGGCATCCTTCATTTCGGGATGTGGGTCGACGATCTGGACGCCGCCGAAAAGCAGGTGATCGATGCCGGCGGGTCTTATCTTGCCGGCCGCCCGACCTCGCCGAATTCGTTCTATGAGGCGAAATACAAGGACATCAATGGCGTCGTCTTCGATCTGACGCATAACGGCTGGGTCGGCGCAGCCAAAAATGTTCAGCCTGAGGTGTAATCAACGATGAACCAGGACGGGCGTATCGTCGTCATCGGGGCGGGCCCTGTCGGCCTCTGCCTGTCGCTTGCGCTTGCTCAGGCAGGCATCAGGGTCAGCCTGGTCGAGCAACTGGGCGAGGATAATTTCCTCGAGCAGATTCCGCGCGCCGGGACCAACCATCCGGCGACGCTCGAGATGTATGACCGGATCGGACTGTATAAAAGGCTCGAGGCACGCGGCATCATCGCCCCGGTGTTCCATTACTGGGATCGACCCGAACACGAATTGGTCGCATCGTTCGATCACGCGGTGCTGAAAAACGACACGCCCTTTCCTTATGTCCTGCAGTGCGAGCGCATCAAGGTCGTGGAAGAGGCTTTGGCGGTCGCCAAGGAACACGAGCTGATCGACCTCTATCTTCAATCGACCTTCGAGGGTTTTACCCAGGACGCGAATGGCGTCACCGCGACCGTGACGGGCAAGGACGGCGAGGAATTCAAGGTGTCCGGCGACTATATCGTCAGCGGCGAGGGCGCGCGCAGCATCATCCGCAAGGAACTCGATATCGAGTTCGAGGGGTTCACCTATTCCGATCGAACCCTCAACATCGAGGTCGCATGTGACTTCCGCAGCCTCGGCTATGCCGAGCGAAATTACATTTCCGATCCGGTCGAATGGTCGAACCTGTTTCACTGGAAAGGCCCGCCCGATCGTTGGCGGGTTCATTTCCCGGTCGCGGAAGAGGCCGACGAGGCGGAAGTCGTCAGTCTTGCATCGCTGACGGACTACATGCGGCGCTTTTTACCCATGGGGATGCCGTTCGAAATCCTCGGATCGAACCTCTATACCGTGCATCAGCGCGTGGCGAAAAAATTCCGCGGCGGCCGGGCGATCCTCTGCGGCGACAGCGGTCATGTGAATTCGCCGATCGGCGCGATGGGGATGAATAGCGGCATCCACGACGCGATGAATCTCGCCGACAAGCTGGTGGGGATTTTACGCAAGGAAACCGACGATTCGGTGCTCGACCGCTACGAACGCCAGCGTCGCCACGTCGCGATCACGCATACGCAGGCGCAGACCATCCGCAACAAGAAGATGCTGGCCGAGAAGGACCCAGAGAACCGCCGGCGCAGTCTCGATCAACTGCGGCGGACCGCCGAGGATCCAAAGCTGGCGCGCGAATTCCTGCTGCGCAGCTCGCTCATCGATAGCCTGCGGGAAGCCGAAGCGATCCAGTAGCGACTACTGACAAACCGTCGGATGACGCGATATCATTCGACGACGCGCTTCGCAGAGCGGCGAGCCAATTTCGATCATACGGTGAACCAGGTCATGGCAACGAAGATCGCCTCGGATGAGGTCGGCGGAAAGACTCAGCGGTCTGCCATCATCGATGTTCATCACCACATTGCGCCGCCGGTCTATGTGGCCGATACGAAACTTCGGTCTCGGCCGAACAAGACCTACTTCGACTGGTCGCCGCAAAAATCCCTCGAAGACATGGATCGGGCCGGTGTCTCGATCGCTGTGTTGTCGGCGATCACCGTTTGGGCAGGCGACGATGCGCGAGCCGTGCGGCTGGCACGGGAGTGCAACGATTATGCGGCGCGCATGGCGCAGGATCACAAAGGCCGTTACGGCCGATTTGCCTGCCTTCCCCTGCCGGACATCGACGCATCATTGAAAGAAATCGAGTACGGCCTCGATGTCTTGAAATGCGACGGGGTCTCGGTCATGACGAGCTATGGCAATAAGTGGCTTGGCGACCCCGCTTTCTTGCCGGTGATGCAGGAATTGAATCGCCGCAAAGCGGTGGTTTACACCCATCCGACGGTCGCGGATTGTTGCGCCGATCTCATACCCGGCATCCCCGATGCGATCATCGAATTCGGTACCGATACGACGCGGGCGATCACAAGCCTGGCCTTCTTCGGCACGATGAAGGCGTGTCCCGACATTCGCTTCATCTTCTCGCATGGCGGCGGCACGTTGCCGTATCTGATCTGGCGCCTCGAGGCACAATGCCGAAACACGAAGACGGCCGGGGGCCAGCCGGCCGACGGCGTTTTTCCTCATCTGAAACGCCAGTATTACGACTGTGCCGCGGCGGCAAGCCCGATCACGATGAGTGCCCTCACGCAATTCGTCCCCGTGTCGCAAGTGTTGTTCGGAACCGATTTCCCGTTTACGACCGCCAAAGCTCATGTGGACGGCCTCGCCACTTGCGGTTTCTCCGAAGCCGAGTTGACCGCGATCTGGCGACAAAATGCGTTTCAGTTGATGCCGGGGCTCACGTCTCTTTGAGCGGGCCGTTCGAGGGCACATGATCGAGCCGCCATGGCGGATGCCCTCGACCCTTATTCGCGCTATCCTGCCTCCAAAGCCGACATCCGGGAGGCTCCTATGGCACGCACCCTCTTCACCAACATCGCGATCTTCGACGGTACCGGGCGCTTGCCCTATCGCGGCGAGGTTGCGGTCGAGGGTAATCGGATCGTCGGCGTCGCGTCGGGTGAGGCGCGGCTGGATCGAGCGGGAGCTGCGATCGTCGATGGCGCGACGCTCGGCGCGGGCAGGGGCGTCACGCTCATGCCCGGCCTGGTCGAGGCGCATGCGCATCTGTCGTGGCCGTCCTCGGTCGATCGCGTCATCAACGCGATGTCGCTGCCGGTCGAAGAGCATCTGTTGATCACGGCGCGCAACGCGCGGGTCACCCTCGATCATGGCTTCACCAGCGCCTATTCCGCCGGCTCGCTCGGCACGCGGTTCGAGGTCGCGCTGCGCGACGAGATCGCCGGCGGCTGGCTGCCGGGGCCGCGTTTGAAGGCGTCGTCGATCGAGCGCGCGCCGGGCAATGTGTTTGGCGTGCCGCAAACCCATGACGAAGGTCATGCGCGCGGCGCGGCGGCGATGCGCGCCTATATCAAAGGCTGTGCCGATATCGGCATCGACAGCGTCAAGCTGCTGTTGTCGGGCGACGATAATTTCACGCCGGGCGGTTCACAGGAACTCGCCTATGACGAAGACGAAGTCGCGGCGGCGGGCGCGCAGGCGCGCGAGTCCGGGATCTGGCTCGCCTGTCATGCCCAGGCGGCCGCGGCGGTGAAGCTCGGCGTGCGTCATGGGTTTCGCGTTCTCTATCATTGCTCCTATGCCGACGACGAGGCGCTCGACATGCTCGAGGCGAAGAAGGACGAGATTTTCGTGGCGCCGGCGGTCGGTCTCGCGGTCGCCGCGATCAACGCCGATCCGTCGTTCAATTTGCCCAAGCCCCTGGTCGAACGCGGGCACAAGATTCTCGAACTGCAAAGCCGCCTCGTGCCCGAATTGCGCCGGCGCGGCGTGCGGGTGTTGCCGGGCGGCGATTACGGCTTCCCGCATAATCCGATCGGGCGCAACGCGCGCGACCTCGCGCTGTTCGTCGATGTGTTCGGCTATACGCCGCAAGAGGCGTTGATGTCGGCGACCAAATGGGGCGGCGAGATCATGGGGATGGGCGACGAGCTGGGCCTCGTGAAGGAATCCTATCTCGCCGATCTGTTGTTGGTCGACGGCGATCCGACCCAGGACATCACGTTGCTGCAGGATCGCGCGCGGCTGCTGATGATCATGAAAGACGGCGCCTGTCACAAGGCGCCGATGCGCGTTGCCGCGTAAGACGTGCTAAGCTCGCTCCGCGGTAGCCTGAGCTGAGGAGCCTTCATCGATGAAATGGTCAGGGTCGAATGCGACGCCGGATTCCAAGGTCCTCGGCTCTTTGCTGCAGGGACTGGAGTGGCTCTACGGCCGCGCGGTGAATGGCGTTCCCGCGCTCGATAGCGCGGGCGATCTCGCGACGAATTACCAGCGCCGTTATCTCACCGGCGAGGGCGCCGTCGATGCCCTGATCAAGTGGCAAATGGCGAAAGCCGGCACGGCCGGGTTCGTCAGCAATTTCGGCGGCGCGATCAGCCTGCCGGTCACGCTCCCGGCGAGCATCGCCAGCGTCACCTACATTCAGCTCCGCATGATCGCCGCGATTGCCCAGATCAGGGGGCACGACATTCACAGCAAACCGGTCCGCACGCTCGCGCTGGCCTGTCTGTGCGGCTCGCGCGCGGCGGACGTCGCCAAGGATTTCGGGATCAAGTTCGGCACGCATGTCGCGCACGAGATCGTCAAACGCTTTTCGGGGGATTCCCTGACGCAGCTCAATCTCGCGATCGCCTGCCGGGTGTTTTCGATGACCGGCGCGAAGGTGCCGGTCAATCTGGCGAAGCTCGCGCCCGTTTTCGGCGGGGTTATTTCAGGCGGCATCGATGCCGCGTTGACGCGAAGCTACGGGGCGACGGCCAAGCGTCTCTTCCTGCCGCTATCCGCGGTTTGACGACGCCGATCACCCGTCCAGCACTTCGCGCAGGGTGCGGCCCAGTTCCTCCTTGCGATAGGGCTTGCTCAAAAGCCGAACCGCTTTTGCCAGCGGCCCGAATTGTCCGTTCACCTTGGCCTCGGGGAACCCGGAGGTGAAAACCACCTTGATGGTCGGCGAGAGGGCGAAGGCTTGTCGCGCCAACTCAAATCCATCGATCTGACCGGGCATGACGATGTCGGTGAAGAGGAGATCGACCTTGCGGCTGCGCAGAACCTCAAGCGCAACCGCCGCGCCTTCGGCTTCGATTGCCTGGTAACCGAATCCCTTGAGCTGCCGCACGACCACGCGGCGCAGCTCGATATTGTCTTCGACGACCAGGATCGTCTCGCCGCCGCCGCGCACGAGCGCGACGGCCACGCTTTCGGCAGCGATTTCCGAACTTCCGATCGCGCGCGGCAGATAGAGGCGAAACGTCGTGCCGGCGCCGAACTCGCTTTAAATGTTGATGTGGCCGCCGGATTGCTTCATGAAGCCAAAGATCATGCTGAGGCCGAGGCCGGTGCCTTTGTCGCGGTCCTTCGTCGTAAAAAAGGGCTCGAACACCCGTTCCAATATGTCGGACGTCATGCCGGTTCCCGTATCGCTGACTTCGATCGTCGCGTAGTCGCCGGGAATGACGTCGGGATGGGAAGCGGCGTAATCGTCGTCGAGCCGGCGGTTGCCGGTCGCGATCATCAGGCGGCCGCCCTTGGGCATGGCGTCGCGTGCATTGGTCGCGAGGTTGGCGATGCTGGCCTCGAGTTGCGCCGGATCGGCGACGACGGGCCAGGTGTCGGCGGCGAGGTCGAGCGAGATTTCAATGTTTTCGCCCAAGGTGCGGCCGAGCAGTTTGACCATGCCGGCGACCAAATTGTTGATCTCGACGCGCATCGGTTGGAGCGGTTGCTGGCGGGCGAAAGCGAGGAGGCTGCGCGTCAGCTCGGCCCCTCGCAGGGCCGCGTCGAGAGCTTCGTTCACGAACTCGTCGACCTCGGGAACCGCTTTGAGGTAGGGCTGGGCAAGATCCAGGTTGCCGACGATGATGCCCAACAGGTTATTGAAGTCGTGCGCCATGCCGCCGGTGAGGTTGCCGATGGCCTCCATTTTTTGTGCCTGCACGAGTTGCTGCTCGGTCAGCCGGCGTTGGGTGATATCTTCGGTGATACCGAGCGCGAGGGATGGTCGTCCGTCCGATCCCGCGAGCAATGTCGCCCCGACGCGGGCCCAAGCGGTCTTGCCGGACTTTGTGACGTATCGCCGTTCGAAGTTGCGCCATTGGCGCGCGGCGTGCGTTGCCTGCGCGGCGGCGACGCGGAGTTCGTCGGGATGGAGCAGGTCGTCGATGGCTCGGCCGACGAGTTCCGCGGGTTCGTAACCGAGCATGACGGCGAAGGCGCGATTGGCCTGCACGATCCGGGAGTCATCCGGTGTGGCGAGGACGATCCCCATCGGACTTTCGTCGAAGATGCGGCGGAATCTTTCTTCGCTTTCGCGCAACGTGGTCTCGGTTTGGCGCCGCACCTCGATCTCGCGGTTGAGCGATGTATTCGCCGCCGTCAGGTCGCGCGTGCGGTCGGATACGATACCTTCCGTCGCGCGCCGCCGCGACCGTTCGCGCTCGACGTAAGCGGCGAGGAGACCGGTCAGCAGGAAGCCGAAGACGAGCCATGCCCAAGGCGTGACCGGGCGCTGAGCAGCGACGAAAGCCGATGGGAAATGAAACAGCATCGTCCAATGCCGGCCGAGGACGTCGAATTCGCGATCGAGCGTGACCTCGCCTTGTTCCGGTGGTGCGGCGTCTGACCCGACGACGAATTTTCCGGTTGTCGGATCGAAGGTGGCGACGTGTTGCGCGGCGGGAGCGTCGCGGCCGCCGTCGATCAGGATGTCGATACGCTCGAAGAGTGGCGGCGTGTTGCCGATCAGACCGGGCAGCAACCGATCGAAACGGTACCGGGCGACCGCCATGCCGCGAAAGGCGCTGCGCCGCGCTTCGACGGTCGCGGGCACATCGTCCGTGTCATAGACCGGCCAGAATGCCAGAAAGCCGAGCGCCGGTCCGGAGGCCGAGAAGACGCTGACGGCCGGTGTTGCGATCGGCCGGCCTTCGTCGCGCGCTCGCTCGATGCGGATGCGGCGCTCGGGAAGCGACATGAGATCAAACCCCGAGGGCGCCGGGTCGCCGTCGTAATTCATCTCGACCAGGAGCGGCAGATATTCCGCACGCGGGCTCGCCGCAATGAAACGGCCATCCGGCGAGCGCTCACCGATGTTGAAATCGGCACCGAGTTCCTTGCGCGCCGTGGCGACAAAGGCGTCGCGGTCTTCCGCCTTGACCAGCGGCGCCCAGATCAGCGCGCTGTTCGAATCTTTCGGATCGTGGAGAAGATGGGCGAGGCGGCGGATATTGTCGATCGCGGCGTTCCGCTCGACCGCGACATAAACCGCCATGGCTTCCGCGTCCTCGGCGATTGCGCCGAGCTTACGCTCAAAGTCCTGCACCCGCCATTCGGCGCGCAGCTCCAGAACGCCGCGCACGTGTGTGTCGTCCAGGCGTTGCGCGATGTCGAAGGCGGCGAATGATATGGCGACGCCGATCGCCAGAATGGCGAGGGTCGGCGCCCAGCGAACGACAGCGCCGGCACGCGACATCTGTCGCGGCGTCATAGCGGCTTTCAGTCGTCTCATAACCTTCCCTGTCGAGTGCGGGTCTTATGTCCGCTCCTCCCGTAATCCGGTTACCCTTTAACATGGTGTTCCATGCCCGGTTTAGCAACCGTTTTAGCAATACAGGTCAGGCCGATGCCGGCGGAAGAATTGTCAGCCGAGCACGAGCGGCTTGCTGAACGGATCGGCTTGCGGCGCCGGCCGGGTCACCCAGTGGTTGACCCGTTCCAACAGTTTTATGACGTCGAACGGCTTGACGATGAAGTCGTTGCCGCCGGCGCCGATGCCAGCCCGAACCGCCTCGCCGGTTTTCTTCGCGGTGAGAAACGCGATCGGAATTTTGACGTAATCTCTCAGGGCGCGAATTCGCCGGCAGAGTTCGATGCCATCCATCTCCGGCATTTCGATATCGAGAAGCAGCAGCCTCGGCTGGCTGCGCGCAATCAATCGTATACACTCGGCCCCGCTGTTGACGCCGATAAAGCTGTAGCCGGCGCCGGTCACCACCGCATTGAGCAAAGCGAGGCTCTCCGGGGCGTCGTCGACGCCCATGACGATCTTCGATCGGCGGCTGCTGGCATTCATCGATGGTTCGATCATCGTCTTCTCCTTTTTAGGCGGCTATTCGTTGATAGCCGCGCGCGCTGACGAGTGCGTCGACGGCCGCGCGTTCCAGCTTGCCGGCCGCGGCGAAAGCGCCCGCCGTGTCGCCGCACCCGCAGGCGGTTTCGAGATCGCGCGCGATGGCGCTGACCTCGAGTGCGCCGAGATTGCCGGCGATCCCGACAACGATGTGTGCTTCGTGCCCGGCTTCCTCGACTTGGGACTCTTCGATCAGGCTCAGAGCCCGCGCAATCCGTTCTTCCATGCCGTCGATCATGCTGCCGAGCAGACCGGGGAATACATCGACCGCGACAACGGATTTAAGCGTATCGAGCTTTGCCGGATCGAAGCGGGCAACCGCCACGGTGGGCGAGACCGGTTCCCTCTCCGCCGGGTCCTGCGCGCCGGCATCGGGATTGGCCAATCGTTCGATGAGCGCCAGCAGGGTCGGCGGATCGAACGGCTTGGAGATGTAATCGTTCATGCCCGCTTTCAGATAGGTGTCGCGCGCGCCTGCCATCGCGTGGGCGGTCAGGGCGACGATCGGCACGGTGCCGACCGGCGCGGGCAGGGCGCGGATGCGCGCCGTCGCCTGGACGCCGTCCATCTCGGGCATCTGCACGTCCATCAGGATCACGTCGTAATCACCGCGTTCGGCCGCAGCGACCGCTTCGAGGCCGTTTTCCGCGATGTCGACGTCGTGACCGGCTTTGGCGAGGATGGCGCGCGCGACCTGCTGGTTGATCTTGTTGTCTTCGGCCACGAGGATGCGGAGACGCCGATGCGCGGCGGACGGCGCGGACTGAGGATCGCGGCCCGATACCACGTTCGCCGGGTCGGTCCGTTCCAGCGGCATCTCGACCCAGAACGTGCTGCCCTGGCCGGGAACGCTCGACACGCCGATCGTACCGCCCATCAATTCGACCAGCCGTTTCGAAATCGAAAGACCAAGCCCGGTGCCGCCGAATTTGCGCGTGGTCGAGGAATCCGCCTGGACGAAATTCTGAAACAGACGGGTCTGGGCGGACGCGGAAATGCCGATGCCGGTATCGGTCACCTCGAAGCGGACGAGGGAATTGCGTTCGGTTTTTTGGGCGATGGAAATGTCGATATTGACGTGACCCTGCGCGGTGAATTTCACCGCATTGCCGGCAAGGTTCAACAGGATCTGGCGAAGTCGCGTGGGATCGCCGATATAGCAGCCGCGCGCCGCCGACAGGATGGTGACTTCAAGCTCGAGCCCTTTGTCCTGCGCGCGCGGCGTCAGGATCGACACCACCCCTTCGGCCATGCCGGCGATATCGAAGCCTACCGCTTCGATGGTCATCTTTCCCGCCTCGAGCTTCGATACGTCGAGGATGTCGTCGATGATGGTGAGGAGAGAGTCGGCGCTGTCGCGCACCGTCTCGGCATAACCGTATTGCTGGTCGGTCAAGGGCGTGGCGAGGAGAAGATGGTTCATGCCCATGATGCCGTTCATCGGCGTGCGGATTTCGTGGCTCATGCTGGCCAGGAACTCCGATTTGCTTCGATTGGACGCTTCGGCGGCTTCTTTGGCGACGGCAAGCCGGGCCTCGCTTTCGCGAAGCTGTTGCGTCGCCTGCTCGCGGCGGCGGGCGTGTAGTGCCAGGGTCGCGAAGAAGAATGCGAAGGCGATGATTGCGCTTGCTGTGATGCCGACGACGACAACGACCTGGGACCGCCACGGTTCGAGAATTAACGCGGTAGTTTCGGTGACCACGACCATGAGCGGGTAGCCGCGAACCGCGTGTGCGGCCGCGACCCGGTCAATGCCGTCGAGAACACCGGGCGTCCAGCCGACCGCCTCGTCCTTGCCATCCATGATCTGCCGGACGATGGAGGACTTCGCCAGCGAACTGCCGATTCGGTCCCGCATGACCGGAAAACGCGCGAGCATCATGCCTTCGTTCCGGACGATGGCAATGCTGCTTCCCTCGCCGAGATTGATGGCCTGATAGAAATCCTCGAAGTAGCTGAGCGCGATCGAGGCGGCGATCGAGCCAAGATAGGTGCCGTCGTCGGCGCGGATCGGCAAGGCGACGTAAAGCATCCACGCATGGGTGGTGCGATTTTCGAGCGGCGCGCTGACGATGATGCGTCCG
This sequence comes from uncultured Rhodospirillales bacterium, assembly GCA_903828515.1. Taxonomy (GTDB): domain Bacteria; phylum Pseudomonadota; class Alphaproteobacteria; order ATCC43930; family CGMCC-115725; genus CAIKMD01. Next base: position 968,916 of record CAIKMD010000002.1, on the reverse strand, counting down.
GCGGGGGTGAGCGGCGCCTTGATAATATAATCGCGCTGTGAATTGTCGAAGAACGGAATGGGCCAGGTTCGCGACAGGTTAAGCAGGATTCCCTTGTCGTCGTTGATGACGACGGCGTCGAGTTGCGGCAGATTGCCGATGCGGCTGTGCAGATAGTTGTGGGTCGCTTCGTCGGCCAGCTTGTCGCGAAATTCCTCCGGGGTCTTGATTCCCTGCGCCGCGATGCGCTGCGCGAGGTCCTGCAGGATGAGATCGACCGACTGAACCGAGCGCGCGGTCTGTTCCGCGAGGATGACGCTCATGTTGCCGAGATCGTTTTCGGCGGCTCTCATTTCCGATTCGTGGAATGACCAGATCGAATAGGCGGCAGCGCCGATCGTGAGCAGGCTGACGGTCAGGCCGATCCACGCGTGCGAGTGCCGGAAAAACGACGAAGAGACCCGCTTCAAAGGCATAATGACTCCATCTCACCCGACGCAGCGATACGCTGCGCATCTCAGCCGAAACGGGTCATCGACGGAAACGTCTCGACGGCTGAATTTATGGATAAAGCAGCCGGCTGCCGAACGATACGATACGGAAGTATGAGCGGACGATTGGTTGGCGATGGATAACCTCGAGAGCTGCGCGTCGTCGCATTTGTCGCAGGCTGCTTGCCCACTTTTTTCACTCCCTTTTAACCAAACTCCCGCTTTACTGGTGCGGCACAAAAAAGCTCAGCCAACGGCGCGTGGCGTGTTCGTATATTTTTTTGCCGCAGGGTGAGTCATGCCGTCCCGATCTGCCGATGACAAAGCGGCCGCGCTTCCGAATCCGGATGCGGCCATCCATCCGACGCTCGTCACGTCGCGTCTCGTTCTTCGTCCGATCGTGGCCGAGGATGTGAACGATCTTCACGATGCGTTCGCCGATCCCGAAACCATGCGCTTCATGGATTTTCCGCCCGCGCTCAGCGTGGCGGACTCCGCGCGCTATCTCGCGATCTATGTTTTTCCGCTGCCCGATTGGCACGCGACCTGGGCGCTCGTCTGTCGCCAGACGCGCATCGTCATGGGCTTCGTCAATTACCATCACCGCGAGACCTGGAATCATCGTCTCGAGGTCGGGTTCCTGCTCGGCCGGCCTTATTGGAAACGCGGTTTGATGTCCGAGGCATTGGACGCGGTGCTCGAGTATTGCTTCGAGCGGTTGGAGATCGAACGCGTCGAGGTGACGATGAGCCCCGACAACGACAACGCGGTGCGTCTCGCCGAGCGCCTGGGCTTTCAGCGCGAGAGCGGCTTGATGAGTCGTCGTCAGCGGGTGGCCACCGGCTATCGCGACCAGTCGATGTATTCGCTGCTGCGCGACGAATGGCGGGGCAGCGCGCCGACGACCGGCCAGACGGCCGCGCCGTCCGACGACGGTTGCCGGTAATCCACGGCCTCGTTTCGCCGGCGGTAATTGTTGATCCGCTACATCAATGACCGACGGCTAACCCTTGTCATTGTTCCTGTTTTGTTCTATCCTGGCCGCCGGCCGGGAGGGGCGGATGGTTACGCAATACGATATCTGGCGCACGGCGCACGAACTGATCGAGGTTCATTGCGCCAAGGCGGCGACTTACGCGGCGCGGCAGGAAGCGGCCGCGCGCGGCACCGGTGACGTCGCGGCGAGCCAGGTCTGGCGCCGCGTGCTGACCGAGATCCATCGCCTGCGCGGGACCTAAACGTTGTGATCACTGGCGGCCCGCGCTTGCGCGAGGCAAGATCGGTCGCGCGTCGCGCCATGTCGCGATCGCACGGGGACCGGTTCGGTGCAGGGGGGAACAATGGAACTTCAGGACGCAAGTCTGTTGCGGATTTTTCTATCCGAGGACGATCTGCATCACGGCCGCCAGGTCCATATCGAAATTCTGGCGAAAGCCCATGAGATGGAAATCGCCGGCGGGACCGTTCTGCGCGGTGTTGGCGGTTATGGTCCGTCGAGCCTTCATTCGAAGCTGTTCAGCCTCGCGACCGAGGCGCGTCCGCTGGTGATCGAATTCGTCGACAGCGAAGCGGCGATCAATCGCTTCATGCCGGTTGCCGCCGGCATTCTCGATAGCGGCGCGATGACCGTCGAGAAGGTCAAATACTACGCCAAGGCGTCGCAACCCTAGAGCGTCACATCGTCCGCGTCATGACCGCACATTTCCTGCGCCGCGTTCTCGCGCCAGCCGTTCTGGTCTTTGCCATGGTGCTTGGCGTCGCGCCGATGGCGCGCGCGGGTGCGCTCGAGGACGGACTCAAGGCCTATGGCAAAGGCGATTACGCGGCGGCGCGCCGGCTGTTGGTGCCGTTGGCCGAGAAGGGCGATCCGCGCGCGCAAACCACGGTCGGTGCGATGAACGAGGACGCGCAGGGCGGTCCGCATATCTATCAGGAGGCCGAACGCTGGTATCTCAAGGCGGCCAACCAAGCCTATGCCCCGGCGCAATACGCGCTCGGTGTGCTGTACGCGAACGGCCATACCGGCGTCGCGCGCAATGTGCCCGAAGCGATAAAATGGTACCGGCTTGCCGCCGAACACGGCAATGCCCCGGCACAGACGATGCTCGGCCTGGTCTATGACGGCGGGCTCGGCGTTGCGCGCAACGGCGTCGAGGCGGTGAAATGGTATCGCCTCGCCGCCGAACAGGGCGATGCCGGCGCGCAGTTCCAGCTCGGCTATAAATACGAGGCGGGCGAGGGCGTCGATCAAAGCGACCGTCAGGCGGTGATCTGGTATCGCAAGGCCGCCGGCCAGGACGAAGCCGACGCGCAAAACAATCTTGCCTTCATGTATTCAAACGGACGCGGCGTCGCGACCGACATCGTGCGCGCGTATATGTGGTACGACCTCGCGGCGCGCCGGACCGATGCCGGCGAGGACCCGGACGCGAAAGCCAATCGCGACAGCGTCGCCTCGAAATTGACGCCGGCGCAAATCGCGCAGGCGCGCGACCTGGCAAAGGCGTGCCGCGCATCGCATTTCAATCGGTGCGACTGAGGCCGGCGCGTCGCAGCGACTCGCGACGGAAATGTTGAATCGCTTTCAGATGAGGCATATCGTTACACCGATTACGTGAGGCGACAGTATCCGGGAGGCGACGTCAGCGAGCGGCTCAACCAAGGGAGCGCGGATATGCTGATTGATCGTGGTTGTTGGATAGCACGCCGTACCGGTTCCAATCGTTGTAACGCTCGAAGGGTCGCCGCGCTTGTCGCGGCGAGCGCGTTTCTTGCCCTTGGCGCCCGCGCGGCGCCGCCCGCCAAGGTCGATCCGGCGCTCGCGCCGTGGTTCCGCGGCCTCGCCAATCCGGCGAGCGGCCTGTCCTGTTGCGCGGAATATGACGGCCACGTCCTCGCCAGCCGCGATTGGCGCAGCACCGCCACCGGCTATCAGGTGCAGATCGCCGGAACGTGGCGCGATGTGCCGCCCCAGGCCGTCCTGAATCAGGTTCCCAACCCGACCGGCGGCGCGGTGGCGTTCTTCCCGCCCGATGGCACGCCGATCTATTGTTTCGTGCGTCCGACCGACTCTTAACCGCGTCGATCAGTAGGGCAGCTTGTCGATCTTCAGTTCGGCACTGATTCGGCTGGCGAGCTGCGCGTGCTGTTCCCTGAGCGCATCGCTGAGCTTGCCCTGCACGCTCAGCGATCCGTTCACGGATTCGGCGCCGACGTTATAGACGAGGACAGTGCCGCCCGATGCCATGACGACATAAAGCGCGGTATAGCCGTCGACCGCGTTCTTGCCGCGGTCGTCGTCGAATTCGGCGTTATCCGTGCCAGCGGGGAGGGCGTGCTGTCCGGTGAGGAGAAGCTTCACTGTTCCGCCGGAGCCGGGCAGATCGCGGACCTGATACAGCGACGTCGTGCAGAACCAGCCGAGAATGAAAATGTCGCGGCATTTCTTCAAGGCATAGACCGAGCCGGTCGTCATCGGCGGGCGCGCGCCGGTGGTCCAGGACGTGCCGCTACCGGCAAGTTCGACGACCGACGATTGTTTGAGGTTCGTCGGGTCGCTGTACTCGTAGTAATAATCGACGGTCTTCGGCGAGCGGACGAACCGGCTGCTGATCGACATCACCGCGTCGACCGGATCGGTTCCGGCGTTGGATGCCGGCACGAACAGCAACTGGCGAAAAAACGCGAGGCTCGGTCCCGAGCCCGAAAAGACATAACCGGCGCCGTCCTGCGCGGTCCGGGCATCGATCGTCGCGACCATGGCCTTGGTTGCCGATATCTTGTCGGCCGATGCGGCGCCGACGAAGGCGCCGGTCACGCGCTCGACCTCTTGCGCCAGGCTGGTATTGATCGCCGCGATGCGGTCGGCCAGCGCGCGGCCGGTATCGAGGCTCCAGGCCAGCGCGGTCGGTTCGGTGAAGGATTTGTCGCGGCCTTGCGCGATATCGCCCAGCGTCGTCCCGACCTGGGCCGCGGTCACTAGAGTCTGCGCGACGGCCGGAAGCGGGAAAGCGGCAACCGCGAGCAACCACAGCAGTGACCACCGCATCAGCATAACGTGTCCGAGCCCCCGCGCCCATGAACGATCGCTCGATCGAGCGTGCGGCCGATATTATGTCAAGCGGGGGCGGACTGGCCAGAGGCGTCGTGAGACGAATCAGGTCGTGAAGACCTCGCGCAGCGTCCGGGCTAGGTCGGCGACGCGATAGGGTTTGCTCAGCAGACGTGTGGCGGCGAGGTCCTTCGCGTGGCCTTCGAGTTTCATGTCGGGAAAACCGGAGGTGATCAGAACCTTCAGCGACGGATGCGTCGCGAGGACGGTGCGTGCCAATTCGAACCCGGTCATTCCACCCGGCATCACCACATCGGTGAACAGCAGATCGATCTTTTGGTTTGCGAACAGCGGTAGCGCTGCCGCCGCGCCGTCGGCCTCGAGCACGACATAGCCGAGGCTTTCGAGTTGGCGCCGAACGACACTTCGCATGGGGGCGTTGTCCTCGACGACCAGGATTGTCTCGCCACTACCGGTAGCCAAGGCGCTCGCCGCCGATGCAGGGGCCGTGGACTCGGTGCTGCAGCTGCGCGGCAGATAGAGGCGGAAGGTCGTTCCGACCTTCAACTCGCTATAGACGTTGATATGGCCGCCGGATTGTTTGATGAAGCCGAAGACCATGCTGAGGCCAAGGCCGGTGCCATTGCCGCGGCTCTTGGTCGTGAAGAACGGATCGAAGATAAGTGCGGTCGTTTCCGGCGACATGCCGGCGCCGTCATCGCCCACCTCGATCGCCACGTAATCTCCGGCCGTCGCCTCCGGATGGAGCGTCACATAATCTGCGTCGAGGTCGCAGTTCCGGGTGGAAATCGTCAGTCGCCCGCCGCCCGGCATCGCATCGCGGGCGTTGTTGGCGAGATTGGTAAGGCTCGATTCGAGCTGCGCCGCGTCGGCCATGACCGGCCATAGATCGGTCTCGAGATGAAGCGAGGTTTTGATGTTCGAGCCGAGCGTTCGTGCGAGCAGCTTCGTCACGCTGGCGACGATCACGTTGACGTCGAGGCGCTCGGGCTGGAGCGGCTGGTTGCTGGCAAAGGCGAGCAAGTGCCGGGTCAGTTCGGCGCCGCTGATCGCTGCCTCAAGCGCATCGCCGATCCGGTCGTCCGCATCGCCAGTGGCGGCCGCGAAGTGAGGCCTGACGAGGTCGAGATTGCCGATGATGATGCCGAGAATATTATTGAAGTCGTGGGCGAGACCGCCGGTGATGGTGCCCAATGCCTCCATCTTTTGCGCGTTGACCAGTTTTTTTTCCATCGACCGATGAGAGGTCTGGTCGCGGATGTTGCATTGGATGATGTTCTGCTGGTTCTCGACATAGACGTTGCTGACGAATTCGACGGCGATCGACCGGCCCTTTTTGGTTTCCAGCGGCAAGTTGTCGTACCGGATGAAACGTTCCTTCTGAAGTTCGGCGAAGGCAGCATGACTGGCGGCGGCATCCTTGAACGCACCGATCTCTGTAAGGGTCTTGCCGAGAAATTCCTCGCGCGAGTATTCCAGTAACTCGATCATGAAGGGATTGACGTCGAGAATCTTTCCGGTTTGCGCGTCGAGAAGGAGGATGCCGTCTTGCGCCGATTCAAAGATACGGCGATAGCGCAGTTCGGAAACCGCCATCGCTTCGATTACCCGTGCGCGCGCCCGGCGTTTTTCCTGCCATTCCATCGCCACGTCGACAGCGGCTCCGAGCCGTGCGAGGCGATTGCGCGCGACGTAATCTCGCGCGCCGTTCTGCAACAGTTCGACGACTTCTTCCTCGCCGGCACCAACCGGGTGACCGATAATCACCACCGGGATTTCGGAATCGGTGCGCTGTGTATGGGCAAGTGCCAGGCGACCGCCATAACCGGGAAGGGTGACGTCGGCGATCACAAGGCTGGGGACGAACTCGCGCAATTCGCGAACGAAATCGTGTTCACTCGAGACCTGCATCGCTGTGATGCGTTTTCCCGCATCGCGTAGCGCGGTTTCAGCCAACAGCGCATCGGCCGCGTTGGCAAGGATGAGAATCCGAAGATTTTCGCTGACGTCGTTCTGGGAAGGATGGATGCCCGCTGCGAGCCGGAACGCTTCGAGGTCTGGCAAAAATTATCCCCCTTTGCAGTTGCGTCCCATCAGGGCCGTCGTGCAACTATCGCGGTGGACATCTCCGTGAGAAAGGATCGGAAAATACTTAGTGGCGGACGACTCTACGCGACGTCTATGGTTTGGCCACGGCCGGTGTGCCGGCGGTCGGATCGGTGGTCTTCGGTTGCGCGTCGACCTTCTCGCGCAGCTTCGCGATCAGCACCGGCACCTGGCCATTACTCTGGTCGATCACCGAGGCGAATTGCTCGCGATAGGTCAGCGCCATGCTGACGCCGCCGATGCTGACATCGGATATCTTGAAGCCGTTCGCGCCTTTGTGGACGCGCCAGTCGACGCTGGTCGACGGCGATCCGTTCGGATGCACGATCTGCGTGGCGACCACCGTGTCGGCTTCGCCTTCGATGCGCGCGCCGGTGACTTTCATCGTCTCGCCGCCGAAGAGTCCGAACTGCCGGGTGAAGGATTGGATGACGTAGGATTCGAAGACGGTACCGAATTCCTGGCGAACCGGCTCGCTGGTGGCTTGCCAATAACGCCCGAGCACGAAACGCGAGATCGTCGCGAAATCGACGCCATCGTCGAGGATGTCGTGAAAGCGCTGCTCGCGAACCGCCGGCGTGAGGGCGGTGTCGGCGAGATCCTGGCGCAGTTCGCCGCTCATCGCGGTAACGAGCGCGGACGGGTCAGCAGCGGCCGCGCCGGCTTGGTGAGAGGGCGCCGGCAGCGCGATCGCGGCGACGACGAGACACTGCGCGAGACGGCGCATCTTCATGATGATCTCCGGAGACAAGGTTCGCGTTCGGCACGACGCGGCGTCGGTTAGTCCCGCGGATGATCGAACAGATAGTGCATCACCGAACCCGACGATTGAACGACCGGTAACCTGCCCTGAGTCGCGAGGAGGGTGAGCAGAACGAAGACCACCGCGGCGAGCGCGCCGATGGCGCCAAACGTGACGAGATCGTCGATTCGATGCTGGTTCATGACGCTCCTCGGCGTTGCTGCCCAAAAGCGATCATTTGGCAGGACTTAGACCCTGGACTTGAATAAAAGCTTTCGAAGGTCCGGATTAAGTCTTTTTCGCCGCATCCATCATCGAGCCGGAGTCCCGGCGATGCGAGCCGGAACCCGGTTGGATGGTTCGTGTTCTGTCATCGATGCCAGCGCGCTTGGCCTGGCCTTTTCACGAGCTGACAGAAAAAGGGACTGAATGATGAAAAGCCTGATGATCATCCTGGCGGCCGGTGTCATTTCGACGGCGGCACCAGCCTTTGCCGACTCTGCTTCCGTCACCACCCAACAGACCATCCAGACGAACGGCACCATCTCGCCGCCGATCGCCGCGGCGCCGATCGAGAAACGTTCGGTGGAATCGCACTCGGTCACGAAGTCGGACGACGGCGTGAAGCGCACCGACGAGCGCAAGGACGAAGCGGTCACCCCGTTCGGCACCTCGCGGTCGAGCAGCAAGAGCACCGTGGAGGAATCCCAGTAAACCGACGCGATTTGTACGCAAGAACGATGAGCGCGGTGCCGCGAGGCGCCGCGCTCTCGGTTGTCTAAAAGCGCGGAATTCCGCCGATTAGCCGATCACGTTTTGTACCGATTTACCAATTTTTCACCATGTCGCTTTGATTTGGTTGATTAATTTCGCCGCTGCTGTGGTCGAGTTTTGTTCTCCTCGCGGTCGACGGGTACACTCGTCCGAGCGATCGAGGGGATGGTGACATGGCGAAGCCGCTGGCGGAGCGCGTGGGGGAGACCCGCGAGCAGGAATGCCGCAAATGCAAGGACGAGCGGCGCTTCGAACTGCGCAGCCTCAAGCAGTTTCCCAACCGGCTGAAATATTTCTGGGCCTGCACGGTGTGTGGCAACAAGCACTACATCGATGCGTAGTATCGCGTCGCGAAATGAAATCGCGAAATTGTGGCGAGGGTGGCTGGGCTTGGACTATAGGGCTCCATCACTGATTTCCCACAATGGAGCGTCCTTCGCATCATGGTTTGCCGCCGCACGTTGATCGTCGCCAGCCTCATCGCCGCCTTTTGCTTCGTCGCTGACGGGGTACGAGCCGAGGCGCTGAAGATCGGTTATCCCTCGGCCGCGCCGGTCGCGCCGATCTATATCGCCAAGGAGAAGGGCTACTACGCGGCGCAGGGGATCGACGTCGATTTGGTGCAATTCGACTCCGCCGGCCCGATTTCGGTAGCGGTGACGTCGGGATCGCTCGATATCGCGCTTGCCGGCATGACCGCGAGTTTTTACAGCCTCGCCGGTCAGGGCGCGTTGAAGATCATCGCCGGCGCGGTCCATGAAATGCCGGGCTGGCACGCCGAAGCCATCGTCGCCAGCAACAAGGGTTTCGAGGCAGGCGTCAAAACGCTGAAGGATCTCGGCGGGCGCACCATCGCGACGACCCAGATCGGTTCGTCCTTCTATTATGCGCTGGGCCTCGTCGCCGATAAATACAACGTCGATCTCAAATCGATCCGCATCGTGCAGACCCAGGCGAATGCCAACACGGTGAGCACGGTCGCCGGCGGTTCGGTCGATGCGGCAGTCGGCACCTACACCGGTTTCACACCGCTGCTACAGAAAGACAGCGTCAAATTCCTCGGCTACATCGGCGACGAGACACCGTGGCAGATCGCGGTGATCATCGCCTCGACCAAGGTGGTGCGCGACAAGCCCGAACTCGTCGAGCGTTGGCTCAAGGCGTTCCGCCAGGCGACGCGCACCTATCACGACGCTTTCACCAACAGCAAGGAACAGCGCGAGGACCAGCCGACCGCGCCGGAAATTCTCGCCATCATGTCGAAGTATCTCGGCCAGACCACCGAACAGATCGGCCCGAGCATCGGTTATGTCGATCCCGAAGGCCGGCTCGACGTGAAAGACATTCACCGTCAGGTCGCCTGGTTCGAGGCACAGGGCCTCGTGAAGGGCCATGCCGACGCCGATTCCATCATCGCGTCGACCTATATCCTGCCGTGGAAAGAGCGGTGAGGGCGCGCGCTTTCCGCGAGATTTCACCGCCGCGATAATGTTAGCCTGAGGTCGTGGCGGGGGACGATTTCACCAAACTCGACGAGCAGGAATTCGGCGCGTTCCATTGGCGGACGACGCTGACGACCGGGCTTGGCGTCTTTTGCGACGGGTACGATCTGTCCTCCGTCGGTATCGTGCTGCCGCTCATCCTTCATTCCTACGGCGACCCGAGCCTGACCGGCCTGCAGAGCGCGTCGCTCGCCGCATCGGCACTGGTCGGCGCGGCGATCGGCGCGCTCGCCTTTGGCGTCCTGGCGCAGGGTGGCCGTAAACGGTTCTATGGCTTCGACGTGATGATCCTCGGGGTTGCCGCGGTGGCACAGGCCTTCGCGCCCGACATCACCTGGCTCATCGCGCTGCGCTTCCTGCTCGGTATCGGCGTCGGCGCCGATTATGTGCTCTCGCCGACGATCATGGCCGAGCACGCCAATCGCGCCAATCGCGGCCGCGCTTTGGGTCTGGGGTTCGGTACGATGTGGCCGGTCGGCGCGCTGGTCGCCGGATTGTTCACGCTGTTGCTGCAAAGCCTCGGCGTGCACGACGATCTGCTCTGGCGCATCGTGCTGGCGGCCGGCGCGGTGCCGGCGCTGGCGGTGCTCTATTTCCGCCGGCAGATGCCGGAGACGGCGCGCTACCTTGCGCGCATCGCCGGCGACGGCGATGCCGCCGCGCAGGTGATCACCCATATCAGCGGCGAGGTCGCCACGGCGCCGCCGCGTGACGAGCGCCGGTTCGGACTGGTCTTCGCGTTGCACAGCCACGGCATCTGGTCCGCGGCCATCCTGTGGATGGTCTATGACCTGGTGATCTACGCGACGATCCTGTTCGGGCCGTCGCTGATCGCGACCAGCCTTGGGCTGAGCCCGCTGAAATTCACCATCCTCTCGCAAGTCATCTTCGTTCTGCCCGCCTCGATCCTGATGTCGGTGTTCGTGATCGACCAGGTCGGACGCAAGCCGCTGCAGGTCTGGGGCTTCGTCGCCGGCGCGGTGGCGGTCGGTGTCTTCGCGCTGCTGCAGGATTTTCTGCTCGCCATTCCGATCCTCGCGTTCATCGTGTTCGGGTTGTTCAACATCGCCCAGACCGGGCCGGGCCTGGTCTCGGGTGCCGGCATTCTCGGCGTCGAACTCGCGCCGACGCGGGTGCGCAGCGTGGCGCAAGGCATCACCGTCGCGGGCGGACGGATCGGCGCGGCGGTGAGCGCGTTCTTCTTTCCCTTGCTGTTCGCCGGTATGGGCCCGGCCTTCTCGTATTGGGTGCTCGCGGGGCTGGCGCTGCTCGGCGCGATCCTCACGCAAATCCTGGTTCCCGAAACCGGCCGCATCTCGCTTGAGACGCTCACCGAGGCAGACGCTTCCGCCGCTTTGGCCCCGCGCCTATAGTTCGCGCGGAGTGCCCGCGAAGGGCGCCGGCGAAACCAGGGGAGAGATCGCGATGCGGGTTCGGGCCACAATCATCCTGTCGTGCCTTGTCGTCTCGTTGGCCGGCTTTGCCGGTGCGGCAATCGCGGCCGAGCCCGCGTGCAGCAGCCTGACGCCCGCGATCATCGGCGGCCCGGTGCCGGGCAAGAATTCCGACATCGCGGTGTTCCGCTGGCTCGGCAATGCCAATTACGAAATCGCCTATCAGGGCCACGTCTTCCTGTTCGATGCCTATTTCAACCGCACCGCGCGCAACCACCCGATCGGCTTCGACGTGTCTCAGATCAAGCGCGCCGATGTCATCTTCATGAGCCACGCGCATTTCGATCACATCGCCGACGTGGCGCCGGTCGCCGCGCAAACCCACGCGCCGGTGGTCGGCGCGCCGATCACCATCGCGACCGCCGAGAAACTCGGCGTACCGGCCTCGCAAACCATCACCGCGAAAGGCGGCGAGACCTTGCATTTCGGCGACGTGACGGTCGAGATCGCGCTGGCGCGGCACAGCACGATTCAGCCGGGCCTCACCGACGCGCTGGGCGCGCTTTATAAAATCGACTCACGCCCCAACACGCCCGAAGAGGACGCGCATAATAAAGAGGTGACCGCGCGCGGCACCTTCGCGCCCGAGGTCGTCACCGAAGGCACGCTGGCTTTCGGCGTGCGTTTCAAGAACGGTTTCTCGACCGTGGTGGTCGGCAGCGCCGGTCCGATCACCGATGGCGACCGCGCGCTCGCGGCGAAGTTTGGGCGGGCCGACGTCGCGATCATCGCCTATCAGCCGCATCCGGTCGCCGAGCATCAGGTGGCGGATACCTGGCCGCTGCTCGAACTCTTTCATCCCCGGCTCTATCTGCCGGCGCATCACGACGCGAGCTTCGGCACCTGGCTCGATCTCGGACTCGAACCGCTGTTCACCAAGATCCGCGACGACATGCCCGACGCGAAATTCGTCAGCCCGCTCTACCGCTCGCCGATCTGCATCGCGACCAGCGGCAAGCAACGCGGCAAGGTCGTCAGCTTGAAGTATTAGGCGGAACCGGATATGCCGATCCGTGTTTTCATCTCGTAGCGGTGGAGATGTCCCCATGATGCGAGTGGCGATCGTCGGATTGGTTCTGGTGCTGGCCGGATGCGGCACCGGGCCGGTGATCAATTCGGGCAGCTATGATTGGACCGACCAGGTGCGCGGACCCGACGGCAATCCCTTGCCGGGATGGGGCTCGATCATCGAGCCATCGGGCGGCAGCAACAAATAGCCGGGCGTGAAAGCTCTGACGCCGGGACTTGACGGAGCGGCCGCGGCAGCCGATGTCATAAGAACGCTGTTGCAAGGAGTGTCGATGAAATCCCAAGCCCTGGTCGGCGGCCTTTTTGCCGTTGCAATCGTTATCCTTGGCCTCGGAATTCCGGTCCGCGCGCAGGAAGAAGATCACGCGCCGCCCGATTGGATCGCCGACGCGAAAACCGGCTGCAAGGTCTGGAACCCCGCGCCCGAAGGAGACGAGACGGTTCGTTGGTCGGGGCCGTGCAAGAACGGTTACGCCGACGGTAACGGCACGCTGCTCTGGACCGAGGACGGCAAGCCCGCCGAGAAATTCGTCGGCGCCTATCAGGGTGGCAAGCGCAACGGTCATGGCGTGCTGACGGATACCAAGGGCAACCGCGTCGAGGGCGACTGGCGCGACGACGTCCCGGTGACGATGGGCGTCAATGAAATCTGATCGAACCCGTACAAACGCGGCTGTCGTGGACGCAATTGTTTTGCGTTGCGCGAATTGCTCGTTGACGGCCCGGCGGTGGGCGCGGTCTACTTCGCCATAAGCGGCGTTCAGCCGCGTGATCGGGGAGGAATCATGTCGAGGCTCGGGCTCATCGCGACGTGTTGTGCTGTTTTATTGTCTGCGTCGGTTGCCGATGCGGCCGACGGCACGATCAAACTCGGGCTGCTGGCCGAGTTGTCAGGGCCGTTCGCGCCGAGCGGCAACGGCGAACGCAACGGATTGCAGATCTATCTCAACCGGCATGGCGGCATGCTTGGCGGATTGAAAGTGACGATCGTCACCGAAGACACGGCGGGCGATCCCGCGACCGCGATTACCAAGGTGAAGAAGCTCGTCGAGTCCGACAAGATCGACGTGCTGATCGGTCCGACCAGTTCGGCGACCGGCGCCGCGATCAAGGATTACGTCAACGAACATCAGATTCCGACCTTGATCGAATCGACGGTCGATGAAGTGGTGCAGGGCAAGTACATGTTCCGCACCACCTTCGCCGGCAATGCCGAGGGTTATCTCGAAGGGTTTCTGCCGGCGAAGGCGGGCTATCGCAAGGCTGTCCTGATCGCGCCCAACTATATCGCCGGGCAGGAAGCGGTGAATTATTTCGAGAAGGGCTTCGTCGCCGGTGGCGGCACGGTCGTCCAGAAACTGATGCCGCGATTGGGCGCGCCCGATTTCGGTTCCTTCATCGGGCAGATATCGAGCGATGCGGACGTCGCGATCGTGTTTATGCCGGGGACGGACGGTTTGCGCTTCATCAAGCAATACGCGGATTACGGCAAGAAGCTGCCGATGTACGGCTTCACCGTCACCGTCGACGAACAGCAGCTTTCGGCGGAGGGCGAAGCGGCGACCGGTTTCATCGGCGCGTCGTTCTATTTCTCGACCATCGACACGCCGGAGAACAAGGAACTCATGAAAGAGTGGGGCGCCGGATATCAGGGCCAGGAAAAGCCGAGCTGGCAGACCCTCGGTGGCATCATCGCGGCGCAGGTTCTCGACGGCGCGATCGGTCGGATCAAAGGCAACATCGCCGACAAGGACGCGCTCCTGAAGGCGATCGCCGAAACCAGGATGACGACGCCGGCCGGATCGTTCCGCTATGACGACGATCACAACCCGATCATGCCGCGCTACATCATGCAGATCCGCGATGTCGGCGGTGTGGTGCAGCCGGTCATTCTGAGCGTGTTGCCGGAATTCATTCCGAAGCTCGAGGCTCCGGCGCTGCCGGCCGGCATCGTCCTCAAATGAGAGGATAACAAGGCTGTAACGACCTCTCCTTATCGTGAGGCGATTCATTGCGTTACCGCAGGATTGTCACCGATTGAGCACAATCGGTACCCATCTTACGGGGTGACGGACGGATGCTCTCAAGACGGCATCGTTCGGGATATGACGTTTAAAGGAGTTTGCAATGACCCGATCCATTCTTGCCATCTCACTGGCGCTGGGCTTGACCGCCGGCGTGGCCGCAGGTGCGCATGCCGACCAATACGTGACGACGACGGTCTATTCGCAAAGCAGTTCATCGGGCATGAACCCGGATAACTGCAGCGCGGCATGGCGCGATTGCACGGCGACCCAGGACGGCTCGAACCATGTGGCCTATGGGCAGATGGCCTATCGCAGCCCGCCGAGCGGCGTGGTGGTGCAGCAGGGTTATGTGCCGTCCCAGACGGTCGTGATTCAGCGCGGCTACTAAACCGCGTCAGACTGTAACCAGGAAAGCGCGGTGCCGTTGGGCGCCGCGCTTTTTTGTGGCCTCAGGGACCCTTGAGCGTCGCCAGATAGTCGATGAGCTGGGTGCGCTCTTTGCTGTTCTTCAAGCCGGGGAACAGCATCTTGGTGCCGTGGACGACGCCCTGTGGATTGGTCAGGTAATTATTGAGCTGGGGCTTGGTCCAGGTGAGTCCGGCGGCGGCCATCGCCGGCGAATAGGGGAAATCGGCGAGGCTCGCCGATTTGCGGCCGACCACACCGGCGAGCGAGGGCCCGAGTTTTTGTACGCCCACCTCGACCGAATGGCAGACCGCGCAATTGTCGTTGAACACATCGGCACCGTCGGCGAAAGCGGTGGTGGCCGAACCGAGGACTGCGAACATCGCGATCACGGGGATCAACGACAGGCATTTCATTTTTTTATTCATGAACCCGAATCCGTATCGATCTATTCAATCGTCATGCCCGCGAAAGCGGGAATCCCGTGCGGCGACAGGGTCCCCGCTTTCGCGGGGACGACGGTCGGAGAAGGCGATCAGCTGGCGTCGGCGAGGACGGTGAGCTGCGACGGTTTCGACTTGAAGGGCTCGAACGTCGCCGTGTGGCCTTTCTTGTCGGTCGCCGTCACCTTGTAGCCGAAGCTGCCGGTGGGATACTCGGCGGGAATGACCCAGGCATAGGTCCAGAAATATTCGATCGGGTCCTGCGGCGGATGCATCCCGTAATGCGCGTTGAATTTCTGACCATCGGGCAATTCGACGACGAGGCTTTTGATCGCCTCTTTGTCCATCGGCTTGCCGGTCTTGGTGTCGATGATTTTGATGCGGAAGACGATCTCTTCCTTGTGCTTGAACTGATTGTTCAGCACGCAGCCCGGCGCCGTCATGCCCTGCAGCACGCCGCGCACGGTGTCGGATTGAATGACCATGGCTTGCGCGGCGGACGCCTGATGCGGGTAAGCAAGGCCCAAAGCCGCGATCGACAGGGCACCGGCGAGGATTTTCTTGGATGTGGTCACGGAGCGTTCCCCCTTTGTGATGATGCACGGCGCCACGCGGGCTTCTACCGCAGGCGCGCGGATCGATCCCAAGTTTTGCCCCGCGACGGCCGATTTGCAAGTAGGGAGTGTGCCCGATGAAAACGAAAATGCCCCGCCCGGTGAGGGGCGGGGCATGTCGTTGAAAGGCGGTTAGCCTCTGGCGTCCGGTCTAGCGCTGCTGGCTGCCGGGTCCTTGAGGCTTGTGATCGCTGCGAACGCCGCCGCCGCCCTGATGGCTGGCTTGCTCGGTTTTCGGTTTCTGATTCGGATCACGCGGTTGATTGGGTTGGCCTTGCTGGTGCTGGCCGGGATTGTTCGCGCCGCCCGGTTGCTGATTGGGCTGGCCCTGAGCGTCGCGCCGCGCCTTGTCCTGGCCGGCGTTCGGTTGCGATGGATCGTTGCGATGCTGATCGTTCATCGTGGATCATCTCCTGCTTGATGCGCAGCGCTTCATGCGATGCGTCCAATGAACGTGGCCCTCGATTGCGGCGATCGATGGGCCGGATTGGGGGTACCGTTGCCCCAAGTGTTACAAATCATTCAGCATCACGGCCGATTCCCGGCGGAATTCCGCGAAATGCGATGAAACCTTTCGCGAAAGGACGCGTTTAGGTCGGTGCCTTCACATCGCGTATTCCCGGGGCCAATTCCTTGAAAATCTTCACCTGTCAGCATTGCTCGCAATTGCTTTTCTTCGAGAACACGAAATGCGAACAATGCGGCCATCGCCTCGGCTATCTGCCGGCGATCGAGGCCCTGTCGGCGCTCGAGCCCGAGGGCGAGGTTTGGCGCGCCGTCGCCGCACCGGCGGGGCTCTATCGGTTTTGCGCCAATGCGGCGTTCGATGCCTGTAACTGGCTGATCGACAGCGAGACGCCGGATACGTTGTGTCTGGCCTGC
Source organism: uncultured Rhodospirillales bacterium (assembly GCA_903828515.1). Classification (GTDB taxonomy): domain Bacteria; phylum Pseudomonadota; class Alphaproteobacteria; order ATCC43930; family CGMCC-115725; genus CAIKMD01. The sequence continues at coordinate 952,396 of CAIKMD010000002.1, read as the reverse complement.
CGTCACAACCGCACGATCCCGGATATCTCGATCGCGCAAAACGTGTCACGCTGGCGCAAGTTCGAACGCGCGGAGCATCGGTTGTTTTATGCGCTGATGCGGCTGCGCCTGCCGCTCGCGACGCGCCAGGAAGATCCGGCGCAGGGTCTCGCCTTCGATTTCCTCGCCGATCCACCGGAAGGCGGCGCGCCGGTCATGACCGGACATGATGACGGAGTCATCACTCTGGCGCTCGCCGAGGCGGACACCGTCGAGCGCGAGGAACGCCGTCATCAAATGCACGAAACCTATCGCACCGTGCTGGGGCATTTCCGGCACGAGGTCGGGCATTATTTCTGGGACCGGCTGGTCCGCGACGCCGACAATCTCGATGCGTTTCGCGATCTTTTCGGCGACGAGCGCGTCGATTACATGGCGGCGCTCCAAACCCATTACGAGCAGGGGCCGCCGCCGGATTGGCGGGACCACTTTATCAGCGCCTATGCCAGCACCCATCCATGGGAGGATTTCGCCGAGACCTGGGCGCATTATCTTCATATCGTCGACACGCTCGAAACCGCGGCGGCCTTCGGCATGCGGGTTCATCCGCAGGGCGCCGGCGAGGCGCGGCTGCACACCGACATCGATTTCGATCCGTATCGCGCTGGTGTCGCCGATCTGGTCGAGGCGTGGCTGCCGCTGACCTACGCGGTCAACAGCCTCAACCGCAGTCTGGGCCAACCCGATGTCTATCCCTTCGTCCTGACACCGACGGCGATCGAAAAGATGGCCTTCGTGCATCGGCTCGTTCACGCCGAGCCGCGGCAAAGCGACCGAGTCGAGTCGCGTCAGCAAAATGCCGGGCAAACAGTTGCAGCGGCCGACGCCGCCGACTAGCGTATTGCGGCACCCCGTAGGGAAGGGGTCGGTGCCGCCGCTTGGGGGCTGAAAATCGCGTGAGAAATCCGCGTTTTCATCCTTTTTTAAGCATAACACCGTACCTATCGTGGGGAAGAGGGGATGGTGCACGTGACTCACTCGACGACTGCAATTCGACGCGCGCGCGGCGTTTTCGTCGCGCTGACACTCATCGCCACCGGCTCGCTGCTCGCGGCCTGCGCGGACGTTCCGACCGATCCCGATGCGCGGATCGCCTACGAACAAAAGAACGATCCGATCGAACCGGCCAATCGCGGCGTTTTCGCCGCCAACGAATATGTCGACAAGCACGCGTTCAAGCCGGTCGCCATGGCTTATCGCGATAACGTTCCCGATCCGCTTCAGCGCGGGATCCATAATTTCGTGACCAACCTGTCCGAGCCGATGATCGAGATGAACGATCTGCTCCAGGGGAATTTCGCGCTCGGCTGGATTACCTTTCAGCGTTTCATGCTGAACACCCTGGTCGGCGGCTTCGGATTTTTCGACGTCGCCGCCGGCAACAACCTTCCGTTCCACGACGCCGATTTCGGTCAGACCTTCGGCGTCTGGGGAATCAGCGAGGGACCTTATGTGATGCTGCCGGTTTTTGGCCCGTCCAACGTTCGCGACGCGATCGGCACCGGCCTGAGCTTCGTCCTCGATCCGTGGACCTTCGTCGGTGGAGCCAACGCGGTTTACGCGAATTATTCGCGGACCGGCGTCAGCGCGGTCGACACGCGGACCGCCTATATCGATCCGCTCAACGAGATGGAACAGAACTCGCTCGATTTCTACGCCTCGATGCGCAGCGCCTATCGCCAACACCGGGCCTACGAAGTTCGCTCGGCCGGCGGCAACGGCGACGTGACCGATCGCGACTCATCGTCGGTCACGGTCGGCGAACCCGACATGTCGGATCCCTGAGCCGGCGCTCTCGCTTCGGTGACTTCCCCTCGACCTCCGGCGTGGTATCTTCCCGCACCGTGACGGCAAATGCCCGGCGACGGGCAATGAATCGGGGGAGGACGACCATGAAACAAGCTTCCATCGTCTTGGCTGCCGCGGCGTTCGTCGCGTTATTCGGCGTTTCCGCATCGGCGCAGACCATCGTCGACGAATGGGCGAGCGTGAAGCCCGAGGCCGCCCCCGCGCTGAAGCCGGCGCCGGTCAATTCCAAGATGACCGCCCTGCTGGTCATGGATCTGGTCAAGCAATCCTGCAACGACACGAGACGCCCGCGTTGCGTCGCAGAACTTCCGAAAGTGAAAGCCCTGATCGCCACCGCCAAGGCCAAGGGCGTCACGGTGATCTGGACGCTGCCGCCGGGACCTAAACCGGAGGACTTCCTGCCCGAGGTCGCGCCGCCCGCCGGCTACGATTACGTCATCGCGCCGGTCGATAAATTCTATAAGACCGATCTCGAAAAGACGCTCAAGGACAAGGGCATCGACACCGTCATCATGGTCGGCACCGCCGCGCATGGCGCCGGGCTCTATACCGCGAGCGAAGCCGCGCTGCGCGGCTTCAAGGTCGTGGTGCCGGTCGACGGCATCACGTCGGAGAATCTCTATGCCGAGCAGGCGACGGTGTGGACCCTCGCCAACGCGCCGACCGTCTCGCAAAACGTGACGCTCACCCGCATGGACATGATCACGTATCAGTAGGGCGATAAAAGGCCTCCGCTTTCCGGATGCACGACGCCTCGTCACCCGGTAGTGTTCGCGCGCGGATGATCGCGTAGCGGGGCGGGGCGATGCAGGGGCTTCTGGGGTTGGTGGCGCTGCTGCTGCTCGCGTGGGTGTTGAGCGAGAATCGCTGGCGGGTGCCGATCCGGACTGTGGTTGCGGGCATCGTGCTGCAATGGGCGCTCGCGATCCTGTTCGTGAAATTTCCCCTCGCCGCGTCTTTCTTCCTGCTGCTCAACCAGGGCGTCGACGCGTTGCAGCGCGCGACCGACGCCGGCACCGGTTTCGTCTTCGGCTATCTCGGCGGCGGGCCGTTGCCGTTCAGCGAGACCCAGCCGGGGGCGAGCTTCATCTTCGCCTTTCGCGCCCTGCCGTTGGTCCTGGTGATCAGCGCGCTCGCCTCGCTGCTGTTTTATTGGGGCGTGTTGCAAGTCCTGGTCAACGGGTTCGCCTGGCTGCTCCGCAAGGGCATGGGCGTCGGCGGCGCGCTCGGCCTCGGCGCGGCGGTTCATATCTTCGTCGGCAATATCGAGGCGCCGTTGCTCGTGCGGCCCTATCTCGCCCGGATGGAACGCGGCGAGATCTTCGCGCTGATGACCTGCGGCATGGCGGGAATCGCCGGCACCGTGATGGTGCTTTACGCCAGCATTCTCGGTCCGGTCATTCCCTCGGCGCTCGGCAATATCCTGATCGCCTCGGTGATCTCGACCCCGGCGGGGCTTGCCGTGTCGGCGCTGATGGTTCCGTTCCACAACGACCCAGTCAACGACGCGCATCTGTCGCTCGGCACGCCGATGCTGTCGTCGATGGACGCGCTCGCGCGCGGCACCGCCGACGGCGTCGTCTTTCTGGCGAACATCACGGCGATGCTGATCGTCGCGATCGCCTGCGTGACGCTGGTCAACATGGCGTTGTCCTGGCTGCCGGCGGTCGATGGCACCGCGATCACGCTGCAATATCTCTTCGCCTGGGGATTTCGACCGGTGATGTGGCTGATCGGCATACCAGGGAACGAAATCGGCACCGCCGCGCAACTGATGGCGACTAAGACTGTGCTCAACGAGTTCATCGCTTATGTCGATCTGGCGCATCTGCCTGTCGGCACGCTCAGCGAGAAATCGCGGCTGATCCTCACCTATGCGATGTGCGGCTTCGCCAATTTCGGCAGCGCCGGAATCATGATCGGCGGGATGACCGCGATGTGTCCCGAGCGCAAGCAGGACATCGTCGGCCTCGGCCTGCGCTCGATCCTCTCGGGCACGATCGCGACCTGCATGAGCGGCGCAGTCGTGGGGATGCTATAGCGACCGGATCGTTTCGAGATCGCGCAGATCGCGGTTGCGGGTTTCCCGTCCCAGCGTAGCGATCAGGACCAGCGACAATCCCGCCGGTACGGCGATGCTCAGGGCCGCGATGTCGAGCGCCGGAATCAACGCAGCGACGCTCAATCCCTGTGCGATGAGTCCGCCGACCTTGCTGCAGCCGGCGACCCAGCCGGTGGCGCGGCCGCGAACCTTGATCGGATAGTTCTCGGCCGTATAGGGAAGCAGGATCGAAATCACCCCGGTCGAACCGACAATCAGAAACGCGAGCGAGACGATCGGATTTGACACGATCGGTAGCGTTCCCATGCCGCGCAACAGGACGGCGAGCAGACCGATCGTGGTGATGCCGATCATCGTCACGAGCGACCATTTGGTGCTCCAGACGCTGTAGAGGTAGGCGACGACGACAATCGCCGGCGCCGCGAACAGCGTCGACTTGGCGATGATCGTGCTGGCGAGGCCGACGCTGAGGCCTTCCGCCACCAACGAACTCGGCAGCGACAAGAGAACCCCGAAATTGACGAAGCCCCAGGCGAGCGCGGCGAGGGTCAGTGCCACCGTGGTCCCGAAATATCCGGGGATCGCGGGCGGCAGCGGCGCATGCGTTTCTTCCTCTTCATCCGGCGCCGCGGATGAAGCAGTCATGACGACACCAAAGCGCGCGAGGACGATGCGCGCCTCGGCGGCCCGGCCCATCTGCTGCAGAAAGCGGGCTGATTCGGGAATCAGCGGGCTCAGCGCGATGAGAATGAGGCCGGTCGGAAGGTTGAGGAACCACATGATCCGCCAGCCGAAGAACGGCTGAAGCAGCGCCGACATCATGCTGGAGGCGAGATAGCCGCCGACCGCCCCGATCCCGCCGACGAGAACGAGGCACCAGCCTCGATGCTTGGTCGGCATGATCTCGGCCAGGAGCGCATAGGTCACCGGTAACATGCCGCCGGCCGCCGCGCCCATCAGGAAGCACATGAAGAGGTTCCACGCGAAGGACGGCATGGCGCCGCAGATCGAGGTGCCGATGAACATCACCGAGGAGAGCAGGATCGCGGCCCGCCGGCCATAGATGTCGGCGAGCGCGCCCCAGACGAAGGAGCCCACGACCGTGCCGAAGAGGGCGGAGAACGGCAGCAGCGCGACGGTGGCGAAATCGATGTCGTATTCCGTGCGCATGCCGGGCGTGACGAAGCCGAGGCTCGCCGGTTTCATGATGTCGATGATGAGCGCTACCGCGAGCACGGCCATCAGCAGCCAGTGGGAGCGTGTGAGCGGCGCATCCTCCGGCGGCATGATCGCTTCGAAGACTGGCGTCCCTTCGATGCGCTTGGGGAGAAGGCCGTAACCGGCAAGAGCGACACCGCCGACGATCAGCGCCATGCCCCAGAGCATGCCGGGATCCATCGGCATGCCGGCGAGCATGAAGTCCATATCCTGGGCCATCAGGAACATCGGCAGATGCAGGAAGACACCCGCGGTCACCGCAGCCGAGCCCAGCCAGAATGCGAAGGTATTACGGCGCCGGGCAAACATGAGAGGAGTCCACGATGAGAGGATGAGAGGAGGGGCGCGGGAATGACGACCGCTGGCGGGGTCGCACCCTCTCACGGATTGTTTGCCCGCGTCCACTTTCCCGTTGGTTGATCCGGCACGGTCGCCACAAGCATGCGTGGCGTGCGGGACGGGATGTGCCATGCGCGGGGCGTGCTAAGGTCGGTGAGCGAACAAAAATATAATCCGAGGGAGCGATGCGCTTATCAACACCCGTTCTTTGCCTGCTGGCGCTCGTCGTGCCGGGCATGGCCCACGCCGAAACCGTCAAGATCGGCACGGTCAAGGTCGCGGCGGCCGGCCCCACGTTCGTCGCGGCGGAAAAGGGCTTCTTCGCCGCTGAGGGGCTGATGCCCGAATTCGTTTTCTTCGAGGCGCCGCAGCCGGTCGCGGTGGCTGTCGTATCGGGCGATCTCGATTTCGGCCAAGCGGCGGCAACCGCCGCGCTCTACACGTTCGGCGGCCAGGGCGCGATCAAGATCGTCGCGGGGATCGCCCGCGAGGTGCCCGGCTTTCCGCTCAACGCGTTTGTCGCCTCGAACCGCGCCTATGAGGCGGGGCTGACGTCCTACACGGCATTACCCGGCCATACCGTCGCGGTCGGCACGATCGGCTCGCCGGGCCATTACATTCTCGGACGGCTGGCCGAGAAATACGGCTTCGATCTGAAGAGCCTGCAGCTTCAGCCGCTGCAATCGATCCCGAATATCATCTCGGCGATCAGCGGCGGCCAGTCCGACGCCAGTATCACGGCAGTCAACGGCGTTCTTCCCGCGATACAGCACGGCGACATGAAACTGCTCGGCTTTGCCGGCGACGTATTGCCGTGGCAGGTCGGCACGCTGATCGTATCGACGAAGACCGCGGCAGAGCGCGGCGACACGATCAAGCGGTTTTTGCGCGCCGCCAGCAAAGGCGCCAAGCTCTATCACGACGCCTTCACCGGCCCGGACGAGAAGCGCCTCGACGGGCCGACCGCGCCGGAAATTCTCGCGATCCTCTCGAAGTATATCGGCCAGCCGCCCGAGGTCGTTGCGCGCGGCGTCTCCTACAACGATTCCGCGATGCGTCTCGACGTGAAGGACGTGCTGCACCAGATCGCATGGTATAAATCCCAGGGTATGGTCAAAGGCGATTTCGATCCGAACGCCATGATCGACATGCGCTACGTCGTGCCGCTGCCCTAACGATTTCTCGGAAAGCCAGAAAACATGTCGACCCGCGAAAAATTGCTCGAATGCGCCGAACTGCTTGTGCCGACGTTGCGGGAGCGTTCGGAATCGTGTGAGCGTCTGCGCCGCTGTCCCGACGAGACGATCGCCGATTACACCGCAGCCGGTTTCCTACGCGTTTGCCAGCCCAAGCAGTTCGGCGGTTTCGAACTCGGCTGGGACGTGCTGTGCGAGGTCGGTCAGACCCTGGCGCGCGGCTGCGGCTCGCAAGCCTGGCTCGCCACGATCATGAGTGATCACGCGCACATCCTGAGCAATTATCCGCTCGCGGCGCAGCAGGAGGTTTGGGGCGACGACCCCGACACGCGCATCTGCGCAAGCTTCCTGCCGGTCGGTAAGGCGAAGCCGGTCGCGGGCGGCGTGACGTTCTCGGGCCGCCACAGTTTTGCCAGCGGCATCGACCACGCCAGTTGGGCGCTGTGCGGCGGGATCATCGAAGGCGGCGAAGGGCCGAAGGGACCTTGTCTGTTTCTGGTACCGTTGACGGCCGCCACGATCATCGACGATTGGCACGTCATGGGCCTCTCGGGCACCGGCAGCAAAAGCTTCGAGGTGAAGGACGTCTTCGTGCCGACTCATCGCATTCTGTCTTATAAAGACATGGAAGACGCGAGCGGGCCGGGCGCCAAGATTCATACGGCACCGGTGTTTCGTTTCCCGCATGGCGGGCTCGCGGCCAGCGTCTTTGCCGCGATCGCGACGGGCATCGCCGAAGGCTTCTTCGCCGAATATCTCCGGATCACCGGCGCGCGACGGTCGCGCGGCGCCAAGGTCGCGGAACAGATGGGAACCCAGATCATCGCGGCGCATGCCGGGGCCGAAATCGAAGCAGCGTCGAATCTCTATCTTGAACCGCTGCGCGAGGCGATGGCGATGGTGACGCGCGGCGAGCCCGTGCCGCGCCATTTGCGGCTGCGCTCGAAACGCAACTCGACCTTTGCCGCGCATCTGGCGCGGCAGGCGGTCGAACGGCTCTTTAACGCGGCGGGCGCCACCGCGATGTTCTCGGACAATGCGCTACAGCACTATTTCCGCGATCTGCACGGCGCCGTCGCGCACACCGCGCTGGTCTGGGACGTGGGGATGAGCGAATACGGGCGCCTGATCCTCGGCGCCGATCCGCTCGACCATTAGAGCTTGAACACCCGCCTGGCGTTGAGGCTGTAGAGTTTTTCCTTGTCGCGGTCGGCGATCGCGAGGTTGTCGACGGCCTGGACCGCGTCCCGCACGTTCTCGAACGGGTAGTCCGCCGCGAACATGACGTTGTCGATGCCGAGCGTCTGGATCGTCATCATCGTCGGCGCGGGAAAATTCATGCCGCTGGTCGAGACGGTGATGTTCTGGCGGATGTAGTCGCTGGGCTTGCGCTTGAGCTTCGGCGTCATGCCGACCATCTCGTGTTCCCAGAAATAGCGGTTGTCGATGCGGTCGATGAAGAAGGGCAAGCCTTCGCCCATATGGCCGATGACGATGCGCAGGCGCGGAAACTGATCGAACACGCCGTTGCCGATCAGGCGGATGATATGCGTGCCGGCTTCGGCAGCCCACGACCAGCCGACCTTGAATCCGAACACGTCGAAAGGCTGGATCATCTGCGGCGAGGGATCGCGCGGGTGGATATAGAGCGGCACGTCCATCGCCTGCACGGCTTCGAGGATCGGCCAGAATTTCTTGTCGTCGAGATATTCGCCGCGCGCATGCGAATTGATCACCGCGCCCTTGAGGCCGAGCTTCTTGACCGAACGCTCGATCTCGCGCGCGGCGCGCTCGGGATCGAGCGGCGCGCTGCCGGCGAGGCCGGTGATGCGACCGGGATATTTAGCGGCTGCTTCGGCCAGGCGATCGTTCGCCAGCGCGGCCAACTCGTTGCCTTGTATCGGGTCGATGTCTTGGATGACGATGCTGGCGATCAGCAGGACCTGCATCGCGATGCCGTCCTCGTCCATCCGCTTGATCCGGGTATCGCCCAGATCCATCAGCGACGACATGACGTATTCGCGCATCTTCGAGGGCGCGCTGCTGCCGAGCATCGCGCCGCCGGCGACCTTGGATATCTCGGGGATGCCGAAGGCTTCCTCGACCGCGATGCGCTCGAAGCGCTGTTTTTTGATGTCGGCCATGGTCTGATCCCCCAACGATAAAATAGGATATTACGAGCGCAGATAGCCGCGTTCGCGATAGAACCGCGCCGCGCCCGGATGCAACGGCGCGCCGAGCGGGACTTCTTCGCCGCCCGAGCAGATCTGCGCCATGTCCAAGGGTTTGTAGTTGTCGGTCGGGATGACCAGCTTGCGCATCTCGATCGCCTCGCACAGCGCATAAGCCACGTCGTCTTCCATATCCGCGTGGACGATCATCGGCCAGCCGGAGAAATCGAGCGATGGCACCGTCTTGGGAAGGCCGGGAATCCGGGCCGGCGTGATATCGATCATGTCGTATCCGGCCGCGATGACCTTGTCGCGCAACGCGCCTTCGATCGGCAACATGCGGAACCCGCGTTCGACCGCATAGTTTCCCCAGCTCAGGATGCCTTCGTCGAAGATCGCATCCAGCTCGCCCTTGTCGATCGCGTCGGAGCGGTTCGGGTGGCTGGGGCGCGAGACGGTCTGGATCGTCCCACCCCAGGTGCGAATGTCGGCGAGCGAGAATCCGGCGGCGCTGATCACTGTGTTGACCGCGAACATGGTGCCGTCTTCGTCGTAGGGCGGAATGATCGTCTCGCCGGTCGAGATGCGCAGCTTGGCGCGCCGCTCGGCGATCTGCCCGATCGAGGTGATGCCGGTCCGCTCATGGACGGCGATGACGACGGCATCCCAGGACGGCAGGACGGCCAGCGAGCGCAGCGGTAAGGGCTGGGCGAAGGGCGGCAGGCCCTTATAGGCCAGCGCGAGCGGCGCATTGGGGTTGATCCACAGCAGGTCGATTTCCTTGTTCGCGACCTGCAGGAAATTCTCGCGCGAACCGCCGATGCCGAAGGAAATCCCGAGGCCGCGATCCGTCGGCGAGTCTTTCCGTGGCGCGATCTTGAGTGAAAGATTGGTACCGAGACGGGAGTCGATCTGCGGCGCCTTGGTGCCGCCGCGCGTGCCCTTGCGGGCGAGCGACGTGTCGTAAAGCGCCGCGCCGATCTCCATCAGGCCTTTCGAGCGCTGGATACCGGCATTGTATCGGGGCATCGTCTTGTCCATCGCGTATCTCCGCAGCGTGTTTCTAGTTGAGCGGTATGCCGCCGGGCTTGGTCAACCAGACCCAGGCCTTGGCCTTGTCGTCGTAGCGCACGACGATCGCGCTGTCCGGTCCGACCCCGCGCTCGGGGTTCGCCTTGAAGTCATAGATGCCGTCGATGCCGGCGAAATCGGTGAGGTTGGCGATGTATTGCCGGACCTGTTCGGCGGTCGCCGCCGGTCCCAACGCGCGCAGCGCGGCGACCACGATCAGCCCGGCATCCCACGATGTCGCTTCCATGTTGTCGGCCTTGAGCCCGCGTGATTTCAGTGCCGCGTACATGTCGTGCTGCGCCGCTTCGACTTTCGGGTCGAGGGTCAGCACGCCATCATGTTCGGGGAACGCGGCCGAACTGAGCACGAGCGTTTTGGGCAGAAAACTCGCCCATTGCTCCATCTGCGGGAAAGACTGATTGCCGCTGGTGACTTCGAGCGGAATGTCGAGCCCGGCCTGGATCATGCCGCGAAAGACGGTTGCGGCGGCGGTTCCGGTCACCGCCGCGTAAATCGCCTGGGCGCCCGAGGCGCGGATGCTTTCGATCTGTGCCGCGACGCTGATGTCGCTCGGATTGAAATGCTCGCGCGTGACCAGCTTCATGTCCTTGTTCTCGGGGCGCGCCACGATCTCGTCGAGCGACTTGTCGCCGGACTGGCCCGAGGCGTCGGTGTTGTTGAGCGTGGCGATCTTCGTCCAACCCTTCATCCGGTAATAGCGGAAGACGGCGGCGGTCTGGTCGGTCGTCGAACTGCCGGCCGAGAACACGAAGCCGCCGGGCGCCGGGTGATAGGCGGGCGACAGGCAGTAATCGACCGGCCCGTTTTGCGTCAGCGGCGCCATCGCCGCGCACATCGCGACGAGGCTCGATCCCAGGAACACGGCGGGCTTGGTCGCGATCACGTCGTTGGTGAGCTGCACCGCGACCTGCGGGCTCGACTGGTCGTCGTGATAGACGAAGTGGAGCGGCCGTCCGGCGATGCCGCCCGATTTGTTGACGACGTCGGCCAGCGTCTCGAGACTGTCCTGATGCCCATGGCCGAGGAACGCGCCGTTCCCGGTCAGCGGCAGGATGACATGGACGTCATAGGGATCGGCCGCGCGCGCCGTGCCGCTCGCGGCCAGCGCCAACATCAGACCGAGCACGGCAACAAATTTTCTCATCCTGGTATCCTCCCGTCGCTCGCACCGTGCATCGCGGCGCGTTGGTCGTATTCTAGATTTCGGCTTCGATGGTCGGGACCTCGGGTTCCTTGTCCCAGTCGGCGACCGGATCGAATGCCCAGACCCAGTTGGAACTGCCCGCGCCGCCCGCTTGCTGCGCGGCGATCATCGCCTTTTGCGCCACGGGGTCACGCATGTGTTTGAGACGCGCGCGCGCGATCGAGAGGCGCTGCACCGCATGCACGCGCTTGATGCGAACGCGGCGGAAATTTTCGAAAGCCTTCACCGGATCGGGCTCGGCCGCGAGCCAGCGGGCGACGATGTAGGAATCCTCGAAGGCCTGACACGCGCCTTGCCCGGCATTGGGCAGCATCGCATGCGCCGCGTCGCCGATGAGCTGGATACGGCCGCGCCCCCAATTGTCGTTCAGCGGTCGCGTGAAAAGGCCCCATTTCGAGCATTCGGTCACGACGCTGAGGAGTTTCTTCAATCGCGGTTCGGGGTTGGGGAAGCTCGCGCGCATTTCGTCGGGATCGCCCGGCGTCGACCAGCCTTCGGCGACCCATTTCGCGGTGTCTTCCTGGGTCACGATGTTCACGACATCGTGGCCGCGCAGGTAATAGGCGTTGAGATGGCAACCCGGTCCGACCCATTCGATATGGCCGGCGGGATCGAGCAGGTCGGACGGAATGTCGCTGCCCTTCAACAAGGCGCGCCACACCATCTGCCCGGTATAGGTCGGGTTGTCGTCGCCATAGAGCGCGGGACGGATGACCGAGCGCACGCCGTCCGCGCCGATCACGATGTCGGCTTCGATATTCGCGCCATTGGCGAAAGTGAGCGCGACGCGATCGCCGCGCTCTTCGATCCCAGTGAGACGATGACCGAGATGAATCGTTGCCGGATCGAGGCCGCTCGCGATCGCATCCATGAGATCGGCGCGATGAAAGGTGTAGTAGGGCGCGCCGTAACGCGCCGCGGCCTTGTTGCGGTCGGCGAATTCGAGAAATTCGCCGGTCTGCATGTTGCAGGTATGGGTGCCGGCGGATGAATCGGCGACGGCGGCGAGCTTCTCGCCGAGACCGATCGCCTGGAGCGCCTTGTTGGCCTGCGGGCTGGTGTTCACGCCAGCGCCGATTTCACCGAGGGCCGGCGCGGTCTCGTAGACGTCGGCCTTCATGCCGAAACTGGCGAGCGCGTTCGCGGTTGCCAATCCGGCGAGACCGCCGCCGATGATGGCAATCGAATTCTTCTGCGTCATTTGCCGCTCCTACTAACCCCTCTCCGCGCGAAGCGGGGAGAGGGAGGGGCCCATTGCACAGCAATGGGAGGGTGAGGTGTGGTTGGACAGCGTCGTTGCCCACCTCACCCGCTCGCTTTGCTCGCACCCTCTCCCCGCGATGGGTGGAGAGGGTTTGATCTGCACATCAGTTCGCGCGATCATTTTCACTGAAATTGGTACACGTCGGTGTCGAGCGGCGGCAAGCCCAGCTCGTCGCGCCCGGCGACCTGCAAGGCCGGCGCGGTCCATTGCGAATGATGGCCGATCGCGTGAAGGTCGCGCCAATGCCGCCCGAGGGGCACTTCGACATCGAGGCCGCTCGCGCCGCTGAGGTCGAACAGCCGGTCGACCGCGCCCTGCAAGAGTGTTTGCACCAACACCATGTCGCGGCGTTGCCGCACCGCATCGACGCGTCCGCGCTTGACGCCGTCGAACGTCGTCGCGCTCAGCTTCTCGGTCACCAGATAGGCGAGGTCGATCTCGGCTTTCGATTGGCCGATCGCCGTCTGCACGCGTTCCATCTCGCTCGATTTTCCGCGTGGGCCGGCAGCCTTGGCAGCGGTGAAGTCGATAAAGGATTCATAAGCACCGCGCGCGATGCCGTGCATCGGGGTCATAACGGCAAAGCCCATGCTGAAGACGAACGGGGTGCGATAGAGCACGCCGGGATGGACCGAGGCGCCCGGCGCGCGGCCGGTGACCGCTTCGTCGTGGCGATAGACGAAGGAAAACGGCACGAAGGTCGGGTCGACGACGATGTCGTTACTGCCGGTGCCCTTGAGGCCGACGCTGTTCCACACGCGCTCGACGCGGAACTGGTCGGGCCGCAGCAGGAGGTTGAACTTCTTGTTCGAGCCGTCTTCGGCCTTGGCGACGCCGCCGACGATCGCCCATTGGCAATAATCGCCGACCGAGCAGAAGCGCCAGCGCCCGCTGACCTCGAACCCGCCGGTCACCGCCTTGACCTGCCCGGTTGGGTTGAACGAGGTCAGGATCATCGGGTCGGGATGGCGCTCGTAGACGAAACGCTGAGCTTCCTCAGTGAAGAGGCTCAGGAAAACCTGATGCTGGATCATGAAGGTCATGCACCAGCCGGTCGATCCGCAAAACCGCGCGACCTCGGAAATCACGTCGATGCAGGTCATCCAGTCGCCCTCGAACCCGCCGAACATGCGCGGGCGCATCAGCGGCATGAGGCCGGAATCCTGAATCGTCTTGATGTTCTCCTCGGGCATCCGGCGGAGTTCTTCCGCGGCGAGGGCATTGCGCTTGGCAACCGGCGCGATTGTTTGCGCGCGTTCGATCGCCTCTTCGTAGCGCATCGTCATGCCGTCATAATTGGCATTAAAGCGGGGGCCGAGCACGAACATGGAAGCCTCTTTGATGGTCCTTCAACAAACGCGCTCACAGGGCAAGCGTCGCGGTGAGCGCCCGCTTGCATTGTAGCGCGTCGAACATAATCCGGGTGTGGGCCGCGGCAAATATTTATGCGATCCGGGCCTGTGTCGTTACACAATAAGAAAAACCTTCGCAGTGCATAGCATTGGGCGGATTGTTGCGCCGCAACGCGGTTAGCCAGACAAACAGTCGCGTTGCCCCGCCGCCGAACTTACGATAGGAATTTGCAACGCTGCCGCTTCTCCCGCCGAACGAAGGATGCCATGAACACATACATGTTGCGCCGTATGGCCTACGCCACTTTTGCCGTCGCACTGGGCGCTGCGATGCTGTCGCACCCGGCCTCGGCCGACACGGCGCTCACCGTCGGCAAGGCGTCCAACGATTCCGATTCGATCATTCCGGTCGATGTCGGCGACAAGCTCGGCAACTTCAAGAAGCGCGGCCTCGATCTGAAAATCGTCGACTTCAGCGGCGGCGGCAAATTGATTCAGGCGATGACCGCCGACGCCATCGATATCGGGATCGGCGCCGGCATTCAGATGTCGTTCATCACCAAGGGCGTGCCGATGCTCGCCGTCTGCGAGAGCACCAAGACGCTGCCCTATTTCAGCTTCGGCGTTCCTTGGGATTCGCCGATCAAGACGAAGGCCGAACTGAAGGGCAAGAAAGTCGGCGTCTCGACCGCCGGCTCACTGAACGATTGGCTCGCCTATGAGTTCGAGCGTTCGCAGGGTTGGGAAAAAGGTGCGACGCAGCATGTCGCGATCGGCAGCACCTTCGCCGCGTCCAGCGCGGCGCTGCGCGAGCATCTGATCGATGCCTATATCGGCGGCACGACCACGTTCCTGGGGATGGAGGAAAAGCAGGTCGGGCGTCTGCTGTTCCCGGTGTCGGACTACGAAGGCAATGCGGCCTCGGGCACGATCTTCGCCTCGAACAAGCTGATCAAGAGCAACCCCGATGCGATCCGCGCTTTCCTCGCCGGCTGGCTCGAAACGACCGATTTCATCCGCGCCAACAAAGCCGAAGCCGTGAAGCTGCTGAGCAGCGTCACCGGCTTTTCCGAAAGCGTGACGTCGCGCGACTACGACATCGTGAAGGACATGTATTCGAAAGATTGCAAGTTCGATCCGGAATCGCTCGCCACGCTCAAGCGGTCGTTGATCGATCTGCAACTGGTCGATGCCATGCCCGACATGGCGACGCTCTATACCGAAGCGTTCGTGCCGAAGTGACGGGCGATAGCGTTCGCGCCTGATTAAAGAAGGATAGTTCCGCGATGTTGGTGATTCCCCCGATCCGCATACCCGCGATCATGCGGTCGCGGCTCATGCTCGAGACGGCGTCCGAACTGGTGGCAGCCCAGGGGTTTCTCGACCGGCAGGTGATGATCCTGATGCGCCCGCAAGGCGACAGCCAATGGCGGACGCGGTTCTACGCGAGCGACGGCCCGGATTCGGTCGACATGGTGGTGAACGGCGAGGCCGACATCGCGATCTGCAATCCGGGCGGCGTTCTCGGCATGGCCTTGCGCGGGCGTGGACCATACAAGAAGCCGCTGCCGCTGCGCTCGCTGATGGTGGTCCCGCAGTTCGATCAGCTCGGCTTTGCGGTTACCGCCAAGACCGGGCTGAAGACCCTGGCCGACTTGAAGCGCACGAAATATCCGCTGCGCGTTTCCTTGCGGGGCCAGCCGGATCATTCGGTCCATCTCGTCTGCAACCATGCGCTCAGCGCCTACGGCATCACGCTCGACGACATCGTGAGCTGGGGCGGCAAGGTTCTCTATACCGAGGGCCTGCCGATGGGGCCCGACCGGCTCGGCGCGGTCAAACGCGGCGAACTCGACGCGGTGTGGGACGAGGCGTTGCCGCTCTGGGCGCCGCAGGCTCTCGACATGGACATGCGGTTCATGGCGATCGACGAGCCGCAACTCAAGGCCCTCGAAGACGACGGGCTGATGCGTGCGGCGATCACCGATGAGGAATATCCCGGCATCGGCGAAACGGTGTGGACGCTCGATTTCAGCGGCTGGCCGGTCTTCTGTCTCGAAAGCGCGTCCGAGCCGATGATTTATAACTTCTGCGCGGCGCTCGACAATCGCAAGGCCGTGGTGCCGTGGTGGGAGGGTGAGGGACCCTTGCCGCTCGAACGCCTGTGCAAGGACGGCAAGGAAGGCGCGCTTTACCTGCCGCTCCACGCCGGCGCCGAACGCTTCTGGCGCGAGCGCGGCTACATTTCCTGAGGGTCAGCCCTCAAGCGCCGGCACGACCTTGCGGACGAACAGGTCGAGCGAGGCTTCCGCCTCGGCCAAGGTCAGATCGCCGAAGGCGAATTGTCCGACGAAATAATTGCAGCCGGAAATTTCCATTTCCGACTTGATCTGCGCGACGACGGAATCGACCGAGCCGGCGATCCCCTTGCCCTGGCTCTGCATGGTGTCGAAGTCGGACGGACGCCCGTGCAGGATGTGATAGCCGTGGATGCGCGAGGTGTTGGTAAAATTTTCCCACCACTTTTTATAGGCGCGGCGCGCGATCTCAAGCGCCTGGGCGTCGGTATCGCCGACGATGACGAACCGGCTGATCCCCGTCATCGGTAACGGCGCATCGCCCCATTGCTGGCGATGGGTCGTGACGAACTCGTCGACATAGGTGCGGGTTTCCGCCGCGGTGTCGAGACTGACGATGTTCTGCTGCTTGACGGCTGCCTGATGCGCGCCCGCGACCGAGTGGGCGCCGTACCACAGCGGCGGATGCGGCTTCTGCACGCATTCGATCTGCAGCGGCAGGTTTTGGAACGTGGCGGGCGCGCCCGGAAAGCTGATCTTTCCCTCGGCGAGCACCTTCAGGACCATGTCCAGCACATCGGAATAAACCTGCTGCGCCGTGTCGTAACCCTGGCCGAAATACTGGATTTCCGCCGGGCCCGAGCCACGGCCGCAGCCGAGTTCGAGCCGCCCGCCGCTCATCTGATCGAGCATGCAGATTTCCTCGATCAGCCGCAGCGGATGATAGGTCGGCATCTGGTAGACGAGGGGACCGAAGCGCAGGCGCTTGGTACGTTGCGCGATCGCGGCGAGGTAAAGATTGGGCGAGGGGGCAAGGCCGCTCGGCGCCAGATGATGCTCGGCGCAATGATAGGCGTAGAACCCGGCCCGGTCGTACAGCTCGATCAGCTTGAGCCGCGCCTCATAGAATTGCGTGCCCGGCAAACCATTCTTGTCGACGTGATCGAAGACCCCGATCTTGAACATCCGTGCCCCGCATTCCCCTCTCGGCTCGACGACAATGTCGTTGCCGCATCGATACAACCGGCATGAATGCGTCGCAAGGAGTGGCGTTGCGCTCGCGCTTAAGTTGAGATAGGAGTTTCGAGAACCATGCAGGCGGCGACGATTTTTCGATAAGCCGCGCTGCTCGAGAAGCAAAAGGACGCCATGAACATCACCATCGCGCGCAGCCTGATCGGCGTCATGCTTGCCTCCGCGATGATCGCGCTGCCGGCACGGGCCGACACGACGCTCATCGTCGGCAAGGCCGCGGCGAATGCCGAGGCGATCATCCCGGTCAATGTCGGCGACGAACTCGGCCTTTTCAAAAAGCGCGGGCTCGATTTGAAGATTCTGGATTTCGCCGGCGGCAGCAAGATGATCCAGGCGATGACCGCGGGCAGTATCGATATCGGCGACGGCGCGGGAACCCAGATGGCGTTCACCGCCAAGGGCGTGCCGATGATGGCGATCTGCGAAAGCGCGATCACGCTCCCCTATCAGAGCATCGGGGTGCCGTGGGATTCGCAGATCAAGAAAAAAGAAGATTTGAAGGGCAAGAAGATCGGCATCTCGGCGCCCGGTTCGCTGACCGACTGGCTGGCGATGGAACTCGTGCGCACGCAAGGCTGGAAGAAGGATGACATCCTGCGCGTGACGATCGGCGCCGGCAATTCGGCCGCGGCCGCGTTCCACAATCACGAGATCGACGCCTATATCGGCGGCACGACCTCGTTCCTCGCCATGGCGGAAAAGAAAGCGGGGCGCGTGCTGTTCCCGGTTTCCGATTATGTCGGCAATGTCGCGTCGGGCACGCTTTTCGCGTCGGATCAGATCATGAAATCCAATCCCGAGGCGATCCGCGCGTTCCTCGCCGCATGGCTCGATACCATCGCCTATATGCGGTCGCACAAGGACGAGACCGTGAAACTCGAGGCCAAAATTACGGGCTTTTCGGAAAACGTGACCGGCGAGGAATACGACATCGCCATGGGCATGTTCAGCTCAGACTGCAAGTTCGACAAAGAATCGCTCGCGAACCTCGCACGCTCCTTCGTCGATCTCGATCTGCTCGATACGCCGCCCGACATGTCGAAGCTCTATACCGAGGCCTATGTGCCCGGCGCCGCGCATTAGTCAGTAGGAACCGACACCATGCCGCTTACCCAACAGATCCCGTTGCACACGCCGGCGATCATGCGCTCGCGCCTGATGCTCGAAGCGGCGACCGAGCTGGTCGGTGCGAATGAATGGCGCAACCGGCAGGTGCTGATCTCGATGCGGCCGCAGGGCGACAGCAAATGGCGCACGCGCTTCTATGCCAGCGACGGGCCGGATTCGATCGACATGATCGTGAACGGCGAAGCCGACATCGCGATCTGCAATCCCGGCGGCGTGCTCGGCATGGCGGCGAAGGGACGCGGTCCGTACAAGACGCCCTTGCCGTTGCGCTCGCTGATGGTGATTCCGCAATTCGATCAACTGGGATTCGCCGTCACCGCCAAGACCGGTCTCAAGACCATGGCGGATCTGAAGCGCACGAAATATCCGCTGCGCGTCTCGCTGCGCGGCCAGCCGGATCATTCGGTCCATCTGGTCTGCAACCAGGTGCTCAGCGCTTACGGCATGACGCTCGACGATATCGTGAGCTGGGGCGGCAAGGTGCTTTACACCGAGGGCCTGCCTTACGTTCCCGAACGGCTCGGCGCGGTCGAGCGTGGCGAACTCGATGCGGTCTGGGACGAGGCGCTGCCGCTCTGGGCATCCAAAGCGATCAAAGCGGGCATGCGCTATCTGCCGATCGACGAGCCGCAACTTCAATTGCTCGAAGCGGACGGGTTGCGGCGCGCGGCGATCACCGACGAGGAATATCCCGGTCTCGGCGAAACGGTGTGGACGCTCGATTTCAGCGGTTGGCCGGTTTTCTGCCTCGAAAGCGCCGACGAGGAGATGATCTATAAATTCTGCGCGGCGCTCGATGCGCGCAAGGTGCGGATACCGTGGCTTGGCGACGGGCCGCTGCCGCTCGACGTGTTGTGCAAGGACAACAAGGACGGCGCGCTCTATCTGCCGCTCCACGCCGGCGCCGAACGCTTCTGGCGCGAACGGGGCTATATTTCCTGACTTAGGTGCCCTGGCGGCCCGACGCTTCGTCGAAGCGTTTGAGCATGTGCGCGGGTACCAGCAGGCGCTCGAAGAACGCGACGAGCGCGAAGGCGATCAGGCCGAGGATCGTCAGATAAATGATCGAGCCGAAAGCGCGCGTCGTGTTGCCGTTCGAGATTTGCAGCAGCAACAGATAACCGAGGCCGCGATCCGAGCTGTAGAACTCGGCGACCACGACGCCGACGACCGAGAAGGTCGCGGCGATCTTCAGCCCGGCGAAGAAGACGGGCAGCGCCGCCGGCAGGCGCAGTTTGAAAAACGTCTGGATCGGGTTGGCGCCCATCGAGCGGAAGAGATAGATCGATTCCTGCGTCGTCATGTTGAGCGCGACCACGGTGTTGACCACGATCGGAAAGAACGCCAGCAGCGCGATCAGGATGAGTTTCGGAATGAGGCCGAAGCCGAACCACACCACGAGCAACGGCGCGAACGCGACCTTGGGCATGATCTGCGCCGCGACCAGCACCGGATAGATCGCATTGCCGAGCACGCGCGAGAACGCGATCACGAGGCCGCAGAGCGTGCCGAGGATCAGCGCAATGCTGTAGCCGATGATGATTTCGGTCAAGGTCGGCCAGGTGTGGCGGAGATAGAGGCTCCAGCCGGTCGCCATGCCCTCGATCACCTTCGACGGCGCGGGCAAGAGAATGTCGGGAATGTGAAAATAATCGACGCCTGCTTCCCAGACGGCGAGGATCGCCAGGGTGAACACGATCGCCGGGAAAGCGCGCCGCCAGTTGTTCATGGCGTCGCCCCGGTAACCGGCTTGGCGAACAGCATCGCGCGCAACCGGCGGACATAGGCGATGAATTCCGGGGTTTCGCTGACGTCCTGGTGACGCGGACGCGGCAGGTCGATATCGACGATGTCGAGGATGCGCCCCGGACGCGGCCCCATCACCGCGATCCGGTCGGAGAGCAGGATCGCTTCGCGAATGTCGTGGGTGATGAGGAGCACGGTCTTGCGCTCGCGCATCCAGACTTCCTGCAGCATCAACTGATGCTCTTCGCGGCTCAGCGCGTCGAGCGCGCCGAACGGCTCGTCCATCAGCAGGAGCGGCAGGTCGCAGACGAGGGCGCGGCAAAGCGCGGCGCGCTGACGCATGCCGCCCGAGAGCTGATGCGGAAAATGATTCTCGAACCCGGCGAGGCCGACCAGATTCAACAGGTCGCGCGCGCGGGCGAGGAACGGCGCGGTTTCCATGTGGCGGATTTCGAGCGGCAGCAGGACGTTGCCGAGGATCGAGCGCCATTCGAGCAGGTTATGGTGCTGAAACGCGATGCCGGCATTGGTATAGGCGGCGTGAATGGGCCGGCCGTCGATCGCGATGACGCCCTCGGTCGGTTGCAGGAGTCCTGCCGCCAAAAGCAGCAAAGTGCTCTTGCCGCAGCCGCTCGGTCCGACGATGGTGAAAAATTCGTGTTCGCGGATCGTCAGGTCGATCTTGTCGAGCGCCTGCGTGCTGCCGAAACTCATCCGCACGCCGCGGGCTTCGATGAAGGGTCGGGACGCCGAAAACGGGGGTTCCTGCGCCGAAGTTTGTTCTGCCACGGCGGACCGGCCTTGCACGATCGAGAGCGGGACAACGGCGAACGACGATATCGCTAAGACGCGGTGCAGCTTGAGTTAAAACCCCTTCTACTGCAACACGAAATATGCGACAACGCGAGGGCTAATCGTTGAAGACAGACCCGGTCAGGCGTCACTCTATCCCTGCGGGTGGTCGGCACAGGCCGACATTCATCGAAGACTGAAAACCGGTCGACACTGGAGGTCAGGATGGCAGTTTCCCGGACGATACTGACGCGCGGGCACGAGATCAAAGCGGGCGAGATGCTCGAGAAGATCGATTGCGGCGACCGCATCGCGATGGACGTGAAGGACAAGCGCTTCTTCGGCGCGGAATCCTTCTCGGGCAATATTCCATTCTGGCAGGCCGCGCTCGACAAGGTCGCGACGCCTGATGCGCTCGACCCGGCGGCCGAGCCGCTGATCGTTGCCGATCTCGACCGCATGCGTTTCAAGCTCAGCAAGCGCGCCGCACCGATGCCTTATACATGGCGCTCGACCGCGCATGAGGAACTGCATTTCATTCATCGCGGCAAGGGACGCTTCCTCACCGAACTCGGCGTGATCGATGCGATGCCGGGCCGCTTCATCCATCTCGCGCGCGGCATCCGCTATCGCGTCGTGCCCGAGGGCGGCGAGCTGTTCGACTTCATCCTCGAAAGCGAAGTCGAATTGCGGCCGAGCGAACATTGGAAGACGGTCGATCTCAAGACCACCATGCCGCAATTTCCGCTGCCGCCCGAAACGACGACGCCCGGTTCCTGGGAAGAACGCATCTGCGGTCACGACTGGTCGGCGCGGGTCGAGCGCAGCTACGATCCCCTGCGCATCAAGGAAGTCGTGGGTCCCCACGAACTCGCCTATGCGATCGACATGGCCGACATCCCCAACGACATTCCGGGCACGCACCGTCCGCTGCGCCTCTTCACCAACGACGTGCTGGACCTCGACATCAGCCGGCAGGGCGCGGGCGAAGGCCCGCCCTTCTATCACCGCAACAATGTCCGCAACGAGATTCATTTCGTCCATGCGGGCGATGCCGATCAGATGACCGAACTCGGCTACATCGACGCACCGGCGGGCACGCTCTACTGCATGCCCTACGGCATCGAACATACATTCGGCACGCGCGAGACCACGCCGGCCACGCTGCTGTTCGAAACCAAGGGCGGCGTCAAACTGCGAGATGGGATCATCCGATGAGCAAACTTGGCGCACTGACGCGGCTCGGCCTCGCGGCTTCGATGGCGTGGGTAGGAATTTCCGGCGCGGCGCTGGCGCAACAAAAGGCGCCGCTCAAGCCGGTGACGCTGGTGCTCGAATGGACCGGCTTCCAGCCGCAGCATTTCGGCTTCTGGATCGCCAAGGAGCGCGGCTGGTATGCCGAGGAAGGTCTCGACGTCGCTATCAAGAACAGCAGCGGCTCGACCCAGGCGATGCAGCTCGTGACCGGCGGCCAGGCCGAATTCGGTAATGTCGCCGCGTCGTCATTGGTTCAGGCGGCCGGCAAGGGCGAGTTGCCGCTGCGCATGGTCGCCTTGTTCGGCCAGAAGGACAGTCTTTCGATGGCCTATTTCGAATCCACCGGCATCAAGACGCCGAAGGACCTCGAGGGCCGCAAAATGGGGATCGTGCCGGGATCGGTCGCGTTCCTGCTGTGGCCGAGTTTCGCCAAGGCAAACGGTATCGACGTCAACAAGGTTCAGCTCGTGAACTGGGACTTCCGCAGCTATTACGGAATCTTTGGCGCCAAGCAGGTCGATGCCTCGGGCAATTTCACGCTCGGTTCGACCGGCGAATGGCTGTTCAAGCAAAAGGGCGAGATCGTCCATCAATTCGTGTTCTCGGATTATCTGCCGGTCCTGGGCAGCGGCATCATCGTGCGCACCGACCTTCTCACCAAGGATCCCGACCTGATCAAGCACTTCGTCAAGGCGACGCAACGCGCGTGGGACTACATGGAGAAGGACCCGAAGAAAGCGGTGCCCGAGGCGTCGGCGATTGTTCACAAGCAGTTCGACGAAACGCCGCCGGCCGACATCATCAGCGAATATGCTTATGAGATGATTCCCGACCGGATGCTTTCCCCGGCCACCAAGGGAAAGCCGGTCGGTTGGTCGAACGCCGAGGATTGGGTGAAGATGACCGATCTGCTCAAGACCTATGACACGGAAATGACCCGCAAGCCGACCCCGGCCGAAGTCATGACCAACGATTTCCTCGGCGGCTGATCGCGGCGCGTTCCTTACGAAGATGGAGTTGTCGGTATGGTAGGAAGACTTGTCACGATCGGCATGCGCGCGAGCAACATCCCGGAGATCGGCCAGGGCGTGCAGGAGATGATCAACCCGAAGGTCTATGGCCGGTTTTCGGATGAGGGTTGTTCGAAGGACGTCGCTTATCTGGTGCTGCATCCGGCGGTGAGCTTCTGGCATCACTACCTCGTCGAGCCGTTGAACGAGCGCAAGAGCGCGATCCTCGCCCTTAACACGCGCGCGGTGAACAACGACAGCACGCTGATGATGGAGCGCGTGATTCAAGACGTCGGCGCCGGCGTCCGCTTCCTGCGCGAAGAGGGTTATAAGAAGATCGTGCTGATCGCCAATTCGGCGGGTGGCCCGGTCATGTCGCTTTATCAGTCGCAGGCCGAACACCTGACGATCAAGTCGACGCCCGACGGCGACCCCTACGACATCATTCCGGACGACCTGCCCAAGGCCGATGCGATCGCGCTGGTCGGCGCGCATCTTGGCCGCGCGCAGAAATTCCGCGTGACGCTCGATCCGTCGATCCTGAACGAACTGGATCCGTTCGGTGCCGATCCCGAACTCAACATGTTCCATCCCGACCGAAAGGCGCCCTATGACCGGGCGTGGCTGGCGCGATATCGCGAGGCGCAGAAGGCGCGGCACCAGCGGATCACCGACTGGGCGGTGGCCAAGCTGCGCGAATTGCGGGATTCCAAGGGGCCGCAACTGACCCGCGATCTGGGCTTCGTGATCTATCGCACCTATGCCAACCCGGCGACGCTCGACGGCACGATCGATCCCAACGACCGCCCGACCGGCACGATTTTCGGCAACGCCCAATCGGTCAATTATTCCGCCGCGATGTATGGCCGCTTCACCACGCTGACCTCTTATCTCAGCCAGTGGAGCGATCTCACGGTCGCGGACGGGCCGAAACGGATCGTCGAGACCACCGTGCCGGTGATCAATGTTCGCTTCTCGGCCGACGAGGGCACGTTCCCGACCGAGACGGCGATCTACAGCCAGGTCTGCGGCGCGCGCTGCGAGGACTACACGCTCAAGGGCTCGCGCCACTTCCCGTTCAAGCAAAAGGAAGGCCCGCGCCTCGTCAACGAACTGGCCGACGTGCTGGTCGACTGGACGAAGCGCAAGGTGCTTTAAGTCAAAGATCGGCTGGACCGACCTCCGCGGTTGGCACCGCGGAGCGCCGCCGCTAATCTCGAACGCATCATGCCAGCAAAACCCAAGACCAAACCCAAGAAGCCCGCCTCCCGCCTCCTGACCGCGTCGCGCGAACTGATCGACGATGTGGTTGCCGCGAACCTGATCTTGTTCGATCACGACATCCTGGACGGGTTCGGGCATGTCAGCGCGCGCAACGACCGGAACCCCGAATTGTTCGTGATGTCGTCCTATGTCGCGCCCGGCATCGTCACGCGCGCCGACATCCGCGAATTCAACCTCGACAGCGAGGCGGTGCCCGATCGCGGCGAGCGGCATTACAGCGAACGTTTCATCCACGGCGAAATCTATAAGGCGCGGCCCGACGTGATGGCGGTGATCCATTCCCACGCGCCGCCGCTCATTCCGTTCGGCGCCACCGGTGCGCCGCTGCGGCCGATGTATCACATGAGCGCGATGGTCGGCTTGGGCGTGCCGGTGTTCGAGATCAGGCGATTTTCCAACGAAGGCCAGATGCTGATCCGCTCGGCACATATGGGCCAGGCGCTCGCCGGCGTGCTCGCCGACAAGCCGATGGTGCTGATGCGCGGTCACGGCGCGACCATCGTCGCGCCGACGCTGACCCTCGCGGTCTATCGCGCGATCTATGCGGCGATGAACGCCAAGCTGCAGATGGACGCGCTGCGTCTCGGCGGTGAGATCACCTATCTGTCGGACGACGAAGTCGCGCTCTGCGTCGAGAGCGTCGAGAACACCAATCTGCGGACCTGGGCGATGTGGAAAAAACAGGCGATGAGCAAGCGGCGATGACCGATCTCGTCGAGTGCTATCGCGGCGGCGTTCTGATTCAGGAATGCGACGCCTTCGGCCATCTCAATATCGCCTATTACATCGAGCGTTTCGCCGACGCCGGCTATGAGCTGCTGCAGCGTCTGGCGCCGAACGCGCGCTGGACCACGCGGGCGATCGCGACGCGCTATGTGACCGAGCTGCGCGCCGGTGATCCGATCGTGATTGCGAGCGGGATCATCCGGATCGACGCGGCGACGCTCACCCTCGGCCATGTCGCGACCAACGGTATGGGTGGCCCTGCCACCACCGTCGCCGAAGAGATCGTCGCGCTCGATGCGCCGGACGGAGAGGCGTGGGCGGAATTGCGCGCTTCGCTCGACGCGTCGAAAGCCGCGTGGACGGAAATGCCGTTCGATCCGGTGAAGCTGCCCGAGAAATCGGGGCCGGTCGCGACCGGGCTTGCCCGGGTGAAGACCAACGAGGCGGGCGATGACGGGCGGCTCTCGCTGTTCGGTTTCGTCAACCGCTTCTCGACCGCCAACCTTGTCAACATGAACGCGGCGGGGATGACCAGCACCTATATGCGCGAGCAGAATCGCGGCTTCGCCACCTTCGAGACTCGACTCGAGCTGTTTGGGCCGGCGCCCGCGCTGGGCGAAGGCGTGTCGACCAATAGCGGCATGCTCGAGGTCGGGCGCTCCTCGGTGAAGATCCTCCATGAGATGCGATTGCAGCGGGGACAGCGAGTCGCGCGATATTACCAGGCCGGGGTCCATTTCGACCTCCAGGCGCGCCGGTCGTCCGCGCTCCCCGACGAATTGCGGGTGAATGCGAGTCGTCTGGTGATTACGGCGGATTAAGTGGCGTACCCCCTCGCTCTTTTGTAAGCATGAGCGATGCATCGTCTCTGGTTTCGGTTTCTGCCGCTCGTCCTGCTCCTCCTGGCGGGGCCCGCCCTGGCTCAGGCGCCGGGCGACTTCAACGCGTGGCTGCAAGGTTTTCGCCAGGATGCGATCGGGCAAGGGATTACCGCGAACACGCTCGACAGCGCGTTTGCCGGCGTCAAACCCATCCCGCGCATCATCGAGTTGGATCATACCCAGCCCGAGAGCACGCTCACCTTCCAGCAATACATGGATCGCGTTGTCTCCCAGGGCCGGCGCGACAACGCGCGTCAGCGTTACGCCGATAACAAGGCGCTGCTCGATGCAGTGGGGCAGCGCTATGGCGTGCCGCCGCGTTTCATCGTGGCGCTGTGGGGGATCGAGACCGATTTCGGACGCACCATCGGCACCTATCCGGTGGTCGCCTCCTTGGCGACGCTGGCGTTCGACGGACGGCGCGCCGCGTTCTTCCGCAAGGAACTCATCAACGCGCTGAAGATCGTCCAGAACGACAAGGTGGATCCCAAGACGATGATCGGCTCGTGGGCCGGCGCAATGGGTCAGAGCCAGTTCATGCCGTCGAGCTTCCTCGCTTATGCGGTGAGTTATGACGGAACCGGGTCGCCCGATATCTGGTCGAAGCCGCAGGACGTGTTCGCCTCGATCGCGAATTACCTGGCGAAGGTCGGTTGGCAGGCCGATCAGGGTTGGGGCGAGACGGTGACTCTGCCGGCCGGTTTCGATTCCAATTTGATCGGTATGCCGCAGAAACGCAGCGTCGGCGAATGGACGAATCTCGGCGTTCGCCGCCTGGATGGCAGCACGTTGGGCGACGGGACGCAGCGCGCGGCGATCATGCAGCCGGGCGGCGCCACCGGCCCGAGCTATGCCGTCTACGATAATTACGGCGTGATTTTGCGCTGGAATAACTCTAGTTATTTTGCGACGGCGGTCGGCACGCTGGCCGACAGCATCAATTGAAACGGACAGGTACGAAGGATATGGCGCGTCGGTTCTGGTCGGTATTCGGCGTCGGCGCGCTTGCCCTGACTTTGGCCGCGTGCTCCTCGACCGCCCCCAAGCCGTCGGCATCGGCCGCGAACAGCCATGGCGGCTACAAGGTCGGCAATCCCTATCAGATCGACGGGACGTGGTATTACCCGAACGAGGATTGGAGTTACGACGAGACCGGCATCGCCTCGTGGTACGGCGAACAGTTCCACGGCAAATACACCGCCAACGGCGAGACCTTCGATCTCAATGCGATGACCGCCGCGCATCGTACCTTGCCGATGCCGACCGTCGTGCGCGTGACCAACCTCGAGAACGGCCGTTCGATCGAGGTGCGGGTCAACGACCGCGGTCCTTATGCGCGCGGCCGCATCATCGACATGTCGCGCCGCGCCGCGCAGCTCCTCGGCTATGAGGGGAAGGGCACGGCGAAGGTCCGCGTGCAGATCGATGTCCCGGCATCGATCCAGGTGGCGAGCCTCGCCGGACGGCGCGGCAACGAGCCGGCGCTGGCCGCGGTCGCCCCGAAGGCGCCGGGCGATCAGTCGCAGCAGCAAAATGTCGCCGAGGCGCCGCCGCCGGCCGTGCCGGTCGAGAAAGTCGCCGCTGAGGCCTTGCCGCCGCCGCCGGGCGTGGTCGCCGTCGCGCCGCCGCCGACCCCGACGATGCCCGCGCCGCCGCCGGCGCCCGAACAGGTCGCGCTCGTCGAGGCGCCGCCGTTGCCGGAAACCGTGAAGGTCGTGCCGGTCGGGCCGACCAATATCTATGTTCAGGCCGGCAGCTTCTCCAGCATCGATCGCGCGGTCCGGCTGAAGACGTTGTTGGACAAGCTGGGCTCGGTGACCGTGACCGATACCAAGGTCAACGGCACGATCATGTATCGCGTGCGGCTGGGCCCGATCGGGTCGGTCGATCAGGCCGATGCGCTACTGTCGCAGGTCGTGAACAATTCGCCGGAAGCGCGAATCGTCGTCAATTGACGGGACGATTGACCGGTCGCATTTTCGACGTAAATCCCGCTATGCTTGGTAACCGTTTCTCGTTTTCCTGGGTGATCCGCATGAAGCGATCCGCTCTTGTCGCCGTGGCGACGTTATCGATGATTTCCACCGCTGCGATGGCGGCGACGCCGACGATCGACACCAGCGCGCGCAACGTGATCGTGGTCGACTTCGACACCGGCGCCATTCTGCTCGACAAGGGCGCGGACCAGCGCATCCCGCCTGCCTCGATGAGCAAGATCATGACGGCTTACGTGGTCTATTCCTATCTGAAGGCCGGACGGGTGAAGCTCGACGACACGTTGCCCGTCAGCGAACGCGCCTGGGCCAAGCACAAGAGCGACGAGAGCAACATGTTCGTGCCCCTGGGCGCGCAGGTGAAGGTCGAAGACCTGATCCGCGGCATGATTATCCAGTCGGGCAACGACGCCTGTGTCGTGCTTGCCGAGGGACTTGCCGGCAGCACTCAGGCTTTCGTCGATCAGATGAACGAGACGGCGCAGAAGCTCGGGTTGAAGAGCAGCCATTTCGCCAATGTCGATGGGCTCCCGGATCCCGAGGAATACGTGACCGCGCGCGATCTCTCGACGCTCGCCCGCGCGCTGACGAAGGACTTCCCGGAATATTACCATTACGATTCCGAGAAAGAGTTCACCTACAACAACATCAAGCAAGGCAACCGCAATCCGCTGCTCTACAAGGACCTCGGCGTCGACGGGATGAAGACCGGCCATACCGAGGAAGCCGGTTACGGCATCACCGTTTCGGCGATCCGCAACGGCCGTCGCGTGATCGAGGTGCTGACCGGCATGAAGAGCATGAAGGAGCGCTCGCAGGAGAGCGAGAAAGTCCTCGAATGGGCGTTCCGCGAATGGGCCAATTACAAGCTGTTCACCGCCGGCGACAAGGTCGACGATGCGCCGGTCTGGCTGGGCTCGGTCGCAAATGTGCCGGTGACCACGGACGCCAATGTCGTCGTCACCCTGCCGCGCCGCTCGCGTCCCCAGATGAAGGTCGTCGTCAGCTATGACCACGCCGCCCAGGCGCCGGTGAAGCAGGGACAATCGATCGGCACGCTGTCGGTGACGGCGCCTGATGCCGCGCAAGTCGACATTCCGCTCGTCGCGACTCAGCCGGTCGACCGCATCGGCGGCTTTTCGCGCGCCGCGCTCGCCGCCGGCTATCTCGTCTTCGGACGCCGCAACTGAGGCCCCGACACTGACTCGCGGCAAGTTCATCACCCTCGAAGGCGGCGAGGGCGCCGGCAAGTCGAGCCACCAAAAAACCATCGTGGCCGCGCTGGGGCCGGTCCTCGCCGGTTGCAAAGTGATCGGAACGCGCGAGCCCGGCGATGCGGCGGGTGCCGAGGAAATCCGCAACCTTCTGCTCAACGGCGCGCCCGATCGCTGGGACGCGGTGAGCGAGGCTCTGCTGATGGTCGCGGCGCGGCGCTCGCATCTCGTCGAAACGGTCCTGCCGGCGCTCGCCAAAGGCGACTGGGTGGTCTGCGACCGCTTCGTCGATTCGACCACGGCCTATCAGGGAAATGGCGGCGGCGTGCCGCTCGATCAGCTCGCGGCGCTGCATCGGATGATCGCCGGTGTGTTCATGCCCGACCTGACCTTGATCCTCGACGTACCCGTCGACATCGGTCTGGCGCGCGCCGAGGCACGGCGCGGCGGCGAGACGCGGTTCGAGCGCAAGGGCGCCGAATTTCACGCAAAGGTGCGCCAGGGTTTTCTCGACATCGCGCGCCGCGAACCCAAACGCTGCGTCGTCATCGATGCGAGTGTGGGGCTGACCGAGGTTGGTGACGCGATCCGCGCGGCGATCCGCGAGCGGCTCGGCGTGGCGGTCTGACCATGGCCGAGGACGACGATTACGAGGACGACGAAGAGGTCGCTCTTGAGGCAGCGGAAGTTCCGACCCCGCGCGAGAACCCGTTGCTGCTCGGTCACGAGGCCGAAGAGGCGATCCTGCTTCAGGCTTTCAACTCCGGTCGCCTGCCGCATGCCTGGCTGCTGACCGGCAAGCGCGGCATCGGCAAGGCGACGCTCGCTTACCGCTTCGCCCGGTTCCTGCTCGCCGAGGGCACGGGCGGGGGTGGAGGCCTCTTCGCCGCGGCGCCGACGTCGCTTTCCGTGGCGCCGGCCCATCAGGCCTATCGGCTGGTCGTATCGGGCGGGCATCCGGACCTGCTGGTGGTCGAGCGGGCCTTCGACGAAAAGCGCAAACGCCAGCGCAGCGTGATCGTGATCGAGGACGCGGCCAAGGTCGCCGAATTCCTCCACAAGACCGCGGCGCTCGGCGGCTGGCGGGTGGTGATTGTCGATGGCGCCGATGCGATGAGCAAGGCGGCCGAGAACAGTCTCCTCAAGATCCTCGAGGAACCGCCTAAACGGACCGTGCTGATGCTGACCAGCGACAGTCCCGGCCGGCTCCTGCCGACCACCAGGTCGCGCTGTCGGCTCCTGCCACTTAAAGCGTTACATGAAGAGACAATTATCAAGCTATTACAGCAATATCAGCCGAATATCTCACCTGAGGACAGAACTATTTTGACCCGCCTGGCCGACGGCAGTATCGGTCGCGCGCTCGATCTAGCCGCCACCGACGGGATGGGGCTTTATTCCCGTATCTTCAAAATCTTGAAGGGGCTTCCCGATCTCGATGCGGAGGAACTGCATGGCTTCGCCGAAAAGCTCGGCGGGCGTGGCGGCGAGGACGGGTTCAGCCTCTTGAGCGAGTTGCTGCCCGACTTTCTGGCGCGGATGGTCGCGATCAACGCGGCCCAGGGTCAGGCGGTGTCGCCCGAGGAAGAACGGGTGATGCGGAACCTGGCGGGGCGTCGCGGCCTTGATCAATGGGTGGCGGTATGGGAAAAGCTGACCCATCTCTTTGCCCAGGCGGAAGGCATCAATCTCGATCGCAAGCAGGTCGTGCTGAACGCATTTTTTGCTCTTGAAGAGGCAGCACGGTGACCGGCGAACCCTTCTATGTCACGACCCCGATCTATTACGTCAACGATTCCCCTCATATCGGTCACGCCTACACGACCGTGGCGGTGGACACGCTCGCGCGCTTCATGCGCCTCGACGGGCGGCGGGTGCTGTTCCTGACCGGCACCGACGAGCACGGCCAGAAGGTCGACAAATCGGCGCGCGACAAGGGCATCGATCCGCAGACCTTCTGCGACACGGTCTCGCAGAATTTCCGCGACATGAACGTGATGATGAACGTCTCCAACGACCAGTTCATCCGCACCACCGAGCCGCGCCACATCGCAGCCAGCCAGGCCTTGTGGCTGGAGCTCGAAAAGCGCGGCGAGATCTATCTCGGCAAGTTCGCCGGCTGGTACTCGGTCCGCGACGAAGCTTTTTACGAGGAAAGCGAGCTGAAGGAAGGCAAGGCCCCAACGGGCGCCGACGTCGAATGGGTCGAGGAAGAGAATTACTTCTTCAAGCTCTCGGCCTGGCGCGAGCGGCTGCTTGCCTATTACGACGCGCATCCCGATTTCATCGCGCCGCGCGCGCGCCGCAACGAGATCGTCAGCTTCGTCAAAGGCGATTTGCGCGACCTCTCGATCTCCCGCACCAGCTTCAAATGGGGCGTGCCGGTGCCGGGCAACGAGAAGCACGTCATGTATGTCTGGCTCGACGCGCTGACCAACTATCTCACGGCGGTCGGCTATCCCGACACCGATGCGCCCGACTACAAGACTTTCTGGCCCGCCGACCTGCACATGGTCGGCAAGGACATCATACGCTTTCACTGCGTCTATTGGCCCGCCTTCCTGATGGCGGCCGGCTTGCCGGTGCCGAAGCGCATCTACGGCCATGGCTGGTGGACGGTCGAGGGCCAGAAGATGTCGAAGTCCCTGGGCAATTTCCTCACCGCCGGCGACCTCGTCGCCAAATACGGGCTCGATCCGTTGCGCTATTTCATGCTGCGCGAATTGCCCTTCGGCAGCGACGGCGATTTCTCGCATCGCGCGATGGTCGGCCGGATCAACGGCGATCTCGCCAACGATATCGGCAATCTGGCGCAGCGCGTGTTGAGCTTCGTCAACAAGAACGGCGGCGCGCAGGTCCCGACGCCCGGCGCCTATAAAGAGACCGACGAGGCGCTGCTGAAAGCCGCCCGCGATCTCCTGTCGAAAGTCCGCGCCGAATTCAGCGAACAGAGTTTCAACAAGGGCCTCGAGACGATCTGGCAGGTGATCGGCGACAGTAATCGCTATGTCGATTCCGAGGCGCCGTGGACGCTCCGCAAAACCGACCCCGCGCGCATGGCGACGGTTCTCTATGTGCTGATGGAAGCGATCCGGCACGTCGCGATCCTCGCCCAGCCGGTGATGCCGCAATCGATGGCGAAGCTGCTCGACCAGCTCGCGGTACCGGCCCACCAACGCGACTTCGCCGCGCTCGACACCGCGCTGGTGCCGGGAACCGCCTTGCCCAAGCCCGAAGGCATCTTTCCGCGTTTCGTCGATACCGTGCCGGCCTGACATGCTCGTCGACAGCCATTGTCATCTCGATTACGCGACGCCCGAGGAGCGGGCGGGAATCATCGCGCGGGCACGCGGGGTCGGCGTCAGGACGATGGTGACGATCTGCACCAAGCTCGACGAGTTCGCGACCGTGCGCGGCATCGCCGAGGGCGATCCCGATATCTGGTGTTCGGTCGGCGTCCATCCGCATGAGGCCAAGGACGAGCCGACGGCGGATTACGCCACGCTGCTGGGCCTGACGCATCATGACAAGGTCGTCGGCATCGGCGAGACCGGGCTCGACTTCCATTACGAGCACAGCCCGCGCGCCGAACAGGAAGTCTCGTTCCGCACCCATATCGAGGTGGCGCGCGCCGCCGACCTGCCCTTGATCGTTCACACTCGCGCGGCCGATCTCGAAACCGTCAAAATCCTCGAAGAGACGAAGCCGCCGCACGGCGTGATTCATTGCTTCAGCACCGGGCGGATGCTCGCCGAGCACGCGGTCGCGCTTGGTTTCTACATCTCGCTCTCGGGCATCATCACCTTCAAGACCGCGCAGGAAATCCGCGACATCGCGCGCGACTTGCCGCTCGACCGGCTGCTGGTCGAGACCGACGCGCCCTATCTCGCGCCGGTACCGTTGCGCGGCAAGCCGAACGAGCCGTCCTATATTGTTCACACCGCGGCGCTGGTCGCGCAGTTGAAGGGTATCACGCCCGACGAGCTGGCCCAGGCGACCACGGATAATTTCTTCCGGCTGTTCCGCAAGGCGCGACCGCCGAAGGAAGCCTGATGCGGGTGACCGTGCTCGGTTGCGGTCCATCCTGGGGCGTGCCGCGCATCGGCGGCGATTGGGGCGAGTGCGATCCCGCCAATCCGAAGAACCGCCGGCGGCGTGCGTCGGTGCTGGTGGAGGAGGGGGCGGCCTCGATCCTGATCGACACCCCGCCCGACCTGCGCGAGCAACTGCTCGATGCCGAGGTCAAAAAGATCGACGCGGTTCTCTTTACCCATATCCACGCCGACCATTCGCACGGCATCGACGATCTGCGCTCGGTCAACAAGATGACCGGCAAGCCCTTGCCGGTCTATGCGAGTCCGGAGACGGTCGACGAATTGCGCGCGCGCTTCGGTTACATCTTCACGCCGATCAATCCGGACGTGACGGTCGCGTTCTACAAGCCGTCGGTCGAGCCGCACGCGGTGGTCGGCCCCTTCAGCGCGGCGGGTCTCGATATCGTGTCGTTCGAGCAGGATCACGGGTTCTCGAAGACGCTCGGATTTCGCATCGGCCGCTTCGCCTATTCGACCGATGTGCGTACCCTCGACGACGCGGCCTTTGCCTTGCTTGCCGGCATCGATGTCTGGATCGTCGATTGCCTGCGCCGCCGGCCGCATCCGACCCATTCGCATCTGGCCCAGACGCTCGACTGGATCGCGCGGGTGAAGCCGCGCCGCGCCATTCTCACCCATATGGAAGAGTGCTTCGATTACGAGACGTTGCGGCGCGAACTGCCCGCCGGCGTCGAGCCTGGCTATGATGGGCTGGTGGTGGAAGTCTGAGCCCTCGGCTATAAGTTTCGAGCGAAGACGAT
Source organism: uncultured Rhodospirillales bacterium (assembly GCA_903828515.1). Classification (GTDB taxonomy): domain Bacteria; phylum Pseudomonadota; class Alphaproteobacteria; order ATCC43930; family CGMCC-115725; genus CAIKMD01. The sequence goes on along the minus strand of CAIKMD010000002.1, from coordinate 918,431 downwards.
AAAAAAAGGGGCAGGGGGATTGGTGATGCGAACCATACGATTATGCGTCGTTACCGCGCTCGCGCTGTTCGCCTTCGCGCGGATCGCCGCGGCCGAGCCTTTGCTCATTCAGATCGGACATGGCCCCGCCGGCGAAGAACAGCTCTGGCTGATGAAGGCCCGGCCCGACATCACCCCCAATCAGGGCAAAATCTATAACCTCGAATGGCATCTCTTCGGCGGCGCCGAGCCGCGCTTCAAGGCGTTCGACGCGGGCGATCTCGACATCGCGACGGCGAGCGGCGCGTCGGCGCTGTTCGCTGCTTCGAAGGGCGTGCCGTTCAAGCTGATCGCGTCGATCTCGATGGAAAGCACCAAGGGCTTCAACGCGCATTTCATGGTGCGCGAGGATTCGCCGATCCACGGTTTCGCCGATCTCAAGGGCAAGATCATGGCGGTCAACGCGTATAAATCCGGCACCGAACTCTGGGAGCGGATCGCGGCGGTCAAGGGCGGGCTCGATCCCGACAAGGACGTGAAATTCGCCGTGGTCGGTTTCCCCAACATGGGCAACGCGGTGCGCTCGAAGCTGATCGATGTCGGCTCGTTCGGCGGCGTCTTCTATTACAACGAGAACAAGCAGGGCGGCCTGCGTACCATCTTCACCACCAAGGACATCATCCCCGAGGATGAAGAACTGCAGATGATCCTGACGCATCAGGAATTCATCGATAAGCATCGCGCCGTGGTGAAGGCGTTTCTCAGCGATTTCGTCGCCTCGACGAAATGGTTCACCGAACACACCAAAGAATCGCGCGAAGACCTGATCAAGGCGCAGATGGTGCTCCTCAAGCCCGAGGAATTCCTGCCGTCGCCCGAGATGTATCGCAAGCCTTCGGGCAAGCCCTCGATCGCCGATCTCGAAATTCAGCAGGACGTTCTGCTCAAATACGGTTTCCAGGACACCAAGGTAAAGGTAGCGGATTATGTCGATGACACCCTCGTTCCGCAGTAAGGCCCCGGCCGCTCTCGCGGCGCTGATTCTGTTCGCCGCGGGTGGCGCGTGCGCCGATCCGCTCAAGATCCGGATCGGGCACGGTCCGTCGGCGGAGGACAATCTCTGGCTGATGAAGGATCATCCGGAACTCGGCACCAACCAGGGCAAGGCCTATACGCTCGAGTTCACGCTGTTCCGCGGTTCCGAGCCGCGCTTCAAGGCCTATCAGGCCGACGACATCGATCTCAGCACCGGCAGCGCCGCGTCGATGATGTTCGCCGCCTCGAAAGGCGTGCCATTGAAGATGATCGGCTCGATCTCAATGGACAGCTCCAAGGGTTTCGAGACGCCCTATGCGGTCAAGGCGGACGGGCCGATCAAGACGCTCGCCGATCTGAAGGGCAAGACGCTCGGCATCAACGGCTATAAATCCGACACCGAATTGACCGAGCGCCGCGCCGTGCTCAAGGCCGGGCTCGATCCCGACAAGGACGTGAAGTTCACCGTGATCGGATTCCCCAGCCAGGGCACGGCGGTGCGTTCCGGTTTGATCGATCTCGCCGTGCTGCCGCTGCCGTTCGGCTATATCGAGATGAAGCAGGGCGGCTTGCGCCAGCTTTTCAACGCCTCGGAAATTTCGGGCGAGGACGATTATCTCGAAATGCTGATGGCGAGCCCCGATTACATCAACAAGCATCGCGACGTGCTGAAGCTGTTCCTGGCCGATTTCATCTCGACGACGAAATGGTACACCGCGCATCTCCACGAGGCGCGCGAGTATCTGCTGAAGTCGCAGATGGTTTTGCTGAAGCCCGAGGAATTCCTCGACGCGCCGGATTTTTATCACGACCCGGCGGTCAAACCCGACATCAAGATCCTTGAACGCCAGCAGGCGGTCGAACTGGAATTCCACTTCCAGGACACCAAGGTGAACATCGCCGACATCGTCGACACGACGCTGACGCCGTAGACGTTCGTATGACCTCCTTGCTTTTTCACCGTCATGCCCGGCCTCGTGCCGGGCATCCACGTCTTGCGATCGCGGCAAGAAAGTCGTGGATGGCCGGGACAAGCCCGGCCATGACGGATGATAAACAAACCCTTTTAACCACGGAGACACGGAGGACACGGAGAAGAAGGGAAATGAATTCTTCCTCCGTGTCCTCCGTTTCTCCGTGGTGTGTCTTTCGTCGGAATGCCATGACGGCTAACCCGGCCATGACGGCTAAGGTGTGACCGAGCGCATGCCGTTTCTCGAGATCGATCACTTGGTCAAGGAGTTCACCCGCAAGGAGCGGGTGATTCGTGCGATCGACGGCATCGACCTGATGGTGAAGGAGGGCGAGTTCGTTTCCATCGTCGGGCCCTCGGGCTGCGGCAAGACCACGCTGCTCCATATGCTCGCGGGGTTCGTGCCGGTCGACCAGGGCGCGCTGCGTCTCGACGGCAAGCCGATCCTCGGGCCCGGTCCCGATCGCGGCGTGATCTTTCAGGAATACGCGCTCTTCCCGTGGCGCACCGCGCATGGCAACGTCATGTGGCCGCTCGAGATCAAGGGCGTGCCCAAGGCCGAGCGCGAGGCGACGGCTGATCGCTATCTCGATCTCGTCCACCTCGAAGGCTTCCGCGATCATTATCCGGCCGAGCTGTCGGGTGGCATGAAACAGCGGGTGGCGCTCGCGCGCATCCTCGTGCTCGATCCGCGAATCCTGCTGATGGACGAGCCGTTCGGCGCGCTCGATTCCCAGACCCGCGAACTGATGCAGGAAGAACTCCTCGAAATCTGGGGCAAGACCGGCAAGACCGTGATCTTCATCACCCACGACATCGACGAAGCGATCTATCTCTCGGACCGGGTCGTGGTAATGACGGCAAGGCCGGGCAAAGTGAAAGAGGATTTTCGCGTCGACCTGCCGCGCCCGCGCCGGCTCGACATCAAGAAGACCCCGGAATATGCCGCCTATCGCAACAAGGTCTGGGATCTCCTCCATGTCGAGGTGATCGCCGCGCGCGCGCAGACCCCGGACGGCCGCGCATGATCCGGTTCCTGCGCGGCGCCGCCGTGCCGGTTGCGCTCCTGATCGCCTGGGAAATCTATGCGCGCACCGGCATCGCGCCGCGCTATGTCGTGGCGCCGACCGAGGTGGTGAAGACGCTTTGGGCGATGACGCTCAACGGCTCGATCTTCAAGCATACCGGCCGCAGCATCGAGCGCGCGACGGTCGGCTTCGCCGTCGGCGCGTTCTTCGGTACGCTCGCGGGCCTCACCGCCGGCGTCTTGAAGCCGGTCGAGAATTTCTACGATCCGATCATCTCGCTGACCTATCCGGTGCCCAAGATCGCGCTGCTGCCGCTGATCTTCACCTGGTTCGGCATCGGCGACACCGCGAAATTCGTCATCATCATCATGGCGGTGTTCTATCCGACCTTCATCGCGTCGTTCTATGGCGCCAAAAGCGTCGAGCGGGTGCTGATCTGGTCGGCCCGCAACATGGGTGCCTCGCGCTGGCAGGTGTTCCGGCGGGTTGTCGTGCCGGCGGCGATGCCGCAGGTCTTCAACGGCCTGCGCGTCGGCCTTGCGCTGAGCCTCATCATCATGGTGACGTCCGAACTGATCGCGGCGAACGAAGGCCTGGGTTATCTCATCGGCGCGGCGCAGGAATCGCTGCGCTTCGACATTATGTATGTCGCGCTGCTGATCATCGGTTTGCTGGGTTTCGGCGCCGACCGCCTGATGCGCATCGCGCGCCGCAAGCTGCTGGTCGGCCAGACGCTGGGCAGCGAGGCCGGCAATGGGTGAGGCCTTGCCCTTTTCCCCGTCATGGCCGGGGAGGGCGGTGTGACGCCCTTCCCGTCAAAACTCCGCGACTTCCTCGCGCACTGGTACTCCGTGCCGCTGCTGCTGGCGTGCTGGGAAATCGTATCGCATTCGGGCTGGGTTCAGCCGCGTCTGGTGCCGAGCCTGATGCTGATCGGCCAGATCTTCTGGCGCGATCTGTTGTCGGGCGTGCTGATCCATCACACCACGGTTACGCTCTATCGGGCGCTCGGCGGGTTCCTGATGGCGGTGGTTGCCGGCTGCACGCTCGGCGCCGCGATGGCGCGCAACCGGACGATCGACGCGCTGTTCGAACCGATCTTCTCGTTCGGCTTTCCAATTCCGCGCATCGCGCTTTATCCGGTGTTCATTTTCATTTTCGGGCTCGGCGACGCCTCGAAGATCGCCCTGGTGTTCCTCGAGGGCATGTTCGTCATCACGCTCCATACCTACCAGGGCATCCGGGCGGTCCCGAACACCATGGTCTGGGCCGGAAGCTCGATGGGTGCCAATTCGCGGCAATTGTTCTGGCGCGTCCTGTTGCCGGCGGCATTGCCGATGATCTTCACCGGGTTCCGCATCGCGCTGCCGGTCGCGCTGATCATCGTGGTCTCGACCGAGATCATCGGCGAAAGCGTCGGCCTCGGCTACTACATCCAGTTCGCCTCAGCCTCGTTCGATGATGCCAAGTCATTGGCTGGCATAGCGGCCGTCGCCATCATCGGTTTCGCGCTGGACCGCGCGCTGATCTGGTTACGAAACCGCGCGGTGTTCTGGCAGCCTGAAGCGGTGGCGTTGGGGTGAGGGGATTGGCCCCCGTTAGCCGCCCGTTCCTTCTGGTTGCGATTGCTTCCGCCCTGCTCGTGCTGTGGTTCAGCGAAGGCTGGATCCTCGCCCTCGCCGGTTTCGTCTTCAACATCGGCTTCCACCAGATCGTCGTGGTAGCCTACTGGCTGGGACGCGGCTTGGGGCTTTGACGGAGATCGAACAATGACCGAGCAATCGTGGGTGACGCTAGGAACCGGTTTTGTTGCGACCGCAGCGTTGGTCATAGGCTGGTTCCTGAATAGCCGCCTTACTTCCAATCGCGACGACACTAACCGGCGTCACCAGATGGTGACCGGCTATCTTATCGAAGCTTATGACGAACTAACGATGGCTTCGAATCGCGACTTAACTCCAGAATTCGCTCGGATGATGGAAAGCGCTGTGGCGAAAATACAGCTCTTCGGTACGCCGGAAGAAATTCAGGCTGTACATGCGTTTCTTGACGAGTGGCAGCGGCCGCAGCCTGATGGCAGGCCGCGTGGAAGCCTCGATCCATTGTTACTGCTGTTACGGAATTCACTTCGGCAGGAAATTTCTCTGCCGGCTGTTGCCGGACAGGTCCGATGGATAAGGCCACTAGGCGGCGCTCAATAAGCAATAATTTCTCATAATATACATTATGCGTTATTTAGGTCGTGGCGCCAGATTAGGTTTTCTACCCTAATCCATTGGTTTTACGGTATTCCTTTGTACGCAGCCCGGAGCCTCTGAGATGACCTCTTCCCCCGAACTCGACCGGCTTTTGGCGATCATGGCGCGGTTGCGCGATCCGCAATCGGGTTGTCCGTGGGACGTCGCGCAGAGTTTTCGGACCATTGCGCCGTACACGATCGAGGAAGCGTATGAGGTCGCCGAAGCTGCCGAGGCGGACGACACGCCGGCGCTGAAGGAAGAGCTTGGCGACCTTTTGCTCCAGGTCGTGTTCCATTCCCGCATGGCCGAGGAAGCCGGCCAGTTCGTCTTCGACGATGTCGCCGGGGCGATCTCGGACAAGATGGTCCGGCGGCACCCCCACGTCTTCGCCGACGTGGCGATCGAGTCGCCCGAAGCCCAGACCGTGGCCTGGGAGGAACAGAAGGCCGGCGAGCGCCAGGCCAAGGGCGCGGCCAGCGCCTTGGACGGGGTCGGCGTCGGGATGCCCGCCCTCACCCGCGCGGTCAAACTCCAGCGCCGCGCCGCGCGCGTCGGCTTCGACTGGCCCAATGTCGAACCGGTGCTCGACAAGATCGACGAGGAAATCGCCGAGGTCTGCGTCGCGATGGGCGAAGGCCCGGCGCGGATCGAGGACGAGATCGGCGACCTGCTCTTCGCGGTGGTGAACCTGGCGCGGAAGCTCGACACCGATCCGGAGAAAGCCTTGCGCGGCGCCTCGCGCAAATTCGAGCGACGGTTTCGCCGGGTCGAGACGCTGCTGACCGAACAGGGCAAGCTGCCGGGCACCGCCTCGCTCGACGAGATGGAAGCGCTATGGGTGACGGCGAAGACGGAAGAGCGGTAGCTGCTCAAATCGAACCGTCATGGCCGGGCTTGACCCGGCCATCCACGCCTTTGCTGCTAAGACCGCAAGACGTGGATGCCCGGCACATGGCCGGGCATGACGATGAATAATGGACGTCGAAGGGCGCGCCCGCCCTACTTCACATACTGGTTGTCGATCAAATCGTCGTATTTGGCGAGCTTGTCTTCCGGCTTGAGGAAGCCGGCGGCAATGTTGATGAGGTCGCCGTTCTCCAGCATCTTCGCCGTGGTCAGCGGCGGCGACGGGGTCATCGCGATCAGCATGTCGACCGAAGCGGCGATCACGTCGTCGCCATAATTGGCGAAATGCGCTTTCGCGATCTTGATCGATTCGGCGCGATGTTCGTGCAGAAACTTCGCCGCCTCGACGATGCCGTGGACCATCTTGGTGCAGACGGAACGATGCGCCGGGCAGTAATCGGCGCGCGCCAGGAGGAGTCCCGCCGATTGCGGTGAATATTCGACGGGCTCGCCCTTGGTCGTATCGGTGAGGACCACGCCGGTTCCGGCGAGGACGGCCTGCTGGATGAACGGCGGACCGCTGACGAAGCCGTCGATCGCGTTGCGGGAGAACGCGGCCATGTATTCGGGCGGCTGCATCGCGGTGACGATCACGTCGTCGCGCCCGAGCCCGGCCTGAATCGCGATCACCTTGAGGACGACATCGGGAATGGCGCCGATGCCGCCGACCGCCAGCGTCTTCCCCTTCAGCAGCTTGCCGCGTTCGACGATCGACGATTTCGGATCGAAATGTCCGGCATCGGTGATGCTTTTGCGCAGCACGATGTCTTCATCGGCTTGATTGATCGCGGTCGCCAGCGCGGTCAGGTTCTGGCCATGCGCCTTGGCGCGGGTGATCGACGGACCCGACGACATCGAGAACTCGACCGAGCCCGAGATCACCGCGTTCATCGAACCGATGCCGGCGATATCGAGAATTTTGACGTCGAGCCCCTGCCTCGCCCAGAATTTCTCGTCGTCGGCGATGAACCGGGTGATGAAGCCGATCGTCACACCGGGAATGGCGAGCGTCGCGTGCTCGACCTCCTCGGCGGCGGCCGGCAGGTTTCCCAGTGCGATGAGCCCGGCGAGGCTCAAGGCCGCAAGCTTCGCCATACCGAAATTTGTCCGGGTCATCGCGCAATCTCCTGGTTGTTTTATCGATCCGCCGCCTATTTGATTTTGGCGGCGGCTTCCTTGACGAGGCTCAGATCGACGAACGGCTTCACGTCGAGTTTTTCCTTGAGGAACCCGACCTCGAACTGCGCGTCGATCGCGCGTTGCAGGTTGTCGATATTGGGCAGCATGTTTGGGTCGCGGTAGAGATCGTCCATCGTATAGGACGACGCCACGTTGACCGCGGGCTGCTTGGTCAGGCGCATCGCGATCTCGATCACCGCGTCGTGGTTCTTCGGGTCGGTCAGCCAGCGCGTCGCGCGGATCGCGTCCTCGAACATATCGACCAGCGCCGGACGGTTCGTCTTCACGAAATCGGCGTGCGCGGTCCAGACCACGAATTGCGTCGGCCCGCCCAGCGCATCGACCGCGCTGAACAGCGGCTTGGCGATGGCGATGAAGCTCGGCGAGGTGTTGAACGGCGCGACCGCCGCCACGAGATCGGCTTTCTTTTCTCGCAGCAGGGCTTCCATGTTGGGGAACCCGGCTTCGATCGCGGCATAGTCGCGCGGCGTTTCCAGTCCGTGATGCTTGAGCATCGCCTTGATCGCGATATCGACCGCCGAGCCGGCGCCGACATCGGCGATCACCTTGCCTTTGAGGTCTTCGATGGTTTTGATCGGCCCGTCCTTGAGGACGTAATACTGGCCGGAGTAATGGCCGTTGGCGCCGTCCTGCGCCTCGTCGCCGATGACCTTCAGGTCTTTCATGCCCGCGTTCACGACCGCGAGCGCGAAGGACGAATAGGCAAGATCGGCGATGTCGAGCTGGCCCGAGGCAAGCGCCGTGATCATCGGCGGCGTGCCGGCGAAATGGATCGGCTCGACCGTGTAGGTCTTGCCGTAATGCGTCATCAGGTCTTTTTTCTCGTAGAGGATCGACGCCCAATTGGCGACCGGTATGACCCAGGCGATCCGTATGTTGACCGGCGCCGGTGTCTGCGCCTGCACCGAACCCGCCGCGATCGCGCCCGCGAGCAGTACCGTCCCCATCAAGCCGAGCCGCATCGTGCCCTCCCCTGATCGTCTTATTTTGTTGGGATCAAGGATCGGGAGGTTGGCCCGTCCTGTCAAGCGCGGGGTTCGGGCCTCACGAACAGGCAGTTCACCGAGCCGCCCGAATCGGATTCGTCGATCGAAAACCCGTAAGACCGCATGCGCTCGACGATCGCCGCCGAACGGCCGTCCGGCTGGTTGATGTCGCGATGCAGTTCCATCAGCACCGATTTGACGCGCGGATCGCAGAGCGTCTTGGCGCCGCCGGCAACGATCTGTTCCTCGATGCTGTCGACGTCGATCTTGATATGGGTCGGGAACGCCGCGCCGAATGCGCCGGCGAGCGCGTCGATCGACAGCGACACCATCGGCACGTCGATCGTGCCGGCGCTCGTGCGCAGGAGACTGTTGGCGGGGTCGCCGAACGCGTTGCCGACCGTGCCGGCCTCGACGCTGTCGAGATAGAGCGAGCCGAGCGACGCGGTTTCGGCCAGCGCGACGCAATAGGGTTTCAGTTTCCCGTCGAGCCGGTTCTCGCGCGTGTTCTGCAACAGGCAGTGATAGGTATAGGGATTGGCCTCGAACGCCAACACCTCCATGTCGCCGCGCGCGGCAGCATAAAGCGAATATATCCCGACGCTCGCGCCGATATCCCACAGCACGCTGCCCGGCGCCATGCGATCGAGCCAGCGCAGCGTGTCGGGCTCGGTGCCCATGCCGCGGCGCGGCCAATAGACCGCGGTTTTCGACGGCGTATAGAAGCTGAGATCGCCGTGCTTCGTTGCGACCTTCACGCGCGGGACGAGATCGGCGGCGATCTGCGCGCGCGTCGCGATGCCCTGCCACTTGGTCATCACACCGGTCACGCCGCGAATGGCGGCGGTCATCGCGCCGGCGATGTGTCGGCTCATGCGGCGCTCGTCACGGCTTGGTCAGGAGATGGATGAGGCTCGACGTATCCCAGCGCGCGCCGCCGCGTTCCTGAACCCGCTCGTAGAACTGATCGACCAGCGCCGTCACCGGCAGCGCCGATTTGTTGCGCCTTGCCTCGGCGAGACAGATCGCGAGGTCCTTGCGCATCCAGTCGACCGCGAAACCGAAATCGAATTTGCCGTCGAGCATGGTCTGATAGCGGTTCTCGAGCTGCCAGGATTGCGCCGCGCCCTTGGCGACGACATCGGCGACCTTGCGCGCATCGAGCCCGGCGCGCACCGCGAAGTTCAACCCCTCCGACAAGGCCTGAACCAGACCGGCAATCAGGATCTGGTTGACCATCTTGGTGAGCTGGCCATTGCCCGGCGGCCCCATGAGCGTGACCGCGCGGCCGTAATGCGCCATCACCGGTTCGGCGCGCGTGAAGCTTGCTTCGTCGCCGCCGACCATGACGGTGAGCTTGCCGCTTTCGGCGCCCGCCTGCCCGCCCGAGACCGGCGCGTCGAGGAAGCCGAGTCCCCTGCCCTTGGCCGCGCGGTCGAGTTCGCGCGCGAGTTCGGCCGAGGCCGTCGTGTGATCGACGAGGATGCCGCCGCGCGCCATGCCGGCCAGCGCGCCCTGATCGCCGAGCACGACCGCGCGCACATCGTCGTCATTGCCGACGCAGGTAAAGACGATCTCGGCGCCGGCGGCGGCTTCGGCCGGCGTCGCACCGGTTTTGCCGCCGTGCTTTGCCGCCCAGGCCTGCGCTTTCGCGGCCGTGCGGTTATAGACGGTGACCTGATGCCCGGCGGCGGCGAGATGCCCCGCCATCGGCGATCCCATCACGCCCAGGCCGATGAATGCCAGTTTCATACCGTGTCTCCCTTGGCCCTCTTTATCCAAGGTTTGACGGGCACACGGAAGAGAGGATTACGATTGTGGCGACACCGTCACCGGCTCGCGATGCCGGATGAGGTCCATGTTGACGCGTTTCCCCGGCGGCGTCTTCGCGATCAGATTCTGCAATTCCTGCACGGTCTTCACCGGGTGACCGTCGTAACCCGTGATCCGGTCGCCGACCTGAACTCCGGCGAGTTCGGCCGGCGTGCCGGGGTCGACACGATCCACCACGATTCCGCCGCCGGACGGCAGATCGCGCGGCGTAAGGCCGCGAAAAATGTTGCCGGTCGGTGCGGGTTTTTCGTCCGGCGGTGGCGGCGTCGGCGGCGAATTCGAGGCGGTGACGATCGACTCACCGCTCGGTACGGTTTGTCCGACCACCACGGCACCCGACAGAACCCGCTGTTCGGCATCGAGCTGGGCGGCAATCATGCGCGGACTGACTTTCACGATGACCGCATAGCCGGAATTGGCGCTGAACTTGAAAGCCATGCCGCTCGCCGCATTCGCGCGCAAGGTCGCTTCGTCGACGTCGATGGTCAGGTGATCCGTATCGATGGTGCAGTATTGGCTACGGCCGCAACGCTCGCGATAGATGACCTTCGGCTTGTAGTCGCGGGCGCTGTTATCGGCGGCGTAGTAGACGTTGTTCGCGATGTTCTTGTCGTAATCGAGCTGGGCGTAAAGCTGATGCGTGGCGGTATGCGCCTTCGGATCGACGAAGCTGCGCAGGCCCCAGGTTTCGCCCGCGTAGCTGGCCAGCCGCTCCTGATGAAAGAGCGGACCGGTGAGCGTGATGTCCTTGCTGAACGCGTCGCCGGAAACCTTGACCTGAAGCGGCGCGTTCGGATCGACCGGCGGCGCGCAGCCGGCCAGGACCAGCAATGCGATCAGCGCCCCGATACTCCTCCACATTCATCCCTCCCGCTTTGGACGGCGAAGACGCTACCAGAGAAATATCGGGAATTTCAAGAACGTTTAGGGAACAATTTCTATGCAAGGCTGTGTTCAGTCCGCCGGAAACGCGCCCTTGAACCGGCCGAGATCGGCCTTGGTCAGGCGGACTTCGACATGGGCGTTCTCGTCGTCGTCCTCGCGCTCGATGATCTCGCCGTGCTGATAGAGCCAGGCGATCGCCGCGCCGTCCTTCAACGGCACGTCGAGCTTCACCGAACTGCGGTCGACATTGAGCCGGCGCTCGACGAGTTCCAGCAACGCCTCGCATCCTTCGCCGGTTACCGCCGAGACCGGCACGGCCTCGTCGTTGCGCCGCGCCTGATTGAACAGCGCCGCCTTCCCGTCCTCGGACAGGAGATCGATCTTGTTGAGCGCCTCGACCAGGCCCTGCTCGACGATCTCGCCAAGGCCGAGTTCGGTCAGCACGGCGTGAACGTCGTCGCGCTGCGCCTCGGTTTCCGGATGATGCACGTCGCGGACATGGACGATGAGATCGGCGGCGGTCACTTCCTCGAGCGTCGCGCGAAACGCCGCGACCAGCGACGTCGGCAGGTCGGACACGAATCCCACCGTATCGGAGAGGATCGCGATGCGCCCTGACGGCAGATCGAGCTTGCGCATGGTCGGGTCGAGCGTCGCAAAGAGCATGTCGGCGGCGACGACTTCGGCCTTGGTCAGCCGATTGAACAGCGTCGATTTGCCGGCATTGGTGTAACCGACGAGCGCGATCACCGGATAGGGCACGCGTTTCCTCGCCTCGCGATGGAGCGCGCGGGTGCGCTTGACGCCGTTCAGCTCGCGCTTCAACTGCACGATGCGATCGGTGATGAGCCGGCGATCCATTTCGAGCTGGCTTTCGCCGGGGCCGCCGAGGAAGCCGAAGCCGCCGCGCTGCCGTTCGAGATGGGTCCAGGATCGCACGAGGCGCGAGCGCTGATAGGTCAGCGACGCGAGTTCGACCTGCAAGCGGCCTTCATGGGTTCGCGCACGCGCGCCGAAGATTTCGAGGATCAGGCCGGTGCGGTCGATGACCTTGCACGCCCACGCGGTTTCGAGATTGCGCTGTTGCACCGGCGTGACCGTGGCATCGACCACGACCACCGCGATCTCGTTGTCCTTGATCACCTCGCCGAGACGCTGGGTGGCGCCCGACCCGATCAGTGTGCCGGGTCGCCAGGTGCCAACGCGAACGATCTCGGCGAGCACGACGCGCAAATCGATCGCGGCGGCAAGCCCGGTCGCTTCTTCGAGCCGCATCTCGGGCGAGCGCAGATTCTCGCCGCGCGACGCGGGCGCGTTACGAAGGACCGGATGAATGACGAGACAGCGTCCGACGGAGCCCTGCTCTCCGCGCGTATCAGCTGCCATCCGCTCAGACTTCTTCGGTACCCATTCCCGGTTCGAATAACTGGATCGGCGCCGACGGCATGACGGTCGAGATCGCATGCTTGTAGACGAGCTGCGAATGCGCGTCGCGACGCAACAAGACGCAGAAATTGTCGAACCAGGTAATGATGCCTTGCAGCTTGACCCCGTTGACCAGGAAGACCGTTACCGGAGTCTTGTTCTTGCGCACGTTGTTCAGAAAAACGTCCTGAACATTCTGAGTTTTTTCCGACGACATGGGGATTCCCCTTCTTGAGTTATTGGAGCCGATCGGACCACGGCCCTCTCCGACGAGCGGGGAGAAGCCTTCGATATGCTTCTCCCTTGGATAGCAAAATTGGGTGTCGAAGGGAAATGACAAGCCCGTCACATGAGGCAATTTGTCTTTCGTCCGTCACCGGGGCACAATCGACTGGAATGTCGATGAATTTTTGGATTTTAGCGCGAATCGGCCGAGCGATTTCGGCGGTGGTCCTGGGAACGGCGCTTTTGGCCGGGTGCGAGCGCATGTCGACCCTCGGATTTGACGCTCAGGGCGCCTTCGGCAGCGTCAGCTACACCGACCGCTGCGCCGATATCATGCGCCGGGCATTTCCCGAAAACGGCGTGGATATGGGCACGCCGCTAGTGTCCCAGGACGGCACCACGATCGTTACCCAGGTCTCGGGAATCCGGAAGTCCGTGCCCGCCAACAGCCCTTATGCGCGCCGGATCGGCGTCGAATGCCGGTTTGACGGCGGGATACTCACCGGGTTTCGCTGGATCGAGGGGCCGCTGCGGTCAAATGCCGCGCCAACGCCGTGACATCGGCGAAGGTCTGAGCCGGCGGATATTGGACGAAGCCCGGATCCGCGGGATCGACCGCGCCGACCAGGACGCCGACGCAGCCGGCGCGCGCGGCACATTCCATGTCGATCGCGGTATCGCCGACATACCAGACTGTGTTGCCGGCAAAGCCGCTGCCCTCGAGCGCCATCGCCATCGCCAGCGGGTCGGGCTTGTCGGCGCCCGCGTCGCCCGCGCCGATCAGCTTGGTGAAATAGCCGCCCCAGCCGAGATGTTCGACCTCGCGGCGCAACAGCCTCCCCGTCTTGTTGCTCAACAGGGCCGAATAGAATCCCGCGGTTCTGACATCTTTCAATAAGTCCTCGGCGCCTCGCACTGCCGTCAGGCGTTCGAGATGGATCGCGGTGAAGCTGTCGAGGTAAAGCTTGCGTGCTTCCTCCCAACGGTCGCCGAACAGCACCGGAAACGCATCACGCAGGCTTTGGCGCACTTTCAGTTTGGTTTCGGCGAAGCTCCACGGCTCGCGGCCCATCGCGGTAAAGGTCAGGACCAGCGCCTCGTGAATCGTCGCCCAGCTATCGACCAGCGTGTTGTCCCAGTCGAACACGACGGCGCGCGGCGCATCGCTCATCGGTCCTGTCCACCCGACGCGGCGTAAGCCGAATAAGCGTCGCCGAGCCGGCGCGCGAGCGGTCCGGGTTTGCCGTCAGCGATCGGCGCATCGTCGATCCGCACCACCGCCAGAACGAAATTCGTGCTGCTGGTCAGCAGGGCCTCGCGCGCGGCCTTCGCCTCGGCGACGCTGAACGGCCGTTCGACGAATTTGAGGCCGGCCTCGGCGATCACGCGGATGAGCCCCTGGCGGGTGACGCCGTTGAGGATCGCGTTGTCGGCGCGGCGGGTCACCACCTCGCCTGTCGATGTGACGATCCACGCATTGGAAGACGTGCCCTCGGTCACGTTGCCGTCGCGATCCACCTGCCACGCCTCGAAGGCGCCGGCCTGCTTCGCCTGTTCCTTGCCGAGCGCGTTGGGCAACAGCGCGATCGATTTGATGTCGGGCCGGTTCCAGCGCAGATCGGGCACGGTGATGACCTTGATCCCTTCGGCGATCAGTCGCGGATCGATCAGGGTCTTGCGCCGCGCGGTCATCACCAGGCTCGGTTTGATCCCGGCCGGAAAAGCGAAATCGCGCGGCGCGGCACCGCGCGTGACCTGCATGTAGACGTAGCCCTCGCGGACGAGATTGCGCCGCGCCACCTCGCGCATCACCGTCATCAGCGCCGCATCGCCCATCGGCGGCTTGATCTTCAGCGCCTCGAGCGAGCGATGGAACCGCGCCAGATGAAGCCCCGCGTCGACGCAGACGCCGTTGCGGATGGCGACGACTTCGTAACAGCCGTCGGCGAACTGATAGCCGCGATCCTCGATATGAACGCGCGCCGCGCGATGCGGGACATAGCGTCCGTTGACGTAAGCGATCCGCGACATGGATTATTCCGCTTCGGGCAAATCGGCTTTGACCGGCATGTCCGCCGTGTCGGCTTTGACGGCCGCGTCGCTATTGCCGCGTTCGCCGTTGAACACGCCGAGGGATTTGAGCTTGCGGTGCAGCGCCGAACGCTCCATCCCGACGAAGGCGGCGGTGCGCGAGATATTGCCGCCGAAGCGGGTGATCTGCGCCAGAAGATATTCGCGCTCGAACATCTCGCGCGCATCGCGCAACGGCAGCGCCATCAACTCGCCGCCCTTGTCCCAACGCACGACAGCCGGCGCGATCGCGCCGATCTCGGCCGGCAGCATGTCGGCGCGGATCGGATCGGTCGCCCCGCCCGGCGCCATGATCAGGGTCCAGTCGATCGCGTTCTTGAGCTGACGCACATTGCCCGGCCATTCATAGGATTGCAGCGCGGCCATCGCATCTTCGCCGATGTCGCGTGGGGTGAGCCGCGCAGATTCCGCCGCGCGCTGCATGAAATGACGCGCGAGCAAGGGCACGTCCTCGACGCGCTGACGCAATGGCGGGACCAGAACCGGCACTACGGCAAGACGGTAATAAAGATCCTCGCGGAAGCGTCCGGCGGCAATCTCCACGGCGAGGTCGCGATTGCTCGATGCGATGACGCGAACGTCGACCTTGACCCTGGTGCCGCCGACGCGCTCGAAAGTCTGGTCCTGGAGCGCGCGGACGATCTTGCCTTGCGTCTCGATCGGCATGTCGGCGACTTCGTCGAGGAACAGCGTGCCGCCATGCGCCTGCTCGAAGGTGCCGACCTTGCGCGGGCTCTCGGGACCATCGACGCCGGCGTCGGTGCCGAACAACTCGGGCTCGAAGCGCTCGGGGCGCATCGTCGCGCAGCTCAAGACCACGAACGGTCCGGCGCTGCGCCGCGAGCGCGCGTGCAGGAGGCGCGCCGCGATTTCCTTGCCGACGCCCGGAAGGCCGGTGATCAGCACGCGACTGTTGGTCGGAGCGATGCGGTCGATCTGCTGCCGCAACTGGAGGCTCGCATGCGAGACGCCGATCAGGTCGTCCTCGCCGCCGGCGCGCGCCTTCAGTTCCTCGTTCTCGCGTCGCAGCCGTGCCGCCTCGATCGCGCGCTCGACGATCAGCAGAAGACGATCGGACTTGAACGGCTTTTCGATGAAGTCGTAAGCGCCGAGCTTGATCGCGGCGACCGCGGTCTCGATGTTGCCGTGGCCCGAGATCATCACCACCGGTAGCGCCGGCAATTCGCGTTTGACCACTTTGAGGATTTCGAGCCCGTCGAGTTCGCTGCCCTGCAGCCAGATGTCGAGGACGAGCAGCGACGGCTGACGCGCGCGCATCGCGGCCAGGGCCTCGGTGCTGTTGCCGGCCTGACGCGTATCGTAGCCCTCGTCGGCCAGAATGCCGCACATCAGGGTGCGGATATCGGCCTCATCATCGACGACGAGAATATCCTGCGGCATGGTCTAGGCTTCTACTTTGAGAACGGGCTTGGTCGCCGGCTTGGCATCCTGACGATGGAACACGAGCCGCATACAGGCGCCGCCGCCGTCATTGTCATCGAGCACCAGCTCGCCGTGATGATCTTCCATGATCTTCTTGACGATGGCGAGACCGAGGCCGGTTCCCTTGACGTGCGTGGTCACATAAGGCTCGGTCAGGCGTTCGCGCCCCTCGACCGGCAGGCCGCGGCCATTATCCATCACCTCAATCACGACGTCACCGTTGGCTTCGCCGAGGCGTGCCACGATCCGGCCCGGCGGCACATCGCTGTCGCGCGATTGGATCGATTCCGCGGCGTTCTTCATCAGGTTGATGAGAACCTGCGCGACCTGGCGTGAATCGCACGAGAGCCGCACCGGCACGGGCGGCAGTTCGGTTTCGACCTTGATCTCAGGCGTCGCGGCGCGCTGTAGGAAGGCGGCCTGACGCACGATCTCGCCGAGGTCTTCGTCGCGCAGCACCGGCGCCGGCATCCGCGCGAAGGACGAGAATTCGTCGACCATGCGGCCGATATCGCCGACATGGCGGATGATCGTATCGGTGCAGGCGGCAAACGTCTCGGGATCGCTTTTGATCTCACCGAGATATTTGCGTTTCAGGCGCTCGGCCGACAACTGGATCGGGGTCAGCGGATTCTTGATCTCATGAGCGATGCGCCGCGCGACGTCGGCCCAGGCTGCCTTGCGCTGCGCGCCCTGGAGCTCGGTGATGTCGTCGAAGGTGGCGACGTAACCCTTGGCTTCGCCTTCGAGGCGTTCCGCCGCGATGCGGACGAGCAACGTCCGCGCCCGCCCGCTGCGCACGATCTGGACTTGCGCCTCGGCGAGGCGATCGGGGCGGCGCTCGGCTTCCTCGACGAGGCCGGCCATTTCCGGAACGGCATCGACCAGTTCGCGGCCGATATGCTGATCGAGGTCGGTGCCGAGCAACAGCGAGGCCGAGCGATTCGGCAGATTGATACGTCCCTGCTGATCGAGCCCGATCACGCCGGCCGAAACACCGGCCAGCACGGTCTCGGTGAAACGCCGGCGCTGATCGAGCTGACGGTTGGCTTCGATCAATTCGCTTTGCTGAGTCTGCAACTGATGCGTCATGCGATTGAAGGCGCGCGACAGTGAGCTGAACTCTTCGTCGCTGTCGCCCGCCGGCACCCGCGCGGACAGATCGCCGCTGCGGACGCGCTCGGCGGCGGCCACCAGCGAGCTGATCGGCCGCGCCAGCCGCGTGGCGAAGGAAAGCCCGACCCAGACCGCCCCGGTGAGCAGCAGCAGGCCGACCGCGAAGAACAGGATCGAGAAGGCGATCTGATAATCCGAACGCTGTCCTTCGAGCTGCTGGTACTGCTCGACCGCGCTCTGGGTCTGGTTCATGTGGTTGATGACTTCGGGATCGATAAAGCGCCCGGCATAAAGAAAGACATCGCCGAACCGGTCGAGCCGGACCAGCGCGCGCACGCGGTCGTCATTGTCGTTGGTCATCACCGCGACGTCGCCCGACCGCGCCGAGGCCAAGGCCCAGTCGGGCACCGGCTGAAGTTCGAGCGCGAAGCTGAAACCGGTGCGCGCGAGGAGACGCCCCTGCCCGTCGAACACGATCGCTTCGGTCAACGAGCGCAATGCCGCCTGGGCGCGGACGATGTCGTTGAGACGCTCGGGATTGAGGCTGAGGAAATTGGCGTCGCGATTGAGATCGTTCGCCATGCCGACGACGTCGGCGCGGATGGTCTGTTGATGTTCGTGGAGATAGGCCTGCGCGACCGCGAGCGAATCGTTGACCGCGGTGCTGACGCGCTCGCTGAACCAGGCCTGCACGCCGAAACTGAACAGAAGATAGGAGAAGATCGCGACAAAGATCGTCGGAACCACGGCGATCAGGCTGAACAACACGACCAGCCGTGTATGGAGGCGCGATCCGGCGAGGCCGCGCCGGCGCTCGGCCCAGAGCTGCACCAGCCGCCACGCCACGATCGCGATCAGCGGCAGCAACAGGACAAGGTTCAGCAGCAGGAAGAGTTGATCGAGATGCGGCGACAACGCGCCCGGCCACATGCCCCGCAGGGTCGCGAGGGTCGCGGCACCGGACAGAACCGCGAAAACGCCGAGGACGACGGCGAGTTTGCGTGCGAGACCGACGCGCCCCGCCCACAGCACGAACTCTCTCGAACCGCTCATGACCTTATTTTAGGCCGCGAGCGACATCGATGTCCAATTCGCGCACTTTTTTGCGCAAGGTGTTGCGATTGAGGCCCAAGAGCTGGGCCGCCTTGAGCTGATTTCCACGCGTGGCGCTAAGGCTCAGTTGGATCAGCGGCTTCTCGATCTCGCGCAAGACTCGATCATAGAGCCCGGCCGGCGGCAAGCCGCCTTTGTGCGCCGCGAAATAGTCGCGCAGATGACGTTCGGCGGCGGACCCGAGATTTTCCTCGCCCAGCGCCTCGGTGGATGGTTGCGCCGGTGCGGCCTCGGCAAGCTCGGCCTCGATCGCATCGACGCCGATGGTTTCCTGCGAGTAGAGCGCGGCGAGTCGGCGGACGAGATTTTCAAGCTCGCGCACGTTGCCGGGCCAGCGATAGGTCCGCAGCCGTTCCATCGCCGCCTGATCGAGGTTTTTGTTCGGCAGGCCCTCGGACGCGGCCTGGGCGAAGAAGTGGCGGACCAGTGCCGAGATGTCCTCGGTGCGTTCGCGCAAAGGCGGCAACCGGATCGGCACGACGTTGAGGCGATAGAACAGATCCTCGCGGAAGAGTCCCTGGCGGGTGAGTTGGCGCAGATCGCGATGGGTCGCGGCGATGATGCGCACATCGGCGCGGATCGGCGTGCGGCCGCCGACTGTGGTGTATTCGCCCTGTTGCAGCACGCGCAGCAGCCGGGTCTGCGCTTCGAGCGGCATGTCGCCGATTTCGTCGAGGAATAGCGTGCCGCTCTGGGCTTGCTCGAACCGCCCGACGCCGCGCGCCATCGCGCCGGTGAACGAGCCCTTCTCGTGGCCGAAGAGTTCGCTCTCGATGAGTTCGCGCGGGATCGCCGCCATGTTGATCGCGACGAACGGGCCGGCGCGGCGCTTGCCGTAATCGTGCAGCGCGCGCGCGACCAATTCCTTGCCGGTGCCGCTTTCGCCGGTGATCATGACCGTGAGGTCGGTGCCCATCAGGCGCGCGAGCACGCGATAGATTTCCTGCATCGCCGGCGAGCGGCCGATCAGCGGCAATTGTTCGTCGTCGTCCTGTGCTTCGGCGGCGGTCATGCCGCCGGCGCGCGGCACGGTCAGCGCGCGCTCGACCATGTTGACCAATTCGCGCAGGTCGAACGGCTTGGGGAGATATTCGAACGCGCCGCGCTCGGTCGCCTTGACCGCGGTCAGCAGCGTGTTCTGCGCGCTCATCACGATGATGCGCAGTTCGGGCCGGATCTTTTTGATGCGTGGCACCAGGTCGAGGCCGTTCTCGTCAGGCATCACCACGTCGGTGATGACGAGGTCGCCCTCGCCGTCGGCCACCCAGCGCCACAGCGTCGCCGCGTTCGAGGTCGTGCGCACGTCATGGCCGAGCCGGGTGAGCGCCTGACCCAGCACCGTCCGGATCGCGCGGTCGTCGTCAGCGACGAGAATGGTGGCGGGAGGGCTCATGACTTGGTCACCACGCGCGGCGCCATCGGCAGATAGACGCGGAACACGGTGCCGCGCGGCGTGCTTTCGAACTCGATCACGCCGCCATGATCGCCGACAACTTTGGCGACCAGCGCCAGGCCGAGGCCGGTGCCGTTATGCTTGGTCGATACGAACGGGTCGAACAAATGATTGCGCAGATCTTCGGGAATGCCCTCGCCGTTGTCGGTTACCGACACGACGAGCGGTAGATGAACCCGGCTGTCGCTGCCGGCGACGGCGAGACGGATGCCGTGCTGGTATTGGGTCGAGAGCACGATCTCGCCGCCTTCGGCGGGGGCTGCTTCGGCGGCGTTCTTCACCAGATTGAGAAACGCCTGGATCAGCAGATCGCGATTGCCGTCGATCGCCGGCAAGGACGGATCGTAGTCTTCGATGAAGCGGATGGTGCGGGCGAAGCCCGATTGCGCGGCGCGACGGACACGCTCCAGCACCTCGTGAATGTTGATCGGCGCGCGCTCCAGCGGCCGGCGGTCCGAGAACACATCCATGCGGTCGACCAGCGCACAGATGCGATCGGCTTCGTCGCAGATGAGACGCGTCAGTTCGCGATCAGCGGTGGTGGCATTCTGTTCCAGCAACTGGGCCGCGCCGCGAATGCCGGAGAGCGGGTTCTTGACCTCGTGCGCCAGCATCGACGCCATCGCCGTCACCGAGCGCGCGGCGTTGCGATGGGTCAACTGGCGATCGATCTTATCGGCGATCGAGCGGCCCTGTAGCGTGACCACGACATGGTCGTGTTCCTCGCCCAGGGGCGCCGCCTGAACCGTCAGCAGCCGCGCGCCGAGACGCGGCGTGTCGATGCCGACGCCGTATTCGGAGACGCTGTGTCCACCGACGCGGACCGAATCAATGAGGGCAAACACCGGGCTGTCGCCCGGCAGCAATTCGCGCAGCGAAAGACCCATCAAGGTCATCGCGCCGGTATCGAAGAAGGCTTCGGCGGCGATGTTCGCGTAGCGCAGGCGGTCCTGCCCATCGACGACCAGGACCGGATCGGGCAAGGCGGCGAGGATCGCTTGTGCTTCGGGGGCGAGGCCGGCCGGTGGACGACGGAAGGCCGCGCTGAATGTCGCCATCTATGCCGCCTCGGCGAGAAGCGGCGCGAAGAAATCGGCGATCATCGCTTTCACCTGCATCGGATCGTCGACGCGATTGACCACCGCGCGGAATTCCGACGATCCGCGCAGGCCCTTCGAGTACCAGCCGATATGCTTGCGCGCGATCCGCACGCCGGCGTTGATGCCGTAATGCGAGAGCATCGCGTCGTAATGCGCGAGCATGGTATCGCGTTGTTCGTGGATCGGCGGTGCGGCAAGCCGCTCGCCGGTTTTGAGGTAATGAATGACCTGTTGCAGGAACCATGGCCGGCCATAAGCACCGCGTCCGATCATCAGCCCGTCGGCGCCGGATTCGGTCAGCGCGGTCTGCGCTTCGTCGAGCGTCGTGATGTCGCCGTTCGCGATCACCGGAATGGAAACCGCTTCCTTGACGTTGCGGATGAATGCCCAGTCGGCGCGGCCTTCATAGAACTGACACCGCGTGCGGCCATGGACCGAGATGGCGCGGATGCCGCTCGCCTCGGCGATACGCGCGAGCGACGGCGCGTTGCGGGTCTTGTCGTCCCAGCCGGTGCGCATCTTCAGCGTGACCGGAAGATCGACCGCCTTCACCACCGCCTCGAGAATGCGCGCGGCGTGAATTTCGTCGCGCATCAGCGCCGAGCCGGCGTGACCGTTGACGACCTTCTTTACCGGGCAGCCGAAATTGATATCGATGAGCGCCGCGCCGCGATCGGCATTGAGCCGTGCCGCCTCGGCCATCACTGCGGGCTCGCAACCGGCCAACTGGACCGACATCGGCTGCTCGTCGGGACAGTTCTTTGCCATCGTCAGCGACTGCCGCGTCTCGCGGATCATCGCCTCGCTGGCGATCATCTCGGACACGACGAGACCGGCGCCATACGCCTTGACCAGCCGACGGAACGGCAGATCGGTCACCCCTGACATCGGTGCCAGGATGACGGGATCGTCCAATCGTATTTTTCCGAGGGATATGCTCATATTATAGGCAAACTGCCTCATGCTCAGTATTTAATCATACCGCACTGCACAATGAAATCAACGAGAATCGTTACGGTGCGCGAACTGTTTAAACGTTGCTAGTTCCGCTCATCAAAACGTCAGTGACGAACTTCACGCCCGGATAGGCCAAGGTCAGCAACAAATATGCAATCAGGGCCCAGCGCGCCGCGCGCTGACCGCGCAAACCCGACACCCGACGCGCGACCAAAAGCGCGGCGATGACCACAAAGGCGGCGAGCGACAGCACCGTCTTGTGATCGAACTCGAGCAGCGACCCACCGAGAAAATGCTGCGCCGCCATGCCGCTCGCGACTCCCAAGGCCAACACTGCTTCCGCCGCGTAGAGCAAACGCACCTCGAGCATTTCGCTGTCGGCGATGGCGGGCAGCAGCCGGGTCAGCGCGGTCGGATGCTTCGCTTTCATCGCGCGCTCTTGCAGAAACACCGCTGTGCCCGCGACGGCAGCAAGCGTAAGCAGACCATAGGTCGCCAGCGCGAACACGATATGCGCGTCGAGCCAGCCCGCCGGCACCGCTTCGGATACCGGCAGCTCGGGCGCGCGCGCCCAGATCGTCGCGATGATTCCGAGCAGCAGGAGATAAGGCACCAGCAAGGGCGTGAGACGCCATGCCTGTCGCGTCGCGATCGCAAGCCCGACAAAGAGCAGCATCGTCGCGGCGATCGTCACCCAAAGCGACATCGCAAAGCCGGTGCGCCACACGCCGCCGAGCTGCGCCGCCGACCACAGCATCGGGCCCAGGGCCGCGAGCAGCAGCACGGCAAAGAAGAGCGCATCGCGACTGTCGTTGCGGCGCCAGCGGACAAAAGCGGCCGGCAACAACGCCGCCAACGCGGTGAGATTGAGCGCGAGGCTCGTGGACATAATGCGGATGTTTCCTTGGCAAACGGCATAGGCCAGGAGCGCCTTCTTGGCAAGAAGGCCTCGGCTGGTCTAGCTTCGCGCATGGAATTGACGATTGCCTTAGTGGTCGCGGCGGGTCGCGGTTTGCGTCTCGGCGGCATCCTTCCGAAGCAATATCTGTCGCTCGGCGGCAAACCGTTGCTGCGCTATGCGACCGAAACCCTGAGCCGCCATCCCGGCATCGCGGCCGTGCGCGTGGTCTATCATCCCGACGATCACGATCTTTATGCGCAGGCAACCGCCGGGCTCGATCTGTTACCGCCGGTGGCGGGCGGCGCCGCGCGACAGGATTCGGTGCGCCTCGGCCTGCAGAGCCTCGCCGATCTGAAACCGACGCGGGTGCTGATTCACGATGCGGCGCGGCCCTTTCTCGATCATGCCACGATCGATCGGATCATCGTCGCGCTCGACGAGGCGCCCGGCGCGATCCCCGCTTTGCCGATCCGCGACACGGTGAAACGCGGCGACGGCACGACGATCGCGGCGACGCTCGATCGCACCAATCTCTGGCGTGCCCTGACGCCGCAGGGATTTCATTTTAATGCGATCCTTGACGCGCATCAAAAACTCGCCGGCGAGGATCTGCCCGACGACGCGGCGGTGGCCGAGCGCGCGGGACTGAATGTCAAACTGGTTGTCGGCAGCGAGGATAATTTCAAAGTGACCGAACCCGCCGATTTCGCGCGCGCCGAACGCCTGGTCTTTGCCGCCTTGGGCGATATCCGCACCGGACAGGGCCTCGACGTTCACGCCTTCGGTCCCGGCGATCATATCTGGCTCTGCGGGATCAAGGTGCCGCACGACAAGGGTCTGGTCGGTCATTCCGACGCTGACGTCGGCCTGCATGCGCTGACCGATGCGATCCTCGGCGCGCTCGGCGCCGGCGATATCGGCATGCATTTCCCGCCCAGCGATCCGAAATGGCGCGGCGCGCCATCGCATTTGTTTTTGCGCCATGCCGCCGATCTTGTGACCAAGGCGAACGGACGCATCGCGCATGTTGATGTCACCATCGTCTGCGAAGCCCCGCGTGTCGGCCCGCATCGCAATGCGATGGTCGCGCGCATCGCGGAAATTCTGAACCTCGATGCGAGCCGCGTCAGCGTCAAGGCGACGACGACCGAGCAATTGGGCTTCACCGGACGCAGCGAAGGCATGGCCGCGCAGGCGATCGCGACGTTGCGCCTGCCCGGCTGATACATGCGTCCCGCCGCGCTGTTCGTCACCTGGTTCGGCACGGGCTGGCTGCCCTGGGCCCCCGGCACCTGGGGATCGCTCGCCGCCCTGCCCTTCGCCTGGCTCCTTCTCTATTACGGCGGTCCGGGCCTCCTCGCGATTTCGGCGTTCATCGTCTTCGTGCTGGGTTGTCGGTTGAGCGAGATCGCGCTGGAGGAAACCCAGACTAAAGATCCGGGCTGGATCGTCGTCGACGAAGTGGTCGGTGTGTGGCTGACGCTGCTGGCGGTTCCTTTCGGGCTCATTGGTTTCGCCCAGGCCTTCATACTTTTTCGCCTGTTCGATATCTGGAAGCCATGGCCGATCGATTGGGCCGACCGGAAACTTGAAGGCGGTTTCGGCGTGATGGCCGACGACGTGCTTGCCGCGATCTACGCCGCGGCGGTTTTGCTGATCGGGAGATATTTCTTTGAGTAACGCAACACTCGCCAAACAGGTTCTCGCCGCCGCCCGCGCAAAGAAACGGATGATCGCCACCGCCGAAAGCTGCACCGGCGGGATGATCGCCGCGGCGCTAACCGACATTGCCGGATCGTCGGATGTGGTCGAGCGCGGCTTCGTCACCTATTCCAACCGGGCCAAGACCGAACTCCTCGGCGTGCCGGCATCGTTGATCCAGAAGCACGGCGCGGTCAGTGAAGAAGTCGCGCGCAAGATGGCGTCGGGCGCGTTGAAGCACGCGCCGGTCGCGCTCGCCGTTGCGGTCACCGGCATCGCGGGGCCGGGCGGCGGCTCGAAAGGCAAGCCGGTCGGCCTCGTCCATTTCGGCCTCGCGCGCAAAGGCAAGCCGGTTCATGCCGAGCATCACGTCTTCAAGGGTAATCGTGCTGCAGTGCGGCGCGCGACGGTGAAGCGCGCGCTGGAGTTGTTGCTGGAAGCGGCGCAATCGTAAGTTGCCGCCTTAGTCTCCTCTCGCCTACAGTGCGGCGCATGGAATTCGGACTTTTCGGCGGGGCGCGCGCCAAGGGCGATGGGCCGGCCGGCGACAGCCAGGGCTATCTCGATTACATCGCCTATGTACGCGAGGCCGAGGAGCTTGGCTTTCGTTCCGTCTTCGTGGTCGAGCATCATTTCACCGGTGTGGGTCAGGTCTCGGCGTCGCTCGGCCTCCTCACCTATCTCGCCGCCTGCACGAAGCGAATCCGGCTCGGCACCGCCGTCGTCGTGCTGCCGTGGCACAATCCGGTGCTGGTTGCCGAACAGGCCGCAACGCTCGATCTCCTGTCGGGCGGCCGGCTCGAATTCGGCGTCGGCAAAGGCTATCGCGATCAGGAATTCAACGGCTTTTGCGTGCCGATCGACGAAGCGACCGAACGCTTCGACGAAGCAATGGAAGTCATCCGCAAGGCATGGAGCGGCAAAGGCCGCTTCTCGCATCACGGCAAGCGCTGGCATTACGACAATGTCGTGGTCGAGCCGTCGCCGACGCAACAGCCGCATCCGCCCTTCTGGCTCGGCGCCGGCAGCGAGGACTCGATCCGCCGCGCCGCGCGCGAGGGCTATAATCTTCTGCTCGATCAGCTCGCGCCGATCGATCTCACCTGCGAGCGCGTCGCCATGTTCCGCGACGAATGCGGCAAGACCGGGCGCGCCTATGACCCGATGATGGTCGGCGTGACCCGCGGCTTGCAGCTTTTGCACTCGAAAGACGAACGCGAGAAGGCCCTGGCGGTCCGGCTCGGCATGCTCAAGAACATCGGCACGCTGGCGCGCGGGCGCGGCGCCGAGCGTTACGCCAATCTCAAGGACTACACCGGTCCGGTCACCGAACTCGACGACGCGGCACTGCTCGGCACACCCGACGACATCATCGCGCGATTGAAGAAGCTCGAGGCCGGCGGGGTCGAGCAGGTTCTGATCGTCGATGGCAGCGGCTCGATCGAGACCCTGCGCACCTTCGCACGCGAGATCATGCCCGCCTTCACCCGTAACACCGTGGCGGCGCAATAAATCTTGGCACGCATTTCCGTTTGTCTTCTCGCCTTGCTCATGCTCGCCGGTTGCGCGGCGCCCGCTCGGCAACGCTCCGCCTGTCTTCTGCCAGGCCAGTCGCCGTTGATCATCGCGAAGATGTTCTTCGGACGCGACGTGCCCAACCGCGAGCCGGTAAGCGACGCGGAATGGTCGGAATTCGTCACGCGCGTTGTGGTGGCGAATTTCCCCGACGGCTTCACGGTCATTGATGCGGAGGGCGAAGGGCTCGATCCGCGCACCAACAAGCTGCTGCGCGAGCCGACCAAGATCCTCATCGCGGCGGCCGATCCCGAAAGCGAGCCGGCCGCGCGCGTCGCCGCGGTGATCAATGCCTATCGCAAACAGTTCAACCAGCGCTCGGTCGGGGTCGTCACGGCCCTGGAATGCGGTGCGTTTTAGAGCCGCCCTCGCGGCGCTGATCTGCTGCGCGGCTTTCGGCGCGCAAGCCGAGACGCTGAAGATCGGCCTGCTCAAGACCAGCGGCGTCAGCCCGCTCTATATCGGCGTCGAGCGCGGCTATTTCGCCGAGGTCGGTCTCTCGCTCGAGTATGTCGTGTTCGATTCCGCCGAGCCGGTCGCGGTCGCGACGGTATCAGGCGCGATCGATATGGGCGCTACCGGACTGACGGCCGGGTTCTACAGTCTCGCCGGCAAGGGCGCGCTCACCATGGTCGCGTCGGACAGTTTCGAGCGCGCCGGATATCAGGGCCAGGCGGTGCTGATCTCGAACCACGCTGCCGAGACCGGCCTCAAGGCATTCACCGATCTGCCGGGACGCTCGGTCGGGATCAGCCAGATCGGCGGCGCGCCGCATTACAGCCTCGGCCTGCTCGCCGAGCATTTCGGCTTTCCGTTGAAGAGCGTCACCGTCCTGCCGCTGCAGAACAACGCCAACCGCATTTCGGCCGTCGTCGGCGGCACCGCCGACGCGGCGATCCTGCCGGCGGCATACGCGATGCCGTCGCTTCAGCGCGGCGACGCTAAACTGCTCGGCTGGGTCGGCGACTACACGCCGTGGCAGGTGGCCGGAGTTTTCATCGGCACGAAGACCGCGAAGGATCGGGCCGATACGGTACGGCGCTTTCTCGTCGCCTGGCGTCGCGGCGCCCAGGATTATCACGACGCGTTCAGCGGCCCCGACGAGCGGCCTGCGTTCGGCCCGACCGCGCCGGCCATCCTCGCGATCATTGCGAAGGCGCTCGGCCAGAGCGCGGACGACGTCAAACGCTCGATCGGCTACCTCGAGCCCCAGGGCCGCATCGACGTGAAAGACATCGAGCATCAGCTCGCCTGGTACAAAGCCCAAGGCATGCTCAAGGGCGATTTCGGTGCGGCCGACGTGATCGACAGGAACTTCGCGATTCCGCTGCCGTAAATCAGGGTCGCTGCATCGATAGCCTGCGGCCTTCGACAGGCTCAGGCTGAGGAAAAATGTCGGTGCATTAAGAAAGTCTTCCTCACCCTGAGCCTGTCGAAGGGCGCACGGCGCTTGTCCCATCCCCTTGGATGTCTTGACCACCCGCGCGCGCCGCGCTTAGAATTTGGTATGTCTACCAAATCGGCCAATCCCAAGGACGTTCGCGCCCGCATCATCGCCGGCGCACTCGCCGTCCTGAGCAAGGACGGGATGCTGGGTTTGACCCAGCCGCGCGTGGCCAAGGCCGCGAAGGTGCGGCAGAGCCACCTCACCTATTACTTCCCGACCCGAAGCGATCTTCACGCCGCGGTCTTTGCCGCCGTCGCCGAACGGCTGCTGGCCGCGTTCGATGCCTCGCTCCCCGATCTCGCGCAGATCGCATCGCCGGAGCAGACGCGGCTCCTGTTGAGCCTTGTGCTTGCGGCGGATCGAGAACCGGCGGTGCGCAAACTCTTTCGCGATCTGACCCGAAAAGTTCGACGCCGCATCGCCGATGGCCTCGCCTCGTCGGGAGTTTCCTCGGATGCCGCGAACGTCGCGATGATGCATGCGCTCGGGGTTGGTCTCGCTGTCCTCGATCTGGCGCGCGCCGAACCGGCCTCGCGGCGCGAACTCGCGATAACAAAGACCGTCGCGGTGAACGCGCTCAAGCGAAGCGGGAGAAAAAAATGACAAAAGCCTCAGGGATCGCTCCCGGCGAGCGACAGTTGGCCGGCGTGCAGACCACGGGACGGGCCTATCGCGATCTGTCCGAGCCCAGGCACGACATCGTTCATACGAATAACGTGGCCGTGCCGATGCGCGACGGCATCGCGCTTCATGCCGATATTCATCGCCCCGACAGCGTCGGCAAATTTCCGGCCCTGATCGCGATCTCGCCCTATCCGCGACAGTTGCAGGATTTCGGCCTGCCGATCGGTTTCATCGAGGCCGGCCAGACCGATTTCTTCGTGCCGCGTGGATACGCACATGTGATCGCGAATTGCCGGGGCACCGGAGGCAGCGGCGGCACGTATGAGCTCGCCGGTCCCGCGGAGCATCGCGATCTTTACGATCTCGTCGAATGGGTCGCCGCCCAACCCTGGTGCGACGGGCAGGTCGGTATGATCGGCGTGAGCTACTTCGCGATTGAGCAGTTCAACGCGGCGCTGCAAGCGCCGCCGCACCTGAAAGCGATCTTTCCGTGGTCGGGCACCGTCGATTGGTACCGCGAAATCTGCTGGCATGGTGGCATGCCGACCGGCGGATTCATTTCGAAATATTTCCCCGCCATCGGCATGGTGGACCGCGAGAACGAGGATTTCTTTCGTGGTGCGTTCTTCCGTATCCTGAATTGGTTCCTTCATCGTCCGGCGCTGCATCGCAAACTCGCGCTGCCGCATGCCAATCCGGTATCGATGCTCGCGCGCGCCTTGCGCTTTGCCTATCGCACGCATCCGTGGGACGACGTCTATCTGCGCGTCACCGCCGAACATCAGCTTTACGACGATTACTGGAAGCAGCGCGACGTGACGCATGAATTGTCGCGCATCCGCATCCCGGTCTATCTCGGCGCGGATTGGGAAAATGTCAGCGTCCATTTGCAGACGCCGTTCCTCGCGCTCGAGAATCTGCCGGCGGATACGCCGCGCCGGGTGACGATGGCGCCGCGCGGCGCGCTGCAATGGCCGTGGGAGAGCCTCCATGTCGAGGCCCTCGCCTGGTACGACCATTGGTTCAAGGGTCGCGACACCGGCATCATGGAAGGCCCGCCGATCCGTTATTATCTCGAAGGTGCCGACGAGTGGCGCGAAGCCGAGACCTGGCCTTTGCCGGAGACGCGCTATGAGGAGCTGCATCTGTGCGCCGACGGCAGGCTCGCCGCGCGCGACGATGCTCCGGGCGATCGCGCCTATTTCTATCTGCCGAAGAATCTCGACCGGCCGCGCAACGCCAATCCGCCCCCGTTGCCGCCCGTGCTGGCCTGGGACACGGCGCGGGCGACCGAGGCGGTCGATGTCGTCGGCCCCATCGTGCTTCGCCTCAAAGCGGTGTCGACGGCAATCGACACCGACTGGATCGTGAAGCTTCAGGACGTGGCGCCCGACGGCACCGCGCGTAACCTCACCCAGGGTTGGCTGCGCGCTAGCCACCGCGCGCTCGATGCGGTGCGCAGCAAGCCCTACCGGCCCGAGCATCCGCATGATCGCGCCGAGGCGCTTGTTCCCGGCGAAGCGAAATGGTTCGAGATCGCCATCTTGCCGACCGCGCACCGGTTCCGCTCCGGCCATCGCCTACGTCTGGCGTTGACGAGTGAGGATGACAACGGCTTCGCGATGCAGGGCATGACGCATACCGGCCTCGGCATGCCGGCGCGCAACACGATCTTCAGCGAGTCTGAATTGGTCCTGCCGATTCAGGCCGGTGCTTTCGCCGGGCAAAGCTGATCGACGAACTGCCGGGCGCAGTGCGCCCAGGTGAAGGTCAGTGCATGTTCGCGACAGCGCTCGCGGGACAGGTCGAGCGCGCTAAGCGCGGCGCGGCGCAGATCCTCGTCGAGCACGCCGGCGCCGCTGCCGTCGATCACGTCGAGCGGACCCGGCACCGGGTAAGCCGCGACCGGCAAACCGGAGGCGAGCGCTTCGAGCATGACGAGGCCGAACGTGTCGGTTCGGCTCGGAAACATGAATACATCGGCCGAGGCATAGAGCCGGGCGAGCACGCCGTTCTCGCGCCGTCCCATGAAATGCGCGTCGGGAAAGCGCCGTTTCAAGCCGACGAGCGCGGGGCCTTCCCCGACCACAACCTTGGAGCCCGGCAGATCGAGGTTGAGAAAGGCCTCGAGGTTCTTCTCCGGCGCGACCCGACCGACCGAGAGAAAGATCGGGCGCTTCAGGCCGTCGATCTCGCCGCGCAGATGCGGATCGAACAGCGATGGATCGACCCCGCGCGACCACGGCACCAGATGGATGAAACCGCGCGCGGCCAATTCCGCGCGCACGGTTTCGGTCGCGACCATCACGCGCTCTGCCTTGGCGTGGAACCGGCGCAGCAAGGCGTAGGTCAAGGCGCGCGGCGCGATGAAACGTGCCGCGAGGTATTCCGGGAACCGCGTGTGATAGGCGGTGGTGAAAGGAAATTTGTGCGCGACGCACCAGCGCCGCGCCGCGATGCCGACCGGGCCTTCGGTGACGATGTGGATGGCGTCGGGTTTGGCCGCTTCGATCACCCGCGCGGTCGTCGCTTTCGGGTTCAGCGCCAGCCGGATCTCGGGATAAAGCGGGCATGGTATGGTGCGAAAGCGATCGGGCGACAGGACCGTGACGTCATGCCCCATCGCCTTCAATTCGCGCATCACCGTTACCATCGTGCGCACGACGCCGTTCACCTGCGGCGGCCACGCATCGGTGGCGAGGAGGATTTTCATCGCCCGAAATCGGCGAGTTCGAGCTCGCGCTCTTCGGGTTCGTCCGGCTCGTCGATCATCGGCGTCATCGGATCGAGCGCGCGGAGCTCCATCCAGTGCAGGATCTCGAGGCTGCCGTCGAAATGTTCGACCAGCGCCGAGCAGCTCTCGACCCAATCGCCGTCGTTGCAATAGAGCACGCCGTTCATGGTACGGATTTCGGCCTGGTGGATATGGCCGCAAACGATGCCGTCGACCTTGCGGTCGCGCGCTTCGGACGAGATCGCATTGGCATAATCGCCGACGAACTGAACCGCATTCTTCACGCGAGACTTCAGATAGGCCGACAGCGACCAGTACGGATAACCGAAGCGCCGGCGCGCGATGTTGAAGAGGTTGTTGAGCTTCAGCGCGAGTTCATAAGCGCCATCGCCCAAGACGGCGAGCCAGCGCGCATAGCGGACCACGCCGTCAAACTGATCGCCGTGCATGATCAGAAGGCGGCGTCCGTCGGCCGTCGTGTGGATATCCTCTTTCAGCAGCATCACGCCGCCGAAGGCGAGGCCCGTATAGCTGCGCAGCCATTCGTCGTGATTGCCGGGGATATAGGTGACCTTGGTTCCCTTGCGGGCCTTCCGGAGCACCTTCTGGATCACGTCATTATGGCTCTGCGCCCAATACCAGGATTTGCGCATCCGCCAGCCATCGACGATGTCGCCGACCAGATAGAGAAATTCGGATTCGGTGTAGCGCAGGAAATCCAACAGGAACTCGGCTTTGCAGCCGCGCGTGCCGAGATGGATGTCCGAGATCCAGATGGTGCGAAAGCGGTTGGTGCCGGGCGTGAGTTTCATGCCGTCCCCCGACAGCAAGGGTGAAAAAAAACGGCGCCCTGGGCGCCGGTCTCGTCAAGCCGCATCGACATCGATGCCTCGCTTGGTTCGAAGGCCCTGCTGGCCTCCGTCGGCGCTCACGACGACGTCGATCAGCCGGTCGGTCAGCCGCGTCTTGCGCATTTCGATCAGCGCCGCGCGGAAGATTTCGGCGGTGCGGAGATCGGGCACGGTGACGATCTGCGGCTTGCCGATCGCGGCGGTCCGCATCGTCGCCGGGCCCAGCCGGTTGACCGCCAGCATGGTCAGCGCGACTGGATCGAACGCCTCGATGGGCTTCGGCAATGCGTAGATCGCGACGGGGTGATGCCTGCGTCGGCGGGGCCGCGCCACGGCGATGAAATTCGCCCAGCCTTGGCGGAAGGCCGCCTGAAACTTTTCCTGTTTGCCGGGTCGTCGGAGCGCGGCGTGCTGCATGCGTGATCCTCGAATTCAACGGTTACGACGTGAGGATTGCGTAGCAGCGCGGCGTGACGGATTTGTTCTGGTTCGGCGACGGCGCGGTGACACCGCTATGCGTAGCGGTGTGCTGACAGGCGCGTCCCAAACATGGTAAAGATAGGAACGGACGTTAACGACGCCAACAATCGAGAACCGAAACGAACTCTATCAGATTGTTATTATGACATTTTATCCGATTTCTCATGCGTCGCCTCAAGACCGCTTCTCCCGCCGGACATCATTGGCGGTGATCGGCGCGACGTCCCTCGCGCTCTGGCTCGGCATCTATTATCTGGTGACCGGCCTGCTGTGAGATTCCGCCGTGGCACGCCTGCCCGGCCCTCGGCAATTCAATCGAATCGATCCCGACTCCGATAGGCTGCGACAAAGGGTAACGCCCCGCCGCACTCGTATGTGAAGGGGATCGTGCTACATCCTATGAGGCTTGCTGACGGTTGCCGCGCATCATGCGCTTGGGGGACCTCAATGGATCTGAAATTCTCGTCGATGCTGCGTGGTTTCCGGGGCCGCTGTCCCCGTTGCGGCGCGGGCGCGTTGTTCCGCGGCTACCTGAAGCCGGTGGCGAATTGCGCCGCCTGCGGCGAAGCCTACAGCCAGATCCGCGCCGACGACTTTCCGCCCTGGCTGACCATCATCGTCGTCGGGCACTTCGTGGTGCCGCTGCTGCTGGTGACCAACCGCATGGATATGTCGGTCGCGCTCCAGCTGAGCCTGTGGCTGCCGACGACTCTGGCTTTGGTGCTGCTACTGTTGCCCCGCTTCAAAGGGGCCATCGTCGGACTGATGTGGTCCCTCGAATCCGCCGGCGGCTGAATTCCTGATCCTATCGGCCTGTCAGTGCGACATCCCCGGCATGCTCGGCATGTCGTCCCCGCTCATCGCCCCTGCCTTGGCGACCGATGCGGTGGTTTGCACCGCTCCGGCATGTTCGAAGGTCAGCGTCACCGGCACCTGGTCGCCGAGCTTAAGCGGCGCTTTCAGCCCGGTCAGCATGATGTGATCCGCGTTCGGCGCGAAGGTAAAGGTCTTGCCTGGCGCGATTGAAACCGGCCCGAGCGGCCGCATCTCCATCACGCCGTTGTTCATCTTGCTTTCGTGCGGTTCGGCTTTATCGGCGACCGGCGTGTTCACCGCGATCAGGCGATCCGTCACCGTTCCGGTATTGGTGATCGTCACATAGAGGGCGCCGGTTCTGGCGTTGCCCGCGGTCGCGCGCGTCCAGGCCTGATCGATCCGCATCCCGCCATCGGCATGCGCGGTGCCGCCAACGGCCAATAGCATCAATACGGCAAGGCCGAGTGTCCTGCGTCCGGTCATGTGTCTTCTCCTTCCCTCTCGATCAATGCGGCGCCGTGAGCTTCACGAACGGCGCGGGGTCTCGCACATCGTGCCATGGCTGGCCGGCGGCCGGAATGTTGATCCAGTGATTGGCGCCTTTTTCGCATTCCTGCACGGTCGGAAAATAGATCGTCCGTCCCGCCCCCGCGGGCATCTTCATGACGAATCCGAAGGAATCGTACATACTGTCGGGCAGCGGCCCGCCGGTCCAATCCACCTCGTCGACGGTTTCGGTGAGCATCGCGCCGTTCTCGCCCTTTATCGGCTGCGCGAGCTTCCTCATCTTGATATCGACCTTCCATCCCGGTTTCATCTGCGGCTTCACCGAGGATACGCCGTCGGGAATCTTGATCCGCACCGCCACGGTCGAGGACCCGCCGCAGCCATGCGGCACGGTGAAGCTGGTCATGAGAAACGCGTCGGCGGCACCCTGATCGGGGTTTGCCGTGACATGGGCGAAGGCCGGCACGCTCCCGAGACCGGCAAACAGAACGACGGCCCAACGGCCGATACGAATCATGGCGAACTCCCTTGTTGCGTGGGTCCCATCGCGCCGGCCTTTTCGACGGCGACGATGAGATCGATCTTTCCGGCATGGGCGAAGATCAATGTGACGGGGATTGTGGTGCCGGATTTGAGTGGCCCATGAAGACCCGTGAACATCAGATGGATGCCGCCCGGCTTGAGCACTTCTTCGCTGTTCGCCTTGGCGTCGATTGCGTTGAGCGGCATCATGCGCGTCACTTTGCCGTCATCGACGTCGATATGCGGCTGAACCTGATCGGCGACCGGCGTCGTTACCGTTTCGAGCCGATCATCCGTGGTCCCATGATTCCGGATGGTGAGGTAAACCGCGCCCGTCGAGCCGACCGAGGCGCGCGCCCAGGCATCCGCGATCTCGATAGTCGGTGGTGCGGATTGCGCCCACGCGGCCATCGGAATCAACAACATCGCGATCAACGAAAGTCTTGCGATCATGGTATCGGTACCTCGGTCGAAAAATTTGCTGCCTCGAAATCGGTGACCAGCACCTCGATCTCGACGCGCCACCTCCCCGACGTCGGAAAGCCGGCATCGGCCACGCTGTAACGGCCGCGCGATACCGCGACGGCACGATGTTCGCTCGGCTCGATCCCGAGTGCCGGATTGGACAAAAACACGGTGACCTGTACCGGCGTGATCAAGCTGCCGTCGGCATCGAGCAGCGACACGCCGAGCGTGTTATTGCCCGCGCGCGCCGGCGACACGTCGACGACGGCGATACGGTTGCCCGCAAAGGTCGCGACCGAAAATCCCGGCACCGACATATCCATATCGAGATGTTCGGCGGCTTGTTCCTGCAGCGCGCGCGGCGGCGTGGTCTCGCCCAGCAGCGCGGTTGCCACGATGATCGCCACCACGAGCGCCAGTTCGACCTCGATCATGCGCCGCAGCGACATCGCGACACGCGTGTCGCCCAACGCTAATCGCGGCGTGAACCGAAACTTGTTGAACGCGGCGCAGCCAAGCAAAACGGCAACCAGCAAAAGCTTGACCAGCAGGCGCTGTCCGTAATCCGTCGTGACGAGTGCCGAGAATTCCCTGACCTGCACGGCCGCGAGCACCAGACCGCAGACCACCAGGACCGCGACGACGATCAACGCGATGCTGGAAAAGAGCCGAACCTGCGCGGCGGCGACTGAAACGCTTTCTTTCCATATCCGTCGATGCAGCGGTACCAGCGCGCCGACCCAATATGCCGCGCAGAGCGCGTGGAGACCGAGCACCGGCGCTGATAACCATGCCGGCGAGGCCGACGCGGCGTGTCCGGTGATTGTGATGCCGACAATCGCCAGCAACCCGCCGCCCAGCAGAACCGCCCTATCGAATTTTTGCGCCCAACCAATGGCACCGACCGACAGAATCGCGAGCCCGGCGATTGTCACGAAAGCATTGGCGCTGAGGCTGGTTTGCAACCCGATCCGCCAGATGTCCGGATCGACGATGTCCGTGAGCGGCACATCAGCCGACAGCGCGCCTTCGACGCCGATCGCCGCGAGAATGGCGACGCTCGCGACCGCTGCCGCGCCCAGCATGAAATTTCGCTCCGCGCGCGGAACCTTGTCGTCGCGCGCGATGATGACTTGAAACAAGGCGCCCCCGACCGCGAACAGCAATCCGCCATAGAATATCGCCTGCAATGCCGAGGCGATCCTCGTCCATAGCATCTCATGGGACGAGCCTGCGGTAAGCCCATCCAGACCGGGCTCGGGTGCCGCGTCGCCGAGGCCAAAAACGAAGCTGCCGCCGACGGGATGCGAATCCGCCGAGATCACGCGATAGGTGAAAACGTAATTGCCGGCCGGGAGCGCCTTTGGCATGGCCAGGATCACGGTCGAGTCCACCTCGGATACGGCATCGCTGGTCGTCATGGGATGCCCCTGTGCGTCGAGGACGCGCACCAAGACCGGCGTCACGCTCTCGTTGAAGCGCAAGCGGATTTCGGCGGGCGCCACCGCAAGCCTTGCACCGTCGCCGACCGATTTCTCGAGCAGCACGGCATGGGCGTCCGCGCGCGACGAGCCCAACATCGCCGCGACGAGGATCGTGCCGAGAAACAGGAAGTTCCGTATCGCCATCAATGCGCCACTCTCGAGACATCCGTTGAAAAACGGATGCTCTTGCCGAAAGCCCAATCAACGATGGAAAGAAACGAACGCCACGATCCTGTCGTGAAGCGCCGTTTGAAGCCGGTCTAGGCCCGCGCGGGCGGCGCGCGCGATTGATACGGTGTCGCGCCGATCGACGGCGCGCGCAATTCGATCGCGATGGTCATGCCATCGGTTGCGACCATGAGTGGCAGCGGCAGAGCAATGGGACCGGGCGTGGTAAAGGCCTGGCCCACCGCCATCGCGGCACAGATCGGACAGCCTTCCGACATGCCGTGATGGACCGGGTTTGTGCCGTCGGCGGTTGGCGCACCCGATGCCGAGCAAATCACCGCGATGCTGTCGGCATAGGCCGGTGAACCCGCGAGCGCGATTTCATAAGCGACGAGAAACGGCAACAGGAACTGGATGCCGACCGCGAGGAAGGCAAGCCACGCGCCGGGCGGCGACGTCTTTCGCGATGATCGACGCCTGAAGAGCGCCATGAGCAAGGTTCCTAATGCCGCGCTCACGATACGCGCGCACGCGAGCGCCCGCAAGCCGCCGCAGCGGGTCGCGCTAAAACGACGCAGCGAGCGTCAGGCGCGCCGAGAGCGGCTCGACCGGCTTGAAGTGCAGGTCGTAGACCGACGATGTTTCGCCGTTCAGTTGCGACTGGTACCAGTAATCGATCTGGTGCGCGTGCGAATTGAAGAGGTTGAAGATATCGAGCTGCGCGTGCCAGACCTCGTTGAAGCTGTATCCGACCCGTGCGTCCCATAAGGCGGTCGAGCCCGAGCGGACGCTGGCGTCTTCCAGGAGAGGCCGCGGACCGAAATAGCGGAACCGCAGCCCGCCGTCCCAGGGCCCGAGATCGCGGATCGCCATTTCCGCCGAGGCGATGATCTTCGCCGCTTCAGGGATGTAGCTGCCGGGGTGGCCCGGCTGGATGTCGGCCGAGCCGTCATCGGCATTGGTGAAACGCGCGCGGGTGAAGGCGAAATCGCCGGTGAAGCTCAGCCATGGCAGCGGCGTGTAACTTGCGCTCAATTCGATGCCGGTGCGGCTGCGCGGGCGGCCGACCGAAGTGCCGGCGGAATCGCCGTCGAAGGTCGCTTCGCTGGCGATGTTGAGAACGAAAAAGGCGGCACTCACCGAGACGTTCTCGATGATCTCTGAGCGGATGCCGAGTTCATAGCCCTCGACGCGGGTCAGCAGCGGCGTCCGGCTGGCGCCGACCACGCCGGGGCCGCCCGCCTGGGCATTCATCTCGGTCTGCAACGCATCGACACTGGTCACCGCTCCGCGCAGATCGTTGCTGTGATAACCCTGCCCGTAGCTCAGATAAATCTCGGTCTGGCGCCACGGGCCAAGGATCGTGTTGATCTTGGGGCTGAACAGACCCTTCGCGGTCGACGCGGAATTGCCCGGTGTCGGGCCGCTATCGTCGGTGCCGTAGAAGATGTCCTGGCGCACGCCCGCGACGGTACGGAGCATGTCGAACCATCGGGTGCGGTTCTCACCGTAAAACCCGGCGCTGGTTTCCATGATGCGGTCGTCGCGCACGGTGAAGCGTTGCGTGCCGTTGGTGGTCTGGCTCAACGCCATGTGGTTGAAATCGGTCCGCGTCTCGACGCCGATCGTGTTGTCGGACGAGCGATCGAACAGGCTGCCGAATTTCGTATAGCTCGCGCTGCCGCCGAACAATTGAC
Source organism: uncultured Rhodospirillales bacterium (assembly GCA_903828515.1). Lineage (GTDB taxonomy): Bacteria > Pseudomonadota > Alphaproteobacteria > ATCC43930 > CGMCC-115725 > CAIKMD01. The sequence goes on along the minus strand of CAIKMD010000002.1, from coordinate 880,471 downwards.
GGCGTTCCTGCTGGAGGAACTGATCGCCGACGCCTTGCGGAAAGGTGACGTTGCCGTCGAAATTGTTGATGAGCTGAAGCGCATTGCTGATCGCGTAAGCGTTCAGTTTGATCTGTCGCGCGTCGGTCGTGTCGGCGTATTTGCCGGAAAGACTGTAGCGCTCGGCGCTGCCGCCATCGGTCGGATCGAGCGGGCCGTAAAGATTGATCAGGCCCGATTTGACCGCGCGCAGCGGGATCTGGTTGCTCGCGTGCCAGGCATCGTCCATGAACATCGCGGTCAGCGAGAAGCCGGTGACGTGGGTGCCCTCGCTGTAGCGCAGGAGCAGATTGCCTTTGTTGAAATTGTCGGGGAGCTGCCACGGCCCGTCGTTGCGGTCGTATTCGGTCGCCATCAGTAGATGGCCGTTGGCCAAGGGCCGCGACATCGCGGTGAAGCCGCGATAATCCCCGAGCGTGCCGGCACTGACCGAGGCGAGGTCGTGCGGCACGGTGTCGATGTAATCGATGGTGACCGACCCCGCCGTGTCGAAATCGCCTTTGTCGGCGTAATAGGGACCCTTGCTGTAATCGATCCCGCTGATCAGCTCCGGGATCATGAAATTGAGATCGGCATAACCCTGGCCGTGCGCGTGTGTGCGCATGTTGACCGGCATGCCGTCGAGGGTGATGGCGATATCGGTGCCGTGGTCGAGATTGAACCCACGCAGGAAATACTGGTTCGCCTTCCCCTCGCCGCTGTGCTGAGTGAGGATCAGGCCGGGCACGGTTTCGAGATATTCGCCGGGGCGATAGGTCGGAAATTCCTGCAGCTGGCGGGACGAGACGCTGCCCTGGCTTGCGGCATCGGCCGAGCCGAGCGGGGACGTGGATGCGTTCACCGTCAGCCCCGGCATTTCGAGAACCTGCGCGTCGGCGCCGCGCGGCGCACCGAAACCGGCCGCCAGCGCGATCAAGACGATCCCCCGAAATCTCCCCGCTTTCATCACGGTGAAAAACTAGGGGGCGATGTGGTATGAAGTCTAACTCAAAAGAGCATAACACCAGGAGACGTTCCGATGCAGCGCGTGACCATCGCCCTCGACAACGAGTTGATGAAGGAAATCGACCGCATGATGAAAACGCGCGGCTATCAGAACCGCTCGGAAATCATCCGCGACCTTGCGCGCGCCGGCATCCGTCAGATGAACGAAAGCAACAGCAAGAGCGAGGACTGCGTCGCCGCGCTCGTCTATGTCTATGACCACGAGTCACGCGAATTGTCGAAACGCCTGACCCGCTCGTTCCACGAGCATCACGATCTGTCGCTTGCGGCGATGCACGTCCATCTCGACCACGACAGTTGCATGGAGGTGACGGTGCTACGCGGCAAGACCGAGGAGGTTCAGCATCTCGCCAGTCACGTCATCGCCGAACGCGGCGTGCGCCACGGGCGCGTCGTGATGGTGCCGGTCGAGATCGATCAGCAGAAACACGCGCATGGCGACGAGCCGAGCCACCGCCATTCGCATGTTCACGTCCGCAAGGCGGGATGAGCGATCAGTCTCCGGCGACTTCGAGTGCGTCGTAGCCCTTGAAGCGATAGATCGCGACCGAGGCGAGCCAGCTCACCAGGAAAATGCCGACGATGAGATAGCCGAGGCTGCCGAAATTATCGTTGAGCCCGGCGACGAGACCCCAGAACGGTCCGTCGAGACCGAGTTTATCGGCGATCAGGCTGAGCGCCTCGATCCCGCCGACCAGCAGCGCCACCACCACGGAGACGAAGGTGATGGTCAGGTTGTAATAGAGTTTGCGCACCGGCTTGGCGAAGGCCCAGCCATAAGCGCCGACCATCAACACGCTGTCGGTCGTATCGAGCAGCGTCATGCCGGCGGTAAACAATGCCGGAAAGACCAGCGTCGACCACAGCGACAGGCCGCGCGAGCCCTCGGCGGCGGCGATGCCGAGCAGCCCGATCTCGGTTGCCGTGTCGAAGCCGAGCCCGAACAGGAAGCCGAGCAGATACATGTGCCGGCTCTTGGTGACGAGGCGGAACAGCGGCCGGAAGATGCGCGACCAGAACCCGCGCTGCGCCAGTAATCCGTCGAGTTCGCCGTCGACGAGGGCGCCGCCGTCGCGTACCCGGCGAAAGCTTTTCCACACCGCCGCGAGAATGAAGATGTTCACCACCGCGACGAGCAGCAGGAACAACGCGGAAACCGAAATTCCGATCAGACCGCCGACTTCCTGGAACGAGGCGAAGCGGCTGCGCAGCAAGCCGGCCGACGCGGCGACCGCGATCGCGGCCACGATCACCACGGTCGAATGGCCCAGCGCGAAGAAAAAACCGAGGGCGACAGGCCGCTTTCCCGCCCCCATCAATTTCCGCGTCGCGTTGTCGATGGCGGCGATATGATCGGCGTCGACCGCATGGCGCAGGCCAAACGTATAGGCCAGGGCGGCGGTGCCGAGCAGCACCGGGTAATCGTGGAAAGCCACCAGCGCCCAGGCCCAGGCGCCGAGATTGGCCGCCAGCAGGATCAGGCCCAGCCCGAAGACCCCGGCGCGTTCGTCGCCCGGTCGATCGTCGAGAACGCTATGAAGAAACCGCCCCATGCCCCGTCTTTAGCACGGCGGAAGCGTCCGTCACACCTCACCCTTCCCTCTCCCCGCAAGCGTGGAAAGGGACAGTTGTGCAGAAAGGGACTTTTAAGGGTGGGTATATGCCGCAACACGAATCTCATTGAAGTCATATCATCGGCGCGGCTTCGCCGGTAAACTCCTCGACTTGGCCCTTCATCCCGCTTTTCTCGATCGTCCGATAACGAGCACGATCAAGATGTGGATCGGGTTTTGCGCCATGTGCTTCGGCATGTTCATGGCGATCCTCGACATTCAGATCGTCGCCAGTTCGCTGACGAACATGCAGGCCTCGCTGCACATCGCGGCGGACGATTTGAGCTGGATCCAGACCGCCTATCTGATCGCCGAGGTGATTGCCATTCCACTCAGCGGCTGGCTGACGCGTGTGCTGTCGTTGCGCTGGCTGTTCGTCGCCGCGACGATCGGATTTACCCTCGCCAGCATCGGCTGTGCGTTATGCACGGCGCTCGCGCCGCTGATCGTCCTGCGCGTAATCCAGGGATTTTGCGGCGGGATGTTGATCCCGGCGGTGTTCACCTCGGCGTTCACGCTGATCCCGGATAAGGACCGCATCACCGCCACGATGATCGCGGGAACTTTCGCGGTCATTGCCCCCACCATCGGTCCCGCTATCGGCGGCTATCTCACCGAGACCTATTCCTGGCACTGGATTTTTTTGATCAACGTCGTTCCGGGCGCGGTCGTGGCGGTGCTGGTGCTGTGGTTCGTCGGCGGCGGGAAACCGAACTGGCGCGAATTGCGGCTCATCGATTACACGGCCATCCTGCTCGCCTCGGTTTTTTTGGGAAGCGTCGAACTGATCCTGAAAGAGGCGCCGTCGCGCCACTGGCAGGGCAGTTATGTCGTCTTTCTGATTGCCGTCTGCGCCCTCTCGGCCGGTTTCGGCATCCGTCAGTGTCTGCGCACGACACGGCCTTTCGTCGATCTGCGCCGGTTCCGCGATCTGTCCTTCTCGCTCGGCTGCGCGCTCAGTTTCGTGTTCGGCTTCGGCATTTATGGATCGGTCTATATTCTATCGATCTTTCTCGGCGTCGTGCGTGGCCATTCGCCGTTCGAGATCGGCGAGATCATGATGGTGTCGGGCGCGGCCCAGTTGCTCGCCGCCCCGCTCGTCGCCAAGCTGGAAACCCGCTTCGATCCCCGCATGCTGACGGCGCTCGGCTTTTCGCTGTTCGGCCTCGGTCTGCTCGCCAACGGATTTTCGACCATCGCGACCGATTTCGCCGGCCTATTCTGGCCCCAAATCCTGCGCGGCCTCGCCGTCATGTTGTGTCTGCTGCCGGCGACGCGGCTGGCGCTCGACCATTGGCCCAAGGCGGAGATCGCCGATGCCAGCGGCCTTTTCAATCTCATGCGCAATCTGGGCGGCGCCATCGGTATCGCGCTGATCGATACGATCCTCGAACAACGCACGCCCGACCATGTCGCGCGCCTCGTCGAGCGTCTTCAGGCGGGCGATCCCCTCGCCGCCGGCATCGTCGGGTTGCCACTGACCGACTTCCACAACGTGCCGATGGGCGAAATCGATGCGATGACCAAGGCGATCGTCGCGCCGATGGTTCAGCGCGCCGCGCTTACCCAATCCTTCAACGAGGCATGGATCGTGATCGCCATTCTCTTCGCGCTGTCGCTCCTGGCCCTGCCGCTGATGCGGCGGGCCAAACTCGACGATTCCGCGATGGGGCCCGGACTTCCCAACAAGCGTCCGTAAGATCAGGCCGCCGGCCGTGATTCCTTATGGATGCCGAAAGAGCCGGCATCGGCCATGCTCCATTGCCGCGCATAGACCGGATCGCGCGCCCCGGTGAGCAATTCGCCGTGGGTCAGCCGCGGATAGACCTCGGCGAAGGTGGCGACCTTCGACGACGACAGCCGCTTCAGAATGTGTTCGGGCATGATGTCGTTCGGGTGTTCGACGCCCGCGGCCGCGACCAGTTCGGCCAAAGCCATCAGTGTGTTCTGATGGAAGCGGAACACGCGCTCGGCCTTGTCGGGCACGATGAGCGCTTTTTGCCGAAGTTGATCCTGGGTTGCTACGCCGGTCGGGCAGTGATCGGTATGGCACGATAGCGATTGAACGCAGCCGAGCGCGAACATGAAGCCGCGCGCGGCATTGCACCAATCGGCGCCGAGCGCGAGGGTGCGCGCGATATCGAAAGCCGTGATGATACGACCCGCCGCGCCGATCTTGATGCGCTCGCGCAGGCCCGCGCCGACCAGGCAGTTATGCGCGAAGGTCAAGCCCTCGCGCAGCGGCGTGCCGACATGATCGACGAATTCGAGCGGCGCCGCGCCGGTGCCGCCTTCCTTGCCGTCGATCACGATGAAGTCGGCATAGATGCGGGTTTCCAGCATCGCCTTGCAGATCGCCATGAATTCCCAGGGATGCCCGATGCACAGCTTGAAGCCGACCGGCTTGCCGCCCGAGAGCTCGCGCAACTGCGCGATGAAATACATCATCTCGATCGGCGTCGAGAAGGCCGAGTGGGCGGCGGGCGAATTGCAATCGATGCCCTGCATCACGCCGCGCGCCGCGGCGATCTCGGCCGAGACCTTCGGGCCCGGCAACACGCCGCCATGGCCGGGCTTGGCGCCTTGCGAAAGCTTGATCTCGATCATCTTGATCTGCGGATCGAGCGCGGTGGTCACGAACCGCTCGGGCGAGAAGGTGCCGTCCTCGGCGCGGCAACCGAAATAGCCGCTGCCGATTTCCCAGATGATGTCGCCACCGAATTCGCGGTGATAACGGCTGAACCCGCCCTCGCCGGTGTCGTGCGCGAAACCGCCGAGCATGGCGCCCTTGTTGAGCGCGCGGATCGCATTGGCGCTCAACGAGCCGAAGCTCATCGCCGAGATGTTGAAGATCGACATCGAATAAGGCTGATGGCACTGCGCGCCGCCGACCATCATGCGGAAATCGTGGCCGACGGATTTCGTCGGCGCGAGCGAATGGTTGATCCATTCGTAGTTGCCTTCGTAGACGTCCTGTTGTGTGCCGAAGGGCCGCTTGTCGAGTGCGCTCTTGGCGCGCTGATAGACGATCGCGCGCTTGGAGCGGTTGAAGGGCCGTCCGTCGAGATCGCTTTCGAGGAAATATTGCCGGATCTCGGGCCGGACGGTTTCGAGCATGTAGCGGAAATTGGCGAGGATCGGATAGTTGCGCCGCAACGCATGAGTCTTCTGCGTCATGTCGCGCACGCCGATAAGGGCCAGCACGCCGAAGACGGCGAACGGGGTCAGGAACCAATCCGACCAGTAGATCAGCGCCGCGGACACGATGGTGCCGACGATGCAGATGATGAAGGCGGCGTAACGCATAGTTCCCCTATTCCCCCGAATTAGGGCCGATCGACCCTGCCCGGCCGGGCAGGGTAAACGCGATCCATGAAGGTTCGGTTGCCGCCTTATACCTCAATCCAGAAATTGCTCTGTAATCAAGGTCTTAATGTCGGGCTTGGCGTCGATCTGGTTGGTGTCGAGGAGCGATTGGACCACCACGTCGAGCGCCGCCGGGTCGTAATGCCCGTCGGTCGGGAACATCGGCATCTCGATCGCATAGATCTTCTCGGCGGCTTCCTTCGGCAATTGGCCGAGCGGCTTGCTGATGCGGATGGTGTCCTCGCGATGGGTTTTGACGAACCCGACCGTCTCGTACCAGCCCTTGAGGAACGCGCGGACCGAATTCGGGTCCTTGGCGATCAGGATGTTGGTCGCATAGATCGCATGGGTGATGAAGGGTTTGACGAACTCGCCGAAGGTGAACAGCACCTTGCCGCGATTTTGCGTCTCGAGATTGACGCCGCTTTCGTAACCGCCGGCGAGTGCGTCGATGTTGCCGGCGATCAGTGCCGAACTGGTACCGTCGAAACTGCCGAGCGCGGCGATCTTCACCGCGTCGTCGCCGGTCCATTTCTCGCGGTAATTGATCTGACGCGCGAACCAGTCGGTCAGCGAGCCGACCGTGGTGATGCCGACGGTTTTGCCTTTGAGATCGGCCATCGTCTTGATCAGCCCGTCGGCCCGCACGACCAGCGCCATGTTGAGCGGCGTCGTGCCGAGGACGCCGATACCCTTCTCCGGTGAGCCCTTGGCGATGAAGGCGATGTCGGTGCCGGCGCCCAGGGCGATGTCGATGCTGTTCGACACCATCGCCTGATGCAACCGTGCGGCGCCGTCGATACTGCTCGCCTCGATGTCGAGCCCGTGTTTTTTGAAGATGCCTTGCTCGATGCCGATATCGAGAATGGTGAAGCTGAAGGCCGTACTCGCGCCTTTGGCGACGCGCAATGGGTCCGCATGGCCGACACCAACGCCGACGCTAGCGGCAAATGCCACGGCCACCATCCCGTGTAGAAACACGCCACGAATGAGTCGCATCTCGTTCCTCCCCTGCCCGCTTCGTCACGATGGACGGAGGGTGCCCGATAAATCTGGCACGAACGGCAGGGCGAGGCGAGAACGAAAACGCGACTTCTAGGCGGTTTTGCGCCGCAAATAGTCGTGAAGTTGGCGTTCCAGCGAGTCGAAGGCGTCGCGCATGGCGACATAGACGTCTTCATGCGCATGGTGCTGGCCGGGACTGCGATGCGAGGTGAGCGAAGCGCCCGGTATCTGAACTTCGACGGCAACGGAGAAGAGCCCACCTTTGTGATGGTGGCGATGCGGCGCCTGAACCACGACGCGACCTCCGGTTATTCGCTCGTGAAGATGTTCCAGTCTGTCGATGCGTTCCTGGATGCGGTCGCGCAGCGCGGGCGATGGGGACATTTGTCGGAAGGTGATTTGCATCGTTCCTCCTGGTTGTCGCCGGTTCTTGTCTTTGTATGTCGTGACGAACACCGGCCGGGACAAGGGCAATAACCCCACAATCGACGAGGGCGCTTCCGCCGCAGGCCGTCGTCTCCGACAATGCTTATATTCTTTTCATCATGTCCGACATCAGCGAAGCCGAGATCGTCCAACTGGTCGATGCGTTCTACACGAAGGTTCGGCGGGATCGTGTGCTGGGCCCGGTCTTCGAGCGCGCCATTGCCCCCGATTCATGGCCGGTACATCTCGCGAAGATGTACGATTTCTGGTCGTCGGTGATGCTGACCACCGGACGCTACAAAGGGAATCCGCTGGCGGCGCATGCCCGCCACAAAACGATTGAGGCACCGATGTTCGCGCGCTGGCTGGCGCTGTTCGGTCAGACCGCCGACGAAATCTTCCCGCCGGAAATCGCCGAGATCTTCCGCCTGAAGTCCGAACGGATCGCCGAAAGCCTGACTCTCGGTCTGTTCTTTCGCCCGGTCTAGAGGAACTGACGCCCCAACGCATAAGCGGCGATCAAGACGCCGGTCACGCCGACCACCACCGCGACTTCGAAGGCGCGGCGCAAGCGGACGATGGCGGCGACAGACGCCAGGGCAATGCCGAGCTGAACCGCGAGATTGGCGTAGCTGATCAGGTCGCGGGTCTGTAACTGACTCTGGCCCTGCTCCAGATGCGCGTCGCGTTCGGCGGCCTTGGCCTGGGCTTCCTGCTGAATCTTCGGCTGACGGGTGCGCAGGTCCTGCGCGCCGGCTTCGAGCTTGGCGCGATCGTCGGGATTGATTGTGCCGCCGGCAACCAGCAACTGAGTCTCGACGATGCGGGCCTTGATGCTGTCGGCCTGATATTCGGCCCAGGCATCGGATGATTGCGCCTGCGCGAGAATGGCCTGATTGCTCTCGTAGATCGCCGTGTTGGTCAGCGTGGTCGAGCGCACGGTGAGAAATCCGGCGAGCCCGGCGAGTACGCCGGTCAGCATCGCGACGTAGTTGATCCAGGGCGGCGGCGGTTCGTGGTCGCCGTCGTGGGTGGCGAGCTTTACCACCGCGGCCTTGACGTCCTTGATGATGGATTTTTTCGGCGTCTCGTCGGCCATGCGAACCCGGCGTCTCTTAATTATTCTTCGTCTTCGGGTATGTCCTCGAGCGGACGTTTGCCGATGGTTTCCATCGACTGCCAATGTCCGAGGTCGAAGATTTTCAGATCGGCGGCCTGCAGCAGCGCGGTGCAGCCGATCATCGCGTCGGTCGCGGTGATGCCGCTGTTGCGCGCAAAAGCGCGCGGGAATTCGCCACTCTCGATCTTCGCCGAATAGGCGCGCAGCGTGCTGGCGAAAAGCTGGCCCAGCGAATCATCCGGCACGTCGTCGAGCTTTCCGCTCGCCAGCGTCTCGTTGAAGATCGTGGTCAGTTCGGCGACCAGGCCATTGATCTTGGCCTGGCGTTCATCCGACGTCGCCATACGCGCTTTCCTCTTGTTCCGACGCAACTATAGGCGGGCGCACCCGGCGGGGAAAGCCGGCGTACTTTCGGCCGTTCGGCAGGGTCCCATTCCCTGATTCTCATCGAAACTCGCGCAATCTTCTCGGAATAAGCGACCTCTACGGCAATATCGATGAAAAATTGGCAGGAGTTCGGAGATTTTCGCGATAATTCCTATCACTTAGCGACCAGCAACCGAAATCGTCCTGTTTCTTGAGGCCAAACCAAGCGTTTCTGCCCATGATTTGACCGGATTTGGCTAAAATTGACGGCAAAAGTTACGAGGTCTTTAGACGTGGGGCGTAAAACCCAACGACGTAAGTGGAAGGGAGTCACGGAATGCGAACCCTCGCGAAACTGATGAAAGACGAATCCGGCGCCACGGCAATCGAGTATGGCCTCATTGCCGCGCTGATCGCCGTCGTCGTGATCACCACCGTCCGCACGGTTGGCACCAACCTCAAATCCACCTTCACGAGCGTTTCGACCGCGCTCTAACCGACCCGTCACGATCCGCGTTTCGCGGGGAACCAAGCTTTCTCCCAACGGTTAATACTTTGTCGGCGCGATCGGCGCGCCTTTTCTGTTCGGGAGAACGCCATGAAGTTGCTTACCGCTGTGGCGGTCATCGCCCTCGCTTCGGCGACCGCCGCTTTCGCAGACCCGGGGACCAGCGCCCCGACCAACCTCAATTCGGCCAACCAATCCTCCAGCATGTCGAGCCCGGGCATGCAGGGCCAAGACATGCAAGGCCAGGCGGGGATTCAGAAGCCCGTCCAGCAGGGTGCGATGAATAACGCCGTCGGCAAACCCGCCAAGGTCGATGCGAAGGCCGATGCCAAAATCGACAAGGCGAAAATGGCCAAGAGCAACGATGCCAAGGTCATCACTGGCTCGAAGCAGGACCAGGCCGAGCGCGCGCAGACCGAACAGCTCAATGCGCAACAGCTCGCGAGCGGCGGCAATTTGAGCAAGAACGGTCAATCGAGCTCGATGTCGCCGCAGACCGCGGCGAAGCCCCCGGAAGACAACAAGCAGAACTGTATCGAAGGCAAGGGCACCTGCACGCCGGCGATACCGCAGGCGGATCACTAAGCCGGAACCCGAGGCAAAGTACCTTATCGAACGGCGGAGGGCCGGCCCGGTAGGGCCGGCCCTTTACGTGTCGACACCGGCCTTCCCGAGTTCCGCGCCAAGCCGGCCAGTGATCCAGGCGCCGTACATCCGGAAATCGCTGATCAGCGACCACAGCGGATAGCGGAACGTCGCGGGCCGGTTTTTTTGCAGCGCGGCGTGGCCGAACCAGGCGGGCGCGTAGCCGACGACAACCATCACCCCGACCAGCCAAAGCGCGCCCGTCACCATCACGGCAATGCCACAAAGAAGGACGAGGGTGGTGCCGAGATAGTGCACGGCACGCGTAGCGGGGCGAGAATGTTCGCGAAGGTAATACGGCCAGAATTCGGCGTAGGAAACGATCCGAGGTGCCATCGACCCATTCCGCGATGCGTCCCGCGCATGGTGGGCATACCCGGCATATCCCGCAAGCGTTTTGCAGGGCAGACTTTTGTCGGCGATCGCTTATAATGTGGGCACCTTTCCAGGCCTTGATGATTCGGGGAAAGAGGCGGAACCGATGACGAAAACAACAACCAGCCGGGTCGGCGGCGCGAACTGGTCGATGGACGAAATTCCCTACGACCAGATCGACAGCACGCTGATTCAGGACAAGACTGAACTCTTCAATATCATCTGCGCGGCGTCATTCATCGAGATCACCTCCGATCTCTATACGCACAACCTGCTCGAGTTTTACGAGGGCGATGCCGAGATCGAGGATTGGCTCGCCAATTATTGGGAACGCGAGGAGGTTCAGCACGGCGCGGCGTTGAAGCGCTATGTGCAGGTGGTGTGGCCCGATTTCGATTGGGACCGCGCCTATCGCGGCTTTTACGAAGAGTATTCGCGCTTCGCCGTGATGGAGGGTCTTGCCGAGACCCGCGCGCTCGAAATGGTGGCGCGCTGCGTGGTCGAGACCGGAACGTCGGCGTTCTATCGCATGCTGTCCGATGCCGCGCCCGAGCCGGTGTTGAAACAGATCATGGCGAATATCAGCGAAGACGAAGTGCGTCACTACAAGCACTTCTATCATTTCTTCCTGCGCTATCGCGAATACGACCGGCCGAGCAAGTTCGCCGTGCTGCGCACGTTATGGACTCGCGGCGCGGGGGTGAAGGCCGAGGACGCCTATGTCGCCTCGAAGCACGTCTTCATGGTCGCCAATCCCGGCGCGCCTTATACCCAGGCGGACTACGACAAGTTCCGCGCGAGCTTTCGCCGCATCGGTCAACACTCGTTTCCCTATGTGATGGCCTGCAAGATGATCCTCAAGCCGCTTGGCCTGAGCGCATCGGTGGGCCGGGTCGCGCAGCCGGCGCTCGAATACACGACGCGTTTCCTGTTTTCGCGGTGACCGATCGGGACCAGACGACCGAGGGCGCGACCCGATCGCCCCGCCGGCTGGTGCTGACCGTTCTGGTGCCCTTCGCGCTGCTCTTCGCGTTGTGCAACTACTACCGTACCGTCAACGCGGTATTGGCGCCCCACTTCATCAGCGACCTCAGCCTCACCGCTGCCGAGCTCGGCCTGCTCGTCTCCGTCTATTTCCTCGTATCGGCCCTGTTTCAGGCGCCGCTCGGCTTGCTGATGGATCGGTTCGGTCCGCGCCGGGTCCAAGCCTTCCTTATCATGATCGCCGGCATCGGCGCGACGATGTTCGCGCTCGGCGAGAGCTGGCCGGTGCTGCTCGCCGGCCGTGCCGTCATGGGACTGGGCGCCGCCGGCGGGCTGATGACCGGGCTGATGGCGGTGACCCTCTGGTTTCCGACCGCGCGCTGGCCGCTCTTCAACGGCTTCGTCATGGCCCTGGGCGCGACCGGCTCACTGGTCGCGACCGAGCCCACACAGTTCATCCTCGATTACGTCGACTGGCATCATATCCTGCTCGGCGTCGCGGCGATCAGCGTGATCGCCGGCGGCCTGTTCCTCTGGGTCGTCCCCGAGAAGGAACGTCAGGCCACGCTGACGCTGAAAAGTCAGCTCGAAGGCGTCGCCACGATCTTTCGCGATCGGTTGTTCTGGCGCTTCGCGCCGATGTATCTGACTTCGGTAGGAACCACCATGGCTTTGCAAAGCCTATGGGCCGGCCCCTGGCTGCATGACGTCGTGCAGCTCGCGCCGGACGACGTGGCAAGCAGTCTTCTGGTGATGAGCGTGCTGCAGATCTGCAGCTATTTCCTCGTCGGGGTGGTGGCGACCGAACTCAACCGGCGCAACGTGCCGCTGATCCGTGTCGTTCTCATCGGTTCCGCTCTGTCGATCCTGTCGCAGACGCCGCTGATGTGGCCGTCGGGCGCGGGACATTGGATCGTGATCCTCGGGCTCGGCCTGCTCTCGAACATGACGACGCTCTGCTATCCGATCCTGTCGAAACATTTTCCGCCCGCCCTCACCGGCCGCGCGACGACCGCGATCAACATGTTCTTCTTCGTCGGCGCCTTTGCCATGCAATACATGATCGGCATCGTGATCGATCTGGTGCCGGCGACGACGCCAGGCCATTATCCGGTCGTCGCCTATCAATTCGCTTTCGCGATGATCTTCACGCTCCAATTGACGGCCTGGCTCTGGTGCCTGGTCAAGCCGCGCACGGCGGTTGTCGTCGCTGCCGTCTGAAGCACTGTCTGGCGTAGGTACTTTCCGTACCTTGCCGAACGTCGCCGGGTGGATGTCCATCAATAGGTAAGCGCTGTCCGTTCGTGCCGACTGATCCGCGTGTGCGCTCCGCAATCCTCCAGGTCAAAGAAAATTCGGATTCGTTGGAATTTTTCGGTCATCGAGGTGAAGGCTCTGGTCATTCGGCATCGCTTCACCTTGCAGGACGTCGGAATGCTCACAGCCCTGCTGCTGATGGGCGGCTTCTTCGTGTGGCAATTCGATGTCTTTCCCAACGAAGTCGACGGAGCGCTTCATACGGCGATCATCGAGCTGGACGAAGTCTTGGCGCTCGTCTCGCTTTTATTGGCGTTATTTTCTTTCACGCGCCTTAGGGCTCAAAAGCGGGAAACCCGTCGGCGCATCGTCGCCGAACGCGAAGCGCGCGCACTGGCCTTGGAGGATCCTCTGACGGGTCTGCCGAACCGGCGTCAGTTCGACGGCGCCCTCAGAGCGGCGGTCATCGCTCCGCCCCGTGCCGGCGGCTCGCACGCGGTGCTGTTGCTCGATCTCAACGGCTTCAAGCGCATCAATGATCTCCATGGTCATCCGGCCGGCGATGAGGTTCTGGTCGAAGTCGCAATCCGTCTGCGCAAGGCCGTCGGAGGCGACGATTTGGTCGCGCGGCTCGGCGGGGATGAATTCGGCGTACTGGCCCGCCATGTTGCGGGTTCGGAAGCCGCAACCGGAATTGCCCTGCGCATCATCGACAGCCTGAAGCCGCCGGTCACCATCGCAGGTATCGAACATCCGGTCGGAGTCGCCATCGGCATCGCGTTGTTCCCGCAGGACGCCGATGATTGCGAGCACCTCCTGCGCAAAGCCGATGTCGCCTCCTACCGCGCCAAGCTGGAGGGCCTCTCGGCTTTGCGGTTTTTCGAGCCCGAGATGGATCGGAGGCTACGCGAACGCGATGGGTTGGAGCGCGATCTGCGGGCTGCGGTCGGCACGCCCGCGTTAAGATGTTTCTACCAACCGATGGTAGAGCTGAAAACCAACCGGATCGTCGGATTTGAGGCGCTGGCCCGCTGGGCACATCCCACGCTCGGGGACGTGGAGCCCGAACGCTTCATCTCGATTGCCGACGATAGCGGCCTGATTACCGAAGTGACGGATCATTTATTGCGGCAAGCATGTCGCGATGCCGTCACCTGGACCCAGCCGATCATCGTCTCCTTCAATATCTCGCCGGTTCAGCTCAAGAATCGCGGACTCGCGCCGCGGCTGTTGAACATTCTTGAGGAGACAGGCCTGCCGCCGCATCGGCTTGAGATCGAGATTACAGAGAGCGCCTTGGTCCGCGATTTGGAGGCGGCACAGGAGATACTAGGTGCCATCCACGACGCGGGCGTCCACATCGCGCTGACGGATTTCGGCACCGGCTATTCAAGCCTCTATCATTTGCGCAACATCAAGTTGGACAAAATCAAGATCGACCGTGGCTTTGTTTCGAACATGGCCCGCGATCGCGACGCGGCGAGTATTGTGCGCGCGCTTGTCGGGCTGGGGGCCGGACTGAGCCTGACTGTCACCGCCGAAGGCGTGGAGGACGTTCGCCAGCAGGCGATGCTGCTCGAGCAAGGCTGCGAGCAGGCGCAAGGTTTTCTGTTCAGCCGCGCGGTTCCGGCCGAAGAGGCGCGGGCTCTCCTGATCGACCCGGAATTCAGTCCAGGGCTCGCTTCGGCCGCGCTGCCGGCCGATCGTTTAAGCGTCACCCCGATAGAACCGGCGGTGATCCCCGGCTAGACTGCGCCGCGATCTGCCGATCGCCGCAAGAACCTCCGCCCGGTCAATTCATGCTCACCGCCCATACCTGCATTGCCGATAAGAACGCGGACGCCGTCGATCTCTCCCGGTCGGGATTGCCGGCGGACGTCGTCTGGATGGACATTCTGAACGGCGCGCCGGACGAAATCGCTTATATCGAAAGGGCGACCGGGCTCCACGTCCCGACCCTGACCGAGATCAGCGAGATCGAAAGTTCGAGCCGGCTGCGCGTCGTCAAGGACACGCTCTATCTCAGCACACCGATCGTCTATCGCATCGACGGATTGCCGCAGACCAGTTCGGTCGGGTTCATCCTCCGGCGCGACCTGCTGATCACGATCCGTTTCGCCGATCTCCCGGTGGTCAATAATTTCGCCGCGGGCACGGCCAAGGCGGGTGGCATTCATCACAGCAGCGTCGGCGCCTTCGTCGGCTTGCTCGAAGCGGTCGTCGACCGGATGGCGGATGGCCTCGAAGGCGTCGGCGCCGATCTCGATGCCGTGTCCCATCGCGTCTTCCGCACCGACGTCGCGCAGGCCGGCAAGGTTCATCGTCCGGCGCGCGAAGATGCCAATCTGCGCGAGATTTTGCGGCGGGTCGGGCGCGCGGGCGATCTCACCTCGAAAATCCGCGATACGCTCTTGGGGTTCGGCCGCATGGTTCCCTATGTGGTCAATCACGGTGCAAGCTGGCTGTCCGACGAGGTCAGGCCGCATCTCGAAACCTTGCGGCAGGACATCGCCTCGCTCAACGATTACGACGCGCATCTGACGAACAACGTGCAATTGCTGCTCGATGCGACATTGGGCTTGATCAATGTCGAGCAGAACAACATCATCAAGGTGCTGACCATCGTTTCGGTGGTCGGCGTCCCGCCGACCCTGGTCGCCAGCATGTATGGAATGAACTTCAAGGTCATGCCCGAACTCGATTGGGCCTGGGGTTATCCCTATGCCCTGGTACTGATCCTGTTGAGCGCGGTTCTGCCCCTCCTCTGGTTCAAGCTGCGTGGCTGGCTCTGATCACGCCGCGAACGGCAGGCGCAGGATCACCGTGAGTCCGCCCAATGCCGACTTCTCAAGACTGAGTTCGCCGCCATGCAGTTCGGCAAGCTCGCGCGTGATCGGCAAGCCGAAGCCGAAACCGGGGGCGGTTTCGTCGATCCGTTCGCCGGGCCGCAGCACCAGCGGGATCTGATCGGGTCGCAAACCGGGCCCATCGTCGTCGATGACGATGGAAACCGAACGTCCGTCGTCCTGGTAGGCGCGGATTTCGACTTTGCCGCGCGACCAGCGGAACGCGTTGTCGAGCAGGTTGCCGGCCATCTCGTCGAAGTCCTGCTGTTCGCAGGCGACCGCGAGATCGACCGGGATGTTTTGCGTGAAGGAAATGCGCTTGTCGGCATAAATTTTTTCAAGCGCATGGCCGACATCGGCGATGCGCGGCGCGATCGGCGTCTGGGCGCGCGAGGATTCATTCAAGGCGACGGCGCGCGCCCGTCCGAGATGATGGCGAATGCGTCGTTCCATCACATCGACCAGTTTATGAAGGTCGCCGGTCGGATCGCTTTGCCGTTCCGACAAGGCGATGGCCAGGGTCGCCAGCGGCGTCTTCAGTCCATGCGCCAAATTGGCGACGTGACGCCGCGCCCGTTCGAGATTGGCGGCGTTTTGTTCGAGCAGTCCGTTGAGTTCGGATACCAGCGGCGTGATTTCCCTTGGTTGTTCTTTGGGCAGAAATTCCAGCTTTCCGGCTCTGACGTCGGCGACGGCGTGCCGCAGTTTTTCGAGCGGTCGCAAACCCAGCCTGACTTGCAGGACGATGGCAAGGACCAGCGCAATGCCGAGCACGGCCAGCGATATCCCCAACGTTCTCATCGCCTCGCGCAAAGGCAGGAGGACGGCGGCACGCGGGGCCGTGACCAGAATGGTGACCGGAATGGGACCGACCCTCGCCGGCTGAATTCTGAAATGAAGCGTCTCGTTTTCCCGGCCGCGCGCATCGGCGGGTGCGGGACGGGTTTCGCCGGGCGGTCGATAAAATTCGGGGACATCGAGGGTCGTTCCGGCGAGCGAGCGCGACGCCACGATATTTTTTGGTCCGACGACTTCCCAATACCAGCCGCGCGCCGGACGATCGAAAGGCGGACCGTCCGGATTGCCGGCGACCGCGATCCGTCCGTCTGCTCCGACCGTCAGCATCGACGACAGAAAGACGATTTGGGTGTCGAGACGCCCGTCGATCTGGCCCTGGATGAAACGCTGCAGCACGAAGCCGATGACGATCGAGCCGACGATAAGCGCCACCGCGATGAAGACACTGGCGCCGATCACAAGGCGTCGGGTGAGCGAGGCTTGTCCGAATTTCATGGCGTCGCGCCTGCCCCGCCCGAACTCAGCCGGTAGCCTCGGCCGCGAATGGTTTCGATCATCCCATGCCCGATCTTGCGGCGCAGCCGAGCGACGATCACCTCGAGCGAATTGGAATCGACTTCGGCGTCGCCGTCATAGACTTTCTCGTTCAGCTCGGATCGCTCGACCACCACGTCGTGACGCAAGGCAAGGCAGGCGAGCACCCGCCACTCCAATGCCGTCAACCGGATCGGCAAGCCGTTCAGCTCGAAGACGCCGGTCTGCGCGTCGAAATTCAGCGGCCCGCACGCGATGCGCGGCTCGGCATAGCCGACGGCCCGCCGCACCAGCGCGCGCAGGCGCATGACCAGTTCTTCGACCCGAACCGGCTTGGTCAGGTAATCGTCGGCGCCGGCCTTGAAGCCGTCGACCTTGTCGGTCCAGCCGTCGCGCGCGGTCAGAATCAGGACGGGAAGATGGCGACCTTTCTTGCGCCATTCGCGCAGGACGTTGACACCGGTGATCTTCGGCAAGCCGAGATCGAGCACTGCCGCGTCATAGGCTTCGGTTTCGCCGAGATGCTGGCCGTCCTCGCCGTCGGCGGCGATATCGACGACGAAATTCTCGCGTCGCAAAGCCTGGGCGATCTCGCGCGCGAGCAGACGATCATCTTCGACCAGAAGAACGCGCATCATCCTCACCCATATGGGAGACACCTACATAGGCGACCTAGCTTAACCCAGGCTGAACCGAATGGTTCAGGGTGGGTTTGGCGTCACCCGCATAAGGTCTTGCCGTCGACACAACCGATGGAGAGCACCGATGACGTCCGACACCACCCCCACCACGAACCAGCCCGGCCCCGCGTCGCGGCGTTCCAAGATTTCCCGACGCCTGATCGGCGCCGGCGTCGTCGTCGCCGTTCTGGCGGTCGGCGCGGTCGCCGGCGCGGCGGTCAGTCGCCATATCCAGCACGGGCGGCCTTTCGCCGTGCTGCTGATGCAGCCGGGGCCGATCGCGGCGATGGCACCGTTCAGCCCGGTCGCGATCAAAGGACAAGTCGCCGAGATCTTCGGCAATAAATTCATCGTCCAGGACGACAGCGGCCGGACCCTGGTCGACACCGGCCCGCGCGGCGAGGGCGCGAAGCCGGTCACCAAGGGCGAGACGGTGACGGTCCAAGGCCGCTTCGACAACGGCGTCATCCACGCCGCCGTCATGATTCGCGCGGACGGCAGCAGCGAAGCCTTCGGACCGCCGGGGCCGCGCTTCGGACGGCATCCCGACGACCGAAGCGGTCCGGGTGGCGAGCGTGGGCCTGGCCACGGCCCCGCCCGTGGACCGGGTCCTGATCACGAACCACCGCCGCCACCGCCATCGGCGCTCTGATTTTCCCGATACCGGCTGGCGCGACCAAGGTCGTGCCAGCCGGCAATCGGCGGTTGGATCACGCGGGAGATCGGCTATAGCACCCTGCTCATGATTATAGGCTGCTGGTAAGTGAGTGCGGAAAGCCGACGATGTCGTCCCATGTCCTAATCTGGATCATCGCAGCGGTCGCGACAGCCGGTGTCATCGTTCGGCCGCTCGATTGGCCCGAGGCGATCTGGGCGGTGACCGGCGCCGCGTTGCTGGTCGCGTTGCGGCTGATCACGCCGCAGGATGCGCTGATCGGGGTCGGTAAAGGTCTCGACGTCTATCTTTTTCTCACCGGCATGATGCTGCTCGCCGAGATCGCGCGCGGCGAAGGATTGTTCGATTGGCTTGCGGCGCATGCGACGCGACGGGCCAAAGGATCGCCGACGCGGCTCTTTCTCCTCATCTATGGCGTCGGCACGATCGTGACGATCTTTCTGTCGAACGACGCGACGGCGGTCGTGCTCACGCCGGCGGTTGCTGCGGCGGTCAGCACGGCGAAAGCCAAACAGCCCCTGCCCTATCTTCTCGTCTGCGCCTTCATCGCGAATGCCGCGTCATTCGTGCTGCCGATTTCGAACCCGGCCAATCTCGTCATCTACGGCCATCACATGCCGCCGTTGCTGGAGTGGCTGCCGCGTTACCTGCTGCCGTCGGCGGTGTCGATCGTCGCGACGTATCTCGCGCTGCGCTGGGCGCAGCGCGATGCCCTCCGCCAAGAAATCGCCACGGATGTTCCGGTGCCGACGTTGTCGGCGGGCGGCAAGACGGCCGCGCTCGGCATCGCGACAACGGCGGTCGTGCTGCTTGCCGCGTCGGCGTTCGACATCCCGCTCGGGTTGCCGACGGCGATTGCCGGCGTGGTCACGGTTGCCGTCGTGCTGATCCGCGACCGCAAAGGACCGTGGATCACGATCAAGGATGTATCGTGGAGCGTGCTGCCGCTGGTTGCCGGTCTCTTCGTGCTGGTCGAGGCGCTCGACCGGACCGGGCTCATCGCCACGATCGCCACGTTCCTGCAAGCGAGCGCGGCGCGTTCGGCAGCGGACGCGGCCTGGGGCGCGGGTATCGCGGTCGCGGTCCTCAGCAATCTGATGAACAATCTGCCAGTCGGATTGATCGCCGGTAGCGCGGTGCAAAGCGCGCCGGTCGCGGATCAGGTCACCCGCGCGATCCTGATCGGCGTCGATTTGGGGCCCAATCTCTCGATCACCGGTTCGCTCGCCACCATCCTGTGGCTCACCGCGTTGCGGCGCGAAGGCCAACGCATCGGCTTTGGTCCGTTCCTGAAGCTCGGCGCGTTGATCATGCCGCCGGCGTTAATCCTCGCCATCGGCGCGTCGATGCTGTTCGGCTGACCTAGTACTTGCAGACCAGGTCGTCGGCGAAGGTCTTTTGCCAAGTCCCGCCCGGCGGCACCACCCCGTCATAGGGCCGGATGGTGCGATGCGTGTTCGGATCGGCGCCCGGCGGCGTCTCGCCGCGCGCGACGGCATCGATCGATTCCAGCAAGACGCGGCGCAGCATCGCGACCGCGCGATCGGTCCCGCCGAGGGCTTCCTTCGAACGATCGACGATCGGGCCCATGCCTTCCTGAACGGCGAAATCCTGCGTGTTGACGCCGTCGATGCCGGTGTAGCTACGCGTGCGCTGAACCTCCCGGTCGATCAGGTAATCGTTCGATGGATTACGCTTGAGCTTGAACGTACCAGGGATGAGATCTTCCTGGCCGCGGCCCGAGTGATGCTCGAACGCCTCGGCCATGTCGGCGGAGATCGGAATCGTCGGATCCGAGCTGTAGCACCAATTGTAGACATTGGTCTGCACGTCATCGACTGGGACCCAGATATGTCCATCGAGTTTCGGCACGTTGCTGCCCGCGTAAAGACCATTGATGCCGCCGCGCATCTGCTGGAACGGCATCATGTAGTGATAGAGCCGGACATAGGAACCGTCGGCGCCGGCCTTACGCGTCGAGACGTAGTAATAACCGTAATCGGTGCGCTCGACGTCGAGGGTCGGCGCGCGGTCGCGCTGACGAAACGCCGTGTTGTCGCCGAGCTTCAGCGTGTGGAGAAACGACGAATGCGCGGTGTCGAGACCGCCTTCGAGCGCCTGAAGATAGTTGCACGCCTCGTAGGTCTTCGAGACGAAGCAATGGCTCGACGGCGCGCGGGTCCATTCGTAATCCGGCGGCGCCGGCATGGTTTCTTTTGGCCCCAGATAGGCCCAGACGATCCCGGCTTTTTCGACCGTCGGATAGGCGTTGATCGTCATCGTCGCCTTCATCGGACTGCCTTCGGGCTCCGAGGGCAGATCGACGCATTTGCCGTCGACGTCGAATTTCCAGCCATGATAGACGCAGCGCAGTCCGCATTCCTCGTTACGGCCGAAGAAAAGCGGCGCGCGGCGATGCGGGCAAAAGGCCTCGACCAGCCCGATGCGCCCATTCGTGTCGCGAAACGCGATCAGGTCTTCGCCCAAAAGTCGCACGCGGATCGGCGCGCCGTCGCGTTCAGGCAATTCGGTCGCGAGACAGGCGGGTTGCCAATAGCGGCGAAACAGATTGCCCGCCGGCGTGCCCGGTCCGACCCGCACCAGCTTCTCGTTATTTTCATGCGACAGCATCGTCTGCCCTCCGCAACCTGATGAGTTGAGTGATCCTAGCGCTTTTTCCCGGCAAATCGAAGGCCGCTCATGGTTCGATGATCGCCCGCGCGCGCTTCACCTGGTCGGGCGGCAGGGTCATGAGGTGCTTCATCAGCGCGGTCAGTTCGGCGCCCGAGACCGGCGCGATCTCGACGCCGAGCTTCTTGGCGTCGGTGAGGAATTCGGGATCGGTCATCGTCGCGTCATAGGCTGCTTTCATCGCCGCAACCCGTTCGGCCGGAACCTTCGGGCCCATCGCGGTCGGCTTGCCGATCGTGTAGGGCGACGAGAACAGCTCGAGCATTTCGCGGTCGGCCGGCGTGGCGGCAAGATCGACCAGCAGCGGCACGTCGGGAAGATCGGGCGTGCGCGTGCCGATCTGCACCAGGATACGAATCTTGCCCGCCTTGTACCAATCCCAGGTCCGGCCCTGGCCGCTGAACCAGGTGTCGCCGGCATCGCCCTGGACCTCGCCCTGTTCGAGCGCATGGGTCACGCCGTTGGCGCCGTCATAGCCGGTGATGATGCGGAACTTGGTGCCGAGTACGCGGTTCATCACTCGCGGATAGATCGAGCCGAGCGACGACGGCCCCGACCCGCCCATCACCACCTCGACGCGTTTGGCATCCTCGATAGTCTTCACCGGCGCACTCGTGGTCAGGATCACGTCGCCGACCTCGCGGGTCATGTTACCGATCCAGTTGAACGCGGCCGGATCGACGTCGACGCTCGACTGTCCCAGCGCCACGATCAGCGGCAGCATGTTGTGCATGTTGGCGATGACCGTCCCGTCCTGCGGCGCACGGGCAAAGACATAGCTCGCGGCGATCATGCCGGTGGCGCCCGCCATGTTCTGGACGATGATGCCGGGATGGCCGGGAATGTGATCGGAGAGATGACGCGCGAGCAACCGTGCGTGCTCGTCGTAAGGACCGCCCGGCGGCGTCGCGACGATCATCGTCACCGACTTGCCGGTGTAGAAGTCGGTCACCGGGTCGGCAAAGACGGGTTGAGTGCCAAAGGCAAACAGCCCGGCCACGACAACCATGCGGAAGCGATGCAACGATATTCGTTTTGGGCCGACGCCGATCATGGTGCGCTCCCTCGATCACTCAACCGATCGTGGCAGGCTACACGATCCGGCAGGCGAATGACCAGATTGCTTGACGGTAAGCGTCCTCACGGTCACGCTGTTCGGCAATGCGCCAAGCGCTTTCGAGCGCGCATCGACAGGGAGGCTATCACGCGTATCGTCACAGGCACGGCCATCGCGATGGCCATCGGCATGGCGCTCGTCGCCGGCACCGTACAGGCCCAAACCAAACTGACGATCGGTACGGCCGGTGGCGGCACCGCGGTTGCGGCGCTGTTCGCCGCGAAAGAAGAAGGCTTTTTCGCCAAGCGTGGGATCGATCTCAACATCGTCATGGGGAATCTCGATTCCAGCATGCCGGCGGCTTTGGTCGCCAAGTCGTTCGACGTTGCCGCGGTGAGCGCCACGACCTTCTTCCAGGCCGACGATGGCGGGCTCGATCTCGTGGTGATCCTTGGCGGCACCGCGACCTCCAAGCGCCCGAACGACGAAGCGGTCATCGCCCGCAAGGATATCGCCATCGCTAAACCTGAGGATTACATCGGCCGCAAGGTCGGCGTGCCTGGGATCGGCGCCGCGCTGCACGTCCTCTTCCGGTATTATCTGACCGAACACAAGGTCGATTTCCGCAAGGTCGATTTCGCCGAATCGACGATGCCGCGCATGCGCGATCTGCTCGCGGGCAAGACCCTCGATGCCGTGGTCGTGGTCAATCCCTTCATCGACCAGATCATCGGCTCGGGAGTCGGCTACATGGCCTTGCCGCTTGCCGGCGAAATTCCGTCCGGCAAGCCCGTCATCATGTACGCGACGACGCGCGACTGGGCGGCGCAGCACGCGAAAGAAGTGACCGCCTTCCGCGAAGCGATCATCGAAGGCGCGAAATTCGTCGTCTCCGATACCGACAAAACGCGGCAGGACATCAACGTCTACGCCAAGCTGCCGCCGGAGATCATCAAGATCGCGCCGTTGAGCGACCAGTCGCCTCACATCGACACTGCCGATCTCGAATGGTGGTTCAATGTCATGAAGCGGCAGGACATGCTGACCCGCAATATGGACGTGAAGACGCTTCTCGCCCCCTGACCGCCGGCCGCCATATACCCCTTTGGCACAAGGGGCTCCCCGTGATAATGTTATGCCTACCATAACAAATTGAGACGGCGCCCGACGAGGCGCCGTTCGGGGGAGGCAAACATGGCGATCTCGTTCACGGTGAATGGCAAGCCGGTCAGCGTCGAGGCCCCGCCCGACACGCGTCTCCTCTGGGTTATCCGCGAGGAGCTGAAACTCCACGGCACGAAATTCGGCTGTGGCGTCGGGCAATGCGGCGCCTGCATGGTGCATATCGACGGCGACCGCACCTTCTCGTGTTTGGCGCCGATCGAGGCGGTCGCCGGCCGGTCGGTGACGACGATCGAGGGCCTGTCCGCCCATTCCGATCACCCGGTGCAAAAAGCCTGGCTCGCCGAGCGCGTGCCGCAATGCGGCTACTGTCAGTCCGGCCAGATCATGAGCGCGGCGATACTCCTCAAGCAGAACCCCCACCCGACCCGCGCCCAGATCGTCGCGCATATGAGCACCAATCTCTGTCGCTGCGGCACCTATCCCCGCATCGTCCGCGCGATCGAACGCGCATCGCGGGAGAGCTGACCATGATCGGACAGACTCTTTCGTCACCGGTCAGCCGTCGCGGTTTCATGGTCGGCGCCGCCGGGCTCACCTTCGGCATTGCCGCCGGCCTGCCCGGAGAGACGGTGCAAGCCGCTGCCGCAAAGAGTGCCGCGATGAGTCCCTGGGTGACGATCGCCAAAGACGGCACGATTTCGATCATGTCGCCGGCGGCGGAAATGGGTCAGGGCTCGCTGACCTCGATCCCGCTCATCCTCGCCGAGGATCTCGATGCCGATTGGGCGCATGTCCGCGTCATCCCCGCGCCGCCTGACGACGCGCTCTTCGGCAATCCGCAATTCGGCTACATGTACACGGCGGGCAGCAACGCCGTGGCGTCGTATTTCAAGCCGGTGCGCAAGTTCGGCGCGCAGGTCCGCAAGATCCTGATCGCCAACGCGGCAACCCACTGGAACGTGCCGGTCTCGGAACTGAGCACCGGGCCGAGCGTCGTGATCCATGAGAAGACCGGCCGCAAACTGCGCTATGGCGAGATCGCCGCCTTCGCCCAGATTCCCCAGGATGCGCCCGAGGTCAAGGACGAGGAACTGAAGCCGACGAAAAATTTCCGGCTCATCGGCAAGGACGTGATGCGCGTCGACATGCCGGGCAAGGTCAACGGCACCGCGCGCTATTCGATCGATGTCGACGTGCCCGGCCTGCTTTATGGCGCGGTCATGCGTGCCCCTGTCGAGGGCGCCGGCCCCGCGACGATCGACGACAAGAAGGCGCGCGCGGTGAAGGGCGTCGTCGCCATCGTGCCGCTATCCTACGGCGTCGGTGTGGTCGCCAAGACACCCTCGGCCGCTTTCGCCGCCAAGAAGGCGCTTGTCATCACCTGGAACCAGACCGGCAAGGCCTGGGGCTTCGACAGCACCAAGGGCGGCGAGATCTTCGCCGCCGCCGCGCGTAACCTCGACCAGAAATCGATGGTGTGGGACGCGCTCGGCGACACCAAGCAGGCTCTCGCCAGCGCGGCAACAACCGTCGAAGGCGATTATCGCTGCGACTTCGTCTATCACGCGCAGATGGAGCCGTTGAACGCGGTCGCCTCGGTGTCGCGCGATGGCAAATCGGTCGAACTGTGGGCCGGCGTGCAGGCGAAGACCGTCGCCGTCACGGTCGCGGCGAGCGCGCTCGGCATCGCAGCGGACAAGGTGGTTTATCACGACATGCTGATGGGTGGCGGCTTCGGCCGGCGCGGCCATCACGACATCGAATTCGTCTACGATGCCGTGGTGCTGAGTCAGGCGGTGAAGCGTCCGGTCAAATCGATGTGGACGCGCGAAGACGATTTTCGCAACGGCCGGTTCTATCCGCTCGCGGGGCACTATCTGAAGGCGGGGTTCGATGCGGCGGGCAAGGTCGTCGCCTACCATCATCGCAAGGCGTGCGACGTCGTCTCGGCGTTTCAGGAACCGGCGCGGCTCGAAAAGGACAAGGGACGCGACCGCGTCTCGTTCACCGGGCTCGAAGCCAAATACTATCAGATCCCCAACCACCTCGCCGAAGCGGTGCCGATGGATAGCGGGATGCGCACCTCGTCGCTGCGCGGCGTGGCGCATCTGTCCAATCTCTTCGGGATCGAGAGTTTCATCGACGAGCTGGCGCTCAAAGGCGGCGTCGAACCGGTCGCCTTTCGGCGCACCCTGATCGGCGCGGCGCCGCGCGGTCATGCGGTACTCGATTCGGTCACCCGCATGTCCGAGTGGAGCCGACCGCGCGCGGACACGGCGCTCGGCATCGCCTACACGGATTTTGCCGGCACGCTGATTGCGGCGGTCGCCGAAGTCGCGGTCGACCGCAAAACCGGCATCATCCGGGTTCCGAAAATGTGGGTGGCGATCGATTGCGGCATCGCGGTGCAGCCGAACAGCGTCAGGGCACAGGTCGAAGGCGGCCTGATCTACGGCCTCGGCTTCGCACTGTGGGAACGCATCACGACGAAAGACGGCACGGTCGATCAGGCCAATTTCCAGGACTATCACATCCCGCGCATCAACGAGGTGCCCGAGATCGAGATCGACCTCATCGTCACCGACAACCGCCCGACCGGCGTCGGTGAGGCGGTAACGTCACTGGTGGCGCCGGCGATCGGCAACGCGGTCGCCAAACTCACAGGCGCCCGCCTGCGCCAGGCGCCGATGTCGCGCGACCGGGTCCTCGCCGCACTGAAGGTCTGACCGCGAGTGGCAGGCCGATAGCCCCCGCGCTACACTCCTCCCCATCGGTTCTTGGGGAGGAATCATGTCGACACTCACACGCCGCGATGTGCTGGTCGCTGCCGGGGCTGCCGCGCCCGCGCTGATACTGGGACGAGGCGCTTACGCCGCCGGTTATCCCGATCACGACATCAACTTCATCATTCCCTATGCCGCGGGCGGCGGGTTCGACATTTATGTCCGGGCGATTTCGCCGGCGATGGAGGGTTACCTCCCGAACAAGACCAACATCGTGCCGACCAATATTCCGGCCGGCGGCGGCAGCCGCGGCATCGTTCAGCTTTATCGCGCCAAGCCCGATGGCTACACGCTGGCGATTTTCAACGTGCCGGGCATGTTCGTCCTGCAAAAGGAAGGCGACGCCGATTACGACCTCTCGAAGATCACCTGGCTCGGCAGCATGGGGCGCGACGATTACGGCATCGCGGTCGCCACCAACTCGCCGATCAAGACTGTCGCCGATCTTCGCGAACTGTCGAAGATCCGGCCGGTGAAGTTCACCGCGACCGGTCCCGAGGGCACTGCCTATTCGGCGACGCTGATCGCGGCGCAACTGCTCGGACTCAAGGTCCAGCTCATCACCGGCTACAAGGGCTCGAACGATTATGCGATCGCGGCGGCGCGCGGCGACGGCGATGCGGTGGTGACCGCCCTGCCCCTGCTGCGCCGGCTGCAGGAAGGCAACACGCTGAGGATCATCGCCACGTTCGAAAAGAAAGCGACCGTCGCCGGTGCCGAGGACGCGACCTCGCTCGGTGTGCCGGCGCTGTCGGAGATCGTGCTCGAGCGCCTGATCGGCGCGCCGCCCAAACTACCCACCGACATCAAGACCGCGATCTCGACGGCGCTGACCAAGGCGATGGCCGATCCGCGCGTCGTCGACTGGGCGAAGAAAGCCGACGTGACGCTGCAACCGCAAACACCCGACGCGGCCGCAAGAATCATGGCCGACCAGCAGAAATTCTACGACAAGTGGAAAAGCCTGCTGACGCCGGGGTGAAGAAAGAATAACCCTCTCCGCCCATCGGGGGGGAGAGGGTGCGAGCATCGCGAGCGGGTGAGGTGGGCGGCTCCGGACCGAACGACACCTCACCCTCCCGTCGCCGAGGGCGCCGGGCCCCTCCCTCTCCCCGCTTCGCGCGGAGAGGGGTTTTTGAAGGAGCGTTTATTGACCAAACTCGGTACGGCCATTCCCCAAAACGATCTGCGCGAATTCATCGCCGCCTGTGAAAGCGCCGGCGAGCTGGCGCATGTTCCGAACGCGCACTGGAACAAGGAACTCGGCGCGGTCGCCGAGGTGCTCTATCGGCAGAAGGTCGAGAAATCGCCGATGCTGCTGTTCGACGACATCCCGGAATATCCCAAAGGCTATCGCTGCCTCTACGGCATGTTCGGTTCGCCGTTCCGCCTCTCGCTTGCGCTTGGTATGGAGACGACGCTCTCCAACAACCGCAAGGAGATGCTCGATCATTTCCGTAAGAACATCAAAAAGAGCTTCAACCGGATCGAACCAACCATCCTCACCGAAGGCCCGGTGCTCGAGAACGTCGTGCGCGACAACGCGGTCGACCTCGTGAAGTTTCCGGTGCCGATTCATCATG
Source organism: uncultured Rhodospirillales bacterium (assembly GCA_903828515.1). Taxonomy (GTDB): domain Bacteria; phylum Pseudomonadota; class Alphaproteobacteria; order ATCC43930; family CGMCC-115725; genus CAIKMD01. The sequence continues at coordinate 852,989 of CAIKMD010000002.1, read as the reverse complement.
AGCTCGACGGTGGACGGTATATTGGCACCGCCTGCGGCGTCGTCACCCGCGATCCCGACACGGGCCGGGTCAATGTCGGGACCTATCGGGTGCAGGTGAAGAGCGCCAATACCTGCGCCTCCTATATCTCCAACGGCAAGCAGGGCCGCATCCATCGCGACAAATATCTGAAGGCCGGCAAGCCCTGTCCGGTCGTCATCATCGTCGGCTGCGATCCGATCACCTATCTTGCCGCCGGCTACACCATGCCCGACGCGATGCCCGAATATGAATGGGCGGGCGGGCTGATGGGCCGGCCGATGGAACTGGTCGAGGGCGAGGTGACCGGCCTGCCCTTCCCCGCTCGTGCCGAGATTGTCCTTGAGGGGGAAATCCTCCCCGACGAAACAACCCTCGAAGGCCCATTCGGCGAATGGCACGGCTATTACGCCGGCGAAGCCAAGGACGAACCGGTGATCCGGATCAAGCGCATCTATCACCGCAACAATCCGATCCTGACCTGCGCCGCGAGCAACAAGCCGCCGCATTCGCATCTGTTCGAGCGCTGCTTCCTGCGCTCGGCCTCGCTGCTCGATGCGCTCGAAGGCGCCGGCATTCCCGATGTCACCGGCGCGTGGCTGCATCAGGCCGGCGCCGGACGCACGTTCTGCGTCGTCTCGGTCAAGCAGCGCTATCACGGCCATTCGACCCAGGTCGGCCTCGTCGCCAGCCAGGTCGCCTCGGTCGGCTATATCAGCCGCTGGATCGTGGTGGTCGACGACGACATCGATCCGACCGACATTCACGACGTGATCTGGGCGATGGGCACGCGCTGCGACCCGAAGACGCGCACGACCATGCTCGACAATTGCTGGTCGTCGCGGCTCGATACCATGGTGTTCGATTATTCGAAGCTGACCAATTCACGCATGGTGATCGACGCGTGCAAGCCCTACGAGCACTACGACACCTTCCCCAAGGTGGCGCAGACCTCGCCGGAATTCGCGGCGCAGATCCGGGCGAAATATCCGGAGCTCTATAAATGACCCCCCTCCTTTACCGTCATGGCCGGGCTCGTCCCGGCCATCCACGACTTGCATGCCGCGATGGCAAGACGTGGATGCCCGGAACAAGTCCGGGCATGACGATGATGGATAGAGTGCGAAGCCGGATTCCCGCTTTCGCGGGAATGACGATGATGCTGGTGACGAGCATCGCCGCGCAGGCGCAAACCAAGATCGAGGTGAGTTATTTCCCCGGCCCGACCACGGCACAGCTTTATGCCGGGATCGAGAAAGGCTACTTCGCCAAGGAAGGCATCGCGGTCAATCCCGATCCGACCAACGGCTCGGTCGCGCAGATCACCGCGATCCTCGACGACAAATACCAGATTGGCTTCGGCGGGCTCGACGACGTGATCGGCTATGACGTCGGCCAGGGCGAAGTGCCGGTCAAGGGCAAGCCCGATCTCTTCGCCTTCATGGGCACTGATACGGGCTCGCTCTATGTCACGACCGCGCCCGAAGTGAAAACCATCGAGGCGCTGCGCGGCAAGACCGTCGCGGTCGACGCCAAGCTCACCGGCTTTGCCTTCGTGCTCTATCACATCGCGGCCCTGCACGGGTTGAAACCGGGCGACTACAACGTGCTCTCGGTCGGCTCGTCGCAAAAACGCTTCGAGGCCTTGAGCCAGGGTCAAGCCCAGGCGGCGATGCTGTTCAAGCCGGTCGCCGATCAGCTTGCCGCCAAGGGCTTCAACGAAACGCTCGCGGTCAGTTCGGTGATGCCGCATTACCAGGCCGCGGTCGCCTTGGCGCGGCGAAGCTGGGCGACGACGCATCGCGCCGACCTCGTCCGCTTCATCCGCGCCTATATCGCGGTGACACGCTGGTTCCTCGATCCGAACAACAAGGGCGCGGTGATCGGCATCATGGTCGCGCACACGCCTGGCATGACGCCGCAAGCCGCCGCCGGTTCCTATGCGGTCGCCGCGAGTGCCGCGAGCGCGACCGGTCCGATCGGGGTGATCGATACCAAAGGCGTCACCGCTGCGGTAAAGCTCCGTCAGGAATATGGGGAACCAAAGAAAAAGATGGGCGATCCGAAGCAGTTCTACGATCTCAGCTATTACAAGGCGGCGACCAAGCAATGACTCAAGAGGACATCCTTCGCCATCAGGTCGCGGCGGTCTCGCTGATCCTCGTCGCCGAGAACATCCTCGGCTATAGCGGCCATGTCAGCGTCCGCTTGCCCGGCACCGATCGGTTCTTGATTCAGCCGGTCGACCAAAGCCGCGCGGGTTTGCGCCCCGAGCATCTGCTGGTCTGCGGCATGGACGGCAAATCGCAAAGTTCGAACCGCGCGCGGCCGCCGTCGGAGGTGTTTATCCATACCGAGATTTTCCGCGAGCGGCCCGACGTCAACGCGATCGCGCATTTCCATCATGATCTGACCACGACGTTCACGCTGGCCGAAGGCGCGAAGCTCCAGCCGATCAAGAACCACGCGGTGCGCTGGGAAAGCGGCATCCCGACCCATGGCGATCCGAGCCACGTCTCGTCGCCCGAACTCGGGCAAAGCCTGGCGAAGACCCTGGGCCCGCATCACGCGGCGCTGATCCGCGCCCACGGCCAGGTCGTGGTGGCGGAAAACCTGCCCGCGCTGCTGTCGGACTGCGTTCATTTCACCGAGAACGCGACGGCGCTCTATCACGCGTCGATCCTCGGCAAGGTGATGCCGCTGACGCCGACGGAAATGGACGCCTTCCGCGACGACTTCAAACGCGACAGCCACGCGACGAAGCTCTGGCTCTATTTCGTCGGCAAGAGCCTGTCGAGTGGCGTACTGCCTGCGGATTGGAACGGGATATTGCTGCCGGCTTCGGACTGACCGTCAGGCCCGCATCGGTCAAACGGGATCCGGCCTTCGCGCGACGGCCGTATCGATCAGGTGGTTCTGACCGGCGTAAAGCATTTTCGCCACGTCTTCGTCCTGCGGCGTGCAGGCGCATATGTCGAGATAGTAGATTTGCCGGCCAAAAATCTCGTGTGACATGATGTAACGGTTGAGGTCGGTGAACCGTCCTGTCGCGTCGCCGATGACGACGTCCATCAAATGTCCAAAATTATCGTAGACCAGAAAGTACTGGTATCCCGCCTTGTTCAATTCAGAGATCAACCGGAGCCCGGCGGCGCAGCCGCCCGCCCGTAACGTCGGATCATATTCGAAATAGAGGACCGGCTTGTGTTTCCCGATCGTGTCGAGCGACGACAGCATGATATCGAAATCCGATCCGTCGGTATCGCTCTTGATGATGCGCGGGCGCGAGAAACGCGGATGATCGGCGAGGATATCGGCGAGCGGGCGAATTCGGATACCGGGTCCGGTTGAATGACCGCCGGGTTTGAGCATCGCGGTGCCCGGCTGTTCCTTCAGGCTGTCCGAGGGGACCGTGCCGTCGAGGGACCCGACAAGGCACGGCTCGATCTCGATGCCCGCCGGCAGGGATTCGAGATTGCGTCAAAGATATTTCAAAAAATGCGGGCTGCCCTCGATGCACAGCACCGGAAAATCCTGGTCCCGGCATAAGAGAGCGGCGGTATCGCCGACATTCGCGCCGATGTCGATCGCCGTCGTATCCGGGTATTTGGCGGCCACGGCATGCGCAATGTCGCCGAGCACGCGATCATACAGGCGATAGGTCTTTTGATAGCGGTCGATCGGATGATCCGCCGGCAGCGTCAACTCGAACCGGCCGATGCGATAGGTTTTCTCTTCCGGCGTCCCGGCGCGCTGAGGATCCGTGCCCTCGGTCGGCGTATTCATCTCGTATACCCGTGTTGACGCCGGCGAAGATAAGAGGCCGGCCGCGCCCGCGCCACACCTCAGCCCCACCCGCTTCGTCTTAAAAATGATATCTTTGATATCTTTCTGAACTCTGGTACGTTTTCGCCATGACGGTTCATGTCCTGTTCGGAAATTCCGAGCGTAATTCCGGGTTCGGCGCGGCGCCCCGCGCGGCCACGCTGTCCGCCCAGATCGTCAGCGACGTCCGCACCGCCCTTTTCGAAAAACGGCTGAAACCCGGCGATTTTCTCGGCGGCGAGAAGGATATTGCGGCGCGTTCCGGCGTCTCGCGCATTGTCGCTCGCGATGCACTGCGCACGCTGCAGGCGTTGGGCATCGTCGATATCAAGGTCGGCTCGGGCGGCGGCGCGCGGATCGCCCGCGGCGATCCAAGACGGTTCGCCGAGGCCCTGGCGATCCAGCTCGAACTCGCCGGGACCGACGTGGTCGAGATTCTCGATGCGCAGCGCGCGATCGAAAGTTTTGCCGCCGAGCTGGCCGCCGAAAACGCGACCGCTGCCGATTTCAAACGCCTGCATGCGCTCATCGACGAAGCGGCGTTGCTGCTCGACGACGTCCCTGCTTTCACCAAGAACGGTGCCGACTTTCATCTTGCCGTCGCCGAGGCCTCGCATAATCGCGTGCTGGCGATCCAGCTTCACTCGCTGCAACACGTCTCGTGGCCGTCGTCCAATCCGACGCTGACCCATCCGGTTTCCGCGCATGTGCTCGACGCGCATCGCGAACTGGTCGAGCTGATCGAGATGCGCGACGGTGCCGGGGCGCGCCGCGCGATGGACGACCACGTCAAGATGATCCGTGCCCGCCGCATCGCGGAACACGGCGACAAGAAGACGAACGACAACAACACCTGCTGCTGAGGAGGAGACCATGGACAAATTCGTGATCGCGCCGCATTTCCGTTTGCAGGAATGGGTCGCCGAGGAAAAAGGCTATTTCGCCGCCGAAGGTCTCGACTACGTCTTCCAGGAGACGATGCCATCGACGACCGGTGCGGGGCACCAGCTCGGCAACAAGGTCGGCGCGTTCCAGACCATCGAGGCGGGCCGCACCTGCAACATCTCGGGCGCCTGTCATTGGACGGTGAACGTCGCGGCGTCGTCGGGCCACGGCAAGCTCTATGCCGACGCCTATTCGGTGTCGCCCGCCGGGGTGTTCGTGGCGCCGGAATCGTCGATCAAGGAACCGAAGGACTTGGCCGGCGTGCCGATCTCGGTCGGCTATCAGTCGGGCAGCCATTACGCGACCATCCAGGCGCTCGAACAGTTCATGCCGCTGGCCGACATCAAGCTCTCCTTCGCCGAAGGACTGCTGTTCAGCCGCATGGAACAGTTCTTCGACCGCAAGGTGCCGGCCGTCTCGGTGTTCAGCGGTCCCTATTTCTTCCTCGAACAGATGGGCTATCGCAAAGTCGTCGATCAGACCTTCATGATGGCGGCGACGATCACCGGCGATCCGGACATGGAAGACGTGAAGAAATACTATGCCGCGCTGCGCCGCGCGCAACGCGACATCGATCTGCGTCCCGAGCTCTACACGCATTACTACAAGAAGGAATTCCCGGTCCGCTTCCATTCGATGATGGACACGCGGCGCTGGGGCCCCGGCGAGCGCATCGTCTTCGAGCCCTACACCAAACAGATGTTCGAGGAATCCCAGCGCTGGATCGGCGAGCGCGGCATCTTCCCCGACGGCAATCTCGGCACCGGCGATTACGACCGCTCGATCGTGACGCTCGCCGCGGAGTAACCGCCCGCATCTTGGCAGTTCATCGTGGCGTGCTAAAACGTCTCCAACACAACAAGGGAGACCACGATGAACGCCGATGCCAAGAAAATCGCCCTGCGCATGATCCCCTATGGGATCTACGTCATGACCGTCGATGACGGTAAAGGCGGCATCGCGGCTGCCACGGTCAATTGGGTGACCCAGACCGCGTTCGCGCCGCCGCTGGTCGTGGTCGGCGTCAAAACCGATTCCGGTGCCTACGCGATGGTCAAGAACACCAAGACTTTCGCGCTCAACATGCTGGGCAAGGACGCGAAGGGCCTCGCCTTCACCTTCTTCAAGCCGGCGCAGCTCGCCGACGGCAAGATCAGCGGCCAGGACTTCACCAAGGGCACGAACGGCGCGCCGATCCTCGCTGCCGCGATCGGCGCGGTCGAATGCAAGGTGACCTCGATCGTCGAACAGGGCGACCATCACATCGTCGTCGCCGAAGTGACCGAGGCGCATCTCCCGAAGCCGATCACCGGCCGCCCCGATGCCGCGATCCTCGAGATGAAGGATCTCGGCGATAACGTCTTCTACGGCGGGTGATTAGATTCCTCCTTCACTCCAATTCCCTCCCCCTCAAGGGGGGAGGGTTTTCTTTTTGATCGGGAATAAATCACCGGCCGTTGCGTTATCGAGGTCAACGCCCCAATCGGGCGTTTCCTCCCTAAACTTAGGCCGCGGTTTTCCGCGGCCTTTTCTTTTGGTCCAAGCTCCATCAATGCGCAGTCTCTGGGCACCGCGCCGGTCTCTTAGGCGGCGCAAGGCGCGCGCGCCATCAACAATGGCGCCAATCCGGGTGCGCCACCCCTCAGGGATCGTTGGCACGAAACTTGTAACTTCGAGACTGATGGACACGAACCTCTGCGCGCCAATCGCGTGACCGCCATGCAGTCCGGGCAGCCGACTTGATTCCCTATTCCCCGCCCAAAGCGGCGAGCGTCATTCCGGTGATCGACCTGACCGATAGTTTTTCGGCCGATATCGAGCGCCGCCGTGCGGTTGCGTGGCAGACGCATAAGGCCTGTCGCGACACCGGATTTTTCTACGTCGCCAATCACGGCATCCCGACCGCGTTGTTCGAGGGCCAGCTCGAATGGGCAAAGCGGTTTTTTGCCTTGCCGATCGAGGCGAAGAGCGCCCTGTCGATGACCGATACGAACCGCCTGTGCGGATACGAGCCGCTCCGGATGCAGACGCTCGACCACGGCTCGCCGCCCGATCTCAAGGAAGGCTTCCAGTTTCGCCGCGAGGGCGACGTCGAGGATACGCGGGGCGGAACCAACCAGTGGCCGGCGACGCTGCAAGATTTCCGTCCGGCGATGCTTGCCTATCAGGAGCGGATCGTGACGCTCGGCCGGCATCTGATGCGGGTCATCGCCCTGTCGCTCGATCTGGCCGAAGATTATTTCGATCCGGCGCTCGTCGGTCTCTCGTGCAGCGTGCGGCTGTTGCACTACCCGCCGCATCCGGCCGATGCGGCAATCAACCAGCTCGGCGCCGGCGCGCATACGGATTGGGGTTCGATCACGATGCTGCTGCAGGACGATTGCGGCGGGCTCGAAATTCAGAACAATGCGGGCGACTGGATTCGGGCGACGCCGATCCCCGGCACGCTCGTGGTCAATCTCGGCGACATGATGCGCCGCTGGACCAACGACATCTATCAATCGACCCTGCATCGCGTCTTCAACGCCGCGCCGGGCCGCGATCGTTATTCGGTGGCATCTTTCTTCAACGTGAACCGTGAGCACCGCGTCGAGTGCCTGCCGACCTGCCGGCCCGAGACGGGCGCGCCCAACTATCCGCCCTGCACGGTCGGGGAGCATACCAAGGAAATGTTCGAGCGCACCTACGGCCGTGGGCGCTGATCTTTGTTCGCTGTCGGCCAAGACCGGCGGGTCCCAAGGGCGTTTATCTCAACATAACTTTCAACCGGCACCAAAAAGGGACCGTGATGCAACCAAATCGCCGTCAGACTCTCATCGGAACCAGCGCCGCCGCTTTGATGCTCGCGCTCGGCGGCAAGGACAAAGCCTTCGCGGATACGCCGATCAAAGGCGACGGCGGCACCGTCCGCCTGATGGTCAACATGGCGTCCACCCAGATCTTTCCGCCGGCGATCATCACGCAACGCGGCCTCGATCAGAAATACGGGTTCAAGCTCGAGACGATCCCGACGACCAACACACAGACCACGACGACCGGATTTCAAACCCACAGCGCCGAGATCGGCCTTTATGGCTGGATTGATCTCTCTCGCGTGAAGGCTGGTGGCGTCAAGGTCATCGGCATCGTCCCATTCCTCAACTGGGTGAACACGGTCGTGGTTCCCGCCGACTCCCCGATCAAGACGCTGGCGGACATGAAGGGAAAAAATATCGGCCTCTTTTCACGCACGGGGCTCGACTGGTCCGTCATGCGCGCCGCGGCGCAAAAGAAATTCGACCTCGATCTCGAAGCCTCCGTCAACATGCAGGAAGGCGCCGTCAGCCTGCTGCGTGGCCTGCTGGAACAAGGCAAGCTCGATGCGACACTCATGTTCGGCGATGTGACGGCGCCGATGATCGTGGGCGGCAAGTTTCGCGTGCTGGCGACGGTCCAGGATTATGTGAATCAGCTCGAGGTGCCGAACGCGCCGTACCTGCTTTATACGGTCGATACCGACTATGCCGCCTCGCATCCCGGCAACGTCATGGGGTTCGCGTCCGCTTATCGCGAAGCGATCGATGTGCTGATGACCGACGATTCCGTGTGGGCGCCGCTCGCCAAGCCGCTCAACATGACGGACGACGCGGTGGTCACCGAGCTGCGCACGCGGATGCGGCCGCAATTCATGAAGAGCTTCGCCCCGAATGCCGAAGCCAATTGCCGCAAGATGTGGGAGATATTGGTCGCCACGGCCGGCGCCGACCGGCTGGGATCGATCCCGCTCGTCGACGGGTTCATGACGCTTCAGTATCAATAACCCGACCTAGGGCTTGCCCAGCACCGTCTCGATCAACTCAGCCGCGCGATCGGGATCGAACGTCTCGTTGGTCATCAGGCGGCGATAGAAGATCGCGCCGAGGATAGCCACGCCGGCGAGCGCCGGATCGATGCCGGCGCGGAAATCGCCCAACGCGATACCCTCGGCAATCACGTCGATCAGCGGCTGGCGCGCCTCGGCCTGAAAGCGGTGATAGAAGGCGTGTACTTCGGGCGCCCGCGCGGCGCCGTCGATCAGCGCGGGAATACACTTGGAAAAAATCGAGTCCGAAACGATCTCGGCGACATGCCGCACGATCCGTTCGAGCTTTTCGCGTGGGCTTCCGGTGCTGACGTCGGAGAGTTCTTCTTCGTGGAACGTCTGGAACGCATCGGCGATCAACGCGATCTTCTCACGCCAGTGGCGATAGATCGTCGATTTGCCGACGCCGGCGCGTGCCGCCACGGATTCGATGGTGAAGGCGCCATAGCCGACCTCGCCCAGTTCGGCGAGCGCGGCGCGCAGGATCACCTGGCGCGAACGCTCGATGCGGGGATCCTCGCGCATCATTCCAGCCGCTCCGTTTTGCGGATGCTGGGAAAGAGCTTCATCCAGAGCAACGCGACCGCGATGGTGCCGAGCCCGCCCAACACCGCCGCCGGCATCGCGCCGACGAGCGCCGCCGCCATGCCGCTCTCGAACTCGCCCAATTGATAGGACGCGTTGACGAAGAGGTAGTTCACCGCCCCGACCCGCCCGCGCATGTCGTCGGGCGTGCGCAACTGCACGAGCGAGATCCGGATCACCATGCTGACCATGTCGGCCGCGCCGAGGATCGCGAGCGCGACGATCGAGAGCCAGATCGACGTCGACAGCGCGAACAGCACCGTCGCCGCGCCGAACACGATCACCGCCTGGAACATACGCAGGCCGACGCGGCGCTCGATCGTGTAACGCGCGAGCACGAAACTCATCAGCAACGCGCCGACCGCCGGCGCGCCGCGCAACACGCCCAGCCCCCACGGCCCGACATGCAGGATGTCGCGTGCATAGATCGGCATGAGTGCGGTCGCCCCGCCGAGCAGTACCGCGAAGAGATCAAGCGATATGGTGCCGAGGATCGCCGGATTGCGGCGCACGAAGCCGACGCCGGCAAACAGATCGGAGAAATTCGGCGGCTCTTTGGCGGTCACCGGCCGGTCGATCTTGATGGCGCCGACCAGCAGCGCGCCCACGAGCCAGAACCCTGCCATCAACGCGTAGGGAAACCCCGGCGAGACTGCATAGGCGAAGCCGCCCAAGGCCGGGCCGGCGATCATGGTCAACTGAAAGAGGCCGGTCGACAGTGCCGTCGCCTTCTGCAGCAGACCTTCCGGTGCCACACCGGGCAGCAACGCCGAGGCCGCTGGACTCTCGAACGCTGTGCCGATGCCGAACACCAACACGGCGGCGTAAATCTCCGGCACGGTCAGCCAGCCGCCGTAACTGCCCCAGGCGAGATAGGACGCGGTCAGTCCTCCGACGACCTGGCACGCCTGCACCACCCGCTTGCGGTCATAGCGATCCGCCGCGTGCCCGGCGACGAAGACGAGCACAAGTGTCGGGATGAATCCCACCAGCCCGATCATGCCGAGATCGAACGCGCTGCCGGTCAGCGCATAAACCTGCCAGCCGACCGCGACCGCGCCGATCATGAACGCGAATTCGGAAAACCCGCGTGATCCGAAATAGAACAGGAACGGCGGATGGCGGAACAACGCGGTGGATGAGGGCGATGGGTTAGACGTCATTTATGAAACGTATTCGTTTCGTAACGATACGTCAACGTATCGGAAATTTATGGTTAATGCTGAACCAAGAAAGAAACAAAGCCGGAACATTCTTCGCAAGCAAAACTGACGGTGTAAGATCGGTCCTTCCCATCCAAACGAGATTCCGATGAGCGTAACGACGACACGAGTTGAGTCCTTCTGCACCCGTTTCGGCTTGCGCGTTCCAATCCTGCTTGCGCCGATGGCGGGGGCTTCGGCACCTTCCTTGTCGATCGCCGTGGCCAATGCCGGCGGCCTCGGATCGTGCGGCGTTCTCCTGATGCAGCCTGCCGAGATCGCCGCTTGGGCGAGCGAGGTTCGCACCGACAGCAACGGAGCGTTTCAGCTCAACATCTGGATTCCCGATCCCGCGCCGCATCGCGATCCAACCCACGAGGCACGCGTGCGTCAGTTCCTCGGCGGCTGGGGTCCGGCCGTACCGCCGGACGCCGGCGACGCCGCGCTCCCCGATTTCGCGGCGCAATCCGAAGCCATGCTGGCGGCGGGTCCGCCGATTGTCTCGTCGGTCATGGGGCTCTACCCGCCCGACTTCGTCGCGCGGCTCAAGGAAAGACGCATCGCCTGGTTCGCCAATGTCTCGACCGTCGCCGAAGCGCGCGCCGCCGAGGCTGCCGGCGCCGACGTGATCGTCGCACAAGGCGCCGAGGCCGGTGGCCATCGCGGCGCCTTCGATGCGGCCATGGCAGAGCAACGTCTCGTCGGCTTGTTCGCGTTATTGCCGGCGGTGGTCGACGCAGTACGGGTGCCGGTCGTCGCGACTGGCGGCATCGCGGATGCGCGTGGCGTCGCGGCGGCGTTGGCGCTCGGCGCGAGCGCGGCGCAGATTGGCACGGGATTCCTGCGCAGCCCCGAGGCAAAGATTCATCCCGCCTGGGCTGATCCCTTGGCGAGAACCGCGCCCGAGGAGACGATGGTGAGCCGCGTGTTCAGCGGTCGCGCCGGCCGCAGCATCGCAACCGACTATGTCCGCGCCGCGACCGCCGTCGATGCACCAGCGCCCGCGCCCTACCCGATCCAACGCGCGCTTACCGCCGTGATGCGCGCGGCCGGCCAAAAAGAAAACGACGCGCAGCGCATGCAGGTCTGGGCCGGCCAGTCGGCCGCGCTGTCGCGCGCCGAACCGGCGGCCGATATCGTGCGCAATCTTTGGGACGGCGCTCGCGCGCTGTTGGCTTAGGGGCGAGCGGCGCGAAACCGCTCTACCGCAAATCCTCGTTGAGCTTGTCGAGGGCGGCCTGGCCGGGGACGAGGTCGGCGGTGCCGAGTTCGTTCAGCGGCTTGTCGATTGTGTTGCAGTAATCGTGCAGGTCTTCGCCCTGCGGATCGACATAAAGCAAACCGGTGACGATCTCGCCCTGGGCCGCGCGTTCGCCGAGATAGCTCATCGCCGCGATGCGATCGTTCGGGTCGTAATGCGGTGCGAGCTTGCGCAGGCGCAGGACCGAGCCGTCATGCTGGGTCACCAGTTCCATCGTGCCCGGCGCGTAATCGGCGACGATCGGATCGTGATCGACCATCATGTCGAGCTTGTTGACGCTCTCGTTGTGCTCGCGGACATAATCGAAGCTCTTGGTCGAGCCGATATGGTTGTTGAAGGCGACGCACGGGCTGAGGCAGTCGATGAACGCCGCGCCGTGATGGTTGATCGCGGCCTTGATCAGCGGCACGAGCTGTTCCTTGTCGCCCGAGAAACCGCGCGCGACATAGGTGGCGCCCAATTGCAGCGCCATCGCGACCATGTCGATCGCGGAGTCGCTGTTCAGCGCACCGTATTTGCTCTTCGAGCCCTTGTCCGAGGTGGCCGAGAACTGGCCCTTGGTCAGGCCGTACACGCCGTTGTTCTCGACGATGTAGACCATGTTGACGCCGCGGCGGATCGAGTGCGCGAACTGGCCGAAGCCGATCGAGGCGCTGTCGCCGTCGCCCGAGACGCCGAGATAGATCAAATCCTTGTTGGCGAGGTTGGCGCCGGTCAGCACCGACGGCATCCGGCCATGGACCGAATTGAAGCCGTGCGAATTGCCGAGGAAATAATCCGGCGTCTTCGACGAGCAGCCGATGCCGGACATTTTCGCAATCCGGTGCGGCGGCAGGTCGAGTTCAAAACAGGCCTGGATGATCGCGGCGCTGATCGAATCGTGCCCGCACCCGGCGCACAGCGTCGAGACCGAGCCTTCATAGTCGCGATGAGTGAAACCGAGCTTGTTTTTCGGCAGGTCGGGATGGTGGAGCTTGGGCTTCGGAATATAGGTCATGTCCGGTTTCCCTTTACCGCGCGACTTCGCGAAGCGCGGCGACGTTGCGCGCCTTCAGAAGCGCCGAAATCTTCTCGATGATGAAGCGAGCCGTGATCGGCGTGCCGTCATAATGGAGGACCGGCACGATCCGCGCCGGGTCGAGCCCGGTCTCGGTCACCAGCAGGGTGCGGCACTGCGCGTCGCGGTTCTGCTCGACGAAGAAGACCTGGTCGTGCTCGAGGACGAATTTCTCGACCTCGTCGGCGAACGGGAAGCCGCGCAGCCGCATCGCGTTGAGATGGATGCCCTGCGCCTCGAACGACTCGAGCGCCTCGTGCATCGACGGCGTGGTCGAGCCGAAATAGAGGACGCCGTATTTGGTCTTCTGCTTGGCGTCGTGCCGGACCGGCGCCGGGATCAGTTTCTTGGCGGTCTCGAACTTGCGCAGCAGGCGCGTCACGTTCTCGACATAGACGGTGCCGTTCTCGGAGTATTTGGCGAACCGGTCATGCGAGGAGCCGCGGGTGAAATAGCTGCCCTTGGTCGGATGCGTCCCCGGATAAGTACGCGCGCCGATGCCGTCGCCCTCGAAATCGGTATAGCGGGCGAATTCCTTGCCGGCCTGGAGATCCTCGTAGGACAGGACCTTGCCGCGATCGAGCTCGCGCTTGTCGTCCCAAGTGAAGGGCTTGGTCAGCCAGTCGTTCATCCCGATGTCGAGATCGAGCATCAGGAAGACCGGGGTCTGCAGCCGGTCGGCGATGTCGAACGACAACGCCGCCATCTCGAAGCACTCGCCGGGGTCTTCGGGGAACAGCATCGGGTGCTTGGTGTCGCCGTGCGAGGCGTAAGCCGCGCCGATCAGATCGGCCTGCTGGGTGCGGGTCGGCATGCCGGTCGAGGGACCGCCGCGCTGGACATCCATGATCACGGCCGGGATCTCGGCGTAGTAGCCGAGGCCAACGAACTCGGTCATCAGCGAGACGCCGGGGCCCGAGGTGCAGGTGAAAGCCCGCGCGCCGTTCCACGCCGCGCCCATGACGATACCGATTGAGGCGAGTTCATCCTCGCCCTGAACAATCGCATATTTTCCTTTACCTGTAGCCTTATCCAGGCGGAACTTGCGGCAATACTTCATGAAGGCTTCGGCCAGCGACGTCGACGGCGTGATCGGGTACCAGGCGCAGACCGTGGCGCCGCCATAGACCGCGCCGAGGCCGGCGGCGCTGTTGCCGTCGATGAAGACGCGGTCGCCGACCTTGTCCGATTTCTCGACCCGCAGGCCCAGCGGCGCCAGGTGTTCTTTGACGTGGTCGATGCCCATGTGGAGCGCCTTGACGTTCGGCGCGATCAGTTTGTCCTTGCCCTGGAACTGCTCGGCGATCAGCGTCTCGATCGCCGTCACGTCCATGTTGAGGAGCGCGGCGAGCGCGCCCACATAGATGATGTTCTTGAACAACTGGCGTTGGCGCGGGTCGGTGAACGCCCGGTTGCAGATATCGGTCAGCGGCACGCCGACGACATTGATGTCCTCGCGGAACTTCGACGGCGGCATCGGCTTGGTCGAATCATAGAAAAGGTAGCCGCCCGGTTCGATCTCGGCGACATCGGCGCCCCAGGTCTGTGGGTTCATCGCGACCATCAGGTCGACGCCACCGCGGCGGCCGAGATGACCGGCGGCGGAAATCCGCACCTCGTACCAGGTCGGCAGGCCTTGAATGTTCGACGGGAAGATGTTGCGCGAGGCGACCGGCACGCCCATGCGCAGGATCGATCGCGCGAAGAGTTCGTTGGCGCTCGCCGATCCCGAACCGTTGACGTTCGCGAACTTGACGACGAAATCGTTGGTGGCGGCTATTTGCTGTGGCATGCGGGTCCCGCGAGCGTCAAATCGAGGAGGAATTTCTGCATATCCCAGGCGCCGGTCGGACAACGCTCGGCGCACAGGCCGCAATGCAGGCAAACGTCTTCATCCTTGGCCATGATGCGGCCGGTCTTCAGTTCGGACGAGACGTAGATATCCTGGGTGCGGTTCTTGGCCGGCGCTTTCAATTCGAGGCGAAGTTCGTCCTCGGGCGCGTTGGGCGTAAAGGTAATACAGTCCATCGGGCAGATGTCGACGCAGGCATCGCACTCGATGCACAGGTTCGGCGCGAAGACGGTCTGGACGTCACAGTTGAGGCAACGCTCGGCCTCGGCATAACCGATCTTCTTGTCGAAGCCGAGTTCGACTTCGAGGCGGACATCGGCCAGCGCGAGCGCCTTCTCCTGATGCGGCACGCGATAGCGCAGGTCGTTGGAGATATCATTGTCGTAGCTCCACTCGTGGATGCCCATCTTCTGGCTGATGATGGCGACATCCGGCGGCGGACGTTTCTTCACATCCTCGCCCTGGCAGAACATGTCGATCGAGATCGCTGCTTGCTGGCCGTGCGCGACCGCCCAGATGATGTTTTTGGGGCCGAACGCCGCGTCGCCGCCGAAGAACACGGTCGGAATGGTCGATTGGAACGTAGTTTCGTCGACGACCGGCATGTCCCAGCGGTCGAACTGCATACCGATGTCGCGTTCGATCCACGGAAAGGCATTTTCCTGCCCGACCGCGACCAGTACGTCGTCGCATTCGTGGATTTCGTTGGGCTCGCCGGTCGGCACCAAAGAGCGCTTGCCCTTGGCGTCATAGACCGCCTTGACCTTCTCGAAGCTGACGCCGGTGAGCTTGCCGTTCTTGTGGAGGAATTCGGTCGGCACCAGCATGTTGAGGATCGGAATGTCCTCGTGCATGGCGTCGTCCTTTTCCCAGGGACTCGCCTTCATCTCTTCGAAGCCGGAACGGACGATCACCTTCACCGATTCGCCGCCGAGCCGGCGCGAGGTACGGCAGCAATCCATCGCCGTGTTGCCGCCGCCGAGCACGATCACGCGCTTGCCGATCTTGTCGATATGGCCGAACGAGACGCTGGACAGCCAGTCGATGCCGATATGAATGTTCGCACCGGCCTCTTTTCGGCCCGGAAGTTCGAGTTCGCGGCCCCTCGGAGCTCCCGAACCGACGAAAATCGCGTCGAACCCCTCGGATAAGAGCTGCTTAAGGCTGTTGATCCGGGTTCCGAAGCGGGTTTCGATGCCCATATCAAGGATATAGCCGCATTCCTCGTCGGTAACCGCTTCGGGCAGGCGAAAACGCGGAATTTGCGACCGCATCATGCCGCCGGGCTTCGGATCGCCGTCGAACATGACGATCTCATAGCCCAGGGGCGCCAGATCGCGCGCCACGGTCAGCGAGGCCGGCCCCGCTCCGATCAAGGCGATCTTCTTGCCGTTCTTCTGCGCCGGAATCACCGGCAGGCGGTTATGGATGTCCTGCTTGTTGTCAGCGGCAACGCGCTTCAGGCGGCAGATCGCCACCGGTTCCTTTTCGACCCGGCCGCGCCGGCAGGCGGGTTCGCAAGGACGGTCGCAGGTCCGTCCCAGGATTCCGGGAAAGACGTTCGACTTCCAGTTGACCATGTAAGCGTCGGTGTACCGCCCCGCCGCGATGAGCCGAATGTACTCCGGCACCGGCGTATGCGCCGGGCAGGCCCACTGGCAATCGACGACTTTGTGGAAATACTCCGGGGCCGCGATATTGGTGGGCTCCAAGACTTTGTTCTCCCTACCTCACCTTTTCGACCGCGCGCTCGCTGGCATATTTGGCCCTTGCGGCGCACCGCTCGATCGTCCGGCACCGAAATCGATCGCGTCCCCCCGACGCCCGATTGATACCGACCAAAATCGCTTGGAAATCTCGGCCGTATCGCGCTCGATGCCGAATACCGAACGGCGCGACACAATGCCTCAACAAGCCTCTTTGCGCAACCGTCACAAGCCCATTCCTCATCCGCGTTTCGTTCGTGGCTTGTCCGCAACACGCCGCGACGATTCGTACAAAATCGTGTGTGTCCCCCGCCTCATCCACAAGTTTGTTGATGCGTGGGCAGAGCAACGAGTCGCGAAGAACGGAAACTCCTGTTAATGTTTCCTTAACGGATCGGCTCGAGGAACATTCCCGCGTTGGCAGACGATAAAAGCACCTCCTCGCGATCCGGCGGAGCGCTTCGCGCCATTCTGCTTTTGGCCACGCTGATCGCCCTGGTTCTCGGGGTTTTCGGCGCGGTTTACCTCGACCAATTCCGCGGAAAGGCACCGCCGGTCATCGCCGCGACTCAGCCCCCGGCAGTCGCGCCGCCGCCCGCGCCGGTGGCTCCCGTTGCGCCAACGCCGCAGACCGCCGCCACGACCCCCGCGCCGGAACCGGCAAAACCCGAAGCGAATCCGTCAGTTGCCGCCCCCGAGTCGAAAGTCGCCCAAGCGCCGACTCCGACAGCGCCGGCGGTTGTCGCGTCTGCGCCGAGTCCCCCGGCCAGCACGGTCGCCAAGGCCTTCGATCACGTCGAACCGGTCGCGGCGCCGCCCGACGCGCACGACACCGCGCGCTATTGGGTCGAGTTCGGCGCTTACGACGGCGAACGGTATGCCGACGCGTTGAAGCAGCGCCTTGCCGCGCTCGGCATCGAGGCCACGACGACCAAGGCGCAGGGCAAAGGCAATCGGACCTACGTCCGGGTTCGGCTGACCCGCGATACCGATCGGGTCGCCGCCGAACAGATCGCCCGAAAGGCCGCCGAGGCGTTGAAGATCGCGCCGTTGGTTCATCGCTCGACCGCGCCGGCATCCGCGCCGGTCGCCGTCGCCAAGCCCGCGACCAAACCGGCGGGAAATTGGGTCCAGTTCGGCGCCTTCCGGTCACGCCAGGGCGCCAATACGCTGGCCGCGAAATTGGTGAAGAGCGACATTCAAGCAATTGTTATTACAACAAATAATGCGCTCTATCTGGTGCGTGTCGATGGCATCGCCGACCGCGCGGCGGCCGAAAAGATCGCCACCAAGGGCAGCCTTGTTTTGCACAGCAAGGATGTTCTGGTTGGCCAGGCGCGCGCCGGTCCTGTATCCAAGACACGATGATCCTCACGCCGATCGAGCGCGCGCATCTCGCCGAGGTGCTGGAGCGCTTTGCCAGGAATCTGAACGACCGCGATGCCGCGGTTTTTCGGCGCATTGCCGCTTCGGGTGCCGATCGCGCCGACGGCAATGATGCCGTCGCGCATCATCGGGTTGCTGTCGATTTGGCGCGCGCGATGGGAATGGGGATTCTTCCCGGAAGTCCCAAATTGGATTTCGGCTGGAACGGCGACGCCTTGCGGGAGGAAACCGAGGCCTACGTCCTCCTGCACGAGGTCGCGCATTTCCAGATCGCGCTTCCGAGCCAGCGCCATCTGATTGCTTTCGGTCTTGGCGCCGGCCCCGAAGACGGCAAGCCCGACGAGGCCGAACGCGCCGCCGTTCTGTTTGGATTGGATCGCGAGTATCAGGAGGCGCTCGCCTCACTGCTCGGCGTTTTATGGGAAGTCGAACTGGGCCAGCCGGGCCTTGCCTCGTTCCTCGACCAGAACTGGCTCGAAGGCGCGGATCGACCGAGCGCGGCGGTGCATTTCCACACCGTGCTGGATCGCCTCGAAGGAATGGATCTGGTCGACGAGGATGGCCGGCCGCGCCGGCATCTCTCCGTTTAGATCAGAACAGGCGGAGGTCGGGTAAACCCGCGTCGCCGGCGTCTTCGATCAGCATCGGCTCATGCCGGCTGCAGAGTTCAAGTACCGCCTCAACCGAGTCGGACTCGACGGTCAGAATTTCTTCCAAATTCAACTGATTACCGCGCAACATTATGCCACCTCGCGAGCGGATGCCGAAAGCGGCTCGGGGCGGCTGGTCGTCATGATGTGAAGAGCGAGGCAGCGCTGATAGAGGCTCGGGCTCTTGTCGCGCCGGAACAGCCGGCCCAGCCAGGACGGACCGTCGTTGCGATCTCGTGGTTGGGGCTTCGCGACCGACCAAGGAACCCAAACGACGCTTCCTGGTGTGTATCCACCGATACTCTCACGCATGGCTCAACTCCCTGCTGAAACAGGCGCGAATCGCGCATGCGTTAGGAATGCGCTAATTATGGTTAATTCTTCGTTAATGCCGATTCGGCGTTGCCATCGCCCGGCTCCCGGGCGCACCATCGGGCCAAATTCCGACCCCGAGGGAGAAACGCCATGGCGGAAGGCAGTTCAGCAGAGAAAACCGACGCCAATCAGCGCGCCGACGCGCTCGAACATGAGATGATCGATGCCCTCAACCGGGTGCCGCTGCGCTCAGTTCTGTTCACCTCGGGCGACCGCGACCCAACCGGCCCGATCCAGGATCCGCTACCGCCCGGCAAACATGTCATTCAAGGCATCGACCCGCGCCTCAAGCCGATGCCGGCCAAACCGACGCTGATGGACTTCTTCAAGCTGCGCTTCGGCACCGCCAACAATCACCTGTTGCAGAGCGCCAATCTGGCGCGTAAGGCCGGCCACCCGGAAAAGATCATCATCGCCTGCCTGCTGCACGATATCGGTGTGACCGGTTTCATCCGCGCGGATCACGGCTATTGGGGCTCCCAGCTCATCGCCCCGTATGTCGACGAGGAAGTGTCCTGGGCGATCCGGGCGCACCAGTCGCTGCGCTTTTTCCCCGACGAATCGGTCGGCTACAAATACCCCGACATGTATGTCCGCCTGTTCGGCGCAGATTTCGAGCCCGAGGCCTATATCAAGCGCGACTATGAAAAGGCCCGCGCGCACAAATGGTACATGACGGCGCGGCTGATCTGCGTGAACGACCTCTATGCCTTCGAGCCGGGCGTCGACCCGAAGCTCGAGGAATTCACCGACATCATCGGCCGCAACTTCCGCCAGCCCGAGGAAGGCTTGGGCTGGGACGACACCCCCGCCTCCCATATGTGGCGGACCATCATGATGCCGACCCGGGCGCTTTGACGGCTATTGAGTTCTAGCCACTCGTTGTTTATCTATTAGATATACGATAGTATATTTATAAGATACACATTGGGTGACTGCCGATGCCGATCCAAGTTCTCATCGCAAAGTGGGGTAATAGCCTCGGGCTTCGCGTCCCCCGCGATATTGCCGCCCGAATCGGTCTCAAGGAAGGCGCACGCGTCGACATCGAAGCCGCCGACGATGGTCGCATCATCGTCACCCGTTCACGCCGGCGTTTCACACTCGACGAACTCGTCTCGGGCATGACACCCGAACGCGAGCATCCGCTCGAAGACGATGGACCCAAAGGCGAGGAAATCCTGTGATACCGCTGCCGGATCGCGGCAGTCTGGTCTGGGTGCATTTTTCACCGCAAGCCGGAAGCGAACAGGCCGGACGAAGACCCGCCATCGTCCTCACGACCGAATCGTATCATCGCGTGTCGCGCCTCGCGATCGTGTGTCCGATTACAAACCGCGAACGCGGCTGGCCGACCGAAGTGAAATTGCCGCCCGGTCTGCCGGTCGGCGGCGTGATCCTCGTCGATCACGTCAAAAGCATCGATCGCGACGCACGCTACATGGAGGTCGTCGGTCAGGCTCCCGTCGAAATCCTCGACGAGATCGACGCACGTCTCGCGCCGCTTTTGAGCCTCTGACCAGCGCCTTACTTCGCGCGCTTCGCCGCCTCTTCCATCATGCTGAGATCGGCGTATTTCTTCACGTCGAGCGGGGCTTTGACGAAGCCGATGTCGCGCTGCATTTCGACATTGGCCTGAAGCGCGTCGAGGTTCGGCATCCCGTTCGGGTCGTGATAGAAATCCGGACCAGTGACGAACATCCAGCTCGCATAGGCGCTCGCCGGCACTTTGGTGTAGTCGGCGACGATCTTGATCGCCTCGTCGTGATGCGCCGGATCGCTGTACCAGTGTAGTTCGCGCAGCGAATCCTCAAGGTAATCGATCACCACCGCCCGGTTCTTATCGAGAAACGGCGCGCGCGCCAGCAAAACCGCCATCTCCGACCGCCCGATCGCGTCCTTTTGAGTGAAAAGCGTGCGCGCATAGGACCGGATCGCCGGATCGGCGGTGAATACGCGCGTGCTGGCGATCAGATCCGCCTTATGGTCCTGCAGGATCGCCGGCATGTTCGGGAAAGCGGCCTCGATGATCGTGAAGTCGCGCTTGTCCTCGAGCCCGTTCTTGCGGAACGCCGCACGTAAAACCATGTCGATCGCGCTGCCGGCGCTATTCGTCGCCGCCACCTTGCCTTTCATGTCGGCGATGGTGCGGATCGGGCTGTCCTTGAGGACCAGGAACTCGTTCGAATAGCTGCCGTCGACGCCGTCCTGGAACAGATCGGCGACGATTTTCAGGTCGGTCATCTGGGCGTTGAGGATCGCGATCGGCACGGTCGAGAAGCCGAAGCCGACGAAATCGACGTCGTTGGTCGCCATCGCGGTGATCATCGGCGGCGAACCCTGGAAGTGCACCGCTTCGAGCGTGTAGGAGACGCCTTCGTGTTTGGTGATCCCCTGTTTGCCAAACATCATCAGCGGCGCATCCGCCGTCGCGGACACCCAGCCGACGCGAATCTTCAGTGGATCGGCCTGCGCCACAATTGGTAGAGCCAGCAGACTGAGCGCGGCGATGGCCGCTGTTCCATGTTTCATCGTTTCCTCCCCAGGGTCGCGGCGAGAAATTCCCGCGTTCGTTCGTTGGCCAGCTTTGCCGCCGGCTCGTTGCGTGCGTTCAAATGGATGGCGTTCGCGAAACCGTGCGCCGCCTCGTAGACGTAATAGGTGAAATCCTTGCCGGCTGCCTTCAGCGCGGCAGCAAATGCCGGAACCCGGTCGGTGATTCGTTTGTCGGTCACCCCATAGTGACCCTGAAGCGGACCCTTGATGTTCGGAATGCGCTCGTGCGGTGGATCGATACCGTAGAAGATCACCCCGGCGGCGAGTTCGACCCCGCTGACCGCCAGTTCGGCGACGAGTCTTCCGCCCATGCAATAACCGATGGCGCCGATCGCGCCGACATCGGGCCGCGCCTTTGCCATCTCGTAACAGGCGCCAACGATCTCGATATAGGTCTTTTCCGGCCGGTTCTCGACCCAGCGATGCGCCGCGAGGATCGCATCGCGCCGTTCCGCCGGAAATTTCGCCAGATATCCCGCCACATCGGTGATTCGAGGCCCGATCACCATGCCATCCTCGACATCGGCGAGCGTAAAGGCCCGATATCCGGGATCGTTGCTGTAAAGATCGGGAGACATCGTAAAATAGCCCTGGGCAGCAAAGTCGCGCGTCAGGTTCTCGTGATGCGCGTCCAATCCGCTCGCCGCGTGAATGGCGATCAGCGTCGGCCAGGGCGGCGGCCCCTCCGGCTTCACGATGAAGGCGCGAAACTCCATCCCGAGCGCGCGAAAGCCGATCCATTCGCCACTGTCTGCCGCCACGCGTGTCTCTCCCCGGATTTATGGTATGGGATAAAGCCGAAAAAAGAACCATGGAAACGCTGATTGCGGCGCCGGCCTGCCGACACCGATGGCGGCGATCGCGAAGGGGGAAACGACCGGTATTCTCTAGCATCTGCCACAAGCCTCCTATGGCTTTTATACGCTGCTGTTCCTAATTCCGAGGGATGGGCGAACCAGTTGTTGTCATGGGTCTGCGCCGAAAGCGCGACCAAATCTCCGGTGTGATTGCCCAATACGAGCGGAAGATCAAAGACGCCCGCGCCGATCTGGCGCACGTCACGGCGGCGCTGCGCTTGTTTGAAGTGACCGGCGAAGCGGGAGAGCTGCCGCCCTACATCGACTTGAACCGGCTCTTGAAGCGCGGCGAGACAACGGCGCTTTGCATGAAGGCCCTTGAGGACGAAGGCCCGCTTGATACCCGCGAATTGACGGCACGGGTTATGAAGGCCAAGGGCCTCGATCCCGACGACAAGGTGATGGCGAAGTCCATTTCCCTCCGCATCGTTCAAACGCTTCGTATGCGCGCCCACAACGGGAAGATCGACAAGGCGACGATGCGGCGCGGTGTCTGCCTGTGGAAAGTGCCCTTGAAGTAACGCCCTCATTCCGCCGCCACCTTGGGCAGTTTGGAACGCTGCCAGTAGCCACAGAAATCGACGGAGGGCTTGCCCTTCATTGCCAGCGTAGCAACGCGCTGGACTTGCTCGCCGGTGGACAGGCGGCGGTTATCTTCCCGCCATGAGGCTTCCTGCGCGAAGCGGATCAAGTAGGGACCGGCAACATGATGATGATGGCCAATCTCGGCGCGGCGAAGGCGGGAGAAAAAGCTTTCGGCCTGGTTGGTGCAAGCGCCATCCGCCGAGTAGGCCTCTTGATGATTGATGCGGTGCATTTCGTACCGGCCATGAAGATCGTTCCATGAACCGGCTTCGTCGGCGTGAACCACCGTGCCTTTGGCAACGCGCGAACGGATGAAGCCGATAGCCTGCGCTTCGTTCTGGAACACGGCGGGAAGCGAACGGCCATTGCGCTCCCGCACGATCACAACGCACTTGCGCTTGCCGTTCTGGTTACGCGCCAAGCGGCGGTCTTTGCGGTGGTCTTTGAAATTGGCGGGTTTTTGATACCCACCGAAATACGCGCCATCCGTCTCCGCGATGCGACCTTCTCCGCCGATAACACGCCCGCGCATTTCAATCGACATGGCCTCGCGCATTTTGTGGGCCATGACAAAAGCGGTCATGTAATGCGTTCCGAGATCGCGGCTAAGGGCGAGCATGCTCTTGCCCTTCACTTCGTTTGTGAAAATCGCGATTGCCGCGAGATAGGTGCGCAGCGGGAGTTTGTGCGAGGCAAAGAGGGTGCCGCTTGTGATCGAGAAATCGGCGCGGCATTCCTTTTGAGCGCAACGCCACCGGGCCGCACCCTTGCCACGGCGGCACTCGTACACCTTCACGGAACCGCAAGACGGGCAGACCGGCGCACCGCTCGTTTCGGGCCAACGCACCAGGCGGAAGGCCGTCTCCGCTTCCTCGTCCGTCATGCGCGTGACTTGCAACAGGCTGAGGGTTTTGGCTTGGGAGGAAAGGAGGAAGTGTTGGGCCATCTGGAATACCATCGTTTGCGTTACTGTTATAACGTTTGTAATGGTACGCCGAGTGGTTGTCAATGGTAAAAGTATCGTATATAGTGATAAAAGGTTGATTTTCAGGAGGCAACGAAATGGCTGAATCCGACGCGGAATGGGCTGAAAAGGCCAAGCGCTTGCTACGGGCCGAAATGGTTAAGCGGGGGGTGACATACGACGATCTAGTGGCGAAGCTTGCCGCCATGGGAATCGAGGAAACCGCCGAGAACCTTCGCAACAAAGTCGCGCGCGGGAAATTCATGGCCGCATTCATGCTCCAATGCCTCCGAGCGATCGGAGTGGAGACGCTTCGCCTAGAGGACGCATAACTCGGGTTATTCAACGTGCAGAACTTTTGGGAATTATATACTTGACTCCCTCGGTCTAAATCCCTATATTTTGGGCATAGACGAGGGATGCGGCCATGTCCAAAAGCACGATTTCGACCTTCCAACTTTTCGAGATGTTCCCCGACCAAGAGGCGGCGCGGGTGTATCTGGAAGGGCGGCTTTGGCCGAACGGGACCAAGTGCCCGGTTTGCGGCACGGGCGACCGGATCACGGCGCGCAAGGATGGCTACTACCGCTGCAACCAGTGCAAAGAGGATTTCACGGTTCGCACCGGCACGATTTTCGAGCGGTCGCACGTTCCCCTGCACAAGTGGATTTATGCGATGTATCTGCTCGTCACCGCGCGCAAGGGCATCTCGTCCATGCAACTCGCCAAAGAGATCGGCATTACCCAAAAGTCGGCTTGGTTCGTCCTGCAACGCCTTCGTGAAGCGTGTGGGGACAATCTGGCCGTGCTTCGTGGCATCATCGAAATCGACGAGATGTTTGTCGGCGGCAAAGAGAGCAACAAGCACGCCGATAAGAAACTTCCTAATGGTGGGCGTGGGCCGGACGGTAAGGCGATTGTGCTTGGTATGCGGGAACGCGGCGGCAAAACAAAAGCCATGCCGGTTCCCGATAGGACTCGCCACACCTTGAGCGTTGCCATCCATAACACTGTTGAAGTCGGCTCGACCATTCACACTGACGAACACACGGGCTACGCGCGGCTCAACAAGGATTACAAGCACGAGACGATCAATCACAAACATGGCGAGTACGTTCGCGACGGCGTGACCACGAACAGCATCGAAAGCGTTTGGGCGGTGATGCGTCGTGGCCTTCACGGTGTCTATCACCACGCCAGCCCCAAGCATCTGCACCGCTACGTCGATGAGTTCACGTTCCGCCTGAACGAAGGGAACGTGGAACGGCACACGCTTGACCGGCTCGATAGTTTCGTCGTCAATGTTGCGGGAAAGCGGCTCACCTATAAGGCGCTGATCGGATGAGTAACAAACCGCCGGAAATACTCGACAAGCTTGTTGATTTGGTTTTGGCCTATAAGCCGAAACCAAAGTCCGAGCCGGGCAAGAAGCGGAAGAAACTCGCCAAAAAGCTAACCGCACGATCTAACGGCCCCCCAAAAGGCGCTTCAACAAACACGCCACCAAAACAATCCCGCTAATTCCTAAGACCCACGCGATTATGTCCTCAAATCTCGAATAGGACCGCATGGCCGCTGAGATAGACCTTAATTCTCTAATGTCTTCCGTGTCCCGTTGGGAGATAGCGGGATACATATCCGTTGCCGCCGTTTCGATTGGAGTTATCGGGGAATTCATCCACGACTTCGTTCCATCGTTTAAGAGGCGTTCGCCGTGGTGGAACGCTTGGGGCGGCAAAACATCCGGCCTTATCCTAATCGCCGCGCTTGCCGCCGAACTCATCACGCAAGTAAAGGCCAACAGTATGAGCGGCCAGATAATCGCTTTTTTAAGCGATAGAACCGCAACAACTCTCGACCGCGCGGCCACTCTCGGCGTGACCGTCGATACCCTGAGCCAACTTGTTGCGCGTAAAACTGAGGAGGCTGACAAAGCAATCGCCTCCTTAAACGCCGCTACGGCTAAGGCCGACGAAACCATCAGCGCCATTCAAAAACAACAAGCGCAGCGCCGCCTTAGAGAACCCGAACGAAGCGCGCTTATTTCCGCGCTCACTCCATATGCGGGTCAGAAAATCCAAATGTATTGCCCCATCGGCGACGACGAGGCGTGCACTTATCGAGACGACTTTGTGCCAGTCTTTGAGGCAGCCGGGTGGGACCACGATGGGGACAAGGGAACCGGCTTTGTCCAACTCGCCTCCCCACTCATGGGGATGGGTATTATGATACCGGGAACCACCACGAATTTTTCGATCCCGAGAGGCGCGCCCCCACTGCTTCAAGCCATGATTAAGCTTGGAATTCTGGATGAACCGAACAGGTTCCTTTACCCAAACGAAGGGTTGCCCGTAGGGATGATCCAACTTTACGTTGGGAAGAAGCTTCCGTTTGAGGCCGGGAAAGAGGGCCAAATCGACGGGAAAAAATAGCGACCTGACCCCCCGGTAAATCATAGGGCTGCCAAAGGGTTGACCCTCCCCTGACAATTTCCCGAGGGAGTTAAATATATAAGTCCCGAACTTTTGGATTTTCTTCGGCATCTTCTCTCTCGTTGTGGTCACGTTTGCCATTGCGGTTCGCTTAGGAGACCAGCAACGCCGCAGCCGCAGCCCCGAAAACGGGGACAGAGAAGAAACACAACATTCCGATGAAGTCGCGTCTGCCCATCCCATAGCCGCCGATGGCAAACCCCAACCCGCAAAGAAGAATTGGTGGTACAAACCGAACAATTGGATTCGGCTTGCTACGTTCTTGTTCGTGGGTGCCTATACGTTCTTGACCTATTGCACGCTGCAAGAAACTCACACCGACAATGTCGCGGGCCAGCGCGGGTATATTTTTCCAAGTGGCGTTACATGGGACACCGCAGGAACTAACCCGTTCCTGATTGCAGTCAATTTCAAGAACGGGGGAGTAACGCCTATCTACAAGGTGGCCGGTGTAATCAGGGTTTTCATATTGCCCGCCACGCTCGATCGACCTATCCAAGAATATAATAATCTCGGCGAACCCGAGACGGCCCAAAACAAGGCTTTCTTGTACAAAGACATCGTTATTGGGTTGCCCGGGAAACAGACATTCCCTGCCAACTATCTTGACTTGATCGCCACTAATCAGAAGTCGCGCGTCTATGCGTGGGGAGAGATTGAGTTCTTCGATGTTTTCAACGAGCGCCGCACCTTTTATTTTTGTTATCGCTTCACTCGCGAGCGCATCGCGGACAATGAATATGAATACTGCGACAAGCACAACGGCGAAGACCCGAACTAACTGAGGCGCTAACACGTCTCACCTACCTTTCTGGGTAGGTGGTGACGGGGGCAGTTTCCGGCTTGTGGTGATTGCTAGAGAATACCGGAAACGACGTGACAACTGAAACCGCGACCGCGCGCGACATTGTCGAGCGCATCGAAAGGCTCCCGACCTCGTGGTGGCTGATCAAGACGCGCATCATCGTCGGCACCGCGACCTTCTTCGACGGGTTCGACGGCCTCGCCATCGCCGTCGCCATGCCCGCGATCATCGCCGCCTGGCACCTCGCCCCACAGAACGTCGGCATTCTGTTGGGTGCCGGTTCTTTCGGTCAGGCCGCCGGCGCGATCTTTTTCGGCTGGCTGGCCGAGCGCTGGGGCCGCCTGCCGGTTGCCTGCCTGACCGTCGCGCTGTTCTCGATCACCAGTCTTTTGTGCGTCTTCGCCTGGGATTTCAATTCGCTGCTGGCTCTGCGCGTGCTCCAGGGCATCGGTCTCGGCGGCGAGGTTCCGGTCGCCGCAACCTATATCAGCGAGTTCGCCAAGGCGCGCAATCGCGGCAGTTTCGTCCTCGTCTACGAGACGATTTTCGGCGTCGGGATCTTCATCGCGTCGCTAATCGGCGTGTGGATCGTGCCGAGTTATGGCTGGCAATCGATCTTTCTCGTCGGCGCATTGCCGGCTTTGCTCGCGATCTGGATGCGGCGCAGCCTCCCGGAATCGCCGCGCTGGCTGGCGAGCCAAGGCCGACTCGCCGAGGCCGATCGTATCGTCACTGATATTGAAGACGCGATCCGCGCCGAGGGCAAGGTGTTGCCCGAACCGGTGCGCCTCGACGTGGCCCCCCGGACCGAGCGCGGGAGCTGGACCGAACTGTTCGGCAATTTCTATCTCGGGCGGACGATCGTTGCCTGGTCGGTGTGCCTGTGCGCCGGATTCCTGTCGCACGGCGTGACGCAATGGTTGCCGAGCATCCTCTCCACGGTGTTCCATCTCGACCTGCGTTCGTCGCTTTCATACAGCGTCCTCAGCACGACGATGGCGATCGGCGGCGGCCTCGGCTGCGCCTTGCTGATCGACTGGACCGGGCGACGGAACTGGATCGTGCTGTCCTTCGCGGCCTGCGCCGCCTGTTTTTTCATCATCGGCTGGGCCGGCCAACCCGGACTTGCCCTCGTCATCGTGTTGACCACGGTGGGGCGGTTCTTTTCGTCGTCGACCGTCACCCTGATGTACCTCTACATCCCCGAGCTTTATCCGACGCGGTTGCGCGCGACCGGCAACGGTGCGGCGGGAACCTGGCTCAGGATCGGTAACGGCATCGCGCCGGCTATCGTCGGGTTCATCCTGGCGAGCGACGGCATCGGCGCTGCTTTCATGATGCTGGGCGGCGTTGCCATCGTCGGCGCGCTCGCCTTCTGGTGTTTCGCCTATGAGACCAACCGGCGCGTGCTGGAGGAAATCTCGCCTTAATTCGTCTGCTTGTCGATGTGCAGCGAGTGCAGGAAATCGTCGGCCGCTTTCGTCAGATCGTTCGGTTTGCGAACGAACGCGACGATCAGAATGGTCCGCCGCCCGTCCACCACGATCAGTCCCTTCGCGCGCAATTCGGCGCTTTCGGCGGTGAAGCTGTAAGCCGGCAGATCGTCGCCCGGACCGCGCGCGAAACTGGTCCAGTCGTGATTGAGGACCTGGCCGTTCATCGATTGGGCAATCGTATAGGCGTTGGAAACGAGATCCATATTCGGGTCGGTGTCGTGGTTCGAAATCGCAAACCCGGTCATCCACATCGATGTCCCGTCATCGGCGAAATCGCTGCCGATCCAATTCGGCATCCGACGCGGCGCCCCCATGGCTGCCTCGGGCGGTATGGGGAAAACGATGGAAAATCCGCCGCCCTTCGAGGTAACGATGGTCGGCTGACCGGCCGGCGCGACGGCGCCGGGCGCCAATCCCTTGATGTCGGCGTGCGCCGGTAGTGCCGCGAGCAAGCCGCAGACGAGAATGACGGTGGCGAAACGCATCAGAGCGACAACGTCGCCGGCCAGAACACTTCGTCGAGCGGCATGACTCTTGGCGTCAGGCCCTGCTCGTGCGAGTAGCGCGCGATGGTTTCCAGCACCATGCGGTTGCCGACGACGCCGTAGGGATAGGGATCTTTTTTCAGGACCGCGGCGGTTTCAGGCAACAGGAACCCGACTTCGACGTGTGCCTCGGCCGCCTCGCCGACCTGCTTCAGCCAGCGGTTCTTCGCCTCGTTGAACGCGCGATAGAGATTGAGCACCACCCAGGGATGGCGCTCGGCGATCGAGCGCCGCACCACCATGCCGTGATTGATCGGGAAAATCCCGGTCTTGGCGAAATAGCGCCGCCCCTCGGCCGCGCGGTCGGGAAAAATGTAACGGCCTTCCTTGCGGTCCTCGAGAAGGATCTTGCTGCGGTCGACCAGGTTGTTGTCGACGATGTAGTGCAGCGCGCCGTCGAGCCGGCCGTCGACCAGCATCGCCCCCATGCTGTCATTCGCGGCGATACGGTTGAACTTCACCCCGGCCGGCGGCTGGAATCCGGTGGCGCCGCCATGGCTCACATCTTCGGTGCGTTCCATCCACCATTCGATCTCGGCCGGCGTCACGCCGAATTCGTGCTGCACCGCCCCGCGCGACCACAAAGCGGCGGTTTGTTGATACTCCGGCACGCCCAGTTTCTTGCCCTTCAAATCGGCGGGCGAATTGATCCCGCGATCGTTGCGGACCCAGATTCCGGTGTGAAAGAACCGCCGCGTCGTGAACACCGGCACGCCGACCCAGTCGCGATTGCCGCTCGCGGTCAGCATCAGGAACGACGACATCGACATTTCCGAGATGTCGAACTCGCCGAATTTGAGCTGGCGCCAGAAAATCTCGGAGGGATGCGCGGCGGTGACCAGCAGGTCGATGCCATCGGCTTTGATCCGGCCGTCGAGGACGGCGCGCGACCGCGCGTTCGGGTGCATCGCAATACTGAGCTGCAGATCGGACACGGAATTTCCTTCCCCCCAAATCGCGGCGCATGGCGCGCGGCCGCACTGCCTTAAATTATAGGGCGAGCGCCTCGGCGTATCATCGGAAGAATGACGCCGCTTGCGCCGCCTGCCAAACCGCCTCGGTTCGAGGCATAATCCGGCCATGGAACCGCTCAACCGCCATCAGCGCCGCTTGGCGAAAAAGCAGGCCGGCCTGCCCGAACCGGCCGCGGCCGAGGCGGCGGCGATTTTCGCCGAGGCGCGCCGTCGCCACGAAGCCGGGTACTTGCCGGACGCCGAACGGCTCTATCGCCAGGCGCTCGCTCTCGATCCCGGTCATGCCGACAGCCTCCATTGGCTCGGCATCATGGCCTATCAGGTCGGGCGTCACGACATTGCCACAGACCTGATCGGCCAGGCGATCCGCGCGCGCGGGAACGTTGCCGCCTATCACAGCAATCTGGGTCTGGTGCTTCAGGCACAGGGCAAGCTCGACGAGGCGGCGGAAAGCTATGCACGTGCTCTGGCGCTCAAACCCGATTTTTTCGAGGCGCGCAACAATCTCGGCATCGTCCTCCAGAACCAGGGCAAGCTCGACGAGGCGATCGCCTGTTTCGAGCAAACCCTTGCGGCAAGGCCCGACAATGTCGAGGCACTGGCCAATCTCGGCAATATCTTCGAGGCGCAAGGAAAGCTCGACGACGCGGTCGCCCGCTATCAACGCGCAATCGCCCTCGCCCCCGATTTACCCGAGCTTCATTACAACCTCGCTTTGCCGCTGCGCCAACTCGGCCGCTATGACGAATCCTTCGCCGCCTATGCCCGCCATGCCGCGCTGAAATTCGCCAAGCCGCAACCGGCCGACGGCAAGACCGTGCCGGCGTTCAAGCTCAAGCACGACCGCGAACAGCGCGATTATCTTCGCGGCCTTCATCCCGGCGGATCGTTCGATGGCCTCTATCACGTCGAGGGCGGCGCGCGAATCGAGCCCGCGGCGATCAATCCGTTGCTCGACACCACGGCGCTCGAAGCGGCGTGGGACGAGAGCGGCAAGCAATTGCTCGTCGTCGACGATCTGCTGACGCCGGCGGCGCTCGCCGAGTTGCGCCGCTTCTGCCTCGGCTCGACCGTATGGCGGGTCGATTATCCGAACGGCTATCTCGGCGGTTTTGCCGGCGACGGTTTTGCCTGCCCACTCCTCGCGCAAATCACCGACGAATTGGCGGCGAAGCTGCCGCGCATCATCCGACACCACCGCCTCGATCAGCTCTGGGGCTTCAAATACGACAGCGAACTCACTGGCATCAACATTCATGCTGATGAAGCCGCGATCAACGTCAATTTCTGGATCACGCCCGACGACGCCAATCTCGATCCGCAAAGCGGCGGCCTCGTCGTCTGGAACGTGCCGGCCCCGCTCGACTGGAATTTCAAGCAATACCAGAACAATGGGCCGACGATCCGCGCCTTTCTTGCCGAGTATCAGGCGACCGCGACGACGGTGCCCTATCGCTGCAACCGCGCGGTGATCTTCGATTCCGACCTGTTTCACGAAACCGACCGCATCGCCTTCAAGGCCGGTTACGAGAACCGGCGGATCAACGTGACGCTGCTCTATGGGCAACGCCACGATACTGAAGGCCGTTGAAACTCGCCGCCGCCCTCTCCACACTCGGGGCAAGCGTCGAGCATCGGGAGGAATTCGTGAATATCAAAGACGGCGTCGCCATCGTCACCGGTTCGGCCACCGGGATCGGAGCCGAGACGGCGAAACTTCTGGCGGCCAAGGGCTGCCGCGTGGTGGTCAATTACACCCGCAGCCGTGACGAAGCCGAACGCACGGCCGCCGAATGCAGCGATCTCGGTGTCGACGTCCTGCTGCACCAGGCCGATATCGCGGACGATGCCGCTTGCCGTGCGATGGCGGCTGCTGCGCTCGAGCGTTGGGGGCGGATCGACGTGCTGGTGAATTCCGCCGGCAAGACCAAGCCGGCGAAACCCGGCGATCTCGACGCCTTGAACGCGCCGGACTTCGAAGAAATTTTCGCGGTCAACGTGATCGGCACCTATCAGATGTGCCGCGCGGTGGTGCCGGCGATGAAAAAACAGGGCAACGGCGCGATCGTCAATGTCTCGGCGCTGGGCTCGCTCGACGGCGAGGGCAGCTCGATCGCTTACGGCGCCTCGAAAGGCGCGATCAATTCGATGACCATCGCGCTCGCGCGACAGTTGGCGCCGACGATCCGGGTCAACGCGGTGGCGCCCGGCTTCGTCGCGACGCGCTGGATGAAGAACCTCCTCGGCGAAACGCGCTTCAACGAGCGCGTCGCCGAGATGGCGCAGATCACCCCGGTCGGCAAAACCGCTTTCGCCGAAGACATCGCCGAGATGGTGTGCTGGTTCATCGACGGGCCGGACCTCATCACCGGCGAAGTGCTGCCGATCGATTACGGCACGCGGTTCGGCAAGCGCACACCGACCTGAGCCGGAGGATTCCGTGGAACAGGAAATCGCCTTTCAATCCGCCGGCAATACGTTGAGCGGCTTCCTGCATGTTCCGGATGGCGTGGCAACGGCGCAGCCAGCCCTCATTCTCCTGCATGGCTTCGGCGGCAGTTGCCGGGGTGCCGGCCATCCCGAACTGGCAGCGGCTCTCGAACGCGCCGGCTATGTCGCTTTGCGTTTCGATTACCGTGGCTGCGGCAAGAGCGACGGTGAACGGGGCAGCGTCATCTGCGAGGAAGAGATCGCGGATACGCACCAGGCGATCGCGTTCCTTGGGTCACAACCGAACGTCGATGCCACCCGGATCGGACTCATCGGCGCGAGCCTCGGCGGTTCGGTCGCAATCGAGGTCACGGCCGCCGACCCGCGCGTGAAAGTCTGTGCCGCCAACGGCGCAATCGGCAATGGCGAGCGCCGCTTTCGGGCGCAATATCCCGACCCGGCCAAATGGCAATCCTTTCGGACGAAACTCGACGACGCACGGCGCCGCAAGGCGACGCTCAATCGTTTCGAGATCATCCAGATTCCCGAGCCCTACCGCAAAGGCCTGCCGCCCGGCGCGACGATGGAATTCTCGGCAGAAACCGCGATCAGCCTGATGGCACTCAATCCGGAAGCTGTCGTCGGCCGGATCGCCCCACGCCCGCTGCTTCTGATTCATCCGCGCGCGGATGCCGTCGTGCCCGTGGCGGAGACCGAGGCCCTATCTGCCGCCGCCGGCGCCAATTGCGAGACGCATATCATCGAGAGCCGCGAGCATTTCGCGTCAGGCAGTCCGGCCCTGATCGCCCTCACCCTGGATTGGCTGGGACGTCACATCCCGGTGGCGTGACGATCAGTTCAGCCGCTTCGCCGCTTCCTTGATGTAACTCAGGTCGATGTATTTCTGGACCTCGAACGGGGCCTTGATGAGGCCGAGCGAGCGCTGGGTTTCGATATTGGATTGCAGCGCCTCGACCGCCGGCACGCCGTTCGGGTCGCGATAGAAATCCTCGCCCTTCACGAACAGCCAACTGTCGTAGGACGCAGCGGGGACCTTGGTCCACTCGGCATAGGTCTTCACCACCTCGTCGTGATGGGCCGGATCGGAATACCACGCGAGCACGCGCAGCATGTCTTCGAGATAGTCGATCACCACCGCGCGGTTCTTTTCGAGAAACGCCTCGTGCGCGATCACCTGCGACATCTGCGACCGGCCGATCGCGTCGCGCTGGGTGAAGAGCGGCCTGGCATAGGCCTGGATCGCCGGATCGGCGGTCTGCAGGCGCGTGCTCGCGATGATATCGGCCTTATGTTCTTTGAGCACGGACGGCATGTTGGGGAACGCGACCTCGATGACGGAATAGTCGCGCTTGTCTTCCATCCCTTGCTTCTTGAGCATGACCCGCAGCGCCATGTCGATCGCGCTGCCGGCGCCGTTGGTCGCGGCGACCTTGCCCTTCAGGTCGGCGATCGAATGGATCGGGCCGTCTTTCAGCACGAGGAACTGGTTGGAATAGCTGCCCGGCGCGCCGTCCTGGAACACGTCGGCGATGATGCGCAGATCGCCCATCCCCGCGTTGAGGATCGCGGTCGGCAAGGCCGAATAGCCGAAGCCGACGAAATCGAGCTCGTTGGCGGCGAACGCCATGAGCTGCTGCGGCGAGCCCTGGAAATGAATCGGCTCAAGCGTGTAGCTGACGCCCTCGTGCTTCGGGATGCCAGGCTTGCCGATCAGCAACGGCGTGTCGGACGTCGCCGAAACCCAGCCGGTGCGGATCTTCATCGGATCGGCCTGCGCCGTCGAGACGGCAAAGACGAGTGCGGCCGCACCGAGTATCACTGACTTCATCGCTTCCCCCTGACACGCCGATTTTTATCGGTCGATCCTACCTCAATGCGCGGGTCTTGGCACCGCCGCACCGCTGTTGCCGACGAGAAAATCGAGGTCGCAGCCCTGATGCGCCTGCATCACGTGCTCGGCATAGAGCTTTACCCAGCCGCGTTCCGAATGCGGCGCCGGCGGTTTCCACGCCGCGCGGCGCTTGGCGATCTCGGCATCGTCGACCGCGAGATTGAGGCTGCGCTTCTCGACATCGAGTTCGACCATGTCGCCGTTCTGAACCAAGGCGAGCGTGCCGCCCACGGCTGATTCCGGCGAGACATGCAGCACGACCGTGCCGTAAGCGGTGCCGCTCATCCGCGCGTCCGAGATGCGCACCATGTCGGTGATGCCTTTCTTCAAGACCTTGGGCGGCAGCGGCAGGTTGCCGAGTTCGGGGAAGCCGGGATAGCCGCGCGGCCCCGCGCCTTTCAGCACCATCACGCAGGTCTCGTCGATATCGAGATCGGGTGAATCGATCTTCGCCTTGAAATCCTCGATCGTCTCGAACACTACGGCGCGACCGCGATGGCGGAACAGCGACGGCGTTCCGGCCGACGGCTTGATCACCGCGCCGTCGGGACAGAGATTGCCGCGCAAGACGGCGATTCCGGCTTTTTCCTGCAGGGGCTTGTCGAGCGGGCGGATCACCTCGCGGTTCCAACACGGCGCCGACGCGTTGTTCTCGCCCAGACTCTTGCCCGTGATGGTGAGCGCGTCCTGATGCAGCATGGTGCCGAGTTCGCGCAACACCGCCGGCAGGCCCCCGGCGTAATAGAATTCTTCCATCAGGAAGCGCCCGGACGGGCGCAGATCGACCAGCAGCGGCATGTCGTGGCCGAGTTTGTCGAAATCGTCGAGATCGAGTTTCACGCCGACGCGGCCCGCGAGCGCCAGCAGATGCACGATCGCATTGGTCGAGCCGCCGATCGCGGCGTTGACCTTGATCGCGTTCTCGAAGGCTTCACGCGTCAGGATTTTCGACATGCGCAAATCTTCGTGCACGATCTCGACCGCGCGGCGGCCCGCCATGTGCGCGAGGACATAGCGGCGGGAGTCGACCGCCGGGATCGCGGCGTTGGCCGGCATGCCCATGCCGAGCGCTTCGACCATCGATGCCATCGTCGAGGCCGTGCCCATGGTCATGCAGGTTCCGGCCGAGCGCGACATGCAGCTTTCGGCTTCCATGAAATCGGCGAGCGAGATCGTCCCGGCCCTCACTTCTTCGCTCATCGACCAGACATCGGTGCCCGAGCCGATATCGTGGCCGCGAAACTTGCCGTTGAGCATCGGCCCGCCCGAGACGACGACCGCCGGCAGATCGCAGCTCGCCGCGCCCATCATCAAGGCCGGCGTCGTCTTGTCGCAGCCAACGAGGAGCACCAGCCCGTCCAGCGGATTGGCGCGGATCGATTCCTCGACATCCATGCTGGCGAGATTGCGATAGAGCATCGTGGTCGGACGCATCAGCGTCTCGCCCAGACTCATCACTGGGAATTCGAGCGGGAAGCCGCCCGCCTCGTAGACGCCGCGCTTCACATGCTCGGCGATCCGGCGGAAATGCGCGTTGCAGGGCGTGAGTTCCGACCAGGTGTTGCAGATGCCGATCACCGGCCGTCCGTCGAAGAGATGCGTGGGCAAGCCCTGATTGCGCATCCAGGCACGATGGTTGAAGCCCTCGCGGTCCTGCTTGCCGAACCAGGCGCTGCTGCGCAGCTTTTTCTTGGCGTCGTCCGGCATAGGCACCCTCCCCGAATACGATATGGGAGCGATATTAGCGCGAGAGGCTCTTGCGGCCAGTCCAAAGAGGCGGTGAACTCTCCTGTGCTGCGATGTGGCCTTGTTCTTGCTTTGGCGAGCGTATGAATTTTCGGTGAGGTTCTCCCATGGATCGAGACACGATTTCCCCTTTCGCGATCGAGGAAGCGACGATCGCCGATATCCACGCCGCCTATCGCGCGGGACGCACCACCGCGCTCGGCGTGACCCAGGCGCATCTCGATCGGATCGCGGCCTATGACCGCAAAGGTCCGGCGCTTGGCACCATCATCGTCACCAACCCGCAGGCACTCACGGATGCCGCCGCGCTCGACGCGCACTGGCAGAAGACCGGCAAGCTGGTGGGACCGCTGCACGGCATCCCGGTTCTGGTGAAGGACAATTACGACGTCGCGGGGCTGCAGACCACAGCGGGATCGTCGGCGTTGATCGGTTGGATTCCGCCAAAGGATTCGACCGTGGCGGCGAAACTACGCGAAGCGGGCGCGATCATTCTGGCGAAGGCGACGATGTCGGAATGGGCGCGCGGCGGATTGGACAACATCAACTCGGTGCTGCCCGGTTTTGCCCGCAATCCCTACAACACGGCTTACGCGACCGGCGGATCGTCGGGCGGTACGGGCGGCGGTCTTGCCGCGAGTTTCGGTGTCGTCGGTTTGGGTTCGGACACCTGGGGATCGATCCGCAATCCGTCGTCGAACAATGCGCTCGTCGGCCTGCGCCCAAGCTGGGCGCTCGTCTCGCGCGCCGGGATGGCCGGGCTCTATGACGCGCGCGACACGGCAGGACCCATGGCGCGGAACGTCGCCGATCTCGCGGTGCTCCTCGACGTTATCGCCGGTGTCGATGCGGACGATCCCGCGACGGCGCAAGCGGCCGGGAACATTCCGCCGAGTTATAAGACCTCCCTCAATAAAGACGGCCTACGCGGCAAACGCCTTGGCGTCTTGCGGCAAGCCTTCCCGCCCCATGCCTCGGATTCGGAGGTCATCGGATTGTTGGACCGCGCGATCGCAGACCTCCGTCGGGCCGGCGCCGACATCGTCGATCCGTTCGTCGTGCCGGAATTCGCGGCCTTTCCGCCACGGCTTCACCCCGACAGCGAAGTGCGCGACGCGATCGAACGCTATCTCGCACGCACCGGGCCGGAATTTCCCAAGACCGTCGCCGCGCTCGTCGCGGCCGGGAAGTTTCATCCGCTTCACGAGGTCGGCCTTCGCGTCACCATCAATGCTCCGCCGCCGCGCGAAGATCCGATCGTTCAAAAACTCGAGGCGGACGAAGCACGGATGCGCCTCGCCTATCTCAAAGCGATGGATGGCGAGCGGATCGACGCGCTGATCATGCCGGTCGCGTCCTTTCCCCCCAAACACAACGGCGACCGCACTTCGCCGACGGGCGTCACGACATGGATCGCTTCCGGCCTGCATTGGCCGGCGGCAGTCGTGCCGATGGGGTACACGCACGAGAACCTCCCATCGGGAATGCAGATCGTCGGACGGCCGTGGTCCGAACCGACCCTGATCGAGATCGCGTATGGCTACGAGCAACTGACGCATCATCGCAAACCGCCGGCCATCGTACCCAAGCTCGACATCTAGCGAGTACCGGGGCGATTTCCGCTCGCGGACCATTGCGTCTAAAAGAGCCCGGTCAAATACCGAACCGGCTTTCGTCGTGGAGAGACTATGACCGACCGCATCGCGTTTCTCGGCATTGGCCTGATGGGCGCGCCGATGGCGACGCGCCTGATCGATTCCGGGTTTGCGCTCACGCTGTGGAACCGCACAGCAGCCAAGGCCGAGACAGTTTCCGCAGGTCGCGCGATCGTCGCGACCACGCCAGCCGACGCGGCACGCAACGCCGACGTGCTGATGACGATGCTGGAAACCGGCTCCGTGGTTGAAAGCGTCCTGTTCGGCCCCGATGGCGCGGCCGCCGCCTTAAAGCCGGGCGCGCTTGTGATCGACATGAGTTCGTCGCCGCCGCCGCTCGCGCGCGATCATGCCGCGCGTTTCGCCGCGCGCGGGATTGGCTATCTCGATGCGCCGGTATCGGGTGGTGTCGTGGGTGCCGCGGCCGGCACGCTGGCGATCATGGCCGGCGGTTCGTTACTGGATTTCGCGCGCGCTCAACCGATTTTTGCCGCGCTCGGCAAGGCAACGCGGGTCGGTCCTGCGGGTTCGGGACAACTCGCCAAATGCTGCAATCAGGCGATCGTCGCCATCACCATCGGCGCGGTCAGCGAGGCGCTGTTACTGGCCTCGGCGAGCGGCGCCGATCCGGCTGCCGTGCGCGAGGCGCTGATGGGCGGTTTCGCGGATAGCCGCATTCTCGCTTTCCACGGCAAGCGCATGATCGAGCGCGACTTCGTGGCGGGCGGTCGGGTGCGGGTTCAATTGAAGGATCAGGAAACCATCCTCGCCGCGGCGAAGGACGCTAATCTTCATTTGCCTCTATCCGAAGCGGTGACCGCGCTCTATCGCGATCTTGCCGCGCGCGGCCAAGGCGATCTCGACCAGAACGCGCTGCTGCTCGAACTCGAGCGCATCAACGCGCCGGCGCGCGTCGGCCCCGCGCCGGATCAACCGACGCGGGGCTAAACAAACGCGTTAGTGGCGATGACGCCAGTGGCGGTGGCCCCACTGGTCGACCACCCAGAAGCCTTCCGGCTCCGCGTAGTACGGACGGGGCGCCGCGTAATAGGCGGGCGCGCCGTAGTAGTAAGGCGCCGGCGGCGGGGCGTAATAAACCGGCGGCGGCGCGACGACGACGGGGCCGCCGAATCCGATGCCGACACTGACCCTGGCTTGAGCCGCGGAAGCGCCGAGCGCCACGCTGCCGGCGGCCAGGGCCGCAATAACGCCTAAGGTTTTCAGTCCGGTCCTGTTCATCGTTGTCTCCATCGTTCGTCTTGTTGAACGTGCGTTCGGTAGTGGTACTAAACGAATATATGGCGTCACAGGCTGCGCCGTGCCCAAGGTATTTTCATGGCGGAGTCGGGTGGTTTACCGACATGTTTTTGCCACGAAGTGCGCTTAATCTTTGGTCAATACGTGATCGCGAGGGAGGACCACATGGCATCGTATCGCTGCTATTTCATGGGGACCAACGGCCAGCTCGTCGGCGCCGAAACGATTACCGCTGATACTGACGAAAGTGCTGCGACAGCCGCGCGCGACAGCTTCCTGCGTCGTGCCTATGCCGCCGGTTATGAACTGCGCCAAGGCAATCGGCAGATCGGGACACAAGAGGCACAAGCCTCCTAACGCGCGTCTCTCATTGTAATAACGCCGATCGACCCCGATATATTCCGCGCGCCGCACCGGGTGGTTCGGCGGCGTTATTGCGGGAGAGCACCTTTATGATCAATTTTCGCGACCGCCTGACCCGCGGCAAAAGCCAGACCGGCTGGCTCGACAGCCGCCACAGTTTCTCGTTCGGCGACTATCGCGATCCGAAGCAGATGGGCTTTCATAGCCTGCGCGTGATCAACGAGGACCGCGTGGTTCCCGGCGCCGGGTTTCCCACCCACTCCCATCGCGACATGGAAATCATCACCTATGTCCTCGAGGGCGCGCTCGAGCATAAAGACAGTCTCGGTAACGGCGCGATCATCCGGCCCGGCGAAGTGCAACGCATGAGCGCCGGCACCGGCATTCAGCACAGCGAGTTCAACGCCTCGAAAACCGATCCGGTCCATTTCCTGCAAATCTGGATCATCCCCGGCCAGACCGGATTGAAACCGGGCTACGAGCAAAAGCCGTTCGCGCCCGAAGCGCGGCTGGGCAAGCTGCTGCGCGTCGGCGACCCCGAGGGCCGCGACGGCGCGGTGACCATTCACCAGGACGCCCAGCTCTATGTGTCCAGCCTCGCCGCCGGCAGCAAGGTCAGCCACGCGTTGAAGCCCGGACGCCATGCCTGGCTGCAGACCGCGCGCGGCATCATCGCGCTGAACGGCACCGAAATGCGCGAGGGCGACGGCGCCGCGATCGAGGACATCGCCTCCATCGCGATCGACGCCGAAACCGACGCGGAGATCTTGCTGTTCGATCTGGGGTGAAACCGTTTAGACGACCGGCGTGATGAGCGTCTCGCCGGCGAAATGCGCCTTCAGATTGTCGATCATCAACTGTCCCATCGCGGCGCGGGTGCCGTGCGTCGCGCTGGCGAGATGCGGCAACAGCACGACATTATCAAGCGTGATGAGTGCTTCGGGCGCACGCGGCTCGTCGGCATAGACGTCGAGCCCTGCCCCGCCGAGCTTGCCGGCAACCAGCGCCTGAACCATGGCCGGCTCGTCGACGACCGAACCGCGCGCGATGTTGATGAGCGCGCCTTCGGAACCCAGCGCCTCGATTACTTTGGCGTCCACCAAACCGCGCGTTGCTGCCCCGCCGGGACAGGTCAGCATCAGGTAATCGCTGTCGCGCGCCATCGCCGCGAGATCATCGTAAAACGGGTAAGCGACATCGGCGACACGGCGGCGGCCGAAATAGACGATCTTCATACCGAACGCTTCGGCCCGCTTGGCGACCGCCTTGCCGATCCGCCCCAAGCCCACGATCCCCATCGTCGCGCCGCCGACCTTGCTGGCGAGCGGAAAATTTCCGTTGAGCCAGCCGCCCTCGCGCACGAAGCGATCGGCGACGATGAGCTTGCGCGCGACGTTCAGCACCAAGGCCATGCCGATATCGGCGACGCAATCGGTCAGGACCTCGGGCGCGTTGGTCACGACGATGCCGCGCGCCCGCGCCGCCGCCAGATCGATGTGATCGGTGCCGACGCTCATCGTCGCGATGATTTCGAGCTTCGGCAGCGCCGCGATCATCGCCGCGGTGACCGGATAGGACGTAAAGCTCGCGAAACCGCGGGTTTGGTCCTTGACGGTCGCCAGAAAAGCCAGGGGATCCGCCGCCGACCACAGGTCGTGCACGGTGAAATCCGCCGCGAGCCCTTGCATCACGGGTTCATAGAGGCGCGGCGCGACGACGATCTCAGGTTTCACGAAATGCCTCGGTACTGGTCCCTAACCCGCTGATCTTCTGGCAAAGTTTTATGACAAAAACAATCCACAGCTTTTTGCCGCATTGCCTTGCCCGAGGCCGGTCGGAACCGGTACAAAGAGCGCAGCCCTAAAGCAGGTATTCCAATGACCGAAACGGTGCGGCGCGCGACAGCGACCGAGCCGGTAATCGAGATCGGGCGGACGGTTTATCCGGTCGTAGGACCGGATTCCTCCGTCGGCGCCGGGCTGCAGATCATGCTCGCCGCCGCATTGCGCAGTCTGCGCATCGCCGTGCAACGCGGCGAACCCGACCGACCCGAGACCATCCATCGCTTCCGTGTAGGGCTGCGTCGCCTGCGCTCGCTGATTTCTGCTTTCGGCTCGGTTCTGCCCGAGGAAGAGCGCAAGCAGTTGAGCGCCCGCCTCGCCGCTTACGGACGGCGTTACAGCCGGGTCCGCGAATGGGATGTCGTGCTCTCCGGAACCTTGCCGCCCATGGAAGCGGCCCTACCCGACGAACCCGCCCTGTTCGAATTGACGACCTGCGTCCGCGCGGCGCGGCGCCACGCCTTGCCCGGCACGGTGAACCTCGCGCATGAAGCAGCCACGATCAGTCAGGCGATCGAATCGGCCGCCTGGCTGCATCGGCCGCAAGTGGGTAAGGAAGCCGAATGGAACCGCGATCTCAAGGAGTTCGCGACCGATCTTCTGGACAAGAACCATCGCCGACTGAAAAAACGTTTGAAACACGTCGATTTGGACGATCAAACGTCTTTCCATCAGCTTCGAATCCGCGCGAAGAAAATACGATATCCCATTGAATTATTTTCAAATTTATTCGTTTCTAAGGAAACGGATAAATATCTCCGTCAGGTCATCGCCGTCCAGGATGCGCTCGGCCAGCTCAACGACGCCCTGATCGCCCGCGACCTCATCACCGAGCTGTCGCTGTCGTCGCGCCCGCAAGGCCTGATCAATGGCTGGCTCGCGCACGAGATCGAGCTCCGCCGCAGCCGCTTCCCCCGCGCCGCCAAGAAGCTGCGCAAGGTCGAACCGTTCTGGGAAGCCTAAGCGCCTAACTCAACCCTCGCGCCGTCGACAGATCGGGATTGCTCAGCCGCAGTTTGGCCAGCGTGATCTCCCAAAGCGTCGTCGGCGTCTCCTTTGGCGCGCGCTCCTCCCGTTCGGCGATGGCTGCGCATCGTGCGGCCAAAGCTCCGCTCTCACCGAGATCCTGCGCCAGCGCCGCAAGTTCCTGCCCGCTGGGTCGGTCGGCGACGTAGGTGCCCGGCATCGTGCGCCCCTCCTGGCCGGTGAGCAGGAGG
This sequence comes from uncultured Rhodospirillales bacterium, assembly GCA_903828515.1. Lineage (GTDB taxonomy): Bacteria > Pseudomonadota > Alphaproteobacteria > ATCC43930 > CGMCC-115725 > CAIKMD01. Next base: position 810,591 of record CAIKMD010000002.1, on the reverse strand, counting down.
AGTTCCAGTTCGCACTCGGCCGGGCGGCGTCCGGTCAGCGCCAGGTCGAGCAAGCGCTCGCCGTGTTTCAGATAGCGGTCGCGCTGCTTCAGCGCGATCGCCAGCCAGCGCAAAGCCGCCATCACCTCCCACCAGTGGAGCCGCACTGGATCGATCGGACGTTCCGCCCGTGCCGCGTAGACACGCAGGAACACGTCGCGCGACGCAATCCCGCCCGCCTCGCGCGCGAAAGCGCCGAAGCGCCAGCAGGCCGAACAGAACCAGGCGATGTCCTCGTCGGGATCGCTCCACCCGGCGAAATCCCAATCGAGGATCGCCGACAGCCCGCCATCGGCGACGAGGTAATTCCCGGTGCGAAAGTCGCCGTGGCAGAGCACCGCCGGAATCGGCGAGGGTTTGTGCCGGTGGAGCCAGTCCAAGGCCCATTCCGCCACCGGATGCGGCGCGTCATCCTCGGCCAGCAATCGCGATATTTCGTCGAGGCGCGCCTGCCCGGTATCGGCCGGCGGCGCGCCGAGGATATGCAGCCGCTCGCCCCATGCGAGCGCGTGCAGGCGCGCGAGCGCATCGGCGAGTTCGGCGGCAAGCCGCTCGTTGGAGCCGGCGGCCGCGATCCGCGCACCATCCGCCTCCCCGGCCATGAACCGCATCAGGTAGAACGGCGCGCCGAACACGTCAGCGTCGCAGCACATGAAGAGTGGCTCGGCGACCGGAAGCCCGGCGCGGTGAAGCGCGCGCTGCAAGGCGAATTCCCGCGCACGCGTCAGGCCCATGCCAAGCGGGGTCAGGCCGTTCGTGCGCAGTACCCAGCTTTGCGGCCCCGCACTCGGTCCGCCCTTGAGCACAAAGTCGAGCCGGAAATGCCGCAGCACCGCGCCGGCGAGTAGCGGCGTGATGCGCCAGTCCGCGATGGCCTCGGCGCCGCTGACCCGCCGCACATAGTCTTCGAGGTTCAAACCACGCTCACCGCGTGGCCGCCATCGACCGGCAGCACGACGCCGTTGAGATAGGCGCCGGCATCCGACGCCAGCAGCAGCAACGCACCGTCGAGGTCTTCGGGCTCGCCGGCGCGGCCCAGCGGAATGCGCGATATCAGCGCGCGGCCGGTATCGCTGCGCAGGAAGCCGCGATTCATGTCGGTCTCGACATAGCCCGGCGCGATCGCGTTGACGGTGATGCCGTAATGCGCGAGTTCGACCGCCAGCGTGCGGGTCAGGTGATCGAGCCCGGCCTTGGCGGCGTTATAGCTCGGCACGTTGCGGATCGTGCGCAGCGCCAAGAGCGAACTGATGTTGACGATGCGTCCGGCGCGGCGAAGCTGGATCCAGCGCGACGCTGCTTCGCGCGACATCATCCACGCGCCCTTGAGGTTGGTATTCAGCACCGCGTCCCAATCCGCCTCGGTGTGGTCGAGGAGCGGCTTCGAGATCGCGATGCCGGCGTTGTTCACGAGAATATCGAGGGGGCCGAGCGCCTTCTCGGCCGCCGCCATGCCGTCGCGCACGCTGCGCCCGTCCGACACGTCGAGCTTGATCGCCACGGCCCGGCCGCCGGCTTTTTCGATCTCGGCGGCGACCTCGCCCAGCCGGTCGAGGTTGCGCGCACACAGCGCGACGGCGGCGCCGGCCTTGGCCAGAACGCCGGCAAAATGCCGCCCCAGCCCGCGCGATGCGCCGGTCACCAGGGCCACCCGACCGGTAAGGTTGAAATCCGCCATGGGGAGATACTAATAGATACGCATGCGCATCGATATCATCTCCGACGTGGTCTGCCCCTGGTGCTTCATCGGCAAGCGCCGCCTCGAAAAGGCGCTCGGCGCCCGGCCCGACATCACGGCCGAGATTACCTGGCGGCCGTTCCAGCTCAATCCCGACATGCCGGCGCAAGGGATGCTGCGCGCCGATTACATCGCCTCGAAATTCGGCGATAGCGGCCATTCCCGGCGCATCCACCAGACCATCGGCGAAACCGGTGCCTCGGTCGGTATCGATTTCGCTTTCGACCGGATCGTCCGCAGCCCCAACACGCGCAACGCGCATCGCCTGATCCGCTATGCGACCAAAGAGGGTCTGGGCGGCGCCGTGGTCGAGCGGCTGTTCCGCGGCTATTTCCTCGAAGGCCGCGATCTCGGCGATCTCGACACGCTCGCCACCATCGCCGACGAAGCCGGGCTCGGCTTTGAGGAAGCCCGCGCGTTTCTCGACAGCAACGCCGAGCGCGACGAGATCATCGCCGAAGACCGCAACGCCCGCCGCCTCGGCGTCAACGCCGTCCCCTGCTTCATCTTCGAAAGCCAATACTCGATCTCGGGCGCCCAGGAGCCGGAATTCTTCTATCCGGTCTTCGACCTGGTCAAAAACGGCGCAGCGACGGCGAAGTAAGGCTACGCCTCACCCACCATCGTTTTTGCGGCCGGCATCGCCTTCGAACGATTTGCCGACGGTACGGAGCAGACTTTCCCAGCCAGCGGTGAAGCGCGGGTCTTCAGGACTGAGACCGGTGGTCATGCGGGTGATCTGGGGCAGCAATCGAGGATAGTTCACCAGCGCGAAATCCATCAGCCGCAGTTGGGCGGGATCGAGCGCGGGATCGAGTAGGCCGGTCGCCTGTCGATGACGGACCTCGTCGATCTGGGCATCGATCGCCGGTTGGCGTCCGGCCTCGAGCGGCACCGGCCGGTCGCCATAGACCAGGGCTTCGCGCATGAGATAACGCAGCCAGCCGATATCCTCACCGGCGTTGTGAAACTGATAGGCGAGAAAATCACCGGGTGCCTGCGGTGCTTCGCGCGCCAATCTCAGGCGGCGTTCCGCGACGCGCGACGCAACGTCCTGAATCAGTGAATCGCCGAGCCGACCGCCGGTCATCAGGAACATCGAATAGGCAAAACCGGCGCTCCACCCCGGCAGACGCTCGATCAGGGCGTTGCTCGCCTCGAACGGCATGCGCGGCAGGCGGCGAACCAGATAGGCGGCGAAGAACAGCAACGCCGCGCAGACCGGCAACGCCATCGCGAAGGCATCGGAATAGTCCACGCCGGGCTTGCCGTCGCCGAGCAACGTGAAGAACAGCAAGCTGATCAACGCGATGCCCAGGGTCGAGCCGACCTGCAACGTGGTCGTGACGATACCCGCGCCGGAACCGGCTTCCGACGGCGGGAGACCAGCGATCACGGTGCCGACCAGCGGACTCATGCCCAGCCCCATGCCGATGCCGATGACGAACAACGACGGCACCAGCTCGAAACCGTGGAGATGCGTGCCGGCCGCGAACGCGGCGGTCGCCGTCGCGAGAAGCCCCGCGCCGGCCAGCACATATCCGATCGACAGTACATAGCGCCCGAGCAGCGGAACGAGCCGCGGCGCAATCAGCGAGGTAATGAAGAAGCCGATCGCCGACGGCGTATAGGTCAGGCCGGATCGTAACGGCGAGAAGCCCAGCCCGATCTGGAGATAGATGGCGAGAATAATCAGATACCCGGCATAGGAGCCCATGAACAGGCCGGCGATCATCGTGCCGACCGAAAAGCTTTTATTGGCGAAAAGCTCAAGCCGGACCAAAGGCCGTCCGCCCTTCCGGGCGACGCGGCGCTCGTACCAGATGAACAGGGCGAACATCGGGAATGACGCGATAAAGCACGCCACCAGCCAGAGCGGCCAGCCTTCCTCGTGCCCTTCGAGCAAGGGCACGACGAGCAGCAGCATCGCCGGCGTCATCAACGCCACGCCGCCCCAGTCGAGCCCGACCGGTTTGTTGTCCGTATCCTTGGGCAGGATCAGGATCGCGGCGACGATCGTCGCCAGGGCAATCGGCACGTTGACCAGGAAGATCGGTCGCCATTCCAGGCCCCAGATATCGAGGGCCAGAATCGAACCGCCGATGAGTTGGCCCGCAATCGCCGCGATGCCGATCACCGAGCCGAAGACGCCGAGCGCCTTGGCACGTTCGGTGCCCGTAAAGGTGATCTGGATGATGGCGAGAACCTGCGGATACATCATCGCGCCGCCGACACCCTGAATGGCGCGCGCCACGATCAACGCATTCGTGGTCGGCGCCAGCCCGCATCCCGCCGACGCCACGGCGAAGAGCAACAGCCCGAGGATGAACAGGAGGCGTCGACCGTAATTGTCGCCAAGCCGGCCGCCGGTGACGAGAAGACAGGCATAGGTGATGGTGTAGGCCGAGACGATGAACTCGACCTCGCCGAAACTGGCGTGAAGATCGTTGTGGATCGACGGGATGGCGACGTTGACGATGGCGACGTCGAGCACCGCCATGAACGTGCCCATCAACACGACACACAAGACCAGCCATTGTCGTGTTCCGGTCATCGTCATCCCTCCCGATGTTCTACTCAAGACCTAGGCGAATGCGTCGAACAGCTTACTTCGCTTTCGCGAACGCGGCCGGTGGGGCCGCAGCAATGGCGGCGAGACGTTTGAGGATCGCACCGACGCCGCGTAAACGATCATGGGCGTCGTCCCAGTCGCGCATGATGACGATGCGCTGATCGGGACGGACCTTCGCGGTCTGCGAGTTTTCCTGGAGAAACGCGACGAGGCCCGCCGGGTTGGCGAAGCGATTGCCCCGGAAGGCGATGGACGCGCCCTTCGGTCCCGCATCGACCTTCTCGACCCCGGCGTCGCGGCAGAGCCGCTTGATCGCGATGATCTCGAGGAGATTGTCGACCTCCGGCGGCAATGGACCGAACCGGTCGATCAGTTCAGCGGCGAAGGAGTCGATCTCGCGCCGGTCGATCAAGGACGCGATGCGGCGATAGAGGCCCAAGCGCACCGGCAGGTCGGCGACATAGGTTTCGGGGATCATGACCGAGGTACCGATGGTGATCTGCGGCGTCCAGTCTTCCTGCGCTGCGGCCGCGTCCGCGCCGCCGCTGCGCGCGGCGACAACCGCCTCTTCGAGCAGATGTTGATAAAGTTCGATGCCGACCTCGCGGACATGGCCCGACTGTTCCTCGCCCAGGAGATTGCCGGCGCCGCGAATGTCGAGATCGTGGCTCGCCAGCGAGAAACCGGCGCCGAGCGTGTCGAGCGTCTGCATCACTTCGAGGCGGCGCTGCGCCGTCTCGGTCATCATCTTGCCGGCCGGCAGCGTCAGATAGGCATAAGCCCGGATCTTGCCGCGCCCGATCCGGCCGCGCAGCTGATAGAGCTGCGACAGGCCGAACATGTCGGCGCGATGGACGATCATCGTATTGGCGCCCGGAATGTCGAGGCCGCTTTCGATGATGTTGGTCGAGAGCAGAATGTCGTAGGCATGATCGTCGAACGCGGTCATGACGTTTTCGAGCGTGGTCGGCGCCATCTGGCCGTGCGCCATTACCACCTTGGCCTCGGGCACCAGTTCCTTCAGATCGGCCTGCAGCGCGTCGAGATCGCTGATTCGCGGCGCGACATAGAAACACTGCCCGCCGCGATGCAGCTCGCGCAGGATCGCCTCGCGGATGACCACGCCGTCATGCGGCAGCACGAAGGTGCGCACGGCCAGGCGATCGACTGGTGGCGTCGCGATCACACTCATCTCGCGCACGCCCGACAACGCCAACTGCATCGTGCGCGGGATCGGCGTGGCGGTCAGGGTCAAGACATGGACGTTCGACTTCAACTGCTTCAGGCGTTCCTTCTGCCCGACGCCGAAATGCTGTTCCTCGTCGACCACGAGCAGGCCGAGATTCTTGAAGGCGATGCCCTTGGCCAAGATCGAATGCGTGCCGACCACGATATCGACCTTGCCCTCGGCCATGTCGGCCTTGACCTTGGCCGCGTCCTTCGCCGTCACCAGCCGCGATAATTGTTCGACACGCAGCGGCAATCCGGCGAAGCGTTCCTTGACGGTGCGGAAATGCTGGCGCGCCAGGAGCGTTGTCGGCACCACGATAGCGACCTGATTGCCGCCCATCGCGGCGACGAAAGCCGCGCGCATCGCGACTTCGGTCTTGCCGAAGCCGACATCGCCGCAGATCAGCCGATCCATCGGCCGACCCGACGCCATGTCTTCGAGGGTTTCGAGAATCGCGCGGTCCTGGTCGTCGGTTTCGGGATAGGGGAAGCGCGCAGCGAATTCGTCGTAGAGGCCTTCAGGCGGCGCCATCACCTCGCCGTCGCGCAATTGCCGTTCGGCGGCCACCGCGATCAACTGATCGGCGATGTCCTTGATGCGTTTCTTGACCTTGGCCTTGCGCGACTGCCACGACGCGGCGCCAAGGCGATCAAGCTGCACCGCCGACTCTTCCGAGCCGTAGCGCGACAGCACCTCGATATTTTCGACCGGGACGAAGAGCTTGTCGTCGCTCGCATAGAGCACGCGGAGACAGTCATGCGGCGCACCGGCGACTTCGAGCGTGACCAGCCCGTCATAGCGGCCGATACCGTGCTCGGCATGGACGACGAGATCGCCCGGCGCCAGGGACGACACCTCGGAGACGAAATCGTCGTAGTTGGTCCGTCGCCGCGCCGGCCGCGCCAGACGGTCGCCGAGGATGTCCTGCTCGGTGACCAGCACGACATTGTCGAAGCGATAGCCCCGTTCGATCGCCAGCACGGCAAGGCCGATGACGTTCGCGGGCAGCGCGCGAAAATCGCTCCAGAACTCGACGCCGCGCGTCTCGCCGCCGCCGTGTTCTTTCAGCAACGTACCAATACGCTCGCCCGAACCGGTGCTGTAGCTCGCGATCAGCAGACGCTTGCCGGATTGCGCTTCCTCGGCGAACCGCTCGCGCACCACGTCGAAGAGATTGCGGGCCGGGTCCGAGCGCGCGGCGGCGAAATCGATCGCCGGTCCACCGCCGCCATCGACCGCGCCCGTACTGGCAAACGGCGACAATTGGGCGACCGCGCGGCCGGCCAATAGGCGCGTCCATTCCTTTTCGTCGAGGAACAACTGCTCGGGCTTCACCGCGCGATAGACGACGCCGGCCTTGACCGCGCCCGCCTCGCGGCGGGCCGCATAAAAATCCGCGATGGTTTCGAGCCGATCGGCCCGCACCCCGTCGACCTGATGATCGAGCGCGACCGCCGCGCCCGGCAGGTAATCGAACAGGGTTTCGAGCGTCTCGTAATAAAGCGGGAGCCAATGCTCCATGCCGATATAGCGATGGCCAGCGCTCACCGCTTCGTAAAGCGGATCGTCGTTGGCGACGGTGCCGAACTGTTCGCGATAGCGCGAGCGGAAGCGCTCGATCGCGGTCTCATCCAGCAGGATTTCGCTCACCGGTTTGAGCGTCAGGCTGTCGATCGGCCCGGTGCTGCGTTGGGTCAGCGCGTCGAACCGGCGCATGTTGTCGATGTTGTCGCCGAAGAAATCGAGCCGGATCGGTGTGGCCCCGCCCGAGGGATAGAGATCGATGATGCCGCCGCGCACCGCGAACTCGCCCGCCTCGCGCACCGTGTCGGTCCGCGTGTAGCCGTTGCGCGACAGGAACGAGATGAGCCGGTCGACCGGCATGGTGCCGCCGACGCCGACGCGCAGCACCCGCCCCTCGAACAGGTTCTTGGGCGGCACGCGCTGCACCGCGGCGTTGACGGTCGTGAGCACGATGCGGCTGCCCTCCCTTGCCTCGGCAAGATGAGTCAGGCAATCGATGCGCCGGCTGGTGATCTCGGCATTGGGCGAAACGCGGTCATAGGGCAGACAGTCCCAGGCCGGAAAGCTCAACGTCTCGATATCGGGATAGAAGAACTGCAGCGCCTGTTGGGTGCGCGCCATGCGTCCGTCGTCGCGGCAGACGATGAGCAGCGTCTTGACCGCATTACGTTCGACGAGGCCGCCGAGGAGATACGCGTCATGCCCCTCCGGCGTCCCCGCGATTTCGACGCGGCCGGGTTTGGCGAACTGGGTGTCGAGATCAGCCATGCATACGCTGCATCAACTCGGCCGCTGATACCGGAAATCGAGCAGCAGGCGCAGCACGTCGGTCATTTTCTCGGCCGGCGGCTCGTGCCGGAGGGTCAGCCAGTCGAACAGGTCGGGATCGCTCTCGTCGAGGATCGCCTCGTAACGATCGAGTTGTTCGGGGGTGAAACTGTGGACATGCGCGGACGCGAACGCGCCCAAGAGGAGATCGCTCTCCTTGGTTCCGCGATGCCCGCTTTGATAGAGCAGGCGCTTACGCCTGATCTCCTGCGCATCGTTCATGGGGATCAATGTGTCTCGCCATCGAATTGCGATCAAGCCCTCCGCCTGTTAGAAACACCATCAAATACGCAGTGGAGGAATGCATGGCCCAAAAGCCGCTCGTGATCGCGCTCGAAGAGCACTACCTCGATGCCGAGGTGAAGTCGCTCTTTGCCCCCGAGGACGCGGCCGCGAGTCGTCCGTCCCATATCGGCGACCGCCTGGGCGATCTCGGCGCGTTGCGCCTCAAGGAAATGGACGAGGCCGGGATCGATATTCAGGTCCTGTCGCACGGCGCGCCGTCGGTACAGAAGATGGACCCCGAGACCGCGGTCGCGCTGGCCAAACGCGCCAATGACCGCCTTTATGAAGCGTGCCAGGCCAACCCGAAGCGGTTTTCCGCCTTCTCGGTCTGCCCCACCCCCGATCCCAAGGCCGCCGCTGACGAGTTGGAGCGGACGGTCACCAAATACGGCTTCAAGGGCGCGATGATCCACGGCCTGACCAACGGCGTGTTTCACGACGACAAGCGCTTCTGGCCGATCTTCGAGCGCGCGCAGGCCCTGGACGTGCCGATCTACATCCACCCGGCCTATCCGCAGAAGGCCGTCGTCGATCTCTATTACAAGGACTACCTCAAGGACTACCCGACCCTCGCCTCGGCCGGCTGGGGCTTCACCGTCGAGACCGCGACGCAGGGCATCCGCATGGTGCTGTCGGGTGTGTTCGACAAATACCCGAAACTGCAGATCGTCCTCGGCCATCTCGGCGAGGGATTGCCGTTCTTCCTGTGGCGCATCAACCAGGCCTTGAGCCGCGGCGTCAACAAGACGGCGTCGAAATCCTTCCGCGACATCTTCTGCGAGCATTTCTACATCACGACGAGCGGCTTCTTCTCCGACCCGGCGCTGCAATGCTGCATCACCGAACTCGGCATCGATCGCATCATGTTCTCGATCGATTACCCGTTCGTCGACAACCCGCCCGGCACCGACTGGATCAACGCGCTCACGCTGAACGCGACGGACAAGGAAAAGATCCTCAGTGGGAATGCGAAGCGTTTGTTGCGGATGTGATTTTCTTCATTAGGTAGTTTCCGAGCCTGTCGCCGCCGGTGTTTGTCCGCCTACGCTCCCGAACGCATCGCGCGAGGAGATTGCCATGGCGACAAACGTAGAAGCGGCCCCGGTCGCGAAAGAGACGCCGCGTCTCATTTCATCGGACAAGGTAGCCGGCCGGCGGGTCGAGAACCCGAACGGCGACAATCTCGGCCATATCGAAGACGTGATGATCGACAAGGTCACCGGCCAGGTCGACTATGCCGTGCTCAATTACGGCAGTTTCCTCGGCGTGGGCGGCCGGCTGTTTGCGATGCCGTGGGCGATGATGAAATACGATCGCCAGCGCGACGCCTACGTCGTCGGCATTCCCGAAGAGACGCTGAAGAACGCACCGAGCTTCGATGCGGCGCAAGCGTGGCCCGACATGGGCGACCACGCTTTCGGCTCGGAAATCCGCGACTATTACGGATCGGTCGCCGCTTCGATCGTTTGACCGTCGTCCGTCAGCGAAACAAATTCTTCGACGCCAGGGCCGCACCTTCGGTCAGCGCTTTGAGCTTGGCCCAGGCGATCTGCGGGTGTGAGCGGCCACCGAAGCCGCAATCGGCGCCGGCGATCACGTTCTCCTTGCCGACCAAAGCGGCGAACCGCGCGATCCGTTGCGCCACCAGTTCCGGATGCTCGATCGTATCCGTCGAATGGGTAATGACGCCGGGGATGACGATCTTGCCCGGCGGTAGTTTTACGCTCTCCCACACCGCGTATTCGTGCTCGTGGCGCGCATTGGCGGCCTCGAAGGAATAGGCCTGCGCCTTTACTTTCAGCATCAGGTCGACAACGTATTTCATCTCGAGGTCGTAGGCGTGCGGCCCATGCCAGCTTCCCCAGCACAGGTGATAGCGAATGCGGTCCTCGGGGATTCCGGCGAGCGCGTGGTTCAACGCCTCGACGCGGATTTCGCAGCGCTGCTTGAACGCCGCCAATCCCATCTGCATCCCAATGCGATCCCATAAAGCGGGCAACCATGCATCGTCGACCTGCAGCACGAACCCGGCATCGACGATCGCGCGGTATTCGACCCGCATCGCCTCCGCGATCGCATAAAGGAATTCTTCCGGCGTCTTGTAGAACTCGTTCTCGCGATAGGGCTCCAGGCTCGCGGGCGCGGTGCTGGTGATGAACGCGTCCTCGCCCGGCCGCACATGGCCTCCGAATATCTCGATCTCGCGATCGAGCGCGGCCTTGCCCTGATAGGTGATCGGCGCCGTCGCGACCCAGCTCGGCCGCATCTTGTTGATCAGCCCGCCGGGTGCATAGAACAGCGTGTTGCTCTCGACCGCGTAGCGATAGAACTCGGCGAATTCCTCGCGGTCCTTGCCGCGCGCCAGAAGATGCACCCCTTCCTTGGGTGGGCGCGGCTCGAAGCCGCCGAAGCGGTCTTCGAGATAGCTCAGCCAGTCGCCGCCTTTGGTGTATTCGCCCTCGTTGATGAGATCGAGGCCGAGCCCGCGCTGCCTCTCGACCACGACGGCGACCGAAGCGGGGAGTTTCGCCGCGTAATCGGACGCGTCCTTGTCGAGCGGAATGAGCTGCGGCAGGCTGCCGACATGGGTGGTGAGGATTTTGCGGTCGCTGCGCTTCACGGGCTCGCTTCCTCTTGTTAGAAGGGGACCTTGCGTCCCGATATCCTAAACCCGCTCTTCGCGCCGGTCACGTCCTTGAAGGGCGTGGGGCCGCGGCTTGCCAAATTGTTCGAGACACTGGGCCTGCCGCTGGTCGTCGACCTGTTGTGGCATTTGCCGGCCGGGCTGATCGACCGCAGCTTTGCGCCCAAAATCGCCGATGCCCCGGACGGCGTGATCGCGACCATGACGGTCACGATCGAGGCGCACCAAATTCCGAACAACCCGCGCCAGCCCTACCGGGTCAAATGCCGCGACGAGACCGGCACCCTGTTCCTCGTGTTCTTCCATGTGAAGGGCGACTACCTCGAAAAGCTCCTGCCGGTCGGCGCGACGCGCGTCATCAGCGGCAAGATCGAGCACTACAACAACGTCGTCCAGATCACCCATCCCGACCATATCTTCTCGCCCGAGGACGCGGCGAAGATGAAGCCGGTCGAGCCGGTCTATGGCCTGACCGCCGGGTTGAGCCTGCGGATCATGGGCAAGGCGGTCGAAAGCGCGCTGACCCGCGTGCGCGACCTGCCGGAATGGCTCGACCCCGCTTACCAACAGCGCGAAGGCTGGACGTCGTGGCGCGCCAGCCTCGAAGCCGCGCACACGCCCGAGCGCGCCGAAGACTTCGAGCCGACGACCAAGCCGCGCATGCGCCTCGCCTATGACGAACTGCTGGCCAACCAGTTGGCGCTTGGCCTGATGCGCGAACACGTCAAACGCGTCGCGGGTCGATCCGTCACCGCGCCCGGCACGCTGCGCGCCAAGGTCTTCGCGGGTCTCCCCTTCAGCCTCACCCCGTCGCAGCGCCGGTCGATCGACGAGATCGCACACGACATGGCGCAGCCCTCGCGCATGATGCGTCTGCTGCAGGGCGATGTCGGCAGCGGCAAGACCGTGGTCGGCCTCGCCGCGATGCTCGACGCGGTCGAGGCCGGCGCGCAGGCCGCGCTGATGGCGCCGACCGAAATTCTCGCGCGCCAGCATTACGCGACGCTGACCAAGCTTGCCCAAGGCTCGGGCGTCGAGATCGCGCTGCTCACCGGACGCGAGAAGGGCAAGCCGCGCGCCGCCATCCTCGAACGCCTCGCCGCAGGCCAGATCGGCATCGCGGTCGGGACCCACGCGCTCTTTTCCGACGATGTCGTGTTCAAGGATCTGGCGCTTGCCGTGATCGACGAGCAACACCGCTTCGGCGTCGAACAGCGCATGGCCCTCGCCGAGAAAGGCGACGGTGTCGATATTCTCGTCATGACCGCGACGCCGATCCCGCGCACCCTGATGCTCACGGCCTATGGCGATCTCGATTCCTCGCACCTGACCGAGAAGCCGGCGGGCCGCAAGCCGATTACGACGCGCACCCTGCCCGCCGACCGTCTGCCCGATGTCATCCAGGCGGTCAAACGCGCGCTCGACAGCGGCACCAAGATCTACTGGATCTGCCCGCTGGTCGATGAATCGGAACTCAGCGACCTTGCCGCCGCGACCGAGCGTTTCGAGGCGTTGAAGAAAATTTTCGGCGCCCGCGTCGGTCTCGTCCACGGCAAGATGAAAGGCGCCGAGCGCGACGTTGCGATGGCCGCCTTCGCCAATGGCGCGATCGACCTTCTGGTCGCGACCACGGTGGTCGAGGTTGGTGTCGACGTACCCGCCGCCACGATCATGGTGGTCGAACATGCCGAACGCTTCGGCCTTGCTCAGTTGCATCAGCTGCGTGGGCGCATCGGCCGCAGCGACGCCGCCTCGACCTGCCTGTTGGTCTATACCGCCCCGCTCAGCGCGACCGCCACAGCGCGTTTGAAGATATTGCGCGACAGTGACGACGGGTTCCGCATCGCCGAAGAAGATTTGCGCCTGCGCGGCGCGGGCGAAGTGCTCGGCACGCGCCAGAGCGGCATGCCCGAATTGCGCCTCGCCGATCTCGCGGTCCACAGCGATCTTCTGGCGACGGCGCGCGAAGACACCAAGCTGATCCTGACCCGCGATCCGACGCTCGCCAGCCCGCGCGGCGAGGCGCTGCGCACGCTGCTTTATCTGTTTGGCCGCGACCACGCCGTGCGCTACATCAGATCGGGTTGAGTTCCGTTCCGGAGGAAAGATCGATGAAATCGGGTGTTGTTGCACTTGCCGGCGTCGTCGCCTTGGCACTCATGGGGCCGGCGCAAGCCGAGACGATCAAGGTCGGGCTGTCGAAGCTCGCCTCTTATCCGGCGACGCCCATCGCGATCGAGCGCGGTTATTTCAAGGCCCAGGGCATCGATGCCGAGATGGTGTTCTTCGACAGCGCGCAACCGATCGCGGTCGCCGTCACCTCGGGCGATATCGATTTCGGCATCTCGGGCCTGAGCGCAGGGTTCTACACGCTGGCCGGCCAGGGCCAGTTGCGTCTCCTCGCCGGCTCGTCAGGCGAGCAGCCGGGTTTCTACAATCTGGTCTTTCTTGAATCGATCAAGGCCTTCGAAGGCGGATTGAAGGAAGCCAAAAACCTGCCCGGCCATTCGATCGGCGTGACCCAGGTCGGCACCAGCCTCCACTACAGCGCCGGCCTCGTCGCCGATAAATACAATTTCGATTTCAAGTCGCTCAACATGAAGCCGCTGCAATCGAACAGCAACGTGATCTCGGCCTTGACCGGCGGCACCATCGATGTCGGCATCCTGCCCGCCACCCCCGCGCTGCCGCTCATTCAAAAGGGCACGATCAAGGTGCTCGGCTGGGTCGGCGATCTGGCGCCGGGCTGGACCGGCAGCGCCGCCTTCACCTCGACCAAGACGGCGAATGATCGCAGCGACCTGGTGAAACGCTTCCTCCTCGCCTATCGCCACGGTACTCAGGATTATCACGACGCCTTCACCGGGCCCGGCGAGAAGCGCCAGAACGGACCTACCGCGCCCGCCATGCTCACCCTCCTGTCGAATTTCACCGGCGTCTCGACCGAAGATCTCGACCGCGCGACACCCTATCTCGATGCGCAAGGGCGGCTCGACAGCACCGATATCGGCCGTCAGATTACCTGGTACGCCAGCCAGGGCCTCATGAAGGGCGAGGTCAAGGCCGACCAGTTGATCGACAGCCGCTACGCGATCCCGCTTCACGCGGGAAAATAATAAAACGGGGAGGACGACGATGCCTGGAATCACGTCGCGGAGCATGCTTGCCGCTGCGCTCGCACTGACTCTGACCGCGCCCGCACGCGCCGAGACGGTCAAGGTCGCGATCTCGAAACTGATCGGCTATCCGGCGGTCCCGGTCGCTCTCGAACACGGTTACTTCAAGGCCGAAGGCCTCGACGTCGAAATGGTCTATTTCGACAGCGCGCAGCCGATCGCCGTCGCCGTCGCCTCGGGCGATGCGTCGTTCGGCGTCGCCGGCATGTCGGCGGGCTTCTACACGTTGGCAAGTCAGGGCCAGTTACGGCTCGTCGCATCGTCGGGCGGCGACGCGCCGGGTTTCTACAACCTCGCTTTCGTCGCCTCGAACAAGGCTTATGACGCCGGGCTGAAATCGGTCCACGATCTGAAGGGCCACAGCATTGCGATCACTCAGGTCGGCACCAGCCTGCATTATGCGATCGGCGCGCTCGCGATCAAAGACGGCTTCAGCATGAGCGACGTGACCGTGAAGCCGCTCCAATCCAACAGCAACGTGATCTCGGCCCTGAGCGGCGGCTCGGTCGATGCCGCGGTCCTGCCCGGCGCGCCCATTCTCGGACCGATCAAGAATGGCGAGATCAAGCTGCTCGCCTGGTCGGCCGATGTCGCCTCGAACCTCACCGGCAGCGCCGCCTTCGTCTCGACCAAGGCCGCCAACGAGCGCGGCGACATGGTCAAGAAATTCATGATCGCCTATCGCAAAGGCATCAAGGATTTCCACGACGCGTTCGTGACGCCCGACGGCGTGCGCAAGGATCAGCCGACCGCGCCGGCGATGCTCAAGCTGATGTCGGATTTCAGCGGTGTGTCGGCCGACGAGATCGACCGCGCGATTCCCTATGTCGACGCCGACGGCCGGATCGACGCGGCCGGCGTCGCCAACCAGATCGCCTGGTACAAATCGCAGAACCTGATGAAGGGCGATGCCGATACGTCCAACCTGATCGACAGCCGCTACGCGCTGCTCAAGGTTGCGGGGAAATGAAACGCCGCATGTGCTCCGTTCTCCTCGGCACCGTTCTCGCGTTAGCGCTGGGCGTCGTTTCGCCGACGCGCGCCGAACCGATCAAGATCGCGATCACCAAGCTCCTGTCCTACGCGCCGGTGCCGATCGCGATCGAGCGCGGCTATTTCGCCAAACAGGGCCTCGACGCGCAGATGGTCTATTTCGACAGCGCCGAGCCGATGGTGGTGGCGCTCGCCTCGGGTGACGTCGATTTCGGCGTCTCCGGTCTCGGCGCGGCGTTCTATACGCTGGCGAGTCAGGGTCGCATCCAGGTGATCGCATCCGCGTCCATCGAGCGGCAAGGTTTTTATAATCTCGTGCTGTTGGGCTCGAACAAGGCGTTCGATGCCGGGCTGACCGCGTCGACGCTGCCTGGCCATTCTCTCGGCATGACCCAGGTCGGGACCAGCCTGCAATACAGTGTCGGGCTGATCGCCGAAAAGAACAAATTCGCGATGAGCACGCTGACCATCAGGCCGCTACAATCGATCCCGAACGTCATCACCGCGCTGGCCGGCGGCCAGATCGACATGGCGGTCCTGCCGGCGACGCCGGCCTTGGCGCTGCTCGATCGCGGCACGATCAAGAACCTCGGCTGGATCAGCGATCTCGCGCCGGGCTGGATGGGCGCGGTCGCCTTCACCTCGACCAAGGCAGCCGACGAGCGCGGCGAGATGGTCAGGCGCTTCCTCGTCGCCTATCGCCAGGGCGCGCATGACTACCACGCGGCCTTCGCCACCGCCGACAACAAGCGCCAGGACGGGCCCGACGCGCCCGCGATGCTCGAGCTGTTGTCGAAGTTCACCAGTATTCCCGCACCGATGATCGACCGCGCGACGCCCTATCTCGACAGCGAAAGCCGCGTCGTGCTGGACGACCTCGCGCATCAGATCGCGTGGTACAAATCGCAGAATTTGATGAAGGCCGATCTGAAGCCCGAACAATTCGTCGACAAGCGCTATGCCAAGCTGATGCCGGCGAAATAGCCCAGTCCGCAACGCCCTCAGAACCGGTAATAGAGGAAGGGCGAGACGTTCGAGATATTCAGGATACAAACCGACGCGAGCACGATGTCGAAGGCCAACCACGGCCAGGTGAAGCTCCAAGCCACAAAATATTTCTGCGCCCGTTCGTGAAACGGTCCCGGCAAGGCCACGTCATGGTTGCGCAAAAGCTCCATCGTGTTGGGCAGGGCCCAGACGATCGTCGTCAGGATCGCGATCCAGAGCCAGGGCACCAGGGGCCAAGCATCCCGCACGTCGAGCGAGCTGCTGGCCAGAATCCAATCGTGTAGCGCGTTCCCCAAACTACCCAGATGCTCCAGGAAGTGCATGTTGACGATCAGCTTGAGCCATCGATGATAGCCGAGCATGCCGCGCATGATCTCGCCCGCGGCGCTTAGACTGTCCGCCCGGAAGAGAACCCAGGCGAAGACGACGGCGGTGTAGGTGAGTACGACACAGCCGACACGAGTAATGAGGCCTTTGCGTTCGCTGCCCCCGTCCCAATGCCGCCAGTATCGCCATCCGTGATTGATCACCAGATAGAGGCCGTGCAGCCCACCCCACGCGACGAAGGTCCAGCTCGCGCCGTGCCAGAGTCCGCCCAAAACCATCGTGATCATCAGATTGGCGTAGCGCCGCGCCTTGCCGGCACGATTGCCGCCGAGTGGTATGTAGAGGTAATCGCGCAGGAATCGGGATAGGGTGATGTGCCAGCGCCGCCAGAAATCCATGATGTTGGCGGCCTTGTACGGCGACCGGAAATTGACCGGAAGCAGAATGCCGAACATCGCCGATATGCCGATCGCCATGTCGGTATAGCCGGAGAAATCGAAATAGATTTGCAGGCTGTAGGCCAGCGCGCCCAGCCACCCGGCGCTGAAGCTCACCGGGCCGGTTAAGGCCGGATCGAACACGGGCGCGACATAGACGGAGACCCCGTCAGCGAGGACGGTCTTCTTGAACAGACCGATCAGAAAGACAGTAAGACCCAAAGTAATTTTCGTCGCGTCGATCCGGTCGATCGCCTTGCGGGCGAATTGCGGCATCAGCTCGGCGTGATGAACGATCGGTCCGGCGATTAGATGCGGGAAATAGCTGACGAACAGCAGGTAATGGATGAGGTTGTATTCGCGTATATCTTTTTTATAGCAATCCACCAGATAGGCGATCTGGGTAAAGGTGAAGAAGGAAATGCCGAGCGGCAGCACGATATGCAGCGCCCGAACATTGCCGTGAAAGATCGCGTTGACGCTGTCGATCAGAAAATCGGCATATTTGAAGTAGCCGAGCAACACCAGGTTCGCACCAACACCGAAGATCATCGCGACCTTGGCGACTGGTTGTGCTTTAGCCTTCTTCGTCTGAATGAAAGCGCCGACACTGAAGTTGAACAGCGCCGAACCGATGAGAAGCGGCACCAGCGCGAACCCGGTCCAGCCGTAAAACACGATCGACATGACCAGCAGCCACGTGGTGGCTGCGGAATGGCTGAAACGGCCCGCGAGGAAAAATCCCGCCAGCGTCAGCGGCAGGAAGACGACGATGAATATGTATGAGTTGAAGAGCATCGCTTAATGCGTCGGCGGACGCGCGCCAAAATCTTCGAGTGTTTTCGTGTGCGCACGCCGCGTGTAAAGCGCAAGCTCATCGACACGCCAAGGTGTCCCGCCCCCGTCCTGAGCCGCGACCCTCCAATATTCCGCCGAAATATCGTGGTCGACATAAAGCGTGTTGCGCGGGCTTGGAACGCAGACGGGTTGTGGCGTCATGGTTTGCCATTCCCGACCGTCCATGCTGGTCTCAATGGCAACCACCTTTCGTTGCCCACCGTGCCAGCCGGTCTGGGTCAGCACGATCTTCTCGATTGCATCCGTCGTCGGAAGTCGCGCGCCGATCCACGGATGCGCATCCGACGATGACGCCACCCATCCTGTGTCGATCGTGTGATCGAACGCCAGGGCCGGTTCGTGCATCGGCTCCGCGCCGCTTGCTATTGGCTCGAATTCATTGACGCGGTCGAATACCGCGAATCCCGTAGGCAATTCCACGCCGAAATGCCTGGCTACCATGCGGTTGACGACTGCCGCTCCGGTTTGCGGCAGGAAATGAATCGCATCGAAATCGTAGAAGTATTTTGGATCGCCGTAATCCTGCAATGGGATCTTGGCATCATCGCCGAAGATGTCGGTAACGGCCTTTATGAAGCGGTTGTAATCGCGGCTAAGGCCCATATCGCGAAGAAGCGGCAATTCACGATCGTTAATCGGGTTTAGGAAAGCAACTATTGCGATGCCTTTTTGCGCGAGCTTTTTCTTGATGATTCTGAGTGCCGCTTCGCTTTTTTCCGAATACTTGAAATTGGCGTAGTTGACGGTGCGCAGGTGATCCAATTGCACTTGGTAGGAGCGCTCATCGATCGCTCGGCTATCGGTTTCCTCGCTCTGCTGTTGTGAAAGAATGCTGATCTTGTTGTAATTGCCACCCGGATAGAGAACGATCTCCCCCGCGCAATCGTCGCCTGGCCGCAGCGCCAACTGGACTAAACCCTGCAGTATGGCGTGACCGTTCAGTAAATACTGGATGTTCGCCGGAAAACCGGGGGCCCTCAGACGAGAAAAATCGCTTCGCCCGGCATTGGGATCGCCCGGATCGAAAGCCAATCTGACTTGTTCCCGGGCATTCCGATCGAGCGCTCGATTAGCGCTGTCGTTGAACTGAAGAAAATCGATCCCCAGCACGACGAGTTTCATGCCGTCGGCAGCGATATCGAGATAATTCGAGATGTCATCGAGGTTCGCGTTGGCCTCGCTCGCATTGAAGTAATCGAAGAATGCCAAATCCTTCGGATCGATATCGAGCAACTTGCTCGTGCCGACGACGATGGCGTTATGCGGATAAAGTCGGGTGAGCGCCGCCTTCGTTTGCCAACCCAAAAGCCCACCAAAGTCCTGAACTCGGCTGAGTCCATAAACGGTTTTGGGCCGCGTATCGAATTTATCGAAGGGGTCCTGTTCCCAGACGATCAGCGCGCAAGCCAGGAGCACGACTGAGATGCCCACGCTCAGACCCGACAAGAACTGCCGTGAGCTCATCATCCCCGATACTCAAAAATGTGCGCCGAATGACCCTTTGACGGCCGAACCCTGGCCCGCGTCGCTCTCGATCACAATCTCGGACGACGGCGATGGGGCGACGATGCCCGTCGAGATCACGTATTTGATCGCGTCTTCGACCGACATGTTGAGCGTCTTCACGTCCTTGCGCGGCACGAACATGAGATAGCCCGAGGTTGGATTGGGCGTCGTCGGCATGTAGATCGCGATCGTGTCCTCGCTGGTCATCGCCTTCAACTCACCGACGACCTCGGCGGTCACGAACCCCAGGGTCCACATGCCCTCGCGCGGCCATTGCACCAGCACGACTTCGCGAAAGCTGTTTGATTTCTTCGCCAGCACGGTCTCGAAAATCTGCTTCACCGCGCTGTAAACGCTGCGCACCACGGGCATGCGCGTGACGATCCGTTCCGAGATGCGCAGCAGCACGCGGCCGAGCATGCCGGCGGTCAGCGCGCCGATCAGGGTCAGGCCGACGCCGGCGACGATGAGGCCGATGCCGGGGACATAGAACGGCAGATAGGTCTGCGGATTGTATTCGCGCGGCAGGATATGCCCGACCGACGTATCGACGAAATTGACGAAGATCCAGGTGAGGTAAAGCGTGAGGATCGTCGGGCCGGTGACTAGAATCCCGGCGATGAAATAGCCGCGCAGGCGGTCGCCGAGGCGCGAACGCGGCGGGCTCAGGGGGAACTCGGGACTATCGGTTAAACGCGCCATCTTTCGTTTGGTTCCAATAAAAATAACACACGCGAATATTTGATAGCTTTGGCTGTCGCCGTGGGTCTAGCCTCAATTGTCTAGCTTGGCGACGCGTCGACGACAGGCTGCACTTTAACGACGCGAGGAGATTGCCGCCAGTGACCACCGAACCTCATCTGCTCGCAATCGCCACGGCGGTGCCGCAACACGCCCTCGCTCAGGGTGCCGTCGCCGATCGCGCCTGGCATTGGTTCGATCACGCGCCCGTGGCCGAACTCGAGCGCATGATGGGTGTGTTCGGCAATGCCGGAATCGACAAGCGCCATTCGACCGTCCCGCTCGACTGGTACGACCATCCGCATGGCTGGGCGGAGCGCAATTCGCTCTTTCTCGAACACGCGCTCGACCTGATCGAGGAAGCCGCGCGCAAGGCGATCGCGGCTGCCGATCTCGAGCCGGCCGACATCGACGCCATTGTCGCCGTCTCGACCACCGGTATCGCCACGCCGAGCCTCGACGCGATGTTGATGGAGCGGATGGGCCTGCGCCGTGACCTGCGCCGCTTGCCGGTCTTCGGCCTCGGCTGTGCCGGCGGTGTACTCGGCCTGAGCCGCGCGGCCGATCTTGCCCGCGTGGCGCCGGACTCGCGAATCCTCTTCGTCGTCGTCGAGCTTTGCGCCCTGTCGTTCCGGCGCGACGAGTTCACCAAAAGCAATGTCGTGGCGACCGCGCTCTTCGGCGACGGCGCGGCAGCAGCAGTCGTGTCGTGTAGAGGCGATGGTCCGTTATTCGGCGCCGCTGGTGAATTCACCTGGCCGAAATCTCTCGGCATCATGGGCTGGGACGTCGCCGAGGACGGATTGAAGGCGATCTTCTCGCGCGATATTCCGGCCTTGGTGCGACGCGACCTGAAACGCGCGGCGAGCGACTTCCTGACCAAGAATAACCGCGATCTCGCGAGCATCGATCATTTCGTTTGTCATCCCGGCGGCGCCAAGGTGATCGAGGCGCTCGAAGACGCGTTCGGCCTCGAGGCGGGCACGCTGGCAACGGCGCGCGGGGTCCTGCGGGATTACGGCAATATGTCGGCGGCGACGGTCATGTTCGTGCTGGAGCGCGAACTGCGCGAAGGCGCCAAGGGCCCGATGATGATGTCGGCGCTCGGCCCCGGCTTCACCGCCGGGTTTCAACTCCTTGATGCGTGAGTCGGGGGCATGAGCTGGGTCACCATCATCCTCGGCCTCGTCGCGGCCGAACGGCTGGGCGAATTGTTCCTCGCCCGCGCCAACACCACAGCCCTTCTGGCGCGTGGCGCGGTCGAGCGCGGCGCTGCGCATTATCCGTTGATCGTGGCGCTTCATGCGGGCTGGCTCATCGCGATCTGGTTCTACGCCCAGGGCGAGCCCAACTGGTCCTGGCTGGCCGTATACGTCGTGATCGAGGCGTTACGCGTCTGGACCCTCGCGAGCCTCGGCCGCTACTGGACCACCCGCATCATCACGCTGCCCGGCGAACAACTGGTGCGCCGCGGTCCCTATCGCTTCATCCGCCACCCCAATTACGCCGTGGTGATCGCCGAAATCGCGGTCCTGCCGCTGGTCTTTCACGAGATCGACGTCGCGATCGTGTTTTCGCTGCTCAACGGCGCGATGCTTACCTGGCGCATCCGGGTCGAGAACCAGACCCTCGACGCCCGGGCTTAAGGCCGCTCGATCAGTTCGATCTTGTAGCCGTCGGGGTCTTCGATGAAGGCGATGTTGACAGTGCCGAATTTCAGCGGGCCGGGCGGGCGCGGAATTTTCACGCCTTCGTCGGCGAGGGTTTTGCAGGTGCCGTGAATGTCGCTGACACCGATCGCCAGATGTCCGAAACCCGCGCCGAGCGCGTAGGGTTCTTTCTGATCCCAATTATAGGTGAGTTCGACCACCGTGCTGTTCGCCTCGTCGCCATAGCCGACGAAAGCGAGGGTATAGCGCCCGGCCTCGACCTCGCGTTTGCGGATGAGGTTCATGCCCATCAGACGCGTGTAGAAATCGATCGAGCGGTCGAGATCGAACACCCGGATCATCGTATGCAGCAGACGGAACTTGCCGGTATCCATTCGGTTCTCCCTATTTCTTTGTCGAGCGTGCGATCACCGATAATACCTCGTCGGCAGCGCGCGCGCTGGGCGATTGGCCACCATAGCCCAGAACGGCAAGCGCTTCGCCATAAGCCGCGATCTGCGCATCGGCCGCGCTCTTGTCATCGAGCAAGCGCCCAACCGCCGCGCCGAGATTTTCCGGCGTGCATTCGTATTGCAGGAACTCCGGCACCGCCTCGCGATCGAGGATCACGTTGATCAAATTGGCGTAGTCGATTTTCACCACGCGGTCGATATAGGCATGGGTCAGCATGTTGAGGCGATAAGCGATCACCGTCGGCAGTTTCGCCATCGCCAGTTCGAGCGCGACGGTGCCCGAGGCGGCGAGCGCCGCATCGCTCGCAGCAAACGCATCGTATTTCTCTGATCCGTTCGGCAGCACGATGCTCGGCACCGGCCATGTGGCGATCTCCGCCGCGACCCGGTCCGCGACGGTCGCCGCCGTCGGCACCACGATCCGCAAGCCCGGATGACGGCGCGACAGCGCAAGAACCGTCTCGCGGAAAATCGGCAGCAGGTATTTGATCTCGCCGCGCCGGCTGCCGGGGAGAACCGTCAGCAGCTTGGCGTCGGGCGGAATCGCATGGCGGCGGCGGAACGCCGGTCCGTCGCCCTTGTCGGCGCCGCTTTCGACGACCGGATGGCCGACATAGGCGCAGGTGATTCCCTCAGCGGTGAAATAAGGCGGTTCGAACGGCAAAAGCGCCATCAGGTGATCGAACCGCTCGGCGACGCGCTTGGCGTAATGCGCGCGCCAGGCCCATACCATCGGCGCGACATAGTGGATGAGCGGCGGCGGATCACCGGCTTTGCGCAACCGCTCGGCGACGCGATAGGTGAAACCCGAACTGTCGATGGTGACGACCGCGGCCGGACGCTGGCGGCGAATATCGGCGACGGTATCGGCCATGATCGCGAGGATGCGTCGCAGACGCGGCAGAATCTCGAACACGCCCATGACCGCGAGTTCGGTCAAGGCGACGCGGCTGACGAGGCCTTGCGCCGCCATGGTCTCGCCGCCAATCCCGGCGAAGCGGACATGGCTGCCGAGCTTTTCCTTCAGCGCGATCATCAGCCGACCGCCGAGCAGGTCGCCGGATGGCTCGCCCGCGATGAGATAGATCAGGGGAGCCGCGTCGCTCACGGCGCGACCCCGACGACGAACATGCCGGCCGCATCGGCGGCGGCAATCAGCGCGGGCCGATCGAGCACCAGAGCCGCGCCCGCCTCGACCGCGATTCCGCGCAAGCCGGCCTTGGCTGCTTCGCGGATCGTCCCCGGACCGATCGTCGGCAGATCGACCCGCCGTTCCTGATCCGGTTTCGACATCTTCACCAGGATCGCACCCGGCGCGCCCTGAGCGCGAATCAGCGCGTCGGTGCCGGCGACGCTTTCCATGCCCAGCACCGCGCCGTCACGGACAATCACCGCCTGCCCCAGATCGCGCGCGCCATGGGCACGGGCAGCGGTCAGCCCTGCCCTGATATCCGCTTCGGCTGTTGCGTCGGGCCGACAAGCGCCGAGCGGGCCCTCGGGCGCCAGAAGCGAGGTCAGGATCGAGCCGACGCCGACGACGCGCAGGCCTTGGCCTTCGAGTTCGACGATGATCGCGCGAAACAACGCGTCGTCGCCGAAATCCTTCATCGAGCGCAGAATGATCCGGACGGCAAAGCGCAGAGACCGCGCATCGGGCCGCAAGGCCCACAGCGACGGCCGGCTCACGCCGCCCGCCATCACGACATCCGTGACGCCGTTCGCGTGCAACGCCTTGACGCCGGCGCCGGCCGCGCCGAGCCTGACCCAGGCATGCGGCACATCGACGACGGTTTCGGGATCGCAGAAGGTTTCAAACGCGACGACGAAATAGGGCCGCCCGGTGTCGCGGCAGGCTTCGATGATGCGACGCGGCAGTTCGCCCGACCCGGCGAGAATGCCGAGCTTACCCGCCATTCCCCGCCTTGGGCTGGGTCAGGCCGCGCGGCGATTCGGTGCGGATGAAGTTCAGCACGTCATCGACCGGGCGAATGTTTTTGAACCGCTCGGCCACTGCGACCGTGCGCTCGGCGAACGTACCTTCGACGCCCTCGAACAGCATCTGATAGGCGTTGCGCAATGCGTTGATCTCGTCGCGCGAGAAACCGCGCCGCTGCATACCGACGATGTTGAGCCCCGAAAGCCGCGCGCGATCGCCCAGCACCGAGCCATAGGGGATGACATCGCGCTCGACGCCGGTCACGCCGCCGACCATCGCATAGGGACCGATGCGGACAAATTGATGCACCGCGGACAGGCCGCCGAATACCGCAAAGTCGCCGATCTTCACATGGCCCGCGAGCGTCGCATTGTTGGCCATGATGACGTTGTCGCCGATGATGCAATCATGCGCGACATGAACGCCGACCATGAAGAGGCAACGATCGCCGACCTGGGTGAGCAGACCGCCGCCCTCGGTGCCGGGGTTCATCGTCACCTGCTCGCGGATCACGTTGTCGCGGCCGATGACGAGACGGGATTCCTCGCCCTTGAATTTCAGATCCTGCGGCTGATGACCGATCGAGGCGAAGGGAAAGATTCGCGTGCCCTCACCGATCGAGGTCCGGCCGGACACCGCGACATGCGAAACGAGTTCGACGCGTTCGCCCAGTTCGACATGCGAACCGACATGGCAGAAAGGACCGATCTTGGCGGACGCGGCGATGCGCGCGCCCTTCTCGATCACGGACGTGGCATGAATGTCAGACATCGGTCCCGATCGAGTTATCCATGATCATGGCGGCAAAAGTCGCTTCGGCCATCATCTTGCTATCGACCAACGCGCGGCCGGAAAATTTCCACACCGGCCCGCGGCTGTGGATGCGTTCGACGTGCAGTTCGAGCGTGGTGCCCGGCACGACCGGCTTGCGGAAGCGCGCATTGTCGATGCTGGTGAAATAGACGAGTTTGCCGGCCGCCATCTCGCCGATCGAATGCACGACGAGCACCGCCGCGGTCTGCGCCATCGCCTCGATGATCAGCACGCCGGGCATGACCGGCCAGCGCGGAAAATGACCCTTGAAGAAATAGAGTTCCGGCGTCACCCCGAGAACACCGACGGCACTCTGGCCCTTCACTACGTCGACGACCTTGTCGATCAGCAGGAAGGGATCGCGATGCGGGATCATTTTCATGATCTGCTCGCGGTCGATGACGCCCACCGTTTCGGGCACTCCGGTATTATCCACGGTCGGCAACTTTCTTTTTGGCGGCAAGCCGGCGGACGAAGGCCATGACGTAATGGTATTCCCGGATCGGCCACGCCGGCGACCCCAACAGGATCGCACCGGGATCGACGTCGCGCAAGACGCCGGACTGCGCGCCGATCCGTGCCCCCTTGCCGATCGTCAGATGGCCGGTGAAGCCGGCCTGACCGCCGACGACGACATAGTCTTCGAACCGCGTGCTGCCCGAGACGCCGACCTGCGCCACCAGGATGCAGCCCTTGCCGATGTGCACGTTATGCGCGATCTGGACGAGGTTATCGATCATCGTGCCCGAACCAATCACGGTATCGGGACCGGCTCCGCGATCGATCGTCGTATTGGCGCCGACCTCGACATCGTCGCCGATGAGGACGCGGCCGAGCTGCGGCACCTTGATCGGCGCGTGCGGGTCGGGCGCGAAACCGAATCCGTCCTGACCGATGCGCACGCCGGGATAGATGCGAACGCGCGATCCGATCACCGCATGGCTGATGCTGGCGTTGGCGCCGACCCTGACATCGTCGCCAAGAACAACCGACGCGCCGATCACCGCGTTGGCGGCAATCTCGCAACGCTTGCCGATCACGGCACGCGCACCGATCACCACATGCGCGCCGATACCCACGCCCTCACCCACCATTGCGCTTGGGTCGATCACCGCGCTGGGCGCGATGCCCGGAACCGGCGGCTTTTCCGGATAGAACATCTGCGCCGCGAACGCGTAGGCCCGATAGGGTTGCTCGGTGAGCAGCAGCGTCGCACCAGGCGGCGCCGCTTCCGCGAGCTTGCGATTGACGACGATCGCACCGGCCTTGGTTTTCTGGAACGTTTCGAGATAACGCGGATTGTCCAGAAACGAAAGATCGTCGGCGGACGCCGTCTCGAGCGGCGCGACATCGCGCATGAGCCGCGTGGCATCACCGGCTCCCGCGATCTCGGCACCGATGCGCGCGGCGACGTCGGCCACGCTGAAAGGCCCGGCGACAGAGAAGAAGCGCGGGTCGGCCATGACTATTTTTTCGGCGCGGGCGAAAGGCCGGGCGCCGGTACGAGCGGCGCATTCGTGCGCGGCCCCAGCGCGGGCAGGGATTTCGCGGGCGGCGGTGGCGTCACGGGCAGGTTCAGCGACACGGCGGGAAGTTTCGCGTCGAGGCGATGAATGACGTCCTGGGTGATGTCGAAAGCCGGCTCCTCGAAGAGCACCGCGGCTTTCGAGATCACCAGGTTCGCCTTACGCTCGGCCGCGACATCGGCGATGATCTGCAACGCCGTATTCTCGACCTTGCTCATCGCATCGTTATAGGCTTTCTGCAGCGACTGGCGCGTCGCCTGCACGCCCTGGTCGAGCGCGTCATAGCGCTGCTGGAAGTCCCGCATCTTGGTGTTGAAAGCCTCGGGCGACAGCACGGTGCGCTGCTTTTCGAGATCTTCCTGGGTGTGCTGGAGATCGTTCTCCTGCGCGGCGACTTCCTTGGTGTAGCGGTCGGTGCGCTGCGACATTTGCGACTGCACATCCTTGGCGACGAGACTGTCGCGCAGGATCTGCTGCACATCGACGATGACGATGACGGGAGGAACCGCCGGCGAGACCGCCTGTTGGGCCATGGCCGGTATCGCGCCAAGCCCGGCCAGCGCCATCAACGCCCAAAAGCCGATGGGCCGCACGGCGAACATCTAGAACTTCGATCCGAAGCCGACGCGGAAAAATTCCTTCTTGTCGTAGTTCTTGCGCAGGATCGGATCGGCGAAGTCGATGCGCAGCGGCCCGAGCGGCGAATCCCACGAGAAGCCGTAACCGAGCGAGGCGCGGACCGCATGCGAATCCGCGATGCCGGCACCGACATCGTCGACTTTCCAGTCGCTGCCGAAATCGGTGAAGGCATGGCCGGTGACGCCGAATTCCTTGGGCAAGCCGAGCGGCATGGAGATCTGCACCGAGCCCAGCCAATACATGTTTCCACCGAGCGCGTTATTGGCGATGAGATCGCGCGGGCCGACGCCGCCGCTGGCGAAGCCGCGCATATTGTCGCCGCCGATGAAATAGCGGTCTTCGATCCGAACCTTGTCGCCATCGTAACCGTGGATGAAGCCGGCCTCGCCGGTCACGCTGCCGGTCCAATTCGGCGCGAAGGGATAGTAGTAACCGCCGCTCACGGCGGTACGGAAGAATTTGACCGACCCGCCAAGACCCGCGAGATCGTCCGATATCTGACCGAAATATCCCGAGGTGGCCTTCAGCGGAGAGTTGCGCTTGTCGTAGAGGAGGACCTGACCAACGATGGACGCAAGCCGCGAGCCGGCCTGATCGGCGATATAGACCGAGGTTCCCGGCTGCACGTTCTTCACGACGTCTTCGCGCAGCGTGTAGCTCAGGGTCTGACGGAGTGCCTCGTTGAACTGATAGCCCGCGCGCAACGCGCCGCCATAAGACACCTGGTCGTAGCCGGCGAAGGCCTGATTGTTACGCTGCAACGCGAACAGATCGAAGCCCGCGGCCATCTCGCGATCCAAGAAATAGGGCTGCGTGTAGCTGAGGTCGATCTGCTGCGTGCGATAGGCGACCGTGGTGTCGAGGCGCAAATCCTTGCCCTGGCCCAGCAGGTTGCGCTCGTGCACACCGATATTGGCCAAGGGCCCGTCCGTCGTCGAATAGCCGACGCCGACCTGGAATTCGCCGGTCGACTGTTCCTGGACGTTGACGTGAATCACCGTCTTGTCCGGCGCGCTGCCCGGATCGTTGGTGATATCGACCTTTTTGAAGAAGCTCAGATTGTTGATGCGCTGTTCCGAGCGGTGCAGCTTGGTCGAATTGAACGCGTCGCCTTCGACCAGCCGGAATTCGCGGCGGACGACCCTGTCCTGCGTGCGCAGATTGCCGGTGATCTCGATGCGCTCGACATAGACCTCGGGGCCTTCCTTGATCTCGAAGGACACGTCGATGGTTTTCGTGTCGGCGTTGCGCCGCACCTGGGGAGTCGCCTGAACGAAGGCATAACCGCGGTTGCCGAGTGCGTCGGTGATCGCCGTGATCGATTGATCGACGGCGTCGGCATTGTACCAGTCGCCCGCCTTGAAGGTGATCAGCGCGCGCAAGACCGCCGGATCGACGTCCTTCAGTTCGTTGGCGATGTCGACCTTGCCGAAATGATAACGTGGGCCTTCTTCGACGGTGAACGTGACCATGAAGCCGTCGCGGTCCGGCGTGAGCTCGGCGATCGCCGAAACCACACGAAAATCGGCATAGCCCTGCGAGAGATAGAATTTTCGCAGCAGTTCGCGATCGTAGGTCAGCCGGTCGGGATCGTAATTGTCGTCGTTGCTCAGGAAGCGATACCAGCGCGATTCCCGCGTCGAGATCACTTCCTTGAGCTGCTTGGCGCTGAACACGCGATCGCCGAGGAAAGCGATGCTGCGGATGCCGGTGGCCGGGCCTTCGTCGATCTCGAACACCAGGTCGACACGGTTCTGCGGCAACTGGATGATTTTCGGCTGCACCGTCGCGGCAAAATGTCCGGTGCGGCGATAAATCTCGAGAATGCGCATCACGTCGCCCTGCACCTTTTCGCGGGTGAAGACGAGGCGCGGACGAAGCTGGACTTCGGTATTGAGGTTGTCGTCGGTGAGCTTGGTGTTGCCTTCGAAGGCGACGCGGTTGATGACCGGATTTTCCACCACATGCACGATCAGCGAGGCGCCTTCGCGCCGCATCGTCACGTCGGAGAACAGACCGGTGGCGAACAGCGCCTTCAGCGAGGCATCGGCCTTCTGGCTGTCATAGGGATCGCCGGGTTGAATCTGGAGATAGGATTTGACCGTATCGGGCTCGACGCGTTCGGCGCCTTCGATGCGGATTTCCTGAATCGAGCCGCCTTCGATCGCCGACGGGGCGGCCGCGGGAGCCTGGGCCATAGCGGGACGCACGGCAACCGCCGCACAAATCACAACCGTCGCTAAGGCGAGGCACCGTGCCGCACCGAGCAAAATCCGCAACCCGTCCCCCTGTCCCGTCCTCAATTCCGAGACCGCATTCCGCCCATCGAACTCTCAGGTCACCAGATTCTTCAGGAACTCGACGACTTTCAGGTGAACGAGGTCGTTCCAGGTCGCAAAGACCATCAGAGTCAGCACCAGCGCGAGACCGAATCGGAACCCGTACTCTTGCGCACGCTGACCCAAAGGCCTGCCGCGAACGGCCTCAGCGGCATAAAACAGAAGGTGTCCGCCGTCAAGAACAGGAATCGGGAAAAGATTGATCAATCCGAGGTTTATCGAGAGAATCGCCATAAAGCCGAGAACTGCGGCGAAGCCATATTGCGCGACCTCGCCCGACATCTGGGCGATGCGCAGCGGACCACCCAACTCGTCGGTGCTGCGGGCGCCGATGATCATCTGCCACACCGCCTGAAGCGTGTTGACCGAGATGCTCGCGGTTTCCTCGGTCGCGTAGATCAGGGCGCTCGCCGGATTGCGGCGGACATATTCGACCTCGTGGCTCTCGACGCCGAGCACCCCGAACTCGTGGACGTTGCCGAAGCGGTCGGTCTGTTTGCTGAGCGTCGGGGTGACCGCCACGGTCAACTCGCCGTCGCCGCGCTTCAGACGAATTTGCATCGGCTGGCCGAGATTGAGCCGGACGAAACCCTGCACGTCCTCGAAATTCGCGACGCTCGAGCCGTCGATGGCGAGAAACCGGTCGCCCGCCTTCATGCCGGCCGCTTCGGCGGCGCTGTTCGGGACAACCTTATCGACGTTGGGCGGCGTGAAGCGCTGCCCCACCGTGGCGAACATCGCCGCCAGCACGACGATCGCGAAAATGAAATTGGCGATCGGTCCGGCCGCGACAACCGCGGCGCGTTGCCCCAGGCGCTTGTGATGGAACGATACCGCGCGTTCTTCCTCGGTCATCGCCGGCAGATCGTTCGACGGCATCGACGCCGGATCGGCGTCGCCGAACATCTTGACGTAACCGCCCAACGGCACCGCGCTGAACTTCCAGCGCGTTCCCGCCTTGTCGTTCCAGCCGAAGATTTCCGGTCCGAAGCCGATCGAGAACACCTCGATCCGCACCCCGTTCCACCGCGCCACCAGGTAATGCCCAAGTTCGTGCACGAAGACCAGGACGGTCAGGACGACCAGGAACAAGATCACGTAATAGGCGATGCCGCTCGTCAGAAAACCCATATCACCAACCCGTTGAAGGCCATCGTGGAGGCAGGATAGCAAAAAAACCGACCCTGCCGGGATGAAAAAAAGCTTAGATTTGTCCGGGGCTTAGAGGAAGCCTAGGGATGCCACTCCAAAGGGCTCCCGCCGATCGCCCCCATCAGCAGCGCCAAAGCCGGCGCCGCGGTCAGCAGCGAATCGAGGCGGTCGAGCAATCCGCCATGACCCGGGATGATTCCCCCCGAGTCCTTAACCCCGAATGTGCGCTTGGCGAGAGACTCGGCGAGATCGCCGATCTGGGCCACGACCGACAAAAGGACGCTGGCCGCGACAATGAAACCGGGATGGGCGCCAGCCAGATAGGCCGCCGCGAGACCCGCAAGTCCCGAACATATAAGACCGCCGACCGCCCCAGACCAGGTTTTGTTCGGCGAATAGCGCGGCGCCAGGCGTGGGCCGCCGAGGCTTCGGCCGAAAACATAGGCGCCGATGTCGCTCGCCCACACCACGGCGAAGAGCCAGAACAGCAGGATCGCGCCCTGCGCGCCTTCGTCGATCCACAGCAAGGCGATGCACGGCAACGCGATCCAAATCGTGCCCGCCCCGGTCCAGATCGGCTTGCGCGCGCCGAGCGCCGCCGCGACGCCCCATACCGCCACACCACCCAATAGGGCAATTCCGAGCGCAAGTGCGTCGGCACCGGACCCGACGGCCACGATGCCGGCGAGCAGAACGGTGATGATGAGCGCGGCCAGCACGCCGACCCGCCCCTGCGCCGCGCCGCCGGAAAGCCGCGTCCATTCCCATCCCATGCCCGACGCGGCCAGCGCCACCATCGCGATCAGCCAGACACCGCCGAGCCAGACCACCCCGAGCGCCAACGGCGCCAGCACCGCGGCGGAGATGATCCGCAGCGTCAGCGTGCTCGGCGATTTTGAAACGTCCGGTATGACCGGTTCAACCCGAGCCGGCGGAGGCGCCGTAACGGCGTTCGCGGCCCTGGAAATCGCGCAACGCCTGTTCGAGGTCGCTCTTGGCGAAGTCGGGCCAGAGCGTGTCGGTGTAGACGAGTTCGGTATAGGCCGATTGCCAGAGCAGGAAATTGCTGATGCGCTGTTCGCCGCTGGTACGGATCAGGAGATCGGGATCGGGAATGCCCGCCGTGCGCAGGTAGCCGCTGAACAGATTTTCGTCGATCGCCTCGGGCGACAGGCGACCGGCAGCGACTTCCTCGGCAATGCGGCGCGCGGCGTAGACGATGTCGTCGCGCCCGCCATAAGACAGCGCGACCACGAGGGTGAGCCGCCGGTTCTCATTGGTCAGCGCCTCGGCGTTGTTGATCAGCGTGACGATGTCGGGTGCCAGGCGCGCGCGATCACCGATGATCCGCACGCGCACGCCCTGACTGTGCAATTCGGCGATCTCGCCGCGCAGATACACGCGCAGCAATCCCATCAATTCGTCGACCTCGCCGGTTGGGCGGCGCCAATTCTCCGACGAGAAGCCGAACAGAGTCAGATACGACACGCCGCATTCGACCGAGGCCTCGATGGTGCGGCGCACGGCTTCGGCGCCGCGGCGATGCCCGGCGATGCGCGGCAGGCCGCGCGCCTTGGCCCAGCGCCCATTGCCGTCCATGATGATCGCGACATGCGCCGGCGGCGCCGGCGCAGCGGAACGCAGCTCCTCCACCATCAGACCTGAAGTATCTCCCTGTCTTTCGACGCCAGCAGATCGTCGACGCGCTTGATCGTCGCATCGGTCAACGTCTGAATCTCTTTGTCGAGCTTGCGCTGCTGATCCTGCGAGATCGTGCCGTCTTTCTCCTGCTTCTTCAGCAGGTCGAGCCCGTCGCGCCGCACGTTGCGCACCGAGACGCGCGCCTGTTCGGTATATTTCGCCGCGACCTTGGTGAGTTCCTTGCGACGCTCCTCGGAGAGATCGGGCACCGGCACGCGCACGGTCTGGCCGTCGGCTTGCGGATTGAGGCCGAGCCCCGCGTCGCGGATCGCCTTCTCCGTCGCCTTCACGTTGGCCTTGTCCCAGACCTGGACGAGCAGGAGGCGCGGCTCCGGCACGCTGACCGAGCCGACCTGCTGCAACGGCACTTTGTTGCCGTAGGCCTCGACCTGAATCGGATCGAGCAGATTGGCCGAGGCTCGCCCGGTCCGCAGACCGGCGAATTCCTTCCTGAGCACGTCGATGGCACCTTCCATGCGACGGCGCAGATCGGAAACGATCTTGTCTTCGCTCATGGCATCCCTTCTTCGGTAACGATGGTGAAGCGTCCCTTGCCGGAAACGACATCGGCAAAACCACCCTTGTCGTAGATCGAGAAGACCAAGATCGGAATCCGGTTCTCACGCGCCAGTGAAATCGCCGCCGCGTCCATGACCTGGAGGTCGCGCGTCAGCACTTCCATGTAGTTGAGACGGTCGTAGCGCTCGGCAGTCGGATCCTTCTTCGGATCGGCGCTGTAGACGCCGTCGACCTTGGTCGCCTTCAGCAAGGCTTCGCACTCGGTTTCGGAGGCGCGCAGCGCCGCCGCCGTATCGGTGGTGAAGAACGGATTGCCGGTGCCAGCGGCGAAAATCACCGCGCGGCCTTTCTCCATGTGACGGATCGCGCGGCGGCGGATATAGGGCTCGCACACGGTCTGCATCGGGATCGCCGACATCACCCGCGTCTGCACGCCGAGACGCTCGAGCGCGCTCTGCATCGCCAGCGCGTTGATGATCGTCGCCAGCATCCCCATGTAGTCGCCGGTCGCGCGTTCCATGCCGCCGGCGGTGCCGGCAAGGCCGCGAAAGATGTTGCCGCCGCCGACAACCAGCGCGACCTGCACGCCCAGCGCGTGAACCGATTGAACCTCGCCGGCGATCTGCGCGATCATTTCGGGATCGAGGCCATAGCCCTGATTCCCCATCAGCGCTTCGCCGCTGAGCTTCAGGAGCACGCGCTTGTATTTGGGTGGTGCCGACATGGGGCCGGATCATACAGGACAACGCGCCGCTCTGCATCCCCTCGCCCTCGGCGAACACGACTCGGGGCCGCGTTGTCGCGCCGTCCTGCCGATGATAGGGTTACGACCGGTCCGGTGGAGGTTTTTGTGATTGCAGCTTGGTACAGCGTCCTCGCCGGATTTCCTGTCCTGCTCGTCCATCTGGCGACGACGACCGGCCTGTTCTTCGCCGGCCTCGCGATCTACGTTGCCGTGACGCCCTATCGCGAAATTCAACTCATTCGTTCCGGCAATATCGCCGCGGCAATCGTCCTCGCCGGTGAGATGTTGGCGCTCGGCATTCCGCTAGCCGCGATGATGGCGCACAGCGTGAGCGTACCCGACATCGTACTCTGGGGCGTCGTCACGGTGATCCTTCAACTCATCGCCTTCGCGGTCGTCGCCGTTCTCATTCGCGACCTGCCGCGTTCGATCGAGCGCGGCGAGGCCGGTCCGGCGCTCATCCTCGCCACCGGACAGATCGTTGCCGGACTCCTCAACGCGGCGGCGATGTCGGGCTGATCGGATAACGATCGATGACTCGCCTCGACCGCATCGTCATCGCGCTCGTGCTGTTCGGTTTGTTCGCGGCGATATCCGGACAATTTTCATCGGTGACCTTCGACCCTTCGGTCGGGCGCCGTCCGCTTCCGGACGAATCGCAAACGCCGCCGTCGTCGGTTGCGCCGGAACCGTCGCCCGAGCGGGTCGGCCGTCCGTTGCCCGCCGCCGGCCCCGGCGATCCGTTGTTCAGCGTCGACGTCGAGGACATACCGTCGAACATGATCGAGATCGGTACCTCGTTCCCGGTCGCCGACGGCGTGTGGCTGACCGCGCGCCACGTCGCCAACGACGAATGCGACCGCCTCACTCTGTCTGTGAACGGTCATAATATTTCTGCAAAAATCAGCTACTTGCATCCCGATGCTGATCTAGCGGTGATCCAGACCAGGGCAGCACCGGAGGCCGATCTTCAGATCTCGGACGAACCGTTGCGCGAGGACCAGACCGGCTTCTCGTTCGGTTATCCGCATGGACGGCTCGGCGCCACAGCGGATCGGGTCATGGGCCGCGCCCGGATGCGGTTGGCCGGACATCTATCGGGCGTGGGGCCGGTCGTGGCCTGGGCCGAGATCGGCCGCTATCCGGCCGATCTCGACACGATTCAGGGCATGAGCGGTGGGCCGATGTTCGACGGCGACGGCAAAGTCATCGGCGTCATCGTCGCGGCCTCGGTGCGGCGCGGACGGAATTATACGGTCGCCCCCGAGATCATCCGCGCGGCGCAACAGGATGTCCCGCTGCTCGCCTCCGCCGGGCATCGGGCGCCGGTGGCCGAGATCGCTGGAAAGACCGTGGTGCTCGACCGCGTCGCCAATGCGCTGGCCGCGAATTCTCGGATCGCAAAAACCTACTGCGTGCCGGCGGACGACGCGATCAAGATCGTACCGCGTTCGTAAGCGCTATTCTTCGACGGGCGTATCGCCCAGCGCGCGCACCATCGCCGCGACTTCCTTCGCCGCCACCGCCAGCCGCGCCTCATCGCGTCCGCGCAGCACGAGGTTCACCCCGAATGTGCCGCGCCGCATGATCGGATAGGAGCCGATCTCGACATCGTCGTAGCGGCTTTGAATCTCGCCAAGGCCCTTGGCGAGCACGCCTTCGGCCAGCGAGGTGCCGACGGTGCGCGACTGCATCGGCTTGCCACCCTTCAGCTCGCCCCGAATGCCGTCGAACATGCCCTGCATCACGCGCGGAATGCCGGCGAAGGTATAGACGTTGCCCATCCGGAAACCCGGCGCCCGCGACACCGGGTTGTAGACGAGCGTCGCGCCCTCGGGCGTGTGCGCCATCCGCATCCGCGCCTCGTTCAATTCACCCGGTGCGTAGAAATTGAGGAAGTGCTTGTGCGCGTCGGGGTGAACCGTCCATGGCACGCCGAACGCCTTGGCGATGCATTCCGAGGTGATGTCGTCATGGGTCGGGCCAATCCCGCCCGTGGTGAAGAGGTAATCGTATTTGGCGCGCAGCTCGTTGACGACGGCGATGATCGTCGCCTCGATATCGGGAATGACGCGCGCTTCCTTCAGCGTGACTCCCACCTCCCCAAGACCCTTCGCGATATAGGCCAGGTTCAAATCCTGGGTCCGGCCCGAAAGGATTTCGTTGCCGATGATAAGGATACAGGCGGTGACGTCTTTTTCGGCGCTCACGCTCTTCTCTCCCGATTTTGCGTCACCACATGAAGCAACCAAATTACGGCGCGACGCCGGGCTCCCGCAATGGGGATGCTTGCCGCCCGCCCGCAAAAGGAATACGAACACCCCCATGAACCAACCCCAAACCGCCCCCGTCGAGGAGCGTCTCGGTCCCGAGGAACGGCGGATCAAGATCCACACCGCCGCCGATTTCGAGGGCATGCGCAAAGCCGGCAGACTGGGCGCGGAAGTGCTCGACTTCATCACCCCTTATGTCGTTCCGGGCGTCACCACCGACAAGCTCGACCGGCTGTGCCACGGCTTCATCGTCGAGCACGGCGCGATCCCAGCCCCGCTCAATTATCGCGGCTTCCCGCGCTCGATCTGCACGTCGATCAACCACGTCGTCTGTCACGGTATTCCCGGCGAGCGCAAGCTCGAGGAAGGCGACATCGTCAATCTCGACATCACCGTGATCGTCGACGGCTGGCACGGCGATACCAGCCGCATGTTCCTCGTCGGCGACCGCGTGCCGGTCAAGGCGCGCAAACTGGTCGAGGTCACCTACGAGGCGATGATGCGCGGCATCGCGGTGGTGAAGCCCGGCGCCACGCTCGGCGATATCGGCCACGCGATTCAGGTCTTCGCCGAAAGCCATCGCTATTCGATCGTGCGCGATTTCTGCGGCCACGGCCTTGGCCGCGTGTTCCACGACGCGCCGTCGATCGTCCATTACGGCACGCCGGGCCATGGCGCCAAACTGCGCGAAGGCATGTTCTTCACCATCGAGCCGATGATCAATGCCGGCGCCTTCGACGTGAAGGTGCTGTCCGACGGCTGGACCGCGGTCACCCGCGACAAGTCCCTCTCGGCGCAGTTCGAGCACTCGATCGGCGTCACCGCCACGGGCCACGAGATCTTCACGCTCTCGCCCAAGGGTTATACCCAGCCGCCTTACGTCTAAGCCAAAGCCGGGCTCGCGGTGCGGTGGATGCTTTCGTCCGTCGTTGCCGCGACGCGCTCGCGGTAAAACAAGGTCAAGGCAGCGGCGATCAGCGCGGTCGCCAGATAAAGCGAGACCTGCACGGCCGTCGCGTCGCCGATGGCACGCCAGGTTTCGGGCAATCGCGTTGCGCCCTGCTCCAGCGCCCATTTCAATCCGACGCCGAACACGGCAAAGCCCGCGACCACCGTGTTCAAGCGCCAGGCATCGCCGCGCAGCATTCGCAACGCGCGCAATGGCGACACCGCGTGGCCGATCGCGGCGGCGGGTAGCATCAGAACACAACGCGCGACGGCGCTGACGGCGACCATGCAAATGACGACGCGCAGGCACGAGCCGAACGCCCAGAACGGCACGCCGAGAATGAGCCGGTCCGAGGTGACGAGGACGCCGCTCAGCATCGGACCGAGATAGCTGACGACGACCGGCATCGTTCCGTAAACCAGGAACCAGCCATAGGCGGAGGCCAGGCCGCGCCAGGTCAATGCCGCGCCGCTCGCCGCACGATGCGCCTGCACGGCAAAAAACTGGTAACACAGCCCCGCCACGATCGTGCTGGCGCGGGCGGGAATCAGTTCGGGAGAAACGCCCGCCGCATGCCACATCGCATCCCAGTCGGGATCATAGGCGTCGCTCCACGCGGTTGCGGCGACGGCGATCACGAGCGGCAACAACCCGCCAAGCACCAGTCGCGGCGCGCCGGCCGCCACCGCGCGCAACGCGGTGAGCGCCGCCCGAAGCTGCACCTTGAGCACGGCGCCCGAGAAAGAGCGGCGGAAACGATACCATGCCGCGAACATCACCACGACAAGACCCAGGTAAACCGGGACCGGCCCGGTTTGTTGCCTGACCTCGTCCGAGAACACCCAGATACCGCGCGCGTAATCGACCAGAGCGGGCCGATAGGCGCGCAAAGCCGCATGGGCGTCGCCCCGGAGCATGAAAAAACTGGCGTCGCTGGGATCGAGTTCATTGGCCTTGCCATAGGCAGCGACGGCCGCGTTGAAATCGCCGATCGCGGCATAGGCGTTGCCGAGATCATAGAATGTCATCGCCTGGCTCGCATCGAGTGCGATCGACTTTTTGTAATCGGCGATGGCGCGCAGGTGGTCGCCCATATGAGCGTGAGCGTCGCCGACGCCGGCATAAGCCCGGGCGTTGTTCGGATCGAGCGCGAGCGCGCGGTTGAAATCCGCGATCGCCGCGTCGGGCTCTCCGTTGAAATTGTGGATCGCACCCAAGCGATCGAAGACCGCGGCGGCATGGGCCGGTCCGAGTTTCGCAAAATCGTCCGCGGCACGCGCCTCGTCGCCGTTCCGGCGATAGACCTCGAACAAGTCATCCGACGCGAAGGCATAGACCGTGCTGAGATCGAGCGCCTTGCGGAAACTCGCGATGGCGCGCGCGTAATCGCGATGCCGCGCATAGGCGATGGCGAGATTGTAATGCGCCGCCCCATAGTCGGGTGAAATCGCAATCGCCTGCCGAAACGTCGCGATCGCCAGGTCGTTCTTTCCGCTATCGGCGTAAACGAGCCCCAGCCCGTTGATGGTCTGAAAATCCTTGGGGTCGAGCGCGATCGCCTTTTTATAGGCGGCGATAGCCGGCTCGTATTCCCCTTTTTGATCCAAAGCCGATCCGAGCCCGATCAGCGCGTCGCGATGTTGCGGCGCGATCGCGATCGCCTTGCGGAAATTCGCGATGGCGCGGTCAAGATCGGGGCCCGCGAACAGGTGAGCGTAGAGGTTGCCGAGGTGGTAGAG
Organism: uncultured Rhodospirillales bacterium; assembly: GCA_903828515.1. GTDB lineage: Bacteria > Pseudomonadota > Alphaproteobacteria > ATCC43930 > CGMCC-115725 > CAIKMD01. Next base: position 772,231 of record CAIKMD010000002.1, on the reverse strand, counting down.
CGCGTCGGTGTACCGCGGATCGAGCGCGACGGCTTTCTCGAAATTCGCGATGGCGTCGGCGTCCTTCGCCTGGCGTTCATAGGCGAGACCAAGCCCGTTGAAAGCCGGCGCCTCCCGTGGATTAAGCGCGATCGAGCGCGAAAAACTCGCGATCGCCCGTGCGTAATCTTCCTTGTCGATATAGGCGGTGCCGAGCAGATCCAGGGTCGCGGTGGCCTTCGGGTCGAGTTCGCTCGCCCTGACGAGATTCGGGAGCGCGTGTTCGAGGTCTCCTGCCGCGCCATAGGCCGCGCCGAGCCAATGGAATGCCCCGGCATTGGCCGGATCGAGATGAACGGCCTGGTCGAGGTCGACGATGGCGTTGTTGTAATCGCGGCCCTGATAATGCGCGAAGCCCCGATTGAAGTAGGCGATTGCCAGGTTATGCGGCGTCATGTCGCCGGCTCGGATGAGCGCCGTGCAGGCGCCGATATCGAGGTTCTCGCAGCGGTTTCTCACGGCGGGGTCGTCGGCCCGTGCCGCTCCGCCGGCAGGGAGCGCCAGCAGGACGAGCAAGACCACGCCTCTCACACGCACGCTCGTCCCCAAGCCTTGATCATCCCGAGCCCCTGCCCTCGTGACGCTCCCATTATATCCGCTTCCGGGACGTACCCAAAGGGCTGCACGAGACACGGTCGCTGCGGTAACATCGTGGCCGTCATGGCTGACGCGCAGAAACCCAAATCCGACGAGCCGCACTATCTCGGCCACCGCGATCGCCTGCGCACGCGGCTGCTCGACGCCGGCACCGAGGCGCTGCCCGATTACGAAGTGCTCGAGTTCCTGCTCTATTCGACAAATCCGCGCGGCGACACCAAGCCGCTCGCCAAGCAACTGATCGAGCGCTTCGGCAGTTTCGCCGCCGTGCTCTCGGCGGGCCGCGAAGCCTTGCGCGATGCCGATCTGAGCGATCGCACGGTCGCGTCATTGCTCGCCGTGCGCGAGGCCGCGTCGCGCCTGCTCAAGGGCGAGATGCGCGACAAGCCGGTCCTCTCAAGCTGGCAAGCGCTGCTCGACTATTGCACCGCGCGCATGGGATTCGGGCCGGTCGAGGAGTTCCGCCTGCTGTTCCTCGACCGCAAGAACGTGCTGATGGCGGACGAGCGCCAGCAGACGGGCACGGTCGACCAGACCCCGGTCTATCCGCGCGAGGTGGTGAAGCGCGCGCTGGAACTCAACGCCTCAGCTGTTTTGCTCGTTCACAATCATCCCAGCGGCGACACGACCCCGTCACGCGCCGATATCGAGATGACCCGCGCGGTCCGCGAAGCATTGAAGACCGTCAACATCGCGCTGCACGATCATCTCATCGTCGGACGCGGACGGCATTCGAGCTTCAAGAGTTTGGGGCTGTTATAGGTCTCGGCGAACGTCGCGCGCAGCGACACGCTTTAGAACGTCGAATTTCCCTGCACGCGTTCGCCCTCGGGATCGAAATGGCGTGGCGTTCCCGCGCCCGAGGCTTTCTCGTAAAGCTTGCAGGCCAGTTCGTCCATGTTGTGCGACGCGATGGGATTGAGCGACGGGAACAGATTGAAGCGCACCCCCGCGATCGCGGGATCCGCATCGGACGGTACATAGACGAGTCCGATCAGCCCGCGCAGGTATGAAAGAATCTCGCCCTTCTCGAAGATACGCCCGATCTCCATGCCATGCTTTTCATCGGGCTCGCCATGCGCATTGGTCTCGCGCGTTTCCTTGGGCACCGAGTAATAACCGGTCACCGGCGACGAATCGAAAGCGTAGACGCGGCTGATCCGTGGCACCGCGTCGTCGAGCGGCAACGCGTAAGCGAATTGATGGGCAAGGCCGCCGCCGAGCGAGTGCCCTGCGGCGTAGATGATTTTTTTCTTGCCGGCCGGTACGTCGGCTTCGCGCTTTTTGTATTCCGCGATGAAAGCCGGTTCGAAGTCGCGGACGACCATGTCGTATTGGTCGGCGTAACCCGGCAGCCACATCCAGAGCCAGCGAAAATTCGCCAGCCAATCGAATCGCTTGCGCGGATTCGTCCCTTTGAAGGCGACGACGACGGTCGTGCGATCATTCGTCCGGCGTTCCCAGACCGATGCGAAGAGATCGATCGCTTCCATCGTGGCTTCCAGCGATGGGTTGGGGAACCCATCCCATTTGCGCCATCCCTCGCGGTTTTCGAGCGCATCAACGATGGCGGAGTAGTTCGCGTCCGCGAGACTCTGAACGTCGCCGCCGGACGGCAGGACGAGAGTCGCGCTCTTCACGCCGGGAACAAACGCCTCCGCGCAGGCCGACTTGTCCATCAGCCCGTCATTCGGATACGCAAGACTGGCAATCGTCGCGTATTCCCAATATCGGCTCGCGACCTCGCTGACCGGTTTCGGCGGGCCATAAAAGATGTCCCCTGGATCGCGGATGAGGGCTTCGGAAGAATTCTGAAAAATCGCGGCGCAGCCGCTGAGGGCGATCAGCGCCGGTATGATTGTCGCGCACAGACGGGACAATCGGACGGCCTTGGAGGCGGCAATGTGCATGCGAACCTCAATGTTCGAAGCACAATTAATAATAGATTTAGTCGCTAATTCGCAAGCAAAATGGCGAGACTCGTCCGGTGCCTGTGTGCCGGACGAGTCCGCTCCCGCCCGCTAGTGACGTAGGGCGGACGGCACCCGATGGACATTGATCCGCCTCGCTTGCGCATCAAGTCCGGTGGCATGCGATTCAAATTCGCGCGCGAGGATCAGAAACTCCTCGCGAATCGGATACGCGCATTGACGGCTCAAGGACCTTATTTTCGCCGCATTCACGAATAGAAATACTGCCTCGTCGGAAAGTTCGCTCATGGCTCACACAGCGTCGTTTCACCTGAATGAGACGTGGTGATCGAGTGTGGCCACAATGCGGATTGCGCAGGACATTAATCGGACGAACGGGGGACAAGAAATGGCGCTGAATTCGACCGAGGCCGCTTTTTATCGCGACCAGGCCAATCGTGCGCGCCGGCTCGCCTCGAAAGTCCTCAATTCGAACCCGGCGGTGGCCAGCGAACTCGAGGCCATCGCGTCACAGCTCGAAGAGAAGGTGACACGCGAATCACCAGATTCGGAACCGGTTGAAGCGATCAATTCGGGGACGAACGATCGATGATCCCGCGCGCGGCCGTCAGGTCGGTGCCGGCGACCGTGCGTCGCGCCTTGGACGGGCGTTTATCGTATCGTTGACCACCCGCACGATGTCCTGCTGAAGATAGGGTTTCGGCAGCCTCGGCAGCGCAACACTGGTTTCCGGCGGCAACTCCGCATAGCCGGTCGCCAGGATGACCGGCATCTCCGGCCACTCGGCCTCGATGTCCTTGATGAGCTGCAAGCCCGTCACGTTCGGCATGGCATAGTCGGTAATCACGAGGTCGATGCCGCTTTGGCCGCGAAGTTCGGATAACGCTTCACGCGCCGAACCGGCCTCGATGACCGTATGGCCCAGGTCTTCCAGCATGACCGACAGATTCGTCAGGACAAGACTGTCATCGTCGACGACAAGCACCGTGAGCATCCTTCCCAGCATCTGGACCTGCGCTTCGGCCGACACGACATCGGGCACAGTCACCTGGAGCGCGATGGGGAGATAAATCTCGGCGGTCGTGCCCTCCCCTTTTCGGCTTTTCAGCACGAGCCCGCCGCCCGACTGTTCGGCCAGTCCATGTACCATCGATAATCCCAGGCCGGTGCCCTTGCCGAGCCCCTTGGTCGTGAAGAAAGGTTCCATCGCCCGCGCGAGGGTTTCATCGCTCATCCCCTCGCCGGAATCCGCGATGGAAAGGCAAACATACTCGCCGGGCCCCAGCCTATCGTGCCCCGGCAAAACCTTTTCGGTTCGCGCCGCCATGATGATCGGTCCGCCATTCGGCATCGCATCGCGCGCGTTGACGACGAGATTGAGCACGGCCATTTCAAGCTGATTGGCGTCAGCGTTCACACGTTTGAGGCCGAGCGGAAAGCGTGTTTCGATCGCGATCGTCGGCCCGAGCGACCGCTCCAGAAGTTCGGTCATCCCATGCATGAGGCTGGGAATATCGACGGACTCGAATTTGAGGTCCTGGCGCCGCGCGAAGGCCAACATGCGCTGGGTCAGCGCCGATCCCCGCTCGGCGCCGCGCGTCGCATTGTCGATGAGTCGCGTGAGCGCCGGATCGCCGGCAACCCGACGGCGCGCCAGTTCGAGACTGCCGAGGATCGCCGTCAGCAGATTATTGAAGTCGTGCGCGACGCCGCCGGTCAATTGTCCGATGGCATCCATCTTTTGCGACTGAAACAACGCCTCGCGTGCCTTCTCGAGCGCGATCTGATTATCCCGGCGTTCGGTGATGTCGCGCGTGATCTTGGCGAAGCCGATCAGCGTGCCGGCGGAATTCTTGATCGCGTCGATGACCACGTTGGCCCAGAAGCGCGTGCCGTCCTTGCGAACCCGCCAGCCTTCCTTTTCGTACCGTCCCTCGCTTGCGGCCGTTTCCAGCGCCAACCGAGGCAGGCCGTTCTCGCGATCCTCGTCGGTATAGAACTGGGAGAAATGCGCGCCGATGATCTCGTCGGCCCTGTAACCCTTGATTCGTTCGGCGCCCGCGTTCCAGCTCGCGACCCGGCCGTCCGGCCCCAGCATATAGAGCGAATAGTCCGTGACGCTTTGAACCAGAAGCCGGAACTGCTCGTCGCTGCGCCGGAGCGCTTCTTCAGCGGCCTTGTGCTCGGTCAGGTCGCGCGTGACCTTCGCAAATCCCAAAGGCTTTCCCGCGCGGTCGCGGATCAGGTCGATGACGACGTTGGCCCAGAACCGGGTTCCGTCCTTGCGGACGCGCCATCCCTCGCCTTCGAACCGGCTGTCGCGAAGCGCCGTCGCCAATGCGCGCGCCGGCAATCCCGACTGCCGGTCTTCGTCGGTATAGAACCGTGAGAAATGCTGCCCGATGATTTCGTCCGCTTCATAGCCCTTGAACCGCCGGGCGCCGGGATTCCAGCTCCTGATGGTCCCGTCGAGATCGAGCATATAGATGGCGTAATCGGTCACCGCCTCGACGAGAAGGCGATAACGTTCGTCAACCCCAATGGGGCTATCAACCGGGACGATCTTGCCGATCTCGGAATTTGCCAACACTGAACCTGTCATTGACCGTCGAAAGACCACATCGGCGCGCATGGCGTAACCTTCGACGTCAGCGGACGATGGTAGCGAAATTCGTTGATCGGCGACAACCGGATCAGCCCCCGAATTTCAGGACATTATTGGGACGAAGACATTAAAACCGTGAAAGGCGCCGCGTTTCTGTTTGGACCGCGCCTCTTTCACGCCACTCCCGCCGCATCGAGTTCCGTGATGGCACGGCGCCGCGACTTGATTGGCTCGGTCTTTCTGTTTCTCCGACCGTGACGGAACCTTTCACCCGCCGGTCGACTTGGTCTGTATCGAGCAACACACGACCCGCAAAGGACAACCGGTCATGAGCATCATCGACGACGTATCGATCGACAGCGTCAAGCGCGCGCTCCCCGTTCTTGCCGATCATTTCTCCGACATCCAAAATGCCGCACGCACGCGCGCCGGCGATCAGATTCGCGATAATCCAGTATTGACCCTCCTCGTGGCTTTCGGCCTCGGCGTCATCGGCGACTTCCTGCTCCGCCGCTCGCTCGCTTCGACTCCGCGTCCGACGCGCGCTCGTGCGCGCGCGCCACGGGTACGTCGCGCGACGCGATAAGGCCGCGCATAAAACATGCAACCTTATCGCTCCGTGAGGGTTGGGTTGGTCCAGCCTCATGGAGAGTAGAATGAATCGTTTGATACCCGTCGCCGCCTTCGCGGTCTTCGCCGCCAGTGTGTCGCCGTCTCTCGCGCAATCGAATTCGACCACGCCGCCGGCGGTCTCGACGTCGAACGCCGAATCGAAGACCACGGCGGCACCCGTCGCCGGCAAGAACAGCTTCACCGAGGCCGAGGCGAAGAAGCGCCTGGAATCCTTCGGCTACAGCAACGTCTCGCCGCTTCATCAGGATGATCGGTCGATCTGGCGCGGCACCGCGACGAAGGGCGGCGAGCAGACGGCCGTTGCTCTCGATTACCAGGGCAACATCGTCACCCAATAACCACCATACACGCACCCCCTTGAAAGGTTCGATCATGACCACGCAAACGGTTACGGGTCTCTACGACCGCTATGAAGACGCCGCGCAAGCAGTACGCGATCTCGAATCGACGGGCATCCCGGCGCGGGATATCAGCTTCGTTGCGAATAACATCGACGGCAAACAGAAAACGATCGCAACGACCGACGCCGGCGCGGGTGCTGGCGCTGGCGCTGCTGGCGGTGGCGTCGTCGGTGGTGCTGTCGGCGTTCTCGCCGGGTTGGGCATGCTCGCCATTCCGGGCGTCGGCCCGGTGGTCGCGGCCGGGTGGCTCGTCGCCGCCGCGGCTGGCGCCGCTGTCGGCGGCGCGGTCGGTGCCGCGGCGGGCGGCATCTCGGGCACCTTCGTCGCGGCCGGTCTCAAGCGCGAGGATGCCGATTTCTATGCCGAAGGCGTGCGGCGCGGCGGTTCGGTCGTGACCGCGAAGGCCGACGAGAAACATATCGTGGCGGCGGAACAGATCCTCGGTCGGCGCGCGGTCAACCTGACCGAGCGCAGCAAGTTCTATCGTGAATCCGGCTGGCGCGAATTCAATCCCGATGCGCCGCCCTATTCGGCGGAAGACATCGAGATCGAGCGCAAGCGGTTTCTCTCGGGTCAGTAATCGCGAAACGTGGGGCTCTCGGCCTTAAGTCAGGCCAATGCCGCGCGGACTTCAAAGGGGCGGAACGTGTTGGCTGATCCAACATGCTCCGCCCCTTTTTTGTCTCAAAATCGCCCTATCTCCGTCGCTTGAAAACGCAAAAATAAAAGTACAAATTTTCAGTGTCCGGCTTACACGCACTTCATTCATGTCGATCCATGTCCTGCACATCGCCTTCTCCTCTCGGTCGCCTCGCCCGCTTGCGCGACACCACTCAGGTATCAACCGATGAATAGCGACAACGCGCCCGAAGAACGCGAGAGCCATATGCTGCCCAAAACCCCGACGGGGATCGGCGGCCTCGACGATCTCACCCTGGGCGGACTGCCCAGCGGCCGCCCTACCCTGCTGTGCGGCGCGGCCGGCTGCGGCAAGACGCTTTTCGCGATGACCTTCCTGGTCAACGGGGCGAGCCGTTTCGACGAGCATGGCGTCTTCATGAGTTTCGAGGAACGTGCCGGTGATCTGGCCGACAACGTCGCCTCGCTCGGCTACGACGTCGATGGCCTGATCGCCGCCAAAAAACTCGCGATCGATTACGTCCGCATCGAACGCTCCGAAATCGAAGAGAGCGGCGACTACGATCTGGAAGGTCTGTTCGTCCGGCTTGGCCACGCAATCGACACGGTCGGCGCCAAGCGGGTGGTGCTCGATACGATCGAGGCCCTGTTCGCCGGCCTCACCGACACGATGCTGCTGCGCGCCGAACTGCGCCGGCTCTTCGCCTGGCTCAAGGACAAGGGCGTCACCGCCATCATCACCGCCGAACGCGGCGATGGTCAGCTCACGCGATACGGGATCGAGGAATACGTCTCCGACTGCGTCATCCTGCTCGACAACCGGGTGCAGGAACAGGTCACCACACGCCGCCTGCGCGTCATCAAATATCGCGGCTCGGCACACGGCACCAACGAATATCCCTTCCTCATCGACGACGAGGGGATCAGCGTCATGCCGATCACCTCGGCCGGGCTGGGGCATCACATATCGCAAGAGCCGGTGCCGACCGGCGTGCCGAGCCTCGATGCGATGCTCGGCCTCGGCGGCTACTATCGCGGTTCGAGCGTACTCATCTCCGGCCTCGCGGGGACCGGCAAATCGACCTTCGGCGCTTCCTTCGTCGACGCCGCGTGCAATCGCGGCGAGCACAGCCTCTATTTCGCGTTCGAGGAATCGCCGGATCAGGTCGTGCGCAACATGCGCTCGGTCGGCATCGACCTCGCCCGCCACCGTCAATCGGGCCTGCTGCGCTTCGAGGCGGCGCGGCCCAGCCTCTACGGGTTCGAGATGCATCTCGCGCGGATGAACCGCGACATCGAGAACTTCAAGCCGAGCATCATCGTGGTCGATCCGATCTCAGCCTTTCGCGGACCCTCAAGCGAAATTCACGCGACGCTCGTGCGGCTCGCTGATATCTGCAAGACCAAAGGCATCACCGCGCTCTTCAGCAGCCTGTCGGGCAGCGGCGATCAACTCGACGAGACCGAGCGCAGCGTCTCCTCGCTGATGGACACGTGGATCACGCTGCGCGACCTCGAGGCAAACGGCGAACGCAATCGGGTTCTCTACCTGCTCAAATCGCGCGGCATGAATCACTCGAAGCAATTGCGCGAATACCGGCTGACGAATAACGGCATCGAAATGATCGACGCTTATATCGGCCCCGATGGCGTGCTGACCGGGACCGCCCGCCTCGCGCAGGAAGCGCGCGAGCGGGAAGCGGCGCTGGAGCGCCAGCAGGCGACGGAACGCCGTCGGCGCGAACTGGACCGCAAGCGGGCGATGACCGAACGCCAGATCGCCGAACTGCGCGCCGCGATCGACGCCGAAGAAGCCGAAGTCGCCACCCTCATCGACCAGGAGCAAACGCGCGAGACGACGCTCAACGCCGATCGCGCATCCATGGCAACCAGCCGGGGAAAGCGGTTATGAGCGACATCCAGAAAGAATTGGCGACCAGCGACCTCGATATCGGCGAATACGCCTTGCGCCTCTACGTCGCGGGCCAGACGCCGAAATCGCTCGCGGCGATCGCCAACCTCAGGCAGATCTGCGAGGACCACCTGGCCGGCCGTTACACGATCGAGGTGATCGATCTCCTCGTCACGCCGCAATTGGCCGCCGGCGATCAGATCGTCGCCGTCCCCACCCTGGTGCGCCGCCTGCCCCAGCCGCTCAAGCGCATCATCGGCAACCTTTCGGATACCGAGCGCGTTATCGTTGGACTGGATATTCGACCGAAGCGATCGGAAACGATATAATGGATGATCCAAGCCTGTCCGGGCATCCGGCGGAGTATTACAGGCTACGGCTGTTCGTCACCGGCTCGACACCGCGGTCGACGCGCGCCATCGAAAACATGCGCCGGATTTGCGAAGAAAACCTCCAGGGCCGGTACGACCTGGAAGTGATCGACGTTTATCAAAACCCGGAATCGACCCGCGACCTGCAGGTCATCGCGACGCCAACCCTGGTCAAAATCTTGCCCGAGCCGTTGCGTCGCATCATCGGCGATCTCTCGAACGAAGATCGGGTGCTCGCCGGCCTGAACATCGCCCCGGTCGCGAAAAGCAGTCGTTCGCCGCCATGACCGCGCCGTTTGAGTCGAAAAACGATCCCGAGCAGGCCGGGCTCGAAGGCTTAAGCGTCAGCGAACTGGCGGCGCGGTTGCGCGAAGCCGAGGAAACCATCGACGCCATTCGCAACGGCGAGGTCGATGCGGTGGTCGTCGGCGGCCCCTCGGGTCAGCAGGTCTACACCCTCCAGAACGCCGACCGGCCCTATCGGGTTCTCATCGAGCAGATGCAGGAAGGCGCCGTCACCCTGAGCGGCGACGGAACCGTCCTCTATTGCAATCAGTGTTTCGCCACCATCATCGGGATCGAGCGCGAAAATATCATCGGTCATACGATCACCCGCTTTTTTGGCGATGCCGAAATCGGCACGTTCTTGCAGCTGCTGGCGCGCGGCCTTAATACCGGCGCATCCGGCGAGTTCGTCCTGCATGGCGCCGGCATCGCCGCCGTGCCGGTGAATATTTCCCTCATCGATCTAAAGGTCGACGAGGAAACCCCGCGCGTCGTCTGCTGCGTGGTGACCGACCTCACCCATAGCCGGCGGCGCACGCACGAGCTTGCCGCCGCCAATATCCTGCTCGGCAAGGAGATCGAGGAACGCCGCCGTGCCGAAGGCAGCCTGCAACTCGCGCTCGATGCCGCCGGCATGGCGAGCTGGGATCTCGACCTGGCGACGCGGCTGGTCCGACGCTCGGTGCCGCACGACCGGATTTTCGGCCATACGCGCTTGCTGCCGGCATGGCATCTCGAAACTACGCTGGATCAGTTTCTGCCCGAAGATCGCGCCGCCGTCGCCAAGGCTTTCGCGCAAGCCTCGACAAGCGGCGCGATCGAATTCGAAAAACGCATTCGCCGGTCCAGCGACGGCGCGATCCGCTGGCTGCAGGTCAAGGGACGCACCTATTACGAATTGGGCAAGCCGGTTCGCATCGCCGGCATCGTCGCGGACGTGACCGAGTTTCGCGAGATCGAGGAACGCATGCGCCAGGCGCAAAAAATGGAAGCGGTCGGGCACCTGACCGGCGGCATCGCGCATGACTTCAACAATCTCCTGACGGTTATTCTCGGCAATCTCGAAACCATGCAGCGCCGGCTCGGGGCGACCGCAACCGACCTGCCGCAATTGCGAAAACTCGCCGAGGCGGCGACGCGCGGCGCACAACATGCTGCGTCGCTCACCCAGCGCCTGCTCGCCTTTTCCCGCCACCAACCGCTCGACCCGAAAGTGCTCGATGCCAACAAACTGGTGTCCGGCATGTCCGATCTGCTCGGCCGGGCCCTGGGCGAACAGATCGCCATCGAAGCGGTGCTTAACGGCGATTTATGGCGCACCTTCGCCGACCCCAATCAACTCGAAAGCGCGATCCTCAATCTCGCGATCAATGCGCGCGATGCGATGCCGGATGGCGGCACCCTGACCATCGCGACATCGAATGTCGATCTCGACCGCGCCTATGCCAACCAGGAATCCGAAGTGACGCCGGGCAGCTATGTCCTGATCGCGATCGCCGATACCGGGATCGGCATGACCAAGGAAGTCATCGCGCAGGCCTTCGATCCGTTCTTCACCACCAAGGACACCGGACAAGGCACCGGGCTCGGCCTGTCGCAGGTCTATGGTTTCGTGAAACAGTCCGGCGGCCACGCGAAAATCGTCAGCACGCCCGAAGCGGGGACCACCGTGAAGATCTACCTGCCCCGGTTCGCGGGACAGGAACTGCCCAACGAGGTGGAACCCGAGACGGAATTGCCGGCCGCCGTGCCGGAACGAGCGCCGGCCCGCGACCGCGCGGAAACGATTCTGGTCGTCGACGACGACAACGACGTTCGTTCGCACTCGACCGACATTGTCCGCGAACTCGGCTATCGCGTGATCGAGGCCTCCACGGGGCGCGCCGCGCTCGAAATTTTGGACCGCGAGCCCGAAATTGCGCTACTCTTCAGCGATGTCGGCCTGCCCGGCGGGATGAACGGCAAGCAACTCGCCGACGAAGCCCATCGCCGGCATCCGCATTTGAAAATCCTGTTCACGTCGGGTTACGCCAAAAGCGCGATCGTGCATGACGGACGGCTCGATGCCGGCGTGCAACTCGTCGCCAAACCTTTTACCTTCGCCATCCTGGCCAAGAAAATCAGCGAGATGCTCAAGATGGATGCCAACGTTCCCACGATCCTCGTCGTCGAGGATGACGAACTGGTCCGGATGGTTGCCGTCGATGCGCTCGAGCTGCTTGGCTTTCGCGTCGAGGAAGCCGGCTCGGCGCGCGAGGCAACCGACAAATTCCGCGCCGCGCCGGACTCCATCCAGGCGGCGCTCATCGATGTCGGCCTGCCCGATCAAAAAGGCGACGAGCTGGCGCTGACGTTACGCGGCATCGCCGCGAAACTGCCGATCGTCATCGTCAGCGGTTATGGCAGCGGCATCGCCCAGGGGCCGCTGAAAAACGAAACCGGAATCGGGTTTCTCGGCAAACCTTACGGATCGACGCAACTGGCCGCGATGCTCGCGACCGTGGGGATCGACGCGCCCGCCGGCTGATCGCCATCCTGCAAAAGCCACGATCGGGGCGAGAATCGGCGTCCACTTGAAAATCACGCGGGAATAGGCCTACATCCCTCACCGTTCTCAGGCCGGACCACCCATGAACCGTTTTGACGCCTATGCGGCCGGTATATCCGTCATCGTTCTGCTCGCAACCGGGCCGGCGTGGGCGGAACAGCACGTGTATCAATACGACGTCCAGCATCCGACCTATGGCAACATCGGTACCTATACCAATACCGTGACCCAGGACGGCGACAAAACCGACGTTCAGACCCAGCTTCACATCGCCGTCAAAGTCCTCGGCATCTCGATGTTTCACCAGGACGCCAGCCGCGTCGAGCATTGGCAGAAGGATCGCTTCGTCGGCTTCGAGGGCGCGACCGACGACAACGGCAAGAAGATGAACGTCACCGGCCAGGCCCAGGCCGACAGTTTCGTCGTGACCGGGCCGCTCGGCACGGTCACCGCGCCGGCGCGCGTCCATCCCTCCAACCCGTGGACGCCGACGATCCTCAACACCGACCTCATGATGGGCACCAAGACCGGCAAGGTCACGACCGTCAAAGTGACCGACACCGGCGAGCAAAACATCGCGTTCGGCGGCCGCATGATGCAGGTCCATCAATTCTTCATCGACGACGACAAGCACCAGATTGTCTGGATCGGCACCGACAACACGGTCGTCGGATTTCAGACCAGCGAAGACGGCACGCCCGTCACCTTCGTCCTCAAGCAGTACAACCAGGCGTCGGCCAAGCCGGCCGTGACCGCGAGCCAGCAGGTCGAGCGATCGGGTCAGTAACCCCGCGCCTTGCGTCCGCCGCGCGGACGGGTTAAGCCGTCGCCATGATCCCCCGTTACAGCCGGCCGAAAATGGCCGCCATTTGGGAGCCGGAAAACCGGTTCCGCATCTGGTTCGAAATCGAAGCATTGGCCTGCGACGCGCTCGCCGAGGCCGGCATCATTCCGGCAAGCGCCGCCAAGGCGATCCGCGAAAAAGGCAAGTTCGAGGTCGAACGCATCGACGCGATCGAGCGCGAGATTCACCACGACGTGGTCGCCTTCCTCACCAACCTCGCCGAACATATCGGTCCCGAGGCGCGGTTTCTCCACCAGGGCATGACCTCGTCGGATGTGCTCGATACCTGCCTTGCCGTGCAGCTTCAGCAGGCCTCCGACATCCTGCTCGCCGATATCGACGCGCTGTTGAAAGTGCTCGAACGGCGCGCGCGCGAATTCAAGACCACGATCACCATCGGCCGCAGCCACGGCATCCATGCCGAGCCGACAACTTTCGGTGTGAAGCTCGCCGGGTTCTATGCCGAGTTCGCGCGCAACCGCGTCCGGCTCGAAGCCGCGCGCGCCGACATCTCGACCTGTGCCGTGTCCGGCGCGGTCGGCACCTTCGCCAACGTGCCGCCGGCGATCGAAGACTATGTCGCCAGGAAACTCGGCCTCACGCCCGAGCCGGTCTCGACTCAGATCATCCCGCGCGACCGCCACGCACAGTTCTTCGCGACGCTCGGGGTGATCGCGAGTTCGGTCGAGCGCCTGGCGACGGAAATTCGTCATCTGCAACGCACCGAAGTGCGCGAGGTCGAGGAATATTTCGCGCCCGAGCAAAAAGGCTCGTCGGCGATGCCGCATAAGCGCAACCCGGTCCTGTCGGAAAACATCACCGGCCTTGCCCGCCTGGTGCGCGGCAATGTCGTGCCGGCGCTCGAAAACGTGGCGCTGTGGCATGAGCGTGACATTTCGCATTCCTCGGTCGAACGCGTGATCGGTCCCGACGCCACCATCGCTTTGGATTTCGCGCTCGGGCGCATGACGGGCGTGATCGACCGGATGCTCGTCTATCCCGAAGCGATGAAAGCCAACATGGACAAGCTCGGTGGCCTGCATAACTCCCAGCGCGTGCTGCTGGCGCTGACCCAGGCGGGCATGAGCCGCGAAGACGCCTATCGCGCGGTCCAGCGCAACGCGATGCAGGTCTGGCACGGCAAGGGCAACTTCCCCGCCTTGCTCAAGGCCGATGCCGAGATCGCGAAATCGATGAAGCCCACCGAGATCGACGCGCTGTTCGACGACGAATACCATTTGAAGCACGTCGACACGATTTTCCAGCGCGTGTTCGGCAAGGCCTAATATCTCAATATCCAATCAGATGCTGCCGCGAACCACCGCTAAATATCTCCGGTCCGCGACGTTGATCTCGGCCGCATGGCTATCGATGGCTTCCGTCAAACCCGCCCAAGCGGACGACGCCTTACCCCCGCCTCCTGCGCCACGTCTGTCAGCTCAAGTGCCGTCCACGCTGGCGCGAATGCCTGTCTCCTACCTTCGTCTCGGCATACTCAAAATAACCTTGGAAAAAACGTCACTTGATCGTGTGCGCGAAGTCGTGCGAACGGGATCCATTGGAGAACAGGGCGACGCCTCCGAGCATATATATTGGCTGTGTTATACGCTTCAGACGAAGGTCGGGTTTCAGCGCGTCTGGATTATTTCGAGCGGCGAATTCGGCGGCCCACGACACACCGTCGATACTATCGTCGCGGCTTCAATTGAGAACGTCAGCGTCGAAACAGCAAGCTGCCCAAAACTGGACGCCAAATTTCAGCCGGTATCGCTCGACAGAAGAACTTGGCTCGGGCTCAGCCGAAATGCATTAGTCCACCAACTGGGACAGCCCTCATTGGAAGACGGAGAACAACTGGAATTTAGTTACACGGGCAAGGTCGCGACCAAGCAACTGCGAACCGTTACCCGAAAAAGGCACGCGGCCACGTTTTATGTATCCAGCAATGTAACCGTGGAAACGGTGAATGGCGCGACCCGTCGAGTGTGGGCATCCAAAACCACTCAAAATTAGAGTATCTAAAACTTACTGCCTAAAACACGTCGATACGATTTTCCAGCGCGTGTTCGGCAAGGCTCAGCCGGTAGAACGCTGCATCGACATCCTGCGTCCTTCGATTTCGCTCAGGACGAGGAGATCTTCTTTACGGCCTTAAAGGCCACATACAACTCACCTCGAGCTTGTCGAGAGACCCACGCTGCCGATGCAGCGCGATAACAAGCTCTACCGGCAACCCTCGATCTTGCTGTCCGTGTTGATCAACTTGAACGGCCCCAGTTCCTTGTTCGCAGCCTCGGCGTAACGCGCGTCGCTCAGCTTTGCCCGCGGTGCGATGTCCTTGAGCATGCCGAAGCGGTGAAACCATTCCTGCTGATCGTCGAGGCTTTCGAGGTTCAGGCGGCCGCTGACGTCGCGTGCCTGCCACGACATGCGTTCGAGCAAGACCGCGTCGTTGACGACCTTGTGCTTGACCAGCATGGCCGAGACCTCGGCGCGATTGGGCCCGTGATGATAGGCCTGACAGTACTCGCGGCCGCCGCGCGCCAGGATCGTGAACAGCTTCTGCGCGGCTTCGGCATTCGCCTTGGCCCAGTCGGTGTTGACGGTATAGACGACCAGTTCCATCGGTTGCGGGCCGATCTTCGTCGAGGGGTCGAGCCAGCGCACGCCGAGCTGGCGGTCGCTGATCAATTCACCCCACGGCGGCACGGCCAGCACCAGGTCGATCGCCTTGTTCGCGAACCCCGTCGCCATGTCGGGGAACGGCATGTACTTGTCGTCGATGTCCTTGATGGTGAGCTTGACCGTTTCGAGCAGCTTGCCGACGCTATAGACGGGAACGCCGGCTTGCGAAACGAAGCCGATCTTGCGGCCCTTCAAATCCTCGATCTTCTTGATCTGGTCCTTCAGGTCGGTGCGGACCAGAAGATCCTGATAGACCGGCGTCGAACCGGAATCGAGCACCATGGTGATCGGCAGGCCTTGCGCGATCGCGTTGTAATAGACCGCGCCGATGCCGCCATGAAGAACCTGGATCTGACCGGTGGCGAGGAAGGCGATGAACTTGGTGGCGGAATCGACTTCCTCGATCTTCACGTCGAAACCGGCATCGGCGAGCCAGCCTTTATCCATCGCGATATAGGTCGAGGCCACCGGCACGACCGGCGCGACACCGATGGTGATCGGAATTCCGGCCCCTGCCGGCGACGCCAGTGCGAGCCCGAACAGAAGGGCCGCGAAACGAATCCCCCTCATCGCGTCACCCCAGTTGTTTGCGCGCCTCCGCGGCGCAGCGTTCGAGTTCGAGGCGGATCGGCCCCTCGTCGGCCGACAACGACTTGGCTTTGAAGTCGGCCGCGATCTTGGTCACGGTTTCCGCGTCGCCATGCAGATGGCTTGACGGGTCGACGATCTTGACCGCGTAAGCTTCAGCGGCGTCGCCGGTCAGACCGAGCTTGCCGGCCGCCCACAGGCCGAGCAGATGATTACGCCGTGCCTTGACCTTGAACTGAAGTTCCTGGTCGTTCTCGAATTTGCGCTCGAAACCTTTTTCGCGTTCGTCGAATCCGGACATGACACTCCATCCCTTGCCGTTTCCCTTAGATAGCCCATAACCACGGTCATGTGCACCTTCGTCATTCTGCGCCGGCCGGGCCACGACTGGCCGGTCCTGATCGGCGCCAACCGCGACGAGATGATCGACCGGCCCTGGCTCCCGCCGGCGCGGCATTGGCCCGACCGGCCCGACATCGTCGCCGGGATGGACGAGCTGGCCGGCGGCTCCTGGCTCGGAATCAACGATTTCGGCGTGGTCGCCGGCATCCTCAACCGGCACGGGTCATTGGGACCGGCGCCGGGCCAGCGCTCGCGCGGCGAACTGGTGCTCGAGGCGCTCGATCATGCCGACGCCCACACGGCCGCCGAGGCATTGGCTGCGCTCGATCCGCGCGCCTATCGCACCTTCAATCTCATCATTGCCGATAATCGCGACGCGTTCTGGCTGCGCCATGCCGATCCGACCGGCACGTTGCCGATCGAATCGACGAAGCTGCGCGCCGGGCTCGGCATGATCGCCGCCGGCGATCTCGACGACATGGACACGGCGCGGCTCAAGAAATACCGGCCCCTCTTCTCGGCCGCGACACCGCCCGATCCCAGCCGCGACGATTGGGCGAGCTGGGAAAACCTGCTGCTCGACGACAACCGCGAGTCGGGCGGCGATCCGCACGACGCCATGCAGTTCGACACCGGCCGCGGCTTCGCCACCGTATCGAGTTCGCTAATCGCCCTGCCTTCGGCCGAGCGACTCGGTACGAAACCGATTTTCCGCTTCCGCGCGCATCGGCCGCAGCCCTCCGCGTGGCGGGATGTTCTGGCCTGACTTCGCCGTGCTTGCTATAGAGCGCGGATCACCCTTTTGCCCCCGCGAGGTCGCCCGATGAGCCGACGCAAACAGATCTATGAAGGCAAGGCCAAGGTGATGTTCGAGGGTCCGGAACCGGGCACGCTCGTCCAATACTTCAAGGACGACGCCACCGCCTTCAACAACCAGAAAAAGGGCACGATCACCGGCAAGGGCGTGCTCAACAACCGCATCAGCGAATATCTGATGATGCGCCTGGCCGAGATCGGAATTCCGACTCATTTCATTCGCCGCTTGAATATGCGCGAGCAACTCGTTCGTCAGGTTGAGATTATTCCGATCGAGGTCGTCGTCCGCAATATCATCGCCGGCTCGCTCGCCAAGCGTTTCGGGATGGAAGAAGGCGGAGCCCTCCCGCGCTCGATCGTCGAGTATTACTACAAGAAAGATGAACTCGGCGATCCGATGGTCTCGGAAGAGCACATCACCTGCTTCGGCTGGGCCACAACGCAGGATCTCGACGACATCATGCAGATGTCGCTCCGGATCAACGACTTCCTGACCGGTCTTTTCCTCGGTATCGGCATCAAGCTGGTCGATTTCAAGCTCGAATTCGGCCGGGTGTATGAGAACGACAGCATGCGACTCGTGCTGGCCGACGAAATCAGCCCCGATAATTGCCGTTTGTGGGACCTGAAGACCAACGAGAAGCTCGACAAGGACCGTTTCCGCCGCGATCTCGGCCGCGTCGAGGAGGCATATCAAGAGGTTGCGCGCCGTCTCGGCATTCTCCCCGAAGGCGCGCCGGGCGACGCCAAAGGGACCGAGACCGTCCAATGAAGGCCCGTGTTTTCGTCATGCCCAAGGAAGGCGTGCTCGACCCGCAAGGCAAGGCCATCGGCCATGCGCTTGGCAATCTGGGATTTTCCGGCATCGGCGAAGTCCGCCAGGGCAAGGTGATCGATCTCGATATCAGCGAGCGCGATCCTGCCAAGGCCCGAGCCGCGCTGGAACAGATGTGCCAGAAGCTCCTCGCCAACACGGTGATCGAGAGTTATCGCGTTGAACTGGTCGGCTGAAGCGGTTTTCTTCGCGGCTACTCAATGCCATATACGGTCTTTCCTCATCCTGAGCCTGTCGAAGGACGCAGGATGTCGATGCAGCGACTAGGCTAATCCATGCAATCCGCCATCGTCGTCTTTCCCGGATCCAATCGCGAACAGGATGTGTTCGATGCGCTCCATCGCGCGTCGGGCAAGAAGCCGCTGAAGGTCTGGCATCGCGACTCGGAATTGCCCAAAGCCGATCTCATCGTCATTCCCGGCGGGTTCTCTTATGGCGATTATCTGCGCTGCGGCGCGATGGCGGCGCATTCGCCGATCATGCGCGAGGTGAAGGCGCGCGCCGCAGCCGGCACGCCGGTGCTCGGCATCTGCAACGGGTTTCAGATCATCACCGAGGCGGGACTGCTGCCCGGCGCGCTCTTGGCAAACCGCACGCTCAAGTTTCATTGCATGAACGTCAGCCTGCGGGTCGAGACCAGCCAGAGCATGTTCACCGCCGGCTACAACGCGGGGCAGGTCATCAACGTGCCGGTCGCGCACCACGACGGCAATTACTTCGCCGACAAGAACACGCTCGACCGGCTCGAGGGCGAAGGCCGCGTCGCCTTCCGCTATTGCGCGCCCGACGGCAAGCTCGACGACGCGCATAACGCCAACGGCTCGGCGCGCGCGATCGCCGGTATCTTCAACGAGACCAAGACCGTGCTCGGCCTGATGCCGCATCCCGAGGATGCGACGCATCCGCTACAAGGCTCGCTCGACGGCGTGCCGTTCTTCAAAGGCCTGGTGGAGGCGCTGTCGTGACCGAGCGCATTGTCAGCCCCGCGCTTGCCGCCGAGTTCGGCCTGACGGGCGACGAATACGCGCGCGCGGTCAAGATCATGGGCCGCGATCCGAACTTCACCGAGCTCGGCATCTTCTCGGTGATGTGGAGCGAGCATTGCTCGTACAAATCGTCGAAGAACTGGCTGAAACAATTGCCGACCACCGGTCCGCGCGTGATCTGCGGCCCCGGCGAGAATGCCGGCGTGATCGACATCGGCGAAGGCCAGGCCGCCATCTTCAAGATGGAGAGCCACAACCACCCGTCCTTCATCGAGCCCTATCAGGGCGCGGCGACCGGCGTCGGTGGTATTTTGCGCGATGTATTCACGATGGGCGCGCGGCCGATCGCCAATCTCAACGCGCTGCGCTTCGGCAGTCCCGATCATCCGAAGACGCGCCATCTGGTGGCCGGCGTGGTCGCGGGCATCGGCGGCTACGGCAATTGCGTGGGCGTGCCGACGGTCGGTGGCGAGTGCAATTTCCATCCCTGCTACAACGGCAACATTCTCGTCAATGCGATGACCGTCGGCATCGCCGACGCGAAACGCATTTTCTATTCGGCCGCGGCGGGTCCCGGCAATCCGGTGATCTATGTCGGCGCCAAGACCGGTCGCGACGGCATCCACGGCGCCACCATGGCCTCGGCCGAGTTCAACGAAGACGCCGAGGAGAAGCGCCCGACCGTGCAGGTCGGCGATCCCTTTACCGAGAAACTTCTCATCGAGGCATGCCTCGAACTGATGGCTTCGGACGTCATCGTCGCCATTCAGGACATGGGCGCGGCGGGGTTGACGTCGTCGTCGGTCGAGATGGCCGGCAAGGGCGGGCTCGGTATCACCCTCGAACTCGACAACGTGCCGATCCGCGAGATCGGCATGACTCCTTACGAGATCATGCTGTCCGAGAGTCAGGAACGCATGCTGATGGTCCTGAAGCCCGGCAGCGAGGATCAGGCGCGGCGCGTGTTCGAGAAATGGGAATTGGACTTCGCCAATATCGGCCGCGTCACCGATACCGGACGCCTCATCCTCAACATGCACGGCAAGGTCTATGCCGACATGCCGATCGAGCCTTTGGTCAGCCAAGCGCCGCTTTACGACCGGCCGCATGTCGAGACGTCGAAGCAACCCGAACTCGGACCCGACGACATCGATGCCTGCGACACCATCGCGTCGCTGATGACCCTGCTGCGTTGCCCCGATCTCGCCTCGAAGCGCTGGATCTGGGAGCAGTACGATCATCTCGTCATGGGCCGCACCGTGCTCAAGCCCGGCGGCGGCGATGCGGCCGTGGTGGCATTGCCAGACGGCCGGCGCGCGCTCGCGCTCGTGACCGACTGCACGCCGCGCTATTGCCAGGCCGATCCGAAACGCGGCGGCGCGCAGGCCGTGGTCGAGACGTGGCGTAACCTCACCGCAGTCGGCGCCTTGCCGCTCGCGATCACCGACAACATGAATTTCGGCAATCCCGAACGGCCCGAGATCATGGGACAGTTCGCGGGCTGCATCGACGGCATGCGCGAAGCCTGTCTCGCGCTCGACTATCCGGTCGTCTCGGGCAATGTCTCGCTCTACAACGAGACCAACGGCAAGGGCATCCTGCCGACCCCGGCGATCGGCGGCGTCGGGCTCCTCGACGATGCGACGAAGAGCATCGGCCTCGCTCTACCATCCGACGCGACGCTGATCGTCATCGGCGACAGCAAGGGCCACCTCGGCTGCACGCTCTATCTGCGTGAGGTGTTGGGCCGCGAGGACGGCGCGCCGCCCGCGATCGATCTGGCGGCCGAACGGCGCAACGGCGACTTCGTGCGCGGCCAGATGGGGCTAAGCCGAATCGCGGCGTGCCACGACGTCTCGGACGGTGGTTTGCTGGTCGCGGTCGCCGAAATGGCCATGGCGAGCGGCGTCGGCGCCGACATCGCCTGCCCCACCGGCGCAGCCGAGCATGGTTACCTCTTCGGCGAGGATCAGGCCCGATATGTGCTGGCTTCCACCGCCCCGGACGCGATCCTCGACGCGGCCAAAAAGGCCGGGGTTCCTGCCTTCGTCCTGGGGACGACCGGCGGGTCTCAATTGACAGTGGCGGGCAGCGATGCCATATCGATTGCAGAGTTGAAGCGGATCAACGAGGCTTGGCTGCCGGAATTCATGGCCGGCTAGGTCTCCGGCGAAGGACTCGGATGGCAATCGAAGCAGGCGAAATCGAGCGGTTGATCAAGGCCGGGTTGCCCGATGCCGAGGTACGGATCGACGATCTGCGCGGCGATGGCGACCACTATGCCGCGACCGTCGTGTCCCGCGTCTTCAAGGGCAAGACCCGCGTCCAGCAGCACCAGCTCGTCTACCAAGCATTACAGGGCCGGATGGGCAACGAATTGCACGCACTGGCCCTCCAGACTTCGGCGCCTCAAGACTGACTCACTTCAAGGCAAAGGATCGATCATGACCACGACCGCCAACACCGTGACCGAGCGTATCCAGCACGACATCAGCGACAACCCGGTCGTCCTCTACATGAAGGGCACCCCGGTGTTTCCGCAATGCGGCTTCTCCTCGGCCGTGGTGCAAATCCTCACCACGCTCGGCGTGAAGTTTAAAGGCATCGACGTTCTCGCCGACCCCGAGATCCGTCAGGGCATCAAGGAATTCTCGTCCTGGCCGACCGTGCCGCAGCTCTATGTGAAGGGCGAATTCGTCGGCGGCTGCGACATCGTCCGCGAGATGTACGAGAACGGCGAGCTGCAGGAATTCCTGACCAGCCAGGGCGTCGCCGGCAAGGCCTGATCGCCTTCCCTATCGCGATCCGTTAGACAATGGCCGGGCCTTCAAGCCCGGCCATTGGCGTTTCGGGATTGCTTACTCATCGCTCCAGAGCGACGCGATCAGCGAAATCGCGACCAGGACGATGACCGCGACGCCGTAAACGTAAGCCGTCATCGTCAATCCGGCATAGGGCACCGCGAGCCCCGCGACGATCGCCGGCAGGCTGAAGGCGAGATAACACTCGACATAGAACGCGGCGAGCAGACCCGCGCGCTGGTCCGGCTTGGCCGTCGGCAGCAGCGACCGCAACGTGCCCGAGAAATTGGCGCCCAAGCCGAACCCGGCGATAACCGTTCCGGCCAGCAGCGCGCCAACCTGGTGCTGCGCGATGCCGAGCAGCGAGACCGCGACGCCCAGGGACAAGGCGCTCGTGCCGGTCAGAACGAGACGACGCGGCAGCCACTCCTTGAGGGCGGGTACCGTGATGGCGGCGGTGCCCATCAGCGTCGCGACGACGATCCCGCCGATGAGCGGCGACGCGATCTGCATCGTCGTCGCCACCACGTTCGGCATCAGCGAAAGATAAAACGCGCCCAGCGCCCAGACGGCGACATTCGCCGGCGTCAGCCGCAAGAGAACCCGTTTCGACTGGCTCGGCACGCTCATATGCGGCTTGAGCGAAGCGAGCGCGCCGGCCTTGCCCGAAATCGTCTCGGGCATCGCCCAGAGCATCACAGCGAAAACCGCGGTGGCAACCAGCAGCAACGTGTAGACCAGATGCAACGGGTGCGGTGCATACGTGACCAACACGCCCGAACCGAGCGCGCCGAAGGTCAGACCGAGAAAGATGGTGACGCTGTTGAGCAGCGCGCCGCGCGCGCGATCGGTGTCGAGAATGGCGGCACCCATGGCTGTCATCGCGCTGCCGACGGCGATGCCCTGGATCGCGCGGGCGACAATCAACTGTCCGATGCTTTCGGCGGTCGCGAAGAGGACCAGCGCGACGATATTCAACAACAGGGCGGCGAGAATGACCGGACGCCGCCCGAGATAATCCGACAGCCCGCCGACCGTCAGCAGCGTGGCGAGCAGGCTGAACGAATAGATCGCGAAGACGACGGTGATCAGCAGCGGCGTCAGATCCATCGACTGCTGATAGAGCCGATAGAGCGGCGTCGGCGCCGCGCTGCCGGCGGTGACGAAAATGACCGCAAAGAAGCTGTAGAGCGTCATCGCGCCGCGTGAAAGAGTGTGATGGGCCTTCGCCACGGTGGCGTGCATGTCGACCTCCTGACCGAAAAGAACGGGTAATGGGCGGATCGGTTGGGTTATCCCAGCGCGACGACGCGGCTCAGCGTCTCGCGCAATTGGGCCGCTACCCCGGGGCCCAACGCCTGTTCGAATTCCTTCTGTGCTTCGCGCCAGCGCGCCGAGGCCGACGCGACCCGCGCCTCGCCCGCCGCCGTCAGCCGGACGAGGCGGGTGCGTCCATCCTCGCCGGCGCCGATCGCGATCAGCTTGTCGCGCTTCAAGGGCTGCACCGCGCGGCTCATCGTCGTGCGGTCCATCGCCAGGATCGACGCCAGTTCGGTGATCGGCATCGGTCCCAAACGGTTGAGCTTGGCGAGAATCGAATACTGCCCGGTTCGCAGCCCTTCCTTCGCCATATGGCGTCCGTAAAGCTGGTTCACCTGCCGCGCCGCCTGCTGCAAAGCATTGCAATTACAATCGCTTGGGTCGAGGGACAGGACCGGGCCTGAGGTCGAGATCGGCTTTTCGTGCATGGCTTCCATCGCTATTGCGTGTATACGCACGGTTCGTAAGGGTGTATATACACATACCTCGTTCGTCGTTCAAGAGGACTTGTCGGCCATGGACCCCCGGACCACCCGCCTGCTCGAAGGCCCGATCGGCGCGACGCTTTTGCGCCTCGCCATCCCCAACACCATCGTCATGGTGGTGCAGGCGTCGATCGGCCTGATCGAAACCTATTTCATTTCGAAGCTCGGCACCGACGCACTCGCCGGCATGGCCGTGGTGTTCCCGATCGTCATGCTGATTCAGATGATCTCGGCCGGCGCGATGGGCGGCGGCATCATGTCAGCCGTCTCGCGCACGCTTGGCGCGGGAAAGCGCGACGACGCCAACGTCCTCGTCTGGCACGCCGCCGCCATCGCAGTGGCGCTCGGACTCATCACGACCATTCTCGCGCTGACCATCGGACGCCCGCTCTATGCGCTGATGGGCGGACAGAACGGTTCGCTTGCCGCGGCGCTGGCCTATTCCAATCTCGTCTTCCTCTTCGCCATTCCGCTGTGGCTGTTCAATTCGCTGGCCGCCGTCATTCGCGGTACCGGCAATATTCTGTTTCCCGCGAGCGTCACGGCGATCGGCGCGGTGTTCCTCATTCCGCTGTCGCCGATGCTGATCTTCGGCTGGGGTGATCTGCCGCAACTCGGCATCGTCGGGGGCGCCGCCGCCATCGCGGCCTATTACGTCATCGGCAGCATCATCTTCGCCGCCTATCTGTGGTCGGGGCGCGGCGTGCTGAAGCCGTCGGTCAAACCCGCCCGCATCGCCTGGGCGCCGACACGCGAGATCCTGCGCGTTGGGTTTATCTCGTCGCTGGTGAGCGTGACCACCAACATCGCGATCGCTACCGCGACCGGTCTCACCGGAATCTACGGCCCGGCGGCGGTCGCCGGTTACGGCGTCGGCGCGCGGCTCGAATATCTATTGGTGCCGCTGGTCTTCGGTCTCGGCGCGCCGATCGGCGCCATGGTCGGCACCGCGATCGGCGCCCAGCAGAGAAAGCGCGCGTTGCGCGTCGCCTGGACCGGCGCGGTCCTCGCCGGCCTGCTCAGCGAAGCCGTCGGCCTCGCCGCCGCTTTCTTCCCGCATGCGTGGATCGCGCTCTTCAGCGACGATCCGCTGACCGAGGCGATCGGCACTCACTATCTCCACATCGTCGGCCCGTTCTATGGCTTCTTCGGCTTCGGCCTCGCGCTTTACTTCGCGTCGCAGGGCGCCGGCAGTCTGCGCTGGCCGCTGATCGCCGCCGGCATCCGCGTCACCGTCGCCGCCATCGGCGGCTGGGCAGCGATCCATTTCTTCGGCAACCGGTTTTTAGGAGGCATCGACAACGTCTTCGCGATGCTCGCGCTGGCGCTGGTGATCTCGGGCGTGATGAACGCCGTCGCCGTGGCGATGGGAGTCTGGTTCACCGGCGCCAAGCGCGCGCCGGCGATCACGGGGCTTACACAGCCAGCCGGTACGCGTCCATGCTGAGGCTGCCGACGCTCATGCCCTGGTAGAGCCGCTCGCCTGTCGCGCCCTCACCCGCCGCGCCCAACGCGACGAACAGCGGCAGGAAATGCTCGGGACTCGGATGCGCGCGATGCGCATTGGGCGCCTTGGTTTCCCAATCGAGCAGATCGTCGCGCCGGCCGTCCTTCAGCGCATCGGCGAGCCACTCGTCGAACGCCACCGCCCAATCGGCCGGCGGACCGCCCGCGAAATTCAATTCGCGCAGATTATGCGTGGCGCCGCCGCTGGCGAAGATCAGCACGCCTTCGTCGCGCAAAGGTTTGAGCGCCGCGCCCAACCGGTAATGCCAGCGCGCGTCCCTTAACGGCTGCACCGACAATTGTGCGACCGGGACATCGGCGTCGGGGAAGAGGAACTTCAACGGCACCCACGCGCCGTGATCGAGGCCGTATTCGCTGTCGAGCAATGCCGGGATGCCGGCCGCCGCCAATATGTCGCTCGCGCGCTGCGCCAAAGCCGGCGCACCCGGCGCTGGATAGGACAGGCGATAGAACTGCTCGGGAAACCCGTAAAAATCGTGGATGGTCTTCGGATGCTCCGCCGCGCCTAGCACCGGCTCGCGCGTGTTCCAGTGCGCCGAGATGCAAAGGATGGCTTTGGGCTTGCCGAGGCTCTTGCCCAGCTCCGTCCAGAACGCGCCGGCAGGCCCCGGCTGCAACGCCGCCGTCGGCGCGCCATGCGAGAGGAAAATCGGAGAGAGGGATTGATTGGTCATGGTGTTTAAATGGTCTGTGATCGGTTGCCGAACAAGTCGGCTTGGCGCTGCATCCATGTTGTGCGGCCTTCGACAAGCTCAGGCTGAGGATAATTTATCGATGGCATTACAAATCTCACCTCACCCTGAGCACGAGCGATAGCGAGCAGTCGAATGGACGCACAATGCTTATCCAGCACACTCACCCGTCCTGCTCTTCCTCGGCCTCGGGCTTCGGCGGCGGCACGATCAGGACCTTGTCGACGCGGCGGCCGTCCATGCCGAGGACTTCGAACTCGAACCCCGCCACCGCGACCTTGTTGCCGACGGCCGGGATGCGGTTCATCCGCGCCATCAGGTAACCGCCCAGCGTATGGAAATCCGCGTCGTCTTCGCCGGGGAGCGTCGCGAGCCCGGTCAGGTCCTTGACCGAATCGAGCGCGGTCATGCCGTCGATCACCATCGAGCCGTCCTCGCGACGCTCGACGCTCGGGTTCGGCGCCTCGCCCTGCTCGGCGATCTCGCCGACCAGGGACTGCATGACGTCGTCGAGCGTGACCAGTCCCTGAAAGTCGCCGAACTCGTCGACCACCAGCGCCATCGGATCGCCCGATTTGCGGAAGACTTCGAGCGCGCGCAACGCCGTGGCGGTTTCGGGGATGTAAAGCGCCGGCCGCAGTTGACGCTTGAGATTGAACGGCTGTCCGCTCATCACCTCGAGCGCGAGATCGCGCACGTGGACGACGCCCGCGACCTGCGCCGGACCGCCGTCGAAGACCGGAAAGCGCGAATAGGAACTGTTGCGGATCGCCGCGCGAATCTCGTCGTCGCTTTCGGACAGGTCGAGCCATTCGACCTGGGTGCGCGGCGTCATCACCGCGTTGACGCGGCGATCCCCGAGGCGCAGGGCCATCTGCACGATCGCGGTCTCGGCGGGATGAACCTGCCCCGCCGCCTGCGCCTCACGCAACATGATGGTGATTTCTTCTTCCGTCACGGGCCCCGGCTCGGTCGCGCGTCCGGGCACCAGCCGCAGCACGAGATTGCTCGAAAACGACAGGAACCACGCGACGGGCGCCGCGACCTGGGCCATCACCCGGATCAGCCAGGCGAGGCGGATCGCGATCGCCTCGGGCCGGTTCAGCGCGACGCGCTTCGGCACCAGTTCGCCGAGGATCAGCGTCAGATAGGAAATCGCGATAACCACCAGCACATAGCTCATCGATTCCGCGTAAGCCGTATAGGGCGCGAGCAGGCTCTCGACCTCATGCGCGAAAGCGGCGCCGCCGAACACGCTGGCCAGCACGCCGATCACCGTGATGCCGATCTGCACCGTCGAAAAGAACCGTCCCGAATCCTGTTTCAGGTCGAGCGCGATCCGCGCCCCCACACTCCCGAGATCGGCCGCGCGTTGCAGGCGCACGCGCCGCGCGGAGACGACCGCCATCTCGGCGAGGGTGAAGAACCCGTTGAGCAGGATCAGCAGAAAGACGACGGCGAATTGCAGCCAGAGCATGGCGGTCCCGTTCATTGTTCGAGGCTCTAGTTTAGGCCATGGGTTGCCTGTCCGGCATCCCTCCGATAGCGTATTCGGCAGGGGAGCGAAACGATGCGACGGCCGGGACCTCATCTCGATCGGCGGCTATTTCTGGCCGGTGCTGCGAGTTTGCCGCTGGCGGGACCTGCCTTCGCCCAGGAACGCCGGCCGAAGCCCGATTTCCGCCTGACCATCGCGCCGCTGTCGCTCGAAATCGCGCCCGGCCGCGTCATCCGAACGGTCGGCTATAACGGCACCGTGCCCGGTCCGCTCTTGCGGGTCCGCGACGGCAAAACCGTCACCATCGAGATCGCCAACAAAAGCCGCGGCGACGACATCGTGCATTGGCACGGACTGCATGTTCCGGCCGAGGCCGACGGCGCGATGGAAGAAGGCTCGCCCATGGTCGACGCGGGCGCCACTCAAACGGTCAGCTTCGTCGCCGGGCCCGCCGGTACCCGCTGGTATCACACCCACGCGATGGCGGGGCGCGACCTGACCAAGAGCCTCTATGGCGGGCAATACGGGTTCTTCATCGTCGATCCGGTCAGCGACCCCGCGCGCTATGACCGCGAAGTGACGATCGCGATGCATCATTGGGAACCACAATTCGTCAGCCTACAGGATATCCGCAAGGGTCCGCCGGCCGATAACGGGATGGAAGTGACCTACAAATCCGCCTCGTTCAACGGCAAGGCGCTGGGTCACAGTGCACCGATCCGGGTCAAGAGGGGGCAGCGCGTGCTGTTCCGCCTGCTGAACGCGAGCGCGACGGCGGATGCGATGATCGCGTTGCCGCATCACCGCTTCACCGTGCTGGCGATGGACGGCAATCCGGTGCCGAATCCGCAGACGCTCGACATGCTCTTCCTCGCGCCGGGCGAGCGGATCGACGCCGTGGTGACGATGGATCAGCCGGGCATCTGGATCATGGGCTCGACCAACGATGCCGAACGTGCGAGCGGGATGGGCGTGGTGATCGAATATGCCGGTGCCACCGGCGCGCCGCAGTGGTCGATGGCGCCGATGAAGATGAACTGGGACTACACGATCTTCGGCAACCCCGCGCCGGCGCCCGAGCCTGACGCGCGGATCGAATTGCTGTTCGAGAAGATTCCCGGCGGGCGCGGCGGCTTCAATCGCTGGACCATCAACGGCAAATCATGGCCTGACGCCGATCCGATCATGGTGACGCGCGGCAAGCGTTATCGCCTTGTGATGCACAATCTCAGCGGCGACATGCACCCGATCCATCTCCATCGCCACAGCTTCGAGGTGACGAATTTCCTCGGCAAGCCGATGTCGGGGCTGACGAAGGACGTCGTCGCCCTGCCCGGCCGGCGCGACGCCGAGATCGATTTCATCGCCGACAATCCCGGCCCCGCCCTTTTCCACTGCCACATGCAGGACCATCAGGATTTCGGCTTCATGACCTTGGTGAAATACACATGATCACCTTTCTGCTCATCATTCATTCGCTCTGCGCGGTCACGCTGATCGGTGCGGTCACGCATCAGGCCTTGAGCCTCTGGTGGCCGGTCAAGGCCGGCGCGCAACGCAACTTCGTCGCCAATGCGCGCGGCGTCCGCTCGGCCGTCTACAGCAACGCGATCATCGTGCTTTATCTGGTCACCGCGTCACTCGGCGCGATCATCTATCCGACCTATCGGATCGGCATCCGGCCCTTGCTCGAGCAGATCCATCTCAACACGCCGCTCGGCCTGTTCGAACTGAAAGAGCATTTCGTCGCCATCGGCGCCGCCCTTCTGCCGGCCTATTGGTATTACTGGCGCCAGCCGCTCGCCGCCGAACATGCCGCGACGCGCCGTATCCTCACGCTGTTTCTGACCCTGACCGTGTGGTGGGCCTTTCTGGTCGGCCATATCCTCAACAACATAAGGGGGTTCGGGATATGAATCGCGCCCGCGTTCTGCCGGTGTTCAGCATTATCTTCATCATCGCCTATGCGGTCGCGCTCTATTACAACCTGCCGGTCTTCATCTATTATCCGACGGTGAACGAGTTCCACTTCGCCGCTCAACCCAACCTGCCCGGCCCGCCGATGTATTATTACGGCTGGCTCAGCACGGCGGCGCTTTGCGCAATCGTCGTATCCGCCCTCGCGGCAGTGCTGCCGCTCAAGACCGAACGCTGGTGGCCCGGCCTGCCCTGGGTCGCAGCGCTGGGCGCGGTCGCGCTGGTGGTTTACGTCAACCGCGTCTGGTTCATTCATTGACGATCCGCCGCGCGCTCATCGCGTCGTTCCTGCTGGTCGCCTTTCCCGCCGGCGCGTTCGCGGGCGGCGGCGGTTTCGGCATGGATGAAGACGAGGACACCGGCGGCCCGCCTTTCTTCGGCATCGTCAAGGATCAGGCCGGCGCGTCGGTTCCCGACACCAAGATCACCGCGACCATCGCCAAGATGAATTCGAGCCTGGTATTGCGCTCCGACGCCACCGGACATTTTTTCATCAAAGGCTTCGACAAGAGCGTCGATCCCGCCGATGTCGAGATCGCCTGCAGCAAGGACGGCTACCGGCCGGCCATCGCCACCAAGACCCCTGCCGCCGGCATGGCGCCGATCCAGGCCGTCTGCGTGCTTCAGCACGAATGATCCGCGCGATCCTCGTCGCTGGTTTTCTGATCGTCGGCGCCGCCGCTCATGCCGCCGAGGCGCCGCCGGTTTTGACCGGGCATGTCACCTCCGCCGCCGAGGGCGAGATGGAAGGCGTGCTGGTCACCGCGCAGCGCCCGGACTCGACGATCAGCGTCACCGTCGTCAGCAATGCCGAGGGTATCTATCGCTTTCCGGCCGGCCGGTTGTCGCCCGGCACCTGGTTCCTGTCCATCCGCGCGGTCGGCTACGCGATCGATGGCGCCGTCTCGGGCAAGATCGCGACCGGCGAGACCGCCGATGTCGACATCGCGCTCGTCCCCGCGCACGACCTCGCGGCGCAGCTCACCAACACCGAATGGCTGATGAGCATTCCGGGCACCGACCCCCAGAAGAAGACGCTGCTCGAATGCATGAGCTGCCACACGCTCGAACGCATCGTCCGCTCGACGCATAACGCCGACGAATTCGTCTCGGTCCTCACCCGGATGATGAATTACGCCAATAACAGCACGACGCTGCATCCACAAAAACGCCTGGTACAACGCCAGCCGAAGCCCGAACTGATGCGCCGTGCGGCGGATTACCTCGCCACGATCAATCTGAGCACAGGCTCGACCTGGACCTATAAGCTGCAAACCCTGCCGCGTCCCAAGGGCGCCGCCACGCATGCAATCGTCACGAGCTACGCGCTGCCGCGCCCGACCATCGCGCCGCATGACGTCCGCGTGGACAAAGCCGGCCTGATCTGGTTTTCCGAATTCGGCGATCAGAAGCTCGGCATGCTCGATCCGCGCACCGGCAAGGTGACCGAATATCCCTATCCCACGCGCAAGCGCGGCTCGCCGACCGGCGCGCTCGATCTCGAAACCGACGCGAACGGGCATTATTGGCTCGCGACGATGTTCCAGGCCGGACTCGCCGAGTTCGACCCGAAGACGAAAAAATTCAAGATGTGGCCGATGCCGAAATCGCTCGACAACGACACGACCCAGCAATCGATGGTGATGCCGGCAGGCTCGCGCATCGACGGCAAGGTGTGGTCGAACATGGTCGCCCAGCAATCGGTGATCCGGCTCGACCTCAAGACCGGCGTGGTCGAAACCATCGATCCGTTCCGGAACATGCCGACCGGCCACGACCACGCGCCCTATGGCATGACCGTCGATGCGGCCAACAACCTCTATTTCATGGATTTCGGCGACGAGAATATCGGCCGCATCGATGCACAGACCGGCATCGCGACGATCTATCCGACGCCGACAAGGGGCTCGCGCCCGCGCCGCGGCATGATGGACGATCAAGGCCGGCTGTGGTTCGCGGAATTCGCCGCCAACCAGCTCGGCCTGTTCGACATCAAGAGCGAAAGCTTTCGCGAATTCGCGCTGCCGACGCCGTGGACCGCCCCCTATGACGCGTCGATCGACAAGGACGGGATGCTGTGGTCGGGCGGCATGAATTCCGACCGGGTGCAACGCATCGATCCGGCAACCGGCGCCGCCGTCGAGTACCTGTTGCCCGCGCCCACGAACATAAGACGCATCCTCATCGACAACACGACGGCTGTGCCGAGCTTTTGGGCCGGCAACAACCACCACGCCGTGATCTATAAATTAGAGATCGTGCCTTAGGCATTCCTCTTCACGTCATGGCCGGGCTCGTCCCGGCCATCCACGTCTTACCTGGCGTCAGCCAAAGACGTAGATGCCCGGCACAAGGCCGGGCATGACGTAATAAAGGTAGAGGAAAGAATGGTCGAAATCAGCGCGAGTAGAATTCGACCACGAGGTTCGGTTCCATCGTCACCGGATACGGCACGTCCGACAGCTTCGGCGCGCGCACGAAGCGGCCCTTCAGCTTGGTCAGGTCGACCTCGAGATAATCCGGGATGTCGCGTTCGGTCGAGCCGCTGGCTTCGATGATGACGGCCATCTGCTTGGCCTTCTCGCGGACTTCGACCGTGTCGTTGTCCTTCACCGAATAGGACGCGATGTTGACGCGCTTGCCGTTGACCAGAATGTGGCCGTGATTGACGTATTGGCGCGCGGCGAACGGCGTCATCGCGAATTTCATGCGATAGACGACCGCGTCCAGACGGCGCTCCAGGAGGGCAATGAGGTTCTCCGACGTGTCACCCTTGCGGCGGGCGGCTTCGGTGAACAGGCGGCGGAACTGACGCTCGCCGATATTGCCGTAATAGCCTTTGAGCTTCTGCTTCGCCATCAACTGCGTGCCGTAATCGGACGGCTTCTTGCGGCGCTGACCGTGCTGGCCGGGGCCGTAATCGCGGCGATTGAGTGGCGACTTCGCGCGGCCCCAGAGATTGACCCCGAGGCGGCGATTGATCTTAAATTTAGAGCCTTCGCGTTTACTCATTTGAGTAGCGATCCATTTCGTTGGTGTTGTTGTCCCGATAGGCCCTTGCTTGCGCGCAGGCGGGGCGTCCGAATTCCATTCGGATCAGACGTCCACGTTCTCGGGAATGAAGCGCCGGGACTATAGGGTCCGCGGCCGATAAGTCAAGCCGGACCCGTGGCTTACTGGGAGGCGTTGCTGTCGGACATGTTGCCGTAGCGAAGGGCGGCAAAGCCCCCGATCATCGACCCGTCCGCCGCCGTATAAAGATCCGCCTGATCGTAGGGACCGGTCATCCCCCGCCCCGTGCAGGCGCCATAGCCCGGGCATTGCCCGAAACCGGCGCAGGAGGCCAAAACCAGGGCGGAAAGGGCGAGAACGAGGGTTCGCATCATCATGGGTTGAGTCTCCGCTCAAACCGGGACGTTGTCAAAACCCCGGCTGATCAAATATGTGGGAGCCGTTCGGCCCCAGCGCCATGGGCTTGGCCCAGAGCACCCGGTCGAGCGACAGCGCGCCGTAGAGATGGGGGAAAAGCTGCCCCCCACGCGACGGCTCCATCTTGAGCGCCGAGCCCAGGCGTTCGCCCTCGACCGCCACCAGCACGAGATCGGCCCGGCCGGAGAAATGCTTGGCCGCCGTCTCGCGAGTCTGCTTGGCCGTCGAGAAATGGATGAACCCGTCGGTCAGGTCGATGCCGGCGCCGCGAAACACCCCGGCCTGTTGCGCCGCGCGCCAATCGGCCGCTGGGAGGATTTTATAGATCGTTTGTGTCATCGCGCTTTCCTATGGCAACGGCGCGCGCAAATCAATGCGACGCACACGCCGTGCGGCCATTCGCCCAATGCAAGGCGACGCTTAGGAAGCTTTTTGCTGGATCAGCGGCGTGAAGCGATAACCGACGCCCAGCCGGTTCCACGCGTTGATCGAGACAATTGCGGTGGTGAGATCGGCCAGTTCCGTCTCCGAGAACGCGGCGCGTGCGGTCTCATAGACCTCGTCGCTCACCCCTTGCGGCAGCAGGGTCAATGCCTCGGCCCAGCCCAAGGCCGCGCGTTCCTTCTCGGAGAACACCGGCGCCTCGCGCCACGCGACGATGAGGTTCAGCTTCGCCTCGTCGATCTTCATCTTGCGGGCATCGTCGAGATGCATCTGCAGACAGAACGCGCAGCCGTTGATCTGCGATACACGAATCTTGATCAGTTCGTTGATCGTCTTGTCGAGCCCGCGCGCCGACGCGGCCTTGCCGAGCGCCAACAACGCATCGTTGGCGGCGGGCGCCAATGCCTTGAAGCCTTGCCATTCAAGCCGTGGTTCGGGTTTGTGTGCCATGATGATCGACCTCCTGGTTTTCAGTCGTCTTCCTTGCGGTTGCGCGGGCCGCAAAACGCGGTGACCATGCCGTGCAACGTGCGTAATTCCTGATCGGTGCAGGCCGCGCGCTGGAACAGGTTGCGCAGATTGCGCACCATCGATGGGCGCTTCTCGGCGCTGCGCATGAAGCCGCTTTTGTCGAGTTCTTCTTCGAGATGCCCGAAGAACTGGATGAGCCGCTCCTTGGTCGCGGGCTTCGAATGGCCGACCGCCCATTGCTCGTCGGGCGATTCATCGCCCGAGAGAAACCATTCATAGCCGACCAGCAACACCGCCTGCGCCAAGTTGAGCGACGAGAAGGCCGGGTTGAGTGGAACATTGAGGACCGTATCGGCCAGCGCGATGTGTTCGTTGAGCAAGCCGCTGCGCTCGGGGCCGAACAGAATCCCGCACGCCTCGCCGGCGCCCAGATAGTTACGGATCTCGCCGGCGCCTTTGCGCGGGCTCAGGATGCGCTTGACCATGTAGCGGTCGCGCGCCGTCGTCGCATAGACATGGCGCAGATCAGCGATCGCTTCCTCGACCGTGTCGTAAAGCTGCGCCTTCTCCAGCACCGGATCGGCGCCGCTCGCCGCGGCTTTGGCGCGCTCGTTCGGCCACGCATCGCGTGGCTTCACCAGCCGCATGTCGGTCAGCCCGCAATTATACATCGCGCGCGCGGCGGTCCCGATATTCTCGCCCAACTGCGGATTGACGAGAATGATGGCGGGCCCGCCCTTCTGTATCCGGCGGCGATGATCGGTGCCGGCCATGTCAGATACCGCGACGGTCTGGTGAAACTGCGTTCCCTCCCCCCTTGAGGGGGAGGGTCAGGGTGGGGGGTAAGCCGCGCGCGATGCCAGCCATCACGACCGCCGCCCCGCGCGCCAGAGCTTGTAGGTCAGGCTGTCGTGCAGCGCGTTGTAGGAGGCGTCGATCACGTCGGTCGAGACACCGACGGTCGACCAGGTCGCGCCGCTGTCGTCGCTCGATTCGATCATCACGCGGGTCATCGCCTTGGTTGCGTCCTGCGGCGTCAAAATACGCACCTTGTAATCGGTCAGGCGGATATGCGCGATCTCGGGATAGGTCGCGGTCAGGGCCTGGCGCAAAGCCGCGTCGAGCGCATCGACCGGGCCGTTGCCTTCGGCAACTTTCAGGAACTCGGTGCCGTTGACAGTGACGCGCACGATCGCCTCGGCGACATGGACGAGCTTGCCGAGCGCGTTGTAGCGCCGTTCGTCGCTGACGCGAAAATTCTGCAGCTTGAAATATTCCGGCACGCTTTCGAGGATGCGCCGCGCCAGCAGCTCGAAACTCGCCTCGGCGCCGTCATAGGCATAGCCGTCGAACTCGCGGCTCTTCACCTCGTCGAGCAGCGCGTTGAGCTTGGGGTGATCGGTCGGCACGTCGATACCGATCTCGCGCAGCCGCGCCAGGATGTTGGAGCGCCCGGCCTGATCCGAGACCACGATCTTGCGCGCATTGCCGACAAGCGCAGGATCGATGTGCTCGTAGGAGCGCGGGTCTTTCTCGACCGCCGAGACATGCAGCCCGCCCTTATGCGCGAAGGCGCTTTCGCCGACATAGGGCGCATGACGGTCGGGCGCGCGGTTCAACCGCTCGTCGAGGAAACGCGACACATGGGTCAGCCGCGCGAGGCCCGCGTCGCTCACGCCGGTCGAAAATCCCATCTTCAGCATCAGCGTCGGAATGAGCGACACCAGATTGGCGTTGCCGCAGCGTTCGCCCAAGCCATTGAGCGTGCCCTGAATGTGGCGCGCGCCGGCGCGCACCGCCGCGAGCGAATTCGCCACCGCGTTCTCGGTGTCGTTATGGGTGTGGATGCCCAGCCGGTCGCCGGGTATGTACTTCGCAATTTCCCCGACGATACCTTCGACTTCGTTAGGCAGCGTGCCGCCATTGGTGTCGCACAGCACGATCCAGCGCGCGCCCGCCGCATAAGCGGCCGTCAGTGCGTGACGCGCATATTCGGGATTGGCCTTGTAGCCATCGAAGAAATGCTCGGCGTCGAAGATCGCCTCGTCGAGCTTCGAGGCGACATAGGCGACCGATTCCGAAATCATCGCGAGATTTTCGTCGAGGCTCACGTTGAGCGCGACCTTCACGTGGAAATCCCAGGTCTTGCCGACAAGACAGCCGATGCGCGCCGAACTGCCGATCAAGGTCGCAAGACCCGGATCGTTGCCGGCGCTGCGTCCGTTGCGGCGCGTCATCCCGAACGCGGACATCCGCGCATGGGCGAGCTTCGGCAATTTGGCAAAAAACGCGTCGTCGGTCGGATTGGCGCCGGGCCAACCGCCCTCGACATAATCGATGCCCAAAAGATCGAGCTCGCGGGCGATGGCAAGCTTGTCCGGCACGCCGAAATCGACGCCCTGCGTCTGCGCCCCGTCGCGCAGAGTCGTGTCGTACAAATAGATACGTTCGCCCGCCATGTCCTTATTCTAGCGGGAGAATCGGCTTATGCCACCCTGCCCCCAGTTAAGCGGCTGCAAAGCCAGGCAAGCAGCAAAAGAGGTTTGACCACGGAGACACGGAGAGCACGGAGAAGAATCTGTTTTCTTACTCCGTGTCCTCCGTGTCTCCGTGGTGAATTCTTATCGATCGCTGCATCCACATGGTGCGGCCTTCGACAGGCTCAGGCTGAGGAAGATGGTCGAGGGCATTAAGAAAATCGACGTCACCCTGAGCCTGTCGAAGGGCGCACGGCGCCTATCCCCCGCGCCCTACCCCGCACGTCGCCACGTCGTGCCCTTCGGTCCGTCTTCCAGAATGATGCCTTTCAGCGCAAGGTCAGTGCGGATGCGATCCGCCTCGGCGAAGTTCTTTGTTTGGCGCGCCGCGAGACGGAGCCTTATTTGCTCATCGATCCAATCTCGCTCTTCAAGCCTTTTAACGACAGCATCCGAAATTTCATTTGGATCAATTGTTTCGCCTTGAAGCCAGGCTTCTGAGTCCTGCTGCAACAGTCCGAGCAACAGACCGCCAGCGCGCAACTCACCCGCCCACCGTGCTTTATCCGCCGTCGTATTTGCCGTGTTGAGTTCGCCTAACAACTCGTAGAGCCTTGCTATGGCTAACGGTGTGTTGAGATCGTCGTCGAGGGCTTCGAGCACGCGCACCGGTATCGCGGCAGGCGCCGCGTCGATTCCGCGTAACGCCATATAGAAACGATCGAGTCCATAAATCGCTTGCATCAGCCGTTCCGAAGTCCAGTCGAGCGGATCGCGGTAATGCCCCATCAGCATCGCGAAACGCGCCGCTTCGCCGGGCGCCTCGCCGAGCACGTCGCGGATGGTGCGGAAGTTGCCTTCCGATTTCGACATCTTGGCGCCCTCGACCATGAGGAAGCCGTTATGCAGCCAGTAGCGCGCGAAGGGTGCTCCGCCATGAGCGCATTCGCTTTGCGCGATTTCGTTCTCGTGATGCGGAAAGATCAGGTCGAGCCCGCCGCCATGGATGTCGAAACTCGGCCCGAGATGCTTTTCGCTCATCGCCGAGCATTCGATGTGCCAGCCGGGTCGGCCCCTGCCCCACGGACTATCCCAGCCCGGCAGATCGTCGGGCGACGGTTTCCACAACACGAAATCCGCCGCGTCGCGTTTATAGGGCGCGACTTCGACGCGCGCGCCCGCGATCATCTCGTCGCGATTGCGATGCGACAGCTTGCCGTAATCCTTATCGGCCTGCACCGAGAACAGGACGTGCTTCTCGGCCTCATAAGCGTGGCCCGACGCGATCAACCGCTCGATCATCGCAATCATCTCAGCGATGTGCTCCGTCGCGCGCGGCTCGACATCGGGTTCGAGGCAGAGCAGCGCTTTCGTATCGGCGTGGAATTCCTTGGCGGTGCGTTCGGTCAAGTCGCGAATGTTCTCGCCGTTCGCCTTGGCGGCGGCGTTGATCTTGTCGTCCACGTCGGTGATGTTGCGGACATAACGCACATGCGCCTCGCCATAGACATGGCGCAGCAATCGATAGAGCACGTCGAACACGATCACCGGGCGCGCATTGCCGATATGGGCAAAGTCGTAAACCGTCGGCCCGCAGACATACATGCGCACCTTCTTCGCATCGATCGGCGCGAAGACCTCTTTTTTGCGCGTCAGCGTGTTGTGGAGCGAAAGCGGCACGGGGTTCGGTTTCCGGCATGAGGCAAGATATTGACTTGGCTTAGGAAATAGACGAAAGCCGCGTCGCCGTCAAAGCCCGAGAGCGGATTCGGCAAACGCGGCGAAGGCCGATCCTTGATATACTATGCCAACACAATCGAGGCATTCGGAGCAGGACATGGCCAAACTCAGACACATCGCGCTGACGGTGACCGACGTGAAGCGCGAAGCGGAATTCTACGTGAAGGTCTTCGGCTTCACGACGCACCGGGAAACCGAGAATTCGGTTTCGATGTCGGACGGCGTCGTCAACGTCACGCTCTTGAAGTATCGGGCCGACCGCTATGTCAACGCGGCGCAGGGCAATGCGGTGGTCGGCATCGACCATATCGGTTTCGTGATCGACGATCCGGCCGAATTCGCCGCGATGGACGAAATCATCAAGGAAAACGGCGGCGTCTATCACTCGAAGGCGCAGGCTGGCCAAGCACTCGAAACCAAATACGCCGACCCGCACGGCATCATCTTCGACATCTCGGAACCCGAACACACCTGGAACGGGATTACGTACTGAAAAGGTGATCTCTCCTAATACGTCATGCCCGGACTTGTTCCGGGCATCCACGCCTTACGATGAACCAAAGTCATGGATGGCCGGGTCAAGCCCGGCCATGACGAAAAGTGAAAAACAGCGCTACGCCTTCGCGTAACTGTCCCTCAGGCCGACCGTGCGGTTGAAGACGAGCGCGCCCGGCTTGCTGTCGGGGTCGGTGCAGAAATAGCCCTGGCGCTCGAACTGGATGACTTCGCCGGGCTTCGCGTCGGCCAGTGCCGGTTCGAGCCGCGCGTCTTTCAGCAATTCGAGCGAGTTCGGATTCATGTCGGCCAGGAGATCGCTGCCGCCGGCGCCCGGATCGGGGCGGCTGAACAACGGATTATAAATCCGGACTTCGGCCGGAAGCGATTGCGCCGCCGGAACCCAATGCAGCGTCGCCTTCACCTTGCGCCCGTCAGGCGCGTTGCCGCCGCGCGTCGCCGGGTCGTAGGTGCAGCGCAGCTCGATCACCTCTCCGGCCGCGTTCTTCACGGCCTCACGGCACTTGATGAAATAGGCATAACGCAGGCGAACTTCGGTGCCGGGCGACAGGCGGAAGAACTTCTTCGGCGGGTTCTCCATGAAGTCTTCCTGCTCGACATAGATCTCGCGCGCGAACGGAATCTTGCGCGTGCCGAGCGCGGCATCGTCGGGATGATTGACCGCTTCGAGTTCCTCGACCTGACCTTCGGGATAATTCTCGATCACGACTTTCAGCGGGCGCAACACGCCCATGCGGCGCTGCGCGTGCTTGTTGAGGAATTCGCGCACGGTGAAATCGAACAACTGCATGTCGACGACGCTGTTGGCGCGCGCGACGCCGACGCGGCGGACGAAATCTTTCAAGGCCTCGGGCGGCACGCCGCGCCGGCGTAAGGCTGCCAGTGTCGGCATGCGTGGGTCGTCCCAGCCCGAGACGCGCTTTTCGGTCACGAGCTGATTGAGGAAGCGCTTGGAGAGAACCGTGTAGCCAATATTGAGCCGCGCGAACTCGTATTGGCGCGGCCGCGACGGCACCGGCAGATTGTCGAGAAACCACTCGTAGAGCGGCTTGTGATCCTCGAATTCGAGGGTGCAGATCGAATGCGTCACGCCCTCGATCGAATCCGACTGGCCGTGCGCAAAATCGTAATTGGGATAGATGCACCAGGTCTTGCCGGTGCGCGGGTGTTCGTCGTGCAGGATGCGATAGAGGATCGGATCGCGCAGGTTGATGTTGCCCGAGCCCATGTCGATCTTGGCGCGCAGCGTGCACTTGCCGTTCGGAAACTCACCCGCGCGCATGCGGCGGAAGAGATCGAGGTTCTGCTCGACGCTGCGGTTGCGATAGGCGCTTTCCTTGCCCGGCTCGGTCAGCGTGCCGCGCATCGCGTGAACCTCGTCGGGCGTCGAATCGTCGACATAGGCCTTGCCGGCGCGGATCAGGTCTTCGGCCCAAATGTAAAGCTGCTCGAAATAGTCCGAGGCATGAAACAGGTTCTTGCCCCAATCGAAGCCGAGCCAGCGCACGTCGGCCTTGATCGAATCGATATATTCCTGCGCTTCCTTCGCCGGATTGGTGTCGTCGAAGCGCAGATTGCAATGCCCGCCGAATTCCTCGGCGAGACCGAAGTTCAAACAGATCGACTTGGCGTGGCCGATATGGAGATAGCCGTTCGGTTCGGGCGGAAAGCGCGTCACCACGCTCTTGTGCTTGCCCGATTTGAGATCGGCATCGACGATGTCGCGGATGAAATCGCGCGGCGCCTCGACAATCGGCGTTTCGTTATCGGCCATTACGATTCCTGCGGCGCGGGCGCGCGCGGGGACTTGGCGGAATCGGCATTGGCCACGGGCACATCCTGAAACAGATTGGTGATCGGGTAGCGGCGGTCGCGGCCGAAGGCGCGGCGCGTGAGCTTGACCCCCGGCGGCGCTTGGCGGCGTTTGTATTCGGCGCGGTCGAGCATCCGCCAGATGCGGCGCACGGTCGCCTCGTCATGGCCGCGCGCGACGATATCGGGCACCGCCATCTCGTGCTCGATCAGGCATTCGAGAATGTCGTCGAGCACCTTGTAGAGCGGCAACGAATCTTCGTCTTTCTGGTTGGGCTTCAACTCGGCCGAAGGCGGCTTGTCGATCACCCGCTGCGGCATCACCTCGCCCGACGGCCCGAGCATGCCATTCAACCGGCGCGCATTGCGGAACCGGCTCAGCTCGAACACCGTCATCTTGTAGACGTCTTTCAGCACCGAGAAGCCGCCACACATGTCGCCATAGAGCGTGGCGTAACCGGCCGACATCTCCGACTTGTTGCCGGTCGACACCACCATCCAGCCGAACTTGTTGGAAAGCGCCATCAGCGTCATGCCGCGAATGCGCGACTGGATGTTTTCCTCGGTGATGTCCGCGTCCTTGCCGGCGAAGGACGGCTTCAGCAGCGCATCATAGGCCTTCATCGCCGGGCCGATATCGATGCTGCGCAATTCGCAGCTCAACAGATTGGCGCAGGCCGCCGCGTCTTCGAGGCTTTCGGTCGAGGTGTACGGCGACGGCATCATCACGCAATGAACCCGATCGGCGCCCAGCGCATCGACCGCGACCGCGGCGGTCAGCGCGGAATCGATACCGCCCGACAGGCCCAGCACGATGCCGGGAAAGTTGTTCTTGCGGACGTAATCGGCGAGGCCCAGCACCATCGCGTGATAGATCGAGGCGAGCGTGTCGCCGCGCTCGGCCTGCAAGCCCGGCTCGACGGTCCAGCCTTGGGCTTCGCGCCGCCAATGGGTCATCACCATCGCGCTGCGCCATTCCGGCGCCTGGATACGCAACGCGCCATCCGCCGCCAGGGCGAACGAACCGCCGTCGAACACCAGTTCGTCCTGGCCGCCGACCTGATTGACGTAGAGCAGCGGAAGTTCGGATTCGGTCACGCGAATGCGCGCGAGTTTCAGCCGCTCCTCGTGCTTGTCGAGTTCGTAAGGCGAGCCGTTGATGACGATCAGCAACTCGGCGCCACTTTCCTGCAGCGTCTCGGCCGAATCCGGCGACCACATGTCCTCGCAGACCATGACGCCGAGCCGCACGCCCTTGAAGGCAATCGGCCCCGGACACGGTCCCGCGGCAAAGACGCGCTTTTCGTCGAACACGCCGTAATTCGGGAGGTCGTGCTTGAAGCGCAGCACCGCGACCTCGCCACCCATGAGCAGCGCCGCCGCGTTGTAGAGCTTGCCGTCCTGGCGCCACGGCGTGCCGAGCAGGACCGCTGGTCCGTCGGCCACCTCTTTGGCAAAGCCGCGCACCGCCGCCTCGCAGGCCTCGATGAAAACCGGCTTCAGCACCAGATCCTCGGGCGGATAGCCGGCGACGAACAGTTCCGACGCGACCACCAGATCGGCCCCCGCGCTCTTGGCCTCGGCCCAGGCGTCTTTCAGCCGGCCGAGATTGGTGGCGATGTCCCCGACGCTCGGATTGAGCTGGGCAATGGCGATGGCAAGTTGGTCAGTCATGGTGCCGAAACACGCTAGGTAGCGCGCCGAGTCGTGTCAATCGCGCGGGGCTCAACGTGGCCGCGCGGATACCGTGGGTCCTTCGACAAGCTCAGGACGAAGAGATTTTCTTAACGGCCCCTAATGCCACAAAGAACATCCTCGTCCTGAGCTTGTCGAAGGACCCACGGTTTTGCTGCTGCTTTGTTTTCGTCATGCCCGCGAAAGCGGGCCCCCATAGTCGCGGCTGGAGTGAGATGGATTCCCGCTCCTGAGCTTGTCGAAGGACGCGGGAATGACGGTCAATTTATTTTAAATAAAATACTATAAATACAAATACTTATAGTATTTTCCTAACCACCTTCGTGAAGTACGGAATGGCGCACGTCTTCCTCGATCTGGCTCCAGATATGGTCAACGTAGGCCACGAATTCCGGGGTGCGCTTGATCGACAGGGCACGCGGGCGCGGCAGGTCGATCTTTACCGATTCGCGCAGGCGGCCGGGCCGGCGGGCGAAGATCAGGACGTGGTCGGAGAGGAACACCGCCTCGTCGATCTGATGCGTGACGAAGAGCACGGTCTTGCGGCCCTCCTCCCAGATGCGCGTGAGTTCGGTCTGCATGATCTCGCGGGTCTGCGAGTCGAGCGCGGCGAAGGGTTCGTCCATCAGCAGGATCTTGGGGTCGATCGCCAGCGCCCGTGCCAGGTTCACGCGCTGGCGCATGCCGCCCGAGAGCTGGCGCGGGAAGTAGTTCTCGAACCCGCCGAGCCCGACCAGCTTCAGGAGTTCGAGGGTGCGGGCGCGCGCTGCCTGCTGCGCCTCGCCGGCGAGTTCCGGACCGATCAGCGCGTTGGAGATGACGGTCCGCCACGGCAGCAGATTGTCGTTCTGGAACACGAAGCCGCGGTCGTTGCCGGGCTCGGTCACTTCCTTGCCGTCGAGCATCACGGTACCGCCGTTCGATTCCTCGAGCCCGGCGACGATGCGCAGGAACGTGGTCTTGCCGCAGCCCGAGGGGCCGACGATCGAGATGAATTCGCCGTCCTGAATATCGACGGTGATCTTTTCCAGGACCTGGAGCGATCCGAAATTCTTGTCGAGACCCGATACGGAGAGCTTGATGCCGGCCATGATCAATCCTTGGTCCAGGGCACGAGACTTTTCTCCAGCCAGGTGAAGCCGGCGGTCATCGCGATACCCGCGCTGGCCAGCACCACGACGGCGGCGAAAAGATTCGGCATGTTGAAACTGTCGGCG
Source organism: uncultured Rhodospirillales bacterium (assembly GCA_903828515.1). GTDB lineage: Bacteria > Pseudomonadota > Alphaproteobacteria > ATCC43930 > CGMCC-115725 > CAIKMD01. The sequence goes on along the minus strand of CAIKMD010000002.1, from coordinate 729,073 downwards.
GACTGGCTGATGAGCTGTCCCAATCCGGCGCGCGAGCCGAACAATTCGGCGACGACGACGCCGATCAGGCCACGGCCGATGCCGAGCTTCAACCCGGCGAGAATGAACGGCGCCGCCGAGGGCAGCGACAATTTCCAGAAAATCTGCTGGCGCGTTGCACCGAAGCTTCGGAGCATCTCGATCAGCCGCTCGCTGGTATTGCGCAAGCCGGCCTCGGTGTTGATGACGACCGAGAAGATCACCAGCGTGATGACGACCAGCACCTTCGACCAGATGCCGATGCCGAACCACAGGAGAAACAGCGGCCCGAGCGCGATGGTCGGCGTGGCGTAAAGGCCCGAGATCCAGGGCTGGAAGATGCGTTTCGCGCGTTCGCTCTCGGCCATCGCCAGCCCCAGCGCGATGCCGAGGATGCTGGCGATGACGTAACCGAGAATGAACTCGATCGCGCTGATCTGGACATGCTTCCAGAGCAGGCCGTTGGTCGCGAGCTTCCAGATCGCCATCACGATCTGCGACGGCGCGGCGAGGAAAAGCGAATTGTCGACGGCGAAACGGCTCGCCGCCTCCCAGATCGCCAATCCGCCGACGATCGATAGCAGGCTCGTCAGGCCGGAGGCATGCCTTACGCGTTCGGTCACTCGGTCAACTCCGTCAATCCGGGAAGGGTGAGCTGTTCGGGCGTGAGCGGGTTCGTCACGTCACCGCTGTCGCGCATCACCTTGGTCAAAATTTCGAGGCCCTTGCGCGAGACCTTGCTGGTCGGCGCGAAGAACTTGATCTTGCGCATGTAGTCGAGACTCTGCCCCGATTCGTCTTCGGAGATGCTGAAATTCTTCACGCCCATCTTGATCAGCGCGTCGCGGTTTTCGGGCACGTAGAACCAGGCCGCGCTTTCATCCAGCGCGGTCAGCAGGCGCTTCGCCACCTCGATATGCGACGAGCCCCAGCTCTTGGAGACTTCGAGACCGGTGAAGGGATAATCCTTCACATAGTCATAGACGAGACCGACATTCCGGAACCCGCCCGCCTCGGCCTGGAAGTTGAACGGCGTCATCAGCATCGAGGCCGCGACGGTGCCGGATTTGAGCGCGGCATAGCGCCCGGCCGTCGCGCCGATCACGATGATATCGACGTCGCCGGGCTTCAAGCCGTTGGCGGCCGCCATGCGGTTGAAATAGATCGCGGTGATATCGGCGAGCCCGCCGAGCGCGACGGTCTTGCCTTTGAGGTCCTTGATCGAGCCGATCGACGACGCCGCGTCGAGCCCATAAGGCGCGTTCTGGCCGATGATGCGCGCGATGGCGACCGGCGCGCCCTTGTCGACCGCATGGATCGGCTCGACCACGCCGGTCGTGCCGACGATGTCGAGCGATCCGGCGGTGAGCTGCTGGAGAATGCCGGGCGCGCTGGGCGCGAAGACGAAATCGAGTTCGATGCCGTGCTTGGCGAAGAAGCCTTCGTCGATGCCGACATAATAGAGCCACATCGTGCCGGTCGGCCCGCCGACCATGCCGGTTACGATCTTATCCGCCGCGCGCGCCGACGGCGTTACCAAGAGAACGCAGGCCGCGATCAACATCGCGGCGCGCAACCGAAAGCGTGTCATGGCTTTCTCCCCCAAGATGCTGGCTCGTTCATTTCTGCTGGCTGTTGAAATGCCGTGCGATTTCGCTGCCCGTCGTGTTCCACACGCCCTTGTGGCTGAAGATATAGGCAAGCGCCGCGTCGAGCGCCCCGATGCGGTACGGCTTCGCGGTCAGATAGGGATGCAGCGCGATCGCCATCACCCGCCCCGACTGCGCGCCCTCTTTATAAAGGGTATCGAATTGCCGGCAGATCATGTCGCGGAATTCGTCCGCCGTGCGGTTGTGCCGCTCGAAAGCCGGAATGTCGTTGATGTCGTGGCTGTAAGGCACCGAAAGGATTTTCTTTCCGCTCTCGAGCGTCATCACATAGGGCTGGTCGTCGTTGGTCCAGTCGCAGACATATTCGACACCCTCGGCGGCGAGGTGATCGAGGCTGTTCCAGCTCTCGGTCAGGCCGGAGCCGAGCCAGCCGACCGGGCGCTTGCCGCTGACCCGGCCGATCGTATCGAGCACCTCTTTGATCACGCCGTGTTCCTCGGCCTCGGGATAATCGGTCAGGCGCTTCGTGTTGGTCTTGTTGTGGCCCATCCACTCCCAGTTCCGCTTGTTGCCTTCCTCGATGATGATCGGGTGGTGCAGGCAGACATCGCTGTTGAGCGCGACGGTGCCGCGCACGCCGTATTTGTCGAACGTCTCCATGAAGCGAAAGACACCGATCCGGTTGCCGTAATCGCGGGCCGACCAGTTGGCGACGTCGGGAAGTTTCGCGTTCGGATAGGCAGGGATTTTCTCGGCAAGCGAGAAGAACTCGATATTCGGGATGACCCACAACGCGACGCGCGCGCCGTTCGGCCATTCGAGCTTCGGCCGCGTGATGATCGGCGAATAGGGAAACGGGCCGTAGGGCGCTGGCTTCATCTCAGCCTGCCTTGCGCACGGCAAGCGTGCCCAGTTCGGCGACGATCGCGTCGATATGCATCACGTCGCAATATTTATGGTGCATGTCGAACAGATTGACCTTGTGGGACAGCACCGCGCGATCGAAACAGCATTCCTCGGCGATGGCGACGTGGAACCCGTTGGAATACGCGTCGACCGCCGAGGCGCGCACGCATCCGGATGTACTCTCGCCGCACACGATCACGCTCTTGATGCCGAGCTGGATGAGATGCGCCAGCAGCGGCGTGCCGTAAAACGCGCTGGCGCGCTGCTTGGTCACGACGACGTCGCCGGGCTGCGGCTTGAACTCGGGCCGGATGCGAAAAAACTCGGGATCGACCGCGCTGCTGCGCTGGCGCTTGGTCGCGGTCACGGCGCCGGGTTTGCTTTCGGGGCGCGTATCGCCGGTCGTATAAAAGATCGGCAGGCCCGCCGCGCGCGCCGCCGCGAAGAGCCGCTTGGTCGGCTCGATCGCGGCATAGGCATGCTCGCCGCAGCTCGACGGATAGCTCGTGCGCAACTGCGCCACCGGCAGCGCGCCGCCCTGATAGACCCATTCATAGAGATCGATGGCCAGCAGCGCCGCGGGGCCGCCGACATAGGTATCGCGCTTATAAGAGGCGTAGGTGACCAAATCCTCGGCCGGAATCACGTCTTTCCAGCAATGATCCTCGAACGCGTCGACCATGGTCCGCCTCCCCCTGGTTTTGCCCGATTCTTGGCGGATTTCGCCCGGACGCGCAAGAAGCTCGTGCCTTACGTTTCAGGCACGCCGGCGTAACTTTGCAAGGGATTACAACTTTCTAGGGCCGTCCCTCGAGATCCCTCAGCCTGCGACCTCGTTCGCCTTCGCGGTCAGCCCCTCGGCGATGCGTTTGGCATCGGCCACGCTCATCTGCAGGACCAGCACGGTTTCATCCTGCGGCAGATCGAGGCGCAGCATCACCTCGCCCTCCGGGCCCGTTCCAAAGGCGACGAGGTCGGCGTTGACCTTGAACCAGGACGTATGTGGTCCTCCGTGCGGCATGGTCGGCTCCTTGTGACGGTCGGCTCGGGCGATCCGCCAGAATTAGCAGACAGGCGCCGAAGCGCCTACTGGGTTTGCATGAGCCCCGCCCCCGGTTTCCCTCGAGACGATTTCGTGCCATCGTCCGACGACAAATCAAAACGAGCCGGGCACGCGAATGTCCGGCACTAGGGGAGAGAAACGCGATGGCCAGAAACCTGATCGGCGCCGTGATTTTGTCCGGGCTCGTGCTGACCGCACCATCCGTGCGCGCGCAGGTCACGCAAGGCGTCGTACTCAACGGCGTCACCATCGTCGACACGCATACCGGCAAGCTCATCCGCGACCGCGCGATCGTCATCGACGGCGGCAAGATCACGCGGATCACTCGCGCCGGCACCGTTAAAGTGAGCGGATCGGCAAAACTGATCGAAGAGCGCGGCAAGTTCGTCGTCCCCGGTTATCTCGACATGCATGTGCATTCGCTGGCCGCGCCCGATGCGTCACGAAGCTATGCGCTGATGCTCGCCAACGGCATCACCGGGTTTCGCCAGATGTCCGGTTCGCCCGAACTGCTGCAGCAACGCAAGGACGGCAAGGTGATGGTGCCCGCCGACGCGCCGGAGCTGCTCGCGATGCCGGGCATGATCCTGACCGGCGGCAATGCCGGCACGCCGGAACAAGCCGTGGCCGAGGTGCGCAAACAGAAGGAACTCGGCGCCGATTTCATCAAGGTGATCGACGTCAAACCGGCCGCGTTCTTCGCGGCGCTCGACGAGGCCAAGCGCCTCGGCCTGCCCTTCGATGGGCATCTGCCGCCGAGCGTCGACGTGACCGAAGCCTCGAAGCGCGGCATGACCGGGATCGAACATCTCGGCCCCAAGGAAAGCGTCCTGCTCGGCTGCTCGACCGAGGAAGCCGCGTTGCGGCGCGAAATCGCAGAAAAGCCGCCGCAGGCGCCGCCGATCGTGCCCGGTCCCGTTGCCGCCAATATCGCCCTGCGCGCGGTCACCAATCCGATCATGGCGAGCGACCCGGTCGAGTTCGGCCTGATGAAGCGTGTGGTCGCGAGCTACAGCGACACCAAATGCCGCCAGCTCGCGGCGACTTTCGTCGCCGACAAGACCTGGATGATCCCGACCCTGATTCGCCTGCGGACGATGGAATTCGGCGACGACCCGCATTATCGCAACGACCCCAATCTTCGCTACGTGCCGGGCCCGACGCGGGCGCTGTGGCAGGAAATGGCGCAGCAATTTCCGGCCAAGGTCTCGCCCGACACGCGCGCCATGCTGAAGAAGTTTTTCGTGCTCCAACTGAAACTGGTGAAGCTGTTTCAGGATACCGGCGTGATGATGCTCGCCGGCACCGACGGCGGCGGCTCCGGTCACTGGGACATCTCGGGCTTCGCGCTGCATCAGGAATTCGATCTGCTGCGCCAGGCCGGTCTCTCGCCGCTCACCATCCTGCAGATGACGACGTTGAACGGCGCGAAATTTCTCGGCCGCGAAGATCGCATGGGAAGCGTCGCGGTCGGCAAGGACGCCAATCTCGTCGTGCTCGACAGCAATCCCGCGGTCAACGTGCAGGCGCTGCACCAGATTCGCGCGGTCGTGCGCGGCGGCACGTTCTATGCGAAGGATGCGCTCGAGCGAATGAAAAGTGCGGCTGTCGCGACGAATTAACGATAAGCTCCGAGTCGCGTCTCTAGGTATTTTCCGAACCTCCCACCGCGTTTCGCCGTCACCTAGTTTTCGCCGATCTTCAGTCCGCTTTCCGGACCGGAGCAGCGACGCGCCGGTATGCGGGAACGGTCATGAAAAAGCAGGCTAAGCCAGCCGCAAAAAAATCGAAGGCGCCGGCGAAATTCGATCCGCTGGCATTTCTCGAGACGACGGCGAAGGGCCGCGTCATCGCCACCTATCCGATCAAGAAAATCATTTTCACGCAGGGCGATGCGGCGGACTCGGTGTTCTATATCAAGAAGGGCAAAGTAAAAGTCACCGTCGTCTCCAAAGCCGGCAAGGAAGCGGTTGTCGCGATCCTCGGGCAGCATGAGTTCCTCGGTGAAGGCTGCCTGATCGGACAGCCAAAGCGTCTCGGCACGGCAACGGCGATGACCGAATGCACGGTGATGAAAGTCGCGAAGGTCGAAATGCAACGCGTCCTCCAGGACGAGACTGCTTTCGCGCAAATTTTCATCACGCATGTTCTGGCGAGAAACGCGCGGGTCGAAGAAGACCTCGTCGATCAACTTTTCAACTCGACCGAAAAACGGCTGGCAAGGGTTCTGCTGCTGGCCAATTTCGGCAAGGAAGGACGGCCCGAACCGATCATCGCCAAGATCAGTCAGGAAACCCTCGCCGAAATGATCGGCACGACCCGCTCGCGCGTGAGTCATTTCATGAACAATTTTCGTCGCCTGGGCTTCATCGATTACAACGGCCACCTCGAAGTCCACAGCTCGTTGCTGAGCGTGCTTTTGACCGAACCGTCCAATTCGGTTTCCCAGCCGAAATAAGGCACTACCCCGTGGGCGGATGCCAATCTTCCCGAAGTGAGCAATTCGGAACATACGGCGCCACCGCCCGGATGGGATGATCGCCTCGTGAGTGGGGCACACCGGGACGGATCGATGAGTCGGCCGAAGTCGCCTTGGCGCGGCTGGTGGCAAAGCGCGACTCAACCTCTGGCCATGCTTTCCCCGGATACGAAGGGTTCATCACCCAACGGAAACGGCACGACGTCGCCGTCCCTCACCCCCGACCATCTCCAGACCATCCTGAGCAGTTCGGGACTTCCCCTTGTCGTCGTCGACCACGAACTCAGGCTTTCTTTCTTCACGCCCGCGGCGACGGCACTGTTCAAGATCGCCAGCGCCGACCTCGGCAAGCCGCTCGCCGATATCGCGCGCCATTTCGTCGACGACGATCTCATTCTCGACGCCCAAACCGTCATTGCCGCCAACATATCGCTGCGCCGCCAGGTGAACACCGATAAGGGCGCGTGCTTCAGTCGACGTCTGTTGCCCTATCAGACCGGGAACGCCGATCAGCGCGGCATCGTGCTGACGTTCGTGGATATTTCCGACGCCAAGGAGTCCGAGCGCGAGGCCGACACCGCCCGCGCCTATTACAACGGCATCATCGATACGATCCGCCAATCGCTTGTCGTGCTCGACGAGGAATTGCGCATCGTTTCCGCGACGCCTTCGTTTTACCGTGGCTTCGCGATCATGCCCGGCAACGCGGTGGGCAAGTCGCTTCCGAATCTTCGCGACCATTGCTTCGACGTACCGGCGATGCACGGTTTTCTCGAACAGATCGCGGCCGGCGACGATGTCGCCGAGAATTACGGAATCGAGATCGAGCTTCCGCCGCGCGGCCGCCGCGTTCTACTCCTCAATGCACGGAATATTTCGCTCCTGCCCCCGTCGCGCCCCAAAATCCTTCTCGCGATCGACGACGTGACCGACGGGATCCGGCACTACTCCTGACATATAAAACGGTAGGTACATTCCGAGCCTGCCGCCGCGTCCGCTTTGATCGTTAGTCTGCGTTTCGACCCATTCGACGAACGCGACGCGATAGAGAAGGACACACCATCATGAAGATCACGATGCCATCGATCATTCTGTTCTCGGCCCTTGCGCTGAGCGCCTGTACCGGCCCCGCGGGCCCTCCCGGCCCCCAGGGCGCGTCCGGTTACACCGGCGCGACCGGCAGTACCGGCAACACCGGCAATACGGGATACACCGGTGCGACGGGCGCGACCGGCAGCACCGGCAGCACCGGATATACCGGCGCGACGGGTGCGACGGGTAACACCGGCGCACAGGGCGATACCGGCGACACGGGCGCGGCAGGCCGCGCCGGCGCGACCGGAAGCCGCGGCTCCACCGGCTCCACTGGCGCGACCGGTACGGGCGGCAGCACGGTCGTCGTCGTTCCGCCAACGCGCTAATCGGGTTTGGGTATTCCGCCGCCGTTCGACAGGCGGCGGAATACTCGTTCTCGCGCATCGTTATCCACCATGACGGCGACCGCCTCGGCTGCCCGACATCAGGAGTACGTTCATGCGCCCCATTCTCCTCACGACATTCGCCGCCCTGCTGTTCGGCGTGACGCCGTTCGCCAGTTTTGCGGCTTCGGTCGGCGCGCGACCGACGGCGACCGCCAATCCTTCCATCGTCCTCGTCGACGGCTGGTGGGAACAGGAACATCGCGAACAGCCCGCGCGCGACGGATATTTCCGCCTGCCGCCCCGCCGGGTCGCCGAATACAATCGCCTCCAGGCCGAGATCAATCAGCTTCAGCGCCAACGCACCGAGATCGATCTTCGCCTCGCCCGCGCCCTGCGCGCACAGCATGAAATGCTCGGAATGGGTGATCGCGACCGCCGGTGAGGTCCGCCGCGACGCCGATGATCCGGAGGGCCATGCGCGCGTGACCCTTCGCCATCTCGTCGTGCGTCACGTCACGGCCTATCGCTATTCGGAACCGGTCGCCTTCGGGGAGCATCGCATGATGTTTCGCCCTCGCGAGAGTCACGATCTTCGCCTGATCAAGACCGCGCTGGCGATCAGTCCAGAACCCGCCAGCCTGACGTGGCTGCATGACATCTTCGACAATTCAGTGGCGATCGCCCGGTTCGACGGCACGGCCGCCGAACTTCGCTTCGACAGCACCGTGAGCATCGAGCATCTCGAAGTGTCGTTGCCCGATTACGCGCTGGAAGCGCGGGCACGAAATTACCCGTTCACCTATTCCGACGACGAATGGTCCAATCTCGGCGAAGCGCTGCGGCGCCGACATCCCGGCGCCGAGGTCGATACCTGGATCCGGCAATTCCTCGCACCCGGCGGCATCGCCGGCACGATGGACCTGCTGCGCCGCGTGACCGCGAGCATCAAGCAGCAATTCACCTATGAACGCCGGACCGAAAAAGGTGTGCGAACCCCGCGCGAAACGCTGAGCTGCGGGCGTGGAAGCTGCCGGGATTTCGCGCTGTTGATGATGGAGGGCGTGCGCTCGCTCGGCCTCGCCGCCCGCTTCGTCAGCGGCTACATCTTCGTGCCCGACGTGCGGACCGTCGGCGGCGGCGCTACCCATGCCTGGATGCAGGTCTATCTGCCGGGCGCCGGCTGGGTCGATTTCGATCCGACCAACAGCATCGTCGGCAATCGCAACCTGATCCGCGTCGCCGTCGCCTGGGATCCGGCCCATGCGCTGCCGCTCTGGGGCAGCTTCACCGGCTTCCGATCCTCTTTTCGCGGCATGGACGTCAGCGTCAGCGTGACCGAAACAATTCGCTGAACGCGCCTTCCATCACATCGCGGCGGCAGCCCGCAGCTTCGGTTTGTCGGCACGCTTCTTTTTCAGTTCCTCGGCGATGAGAAACGCGAGTTCCAAAGCCTGGCTGGCGTTGAGACGCGGATCGCAATGGGTGTGATAGCGGTCGCCCAGGGACGTCTCGGTGATGGCCTGCGCGCCGCCGATGCATTCGGTGACGTTCTGGCCGGTCATCTCGAAATGCACGCCGCCGGCATAGGTGCCCTCAGCCTGGTGCACGTCGAAGAATCCCTTCACCTCGCGCAGGATGCTGTCGACCGCGCGGGTCTTGTAACCGTTCGCCGAGGTGATCGTGTTGCCGTGCATCGGATCGCAGCACCACAGCACATTCTTGCCTTCGCGCGCGACCGAGCGGATCAACGGCCCGAGTTTGCTGTCGACCTTGTCGGCGCCCATGCGCGTGATCAGCGTCAGCCGCCCGGCCTCGTTCTCGGGATTGAGGATGTCGATCAGCTTCAGGAGATCGTCGGTCGGCAGGCTCGGTCCGCATTTGAGGCCGATCGGATTCTTCACCCCGCGCAGGAACTCGACATGCGCGCCCTCGGGCTGGCGCGTGCGGTCGCCGATCCACAGCATATGCGCCGACACGTCGTACCAGTCGCCGGTCGTCGAATCGATGCGGGTCATCGCCTGCTCGTATTCGAGCAGCAACGCTTCATGCGAAGTGAACAATTCCGTCTCGCGCAGTTGCGGCGTCGTCTCCGAGGTAAGCCCGCACGCCGCCATGAAGTCGAGCGTCTCGGTCAGCCGGTTGGCGAGTTCCTGATAACGTTCGCCCTCGGGACTGTCGGCGACGAAGCCCTGGGTCCAGCTATGAACGCGATGCAGGTCCGCATAGCCACCTTGCGCGAAGGCGCGCAAAAGGTTGAGCGTCGCAGCCGACTGGCTGAACGCCTGGATCATGCGCTGCGGATCGGGCTTGCGCGCTTCCGGCGTGAATTCCATGCCGTTGATGATGTCGCCGCGATAGGACGGCAGGGTGACGCCGTTCTGCGTCTCGGTGTCGGCGCTGCGCGGTTTGGCGAACTGCCCCGCCATGCGCGCGACCTTCACCACCGGGCTCGCCGCCCCAAACGTGAGGACGACCGCCATCTGCAGGAAGACCTGGAACATGTCGCGGATGTTGTTGGGGCGGAATTCCTCGAAGCTCTCGGCGCAATCGCCGCCCTGCAACAGGAAAGACTTGCCCTCGACCACGCGCGCGAGATTCGCCTTCAGGTTCCGCGCCTCGCCGGCAAAGACCAGCGGCGGATAGTTGCGCAACGTCGCCTCGACCGCGTTGAGCGCGGCCGTATCGGCGTAATCGGGCACCTGACGAATCGGCATCCCCCGCCAGCTGTCGAGGGTCCATTTCTTTTGCATAACAGCCTCTTGGACGCGGCCCCAGAAGCCGCACCTCAAGCCATAAAATAGCGATTTTGCGCGGGAATGAAAGGGGTGGGCCTCAAAGGTAGCTCGCATCCGGCCCTCGCGGCCATAATCAATCGACCTCGTCTCGAGCTTGTCGAGAGCCCCCCCACTATTCGCGCAGTCATTTTTGAACCACGGAGACGCGAAGGACACGGAGAAGAAACTTATCTTCCCTTCTCCGTGTCCTTCGCGTCTCCGTGGTGAAAATCCTTTTGTACCCACATGGTACGGCCCCTCAGCTTGAGCGCGAGCGGTAGCAAGCAGTCGAAGCGCGCGCGATGTCGGTCCATCGGTTAAACTGGGGCGATGCCAACCGCCCCCACCCTCCCCGACCTGATCCGCAAGAACCTCGATGTCGTCTTCGTCGGGATCAATCCGTCGGTCTATTCGGTCGAGCAGGGGCATTACTTCGCGCGCAAGACGAATCGGTTCTGGCCGGGGTTTTCCCGCTCGAAACTCAGCCTCGCCGCGCGCAGCAAACTCGGCGTCGCGGCGCTCACCCCCGCACATGACCGCGCGCTGCTCGATTGCGGCTTTGGCTTCACCGACGTGGCCAAGCGCGCGACTGCGCGCGCCTCGGATTTGCCGCGCAAGGAGTTCGAATCCGGTCTCGGCGAACTCGACGAGAAACTCGCCAAGTTCGCGCCGCGTATCGCCTGCTTTCATGGCGTCACCGGTTACGCGCATGTCCATCGCGCGATGACCGGATCGCGCGAGACGCCTACACTCGGCGCGCAGAATATTTCCATCGGGCCGACGAAATTCTTCGTCGTCCCCAATCCGAGCGGTGCCAACGCGCATTTCACGCCCGCCAATCAGACCGAGTGGTACGATCGGCTGCATGAATATCTCTCTGGTCTTTAGATGAGCATCCGCAAAACCCCGGTCCTCATCGTCGGCGGCGGGCCCATCGGCCTCGCGCTTGCGGCCGAACTCGGCTTTCAGGGCGTTACCTGCGAGTTGATCGAACAGGGCGACGGCGTAGTGAAAACACCGAAGATGAACGAGGTCAACACGCGGTCGATGGAGTTCTGTCGGCGCTGGGGCATTGCCGACCGGGTGCTCGACACGCCCTTCCCGGCCGACTGGCCCAAGGACGTCGTCTTCGTCACCAGCCTCTCAGGCTACGAACTCGGTCGCGTCGTGCGTCCGCCGCGCCGCATCCGCGCTTCCGAACACAGCCCGGAATCGACCCAGACCTGTTCGCAGCATTGGTTCGATCCGATCCTGCAACGCTTCGCGCGGAGCTTCCCCTCGGTCACGCTGCGTTATCACACCAAGCTCGAGTCATTCGAGGAGACGCCGACCAGCGTGGTCGCGCATCTGGTCGACACGGAGACCGGCGCGCGCGAAGACGTCGAGGCGCGATACCTGTGTGGCTGCGACGGCGCGGGTAGCACGGTGCGGCGCGGCCTTGGCGTCGCGCTCGAAGGCAAGGGCATGCTCGGCCACGCGGTCAACATGTTCTTTCGTGCCCCCGATCTGATCGCGCGGTGCGGCAAAGAGCCGGGCACGTTTTTTCTGACCGTCGATCCCGGCGGCGTCTGGGCCAATCTGCGCATCATCGATCCCGTCAACGTGCTCTGGCGATTGATGGTCAACGAGGCGCCCGCCGACATCACGCCCGAGACCGTCGACAAAGAAGCCTACCTCCAGCGCGCGCTCGGTACCGACATCGCGGTCGAATGGGTCGACGTCAATGTCTGGCGCCGGCAAAGCGTCGTCGCCGCGCATTACGGCAACGGCCCGGTCTTCCTGCTGGGCGACGCGGTACATCAGGTTTCGCCGACCGGCGCGCTTGGCATGAATACGGGCTTGGGCGATGCGGTCGATCTCGGCTGGAAGCTCGCGGCGGTGCTGAGCGGCTGGGGCGGGCCGAAGCTTCTCGCCTCTTACGACGCCGAGCGCCGCCCCGTCGGCGCGCGCGCGGTGCGGATGGCGACCTCGTTTCACGCGATGCAGTCGGAATATGGCGGGCTCGCGACGATCGCCCAGCCGGGCGCGGCGGGCGATGCCAGCCGGCGCGAGATCGGCGCGGCTTTGGTCAACCGTCTCGGCGCCGAGTTCCGCACCATGGGGCTCCAGCTCGGCTATCGCTACGACAACTCCGCGATCGACATCAGCGACGGAACCGAGGCGCCGCCGGACGATCCGGAGACCTATCACCCGACCGCGCGGCCCGGCGCGCGCGCGCCACATTGGTGGATCAAGGACAACCAATCGACGCTCGATCTCTTCGCGCACGGCTTCACTTTGCTCCGCTTTGCCGACGCGCCATTGGGCGATGCGCTGCAACACGCAGCCGACGCGCGCCGCATTCCCCTGACGACGATCGCCATCGACTCGGCGGAAGCCTTGGCGCTTTACGGATCGAAGCTCGTCCTGGTGCGACCCGACGGGCATGTCGCTTGGCGCGGCGACGCCTTGCCCGCCGACATACCGGCCCTGCTCGACACCGTGTCCGGCAAAGCGGGATAAATCGCCGCGCCCGGTGCCGGTCGCCCGCAATCCTTGCTATGATCGGTGGAGGAAATCAGGGCGGAAAGCGCAAGATCGGCAGAGTGATGAGAGCACCCGTGGGCTTCGAGATGTTGAGGCAAACCCTCACGCTCAAGCCTTATCGTCTTTTTACCTTCGGCAATATCACATCCAATCTCGGGATGTGGATGCAGCGCGTTGCGATCGGGTGGTTGACCTGGGAGCTGACGCAGTCGACCGCCTGGCTCGGCATCATCGCGATCTGCGAAGCCGGCCCCACCATCATCCTCGGCCTCGTCGCCGGCACGGTGATCGATCGCGTCGATCAGTTGAAGCTGCTGCGCCTGACCCAGCTCTTCTCGCTGCTCTACGCGGCGGCACTCGGTTTCTTCACCCTCACCGACCTGATGAATATCTGGCTGCTGGTGACGCTCGTGTTGCTGCGCGGCGTCGTCATCTCGTTCAGCCGGCCGACGCGCATGACGGTGATCTATGGGCTGGTCGGGCGCGAATTGTTGCCCTCGGCGCTCGCGCTCAATTCGATGATCTTCAACGCCTCGCGCTTTCTCGGGCCGGCGATGGGCGGCGCCATCATCGCCTGGGCCGGCACCGGCTGGACCTTCGTCGCCGCGTTTCTCATGTTCTGGGTGATGACTTTTGCGTTGCGTGCGATCGACGAGGCACGCATCGAAATTCCCGCGCCGCACATCTCGACCCGCTCGGTCTGGACCGAGACGCTCGAGGGCCTGCGTTACATTCTCTATCACGAAGGCATCCGCACCCAGCTTGCCCTGCTGATCGTCGTCTCGATCTTCGCCAAGCCGGTCACCGATCTGCTGCCGGGATTTGCCGCTGATGTATTCGATCGCGGTTCGACCGGTCTCGCCTGGCTGCTGACGTTCCACGGCGCGGGCGCGATGCTCGGCGCGTTCTGGATGACGATGCGCGGCAGCATCGTCGGGCTCACCCGCATCACTCTGATCAACATCCTGCTGATGGCGGTGGCGCTGGGACTTTTCGTGGCGACGCCGAGTTTCTGGATCTCGGCGCCGCTCATCGCCCTCGTCGGCTTTGCCTTCATCGTCCAAAGCGTCAGCAACCAGACGCTCATTCAATCGGCGATCGATTCAAGCCTGCGCGGCCGGGTCCTCAGCGTCTACGGCATGATCAATCAGGCCGTGCCATCGCTCGGCACGCTTGCCATCGGCCTCGCCGCCGAACGCTTCGGCCTGCGCCTGCCGGTGGCCGTCGGCGCGGCGGTGTGCATCCTGCTCTTCGCCTGGACCTGGCGCTTCCGTACCCGCATGGCGAAGATGCTCGAAAACGAAGCCGTCGCCGCGCCGAGCGAGGCGCTTTAACGCCCTACTTCACCGAGCGGATGAAATCGACGAGCGGCCGGGCGAATTGATCGTCCTTGCTGCCGATGCTCATCATCTCGGAAATGTGGTTGTGGCCTTTGATATAGAGAAACGCCGGGCATTTGCCGTCGCGCACGCAAACCTTGGCGGCAAGGTCGTAGCTTTCCGGCGCCAATGACACCGGATCGAACTCGGTGGTGACGATCATCAGCGGGATCTTGCTCTGCTTCAGATGCGCGCCGGGGACACGCTTGGCATAAAGGCTCGCATCCTCGCCGTAATAGACGTGATCGGCTTTCGAGAGACTCTCGGCGCGATAGGCCGGGCCGCTGACGAGGATCGCGGCAATCACGCCGGGGCCGCCTTTCGGATAAACCGCCGGATCGAGGACATAGGACGCGACGATATTGGCGCCCGCCGAATGCCCCATGATGATGATGCGTTTGGGATCGCCGCCATAGGCCGCGGCATGCGCCCTCATATAGGCAACCACCGCCCCGACATCCTGCGACGCCGCCGGCCAGGTCACCTTGGGCGCCAGGCGATAATCCACGTTGACCCCGACGATACCGCGCGACGCGAGATAGGCGGTGACGTTGCCATAGAACTGGCCGTAAGCGTTCTTGTCGCCGCCGACGAAACCACCGCCATGAACGAAGAGCACGATCGGCAGATTCTTGCCCTTCGCCGGTTTGTAGATATCGATCTTCTGGAGCGGATCGTCGCCATAGATGAGGTCGGTCGTCACCTGTACGCCGGCGGGGCGTTCCGTCGAAACCAGCGGCTTCATCAGCGCGCCGGTCTTGGCGATCACATCCGGATTGAGATTGGGCCCCAGCGCCGCCAGCCCCGCCACCACCTCGGGCGGCAGGCTCGTGATATCGGCGCGCGACACGGGCGCGCCCAGGCTGACGGCCATCACGGCCACGGCAATCGATAAAGCAACGCGAAGCATGCAATCCTCCCCAAGGTTTTATATCGTTACGCGAACGCTAATTCCTGCGGCACTCGCCTGCAAGCTGGAACAAGAGACCCGCGCTCTGCGCGCAGCGGTTTATTAAACCACGGAGACACGGAGGACACGGAGAAGGAAGAATAAGTTTCTTCTCCGTGTCCTCCGTGTCTCCGTGGTAAAAATCTCTAATCCTAAAACGCAAAACGCCGGCGAGGTTTCCCCCGCCGGCGCGATGCTTGCTCCTGTCGACTTTAGTGAATCGTCGACATCGTCGAATGCTTCAGCGAGTTGTAGACGACGCGGACGAAATTGCCACTCGCCTGATCGTTGGCGCCCAGCTTGGCGTCCCAATCGGCGAAGGGTTTCGCCGCGACCGCTTCCTGTTCGCTCTTGCCGGCCTTGATCAGCTTGGCGATGCGGTCGCGCGCCGCGATCAGGAAGGCGCGATAGTCCTTGAGCCCGGCCTGGTTGGTCAGCGAGCCATGGCCCGGAACGACCTTGGTCTGGGCGTTGGTCATCGCGATGTACTGGCCGACCGCCGAGATCATCCCATTGATGCTGCCGCCATTGGCGAAGTCGCTGTTCGGATAGCGGCCGATCGTCATGACGTCGCCGGTCGAGAGCACGTTCGCGTCGGCGAACCACACATAGCTGTCGCCGTCGGTATGGGCGTTGGGGACGTGGCCGACCTTGGCGCTGCGGCCTTTGACCTTCAGGGTCAGCGAGCCGTTCGTGTAGGTCTTCGACGGCACGGCGCCGCCCGACAGGCCGGGCGTCTTGTTGCCGGTGAGGCCGTTGGTCGAGCCCTCGGCGATGCGCTTCTTCACGTTCTCCTGCGCGACCACGATCACGCCGTCCTTGGCGAAGTTTTCGTCGTCGCCGCTGTGATCGCCGTGGAAATGCGTGTTGATCAGATACTTGATCGGCTGATTGGTCAACGCGGCGACCGCCGCCTTGAGCTTGTCGTGCATCTGCGCGAATTCGCCATCGACCATGATGACGCCGTCGGCGCCGACCGCGACGGTGACGTTGCCGCCCGCGCCTTCCATCATATAGGTCTTATGGCCGAGATCGGTCGTCTTGACCTCGACCTTCGAGAAATCGATCGCCTGCGCGCGAGCCGCCTGCGTGACCCCGAGTGTGAGTGCGAAAGCAGCAGTCGCGACTAACGCGAATTTCATGTTCATGTTGGTTCCTCCCTGTCGCGGTGCAGTATCGGCAGGTGCGCCCTCCGCAGCAAGTACCTCACCTAATCGTGAGCGCCGGCCCGCGACATCGTGTCGCCCGCCGATACACGCCCTGTCACGCCGCCGTCACGCGGATGACCAAGAACCGAAATAGAGCGCCCCTAGGATCGCGGCCGGTTGCGGTGCAGCAAGCACGGAGCATCGCGCCGGTTTGGGGAATTTCAAAGCGAAGGACAATCATGCTGCTCAAGAAAACTCTTCTCGGAGGCGTCGCGCTCTCGTGTCTGCTCGGCCTTGCCATCCCGGCGAACGCGCAATCGGCGGCGGTCACCAACCAGATTCAGACGCTCCAGGATCAGGTCCGCGCCCTGAACCAGCAACTGCAGAACCTGCAAAGCCAGGTGACCCAGACGGTGCAGAGCCAAGCGCAAGCCACCGCCAAGATCAATACGGTCGCGGCATCGTCGAACGGCATCGTCGCCTCGATGCCGAACAACCGGCCGACCCTCTCGACTGCCGACGGGCAGAACTCGATCGCACTGACCGGCCGCATGCATTTCGACATGGGCGCCTATCCGAATTATTCGCCCAACCGTCCGAACGTGGCGCCGGCCAATCTCAACAGCGGCGTCGATCTGCGCCGCGGCCGCATCGGCGTTCTCGGTAAGATCGCCGGCGACTGGAATTTCGGCCTGGTCTACGATTTCGGCGGCTCGAACGACGCGGGTCCGGCCACCGGCGGCACCGGCGGCATCACGAGCGGCGGCATCGAAACGGCCGAACTCACCTATAACGGCTTCCGTCCATTCGCCTTCGAGTTCGGCTATGAGGACGTGCCCTACACGCTCGACGAAGCGACCAGCTCGAACGACATCATGTTCACCGAGCGCGCCTCCTCGCAGGTCATCGCCGCCAATCTCGCGGCCGGCGATTTCCGCTCGAATATCGGCGGTCATTGGAACAACGACCGCGCATGGGTCGGCATTTACGCCACCGGCCCAACCTCGGGCAACAGCCATGCCGGCCTCGGTCAGCAATTCGGCGCTGTCGGTCGCGCGACCTATCAGGTTCTCCAGAGCGACGCCTACTCGTTGCATGTCGGCGTCGATGTCGAGGGCCTGATGAAGCCGCAATCCTTCGCCGGCACACGCCAGATCACGACCTTCTCCGACCGGCCCGAGGATCGCATCGACACCACCCAGATCCTCAACGCGGGCACGATCGGCACGGCGGCCAATCCGGTCAGCGGCGCGAACGTCGCCGGCTTCGAACTGGCCGGCGGACTCGGCTCGCTGTTCGGCCAGGCGGAATACTTCCACTATACCGTCAACCGCACCAATGCCTCGACGCTGAGCTTCAACGGTGGCTATGCGCAGGCGAGCTACACGCTCACCGGCGAGCATCGCAAATACATCCCCGGCACCGGCGCCTATAGCGGCATCTCGCCCGATCATCCGTTCTCGCTCAAGGACGGAACCTGGGGCGCCTGGGAAGTCGCCGCGCGCTACAGCATCATGGACCTCAACAGCAACTTGACGCCCGGCGTTTCCACCGCGTCGACCAACGGCGTCGCCGGCGGCCAGCAGCAGGTCGCAACGCTCGGCGTGAACTGGTACGTCAACAACAACATCCGCTTCCTGTTCGACTATTTGCACGGCTTCGTCGACAAGAAGAGCGGCGCGGCGGCAACCGCTCCGCTCGGCGCCGGCATCGGCGGCCGGTTCGACTCCGTCGAAGCCCGCGCCCAAGTCGCGTTCTAACGTCCCCAGGGCGTCATCGCGGACCCCACCCCGACCGGCGCGAAAGCACCGGCCGGGGAACCGCGCGTCTAACGCGCATTTAAATTTTTCCCGCGCCATCCTTGCGCTACAGGTCCGCTCAACGAAACGTCACCGGCACGGCGCGTGTTGCGCAGCCTACGAGGATG
Organism: uncultured Rhodospirillales bacterium; assembly: GCA_903828515.1. Lineage (GTDB taxonomy): Bacteria > Pseudomonadota > Alphaproteobacteria > ATCC43930 > CGMCC-115725 > CAIKMD01. The sequence continues at coordinate 710,873 of CAIKMD010000002.1, read as the reverse complement.
GCCTGATGAAATACGTCGTCATTGTTGCAGCCCTCGCTCTGGCCGGCTGCATGACCCAGGTCGATCGCGAAGCCCTGTCGTTTCCCGACATGCCCAAGATGCCGGTCTATGTCCGCGTCGACGCCAGGCCGCTGTCCTCGGATGAGGCGATGAGCGCGCTGCGGGTCGCAACGCGAACCTGCCAGACGCAGGCCGCCGGGGGCATGGACTCACCCCGCGCGGTCGGCACGCCGGATTTCGATGCCTGCATGCAAACCCAGGGCTATCGCCGCACGCGATAAACGCCTTACTTCGGCTCCGGCACCTTGTCGCGTAGAGTGACGAATTCCTCGGCGGCCGTCGGATGGACCGCCATGGTGCGGTCGAACTGTTTCTTGGTCGCGCCGCAGGTAATCGCGATGCCGAGGCACTGGACGATCTCGGGCGAATCCTGGCCGACCATGTGACAGCCGAGCACGCGATCGGTCGCGCGGTCGACGACGATCTTCATCATCGTGCGTTCCTCGCGGCCCGACAGCGTGTGCTTCATCCCGCGAAACCGGGTGCGATAGATGTCGAGCGTATAGCCTTTCGCCCGCGCCTGTTCCTCGGTCAGGCCGACCGTGCCGACCGGCGGATTGGTGAACACCGCCGTCGCCACGTTGTCATGGCTGATCGTCATCGGGTTCTTGTTGAAGAGTGTCTCGGCGATCGCGCGACCTTCGGCGATCGCGACCGGCGTCAGGTTCAACCGGTCGGTCACGTCGCCGATCGCATAGATCGACGGCACGGCGGTGCGGCACCATTCGTCGACCACGATGCCGCCGCGCTCGTCGAATTTGACCCCGACCTCTTCAAGGCCGATGGCGTGCGCGGTCGGCTTGCGCCCGGTCGCGTACATCACCATGTCGGTCTCGATCGTGCCGCCGGATTCGAGATGCACGATGAATTCGCCCGCCACCTTCTCGATCTTGGTGACATGGTGCTTCGGCATGATCGTCGTGCCGCGCTGTTTCAGTTCGATGGCGAGATTGGTCCGCACGTCCTCGTCGAAACCGCGCAGAATATTGTCGGCGCGGATGAGGATGGTCACTTGCGACCCGAGACCCTGAAAGATGCCGGCGAATTCCAGCGCGATGTAACCGCCGCCGACGATCACGATGCGCTTGGGCAGTTTCGCCAGTTCGAGCGCCTCGTTCGAGGTGATGCTGTGCTCGATCCCCGGAATGGTCGGCCGTTCGGGCCAGCCGCCGGTCGCGACCAGGATGTTGGCGGCGGTATAGCGCTTGCCGCCGACCTCGACCGTATGCGGATCGACCACCTTGCCGCGCGCCTCGATGAGGGTGCAGTCCTTCAGCAGATTGCGATAGATGCCTTCGAGCCGGTCGAGTTCCTTGTTCTTGTTGGCGATCAGCTTCGACCAGTCGAAGGTCCTCTCGCCGACCGTCCAGCCATAGCCCGCCGCGTCCTGAAACGCATCGGCGAAGCTCGCGCCGTAGACCAGCAATTTCTTCGGCACGCAGCCGCGCATCACGCAGGTGCCGCCGATCCGTAGATCCTCGCAGATCCCGACCTTGGCGCCATAGGACGCCGCGCGCCGCGACGAAGCCACCCCGCCCGATCCGGCGCCGATGGTGAAAAGGTCGAAATCGTATGGGGGCATGGGTGCTCCTCGTTCAGGCGCGCTTCAGCAAATGGCCGGCCAGCGCGCCGGTGTGTTCCGCATGGTCGAGCGTGACCGTGCCGTTGACCAGCACCATGGTCGAGGCGCCGGCCGGATATTGATGCGGCTTCTCATAGGTCGCCAACTCGGCGAATTCAGCGGGATCGAAGATCGTCACGTCGGCCGCGCAACCCGGCTTGAGCCAGCCGCGATCGGTGAAGCCGAGGGCGTGTGCCGACGCGCCGGTCATCTTGTGAATAGCCAGCGGCAAATCGATCAGGCCGAGATCGCGCGAATAATGCCCGATGATGCGCGGGAACGTGCCGTAAAAGCGCGGATGCGGCTTGCCCTGGCCGGTGATGCCGTAAGGCGCCACACAATTGCCGTCGGAGCCGACGCAGACATGCGCGCTCTTGATCATCGTCTGGATATCGTCTTCCGAGATTGAATCGACCAGGACGCGCGTCGCGCATTTATCGGCGATCAGGTAGTCGCACACGCAATCGAGCCCGTCGATGCCGCGCTCCTTGGCGAGGTCGGCGATGGTGCGGCCGGCGAATTGGCTTTGGTTGGGGCTGACCGAAATCCGGATCGCCTCCCAATCCTTGATGCGACCGAAATTATTGAGCCCGTGCTCGTCGATCTCGACGCGCATGCGCGCGCGATTGGCCGGGTCGGCGAGGCGCGCCATCATCTCGTCGAGTTTGTCGCTCTGCACCCAGCGCGGCAGCAGGTTTTTCAGCGGATTGCTCGCGGCGGTATAAGGATACTGATCGCAATCGATCGCGACGCCGTGCTCGCGCGCCATGGCGACGCGGGCCAGCATCGCATCCGCCTTGCCCCAATTGTCGAGGCCCGAGAGCTTCATGTGAACGACCTGAACATGGACGCCCGATTGCGCGCCGAGATCGATCGCTTCGTCGAGCGCCGAGAACACGTCGTTGGCTTCGTCGCGCAGATGGGTGAAATAGCGCCCGCCCTTGCGCTTGACGATCTTCGCCAGCGCGATGGTTTCCTCGGGTTTCGAGAACGCGCCTGGCGGCGTGAACAGCCCGGTCGACATGCCTTGCGCGCCGGCGTCGAGCGCCTCTTCGAGCAGCGAAGCCATTTGCTCCAACTCGTCGTTCGAGCAGGCCCGATTGGCGAGACCCATGGTCATCAGCCTGAGCGTGTTGTGCCCTACCAAAGGCACGATGTTGGTCGAGGTGGTCGGAAAGGAATTCAGATAGTCGTGGAAGCTTTGGTCGATGAAGGTCAGCCACGGCGCGCTGGGCGAGAGGTAATCCTTCAGGATGCCGGCCTTGCCCGGCAAGGCGGGCGCACAGGAATAGCCGCAATGGCCGATCACCTCGGTGGTGACGCCCTGATGGATCTTGCTCTCGGCCTTGGGGTTGAGCGGCAGGGTCCAGTCGGAATGCGTCTTGATGTCGATGAAACCGGGCGCCACGACCTGATTGCGCGCGTCGATCGTGCGTGTCGCATCGACCGCGAGCTTCGGCCCGATCGCCGCGATGCGGCCGTCGAGGATCGCGACGTCCGCCTCGCGCGCCGCGTCGCCGGTGCCGTCGACCAGCAGCCCGCCGGAAATCAGGATATCGCAACGGCTCATATCGCTCCCGGTGCCGGCGTCAAAACAGCCGGGCCAAAACGGTTCGCCAACCCATCGCCCTCTTTACACCACCAGACGATCACGACGATAGGCCCGACGATCGGGATCAGCCACAGCAACTGCCACCATCCCGACTTGCCGATATCGTGCAAGCGTCGCGCGCCGACCGCGAGGCCGGGCAGGATGATGGCGAGATCGAAGAGCGTGACGACGGTCTCGCTGTCCCAGGTATCGGGCGTGACCGCGATCGCGACAAACGTACCGACGACATTGAACAGCATCCAGTACCAGAATTCGGGTCGCGCGGCGCGCCCCTTGAAGTCGAAATATTTGACGAAACAGGTCCGGACGGCGTTCAGAAATTCCATCGGCTCATTCCTGCGTTTATTTCAGCGCCTTCTTCAGCCGCGACAGCATCGCGACCTGCCAGGCACAAAGCGCCGCGAGGAAATAGAGCGACGCGGCGAAACCGCCGGTCAGGTCGTAGAGCGTGCCGATGCTCAAGGGCCCGAGTACGCCGCCGATCTCGCCCGCGGTGAAATACATGCCGCCCGCCGCGCCCATACGCGCCGGCGTCACCTCCTTGAGTTCCATCAGCATCAGCATGACGACGATCGACAGCGTGCCGCGCGCCAGGCCCTGCATCACAAGGCCGGTCGCCTGCACCCAAGGCGTCGCGGCGCCCCATTCGAGGAACAGCGGCGCCATCATCTGCAGGACGAACAGGAAGGTCAGGATCGCCATGCGGCGGCGCGGGATGGCGAGGCGCGGAAAGATCAGCGCGCCGAAAATCCCGATCACCACCGGGATGCTCGCCCAGAGTCCGGCCGTCGCCGGGTCCATGCCGTCGGAGCGCAGGATTTCCGGCAGCCAGTTCGACAATCCGTGTCCGAAGAAGAACGTGCCAACCGCGAGCAGAAGAACGATACGCAGCGCCGGCGCGCGCAGCAATTCGAGCACCACGCCCCCTTGCGACCGGCGCGGCTCAGCGGCGTTGCGCATCTCCATCGCGCGGCTGTCGGCGTGGCTGCTGATCGCGTACCAGATCAATGCCGCGATCAGCGCGAAGACACCGTAACCGATCAGCACCGCGCGCCAGTTGCCGTTCGCCAGGGTCAGGCCGACGCTCGAGGTCAGCGACAACGCGCCGATCATGCCGAGCGCTTGGCCGACATTATAAAGACCCATGGCAAGTCCGCGCTCGCGCCCGACGAACCAGCGGGCGATGACGCTCGGCGCGCCGACGGAAATCAGCGGGCCGCCGATCCCGAACGTCGCGACCGCGATCAGCATCGTCCAGTAATCGGTGGCAAAGCCGCGCATGATCCCCGACGCCGCGACGACCAGCGTGCCCAGCGCGATGGCGCGGCGCGGTCCGATGCGATCGAGCAACCCACCGGCCGGAATCGCCGCGCCGATATAGACGAGCTGCCACGCGCCGAGAATGCTGCCCATCTGCGTATGGGTCAGATCGAGCTCATGGGTGACCTGCGAAACCAGCGGCGCGATCGCCGCCGAGACCGACCCGAAACAGAAATAGGCCAGCCACACCCCGGCCAGCATGGCCCAGCGATGCGAATGAGGCGTTGTTTCAGGTTCCGTGGCCACGGGCAGGCGAGTAATCGACGGCGGCGGATTTCGCAAGGTTTGTTGTTCGTCATGCCCGCGAAAGCGGACATCCAGCCGTCGCAAGAACTGGGTTCCCGCTTTCGCGTGAACAACGAGAAAAATCTTCTCCGTGCTCTCCGTGTCTCCGTGGTGAACGTCTTTCTTTTTTATGGCCCAACCACACCTCACCCTCCCATTGCTGCGCAATGGGCCCCGCCCTCTCCCCGCTTCGCGCGGAGAGGGACAAAAAAAACCTTCTCCGCCGGGAAGGTGCGAGCGTCAGCGAGCGGATGAGGTGGTTGCGCGGGACCCTTGCCGCTCGAACGAAAAATGGTGATTCTGGGCAACGGGTTTTGGTCTCGAAGGGGGACGCCATGATCAGGCTAGGTTCGCGTTTCGCGGCGGCGTTGCTCGCCAGCTTCGTCTTCATCGCCGAGGCTGGCGCGCAGAGCTATGTGCCGATCGCGTTTCCCGACCAGCCAGTCGAGAACGCCAACGAATTGGCCACCGGCACGGCGTTCGGCAAGCCCGCCGGTGCGGGGCCTTTCCCTGCGTTGGTCATTCTGGAAAGCTGTTCAGGTGCGACCGCCGATCTGCGCCGCTGGGGCCAATCCGCGATGGCGCAGGGTTATGTCGTCATGGTCGTCGATTCGATGGGACCGCGCGGCTCGACGCCGCGCAACTGCAACGTGTCGCCGCTGATCCGCATCGCCGATGCGATGAACGCGCGCGCCCGGCTTGAAAGTTTCCCGTTCGTCGACAAGGCCCGGATCGGCGTGTTGGGATTTTCGGTCGGCGGCCACATAGCGCAGATCATCGCCGCTGATGGGACCAGGCGGGCATCCCCGGCCCCCGGCATGCCGGCGTTGCGTCCGTTCGCTGCCGCCGCCTCGATCTATGGACCTTGTATCGGGCGCACGCCGAACGGCATGCAGGGCGTTTTCGAGGACGCGACCGGCCTGAACGAACCGCTCCTGGCGCAGCTGGGCGATGCCGACACCCAGGCGCGGCCCGCCGAATGCGTGCCGCAATACGAGAAGATGAAAACCGCCGGCGCCGATATCGACTGGGTGGTCTATCCCGGCATCACGCATTGCTTCGACTGCGCCGGGCTGAACGGCATGGTCGCGGTCGACGCGATCCATGGCGGCTCCCTGCTCTTCCGCTACGACGCCGAAATCACCGCGACAGCGGAGAAACGCCTCTTCGCGTTCTTTGCCGCGAAGATGAAGGGTGGAACGTAGAAGGTTCACCACGGAGACACGGAGGACACGGAGAAGAAGGTTTTCTGATCTCCGTGTCTCCGTGGTGAATCCTCGCTTATCGCGCTGGATCGACGGTGTGCGGCCTTCGACAAGCTCAGGCTGAGGATGGGTGAACGAGGCCGTCCAAATTTTGTCCTCATCCTGAGCGCGAGCAACGCGAGCAGTCGAAGGACGCAGGATGCCGATGCAGCCACAAACAAACGGGGCGGTCCGAAGACCGCCCCGCGCCGTTTCGTGTGAAAGCGTCGCTTACCCCAGCGGCCCCAACAACGTCTCGCCGTCGTAGCTGTCGCTCATCGCATCGACCGCCAGGGGCCATTTGGCGTTGTCGACCTTGCGGCGCTGCTCTTTCGAGCGGACCTTCGCGTCCCAGCCCAATTGCTCCATGTAGTAATAGAGCTGGATCAGGTGGCCGTCGGGATCGACCGCGAAGGCCGAGTAGTCGATGCCGGGGAAGAGTTCCGGCGGCAGGTATTTGATCGTGGCGCCTTCGGCCTTGAGGAAATCGACGGCGTCGCGTAGCTGCTGATAGTCGCCGACCTGGTTGCCGAAGCTCATGCAGCTCGTATGCGGCGACAGGCCGAGCTTCGCGCGCAACGCCTTGGGGTAAAGCGCGAGCGAGTGATGTTCGGTGTTGCAGCGCAGAAACACGCAGCGATGGCCGTCATAGACCACCTCTTCGGTGATGCGCAGGCCCATGACCTTCGTATAGAAGGCGAGCGCCTTTTCCATGTCGTCGATGAACAGGCGCACCGGTCCGATCTTGATGACCTTGAACGGGCGCGGCAGCATGATGCCACCGACATCGTATTTGAACGGTCCCTTCTCGACATCGCGGTAACCCGCGTTCATGTCCATGCCCTCGGCCTTGAACGCCTCGATCTCCTGATACTCGGAGATTTGCGGCAGTTCCGGCTTGTCGTGGAAGCCGCGCTTGCGGACACCCGGCGGCTTCGCCTGGAGGTTCCAGCCGATCTGCTCGATGCCGTAATAGATCTCGTTGGTATGGCCTTCGGGATCGGACGGATAGGAATGCCAGTTCGAGCCCGGCACGTCGCGGCCGATGCGGCCGGGGTTGATGCCGATCGACTTGAAGTAATCGATGCCCTCGCCGACCTCGCGCAACGTGCCGACCTGCCAGGTGATCTGGTTGGTCGTCACTTCGGCGTTGGTCTTGTGGCCGCCGGCGCTGCCCGAGGCCATCCGGTCGAGCGCGTGCTTCGGGAAGAGCACGAAGGAATGATGATCGGTGCCGTGGGTGGTGAAATAGCCGACGGCCGAAATGCCTTCGAAAACCTTGGGGTCGGGCCGGACGCGCGCGAAGTCGAGCGTGTCGGTGATGCGGAACCCCAGGAGGTTCTTATAGAAGTGCATCGCCTCGTCCATCTTGTAGACGTTGTAGCCGAAATGGCCGAGGCGTCGGATCTTGAACGGGCGGTCCATCAGAACGCCGCCCACGCTGTATTTGTCGCCGACTTTCGTCATGCCATCCATGAACGTGTCCTCCTGATTCAAACGGCTTTATCGATTGGGGGGAATGATGGTCGCGTACCGGAAACCTGTCAACGACAGCGTGTTCGGCGCGTTTTTCATCGAAATGCCACAGCTTTCCGCCCCGCACCGTGGTATAGATCGCCTCCTCGAATTCGCACCACACGTTCCCCCCATCATGCCGTTTTCGTCCCTCGGCGCGGGCCTCTTTGCGATCGGTGCGCTGCTGGCGCTCGGCGGCGACGGCACCGGTTTGGCCGCCCGGCCGAACCCGGCGCTGGTCCTCTGGAGCTGGGACCGTGCCGACGATCTGCGCTTCATCGACGCGCGCGATACCGGGGTCGCCTTTCTCGCCGCCACGGTTCACGTCACCCCGTCGGGTGTGATCGTCACGCCCCGGCGCAACCCGCTCCAGCTTCCGCCCCAGACAACCCGGATCGCCGTGGCGCATATCGCGCTCGACCGCGACGCCGTGCCGGGTCCTGCTGATCGTGCGGCCGTCGTCGATGCGCTGGCCGCGATCGGCGCGAAATATCCCGGTGCCGCGCTGCAGATCGATTTCGAGGTGCCCGCCTCGCAACGCGGTTTCCTGATCGGAGTCGTCGAGGCCGCGCGCCGTCGCCTGCCCGACATGCATCTGTCGATCACCGCGCTGACCTCGTGGTGCCTCAACAAGACTTGGGTTGCGCAACTCCCGGTCGACGAAATCGTGCCGATGCTGTTCCGCCTCGGCCCCGATCGCGACCGCATTCGCGCAAGCCTTGTCGATGGCGGCGATTTCCGCGATCCGCGCTGTCGCGCCAGTCTCGGTGTCAGCACCGACGAAATGCCCGCGGCGCTCCCGACCGACCGCCGCCTCTATGCCTTCACGCCCCAACGCTGGACGGCGGCACGCTATGCCGTCCTTCGCCGAAAGATCTTTCGATGATTCGCTTCGCCCTCGCGCTAACCGCCCTCGTCACCATGGGCCTGCCCGCTTTCGCCTCGGGACCGTTCCTGCCGCAACTCCGCTTCTTCAGCCATTCCGGCCAGGAACCCGATAACGGGATCACCTATTTCAAGGGCCAGCTCGGCATCCTGCGCCCGAGCTTCACCGAGAACCGGCTCTATGCCGCCTATCGCATCCTGCTCGGCCAAGGCTTCACCGACGATCAGGTGAAGCAATTAATGACGCCATGCTGCGATCTCCCGAACCCTTCAAATGTGGACTTCTCTCAATCTTGGCTCGACGCGCGGGCGACCATCGTCAAGGACAAGGTCAGCATCGGCGCCTATCGCAAGGCCGGCGAGTTCGACGAAACCCTCAACTGCTTTCCTTCCGCCTTCGACACCGCCGCCGCGACGCTGAAGGCGCGCATCGCCACCCACGGCGCCGACGATCCAGGGGTCAAGGCCTGGATCACCGGCCAGGACGCGGTGTTCGCCAACTGCAACACCCCTACCGCCCTGCCGGCGGACGCCCCTGCCGACGCGCCCGCCTGGCTCAAGGCCGACCGCGCCTATCAGACCGCCGCCGCTTATTTCTATCGGCTCAATTATGCCGAGGCGCGCAAACGCTTCGCCGCGATCGCCGCTGATGCCGCATCGCCCTGGGCAGTTTCGGCGCGCTACCTTACCGCGCGCGCCGCGGTGCATGATGCCGTCGCGACGAAGACTCCGAACGCCATTGCGCGCGCGCAGCAGGACCTCGCCGCCGCCGGCGATGCCGGCAAGGATCGCGATCTCGCGAAACTGAGCGCGCTGCTCGCCTTCACGACGAACCCCGAACGCATCCGCGACCTCGAACGGCAACTCCTCGCTCCGGTCCTGCCCGACGATCTTGCCATCGCCCTGCACGACTTCAGATTGCTGGCCGCCGACAAGGCCGTTTTGGGGACCGATCTCGGCGTGTGGATTCACGCGATGGAGAATTCGGTCGAGGCGCCCGACACGACGACGACGGCCGACCTGCGGCCCGAGGTGATCCGCCATTGGCAGGCGACACCAACCCTGCCCTGGCTGATCGCCGCACTCGCCTTCCTGCGGCCCGGCGATCCGAATGTGCCGGCGGCAATCGAGCAGTCGCGCAAGCTCGAACCGAATTCGCCCGGTTTCTACACGGCGGCCTGGCATCGCGTCCGCCTGTTGATCGGCAAGGGCGAGGTGACGCCCGCGCGCGCCGAACTCGACACGCTGCTCGCCGCCAAGACCCTACCGCCCGGCGTGCGCAATCTGCTGCTGATCGAGCGCCTGCACGTCGCGCCCGATGTCGCCGCCTTCCTGCGCGACGCGCCGAGGCGGGCGGAACTCGTCTTTCCGTTCTTCGACGAAAGCCATCCCGACGACACCGCCACAGCGACGCTGCCGCTCAAGACCGTACCGAAATCCTATGCGGCCTATCTCGGTTGGCGCACCGAGTTGTTCGACGATCCGCGCTATCTCGACACCGACGCCGCGGTGATGCTGTCGTTTCAGCTTCCGCTCTCGGTCGTTACGCCGATCGCCCTGTCGGATCAGTTACCCGCCAACATCCGTCGCGACGTCGCGCTCGCCGCCTGGACCCGCGCGGTGCTGTTGCAGGACGATGCCGACGCCAGGCTGCTCGGCAAGGCCTTGGCCGATGTCTTTCCGGACTATGCGGGCGATTGGCAAAAGTACAACGATGCGACGGCTGCCGACGAGCGTCGCTTCGCAGCGGCATTGCTCCTGCTGCGCTTCCCCGCCGCCAAGCCCTGGGTCGAGGAGAATCTCGGCTATACCAACAAGCGCGACGTGATCGGCTTCTATGGCGATCGCTGGTGGTCGAAGGACAGCGGTTTCTTCAGCCAGGATCTCGGCGCGCAAACGCCCGACGCGATATGCCGCGACGATTGCTCGGCGCTACCCGGACGGCTCGGCCCGGCAACATTCCCGAGCAGCGACGACCGGCGCAAGGCGGCCGAGGAGCGCAAGAAGCTCCAGGCGCTGAACTCCGCCGCCGGTTATCTCGGTCCGATCGTGATCGGTTGGGCGAAGGCGCATCCCGACGATGCGCGCGTACCCGAAGCGCTTCATCTCGTCGTCCGGCTGACGCAATACGGCGATCCGCGCGGCGACATCTCGCGCCAGGCCTACAATCTCTTGCGCGCTGCCTATCCGAAGGATTCCTGGACGAAGCAAACGCCCCACTGGTTCGGGAAATAGAACCAGCGGGGCGTTTTTTTTGTCGCGGCGGCCCTACTTCGCGGCGGTCTGCGGCGCGCCGTATTGCGCGCTCAGATAGGCGAGCGCGGTCTTCTGCTGATCATCCGAGAGCGGTGAGCCGAAGAACACCATGCGATCGACGATCCGCTTCCATTGATCCGGCGCGCGCTTGGCCACGGCGATGCGGTCGAGCCCGTGACAGAGGGCGCAACCGCCCTCGACGATCTCCTTGCCCGCGCCGTCGGCGAGCGTGACCGCCGGCGCCTGCGGGCCGGGGAACGGTACGCCGGGACCGAAGGCGGTCGCCATGTATTTGATCGCGCGACCGATCTCGTCGGGGCCGATCTGGGCGCCGCGCAGGACCATGTCATAGACCTGGTTCTTCCAGGCGGCTTCGCCCATGCGCAACTGCATGAAGACCGACGGGCCGTGGCATTGGGTGCAGGCGACGGCGACGATTTCCTTGCCGTCGCCATCGGGCAATGCGCCCGGCGGGCCGGCTTGCTGGAACGCGCCCGGCGGGGGTGCCGGCGACGGAGCCTGGGCCGCCGGTGTCGTGGTCGGCACCTGACCCGGCGTGCGGGCCCCCGGCTGACCCTGGGCGGCGCCTTCCGGACCCTGCGGCGAGGTTTGAGCGTGAACCGAAACGATAGCGAGAACCGACGCCGCGAACGCGACGGCAACAAGATACTTTTTCATGATCAAACCTTCCGCGTGCGCTGATCGGCGATCGAATAAGCGGGATACCAGGTCGAGGCGGCGCCGACGCCGTCACGCGCGACATTGATGTCGAGCATGTAGGGCCGGCCGTCGACATTGGCCTTCTTGGCGCGGGCGATCGCCGGCTTGAGCTGCGCCGGATCCTTCACCACCTCGCCTTCGACGCCGAAGGCTTGCGCCGCCTTGGCGAAATCGACGTCCGGGCTCCCGTTGTAGCAGAGCATGTCCTTGCCGGTCTTGAACTGCTGACCGGCGATGAACGACCAGATGCGGTTGCGCTCGTTGTTGTAGCTGCGGTTGTTGACCACGATGTTGGTGACCGGTGCGTTGTAGCGCGCCTGGCTCCACAGCGGCTGCGGACCGCCGAAGAGCATCGAGCCGTCGCCGACGCAGGACACCACCGGCCGGTTCGGCCGCGCGAGCTTGGCGCCGGTTGCCGCCGCCACGCCCCAGCCGAGAATGTTCGGCCCGGTCGAGATGTAGGTCTTGTCGGCGCCGCCCCACGACAGCAGCGGGTCCATCGTGCGGCCTGAATCGCAATCCGACACATAGATCGTGTCCTTCTCGAGCCCGGCTTCGAGTTCGACCGCCAGACGCTCCATCTTGATCTCGGAGCCGCTGTTCAGGTCGGTGGCGATCATCTCGCGCATCTTGACCTGGCTGGCGTGATAGTCGCGCGTGCGCGCGCTGCGATCGTCGGCGATCTGCTTCAGGCGTTCCTTGGTCGCCATGCCCTTGACCGCGTCGATGATGTCGCGGGCGGCGAGCCGGATGTCGGAGACCATGCCGAGATCGACCGGATTGGCGCGGGCGAGACCGGTCGGGTTGCTGCGGATCGAGATCAGCGTCGCGCCTTTCATCGGCCGCTCGGCGCCCTGGTCGCCCATGTTGAGATGGATGTCCACCTCGCCGGGGAAGCGCATCGTCGACTGGAAGCCGCCGATGAACAGCGGATGGCGCGTCGGGAACGGCTTCGACCAGTTGCCCTGGCCGCCTTGTCCGGCGACCGTCAGGCCGAGCAGCTCGGCGAGTTCGAGCACGTCCTTCTCGGCCTGGCCCATGGTGACTTCGTCGCCGACCGTCATGATCGGGTTCTTCGCCTCGATCAGCATCTTGGCGAGGGTCATGACGTCCGCATGATCGGGACGGACCTTCATCGAGACGGTGAACCGCTTTTGATCCATGATCGCGGCGGTCGCCTCGGCCTTCAGAAGATTGTCCGGGATCGACAGGAACACCGGGCCCGAGGGCGGCGTCGCGGCGAATTTGAGCGCGCGCCGCGTCACGTCGGGAATGCCTTGCGTCGATTCCGCCATCCAGAACCATTTGGTGATCGGCGACATCATCGGCTCTTGATGATCGTAATCCTGCGCGTAATCGCGCCCGGCCACATCGGTGCCGAAAGCCGCGACCACCATGAGGACCGGAATGTTGTCCTTATAGGTGTTGACCAGTTGGGTCATGCCGTTGGGCAGACCGACATTGGCGATGCCGCATACGCCGGTCTTGCCCGACAGCCGCGCATAGCCGTCGGCCATGGCGACCACCGCGCCTTCCTGGATGCCCTTGATGAGCTGGATACCCGGCTCGTTGACGAGGGAGTCGTAAATCGGTCCGTCGCCGGTCGACGGATTGGCGAACATGAACTCGACGCCGGCGTCTTTGAGCTGCTGAGTGAACAGCGTGCCGCCCTGGGCGGTGATGGTCCGTGTCGCGCTAACCGGGCCCGCGTCGGCGGCGCGTGCCGTCGCCGGTGTCAGCGTGTCGGCAAGCGTCTTCACCGCGGTGGCGCCGAGGCCCGCCGCGCCAAGGCCTTTCATCAGCTTGCGGCGCGAGATGCCATTATCGAGAGCTTGCTTGATCAGGTCTTTCATTACCGTCCCCTTCCCTCTGGTCGTCGCCGTTCCCCTTAACCGGGGCGGCTGTGTCTTGGCCACAGGATGGCGCAAAACGGCATCGTGGGCAACGACCTTTGGCATCGCTCATCGCCCCTATCCCGCGAATCGATAATGATTTCGCCGGAGCGCCGGTGCAGTATGAGGGCCCTGTTCTGGGGGGAACGTTCATCGTGGCATCAAAGCTATTCGTTATCGCCGTCCTGGCGCTGTGCCTGCTCAGCTTCGGCGCGGAACGCGCGCACGCAGCAAAGCTCGACACCCAGATCGGCGACACATTCGTATACGGCTCAACCCTTCTCGCTTTCGCCACGACAAGCGACAAAAGCGAAAAATTGGCCGCCCTCCTCTTCCGCAGACCCGATCCCGGCAAGAACAAAGACAAAGTCGGCTTAACGTTCTTCAACGATGTCCAACAGTGGAACGAGTTCCGCGCGCTCTGGAACAAGGCCCGTGCGACGAAACCACCCAAACCTGGCGCCACCACGATCAAGAGTATCGATATCGGCGATTACTGGGACGACGAGGATCGGATTATGTTTTCGGTTTCGGTCGACGAGAACGGCACGATCGAGTTCATCGTCCAAGGCCCGAACGAAGACCTGGACGAACCGCCCATGGTCTTCGACCTACGACCCGAGGATTTCAAAAAATTCGACGCCGCCGTCGACGCCATGACCGCCTATTTCAGAAAATGACCGGTAGTGAGGGCCGGATGACATCCAATCGATGTCTGTGACATAATTCGACACCCGCGGAACGCCAAACGCGCGTTCATCGCCCATCAAGGGCGCGGGCATGAGGGAGGGAAATATGCGCTTAGGGGCAGGATCGCTCATCGCTGCGGGAATCATCGCGCTGTTCTCGCTACCACCGGCCAAGGCCGACGAAATCAAACTGATCTTCGCCGACGTGGTGCCGCCCGGCTCGGTGATCGACTCCAAAGTGGTCGCGCCCTGGGCCGCGCGCGTCAACGAACAGGGTAAGGGCATCCTGTCGGTCGATGTGCGCTCGGGTCCGGCGCTCGCCGATTTCAGCAACATCTACGATCGCGCGCTCAACGACGTGATCCAGATCGGCTGGGAAATCCAGGCCGCGGTCGGTGGCAAGTTCCCGCTCACCAACGTCGTCGGCCTGCCGCTGCTCACCGACAACTCGGTCGACAGCTCGACCGCCTTCTGGCGGGTCTACAAAGCCGGGCTGATGAATTCGGAATACGACCAGGTCGTCCCGATCATGCTGGTGACCCTTCCGCCCTCGGCGTTCCACTTCGCCAAGCCGCTGAAGTCGCTGGACGCGCTCACCGGGCAAAAGCTCATCGTTCCGAGCAAGGTCGCCGGCGACGCGTTGACCGCACTGGGCGGCTCGCCGCTCTCGCTGCCGCTCACCGACATGTACACGTCGATCCAGCGCGGCACCGCCGACGGCACGATGGTCGCGTGGGTCGCGTTCAATCCCTGGAAGCTCGCCGACGTCACGACCTATCACGTCGACGTCGCGTTCGGCGGCGCCGCCGGCATGATCTTCATGGCGAAGGCGAAGTACAACGCTCTCTCGCCCGAGGCGCGCAAGATCATCGACGCCAACTCCGGCGAAGCGCAAAGCCGCGCCTTCGGCCAGGCGATGGCCGACGAGGACAAGGTGCAACGTGCCGCGGTCAAGGCGCTGCCCAATCAGACCTTCGCCGAACTGTCGCCGGCGCAGCTCGCAAGCTGGGAAAAGAAGGTCGCGCCGACCATCGACCAATGGACCACGGCCAACAAAGGCGCCGACACGGTGCTCGCGCGCTTCAAGACCGAACTCGCGGCATTGAAGGCGGGACACTGACCCAACAAAAATAAAACCCTCCCCCTTGAGGGGGGAGGGCATGGGTGGAGCGTGACAGGTTCGAGGCTGTTCGAGGCTGTTGCCCTTATCGCTCCATACGCCGATCGATCGCCCTCGTTGTCATCATACCCCCCACCCTAACCCTCCCCCTCAAGGGGGGAGGGAATTTAGTTGAGATGGCGACGCACCGGACTTGCTCGTCCACTTTCACTTCGGCAGGAATTCCTCGGTGTAGAGCGCGCTGTTCGGCGGGATCTCGGTCACGCCGCTCGCCGTCATCGCCTGCTTCACCACGGCGAAGCCGGCCGGATCGAAGCGCCCATTGTCGAGGAACATCGGCATCAGCTCGGCATAGACCTTCTTGGCCGTCGCGTCGTCGAGCTTGGTAATCGGCATGGTCGAGGCGATGGTTTCCGCCTGGTGGGTTTTCATATAGGCGATGGTCTCGAACCAGCCGCGCAGGAAGCCGCGCACCGCGTCGGGCTTCTTCGCGATCATCTCGTTGGTCGCATAGATCACGTGGGTGATGAACGGATCGATGTACTTGCCGAAGGGCACCAGAATTTTCGCCAGGCCTTCGGACTGGAGCCGATAACCGGTTTCGATATTTCCCGACACGCCATCGACGCTTTTGACGCGCAGCGCCGCGACCTGGGCCTCGAGATTGCCCGTCGCGACCGGCTTCAAGGCGTCATCGCCCGTCCAGTGAAGGCGGCGCGACAGTTCGGTGGTCAACCAATAGGTCAGCGAGCCGTTGGTCGAAACCGCGACGATCTTGCCCTTCAGATCGTCAAGCTTGTCGATCCCGCCATCGGCGCGCACGAGGATGGCGAGATTGATCGGCGCGCCGGCAAAGGCCGCGACGCCGCGTTCGGGCGCGCCCTTGGCGATGAACTGGAAATCGGTGCCCGAGCCGAGCGCCAGGTCGATGGCATTGGCGGTCATGCCTTGATGGAGCTGGGCGCCCGGCAGCGTGACCGTGTCGAGGTCGAGCCCGTATTTCTTGAAGATGCCGGCATCGATGCCGACCTGGAGGAGCGCGAAGTCGTAATCCGTCGAGTCCGCCTTACCGACACGCAGCTTTTCCTCTGCCGCGGCCTTCATCGGCACGCCGGCGGCAAAACCGACCACTCCAATGGTCGCGAGCACGGAAAGGATTCGAACAAGACGATGCTGTGTCTTCACGTTGAGTCCCCCGAATTTTTGGCCGGATGCCGCGTGGCGCAACATCCCGTTCAGCGACGATAGCGCCGGAATATCGTGAACAATAGAACCTCTGCGATGATCGAACGGCTCAGGAAGACCGGCCCGATCACTCGGGCGTCAGGGCGAGGAGATCCTCGACGCTGGTGCCGATGCCGAGCCAGTCATCCGCAGCGGCGGCGCTGCGAAAGACCTTGGTTTCGACGTCGAGACCGGAGGTCAGCGACGAGAACATGCGCGCCAGACCAAACGTCACATCCTTTTCGGCGATCAGCAGCCATTTGGTCACGCCCCAATTCGCGTCGGTCCGCCGCGCGTAATCGGCGAGCGCGATCACCTCGGCGCCCGTCAAAGGCTCGCTGTTGTCGCGAAAATCGACGACGAGGCTAAGCCCCGGCTTGAAGCCGTTTAGATGCACCGCTGCGTCGAAGACGGAGCGGATTTCGCTGAAATCGACACTGCCGCGATACCGGACGACGACGACACCGAGATTTTCGTTCAGCCGAATGCTGTGCGACATGGGAGGCGTCTCCGGTCAGCGTGCCACGAACCAACGGCACCCACCATGTTCGCCACCCGCTCGCGCTCTCGATAGCATCGGATTGTACCTAGGGCCTCGAATCGCGCGCGATGGTGAAGAAGAAAAAACCCTCCCCCCTTAAGGGGGAGGGCATGGGTGGGGGGTAAAAGTTCGACGCTGTTTCAAGCATCGCGCAATGCGTCGATCATAGTCACGCGCGGTGCGAGTTCCCCCCACCCTAACCCTCCCCCTCAAGGGGGAGGGAATCTAAACGACACCCGTATTCCGATACATCGACACATCCGCGCGACTTCGCCAAAATCATCGCGTTGCATTCGGCGTTTGGAGAGTTTGGTTGTGACTAACGCCCCTTCCCCCGGTTACGGCGCGGTTGCCAAGAGCCTGCATTGGCTCGTCGTGATCCTTCTCGTGGCGCAATACATCGTCGGCTGGACCATGCCGCATGTCGGCCGGAACACGCTGCCGGTCGGGCTGATCTTCTGGCATGTCACGATCGGCATGACGCTGCTGGCGGTGATCGTGCTCCGCTTCGGCTGGAAGCTGATCCACCCGGTTGCGCCCTATCCCGGCCTGCCGCGCTGGCAAAACCGGCTCGCCAGCGCACTGCACGGGATTCTCTATCTCGCGCTGGTCGCGCACATCCTCAT
Source organism: uncultured Rhodospirillales bacterium (assembly GCA_903828515.1). Taxonomy (GTDB): domain Bacteria; phylum Pseudomonadota; class Alphaproteobacteria; order ATCC43930; family CGMCC-115725; genus CAIKMD01. Next base: position 693,263 of record CAIKMD010000002.1, on the reverse strand, counting down.
GGGCTGGGCCAATGCGTCGGCGCGGGCATGGAACGTCGACATCCTCGGCATCCTGCCGATGCCGTGGATCATGCCGGCCGCATCGCGCACCGGCATGGCGCTCGGCGACATTCACAACACGTTCGCGTGGACGTTGCTCGCGCTGATCGTGCTGCACGTCGCGGCCGCGCTCTACCACTACGTGGTGCGGCGCGACCGCGTGTTGCAGCGGATGCTGCCGGGCAGCGGCGATTAGGCTGCCGCCGGCACCGGCTTGGCCGGCGCGAGGGCCGCGTCGAGCGCGTCCTCGACCGTCTCGAGCCAGACGAACTCCATGCTCTCGCGCGCTTCGGCCGGGATGTCGTCCCAATCGCGGCGGTTGCGCGCCGGCAGAAGCACCCGCTTGATCCCCGCGAGCATCGCCGCCAGCACCTTCTCCTTGATGCCGCCGACCGGGAGCACGAGGCCGCGCAGGCTGATCTCGCCGGTCATCGCGGTATCGCTTTTGATCGGCCGATCGGTCAGCAGCGAGGCCAAGGCGGAAAACATCGTCACGCCCGCGCTCGGCCCGTCCTTCGGGATGGCGCCCGCCGGGATGTGGAGATGGATGTCGCTGGTCTCGAACACCTTCACGTCGATGCCGAGCGCTTCGTAACGCGACTTCACCAGCGTCATCGCCGCCTGGGCGCTCTCCTTCATCACGTCGCCGAGCTGGCCGGTGAGGATGAGCTTGCCGTGACCCGGAATGCGCGTCGCCTCGATGAAGAGGATGTCGCCGCCGACCGGCGTCCACGCCAGACCCGTCGCCACGCCCGAGACGCTCGTGCGCTGCGCCCGTTCCGCCTCGTAGCGATGGGCGCCCAGGATTTCGATGACCTGGTCCGGCGTGATCTTGACCGACGCGGCGTTGTTCTCGGCGATCTGCACGGCGGTATGCCGCAGGACCGAACCGATCGCGCGTTCGAGACTGCGCACACCCGCTTCGCGCGTGTACTGGCTGACAATGATCCGCAGCGCCTCGTCGTCGATCTCGCATTGCGCTGCCGACAGGCCGTTCAGTTCGAGCTGGCGCGGCACGAGATAGCGTTTCGCGATCTGCATCTTCTCGGCGATCGTGTAGCCGGCGATCTGGATGATCTCCATGCGGTCGAGCAGCGGGCCGGGCACGGTGTCCAGCATGTTCGCGGTCGCGATGAAGACGACGCCGCTCAAATCGAACGGCACGCCGAGATAATTGTCGCGGAACGTCCCGTTCTGCGCCGGATCCAGAACCTCGAGCAATGCCGACGCGGGATCGCCCTGCACGCCGCGACCGAGCTTGTCGATCTCGTCGAGCATCATGACGCAATCGCGCGTGCCGACCTTGCGGAGCGCCTGGATGATGTTGCCGGGCAGCGCGCCGATATAGGTCCGGCGATGGCCGCGGATTTCCGCTTCGTCGTGAACGCCGCCGAGGCTGACGCGGACGAACTTCCGCCCCATCGCCTTGGCGATGCTTTGGCCGAGCGAGGTCTTGCCGACGCCGGGCGGGCCGACGAAGCACAGGATCGGCGCCTTGCCGTTCGGGTTGAGCTTGCGGACGGCGAGGTATTCGAGAATGCGCCGCTTGATCTTCTCGAGGCCGAAATGATCCTCCTCGAGAACCGCGCGGGCCTCGGCGATGTCGATGGTCTTGCCGGTCTCGATGGCCCACGGCAGTTCCGTCAGCCATTCGAGATAGGTCTGGAGCATCGAGGATTCGCCCGCGCCGTCCGCCATGCGTTTCAGCCGGCCCAATTCCTTGCGCGCGTGTTTCTCGACCTCCTCCGGCATCTTCGCCTTGGCAATGGCCGCCTCGAACTGCGCGACCGCAGCACCGCCTTCTCCCCCGCCCTCGCCTTCGCCGAGTTCGGTCTGGATGGTCTTCAACTGCTCGCGCAGCAAATGCTCGCGCTGGCGTCCCTCGATGGTCTGGCGCGTGCGCTGGCCGATGTCGCGCGACAGGCGCAGCACCTCGAGCTGATAGGCGAGGAACCACTGCACCTTGTCGAGGCGCGACGTGAGATCGACGGTATCCAGGATCTGCTGCTTCTCTTCGACTTTGAAGTCGAGGAAATGCGCCACCATGTCGGCCAGCGCCGCGGCGGACTCGATCGTCTGGATCGAACCGGTCAATTCTTCCGGCACGTTCGGCATGAGCTGGAACGCTTCGATCGCGCGTTCCTTGAGCTGACGCTCGCGCGCCTCGATTTCGGTGCCCTTGCCCTCGGGCTCGGCGATACGCTCAATCCGCGCGGCGGCGAAGGGATAGCCGTCGAGGAATTCGACGATGCGGAACCGCTGTTCGCCGCGGCAGATGATCTGATGCTGGCCCTCGCGCCCGGTGATGTAGCGCAGGATCTGCCCGACCGTGCCGGTGGCATGGAAATCGGCGGCACCCGGTTCGACTTTTTCCGCGTCGCGCTGCAGCAGCACGCCGACCGGCGTTTCGTGACGCAGGGCGTATTGCACGGCCGCGGCGGAACGCAGGCGCCCGGCGATCAGCGGCATCACCACGCCGGGGAAAAGGACGGTGTTGCGAACCGCGAGAATCGGAATCGCGTCGGACGGCAGGGTCTTCACATCGCCGAGATCGACGGCGGTTTCGGGCTGCTTCGGCGACCGGATTTCGTCGGTCCCCGTTTCGCTCAGGAGTTCGGTTGTCTGTTCACTCATCATGTTCACTCGGTTCGTCAGGCGGAAAGTTTGCGCAGCGACAGGAGAAGGCATCCGGCGACGACCTCACGCTTGGCCAGCTCATAGCGGCCGGGCGGCAGGCCGATTCGTCGCTCGAAGCGGCCATGGGGAATCTCGAGCCGGCGAATGACGGCGGGCTCGGCAGCCAGGGGAAGATTGCGCACCCCGACGACCACCAGTTCGCCCTCGACGAAGCTGGTCTCGATCTGTCGCGGTTCAACCCCCGGCAGCGCGATCTCGATGAAGAGGCCGCTGGCGGTCTCGAAAATGTCGACGGGCGGTTCCCAGCAATTCTGGCGCGTGCCCCGGCCCGGCTCGAAAAAATGCTGTTGCAGGCGTTCCGCGCGGGCAAGCGCCCGAACCGCTTCCGTCCACATCCAGCTCGAAGGTTCGCGTGATGGCATGATATTCCCGAAATTTGGTCTCACGATTTTAAAGAAAATGGTGATTGCACCGGCGGCTTACTAGACGGGGCTCGCGTTGGCGGTAAGCTGGCGCGGTCCTCAATCCGGAGAACGGTCATGTTCCGCCCCCTCGCCAAGCTCTCCCGCGCCGCGCGCATCGCGCTGGTCGTTCCGCTGCTCACGGTTTTCCTCGCCGGATGCGGGGTCAACAACATCCCGACCTATCAGGAACTGGCCAAGGCCAAATGGGCCGACGTGCTGAACCAATACCAAAGGCGCAGCGACCTGATCCCCAATCTGGTCGAGACGGTCAAAGGCATCGCCCAGCAGGAACGCACCGTGTTCGAGGCGGTGACCGAGGCGCGCGCCAAGGCAACCTCGATCCAGGTCAACGCCGACACCATCACCGATCCCGAAACCTTCAAGAAATTCCAGGCGGCGCAGGCCCAGTTGTCCGGCGCGCTGGGCCGGCTGCTCGCGGTGGCCGAAAATTATCCCGACCTTAAATCGAGCCAGAACTTCCTGACGCTGCAGTCGCAGCTCGAAGGCACCGAGAACCGCATCGCGGTCGCCCGCCACGACTACATCGAATCCGTGCGGCTCTATAATACCGAGCTCGCTACCTTTCCGGGCCGGATCTGGGCGGCGATCCTCTATCGCAGCAACAAGCCGATGGAAGAATTCACCGTGGACGACAGCGTGAAAGTCGCGCCGCAAGTGAAGTTCAACTGACCGGATGATTTTCCGCCGGGCGATCTTCACCGCGATCGCGTGGATCGGTCTGACCTGCGCCGCCTCGGCACAGAATCTGGTCTTCCCGGCGCTGAGCGGCCGCGTCGTCGACGAAGCGGCGCTGCTCAACCCGGCCGATCGCGCGGCGCTGACCGACACGCTTGCCGCGCTCGAAGCGCAGAACACGGATCAGCTCGTCGTCGTCACCCTCAAATCGCTGCAAGGCTCGACGATCGAGGATTACGGCTACCAGCTCGGCCGGCATTGGCAGATCGGCCAAAAAGACAAGAACAACGGCGCGCTGCTGATCGTCGCTCCCGCCGAACACGCGGTCCGCATCGAAGTGGGTTACGGCCTCGAAGGCGACCTGACCGACGCGGTCAGCAAATTCATCATCGAGAATTCGATCCTGCCGCGCTTCAAGGCCAACGATTTTCCGGGCGGGATCAAGCGCGGCGTCGACGATATCGTCTCGATCCTGACCGGCGACGCGGGCGGGCTGAAACAGGCGGCGCAAAAGGCGGCGGCCGACAACACCAATGCCGACACGTCGACCTGGCCGGTGATCGTCCTGGTTCTCGGCGGCATCGCCGTGCTGATCTATTGCGGGATACGCGGCGGCGGTTTCTGCAACTTCCTCATGCAGTTCGTTTTCGCGATGCTGATATCGGGCCGCAACGCCTCATCGGGCGGTGGCGGCGGATCGTCGTTTTCGGGCGGCGGCGGATCGTTCGGCGGCGGCGGCGCGTCCGGTCATTGGTGACGGCATGATCAGCCTAACCGACAAGGCCCGCATTTCCGCCGCCATCCAGGCAGCCGAGGCAAAGACCGACGGGGAAATCTTTTGCGTCGTCGCGAAACAGGCTCACGACTACCCGCTCGTGCCGATCGCCTGGGCGGCCGCGCTGGCGCTGCTCGCGCCCCTGCCGATGATCTATTTCCGTCTCGGCTCGACGCCGACGGTCTACCTGGCGCAACTCGCGATCTTCTTTGTCGCGGCGCTCGTCCTGTCGCTGCCGGCCTTGCGGTTCCGTATCGTCCCGCGCCGGGCCCGGCACGACCGCGCCCACGCCGAGGCGATGCGCCAGTTCTTCGCGCAAGGTCTGGACCGGACCATCCATCGCACCGGGGTGCTGATCTTCGCGTCGACCGGCGAGCGCTACGCCGAAATCGTCGCTGACGCCGCGATCAACGAAAAGGTCGCGCCGCAGGTTTGGGACGACGCCGTCACGGCCTTAACGAGCGCGATCAAGGCGGACCGCCCCGCCGACGGCTTCATCGCCGCGATCGAACAATGCGGCGCGGTGCTCGCGGCGCATTTTCCGCCGGGCGCGCTCAAGCACGACGAACTGCCCGACAGATTATTAGAGCTTTGACGCGTTACCGCGGCGGCGTGGCCGGCACATGTTCCCACGCCACTTTGCACTCGCGGACATAAGGGTAATAGGACTTGGTCGGCCGGCAGAAATACCAGACATTGCCCTCGGGCGACGGAGGGGCGGCCGAAGCGGTCGGCGCCGGCGCATAAACGGGCGCCGCAGGCGCCGGCGGCGCCGCGTAAGTCGGATAAGGCTCGGTATAGGCGGTGTAAGACGGCGCGTAACCGTAAGGATAAGCAGCGTACGGATACGGATAGCCGTAATAGCCCGGATAAAACCCGCCGCCGTAGAAGCCGACCCCGACATGCCAACCACCACCGTGGTAGTAACCCCCGTGGTAGCCGCCATGGTAATAGCCGTTGGCTTGGGTGCTGGCCGGCAGCGCGAACGCCGCCGCGAGAATTCCGGCCGCCAGCGCAAAGCATAATTTCCGCATCGGAAACATCCTCTAAAACTTCTTCGCGTCGGGGCCGTAGATAAACGTCGCCTGCACACCGTCGGTGAAACGCACCGTGCCGCCGCCCGATCCGGCGCCGCCCTGGCGCTCCATCGTCGCGATGCCGCGACGCCCGTCGGAACAGACCAGTGCCATCGTCACTTCCGGCGAGGAATCCATGCCGTCACGCGCCGCATTACAAGTGGTGAACCCATCGGACACGGTCAACGACAGAGACGAAAAAGATGTCGAGGTCGTGCCGCGAAATATCTGGCCGTACTGCCCGATCAGAAGAACCGGTTGGGTATTCGTCGAACAGCCCCAGCAAAACAGAGCCGCGGTCAGCGCCAGTAGCCTCTTCATTCGGATGTCCCCAACGTCCTTCTCGAATCCCGGCGTTCTTCTCAGGCGCCCTTGATTGATAACGGCCGGGATCGTCACTTCTTCCACCGAGACCGGCTTTTCATCAAATTAGGGCCGTGGCCTGCCCGGTGGCAAATCGGAAATGAGCGCCGGGGCGATCGGCGAACGGGCTATTTCCCCGCCGCCTGGATCGCTTGCCACACACGCTGCGGGGTCGCCGGCATCGGAATGGTGCCGATGCCGTAACCGCCCAGCGCATCGAGGATCGCGTTGATCACCGTCGGCGTGGAAGCGACCGTGCCGCCTTCGCCGACGCCTTTGACGCCGAGCGGGTTCGACTTCGACGTCACCGGGCTGAAATCGACCTTGATGTTCGGCATGTCGTTGCAGCGCGGCACGCCGTAATCCATCAGCGAGCCGGTGAGGAACTGCCCGCTCTCGTCGTGGACGATCTCTTCGAGCAGCGCCTGTCCGGCGCCCTGCACGACGCCGCCGTGGATCTGACCTTCGGCCAGCAACGGATTGATCACCGTACCGATATCGTCGACCACGGTGTAGCGGTCGAGCACGACGCGGCCGGTATCGGGGTCGATCTCGACCTCGCAGATGTGACAGCCGTTCGGGAAGCTCGGCACGTTGGCGGCGAAAGCGCCGTCGCCGCGCAGCCCCACGCCCAACGCGGCCGGAATGCCGACCGGGATGTAGGACATCCCCGCGATCTTCTGGATCGGCATCGACTTGTCGGTGCCGGTGATGGTGAACTTGCCGCCGGCATAGGTGATGTCGTCCGCGCTCGCTTCCATGAAATGCGCCGCCCATTTCTTGCCGTTCTCGATCACATCCTCCGCCGCCGCCTTCAACGCGTTGCCGCCGACATGCATCGAACGCGAGGCATAGGTGCCGCGCCCCGCCGCGATCTCGTCGGTATCGCCTTGCGCCAGGCGGATGCTCTCGAACGGAATCGACAGCCATTCCGACACCATCTGGGCATAGGCGGTCTCGTGGCCCTGGCCGTGATTCAACATGCCGGAATGGATGATCGCGTTGCCGTTCGGATCGAAGCGGATTTCCATCCGGTCGTTGAAGATGCCGGTATTGTCGATATAGGCGACGATGCCGCGTCCGCGCTTCTTGCCGGATTTTTCGCTGGCGACCTTGCGCGCGTCGTAACCCTGCCAATCGGCCAGGCCCTGGCACTTGCCCATCGCGGCGGCGAAGTCGCCGGTGTCGTAGGTCCAGCCGGTCTTGGTCGAATAGGGCATCGCGCCGGGCTGGATGAAGTTCTTTTTGCGGATCTCGGCGCGATCGATCTTCATCTCGTGCGCCGCCTTATCGACCATGCGCTCCATGATATAGACCGCCTCGGGACGCCCCGCGCCGCGATAGGAAATGGTCGGCGGCGTGTTGGTGAAGACCGCGCTGTTGAACACGGCGACGGCGGGAATTTCATAGACCGTCGGCGCCAGCTTCAAGGCGAACAGCACCGGCACGATGCCCGAGCCCTCGATATAGGCGCCGACATTGTGGACGCCCTTCCACCGGAGCGCGAGGAACTTGCCGTCCTTGTCGAGCGCCAGCTCGGCGCTAACGTTCAAATCGCGACCCTGATCGTCGCCCAGCATCGCCTCGGAACGGGTCGGAATCCATTTGACCGGCTTGCCGACTTTCTTCGCCGCCCACGGCACGACGACTTCCTCGGGATAGAGATTGCCCTTCATGCCGAAGCCGCCGCCGACATCCTTGGCGATGACGCGGATCATGCCTTCCGGCACGTGCATCAGATGCGCGAGACCGTGACGCAGGCCATGGACGTTCTGGGTCGAGCTGTAGACCGTGTAGCGGCCGGTGCCGGCATCGTATTCGGCGAGACAGCCGCGCATCTCCATGGTGAAGGCGTTGAGCCGGTTGTTGAAGAGTTCGAGCTTGGTCACGTGCGCGGCGGCGGCGAAGGCCGGCTCGACCGCGTCGACATTGCCCATGCGCAGGGTGAAGCAGGTGTTGTTCGGCGATTCCGCATAGACCTGCGGCGCGCCCGGCTTCACCGCGTCGGTCGCGCGGACGACGGCGGGAAGAATCTCGTAATCGATCTCGACCAGATCGACCGCATCGCGCGCCAGCGCCTCGGTGCGCGCGATCACGACGGCAACGCGCTCGCCGACGAAGCGAACCTTGTCGACCGCGAGCGGGAAATGCTGGGTGCGGTAACCCTTGGGGCCGCCGAAATCCTCCGGCATCGCCTCGGGCCCGACCGGACCCAATCCGTCGGCGACATAATCCTTGCCGGTCAGCACCGCGACCACGCCCGACGCCGCTTCGGCGGCACTCTTGTCGATCGACTTGATGGTGGCGTGCGCGTGCGGCGAATAGATGAAGACCGCATGGGTCTGGTGCGCCAGATCGATGTCGGCGACATAGCGCCCGCGTCCGGTGATGAACCGCGGATCTTCCTTGCGCGTAACCGGCTGCCCGATACCGAATGCCATGACGCGACCTCCCCTTATTATCGTGCCCCGATTCTGACAAGCCCGGACGGGTAAGGCAAGGCGCGACAGGCTCAAGAAAACCCTCCCCCCTTCAAGAAACAACCCTCCCCCCTTGAGGGGGAGGGTATGGGTGGGGGGTAACAAGTTCGACACTGCATCCCGCATCGCGCGATGTACGAAACGATCTCGCTGGTAACAAGCATACCCCCCACCCTAACCCTCCCCCTCAAGGGGGGAGGGAATGGATTGAGACTCTCTTATTGCCCGAATTCAGATGAGGCATCTAATCGCCGGTGTTAGGATCGCGCGCAATTAAAGAAGCGGTTGGGGAGAGATTCGGGTGGACAATCAATCATGGCGGCGGCGCGACGTGCTTGCCGCGCTCGGGGCTGGTGCGATCACGGCCGCCCTTCCCCCCGCGAGTTTCGCGGCCGGCGCCTATAAGCCCCGCCGCATCGACGTCCATCACCACGTCCTGCCGCCCGCCTACAACAAATTCGTCGAGAGCGGCCAGTCCCTGTTCCGTTCGCCGCTCGACATCTCGTGGTGGACGCTCGAGGGCGCGATCCGCGACATGGACAAGGCCGGCATCGCCACCTCGATCGTGTCGTGGCCCGAACTCAACGGCCGGATGCCCGGCGACTTCCTCGCCGTCGTGCGCGAGTGCAACGAATGGTGCGCGGGTCTCGCGCGCGACTATCCCGGTCGCTTCGGCAGTTTCGCGACCCTGCCCTACCCCAACGTCGATGCCTGCCTCGCCGAGATCGCGTATGCCTACGACACGCTGAAAGTCGACGGCATGCGTTCGGCGCCCTCCTATCAGGGCAAATATCTCGGCCATGCCGATTTCCGCCCCATCCTCGAGGAACTCAACCGACGCAAGGCCGTGGTGTTCATCCATCCGACCCAACCAGCATGCTGCGGCGTGATCGTGCCCGAGGCGCCCTCGGCGACGCTCGAGTTCCCGTTCGACACCACGCGCTGCATCACCGACCTGCTGGTCAGCGGCTCGTTCGCGCAGTTCCCCGATATCAAATGGATCTTCTCGCATGGCGGCGGCACGTTGCCGATGCTCGCCGGGCGCATCGCCGACAATCTGCGCTTCAACAAGCGGATCGGCGCGCGCACGCCGAAAGGCGCGATGTACGAATTCAAGAAACTCTATGTCGACACGGCGAGTTCCTATTTCCCGACCTCGATGGCGGGGATGATGGCGCTGTCGGGCGGCAGCCACATTCTGTTCGGGACCGACGATCCCTATATCCGCGTCGCCGAAACCGACGAGGGCATGCGCGCCCTCCATCTCGATCCGAAACTGCGTGCCGCGATCGATCGCGAGAACGCGCTGCCGCTCTTTCCGCGACTGAAAAAAGCATAAGGAGAACCTCATGACGATCGATCGTCTGCAACGCCGCGAATTCCTCGCCGCCCTCGCCGCCGGCACCGCGGTCGCCGCCCTGCCCGGCACGTCGCTGGCCGACAGCTACAAACCGCGCCGCATCGACGTGCATCATCACGTTCCGCCGCCGGCTTATATCGAATGGACGAATGGCGGCAACGCGACCTATCGCTCGCCGCTCGACGTCGGCGCGATGGATCTGAGCGAGCGCATGGCCGAGATGGACAAATATCATGTCGAGACCGCGATCGTCTCGAGCCCCGACCTCAACGGCCGCCTGCCCGGCGATTTCGCCGGCGTGGTGCGCTCGTGCAACGAGTGGATGGCGAAACTCGCGCACGATCATCCGGCGCGCTTCGGCTCGTTCGGCATGATGCCGCTGCCGAATGTCGATCTCACGCTGGCCGAGATCACTTACGTGTTCGATACGCTGCACGACGACGGCGTGCGTTTCGCGCCGTCCTACAACGGCAAGTATCTCGGCGATGTCGATTTCGACCCGGTGCTCGCCGAGCTCAACCGGCGCAAGGCGGTCGCCTTCGTCCATCCGACCCAGCCCGCCTGCTGCGGCCAGATGTTCCCCGACACGGTCGCGGCGGTCGAGGAATTCCCGTTCGACACGATGCGCACGATCACCAGCCTCCTGTTCAGCGGCCAGTTCACCAAATACCCCGACATCAAATGGATCTTCTCGCATGGCGGCGGCACGCTGCCGATGCTGGCCGGGCGTATCTCCAACGGTTTCAAGACCAACGCCAAGCTCAAGGCGCGGGTCCCGAAAGGCCCGATCTACGAATTGCAGAAGATCTATGTCGACACGGCGAGCGCGTTCTTCCCGTGGTCGTGGGCGGGCGTGAACGCCCTCTCCGGCCCCGATCACATCCTCTTCGGCACCGACGACCCCTACGTCAAAATCGTCGAGGTCGACAAGGGCCTGAGCGAGCGGCATCTCTCGCCGAAGCTACGCGCCAAGGTCGATCGCCTCAACGCGCTGCCGCTCTTCCCCCGACTGCAGAAAGCCTCGTCCAAAGCCTAAAAAGCCGGGTAAATTTGAAACGTCTTCCTCCCGGCGCGGCCGTGCCTTTATTCTGCCGTTAAGCCTGCGCTGCGTAACCTTCGCGTCTGGTACACGGACTCAAGGCAGCAAACGTGGCGGACGTGCCCTTCGGCATTTCAGGCGTGGCGCCCGGCCAATTCGGTCAGGGCCTGTCCAACGCGCGGCCCGCGTTCGGCCGCCGCGTCTACGCGCCACCGTCGGGCAACATCGAAGCCGATATTCTGGAACCGACGCTCGAAGCCGACATCGCCGCGATCATCGGCCCGTCGGCTCACCGGTTCCTGCCGTGCTATCGCGCCTGGCGCGCCACGGGCCCCGCCAGCGGCCAATCGATTCTCGGCTGGTGGCCGTCGCGCCGCCTGGCGCGCGACTGGATCGCCTATCTCTTTCCGCTGCCGTGGCTGTTTTACCGCAAGCTCTATTTCTACGGCGCGATCATCACCGTCCTGATGACGCTGATGTCGATCGTGATGCCGGGCCTTGTCGGCGATGTCGTCGGCGCGGTGATCTGGGCGATCCTGATGCGCTCGGCCAAGCCGATCTATCTGGCGCATTCCCTGAAGCTCATCGCCAAGGCCGACAAACGCGGACTCGCCGGCGACGATCGCACAGCCTTCCTCAAAAAACGCGGCGGCCAATCGATCCTCGGCCTGATCCTCGGAATCGTCGCGACAATCGGCGGCCTTTTCCTGATGTAGCGCGCGCGGCCGTTCAGCCGCGCTTCTTCGCCACCAGATCGATCAGCGCGCAGAGTCCTTTCGCGCGCATGCCCTCGGGCTGCTCGCGGTCGTAGGATGCGAGATGGAGAATCTCCATGTCGGCGAATTCTTCGCGCAGCAACGCCTCGGTATAGAGATTGTCGATGAAGGGCGGCCCGCCCGTGCCATAGGCGAGCTGCTCGGGCCGATAGCCCTGGATCATCACCATCCCGCCCGGCAGCAACACCTCTTTCATGTGGCGGAAGATATCGCTGCGGAACTTCGGCGCAGCGAACTGGAACAGGATGCCAACCACCGCGTCGAAACGCGGCTTGCCCCAATCCCAGGTCGCGAGATCGGCGCAGAAGAATTCCAGCGCGACGTTGTTCTTCGCCGCGAGCTTCTTCGATTTCTCCACCCCCAGGGGCGCGAAATCGACCGAGGTCACGGCCAATCCCTGGCGCGCGAGATAGACGCCGTTGCGGCCCTCGCCGTCGGCGATGGTCAGCACCTTCTGTCCCGGCTTCAATCGTTTAGCCTCGGCGGCGATGAAGGGATTGGGGTCCTCGCCGAACCAGTAGAAATCATTGGCGAAGCGCGTGTCCCATTGCGCGATCTCCGGGTTCTTGGCCGGCGGTGTATCGGTCATCGGTGAATCCTCCCCTGGCGCATTCGGGACTTTCCCGAACGACCGGTCGCCCGCATAATGCCGCCGACGCAAGGGAACGGCTACCCGGTTCGAAAACCCGGAGCCCAACAGGGGGAACGCATGGCCGACACGCTCGCACTCTCGCAACAATCGATCGCCTCGCGGCTCGAACGTTTGCCCTATTCCAACTGGCACATCACGGTCACCGCGTTCCTGGGCGTCGCCATCTTCTTCGACGGGTTCGACGCGCTGACCACCGCTTACGTCCTGCCGGTGATCTCGCGGGAATGGCACATTCCGCCGCAGAGCATCGGCGGCCTCATCTCGATCTCCAATGTCGGCCAGGCATTGGGCGCGCTGATCTTCGGCTGGACCGCCGAGCGCATCGGCCGCATTCCTGCCGCACGCATGACCATCGCGCTCTACGCGACGATGAGCCTGATCTGCGCCTTCACCTCGAATTACAACGAACTCTTCTGGTGCCGCCTGATCGAAGGCATCGGGCTCGGCGGCGAAATTCCCATCGCCTCGACCTATATCAGCGAGATATTGCGCGCCGACCGGCGCGGCGGCTCGTTCCTCGGCTATCAGCTCATCTTTCCGATCGGCCTCTTGGGCGCGGGCATCGCCGGCGCGATCGTGGTGCCGACGTTGGGCTGGCAATGGATGTTCATCATCGGCGCGGTGCCGGCGCTGATCGCGCTCGTGCTGCGCCGCTATTGCCCGGAATCACCGCGTTGGCTCGCCTCGAAAGGCCGGCTCGATGAGGCTGACAGGATCGTCACCGACATCGAACGCACCGTGTCGCGCAACGGACAGCGCGAATTGCCGCCAGTGGTGCTGATCCCGATGCAAAACCTCAACGCCAAGACGCGCTGGCGCGAATTGTTCGAGGGCCAGTATCGCCGGCGCACGCTGCTGGTCTGGGTTCTGTGGGCCGCGACCTATATGGTGTCGCAGGGCATGCAAAGCTGGGTCCCGACGCTTTATCGCGACGTCTATCACCTGCCACTGCAACAGGCGCTCAATTATGCCGTGGCCGCGCCGATCGGCACCGTGATCGGCGCGTTCCTCTGCGCCATCCTGATCGACCGCACTGGACGGCGCCTGTGGTTCATCGGCGCCTATATTCTGCTGGTCTGCGGGCTTGTCGAGTTGTGGCTCACCGGCGGTGAGACCGCTTACGGCATGATGCTCGGCTATGGGTTCTGCTCGCTGTGGACCGGCTCGGTCAGCATGAGCATCTTCCTCTATACCGCCGAGATCTATCCGACCCGTATGCGTGCGCTCGGTCTCTCCTGGGCGACATTCTGGCTGCGCATCGCCGCGACGATCGGCCCTCTCATGGTCGGTTTCATCCTTCCGGCCTACGGCATCAGCGGCGTATTCTTCATGTTCTCGTGCATCACCATGATCGGGCTGCTCGCCGCGATCTTCATGACCGAGACGACCAAGCGCGTGCTGGAAGAAGTATCACCGTAAAACAATCGCACCGAAGAGGAGCAAAGCATGGCCAAATATATGATTCAGGGCACCTATAGCGTCGACGGCATCAAAGGCCTTGCGGCCGACAAGGCGTCCGGCCGCAAGGCGGCGGTCGCCAAGGCCTGCGAATCACTCGGCGGTAAACTCGACGCGATGTATTACATGTTCGGCGACGAGGACATCCTCGCGATCCTCGACCTCCCCGACAATGCGAGCGCGGCCGGGTTTTCCTTCGCCGTGGCCGCAGCGGGTCTCGCGCGCGTGCGCACCACGCCGCTGCTGACGATCGAGGAAACCGACGCCGCCCTCGCCAAGTCGCCGGCCTATCGCGCGCCGGGAAGGTAAGCTTAAAAAGAAATTTCACCACGGAGACACGGAGGAAAGGGAGAAGATTTTATTTTCTCTCTCCGTGTCTCCGTGGTGAAACCTTCTACGCGCTCGTCGCCACCGGTAACCCGCCTTCGCGCCAGGCGGTCATGCCGCCGTCGAGCGAGGATGCGCGCATGAAGCCGAGCTGGCGCAAGGTTGCCGCGGCGAGCGTCGAGATCTTGCCGACTTCGCAATAGACCACGATGCGCAGGGTCGGATCGGGCAGGTCCTGGTTGACCCGCAATTCGAGCTGTCCGCGCGGCAGATGGCGCGCGCCCGGAATATGGCCGGCCTCGAACGCGCCCTTCTCGCGCACGTCGAGGATAATGAGATCGTTGCTCCGTGCGTTGAGGCGCGATTGCAGTTCGGCGAAGGACATGAACGGCACCGTCGCGCCGGCCTCGGTCAAGAGCTGCGTGACGGTCTTGCCGCCGGTCATGTTGGTGCGTAGCGCCTCGGTGATGTGGTCGGGCGCGCTGAGATTGAGCTGGCGCATCATCGCGGTGAACTCGCCGCGCTCGCGCTTCTGCAAACGCGGATTATTCGCCAGCTCGTCGGCGATGGTCGAATGCGACCGGCCTTTGTAGTCGTGCGCCGGATAGACCTTGAGCGTCGGGTCGAGCGTCAACAGCTTGTTGAAGAGGCTGTCGTAGAGCTGATCGGGATCGCCGCTCGGCAGATCGGTGCGTCCGGTGCCGCCGATCAGCAGCGTGTCGCCGGTCAATACGCGGTCCTCGACCACCAAGCACATCGAATCCGCCGTATGGCCGGGCGTGTGGATCGCATGGAGCCGCAATTTGCCGATCACCAGCATCTCGCCGTCGTCGAGCCGCAAGCCGGCGAACGGCGCCGGGCTTTGCTGGTGCATGACGACCGGCACGCCGAGCGATGCGCCCAATTGCTTGGCGGCGGAGAAATGATCCGCGTGAGTGTGCGTGTCGATGATGTAATGAATGCGCACGCCCATCTGCGCCGCGAGCGCGAGGTAGTGATCGACCTGGCGGATTTCCGGATCGATCAAGGCCGCGATGCGCGTGTCGCCGCAGCCGACGAAGTAGGACTGACAGCCTCCGGTGGCGATCTGCTCGAAAATCATGCGCGATCCCCTCGGCGATTTCGCCAATGTTCGACCACGACATAAAACACCGGAACGAAGGCGACCGCCAGCAAAGTCGATCCCAGCATCCCGCCGAAAACAGTGATGCCGATCGACTGCCGCGCAGACGCCCCCGCGCCGCTCGCGAGCACGAGCGGCAGGACGCCGAGAATGAACGCGAAGGACGTCATGAGAATCGGCCGGAAGCGCCGGCGCGATCCCTCGATCGCCGCCGTCACCGCATCGGCCCCCGCATGGCGAACCTCTTGAGCGACCTCGACAATCAGAATCGCGTTCTTCGCTGATAGCGCGATCAGCAGCACGAGTCCGATCTGCACGTAAATGTTGTTCGGCAATCCCGACACCAGCAACGCGATCACGGTGCCCACCAGGGACAACGGAACCGCGAGCAACACCGGCACCGGCAGGCTCCATGATTCGTATTGTCCCGCCAGCACCAGATAAACCAATAGGAGAGCCAGCCCGAACACCAGACCCACCGTCCCGCCGACGAGTCGCTGCTGGTAGGACAATCCGGTCCATTCATAGGTCACGCCGGGCGGCAGCGTCTTCTTCGCCAGAAGTTCCATCGCGTCGAGCGCTTCGCCCGAGCTGAAGCGCGTTGCCGGTGCGCCGATCACGGCGGCGGACGGCATCAGATTATATTGCGCGGTGATCGCCGGACCGATCGTGTTGGAAATCTCGATGAACGAACTGATCGGCACCATCGTCGAGCTGCCGCTTTTGAGCACGGTGAGATTGCCGAGGTTGGTGACGTCGGCGCGGAAGCGCGGATCGGCCTGGACATAGACGGTGAAATTCTGGCCGAACTTCGAGAAAAGATTCACATAGCTCGACCCGAGATAGCTCTCGATCGCGCTATAAGCGTCGCCGATCGACACGCCGACGCTTTCCGCGCGCGCCCGGTTGAGCGTCATCTGAATTTGCGGCACGGAGGCGCGCAGCGAGGTAAACGCGAACTGGATATGCGGATCGGCTTTCGCCGCCGCGATGAGCGCGTCGGTCGCCGCGCTCAACTTCTGGAAATCGTTGCTGCCGTCGATCAGCTCGACCTGCATCTGGAACCCGCTTGAGATCCCGAGGCCGTTGATCGCCGGCGGCACGAGGATCAGCGCGCCGACATCGGTCAGCTTCGCAAGCCCCTTGGTAAGCCCTGCGCGAATGGTGGCGAAATCCTCGCCGCTGCCCCGCGCGTGCCAGTCCTTCAGCATCACATAGACGAGGCCGCCATTCGACAACGTCGAGTTGCTCGACAGCATCGAGCTGCCGTCGAGCGGCGACACGCCGCCGAAGCTGATCGCGTGCTCGACGCCCGGCGTGGCGAGACTCAGATCGACCACCTGTTTGAGCGCCAATTGCGTGCGTTCCAATGAGGCCGCGTCGGGCAACTGCACCGCGACCATGAGATAGCCCTGGTCTTCCTCCGGCAGGAAGTCGGCGGGAATGTTGACGAACGCCCAGCCCGCGATGGCCATCAAGGCGATCGCCACCACAGCGCTCACCGCGCTGAACCGCAGCAACACGCGGATCATCCCGAGATAGGATGTCTCGAGCCGGCCGAGCACGCCGTTGAACCACAGCGTCATGCGGCCGGGTTTGCGATCGGGGTCGATCGGCTTGAGATATTGCGCCGACTGGGTCGGCTTCAGGGTGATCGCGTTGACGCCCGAGATCAGCGCGGTCGCCGCGATCACCAGCGCGAACTGGCGATACATCTGCCCGGTGATGCCCGAAATGAACGCGGCGGGCAAAAACACCGAGATGAGCACGAGGGTGATTCCGATGATCGGCCGGACCAGTTCGGCCATCGCATCGATCGCCGCGCGCTTGCTGGCCTTGCCCTGTTCGATCTGCTGGGCGACGCCTTCGACCACCACGATCGCGTCATCGACCACGATGCCGATGCACAGCACCAGTGCGAAGAGGGTCAGCAGGTTGATGCTGAAGCCGAGTACCGCCATCGCCGCGAAGGCACCGATGATGGTGACCGGCACCGTCGTCGCCGGCACCATGGTCGCGCGCCAGTTCTGCAGAAATACCAGAATGACGATCAGGACCAGCACGCCCGCCTCGATCAATGTCTGCTGGACCTCGTGAACCGAGGCGCGCACAAACACGGTCGCGTCGAACGGCACGTCCGACTTCATTCCTTCGGGAAAGGCGCCGGCGAGACGCGCGAGTTCGGTCTTCACCGCCGTTGCCGTCTGCAGGGCGTTGGCGTCTGGGAGCTGATAGATCGTGATGCCCGCCGCCGGCTTGTTGTCGAGGTGGAAATCCTGGTTGTAATTGACGCTGCCGAGTTCGAGGCGCGCCACGTCGCGCAGCCGCGTGATGCTGCCATCGGGCGCCGTGCTGACGATCAGATTGCCGAAATCGTCGGGATTGGTCAGCGGACTGTCGACGATCACGGTGAGTTGCTGTTGCTGGCCCGCCGGCGCTGGCGGCATGCCGATCTGACCGGCGCTGATCGTCTGGTTCTGCTGGTTGATGACGTTGATCACGCTCGACGGCGCAAGGCCGCGCTGAGTCATCTGCGCGGTGTCGAGCCAGATGCGCATGCTGTACTGGCCGATGCCGAACACATCGACATCGGCGACGCCGGGCAACCGGGCCAGCCGGTCGTGAATGTTGAGGCTCGCGTAATTGCTGAGAAACAGCGCGTCCTGCGTCGCGACCGACGAGGTCAGGGTGATGATCTGCAGGATCGCGGTCGATTTCTTCTTGATCGACACGCCCTGCTGCTGCACCGGCGTCGGCAGGTTCGGGAGCGCGATATTGACCCGGTTCTGCACCGCGATCTGCGCCTGGTCGGGATTGGTGCCGACCGCGAAACTGACCGTCAGCGAGTAGTCGCCGGCATTCGACGCATAGGACTGCATATAGAGCATGCCCTCGACGCCGTTGACCTGCGTCTCGATCGCGCGGGCAACCTGCTGCTGCACCGCCAAGGCGCTGGCGCCGGGATAGCTCGTGGTGACCTGGATCGTCGGCGGGGTGAGCTGGGGATATTGCTCGACCGGCAACACGCCGATAGCGACCCCGCCCAGCACGAGAATGAGGATCGCGATCACATTGGCGAGGACCGGCCGCTCGATGAAATACGCCGCGATCATCGGGGGCCACCGTGCTGGGTTGCTGGTACCGAATGCTTCGCGTCCCGCCGTTCCTGCCAATGCCCGATGACGACGAAAAACACCGGCACAAATGCGACCGCCAGCACGGTCGACGACAACATGCCGGAAAACACGGTGATGCCGATCGATTTGCGCGCCGCCGCCCCCGCGCCGTTCCCGATCAAGAGCGGCACAACGCCGAGAATGAACGCGATCGAGGTCATGATGATCGGTCGAAAGCGCCGGCGCGTGCCTTCGAGCGCGGCGCTCACCAGGTCCGCGCCACCGCGATGCTCATCATGCGCGACCTCGACGATCAGGATCGCGTTCTTGGCCGAGAGCGCGATCAGCAGGACGAGCCCCATCTGGACATAGATGTTGTTCGGCAAGCCGACGAGACTGAGCACGATCACCGTGCCGACCAGCGACAGCGGCACCGCCAGCAGGACCGGGATCGGCGTGAGCCAGGATTCGTATTGTCCGGCGAGCACGAGATAGACCAGCAGCAGCGAAAGCCCGAAAACCAGAATGACCGTCTTGCCGACCAGCTTCTCCTGATAGGACATCGCGGTCCATTCGTAGCCGACGCCGGGTGGCAACAACTCATGCGCGAGATTTTCCAGCAAGGCGAGCGCCTCGCCCGAGCTATGACCCGGCGCGGCGGCGCCGTTGATCGTCGCCGTCGGCATCAGATTGTATTGCGAGGCGATCGCCGGCTCGGTGAAGGGCTTGGCGTCCATGAACGCGCTGATCGGCACCATCGCGCCCGACTGGCTGCGCACGGTCAGCTTGCCGATCGCATCGAGATCGCGCCGGAACGGTCCGTCCGCCTCGACATAGACCGAGAAATTCTGGCCGTATTTCGGGAATTGATTGACGAAGGCCGAGCCGAGATAGGATTGCAGCACGCTGTAGACATTGCCGATGGTGACACCGAGGCTTTCGGCGCGCGCCCAATTGAGCGTGAGACGCGTCGCCGGCACCGCCGCGCGCAGCGAGGTGAAGGCGAGCAGGATGCGCGGGTCGGCCGATGCGGCGGCGACCAGGGCCTGGGTCGCATCCGCGAGCTTCGGGTAATCGTCGCTGCCGTCGGTCAGCTCGACCTGCATCTGGAAACCGCCGGAGAGGCCCAGCCCGTTGATCGGCGGCGGCACCAGCACCTTGGCGCTGACGCCCGGCAGCGTCGCGAGTTCGGCATTGAGCCGGCGATAGATCGTCAGCAGGTCCTGCCCGTGGTTTTTGCCGCGCACCGACCAGTCTTTCAGCGTCAGATAGATCAGCGAGGCGTTGGATAAGGTCGCGTTGCCGTCGAGCGGTGAAATGCCGTCGATGCTGATGATGTGGTCGATGCCGGGGATCGCCCCGGCCGTATCGACAATCTGGCGCACGACGGTTTCGGTGCGCTCGAGCGAGGCCGCGTCGGGCAATTGCAGCGCGATGATGAGATAGCCCTGATCTTCAGTCGGGATGAACCCGGTCGGGATGCGGGTGAAGCCGTAACACGCGGCGATGATCAGGATGGCGGCAAGAGCCGCGCTCAACCACAGCCGGCGCAGCATGCGTCCGATGAGGCGCTGATAGGCCGCCTCGGCGCGGCCGAGAACCCGCTCGAACCAGCGTGCGAACGCATTGGGTTTGTGATCGCGCGCGATCGGGCGCAGATATTGCGCCGATTGCGTCGGCTTCAGGGTGATCGCGTTGATGCCCGAGAGCACCGCCGTGGCGGCGATTACCAGCGCGAACTGCCGGTACATCTGCCCGGTGATGCCGGGAATGAACGCCGCCGGCAAAAACACCGAGGTGAGCACCAGCGTAATCCCGACGATCGGGCCGACCAGTTCGTGCATCGCGTCGATCGCCGCCTGACGCGACGTCTTGCCCTTCTCGATATGCTGGGCCACCCCCTCGACGACGACGATGGCGTCGTCGACGACGATCCCGATGCACAGAACCAGCGCGAAGAGCGTCAGCAGGTTGATGCTGAAACCCAGCGCCGCCATCACCGCGAAGGCGCCGACGATGGTGATCGGCACGGTGGTCGCCGGCACCAGCGTGGCGCGCCAGTTCTGCAGGAACACCATAATGACGATCAGCACCAGCCCACCCGCCTCGAACAATGCGTGATAGACCTCGTCGATCGACGCATTGATGAAACCGGTCGTATCGAACGGAATGTCGTAGCGCAGGCCCGGCGGAAAGCGCGTCGCCAATTCGTTCATCTTCGCGCGCACGGCGGCAGCGGTCTGCAGCGCGTTGGCATTGGGGAGCTGATAGATCGCGATGCCGCCCGCCGGATGATTGTCGAGATGGAAGGCCTGGTTGTAGTTCGTGCTGCCCAGTTCGACCCGACCAACATCGCGCAGTCGGGTAAGGCTGCCGTCCGGCGCGGTGTTGACGATGAGGTTCGCGAAATCGTCGGGGTTGGTCAGCGGTGAATCGACCTTGATCGTCAGTTGCAATTGCTGACCCGCTGGCGTCGGCGGCATGCCGATCTGTCCGGCGGTCACCGTCTGGTTCTGCTGGCTGATCGTGGAGACGATCTGCGATGGGACGAGGCCGCGCGCGCTCATCTGCGCCGCGTCGAGCCAGACGCGCATGCTGTACTGGCCGATGCCGAACACGGTCACGTCGGCGACGCCCGGCACGCGCGCCAGATAGTCGCGCAGTTGCAGTCCGGCGAAATTGCTCAGGAACAATCCGTCCTGCTGTGGATCGGACGAGGTCAGGGTGACGATCTGCAGGATGGCGGTCGATTTCTTCTTGGTGACGACACCCTGCTGCTGCACCGAAGCCGGCAGCTTCGGCACCGCGATCGACACGCGGTTCTGCACCGCGACCTGCGCCTGATCGGTATCGGTTCCGACCGCAAAGCTCACGGTCAGCGCGTACCGCCCGTCATCCGACGAATTGGACTGCATGTAGATCATGCCTTCCGTGCCGTTGACCTGCTGTTCGATGACACGGGCCACTTGCTGTTGCACCGTGACGGCGCTGGCGCCGGGGAAACTGGTGGTGACCTGAATGGTCGGCGGCGTCATCGGCGGATATTGCGCGATCGGCAGGCCGAGGATCGCGACCGCGCCGAGCACCAGCATCAGCACCGCGATGACGTTGGCGAGCACCGGCCGCTCGATGAAGAACCTAGCGATCACGCGCGCGCTCCGCTTCGCCTCGCGACTGCCGCCTCAACCGGCTTTGCCCGCGCCGACGATCTGCACGGTCTGTCCCTCGGACAGCATGTTGGCGCCTTCGGTAACGACCTGATCGCCCGGCTTCAGGCCACTGACGATTTCCTTGTATTCGCCGGGCAGTTGCGCCGTCACGATGTTGCGCCGATGCGCGTGCTTGTCGTCGCCGATCAGAAAGACGAACTCGCCTTGCTGATCGGCTTTGACGATCGCGCTCGGGAGCACCACCGCTTGGCGTTCCGGCCCGACATCGATGGCGAGCTTCGCGTAGAAGCCGGGGATCAGATGACGCGTGCCGTTTTGAAACCGGCCGCGCACCTGCAAGGTGCCGGTGGTCTGGTTCACCTGATGATCGATGAAGTCGAGCACGCCCTCCTCGCCCGGACCGCTATCGCCCTGGAGGCGCGCATGGACGACCGCGCGCCCGACCGCGTTCATCGCGTTCTGCCCGGCCGCCATCTTGTCGCGGATGCGGATCGCATCGCGCTCGCCGATCGAGGCATAGACATAGGCGGGCGAGATCTGCATCACGGTCGCCAGCACCGTGCCGCCGACCGTCGCACCCACATAGTTGCCGGGATCGACCTGCCGGCGGCCGACGATGCCATCGAACGGCGCCTTCACCACCGTATAGTCGAGATTGATCTGGGCGATTTTCAGATTCGCCTGCGCCTGTTGCTGGTTCGACAGCGAGGTCTCGACATTGCTCTGCGAGGTCGCGTTCTGCCTCAGCAGATCGGTCTGGCGTCGGTAATCGGCCTGCGTCTGAACCAGCTTCGCCTGGTTGAGATTGACCTGCTCGACGTAAGGCGGCTGTTCGATCACGGCGAGGACCTGACCCGCCGTGACGACATCGCCGTCCTTGAAATTGACCTGTTCCAGCGTGCCGGGAACCCGCGCCACCAGATTCACCTGCTGAAACGGCGACACCGAGCCGTCGAGCTCGATCACGTCCTTGACCGGCTTGGTCGTCACGCTCACCACCGCAACCGGGATCGGCGTCGCCTTCGCGTCCGCTTCCTCTTTCGGCTTGCAGCCCGTCAGCACCACCAGCATCACCAGGATGACGGCGAGCGTCCGTGATCTTGCCGCGTTCATGGGAAGACTCCTTCTTTCTCGCTCGGCGGCGCGGGCTCCCAGCCACCGCCGATCGCGCGGAACACGCCGACGTAGGCCTGCAACACCCCGGCCTGGCCCTGAACCAGCGAGTCCGAGGTCGTCGCATGGGTCTGCTCGGCGGAACTCACCGTCGTGTAATCGACCTGACCCGCGGAATATTGTTTATAGGCGAGCGACGCAGCGCGCGCGGCAGCCGTATCGGCGCGGCCGAGTGCGTCGACCTGTCCGCTTTGCCCCTTGATCGCGGCGAGATTGTCCTCGACATCCTGCTGCGCGGTGAGCACCTGATTCTGATAGGTCAGCACCGCCTGGCGGAACAGACTGTCCTGCACTCTCACCTGGCTATAGAGCTTGCCGCGATCGAAAATCGGCAAGGTGAAAGCCGCGCCGTATTCGATGGTGCGATTGTTCCAGCGAAAGAGATTGCCGATGCTGGTCGCCGACGCCGCGTAGCCGAACGCGCCGGTCAGACTGAAGGTCGGATAAAGCTGCGCCTCGGCAACGCCGATCCGCGCCGACTGCGCGGCCGCGTTCAGTTCCGCCTGCAGCACGTCGGGACGACGGCGCAACAGATCATGCGGCGCGCCGATCGGCAGAACACCCGGCACCGCCGGCAGCCCGGCATTGGTCGGGAGGTTGCGGGCGACGTAATCGGGCGCCTCGCCCAGCAGCACGCTGAGCGAATGCTGATACTGCGCGAGGCTTTGCCGCAGCACCGGCAATTGCGCGTTGGTTTGTTCGTAAAGCGCCTCGGCTTGCTGGAAGTCGAGTTCCGAACTGGCGCCGCCGCGCCACCGCGCCTCGGCGATGCGCGCGTCCTCGACCTGCTGTTTGAGATTGGCTTGCGAGACTTCGACGCGGCGCTCCATCATCCGCACGTTGATGTAGGCGCTGGCGACGCTCGCCTCCAGCGACACCCGCGCCGCCGCCAACCCGAACTGCGCGCTCGCCAGCACGGCGCGGTCGCTCTCGAGCGAACGCCGCAGCCCGCCCCAGAAATCGATCTCCCAGGATAATTGCCCGAGCAACTGATCCGTCGTCGCGCCGCGATTCTGGCCCCGCAAGGCCGAGGCGGTGGTCGGCTGGTTATAGGTGCTGCTGCCGTTCAACGACACGCTCGGCAGGAGATTGCCCTGGTCGATGCGAACCTGTTCCCGCGCCTGGGTCACCAGTTCGACCGAACTGAGCAGGGTCAGACTCTGCTGATCAGCCTTCTTCAACAGACTGAGCAGCGTCTCGTCGTGAAAGCCGGCCCAGAACGCGTCGGCGCTGACCGCCTCGGTCGGCTGGCTCGCGACGCTGCGCGCTTCCCACCAGCTATTTTCCAGCAAGGACGACGGTTGCTTGAAATCGGGTCCGACCGGCGAGCACGCCGCGACGGCGAGTGTTCCGACGACACAAAGCCAACGCGAAAAAAGTGTCGCGACGGCCGGACGATTCCTGAATGTGCTGACGATCATGAAACTGATTGGTCCGGCCTTATGCGTCCCCCGACGCCGACGGCCGGAGTGTACCACGTTGCCATGCCATCAATCAAAAGCTCATTTGCCGAAAGCGGGTTATCGACCCGTTTTATCACGTTATTCCGCGGGAACAGCTTGCGCTTCTGCTTCCGGCATTTCCTCGGGCAGGCGCCGCGCGGCGACGGCTGGGATAACGCAGTTCACCGCCACGTTGACCATGACCCGCACCATCAGCGCCAGCGGATCGATGATGACGAGCAACGGAAAGGCCAGTTCGTAGGGCAGGCCGAACGGCCGCAGAACGCCCGCGAGCGGCGCCAACGCCGCCGCCCCGTTGATCCCGAGGGTCGCGAATGAGGCCGTGACCGAGAGGACGGCGATCAGCAGGATATCGCCGAGGCCGAAATCGCGGCCGAGCAGCGCGCCAACGAACACGGCGGCCACGGCGAAGTGAAGTATGGTTCCGAAGCGCAACGTTGAAAAGCTGACCGGGATATAGAGTTCGCAGGTTTGCCGCGACGCGCGCAGTTCCTCGATCATCGTCTCGACCGCGACGGGGATGCAGGCGATGGTGTTGCGCGTGGCGGCCGCGACCATCATCGGCTTCGAAAACCGCGCGAAGGTCAGCGGTATGTCGAGGCGCAGCGCGATCGCGAGAATCACGATCGACACGACGAGGATCACGGCGCTGAGGCCGAAGAATACATAGGAGAAATGCGCCAGCACGACATAGACGCTCGGGCCGATTTTCGAGATTTGCGGCGCGATCAGCGCGATGATCCCGATCGGCGACAGCGTGTTCACCCACTGGAACATCAGCAGGCAGGCATCGTGCAGGCTGCGCAAGGCGCCGAACAGCGAGCGTCCCGATTTGCGTTCGCACATCACCATGGCGGTGCCGAAGAACGCGCCGAAGACCAGAACCCGCATCGTGTCGTTCGACGACAGCGCGCCGAAAATGTTAGCGGGAATGATCGACTGCAAACCGCTCCCTAGCACATAGCCGGCGTTCACATCATTGCCGGCATCGAGCGCGAAGGTCAGATCCGCGTTGCCGGCGGCACCGCCGACGAGGGCGCCCACCGCCGCGATCGTGTCGTGGTCGAACGGCATGAAATGGAAAATGGCGATCGGCGCCAGCACCCCGGCCAGCGCAATGACGACGGTCGAGCCGAGGATCAGAACCGCGAGCGACTGCATCAGATTGCGGTTGGTCGCCCCCGTCATGAGCGAGCGAACCGCGAGCGGTATGGTCGCGAGCAGAAACGGCAATACCGACATCTGCAGCAGGCCGATATAGATATCGCCGATCGGGCGCAGTTCGTCGACGACCGGCCAGTGCGTCGCACCGAGCGCAAGCGCGACCACGACCGAGCCGACCACGGTAAGGGGCTGATTGAGCCAACGGGCGATTTTCGTCGCGATTGATCCGGATTTTGCCATCGCGCCGGACCTCAGTTCGTCACGTGCATGGTGAGGATCCGATCCAGGTCATAAGCGCCCGGATGCTGTGCGATGAAGTAATTGATGAATTCCTCCAGCTTGGCGCAGCTATCGCAAACCGCCATGGCCAGAAACGACCGCCGGTCGGATAGGACCGCGACGCCGTATTCGACGTGGATCGCCGGGTCCTGGATAAGGACGGTTC
This sequence comes from uncultured Rhodospirillales bacterium, assembly GCA_903828515.1. Classification (GTDB taxonomy): domain Bacteria; phylum Pseudomonadota; class Alphaproteobacteria; order ATCC43930; family CGMCC-115725; genus CAIKMD01. The sequence goes on along the minus strand of CAIKMD010000002.1, from coordinate 667,467 downwards.
GCGTCTCGAACTCGTCGCGATAGACCATGTCGATTTTGCCGTCTTTCAGCGCCTGGATCGTCGCGCCCCAGGTGGCGAACGGCACAACCTGGGCCTTCGGATAATCATCCGTCGCGAAATCGACATAGGCGCTGGCTTCGATCACGCCGATCCGGCCGGCGAAGTCGCGCAACGCATTTTCGGGCGGACCGCCCTTCGCGAGGCCGGCGATTGTCTTTCGGTTGTAGATCAGCGCGTGCTGCAGGGTGAGATACGGCGAGGAAAAGCGGACACCGGCGATGCGATCGTAAGTTTGCGACAATTTGCTCAGGCCGATGTCGTCGCGACCGCTGGCGACCGCATCGACGACCCCATCGAACGTGGTGGGCGTGTCGTCGAAGACGATGCGGACCTTGAGCGCGTCACCGAGCTGACGCGCGAACTGTATGTCCTTTCCGGCATAGGTTCCGTCGGGCTGGCGGACATGAAAGGGCGGAATGTCGAAATTCGTGATCGCGATCCGCAGGACGCCCTTTTCCTTGATCGCCCGCAGGTCCGGCGGCGCGTCGGCACCCACCGCCATGCCCGACAAAAGCGCTGATGACAGGAAAACAATCCCCAACGCACCGACCAACATGCGCCAATGCCGGCCCGGACTTGCCGTCATCGAAAGATCTCCCCGCCTCAAGTCGCGCCGAGCGCTCGCCGCGCCGACGCATCGTCCGGCATTCACCGGCCGCCCCTGCCGGAACCATAGCGATTTCCGGTCGGACCCGAAAGCGCGTCATGAGCGCGCGTAACCCGGATCGAGCCGTTGGCGAGCCTGTTGCTTAAGCTTGCTTTGGCGGCACGAGCTCGTGTTCACGTTTGGAATTGATCGCCAGCGGTGCTATCGCGATCAGCGCCGCCACAGCACCCAGGGCGAACGGCCCCGCGTTCGAGGCGCCGGCAACAAATCCGCCGAGCGGGCCCCCGATCGCAACCCCCAAGTCCCACGCGGACGTCACGGCACCCAAAGCCGCGGTACGTTCGCGCGGATCCGCAGCTTCCGTTACAAGGCTCGTGACGCTCGGAAGCAACAGGGAAAGCCCCGCACCTGTTACCGCTGTCGCAGCGAAAGCGAGCCACTCCACATCGGTAAAAAATAATCCGGCAAGTCCGACGAACTCGATCAGGAAGGCTGATAGGAGTACCCGTCTTGCGCCGAAACGATCGGCATATCCGCTGCCCAGAAAGCGGATCATTATAAACGCGATACCGAACACGGTGAGCGCGAAGTTTTGTCCCGCAAAGTCGAGGGCGGCGAAGCGCGGTACCAGAAACGCCGCGACGACCCCATATCCAATGCTGGAAAATACGCCCGAAGCGCCGGGCACCCATGCCGCCCTTGGAAACAAGGCGCGGCGGATTTTCGTGCCGCCGGACGAGACGCGCTCCTCTGGCCGTGTCGATGCGACCAGCACCCAGGAGAGCATCGGAATGATGCTCGCCGCAATCCAGACGTCGCGATAAGTGCCGATCGATAGTATCGCGGTTCCGAGCATTGGCCCGGACGCCAGCCCCGTCCACATCGACAGGCCAAAATGCCCTGCGACCTTGCCCCGCTGTGATTGTGCTGTATGCGCCAGGATCCAGCCGACGGACCCGGTGAACAATGCGCCTTCGCCCGCGCCGAGAAAGAGGCGGGCAAGAATCAGGACGGGCAGGTTTGTCGCCACAATGTGGCCGATGCCGCCGATCAGACCGAGGATGGCGCCAACCATCGCGACGCGTCGTCCGCCGCTTTGATCGGCAAACCGTCCCGAGATCGGGCGCGAGAACATCGTGGCCAGAGATCCGATCGTCACCGCCAGGCCGGCGGTGATGGCATCCGCTCCCAAGCGCTCGTGGGCATAGGCCGGCATGACCTGCATCGTCATGCCGATCGCACCGAAGCCGAGGAAGCAGGCCGACCACAGCCGCCAGTAAGGAACGACGTGTCGATCAGCATTGCGGTGTAACATATCGTCAGCCCCCACGACGGCGACCGATTTCAATGGTGCTGTCTGGCTCATGGCAATCGCTCCCGTTCAGCACGAAGCGGCCGGAAAAATTCTCGAATTTCGCGAGCGAGACTGTCGGGATCTTCCAAGGCCGGAAAGTGACCGCCGCGCGGCATCGACGTCCAACGGCGGATGTCGGCATAAAGTGTCTCGGCGACCGATCGCGGCGGTGTGAGAATCTCTTTCGGGTGTTCCGCATAGCCGACGGGAATCGTCACGCGCTCGCCGGCAGGTACGATCCACGGCCCGTGATGGCGGGCGTAGTAAGGCCAGAAAGTCGAATTGATCGCGCCGGTGATCCAATACATCATGATGTTGGTGAGCAGCACGTCCCGCCCGAAATGTCGGTCGACATCGCCGCCGCAATCGCTCCAGGTGCGGAACTTCTCGATGATCCAGGCGGCCAGACCGGTCGGTGAGTCCGTCAACGCGTAGCTGAGGGTTTGCGGCTTCGTCCCCATCATCGCCGAATAGCCGGTCTCTTCGCGCTGCCAGTGACGGAGCTGATCGTTGAAACGCGCTTCTTCCGGCGTAAGCCGCGGCGCGGTCAGTAATTCGCGCGGAACCGCGAGAAGCGTGATGTGAATCCCCAGTAGCCGTTCCGGAAAGGCGTAACCCAGGCGGGTCGAGATGAAGGCTCCCCAATCATGGCCGTGGGCCGCGAATTGCGAATAACCGAGGGTGTCCGTCATCAGCGCGGCAAGCGCGTCGGCGATCTCGATGATGCCAAATCGCTTTTGATTGGGTGTGAAGGAGAATCCGTGACCGGGCAGCGACGGTGCAACCACCGTGAAGGCGTCCGCCGCATCGCCGCCGAATGCCGAAGGCTGGGTCAGGCGCGGAATCAATTCCCGAAATTCGACAATCGAGCCCGGCCATCCGTGCATCAGCAGAAGAGGATAAGGCGCCGGACCCTCGCCCTTTTCGTGGATGAAGTGCAGATCGATGTCGTGAAGCCGAGTGCGAAATTGGGCGAACCGATTGAGGTTTGCCTCGTGCAGGCGCCAATCGTATTCCGTGCGCCAGTACGCGACGAGATCGCGCATATAAGTAAGTTCGGTCCCGAACGCCCAGGGGCCGCCCGGCGCCTCATCGGGCCAGCGCGTTTGCATGAGCCGCGCGCGCAAATCATCGAGCACGGATTCAGGGATTTCGATCCTGAAGGGGGTCACGTCTGTCATCGTTGCTGCCTCATCACGTCGCGCGTTCGCGTTCGCGGTCGCGTTCGGCGCGGCTCAGACCGCCGCGGCCATAGGTGGTCGCGTCCATTTCGTGGACGACGATATAAGTCTCGTCGCGGAGTTCTCGCCCGACGACCGAGCGGAGCAGTTTCATCATCCTCGACATGAACTGTGCAATGTCGGCTGTTCTGTTCGTGTCTTTGCCGATCACCACATCGACATGCGCGGCGGCCCCGACGGGTTCGCCGGCGATGCGCCAACCGCCTTGGCCGACCTGCTCGACCAGCACGGATGTGCCTTGCAGCGGCTTGCGCATGACCGATCCCATCAGGTCGGTCGTCCCTTGCTGAAGGCGCTCGATATGTTGGACGGAGAGTGTCGGACCGAAAACGGTAATGCGAATGAATGGCATCTGCTTTCCCCTGGTGACACGAGGAAAACTAAGCCAGGGTGCGGTCCGGGATGAGTCGATAGTTCTTAAGTGGATCGTTCGGAAAAACTGAACGATGCGCGTTGAAGAATTTTATCAGCGGCCGGCGGTCAGGCTTGGCGGCATGGTTTCGAGAAGAATTTCCTTGAGCCGTTCGGCGGGCGGCGTCAGCGGCCGGCCACCGCTGTCGAGACAAAGTTTGACGGACGGCAGCCGGGGAAGCCCGGAGCGACCACGCAACGCGACCAGATGGTTCGGTACGCTCGCGATGGTTCGTACTGTGATGCCGAGCCCTGCATCGACGGCGGCCCAAAGTGCCGAAAGATTGAGGCTGGTGAATTCAACACGCCACGGTACGTTGGCGGAATCGAGCGCGGCGATCGCAGCGGCGCGGAAAAAACACGGCGCGCTGAAAAGGGCGAGCGCAATCGGATCGGATCGCCGCCAGGGCGTCTTCTTACGGCCGACCCATATCATCGGCAGAGTCACCAGGACTTCCGCGCCGGTACGCGGCTTGAGGCCCCAGATCACGGCAAGATCCAACTGCCGCTTGTCCAGCCGCTCCACGAGCGCGTAATTTCGATCGATGGTCGCTTCGATCCTCACGTTCGGGTGCGCCCGCTTGAAGCGTCCCAGCGCGGCCGGTAGCCAGGTATCGGCAAAATCACCTTGCAGCCCGACACGAACGGAACCGTCGACGCCGACCCCGCGGACGGCGGCCACCGCTTCATCGTTGAGTTCGATGATACGCTTGGCATAAGCGAGGATGACTTCGCCGGCCTCCGTCAAAACCAGACCTCGGCCTTGTTTGCGAAACAGTCGCTGGCCGATCCGTTCGTCGAGCTTGTGAATCTGTTGGCTGACCGCCGACTGTGATCGTCCAACTTGTTCCGCGGCCCGGTTGAATCCGCCGAGTTGTTGAGCGATCACCAAGGTTCGCAACACATCCATGTCGAGGTCGATCCGCGCCATCGTTCACTTTTCCTGCGCCAAACCTCTATCAAACTCCTGTTTTGCTTATGTATGCAAGTCCCGTCGCCGCGCCCTCTCCCTCGATTGGTCCCACCTTCGCAGCGTCGCCGCGCTTCGGCCTCGGTTTCGCCATCTTCCTCGGGCATCACCATGGCATGGACATCACGCGACTGATCATGGCCGCAATGACCGGCGCTCTCTTCGGCGGCGCTATCGTGGCGGGGTTGGCGGCGACCGGCCGGGTCATGGCCGCGGATGGGCCGCGTCTCCTGCGCCGAGCCCAAAGCCTGCCGGCCGGCGTCGCGATCGTGCTGGCGTGTACCGTGTTTTATGCTTTCGTCGGCACGATGGGCCGCGCCGCGCCGGCAGTGCTGGCGCAAAGTTCGCCGCTGCCCGATCCGGCGCTCGCGCTCCCCACCGGTCCCGCCTCGTTCGATGTCGGCGGCGTCATGCTCGGGTTCAATCCGCCGACCGGCTATTGCCTCTATCCCGACGACATGATGCAGCAATCAGTGACGGTTCAGGCGAAGGCCAATCCCGACAACATCATCGACGCGGTGTTCGGCGATTGCGGTCAGTTGCGCGCGCATATCGGCACCGGCGCGCGCATCCACGATTTCGGCATCGTCATGACGCCGAAGGCGACGCAGACCCGCGATTTCGACGCAGCGACATTCGATCAGACCGTCGCGGCGCAGATCGATCCGGCAACCTTGAAGGAAACTATCGATCAGCGCCTTGGCCGCGCCCAGGGCGCGGTCACCATGCAAAGCTTCGCGCCGCTCGGCATGATCGAACGCGCTCCCGGAATCGCCTATTTCGCCTTCATCGCCAAGGCCAATCAGGGCGACGATAAATTCAATCAGGTCTGCCTCATGGCGATGGCCGCGGTCCGGGGCCGGCTGGTCACCTATTATCTCTATGCCGATTACGCGACCGATGCGCGTGGGGCGTTGCTGACCCTCCTGCAAAAAGCCAAGGACGGCGTCGCCGCCTTTGCCCAGCTCAACGGCGGCATGGCGGCTGCGACATCGGCGCGCAGCGATGCAGCAAAACCCGATGCCGCGGCCTATATTACCGGCAGCCCCACGAAAGGCGCGGCCCCCGGCAACTGATCCCGCCGCGCCCGCCCGCGCGCGGTGGCGAGACAGGATGCTGACGATGCCCGAACCCCGCTTCACGGAACCGAAGATGTCGAAGGAAACGCGCTTCACCATCACGCCCGACGATCGGCCGCTGGAGCTGTCGCGCGCGCATGAGGCCGAAGGCCGTTCGAGCGCGCCCTGGGGCATCGCGATCCTGTTGATCATCGCGGCCGGCGCCGGCGCCGCCTATTACGCCTATCAAAAGATCACCACGCCACCGACCGATCGCGCATCGCGGTCGCCGGGCTACACGACGCCCGCGCAACCGGCACAGCCGCTCGACCAGACCCTGTTGCAGCCTAACCTGCCGGCGCAAACACCGGCGCCTCAACTGCAACCGGTCGCGCCAACCATCGCGACGCCGGAACCCGCGCCGGTCGCACCGGCCCAACCGGTCCTGGACGTGGCGCCGGTCGCCGAACCCAAATCGATTCCAACCGAAGCACCGCCGCCGCCGGCCGCGCGCCAATTCGATACGATGCCCGTCGAAACACCCCGGCTCGAAACACCCCAGGTCGAAACACCGACACCGCCGGTGCTGCTGACGCCACCCCCGCCGCCGCTGCCACGCGCCGATACGCAGCCGACCGACACGATCCTGCCGCGCATTCCGGGCGTCGCCAGCGGCGCGCCGCAACGTCTGACCCCGCCGGATATTTCATCCCCGCCCGAAGCGCCCACCGATCAGCCGCTCGTCATTGACAGCAACGGCGCGCGGCCTGCCAACGGCGCCGCCTTCGCGCAACCCGATGCGCCGGCGCCGCGCCTGCCCGCGCCGCGCCCCGCATCGACGGCCTCGTCCGTGCCGACACCGATCACGCCGCCCGAAACCGTCACGGTCGAGGGCACCACCTATGTGAAAGGCCAGGAGCCGCACGCGCTCGGCACCGTCCCCGGCGCCCCCGACGCGCCACCCGATACGACAGGCGCACCGTCGCCGTAAACGGCGAACGAGGCAGCGTCAGACTTACTTCGCGGGAACCGGCATCACATAGCGCATGTCGATGGCGCGATCAGCGTCGATCTCGGGCTTGATCATTCCCTGCGATTTGTACCACGCGATCTGACGCTGCACGTCCGTCACGTCGAGCCGGCCCTTCGGATCGTCATAAGAAACCGTGCGCTTCACGTCGTCGAGCGATTGACCGGTGTTCTTGGCGATGATCGACGCGATCGCATCGGCGGTCGGTCCGTCCAAACGCTTTTCGTCGGGACCGGTGAAGGCATCGCGATAATCCTGCGCGCCCTTGCGGAACGCGCGCAGGAAGGCCTCGACGGTTTTCGGCCGCGTGTCGGCGGTCTTGGTCGAGACATAGATTCCGCCGGCCTGATAGCTCACCTCGTCGCCGGTCCAGCCGAGCATCTTCATATCGCCGCGCGCCGATCCGGGCACCGCGAGAAAACCCGTCAGCACCGCCGCATCGACCTGTCCGCCGGTGACCGCCGTGGCGACGTTGGGCAACGATTGCAGCGACACGAAGCGCAGGGTTTTGGGATCGACGCCGTGCTTCTCGGCGATCTGGGTCAGGCTGTATTGCAGGACCGATCCGGCCTGGCCGTTGCCGATCGAGTGCCCGGCAAGCTCCTTGAAGGATTTGAGCCCGCCCTCATACGCTTTGTTCGAGGCAACGACGGCGAAGATGCGAAACCCCGGCACGTCGCGCGCCTGGCCGGCGACGATCTTCAGCGCGCCCTGCCCCGCCAGATTGAAGAACGCCGCGCTGAACGCCGAATCCCCGACATCGATATCGCCCGACGCTGCCGCCACCGCGATGCCCTGCGCGACATCGAAATAGATCACATCGACGGTCAATCCCTCGGCGGCGAAATATCCCTTCTCCTGCGCGATATAGATCGGCCCCGTCGCCGCGATCTTCGCGGTGCCGAGTTTCAGGGTCTCGGCGTGGGACACGGAAGCGGCTGCAACCATCAACGAAACGGCGAGCAAACATAAACGAACGAACACCACACCTCTCCTAACGAACGACCGCCGAACCCGCGACTGGAATTCCCTCCCCCCTTGAAGGGGAGGGTCAGGGTGGGGGGAATACAGCGGAAATATTTGAGACCACGCCCGCGTTTGAGAATTCGCGATCACGGCATCAACGTCGAACGCATTACCCCCCACCCTAGCCCTCCCCCTCAAGGGGGGAGGGAAATTCGAGCGAACGAAACTTAAAGCGACGCCCACGCGCGTTGCGTCGCGGGGCGTGCCTCGATCGCCGCGTCCCAGCGGGCGAGGTTCGGGTAGTCGCCCAATCCCATCCCCTTTGCCCCGTGCATGTGAACGTCGGGATAGCACGAGATGTCAGCGACCGAGAAATCGCCGGCGAGGTAAGCATTCTTCGCGAGTTGCGCGTCGAGCACGCCGAAGCAGTCGCGCACGATCTCGGCGTAATGTTTCTTCGCTTGCGGCACGTCCTCGGGGAAACGGTGCATGAAGAGGCCGTATTGCTGCGCCAGCGGCGTGAAGGTCGAGCTGCCGTAGAACAACCATTGCTCGACCGCCGCGCGACGCGTCGGCTCGGCGGGGTAAAGCGCGCCGCCGGCTTTCTCGGCGACGTATTTGAGGATCGCGCCGGACTCGCACAGCGTGATGCGCGCGCCACCCGGTCCCTCGTCGTCGACCATCGCCGGGATCTTGTGGCCCGGACTGATCTTGAGGTACTCCGGCTGAAACTGTTCCTTCTTGGTGAGATCGACCGGCCGGCGCCGATGCGGCAGGCCGCTCTCCTCGATGATCTGCAGCGCCTTGCGACCGTTATCGGTCAACCAGAAATAAATGTCGATCATCGCCCTTGTCTCCCCTTGGCTGTGGCCGGCGCGTTCGCGCGCCCTTGCCCGCCCACCCAGAATGCCACGCCACGCCGCATCGCGCCATGGCTTCGCCTTGACACTCTTGCGGCGTGGAAGCACCCTGATCGCAAAGCCGCCATTAAGGGAGACCGCACCATGAACCGCGACGTCATCATCATGAGCATTACCGAAATCACCCCGATGGGATCGGGCGGCGCGCGCGAAGGCAGCGCGACCTACAAGCAATTTCCGCTCGAGACCGGCGTGCCCGGCACCGCCCTCGAATTCTCGTGGAATTCCTACGACACAGGTTACGCGACGCCGCGCCACAAGCACGCCTTCGACCAGTTCCGTTATGCGTTCGACGGCGACCGGCAGATCAAGGACGGTTACCTGACCCCCGGCGATTGCGGCTTCTATCCCGAAGGCGTGTCCTACGGCCCGCAATTGCAGAAAGAGCCGAGCGTCGGCCTCGGCCTGCAGTTCCAGGGCCCCGAGGGTATTCCTTATGAAACCCATGCCGAACTGGTCGCGGCGAGGAAACGCCTCTCCGCGGCGGGCGGCACCTTCGCCAACGGCATCTATACGAAGATTCTCCCGAACGGCCGCAAGATCAACAAGGACAGCCACGCGGCCTGCTGGGAAGAGGCCGCCGGCCAGAAATTCCGCTATCCGCCGGCGCGCTTCGGCGCGCCGATCGTGATGAAGGGCGAGAACGCGCGCTGGGTGATGGACAGGAAGCTCGCCGGCGTCGAGCACAAGCATCTCGGCACGTTCGGCGAACGACGTTCGGCGGCACGGCTGATGAAGCTCGCGCCGGGCGCCTCGATCCCCGCGCATCGCAGCGAGGACGCCGAGATTTTCTATCTCGTCGACGGCTCGATCACCTATGACGGCAAGACCTGGCTCGGCGGCAAGACCGCCGATCGCGGCACCTATATGTACATCCCGCATGGCGGCGCCGAGGTCAAAGAGATCGGCACGACCGAGGGCGGCACGTTCTTCATCATCTCGCTGCCGCTCGTCGCCGACATCGAAATAGAATTGAACGCCAAGCAACGGGTCGCGTAAGGCGCGGCAGATTATTCCGGCGTATCCCCGATCAACGGGGAACGCGGTTCGAGGGAGGAACACCATGAAGCCATCGACGCTTGCGTTGCTTGCCGCCTCCCTCACCGCGCTGGCAACCGGTGCGAACGCCGCCGAGGCGATCAAGATCGGCATCGGCCCGGTCACCTCGGCCGGACCGGTCTTCATCGCGCAGGACCGCGGTTATTTCGCGGCCGAAGGTCTCGCCGCCGACGCGATCAGCCTCGACGCGGCGCAATCGGTCGCCCAAGGCGTGGTCGCCGGCGACCTCGACATCGGCACCACGGCGGCAACCGCCGCTGCCTATAATCTCGCGGCCAAAGGCGGCTTGAAGATCATCGGCGGCCAAGGGCGCGAGGTGCCGGATTTCCATGGCAGCGCGTTCCTTGCCTCCAACAAGGCGTGGGATGCCGGGCTCAAATCGCTCAAGGACATGGAGAACCACACCATCGGCATCGTCCAGGTCGGCGGCCCGATCCATTACGAACTCGAACTCGCGATCGACAAATATCATCTCGACGGCAAGACGATGCGGCTGGTGTCGCTGCAAACCCTGCCCAATGTCGCGACGGCGGTCGCCGGCGGCCAGGTCGATGTCGGCATCGAGGTCAACACGTTTGCGTTGAAACTCTCGGACAGCCATTCGGCGCATCTTCTCGCCTGGGTCGGCGACGAGACGCCGTGGCAGAACACGATCATCTTCGTCGCGACCAAAACCGCCGATCAGAAATCCGACATGATCAAGGCATTCCTGCGCGCCTATAAGAAAGGCTCGCGCGATTATCACGACGCCTTTACCAGCGCGGATGGCAAGCGCCAGAACGGCCCGACCGCGCCCGCCGTGCTGGCGATCCTCGCCAAGCACCTCAACCAGCCGGCGGCACAGCTCGATCAGGGAATCTCTTACGACGATCCCGACGCCAAACTCGACGTGAAGGATGTGATCCGTCAGGTGGAATGGTTCAAGAGCCAGGGCATGCTGACCGCGGACGCTGACGCCAACACGATGATCGACAAACGCTACGCGGTGGCGCTGCCTTAGGCATCTGTCATTCCGGACGCCTGCGCTCTATCCTCGGGCGATGCCACACACCGCCCGCAAGAACAAAGAAAAAGACACCATCGCCGAGCTGTGGCCGAGCGCGCAGCCCGAAAAGTCGATCATTCTTTTGAAGGCGCTGCACATCCTCACGCGCGACGGCGCGCTCAACGCGGATTCGCGCCGCAAGCTGAAACAGGTCCTCCACCTGACGCAGTTGCTGCGTCCGTCGCTCGAAGCCCTGCTCGCGGAATCACGCGAACCGGTGCTCGCCGATCTCGGCGCCGGGAAATCCTATCTCGGATTCATCCTCTATGAATTGATCCTTGGTCCCGCCGGGCGCGGCCGTGTCGTCGGCGTCGAGGTGCGCGACGAACTGGTCGACGCGTCACGGAGCCTGGCGACGGAATTGGGCTTCGGCCGGATGGACTTCGTTTCATCCCCGATCGCCACCGCCAATCTTGCCGGCGGCAAGGTCGACATGGTCGCTGCCCTTCATGCCTGCGACACCGCGACCGACGACGCGATCCGCTTCGCGCTGCGCCACGATGCCAAGACCATCGCGCTGGTGCCCTGCTGCCAGGCGGAAGTCGCGCAGTTGCTGAAAACCCAGGACGGACCGCTGCACCAGTTGTGGCGTCACCCGATCCAGCGCCGCGAATTCGGCGCGCACATCACCAACGTCATTCGCGGCCTCGTGCTGGAATCACACGGCTACAAGGTCCGCGTGACCGAACTCACCGGCCTCGAACATTCGCTGAAAAACGAACTCATCCTCGCCGAGCGCCACCAGCTCGGCAACGCCCAGGCGAAACAGGAACTCGACCGCCTGATCGATCAGATCGGCGTGCGCCCCGCTCTGCTCGATGTCATGGGGTGATCGCAGCGCATCGTTGCAGACGACACCTCACCCTCCCATTGCTTGCGCAATGGGCCCCTCCCTCTCCCCGCAAGCGCGGAGAGGGTCAAGTCAGCGCCGTAAAATTAAACCCTCTCCGCCCATTGGGGGGAGAGGGTGCGAGCGTCAGCGAGCGGGTGAGGTGGGCTGGCGTGATGACGGGAACTTTAGCGCGTCGTAAAACTTACAGGCGACAACCTGGAGCTGTCGCCATGACGGATACTTCCGCCCTTCGTCCGCGCACCGGCTGGCGCGACATCTGGTCGTGGTACGCGCCATGGATTGTCGGCACGGTCATCGCCGCGATCTTTCTTTTCGGGCTCTACACCACGAGCCGCGCCAACGACGACGGTTCCTATGCGATCGGCTTCATTCTCGCCGGTGCCGCACTCGCCGGCCTCGCCTATGAATTATGGGCGGGGTTTCCAATCATCCTGCCGACGGTGCTCGTCGACACCGCCGAAGGCCTTGCCGTCGTCGTCTTCCTGCTCGGGGCCCTGGCGATCGGCGGCCTTATCCTCGCGGCGACCTCGCCCGACGCGGACCTGCACAGCGTCGGCTATGCGCTGTTCGTCGTCTGCGCCGTGCTGATCGGCTGGAACCTCAAGCACTATTACGATCGGCGCGACCGCGATTCCTCTATTCGGTGATCTCGACGCGGCGGTTCTGCGGCTCGCGCACGCCGTCGGGCGTCGGCACGCGCGGGTTGGTCTTGCCGAAGCCGCGCGCGTCGATCGCATTGCCCGGCACGCCGTCCTTGATCAGCGCGGCTTTGACCGCGTCGGCGCGGCGCTGCGACAGCCTGAGATTGTAAGCCGCCGAGCCCGACAGATCGGTGTAACCGGCAAGCTGAACCTGTGGGCTGCCGCCTTGCTTGAAGGTGGCGGCCGCGGAATCGATCACGTTCAGCGCCTCGCGCGTGAGCGTCGCCCGGTCGAAATCGAAATAGACGATGAAGGCGCGCGGCGCCGGTGGCGGCGCTGGCGCGGGTGCCGGCCGCGGTGCCGGAGCGGCGACCGGCGTCGGTGCCAACGGCGGCGGCGACGGAATGGTGCCGAAGCGCCAGTTGAAGCCGATGCGAACGATCGGCCCGCGCATGTCGAACTTGGTGAAGCGGGTGTAGCCCAAGACCGGATTGCCGGTGATCGTCGTCGTTCCCGCGTCGTAATATAGCCCCTCGCCCTTCACCGACAGACGATCCGTGATCAGGTATTCGACACCGAGGCCGGCGACCCAGCCGATGTTGACCGGGTGGGCATTGGCATTGGAGAAGCCGAGCGACGTCTTAAAGGTCGAGTTCAGGCTTTCCTCGCCGTAGACCAGTCCGGCCGTGCCGTAGACGAGGGCACTGCCCCATCCGGTATAGCCGAAGCGCGCCCGCGCGGTGCCGAGCCAGTTGATCGTCTGCTTGGCGGTGAAGGTTGCCGCCGGCGTGGTCGGTACGGTGCCGTTGACGTTCGGAAACGATCCGCTGACCGTCGTCTTCGAGGTGATGTAGGCACCCTGAAAATCGGTTTCGAAGCCGGCGAGGTAATTGCCGAATTGCCAGTTGATGCCGACCTGGGCGCCGCCGAGCGGCCCCCAGCCGGTCAGGCCGCTGAACGGCACCTTCCGACACAACGCACCGTTGGTGGCGCCGGCAGGATCGATACAGCCGGCCGGCGCGTTGTCGAGGTTGGCGCCGCCGCCGAGATTGCCGCCGAGATAGAGTCCCGTCCAATATCGCTCGGCCTGCGCGGGCAAAAGGGAGATCATCGCAAGCGCCGCAAACGCAATGGCGCCCGTCAAAACTCTTTTCATATGATCCCCCAAAGAATTCCAAGCCCCGCCGGCGCTGCGTCAAATGGTACAGGGTTGGCGTCAAGAGCAGCAAGGACCGCAACAAGATTTCGACACGCCCGAGTCGCTCGATAACCGATGGCAAAACCGGCAATTCCTTGGCGCCCGCGATTGGGCTAGGCTGTGGGGGAATAAGGCCTCGTCAGTCAAAGGGGAGCGAACATGCTGAGCGCGGACGAACACAAGCTTCTGACCAGGGTTGGCGCGGGCACGCCGCTCGGCGAATTGCTCCGGCGCTATTGGCAGCCGGTCGGCCTCACCGATCTGGTGACCAAGAAGCCCCAGCGCATGAAGACGCTGGGCGAGGAACTGCTGATCTATCGCGGCGAAAGCGGCAAGGTCGTGGTGACGCAGTTGCGTTGTGCGCATCGCAGCCTGGCGCTCGATCACGGCCGGGTCGAAGGCGACAATATCCGCTGCCCCTATCACGGCTGGCTTTACGACGCGCAGGGCCATTGCCTCCAGCAGCCCGCCGAACCCGCCGGCAGCGGCTTCAAGGACAAGGTCAAGCTGACCGCTTACCCAACCCAGGAACTCAGCGGCCTCGTGTTCGCCTATATGGGTCCGGGCGAGGCGCCGGTCCTGCCGGTCTACGACGTCATGAAGATGGAAGACGGCGTCAAAGGCGCGCAGATGCGCAACGTCAACGCCAACTGGCTCAATGCGGCCGAGAACATCGTCGACATCAGCCATCTCGCCTGGCTGCACGGCTATACCTTCCCGGCCTATGGCGGCAAGAAGATCGAATATCACTGGGAACGCAAATCCTACGGCATCGACAACGTGCTGCTGGTCGACGGCATCCCCGACACGCACATCTCGTGCTACGGTTTCCCGAACGTAAACCGCTTCGCCGGCCCGCCGGTCGAAGACGGCGGCTCGATCGTCAATTCGATGATCTGGCGCGTGCCGATGGACGACACGTCGGTGATGCAATATTTCATCCGCTTCTATAAGAGCAACACCAAGTCGTTCAAATCCTTCCGCGGCCATGCCGAACTCGGCAAGTACAAACCGCTCGAAGAGGATTGGTGGAATATCGACGTGAGCGACCAGGACCGCATGGCGGTCGAACAGCAAGGCACCTTCGCCGATCGCGAACACGAACACCTCGGCACGTCCGATGGCGGCATCATCCTGCTCCGGAAGATGCTCCGGGAATCAATGGCGCTGATGGACGCGGGCAAGGACCCGTTCGGCGTGATCCGAGACCCCGCCAAGGCCTATATCGATTTCCCGCATAAATCGTCGATGATGGCGCAGCGCAACGAAGGCGTGAGCTATGGCAACGGCCTGACCATGTCGAGCCACGAAGCCGCCGAATAGGCCCGTATTTTCGCCGTCCGCCGGCCCCGCGAACGGGTCGGCGGACGGTCAAAATCCGTTGTTGGTTAGCGGCGGATATCGACTTGTGACCGGCGCCGCCACAAGTCTTAAAAGAAAGTAGTTTCCCCGCCGAAATCTTTACGGGGAAGCAATCACTTCCCCGCTATTTCCAAGCGGGGGCCACAAGAATGTGACCCGGTTTCCGGAGCACTTTTCGACATGGCCGCCAAAAATTCCTATTTGAAACCAATGCTGACGGCGGGGTCCTCGCGCGTCTTCAATATCAACGACGTCTATCGCAAATTCGTC
Organism: uncultured Rhodospirillales bacterium; assembly: GCA_903828515.1. Taxonomy (GTDB): domain Bacteria; phylum Pseudomonadota; class Alphaproteobacteria; order ATCC43930; family CGMCC-115725; genus CAIKMD01. Next base: position 652,422 of record CAIKMD010000002.1, on the reverse strand, counting down.
GCCGAAGACATCGAGGACCGGTTCCTCTTCAAAAACCAGCAGATGCATTCGCTGATCGTGATCAAGGAGGCGCTGACGCCCGATCGCGACGAGCCGCATCCGGACAAGGCCGGCGTCGGAACCAAACTTTATTTCCCCTACAACATGGCCGACGTCTACGAAGGCGGGCGGTCGGCGATGCTGCACAGCGCCAACCTTGCGGACGTCCTGCACGACCAGCTCGGCCTGCACGGCGAGAAGCTCGACGACGAAGCCAGCATTCACGACATCAAGATTCTGCGCGTGCTCGACCGGCTGCCGTCGCTCGACGGATTCCTCATGAGCGACGCGCTGGAACTCGAAGGGTTCCTGCCGAACGAACGCTATTTCGAAGTGACGCCGGCCGAGCGGTTCGCGATTCAGGAATACATCCGCAACAAGATCGAACCGCTGGTGCGCGCGGCCTATGGCGGCCAGCAGGGCATCAGCAGCAAGGTCTCGCAACTGGTCGACAAGATCTGGGAGGCCAAGGATATGGACTCCCTCGAGCACTTCATTCGCGCCTTCCACTTCCCGATCGACGAGGCGCCCGCGATCTTCGCGGCGTGGAAGGGAATCAACTACTACAGTTTCGAATATATCCGCACCAAGGCGAAGCGCGAGGAATACGCGGTCTGGCTGAAAGACAGCGCGGTGCCGCGCGATCTGGTTCCGAAGAACGTGATCGCCCATGTCGACGCGCTGCGCCGAAACACCGTCGCGCGGCTGCGCGGCCATTGGCGCGAAGTCGAGAGCATCATCCGCGAATACGACGCGGTCTACACCCAATTCGTCGAAGCCGAGAATGTCGGGCCGTTCGTCAAATTCCTGCGCAATGCCAAGGAGGCCTATTGGCGCCTCGGCGACGCGCTCAGCAAGATCAGCCACGCGGTCAATTGCTGGGAACAGGTAACGAGCGTCCATAGCGGCCGGCGCCTGCCCTGCGACCGCCTCGTCTACCTGCTCGAAATGTCCGAGACCATTCTCGCCGCCAAGGCCGCCGTTCGTGGCGACACGTCCCGCGTGGCCTGAACGTGACGATGATCTCGAACCTCGCAATGACGGCCGAGTGAGACGCCAAAGATGAATTATGCCAACGCCAATCTTCGCTCCACCCTCGGCGCGAAATCCTCCTGGGTCTTCAACTGCAATAAAGTCTATCGCAAATTGAAAGGCGAAGGCGGCGAGAAATCGTACCTCTTCAGGAATATGGCGCTCAACGACGTCGTCCTGATCAAGGAAATCCTGAAGAGCAACGATCCGCGACGCGCCGACGGCTCGCCGATCGGGACAAAACTCTATCTCCCGTTCGAGCCCGAGAATCCCGATCGCGGCGGGCGATCGATGCTGTTCGACAGTCCCGATCTGCTGCCGTTTCTCGCCCAGGCGGTCGGCCTGACGCCGAACGGCGATAAGGAAGTTTTCGACAACGACTTCAAGATTCTGGGCGCGGTCAATCAGCTTCCGTCGATGGACGGATTCCTGATGCGCGACGCGCTTGCCCTCAAGGGCATCACCGCGAACGAGGCTTATTTCGAAGTCTCGCCCGCCGAACGCGAAGCGATTCAGGCCTTCATCCGGAACAAGATGGAAATGCTCGTTCGCGCCGCGTTCGGCGGCGACAAGCCGACCGAAAGCAAGGTGACTCAGCTCATTGATGTCGTGTGGGAAGCGAAGGACCTCGACGCGTTGGAGCCGTTGATCCTGGCGCTGCGTTGCCCCAAATCAGAATCCCTGACGATTTTCGGCGCCTGGAAAGCGATCATGTTCTACAGCTTCGACTACGCTCGAAGCGAAGAGAAACGCAAGAGCCTCGCGCTTTTCCTCAACAAGAACTCGAAGCTGCGCAACGATTTGCCGAAGGCGCACGCCGACTTTCTTCGTCAGCGCGTGCACGACATCGCGACCCGTTTGCGCACCCACTGGTTCAGCGTCGACACGGTGCTCCAGGATTACAACGACCTCTATCATAAGTTCGTCACCAGCATGGAGCCCGCCGGGTTCCTCGGCTTCCTGCGCAACGCGAAAGAAGTCTCCTGTGCGGTCGGCATATCCCTGGGCAAGATCAGCCAGGCCGTCGGTTGCCTGGAAATGATGACGGCGGGCCACGGCCTGACCGAGCAAAACCTCGAAATTCTGCTCGGTCAGTTGTATGGCGCCCTCGCGCCGATGGCGACGCCGAGGGCTCAATCCGCCGCGGCCGCCTGACGGCGGGCCCCGCCGACGGTACGGAACCAATCACCCGACCCGATTGTTAGATATTTGAACGCCTTTGCATTCGCACGGGCGCGCATCTGTTCGAGATATGGGGTCGACGATGACCAAGGATATTGGCGGCAAGACGTTATTCGCGGCTCGCATCGCCGCCATGACGGGAGTGGCCGTTCTGGCGCTCGCCACCGCGCCCGCGCGGGCCGATTTCTTCGACGGCGCGCGCCAGACTTTCACGTCCGACATTCCGCATTTCTTCCAGGACGACATTCCGTGCTTCTTCGGCGGCCAGCCGACGAGCCACACCAAGTCGTCGTGCAATTCCTCGAATGCCGCGCCACGGCGCACGACCACCACAACCACGACCACAACGACCGACAGCGCGGTCGTTCCGGTGGAAAAGACCAACGGCGACACGCGACCGGGTTCCGACCAGTAACCAGTCAGGCGGCGGGCGCCACCGAAAGCCCGCGCACCTTGTGCTGTGCGATCAGCCGCGCGACCAGACCCGACGCCTTGGCCTCTTCGACGAATTCGCGCAAGAACGCGGCACCCGCGATGTTCTTCTTTGCCGTGCCGACGGCCTGCTGAACCGCGCTGAACTTGCCGTCGAGGATGCGCGCGCCCGGCAGCGTTTCGACGTCGGAGAGAAGTTGCGGCTTCAAGCCCGCCAGCGCCTCGAGCTTGCCGCCGACGAAGGCGTCGTAGGAATCCTTGATCGAGTCGGTCGGAACCAGTTGGGCGTGCTTGATGTTGCGCTCGAGCCAGAGCCCATAGGCGCTGCGGCCGCTCACCGCGATCCGCACGCCGGCCGCGTCGACATCGGCGATGGTTTTGAGCGGCGAGCCCGCCGGCACCAGATAGGTCGATTCGATCTCGGCATAGGCAGCGGTGAAGGCGATGGTCTCGGCGCGCTGCGGCTCGGCGCCGATCAAGCCGATATCCCAGACGCCCTTCCCCGCCTGATCCGCGAGTTCGCCCGGCGACTTGAAGGTCAGGTATTTCACCGGAACACCGAGGCGCTGCGCGATGGCGAGCGCCATGCCGGGCGACACGCCCTCGGGATCGCCCATCGAGGTTTTCCCGGTGACGAGCAGGAAGTTCGAGAGGTTGATCCCGGCGCGCAGAACGCCGGTCGGCGCCAGTTCGGCGATGATGTCAGGGGACATGGGCATTGCGTGCTCCGATCGATCACAAATGACGAATACGCGGCATCACGTCGCGCGCGAAGAGATGGTGCGAGCGCTGCGCCTGTTCGAAGGTGATCCCGCCGAAATAGAACGTGCAGTCGATCTGGGTGAATCCCATCAGTTCGTGCGCGCGTTTCAACAGCGCGACCGCTTCGTCCGGCGTGCCGACGAGAAGCCGGTAGGTCGCGATCATCTTGTCGATGTCGAGCACTTCCTGCGCAACGCGGTCGCGCACCGCGTTCCCCTCGCGCTCGGCATCCGAACGGACGCGCTCGGTCGTATGGGTGGTGGCGCCGACATAGCGACGCACGGCCTCGCGCGCGATCGCCTTCGCCTCATTGGCGTCCTCGGCGATGACGACGTGATAATGCACCGAGATTTCGTGCCCGCCCGGCTTGTGACCGGCGGCATTCCAGGCCTCGCGATAGACCTTGTTGAGCCGTTCCAGCGTATCGACGCCGCGATAGGCCACGGTCAGGATGCCGAGGCCCTGAGTACCCGCCCATTCGAAACTTGCCGGCGTCCCCGAACATGACAGCCAGAGCGGCGGATGCGGCTTCTGCTGCGGCTGCGGCCAGACTTCGAGCTGGTCGTAGCGATAATAGGGACCTTCGTGGCTGAACCGGCCGCCCGACCACGCCTTGCGGATGACAGCGAGCCCGTCCTTCAGACGGTCCTGCGCGTTCTCGATCGGCACGCCCAGCCGGTCATAATCATAGGCCACGAAGCCGCGACCGACGCCAAGCTCGGCACGCCCGCTCGACATCACGTCGAGCATCGCGACCTGTTCGGCGATCTCGATCGGGTTGTGCAGCGGCAGGACGACGATCGAGGTGCCGAGCCGAACCCGCTTGGTGCGCTGCGCCAGCGCCGACAGCAACATCAGCGGCGACGGGATGATGCCGCCGTAGGAATCGAAATGATGCTCGTTGGCCCAGAGGGAGTCGAAACCGAGGCTCTCGCTTTCGACCAGGAACTCGACGAAACGCCGGAAGAAATCGTCGACCGGTCCATCGACATCGGCGAAATAGGTCGGCAGGCAGAAATGTCCAAATCTCATGGCTGTGCGCTTCGGGTCATCGCCCGGTCCTTCTTCTTGCGTGGCTTTGCGCAAACTCGCATCTCGGCGGCTTTGTTGCAAGGTCTCGCGATCCACCGCTGCATCGATATCCCGCGGCCTTCGACAAGCTCAGGCTGAGGAGAAAGTGCTTATGGCATTAAGAAAACTTCCTCACCCTGAGCCTGTCGAAGGGCGCGCGATGCTCATCCCATGCACTTCCCATGGCCACGGTTGCGGAAACCCGATAGGCTTACCGTCAAACGAAGTCGACATACGGGGGGGAGAACACACCATGCGGATCGGGCGCACACCGTTACTGGGACTGGCCGCGTTCGCGGCTCTCGCATTCCTCGCGCCGGCCGCGAGCCGCGCGGCGGATTGGTCGCCGGCGCTTCAGAACGTCATCGCGGCAGCCAAGGCCGAGGGCAAGCTGACGCTGAGCACCTCGGTGAACGTCGCCGGCGGCGCCGACGGTGCCAAGGCGATGCAGGCCGGCATCGCGAAGATGTTCGGCCTGTCGCTCGACATGGATTGGGCGCCCGCACTGTCCTTCGGGCCCATGGCGGCGAAGATCCAGCAGGAATTCCAGGCCGGCGTGAAAGCGTCGAGCGACATCTATATCGGGGCCGCGCCGCATCTCGGCCCCTATATCGACAGCGATCTCTTCAAGAAAGTCGATTGGGCCGCGCTCTGGCCCGAGCGGATCCCGGCGAGCGCCGCCGAGCGCGGCCGCTCGCTACGCTTCGAGACCTTCCTGCCCGGCATCATGTACAACGTGAAGTCGGCGCCCTGGGTCAAGGACATCAAGGTCGTCGATGACGTCATGAAGCCCGCGTACAAGGGCAAGTTCTATACGACACCCTATCTCTCGGGTTTCGACGCATTGGTCGCCGACAGCGCCTGGGGCAAGGCCAAGACCACGGCCTTCGTTCAGAAGCTTTCCGGTCAGATCGCCGGCGTTGTGGCCTGCACCGGAACCGACCGCATCGCCTCGGGCGAAATTCCCGCGCTCGTCGTCGACTGCAGCGGCGCCGCCCCGAACCTTCCGCGCTACAAAGGCATACTCGACGTCCAGGTGCCCAACGACATCGCGATGCGCCGCTATGTCTATGTCCAGGTGCCGAGCAACGCGCCACATCCGAATGCCGGAATCCTCGCCGCGCTCTATCTCGTCTCGGTCGAGGGCCAGCACGACGTCGCCTTCGGCATGGACGGGATCGACGAGGACGATTATCCGGAAACCTGGACGCATCAGCGCGTCGCGACGTTGACGAACCAGGGCGCCAAGTTCCTCAACGTCGATATCAATTGGTGGAAGACCAACCCCGAGGCCGACAAGGACTTCGGCGACATCGTGAAAATCCTCCAGAAGAACTGAGCGCGCCGCTTAAGGCCACACCGCCTTGCGATAGAGGTGCCAGGTCGCGTGGCCGAGCAGCGGCATGATCACGACGAGGCCGACGAAGAGCGGCAGCGAACCCAGCACGAGTCCGCCGGCGATCACCAGACCCCACAGCGCCATGGTCCCCGGATTGGTCGTCACCACCCGGACCGAGGTGCGGATTGCGGTGTCGATCCCGGCGACGCGATCGAGCAACAGCGCGAACGACACCACGCTGATCGACAGCACCAGGATCGCGAAGAGAAATCCGACGCCCATGCCGACGACGATCATCGTCCACCCGCGTTCGGTCGTGAACACGGCCTGCATGAAATCGCGCAGCGACACCGGCTGCGCCGGCCCCAGCGTCAGGCCATAGATCAGTTCGGCGGATAGAATCCACGCGAAGAAGATCATCATCAGGACGAAACCGAGCAGCGCGATCGCGCCGATCGACGGCGAATGCAGCACGTCGAAGGCGGTTGCCCAACTGACCTCGCGTCCCTGTTCGCGCTGACGGCTGATCTCCAAAAGGCCGACCGCCGCGAGCGGACCCAGCAATGAGAAACCGGCGGCCAAGGGAAACAGCAGCGGCAGCATCCCCGCGCCGAACACCGCGCGCCAGGCGATGAAGCCGACGATCGGATAGAACGCGCAGAGGAAAATGACGTCGGTACGGCAGGCGCCGAAATCCTCGTAGCCGTGCTTCAGCGCATCGCGAATATCGGCAACGCCGATCCGCGTCACGACCGGCGCGGCCGAATGGAGCGCGTCGGGAATATGCCCCAAGGCACGGCCGCTGGCGCCGAACCCGTCGGCAAGGTGATGAAGCTGGTCGTATCCCCATTCGATCGGGTTGCGGATTGTGCCGGCCATGATGGCGACCTTTCTGTTCGTGCTTCTGAAGAAGCAGCGTCAACGAATCAAACCGGCATCGCACCAGAATGCTGCGATGAGGGTCATCCGAAACGCAGAGCCCCCGTTGCGCAACGCCGCAACGGGGGACTGGTGCGAAGTTACGTTCGCGATCGGCCTAAGCCGAATGAATCCTGGACGAGAGTGTCGGTTGCCGCTGCCAAGTCGTTCGGCAACTCATGTCGTCATGGGTGGAGTCATGCTGAAGCATCCTCCGGACAATTGCTGGTTCGCGACGAATTCGTTCGGCCGAGGCCAAGCGAATCTTGGACTTGCGCGTTAGTTGCCGGTGCCAGTCTGTTCGGCAACTTCGGACTGATTCGGTGGCGTCATGTTTGTTACGCACCCTCCCGCTAAGTCGACCGTTCGATAACGCTGCGCTCATGCCATGCCCCTGTCAAGACGATAAGCAATCTCGCAACTGCGAGAGTTAGGGCCATATTTAAGCCACTTTTAACACTCTCCCGCGCGACGCCACGCTTGGCGCGCGACCGGCGAACCTATAATCTGGGCGAAACCTCAGAAGAGGGTGACATGGCGGAAACGGTTAGCGACGAGGTCGTCAAGACCTACACCGACTTCGACAATCGCGAGCGCGTAAAAAGCGTCGTCGAAAACCGGCGCTCGGCGAAGACGATCCCGATCATCGACTTCTCGGCTTACATGAACGACGGACCCGTTGCCGAGCGCCAGCGTGTCGCCGATGCGCTTCATGCCGCCTGCACGCACACGGGCTTCTTCTATCTCGCCCATCACGACATCAGCGCCGCCGAGATCGATATCGCCCATGATTGGGGCCACATGTTCTTCGAGCAACCGCGCGAGGTGAAAGCCGCGCTGGGCTATTCGCCGGTCGGCGGCAAGACACCGAATCCCGAACGCGACGCCGAAGCGGATCAGAAAGAAACCTACAGCGCGACGCGCCCGCTTTTGCCCGACGAGACCGACCACCCGACGCGGACGGTCGGCCGCGGCGCCTGGCCTGACGCGGAGGCGATGCGCGGGTTCCGCGAATTCCTCGAACCGCACATCATCCGGCGCGTGCACGTCGCGCAGCTTTTGTGTCGCGCGCTCGCGCGCAGTCTCGACCTGCCCGAGGAATATTTCGACGCAGCGCATCGCTATCCGATGGGCGCCGTCACCTACAATTATTATCCCTCGCTCGACCCATCGAAGGTCGGCCGCACCCAATGGGGCATCTCGCCGCATACCGATTACGGCAGTTTCAGTCTGTTGTCGCAGGACGATCTCGGCGGGCTCGAGGTGCGCGATCCGTCGGGCGAATGGATCGACGTGCCCCCGAAGCGCGGCCTGTTCGTCGTCAACATCGCCGATCTCATGGCGCGCTGGACCAATGGCGTCTATGTCTCGAGCCTTCACCGCGCCTCGAACTTCAACACCAGCGGGCGCGCGCGGATCTCGCTGCCGCTGTTCTTCAATCCGCATTTCGATACGCGGGTCGAATGCGTGCCGACCTGCAAGGGTCCGGGCCGGCCGGCGAAATATGAGCCGGTCACGGCGGGCCCCTATGTCATCTCGCTGATCGACCAGTCGCAGCGCATCGGCCGGCCCGGCGTGATGCGCGAAACCGCCGCGGAACGCTTCACGACGACCTGACGGCATAAGCCGTCCGGCTAAAAATAAAACCGGGAGGATTTTCATGTCCTATCGCACGAGTGCCGCCGAGGATTCGGGATATCCGTCTGTCGGTCTGGCGTGGTACGCGCTGATCTGTCTGGTGTTGTGCTACTTCATGTATTTCGTCGATCGCAACATCCTGACGCTGCTGGTCGCACCGGTGCGTCGCGATCTCGGCATCAACGATTCCCAGATGGGCTTGCTGCAGGGCTATTCGTTCTCCGCCCTGAGCGGCGTCATGGCGATCCCGTTTGGCTGGTATGCCGACCACAAGAGCCGGCGCAACGTGCTGATCTTCGGCCTCGGCTTCTGGGGCCTCAGCACCATCGCCTCGGGCTTCACCACCAGCTTCACCGAACTCCTGCTCACCCGCATGGGCCTCGGCATCGGCGAGGCCGCCTTGATGCCGGCGGCCTTCTCGCTGATCTCGGATTATTTCCCGAAGGAACAGCGCGGCCGTGCCGTGGGTATTTTCGGCATTGGCGGCTTCGGCGGCATCGGACTCTCTTATCTGATCGGCGGCGCGGTACTGGCGACGTTTCGCGGCGTCGAAACCGTCGAGCTGCCGGTCGTCGGAACGACGTCGCTGTGGCACGCCGCGTTCATGGTGGTCGGCCTGATTACCCTGGTTCTCGCGGCTTTCCTCGCCACCGTGCGCGAGCCGCCGCGCCACGACACGACCCAACAGAGCATGGAAGCGGGTGAAAAATTCTTCAGTTACTTCCGTCAGCATTGGGTGAGCTTCACCCTCGTGATGGGCGGCTATCTCTGCCTCGCCTTCTGCGCCATCGGCTGGTTCGCGTGGCTGCCGACCTATTTCATCCGCGAATTCAAGATGGCGCCGATCGCCGCCGGTGTTCAGGTCGGCATCGTGACGACGGTGGGCGGCGTGCTTGGCGCGGTCGCCGGCGGCTATATCGCCGACTGGATGATGCGGCGCAACCTGCGCGGCGGAAAGCTCCTGACCCTCACGATCATGTTCGTGGTGTGGATTCCCTGCGCCTTGGGCATCTTTGTCTCGAACGACGTGACGCTCTCGCTCGCCTGCGTGTTCCTCTTTACCTTCATGGACGGCATCGGCTTCATGCAATACGGCAACGTGATGCAGGAGATGTTCCCCGCTCATCTGCGCGCCCGCTCGATCGCCGCCTGGGGCATCTGCACCGCGATCCTCTCCTATGGCCTCGGGCCCCTCGCCTTCGGCCTCGCCACGGATTACGTCTTCGGCGCGGCAGGACTGCGCTCGGCGATCAGCCTCGTGTCGATGCCGGTCATCATCCTCGGCTTCGCGCTGAGCTGGTGGGGTCGCAAGCCTTATGATCGCGCCCGCCACGCCGCCGATCCGACCGTCGTCGTCGATGAGGAATGGCTGAACGATGCCCCCATGGGCGTGCCGTCGCGAACCTGAACCGGAAGCGCCGCGCGACGTCCGGCGCGGCGCTATCACGCCGGTCAATGTCGCCGGGCATTTCGGCCTGGTGCAGTCGATCGGCCCCCAGGTCGTCGACTGGCTCAACAGCGTGCGCGACGCACACTAGAAGTCGACCGCGTAGACACGGCGGTTTATCCGTGGCCAAACGGACAAGCGGGTGCGGACGCCGGCGCCGTATCGCGCGTCGCGGATTGCGGCGCCGATACGCGACGATGAAGCGTCATCGGCAGGGTCTCGCCGGGACGTAGCGACAAGCGGCAGTTCAAAGAGACTTGATGGCCGGGCTTGAGCCGGAACTGGAATTGCTGCGCCAAGACTGCCACGCACAGGATCGCCTCGGTCAGGCCGAACGCCATGCCGGCGCAGATGCGCGGTCCGATGCTGAACGGGATATAGGCGTATTTCGATACCGGCTCGTCGCCGCCGGGCAGAAACCGCTCGGGCATGAAATGATCCGGCTGGCACCATAATTTTTTGTGCCGGTGCAGGAGCCAGGGCGCGACCATCATGATCGAACCTTTCGGAATCCGCACACCGTTGAAATTGTCGTCGGCAAGCGCATCGCGTGCCATGACCGGCACCGGCGGATAAAGCCGCATCGTCTCCTCGACGATCGCACGCGTATAGACGAGTTGGCCGACATCCGCGAGGCTCGGCGGCCGCTCGCCCAGCACTCGATCGATTTCGGCATGCAGTCGCGCCTCGACCTCGGGCGCTTGCGACAGCAGATACCAGACCCACGAAAGCATGTTGGCGGTGGTTTCCTGACCGGCCGTCAGGATCGTCGCCACCTCTTCGTGCAAACCTTGAAGATCGAGCACGGCAACGCCGTTCTCGCCGCGCGCCTTGCGCAAACGATCGAGGATCGTCACCGCGGCGCCCGTCGGCGCGCGCGGTGACCTTGCGATGGCGCGATCGAGAATTGCGTGAACTTTGCGGGCGGCGCGGCGGACCGGACGCGCGTACCAGCGCGGCAGCCAATCCGGCAGTCCCAACATCGACATGACGTCGACTTTGACAATATGGCGTTGATACGCGGCGAAGCTACTGATCACATCGCTGGCGTCTTCGGGCGGAAGTTTGCTGCCGAAAATCGTCCGGCCCATGATGTCCAAACTCAGTCGGGCCATCGTCGACAGCATGTCGAATTCGGCCGCCGGCGGCTGTTCGGCCAGGCGCGCACGCGTTTCGAGGGCGATCTCGACCATCGCCGGTGCGAGCTCCGGCAGGCGCGCCATATGGATGGCGGGTGTAACCGCACGGCGGCGGCGGCGCCAGCGCTCGCCACCCGCGACAAACACCGAATCGCCGATCAGTGGAATCAGCGAATGGCGAAATTGCGCGTTCTTATGGTCGAAATTTCCGTTGGGATTGCTGAACGCGAATTGCACGGACTCAGGCGAGTTGCACAGAAAAATCTTACGGCCCAGCACGCTCAGAAAGTCGAAGTCACATTCGAATGCCCGCTCTTCCCAGCCCTCCAGAATGCTCTTGCGCCAGGACATCACGCGCTGCCATATCGGCAGAATGGTCGTCGGGCGAGGCGGATAGGGCGGAATGAACCCGCTCAAGCGATCCCTCCGGGTGCCATTCATCTAAAACGTCATGCTGAGAAACCCGACCGAGATTCCGGCGCTGCCGACGATCGCCAGAATCTGGGCACCCCGATTGAGCAGGCCGTCGTCGATAGCGCAACTCATGCCGAGCGGCACCGAAGCGGCCACCGTGTTGCCGTAGCGAGTATGCGTGCAATACCAGCGCTCTTCGGGGAAACCGTATCGTCGTCGAACGAACGCACCGGCTTTCGCCGTCGCCGCGTGAGAGAAAATCAGATCGTGCCGGCGCTTCGGAAGGACCGGATCGGCGTCGTATGTATCGAGGATCGATTTTATCGTGTGTTTGAACAATTTTTCGGAATCGGAATAGAACAGGCCCGGTGCATCGCGTTTGCCGTCGAAGGTTTCCAGAAAACTTCCCGCATTGGCCAAAGGAATCATGCACAAATCGCCGTGTTCGCCGAACGAACGCAGGGTGAGATAAAAATCGCTGTCCGGGTTTTCGGTGACGATGGTCGCGGTCGCGGCTTCGCCGACCGTGCAGGCGGCAAGCCGCCTTTCGAGATCATCGTCGTTGGGCGCGTCCCAACGCCCCAAATCCGCCGTCGCGCATTCGCAATTGACGATCATCCCCACGCGATAGGTACCGGATTGCATCAAGGCGCGCGCGACCTCAACCGCGCGGATCCAGCTTGCACAGGCTTCCATGATGTCGAAGCACGAGGCCTTACCTGCCGAAATCTCGCGCTGGACCACCGAAGCCATCGACGGCTCGAGCCAACCGCGGCTGACTCCGGCATAGATGATGAAATCGAGATCGCCGGGCCTGACATTGGCCGATGTCAGCGCGCGATCGACCGCCGAGCGAAGAATCCCGATCGCCGTTTCGCCTTCGCCAAGCGCATAGCGCGTGACGGTTCCGGTGCGATCGAGAAAATCCCTGACGCGCTTTTCGAGGCGCGGCAGGTTTTCACTCCGGTCGGCCCGGTCGCCGGCCGACAGCACCCGCCGGACGATGTCGTCGTTGGTGACGATTCGTGACGGGATCGCGTGGCGAACCGACAATATCTTCATCGCCCCCGCCTCTGCCGCGTTCGGCTGGGCTGCATTAATCCATCTCGACGACGAACCGCCTTAGAACCGGTAATTGAGTCCGGTCCGAACCACGTTGCTCAGCACGGTCCCGTTCACCGTCAGCGTGCCCCGGCTCGTGTTGAAGCTGTTCTGGATATCGGCGCCCATGGCGAGATACTCGAACTTGACGGTCCACTTCCCCGTAAGCGCGGTCTCCACGCCGGCACCGACCACCCAGGCGCCGTTCGATTGCGCCTCGCTGAACGTGCGGACGCCGCTCAGTGTCGCGTTGGTCGTGCCCTGCCCGTACCCAAAACCGGCGGTGATGTAGGGCAGCCACCGGTCGATCATGTAACCGACCCGACCGCGAATGGTCCCGAAATAGGTCATCCGGTCGGTGCCCGAATAGGCAAACCCATAATAGCTTTTGTTCGTCGACGAACTCGCATCCGATCCTTGGAAGTCAGCCTCGACGCCGAGCACGATGTTATTGGCCATCTGCCAGTTGTAGCCGATCTGGCCGCCGCCGATGATTCCAGTCAGCGTTTCGGAACCTGTCGCGGTCGCGGCACCCAACGTGCCGTTGCCGCTGACATTGCTCCAGTCGTAACCGACGTTGAGGCCCGCGTAAAACCCGGTCCAGCTATCAGGCACCGGATCGGCCGCGTTGGCGGACGACGCCCCGATTCCCGCGAGCGCAATCGCGGCCAACAGAGCCGTTGTGAACTGACGCAAGATGATTCCCCCCAAAAAGCTTGCCCCCAAAGCCGGAAGACAGTCGCATCGTTCGTGTCATGGCGTCAATCCATGCTCGTCGGTGGCGGCGTGACCCACGAACTGTTGAATGGCGCGAATTCCGGGAACACAATACATAATTGGCGGCGCCGGCCTGCGGAAACGCCGCCGCAAGCCCCGGAATCCGGCGCGACAAAACATGACGACTCAGATCGATTCTGAAGTACGCTGAACCTCGTCGCGTGACGCCTCGGAATCCTGGGGCGTCACGACGAGGACAACGCAAAGAAGAGAAACCGCGAAAGATTCGACGCCGCGGCACAAGCGGCGCTTTCAAACGGCAGTGGAGGAAACGATGGGCTTCAAACGATGGCTCGGCGCGGCACTGGCTTGCGCGCTGCTTCATGTGGGAGCGCCGGCGCGCGCCGCGGACACGATCGAGACGGGGCTGCTCGGCTCGCCGCAGGCCGGCAGCTGGCCCTATTACATCGGCATCCACACGGGCGATTTCGCCGCCGCCGGCATTCATCTCGACATCATTTATGTGCCGACCCCATCCGGGCTGGTGCAGCAGCTTTCCGCCGGGTCGCTCGACATCGTCAATATCGGCGTGGCCGAGCCGATCCACGCGGTGGCGCGCGGCGCGCCGGTGGCGATCGTCCGCATCACCGGCGCCGTGCCGCCCTATGAGATGGTCGCGAACCCCAAGATAAAGTCGATCAAGGAGCTGAAAGGCCACACCGTGGTGATCGGCGGGTTGCTCGACATCAATCGCATCTATCTCGAGCGCGTGCTGAAGGCGGCGGGATTGAAGGACAGCGATATCGACATCACGGTGCTCGGCAACACCGCCGGCCGCTTCGCTGCGCTCAAATCGGGCACTGCCGACGCGACCATGCTGGTGCCGCCGATCAATTTCTTCGCCGAGGCGGCGGGCTTCACCAATCTCGGCATGATGACCGAGTTCGCCAAGGACCTGCCCTTCGGTTCGACTTCCGCGTCGCTGGCCTTCGCGACACAGCACCCCGACACGCTCAAACGGTTTCTCGCGGTGCTCGACAAAAGCATGACCTGGTTCAACGACGACGCCAACCGCCAGGCCGCGATCGACCTTCTGGCCGCCGAGATGGCGACGCCCGACAAGCCGATTGTCGCCCAGAGCTACGATTACATGCGCAAGATCGGCTACTTCTCGGGCGGCGACACGATCCCGCGCAAGGGCCTCACGACGCTGATGGACGAGATGGCCGCGATCGGCGACACGATCGGCAAGGTGCCGTTCGAGAAGCTGGTGTTGCCGGGCGTCGCGCGCATCGTCAACTGAGGCGGCGACCGCGCAGGCCGAGGCGAGACCGGAACCAGCTAATGCGGGTCGCGGGCGAACCATGCTAGGATCGGCCCGCGACGAAAAACAAAACGGCGAGCCATCGGCTCCAAGGGAGAAAACATGACCTACCGGACACCGGGAATCCGTAAATCCGTCTTATCGTTGGCACTTCTTTTCGCGTTCGCGCCGCTCGGACTGGCGCGGGCCGAGACGCTCGATCAGCTCTACGAGAAAGCCAAGGCCGAAGGCGCGTTGAGCATCTATACCGGCGCCGGCCCTGCCGCCGCGCGCGCCAATGGCGACGCATTCGAGAAGCGCTTCCCCGGCATCAAGGTCGACGCCCATGGCGGCTTCAGCAACGTCCTCAACGCCGACATCGACAAGCAGATCAACGACAAGAAAATCACCGCGGATTACGTCCAGTTCCAGACGATCGGCGATTATCCCCGTTGGGACAAAATGGGCGTGCTCCTGCATTGGAAGCCCGAGGGCTTCGACCAGGTTCTCCCCGCGATGAAGGACAAGAACGGCGCGTGGGTCGCTCTGAACTTCAACCCGCTCCTCTACGGCTATAATCCCGACAAGGTGAAGGAAGCCGACGTGCCGAAATCGGCGCTCGATTTCCTCAAGCCCCAATTCAAGGGCCAGCTCGTCACCGCCTATCCCGCCGACGACGACGCGACGCTCTATGATTTCGTGCTGATCGAGCAGAAATACGGCCTCGACTATATGAAGAAGTATCTCGCGAACGGCGGCTTCTTCGTCCAGGGCCATCGCGACGTCGCCCTGCGCGTGCGAACCGGCGACAAGCCGCTCAGCTTCGACATGACGAACGGCTCGCAGACCAGCGGCCCCAACGGCAATCTGAAGATCGTGATGTCCGAGAAGGACAAGACGCCGGTCTTCTTCACCGCCGGCGGCATCTTCAAGAACGCGCCGCACCCCAACGCCGCCAAACTCTATCTGAGCTGGCAACTGAGCAAAGAGGTTCAGGGCAAGAACCCGGTGATCTATTCGCCGCGCAAGGACGTGGCGACGCCGCCCGGCATGCCGCCGATCACCAGCGCGAAATTCGCCAACAACTATGCCGGGTTCACCCGCGACGCCGAAAAGATCGAGGCGCTTCGCCGGCGTTATCTGTCGATGACCGGGCCGGTCGTCAACTTCTCGACCGTACCCTAGGACGGTTCGCGCGCGGCGGGCCTGAGGCAAGCCGCGCGCGCATCGCTGGGAATACACCAGGGGATCGTCGATGCCGCCGAAAGACCCTGACGCCGTCGATCACATCGCGCTGGCGCGCGGCCTGGTGCCGACACTCGACGCGGCGTCAGCGTCGATCGAGCGCGCGCGAAAGATCCCGGCCGATGTGCTCGAAGCCTTGCACGCGGCCGGCCTGTTTCGCCTCGCCTTGCCGCGCTCGGTCGGTGGCGTCGAACTCGATTTGCCGAGCCTCGTCAAAGTCGCCGAGGCGTTGGGTCGCGGGGATGCGAGCGTGGCGTGGTGCGTCAGCCAGGCCGCCGGCTGCGCCACCGCCGCGGCTTATCTGGCGCCCGACGTGGCGCGCGAAATTTTCGGCGATCGGCAAGCCGTGACATCGTGGGGGCCGCCCCTCGGTGCCGGCGCCAAGGCGATTGCGGTCGAGGGCGGTTACCGGCTGACCGGTACCTGGCAATTCGTCAGTGGTGCGCCGCACGCGACCTGGATCGGCGCGACCAACTGCACGATTTGCGATCCGAACGGAAAACCGCGCCTCGACGCGAAAGGCACGCCGATCGCGCGGCGGGTGATGCTTTTCCCGAAAGCCCGCGCGGTCTTCACCGACGTCTGGGATGTGATCGGCCTGCGCGGCACCGGCAGTGACAATTACACCGTGACCGACCTGTTCGTGCCGGAAGCTTACAGTTTCGCGTTGGACAGCGCCGTGGATCGCCGCGAGGCTGGACCGCTCTATCGCTTCTCGACCCTCAGTTTCTTCGGCTACGTCTTTGCCGGCGTGGCACTGGGCGTCGCCCAGGCGGCGCTCGATGGTTTTATCCGCCTGGCGAGCGAGAAAGTGCCCTATCGTTTTTCGTCGACCTTGCGCGAGAACGCCACGGTGCAGTCGCAGGTGGCGATGGCCGATGCGCGGCTGCGCTCGACCCGGCTTTTCCTGATGAACTCGCTCGACGAGATCTGGGACTCGGCCGTCAAAACCGGCGAACTGACCCTCGAGCAGCGCCTCACCCTGCGCCTCGCGACCACGCACACGATCCGCAAGGCCAAGGATGTCGTCGCCATTGTTTATGAATTCGCCGGCTCGACCGCGATCTTCGCCGACCACCCGTTCGAACGGCGCTTGCGCGACATTCACGCGATGACCCAACATCTGCAGGCGCGCTTCACCAATTACGAAACCGTGGGCCAGGCCCTGCTCGGCCTATCACCGGGCGCGTTCATTTGAATAGAGCGACCACGACGCCGCCGGACGAATGGTTCAGGGGGAATGAACCCTCCGCCCGGCTTCGCCGTCGCGGCGACGCCTAGTTGGGCATCAATACCTTGTCGACGACGAGAATGACGCCGTTGCTCTGATAGACGTCGGCGATGGTGATCGTCGCCGTATTGCCCTGGTCGTCGGTCACCATGAGGTTCTTGCCGTGTCCGGTGATCGTCAGCGCGTCGCCCTGCACCGTCTTGAGGATCGCCTTGCCGCCGCCGCTCATGATCCGCTGACCGAGCGCCGCCGCGTCGAACCGGCCCGCCACGACGTGATAGGTCAGAATCTTGTCGAGCGTCGGCTTGTTTTCGGGCTTCAACAGTGTGTCGACCGTGCCCGCCGGCAATGCCGCGAACGCCTCGTTGGTCGGCGCGAACACCGTGAACGGCCCCGCGCCTTCGAGCGTCTCGACCAGTCCGCCGGCCTTGACCGCCGCGACGAGCGTGGTGTGGTCTTTCGAGTTCACCGCGTTCTCGATGATGTTCTTGCTGTCATACATCGCCGCACCGCCGACCATCGGATCGGTCGCGGCCATGGCCGACGCCGCGAAAGCAAACGCCGCGATGGCGGTCGCGCCGAGCAACTTGAATTTCGTCATGACTCTATCCTCGTGATTGCCGCGGGCCTCGGCCTGTCCTCCGCCATCGCAGCTTGCATCATCGTTACGCGCTGGCGTGCGAACTGGATCACCGGGCATGATGCGAATAGGCAGCGCACCTCCGATACTTGACGGCGCGCGACCACAAGTCCAAGGACGGGTCAACAAAGGGGGGAGAAATGAGTCGCCGCGAGAAGACCGTCCGCCCGACGGTCACCTTCATGGCGGCCATGGCATCCTCCACGAGGCTGCGAATTCCATAAGTCGAACATAAAAGGGGACAGGGCGTGGACATTCTTCAAGAAGACAGCACCGGTCCGGATGTCGTCGCGCTTCAAACGCGCCTGAAGGCGCGCGGCTTTTCGCCCGGCGCGATCGACGGCAATTTTGGCCCCGGCACCACGGCGGCTGTCCTTGCGTTCCAGAAAAGCGACGGGCTGCTGGCGGATGGAATCGTCGGCGCGCGAACCGCCATCGCTTTGGGCTTCCCCGGTTCCGACCTTCCCACTTCGGCTGGAATGCCGAACGTCACGATTGCCATCGCGGCCAAGATGTTTCCGGCAACCCCGCTCGATCACATCGCCACCAATCTTCCGCATGTCATGAGCGCGCTGGAAGCCGCGTCGCTGACGACGGCGTCGATCGTGGTGGCGGCGCTGGCGACGATCCGCGCCGAGACCGAGGGCTTCATGCCGATCAGCGAAATGCTGTCGCGCTTCAATACCAGCCCCGGAGGCACACCCTTCGACCTTTACGACCACCGCGCCGACCTCGGCAATAAAGGTCCGCCGGACGGCGCCAGCTTCAAGGGCCGCGGCTATGTTCAGCTCACCGGCCGCAGCAATTATGCCAAGTTCGGTCCGCTGGTGGGCGTGCCCAACCTCGTACAAGCACCCGATCAGGCAAACGATCCCACGATCGCGGCGAAAATTCTTGCCGCGTTCATTGCCTCGAAAGAAACGGCAATAAAAGCCGCGTTGATGCTGGACGACATGGGGGCGGCACGGCGTCTGGTGAACGGCGGCAGCAACGGCCTCGACCGTTTCTCCGCTGCCTACCAAACCGGCATCGCCCTCCTCGCTTGACGCGACGCGCGTACAAGGCCTAGGACCGCCTTTAACGAGGGGAGGAAAAACAATGACACATAACGTCTATTTCGTCGGCAGCGTGGCGCTGCCCGATGCGGCGTCCGTGTTCGAGACGTCGAGCGCGGTCATCGGACCGGCGTTGAAGCGCATTCCCGACGGCGAGACCGGCGCCCGCATGAGCTGGATCGGCTGGCTCGAGCCCGTGTTCGCCAACAGCCCGGCGCTCGAATTGTCGGACGAGGTCTGGGCCGTTCATGCGGCAGCGTCGAAGCATCGGCGCTATCGCCTGAAAAAAGGCGCATCGCTCGCCGATTTCAAGATCGATACCCTGCCTTATGCCGACTACGCCAGGGAATCCTACGCGGTCTTCAAGCGGCTGCGCGATGCCGGCAAGATCGCACCGGGGACCAAGTTCCAGGTCGATTTCGCGCCCGCCCATTCGGCCGCGCGCTCCCACGTTGTGGCCGAATTGCTGCCGGCGATCGAGCCGATCTACAACGAGGCGATCGGCCGCGAGATCGACCGGATCGCGGCGATGATCCCGCATCGGGATCTGGCCCTCCAGTTCGATCTCGCCTCGGCGGTGTTCGAAGTGCTTCAGACCGGCAAGTTCGGCCATCACGGCAGCAACAAGGAAGAGGCTGCCTCGGGCTTTGCGGAAAAGATCGCGACGCTGGCCAACCGGGTGCCGCGCGACATCGATCTGCTGTTCCACTTCTGTTATGGCGACAACAATCATCGTCACTCGGTCGAGCCGATCGACATGGCCGATATGGTCGACATGGCGAACCGCCTCGCCAAAATCGTCACCCGGCCGATCCAGTTGATCCACATGCCGGTGCCGCGCGACCGCTCGGACGACGCCTATTTCGCGCCGCTCAAGAATCTCGCGGTCGCGCCCGAGACCGAAATTTGCCTCGGCCTCGTCCACCACACCGGCGGCATCGCGGGCGTCAAAAAGCGCCTCGCCACCGCACGGAAATATCTCAAGAGCTTCGCGATCGGCACCGAATGCGGCATGGGCCGGCGCGACCCCGCGACCATCCCCGAATTGCTGAAGATCCACCGCGAGGCATCGCTATGCGATTGATCGCCGCCGCCGCGGTCGCGCTGCTCCTCGCAACGGGCGCGGCGAAGGCCGATCTGTTGCCGATCCGGCTCGGCTGGTCGGTGATGCCCGGCGAACCGGCGCCGGTGCTGTTCACGCAACCGGGCCTCGCCAAACACAAGGACGTCACCTACACGTTCGAGCCCGTCCACATCACGGCGAGCCCACAGATGATTCAAGGGATCGCCGCGAACGAGATCGACATCGCCGCCTTCGCGTTCTCGAGTTTTCCCTTGGCCGTGCAGAACGCCGGCATGACCGATCTGCGCGTCATCGCTGATGAAAGCCAGGACGGCGTGCCGGGCTACTACACCGACGAGTTCAAGGTGCGCAAAGATAGCGGGATCAAAACGGTCGAGGACCTCAAGGGCAAGGTCCTGGCGACGACCGGTTTCGGCGCGGCGAGCGACATTGCCTTGCGCGCGATGCTGGTGAGCCACGGTCTCAACCCGACCAAGGACGTCACGATCATCCAAGGCGCTTACGCCAACATGCAGGCGCTGCTCAGCGAGCGCAAAGCCGACCTCACTGCCTCGATCCCGCCATTCTCCTTCGATCCCGGACTGACGGCCATCTCGAACACGCTCTTCACCGGCAAGGACGCGATGGGGCGAACCGACAAGATCTTCTGGGCCGCGCCCTTGCGCTTCCTCACCAAGAACCGCCCCGCGCTGGTCGATTTCATGGAGGACTATCTGCGCGCGATGCGCTGGCTCAGCGATCCCGCCAACGCGACGCAGGTCACCGCGATCTATTCCAACTTCACCAAGGTGCCGCAGGATTTCTACCTGACGCATCTCTACAAGAAAGAAGAAACCTATTACCGCGACCGCGACGCCCTGCCCGACCTCGACGCCCTGCAGCATTCGATCGACATCCAGTTGCAACTCGGATTGCTCAAAGCCCCGATCGACGTCAAATCGTTGTCGGACCTCAGCATGATCAAGGAAGCCGCGGCGCGGCTCAATTAGGAGGGAGGGTTCCATGCCGGGTCATGATTGCTATCTCGTGGGTTCGGTGCCCATGGAAAATGCCGAAGCGGTATTCACCAACGTCAGCGCCGCGCTCGGAACCCAGCTCAAGCGCATTCCCGACGGCGAGACCGGCAAGCGGCTCGATTGGATCACCTGGCTCGAACCGGTCTTCGCCAACAACCCGGCGATGGAGCAGTCGGACGAACTCTTCCAGCTTCATGCGACAAGCGTGGCGCGCCGGCGTCAGCGGCTGAAGCCGGGCAAGACCCTGGCCGATTTCAAGATCGACGATCTGTTCTATGCGCGCATCGCGCAGGAATCCTACGCCGTGTTCAAGCGATTGCGCGACGCGGGAAAGATTCCGCCCGGCACGCGCTTTCAGGTCGATCTGGTTCCGGCGCATTCGGTGACCTGGCTTTTCGTCGCCAACGATCTCCAGGCGCCGATCGATCCGCTCTACAACGACGCCGTCGGCCGCGAGATCGACAAGATCGCCGCGACGATCCCGCATCAGGATCTCGCGATCCAGTTCGACGTCGCCTCTGCCGTGTTCGCCCGATTGGAGCGCAACGAAACCGGCGTCTACGGCGCGACGAAAGAAGAGATGCAGGTGAAGTTCGCCGAGATTCTGGCCAAGCTCGCCAACCGCGTTCCCGCCGATATCGAACTCCTGTTCCACTTCTGCTACGGCGACAGCAATCATCGCCACGTCGTCGAGCCGACCGACATGAGCGACATGGTCGATATGCTCCATCGGCTCGGCGCCCTGATCCGGCGTCCGATCAATCTCGTTCATATGCCGGTGCCGCGCGATCGCTCGGACGACGCCTATTTCGCGCCATTGAAACAGGCAAAGCTGCGCCCGGAGACCGAACTGGCGTTGGGCCTCGTCCACCACACGGACGGGATCGACGGCACGCGCCGGCGCATCGCGGCGGCGCGGAAGGTCGCGCCGACATTCACCATCGGAACCGAATGCGGATTCGGCCGCCGCAAGCCTGAGACCATCCCGGAGCTGCTGCGCATCCATGCCGAAGCAGCCAAGCTGCCTTGACCAACCACAAAGGTATCGTCATGCCGGATCACAACGAGATGGTCGCGCGGGCGACGGAACTCATCCCGGCGCTGCGCGCCCGCGCCGCCGAGACCGAACAGCTCCGCCGCCTGCCGAAAGAGAACGTCGCCGCGCTGAAAGCGGCGGGACTTTTCAAGGTGCTGCAAGCACGCCGCTATGGCGGTTATCAGCTATCGCTTCATACGCATATCGACACGGTTGCCGAAATCGCGCGCGGTTGCGGCTCGACGGCGTGGTGCATGGGCGTCATCCACGCGCATAGCTGGCTGATGGGTTCGTTTCCTCAGGCCGCGCAGGAAGAGACCTATGGCGCCGATCCCGACGTGGTGATTTCCGCCGTCGTCGCGCCGCGCGGCAAAGCGACGCCGGTCGATGGTGGCTATGTCCTGAGCGGGTTCTGGCCCTTCGCCTCGGGATGCCAGCATTCCGGCTGGATGCTGGTCGGCGCACAGATCCTCGATAAAAGCGGTGCTACCGTCGACGAGGCCGACCTGCTCGTGCCGACGAAGGACTTCGCCATCCAGGACGATTGGAAGGTCGTCGGCCTGCGCGGCACCGGCAGTTGCAGCGTCGTGGCGAAGGACGTCTTCGTGCCGCGCCACCGTTATCTGTCCCTGCCCGGCATCACCGGTGGGAACGCACCCGGCGCCACGCCGCACGAGGGCAGTCTTTATAAAAGCGCGGTGGTGCCGGTTCTCGCGATGGCCCTGGCGCCGGCTGCGATCGGCATGGCAACCGGCGCGCTCGACGCCTTCATCGAGCGGCTGCCCGGCCGCGAGATCGCCTATACCAACCACGAAATCCAGCGCGACAGCCCGACCGCGCACCGGCAAGTCGCCGACGCCTCGACCAAAATTCGCGTCGCCCGTCTTCTCCTCCATGGCTGCGCCGACGAGATCGCCGCGGCCGCCGAGCGCGGCGCGATCATGGAATTCAACGCGCGCGCCCGCGTGCGCATGGACTGCGCCCACGCCGTGCGGCAATGCCTCGACGCGGTCGAAACGCTTTATCTGGCGTGCGGCGGTTCGGGCATCGCGGAATCGAATCCGGTGCAGCGGGCCTGGCGCGATCTTCACGCCGTCAGCATGCATGGCGCCTCGACGCTCGAAACCAACCAGGAAATGTATGGCCGCCTTTTGCTGGGCCTGCCGCCCAACACCACACTGATCTGACCGGGGCCCGCCCCCGTATTACCGTGGCGAAACCTCCAAAAACGCCATAGAATGGGCGTAACCGCTCTGAAGGAACCCCCCATGACCGCACCCGATACGGGCTCCCTGGCCCTCGATCGCGACACCCCGGCGAAGACCGGGCTGTTCCCGCTCAATATCGCGATCGCCAATTACGACCGGACGCGGCCGTTGATTAAAGGATGGGTCAAGGGCAAGGGCCTCGCCATCACCACCCACACGCCCGAGGTGCGCGGCGATTTCTGCACCAAGCCGGTCTATGAGGAATACGACGCCGCCGAGATGTCGTTCTCGTGGTATCTCGAGGCGCGCGACCGCAATGCGGGTTGCATGGCATTGCCGATCTTCCCGATGCGCATGGCCGTCATGGCCTATGTCTTCGTCCGCGCCGACAGCGGCATCACCAAGCCGAGCGACCTGATCGGCAAGCGGATCGGCGTGCGCGGCTATCGCTATACCGTCAATCTCTGGCTTCGCGGCATCTTCAACGATCACTACGGTCTGGCGCCCGAACAGACCACCTGGGTAACGGCCGAGGACGAGAACAACGGCTTCGTCATTCCGAAAGGCGTCAACATCGAATTGCGCCGGGATTCGGACTCGGCCGAAAATCTGAAGAACGGCGTCGTCGACGCGATCTATTGCACCGGCATTCCCGACGCGTTCACGCGCGGCGAACCGTGGATCCGCCGCCTCTTCCTCGACACCCAGGGTGAGATGCGCGATCACTTCCAGCGCACCGGCATCATGCCGATCACCCATACCTTCGTGATGAACAAGCAACTGACCGAGCGCGAGCCGTGGGTCGCGGAAAGCCTCTATCAGGCGATCTCGGACTCGCAACGGATGTGCGACGAAATCTATCAGACCGACCCGAAGCTCATGTCGCTCTATGAAGCCGTCTTCATCGTCGAGCAGCAGAAGGCGGCTTACGGCTCCACCCCCTACGCGCACGGCGTCGCGCCGAATCGCAAGATCATCGAGACCTTCGTGCGCTATGCGCATGAGCAGGGCTATATCTCGCGGCAAATTCCGGTCGAGGAACTCTTCGTTCCCGGCACGTTGACTCTCTAAAAATTACTCGTCATTCCGGCGCCGCCGCAAAGCGGCGAAACCCGGAATCCATTTGGATGACCACCGTGCGCCCTTCGACAAGCTCAGGGTGAGGAAGTTTTCTTGATGCCATCGACAATTTTTCCTCAGCCTGAGCTCGTCGAAGGCCGCAGGATGTCGATGCAGCGGTGCGTACCCTAATCCGCCATCTCGGTCAGGCCCTTCATGCCGAGGCTGTCGGGGGTCAGCGCCGAGGTGATGTCGCCCGCTTCGCGCATCGTGTCGATCAGGTTCTGCAGGCTCTTGCGCGAGACTTTGCTGTCGGGCGCGAAAAACGCGATCTTGCGCAGATAGTCGAGACTTTGCGCCGCTTCGGTCTCGCCGATGTCGAAATTCTTCATCCCCATCCTGATCAACTCGTCGCGGTTGCCAGCCGCGTAGAACCAGTTCGTGCTTTCATCGAGGGCGGCGAGCAGGCGTTTTGCGAGCGCCATATGACTCGATGCCCAGCTGTTCGACACGTCGAGGCTGCTGAAGGGAAAATTCTTCACATAGCTGCCGACCGGCCCGAGATTTTTCGCGCCCGCCGCCTCGGCGAGGAAATTGAACGGCGGCAGCAGCATCGTCGCATCCACCGTGCCGGATTTGAGCCCGGCGAAACGCCCGGCCGTGGCGCCGATCACGATGACGTCGACGTCGTCCGGCGTCAGTCCATTGGCCGCCGCGATCTTGCGCCAATAGATCGCGGTGATGTCGAGCGGACTGCCGAGCGCGATGTTCTTGCCCTTCATATCCCGGATCGAACCGATGGTGGGTTTGACCTCCATCACATAGGGCGCGGTCTGGCCGATCAGCCGCGCGATGGCGATCGCCGCGCCGTGATCGACGGCGTGAAGCGGCTGAACCGTGCCGGTCGTCGCCACGATGTCGAGCGATCCGGCGACGAGCTGTTGCAGGATGCCGGGCGCCGTCGGCGCGAAGATGATGTCGAGATCGATGTTCTGCTTGGCGAAAAATCCCTTGTCGTAGCCGACATAGTAAATCCACATCGTGCCGGTGGGACCACCGACCGCGCCGGCGTTGATCGTCTCGGCGCGCGCCAGAACCGGCAGCAGCAGTAACAAGACCGCCGCAGCGGCAAATTCAATCCAGTGTCTCATTACGCGCCCCCCATACGATGCCGCAGCATAACATCACGCTCGCGACGCAACGAGCGGTTCGGCGTCGGCCGGGATAGCCCCCCGCACCATGGTCAAAAACTCGGCCTGAAATTCGGTCGGCAGCCAATCGGATCGCGTGGTGAGGCCGACCGTCCGCAGCCGATGCGGAACCTTGATATCGAGGATCGCGAGGCGATTGGCGCGGTCGTCGCTGTGAATCGCCGCGCGCGGCAACAGGCTGATGCGGTCGCTGACGACCAGATCGGCAACGAGCGCGCCGAGCGAATTGGTTTCGATCTGGACGCGCGGCGATAATTTCCACGCCGCGATGACCTCGTCGAGCACCGCGCGGCGCGGCAGGCTCGTGGTCGGGAAGACCCAGTCGTAGCCTTTAAGCGCCGCTGCCTTCGGGCGCGCGAGCGCGGTCAGCGGATGGCCGCGCCGGCAGACGATGCCGTAGGGATCGTCGAAGAGACTTTCCTCGCCGAGATCGGCGAATGGCGGCGGCTGGCGCAGCGCGCCGAAGATCGCGTCGATCGTGCCGCTGCGCAGCCCGACGACCAGTTCGTCGTAATCGCCTTCCTGAATGATGATCCGCGCGTGCGGCTGCGTGTTGAGCAGCGCCTTGGTGACTTCCGCCAAGAGATACTTGGGCGCGAGCGGCAGCACGCCGAGCGTCATCGTGATCGCGGCGGCGCCGCGCGAGGCGCTGATCTCATCCAGCCCGACCGTGATCTCGACGCAGGCCAGCGCGAAGCGCCGCGCCAGTTCCGCGCCGGCCGGCGACAGCGACAACCCATCGCTGGTCCGGCGAAAGAGCGGCGTCTTGACTAGATGCTCGAGATCGCGCGCCGGGCGGTGCAGCGTCGGCTCGGCCACGCCCAATGCTTTCGCCGCGCCGCGAAAACTCCGCGCCTGCCAGATCGCGAGCAGGCTGCGGATATGGACGTCGCCGATCTGGCGCGCCGGGCGCCCGCCCGAACGCTCATCGTCGACGATGGCATCCAGCGCCGCGTGGAGATGCTGAAAGAAACGTCCGGTCCGTCGTGCGAAACCGGTGCCCTCGGCTGTCAGGAAACTGCCGCCCGCGCTGCGCATGAGCAGTTTGACCCCGATTTCGCTCTCGAGTTCCTGCAGCGCGCGGGTGATCGCCGGTTGGGTGACGTGGAGCTGATCGGCCGCCGCGCTCATCGTCCCGGCAATCGCGACGGCATCGAAGGCACGCAGCCGACCGACCCGCGGCAGCTTATGGGAGGGTGCCGATACCATAGTACTACTTAGCAAAAATTTATGGGAGCGGCCATGTTTTTCATGCCACCCCGCCCGTCGGAAAGAGGGAGAAAGGACAGGTGCTTGGCGGGAGCTATCAACCCGGCGGGCCCAAGGGAGGATCAATTGGACGAAGTCTTCGACATCCACACGCATGTCATCTCGCCGGACACCGTGCGCTATCCGCTGGCGCCACTCGGCGGCAAGCAATCCGACTGGTCGCGCACCCGTCCGGTCGACGCGGCCGGTTTGATTGCCCAGATGGATGCGGCCGGCGTCGCGAAGGCCGCCGTCGTTCATGCCTCAACGGCCTATGGCATCGATAATTCCTATGTCGCGGATTCCGTCGCCGCGCATCCCGACCGCTTCACCGGCGTCTTTTCGATCGACATGTTCGCCGCCGACGCGGGCGCGCAATTCGATCGCTGGTCGCGCGCGGGGCTGACCGGCCTGCGCCTCTTCACCACCGGCTCGACCCATCCGGGCCAGGCCGAGGGGCTCGCGGATCCGCGTACCTTTCCGATCTGGGAACGCGCGCAGGCCGCCAAAATGTCGGTCTGCCTTCAGATGCAGCCCGAAGGCGTGCCCGACCTCCTGATCCTCCTCAAGCGTTTCCCCACCGTGCCGATCGTGCTCGATCATCTGGCGCGACCGAAACTGGCCGATGGCGCGCCCTATCGCGCCGCCGCATGGCTGTTCGATCTCGCGGTCTATCCGAATTTGTATCTGAAGCTCACCAGCCGCACGGTCGAGCAATCGGCCGAGGGCGCATCGACCCCGGAAGCGTTCTTCCCCAAACTCGTCGCGGCTTACGGCGCCAACCGGATCGCCTGGGGCTCGAATTTTCCGTCGCATGCCGGACCGATGTCGCACATGGTCGACGCGGCACGCCGCGCGCTCGCCAGCCTGAGCGACGCGGATCGCGCCGCGATCTTCTCCGGCACGGCGCGGACGCTCTATCCCGCGCTGGCGCGCTGAGCCATGAACGCGCCTTTATCCCTCGACACCGTGATCGGCGCCGGTCCGTGGCGCGACGCGCTCGCGCGCGTGCAGGGCGAACACCCGTCCTTCACGATGAACTTCATCGACATCGAGCCGATCCACCGCGCCTTCGCGCCGATGGCCCAGACGCAGAAATTCGCCATCGGCGAGATGGCGATCACCACCGCTTTTCAGGCGCTCGCCTATGACAAGCCGCTGCTGCTTCTGCCGGTGACCATGGCCGCGCGGTTTCAGCATCGCTGCCTGATCACCAGTCGTCGCGCGCCGGTCACCGTCGACACGCTGCGCGGCCGTCGCATCGGCGTGCGCGCTTATACCCAGACCACGGGAGTCTGGCTGCGCGGGATCCTGCAAAACGATTACGGCGTCCCGCCGGATTCGATCCGGTGGCTGACCCAGGAAGGAGCCCATCTCGCCGAGTATCGCGATCCCGCCTGGGTCGAGGCCGCGCCCGCCGGCCACTCCCTCCCCGATCTGTTGCGCGACGGCGCGATCGACGCCGCCATCCTGGGCAACGATCTGCCCGACGATCCTGATTTCGTGCCGGTGATTCCCAACCCCGACGCCGCGGCGCGCGACTGGTACGCGGAACACGGCGTGGTGCCGATCAATCACATGATGGTGGTGCGCCGCGATGTCGCGACCGCGCATCCCGAGGCAATGCGCGAATTATGGCCCACCCTTCATCGCGCCAAACCGGCGGCGACCGACGACATCGACAAGGCGGCGATCGGGCTCACCGCCAATCGCGCCGGGCTCGCGATGATTCTCGACTATTGCACGCAGCAACGCCTGCTGCCGCGCGCGCTATCGCTCGATGAAATTTTTTCCGAGACCGCGACGGTTCTCGGCATCGACGTCGCGTCTTAAGAAAAACCGGGGGGAGACGATCATGGTGAGCACGACAATCGACGCCGGCGGCCACCGCCGCAAGCCATTCTATCAAGACATGTCGATTCAGGTTTTCGTCGGCATGGTGCTGGGCGCGTTGATCGGCTGGATGTGGCCAGACACGGCCGAGTCGATGGGCACGCTCGGCAATCTGTTCATCAGGCTGATCGCCATGTTCGTCGGCCTGATCATTTTCTGCTCGATCGTGCATGGCATCGCCACCATGGGCGAGGTCCGTCGCGTCGGGCGGGTCGCGATCAAGGCGATCGTCTATTTCGAACTGGTGACGACGTGCGCGCTGGTCATCGGCCTCGCCACCGTCAACATCCTGGGGCCCGGACGGGGCATGAACGTCACGCTCCCGGCAACGCCCAGTTCCGTCGTCAACGGCTACCTCGATACCGCGCAGAAACTCAACGAGAATGGGTTCCTGCTGCAGGTGGTTCCGAAAACCGCGCTCTCCGCTTTTACCGACGGCAACGTGCTTCAGGTCGTGTTCCTGTCGGTGCTGTTTGCCTTCGGGTTGCTGGCACTCGGCGATCGCGGCAAGCCGATGGTCGAGATGATCGAGGTCGCCGGCCAGACCATCTATAAGATCATCGGCTACATCATGTGGCTCGCGCCGATCGGCGCGGCGGGCGCGATCGGTTTTACGGTTGCCAAGTTCGGCGTCGGCTCGCTCGTCTCCCTCGGTAAATTGGTGGGCGAGTTCTATCTCGCCTGCGCCCTGTTCGTCTGCCTGATCCTGTGGCCGATCGCGCGCTGGAACGGGATCAACCTGTGGAAGCTGATCCGGTATATCGGCACCGAACTCCTGCTCGTGGTCGGCACCAACTCGTCGGAATCGGTGTTCGCGCCGCTGGTCACCAAACTGCGCCGTCTCGGCTGTCAGGAATCGATCGTCGGCCTGGTGCTGCCGACCGGCTATGCCTTCAACCATGACGGCACCTGCATCTATTTCGCGGCCGCCTCGGTGTTCCTGGCGCAAGCCGTCGGCATCGAGATGTCGCTCGCGCAACAACTCGGCCTGCTCGGCATCATGCTGCTGACCTCGAAGGGCGGCGCCAACGTCGCGGGCTCGGCGATCGTCGTCCTCGTCTCCACCATGGCCGCCGCCGGCGTCATTCCGATCGCGGCGGTCGCCTTGATCCTCGGCATTCACCGCCTGCTCGCCTCGGCTTTCGTCGCGGTGAACATTCTGGGCAACGCCCTGGCGACGCTGGTCATCGCGCGGTCGGAGAACGCGATCGATCTCAATGCGCTGACGCATGAGTTGAATCAGGGCGCGGGTTGAAGCCCGCGCGGGCCTAGAGATACTTGGTCGGCCGGATGATCGTTCGCCACATGTGGGCGACGGGGCTGTTGTCGTAGCCGAGTCCCTCTTTCGGCTCCTTGAAATTCCGTCCGAGGATGTCGATGAACGGGTCCCAGGTGACCTGTTTGTTCGGATCGAACGAATAGATGTCGTGGACCGTGATCATCCGCGCCGTCATGTACCATTTGTGATCGCGCGCCTTCTCGTAGGCGTCCCGGACATAATCGTCGACCACGTAGTCGGCCCCGAAATGCTTCACGTAAAGCTCGGGATAGGGATAGCCGACCGATTCATCGGGAAAGAACCGCAAAGCCTGATGCGCGCGGATCGCCCAGGATATTTCCTCGGTGACATAGGGCTCGATGAGCTGCGCGCCCCAATAGCCGTGGTCGGCCTTGATGAACATCCCGTTCGCGATATCGTGCAGCAGACACGCGGTAATCGTCGTCTCGTTCATCCCGGCGTTCAGCGCATGCAGACCGCTCTGCAACAGGTGATTGTTGCCGCGCGAGCGGTATTTCATGAAGTCGAGCAGCGTGGGCCGCGCCGGCATCTTGGGGAGACGCGGGTCGTCGCCCATCAGAAACACTTTGCCGGGATGTTTCTTGTGCAGCGGCCCGCTTTGGGTCGGACCGAGGTTGCCGTCCGCCATCCGAAACAGCGCGGATTTCGAAACCATGCGATCGAGTTCGTCGATCATACGCTCTTCGAGCTCGTCGGCGAGTTCGCCAAGAGACTTCTTTCGCTCGATGGCTTCCGTCACGGAGGACTCCAATGCCGCATGTTACCGGCGCAAGCTTGCGGCAGAACCCCAGGCGCGTCTAGCGTTGTATCGCGTCTAGCGCAGGGGTACCACATATCGCTTGTCGACGATTTGATTCGCGTCGAGATCCGGCTTCACCATATTGACTGACTTGAACCAGGCGATCTGGCGATAGACATCTTCGACATCGACCTTCGCCTCGGGATCGATATAGGATGCGCCCAGGGCGGTCGTCGTAGTCTGGCCGGTATATTTGTCGATCAGCGCCATCACCGCCGGCGCGTTCGGCCCCATGCGCGGCTCGTCGTCAGGCCCGGTAAAGGCGTCGTAATATTCCCGCGCGCCTTTGCGATATCCCGTCAGGAATCGTTTGATCATATCGGGCCGCGTGTCCGCGGTCTTGGTGGCGACCTCGATCACCCCGTTCTGGAGACCGACCTCGTCGTCGAGCCAGCCGATCAACTTCGCCTGATCGCGCGCGATCAGTGGCGTCGCGATGATGATCGGCAGGATCGCCGAATCCACCTGGCCGCCGGTGAGCGCCGCCGCGATATTGGGCGCGGATTGCAAGGCGACGACGCGGATCGATTTGACGTCGATGCCGCGAATTTCCGCGAGACGCGACAGCGAATATTGCGGCGACGTGCCGAACTGACTGACGGCGAAGGAATGGCCGCCGAAATCGCCCGCCGATTTGAGACCCGTCGACCACGCCCGATTGGACGCCATCATCGCCATCGCATGAAAATCGCGATGATAGCGATTGAGACCGCCGATGATCCGCACCGCGCCCTGGCCGCCCAATGTATAGAGCGCCGCGCCGATCGGCCCGGCCCCGACATCGATGCTGCCCGAAACGAGCCCCACGGGAATGCTTTCGGGACCATCGAAATAGACCAGTTCGGCCTCGAGCCCCTGCGCGGTGAAATAGCCCTTGTCATAGGCGACATAGACCGGCCCCGAGGCGCCGACTTTGACGATGCCGATCTTGATGCTTTCCGCCGCGGCATCGCGCGGCGCGAAACCGGCCCCCGCGAGACATAGAAAGAAAACGGACGCGGCAAGCGCGTCGCGGATGGTCTTCATGGTTTCCTCGCCGACGGCGCCTTGTCGATCGCGCCTTATGTTGATCGCAAAATCATAGGTGCGACCGAACCACCCGGCAAGGCAATCACGCTCCCGGTAAAGTTGCACGCACCGACTTACGCGACGATGACTTCTTGCGGGGTGGCGCCTTAACCCGGCGCACGGAACCTGCGGTTGCACCCTCGCCCGACGACAACGCGCCGTTGATCAAGTGCGCCAGTGTTTGGATCGCCTTTTCTTCGTCGAGCGGCCGGTCGGCAAAATCGATTTTCTGCGACAGCCAGTTGTAGCAGGAAAACAGCGCCATGCCGGTGATCGCCGAGGCGGCCAGCGACGGATCGAGGCCGATGCATTGGCCTTGCGCCTGGAGGCGCGTGATCGCGCGCTCGAGCGCCGCGTTGCCGCGGTTGCGGACTTCGCGCCACTCCTCGAGGAACGCCTTGTCGACCGTCGCGGCCTGCATCAGCGCCATCAGATCGGGCTGATATTTTTTATACCATTGCCAGAAGCTTCTCACGGCTTCGGTCCGATCGAGCGCCAGCGATACCTCATCGGTGCCATGCAGCAGCCAGCCATGCGGCGCTTCGGCGCGGAACTCCGAGATCATGTTGTAGAGAAGATGCTGCTTGTTCTTGAAATAGAGATAGAACACGCCGGTCGCCTTGCCCGCCTCGCGGCAGATCATGCCGATTTCGGCGTTGTGATAGCCGGTCTTGCGAAAGACGGCGCGCCCGGCATCCATCAATTGCCGGCGCGTGCGTTCGCCCTTCGATGCGCTGGTCTTCTTCGCCGCCATTCATTGCCCCCGAAACAAGCCGCCACGATACCGGGATCGCGAACCCTCCGCGACCCGGAGCCTGCGCTTGCCAGCCTCGCCGGCATGGTATAGGTTTTCCTGAATTACGATTCATATTTATCCGCAACCGCGCGACGACGCGGGGCGGACCCGGGAGGACGAGGGCGCGATGAAGGTTATCGTTTTCGATCTTTTGGCGTATGGCAAACAGCTCGACCATCTGAAGGTCGACAACGAATTGCCCTACCCGCTCGCGCGCAAGCATTTCGATCCCGAGATCGCGGCCAACACCTATGCCGAACATCTCGCGGCGTGGGAAGAACTCGACCGGCTCGGCTATGACGGCGTCGGGTTCAACGAGCATCATTGCTCGCCCTATGGTTTGATGAACTCGCCCAATCTGCTTGCCGCCGCCGTCGCGCAAAGAACCAAGAACCTCAAATTGCTGATCTACGGCAATCTCCTGCCGCTGCACGAGCCGCTGCGTCTCGCCGAGGAACTGGCGATGCTGGATTGCATGTCGCGCGGACGGCTGATCGCCGGCTTCGCGCGCGGCATTCCGCGCGAATACCAGGTCCACAACATTTCCCTCGCCGAATCGCGCGAACGCTTCGAGGAAGCGCACGAGATCATCCTCAAGGCCTGGTCCGAGGAGATATTTTCCTATTCGGGAAAATTCTGGTCCTACAAGGACGTCGCGATGTGGCCGCGGCCGATGCAACGGCCGCACCCGCCGGTCTGGATGCCGATCACCGGCAGCAAGGAATCGATCGAATTCGCCGGCAAGCACAACATCACGATCACGCCCGGCATCGGCTCGCCCGGTCTGCAGGAAGACATCATACGGTTCTTCGCCAAATGCCTTGCGCAAAGCGGCCACCAGATCACGCCGAACCATCTGGCGATCGCGCAATCGGTTTATCTCGCCGACACCAAGGCGCAGGCGATCAAGGAGAACGGCCCTTATCACCTCTATTTCAACCGCACCCTGTTCAGCCACGGCAATTTCACCGAGACCAGCATCGGCCGCACCACCGGCTATATGTCGGATAATTCGGCCGACTATGTGCGGCCGGAGAATTTGCAAGCGGCCGAACGCTCGCGGGTCGATTTCCGCAACACCACGATGGAAGACGTGGCGCGCCAGGCCGAGCACATGCCGTGGGGCACGGCGGCCGAGGTGACCGAGCGTATCATCGCGGCAGCGAACCGCGCCGGGTCGGAAAACGTGCTCGTCACCTTCAATCGCGGCGCGATGCCGCACGACATGTTCATCGAGCAGGTCCGCCGTTTCGGCCGCGACGTCCTGCCGAAGCTCCAGGCGCACGAGATCAAGCGGGTGCCCGCCGCCGAAGGGGTAACGGCCTAGACGATGCCCAACACGACCAATCCCCTCTTCAACGGCAACAAGCTGAAACTCGGCAGCTTCGCGACCAACCTTGCCACCAACGGCCATATCGTGGCGCCCGACGCGTTCGAGCCGACCTGGGCGAACACGCTCCAATGCGCGCGGATGGCCGACGAAGCCGGCTTCGAGGCGATCGTGCCGGTCGCGCGCTGGAAAGGCCCGATCGAAGACGAAGCCTCGCACCGCGCGCATCGCTCGCTCGATCCGATGATCTGGGCGGCGGGTCTGGCGCAGGCGACCAGCTATTCGAGCATTTTCGCGACCTACCACGTCTATACGATCCATCCGCTCGTCGCCGCCAAGCAATGCGCCGCCGTCGACCACATCTCGGGCGGGCGCTTTGCCTTGAACGTGGTGGCCGGCTGGTCGGAAGAAGAATTCGCCATGTTCGGGCTCAACCTCCCCGACCATGAAGACCACTACCAGCGCACCGAGGAATGGGTTCACCTCCTCAAGCGCCTGTGGAGCGAAGAACACGAATTCGACTTCGAGGGAAAATTCTATCAATTGCGCAAGGCGCTGGTTCGCCCGCAACCAATCCAGCGTCCTACGATCCCGCTGATGAACGCCGGCACCTCCGAGCGCGGCAAGCGTTTCGCCGCCGAGCAGGTCGATATCGCCTTCATCGCCCTCGATCCGTCCGACCCCGAGGCTTGCCGCAGGCCGATCGAGGCTTATCGTGAAGTCGCTCGCGCCTTAGGGCGCGAGATCCAGGTCTGGG
This sequence comes from uncultured Rhodospirillales bacterium, assembly GCA_903828515.1. GTDB lineage: Bacteria > Pseudomonadota > Alphaproteobacteria > ATCC43930 > CGMCC-115725 > CAIKMD01. The sequence goes on along the minus strand of CAIKMD010000002.1, from coordinate 617,912 downwards.
GCTACGGTTTCTCGATCCAGCGCGACACGATGCAAGAGGTTCGCGATTACGAAGATTATCTCGTCGCCCATTGCGACGAGCGCGGGCTCAAACGGCTGATGCGCCGGCGCCTCGATCGCGGCACACCGTCGCCGGCCGAAATCGAAGTGATGAAACGCCGCATGGCGACCGGCATGGGCGGATTCCCCCTGAGCGGCGTCGCCGAGGATATCGCCGAACGGATCATCGGGGTCGCTAATGCCGGGCTCGACGGCTTGTTGCTGACCTGGCCCAACGCAGTCGACGGCATCCCGCGCTTCGTGCGCGACGTCCTGCCCCGTCTCGAAGCCGCCGGCCTGCGCAAACCCCACCGTCGATGAGGTGTTCCCATGTCAGAGCATGAACTGGATATCAAGCCGCTGATCGATACCGCCCCGCTCGGGCGATTTCAGATTCGCGTTCTGCTGCTGTGCGCGCTGATCGTCATCAGCGACGGCTATGACGCGGCAGCGGCAGGCTTCGTCGGCCCCTCGCTGCTCAGCGTCCTTCATGTCTCGCCGGCCATGCTCGGCACCATCTTCGCGGCGAGCGGCCTCGGCATGTTCGTCGGCGCGCTGACCCTCGGTTATCTCGCCGACAAGATCGGCCGCAAATCGGTCATGCTCATCAGCATCACGTTTTTCGGCATTTTTACGTTCCTCACCGCGCTCACCACGTCGATCGACATGATCGTCTTCTATCGCTTCATGACCGGCATCGGCCTCGGCGGCTGCATGCCGATGGTCACGACGATGAGCGCCGAATATGTCCCCGCGCGCCTGCGCCATGCGGTCGTGACCTACGTCGCGCTCGGGTTCACCGTGGGCGCGATCATCGCGTCCATCGTGGCGACCTCGCTGCTCGCGACGCTCGGCTGGCCGATCATGTTCTACACCGGCGGCATCGCCTCGCTGATCCTGCTGCCGGTCGCCTGGCTCGCGCTGCCTGAATCGATCAGTTGGCTGGCGGTGCGCGGCCGGGACGACGCGCGCGTGCGCGGTCTGCTCGCGCGCGTGCTGCCAAAACATGCCGTGCCGTCCAATACACGCCTCGTCTATCGCGAAGAGAAAGCACCCGGCATGACGGTGGCGCATCTCTTCCGCGACGGGCGCGCCAAAGTGACACTTCTCTTTTGGCTCGTCTTCGCGATGAACCTCCTGAGCGTCTATTTCCTCGGCAACTGGCTGACCACGCTGACCCACGGCGCGGGCTTCCCGCTGCAAACGGCGACGATCCTGCCCGCGATCCAGAGCGTCGGCGCGATCATCGGAACCCTCGCGGTCGGATTGATGATCTCGCGCATGAACGGCTATGTCGTGCTGTGCTGCTATTACCTCGGCGCCGCGATCTCGCTGGTCTTCCTCGGTTATTTCGGCGCGCAGCCGGCGCCGATCATGGTCGCCGCGTTCTTCGCCGGCTGGTTCGTGATCGGTTCGCAATACGGCGCCAACGCCCTGGCAGCGGCCTATTACCCGACTTTCATCCGGTCGAGCGGCGTGGGCTGGGCGCTCGGCGTCGGCCGCGCCGGCAACATCGTCGGTCCGATCATCGGCGGCGTGATGCTGGGCACCGGCTGGAGCATCGCGATCATCTGGTTCGTCAGCGCGGTGGCGCCGACGATTGCCGCCTTCGCGATCATCGGCGTGCGCGCCGCGATCGTCGGCAGCCGCAACACGATGCGCGACGCAACGCCGGCCATGATCAAATGAAGAAGGAAATGCCCATGACGATCGGCCGACGGATTCTTTTCGTCCTGATGCTGGCGACGCTCGCGCATATCGCGCCGCCGGCAAAGGCCGCGACCAAGCTCACCTTTCTCTACACGCCGGTGAATAGCTGGGTCGGCATCTTCGTGGCCAAGGATCAGGGCTATCTCGAAAAGCACGGCCTCGACATCGACCTGACCATCGCGCAGAACGGATCGGTCATCGCGGCGGCGCTCGTGGCTGACAGCGCGCAGATCGGCGGGCCGACGCCCACCGTGCTGCTGCAGGCGAACGAACAGGGATTGGACCTCATCGTCATCGCCGGAACCGCGACCTATCCGTTGAACAATCTCAGCGGAATCATCGCGCGCAAGGATGGGGCGATCAAGGAAACCAAAGACCTCTTGGGAAAGAAAGTCGGCGTGCCCGGCCTGGGCGGCCTGATCGACGTTCTCGCCAAGAAATGGGTGCAGGCAAAAGGCGTCGACTATCACAAGGTCGACTGGATCGAACTGACCCTCGCGCAAATGGGCGACGGGCTTAAATCCGGTATTGCCGACGCCGTCGCGATCACCGATCCATTTTACAGCCGGATCATGGACAGCGGCATCGGGGTCAATGTCGGCGATTACGGCTCGGTCATCCCGACCGGAACGGTACCGATCGTCTATACGTCGACCCGAGGCTGGGCGACGAAGAATGCCGCCGCGGTCGCCGCGTTTCGCGCCTCATTGAAAGAAGCGGAGATCTTCATTCGCGACCCGGCGAACCTTCCGGCGACGAAAGCCATTCTGGCGAAATACACCATGCTGCCGCCACAGGCCGCCGCTACCCTATCCATCCCCGATCGGCTCGACGTGGACCCGAAGCCCGAGAGCCTCAGCTTCTGGATTACGGTTTCGCGCGAACAGGGATTGATCAAAGGCAATCCCGATCCGGCGAGCCTCATCGCACCTTAAGCGACCCGGCTTTCATCCGCCGTCAGAGAGCGTCGTTGCCCGTGTCGCCGGTGCGGATGCGGATCGCGGCCTCAACCGTCGTGACGAAGATTTTCCCGTCGCCGATCTGTCCGGTTGTCGCGGCGCGCCGGATCGCCTCGATCACGCGTTCGGCGATGCTGTCCTCCACGACGACTTCCAGCGCGAGCTTGGGCAAGAACTCGACGAGGTATTCGGCGCCACGATAATGCTCGGTATGGCCCTTCTGCCGGCCGAAGCCTTTTGCTTCGGTGACCGTGGCGCCCTGAACGCCCGAATCGTGAATCGCCTGAATCACGGCATCGAGCTTGAACGGTTTGATGATCGCTTCGATTTTCTTCACGCTGGCCTCCGTCCACGGGCGCGGATCGCAATCCGCGCCTCGATCGGTTGAATTCGGTAAATCTGAATCCGAGGCGTGACTTTGCACGCAACCGCCGACCGATACAAGGCCGCGCCACCGCGCCGACACGGATTACGCCGCTGCGCTGACGGTCGGATCGCTATCCGTTCACGAACGCCCGATTTTTAGGCAGGCACGGACGATTTCTCGCGCACGCTGGCCACCGCTTCCTTGTGCAGACCCAACCAATCGCCCTCGGTCGTCGTGGTGAAGCTCCCGCCTCGGGCAAGAGCGTAGGCCGACGGGTCGTCGCAGGCCGGCGGACGCACCCCGTTCTGGAACGCCTCGACCGCTTTCAACAGCATGCGGCGATTGCGCGCGATGGCGATATCCGACGGCGCGAGATTCTCGAACGAGCGGTCGATGATGCCGCCCATGCTCTCGGTCACGCATTGGTCCTGCGTGTGGATGCCTTCGATGCCGGTGAAGGATTTCGTCTTCTGTTCGTCGCGCGAAATGAGGTAGTCGTTTTCCTCGCACTCGACCATGCGATAGCGCCCGTACCAGCCGCTCTCGTTGGGAAGGAGGTTGTCGCGCAGATAGCCGCCGTCGCCCTGGCGCGACGTGCGCTCGCGATCATTCTCACGCATGAACGCCGTGGATTCGAAGCCGACGAACATGCAGTGCTCGTCGTCCATCGGGATGAAGGCACGCACCATGACGTTGTTCTCGAGCACCGCCACCGGCGGCATGATCCAGAACGGATAGAGAAAATGCGCGACGCGCCAGTAGGTCCCGCCGGGCACGGTCGGCGACGGCCGATAGGCGCCATAGGTCAGGCCGAATTTGGTTTCCTGAAGCCGGTATTCCGGCGCGCGGTTGACGGTGAGGTCCTTGCGGCCGGGATCGAGATCCTGCGTCGGCTTGACGAAGCCGAAATGCAAGAGGCCGACATGGCTGGTATCGAGATCGCCCTCGATCGCCTGAAGCCAGTTGCAGCGCCGCTGGATGAAACGCATCTTCACCGCGCTGGCGGGCCCGAGCAGACATTCGAATTGCGGCAGGTCTTTCGGCGCGCGCGCCGGATCGCCCATATAAACCCAGACGACGCCGTTATGCTCTTTCGTCAGGTACGCCTTGGTATGGACCTTGTCGGTGAAATGCTGGCGCTCGGGGATGTTCGCCATGTCGAGGCAATTGCCCTCGACGTCGTATTTCCAGCCGTGATAGACGCACCGCAATCCACCTTCCTCGTTGCGCCCATAGAACAGCGAGGCGCAGCGATGGGGACAGCGGTGATCCATCATGCCGACCCGGCCCGCCGTATCGCGAAACGCGATCATCTTCTCGTTCAAAAGAAGAATCCGAACCGGCGTGCCGTCGGGCGTCAATTCCTCCGACAGGGCCGCCGGGATCCAATACTGGCGCATCAGCTCGCCCATCGGCGTTCCGGGGCCGGCTTGCGTAATCGTGTCGTATTGATCGCTCATGGTGATCCTCTCCCCTCCGTGTCGCCCGACGGGAACAGCCTAGTCCAACCGATACCGCTTTGAATAGTCGCCGCTCCGTGGATATCCCCCTCGCCCACGCTATCCTGAGCCGCGCCCATCGGTTCGTCCCTCATGACCCACGGAGAGTTTTCCATGATCGATCTATCGGAAAGAGTGGCGATCGTCACCGGCGCGAGTTCGGGCCTCGGCACCGCGATCGCCCTTGCGCTGGCGGGCGCCGGGGCCAAGACGGTTCTCGCGGCGCGCACGGGCGCGAAGCTCAACACCCTGGCCGAAGAAATCCGTAGCGCCGGCGGCACCGCGCTCGCTTGCCCGACCGATGTGACATCGGAAGAACAGGTCGTTCGTCTCTTCAAGACCACGATGGACACCTATGGGCGGGTCGACCTCGTCGTCAACAATGCCGGGATCGCCGATCACACGCCGACCGCCGAACTCACGCTGGCGAAATGGCGTGAGATCCTCGACATCAACCTGACCGCCGCGTTCCTGTGCAGCCGCGAAGCCTTCAAGATCATGAAGACGCAGCAGCGCGGACGCATCATCAATATCGGCAGCGTCTCCTATCGCGTGCCGCGCCCGCACACGGCGGCCTATGTCGCGACCAAATGCGCGCTCGACGGGCTGACCCGGTCGATGGCGCTCGACGGCCGCGAGGACGGCATCACCGTCTCGATCCTGCATCCCGGCGTCGCCGACAGCAATCTGGCCGGCAAGCGCTCGACGCGCCCGGCGCGCCAGATGATGCAGGCCTCCGAGATCGGCAGCGTCGTCCTGATGATGGCGTCCCTGCCCGACGAGACGAACCTGCTCGAGGCGATGGTCCTCCCCATCGGCATGCCGTTTCTCGGACGCGGCTAGAGCTTGATCGTTTTAGGTTGACGCGAACCCACCTCACCCGCTCGCGATGCTCGCACCCTCTCCCCCCCAATGGGTGGAGAGGGTTGGTGCTACGAAGCCCCTCTCCGCGCTTGCGGGGAGAGGGAGGGACCCATTGCGATAGCAATGGGAGGGTGAGGTGTGGTTCCGCCAGAGCTGATTCGATCAGAATCAATCGTGCTCTAGGCGCGCGCGGTACTCCTTTTATGCCTTGGCGATGCTGAGGTTACGGCGTTTCAGGTCGGTCACCTTGCCGACGCCCGAGAGCAGCATCGTCGAACGCAGCTCGCCCGCCATCCAGTCATAGACGCTCTTGACCCCCGGCGCGCCGCCGCACATGAGGCTCCACAGCACCGGCCGGCCGATCGCGCAGACCGTCGCACCCATCGCCACCGCCTTGAAGACGTCGTTGCCGCGCCGCACGCCGCTGTCGAAGATGATCGGCACGCGGCCTTTGACGGCGTCCACCGCCCCGCGCAACAGGGAGAAGGAACCCGGCCCGCCATCCATCTGCCGGCCGCCGTGATTGCTGACCCAGATCGCCGCGGCGCCCGAGGCGAGCGCCTCGCGGATATCGGCGGGCTCCACCATGCCCTTGACGACTACAGGAAGTCCCGACGCCTCATGCAGGAAGCGAATGTCGGCAAAACTGAGATCGCGCTTCTGATCGGCGAAATTGCCGCGGCCGCCGAAGCGCGGATCGTGATTGCCGGCGGTGAGCGCGGGATCGCGCGGGCGGCCCAGGGCGATGTAATCGTCGCTCTGCCCCGGCCCGAGCGCGTCGGCGGTCAGCACGATCGCCGAGAAGCCCGCCGCCTTCGCGCGCTGCACCAGCCAGCGGTTTATCTCCATGTCGCGAAGCATATAGATCTGGAACCATTTGGGCCCCGGCGTGGCCTTGGCGATATCCTCCATCGGCCTTGTCGATGCGCCCGAGGAAACATAGAGCGCACCGGCGGCGCCGGCGCCGCCCGCGGTCGCGACCTCGGCATCGACGTGGAAGCTGCCATGCCCGCCCATCGGACAGTTGATCATCGGAAACGGCAATTTGTGGCCGAGAATGGAGGTGCTCAGATCGATCGCCTCGCCGTTGATGTGTTGAAGCCGGTGCGTGAGGATCGGCGTCGCATCGAGCGAGGACCGGTTCGCGCGATAGGTCACGCCGTCGCCGCACCAGCCGGTGATGGCGAAGCGTCCGGGCGAGATCATCTTACGCGCCTCGGCCTCGAGATGCGCGGGGCTCACGATGTTCACCGGGTTGTTGGCGCTGCTCGCCGTGCCGAAATCGGGCGGCGCCGCCGATGATGGTGTTGCCGGTGCTGGCGTTGCGGGCACATCCGCGGCAAGCGCTTCGGATGCGCTGGCGGCGATCAGCGCTCCGGCGCCGACGGCTTGAAACAGGCTGCGTCGTGACGGTGTCATGGCATTTCCCCCTTAGACGTTTTTTTTAGACCTTGAGATTGCGCCCGCCGGACGCTGCCGACAAGGGGGCCATCGGCCCAGCTTGCAGGAAGCGCGCAGAAGCGGGACGATAAGCGCCAGGTCAGAAAATTTCGGGAGGATTAGCCGATGCCAACGATCGGTCGAAGCCGTCGGGACTTCATGCGCACGGGCGCGATCGGTGCCGCCGGACTGCTGGGCACGCCGCTGGCCGCACGCGCGGCATACGCCGCGGCACCGCGTGTCCCCGACACGGTGGTGCTCAACGCCAAAATCTATACGGTCGACGACCGCATACCCCGTGCCCAGGCCTTCGCGGTCAAGGACGGCCGCTTCATGGCGGTGGGGTCGACCGCCGACATCAAGGCGATGGCCACGCGCGAGACTCAGGTCATCGACGCCCACGGCATGACCGTGCTGCCGGGGTTCATCGATTGCCACAACCACGCGCCTGGCACGCAGTTGATGAACGAGGTATTGGTCGGCAATCCCTATGACGTCGAGTTCGTCACGATCGACAGCATCGTCGAGAAGCTCAAGGCGCGGGCGCAAACCACGCCGCCGGGCGCCTGGGTTACCGGCCTGTTCTTCGACGACACCAAGGTCAAGGACAATCGCGAACTCAATGTCCACGACCTCGACAAGGTCTCGACCGAGCTGCCGGTGGTGGTCAATCACCGCGGCGGTCACACCTCGTTTTACAACAGCAAGGCGCTGCAGCTTGCCGGCGTCACCAAGGATACGGCCGATACGGCGAGCGGCACCTATGACAAGGACAGCAACGGCGAGCCCACCGGGCGGGTGACCGACACGGCGCGCAAGGTGTTCGACAGCGTCGGCCAGCGTCCGACCTTCACCGCCGACCAGCTTTTGCAGCGCGACCGCGACGGGCTCGCCTTCATCTCGCAGCAATTCGTCCGTTACGGCCTGACCAGCGTGCATCATGCGGCCGGCAATCTCTTCGCGCTGCAGAACGTCCGCGCCGACGGCAAGCTCCTGCATCGCGTCAGCTACGAAGCGAACGGCGACATTCTCGAAGCGATGATCAAAAGCGGCATCGAGACCGGGCTCGGCGACGAATGGATCCGTTTCGGCGCGACCTTCGAGCACAATGTCGACGGCTCGTTCTCCGAGCGCACGATGGCGTTGAGCACGCCCTATGCCGGCACCAATCCGCCCTATTACGGCAATGTCGCCGAGACCCAGGATCAGTTGAATGCCTGGGTTGAGCGCGTCCACCGCGCCGGCATCCAGGTCAATTGCCACGCCAATGGCGACGTGGCGATCGAACACATGCTCATTGCGATCGAGCGCGCGCAGAAACTCTTCCCGCGCCAAGACGCCCGGCCGAAGATCACCCATTGCACCGACGTCAATCCCGACCTCGTGCGCCGCATCAAGGCGGCCGGCGCGGTGCCCGCGCTCTTCACGACCTATGCCTATTACAACTCCGACAAATTCAAATTCTACGGCGAAGAGATGATGACCCACATGATGGCCTATCGGACCCTGCTCGACGCGGGCATCCCGGTTTGCGCCGGTTCCGATTTCACCGCGGGGGCACTGGCGCCGCTGATGGGCATCCAGGGCATGGTCACGCGCAAAGGCTGGAACGGCGAAGTATGGGGCGCCAACCAGAAGATCACCGTCGCCGAAGCGGTGCGCATCTACACGCTCAACGGCGCCCACGCCTCGTTCGAGGAAAACATCAAAGGCTCGATCACGCCGGGCAAGCTCGCCGATTACATCGTGCTGGCGGCCGATCCCTTCACGGTCGATCCGAACACGATCAAGGACATCAAGATCCTGCGCACGGCGACCGGCGGGCGGACGGTCTATCAGGCGTGAGCGGCGGAGCGGTTAGGCGCGGCGAATCCGAAATCGCACAGCGGAACCGTAGATGATGAGGACTTGCAATACGATTTCGTGTCATCCGGCGGTGAAGATCGCCGTCGGCTTTATGATCGCGAAGCAATATCTTACACGATATCTTTACTGAAGCCGCGATACCACCGTGCTCCATTCGCCAGCAACTGTCACACCACCAACCTGCGATATCACGATCTGAAGCGTAAAATTCGCCAAGCCTACTGAGTGTTGGTTCTCGGGGGGATTGCGACAATCCCATTCCACCTGACCTGTGATCGTGCACTTTGACGTCTCCGAAGTGCAGTTCGTTTTAATAGTCGAGGGACGCGCCGTGTAAATCCGTTCCGGCCAACGCTCGGCATATTTCCGCTTCTCATTTAAAAGAACGGTGCGTTGAACCTGTCGGTCAAAGAAGGTTATTGATTCTGCGTAGACATCGCCGAAGTATCGCAGCGCGTCCTCATTTGTCTCCGACCAATGAGCAAAATACGAGTTCGCGAATAATCGCGCGACTTCGTCGAGATTTTCTCGTGATGGCGACGGCTTTGAAGGCTCCACAGTTGGAGATTGGGGCGGGCGGGTGGGCGTAACAGCAAGCGGGCTCTGGTTTTGTGTACCCCCGACAGGAGGCCACATAGCAACTACAATTCCATGTGCCTGAGCTTCACTCGGCGTTAGCCAGGTTATATCCTGAGGCGGCGTCGATGTGACATATAGAATAGCGTCGTAAGAGAGACCTAGGCTATTCAAATAGGCTCCAACTAGCGCGTTGGGAGCTCCCTTTTCAATCTGTCGACCATTCTCAATCAGATATGCAGCATGGAAACCAATAAATCCTTTTGGCGCCATGTAACGAACAGCTCCGCCCAGCCATGCGATGGCACATGCAGAGGCGCACCTGTATCCGTTCCCCACTAGTGTATCGAAGTGATGTAGGTTAATCAGGGTGCCGATGCGAAGGCCGGCAAGAACTTGCCCGCCAGGGCTGCTAAAGGCGACGATACCGCCGTTTAATCCCGAGATTTTCTCGGAAAAATTTCTACCGTCTTCTGGACCAAGATCACCATCAATGGTGATTATTGACCTTGGGCCACTTTGATCGAGCTGAATTTTTGCGGCGTGCGCTTGTCGGCAAAGACAAAAAACGACACAGCCTAAGAGTACAAAAAAACCGACAAATGGTTTCTTGAAGACCCCTCGCCGTGCTATTCGCGCGCGCATAGTATTTCGGATTAAGTCCCCTGACTGGGTACGGGTGCCGCTTCGTTTGTAGAGCCTGGCGAGGCCGGCGGAGCAACACGCGCCCAGTCGCCGCTAGGCGTGCGGCAAATAACCCCTGATTCGCCAGTAACCGGTTGATGATTTTTAATATAATAGTCCGCCCGAATTTCGCGGCAGATCCGGTCGTTGACGGTCTTTGCGTCGGTTACTGGCGTAAATGCCCCGTAGCTGCCGCTCGCGCTATTCCAAGCTACGCGGGTGCCGACGGGAGCCGTGGTCATCCTTTGAAGTGCTAACTGGGCTTGCTCGCAGTCTCTCTTATCGGTTGTATTACCAACGATCGCGCCAACGATTAGGCCAGCCGCGAGGCCGGCCAAAGCACCGTATGCCGCATTCTGCCCCCCACCTGCCGATGCGCCGATCGCTGCGCCGCCCGCCGCCCCAGCAAGTCCACCAATTAGGGCTCCAGATAGCGCCTTGGGTCCAAATGAACTGCATGCATTCTGAATAGCTTCTTCAGGCGTCGCGTATTGTCGGTTTGCGCATCCAACGACGGCGTTACTCAAAACAATCATAATCGCGACTGATGCGAATTTTTTCTGTCGGAACCCTTGCATTATAATTCTCTCCCCCGGCGTCCATTCTTATGACCACTAGGCGTGGTTTATTGCGACTTTTCATTTGATATATGTCGCTTTAATTCTCAGCTTTGCTCGCTTGTATCGGATAAGTCAGCGCGCCCTTTACGCCGATTTGCCCCGCAAATCCTGCACGTTCGGAACCGGCCAACGACATATCCTCTTCAGCGGTTTGGGTGACGATTCCGCTCGTAGTTTTCGCGACAAGACGACAAGATTGGTCGTCAACGGTTCCCTGACACTTGAACGTTCCGGCAAGCCCGGCAATGGTAAGCCGACTAATCTGCAGCCAACTGTCAACGAGGTTTCCATCCGCGTCAGCCAAGATTGATAGCCGACCGTCCAAATCTTGCCCATCACGCTTTAGTACAACAACGAATGAACGGCCAAGAACAGGCACCGCATTGGGCATGTTTAAATCTGTGCCCAGTCCGCCCACGCTCGCATTCATCGAGCGAAATGCGTTGCTCCAGAATTTTCTTGTTTGCTCCAGAACGCTAGCCGCGTTTGAAACGTCCTCACCCATCCCATAAGAGTAGAAAACACTCCGGCGTAAATATGTGCCGAGCTTTTTGCCATAATTATCCAGCACGCCAGATTGTTTGAAAACAGATCCTAGATCACTGTTTTCAGCCAAATCGGAATAAACGATCGCCCGGATTGTTATTTGGCTTTGCGCAAAACGGCCTTCATCAAAAGCAAGCGCGCGAATAATGTTTTTGTCCGGAGGTTGCTGCGGGTCGATCATGGCGACAGACGCGGGCCGCTTTGTCGCTCCGTAGATTACGGACAATGCTCTATCTAGGTCGCGCATGAAGAATTTTTTTTGATCCGCAAGTCCGTCGAGCGGGCTTCGGGAAAATAGATAGGTCTGTTTTTCTATTTTTTGTCGCTCGCCGGCACTCAACTCAGGCCAGCAACCGCTCCATATCTCATCGCTTTTCCCACTCGCGGGGGACAATCTTACAACCGTAACACGTTCGCCAGGCGCGAGCGTCGCGCGGAGTTTGCTGGCGAGTTTCGTCGCCCAATCCGGCTTACCATCGACCATCATCAAATCGTCGATGTATACGACGGTCTGACGGTCGTTGGGTTGTTTACAGAAACCAGGATCGAGCCCTGCAGACCCAAACAAATCTGTGTCGGCCCGCGCGGCACTCAACATGAAACCGACGAATAGGACAGCACAGCAGGAAGACAATAAATTTTTCAAACGAGCCCTCGCACGAATGAGGAATCAAATTTAAGTGGCATATTTTTGTATTCGTAGGCTGAGATCGTTTGGCTTGCATCGCCGCGAATGAACGACAATTTATCCGGTTCTTTGGCAGCCAATTGGATAAGCGCGTCGTGATAACGTTGGGCATTGGTCAGCAAAGTCGTTTGTAGATCGCCAATTATCGCATTCTCATGCTCACGTACCTGCAGCAGAAGGTTACGTAACCGTTCGAAGTCACGAAGAAACGTCTGGGCGGCATTCTCTTTCTTTGAGATTTCGATCGCGTATCTTGCGCGAACTGTTTCTTTCTCTTGATCCAAATCTTTGCGAAATCGGTTGTAAATGTCCTGCGCTTTTTCGCGTTCGTGTGCAGCTTCCATGTAGTCGGGGTCTTGGTCGTGGCCGATGTATGCCCAGAATACGCCGACGACCCACGCCCCGATATTGCCGAGCAGACTGATCAGTACGTCTCGGATTGGGTTGATATCGATGCTGGCTTCTCCGCCCAACAAGTTAATTGTGGGCGCGTTACCTATGAGGCGCATGACGGCGGCGTAGCGCGATCCGCCCGCTGCGACGAGCACGATCGATAGGCCGAGAGTGGAGAGCGCCAGAAAACGCCAGTCCGTGAATCGTTGAGCCCGGGTACGAGCACGTCCAAAACGGTAAGCCCACTGTTTTAGGAGCTTCCCGTATCCATGCGCAGAAAATGCAAGTAGGGCACCCAAAATTATCGCTGTCGCCGCGGCCCATGCTGGCACCTGTAGAAACCGCACGAAAACGTCGTAGTTGATAAACCACTCGGCAACGCCTGTGAATGCCAAGGCGATGATATAGGTTGGGCTATATCCCCATAACACCGGCACACGCTGATCGTTTTCGGCGAATTTTTGTTTATATCGCGATACGGCATTATCGTACCGTTCTTTCACCTGTACGTATTTTGTGTTGGCTTCCAGTGTTCTTTCGAGATCAGCCTCTTCGCGCGTACATTTTCGACGTAGCTCGTCGATCTCCTCCGCGGATTTATCAATTGATTCGATTTTACTGATATGAGGCGCAAGAATCTGGTCAAATGGTGCCCGCGCCGTTCGCCAGTCGGCAAGCACAGAGCGTGCGGGCTGCAAAACATGGAGCCGCATCCCTGCTGTAAGCCCCTTGTCATCAACATCGATTTTGCCGAACGCGGCTTCTTCTTTTGCGAGCGCGATGGCATCACTAGAGGACATTGCGAATCCGGTCGCGCGCGAAGACTGAAAGCTCTGAGTGCCCTGAAAGGCCGCTTCTAGGCTGGGCGATACTTGGCCATCGAAAGTCGCGTTTGGTTTTATTTGATCCGAGGTTTTTGCCATTCGATTCCGCCGGTATGATGTTCAGAAGTTGAGGGGCGCAACGTCCCCTAGTGGGGCGGGCAAGACCTTTTCCGGTTCCCGAAGCAGTATCTTCGGGGCGGGGGCGGATGGCCGGGCAATGACCGGCTCTGGTCCGGCAGTTGGTGTGATCTTCGTCAAGATTGCGGCAGTGGGTTCGGGGTTCGGGTCTGGCGCTCTCAACGTCAGGATCCCCGCTGGCCCCAATATACCTTCATCTGCCGGACCACTCGGCGCGCGGATGGGCCTGAGTACCGTAACGGGTCTTGGCAAAAATGCCGCGACCTGCCCCGGAGACGTCAAATAAGCGGAATTTATTGGTCGATCCTCAACGACGGATAGGTTCGCTTTTTCAGAACCAGAAATGAGAAACTCGACTCGCCTATTCCGCGCTCTTCCGTCTTCGGTCGAGTTCGTTGCTATGGGTTGGGCTTTTCCGATTGCAACGGTGCTTAACTGGTTTGGATTCACATCCCTGCGGACGAGCTCTGCCAGCACTGTTGATGCTCTTCGTTGCGATAGCGCTACATTGTATTCGTCTGAACCTACGGCATCAGTGTGTCCGAGCAATGTAAGAGAAGCGTCTGGTACATCACGCCGCATGTTCGCGGCCACGGTCTCAATTATTTGCATCGCCTCCGTGCGAGGAACTGCTTGATTAAAGTCGAAGAAAACTTTCTCGGGAAAAACAATCCGCACGACCGGAACCGGCGTATTTACACCTACGACTGTACCTGGCGGAGCATAGACCTCGTCAATTTGCGGTGGCGTTTGGACATTCTTCATCGGCGACGGGGCTTACCGCCGAACTCAGCCGTCTGCTCCGCCCCTACTCCACCGTCACGCTCTTGGCGAGGTTGCGCGGCTGGTCGACGTCGGTGCCTTTGTGGACGGCGACGTGATAGGCGAGGAGCTGCACCGGGATCGCGTAGAGCAGCGGCGCGACAAACCTAGTCCTCGTTGCCGACTGCCGTGATAATCGCGGGAAGACTCGTGATCAAGACATCCACTTCGGAGATCGCTGTTTCGTAAAGCACCAATGGGCTAACACCCTCGTATTGATGGATCAGCATGTCGCGCATCCCGGCCATCTTGCGCCACGGGATTGTTGGATGGCGGTCTCGAAAATCCTGCGGCACACGTTTCGTCGCTTCACCGATCACCTCGGCAGCGCGAATCACTGCATATTGCGTCTTTATGTCGGCCTGAAATTGCGCGAACGACATGGCGCCAACGAAAGATTTGAGCTTCTGGGCGTTGTCGAAAATGTCGTTCAAGTAATCGACGAAGCGGCGCTCGGCCGCATTCACGCCATCACCACTTCGGCCAAAATCCGTTCGCCGATGTCGCGCTTCAAGGCATCCTGAATGACGAGGTCGACCTTGAGGCCAAGCTGGTCGCTCAGATCCTGCTGCAAACCCGCGAGCCCCATCAAGCCGATCCCCGCGCGCAAATCCACCAGCACGTCGAGATCGCTCGTCTCGGTTTGATCGCCATGGACGTACGACCCGAAAACGCCGATGCCGCGAATGGGATAGCGACGTAACAATTCGGGTTTCATTCGCCGCAAATCACCGATGATGTCTTCGAAATTGCGCATGATGCTCGTCTCGACCTGTCGAAGCGATTATACGCGATTGAACAAAGTCTCGCCAGCGCGGCCCGCCCAGTCCCTACTCCACCGTCACGCTCTTGGCGAGGTTGCGCGGCTGGTCGACGTCGGTGCCTTTGTGAACGGCGACGTGATACGCCAGGAGTTGCACCGGGATCGCATAGAGCAGCGGCGCCACGAACGGGTCGCAATGCGGGACCTCGATCGCGTAGGTGAGCTGGCCGTCGAGGCGTTTGAGGCCCTCGCGGTCCGAGATCATCACGACCTTGCCGCCGCGCGCGAGAACCTCCTGCACGTTGGATAAGGTCTTCTCGAAGAGATCGTCGCGCGGCGCGAGGACGACGATCGGCACGCGGTCGTCGATCAATGCGATCGGCCCGTGCTTCATCTCACCGGCGGCATAGCCCTCGGCGTGAATGTAGGAGATTTCCTTGAGCTTCAAGGCGCCTTCGAGCGCCATCGGATATGACGTGCCGCGGCCGAGATAGAGCACGTCGCGCGCCTCGGCGAACCACGGCGCCATCGCCTTGATCGCCTCGTCGTGGTTGAGGACTTCGCTCGCGCGCGACGGCACTTCGGTGAGCGCGGTCGACAGCGCGGCTTCGTGCGCGGCGTCGATCTTGCCCTTGGCGCGCGCCATCGCGATGGCGAGGCAGGCGACGACGACGAGCTGTGTGGTGAAGGCTTTCGTGGATGCCACGCCGATCTCGGGTCCGGCATGCGTCGCCAGCACCGCGTCGGCCTCGCGCGCCATCGAGCTTTCCGGCTGGTTGACGACGACGACGATGCGCTGGCCTTGGCTCTTGGCGTAACGGAGCGCCGCGAGCGTGTCGGCCGTCTCGCCCGATTGCGAGATGAAGATGGCGAGGCCGCCTTTCGGCATATCCGCGGCGCGATAGCGGAACTCCGAAGCGATATCGACCTCGCAGGGCACGCGCGCGTATTTCTCGATCCAGTATTTGGCGATCAGCGCCGCGTGAAACGAGGTGCCGCAGGCGATCGCCGTGACATGCGCGATGTCGGCCAAATCGAACGGCAGCGCCGGCAGGCTGACCGTGCGCGTCACCGGGTTGAAATGCTCCTTGAGCGTGTCGCCGATCACCGCCGGCTGCTCGAAGATTTCCTTCTTCATGAAATGCGGGTGATTGCCCTTGCCGATCGCGGCGCCGGAGAGCGCGGTCTCCTTGATCGCGCGCTCGACCGGCTGGTCGTGCATATCGCGGATCGCCACGGCATTGGCGGTCACCACCGCCCAGTCGCCGTCGTCGAGATAAAGGATGCGGCGGGTGAGCGGCGCCAGCGCCAGCGCGTCCGAACCCACATACATCTCGCCCTCGCCCAGCCCGATCGCCAGCGGCGAGCCGCGCCGCGCGCAGATCACCCGGTCGCTGTGCCCGGCGAAGAGCAGCACCAGCGCGAAGGCGCCTTCGAGACGCTTCAAGGATTTCGCGACGGCGTCGACCGGCGACATCCCTTCGTCGAGATAGCGGGTGACGAGAACGGCAATCACTTCGGTGTCGGTCTGGCTGGTGAAGGCATAGCCGAGCGCGGTCAGTTCCGCCTTCAGCGCCTGGAAATTCTCGATGATGCCGTTATGGACAACGGCGACCTTGGCGGTGGCGATCGGATGGGCGTTGGCTTCGCTCGGCACGCCATGGGTCGCCCAGCGCGTGTGGCCGATGCCGATATGGCCGTGCACCGGCGATGTCTTGATCAGGTCGGCGAGCGCCGAGAGTTTCCCCTGCGCGCGCCGGCGCTCGATTTTGCCGTCGACCAGCGTGGCGATGCCCGCCGAATCATAGCCGCGATATTCGAGGCGCTTCAGGCCATCGAGAAGAAGCGGCGCCACTTCCTGGCGCCCGACGATGCCGACGATGCCGCACATCTAACGCGTAACCTCACGAAAGAAGATTGACCACGGAGACACGGAGGACACGGAGAAGAAAGTTATCTTCCTCCATGCTCTCCGTGTCTCCGTGGTGAAAAGGGAATATCGGTTCATCGCTTGCGCTTTTTCGGTTTGGCGATTTTCTTGGCAGGCTTCTTCGCCGTTTTTTTCTTTTTCGGCGCGGCTTTCGCGCTTGCGTGTTTGGCGCGCCAGGTCTTTGCGCGCGCTTTCTTCACGACCTGACGGCCGCGGCCCAGCGCCAGCGCGTCGGCGGGCACGTCAGCGGTGATCACCGAGCCCGCGCCGATGATCGCGCCGTCGCCGATCGTCACCGGCGCGACGAGCGACGCGTTGGTGCCGATGAAGACGTCGCGGCCGATCGTCGTGCGATGCTTGGCAAAGCCGTCATAGTTGCAGGTGATGGTGCCGGCGCCGACATTGGTGCGTTCGCCGATCGATGAATCGCCGAGATAGGCGAGGTGATTGGCTTTGACGCCTTCGGCGAGCGTCGAATTCTTCACCTCGACGAAATTGCCGATATGGACGTTGTCGGCGAGCACCGCGCCGGGGCGCAGCCGCGCGAACGGCCCGACGATCGCGTGATCGCCGATCGTGGCGCCCGTGATATGCGAGAACGCCGGAATGACGACGCCCTGCCCGACCGCGACCTCGGGGCCGAAGACGACGAAGGGACCGACGATGCTGTCCTTGCCGATATGGGTGTCGACCGAGAGGAACACGGTCTCGGGGGCGGTGAAGGTGACGCCCGCCGCCATCGCCTTGGCGCGCAGGCGCCGCTGCATCGCGGCTTCGGCATGGGCGAGTTCGGCGCGCGAGTTGACGCCCATCATCTCCTCGACCGGCGCCTCGATGGTGGCGCAGCGCAGGCCGCGCTCGCGCGCGATGGCGACGATGTCGGTGAGGTAGTATTCGCTTTTGGAATTGCCGTCGCTGATCGCGGCGATCAGTTCGAACAGGCGCTTGCCGTCGATCGCCATGACGCCGGAATTGCACAGCGTGATCTTGCGCTGCGCCTCGGTGCAATCCGCCGCCTCGACGATCGCCTCGAGCGTACCGTCCGCCGCGAGCACCAATCGTCCATAGACGCCCGGATCGGTCGGCCGCATGCCGACGACGGCGACCGCCGCGTTGTGCTTGCGTCGCTCGGCCAGCAACCGCCGCAACGCCGCCGAGGCGATCAGCGGCGTGTCGCCGTAAAGCACGAGAACGTCGCCGTCGAAACTGCCGAGCGCGTCGCGCGCCGCGTTGACCGCGTCGCCGGTGCCGCGCTGATGCGCCTGAACCACGGTCTCGGCGGGCAGCGCCTCGTCGGCGACATCCTGCA
The DNA here is from genome assembly GCA_903828515.1 of uncultured Rhodospirillales bacterium. Taxonomy (GTDB): domain Bacteria; phylum Pseudomonadota; class Alphaproteobacteria; order ATCC43930; family CGMCC-115725; genus CAIKMD01. The sequence goes on along the minus strand of CAIKMD010000002.1, from coordinate 599,876 downwards.
TGCCGGGGCCGACGACGACGATCACCCGCTCGGGCTGCAAGGCCTTGGCCGCCTCGAGCACATGATGGAGCAGCGAGCGATGCGCGATCTCGTGCATGACCTTCGGGCGGTCGGAGACCATGCGGGTACCCTTGCCGGCGGCAAGGATCAGGACAGCGAGGGAGGATTCGGTCATCGGGCTGGGGGAACCATTCTATGAGGGTGGAAGAATGCCATGGAAACTTTTACCGAATAAGTAACGGCGAACGAAGAGAAGTTTAACAATATTAACCAGGATATTGATTTTACGGGATTTTGGGGCCCACCGCGGCAGGACGCAGGTTCCGCGGGAACCCCGATGAAACTTGGGCTATCCTAGCCCCAACACGGCACAACATCGGGAGGAACGGCGCCATGGCCGCTCAACAGAACCAGCATCCCATCGTCCATTTCGTCGGCAGCATCCCCCTGCCCGATGCCGACTCGGTATTCCGCACCCTCCCGGCCGCGGTCGGCAACAACCTCACCCGCCTGCCCGACGGCGAGACCGGGATTCGCAAATCCTGGATCCGGTTCCTCCAGGACGTGCTGGCGCAGCACCCGGCGATCGAGGTGGCGAAGGACGTGCCGCCGTTCAAGTTCACCCAATGGGACGGCGTGGTGGTGCGCGAGATCGCGCGCCTCCGGGTGAAGCCGGGCGCCGTGGTCACCACCGACGGGTTCCGCACCGGCTATGCCGACATGGCGATCGAGTCCTGGGGCAAGTTCGCGCAACTGCAAAAATCGGGCGCGATCCCGGCCAAGGTCAAATTCCAGGTCAGCCTGCCGACGCCGATCGCGCCGACCTACAACAACATGCTGCCGTCCGACCGGCCGAAGGTGTTGCCCGCGCTGGTCGCGCATTTCAACGGCGAAGTCGCGAAGATCGCCAGCATCGTCCCGCACGACAAACTCGCGATCCAGTGGGACGTGTGCCAGGAAGTCCTCGCCTGGGAAAATTATTACGAGCCCGGCCCGGTCGATTTCCGCACCGAGGCGATCGACGTGCTGACCAAGATCGGCGACAACGTCCCGGCCGATGTCGAATTGGGATATCACCTCTGCTATGGCAGCCCCGCCGACGAACACATGGTGCTGCCGAAGGACTCCGGCCTGATGGTCGAGATGGTCAACGCGGTGGCCGCGAGCGTCAAACGCCCGATCGAGTTCTTTCACCTGCCGGTGATCAAGGCGCGCACCGACGACGCCTATTACGCGCCGTTGGCAAACCTCAAACTCGGCAAGGGCACCGAACTCTATCTCGGCCTCGTCCATCGCGACGACGATGCCGGCAACGCGGCGCGCCTCGCCGCGGCGCGGCGCCACGCGCGCATCGACGGGATCGGCACCGAATGCGGCATGGCCCGCGGCGACCCGGCGAAGTTCCCCGGCCTGCTGGCCGCGCACAAGCATACGGCGGAGATTCCGGTTTAGGCGGGCGCGCGCCGAAGACGCAAGTCGACTGCAAAACGATCGTGCGTCCTTCGACACGCTCAGGACGAGGAGATTTTCTTCGTGGCACCGATCGGCGATGGCGCGTGAGATCAACCTCGTCCTGAGCGTGTCGAAGGACCCCTGCTCGTCATCCAGCCCAATCTTACCGTCTCACCCCTCGGTGACTTTCTTCTCCTCTAACGGTGCCACCTCCGCCTCCTCTTTCTTCTCGGGCTCGGCGGCTTGCTTCGGCGCGACCGCCATCAACCGCGCCAGGCGTTCCCGCAGGACCTCGCGCGCGTCGCGACCGCCGACGGTTCGCTGAGCGCGGGCCTCGATGATCATGCCCTTGCGGTTCAAGCCGGTGAGGCGGGCGAGCGCGTCGAGGGCGGCGTGTTTCGAATACATCCGCACGCGCGCATGAGCGCCAGTTCGGGTCGTCGCGGTTTCGATTTCCTGGATCGCGGCGCGGTCGTCGCGGGCGATTTCGTCGTCGGGCTTGAGCACGACGCCATCCGGCCCCCATTGCGCGATATCGCCCACGTTCGAGAAGGCGAGCCGCGCGTATTCGGCAAGGATGCGTTCATGGCTGACGCGCGTGCGTTCCATGCTGCGCGTCCGTTCGAACGTGATGGCTTCGGCGACGCCGGGGCGGTGCAGCAGCTTGGAGCCGGCGAACTCGGGCCTGCGCGTTCGCGGCAAAGCGATACGCGCCGCCTGGGTCGCGTTGCCCGAGAGCAGATAGGATTCGACGAAGCGTTGCTGCACGACCGTCAGGCCGCTTTTACGAAAGGCGCGGCGCGGCGTGCGATGTTGACCGGATGGATTGATGCCGTAGGCGATATCGGCCCCCCGCGCGCGCAACGCTTCGATGATCGCGGGCCGGCGCAGCAGCTTCGAGCCGGTCGCGGCGGCGCTTTTCGCCGACCACCCGGCGGCCATCGCCGATCGCTTCGCATTGCGCGTGACCGCGTATTCCGACACGAAACGCCGCTCGCGCGGCGACAGCCCGCCCTCTTTGCTGCTCACACTGCCTCCGGCCGCCGCTTACCCCTCACCCAGCATCAAAGACAACAAAACCGCCCAGCGGATGGGCCGCGAGCGATCTCGTCTTTGTTCCTGTTTTGTACTCATTTTCCGGCCGGAAGTCAATTAAAATTTGGCGTGCGCAACCGAGCACTGCCGCGACCGCAATCATTTTTGTAGCACAAAAATATCGACATCTTCATTAAACGTAGGCACATTTAATGGACTCGATTGGGACAACGATAAACGCGACGCCAACCGTGCCAAGCACGAGCTCGATTTCAAGGATGTAGCGTCCCTCGCCTGGGAAACCGCTCAGGTTCTGGTCGATGATCGCCGCGATTACGGCGAGGCCCGATATCGGGCATACGCGTTTTGGAACGACCGCCTGTATTTCGTTGCCCTCACCCATCACGGCGACAAGGTGCGGCTTATCAGTTTTCGCAAGGCGAACGACAAAGAGGTTCGACGTTATGGCCAGGAAGCGTAAAGACGATCAGACGATCGACGACCCCGACAACCCCGAATGGACCCTGGAGGATTTTCGGCGCGCGCGGCCGGTGGCCGAGGTGATGCCCGAGTTGATCGAAGCGGCGAAGCGCGCGCGCGGCCGGCCCAAGCTGGAACGGCCCAAGGAGCACGTCACGTTGCGCCTCGACGCCGAGGTGGTCGAGAGCTTCAAGGCCGACGGGCCGGGTTGGCAGACGCGCATGAACGACGCGTTGGCGAGAGCGGCGAAGCGGCCGCGGCGCGTGGCGTGACGTAATGACCGGTCTTACGCCGCAACCGGCGTGAACACGATCTTGCCGGCCTTGCCGGTTTTGCGCGATCGCTTATGCGGCCGGACGACGATCTCGACGTCGCGATCGAAGGTGGTGAGAAACCCCATCAGGCGCTCGATCGAATATTCGCGGAAATTGCCTTTGAACAGGCGCGAGACTTCTGGTTGGCTGATGCCCATGCGCGCGCCGGCCGCGCGTTGGGTAAGACCGCGTTCGGTCGCGAGCCGATAGATCTCGGAGACGATTTGCGCCTTCAAGAAATGTGTCTCGGCATCGGGCAAGCCGAGATCGGCGAAGACATTGCCGCTGCTGATTTCAACCTTCATGCGCCGCGTCATGGTTGCTTCTCCGGTTTGAAGCGTTCGGCGTGGTCGCGTTCCGCGGCCGCCAGCCGGCGCTTGATCAATTCGATATCACCTTTCGGCGTCGCCGCCCCGCGCTTCGATTTCTTTTTGAACGCGTGCAGCACATAGACCGCCTCGCTGAACCGAACGGTATAAACGGCACGATAGGTGTCGCCGTCGAAATCGCCGATCAACTCGACCGTTCCACCACCGAGCCCCTTGAGCGGCTTGGCGAGGGCGGATGCTGCTCGGTCTGGGCCAGAAACAATTCGAAGCCGAAATTGCCCTGCACGCGCGGCGGGAAGTCGCGATAATCCTTCTTGGCGGACGCGACCCAAAGCAGGGGCCGCGGCACCCGCGAGATTCGTATCATCGAGCCGAATTATGAGTTAAAACTCATAATTTATCAAGCGGTCGTGAGTTCAGCCCGGTCATCCATCGTTATAGCTTCCGATGAGACTGGCCCCTTTTCGCCCCAGATGCGGGCAAGCGTCGCCTGTATCTTTTTCTCGAAGCGGACGATCAAGTCGCGATTCGCGGCTACGAGGGCCTGCTCGGCTTCGATCTCCGCCACGATGGCTTGCTGCGTAGCGACAGGTGGGACCGAGATTGTCATCTGACGAATGTGCGTCGGTCCAAAATGTCGGATTACTGCACCAGACGCGAGAGCCTCAGCTTGATCCAAGAAGGATGCCGAGCCGAGGTAGGTCCTCAAGAAGCCCGAATCCAAATCCGTTGACCTTGGCTTGAACCGAATTATCCCGGTGTAGAAAATCGCTCCAACCGTTTCAGGTCCGACAATTGCCGGATTTCCAAATGTCGCGCTAGTGAGAACGAGTATATCTCCTTCTTCAAGTCGGAACTGCGACCATTTCTGTTCCACCACCTCGGGATCAAGGTAATTGCAGCCGGCAAGCGAAACCATTCCGTCACGAAGACCAGCGAGACGAATTAGCGGAACACCTTCCGGTCGAAAATCCTTCGCAAGGATTCCGGGGCCTTCTTGAAAAATGGCGACCTCGCTTAGATTTAGAATCGGCCAGTCGGGGTGAATCGGGATGTGCGGTCGGTAATTATCGAGGACCGCCCGAGCACCATTGATGACTTTCTGGTAGCCCTCGATCTCCGCTACGATCTCCTTCTGTACGTCGAGCGGCGGTAGGGGAATTTGAAGTTCGGCAAACGACGACCAGCCGATTCGTGGAAGCTGCGCTCCCTTGAGTTGTCCCATGACAGCATCGTTGAACCGGACGCTACGGAAGAGATATGCATAGAGCGCTGGGTCCGTCATTCCTTCGATGCGCTCAATTACGAAGATGTCGGTCGAACAGATGCCCCTTCGGTCGGCGAGCCACACCTTGTTCAAGTTTGGCCGAAGCTTCCCATAAAGGATGTCGCGCGGCTTGAAGACGTTCTTTAAGCTTTTAATGTCAGTAGGCCTTTGGGTGATGATATCTCCCTCAAGCTCTCCCGTGTTCTGCGAGATATTTTCGAGGCCGAGATATGTGATCGGACCATCGAGCGACTCGGGAAGAACGGTTTCGTCTCTTTTCCGGAAAGCAGCTCTCACCGAAACGAAAGGCCACGATGAGATTGCGACAACTCCATCCCGATACCGTTCGCCGCTGAGGTTGTAGTCACCATTCGCGGCAATCTTCTCTTTCGGTACGATCTGGGCGGTCGACGTTAGCGGGAGAAGAGTATCAGTAGCCGCTTTGGAGCGGAGGGCGTGGAGGTATGTGGCGAGTTCGGTTCGGACTTGCGGGAGGTCGTTCTTTTCGATGACGCGGCGCTGGGCACCGAGGCCGAAGCCGTCGTTTTCCACTTTGAAGAAGGCGACGGTGTCGGAAGCCTTGGCAAGCGATTTATCGAGAATGAGGATACTGGTCTTCACCCCGGAGTAGGGATTGAAACAGCCCGCCGGTAGGGAGAGGACGGCGACAAGATAGTTCTCGACGAGAATCTTTCGCAGCTCTTTGTAGGCGGTCTGGCTCTGGAAGATGATGCCTTCGGGAACGATGATTCCCGCTCGCCCATTGGGCGTCAAATGCTCCGCCATGTAGTCCACGAATAGAACTTCACTTCGCTTGGCCTGAATGGAAAAGCGTTTGTGCGGCTTGATGCCGCCTTTCGGCGACATGAATGGCGGGTTGGCCAGGATCACATCGGCGTATTCATTCCACCGGTCATCCGACGTCAACGTGTCGTATTCGTAAATGTGCGGATCGGTGAAACCATGCAGATAGAGATTTACCAACGACAGGCGCACCATGTCAGGGGAGATGTCATAGCCCTTGAAGTTGGTCGCGAGCCGTCCCTTGTCATCTGGCGTCAGCGTGCTCTGCCCCGCCGCGTCGGTGTTCGCCTTGAGGATGTGTTTGTAGGACGAAATCAGAAACCCCGCCGTGCCGCAGGCCGGATCGAGCACCGTTTCACTTTTCTTCGGATCGACGATGGAAACCATGAAATCGATGATATGGCGCGGCGTGCGGAACTGACCCGCATCGCCCTGCGAGCCGAGGACCGATAAGAGATACTCGAAGGCATCGCCGAGTTTTTCGGAATGATCATAGGTGAACTCGTCGATGATCTTGAGGAACGCGCGCAACGTCTCCGGATCGCGGTAAGGCAGATACGCGTTCTTGAATATCTCGCGGAAGAGCGGCGGGATGCCCGGATTTTCCGGCATCTTCGCGATGGCCTCGGCGTAGAGATTCAGGGTCTCGTGGCCGCCCAAACCCGAATGCATCAGCTTGGCCCAGCCGTAGCGCTCGAATCCCTCGGCAAAAAATTTGCGCTTGCCGCCGAACTCCTCGCTCTCGGCATCCATATCATCCATGAACTTGTAGATCAGCGCGATGGTGATCTGTTCGACCTGACTTTTTGGATCAGGCACCTTGCCCACGAGAATGTCGCGCGCCGTATCGATCCGGCGTTTGGTGTCGTTGTCGAGCATGGAACTTCCTTAAGCCGCGAACTGATTCAAGGAGACGTAATCCTTGACGTATTCGGGAATGAGCGCGCGATATTTGGCCGGCACCGCCCTGAAGTCGCGGCTGGAAAAAACCGGATTGGTCGCCAGGCCGGTGAAGTCTTTGCTTTCGATGATATGACGGATTTGGTCGCTCACGACATACGCCTTGAAAAACATCTTGATCGCCGGAATGGCTTCGGCCTCGTCGGGTTTGTAGTCGGCCACGAACTTGGCGAATTCCTCTTCCAGCAATTCGTCCTTGGACTTGAAGCGCGGAATAAGGCCGAAGACCTTTTCGAGAATTTCGCGCAAGCTCAGGCGGCGGTCCACGGCCGCCGCCTTGCGGAGCTTGTCGAGGGTGTAATATTCCTCGGGCTTGTCGAAGACCTCGCGGTTGACATAGTCGATAACGTGGTCCCATTGGCCCGCTTCGACGGCCTTGGCAATCGTCACATCCTCGCGCACGGCATCTTCGAATTGCTCGAAGAACATCCGGTCGATCTTCATCCCCTCATAGCCGATCGTCTCTTCCTTGACGGTCGCGAGGATATCGGTCCCAAGATGTTCGTAGGTGCCGGCGGGACCACCACCGCCTTCGCCCGTGCCCTCAGCTCTTTCGCCGCTCTTACCCTTCGGCTTCGGAAGCTCCAAGACTTCGTCGTAGTCGAATTCCGTTTCGAAGTATTCGCAATTGGCAAAAAAGTCGAACAGTTTGAACGCGGTCTTATCGGGGTGTGAAACGTCATCTTTGACGCTGTTATCGAAAAGCTCTTCCAGGAAGTTATGTTTGCGGGTGCCGCGTCCTTTGATCTGAATGAAATCGGTCGGCGAAAAGATCGGGCGGAACAGACCGAGGTTCAGAATATCCGGACAATCATAGCCGGTCGTCATCATGCCAACGGTCACGCAGATGCGTGCCTTGCTGGTTTTATAAGCAGGCAGGAAGTTGGCGGAGCCAAGCAGATTGTTGTTGGTGAAGTTGATGGTGAATTGCTGGGCTTCGGGTATCTGCGATGTGACCTGCACGGCGAAGTCCGATTGATACTTTCCCGGAAACATGCGGTCGGCCATGAGATTGAAGATGTGGGCCAGCTTGAGCGCGTGGTTCTGACTGACGGCAAACACGATGGCCTTGCCGATCTCACCACTCACCGGATCGCGCAAAGCATGGTCGAGGAATGTTTTGCAAAAGAGCTGATTGGTCGCTTCGGAGAAGAAACGCTTCTAGAACTCGCGGTGTTTGAACTCTTCCTGCTGGTCTTCGCCGCTCTCGTCGGTGAACGTGGCGATGAAGCCTTCTTCCGATAAAAGCTCCGTTGTCACGTCGGTGCGCGCATCGACGACGGTCGGATTGATGAGAAAGCCCTCCTTCACGCCGTCCAGCAGGGAATAGCGGAATGTGGGTTGGCTGTTTTCGCAACCGAAGGTGCGATAGGTATCGAGCAGCAGGCGCCGTTCGGCCTCGCGTGGGTCCGTCGTGGCGGGACTGCTTCGTTCGAACCGCCGCAGGTAATCGCGAGGCGTTGCAGTGAGACCCAGTTTGTAGCCGATAAAATAATCGAACACCGCACGCGCATTGCCGCCGATGGAGCGATGCGCCTCGTCGGAGATAACCAGATCGAAATCGGTCGGCGAAAACAGGTGCTGATACTTGTTGTTGAACAACAGCGATTGCACCGTCGTCACGACGATTTCGGCGTGCCGCCAATCGTCGCGGTTCTCCTTGTAGACCACGGTCTGAAAATCAGCGGACAGTAGCGCCGAAAAAGCCTTCTTGGCTTGGTCCTCCAATTCCAGGCGATCGACCAGAAAGAGGACGCGCGAGGCATTCCGGGAGCGGAGGAATAGCTTGATGATGGCGGCCGCAACCAGCGTCTTGCCGGTGCCGGTGGCCATCTCAAACAGGAAGCGATCGTTGCCGTCTTTGACCGCTCGCTGAAGAGCCTCAACGGCCTTTAACTGGTAAGGACGGAGAAAGCGCAGCTTGTTGGTGAAGATATAGGCGGGACGCTCGGCTTCATTCTTCCACCCCGCTTCCGCCGCATAATTGGGTCGCTGGGTGAGGACGATGAAGTCGTGACCAACCTTTTCTTCGATGAGTCGTTGCGGATTGGGCGCGACCTTCTGGTAACCGATCACGGAAGTCGGCGTCGGAAACGACGTGATGATGTAGGGATTGCCTCGTTCGAGATCCCAGAAATAGTGCAGGTTGCCGTTTGACAGAATGATGAAACGGCAATTTTGCGACCGCGCGTATTTACGCGCCTGTTCCTTGCCGATGAGCGGATTTTTGTCCTCTGCCTTCGCCTCCAGAACGATGAAGGGGAAACCCTTTGCATCGAGAAGCAGAAAGTCGATGAATCCTTTGGAGGTCTTCTCGAAATCGTCCCCGAGCGCGTCGAGGTCGGTCGTCTTAATCGTGATGGCTGGTTCAAGCTGAATGTTGGCCGGCTTGTCCTTCTCTGCGAAGAAGCGCCAGCCGGTCGCTTCAAGCAGCTTGTTGATCTTGATGCGGGCTGTCGCTTCTTTCATGTCGACGACTTTGCCTGGATGCGCGCAGAACGCTTCACGTGCGTCGCGCCACATCGCCGTCTAATGAAGAATTCTTCTGGCGTCATCCCCGTCCCCCGCCGGACTGCCGCCATTATACAGAATTAGCAGACAGAACTATGTCTTAAGGCTCTCAATTAAACTGGCTTCCGCCGTTCACCGCGATCGATTGGCCGGTGATCAGCGCGGCCTCGTCCGAGGCGAGGAACCAGGCGGCGCCCGCCATGTCGGCGGGGCGCAGGACGCGGGGGATCGCTTGGGCCTGTTAGGCGCGCTGCTCGCGCTGTTCGGTGGTGACCGGGCTTGGCCGCGCCGCCCCCGTCTCGACCGAGCCGGGCAGGATCGCGTTGACCGTGATGCCGTGCGCGCCCAGTTCCACGGCCAGCGCGCGGGTCATGCCGATCAACGCGGCCTTGGTGGCGAGGTAATGCACATAGGGGCGCCGCGCAGGCGGCGACAACACGGATGTCATTCGAACAAATCGGCATGCGTTCCAGTGCGGATCAGAACCACTTCATCCGGCGTCACGTCGTAAATCAAGAGCCAATCCGGCTCGATATGGCACTCGGACACACCCTTCCATTCACCCGATAAAAAATGCGGAGCGTAGCCCTTCGGGAGGTTTCCGGTCTCGGCCAAGAGTTCGACGGCGGCGATAAGTTCTTCGATATCTTTGCCGCGCCGCCGCTGGCGTCTCAGGTCTTTTTGAAACTGCGCCTGTTGCGTGATGCGCCGCATGAGAGCCTAGAGCGAGCGCGCCTTTTTGGCCCATTCGGCAACGGTGGGAAAGGTTTCGACGCCTTTTCGGGCGCGTGCCTGCTTGATGGCGCGATCCGTGACGTCATTCGGGACGCGCAACGGAAACGGAAGACCCTTGGTGAGCTTGACCTGGGTCAGGAAAAGGGTGATCGCCTCGCTCGAGGTCAGGCCGATCTTTTTGAGCACGGCTTCGGCGCCGCGCTTAAGCTCCGGCTCGATCCGTGCGCGAACGGTTTGCGTTTTGCCCATAGGCCGTACTCCCAATCGGGTAAGTGTAGCACAGGGGGGCTACAGTACAAAGTTGCAAGTTTGGTTAAGCCGTGTGGGATCGGCCGCCGAAGTTCTCCGCAAATTCCCCCTAATTAAACTGGCTTCCGCCATTCACCGCGATCGATTGGCCGGTGATCAGCGCGGCCTCGTCCGAGGCGAGGAACCAGGCGGCGCCCGCCATGTCGGCGGGGCGCAGAACGCGGGGGATCGCCTGGCCTTCGCGGGCGCGCTGCTCGCGCTGTTCGGTGGTGACCGGGCTTGGCCGGTCCGCGCCCGTCTCAACCGATCCGGGCAGGATCGCGTTGACCGTGATGCCGTGCGCGCCCAGTTCCACGGCCAGCGCGCGGGTCATGCCGATCAACGCGGCCTTGGTGGAAAGGTAATGCACATAGGGACGCCGCGCGGGCGGCGACAACACGGTGCTCGACGAGAGGATCACGATCCGGCCCCATCCCGCCTCGATCATCCCCGGCACGACCGATCGCACGCAATGAAACGCGCCGGTGACGTTGACGTCCATCGCGCGTTGCCAATCGGCGTCGGTGATGTCCTGAACCGGGGTCGAGGCAAGGCCCGACCAGCGCGCGTTGCTGATCAAAATATCGATGCGGCCGAATTTCGCCGTCGCGCGCGTGATCATCGTGCGCACCGATTGCGGATCGGCGACGTCGGTTTCGACCAACAGCGCCGAGCCGCCCGCGGCCGCGATCTCGGATGCGACGGCCTCGCCGGTCTCGGCTTTCTGTTCGGCCAGCACGACGTTGGCACCGCGCGCCGCAAAATGCAGCGCGATGGCGCGCCCGATCCCCTGGCCGGCGCCGGTGACGAGACAGGTTTTGGTGGTCATGGGGTGCCTCGAGGAAGCGGCGACATGCCGTTCATGGCGCCTCGGTGGAATCGAACCGGCTGACATAATCGGCGGGCGTCAATATCCGGATGCCGCGCCAGGGATCGAGCGCGAGAAGATCGCGGTCGCTGGTTACAATGGTCTGTGCACCGGCGGCCAACGCCAGTTCGAGATATTTGTTGTCTTTCACGTCCCGGCAATCCGTCACGGATACCGTTGGCGTGGCAATCACAGCTGACGCCATGATCACGTCGAGAACGAGTTGAACGCGACCCGACGTTAGATATTTTCCGAACCGGGGGCGCGAAAATACCTCGCGGATTTCAGCTTCGACGTCGCGCGAAAGGCAAATCGTGTCATGCCCGCGCGCCAGAAGAAGCGCGCGCTCGGGGATCGAATCTTCCTTGAGTAACGCGCCGACCAGTGAACTCGCGTCAAAGACGACGTTCGACATTATAGGCCGTCAGTTCGGCGTCGATCTTCTGGTCGGTCAGACCATCGGCCCGCGCATCGGCTTTCATCTCCGCGATGAGCGCGGCAAGCGGGTCTTCGGCGAGCGAGCCTGGGCGCAGCATGTCGCTGACAAGCTTGCCAACCTTCTGACGGCGCGCTTCGTCCGTCAGCGCCACCGCCGCCTCGCGAGAAACCGGTATCGAAACCATTACTGTATCGGCCATCGGGGTATCTCCTGCCTTGGCCGTATTCTACCACAGGCCGCGCCAAAGCGCTTCTACCGGTAGCTCGCCTTTTCGGGACCGCCCGAATGAGCCCGCGCTATCCCCGCTTCAGCGCCGCCCGTCCCAAAAACCGCGCGTTGTCGCCGAGCTCCTCCTCGATGCGGATGAGTTGGTTGTATTTGGCGAGGCGATCCGAGCGTGAGAGCGAACCAGTTTTGATCTGGCCGCAGTTGGTCGCGACCGCGAGGTCGGCGATCGTCGTGTCTTCCGTCTCGCCCGATCGGTGCGAGAACACGGCGGTGTAGCCGGCGCGATGGGCCATCTCGACGGCGTCGAGCGTCTCGCTGAGCGTGCCGATCTGGTTGACCTTGACGAGGATCGAATTACCGACGTTCTTGGCGATGCCGTCCTTGAGGCGCGCGGGGTTGGTGACGAACAGATCGTCGCCGACGAGCTGAACCTTGTTGCCGATCGCTTTGGTCAGCTCGGCCCAGCCGGTCCAGTCGTCTTCGGCCATGCCGTCCTCGATCGAGACGATCGGATAGCGCGCGACGAGATCGGCGAGGTATTTGACCATGCCGGATGAGTCGAGGCTCTTGCCCTCGCCCTCGAGTTTGTATTTTCCGTCGCGATAGAACTCAGTCGACGCCGCGTCGAGCGCCAGTGCGATCTCATCGCCGGGTTTGTAGCCGGCCGCCTCGATCGCGCGCATGACGAAGCCCAGCGCGTCGTCGGTCGATTTGAGCGCGGGAGCGAAACCACCCTCGTCGCCGACATTGGTGTTATGGCCGGCGTCCTTGAGCTTTGCCTTCAAGGCCTGGAACACCTCGCTGCCCCAGCGCACCGCCTCGGCGAGGCTCGGCGCGCCGACCGGCATGATCATGAATTCCTGGATGTCGATCGGGTTGTCGGCATGTGCGCCGCCATTGACGATGTTCATCATCGGCACCGGCAAAATGCGCGCGTGCGGGCCGCCGACATAGCGATAGAGCGGCTCGCCCTGGTCGGCCGCCGAGGCGCGCGCGGCGGCTAAACTCACACCAAGGATCGCGTTGGCGCCGAGGCGCGATTTGTTAGGGCTTCCGTCGAGCGCGATCATCGTCGCGTCGAGCGCCAACTGGTCCGAGGCCTCGAAGCCGCCCAGCGCGTCGAAGATCTCGCCGTTGACGGCGGCGACGGCCTTGAGCACGCCCTTGCCGCCATAGCGTTTCTTGTCGCCGTCGCGCAGCTCGACCGCCTCATGCGCGCCGGTCGAGGCGCCCGAGGGCACGCCGGCGTAAGCGCTGGCGCCGGATTCGAGCGTGACCTCGACCTCGACGGTCGGATTACCGCGGCTGTCGAGGATTTCGCGGGCGTGAATGTCGACGATCGCGCTCATGGCTTGGGGGCTTTCGCCAGCGCGTCGAATTCCATCAATGTCTTGAGCAAGGCTGGCATGTCCTTCAAATGAACCATGTTGGGGCCGTCGGAGGGGGCGTGGTCGGGGTCCTGGTGCGTCTCCATGAACACGGCGGCGACTCCTATTGATACCGCTGCGCGGGCCAAGACCGGCACGAACCTGCGTTCGCCGCCCGAGACATTCCCCTGCCCGCCCGGCTGCTGCACCGAATGGGTCGCGTCATAGACGATCGGATAGCCGGTCTCCGCCATGATCGGCAGCGACGTCATGTCGGAGACGAGCCGGTTATAGCCGAACGACGCCCCGCGCTCGCACAGCATGATGTTCTCGTTGCCCGTGGAGGCGATCTTCGCCGCGACATTCTTCATATCCCACGGCGCAAGAAACTGCCCCTTCTTCACGTTCACCGCGCGGCCGGTCTTGCCGGCGGCGAGCAGCAGATCGGTCTGACGCGAGAGGAACGCGGGGATTTGCAAAACATCCACGGCTTCGGCGACCGGCGCGCAATGGCCGGGCTCGTGCACGTCGGTCAAAACCGGGCAGCCGTATTTCTCGCGAATCTCGGCCATGATCGGCAGACCCTCGGCCATTCCCATGCCGCGCTCGCTGCCGAGCGAGGTGCGGTTCGCCTTGTCGAACGAGGTTTTATAAATGAGGCCGATGCCGAGCTTCGCCGTGAGCTCGACCAGCGCGTGGCTCATCTCCATCGCATGCGCGCGGCTCTCGAGCACGCACGGGCCCGCGATCAGCGCGAGCGGCTGGTCGTTGCCGATGGTGAGGTTGCCGACATGGACGTGGCGGGGCGTTGTCATGAGCGCGATCCTGTTACACGAGCCGCGACTGCTCGACCGCCGCCTTGATGAAGCTGGTGAACAGCGGGTGCGGCTCGAACGGTTTCGATTTCAGCTCGGGATGGTATTGCACGCCGATGAACCACGGGTGATCGGGAATCTCGACGATCTCGGGCAGCAGCCCGTCGGGGGACATGCCGGAAAAACGCAGGCCGGCTTTTTCGAGCTGCGCCTTGTAGTTGATGTTCACCTCGTAGCGATGACGGTGGCGCTCGGAAATTTCGGTCGAGCCATAAATCTCGGCGACGCGCGAGCCGGGCTCCAGCGTCGCATGATAGGCGCCGAGGCGCATCGTGCCGCCGAGGTCGCCCGCCGCGTTGCGCCGCTCGATCTGGTTGCCGCGCGTCCACTCGGTCATCAGGCCGACGACCGGATCGGCGCAGGGACCGAACTCGGTCGTGCCCGCGCCGGAGAGGCCCGCCAGGTGTCGCGCCGCCTCGATCACCGCCATCTGCATGCCGAAACAGATGCCGAAATAGGGCACGCGTTTTTCACGGGCGAAACACGCCGCGGCGATCTTGCCTTCGGAACCGCGCTCGCCGAAGCCGCCGGGGACGAGGATGCCGTGCACGCTTTCGAGCTGCTGCACCGCGTCGGGCTGCTCGAAGATTTCGCTGTCGATCCAGTCGAGCTTCACGCCGACATTGTTGGCGATCCCGCCATGGGTCAGCGCCTCGCCCAATGATTTGTAGGCATCGAGCAGATGGGTGTATTTGCCGACGACCGCGATGTTGACGATGCCCTCGGGCCGGCGCACGCGCGAGACGATCTCGCTCCAGCGTCCCAAATCGGGCTCGTGCGCGGGAATGCCGAAATGGGCACAGACCTGCGCGTCAAAACCCTCGTCGTGATAGGCGCGCGGGACCTGATAGATCGTGTCGACGTCCTGCGCCAAGATGACCCGCTCCTCGCGCAGATTGCAGAACAGCGCGATCTTCTTCTTCGCGCCCTCGGGGATCACCCGGTCGCAGCGACAGAGGAGAATGTCCGGCTGAATGCCGAGGCCGAGGAGTTCCTTGACCGAATGCTGCGTCGGCTTGGTCTTGATCTCGCCGGCCGACGGAATGTAGGGCACCAGCGTCAGGTGCACATACATCGCGCGCTCGCGCCCGACATCGTTGCCGAGCTGGCGGATCGCCTCGACGAAAGGCAGGCTCTCGATGTCGCCGACCGTGCCGCCGATTTCGACCAGCACGAAATCCTCGTCGCCGATATCGGCCTGGATGAATTCCTTGATCGCGTCGGTGACGTGCGGGATGACCTGGACCGTCGCGCCGAGATACTCGCCGCGCCGCTCGCGCTGAATCACCGCCTGATAAATGCGCCCTGTCGTGACGCTGTCCGACCGCCTCGTGACCACGCCGGTGTAACGCTCGTAATGTCCGAGATCGAGATCCGTCTCGGCCCCATCATCCGTGACGTACACTTCGCCATGCTGATACGGGCTCATGGTCCCCGGATCGACGTTGAGATAGGGGTCGAACTTCCGAAGCCGCACTTTGAAGCCGCGCGCCTGCAACAGCGCCGCAAGCGATGCTGCGGAAAGACCCTTGCCGAGTGAGGAAACCACGCCGCCGGTGATGAAAATAAACCGCGTCATGGACTTTCAATGTAGGGACGAGTCAGCGTCGGCACAAATCAAAAGCGCGGTGCGACTCGGGTCGGCGACTCTTTTTATTTTATTTCCCCAGCGGCGTGCTGGGTTCGGCTGGCACCACAGGCTGCGGCGGTGTTAACGGCCCCGAGGTTGCGGGCACGTCGATGATCGAGCGCGGCGCCCGCTGCGAACCCGCGAGCAAGGCCAATGCGATGCTCGTGGCGAAGAAACACGCGGCCAGGATCGCGGTCGTACGGGTGAGCAGATTGGCAGTCGACCGACCACTCATGAACCCGGACATGCCACCCCCGCCCATGCCCAAGGCGCCACCCTCGCTTTTTTGCACGAGAATTACGCCGACCAGCGAAATGGCGATGATCAGATGGATGACGACGACAACGGTAAGCATGGCCGGGTTTTAGCGAACCCCCGGCTCAGGCGCAAGCCTTTGCGATTGCCCAGAAATCCGCTGCGACAAGGCTCGCGCCGCCAACCAGCGCGCCATCGACATTGGCGACGCTCATTAACGCCTGCGCATTGTCCGGTTTGACCGAACCACCATAGAGAATCCGGGTATTGCCCGGATCGCGCACCAGCCCTCCAAGACAGGTACGGATATGGGCGTGAACCTCCGCGATCTGCAGGGGCGTCGGCGTGCGGCCTGTGCCGATCGCCCAAACCGGCTCGTATGCCACCGCGATCTCCGAGGGATCGAGCCCTTTGGGCAAGGAGGCCTCGAGCTGACGCGCGACCACATCGAGCGCTTGCCCGGCATCGCGCTGGGCGAGGGTTTCGCCAACGCAGAGAATCGCCGACAACCCCGCGCCGCGCGCCGCCTCGATTTTGGCGCATACGACCGCATCGCTCTCGCCCTGCTCCGCACGACGCTCGGAATGGCCAAGAATCACGTAAGCACACCCCGCGTCCTTCAGCATCGTCGCGCTGATCTCGCCGGTGTGGGCGCCCTTGGGCTCGCCATGACAGTTTTGTCCACCGAGCGCGATCGAACTGGACGCGAGTGCCTCGGCAATCGGAGCGAGCAGCGTCGCCGGCGGACAGACAAGCAACTCGCAGCCGAGAGCGTCACGTGCGGCGCGTGCAGCAAGGTCCTTGGCCAAGGCGATACCATCGGCCTTCAACCCGTTCATCTTCCAATTGCCGGCGGCGAGCTTGCGCATGGCTTGGCTCTAGCATAGAGGCCACATGATTGGCCAGTGTGCCCTATTGCGGTGGATGGCGGCTGACTCCTATCATCCGTTCCATGCTTCAAGTCATCCGTTCCAAAGCCAATTCCTACGTCATCAAAATCCTGTTCGCGCTGCTCGCCGCGACCTTTGCGTTGTGGGGAATCGGTGACGTATTTCGCAATTGGGGGATCGATACCACGGTCGCCCATGTCGGCAGCAAGACCATCAGCGCCGACGACCTGAACCAGGCGCTGCAGAACCAGCTCGCTCAACTGCGCAGCATGCTGAACAGCAATATCGATCTGGATCAGGCCAAGCAGATGGGATTGGTCGACGCCACGTTACAGCGGCTCGTGGGCAGTAATCTGGTCGATCTCGAAACCGCGCGGCTGAACCTCGTTGTCGGTGACGACACGATCCGCCAAGCCATTCTGCAAGACCCGAATTTCCGCGGTCCCACCGGTGCTTTCGACCGCAACACCTATACGCAGATTCTCGCCGCCAACCATCTGACCCAGACCCAATACGAAGCGTCGATGCGAGCGAATTTGGTCCGTAATCAGCTCACCGGCGCCATCGCCGACGGCATGACGCCACCCGCATTGCTGACCGAAACGCTTTATCGCGCCCAAGGCGAACGCCGTACCGCCGATACCGTGACCCTCACCCCGGCCTCCGCTACCGCGACGATCCCGGCGCCGACCGAGGAGCAACTCGTCGCCTTTCACGCCGCGCACGAGGATCTGTTTCGGACCCCCGAATTGCGGGGCGTCACCATCGGACTCCTGCGTATCGATGACGTCGCCGCATCGATCAAGATTCCTGACGACAAGCTGAAAGCCGAATATCAGGCCCGCGGCGACGAGTTCCAAACCCCCGAACAGCGCGCCTTGCGCCAAATGCTGTTGCCGACCGAAACGGCGGCCAAGACAACGAAGGCCGCGCTCGATGGCGGTAAGGACTTTCTCGCGGTGGCAAAAGCCCAAGCCAACGCGGACGCCTCGTCGGTCGATCTTGGCTGGGTGAAACGCGGCGATTTGCCCGATCAACTCGCCGATGTTGCCTTCGGCCTCGCCAAAGGCGGATCAAGCGCGCCGGTCCAGACCAGCTTCGGGTGGCACATCTTGATGGTCACCGACATCAAACCCGCGACGACGCAAGCCTTCGAGACAGTGAAGGAGAAGCTCGCGCAGGAAGTCGCGCGCGACGCCGCCGGGGATCAGATTGCCAAGACCGCGAACGATATTGACGACGCGCTTGCTGGCGGCGCCACCTTCGATGCCGTGGCCAAAAAATTTGGCCTCAAGACCCAGGTCGTAACCAGCGTTGACACTCAGGGTCATGACGCGGACGGCAAGCAAGTCGATCTGCCTCAACCGGCCGATGTCGTTTTGCATGCCGTATTCACCGGCAATGCCGGCGATACCAGTTCGCTCAACGAATTGGGCGATGATGGTTATTTTCTCGCGCACATCGATCGCGTTTCGCCTGCGGTGGTAAAGCCGCTCGCCGATGTTCACGCGCAAGCCGTGACCTTGTGGCAAGCCGATCAAAAGAAGCAGGCACTCGCGAAAATCGCACAATCGTTGGTCGACGACGTGAACAGCGGCAAGAGCCTCAAAGACGCCGCCGCATCGCGCAAACTCACGGTCGCGACAACTCAACCTCTGCAGCGCACGGGAGCGGGCGCAACCATTCCGCCGGCTTTGGTCGCCGCCCTGTTCGGCGCCAAGGAAGGCGGCGCCGTGAGTGCCGCCGATGGCGACAACGTCGTTGTCGGACAGGTGAAGAACATCGAACCCGCAGATCCTGCCAAGGACCCCGCCGCGGTCAAGGCGATGTCGAACCAATTGTCCAACGCGATGAAAGACGACATGCTCGGTGCGTTCGATCATGCATTGCGCGGACAGTTCCCGGTCGAGGTCAATCAGGCCAATATCGACCGCTTGCTCTGAACCGATCCTCCCCATGGACATCTCGCCCGCCTTCAGCGAATTCGCCGGGCTTCACGCCCAGGGCAAACCGGTATTGGTTTGGACCTCGCTGATCGGTGATCTCGAAACGCCGGTTTCGGCAATGCTGAAACTCGCCGAGCACCGACCGATGAGTTTCCTGTTGGAGTCCGTCGAGGGTGGCGAACGCATCGCACGCTATTCGATCATCGGTCTGAAGCCCGACCTGATCTGGCGCTGCTTTCGAGGTCGCGCGGAAATCAATCGCCATGCGCAGGACGACCTGAATACGTTTGAGCCGCAAAAAGAAGGTGCGCTGGAATCGCTGCGCGCCCTCGTCGCTGAGTGCCGGATCGAGACACCGTCAGCCTTGCCGCCGATGGCTTCCGGCCTCTTCGGTTATCTCGGCTATTCGACGGTCGGTTTGATCGAGCGGTTGCCCGACGCCAATCCCGATACGCTTGGGATTCCCGACGGGATCTTATTGCGACCGAGCATCATCTGCATCTTCGACAAAGTGCTCGACACGATCACCATCGTGACCCCGGTATGGGCGATGGGTGGTTTCGATGCCAAAACCGCCTATGAAGGCGCAACCGCGCGCCTGTCCGCCGTAATCGCCGATTTCGATCGCGACGTGAAACAGCGCCGTGCCGAGAGCGGCCCCGTCCCGACCCTGGCAGCACCTCAAGCCAACATGACGCACGAGCAATGCCTCGCGATGGTTGAGACGGCCAAGGAATACATTCGGGCCGGCGAAATCTTCCAGGTCGTTCCCTCAATGCGCATGAGCGTGCCCTTCACCTTGCCGCCGATCGCGCTCTATCGCGCGCTTCGTCGGCTGAACCCCTCGCCCTTCATGTTCCTCCTCGATTACGGCGACTTCGCCGTGGTCGGCTCGAGCCCCGAGATCATGGTGCGCTTGCGGGATGGCAACGTCTCGATCAGGCCGCTCGCCGGAACACGGCGGCGCGGCAAGAATCAAGAAGAAGACCAGGCGCTGGCGACCGAGTTGCTCGCCGATCCGAAGGAACGCGCCGAACATCTGATGTTGCTCGACCTCGCGCGCAATGATGTCGGCCGTGTCGCCAAGATCGGTAGCGTTCACGTCGCCGAGCAATTCATGATCGAGCGTTACAGTCATGTCATGCACATCTGCTCGCATGTCGAAGGCGCGATCGACGGCAAACACGACGCAATCGACGCGTTGCTGGCCGGTTTTCCTGCCGGCACGTTGTCGGGCGCGCCGAAAGTACGAGCCATGGAGATCATCGACGAGCTCGAACCTGAACGACGCAACCTCTATGGCGGCGCGATCGGTTATTTTGCCGGCGACGGCAGCATGGACACTTGTATTGTGCTTCGTACCGCCGTGGTGAAGGATGGCCGTATGGTCGTGCAGGCGGGCTGTGGCGTTGTCGCCGACAGCGATCCGGCGGCCGAGCATCAGGAGATCCAGGACAAGGCGCGTGCGCTCTTTCGTGCCGCCGAAGAAGCGGTTCGGTTCGCCAAGAACTGACCGAAAAAACATTCGAGGGGGAATTGATGAAGACGACATTGCGCGCCGTGATGCTGGCATTTGCTGTCGGCCTGTTATCGCTTCCGGCATTTTCGGAACCCGTCAAGTTACGGATCGCCTATGTCACCGTTCCGGATCATCTGATTCCGCTCGTCGAGCACCTCGCCGAGCTGCGTCCCGATATCTTTCCCGGCAACAACAAGACGTACAGCGTCGAGCTGTTCCGCTTTCAGGGCAGTACGCCCCAGATCACGGCCCTCGCCGCCCACGAAATCGACATCGCGAGTTTCGGTCCCTCGACGTTGGTCTTCGCCGTCAACAATGCGCATCTCGATATGCGCGTCATTGCGGATGTATTGCAATCGGGTGTCAACAATCCCGGCCTTTACTACGCCGTGCTCAAGGACGGACCGATCCAGAAAATCGAAGATATGAAGGGCCATCGCGCCGCCACCAATTCGATCGGCGGCATCACTGACATGCTGATGCGGATCGCATTTTTCCAGCACGGCCTCAATGAAAAAGACTATGTCGTGATTGAAGCAGCGTTCCCGTCGATGCTCGCAATGATCGAAAGTCAGAAGGTCGATCTAGCACCGGTCCCGCCGCCGTTCCAGGGCGCGTTCGAGGCGACCGGAAAGTATCGGCCGCTTATGTCAGTGCGCGATATCGAAGGTGTCGAACAGGTTGTCGCCTGGGCATCGCCGGTCGACTTCATCACCGCGCATCGTGCGGCGCTCGTCGATTTTCTGACCGACTATATGCGCGCGCAACACTGGTTCTTCGATCCGGCAAATCGCGAGCAGGTCTTGGACATCGCGGCCACCGTCACCAAACAGAGCCGCGACAACCTCAACTACCTGTTCATGATGCGCGACAGTTATCGCGCGCCCGACATGATGCCGAACGTCCCGGCGATGCAGAAGGAAATCGATCTTGCATCGCAGGCCAAGCTGATGCCCGCACGGGTCGACGTCACGAAATATCTCGATCTTTCGCTGGTGACGGAAGCCAAGAAACGCCTCGACGCGAAGTAACGCTCAGGATCGGGCGCGCAATTTTGCGATGTCGGTGAGCGGAACGAGAACCAGGCCCTTTTGGGAGAGAGTCCCAATCCAGCCGACCAGCGCATCGAGGGTCGCGTCGTGCGGATGGCCGATCGCAACCGCGCTGCCGTGGCGCTTGGCGAGTACTTCGACATCGCGCAAACGCTCGCGCACGACGACCGCGGACTGATCGTCGTCGAGGAAGACGTCACGCGAGACAAAGGGCACCCCCTCGGCCGCGGCGACCTTTTCGCCGGTCGTCGCGGCGATGGTTCGGGAGTCCAGGAACAGCAAACCGCGCGCCTTAAGTTCGGCAAGAACCCATCCCATCGCCTCGCCGTCACCGGTAAACCGGCTGCCCATGTGGTTGTTGATCCCGACATAGCTGTCGAAACGATCTAGATCCCAACGCAGACGGCGCAGGACCTCGTCGCGCGGCTGGCTGGTCTTGAGGCCATTGGGGCCCATATCCTGACGGACGCTGACCGGTTCCATCGGCACATGCACCAGCAATTCATGACCGTTGGCGCGCGCGGCCGCGGTTTGGCGCGGCAAGTCCCCCGCATACGCCAGGAACGAGAGCGTCACCGCAGCGGGAAGACCGATTGCGCGCGCGGTGCGCGCCCGATCGAGACCAAGATCGTCGATGACAATGGCAACGCGCGGGCGGTCGCCGTTCGCAAGCGAAAGTCCCGCGAATTTGATCCAAGCCGGCTGATCGCCCTCTTTGGGAGGCTGCGTTTGAACCGGGCGCGGCGGTAGGATTGCCTGTTGTGGTTGTTGAGTCTGAACGTCGGGCGGCGATGGAAACGCCGGCAGCGGTGTCGACACTGCCGGTTGCCCTGAAGCCAAGTCGCTCGCTGCTCCTCGAGGAGGCGCTTCAGGCGGCAGCGGCGCCGTGATGTTGGCGGACGTACCTTTTGATTCCGAACGGGGATTTGACAGCCAGACGGTTACCAGTGCCGCCACGATCGCAATTGCGAGCAGCCCTGCGGCCCCGGTGATGATCCCGTGACGCCGCGGCTTCGCGCCGGTATCATCGCCGCGATTGATCATCGGCCTCCACCTGTTTGACGTAGTGTAGCCTAAGCACTTGCCAAATGTCTTGTCCCGGGGTGATTTTATTCTTGGCAATCAATCTGATATAACGGTTTCCTAGGGTGAGAAATCCGGATGTTCCTGCTGATCGATAACTACGATTCTTTTACCTACAATCTGTGGCATTTCCTGGGTGAACTGGGGGCCGAGGTTGTCGTACAGCGCAATGACGCTTTGAGCGTCGAAGAGGCGCTTGCGCTGAAACCGCAAGGCATCGTGATTTCGCCGGGACCCAGCGATCCCGATCATGCCGGAATCTGCCTCGACCTGATTCGCCGCGCCGGCAATATCCCGTTGCTGGGCGTCTGCCTCGGTCACCAGGCGATCGGACAGGCCATGGGCGGAAAGGTCGTGCGGGCACCGATGCCGATGCATGGAAAGCTCTCGGCAATCCATCACGACGGAACTAGCGTTTTCACCGGCATCCCGAATCCGTTCCAAGCGACACGCTATCACTCGTTGATCGTCGAGCGCGCAAGTTTCCCCAGCAGTTTGCGCATTACCGCCGAGACGGCCGACGGAATCATCATGGGCCTCGCGCATCGCGAGCGCCCGATGCACGGCGTGCAATTCCACCCCGAAAGCATCGCCTCCGCTTCGGGCCACGATCTCTTGGGCAACTTCCTCAATCTCGCCACCGGCGCGATGGCTGCAGCATGAGCCTCGATTTCAAGCAACTTCTGGGGCGTTTGGCTGCCGGCGAGCGGTTGAGCGAAGCCGACGCCGCGGACGCGTTCGACACGATGATGTCCGGCAACGCGACGCCGTCCCAGATGGGCGCGTTCCTGATGGCGTTGCGCCTGCGCGGCGAGACAGTCGAGGAAATCACCGGAGCCGCGCGCACGATGCGCGCCAAGGCCTTGCCGATCACAGCACCCGCCGGTGCGATCGACACAGTCGGCACGGGTGGCGACAATGCCGGCACCTTCAACATCTCGACCGCCGCCGCGATCGTGGTCGCCGGCGCGGGTGTACCGGTCGCCAAGCACGGCAATCGCAACTTCTCGTCGAAATCCGGCGCCGCCGACATCTTGCAGGCGCTCGGCGTCAACCTCGACGCCGGGGTCGGCGCTGTGCAGCGCGCGATGATCGAAGCGAATATCGGTTTCCTCATGGCACCGAAATATCATTCGGCGATGCGCCATGTCGGACCGACCCGCGTCGAACTCGGTACGCGCACGATCTTCAATCTGCTGGGGCCGATCTCGAATCCGGCCGGCGCCAAACGTCAGCTCGTCGGCGTCTTCGCCCCCGCCTGGGTCAAACCGATCGCCGAAGTGTTGGGCAAGCTCGGCAGCGAGCGGGCGTGGGTCGTGCATGGTGAGGGTCTCGACGAACTCACCACGACGGGAACCAGCGTCGTCGCCGCGCTCGAAAACGGCAAGGTCGAGACATTCGAGGTAACCCCAGAACAAGCCGGGCTCGAACGCGCCAAGCTCTCTGACCTGAAAGGCGGCGAACCCGGCGAGAACGCGGCCAAGCTGCGTGCGATCCTCGCCGGAGAAACCGGCCCAGTGCGCGACATCGTGCTGTTGAACGCGGCCGCCGCTTTCATTGTCTCGGGCAAAGCTAAGGATCTGCGCGCGGGCGTCGCGCTCGGTGCCGAAGCGATCAAATCGGGCGCCGCCAAGCGCGCGCTCGATAAACTGGTCGCCATCACCAACGAGGCCGAGCCGGCATGACCGATGTGTTGGCGCGCATTTGCGACGGCAAGCGTGTCGAGATTGCTCGCGCCAAGACACAACGTCCGCTCGCCGAAATCGAGCGCACGGCCAAAGCAGCCTCGCCGCCGCGCGGGTTCGCCGCTGCGCTCCTGCGTGCCGCTGCCGGTGGCCGTTACGGTTTGATCGCCGAGATCAAGAAAGCTTCACCATCGGCCGGGTTGATTCGCCAGGACTTCGATCCACCCTCGCTTGCACGCGCTTACGAGGCCGGCGGCGCATCTTGCCTCTCCGTACTGACCGACGGTCCGGATTTCCAAGGCGAGCCCGCGTATCTGATCGCCGCGCGCGCGGCATGCACATTGCCGGTGCTCCGCAAGGATTTCATGCTCGACCCCTATCAAGTGGTCGAGGCACGCGCGATGGGCGCGGACTGCATCCTCATCATCATGGCCGCGCTGGACGACAGCGCGGCGCGCGACCTCGAGGAAACCGCGATCTCCTATGGCATGGATGTGCTGGTCGAGACCCATGACCAAGCCGAGATCGAACGGGCACTCAAGCTCAAGGCGCGCATGATCGGCGTCAACAACCGCAACCTCAAAACGCTCAAGACCGACATTTCGATGACGGAACAACTAGCGGCGTTGGTGCCAAAGGATCGTGTCCTCGTCAGCGAGAGCGGCCTCAGCTCACCCGCCGACCTCGCGCGCATGGCTCGCGCCGGTGCACGCTGTTTCCTGATCGGCGAAGCCCTGATGCGAAAGCCGGATGTCACCGCAGCCACCGCCGCACTCCTGGCTCAGGACCTGGCCCGCGCATGAGCGACTTCACCCATTTCGACTCCAAGGGCGCTGCGGTGATGGTCGACGTCTCGGACAAGAGCGAGACCGAACGAGTCGCCGTGGCCTCCGGTAGCGTCGTAATGGAGAAGGCCACGCTTGAGCGGGTCATGGCGGGTGGCGTCAAAAAGGGAGACGTCCTGTCGGTCGCCCGGCTTGCCGGAATTATGGGCGCCAAACGGACACCGGATCTGATCCCGCTCTGCCATCCGCTGAACCTGACCTCGGTCGAGGTCGAACTCGCTTGCGATCCACAACGCAATACCGTCGACATCGTCGCAACCTGCAAGATTACCGGCCGGACGGGGGTCGAAATGGAAGCATTAACAGCAGTTTCCGTTGCTGCTCTGACAATCTACGATATGTGCAAGGCCGTCGACCGCGGTATGTGTATCGGCGAGATCAAGCTGGTGCATAAATCGGGCGGAAAGTCAGGAACATACGAGGCGAAACGATGATCCCGGTCGAAGAGGCCCAACAACGCCTCATCGCCATGATCGCGCCCTTGGGCGCGGAACAGGTTTCGCTCACCGAAGCACTCGGCCGGGTTCTCGCCGAAGACGTCGTTGCCCGCCGGACCCAGCCCCCTTGGGCCGTATCGGCAATGGACGGTTATGCCGTGCGCGCGGCGGACGTTGCCCGAATCCCGGCGCGTCTCAAAGTGGTCGGCGCCGCCCCCGCCGGACAAGCCCACGATGGCGCGATCAAAGCCGGCGAAGCGGTGCGCATTTTCACCGGCGCCCCGTTGCCCGATGGCAGCGACTGCATCGTCATCCAGGAAGACACCGACCGCGACGGCGATATCGTGATCGTGCGTGAGGGCGCGCCCGTCGGTCGTTACGTTCGTCCCGCCGGCCTCGATTTCCGCGAGGGCGATGTCGGGCTTAAGGCCGGAAGGCGTCTCACCGTCCGCGATGTCGGCTTTGCCGCCGCCATGAACCGTCCGTGGCTTTTGGTTCACCGCAAGCCGCGTGTCGCCATTCTGCCGACCGGCGATGAAGTGGTGATGCCGGGCGATCCGGTCGGTCCGCATCAGATTGTCAGTTCCAACGGGATCGCGCTCGCCGCATTGGTCGCCTCCTGCGGCGGTGTCCCCATCCATCTCGCGATCGCACCTGACGACGACAAGGCGCTTCAGCATATCGCCGCGGGCGCAGCCGGCGCGGATTTGCTGCTTACCACCGGCGGCGCGTCGGTCGGCGACCACGACCTCGTGCGCGGTGCGCTCGGTGCCGACGGACTCGAACTCGATTTCTGGAGCGTCGCCATGCGGCCGGGCAAGCCGCTGATGGTTGGTCGCTATCGCGACACACCCATGATCGGCCTGCCCGGCAATCCGGTCTCGACGCTCGTCTGCGGCTTACTCTTTGCCAAGCCCGCCATGGCAAAAATGTCCGGGCTCGCCGATCTGTTCGAGTTACCGCTGCGCGCGCGACTCAAAGTCGCGCTCGACGAAAATGACCGTCGTGAGGATTACCTGCGTTCAACGCTCTCACGAGCCGCCGACGGCACGCTCGAGACTGAACCATTCAAGAAGCAGGACAGTTCGATGGTGTCGCTATTGGCCAAGGCCGACGGGCTGGTCATCCGCAAGCCCCTCGCTCCCGCCGCCAAGCCGGGAGACTGGGTCGATGTCGTCCCCCTGACCGTGCTCTAAACCCCGAGTCGGCCAGCCATAGCGCTTTTAGAGTTGACGGGCGAGTTGGAACTAAACTAGAACATCCACAGGAGTTTTTGTTTTGTTCCGGCTGTTTTGCCGGTTTTGGGGGTTGGCATGCTGACGCGCAAGCAACACGAATTGCTGCTTTTCATCAACAGCCGGCTCGGCGCTGGCGGTGTTTCGCCCTCGTTCGAGGAGATGAAGGAAGCACTTAACCTCAAGTCCAAATCGGGCATCCACCGCCTCATCAGCGGCCTCGAGGAACGCGGCTTCATCCGCCGCCTCCCCCACCGGGCGCGCGCCTTGGAGGTCGTAAAGCTGCCCGAGGATACCTCGGTCGCCGGCCGCAAGCCGTTGGATCGTTCACGTTTCTCGCCGACGCTTGTGCGGGCGGACTTCAAAACGACGCAGCCCAGCACAGCCGTCGCCAATACCAACGAGGCGGTCGAAATTCCGCTCTACGGTAAAATCGCAGCTGGTACGCCGATCGAAGCCATGCGAAGCGACGAGACGGTCAATGTGCCGCCCGATATGCTTGGCACCGGCGATCACTACGCGCTCCATGTCGCGGGCGACAGCATGATCGAAGCCGGCATCATGGATGGCGACACCGTCCTCATCCAAAAGTGCAACACAGCCGAAAACGGCGCCATCGTCGTGGCCCTGGTCGACAGCAACGAAGTGACTCTGAAGCGCCTGCGCAAGCGTGGTGACTCCATCGCGCTGGAACCTGCCAACAAAACCTATGAGACCCGCATCTTCGGGCCCGACCGTGTCCAGGTTCAGGGCAAGCTCGTCGGTCTGATGCGGCGGTACTGAAGCACGCTCAGCCGCCACGGATCGCCGTTGCGGCTTTCCGCTCGTATAATCAATAATTCAAAACGCGACGAGGCCACGCTGGCCGAACGTCGCTTTCGTCTTGGGGGGAGAAATCGATGAAACCAATCGCCTCGATGGCCGTCGTCGCGACGCTTTTGACGATCGGTATGCTTTCGACACCGACGCTCGCGCAAACGAAGCTCACTTTTCTCTATAACGCGTCGGGTGATTTCGTTGGAAGTTACGTCGCTGCGGACCAAGGTTTCTTTACGAGACACGGCCTTGAAGTCTCGCTGTCGCTGGCGCAAAGCGGGGCTGCCGCCTTACCCGCGCTCGTATCCGATTCAGCGCAGATCGCCGGACCAACACCACCTTCGATGCTTCAGGCCGACGAGCAAGGATTGGATCTGGTCGTGGTCGCCAGCACACATTTATTCCCTCTGCCGCCCGGCGTCGGCGGAGCATTGGCGCGTACCGGCAGCGGCATCAAAGATGCTGGCGATCTCCGCGGCAGAAAAGTCGGCGTTCCCGGTTTTGGTGGAACGGTCGATCTGCTCGCCAAGACATGGGTGCAATCGAGCGGCCTCGATTATCATCAGGTCGGCTGGATCGAACTCCAACTCCCGCAGATGGGCGACGCGATGAAAACCGGTCTCGCCGATGCGGTTATGACGGTCAACCCGTTCTATGCGCGCGATCGCGACAACAAAGTCGGTTACGACATCGGAAGTTATTTTTCGATCGTACCGTCCGGTGCTGTCGCGAGTATTTATGTCTCGACCCGCAATTGGGCAACGAAGAACGCCGCGACGGTCAAGGCGTTCCGTGCGGCGCTCGACGACGCCACGGCCTACATCAACGACACGGCACACGCCGATTCGGTCCGCGCCAGCCTCGCGAAGTTCTCGAAATTGCCGCCGCAGGCCGCGGCAACCATCGACATTCCCGTCAATCTCGACGCGCACGCCAAGCCCAGCGACATGGATTTCTGGATCAAGATTTCGCGCGAACAAGGTTTGGTCAAAGGAAATCCGGATTCCGCGTCACTGATCGCGCCCTAATCCGCGCTCAGCCGCCGAGATAAGATTTCAGCATCGACCAGTTATAGCTGATCCAGATCAGGATACCGCCGAGATTGATCGCGCCGGTGATCGGTGCGTGAATGCGTTCGCGTTGACGGATGAGCGTCGATACGAGAATCAGCCCGAGCACGCCGAAGCCCAGCGGGATGAAGGTTGCCTCGTAACCGACGACAACCGAGAGCAAGGTAATCGCACCGCAGACATAAGCCCACATGATGTGAAGGAGCCGCTCCTTCTCCGCCTTGCGCTTGGCCTTTTCGTCGTCCGGGGCGGCGGCTTCTTCGGTCATTCCCATTCCTAACGGCTAATAACGTTTTGGCGACCACGGTCGCGCGCCCTGCCACTGGCGCACCGTCGCGATCGTAATTCCCGATGGATCGAGCCACACGGCATGGCCGCCTTTTTCAAGCGTGTCGATACGATCGATCGTCGGAGTCGTCCGGCATGCTTGATGCGCCGCGACGGGGCTTACGACAAGATCGGCCGCGCGGCAATCCTCGGCAATGGCCGCGCCGTCGCGGATGAGCGCAACCGTCTGGCCATGCGTTCGGTAAATACAACCTTCCGCATCGCAGGAGAGCAGGTTATCGCCGACCGAACCGCTCCTCGGCCAAGGAGCACCAAGCGCCGCGGCCGCGCGCTTCGTCCAGGTGTCCTGCACGAGCGGATCGGCACGCGCGACCGACGGCAAGTAGGCCCCGTCTGGGCTGCGCACCATGACGAGTTTCATGTCGCCGGACACCAGCACATCGGGCGGACGAATGAAAGCAAGGCTGAGAAAGCCCAGCGCGATCGGCGCCATGCCCCACCAGCGCCACCGCCCGGTCCAGATGCAAAGCCACAATCCGCCGATCGACACCAGCGCCAGAGCACCGGCATCGAGACTCGGCACCAGCATCACCGCGCCCGGCCATGACGTCACCTGATGGCCGATCCAGGCAATCGCTTCGATCCCCCACGACATCGGCACCAGTGCGAATTTCTCGAGACCCAACGGCATCAGCAGGACCGACACGATGCCCCACGGCATGACCCAGAAACCCGTGATCGGTACGGCCGTGGCGTTCGCCGCCACCGAATAAAGCGGAAAGCGATTGAAGTGATAGATCGTGAACGGCGCCGTCGCGACCGTCGTCACCATCGTCGTGAAAGCGAGCCCGAGTACATAGAGCCCCGCGCGACGGACCGGCCGGGCATCGCGGTGCCACGCTGAGAGCGTCGGCCGCATCGCCTCATAAAAAGCGACCAAACAGCCGACCGCGGAGAATGACATCTGAAAACTCGGGCCGGTCGCTGCTTCCGGCGTCATCAGCATCACCACGATCGCGGCAAGCGCCACGGCACGCGGCGAGACGCTGATGCGGTCGACCAGGATCGCCAACAGCACCAACCCGATCATCATGAAAGCCCGACGCGACGACACGGTCGCACCGGACAATAAAAGATAACCGAAGATCACGATGAGAGCGCCAAGTGCGGCGAATTTCTTGATCGGATAGTTGAGCGCGAGGCGCGGGATAAGCGCAAAGAACGCACGCAAGGCGAAGAACGCAATACCGGCAACCATGCCCATGTGCAGGCCCGCGATCACGAGAATATGCGCGAGCCCCGCGTCGCGGAACGCACCGGAATCGTCGGGTTTGATACCGTGGGTCTGACCGGCGAGGATAGCCGCGGCGATCGCGCCATCGCTTCCCGGTAATGCCGCGCGAATACGGGCATTCACCCCGCGGCGCATGCTTTCGATAGCGCCCTGCCAGAAGCCAGGTTCCTGCCCCGCCGGCGCGGCCGTCCGCGTCGCCGCGCCAAGGGCATACCCGACCGCACCGAGCCGATCGAAATAGGCGCGGCGATCGAAATCGTAAGCGCCCGGCATCGATGGCGCCGGCGGCGGCATCAGCATCGCGCGAAGACTTACCCACTCGCCGGGCGCCGCCGGGCTGTCGCCCTTGCGCAAGCGCACGCGGATCCGCACCGGCCGATGCGCCGCGTCGAGTTCGCCGATCTGGCTCGGCGCGATCGTCAGTCGCGCACCCTCGGGCAACGGATCGACCGAAACAAGTTGTCCGACGACGTCGACGGGTCCCTGTCGGCGCTCCAGCACCGGCGCTGCCGCCATCTCGGCTTGGAACTGCGCCGCCGCGAAACCCAATGCCACCGCGAGAAAGCCGCACGCACCGGTAAGGTCACGCCCTGCCCGCCACGCCGCCACGAGAACCCCGACGGCGACGACAAGCGCCGCCGGTCCGGTCCACGCCAAAGGTTCTTGTTCGGCAAGAAAATAGAGCGCGATGCCGACGCCCATCAGCACCGGAAACCACAGCGGCCAGCGCGCGCGCTCGGCCAAAAAGCGCTGCGTGAGCGCTTCCCGCGTCGTGAGACTATTCCCGACGATCGGACCGGCAATGGACATGGTCCAACTCTAGTCCGCCGCGCCATGACGCGACCAGCCGGATGTGCTACACCCCGCCCCGATGAGTGTGACCGTCCGTTTTGCCCCCTCGCCCACCGGCTTCCTCCATATCGGCGGTGCGCGCACGGCGTTGTTCAACTGGCTCTTCGCCAAGCATCACGGCGGCAAATTCCTGCTGCGGATCGAGGATACCGACCGCCAGCGTTCGACCAAGGAAGCGGTCGATGCGATCATCGACGGAATGCGCTGGCTCGATTTGTCGTGGGATGGCGAGATCGTATACCAGTCGCAACGTCAGTCGGCCCATGCCGAGGCCGCGCGCCGACTGCTCGCCGAAGGCAACGCTTATTGCTGCTATTGCAGCCCAGAGGAATTGGAGGCGATGCGCAACAAGGCGCGGGCCGAGGGCCGCTCGGTGCGCTACGACGGAACCTGGCGCGACCGCGATCCAAGCCTGGCCCCGCCGGGGATCAAGCCGGTCATTCGCTTGCGCGCGCCACAGACCGGCGAGACATTGATCGAGGATCACGTTCAGGGCCGTGTCGTCGTCGCCAACGAACAACTCGACGACCTCATCCTGCTCCGCGCCGACGGCACTCCGACTTACAATCTCTCCGTCGTGGTCGACGATCACGACATGGCCATCAGCCATGTCATCCGCGGCGACGATCATCTCAACAACGCCTTCCGCCAGACCCAAATCTATCGTGCGCTGGGTTGGGCCGTGCCGGACTTCGCTCATGTCTCGCTCATTCACGGAGCCGACGGAGCGAAACTGTCGAAACGCCACGGCGCGCTCGGCGTCGATGCCTATCGCGACATGGGCTACCTCCCAGAGGCGCTGCGTAATTATCTCCTGCGCCTCGGCTGGGGGCATGGCGACGACGAAATCATTCCGACCGCGCAAGCGATCGAGTGGTTCGATCTCGACGCGGTCGGCCGCGCGCCCGCCCGGTTCGATTTCGCGAAACTGGGCAACCTCAACGCCCATTATCTGCGGGCGACCGATGACGCCGCGCTCGCCGCGATGGTCGCCCCCCGTCTCGAAGCGGCTATCGGCGCCAGCCTCGATGCCGAGAAAACCGCAATTCTTGTCGCCGCGATGCCGGGCCTGAAGCCGCGCGCGAAGACGCTCAACGACCTCGCTGAAGTCGCGCGTTTTTATGTGGCACCGCGACCGATTGCGCTCGACGACAAGGCGCGAGCCCTGATTTCGCCGGCGAAGCCGTTGCTGAGCGAGCTTCAATCGGCCTTGGCGACCGCGCCTTGGGAAGAATCCGCGCTCGAACAGGCGGTCCGGACATTTGCCGAAACCAAGGGCATCAAATTAGGTGATGCCGCCCAACCTTTGCGTGCCGCGCTGACGGGCAGCGCTGCCTCGCCGCCGATTTTTGCCGTCATGGCGGTGCTCGGACGCGAGGAAAGTCTTGGCCGTCTCGCAGATGCGTCGGGCGGCTAAGCCTTGAATTGCCAAATCCCACGGCCCGCACTATTCTTAACCAAAGCGTGAGATATTGCGTCGCACCATGGACGCACCAGGAGGCGATCGGATGGATAATAAGCCCTCGAACCGTGAAACCCTTACGGTCACGGACAACGTCACCGGCAAATCCATCGATATGCCGCTGCTCTCCGGAACGATCGGCCCCAAAGTGGTCGATATCCGAAAGCTCTATTCCGAACTCGACCATTTCACCTTCGACCCTGGCTACACCGCGACCGGCAGTTGCGAAAGCAAGATCACCTATATCGACGGCGATAAGGGCGAACTTTACTACCGCGGCTATCCGATCGAGCAGCTCGCCGACAAAAGCGACTTCATGGAGTCCTGCTACATCCTCCTCTACGGCGAGTTGCCGACCCGCGAACAGAAATCCTCGTTCGTCGGCGCGATCACGCGCCACACGATGGTCCATGAGCAGCTGACGCGCTTCTTCAGCGGCTTCCGCCGCGACGCCCATCCGATGGCGGTGATGTGCGGCGTGGTCGGCGCGCTCTCGGCCTTCTATCACGACTCAACCGATATCACCGACCCGCGCCAGCGGATGATCGCCTCGCATCGTCTGATCGCCAAGATGCCGACCATCGCGGCAATGACTTACAAATACTCGCTCGGACAGCCCTTCATCTTCCCGAAGAACTCGCTCGGCTTCGCGGAAAACTTCCTGCACATGACGTTTGCCGTCCCGTGCGAGGAATACAAGGTAAGCCCGACCCTCGCCAAGGCGATGGACAAGATCTTCATCCTGCATGCCGATCACGAGCAGAACGCCTCGACCTCGACGGTGCGCCTTGCCGGCTCGTCCGGCGCCAATCCGTTTGCCTGCATCGCCGCCGGCATTGCCTCGCTCTGGGGTCCCGCTCATGGCGGCGCCAACGAGGCGGTGCTGAAGATGCTCATGGAGATCGGCCACAAGGACCGCATCCCCGAATTCGTCAAGCGCGCCAAGAACAAGGACGACACGTTCAAGCTGATGGGCTTCGGCCACCGGGTCTACAAGAACTTCGACCCGCGCGCCAAAGTGCTTCGCGAGGCGTGCCACGAAGTGCTGGAAGAGCTCGGCGTCAACGATCCACTGCTCGAGCTCGCGATGGAGCTCGAACGCCTCGCCCTCAAGGACGACTACTTCATCGAGAAGAAACTCTATCCCAACGTCGATTTCTATTCCGGCATCATCCTCAAAGCGATGGGCTTCCCGACCTCGATGTTCACCGTGCTGTTCGCGATTGCCCGTACCGTGGGCTGGGTCGCGCAATGGAACGAGATGATCGAGGATCCGAACCAAAAGATCGGACGCCCCCGTCAGCTCTATACGGGTCCGGTCCGGCGCGACTACATCGACATCGCAAAGCGCGGCTAACCCCGCGCGGGACGACGCTCGCGGGGCACCCCCCGCGCGGCGCAGCAAAGATAAAGCGCGGCTCATCGCCGTGTGGGAAGGAGACGCCGTGGCCGATGCCGCAAGACGTCCGCCGCCAGTCGTGGCGCGCCAGAGAAAGCTGCCTCATCCTGCAAATGACAATGCCGCCGGTCTGACACGGCTGAGGCTGCTTTTGCCCCTCACCGGCGTAACTTTATTACTCATCGGCGCGCTGTGGGTCTTCTTCCGATAGCGTTTTAAGGGTTTTGGTTACTTTCCGTTAACCATATTGCCCTAGCGTCCTGGGGTATGACCGCCCCCACCAATCCCTATCCCGCATTGGCGCACGCGATCGACCCGAACGTGGTGCAGAGCATCCGTCAGGCGAGCAAGGCGACCTCGACCGATTTCGGTCTCCTAATGGCCCAGGCTCAGCAGGAAAGCAGCTTCAATACCCACGCCAAATCATCAACCGGCAGTGCGTCCGGGCTGTTTCAGTTCATCGACAGTACCTGGCTCGACATGGTCAAACGCTTCGGCGCGAAATACGGCGCGGGGGCGCTCGCGCAACACATCACGCCGGACGCCAATGGAAAATTGACGGTCGACGACGCGGCTACCAAGCGCAAAATCCTCGATCTGCGGTCGGACCCGACGCTCTCGGCGTCGCTTGCCGGCGAATACAATCGCATGAACCAGACTCAGGTCGAGCAGGCGCTCGGTCACCCGCTACAGCGCGCCGATCTCTACATGGCGCATTTTCTCGGCGCCGGCGGCGCCACCACCTTGCTGAAGGCGGTCGAGACCAAAGGCAATACCGTCGCCGCCAATATTCTTCCCGAAGCCGCGGCCAGCAATCAGAGCATCTTTTACGATTCACAAACCGGACGCGCCCGCACCGTCGCCGAAATCTATCACTCGCTCACCAGCAAAATCGAGACGGCCGCGAATGCGCTCGGCGGAGGATCGGCAGCTTCTCCCGCAACCAATGTCGTCGCATCCGCCGCCAAGGCTCTTGCCCCCAGCAACGATCCGATCGCCGGTGCTTTCGTGGCATCGCATATGGGATCGTCGGTCGACTGGTCCGGCGTGAAACTATCGTCGCAGATGATGTCGATGCTGAACGTGGTCGCGCTCGCCGCGCTCAAAATGACCGACGAAGACCACACATCCAACGAGCCCAAGCCCGTCATTCCGGCCGACGCCGCGTTGCGCGACCGCCGCTCGATCTAGCCGATGACGGCGTTGCTGCGACTATCGCAGCGAGAATTGCACCGGAACCACGATATCGAGTGAATCGGCCGTGATCCCAAGCGGGATCGCCGGCAACGGTGTTGCACGGCGCAACAGCGCCATGACTTCGTCATCCAGCATCGCGTGACCCGAGCCCCGCTCGATCCGCGCGGCCGACACACCGCCTTGACGGTCGAGCGTGAAACGAATCATCGCGGTACCTTCCTCGCCTTTGACCTGCGAGCCATGCGGATAACGCTTATAGCGAGCAAGATACGCGGCAAGCTGCGCACGGAAATTCGTCAACTGATCGGTTGCCGGTGGCGCAGGCGCCACTGCGCTCGGCGCCGCCGCTTGCTGCGGGAGCGCGGACTCCGTCGGCGCGGGCGCCGGGATCGGTACCGCCACCGGATGATTGACCACGACCGGACGCATGACCGGCGTCGGCTTCACAACCGGTTTCACCTCGGGTTTTACTTCGGCCGGTTTCACCACCGGCTGGGGCTGTGGGGGCGTCGGCAATGGCGCCAGGTCGATCATCGTCACACTTTGTTCGGCCAACGATGTCGGCGGCGCGGCGCGCCAATGCAGCAACATCAGCGCGAGCAACGCATGAAGTCCGACGGCCACGGCCACGGCTGCGCTCCATCGGAACGTCTCGCCCTGCGCGCGGCGGCGCGAAGGAAAGCTTGCAATCGCCAACGTCATTTGAAATCTCCACCATCGAGCCCGACCAGCGCTACCTTGAGATAGCCGGCCGCGCGTAGCGCACTCATCACCTTCATCAACTCGCCGTAGTCGATCGTTCGATCGGCGCGAAGAAAGACGCGTGCTTCCTTGTCTCCGCCGCTGGCTTGATCGAGAGCCGGCGCCAGCGAATCCTCAGGAACCGAATTCTCACCGACCGCGAGACTGTGATCGGCCTTCACCGTCAGATAGAGCGGTTTGTCCGGCCGCGGCTGCGGCGCGGCCGAGGCTTGCGGCAGATCGACCGGCAGATCGACCGTCGCCAGCGGCGCCGCCACCATGAAGATGATCAACAGAACCAGCATCACATCGATGAACGGCGTGACGTTGATCTCGTGCGCTTCGTCGAGTTCGTCGTCGTCGCTATTGAAGGCGATCGCCATGAGATTATTCCGCCGCCTTGGCCGACGGGAACCGGTCGAGATCGCGGCTTGCCAGACGTTGCACTTCGGTCGCCGCATCGCCCAGCGTCGCGCGATAACCCGCGATCGAGCGCGCGAACCAGTTATAGATGATGACCGCCGGAATGGCGGCAACCAGACCCGCTGCGGTCGCCAGCAACGCCTCGGCGATGCCGGGGGCGACGACCGCCAGGTTCGTCGTCTGCGTCCACGCGATGCCGACGAAGCTGTTCATGATGCCCCACACCGTGCCGAACAGGCCAACGAAGGGTGCGGTCGCGCCGATGGTCGCGAGAATGCCGATGCCGCTTTGCGCCGAGCGACGGTAAGCCCCTTCGATCCGCGCGAGGCACAGATGGATGCGCTCGATCATCCCTTCCCCACCGCCATCCGAAAGCTGTCTCTCCTCAGCCGCCACACGCGCCATCTCGGCAACCGCGCCGGTTTCCGAGCCCAGCCGCGATGCCGCTTCGTTGAGACCGCGTGCGCCGATGATGAGTTTCAGGCTGGCAGTCGCGCGCCGCTTGGCCATAACGATTTCGAGCGTCTTCGCGACCCAGATCGTCCAGGTCACGATCGAGGCAAACGCCAACGATATGATGACCGTCTTCACGATCGGATCGGCATTGACGAACATCGTCCAGGGCGACAAATCGGGCGACAGCGATCCTGCGACAGTCGCGACCGGCGCGGCTGCCGGCACCACGGCGGGAGCCACAGGCACGGCCGCTGCGACCGGTGCGGCCGTCTCGTCGGCGGCAAACGCAAGCTGCGGCAAGGCAAGCAAAGATAGAACCCACTTCATCGTCACGACCTCTTCACTTTCATTCGCCCGGGACGCCATAAACCCGGACGCGCGACGGCGCTCGACGCGCGCGTCGCTTCATCAACCACATCGCGATACCGGAACCGGCAAAAAGCGCCGGCAACAACCCTGACGCGAAAACCAGAAGTCGCCACGGCCAGCCGAGCCAGCTTCCATCGTGAATCGCATGGACCGAAGCGACGAGGCGATCCGCCACCGAATAATTTTTCGGATCGCGCAACTCGGCGACCCGCTTCGTCCATGGATCGATGAACGCGACAACCGGCAGCGTCTGACCCGCGCGGGTCAACGCGACACGAAACGGCTGACTGGTTTTGAGCGGCAATGCCACCGAGCGCAGCTTGGCATCCGGCGCCGCAGCAACCGCCAACGCGACGGCCCCATCGACGTCAAGTGCATCGACACCCGCTGCCGGCGTGACGGCAATGGCCGCAACACCCGGACGGAGGTCGCGCGTGCCCAATAACGAGGCCGCCGTGGCATTGAAGC
This sequence comes from uncultured Rhodospirillales bacterium, assembly GCA_903828515.1. Classification (GTDB taxonomy): domain Bacteria; phylum Pseudomonadota; class Alphaproteobacteria; order ATCC43930; family CGMCC-115725; genus CAIKMD01. The sequence continues at coordinate 562,512 of CAIKMD010000002.1, read as the reverse complement.
CCTGCGGGAACGACAGCCACACGCCGGTGAAGCTGACCAACAGAAAAACGACAAGCCCCCAGATCCCGGCCGCGCCATGAATCTGACGCAACAGCACCGGACCACGCGCGCGCGTATCGACGGTCAACGCCGCACCCAAGCGACGTCGCGCCGGCCACCACAAGACCAGCCCGGTCACGCCGAGCGTGCACATGGCGACGCCGAACCAGCCGACGATCTCGCGGCCGCTGCGATCCGTGCTCATCAGATTGGCATGCAGCAGAAAGATACGACGAATGAGATTGGCGCCGGGCTCATGCTGCCCGACCACGGCCAAGGAGACCGGATCGATATACATCTGCAATCCGCCGGGACCGGGACCGCGTTTCGGATCGGACAGGCGTACTTCGGCAGGAACGGTCGCCGCATCCGACGGCAAAATCATCGTCGGAATCCAGCCTTCGGGAGCCGCCGCGCGGGCAGCCGCGATGATCGCCACCAAGGATTGCCCCGGCGCAGCCGCGCTTACCGGCGGCACGGGATCGAGCCATGAGGTCAATTCAGGTTCATAGACGAGAACGCTTCCGGTCAAGCCGAGCATGACCAGAGGTATCGACAGCAAGGCGCCGATACAGAAATGAAGACGACGAAGAATTTTATCGCGCCAATCCACCGGGATCAGACCTCCGCCCATTGGCGCATCAGATTGTGATAAACCCCGGTGAGCTGAACCATCGCCGGATTGTCGGGCACAACGCGATTGAGTTGTTGGATCGACGTATCGAGATCGAGCAACAGCGTGCGCTGCCCGTCGTCACGGATCATACTTTGAATCCAGAAGAACGATGCCAATCGCGCGCCGCGCGTCACCGGCTCGACCCGATGCAGACTCGCTGCCGGATAGAGCACAAGGTCGCCGGCGGGAAGTTTCACGCGGTGAAGACCGTAAGTGTCCTCGATCATCAGGTCGCCGCCGTCGTATTCCTCGGGCGCCGACAGGAACAACGTCGCGGATAGATCCGTTCGGATACGTTCGCGCGAGCCCGGTATCTGCCGGATCGAGCCATCGATATGCGTGCCGTAGGTCTGCTTGCCCTGATAGCGGTTAAAGGTCGGCGCCGAGACCTTGAGAGGAAGCGCCGCCGCAATGAACAGCGCCTTGCGCTCCAAGGCGGCGAGGATGACCTCGCCGAGCCGGCGCGCGATCGGATGTTCTTCCGGCACCTGCATGTTGTCCTTGGCGCGCTCCGACTGATGACCGGCCGTAACGCGCCCATCCACCCACTCGGCCTGATCCAGAGCCTGGCGGCATTGCGCCACCTGCTCGGGAGTCAGAACGGCGGGAACCTGGATGAGCATTGTCGCGACCCTTCTAGTATTTGAAGTCGACCGTCAGCATCGCCGTTCGGCCCGCACCCGGGACGATGTGCGACGGATGGATCGTATCGAAATAGTACTTGTCGAAAATGTTGTTGATGTTGAGCTGTACGTCGGTGTGCTCGTTCAGGTAGTACTTCGCCATCGCGCTGAACGTGGCATAGCCTTGCAACTTGTCGAGGAAGGCGACGGCGCCCGTCGTCGTCGCCGTACAGCTCGAAGCCGCCGGCGAACAGACGAAACGCGGCGTGGAATTGGCATAGCGGCTGGACACGTAATTCATGCCGCCGCCGATCTCCATGTTGTTCCAGAACGGCAGCGTATAGGTCGACCAGAGGTTGAAGGTGTGCATCGGCACGTTGGCGAGGCGATTACCGAGATCGCTGCCGGCTCCGGTCACGGGCGAACTGTCGATCTCGCTGAACATGTACGAATAGCCGGCATAAATCTGCCAACTCTCCGTCAGGTGACCGGCGCCTTCGATCTCGAAGCCGTCGACCCGCGCATCGCCGGCGAGAATCGTGTTCGCCGAATTGTTCGGATCGGTCTCCTTCACGTTGCCTTTTTGGGTGCGATAGATCGCGCCGCGCACGCTGAAAGCGTCATGGAACAAATCCCACTTGGTGCCGACCTCGTAGGTCTTGGTTTTCTCGGGTGCGAGGTTGTTGGTCCCCGCCGTCGTCGACAAGGCTTCCGCCGACGGGTTGAACGATGTGCCGATATCGAAATAGACGCTGCCGTTGGGTGCCGGCTTGTAGACAATGCCGCCGCGCCAGCTTGCCATGTCGTCGGTGTGTTGAAGCGCCGTATAGGGCGTCGCGTTGGCGCCGGTGTTGGGGTTGGGGTTGGGGAATGCCTGCTGATAGTAGGTCGCATCGAATCGGTCGAGCCGGCCGCCCACCATCAACTGCCACTGATCGTTGAGCTTCAGCGTATCGAGCGCGTAAACTGCGGCGGTCGCCGCATCCGTCTTGGTCGACGAACTCAAATAGATGTTCGAGTTAAACGGCTGGCCCGAATTGGGCGCGACCGCCGACGTCGTGCTGAACGGGCCGACCGTCGTAAAGCGACGCGGGTCCGAGGTTTCCTCGCCGACCTCGATGCCACCCACGAACGTATGATCGACGAACCCGGTCGGGAACTTGGCCGTGAAATCCGCTTGATTCTGGAGGAAGGTTTCGAGGCTGGTGCCGGCAAGCTGATTGCGCGACACGAGGAGCGAACTGGTCGGCGTGTTCGGCGGCACCAGTTGCACCGCACCCGATGCACCGAGGGCGGCGGTTGCATTAATCTGCGGCTCGGTGATGCGGAACTGACGCGTGTAATGGGCGTAGCGCAACTGATCGCGTACCGTGATCGAATCGTTGATGTCGTGCTCGATCTTGCCGGTGGCTATATCGGCGTTGGTGCGCAGATAATCGTTGCTGGCAAAGCCATAGAAGTTTGAACGGCTCGCCTGCAAGGGAGTCGCGGTTGCGTTTTTTACTCCCGACGGAGCCGAGAAAACCCACGGCAAACCATAATCGGGCGTGTCGTATTCGGTCTGATGCAGGTAGCTCAACGTGATGCGCGTATCGGTGCCCATCCCCAATGCCAGCGTCGGCGCAATGCCGAAACGGCTGAACTCAGCGGTATCGCGTCCCGCCACGTTCGAATCATGCGCCATCAGGTTGATGCGGAATGCCGCGCCCGTGCCAAGTCCGCCGATCGGCCGATCGATGTCCGCCGTCATGCGCTTGGTCATGTCGGTGCCGAACTGGACCGAGCTGTTCGTGAAGCCCTCGAGCTTTGGCAGCTTACTGTCCTGTTCGATCACGCCGCCGGTCGAGCCGCGCCCGAACAGGATGGAGGCCGGCCCTTTCAGGACCTCGACATCCTCGAGGAAAAACGGATCGCGATAATAGCTGCCGAAATCGCGCATGCCGTCGAGATAGATGTCGTTGCGCGCCGTGAAGCCGCGCAGCGTCAGGTTATCGCCCTGTGCGCCCGCTTCACCGGCCGCAAGGCTGACGCCGGTGACGTTTCGCAGAGCGTCACGCAAGGTCGTCACACCCTGGTCTTTCATCAGTTGCTGCGGAACGACGTCGATCGAGTGCGGCGTGTCGAGCAACGGCTGGGTGAGTTTCGGCAGAGACGATGAGTCGGTGCGGTAATTCTGTTGCTGCGCGGTGTCCTGCACCGAGATGGTCGGAATCTGGACCGGTCCATTGCCGTAGCTTTGGGCAGCGGCAGGATGAATCGCGCTCGACAAGGCAAGGCCGAGCAGTGCCGCCGGCGACGTCGAAGCGAGAAGTTGCGAAAGACGACGATAAGCCATGTTGAATCCCAGGAGATGAGGTTGCGAGAAGCATTCCTGGCTGGCTTTCGTCCTCAGTATCGGACCGGCTGGCTTGGTTGCTGGTGAAGAACGGCACGTGACTTACTTGCAGAGAATCAGCTTGTTGCTGTTGGTGAGACGAAGCCGGTACTGCTCGCTGTTGTGCTGGATGATGATTTCGCGATGACCAGTCAGCAGGTCCCGACTCGAAATCACCGGCGGTGAATCTGTTTCGGGCGGGAGTTCGCCGATCATTTTCGTCGGCTCTTCGGTCATCGATTCTGTTTCCAATGCAATTGCGAGTGAGTTGCAGAAAGTTTATAATCGCAATTGAGAACCATTTGCAATGCCTGAATCAGGCAATCCGACGAGCTATTTGACGCGGGGATCGACGCGATGGACGTCGGCCGGGTTGAGTGGCCGTTCGACCGCGTTCCAGGTCGATGCCCCCATGACCAGGGTCCAGACAACCAGAGCAACCGCCGCCGAGAGACGCCGCAGAGACTGGTTCCGCATCATCGGGGTACGCTCGACGCCATAGGCGTGGATCAGGCCCAGCACGATCAGGACGAGCTTGGGCAAGAACATGGTATGGAGCCCCACGCCAACCGGGTCATAGAGGAAGAGCGCCAGGCCGGTCACCACGGTCAGCGCGAAAGCCGAATTCATCAGCGTCAGAACCGGTAGCCGCATCGCCTGAAACGACGAGCTGGCGAAGAACCCGAGCCGCTTCACTTCAATGAGCATCAGCATGCCGAGAAAGCCGGCGACGCCGAAGAGGTGGAGAAACCGGAAGAGGCCATAAACCGGTCTCAGCCCGTAGACCCAGAGCCGCAGATCGGTCGTCGCCAACCAGACCAGCAACCCGACCGGCAGATGCGGCCAGGAATTTCCATAAACATCAGGCATTTGATCGTAGTTCCTCGCGCGTATGCCCCTTCATGCCAGAAGTCCCTTGACTTTGCAAATGAGAACTATTCTCATGCCGAGCACTCAAGGTTCAATCGGTGGAGAGCATTCGTGCGGAGGTTTATCGCCCTACTCGGCCTGTTCCTGCTGGCTTTCGCGATGCCACAGGCCATGGCGGCGGACAAGCCACCCGCCAACCCGAATGATGAGGCCACCGACTTCCTGTTCCGGTTGGGCATGATGGAGGGACATCTGCTGATCGGGCATGAACTATTGCAGGCCCACCGGCCGGCCTTGGCGCTTCCCCATTTCGGCCACCCGGTCCATGAAATTTATGACGATATTTCGAGCTATCTCGAAAAGAACAAATTCCCCCGTTTCGACAAACAGTTGGCCGGGCTCGAAGCCGCTGCCGCCGCGGCACCGGACAGTGCTGACACCGAGAAGCGATACCAAGCCATCATCGTGACCATCCACAAGGCCCGCGATCTGACACCGGCAAGCCTGCGCGCCTCGCTTCCCGACATGATCCAGATCTGTTCCGACACGATCGACGCCGCCTCGGGCGAGTTCGGCGAGGGGCTCGAACAAGGCCGGATCGCGTCCGTCGTCGAATACCATGACAGCAGGGGTTACCTCGAATACGTCAGCGACGAGATCGGCCGGCTGAGCGCCTCTCATGCCGATCCTGCCTCGCAAAGCCTGCTCGACCGCTTCAAAACCGTGCTGGCAAAGGCGCAATGGATCGTCGAGCCGCTGCTGCCCGATCCGACGCCGCGCGCCTCGCTCGACGCCTATCGCGCCATCGCCGCCGAAGCGGCGACGGTCGCGAAGCGGTAATCCCGATGCGCCGCTATCGCTTCGTCTCCTATGCCGTGGGAAGCGGGCTTGCGCTCCTTCTCGCGATGAACGCGGCATCGGCGCAGGATCCGATTCAGATCGAATTGACGCTCAAGGATCACCGCTACGATCCGTCCGAAATACGGATCCCCGCGAACACGTCGGCGGTGATCAATCTCCACAATCTCGATCCGACGGCGGAAGAGTTCGATTCGGACGCGCTCACGATCGAAAAAGTGATCGCCGGCGGACGTTCCGGAATCGTGCGTATCCGCCCCCTCGACAAGGGGCGCTACCCCTTCATCGGCGAATATCATTCGGATACCGCGCAAGGCGTTATCATCGTCGAATAGCCGCCCGTTTCATTGACCCGCCACAGGCCGCCCCCTATGGTTGCCCGCGCTGAGCGGGCTCGTAGCTCAGTGGTAGAGCTTCCGACTTTTAATCGGGAGGTCGCGGGTTCGAATCCCGCCGAGCCCACCACGCGACACCGGACTCGAGGCCTGCATGAAGCGAAAACTTCTATCCTTGGCCGCGTTGCTCGTGATCGGAGTCGCGATCGAAACAGTGTTGAGCGGCGCGCCGGCCTGGGCCGCTTGCGATCCGGGCACCCGGCTCGACAAAACCACAGTCGAGGATATCCGTCAGATCCTGTTCAAAGCCGGCTATAAGAACATCCATCATCTGCGTAAGGGCTGTGACAGCTCTTGGCATGGCGATGCGAGCATAAACGGCACGCAAATGGACGTGGCAGTCTTGCCCGACGGCCATGTCGTGCGGGAGGACCAATAATGCCGATCCGCGCCTTCATACGAATTCTCGGTGCCGCCGCACTCGTGGCACTCGCCGCGTGCACGACCCCGCTCCCGGCACCGCGCAATTTCACCGTGTTCTTTCTGACCGATACGGCTGAACTCGGCCCAACGGCGCAGCAAGTCGTCACGCAGATCGCCGAGGCCGCGAAAAGTTCCAATCCGTCACGCATCGTCGTATCGGGGCGTGCCGACGGTAATACCGCGCATGATGCGTCGCTCGCCGATCAGCGCGGCGCCGTGGTGATGCGCGCCCTGGTCGACCAGGGCGTGGCTGCCACCCGCATCGCCCAGCAACCCGACGCGCCGGATCCGACGCGCACGGGCGTGGCCGCGCATCAAGTGATCGTCACCCTGCTTCCCTAGGATCGGCGAATGGAGCAACCCGGAGTTCTCGCCGCACCGCGCAGCGGCAGCAAAGGATTGCTCGACCTCTTCCTCGCCTTCCTCGAGATCAGCCTGTCGGGATTCGGCGGCGCGATCAACTGGGCGCATCGCTCGCTGGTCGAACGGCGGCGCTGGATGACCGATCAGGATTTCACCGAGACGCTGAGCTTCTGTCAGTTCCTGCCCGGTCCCAACATCGTCAATTTCTCCGTCTGCGTCGGCCAGCGCGCGCACGGCTTATCCGGCGCGCTCAGCGCCCTGGCGGGCGTGATGGCCATTCCGTTCGCGATCTTCCTCGCCTTCGGCTGGCTCTACGAACGCTACGGACAGATGACGATCGTCCATGGCGCCTTGAACGGCGTATCCGCCGCCGCCGCAGGTTTCGTCATCGCCGTGTCGGTCAAGCTTGCTCAGCCGCATCGTCATAAATTCTGGTCGCTGGTTTTTGGGACGGGCGCCTTCGTCGGCGTGGGCCTGCTGCGGTTTCCGCTGATCGATGTGTTCTTCGCTCTGGCGATACCCAGCGTTGCGATTGCCTGGTGGTCGAAACGATGAACGACGACAGCGTCCTCGTTCAAATGATGGGGCAGTTCGCCCTGCTGTCGCTGTTGTCGATCGGCGGCGTGAACGTGGTGCTGCCCGAAACCCATCGTTACCTCGTCGATGTTCATCATTGGATCAGTGAGCAGGAATTCGCGGATTTCTTCGCGATCGCACAAGCAGCGCCCGGCCCGAATTTCATGATGTTCGCCCTGTTCGGCTGGAAGATCGCAGGCTTTGTCGGTGCGGTCGCCGCCACGTTGGCGATCGCCGTGCCGCCTGCGACCTGCGCCTTCGTTTTTGGCGGATGGTGGCATCGCTTGCGCGACACGCCGTGGCGCCGCGCGGTTCAGGCCGGGTTGGCGCCGATCACCATCGGCCTGATATTTTCATCAGGCTATGTCCTGAGCATTGCCTCCGATCACGATTGGACAACCTTTGCCGTTACCGCGGTGACCGCAGTGATTTCGCTGGCCACCAAGATCAATCCGCTCTGGCTGTTCCTCATCGCCGGCCTCGGCGGTATCGTCGGCTGGATCTAACGCGCGAGGAATAATCGCCATGGAAGCCCTTTTGCCTCAGGCCGCTGCCGTCGGTAACCTGCTCCGTGCCAAACATCACAAAATCGCCGTCGCGGAATCGTCTACCGGCGGGCTGATCTCGAGCGCGCTTCTCGCCGTCCCCGGCGCCTCGGATTATTTTCTCGGCGGCGCGGTGGTCTATACGGCGAAGTCGCGGCTCATTTTTCTTGGGCTCGGCGATGCCGATCTCACCGGCATGCGGCCATCGACCGAGGCTTATGCCCTGCTGGCGGCGCGACGCGTGCGCGAACGTTTCGAGAGCGACTGGGGCCTCGCGGAAACCGGCGCCACGGGTCCGACGGGCAATCGCTACGGCGACAAGGCCGGCCATAGCTGCATCGCCCTGGTCGGGCCGATCGAACGCGCGATCACCATCGAAACCGGCAGCGGCGATCGCGCGGCAAACATGCGCGCTTTCGCGGCGGCGGCGCTCGATCTTCTGGCGACGGTGCTGGCCTAAACGCCCCGCGCCATCCGCTTCTTTGCTGTCTTCCCCAGAAGCGTACGCGATTCCGGATGATCCATGCCGCGCCAGGTTCGGCTTTTGATCAGCCAGCCATCCTTGCCGCGCACCAATTCCCAACGATTGGCCGAGAGGCGCAACACCCGGAAACCCTTCGACGTGCCATGCGCCGACAGCTCGAAGGGCTCGCCCTTCGGATCGGCGGCAAGAATCTGCAGATAGGATGTCGCGACTGCCGTGTCGCCGTCGATCTCGACATGAGGCAAACCGGCAAAATGGCAGATGCCCTGTGTCTGCGCGGTTTTGAACCCCGGCGAGCGCAGAATATCGAGCATCGTATCGTAAGGCTTCTCGCCCGCGCCCATGTCGATCACGCCGTCTTCCGCCCAGAACGATGCGGCGTACTCGGGTGACGCGCTGTCGGCACCCGGTGGATGACCCGCGATCAGGTTGATGATCTCGAGCTGATCCTCGACCGCTCGCAACCGATCCTCGGTACTCTTCGGCGTCGCCATGCGGTGCCCTCCCGATTTTTTCGTCTATATCGTCGTGCCTGCGACGCAGACTAGGTTCCTGCCCCGACACCCGCAAGAAGGCGCCGTTCGCACACCTCGAAACCGCCACCAAGTTCCGCCACAATAGTCACGATGGATCATCGATCGCCCCGGCCCGGTCTAACCGAGCGCACACGGATCGGCATGCGCGAGGCGCTCGACGGACAGCGCCATGGCTGGCGCGCGCTGTTGCCGTTTTTCGGACCGGCGCTGGTGACCTCGATCGCCTATATCGATCCCGGCAATTTTGCCACCAACATCCAGGCCGGCGCGCGCTACGGCTATCGCCTGCTATGGGTGGTGGTGCTCGCCAATCTCATCGCGATGTTGTTCCAGGCGCTCTCGGCAAAACTCGGCATCGTGACCGGACGCAATCTCGCTGAATTATGCCGCGACCAGTTTCCCCGGCCGATTGTCATCGGCATGTGGATCGTGAGCGAAATCGCGGCGATGGCGACGGACCTCGCGGAATTTCTCGGCGGAGCGATCGGGCTCTCGCTTCTTTTTCATCTCCCGCTGCTGGCCGGCATGTTGGTGACGGCGATCATCACCTACCTCATTCTCAGTCTCGGGCGCACCGGCTTCCGCCCGGTCGAATTATTGATCGGCAGCTTCGTCGCGATCATCGCGCTTTGCTATCTGGCCGAATTGTTTTTGGCGCCTGTCGATTGGGGCGCGGCGGCACTCGGCACGAGCTTGCCGCAACTACCCGACGCGGCGGCCCTGATCCTCGCCGTCGGGATCATCGGCGCAACCGTCATGCCCCACGCGGTCTACCTTCAATCCGGCCTCGCGCAGGACCGCGCGCCGCCACACGCGCCATCGGAACGCGGCCTGCTGATTCGGTTTTCGAACCGTGAAGTGATCATCGCGCTGACGATCGCCGGCCTGGTCAACATGGCGATGGTGATCATGGCGGCGAGTGCCTTTCATGCCGGTCATCCCGAGGTCGCCGAACTCGAAACGGCCTATCACACGCTGGTACCCCTGCTCGGCCTGGCCGCCGCGTCGATCTTTCTCGCCTCGCTCATCGCATCCGGCATATCGAGTTCCGCCGTCGGCACCATGGCGGGGCAGATGATCATGCAGGGCTTTGTCGCCTTCCGCATACCGATCTGGATCCGGCGCGTGGTCACGATGATTCCGGCGTTCATCGTCGTCGCCCTCGGCGTCGATGCGACCCAGGCACTCATCATGAGCCAGGTGATTTTGAGCCTCACCCTTCCCGTCCCCATGATCAGCCTTGTGATCCTGACCAATCGACGCGATTTGATGGGCGAGTTCGCCAATCGCGGCGTGTCGGCATGGGCGGCAATCGTGGCCACCGCGCTCGTCCTCGTGCTTAACCTCGTCTTGCTGCTGCAACTCGTCGGCGTTCCATTGCCGATCTGAGCGTGGATGGCCGATCTTCTGCATGGAAGGATCGGCGATGGATTCTCTGCCCGTCATGACAAGCCAAAACCATACGACTCGCGAATCGCCGGATAAAACCGAAGCTTTCGAGCGTTAGGTACAAGCGAGGGCGCGACCACGCGACGCACCCTGGAGACGCGATTTCAGGCACGACCCCGCTTGAAATCGAGGCTTTCGACCCGACTTGAGTATTCCATGCGGTATGGACAGGGGAGAGTTTCGTGAAATCCTGCGGCGAAACGATCTAAATCCGCTTAGTATTCGTAGAAACAGGGATCGATTCAAAAAGGACGTTGGCCATGCGCGCCGCACAATTCAAAGGCAACATAATCGTCACAAACATGCCGGAAGACTTCACGGGCGCGACTCTGGCGGCTTTGTTCGACGAATTTGGTCTGGTGCTGGGAGCCGTCATCGAACACCCCCATGGTGACGAAACCCGCGCGCCCCGCGGCATGGTGAGCTTGGCGCCGCCCAGCGCCGTCGAGGCGGCTATCGAAAAGCTCGATGGCCAAGTCCTGGGATCGCGCCACCTCAAAGTGCGCAAGGCCCCCGAACCGCAAAAGCGACCGAAGCGCCCCGCGCAGGCACGCCGGCCGGCCGCGCATAGTGCGCATGCGGGCGGACGCCCCAATGTTCCCGCTTTCGTATCAGCCCCCGCTCCCGTCGTCGTGCGGCGTGCTCCGATCGTCGAGCGTCGTACGCTTGGCGGGCCGGGCTACAAGCGGGTTCGCTTTTTCGACGAAACGAAGAACGAAGGCGGCAGCTAAGCCCTATTCCGGTTCAATCGACAACGGCCCGACCTCTTGTCGGGCCGTTTTTCGTTGTGCGGTTGGATCGTATCATCGCCGACATAGAAAAACGGCCCGGATTTTCATCCGGGCCGTTGTCGTCAGAACGTCAGAACGTGGTCGTTCAGCCGGGGAACACGATCTCCACGCGGCGATTCTGCGGCTCGCGAACGCCATCGGCGGTCGGAACGCGCGGGCTGTTCTTGCCCATCGCATGTGATGTGATTGCGCTCTTCGGCACGCCGTCTTTGATCAAAGCGGCATCGACCGCATCGGCCCGGCGCTGCGACAGCTTCAAGTTATAAGCCGCCGTGCCCGAGAGATCGGTGTAGCCCGACACCTGGAGCTGCGGATTGCCACCGGCCTTGAAGGCCGCGGCGGCCGCATCGACGACCTTTTGGCCGTCAGCCGTCAGCGTCGCTTTGTCGAAGTCGAAGAACACGATGAACATCCGCGCGGCCGGGGCCGGCGCGGGTGCCGGACGAGCGACGGGTGCTGCAACCGGCGCCAACGCGGGCGGCGGCGGCGGCGGAGCCGAGAAGCTCCAACGCAGGCCGAGGGTCACGAGATGGACATTCAGGTCGTTCGAGTTTGCGCCGGCGGTCATTGCGGTCGGAACACCGAGAACCGCTCCGGTGGTTCCGGTTTTCAACCCGCCGAGATCGACATACTTGTAGGCCAGATCGAGAGAAAGGTTAGGCGTGATCGGATAAGCGACACCCGCACCCACGCCCCATGCGAAATTGGTCTGCGTCGAGCCATTGACGGCTACGCCCAGTCCGGCGCCGTTCTTCGCGGTAAATCCACCCATGGAATTATTCGCAAAACCGATGCCCGCATCCAAGTAAGGCTGGAACGGACCGAACATGTTCGGCATCACGCCATTCAGGTCGAGATAACCGTTGGCCAAGCCGAGCAGCGATTTGACACCAGCCGAACCACTAAACCCGTTCAGAACACCGCCCGAGATCGTTCCGCTCGCCTGAAGCGACGGCATATAGCCGAGCGTGAAGTCCGTGCGGAACATCGGATTGAAGCGATAACCGATACCGGCATCGAAATAGATCGAATTGCCGGTCGAAGCATTCAACGAGCCCGTGCCAAGGATGGTACCCGCGGCCCCAGGACTATTGTCCTTGAAAGTCGTGCTCTGGCCGAAGGCGCCGCCGACATCGCCGCGGACATAGAAACCGTTCAGCCACGACCAGCCCATCGGTTGAGCCTGTTGCGCGAAACCCGGCGAGGTCAAAGCGGCAAATGCCGCCACACCCATCGCCGCGCCGAGCCAAGTCTTTCTCATAGTCATTTGATCCTCAAAAAATATAAGCGCAATTCAACGTGGGGCAGCGTCCGCCAGAACGTTCGAGCAAGCAATCAATACCTGTTCATTTCCCGCGCGTTCCGCCCCTTTTCCGAATGCTGTGGCAGCATCGCCACGCCAATCGGTGTCGTTCTGTCGCAGAAGGCACCGGTTCGTTCAATTCAGGCCGAAATAAGGCAAAACCGCACCGCTTATAAACTGACAACCGATCGATAGTTTACCGAGCTTGACCGCCATTTCTGACGATCCGCCCGGCGATTTTGGCGTCACCTCACGCCCACCCACCAGCGAGCCTGGAATTACCGGCTCCACCGCAAACTTCGACGCCGAACGACGGCCACGACCGGCTTTTGCCTCTCTGACGATGCCTGCGGTCGATTCGGCCTAAGCGTGTCGCTGACGAACCGTATTTTTCTGTTCTAAGTGTGCTCACACTGCTTTGTGACCGATGGTTTGGATGCCCCATGGCCGTACATCGCCGCACCACCCCCAAGAACCTCGCAAAATCGAAAACCGTTCCCGCTCTGGAGCGTAACGATCCCTACCTGATCCTGCTTCGCCGTGAATTAACCCGCGCGCAAGCTCGATTGCGCCGCGCCGAGCGTGAGCGCGATCAGGCGCGCACAGCGCTCGCTCGCCTCATATCAGCCACCCGGAACGCCGAAACAAAGAAAAGAAACAAATGAGTTCTTAATAAAATTAACCATACCCCAATCTGTTAACCATAGTTTTTTTAACAATTGAAATAAATTTGTATTGCATTAACTATTATTTATTTTTTATTGTCGTCCTCACAATAACGAAGCTGAAAAAAGGGGCAAAAACGCCCCGCGTATGAGGATGGAGCCCGACTATGACACGGTACCCTGCCGGCGCTCAAATGCGCCCAGGCTGGACGATCACCGACACTGACCCGATGGACGCCCAATTACCGCGGCGGCGCTGGCGTATTCTGCATGCCGCCAAGCCGCGGACGGAGCCCATGGGGCCGTTTCCAGCCTGGATCAAAACGCCCGAAGAATTCGTCCGCTGGCTCGCCACCAAGATCAGCACGAATGAGCTTTATATCTATTTCCGCGATCTTGAGGCGATCGCAAAGATGAGCTGCGACCTCGAACTGCTGCGGTTTTCACGGCAGTACCTTCACGGCGATCTCGAACGCGAGCTAGCCGGGCAGTAGATCGAGCCGATCGGTACATTTGTGCCGAACACGCGCTGGCTTCCGCCGGAGCGTGGACGGTATCGATTTCTTAGGTTTTTCAAGGCTATTCCTTAGGAATGGCATTGCAGTTGCCCGGCCCGATCGCGGACGGCGGGACGCTCCTTCATGGGCGCGTCACGGCACCCGAAATCCGTCCGCGCCACCTCCTCCATGTCCTGCCAAGCTTCGCTCTGGGCGGCGTTCAGGTGCGACTGGCGCGATTGATCGGTGCCTTGGGCCACCGCTATCGCCATACGGTTCTAGCTCTCGACGGCAATCTCGCGGCATCCGCCATCCTCGATCCGGCGGTTGATGTCGACGTTGAAGCCGTGAAGCACCTGCCGAAACACCCCCCCGCTTCACTGTTCGCCGTTCGCCGCCGTATCCGCGCCGAAATGCCCGACTTGCTTTGCACCTACAATTGGGGCGCCATCGACTGGGCGATGGGCGCGCGATTCTTCTCACGTTGCAATCATGTTCATTTCGAAGACGGCTTCGGCCCGGATGAAATCGAACATCGGTTGAAACGCCGCGCATTCCTGCGCCGGCTCGCGCTCGGCAAGGCGCGGCACGTTATCGTGCCCTCGCACACGCTCGAAACGATCGCGCTGAGCGAATGGCATCTCGCGCCGGATCATGTGCGTTATATCCCCAATGGTATCGACGCCGACGCTTTCGCCGCGACATCTCATGGCGCCAAGCCGCTCTTCGCGCGCGCCGCGAACGAAACAATCATCGGCACGGTCGCGCCATTGCGTCCGGAAAAAAATGTCGGGCGCTTGATCCGCGCGTTCGCTGCCATGAACTCTACCGTATCGACACGGCTTGTCATTGCCGGCGGCGGGGCTCAACGCGATGAACTCGGAGCGTTGGCGCAAAGCCTCGGCGTCGCCGACCGTGTTCTGTTTCTCGGCGCGATCAACGAGCCCGGCCGCGCCCTCGCGCAATTCGATATTTTCGCGTTGTCGTCCAACACCGAGCAAATGCCGATGTGCGTGCTCGAGGCAATGGCGATGGCACTCCCGATCGTCTCGGTCGATGTCGGCGACGTCAAACACATGCTGGCACCGGCCAATCGCGCGCTAACCGTCCCGACGGCCAACGAAGCGGGATTTGCGTCCGCGCTCGATACCTTGGTCACCGAGCCCAACCGGCGCGCCGAACTCGGCCGCCTCAATCAACGCCACGTTCGCGAGACGTATCCCTGGCAAGTGATGGTCGATACTTATGATCGCGTTTTCAGCGAACGCTAAGGACGAAGCGCCGCTCGTCTCGACCACCGTCAGCGTTCGCCCGATGGTGGACGACGACGAAGGCGAGTGGGAAGCCCTCGTCGCGCGCCATCCCGACACCGGCTTTTTCCATCGCGCCGGCTGGCGTCGCGTGGTCGAATCCACTCTCGGCCATCGCGCCTATTATCGCTGCGCCTGGCGTGGTCGTGCGCTCGTCGGCATATTGCCGCTCATCCATGTCCGCTCGCCGCTCTTCGGCAACGCGCTTATCTCGATGGCTTTCGGCACCTATGGCGGGATCGCCGCGAGCGACAATGAGGCAGCACAGGCATTAGCCGACGACGCGGCCCAACTCGGCGAGAGCCTGGCCGTCGATTTCGTCGAACTGCGCCACGACACGGAGCAGAACCTTTCCGGCTACCTGACCAAACCCGAACTCTATTTCACCTTTCGCCGTCCGATCGCCGCGACCGACGACCTCAATCTCAAGGCGGTCCCGCGCAAAAAGCGCGCCGACCTACGCAAAGCCATCAAAAATCCGGATCTGCGCTGCGAAGTCGGCCCCGATATCGATACGTTTTTCCGAATCTATTCGGAGAGCGTGCGCAATCTCGGAACGCCCGTGCTGCCCAAACGCTTTTACGCGGCAATCGTCAAAGAGTTCGGCCCTGCCGTCGAGATCGCGACGATCTGCGGACCCGGCGGACCGGTTTCGGCGATGATGACCTATTACTTCAAGGATCGGGTCCTGCCCTATTACAGCGGCGCAAGCTTTGCCGCGCGCGAGCTTCACGCCTTCGATCTCAATTACTGGCGACTCATCGAGCGTGCATGCGCGCGCGGCTACACCACCTATGATTTCGGCCGCAGCAAACGCGGCACCGGTGCGTTCGACTACAAGACCTATTGGGGATTCGAGCCGGAACGGCTGAATTATCAGGTTCATCTCGTCCGCGGCACGGAAATGCCCGAGATCAATCCCCTCAATCCGAAATACCACTTGATGGTCGAAGCCTGGAAACGCCTTCCGATGCCGGTGGCGAATTTCCTCGGGCCGATGATCGCCCGGCAGATCGCCTGATCAGCGAGCCGGAACCGCGCTGCTGAGGAAGCGGAGCGTTTCGGCGATACCGGTTTCGAGATCGGTGCCCGGCTCGAAGCCGAGATAATCGCGCGCACGCGACGCATCGCCGGCAAGATACCGGATATCGCCCTGGCGCGCCGGGCCGAACGAAATTTGCGGCTCGACACCGCATATATCCGCGATACGGCCCACCAGATCGAGAATCGTAATGCCGCGCCCCGTCGCGATGTTGAGCGTCTCCGGCACGAGCGGCAAATGTTCCATCGCGGCAAGCAGGGCCGTCACCGCATCGTCGACATAGACGAAATCACGGGTCTGGTGACCGTCGCCGAAGATGGTGACCGGCCGGCCGGTCTTGAGACGCTCGCAGAAGATGGCGATCACGCTGGCATAGGGTGCGCGCGGCGATTGTCGCGGCCCATAGACATTGAACAGGCGCAAGCCGACCGCCGGAATGGAATGCACGGCACGCGCGATTCGCGCATGCAACTCAGCCCCGACATTATCGGCGCCATAAGACGAAATCGGTCGCGGCGGCAAACGTTCGGAAAGCAGGTGATCTTCGTGATTGCCGTAGACCGCGGCCGAGGAAGAGTAAACGATGGGGACCGGATTGCCCGGACGTTCGCGATGGGCCGCGTCGAGTACGTTGACCGTGCCGGTCAGATTGGTGCGATGCGCGGTCAGCCATTGCCGTTGGCATTGCGGCACCGAGGCAAGGCCCGCGAGATGAAAACAACCGCCGACGCCTTGCATGGCGTGACGCACCACCATCGGATCGGCGATGTCGCCGTGAAGGAATTCGATTCCGCGTGGCGCGGGACCTGGCGCCGCGTTCGATAGATCGTCGAGCACGCGCACGGCGGCACCGCGCCCGACCAATGCCGCCGTCAGGTGCGAACCGAGAAATCCGCAACCGCCGGTGACGAGATAAAGCGGACGCGACTCATCACGCCCGCGTAAACCCTTGGTCTTGGGTGCGCCGAACCCGTCCGCCATCAGCCTCTCCCGGCGAGGACGGTCGGATATCGTGTGAATGCCGCGTTCGTCACGTAACTACCCCTTTGATCGCGACGGTATCCTAGCGTCATATCGCGACGAAGTGGTAGAAGTCCTTTATTAATTTCGTATTTTAACCAATTGATTTATTTATTATTTTTTCCCGAACATGGTTAATGTTCCGGTTCTCCGCGTGCGCGGTTCAGAGCGCCGAAGCGATCGTGCTGAAACCCGAAGTGAGCTTGGGTGCGATCGTCGCGACAGTTCCCGCGATCGCCACGGCAATCAGTACCGCGAGAAACGCATATTCGATGGCTGTGGCTCCGCTTGCGTCGCGCAGGAGCCGTTTCAACATCGCCGACATCAATTCTTCCAGCAGGCAGGGACCAACCCCACCTAACTACCGCGACGCGCCTTAAACTGTTGTTAAAGAATGCAAAAACGTCTTTAAACTTTGCCCTAATTGCGCTCGGCTTTTTGTGCGGCGAGCTTGTTCTTCACCCAGTTGCCGCTGCGGGCGGTATGGGTCGGCAAGGCATAGGGTGCCACGACGCCGAGATCGTCGCCGGCATGCCACGCCCAACGAGGATCGTCGATATAGCCGCGCCCGACCGCGACCATGTCGGCCCGGCCTTCCGTGATGATCCCGTCGGCCTGTTTGCCGGTAAAGATCATGCCGACCGCGCGGGTCGCGATGCCGACGTCCTTGCGGATCCGTTCAGCGAACTCGACCTGGTAATTGGCTCGAATCAATGGCGGAACCGCCGCAACGATGCCGCCCGACGAGCAACAGATAAAATCGCAGCCGGCTTTTTTGAGTTCCCGCGACAGGACGACAGTTTCCTCGATGGTGTTGCCGCCCTCGACCCAATCGCTGCACGACAGGCGCACGCCCAACGGCTTGGTCGCCGGCCATACTTCACGCATGGCGCGGAAAACCTCGAGCGGAAAGCGCATGCGATTTTCGATCGAACCGCCGTATTCGTCCTCGCGCTTGTTGGAAAGCGGCGAGAAGAACGACGAGAGCAGGTAACCGTGCGCGCCATGCATTTCGCAGGCATCGAAGCCGAGACGCGCGGCGCGACGGGTCGCGTTGACGAAGCCGTCGAGCACGCGCGCAAAATCCTCGCGCACCATCGCCCGCGGCGCGCCATAGCCCTCGCCAAATTCGATGGCGGACGGCGCGATGGTCTGCCAGCCGCCCTGATCCGGCGGCAGGTACTTGCCGCCCTTCCATGGCTGTGTCGTCGAAGCCTTGCGACCGGCATGAGCGATCTGAATCCCGAGCTTCGAATGACCGTAGGCACGGCACGAAGCGATCACGCGGGCAAGTGCCTCTTCCTGCCGATCGTTCCACAACCCGGCGCACAAGGGCGTGATGCGTCCGATCGGTTCGACGTCGGTCATCTCGAACACGACCAGGCCGGCGCCCGAAATCGCCAAACCCGGCAGATGGAGCATGTGCCAATCGGTACACGCGCCGTCGTCGGAGCTGTATTGGCAGAGCGGCGGGACGACCACGCGGTTTTCGAACGTGACGTCGCGGAGGGTGATCGGCGTGAACAGCTGATTTGTCATGGCCGCAAATTTATCGCGTGCCGAAGATATGGGCAACCGATTTGACCCGAGGGACCCCGCCTGCTCTGGAGGAATTGGGGGGTGCAGGCGGGGCTGACCCGAGGGTCCTTATGCCCGCCAAAGGGGGTCGAGCGGGCAAGCGGCAGGGCCGCTGACGCCATTACCGCGCAAAGCGAAATTCAATCCAAGTTAAAGCTATGTTATTTTGACGCGCGCCACGACGCGCGAATTTCGTCCGATAAATTCGTGACTTAGCGCCGGCGCCGCCGGATCGGTTTCGCATCGTCCTTGAGGTTGAAGCGTTCGGACAGCCGCTTGGCGACACGGCCGCTGACGAAGTGCGAAATGTCGCCGCCGAGCTGCCCGATTTCCTTGACGAAGCGCGACGAGATGAACTGAAAGCGGTCCGACGCCATCAGGAAGACCGTCTCGACTTTATTGTTGAGCCGGTTGTTCATGCCCGCCATCTGGAATTCGTATTCGAAATCGGACACCGCGCGCAGGCCGCGGATGATGACCGAGGCATCGACCTCCACCGCGAAATGCATCAACAGATTGTCGAACGGGCGCACGACGATG
The DNA here is from genome assembly GCA_903828515.1 of uncultured Rhodospirillales bacterium. Classification (GTDB taxonomy): domain Bacteria; phylum Pseudomonadota; class Alphaproteobacteria; order ATCC43930; family CGMCC-115725; genus CAIKMD01. Next base: position 543,555 of record CAIKMD010000002.1, on the reverse strand, counting down.
CGCTTGGCCGCGGCGGGATCGAGATGCTTCAACTCGTCGCGCACGATCTCGACGCGCTCGTCGGTCGTGAACAGCGGACCCTTGCCCGCGTTGCGCGCGACGCCGATCACGAGTTTGTCGACGATCTTCACGGCCCGCAGAATGATATCGGCATGGCCGTTCGTGATGGGATCGAAAGTGCCGGGGTAGACGCCGATCCGTTTTGTCATGCCTCGTCGCCCCCTTGCTCGCCACCCTCGACCTCGCCGCTTGAAGCGATGCCGTCCCCGCTATCGACCACTTCCGCCGCCTCGGGAAGACGCGCCACGGAGACCACGCGCTCGCCCTCCTCCACCTTGAGGACGGTGACGCCGCCGCTGCGGCGCCGGCGAATGCTGATATCGTCGACCGGCACGCGAATAAGCGTGCCGCCGTCGGTCACCAGCATGAGCTGGTCGCCCTTCTTGACCGGGAACACCGCGACCGTGGCGCCCTGGCCACGCGACGGGTCGTTGTTCTCGCGTCCCTGCGCGCCACGCCCGGTAATCGGATAGTCGTAGGCCGAACTGCGCTTGCCATAACCCTTCTCGGTCAGCACCAGCACGAATTCCTGGCGCGCGGCGAGATCGGCATATTGCTCGTCGCTGAGTTGGGCCGCCGCGGTCTCGGCATCGCCCTCTTCGCTCTCGACCTCTTCCACCTCGCCGCGACGGCGCTCGGCGTCCATCCGCAGGAACGCATAACGCTGACCGGTCGAGACTTCCTCGTGACGCAGGATCGACATCGAGATCACGGCATCGCCGGGCGCCAGCTTGATGCCGCGCACGCCGACTGAATTGCGGCTGGAAAAAATGCGGACTTCTTCGGCGGCGAAGAATCGGATGCCCTTGCCGTTGCGCGTCGCCAAAAGAATATCGTCGCTTGGGCCGCAGCTCGCGACCGCGATCAGACGGTCGTCGGCATCGGCGCCTTCGAACTTCATCGCGATCTTGCCATTGGCCATGACGTTGGCGAAATCCGACATCGCGTTGCGCCGGACATTGCCCTTTGCCGTCGCGAAAACGACCGTGCGATCGGCCCAACTGGCCTCGTCCTCGGGCAACGGCATGACCGTCGATATGGTTTCGCCGGCAATCAGATTCGGCAACAGGTTGACCATCGCCTTGCCGCGCGCCTGCGGTGTGCCGACCGGCAGGCGATAGACCTTGAGCTTGTAGACACGTCCCGATGAGGTGAAGAACAGCACCGGTGCATGGGTCGAAGCGACGAACACCTGCTCAAGGAAATCCTCATCGCGAATCGCCATGCCGGCACGGCCGCGCCCGCCGCGACGCTGCGCGCGATAGGTCGAAAGCGGCACGCGTTTGATATAACCGGTGTGACTGACCGTCACGACCATGTCTTCGCGCTGGATCAGTTGCTCGATATCGGTTTCGAATTCGATATCCTCGATGACGGTTCGACGCGGATCGGCGAATTGTTCCTTCACCGCGCGCAATTCGTCGCGAATGACCTCGAGCAGGCGTGCGCGCGAGCCGAGAATTTCGAGATAGCCCTTGATCTCGGTGACGATGCCGTCGAGTTCCTCGGCGATCTTGTCGCGTTCGAGCGCCGTCAGGCGCTGGAGGCGCAGATCGAGGATCGCACGCGCCTGCTCTTCGGTCAGACGATAGGTGCCGTCGGCGCTGATGCCGCCGCGCCCTTCCTCTTCGATTAATCCGATGAGCGCCGACACGTCTTCAGCCGGCCAGTTCCGGGCCATCATTTCGGCGCGGGCGCTGGCGGGATCGGACGAGGCGCGGATCAAGGCGATCATCGCATCGATGTTGGCGACCGCGACGGCAAGCCCGAGCAACGTATGCGCACGTTCGCGCGCCTTCTTCAGCAGGAAGACGGTCCGCCTGGTGACCACTTCCTCGCGGAACTCGACGAATGCGCGAATGATGTCGCGCAGCGTCATCTGCACCGGCCGGCCGCCGTCGAGCGCCAACATGTTGACCGAGAAAGTGGTCTGCAGCGCCGTGTAGCGATAGAGCTGGTTCAGCACGACCTCGGCCATCGCGTCGCGCTTCAACTCGATCACGACGCGCACGCCGTCGCGATCGCTTTCGTCGCGCAGATCGGAGATGCCCTCGATGGTCTTTTCCTGTACCAGCTCGGCCATGCGCTCGATCATGCGCGCCTTGTTGACCTGGAACGGGATCTCGGTGACGACGATGGCTTCGCGATCCTTGCGTATCTGCTCGACGGTCGCGCGACCGCGCACGACGATCGAACCGCGCCCCAGCGCATAAGCCGCGTGGATACCGGCCCTGCCGAGAATGATGCCGCCGGTCGGGAAATCGGGACCGGGTACGATCTCCATCAACTCTTCGATGGTGATATCGCGATTGTCGAGATAGGCGATGCAGGCATCGACCACTTCGCCGAGATTGTGGGTCGGGATGTTGGTCGCCATGCCGACGGCGATGCCGGAGCCGCCATTGACCAGCATGTTCGGAAAGCGCGCCGGAACAACCTTGGGCTCCTGGCGGGTGCCGTCGAAATTGGGCTGGAAGTCGACCGTCTCTTTATCGATGTCGTCGAGCAGTGCATCGGCAGCGCGCGAGAGGCGGGATTCCGTGTAACGCATCGCGGCGGGAGGATCGCCGTCCATCGAGCCGAAATTGCCCTGCCCGTCGATCAGCGGCAGGCGCATGGCGAAATCCTGCGCCATGCGTACCATCGCCTCGTAAATCGGCGCGTCGCCATGCGGATGATAGTTGCCCATCACCTCGCCGACGCTGGTCGCCGATTTGCGGAAAGCGCGGTTCCACTCGTAGCCCGCCTGCTTCATCGCGAAGAGGATGCGGCGATGCACCGGCTTCAACCCGTCGCGCACATCCGGCAACGCCCGCGCCACGATCACGCTCATCGCGTAATCGAGGTAGGAGCGTTTCATTTCGTCTTCGATCGCGACCGGCGTGATGTCGAACGTCGGCGGCAGCGTAGGCGTATCAGCCAATATGGGGGTCCCGAAATGAGCGGATGCGAAATAAAAATGCCGGCGAAAATCCCCGGCGAAACTGTCAAAAAAGAGTAGCGGATTTTGCGCTGTTCAACAATGCCAGCCGGGCCGCAAAACAGGCCGGGAGACGCGAAAAAGACTTTAAAAATTATCTTTCAAAAACAGGGTATTATCCTGACTTCTCAAGGCACCGCGATGAGGCGCTCGGCCGACCCGCCCAAGCCGGTTAAGGGCCGCCAATGCTGCAACGCAAAAAGACCGCTGGCGAGTCGCCGAGCAAGATGGTTTGAACGCCCCGATTGCCGCCCCGCCAGCCCCAGCGCACGACGCCGCGCGAGGCCCCTACCTCGCACGGCGCGTTGACGCGGATGCGTCGTCTAGTTGTTGAGGAGCGGAATGTCCTTCGCCGCCTGGGCCGCCGGGAGCGACTTCAGGAAGGCATAGATATTCGCCGCGTCCGCATCCGAGAGAATGGTGGTCTCGTAAGGCGGCATGGCGTTTTGCGGGACCCGCAACTGCTGGACGAACGCGGCATAGGGTAATGCGGTTGCCGCGAGACGCGGACCGGTGACCGCACCGCCCTGTCCGACCGAACCGTGACACTCCCAACACCCGTCGGAGAGAAAGATTTTCTGACCGGTCTGGGCGTTGCCGGCAGGCGCCGCGTCCTGAGCCGAGGCGACGGACGCGAAGGCAAAGACCAGCGCGGCCGCCGAAGCGACAATACCAAACTTCATGATGCTATTCCTCAACGTCCTTGCGAGACCACGTCCACCAGGACCGGTTCACCGGCTTTGGCGATGGCGACAGCCTGTTTCAACACCGCACCGAGCTTGGAAGGATCCGTCACCGGGCCGAAGCCCTGCACGCCCATGCTCTGCGCCATCTTCGCGAAATCGATGTTCGGATCGGCGATTTCGGTACCGATGCGCGCGGTATGCGGATCGCGCATATGGCGATTGGCCATGCTCTGGAGATGCATCACTTCCTGGAAGTAATAGCGGTTGTTGTGCATCACCATCATGATCGGAATCTTGTGCTTGGCGGCCGTCCACAGCGAACCCGGCGAAACCATCAGGTCGCCGTCGCCCATGATCGCGACCGACAGCCGCCCGTATTTCCGATTGGCCAACGCCGATCCGACCGAACCGCCGCCGCCGTAACCGACGCCGTAAGCGCCGGAGTCGCCGAGGAAGTTATAGTATTTGTCGGCCTTCCACAGCTTGTGCGACCAGTAGCCGGCGGGCTGCGTGCCGCCAACCAGCGACCAGTCTTCGTTCTTGATGGCGTTCCAGACTTCCATCGTCAGGCGCGCGGTGCTGATCGGCGAGGCGTCCCAGCCCGATGCAGCCTCGGTCTTCGCCGCTTCGTAGCTGGCCAGTCGAGCCGTCGCATATTTTTTGCCACGCGCCTCGAAGGCGTTTTTCTTGTCGTCGGTCATCGCTTTCTTCACCGCCTCGATCAGGGAAGGCAGTGTCGCGGCGCCGTCGCCGCTGATGTCCATGTCGACTTCCGTGAAGCGCTGGAAGTTCTGGAAATTGGATTTGATGAACTGCGTCGCGGAGGTAACCGACACGGTCTTCGCCCCCGGCTTCAACAACGAACGCGAACTACGATGAAGCTGGTCGCGATAGGAATGGAGCGTGCCCCAGAAGTCAGTCATGTCGAGGCCAACCACGAGATCTGCCTGCGCCAGCATCGCACCCTTGCGATCGCCCTGGTTGAGCGGATGCTGGGTCGGGAAATTCATGCGCGCGCCGCCGTCAACCACGGCGCATTGCAGAACTTCGGCCAGTTCGATCAGGGATTTCAGCACCCCGTTCGGGCCCGGCACGCCGCGATCCGCGATGATGACGGGGCTTTCGGCATTGACCAGCATCGCCGCCAGTTCCTTGACCGCGCCGCTGTCGCCTTGCGCCGCCGAGAAACGCGACTGTTTCGGGATCGAGAGTTTCGCATCCTCGTCGATCGCGCTTTCCTGCATCTCGCTGTCGGCGACGATCAGCACGGGGCCCATCGGCGGCGTCATCGCGATCTGATAGGCGCGAACCGTCGACTCGGCGAAGTGCTGCAGCCCACCCGGCGAATCGTCCCACTTGGTGAAGTCGCGCACGATTGCCGCGCCATCCTGTACCGTGTGATCGACCTCGACGCCGGGCCGCCGCTCCACCGCGTTCGCGATATTGGCGGTCATCACATAGACCGGCACGCGATCGGCGTAGGCGTTGTAGATCGCCATCGAGGCATGTTGCAGTCCGACCGCGGCATGAACGGGGCTCAGCAACGGCTTGCCTTCGACCTTGGCATAGCCATGCGACATCGCGACGGAAATTTCTTCGTGCAGACAGGTGATCCATTCCGGCGCGGTGTTCTTGCCGTAGTTGATGAAGGATTCCTGCATGCCGCGGAACGCCGAACTCGGCATCGCGGTGATGTATTCGATGCCGAGGGTCTTGACCGCATCGACCATGAAGTCGGAACCCGTGGTCCCGACGACGAGATCGGCCGCACCCGCCGGAAAACCCGAGGTCTCGGCGGCTTTGTGGACGGCGGAAATGCCTTGCGGCAGCTTGGCCGGCGCCGGCGGCGCGGTCTGCCCTTGCGCGACCGCTTGCAACGGGGCTGCCGTCGCGGCGGCACCAGCAAGCGCGGCACCTTTGAGGAAATTACGGCGGCCGACCCCGGCCGGATTCTTGCTCTTGGACATCGTTCCCTCCCCAGGGAAAAAGAAGCAGCCCCACGGTATGGGGCGTTGCATTGATTAGGTCACAAACCCGGTTGTCGTGCAACCGGAGCCTCGCGACTCCGGGTACGATCCAGGCCGATTTTCAGAACGGAATTTCGTCGTCGAGTTCCTTCGAAGCACCGGCCCCCGCGCTGGCGCGAGCGGCCGGACGCGATGCCGGGCGCGGCGCATCTTCTTCCGGCATGTCGCTGGAGAAACCGCCTTCGCTACCGCCGCTGCGTCCGCCATCGAGCATGGTCAGTTCGCCACGGAAACGTTGCAGAACGACCTCGGTGGTGTAGCGCTCCTGTCCCGCATTGTCGGTCCATTTGCGCGTCTGCAAGGCGCCTTCGATATAGAGCTTCGCGCCCTTCTTGACGTATTTCTCGATGACATCGACCAAGCGCTCGTTGAACACCGCGACGCGATGCCACTCGGTCTTTTCCTTGCGTTCGCCGCTGTTCTTGTCGCGCCAGGATTCCGACGTCGCGAGCGACAGATTGGCGATGCGAAGACCATCCTGGGTCGAGCGGATTTCGGGATCGCGGCCGAGGTTGCCGACGAGAATGACTTTGTTGACGCTGCCGGCCATCGGGGTCTCCCAGTTTGTATTGTCGGGGCGCGAGTGAACGCCCATATGGGTAATATATCAATCCTAGAACAGAGTGGGAACATTGCCAAGCGCGATCCGCGCGGGCTATGATTGTGCGATGCAGTACATCAAGGTTCGCGGTGCCCGCGAACACAATCTGAAAAATGTCGACGTGGATATGCCGCGCGACAGCCTGGTGGTCATTACCGGGTTGTCGGGATCCGGCAAATCGTCATTGGCCTTCGACACGATCTACGCTGAAGGCCAGCGCCGCTACGTCGAAAGCCTTTCGGCCTATGCCCGCCAGTTCCTCGAACTGATGCAGAAGCCCGATGTCGATCTGATCGAGGGTTTGTCGCCCGCGATCTCAATCGAGCAGAAAACGACGTCGAAAAACCCCCGCTCGACCGTCGGCACGGTCACCGAAATCTATGATTATCTACGCCTTCTCTATGCACGCATCGGCGTGCCCTACTCACCCGCGACGGGCCTGCCGATCGAAAGCCAGACCGTGTCGCAGATGGTCGACCGGATCATGGCGATGCCGGAAGGCACGCGACTTTTCCTGCTCGCGCCGATCGTGCGCGGTCGCAAGGGCGAATACCGCAAAGAGCTTCTCGACCTGCAGAAACGCGGCTTTCAGCGCGTGAAGGTCGACGGCAAGATGTACGAGATCGACGAAACGCCGAAGCTCGACAAACAGATCAAGCACGATATCGAGGTCGTGGTCGACCGCATCGTGGTGCGCGAAGGGCTCGGCAACCGCGTCGCCGAATCGCTCGAGACCGCGCTGAAACTCGCCGAAGGCATCGCCATCGCCGAGAAAGCCGATGGCGGCGAACAGACGATCTTCTCGTCGAAATTCGCCTGCCCGGTTTCGGGCTTCACCATTCCCGAGATCGAACCGCGGCTTTTCTCCTTCAACAACCCGCACGGCGCCTGCCCGGCCTGCGATGGTCTCGGCACCAAATTGTTCTTCGACCCCGAACTCGTCGTCGCCGACGAGCGGCTGTCGCTGCGCGAAGGCGTGATTGCACCCTGGGCGGGTTCGAAGTCGCAATATTACGCGCAGACTCTCGACAGCATCGCGCGCCACTTCAAGGCCTCGACCAACACGCCGTGGCAAGACCTTGATGAAAAGGTCCGCAAGACCGTTCTGTTCGGCTCGGGCACGACGCCGATCACGATGCGCTATGACGACGGTACCAAGAGCTATTCGACCAATCGTCCTTTTGAAGGCGTCATTCCCAACATGGAACGGCGTTATAAGGAATCCGACAGTTCCTGGCTCAAGGAAGAACTCGGGCGTTATCACAACACCACCGAATGCGAAGTCTGTCACGGGCGTCGCCTCAAACCCGAAGCGCTCGCGGTCAAGATCAACAAGCTCGACATCAGCGAGGTCTGCGACTTCTCGATCCTCGATGCGGGCGAATGGTTCCGGGCCCTCGACAAGCACCTGACCACCAAGCAACGCGACATCGCGCAGCGCATTCTCAAAGAGGTCAACGAACGTCTGGGCTTTCTGCGCAATGTCGGTCTCGAATACCTGACCCTCGCGCGCGCCGCCGGCACATTGTCGGGCGGCGAGAGTCAGCGCATCCGTCTCGCTTCGCAGATCGGCTCGGGTCTCACCGGCGTGCTCTATGTCCTCGACGAACCCTCGATCGGCCTGCATCAGCGCGACAATGACCGGCTGCTCGTCACGCTCAAGCATCTGCGCGATCTCGGCAACACCGTCATCGTGGTCGAGCACGACGAAGAAGCGATCCGCGCCGCCGACTATTTGATCGACATGGGTCTTCATGCCGGCATCCATGGCGGCAACGTCATCGCCGCGGGCTCGGTTGCCGACGTGATGAAGACGCGCGAGAGCATTACCGCGCAGTATTTGAACGGTACGCGGCGGATCGAGGTGCCCGAACGGCGCCGGGCCGGCCATCCCGGCCAGACGCTCAGGATCGTCGGCGCGCGCGCCAACAATCTCAAAAACGTCACGGCCGAATTTCCGCTCGGCACCTTCACCGGTGTCACCGGTGTATCGGGCGGCGGCAAGTCGAGCCTCGTCATCGACACGCTGTACAAGGTGCTCGCGCGCAAGCTCAACGGCGCGCGCGAGCATCCGGGTCCCTATGACCGCATCGAAGGCATCGAGCATCTCGACAAGATCGTCGACATCGATCAATCGCCGATCGGCCGCACGCCGCGTTCGAACCCCGCCACCTATACCGGCGCCTTCACGCCGATGCGCGAATGGTTCGCCGGATTGCCCGAGTCAAAGGCGCGCGGCTATGGGCCGGGGCGATTCTCGTTCAACGTCAAAGGCGGACGCTGCGAAGCCTGCGAAGGCGACGGCGTCATCCAGATCGAGATGCACTTCCTGCCCGACGTGTTCGTGCAATGCGACGTCTGTCACGGCAAGCGTTACAACCGCGAGACACTCGAAGTCCTGTTCAAGGGCAAGAGTATCGCCGACGTGCTCGACATGACCGTCGAGGAAGGCGCCGAGTTCTTCCGCGCCGTTCCCGCGATCCGCGACAAGCTCGTCACGCTGGAACGCGTCGGCCTCGGCTACATCCATGTCGGCCAGCCCGCCACCACCATGTCGGGCGGCGAAGCGCAACGGGTGAAGCTCGCCAAGGAACTGTCGCGCCGCGCGACCGGACGCACGCTCTATATCCTCGACGAACCGACCACGGGTCTTCACTGGGAAGACGTGAAGAAGCTGCTCGAAGTGCTCCATGCGCTGGTCGATCAGGGCAACACGGTCCTGGTAATCGAGCACAATCTCGAAGTCATCAAGACGGCCGATTGGCTGATCGATATCGGACCCGATGGCGGCTCGGCCGGCGGACGGATCATCGCCGCCGGCACGCCCGAGACGATCGCTGCGACCAAGGGCTCCTATACCGGTGATTATCTGCGCACCTATCTCACGAGAAGCGGCGAGAAGAAAAAGCTCAAGCGCGCCTGACATGGAACCGGTTCACGTCATCGGCGGCGGTCTCGCCGGGTGCGAAGCGGCATGGCAGATCGCCAAACGCGGCGTGCCGGTTCATCTCCACGAAATGCGACCGCAACGCGGCACCGACGCGCATCTGACCGACAATCTCGCCGAACTCGTCTGTTCGAATTCGCTGCGCTCGGACGATGCCGTCAATAACGCGGTCGGCCTGCTGCACGAGGAAATGCGGCGCTGCGGATCACTGATCCTGCGCGCGGCAGATGCCAGCCGGCTGCCCGCCGGCGGCGCGCTCGCGGTCGATCGCGCGCAATTTTCCCAACACATCGAAACCGCGCTCGCCGCCGAGCCGCTCGTTACCATCCATCGCGAGGAGATCGCCGGGATGCCACCCGACGATTGGGGTAGCACGATCGTCGCGACCGGCCCCCTCACCTCGCCCGCTTTGGCCGAGGCGATCCGCGAACTGACCGGCGCCGAAGCGCTTGCTTTCTTCGATGCGATCGCGCCGATCGTCCATCACGACAGCATCGACCAGACCAAATCCTGGCGCCAATCGCGCTACGACAAAGGCGACGGCGCCGACTACATCAATTGCGCGCTCGACCGGCCGCAATACGATCAATTCGTCGCCGCCCTTCTCGCGGGCGACAAGACCGATTTCCACGAATGGGAAAAGACCACCGCTTATTTCGACGGCTGTTTGCCGATCGAGGAGATGGCGCGCCGCGGCGCCGACACGTTGCGCTTCGGACCGATGAAGCCGGTCGGCCTGCGCAATCCGCACACCGGTCATCGCCCCTGGGCGGTCGTGCAACTGCGCCAGGATAATGCGCTGGGCACGCTCTACAACATCGTCGGCTTCCAGACCAAGCTGCGCCATGCCGAGCAGGTTCGCGTGTTCCGCACCATTCCGGGTCTCGAGAACGCCGAGTTCGCCCGGCTCGGCGGCCTCCACCGCAACACCTTCATCAACAGCCCGATGCTACTAGACGGTTCGCTCCGGTTGAAGGCGCAGCCTCGACTGCGCTTTGCCGGGCAGATCACCGGCGTCGAAGGCTATGTCGAAAGCGCCGCGATCGGCTTGCTGGCCGGTCGCTTCGCGGCAGCCGAACAACAGGGAGAGACGATGCCGCCGCCGCCCGCGACGACCGCGCTCGGCGCTTTGATCGCGCACATCACCGGTGGCGCCGAAGCCAAGACCTTTCAACCGATGAACGTGAATTTCGGCCTGTTCCCGCCGTTGGCCGACGGCGTGCTCACGCGGGCCAATCGCGGCGAGAAAAAGCCGATGCTGTCGGCGCGTGCGCTGGCCGAACTCGATGCCTGGCTCAACCCGGCGCGTGTCGCGGCCGAGTAACTACACCCGGCCCCGCGTCGCCGCCCAGAGCAGGCGCAGGCTCTGTGTCCCGTCGGGCACCGACAAACGCGGATCGAACAGATTGTAATTCACGCGTTCAATCCGCTTGAGCCGCCGACGCGCCAGCACCGCCGGCAATAAAGCGGGAAGCGCCGCGCGCGGTGCAGCACCCAGTAGCGGTCCTGCTTCATCGAGCGTTTGACGCGCTCGGCCGACGATCTCGCGCGCGATTTGAGCGAGCGGCGGCGACGGCTTCAATTCGAAGAGCGTCCGGTCCACATCGAGCCCCAAAGCCGCGACACGATCATCCGGCAAGTAGCACCGTTTCATGCGCGCGTGAAACGGCACGGCCGCCAATAATCCGGCCAGCGCATGGGCGATTCCGACCGCCCGCGCCGCCTCGGGCGCCGGGGCACCTAAAATCTCGAGAGCGAGAAAAATCAGGCGCGACGACGTCTCCTCCGCATAGGTTTCCAGCGAGGCCGCGTCGGCCGGTCTCTGGTCAAGAATATCCGCCTCGCGCGCATCGAGGATCGCGTCGAAATGAACCCGCGACAGGTCCTGCGCGCGAATGGCTTCGGCCAAGGGCGTCACGACCTCGTGCCGATGCGGCGATGCGCCCGCGTAAATCTCGGCCAGGGCGTCGCGCCACCATTGCAGGCGGATCTGCCCCAGCATCGGCTCGCTGGCAACCTCGCGGATCCGCGCGACCTCATAGTTAAAGGCGTAGAGCGCCATGATCGCCGGACGCCGGGCCGATGGCGCGAACAGGGCCAGTTGGAAACGGTCGCGATCGTGGCGGCGTAGCGTATCGGCCAGCGTATCGGTCACGACTCGGGACGCGGGGTTTCGGCGGCCCGGTTCAGGCAGGTCGGACACAGGCACGTTTCGTCGCCGGTCGGCATGGGCAGATAAGGCGGCCGGGCGCACCAGCAATCGGGCCCCGGATTGCAGGCGAAGGTTGCACCGCAACGCGCGCAGCGAGTCTCCATGCCCTTATTATCGCCCAATTGAGGTTGGCCTTCACTACGGTTATGATGCACCCGAAACCTATTCGGACATTTGACGGTAAAGAGGGGACGAAACAATGAAAAATCCGCTGGATTCACTGGGCCAGACGATCACGCTTGGCTTCGTATTGACGCTCGTCGTCATGCTTCTGATTCACGCCATCGCCTGACGCCAGCACGAGGGGAGATACGCTATGCAAGAATTCGTCAGCATCGATTGGTGGAATTTCGCGATCCGCTGGTGCCATATCATTTGCGCCATCATGTGGATCGGCCACCTCTGGTACTTCAACTTCACCCAGACGCCGACCGTGCCGAAGATTCCAGCCGAACTCCGTCCCGGCGTTACCAAGTTCATCCTGCCCGAAGCCCTGTTCTGGTTCCGTTGGGGCGCCATGGGCACGATCATTTTCGGCCTTATCCTCGCCTATATGAACGGCTATCTCGGCTCGGCGATCAAGCTGGGCATCGGCGACCACAGCACCCACAACACGACGATCGGCATCGGCATGTGGCTGGGCACAATCATGTGGTTCAACGTGTGGTTCATCATCTGGCCGAACCAGAAGAAGAACATCGGCATCACACCGGCAACACCCGACGAGATCAAGGTCGCGGCACGTACCGCCGGCCTCACCTCGCGCGTGAATACGTTGCTGTCGATCCCCATGCTCTATTGCATGGCCGGCGTTCACTTCTACTAGACGCCGCTCCGATCTGACGACCGGAACGGGGCCTTCGGGCCCCGTTTCTTTTTTGCCAGGCTTGCCCCGCCCCGATATTCTCCGTTCCACGTGAAACGAAAAAATCGGGGGCGGAAATGATCAAATCGCAATCGTTCGATTACCGGGAAGGCGCGACGGTCCTCGAGGGCTATGTCGCCTATGACGACGCGATCCACGGCAAGCGGCCCGGCGTGCTGGTCGTTCCCGAATGGGGCGGCGTCAACGCCTCCACACACCGCCGTTGCGATCAGCTTGCCGAAATGGGCTACATCGCGGTCGCCGGCGATGTCTACGGCAAGGGCATCCGTCCCCAAGGGTTCGAGGCAGCGGTCAAGACGTCAAAGCCCTATTACGACGACCGCGCGCTGCTACGCCGGCGGGGCCATGCCTGCTTCGAGGCGTTGCGCGCGCATCCGCTGACCGATCCGAAAAGGATCGCCGGCATCGGTTATTGCTTCGGCGGGATCACCATTCTCGAAGTCGCCCGCGCCGGCGGCGATGTCGCCGGGGTGGTGTGCTTCCACACCCAGCTTCTCACCTCGATGCCGGCGACCACGCCCGGTTCGATCAAGGCCAAGATTCTCGTTCTTCATGGCGCCGACGATCCGGTCGTGCCGCAAAAGGAGATCGACGATTTCATCGCCGAGATGCGCGTCGCCAAAGCCGACTGGCAGCTCATTTCCTACGGCAACGCCGTTCACAGCTATACCAACCCGGAAATCCCGCTCGACCCGAGCGGCACCAAACCCGCGGCCTATGAGCCCAACGCCGACCGGCGCTCCTGGACCCACATGCAGGATTTCTTTCGCGAGATTTTTTAGAGATTCCTCAACAGAGGTGTACCGCCTCGGTTGAAATGCTTTTGCATCAGTTGCGATCAGTACAAAACCACGAAAAATCGGAAGCTCGCTATTTTTCAAACTTGAGGAGAATTTTATGACACTCGAAAAGCAGACTGACGAAAAATTTTGTTTCGAGTGTGGTGCCGTCATCAAACAGAAAGCCGAGATTTGTCCCAAATGCGGTGTGCGCCAACTTCAAGCACCGGCAAATTCGGTACCTTTGCTTGCGCCCAATGGAAAGAGCAAACTCGCGGCCGGCTTGCTTGGAATATTCGTAGGAGGCCTCGGAATTCACAAATTCTATCTCGGCCGCATCGGCTGGGGCATAATTTACTTGTTGTTTTGCTGGACATTCATTCCAGCCATCGTTGGTTTTATCGAGGGCATCGTTTACCTGACGATGAGTGACCAAGCATTCATTGCAAAATACGGCATGAACTAAAAAAGGCGCATAATCGCGGTTCTATCACTCGCGAAGCTTCCGCTGCAGTGGCACTCCGTGTCGACAACACAACGCCCTGTCACGCTAGCGGGCCCTATCCGCAGTTCTTTCATAGAACCCGTTACTTGGTCCCCGGCAGCGCGACGGCGTAGCGGGAATCGATGATGTCGTCGGCTTTGACCTCGCCCTTGATCTGGCCTTGCGACGTGTACCACGCGATCTGGCTGCGAATTTCCTTCATGTCGATGCGGCCTTGCGGATCGACATACGGCGTGGCCTTGTCGATATCGTCGACCGACAGACCGGTGAATTTCGACAGCAGATCGAGCATCGCCGGCGCGGTCGCCTGATCCTTGCGCTTGCCGTTCGCGTCGGTGAAGGCATCGTGGAAATCCTTCATGCCTTTGCCGTAAGCGACGAGAAAGCGTTTCACGAGATCGCCACGGTCATTCGCGGTCTTGGTGCCGGTGTAGGCGGCACTGCCGGTATTGCCGGGCACGTCGTCGCCCACCCAGGAGACGACCTTGACCTCGTTCTTCGCGATCAACGCGAGCGCCGGCGAAGCCGGGATGATGCCGGCATCGAGCGTCCCGCCGGTCAGCGCCGAGACCACGTTACTGTTGGATTGGAGCGCCTTGATCTCGACGGTCTTGAGATCGACGCCGAATTTTTCAGCAACGCGGCCGAGATTCAATTGGAGGCTGGTGCCGAGCTGGGTCACCGCCACAGCGTGACCGGGCAGGTTCTTCGGCGACTTCAGCCCCGCATCCCACGCCTTCAGCGAGGCGAGCAGCACGATGTTGTAAAAGCCCGGCTGTTCATAACCCGACGATGCGATCATTCGGAGCTGACCCTGACCCGCCAGCGTGTAGAACGCCGCCGACAGGCCGGAGACGCCGAAATCGACGCTGCCCGAGGCGACCGCGACCGCGACCGGTTGGGCGGAATCGAAGAACACCATTTCGGGTTCGATGCCCTGTTCCTTGAAATAGCCGCGCTCGATCGCGATCGGCGTGGCCGGGTAGGACAGAAGTTTCGAGAGCCCGATCTTGATGCTTTCGGCGCGCGCCGGCGCGGCACCCGACATCGCCACGGTCAAACTGATCGCCGCCACCGCTAGCCCGAACAGACGTGTCATCGCTGCGTTCTCCCTCGGAGTGATTGGGTGTGGTGTAGCGCACCGCGCGGGCGCGGCCAAATGGATAAACGACTAACGCAGATAGGGTGCAACCTCGGTGGCGAAGAGGCGGATGCCGTTCATCACCACGTCGTGATCCAGAAAGCCGATACGGAAACGCACGATCACGCCGCCGATGCCGCTCGCCTTGAGGCGGCGGAAATGCTCGAGCACGGTCTTGGGCGTGCCGCAGACGAAACCGTCGGGAACCTTGGTGCGATCGAACCGCGCCATATAGTCGCGAAAGGCCGGGCTGATCGCGGCGCGGTAATCGACCATCTCGCGATAGGCGGCAAGGCCCAACGCGAGCGCCTTCTCGTCGGTCTCGGCGACGGTCACGTTGCGCCAGCACCAGCTCTCGGCGATCGTCGTCGCGATCTTGTCGTCGCTGTGTCCG
Organism: uncultured Rhodospirillales bacterium; assembly: GCA_903828515.1. Lineage (GTDB taxonomy): Bacteria > Pseudomonadota > Alphaproteobacteria > ATCC43930 > CGMCC-115725 > CAIKMD01. The sequence goes on along the minus strand of CAIKMD010000002.1, from coordinate 528,337 downwards.
GCCTCGCGCATGGCGACGCGCACCGTCTCGAGCCGGTCGGCCAACAGATCCTCGCGCACCGGACCGAGGAGGAACGGCCGCCCCTTCCTCGCCTGCAACGTCAGCGATTCCGGATTGACCGAGATCGAGCGCAGCAACAGCGGATGCGGCCTGGTGAACGGCACGGGGCGCAGGATCGGAAATTTGAGCTGCCAGTATTTGCCCTGATGATCGACCGGCTCGCCGGACCAGCTTTTGAGAAGAATGTCCTCGGCCTCCTCCAGTCGTCCCGGCGTTTCCGCCGGATCGACCTGGTAGCCTTCATACTCGTAGGGATTGAACATGGTGCCGCGCCCGAGGCCGACGATCATGCGGCCGCCGCTCAGGTGATCGAGCAGCGACATCTGCTCGGCGAGACGAACCGGGTGATGCAGCGAGGTCTGCAGCACGGCAAAGCCGATGCGTACCTTCTTGGTCGTTACGGCCAGCGTCGCAGCAAACGCGATCGGATCGACATAGACGCAATTGCCGTCGAAATGGTGCTCGGCGAGCCACACCGCATCCATGCCGAGTTCATCCGCGAGAAGAGCCTCCTCCTGCGTCTTCCCCAACAGGTCGTGATCCTGCTCGGGATAACGACTTTCGGTGAACAGAAAATTGCCGACCTTCATCGCCTAGACCACCGGTAACAGCGCCGCGGCGACACGACGTTCCTCGGCCAGCAGGATCGCGTAGGTGCGGCATGCCGCGCCGGTGTCCATCACGTCGGCGACGATACCGCGACTCCGCAATGCCTGGCGCAATGTCGGCGCCAACATCAGCATGCGCCGCCCGCTGCCGATGAGCAGGATTTCGACGCCGGCATCGAAGATGGGCGCGAAACTGTCGATGGTGATGTCGGGCCACGCCGCCGCGTTCCAGGGATGAACCGCTTGCGGCGTCACGATGACCGCGCCCGCATGCGTGACTCCGCTGACGCGAAATCCCCGCGGGCCGTAACTTTCGATCACCTGCCGCTCCTTGGGGATCAGCGGGGTGACGTCCATGGAATCAGCGGGGGACGGCCGGTGTCGCGGCGGGAGCCGGGTCTTTCGGCGCGGCTTCCTTGCCGGTACCGCCGCGGTTCGGGCGGATGTAGTAGAGCAACGGCGCGGCGATGAAGAGCGAGGAATAAGTACCGATGACGATGCCCCAGAGCATCGCGATCGAGAAGCCGCGCAGCACCTCGCCGCCGAACAGCAGCAATGACAACACCGCGAGAGTTGTGGTCGCGACCGTCAGGATGGTCCGCGACAGGGTCTCGTTGAGGCTCTTGTTGATGAGCTCGGCGAAATCCATCGTGCGGTTCTTGCGCATGGTTTCGCGCACGCGGTCATAAATGACCACCGTGTCATTGATCGAATAGCCCGCGATGGTGAGGATCGCAGCGAGCGTCGTCAGGTTGAATTCGATCTGCAGCAGCGCGAAGAGCCCCACGGTCGTCACCGTGTCGTGCAATGTCGACAGCATCGCGCCGACGCCGAACTGCCATTCGAAACGGAACCAGACGTAGGCCGCGATCGCAAACAGCGCGAGGATCGTCGCGATGACGCCGGCGCGGATCAGCTCGCTGCCGACTTTCGGACCGACCACTTCGGTGCGGCGATAATCCACCGCGGTGCCGAGCTTCTGCTTGACGACCTGAACCGCCTGTTCCTGTTCCTTGTCGCCGCCGGGCTGACGCGGCAACCGGATCAGCACGTCGTTCGGGGTGCCGAACCCTTGCAGCGAAATATCGCCCAGGCCCAACCCGTCGAGCTGCGCGCGCATGGCCGCGAGATCGGCCGGGCCCTGGGTGCTGCGCGCCTCGATGATGGTGCCGCCGCTGAAATCGATGCCGTAATTGAGGCCGCGCACGCCGAACAGCACGATCGAGGCGATCGTCATCAACAGCGACAGCACGAAGCCGGCTTTCCGCCACGACATGAAGTCGATGTTCGGAATGTGGCGAATAACGATGAGCGGGCGCATGAACATGTCTTGGCCTAGATCGGCAAGGATTTGGGCTTGGTGCGACGCATCCAGGTCACGATCTGGAGCCGCGTCACCAGGATGGCCGAGAACAGCGAGGTCAGCACGCCGAGGCTGAGCGTGACCGCGAAGCCCTTCACCGGACCGGAGCCGAGCCAGAACATCAACCCACCGGCGACAAGCGTCGTCACGTGGCTATCGAGGATGGTGCCGAAGGCGCGCTCGAAGCCGGCTTGCAGAGCCGATATCACCGTCCGGCCGCCACGCACTTCCTCGCGGATGCGTTCATAGATCAGCACATTGGCATCGACCGCCATGCCCATGGTGAGCGCGATGCCGGCGATGCCGGGCAGCGTCAACGTGGCGCCGAGCAGCGACAGGCTCGCCAAAATCAGCGACAGGTTGAAGAACAGCGCGATGTCGGCGAACACGCCGAACAGGCCGTAAAACACGATCATGAACACGATTACCAGTAACACGCCGACAACGCAGGCGAGCGCGCCGGCATGGATCGAGTCCGCGCCGAGATCGGGACCGACGGTGCGCTCTTCGAGCACGGTCAGCGGCGCCGGCAAGGCGCCCGCGCGCAGGAGCAGCGCGAGATCCTGCGCCGATTGCGAGGTGAAACTGCCCGAGATGACGCCCGAGCCGCCGAGGATCGGTTCCTTGATCACCGGCGCGCTGATCACCTTGTTGTCGAGCACGATGGCGAAGGGCTTGCCGACATTATCCTTGGTCGCATCGGCGAAACGCCGCGCGCCGGTGGAATCGAACTTGAAGCTCACCACCGGCTCGTTGTTCGAGAATGTCGATTGCGCGTCGGTCAGCGTATCGCCGCTGACCATCACCCGACGACGCACGATATAGGTCTGCGGCGGCTGACCGTTCCGGGTCTCGCCCTGCAACACTTCGTCGCCCGGCGGCGGACGGCCGCCCGGCGCTGCGTTCACGTCGACGAGCTGGAACGTCATCTTCGCGGTCTGACCGAGCAGCTCTTTGACGTGCTCGGGATTCTCGACGCCCGGCAACTGCAGGAGAATGCGATCATCGCCTTCGCGCTGGATCGTCGGCTCCTTGGTGCCCGTCTCATCGATGCGGCGGCGCACGATCTCGATCGACTGTTCGACCGCGGACGTGCGGCGCTGCGTCATCGCCACCTGATTGGGCGTGAGCGAGGCCACGCCGTTGGCCGCGAGCTGAATGTCGATGGCAGGGTCGATCTTGGTGATCATCGCGCGCACATCGTTGATGCGGTCGAGATCGCGCACGGTAAAGGTCGCGTGCGTGCTGTCGGATTGCAGGTCGGTGTAGCCGATCTTGGCGGCCACGAGTTGCGTGCGCAGTTCGTCGATCAGCGCGGCAAGACGTTCCTTCTCGACCGCGCTCATATCGACCTCGAGCAACAGGTGCGAACCACCACGCAGATCGAGGCCGAGCGAAACCTGTTTCTTCGGCACGAAGGACGGCCAGCTCGCGACCGTTTCGGGCGAGAACGCATTCGGCAAGGCGAAGGCGACACCGAGGAGACACGCCCCGATGATCAGCACCAGCTTCCAGGTCGAGAAATATAACATCGCGCGATTCCGGCGCGGTTGCGCTAGCGCAGGCCGAGAATGCCGAGCAGCGCGCGCCAACCGGTCGGCGCCGGTTCGCCCGGCGTTGCCGACGCATCGACCACCGCCGCGTCGGTGTCCTTGCCGCCGTCCTTGTCGTCACCTTTGGGCGCGGCCGGTTCGGTCTTGGCGAGAACCTGGGCGATCGTGCTGCGAACGACGCGGACGCGAACATTGTCGGCGATATCGATCAGCACTTCTTCCGGATTGACGACTTTCGCCACCGTGCCGATGAAGCCGCCGCCGGTCACGACCCGGTCGCCGCGGCGGATCGCGTCCAACATGGCGCGTTGCTGCTTGGCCTTGGTCTGCTGCGGGCGGATCAAGAAGAAATAGAAGACGACGAAGATCAGCGCCAACGGAGCAAGCTGAATCAGCGTGCTCGTGCTGTCGCCCCCGGCCGCCTGCGCATAAGCCGGCGAAATCAACATGGTCGGTCCCTCTCTTGGCCTTCTTCGTCGCGGCGCATTGGTACTGGATAGGGCCTAAAAGCGCAAGGCGAAGCCCCGGATTTAGGGAGTATCCGTTTCACGGCCACAGCCTCATCCCGCGCCCCTAAAACCAACCTTCTCCACCCGTTCGCGGGAGGAGAAGGTGCGAGCGCGAGCGAGTGGATGAGGTGGGTGCGTGAGGCCGGTCGCCACGGCACCAAGTACACTTCACCCTACCGATCGCCGACGCCATGTGTTTCCGAAAGCCAACGCGTCGTCACTTGTCTTGCGGCCTCATGCCCGCCCGCTATCATGAGCGCGAAATCACCAAAATGAGACGGGGCACTGATGAAAACCTTTATCGCCTTGGGGCTTGCCGCCTTGGTGCTTGCCGGCTGCACCGACACAATCGTGATGCGCGATGCATCGGGTGCGACCGAGGACTGCACCTATTCTCTGATGTATGCCGCGCTCCGGCAATGCGTCGAGAATCACCAAGCCGACGGATACGTAATCGCGAGCGGCCCGACCTTGTGGACCTACGACCGCTGATCGACGCATGACCGACGCTAAGATCGAGGCCTTGCTGGCGCGGGTCGCCGCCGCGCTGGAGCGCCAGGCCCCGCCGCCGCCGGCCGAGAGTAATTTCGACGCCGCCGATGCCTTCGTGTGGCATGCCGACCGCGAATTCCTCGAACCGGTGAAGACGGTCAATCGCGTCGATATCGCTCTGCTCCAGGGCGTCGATCGCGTCCGCGACATCCTGCTCGACAACACAAGGCGCTTCGCTCAGGGCCTGCCCGCCAACAACGTGCTGCTCTGGGGCGCGCGCGGCATGGGCAAATCCTCGCTCGTGAAGGCGGTCCACGCCGCCGCCAATGCCGAGAAACCGCACGCGCTGGTGCTGGTCGAGATTCATCGCGAGGACATTCCATCCCTGCCGCGCCTGTTGAGCCGGCTGCGCCACACCACGCGGCGCTGCATCCTCTTCTGTGACGACCTCTCCTTCGACAATCAGGATGCGAGCTACAAATCGTTGAAGGCCGTGCTCGAAGGCGGCATCGAGGGCCGGCCCGACAACGTCGTGCTTTATGCCACCTCGAACCGCCGGCATCTTTTGTCGCGCGACATGATCGAGAACGAACGATCGAGCGCGATCAACCCCGGCGAAGCCGTCGAGGAAAAAGTCTCGCTGTCCGACCGCTTCGGGCTGTGGCTCGGCTTCCACGCCTGCGACCAGCAGACCTATCTGGCGATGGTCCACGGCTACGCGACTCATTACGGCCTCGCTTACCCGGACGACAAGCTCAAGGCCGAATCATCGGAATGGGCGATCACCCGCGGCGCCCGCTCCGGCCGGGTCGCCTGGCAATACATTCAGGATCTGGCGGGACGGCTCGGCAAGACGCTCGGGTGAGGTCGGCAGAAGGAGGCGACGTTTGAACGGATCGGTCGTCGCGGTCAGTCGCAGCGCAACCTACACATTCAGCAAACCGACTCAGCTGAGCATCCGGCTTTTGCCGGGGCTCGGGGTTGAGGGCGACGCCCATATGGGTAAAACGATCAAACATCGTTACCGCGTGGCGCGCAATCCCGACGAGCCGAATTTGCGACAGGTTCACCTCATCCACGCCGAACTGCATGACGAATTGTCCCGCGCCGGTTTCGCCGTCTCGGCGGGACAAATGGGCGAGAACATCACGACCCGCGGCATTGATCTACTCGCCCTGCCGACCGGGACCCGCCTGCACCTTGGACAGGACGCCATCGTCGAAGTGACCGGCCTGCGCAATCCGTGCCATCAGCTCAACAAGTTTCAGTCCGGCCTGATGAACGCCGTTCTCGATCGTGACGCGGACGGCAAAACCGTCCGTAAGTCCGGCATTATGGCGATTGTGGTGTCCGGCGGCGACGTGCGGATCGACGATCCCATTCGGATCGAGATGCCGCCGCAACCGCACGCACCACTGCAGCCGGTCTGACGCAACACTACGCCCGCAACGTCTCCGCAAGCCAGCGCACGATCGTCGGGTTGGTATCGGGCGTGTAGCCCATATGCCCGACCGGATAAAAGCGCGCCGTCTTGGGCGAGCCGTGTTCCAGCAGCAGATGCATATCCTCGATCGGAAAGATCGTATCCTGCGTGCCGTTGACCAGCAGGAGCTTGGTGCACGGTCGATCGAGCACGCCCTGCTTCAACAGCGACAGCCTGGGACAATAATCGACCCATTCGTCGAAGCCGGCCCGGCCGAACGCGCTCGCCAAGGTTTCGGCAAGCTCGAACGCGTAGGAACCGTGCTGTGACTTCTCGATCCAGTCGGGCGTGAAGGCATGATGCGCGCAGCCGCCTTGAGCGACAACCGCCGCGAGTCTGTCCTTGTGCGTGTGAGCGACCTTCGCCGCCCAATAGCCGCCGGTGCTGCCGCCCCAGGCGCCGATGCGTTCGGCATCGATCTCGGGCCGTTTCGCGCACCACGCCAACACATGATCCCATAGGCGCTCGGCATCCTCCGAGCCCTTGAGCGGCGCGTCGCCGGTGCCCGGCATGTCGATCAGCAGCAGCGAGAGTTTCGCCGCGATGATCGGCTCCCAGATTTCGGTGCGATCTTCTTTGAACGTATCGATGCCGGCCCACATGATCACCAGCGGCAGGCGTTCGGCGCTGTCCTTCGGCCGGATGAAATAGGCGACCGCATGATCGCCCTCGCCCGGCTTGCCCGAAAACGGAATCTCGACGCGCTCGAACGCATAGGGGAGATAACGCGTCGTTGCGCGATACATCTCCTGCGATTTCTTGTAGGCCGCGCGCTTGCCCGCCGAGTTCGTCGTCGGAAACCGCGCCATCCGATAAAGACCGTAGGCGTGGAAGTAATGATCCTTGGCACTCTGCACGTCGCCCGCCGCTTCCGCTTCACGCGCCAACGCCGCGATCGGATCGGCCACCGCGCTGTAGGCCGCCGCCCACGCATCGCGATCGAGCGATTTAAGCGTGGGAAAAACCAGGCTGTGATCCTCATAGGTGGTGAACACCATCGGATGCAGCCCCGCCTTGGCGTTGGGCTCCCAGTGTTGCCAGATTTCCGCGATCGATCGGGTGAAGCGTTCCATGCCCCATCATGCGGGCAGGCGCGCAAAGGCGCAACGGGCCGTGGTTGGACTAAGCCGCCTTCGTCGCCTTCGCCGCGGCGAGCGGCAGGCGGATGATGACGCGCGTGCCGGTGCCCGGCGTACTGCCGATGGCGATGTCGCCGCCATGCAGCTCGACGATCTGCTTGACCGTCGGAAGGCCAAGGCCGGTGCCGAACGGATAGGTGCTGTAGAGCGGCTCGAACACGCGAGCCAGCACCTCGGCAGTCATGCCGGGACCGGTATCCGCGATGACGATTTCGGCCATCGCGCCTTGATGGGTCGAGATCGTGATGCGGCGATCGAGCAACCCGGTCGCCTCGCTGATCGCCCGCACCGCATTTTGGACGACGTTCTCGACAACGCAACGCATGCGTTCGGCATCGACCGGCGCCACCGCTTCAGGAGCGCCGAAGCGGCACTCAAGCATGACGTGGTCCGGTATTTTGATATCGGCCACCACTTCGCCCAGCCATGCGTCAAGCCGCATCGACATGGGATGGAGTTCACGCTCGTTGGCGTAATCGAGCAAATCGCCGATGATGCTGTCGCAGCGATCGACGGTGCGCTGACAACGGCTCATCGGGCGCGCCACGTCGACGCCGCCCGCCTCGGCCATCTGGCCGATGACATGGACAGTATTGCGGATCGTGCTCAGCGGATTGCGCAGTTCATGTGCCACCGAGGCGGTCAACCGGCCCAGCAACGACAGGCGCTCCTGCTTCAGCAATTCGGCTTCGGCGGCGGTGCGCGCATTCACGGCCTCGGCCTGCCCCCGGATCGCCGAGGCCTGCTCGTCGCGCATGACCTGGTGGGCATGGGCGGTGAAGCGGCGTTCGCGATCGACTTCGACATAGGCCGCATCGATCAAGTCGAGCAGCACGTCGAGGTCGAGTTCGCCCGTGGCGCTCGCCTGGCGCGCTTGCCGGAGTTGACGCTGCAGCAACTTATGCATGTTCAGATTTCGGCGAACGTCGTGATGGTCATCGTCTGATTGTGCAGATCGCAGACCGCCGATGCTTCAAGCGGCGCGATTTCGCCGTAAGAGTAAAAGCCCGTGGTGCGGCAACCCTCGCCCAGCACGTCAGCCACCGCTTCGACTTCGTCAGCGATACGCTGGCCGAGCAGCAGCTTGCGACCGATGCAGCTCACGAGGATCGCGAGCTTTGCGTCGGGGATCGCGGCCTTCCGCGCGGCGCGTCCGGCGCCGGCGATGAGATGATCGAAATTGCCGAGCATCACCTGGGCGACATGGCCTTCCGGGATGCTGCCGGCGAAGATCATCGCCTTCTTTTCTTCGTCGACACCGACGACCGTGCGCACGAGACTGGCGTCGGGATCGCCTTTCGGCTGAATACGCAGCGGGAACAGCAGCGCGCTGGCCGGCAGGTTCGCCGCTTCGGCACCGAGATATTGCTTGTAGAGATCGAGCGCGGGCTGACCGTCGAGATCGAACAGCGTATTGCCGCTCGACCGGGTGATGATCCGTTCAGCGCCGACCGCGTCCCAACCGCCGACGCTGCCATAACCGACGCGAATGCGTTCGCCATAGAATCCGACCGCGACGACGCGACCGGCATCGGGATTCGCGTTGAGACCGACCTTGGTCGTCTGGAAGCTGGCGCCGTCGCCGGCGAGGCCCCCGGTCATGCAGACGTCGCGGCCGAGAACGTGCTGAACCCCCGCCACCAGTTCGGTACCGTTGACCCTGGTGCCGTCCGACAGCACGAATACGTTGCGCAAGCCCTCGGCCGGCAACACCGAACCGATCCGGGTGCCGATCTCGAACGAGCTTTTGCCGGGCGCCGCGAAATCGACGGCGAATTTGATTTCGGTGTGCTCGAATTCGATCGCGGTCGCGATCACCGAGCCGTCATAGACGTCAACTTCGGCGATCTCGCCGCCGGTCGTGCAGCCGAGCAGCGCCGCACCCGGATAGGCGGCCTGGAGTTCGGCGAAACGCGCACCGTCATCGAGCGTACCGGGCGCCGCGAAGAACAGCACCAGCGACGCCTTGATCGGCCCGTCGGAGCCCAGCACATGCCAGCCCCGGCGCGACTGCCAAAGACGTTGTTCGACCTTCATCGATAGATACCCTTATTACGGCGATGCTCCTTTCTTACCGTTCCGTCATTAAGTCGAGGTTAAGCGAATCTGCCCACGCGCCGACCCCGCGGCCCATCGCGCGAAATTTACGAATTTTTTAGCGATCGGAACGCGATCAGCTCGTGCTCGGCAGATAGGTGCTCGGATCGAGCGCGCGGGTGCCCTGGCGAATCTCGAAATGAAGCTGCGGCGAGTTGACCGTGCCGGTCGATCCGGCTTTGGCGATCTCCTGGCCGCGGGTCACCAGGTCGCCGCGCTTTACCAGCAGCGACGAATTATGCGCGTAAGCGGTCATGTAGCCGCCGGGATGCTTGATCAGCACGAGGTTCCCATAACCGCGCAGTTCGTTCCCGGCATAGGCGACAACGCCGCCATCGGCGGCGTGAATCGGCTCGCCCGCGCGCACGGCAATGTTGATGCCGTCATTATGCGTGCCACCCGCGTTGGTGCCGTATTTGCCGATGACCCGGCCCTTGACCGGCCAGGTGAAACTCTGTTTGCCGGCACGAGCGGCGGGCGCTGCGGCAGAGGCCGGCGCGGATGGCGCCGCGGCGACCGCCTTGCGTTGCTCCTGGGGCTTTTCGCCCGGCGGATTTTCCCCGGCGGGCTTTTCGCCGGGCGGTCGCTCCGATGCCGGTTTTTCCTCGGGCGGCAATTCGGCCGCGGCGGCTTTTTCGGCCGGCGACTGTTCGGCCGGCGGTTTGGCCGCCAGCACCTGGGTGCTGCGGTCGCCCGGCTCGACCGAGGCGGGCAGATAAAGCGATTGCCCGACCTTGATCGCATAGGGCGCGGTCAGGTGATTGATGCTCGCCAGAGTGCTGACATCGACCCCGTAGAGGCGGGAGACGCCGTAGAGCGTGTCGCCCGGCTGCACGACATGGAACCGGTCCTGCGGCAGGGAAAGCGTCGAGCCCGCATTCAGGCGATACGGCGGCTGAAGATGATTGGCGTCGATGATCGAGCGTTCGGGCAGGTCGTAGCGCCGTGCGATCGTGTAGACCGTATCCCCCTGCCCGACCACGACCTGATCGGGATGCGGCAGATGCATCTGCGGCGACAGCGCCGGCGGCGGCGATTTGGTGGCCTGCTGACCCGGCATCGACAGCGGCGCCGGCGGCGCATTGCGCGCGCACGCCCCCAACGCGGCGACAGCAGCCAGAACAATCAGTGCCTTCGACGGCATCATGGCATCGTTATATGCCACGGCACGAATCCCCGATACAGGCCGGTTTTGCGCCGGCAAGGACCGGGTCACCCCTTGGCGGCGCGCGGCAGTCCGGCGACCAGCGGCACGAAGCGCACGGCACCCAGTTCCTCGACGGCATACTCGTCGCCGGTACGACGGATCCGCATCAGGGTCTGATCGCGCTTTTCCTCGCCCACCGGCGCGACCAAAACGCCGCCATCGGCGAGACTCGTCATCAGTGCATCGGGCAGCGAATTGCCGGCGGCGGTGACCATGATGCGGTCGAAGGTGGACTGACCGGGCCAGCCTTTGGTGCCATCGCCGAAACGGCAGGTGACGTTGTTGTAGCGCAGTTCCTTGAGACGTTTTTCCGCCGTCTCGGCCATCGCGCGATGACGCTCGACGGTGAAGACCCGCCGCGCGAGCAGCGACAGCACCGCCGCCTGGTAACCCGATCCGGTGCCGATCTCGAGCACGATGTGGCGGTCGCTGACTTCAAGCGCCTCGGACATCAGGGCGACGATGTAAGGCTGGCTGATCGTCTGGCCGTGGCCGATCGGCAGCGCGGCATTTTCCCACGCCCGCTCGTGGAACGCCGGCGGCATGAAGCGGTCGCGCGGCACACGTTTGATCGCGTCGAGCACGCGTTCGTCGGCGATGCCCTCGGCGCGCAACGCCGCGAGCAGCTTTGCCCGCGCGGCGGGCTCGCTCATGGCATGGCCTTCTTGAGCCAGCCGAGCGCGCGCCGATTGGTGAGATCGAGAAAGACCGGCGTCACCGTCACCTTGCCTTCGCTTATCCCGCGCACGTCGCTGCCGCGCCGCGTGCGTTCGTCGTCGCGCTGCGGCCCGATCCAGTAATACGGCCGGCCGCGCGGATCGAGACGCTTGATGAGATGGTCGCCGATCTTGCGCCCGCCCTGCGCCGCCGCGACGATACCGGTGACCTTGCCGGGCGGCAGATTGGGAAAATTGACATTGTAGAGAGTCTCGTCCGCCCAGGGCAGCGCGGCCAGACGGCGCAACACTTTCTCGGCGAATGCCGCCGCGCAGGCAAAACGTAACGGGCCGGTGTCGCCGACGACCTGGCTGAAGGCGATCGCCTTCACGCCCAGCAACGTCGCTTCCATCGCGGCGGCGACGGTGCCCGAATAGGTCAAATCCTCGCCCATATTGGCGCCGCCGTTGACGCCCGACAGCACCAGCGTCGGCCGCTTGTCCTCGAGCACGCAGTTGATCGCCAGCAATACGCAGTCGGTCGGCGTACCGTCGACCGCGAAGCGCTTCGGCCCGAGTTTCCTCAAGCGCAGCGGCCGGTGGAGGGTGAGCGAATGGCTCGCGCCGCTTTGCTCGACCTCGGGCGCCACCACCCAGACGTCGCGCGACACCGCTTTCGCCACCCGCGTCAGCAGCTTGATGCCGGGGGCTTCGATGCCGTCGTCGTTGGTGACGAGAATACGCGCGCGGGCGAGATCGATACGCTCAGCCATCCAGCCTGATGACCTTCAATCCGCCCATGTAGGGTTGCAGCGCGGCCGGAACCGCGACCGAGCCGTCTTCCTTCTGGTGGTTTTCGAGCACGGCGATCAGCGTGCGGCCGACCGCAAGAGCCGAGCCGTTGAGCGTGTGAACGTAGCGGTTGCCCTTGCCCGCCTTGGGCTTGAAGCGCGCGTTCATGCGCCGGGCCTGATACTCGCCGCAATTCGAACAGCTCGAAATCTCGCGATACGTATCCTGACCCGGTAGCCAGACCTCGATGTCATAGGTTTTTTGTGCCGCCGCGCCCATGTCGCCCGAACACAGCAACATCACGCGATACGGCAGATCGAGGCGCTTCAGCACTTCCTCGGCGCAGCCGGTCATGCGCTCGTGTTCCTCGGCCGACTGATCGGGATGCGCGATCGAGACAAGTTCGACCTTCTCGAACTGGTGCTGGCGGATCATGCCGCGCGTGTCCTTGCCGGCGGCCCCCGCCTCGGAGCGAAAGCACGGCGTCCACGCGGTCACCCGCATCGGGAGTTTGGCTTCGTCGAGTATCTCGCCCGCCACGAGATTGGTCAGCGGCGTTTCGGCGGTCGGAATCAGCCAGAGCCCGTTGGTGGTCTTGAACATATCGTCGGCGGATTTCGGCAACTGACCGGTGCCGTAGGCCGTCTCGTCGCGCACCAGCAACGGCGGCGATATTTCGGTGTAGCCGAATTCGCGCGTATGAAGGTCCAGCATGAAAGCGCCCAGCGCGCGTTCGAGTTGCGCCAGTGCGCCACTCAGGACGACAAACCGCGCGCCCGACAATTTGCCGGCGCGGGCGAAATCCATCAACCCGAGCCCCTCGCCCAGCGCGACATGATCCTTTGCCGGAAAAGCGAAGCGCCTTGGCTCACCATGCAGGCGAACCTGAACATTGCCATGCTCGTCCGTGCCGTCGGGCACGTCGGCGGCCGGGAGATTGGGAATGCCCGCCAGCAGCGCGTCGACCTCGCCCTTGAGGCGCGCGGCCTCGACACCGAGCCGAGCCTCCTCGTCCTTGCTTTCAGCAACAAGGCGCATCAGGTCGGCGGCATCGCCGCCCTTGGCCTTGGCCGCGCCGATCTCGCGCGAGAGCTTATTGCGCTCGGCCTGGAGTTCCTGCGCCTTGGTTTCAGCGGCGCGCCATTCCTTGTCGAGCGCCAGGATTGCCGGCGTCTGCGGCGCCCGGCCACGCCGGGCGAGGCCTTGGTCGAAGGCCTGCGGATCGTCGCGAATGGCTTTGAGGTCGAACATGCAAACTCGCTGAAAGACTTTAGAAATAACCGACAACAGGCTGATTATGAAGAATTTTTATCATCGTCTTCAAGTTCGGCATCAAGTTCCGCCTGACGCTTGGCGCGCTGTTTCTCGACCAGTTTGCACGACCAGATCGATATCTCGAACAGGATCAGCAACGGTACCGCCAGCGAGACCTGGCTGAAGATATCGGGCGGAGTCAGGACGGCTGCGACGACAAAGACGAGGACGACCGCATAGCGCCGTTGCTTGGCGAGCCACTCGGATGTGATCAGCCCAACCCGCGCCATCAGCGTCAGCAGCACCGGCAACTGGAACGCCAGGCCGAAGGCGAGCATCAGCCGCATCACCAGGGTAAGGTATTCGCTGACCTTGGGTTCGATCTCGATCGGCAGCGAACCGTTGCCGCCGGGCGACTCGAAACTCAGGAAGAAGCGCCATGCGACCGGGAAGATCACGTAGTAGACCAGCGAGCCGCCCATGATGAACAGGATCGGCGTCGCCATGATGTACGGCAAAAAGGCGCGGCGCTCCTGCTTGTAGAGCCCGGGGGCGACGAACATCCAGATCTGGCTGGCGATGATCGGAAAAGCGAGACAGAACGCGGCCCAGAACGCGACCCGCAGATCGGTGAAGAACGCTTCAGTCAAGTCGGTGAAGATGAGATGGCGCCCGGTTGCCTGGCCGAGCGCATCGGCCAGCGGCTGGGCGAGGAAATTGTAGATGTCCTTGCTGAAATACCACGACGGCGCGAAGGCGATCAGCAAGGCCAGCGCCGAATAAAGCAGCCGCTTACGCAACTCGATCAGATGATCGAGCAGCGGCATCTTGCCTTCTTCGAGTTCCTCGTCGCGCTGGGTCATCGCGTTACCGGCGATTCGGGCGCGGGCTTAGGCGTTTCATCCGGCACCGAAAGCGGCGACGTTTCGATCGCCGGACGCGGCGGCATCGCCACCTCGCCGACCATCGGCGTCGCACCGATTTCGCTCGGCGTCGCCTCGATCTGCGGCGTCATGGTCGCTTCCGTCTCCGCGGTCAGCGGATTGGTCAGCATCGGGTCGGTCAGCGAATTGTGGATGTCGCGATTGGGATCGACGATCTTCTCGATCTCTTTCTCGAGATTGAAATCGGTGGCGCGATCCATGTTGCGTTTGATGTCGTCGAGTTCGGCCTCGCGCATCATCTGATCGAGGCTGCCCTGGAACTCGCGGGCGATCGAGCGCGCGCGCCGGACCCACTGACCGACGATCCGCATGACACGCGGCAAGTCCTTGGGCCCGATCACGACGAGCGCCACGATGGCGATCAACGCCAGTTCGGACCACGCGAAATCGAACATTGCCTACGCTACCGCTCCGCTACCGAGGTTCATGCGCGGATCATGGCAAAACGCGTGCGACGCCGCAACGCGGGAGGCTTCGACCGGAAGCGCCGATTCACGCCGTATTATCGTCGTCCACCGCCTCGGCTTCCTCGACAGCGTCCTCCTCATCGTCGGCATCCTCGGACTCGGGCGCTTCGGACTCGGCTGATTCGGCCTCGGCCGATCCGGATTGGGACCGCACGACGTCATCGGCATCGTCGTCGTCCAATTCATCATCGTCTTCGTCGTCCTCGCCCGGTGCCGCGGGCAGGCGCTCGTCGGCGGCGGCGATGGTCTCGCGTAGGGTCGCGACCGGACGCGGTCCGACCAAGCCGGCCGCGCGCAACTCGTCCATGCCAGGCAGATCGGCAAGGCTCGCCAGACCGAAATGCAGCAGGAACGCTTCTGTCGTCACCCAGGTCGCCGGGCGGCCGACGGTCTGCTTGCGGCCTTTCGGAACGATCCAGCCCGCTTCCATCAGCGTGTCGAGCGTGCCGCGGCTGATGACGACGCCGCGAATCTCCTCGATCTCGCCGCGCGTCACCGGCTGGTGATAGGCGACCACCGCCAGGGTTTCGATCGCGGCACGCGACAGCTTGCGGCCGACCTTCTGGGTCAGTTTCAGGCGCGGCGCGAGATCGGGCGCGGTGCGGACGGTCCAGCCGCCGGCCACGCGCACGATATTGACGCCGCGCGGCGCGTAGATCGCGATCACCTCCTCGATCAGGGCCGCCACGTCGGCGCCCTCGGGCAGGCGCAGTTTCAGCCCGTCTTCGTCGAGCGGCGATGACGACGCGAACAGCAAAGCCTCGACCAGACGAAGCTCGTCCGAAAAAGATTCGATCGTCGTTTCGGGGACCGCTTGCTGGTCTTCCGGTGGGGCTTGGTCTTGAGGTTGATCTTCGTCTTCGTTCATGTTTGCTCTGACGGCGGACTACGCAGGAAAATGGGACCGAATGCGACATCCTGGCGAAGCTGAAGCTTGCCGGAACGCACGAGTTCAAGAGTGGCGGCGAACGTCGAGGCGACCGCCGAGCGCTGCACCAGCCCCGACATCACGCCCGGCGGCAGGAAGCTGACCAGCGTGCGCCAGTCGGGCATCCGGCCGAGGAGACGCGACAGCCGCTGCAACGCATCGTCCATCGAATAAAGCTCGGCGGCTTCGATATGAAGGACACCGGCTTCCTTGCGCGAACGTTCGTCGCCATAGGCCTTGAGCAGCTCATACAGCGTCGCCTCGTAGACCGGAACCAGGACGCGCGGCAAGCCCTCGGGCGCGCCGCGGTTGAAAACGTCGCGGCCGAGCAGATCGCGGGCGAAAAGCTGCTGCCCCATCTTCTGCATCGCTTCGAGACGCAGCAATTGATGCGCGAGAGCCGCGGCCATCTCCTCGCCCGACGGCTCTTCGGCCTCGGCGGGCTGCGGCAACAGGAGGCGCGATTTGAGATACGCGAGCCACGCCGCCATGACGAGATAATCGGCCGCGATCTCGAGGCTCAGGCGCCGCGCCGCGGTGATGAAGGCGAGGTATTGATCGGCGAGCTTCAGAATCGAAATCTTGGTGATGTCGACCTTCTGCTCGCGCGCGAGCGACAGCAGCACGTCGATCGGGCCCTCGTAACCTTCGAGGTCGACGACGAGTTCATCGCCCTGCTCGCGCTCGGGCTTTTCCATTTCGAACGGTTCGGTGTCGCTCATTGAATGCCGATGCCGGTGATCCCCGAAATCAGGTCGAGCAGCCACTCGACCGGCCATTGGATCACATAGCTGATGATGTTGAGGTTCATGCCGATCTGGTCGCCGAGCAGCGGCAGCAGAAATAGCAGCACGATCAGGACCAGCATGCCGTAACGCTCGGTGTTCGCCAACGGAATCGCCAGCGCATCGGGCAGCAGCCCGACAGCAACGCGTCCGCCATCGAGCGGCGGCAGCGGGATCATGTTGAAGACCGCGAGGATCACGTTGAAGATGATCGAGTATTGGAGGTTTCCGTCAAGCCATACGCGGAAAAACATCGGCACATGGGGCACCGAATAGAGGAGCAATGCCGAAACCAGGGCAAGAACGATGTTGGTGGCGGGGCCCGCCGCGGCGACCCACACCATGTCGCGGCGCGGATGATTGAGACGATCGAAGCGTACCGGGACCGGCTTGGCATAGCCGAACAGGAACTGGCCGCGCGAGATGAAGAACAGCAGCAGCGGCATGATGATCGTGCCGAACAGATCGATATGTTTGATCGGATTGAAGGTGACGCGGCCGGCCTTCATCGCGGTGTCGTCGCCCAGCTTGTTGGCGACGAAGCCATGCGCGGCTTCGTGCAGCGTGATCGCGAAGATCGCCGGCAGCGCCATGATCAGCACGCCCTGAATCAGTTGGGCGATTTCCGGCGGCATCAACGCGCTCCCTGAAGCAGCGCATCGAAACGCCGCTCGGCGGCATCGCGGTCGAACGCGCCGGGCGCGTGCCGGCGCGCTTCGCCCGCGTCGACACGGCGGCGCGCCATCGCGTCGAGCGGTCCGATCGCCCCAGCGATCTCGCTCATTTCCGTTTGATCGCCATTGCAGTGAAGCACCAGATCACAACCCGCTTTCAGCGCGCCACGGGCGCGCGCCGCCAGGCTGTCGCCGAGCGCCTTCATCGAAAGATCGTCGGAGACAAGCACGCCGTCGAAGCCGACGCCAGCCCTAATCACCCCCTCGATGACCGACTTCGAAAGCGTCGCGGGCAGGTCCGAGTCGAACGCCGAATAAACGATATGCGCGGTCATCGCCCACGGCATCCCCGCGAGCGCGCGAAACGGCGCGAAATCGGTCGCTGCCAATTCGTCTGCCCGAGTCGCGACGATCGGAAGGCTGAAATGACTGTCCACCGTGCCGCGGCCATGCCCGGGAATATGCTTGATGATGGGCAAAACGTTTCCCGCCATCAATCCGTCGCAAAAAGCGGCGCCCAGTTGTGCCACCGACTCGGGTGTTATGCCCCAAGCGCGGTCGCCGATGATGGCGTCGGCGCCGGGGACCGGAATGTCGAGCACCGGCGCGCAATCGACGGTGATGCCGAGTTGCGACAGATCGTCGGCGATGAGCCGCGCCGAGAGAAACGCCGCCTCGCGCGCGGCGGGCAGCGCGGCAATCGTCGCGGCCGACGGATAGACGCGCCAATGCGGCGGCTTCAACCGTGCGACCCGCCCGCCCTCTTGATCGATCAGAACCGGCGCGTCGGCTCTGCCGATGGTCTCGCGCAACGACGCGACGAGACGCATGACCTGACGCGGATGATCGCAATTGCGCTGAAACAGGATGAAGCCGACCGGATCGGCCTCGCGAAAGAAGTCGCGTTCATCGGCGGTGAGTTCGGTGCCGGCGAGTCCGAAAATGACGGGACTGATCACGGGCGAGCCATCCTCAGACATGCGACGCTGTTGAAGCGCGCCGCATGAACAGCGTGGGTCCTTCGACTTCGCTCAGGACGAGGAGATTTTCTTTGTGGCCCCTGTAATGCCACAAAAGATTTTCCTCGTCCTGAGCGAAGTCGAAGGACGCAGGATGCCCGTGCAAAGGCGATCCACTCGCCGCTCGACAAGCGTGTATTCGCTACTGCGCTCATCGGGATCGGCTTGGTTGAAGATTCACCCGACGCGTCTCGTTATCGCGACCGATGATCTCAATCGTCGCTGGCGCGATGATTCTAAATTTCGCATCGGTGACATAGAGTCCGCTCAAAAGCGCTTCGAGTGAAACGAACTTGTTGTTTCGACGCGAATAGTACCAAATCGGATAATGGTTCGCTTGATGGCCACCCGAACTTGACATGCTGAATATGAAAAATGCCGAATTTGGCGTCCACGAGGCTTCCTCGACACCGAGCCCATGCTCCTTGTCGTTGGACATATAACTCCGTGCCGCCAATCTGTGGTGCTTGCGCGTAAACATTTCGACGCGGCTTTCGCCACAACCTGTTCCGGTGCGTTCCGTTATATGGGCAACAACAACGCCGTCTGGTGAACTGAACTCGTTGGAACCAATGCAGGCGTAAGCGCTGGTTGCGAATGAGAATGCCAACGCAAAGCCGATCAACACCTCACGGCTTGACAAGAATGCACCCGATCTTGCGGCTCTTCAGCGTGTCACAGGCTTGCGCGGCTTGCGCCGGGTCGGCGATCGGTCCCGCCTGGATACGGTAATAGGTCCCCTTGTCGCCGAGATCGATGCGACTGACCGCCAGCGCCAGTTTCCCCAGCACATCGGCCTGGGCCTTCTGCAGACGCAACCATTCCTGTTTTGCGGCATCTTCCGTTTTGAGCGCGCCGAGTTGCAGGCGATACCCCTTGCCGGATGCCGCAACGGTCGGCGCGGTGGCTGCGGGCAGCGCGGGTGCTGCGACCGGCGGCGGCGGCGCGGTCGCAAGTTGAGGTGCTGCCTGCACCGGTGACGCGGGCGGTGGCGATGGTACGGGCTGCGGCACGGGCGGTGTCGCCACTTGTTGTGGCGGTGGTGGTGGCGCCGCCGCGACCTGCTTGGCGGGCGCGACCGGGCGCGGCAGGATCGGTTCGGGATCGGGCAACAGCTCTTCGACCTTCGGCAAATTTCGTCCCGCCGCCTCGCCGCGTCCCTGACGGTTGAGCAGCACCGAATCCTGATCGGGTACGATCATGCCGCCCGGATCGGTCGGCGCGGTTTTCACCGGCGCGGCATCGGAATGAATCACCGGAACGTTTTCCGGTGCCTGACGCGGCAGATCCGAGCGATAGACCCACCACGAGCCGCCGCCGATCCCCGCGACCGCAACGACAAGCAGCAGCGCCTTGAACTTGCCGCCGCGCGGCTCGTCGTCGTCACGACGGCCGCGACCGCCGGGATCGGCTTCGAGCCGCTGGCTCATGCCCGCATTTCCGCGAGCGGTTCGACGCCGAAGACCGCGAGCCCCGAGGCGATGACGAAAGCCACGGCCTGCACCAGCGCGAGGCGCGCGAGGGTTACGTCTTTCTCGTCAGCCTGGATGAAACGCAGGCTCGCATCGGCATTGCCTTTGTTCCACAGACCGTGAAAGGCCGCCGCGACCTCCTGCAAATAGAACGCGACGCGATGCGGCTCATGCGCTTCGGCCGCGCCCTCGACCAGACGCGGCCACTGCGCGAGCAAGCGGATCACCGCGATCTCGTCGCGATCGGACAGCAAAGCGAGTTTCGTTTGCGCGAGCGAACCCGGCGCCAGTTCGGTCGTCCTGAATTGCTCGACCGCGTGGCGCAGCACGGACGAGGCGCGCGCATGCGCGTATTGCACATAGAAGACCGGATTGTCCTTCGACTGCTCGACGACCTTGGCGAAATCGAAATCGAGCGCCTGATCGTTGCGTCGAATCAACATGACGAAACGAAACACGTCCTTGCCGACCTGATCGACGCATTCGCGCAAGGTGACGAAGGTGCCCGCGCGTTTCGACATGCGAACCGGCTGGCCCTTGTCGAAGAGATTGACGAGCTGGCACAATTTCACGTCGAGCCCGGCCTTGCCGCCGGTCAACGCGGTGACCGCCGCCTGCATGCGCTTCACATAGCCGCCGTGATCCGCACCCCAGATGTCGATCATCTCGTTGAATCCGCGCCGAACCTTGTCGAAGTGATAGGCGATGTCGGCCGCGAAATAAGTCCACGACCCGTCGGACTTCTTGAGCGGACGGTCGACGTCGTCGCCGAATTGGGTCGAACGGAACAAGGTCTGTTCGCGCGGTTCCCAATCGTCGGGCAGCTTGCCCTTGGGCGGTTCCAGCACGCCGACATAGACGAGGTCCTGGCTTTCGAGCGTTGCGATCGCCGTCTCGATGCCGCCGGCCTTGGTGATCGCGCGCTCGGAGGTAATCACCTCATGCTCGACGCCCAGCGCCTTCAGGTCCTCGCGGATGAGCCCCATCATCGTGTCGATGGCGAAATCCCGCAACGCGGCGATCCATTCGGCTTCCGGCGCGTCGAGAAATTTCTTGCCGTCGCGCGCGGCGAGAATGACCGCCGCGTCTTTCAGATACTCGCCGGGGTAAAGCCCCTCGGGAATATCGCCGATGGTCTCGCCCAACGCCTCGCGATAACGCAGGTGGAGCGAACGTGCGAGCACATCGACCTGCGCGCCCGCGTCGTTGATGTAGTATTCGCGGCAGACCTGAAATCCGGCCTTCTCCAGCAGCGCGGCGAGCGCATCGCCGACCACCGCGCCGCGCCCGTGTCCGACATGCATCGGCCCCGTCGGATTGGCCGAGACGTATTCGATGTTGACCCGCCTGCCCTTGCCCATCTCGCTGTCGCCGTAAGACGGACCGGCGGCAAGAATATCGGCGAGCCGGGCATGCCAGAATGAATCGGCGATGCGCAGATTGATGAAGCCCGGCCCGGCGACGCTGGCGTCGGTCACGTCCTCGGCGGTTTTGAGACGCGCCAGGAGTTTCTCGGCAAAGGCGCGCGGATTCATGCCTGCGGGTTTCGCCAGCACCATCGCCGCGTTGGTCGCGATATCGCCATGCGTCGGATCGCGCGGCGGCTCGATGGTCACGCGCGAAAGATCGAGGCCGGCCGGCACCTGGCCGTCATGCACCAGCGCCTCGATCTCGGCGATCACGACGGCATGAAAATGGGCGAAGAGATCTCTCACGTCGGTGCATACCTATCGAAAAGCTTATAGTGCTCGTCCTGCGCGTAACGATCCGTCATGCCGGCGATATAGTCGGCAACGACCCGGGCGGTCTCCGGGTTCCCCGCGCCTTTGGCTTGCGCCTGCCATTCGGTCGGCAGGCATTGCGGCTCGGCGAGCAAAAGCTGAAACAGCTCCTGCACGATCCGGCGCGCTTTCGAGGCCATGCGATTGACGCGATAATGGCGATACATGCGCTGATAAAGAAAGTCGCGCAGTTCCCGCTCGCGCTCGCGCATCGCGGGCGAGAAGCCGATCACGGAATGGTCCAAGCCACGGATCGCCACCGCGCTCGTCGCGCCGCTTTCGGCGAGACGCTTTTTCGATTCGGTGACCACGTCACTCACCATGCGGTCGATCAGGCGGCGATTGGCCTCGTGGATGAGCCGCGCGTCGTCGACGCCTGGATTGGCGCGGTCGACCTCGGCGAAGATCGGCCCCGCCAGCTTCACCGACGAGATATCGTCGATGGCGAAGAGTCCGGCGCGCAGCCCGTCGTCGAGATCGTGATTGTTGTAAGCGATGTCGTCGCTGATCGCGGCGACCTGCGCCTCGGCCGATGCGAAGGTATCGAGTTCGAGATCGTGACGCGTCACGTATTCGGCCAGCGTCGCCGGCAGCGGCTTACCCACCGGACCATTGTGCTTCACGGTCGCTTCGAGCGTCTCCCACGTCAGATTGAGACCGTCGAAACCGGCATAGCGATGTTCGAGCTTGGTCAGGACGCGCAGGGTCTGATCGTTGTGCGAGAACCCGCCAAACGGTTTCATCGCCGCGTTGAGCGCGTCTTCCCCGGCATGGCCGAACGGCGTGTGTCCGAGGTCGTGACCGAGCGAGACTGCCTCGGCGAGGTCCTCGTTGAGTTCGAGTTGCCGCGCGATCGACCGCGCGATCTGCGCGACTTCGAGGCTGTGGGTCAGCCGGGTCCGGTAGTGATCTCCCTCGTGATAGACGAAGACCTGAGTCTTGTATTGCAGCCGCCGGAAAGCCGCCGAATGGACGATGCGGTCGCGGTCGCGCTGAAACGCCGAACGGGTGGCACTTTCGGGCTCCGGATAAAGCCGGCCGCGACTTTCCTCGGCACGGCAGGCATAAGCGGCAAGTGCCTGTGCGGTCATGACCCGGAACCTAATCCCGAGGGGCCACGGTTGCAACGCGGGCGCCCGTATCGGATGATCGGGATGGGGAAATATAAAGGACTCGCGGGATGGCAAACGCCTCGGATTACGATTACGTCATTGTCGGCGCCGGATCGGCCGGATGCTGTCTGGCCTATCGCCTGACCGAGGACAGCGACGTGCGCGTTCTCGTCCTCGAAGCGGGCGGCTGGGATCGCGACCCGCTCATTCACATACCGCTCGCCTGGGGCAAGATCTTCGAAGAGCGGCTGCACGATTGGATGTATTTCACCGAGGCCGAACCCGGCCTCAACGGCCGCAGCATCGAATGCGCGCGCGGCAAGGTGATCGGCGGTTCGTCCTCGATCAATGTCATGGGCTATGTGCGCGGCCACCGTAACGATTACGACCGCTGGCGCGACTCGGGCCTGACACAATGGTCCTATGCCCACGCCCTGCCCTATTTCAAGAAACAGGAAAGCTGGGAAGGCGGCGAGACGGCCTATCGCGGCGGCAGCGGTCCCTTGGCGACGCGCTGGACGCGCTACAAAGATCCGCTGATCGAGGCGCATGTCGAAGCCGCGCTGCAGGCGGGCTTCAAGCAAACCGACGATTACAACGGCGAGCAACAGGAAGGGGTCGGCCATTCGCAGGCGACGATCATCAATGGGCGGCGCTGCTCCGCCGCCACCGCGTATCTCCGCCCCGCGCTCGGCCGCAAGAATCTTCAGGTCGTGACCCAGGCTTTCGCCACGCGCGTCGTGTTCGAAGGCAATCGCGCGGTCGGCATCGAGTATGAAAAAGACGGCGAGCGTTCGGTCGCCCGCGCCAGTCGGGAGGTACTGCTCGCCGGCGGCGTCATCAACTCGCCCCAACTGCTGATGCTCTCGGGCATTGGCGATCCCGACGAGCTCAAGGCGCATGATATCGGCGTGAAAGTCGCACTGCCCGGTGTCGGCAAGAACCTGCAGGACCATCTTTCCGTCGGCGTCGATTACACGCGCCGCGAGCCCGGTCCCTTCACCGAGCGATTCCGCCTCGATCGCATCGGGCTCGGCATGGCGCAGGCCTATCTCTTCGGCACTGGCTGGGCGACCGACCTGCCGGGCGGTTGCATGGCCTTCGTCAAATCGCGGCCGGAAGAGAAGATGCCCGACATCCAGATTCTGTTCCGCATGGCGCCGGGCGGCGCGCGGCCTTATCTCCCGCCCTTCGGCGGACCTGTCGCCGATAGTTTCGGCGCGCGCGCGGTCCTGTTGCGCCCGACCAGTCGCGGTGCGGTCAAACTCGCTTCGGCCGACCCGAAAGCGGCCGTGAAGATTCACCAGAACTTCCTCGACACCGAGAGCGACCGCGTCAACGTGCGGGCGGGCGTGCGCATCGTCCGTGATTTCGGCCGGCAAAAGGCGCTACAGCCCTTCATGGGAAAAGAAGTCTCGCCCGGCACCGACAAGCAAAGCGATGCCGAACTCGATGCGCATATCCGCGCGGTCGGCGCCACGGCGCATCATCCGCTCGGAACCTGCAAGATGGGCATCGACAGCGACCCCAGCGCGGTAGTCGATCCCGAATGCCGGGTGCGCGGCATCGACGGGTTGCGCGTCGTCGATGCGGCGGTGATGCCCGACCTGGTCGGCGCCAACATCAACGCGACGGTGATCATGATCGCCGAGAAAGCCGCCGACTTCATCCGCGGCCGGCCGACCCTGGCGCCGGTAAACGTATGAGCGTCGCCAAAAACCGGCTTGGTTTGACAATTCCTTGCGAATCACCACATAGATTGAGCGCTCAACCTCGGGAATAGCCATGCCGGACGGCCAGACCGCCCCCACCGAAGCCACTGTCAGCCTGTCCGCCAGCGCGGCCAAGCGGGTTGCCGAATTAAAGGTCCAGGAAAACACCCCGACCGCGTTCCTGCGGCTGGCGGTGTCGGGCGGCGGATGCTCGGGCTTTCAATATGGCTTCAGCTTCGACGAGGCCCGCCACGACGACGACCTCGCCTTCGAGCGCGACGGGGTGACTTTGGTGGTCGATCAGACCTCGCTCGAACTGGTCAAAGGCGCCGAAATCGACTTCGTCGAGGACATGATGGGCGCCTCGTTTCAGGTGAAGAACCCCAATGCCGCCTCGTCCTGCGGCTGCGGCAATTCTTTTTCGGTCGCCTGATCTTCGCCACAAAGACTCGGCCTCCCACACAGCCGGCTGTAAACTCGGCCACAAAACGGCCCTAATCCGCCAGCGGCTTCAAGCCGATCTTTACACTTAACGATTAGGGTTGCCTCTTCGCGGATGGCAGAAGCCGTCCGCTCTGCCGGAGGCACGCACGTTGCAGAATGAACTTTCCGCTCCCAGCGACGCGGAAGATCCCGCGAACCGCCGCCGCTATCGCCGCAAGCCGGTGATCTGGTCGGCGAAGATCGACACGCCTTATGGCACGCTCGATTGCGTCACCCTCGAAGTGAGCGTCGGCGGCTGCAAGTTGCGCCTGCTCCAGCCGCTCGAGGACGCCGTCAACGACGTATCGCTTCTCCTCGAGAAGTTCGGCTGCTTTCACGCCCGCATCGCCTGGCGGCGCGCCCCGGAGATCGGCCTGCAATTCGAACTGACGCCCGCCGAGATCGCCGATCGCTTTGGCGGCATCCTGCCCTTCGACGCACCGGTCGACGAGAGCGTGCTCGACTTCGAGCTGGCGCAACCGGAGTGATGGAGGGAAACATGGCTGACGGCAGCACCACTTTGCCCGAAGAATTGCCGTGGGACTGGGTCGATCGCGGCTGGCCCGAGCGGCGCGAGCATGAACGCAAATCGGTCATCCTGCCGGCGAAGATCGACACCGCGGACGGCACGCTCGATTGCCTGACCATGGATATCAGCGCCGGCGGCGCAAGGCTGCATATCGTCGAGACATTCGACGCCAGCCACCCGGTCACCCTCGTGCTGGACGGGTTCGGCCGATTCGATGCGCGCGTCGCGTGGCGCGCCACCGCCGAGATCGGATTGCAATTCACCGACGCGCCGGCCGACGTCGCCGCGCGGCTCGCTTCCGTCCTGTAAAGGTCGCACCCCACCCGTGCCCGTCATCGACCGCAATCTTCAATCGATTCTCGAATCCGGCTCGTCGCGGGTGTTCAATTGCAACGACATCGCGCGAAAACTCATCGAGGCGAAAGACCCCAATCCATATTTCTTCAAATCGCCGCTGATGAACGCGCTCGTTCTCATCAAAGAGGCGATCACCGACAACCGCTCGCTGCGCCGGCTGAAGGGCGAGATCGTCGGCACCAAGCTCTATTTCCCTTACGACGCGGACGACGTCTATGGCGGCGGTCGCTCGATCTATCTCCATGAAGACCATCTTCATCGCGTGATTCAGGAAATCCTCGGCATGGCGGGCCAGATCGCGCTCGAGCACGATTTGGCGATGCTCGAAATCGTCGACCGCCTGCCGTCGCTCGACGGATTCCTCATGCGCGACGCGCTGGAAATCCGCGGCATGAATCCCAATCCAAAATATTTCGAGGTGCCCGAGGGCGAGCATCGCGCGATCCGCGAATTCATCCGCAAGAAATTCGACCCGCTGGTCAGGATCGCTTTCGAGGGGCAGGCGAATGCCGGCGTCAAGGCGATACAGCTCGTCGACAAGATGTGGGAAGCGACCGATCTCGAAGCGCTGGCGCCGCTGATCCACGCCTTCCGTTTTCCAAAGGACGACGCGCTGGAAATCTTCAGCGCGTGGAAGGGCATCAATTTCTACAGCTTCCAATATGTGCGCTCGAAACCGTCGCGCGAGAACCTCGCGCTGTGGCTGCGCGATCAGGCGAAACCGAAA
The DNA here is from genome assembly GCA_903828515.1 of uncultured Rhodospirillales bacterium. Taxonomy (GTDB): domain Bacteria; phylum Pseudomonadota; class Alphaproteobacteria; order ATCC43930; family CGMCC-115725; genus CAIKMD01. The sequence goes on along the minus strand of CAIKMD010000002.1, from coordinate 502,134 downwards.
GGTTTCGTCGCGAGCGCGATGGTCGAGCATTTCGAATTGCTGCGCAAAGGCACCATCCGCAAGCTGCGCTTTCACTGGCAGCAGGTCGAGGAAATCACCCGCGAATATGACAGCGTCTACGGCGCGATGCTGAGTAAGCCCGAGGCGGCACCGGCCTTCGTCCAATTCCTTCATCGCGGCCGCTCGCTCTATTGGAAGATGGGCGACTCCCTCAGCAAGATCAGTCACGCCGTCACCTGCTTCAAGGAAGCAAGCCAGGGCTCCGTCGGTCGCCAGATGCCCGCCGACCTGCTCGAACGGGTGCTGACCAACCTCAACCAGATCCTGGTCGGCGAAGAGCCGCCCACCGGCGAGACCAAGGCGGCTTAACATCCGCGCGCGATCGGTCTAGGGTCCGGCCCTCTCGCGTGGGGATGGGCTTTGAAAATCGCGACATGGAACGTCAATTCGGTGAAGGCGCGATTGCCGCATCTTCTGTCATGGCTCGAAAGCGCCAAGCCCGACGCGTTATGCCTGCAGGAAATCAAATGCCTCGCCGACGATTTCCCGAGCCTCGAAGTCAAAAGCCTCGGCTATCACGTCACCGCGGTCGGCCAGAAAACCTATAACGGGGTCGCCATCATCTCGCGCGAAAAAGCCGAGATCGTTCACACCGCCCTGCCCGGCGACGATACCGATACGCAGGCGCGCTATCTCGAAGCGGATATCGCCGGCGTGCGGATCGCCACGATCTATCTGCCCAACGGCAATCCGGTCGGCACGGACAAATATCCCTACAAGCTCGCCTGGATGAAGCGTCTCGCTGATCACGCGCGCGAACTCCTCGACGAGGAGCGGACCGTCGTTCTCGCCGGCGACTACAACATCTGCCCGACCGACGACGACGTTTACGATCCGGTGGGCTGGCGCGAGGACGCGCTTTGCCGGCCGGAATCGCGCGCGGCGTTCCGCATCATCGCCAATCTCGGCTATGTCGATGCGTTCCGCGCGCTGCACAGCGAGCCGGGCCGCTACAGTTTCTGGGACTATCAGGCCGGACGCTGGCACCGCGACGAGGGGCTGCGCATCGACCATCTCATGCTCAACCCGCAGGCCGCCGACCGGCTCGTCGCCTGCGACATCGACCGCGCCCCGCGCGCCAAGGAAAAAGCGTCCGACCACACGCCGGTGTGGTGCGAGATCGGACCACCTCGCCTGATCTGACCCCGACTATTTGATTCGCGCGGCCGCGTCCTTCACGAGGCTGAGATCGGCGTATTTCTTGGCGTCGAGCGGCGCGCCGAGGAAGCCGAGTTCGTGCGTCGTCGCGAGGTTCTTGTTGAGCGCGTCGAGATCGGGCATGCCGTTCGGATCGTGGTAGTCGTCGCCCTTGGTGAAGAGCCAGCTCGCCCACAACGCCTCGGGCGTCTTGCTGAAGGCGGAGACGATCTTGATCGCCTCGTCGTGATTCTTCGGATCCCAGTACCAGCGGATCTCGCGCAGATTGTCTTCGAGGAAATCGACGATCGCGGCGCGGTTCTTGGCGAGGAAGGCCTGGCGCACCGCCATCACGATCATCTGCGACGGACCGATCGCGTCTTTCTGGAGGAACAGCGGATGCGCCATCGCGCGCAGCGCCGGGTCCTTGCTGAACGGCGCCACGCCGGTGATGAGATCGACCTTATGATCGGCGAGCTGGGCTTTCATGTTGGGGAAAGCCGTTTCGATCAGCGAGTAATCCTTCTTGTCCTCGAGCCCGTGCTTTTTCAGCATCGCGCGCAAGGCGATGTCGACCGCGCTGCCCGCGCCGTTCGAGGTCACGACCTTGCCCTTGAGATCCTCGACCTTTTTGATCGGGCCGTCGTTCGCGACCATGTATTCGGAGCTGTAATAGTCTTGCACGCCGTCCTGGAACACGTCGGCAATGATCCGCAGATCGTCGAGCTTGGCGTTCTCGATCGCGAGGCCGAGCGACGAATAGGCGAAGGGCACAAAATCGATCTGGTCCGCCGCCACCGCCGATATCATCGGCGGCGTCGCAGTGAAATGGGTGAATTCGAGCGTGTAGCTCTTGCCCTCGTGCTGGGCGATGCCCTCTTTGCCGAGGAGCTGCAGCGGCGCGTCGCCGGCGGGCACGATCCACGCGATGCGCAGCTTGACCGGATCGGCGGCCTGGGCCGGCTGGCCCGCGACAAGCGCCACCATCAACGCGGCGAACGCCACAAGACCGGACTGAATGAGACGCATCTCCATCCCCTTTTTATGTTGTCGACTTGTCGGATGTCATAGCACACGCGCCGACGCCCCGCATCAGGGCGCTTCGTCCACCGTATCGCCGACCGAATGTTTAGAAGTGATAGCCGTATTGCAGGCGCAGATATTCGCCGAAGGCGTTGCGGTCGCCGGCGAGCGGCGCGGGCTGGGCGTGATCGAGCGCCAGCGAGAGGTTCTGCTGGGCGCCGACGTCGTAGCCCAGTTCGATCGTGCTGTGGAGCGAGAGCAGCGGTCCATAGAGGCGCCGCGTCGGATCGGCGGCGGCTTGGGGGTTGACCGCGCCCGAGAAGGTGATCGCGCCATAGAGGCGGCTCGCCTGGAACATGTTCCAGCCAAGGCCGGCATAGGAGCCGTTCGACGACGCGCGGAAACCGAAGCTTTGGCCGCTCAGGGTTTGCGGCGTGAACAGGAAATGAAGCCAGTCGCCGCTTTCCGGCGCGGCGATCACGGTTTGCAGCGTGGTCGCGGGCGGTGGCGGCAATTCGGGACTGCCGAAATCCATCGGGAAGTTGCCGCCGAATTGCGGCAGCGACGCGCCGCCGCGCACCAGCGTGCCCGAGCCCACCAACGGCGCATCGGCGCGCGCGGGCGACGCGAAGGACAGGCCGAACGCGAGCGCCAGGATGCCGAGGAGCGCCGCCGGCGACGCGCGGCCGGCACGCCGTCCGATCATCCGGCCGGCCAGCGCACGATCGAGCGCGCCGACCATCGACTCGGTACGGTCGACGAAGCGGAACGCGACCGCGTTGTCGTCGTGGCGAAGGATTTCGGCGGTGAAGGAATGATCCTGGCTGCCGCCGTCGATGCGCAACGCGCCTTCGATCTGGACGCCGACGGCATGGGCCGGTGCATCGGCAAGCAGGAAACCACCCAGCGACCAGTTCACGGTCGTATAGGTGTCGGGGCCGAGCGCGACGGTCAACGGCGGCAGAGGATGCCGCCGATCACGGCGCAACTCGTTGCGGTCAAAATTCTTGCGAACAGTACTCACGACCAGACCCCACCCCGACGGATGGATTACATAACAATCCCTGTTGTTTAACAATTCGTTTTCATTTGGGACTCGGCGAAATCCAGGTGCCGTGGCGAAAATGCCGCGATTCGCCTGACACCCGTAAAAATACCTTACATTTCAATGATCTTAAGGCCGACTCTGCGGTGGATAAGCGTGCTCAATCCCCTGGGGATCTTCGACCGTCCAGCCCGTTTTTCCCGAAAAATTCGCATAGGAAGGCCCGACCGGAACCTTGCCGTGGCCGCCCGGCAGGTCGAGGACATAGTCCGGCTGGCACAGGCCCGAGACCCGCCCGCGCAGCGCCCGGACCAGCTCGCGGCCCTCGGCGAGCCCGGTGCGCAGATGCGCCGTCCCCTGCGCCAAGTCCGCGTGGTGGAGGTAGTACGGCTTCACCCGCATGGCGACGAGGCCGCGAAAGAGGGCCGTGAGGGTCGCCGCGTCGTCGTTGACGCCCTTCAGCAGCACGGACTGGCTCAGCAGCGGAATGCCGGCGCTTGTCATCCGTAGGGCCGCCGCCCGCGCCGCCGCGGTCAGTTCGCGCGGGTGATTGGCGTGGATGACGACATAGACCGCCTTCTCGGCCGCGAGTGCGTCGACCAGCTCGGCATCGACCAAATCCGGATCGACGATCGGAATACGCGTATGAAAGCGAATGACCGCGACATGCGGGATGGCTTCGAGCGCCTGGACGATTTCCTTCAAGCGCCGCGCCGACAACAGGAACGGGTCACCGCCGGTCAGAATCACTTCCCATATCTCGGGCCGCGCGCGGATGTAGTCGAGCGCCGCTTCGAGTTCGTCGGCGGTCAGCATCTCGCCGCCCGATCCCACGTCCTCGCGCCGGAAGCAGAAGCGGCAATAGACCGGACAGACATGCGACGGCTTCAACAGCACGCGGTCAGGATAACGATGGACGATGCCCTTGACCGGCGAGAACGCATGATCGCCGATCGGATCGACGTTCTCCTCCGGCGCAATGTCGAGTTCGCGGATGTCGGGCAGGAACTGGCGCGCGATCGGATCGGCCGGATCGGCCGGATCGATCAGCGCCGCCATGGTCGGCGTGATCGCCACGTCGTAACGCGCCGCGACGGCCACGAGTTCGGCCTCGCGCGCCGGTGAAATCAGCCCCGAAGCGGCCAATTCGGCGACACTCCGAATCGCCTTAGTCATTGAAATTGCTCATCAGAATTGGCTTTGTTTCGTAATTGTCAGGTTGGTGAAACGGATGCTGAACGTTTTTTGAGTTCATTAGCGTACATGGCAATTCAAGGCCGCCGGTTCAAGGCAATCTTACCCCGTCATGCCCGGACTTGTTCCGGGCATCCACGTCTTGCAACAGCGACATAAAGTCGTGGATGGCCGGGACGAGCCCGGCCATGACGGTGAAAGAAACGCGGGAATGACGAAAGAAAGTCCGCCTCAAATATCCGCATAGCAATGCGTCTCGGCGCGGGCGCCGCCGTTGGTGACCGCGCCCTTCTCCGCATCGCCGACGAGCTGCGCGTATTTCCACAGCGCGCCCGATTGATAGTTATGCGAACGCGGCTTCCACGCCGCCTTGCGCTTGGCGAGTTCATCAGCCGAGAGCTCGACCTCCATCGTGCCCTTCACCGCGTCGATCGCGATCATGTCGCCGTCTTTCAACAAGCCGATCGGGCCGCCATCCGCTGCTTCGGGCCCGACATGGCCGATGCAGAAGCCGCGCGTGCCGCCGGAGAACCGCCCGTCGGTGATCAGCGCGACCTTGTCGGAAATCCCCTGGCCATAGAGCGCCGCGGTGGTCGCCAGCATCTCGGGCATGCCCGGTCCGCCGCGCGGGCCTTCATAGCGGATGACGATCACGTCGCCCGGCTTGTATTGGCGCTTCTCGACCGCCTCGAACGCCGCGGCCTCGCCGTCGAAGCAGCGCGCGGGCCCGCGGAACTTGAGCGAGGTCTGCTGCATGCCCGCGACCTTCACGATGGCGCCGCCGGGCGCGAGATTGCCCTTCAGCACCACGACGCCGCCGGTCGGTGCGATCGGCTTTGCCGTCGTGTAGACCACATCCTGGTTGGTCGGGAATTTCACGCCTTCGAGATTCTCGGCGATGGTCTTGCCGGTCACGGTGATGCAATCGCCGTGGATATAGCCGCCATCCAGCAAAGCCTTCATCACCACCGGCACGCCGCCGATATCGTGCAGGTCCTTCATCAGGTATTTGCCGCCCGGCTTGAAGTCGCCGATATAGGGCGTGCGCTTGAAGATCTCGCCGACGGCATGGAGATCGAAATCGATCCCCGCCTCGTTCGCCATCGCCGGCAGATGAAGCCCGGCATTGGTCGAGCCGCCGGTTGCCGCGACCACCGTCGCCGCGTTCTCGAACGCCTTGCGCGTCGCGATGTCGCGCGGGCGGAGGCCAGAACGCAGTAAGCTCATCACTGCTTTACCAGAAGCCTCGGCATAACCGTCGCGGCTTTCATAGACCGCGGGCGTGCCGGCCGAGCCGGGAAGTGCCAGGCCGATCGCCTCGGAGACGCAGGCCATGGTGTTCGCCGTGTATTGCCCGGCGCAGGACCCGGCCGAGGGACAGGCCGCGCATTCGAGTTCGTGCAATTCGGCATCGGTCATCTTGCCGACGCTGTGCTGTCCCACCGCCTCGAACACGTCGACAACCGTCACGTCGCGGTTCTGGAACCGGCCGGGCAGGATCGTGCCGCCATACATGAAGACCGACGGCACGTTCAAACGCAGCATCGACATCATGAGGCCGGGCAGCGACTTGTCGCAGCCGGCGAGGCCGACCATCGCGTCATAGGAATGACCGCGCATGGTGAGTTCGACCGAATCCGCGATCGCCTCGCGCGAGACCAGGGACGATTTCATCCCTTCGTGGCCCATGGCGATGCCGTCGGTCACCGTGATGGTGGTGAATTCGCGCGGGCACCCGCCGCCGATCGCCACCCCGCGCTTGGCCGACTGGGCCTGGCGCGACAGCGAGATGTTGCAGGGCGCCGCCTCGTTCCACGTCGTCACGACGCCGACGATCGGCCCCGCCAGTTGCTCGTCGGTGACGCCCATCGCATGAAACATCGCGCGATGCGGCGCGCGCTCGGGCCCGCTCGTCGAATGACGGCTCGGCAGCTTCGATTTATCCCAGGCAGGCGGACGTTGGTCGTCGGGCATGATGCTCACTCCAAGAGGAATGAGCGCAGTATAGGAAGAGGGGCAAGGTGGGGGCTAGAGGGTAGTAGTCGCGCGTTACGACATTAGGGGATAAGGCCGGTATATTGTGCAAAAGAACCACGGAAAAGGTGGAGAAGATAAAGTGAATGATTCCGATACCAAAAATGACTACGGCGGCCGTATTTTTCTAGAACCTCAATCTCCTAACTGCGTTGACGTCTATTTTCAGCCTAGTCGCGAATCCTACCGGGCTGCCCATGGCAATGAGGAACCTATTCCAACAAAAAAACTTGTGCGGTTCGACACGGCAAAAGGAACAATTTCCACCTATCCGACTGTGACCAGTCCCTCATCTCGTCTCCTCAAACCTAAATATCCACGAGTCCACGAGATCATATTTGAGAACGTAATGTTCAACCTCCCTGCGCGCGAAGAGGGGGTCGCGGAAATGCTGGGAAGTCTTCCTGAAGGATTCATTCGAGACCCAACCTGGGGACTTGGACTACAGAAAAACTTTAAGCCGATTATCGATGCGATTGTCGACATCAGAAGTGCGCAATCTTTAATACTGACCGACAAACGAGCAACCGGACTAGACAATAGCATCTTTTATTTGAGCTATGATGACTACGAAGAACTACGGCGCGCTATGAACCGCATCCAATCCAGGTATCAGAAAGAAGCTCTGCTCGATCGTCAAATCCTCGCACACAATACAATTCTTAACGTCCACGACCCCGCAACTTTCCCTCAAAAAAACCGCCAATACAAACCCGACACTATATTTACGATCTTGGGCGGCGCAAAAAGCTCGCCACTAAAATTATCCAAGCACGACCGAGCGGCACTGGTTGACCGAGTAAGTGAACAAGCGCCAACGATCGCCGAGAAGGAACCGGAAAGACTGATAAAACTCCGCAGCGAAATTGAGCTTGTTACGTTGGATCGATTGATTGAGCGATTTGATGAAATGCTAGCTCGCGCAACGAGTGAGAATGATTGGCAAAAACTCTTCCGATTGAATCCTTTTATCCTAACGATGATATTTGGTTACCCAATTGTGTTACTTGCGCCACAAGGTCATGTCGGAGGCACGGACATTTCAGGACGGGGCGAGAAAATCACAGATTTCTTAGTCAAAAATAACAAGACACATAACGTAGCTATCGTAGAAATTAAAACGCCTAATACTGATCTGGTTTTGAACGCCACATATAGAGAAGGCGTTCACAAAATAGCTCCAGACCTCACCAATTCCGTTCTACAGATACTCGATCAACGCCATCGCTTTGCCAGTAACATCGCCACGCTAAAAATGAATACACGCGGAATAGAAATGGAAAGCTATTCCATTGGTTGTTTTGTTATAGCTGGTCGAATGCCGCAAGAAATAGCTCAACAAAAAGCACTCGAACTTTATCGTGGGTCTTTTAAAGAGGTGAACATAATAACCTTTGATGAGCTTCGCGAACGTCTGGTTACGTTGCGCGATTATCTCACCACGACACCTCCACCAATCATTGATGCTCTCGATTCCACATCCGTTAATGCGGAAGTTCCGTTTTAGGGGCTCGCGTGTAATCTTTGCATCGCGGACGACCGCATGGTTCTGCTACACGGCTTCATCGAGAAAACGCAGACGCCGCCGGAACCGGAATTAGGCGGAACCTGCACATGGAACTGGCGTGAAATCTGGAAGACGACCACTGATGGGCAAACCAAAGATCAAACGGGCGCTCCCGGCCATGTATCCGGGCGAATTGCTGCGTGAGGATGTCGTGCCTGCCCTGGGGCGCACACGCGCCGAGATCGCGCGCCTCCTTGGCGTGTCGCGCCAGACGCTCCACGCCATCATGACTGAGCGCATGCCGGTCACGCCGGAGATGGCGTTGCGGCTCGGCAAGCTCTGCGGCAACGGTCCCGAGCTGTGGCTCAACCTTCAATCGCGATACGACCTGCAACGGCTGAGCAAGACCAAGCGCGCGGAAATCGCGGCCATTCCGACGCTCGCGGCCGAATAGCCGCCACCTCTACTTATAAAGCCACTTCGCGATCCGCCGCGCGTAAGGCGGCATGATCACATAGGTGAGCAGGAAGACGAGCGTCGCCGCGATGATCAACGCCTGGACGAAGTAAGCGCCCGGGAACGGCGCGAGTGCGAAGGCCGGCCGATAGAGAAACGGCACCAGCATCGAGAGCGGATAGATCGCCGAGAGCGTGACCAGGAATTGCTTCCAGCGCCGCGCGGTTTTTGCTTTCGACGCGGGCGGCGTGAACCAGAATTCGAGGCCGGTCTTGATCTCGACTTCGTCTTCGCCGGTCAAGAGCGGCATCGCCTTCGCGATAAGATCGCGCCGCACGTCGGAATCGAGCCAGGCGCGCAGATTGTCGATCGTGTCGAAATGCAGGATCACCGTGTATTCGGTCGATCCGGCCGGTGGACGGATGACGTTGACGCCGCGATGGCCGGGGGAATGCGCGGCGAGCGGCACGATCTCGCGCAGCCAGATTTCGTAGGCGGCCTGTTCGCCCTCTTTGATCTTGTGGCGGATGACCGAGGTGACTTCCGAATGCTGGTCGGCGGCGTCTGTCATGTTTACTGTTCCTAAAAAGCCCAGCAGGAGCAGCCGAGCGCGCCCCAGAATGATTGGTCGTCGGCCACGGGAACCTCGGCGGTCCATGCCTTGGCATGTTCGTGGCCATGAACGGTGCAAGACGCGAACGCCGCCCCGGTGTTCGTCCCTACCCCGCCGCGCGCCTGATACCCACCGAAGAAACGCACCGGCGACCAATCGGGCATCGCCGGCGGCAAGGGCGGCGCGAGGTCTTTGAAATCGTCGCTGCCATGCACCGGCTTGCCGCCGAGAATCGTCAGCACCGAGGTGATATCGCCGATCGCGTCGCCCGGCACCGCGAAATAATCGTCGGAGAGCACCGCGAGATCGGCGAGCTGTCCCGCTTCGATCCGGCCTTTCTTGCCCGCCTCGGTCGAGAACCAGCCGTTCGCCTCGGTCCACAGCCGCAACGCGGTTTCGCGATCGAGCGTGTTGGATGCCGGGTAGAGTGCGAGGCCGCCGACGGTCTTGCCGGTGACCAGCCAGGCGAGCGAGACCCACGGGTTATAGGAGGCGACGCGCGTCGCGTCGGTGCCGGCGCCGACCTTCACGCCCATCGCGAGCATGCGGGCGATCGGCGGCGTGCGCTCTGCCGCCCTGGCGCCATAGCGCGCGACGAAATATTCGCCCTGATAGGCCATGCGGTGTTGCACCGCGATGCCGCCGCCGAGTTTGGCGATACGCTCGATATTACGGTCGTCGATGGTTTCGGCGTGATCGAAAAACCAGTTGAGCTTGTCGATCGGGATCTCGCGATGGATTTTCTCATAGACGTCGAGCGCGCGACCGATGGTTTCGTTGTAGGTCGCGTGAAGGCGCCACGGCCATTTGTTTTGCGCGAGAAGCCGGATGACCGGTTCGAGATCGGATTCCATCGAAGCCGGGAGTTCGGGGCGTTCGACCTGAAAATCTTCGTAATCGGCGGCGCTGTAAACCAGCATCTCGCCGGCGCCGTTGGCGCGATAGGTATCGTCGCCCTGCCCCGGCTTCACCTGCCCAACCCAGCTTGAGAAATCCTTCAACTCTTCCTTGGGCTTTTGCGTGAAGAGGTTATAGGCGATGCGGATGGTGAGAAGCCCGTCGCGGTGCAGATCCTCGATGATCTTGTAGTCATCGGGATAATTCTGAAACCCGCCGCCGGCATCGATCACGCTGGTGACACCCAGGCGATTGACCTCGCGCATGAAATGGCGCGTCGAGTTCTTCTGGTATTCCTCGGGCAGTTTCGGCCCGCGCGCCAAGGTTGCGTACAGGATCGTCGCGTTGGGCTTGGCGACCAGCAACCCGGTCGGCTCGCCTTGCGTGTTGCGAACGATCTCGCCGCCGGGAAAGTCTTTCGTGTTTTTGTCGTAACCGACCGCGCGCAAGGCCGCGCCGTTGAGGATCGCGCGATCATAGAGATGCAGGATGAAGACCGGCGTGTCGGGCGCGACAGCGTTGATCTCGTCGATGGTCGGCAGGCGTTTCTCGGCGAATTGATGCGCGGTGAAGCCCCCGATCACGCGCACCCATTGCGGCGCGGGCGTGCGATTGACCTGCTGTTTCAGCATCCGCATCGCGTCGGCCAGCGACCGCACGCCGTCCCAGCGCAATTCCATGTTGTAGTTGAGCCCGCCGCGAATGACGTGCATGTGGCTGTCGATCAGGCCGGGGATGACACGCCGGCCTTTCAGGTCGATGCGCCTGGTGTCAGGCCCCGCCAGCGCCATGACATCGTGGTCGGCGCCCGCCATGACGAAACGCCCGCCGCTGATCGCTACCGCCTGCGCTTCGGGATTGGCGCGGTCGAGGGTGGTGATCTTTCCATTATAGAGAATGAGGTCGGGCGCGTTCGCCATGAAGCTGCCTCCGCTGTTCGCCCCGCATGGTAGAGCGAGCGCGGTTCTGCATCCACATGGTGAGGCCTCAAGTCTATTTCACCACGGAGACACGGAGAACACGGAGAAGGGAAAGAATAATTTATTCTTCTCCGTGTTCTCCGTGTCTCCGCGGTGAATATTTCGGGCGTCCGACCGGATGAGGCTGCGCGCCCGTCAATTCACCGCCCATTGTCGCCGCGCCCAAATTCCCATATCACTCCGCCTCAAATCCCGACACGAAGGACCGACGATGCGCCAACTCGCCAAGACCCTCGCCGCACTCGCCCTGCTGACGGCCTTCGCCCCGGCCGCGCGCGCCAACGAGCCGATGAAGATGGCGGTGCCGGGGCTGTTGTCGGCCTTCGCCGATTTTTTCCTCGCCGTCGACAAGGGTTATTTCGCCGAGGAAGGGCTCGACGTCACGATCATCCAGGCCGGCGGCAGCATCGCGATCCCCGCGCTGCTCTCGGGCGATCTGCAATACGCGACCTCGCCCGGCGTCGCGCTCAGCGCGATGCTCCGGGGCGGCGCGCTCAAGATCGTCTATGTCAACAACGACCACGTGCCCTATCAGCTCTGGTCGCTGGCGCCGGGCGTCAAGACGCTGGCCGACCTGAAAGGCAAGCAGGTCGGTATCGAGACGCGCGGCGACACCCATGAGCTGGCCGTGCGCCGCGCCTTCGCGGGCGACGGTGTCGATACGTCGGACATCGCGCTCACCCCGCTCAACAATCGCGGCGCGGTGGTCGCGGCCGTGACCTCCGGCGCGGTCGGCGCCGCCAGCATGATGATGGACGAGCTGGAACGCCTGCGAACCACGCCCGGCGCGCATATGGTCTATGACCTCGAGACGATTCCGCTGATCGCGGGCGGCGGCGTGCTGTCGGACGATTTCCTGAAAGACCACCGCGAGCAGACGAAGCATTTCCTGCGCGCCGCGATCAAGGGCCGGCGCTTTGCAGACGCACATCCCGACGCGGTGGTCGAGGCGACGCGCAAGCGCAACCCGGTGCAGACGCCCGAGGAGATCAAGCGCGCGATCGCCTCCGACGTGCTCCTGCGCACCAAGGACGGCACGATCAGCCCCGAATTGCAAAAGCAGGAAATCGCCAATCGCGGCGCGGTACTCGGCATCCCGCCCGACAAATTGCGCGACCCGGCCACGATGTTCGATTTCACCATGCTACGCGAGGTCGTCGCCGATCTGGACAAAAGTGGTTGGAAACCGTGAGCATTATTCCGGCAGAAATTTCATGCTCGACCATCTGAAAACCAACAACCGCGCCTGGGCCGCGCGCAAGATCGCGGCGGATGCGCGGTTTTTCCAGCGCCTCGAAAACCAGCAGGCGCCGGAATATCTCTGGATCGGCTGTTCGGACAGCCGGGTTCCCGCCAACGAAATCGTCGGGCTCGACCCCGGCGAATTGTTCGTTCACCGCAACGTCGCCAATCTCGCGCCGCCGCAGGATTCGAATTACCTGTCGGTCCTGCAATTCGCGATCGACGTGCTGCGGGTCAAACACATTCTCGTCGTCGGGCATTACGGCTGCGGCGGCATCGCGGCGGCGGTCGACGGCAAGCGGCGCGGCCTGGTCGATCACTGGCTGCATCCGATCCGCGAGGTGGCGCACGAACAGCGCGCGGCGCTCGATGCGCTCGGCGATCCGAAGGCGCGGCTCGACCGGCTTTGCGAACTCAACGTCATCCGCCAGGTGCGCAACGTCGCGTCCGACATCTTCGTGCAGGAAGCCTGGGCGCGCGGCCAGGACCTCAGCGTTCATGGCTGGGTCTATTCGCTGTCGAACGGGCTGGTGAACGATCTCGCCGTCACCACGAGCCGGCTGGAAGAAATCGAACGGCTGGGCTAACGCAAAGGAACCCATCATGCCGATCCTCAAACGCCCCGATGCCGAGATCTATTACGAAGAACATGGCGCGGGCTTTCCGGTCCTGCTCTTCGCGCCGGGCGGCATGCGCTCGCAGATGGCGATGTGGCGCGCGCCCGCCGAAGGCCCGCCGCGCGCGTGGAACGACTGGATCACGGTGCTCTCGGCGAATTACCGCGTCATCGCGATGGATCAGCGCAATGCCGGCAAATCGCGCGGCGACATCCGGGCCGAGCACTCCTGGCATACCTATGCCGAAGACCAGATCGCGCTGCTCGATCATCTCGGCATCAAGCGGACGCATATCCTCGGCGGCTGCATCGGCTCGAGCTTCTGTTTGAAATTCACCGAGATGGCGCCCGACCGCGTCGCCGCGTCCGTTCTGCAGAATCCGATCGGCCTCAATGCCGAATTCCCGACCTATTTCCAGGACGGCTTCGCCGACTGGGCGAAGGAACAACGCGCGGCGCGGCCGGAACTCGACGCGACGGCGCTGGCCTCGTTCGGCCACAACATGTGGGACCACGATTTCGTCTATTGCGTCGATCGCGACTTCGTCAAACGCTGCGCCGTGCCGTCGCTCGTCCTGCCCGGCAACGACAAGCCGCATCCCGCCTCGGCCGGCCTCGAACTGGCCAAGCTCCTGCCCAACGTCGACATGCTCAATCCCTGGAAAGGCCCCGAGCATATCGACGAACAACGCGCGCGGGTGACGAGTTTCCTCGCCAAACACACGCCTTGAGGGCGACGACGCCCGCTTGATCGCCACGTCTCCTCCCCATACTTTGTCGATAAGAATGAAATCGGGGGAGAGAGCGTTGAAGCATCGCATCGTCATGATTGTCGCCTTGCTCGCAGCGCTCGTCGCCGCGACATCCGCGCACGCTGCCGAGAAAGTCACCGCCGGGATCGTCGGTGGCTACAACGCCTTCACCTGGCCGATCGCCATCGCCCATGCGAACGGGCTCTACACCAAACGCGGTGTCGACGTGGATGTCATCTTCATCGGCTCGGCGCCCGGCATGCTGCAGCAGGCCACGGCGGGTTCGCTCGACGTCGCGATCGGCACGGGCATGGTCAATCCGATCCGGCTCGTCGCCCGCGGCAACCCCACCGCTGTCGCGCGGATCGAATTGCGCGTGTCGCCCTATGCGCTGGTTTCGAAGCCCGGTATCAAGACCATCGCCGCGCTGCGCGGCAAAAATGTCGGCATCGGCAGTCCGAACGACGCCACCCATGTGCTGATCGAGAAGATGCTGGCCTCTGCCGGATTGAAGCTCGAAGACGTCAACATGCTCTATTCCGGTGCGACCGGCGCGCGCTACGCCGCGTTGAAGACCGGCGCTTACGACGCGACCCTGCTGGCGCCGCCGCTGAACTTCACCGCGGTCGGCGAAGGCTACACGCTTCTCGGCATCGCCGGCGACTACACCAAGGATCTGCCGTTCAGCGGCACCGTGGTCAACCGCCAGTGGGCGACCGCCAACATGGACGCGGCGCGCAAATTCCTCGCCGCCAACGACGAGGCGACCGACTGGCTGCACGACAAAGCCAATCGCAAGGAAGCCATCGCCATTCTGGTCAAGGCTTCCGACGGCAAGAATGACGACCTCGATCAGACCTACGACTTCTTCCAAAAGGGCGACTTCTTCGACCGCACCCACAAGGTCTCGCGCCGCGGCATCGCGGCGCTTGTCGATGCCGTGCATGAACTCGGCGATACCGACGTCAACTCGACGCCCGAGCAATGCATCATTCCCGGCCTGACCGAACTGGCTGATTAAGGGGGCACGTCATGAAAGCGATCCTCGCCGCCTCCATCGTCCTCGCGCTCGTACTGCCCGCCGGCGCGGCAGAAAAGACCGCGCTCGCCCTGCCCTCGATCACGCCGACCTTCGCCGCCATCTATGTCGCCCAGGATCGCGGCCTGTGGGCGAAGCAAGGCCTCGACGTGACCGTGTCGCAGATCAACGGCGTCGGCACCTTCAATGCGGTCATCGCCGGCAGCGTCGATTTCGGCGGCAGCAACGCGGGCACCTTGCTGCGCGCGGCGGTCGCGGGCCAGCGGATGCTGACGATCGCGAATTTCACCAACAGCTTCAGCAACGATCTCGTCCTCCGGAAGGACGTCGCCGAGCGTCTCGGCTTCGATCCGAAAGCGCCGCTCGAAAAACGCCTCGCCTTGCTGAAGGGCCTCAAGATCGCGATCGATGGGATCAATTCGATCAACCACGCCTTCCTGCGGTATACCGCCGCGCGTGGCGGACTCGATGCCGCAACCGATGTCACCGTCGCGCCGGTGCAGGCGCCCTCGATGGCCGCGGCCATGGCGACCAAGTCGATCGACGGTTTCACCGTGGCGCAACCGTGGACGACGGCGGTGATCTTCGACGGCACCGCCGTCGCGCTCGCCAGCGTGCCGGGCGGGGATTTTCCCGAACTCACACCCTGGGGCGGCGGCTTCGTCGTGACACGCCCCGACTTCTGCAAGGCCCAGCGCGACATCTGCATGAAGATGGGACACGGCCTGGCCGAAGCCGCGATCTTCATGCGCGACCATCCCGACGAGGCGCTGACGATCATCAAGCCGCGTTTCGGCGAGGTCCCCGCCCCCGTGCTCGCCGACGCCTTCAAGAATTATCTCAAGAGCAGCCTCATTCCGCCCGCGCCCGACGAGGCGACGCTCAAAAATTCCGAGGCTTTCCAGATCAAGGGCGGCATCAGCAAGCCCGAGGAAAAACTCGCCTCCTTCGCCGGGCTCTATACGGACGAGTTCGTGAAGTAATCAGAATCCCCTCCCCCCTTGAGGGGGAGGGAGAGGGTGGGGGGTCGCGCGCCACCGCTCTCGAGTAAGATTCGCCGAAGAAAAATTCAACGCATGAACCGCAACAGCGTGGTGGTGTTACCTCCCCACCCTGCCCTCCCCCTCAAGGGGGGAGGGTTCTTAGATTGAACGTAATCAATGCCGCTTGAAATATTGCACGTCACGCTCGTGCTTTTCGGCGGCGGCGCGGGTTGAAAACGTGCCGAGGTTGCGGCGCTTGCCGGTCTTTGGATTTAATTTCCGCGAATAAAGCCTGTACTGGCCGGATGCAAGCTTACGGATCATTCGGGTCTCCGATCATCAATGCTCGGCGTCGAACGCCTGAGTCTTGAACGGCTCGTATCTCGCGATCGTTCCCGTGCTCCGGTCAACCGAGCAGAAGATAGACCGCGAGAATGACGTAGCCGGAAATCGCGACGAAGGCATGCGCGCCGGCGATGCCGCCAGGAAAGCGCGTGCGACGCCCATGCAGCACGACACTGACGATGCCGATCAGCGCCGCGAGCAGTAACAGGATCGCCGCAACGAGGCCGAAGGACTGGGTACCCGTCGCGACACCGCGCGTCGGTTCGCGCAAGGCAAGAAGCAGGAAAACGATGCCGAGGGTCGCGCAGACACCGTGAAGCGTCGCCAAAACGCGCGGCGGCTTTTGCAGCGGAGCACGCAACGCGACAATCGCCAGCGTCGCGCCCAGCAGAACCGTCAGACCCAGCGCCGCAACCGCGAGCAGCAGCACGTCAGCCCGGCGCGGCGCCGATCCGCGCCATCGCAGCGTTGAGACGCGCCAAGGCCGTTTCCGCCTCGGCCTGGCGCTCGCGCTGTTCCTCGATCGCTTCGGGCTTGGCCTTGGCGATGAATTGCGCGTTGCCGAGCTTGCCCGCGATCTTGGCCAATTCGCCGGAAATCGCCGCAATTTCTTTCTGCAGCCGTGCCCGCTCCTTGCCGAGATCGATGGCGCCGGCAAGATCGATCAGCACGGTGGTGCCTTCGACCACCACCTGCAGCGCGTTCTTGGCGTCAGGCGCCGTACCAAACGCGATTTCCTTCAGCCGCGCGAGACGCCGGATCTGGTCGTTGTGGCGCGCGATCCACTCGCGGCCCTGCGCGCCGGTTTCGGTGACATGCGCGACCAGTTCGCTGGCGCCCGGCACGTTCATCTCGGCCCGCGCGCTGCGGATCGCGGAAATGAGGTTCACCACCCAATCCATTTCGGTGATCGCCGCTTCATCGGTGGCGCGATCCGATCGAGGCCACGGCGCGGCGATCAGCATGCCCGCCCCCTCGCCCGCGATGTGCTTCCACAGCGTCTCGGTCATGAACGGCATGATCGGGTGGAGCAGATGAATGACCTGTTCGATCACCCAGACAGTCATCGCCCGCGTCTCGGCCTTGGCAGCTTCGTCGGTGCCGGTCAGAATCGGTTTCGAGAATTCGATGTACCAGTCGCAGAAATTGCCCCAGGTAAACTGGTAGAGCGCGTCGGCCGCATCGTTGAATTTATATTCGTCGATCGCGGCCGCGACGCGCAAGGTCGTCTTCGCCGCCGCACCGGCGATCCAGCGGTTGATGGTGAGCTTGGCCGACGCCGGATCGAAATCGGGCACGCGCTTGCATCCGTTCATCTCGGCATAGCGCGCCGCATTCCACAGCTTGGTCGCGAAGTTGCGGTAACCCTCGATGCGGCTTTCGGCGAGCTTGATGTCGCGGCCCTGCGCCGCGAGCGCGGTCAGGGTGAAACGCAGCGCATCGGTGCCGTAGCGCGCGATCAGGTCGAGCGGATCGACGATATTGCCCTTGGACTTCGACATTTTCTGGCCGCGCTCGTCGCGCACCAGCGCATGGATATAGACCGTCTTGAACGGCACCCGCCCCATGAACTTGCAGCCCATCATCATCATCCGGGCAACCCAGAAGAAGATGATGTCGAAGCCGGTGACGAGAACGTCGGTCGGGTAATAGCGCGCGACCTCGCGGGTCTGCTCGGGCCAGCCTAGCGTCGAGAACGGCCACAACGCCGATGAGAACCAGGTATCGAGCACGTCGGGATCGCGTTTGATGTCGGCGGGGCGGCCATAATGCTTGTCGGCAGATGCTTGCGCTTCGGCCTCGGTCTCTTCGACGAACACCGCGCCGTCCGGCCCGAACCATGCCGGAATCTGATGGCCCCACCAGATCTGGCGCGAGATGCACCACGGTTGGATGTTGCGCATCCACTCGAAGAACGTGTTCTCCCAGCTTTTGGGCACGAACACGGTCTTGCCGGTTTCGACGGCTTCGACGGCAGCCTTCGCGAGTTCCGCCGCGTTGACGTACCACTGATCGGTCAGCCACGGCTCGATCACCACGCCCGACCGGTCGCCATAGGGCACCATCAGCGTATGCGGATCGATCTTTTCGACGAGGCCCAGCGCTTCGAGATCGGCGACGATCTGTTTGCGCGCGGCGAAACGGTCCATGCCGCGATAGGCCGGCGGCGCTTCCTCGTTCAGCGTGGCGTTGCGATCGAAGATATTGATCAGCGGCAGATTGTGACGCCGCCCGACCTCGAAATCGTTGAAGTCGTGCGCCGGCGTAATCTTGACCGCGCCGCTACCCGTGGCGGGGTCGGCATGCTCGTCGCCGACGATCGGAATGCGCCGTCCGACCAACGGCAGAACGAGGTGCTTGCCGATCAGGTGCTTGTAGCGCTCGTCCTCGGGATGCACCGCGACGCCGGTATCCCCGAGCATGGTCTCGGGCCGGGTTGTCGCGACGGTGATGAATTCGCCCTCGCTGCCCTCAACCGGATATTTGAAATACCACAGCGAGCCCTTGGTCTCGCGGCTCTCGACTTCGAGATCGGAGACGGCGGTATGGAGCTTCGGGTCCCAGTTGACCAGACGCTTGTCACGATAGATCAGGCCCTCGCGGTGAAGCTGGACGAAGACCTTGCGGACGGCGGCCGAAAGCCCCTCGTCCATCGTGAAACGCTCGCGGCTCCAATCGGGCGACGCGCCGAGCGAGCGCAATTGCCGCGTGATCGTGCCCCCGCTCTCGGCTTTCCATTTCCAGACGCGTTCGATGAATTTGTCACGGCCGAGCTTGTGGCGATCGCTTTGTTCGGATTCGAGCTGACGTTCGACCACCATCTGCGTGGCGATGCCGGCGTGGTCGGTGCCCGGCTGCCACAGCGCATCGCGGCCGCGCATGCGGTGATAGCGGATGAGAATGTCCTGAAGCGTGAAGGTAAGCGCGTGGCCCATGTGCAGGCTGCCCGTCACATTGGGCGGCGGCATCATGATCGTATAAGGCGTGGCCGCGCTGTCGGGATGGCAGGCGAAAGCGCCCGACTTCTCCCACGCGTCGTAGATATCCGCCTGCACCGCGGCGGGATCGAACCTGTTTTCCAGCATGATCGCCTCGGGGCGAACCGGGGAAGGACCCCGGTTCAGCGGCGCTGCGCGTCGAGAGCGAGGCGGCCGATCTCTTCGCGAACGACCCGTTCGACGATCTGCGGCAGGTTCTCGTCGAGCCAGGACTTCAAGATCGGACGGAGGAGCTCGCTGGTGAGGTCTTCGAGCGTACGGTTGGCGTTACCCATGGGCAGGCTCTCAATCTGGGGCTCGCGGTGGCTGCGGGTGACGAGTTCGGTCATGGCGGCGAGCGAGGCGGCAGCGGCTGTATCGGATAAAAGGCGACCGGACGAGTCGACGGCCGGCGCGACCGGCGGCGGCGGTGCCGGTTGAGCGGCAAGCGGCGGCGGCGCCATCGGCGCTTCGGGCGGTTCGGGATCGGCCTCGAAGGTGAACGGGTCGGCTTCGACTGCCGGAGCTGCCTCCGGCGGGGTCGGCGCGTCCTCGACCTCTTCGGTCAGCATCAGGATGTCGTCTTCGTTGTCGGCCGGTGCTACGGCGGCGCTGGCGACGGGCGGCGGCACCATCGGCGCGGCTGCCTGGGTCGATGGCGCAGCCGGGGGGGGCGCCATCGGCGCTTGAGCGGCAGGCGCAACACCGGGCGTCGGCGCTTGTGCCGCTGCAGCCGGCGCGGCTTCGGCCGGCGCATCGCCATCTTCGGAAATGATGCGCCGGATGGAGGCGAGAATCTCCTCCATCGACGGTTCATGTTGATCTTTGGTGTCCGACATCCAAAATCCCAGCGAAAATCCCGCCTATAGTATGGGAAACGAACCGGAAACGCCAGAGGATGCGGCCGGCAAGACCTTTATCCGCGTCACGTCTTTCCGCGGCACCGGAAGCCGCGCCAGCAGCGCCTCAATCGCCGGCGCTGAAGCCCGCCGCCTTGTTGCGCACGGCCTGATAATGTTTTTGCGTGTCGTAAAGATCGACCGCGAGCGCGAGATCGGCGGCATTGAGACGGCCAATCTGTTGCGAGAGATTGAACTCCGCGACGTTGAGGTCGTGCTGGGCCCTGACCAGCAACAATTGATCCGCGAACAGTTCCTGCTGCGCGTTCAACACGTCGAGCACGGTGCGCGCGCCGACCTGCTGCTGCTGGGTGACGCCATCGAGGGCGATCGTCGCGGCGCGAATGGTCGATTGCAACGACAGGGTCGTGGCGCGCGCCGACTGGATGGTTTCCCAGGATTGGGTCGCGGTCTGCACCGCGGCCCGGCGCGCGTCATCGGTCGTGCCTTGCGCCTGGCCCACGAGTTCGATCGCCTGACGGCTTTGCGACCAGACCGTGCCCGCCTCATAGAGCGGCACCACCAACTGTGCGACCACCGACTGGTTGGTCTGTTCGCGGCTGGCGATGGTGACTTCCTGCGAGCGTCCGATATTGCCGACGACCTGCACGGTCGGAAGCAGCTTCGCCTTGATCTGCGCGACGTTGTCGCGCGCGGCGACCTCGTTGAATTGCGATGAGATCACGGTCGGGTTTTTGGTCGCGGCCAGCGTCAAGGCTTCCGCGCGCGTCGCCGGCAGCACCGGCCGCAAGGTCGGCTGCACCAGATCGACCGGCGTATGGCCGACCGCGCGGGTGAAGTTGGCGCGATCGTTTTCCAGCAAACCCAGATCGGTGTCGTGGACGGCCTGGGCCTGCGCACGACGCGCCTCGGCCTGCGCCACGTCGGTCCGGGTCACCGAGCCGACCCGGAACTGATCACTGGTCGCTTCGAGTTGGCGCGACAAAACCTTGATGTTGTTGTCGTCGAGCTGCACCACTGCCAGATCGCGCAGCACGTCGAAATAGGCTTGCGTCGCGGTGAACAGCGCGGTGCTCTCGATGGCCGCGAGCTTGGCGCGTTCGGCCTGGATCTTGTCCTCGGCCTGGGCGGTCTGCGCGATCGTGGCGCCGCCATTATAGACCGGTTGCGTGACGGTCAGGCTGAGGATGCGCGGCTGCAGCTGCTGTTCGGCCGGTGAGTTGGGCGGCGCGGCGGGCGAATTCTCCTGCTGCTGCTTGCCGGCTGAGGCGAGAAAATTCACCGTCGGACGCCAGCCGGCGAGCGCTTGCGGCACGCCTTCGTCGACCGCGCGGAGATTGGAACGCTCGGCCTGAACCTGCGGATTATTATTATAGGTCGCGGCCAGCGCGTCTTCGAGCGATTCAGCCGAAGCGCCATTCGCAGCGAACGACACGGCCACCAAAGCCGTGGTGGCCAAGAGAAACCGACGCATCAACTACCTCCCCGACGCCTTCCGGATTATCGGAACGCGATACGCATGTCTCAAAAAACAAAACTCGGCGCGCGCGCAAAACCCGCCAAGCACGTGACCGCGGCATCGAAGACCGGACGGCTCGACACCACGCCCTCGGCGCGTGTCATCAAGACCGCCTGGCCGACTTCGTCGCCCGGCTTCATCACCGTGACCAGCCTGCCGCCTTCTGCGAGCTGCTCGGCTACGACGGGCGGCACCTGAGCCACCCCGCCGTCGATCACGATCACATCATAGGGCGCGTTACCGCGCCATCCCGCTTCGAGCGGACCCTGCACGATCCCGACTCCACCGCAACCGAGTTCGGCCAGGAGAACACGTGCCTGATTCGCGAATTCCGTATCGCTTTCGACCGCCGTGACCTGCGCGGCCATCGGCGCGAGCAAAGCCGCCGCGTAGCCGGTCGCGCAGCCGATCACCAATGCCTTGTCTGTCTTCGTCACGCCCGCCAGCTGCAGCAGCCGGGCCAGCACCATCGGCTCCATCAGGGCACGGCCGCGACCGAGAGGAATGTCCTCATCGACATAGGCGACGCCCCGCGCATGCGGCGGCACGAAGCGCTCGCGCGGCACCGAGAGGAAAGCGTCCAGCACGGCTTCGTCAGTGACCTTGTTGGTCCGAAGCTGACACTCGACCATGTTCAGTCGCGAGGCGGGGTAGTTAACCATTGCAACTCAAGGCTAAACGCCAATAACCGGATCAAGTTTATAGAGTAGCAACCCGACCGTGACAACGTAGTTACCGCGCCGTCCCGGGCCCAGCTCCCGGCGCGATTTGCCACACCGGCGATGGCGCCGATGAGGACGGTCTATGGACGGCGCAGGGCCGCCATTCTATATCTCGGACGCGGCGTCGGCCGGATGGCAGAGTGGCTATGCAGAGGACTGCAAATCCTCGTACCCGAGTTCGATTCTCGGTTCGGCCTCCAACGCCACCCCGTTGTTATCGCGGGTGGCATCGCGTTTGCGGCTCTGTTATAAGCCGCGAACGTCGTCGATACCGCACCCGTTTTGTTCGGGGGTAGCTCAGCGGTAGAGCAATCGGCTGTTAACCGATCGGTCCACGGTTCGAATCCGTGCCCCCGAGCCAGCGCTACGAAAGGGGTCAGGCCCTGAAAAGCCTGGCCCCTTTTGCGTGCGGCGGGACACCGCTAGATTGCAATTATAATTCTTGTCCGGGGAAACGCCGATGCCGATGAAATTTGCCGTCACCGCCGCCGCGCTCGCGGTCCTGACCCTGGCAGCCCCGGCCCGCGCCGAAGACAAGGAATGGAACCACGCCATCCTCGCGGCCAAAAGCGATTCCGGTTACCTCTTCATGGTCAACAAGGGCTTTGCCGAGAAGCAGGGTCTCAAACTCACCCTCACCCAGGTCGAGAGCGACGCGATCGGCATCAAGGCGCTGCTCGCCGGCCAGGTCGATTCTTATGAAGGCAGCCCGGCAGGCGCGATGATCGCGGCGTCGCGCGGCGCCGACGTGAAGGTGATGGGCTGCCAATGGCCGGGCCTGCCGCATGGCGTATTCGTGCGCGGCGGCGTCGCCACGCCGCAGGATTTGAAGGGCAAGACCATCGCCATTTCGCAGCCCGGCGCGATGCCCGATCAGCTCATCCGCACGCTGCTGCGAAAATACAACGTCAGCGTTGACGACGTGAAGTTCGCCAATCTCGGCGGCGACAACGATCGCTACAAGGCGCTCGCCGCCGGCGTGGTGGACGGCGCGGTGATCTCGGGCGAATACACGCCGATCGCCGAGAAGGCCGGCGTGAAGCTGTTGGTCGCGGCGCGCGACGTGTTGCCCGAATATCTGCGCATCTGTCTGATGACCAGCGGTGCGGTCGAGAAAAAACGCCACGACGAGCTGGTCCGTTTCCTCGCCGCGGAAATCTCGGCCTATCGCTTTGCCATCGCGCATCCCGACGAGACCATCGTCCTGACCCGCGCGACCGCCAACATCAACGCTGACGATCCCCGCCCCGCCTATATCTTCGACGACGCGGTGAAGAACCATTCGCTCGATCCGGAGATCGGACTGCCGGCGGATCGCCTCAACTGGATGCAGCAGCAATCGGTGGCATCGGGCGATCAGCCCAAGCTCGACGACCTCGCCATCGTCACCGATGGCGGCCCCCGCAAAGAAGCGCTCGCCCGCGCCGGCAATTAGGTTCGCAGTCGATGGGTGAGGTCAGCCTCATCGAGGTCTCAAAGCGATTCACGCTCAAGACCGACGGTGTCGTTCAGCATATCCAGGCGTTGGATCGCATCAGCTTCAGCGTGCGCGACGGCGAGATCGTGGTCCTGATCGGTCCGTCGGGTTGCGGCAAAACCACCGCGCTGCGCATCGCCATGGGGCTCGAAGACGCGAGCGCCGGACAGGTCACAGTCGATGGCCACGCCGTCGTTGGCTGCGGCCACGATCGCGGCATGGTGTTTCAGCATGCCGAGTTGCTACCGTGGCTCACCGCGATCGAGAACGTGATGTTCGGTCTCGAGATGAAACACATGCGCGGCCACGCGCTGACCGATACCGCGATGCGCTATCTCGATCTCGTCGGCCTCAAGGATTCAGCGCGGCGCCGGCCGCACCAATTGTCGGGGGGCATGAAGCAGCGCGTCGGCATCGCGCGGGCCTTGGCAATCGACCCGAAGGTATTGCTGATGGACGAGCCGTTCGGCGCGCTCGATGCGCAGACGCGCGAGTCGATGCAGGCCGAATTGCTCGACATTCAGGCGCGCACCGGCAAAACGATTCTTTTCGTCACCCACGATCTCGACGAAGCGGTGCTGCTGGCGGACCGCGTCATCGTGATGCGTCAGGGGCGGATTCAAGAGATCATGGACGTGGCGTTGCCGCGACCGCGTGGCGATCTCGGCCTGGTGCGCGGCACGCCGGAATTCGCGACCATCCGCTATCGCCTGTGGCAGGCGCTGCACGCGCCGCCTCCGGTCGCCGCGTGATGGCCGCGATGCCGCGCTGGGCCATTACCACGCTGTCAGTCGCGATCTTCCTCGGGTTCTGGGAGTTCTTCGGCCGCGACATCAACCCCGTCTTCGGATCCTATCCAAGCGCGATCGCCGAAGCGTTCGTCGTGCTGGCGCGCTCGGGCAAAATATGGGTCGCGCTGGGGCAAAGCCTTCAGCCCTTCATTCTCGGTTATGCGCTGGCGATCGTGGTCGGTGTGCCGCTGGGTCTGGTGGTCGGGCGGTTCCGCACCACGGAAGCAGCGCTCGGCATCTACGTCACCGCTGGTTACGCGATGCCGCTGGTGGCGCTCGTCCCGTTGCTGATCCTGTGGCTCGGCCTCGGCTTCACCGTCAAGGTCGCGATCGTGTTCCTGATGTCGATCTTTCCGGTCTGCATCAACACTTGGGCCGGCGTCGCCGCCGTGCCGGTGAGCATGATCGAAGTCGGAACATCTTTCGTCGCATCCGACACGACGATCCTGCGGCGGATCATCCTGCCCGCCACCCTGCCCTACATCATGGCCGGCATTCGCCTCGCGGTCGGCCGCGCCGTCGTCGCGATGATCATCGCCGAGTTCTTCACCGCGATCTCGGGTCTCGGCGGAATCATCATTCAATCGGCGAACAACTTCGACACCGCGACGATGTTCGTGCCGGTGGTGATCCTGATGATGCTGGCGATCGGATTGAATGCGCTGATCGTCTGGATCGAGCGCCGCGTCGCCCCGTGGCAGGCCGAAATCGCCGGGCGCGACGAATAAAACCTAAAGCGGGTGCTCGACGCCCCAAGGGCTGCGCAGACGGTTGGGTGTCTGTGCCTCTTTGCTCTGCAGCGCATTCGGCGTCGACGGCTCGTGGAACGCGTAGATATAGCCGCACAGCGACAGCACGATCGTGGTGACGATCCAACTGCCCCGACGCAGGCCGAGAAAGCGTTTCTCGGCCGGTTTTTGCTGCGGTTTCATGGGCCTAGTCTAGAAGCGGGACGGTTAGCGACCGGTTAACCCCGAAACGGCAGCAGCCGTTTGACCCGCGCCGAAATCCCATGGCGCAGCCTCTCGCGCCGCACCACGGCCTCGCTCTCGACCCAGTTGAGTTGCACGACGCGGCGCGGGCCGCTGGCCGGCGCATGACCGTGATAGGAATTCTTGCTCACCCGGAAGGCCAGCAGCGTTCCCGCCGCCGGCGGCACCTCGGTCACCACGTCGTCGAGGTTGTCGGCAGAGCGCAGCAGCCGGAGCCGGCCGCCGGGGGCTTCCCACGCCTCGTTCATATAGACCAGGACAGTGATCAGCTTCGACGCGGTGTCGGTGTGGATGCTCCCGTCTTTCAGTTGGGCGCGCCCCCGCACCGTCACCATGGTCGGCCGCCCGTCGAGATCGATGCCGAACTTGCGCGCGAAGGCCCCACGCATCGCCGGCCCTTCGATCGCATCAAGAAAGGACCGGAAGGCCGGACCGAAGCGGAGGTCACCGACCGGAAAGCTGCCGGGCCGGTCGATCTTCGGATAATCGGCCGCCAGCGCCGCGCGCGCCTCGGCGGGCACGAAGCCGGGAACGATGATGTGGTCGAACGGCGCGAGCACCAGCGGGGTGCGCTCGAACAGCGCCAGATCGATAAAACGGTCGTCCGCGGCGATCGTCGTCATGACGGCATCTTAAAACCTGCCCCAGAAAAGCCAACAACCCGCCCAACAAAAACGACGAACCGCGGCCATTCTTGTTCCTGCGCGAAACCGCAAGCCTTCGCCCGCAGGAGAGCACAAGCCATGAAACTGTTCCTGATTACCGCACTTTCGCTCACCGCGATCGCCTTGGCCGCCCATAGCCAGGAGTTTCAGCCGCGACCGATCCCGCCGATCCAGCCATACCCGACGCAGCAAATGGCGCCGATCACGCCGATGGAGGCAGCGCCCGCCCAGCAAGCCATCGTGCCGCCCCCGCCGATGGCGCCCCCGACCCTCCAGTCGCAACGCCAGGGCGACGTCAGCTACATCACCGGCGGCGCCGGTGACGAGGACCGCCAGACGCTGCAGTCGGTGAAGAGCCAGTACAATCTGCGGCTTCAATTCGCGCTGACGAAGTCGGGCCAGTTCATCGCCGATGTGAACGTGACGCTGGTCGACACCAAGGGCCGGACCGTGCTCGACGCGATATCCGATGGCCCTTACTTCTTCGCGCATCTGGCACCCGGCCGTTACAAGCTCAGCGTGACCAACCAGGGACAGACGCAGAGTCGCGACGTGAATGTGTCGGCGTCGGGCGGACAGGCGATGGATTTCTACTGGAATTCTTAGCCCTGCTACGCCGCCAGAGATTGTCGCCCGCCGGGACTTCCCTCTAAAGTCCCGGCGTGAGTGACGACGCCGTCGAAATCCTCAAACGCGAAACGCTGCACAAAGGCTTCTTCCGCCTCGACCGCTATCGTCTGCGCCACCGCCTCTATAGCGGCGCGTGGAGCAGCAGGATGGAGCGTGAGGTCTTCGAGCGCCACCACACGGTCGGCGTTCTGCTCTATGACCCGAAGCGCGACGCCGTCGTCCTGATCGAGCAGTTCCGCCTGCCAGCCCACCTCGCCGGCATGGCCGGGTGGGAACTCGAGATTGTCGCCGGGATCATCGATCACGAAGGCGAAACCCCGGCCGATCTGGCCCGGCGCGAAGCCCAGGAAGAAGCCGGCATCGCGATCAAGGGTCCGCTCATCCCGGTCCATCGCTATATGCCGAGCCCCGGTGCCTGCACCGAAACGGTCGAGGTGTTGTGCGGGTTGGTCGATTCGCGCGGCGCCGGCGGCATTCACGGGGTTGCCGCCGAGCACGAGGACATCAAGGTGGTCGTGCTGGCTTACCGTGAAGCGATGAAGCGGCTCCAGACCGGCG
This sequence comes from uncultured Rhodospirillales bacterium, assembly GCA_903828515.1. Classification (GTDB taxonomy): domain Bacteria; phylum Pseudomonadota; class Alphaproteobacteria; order ATCC43930; family CGMCC-115725; genus CAIKMD01. Next base: position 475,019 of record CAIKMD010000002.1, on the reverse strand, counting down.
ACATCCAGAACGGGCTCACGATCCTCGCGCTCTACTGGCTGCGCGCCAACCGCAGGCGCCTGCGCAAGGTGAGGGCGAAACCCACCCGAAAAAAACTGGGCGGCGCGGCTAAATAACCTTCTCTCCCCGCAAGCGCCGAGAGAGATTCTAAGAGAAGGTCCTACTCCGCGGCGTGCTGCGCGACTTTGTCTTGCGCCTCGAAAGCCGCCCAGACGCCGTCGGCGCCGTCCCAGCTTCCGCTCGTCGCGCCTTTGGAATACTCCGTGGCGCGCTGCTCGAAGAAATTGGCGTGTTCGACGCCGTTGAGGATTTCCACCAGCCAGGGCAACGGATGCGGTTTGACCTGGTGATAGCCGCTCGCCTGCTCGGCGAAGTAGCCGAAGGCCGGCGTGAGCTTCAACTGGGTCAGGCGCCAATCGGCGATGTAATGGACATAGGATTTGATGTCCGTCGCCGTCATGCCCTGGATTTCGCCAAGCCCGAAGGCAAGATCGACGAAGCGCTCTTCCAGATGAACCATCGTCTTGGCAACGTCGAGAATGTCGTCGCGCACCGCCTTGGTCACCGCACCGGTTTCGCGATTCCATTCGTGATACAGCCGGGTGATCGCCTCGCAATGAAGGCTCTCGTCGCGCACCGACCAGGTCACGATCTGGCCCATCCCGCTCATCTTGTTGTGGCGCGGGAAGTTGAGCAGCATGGCGAAGCTCGCGAAGAGCGACATGCCCTCGGTAAAGGCGCCGAACATGGCGAGCGTGCGGGCGACGTCCGACACCGTGCCGACGCCAAACGTGTGCATGTAGTCGGCCTTGGCGCGCATCTCGGCGTAGTCGTGGAACGCCTCGAACTCCGATTGCGGCATGCCGAGCGTCTTCAGCAATAGCGCGTAGGCGTCGATGTGAACCGTCTCCATGTTCGAGAACGCGGCCATCATCATCTGCACTTCGAGCGGCTGGAAGATCGGGATGTAGCGCTTGAGGTAGTTGTCGCCGACCTCGACATCCGATTGGGTGAAGAAACGGAAGATCTGGGTCAGCAGGCTGCGTTCGCCGTCGGTCACGCGATCCGACGCCCAGTCCTTGATGTCGGCGCCGAGCGGCACTTCCTCGCCCATCCAATGGGTCTGTTGCTGGCGCTTCCAGAACTCGTAGGCCCAGGGATAGCGTTCGACATTGTAGGTGCCGGTCGCCTTGAGCAGCCCGACCTTGCCGGTGCCGATGAGCGTGCGCGGATCGAGATCGCCGAGACCTTTTACTGACACGACAGGCACTCCTCGTAATCGGTGCGGCCCGCGTCGCTGGTGTGCTGCACGACCTTTTCGAGCTGGCCCGCGAAGGCAGCGCGGCTGATCGACTTGGAGCGGCAGTAATAGAGGCTCTTCATCCCGCGCTTCCATGCCGTCCAGTGCAGCATATGCAGATCCCACTTGTCGATATCGGCCGGCAGATAGAGGTTGATCGACTGGCTCTGGCAGATGAACGGGGCGCGATCGGCGGCGAGATCGATGATCCAGCGCTGATCGATCTCGAACGCGGTGCGGTAGGTCGCCTTCTCGCTGTCGCTCAGGCAATCGAGATGTTGCACCGAACCCTCATGCTCGACGATCGATTGCCAGGTCTCCTGGGTGTCGAGGCCCTTGGCCGCAAGCAATTTTTCCAGATGCGGGTTGCGCACGACATAGGCGCCGGACAGCGTCTTGTGCGTATAGACGTTGGCCGGGATCGGTTCGATGCAGGCGCTGGTGCCGCCGCAGATGATGCTGATCGACGCCGTCGGCGCGATCGAGATCTTGTGGCTGAACCGCGCGGTCATGCCGCGTTCGAGCGCGTCGGGACACGGACCGCGTTCAAGGCCCAGCGCGACCGACGCCGCATCGGCCTCGCGACGGATCTTGCGGAAAATCTTGAAGTTCCAAGACTTCGCCATCGCGCTTTCGAACGGTACGCCCTTGGCCTGCAGGAACGAGTGGAAGCCCATCACGCCGAGGCCGACCGAGCGTTCGCGCAGCGCCGAGTATTTCGCCCGCTCCATGCTGTCGGGCGCATCCTTGATGAACTGGCTCAGCACGTTGTCGAGCATGCGCAGCACGTCTTCGACCAAGCCCGGCTCTTCGTGCCATTCGTCCCACATCTCGAGATTGAGCGAGGAGAGGCAGCACACTGCGGTGCGTTCCTTGCCCTTGTGATCCATGCCGGTCGGCAGCACGATCTCGCTGCAGAGGTTGGAACTCGACACTTTGAGGCCGAGGTCGCGCTGATGTTTCGGCAGCGCGCGATTGACCGTATCGATGAACAGCATGTACGGCTCGCCGGTCTGAATCCGGGTCTCGAGAATGCGCTGCCAGAGTTGGCGGGCATTGACCTCGCGCAGCGTCTCGCCGGTCTTGGGGCTCTTGAGCCCAAACATGCCGCCGAGCCGCACCGCCTCCATGAATTCGTCGGTGATGTTGATGCCGTGATGGAGGTTGAGGCCCTTGCGGTTGAAGTCGCCGGACGCCTTGCGGATCTCGAGGAATTCCTCGATCTCGGGATGATGGATGTCGAGATAGCAGGCTGCCGAGCCGCGGCGCAGCGAGCCCTGGCTGATCGCCAGGGTCAGCCCGTCCATCACATGAATGAACGGAATGATGCCCGAGGTCTCGCCGCAGCCTTTGACTGCCTCACCGATCGAGCGAACATTGCCCCAATAGGTGCCGATACCGCCGCCATTGGATGCGAGCCAGACATTCTCGTCCCAGATATCGACGATGCCTTCGAGCGAATCCGGAACGGTATTGAGAAAGCACGAAATCGGCAGGCCGCGGGTGGTGCCGCCGTTCGACAGCACCGGCGTCGCCGGCATGAACCACAGGCGCGACATCGCGTCGTAGAGGCGTTGTGCATGGTCGACGTCGTCGGCATAGGCACAGGAGACGCGGGCGAACATGTCCTGGAAACTCTCGCCGGGCATCAGATAGCGATCCTGGAGGGTCGCCTTGCCGAACGGAGTCAACAGCGCGTCGCGGCTGCGGTCGAGGCGAAGATCGGAAGGCTTCGGCGGGGCCCCTAGCGGACCGGGAAGCGGCGCGCGCTTTTCCAGAACGATCGGCGGCGCTTCGGCGTGTTCCTTCACCGGAATATAGCGCGCGACGTTCGGCGTGAACGCGACGAGGTGACCGTGTTTATCGATGTCGTAGGCCCGTGCGGACATTAATCTTCCCCTTGTTCTTGCCTTGAGGGGAAGCCGTCGGGACTGCTTGCGCGTCGATCGGGCGGCTTATCGCCGTCGCTGCAAGCGGCCTCCGGAGCACTCCGCCCGAGGACGTCTTTCGTGCTCACGGCACCTTCTCGCTCGCAGATATGGTGGCTGCCGGACCGTCCCGATGCGACTGCATCGGTGGCCTGAAGCGACAGCCGCTCGTCGCTGAGAGTTGCGAAGGCAGCCCCGGCTAACCGCTTGATTTGGCGCGCCGAATTCCCCGCCGGCCCCAGATGTAGTGGCATCCGAAGCACCGTGAACGCTACAGCTTGTGCCCAAAGGCCAAGGGGGATCAAGACCGATATTTTGCGTTCGGAAACATTTTGTACTTGATCGGTGCAATTCGCTGTCGCCGTAGGCGTTTTGCGGCGGCCGGCGATCAGCTCCCGTCCCCGACGCCCCGACGCAAGATATAGGTGTCCATGATCCAGCCGTTTTCGCGCCGCGCATCGGCCCGGCGGCGCTCGATCTCGCCGGCGACGTCCTTCAGCTTCCCGGCGATGAGGATTTCGTCGGGCGTACCGATATAGGCGCCCCAATAGATATCGATGTCCTGATCGGCGAACTGCTTATAGACGTTGCGGGCATCGAGCATGACGACGACCGTGTCGAACCCGGCCGGAAATCCCTCGCCGAGCTTTCGCCCGGTGGTGATCTCGACCGACTGGCCGATGTGATTGAGCGGGGTCTTATGTTTTGCCGCCAGCGCCTGGATGCTGGTGATGCCGGGGATGACCTCGTAGTCGAAGAGGTGGACGCCGCGCGCGGCAATCGCGGCGACGATGCGGATCGTGCTGTCATAGAGCATCGGATCGCCCCAAATGAGGAACGCGCCACACTCGTCCGGACCGAGCCCTTCGATCAATTGCTCGAACACGGCCTGCTTGTCGTTATTGAGGTCCTCGACCGTCGCCCGGTAATCTTCGGCACCGCGATCCCACTCAGGACTTACTGCATCAACAAAGCGATAGTCGTCACTCTTGATGTATCGCTTGCAAATTTCCTTGCGCAGCGCGATCAGCTTTTCCTTGGCGTCGCCCTTGTCCATGATGAAGAACGCATCGACCTCGTTGAGCGCCTTCACCGCCTGCATGGTGATGTAATCGGGATCCCCCGCGCCGATCCCGATGATGAGAATCCTCTTCATGCCGCGCCGCTCCACGTCTCTTGATTGCGCGTCAGATGATAGCAACCGTCCGAAGCAACCCCTCGAAAATCGACATCATCTGAAAAAACAACCTTCTCCGCCCGCTTGTGGGGATGACGTTCCCCGCTGCGCGGTCTTTACGATGACAGGCCGTCATGCAACAGTGCACCCGCCGTCGGTGCCCGCAAGGGCCTAAGAGGGAACACGGTGAGGCATCGTGCCAAATCCGTGACTGCCCCCGCAACTGTGAGCGGAGAGCCATTCATCAATAGCCACTGGCGGCCTCGGCCGTTGGGAAGGCGATGAAAGGTTAGGACCCGCAAGCCAGGAGACCTGCCGATGGTCGCGGTCATGTGTGAGCACATCGGACGGGGAGTCTCGATGTGAAGTGGGCCATCCATTAGCCCACGCTTTGCTCTGGCCTTTGGTGTGACCAAGGTGCCTCGATGTCTGAACGACCCTCGACGAAGCCGCGCTTGTTCCGAATTTCGCGATCCCAGGACGGCGGCAATTGCCGCATCAGGCTGACCTTCGGGCACCTGACCGCCGCGCAAGCCCGCACGATCGCCGATGCCGCCTTTCGCTTCGGCAACGGAATCATCGACATGACCAAACTGGTAAACCTTCACATTCGTGGCGTTTCGCCGGACAAGGAAGCCGCCCTCGTCGATACTCTTCTCGATGCCGGGCTTGGTCCGACGCGACCGGAAGCGGACGACGTCCGAAACGTCATGGTGAGTCCGACCGCCGGTCTCGACGTGTCACAGCATATGGATATCTTGCCGATCGCGCGCGATCTCCTTGCTCATATCGAGACAGACGAGACGTGTTGGAAATTATCGGCGAAGTTTTCTTTTCTCGTCGATGGCGGTGAAGCGGTTGCCGCCGTCGACCAGCCGCACGACATCTGGCTGTCGAGCATGGCCGGCGGCACGATGATAGCGCTTGGCTTCGCCGGCCACCCTCCCCTTCAAGCCGAGGACGACACGCCGTTTGTCGCCATTCGCACGGAACGTGCAGTTGCGGCCATCGCGGCGGCGCTTTCGCTGTTCTTTGAAGAAGCGCGACGCCACCCGCGCATCACGCGCTTCAATGATCTTTTCACTTACGTTTCTCGCCAAGAATTTTTCGACCGGTTATCACAGGTGCATGACCTGGACCTGCGGCGTGGCGCGGAAATCTCGCGTTGGCGACGGCAACCCGCCGTCTCTTCAGGACATGTCGGTATACGGGATCAGCGTGAGCATGGACTTGCCCACGTCGGCGCGGTGCCCTTGGTCGGTCGTATCGCCCCGGAGACTTTGACTCAGCTTGCCATCATTGCTGAAGAAAACGGCGACGGCAGCCTGCGTTTTACACCCTGGCAAAGCGTCATCATTCCATCCGTCCCGCGAGAAATCGCTCATCGCGTGATGCAATCTCTCGCGGCAATCGGACTAACATGTGATCCTGATGACCCGGCGGCTTCGATGGTCGCCTGTTCGGGCACGCCGGGATGTCCGCTCGGAACATCGGACAGCAAGGCGGACGCCCGGATTCTTGCCGAAATCCTCGGTTCAACAGGCGGAGCATCGGGAGTTGTGCATCTGAGCGCCTGCGACAGATTATGCGCCCACCCTCAACTCGCGGATACAACGCTCATCGCCACCGCACCCGGCGTCTATGACCTGTTCCGTAGACCCGCGGGCGAGAGCGATCAATTCGGGGAGCTTATCGCGCGCGATTTGAGCCTCGAAGCGGCCGGCCTGCGTATTCGCGAGACAGCGCTCTCCAAACCGAGTCACACCATCGAACCGAGGGGATGAGTGCCGGCATGACCGAAGTCGGCATTCGCGACCTTATGTGGGAAGTGCCGGGGGGCCTGATTCTACGCGGTGTGTCCCTCACGGCCGCGCCGGGTTCCTTCATCGGAATCGTCGGCCCGAACGGTAGCGGCAAGTCCTCGCTCTTGCGCTGTGTCTATCGCATGCACCGACCGCAATCGGGCGCCGTGCTGCTCGACGGCAAGGACGTTTGGAGTCTCAGCGCGCGCGCCTCCGCCCAAATGACGGCAACCGTCTTGCAGGAGTTTCCCGCCGATTTCGGCCTGACCGTCGCCGATGTCGTCGCGCTTGGCCGGACGCCACATCAAGGCGTCTTCGCGCGCGATGGCGAAGTAGAGCAGCGTCTCATCGCGGATTCGCTCGCGCAGGTCGGACTCGGGTCATGCGCCGGGCAGGCTTTCGATACCCTCTCCGGCGGCGAGAAACAGCGGGCGCTGGTCGCTCGGGCGCTGGTTCAGCAGCCGAAACTCCTGATTCTCGACGAGCCGACCAATCATCTCGACATCCGGTATCAGCGCGACATCCTGCGGCTGGTGAAACAGCTCGGGATCACCGCCCTCGCCTCGCTGCACGATCTCAACCAGGCCGCCGCCTATTGCGACCGTCTCTATGTCTTGCATCACGGCAAGATCGTCGCCGAGGGCGCACCCGCCGATATCCTTACATCCGCCCTGATCGAGACCGTGTTCGACGTCAAAGTTCGCATCAATTCCCACCCCGTCACCGGGCGCGCCTGCATTCTTTATGAGGCGTGACACGATGATTTTGCGCCTTCTCGCCGGCCTCATCGCTGCGGCATTCGCTTCGCCGGCGATCGCCAGCGATTTTCCGGTTACGATCGACAATTGCGGGACCCCGGAGATTTTCGCCCGAGCCCCGACGCACGCCGTCAGCAACGACATCAACATCACCGAGACGCTGCTCGCGCTCGACCTGCAGGGATCGATGGCCGGCTATAGCGGCATCAGCACCCTGGAAAAGATCACGCCGAGCGCGCGCGTCAAGCTGGCCGGCGTCCGCGAGCTGGCGCGGACCTATCCGTCGCTCGAAGTGCTGCTCGGGGCGAAAACCGATTTCTACGCGGCCGGATGGGGCTATGGCATGCGGGTCGGCGGCGACGTGACGCCCGAAACCCTCGCCCCGTTCGACATCAAGACCTATGCCATCCGCGAATCCTGTATCCGTCTCGGGCCACGCAAGCCGATCGCGATCGACGACATGTATGACGACACGATCGCGGTCGGAAAAATCTTCGGCGTCGAAGAGCGCGCCCAGGCCTTGATCGCAAGCTTCAGGCAGAGACTCGATAGCGTCGCGGCGAAAATCGGCGAGCACGCGACGCCGTTGCGCGTTTTCGTCTACGATTCCGGCGAGGATGCACCGATAACCGCCGGCAAGTTCGCGATGCCGACGGCGATCATCGCGGCCGCCGGCGGACGCAATATCGCGGACGACGTCGCCACAAGCTGGACAAAAGTGAATTGGGAAGCGGTCGTGCGGCGCGATCCGCAATTCATCATCATCGTCGATTACGGCGCCGTCACCGCGACGCAGAAGATCGCGTTCCTGACCGCCAACGCCGTGCTGGCCGATATCGATGCCATCCGTAACCGCCGCTTCGCCGTCATTCCCTATGCGGCCGCGACTCCGGGCGTGCGCAATATCGACGCCATCGAGGCGTTGGCACGCGCCTTTTATCCGGAGCGTTTCTAATGCGATCGCGGAGCGCGGTATCGATCGGACTGACCGTGCTTCTGATCGCGAGCCTCGTCGTCGCCGTCGGCATCGGCGCGGTATCGATCGCGCCGATGACCGCCTTGCGGATCGTCTGGCACGTCTTCTTTCCCGCGTCGCTCACCCCCGACTGGAGCCCGAGCGACGAGGCGATCATCTGGCAGTTGCGCCTGCCGCGTGTACTTCTCGGCGCGATCACCGGCGCCGGCCTCGCCGTCGTCGGCGCGAGCCTGCAAGCCGCGACCCGCAATCCGCTGGCCGATCCGTACCTCTTCGGCATCTCCGCCGGTGCGGCGCTGGGCGCGGTCACCGTCCTGCTTCATACCGGCGCGTTCCTCGGTCCTCTCACGCTGCCGATCGCGGCATTCGCCGGCGCCCTGCTGTCGGTCGGCCTCGTGACCGGCGTCGCCGGAAGCCAGCGCCGTCTGAGCCCCGACCGGCTGATCTTAAGCGGCGTCGCGGTTTCCTTCGTGCTGATGGCCGCGACCAATTTCCTGATCTTCCAGGGCGATCGCCAGGGCGCCGCTTCGATCATATTCTGGATGCTGGGCAGCCTCGGCCATGCGCGCTGGGGCAATCTGGCGATACCGGCGATCGTGCTCGCCGGCGGGCTCTTTTATCTCATCGCACAGGCGCGCCGCATCGACGCGCTGATCCTCGGCGACGAAAGCGCGCTGACCCTCGGCATCGACGTCGCGAAATTCCGTCTCAGGCTCTTTCTCGTTGCCGCCGTCGTCACCGGAACGCTGGTCGCGGTGTCAGGCGCCATCGGCTTCGTCGGTTTGATGATCCCCCACATCCTGCGTCTCTTCGTCGGATCGAATAACCGGACGCTCCTTCCCGCCTGCGCGCTGGGCGGCGCGGTGTTCCTCGTCTGGATCGACGTATGCGCGCGCACCGTCATGGCGCCCGAGGATCTGCCGATCGGCATCTTCACGGCGGCGATCGGCGGCGCATTCTTCCTGTGGCAAATGCGCCGCCGGCGCGTCTAAGGCTAGAACTTCACCGTCACGGAGGCCTCGATCGCGCGTGGCGGTCCGAGGACCCACTGCGTCCCGCCGTTAGACGGCGCCGCCGCATAGACACTGTCCAAGGCATTGTAGAGATTGACCGCCGTCTCGATCCGCTCGGTCGGGAACCAGCGCAGCCCCAGATTAAAGACATAGTAGGACGGCAGGATCAGCGTATTCGCATTGTCGGCATAGCGATGACCGACATACTGCAAACCCGAACTCGCCTCCCACCCCGGCAGGAAATTCCACGTCGCGAAAAGATTCGCGGCGCGGCTCGGTACATTGGGCGGCGTGTTCCCGGCATAGGATACAGCGACGCCGCCGACCGACGAGGCAAATCGGTCGAATTTCGCGCGCAGGATCGTGCCGTTGGCCTGGACGCGCCAACCGTAACCGACATCGAACGCGAACGAGGCTTCGAGGCCATGCGACGATTGCTGTCCGATTTGATCGGTGATGGCGGGATTGATGGGGTCGGCGATCAGCAGGTTCTTCTTGATGATCTCATAAGCGGCGAAGGTCCATTCGGCCCGATTGTCCCACAACGATCCCTTCACGCCGGCCTCGAACTCCTTGCCGCGCGCCAGGGTGAATTGCTCCTGCGCCACACTGAGCGAGATGAGCGAGCTCACCGGATCGGTCGCGTTGGCGAATTGACCATACAACGCGATATTCGGAACCGGATTGTAGACGATGCCGGTGCGCCAGCTTGAACTGGAAAAGCCGCGGCTGGTCGTCGTATGGGCGGCCATATCCGTGCGCGAGAAATCGTAATGGTCGTAACGCAGGCCCGCGACCAGCGATACTTGGTCCGTCAGCGACAGACGATCTTCGGTGAACGGCGCATACTGATCGGTATGGGTGAGGAGGCGCGGCGCCGTGGTGGTCGGCGTGAAGTTGATCGGTGTGAAGTTGAACGGATTGAGCGTGGCGCTGCCGGCGAAGGGCGTATTGCTGGAATTCTCGAAGCGAACCCGATTGAGATCGAACCCGGCTTCGAACTCGTTCTTCATGCCGAAAATTTCGCTGCGGAACGTCGCGTCGGCATGATCGCCGTATTGCGATTCATTATGATAGACCTCGAGAAACGTGCCTTCCAGGATCGTCGCCGACGCTTTCTGATAGGGATAGGCCTCGATTTCCCGCCAGTGCCGGTTGGTGCTCAGCCAATACACATCGTTATGGATCGTGATGTAGTCGGTCGCGGCCCATTCGGTCTTGAGCTGCGTCCAGTTGTCGACCCAATTGATCGTCGCATTCGAAGCATTGAAATTCTTGTAGCGCAGCGCGGTGTTGAGCTGTCCGTTGATGAGCGGCACGCCGAAATAGCCCATCGGATTCTGGTTGCCGTAATCGTTCGACAAGACGAAGTGAAGATCGGGCGTCATGTCGACCCGCAGGCTGCCCGAAATCGCCAGACTGTCGGATTGACCGCGATCGACCCAACCGTCCGAACTGTTGTGGCTGACATCGAGCCGATACGACGCCTTGGAACTGAGCGGACCGGTACTGTCGACCGCGTCGCGGAACGTGTTGTCCGATCCGATCGCGAGCCGGACGCTGTTCTCGAAATTCGTCGGATTGGGACGCCGCGGAACCACGTTCACGACGCCGCCGATCGCACCCTGTCCGTAGAGCACCGAAGCCGGGCCGCTGAGCACCTCGATCCGATCCACCGTCCAGATGTCGTAGGGGAACGTTACCGTGCCCGACCCGACATAAAGCTGGGTTCCGTCATAGAGCTGCATGACCGAGGTCACGCCGGTAAACCCGCGCGCGCTTAATCCCGAATTGCCGTTTCCCGGTCCCGCCACGCCGGTAATGCCGGTGGCCTGGGTCACCGCTTCCATCACGGTCCGGTCGCCGCGCTCGCGCAGCGCATCGCCGCTCATGATTTGGACGCTCGCCGGCGTTTCCATCGGCGTGAGATTGAGCCGGCTGGCAGTGACGACGGCACGGTGAGATTGAGTTCGCCGCCGGCGTTGCTGCCGCTGACACCGATCGTCGGGATCGTAACCGGTCCCGACGATGCTGCATCCTGTGCAGCGGCGGCGTGCAGACCGGCATACGTGAAGACGGCGACTAAGGAAAATAGAAAAGAGTCATGATAACGAATCATCGTTCGAGACCTCGTGGTTCACGTCACCACGAACCAAAGTCCCAAACCTGCCCCGCAAGGCGCGATCCAGTTCCCCATCGGCGCACCCCGGCCAATGTGCTCGCACGTGACAACCGTGATGGCAGGTCTCCTGGCTCGCGGGTCGTTGCCTTGCACCGTCTTCCCGGCTTACGCCAGTGACATCGTGGTGCGCGGCTCGCCGCTTACAGTTGCGGGGGCAGCCACGGCATCGGGCCTTTCGACCGTCACCGTGTTCCCTTTTGATCCCCGAAGGGAACCATCGAGCGAAACCATAAGGGAGATTCTTGTCCACGGTCAATCGGCTTTGAGACGCTTCGCTTGCCGGGCCGCGACGCGAAAGACATTCCGCGACGCTCTTGACTCCGATACGTCGTCGCGCGTTCCCGGCTCCTCGCCGAAAAGCAGACGCGGCAGAATGGCTTTCTTGAGCGCAACCAGCTCGGGCTCGCCGTAGCGATCCCACAAGGATTGAAACGCCTCGAATTGCGCGGAGTCGAAGGGCTTGCGCGCACCCGCGAGCGTCAGGAGCGGGTTCGGCGGAAACAACGTCATGCACGGAATCCAATCCGCCGGAAGCGGAATGTTCGCCGCATGTGTCCGACGTTGGGCCAGCAATCGTGGAAGGACATGGGTGTGCGGACCGTCGGGACTTTTTCCATCGGCTGGCGGAATCGACTGGAATACTTCGATACGACCGAAGTTACAGCGGAACACCCGATGGGGACTGAGCCGCGGCAATTCGGGAACGGCAAATTCGCCATCGGCAAAAAACGGCCGCCCAACCGCACGACGGAGGATGGCAACGATTTCAGGCTCGGCTGATCGAACGCAGATATCCGCCTGGATCGTGCCCAAACCAAGATCGAAGAGGATCGCCTTACGATCTTCCGGACATACCGCATCGCGATCAGGCCCCAATTCGCTCACGACAGTCCGGCGGGCCGTTTCTGCATCGGCTCCCCGCAGGCACAAAGCCAGGCCATGTTGCCAACTGTCGGACGCGCGCCCACTCAGTTCATAAGCAATCGCGCGAACGTCATTATGCATATCGATTTTGATAGCGCCGCGTGCGGTCGCCGCAGCGACGGAGCCAACCGTATCCATGAACTGGATTGCCTCGTCAGCATCCCAAGCGAATTCGGCAACCGCGCCGAAGGTGCCACAACTCCAACTGGAATCCGGATTCCTGACCTGTTCGCGCAGCAAACCGATCAGCGACGCTGTTTCCGATGATTGCCCGGATTCGGTCATTCGCCGTCGTCAATGCACATGGCGATGATGCGAGTCCGGATAGTGCGGATGGCGATGCACGAGCGGTGCGTGCGCATGGACATGTGTGTGCGGCTCGCCGTCCGGGGCGTCCGGATCATGATCGTGGCCGTGATGCAAGTCATGGGTGTGACGATGCTCGTGAACGATTTCATCGTGACGATGATCGTGAGCGTGATCCTCGATCAGATGCATCCACACGCCGAATGCCATCAATAGCGCGGCAGCGGCGAACTGAACCGTCATCGGCTCGCCGAAGACCGCCAATCCCAAACTTGCGCCGATGAACGGCGCAGTCGAGAAATAGGCGCCGGTTCGCGCCGCACCAAGATGGCGCAACGCGAGAATGAACAAGGTCACGCTGATTCCATAACCGAAAAACCCGATGATGCACGCGGTCAGCGCGACCGTCAGGCTCGGCCAAGGCAGGCCCTGCGATTGCGCGATCACGGCGTCGACGATCCCGGCGGCCAGGCCTTTCACCATCGTAATCTGCAACGCATCGGCATTGGCAAGCTTGCGCGTGAGGTTGTTGTCGATCGCCCAACCAAGGCAGGCACCGGCCACGCAGAGCGCCGGCCCGATCGACCCGAACGATGCGCCATCGGTCCACGACAGGAACGCGGCGCCGGCGAGGATCGCGGCCGCCCCCGTGCCGACCCGAACGTCGACGTTCTCGCGAAACACCAGCCACGCGATTCCCAACGTGAAAACGCCTTCGAGATTGAGCAGCAGCGAGGCCAAGGACGACGCCATGCCGGCGAGCCCCATCAGCAGCAGCACCGGCGCGACCACGCCGCCCGCCAGGATCGCCGCGCCCAGCCAAGGGAGGTCGCCGCGCCGCAACGGCGCCTCCGCGCGTTTTTGATCGGCCCGTCCCCGCATGGCGAAACGAACCAGCGCGAGGCCGATGCCGGAGCCGAGATAAAGCAGGCTCGCGAGGGTCCACGGCGCGACCTCGCCCAGCAACGGCTTCGCCAGCGGCGTACTCGCGCCGAACAGGACGGCCGAGGCCAACGCGAAGGCGGCGCCGGGCCAGAGGAGATTCCATGCAATCGGTTTCAGGCGGCGCTCCGTTTCTCGGCTCTATTCGATTATACCGGATTGGCCCAGGGTGTTGATCGATTCGGGCCCGCCCCTTAGTCTCGGCAACCATGACAATACGAAACGGCTTCATCGATACCATCGGCAATACGCCGCTGATCCGCCTGCGCCGGGCCTCGGAAGAAACCGGGTGCAACATCCTCGGCAAGGCGGAGTTTCTCAATCCGGGCGGATCGGTCAAGGATCGCGCCGCGCTCTATATCGTGAAAGACGCCGAGGAACGGGGTCTGCTGAAACCCGGCGGCGTGATCGTCGAGGGCACCGCCGGCAATACCGGTATCGGCCTCGCCCTTGTCGGCAACGCCTTGGGCTATCGCTCGGTCATCGTCATGCCGGAAACCCAAAGCCAGGAAAAGAAGGACATGCTGCGCCTCTGCGGCGCCGACCTTCGTCTCGTGCCGGCCGTGCCCTACGCCAATCCGATGAATTACGTCCGCTATTCCGAGACACTCGCCAAGGAAGTCGCGGCAAGCTCGCCCAACGGCGCGATCTGGGCCAACCAATTCGACAACGTCGCCAACCGCCGCGCGCATATCGAGACCACCGGCCCCGAGATATGGAAACAGACCGACGGCAAGGTCGACGCTTTCGTCGCTTCGGTCGGCACGGGCGGGACGCTCGCCGGCACCGCGATGGCGCTGAAAGAGCGTAACAAGAACGTCAAATGCTACCTCGCCGACCCGATGGGCTCGGCGATCTTCAGCCACTACGCACATGGCGTGCTGAAATCCGAAGGCAATTCGATCACCGAGGGCATCGGCCAGGGCCGTATCACCAAGAACCTCGAGGGCGCACCGCTCGACGGCTGGTTCCAGGTGACCGACGAAGAAATGCTGCCGGTGCTGTTCGATCTCGTCACCGAGGAAGGTCTGATCCTCGGCGGCTCGACCGGCATCAACATTCTCGGCGCGATCAAGGCGGCGAAGGAACTCGGCCCCGGTCATACCGTCGTCACCATCCTCGCCGATTACGGCACGCGCTATCAGTCGAAACTGTTCAACCCGGCCTTCCTGCGCGAGAAGCACCTTCCGGTGCCACGCTGGCTCGATACGAAATAGGCGTGCTGATGAAATACGCGCATCCCGAATCGCTCGTCTCGACCGCATGGCTGGCCGACAACATCGACCGTGCCGATGTGCGCGTGGTCGATGCGACCTTCACCCTGCCGGGCATGAGCCCGAGCGCGCACGAACTCTATGCGAAGCGTCACATTCCGAGCGCGGTGTTCTTCGACATCGACGACATCTCGGATCATGCCAATCCCCTGCCCCACATGCTGCCGAGCGACGCCGTGTTCGCCGCGCGAATGAGCGCAATGGGATTGGGCGACGGCCGCAAGATCGTCATCTATGACTCGGCCGGATTCAATTCGGCGCCGCGTGCCTGGTGGATGGTGAAAGCTTACGGCCACGACGATGTCGCGATCCTCGACGGCGGCTTGCCGAAATGGCTCGCCGAGGGGCGGTCGGCGACGGCTCTCATCCCGAAACCCAAGCCCGTCACCTTCACCGCGAAACTCGACCGCAGCCGCGTGCGCGACAAGGCGCAGATCGTCGCCAATCTCGAGGGCAAGACCGAACAAGTGATCGACGCGCGCTCGGCGGCGCGGTTTGCCGGCACGGTGCAAGAGCCGCGACCGGGCCTGCGCGCGGGCCACATTCCCGGCAGCGTCAATATCCCGATCGACCAATTGGCCGATCCGCAGACCAAGACCGTGCTCCCCGCCGACAGGCTGGCCAAGCGTTTCGGCGAAGCCGGCATCGCGCCGGGCGGCAAGCCGATCGTCGCGAGCTGCGGCTCGGGCGTCACCGCCTGCGCGATTGCCTTCGGCCTGCACATGCTCGGCTGGGGCCGCGCCGCCGTCTATGACGGCTCGTGGTCGGAATGGGGCCTGCCCGGCGACACGCCGGTCGCGACGGGACCGACCTAAAGCGCGCGACCGATCGTGCGTCTTCTCAGTGTCCCAAAATCCGGCTGAGAAATAATTTAGCGCGTTCGCTTTTCGGCGATGAGAAGAAATCGTCGGGCTTGGCGACTTCGACGATCTGGCCCTCGTCCATGAACACGATTTTGTCGGCGACGCGCTTGGCGAAGCCCATTTCGTGCGTGACGCAGATCATCGTCATGCCGTCCTCGGCCAACGTCACCATCACGTCGAGCACTTCCTTGATCATTTCGGGATCGAGCGCCGAGGTCGGCTCGTCGAACAGCATCGCCTTGGGGCGCATCGCCAGGGCACGGGCGATGGCCACGCGCTGCTGCTGTCCGCCCGAGAGCTGACCGGGGTATTTCGCAGCTTGTTCGGGAATGTGAACGCGCTCGAGGAAATGCATCGCCACATCCTTGGCTTCGGCCGGTTTCATCCCGCGCACGCGAATGGGCGCCAGGGTGAGATTCTCCAGCACGGTCAGATGCGGAAAGAGATTGAATTGCTGGAACACCATGCCGATCTCGCGGCGGATCGCCTCGATCTGGCTCGGATCGTCGGTCAGTTCGACGCCATCGACGACGATCCGGCCTTTATCGTGCCGTTCGAGCCGATTGACGCAGCGGATCATCGTCGATTTGCCCGAGCCCGAGGGGCCGCAGACGACGACTTTCTCACCTTTCTTCACCGCGAGGCTCACGCCCTTCAGTGCCTGGAAAGCGCCATAACGTTTCTCGACCATGTCGAGTTCGATCATCGGCCGTTCATCGCTCATCGCGCGAGCCTCCTCTCCAAGTTTCGGCTGTAGCGCGACATGAAGAAGCAGAAGACAAAATAGATCGCCGCCACGAAGACATAGGCCTCGACATAAAAGCCACGCCACTCGGGATCGGTGATCGCATTACCCGCCGTGGCCAGAAGATCGAACAGCCCGACGATGGTGACGAGCGTCGTGTCCTTGAACGCGGCGATGAAGGTGTTGACCAGCGGCGGGATCGAAATCGCCAAGGCCTGCGGCAGGACGATCAAGCTGGTCTTGCGCCAATAGCCCAGGCCCAGCGCATCGGCCGCCTCGTATTGGCCGGTTGGGATCGCCTGCAAGCCGCCGCGCACCACCTCGGCGAGATAGGCGGCATAAAACAGGATCAAGCCTGCCTGCGCCCGCACGAGATTGTTGATGGTGACGCCGGCGGGCAGGAAGAGCGGCAGCATCACCGACGCCATGAACAGAACGGTGATGAGCGGCACGCCCCGGATCAGCTCGATATAGCCGACGCACAGCGCGCGGATCGTGGGCAGTTGAGAACGCCGGCCGAGCGCCAGAAGGATCGCCAAGGGAAACGCACCGGCAAGGCCGATCACCGCGAGGAAAAGCGTCAGCGGCAAGCCGTTCCACAGATCGGTGGGTACCTTGGCGAGACCGAACACGCCGCCGCCCATGAGGATGAAACACGCGGCGAGACCGAATATCCACATCCCGGCGAGGAGACCCGCCCGCCACATCCGCCGGTCGCAACTGGCGAGCACCAGCACCATGAACAGGATCACGACCAACAACGGCCGCCACTGCGCATCGTAGGGATAACGGCCGAACAGGATGAAGCGGTTCCATTGCCCGATGAAGGCCCAGCACGCACCGGCATCGTTCGACAACGCCCGGCAGGCGCGGCCGTCGGGGGCGCTCCACACCGCGTCGATCACGCCCCATTGCACGACCTCCCAAAGGCCGCGCGCAATCAGTACGACCACCACCAGCGTGAGAATGCTGTTCCAAATTCCATTAAACAGATTGGCACGGGCCCAGACGATCGCGCGCATGTTCATCGTCCCTGCAACGCCGCGCGGGCATTGACCCAATTGAGCACGCCCGAGGTGGCGAGACTCAATCCGAGATAGACGACCATCATCAGGGTGATGGCCTCGATCGCCTGTCCGGTCTGGTTGAGCGTCGTGTTGGTGATCGACATCAACTCGGGGAAGCCGATCGCCACCGCGAGCGACGAATTCTTGGTGAGCGCGAGGTACTCGCCGATCATCGGCGGGATGACGATGCGCTTGGCCTGGGGCAGTATCACGAGACGCATTGCCAGCCAGGGCTTGAGGCCCAGCGCAGCCGCGGCCTCGCCCTGCCCCTTCGCCACGCCGGCGATTCCGGACCGCACGATTTCGGCGATGAAGGCCGCCGTGTAGACGACAAGTCCCGCGAGCAGCGCGGCGAATTCCGGCGTGACCGTGTGGCCGCCGGCGAAATTGAACCCGACGAGATGCGGTATGTCCCAATGGAATCCGTCAGTGAAGCTCGGCAGCGGGAAGACCAGGCCGCGATTGGACAGGAACACACCGGGCATCAGCAACCATGCCTCGCGCGGGGCCGGCGCGCTCACGCGCAGGACGTCCCACCACACGATGAGTTGGAGCAACAGCGGGACGTTGCGGACCGCCTCGACGTAAACCGCCGCCAGCGTGCGAACGAGCCAATTGCTGGAGAGCCGCGCGATACCGATGGCAACGCCCAGGAAGGTCGCCAGCACGCAACCGAGAATGGCGACCTCGAGCGTATTGAGCAGACCGACCATCAACGCGCGCAGATACGTATCCGTCGGCGCAAAGGCGATCAGCGTCTCGCCGATCTGAAACGACGCCTGCCGCTCGAGATAGGCGAAACCCGTGGCGATGCCGCGCGATTCCAGATTGGTGAGCGTATTGTGAATGAGCCAGGCGCCGAACGCGACGACCGCGCCGAGCACCAGCGCCTGCAACAGAATCAGACGAACTCTTGAGGCGTTGTTCATGCCAAACGCTGCATCAACGCCGTGCGCCCTTCGACAGGTTCACCGGATCGGCATCGCATACATCAGGCCGCCTTTGTTCCATAGCGCGTTGATGCCGCGATCGAGCTTCAACGGCGAGGCGGGCCCGACATTGCGGTCGAAGACCTCGCCGTAATTGCCGACCTGCTTGACGATGTTGTAGCCCCAATCCTCGCCGATATGGAGCGACTTGCCCATGCCCGGCACCACGCCGAGCATGCGTTGGATCTCGGGATCGTCGCTTTTCTTCATGTCGTCGAGGTTCTTCGAGGTGACGCCTTTCTCTTCGGCGTCGATCATCGCGAAGATCGTCCATTTGACGATGTCGAACCATTCGTCGTCGCCCTGGCGTACCGCCGGCGCCAACGGCTCCTTCGAGATCACCTCGGGCAGGATGACGTAGTCGTCGGGATTGGGCGCCTTGCCGGCGCGGCTGCTCGCAAGGCCCGAGCGATCCGTGCTGTAGGCATCGCACCGGCCGGCGAAGAACGCGTTTTCGACCTCGTCGAGCTTTTCGATCACCAGCGGCTTGAACGTCATTTTGTTGGTGCGGAAATAATCGGCGAGATTGAGTTCGGTCGTGGTGCCCGGCTGGACGCAGACCGTCGCGCCATCGAGTTCCTTGGCGCTTTTGACGCCGGCTTTCTTCGCGACCATGAAGCCCTGGCCGTCGAAGTAGTTGGGCGGCGCGAAGAGAAAGCCGAGATCGCCCTCGCGGGTCAGCGTCCAGGTGGTGTTGCGGGTGAGCACGTCGATCTCGCCGGATTGCAACAGCGTGAAACGCTGCTGCGCGGTCGCCGGCACGAACCGCACCTTGTCGGCGCTGCCCAAAACGGCGGCGGCAATCGCGCGGCAGGTGTCGACGTCGATCCCGGTATATTTACCCTGGCGGTCGGCCATCGAGAATCCGGCGAGGCCGGTGGTGACGCCGCAGGTGACGACGCCGTCCTTTTTCACCTTGTCGAGGGTCGGCCCGGCCCAAGCCGGCATGACGATCGCCATTGCCAGAAGAGCGGCCGTCAGCGTTCTCGACAGGTTCATCGCCCCACCCCTTCATTCGCGCGCCGATCGATCATAGCGCGGCCGGCGGACGGCGCGAAGGTTGGTTCTCAGCCCTGATGTGGTGCCGGCACCGGAAGCGTGTCGTCCGCCGCGTGCTTCGAGTGATCGGCGCCGATCAGCATATAAACCGCGGGAACCACGAAGAGCGTGAAGAGCGTGCCGATCGAAAGACCAGTCGCGATGACGAGACCCATCGAAAAGCGCGAGATCGCGCCCGCGCCCGACGCGGTAATCAGAGGCACGACGCCCAACACCATGGCGGCCGTCGTCATCAGGATCGGACGGAACCGGATTGCGGTCGCCTGCTCGATCGCCTCTCGTTTCGACTTGCCCTGTTCCTGCAGCCCATTCGCGAACTCGACGATCAGAATGCCGTGTTTGCTGATCAGCCCCATCAGGGTCACCAGCCCAACCTCGGTGTAGATGTTCAGCGTGGTGCCGCCGATACCCAGGTTGCTGAAAACGGCGATGAAGATCAGCGCGCCGGCGATCGACATCGGGACCGAGACGAGGATCACGACGGGATCGCGGAAGCTTTCGAACAATGCCGCGAGCGACAGGAAAATGATGATGACCGCAAAAGCGAAGGTTGCGACGAAGCCGCTCGATTCCTGGACGTATTGGCGCATCGAGCCGCCGTAATCGACGGTATAGCCTTGCGGCAAGGTTTGCGCGGCGAGCCCCTGCAGATAGGTCAGCGCGTCACCCGTCGAAAGCCCGCTGACGCCCTGGATGGTCGCCGAATTGAGCTGCTGAAAGTGGTTGAGCGATTCCGGCACGGTCGACGTGGTCACTTTCGCGATCGTCGACAGCGGCAACGGCGTCCCGTCCGAGGACTTGATGTAATAGTTGAGCAACTGGTCGGCGTTGAGCCTCGACGTCTGCTGGACCTGGGGAATGACCTTATAGGACCGTCCGTCGACACTGAAATAATTGACGTAGCCACCACCGAGCGCGGTTGCGAGCGCCGCGCCGACATCGCTCATCTTCAAGCCCAACTGCGCCGTCTTGTCGCGATCGATCACGACTTGCGTCTGCGGCTGGTCGACCTTCAGATCGGTATCGAGGAAGAAGAACTTGCCGCTCGCCTGCGCGTCTTTCAGGAAGGCTTGCGCCACTTCGTTGAGACGCGCGAAGGGTTCGGTCGTCGTGATCACGAATTGTACCGGCAGACCGAATGAGCCTGGCAGCGACGGCGGCAGAACGGCCGCCACGCGTTCGCCGGCAACAACGGTATTGATCTGTTGCTGCAATATATTTTTAATCTGATTGGCGCTGCGCGTGCGCTTATCCCACGGCTTCATCGCAAGGCCGGCGAGCGCAGTGCCCGGTGCATCGAGCTGAAAGATGTGCTCCATTTCCGGATAGGCCGAGAAAATTCCGTAGAGCTGCTTGGTATAAAGCAACCGCTGCTGCAGCGTGGCGTTCGGCGCCACCGTTGCAAATCCGATGACGAAGCCCTGATCTTCGTCGGGCGCCAGTTCGGTCTTCGAAAACCCCCAGAGGAAATAGATGCTGACCAGAATGATCCCGGCGAACACCGCCGTCACCGGCAGCGTGTCGAGGCTGCTGTGCAGCATGCGCTCGTATCGGCCGCGCACCCGATCGAAACTGCGGTCGATGAAACCGCTGAAGCGGGCTTGCCAGCCGGTTCCCAATTCCTCACGCGGCTTCAGCAGGCGCGACGACATCATCGGCGAGAGCGTAAGCGCCACCACCGCGGAGACCGTCACGGCGCCGACCAGGGTAAAGGCGAACTCGGTGAACAGCGCACCCGTCAGCCCGCCCTGGAAGCCGATCGGGACATAGACCGCGATCAGAACGATGGTCATGGCGATGATCGGACCGGCCAATTCACGCGCCGCCTGCATCGAGGCGGCGATCGGCTTCATGCCATCATCGAGATGCCGGTTGACGTTTTCGACGACGATGATGGCGTCATCGACCACCAGACCGATTGCCAGAACGAGCGCCAGTAGCGTCAGCAAATTGATGGTGAACCCGAATGCCAACATCATCACGAACGTGCCGATCAGCGACACCGGAATGGCGATGGCCGGGATGAGCACCGAGCGCAAGGAGCCGAGGAAGAGGAACACGACCAGAATCACGATGATCAGCGCCTCGGCCAGGCTGTGGATCACTTCGCTGATCGAGGAGTTCACGAATTCGGTCGAGTCATAGATGACTTCGGCGACGAGGCCCTGCGGCAATTGCGCCTGAATGTCGGGCAGAACCTTATAGATACCCTTGACGACGTCGAGCAGGTTCGCCCGCGGCGCCACCTGAATGCCGATATAGACCGCGTCCTGCCCATCGAAGCCGACGCGCGTTTCATAGCTATCGGCGCCGAGGCTGACGGCGGCAACATCCTGCAGACGCACCACCGCGCCGCCCGCTTGCTTCACGATGAGACTGCGGAATTCGTCGAGCGTGTGGAGATTCGTCGACGCGGTCAGGTTGACCTGCACCATCTGGCCTTTGGTGCTCCCAAGGCCGGCGATGTAGTCGTTGCCGGTCAGCGCCTGGCCGACATCGGTGGCGGTCACGCCAAAGGCGGCCATCTTGTCGGGGTCGAGCCACGCACGAAGCGCGAAATTCTGGCCGCCGATGATTTCGGCGGTCTGAACGCCTTCCACCGCCTGCATCTTCGGCTGAACCACGCGCACGAGATAGTCGGTAATCTGGTTTTGTTTCAGCACATCGGATTTGAAGCCGATATACATCGCATCGAAGGTCTGACCGATCTGAATGGTCAGCACCGGCTGCTGCGAGCCGGGCGGCAACTGATTCACCACCGAGGTCACCTTGCTGGTGATTTCGGTCAATGCCTTGTCGGGATCGTAATTGAGGCGAAGATTGACGGTAATCGTGCTCACGCTCGATTGGCTCTTCGAACTCATGTAATCGATGCCGTCGGCCTGGGAGATCGCGTTTTCCAGGGGCGTCGTGATGAAACCCGCAACCACATCCGGATCGGCGCCGTAATACGTCGTCGTCACGGTGACGATCGCATTGGTGGTGCGCGGGAATTGCAGCACCGGCATCGTCGCCAAGGCACGCAGGCCGAGCACGACGATCATCAGGCTGATGACGGTCGCGAGCACCGGTCGGCGGACAAAGAGATCGGTAAAACTGCTCATGGCATAAGACCTATTGATCGATCAGCTTCGGATCGGCGTCGTTCGACGGCTGGACCGTGTTGTCGATCTTGAGCGGCGAGCCGTTGCGCAGCTTCAACTGGCCGGCCGTGACGACGTTCTGTCCGACGTCGATGCCCTTCAACACCGCGACCTGATCGCCGCGCGTGTCGCCGGGAATGACGAAGACCTGGCGGGCGGTCAGCGTCGGCTGTCCCTTGTCGTCTTTGCCTTTGTCGTCGACGATATAAACCGTGCTGCCGTAGGGATTGTAGGTGATCGCCGTCTGCGGCACCGTGACGTATTTCTTCGGCGCGCCGATATCGATGAACACGGTCGCGAACATGCCCGGCAACAGGCGATGATCCGGATTGGCGAGGCTGGCGCGAATCTGAACGTTGCGGGTCGTCGTGTCGACCTTTGCATTGATCGCGGCAATCTTGCCGTTGAATTTTTGTCCCGGGAACGTATCGATCGTGACGTTGACGTTCTGACCGACCGTCAGATCCGCGAGCGCTTGTTGCGGCAAGGTGAAATCGGCATAAATCGGATCGAGCGCCTGAAGCGTGACGATCGTCGTGCCGGGGGCAAGATACTGGCCGACATCGACCTGGCGAATACCGACTTTGCCCGCGAACGGCGCGCGGATCGTCTTGTAATCAACGATCGCCTGTTGCTGAGTCACCTGCGCGTTGGCGGACCGGAGATTCTGCTGGTCGGCATCGACGACCTGTTGACTGACGGCCTGTGCCTGCAACTGGCGCTGATCGCGCGTGTAGGTGAGTTGCGCCAAGGCCGCCGCGGCTTTCAGCGATTCAAGCTTGGCGACATCGTCCGCACCCGCGAGCTCGACCAGCAGCGCGCCTTCGGCGACATCCGTGCCGCTCTCGAAATGAACCGCCGAGACGATGCCACCAACCTGGGCACCGAGATCGGCACCGCGCACCGCACGCAGACTCCCGATCGCTTTCAATTGTTTTTGCCAATCCTGCTCCGTCGCGGGTGCATCCGAAACGGTCTGGGGCGGGTTCGCGAATGCGGCCGCAAAATGCTTGCCGATCATCGGAACGGCAATGCCCAGAAACGCGAACACCAACCCCAACACGATGCCGACCGAAATCAGCATGATGATCATGCGCTTGGCCATGCGCGCTCCTTTACGATTTCTGTTCGATGTCGGCGCGGTTCCACCAACCGCCGCCCAAAGCCTGGAACAACGCCGCCGTATCGGCATAGCGGGTCGCCTGGGCAATGACGCGGTTGATATGCGCCTGTTGATAGGTCGTCTCGGCTGTCAGCAAGGTCGTGTAATTGACCGCGCCGAACTGATATTGGCTGCGCGTGAGCGCCATGCTCTCGTTGGCGGCGCGTTCGGCCTCGACCTGGGCGGCAAGCGACTGCGCATCGGATTGCAGCGCCCGCAGCGCATCCGCCACGTTCTGGAATGCGGCGACCACCGTCGCGCGGTACTGCGAGGCCGCGACATCGAAGGCGGCTTCGGCGGCACGTTTTTGGTGCAGCAACTGACCGCCACGGAAAAGCGGCTGGG
Organism: uncultured Rhodospirillales bacterium; assembly: GCA_903828515.1. Classification (GTDB taxonomy): domain Bacteria; phylum Pseudomonadota; class Alphaproteobacteria; order ATCC43930; family CGMCC-115725; genus CAIKMD01. Next base: position 451,064 of record CAIKMD010000002.1, on the reverse strand, counting down.
TGATGCCGGCGCCGAGGCTCCAGATGCCGGGACCCGAGAACAGGCTCGCCGCATCGAGCACGCTATTGCCGTAAGAACCGGTCAATGTGATCTGCGGCAGCATCGCCGCGATGCTGACCCCGACTTCGGCGCTGGCGGCGTGAAGCTGTGCCTGCGCGGCCGCGATATCGGGACGTTGCTGAACCAGTTGCGACGGCAGGCTCAGCGGCAAGTCCGCCGGAAGTTGCAACGCCGCAAGATCGAATTTCTGGGCGACCTCGTCATTCGGCAATTTGCCCGCGAGTGCGCCCAACAGAATCCGCTGTTGCGCCAGCAGCTTTTGCAAATTCGGCATCGTCGCCTGCGTGGCGGCCAGTGCGGCCTGTTGCGCCAGCACGCCGGCGCGCGAGGCACCGCCCAGCTCGAACTGCTTTTGCAGGACGTTGAGCAACTCCCCTTGCGCATCGACGATCTCTTGCGTCGCCGCGATCTGCGCGCGCAACGAAGCTTCCTGGATCGCGGCGGCGACCACGTTCGACGTGATCGTCAGGTAAGACGCCTCAAGCTGATATTTCTGATATTCGGCCAAGGCGTCGGCGTTCTCGATCAACCGGCGCGTGGCCCCGAACAGATCGATCCCATAGGAGACGCTGAGCGAGCCGGTCGTCAGGGTGAAGATCGACCCATTGCCCGACTGACCGACGGCCGCGCCGGTGATCCTTTGGCGCGTCGACGAGAGGCTTCCGTTGATCTGCGGAAACTGGATGCCGCCTTGCGCGAGCGCGTTCTCTTGTGCCTGGCGCAAGGTCGCCTGCGCGGCATCGAGCGTGGGATTGGTTTTAAGCGCGTCTTCGATCAGCGCGTTGAGCGCTTCGGAGTGAAACAGCGTCCACCACTGACCCGGTATGTCCTGGCCCTCGACGAAGCGTTGCGCCGCGCCGCCGGCCGCGTCGACCGATTGGGTCGCCGGGAGCGTCTTCTCCGGCACATAGCCCGCGCCTTCGGGAGCCGCCGGCGTCTTGAAGTCGGGGCCGACCGCGCACGAGGCGAGTAGCAGCGCGACCGCGGCCGTCATCAACCGGGACGTCATGACGATTTGCTCATTGCGGAACGCAAGACCGCTTCAGTCTGCTCGCGCAGGACCGTGCGAATTTTCCGCAAGCGGTCTTCGTCGAATTCATCCCAGCCGAGCGCCGGACAGGCACCCATTTTCGAACCCTTACGTTTGAACACCAAGGCCTGACCCAGAATCGAGAAGGCACGGATCTTGGTGTCTTCATCGTCCTCCGCCGTGCCGAGCAGACGGGCGACCAGCATCAGGCAAGGCCGGAACACGAAACCCGTCATCGCTTTCTGCAAGACATCGAGCGCGTCGGCATTCTCGATCTCGGCGCGCGCGATCAGCAGCCCAGCGCTTTGCGGCGCTTCGCGGCAGGTCAGAAGATCGATGAAACCGTCGAGCATTTCATAAAGCAGCGCGAATAACGCTTCCTCGCTCGGCGTCTCGCCGGCAAGCGCGGCCAGGACCCGGTCGGTCTGGGGCGCCGCGTTCTGTTCGACGAACTGGGCGATATGACCGATCGCGGCGCGATAAAGCCCCTCTTTGCTGCCGAAGTAATACTGAATCGCCGGCAGATTGACCCCGGCCCGCTCGGCCAGCATCCGGGTGCTGGTGCCTTCGTAGCCTTCATTGGCAAACACCTCGATGGCAATTTCGAGGATCCGCCGGCGCGTATCCTCGCCGCGCGGATTAAGCCCCGGCCGATAGCGCAATGCCATTGATTCGGCTGAACTTTCTCGAGAATCGGCGTGCGCCAAAATGCGTCCTATCGTTTGATAGACTTATTTATATCAGATGATCTTATCGATTGATATAGTATTTTTGCACTGCAGCAATACGCAGGACGCCCTGCTGTGCAACACGCCGAACCAGAAAATGTTCCGCGCGGTCGGCTAGAGCTTTCCCTCGCCGGCAAGGCGCCGCACCATGGCCAGCGTGGCGGCGACAGCGCCCATGTAACTCGTCCTCATCGCCGCGCCCGCCGTCGCCTCTTCCGGCGATCCAGGCGCCACACCAGGGAAATTGGTGTTGAAGGTGAAGGTCAGCAAGAGGCCGCTCGCGGATTCGCTGATCACGTTGGCGACCCAGCCCGCATGGTCGGTCGTGCCGACGCGTAAAAAATGGACCTGAACCGGCGCGGTCAGGGTGATGCGTTCGCGGAACCGGTCGCCGCGCAAAACGACCTCGCGCAGGAACCCGTCATCATAACGTTCGATGACGACGCAGGATTCCATGCCCGGCACGAAGGGCACGGCATTTTCGGCCTTCATCACGAGGCCATGCCAGACCTGATCCTGGCTGAGACGCGGCAGCGTCCCTTCCGGATTTACGGCAACCGATGCGGCGAGTGCGTACATGGCCGCTATTCTAGCGAGCAAGCGCGGTGGATAAACAGCCCCCCACGGGGCAAGATGGACGCGACAACCAAGACGGTCCCAAGCGATGCGCACCAAATCGAAAAAAACCGACACGCTGCTCGCCCATGCCGGGCGCGATCCCGACAAGAATTTCGGCGTCGTCAATCCGCCGGTCTATCACGCCTCGACCATCATCTCGCGCACCGTCGCCGAGTATGAGGCGTCGGGCCGCAATCGCTACAACCAGGTCACCTATGGCCGTCATGGCACGCCGACCAGCATGGCGTTCGAGGAAGCGGTCGCCGCGATCGAAGGCGGCTATCGCGCGGTCGCCTTCTGCTCCGGCGCCGCTGCGTGCTTTGCCTCGATCCTGGCCTACGTCAAAACCGGCGATCATCTGCTGATGGTCGATACGACCTATGGACCGGTCCGCGGTTTCTGCACCGGATTCCTCAAGCGCTTCGGCGTCGAGACGATCTTTTACGATCCGCTGATCGGCGCGGGCATCGAAGCCCTGATCCGACCCAACACTGCCGCCATATATATGGAAAGCCCGGGCTCGCTGACCTTCGAGGTGCAGGACGTGCCGGCGATCGTCGCGGTCGCCAAGGCGCGCGGCATTCCCACCCTGCTCGACAATACCTGGGCGGCGCCGCTGTTCTTCAAACCACTCGCCTTCGGCGTCGATGTGGACATCATCTCGGCCACGAAATATACCGTTGGACATAGCGACGCGATGATGGGCGTCGCGGTCTGCACCGAGGAGAGCTTTCTGCGTGTGCGCAATTCGGCAACCGAGATCGGAAACGCCGCCGCGCCCGACGATTGCTATCTCGCCTTGCGCGGCTTGCGCACGGCCGGCGTGCGGCTGCGCCAACATCAGCAACACGGCATCGCGCTCGCGACCTATCTCAGCCAGCGGCCCGAGGTCGAACGCGTGATGCACCCCGCCCTGCCCGACGATCCCGGCCACGCGCTGTGGAGGCGCGACTTCACCGGCGCCTCCGGGCTGTTCGGCCTGACGCTCAAAAAAGGCACATCGAAGAAAGCCGTCGCGGCGATGCTCGATGGGCTCGAACTTTACGGCATGGGCGCGTCCTGGGGCGGCTTCGAGAGTTTGATCCTGCCGACGCATCCCGAAACGCTGCGCACGGCGACAACGTGGGATAGCGGCCCTGCCCTGCGCATTCATGCCGGGCTCGAGGACATCGACGATCTGATCGCCGATCTCGACAGCGGCTTCGCGCGTCTCAACGCCGCGCGCTGAGACCGCGTTTGCTGACTCTCACGCCGCTCGAAATCGAGGCTCTTCTTCTCAGCCTGCGCATCGGCATCGTCAGCGTGATTTTCAGCCTGCCCTTCGCGCTGGCGGTGGCGTGGTTGCTGGCGCGGCGCGACTTCCCCGGCAAGAGTCTCATCGACGGCATCGTTCACTTGCCGCTGGTGCTGCCGCCGGTCGCCGTCGGCTTCACACTTCTGGTGCTGTTCGGCCGCAACGGGGTGATCGGCGCGTTTCTCTATGACTGGTTCGGCCTGACCTTCGCGTTCAACTGGAAAGGCGCGGCGCTCGCCTCGGGGGTTGTCGCGTTTCCGCTGATGGTGCGGGCGATGCGGCTCTCGCTCGAGCTCGTCGACCGCAAGCTCGAGGCAGCGGCACGCAGCCTCGGCGCCAACCGCCTGCGCTCGGCCCTTACCATCACCATTCCGCTGATGTCGCCGGGCATTCTGACCGCGGCGATCCTCGGCTTCGCCCGCAGCGTCGGCGAGTTCGGCGCGACCATCACCTTCGTTTCCAACATCCCCGGCCAGACCCGCACCCTGCCGATCGCGCTTTATGTCCTTACTCAGGTACCCGGCAGCGACGCGGCGACCTGGCGTTTGGCGATCCTGTCGGTGCTGATCGCGCTCGCCGCTCTCATCGGCTCCGAACTGATCGCCAAGCGCCTCTCCGCGCGCGTGCGGGGAACCGAATGATCGAGATCGCGATCCAGAAGCAGCTCGGCCAGTTCGCGCTCGATGTCGACTTCGCGGCGCCCGACACCGGCATCACCGCGCTCTATGGCCGCTCCGGCGTCGGCAAGACCAGCATCGTCAACGCGCTGGCGGGCCTTCTGCGTCCCGATCGCGGCCGCATCGTCGTCGGCGACGAAGTCCTCTTCGATTCCGCGCGCCGCATCGACCTGCCGCCCGAGCGCCGGCGTCTCGGCTATGTCTTTCAGGAGGGACGCCTCTTTCCGCATTACTCGGTGCGCGGCAATCTGCTCTACGGCGCCAAACGAGGCGGCCAAGGCGGACCAAACCTCGATACGATCGTGGCCATCCTCGGCATCGAGAACCTGCTCGATCGCCGCCCCGCCTCGCTGTCGGGCGGCGAAAAACAGCGCGTCGCGATCGGCCGCGCGTTATTGGCAAGCCCGCGCCTTCTCCTGATGGACGAGCCGCTCGCCTCGCTCGATGCCGCGCGCAAGGGCGAGTTGATGCCGTTCATCGAACGCCTGCGCGACGAACTCAAGCTGCCGATCTTCTATGTCACGCATGAGATGAACGAGATCGTTCGTCTGTCCGATCAGCTCGTTCTCCTGCAGGACGGCAAAGTCGCGGCGGTCGGCCCGGTCGAGGAACTATCCAGCCGGTTCGATCTCCTGCCGCTGACCGGCCGTCACGAAGTCGGTTCGGTCATCCGCACGACGCTACGCGGTCATGATACGAGCTTCGGTTTGAGCGAGTTGTCGTTTCCGGGCGGCCGCCTGCGCGTCGCGCGTCTTCACGCCACGCTCGGCACGGCGATTCGCGTCCGCATCCAGGCCCGCGACGTGGTGCTCGCCACCGCCAAGCCCGAACACCTGTCGATCCGTAACGCCTTCGCCGGCAAGGTCGTCGACCTCGCGCCGCCGCGCGGACCGGTCGTCGACCTGCGCGTCGATATCGGCACCGAGGCACAGCCGGTCCTGCTCTGGGCGCGGATCACGCTACGCGCCTGTCAGGATCTGCAACTCGTCCCCGGCAAGCCGATCTTCGCCCTGGTCAAGACCGTCTCGCTCGACCGCCACAGCCTCGGCCGTTACGAGGCCGACGAAGTCGACTAACGCTCACACGCGCAGGCGCGGCACCAGCGACATCGCATTCTCGTCGATCGCGCGCAATTCGCGAGCGTTGAAGACGCGTGCCTGCTTGAGGCCTTCGACGTGTTCGGCGGCGGTGAGATAGGGATAGTCGGTCCCAAACACCATGTGCGACACCGGCACGACATCCTTCAAGGCCAGCAACGGCGCCCGGATCGGAATTTGCGCGATGTCGAAATAGAAACGCAACAGCTCCGGCATGAAACCGTTGGGCAGAATTTTCGCGAGTGCCGGCACGCCTTTCGAATCCTTGAGGAAGCGCCGAATGAGGAACGGCACGGTGCCGCCGCCATGCGAGAAGATCATGCGGATGTCGGGAAATTTCTGCGACGCGCCGGTGAACACCATGCTGGCGATCGCGCGCGAGGTATCCGTGCCGTACTCGATCTCGGATTCGCCGACTTCCTTGATCAGGCCGGTGCAGCAGGTCGGCGAGACCGGGTGGGTATAGATGACCGCCTTGCGCCGGTTCAGTTCGGCGAAGACCGGATCGAACGCGGGATTGCCGAGCCATTGATTGCCATAACTGGTGAACAGGCCGATGCCGTCGGCCTTCAATGTATCGTAGGCGTATTCGATTTCCTTCAGGCTGCCATCGACATCGGTCAGCGGCAGGGCGGCAAACAGCCCGAAGCGGCCGGGATGATCGGCGACCAGCTTGGCGCCGAAATCATTGCCGCGGCGAATGAGATCGCGCGACATCGTGTTGCCGTCCTTGGCAAGGACCTGCAGGACGGGCGTCGTGATCGAGAGCATGGCGGTGGTTACGCCGCCCTTGTCCATGTCATCGAGGGTTCCCTCGATCGTCCAGTTCTTGAGCACCGGCACCCTGCCGCCCAACTGCATGTATTCCGGCGGGACGAAATGATGGTGAACGTCAATGCGACGGTGCTTGCGGACCGTTGCCGCCAGCGGCGCGCCGGACGGCATGAACAACCCCGCGCCCAGCGCCGCCATTCCCGCCACAACCGCGCGTCGCGTCGTCGACACGCCAACCCGCGGACCTTTCGCTCGGTTCCGATTCATGCGTTTCCCCCGGAAAATCATTGGACGTTTTCTTGTCGAAAACCATGCACCTTTGCACCCCGGCAGGCAAGTTCACCGCGACAGAACGCCGCCGGTACCCCCTTCCAATGAACCGCCCGCCTACTCCTTCCGGATAGTGCCGTTCGTGGCCGCGATACGATAACAAGACGATACGGCTCGATGGCATTGACGCCGGGCCTTGCCCGCCACAGTTCCCGGCACGGAGTGAACGATGCCCGACCGCGAAATTCGACAGGTTCCGAAGCCATCGGTGGCCGACGAAGCCGTTGCGCAGATGGCGGCCGCCCGCAATTTGCTGGATGCACACCGGCCCTGGTTTGGCATTTCGGCGGGAAAGCCAGGCTATGCCGTCGTCGCATTTTCGATCTTCCTGATCGCCCTGGTCTGGGGTGGGGTCACCTATGAACTCGATCACGACCGCGCGTCCGTGATCGGCACGGCGCAGGTCAATGGCGACAATCTGGCGCGAGCCTATTCGGAGCACGTGCTCGGCACCATGCGGCTGCTCGATCAAATGCTCGTTCGCACGCGAGGCGATTACGAAAACAATATTCTGACCGCCGACCCCGTCACCAAGATGACCAGCATTTCGAACATCTCGGCCAGCGCGGTTATCCTCGGCATCGTCAACGAACATGGCGATCTGATCGCGACCAACAAATCGTCGGTCCGCATTCCCGGCTTCGCCGCCGAGCGGGAATTCTTTCTGGCCCACGTGAACGGCACTTCAGACCATGTCCACATCGGCAAACCGATTCATGGCCGGCTCACGAATACCGAGGTCATCATTCTGAGCCGCCGGCTGAGCAAGCCGGATGGAACATTCGGTGGCGCCGTCTTCGTTTCCTTCGACCTGAACTACCTGTCCGGCTTTTTCAGCGACCTGACCATCAGCAAGAACAGCTCATTCACCATCTTCAGCCCGGATCTGGTCGTGCTCGACATGATCCGCGGAACCGGCCGCGACCTGAGTTCGATCGGCAAGAGCGTGGCCGGGACGCCGATCGAACACGAACTCGCCAAGACCCCCACCGGCCACTATGAGACCGTCGCCGTCACTGACGGCATCAAACGCCTCTATTCGTACCGGGCGCTTCCCGACTATCCGCTCATCGTGGTCGCCGGCCTCGCTCAAAGCGATATTCTGGCCGGATTCTATTGGCGCGAGTCTCGCCTCATCGGCGTCGCCACGGTCCTGTCGATATTTTTTGTCCTTATCGCGACCTATCAGTTGCGGCGGATCACCCAACATTTTCAATCGGAACAAACGCTGCGTCAGACTCAAACATTGCTGATTCAATCGCAACGCGTCGCCAAGCTTGGGTATCTCATCCACGATCTGCGAACCGATCGGGTTTACTGGTCGGATTCGCTCTTCGAGCTTCGCCATGTACCGCGGCGCGGCGCGTTCACTCTCGACGAGGTCGCCAAATTCATCGAAATCGAGGATCGGGACCGCTACTTCGCGGGACAGAAAGCCGCATTCGCCAAGCGGCAGACTTTTTCCGCCGACGTTCGCGTGCGCCGACCGGACGGCACCGTGTATTGGGAGCATCGGGTGGTGCATCCGCAATTCGATGCGTGGGGCGAAATCATCTGTGCGTTATGCGTCGTCCAGGACATTACCGAATGGCGGACGAGCGAGGAGCGCGAGCGCGAACTTCAACGCAAATTGATGCAATCGCAAAAGCTGGAAGCGTTGGGCACGCTGGCCGGCGGCATCGCGCATGATCTCAACAACACCCTCACGCCGATCATGGCGCTCAGCAAAATCACCGCGCGCAGACTCGAACCGGGCATCCTGCGCACCAATATCGAGACGATCCATGCCGCGAGCCAGCAGGCCGGCGATCTGGTCAAGCGCGTCCTCGCGTTCAGCCGTCAGGACATCATCGAGAAGAAGCCCACCAATTTGCGGAACGCCGTCATCGAGGCTTTGACCCTGATGCGCGCGACAGTGCCGACGTCGATCGCTTTGCAAACCCGGATCGACGAGGTTCCGCCGATCATGTCGGACCCCTCTCAAATCCAGCAGATCGTCACCAATCTGGTGAGCAATGCCGCTCAGGCGATCGGCGGACGCCTGGGCACGATCACGGTCACGCTCGAGATGATTTGCGGCGCGGGTACGGATCGAACCATTCATCTGTCGGTTGCCGATACGGGCGACGGCATGGACGATGCGACACGCGAGCGCATCTTCGAGCCTTTCTTCACGCGGAAAGAGGTTGGCCGGGGAACCGGCCTTGGCCTGTCGATCGTCGCCGGTATCGTCGCCGACCACGGCGGACGGATCGAAGTCATCAGCACGCCCGGAACTGGCGCCCGCTTCGACCTTCATTTTCCGATCTCGGAAGCCGAGACATCGGTCGCCGCCTAACCGGCGCGACCCAAACCACTCTCCGCCTCCTGCTTTCGGATGATGCCATTCGACGGGCGGGCGGGATATCAACGTCATACGGCTTGGTAGCTTTCTCATCGAGCCTTGCTTGCCGCGCTTTTCGGCACGGAGTGGTTTATGCCCAGTCACGTTGTTCAGTCTTTGTTAACCACGGAGCCCAATCCGGCAACCATGGATGCGATCGTACCTATCACAACGCTGTCGGGCACATCGCCCGCGCGCCGGCCGCTATTCGGCATCGCGGCGGGCCGAGCCGGATACATCGTCGCTGCCATGTCGATCTTCATCATCGGCTTGTTGTGGGGCGCCGTCGCCTATGAGCTCAATCACGATCGCGACGCGGTCATCGGCACGGCACGGAACAACACCGACAATCTGGCGCGCGCTTATTCCGAACACGTTCTCGGTGCGGTTCGCCTGCTCGATCAAATGATGATTCGCGCCCGAAGCGACTACGAGAATCATTTCATGGGATCCGATCCCGTCGCCAAATTGCGCCAGATCGTGAACCCCGAAGCCGATTCGGTTACGCTTGGAATCATCGATGAAGGAGGTCATCTAATCACGAACAGCAAGGGCCAAGAGTTCGCGGGCAGCCTTGCCGTCGATCGCGAGTTTTTTCAGGTACAGGCACATGAAAAATCCGACACGATTCACGTAAGCGCACCGATATCCAGCAAGCTCGCCAATCGCCAGGTCATCATCCTGACCCGACGCATCACGCAGCCGAATGGGGATTTCGCGGGTGTCGTCTACGTTTCATTCGACACACAATATCTGTCGGGCTTTTTTACCGACCTGGCTCTCAGTCGAAACAGTTCCTTCGCCATCTTCGACCGTAATCTGACCATCCTCGACATGATTCGAGGCTGGGGTCACGATACGACCTCGATCGGGAAAAGCGTGGCCGGAACGATTATCGAGCGGGCTTTGGCACAAGCGCCGGCCGGACACTACGAAGTCGTCGCCGTCACGGACGGCATCGAACGAATTTATTCATATCGGGCACTCCTCGATTACCCACTCGTCGTCAGCGTCGGCATCGCCAAGAATGACATTCTGGCGGGTTTTCGCTGGCGGCAGTCCCGATTGATCGGCGTGGCGATCGCATTGTCGATCTTTTTCGTCGCCGCCGCGTTGTATCAGTTGCGACGGATCACCAAAAACGTCCGGTCAGAACGCGCGCTGCTCCAGACCCAGGCTCTTCTCCTCCAGTCGCAGCGCGTCGCAAAACTCGGCTACTTCCTTCACGACATGGAAACCGACCTCGTCTTTTGGTCGGATTCGCTGTTCGACCTTCGCCGGGTGCCGCGGCGCGATTCGTTCGCCCGGCACGAATCGGCCCAATTCATCGACCAGGAAGATCGCGATCGTTATTGCGCCGCTCAGAAAGCGGCGTTCAACAAACACGAGGCATTTTCCTTCGACGTTCGTGTCCATCGCCCCGATGGAACCGTCTATTGGGAACATCGCGTCGTGCAACCGCAAGTCGATGCGCGGGGCAAGATAGTCCGTGCCCTGGGCGTCATCCAGGACATCACCGAAAGCAAAGAGACGGAGATCGTGATCGCACGCAGCCGCGACAACATGGCGCGCGCGCAACACGTCGCCTTGCTCGGCAGTTTCGATTTTGATCTGGTCACGAAGGCACTGGATTGGTCGGACGAAATGTATTCGATATATGGCCTCGACAAGAGCAAGACGGTGCCGAGTCAAGCCCTGGTCGCCGCGGTGATCCATCCCGACGACAAGACCCGGTTCCAAGCGGCGATCGAAAGGGGCGTGGTCAGCAAAAACCCCGGCACCCAGGAATATCGCATCGTTCGCCCCAACGGCGACGAGCGCATCCTTCATGCGGAAAGGGCCCTGGAATACGATGCGGCTGGCAGACCGATCCGCGTTCACGGAAGCGTCCAGGACATCACCGAACGGCGGGCCGGCGAAGAGCGCGAACGCGAACTGGAACGCAAACTGGTTCAATCGCAAAAACTCGAGGCATTGGGCACGCTCGCCGGCGGCATCGCGCACGATCTCAACAACACGCTGACACCGATCATGGCGCTCAGCAAAATCACCGCGCGCAAGCTCGAACCCGGAATCCTGCGAACCAATATCGAGACGATCTATGCCGCCAGCCTGCAAGCCGGCGATCTGGTCAAACGCGTCCTCGCGTTCAGCCGCCAGGATATCATCGAGAAGAAGCCAATCAACCTGCACGATTCCGTCAATGAGTCGATCACCTTGCTGCGCGCGACGATTCCGACCTCGATCGATCTCAAAACACAGATCGACGACGTCCCTTTCATCATGTCCGATCCCAGCCAGATCCAGCAGGTCGTCACCAACCTCGTGACCAACGCCGCCCACGCCATCGGCAACCGGGTCGGTACGATCACCATCACGCTCGGCACTTTGACCGCGGGTCCGGAACGGATCATTCACCTGTCGGTCACCGACACCGGCGAGGGCATGGACGAGGCGACACGGACGCGCATCTTCGAGCCGTTCTTCACGAAGAAAGCGGTCGGCCAGGGCACCGGTCTCGGCCTGTCGATCGTCGCCGGCATTGTCGCCGATCACGGCGGGCGGATCGAGGTCGCGAGCGAGCCCGGACAAGGCGCCCGCTTCGACCTTTATTTTCCGGTTTCCGAACCCGAGTTGTCGGCCGCCGCCTGACACGCTGGCACGGGCACGCGGTGTCGGTTACAATTCCTCCTGTTTCCTGGGAGGAAGCCGATGAAAGCACGCGACGTTACTGATTTCGCCCATATCGGACCGGACACCCTGGCTGGAAAATTTCTCCGCCGGTTCTGGCAGCCGATCTTTGTCGGCGCTGACCTGAAAAAAGGCCGGCCGGTCCGGGTCCACGTGCTGAACGAGTATTTCACGCTCTATCGCGGCGATAGCGGCGCGCCGTTCACGGTCGAGGATCGTTGCCCGCACCGCCAAACCTCGCTTGCGCTGGGCAATGTCGACGGCGACGGCATCCGCTGCTTCTATCACGGCTGGCTGTTCAACGGCCAAGGCCAGTGCATCGAACAGCCGGCGGAAAAAGCCTCCTTCGCCAAGAAGGTCCAGGCCCGCGCCTATCCGACCGAAGAGTATCTCGGACTCATCTTCGTTTACTTCGGCGAGGGCGATGCGCCCCCGCTGCCGCGTTTCCCCGAGATGGAAAATGTCGAAGGCACGCTGGTGGTCAACCGCCATATGGTGCCGTGCAACTATTTCCAGCGCGTCGAGAACGATCTCGACGAGAGTCATGTGCATTTCGTTCACCGGGTCTCCACTGATTCCTACGGCCTCGATGAATTGCCCGATATCCATGTCACCGAAACCGATTACGGCATTCTGCGCATCGGCGAGCGCGAGGGCGGCGGCGCCAATGCCACGCGCACCGCGCATTGGATGATGCCCAACGCCAATTTCCTGGACCTGCCGCCGTCGCCCGGTCATCCGCATTGGACCGTCTATCTCGCCTATCGCGTACCGGTCGACGACGAAACCATGATGACCCTCGCCGTCTCAATACGGCCCATCGATCCATCGGGCGCCAAGCAGACACAACGCCCCAAGATGGATCCCGATCCGAATTTCCTCACCGAGGAGATTCTCGCCGGCCGGATGTACCTGCAGGACGTCGACCCGAAATATCCGGGCTTGTTCGTCGTGCAGGACAATGTCGCGCTGGCCGGGCAAGGCCGCATCGTCGACCGCAGCCGCGACCGGCTCGGCCAGTCCGACAAAGGCGTCATTCTGCTGCGCAAGCTTTGGGAGCGCGAACTGAAGAAAATCCGCGACGACAAACCGATCAAGAATTGGCGCCGTCCCAAGGAAAAGCTGCACCTGCTGGTGGATCGTCCCAAGCTGCTCGAAGAAATCTGAACCGGACAACCGGTCCTGCTTGGTCGGCGCGAAGCAGCGCAGCCGGGGGCACCCATCCATGCCGATGACGAGAAGCGGAGCGCTGCTTTTCCTTTTCGCGATCTTGGCGCCGATCGACGCGCGCGCCGCCGACCTCACCATCATGGCTGAAGACGCCGCCGAACCGTTTTCGCGCGCCGACGGTACCGGATACGCGAACGACGTCGTCCGGGCCGCGTTTCGCGCCGCCGACGTGGATGTCCATTTCGATGTCGTTCCCTATGCGCGCTGCAAGAAAAACGTCGAAGACGGCGGTATTCCGGCCTGCTTCAGCATGTCCTGGCACGAGGGGATCGAAAACGTCGTCGTCTTCTCGGCGCTTCCCGTCATCCAGGTCTACGCCGATTTCTTCCTGAAGCGAAACCACGTAACCCCGATGACACGTCTCGAGGATTTGCCGACCAACAGCGTGGTCGGGATCGTCAACGAATACGAATACCCGGCCGACATCCTGGCTCTCAAGGCGAAAGGAATCGTCCTGCAGCCGGCGCGGACGGATATCGTCAATTTGCAACTGCTCGCGCGGAACCGTCTCGATGCGGTGGTCGTCATGACCAACGACCTCGAGCCGACCATGCAGAAAGCGTTCGTCGCCGGCGTTTCGTTCGACGTCACGTATGGATTTCGCGGCGGTCTGGAAAAAGGGTATGTCGGCTTCAGCCGCAAGAACCCGCAAGGGCCATGGGCGCGCGAAAAATACGATACGGGATATAAAAAAATTCTGGCCGACGGTAGCATCGACAACATTCGAAAAAGTGGGCGGTCAAAACGGCGCCATGACCTTCGATCCGCACCGCCCGCGCGTCCGATAATGGCGATGCCACGAAGCATTGTTTTTCGGGTTCCGGAGAGCTTTCGCAACTCTCTCGCCGTCAAACTGCTTTTGCTGACAACCGCGGTCAGCCTGATCGTCGCTCTTTTCATGAGCGGCATCGAGATCTGGCAGGACCGCAAAGCACTCATCGACGCCGACCAGCATGTATCCCGCGCGGTCGTCATGGCGGACATCGATACAATCAGCCTGGCGGTGTGGGATCTCGACGAAGACGTATTGGTCGTCACCGTGAACAGCGTCGTCCGCTCCACCAGCATCTTTCATATCGAGGTGGTCGAGGATGGCGAAACACGGATGGTAGTGAATCGCCCCGGCCCTCGCCTGAATACGGACTACGCCTGGGAATTGCCGCTTTTGCGTCCCGGCTCGAATCAGCAGATCGGGACGCTTCGGCTTGGTGAAAATTACGACACCGATCGAGCGCAAGTCGAACGACGCGCCGTTATCATCATCACGACAGAGTTGGCGAAGATATTCGCGACCACCACGTTGCTGTTCTTCATCGTTTATCTGTTGATCACCCGCCCCCTTCGCGCATTGGCGCGGACAGTCCAGGCCAGCCAAAGCGGTGGCGATCCAAGCCCCATCGCGATCAGCCGTCCGCTGCGTCGGGGTCACGACGAGATAGACGCGTTGATCGACGCGATCAACGACAGCAATACCGCCCGGCGACAGATGGAAGCCGAACAACATCGCCATCAAGCGCGCGAGGCCAGCGCCGGAAAATTGCAGGCGCTGGGTCAACTGGCCGGCGGCATCGCCCATGACTTCAACAATATTCTCGGGGCGATTTTGGGGTTTGCCGGATTTCTGGAAGAAGATCTCCGGGACAGACCCAATGAGCGCGAGTTTGCCCGGCGCATTCAGATGGCTTGCGAACGAGGCAAGGAATTGATCGGGCAAATTCGCACCTTTGCCCGGGGCGAACATACACAACGCGAGCCCGTCGATCTTCGCCGTATTTTCCGTCAGAGCGAGAACATGCTGCGGGCGGCGCTGCCGAAAACGACCCATCTTGAATTTCAGGTCGAAGACGGCGATTTTTACGCGCTCGGCAACGAAACCTCGCTCGGCCAATTGGTCGCCAATCTATGCATCAACGCGAGCGAGGCGCTGGACAAAAAATCGGGAGACGTTTCCGTCGATCTACGGCGGGCAACCCTGGATGAACTCGTGCAATTACAACTCGGGGAGGCAGCCCTTGGGGAGCGGATCGTCGGCAAGGTCGGCCCCGCCAGGGACTATCAGTGTCTTGCGGTTTCCGACACCGCCGGCGGTATCCCCGACGATCTCCTCGATCGCATCTTCGAGCCGTTCTTTACGACCAAAGGACGCCATCGCGGAACCGGCCTCGGTCTTGCCGTCGTTCACGGCGTGATCGAAAGCCACGATGCCGTTTGCCGCGTCGTCAGTCGCCCCGGCGTCGGAACAGTGTTTTCCGTTTATCTTCCGCTGGTCGCGCCGCCCGTCGCGGAGAAGTCTTTGGAGAAACCGGTTCCCGGCATCGGCCATGGAACCGGCCACGTTCTGATCGTGGACGACGAACCTGATATCGCCGACATGCTTTCGATCGGCCTGAGACGCTTCGGCTACGCCACCACCTGCGTCTACGATCCGATCAAGGCCCTCGCACAATTCAAGGAAAGCCCGGATATTTTCAACGCCGTCATCACCGACGAAGTCATGCCGGGGATGCGCGGGCTGGAACTGATCCACAAAATCAAGTCGATCCGGGCCCGGACGAAGATCGTGCTCTGCACCGGCTATAGCGACGATGCCAGCGACGAAATTCTTCGCTCGGCCGAGATCGATATCTTTCTGCTCAAGCCGGTCGATCCGAGGGTTATCGCCGCCAGGCTGCGGCTTTTGCTGGCCACGCCCGGAACGAGCTGAAACGGCGACGAGCGCCTATCGTTTGGCGCTCGCGTGGATTTGACCCAAACGGGCCGCTTCGTCATGATCGGCGGATCGACCAAGAATGAAATTTGGGGGGATTTGCACGATGTTTTTCCTGCGAAATATGTGGTTCCCGGTGTTCGCCTTGCTGGCGACCGCCGTCGCCACGCAACCCGCGTCGAGCCAGGCACTCCCCAAGATCACGGTCGGCCTCGGACCCGCGGTCGACTTCCTCCCCGCTTTCGTGGCGCGCGACAAAGGCATTTTCGAGAAGCACGGGATCGACGTCACGCTTCTGATCGTGCCGACGCCGTCGGTCGTGCCACCGATGCTGGTATCCCAAAGCGTGCAGATCGCCTACGCGACCCCACCCAATCTTCTTCTCGCCGACGAAGGCGGGCTTGACCTGGTTGCGATCGAGGGCGCCGCCCGGCTGGTCAAATCGAACGCCAAGATCAGTCTCATCACCCGATCCGGCGTGACGGTGCAGCGCGCCGAGGACCTCAAAGGCCTCAAGGTCGGCGTACCGGGCTTCAACAGCATCATCGAGCTGTTCCTGCGCAAATGGCTGCTCGACCACAAAGTGCCGCGCGATCAGGTTACCGTCATCGAATCGCCGATGCTCCAGATGGGCGACATGCTGAAATCCGCGCAACTCGACGCGACGACGCCGATCGAGCCGATCCGTGGCCGCATCATCGCCTCCGGCGCCGCGTCGATGTCGGTCGACTTCTTCTCAGAGGTCAATCCCGACGTGCTCGGTTCTTTCTGGATGTCGACGCGCGAGTGGGCGACGTCGCATCGCAAAGAGGTCGAGGCCTTCCGCGCCTCGATCGTCGATGGCATCGCGTTCATCACGGCCAATCCCGACGAGGCCAAAGCCATCGAACAAAAGGATATGGGCTTCGTCGATCCGTCGTCGATGGCCACCTTCGCCACCAAACTCGAGGCCAAGGATTTCGATTTCATGATCAAGCTGGCGCTCGAACTCGGCGTGATGAAACAGCCGATCGACGCCGGCAAGCTCATCCTGAACTGATGCCTTAGACCTTGGGCAGGAATTTCTCGGTATAGAATTTCGACATATCGGGCGCCGTCTCGAGAGTCTTGAGTTCGACATAAGAGCGCGCGATCGTCGCCAGGCCTTTGGGATCGAAAATTCCGTCCAGCGACATCGGCGGAATAACCGTGTCATAGGTACGCGCGACGATCGAAGCCTCAAGCTTCATGATCGGCGTGGCGATGCGAACCGTCTCGTCCTTGTTGGCGCGCATGAAGGCGACCGCCTCGAACCAACCCGCGAGAAACGCGCGCAACGCATCCGGATGCTCGGCCATGAACTTCGTCGATGCATAATTCGCATGCATGACGAAATCGTCGATGTAACTCGAACAAGGAACGAGGACTCGCGCGACCTTTTTCGGCTCCAATAGGAAGCCGACGGCGACGTCCGAGACGACCGCCTCCACCTGATGGGTCTGCAAGGCGGCAATCGACGCCTGCATGCCGCCGAGCCCCACGGTTTTGACGTCGCTGGTCGGCCAGCCATTTTGCCGGGCCAGTTCGAACATGACCCATTCGGTCACCGAACCCGTCGAGGCGACGCCCACCGTCTTGCCGCGCATGTCATCCGGCGTCTTGATCGGCGAATCATACGGCACGATGATCGCGATGTCGGCCGGCGGTCCCAAAGTCTGTGCGATGCACAGCGACGGCTCGCCCTTGCCGACGTCGGACATGGTGGCGCCGGACCCCAGCGCCACGTCGACGCTACCGGCGATCATTGCCTGATGCATACGAGCCGAGCCGTCGAACGCCACGACCTCGAGATCAAGTCCGCGTTTTTGGTAGAAGCCATGTTCCAGACCGACGTCGATCGGCGTATAGGCCAACAACGTCGCGATCGATTTGCCGATGACGATTTTCTCCGGCGTGGCCGCTCGACCGATCCGTGGCATCGCCAGCGACGCGACAGCCGACGCGGCCAATGCCTTGAGAACGGGTCTGCGTCCCGGATCGCGGATGCCCATCGCCGTTTCCCCCTATCGCGCCCTTTAGGGGCTTGAGACGACTATAAACGCGGCGCTTTTCGGCCTCAAGCGCGGCCTGCGGCTTGTTCCCGGCCGGCTGCCCGTGCGAATATGGCGAGAGATAAACAGAATGAGAAGGCGGGAGGCATGAACGACGCCGATCCGATCACCGGGGCGGTCATTCTCGATGCAATCGCGTCATGCGGCATCGAGTATATCGTCTCCGTTCCCGACATCACGACGAGCGAGGGCCTGCTCTGGCCGCTGGTCACCGACAAGCGATTCCGGCTCGTTCGCGTCTGCAAGGAGGACGAAGGCGTGTCGATCTGCGCCGCGATGTCCTTATGCGACAAACGCGCGCTTTTGCTCATTCAGTACACCGGTCTGCTCGATTCCATCAATGCGCTCCGTTCGGCCGGATGCGAATACAAGCTGCCGGTCTGCGTGATGGCGGGACTGCTGCAAAAGGAACCCGGCGTCGCGCCGACCAAATCCAAGAGCTTCGGCATCCGCATCGTCGAGCCCATTCTCGACGCGATGAGCGTGCCGCACGATCTTCTGGAACAGATGAGCGATGTCCGCTTCATCCGGCCCGCCATCGACAAGGCCTATGCCGATTCCTATCCGACCGCGCTTTTGATCGGGAGGCAGATGTAATCCGATGATGCGACGCGACCTCTGTTTTCAAATCCTCGCGCGCCATGTGCGCGATGAGATCGTCGTTCCGGTTTATCAGGCGGCGCAGGAATGGCACGCGATCCGGCCCGATTATGCCCTCACCTATTATTCGATCGGTGCGATGGGGCAAGCCTCATCGATCGCACTGGGTTTCGCGCTCGCGCGCCCGGACAAACGCGTCATCGTCCTCGACGGCGACGGCAGCCTCTTGATGAATCTCGGATCGCTGGTGACGATCGCCAGCCAGAAGCCGGCCAATCTTCTGCATTTCGTCTGCGGGAACGGCATGTACGAGGCCAATGGCGGACATCCCATCCCCGGCCGCGACCAGCTCAGCTTCGCGGCGCTGGCCCGCGCGGCCGGTTACGTCAAAGCCGACGAAATATCGACGCTCGATGCGTTCGAGGCCAAGATTGGTGGGCTATTGAAAGAGCCTGGCCCCGTTCTCGTCGACCTGAAACTGGTGGCCGGCGAGCCGCCGCCGCAGGACTATATCTTCATCCACGGCGCCGCTGCACGGGCGTCTTTCAGGACAGCCCTGCGCCAGAGCTGATATCGATCAGCCCCGCGCGGCGAGCCGTTTCTGCTTCATCTCCGACACTTGCGGCTTGAGATTGAAAACGCGCGCCGCGTTACCGCCGAGAATATTGCGCTTAGCCGTTTCGCTCAGGAACGGCAGATCGTAGATCGTGCTGGGCAGGTCCATGTCCCAATGCGGATAGTCGGATGCATAGAGGAGCTGCGTCTCGGCATTGATCATCTCGAAGGTAAGTTCGAGTGCCTTGCGGTTGTGGACCATCTCCATCGGCTGGGTCGAGAAGTACATCTCGCGCATATAGTCCGAGGGCTTGCGCTTCAGCAGGGGAACCTCGGAACTGCGCATCATCCACTCATTGTCGAGACGCTGCATCAGGAAGGGTATCCACGCCAAGCCGCTTTCGACCCAGATCGTCCGAAGCTTGGGGAAGCGTTCGGGCAAACCGTTGCAGAGCCAGTTCGTGCAATGAAGAATGTTGAACCACGAAAAGCCCAGTGCGTGTGCCGCCATGAACCGATTGCAGAGATTGAGGCTCTGGTCGCTACCGCCGCCGAACTGGCTGTGGAAGACCAGCGGCATGCCGCGCTCCTCGATCGCCGCATAGGTCTTCATATAGGTGTTGTCGTAGAGCGCCTTGTGGCGCGCGGTGCAGACCGTGAATCCGATCACGCCCTTCTTGTCGCCGAAATCCTGGACGACTTTATAGGCCGCCTCGGGATCGTTCATCGGCAGATACAGCGAGGAATTGATGCGCGGCTCTGCCGCCAGCACCGTCTCGCACAGCCAGCGATTATACGCGCGCGCCAGCGCCACCTCGACTTCGACCCGTGGGGTGAAGCCCAAGGCCAGCATCGGGGTCGGAAACAGGCACAGCATGTCGATGCCGATCGCATCCATCCAACGCCGCGTCAGCGCGATGTCGCGATGCGTCCCCGGCGGGGTCTTCTCCCGGCGCCGGCCGGGATAGCGCGTGACGCGACCGCCCAACGGCTGGAAATTGCCGCCGCCGGTGATGCCGACGCCGCCGAAGCCCTGATACTTCGCCTGCTGGCGCATCACCGGATCTTCGATGAATTCGCAAATCTGGGCGAAGGATTCGGTTTCGTAGTGATGACCATCGATATCGATGATCGGGAAATCCTCATAGCGGCGCTGAACCGCCTGCTCGGTGGCGTGCTGCAGCAATGTCGTCGTGTCGAATTCCTCGTTCGACAAATCGCGATAGCGGGTTTCAAGCGTATCCATGGCGCGTCTCTCCCGGAAAACTGTTACGGCCAGCCTTGCCTATTTCACCGCCGAGGGCAAGAAGCGCTCGGTATAGAGTTTGCTCATGTCCGGTTCGGTCGGAAGCAAATTCAGCTCGACGAACGACGCCGAAAGCACCTTCAGCGCTTTCGGATCGAAACGCCCGTCGTCGGAGAACATCGGCATGACGGAGTCGTAGACACTTTCGATGATATCTGACGGCACGTTCGTGACTTCGGCGGCGATCTTCACCGAGGCGGCCTTGTTCTGACGCATATAGGCAATCGTCTCGAACCAGCCTGCGAGGAACTTGCGCAAATCGTCGCCGCGATTGGCGATCGCCGTGTCGTTGGCGAAGATCACATGCATCATGAACACCGGCACGATATCGCCGAACTTCACCAGGATACGCCCGACGCCCTGACGCTCCAGGCGGCTGGCGACGAAGATGTCGTTCGGGAAGCCGACGGTCTCGCCCGTGCGCAACGCCGCGATCTGCGAACTATCCGCGCCCAGACCGACAAGCGTGATGCCATCCGGCCCCCAGCCCTGCTGGCGCGAGAGCTCGCGGGCGAGCCATTCGGGCACACCGCCCGGCGCCGAGATCGACAGCGTCTTGCCCTTGAGATCGGCGACCGTCTTGATCGGTCCGTCCTTCGCCACGAGGAGCGCCATGATCGACGGCCGTCCGGCCATCGCGGCGATGCCGAGTTGCGGCGCGCCTTTGGCGATGAAGGACAAGGCGGGACCCGAGCCCAAACCCACATCGATCGCGCCGGCCGCCATCGCCTGCTGCAATTTCGCGGCGCCGCCGAGCGCCAGGCCTTCGACCTCGATGCCGTGCTTGGCGAAAATGCCCTGTTGAATCCCCACGTCGAGCGGCACGAAAGAGAACACCTCGGCCTGCGGCTTGCCGACGCGCAGCGGCTCGGCAAACGCCGCGCCCGATCCGAGCGAGAACGCCGCGACGCCGAATGCGGCAACCATCGTCAGCCGACAAAGACTTGTCTTCACGGTGTCTCCCTCCCCCAACTATTGGGACGAGTATGACACGCGCGGCGCGGTGATTTAAGGGGTTTGGGCCATGGGCTCGGGTTGGCGCAGAAGACGCGGCAGCGGCGAGAACAGCACCAGCATCATCTGGGTGAAAAACCCGATCGCGGCGATGACGAGGCACGGGCCGGCACCCCAGGTTCCGCCGATCAGGGCACCCAACGCCGCGCCCATCGGCCGCGAGCCTTGCGTCGCCGTGATGACGATCGCCGAAACCCGCCCCAGCATCCCCGGCGGCGTTACCGATTGGCGCAACGTCGCGGTGCCGATGATCCACAGCATCGGGCCGATCCCCAGCAGGAAATAAGACAAGGCCGGCAACCATGTCGAGGGCAGCCAGAGCGTCGACGCCATCACCACCGAGGCGAGAAAGCCGCATACCGGACCCAATGTCACGAAAGCACCGAAGGTGATCCGGCGCGCGATAGTGGGCGCGAGCAAGGCGCCGCCGACCAGACCGATGCCGTTGAAAGCGAAGGCCACGCCGATCGCGGTTGCCGACATGCCGAGGCTGCGCACCGCATAGGGCACGAAAACCGCCTGCATCATGAAGAACGAGGTATTGTAGATGATCGCGGTCATGACGGTCGGCCGCAGCAGCGTGTGCGAGACCACGAAGCGCGTGCCCTCGGTCAAATCCTGGAAAAAATGACGCGGCGGCAATTTGGGACGCGGCGGCTCCTCGAGCCCCAGAAACAACAGCACGGCCAAAGTCGAAAGCGCGGCGGCAAACGCGAAAGCCGCCCCCGCGCCGAGCCAGCCCACGACGAGTCCCGCCGCCGCCGGACCCGCGATGAAAGCAGTCGTGCGCGCGACCTCGAGTCGCGCATTGGCCGCGGCCAACTCGTCGCGCGCGACCAGCGCCGGAACCAGGGACGGCGCGGCAACGCCATAGGCCACCGTCCCCGAGGCGCCGATAAACCCCAGGATCGCGAGGAGCGGCATGGTCAGCGAGCCGCCCAGGATCAGCACCAGAATCGCCAGCAGCGAGAGCACCCGCAGCCCCTCGGCCGTGGCCATCAGGCGGCGGCGCGACGTCCGGTCGGCGAGCACCCCGGCGGGAAAGGACAGGAGTAGAAAGGGCAGCGTCTGCGCCATCTGCAGCAGGCCGGTCTCGCCTTCTCCCGCGCCCAACGCCAACACGGCAACGATCGGCGCGGCGGCAAGCCCAATCTGCTCGGCCGATTGAGCGGCGAGATTGGACCAGGCGAGGCGATTGAAGGCGGCAGGCAGGCGGGTCGCGGTGGCGGCGAACATCGAGGAGGCTTTAACACATGGGTAACCGTGTTCCCATTGCGGTTCGCTCATGCGTGCCCCCCGCTTCTTGCGCTGAATGTCGCGGGTGCGCGTAACGTCGGGTTAACCAATTCGCCTTAGCATGACCCTTCCGGAAGCATCTCGGCCGAAACGACTGAATCTCATGCGTGGTATTATCCGATCCCAAGGCGACCGCCCCCGCACCGATGCGGGTTGGGCCGAACGCCGCCAATTCCGTCGCAAGGCGGTGATCTGGGCGGCCAAGGTCGAAGCAAAAGGCGGCACGTTCGACTGCATCACCCTCGACTTGTCATTGGGGGGCGCGCGCCTGCGCTTTTCCGATCATGTCGAGATGCTCGAGCAGGTCGTGCTGGTGCTCGAAAAATTCGGCAAGTTTCAGGGCGAAATCGTCTGGCAGACCCCGACCGAAATCGGCGTGCAATTCACCGAAGCCCCCGAAGCCGTCGCCGCCCGCTTCGGCAACATCCTGCCGCTCGACTCCTAGCGCCTTCGCGACCGCATCCGGTCGCTCTAGCCCTTCAACGCCAGCGAATAACCCGCCTCGCCCGCGCGGCATTCCGCTTCGGGTAAACCCAGTTCCTTGCGCACGATGTTGGTGCCCTGGACCAATGCCACCATCTTGAAGAAGGCGTGCTTGCGGCTCATGCCCTCGCGGCCCATGCCGCAATCCGACGAGATCACCAGCCGCTCGGGCGGAATATGCTTCAGCGCGCGGCGGATGAAACCGGCGACCTCATCAGGGGTTTCGACCTGAAGTGTGTGATGGTCGATCACGCCGATGGCGATTTTCTTGCCGGTAATTTCCTTGCCGATCGCCTCGAGATCCATGCCGGCCGAACTGCAGGTCTCGAAGGTCAGCACGTCGGCATCACACTGGTTGTAGAGCGCCAGCGTCGGCTTGTAGGTCTGCGCGGTCGCGAACATGCGCTGCTGCGACGGGTTGCCCCAACAGCTATGGCCCCACACTTCGCACTTATCGCGCAAGCCTTTCACCGTGCGGTTGAACACCTCGACCATGAAGTCGAGCGTCATCTCCGTATCGACGCCGCCGCGCAGACCCAGAAGGTGAATCTGCGGCTCTTCCAGTTGAATGACCGTGCAGCCATTCGCCACCACTTCGGCAAGTTCCTCGTTGAGCGCGTCGGCGATCGCGAGAATGCGTTCCCGGCGGCTTTTGTAGTGATTGTCCTTGAGGGCCAAACCCAGAAGCTCGGCGGTGATGCTGCCGAACTTCACCGGCCGGTCGGTCAGCGACTGCGCGGTCAGGAACAGCGGCGTGTATTGCAGTTTGCCGCGGCCGATCGGGCCAATGATCGTCGGCTGGATACGCGCTTCGAGTCCCTCGTGCAGGATGTGGCCGCGCGGAAACGGCACGCGGCCCATCAATGTCGGACGGCCATACGCGGTCGAGAAATCGATGCCGTCGAGACGCGTCAGCGGATAGGAGAACCAGCTATAGCCGCCGATCTCGGTGTCGAACCGCGCATCGCCGTCGGTGACGATATCGAGCCCCGCCATTTCCTGATCGCGCAGGAAGCACGAAACCGCGTCGGTGTATTGCTCGCGGAAGCGACTGTTGACCATCGCTTCCATGAAACTGCGCCGGCCGAGATTTTCCGTGTACCACAGCGGCCGCGGCAGCGAGCCGGTGATCGTGGTCGGCAGTTTGATGTTCTTGGTTGCCGTGTACATGAAAGTCCTCCCGTCGTTTTTTTGTATTATAGCTTAATCGTGCCGCTCCCGCCGTAAAGTTGATGCGCGCGGGTCTCGAAGGCGCCGACCATGCGCTTGACCGCTTCGTTGAAGAAGACCTCGATGATCTTCTGCAGGAAGCGCGATTTGAATTCGAAGTCGACATAGAAATCGATCAGGCACGAGCCGTCGTCCTGGCGGATGAACAGCCAGTGATTGGTCAGGTATTTGAACGGGCCTTCGCTGTAGCTGACGTCGATCCGGTCGGGCTTGTGCAGGACGACGCGCGAGGTGAAACGCTCGCGCACCATCTTGTAGCCGATCAGCAGATCGCTGACGATTTCGTTGCCCTGACGCTCGCGGACACGGGCGCCGACGCACCAGGGCAGGAATTCGGGATAGCGTTCGATATCGGCAACGAGATCGAACAACTGCTCCGGCGTGTAGGGCAGAAGCCGTTTCTCGGCATGGGTCGGCATCGGTTCAGGCTTGTGCCGCGAGCTTTTCAGCCCGCGCGGCGCGCAGCCGGATGAAATCGTCGCCGGCGAAATAGGACGAGCGCGTCAGCGGCGAGGCCGACACCATCAGGAAACCCTTGCCGAAGGCCTGATGCTTGTAGCTGTCGAATTCCGCCGGTTCGACGAAACGCTCGATCGCGTGGTGTTTCGGTGTCGGCTGGAGGTATTGGCCGATGGTGAGGAAGTCGACATTGGCCGCGCGCAGATCGTCCATGACCTGCGCGATCTCCGTCGCGTCTTCGCCCAAGCCGACCATCAAACCCGATTTGGTGAACATCGCCGGATCGAGCTGTTTCACCTGATCCAGAAGGCGCAGCGAATGGAAATAGCGCGCGCCGGGCCGGACGCTGGCATAGAGCCGCGGCACGGTTTCGAGATTGTGATTGAAGACGTCGGGCCGCGCGGCGACGACGATTTCGAGCGCGCCGTCTTTCTTGAGGAAATCCGGCGTCAGCACCTCGATGGTGGTGTCGGGTGCCGCCTTGCGGATCGCGGTGATGGTGGCGGCGAATTGCGCGGCGCCACCGTCGTCGAGATCGTCGCGGTCGACCGAGGTGACGACGATGTGGTGAAGGCCGAGCTTTGCCACCGCCTCGCCGACATGCTCGGGTTCGTGCGGATCGAGCCGATCGGGCTTGCCGGTCGCGACGTTGCAGAACGAGCACGCGCGGGTGCAGGTCGACCCCAGGATCATCATCGTCGCGTGCTTTTGCTTCCAGCACTCGCCGATATTGGGGCAAGCCGCTTCCTCGCAGACTGTGTTGAGCTTCAATTCGCGCATCAGATCGCGCGTCGCGAAATACTCGGGGCTGTTCGGCGCCTTCACCCGGATCCAGTCAGGCCGCTTGGCCGACGGATTGTCAGGACGATGCGCCTTTTCCGGATGGCGAACAGGTGGCGACGTCGTCACGCGATCACCTTCGGTACGACGAGAAAGATATCCGTGTCGTCGGTCTTCTCGCCTGCCGCGGTGATCAGGGCGTGGGCCTGACCGCGGTGATGGGTCTGGTGATTGAAAAAATGCGTAACCAGAAACCCCCGCGGCATCGAGAAGTCGCGGTTCGCCGCGCCGCTGTGCCAATCGAGTGTCGCATCGAGCCAGGGCTGATCGATGGTCGCCGCCCACGCTGCGATCCGCCGGTCGGCGTCATAACGCGCGGAGCGCAGTTCGTCGAAATCCTCGAACCACTGCGCGCTTTGCTCGAGCGCACCGTCGGGCTTCTCCCAGCCGGCAAACCGCGACATCCACGCGGTATCGCCCCAGAGGATATGGACCAAGGTCCGGTGCAGCGAGCCCCAGAACGCGCCGCGATCCGCCTTGCGCGCTTCGTCGGATAACCGCGAGGCCGGCTCATAGAGCCGCCGGTTCATCTCGGCGTTGTAAGCCGCCATCGTGCGGACATAGGCAGGCGTAATCATCGGACAAGCCTTCGTTCCGGCCCCTTCGTCGAGGCCCGCATTCCCTAGATATGGAGTGCGCGGCCGTAAGCGTCGAGTACCGCCTCATGCATCGTCTCGGAAATCGTCGGATGCGGGAAGATCGTCGCCATCAGATCCTGCTCGGTCGCCTCAAGGTTCCGGGCGATGGCGTAGCCCTGGATCAACTCGGTCACCTCGGCGCCGATCATGTGCGCGCCCAGCAATTCGCCGGTCTTGGCGTCGAAAATGGTTTTGACCAGCCCCTCGGGCTCGCCCATCGCGATCGCCTTGCCGTTGCCGATGAAGGGGAAGCGGCCGACCTTGACCTCGCGTCCGCCTTCCTTGGCCTTCTTTTCGGTCAGGCCGACGCTCGCCACTTGCGGCATGCAATAGGTGCAGCCCGGCACGTTGGTCGTATCGAGCGGATGGACGTTTTTGAGGCCGGCGATTTTCTCGACGCACATGACGCCTTCGTGCATCGCCTTGTGCGCGAGCCAGGGCGGGCCGACCACGTCGCCGATGGCGTAAAGCCCCGGCTCGCCGGTCGCGCACCATTGGTCGACGACGATATGGGTGCGATCGACTTTCGCCTTGGTTTTTTCAAGCCCGAGATTTTCGACATTGCCGACGATGCCGACGGCCAGCACGACGCGATCGGCGGTGATCGTCGAGGTCTTGTCGCCGGCGACCAGCGTCGCGGTGACGCTGTCGGCGTTTTTCTTCAATTCCTTTACCGTCGTCGAGACAAGGATTTTCATCCCCTGTTTCTCGAACGCCTTTTTGGCGAAGGCGGAAATCTCTTCGTCCTCGACCGGGAGCACGCGGTCCATCACCTCGACCACGGTGACCTCGCAGCCGAGATTGCGATAGAAGCTCGCGAACTCGATGCCGATCGCGCCCGAGCCGATGACGAGCAGCGACTTCGGCAATTTGTCGGGCACCATCGCCTCGCGATAAGTCCAGATCAGCTTGCCGTCAGGCTCGAGCCCCGGCAGCGATCGTGCCCGCGCGCCGGTCGCGAGGATGATGTTCTTGCCGGTGACGTTCGCGATCGGCTTGCCGTCCTTGGTCACCGTGAGCTTGCCGGGACCAGCCAGGGTCGCGACGCCGTCGATCACGGTGATCTTGTGCTTCTTCATCAGGAAGGCGACGCCATTCGAGAGTTGCTTCGCCACCTTGCGCGAGCGCTCGATGATCTTGCCGAAATCGAAGGTGATTTCCTTCGCCGAAAAGCCGTAGTCGCCCATGTGCTGGAGCAGATGATTGATCTCGGACGAGCGCAACAGCGCCTTGGTCGGGATGCAGCCCCAGTTGAGGCAGATGCCGCCGAGGTTCTCGCGCTCGATCACAGCGGTGCTCATGCCGAGCTGCGCCGCGCGGATCGCCGCGACATAGCCCCCCGGCCCGCCGCCCACCACGACCATATCGAAGGAACTATCGGCCACTGGGATTCTCCCGATGCTTGCGACCTATGGTGGCGCAATCACCCCCACCCCAACCCTCCCCCCTCGAGGGGGAGCGAGAACGATAGCGCTTCCCTCCCCCCTTGAGGGGGAGGGTCAGGGTGGGGGGTACGCCGCGCGTCATTTTGGATTAGACCAGCAGCGCCGCCGGCGCCTCGATCAGTTTCTTGAAAGCCGCCATGAACTGCGCGCCGAGTGCGCCGTCAACCACGCGATGATCGAACGTGCCGGTGCAGGTCATCACGGTAGCGACCGAGAGCGTGTCGCCGTGGACGACCGGACGTTTTTCGCCGGCGCCGATCGCGACGATGCAGCTTTGCGGCGGGTTGATGACCGCGGTGAATTGCTTGGTGCCGAACATGCCGAGATTCGAAACCGAAATCGTGCCGCCCTGGAACTCGTCGAGTTTCAGCTTGCCGTCCTTAGCGCGCTGACCCAGTTCGCGCATCTCGGCCGAGATCGTCGGCAGGGATTTCTTGTCGGTGTTCTTGATGATCGGCGTGATCAGGCCTTCGGGCAGCGCCACTGCGACGGCGACATGCACGTCCTGCCAATGCAGGATCGCGTCCTCGCTCCACGACGCATTGACCGCCGGTACCTTGCGCAGGGCGAGCGCCGTCGCCTTCAGGACGAAATCGTTGACCGAGAGCTTGACCCCGAGCGCCTCGTTGATGTCGGCGCGCGCCTTCAACAGCGCATCGATCTCGCAATCGACGGTGATGAAGTAATGCGGAATGACTTCCGATTCACTCAAGCGCGCCGTGATGGTCCGGCGCATCCCGGTGATCGGCGTCTCGGTATAAGGAATATTGCCGGCAAGCGCCGCGACCTGGGCCTTCGTGCGCAAGGGCGCGGCGCTGGGCGCGGACGGGCCGCGCGCCGTTGCCGGCGCGCCACGCATAGCGCCCCCGCCCTTCACAGCGGCCTCGACATCGGCTTTGACGATACGGCCATGCGGGCCGCTGCCGGTGACGCGCGACAGATCGATCTTCGCCTGTTCGGCAAGGCGGCGCGCCAACGGGCTGGCGAAAACACGCGCGCCATGATTTTCGGGTGCTGGCGCTGCAGCAGCGGCAACCGGCGCAGGCTTCGCGGCCG
The DNA here is from genome assembly GCA_903828515.1 of uncultured Rhodospirillales bacterium. Taxonomy (GTDB): domain Bacteria; phylum Pseudomonadota; class Alphaproteobacteria; order ATCC43930; family CGMCC-115725; genus CAIKMD01. The sequence continues at coordinate 422,433 of CAIKMD010000002.1, read as the reverse complement.
GCGCGGCGGGCGCAGCCGCTACCACCGGTGCGGCAGTAGCAGGCGGCGCGGCCGGTGCCGGCTTCGCAGCTTTCGGCGCCGTCAGTGCCTTGGCGTCTTCGCCTTCTTCGAGCAGAAGCGCGATCGGCTGATTGACCTTCACGCCCTGCGTTCCCTCGGCGACGAGGATCTTGCCGAGCGTGCCTTCGTCGACCGCCTCGAACTCCATGGTCGCCTTGTCGGTTTCGATTTCGGCGATCACCTCGCCGGCCTTCACCGTGTCGCCTTCCTTCTTGTGCCACTTCGCGAGGTTGCCCTCGGTCATGGTCGGCGACAGCGCGGGCATCAGGAGTTCGATCGGCATCTCGCTCCTCCCGCTCAGCGATAAAGCGTAGCTTTGGCGGCGGCGACGATCTCGGCGACTTGCGGCAGGGCAAGTTTTTCGAGATTGGCGGCATAGGGCAACGGCACGTCCTTGCCGTTGACGCGGCCGACCGGCGCGTCGAGATAGTCGAAGGCCTGTTCCATGATCTGCGCCGAAATCTCGGCGCCGATGCCCGAATAGGCCCAACCCTCTTCGAGGCTGACCAGGCGATTGGTCTTCTGTACCGACCGGACGATGGTCTCGACGTCCAGCGGACGGATCGTGCGCAGATCGATCACCTCGGCCGAAATCCCCTCGGCCTGCAACGCCTCAGCGGCTTCCATCGCCAGATGCACCATGCGCGAGAACGCGGTGAAGGTGACATGTTCGCCGGGACGCACGATGCGGGCCTTGCCGATCGGCACCAGATAATCGGTGGCGTCGGGCACCGGCTCGCTGGTTCCGTAGAGCAATTCGTTCTCGAGGAAGATGATCGGATTGGGATCGCGGATCGCGGATTTGAGCAGGCCCTTGTGATCGGCCGCGCTGCACGGCGCGATGACCTTGAGGCCCGGCACGTGCGCGTACCAGCTTGCATATTCCTGGCTGTGCTGCGCCGCGACGCGCGAGGCGGCGCCGTTCGGGCCGCGAAACACGATCGGACACTGCATCTGACCACCCGACATGTAACGCGTCTTGGCCGCGGAATTGATGATCTGATCCATCGCCTGCATGGCGAAGTTCCAGGTCATGAACTCGACGATCGGGCGCAAGCCCGCCATCGCCGCGCCGACACCGATGCCGGCGAAACCGTGCTCGGAGATCGGCGTGTCGATGACCCGCCGTTCGCCGAACTCCTGCAGCAGATTCTGGCTGACCTTATAGGCGCCCTGATATTCGGCAACTTCCTCGCCCATCAGAAACACATTCTCGTCGCGGCGCATCTCTTCGGCGATCGCGTCGCGCAAGGCCTCGCGGATCGTCATCGTGACGCTGCCGCCGGTCCATTCCTGTTCGGCCGGCGCGGTCTCGCGACGGGGGGCGGCCGGCGCCGTGGGCGCCGCTTCGACAGATACGGGGGCCTCGGCTTCGGCCTTCGGTGCGGCCGCACGCGGCTTCGCCGGTGCGGCGTTGGCCGCGTCATCGACGCTTTCGTCTTCGCCGGCGATCACCGCGATCGGCAGATTGACCGCGACGTGCTCGGTGCCTTCGGGAACGATGATCTTGGCGAAGGTGCCTTCGTCCACCGCCTCCATTTCCATCGTCGCCTTGTCGGTCTCGATCTCGGCAAGAATGTCGCCGGCCTTGACCTTATCGCCCGGCGCTTTGTGCCATTTGGCGATCTTGCCCTCGGTCATCGTCGGCGAGAGCGCCGGCATCAATACTTCGATCGCCATGGGATCAAGCCTCGCCGTAAACGTCGGTCCAGAGTTCGGACGGATCCGGCTCGGGACTGTCTTGCGCGAATTCGGCGGCAGCGGTGACGATGTCTTTGATCTGCTTGTCGATGTCCTTGAGCTTCGCCTCGTCGGTGATGCCGTCTTCGAGCAAACGGTTTTTCACCTGATCGATCGGATCGTGCTCCTGGCGCATCCGGTTGACTTCGTCCTTGCTGCGATACTTCGCCGGATCGGACATCGAATGGCCGCGATAGCGATAGGTCTGCATCTCGAGGATGTAAGGTCCCTTGCCCGAGCGGACATACTCGACCGCCTCGGCCGCCGCCTGCGCCACCGCGACGACGCTCATGCCGTCAACCTGATGACCGGGGATGCCGAAGGGCGCGCCGCGCCCGAACAGATCGTGCGAGGCCGAGGCACGCATCACCGACGTGCCCATGCCGTATTTGTTGTTCTCGATGATGTAGAGCACCGGCAGCTTCCACAGCGCCGCCATGTTGAAGCTCTCGTTCACCTGGCCCTGGTTCATGGCGCCGTCGCCCATGAAGGTGACGGAGATCTTGCCGTTGTTCTTGTAGCGGTTGGCGAAGGCGATGCCGGTGCCGATCGGCACCTGGGCGCCGACGATGCCGTGGCCGCCGTAAAAGCTCTTTTCGGTCGAGAACATGTGCATCGAGCCGCCTTTGCCGTGCGAATAACCGCCGCGGCGTCCGGTCAGCTCGGCCATAACCCCTTTGGGGTCCATCCCGCAGGCAAGCATATGGCCGTGATCGCGATAGGAGGTGACGACCCCGTCGCCGTCCTCGACCGCGCCCATCACGCCGACGATCACGGCCTCTTCGCCGATATAGAGGTGGCAGAACCCGCCGATCAGGCCCATGCCGTACATCTGACCTGCCTTCTCCTCGAAGCGGCGGATCAGCAGCATGTCGCGATAGAATTTCTGGAGTTGAGCCGGCTCGATGTCCGGTACGGCGCTCGCGTCGTTGCGGCCCGACTTCGGCTTGCGCTTTGCGATCGCCATTCGCGTCTCCCCTGGCCTCGGATCGAGGTTGCCGCCCGCTTGAGCGACCGTCGCGTTTATCGGGAGGGAGGATGAACCGGCGCGCTTAACAAGGCAATAAGCCAGTCGACAAATAGTTGTTTTGCAATACAAAATGAAACTTAACTGATTTCCGGTTAAAGTAACTGGAATCGTAGCCGAGTGGGCGAAACGCAGTTGCGAGAAGAACCAACCACGCCTTCCCGGCAAGCAATTTATTTGTGGATGGATCAGCGCATGACGTCGGCGCACCCGCGCGTGACGTCAGGTGCGCCGCTGCCAGCTGCCAGTGACGAGGATTCCGGCGTGCGTGAAAGCAGGCAATCACGTCCACCGTCACGCCATCGCTACGAAAGAAAAGCGCATAAGGAAAAGGTGCAGTCTCACTCTACGCACATCACGCAAGACAGATGGAAACTGCAGAGGATTATCGCCGAGCCGCGCCATCGTCGCGTCCATTTCGGCCACGAAGCGAGCCGCAACGACCGGCGATCGGCTCGCGTACCAGTCAAATGCTTCGAGCATTTCTGCCCGCGCGGCCGGGCCGAAAACGACCGGAAGCACTACTTCAGCCTGTCCTGAAGCTCGATCTTAAGCTCTTCCCAACTCACACTGTCGACACGATCCCGATCAGCACCGGCAAGGCGATGTTCGAGTTCGGCCGCCTGTGCAGGGGTTAGCGGAATCTCTGCTTCATCGAGGCTGTCCCAAAGGTCCCCGATCAAGATCAGGCGTTCCTGCGGCGAGAGCCGGGCGATTTCTGCTGGGGTCAACGTGTCCATACGCCGAGGCTACTCCAGAGCCAAGACAGGCGTAAAGTAGGCGAAAGCCGGCTACCTAGCGGTCTTGTCGAAAATGACCACTTCGTTGGGGGCGACCAGATTGAAGGTCGCACGGGCACGTTCGTCGAGGAGGTCGCGATCGACCTTGTCGCGCAGGAGGCTGACGCGATGCGCGAGCGGCGCGCGCTGGGCGTCGATATCCGCCAAGCCGGCGCGGGCTTCGCGGATCTGTTGGGTCAGGCTCAGCCAGGCGATCAGGCCACGGTCGCCCTGCACCAAATGAAAGGCGAAATAGGCGACGAGGCTGATCCCCAAAATGGGTCCGACGATCAGAGCGGCGCGCTGACGAATGACGGTAACAACGAACATGACTTGAGAGAATCACGTGCGATTCGCCGTGTCAATCACCGAGTCGCGATCCTGGCGCATTCGAGTCGATTGGTCGCAGCTTCGGATTTCTTGACGAGCGGGCCGCCGGACTCCTAGCCTTCCCACAAACAACGTGTTTCATCATCCAAACGGAGGACGCCGATGGCCAAGCATATCCCCGGCCCGCTCTATTACGAGCAATTCGGCGCCACCGGCACACCGATGATCTTTTGCCATTCGACGCCCGACGATCACCGGCTTTGGATGTTCCAGACCGCGCATTTTTCGCCGTGGTATCGCTGCCTTGCGGTCGACCTCGCCGGCTATGGCCGGTCCCCTGCCCCGCAAAAAGGCCTCACCATCGCGGATATGGCCGATGCCTGCTGGGAAGTGGTCGACAAGGTCACCTCGGGCGGCGCGATCATCCACGGCAATTCGCTGGGATCGCGCGTCGCGCAATACATGGCGGCGACGCAACCGAAACGCACGATCGCGCTCATCCTTTCGGGCATCGGCTTCGGCACCAGCGACAACATGAAACGCTGGGCCGCGCGTTACCGCGACGAAGGCCTGGCGCTGCGTCAACGTCAGGTGATCGAACATTTCGCGCCCGAGCTGCAAAGCAATCCGCTGCTCCAGCATTATGCGAAGATGGTTTGCGCGCTGAGCAATGTCGGCACGCTCGAGAGCATCATCACCGTCAACGAGGCGCTGGCGCTGCATTACCCACCCGATCTGCTCGCCAAAATCACCTCGCCGACTCTGATCATCGCCGGAACGAAGGATTTCAGCTTCGCCACCGTCCACCAGCACGACACGCACATGCCGGGCTCGACGCTGAAGACGATCGAGGGCGCCGGGCATGGCGTGCCGATCGAGGCGCCGGAGCAGTACGACCAGGCCTGTGTCGAGTTCCTCACCAGGCTCGGTCTCCATCCCGGCCCGACCGTGTGAGCCTGACACGATGAACAAGGACGATCACGAGCTTCTGGCCCCGACCACGCGCGGCACGCCGATGGGCGAATTGCTGCGCCGGTTCTGGACGCCGGCCCTGCTCTCGCGCGAAGTCGAGGCTGACGGCGCGCCGGTGCGTGTGCGATTGATGGGCGAAGATTTGATCGCGTTTCGCGACAGCAAGGGCCGCGTCGGCCTGCTCGACGAGCATTGCGCGCATCGCGGGGCATCGCTGTACTTCGGCAAGAACACCGATTGCGGCCTGCGTTGCTGGTATCACGGGTGGAAATACGACGTCGACGGCAATTGCCTCGACCAGCCCAACGAACCGCCGCAGACCCAGTTCAAGGACCGGGTGAAGCAGACCGCCTATCCCTGCATCGAACGCAACGGCGCGGTCTGGGCCTATCTCGGCCCGCGCGAGACCATGCCGCCGCTGCACGATCTCGAATGGACGACGCTGCCGCCCTCGCACGTCCACGTCGCCAAACGCATTCAGCAATGCCATTGGACGCAAGGCCTCGAGGGCGACATCGATTCCAGCCATCTCGGATTCCTGCACAGCCATGCGACGCCATTGGCGGTGTCGCCCACGGCCGGCGTGCCGACCCGAACCGGCTCGTTCGACAACACGCCGCGTTTCGAACTGATGACCTCTCGCTCGGGCATCGTGCAGGCTTCGGTGCGCGACGCCGGCCCGAATGAAGATTATTGGCGCGTCGGGCAATGGTTCATGCCGGGCTTCACCACCATTCCGCCGCGCGGCGGCGACGCACCGTTGCACGGTCATTCGTGGACGGCGATGGAAGACGGCAAGAGCGTCGTCTTCACCTTTTCCTGGCATCCGGCGCGGCCGCTGCGCGACGACGAAATCGAACGGATGGAAACCGCGACCAATTTCCACGTTCATCTCATCCCCGGCACGTTCGATCCGCGCGCCAATCGCGCGAACGACTATGCGCCGGACTCTCCGCCGGCAGCACAGCCCTGGATGCGGGTCAAATATTTTCAGGATCAGGACATCGGCGCGACCGAGAGCATGGGCGCGCTCTATGACCGCACCCAGGAAAATCTCGGCAACACGGATCTGGTGATCGTGCGCGTGCGCAAACGTCTCGTCGACGCGGCGCGCGATCTGCAACGCGGCATCGAGCCGGCCGGCCGCGAGCCGCAGGATTATCGCCTGCGGCCGGTATCGATGATGCTGCCGAAGAAGATCAATTCATGGTCGGAAGCGGTCGCGGAGCCGATGGATGCGCGGCCCGGTACGTATCGCGAAGGCATTTAAGACGAGGCGCGCCCGCGTGCCGTCGTAACAGGAGCGCGAGAATTTCGAACACCGATGGCGTGATCGTCCTGTTCAAGGGACATTCGGTCTACGACAGCGTCAATACGATGGTCGACCAGTTCGCCGCCGCGTTCGCGCGGCAAGACGCCAAGACGCTGATCCTCGATACGCGCGCCGCCGATTGCGTCCCGACCGTGGTGCGGCTCGTCCGCGAGAAGCGCGTGCGCCTGTTCTTCAGCCTCAACGGCTTCGGCATTCCGGCGCAAGGCCAGGGCGCCGGCTTTTATGCCGAGAGTCCGGCACCCGTCGTGATCTATTTCGTCGATCATCCCGCCTTTCATTATCCGAGCATCCTGGTGCCGTTGCCGCGTCTTCTCGTCACTTTCCCGACCGCGCACTACGTCGATTTTTGCCGCCGGCATATTCGCAACGACATCGCCGTTCATCATTTGCCGCACGCGACCGCAGCGACGGATGCGGCGCCCTGGAAAGACCGTGAGCTGCCGATCTTCCTCAGTGCGTCGGTGATGGCCGATCCGGAACCGTTTCGCGTAGCCTGGGCACAGCACGGCGCCGCTGTCGCCGCGCAGTTGAACGCGATCGTCGAGGCTCACCTGGCCGACCCGATCAAACCGCTCCACGAGCAAATCGTCCCGGTGCTCGGCTACGAGCCGCCGGTCGAAGTTCTCGCGTCCTATTTCATCACTGTCGATACGTATATCCGCAGCCGTATCAAGCATGAGCTGATCGGCGCGATCACACACTTGCCGCTCACCGTTTGCGGCAATGGCTGGGAACGTCTCGCCCAACGGGACGCCATCGCCGCCCGCTTTCTCGCGCCCGTGCCCGCACCCGAAACGATCGGCATGATGCGACGCGCCAAGCTCGTGCTCAATCCGCTGCCACCTTATATGGAATCGCACGAGCGGCCGTTGCAGGCGATGGTCAACGGCACGGTCGCCGCCAACGGGCCGAGCGGGTGGATGAAACAGGCGTTTCCCGGTGCTTATCTCGACCTTCCGGCTGATCCGCACGCGGCTGCCGCAGCGATCGAAACAGCCTTGGACGATGACGACGCGCTGGAGACCATCGCGCGGACCGGAACCGAGACCTGCCGTGCCGCGCATCTATGGGATCATCGCGCCCAGGACATCCTGCGTCTCAGCGAGGAACAATCGTGAAATTGCTTGGCATGCTGATCGGCATCGTCGCCCTCGCCGCTGGACTGCTTTTCGTCGGGCAAGGATCGGGCTTCATCCCCTGGCCGGCGACCAGTTTCATGATCGACCAATCGCGATGGATCTATTACGGCGGCGGCATCGCGATTGCCGGGCTCGTTCTGATCATCCTGGCCCGGCGCTGACGCGATCAGGTGCCGTTCCCTTCATAGTGGCGGTCGCGGCGCTTCGGGCGTAAAATGACCGGCAACGCGGCGGGAAGGAAACCAAGATCATGTCGGCGAAGCTCAATCACATCGCGATCGTTTCCTCCAATCATCTGCTGGTCGGCCGGTTCTACGAGATCATCTTCAAGATGAAATCGGCGGTCAGCCGCCGCGGCATGGGCGCGGTGACGGTGCGCGACGGCTATGTCGGCCTCAACATCAACCGCCGCAGTCCGGCACGCCCGGCCGGGCTCGATCATTTCGGCGTCGAAGTCGATGACTGCGAAGGCGTGTTCGATCAAATGCGCTCGAAATATCCGCAGGTGAAGTGGCTGAAACGCCCCTCGAACCGTCCCTATGCCGGCATCTCGACCCATGATCCCGACGGCAACGTGTTCGATCTGTCGCAAAAGGACATGGAAAATCGCGACGGGCTTTATGTCGAAAAAGAGAGCCAGCAGGACCGCTATATCAATCACTATGCGATCCGGACGATGCGCCCCGAACTCTGCGCCGAGTTCTATCACGACGTCCTGGATTTCACGCCGTCCAACCGCCGGCCCGGCGATCCCAATTATTACCTGACCGACGGCCGGGTCACGCTCGAGATCATGCCGTGGGACGTCACCGCGTATGACAAGACCGGCATCGTCCGCCCCGGCCCCGAGCATATCGGCTTCAAGGTCGAGAGCGTCGAAACGGTGAAGAAAGAGATCGAGGAACTCGCGCTGACGAGCGGCGTTTACGGTCCGTGGTCGCTGGTCAACCGCGATGAAGACATTGCGCGCGGCGAGGAGTTCAAGAAGAGCTGTCCGCTCGGCACCTATCAGTTCTGCGACAATGACGGGGTTCTGTTCGACATCGCGGAGTGATTCGCCGCCAACCAACGCGCGGCGCCGAGACCCGCCGCGCGTCCGGTTGCAAAACAGGCGGTCAGCAGATACCCGCCGGTAATCGCCTCCCAGTCGAGCATCTCGCCGGCGCAAAAAACACCCGCGCGATTTTTCAGCATCAGATCGTCGTCGAGCGACTCAAACGCGACCCCGCCGGCGCTGCTGATCGCCTCGATGATCGGACGCGGCGCGCGTAGTGTGATCGGCAGCGCCTTGATCGCGCGCGCCAAAGCCTCCGGCGTCTCGAAAACATCAGCCGGCAGGCATTCCCGCAGCAGCCCGGCTTTGACCCCGGCCAATCCGGTCGTGCGGCGCAGATGGGTTGAAAACGAACGGCTGCCGCGCGGCTGCGCCAACGCGTGAGCCAGCGTCGCGGCGTCCTTGTCGGGCACCAGATCGAGCATCAATGGCGCCGTACCGTCGCGTTCAATCGCATCACGAAGTGCCGCGCCGAAGACGTAGACGAGGCTGCCCTCGATGCCGGTTTCAGTCACGACGAACTCACCTTGCCGGCTGGCGCCGCGATCGACCGCGGCGACCGACTTGACCGGCGCCCCGGCAAAACGGGTTCGAAAATGCTCGCTCCACCCGACATCGAAGCCGCAATTCGCAGGTCGTAACGGGCTGATCGCGACGCCGGTTTGGTCGAGGATCGGAACCCACGCGCCGTCCGATCCCAGTTGCGGCCAGCTTGCACCGCCGGCGGCGAGAATCACCGCGTTCGCTTTCGCCTTGAAGGTAACGCTCCCCGCCGGCGTCGCGAAAACGAGATTGCCCCTGTCGTTCCATCCCACCCAGCGATGGCGCACATGAAAATGGACATTCGTCGCGCGCAAGCGGCGCAGCCACGCGCGCAGCAGCGGTGCCGCTTTCAAGTCGGTCGGAAAGACGCGGCCCGAGCTGCCGATGAAGGTTTCGACGCCGAGCTCCTTTGCCCAGGCACGAATGGCGTCGGGGGCGAACGATTCGAGGATCGGCTTCAATCGCTCGCGCCGCGTACCGTAGCGGTCGAGCAATTTGTCGAACGGGTCGGAATGGGTGAGGTTCAATCCGCCCTTTCCCGCCATGAGAAATTTCCGTCCGACCGACGGCATCGCATCGAAGAGATGAACCGCGACGCCGCCTTCGGCCGCCAACGCCTCGGCCGCCATCAGCCCGGCAGGCCCGCCGCCGATGATCGCAACAATGGGAAGTGACTTGCTCACAGACCTGACCAATTCATCCGTCGAAACTCGGGACCGCCGTTCGCACCGTCCTTATAGAGCGATATGAGGACGACGGGTGGTTACATCGCGCCCTGATACTCGATAAAATGACCGCAAAATCGACGACGGGGGAGGCACGCGTGAAGACCATCGCGATCATGGCGGGTGCTATCGCCTGCGTCGGGCTTTCGATATCGAACGCCCCCGCCGAAGAAGCCACGCTCAGCATCGCCACCACGACCCCTGGCGATTATGTCGTCGCGGCGAAGGTCGTGACGCCGTGGGCCGATCGCATCAATCAGGCCGGCGCCGGCGTCCTGCATATCGTCGTCCGCAACGGCCCCACCATCGCGATCGCCGCCAACGTGTTCGATCGGGTCAACGCCGACGTCGTGCAGATGGGCGTCGGCATACCGGGATTGGTCGGCGGCCGGTTTCCGCTGACCGATGTCGTCGGCCTACCGTTTGTCGTATCCGATTCCGAGAAGGGCTCGATCGCGTTCTGGCGTCTCTACAAGACCGGCATGCTCGATTCCGAATACCGCGATTACGTACCGCTGGCCATGTCGATGTATCCCGCCCAGGGCGTTCATCTGGCCAAGGCGCCGCCGTCGCTCGACGACCTGCGCGGCCTGCGCTTGCGCGTCGCGAGCAAGCTCGGCGCGGATGTGGTGACGCAGCTTCATGGCACGGCCTCCGCCTTCGATCCCGCCGATATCTATGCCTCGATTCAGCGTGGCTTGATCGACGGCGCGACCATGGCCTGGACCGGCATGAAACAACTGAACCTGAACGAGGTCACCAGCTTCCATATCGAAACCGAATTCGGCACGACCGCCGATATCATCTTCATATCGCGCCGGGCCTATGACACCCTGTCGCCGCCCGCGCGCAAACTGCTCGACGACAATTCCGGCGAATCGTTAAGCCGGGCGATGGGCGCCTTGTACGACGATGAATCGCGCAAGGCCCGCACGCCCCTGCTCACCTCCGACAAGCACAAAATCGTCGGGCTCGACCCGGCGCAAAAGCAGAAATGGAGCGAGACGATCAAGCCGCTGATCACGGCCTGGACGAACGATCACCCCGGCGGCGCCAAGCTGCTCGAAACCTATCGCACCCTCCTCGCCGAGGCGGAAGCCAAACCCTGATCCCTGGCCGCGAATTTGGGTCTCGCCGGCATTGCCGCCCACCCATTAAGCAGTGCGCGAGACCAGGCCCAATCACCGAAAATTCTCCGGGTTTTTCATTCTTCCATCATCATCGCACGGTACATTTTCCGCGTTTTTGGGTAATCAAGATCACGGACGGACCGAAGCGTGAAGGAAATACAGACGAAAACGCTCCCCGAACTCGAGGCGATGCTGCTCGCCGAATTGCGCAAGGCGCCGGGTTGCGAAAAGGCGGTACAGGTCACGGTGATCGCGCGCGGTTCGCAGAATTGGATTTGCGGCCCTGTCCGGTCGGGAACAGCATCCGCCAGCGACTGCCGCGTGGCATTGACCAAGCTCGAGGCCCGATTTCAGGGTCTCTATCGCGTGAAGATGTAACACCACGCGCCCGCGCCGCCCGACGGCGCGGCATCCGACAAATCACCGGAACGAAACCGCTTTAGGAAAGGCCTTTGGCGGCTTTGACGTTGGCGCCGTCGAATAGCGCGCGTTCCATCTGGGCTCCGGCGAAGTTCGCGTCGTCGAGCTTGGTGCCGCGCAAGTCGGCATCGGTCAGATCGGCGCCCGTCAGGTCGGCGCCGGTTAAATTCGCGCGCTGAAGATCGGCGCCGATCATCTTCGCCTTGGTAAAGCGTGCCCGTTCGAGATTCGACGGAAGATCGCGGCCGGCCGCGCCGACCATTTTCAACGGTCCGAGTTTGGCGCCGGTCAAATCGGCCGCGTGAAGATGGGTGCGGAACATCTTCGTGCCGCGCAGATCCGCATGGGCCAGCATCGCGTGACGCAAATCGGCCGTCGAAAAATCGACCATCGCGAGAAGAGCGCAATCCAATTGCGTCCGGTTGAGCTTTGCAACCGTTGCGACGGCAAGCGCGAGCTGCGCCGCGTTGAGAGTCTTGCCGCTCAGATCGGCCTGGCGAAAATCCGCTCGGCGGCCCCGCTTGCCTTGGCTGGCCTGCCATGCCTGATGAAGCTCGAGAGCCTCGGCGATCTGGGTATCCGACCAGATCGTATAATCGAGTTTGAAGGCCTCGTTGAATTGCGCCTTGTCGAGAATGCCGTCATCGAGGATCGCGCCGTTGACGTCGGCGCCGTCGAAGACCGCACCGCCCAATGCCGCGCCGGCCAGCACCGCGCCCTGCAGGTTCACGCCTTGGAAGGTTGCCTCGGTGAGATTGGCGCCTTCGAGAATGGCACCCGAGAAATTGGAATCGCGGAGATTGGCGCCTTCGAGATTCGCGGTTCGCAATACCGCGTCGGTAAAATCGGATTTCTGCACCAGGGCGTCTTGCATCTGCGCGCCGGAAAAATCCGCGCCGTGTGCCTTGACCGAGCTGAGATCGGTCCGCCGCCGCCGGCCGCTCAGCGACCCGACATCATCGCCCGCGCTCGACAGGTTGGCCTGGCCGAGATCGGCGCCGGCAAACCGCGCGCCGTCGAGTTGCGCACCGCGGAAGATCGCGCCGCGCAAATCGGCTTCGGTCATCTCGGCGCCGTTGAGAATCGCACCGCTCAAATCGGCGGCGAAGAGTTTGGCATTGCGAAATTTCGTCTGGGTCAACAGGGCTTGTTGAAGCCCGATCCGCGTCAGGTCGGCTTTCGACAGATCCCGACCGCTCAAATCGCGCTCGGACATATCGTAGTCGATCATCAGGAGCTTGGTGGCCCCCGCGCTGCCCGCGAGATAGGCCGCGTGAAGTCGAAAGGCGCCCTCGAGCTCTTTCATGTCGGGACGACGCTGACGATCCGGCGCGTCGATCGACGGCCGGTCCCGCAAGAGAGGATTTCCGCTCACAGGATGATCGCGACCGGCAAGGGTTTACGCATTTCCCCAGCGAGATCGCCCAAACGGCACCGTTGCGGCACCCGAACCGACGTCACAATTCTTGCTCCGCCACAAAAGTGTCGAAGCCGAGTTTGCCGTGGCCGGCGTTAAAAGTTCTTTAGCGAACCCAGCCGGCCACTGCGGCAAGAAGCCGCGCGCGACCGGCCGGTTTGCGGAAGAATCCTACTTCGCGGCGGCCATTTCGCCGCGGGGTTGTGCCTTGGAACCGCTCCGCGCGCGTTCCGCCTCGATATCCGCCAACATGGGAAGCTCGATCACGTAGAACATGCCACCGGTATCGGTCGTGATCTCGCCGACATCCGCACCTTGCTGGATATACATGTAGGTGCCGAGATCCTTGGTCTTGCCGCCTTGCCACGTCTTGCCGTCGTATTTGATCGAGCCTTCGATCAGGTAACGGATTTCGGCATCGTCCATGTGGTTCGCGGGAATTTTCGCGCCCGGCGCCAACCGGGTCAGGCGGACGCCCGAACCGCCGAACATGCCGAGGCGCTTATGCTCGACGCCGGGATTCTTGCGGTCGCCGATCCAGGGGTGGCCCGATGGCTTCATCACGATCGGCTTTTCAAAACGGCCCTCGGGGAATTCGATCTTCTTGCCCGAAACGTATTCGACGCACGCGGCGTGCGAATCCATGTTGACCTTGCGGCCGTCCGGGAACACGCGGGTGTAGATGCCTTCCTTGAACGTGCCGCCCTCGGCCTCCAGCGCCTTGCGCGCGTTGCGCAGGTCGACATGCGTCAGATAGGGAATGCCGGTCAGTCCCTGAAACTGCAAGCCGAGACCGACCATTGGCTCTTCCTGCATCTGGGGTCCGTAATAGACGCCCTCGGGATAGAAGCCGCATTCGCCTTCTTCGCAGAACCCGTCCTTGATCATCCGCTGGCCGCTGAGCGAAAAGCGATACTGATCGAACGTGTGCCGGTGGCGCGGCGTCGCGTATCCTTTGTCGTAGGCATTCCAAGAGAACTCGAGAATCACGCCGGGAATGTCGGTCTCGAGCGGGAGCGGCTTCACGTTCATGCCGCCTTCGCGCCCGATGCCCGCCTTGACGAGTTCGACGTCCGCGATGCTCATGATGGTGACGGTACGTTTCATAGGGATCTCCCTTGGAATAAAGCGGGCTCGCGTGAAAGCGACCGAAGTCGCCCGACACCAAGCCGTTGCGCTGTCCCAAGTAGACCAAATCGAAGCTGGGGTTACAAGGCCCGCAGGACCAGTGGGCAACCCCGCGACGAGCAAATCCCCTATGCCGATGCCGTGGGATAGGGACTGATCTCGGACACCGCGATCATCCGATGGGCCAGGCGCAACAGAAGCGCGGCGCGAACGGAAGCGGCCGCCGGATCGTCCCATCGATTGACCGATTCATCGGGATCGGCGACGCGATCGTAAAGCTCGCCCCATTCGACACCGTCATAGACGCTGATGCGGTGGGTCCCGGTCACGAGAGTCCGCACCCGCACCCGGCTGGGAAACCCCATGCCGAGGCGCTGCCCTTCCTCCTCGATCAGCACGTCGTCGTAGAGACGTTCCGTCTCGCCCTGCATCAGCGGCATCAGGTCCAGGCCCTGAATACCGTTGAACCCTTTCACGCCGGCCCGCGCGAGAATGCTCGGCGCCAGATCGATCGTCCCGGCGAACGCATCGTTGCGGCCGGGTGCCACCGTCGGATCGCGCCAGATGAACGGCGTCTGGGTGATGCTGCGATAATGGATCGGGCCTTTCAGCAAAAGCTGATGGTCGCCCATGTAGTCGCCGTGATCCGCGGTGAAGACGACAACGGTATTTTCGGCAAGACCAAGTGCCTCAAGCCGCGCCATGACCTGACCGACGCAATCGTCGATGAAACTGATGAGTCCGTAATTGAGCGCCATCGCCTCGCGCAGTTCGCGCTCGCTACAAGCGAACTGCGCCGGCGTGCGCTTGACCGCGCGACCGGCGTCGCGTTCGGCATGAAGCCATTTCACGTGCGGCGGCAAGCCGTCGGTCGGCGCCGAGAAAGACGATGGCAGCTCGACGTTATCGGGCTTGTACATCGACCAATAACGTCCCGGCGGCGTATAGGGATGATGCGGGTCGGCAAAGGAGCACATCATGAAGAAAGGTGATCCGGCTTTCGCGAATTCGTCGAGCCGCGCCATCGTCCGGTCGGCGCAATATGAATTCGGATGAAGCTCGACCGGAATCCGGGTGCGCCACGCCTGGGCGATGCGCGTCAGTTCGAATTCCGGTGCCGGTTCCGCGTTCTTCGGACCGAGATGCACTTCGGCCGTGGCGTCCTTGCTCCTCAGCCAGCGGCGATAATGCCCCTGCAGGTCGTCGCCGTGATTGATCGTGAGATCGACGGCATCGAAACCATAATATGGAAGAGTGAGATCGGCCTCGGGATCGGCGGCCCAGCGCGGGCCCCATTCCTGATCGTAGCGTCCCGCATCCGGCGCGTGCGCCTCGCCGTCGAGCGGCGGCGCGCCCGGCGGCGGCCATGTCGCGGGATTGCCCGCCATGTTCTGGAGATGCGATTTGCCGATCAGCGCGGTGCGATAGCCGGCCAGGCGCAGGCGATCGACGAAGGTAGTCGCCTGTAGCGACAGCGGGATGCCGTTGTGGCGCACCCCATGCACCGACGGCATGCGTCCGGTCATCAGGGTCGCGCGGTTCGGCATGCAGATCGGGCTCGCGACATAAAATGCGTCGCTGCTCCAGCCGCTTTTCGCCAAGGCGTCGATATGGGGAGTGCGCACGATATTATTGCCGTAGCAACCGAGGTGATCGCAACGGAGTTGATCGGCGATGAAGAACAGAAAATTCGGCTGCTGTGCGCCCATATCCCTCACCCCTTTGTCGGGAGGCCGCGCATTTGCGAAGCGGCGCCCTGCCCTCCTACACTATGAGGCAGGAACGACACGATAAAAAGGGAGACGAGCCATGAAGGCCGTATTGATGGACCAACACGGCGGACCCGAAATGCTGCGCTACGGCGATGCGCCGGATCCCATCGCCAAACCCGGCGAGGTCGTTGTCGACATCCACGCGGCCACCGTCAATGCGGCCGATTACAAGGTGCGGCAAGGTGGCGGTCACGGCGCGGCGGCACTCAAATTTCCCTATATCCTCGGCCGTGATTTTTCCGGCGTGGTCAGCGCCTTGGGCGCGGGCGTGACCGACCTCGCGATCGGCGATGCGGTATTCGGCGTCACGCCGCAAGGCGTCGAAGGCGCCTATGCCGAGACGATCGCGATTGCTTCAGCGATCGTCGCCAAGAAGCCGGCAAAGCTCGGCCATGCCGAGACGGCGGCGATGGCGCTGACCAGCCTCACCGCTCTGGTATCGCTCGAGGATACGTTGAAGCTCAAATCGGGCGAGACAATCCTCATCCAGGGCGGCGCCGGCGGCGTCGCGGGTTTCGCCATCCAGCTCGCCAAGCATATCGGCGCCAAGGTCATCACGACCGCCAGCGCCAAGAACCATGACTATGTGAAGAGTCTCGGCGCTGATCAGATCATCGACTACAACAAGGACGATTTCAGCAAAATCGTCTCTCATTGCGACGCGGTATTCGACACGGTCGGCGGTTCGGTGCGCGCGGGCTCCTATACGGTGCTGAAGTCCGGCGGCCGGTTGGCCTGGATCGCCGGCGCCCCGGAAGGATTCAAGATCCCCCGCGACGACGTTCAGACCTTGCGCCCCAATGTCGGCCGCGACCGACCGCATCTCGAACGCATGGTTCAGCTTTACGAGGCCGGCGCGGTCTGGCCGCCGACCATCGTCCGCTACAAGCTGAGCGATGCCGCCGAAGCGCACCGGGTCAGCGAATCGCGTCATCTGCAGGGCAAGCTGGTTTTCATCGTCCGGTGATCGCGCAAACAGGTTCCGCGCGCTAAGATCGGCGAAATTCTCAACAGGAGCGAGACATGGCGAAAGACAAGAAAGCGAAAACCGAGAAACGGATGAGCCTCGCCGACGCGGCGGCTTTGGGCGCCAAGAGCGCGGGCGACAAGGCGAAGTTCCTCGGCTGGGAAAAAATCCAACGCGAGCCGATCTATGCCGGCCGCTTCGACAACGGCACCATCGTCTATCGCGGCGCCAAGACCGCGTGGGTTTTCGGCAAGACCGCCTAGCAGCCTGCCATTATTCGACGAGCAACGCGCGCACGATGTCGCGAAGCGCGTCCGGTCGGAAAGGTTTCTTGATGGTCGCGTCGGCACCCAGCTCGCTCGCGGCGCCGAGGTAACGGTCGCCGTGCTCGGCGGCGCTTCCCGTCATCGCCACGATGACGGTCTTCGGCGCCAGCCGGCGGATCGCGCGGATCGTCTCGATGCCTTCCATGTTGGGCATGAAAATATCGGTGATGACGAGCGCCGGTGTTCGCGCCTTGAATACCCGAAGACCGATTTCGCCATCGGCCGCCTCCACGACCTCATGTTTTTCCCGGGTCATGAGGTCGCGAACCATTTCCCGCATGGACGCGTTGTCGTCGATGACCAACACCACAGACATGATCGCTTGAGCCCCTACCCGATTTTCATCCTGCGCTCTTTCGGGAACAAGCGGCTATCGATCAATTTTTCTCGATCCTCTCACCGTCGGATGACGGAGAAAAAGACGGGGGTGGCGCCTTGGATCGATTGACGGCATTCGGCCTTTTTGCCGTCACCGCCATGCTGGTTTGCTACGCACTGGAAAATCGTAGCCGCTGGTTCATTCTCGCCTTCGCGGGAGCCTGCCTGCTGGGATCGGCCTATGGTTTCCTGCAGGGTGCCTGGCCGTTCGGCGTGGTCGAGGCGATTTGGGCGCTCGTCGCCTTGCGCCGCTGGCGTGCCCGCGCCGTTTGAACGACAATAAGACCCGGAGCGATGCCGTGACCGATCCCCAGGTTCAAGACATCATGACGTTTCCGGTGAAGGGCGCGCGCGGGCAGCACCCCGATGCGCTCGACATCGATCCGGTGGTTGGGATCAACGGCGACCGGCGCTTCGCGATCAAACGCAAGATCGACCAGCCCGACATCTGGGCCACCAAGGTTCATTTTCGTGTCTGCATGAACACGCCGCAAATGGCGGCCGAGATACCGCTCTTTATCGGCGGCTCGGTCGGTGACGCGGCGCGCGACCTGGATCGCGAATGGTTGCGCAACGTCGCGACCACGCTGGGCGAGACCGAGATCGCGACGCTCGATACCAAAGGTGCGTTCAATCTCGTCGACACCGACCCCCATCAATACGGACCGACGGTCTCGTTCCTCAACCTGGCGTCAGTGCGGGCGTTGGAAGCCGAGACCGGTTGGACGATTGACCCGGAACGCTTCCGGATGAATGTCTGGTACGACGACGGTCAGCCCTTTTCCGAACTCGTCTGGGCGGACCGCTTTCCCGGCACGCGAGAAATTCAGGTCGGTCGCCTGAAGCTGCGCGTTCAGGATGCCTGCGAACGTTGTCTCGCGATCGAGGCCAATCCCGCGAGCGGCCTGCGCGACCTGCCGCTCCTCGATGCCATCGAAAGAAGACTGAGAAAGCATGGCTACGCCGGCTCGCCGCATCGCGGGAGCTTCCACGTCATGGGTTTCCTCGCCACGCCGTTGAGCACCGCCACCGTGACGCGCGGACAGACGATTCGCGCTCTATAGGTTTTCAACGACCGGAAACGACGCCCGCCACGCCGTGATCGCCGGTCCGACGGCGTTCTTTGCCAACATCTTCATTCATTTATCTGTTTCTCAAGTATAGTTAATAATATAGATCGTAGTAATTCTGAATAGATAAAGGTTTCCATAGTAATATTAAGTATATTAATTTGATCTTAACCATAAATCGGTGTTGAAACGAAATACCAATGATTCATTATTGGGCCGTCGCAAACCGTAATGCTGCCCCGACAGCGCGACACGGCGAACAGGGACGAACGGAGGATAGTGATGGTTAGGTTTTCTCGCCGAATTTCCGAAAATTTATCGGCGCGACCGACGGCACGAATCGCGCGACCGGCGCTTGTCGCCGCTTTTGCCGCGGTGACGCTTGCTTACGCGGGTCAGGCTTCCGCCACCCCCCTCGTTCTCAACAATGCTTCATTTGAATTGCCGACCCAGGCACCGGGCGTGATCGGTCCGGCCGGGTTCATCACCAACTGGACTGTCGGCGGCGGCGGCAATGCCGGCGTCGTCAACCTCCCCTCGGTGCCGGCAAATTTCAGCATCGGCGCGCCGGACGGCAACCAGGTCGCATACATCAACGGCGGCTCGAACATCTCGCAGACCACGGGCACGCTGTACCAGACCAACACGACGTACACCCTCAGCTTCTACGTCGGACAGAATTCGGTCTCTCCCTTCGCGCCCTTGCAGGCGATCCTCTACGAAGGCAATACCGGTCAGGCGCTGACGTTCTTCACGCTGGCCTCGCCGGGGCCTGATGCCTTCGGATTGCAGACCTTCACCTTCTCGGGATCGGTCAATCCTTTCGTCGACGACAATCTCGGTGTTGAATTCCTCGCCAACGGCGTCGGCGGTATTTCGTACATCGACAATGTCAGCCTGACTTCCAGCATTGGCGGCGGCAGCAGCGGCGGTAGTTCCGGTGGCAGCAGCGGTGGCAGCTCCGGCGGCAGCAGCGGCGGTGGTT
Source organism: uncultured Rhodospirillales bacterium (assembly GCA_903828515.1). GTDB lineage: Bacteria > Pseudomonadota > Alphaproteobacteria > ATCC43930 > CGMCC-115725 > CAIKMD01. The sequence continues at coordinate 403,138 of CAIKMD010000002.1, read as the reverse complement.
CCGGTGTTCCCGAACCTTCGTCGGTCCTGATCTTCGCGGCAGCCCTCCTCGGTTTCGTTGGTTTCGCGCGCACGCGGATCACCGGCAGCAACCTCGCCTAGTCAGCCTCGACACGACGCGCATACCGGCCGGCCGATCGATGTCCCCCACACCGATCGACCGGCCGGACGCGTTTTCGCACCGGAAAATTCGCAAAATTAACCCACCACCACCGGATTCGCGTTTTTGGAGCACGATTCGGTCACAAAGCCCCATCAGCCTTGGACTTTGGATGATTCGGCAGCGGAGATACTGGGGCCTGCCCAAGACTCCCTCTGCCGAGGAGACGACCATGAACGCGGCACGCTTGCGAGTGAACGAAGCAATCGAAGAGACGACACGGGCTCCACATTGGACCGCGTATGCGACGGTCTACATTTCCGCCGCGGCCGATAGCGCGCCTCACCCATCCAACGACATTGAGGCATCCGAGCTGATCCGCGATCGGATCACTCACGCGGCCATGGCGGTCGACGATCGGCCGCCGGCACATGACGACCAGGAATCGCGTTGCCTGTTGTCGATCAACGAAGCCGCCATGGGCCTTGCCGGCGCGTTCGCCGCCTTCGTCGCAATCGCCGCGTTGGTCGCCGCCTGACGCTATTCGCATGCGGCACAACGACCGCACCCGTTTCATTCAACTGTAACAGGAAGCCGTTAACGTCCCGGTCACATTAGTTGACAGCAACGGCCACATTAATACGGCCGGTAGTAGGGACACCGAATGACGGCAGAACTCGATCAAGTCACGGTCAAGAAGGCCTATACCCGCTGGGCTCCGGTTTACGACATCGTCTTCGGCGCCGTCTTCGACCAGGGACGCCAGGCGGCGATCGAGGCGGCGGAACGGGTCGGCGGTCGCATTCTCGAAGTCGGCGTCGGCACCGGCATCTCGCTCCCCAGCTATTCGTCGAGCAATCGCATCATCGGGATCGATCTTTGCGAACCGATGTTGCGCAAGGCTCAGGAAAAAGTGGTTGAGCTATCCCTCACCAACGTGGTCAGGCTCGAAGTGATGGATGCCGAGCATCTGTCGTTCGAGGATGCCTCGTTCGACGTCGTCGCGGCGCATCACGTCGTATCGACGTGCCCCCACCCCGAGGCGGCGCTCGACGAGTTCGCCCGCGTGGTCAGGCCCGGCGGCGAGATCATCCTCATCAGCCGCGTCGGCGCCGAAGCCGGGATGCGACGCGTCGCCGAGCAGATGCTGCAGCCGATCGTCCGGCAACTCGGCTGGCGCAGCGAATTTCCGTGGGATCGATTCGCGCGCTGGACCGACGGACGCAGCGACGTCCATCTGATCGAACGCCGGCCGGTGCCGCCTTTCGGCCACTTCTCGCTCGTCCGGTTCGGAAAATCCGCGACAACACCGCCCTCGTGACAGGCGACGGACCATCGTCGTCGCCGACCCCCAAAGGAGATCCGCAATGAGTGGCTTTCTGCAGACGCTTAAGACCCAGCGCTGGGACGATCACCGCTACTACCACCACAGCATGGTCAATCAGTCGCTTCATCTCTTGAGCGCGACCTGTTTCGTCACGGCCTACATTCTGATGTTCTGGGATCCCTGGGTGGCCGCGATCATCGGCTGGATGATCTCGATGACCAGCCGGCAAATCGGTCATTTCTTCTTCGAGCCGAAAACCTATGACGAAGTCAACCAGGCGACCCACGAATACAAGGAAGAGATCAAGGTCGGTTACAATCTCCGGCGCAAGGTCGTGCTGATGACGATCTGGGCGGTGTCACCGCTGGTCCTCTATTTCGAGCCGACCCTGTTCGGCCTGTTCAAGCCTTATGTCGGAACCGAGGAATTCATCCGCCGCCTGGGACAGGTCTGGCTGATCATCGGTATTTCCGGCCTGGTCTTTCGCACGGTCCAGCTCTTCTTCATCCGCGACATCCAGACCGGCCTCGCCTGGGCGACGAAGATCATCACCGACCCCATCAACGACATCCGGCTCTATCACAAGGCGCCGTTGCGCCTGATGCATGGTGTGTTGATCGACGACATGATGGACGAAATGGCGCTCGACCATCACGGTTGAGCGCCTACTTCATCGTCATGGCCGGGCACGACGGAGAAGAAATTGGTCGTGCTTTATCGCCGCCCCAATCGATGAGCGATCATCTCGCGCAAAATCCGGCGTTTGATCTTTTTGTTCGTGGCGAGCGGATCGTGCCACCACCAACCCGCCCGGCGCATCGCCTCGGTGGCGGCAACGAAGCGATCGGCAACGGCCTGAAAATCGGCTTCGGTGTAGTTGAGGCTGAAGATCAGCCTGCCCGTGCCGACCCAGCTCAGCGCCAGCCCCGCCTCACGCAGGTAATACTGGAACATCCAGTTATAGGCCGACGGACGCGTGTAACAGATCATCCAGATCGACGAGAGATTGGCGACCTGCACGGGCAGGCCGGCATCGCTCAGGCGCTTGTTGAGTTCGACCGCGCGTCGATTCCAGAGCGCGTCGAGATCGCGGTAAAGCGCCGCCGTCGTGGGTCGTTCCAGCGCGCGCAAAAACTCGTTCATCGCGCCCATGACATAGGGGTGCGAATTGAACGTCCCGCGCGCGAAACAGATATCGGCGGGCCTGTCGTCGCGGAAGCGTTTCATGAAGGCCGCGCGACCGCACACCGCGCCGACCGGCAGGCCGCCGCCGAGGGTCTTGCCGTAAGTGACCATATCGGCGCGCACGCCGAAATACTCCTGCGCGCCGCCCGGCGCCAGGCGGAAGCCGACGAACACCTCGTCGAAGATCAGGACGATGCCGCGCTCGGTGCAGATATCGCGCAGTGCGCGAAGCCATCTTGCATAAGCGACGCGATCGAAATGTGCCGATCGCGTGCTGTCGACCAGGGTCGAATCCGCGGGCGCCGCGCTGTTCGGGTGGAGCGCCTGCAGCGGATTGATCAGCACGCAGGCGATATCGGTGCGATGGCGCAACACGCGCAGCGAATCCTCCGACATATCCTTGAGCGTGTAGGTTTCGCGCGCCGGCACCGGATTGCCGGGGCCCGGCTGAACGTCGCCCCACCAACCGTGATAGGCGCCGCAGAAACGCACCAGATGCGAGCGTCCCGTGTGGTAGCGCGCCAGCCGCACCGCCTGCATGACCGCCTCGGTGCCCGACATGTGGAACGATACTTCGTCCATGCCCGACAACTGGGTCAGTCGGCGAACATTATCGGCAACCACGGGATGATAGAAACCGAGAAGCGGACCCAAGGTCCGCACCCGCTCCTCGCCGCGCTCGATGCAGCCTTTGTAGAAATCGTAGCCGAAGAGGTTGACGCCGTAGGACCCAGTGAGGTCGTAGAATTCGTTCCCGTCGAGATCGGTCGCCCGGACGCCGGCCGACGATTCGAAGAATGCACCGACCGGCAAGCGGCGGCGCACGACCCGGCTGAACTGGAACGGCACGCGATAGGCTTCGGTGAATTGCAGATCCGAGATCATGCCGGTGACCTCGGCGGTCAATTCCAGCGTCCGCGCGTATCGCGTCCGGTGAAGCGCGGCGAGCCGCTCGAAATCAGCGCGGCGTTCGGCGGCAATCGCATCCGGCGCGCTGTCTGCCGCGAAGAAGCGGGACTCATCGTATTCATAGAACGGCACCAACGACGCCATGCGGCGCGCCATCCGCGCGTGGCCGGTCAGCGACGGATGCTTCGCCTTCGACAATTGCAGCCGCGATTTCAGCATCACGGTCGGCGCCGCCAGAACGAACGCACCGAGCGCATAAAACGCAGCCGTCGGAAGAACCGTCTCCATGACTGCTGCTATTACGCGATCATCTTTACAGAGATATGACAATGCGAACCGCTATCGCCCGATTTCTTCCGACAGAAGATTTGAACTTCCTGCTCTCCAACCGGATCCCGCGTCGACTCGCGACGCAAATAATGGGGTGGTTCAGTCAGATCGAAAGCCCGCTGCTGACGCGGCTCTCGATCGCGATCTGGCGACGCTTTGCCGATCTCGATTTGAGCGAGGCGCGAGCGCAGCGGTTCGATAGCCTCCACGCGTGTTTCACGCGTGAATTGAAAGCCGGAGCCCGGCCCGTCGAGTCCGATCCGTTGACGCTGACGAGCCCGTGTGACGCGATCGTCGGCGCGTCGGGGCCTATTCATGACGAGCAATTGATCCAGGCCAAGGGATTTCCCTACGCCTTGCACGACCTGCTGCCCGATCCCCGCCTCGTCGCGCTCTATCGCGACGGCCACTACGTCACCTTGCGGCTGACGGCGAGCATGTATCACCGCTTTCACGCGGCTTACGATTGCACCGTCGACCATGTCACCTACATCGCCGGCGATACCTGGAACGTCAATCCGATCGCGCTCAAGCGGATCGAGAAACTGTTCTGCAAGAACGAACGTGCCGTCATCCGCACGACTCTCGCCTCATCGAGGCATGTCGTGACCCTGGTGCCGGTCGCGGCCATCCTGGTCGCCAGCATCCGGCTACGCTTCCTCGACGTCGCGCTGAACATGAATTACCGGGGAGCGGTCGAACTACCCTGCCGGGCCTCGTTCCGGAAGGGCGACGAAATGGGCTGGTTCGAACACGGCTCGACCATCATCGTCTTCGCCCCCAAGGGCTTCACGCTGTGCGACGGGGTCGAGAGCGGAACCATCATCCGCATGGGACAGGCCCTGATGCGGCTGCCGGCGCCGAACTGATCACAATCGAGACTTGTATTGCCCCCTTTCCACTCGCGCGTTTACCCAATTTCAACAAAAATTTAACGACCACACCCCACACTTTAGAGTGGCGGTGGGTCAGCAGATTTGGCCCGCAGGCTCCCTTTTTGTAACGGGATTCAGTCAGGGCATCGTGGACCGCCTCAGCAAAGGCCAGACAGCGATCGTCGGCACCGGTTTGTTCGCCGTGATCGCGGGCGTGATCGGCGTGACCGCGTGGATGCTGGCCGATGCACGGCAGACGTCGCTCGAGCCTGCCTACCAGTCATCCGAAAACCTGGCCTCGACGATCGAACTCGACGCACGCCGGACGATCGAGACTTATGACCTCTCGCTCAAAGCGGTCATCGCCGGATTAGACATGCCGGAGATCGCCACCCTCACGCCGCAAATCCGCGACGCCATCCTGTTCGACCAATCCGCGCGCGCGCCGCAATTCGGCGGCATCGTCGTCATCGACGAAGCCGGCAAAGTCACGCTTTCATCGAGCACACAGATCAAGCTGGGAACCGACTACAAGGATCGCGATTTCTTCAGCGCGCAGCGCGACCAATCAAATCTCGGTCTTTTCTTCAGTGCGCCCCTCAAGGGGAATTTCACCGGCCAGTGGGTCATGTTCCTCAGCCGACGGCTGACACATCCCGACGGGCGTTTCGCCGGCGTCGTCGTCGGAACCTTGCGACTGACGAATTTCAATCAGGCCCTCGCGAACATCGATCTCGGTGCCGGCGGCGCGATTACGATGTTCCGAACCGACGGAACGGTCCTCGCCCGCACGCCATACGACGACGCGTCGATCGGGCGGCTGATCGATAACGAACCGGCTCTCGACCATTTTCGCAATTTCCCGCGCGATCATTTCGAAGCCAACGGGCGATTGAGCGACATTCCGCTCCTTTTCGTCTATCGGCAAGTCGGCAATCTTCCGCTGCTGATCAATGTCACGGTGGCGAAGACGACGGTGCTCGCCGATTGGTACCGCAAAGCCGTCATCACCAGCGGCATCGTCTCCGCCATGATCGTCGCCCTGATCACCCTCACCTGGGTTCTGATCGGCGAACTGAAACGGCGCGGCGACGCCGAGCGGCGCTATCGCCTGCTCGCCGATCACTCGTCCGACCTCATCGTCCTGTCGAGCATCGACGACGATACGCGGCTCTATGTGTCACCTGGGAGTCGGCACCTTTACGGCTACGAACCCGAGGAACTCCTGGGCGGCAAAGTCGAATCGATTGTCCATTCCGACGACATCGAACTGGTTCGAACCGCACAGCGCCGGCTCCGGACCACCGACCACGCCCTGGTCACCTATCGCGCGCGACGCAAGGACGGCCAATATATCTGGGTCGAGGCGAGCTGGACGAAAGTCCTCAATGAAAAAACCGGCGCGCCGGAAGCGGTGGTCAATGCCCGCGATGTGACGGCCCGGATACGCAGCGAAGAAGCATTGCGCGCGGCAAAAGCGCAGGCCGATACCGCGAACCAGATGAAGACCGAGTTCCTAGCCAATGTGAGCCACGAAATTCGCACCCCGATGAACGGCATCATCGGCATGAGTCAATTACTGCTCGGCACCAAGCTGAACCCCGAACAGAACTACTTCACCCAGACCATTCACGAATGCGGCGAGACCTTGCTGCATCTCATCAACGATCTGCTCGACGTCTCGAAACTCGAATCGGGCAAGGTGCAGGTCGAAGACATACCCTTCGACGTACCGGCGGTCGTCGACAAAGTGATATCCCTGCTGACGCCCCGCACCCAGGAAAAAGGGATCGCATTGACCGCGACGATCCATCCGGAGGCGCGCGGCTGTTTCATCGGCGATCCGACACGGCTGCGTCAGGTCCTGACCAATCTCGTCGGCAACGCCACGAAATTCACCACCGTCGGCAGCGTTCACGTCGACGTCTCCGCCTCCGGTCAAAACGACGCCACGCCGGTTCTCCGCTTCGAAGTCAGCGATACCGGCGTGGGGATTTCCGAACAGGCATTGCCGCGATTGTTTCAGAAATTCTCGCAAGCCGACGGCTCGATCACGCGACGCTTCGGCGGCACCGGCCTTGGCCTCGCGATCTCCAAGCAGTTCGTCGAGCTGATGGGCGGAACGATCCAGGTCGCCAGCAAGCTGGGCGTCGGCAGCCGGTTCTGGTTCGAGCTCCGGCTCGCGCGCGCCGCATCCATGATCGATTTTCTGCCGCCCCAAGTCGTGCTCGAACCGATCACGGCACGGCGGCGCCTGCGTGTTCTCCTCGTCGAAGACAACGCCGTCAACCAGCAAGTGGCGCGCCTGCATCTGGAAAAAGCCGGACACGCCGTCGACGTCGTCGATAGCGGGCGCAAAGCCGTGGCCGCGGTCGAAGGCGAAAATTACGACGTCGTTCTGATGGACATCCAGATGGCCGACATGGATGGCATCGAAGCGACAGCACTCATTCGCGCGCTGCCCGAACCGCGCGGCGGCATTCCCATCATCGCGATGACCGCCAACGCCGATGTCGGCAAACGCGACGAATATCTCGCCGCGGGCATGAACGACTATGTGTCGAAGCCGTTCAAGACATCCGAGTTGATCGCCGCGCTCGATCGCGCCACGAACGCGACTCCCGTCCTTGATATCGACACGCCGGCCAATTCAAATTCGTCGGCGACGGAGTTCGATCCGGCGCCGCTCGACGAACTCAAAGAACAGATGGACCGAGCCAAGTTCAGCCACACGGTCGGTATATTCGCCGAAAGCCTGGACGCGCTGCTGCAGCGCTTGGAAATCTCGCTGGCGCAGAATCGCTGGACCGATGCCGCGAAGGAAGCACACGACGTCGTCAGCATCGCCGGGCATGTCGGCGCCAACCGCCTGTGCGCGCTCGCCCAGGAGATCGAACGTCGATGCAAGACCAAGGACGAGGCCGGCTGCCGCTCGCTCTCCGCGGCCTTCCCCGACGTCGCGGCGACGGCTCTGCGCGCGCTCAAGCGCTATCAGTCGGCGGCCTAGTCCCGGGGAAAGGGCAACTGATCGCGGTACTTCGCGATCATCGCCTCGCGCTGGTCGGGATCGATGCGGTTGACCATCGGGAACTTGTTCCGCCAGTGCCACGGCCGCACGGCATAGATGATCGCGCGCGACGAGGTCCAATCGCCGGATGCTTTCTTCTCCGGCGGCAAGCGCGCATCGAGCGCGTTGGTGCGTGTCCCTTCCGCAACCTGGATATCCTCGGCCGGCAATGACCGCGTCGTCATCGCCCACAGCACCTCGTTGAGATTGGTCGCGTCGATATCGTCATCGACAATGACGACATACCGGCTGCCGGCGGAAGACGCCGCGCCCAGCACCGCGCTGCCGACCTGGCGCGCGTGACCGGGATAGCGCTGCTGGATCGATACCGCCACGAGACCCGAAAGATGGATATAGACTCCGGTGACGCCGGGCACGCCGGCGCTTTCGAGTTGATCCCATAGCCCGCCGGCTTCGAAACGCACCGAGTGATGCGGCGCGCCCGGCCATTGCGGCGACATGTTGAGGATGATCGGATTGTTGCGATAGTAGATCGCCTTGACCCGAATGACCGGCTCGGCATGGCCGGTGCCGAGCGTGCCGCCCGAGTAATAGCCGGTGTATTCGCCGAACGGCCCTTCGTCGCGCGCCTCCTCGCTCGGCGGCGGCACTTCGCCTTCGATCGCGATCTCGGCATGCGCCGGGATCGGCAGGCCGGTGACCGGACCCGTGACCACATCGAGCGGATGACCCAACAACCCGCCGGCCTTGTCGAGTTCGGAGACGCCGTAAGGAAACTTCATGTACGAGAGCATGAAGACGAGGAAGTCGCCGCCGACCGTGGCGGCGATCGGACAGGCTTTGCCCTGTTTCCAGTATTTCTCGGCGATGATCCGCGCCTGGGCACCGGGATTGTTCCACAGGCCGAGAAGATTGCGCTCGTGCACCTGTAGCCGATAGGTCCCCGAATTGACAAAGCCGGTTTCGGGATCCTTGGTGATCACACAGCTGCCGGTGCCGATATACCGACCGCCGTCGCGACGATGACCGAACAAGGCCGGAAACTTCAGCAGATCGACCTCGTTGTCGCGCATACGGTTCTGCATCACCGGCCCATCCGGCACGACGCGCGGCGGCGTGCTCGGCGCGCCATGGATACGCTTCAGCGTGTGACGCAGCAGTTCGATGCGCGGCGTGTCCGGCGGCAGGCCCAGCGCGATGGCCATGCGCCGGCGCGACGCGGTCGGCAGGCTCAGGATGCGAAATCCCTTGGGATAGCCCTTGATCTCGTCGAACAGCAGCGCCGGCGGTTCGGTGATTTTCTCGGCAACCGTCTCGCTCAGCGCGCCGATCTCGAGGTTCCAGTCGGCCCCGGTGATCGTCTTGATCTCGCCGAACTTCTCGGCCTCGGTCAGGAACGAGCGCAGACCGTCATAAGCGGGTTTTTCGGTCATGTTATTTCAGCCGCTCCGCTGCCTCTTTGATCATGCTGAGATCGGCGTAGTTCTTGATCACGATGGTCTTGTCGATGAAACCGAGCTCTTTCTCCAGGTCGATGTTGGATTGCAGCGCTTCGAGGTTCGGCAGACCATTCGGGTCCTTGTAGAGGTCCTTGTCGGTATAGAGGTAGGAATCGAACGACTCCCGCGGTTGCTTCGACACTCTGGCGGCGATGTCGACGATCTCGGCATGGTTTTTCGGCTCGAACTCCCAGCGCGTCCAGCGCAGCGCATCGGTGAGAAAATCGACCAGCGCGGCGCGATGCTCCTTGATGTAACCCGCGCGCGACGCCCAGATCAAAAGCTGAGTCACGCCGGTGGCTTCCTTTTGCGTGAACAGCGTCTTTGCCTTGTCCTGCAATTCCGGATCGTCGATCCAGGGCCGGTTTTCGGCGATCAGATCCGCCTTGTGCTGCAACAGCATCGATTTCATGTTGGGAAATTGCGCCTCGACGAAGGTCACGTCCTTCTTGTCATCGACACCGTGTTTGCGAAGCATCCCGCGCATCGCCACGTCGACCGCCGAGCCCAGCGTCAGCGAGGCGATCACCTTGCCCTTCAAATCCTCGACCTTCTTGATCGGTCCGTCCTTCAGCACCATGAACGCACCGGTCGAATGCGTGCCGACGCCATCCTGGTTGGTATCCATGACGATGCGAACGTCTTCCATCTTGGCGTTGAGGATCGCGAAAGCGAGGGAGGAATAGGCCAATGTGCCGACATTGACGTCGCCGGTCGCGAGCGCGGTAATCATCGCCGCGGTGCTTGCCATACGGATCGGCTCGATCACATAAGTCTTGCCGTAATTGACGAGAATTTCCTTCTTCTCGAGCGAGAGCGGCACCGAGCTGGCCGCGATCGTCACCCACCCAACCTTGATCGTCAGGGGCTCGGCGCGCGCGGCGCCGGTTGCCAGGGCCATCATCGCGACGGCCAGCGTCGCGTGCTTCATACGCATTGTCATCTTTCCTTGTCTAAATAGACGGACGCCAGGTTTCCGGGCGTGCGTCGATCGCCTCGGCCACCGCCTCGGTCCAGGATGGACAGTCGCGGGGCAGAAGGCATGAATAAGGTCGTTTGCGGTAATCCTTGGGATTGCCGCCCGGCGGGTCCTCGCCTTCCTGCATCGCGCGCGCCGCGGCCATCAGGCGGCGGCGCATCTGAAGAATGGCGAGATCGGTGCTGCATAACGATTCCTTGGTGCGGTCGTAACGCGCGCCGATACTCTCGGTAACCGCGACGTCCTGATCCTGGAACAGCTTAATGCGCTGCCAGGGCTGCTTGGTCGGCGGCGAACCGGGCGCGGCATAACCATTCGTCTTGTTATGCGCCGGGACCCAGCTTCCCGGCTGCATCAGCGAATGCATGCTGAGGCCCTTATGCATGAAATCGAGTTCGTCGTCTTTCAACGCACGCTTCGGGTGCCACGAGAAGGCAAAAGCCCAGACATTCTCGTCGTCGACCGGCACCCAGGCATGACCGCCGAACGGCGTATCGCCCGGGTGGCCGGGAATGGTGGTGAAGAACGGAAAAAACCATTGGCCGATGCGGTAATAGTGATTCTTTTCATCCGCTTCGCGCCGCGCGGCCTGCAAAATGCCGGCGGGCAGTTGCACGACTTCCATCTTCGGCGTCGTGTCGCCGGCGATCCAGAAGCGCGACGTGCCCATCGCGCCCTGGTGGCGCGGCGAATTCGACAACGCCTCCATGCCATGGAGAAAGCTCAGATGGGACGAATCAAGATCGCCTTCGAGACCCTGCAGCCAATGGCATTCCTGGAACCGCTTGCTGGCATGGACGTTCGCCTCGGGCACCAGCGTCCATTCGAGTTCGGGGAATGCCGGCTTCTTGTCGGGCGGCCCCATATAGGCCCAGATCGCGCCGGCGCTTTCGACGCAGGGATAGGCCTTCTGTTTCACCTTGTCATTGAATCGGGTTTGCGGCGGCTCGTTGGGCTGATCGATGCAATTGCCGTCGACGTCGTATTTCCAGCCGTGATACCAGCAACGCAATCCGCAATCCGCGTTCTTGGCGAAATAGAGCGATGCGCCACGATGCGAACAGAACTCGCCGAAGAGTCCGGGTCGCCCGCTCGTGTCGCGCCAGGCGACCAGGTCCTCGCCCATGATCCGCACGCGAACCGGCGCACCGTCAGCCTCGATCTCGGTCGAGAGCACCACGGGCGTCCAATAACGGCGCAGAAAATCACCCATCGGCGTTCCCGCCGAGGTCGCCGACAGCAATTCGTGTTCGTCGCGCCTCATGGAAAGAGCCCGTGCTTGTCGAGAAATTCGATCGCGAGCCGGTCATAGTCCCAGGGCGCTTCCATCATCGGCGCGTGGGCGACACCCGGAATGGTCTTGTGTTCGCTGTTGGCGATCAGCTTCTGCAGGCTGAAGGACGACTCATAGCTGCGATCCTCCTTGCCCATGATGATGCAGGTCGGGATCTTGATCGAACGATAGAATTCCTCGGACGGGCGGCTGGCATTCGCCTTGTTCATCGCGATGATGCTAGCGAGCGTACCCTCGTTGTTGAGCGCCACCACCATCCGCGCGTAATGCTGGACCAACGGATTTTCCAGCGATGCCGGCGCGAAGTGATCCAGCACCTGCGTGTGCCGCAGGCCGACGCCTTCCTTGGTGTAACGCTCGACCCATTTGTGAAAGACGGTAACGTCGCGGGTCTGTCCGGTGCCGGACAGGATCAGCGCCTTGATGCGATCGGGATGCTGCATGACCATGCGCATCGTCACGCTGCTGCCCATCGAATTGCCGTGAATGATGATGCCGCCGTCCGTGAAACGGTCGACGATCTCCCAGCACGCCGCCGCCTGATCCTCCATCGTCACCCCGTCCTGCACGGCGGGCGAGCGGCCGTAGCCGGCGAGGTCGATGGCGAGGGTGCGATACCACGCCGAGAAATGCGCGGTCTGGAACATCCAAAGCCGGTGGTCGTCGGGGGTCGAATGGAGAAACAGCATCGGCGTGCCGGTGGCGCCGATCTGCTCGAAATAAAGCGGTCCTGGAATATGCGCCGCCATGGCTTCCTCGCCCCACGAAATCTTATCGCCAATGTTGGGCGGACGATCCCACGCGCGCCCCGATCCTGTCAACGCAAGCGCCCGAAACCGGGTGCGCGGCTTGACATGCTCGCGCGCGCGGCCCTACATCCCGCCACGGCCTTTGCGACGGACCGGGCGCTTAGCTCAGCGGGAGAGCACACCCTTCACACGGGTGGGGTCGTAGGTTCAATCCCTACAGCGCCCACCATCGGCCAGTCGTATTCAGCCGATTACCGCATCTCATACGAATGCATGATTTTCGGGATATCCGGTCTGGCGTAAACCAGCTTGATGGCACCACTCGATCAAACTGGTATCCGCCCGTTCCTGACTGCATTGTTGCGCGGCACCGTTGGCGAGGCCGCGCGTCGCAAGGCACCCGACGTACCCCATGGCTCACCGATCCTGCCCGAGGCTTTCCACGCGACCGTCAAAAGCCTCATCGACCCCAGCGCACCGGAGAAGTTCAAGGCCGGATGCCTGAACGTCATCGGGCTCGGCAAGGTCAAAGCTCAGGTGGGTGACGATTGGCCGCGGGTGGCTGAACGTGCCGACCGCATCGCGCGTAACGTTATCGCTCACCATCTGCTGCCTGGCGATATGTTCTCCACGATGGGGAACGAAAATTATATTATTCTCTTCGCCAGCCTCGTCGAACGTCAGGCGCAAATCAAAGCCCGGCTGATCGCCAAGGAAATCGCCGACACGCTTTTAGGCGACAAGGGGAACGACTCGATCCAGGTTAAAACTGGATCACTCGACGGCGCGAAAGGGCTGACTTTCTCCGATGCCCCCTCGCTCGAGACCCTGACTGTGACCGCCATCGACGACGAAACAGCCCCCTCTGAGACGTTCGAACAAAAGCCGGTGGCCGACCCGTTCTGGGTAACGATGGAACCGAGTGCAAAGCCCTTACCCGGCGACACGGTTGCATGTGAGGCCGCGCGCAAGGAACCCGAATTCGTCTATCGCCCGATTTGGGACATACGGAACAACGTCATCTCGGGATACCGCTGCAGCACGTCTGACTCCTCCCTCTCGATCCAGGATGAAGATGCGCTCGCGGAACTGGACTTCGCGATTCTCGCGCGCGTCCACGCGAACCTCGAAGATCTGAACCGCACCGGCCGGCGCTTGCTCGTCAGCCTGCCGGTTCATTTCGATACGCTTTCCCGGTCGTCCCGCCGACAGGCCTATGTCAACGCGTTGCGCAACGGGCTGCCCGAGGGACGATCGACGCTGTTGATTTTGGAAGTCGTGCGCGTGCCCGACGGCGTGCCCAAAGGCCGCTTGGTCGAAATGACCGGGCCACTTCAGGCCCTGTGTCGGGCCGTCGTGGTTCGCCTGGCGCTCGAAACGACGGATTTCAGTGCATTCGCGGGCGCCCGTATTCCCCTCGTCGGTTGCATAATCGACAAACGCAACGAACCCGAATTGACGACCATGAAGCTTCTTGGCCGATTCAGCGACGGCGCGCAAAAGGCTGGGCTTGGCACTTTCGTCGGACGCGTGACGAGCCTCAGTCTGGTCGCCGCCGCAGTCGGCGCCGGATACCGGTTCATCGACGGTGAATGCGTCGCCCGCTCGATGGATAAACCAGGCGCCGTAGTCAGCTTCGAACTCGCAGACATCTATCGCGGCCTTTAAGGCCTGTGTCGGAACTGTGATGAAAAATCAGCGAATGGGTACTGCACAATGAACGCGCGGTAACCACCCAATTTTGTCACGGCTTTTGCGGCGGCGGCACGACGAGTCCTAACGTCGCGTTAAGGCACCGCGTCCGAGACTCGTTGCATGGCCGCACGACATCCCAATCTCCTCACGCGTTTCGTTTCCACGCTGTTCGGCGGCTCGGAAAGCACGAGCGCTACACCGGCCAATACACCTCATGCGAAGCCGGTTTCGTCCGAAGCATTCCATGCGACGCTCGAGCGCTTCGCCGAGGATGGCGCGCACGATCATCTCAAAGCCGGCCGGGTCAACGTGATCGGCCTCGCGCCGGTCAAGATGCGGATGGGCGCCGACTGGCCGCGCATCGCCGAGCGTGCCGAACGCATCGCGCGCAACACGATCGCCCGTCACCTTTTTCCCGGCGACATGTTCGCGGCGCTGCCGGACGAACGGTACATCATCCTGTTCGCCCATCTCAGCGAACACCAGGCCCGGACCAAATCGCGCCTCATCGCCAAGGAGATCGGCGATACGCTGCTGGGCGACGAGAGTGGCGACGCGCTCGAGGTAAAGGCGGCAGCGCGGCACCCCGACAAAAAAAGCCTCATTTATTCCGAGATACCTTCGCTCGCGACCCTCGCCCTCGCCGCGCCCGAGAGCGACGTCATCCCACCGATACCGGCGAGCGTCGCCGCGCCGCGCCGCGTGGCGCCCAAGCAACGGCACGAAGAACTGGTCGCGATCGATTGCGGTCTCCCCATCTCTCGCGAACCCATGTCTTGCGAGCCGTCGCCGACATCACGTGAGGACGAACCGCATTGGTCACCGCTGGTTCCGTCGGCCAACGCCGAGGTGGCGTTCCGCTTCAGCAATCGTCGGCGCGTTGCTCGATTGCTGCAAAAACCGCGTTTCGTCTATCGTCCGGTCTGGGACACGCAACTGCACATCATTTCCGGTTATCGCTGCAGTTCGAGCAGCGCCGACATCCCGGGTACAGACGAAGAGGCACTTGCCGCGCTGGATTTCGCCGCGCTGATCCGTATCCAAGACGATCTGCGCGAGTTGAAACGCGACGGCAAGCGCCTCCTGCTCAGCCTGCCGATCCATTTCGAGACGCTGTCGCGCACCAACCGCCGCTTCGATTACATCGCGGCGCTGCGGGATGGCCTTCCCGAGGGAACCACGCCCCTTCTGATCGCTGAACTGGTGCGCGTCCCCGATGGCGTGCCGAAGACCAGGCTGATCGAACTGACGGCGCCCCTGCAGCCGCATTGCCGCGCGGTCGTGGCGCGCCTGCCGCTCGAAACCACCGACTTTGCCGCCTACGCCGGCGCCCACATCCCCCATGTCGGGTGCCTGATCGGCCGTCACGCGGGGCCCGAACTCACCACCATGAAGCTGCTGAGCCGGTTCAGCGACGGCGCGCGCAAGGCCGGCCTGATCGCCTTCGTCGGTGGGGCGTCCAGCCTCAGCCTGGTGGCAGCGGCGGTCGGCGCGGGCTTTCGGTTTATCGACGGCGAATGCATCGCCAAATCGATGGAAAAGCCGGGTCCGGTGGTCAGCTTCGAACTCTCGGACGTCTATCGCCGACTCTGACGCAAGCCTCGAAGGCTAATAAAATATCTTTTAAAATCAATATTCTACAAAGATTTCTTTCTCGCTCTTGAATCTCCGGAGGGGCCGGACTATCTCTGTGGCACTCATTAAGCATGAGTGCTAATAATCCGGTCATCGGATAATCCGAAACCCCAAATTATCTCACCTAGGAGGAGATTCATGAAGTTCCGTCCCTTGCACGACCGCGTCGTTGTTCGGCGCCTTAAGCAGGACGAAAAGACCGCTGGCGGGATCATCATTCCCGACACCGCTCAGGAAAAGCCGATGGAAGGCGAGATCATCGCGGCGGGCCCCGGCGCTCGCAACGAAGCCGGCGCTCTCGTTGCCCTCGACGTCAAAGTCGGCGACCGCGTGCTGTTCGGCAAGTGGTCCGGCACCGAAGTGAAGCTCGATGGCGAAGAGCTGATGATCATGAAAGAAAGCGACATCATGGGCATCATCGAAGGCACCCCGGCGAAAGCCCGCAAGGTCGCCTGAGCCCATCCCCACAGATTGAAGAGAGAGAATAGCCAACATGGCAGCCAAAGAAGTTAAGTTCCATGGCGACGCACGCGATCGTTTGCTGCGCGGCGTCGACATCCTCGCCAACGCGGTGAAGGTCACGCTGGGTCCGAAAGGCCGCAACGTCGTCATCGACAAGTCGTTCGGCGCACCCCGCATCACCAAGGACGGCGTCACCGTCGCCAAGGAAATCGAGCTTGCGGATAAGTTCGAGAACATGGGCGCGCAGATGATCCGCGAAGTCGCCCAGAAGACCAACGACCTCGCCGGCGACGGCACCACCACCGCCACCATTCTCGCCCAGGCGATCGTTCGCGAAGGCGTGAAGGCGGTTGCGGCCGGCCTCAACCCGATGGACCTGAAGCGCGGCATCGACCTCGCGGTCGAAGCCGTCGTGGAAGACATCAAGAAGCGCTCGAAGAAAGTCTCGACCAACGACGAAATCGAACAGGTCGGCACGATCTCGGCGAACGGCGAAAAAGACATCGGCAAGAAGATCGCCGAAGCGATGAAGAAGGTCGGCAACGAGGGTGTCATCACCGTCGAAGAGTCGAAGTCGCTCGAGACCGAGCTGGATGTCGTCGAAGGCATGCAGTTCGACCGCGGCTACATCTCGCCGTACTTCGTCACCAACGCCGACAAGATGGTGGCCGAGCTCGAAGATCCGTACATCCTCCTGTTCGAAAAGAAGCTCTCGGGCCTCCAAGCCATGCTTCCGGTGCTCGAAGCGGTCGTTCAGAGCGGCAAGCCGCTGCTGATCGTCGCCGAGGACGTCGAAGGCGAGGCGCTCGCGACCCTGGTCGTGAACCGTCTGCGCGGCGGCCTCAAGGTCGCGGCCGTGAAGGCGCCCGGCTTCGGCGATCGCCGCAAGGCGATGCTGGAAGACATCGCCATCCTCACGAATGGTCAGCTCATCTCGGAAGACCTCGGCATTAAGCTCGAGAATGTCACCCTCGACATGCTCGGCCGTGCCAAGCGCGTCCGCATCGAGAAAGAGAACACCACGATCATCGACGGTTCCGGCAAGAAGGCGGACATCACTGCCCGCGTCAACCAGATCCGCGCGCAGATCGAGGAGACCACGTCGGACTACGACAAGGAAAAGCTGCAGGAACGTCTGGCGAAGCTCGCCGGCGGCGTTGCGGTCCTCCGCGTCGGCGGTGCGACCGAGGTCGAGGTGAAGGAACGCAA
Source organism: uncultured Rhodospirillales bacterium (assembly GCA_903828515.1). GTDB lineage: Bacteria > Pseudomonadota > Alphaproteobacteria > ATCC43930 > CGMCC-115725 > CAIKMD01. Next base: position 385,863 of record CAIKMD010000002.1, on the reverse strand, counting down.
GGATCGCGTTGATGACGCGATGCATGCGACCCGCGCCGCGGTCGAAGAAGGCATTGTCGCCGGCGGCGGCACGGCCCTCCTCTACTCGACGAAGGTCCTCGCGAAGCTGCGTGCGGCCAACGACGATCAGAAGACCGGCATCGACATCGTTCGCCGCGCGCTTCAGATCCCCGCCCGCATCATCGCCGAGAACGCCGGCATGGACGGCTCGATCGTGGTCGGCAAGCTGATGGACAAGGACAACGCCAATTGGGGCTACGACGCCCAGAACGGCGAGTTCGTGGACATGGTGAAGGCCGGCATCATCGACCCGACCAAGGTCGTGCGCCTCGCCTTGCAGGATGCGGCTTCGGTCGCCGGCCTGCTCATCACCACCGAAGCGATGGTGGCCGAGAAGCCGGAAAAGAAAGCCCCGGCCATGGGCGGCCACGATCACGGTGGCGGCATGGGCGGCATGGGCGGTATGGATTTCTAATCCAGCCAGCACAGTCTACCGAAAGGGCCGCAGCGCAAGCTGCGGCCCTTTTCTTTTGCGTGGAAAGCAGCGCCGCTAGGACGTGATCCGGCCCAGCACCTGGACCAGCTCGGCGACCTTCTTGCGCTGATCCTTCGCGTCGCCGGACATGATCGAATGCTCGACGCAATGCTCGATATGGTCGCGCAGGATCGCGTCCTCGACCTTCTTGAGCGCGGCCTTGACCGCCTCGATCTGGTTCATCACGTCGATGCAATAACGGTCCTCGTCGATCATGCGCGCGACCCCACGCACCTGACCTTCGATCCGCGACAATCGTGTCGCCGCTGCTTTCTTGACGCTGTCTCTCATGGCGACCATAGTATACCCCCCTAGGGTATAGGTCCAGATGAGCGTCAACGCGAACCCGACCAAGGATATCGTCTGCGGCATGACCGTCGATCCGGCGAAGACGCCGCATCGAACAACCCATGACGGCGGCGATTATTTTTTCTGCGGCAATGGGTGCAAGACGAAATTCGTCGCCGATCCGGCGAAGTATCTTTCCCCCGCGCCCAAACCTCTGACGCCGACGCAAACACAACCGGGCACGCTCTGGACCTGCCCGATGCATCCGGAGGTGCAATCGGCCGGTCCCGGCCCCTGCCCGATCTGCGGCATGGCCCTCGAACCCATGGTGCCGACTGCTTCGGCCGCGCCCAATCCCGAACTCGCCGATATGACAAGACGGTTCTGGATCGGCCTGGCGCTGGCGCTGCCGGTTGTCGGGCTGGCGATGAGCGGCGAGCTTTTACCATGGCTGCAATTCGTCTTCGCCACGCCGGTCGTCGCCTGGGCCGGTGCGCCGTTCTTCGTCCGCGGCTGGTCGTCACTCGTCCATCGCCGGTTCAACATGTTCACGTTGATTGCGCTCGGCACCGGCATCGCCTATCTCGACAGTCTCGTCGCGCTACTCGCCCCCGGCCTCTTTCCGTCCGCGTTTCGCGATATGGACGGCGCGGTGCCGGTCTATTTCGAAGCCGCCGCCGTCATTACCGTTCTGGTTCTGCTGGGCCAGGTGCTTGAGTTGCGCGCACGCGCCGCGACCGGCGCCGCGATCAAGGCGCTGCTCGGTCTCGCTCCCAAGACCGCGCGCCGCATCGACGAAGCCGGCAACGAGAGCGATGTTCCGCTCGACCATATCGCGCGCGGCGATCGACTGCGCGTGCGGCCGGGCGAGAAGGTCCCGGTCGACGGCACGTTGATCGACGGCAGCGGAACGATCGATGAATCGATGATCACCGGCGAGGCGATGCCGATCGAGAAACGCCCAGGCGACAACGTGACCGGCGCCACGCTCAACGGCACCGGCTCCTTCGTCATGCGGGCCGAGCGCATCGGCGCCGAGACCCTGCTCGCGCAGATCGTGGCGCTCGTCGCCAAGGCGCAGCGCAGCCGCGCGCCGGTGCAGCGTCTCGCCGACGCCATCGCGGCATGGTTCGTGCCGGCGGTGATCGGCATCGCCACCGTCACTTTCCTTGCCTGGGCCTTGTTCGGGCCGGCGCCGGCGCTCGCCTATGCGCTGGTCAACGCGGTTGCCGTTCTCATCATCGCCTGTCCGTGCGCGCTCGGCCTCGCCACGCCGATGTCGATCATGGCCGCATCGGGACGCGGCGCGCGCGCCGGTATCCTGTTCCGCGACGCCGAGGCGCTCGAACGTCTCGCCGCGATCGACACGCTGGTGATCGACAAGACCGGCACGCTCACCGAAGGCAAGCCGCGTGTCGTCGGCCTCGGTGCGATCGGCGTCTCCGAGAACGAATTGCTGCGCCTTGTCGCCTCGCTCGAACGCGGCAGCGAGCATCCGCTTGCCGCCGCGATCCTGGCCGAAGCGCAAACGCGTTCTCTAACGCTGGCAGAGACTCATGATTTCAAAGCTGTCACCGGTCAGGGCGCCACCGCGCTGATCGAAAATCGCCGTGTCGCGATCGGCAATTTCGCCTTGATGCTGACGCTCGGCATCGGTGCCGACGCTCTGCCGGTCGAGGCGAAGAAACGACGCCAGGACGGCGAGACGGTGGTCTTCGCGGCGCTCGATGGAATTCTCGCTGGCTATATCGCCATCGCCGACACCCCGAAACCGAACGCCGCGACGGCGCTTGCCGCGTTGCGCGCCGACAGCATCCGCGTCGTTATGGCAACCGGCGATGCAAGGGCAACGGCACAGGTCATCGCGTCCCGCCTCGGCATCGACGATGTCGAGGCCGAGATGCTCCCCGCCCAGAAAGCCGCACTCATCGAAAAGCTTCAGGCACGGGGACGCCGCGTCGCTATGGCGGGCGACGGCATCAACGACGCGCCTGCCCTCGCCCAGGCCACGGTCGGCATCGCCATGGGAACCGGCGCCGACGTGGCGCTCGAAAGCGCGGGCGTCACGCTGGTGAAAGGCGATCTCGACGGGATCCTTCGGGCGCGGCACCTTTCGCGCGCGACCATGGCGAATATCCGCCAGAACCTGTTCTTCGCCTTCGCGTTCAACGCGCTCGCCATTCCGATCGCGGCCGGCGCGCTTTATCCGATATCGGGCTTACTGCTCAGTCCCATGATCGCCAGCGCCGCGATGAGCGTGAGTTCGCTCGCCGTCGTCGGCAATTCGTTACGTCTGGCGCGGATTAAGGTCTAAGCTCGCCGCGATGAGCAATCCATCGCGTGCCGTCGTTCCGCTGTGGCTCAAGCTTGCCTATGCCGCCTTGGTCTGCGTCATCGTCCCGATCTATTGGCGCGATTGGGGACCGACGAATTTCCTCTGGCTGTCCGATATCTGCCTGTTCTCGACCGCCATCGCGGTGATTTTCGAGAAACCGGCGCTCGCCGGCATGATGGCGGTTGGCGTGCTGCCGCTCGAACTCGCCTGGTGCGTCGATTTCGTCAGCGGTTCGCATTTGATCGGCCTGACCGATTACATGTTCGACAGCACGAAGCCGCTGTTCCTGCGCGGCCTGTCGCTCTTTCACGTCGTGTTGCCGCCGACGATCCTGTGGCTGCTCCATCGCTTCGGTTACGACCCGCGTTCGCTGCCGCGCCAACTCGCGCTTCTCTGGGTGATTCTTCCCGTCACCTATTTTCTCAGCGACCCGTCCGACAACATCAATTGGGTCTTCGGGCCGGGCAACCAGCCGCAGCACGTCATACCACCGCCGGTATACCTGGCGCTGGAAATGGCGGTCCTGCCGCTTTTCGTCTTATGGCCGATGCATCTGTTGATGCGCCGGCTGTTTGGCGACGAGGGACTATTTCGCCTTCGTCTGCCACAGCCCTAGATAGGCGCCGGTCGGGTCGGTGATGATCGCGATATAACCCGCGTCCATCACCTCCATGACATCGCGCACGACCTTGCCACCCAGCGTGGTGACTTTCTGGACCGAGGCCTTGATGTCGGACACGTCGACATAAGGCAGCCAGGCCGACGGCGCGCCGGGCATCATCTGTTTCATCATGCCGCCGCCGGTGCCTTCGCCGACGCTGACCATCGTGTAGGTCATGTCGGGGCCCATCTGCTCGTCCTTGAGCTTCCAGTCGAAGAGCGAGCCGTAGAACGATTTCGCCTTGTCGACGTCGCTGGTGGAAAGTTCGATATGGATGAACGGATTGGGCATGGAAACCTCCTGGTTAATTCCGCGTCGGGGGGTTATTCCGCGTCGGGCTGCTTTTCGGGCACCGCACGGTCGAACGCGGCGAGCTTCATGCAGTTCCCGAAGATCCGCATGATCGTCGGATACGGTGACAGATCGAAGCTCGGATAGCGCCTCGCGTTAAAAACTTGCGGCACCAGGCAGATATCGGCGAGGCCCGGTACGTCTCCGTGGCAATAGGCCCCCGCCTTGCCGTCCGTGGCCAGGCTTTGCTCGATGCCGTCGAAGCCGACCTTGACCCAGTGATTGAACCAGGCCTCGATGTCGCCGGCATCGTGCTTCATCTCTTTGCCGAGGAATTGCAGCACCCGGAGATTGTCGATCGGATGGATGTCGCAGGCGATCGCCTGCGCCAGCGAGCGCACCCGGGCGCGACCCACCGAGTCGCGCGGCAGCAAAGCCGGTTCGGGCCGAGTCTCCTCGAGATATTCGATGATCGCCAGCGATTGCGACAGGACGTGACCATTGTCGATCAACGCCGGTACCAAGCCCTGCGGATTGATTTTCAGGAAATCCGCCGAACGCTGATCGTTCTTGCGGAGATGGATGAAGGCCTGATCGTAGTCGACGCTCTTCAAATTCAAGGCGATGCGAACGCGGAACGCCGCCGACGAACGGAAGTAGCCAAACAGTTTCATGAGTCCTCGCCTTCGGTTAGGGTGCCGGCGGATCAACGCACAAGCAGTGGATGCAGTTAAATCATATCCCGGTGGGGATGAAATCCACTATGGTTGCTAATTATAAGTAGTTCCGTACCACTATTTGTTATCGATGGATAACTTTTTTGGTGCCCCGGGGGACGTTGAATAGTGGGGAAGACCCGATGACCACGCGCGATGCCGCGATGCCGGCTCGTCCGCGCCGAAATTTCGAACTCGGCACGTATTTGCCTTTCCGCCTGACGGTCCTCAGCAACCGGCTGACCCGGCGGGTATCCCGCTTTTACAGCGAGCGCTTTCGGCTTTCGGCCCCGGAATGGCGCACCATGGCCGTGCTGGGCCAGAACGGGCCGATGACCGCAAACCTCGTCATTCAGCAGACCACCATGGACAAGGTGCGGGTAAGCCGCGCCGTGGCCCGGCTGTTGAAGGCCGGATACATCACGCGCGATTCCGATCCAGCCGACCGCCGCCGTGCGGTTCTCGCCCTCACCCCGGCCGGGCTCGACATCTATCGACAGATCGTGCCTCTGGTCCAGGAGGTCGAGGCCGAAGTGATGTCCGATCTGACCCGCGAGGAGCGCGCCCATCTTGAAGCCGCCCTCGGCAAGCTCGAAGCGTTTCTCGAACGTTCCGGCGAGGCCGTGATTGAAGAAGAAATCATCGAGGAGTAGGCGCCTCCGGCGCCAGCATCCCTCAAATTAGAGCAGGATTCGCGCGTCCGGTTCCTTTACCCTGACGTCACCTTGCTCTCGGGTCGCATTGCCTCGCCATGCCGGACATCAGCTTCGTCGTTACCGTCTTCAACAAGGAAGACTATCTTCCGCGTCTCTTCGACAATCTGATCCGCGCGGCGCGCGAGGCGGACAACGCCGAATTCATCTTTGTCGACGACGGCTCGATCGACACGTCACGCACGCTGCTCGGCACGTTCGCGGCGCGCGAAAGCCGCGCCGTGGTGATCGCGCAGGCCAATAGCGGACCCGCCATCGCCCTCAATCGCGGCGTGCGCGCCGCCCGCTATCCCATCGTCAAGCCGATGGATGCCGACGACCTGCTGATCGAAGGCGGCATCACCTATCTTTTGAAAGGACTCGCCCTCGGCGTACCGTTGGTTACCGCGGCAAAAGACCCCAGCGATCTCGCCGGCTTCGAGGCGCGGCGCGGCATCGTCGATGCCGATTATGCCGTCGAACGCGATCCGCTGCCCCGCGCCATCGCCGAGAATTGGTGCGGCTGCACCGACGTCATGTTCAAACGCGAGGAATTTCTGTCCGTCGGCGGTTGCGACGAACGGCTCTTCGTTCAGGATAACAGCTTCATCCGCCGCATGTGCGCGCGCTATCCGATCGCGCGCAGCCCCTCGGCCATCGGCATCGAGTTTGCGTCGGAAGGCCGCATCAGCTTGAACCGCGCGCAGATTCAACACGACCTCAACGGCGCCAATATCGATCTGGTGATCGACTTCCCCGATCTGCCGCGCGCGATCAAGAAACTAGCCTTTCGCCGTGCCGCGCAGACCGCGTGGAAATGGGACCGCCGTCACAACGGCGCCGCGTTCGGCCGGGCGCGCTCGTTCTGGGTTTGCATGTTCGCTTATCTCCCGCTGCTCCTGCCGAGCGAGAGTCTCATGCGCGAAACCTTGAAACCGTTCCACGTCGGTGGCACGATCCGCGCGCCGACGGGGGTTCATGTCGGCTGAATTTTGGGGGAAACGACGATGCCGTTGTCGAAAAAGCTTGCTGCCGAATTTTTCGGTACGTTCTGGCTCGTACTCGGAGGCTGCGGCAGCGCGGTTCTCGCCGCCGCGTTTCCGAATGTCGGCATCGGGCTCCTGGGCGTTGCCTTCGCCTTCGGCTTGACCGTGCTGACCATGGCTTTCGCGATCGGACATATCTCGGGCTGCCATCTCAATCCCGCCGTGTCGGTCGGGCTCTGGGCCGGCGGACGCTTCCCGGCCGGCGAAGTCGTTCCCTACATCATTGCTCAAGTGATCGGCGCCATCGCCGGCGCCGGCATTCTCTATCTCATCGCCAGCGGCAAAGCGGGCTTCGATCTCGCCGGGGGCTTTGCGTCCAACGGTTATGCCGAGCATTCGCCCGGACACTATTCGCTCACCGCCTCGATCGTGTCCGAGGTCGTGATGAGCTTCATGTTCCTCTTCGTCATCATGGGCGCGACCGACGACCGCGCACCGAAGGGCCTCGCGCCGATCGCGATCGGCTTGTGCCTGACGCTCATCCACCTGATCTCGATCCCGGTGACCAACACTTCGGTCAATCCGGCGCGCAGCACCGGGCCCGCGCTTTTCGTCGGCGGATGGGCGCTGCAACAGCTTTGGCTGTTCTGGGTCGCACCGCTGATCGGCGGCGGATTAGGCGGAATCGTCTATCGCTGGGTCGCCGTCTCGCAACGCTGAACGGCAGCGCGACGACCGCGAGAGATCGCCAAGCTGCCTATTGTCCGGCCTTCAGCTTGGCGTTCTCGGCGCGAAAGGCGGCGAGAACCTTCTCGCCGTCGGGCGTCGACTTTGCCCAGTTTTGGGTGACCGGCAGCACGGTCTGACGCCACTTCGCCTGGATATCCGCCGGCGGCGTGACGATCTGTTGCTTGTCGCCCAATGCCTTGACCATGTCGCGGCCTTCGCCGTTCACGTCGTCCCAGAATTTTCCGTAGACGCGGCTCTGCGCTTCGCCCGAATTGTCGTCGAGGATTTTGCGCGCCGCCGGCGGCAACGCGTCGTATTTCTTCTTCGCCATGAAGACCATGCCGGTGGCACCGCCGAGCGATGCCTCGACATGATAGAACGTGACTTCATAAAGCTTGAACGGCTGCATCGCCGTCCATTGCGTGTTGATGCCATCGACAAGGCCGCGCTGCACCGCGCTGTAATGCTCGCTCGATACCATCGAAATCGCGGCACCGCCCAGACTCGCGATCATGTCCGCGCCGGTTTTCGAGCCGACGGCGATCTTCAATCCGCTCAAACTGTCGAGCGTCTTCATCGGCTTTGCCATGTGGAAGCCGGCGGGCGGAAAGGTGATCAGGTAAAGCGGCTGCACGGTGTCGTATTCCGGCGCGATCACGCCGCTCTGAAACAGACGCCAGAGCGCGACCGATCCCCATTCCGCCTTTTCGACCTCGAACGATAATCCGCCGACCGCCGTGCGCGGAAATTTTCCGGCAACCGCCGCCTGCTGTCCCCACGAGATTTGTATGACGTCGTCTTCGACGCGCGAATAAAAATTCGTCAGGTTGGCGATCCCTTCGCCGTCGCGCACATCGATATGGATGACGCCCTTGCCCTGTTCGTTGATGCGCTCGGCCCAGGGATGAAGAACGCGGGCGTTGAGATGCACGGTCGGCGGCAACGTCGTTCCGAACAGGAGATTGATTTCGTCCGCCCGTGCGACAAGCGGCGATAAAAGCAGCGCCGCAGCGACGAATGCAGCGGTTGTTTTTGCGATCATGGCGAAACCTCCTCGAGAACACGGCCTTTCGTTTCGACCATGAAGAATGCAATGACACATCCCACCGCCGCGACGATGCCGAAGGCGAGAAACACACCCGCAATGCCGAAGACCGGCAGCCAGTAGCCGACGGCGAGCGGACCGACCGCGCCGGCCAGCCGCAGCCAGAAGCTCGCCCAGCTCACGCCCATCGCCCGCATCCGGGTTGGGTAAATCTCGGACGTGTAGAGGAACAACAGCAGGCCGAGCGACGACACCCAGACGAAGCAGAACGAGAAAGCGATCAGAACCGCCTCCGCCGTCGATGCGCCTTCATTCCACAACAAGACCAGGGAGGCCGAGGCGAGGAACAACGCGGCGATGAACCATTTGCGGCGCCCGACCCGATCGATCAGGCATAGCGCGAGCAACGGCCCGACGATCCCGCAGACGCTGGTGATCGTGGCATAGTTGAGCGATTGCTGGAGCGGTAGCTTGTAGACCTGGCTGAACAGCGAGGGCATCCAGGTCTGCAGGCCGTAATTGATGAAGTAGACCGCGGCCCAAATTCCCCACACCACGAAGGTGCGTGCGCGATAGCGGCCCTCGAACAATTCCTGCCAGCGGGTCTTGCCGGATTCCGGTCGGATCACCAGCGCCGGCACGGGCGGCAGCGCCACCGTTCCGTTACGCGACGCGATCCGCTCGATCTTGGTGACCACCGCATCGGCCTCGTCCAGCCTGCCCTTCGAGGCGAGCCAGCGCGGCGATTCCGGGCAGAAGCTGCGCAGGCACAACGCGATCACCGCCGGAATGACGCCGATGATGAACATCCATTGCCAGCCGAAACGCGGCACGATCCAGGCTCCGGCAAAGGCGCAGGCGGTAAAGCCCAGCGGGAAGATGATCTGGTAGCCGATGAATGCGGTACCCCGTTTCTCGGCCCGCAGCATCTCGGCGATGTAAGCCGAGGCGACGGGAATCTCGCCGCCGAGCCCGATACCCTCGACGAAGCGCAGCCAGAACAACTGGTCGTAATTTTGCGCGAAGGCACAGGCCAGACTCATGATCGCATAGATCGCGATGGTGATTCGGGCTGTCGGCACGCGGCCGATACGCTCGGCAAGCCAGCCGAAGAACAAGGCACCGACCGCCTGCCCCAGATTGGCGATGCCGATCAGGCTGCCGATGCTTTGCGGCGGGATGTGCCAGTCGCGGATCAGCACCGGCAGGACATAGGCGACCGCCAGTGAATCGAAGGAATCGAAGAAAATCGCCACGCCCAGAACGAGGGTAATCGTCAGCTGGAATCGCGAAAACGGCAATCGCTCGAGGCGGGCGGCAATCGATTGCTCGGATACGGCCGAACCCGTTGCGATACTCATGCGCCTCGTTCCCCCCAAAAGCCCGCCGGTTTCAGGCGCAAGGAACATCCCCGCGCGTCCGGCATGGCGCGCGATAGTTGCATTTGGAGGTTACGTGGGCAACGACGAAACGGAGGGTGGCCGTCAGGCCTCGCGAAACGCCACTATCGCTTGCGCTGCTTGCGGGCGGCGTAGCGTGCGTCGCGGGCTGCTTTTTGCTCGGCCTCGAGACGTGCCTCGCGCTCGGCTTTCTCGATCACCTCGGCGGCAAGACGCTCCTCTTCGGCTTTGAGGGCCGCAATCCGGGCAATTTCGGCAGCTTCGCGTTCGGCGGCGAGGCGAACCTGTTCGGCCTGCTTTTCCAGTTTTCGCTGTGCCGCCCGCTCGTCGCGGGCTTTTTCGATGGCAGCCCGTGCGGCCCGCCGTTCGGCAGCCCCCGGATCATCCGCCAGCGCCTTGGCGCGGGCCTTTTCGATCAGTGCCTGCTTGGCTTTGGCCGCCGTGCTCAACCGGTCGGAGAAATTCGAGTCGCGATCTTTCATTCACCACTTCCTTGACGTGGCGCTTCATAGTCCGAAATCGGGCATTTGGACAGTACCCGCCTACGGATCAATCATGCGGGGGGTCGACGATAATGTCCCCCAAGCCTCTATCGGCCGTGTTGGCATCGCTTTGGCCCGGTGCCCGGTCGACCTCGTAAAACGCGGCATGTTTGCCGCCGCCCCTGAGGAAGACGACCACCAGGCGCGTATTGGGCACGAGCGGCAAGCGAAACGCATAGGTGCCGCTTTGCGCCTTCGCGATGGAACATTCGATCTCGTCGCGCTCGGTCACGAAGTGGCCCAGAGTGCCGAGAATTCTGTCGTCGGTGCCGCGGCTATTCGAGCCGACGATCTGCTGCACGGCGTTCACGTCGGCTTCCGGCACTTCACAGATCATGCCGCCATTGTACTGATCGTAAGACCGGATCGTGCCGGTGATCTCGCGATCCTGCGCCTGCGACACGGCGACGAAAGGAAGAAATCCGACGACGGCCACGAGCGGTCCACAGCCGGCTTTCAGCATGCTCATCCCCCGTGTCGTCCACCGATATGACCGGCCGCTCGATATTAGCAAAAGCCGGCAGCGCATTGAAGGGCGACACCGAGCCGGAAATGACGAGTCGCGCGGCAGAACCACGCGAATTGCCCGTATCTTCCGGCCTTGCTATATAACCACGCAGCGACGGCGTTAGCGCAGGTATGACGTGGCGAGTGCGACGATCTTGGTCCTCAACGGACCGAACCTCAATCTGCTCGGCGTGCGCGAGCCCGAAACCTATGGGCGGGAAACGCTGGCCGATATCGAGGAATCCTGTCTCGAACACGCCGCCGCGCTCGACCTCGCGGTCGATTTCCGCCAGTCGAACAACGAGGGTCAGCTCGTCGACTGGATCCAGGAGGCGCGCGAGAGCGCCGATGCGATCGTCATCAATGCCGGTGCCTACAGCCACACCTCGATCGCCATCCTCGATGCGCTCAAAGCCTGCGAGCTGCCGATCATCGAGGTTCATCTTTCCAACATCTTCGCGCGCGAACGCTTTCGCCACCACTCTTACGTCAGCGCGGTGGCAAAGGGCGTGATCTGCGGTCTCGGCGGCCAGGGCTATATTCTGGCGCTCGATGCGATCGCGTATCTGCTCGAAAACGAAGCGCCGAAGGATTGACGGAGTTTTCCCCCAAGTATGACGACGCGTAAATCCGATCTGCCGCTCGACGCCGATCTCGTCCGTGCGCTGGCCGCGCTTCTCGATGAAACCGGGCTCAGCGAGATCGAATATGCGGTCGCCGACAAACGCATTCGCGTCGCGCGCAACGCGCCGACCAGTCCAGCCGTCGCCGTCAACGTACCGCAACAGGCCGCGGCACCCACCGTCAGTGCGCCCGCCGCCGATCATCCCGGCGGCGTCAAATCGCCGATGGTCGGAACGCTTCATGTCAGCCCGCAACCGAAAGCCCCGCCCTTCGTCCAGGTTGGCGACACGGTGCGCGAAGGCCAGACCCTCTTCATCATCGAAGCGATGAAGGTCATGAATCAGATTCCGGCGCCGCGCGCGGGTCGCGTCGCCGAGATCCTGGTTGCCGACGGTACGCCGGTCGAGTTTGGCCAGCTGCTGGCGGTTCTGGAGTAGTCGGCGCCTCCGATGTTCGAAAAAATCCTCATCGCGAACCGCGGCGAAATCGCCTTGCGGATCCATCGCGCCTGCCATGAAATGGGCATCCGCACCGTCGCGGTCCATTCGACGGCCGACGACAACGCGATGCATGTGCGCCTGGCCGACGAGAGCGTCTGCATCGGTCCGCCCAACGCACGCGAAAGCTATCTCAATGTGCCCGCGATCCTGTCCGCGGCGGCGATCACCGGCGCCGATGCGATTCATCCCGGCGTCGGGTTCCTCTCCGAGAACGCGAATTTCGCCTCGATGGTCGAGGAGCACGGTTTCACTTTCATCGGCCCGACGCCCGCGCATATCCTGCTCATGGGCAACAAGGTCTCGGCCAAGCGCGCGGCGAAAGACCTCGGCATTCCGGTCGTGCCCGGCTCGGGCGCGGTCGCCGATCCCGCCGAAGCGCGCGAAGCAGCCAAGCGCATCGGCTATCCGGTCCTGATCAAGGCGGCGGCGGGCGGCGGCGGACGCGGCATGCATGTCGCGCGCGACGACGCCGGCATCGACCAGTTCCTGGTTCAGGCACAGAACGAAGCCACCGCCTATTTCAGCGACGGCTCGGTCTATCTCGAACGCTATCTCGACCGTCCGCGCCATATCGAGATGCAAATCCTCGCCGACGGCCAGGGCGGCGTCATCCATCTCGGCGAGCGCGACTGCTCGCTGCAGCGCAATCATCAAAAGCTTTTCGAGGAAACCCCCTCGCCCGCGCTCAAACCGGCCGAGCGTGAAAACCTTGCCAAGATCGTCACCACCGCGATCAAGGGCATGGGCTATCGCGGCGCCGGCACGCTCGAATTCCTCTATCAGGACGGCGAATTCTTCTTCATCGAGATGAATACGCGCCTCCAGGTCGAGCACACGATCTCGGAAGCCGTGACCGGCATCGACATCGTGCGCGAACAGATTCGCATCGCCGCGGGGTTGCCGCTCGATTACACCCAGGCAGATATCCAGTTCTTCGGCCACGCCGTCGAATGCCGCATCAACGCCGAGCATCCCGAAACCTTCAAGCCCTCGCCGGGCACGATCACGAGCTATCACCCGCCCGGCGGCATCGGCGTGCGCATCGACAGCGCGATCTATCAGGGCTACGCGGTGCCGCCGCAATATGACAGCCTGATCGCCAAGCTGATCGTACATGACCGCAATCGTCCGGAATGTCTGATGCGGATGAAACGCGCGCTCGAGGAATTCGTGATCGTCGGCGTCGATACGACGATAGCGATGCATCAGGGCCTGCTCACGTCGGCGCAGTTCATGAACGGCGATTACGACATCCATTGGCTGGAGCGCCTGCTCGGACGGGGGTAGCGACGGACCTAACGCCTGACCTTCTGTTGCGCGCCTATGCCGCCGGTATTTTTCCGATGGCGGAAACCGCCGACGACCCCGAGCTTTATTGGGTCGATCCCGTGCGTCGCGGCATTCTCCCGCTCGATGGGTTCCATTTGTCCCGCCGTCTGGCGCGCACGATCCGCTCCGACCGCTTCGAGGTGAGTTGCGATCGGGACTTCGCGGCGGTGATTCATGCCTGCGCCGAACCAAGCGAGGACCGGCCGCAAACCTGGATCAACAGCGAGATCGTCGCGGTCTATAGCGAACTCCACGCCCAAGGCTTCGCGCATAGCGTCGAGGCGCGCAGCGACGGCGCGCTGGTCGGCGGGCTCTACGGCGTCAGCATCGGCGGCGCGTTCTTCGGCGAAAGCATGTTCAGCCGCTCGACCGATGCCAGCAAAGTCGCGCTGGCGCATCTGGTCACACGTCTCAAGACCGGCGGCTATCGCCTGCTCGACACGCAATTTGTCACGGAACATCTGACCAGCCTCGGCGCGCTTGAGATTCCGCGCGCGCAATACCGCCGCATGTTGAAAGACGCGCTGGAGGTGACGGCTTATTTCCCGGCCGGGCCGCTGACCGGCGCCGGCGTCTGCTCAGTTTTGCAGTCGAGCACGTTGACGTCGTAGATCGCGTCCTCGAGCGCCGAAACGGCCGGGGTCGAGGCGAACATCCAGCCGCTGAAGACACGCTGGCTGACGACGCCGTTGGCGTCGCCGGGGCGGACCTCGTCGATCACCAGGAAAGCGGAGCTTTCCGGCTCCTCCTCGGGCGAACGCTTCACGCAGGCGCGCGCGGTGATGACCAGGGTTCCAAAGCGCACCGACTGATCGATCGGCGCCTCGATCCGCGACACGCGCGCGGTCGTCTTGTCGAGCCCCTGCAGGATCGCCAAGGTCCGGGCATAGACCGGGCCGGTCGCGAAAACCAGACCGACGCCGAACGAGGCGGTAAGCAACCGCAAGCCAAACCTACCGGTCATTTGTTTTCTTTTTTGTATGGATTTTCAATGGTCTGGGCGATGTCGCTGACGACCTGACGGAGCTGCTTTTCGTCGCAACCCATCAGCACCGCATCGGCCAAAGCCTCCTCCGCCAGTGCACGAATTTCCTCAAGGTTCTCATTGAGAACCTTGAGTTTTTCGATGCACGACACTTTGTCGCCTTCAGGGGTCAGCCAGACCGGCGGCTTGAACTTGGAAGCGCTCACAAACACACCGGCGATTACGGGCCGGCGGGTGCCGCCGCCGCTGCGTCCGGTTTCTTCTGCCCGGAATTCTGAGCCGAGTTGTAGATCAATTGTCCGATCAGGCCTTCGAGGCTCATCGAGGCCTGGGTATGGGTGATGGTGCCGCCGGGCGCGATCAGGTCGTCCTCGTTCCCCGGTTCGATCTGGATGTATTCGTCGCCGAGGAGGCCCGACGAGGTGATCTGCGCCACCGAATCGGTGGCGAGCTTGATCGTCGGATCGAGGCTGATCGTCACGATCGCCTGGAACGTCTTGGGATCCAGATGCTGGGCCAGGATCGAGCCGACCTTGATGCCGCTGATGCGGACATCGCCGCCGGATTTCAGGCCATTGGCGTTGGAGAATTTGGCGGTGAGCTGATAGCCGCTCACGGCCGAGACCTGCGCCGTGTTATAGGCGAAGAACAGGAAGACGGCGGCGACGATCAGGACGACGGCGCCCATGACGGTTTCGGCGGCATTGCGGTGCATCGGTCGTTAGCTCCTCGTCACTCGGGCTTCCACGGCTCGTAGTCACCGGCCGCTTCTTGGCGGTGGCCACCGCGCATCAGCGACCCCGGCGGTCGATAAGCGTCCGGCGTGCCGGTCAGGTTGGGTAGATGGTCCTTCTGCCACGGATGTCGCGGGCGCGACGCATCGGGCAGATCGTCCATGGTGTGATGCAGCCAGGCATGCCACTCGGCCGGCACGCGCGACGCCTCGGCGACGCCGTTATAGAGAACCCAGCGCCGCTCGCGGCTGTACCGCCCGTTGCCTTTCTGCAAGACCGCCTTCTTGCGGTCGCGGAAATAGCGATTGCCCTGCGGGTCGGTGCCGACCTGTTCACCCTTGAGCCAGGTGAAGATACGCGTGCCGATGCTCATGCGCGTCAGTCGTTCGCGGTGATCCGCACATCCATCGCGCCGATCTTCTCGATCTCGCAATGCATGACGTCGCCCGGCTTCACCTGGCTCACGCCCGAGCAGGTACCGGTCATGATGATGTCGCCAGGGAGCAGGGTGTAGTACTCGGCGCCGAAGGTGATCTGGCGCTTCAGGCCCATGATCATCTGATTGGTGTTGCACTTCTGCTTCACCGCGCCGTTGACCGCGAGCGACATTTCGAGATTACCCGGATCGGCGATTTCGTCAGCGGTGATCATCCAGGGACCGGCCACGCCATACGTGTCGACCGATTTGCGCATCGAGCGGTCCTGGCTGCCGCGCACGACCATGTCGAGCGCGATGCAATAGCCGGCGACGTAATCGAGCGCGTCTTCCTCGCGGATGTTCGACGCCTTCTTGCCGATGATGACACCGAGTTCCATTTCGTGATCGGTACGGCGCTGGGGAAAGCGCAGCTTGATCGGGTCGCCGCCGCCGATGAGGCAGCTATTGGCTTTGAGGAACAGGCCCTGCTCCTCGATCGTGCCCGAATAACGCCCGGTGAACACGTCGCGCTGCGCGCTGGCTTCGGCGATATGGTCGGTATAGTTCGTCGGGGTGCCGATGACTTTCGACGGGGCCGCAACGGGGCTGAGAAACTTCACGTCTTTGACCGCGAGACCCGCGCCGGTCGCGGCGGCTTCCATCGCCGGGCGCAGCATGGCGAGATTGGCGATCACCGGATCGCCGCCTTTGACCGCCGGATAGGTCGGCTTCGGGAGCAGTTCCAGCACCTTCGAGACGTCGAAGACCTTGTCGCCTTTGACGATGCCGAGCCGATTGTCGTTGAACCAGCAGATCTTCATGATCCCTCTCCCACTATCCTGAAAAACTGCCGGCATCATAGCGTCCGGCCTCGGCGTTACCAACCTCGCTTATCGTTTCAGTCGTGAGTCCGAGTCGCTGAGCGAATGGGCATCCCGCGCCCTTCGACGGGCAAAACTCTTGCCGCGGCGCCGCGGCGCCGATGGTTTTCCGGATGGGCCGTGAAATCGAGGGCGCGGGATCGGACGCGGCGCATTCGGTGAGGCCGCGAATCCCGAGTCAGCGGGGAACCCAGTTCGAGACTCCGACCCCGCATCCGTCCGGACCGCTTCGCGGGCCGTTTCAGCCGGGTGCCGGACGCCGCCCAGCGCAATCCGCCAGCAAGCGCCCGCGAGGACAAAAACCCCGGTAGAGTGTATCTACATATTGTGACAGTCTTGCTGCTCGTTACCCGCGCTTTATCCACAAACTTGTTAACACCCCCTATATTTTGTGTCCAAGGCGCCTCAAATCCCAAAATGTTGTTGACGGTTACCCCCTCAGACGGGCAACAATTAGATTCTACGCCGCGACCAGCCACTACATTTAGTGGGGAAGCGGCGGGGACAATACAGCTTGGTTTGTGGGGGATTTCATGCGTATCGAGCGTCGTTTTACCGTTGCGGGTGAAGATCCGTACAAAAACTTCGAATTCAAGCTCGCGACCAGTGAAATCAAGAACCCCGATGGGAGTCGCGTCTTCCATCTGGCCGACTGCGAAGTCCCCGCGGAGTGGAGTCAGGTCGCGTGCGATATCCTCGCGCAGAAATATTTCCGTAAGGCCGGCATCCCGGCGAAGCTTGTCCCCGTCGTCGAAGAGGGCGTGCCCGATTGGCTGTGGCGCCAGGTCCCCGACGACGCCGCGCTGACCAAGGTCTCCGCCGGACAGCGCATGGGTTCGGAAAAGAGCGTCAAGCAGGTGTTCCACCGCTTGGCCGGGACCTGGACCTATTGGGGTTGGAAGGCCGGTTATTTCGACAGCGAAGCCGACGCCCGCGCCTATTACGACGAGTCCTGCTTCATGCTGACGAAGCAGATGGCCTCGCCGAACTCGCCGCAATGGTTCAACACCGGACTGCATTGGGCCTATGGCATCGACGGTCCCGCGCAGGGCCACCAATATGTCGACTTCAAGACCGGCGAAGTGGTCGCCTCGACCAGCGCCTATGAGCGGCCGCAGCCGCATGCCTGCTTCATTCAGTCGGTCGCCGACGACCTCGTGAATGAGGGCGGCATCATGAGCCTGTGGGTGCGCGAAGCGCGCATCTTCAAATACGGCTCGGGCACCGGGTCCAATTTCTCGAAGCTGCGCGGCGATAACGAGAAGCTCTCGGGCGGCGGACGGTCCTCCGGCCTGATGAGCTTCCTCAAAATCGGCGATCGCGCCGCCGGCGCCATCAAATCGGGCGGCACGACCCGCCGCGCCGCCAAGATGGTGACGGTCGACATCGACCATCCCGATATCGAGCAGTTCATCGATTGGAAAGTCGTCGAGGAACAGAAGGTCGCGGCGCTGGTCGCCGGATCGAAGCTCGCGCAAAAGCACCTGAACCTGATCATGAAGGCGTGCGCCGATGCGCCGGCCGCTTTGGGCGACGGGCGCTATGACCCGAAGAAGAACCTCGCCCTGAAACTCGAGATCAAGGCCGCGCGCCGCGTGTGCCTGCCCGAGAACTATGTCCAGCGCGTCATTCAATTCGCGCAGCAGGGCTATACCGCGATCGATTTCCGCACCTACGACACCGATTGGGACAGCGAGGCCTATCTCACCGTGTCGGGCCAGAACTCGAACAACTCGGTTCGCGTCACCAACGACTTCCTCGAACGCGTCGAGAAAGATGCCGACTGGCACCTCACCCGCCGCACCGATGGCAAGGTCTCGAAGACCCTGCCCGCCGCCGAATTGTGGGAAAAGATCGCGCATGCGGCCTGGGCCTCGGCCGATCCGGGATTGCAGTTCGACACCACCATCAACGAATGGCACACCTGCCCCGCCTCGGGCCGGATCAACGCCTCCAATCCGTGCTCGGAATACATGTTCCTCGACGACACGGCGTGCAATCTCGCCGCGGTAAACCTGCTCGCGTTCCGCAAGGCCGACGGAACCTATGACATCCCGGCGTTCGAGCATGCGATCCGCCTCTGGACGATCACCCTCGAAATCTCGGTGCTGATGGCGCAATTCCCGTCGCGCGATATTGCGCGTCTCTCTTACGAGTACCGCACCCTCGGTCTCGGCATCGCCAATCTCGGCGGCCTGCTGATGAGCTCGGGCTATTCCTATGACAGCGACGAGGGTCGCGCGCTGTGCGGCGCGCTGACCGCGATCGTCACCGGCGTCGCCTATGCCACGTCGGCCGAGATGGCCGGCGAGTTGGGCGCCTTCCCCGGTTACGAGAAGAACCGCGACGCGATGCTGCGGGTCATCCGCAATCATCGCCGCGCGGCGCATGGCGAAACCGCAAACTATGAAGCCCTCACCATCCTCCCGGTGGCGCTCGACGCGGCGAACTGCCCCGAGCCCGCGCTGATCGAGGCGGCCAAGCACGCCTGGGACGTCGCCCTCGCGCTTGGCGAGCGTTACGGCTATCGCAACGCGCAAGCCACCGTGATCGCGCCGACCGGCACGACCGGCCTGGTGATGGATTGCGACACCACCGGCATCGAGCCCGACTTCGCGCTGGTGAAGTTCAAGAAGCTCGCCGGCGGCGGCTATTTCCGCATCATCAACCGCGCGGTTCCCGAAGCGTTGCGCACCTTGGGCTATGCGCCCGAGCAGATCGAGACGATCATCCGCTACGCGGTGGGTCACGCCACGCTCGATGGCGCGCCCTCGCTCGGCCACAAAGAATTGAAGGCCAAGGGCTTCACCCAAGGCATGCTCGACGCGCTCGAAGAGTCGCTGAAGAACGCGTTCGACATCCGCTTCGCCTTCAACAAATGGACGCTCGGCGAAGACATCTGCAAAGCCGCGTTCGATTTCAGCAACGAGCAGATGAACGATCCCTCGTTCGACATGTTGGGGGCGCTGGGTTTCACCAAAGCCGAGATCGACGCCGCCAACACCTATTGCTGCGGCGCGATGACGCTCGAAGGCGCACCCGGCCTGAAGGACGAACATCTTCCGGTGTTCGACTGCGCCAATCCGTGCGGCCGCAGCGGCAAGCGCTGCCTCTCGGTCGAGAGTCACATCCGCATGCTCGCGGCGTCGCAACCCTTCATCTCGGGCGCGATCTCCAAAACCATCAACATGCAGAACACCGCTACGGTCGCGGACTGCAAGGCCGCCTACATGCTGTCGTGGAAACTGGGGCTCAAGGCCAACGCGCTTTACCGCGACGGCTCTAAGCTCTCGCAGCCCCTGCAGTCGCAACTTCTCGAAGACGAGGAGAACGAAGAAGGCGTTGCCGAGCTGATGGAAAAGACACCGATGGAGCGCGTGCCCATCGTCGCCGAGCGGATCATCGAGCGTGTGGTCGAACGGGTCGTTCAGGTTCAGACCCAGAACCACGAACGCAAGCGCCTGCCGCAGCGCCGCAAGGGCTACACGCAAAAGGCCGTCGTGGGCGGACACAAGGTCTATCTCCGCACGGGTGAATACGAGGACGGCGGCCTCGCCGAAGTGTTCATCGACATGCACAAGGAAGGCTCCGCCTTCCGGTCGCTGATGAACAACTTCGCCATCGCGATCTCGATCGGCCTGCAATACGGCGTACCGCTCGAGGAATTCGTCGAGGCGTTCACCTTCACCCGCTTCGAGCCCGCGGGCATCGTTGAAGGCAACGACACGATCAAGATGGCGACGTCGCTGCTCGACTACATCTTCCGCGAGCTCGCGATTTCCTATCTCGACCGCAACGACCTCGCCCATGTGCAGCCGGCCGACGTGCTGCCGGACGCGGTCGGCAAAGGAAGCTCCGAATCGAACCTGCCCGATGCCGGCCATCGCGCCGATGTCGCCGCCGTCGTGCGTCAGGTCGCTTCCAATGGCTATGTGCGCAATCGGCTGACGGTGCTGCAAGGCGGTGTCGCGACCGGGACGACCGCGAGCGCCGCCACGTCGAGCCACGGCAACGTCGCCTTCGACATCGGCACCGCCGAAGTCGAACGGGTCAGCGTCGCGCAATCGTTCAAAGCGGAACTGGGATCGTCAACCGCCCTCGGCAACCCCGACAGCCGGATCGAAAAGATCCGCATGGCGCGGGCCCGCGGCTACGAGGGCGACAACTGCCACGAATGCGGCAACTTCACGCTGGTCCGCAACGGAACCTGTCTCAAATGCGATACATGCGGCAGCACCACAGGCTGTAGCTAAACGCAGCGCGGCCCCAGCTACAAGCCTCCCAGCTGGCGCCACGGAACGAGACAGAAATTTGGGGGTGCGACCCCGGTCGCACCCCTCTTTTTTTGCGCATAAACGAAATCGCCACCCCTGCTTTCGCAGAGATGGCGATTTGCCGTTCGATCGAACGAAGCTTTAGGCGCGGCCGCCGGCCGACTGGAGCTTGTTGTTGCCGCCGCCGGAAAAGCGGCTGCGGTTGTTGTTGCGTTGCGGCTGCGGCCGGCGCTGCGGGCCGGGCGGACGACGGCCGGTCGCACGCGCATTGGCGATGTGCTGGGCGTGGAAGGAGTGCCCGGCATCGACCGCGACCTGTTGGCGGATGATCTTTTCGATATCGCGGAGATAGGCGGTTTCCTCGGCATCGCAGAACGAGATCGCAATTCCGTCGGCGCCGGCGCGCGCGGTGCGGCCGATGCGATGGACATAGCTCTCGGGTTCGTTCGGCAGGTCGAAATTGATCACGTGGGTGATGCCCTCGACGTCGATGCCGCGCGCGGCGATGTCGGTCGCCACGAGGACACGGATTTTGCCGCTCTTGAAGCCGTCGAGCGCCTTTTGACGCGCGCCCTGCGACTTGTTGCCGTGGATCGCGTCGACGCGCACGCCGGTCTTGGCGAGCTGTTCGGCAACGCGGTTGGCGCCGTGCTTGGTCCGGGTGAAGACGAGCGCGCGGACGATCGCCTTGTCGCGCAGCAACTCGTCCAGCAAGGCGCGCTTGTGCTCCTTGTCGACGAACAACACGGTCTGACCGACACGTTCGGCGCTGGTCGCCTGCGGCGTCACTTCGACGCGCGCGGGATCGCGCAACAGGCCGGCGGCGAGCCCCGCCACGGATTGCGGCATGGTCGCCGAGAACAACAGCGTCTGGCGCTCTTTCGGCACCAGCGCGACGATGCGTTTGACCGCGGGAAGGAAGCCCATGTCGAGCATGCGGTCGGCTTCGTCGAGCACGAAGAACTCGACGCTGTCGAGACGGACCTGGCGCTGCTCGATCAGGTCGAGGAGACGGCCCGGCGTCGCGACGAGA
Organism: uncultured Rhodospirillales bacterium; assembly: GCA_903828515.1. Classification (GTDB taxonomy): domain Bacteria; phylum Pseudomonadota; class Alphaproteobacteria; order ATCC43930; family CGMCC-115725; genus CAIKMD01. The sequence goes on along the minus strand of CAIKMD010000002.1, from coordinate 364,358 downwards.
ACGTCGATGCCGCGCGACATCGCCTGGATCTGCTGTCCCTGTCCGACGCCGCCGAAGATGGTGGTGCGGCTCAGTTTGAGGTTGCGGCCATACGTGCCGAACGACTCATAAATCTGCACTGCAAGTTCGCGCGTCGGCGTGAGAATGAGCACGCGGCAGGATTTCGGGGCCGCGCGACGTTCGGATTGGCTGAGATGCTGGATGATCGGCAGCGCGAAGGCCGCGGTCTTGCCGGTACCGGTCTGGGCGATCCCGAGAAGATCGCGCTTTTGCAGCAAGTACGGAATCGCTTGTTCCTGGATCGGGGTCGGGGTCGTGTAGCCTTCGGTGGCGAGCGCGCGTTGAATCGGCTCGATAAGGTTGAGATCGGAAAAACTGGTCATGAACTCTTTTCTTTGTGTGCTAATGGCACACGCGCGCATACCTTGCGGGCCCGCGCGGGCGCCGTGAAACAAGGGCATCCAATAAGGAAAGGAGGCCCGGGCGAATTGCCCGGAGCGCGCGATCGGGGCGGTGGTTCGAGGGGAAAAATTCTCGGGACAGAACCGCCGGGCGGGTGGGCCCGGAATGCCTGCGCGCAGTCGCGAGAGGCGAGGCCTGTGTGCCTCTGTGTTGTAGATGGCCCCAAAGCCCCTGAAAGTCAAACGATAACTGCCGATAACCGGCGAGCGCGACGAGCCGCCGCAGGGTTAAAATCATTTAACCAAGTTGGCCGGGGATAGGCGTCCCGTCCCATTCCCTACTTGATATTGCCTGCCGCCTTCGGGCGGAGGGCCACGCGCAGTTGACTGCCGGCCGTCCCTTCAGGGATGGCCGGCTTTTTTATGCGCGCGCGGCAATGGTCAGGACTTTTTCGGCTCTTTCGGGGTGAGCTTGGCAATTTTCTTCAGGCGTTTCTCGAACGCCACTTCGTCATGATCCGCTTCGACCATGTGCGCGGCTTCGATGAATTTCTCTTTCTGAATTTCTTCCGGCTTTTTCGTCGTCATCGCAGTCCTCTTCACGTCGCAGATCGTCGTATGAGGTTGCACCGCTTTTGCGGCTTTTTAGGGGCTCGTTTTTGCCGTCCCGATGTCGCGGAAAGCATCCAGCGCCCGGCGTCGCGCCATCGCGTGATCGACGATCGGCAACGGGTAGTCGCGACCGAGCCGCACGCCCGCCTGATCCAGAATCCGCGTCGGCGCTTCCCACGGCGCGTGAATATGATCGGCGTCCAGCCCCGAAAGTTCTGGGACCCAGCGGCGAACGTAGTCGCCACCGGGATCGAACCGGCTGCCCTGCAGGACCGGATTGAAGATGCGGAAAAACGGCGCCGCATCAGCGCCGCAACCCGCCACCCACTGCCAGCTCGCGACGTTGTTGGCGAGATCGGCATCGACCAGCGTGTCCCAGAACCACGCCGCGCCGCTTTGCCAGGGCTGCAACAGGTCCTTGATCAGAAACGACGCGACGATCATCCGGACACGGTTATGCATCCACCCCGTCGCCCATAACTCGCGCATGCCGGCATCGACGATCGGATAACCGGTGCGGCCGCGACGCCACGCCGCCACGGCGTCGGGAGCATCGAGCCGCATCAGCGCATCGAAACCGGGACGCAACGGGCGGCTCGGCAAATCCGGAAAATGATAGAGAAGATGATGCGAGAATTCGCGCCAGATCAGTTGGCGCAGATAGGCCTCGCTGCCCGACGATGCGACGACTGATTCCCGATGAAATTGCGCCGCCTGCCAAACCACACGCGGACTGACCTCGCCGAAATGAAGATGCGGCGACAGCCGGGACGTGCTGAACAGATGGGGATGGTCGCGATCCTCCCGATAGGTCGCGATCCCGTCGCTCAGGAAATGATCGAGATGAGCACGCGCGCCGCCCTCACCCGGTACCCATGCCGACCGCATGCCCTCGGCCCAATCCGGCATCGGCAACAGATCCAGACCCGAGATCGGCAAGGATTCGGGGCTTGCGTCTGACGTAACCAACCGAGGCGGCGACGGGAGCACGGAACCCGGCGACTGCGCCATGCAGGCACGGTAGTAGGGCGTGAAGACGCGATAGGGCGTGCCTTGCCCTGTCGCGATGGTCCACGGCTCGAACAGCAGCGATCCGGCAAAGCTGCGCGTTTCGATCCCGTCGCGGATCAGCGCTGCCTTGATGCGGGCGTCGACCGCCATCGCGTCAGGCTCATAACGCCGCGTCCAGTACACGGCCGTGGCACCGGTTTGATCGATCAGCGAGCGAAGGGCTGTTTCCGCGTCTTCGCGGCGCAAGACCAGCACGCGCCTGCCATCCGCGTGACCGGCAAGGCGCGATAGATCGTTGCCGAGCGAGACCAGGCTGTGATGCAGCCACCATCGGCTCGCCCCGCCCGGCCGCCACGGGCCGAGGGCTTCGTCGTCGAGGATATAGACCGGGAGGACCGGCCTGCCGGTGGCAATAGCGGCGGTCAAACCCGGATTGTCGGCGAGGCGCAGATCCTGACGAAACCAAAAAATGACCGGCGGATCGGCGCGCATACAGTCGGTACGCAGCGCACCGGCGCCTGGATCACGCCCAAACGAATTTAATGTCCGATCCCGCCGATGAGCGGCGCCAACGCTTCGATCGGCAATTGGTTCATGTCGCGCGGCGGCGCGAACAAGGACGGCTTTTGCGGGCCTTCTTTCAGATCGGACAGAATCAACGCGACCTTCGTCTTATGACCACCGGGCGCCGTCATCGTCCCGTCGAGTTTCATCAGCACGCCGCGTTTGCTGACCCAGGCGAAGCCCTCGCCGTGCATGCCGTCGGGTGAATTGTGATCGAGGCGGTATTTGGTGGTCGGAATGCCGGAGACGATTTCATCGCCGCGCGGCTGCTTTTGGATGTCGCCATCCACCAGCGCCGAGAGCAGCGGCGGAAACGGGAATTTGATGTAGGTCTTGAGCCCCGGCAGGATCATGTACCCGTCGCCGCTCTCGTCGTCGAGAATGTAGACCTGCGGCATACCCATCAAGGTCTGCTCGTGACGTTCCTGACCGGGCACGTGAAACATCGGGCCGACATAGGTCTGACCGTTGACCGTGACGCTGCGCTGCGCGGTAAAGGAGATCGGTGCGTCGAGCAATCCCGCCGCCGAGGCCGGCCCGGCCAGCATCAGGAGAACACCCAGAAAGAGCGAAAATCTTGTCATAGGGGTTACCTTAGCGGGAATTTACGGCGCTTTCGCGGCAGGATGCGGGCGCGCTAAACTGTCCCGGCACGAGCCCAAAAAAGGATATCCCATGCCCGGAAAGATCGAGCAACGCCTCGCCGACCTCAAGATCGAATTGCCCAACGCGGCCGCGCCGATGGCGAATTACGTTCCGGCCGTCAGGACCGGCAACCTCCTCTATGTCTCGGGGCAGGTCTGCAACTGGAACGGCGAGCGCCGCTATGTCGGCAAGCTCGGCGCCGAAATCTCGATCGAGGACGGCAAGAAGGCGGCACGGACCTGCGGCCTCAACCTGTTGGCGCAGATCAAGCGCTATCTCGACGGCGATCTCGATCGCGTCGTGCGGATCGTCCGCGTCGGCGGCTTCGTCAATGCGACGCCCGATTTCAAGGATCAGCCTTCCGTGGTCAACGGCGCCTCGGATCTGATGGTCGAGGTGTTCGAAGATGCCGGACGTCATGCGCGCACCGCGGTCGGCGTCGGCTCGCTGCCGGGCGGCGCCGCCGTCGAAGTCGATGTGATCCTGGAGATCAAATAGCGGCCGGGAATTTGCGATGGCCGATGGCGGCGAAAGTCTGAGCGTCCGGATCGTCGAGGATCTGAGCGAGATTTCGGCCGATGCCTGGAACGCTTGCGCCGGGCCGGAGAACCCTTTCGTCGCCTATGCTTTCCTTCAGGCCCTCGAAGAGTCCGGCTCCGCCACGCGCCAGACGGGTTGGCTGCCGCAGCACATCATCCTCGAAGACGCGCGCGGCACGCTTGTCGGTGCCGTGCCGATGTATCTCAAAAGCCATTCCCAGGGCGAGTACGTGTTCGATCACGGTTGGGCCCAAGGTTACGAGCGCGCCGGCGGCCGCTACTACCCGAAACTTCAAGCCGCCGTCCCGTTCACGCCGGTGACTGGCCCGCGTCTCCTGCTCCATCCCGATGCGCCCGACGATGCCGCGCAATACCTGATTGCCGCGATGGTCGAGGTAGCCAAGGTCCGCAAGGTGTCGTCGATCCACGTCACCTTCCCGCGCGAGGCCGAATGGAAAATGCTCGGCGAGGCCGGTTTCCTCCAACGGCTCGGGCGCCAATTCCATTGGGAAAACGAAAACTATAAAAGCTTCGACGATTTTCTCGAGAAGCTCCATTCGCGCAAGCGCAAACAGATCAAGCGTGAACGGCGCGACGCGCTCGAGGGCGGCATCGAGATCGAGACGCTCAACGGTGAGACGCTCAAGCCCGAGCATTGGGATGCGTTCTTTCGCTTCTATATGTCGACCTCGGACCGCAAATGGGGCCAAGCCTATCTGTCACGAGAGTTCTTCGATCTGCTGCATCAGCGCATGCCCGACAATGTCGTACTGGTGATGGCGAAGAAAGGCGGACGCTGGATCGCCGGCGCGCTCAATCTCGTCGGCACGGACACGATTTTCGGGCGCAATTGGGGTTGCCTCGGCGATTACCCGTTTCTGCACTTTGAAGTCTGCTATTACCGCGCGATCGATTTCGCCATCGAACGCGGATTGAAACGGGTCGAGGCCGGAGCCCAAGGCCAACACAAGATTCAGCGTGGCTACCTGCCCTCCCCCACCTATTCCGCGCACTGGATCGCCGATGCCGGTTTCGAGCGCGCAGTCGCCGATTTCTGTAAGCGCGAGCGCCACGCGGTCGAGAATGAGATGGAAGAACTCGAGGAAGTACTCTCGCCCTTCAAGCGCGAGGCGGAGTAAGACCGCATGACCCGATCACTCCGCGACCTCATCGCCGAATCGCGCCGCGCGGTCATCTTCACCGGCGCGGGCATTTCGACCGAAAGCGGCATTCCCGATTTCCGTAGCCCCGGCGGTATCTGGAGCAAGATGAAGCCGATCTATTACGACGAGTTCGTCGGCAGCGAGGACAAACGTCGCGAGAGCTGGACCCGCACGTTTTCGGGCGTGATGCGGTGGACCGGCGCCGCACCCAATCCGGGGCATTACGCCGTGGCCCGCCTCGTCGCACGCGGGAAAGTGGCGAGCGTCATCACCCAGAATATCGACAACCTGCATCAGGAATCCGGCGTTCCGGCAGGCCAGGTGATCGAGCTGCATGGCAATGCGAGCTACGCGACCTGTCTCGATTGTGGTTTACGCCACGAACTCGAAGTCCTGAAGCAAAGCTTCCTCGGCCGGGGCGAGATTCCTGCCTGTCGCGACTGTGGCGGCATCGTCAAGACCGCGACAATCTCGTTCGGCCAGGCGATGCCGCCAGACAAGATGGAGCGCGCCCGCGCGGAAACCCTCGACTGCGATCTCTTCATCGTGCTCGGCTCGTCGCTCGTGGTCTATCCGGCCGCAGGGTTTCCGCTCCTCGCCAAGGAAAACGACGCACGCCTCGTCATCGTCAACAAAGAGCCGACCGAACAGGATCGCTACGCCGACCTCGTCATCCATGACAGCATCGGCGCGGTCATGACGGCCGCGGCACCGCTGGATTAACGGCGGCAGACATGGAGATCGCGCCCGCGACGCAAGGCGACATTCCCGCCCTTGCGGCGCTATTGAGCGAATTGTTTACCCAGGAAGTCGAGTTTTCACCCGATCAGGAGGCGCAATTGCGCGGGCTCGCGCAAATCATCGGCGATCCGGTCATCGGCATCGTTCTCGTCGCGAAGAATGACGGTGTGGTCGTGGGAATGGCGAACATTCTCTTCTCCGTCTCCACCGCATTGGGGGCTCGGGTCGCGATCCTCGATGATTTTGTCGTGACGGCGAACGCACGCGGCGGTGGTATCGGCGAAAAATTGCTCGAGCAGGCTATCGCTACCGCACGCAAGCATGAGTGCAAGCGAATCACGCTGATGACCGACCGCCTCAACGAAGCGGCGCAACGTCTCTACGCGCGGCACGGGTTTGAGCAATCAACGATGGTGCCGTTTCGGTTATCGCTCGCCTAGCTGCCGGTAAACCTTGGCTGGCGTTTCTCCACGAACGCGGCCACACCCTCCGCTGCATCGTGGGTCGGAACGATGCGGGCAAAGGCGGCCTCTTCGATCGCCAGGCCATCGTCAATCGACGCATCCATGCCGCGATGAATGGCGCCGAGCGCGGCAGCGAGCGTGAGCGGCGGCTTGGTCGCCAGTTCCGCCGCCAGAGCGACGGCGTCCCGGAGCAAGTCGGCTTCGGGCACAACGCGGTTGATGAGGCCAAGACGCAAGGCTTCATTCGCATCGAAGCGCCGCCCGGTCAGGATCAACTCGATCGCCGCCTTCCGGCCGACATTACGCGGCAGTCTTTGTGTGCCGCCGAAGGTCGGAATGATTCCGATATCGATCTCCGCTTTCGAGAAAACCGCATTCGCCGCCGCGAGCGCGATATGCGTGGATTCGACGAGTTCGCATCCGCCACCGAAGGCCAAGCCGTTGATCGCCGCGATGATCGGCTTCGGAAAGGACTCGACCCGCCTGGTCATCCGGTGACCCGGCCGCATGAAATGGGAAACGGCCTCGGCCGGGCCGGCCTGGATATGTTTCTGGAACGCCGTGATATCCGCACCGGCGCTGAAAGCCCGGCCCGCCCCGGTGATGACGATCGCCCGGATCGTCGGATCGAGTTCGATATCGTCGAGCGCGGCCATCAGGGCCGAAATAAGCTCACTGCTCAGCGCATTCAGCTTTTCCGGCCGGTTCAGCGTGAGGATCGCCACCTTCCCTCGGTCCTCGCGCAAGAGGACCGGATGCGATTGCGGATCGGATTTTGCCATTCGTGTTACCCCGTTGTCGATCGCACCTAATCTACCATCAACGACAGGCCCGGCAGCACCAGCCGGTCGGCGCTGGGCGTATCGTCGATGTCGCCGAGCGCATGCATCGCGGCGACCAGGCTCGTCAGCTTCGCGCGCGAGACCGTGCCCCCTCGCCCGAAATAGCTGCCATCGACCAGAAAATCATAACTCTTGGCGATGTCCTCGGGCTTGCCCTGGCTGACATCGACCATGATCTTCACCGCCTCGTCGCGGTTCTTGCGATCGAGCAACCAGGTCACACCCTCGACATAGGTGGCGACGATCTTAGCGACCGCGTCCCGATGACTAGCCGCCCAGGCGGTATTCACCACCGATCCCGAGAACGGCAGATCGCCGACATAGTCTTTCACCAGGCCGACATTGTTGTAACCGGCCGCTTCGGCATAGAAATTGGCCGGCTGGCTCAACATTGCCGCATCGACTGCGCCCGCCTGCAGGGCCGCATAACGCGCCGGCGTATTGCCGAAGAATTTCATGTCGAATTCGCCGCGCTTGATCCCCTCGGGCGCCAGCATCCGGTCGAGATAGATATTGGTGATGTCGTTAAAGCCACCGACGGCCACGGTCTTGCCTTTCAGGCCCGCGAGGTTCTTGATCTCCGGCTTCGCGACAAGGACGTAAGGCGCAGCCTGCACCTCGACGAGGATCAGCGCGACCGCCGCGCCCTTATCGATGGCGCGGATCGGATCGACAAGGCCACTCGACACCGCCAAGTCCAAGGACCCCGCCGATAATTGCTGGAGCAGATTGGGGGCCGACGCGGTGTAGACGAGATCGATATCGAGACCCTTGGCGGTGAACAACCCCTTGCTCATCCCGATGTAAAACGGCCAACCAAGCGGCGAGGCCGAACCGATCGCGCCCGCGCTTATTTTCTCGGCGGCACGCGCAGGGCCGGGATTGATCAAGCCGGTGAGCGTCACCCATGCCGCGAAAAGCACGCACCCGTATTTTTGGTAATTCATTGTTTTTGTCCTCCCCGACAAAAACGATAGGCGCATCGCCGCCGCGTCACAAGGCACGGATACGAAGAATCAACCGCGACGATTAGATATGCCGGCTGCGACGATGCTGATCGATCATATTGATCGCGCGCCGTGATGACAGCATCGCGCCCTCCTGCCAGGCGCCGACATGACTCAGATGTTCGCCCGCGAAATAGAACGGCCCGTCGGGTTGATTGAGTAACGCGTATTCAGGGTCCTGATCCGGGCGCCATCGCGCGGCGATCCCCAAGCTATGGGGAATTTTCGACCAGGCGATCGCCATCGGCTTTTCCAACGCCTTGCCTTGGCCCGGATGCATTTCCTCGATCACCGCCCGCGACAAGGCGAATTGATCGCTCAGGGATTTCGCCGCCAGGTCGTCGGCGCTGTCGCGCGCGGTATAGGCGCCAAGGAGAATCCCCTTCTCCGAAAAGAACCGGTCGCTCGGATACCAGACCAGACTCGTCGGGCCTTTGACCCAGGAAATGCCGCCATAGATGTGATCGTTGGTTTCCCAGAACCGATGCGCCTGCCAGGCGAGCTTGACCGCATTGCCGTAATCGACCGAAGCGATGGCCGCGCGATAAGGCGCCGAGAAATCCGCCTCGATCGCCGATAGCACCTTGAGCGGGATGGTCACGAGACAATAGGCCGCGTCGATCCGATGCGTCTTGTGGTCGTGCGTGTCGCGATAGGTGACCGAAACGCCATGCGCCGAACGCTTGATCGCCGTGACTTCGGCCGAGCGGCGGATCACGGGCCCGAGTTTCTTCGCGAACGCCATCGGAATGCTATCCATGCCGCCGACCGGTTGGAACATCGTGGCCTGGAAGTCGAAGGCTTCCTCGAACAACATCCCCGCCCACATATCTTCGTCGAGGAGCAGGTTCAGCGGGACGGGCTCGCGCGTGACGCCGACCTGCTCCGCCGCGCCGGGCAGCGTCGTGTAGCCCGACCGTTCCGATCCTTTGTACAGGTGGTCGGGTGTCAGGTCGCCATATTGCCGGAGGAAAGCGAGCATCCGCTCTTTGTCCTGCGCGGTGAACTCCTGGTCGAGCGCGCCGCGCTTCAGGGCCTTGCCCAGCAGTTCGGAAATTTCGCCGCGCGCATCGTTGATCGCCTGACGCATGACGACCGGCTTGCCGCCATTCGCATTCGGGTTCAGCAACAGCGCGCCGCGATTGGTGTTCACCTCGACTTCGAGGGCCACGCCCAATTCCCGGCAATAGCCCAGCACCGCTTGATGATGGCTCGGCAACCGCGCCGGACCGGCATTCCAATAAAGTCCGGCATCGAAGTCGCAATGCTGCTCGGTACCGTCATTCATCGCGAGCCTGGTGCCGCGCCGGACCGTCCAGTTGCGGCCGCCGACCCGTTCGCGGGCTTCCAGCACGGTGCAGTCGTAGCCCGCCTTGCCCAATTCATAGGCAGCGGACATGCCGGCAACACCGGCCCCAAGGATGACGATCTTGGTGCCATGCGCCGCGCCCTTTTCGAGCGCCAATGGCTCGGCAATTGCGGCCGTCGTCAACAAACCCATTGCCTGCATGGTCAGGTAAGTCGCGCGATAACCACCGACCGCCGCGACCTGGCGCAGAAAATCGCGCCGTGTGCCCGTCATGGTGATCCCCCGCTCAATTCCATCCGTTCACGACGGTAGCATTCTTCGCCGGCACGCCGCACCCGAAAGGCGCATTTCCCGCATCGATTTCTTGCTCTCTACTCGGCCGCCTCGACCTGCTCGACGGAGGTGCTCTGCGCCAAATGCCGCACACCCCATTTGCGGATCGCATCAATGACAGGAACGAAGCTTTGCCCCTTGCGGGTCAGGCGATATTCGACCTTGGGGGGAACGAGGCCGTAATCCTTGCGGTCGATCAATCCGCTGCCGGTGAGTGCCTTCAATTCACGGCTCAGGACGCGCGGCGCGATTTCCTTGGTTCCGATCGCACCCCGCAACAGGCCGCTGCGGATCTCGCCATAGCGCAACGGACCGTCCTTCAAATCCCACATGATGCGCAGCTTGTATTTGCCGCTGATCATTTTTTGAAAAGCGGCGACCGGGCAGCCGCAGGGGGGCGTCGATTTCGAGTTCGGCATCGGTTGGGGGCTTTCGCGACGGGGTTCCGATCCCCGAACGATACGCCGCAAGGCGGCTAAAATCTACAGTATCAAAAATGTCCGTACTTGTCAGTTCGTACATGGCGGCATCAAATGACGGGATGCGACACCGAAAGGAAACGCCCTCATGATTCTCGTGACCGGTGCGACCGGATTGAACGGCAAAGAGCTGGTCCGGCAGCTCTCGGCAAAGGGCGTGGCAGTACGCGCGCTGGTGCGCGATGCCGCCAAAGCGGCCGATCTGGCGGCGCTGCCCCATGTCGAGATCGCGGTCGGCGACATGATGAGTCCGGAGACCCTGGCTCTCGCTTTGAGCGGCGTCGATCGCGCCATGCTCAACTCGTCGGCGGTCCCGAACATGCTCGAGGTTCAATCGAGCTTCATCGCGGCGGCAGTGAAGGCCGGCGTTCGCCACGTCGTCAAACTCTCCGGGATCATGCCGGAACGCGATTCCGCTTTCCGCTTCGCGCGGATGCATGGCGAGGTCGAAAAACGGCTCGAGGAATCGGGAATGGCATTCACCCACCTGCGCGCCGGCGAGTTCATGCCAAGCTATTTTCGCCAGGTGCCGTCGATCCTCGCCAAGGGCGCGATCTTTCTGCCGATGGAGAATGCGAAGATCGCCTCGATCGATATCGCCGATATCGCGGCGGTCGCCGCGATCGTCCTGACCAGTCCCGGACACGAAGGAAAAATCTATCCCCTCACCGGTTCCGAGGCGCTGACCATGGCGGAGATCGCCGAAAAGCTTTCCGCCGCCACCGGCAAGTCGATCCGCTACATCAACGTCCCGCCCGAGGAGGCGAAGCAGGCTCAACTCGCCAATGGTGCGCCGCCTTATTTTGCCGATGCGATCACCGAACTCTATGCCGAGCGGCGCAATGGCGGGGAGGCCACGGTTTATCCCGATACCGCGTTCATTCTGGGACGCCGACCGATCAGTTTCGATGAATTTGCCCGCCGCCATGTCGCGATCTTCCGCGGCGAACAACCGGCACCGAAAATCTGACCCCCGACTGTTATAGTATTGCCTGAACCAACCAGGGAGCGAACGCGATGAAACAATTCATGATCAAATATCGCCGTAAAGAAGACAACGAAGAACAATGGCATAAGGACATTGCTGCCTTCATCGCGGCGATCGAGGCAGTGCCGGCCTTGGCGGGAAAAATTTCCTATCGCTGCATGAGGCGTCGGGGCACCAACGAATATTATCATTTCGCCACGCCGGTCGATGACGACGCGATCAAGCTGCTGCAGAGCCAGCCGTTCTTCGCTGCCTATACCAAGCAGACCGAACATGCCGCCGAAGGCGACAAGGTCGAAGTGTTCCCACTCGATATCATTGCCGAAACCAAATTTCGGCCTTGATCGACGGCGAGACCGAAACTTAGGCGAAGACGCTTTGGGTGGAATTCGGCGGCGGACCGTAGGCCGTCGACGTCCCTTTCGAGCCATCCGAATAGGTGGTTGTCGTCGTGATCACGCCGCCGGCGGAGGTCGTGCTGGTTTCGCTGACGACTTTTTTCGTGCTCGACGAGCTACCGCTCTCGCCACCACCACCGCCATGCACGGGACGACCGGCCGGCGGCGCGCCCTTGGCCTGGGCCGCGCCCTGGAGCGGCGCGAAAGCCTGTTGAGCCGCGACGAGATTGCCCGACTGCAGCGCTTTGCCCAGTGCATCGATCTGACTTTGGATGGGATTGGAGCGGCCCTGCGGCGCGTTCTGTTGCAGCGTCGCGAAGGCCTGTTGGGCACCGGAAAGATCGCCGGCCTTCAGACTCTGCGACAGATCGTCGAACGCCGCGCGCGCCTGCTGCATCTTCGCTTGAAGCGCGGCACTCGCACTGCCGGAATTCGGATCGACGCCGCCGACGCTCATGGAAGTCCTCATGGTGGTCAGAGGACTATCCAAGATGAGTGTTAAGCGATCTTAAAGCCTGGGGCGAAATGTGTCATATGGCCATGCTCATCGAACATGGCTTAAGGCGCGGATGACAGAAAAACCGACACGTCGTCCAGCACGGGCGCCTTGAACCGCAACGGCGCGGCCAGCGAACCGATCAGCATGACATGGCTAACGCCCTGGTAATAACGTTCGGTCACCGCAACACCGCGTTCGCGTAACTTTGCCGCCAGCCTCGTCGTATTCCCCGGCCGAACCGTCGTGTCGTCGGTTCCCGCCGCCAGGAACATCGGCGGCGCGGTGTTATCGACGAAGTTGATCGGCTGGGTGCGCGGCAAATCCGGTTCCGTCCCAAAAATGGTTTGCAGTTCGGGATCGGTCAGCGGCAGAAAATCATAAGGCCCGGCGAGCCCGACGATTTTGTGGATGCGCGCGCGTTCGGCGCCAAGCCAGCGACCATCGAGTGCGAGCATTGCCCCATTGTAAGCGCCGGCCGAATGCCCCATCAGATTAACGCGTGCCGGATCGCCGCCGAACTCGTCGAGATGCGCCAAGGTCCAGGCGACCGCTTTGGCGTTGTCCTCGAGAAACACGGGATAGCGCACTTGCGGGAAGAGCCGGTAATCCGGAATGACCACGACGAAGCCACGCGACGCCAGGGCTTGTCCGACGAAAAGATAATCGGCCTTCTCGCCGTTATCCCAATTGCCGCCATAAAAAAAGACGATCACGGGCAACGGCGTGGTCGCACCCTTCGGCCGGTAGATATCGAGGATCTGGCGCGGCCCGTCGCCATAAGCGAGATCGCGGCGCCATTCGAAGTCGGAGCGCGGAACCAGCGCATTGACGATGTCGACGGCCGAACAACCGCCGACCATAAAGATCGGCAACAGTGCCAGGGCACGCCGGGCACGCCCGATCGAGCCAGCGACGGATGAGACGACGAAACGTGTGGTTGCCGATAGATCCATGCCTCTTGATTCGCCGATCATGCTCGATGAGGCCATAGGTTTCCGCGGCGCGCCACCCGCACGGCAGCGTGATCTTGACCTTTATACGAAGACGACCGGCCTTTGGATCTATCCGCGCCCGACAACTTTGCTCATTAAGCCGCGCACATCGCCCGGCACGGCATCGCCGGTCCACACCACGTATTGATCGGGACGGACCAGAATCAGATGCTTGCCGTAGGCGTCGCGGCCACCGGCATAGGCATCGCGGATCACCTTCAGCGGGACGTTCAGTTCATGCGCCGCGGCTTCGAATGCGGTCACCGCCGCCGCGTCGGCATCGAACGCCAGCAGGGTGAAATCCGGACCCAGTTCCTCGAACACATTGCGGCCCGATGTCAGCTTCTGGGGCGGCAAATGATGGCCCGCCTGAGCCAGATAGGTGTGCTTGCCATGCGCCGAGCACTTGCCGCCGGGCGGTCCCATGACGACGGCCGAGCCCTCGTAATGCGGCTCGTAGGTCTGTACCGATTCGCCGGCGCCCTGGAGACGCTTGCCCCAAGCCTCCTCGAACGCGGCCTTGTCCCGTTCCGGATTATATTGGTCGAGGAATTTGCGGTCGTTCTCGATCCGGCCGGCGATGAAGTCGCGCCCGGTCTCCTCGAAGATGGGGCGGCGTTCCTCGCTGTAGGATTCGAGCAGTTTGGGGCCGGCCCATCCCTTGAGCACCGCCGCCAATTTCCAGCCGAGATTGGCCGCGTCCTCGATGCCGCTGTTGAGACCGAAACCGCCATAGGGCGGATGGCTATGAGCCGCGTCGCCGGCGATGAAGACGCGCCCGACCTGATATTTCTCGGCGACTGCGACGCGCAAATCCCAAAATCCGACATAGTCGAATTCGGCCTCGAATTCGAACCCCGCGACTTTCTGCAAAAGCGCCTTGAAATCGTAATTGTCGGTCGTCGTGTCTTTCGGCACCGGTGCGTGGAAGAAGAACCCCTCGCCCACATCGATGCGGCCAAAGAACTGCCAATAGCCTTTAAGGTCGGGGTGCATCACGTTGTAGGTCGAACGGATCGGAAACCGCATCAGCCCTTCATGCAAGGCGCGCGAGCGGAACACCGCCAGCACCATCACCTGATCGAAATCCGAACCGCCGCGTTCGATGCCGACCTGGTCGCGGATGGTCGACCGCGCGCCGTCGCAACCGACGACATAATCGGCCTCGAGTGTTTCGCGTCCGCTTCCGCCCTGCTCCGCAATCGTCACCCGCGCGCCCGATGCATCCTGCTCGACCGTTTCGGCGATCCATCCGAACCGCGTTTCGACATTCGGCAGACTCAGCATCTTGGTGCGCAGCACCTTCTCGGTCAGATATTGCGGCAAGCGTTCGACGCCGGTGAAGTAATACTGGCTCACCAGCTCGCGCTGCGGCGGCGCGTACCAATAGGGACTGAGCAGATTGCCATAGGCGACGATGCCGCTGACCGGGATGCCCGACGGCATGATGCGCTCGGCGCGCAGTTCCTTCTCGACGCCCCAAAAATACATGTGTTCGAGGGTGCGCGGCGAGAGGTTCTGACCCTTGGGAATTTTCTGCAATTCGACGCGGCGTTCGACCAGGACACAGCGAATGCCGCGCAGGCCCAATTCGACCGCGAGGCCGACGCCCACCGGCCCGCCGCCGACGATGACGACTTGATGCCGTTTCTCCATGACTTCCGCCCCCACGCCCAAACCACTACGATGATCCGGCCGCGAGATTAGGCCAAGAAGGCGCATTAATGAAGCGGTGGGGAGGCAAGCCGGTGCAACAGGGTTTCATCCGCTTAATCGCGCTGGCCGTGGGCTTGGCCCTCGCGTCTGCCCATCCCGCAACCGCGCAAAAGCCCGGCGACACGCTACGCTTGGCCGCGGTCCAGCCGATCCAGACGCTCAGCTATTATTTCGATCCGACGCCCGACACGGTGTTCGAGTCGAACGGCGTCTATGACGGACTGGTCTCCTATAACGTGAAGACCGGCGCCATCGAGCCCCTGCTGGCCAAGTCCTGGCAACGGATCGATCCGACCACGCTCGAATTCGAATTGCGCGACGACGTCAAATGGCAGGATGGGACGCCGCTCACCGCCGCCGACGTGGTCTATACGCTCAACTGGCTTTCCGACCCGAAGACCCTGATCCGGTTCCAGTTGAACTGGGCATGGATCGCCAAGGTTGAGCAGACCGGCCCCTATCGCCTGCGCGTCACCGCCAAGGAGCCGACGCCATTCGATCTGACCCGCTTTGCCTATGTCACGACAATATTCCCCGCGCATCAGGCCGAAGCGCTACCGGACAAGGAAAGCATCGGCCATCACCCGATCGGTTCGGGCCCTTACCGGGTGAAACTGATCGACGACTTCAAAGGGATCCAGCTCGAACGCAATGAAGGTTACGCGGCCCATGGTAATGCCGCAAAGCCCGCCACGAATGTCGAACGAATCCTCATCCAGCCGATGCCCGAGGACGGAACCCGCATCGCCCATTTGCTCGCCGGCGATCTCGACCTGATTCAGCAGGTACCGTTCGAACAGGCCGAAACCCTGGCGCAGGACCCTCGCTTCGCCATGACGATCGTGCCGGGCAGTTCGTTCATGTACGCCGCGTTCGACGCGCGCGGGCGCAGCGGCAACAAGGCGGTGCTCGACGAGCGCGTGCGCCGCGCGCTGATCATGGCGATCGACCGCCCTTCATTGATCAAGCTGTTGGCCGGCGACGCGAAACTCGAATTGCCGGAAGCGATGTGCTGGCGCGCGCAGGCCGGCTGCGATTACACGGCGGCTTTGCCCGCCTACGATCCCGCCGGCGCGGCCAAGCTCCTTGCCGAGGCAGGCTACGCACAGGGCTTCGATATCGAGATCACCACTTTCGTCGGAACCCCCAGCACCATCGCCGAGGCGGTCGCCGGACAATGGTACAAGCTCGGTATCCGTTCGAAGATCGATCGCCTCGCGGTCGTCTCCTATCGCAAGAAGCTGCAAGCCGGGCAGATTCAAGTGATGATCGCGGCGTGGCCCGCCGGCAACATCCCCGATGTTTCGGCAACCGTCGATTCGTTCTTTGCCGCCGGCCCGACCGATTATTCCGGCGACGAGACGCTCCATCAGCTCGCCCGGCAGAGCGACACCACGATGGATCCGGCCGCCCGCAAGGCGATCGGACGCACCATGTTCGACCGTGCGACCGAAAAGGTCTTCTTCGTGCCGATCTCGCCCTATCCCTCCGTGTTGATCCACACCAAACATGTCGCTGTCACGCCCACGGACCGTTTCACGCCGATGGGCTATGGGATGACCGACATTCAGTGGCAATGACCAACCGTTTAGGCCGTCCTCTCGGCTGAAACGTCGCACCGGCCGCACCTTGCCCCGTGTGCCAGAAACGGCCATAATACGGGCATAACTTCGCTAACCCGCACTTTTTGTCCACGACCCGGCTCTGCGGCCGCGCCATTCACCCAAAAAGCAAATTTCTGAGAATATAATAGAGGCTCCATTTCCGATGCCGGACAAGGATCGTGTTTTCCCGGCACCGCCATCGGCGCGCCGGTTCGGTTTCCTTCTCGTTTTTGGTCTGTGCTTTTTTCTGGGTGCTTGCGCCACGCCACCGAGCGATCCCACCGCCCGCGCCGCATTCGACAAGACCAATGATCCGATCGAGCCGACCAACCGCACGATCTTCGCGGCGAACGATTTTCTCGACAAGCACACGCTCAAACCCGTGGCCCGCGCCTATCGCGACCACGTTCCAGACCTGATTCAAGAGGGCCTGCACAACGTCCTCGCCAATCTCCAGGAGCCGATGATCGGATTGAACGACCTGCTCCAAGGCAGTCCGGACCGCGCCTGGATCAGCTTTCAACGCTTCATGCTCAATACGCTGATCGGCGGTCTCGGCCTCGTCGATGTTGCTTCGGGTTCCGGCATCCCCTTCCATGACGCCGATTTCGGCGAGACGTTGGGAGTCTGGGGAATCGGCGAGGGTCCTTACGTCATGCTGCCGGTTTTCGGCCCGTCGAACATCCGCGATGCGGTCGGCATCGGCGCGGGGTTCGTCCTCGATCCTCTGGGTTTCGTCGGCGGCACCAACGCGCTCTACGCGGGCTATGCGCGCAGCGGCGCTAACGCGATCGACGACCGCGCCGACCAATTGGACAATCTCGACGAACTGGAACGCGACTCGGTCGATTTCTACGCCAAGCTCCGCAGCGTCTATCGCCAGCATCGCATGTTCCAGATCAAGGATGCGAAAGGCGAAAGCACGGCGACCGATATCGACTCGGGTTCGGTCGATGTCGGCACGCCGGAATTGTCGGAACCCTAGACCTCGCCGTTCTCCATCAACGCACCAGCGCGCTGATCTTCTGGTCGAGTTGCGCGACGGCAGCGTCGGTCGACGGCTGGAGCCGGATATCCCACGCCGGATACGGAACGACGCCTGATCCGTGTCCCGACATTTTGGTCACCGGCTGCATCTTGGCATCAAAGAAGAACGCGGTGATGTCGACCGTTGTGGTTCCGCCGCTTACCCCACCCGACACCGGCTGCATATCGACCAGGCAGATGCTTTTCTTGCCGGTCGCAATCGCCTCATTGAAATCCTGGACCAGCTCGATGTTGGGATAATGCACCTTCAGCATGGCAACGACGCGGCTCGCGACGAAGTGAGGGTCGACGTCGGCCACCACGACATAATTCGTCAACGACCCCCACGCCTTCGCACTCTCCTGACCTTTCGAGACATACCGGAACCAGGTCTCGACATTGTTGCTGAAGATGAGCCCGATCGGTTGCTGCACGGTTATGGGTCGGTCGATAGGAACCGTGGACGAACTCTGATTCAGCAACCCTTGAAATGGGTCAGCGTAAACCGGCGCAGGTCCCGCTCCCGCGCAAGCCGCGAGCGTCAACGATAAGGCAAGCGCAGCGATCATTCTCTTCATGATGTCCCCCAATTTTCCTTATGCCGTCACGGCACGCCGCTGAGGCCGCTTCGGTTGACGCCTCTGCTTCGGGCCACCGGCGGCGGTGGCCCATCCGTACCCCACATGTTGCCGTTCGACGTGCGCACCGCCGGCGTGAGGCTGCTCATGTTGCTGTTCGTGTGCTTCATCGCATCGATCATTTGAGCGAGCTCCATCCCCTGAATCATCAGGTTCCCCAGCGCGATACCGAATTCCATCGCATTGGCGAACACGGCGTCGCGTGCCGCATCGGATGTGCCCGCGGAAAGACTATTGGCGATCCCCGTGCATGAATCGCGCGCGGCAACACAACCCCCCATGATCGTTTGCGTCATCGAGCCGTCGGTCGACCGGGTCGGAAACGGCGAGGCTTGCGACGGTAAATCCGGAGACGCCGATATATCTTGCGGCAGCGCCATGCCGGTGCGTTGCGCGATCGCGTTGAGGACGTCCGGGCAAGACTGTTTGAGCGCCTGGTAGTTGGCCATGGTCCCTTGCTGGTCATGGGCTTGCGCGGCGGCGGCATAGGCCTGCGCCGTCGCCTGGCATTGCGGCGACACGTCGGCCAACGTCGCCGCATTGCCGGTCGCGCGGCACATCGCGACGACTTGACCGTAAAGATTGGCGCAATCGTTGAACGCGCCCGTCTGGCCGGCAGGAGCACGCGTGGGTGTCCCGACCTGCGCGCGGCAGCGTTTCATATTCTGATCGGCTTGCCGGCACATCTCCTGGAAACCCGGATCGGACGCGGCATTGGCGACAGAGGCCGATGGCGTGCTAGCCGCCGCGCCATCGAAACCGCTGCGGACGAGACTTCCTGCCCCTTCGCCAAAGCGCACGACATCCGGTTCAGGTGCGCGGTTTTGTTTCGACGGATCGTCTGCTGGTGCGCTGATGCCGATCTGGCGCTCGAACTGTGCGAGCAAATCGGGGCAATGCGTTTGCATCGCCCATACGGCAAGACGCGCGCGCGCAGCGGCCCGAAGCGAGCGTGAACCGGTATAATCAGCTTTGTCCTGAGCACCCAGAGTCTGAAGAGCGTTAAGGCAGGAAGCGTCGGCGGAATATGCCGAACCGCCGATCGTCAAGCCCAAGGGCGGCAGTTCGTCCGCCCGATCGTATTTCACCTTGCCGCCAGCATCGTCCGCATCCAGTGCGAGTGCGCAAACGCTCGGGCTGCTCATGCCCTCGCAGGCCTTGGCGTGTTCTTTTGTCGTGGCGTAGGCGCCATCGGCCGGATGCTCGCCCTTGCCCAGTTCAACGCCGGTCGCGCTGCCGTCCAGGCGATACCAATATTCGGGCGGGTGCCGATATCCGGGATTGTCGATGCAATCGTGCTGATAGAGCTGACGCAGATAGAGATCGAAGGACAGCCCGCCGACGTGCGGTCCCGACGACGTCTCCAGATTGACGATCGCCTGACGATAGTCGATACAGCTTTGCGATACCGTCGCTTCAGCCGACCCGACATGAAACGTCACGATGACGACGAAGATCGCGCCGGCCGCGCGCAGCCACGTTTGTTTCAACACCGCTCCCCCTCAGATACGGCGATGACAAAACCAGGATTCCCCCGAAACCCGGCTTGATGCGTTCCCAGCATGCCGATTTATGCCCAGCGCGGCAAGCCGCGCGGGAACGCGACGCATCGGGATATCACGCAATCATTTGATGTAATTCGCCGCCAATAGATGATGCAAATTTGAATCGAATTCGTCTCAAACTTTAATCGATACAGTTTGAATTAATCTAAGCGTTTCCGAGATGATGTTGCTCTGCCGTTCGTTATCGAACGAACCCAACACGGATCGGATCCCCTCATGGCTCGCTATCGCTATTACTTCTTCGACGATCACGGCACGCTCAAGGCCGCCGACGACGGCGCTCAGATCACCGATTTCGCCGCCATGGATCATGCTCGCGATCTGCTGATCCGCGCGCGCGATGTCGCCGCCGTACAGATCTGGCGCGGCGACATCTTCGTCACCGATCTCGATCGCGCAAAAGCGATGACGACATGACCCCTTATCGCTGCACCCTTCTCGACATGGAGGGCCGCCCCGCGTGGCCGGATATTCCGATCGATGCGATGGGCATCGACCCGGCGATCGAGCGCGCGCTCGAAGCGCTGATGGAACGGCCAGGCCATGTCGGCTTTGAAATCCACGACGACGTGAAGATCGTTCACCGCTACATCCGGCCGCGACGCGATTTCTGAACCGCTCTGCCCCGAAACGAAAAACGGCCCGGATTTTCATCCGGGCCGTTGTCGTTAGAACGTGTTCGTTCAGCCGGGGAAGACGATCTCCACGCGGCGATTCTGCGGCTCGCGAACACCATCGGCGGTCGGAACACGCGGGCTGTTCTTGCCCATCGCATGTGACGAGATCGCGCTCTTCGGCACACCGTCTTTGACGAGCGCCGCGTCGACCGCATCGGCCCGGCGCTGCGACAGCTTCAGGTTATAAGCCGCCGTGCCCGAGAGATCGGTGTAGCCAGACACCTGGAGTTGCGGATTGCCGCCGGCCTTGAAGGCCGCGGCGGCCGCATCGACGACCTTTTGGCCGTCGGGCGTCAGCGTCGCCTTGTCGAAGTCGAAGAACACGATGAACATCCGCGCGGGCGGTTTCGGCGCCGGAGCCGGGGCCACCGCGGGTGCCGCGACCGGCGTCGGTGCCAAAGCGGGTGGCGGCGTCGGCGCCACGCCGAATTGCCAGTTCAGGCCGATGCGGAAGATCGCGCCGCTGGTGCGGAACTCCTTGCCGATTTGATAGCCCGTCGGCAAGTTTGGCGGCGCATAGGAGGTATCGGAGCCGAGATTATAGTACAGCCCTTCGCCTTTCAGCGTGAGGCGATCGTTGATCGCGTATTCGATACCGCCGCCGATCGTCGGGCCAGCTTTCACACTATCGGTGCTTTGATTGTAGGCCACCCCAGTCGCCGGGAACGTAAACTGCGACGTTTCCTGGACCTGGCCGAACGCTATACCGGCCGTGCCGTAGATCAAAAACCGATCAAAGCCCGCATAGCCGAAACGCGCGCGTAACGTGCTCAGCCATTGCAGCGACTGGCTCGCGGTGAAGCTACCCGCCACGGTATTAAGCGTGCCACCAACTGTCGGAATGCCTACCGGATATTCGGCCGCAAGAACACGTATTTCTGCTTCTTCGTTCTCGGCGCCGTCCTCTATGCGATCGTGCCCTATACCGGCTCGATCGGCAGCGTGCTTGCCTTCGTCTGCGCCTACGCGGTGATCTTCAGCATGTATGGCGGCGGCTTTGCCACCGTGCCAGCCTATCTGCGCGACATGTTCGGGACCCGTTACGTCGGTGCGATCCACGGCATGTTGCTGACCGCGTGGTCGACGGCGGGAATCCTCGGGCCGGTGCTCGTCAACTACATCCGCCAATACAACGTCGATCACGGCGTGCCAGCGGCGCAGGCCTATAACATTACGATGTATGTCATGGCCGGACTTCTGGTCGTCGGCTTCTTCTGCAATCTCGCGGTGAAGGCGGTCGACAAGCGCCATAGCATGACGACGAAGCAACTCCAGCAAGCGGCCTAAGGAGCATCCGATGGCACAAGCACAACAAGCGGCAACCGGTAACGGTTTGAAGCTCACCCTCGCCTGGCTCTTCGTCGGCATCCCGCTGACCTGGGGCGTGATTCAGACCTGCATCAACGCGCTGCAGCTCTTCAAGTAGACGAAAAAGGGGCGGCCTAAGCGCCGCCCCTTCCTTCTACCCCTTGGCGGCTTCCTGCGCCGCGCGCTTCGTCAGATATTCGTGCGAGCCTTGAACCACCTTGCGCACATGCGCGAGATCGATGTTCGCGAGCTTGCCGTTCTTCTTCTTCACCTTGCCATCAACGAAGACCCAGGAAATGTCGCTGGCGCGGCCGTGCAACAACCCGGTCGCCACCGGATCGCCGTTGATCGGGATGAGCTTGATGTCGCTCAGGTCCATCACGATCACATCGGCGCGCTTGCCGGGCGTGAGCGAGCCGGTCTTGGCCTCGAGGCCAAGCGCGTGGGCGCCGTCGAGCGTCGCGAACGATAGCACATCGCGCAGCGGCAAGAGGTTCGAGCGCCGCTTTTCCTTGCCGGCACGCGCGATATCCTGGCCCCGATCCGACATCAGCAGCGCGCGCAGTTGCGTGAACATGTCGGACGGAACGCGGGTTTCGTTGTCGCTGCTGAGCGAAGGCCGGAGCCCGAAGCTCAACCAATGCTGCACGTCGGGGAAACCGCCTTGCGACATCATCTCCGCCACCGGCGCCGAAGACAAAGTGCCGCCGGTCGAGGCGATCATCTTGAACTCATCGTCCGATATCCCGGTCGGATGGACGTAGGTCACATCGGGACCGAGCATATTGGCATCGTTGAGCTTGGTGATGCCCCGGATCGCCGCCGTGGTGACGCCGACATGCATGGTGATGCGGATGCCCAGCTGCCGCGCGAATTTCATATCGGCGACGCAGCCGTCATACGTCTTCGCATCTGCCGAGCGGACCGACATGCCCAATGTCACGAGCTGATCGCCGCTGCCGGAGAAATATTTCTTCTGGATATCGGCGACGTAATCCGGCGTGTTGAGCGTCATCGGCGTGATCGGAATGCCGGGCGAGAAAACCGCGCGCACGCCGGATTCCCGCAACCCCTTGACCGCGCCGTCGGCATGAGCCGGCGTGTTCATGATGTGCGACCAGTCGAGCATCGTGGTGATGCCGTCGTTGATCGCGCCAACCCCGCCCAGCAGATCGCCGGCATAGACGTCTTCCGGCCGGTAATGCTGACCCATCGATTCGTCGATCACCTTCATATAGATCGGGAAATCGCCGTCCGGAATCATGCCGCGTAGAATGGTCGACCAGGTATGGCGATGGGTATCGATGAAACCCGGGAGCACGAGCATGCCGCGTGCATCGATCACCTCGGCGTCGGTGACGCGAAGATCCTTGCCGACCTCGGCGATCGAATTTCCATCGATCAGCACATCGCCGTTCGGCAACTCGCCGAGGGTTTTGTCGACCGTGGCGACATAGCCGCCCTTGATCAGAACTTTACGTCCCTTGCCGGGTTTCGCCGATGTCTCGGCGGCCTCGGCAGCCGTGGCGAACGGTAACACGCTGGCCGCCGCCGCCAGGCCTTGTAAAAGAGTCCTGCGTTTAATCTCCATGGTTCCCTCCCTAATTTTGCGTTTTGGTTTTTCGGTCTGGTTCGATCAGAATCCGTATTGGAACGGATATTTGACCGGCAGTGGCAATTTCAGCTCGAACGCCTCCTTGGCGAAGAGATCCTCGAGCTTCGGGCGCGGCGTATCCAGCACCTGGTCGTGAACAAAGCCGACCAGCGTGTCGTAATTGCGCTTGTTGAGATCGCTCAAGCCGAATTCCCACGGATCGGGCCCGAGCAATTTGGCTTCTTCCTCGCGATAGGTGTGCAGAAAAGCCAACGGCACGTTGCGCGGATTGGCGACGTAGCGGCGCGCGAGCTGCTTCGACTCCTCGAACGCGTTGGTCAGGCTTTCGACCACCCAGGGATATTTCGCGACGATTTCGGTTGGTACGGTGGTGACGTGCATGATCGGGAAGAAGCCGGTTCGTTTGAAGTAGTCGACTTCGACGGCCTTGTAATCGGGCCACAGGCGCGCGATGCGTGGATCGCCCTGCGCCTGCGCCGCATTGACGTCCGGGCTGATGATCGCATCGACTTCGCCGGTCAGGATCATATCTTCGACCAGCTTGCCCTTGGGCAGGACTTCGATCTTGGTCGACGGCGGCGCGCCTTCCGATGCATCGTCGGGATCCTGAATCACCCAGGTGATCGACTTGTGCGATGCACCGTGCTCGTCGAGATGGCCGCGCATCCAATAAGCGGCCGCGGCACCGATCGAGCGGCAAGCGACGCGGCGCCCGGCGAGATCGGACGGCTTGGTGATGCCCTTGCTCGTATTGATATAGATGAAGCCGTGGCGGAAGCGCCGATGCAGAAACACCGGAATGGCGGTGATGTCCGCGCGGCCATGCGCCTTCTGCACGACGTAATGCCCGCCATTATATTCGTTGATATCGCAGCCCTGGCCGGCGGCGACATGATCGTGAATGGCCCGCCCGCCGGGATAGCCGCCGATCACGAGATCGATGCCTTTCACGTCGACAGCGCCCTCCTTCAAGGGGCGCACGATCTCGTAATTGCCGCACATCAGGCTCAGGCGAAGCTTGCCGGAGGCTTTCGCCTTCTTTGCAGGCGCGATTTTTGCCGGGGCTTTCTTCGCCGCAGCCTTTTTGACCGGAGCGCGCGCCGCTGCCTTTTTAACGGATTTTTTGGCTGAAATCTTGGGCGCTGCCTTTTTCGCCGGGGCCTTTTTGCCCACTTTCTTCTTCGCCTTGGCAGCCATGATTTCCTCCGCCGGTTTGTTGATTACCTGCGTGAGATGTAGCCGCGCGCTGCCCGGAACTCAATCGGGCCTGGAATGCACCAATGTCATTGCGCGCGTCCGGCGAAAGCGTCGATCGTATGATCGATCAACGGCCCGAGGATGTTCGTGTAGCCGTCTGTCCAGGCCCGCGCGCCCTCGTCACGCGCGGGACGCCAGCGCGGATCGCGTGCAAAGGCGGCAAGCGCCGTCGGCGATTTCGACATCAACATGACTTGCGACGGCGACGCGACGATCGGTGGCGTGCCCGGTGGCGGCGCGAATTCCTGCATCAACGCCGTCGCGCCGACTTCCTTGGCTGCCGCCGCCGCTGGCGGCTCCAGCTTCAAATTGCGATTCGACAAATGCAGCATCAGGATGCCGTCGGGTTTGAGCGCGCGGAAATAAATCGCCAGCGCCTCGGTGGTCAGCAGATGGGTCGGGATGTTATCCGCGGAAAACGCATCGATCTGGATCAGATCGTAGGAGTGTTCCGGCTCCGCGGCCACGGTCAGCCGCGCATCGCCCAGGACAACGTCGACCTCGCCTTTGGCACATCCGCTTAGATACGTGAAGTAGCGCGGATCGCGCGCGATGCGTTCGACCTCGGGATCGATCTCGAAATAGCGCATACGGCTCTCGGGGCCGATATAGGTCGCCAGCGTACCGGCACCTAGGCCGACGACTGCGACATTCGCCCGTGGGTTCGTCGCCATCAGCGATCCATAAACCTGCCCGAGCGGACCGATCGCCGCGTAATAGGTCAAAGCCTGGCAACGGAACGCATCCACCTCGGGCTGCGCGCCGTGAATGGTGGTGCCATTGAACAACAGATGCAGCGTACCGCCCACCGCCGGTTCGGTATCGAGCGTCACGCGATGCACGCCGAAGAAACTGCGCGCCGTGGACAAGGTCACGCGCTTGTCCGCCGGGACCAGAACGGCCTGCGCGCATAGCGCGCCGATCACCAGAGTGAACGCAAGGGTCCGGCCACTGACCAGTTCCGCCGCTGCTCCACCCAGCAGAGCCAGAATCACCGGAATGTAAACGAAGCTCGGGCCGGCCGGCGCGAACGCCACGCCGATGGCGCACCCGATCCCGGCCGCGGTCAGCGCGATGGTCCATCGGCCGAACAGAGGCCGGGTCCACGGCCGCGCCAGACAACACAGCGTCAGCACGAGCGGGAATTCCAGCACGGTGCGAAACAGCACCGGCGCCAGAAAAGCATTGAACATCCCGCCGAGCACCCCGCCCAGCGAGATCAGCAGATAGAACTCGGTCAGATGGCGCGGATGCGGCCGGTCGGCGGCCAGACGATGATGACAGACCAGCGCGCTGAAAAAGAACGCGCCGAGATAGAGCATGAAATGCGCAAAGAGACTGGTCGTGTTGATGCAGAGCACCGCCGCCGCCAGGGCGACGAACACCATCTGCCACAACAGCGCGCGCTCGCGGTTTATGATCGGGCGCGCCTGAAACGCAATAACGAAGGTCAGAAGATAAAGCGCGAGCGGCACCACCCAGAACAGCGGGACCGAGGCAACATCGTTCGAGATATACGTGGTCGCGCCGAGCATCAGGCTCGACGGCGCCGCGGCCAGCAACACCCACGACACACGTTGGCGCCAGGTGATTGCGGGAACGTTCTCTATATCGGCGGCGATCCGCGCGACACCTTGATGGCGCGCATTCCAGACGTAAGCGCCGGTGATCGCGATCAACCCGCAAAATGCCGCATAAACGAAAGCCCACAGCAATGTCTGCTCGGGCAAGGCGAGCAACGGTTCGACGGCCACGGGATAGGCCAGCAACGCCAGGAGGCTACCGAGATTGCTGGCACCATAAAGGATGTAGGGATTTTGCGCTTGGGGCGCGCCGTCGAGTGCTTTGGCGTACCAGGCCTGCAACAGCGGTGCGGTCGAGGACAGGACGGCAAAGGGAAGACCGACCGACAGCGGCAATACGCTCAACAACCAAACGATCGGCGAACCGACCGCCGGAGAACCAAAGAGCCCCGTTACGCCGACCGGAAGAAAGAACGCCGCCACGCCGAGCAATCCGAGATGGATCAGGATCTGGGTTCGCACCCGCGCCAAACGCTGGACCAGATGGGCATAGAGATAGCCCGCCAGCAACGCACCTTGGAAAAATGCCATGCAGACGTTCCAGACCGCCGGCGACCCGCCCAGCAAGGGGAGGATCATCTTGGCGATCATCGGTTCGACGGTGAAGACCAGCGCCGCGCTGGTGAAGATGGCAGCAGCGAAAATCGCCGGCAGAAAACGCAGGCCGGTGAATGCGCGTGGAGCAACGTCGGTCATCGGGGGTTCCAAATGTCTCACCCAACGTCGATCATCGACGTTGCCATCGTCTTAACGGCAAGGATTTGTTAACGCGCAAAATGGCGCGTTTTGACCCGGAACCAATCCGCCCGTTCCGCGTTCAACCGTGGCATGCCCAACGATGCGCCGCAACCGGCAAGCGAGACCCCACCTACCTTGATGGTGGTCGAGCCCGATATTCTGGTTCGCATGGTAGTCGCGGAATATCTGCGGGAGTGCGGGTACTTCGTTATCGAGGGCCTGACGGCGGACGACGTGTTGACCATTCTGGGTGACGGAAGAAAGCTGGATATCGTGTTCACCGAAGTTCAACTCATCGGCACGATGGATGGATTCGCGCTCGCCCGGTGGATTCGTCAAAATCATCCCGACATCGACGTGATCCTGACATCCGGAGCCGCCAGGGCCGCCGACAAGGCCGGCGATCTCTGCGACGAAGGTCCGTTGGAAAAACCGTATCATCCGCAGGACGTGCTCCGTCGCATTCATCTTTTGCGCGAGCGCCGAAAGACGACGCCGAAATCCTGAAACCAGCAACGAAAGCACATTGACTTTATTTTACCGATCTTCTGCAATGCGTTGGTTATTGTGGTCGTTGTGGTTATGGCCGACACGGATCCCTCCGAAGCAAACAACGTCAGCCGTCAGGTCACAATCCTCGTCGTCGAGGATGAGATATTGGTGCGATCCACAACCTCCGAATCCCTACGCGATCTCGGTTTCACCGTCATCGAGGCCGCCGACGCGGAAGAAGCGATGGCCGTCTTCGCCGGCCGGCAAAATATCGATGTCGTCTTTACCGACTGGCGCATGCCCGGCAGCATGAACGGGCTCGAACTCGCACGGTGGGTGTCGGAGCACCAGCCGACGGTCAAAATTCTGCTGACCTCGGGCAATAACGAATTCACGAACGCGACGACATATCTCGCGAAAGACGCGTTCCTGCGTAAACCCTACAGCCTCGAAGCGGTTGCCGAACGCATCCGGGCCATGACCGGTTCTGCGCGCCGATAGAGCCTAGTGCTTCACGAACTCGTTGGTGAAGATAGCGGTGTAAGAGGGCAACTTCTCCTCCGCCTTCATGAAACCGGCGGCCACGTTGAGATCGTCGGCCGTCGCCAGTGCCTTCTCGTCCAGCAGCGGCGGCGAGGGTGTCGATTCGACCGTGTTCTTATAGGCCAGTGCGAGAACCTCGGGATCCTTCACGTTGAGTCGCTTTCCCAGCATCGCCGCCGCCTCCTGCGGATGCTCGTGCATGAAGGCATTTGCCTTTACCATCGCATCGCCCATCTTGACGCAAAGCGAGCGATGATCGGCGCATAGTTGCTTGCGCGTCATCAACACATTGGCGGCAATGCGGGTGAGCGACGGCGGATCGACATTGTTACCGGTCGTTCCGTTGGCAACAATCACACCGATTCCGTCATGCTGCAGCTGCTCGACCACCGGCGAACCGCTCGATACGCCGTCGATCGCGTCGCGGCTCAGCGCACCCAGCTGCTCGGGCGGCGTCACGCCGGCAACGACGATGTCTTTCTCGCCGTCGAGACCGCCGAGACCGGCGATCAGTTTCAGATATGCGTGCGGGATCGCATTGATCGCGCCGACGCCGACACGCAGACCTTTCAGGAGTTTCGCGCGCTCGGCGAGCGATGCGTTCGGGTCGAAATGCCGCTCGTCGGCGATCTTCTTGCTGATGAGGACCCAAAAGCCGGTGCGGTCATACGTGCCGGCAATGGCGATGACCGGTTGCTGGCGTGCGGCCGCGCGCGTCAGCGTGACGCCCGAGGAAAACGAGAAATCGATCGAGCCGGCGATCACGGCATTGGCTGAGGCGATGCCCGTGATTACTTGCTGCGTCACCTCGAGACCGACGGCCTTAAAGATTCCGGCGTCTTCGGCGATATAAGCCGTCGAGAAAATGAACGCGACGGCCGGAAGAGCAAGGCTGGTCTTTTCCACGTCGGCGTGCGCAGGCGCCGGAAGCATCGGCGCGATCGCGGCGACGCCCCATAGAAGTGCCGCGGCAAACTTGCATGGCGGGTTCATAACTACCTCCCTGGCTTTATACGTCTTCGACGTCTTGTCCAAGACTATGCACGGCTTTTGGGAATGCGACAAGCCGCCGGGCGGCTAACCCCGACGCGACGCGGCAGGCCAAACGCGCTATGCATTCCGCATCGGACCGGCACATCTTTGATGGGGATGGCAATGACCTTTGCGTATTGGATGATCCTGGCGGCAGCCCTGCTGCCCTATATCGCCGTTGCCGCCGCGAAATCGGCCGGGCACGACAATCGGGCACCGCGCCTCGGTCTCGCGGCACTGAGCGGCTGGCGACAACGTGCCGATTGGGCCCATCGCAATCATTTCGAGGCGTTCCCCGCTTTTGCCGCCGCCGTGCTGGTCGCTGAGTTGACCCATGTCGCGCAAGGCCGCATCGATCTTCTCGCCGGTACCTTCGTCGTCTTGCGGATCGTCTATACCGGCTTCTACATCGCCGACTGGGCAACGCCGCGCTCGGTGGTCTGGGCGCTGGGATTCGTTGTCGTCTTGAGTTTATTCGTCATGGGTGCCTGGGCATGAGCGAACAACGTTACGTCGCCGCCGTCCTGTCGGCGATCATCCTGATCCTGATGTCACCTTCGGCGCACGCCAAGAACCCGAAACCACCGGCTGGATTGCAAGAGACATTCAAAGGCTGCCAGTGGCGCGAGGTCAAAGGCGCGACCCTGTCGATCTGGAGCTTTGCGTGCGGCGCGGCCCAGGGCGGCATCCATCTTGTCCCGGATAACCGACTGCCGGGATTCGTCCTCAATAGTACCGGGGCTGAAAGCAGCCTCGCGGTGCGCGCCTTCACCAAATCGGCGAACGCATCCATCGCGTCGATCCTGCCCGCGATCCGTGCCGCCTCGCCGGGTGCGCACACCGCGACATGCACGCTCGTACCTTTCGACGATGCCGACAGCAAAGCATTCTCGAAGGGCGCGCCCCAATTCACCCTGGAACCCACGGGTGCGGCGAAAATCGCCTGGGACAAAGCTGAAAAGGAAGGCGGACCGGCCGATCCGCCTTGCGGTCGGCTGGGTATTTATTTCGATCGGTCGCCGTTATTTTGGGTTCTCCCCGACGACAAGACGACCGTAGTCGCGGTCGATATGGGAAGCGAAATTCAGATCTTCGATCCGTCCACGCTGAAGCGGGCCGCAGCGCCCTGAATGCGCCTCAGCCCTGCTTCGCGGCCAACCGTTCCGCGATCTTCGCCAGATTGACGACCGCGCGTTCATGCGTGCCGTTGCCGATCTCTTCGTGCTCGTCAGCGGCGCGGACGGTGAACGTGACCCGCCGGCCCTCCACCTTGGTCACCTCGGCTTCGCCGGTAACGCGCTTGCCGACCGGCGTTGCGGCGAGATGACGGATGTCGACGCTCGTACCGACCGCGCTTTCGCCCGGATCGAGATAGGCCTTGATCGCATTGAGCGCGGCATTTTCCATGATCATGATCATCACCGGTGTCGACAGAACCGGCGGAAGAGTCGAATCCTTGAAATTATTCGCGAGTTGATCGGGCCTCACGACCAGCGTGAAACTCCCCTTGGCGCCTACCGGAATCGGTTTCATCGACACTCCTTGTATGGAACTAGATAGGCAAAAAAGACGCGGCGGCAAGGATTAGGCTAGGATCACCGCATGAGCTACGCGGTGAAAGAGATTTTCTATACGCTGCAAGGCGAAGGCGCCAATGCCGGTCGCCCCGCCATTTTTTGCCGGTTTGCCGGCTGCAATCTCTGGTCCGGACGCGAAGATGACCGCGCGACGGCGGTCTGCCAGTTCTGCGATACCGACTTCGTCGGCACCGATGGCCTGGGTGGCGGGCGATTTACCACCGCCGCCGAACTAGCCGCCAGCATCGTCTCGAATTGGCCCAAGGACGCGGCCGATCCACCCTTCATCGTCCTGACCGGCGGCGAACCGCTGCTACAGGTCGATCGCGATTTGCTGGAACGACTGCACGACCATCGATGTGTTGTCGCGATCGAGACCAATGGAACGATGGCGGCGCCGACCCAACTCGATTGGATATGCGTAAGCCCGAAAGCCGGAAGCGAACTGGTTCAACGCGCCGGCCACGAGTTGAAGCTCGTCCATCCCCAGGATGGAGTCGATCCGGAGGATTTTCTCCCCCTGCCGTTCCAGCATTTCTTCCTTCAGCCGAAGGATGGACCGGACCGCTCGGAAAACACCGCACGCTGTATCCGTTATTGCCTCGATCATCCGCGCTGGCGATTGAGCGTGCAGACTCATAAGGTGCTGGGAATTCCTTAGCCGCGGCAGCTCCCAGCCGCAAAACTCACGGCCCAGCCGTTCCGGGTTTAATGCAGTAATAGGAAGCGAAGACCGAGCCGCCGTTATCGATGCTTTGCAACACGGCATTGCGCCCGTACTTGGCGCAATTTTCCTGTGCCATGGCCGTCGCAGCCTCGGGCGAATCGGACCAGCTGTAACGCACCACGATCGCCACTTCCGAGGCGTTGATCGCCACCGGTTTGCCGCCACAGGAAGCCAGGGCGATCAGGATGGGAGTGGCCAAAATGAATCGGCCTGCTCCGGATCGGGACTGAAGGGAGAGGAAGAACCGGCTAACCGGCGGGATTATCATGTCGCCAGCATAGGGACAGGCGGCTAGCGGCTCAAGGACGCACCATCCGTATTGTCGAGGGACGACAGCTCCTCAATTCACCTCGGACCAACCGTCATCCCTATAGGAATCGGCGCATCCCTTTCGGGCCTCGTCGACGGCAACACTAAACCCCGTCAGCGGGCCGCACACCGCGGCAACTTCGCCGGTCTGCGGGTTGCGGAAGTTCAGCGCCGACGTCGTTTCCACGCTGCACGCACTCAGAAGAAGGAGTCCGAGAATCAGGATCGGTTTCATCGCCATCCTCGCCGCTATTCGATGACGAAACGGACGAGAATTAAATTCGTTCAATCGGCTCCCACGAGACTTCCGCGTGCCGCGGGCAATCAGGGCTTATCGAGAAAACCGCGAATGGCCGCGACCGTGGCCGCTGGCTGTTCTTCCATCAGCCAATGTCCCGAGTTCGGGATGACCTGTTCGGTCACATTGGTTGCGACCAGACGCATGATGGCGGCCATTTGCGGTCCAAACGATTGGGCGGCGCCGATCGCCAGTACCGGCATCGTCAGCTTGGCCTTGGCCGCGAAAACCGGATTGTCGATCGCGTCCTGCTGGAACCCGGCGAACTGATTGAAGGCGGAATGCATCGCGCCAGGCCGCGCGTAAAGTTGCGCATAGTGACGGCGCGTCGCTTCGTCGATCGCCTTGGGATTGGCCGACAGCTCGTTCCAGAAACGGTCGAGATAGATTCGCTCGCGGCCTTTGACCAGGCGCTCGACATCGGGACCGCGAAAATTGAAATGCCACAGCATCGGGCTGCGGATGATCTCGTCCCACGGCCCGATACCGGGAAGCGGTGCGTCCATGACGACAAAGCGCGTCACGCGATCCGGATATTGCGCAGCAAAGGCATAGCCGACCATGTTGCCGATATCATGCGTGACCAGATCGGCCTTGGCGATCTTCAACGCGTCGAGCACGCGCGCGATATCGCCGGCTTCGGTTTTCTTGTCGTAACCGCCTTCGGGATGCGACGAAAGACCCATGCCGCGCAAATCGGGCACGACAATCGTGTGATTGTGCCACAGGACAGACGCCAAAGGCGCCCACATGTCGCCGGTGTCGCCAAACCCGTGCAACATAACGACCGCCGGCCCCGTACCGCCGACGCGAACATGGATCGTCGCGCCATCGGTCTTGATCTCTTGGGTCCGGAAGCCGGATGGAAAGGATTGAACCGCCGCCATGGCCGGCAACGACGGCACGAGGAAAGCGAGTACCGACAACGACAAGCGGAGGGCGAGCGCGTTCAACTTCATGCCAATGTTCCCAACGCCGCGAGCGCGGCCTTGGCGACGGCGACATCTTCCTCGATCTTGGCGCCGCCGGCGGCGACCGCGCCGATGACCTGCCCCGCCACCGTGATCGGAAAGCCACCGGCGACGTTGGTGAAGTCGCCATCCATGCGGATCTGCATGCTGATGACCTTTTCCTCACGTTCGTAGCCCGAGGGGAGACGCTGCGAGGCCGAGGTGATCGCCTTCTTGATCGTGGTGCGGCCCGAGAAGAAGCGCGCGCCATCCATCATCAGGAATCCGATCAGCTGACAGCTTTGATCGACCACCGCGAGGCTGATCTTGCATTTGAGTCGCTCGGCCTCGGCCACCCCGGCGGCGAGCATCTTCATGCTCGCCTCGTGCGTCAGCTTATGCGTCGCGATGATGTCGGGCATGTCGGGGCTCCTGTCGTCTGTCGAGGCTACTTCGCCGGGGGCAACAGCGCCTCAGTATAGAGCGTCGACATGTCGGGCGCTTGGGGCAGGAGATTCATGTCGACGAACGACTTGGCGAGCACGTCGAGCGCCTTCTTGTCGAACCGGCCGGTATCCGAGAAAGTCGGCATGACCTGATCATAGGCGAGCGCGGCGATGGCTGGCGTCTGGTTCATCACCGGTGCCACGATCTTCACCGTCTCGTCCTTGTTTTTCCGCATCCAGGCGATGGTTTCGAACCAGCCGGCGAGAAACCGGCGCAGCGTGTCGGGACGTTCGGCAATCGCCTTGTCGGTGGCGAAGATCGCGTGAATGATGAAATCGGGTGCGACTTTGCCGAAGCCAAGAAGCTTCCGCCCGCTGCCGTCCAATTCCATCCTCGCGCCGGTACCGAAGTCGATCACCATGCCGTCGACGGCAGCGGTCTTGATCGCGGCGACCCGGGCGCTTTCGGAGCCGAGCGAAACCGGGACGATTCCGTCCGGTCCCCAGCCCTGCTGTTGCGACAATTGCCGCACCAGCCATTCGGTCAGCGACCCAACGGTCGAGACGCCGACTCTTTTGCCCTTCAGATCGGCACTGGTATGGATTGGCCCGCCGGCGGCGACCACCAGAACCTGGCTATCGGGCGGACCGGCGAAGACCGCGATGGCGCGGTCGGGATTTCCTTTCGCGGGAAACGCGAGCTCGGGTCCCGAGCCCAGGCCGACATCGATCGCGCCGGCGCCAAGGCCTTGCTGCAATTTCGCGCTGCCGTCGAAATCGATCTCGGTCGCATCGACGCCATGGGCTTTGAAAAAGCCTTTGGCGAGGCCGACATCGAAGGGAACGAAATCGAACGGTCCGGCCACCGCCTTGCCTACCCGCAAAGCTTCCTCGGCCGAAGCAGGCGCGCTCAGGCCCCCTGCCATACCAAACGCCAACAGCAACATAGCCGTCTTGCGCATCGCGATATCCCCCCTCTGGTTTTCGTCCCGCGCGTTATCGCGTCGGCTTGTCGGCTTTGGCTTAGAAAACGAACGCGCACCTCCGTATCCGTCGCGACGACCGCGCTGATCCGGCGTGACGAACCCGTATCGTTACTTCTTCGTCGTCGGATAATCGCCCTTGGCGCGCGTTAGCTTTTCCGGATGGACGATGGTCTTGTTCACCGCAGCGCGCGCGAGGGCAAGCGTGGGGAACTCGCTGCCGCCATCCTCGCGCTTCACGTAATAGACCGCCGACACCGCTTTCGCCTTCACCTGATCGGCAACGGTACGCTTGACGATCGTCCAGTCGACGCGACGCGTCTGGCCTTCATTGGCCGGATCCGGCTGCTCTTCGAAGCCGCGATCGATCACCGATTCGACGGTATAGAGTTTCTGGTCCGGCTTGCGGCGCGCATCGTCGCGACCACGATCGCGGTCACGGCCGCCAAAACCGGGCTTGCCGCCCGGCCGGGGTCCGCGCTTGTCGCTACCCGGTCCCGAACGATCCCGGTTGGGTCGGTCGCCGCGAGCCTCGCGGGGCCGATCCGCCGATGGCGCTCCACCCTCTCGTGGCGGACGGTCGCCGCGGGGCGGGCGATCCGCACGCGGCGGGCGATCGCGCCGTTGACCATCGCGTGCCTGTCCTTCGCGGGGTTGCCGATCCCCTGGTTTACGTTCGCGCGGCGGACGATCCGCCTGCTGGCCTTCGCGCGGGATCGTTTCGCCGGCAGGACGCTCGCGACGCGGACGGCGCGGGCGCAACGCGCGCGGCAGATGGGGACCCATCACCGGCGGACGGGGTCTGGGCGCGACGGCCTCGCCGCCGGCACTTGGCGCCTCGCCATCGATTGCGGGCGCGGCAACGATCCCTTCCGCGTTCGGTGCGCCGGCCACGCCCTCGGGACGTGGCCCACGACGGCGACGGCGACGACGGCGCTTGCGGGGCTGGCCGTCGGGACCGAGAGCAGGCTCACCGGGAACCTCGGCAGGACGCGGCAAGGTCAGGATCGGACGGCCATCGGCCCCCAGACGCTCGCCGGAAGCTCCATCACCAGCCGCCATCTCACCTTGCGATTCACCGCCCGGTACAGCCTGCGCTTCCCCGGGAGCGGCAGTGCCGGGTTGCCCCGCGACGCCTTCACCCGCCGGACGCGGCCCGCGACGACGCCGGCGGCGACGTTTGCGGGGTTGGCCGTCGGGGCCAAGTTCCCGGGGGCGTTCGCCGCCGTTCGCGGCCTGACCTTCGTGGCCCCCTTGCGCCGGCTCACTGTCATTGCCATCCGGCGCGGGCGCGGCTTCGCCACCGCTGCCGGACGGGCTCGGCTCATGACCGCCGGTTGGCGGCGGGGTTACGGGTAAATCGTCGTTATCGCTCATCATGGCCCGACCGTAGCACGCCGCTCCGTCAACTCAACGCCGTCCCGTCCGCTATTTGAGCGCGCAAGACCTCGGCAATTCGATGCATGGTCGATCCTCCCGGCGGAGCCTCGTTAGCGGGCTCCATGGCGCGATCTTACCCGGCACACGGCGGATGTTAAGCACCGTTAACCATGTTCTCGGATAGGTTCCGTCGAAATTACGATTGGAATTCTCTCGAATGCCGTTTTTCGACCGCATCAGCTAAGGCTTCTTAACCGCTCTCGGGTTTACTGACGGCATGGGTTTGTCTCAAGCCGTCAGTCCCGAGCCATCGGCCCGTCTGGAACAGAGCCAGATCGATAAGCTGCTGCTCGCTCACGAGCAATTCCTCGCCCGCCGTCCGGATGGCCGGCGCATGGAGTTGCCCCGTGCCGATCTCACCGACCGGGTTTTCAGCCGGCGCGATCTGTCGCAGGCGGACCTGACGGAGGCGCGGCTTGTCCGCGCCATGCTCGACGAAGCGCGCCTGCGCCTGGCGATCCTGATCGGCGCCGATCTCAGCATGGCCAATCTCAATCGGGCCAATCTCACCAACGCGGATCTGCGCGGCGCGTCGTTCCGCGGCGCGCAGCTCAACGGTGCGCTGATGGCCGAAGCCAACCTCTCGGACATCGCCATGCCGGCGACCGGCGAAGCCGGCATGCCGATCAGCGGCAGCGGCCGCTTCCGGCGAACCGATTTGAGCGCCGTGCTGGCGCATGGCCTCGATCTGACCGGCGCGAAGCTCGGCGGCTCGGTCATCCTGCGCGCCGATCTGACCGACGCGGTCTTGTGCGGCGCCGATCTTCAGGGCTGCGACATCCGCAACGCCAATTTCACGGGCGCCAATCTCGAAGGCGTCAATCTGTCGGGCGCCAAGCTCTCGGGCGTCAATCTCCAAGGCGCCGTGCTGACCGGCGCCAACATCGTCGGCGCGGATTTCCAGGGCGCCAATATCAGCGGCGCGGTGTTCGACAAACGCGCGCTCAATGCCGCCGAACTGAAAGGCGTTGTCGAGATCGCCTATCGCGCGACCTCCGATGTCGAAATCGAAGCCGCCATCGGCCAGCATGCCTCATGGGTTGCCAGCCAAGGCAAGTCCGGCCAACGGGCGGTCCTGAGCAATGCGGATCTCTCGGGCAAGCGCCTGACCTGCGTGCAACTCGGCCTCGCGGTTCTCGCCAACGGCAAGCTCGCGGGCGCCGACCTGACGCAGGCTTCGATGGCGATGATCGATCTCAGCGCCGCCGACCTTCGCGGCGCAAAGCTGGCCTATGCCGACATGCGCGGCGCGCGGCTGCCGCGCGCGCATCTCAACGATGCCGATCTTTCTCACGTCAATCTCGGGCCGCTGAGTTCCGTCGGCGCCGGACGGCGTGATATCCGCGCCAATGCCGAGCGCGCCAAATTCCGCGGCGCCAATCTGACCTCGATGGATCTGCGCGAGGCCCAATTGGCCGGCGCGGATTTCTCCGGCGCCATTTTGACCGACGCCGATTTCCGCAACGCCAACCTTCAGGAATCGCTCTTCACCGGCGCGGTGATCGATGGCGCGCGGTTCGACGGCGCCAACCTCACCCGCTGCAAGGGATTATCTTGAGCGATATCGCCGCCGACATCGACCGGATCGCGCTCGCGCTCAGGCCGCGTCCCCGGCTGGACACCGCTCCCCTCCGTCAGGCGGTGCGCAGCGAAGCGCGGCCGTGGGCGACACTCCACGCCCGTATACGTCCGATCCTCGTTCAATTGCCGCGACACGGCGCCATGGCATTGGCCCTGACGGCGTTCCTCGGTGGGCTCTATTACGTCACACACCCGACCGACCCGGTCGGGTCGCGGCGCATCGCCTTGCCGGTCGCGCAAGTCGCCGAGATTCCCCCGAGTAGCCGTGCCGCCGCCACCCTCGTCATGTCGGTCCCGACCAAGGCCGTTCCGACCCACGCGGCGCCGCCTGCGTCCGACGACGCATTCCGCGCGCCTTTGAATTCCTTTGCGATCGACAGCGCTTTCGGCTGGCGCCGCGATCCGATCAACGGCCGGCGCGAGTTCCATGCCGGGCTCGACCTTGTCGCACCCTACGGCACGACCGTCTTCAGCGCGCAGGCCGGCAGGATCGTCTACGCCGCCCGCGACAAATCCTATGGGCTGATGGTCGAGATCGATCACGGCGATGGCTTGACCACACGCTATGCGCATCTCGAGAAGATCCTGGTCAAGCGCGGCGACGAAGTCGACGTCCATCAGCAAATCGCCCTGCTCGGCAGCACCGGCCGCAGCACCGGTCCGCACCTGCACTACGAAGTGCATCTCGACAGCAAGCTCGTCGACCCGCGGAAATTTCTTTAGACCCCTCACCCCCGTCCCGGCTCGTTCTTGACGCCCGGGTTTTTCCTTCCCTACTGTGACCGCGGCTTTGGCCGAATGATCCGGGGGGAATCATGAACGCTTATCGCTTGTCACGTCATCTAACCGGCTTCGCGCTGATCGGCCTGCTCGGGGGATGCGACGTCGATCAACGATCCACCTACGTCGCGCCCAAATGCTACGTTCATCAGCCGCTCGATTACGCGCCGATCCTCGTCAATATCAGCGTCACCGCCAATTACACGTTAGACGATCCGCAGTCCTTTCATAACAATATGCCGGGCGAGCTGTTCGACGCGTTGGACGACGTCAATCCCAATAAATACGAACTGGCCGACGGCGTCACGCCCAACCTCTACTTGACGCTGACCTTGACCAACGACGGCCAAAACCATTACGGCGCCTACCTGAACGTGTCAGGCAACGGCGAGGGCTATCTGTTCAACTATTCCTGGCCCCAGAATTATGTGACCGGCAGGAAGCTGGTCACCGACGTCGCGGCGATGACCGACCGGTTCGTCACCGAAGGGTGGAACCGCAACTGCAACTGAGCGGCACGGGCGCGAGCTTGCGAGACCGACATCCGTCAGCCTGTCGTGAAACAGAGTCGCCGGGAATTGCCGAAATGAAACTTTCCTCGGCGACCCCATCACGCGAGCCCAGCGTAAAACAAGCCGACACCGTGACAAGCACCGCGACGATTCGTCGATGACATTGGCAATTCGTCCGATGAATCATCGCTAATTCCATCTCGGCGACGATGCCAGAAAACGAAAAGCCGATGCGCGACAGAGCTTACAGACGCTAACCATTCATCGCGGCGCGGCACGACGTCCGCCTTAACGTCGTGGCAAGATTCGTCACCCTAGTCTTCACGTATTGCGATTTCTTCCAATTGATTTGAGCCGAACAGGCAACGCATCTTCATGACCGGATCCGGACGATATCTGAAACCGATTCTCGACTCCGGCTCGTCGCGCGTGTTCAATTGCAACGATATCGTCAGCAAGCTCGAGCGCGAGAAGGTCGACAATCCCTACATCTTCAAGACGCGATCGATGCACAACATGGTGCTGATCAAGGAAGCGTTGGCGCGCGACGACCTTCAGCACCCGCAGGGTTTCGCGATCGGAACGAAGCTCTACGTGCCGTACAACAGCGCCGACGTCTACCAGGGCGGCCGCTCGATCTATCTCCACAGCCCGTATCTCATGCAGGTGTTCCAGGAGCAATTCGGCGTTCGCGGCGACGGCGACAAAGCCGAAAGTCTCAGCCACGATTTGAAGATTCTCCAGACGCTCGACGAACTTCCGTCCCTCGACGGATTCCTGATGCGCGATGCATTCGAGATCGAGGGCATCGCGATCAACGATCATTATTGCGAAGTGACGCCGACCGAACGGGTCGCCATCGGCGAGTACATCCGCGGCAAGATGGAGCCGCTGGTGCGTGCCGCCTATGGCGGGCAACGCTCTCTCGGCGGCAAGGTCACGCAGCTCATCGACAAAGTGTGGGAGGCGAAAGACCTCGAAGCGCTCGATCCGCTGATCCAGGCGTTTCGGTTGCCCCGGCACGAAGCCCTCGACGTCTTCAGCGCCTGGAAGGGCATCATCTACTACGCCTTCGAACAAGACCGTATGCGCGAAGGACGCGAGAACTTCGCATTGTGGCTCAAGGATATGGCGCGGCCGCGCCAGGCGGTGACACGCACCGTGGGCGCCGCCATCGAGGAAACCCGGCGCGAGACCATCCAACGGCTGCGCAGTCACTGGGTTGAGGTCGCCGGCGTCCTGCAGACGTATGAACAACTCTATGCCGACTTTGTCGCGAGTGCCAATCCGGGCGGCTTCATCAATTTCCTGCGCGGCGCAACCGACACTTATTGGCTTCTCGGCGATTCGCTCAGCAAGATCAACCTGGCGGTCAATTGCTGGCAACTGACGACGCAAAGCGCGGCGAACCGGCGCCTATCGGTCGATCAGCTCGACAACCTGCTGACCTGGCTCAAGTCGATTTTGCTCTGTCGGC
Source organism: uncultured Rhodospirillales bacterium (assembly GCA_903828515.1). Classification (GTDB taxonomy): domain Bacteria; phylum Pseudomonadota; class Alphaproteobacteria; order ATCC43930; family CGMCC-115725; genus CAIKMD01. The sequence continues at coordinate 324,497 of CAIKMD010000002.1, read as the reverse complement.
TGAGCGGAACCGGCGAGCGTTCGCGCACCGCGGCATGACGGCGCGTCCGGTCGTAACGAAGAATTAACCACGATGGCCTACCGTCCGCCGTTCAAGCAGAAAGCGGTAGTCTCATGCGTAAGAAAGCAGTTCCCGTCATCGATTGGATGCTGATGTTGCTCTCGATCGCCGCAGCGGCGACCGTCGTCGCCTTCAGCCGCTAGATCACACCGCGCTCACGCGGCTTCGGTGCGACCCTCGACGGACCGGGTTCCCGACCAACATGTCTCGATTGCCGCCTGGATGTCGGCGCGGCGAAAAGGTTTGCGCAGCGTCGCATCGGCACCGAGCGAACGGGCGATCGTCAAATAATCCATCTGGCCGCAAGCCGGCGCGCCGGTCATGGCAATCAGTTTCGCCGGGCGTCGCAAGGCGCGATTGGCGGCCATGATTTCGATTCCGTCCGTGGTCGGCATCAGGATATCGGTCACGATAATGTCGGGACCGTTCTTGAGAAGGCGCAGTCCTTCCTGCCCTCCCCGCGCTTCGGCCACATCGTGACCGTCGGCGCGGATCATGCGCGCGATGGCACGCAACAGGTTCGGTTCGTCTTCGATGAGCAGGATAAAACCCATGTCGCGTCTCAGCGGGCGCTATAGGCGACGGCAAGCGTCATCGCGTGCCCGCCGACGTAACGCCACCATCCGGTTTCGTTGATCGCGTAATAGGGACGATAATCGTCGACTTCATTCGCCGACACGATTTTCGGCCGCAGATTGTCGAGAACCAGCGCTTGATCATCAACATAGGCCACCAGTACCGCGTGGTCCGCACCGGTTGCCGCGTCAAACAACACGACCATCTGAAGTTGCTCCGCCGGCAAACCCGCCTCGCGCAGCAATTCGTATTTCGCGATCGCGTAATCCTGACATTGACCGCCGACCCGCAAAAACTGGAACGGTGATTCCCAATACATGGCGCGGTGCCAGTTCTGCTGCGTCGGCACATAAGGGCGGCGGTTCATCGCTTCGTTGGCGATTTCCAGCTTTTCCGCGACGCTCTTGCCCTGCATTTGATCGAGAAGCTGAAGCCATTCCCGCGGCGTACACAAACCTGTCGTGTCGGGGTCGCAGACCGTTTGGGCATTGGCTTGTTCCACGCGCGCCCGCGATTCCATCCGAGTCCACTGGGTGAACGGCGACAGATCGCCGCTGAAGACCTGACGGGCGCCGAATGTCCCGTCATGCGTGGTATCCGTCGCGAACGACCCGACGCTGGGCATGAGAGCGGCGAAGGACTTATCCGTGGCCGGCGTATGCGACGCGAAAGCGGTCGGCATCTGGGTCGCGAGCGCGATAGCCGCGCAGACGAGAAAGCGGACGGTGAGCCACATATCAAGCCTCTATCAGCAACCCCGCTATCTCATCCGAGATCGGAGGCTTTGCGTCCCTGAGTCGCCTCAGGTTTGCCGTTACGGTTAGACCGACAGTCGCCGCCTCGCGTATCGAAAGCCATGATACGGAAGGATGAGGACAGCTGCGGATCCCGCATAAAGCGTCCGATCATGCTTCACACTCCAACTCGGAGCCCGTGGCCCGAAGTCGTTAAAGCGTCATCGTTCGCTATCGCGTAAAAACGATTTAAGGATGTTGGAATTAACGAGAGGTTATTCTCGTGAAGAATGTGCTTCTCGGCTGCGGAGAAGCGACCTGCGGTGGAGTGTCGCGGCCGTTTCGTGCGCGGGGTTTCATCGAATCCGATTGTCGCGCGACATCAACGCCGATGATTGGATACGCTTAGGGTGGAGCGATCGACAGACCCAGCAGATCGCGGACGAGATCGCGAAGTTCGGTTGGCCGGAACGGTTTTTTGAGCGTTCCGTCGGCGCCGAGAACGGTTGCCGCATCGAGATAAAGCCGCTCGTCCGTTTTGCTGCCGCCCGAAATCGCGATGATCTTGATGTTTGCCGCCAATGCCCGAATTCCCCGGATGGTCTCGATGCCTTCCCGGTTCGGCATGAAGATATCGGTGATGACGAGCGCGGGACGGTGGGCCTTCGCCAGGCGAAATCCGATTTCACCGTCGGCTGCCTCGATCACATCATGTTTGTCCGCGGCCAGGATATGGCCGATCATCTTCCGGATGGCGGGGCTATCGTCGATGACGAGGATGGTGGCCATTATCGCCGCGGCACTTCGTCGATCTTTGTCGCGCGCTGATGCTGGCGGAACGGCTTGCCGATCAACGACTGGGCGACTGACACAAGGGCCTCCGAGACAAGGGGCTCGAACAACGTGGGTTATGAGCGACTTACAACGATCCTATCACCTATTTTGCCATCAAGAGTAGCGCCTTATCCACAAGAGACCCGTTTCCATACCGGTCCCCTGACGGATTCGTGATCGGTCGCAGCACGGGGCGGGAAGGTGCGCGTTTCCGCTCCGCGAAGCGGCGACGGGATCATGTGCCGAACGGATGATCGCAAAATGAACCGTGACGCCATGCGCCCGCCCCCGTGACCAAAGCACGAAAAGACGGCCTTTTCAGGCCGCCTTTTCATTCACGCAAAAGATCGGAACCGGTTCAGCCGACGAGCGGCCTCAGGCGCGGATGGTTGACCACGATCGGCAGCCGGTCGGCCACCGCGTCGAGGCCCCAGACATGGCCCGCGCTCTTCGTCATCAGGTAGACCAGCACACCGATATAGATCAGGTGATAATCGATGATCATGTTGGTCGGCCCCTCGATATAGGGGAAATCCATATGCGCGAAGTAATAGGTGCCGAGCAGCAGGATGCCGAACGGCGCGCTGAGGCGCACCAGCAGGCCGGAAATCAGCGACAGCCCGATCAGCGTGTGACCCCACTTCACCAGGAAGTCCGTATAGGGAAGCATCTCGGGCGCCGCGAACATCAAAAAGAACGAATGAAAAGTCTTGGTCGCATTGAGGAAGCCGGCCGCGCTGAAGTTGCGGAGAAGCTGCGAGCCGCCGGCATAGAGAAAGGTCCAGCCGATCGCCAGCCGGAGATAAAGGATCACACATCGCTCGAGCGTCATCTCCGGCATGAGGTTCATCGCCTTGACGTCGCCACGAAACGGCAATTCATCGCCGGGACGCGCAATCGTCATGACGCGCTCGCCACGAAAGACGATTTGCGTCGGCGCGACGTCGCACCAAGCTGCCAGCGCAGCGCCGTGGCCGCCGCCAACCCGAAGGACAGTTTCGAGATCAGGCTGATCGAATAGGGCAGCAGATGAATGAAGGCCGGACTCACCATCGGCAACACGACGAAGAAATTGATCGCCCACACGCCGACGAGGGCGACCAGCATGAAGGGATAAGGCCCGGTGCCGGCGCGCAACGACACCAGCGCGCGCCATGCAAAGGCCAGAGCGATGCCCAGCACGACGGCGAGCGCCATATGAACGCTCACGCCCAAAGCGACCGGAATGGATGGGAATAGCGCGCTCGCACCCGCCGCGATGGTCACGCTGCGCGCCAGCACGGCAACATCGCCGCCGGTTGCCGCCGCATAGAGCGTCACAAAAGCGATTTCGGCGAGCCCGCCCGCCGCACCGGCGATCACGCCGACACGGATCGTATCGAGATGAGTTTGATTTTTCATAGACGAACGCTAGGCCCTCGCGCGGGGCGTGCGCAGGATCGGAAAGTACTTAGGAGGCCATACGCAGTGCATGAAAAAGGCCGCCTCTCGGCGGCCTTTTCCTTGGTACCAGTTTCGCCCGGCCCTACTCGACGTAGACCGGTTCTTTCGGTGCATCGGGCTCGTCCGGCGTGGCGCGGCGGCCCGGCGGTGGCGGCGGCGCTTCCTCGAAGGTGAAGGCGAGCTTGTCGGCGTCCTTCTCCTTGGTGACCTTGACCACGCCGCCTTTGACCAGCTTGCCGAACAGCAATTCCTCGGCCAGCGGCTTCTTGATCTGCTCCTGGATGAGGCGGCCCAGCGGACGCGCGCCGAACAGCTTGTCGTAGCCTTTGACGCCCAGGTATTCGCGCGCCGCATCGTCGAGCATGATCGTGACGTTGCGATCGGCCAGTTGATCCTCGAGCTGGAGGATGAACTTGTCGACGACGCGATGAATGGTCTGCGGGGTCAGCGACGAGAACGAGATCACCGCGTCGAGCCGGTTGCGGAATTCCGGCGTGAACATCCGGTTGATCGCTTCGTTGTCGTCGCCGGTGCGAACGTCGGAGCCGAAACCGATAGCGGGCTTGGCCATGTCGGCGGCGCCGGCATTCGTCGTCATGATCAGGATGACGTTGCGGAAATCCACCGTCTTGCCGTTGTGGTCGGTGAGCTTGCCGTAATCCATCACCTGCAACAGGATGTTGAAGAGATCGGGATGCGCCTTCTCGATCTCGTCGAGCAACAGGACCTGATGCGGATGCTGATCGATCGCATCGGTGAGCAGGCCGCCCTGGTCGAAGCCGACATAACCCGGAGGCGCGCCCAAGAGCCGCGAGACGGTGTGGCGCTCCATGTATTCCGACATATCGAAACGGGTCAGGTGGATGCCCATGGTCCGCGCGAGCTGGCGCGCGACCTCGGTCTTGCCGACGCCGGTCGGCCCTGAGAAGAGATAGGAGCCGATCGGCTTTTCCTGCTCGCGCAGGCCGGCACGGGCGAGCTTGATCGCCGCGACCAAGGCCTCGATCGCCGGATCCTGGCCGAACACCATCGTCTTCAGGTCGCGATCGAGGTTCTGAAGCACCTCTTTGTCGTCGCGCGAGACCGACTTGGCCGGAATGCGCGCGATCACGGCGACCACCGCCTCGACCTCTTTCGCGGTGATCGTCTTGCGGCGCTTGTTCTCGGGCAGCAGCATCTGCGCCGCGCCGACTTCGTCGATCACGTCGATCGCCTTGTCGGGCAACTTGCGGTCGTTGATGTAGCGCGCGCTGAGTTCGACCGCGGTGCGGATCGCGTCCGCCGTGTAGCGCACCTTGTGGTGACGCTCGTAGTACGGCTTCAGCCCGCGCAGGATCTTGACCGCGTCTTCGATCGACGGCTCGTTGACGTCGATCTTCTGGAAACGGCGGACGAGTGCGCGGTCCTTCTCGAAGTAGTTGCGGTATTCCTTATAGGTGGTCGAGCCGATGCAGCGGATGCTGCCCGAGGCGAGCGCGGGCTTCAAAAGATTTGATGCATCCATCGCGCCGCCGCTGGTGGCGCCGGCGCCGATCACCGTGTGAATCTCGTCGATGAAGAGGACCGAGCCTGGCATCGCCTCGAGTTCGGTGAGTACAGCCTTGAGCCGCTCTTCGAAATCGCCGCGATAGCGCGTGCCGGCGAGCAGCGCGCCCATGTCCAGCGCGTAGATCGTCGCGTTCTGCAGCACTTCGGGCACTTCGCGCTGAACGATGCGACGGGCCAGACCTTCGGCGATCGCGGTCTTGCCGACGCCGGGATCACCGACATAGAGCGGGTTGTTCTTCGACCGACGGCACAGGATCTGAATCGTGCGGTCGACTTCCATCTCGCGACCGATCAGCGGATCGATCTTGCCGTTACGGGCCTTCTTGTTGAGATTGACGCAATAGGCGTCAAGCGCGTCGTGACCGCGTTTGGCCTTGCCACCCGTGCCGTTGCCGTTCTCGCCGCGATCTTCTTCCTCGGCGCCGGAAGCCCGGCGCGTCTCGGAGCGGCCGGGCGCCTTGGCGATGCCATGGGAGATGTAGTTCACTGCGTCGAACCGGGTCATCTCCTGGTCCTGGAGGAAATAGACCGCGTTCGATTCGCGCTCGGCGAACATCGCGACGATGACGTTGGCGCCGGTCACTTCCTCACGACCCGAGGATTGGACGTGGATCGCCGCGCGCTGAAGCACGCGCTGGAAGCTGGCGGTCGGCTTCGCCTCCTCGACGTGGTTGGAGACGAGATTGCCGAGCTCGTTATCGATGTAGTGGAGGACGTCGCGGCGGAGCTTTTCGATATCGACCGTACAGGCGCGGAGAACCGCCATCCCATCCTGGTCTTCGGTTAGCGCCAGCAGCAGGTGCTCCAACGTCGCATACTCATGCCGCCTTTCGTTGGCATAAGCGAGGGCGCGGTGGAGGGTCTTCTCGAGGTTGCGCGACAACATGAAAGACGGATCCCTATGTCGGTGCTGATGGGGCTCGGGGGCGCTGGCGGGTTTCTCTCTGTTTAATAAGGTTCTCGTTCAGTCCTTTTCCAAGGTGCATTGTAGCGGATGTTGGTGCTGACGGGCGAAATCCATGACTTGGGTCACCTTGGTCTCGGCAACCTCGTAGGTGTAGACGCCGCAGACGCCGACGCCGCGGCGATGGACGTGCAGCATGATCCGGGTCGCTTCCTCGGGGTTCTTGTTGAAAAACCGCTCCAGAATGTGAACGACGAACTCCATCGGGGTGTAATCATCATTGAGAATGAGCACCTTGTACATCGACGGCTTTTTCGTCTTCGCCTTCGGTTTGACGATGACGCCGGTCGTCGGTCCTTCGTTGCCGTTCCGCTTGTCGGTATCGCTCATCGTCGTCAGATTGGCTTGGGTCGAACGAATTCGGTTTGCATTGGGCGTCTATGATATGGGGTCGCGAAGCGTTCAGCAAAGTCCTTTCTCCGTTTGCGCGTTCCCTGTCGCCAACGCAAAAAAGCCCCGGCAGAGACCGGGGCTTTTTACGTCGCTCGTCAAAAAATCCCGGGGTCAGGCCGCCAATGGCTTGGTGAACTGGGCGAGCACCGTCTCGACTCGGCCGCTCCACGGCGCCAGCGTCGCCGATGCGAGCGTGGTCCCCAGTTCCGAGAGTTTCGCCGAGCCGGAAACCAGGCCCTCGAAGCTCCGCTTGGCGAGATCGGTCTGCAGACGCACGACGTCCTCGAACGTGCGCGCGGCGAGGAGCGCCCGCGCGGTCTCGGAGGTCTGCTCGATCGTGGTGCGGGTATAGGCCATCACTTCCTGACCGATCGCCTCGCATCCCGCGGAAAAGGCGGCGTTGGACTTGGTTGCCGCCTCGATCGTGTCGCGGCCGAAAGCCGTCAGCTCCTCGTAGGGCAGGCCCGGAACCGGCGGAATGGCCACAAAGGGCATGAGTGGCGGCACCGGAACAGCCGGCGAGACCGAAGCAACGGCAGGTTTTTTCGCCTTCTGAGCCATGGAAACCTCCTGAAGTCAGATATATTGCAATGCAATATGCTATATATACCACTAATATAGCGTTTCGTTCAATTATTTTGTGCGATGCAATATAAAGTCCCGGCCGCGCCAGTCGACTCGGGCCCAGAAATTTCCCTAATTAAGAGAATACGGCCAACCCGGCGGAAAAATGTCCGAACCAAGGCAATTCATATCTAGACTTTTTATCAATCACTTATTAGCGTTATTTCGCTTGAGTGATCATCAGTAGGTCGGGAGTAGGTGGTGCGGATGAAATTCGAACTGGGACGTTTCGCCGGTGTCGCCGCCGTGGCAGCTCTTATTTCTGCCGCTTTCCTGAGCACACCGAATCCGGTTCGCGCTGCAACGTACTCCTCGATCGTCCTCGACGCCGAGTCGGGACAGATCGTCAGTCAATATGACGCCGACGCCGTCACCTACCCCGCGTCGCTCACCAAGATGATGACGCTCTATCTCACCTTCGAAGCGTTGGAGCATAAGTGGCTCACGCTCGATCAGCGCTTTCCGGTTTCGGCACATGCCGCCGCACAGGAACCGACCAAACTCGATCTCGCCGTCGGCACCACCGTGTCGGTTCGCGATCTGATTCTCGGTCTTGTCACGCAATCCGCGAATGACGCTGCCGTCGTGCTGGCCGAAGGTCAAGGCAGCGGCAGCGAGGCGATCTTCGCTGAACGCATGACGCGCGCCGCACGCGCGATGGGCATGTCGAACACGACTTATCACAACGCGTCGGGCCTGCCCAATCCATTCCAGCGCACCACGGCGCGGGACATCGCGACGCTCGCGCGCCATCTGTATCTCGATTTCCCGCGTGAATACGCGTATTTCGCGACCGAGGAATTCAAGTACAACGGCGTCACCTATTCCAATCACAACCATCTCATGCACAGCTTCGCCGGCATGGATGGCATCAAGACCGGTTTCATCCGCGCGTCGGGCTTCAACCTCGCCGCGTCGGCCGTGCGCAACAATCGCCGGCTGATCGGCGTCGTCATGGGCGGTGCATCCGCGCACGCCCGCGACATGAAGATGGCGACGCTGCTGAATTCCGCGTTCGACGGCCGTGGCGCCGATGACGGTCAGTACATGGCGTCGACCGCAGCGCATCCGAAACTTCGCCTCGCCCTCAACACGCCGCCGGCGACCAGCACGCTGGGAACGCTGGCCCGTGGCGCCGCGCGGACCCTGGCCGTGATCTCGCCGATCAGCCACGCCGAAGCGGCGACGCTGAGCCCCAAGCGTCCGCCGGCGAAGCCCGCCAAAGTCACCTTGAAACAGCCCAATCCGAAGGCCGGCAACGCAGCAGGCTGGAGCATTCAGCTCGCCGGCTACAGCCAGCATGTCGCCGCCGCGCGCGCCGGCTCGGTCGCGGTCGCCCGTCTCCCCGCCGCACGCGGCAAGCCGGTGGTGATCGTCGCTTCAAAGGTTCACAAGACGCCGGTCTATCACGCCCGCATCGTCAATCTGACGGCGAGCCAGGCCCAGACCGCCTGTCAGACTCTGCGCCACGAGCATCGGCTTTGTTCGGTGGTCGGTCCCTCGATGCAGCTCGCGTCGCTGCATACCGCGGTCAGAACCGCGGTGGAGTGATCCCGCTCTCGCGGAGCTGATCCGAGATCAGCCCTTTCATCTCGTCCAGACCGGCTTCGTCACGCGCTTCCGCGCGCGCCACCAGCACATCCTGCGTGTTGGACGCCCGCAGCAGCCACCAGCCTTTGTCGGTCTTCACGCGCACGCCGTCGATCGACGAAACCTGCGCGCCGCTTCGTTCGAGACGCGCGCGCACTTCCTCGATCACCGCGAACTTGCGTGACTCGTCGATCGCAAAGCGCAACTCCGGCGTATTGATCACCGACGGCAACGTATCGCGGAACTCGGCTAGACTCTCCTGGCTGTTCGCCAGGATGCCGAGGATGCGAACCGCGGCGTAAAGCGCGTCGTCGTAGCCGTAATACCGGTCCGCATAGAAAATGTGGCCGCTCATTTCACCCGCGAGCGGCGCGCCAGTCTCGGCCATTTTCGATTTGATGAGCGAATGTCCGGTGCGCCACATCAACGGGGTTCCCCCCATGCGCGCGACTTCGTCGAAAAAGACCTGGCTCGCCTTCACGTCCGCGATGATCGTCGCGCCCGGCCGCGTACGAATGACGTCGCGCGCCATCAGCACCATGAACTGATCGCCCCACAGAATGCGGGCTTTGCCGTCGACCACGCCGATGCGATCGGCGTCGCCGTCGAACGCGATGCCGAGATCGCAGTGCTCGCGACGCACCACGTCCTGAAGCTGCACCAGATTCTTTTCTTCGGTCGGATCGGGATGATGGGCGGGAAAATGCCCGTCGATGGTCTCGTTCAGGAGAATGTGCCGTCCGGGCAATTTCGCGGTGAGCAGCTTCAACGCATCGCCCGCCGCGCCATTGCCCGCGTCCCAGGCAACCGTCAGTTCGCGACCGCCGTCATAATCCTTGAGCAGACGCGCGACGTAATCGTCGATCACGACCTGCTCGCTCACCCTACCCTTGCCGACCGCATAATCGCCCGCCGCCGCGATCGTGCCGAGACGCTGGATATCGCCGCCGAAAAACGGCTTCTTCGCGAGCATGATCTTGAAGCCGTTATGGTCCGGCGGATTGTGCGAACCCGTCACCATCACGCCGCCATCGACCTCGAGCGTATTGCCCGCGAAATAGAGCATCGGCGTCGGGCCGACACCGACACGCACCACGTCGATTCCGGTGCTCGCGATGCCGGCAACCAGGGCCGCTTCCATTTCCGGCGATGATAGCCGGCCATCGCGACCGACGGCGAGCGTCGTGCCGCCGCCCGACTTTACGACCGTGGCGAAGCTCTGACCCACCGCATGGGCGTCCGCCTCGAACAGCGTCTCGCCGACCACGCCGCGAATATCGTACTCGCGCAAAATCGTCGGGTTAAACCGATGCGCCGCCATTTTCAGATATCGCTCACTTATATTTGGAAAGAATGTGCCGCACCGCGTCCGCCATGTCGGGGCGCTCGAGCGCGAAAGCCAAGTTGGCCTCGAAAAAACCGGCCTTGTCGCCGCAGTCGAAGCGTATTCCCTCGAAGCGAAGACCGAAGAAGGGATGTTTGGCGGCAATCAGCTTCGCGAGTGCATCTGTCAACTGGATTTCGCCGCCCGCGCCGCGACCGAGGCTCGCCAAGTGATCGAAGACCTCGGGCTGGAGCACATAACGGCCGATGATGCTGAGCGTCGACGGCGCCTTCGCGGGCTCGGGCTTCTCGACGACACCCTTTACTTTGACGAGGCGCCCATCGTCACTCTCGATATCGAGCACGCCATAGCGATTGGTGTGTTCGCGCGGCACATTCTCGATCGCCACGACATTGGCCTGGGTCTCGTCATAGGCATCGATCATCTGCTTGAGACAGGGAGTCTTCGCCAACACGAGATCGTCGGCCAGCAACACCGCGAAGGGCTCGTTGCCGATAAGATTGCGTGCGCATAACACAGCATGGCCGAGGCCGAGCGGCGTCTGCTGGCGCGTATAGGCGACCTGCCCCGGTTCCGGCATCCACGACTTGATGGCTTTGATCTCGATGTTCTTGTTGCGCTCACGCAGCGTCGACTCAAGTTCGAAGGAATGATCGAAATGATCCTCGATCGCCGTCTTGGATCGGCCGGTGACGAAAATGAATTCCTCGATGCCGGCGGCCTGCGCCTCTTCGACCGCGTACTGGATCAGCGGTTTGTCGACCACCGGAAGCATCTCTTTGGGCATCGCCTTGGTCGCGGGCAGAAACCGCGTGCCGAGGCCGCCGACCGGGAAAACCGCTTTACGAACGCGCATGGCCATGAAATTGCTCTTTAACCTGTTCCAAACCGTGTCGCGACAACGTTAGGCAACGCTTAATTGTTCCATCGTTTTATACCGGAACCGCTAACCTTTTCATAATCTTGGCCGTTCCGGTCAACCGCCGAGCAGGATTTCCTTGGCGCGATTGATCTGGGCCGCCAGAAAGGTCGAGCCGCCATGATCCGGATGAAGCTTCATCATCAGGCGATGATGGGCTTCCTTGATCTGTTCGGCATCCGCGCCCGGGGCCAGATCGAGGATGGCGTAAGCCTCGTCGCGGGTCATGGCGTCGCCCGGCGTACCACCGGTCGATCCCCCACCCATACCCTGCCGCCAGTCAGGCCGCAGCCGATCGAGATAGGATTCGAGGAGACGTGCGCTCGGTTCGTCTTCGGCGATGCATTGCCGCCACAGGACGATCAGGTCTTCCTGGGTCAGATCCTCGAGCCGGCGTCCCGCGAATGTTCCGCGCTTCACCTGCCCGGTCATGGCACCGGTATCGTGATCGAGCCGCATGCGCAGCAACTCGGTTTCGACATCGGAACTGCCGCCGCTGCTGCGGCTGGTCGAACCGTAATAGCGGCGCCATAGGGCGCGGCTCCGCAGGAACACCGGGGTCAATCCGCCGGCGACCACCAAAGCCGGTGCAAACCGGTCGCTCACCAGAAGCAGGACGACGATGACCACGGCGCCGGTCGCGGCGATGCCCGCCACGAACCAGCCGAGAAACCGCGCCGTCCGCGCGGGATCGAGATGAACGATCACCTTGGCCGCGATCAGCAAGCCAGCCAGCAAAACGATTCCGAGCAAGAGATACGGCACGGGGTTATTCGGTCCCGCCAAGTTGGCGCGCGAGCGTCAATGCCGCACCGCCATTGCTTTTACCGTAGGCCGCAAGCGCCTTGTGACCACCCGCTGCGTAAATCGCCACCGCCGCGAGCAAGGTTCGCAGCTCGTGAGCGCTGCCGGCGTCGAACCGGCAATAGGCGCCGCGTGACAACCGCGCGATTTCCTTGAAAGCCTTGGCCGCCGTCGAATCGTCGCCCTCGTGAAACAGGAATACCGGCACACCGCGCAGGCCGAGTTCGCCCGCACGCGCGCACAACGTGTCGAGCTTCTCCTCCATCGCATCGCCGACAAAAACCACGGCGCCGATCTTTTGGGTTTCGGCTTCCTTCAACGCGTGACGCAGAACGCGCTCGATCTGGGTTTCGCCACCGAGACAAAACACCGCGCGCATCGCACCATGCAACGCCGCCGCCGTCGACAGCCAGCGGCTCGACTTGCACTCGTTGAAACCGCGATAGAAGACGAGCTGCACGTCGAGGCCGCCCAACGCCGCCGTAACCTCGAACATCTCGCCCTGAAGCTTGCAGGCGCGGTCCCAGCTCGGCTCGCGGCTGGCGGTCGCGTCCATGGCGAAGATCAACCGGCCGCGTCCGGTCGCCGGCTTGGCCGACGGCATGGCGGCAACGCGCTGCAAGAAGGCGTCGACATCGGCCTTCTTGGCGGTCGCGGGAAGCTTGGTCTTATCGTCGGGTTGCTCGCCCATATCGCTCATATGGGAAGGAGGCGGCTGCCGACACTATAGGGTTTGGCACGGCAAACTCCTAGTGGCAGCGGAAAGCGCCAGCGTGTAGCGTCCGCCGCGATGTCAAAAGACGCCGATCCGCAAAAGCCACGCCGTCGGCCGCGGCGATGGTTCCTCTTTCTTCCCTTCGACCTCCTCGCCCGGTTCTGGCCGACACCCCGGGTTAAGCGCGGGGTCCTGGTGGTGCGGATCGACGGGATAGGCGACATGGTGCTGTTCCATGGCGCGTTCGCCCACTACGCGGCGGCCCTGGGCGTCGATCGGTCCGACATCACCATCCTCGGCGGCGAGAGCTGGGCGCGGCTGGCGGCGCCGTTCTTTCCCGGCGTGCGCTTCCAGGCGATCGACGAGCACGCCTATGACCGCAACCCGTTTTACCGTCTCAAAGTGTCGCTCTGGGTGCGACGCCAAGGCTTTGCCGTCGCCCTGCTCGACAGTTTCATGCGCAAGCCCCTGGTCGCCGACAGCCTGATCTATGTCTCGGGTGCGCCGCGCCGCATCGTGACAAAGCCCTATCTCAGCCCCAAGACGCAGCTTTTGTTCGACTGGTATCTCGCGCGTTGCCAGGAGGTGATCGATACAGGCCCTCATCCGACGCACGAGATCCCACGCCATTTCACCTTCGTGTCGGCCCTCGCCGGCCATATCATCGCGCCCGAACCGCCGAGACTGCCGTGGCGCGATCAGCCACCGTCATTGGCAAAGCCCTATGCGGTGCTCAATTTCGGCGCCAACGCGCCGGGCCGGCGCTGGGACTTCGCGAATTTTTTGGCGCTCGGCAAAGACCTCAAGGCGCGCGGCCTGACGGTCGCCTTTGTCGGCGGACCGGCCGAGGCCGCGTACAAAGACCGGTTACGCGACGATCAATTGATCGACCTGATCGGCGGAACGAGTCTCGAGGGTCTCCTCGATCTCCTGAAACATGCCGCACTCGTCATCACCAACGAGACCGGCCCGGCACATCTGGCGATCGGGCTCGGCGCGCCGACGATCGTGGTTGTCGGCGGCGGCCAGTTCGGCGGCTGGACGCCGTTTCCCGACACGCTCGCGCCAACCAATACGCGCATGCTGTTCCAAAAGATGCCGTGTTACTTCTGCCTGTGGAACTGCACGCAGCCGCACGTCGAGGGCGAGGCCTATCCGTGCGTCGCCGCGGTCACGCTCGATCAAGCACGGCAAGCGATCGACGAGATTCTGTCGTCCTAAATTTCTTCGTCATCCGCCAACGACATCAGGCTGGCATTGCCGCCGGCTGCCGTGGTGTCGATCGACAGCGTGCGCTCGGTGGCAAAGCGCTGAAGGTAATGCGGTCCGCCGATCTTCGGGCCGGTACCCGACAGGCGCTCGCCGCCGAAAGGCTGCACGCCGACCACCGCGCCGATCATGCTGCGGTTGACGTAGGTATTGCCGACCCGCAAGCCCCGCTGAATGGTCCGCACCGTCTCGTCGATGCGGCTGTGTATCCCCAGCGTCAGGCCGAAACCGGTCGCGTCGATCGACGCGAGAACCTGATCGAGCCGATCGCCGTGCCAGCGAATGACGTGAAGGATCGGACCAAACACCTCGCCGGTCAGACGATCGAGACGGTCGATCTCGAAAGCGCGTGGCGCGAAGAAGGTGCCGTGCTCGGTTCCCGGCGGCAGCGCCAACTCGCGAATGACCCGACCTTCGCGGGCCATCCGCGCGGCGTGGGTTTGAAGCGCCGCGTGCGCCGGCTCGTCGATCAGCGGCCCGATATCGGTGGCGATCAATGCCGGATCGCCAATCACCAGTTCGTCCATGGCACCCGCCAGCATGTTGATCACCCGATCCGCGATATCGCTCTGGACGAACAGGACACGCGCAGACGAGCAGCGTTGCCCCGCGCTGTCGAACGCCGATATCAGCACGTCGGCGACAAGCTGTTCGGGCAGCGCCGATGAATCGGCGATCAGCGCGTTCTGTCCGCCCGTCTCGGCGATGAACGGCACGATCGGGCCGCCGCGCTGGGCAAGCGCCAGGTTGATTCCGCGCGCGGTGTCGGTCGAGCCGGTAAAGGCGACGCCGGCGATGCGTGTATCGGCGACGAGAGGTGCGCCGACCGAAGGACCGTCGCCGGGCAGAAGCTGAACCACGTCGCCCGGAATGCCCGCTTCGTGCAGCAACCGGATCGCCGCCGCCGCGATCAGCGGCGTCTGCTCGGCGGGCTTGGCGATCACCGCGTTGCCGGCAGCAAGGGCACCGACAACTTGGCCAAGAAAGATCGCCAGCGGAAAATTCCACGGCGAAATGCAGGCAAAGACGCCGCGACCATGCAGCGCTAAAAGATTGCGTTCGCCAGTCGGACCGGGCAGCCCGAGCGGCGATGCGAATTCCGCGCGCGCACGCGCCGCGCTGTAGCGGCAATGATCGATCGCCTCGCGAACCTCGCTCAAGGCATCGGCAATCGTCCGCCCGCCTTCGCGAATGATCATCGCGATGAAAGCCGGCATCCGCGCTTCCAGCAAATCCGCCGCGCGCTCAAGGCAGCGCGCGCGATCCTCGGCCGGAACTCTGTCCCATTCAGGCGCGGCGCGCACCGAGCGCGACAAGGCTGCCTCGATCTGTGCCGGATTGGCTTCGATCACCTGGCCGGCGGAACGACGATGGTCGGACGGATCGAGCACGGCGCGTCGGGGGCCGCTTTCGTCTTTGCCACCGATGATTGGCGCGGCGAGCCACGGTTGTTGCGCCACCGCCGCCAATTCGGCGGATAGTGTCGCGAGCCGGAGCGGATCGCTCAGATCAATCCCGCGCGAATTGCGCCGTTCGATGCCGTAGAGATCGCGCGGTAATTTGATGCGCGGATGCGGCTTGGTGCGTAGCGATTTCAGGCGCGCCACCGGATCGGCAATTAGGGCTTCGATCGGCGCTTCCTCGTCGACGAGACGATTGACGAAGGAGGTGTTGGCACCATTCTCCAACAGGCGACGCACCAGATAAGCAAGCAGGTCCTCGTGCTCGCCGACCGGCGCATAGATCCGGCACGGCACCTGCGTCGCATCGAGCCCGACGATCTGATCGTACAGCGCCTCGCCCATGCCATGCAGACGCTGGAACTCGAAGTCGCGGTCGGAACCGACGAGATCAAGAATGGCCGCAACACTATGCGCGTTATGCGTGGCAAATTGCGGAAAGAACGCGTCCCGCGCGGTCCAGATGCGCCGCGCGCAGGCGAGATAGGACACATCCGTCGCCATCTTGCGCGTATAGACCGGAAAGCCATCGAGCCCGCGTTCCTGCGTGCGCTTGATCTCGCTATCCCAATAAGCGCCCTTGACCAGGCGCAGCATGAACCGGCGTCCGGTTCGCCGCGCCAGCGCGGCCAGAAAATCGATCACCGGCAGCGCCCGCTTCTGATAGGCCTGCAGGGCAAGCCCCAAGCCGTTCCAGCCCGCGAGTTCCGGCGCGGCGGCCAGGGCCGCGATCAGGTCGAGCGAGAGATCGAGCCGGTCCGCTTCCTCGGCATCGATGGTCAATCCAATGCCCGCGTTTTTCGCCTGACGCGCGAGCGTCATCAGGATGGGCAATAGCTCTGCCAGCACGCGTTGCCGCTGGGACTCTTCGTAACGCGGATGCAAAGCCGAGAGCTTCACCGAAATTCCCGGCGCGCGGTGCAGATCGCGTCCATTCACCCGCGCACCGATGGCGGCAATCGCGTCGCGATATCGTGCGGCATAACGGGCGGCATCGACGCTGGTGCGTGCGGCCTCGCCCAGCATGTCGTAGGAATAGCGATAACCTTGGGCCTCGCTTGCCTCGGCACGGGTCAGCGCTTCGTCGATCGTGCGTCCCATGACGAATTGATGGCCGAGGACGCGCATCGCGGACGCGACGGCCTGACGCAGCACCGGCTCGCCGGTTCGCGCCGCGAAGCGCCGGAGCGTCGTCGCCCAATCCTGCGCTGCCGGATCGTCGTGGATCAGCTTACCGGTCAGCATCAGTGCCCAGGTCGACGCATTGACGAAGAGCGAACTCGAATGACCGAGATGGCGCGCCCAATCCGCATCGCTGAGCTTGTCGCGGATCAGCCGGTCGACGGTTTCGGCATCGGGAATGCGTAGCAATGCCTCGGCGAGGCACATCAGCGCGATGCCCTCAGCGCTCGATAGGGCGAATTCGTTGAGCAGGGCGTCGATGCCGCCCTTGCCGTGACGGCGCCGACGCGCCTCGATCACCAACCGGCGCGCTGTCTCTTCGATGCGCGCATTGGTTTCGGGCGACACCGCGGCTGCATCGAGGATGCGCCCGACCGCTTCGCTTTCGTCGATGCGATAGGCGGCTCTCACGGCTTGGCGCAGTGGATCGTTCGATGCCGGTGGCGCGTTGAAGACCCAACTCATCCTATTCAGATTGCATGCCGCCTCGGATTTGCCAAGGCGCGTTTATCCGAACATCCCGTGCATGAACCAGCGCGGCGAGGCTCCGGGCCGGTAAAGCCCGGCGCGATAGACCCAAAATCGTTCGCCGGCCTCGTCCTCGACACGATAATAGTCACGCGGTTCTTCCGCTGCGCGCCACCATTCGGCTTCGATGCGTTCCGGCCCATCGGCGCGGCGGATGCGATGGATCAAGCGCCGCCAGCGAAAGAATAACGGCGGATCGTCGGGCACCGGCGCGGTCACATCGATCGGTTCGGGACGATGCAAGAGCCGCACCGGCCGCAGCCGATCCGAATGCCAAGCCGACTTTCTTTGACCGATCGCCGAACCATACCGCACCGCACGCTCGGGCACATGACTCTCGTAGGGAACCGGTCGCGCCACCGCGCGCGGCCCCAGACGGTTGGTGAGATGATCGACGAGCACGGCGAGATCGATCTCGTCCTTCTCCGTCGCGCCCCGAAAACCAAGTTGCGTCGCGCCCAGACTCTCGACCCGACCCGCCGTCAGCACCATGTCCTCGATGCCGAGCCCCGGATCGAGCGTGGGCAGACGTTCTTCGAACAGACGCCAGAGATGACGCGGATCGCGCTCCGGCCGCGCCGTTCCGATGGTCGCTTGCTCGACCCGGCCATCGATACGATGGAGCGCAAGCGTCAGCTTGCGGGCGCCGATATCTTCCTCGGCAAAGCGCCGGCACAGCGTTTCGACAAGTTCACGTGTCGCCGCCGCAATATCTTCCGGCGTGGCGATCGGTTCGGCAAACGAACGGCGCGTCCAGCGCAATGAAGCCGGCGGCAATGGCGAGAGCGGCTCGGCCAAAACACCCAAGGCCCTGTCGAGAGCAAGCCCCACGCCTTCACCGCAGCGCGCGATGAGTGCGGCGCGCGGCATGGCATAAAGTTCGGCAATGCGATGCAGACCGAACCGGGTGAGAAGCGAGACGGCTTGCGGCTCGATCCGGAGCGCCGCCACCGGTAAATCGGCCAAGGCCGCGCGGGCGCCACCGCCTGGCACGACGGTAATTTTTCGGCCGCCGAAGCGCGATAAAGCCCAAGCCGTTTCCGCATTATCGGCGATCGTCGCGCGGCATTCGATGCCCTGGCGGTTCAGCCGCGCCACCGCTTGAGCCGCCAGTCCCGCCTCGCCGCCGAAGAGATGCGCGCAACCGGTCACATCGAGGAAAAGTCCGTCGTTTCCACACGGCGCCACAAACGGGCTGAAGCGTTCGCACCACAGCGCGAGCCGGCCGAGGGATTCCGCATCGCCCACGACATCCGCTTCGTCGACACCGAGATCGGGCTTGAACGTTCGTGCTTCCGCCAGGGTCATACCGGGCGTAATGCCTTCGGTCGCGGCGGCAACGGTAACGGCGGTGATGACCCGCCGGCCCGCGATGCTGGTGACGAGAACGAATGCCTTATTCGTTTGCTCGACGGCGAAACGCCGGTCGATCGGCCACCGTGGCAGGAAGAGAGACAAGACCCGTCGCATCGCACGCCTCCACCATCCAGCTTCCCGGCCGGCCGCCGCGACAGCGCGCCAGGTCGACCCGCCATTGCGGCTGCCCCACGCCCGGCTCGCCTGCTTTCAGCGCTCCCGGCACCGAAGCGATCCGCCACCGCGTCACGGCCGCGGAAACCGTGGACGCTTCGCTCTGGCGGTGCAAAACGAATCCCGTAACGCCGGAATTTTCCGCCGCGAGTTGCAAGCGTCGGCTTGCGATCATCGGCAAGGCGGAGATTTCCCCGACCACGGCGGCAAGCGCGGCGCTCCGCAATCCTTCTTCGATCGCCCAAAGAATATCGCGGTCGTTGGACGTCCGAACCAGGATCAGGCGCTGGGTCTGAAACCCATGCCGCAGCAAACCCGGCGCATAGAGATCGGGACGCACGAGGCACCACAGCACGGGGCGCTCAGGCATGAGCCGCGCCAGCACCCCGGCCAGAAACCCTGTCGCCGCCGCATTGTCCTCGTCCTCGCCTTCGACCTCATGCAACGCACCCAGGGGCAAGCCGCCGGCGGGCAGGCCGGCATCGATGGCCGGCACGCCAAAGGGCAGGACCGTCTCTGTCCGGCCGCCTCGTTCCAGCATCGCAAGCTGCTGCCGCAGCGCGATGAGCCGGGTCTCTCGACTGTTCTGCATGGGTTTCGGGACCGATAATGTTCTCTATTTGTTCTTATCGAAGCCGGAGAGTCAAGGCCGATTGCCCCCATCCGGCTTTGCGCCTAAAGAGGCACCGTCAGCAATTCCGGTACCCTTGGGGGACGCGTTTTGGGTTTCGCCGACGGGGTGCGCCACTTTGTCGTCTATTACGGCTATCTCGCCGTCTTCATCGGCATTTTTCTCGAAGATTTCGGCCTGCCGACGCCGGGCGAAACCATGCTGATCGCCGGCGCGGTGATTGCCTCGCACGGCTCGCTCAACATCCTGATCCTGCTTCCCGTCGCCTGGGTTGCCGCCGTCCTCGGCGACAGCATCGGCTATTTCATCGGCGCGCGCGGCGGCAACAAGCTCCTCGTCCGTCACGGCAGCCGCATCGGCCTCACCCAAGCGCGGTTGCAAAAGGTCGAGGGTTTCTTTGCGCGCTATGGCGACATGGTCGTTCTGTTCGCGCGCTTCGTCGTGGTGTTGCGGCAATTCAACGGCATCATTGCCGGCACGCTCGAGATGCCGTGGCCGCGCTTCTTTCTCTACAACTCGATCGGCGCGGCGCTGTGGGTCGGATTCTGGGGTGGCGCGACCTACTGGCTCGGCCGCCGCTTCTTCGAAGACCTGCACGAGCTTGGCGGACCCGGCCGTCTCGTCATCGGCATCGGTGTCCTTGTCCTTGCCGCCATCGGCGTCAAATTATGGCTGCGGCATCGGCAAAAGAAAGCCGCCTCGCCAAAACCCACCGACGATAAATCGTAAAACGTAACTATTCGGCGGGATGCGTCATGGTTTTGGGCGATGCCGGTGCGCGTCCGAAGACCCGCATCAGTCCGGCAATCACCAACAAGGTACCGAGATAAAACACGAGCTGAATCCCGGTCGGACGCGCGACGTAGCCCACCAGCGCATGAAGCGCCTGACCCAGCAGGCTTTGTTCGGACAGCACGCGCGACGTATCCCAGAGATTGCCAAGCGGCGGTACGAGATCTGCCTGCAGCAGGAACGCCGCTCCCTGTGCCGCCATGCCCGCGGCCAAAAGCAGGATCATCCAGCTCGTCACGGCGAAAAGATGACGCATCGGGATCGCCACCAATCCCCAATAGAGCGCGGCGCCCAGCACAACGCCGATCGCGAGCCCCGCGCCACCGCCGGCGAGCAGCGACGAGATGCTGGTCCCCTGCGCGGCGACGATGCCGTACACGAACAGCACGACCTCGGAACCTTCGCGCCCGACGGCCAAGCCGCACACGACGGCCAAGGCGTAAAGCGGCCGCTCGCCCGCCAATACGTCCCGGCCAATCTGAGTGGCCTCGACGACGTGCTCCTTGGCGTGGCGTGTCATCCAGACATTGTGCCAGCCCAGCATCAGAACCGCGCCGAACAAGATGCAGGCGTTGAGAATTTCCTGGCCGATACCGTCGACGGCGGAGCCGATCTCATCGGTGAAGGCAGCGACGATACTGGCGCCCAGCACCCCGGCGGCGACGCCGCCGAAGACCCATTGGCCACGGCGCGGCACGCCCCGGCTGGCTGCCAGTACGATGCCGACAACCAAAGACGCTTCAAGGACTTCGCGGAAGACGATGACAGCGATCGCCAGCATTCCGAACCAACCCGCACGAACTCATGCAATTGCACTATGCAATTGCGAAGCGTTCGCAATATACTCAGGCCGTCCTGTTTGCGCAAGGATCGAAACGGGCTTCGGCCCGCCCCGCCGGGTATCATTGCCCCCCGCCTCCCGAGGAGATTGAATGGCACCGATCGCCGATAACGATGCCGTGCTCAGCGCGAATCTGGAATTCTACCGTGCTTTCACCACCCGCGATTTCGTTGCCATGGACACGCTATGGGCGCGCGAGGCGCCGGTGCTGTGCGTCCACCCGGGCTGGACCGCGCTCACCGACCGCCGCGCCATCGTCGAAAGCTGGCGCTCGATCATGGTCAACCCGGACGCACCGCATGTGATGTGTCACGACGACCGCGCTTTTCTCTATGGCGACTTCGCCATCGTGCTCTGCGAGGAAGAACTCGATACCGGCCATCTCGCGGCGACCAATATCTTCGTGCGCGAGAACGGCGCGTGGCGGATGGTCCATCATCAGGCGAGCCCGATCGTCGCCCGTTCCTATCGCGAAGACGAACAGCCGCCGCCCCGCGCGCGCCGGCACTAGCTCAAGACACGCCGGATCGCACCGGTCAGCATCGCCAGCTCATCCTCGGCGATGGTGAAAGGCGGCGTGAGATAGATCGTGTTGCCGAACGGCCGTATCCACACGCCCGCATCGACGAAGCGCCGCCGCAGCGCAGCGATATCGGCGATGTTATCGAGTTCGACAACGCCGATCGCGCCCTTGACCCTTACATCCGCGACGCCGTTCAGCGCGCGGCATGGCGCAAGATCACGCTTCAGTATCGCCTCGATCGCGGCCACCTGCGCGAGGCGCGGCTCGTTATCGAACAGATCGAGCGAGGCATTGGCAGCAGCACAAGCCAGCGGATTGGCCATGAATGTCGGCCCATGCATCAGGGCGGCTTCCGCGTCGTCGGAGCGAAATCCATCAAAGACCCGACGATTGGCAACGGTCGCCGCCAGCGCCAGCGTGCCGCCGGTCAGCGCCTTCGAGAGCGTGACGATATCCGGCGCAATCCCAGCGGCGTTGCACGCGAACATCGTGCCGGTACGACCGAAGCCGGTAAAGATTTCATCGGCGATCAGCAAAACATCGTGCCGATCGGCGGCATCCCGCAAAGACCGTAAAACCTCCGGCTCGTGGAAGATCATGCCGCCGGCGCCTTGAACCAGCGGCTCGACGATGATCGCCGCGAGCGATGATGCTTCGCGTTCCATCAACCGCTCGAACGCGGCGACGGACGATTCATCCCGCGGCAAATCCGCGATGATGTGATGCGGCAGAACCGGCGCAAGGCGATGGTGCATGCCGCCTTCGGGATCGCTGACCGTCATCGCGCCCAGCGTGTCACCGTGGTAGCCGCCGCGAAAAGCCAGGAACTTCGTCCGCGTCTCGCCGCGATTGAGCCAGAATTGGACCGCCATCTTCAGCGCGATCTCGACCGCGACCGAACCGCTATCCGAAAAGAACACATGATCGAGATCGCCCGGCAACAGCACGGCCAGGCGCGCTGCCAGCGTCGCCGCCGGCTCATGCGCGAGGCCCGCGAACATGACGTGCGGCATGCGTTCCAATTGGCGCGCAACAGCTTCGCGAATATAGGGATGGTTATAGCCGTGGCACGCCGTCCACCACGAGGCCGTACCATCGACGAGGCTTCGTCCATCGGCGAGAAATATCCGGCTGCCCTCGGTGCGAACCACCGGCAAGGGCGCCGGCGCGGATTTCATCTGCGCATAGGGAAGCCAGAGATGCGGCAATCCCTCGTCGAGCCAGCGCGGATCAGCCACGCATCGGCACCAGACCAAGCCGATCCATCAAAGCACGATCGCGGTCGCGCTCGGGGTTGGGCGTCGTCAGCAGTTTCTCACCGCAGAAGATCGAGTTGGCGCCGGCGAGAAAACATAAGGCCTGGGTCTCGTCGCTCATCGTCTCGCGGCCGGCCGAGAGCCGCACGATCGACGCGGGCATCGTAATGCGGGCCACCGCGATCGTGCGCACGAACTCGATCGGATCGAGAGCGGCAGCGCCATGGAGCGGCGTGCCTTCGACTGGGACGAGGAGATTGATCGGCACGCTTTCGGGATGCGCCGGCAGTGTCGCCAAGGCCTCGACCATGCCGACGCGATCTTCGCGGGTCTCACCCATGCCGACGATGCCGCCGCAACACACCGCGATACCAGCCGCGCGTACATGCCCCAGCGTATCGAGACGATCCTGGTAGCAACGCGTGGTGATGATGTCGCCGTAATATTCGGGCGAGGTATCGAGATTGTGGTTGTAGTAATCGAGCCCCGATTGCTTGAGCCGCTCCGCCTGATCCGGCCGCAACATGCCGAGCGTCGCGCAGGTCTCGAGCCCCAAGGCTTTGACGCCCGCGATCATCGCCGATACCGCGTCGATATCGCGATCCTTCGGCTCGCGCCACGCCGCGCCCATGCAAAAGCGCGACGCACCCGCTTCCTTCGCGGCCCGGGCCGCCTCGATCACCGCCGAACAGTCCATCAGCTTTTCCGCATCGACGCCTGCTTCATAAAGCGCGCTCTGCGGGCAATAGGCACAATCCTCGGCGCAGCCGCCGGTCTTGATCGACAGCAGGGTCGAGAGTTGCACTTCGCGCGGATCGAAATGGCGGCGATGCGCGACCTGCGCGCGAAAGATCAAATCGCCGAACGGCAGATCGAACAGCGCGCGGATTTCCGGGCGTGTCCAATCGTGACGGATACCGGTCTCCAACGTCGAATCGGGCATGCGTAACCGGTCCTTTGCCTTGAGAGACCCTTCGCGTACCGCTATATCCCAAAGAGGTCAAGCGGAAGCCCCATGAACAAGTTGGACGAATTCGCGGCCGGAAAACTCGCCGCGTTGGAGGCGCGAACGCTGCGCCGCCGGATCGCCGAAACCGCGCGCCTCGACGGCGTTTGGGTCGAGCGCGATGGAAAGCGGTTGCTGTCCTTCTCCTGCAACGACTATCTCAATCTCAGCCAGCATCTGGCGTTACGCGACGCCGCGATCGCGGCGATCGAAAAATATGGCGTCGGCGCCGGTGCCTCGCGCCTGGTGACCGGCAATCATCCGCTTTACGCCGAACTCGAAACGAAACTCGCCGCGATGAAGGGTACTGAAGCGGCGTGCGTCTTCGGTTCGGGCTATCTCGCCAATATCGGCATCATCCCGGCCCTCGTCGGCGAGGGCGATCTCGTCCTTCTCGACGAACTGGCGCATTCCTGCATCTGGGCCGGCGCGCGAATGAGCCGCGCGACGATCGTGAGCTTCCGGCATAACGATGCCGCTCATGCCGGCGACCTGCTCGCGCAGCACCGCGCGCAGCATGCGCATGTCTTGATCGCCACCGAGACCGTATTCTCGATGGACGGCGATCGCGCGCCACTGATCGAGTTGTCCGCGCTCGCGGCGCGCTTCGATGCCTGGCTGATGACGGACGACGCGCACGGACTTGGCGTGGTCGCCCCTAGCGACGCCGAGGTGTCGCTGCAAATGGGCACGCTCAGCAAAGCGATCGGATCCTACGGAGGCTATCTATGCGCCAGTCTTCCGGTGATCGAGCTGATCCGCAATCGCGCGCGCAGTTTCGTCTATTCGACCGGCCTGCCGCCGGCGAGCGTCGCCGCCTCGATCGCCGCGCTCGATCTCATCGCGCGCGAACCCACCTATGCGGCTTTGCCGCTCGCCAAGGCGCGACAGTTCACGAGACTGACGGGTCTCGCCGAGGCGCAAAGCCCCATCGTGCCGCTCGTGATCGGCGATGCGCGCGCGGCGGTCGACGCATCGGCGCTGCTCGAACGCGAAGGCTTTCTGGTCACCGCAATCCGTCCGCCGACCGTACCCGAGGGCACGGCGCGGCTGCGCCTCACCTTCTCGGCCGGCCATCCCGATGCCGAGATCGAGCGTCTCGCGGCGACGATCAAGCAACACATCCTGCCATGAGCGCCCTCTTCGTCACCGGCACGGGAACCGATATCGGCAAGACGTTTGTGACCGCCGCGCTCATTCAGGAATTGCGTCGACGCGGCAAACTAGTCAGCGCCCTGAAACCGGTCGCCAGCGGGTTCAACCGGTTCGAAGCTGCGACCACTGATCCTGGAATTCTTCTCGCCGCGCTCGGGTTGCCGATCTCGACCGAAGCGCTCGACCGCATCGCGCCCTGGCGTTTCGAGGCACCGCTCTCGCCCGACATGGCGGCACGACGGGAAAACCGCACACTCGATTTCGACGCGCTGGTTGTGTTTTCGCGTCAGGCCGTCGCGCAAGCCGCCGGCGCATTATTGATCGAAGGCGTCGGCGGCCCGATGGTGCCTCTCGACGACACACGCACCGTCCTCGATTGGATCGCGGCGTTGAAAATTGCCGCGCTCCTGGTCGGCGGTTCCTATCTCGGCGCGATTAGTCATACCCTGACCGCGCTCGCCGCGCTGCGCGGCGCGGGAATCGGCGTTGCCGCCATTCTGATCAACGAGACGCCGGGCAGCACCGTTCCGCTCGACGAGACGGCAGCGGTCATCGCCCGCTTCGCGGGCACGACCAAAACCCTCACCCTACCGCATCGGCCCCATACATCTGCCGATCATGCAAGTTTGCGGCAGATCGCGGATTTGCTATGAGCGTGCGATAAGATATCGGGAGGACGGCCAACATGCGGATCGCGATCGTCGGACAACAAGCCTTCGGCAAATCGGCGCTCGAGGCTTTCCTCGAACGGGGTGACGACGTCGCCGGCGTGTTCGTGGCGCCCGAAGCACCCGGCGCTCGGCCAGACCCGTTGCGCGAAACGGCTGAGGCGAAAGGCCTCAAGACCTTCCAGTTCAAGAGCCTGGGTTCGCCCGAGGCGCTCGACGCCCTCAAAGCGTTGAACGTCGAACTGGGCGTGATGGCTTATGTCACCCAGTTCGCGCCGCAGCCGTTCGTCACCATTCCGAAGCACGGCATGATCCAGTTTCATCCCTCGCTGCTGCCGCTCCATCGCGGCCCGAGTTCGATCAACTGGGCGATCATTCACGGGCGCACCAAGACCGGGCTCACCATCTTCCGGCCGACCGACGGGCTCGACGAAGGCGCGGTCATTCTACAAAAGGAAGTCGACATCCTCCCCGACGACACGCTGGGCAGCGTCTATTTCGACAAGATTTTTCCGGCCGGCATCAAGGCGCTGATCGAGGCGGCCGAGGCGGTCATCGGCGGCAAATCACGCGAAACAACCCAGGACGAATCACAAGCCAGTTACGAGGGCTGGTGCCGCGACTCGGAGAGTAAGATCAACTGGGGCGGCCATGCCGACCATATCTATGACCTGATCCGCGGCTGCAACCCGGCGCCCGGCGCCTGGACCAAATGGGGCGACAAGAAGCTGACGATCTTCGAGGCGAAGAAACACCCGGCGCGAACCTTCGGCATGGTCAAAGGCTCGAAACCCGGCCAGGTCAGCAAGGTCTCGGAAACGAGCTTCACGATCTGCGCGCAGGGCGGCCTCATCGAGGTACTGCGCTGTCGGATCGACGACGGCAAGAAGATCGCCGGCAACGAAGCCGGGATCGCGGCGGGCACGATCCTCGGCGGCTAGTGCGCGTTTTCTTCGTGCCAGACGAGGAGCCGCTTGCGAATGAGTTCCATGGCCTTGACCACCAGCGATCCGACGATCGCGATGGCGACGATGCCGGAGAACACGCCAGGGCTGTCGGCGAAGCGCATCGAGGTCATCATCGAGCCGCCCAGGCCCTGACCGCCCATCGTCATCTCGCAGATGATGACGACGATCAGCGAAATCGGCAGGGCGATCTGAAGCCCGGTGAAGACCTGCGGCATCGCCGCGGGCAGCACGATCTGCCACAGCAATTGCCGCTTGCTGACGCCAAGACTTTCCGCCGACCACAATAAATATTTGTCGACGCTCTCGGTCGCCGCCCAGGTCGCGACCACGACCGGGAAGACCGACGAGAACGCGACCATGGCGATCTTCGACCAGTCGAACACGCCAAACCACAGGATGAAGATCGGCAGGAAGGCGATCTTCGGCAGCGGATTGCCGACCGAAACCACCGGGTCGAAGAACCAGCGGATCACGCGGATACGCGCGATGGTGATGCCGATCACGATCCCGGCTGCCGCGGCGATCGTGAAACCGGCCAAGGTCCGCAACATGGTCAGGCCGAGACCGACCAGAATGTCGCCCGAGACGATATCCTCGAACAGACGCGTCAGCACCGACGAGAGCGACGGCAGCAGGAAGTCGGATACGAAGTGCATCCGCGCGCCCCACTCCCACGCCACCGCAAGAAGGATGACCGACGACGAACGCAACAGCGTGCGCCGCCAGTTGGCGTTTACTCTCTCCATATCAAAGTCCGCCGCATGAAATAGAGATAAGCCCGGTCGGCCGCGAAGCCCAGGGCCGACACGGTCACGACGACCGCGAACATCGCATCGTAGACGCCGCCTTCGCCGAGGAACGAAATCAGATAGCCGAGCCCGTGCTGACCGACCAGAAGCTCCGACGCGACCAGCACGATGAACGAAATCGCCACGGCATTGCGGATGCCGGCGAGAATTTCGGGCAAGGCGCTGGGCAGGATGACCTCCCACAACAATTCGCGATCGGTTGCGCCGAGCGACCGCGCCGACCAGATCAGCGTCTGTTCGACGCCGCGCGAGCCGTTATAGGTGCTCAAGATCACCGGCAACAGACAACTCAAGCCGATCGAGGCGATCTTCGAACCGGCGCCGAGACCGAGCCACAGGATCATCACCGGAATAAGCGCCGATTTCGGCATCGGATAGAGCGCCTTGACCAGCGGGCTCACGACATCGTCGAAGGTCTGATAGCGCGCCATGAACACGCCTAGGAAAACGCCGATGACGATGGCGCCGCCCAGACCGAAGAACCAGTTGATGAACGACGAGACGCCGTTGCTCCACAACGACCCTTTGAAGAACACGGCAAGAAACGTATGCCCCTCGCCGTCGAGCAGAAGGCTCCACCATGCTTTGAGGACGGCGCTCAACGGCGGCAATTCGCTGGGATCGACGAAATGGATCCGCGGCGCGATCTCCCAGAGGATCGCCAGCAGGAGCAGCGGGATGTAACGAACGACGACGTTGTTGGTCATCAATGCTCGCCCTGAGCCTTGATCGCTTCGTCGCGAACGAGGTTCCAGAGATAATCGACCTTCTCGGTGTATTCCTGCGTGTGGATGAATTCCGCGCGCGAACCCGTCGACGGTTTGGTATCGACGATTTCCTTGATGCGTCCCGGCCGCGCCGTCATCACGGCGACGCGATCGGCAAGATAGACCGCCTCGCGCACGTCATGGGTAACGAAGACAACGGTCTTGGGCGTCCGGCGCATGATCGCCAGCAATTCTTCATGCATGAGCGTGCGGGTCTGCGCGTCGAGCGCGCCGAACGGTTCGTCCATCAGAAGGGTCAACGGATCGATCGCCAGCGTTCGGGCGATCGCCACACGCTGCTTCATGCCGCCCGACAATTGCGAGGGATAGCTGTCGCCGAACCCTTCGAGGTGGACGAGTTCGATCAATTCCTGCGCCCGCTTCTCGCGCTCGGGCTTGGGCATGCGCTGTTTTTCGAGCCCGTAGACGATGTTCTGTTGAACGGTTTTCCAGGGGAACAGGGCGAAGTTCTGAAAGACGACGCCGCGATCCGGGCCCGGCCCAGTGACGGTCTTGCCGGCCACGGAAATCGTACCGGTCTCGACCGGCATGAAACCGCCCAACAGGTAAAGGAGCGTACTCTTGCCGCAACCCGACGGCCCCAACAGGGCGACGAACTCGCGATCTTTCACCTCGAGCGAAACACCGTCGAGCGCCAAGACGGGGCGCCCGCGCGGCGGCCGATAGGTGTGCGAAACGCCGTTGAAACTAATGCCGCTAGACGTCATGCGAAATGCCTCGAAGGTCCATTCGATCCGTCAATGCCGCCGCTTGGCGGCTTCGTCGACGAGGGTGAGATCAGCGTATTTGCCGACATCGATGTCGATATTGAGAAGGCCCAGTTCCTTCTGGGTCTTGAGATTCGCCTGAAGCGCGATCAGGTTCGGCCGCGCGTCGGGGTCCCGATAGTAGTCGTTTTTCGTAAACAGCCAATCGGCAAAATCCGATTCCGGCGCCTTGGTGACGCCCGCCACGATGCGGATGCCCTCGGCCCGGTTCTTGGGGTCGAGGTACCAATGGAGCATGGTCTGGACATCTTCGAAGAAATCGACCAATGCCGCGCGATGCGCGGCAATGAACGGCACGCGGGCTGCCCATAAAGTGAGCTGGGTCGGGCCCATGGCCTGCCCGACATCGAAAAGGGTCCGCGCCTTGCCTTCTTTCGCCGCCACGATGGAAAACGGCGTGCCGATTTCGACCATGTCGACTTTTTTCTGCTCCAGCGCCGGGATCATGTTCGGGAATTCGATCTCGATGATCTGGTAATCGCGTTTGGGCTGGAGACCGTGACGGCTGAGCATGACCTGGGCTGCGATATCGAGCGCGCCGCCGATGCCGTTGGTTGCGATCACCGTACCCTTCAGGTCTTCGACGGTTTTGATCGGGCTGTCCACGCGAACCATGTTCTGGTTCGAGTAATAGCCGGGGATCGCGTCCTGATAGAGATCGGACACCACCCGCACGTCGTCCATGTGCGCGTTCTGAATGGCGAGGCCAAATGACGAGTAAGCCAACGCCGCGAGATCGAGCTCACCCGCCGCGAGCGCGGTGATCTGGGGCGAACTGCCGCGGAAATGAACCGCCTCGGCTGTATAGGATTTCCCGTTGTGCTTCAGGAGTTCGGGCTTGGCGAACAGGACCGACGTCAGTTGGGCCGGCACCACGGCCCAGCCGAGACGCAGATGCACGGGCTCATCGGCCCGCACGACCTGTGCCGTCGCGCTGAACAGGCTTGCCATGGCGAGCGCGAACGCGACGCCCCCGACCCTGATCATGAAACCGCTCCCTGCCCTATTTCCCGTGTTTTTCTTGCCGCATCATCCTCATGCGCGGCTTTCATTGTCAACGCACAATCAACCGGCGATGGACGCCACCGACCCTAGTGGTGAATTCGCGCCCAGGCCTCGTCGACCATCGACAAATCCGCATAGGCTTTCACATCGATATCGGTCTTGAGCAAACCCAATTTCCGTTGAATATCGAGATTCTTCTGCATCGCCTCGATATTGGGCCGCACGTCCGGCGCGTGATAGTCGTCGCTCTTGGTGAACAGCCAGTTGGCGTAGTCCGACGCTGGCTGCTTGGTGAAATTCGCGACGAGATCGATCGACGCGCTGCGATTGGCCGGATCGAGCAGCGCGATCATCGCGCGCTGCGTGTCCTCGAAATAATCGACGAGGGCCGCGCGATGCGCGTCGATGAAAGGCTTGCGGACGGCGATGACCGTCAGTTCGGATTCGCCGCCCATCGCGTCCTTCATGGTGAAGAGAACCCGGACCGCGCCCGATTTCACCGGCTCGATCGAGAACGGCGTCGTGAAGAAGCCGAGATCGATCCGACCGGCATTGAGCGCCGCGACCATGTTGGGAAACTCGATCTCGACGATCGTATAGTCGGTCTTATCCTGCATGCCGTGCGCCATCATCATGTAGCGCAGGCCGAGATCCATCGCGCCGCCGATGCTGTTGTCGCCGATGACCTTGCCCTTGAGGTCCTCGATTTTATGGATCGGACCGTCGGCCTTCACCGCGAATTGCCGCGTGAAGTAATCCTGATACCCGTCGCGCGTCGCTTCGCCGATCAGCTTCAGGTCCGACATATGCGCGTTCTGGATCGCCAGCGCGAAGGCGGCGGGCGCGAAATAGGCCAGCGTCAAATCGCCCGTCGCTAGCGCCGTCGTCTGCGGACCGCTGCCCGGACTGCGGATCGGCTCGACCGTATAGCTCTTCCCGTAATGAACGAGCACGTTCTTCATCTGCATCAGAATGGGGAAGAGTTGTCCCGGCACGGACGCCCATGCCGCTTTGATCACCAAAGGCTCTTCCGCGCGCGCGATCGATGCCGCGAAGACCAGCGCCACCGCCAATCCGAGGACAGGAAGTCGTCTCATGTGATTGCCTTTCTGGGAGCGGACCGGTCGCCGACCGGATTGACGCAAGAGAGGTCGCCGAATCCGAGCGTCGCAATCGTCGCCTGATGCCCCGACTCGATGCCCAATTCCGTCCCTCCCCGAATTCTTCCGGCCATGATCCGCACCAACCGGGAATTGTCAACGCCGCGCGCCGCGTTGTTCGGCGCGTGCGACGCTCAAGCACTGGACAATCCGGTCCGCTCTGGGCACCATCCGCGACTTTTCCGGGTCAAAGGAATTCTCTTGGACGCCCCCGATCTGACGGTTGTCGTGCCGACCTTCAACGAACGCGAGAATGTACCGCTGCTGATCGAGCGGCTGTCCAATGTGCTGGCGGGAATCGCCTGGGAAGCGATTTTCGTCGATGACGATTCGCCCGACGGCACCGCCGCCGCGGTGCGCGAGGCGTCGCGGCGCGATCCGCGGGTTCGCTGCCTGCAGCGCATCGGCCGCCGCGGCCTTTCCACCGCCTGTATCGAGGGCATCCTCGCCTCGTCGTCGCCCTATGTCGCGGTGATCGACGCCGACCT
The DNA here is from genome assembly GCA_903828515.1 of uncultured Rhodospirillales bacterium. Taxonomy (GTDB): domain Bacteria; phylum Pseudomonadota; class Alphaproteobacteria; order ATCC43930; family CGMCC-115725; genus CAIKMD01. The sequence continues at coordinate 293,122 of CAIKMD010000002.1, read as the reverse complement.
TCAACACGACGAGGCCTTGCTGCCGCGCATGTTCCAGACCTTGCGCGAAGAACCCTACGACATTGTCGTCGGCAGTCGCTATGTCAGCGGCGGCGGCGTCGGCGAATGGGATGCCTCGCGGCAACGCGCGAGCGCGTTTGCCACCCGCCTCTCGCGTCTCATCACCAAGGCCGAGATTGCCGATCCGATGAGCGGCTTCTTCATGCTGAAGCGGCCCGTCTTCGAGGGCGCGGTGCGCAAACTATCCGCGCAGGGATTCAAGATCCTGCTCGATATCCTGGCCTCGTCCGAAACGCCGCCGCGCCTCAAGGAGCTGCCTTACGATTTTCGGGTTCGCCAGTTCGGCGAGAGCAAGCTCGACATGATGGTCGCATGGGAATTCGCCATGCTGCTGGCCGACAAGCTGATCGGCCATATCGTGCCGGTACGGTTTGCGTTGTTTGCCCTGATCGGCGGCTTCGGCGTTTTCATCCACATGGGAGTCCTGTGGACGGCGCTTCAGGTGATCGGTCTGTCCTTCCTCGCCGCGCAGACGACCGCGACGATCACCGCGATGACGGTCAATTTCTTCCTCAACAACGTATTCACCTATGCCGATCGCCGGCTCAAAGGCTGGCGCGCCTTGCGCGGCCTCGTGTCGTTCTATGTGATCTGCAGCCTTGGCGCGGCCGCGAATATCGGCATCGCCGCCTACCTGTTCAATCAACAAGAGGTCTGGTGGGTCGCGGGGATCGCCGGGATCGTCGTCGGCTCGGTGTGGAACTACGCGGTCTCGTCGATCTTCACGTGGAAGAGCCGCTGAGTTTTATTGGCGGCGGCTGGGACGGATCACGTAGTGGTCGCCGGCATAGCGCTCGAACATGACGTCGATGGTGGGGTGCGTCACGGGACCGTTCTCGCCGTCGGGCAGGAGGTTCTGTTCCGAAACATAGGCCTCGTACGGGCCGCCGTTCGAATTCTGAGCCAGCAGATGATAGAAGGGCTGATCCTTCGACGGGCGGCGCTCGGCCGGGATCGAATTGTACCATTCGTCGGTATTGTTGAAGATCGGGTCGACGTCGAAAATCACGCCCCGAAACGCGTAAAGCCGGTGGCGGACGATTTGTCCGACCGAAAATTTGCCTTGGCCGACCATGCGCGCGGTATTCACGACAACCTCCTCGGCCTACCCGTCTCACGAGGGCGCCGTCTCGAACCGACCGCTATATTAAAAAAAACTGCGCCCGCCTCAAGGGGCGGGCCGGCCAATCGGGAGAATAGCGTCATCGGGGCGAAGATAACCTGGGGGGTTGGGATACCCAAGTCACCCACGTCCCGATGACGACCGTTTTATTTAAGTATCCGTCCCTGAACTTTGGGCCACACGTCTTATGTTCCTTCACAAGAGCAAGGAACGGGCCACCAAGCAAATTCAAAGACTTAGCGAAAAGCCCGGCGCGTTATGCAAATTCCGCCGACGACGCCCCTTCCACTCAACGGGCGGCGAGATATTTTCGCGCCAGACGCAACAGTTCGAGATCGCAGGTCTGCTTGGCGATTTCCTCGAGGTCCTCGAAGTAATTATGCAGAGCCTGCGGCGTGAGCCGGCCGATCAGCCAGCCGATGAACTGTTCGGGCGTTTTCACCCAGGCCGGCAGCGGATCGAGGCCGTGGCCATAAGGCAGGGCCACGCGCAGGATGCGCCAGCGCCGGCGCCGTAACTGATCGTCGATCGGGTCGAGATCGGGCTCCAAGGCCCATCCTGGGCGACTCTGAACCCCACCGCTGCGTCCTGCCATAATCCTCAGCCCCTGAAATCGGACGCGACTGCCGCGCCCTTTTCGACGTCTCTTAAGGTTACGCCGAATTAAGGATGAATATATCGATGGCTGAAATGAAAGCAACGAAAATCAAGGTTAATGAGTGATTTAACCTTAATAACACTTATTAATTCGATAAATTGTAATATAAACGAAGATTAAAATAGCGCTTTGTCGGTGTTCTTTACTTGGACAGCGCGCGCCGTAAACCCGCCGGACGGCGGTTCAGATTTCTTGCACCGCCAACACACCGGGAAGCGCCTGAACCGAGGCCAGCATCCGGGGGCTGACCCGGAATTTGCCGGGAAGCTCGATCTCGACCTCCTGGCTCACCAGCGGCACGACCACACTGATACGCCCTCGCCCGCCCGATTCGCCCTGGAGCAGCGTCCGGAAAGGTCCGAGGGCCGCCCCGTCGCCAAGCGTCACCTTCAGCCCCGCCGCCGCATCCGCGACGATGCGATCGAGCGGCTCGAGCCGCTGGGCCGTCAGCCGCAGGAAATCATCCTCGGCTCGGACGTCGACGCTCACCAGCAAGGGTTGGCCGCTGTCGAGCGCCTGACGGCTCTGTGCCAGGACTTCGGAGAACAGCGTGACCTCGAACGTGCCGCTGGCGTCCGACATCTGGACGAAGGCAAAGCGCCTTCCCTCGGCCGAGGAGCGCTCCTTGCGGCTGATCACGATACCGGCGAGCTTGTATCGGGTCGAACCGCCGGCGGCCAAACGGTCGGGCAATTCGGCATAGCGCGTCACCCCGACCCGGGCGAGGCTCTTGCCGTAACCGTCGAGCGGGTGGCTCGAGAGATAGAAACCGATTGCCGCGAATTCCTGCTGCAGGCGCTCGATCGACGCCCAATCGGTCACCGCCGGCAGCGTCGGGCCATTAGCGGCAGCCTCATCCTTGCCGAACAGATTGACCTGCTGGCTTTGGCGCTCTTCAGCCGCGGCACCGGCGATGCGGAGCAGAAGATCGATCCCGGCAAGGCTTTGCGCGCGATTGCGGTTGAGGCTGTCGAAGGCCCCTGCCCGCACCAGGCTTTCGAATTGCCGGCGGTTGAAGCTTTTGACGTCGAGACGGCGGGCGAAATCGAACAGGTCCTTGAACGGCCCATTGGTTTTGCGCTCGGCAATGACCTGATCCATCGCCGCGGCGCCGACGCCCTTTACCGCCGCCAGCGCATAGCGGATCGCGGGACCCTCGCGGGTCTCCTCGACGGCAAAGCCGACGAAAGAGTGATTGATGTCGGGCGGCAGGAGTTTGACGCCGAGACGACCGCATTCCTGCCGGAAGAGATTGAGTTTGTCGGTATTGCCCATGTCGAGGGTCATCGACGCGGCAAGCAGCTCAACCGGATAATTCGCCTTCAGATACGCGGTCTGATAGGCGACCAGCGCGTAAGCCGCGGCGTGCGACTTGTTGAAGCCGTAACCGGCGAATTTCGCCACCAACTCGAAGATATGTTCGGCTAGCGCGGGCGCGACGCCGCGCTCGATCGCGCCGTCGACGAACTGTTTCTGCTGCGCGTCCATCTCGGCCTTGATCTTCTTGCCCATGGCGCGGCGCAGAAGATCGGCGCTGCCGAGCGAATAGCCCGACAGCACCTTGGCTATTTCCATCACCTGTTCCTGATAGATGATGATGCCGTGTGTCTCTTCGAGAATCGCCTGCAGCTTCGGATGGAGATAATCGGGTTTCTCGCGGCCGTGCTTGACCTCGATGTAGCGCGGAATGTTTTCCATCGGGCCCGGACGATAGAGCGCCACGACCGCGATGATGTCCTCGAACCGGTCAGGACCCAGCTTCTTGAGCATGTCCCGCATGCCCGAGCCTTCGAGCTGGAAGATGCCGACCGTGTCGCCACGCGCCATCAGCGCATAACTCTTCTTGTCGTCAAGCGGCAGCGTGGTGAGATCGAGCGTGACGCCGCGCGCCGCCAGCATTTCGACCGCCTTGGCCAACACGGTGAGCGTCTTCAGGCCGAGGAAGTCGAACTTTACCAGCCCCGCCAGCTCGGCATATTTCATGCTGAACTGCGTCACCGGCATGTCGGAGCGCGGATCGCGATAGAGCGGGACCAATTCCTCGAGCGGCCGGTCGCCGATCACCACGCCGGCCGCATGGGTTGAGGCATGGCGGTAAAGGCCTTCGAGCTTCAACGCGATGGCGACGAGGCGCGCGACCGTCTCGTCCTCCTCCAGCATCTGCTGCAGCACGGGCTCGCCGTCGATCGCCTGCTGCAGCGTGACGGGCGCCGCCGGATTGTTCGGCACCAGCTTGCAGATGCGATCGACCTGGCCATAGGGGATCGCGAGCACACGGCCGACATCGCGCAGCACGGCGCGCGCCTGCAGCTTTCCGAAGGTGATGATCTGCGCCACGCGATCGCGGCCATAGGCTTCCTGGACGTGACGAATCACCTCGTCGCGGCGATCCTGGCAGAAGTCGATGTCGAAGTCGGGCATCGACACGCGCTCGGGATTGAGGAAGCGTTCGAACAGCAAGCCGAACCGCAACGGATCGAGATCGGTGATGGTGAGCGCCCAGGCGACCACCGAGCCGGCGCCCGAGCCGCGGCCCGGTCCCACCGGAATGCCCTGCGCTTTCGACCATTGGATGAATTCGGCGACGATCAGGAAGTAACCGGCAAAGCCCATCGAGATGATGGTCTTCAGCTCGAATTCCAGCCGTTCGACATAGGGCTTGGCAGCAACGGTGCGTTCGTCGGCGTTCATCTCCGGACGATAGACCTGCACTTCCATGCGGCGATCGAGCCCGGCGCGCGCGGCCAAGCGCAACTCGTCCGATTCCAGCTTGCCTTCGGCACTCGGGAAAGGCGGCAGGATGGGTGCCCGCGATTCCGGCATGTAGGCGCAGCGTTGCGCGATCGCCAAGGTGTTGTCGCACGCCTCGGGCAGATCCGAGAACAGCTCGCGCATCTGCGCCGGCGACTTGAAATAATGCTCGGGGGTGAGGCGACGCCGATTGGTGTCGCTCTGCACGGTCCCGCCGGCGATGCACAGCAGAATATCGTGCGCCTCGAAATAGCTGGGATCGGCGAAATAGACGTCATTCGTCGCGATCAGCGGCAGGTTGTCCGCATAGGCCAAGTCGATCAACTCGCCTTCGATGCGGTCTTCGGTCGCCATGCCGTGACGCATCAGCTCGACATAAAGCCGGTCGGGGAACAGCGCGACGAGCTGCTTCAGGAGTGCGGCGGCGGCGTCTTTCTGCCCCTCGCCGAGCAGGCGCCCGATCGGACCGGACGGGCCGCCCGTCAGCAGGATCAGGCCGTCGCTGTGGCCTTGCAGCGCCGCGATATCGATCTGCGGCACCTCGCCGCTCGGCGTCTCCATGAAGGATTTGCTGACCAAGGTCAGCAGATTTCGATAGCCGACCTCATTTTGAACCAGCAGCAGAATCGAGTCGGGTGCGAGCGACGGCCCCATCTGGCGGGCGAGTCGCACACCATCGCCGTCCGCCCGGCGCAATCCCAGCTCGCTGCCGATGATCGGCTGCACCCCCGATTCGGCGGCGGCCATTGCGAATTCGAGCGCGCCGAACAGATTGCCGGCATCGGTCATCGCCACGGCCGGCATGGCGTTTTTCTTGGCGAGCGCGACGAGTTGTTTGACCTTGATCGCCCCCGCCGCGAGCGAATAGGCGGAGTGGACGCGCAGATGAATGAAATCGGCGAATGACATGCCGCTCAGCTTGGCAGAGCACGACCGAGGCGCAAGCGGATTCTACAGCGGTGCGTCTATCCGCTACACTTCACCGCAACGACGCCAACAAGGGAGGGTTAAATGACACGCATCGCAATCCTGAAGCGGGAAGAGTTGAACGCCGAGCAAGGTCGTGTCTATGACGAGGCCAAAGCGGCAAACGCACCGGTCGGCGGCCCCTACTATGCCTATATCCGCAACCCCAAGCTCTTCATTGCCTCGCAGGAGATGGGTAAGGCGATCGGCTCGTTCAAGCTCACCGGCCGCGAGCGCCAGATCGCAGTACTGACCGTGTGCCGCTTCTGGAACGCGAAATATCCCTGGGGCGCGCAGGCACGCAATTCCCTGTCGCAAGGCGTCGATCAGCCGATCATCGACGCGATCAACGCCGGCAAGACGCCCGCCCTGCCCAATCCGCGCGAAGCGATGGCACACAAGCTCGCCAAGGAGCTGCTAACCAATAAGGGGCTGAGCGAGGCAACCTATCAAGAGGCCGAAAAGCTCTTCGGCAGCGACGATCTCGTCGGCCTCATCGCTGGCGTCGGCCAGTTCTCGATGGTGTGCTGCAGCGCCAACGGTTTCGACATCACGCCACCGGCGGAATTCCAGAAGCTGAGCGTTTAACGCCTGAGGCGGCCGCTTGCACGGCCTCATCGCCGTCGCTACGGTTTCGCCATCCGGCTTGTCGATGACATCAAGGGAGGACCGAAAAATGGCCAAGGGATATTGGGTTGCGACCTATCGCTCGATCACGAAGCCCGAAGCGATGGTGGAATACGGCAAGCTCGCCGGTCCCGCGATCGAGGCCGGCGGCGGGAAATTTCTCGTCCGCGGCATGCCGAGCAAAGTCTATGAATCCGGCCTCAATCAGCGCGTCGTGGTGATCGAGTTCCCCAGCGTGGACGCGGCCGTCGCCACCCATGACAGCCCCGGCTATCAGGCCGCCCTCAAGTGCCTGGTCGGTGCCGTGGAACGCGACATCCGGTTCGCCGAAGGCGTCTAAACGCGTCACGCACCGGTCACCGCACCGCCTCTCGGACGCAATATCACCGGCTTAGCTTTCGGCGGCGGACGCTTCGTCCGCCCAACCGAAAGGCACGAGCCATGACGACACCGGGCAGCAAGCTCGCCGACCATCACGACAAGGCGGCGATCCATCACGAAAAAGCGGCCGAGCACCACCGCCAGGCTGCGCATCATCACCGCAACGACGATCTCGAGCAGGCGGCGCACCACGCGCACGCGGCACACGGCCATCACCTCCACGCGACCGACCACGCCCAGAGCGCCGGCAAGCTTCACGCCGATCTCCACGAAGAAGAATCCGAAGACGTCGCGTAACAAGCGGACGCAAAAAACCCGCCTCCGATTGCTCGGGGGCGGGTTTCTCTTGAGGACGAAGCGTCGTCAGTGGGTCGGGAACATTTCGTCCGAGACGCGCGTGACACCGGGAACTTCCTCGGCCAGCGCGATCAACGCCTTGCGCTCCGGATCGGAACTGATGAGCCCCCACAAATGCACCGTGCCGCCGGTGACGATGACGTTGCGGCTGCCGAAATCGGTCCAGGACTGCTTTTCCAATCGTTCCAACAATGCCTGTCGGATCGCGCGGTCGCCTTCGCCGGTCGCATCGGAATGAACGATGGCGGATGCGAGAGCCTGGATCAGATTCGATTGGCTCACGATACCGACCAGTTTGCCATCGCGTGTAATCGGCACACGCTTGATCCGATGATGCTCGAGCAGAGCGGCGATCTCCGACAGAGGCGTCTCCTCCGTCGCCGACACGACATCCGCCGTCATCAGCTCTTCGACCTTCTTGCCATGCGACTTGGCGAAGTCTTCGGCAAGGGCGGACGCGCCGGTGACGGCCTCCTGCCACCAGGGACGGTGCTTTTCGGTGCCGATCTCGACGCGATGGATGAGATCGGCCTCGCTGATGATGCCGATGAGTTGGTTACTGGCATCGACCACCGGCAGAGCACTGACGTCGTGCTCGGCCAGCAATTTGATCGCTTCGGCGATATCGGTATCGGCGTGCACCGTGACGACATCGCGTACCATTACATCAATCGCGCGCATCGAAGTCTCCTCGCGTTGTGAATGAGGTCTGAGTGGCGGGGCCGTTCAAAAAATGTAGCGGAACAGGGCGAACAGGCTTCCCGAGATCACCATGGCGGCCGGCAGCGTCATCACCCAGGCGAGCGCCATGCTCTTGATCGTGCTGACCTGCAGGCCCGAGCCGCTCGCCGCCATCGTGCCGGCGACGCCCGACGACAGTACATGGGTCGTGCTGGCCGGCAGACCGTAACTATCCGACGCCCAGATCAAGCCCATCGCGACGATCTCGGCCGAAGCACCTTGGGCATAGGTCAGGTGTTCCTTGCCGATCTTTTCGCCGACGGTGACGACGATCCGCTTCCAGCCGACCATCGTGCCCAATCCGAGCGCGATGGCGACGGCGATTTTCACCCAGAGCGGGATGAACTTCGTCGATTCATCGAGCGACTTCTTATAGCCGTTCAAGGTCGAAACATCGGCAGCCGACAATTCGGCCGCTTTGTCCTTCATCAAGAGGCGCAGGGCCTCGGAAGTCAGATACATGTCGTTGCGCATGTTGCCGACCGCGTCGTTCGGCATCTTCGCCAAGGAGCCGTACTGCTTCACCTGCTTGGCGATGTCGGTAACGAGGACCGCGAGCGAGGGATAGGTGCCCGGACTGATCTGATGCTGCGCGACATAGAGTGTCACGACGGGCCGCGGATTGCCGATGATCTCGTATCCGGCGCCCTTGCCCTCGATGACCGTCGAAGCAGAAGCGGAGGATTGCAGGAATGACGCGACTTCGCTGTCGGGCAGCGACCGGTTGAGCGCATAAGTGATCGGCACGGTACCGATCAGGATCAGCATGATGAGGCCCATGCCCTTTTGACCGTCATTCGAGCCGTGGAAGAAGCTGACCCCGGTGCAGGTCAGGATCAGCAAGCCGCGAATCCACCACGGCGGCGGTGCATTGCCGACCGGCGCCTTGTAGAGCGCGGGAATGCGGATGAGGAATTTCGAGAGATAAAGCAGCAGCCCGGCGAGGAAAAACCCGGCGATCGGCGAGAACAGCAGCGACTTGAAGACGTTGAGCGCCTGGCCCCAATCGACGCCGCTGGTGCCGCTATTGGCCGGCGACATCAACTGGTTCATCAAGCCGACGCCCATGATCGATCCGATCAGGGCATGCGAGCTCGAATTGGGAATGCCGTAATACCAGGTTCCGAGATTCCAGATGATTGCCGCGATCAACAGGGCGAAAACCATGGCAAAGCCGGCGCCGCTTCCGACTTGCAGGATCAGTTCGACCGGCAGGAGCGAGATGATGCCGAAGGCCACCGCGCCCGTCGATGTCAGCACGCCCAGGAAGTTGAAGAAGCCCGACCAGATCACCGCGAAATAAGCCGGCAGCGAGTGGGTGTAGATCACGGTCGCTACCGCATTGGCGGTATCGTGGAACCCGTTGACGAATTCGAAGCCGAGCGCGATCAGCAGCGCCAAGCCGAGCAGCGTGTAAACCAGCACGCCCGGCGACGGTGCGGTTCCCAGATCGGAAAGCAAAGCGGAGCCGGCATAGATCGCACCGAGCGCCAAGACGCCCAGGGCGATAAACGGCCCCGCCTTCGCCGTCCATGACGGCGTGGCCGTCGTATGCAATGGATGATGTTGGTCGTGCGGCGTGACAGCAGCCTGGCTCACGAGACTCCCCCTCTTTATTTGAGCGCGTGTCCGGCTCATGCGAGCGGAACGCCGGGGATTCTTAACGGCGGTTCATGACGCTTCGGTGACAGGCCGATGATGGAATTGCGAAACGCCTGACGACGTCAGTTGGCAACCGCCGTGACTACACCGTCTTCGAGCGACAGGATGCGATCCATGCGTTTTGCCAGATCGAGATTATGGGTCGCGATCAGAGCCGCGAGGCCGGTGCGGCGCACGAGATCGATCAGCACGGCGGTCACTTCGTCGGCCGTCTTGTGATCGAGATTGCCGGTCGGCTCGTCGCCCAGAAGCAGGCGCGGCGCGTTGGCGAGTGCGCGCAGGATCGCCACGCGCTGTTGCTCGCCGCCCGAGAGCCGCGCCGGACGATGATCCGCGCGCGGCTTCAGACCAACGAGGCCGAGCAGTTCATCCGCGCGTCGGCGCGCGACCTTGCGCGAGACGCCAGCGATCATCTGCGGCAGGACGATATTCTCGGCGGCCGAGAATTCGGGCAAGAGATGGTGAAACTGATAGACAAAGCCGATGCCCGAACGCCGCGCGGCGGTGCGCTCGTCATCGCTCATGGCGCTGCAATCCTTGCCCGCGAGGAGGACTTCGCCCGAATCGGGCTTTTCAAGCAGGCCCGCGGTGTGAAGGAGCGTCGATTTGCCGGCGCCCGAAGGACCCACCAGGGCAACGATCTCGCCGGGACGGATCGAGAGGTTCACGCCGCGCAAAACCGGAAGGGCCGCGCCCGCCTGATGATAGATTCGGGTGCAGCCGCGCAGTTCGAGCGTCGGCGTATCACTCATAACGAAGGGCTTCGACCGGATCGAGGCGCGCGGCCCGCCATGACGGATAGATCGTCGCGAGGAACGACAGGCCAAAGGCCATCGCCACGACCGTGGCGACCTCATAAGGATCGACGCGGGCGGGAATCTGGGTGAGGAAATAGATTTCCGCCGAGAACAGATCGGTGCCGATCACGGCCTGGATCGCGCGGCGGATCTGTTCGATATGAGTCGCGAATTCGACGCCCAAGACGAACCCGGCGAGCGTGCCGACGACGCCGATGCTGGCGCCCGACAGGATGAAGATGCGCAGAATCATGCCGCGTGTCGCGCCCATCGTGCGCAGGATCGCGATGTCGTGCCCCTTGTCCTTCACCAGCATGATCATACTGGAGACGATGTTGAACGCCGCCACCACGATGATCAGGGTGAGGATGAGGAACATGACGTTCTTCTCGACCTCGACCGCGTTGAAGAAGCTGAGATTGCTCTGTTGCCAATCGAAAATCTGCGCCTTGCCGCCAAGCGCGTTATAGATTTCGCGATCATAGGTTTTGATGTCGTCGGGATTGGCCACAACCACTTCGAGGCTCGATACCGAGGCACCGAGATTGAAGAACGTCTGCGCCGTATCCATCGGCATGAAGACGACGCTGTTGTCGAATTCGAACATGCCGACCTCGAATGTGCCGGCCACGTGATAGGACTTGATCCGCGGCACCGTGCCGAACACGGTCGCCGCCCCCTGCGGCGAAATCAGCGTGATGTTCTCGCCGGTATGAATCCCGAGGCGCTGCGCCAGGCGCGAGCCGATCAACACATTATTGTCTTTGAAGGCGGCCAGCGCTTCTTTCGAGACATGGCTGGCAATCAGCGTCTGGCTCGTCAGGTCCTGCGTAAACATGCCGCGCACCAGCGCGCCCGAGGCTTGTGCGCCCGCCGTCGCCATGACCTGGCCCTCGATGGTCGGGCGCACCGTGACGATGCCGGGAAGTCCTTTGATCAGCGTCGCCTCGGCCGCGTAATCGGTCAGCGGCCCCTGCTGGGCATAGACGTTGATATGACCGTTGAAACCGAGAATGCGCCCCAGCAACTCGGTGCGGAAACCACTCATCACCGCCATGGTGACGATCAGCGTCGCCACACCGAGCGCGATCCCCAGCAGCGAGAAAATCGCGATGACCGAGATGAAGCCTTCCTGGCGCCGCGCCCGGAGATAGCGGAACGCGACCATACGCTCGACCGGACCAAAGATCATGAGCCGCCCGTGATGAAATTGAAGGCCGCGTCGAACGGCATTTCCTTGCTCTCGCCGGTCTTGCGCGTTCTGACCTCGACGAGCTTGTTGGCGAGGCCACGCGGCCCGATGACGAACTGATACGGCAAGCCGATCAGATCCATCGCCGCGAATTTGGCGCCCACCGATTGATCACGATCGTCGTACAGAACCTCAATCCCGGCCTGGGTCAGACGCGCATAGAGATCGTCGCAGGCTTTGGTACAGCCTGCGTCGCTGACGCGCAGATTGATCAGCCCGACCTTGAACGGCGCCACGCTCTCGGGCCAGACAATGCCCTTGTCGTCGTGGCACGCCTCGATGATCGCGCCGAGGAGGCGCGACACGCCGATGCCGTAAGAACCCATCTCGACCGCGACGGGCGTACCGTCCGGCCCCGCCACCACCGCGTTCATCGGCTGGGAATATTTGGTGCCGAAATAAAACACCTGTCCGACTTCGATACCGCGCGCCTCGCGGCGACGCTCGGGCGGCACGCGCGCTTCGAACTCGGCCTTGTCGTGCTTTTCGTCGGTCGCCGCGTACCAGTTGGCGATATAGGCCTGCACATCGGGCGAGGTCGGGTCGATGTTGCTCTCGTCCAGATTGACGACGTCGGCGTCGTAGAACAATCCGCTCTCGCCGGTGTCGGCCTGGACGTGGAATTCATGGCTGAGATCGCCGCCGATCGGACCGGTATCGGCGCGCACGGGAATCGGCGTCAGCCCCATGCGCTTGAAAGTCTTCATATAGGCGGCGAACATCCGGAAATAGGATGCGACCGCTGCGGCCTTATCGATATCGAACGAATACGCATCCTTCATCAGGAATTCGCGTCCGCGCATCACGCCGAAGCGTGGCCGCACTTCGTCGCGGAATTTCCATTGGATGTGATAAAGATTCTTCGGCAGGTCGCGATAGGACTTGATCCCGTTGCGGAAGATGTCGGTGATCAGCTCTTCGTTGGTCGGCCCATAGAGCATGTCGCGGTCGTGCCGATCCCGGATACGGAGCATTTCCTTGCCGTAGACGTCGTAACGTCCGCTCTCGCGCCAAAGTTCCGCCGGTTGCAGCGTCGGCATCAACAATTCGATCGCACCCGCCCGATCCTGCTCCTCGCGGACGATCTGGGTGACCTTTTGCAAAACCCGCCAGCCGAGCGGCAGCCAGGTGTAAATGCCCGCCGCCGATTGCCGGATCATGCCGGCACGCAGCATCAGGCGATGCGAGACGATCTGCGCCTCGCTGGGATTTTCTTTCAGGAGCGGGAGGAAATAAGCGGATAAGCGCATGATCCCGGCACTTTAGGGAAGGGTCGCTGGACTGTAAATGCGCCGCGACGTTATTTGCCGCAGCCTTGCGCCAACGCCGCGGTCTGATCGGCGTTCAACGGCTGGCCGTTGAAATAGGCCTGGTTGTTCCGCACCGTGACGTAACCCATCGTCGCCTTCGCATCGACGGGGCCGGTCTTCGGGATGTTGAATTTACCGGCGAGGTCCTGACTGATCTCGATCGGGAAATTATCGACCGGCATGCCGGGCGAGCCGCTCGGCAGATCGGCCGGCGCCACCCCGTTGCCGTTCGCGTCGACACCCGGCTGGTAATCGGCGCTCGGCACGCCGGCGTCGCCGGTCAGCGCCGTGCAGACTTGCGGCGGCAAGGCGGGACTTTGCGCCAGCGCGGGCCAAGTCGCTAAAATCGCCACGATCAATCCCGGAATCACGCTGCGCATGATTGAAAGTCTAGCCCAAGCCGCGCGGCTCGGCCATGATGGCGCGCTGTTCCAAAAGGGGGATTCGGGGGAATCATGCTCGAGCGGTATTTCCAGCTTCAGGCCAACGGGACCACGGTGCGAATCGAGATCGTGGCGGGGTGCACCACGTTTCTCACCATGGCCTACATCATGTTCGTCAATCCGCTGATCCTCGGCGATGCCGGCATGGATCGCGGCGCGGTCTTTGTCGCAACCTGCATCGGCACCGCGATTGGCACCCTCATCATGGGGCTTTATGCCAATTACCCCCTCGCCCTCGCGCCGGGCATGGGGCTCAACGCCTATTTCACCTATGGCGTGGTCAAGGGCATGCATTATTCCTGGGAGATCGCGCTCGGCGCGGTGCTCATCTCAGGTGTGCTCTTTCTGCTGCTGAGCCTGGTTCATCTGCGCGAGTGGATCGTCGACGCCATCCCGCAATCGCTGAAGATGGCGATTTCGGCCGGCATCGGTCTATTTCTCGGCATCATTGCCCTGAAGAACGCCGGCATGATCGTGGGTTCGCCAGATACCCTCGTGCAACTCGGCGATATGAAAGCACCGTCGGCCATTCTGGCGGCGATCGGCTTCATCCTGATCGTGGCGCTCGATGCACGCCGCGTGCCGGGCGCGATCATCATTTCGGTCCTGGCGGTAACGGCGGCAGGCGTCGGGCTGGGCGTGTCGCCGTTCGGCGGCATCGTCTCCGCCCCGCCGAGTCTCGCGCCGACCTTTATGAAGCTCGATCTCGCCGGCCCGCTGAACACCGGTCTCATCACCATCGTCTTCGCCTTCTTTTTTGTCGATCTGTTCGACAATACCGGGACGCTGGTCGGCGTCGCCCATCGCGCCGGACTGATCGGCAAGGACGGCAAGATTCCCCGCCTCAATCGCGTGTTCATCGCCGACAGCACCGCGACGATTTGCGGCGCGTTCCTTGGGACTTCGACCGTCACCAGCTACATCGAGAGCGCGGCGGGCGTCCGCGCCGGCGGGCGCACCGGACTGGTCGGCGTGGTGGTCGCCGCCCTGTTCCTGCTGAGCCTGTTCCTGTCGCCGCTGGCGGGCACCGTGGCCGCCTATGCTACCGCCCCGGCCCTGCTCTATGTCGCCTGCCTGATGGCACGGGGCCTCACGGAGATCGATTGGGAGGATCCGACGGAATATGCCCCCGCCGTGGTCACGGCGATCACCATGCCGCTGACCTTTTCGATCGCAACCGGCATCGCTTTCGGTTTCGTGACCTATGCCGCGGTTAAGCTCTTGGCGGGTAAAACGGCGGAAATCAGCCCAGCCTTGGCGATTCTCGCAATTTTATTTCTCATAAAATTCGCGGTTCTCTAATTAGGCGCAAAGCCGGAGCATAATTAACGTGACGAATGAGCTTCGTTTTCATACACTCCTGACGCTTTCAGGTGTTCGCACGAAAGAAAGCGACCGGACCGTAACACGGCCCAAGTTTAGGGAGGAAAAGCCGCGAAAAGCGGTTTGGGGGAGCCACCCTTTCCAAATAAGCCTGAAGACGAAGAGACGTGTGGCTGGGGCAAGATCGCATAGATCTTGCCTTATTTTTTGGCCGTTATTTTCCCATTACTTGGCCCGCTAGGCCCGCACCGCATATGCCATCCACCACCGACGATCCCCCCATCGCCCCGATCGCCTGCCCGGTCTGCGCCCAGATCGAGGCGCGTCCGGCCTTCGCCAAATCGGGTTACAGCTTCAGCCGCTGCGCGAATTGCGGCTTCCTGTTCTGCGCGCCCTACCCCACGGCGGACGAGCTTTCCGCCTATTACAACCAGCCGTCGCGCACCCCGACTGCGGATTTCTTCAACAAGGCGGCCTCGCGCAAACGCCGCGCGATGATCCGCAGCCTCAAATTCCTGCCCTATGTCTGGCATAAGAGCGTCCTCGACATAGGCTGCGGCGGCGGCTTCATGGCCGGCGCTTTCGCGCGGCTGGGCGCGCGCGCCAGCGGCCTCGACATCAGCGACGGCAGCATCGCCTATGCGAAGAAGCATTTTCCGCGCTGCACTTTCTATTGCGAAGATTTCGCGACCTTCCGCGCCCGCCACATCCAATATGATTTCGTGTTCTCGTCGGAACTGCTGGAGCACGTGCCGGGACCGGACGACCTGATGACCACCCTCGCTGCGGTCACCAAGCCCGGCGGCCTCCTCTATCTCTCGACACCCGATGCCGGGCATAAGGCCGTACCCGCCGACACCGTGCAGTGGACCGATGTCGCGCCGCCCGAGCATGTCCAGCTCTTCAATCGCAAAAGCCTGGAAATTCTCTTCACGCGCTACGGGTTTCGGATCGAGAAAGCCTACGACAACCCGAAGCCGGCGCACTCGGTCATTTTCCGGCGCGAGGCTTGAGCCAAGGAGGCGGCACGGCTTCAAGCCGCTGATAGACCGGGCATGACGGCACATGCGCGCCCTTGAGATAGCCAAGGCTCATCAGGAATTCGCCGACGATCTCGCCACCCGTGAACTTGAACGTCTCGCGAAAGAGCTTCACCCATTTTTCCTTCGGCATCGGATGATGCGCGTCGAGCCATGCGGCGAACGAGCCATGGCTGTCGCGAATCTTCTGCAGCCGCTTGGCGTTCTCGATCACCGCATCGACCTTGAGGCGATTGCGGATGATGCCTGCGTCGTTCAGCAATCGCTTCACATCACGCGCGCCGAAAGCCGCAACCGTGTCGATATCGAAGCCGCGAAAGGCCGCGTTGAAGGCGTCGCGCTTCTTCAACACCGTCAGCCATGATAACCCGGCCTGATTGATCTCGAGCGCCAGGCGCTCGAACAGCACCGCGTCGGTGCGCGACGGGAAACCGTATTCGGTGTCGTGATAAGCACCGTGAAACGGATGGCCCGGCGCAAGGCGGCAATATTGCAGGCTCATCTCAGGTCCTGAAACTGATGAGATCGTGGGTAACGGCCCAATAGACGAACGCCCAAATCACACCGGCAACGACGGTGGTGACCGCTGCTTTCATAACCAGCCGCGGATTGGCCGGCGCGCCCGCGTCATGACCGGCCTCGCGATCCACCTGCGGCTTCACGCCCCAGGGCAAAACCATGAAAATGGTGAGCCACCAGATCACGATGTAAGTGGCGGTGCCGACGAACCAGTTCATGGACTAAACCTGTTCCAACTCGATCAACGTGCCGCAAAAATCCTTGGGGTGGAGAAACAACACCGGCTTGCCATGCGCGCCAGTCGTCGGCTCTTGGCTGCCGAGCACGCGCGCGCCCGCTGCCTTGAGCGTGTCGCGCGCGGCGAGGATGTCCGCGACCTCGTAACAAAGGTGATGCATCCCGCCGGCCGGATGGCGTTCGAGGAACGCGGCGACCGGCGAGTTCTCGCCCAGCGGCGACAGCAACTCGATCTTCGAATTCGGCAGGGTCACGAACACCGTGGTCACGCCATGAGTCGGCAGGGGCACCGGCGCCGACACGTCGGCGCCGAGCACATCACGATAAAGCGCCGCCGCCGATGCCAGGTCCGGCACGACGATCGCGACATGATTGAGACGGCCGATCATGCCCGTGTTCTAGCGCGCACGACGCGGGCGTAGAAGCGGCATTCATTCCCCAGCCGCCGGCTGACGAACCGGGCTCAGCCCCGCTTGAATGCAAAACGCCAGTCCCAGCAGCACGATCGTCAGGACGCCGGCCATGAGATAGACACTGTGAATCGAATCACCGATCGCCGTACTCAGCCGCGCCACCTCGTCGGCGCCCAGTTCGAGCCGCGTCGCCGGCTGCATCAGAAGATTGATTTCATCGTCAGCGCCCGCCACCTGCTGCGCCATGCCGAAATTGAACACGGCGCCGAACAACGCCGTTCCGATCGATTGGCCGATCGTGCGCAAAAACAGGTTCGCCGAGGTCGCCGCCCCCCTCTCGCTCCAGCCGACACTGGTCTGCACCGAGACCACATAGGTCGTGTTGCTGTAGCCCATGCCGAGCCCCAGGATCGCGGCGGCGCTGGCGGCCCAGAATGCGCCGTAGCTCGGATTGACCGTCAGGAGCGCGAGCGCACCGGCCACCATGATGAGACCGCCGACCACGGCCGCCGCGCGATAGGAACTCCGCACCATGAGACGCGCGGCGCCGACCGTGCCAACCGTCCACATTACCGACGACGCACCGAGCGCGAGACCCGCCTCGGCCGGGCTCGCGCCCATCGCCCCTTGTACATAGGTCGGCAGGAACGCGCCGTTGCACATCATCAGCACGCCGATCACGAACGAGCCGATATTGCCGACGACGATAATCGGCTTGCGCCAGAGCTTGAACGGCACGATCGGTTCGGGCGTCCGCTTTTCCTGGAAGGCCAAGCCCGCCAGCGAAACCAACGCCAACGCGAGAAGAACGAAGATCGTCGTGCTATCGAGGCTGCGCGCTTGCACCAGCACGACCATCATGGCACCGGCACCGACCATCAACAAACCGGCGCCGAGATAGTCGACCTCCTGACGGTCGGTTCCCAGCCGTTCGGTCAGGAAGACCGCGAGCATCACCATCGCTGCGATGGTGATCGGAATATTGACCCAGAACACCAGTTCCCAATGCAGATGCTCGACGATGAAGCCGCCCAGCAGCGGGCCGGCGAGCGCCGAGGCGCCGAACACCGCCGAGAGATAACTTTGCACTGTCGCCCGCTCGCGCGGCTCGTAGACGTCACCCAGCACCGTCCAAGCGATCGGCTGAATCGCCCCCGCGCCCAGGCCCTGGATCGTTCGCATGACGATCAGCGGCACCATACTCGAGGCGAAACCGCAGGCCGCGGAGGCGACCATGAAGAGCGTCGCGCCGGCGATAAAGACGCGCTTGCGCCCGTAAATATCGGCCAATCGTCCGTAGATCGGAGTCGAGACCGCCTGAGCCAGCAGGTAGGAGGCGAAGACCCAACTGAAGAGATGAAAGCCGCCGAGATCGGCCACGATGGTCGGCATCGCCGTGCCGACGATGGTCGATTCCACCGCGGCCATGAACTGCGCCATCATGCAGGCCGACAGGATGAAGCGTCGCTTTCGTCGCGCGGCCGCCGTGTGATAGGTCGCTGAATCGAACTCGGCCACCGGCGTTCCCCTGCTCCCAGCGACCGGAGACTATCGGGACCGCGTCATGTCGACCAATGCGCGATACGCATGGCCGGTCAAATCCGAACCACGTGCACGTCGGTGACCGGGCGCTTGCCGTGATCGGATTTGAGCGCGCGGCGGATCGCGAGGCGCACCGCTTCGTGCAAGGCCTCGTCGCTGCGCCGTTCGCGCGGCGGCAGGTTTTTTACCGCCTCCTCGACTTTTTGGCGCAGATCGGCCGCCAGCGAGAGCGCATTCTCGCCCAGACCCTGGACCGTGACCTGCGGTGGCGCCTTCAGCCTGCCCTCGGCGTCGACGACCACGGTTGCCATTACCGCGCCGTTCCAGCTCATGCGGACACGGCTTTTGAGCGCCTCGCTTCCCATCGGCAGCAGCGTCTTGCCGTCGGCGACGAGCCTGCCGGTGTGAACTTCACCCACCACACCCGGCGTGCCGGGGCCTAGTTTCACCACCTCGCCGTTGCGGGTCACGATCGCGCGCGACACGTTGTGCTCTTCAGCCAGCTTGGCATGCGCCATCAGATGGCGCGCCTCACCGTGCACCGGCACCGCGATACGCGGCCGGACCAATTCGTACATGCGCGATAGCTCGTCCTGCGCGGGATGGCCCGAGACATGGACGAAATGATCCTCCTCGGTGAGGATTTCGATGCCGAGATCGGCGAGCCGGTTGTGGATCCGGCCGATCGCGCGCTCATTGCCGGGAATGATCCGCGAGGAAAAGATCACCGTGTCGCCCTCTTCGAGCACGATGTTCGGGTGATCGTCCTCGGCGATGCGCGACAGGGCGGCGCGCGCCTCGCCCTGGCTGCCGGTGCAGATCAGCACGACCTTGTCGCGCGGCAGATAGGCCGCTTCCTCGTCGGTCAGAAACGGCGCGACGTTCTGGAGATAGCCGGTCTCGCGCGCGGCATGATCCATCCGCCACAGCGAGCGCCCGACCAGCGCGGCGTGACGGTCATTGGCGGCGGCGGCGGCCGCGATGGACGCAAGCCGCGCCACGTTGGAGGCAAAGCAAGCCACCGCCACCCGGTTGCGGCACTGTCCCACCAGTTCGATCAGCGCCTTGCGCACGTCACCCTCGGACCCGGCGGTACCGGGGCGCATCGCGTTGGTCGAATCGCAGACCATCGCCAGCACGCCTTCGTCGCCGAGACGCTTCAAGGCCGCCTCATCAGCGGTCGCGCCGACCAACGGATCGGGATCGAGCTTCCAGTCGCCGGTGTGCAGCACAATCCCATACGGCGTGCGCAGCACGACCGCGTTCGGTTCGGGGATCGAATGTGTCAGCGTGATGAGTTCCAGCTCGAACTGACCCACCGAAAATCGGCCCGATAAGGGCACTTCGTGAATCGGCAATTCGTGCTCGAGCCCGGCCTCGGCGAGTTTCAGGCGCAGTACCGCCGCGGTGAACGGCGTGGCATAAACCGGACAGCGGAACCGCCGCCACAGATGAGCGATCGCCCCGATATGGTCTTCATGCGCGTGGGTGCAGACGAGGCCGTCGAGTTCGTCCGCACGCTCGGCAATGAAGGATGGATCCGGCATCACGATGTCGATGCCCGGCAGCGTGTCGTCGGCGAAAGTGATGCCGCAATCGATCATCAGCCAGCGGCCGTGATAGCCGTAGAGGCTCAAATTCATGCCGATCTCGCCGACGCCGCCCAGGGCGACGAAAGCCAACTCGTCGGGCTTGTTCGGTGACGGCAACGCGCCCTTTTTCATACCGGGCGATTCAACGCATAAACGAGACGCAGCCCCCAGAGATTGAGCGTGCCGTCCACCGTATCGATCAGCTTGCTCGAATTCTCGAACAAAGGTGCCAGGCCGCCGGTCACGATGACCCGCATCGGCGCGCCGAATTCGATCTTGATCCGCGTGACCAAGCCCTCGATCAGGCCGACATAGCCCCAGAAGATTCCGGATTGCATGCAGGCGACCGTGTTGGTGCCGATCACCTTGGCGGTCGCGCGGATCGGCACGGCCGGAAGTTTCGCCGCCGCCTCTTCAAGCGCATGCAACGAGAGATTGATCCCCGGCGCGATCACGCCGCCGCGGTAATTGCCCTCGCCATCGACCACGTCGAAGGTCGTCGCGGTGCCGAGATCGACGACGATCGACGCGCCCGGATAGCGGTTATGCGCGGCCACCGTATTGATGAGACGGTCCGCGCCGACTTCCTCGGGCCGGTCGACCAGCGAGTTCATTCCGAGTTTCACACCCGGATCGCCGACGATGAGCGGCGCCGAGTTGCAATAATCCTGGCAGAATTTGACGAGGTTGAAATTGGCCTCGGGCACCACGCTGGCGATGATCGTGCCCGAGATCGTCGCGCGTCCCATCCCGCCGAGGCTCAACAGATGATCGAGCCAGACGACGTATTCGTCGGCGGTGCGCTTCAGATCGGTCGAGGTCCGCCACGAACCGACCAGCCGGTCGCCGTCCCACACAGCGAAGACCGTATTCGTGTTGTTGGCGTTGATGGCCAGAAGCATGAGGCCTCCTTAAGAACCGACCGGAAAGACTTCGCCGGCGGTAATGCGGCTTTTCGTCGAGCCGGATTCGAGTAGCAGCGCGCCGTCGGTATCGAGATCGACGAAATTTCCGGTCAGCGACGATTGCGGCAACGACACGCGGATGGTGTGGCCCAATCCATGCGCCCGGGCAAGCCATGCCGTGCGCAGGGCCGCGAAGCTGTCGGCGCCTTGCCAGCGCTCATACCAGGACAGGAAGCGCCGGGATAAAGCGACCAGCATCGCCTCGGGATCGACATCCGCGCCGGTGACAGCGAGCGCGGTCGCCGGACGATCGGTATTCGTGGGATAGGTCGCCAGGTTGATGCCCATGCCGATCACCAGCCACGCCAAATTACCGTCGCTCGAAGTTTGCGATTCGAGCAGGATGCCGGCGAGCTTCTTGCCGTTGAGCAGCACATCATTGGGCCATTTATAGGCGATCGCGGCGGCGGGCGCGAATTCGAGGCAGGCCTCGCCGACCGCCAGCGCCGCGGCAAAGCCGAGCTGGGCCGCCGCCGCAACATGAACCCGAGGCCGCACGATCAACGAGACATAAAGGTTGCCCGGCCGCGACACCCATTGCCGCCCGAGGCGCCCGCGCCCGGCGGTCTGCTCGCGCGCCCAGACCAGCGTGCCCTCGCCTGCCCCCGATTCCGCCAAAGCCTTGGCTTCGTCGTTGGTGCTGGCGATGCGATCGTGATGGATAACCGTATAGAAAGCCGGAAAGGGTTCTGGACCCGTCATCCGGAGAAGAGGGCCGATGCGACCGCATCGGCGCCGTCGACCAGCAGACCGGGCCACGCGAAGAAGAACAGGATCACCAGCGCCGTCAGCACCAGAACGGCCTGCATCTCGCGACCGATCGGCTTGTCGAACGCGCCTTTGGGCTCGTCGAAATACATCAGCTTGACGATGCGCAGGTAGTAGAACGCGCCCACCACGCTCGCCAGCACGCCGATCACGGCCAACCCGTAGAGCCCGGCATCAATGGCCGCGAGGAAGACGTAGAGTTTGGCGAAGAATCCGGCCAAGGGCGGAATGCCCGCCATCGAGAACATGAAGATCGCGAGCGCCAGCGCCATGCCCGGTTGCGTGCGCGACAAGCCGGCGAGTTCGTCGATGTTCTCGACCAGCTTGCCGTCGCGCCGCATGCACAGGATCACCGTGAAGGTGCCGATGTTCATGAACAGATAGATCGCGAGATAGACGAGGATGCCGCGCACGCCGATCGCGCTGCCGGCGGCAAGACCGATCAGCGCATAGCCGACATGGCCGATCGAGCTGTAGGCCATCAGTCGTTTGATGTTGGTCTGATTGAGCGCGGCGAAGGCGCCCAAAAGCATCGAGGCGACCGCGATGAACCAGATCACCTGGCGCCATTCGACCAGCAGCCCGCCGAACGGCCCGACCATGACGCGAATGAACAGCGACATGGCGGCAATCTTCGGCGCGACCGAGAAGAACGCGGTGACCGGCGTCGGCGCGCCCTCGTAGACGTCGGGCGTCCACATGTGGAACGGCACCGCCGAAACCTTGAAGGCCAGACCGACAGCGATCAGCACGATGCCGATGACCAGCCCAATCGAGGCGGTACCGCCATCGGCGAAATCCCTTGCCAGCGTGTCGAAAGCTGTCGTTCCGGCAAAGCCGTAAACCATCGACGCGCCGTAAAGCAGCATGCCCGAGGCGAGCGCGCCGAGAACGAAATATTTCAGGCCCGCCTCGGTCGAGCGCAGTGTGTCGCGCTGGAACGCGGCAAGGACATAGAGCGCAAGGCTTTGCAGTTCGAGGCCGACATAGAGCGAGATGAGATCGTTGGCCGAGACCATCGCCATCATGCCGACGGTCGCGAGCAGCACCAGCACCGGATATTCCGGCCGCGCGATCCCTTCCTGTTCGTTGTAGCGCATCGCGACGATCAGCGAGAGCGCGGACCCCGCCAGCACCAGCATCTTCGAAAACGCGCCAAAGCCGTCGGTCACGAACATGCCGTAGAAGCTGATCTGCCGCTCGGGCCCGTGGGCGTGCAAGGGCGCCGCCACCAAGGCGAACGTCACCACCAGCGCCAAGACCGACAGCCAGGCGATCTCGCGCGCCGAGCGGTCGCCCTGGCAGACCCCGAGGATCAGCAACGCCAAAGCCGCGGCGGCGAGAAACATCTCGGGCAGCGCGGGCAGGAAATCGGAGAGCGCGAAGTGAATCATGTCCGTTCTCTATCGCGCCGCATAGTGGTGGCCGGTTTCGCGGGCCGATTGCAGGCTCTCGACCAGATTGGCGACCGAGGGCTGGATCGGCTTCAGGAAGGAATTCGGGTAGATGCCCATCCACAGCACGACCGCGATCATCGGGACGAAGACCACGATTTCACGCCAGTTGAGATCGAGCATCGCGCGCACGTCTTCATGCGTGATGACGCCGAACACGACACGGCGATAGAGATAGAGCATATAGACCGCACCGAGGATCAGGCCGGTGGTGGCGAACAGCGCGACCCAGGTATTGGCCTGGAACGCGCCCATCAGCGACAGGAACTCGCCGACGAAGCCCGACGTGCCCGGCAGGCCGACCGACGCCAGCATGAACACCATGAACACGAAGGCGTATTTCGGCATGATGGTGACCAGACCGCCATAGCGGGCAATCTCACGCGTGTGCAGGCGGTCATAGACGACGCCGACGCAAAGGAACAAGGCAGCCGAAACCACGCCGTGGCTCAGCATCTGGATCATCGCCCCCTGCAACCCTTCCGAGGTCACGGTGAAGATGCCCATGGTGACGATGCCCATATGAGCGACCGACGAATAGGCGATCAGCTTCTTCATGTCCTCCTGGGCGAGCGCCACCAGCGAGGTATAAATGATCGCAATCACACTCAGCACATAGACCATCGGCGTGAAATAGGCCGTCGCATCGGGGAACATCGGCAACGAGAAACGGATGAAGCCGTAGCCGCCCATTTTCAGGAGCACGCCGGCCAGGATCACCGAACCGGCGGTCGGCGCCTCGACATGCGCATCGGGCAGCCAGGTATGAACCGGCCACATCGGGACTTTGACCGCGAAGGACGCGAAGAAAGCGAGCCACAACCAGGTCTGCATGTGCGGCGGGAAATCGTAATTCAGTGCCTCGACGATATCGGTCGAGCCGACCTGGAAATAGATCGCCAGAATGGCGAGCAGCATCAGCACCGAGCCGAGCAGCGTATAGAGGAAGAACTTGAACGCGGCATAGACGCGGCGCGGCCCGCCCCACACGCCGATGATCAGGAACATCGGGATCAGCACGCCCTCGAAGAACATGTAGAACAGCACGAGATCGAGCGCACAGAACATGCCGATCATCAAGGTCTCAAGTACGAGGAAGGCGATCATGTATTCCTTCACGCGCATCTTGACCGACGTCCAGCTCGAAACGACGCAGATCGGCGTCAAGAACGCCGAGAGCACGACGAAGAACAGCGAGATGCCGTCGATCCCCATCTGATAGGCGATGTGGAATTGCGGCAGCCATTGCGCCTGCTCGACGAACTGGAAATCCGCCGTCGTGGCATCGAAATTCACCCAGATCACGATCGACAAGGCAAAGTCGAGCAGCGAGGTCCACAGCGCGACCCAGCGCGCGTTGCGCGCGACCTCGTCGCCGTCGCCGCGCAAAAGCAGAATGAACCCCACGCCGACGAGCGGCAGGAAGGTGACAAGGGAGAGAAGCGGCCAGTTCGCCATCGCGCTGCTCATCCGATCTGGAACAGGAGATACCAAGACACCAGCGCCACCACGCCGATCAGCATGGCGAAAGCATAGTGATAGAGGTATCCGGTTTGCAGCCGGCTGGCCCAGACCGAGAGACCGCGCGTGGTTTCGGCGAGACCATCGGGACCAAGCCCGTCGATCACCGCACCGTCGCCCTTCTTCCACAAGCCATGGCCGATCGCGAAAGCCGGCCGCACGAAGACGGCATCATAGAGTTCGTCGAAATACCACTTGTTGAGCACGAAGAGGTAGATCGGCCGGAAATGGCTGGTCACCCAAGTGGGGATGCCGGGCCGCCAGATATACGCAACCCAGGCCGAGAAGATACCGAGCAGCGCCACCACGAGGGGGAGCTTCGAGACCCACATCGGCAATTCCTCGATCCGACCCAGCGTGTCATGCGCGGGCAGCACGAAGATTGCCTCGCGCCAGAAACCCTCGTGCTCTTCGCCGACGAAATGGTTGAACCCAAGGAACCCCGCGACGATCGCGCCGGCCGCCAGAACATAAAGCGGCCACAACATCACCGGCGGCGATTCATGGGCGTGATGCATGACGTCGTGACTCGCGCGGGTCTTGCCGTGGAACGTCATGAAAATGAGCCGCCAGGAATAGAAGGCGGTCAGGAAAGCCACCACGATACCGACCCAATACGCATAAAGTCCGACCCCGGTGCCGGCGGCATAGGAGGCTTCGAGGATCGTGTCCTTGGAATAGTAGCCGGCGAAAGGCCAGATGCCGGCGAGCGCCAGGCTGCCAATCCACATCAGGATATACGTGTAGGGGATGAGATAGCGGATGCCGCCCATCTTGCGCATGTCCTGTTCGCCCGACATGGCGTGGATCACCGAGCCGGCGCCAAGGAACAGCAGCGCCTTGAAGAAGGCGTGGGTCATCAAATGGAACATCGCGGCGCCGTAAGCGGAAACGCCCGCGGCGAAGAACATGTAGCCGAGCTGGCTGCAGGTCGAATAGGCGATGACGCGCTTGATGTCGTTCTGGGCCATGCCGACGCTGGCGGCGAACATCGCCGTCGTGCCGCCGACCACCACCACCACGGCAAGCGCGGTTTCCGAGTATTCGAACAGCGGCGACAGCCGCGCGAGCATGAACACGCCGGCCGTCACCATCGTCGCGGCATGAATCAAGGCCGAGACCGGGGTTGGACCTTCCATCGCGTCCGGCAACCAGGTGTGCAGACCGAGCTGCGCCGATTTGCCCATCGCGCCGACGAACAGCAGAAGACAGGTCACGGTCAGCGCGGGGTAGTTATGACCAAGGAAATTGAGCGAGGACTTGGCGACCTCGGGTGCGGCCGCGAACACCGTGTCGAATTGCAGCGAGCCGAACAGGTAGTAGACCGCGAAAATGCCGAGCGCGAAGCCGAAATCGCCGACGCGGTTGACCACGAAGGCCTTGATCGCGGCCGCATTGGCCGAGGGCCGATCGAACCAGAAGCCGATCAGCAGATAAGACGCGAGGCCGACACCCTCCCAGCCGAAGAAAAGCTGAACGAAGTTGTCGGCAGTCACCAGCATCAGCATGAAGAAGGTGAAGATGCTGAGATAGGACATGAAGCGCGGGATCGAATGATCGTGCGCCATGTAGCCAACCGAATAGACATGGACCATCGCCGACACGATCGTCACCACCGCGACCATCGTCGCCGAGAGCGCATCGAACCGCAGCGACCACTGGACCTGCAGATCGCCCGTATCCATCCAGTTAAGCAGGTCGACGACGCGCGACTGACCGTGCAGCCCAACCTGGACGAAAAGCGTGATGCCGAGCGCGGCTGCGATCAGCATCGCGGCGCAAGTGACGAGCTGTGCCCCGCGGTCGCCGATCCAGCGGCCGAAAAATCCGGCGATGAACGACGCGACGAGCGGCAGGAAGACGGCGGCGACGGGCACGGGCGGCTCAGCCTTTCATCAGGTTGATGTCTTCGACCGCGATGGTCCCGCGATTGCGGAAGTAAACCACCAGGATCGCGAGCCCGATCGCGGCCTCGGCTGCCGCCACGGTCAGGACGAACATGGCGAAGATCTGGCCGACGAGATCGTTCAGGAAAGACGAAAAAGCGACGAAGTTGATGTTGACCGCCAGGAGCATCAGCTCGACCGACATCAGGATGATGATCACGTTCTTGCGGTTCAGGAAAATGCCGAAGATGCCGAGCGTGAAGAGGATCGCCGCGACCGTCAGGTAATGAGCCAGACCGATTTCGAGCATGTCGTTACACCCCCTGCCGCGGCCGGACTTTGACCACTTCGACCGCATCCGCGCGGGCCCGCGACACCT
This sequence comes from uncultured Rhodospirillales bacterium, assembly GCA_903828515.1. Taxonomy (GTDB): domain Bacteria; phylum Pseudomonadota; class Alphaproteobacteria; order ATCC43930; family CGMCC-115725; genus CAIKMD01. The sequence goes on along the minus strand of CAIKMD010000002.1, from coordinate 266,355 downwards.
GGGTCGAAATCTTCTGGCGCCGGACACCCTCGCGCCCGCGCAAGGTCAGGACGATCGCACCGATCATGGCGACCAGCAGAATGAGACCGGATACCTGAAACGCGTAGATGTACCGCGTGTAGAGCAGCGCGCCCAAAGCGGCCGTATTGGTCACCTGCGCGATCGGCGGCGTCGGCGCGACGGCGGATGCCGCGAAATCGGGCGCCATCGTCCACGCACCGAACACCAAGACGAGTTCGACCAGCAGAATCAAACCGATCAGCGCGCCGATCGGGAGATATTGCAACGCGCCTTGCCGCAGCGCGGTGAAATTGATGTCGAGCATCATCACGACGAAGAGGAACAGCACCGCGACGGCGCCGACATAGACGATGACCAGGATCATCGCCAGGAACTCGGCGCCCAGCAGCACGAACAGCCCGGCCGCGTTGAAGAAGGCGAGAATCAGGAACAGCACCGAATGAACCGGGTTCCGGGCCGCGATCACCATGACGCCCGACGCCACCGCCACGCCGGCGAAAGCGTAGAAGCAGATCGCGTGAATGACGGTTCCGACGTCCATCAGCGATACGGCGCGTCGAGCGCGATATTATTCGCGATCTCCGCCTCCCACCGGTCGCCGTTCGAGAGCAGCTTTTCCTTATTGTAGAAAAGCTCCTCGCGGGTCTCCGCGGCGAATTCGAAATTCGGGCCCTCGACGATCGCGTCGACCGGACAGGCTTCCTGACAGAAACCGCAATAGATGCATTTGGTCATGTCGATGTCGTAGCGCGTGGTGCGGCGGCTGCCGTCGTCGCGCGGCTCGGCTTCGATCGTGATGGCGAGCGCCGGGCACACGGCCTCGCACAGCTTGCAGGCAATGCAGCGTTCTTCGCCATTCGCATAGCGGCGCAGCGCGTGCTCGCCGCGGAAGCGCGGGCTGAGCGGCCCCTTCTCATACGGATAGTTCACCGTCACCGGCTGCTTGAACATGTATTTGAGCGTCAGCCACAAGCCCGAGGTGATCTCGGCCAGCAGCAGGCTGTACGCGTTGCGGTCCATCGTCGCCATCTCGTTATCCTTGTCCCGGCAACAAGCCGAACGTCACCAGAAAGCCCGCCGTCGCCACCAGCCAGAACAGCGACAGCGGCAGGAACACTTTCCACCCCAAACGCATCAACTGATCGTAGCGGAAGCGCGGCATGGTCGCGCGCACCCAGAGGAAGCAAAAGAGCACGAAGGCGATCTTCGCGAAGAACCAGAACATCGACCAGACGTGACCCAGCGCGCCGGTGAACGGCATCCATCCGAAGGGCGCCAGCCAACCGCCGAGGAACAGCACGGTGGTCATCGCGCTCATCAAGATCATGTTAGCGTATTCGCCGAGATAGAAGAGCGCGAAGGTCATCGAGGAATATTCGACGAAGAAGCCGGCGACCAATTCGCTTTCGCCCTCGACCAGATCGAAAGGCGAGCGGTTGGTTTCGGCCAGCGTCGAAATGAAGAACACGATGAACATCGGCAGCAACGGAAGCGCAAACCACACCGTCCGCTGCGCCTCGACGATCGCCGAAAGGTTGAGCGAGCCGACGCAGAGCAGAACGCTCACCATCACGAAGCCCATCGAGACTTCGTAGGACACCATCTGGGCGGCGGCGCGCAACGCGCCGAGAAACGCGTATTTCGAATTCGACGACCAGCCGGCCATGATGATGCCGTAGACGCCGAGCGAGCTGATCGCGAAGAGATAAAGGATGCCGACATTGATGTTGGCGATCACCATGCCGTCGTCGAACGGAATGACCGCCCAGGCAATCAGGCTCAAGACGAAAGTCAGAATCGGCGCCGCGATGAAGACGCCGCGATTGGCGCCGGTCGGAATCACCGTCTCCTTCATCAGGAGCTTCAATCCGTCGGCGAGCGGTTGGAACAAGCCGAAGGGACCGACGACGTTGGGACCTTTGCGCAACTGCGCGGCCGCCAGCACCTTGCGCTCGGCAAAGGTCAGATAGGCGACAGCCAGCAGCAACGGCACGATGATCGCCAGAATCTCGGCCACCAGGATGACCGTCGGCAGGCCGAAATTGCGCAGGAAATCAGCCATGGGTACCCGTCTTCGGCTGGCTGCTCGCGCTCTTCACCGCCGCGCATTCCGCCATGGTCGGCGAGGCACGGCTGATCATGTCGGTGCGATAAAAATCCGCGACCGGATAAACGAAGGGCGCCGGATCGAGCGCGCCGCTTTTGCCGAACGGACCCCACGCCGCTTGCGGCACATGATCGACACCGAGGAAAGTCGGATAGGTCTTCGCCATCTGGGCGCGCAATGCGGCGAGCGAATCATACGGCAAGATCTTGCCGACGACGCCCGAGAGCGCCCGCAGGATCGACCAATCCTCGCGCGCCTCGCCCGGCGGAAACACCGCGCGACGCGCTAATTGAACCCGCCCTTCGGTGTTGACGTAGGTCGCGTCTTTTTCGGTATAGGCCGCGCCCGGCAGAACCACGTCGGCACGCGCGGCGCCGGCATCGCCATGCGATCCCTGATAGACGACAAAGGCACGGCCGAGGTGATTCATGTCGATCTCGTCGGCGCCGAGGAGATAGACGAAATCGATCTCACCTTTCTCGGCCCCGGCAAGGATGCCGGCGACGTCACGTCCGCCCGAGCCGGGCACGAAGCCGAGATCGAGGCCACCCACCCGCGCCGCGGCGAGATGCAAGACGTTGAACCCGTTCCAGCCTTCGCGCACGGCGCCGACACCGTCGGCCAAGTCACGCGCGGCCGCAAGGATCGCCGCGCCATCCTTGCGGCGCAACGCGCCCTGCCCGACCACGATCATCGGGTTCTTGGCGTCTTTGAGGAATTCGCGCGCGCGATCGGCAAAACCTTCGGGACCAGCGCCGAGCGACGTCACCGGGAAAGTCAGATCGAGCTTCGGCCCGAACGCGGCAACGCGGAAGCCGCCCTGCAGCCAGCGCTTGCGCAGCCGCGCATTCATGATCGCGGCTTCGACGCGCGGGTTGGTGCCAATCAGCACGCAGGCATCGGCCTGTTCGATGCCGGCAATCGTCGTGTTGAAGAGATAGCCGGCGCGGTTCGACGGATCGAGCGCGGCACCATCCTGACGGCAATCGATGTTGGACGAACCCAACGCCGCCATCAAATCCTTCAGCGCCATCATCGCTTCCGCATCGGCGAGATCGCCGGCAATCGCGGCAATCTTGCTGCCTGCCACGCCATTCAGACGCGTCGCGATCAGATTGAACGCATCCTGCCACGACGCTTCGACGAGCTTTCCCGCGCGACGCAGATAAGGCTTATCGAGGCGGCGCTTCGCCAAGCCATCGACGGCAAAGCGCGTCTTGTCGGAAATCCATTCCTCGTTCACGTCTTCGTGGAGACGCGGCAAGATGCGCAGTACCGCGGGGCCGCGTGAATCGATGCGGATATTCGAGCCGACCGCGTCGAGAACATCGACGGATTCGGTTTTCCGCAATTCCCACGGCCGCGCCGCGAAGGCATAGGGCTTCGAGGTGAGCGCGCCCACGGGGCACAGATCGATGATATTGCCCGACAGTTCGGATTCGAGCGCCTTGCCGACGAACGTGTCGATTTCCATGTTCTCGCCGCGGCCGATGCCGCCGAGATCGGCGACGCCCGCGACGTCGCCGATGAAGCGAACGCAACGCGTGCAATGGATGCAGCGATTCATGCTGGTCTCGACCAGCGGACCGAAATCCTTGTCTTTGACCGCGCGCTTGTTTTCCAGATAGCGCCCGCGATCGAAGCCATAGGCCATCGCCTGGTCCTGGAGATCGCACTCGCCGCCCTGATCGCAGATCGGGCAATCGAGCGGGTGATTGATCAGCAGGAACTCCATCACCCCCTTGCGCGCTTTGCGGGCGCGTTCGCTCTCGGTGAGAATGACCATGTTGTCAGCGGCCGGCATCGCACAGGCGGCGATCGGCTTCGGCGCCTTTTCCTGTTCGACAAGGCACATGCGGCAATTGCCGGCAATGGCGAGACGTTCGTGGAAGCAAAAATGCGGAACTTCGACACCGGCCAGTTGGCAGGCCTGCAACACCGTCGCGCCGTTCGGTACTTCGACCGCAATCCCGTTGATGGTGAGTTTCGGCATCGCGTTACTCCGCCGCCTGGACGGCTTGTTGGCGATAGGCCGCGATGCGGCGTTCCATCTCGGGACGGAAATGCCGGATCAGGCCCTGAACCGGCCAGGCCGCGGCATCGCCCAACGCGCAGATCGTATGGCCTTCGATCTCGCAAGAAACCTCGAGCAGCATGTCGATCTCGGCGACCGAGGCATTGCCTTTGACCATGCGCTCCATCACCCGCCACAGCCAGCCGGTGCCTTCGCGACACGGCGTGCACTGGCCGCAGCTTTCATGTTTGTAAAATTGCGAGAGCCGCGCGATCGCCTTGATGATGTCGGTCGACTTGTCCATGACGATGACGGCGGCCGTGCCGAGGCCGCTTTTGACCTCGCGCAGCGCATCGAAATCCATCAGCACGGTGTCGCAAATTTCCTTGGGCAACACCGGCACCGATGCGCCGCCCGGAATGATCGCGAGCAGATTGTCCCAGCCACCGCGCACGCCGCCGGCGTGTTTCTCGATCAGCTCTTTCAGTGGGATGCCCATCGCCTCTTCGACGTTGCAGGGCTTTTCGACGTGGCCCGAGATGCAGAAGACCTTGGTGCCTTCGTTCTTCGGACGGCCGATGCCGGCGAACCAGGGCGCACCGCGCCGCATGATCGTCGGCGTCACCGCGATGCTCTCGACGTTGTTGACCGTGGTCGGGCAACCATAGAGGCCGACGCCGGCCGGAAACGGCGGCTTCAGGCGCGGCTGGCCCTTACGCCCTTCCAGCGATTCGAGCAGCGCCATTTCCTCGCCGCAGATATAGGCGCCGGCGCCGCGATGGACATAAATATCGTAATCAAAACCCGAGTCGCAGGCGTTCTTGCCGATGAGGCCCGCTTCGTAAGCTTCCTCGACCGCGGTCTGAAGATGGAGCCCTTCGTTGTAGAACTCGCCGCGGACATAGATGTAGCAAGCGGTCGCGTTCATGCCGACGCCGGCCAGGAGACAGCCTTCGACCAGCTTATGCGGATCGAAACGCAGAATGTCGCGATCCTTGCAGGTGCCCGGCTCGCTCTCGTCGGCGTTCACGACCAGATAACGCGGCTTGTCGCTGGTCTTGGGCATGAAGGACCATTTGAGACCGGTTGGGAAACCCGCCCCGCCCCGCCCGCGCAACCCCGATGCCTTGACCTCGTTCACGATCCAATCGCGGCCCTTGAGGATCAAGTCCTTGGTGCCGTCCCAATCGCCGCGCGAGCGCGCGCCGGCAAGCCGCCAATCGTGCTGGCCGTAGAGGTTGGTGAAGATGCGATCGTTATCGGCGAGCATATTACTTCAGCTCCGTAAGCGTCTTCGGCCCGCCGATGGGCGCCGCGTTCTGGCGGCCGATGACCGATCCCTTGGGCGGCTTCTCGCCGCGTGCCAAAGCATCGATCAGCTTCTCGGTCGAGGCACCGTCGAGATCCTCGTAAAAATCGGCGTTGTTCACCTGAATGACCGGCGCATTGACGCACGCGCCCAGGCATTCGACTTCAAGCAGCGTGAATTTCTTGTCCGCCGTTGTGCCGCCAACGCCGACGCCGAGCTTTTTCTTGCAGGCGTCCATCACCGCATCCGACCCACGCAGCCAGCATGGTGTCGTCGTGCAGACCTGCAGGAAGTACTGACCCACCGGCCGCAGGTTGAACATCGTATAGAAGCTCGCAACTTCGTAGACGCGAATGGGCGGCATCGACAGGATTTCGGCGACGTGATCCATCGCCGCGCGTGGTATCCAGTTATCGTGCTGATCCTGCGCGAGATAGAGCAGCGACAGCACCGCGCTCGCCTGACGACCCGCCGGATATTTCGCGATATAGGCATCGGCCTTGGCGCGGTTCTCCGGCGTGAAGGCGAAGCTCGCCGGTTGCTCGAAAGGCGCGCCGCTCGGTGCTTCGCTCATCGGTCGACCTCGCCGAAGACGATATCCATCGAACCGATGATCGCCACCACGTCGGCCAGCATGTGGCCGCGCGACATGTAATCGAGGCCCTGCAGGAAGGCAAAGCCCGGCGCGCGGATCTTGCAGCGATAGGGTTTGTTGCCGCCATCGGCGACGAGATAGACGCCGAATTCGCCTTTCGGCGCCTCGACGGCGGTGTAGGTTTCGCCGGCCGGCACGTGATAGCCCTCGGTATAAAGCTTGAAATGATGGATCAGCGCTTCCATCGAGTTCTTCATCTCGCCGCGCGACGGCGGCATGACCTTGCGGTCGTTGATGCGAACCGGACCGCCCGGCATCTTTTCGATCGCCTGTTTCATGATGCGCAGCGACTGGCGCATCTCCTCGAAGCGAACCAGATAACGGTCCCAGCAATCGCCGTTCTTGCCGATCGGAATGTCGAAATCCATTTCCTCATAAGAATCGTAGGGCTGCGCCTTGCGCAGATCCCACGGCACGCCCGAGCCCCGCAGCATCGGGCCGCTGAAACCCCAATCGAGCGCGTCCTTCGCGCTCACAATGCCGATATCGACGGTGCGCTGCTTGAAGATGCGGTTCTCGGTCAGCAGATGTTCGAGATCGTCGATCCGAGCCGGGAACTGATCGATGAAGCCCGATATGTCGTCCATCATGCCCGCGGGCATGTCCTGCTGAACGCCGCCGGGACGGAAATACGCCGAATGCAACCGTGCGCCCGAGACGCGTTCATAGAACTCCATCAGCTTCTCGCGCTCTTCGAAGCCCCAGAGCAGCGGCGTGATGGCGCCGACATCGAGCGCGAAGGCGGTCAGGTTGAGCAGATGATTGAGGATGCGGGTGATTTCCGAGAACAGCACGCGGATCATCTTCGCGCGCGGCGGCGGATCGATGCCGAGCAGTTTCTCGACCGCCAGGGCATAAGCGTGCTCCTGACACATCGGCGAGACATAATCGAGCCGGTCGAAATAGGGCACGGCCTGAAGGAAGGTTTTGTACTCGATCAGCTTTTCGGTGCCGCGATGCAGGAGGCCGATATGCGGGTCGGCGCGCTCGACGACCTCGCCATCCATTTCGAGAACGAGGCGCAGCACGCCGTGGGCCGCCGGATGCTGCGGCCCGAAATTCATCGTGAAGCTTTTGATGAGGGCGTCGGCGCTCGGCGCCGGGACGTCGCTTCCGTCCGCGCTCATTTGCTTCCCTCAGGTTTGGCCTCGGGCTTGGCCGCCTTCTCGTCGCCGGGCAGGATGTGGTTCATGCCTTCCCACGGCGACATGAAGTCGAAGCTGCGGAATTCCTGCTTCAGCTTCACCGGCTCATAGACGACGCGCTTTTGCTCTTCGTCGTAGCGGACCTCGACATACCCCGTGAGCGGAAAGTCCTTGCGCAGCGGATGTCCCTCAAACCCATAGTCGGTCAGGATGCGCCGCAGATCGGGATGGTCGGCGAAATAGATGCCGTAAAGATCCCACGCCTCGCGCTCGAACCAGCCGGCCGCGCTGAAAATGCCGGTCGCCGACGGCACCGCGCTTTGCTCGTCGGTCGTCACTTTGACGCGAATGCGCAAATTGAGCTTGATGCTCAGCAGATTGTAGACGACGTCGAATCGCTCGGCCCGGTCGGGATAATCGACGCCGCAGAGATCGACCAGAACCTGGAAAAGACACTTGGGATCGTCGCGGAGAAAGCCCAGCACGCGAATGGCCGCATCGCGCTTGACCGAGAGCATCAGCTCGCCGTGCCCGATCGAATGGCCGGTTACATCGTCGGGAAAAGCGGCGGCGACGTAGTCGCCAAGGTTCTGGAGCGCTTCGGTCATGGCCCTACCGCGCGAATACGCGCTGGCGATTGATCTTTTTCTGGAGTTGCAGGATGCCGTAAAGGAGCGCCTCGGCGGTCGGCGGGCAGCCGGGAACATAGACATCGACGGGCACGATGCGGTCGCAGCCGCGCACCACCGAATAGGAATAGTGATAGTAGCCGCCGCCATTGGCGCAGGAGCCCATCGAGATCACCCAGCGCGGCTCGGCCATCTGGTCGTAAACCTTGCGAAGGGCCGGCGCCATCTTGTTGGTCAGCGTGCCGGCGACGATCATCACGTCGGACTGGCGCGGGCTTGGCCGGAAAACGATGCCGAAGCGGTCGAGATCGTAGCGGCTTGCGGCCGTGTGCATCATCTCGACGGCGCAGCAGGCGAGCCCGAACGTCATCGGCCAGAGCGAGCCGGTACGGGCCCAGTTCACCAGCTTGTCGAGCTGGGCGACGATGAAACCCTTGTCCTGGATTTCCTCGCCCATGCGGCGGAGGAGCAGTTCCTGCGCGGGAGCGTCTATTCCCATTCCAAGGCCCCCTTCTTCCATTCGTAGATGAAACCAACCGTCAGCACGAACAGGAATAGCATCATCGACCAGAAGCCGAATACCCCGATCGCACCGAGCGACACCGCCCAGGGAAAGAGGAACGCGACTTCGAGATCGAAGATGATGAAAAGGATGGCGACGAGATAGAAGCGCACGTCGAATTTGGCGCGGGCATCCGCGAACGGCTCGAAGCCGCATTCGTAGGGCGAGAGTTTTTCCGCGTCGGGGCGCTGGCGCGCGACCAGGAACGAGGCCACCACGATGACGACCGCCAAGCCGACAGCGATCCCGATGAAGACGATGATGGCCAGATACTCGCGAAGCAGACTGTCCATCGAATTCACCCTGCGGCAGGCCCTATCCACGCGGGATGGCGGGAGTGACGGGACTCGAACCCGCGACCTCCGGCGTGACAGGCCGGCGCTCTAACCAACTGAGCTACACCCCCGGAGCACGCTCTCCGCGGCGGAGCCACTCGTACCGCGACCCCATAGGGGTGTCAAGCACGGGCAGCGCGGTTTTCCACGGCTTTTCAGCGCGTTGCACGAAAATGACGCAGCCGCACAAAATCTGCAGACCGAGGGAAAGAGGTGGTGGGCGATGAAGGTTTCGAACCTACGACCCCCTCGGTGTAAACGAGGTGCTCTACCGCTGAGCTAATCGCCCCTAGAAGAAGGTCGCATCGGATCATTCAAACCCGAGCGACCTTGCTCCCATCCGAGAATTTGGCGCCGGTCGAGAGCTCGCGCGAACCGCGATCGCTTCGCTTATTGGACGGCGTCTTTTAGTCCCTTGCCGGCGCGGAACTTCGGCAGCTTCGATGCCGGAATTTGAATCTTTTCGCCGGTGCGCGGATTGCGGCCTTCCGATGCCGCGCGTTGCGCGACAACGAAGGTTCCGAATCCGGCAAGGCGAACTTCGGTGCCGCTCTTGAGCGCCCCCGTGATCGCATCGAACACGGCATCGACGGCGGTTGTCGCATCCGCCTTGGTCATGCTGGTGTTGGTAGCGACAGTATCAACGAGATCATTCTTGTTCATTGGCGTCTCCTGTTTTTTCGATTTCGGTGGGCGTTCCGAATTAGGCGCGAAGTTTAGATCGCGGCTCTCGACGGCGTCAATCGCACCCCGGACATTCATTGTCCCGCATAAAAAAGAAAGCGTCGTCACCCTTACGGATGACGACGCAATCTTTGGTGAACGATTTATTAGTGCGTGAGCCCCGGACGATCGTCCTCGACATCGCGCGGGAGGATCCCGGCCGGACGATCGGGCGGTTCGGTCCACTCGATCGGCGTGAGCGGCGATACCAGCGCGTACTTCAGGACTTCATCGGCCGAACTCACCGGAATGATGATAAGACCCTTCTTCACGTTGTCCGGGATATCGGCGAGATCCTTCTCGTTGTCCTTCGGGATCAGCACGGTCTTGAGGCCGCCGCGCAAGGCTGCCAGGAGCTTTTCCTTCAGACCACCGATCGGGAACACCCGTCCGCGCAGCGTGATCTCGCCGGTCATGGCGATGTCTCTGCGAACCGGGATGCCGGTCAGGACCGAAACGATCGAGGTCACCATCGCCACGCCGGCCGAGGGGCCATCCTTCGGGGTCGCACCCTCGGGAACATGGATGTGGATGTCCTTGCGATCGAAGATCGTCGGTTTGATGCCGAAAGCGATGCTGCGCGACCTCACGTAACTCTCGGCCGCCTGCACCGATTCCTTCATCACGTCGCCGAGCTTGCCGGTCGCCGTCACCCTGCCCTTGCCGGGCAAGGTCACCGCCTCGATCGTCAGCAACTCGCCGCCGACCTCGGTCCACGCCAAGCCCGTCGTGACGCCGACGAGATCGGTGTCCTCGAGTTCGCCGAAGCGGAAGCGATGGATGCCCGCATACTTCTCGAGGTTCTTGAGACTGATCGTGACCTTCTTCTTGTGCTTGAGAAGAATGTCCTTGATCGACTTCCGCGCCAGGTTGGCGATCTCACGCTCGAGATTCCGCACGCCCGCCTCGCGGGTGTAGTAGCGGATCACATCGCGCAAGGCATCGGGCGTGATCGACCATTCGGACTTCTTCAAGCCGTTCGCTTTCACCTGTTTCGGAATCAGGTGGCGGCGCGCGATCTCGATCTTCTCGTCCTCGGTATAACCGGGGAGCCGGATGATTTCCATGCGGTCCATCAGCGGCTGCGGCATGCGCAGCGTATTGGCCGTGGTCACGAACATCACGTCGGACAGGTCGTAATCGACCTCGAGATAGTGATCGTTGAAGGACGCGTTCTGCTCGGGATCGAGAACCTCGAGCAAAGCCGACGACGGATCGCCACGCCAGTCCTGGCCGAGCTTGTCGACCTCGTCCAATAGGAACAGCGGGTTCGACGACTTCGCCTTCTTCTTGCCCTGGATGACCTTGCCGGGCATCGAGCCGATATAGGTCCGGCGATGGCCGCGCACCTCGGCCTCGTCACGCACGCCGCCCAGCGACATCCGGACGAAATTGCGTCCGGTGGCACGCGCGACCGACTTGCCGAGCGAGGTCTTGCCGACGCCCGGAGGCCCGACGAGGCAAAGAATCGGTCCCTTCACCTTCTTCATACGCTGCTGCACGGCGAGGTATTCGAGAATGCGCTCTTTGACCTTGTCGAGACCATAATGGTCGTCGTTGAGCACCTTCTCGGCGACGCGCAGATCGCGTCGCACCTTCGTGCGCTGCTGCCACGGAATCGACAGCATCCAGTCGAGATAGTTGCGGACCACCGTCGCCTCGGCCGACATCGGGCTCATGGCGCGCAGCTTTTTCAGCTCGGCCAGCGCCTTGTCGTGGGCTTCCTTGGTGAACTTGGTCTTGGTGATGCGCGCTTCCAGTTCGGCAAGTTCGTCCTTGCCGTCCTCGCCCTCGCCCAGCTCCTTCTGAATCGCCTTGAGCTGTTCGTTGAGATAGTACTCGCGCTGCGTCTTCTCCATCTGGCGCTTCACGCGGCTGCGGATGCGCTTTTCGACCTGGAGGACGCCGATCTCGCTTTCCATGTGGGCGAAGATTTTCTCGAGCCGGCCGGAGACGGAGTCGATCTCCAGGAGTTCCTGCTTTTCGGGAATCTTCAGCGCCAGATGGGCCGCGAGCGTATCCGCAAGCTTGGCCGGATCGTCGATCTGATTGATCGAGACCAGAACCTCGGGCGGGATCTTCTTGTTGAGTTTGATGTACTGCTCGAACTGCGCGACCGCGGTACGCGCCAGCGCTTCCAGCTCCTGCTGGTCGCCCCGATCATCGGGGATGATCTCGGCATGAGCCTGGAAGAAGGCATCGTGGTCGGCGAAGCGCTGAATGCGCGCGCGCTGACCGCCCTCGACCAGCACCTTGACCGTGCCGTCGGGCAGTTTGAGAAGTTGCAGCACGGTGCCGATCGTGCCGACAGTATAGATGTCGGACGCGGCGGGATCGTCCTGCGCGGCGTTCTTCTGGGTGACGAGCAGAATCTGCTTATCGTCTTTCATGACGTCTTCGAGCGCGCGGACGGATTTGTCGCGGCCAACGAAGAGCGGCACGATCATATGCGGGAACACAACGATGTCCCGAAGCGGGAGAACCGGATAAAGCGTGCCGCGTGCGATATCGATCATGGCGTCCTTTCTCGGAGAACCGGCTGGAAGAAGTCCGGCCTGGCGGTCACGGCGATGGAAACGCCGCAGCCGAGTGAGAAATCACTAACCACCATAAGGTGGAGTGCGGAAGCCGACAGATCAAGAGGAAGTGTATCGCGGGGGAATTCCGCCCCCAGGATAAAGCGCGGCCCCGCTCGGGGCCGCGCCGGCGATCAGGCGCTGGTAGCGCCCGTATCGCCGCGCCAATCGGCATAACCGTCGCGGCGCTCTGAATAGATGTAGAGCGGCGTCGCCCGGCCTTCGACGACTTCTTTGTTGATGACCATGCCGGTCACCCCGTCGAGTCCCGGCAATTCGAACATCGGCGCGAGGAGAATCGCTTCCATGATCGAGCGCAGGCCGCGCGCGCCCGTCTTGCGTGCAACCGCCTTGTGCGCGATCGCCTTCATCGCCTCGTCGTTGAACTCGAGTTTGACGTCTTCCATCTCGAACAGGCGCTGATACTGCTTCACCAGCGCGTTCTTCGGTTTGGTCAGAATGTCGACCAAAGCGGCCTCGTCGAGATCGTCCAGCGTCGCCACGACCGGCAGACGGCCGACGAATTCAGGAATCAGGCCGAACTTCAAAAGATCTTCGGGCTCGAGTTCCTTGAGGATCTCGCCCGTCTTTCTTTCCTCGGGCGCGCGTACTTCGGCGCCGAAGCCGATCGACGTGCCCTGACGGCGCTGTCCGATCAGTTTCTCGAGGCCGGCGAACGCACCGCCGCAGATGAAGAGGATGTTGGTCGTGTCGACCTGAAGGAATTCCTGCTGAGGATGTTTGCGCCCGCCCTGGGGCGGCACCGAGGCAACCGTGCCTTCCATGATCTTGAGCAAGGCCTGCTGCACGCCTTCGCCCGACACGTCACGGGTGATCGACGGGTTGTCGGACTTGCGGCTGATCTTGTCGACTTCGTCGATATAGACGATGCCGCGCTGCGCGCGCTCGACATTATAGTCGGCGGCCTGCAGCAGCTTGAGGATGATGTTCTCGACGTCCTCGCCGACATAGCCGGCTTCGGTCAGCGTCGTCGCGTCAGCCATCGTGAACGGAACATCGATGATGCGCGCGAGAGTCTGCGCCAACAGCGTCTTGCCCGAACCGGTCGGACCGACCAACAGGATGTTGGACTTCGCCAACTCGACATCGTTGCTCTTGGTGCCGTGCGAGAGGCGCTTGTAATGATTGTGCACGGCAACCGACAGCACGCGCTTGGCGTGGTCCTGGCCGATCACGTAATCGTCGAGCACCTTGCAAATATCTTTGGGGGTCGGAACGCCGTCGCGCGACTTGACCAGCGTGGTCTTGTGCTCTTCGCGGATGATGTCCATGCACAATTCGACGCATTCATCGCAGATGAACACGGTCGGACCGGCGATAAGCTTACGCACCTCGTGTTGGCTCTTACCGCAGAACGAGCAGTAGAGGGTGTTCTTCGAATCGCCGCCGCTGGCTTTGGTCATGCGCTCTCCGTCAACGACCGAGTGGGGTTCTTACCCACCCTGTACTTGGGCCTCGGTGACCGACACTGCCACCCCGGGGAGGAATTCTTTCCGGCAACATCGCCAGACCGACCCAACCGCCGAACGACCAGTATGTAGGCCGACGCCATCAATAACCAGTTAAAGATGAGGTGTTAACCCTCTGGTTGCAAGAATGTTCTTGCTTAACAGCCGGTTTGCGCCTCAGCCGAGAACACAACGGGCCTATCGGAACCGCACGCGCGACTCGGGACCGGAAAACCCGACGGGAAACCCGAATCGCCCCGCGATTCGCGCGCCGTCAGGCGCGCTTGGCCTCGTCTTCACGCAACGGCCGCGCCGTCACCACCTCGTCGATCAAGCCGAAGGCCTTGGCCTCCTCAGGCGACATGAACTTGTCGCGCTCGACGGCCGTGGTGATGGTCTCGAAGCTCTGGCCGGTGTGCTTGACGTACATCTCATTAAGGCGCTGGCGCAGTTGCAGAATTTCGCGCGCCTGAATTTCGATGTCGGTTGCCTGGCCCTGAGCGCCGCCCGAGGGCTGGTGGATCATGATCCGGGAATTGGGCAACGAGACCCGCTTGCCCTTGGCGCCGGCGGTCAGCAGCAGCGACCCCATCGAGGCAGCCTGGCCGATGCACACCGTCGAAACGTCCGGCCGGATGTATTGCATCGTATCGTAGATCGCCAGACCGGACGTCACGACGCCGCCCGGCGAGTTGATATAGAACGAAATATCCTTGGTCGGGTTCTCGCTCTCAAGGAAGAGAAGCTGGGCGCAGATCAAGCTGGCGACCATGTCGTTGACCGGCCCGACCAGGAAGATGATCCGCTCTTTCAGCAGGCGGGAATAGATGTCGTAGGAACGCTCGCCGCGGTTGGTCTGCTCGACCACCATCGGCACCAGATTGTTCATATAGACTTCGAGGGGATTCATGGATGCTCCGCCTTAAGCTTGTTTCGCGTCTTCCGCGGCCGCTTCATCAGCGTCCATCTTCAACAAATCAGCCACCGGCACACTCTTATCCGTCACCTTCGCCAATTCGAGGATGAAGTCGATGACTTTGTCCTCGTAAATCGGCGCGCGCAGGTTGTCGATGGCGCCGGGATTGTTGCGGTAATACTCGATGACGTGCCGTTCCTGACCGGGGAACCGCCGCGCTTCTTCGCCGACCGCGCGGTTGAGTTCTTCCTGAGTGACCGTAATGTTGTTCTTGCTGCCCACTTCTGCAAGGACCAGCCCAAGCCGAACGCGACGTTCGGCGATCGCCGCGTATTCGGACTTGATCGCGGCTTCGTCCTTGGGGGCCTCGTCGCCCTCACCCGTCGCCTGGCCGGCCTGCTTGGCGCGTTCGAGCTGGGCCTCGTATTGCTTCCAGATCGTATCGAGTTCGATATCGACCATGCCGGCGGGAACGCCGAAGCTGTGCTTTTCGCCCAGCCGGTCGAGCAATGTACGCTTGAGGCGCTGGCGGGCGATGCCCTGATAATCGCGCTCGATGCGCTCTCGCACGGTCTGGCGCAGCATCGCGAGATTTTCCATCCCGACCGCGGCGGCCAGCGATTCATCGATCGGCTGAGGCACGATGGCCTTCACCTCTTTGATGGTGCAGGCGAAGACGGCTTCCTTGCCGGACAGTTCCTCGTTGCCGTAATCGGCCGGGAACGTGACCGTGACCTTGGGCGTGTCGCCGGCCTTGGCGCCGATCAACTGGTCCTCGAAGCCCGGGACAAAACTGCCCGTGCCGAGTTCCAGCGAATAATCCTGTGCAGCACCGCCCGGAAATTCGACGCCGCCGATCGAACCGACGAAATCGAGAACCACGACATCGCCCTTTTCGGCAGGGCGGTCGACCGTCTCGTTCTTGCGCTGCTGCTGAGCGATGCGCTCCAGGGCGCGATCGATTTCCTCGTCCGGCACTTCGGGTTTCAAGCGTTCCAGCTCGATGTCGCCGAAATTCGCCAATTCGATCTGGGGCAGAACCTCGACCGCAAGCTTGTATTCGAGGTCCTTGCCTTCATTGAAGGAAATGATCTCGACCTTGGGCTGCAAAGCGGGGCGCAGATTGCGCTCGCGCATGGCTTCGGTCGAACTGTCGGACACGGTGCGTTCGAGCACCTCGCCCATGACCGAGGCGCCAAAGCGCTGTTTGAGGACCGTCATCGGCACCTTGCCCGGCCGGAATCCCGGCAGGCGAACGGTGCGTCCGATCTCGGTGAGACGATCGGTGACGCTGCGCTCGATATCGGCGGCCGCGACGACCACCTTCATCTCGTGTTTAAGGCCGTCGGCGTTGGTGTCGGTGATTTGCATCGGCGTGAAAGCTCGTTTCCTCGACTGGATCGTCATTGCTGGTGCGGGCGGAGGGATTTGAACCCCCACGACTTTCGTCGCTGGAACCTAAATCCAGTGCGTCTACCAATTCCGCCACGCCCGCCCAGATCACGCCCGCTTGCGCAGCACGACGACGTGGTCGCGAAACGACCCCGCCGCCGATAAGGGCGGTTTCATAGCACAGGCTCGGATTCGGGGGAAGGCGGCGAAACCAGATCGCGTGGCCGGGTCCGAATCAGAGCACGCGTTCGGCAAAAGTCTCGACGAACGACCCCAGGGCCAGGACCCGCAATCCAGCATGGACGCGGCCGATCGAGCGTTCCTCGTAGGCCAGTTCGAACCGGACATGAGGGATGCCGTTGATCTCGGCGCGTAGCTCGACCACCGTCGCCATCTCGGTCACGTTGTCGCGGCGACGGCGGCAGAACCGGTGTCCCGGCTTCACCTCGACCGGCGGCTCACGGTCGCCCAGCAACCTGCGTAATTTGGTCATATGTCGGTCAGCCCCCTGATCCCCCCGGACAGTGGACGGGCTTTGCCCTTATCCACACCTCGCCTGGGGATGAATAAGGAAAAAGCCGGAATTTCCGGCTTTGGTCAACGGTTTTTTTAAGTTTTCAACAGGCGGCTGACCGCGGTGGACGATTTCACCTCGCCGTCGCCGGTATAGGCCTCGTGATTCGCCTCGATGTCGCTCGATCGATAGAGGTAATTGATCATGATGCCGGCCGATTGCTGAAGGCCTTTGGGCGACAGATCGCCCAGCCAATTGATCCGCTCGACCCGCGCGCCATTACTCAAATGGAAATGCTCGACGCCATCGAGCGCACGTCCGCGCGCGGTCTTTTCGGTCAGCAAATAGCGCGCGGCAAGGCGAAGCAGCGGCGCCTTCAAGGCCTGCGCCACGGCATCGTCCTCATACCAATGCGGACGTTCGAGCAACGCGGTCAGGCTGTGCCCGGTCGACGTATCGGATAGGGCTTCAAGCGCCCGTCGCTCGGACAGGGTCAGCAGATCGTCACTCTCCTCGATCGTCCGCCCATCCAGCCAGGCGTGGAAACCCGGCAACGGCGACAAGGTCGCATAACGGGTCAGGTGCGGCAGTTCGGCCGCGAGACGGTCGACCACGCGCTTGATCAGAAAATCGCCGAAGCTGATGCCGCTGAGTCCCCGCTGACAATTCGATATCGAATAGAAGATCGCCGTGTCGGCAGACATCGGATCGCCGACCGGCGCGGTCTCGTCGAGCAGCGACTGAACGTTGTCGGCCATGCCCTGAACCAGCGCGACTTCGACGAAGATCAGCGGCTCGTCCGGCATGCGCGGATGGAAATAGGCGAAGCACCGGCGATCGGCCTCTAACCGGTTCTTGAGGTCCGACCAACTGCGGATTTCGTGAACCGCTTCATAGACCATGAGCTTTTCGAGCAACGCCGCCGGTGACTCCCAGGTGATCCGGCGCACTTCGAGAAAGCCCTCGTCGAACCAGCTCGCCAGCAGTGTGTAGAGATCGTAATCGAGCGCGGCCAGCCCCTCGTCCTGACGCGCCAGCACCATGAGTTCGGCACGCATATCGACCAGAAATTTGACGCCGTTGGGCAACGCATTGAATTGCATGAGCAGACGCGTGCGCGGCGGCTCCAGCGCTTCGCGTAGTGCGCGCTCGATCTTGCGTTTCTCATCTTCGCTGCGCGCATGAGCGAGACGCTGGCTCGACGCGGCCACCGCGGCATGATCGATATCGAACTCGCTCGCGAGAAGTCCGAGAAAGCGTTCCCGGCCTTGCGGCGACAGGGAGAGATAAGTCTCGCCCAAGGCCGCCGCCCGCGCGCGCGCCGAGACCTCGCCGCCACGCGATTCGAGACAGTCACGCATTTGTTCGATGAGCCGCTCGGCGCCGCCATCGGTCAGCGCCAAGGGTGCCGTCGTGCGCGTCGGACCGGCCAGATCGCGCCATCGCGCCTTGAGCGTGCGCAGGTTCGAGATCGTGAAATCGTAGACGCCGTCGAGGAAACCGCTTCGGTCGGTCATGTCTCTCTCAATGATGAGGAAGCGGCGGCGAGCGCTTTCAGGCGCCGCAGGACCGCGGGCAAGGTATCGATCAGATCATCGGCGATCAGACCAGGTCCAAATTCATGGGCGGCTTCGCCGTGAAGCCAGACGCCGGCACAAGCGGCGGCGAAAGCGTCCACGCCCTGAGCGAGAAGCCCGACGATTAAACCGGACAGCACGTCGCCGGTTCCGCCGGAAGCCAGATCGGGTGGCGCGTTCGCATTGATGGCCGCGCGGCCATCGGGCGCCGCGATAACGGTATCGGCCCCCTTCAAGACGATCACCGCGCCGAACCGTTTGGCCGCCGCGCGGGCACGCACCAATTTGTCGCCGGGTTCGGGATACAGCCGAACGAACTCGCCTTCATGCGGCGTCAGAACGCACGCGCCCCGGATTGCACCGGCCAGAATATCGGGGACGTCGGCGAAGACCGTCAGCGCGTCGGCATCGAGTACGGTCGCGCGTTTCGACGCGAGAGCCGCCAAGGCAAGCGCACGGGTCTTCGGCGTGACGCCGGCGCCGGGTCCGACGACCACCGCGCGAACGCGTGAATCGCCGATCAGTTCCGCGAAGTCTTCCGGCGCGCGCATCGAGCGAACGATCGCGCTGGTCAGGGCCGTCGCATAGACCGACCACGCCGATGTCGGCGCGGCGACCGTCACCAGCCCTGCCCCGGCGCGTCCCGCCGCCCGCACCGTCAGCCGCGCCGCGCCGGTCAACAATTCGCCGCCCGCGACGACGACATGGCCGCGCGAATATTTATGATCGTCTGCCTGCGGCCACGGATATCGATCGAGCCACAGCGCCGGTCCGTTTTCGAACGTTTGCGGCGCGATGCGATCGAGCACAGATGCCGGAATGCCGATCGGCGCGACGTGCAGCGCGCCACAGCGCGCGCGCCCTGGATAGAGAAGGTGACCGGGTTTTTTGCGAAAGAACGTGACGGTAGCATCGGCTTGCGGGGCGAGACCGAGCACGGCACCCGAGGCACCGTCGACACCGCTCGGCACATCGACGCAAAGCGTTGCCAGGCGACGACGACCCAGGCTCTCGATCACCGAAGCGGCCGCGCCCGTCACCGGTCGCGCCAGCCCGGCCCCAAAAATCGCGTCGATAGCAAGCCCGGCACCTTCGAGCATGTCAGGTTCGAGGGGTTCGACCATACCGCGAAACCGCGCCGCGTGATGCGCGGCGGCACCCTGGAGTTTCTCCCTATCGCCCAGCAGACCGAGCCGCACCGGCCAACCCTCGGCGGCCAGGTGACGTGCGGCCACGAACCCGTCGCCGCCATTGTTGCCGGGGCCACAGAGCACCACGACCGGCTGCATCGACCAACGGCGTCCTACCGCGTCGGCCACCGCGCGGCCGGCGGCTTCCATTAACCCCAACTCGTTCACGCCCGACGCAATCGCAGCCTGATCGGCTGTCGCCATTTCGGCAGGCGTCAAAAGGGCGTCGTCAAACGGCCGCATCGCGGTCATGTCCCGGTTCGAGGGAGCGCGCCGGAGAGTCTATCGCCCTCCGGAGTCTTTCGAAAGACAAGGACAAAGCGGGAATGAAGAAAATGCTGGAATCATGACAACTTGACGCTTGCGGGGCGTCGCGGTAGGAGCACGGCACGGCGGCGGGCGTAGCTCAGTTGGTTAGAGCGCCAGATTGTGATTCTGGATGTCGCCGGTTCAATTCCGGTCGCTCGCCCC
Organism: uncultured Rhodospirillales bacterium; assembly: GCA_903828515.1. Classification (GTDB taxonomy): domain Bacteria; phylum Pseudomonadota; class Alphaproteobacteria; order ATCC43930; family CGMCC-115725; genus CAIKMD01. The sequence goes on along the minus strand of CAIKMD010000002.1, from coordinate 246,750 downwards.
ATTTTCCCCTCAACATCAGCCGCGTGCGTTCCCCGATGACCGGCGGCTCTCACCTGCTCCTGCTGTTTGCCGCCGCTCTCGTCACCGGCGTGATGAACGCGATCGCCGGCGGCGGCAGCTTCGTCAGTTTTCCCGCCCTGCTCTTCGTCGGCATTCCGGCGGTGCCGGCCAACGTGACCAACAACATCGCGACGATACCCGGCCAGCTCGCCAGCGTCTGGGCCTACCGGCACGACATCCGGGCCGCGACCAATTTCGACATCAAGATGCTGCTGCTTATCAGCACCGTCGGCGGGCTGATCGGCGCGCTCGTTCTGCTGTGGACGCCCAGTGCGGTTTTCTCCGGCGTGCTGCCCTGGCTCATGCTGCTGGCCACCGTGGTCTTCGCCATCGGCAATTTCGCGCCGCAATCGATTTTGCGGCGGGTCACGATCGGGGCGCGCGGCGTCAACACGGCGCAGTTCGCGATCGCCCTCTACGGAGGGTATTTCGGCGCGGGTATCGGCTTCATGATGCTGGCGGCGCTGACGCTCTACGGCATGCGCGATATTCATGCGATGAACGGGCTGAAGCTCGTGCTCGCTTCCTGCATGACATTCGTCTCCGGGATCGCGTTCATCGCCTCGGGGCAGATCTATTGGACCGAAGCGCTCGTGATGTGTGTGGCGACCCTCATCGGCGGCTATATCGGCGCGCGCGGGGCAAAGCGCATCGACCCGCGCGTCATCAAGACTTTTGTCGTCGTCCTGGGCGCCTCGCTCACGATCTATTTCTTCATGTACCCTGTTTGATAGCCCGCCGCGCGTTGCGCGGCCGGCGCGATCAAGCTAGGAAATTACACCCCGCCTCTCCCGACGCTGGAACCGCCCCATGAATTTCGATCCTTTCAATTCGCCGACCGCGGCCGCGATCTGGCACGACGCCGCCAAGTACGGCATCGATCTCGCCGGCGCCATCATCATCCTGGTCGGCGGCTGGTGGCTCGCCGGTTGGGCGACCCGCGCGCTGCATCGCAATCTGTCGAAGCATCCCTGGATGGATGCGACGTTGCTGCCCCTCGTCGTCAGCGTGGTGCGGTATGGCATCCTGATCGGCGCCATGCTCGCCGTGCTCGATCAGTTCGGCATTCAACTCACCAGCCTCGTTGCCGTCCTCGGCGCCGCCGGCCTTGCCATTGGTTTGGCTTTGCAGGGCACGCTCAGCAATGTCGCGGCCGGTGTGATGCTGGTCGGGCTGCGGCCCTTCCATGTCGGCAACCAGATCGACGCGGCGGGATTTTCCGGCACGGTCGAAGAGGTCGGCCTCTTCGCGACGGTCATCCGCACGTCGGAAAACCGCATCGTCACCGTGCCCAACAAGATGCTGTCCGATGCGCCGATCACCAACAACTCGCGGCACGCCGTGCACCGCACGCAAACCATCACGTTCCAGTTGCCCTACAATGCTGATCTGGACCGCGCCCTCGGCATCATGGAAACCATCGCCGCGGAACATTCGGAAATCGAGGGCACGCCGATCATCGGCGTCGAGGAACTGGGCGATGCCTGGCTCAAGCTCAAAATTCAGGTCACGGCGCCGGACGACGTCGCCGACGCGACGCGGATGAGCATCAACCTCGCCATCAAGCGGCAATTCAGCGCCGCCGGCATCCGCTTCGCACCTGAGGCCGCCGGTTAAAACCGCTAGCCCGGTTCGGTCAGGCGAACCGGCCGTTCGGCGTCGATCATTCCCTGCAACACGCGGCGGGCCGCCATCGGCGCCGCGTCGACCTTGATCGAGATCGACGGTGCAAACGGGTTGCGTTCCATCGCGCGTTGCTGTGCCTCCAGAACGGCGACGTCCTCGCGGAACACATTGACGAAATCGACGTTGAAAACTTTATCGAGCGCCGGATCGTTCAGCCCGAACTTGCGGGGGAATGCAAAAAAATAATGCGTCGAGCGTTCGGTTTCGGGCGTCGGCGCGCTCAACGCCATCAACTCGATGCCGTCGACGATGTTGCCGGTCGGCGCACCGGTACCCGCATCGGCGCAACCGGCAAAATTGATCGAGAAACAGGGCGGCACATGCTCGACGATTTGCCACCGGTCGACGTTGCCCGCGAACTTGCCGGCCGCCTGATACATCGGCGGCGCCGGCCGGTCGAGAATCCAGCGCGTCAGGCGCACGAGATTGCCTTGGCGCTCCGTGGTCGCGGGAAAGTCGTTGATCGCGGGATTGCCGATCGAACTGGCATGAACGTAGACCAGGTGGGTCACGTCCAGCACGTTGTCGTTGATGAGCTGATAGTTGCACGCGACATGAATCATGTCGGGTTTGGCGCAGGCCCATTCGGGGTGATCGGCCCACCACCAGTTCGGGATGAGGGCGGGGTCCGCGCGCGCCGGATCGCCCATCCAGATCCAGACCCAATTGAAGCGCTCGACCAGGGGATAGGACGCGATGCGCGCGTCCGGCGGTATTTGCGCCTGACCGGGGATTTCGACGCAATGCCCCAGCGCATCGAACCGCAACCCGTGATAACCGCAACGCAGGTCATCGCCCTCGATCCGCCCCATCGAGAGCGGCAGGTGACGATGGCAGCACCGATCCTCCAGCGCGACCGCGGTCCCGTCCGCCTTGCGATAGAAGACCAGCGGTTCGCCGAGGATGGTTCGCGCCAATGGCTGGCGCCCGATTTCGCGATCCCAGGCGGCGACATACCACGCGTTACGCAAAAACACCGCAACCGTCCTTTTCTTGTTCAACCACTGCCGTCTTCAGGGCATGAGACATGGGCTTCGGCCACTCGGCAAGCCCGGAACGGCCCGACTTTGCCTTATTTTATGGCATTATGCCTATTTTATAGACCACAAAGACCCGTTTCGCTATTGATCTACCGATCTTAGGCAGGCCCTCGTGCAATTTGGCGTCTGGCATGGCTCGTGCTTAATCATGAAACGCGACCGGCGGAAACCCGCCGGCAAAGCGTCAACGCACATAGGCGGAAAAACCCATGAAGAAAGTCGAAGCAATCATCAAGCCGTTCAAACTCGACGAAGTCAAAGAAGCGCTTCACGAGGTCGGCATCCAGGGCATCACCGTGACCGAAGCCAAAGGCTTCGGGCGCCAGAAGGGCCACACCGAGCTTTATCGCGGCGCGGAATACGTCGTCGATTTTCTCCCCAAGGTGAAAATCGAAGTCGTGATGGACGACGCGCTCCTCGAGCGGGCGATCGAAGCCATCCAGCAAGCCGCGCGCACCGGCCGCATCGGCGACGGAAAAATCTTCGTGACCACGGTCGACGAAGCCATCCGTATCCGCACCGGCGAGAAGGGCGTCGACGCGATCTAGCCTGGGGTCGGCTCGGTCGGGGGGCAGACGGATAAAAGACGAAGACAAGCAACGAAGGGAATTACGACGATGGCCGATGCGGCAATCCAAAAAGTGCTCGATATGATCAAGGAGCACGACGTTAAGTATGTCGACTTCCGCTTTACCGACCCGCGCGGTAAGTGGCAACATTTGTCGCACCACATTCGAACGGTCACGGCCGACTTCCTCGCCGAAGGCGTCATGTTCGACGGCTCGTCGATCGCCGGTTGGAAAGCGATCAACGAAAGCGACATGGTGCTGATGCCCGATTGCGCCACCGCCGTGCTCGATCCGTTCGCGGCGCAGACGCAGTTGATCGTGATTTGTGACGTTCACGAACCCAGCTCCGGCGCACCCTACGCCCGCGACCCGCGCTCAATCGCCAAGAAGGCGGAGAAATACGTCGTCTCCGCCGGCATCGGCGACACGGTCTATTTCGGTCCCGAGGCCGAGTTCTTCGTGTTCGACGATGTTCGCTACAAGAATTCGATGAACACCTCGTTCTACGAGATCGACAGCGACGAGGGTCCCTACGTCACCGACAAGAAGTACCCCGACGGCAACACCGGCCACCGCCCCGGAATCAAAGGCGGTTACTTCCCGGTCCCGCCGGTCGACAATTACAACGACCTGCGCGCCGAAATGCTCACGACCATGGCCGACATGGGCCTGCTGGTCGAAAAGCATCACCATGAAGTCGCACCGTCGCAACACGAACTCGGCGCCGAGTTCGCGACGCTCTGCACAGCCGCGGACGGCATCCAGATCTACAAATACGTCGTCCACAACGTCGCGCACCAATACGGCAAGACCGCGACCTTCATGCCGAAACCGATCAAAGGCGATAACGGTTCGGGCATGCACGTCCATCAATCGGTGTGGAAGGACAAGAAGCCGCTCTTCGCCGGTTCAGGTTATGCCGATCTGTCCGATTTCGCGCTCTACTACATCGGCGGCATCATCAAACACGCCAAGGCCATCAACGCCTTCACCAACCCGACGACCAACAGCTACAAGCGGCTGATCCCGGGTTTCGAAGCGCCGGTGCTCCTCGCCTACTCGGCGCGCAACCGGTCGGCATCGTGCCGCATCCCGTTCGTCTCGAGCCCGAAGGGCAAACGCGTCGAGGTTCGCTTCCCGGACCCGGCCGCCAACCCCTATCTCGGCTTCGCGGCAATGCTGATGGCCGGATTGGACGGCGTGCAGAACCGCATCCATCCCGGCGAGGCGATGGACAAGAACCTCTACGATCTGCCGCCGGAAGAGTTGAAGAACGTGCCGACCGTGTGCGGTTCGCTCCGCGAAGCCGTCGAGAACTTGAAGGCCGACAACGCCTTCCTCCTCAAGGGCGACGTGTTCTCCGCCGACTGCATCGACTCCTACATCGATCTCAAGTGGGAAGAGATCTACAAGTATGAGCACACCCCGCACCCGATCGAGTACGAGATGTACTACTCGGTCTGATCGGCGCGAACTGATGACGAAAGCCCCGCCAAGAGATTGGCGGGGCTTTTTTCATGCGGCGTTGTCGCCGGCACGCCAGAGGCCTCAGTGTCAAACTTGGTCGGCGCTTCCGGCTCACTGACGATGTCGATGTGCACGGGCACGATGCCTTCCTTCACCATCCCAAGTTCGCGTGCCGCGGCGGTCGAAAGATCGATGACGCGACCGCGCACATACGGACCACGGTCGTTGATCAGGACGACCACCGATTTGCCGTTCTCGGTATTGGTGACGCGCACGCGCGTATTGAGCGGCAGGCTGCGGTGTGCCGCGGTCAGCTTGGAGACGTTGAAGCGTTTGCCGCTCGCGGTCTTGCGGCCTTGCCAGTGCATGCCGTACCACGACGCGATCCCCGTCATGCCGTCGCGGGACGCCCGACCCGATTTCTCGGGATCAACGGACTTCGTGAAGGGCATTGCGGTAAACAGACCATCCATCGCACGCGCGAGGATTTCGGCCGGCGTGCGGCCTTGCCAATTCTTGCCGTACCATGACGCCGGCCTCATGACGTCATCGGGCGCCATCGGTCCGGACGCGCCGGAATCACCGAGCGCGGTCAACGGTAGCGCGATCGACAAACCATCCATCGAGTGCGCAAAAGTAGCAGCCGGCAATTTGCCGCCGCTCTGAAACAACACCCCCGCGCTAGCAACGACCAGGCCAAGCACGATCGCCAGCGGGGCGGCATAGGTTTTGGCAACGGTTTTAGCATTGGAACGAGCCATGATCGGAGACCCTCCTGACCACCCCTAACGGGCGGGACCCGGATCGCGTTCCCAATCATCGCGGCTTTGTAACAAAGTCGTGGGCGGATCGCCGCCCGCGTTCCGCACGTTTACCTTCCGCTAACCATGTTTCGGCTACTCCTTTCGCAAAGGAGTCACCGAATGGACGGAATCGAACTGCGCGGAAACGAGGATATTAGCCTCCCCCTGCCCGAGGGCATGGACGCGGAAACCGCACAGCCCTTTCTCGAATACGTCGCGACCAAGAGCGCGACGCTGCGCGCCGAGGCTGTCGCGATGGCCGGTCCTCATATCACCGTCGGCCGCGAGCCCTGGCCACGCCTGAAATTCATGCTCGACGTCATGCGGGCGGGCGTCATCCCGCAGACCACGCGCACGATCGACGAGTTCGTCGCCGCCGGCGCGAAAATCGAATGCCGCGACGGCTGCAGTTTCTGTTGCTACCAGAACGTCGATGTCACGATCCCCGAGGCGATCATGGTCGCGCTGCGGCTTGGCGATCCCGCTGATCCGCGCCGCGCCGCCGTGATCGAAACCGCCGACGCGGTCAAAGGCCTCGACGACGAAGCCCGCATCGCCACGGCGCGTCCCTGCCCCCTCCTCGTCGATCGGCGCTGTTCCGTCTACGAGGATCGTCCGCTCGCCTGCCGATCGCTGACCTCGCCGAACGCCGCGCAATGTCATCAGGCGATGAGCGATCTCGACGCGGGACGCGGCGTCACGCCGATCGAAATATACCCGGTGTTGCGGTTTCTCTGCAGCGGTGAGCATGCGGCAACGCGCGGCATCTGCCGCGATCTCGGCCTCCAGGACGATTTCGTCGAACTCAGCCAAGCGGTCGCGGACATCATCCGCGATCCGACGCTGATCGAACGCTGGGCCGCCGGCGAGCGCGTGTTCAGCGCCTGCGCCGTCTGATCTAAGCCTTCAAGTGCTGGGCGAAAAACGCCTTGGTGCGCTCCCAGGCGAGTTTGGCCGCGTCCGCGCCGTAGCGTGCGCCCCCCGTATCGTCGAAGAATCCGTGATTGACGTCGGGATAGACGTAAATCGTGTAATTCACCTTCGCCGCCTTGAGCGCTTCTTCATAGGCGGGCCGCGTGCCGGTCACGCGCTCATCGAGCGCGGCATAATTCAACAGCATCGACGCCTTGATCTTGCCGACCTGGTCGAGCGCCGGCGGCGTTCCGTAGAAGGCCACGGCCGCGCCGATATCCGGTGAAGCGACGGCCAGCCGGTTGACCATCCCGCCGCCCCAGCAGAACCCGACCGTGCCGAGCTTGCCGTTCACGTCCGAACGGCTCTTGAGATAAGCGACGCTCTGGACCAATTCGCCGACCGCCATATCCGGTGTCAGTTTGGCGAAATCCTGCATCGCCTTGTCCTCGTCCGCTGGCGTGCCGCCCAAGGCTGACATGCAATCGACGCCGAGCGCCACATAGCCTTCGAGCGCGACGCGACGCGTCACGTCCTCGATATGCGGATTGAGCCCGCGATTCTGATGGATCACGATCACGCCGGGCAACTTGGCATCGCCCTTCGGGCGCGCGAGATATCCTTTCACGTCGCCCGCGGCGCCGGGCATCACGACATGCGACACCTGAAGCCGCGCGTCATTCGCCGGGATCGTCTCGGCCAGCGCATAATTCGAACGGATCGTCGACATCAGCGCCATGGCGACGGCGCTGGAACCGACCAATTTCGTCACCTGTTCGAGAAACAGACGGCGATCGAAATGGCGGTGCGTGAAGTCGTCGTATAGTTCGATGATTCGTTGATCCATGATTTTCCCTCCCAGTTCGATGTGGAGCATGCCGCAATCGCCGCTGAAAGCGGCGTCACAGGCGCGTGAGCAGGTCTCAGATCGGCGGGACCGGCCGCGGCTTGCGGTCTGGTCCGATCGCGACAAAGGTGAAAGTGCCTTCTGTTACCTTCAAATGCTCGCCGGTCATATTGCGCCGCACCCAGGTCTCGATGTTCATGGTGATCGAGGTCCGACCGACCTTGGCGATTTCGGCGTAGCAACTGACCTCGTCGCCGATGAAGACCGGCAGCAGGAACGTCATCCCGGTTACCGCGACCGTGGCGCAGCGCCCCTGGGCGCGGCGATGGGCGATCACCCCGCCCGCCAGATCCATCTGCGACAGCACCCAACCGCCGAAAACGTCGCCGGCCGGGTTCGCGTCAGCGGGCATCGCAATGGTGCGCAACGCCGGCTCGCGGGGATCAATGCTCATCGTGCTCTCCTAGCTATAGTGGCTTGTCTGGCCCCTAAGCGCTTCTTATAGTCGCGCTCATGTCCGATCTGTTCGACGATAATGTCCCACGCAAATCCGGCGGTGGCTACTCCGCGAAGGATATCGAAGTCCTCGAGGGGCTGGAGCCCGTCCGTCGCCGGCCCGGCATGTATATCGGCGGCACCGACGAGCGTGCGCTGCACCATCTGGTCGCCGAAGTGCTCGACAACGCCATGGACGAAGCCGTGGCCGGGCACGCCAGCCGGATCGAGCTGGAACTGGGTGCCGACGGGTTCGTGACGGTCACCGATAACGGCCGGGGCATTCCGGTCGATCCCCACCCGAAATTTCCCAAAGTCTCGGCCCTCGAAGTCATCCTGACCATGCTGCATTCGGGCGGCAAGTTCGGCGGCGACGCCTATAAGACATCGGGCGGTTTGCATGGCGTCGGCATCTCGGTGGTCAACGCGCTCTCCGATCAATTCATTGTCGAGGTCGCGCGCGACCGCAAGATCTACACCCAGACCTATAGCCAGGGGAAACCCAAGACCAAGCTCAAGGAAACCGGCGCCACGCAGAACAAGCGCGGTACCTCGGTCCGGTTTCATCCCGATCCCGAGATTTTCGGCGATCTCCATTTCAAGGCAGCGCCGATCTATCGCCTGGCGCGTAGCAAGGCCTATCTCTTTCGCGGCGTCGAGATTCGCTGGTCGTGCGACCCGTCGCTGCCGCGCCCCGACGACGTGCCGCAGGAAGAGCGTCTCCATTTCCCCGGCGGCATCTCGGACTACCTCACCGCCGTGCTCGACGGACGCGAGACGGTCACGCCGCGGCCGTTCGACGGCGACGCCGAATTGGGCAGCAGCGGCCGCGTCGAATGGGCCATTGCTTGGCCGCTCGATCTCGAAGGCTCCACCGCGTCGTATTGCAACACGGTGCCGACGCCCGAAGGCGGCACGCATGAAGCGGGCCTGCGCGCCGCGCTGACGCGATCCCTCAAGGCTTATGGCGAACTCACCAATAATCGCCGCGCCGGCGCGATCACCGCCGAAGACGTGATGGAAGGTGCCGCGGTTATCCTGTCGCTGTTCATCCGCGATCCGCAATTCCAGGGCCAGACCAAGGAGCGCCTGTCCTCGCCCGAGGCGGCGCGGCTCGTCGAGAACGCGCTCAAGGACCGGTTCGATCACTGGCTGTCCGACGATCCGGCCAATGCCGGCGTGCTGCTCGACGCGGTGATCGACCGCGCCGAGGACCGCTTGCGCAAGCGCGCGCAGAAAGACCTCGACCGCAAGACCGCGACGCGCAAATTGCGCTTGCCCGGCAAGCTTACCGATTGCACCCGATCGAACGCCGAAGGCACCGAGATTTTCCTCGTCGAAGGCGACAGCGCCGGCGGCTCGGCCAAACAGGCGCGCGAGCGCGATACGCAGGCGATCCTTCCCTTGCGCGGCAAGATCCTCAACGTCGCCTCGGCGAGCAACGACCGCTTGCGCGCCAATCAGGAACTGGCCGATCTGGTCCTTGCCCTGGGTTGCGGCTCCGGCGATCGCTACGACGAGGCGAAGCTGCGCTATGAGCGGGTCATCATCATGACCGACGCCGATGTCGACGGCGCGCATATCGCGACGCTGCTGATGACGTTCTTCTTCCAGGAAATGCCGCGTCTTGTCCTCGACGGGCATCTGTTCTTGGCGGTGCCACCGCTCTATCGCCTCACCCAGGGGCAAGTGACGATCTATGCGCGCGACGATGTCCACAAAGACGAGTTGATGAAATCGACGCTGACGCCGAGCAAGGGCAAGGTCGATATCAGCCGGTTCAAAGGCTTGGGCGAAATGCCTGCGCACTATCTGCGCGACACCACCATGTCGCCGACCAAGCGCACGCTCGAACGCGTCGATCTGCCGCCCAAAGGGCAAACCGGACATAACGACGCGATCAAAATGGTCGAGAGCCTGATGGGCAAGAAGCCCGAACTACGTTTCTACTACATCCAGAAAAACGCCAAGTTCGCCCGCGATCTCGACGTCTGATCGAGAACCGGTGCGCGGCTCCCGTCCGCGTGGTATGGAACGCGTCAGGGAGGAAACCTCATGCGCTTCATCATCGGCGCGCTGGCGGCTTTGGCCGCGACGGCGCTCACGGCAAATGTCTCGATCGCCGACCCGCTCACCATCCGCTCCGGCTGGGTGGTCGCAACATCGGGCTACACGCCGCTGCAACTCGAAAAACCGGACCTCCTGAAACATTACGGCACGTCCTACGTGCTGGCGCCGCAGCATTTCCAGGGCACCGCGCCGCAGCTCACGGCCTTTGCCAGCGGCGAGATCGACGTCGCCACCATCGGTTATTCGACCTTCGCGCTGGCCGTCCTCAACGCCAAGATCGAGGACATCCGCATCGTGGCCGACGGCTTCCAGGACGGTGCCGATGGTTTCAACAGCACCGCCTTCATGGTCAGGAACGACGGTGGCGTCAAAACCGTCGAGGATTTGAAGGGCAAAGTCGTCACAACCAATGGCTTCGGCGGCGCCTATGACGTCGGCATGCGCTCGATGCTGCGCAAACACGGTCTCGAAGACAAGCGCGACTACACCGTGGTCGAATCCGACTTCGCGCATATGAACGCGATGCTCCTCGAACATAAGGCCGACCTTTCGATCGGCTCGATGCCGTTCCTGCTCGACCCGACCATGCAGGCCAATTCCCACACGCTCTTCACCTTGCGCGATGCGATGGGCCGCACGCAGATGATCGTCATGGCCGCGCGCGCGGGTTTTCTCGAAAAGAACCGCGCCGCGCTCAATGATTTCTTCGAGGACATGCTGGCGAGCCTGCGGTGGTTCCACGACCCGGCCAATCACGACGAAGCGGTCGCCGCCGCTTCACGGGCTACCAAGCAACCCGCCGAGCAACTCACCCGCTATCTCTATACGAAGAATGATTTCTACTACGACCGCGACGGCCTGCCCGATCTTGCCGCTTTGCAGAACAACGTGGACGCGCTGCAAACCCTTGGAATCACCAAGGGGCCGGTCGAGGTGAAGAAATACGTCGATCTGAGCTTCATCCAGGAAGCCGCCAAACGCCTCAAATAAATTCGCAGGGGGAAATCATGCCACTTCGACGCATTGCTCTCGCCGCCCTCAGCACGCTCGCACTCGGCGCGACCGTCGCGGCGGCCGATCCCGTCAAAATCCGCGCCGGCTGGAGCAACACGCCGACCGCCATGGCGCCGCTGATCTTCAGCAAGCCCGAACTCCTGAAACACTATGGCATGACCTATACGATGGAGCCGGTGCGTTTTGCCGGATCGGCTCCCGAAATCACCGCTCTGGCAACCGGCGATCTCGACATCGCAACCCTGGCGGCGCCATCCCTCGCCTCGGCGATCGAGAACGCCAAGATGACCGACATCCGCATCATCGGCGACGAGAACCAGGACGGTGCCGAGGGCTGGTACTCGAGCCAATTCTTCGTCCTGAAGGACAGCCCGATCAAGACCGTCGAGGACCTGAAAGGCAAAGTTCTCGCCTCGAACGCGATCGGCGGCGGACTCGACATCGATATCCGCGCGATGCTGAGGAAGCACAAGCTCGACGATAAGCGCGACGTCACGATCATCGAAGGCCCGTTTGCCGGCATGCTGCCGATGCTTCAGGAACACAAAGCCGACCTCGTCGCCGCGGTGCCGCCCTTCAGCTTCATCGCCGAAGCCACCGGCAATGTGCGCACCCTCTTTACGTCGAAGGACGCGGTCGGCCCCTCGGAATTCATCTTCGATGCCGCGCGCAAAGGCTTCATCGACAAGAACCGCGCCGCGCTCGTCGACTTCACCGAAGACTGGATTCGCTCGATCCGCTGGTTCCTCGACCCGAAAAACCACGACGAGGCGGTGACGATCGTCGCCGATTTCACCAAACTGCCGCCGAAGGCGCTGCAAGATTGGCTCTTCACCCATAAGGACAATTATCGCGACCCCGATCACCGCGCCAATCTCGTGGCGCTGCAGAACAATCTCAACGTTCAGCAGGAACTCGGGATTCAGAAGACCCACATCGACGTTGCGCAATACGCGGATTCGAGCATCGTCGACGAAGCCGTCGAACGCATCAAATAAACGGGTTGCCGCGGATCAGGCGGTCAGCCACTGACGCAAGAGGACGCTGACTTCCCACGGCCGTTCCATGGTCGAGAGATGACCGGAATCCTCGACGATCTCGAGTTGCGCGCCTTTGATCAGGCTGGCGATTTCCTCGTGAAGCGCTAACGGCGTGAGTTGATCTTGCCGCCCGCATAAAACCAAGGTCTCGCAAGTAATCGCGGCGAGGCTGGGCCGGCCGTCGATGCGTCCCATAATGGCCCGTTGCTGACGGATGAACGCATCTTTGCCGACCCGCGCCGTCATCGCCGTTACCGCGTCGGTCAGGGGCTTATCGGTCAGCCGCGACGGATGGAGAAACGTCGGCAGGAGACGCGGTGTCACGCCCTTGAAATCACCCATCTCGGCCAGCTCGATCAGCCCCTTGCGGCGCTCGATCGCGTCGGGCGTGTCGGCGCGCGAACCGGTATCGAGCAGCGCCAGCCGCATCACGCGTTCCGGCGCCTGGCGCATGATTTCCTGCGCGACATAACCACCCATCGAGAGGCCCGCGAGCGCGAAGCGTGGCGGCGCTTCGGCCAGGACACGGCGTGCCATCGCGGCAATGGAATCGTCGCGGGTTACGTCGGCAACCCACGGCTCGGCGATGTCGTGCAGTTCGTCGACTTGTCCGCGCCAAAGCGCCGCATCGCATAAGAGGCCGGGAACCAGGACCAGGGGGGTCTTGTTAATCATAGGTTAATCATACTCCGTCACTTTACAGACGCCAAAGCGGCATGGTCGCGGGGGCCCCCAAACATGAATTCGTTTGACTTTCGGGGGTTAAACCCCAAATAAAGAGCGACTAAAACCACCAACAACGAACGAGAAAAGCACCAATTACGAATGAGTTTTAAAGATTTAGGCCTCTCCGACGAGGTTTTACAGGCGGTTACGGATACCGGATACACGGCTCCGACCCCCATCCAGGAGCAGGCTATTCCCTACGTGCTGATGGGGCGCGACGTTCTCGGATGCGCCCAGACCGGCACCGGCAAGACGGCTTCCTTCACCCTTCCCATGATCGACATTCTCGCCGCCGGCCGTGCCCGCGCGCGGATGCCGCGCTCGCTCATCATCGAGCCGACGCGCGAACTCGCGGCGCAGGTCGCCGAGGCCTTCGATGTCTACGGAAAATACCACAAGCTCGAAAAGGCATTGCTGATCGGCGGCGAAAGCTTCTCCGACCAGGAACGCAAGCTCGATCGCGGCGTCGACGTCTTGATCGCGACACCCGGCCGGCTGATCGATCTTTACGAACGCGGCAAGATCTTGCTATCGGACGTCAAGATACTGGTGATCGACGAAGCCGACCGCATGCTCGACATGGGCTTCATCCCCGATGTCGAACGCATCGTCGGACTGCTCTCGCGCATCCGCCAGACCCTGTTCTTCTCGGCGACTATGCCGCCGGAAATCCGGCGTCTCGCCGATGCCTTCCTGATGAACCCCAAGGAGATCACGGTTTCGCCGCCGGCCTCGCCGGCCACGACCGTGACCCAGGCACTCGTCGTGGTATCGGCCGAAGGCAAGCGCGACGCGCTGCGCCGCCTGATCCGCAATGAAGACGTCAAGAACGCGATCATCTTCTGCAATCGCAAGCGCGACGTCGACATGCTCGCTCGATCGCTGGCGAAATCCGGTCTCGATGTCGCTGCCCTGCATGGCGATCTGCCGCAATCGAAACGCACCGAGACGCTCGAGCGCTTCAAAAACGACGAGATCCGGCTACTTGTCGCGAGCGATGTCGCCGCGCGTGGTCTCGATGTTCAAGGCCTGTCGCATGTCTTCAATTTCGATGTGCCGATCCATGCCGAGGATTACGTCCACCGCATCGGCCGCACCGGCCGCGCCGGTCGCGAAGGCCGCGCCTTCACGCTGGCGACACCCGATGATGGCCGGTTCGTCGCCGCGATCGAACACCTGATCGGCAAGGCGATCCCGCCGATCGTGATCGAAGGCATCGAAGCCGCTGAGCTGAGCCAGGAAGAAGCACCGCGACGCGGTCGCGGCGGTGCGCCGGCCCGAGGCCGCGGCGGCCGTTCGTCCGCGCCAAAACCCAACAACCGGCACGAACCGCCGCACACACCATCGCCGACCGTCGAACAGCCCTCAGCCGAGGTCGTTGCCGCTCCGGTCGCCGAAAAGCCGATCGTCGAAACAGCGGCCCCACCCGCGCCTCGTCCGGCCCAGGAACGGTCACGTGGACGCGGCCAAAAGCAGCAACCTCGCGAAGCCGGCTTCGCACCGATCACCATGAATCCCGCCGAAATGGGCAGCAACGTCACCAAACTGCCGTCGCGCGACGATCACCGGCACGAGCCGGACGATTCGGGCGTGGTTGGTTTCGGCGACCACATGCCGGCTTTCCTTACCCCGAAGCGCGCCAGCCGACCGGCCTGACGCGCGTCACGCGGCACGCTATGATGCGTCCGGGTTTCAAAACTCGGACGCAGCCATGAAGACCATCTTCGTCATGATGAAATGTGATCTCGGCAAGGCCTATCGGGTCGCCGAGGCCGCTGTCGAGACCATCGAACAGGTATCGGAAGCCTATTCGGTTTCCGGCCAATACGATCTCCTGATCAAATGCTACCTGCCCGACGACATGGACACCGGCCACTTCGTGGTCGAGCATCTGCAAAAGCTCGCGGGCGTGCGCGACACCTTCACCATCTCCGCCTACAAGGCGTTCTCGCAAGACAAGGCGTAGTTTCGTGAGCGAGACCGCATCGGATAAACATATCGTCATTCTCGGCGCCGGCCATGCCGGTGGTCGCGCCGCCGAAGCCCTGCGCCAAGCCGGACACAAGGGCCGGGTCACGTTGCTGGGTGCCGAGAATCATCCACCCTACGAGCGCCCTCCCTTGTCGAAAGAACTGCTCGCCGGGGCGATCGCGCACGAGAAGACCTATCTCCATCCCGAAGAATGGTATGCCGAGCAAGGGATCGATCTGAAGTTGGGCGCCAACGCGGTCGGCATCGATCGCAAGGCGCGACGCGTCGCGCTCGAAGCCGGCGGCGACATCTCATATGACGCGTTGCTGCTCACCACCGGCGCACGCGCGCGGCGTTTGCCGCTGCCGGGCGGCAACGGCAAACGCGTATTCTATCTGCGCGATATCGCCGACACCCTCGCCTTGCGCGAAAAACTTACCGAGGGCGTCCGGCTCGCGATCATCGGCGCGGGTTTCATCGGCCTCGAAATCGCGGCGACCGCGCGGAAACGCGGCGTCGCCGTGACAGTCATCGAGTTGGCACCGACACCCCTGGCCCGCGTGGCCGCACCCGAGATCGGCGAGTTCCTCGCCACGCTTCATCGCGGCAAGGGCGTCGATCTTCGCACCGGCCTCAAGGTCACGGCGATCGAGGATACCGGCAGCGAGGTCCGCGTTCTCGTCGAAGGCGGCGAGCCCGTCGTCGCCGATTATGTCGCGATCGGGATCGGCGCGCAGCCCAATGTCGAGATCGCGCAAGCGGCCGGCATCGAAGTACGCGACGGCATCCTGGTCGACGAGTTCGGCCGCACCAACGATCCCGCGATTTTCGCCGCAGGCGACGTGACGCGCCATCTCAACCCGCTGCTGGGACGCCATGTCCGGCTCGAGGCTTGGCAGAACGCACAAAACCAGGGCATCGCGGTTGCCAAGGCGATTGCGGGCAGCGGTGCCGCTTTCGCCGAAGTCCCGTGGTTCTGGACCGATCAATTCGAGGTCAATTTACAGATGGCCGGTGCGCCCGACCGGTGGGACCGCGTCGTCTGGCGCGGCGAGCCGACCGAGCCGGCCTTCACGCTGTTCCAACTTCTCGAAGGCAAGGTCGTCGCGGCGGTGACCATCAACAACATGCGCGACATGCGCTTTGCCCGCATGCTCATCCAAAGCGGCAAGATCGTCGATCCCGCGGCGTTGGGCGACAAGGCGGTCAAGCTGCAAGACCTCGTGCGCTGAAGGCTTGCAAAGCGCCACTTCGCACGGCAATCTGCCCCGGCTTTAGAGAAAACAGAGGTTAAGTGATGGCGGACAATGACGCGTGGGTGACGGTTGCCGAACGTGCGGCAATCGCCGATGGCGAGATGAAGGGGGTCACCGTCGGCAGCCAGGAAATCGCTCTCTACAACCTCAAGGGCGAAATCTACGCGACGGACAATCTCTGCAGCCACGCCTTCGCTTTCCTGACCGATGGCTGGCTCGACGGCGAGGAAGTGGAATGCCCGCTCCATGCCGGCCGGTTCGAGATCAAGACCGGCAAGGGCATGGGCCCGCCGATCCCCTGCGACGTGAAGACCATCCCGGTCCGCGTCGAAGGCGACAATATCCAGGTCAAAGTCGCGGCTTCGTAAAGGCGCTGCCCGGCTTCGAGCCGGGTTTCTCAATCTTTCGTTTACGCCGGTCCGTTAAGACTTGAGGCGTGGAAAGTTCAACCGAACTCCCACGCCCATCGTCCCCGGACAGCAATGAATCCGAATTCACGGCAGGTCAGACAGCCGAACGACAGCCGACTCATCGGCGTCGATCTGCTGCGCGCGGTTGCCATCGCGGTCGTTCTAGGCCGGCATTGGCTGGGCGCCGGTCTGACCGGCGACCAATATCTCACGATCGATACGATCGCGATCGAAATCTTCCGCCACGGCATGTGGGGCGTGACGCTGTTCTTCGTGATTTCCGGTTTCCTCATCACCCGCAGCACGATGGCGCGCGAACCGGATTTCTTCGCACTGTCGTTCCGGCAGTTCTACAAACGGCGCGCGGGGCGAATTCTGCCGCTGCTCGCAACGTCCATCGTCATCGGCACGATCGGATTGGCATTCGGTGCCGATGGCGGCCTTTACGATTATGTGTTCCACGATCCCAACGCGACGTTCGGCGCGGGTTTCTGGCTTTCCCTTTTTACCTTCACCTTCAATTGGGCGCGGCTCGCTTTCATCGCGCAATCCAGCGGCTGGGGGCTGCATTGGGACGTGCTGTGGTCCCTCGCCGTCGAGGAACAGTTTTACGTCCTTTTCCCGCTTCTCGTGATCTGGACCCACTCGTCGGCCCGGTTGATGCGCGCGCTGGCCGCGGCGGTCGCGATCGCCATCATCGGACGCGGCATGGTCGGATTGAGCGGCATCGATGGGGCGTATGCTCTCATCAGTTCCTTCGCGTGCATCGACGCGTTGGCCATTGGGGTCCTCAGCGCCCTCTTGAGCAATCAATATCGCTTCGGCGCGCGGCAATCTTTGATGATTGCGTCCACCGGCGCCGCGATCGCCGTCAGCGCTTATTTCTCGACTGATCTGGTCATCACGCCAACCATTCTCGCCATCGGGGCCGGCTCGATCATTTTCGGCGTGCAGCGCCCTCACGCATTCTCGGCGAAATTCTGGTTGCCCTTCGCGCGCATCGGCGAATTGAGCTATGGAATCTATCTGCTGCACCCGCTCGTTCTCTACGTCATCGCCCCGCTCCTGCGCGGAAGTAATTTCGTCGGCGGGTATCTCCTGTTTGTAATCGCCACGGCGGCGCTCGCCGAACTCAGCTACCGCTATCTCGAACGACCAGCGAACCGGTGGATTCGCGGGATGGGCAATCGCCCAGGGCCCTTGCCGGCACCCCAGCGTTCCGGGGTCTAACGCCCCTTAATCAATTATTACCGAACCCTGCTTATCGTCGGGCCATGCGTCTCGCGATGACCCAAATCTGCTCCTGGCTGGATCGTCGCCGGCTGTTCGCCGCGAGCGGTTTCCTGCTAGCGCTTGAAGTCGCGATCTTTCTGTTCCTGATTGCCGGAACCCACGGGCTGATCGTGCCTCTGGACCGGCCGACCACCACCGATTTTGCCAGTTTCTATGCCGCCGGAAGTCTCGCCAATGCGGGAACGCCGGAACTCGCCTACGACCAGACCGCGCATTTCGCCGCCGAAGAGCAAGCGACCGAGCCCGGCATCGAGTATCAATTCTTCTTCTATCCGCCGGTCTTCCTGCTGTTGTGCGCCTTGCTGGCGAAACTCCCCTATCTGCCCGCGTTTTATATCTTCGAGGCGGCGACGCTGGTTCCTTATCTCTTTGTCGCGCGCACCATCCTCAAGGAAAAAGGCTGGGCTGTCTTCGTGCCGTTGCTCGCCTTCCCGTCCGTGTTTTGGACGATGGGTCTCGGCCAGAATGCGTTCATGACCGCCGCCTTGTTCGGCTCGGCGCTGCTGCTGATCGATCGGCGGCCGATCTTCAGCGGCATCCTCTTCGGCCTGCTGTGTTACAAGCCGCATTTCGGCCTGCTCATTCCCATTGCCCTCGTCGCCGCCGGACGCTGGCGCGCGTTCTCCGCGGCGGGCGTAGCCGTCGGCGCGCTCGTGGCATTGTCGGTTGCGATATTTGGATGGCAGACGTGGCAGGATTTCTTCGCGCTCTTCGGCGGCTCGCATTCGACCTATGAATCCGGCCGCATCGACTTCGCCGGATTCGTCAGTCTGTTCGGTGGCACGCGCCTGATGGGCATCGACCCCAACATCGCTTACGTCGTCCAAACGATTCTCACCGTGACCGCCATGGCTATCGTCGCTTTCGTGTGGCGTTGCAACCTGAGCCTGACGACGCGGGCGGCGACGCTTGCGGCCGCGACGCTAGTCGCCATTCCCGTCGTCCTCATCTACGACCTGATGATGGCCGCGATCGCGATTGCGTGGCTGATCCGCTCGGCCAACGAAAACGCCTTACCGCATTGGGAAAAGTTGGCCCTCCTGGTCATCTTCCTCGTGCCGCTGGTCTCGCGAAATCTCGGCACCGATTTTCATGTCCCCTTGGCGCCGCTCGCTGCCGTCGGTCTTTTCGGAATCGCCGTCACGCATGCATGCCGAGAGGTCGCCATGCGATCCAATTTGGCGCCGATTTCGCTCTTGCGGGCGTTCATGCGCGGACACCGCGCATTCCCCCCGTTGCAACTGAGCAATCAATAGGCAGTTGCCTCATTCCGAGTCGCGACTCGCGAAATCGCCTGCATAATCGCATAAATCCAATAGAATCCGTCTCAATCGGCATATTCGTCGTGGCCCAAAGCACCCGTATTTGCTAGGTTTGCGCGTGCCCGACCGGTCCGTTGGGCCGATCAACATGCGAACGGAGAAAGACAACATGGCCGCTAAGAAGACGGGAAAGACACCAGCCACCGTCACATTGAAGCACATCGCCGCCGCTATCGCGGAAGAGCACGAGATTGCCAAGAAGACATCGGAAGCAATTCTCGGCGACACCATCGGCATCATCGTCAAACACCTGAAGGGCGGTCAACGCATCCGCATCGCCGGGCTGGGCATCCTGGTCGTGCGCAAGCGCGCTGCACGCATGGGCCGCAATCCGGCGACCGGCGAAGCCATCAAGATCAAGGCGAGCAAGCGCGTCGCTTTCCGCGCCGCCAAGGAACTGAAAGAATCGATCTAATCGCCTTCGGGCGTTTGGGTTAAACCGCGCGTCGCCTAAAGGCGGCGCGCGGATTCTTTTATCTATTTCTTCTCGTCGCCGCGGTTAAGCGCGGCCCATAACCGTCCGGGCGTAGCCGGCATGTCGAACTGATCGACCCCGGCACGGCGCAACGCGTCGACAACCGCGTTCATGCAGGTCGGCAGGCCGCCCACCGCACCCGATTCGCCCGCACCCTTTGCACCCAGGTAGTTATTCGGGCTCGGCACGCCGCAATCGAAGGCTTGCATGCGACGCACGAGATCGGCATGCGGCATCACATAATCCATAAAGCTGCCGGCGAGCATCTGGCCACTCTCGCTGTCGTAATGGCAATCCTCGCCGAAGACATGCCCGGCGCTGTTGACGATGCCGCCGTGCAACTGGCCCTCGGCGAGCTGGTGATTGATCACCGTGCCGATATCGTCGACCGCGGTATAAGCGATGATCTCGGCGGCCCCGGTATCGGCGTCGATCTCGATTTCGGCGACATGGGCGCCGCTCGGAAAGGCGCGCGCGGCCGGGACCTCGGCAATAGTGTCGAGCGGATGGGTGGCGGAGCCGGCGTGGCGCTCGACGAGCTTATCCATCGTGACGGTTTTGTCGGTGCCTTTGACGACATAGCGTCCGTCGCGGAACTCGACGTCGAGCGGCGATGCCTCGAGCGCTTCGGCTGCCAGGGCCAGTCCTTTCTTCACGATCTCTTCCGCCGCGAGCGTGAAGCCGCTGCCCGCGGTCATGCCGGTGCGTGAGCCGATCGCCGCCGCGCCCATGAGGGCCGGCCCATTCGGATCGCTGGCCCGCACACGAATGCGATCAGGATCGATACCGGTGATGCGCGAGACGATATCGACGAACACCGTCTCGTAACCCTGACCGCTCGCGGTCGCCGCGAGATAGAGTTGCGCCACGCCCTTCGCGTCGAACTGGATCGCGAGTTGGTCCTTGGGGATGCCGCCGCCGCCCGACGGCTCGATGAATACGGCAACGCCGATGCCGCGCAGCTTGCCGCGTGACGCCGCCTCGGCGTATCGGGCGGGAAACCCGTGCCAGTCCGATTCTTTTTCCACGCGATCGACCAGCGCCGGAAAATCAGCGCTATCCCACAACGTGTTCGTGAGGGTCTTATAGGGAAACTTGTCGCGGGTGATGAGGTTGCGCTTACGCAGTTCGATCGGGTCGAGCCCGAGTTTCGCCGCCGCCTCGTCGACCAGGCGCTCGATGATCAGCGCCGCCTCGGGACGTCCCGCGCCGCGAAAGGCGCTGGTCGGTGCGGTATTGGTCATGACCTGGCGTTGGCGGCCATAAAAGGCCTCGACCTCATAAGCACCTGAGCACATCGACATGCCGTTCGACGTGTTGGTCATCGCGCCGGCGGTGCTGAGATAGGCGCCGCTATCGCACAGCCAGTCGGTGCGGAACGCCAGAAACTTGCCGTTGGCATCGAGCCCCAATTCGCCCGATACCTCGATCGC
Organism: uncultured Rhodospirillales bacterium; assembly: GCA_903828515.1. Lineage (GTDB taxonomy): Bacteria > Pseudomonadota > Alphaproteobacteria > ATCC43930 > CGMCC-115725 > CAIKMD01. The sequence continues at coordinate 225,861 of CAIKMD010000002.1, read as the reverse complement.
GCGACCGTGGAAATCGGTGAGGAAATCCTCCGATCGCGTCGATTGCCATTTGACCGGCCGGCCAAGCGCCTTCGCGGCATACATCACGAGCGCGTTCTCGGGGAATGGCTGGGTGCGCGCGCCGAAGGCGCCGCCGACATCGACCATCTGCACCTTGATCGCCGACGCCGGCACGCCGAGCATGAGCGCCAAGCCGTCGCGCATCGCATAGCCGCCCTGGTTGCCGCAATAGATGTCGTAAACGCTTTTTTCCGCGTCGTAGACGGCCAGTAGCGCGCGCGGCTCCATCGGCGTCGGCGCAACGCGCGGACTATCGATCGTGACGCGCACGACGTGAGCGGCGCGCGCGATCGCGGCCTTCGCCTTGGCGTCGTCACCGTATTCGGCGTCGAAGCAGACATTGCCGGGAATGCTGGGATAAAGAATCTCGGCATCCGACGCCAAGGCGCGCGCGAAACCGATCACCGGCGGCAGATCCTCGTAATCGACGTCGACGAGTTCGGCGGCATCCGCCGCTTGGTGCGCGGTCTCGGCGACGACCATCGCCACTTCCTCACCAACGAAGCGCACGCGGTCGCGCGCCAAAATCGGACGCTCGGGCACCAGCAGCTTCATGCCGCCACGCCCCGGAAAGGGCATGTGCGGCACCATCGAACTCAAGCCCGCCGCGGCGAGATCGGCGGCGATATACACCGCGACGACACCGGGGCTCTGTTCGGCAGCGCTTTTGTCGATGCCGCGAATGACGGCGTGAGCGTGGTCGGCGCGGCAAAAACTCGCGTAAAGCTGACCGGGCAAGTTGAAATCCGCACTGTACCGGCCTTTGCCGGTCACCAGCCTTTGATCCTCCCGCCTACCGAGCGTCGTCGTCGCCATTGGACATCCTTTTTGTTTACCGAGGCGCATTTAAGCAGGACCGCCGCATCCTGGGCAACTTGTCCTCGTCCGACGGGCTTCCTATGCTTGCTGGAAGCGACCGAGGGAGGCCACCATCAAAGCCATCGTGATCCGCGAATTCGGGCCCGCCGACGTGATGCGGCTCGAAGAAGTACCGACACCCGAGCCGGGGCCGAACGAAGTCCTGGTCAAAGTCGCGGCGGTTTCGGTCAACCGCACGCTCGATATCATCGTCCGCAACGGCAAATACCCGCGTCCGGTGAAGCTGCCTCATGTCCTGGGCGTCGATCCGACCGGCACGGTCGTGGCCCTCGGCGCCAACGTGACCAAGCGCAAGATCGGCGACCGAGTCTGCATCTCCTCGCGACGCGCGGCGCGCGGCTCAGGTCCGATGGTGATGCTGGGCATCGATAGTTGGGGCGGCTATGCCGAGTACGTGCCGCTGCACGAGGACATCGCCCATCCCATTCCCGACGATCTCGATTTTCAGACCGCGACGGTGGTCGCGCGCCATGCCCCGCTCGCCTTCAACCTCGTCCGCGCCAAGGCACAGCTCAAAGAGGGCGATTGGGCGCTGGTCATGGGCGCCGCCGGCGGGCTCGGTAGCCTGATCGTCCAGGCCGCGCGGTTCTACGGAGCCAACGTGATCGCGGCGGCAGGCGCCGACAGCCGCGTCGAGGTCGCGCGCGAACTCGGCGCGCAGCACGGCATCAATTATCGCACACAGGATCTGACCGCCGAGGTGATGAAACTCACCGACAAGCGCGGCGTCGATGTGGTGTTCGAGAACATCGCCGATCCCGATCTATTCCCGAAGGCGCTCGCCTCGATCCGACGCGGCGGTAAGCTCCTGACCGCGGGGGCGCATGGCGGGCCGATCGTGCCACTCAATGTCAGCCTCCTCTATATGAACGGCCTCAGCGTGATCGGCACCACCGAGCACACGGTGGAAGACGTCGCCGCCGCGCTCGACGCCGCCACGCAAAAACGCCTCAAGGTTCTGATCGACAAGGTTCTCCCGCTGTCGGAAGTAAGGGAAGCGCATCGGATCGTGGACAGCCGCGAAGGCGCGGGCAAGGTTCTCCTTATTCCCTGATGAGCTTGCCGCAGCCGACCTTCGATCACCTCGTCATCAATGCGCGCGACCGCATGGACGAAGCCGAGGCGTGCTATCGCAGGCTCGGCTTCGCGCTGACCCAACGCGGTTTTCACACGCTGGGCTCGATCAATCACTGCGCGGTGTTCGGCGACGATTATCTCGAATTGGTCGGCGTGCCGAAGGACGCAGCGCAAGTGCGCGGCGAGATTCTGCGTTTTCCCGAAGGCCTGAATGGCGTCGTGTTCGCGACCGATGATGCCGACACGCTTTATAAGGCATTGTTCGCCGCCGGCGCGCCGGTCGAACTGCCTGCCGCGTTCTCGCGACCGGTGGTCCTCAACGGTAAAATCGAGGATGCCAAATTTCGTGTCGTGCGCATCAACGCCGACGCCACGCCCTATGGCCGCGTCTATTTCTGCCAGCACCTGACCCGCGATCTGGTCTGGCGCGACGAATGGCGCCGCCATCCCAACTATGCCTTCGCGCTCGCGCGTGCGGTGATCCTGGCGCCCGATCCCGACAAGACGGCGGAGCTTTATCGCACGTTGTTCGGCGCGGAAGCGGTGAAACCGGTCGCCCGTGGTTTCAGCCTCGCGATGGGAAGCGCGCGGCTCGACATTCTCGACCAGGAATGGGGCATCAAGGCCGGCGCCGAAGACAAACTCGTCGGCTTGAGCGTGCGGACACGCGGCCCGACAAGGCTGGTGCCCGCGAGCGAGGCGTTCGGCGCGGTGTTGGAGTTAGTGGCTTAGTGATGCCTCTATGGTGCTTGAACGGTTTTCGTTGTGGGAAGAATTGCTCTTCCCTGTCGATTTCCCGAAAATCGTATTTTGTCGGTTTTCACTTCGACGAGGTTATTATTCAAAAGCTCGCATTCATGCGAGAGCGCTTCAGCTATCATGGCCTTCTGAACAATTTGGAGACACTTTTTTAGCGGTTGGCCCGGCTTCCGTTGAAAATAACCGTAATGGTAATATCTCGCCCCTTGAGCGATTTCTTTACCTGAATCAAAACCGACCCCCACCAACGTCAAAACAATTTTGGCGCTTTTTAGATGTTGCCGGAAGCGGTTTCGAAGATTTTCGGTTTCGCCAATGTAAAATGGATAGTACTGCTTACCATATTTTCTCGAGAAAAAATAAACTCCGGGCTTCTTCTCAATCTTCTTAAGATCACGAGGTTCGCTGTATCGCATTTTCCAGTGGCGAGATAGCAAGATTGGCTTCTGCCATTTGATCTCAATATTCATTTCCCCTCCAACTTAGAAAGTAATTTTATTGTGTAGCTATACGGCGAGCTTTTTTTGCCAGAGACGGAGATCCGTACATTTAGTGCACTAATTTAGCAGGTGTCAGCTCGGGGCTTTCGCGGCGAACTTGGAACCGCGGACGCACATCCGGCCGCGTTCGTCCTGCCAGAGCCGTTCGGTCGTGTGGAGATGGCCGATGGCGCGGGCGACCGTCGCGAAGGCATAGGTCTTAAACCGCTCGCCGATATCGGTGTAATAGATCGGCGCCTCGGCGATGGCAGACAGGATTTTTTCAGCCAGCGCGACGACCTCGGCATCGGCGGCGCTCTTGCCCGGCACGTCGGCCTTGCCCTTGAGGTAATCGTCGATCTTGGCGGTGTCGGCATAGGCATAGGAAATGCGCTCGAAGCGCTCTTTCGGAATCCCTTCGGAGATCGTCGCATCGATCCCGACCTTCGCGGTGGTCGGCACGATGCCGGGCGGCGTCGGCGGCAGGCTGGGGTCGAGCGGTTTGCCGCGCGCCTCGGTCACAATCATGATGTCGCGGTCGCCTTGCACGCGGGTCGCGATCGCCCATTCGACGTCGTTGGCGTTGAACACGTCGATATCGTCGTCGACCACGACGACGTGTTTCAGATCCATCACCGACAGCGCGGCAAGCAACGCGTTCTTGCCCTCGCCCGCCTGCTTCTTGATCGAAATAATAGCATGCCAGAAAGCGCAGCCGCCCAGGGTGACGTTGATGTCCTTGACCTGGACGCCGGCTGTCCGCAGCGCCGCACGGATCGCGGCATAGCGCGTCGGCGCGGCAAGCCAGGTGTTTTCCCAAGGCATGTGCAGCGCGTAATAGACCGCGTCCTTGCGGCGCGAAATCGCCTTGATCCGCACCAGCGGGTTCCAGTGGAGGCCGCCCATGAGCCGGGTGAACTCGCCGAAGCGTCCTTCGGGCCAGGTCCAGCCGGTCGGCATGATCTCGGCTTCGATCACGATCTCGCTGTCGGCGATATAGGGCAGGTCGATCGTCTGGCATTGCGCCAGCTCGACCGCCTCGCCGCGCATGCCGCCGGCGATCGCCAGTTCGTCGACCCCAAGCGGCGCGCGATAGCCGGCGCCCATGATCTCGAACGGATGATTGCCGATGCTGATCGAGATCGGCAGCGGCTTGCCGGCCTTGAAGGCACGATCGGCGAACAACCGCATGTTGTTCGGCGTCACGATATCGATGCCGGTCAGGTTCTTTTCCTTGACCAGGAAACGATAGATACCAGCGTTGATCCCGAGTTCCGGATCGCGCGCGATGACGATGCCCGCCGTGATCACCGGACCGCCATCGAACACCGAACACATCGGAATCGGCAGCTTGTAGAGATCGACATCGTCGCCGATGACGGTCACTTCACGGGTCGGTGAGGTTTTCACCATGACCGGCGGGATCGGGTGATCCAGCGCGTTTCTGAGCTTGTCTTCGATTTCGCGGTAGGTTTCGCAGCCCATCGACATGATCGCACGTTCGCGCGAGCGGATGATGCCCGAGACCACCGGCATGTCGTAGCCGATCACATTGTGAAAATAGAGCGCGGTTTGGGCCTGATCGACCAGCGTCGCGATATGCCGGATATCGACCGCCTGATGCAGATCGACCAACTCGCCCTTCTGGCGCAGCCGGTCGAGGAAGCCGCGAAAGCTCTCGGTCATGGATGCGTCCCAGCGGTTTTCTTGCTACAACAGCGGCGAAAGTTACAAGAGGCCGAGGAGCCACGCAAGTGAGCGAGACAATGCGAGCGCTGGTTTTACAGGCGCATGGCGGGCTGGAACGGCTCGAATTGGTGGGGGATTACCCGCGTCCGGTCGCGACCGAGGGCCACGTCGTCATTCGGGTGCGCGCCGCTTCCTTCAACTATCACGACGTCTTCACCATGCGCGGCATGCCCGGCATCAAGGTGCCGCTGCCGGTCATTCCGGGCCTGGATATGGCAGGGGAAATAGCCGCGTTGGGGACGGGCGTATCCAACTGGAATATCGGCGACCGCGTCCTGGTCAATCCGCTCAACAAGCGCAAGGGCCTGATGGGCGAGATGCTCGACGGCGGCATGGCGGAATATTGCCTGGTCGGCGCCGAGCAGTTGATCGCCATGCCGAAGGACGTGAGCTTCGCCGCCGCCGCGTCGCTGCCGGTCGCTTATGGCACCGCGCATCGCATGCTGATCACCCACGACACCATCAAAAAGGGCGAGAAGGTAATCGTGCTCGGCGCCTCGGGCGGCGTCGGGACCGGCTGTGTCATCCTGGCCAAAATGCTCGGCGCGCATGTGATCGCCTGCGGCTCGAGCGACGCCAAATTGCAGCGCCTGACCGAGATGGGCGCCGACGAGGTGATCGACTACACCAAGGTCGATTTCTCGAAATGGGCCGTCGAGAAATACGGCAAGCCGCAGCGCCGGACCTATGACGGCGGCGTCGATGTCGTCATCAATTTCACCGGCGGCGATACCTGGCAGCCCTCGCTGAAATGCCTGAAGCGCGGCGGCAAGCTGCTGTGCTGCGGCGCGACCGCCGGGCACGATCCGGTCGAGGATCTGCGCTATGTGTGGACATTCGAATTGAAAATCATCGGCTCGAACAGTTTTTACGACGAAGATCTGTCCGCGCTGATGAGGCTGATCGCCGCCGGCAAGATCACGCCGGTGATCGACAAGCTTCTCCCGCTGGACCAGGCGCGCGAAGGTCTGCGCCTGATCGCCGAGCGCGAAGTCATCGGCAAGGTGGTGATCGAGCCATGAGCGACGAGATCACCATCGAGACGGTCCAGGCGCTGATCACGCGCGGACCGTACCACCAATGGCTCGGCCTCAAGGTCGTGGGCCTCACCGATGAGTCGATCGAGATCAAAGCAACCTGGCGCGAGGAATGGGTAGTCAATCCCGACCGGCGCTATACTCATGGCGGCGTGCTCGCTGCCTTGGTCGATCTCGCCGCCGACTGGGCGATGGTCAAAAAATCGGGCCGTCCCTTCCCCACCGTCGATCTGCGCGTCGATTATCACCGCGCCGCGCCACCGGGCGACCTTACCGCGAAAGGCACCGTGATCCGCGCCGGACGGCAATTCTCGACCTGCGAAGCACAGGTCTTCGACGGCGAAGGCAAACTGGTCGCAAGCGGGCGCGGCACGTATTACACCGCGCCCCCCGAGAAATAGATGCCGGGTTTCGTCAATCTCGGCGACCTGATCGGCACCGATCGCGACCTCGACAAGATCGCGATCATCGACCTCGGCGGCGAGAGCGGCCCCCGTGAATTCACCTTTGCCGCGCTCGACGCGATGGCCAACGGCGTGGCGCGCGGCCTCCTGTCACAAGGCCTCGTGCGCGGCGACCGGGTCGCGATCCTCTCGCTTAACCGGACCGAATATATTGCCGCGTATTACGGCGTCATGCGGGCCGGCCTCGTCGCTGTGCCGGTCAATTTCAAGTTCCCGCGCGCGCTGATCGACTTCGTCCTGCGAGATTCGGGCGCGCATTTCGTCTTTTGCGATGCGCCACGACGGGCCGATTGCCCGGCCGATATTCCAGCGATCACCTTCGGCACGGAATTCGAAGACTTCCTCGATGCCGGCACGTTCGCCGCCATCGTGCCGCGCCCGCACGAGCCGGCGATGTTCCTTTATACATCGGGCTCGACCGGCAAGCCCAAGGGCGTGGTCCTGTCGCATCAAAGCCATCTCTGGGTGGTCGAGACGCGGCTCGACGGCCAGGACCTGTCACGCCATCGCTATCTCATCGCGGCGCCGCTCTATCACATGAACGCGCTGGCGCTCTCGAAGCTCGCTTGCGCTGCCCATGCGACCATCGTCCTGCTGCCGCAATTCAGCGCCGTCCCCTATATCGAGGCCATCGGCCTCTATCGCTGCACCTGGCTGACCGCGGTGCCGCCGATGATCGCGATGATGCTGCGTGAGCGCGAAGCGCTGACGCGCACCGATGTCTCAAGCGTCGAATTCGTGCGCATGGGCTCGGCGCCGGTCAGCCCCGGTTTGTGGAAGGGCCTCGCCGAGGCCCTGCCCCAGGCCAAGGCGACTAATGCCTATGGTACGACCGAGGCGGGACCGGTCGTCTTCGGGCCACATCCCAAAGGCCTGACCCAACCGCTCGATTCCGTGGGCTATCCGCATCCGCAGGTTAGCTTGCGCCTGAACACCGACGGCGTCCTTGAAATGCGGTGCCCAGCGGTGATGAACGGATATCACAACCGGCCCGATCTCAACGACGCGATCACGCCGGACGGATATTATGTCACCAAGGATGTGTTTCGCCGCGACGACAACGGTTTCTTTTATTTCGTCGGACGCAGCGACGACATGTTCGTTTGCGGTGGCGAGAATATTTATCCGGGCGATATCGAGCGCATGCTGGAAACTCACCCCGATATCGCCCAGGCGGCCGTCGTGCCGATCGACGATGAGATCAAAGGACAGAAGCCGGTGGCCTTTATCGTCCAGAAAGACGGCGCGATCCTCAGCGACGACGACGTGAAACGATACGCCTTGAGCAAGGCAACGCCGAACGAGCACCCGCGCTTCGTATGGTTTCTCGACCGGCTTCCGCTCGCCTCGACCAACAAGATCGACCGCGCCGCCCTGACGGCGATGGCGAAGGGACTGATCGGGATGCCGATCACCAGCTAAAATGAAAACGGGAGGAACCCAACCATGATTCAATCCACCATGATCGACACGCCCGACGGCAAGATGGAAGTGATGCTCGGCATCCCCGAGGGAACCGGACCGTTCCCCGCCCTGGTCGTCGCCCATCACCGCGACGGGCTCGACAAATTCACGCGTCATGTCCTGACGCGCCTCGCCTCCAACGGCTTCGTCGGCGCGGCGCCAAATTTCTATCATCGTCTGCCGGCCGACACCGTCGTCCGCGACCATGTCGCCGGGCTCCTGGACGACCAGCTCGTTATCGACGTCAAAGCGACAGCCGACCATTTGAAGACATTGAGCAACGTCAGCCCCAATTCGCTCGGCATTATCGGCCATTGCATGGGCGGACGCGTCGCGTTTCTCGGCGCCGCGACCTATCCATTCAAAGCCTCGGTCATGCTCTATGGCGGTGGTGTACCGCAGCCCGGCGCAGGCAACGCGGCGCCGGCCTTGACCCGCGCCGCCGGCATCAACTGCCCGGTGCTGGGCTTTTCCGGGCGCGACGACCAGCGGCCTAGCCCCGAAGACATGGCCACGATCTCGGCCGAATTGAAGCGGCTCGGCAAGCAGCACGATTTCCACGTCTATGACGGCGCAGCCCACGCCTTCCAGAACATCTATGACCCGCGCTATCGCGAGCACGCGTCGGAGGATGCCTGGCGGCGCCTGCTGCCATTCCTGCGCGAGCATCTATAAATATAAAATCGGGGGAGAAAGCGCATGCGTCCGATCGTCGAATGGCACACCCATGTCATCCCGCCCGAAGACACCACCGATCCGCATTGGAAGGGGAATTGTCCTCTCACCATCGAGAACGTGATCGACGCGCACGAGAAGAACGACATCGCGCTGTCGGTGGTGACGGACTCCGTCCATCAGCTCAGCGGCCTGTCGAAGCCTGCGGCGCTCGACGCGTTGAAAGGCTGGCACGACCGCGCCGCCGCGTTGCAGGAAAAATATCGCGGCAAAATCGTCTGCTTCGCCAGCTCGGCGCCGCCGGGCGGCAAGGATTTCGAGAAGGAACTCGTCCGCGCTTTTGACGACTTGAAACTCAAGGGCGTGTTCATCTGCTCGAGCGTCTGGAAGACCTATCCCGACGAGGATGAGGCACGCGGCTTCTGGGAAATCGTCGCCGACCGCGATCTGCCGGTCTTCATTCATCCGCCGGCAAGTGCTTATGGCGAAGAGAAGATGCGCAATTACGGCCTCAATTCCAGCATCGGCCGCCCTGCCGACAACATGCTGGCGCTGGGCCGCCTGATCGTCGGTGGAATTTTCGAGCGTCACCCGAAGCTCAAAATCGTCGGCTCGCATCTCGGCGGCGGCATCTCCGAGGTGATCGGCCGGATGGACTACGCCTATGAGATGCGTGACCAGAGTTTCCTCGGCAATTACTCGCCGCTCCTCATCAAGAAGCCGCCGAGCGAATATCTCAAGATGATGTATCTCGACTTGGCCTGCTACCACCTTCCGGCCGCCAAATGCGCAATGGAGACGGTCGGCGTCGATCACGTCCTCTACGGCAGCGATGCCCCGCCCCTCACCTGGCTCAAACCGCGCGCGATCAAGCTGGTCGAGGATTTGCCGGTGAGCGAGGAGGATCGCGCCAAGATCTTCGCCGGCAACGCCCTGAAGCTGATGAACCTCAAAAAGGCCGACCTGCCGCCGGTGCTGCAGCACTATGCCGCCGCTTAGGCGGGCGCCGTTGCCAAGCCCAGCCTCGAAACCTATCGTAACCGCAGAAATTCTGGATCTGGGAGGATCATCATGAAGCTCTTATCTTTCGACGTGGCCGGAACCGCGCATGTCGGCGCGTACGTCGCCGAAGGCGTGATCGATCTGGGCGCCGCGTTGCGCACCACCCACCCCAACATCCAGACCGCGCACTCGGTCCTGCAGATCATCCAATCCGGCCTCGACATCGACCGGTACGGCGAAGAAAGCATCAACGAGTTACGCGGCACCGGGCGCCTGACGCGCTTCGTCGTCGAGAAGCCCCGCTATCTCCCGCCGGTGACCCAGCCGCCGAAAATCCTCGCGCTGGCGCTCAACTATCAGGAGCACATCGACGAGACCAATCTCAAATTCTTCGAAGAGCCCATCGTCTTCGCCAAATACCCGTCCAACATGATCGGACATGAGAACGAGATCGAACTGCCGCCCTTCCCGCAAAAGGTCGACGAGGAACACGAACTGGCGATGATCGTCGGCCGCGATTGCCGGCACATCAGCCCATCGCAGGCGCCCGACTACGTTTTCGGCTGGACGATCTGCAACGACGTCTCCGCGCGCCAACGCCAGCGCGAACGCGGCCAGATGGGGCAGCCCTATGCCTACGCCAAGAACCTCGCCACCTTCGCGCCGATGGGGCCGTTCGTCGTGACGAAAAAGGAAATCCCCAATCCGAGCAACCTCAAGATGGAAGTTCGGATCAACGGCAAGACCACGCGCAGCGGCAATTCCGGCAAGATGATTTTCGACCCCTACACGGTCCTCGCCTATTGCTCGGACTATACGCCGATGCAGGCGGGCGACATCATCTCGCTCGGCACCTTCGCCGGCGATAAGGAAATCAAGGCCGGCGATACGGTCGAGCTCGAGATCGAGAAGATCGGCGTCTTGCGCAACAAGGTCGTCGCCTCGAAAGCACCGTGGCCGAGCTTCACCCAGGACAAACCGACCGGCCCGCTGGTCAAGGAAAAGCGCTAAGGCAGCGGCACCGCATAACGTTTGTCGAGGATGACGTTGCCGTCGACGTCGTCCTTCAACATGCCCTGCGAGCGGTACCAGGCGATCTGATGCAGCACGTCCTTGAAGTCGAGCCGCCCTTCGCGATCGATGAAGGGCATCGCGCGCTTCAACTGCTCGGGTGATTGACCGACATATTTCGAGATGATCGCCAGGATTTCGGGCGCCGTCGCCATGTCCTGGCGCTTGCCGTCCGGGCCGGTGAAGGCGTCGTGGTAATCGTGGACGCCGCGCACATAGGCGCGGATGAAACGCTTCACCGTGTCGCCCTTCTCGTCAGCGATCTTTTTCGACGTGAACACCGCACCCAATTGCCAAGGCGCGATATCGCCGACGAAGCCCAGCAGATGAACCTGCTTGGCTTCCAGGGCCGGGGTGAAGAAGGTCGACGGCATCATCGCCGCATCGACCTGGCCGCCGATCACCGCCGATAATTGGTTTGGGTTGGACTGGAGCGCGGTGACGCGAACCGTCTTCAGATCGACGCCGAAATGTTCGGCCATCAACGCCCAGGCGTAATGCGGTGCCGACCCGACCTGGGTCACCGAAACGAGACGACCGCCCATATCGGCGAAACTGTGAAAGCCTTTGTCGTAGGCCGCGTTCGAAACAACCCCGCCATTCGCCTGAAAACTCGGCGCATCGCGGATGTAGCCGGAAATGACGCGCAAGATGCCTTGCCCGGCCAGCGCGTAAAACGCCGCCGTCGGCGGGGTCGCGCCAAAATCCACGTCACCCGAGACATTGGCGATGGCGATCGGCTGCGAGGCCTCGAAATAGACCATGTCGGCGGTCAGCCCCTCGGCGGCGAAGTAGCCGCGGTCCTGGGCGATATAAAGCGGCCCCGCGCCCGAAACCTTGATCGTGCCGATTTTGATCGTTTCGGCCTTGGCGATTCCGCCTACACCAAAAAGCATCGCCGCCATTGCGACCGCCTGAAGAAAGTGTTTCATCGTTTTCCCCCGTGGATTTCTTGTTTCGCGGTTAGCGCATCAGGTCTTCGTGCATTTCGATCCCGAGCAAATGTGCGCCCCATTCGCGGCCGTGCATTTCATATTGATTGGTGACGTGCTGGCGTCCGGCATTGATGTCGGCGAGAATGCGACCGAAGCGATGCTCGCTGTAAAGACCGGCCGCACCCGCGACCTGGAACAACCGCGTCGCCAGCACGCGGCATCGCTCGGTTACTGTCGCCATCTGGAATTTGTATTTGAGCCGATCGGCAGGCGGCGGAACTTCACCGCGCTCGGCATAGGCGGTCAGATTGCGCGCGTTGCGATGAAGCATCGTCTTCATCTCGTCAATCGCGTTGTCGATGTCGCCAACGACAAGTTGCGCGTCGGGATCGGTCAGCGTCTTGCGGCCACCAAGGCGCATCCGGGTCTGAGCGTAGCCGAGGAAGTCATTGAGCATGCCTTGGAGCGCGCCGATCGCGGCATAGGCGACTCCCCCGCCGAACACCTGCCCGAACGGAAGGCGATAGAGCGCGGCGGTATTCACCGCCTGCCCGGCACCGGTGCAAGTGACATTCTCAACCATGCGGCGGATACGATGTGCAGGCACGAACGCATCCGTGATGACGATGTCGTTGCTGCCCGTGCCCTTCAACGCTGCCGTATGCCAGGTGTCGAGGATTTCGTAATCCGATTTCGGCACCAGATAAATCCGCCATTCGGGCGCGCCGGGCGTCGCCGGCGGCTCGGGTGGAACGAACCCGCCGAGCAGCATCCAATCGCAATAGAGACAGCCGCTGGCGAATGGCCACCGCCCGCTGATCCTCACCCCGCCCTCGACGGGTACGACCTTGGCAGCAGGCGCGAGCGACAGCCCGACCAACGTGCTGGAATCATCGGCCCAAACGTCGCGCGCCGAGCGGTCGTCCAACAGCGCCATCACCCACGGTGTCACACCGACCACGCCATAGACCCAGGCGGCGGACATGTCGCCTTCGCCGATCGTCATCTCGATGTCGTAATAGGTCGCGAGATCGAACTCGTAGCCGCCCCAACGCTTGGGTTGCAACGCGCGGAAAAGACCGGCCTCTTTCATCGCCGTGATCACGGAATCAGGCAGGCGACGATCGCGCTCGGCCTGCACCCCGCCGGCCGTGATTTGCGGCAGCAGCGCGCGCGCCCGGCGAAGCAATTCGGCGCCGTCCGGCATCGTTGTCGATGCGTTTTGTCCGGGATTCACGAAGACGATCCCTCCCCGGCACCAAGGTTATGCGCAGAGCCTGGCAAGGGCAAGCGCGCCCATCCTCAGATCGTATAGAAATCCATCATCGTCGGGATGAAATCGTTGAGCAGGATCACCTTCTTGCGGGCGATCCGCCACCCACCGTCAACATCGATGAACCGGTATTCGCAACGCCCGAAGACGCTGTGCATCTCGCGGCGCTTTACGTTGTAGACGTGCGTCGTCGCAACCGCGCGCACGGCAATCGCGTCGTCGCTCGCATCCTCGACGAGGATGTTGGTGATCGCGTGCGCGGTACGGGGCATCACCGCCGAGGCCGCCGACCGGCCCGATCGCACGCGGGCGACGCGTTCCTCGAGTTCGCGCCGCGCCGTCATATAGAGCAGCGACACCTCGGTCTCGGGATCGGCCGTCGGCTGGTCTTCGCTTTTCCAGGCCGGGACCCAGAACTCGATCTTCGTATCGTAGAGCGCGAGCCAGTCGTCCCAGCGTTTTTCGTCGAGATAAAGCGCCTCGCGATAGAGGATGTCGGCGGCAATGCGCTGCGCCTCTTCCGTGTTCATGTGAGCGCGTCCGTCAGCCGCCGACGCCATTCGCGGAACGGCCCGTGAAAGATCGTCTCGTCGCAAATCCCGACCGTACTCGCAATCGAGGAAACCGGGTTGAGCCCCAATTCCGCCGCGTCGCGATTGGCGCCTTCCTGCACCGCGCCGATGCCCCGCATGTAACCCTGCTGCCAATCGACCCATTCGCTTTTCTGGCCGGCATGGCATTCCTCGAAGATCGCCGTGTCGTCGGGCGTCGCAAGGCCGCTCGGATTAAAGAACTCCTCGTATTGGCGAATGCGCAGCGTGCGCGCGTCTTTGCTCTCGCCCTTCGGTGCGATGCAATAGGTGGTGATCTCGGTCTGGCCGGCGCCGAGCGGCCGGTTGACCCGGATCTGCAGCGACGCGTTCTCCAGAAGCTGGAGATTCGGAAAGATCAGGACGTTGCGCGTATAGAGCATCCAGCGCGCGCGGATTTCGCCCACCCGTTTCGTGACCCGGGCAAGGTCGTCGTAGAGCGGCCGAGCCTCGACATTGACGTTGGCGCCCCACAGCACGTTGTGGACATTTGCGAAGTTGAACGAGCCGCGATTAGCCTCGGGATCGCGGTAGTTCGACAGATAGGACGGCCGGTCGGTATCGGTCTGCGCCGCCTGCCGTTTGCCGAGAAGCTGGATATACGACATGTGGGTCGGCGCGAAATGATAGGAATCCGCGCTGTTCTCGATCTGCAGCTTCCAATTGGCAGCGTATGAATAGGTGACCGTCCCCGGCACGATCTCAAGCCCGTCCTCGCCCTGGTCGACGACGAGATCGATGAAGGTGCGCGCATCACCCAGATGTTCCTCGAGCGGCACAACGTCAGCATTGAGGCTCGCGAAAAGGAAACCGCGATATTCGGCGAAGCGCGCGACCGGCCTTAGATCGTGGTTCTCGTCAGCGAAGGCAGGCGTATAGGCACCTTCGGCCTGAGCCGGAATCGCGACGTTGCGCCCGGCGCTGTCATAGGCCCAGCCGTGATAGGGACAGACATGATGCTTGCGGTTGCCGGCCGCGACCTGGCAGACGGTTGAGCCGCGATGCCGGCACGCATTCATGAAACAGCCGAGCTTGCCCGTGGCGTCGCGCATTACGATCACCGGCTGGCGGCCGATATGGGCGGTGAAGAAATCGTCCGGCTTCGGCGCCTGACACGAGAGCCCGACATAGACCCAGTTGCCCTCGAAGATGTACTTCAGTTCCAGGTCGCAGATATCTTCGCGGCGGAACACGTCGGCATGAACGCGGAACACACCCTCGCGCGGCCGATCGTCGATCAGATGATGAATATCGTCGGGCTTCATGTCCGTGCTTCCTCCCCAGACGAAACAGGCCGCCTCAACCGAGGCGGCCTGTCGACGTGAACACGATCAGCGGCCGCGTGTTTTTCAGCGCTGGCCGAAGAGAGCCGTGACTTTGGTCGCATTGAAGATGTGGGTCGGCAGGATGTTCGACCAGGTCACCTTCTGGTTGAGTTCCTGCATCGCGCCCATCAGCGCGAACCAGTTGAGGGTCTCGTGGCCGCCGCAATCCTCGACCTGATCGAGGGTCATCTTCTGCCAGAAATCGTAATTGCCCTTCACCATCGCGTCATAGAGCTTCAGGTCGGTCTCGATGTCCGGCGTCATGCGCCAGGTCTTCTGGGTCAAGAACGAATGCGACCAGCTCGACGACGCCATCAGCGCAACGCGATAGGGGCTTTCGCGGGCGATCTTCGCCACCGCTTTGCCCAGCGCGAAGCAACGCTTTGGCGTCGGCGAATGCGGATCGAGTTCCGGCTTGTGGCTGAGGTTCTCGGCGAAACCGCGATAACTGATGACTTCCTTGCCGTAGCAGTTGATTGAACACGGCACGATCTTGTGCGGAAAGCCTTCGCGGTAATAGTCGAGATAGAGCGCGGCGTTGAGGAACGCATGAGCAAGGCCCGGATGCTCGTTCGGCACATACGAGTAGGACATGTCGAAATTTTCATCGAGCAGATGCTCGACGAAATATTTTGCGGCCTCGCGATGGAAATGGAGCTTGAACTCGAAATCCATCGGCTCGTTCCAGACATTCGGCTTGCCCTTCATCGAGCCCGATGCCGACGCCTGCTGCCACGGCTTGACGGTCATGTCGCCGTCATAGGCCATGATGCAGAAAGGCGGGATGATGCCTTCCTTGTAATTCTCGTACTGATCGTCGCCCCACATGAAGATGAAGTCGGGCTTGAATTCGTCGAGCGCGGCGCGTGCCCGGCGGAAATCGGCGAGCATCGATTCATGATGCGCGGCACCGGCGGCGGCACCCTTGTCGTTGCTCCATTCCTTGCGCATCGCCTCGGGCCATTTCGACTGGTCCTTGGCGGAATCGGGAATGGCCGGATCGGCGAGACGCGTACTTAACAGGAACGCCATATCGCCCTTTGGCCGGCTGAACAGCGGCGAATGCGAGATTCCCATCCCGAAAACTTCACCCATGGCGTACCCTCCATCGAATGCTTTTGCTGGTGGATAACGTAGACCTCAACGTCGCTCTTTTCCAGCCTCGCAAAGCCGCCGCCCCGGTTGTCGGCTGTGTCGCCCTGGCCTAAAGTGGCGGCAAAACGGGGCCCGACCGGCCCTATAAAAGTAGTGAGGCATCCCGATGAAGATCGCTCTAGCGGACCTACCCCGGCCGTTCTTGGCTGAAACGCGGGTGGTCGTCCAAGCCGCCAACGGCAATTGGCACGATTTGCAGACGGTTCTGGCCGACGCCGGCATGCCGGCGCCCGGCGAATCGGCTGGCCTTCCCGCCTCCCTGTCCCTCCTCTCCGGACTCAACGCGGCCGGGAAACTGAAACTCCAACGCGCGCTGGACGCGCGGGTCAACGGCGCGCCTAGTCCGGTTCTGCTCAAACCGATGGAGCCGCTCGCCAAGATTCTGCTGACGGAGGGGCGCGTCGCGCTGGCGCGCTCGAACGATCAGTTGCCCGCTAAGATGGTGGTCGGCTTTTCGAAGTTCCAGCAATCGATCGCCGATCCCGGCACCACGATCCGTCTCGACCCCGCGGCCCATTACGATATCGAAGCAACGTTGGTCGCGGTCGTCGGCCGTCCCGCCACGCGTGTGTCTGCCGGTAATGCCGCCCGCAGCATCATCGGCTTCACCCTGATGGCCGAAGTCACGCATCGCGACATGTTCGAAGCCGAGTGGAAGACCAGCAACAGCCTCTTCGCCAAGAACGGGCTCGGCCTATCGCCCATGGGCCCCTCGATCTGGGTCGCACGGCTCAATGAACTGGATTCCGGCACCGAGATCACGCTCAAGATCAACGGCGAGGTGCGCCAGCGTTTCGCGGTCGCCGATTTCGCGCACAACATCGCCGGCGCTACCAAGGCGTGGTCGCGCACCGTTCTCGAGCCCGGCGACATGGTGGCACTCGGTGCGATGATCGCGCGGCCGCAGGGCGCCAACATGGTCGACGCGCCGACGCCGATCGCTGTCGGCGACCGGATTGAGCTTTCCTGCGCGCCGATCGGCACGCTTAATGCCAGCTTCGTCGCGTAAGGAGAAAAAGACATGCGGTTCGTCAGTTTCGCGCCGGCGCCGGGGATCGAACGCTTCGGCATCCTGTTGAGCGATAGCCGTATCCTCGACATCCAAGGCGGCTATGCGGCAAAGCTTGCGCGCGAGTTGCCGTCCGACCGCGCCACCGCTCTCGCCCAGGCTATCGCGCCCGCCGACACCCATAACTTCATCCGCAACGGCGCGATCGCGCTCGACGCGGCCAAGCAAGCCCGCGATTTCGCCGAAGGCGGCAATGTTCGCGGACCCCGCGGCGAAAAGATCGTCTTTGCCGCCAACGAGGTGAAGCTTCTGGCGCCCGTGCCGCGTCCGCCGAAATTCATCGCCGCCGGCAAGAATTATTTCGAGCATCAGGACGAGATGGGTCGGCCTGCCGATGCCAAGCAGCCGCAATTGCCAATCGCGCATGTCCAATTCGCTTCGACCATCGTCGGACCCGATGCGACCGTCGCGATCCCACCCGAGACCAAGCATTTCGATTACGAAGTCGAGATCGCAGCCGTGATCGGCAAACGCGCCGTCAACGTCAGCCAGGAAACCGCGCTCGACTACGTCTTCGGCTATACCGTGTTCAACGATTTCTCCGACCGCGACACCTATCGCGGTGAAGCGCGGCTCGGCGGCGGCGTCGGATGTTTGGGCAAGAACTTCGCCGGCTTCTCGCCGATCGGTCCGGTGCTTTGCACGCCCGACGAGATCGGCAATCCGCAACTTCTGCGTCTGCAAAGCCGCGTCAACGGCCAGGGCCGCCAGAACTCGACCGCCGAACGAATGATGTATCACATCGACCGGCAGATTTCGCATTGGTCGCGGATCGGGTTGGAGCCGGGCGACTTGATCGGCACGGGCACGCCGGGCGGCGTCGCCGCCGGCCGCAAGCCCGGCGAAGAACAGTGGTGGCTGAAATCGGGCGACGTCGTCGAGTGTGAGATCGAGAAGATCGGCACGCTGCGCACCTATATCGCATAACAGGAGGACGAACGAACATGGACCACAGTCAACGCAAAGCGATCGAACAGGAATGCCGCGACTTGGTGATCGCGATCACCCAGCACGGCGATCACAAGGAAACCGAAAAAGCCATCGCCCTCTTCGCCGAGGACGGCACCTGGCTGCGCGCCGGCAAGCCCTATAAAGGCCACGCCGAAATCCGCAGTTCCTATGGTCGCGGCTCGGCGACCCAGCTCACCCGCCACATCAATGGCGGCACGCTGGTCACCGTGACCGACGACAGTCATGCCGAGAGCGTGACCTATTACGTCGCGATGCATCACGATCCGAAATCGGCTGATGCCAAACTGCCGTTCCCGTTCGACCCGCCGTTCAGCATGGGCGAATGGCACGACAAGTTCGTGAAGACCCCGAGCGGCTGGAAATTCGCCTCGCGCGAAACCAAGCGCCTGTTCGAGCGCCAAGGCGGGCATTGAAATCCGTCACCGCGATCGGCGGCGCCGCACTCGCGGCGCTGCTTCTCGCGGGGCCGGCTTCGGCGGAAAAGACGTCGCTTTCCTACGTCACCTGGAATGCCGACTACGGCTACATCATGGCCGCGCTCGACAAGGGCTACTTCAAGGATGAAGGGCTCGACGTCGAACTGACTGCGGCTGGCGGCGGCGTTGCCGTCCCGGCGGTGATTTCGGGCAGCCTCAATTTCACCGGCTCGGGCTCATCCGCGATCAGCGCCATTCTGAAGGGCGCGCACATGAAGGTCGTGGTGGTCGGGCAGGACCGCCCCGGTTGGCAATTGTGGAGCACCAAGCCGGAATTCGCCAAGCTCGAGAACCTGAAAGGCGAGCCGGTCGGCGTGATCAGCCGTGGCGATAGCGGCGAGATCGCCATGCGGTATCTCCTGAAACTCCATAACCTGCAGCGCGACTATATCGCCTTCACACCTCTCGGCACCGGCACCGCTCGGCTCGCCGCAATCTCGACTGGAACGATTCCGGCCGGCGTGATGGTCTGGGGCGAGGTCGAAGCATTGAAAACCCAAGGCTCGCTCGCCAAGGGCCACCTCATCAGCAACCTGACCAGCGAAGTCCGCATGGTCTTCAACGGGCTTGCGACCAGCGACAAGCTCATCGCCGAGAAGCCCGATCTCGTCCTGAAGATGGTGCGCGCGATCCTGAAAGGTCAGACCTATATCCGCACCCAGCGCGCCGGTGCGATCGAGCTGATCGCGCGCTACGCCAAGACCGAGGAAAAGGACGCCGGCTCGGATTACGACCACATCAAACCCGCCATCGCCGCTGATGGCACGGTCAGTTCCGACGTGCAAGCGGAAGAAGTCAGCCTCAGGAGCGAGATGCTCGACATTCCGGCCGCCCAAACCATGAAGCCGGCCGACGTGTTTGATTTCGGCCCAGCGCGCCGCGCCGCTGCCGATCTCAAAGTGTCCGGCTGGACCCCGAAGCCGTAGCTTCGGGGTCGCCCCAATTCAGGGAACTGGCTTGGCGTCGATCAAGATGAAGGCAATGCGGGCGATCTTGTCGCTGCGGTTGGCCCAGGAATGGCTCGTGCCGCGCTGTACCAGGCAGTCACCGACCTTCATCAGCTTCTCGCCCTCGTCCATCAGGGCGTAGATCTCGCCCTCGATCACGACCGCGTAGTCGATCGTATTCGTCTTGTGGAAGCCGGCGTGGCGGGCGTTGCCCGGATCACGGGTATAGCCGTGTGCCTTTGCCTCGGCGTTCCAGTCGCGCCCAGCCATGTTGGCGAAACGCTCTTTATCAGGCGGATATTCGACGACGCGGAAGACGCTACCGTTGACCGGCGGCGGAATCCGGTGCGGGTGATCGGTCGGATCCTTGCTGCCGCTATTGTCGGCCGGGGTCGAATCCGTATTCCATAATTCGACCACCGACGTGCCCGCCGCGGTGCGGTTGGGCGACACCGTCACATTGTCGTCGACGATGAAGATGGACTTGCCCTGGGCGTCATGGCCCGAAACCAGTCGATGGATCGATAAGGTCATTTTTTCCTCCCGCGAATGCTGGCGGCAGGGTGCTTGACGCCCTAAGACCAGTCAAGCAATCTGCCGCGACGGGGAGGCGAAACGCATGAAGATGGGGCTGCTAGGGATTTGCTGTGCCCTCGTTTTGGGCACGCTGGCGCGCCCCGCGTTGCCGGCCGATCTCCAGAAAATCAATCTCGGCTATATCCCGGTCGCCGACATCTCCCCGGCCTTCGTCGCCAAGGACAAAGGCTATTTCGAGAAACACGGCCTCGACGTCACCCTGACCAAAATCCTGCTGGCCTCAAACATACCGGGCGCCTTGGTCTCGCAGAGCCTCGATATCGGACTCGGCACGGCGCCGATGCTGCTCGTCACCTCGGAAAGCGGGCTCGACCTCGTGGCCATCGCCGGCATTTCCCGGCTCGAGACGGCGAATCCGTTCGTGAGCCTGATCGCCCGCCCCGCTGCCAACATCAAAACTGCCGCCGACCTCAAGGGCAAGAAGCTGGGCGTGCCCGGATTCAATTCGTCGATGGACGTCTCGATCCGCAAATGGCTGATGGATCGTCAGGTCGCCCCAACCGATGTCAGTTTCGTCGAGGCGATCTTTCCCCAAATGCACGACATGCTGGCAAATGGCACGCTCGACGCGGCAATCGTGCTGGAGCCCTTCCGCTCGCTGATCCTGAAAGACGGCACCGGATTGAAGGTCAGCGATTTCTATGCCGATCTCAGCCCCGATGCGCTCGCCGCATTCTGGATGGCGAAAGCGGATTGGGCTGCGGCCCATCGCGATGTCATTCCGGCCTTCCGCGCGGCGCTGTCCGAAGGTATCGACGACCTGAAGAAGGACCCGGCGGCGTTTCAGGCGATTCAGATCAAGTATCTCGGGTTCGCCTCGCCGGCCACGCCGTCTTTCTCGCTCAAGGTAACGAAAGACGATCTCATCTTCTTTGCCGACATGAGCAAGCAGGTCGGCCTGATCCACCAGCCGCCGCAATACGATAAACTGCTCGCCCCGTAACGAGGTAATCAGAATCCGCCGATGACCCAAGGTGCGTTACAGGCACGCCAGCTCAGCATGGCGTTCGGCGATCACGTCGTTCTCGACAAGATCGATTTCGAAGTCCGCGACGGCGAGTTCCTCTCGATTGTCGGCCCCTCGGGCTGCGGCAAGACAACATTGCTGCGTCTCCTGGCGGGGCTGATGGAGCCGACCTCGGGTGAGCTGCTCGCCAACGGCAAGAAGATCGATGGACCGTCGCGCGACCGCGCGATCGTGTTTCAGGACTACAGCCGCTCGCTGCTGCCGTGGCGGAGCGTGTGGACCAATGTCGCGCTTGCTTTTGAGTCGCAAGGCATTCCCCGAGCCGAACGAAAGACGCGCGCTTATGCGTTGCTGGAGCGCATGGGACTGAGCGCGGTCGGCGAATATTTCCCCGGCCAGTTGTCCGGCGGCATGCAGCAGCGCGTGCAGATCGCGCGTTGTCTCGCGCAGGAACCGACCGTCATGCTGATGGACGAGCCGTTCGGCGCGCTCGACGCGCTCACCCGCCAGACGCTGCAGGACGAAATCTCGCGGCTTGCCGCCGAGCGCAAGGTCACCGTCGTCTTCATCACCCATGATCTCGAAGAAGCGATCTATCTCGGCGACCGCGTCGTCGCGCTGGCGCCCAATCCCGGCCGGATTGCCGAGACGTTGTCGGTCGGCCTCGCGCGTCCGCGAAACCAGCTCACGACCCGGGAGACGCCGGAATTCCTGGCCCATCGCCACCGGCTCTTCAAACTGCTCATCGAGCACTGAGAACGACAGGAGATAACGACATGTGCGCTGCCCCTTACGAGATGGCGGTCGACACCGATATCGACATTCCGATGCGCGACGGCGCGCTGTTGAAGGCGAATTTCTTTCATCCGAAGGCGGCGGGGAAGTTTCCCGTCCTGATGACGTTCGGGCCCTACGGCAAGGACGTGCCGTTGAAGGAGATGATGCCCGAGGCGTGGGACACGCTGACCAAGCATTATCCCGAAATCCTCACCGCTTCGTCCTGCAAGCATCTCGTCTTCGAGACACCCGATCCCGAATGCTTCGTGCCCGACGGCTATATCGTGATCAAGGTCGATGCACGCGGCGCCGGCAAATCGCCAGGACGGTTGTCGCCGAATTCGCCCGAAGAGTTCCGCGATTTCCACGACGCAGTCGAATGGGCGGGCACGCAGCCCTGGTCCAACGGCAAAGTTGGTCTCCTTGGAATTTCATATTACGCCGCCGGGCAATGGAGCGTCGCCGCGCTGAAGCCGCCGCATCTCGCCGCGATGCTGCCGTGGCAGGGCACCTATGATTTCTACCGCGACCGCACGCGCGCCGACGGCATCTTCGCCGGCGGCTTCCTCAGCCGCTGGTGGAAGAACAGCGTGCTGCGTAACCAGCACGGCAATCCCGAATGCCCCTATCACGATCTCTATACCGGCGAGCGCACCACCGGCCCCGAAAGCCTGACCGAGGCGGAACTCACCGCCAATCGCGCCGATTATTTCAACGACCTGCTGAAGCACCCGTTGAACGACGCGTGGTACCAGTCGCGCACGCCCGACCTGTCGAAGGTCGACGTGCCGACCCTGGTCGTCGCCAACTGGGGTGGGCTCGGCCTCCATCTGCGCGGCACGATCGGCGGTTATGTCGGCATCGCCTCGAAAGAGAAATGGCTCAAGGTCCAAGGCGGCTCCTATTTCCACACCTTCCTTCAGCCGCAGAACGTCGCTCTGCAAAAGCGTTTCTTCGACAAATACCTGAAGGGCGTCGATAACGGCTGGGAGAAAGAGCCGAAGATCGAAGTGCAGATCCGCGCGCCCGGCGACACGATCAAGCGGCTGGCGCAAAGCACCGCATGGCCGCTGGCCGAGACGAAATGGACCAAGTTCCATCTCGACACGGCGCACAAGTCGCTGTCGACCGAAACGCCCAAGGAAAGTGGGAGCTACAGCTACAAGGCGATGACGCAAGGCATCGCCTTTAATACCGCGCCATTCGAAAAAGATACCGAGATCGTCGGTCCGGTGATGCTGAAGCTCTTCGTCTCGTCCAGTACGGCCGACATGGACATCTTCGCCACGCTCTGCGCCTTCGATCCGCAAGGCAAGGAGATGACCTTCATCGGCGCGCCCGAGCCCTTCTGCCCGGTTACCCAGGGCTGGATGCGCGTGTCGCAACGGAAGCTCGATCCGAAGCGCTCCAACGATTACTTCCCCTATCATCCGCATGACGAGAAGCAGCCGCTCAATCCGGGCGAAGTCTATGAGGTCGATGTCGAGGTCTGGCCGATGGGGCTCAATCTCCCCAAGGGATCGACCCTCAAGCTGATCGTCGCGGGCACGGATTTCGAACGACCCGGCTCGAAGCCGCCGTTCCAGGGCGTGGCGTGGTTCACCCACAACGATCCGAACGACCGGCCACCCGCCGTGTTCGACAGCATGAACACGCTGCACACCGGCGGCGCGCGCGAAAGCTACCTGCTGCTGCCGGTCATTTCCTGAAGCTGCGCGCTTTCGGCGTGTAGCAGCTTGCGGCACGACACGGCGTCGCCGCCGGCCACCGACAACGCCATGGCGCGGCGGAAGAACAGGCTCATGTCGTGTTCCGCCGTGTATCCCATCGCGCCGTGAAGCGCGACGCATTCCTTGACGGTCTGCATCGCGGTTTCGCTCGCATAGGATTTCGCCGCCAGCGCGGCGATCGTGCGGCGCGGTGGCACGGCGCGGCAGGCCTCGTATAACAAAGCCCGCGACGCCTTGATCACGACATAGAGCGAGGCGGCGCGATGCTGGAGCGCCTGGAAGCTGCCGATCGGCACGCCGAATTGCTTGCGGTCCTTCATGTACTGAACCGTCATCTGCAACGCCTGATCCATCAGACCGGTCAGCAGCGCGGCATAGCCGAGCCGGGCCAGATCCTGCGCCTCGCGAAACGCCGCGATGGCCACCTCGCCTTTCGCCAGCAGCGTCAGATCGGTCGGCTTCACTTGGGCGAGACGCAGCCGCGTGATCGATCCACCATCGACGGTCTCTTCGCTCTCGACCGTCACGCCGGGCGTCTTGCGCGCAATCGCGTAAGCCTGATCGCCGATCAGGGCGAGAAACACGTCGCCGACATGGCCGTCGCTAACATAGGAGGTGACGCCATCGATCGCCGCCTCGACCGGCACAGCGATGAGCTTGCCTGCCAACACGTCGGCCAGAAGCGGCGAGCCGAGGGCCGCCAGAATCCGCGATCCCGCCAGGGCCAGCACCAAGGGCTCTGGCATCAAGCGCTTGCCGGCGTGCTCCAGCAGCAGGGCGATCTCGCGCATGGCAAGACCGGTACCGCCTTGCGCCTCGGGCACGGCCGCACCCAACCAGCCCAATGACGCGAGCTTGCCCCAGGCCTCACGATCGAAGCTAAGGCTACCCTCCTGCAGCTTGCGCACGCGCTTGAGACCACCCGATCCGTCGAGCAGATCGGAAATGCCGTCGACGATATGGCGGTCGTTATCCGAAATCTCAGCCACCGCCACCTCCACCGGGCCGTGTCAGGCCCAAGGCGCGCGTGGCGATGATGCCGCGCTGAATCTCGTTGGTGCCGCCCCGGATCGAAAGACGGCGCGATTGCAGGAAGGCGATCGAGAAATCCGGGTTGGCATCGTCGCTGACGCGCGGTCCGCGCTTCGCCGCCTCGGGGCCCGAGACCTCTTGCAACACATCAAGTACGAACTGCGTGACCTCGGAGCCGAATATCTTGAGGCGCGAGCTATCTTCGAATTCCGCCGTGCCCGCCTTTTGGGCTTCGAGCGCCTCGATGAACGCGGATTCGAGCGCCATCACTTCGATCTCGGCGCGCATCATCTTGTCGAGAACCCAGGGATCGCGATCGGCGCCGGTATGGCGCGCCGCCGCTTTCAGCCGCAACAACGCCTTCAAGGCATGAATCGGCGTGCCGGCCCGGATGCGTTCCTCGGCGAGCAGCGCGGTACCGACATTCCATCCCTCGCCGATCTTGCCGAGAACGTTGGTCAGCGGCACCACGACATTGTCGAGAAACACCTCGCACAGTTCGTCGTCGCCGGCGAGCGTCACGATCCCGCGCGGCGTGACGCCAGGAGTCTTGGCGTCGACCAGAACCAACGTGATCGAATCCCGCGCCTTCGGATCGGCGCCCGTTCGCACCAGCAGATAAAGCCAATCGGAATATTGCGCGCCGGTCGTCCATATCTTGTGGCCGTTGATGACAAGATTGTCGCCATCGACAATGCCCTTGGTGCGCAAGCTGCGCAGGTCGGAGCCCGAGCCGGGTTCGGAATAACCCTGTGCCCAGATCGCTTCGCCGGTGCGCGCCTTATGGAGGTGTTGGCGTTTCTGTTCGTCGGTGCCGTATTTGATCAGGATTGGGCTGATATGGGTGAGGCCCTGCGACGGCAATTCGGGCGCGCCAATGCGGGCCAGTTCCTCGATCAAAATAACTTGCTCGACCGGCGTCGCATCGATGCCGCCATGCTCGCGCGGCCAGTGCGGTGCAGCAAAACCCCGCTCGCCCATCGTCTTGAACCAGCCCTTGAGTTCGGCCGGCGCCATGCGGTTATTCGCGTGCCGCAGATCCTGCGGCAGATGGGATTCGAGCCAGCTTCGCGCTTCCGCGCGAAACGCCCGTTCCTGCGTCGTTTCCTCCCGTAACATGCGCGGGAGACTACCATGACGAACGGGCGAAATCATCATTGAAGCCGGTATGGCCCTCTGCTACCCCTCGCTGCCATGGCATTGGAACTCAATCTCAAAGGCCGCACCGTTCTCATCACCGGCGCCTCCAAAGGGCTCGGCCTTGCCGCTGCCCGTGGCTTCGCGTCGGAAGGTTGCAATCTGCGGCTCTCCTCGCGATCCAAGGACAAGCTCGAGGAAAACGCCGCCGCGCTGCACAAGGAATTCGGCGTCGAGGTACAGATTTTCCCGCTCGACCTTTCGATCCAGACCGAACGCGACAAGCTGGTCGCCGCCTGCCCCGATATCGACATCCTCATCAACAACGCCGGCATGATCCCCGGCGGCTCGATCGACGACGTCGACGACGCGGCCTGGCGCGCCGGCTGGGAGCTCAAGGTCTTCGGCTACATCAATTTCACCCGCGCCTATCTGAAGCTCATGCGGGCGCGCAGCAAAGGCGTGATCATCAACATGATCGGCGCCGCGGGCGAGAGCCTCGATTACGACTATGTCGCCGGCGGCGTCGGCAATGCGTCGCTGATGGCGTTCACCCAGTCGATCGGCTCACGCAGCGCCGATTGGGGCGTCCGCGTCGTCGGCATCAATCCGGGACCGGTCGATACCGACCGCATCGCGTTCCTGTCGAAGAAGCGCGCCAAGGAAGTCTTCGGCGACGAGAACCGCTATCGCGAGTTCTTCAAGAATTATCCGATGCAACGCCCGGCGACAATCGACGAGATCACGCCCTCGGTCCTGTTCCTCGCCTCAGACCTCTCGTCCTATACGTCCGGCGTGATCCTCACCATCAACGCCGGCATGACCCACCGCCGCCAGCGCTGACCTCGGCTCTCAACGGACGTATTCGTCGGTGAACAATTCCTTGTAATCCGGCAATTGCTCGGACGCCTTCATGAACCCGGCCTCGACATTGAGGCGATCGGAATTGCGCACCGCGGCCTCGACGATGACGGGCGTCGCCGGCATTGCCTTTTCGATTACGGCAAAGGAATCCTCGACCACGGCGGGCGCCAGCTTGTCGAAATGGGCCTTCATGATGGCCAGCGATTCCGGTTTGTGCTCGTGAACGAATTTGGCCGCCTCGACCAACGAATGTCCCATCTTCACGCAGATCGAATGATGATCGACGCAGAATTGCGGCCGCGTGATGACCAGACCCGAGCCGAAGGGCGTGAGCCAGGACGGGTCACCCTTCAAGGCATCGGCGATCACGACGGCATTGCCGCCGGCCAGGGTTTGCTGGGTCCAGGGCGGACTGCCGACGAACCCATCGAGCGAATGGCGTGACAGCGCAGCAACCGCATCGGCCGACGATACCGGCGACACCGGAATGGATTCGGGATCGATCCCACCGGCCATTTCGACCACGCGCGTCAGCCCGTGGCCGACAGAATTCACCGTATCGATGCCGAAGGCATGGATTTTCCCCATCACCTTCGCGCGCTCGGCCAGCGGCGCATTCGGGTCGAAATGCGCGTCCTCCGCGATCTTCCGGTCGACGAGAAGCGCCCATGCCGGCTTATCGCTCATCAAGGCGATACCGAGCATCTTCTGTCCCTTCGACGCCGCGCGAGTCAGCGACGCGCCGTTGGAAAAGCCGAAATCGACCGACCCCGAGATGACGCCATTGGTCGTGCCCACGCCGGCGAGCACCACCTTTTGGACGTCGAGGCCCTGCTTTTCGAAGATGTGGGTGTCCTGTGCCACATAGAAGGGTATGAAGCCGAGGTTTTCGGCCGGCAGCGAGACGATCGTATGTTCGGCCTGCGCCCGCGCCGCCGACATCGCGGCGACGAGCGCCAATGCGGTCAAGAAACCGACCCGATAAATCACCATTCGTATTTCCTCCCTCAGCGCAGGAATTCGTTGGAATAGAGCCCGTCATAAGATTTGAGCTTTTCTTCGGGCTTCATGAAACCGGCATCGATGTTGATCCGGTCACCGTTCTCGAGTCCCTCGACGCTGACGTTCGGCACCTCGGGCGTTGCCCGGCGCAGGAACACGAACGAGCTATCGATGACAGCTTGATTCATCGAGGCAAAACGTTTCTTGAGGATGCCCAGCGCCACCTCGGGCTGGTCGTGAATGAGCTTCGCCGATGCCGCCATCGCGTGACCCATCTTGACGCAGATCTCGCGGTGCTCGGCGCAGAGCTGCGGCCGCGTCACCACGATACTGTTGCTCATCGGTTTCATCCACGCCGGATCGCTCATGAAGCCGCTCGCGATCGGCACGGTCTTCAAATCGACTTCGGCCTGTTGTGCCCAGGGCGGCGCCGAGACCAGTCCGTCGATCGCCTTGCGCGACAGCGCGGCCATCGCGTCCTGCGGCTGCATGGGCGCAACCGTGATGCTCTCAGGATCGATTCCGCCTTCCTTGGCGATGATCTTCAGATAGGCATGCTCGACCGAATTATAGGATTGGACGCTGATCGTGTGACCAGCGAGAATCTTCGCGCGCGTCGCGAGCGGCGCCTTCGGATCGAAATGCGCGGCCTCGGTGATGTCGCCGCGAACTTCGATTGTCCAGGACGGCTCGTTGTTCATGTTGGCGATCGCCAGCATGCGTTGCCCGTGCGACGCCGCGCGTGCCAATGACGCGCCCGATGAGAACGAGAAATCGATACTGCCCGCGACCACCGCATTGAATGACCCGATCCCGGCGATTACCACCTGCTTGACCGCAAGCCCCTGCTGCTCGAACAGATGGGCGTCATTAGCGACGTAGAAGCCGACGAATTGAAGCCCATCGACCGGCAGCGCCGCGCTGGTCGCGATGTCCTCCGCCCGCGCCGCCCATGCGCCGAGAACCAAGGCCGCAGCGCCGAATATCGCCCGAAATTTCATTTCACGAACTCGTCGGTAAAGAGCCCATCGTAGGATTTGAGCTGGTCCTCCGGCGCCATCAGCCCGGATTCGACGTTGAGCCGTTCGGAATTCGCCAGAACCTGCGCGACGAGGATCGGCGGCACCGGTGTTCCCGCGAACACCGCCTTGAACGAGAGTTCGACGACGGCCGGATCGATCTTGTCGAAATGCTTGCGCATCAGCGCCAGCGCCTCGGCCGGCTTTTCGTGGATGAATTTCGCGCCGGCCACGAGGCCACGCCCCATCTTGACGCAGATCGAACGGTGCTCGGCGCAGACCTGGGGCCGGGTGATGACCACGCCCGAGCCGTTGGGCGCGATCCAGTCGGGATCGCCCAGCATCGGACTGGCAACGACCACCGCCGTGCCGTTCTGCAACACCTGTTGTGGCCAGGGCGTGCCGGCGACGAATCCGTCGAGCGCGTGACGGGAGAAGGCTGCCATGGTATCGGGCGGCGCCAACGGTGCGACCTGGATACTCTCGACATCGATCCCGCCGGCTTTGGCGACCGCGCGCAGATAGGCGTGGACGATCGAATTGACCGCGTCGATGCCCATCGTCCGGCCCTGCATGATCTTGGCGCGGACCGACAGAGGTGCCTTCGGGTCGAAATGCGCGGCATCGGCGATATCCTTCTGGATCACGATGCTCCAGACCGGCCGGTCGACCATGTTGGCGATACCCAGCATGCGTTGACCGTGTGCCGCCGCCCGCGTGAGCGAGACCGCCGAAGAGACCGAGAAGTCAGCCGAGCCCGACACCACCGCATTGAACGCACCAACGCCGGCGATCATCTGGGTTTTGACGTCGAGGCCTTCGGCTTTCCAGAAACCCAGCTCCTGCGCCGCGTAAACGCCGAGGAACTGCATCACATCGGCCGGCAGCGTCATCAGCGCGTGCTCGTCCTCGGCCCGCGCCGGCAGCGCGAGCGCGACGGAAAGAGCGAGCGCCGCGACGGCGCCGAGCATCCTGCGGTTCATATGGCGTCTCCTGCCCCGGTTACTTCACGAATTCGGCGGTATAAAGCCCGTCGTAGGATTTGAGCATCTCGTCCGGCTTCATCAGCCCGGCTTCGACATTGACCTTGTCGGAATTGACGATCGCAGCTTCCTCGACGATCGGCGGGCTCGGTGTCGCCTTTTGCACGACGACAAGCGAGCGAGCGAGCGTCTTTTCGTCGAACTGCGGAAAGCGCTTCTTGAGGCTCGCTAATGCTTCGTCGGAATGTTCGTGGATGAACTTGGCGCCTTGCGCCACCGCCTGCCCCATCTTCATGCACATCGAACGATGGTCGATGCAAAGCTGCGGCCGGGTGATGATGAGGCCCGAGCCCACCGGCGCGAGCCAGGACGGATCGCCAGCGATGCCTTCGGCCACCGTCACGGTCATGCCGTCATCGTCGGTCTTTTGCGGCCACGGCGGCCCGTCGACGAAGCCGTCGATCGCCTGACGCGTCATGGCGGCGATGATGTCGGGCGGCTGCATGGCCGCTACCACCATGCCTTGGTCGGGATCGATGCCGCCGGTCTTGGCGATCACCTTCAGATAGGCGTGGGCGACGGTGTTGATCCCGCCGACGCCCATGCGCAGACCTTTCAGGATCTTCGCACGGTCAGCCAGCGGCGCGTTGCGGTCGAAATGCGCCGCCTCGGCCACCTCCTTCCGCACGACCACGTTCCAGGTCGGGCGGCTGCTCATATTGGCGATGGCCAACATGCGCTGCCCGCGCGCGGCCGCCCGCGCCAGCGAGGCACCCGAGCCGACCGAGAACTCGGCCGAGCCCGACACCACCGCGTTGAACGAGCCGATGCCGGCGATGAAGACGGTCTTCACCTCGAGCCCCTGCTGTTCGAGGAAATGAAAATCCTCCGCGGCATAGAGCGCGAGGAAATGTATCCCGTCGGCGGGCAGCGACAGCGTGGCGTGTTCCATTTCCGCACGCGCCGGAACGGCCGCGAGCAGGATACCAAGCGCAATCAGCAGGCTTTTCATCATTTCAAAAACTCATTGGTGAACAGATCGTCATAGGTCTTGAGCAGTTCCTCGGGCTTGATGAACCCGGCCTCGACATTGATGCGATCGGCATTCGACAACGCCTTGGCTTCGACCAAAGGCGGGCTCGGCATCGCCTTTTTCATCACTTCGAAGGACGCGGCCACCACCGCCGGATCGGTCTTCTCGAAACGCTTTTGCAGGATCGCAATCGATTCGGCCGGATGCTGATGAACGAAGGCGCTCGCCGCGACCATCGAATGCCCCATCTTCACGCAGACCGAGCGATGATCGACGCAGAATTGCGGCCGCGTGATCACCGTGCTCGACCCGATCGGGGTGAGCCAGGATGGATCGGCGTCGATGCCCGCCGCGATGGTAACGGCGTCGCCACCATTCTCGAGCGTCTGCGGCCAGGGTGGTCCGAGCGAAAGACCATCGATCTGATGCCGCGCGTAAGCCGCCAGCATTTCGGAGGGTTGCAAAGCGGACACGACCAGTGAATCCGGGTCAATCCCGCCCGCCCGCGCGATCACGCGCAGGAACGAGTGCGAGGCGGAGCCGATGCCGTCGACCACCAGGGTACGTCCCTTGAGAAGTTTCGCGCGCTCTTCCAGCGGCGCCTTGGGATTGAAATGCCCGGCCTCGGCGAGGTCCTTGCGGATGACGACCGCCCAGACCGGCAGGTTGTTCATGTTGGCGATGGCGAGCATCTTCTGACCCTTCGCCGCCGCACGATCGAGATTGGTGCCCGACGAGAACGAGAAATCGACCGAACCGCCGATCAGGGCATTGAAGCCCGCATTCCCGGCGAGGAACTTGATCTCAACGTCCAGACCATTCTGCTGATAGAGATGCGCATCCTCAGCGATGTAATCGGCGGTAAAGGCAAACGACACCGCCGGGATTGCCACGCTGGTCTTTTCGAGTTGGGCCTTGGCCGGCCCGGCCAATGCAATAACGGCCAGTGCCGCACTCAGGCTTGCTACTACTCGGTTCATTACATTCCTCAGCGGAGATATTCGTTAGTGTAGAGTCCGTCATAGGATTTGACCTGATCCTCGGGCTTCAGGAATCCGGCTTCCGCGTTCATGCGATCGCCATTGGCGAATCCCGCGTCGGTCAGCAACGGCGGCGTGCCGGTCATCTTCACCACCGCTTCGGCCGCCGACTTCAACACCGCCTCGTCCATCGTGGCGAAACGCTTTTTCAGGACCGCGACCGCTTCCGGCAGATGATCATGAATGAATTGGCTCGCCTCGGTGAGCGAATGCCCCATCTTCTCACAGAGCGATTTGCGCTGGGCGCAGATCGACGGCTGGGTGACAACGATCGACGACGCCACCGGCGCAAAGCCAGGCGGATCGTCGGCCGTGCCATCGAGTACGATCACGCCATTGCCGTCGTGAACCGCTTGCTGCGCGAACGGGGGGCCCAGCGAAAACCCATCGATCGAATGGCGGACAAAAGCTGCCATGATGTCGGGGGGCTGCATCGGCGCGACCGTCGCATCCTTTTCCGAATCGAGCCCGGCCCGGGTCAGGGCGACGCGGATCATCGCGTCAGCGGCTGAGCCAAGGCCACCCGTGGCAATGATCCGGCCTTTCAGGATCTTCGCGCGTTCGGCAAAGGACGCGGCGGGATTGAAATGCGCCGCCTCGGCGAGATCCTTGCGGATGGTGATGAACTGTCCCGAGCGCTGATTGAGGTTGGCAATCGCCAGCAGACGTTGCCCGTGCGCCGCGGCGCGGGTGAGCGATCCACCCGACGACAGCGAGAATTCGGCCGAGCCCGCGATGACCGCGTTCATCGACGCCACGCCAGGCAGATAGATGATTTTGATGTCGAGCCCTTCTTTGGGCCAGAAATAATCCTCCGCCACGAAGACCGACATGAACAACACAACCGGCGCCGGCAGCGCCATCGTCGCGTGTTCGGTCTCGGCACGCGCTTGTGGCACAAAACCAAGCGCCAACAACCCAAGCCCGAAAACGGCCAGTCGAGACAAACTCATTGCGCGAACTCCGTGGTGAAGAGGCCGTCATAAGAGGGCAAGACTTCATCGGCTTTGATGAAGCCCGCATCGAGATTGATCTTGTCGCCGTTCTGGAACTGCAGCGTCGAAGGCGCGGGCGGCACCGGCGTCGTTTTCGTCACCACCGCAAAGGCGCTTTCGAGAACGCGCGGCTCGATGTTCGGAAAGCGCTTGGCGAGGATCGCGATCGATTCTTTCGGATGCTCGTGGATGTAATGGGTGGCGAGCGTCATGCTGTGGCCCATCTTCACGCAGATCGAGCGATGCTGCGCGCAAAGCTCAGGCCGCGTCACCAACAGCGCCGAAGCTGCCGGCGAATAACCCGGCGGATCGCCATCGACGCCACTCGCGATCACCACGCCGGTGCCGTCAAGCGTTACTTGCTGTGCCCAGGGCGGGCCGAGCGCGAAGCCGTCGATCGCCTTGCGGCTCATCGCGGCGAGGATTTCCGGCGGTTGCAGCCCGGCGACGACGAAATCCTTCGGATCGACGCCGCCCGCCTTGGCAAAGACGCGCAGGAAAGCATCGCCGATCGTGCCGATCCCGCCGACCCCGAAGGAATGGCCCTTGAGGAGCTGCGCGCGCACCGCGAGTGGCGCCTTGGGATCGAAATGCATTGCATCGGCAATGTCCTTGCGAACCACCGCGAATTCGCCCGGCTCGGTACTCAGCGTCGCGATGGCGAGCAGACGCTGCCCCTTGGCTGCCGCGCGAGTCATCGAGCTTCCGGTCGAAAAGGCAAAATCCATCGATCCCGAAATCACCGAGTTGATCGAGCCGATGCCCGCGATATCCATCGCGGTGACGTCGAGTTCCTGGGCCTTGAAGAACATGGCCTCGGCGATGTACTCCGCCGCGAAGCTGATGATCGGTGACGGAAGCGCGACCTTCGCTTGTTCCATCCCCGCCGACGCCGGCATGACGGCGCAGCCCAGCGCCACGAAACAACCGGCGGCAATGAGCACTGACCTCATTTCGCGAACTCGGCCGTGTACAGCCCGTCATAAGAAACCAGCATCTCATCCGGCTTGATGAAGCCGGCATCGCGATTCATTTTGTCGTTGTTCCGAAGCTGGATTTCGGTCGGCGCCGGCGGTTGCGGCGTCATCTTCACCACCGAGGCGAAAGCGCGCGCGAGCACCTTGTCGTCGATCGTCCCGAAATGTTTTTTGAGGATCGCCAGGGATTCGGCCGTGTGCTGGTGCATGAAATCCGCCGCCAGCGCCATCGCGTGACCCATCTTCACGCAGATGTCGCGTTTCTCGGCGCAGAACTGCGGACGAGTGACCAGCAATGCCGAGGCGCTGGGGCTATAGCCGGGCGGATCGCCGTCGACCCCGTTGGCAATGATGATGGCGCTCCCGTCTTCCTCCACCTGCTGCGCCCAGGGTGAGCCGAGCGAAAACCCGTCGAGCGCCTTGCGCTTCATCGCGGCAAGGATGTCGGGCGGCTGAAGCGCCGAGAACACGATGTCGTTGGTGTCGACTTTGCCCGCCAGCGCGACGACGCGCAGAAATGCATCGCCGATGGTCGCAACACCGCCAATGCCGAACGAATGTCCTTTCAGGATTTGCGCGCGCACCGCGATGGGGGCTTTCGGATCGAAATGCGCCGCGTCGGCAATGTCCTTGCGGATCGCCGCGAACTCGCCGGATTCGCTGTTCATCGTCGCGATGGCCAGCAATCGTTGTCCGCGCGCGGCGGCCCGAGTCAGGGATCCGCCGGACGAAAATGAAAAATCGATCGACCCCGAGATCACGGCGTTCATCGCGCCGACGCCGGCAATCTCCATCGAGGTCACGTCGAGACCCAGATCCTTGTAAAACATGTCTTCGGCGATGAACTCGGCGCCGAAATTGACGATCGGTGACGGGATCGCCAGCTTGACCTTTGGGTTTTCCGCCCGCGCATATCCGGCAAAAAACAGTGAGACAGCGACCGCGCCGACAAGGACGCGATGCCTCATTTCGCGAACTCCGTGGTGAACAGCGCATCGTAGGATTTGAGCTTTTCCTCGGGCTTCATGAAGCCGGCAGCGACATTCATGTTCTCGGCATTCGCGAGCTGAACCGCGTCGGGCACCGGCGGATTCGGCGTCATCTCCATCACGGCGTCATACGATGCCTTCAGAACCTTGTCGTCGACAGTCTGATAGCGCTTCTTGAGGATCGCCAACGTCTCTTGCGGATGGTCGTGCATGAAATTGTCGGCGAGCACCATCGCGTGACCCATCTTCACGCAAATCGAACGGTGCTGAACGCAAAATTGCGGCTGCGTCACCAGCATGACCGAGCCGATCGGATTGTATTGCGTCGGCTCGCCCTTGCCGCCATCCGCCACCAGGACCGCGGTGCCTTCGGTCAGCACCTGTTGCGTCCAGGGCGGACCGCCGGCAAAACCGTCGATCGCATGGCGGGCGAAAGCGCTAAGCGTATCCGCCGGCTGCATCGGCGCGACCGTCACCGAATCCGGATCGAGCCCTGCCTCCTTGGCAACCACGCGGACGATCGAATGAACCACGGACTGGACCGCATCGATGCCGATGGTCTTGCCCTTGAGAATTTTCGCGCGCTCGGCGAGCGATGCCTTCGGATCGAAATGCGCGGCATCTGCCTCGTCCTTACGGAAAACGATGTTCTGGCCGTTGCGGTTGTTCATGTTGGCGATCGCCAGCAGCATCTGCCCGTGCGACGCCGCGCGGGTCAGCGAACCGCCCGAAGACAGCGAGAAATCGGTCGAGCCCGAAATGACCGCGTTCATCGCGCCGACGCCGGCGATGAACGTCACCTTCACATCGAGGTCCTGGCTCTCCCAGAGATGCTGATCCTCGGCGACGTATTCGGGGAGGAACAGGACGACGTAAGCCGGGATCGCCAGCGAGGTCTGCTCGCTCGCCGCCCACGCCGGCAGTGCGGTGCC
This sequence comes from uncultured Rhodospirillales bacterium, assembly GCA_903828515.1. GTDB lineage: Bacteria > Pseudomonadota > Alphaproteobacteria > ATCC43930 > CGMCC-115725 > CAIKMD01. The sequence continues at coordinate 190,329 of CAIKMD010000002.1, read as the reverse complement.
GGCGACGGCACCTGCCAAAGCAGCGGCAACGCAGTAACGCGCGAAATTTCCCCGGAACCGGTCGATCATGGCATATCCCCCCTTTGCCCGTTTTCCCGATCTTAGCCGATTTTGGGTAGCTCTTGCCCACAATCAATCGCACTCTCAGGGGCGAGTCGGTTCGCCCTTGCATAACCCCTTCCTTTGCCGCAATCTCCCGGAAATCAACCAGTTTTAGGGATTTTTGGGAGGACAAAATGGCCGACGGCAATATCACGACAAAGGGTCCCAACGAGTGGACCGAGGCACCGGCAGGGGATGTCGCCGACGCGGTTGTGGGCGCGATGACGGCGGGCGGCGTCGACCACCTTTTCTTCACCTCCGGCAGCGAGATCGGCTTCTATCAGGAAGCCACCGCCAAGGCGAAGGCGCAGGGTCGCAAGACCATGAACCTGATCACCGTGCCGCTCGAGCATGTCAGCCTCAACGCAGCGCTCGGCTTCGCCGCCGTCAGCGGCCGGCCGGCGGCCACGGCCTGCCACGTCGATTGCGGCACGCAGCATTACGGTGGCGCCGTCCATACCGCCTGGCGCTCGGGCCTCCCCGTGATCATGACCGCCGGCGCACCGCCAACGGCCTATCCCGGCTCGATGCGCGGCGCGCGCAACGGCGCGCATCTCTGGTCGCAGCAGCAATGGGACCAGAACAGCATCGTTCGGCAATATGTGAAATGGGACAAGCGGCTCGAGTATCAGGATAACCCCGGCCTCATGGTCAGCCGAGCGATCCAGGTCGCGACCAGCGAGCCGGCCGGGCCGGTCTATATGAGCTTCCCGCAGGAGATCGCGCTGTTGCCGCTCAACGGCACGCGCTATCCGACGGTGGCCCAGCTCGGCGTCGCGCGGCCCGCCGCGCCTGATCCCGAAGGCATCAAGGAGATCGTCGACCACCTGTTGAAGGCGAAGAACCCGATGGTGGTTGCCCTCGCCTCGGGCCGCAACGACAAGTCCGTGCCGGTCCTGACCGAGTTGTGCGAGCTCGCCGGCATTCCGGTGGTTGCCAGCGGCCACGGCGGCTACCTCTCGATCTCGATGAAGCATCCGCTCTATCAGCGCAATCAAATGCTGCTGCGCGACGCCGATATGGTCATCACGTTCGAGGCCGAGGTGCCGTGGCTGCCCGGCATGAACGAGCCGAGCCCCAACGCCTATATCGCGGCGATCGACCACGATCCGATCCGTGGACGGATTCCGAACTATGACTTCAGCGCCAATATTCGCCTGACCTCCGATCCGATGCTGGGCATGAAAGCGCTCATCGCCGAGCTCAAGAGCCGCATGACCGACGGCGACAAGAAGAATGCGGCCGACCGCAGCGAACGCTGGGCGAAGCAGTCACGCGAGACCTGGGCGAAGCTCGAGGCGGACGCGAAGTCGCGCTCGACCAAGACCCCGATCGATCCGCTCTGGGTCAGCTATCAGCTCGGCCAGGTGCTCGACGACAATTGCATCGTGTTCGACGAAACGCTCGCCACGCCCCGGCTTCGCGACTACCTCCACATCTCACGGCCGCGCTCCTACTTCAAGCAGAACGGCTCGAGCGGCGGCTGGACCCCCGGTGCGGCGCTCGGCGCGAAATTCGCGGCGCCCGATCGCGACATCATCGCCGCTTGCGGCGACGGCTTCTACATGTTCGGGACGCCGGGCCCCGCCCTTTGGGCGGCGGCGCATCACGGCAAGCCGTTCATGGCGGTCGTTTACGTCAACCGCAGCTACAGCACGGGAACCTTGGCCGTTTCCGACAAGTACCCGGATTCGTTCGCGAAGAAGGCCGACTATCCGGGCGGCTATTTCGATCCGCCGATCGATTTCGCCAAGGAAGCCGAAGCCTGCGGCGCCTACGGCGAGAACGTGCGCGACCCGGCCGAAGTCGGCCCTGCCCTAAAGCGCGGCCTCGCCCAGATCCGCGCCGGCAAGCCCGCCGTCATCGCGGTCTGGCTGCCGCGCCTCGGCCATACGGACTGATCGAACCGAAAAGACTGACTAAAAAGGGCGTTGTCCATTGGGTTGGACAACGCCCTTTCTCATTTTGGAGCCGCGCGGTCTAAACGATCTTGTTCACCAGATCGCCGATCTTTTCGATCGTGATTTTCATCGTGTCGCCGCGTTTCAGGAACACGCCGGTTTCGGCGCCCACGCCTGAGGGCGTGCCGGTCAGCACGACGTCCCCCGGATAGAGCGTGATCCGTGAGGAGAGGCGCACGAGCTGTTCCGCCGCGGTGAAGATCATTTTGGCGGTGTTCGAATCCTGCTTCAGCTCGCCGTTGACCCAGAGCTTGATCGCCAGTTTCTGCGGATCACCGATTTCGGCGGCCGGTACCAACCACGGGCCCATCGGGCACGCGCCGTCGAACACTTTCTGACCGATCCAGTCGTATTTGAACGGCGACTGGAACGCGATATGCGGCCGTGCCGTCAGGTCGCGCGCCGAAAGATCGTTGCCGATCGTGTAGAAAGCGACATGATCGAGTACCTTGTCGATCGGCACGTTCTTCATCTTGGTCCCGATGACGAGGCCGAGTTCGGCCTCCCAATCGAGCTTCTCGCAACACAGTTCGACATCGTTGCCCGTGGCAACCGCGCAACGCGACACTTTGATGAAGTGCCAGGGATGAAGGCCGAGATCGTGCGGATCGGGCTCGACGGGAATGTTCTGAACCTTGGCCATGTTGGCCATGTGATCGGAGTAGTTGGCGCCCGCGCAATAGATCGTCGGCGGATAGAGCACCGGCGCCAGCAGCTTGACCTCCGACAATTTCTTGCCGGGTTTGCCGACTGCTGCCTCGGCCGCCTTCTCGATCGCTGGCTTGGCCTTGGCCCAATCTTCGAGAGCCGCGAGCACGCTCGCATAACCCGGCACATCATGGACGGTGTCGCCGACGAGAAGCCCGGCGCGTGGGCCATTCGGCGATTGGTAGCTTAACAGGCGATAGCTGGTCATCTCACTTGCCCCTCAGTTTTTGTGTCGCTTTTTCGTCGATCGCGCCGGTCTTTGCATCGACCACAACGCCATAGCGATCGGCCGCCGCTTCCGGCGAAACATAACCCTCGATCACGTCATGGGCCACCCGCGCGGCATCGCGGGTCTTCGGATCGCCGAAGCCGCCGCCGCCGCCCGAGCGGATCATGAAGGCGTCGCCCGCCTTCATCCGCATCGCCAAAAGCTTGGCGTTGGGGAGATCGTCGCGCCATTTTCCGTCGATGCGCACCTCAAGCGAATTGCCGGCCGCGTCATTGCCATTGTCGAGGCCCCAAGGCGGGCAATATTTGCGCTCGATTTTGGTGTTCACGTTCATCGGCGACAGTGCCTGGATGACGAAATCGGCCCCGAGCCCGCCGCGCTGCCTTCCCGGCCCGCCGCTATCGGCGCGCATCTCGTAGCGCTCGACCAGAACCGGGAATTTGCTTTCGAGCTGCTCCGACGGCGTGTTGTGGGTGTCGCCGTCATTAATGCAGACCGTGACCGAAATACCGTCCTCCGACGATTTCGCGCCCCAGCCGCCGCCCACAGGGCCGACATGGGTCACCCAAAACGTGCCGTCGGCAGTGATGCCGTGAAGCTGTCCGATCACCAGATCCGCGTGATGGCCGGCGATGACGCGATCGGGGATGGCCGGCGCCAAAGCCTTGAACACCGTGTCGATCACCGTCATTGGATAGGACATCCAGTTTTGCAGCGGTGCCGGGCGCACGGCGCTGATCGCACGACCGGGCGGGATGATCACCTTCAGCGACCGGAAGCTGCCCTCGTTCATCGGATAGAAGGTCGGTGTAGTTAAGCATTTATAAGCGACCTGGGCACAGGCGATGCCGGTTGCGATGCCCGAATTGAAATAGCCGCGAACCTGGGCCGCGACCTCGGACAGATCGATTGTCATCGTCTCGCCTTCGACGATAACCTTGACCCGGATCGGCACGCGCTTGCCGATTTCGAGCCCGTCATCGTCCATGAAGGATTCCGCTTCATAGACACCGTCCGGAATCGACGCGGTGTTGGCGCGCGCCTCGGCTTCGGCGTGATCCATGATGACCGCGACGGAATCAAGCACCGCGTCATGGCCGTAGCGTTCGACCAGTTCGAGGAAACGCCGCTCGCCGGTGGTCAAGGCCGTGACCTGCGCGCGCAGATCGCCCATCGCGTGCTCGGGTAGGCGGCAATTCATCTTGATGATGTCGACGACGTCTTCATTGACGATTCCGGCTTTGCGGTACTTCACCATCGGGATCTGCAGACCCTCGGAATAGATATCCGTGGTGACCACGCCGCGCACGCCGCCGACATCGAGCCAATGCGCCATACAGCAGGTGAACGCGACGAGCTTGTCGTCGTGGAATACCGGCATCGTGAAAGTGACATGATTCAGATGGCTGCCGGTAATGTAGCCGTCATTGGTCACGAGGATGTCGCCGGGATGGATGTTGTCGCGGCCGAAATGGTTGAGCTTGGCTTTCACCGTTTCCGACATGCCGCGAATGAACATCGGCAGACCGAGCCCGATCGAGACCGTGTCGCCGTCGGGCGTGAACAGACCAACAGTGAAATCCAGCGCCTCATAGACGATGAGGTTGTAGGCCGTGCGCATCAGATTGGTCTTCATCTCCTCCGTCACGGCAACCAGGCCGTTGCGGATGATTTCGACCGTGATCGGATCGACCTTGCGCGGTGAATCGCTCATGCGCGGCTCCCTACCGCAATATCGAGATTGCCTGCCGGGTCGACAATCATCACGTCCCCCGGCAGGAGAACCGTGGTCGAGGCATGCTCCTCGATCAAAGCCGGCCCGGCGACGCGGTTGCCCGCGAGCAGCGCCGTGCGGACGTAGATCGGCGTCTCGACGAAACCGCCCGCCTCGCGGAAATAGACCGGACGGCGTGTGCGCAAGGCCGCAGCCGGCGGTTCGGCCTGACCGGCCGCGATCCGGATCGGCGGCGGCTTTTCGACCTGGCCGGTCACGGTCGCGCGCAGACTCACCAGTTCGGCCTTTTCGCGCGGCGCGTTGGTGCCGTAGCGAAGCTGATGCACCGCATCGAACGCGCTTTTGATCGCATCGCGGTCTTCGCGTTCGAACAGGCCGCGATCGAGTTCGACCGTCACCGCATGTTCCTGGCCGATATACCGCATGTCGGCAAAGCGCGTGACCTGGACCGATTGCGGCTTCACCGCCGAATTCGCGATCGACGCGCGCCCCTCGTCTTCCATCTCGCGATAGAGTCCTTCGAACAGGGCGAACGGCGCCGAGGCGAGTTTCTGAAAGCACGAGCGCACGTAGTCGCGCCGCAGATCGCTGAACAGCATGCCATAGGCCGAGAAATGGCCGGGCGAAAACGGGATAAGCACACGACGGATGCCGATCTCGCGCGCGACGGCCGAAGCATGCAAAGGACCCGCGCCGCCATAGACGACCATGGTGAATTTGCCGGCATCGAGGCCGCGTTCGGTCGTGACACCTTTGACCGCATAGGACATGGCGGTCGCCGCGATGCGCAGGATACCCTCGGCCGCTTCGAGCGGATCAAGCTTCAGCTTGGCGGCGATTCGATCGCGGATCGCGCGTTCGGCCGCTGCAACGTCGAGCGGCATCTCGCCGCCGAGGAAGTGCTTCGCGTCGAGCCGCCCCAGCACCAGATTGGCATCCGTCACCGTCGGCTCAGTCCCGCCCTTGCCGTAACAGGCCGGTCCGGGTGACGAGCCGGCGCTTTGCGGGCCGACCCGCATCGCATTGCCCTCGACCAGGCGCGCGATGCTGCCGCCGCCGGTGCCGACTTCGAAAATATCGATCATCGGAATCTGGATCGGCAGAGCGCGTTCGTAGCCGCCGATGAGAGCGCTGCCCGCGGTCAGCGGCCGGCCGTCGCTGATGACGCCCGCCTTAGCCGTTGTACCGCCCATATCGAAGGCGATGGCGTCTTTCAAACCAAGTTGGGCGCAAATCGCCTGCGTGCCGATCACGCCCGCGGCTGGTCCCGATTCCAGCATGCGGACACATTCGTTGCGTGCTTCCGAAACCGGAAAGAGTCCACCGGTCGACTGCACGACGTAGAAATCCCCCTTGAAGTTCTTGTCGCGCAGATGCCGATCGAGCTCGCCGAGATATTTCTCGACCCGCGGGCCAACATAGGCATTCGCCGCCACGGTGGAGACGCGCTCGAACTCGCGATATTCCTGCGACAGGCGATGCGACGAGGAGACGAAAGCACTCGGGATTTCCTCCCGCACGATTTCTTCGACGCGCCGCTCATGCGCCGGATTGCGGTAGGAGTGCAGCAACAGGATGGCCACTGCCTCGGCACCCTGTGCCTTGATCACGCGAGAGAGTTCGCGCAGATGCGTCTCGTCCAGTTCGCGATGAACCGAGCCGTCAGCCTTCATCCGCTCCTTGACCTCGTGCCGCCAGGATCGCGCGATCAGCGGCTCATGCTTGCCGAAAAACAGGTTGTAGGCATCCGGGCGGTTGATCCGACCGATCTCGTAGATGTCCCGAAACCCCTCAGTGATCAGCAGGGCGGTCTTGGCGCCAGTACGTTCGAGCAGCGTATTGATGGCGATCGTGGTGCCATGGAGAAAGAGATACGCCTCATCGATCTTGACGTCCGCACCGTCGACAGAATCTTGAATGCCGCGTGCCAGCGCATCATGTGTCGACAACGCCTTGCCGAAGACGAGCTTGCCGCTCGCCTCATCGAACGCGGCCATATCCGTGAAAGTGCCGCCGATATCGACGGCAACGCGCAGATTCCCCATCAACCTCTCCCCCCGTCCGCGCTTGGGCGCAGCGGCACTCTATTTTGCCGTCAACGCGACAATCGCCGCGTCGTCGTAACCGATTTCGCGCAAGACCGCCTCGGTATGTTCGCCGAGGAACGGCGGCGGCTTTTGCGTGGTGGCGCGCGCGCCGTCGATCCGCGCGGCGCGGCGCAGCATCTTCATCGAACCATAACCAGCGCGCTCGACTTCTTCGAAGAGCCCGAGATGAATCAACTCGGGATCGCGCATCGCCTCGCTGACCGTATTAATTTCGGCGCAAGCGACATCGTAACGCACCAAGATATCGAGCCACTCGGCGCGATTCCGCCGCACGAAAATGGGGCGCAACGCCTCGATCAGCGTCGCGTAGTTCTTGATCCGGCTGTGGCGCGCCTTGAACATCGGGTTGGCCGCAAAAGCCGCGTCGCCGGTCGCCGCGACCAGCTTCTCCCATAGGGCATCGGGGCCGCCGACATGAACCGCGATCAGCTTGTCATCGGCGCAGCGCAACACGAAAGCATGCGAGAACGAGGTCCGCGTCTCGGGCTCCATATCGAGCCCTGCCTCCGTATAGGCGGTAAACGCATCGGGCATGAAATGGATCGCCGATTCGAGCATCGAGATATCGATCCGCGCGCCCTTGCCGGTTTGCCCGCGCGCCACCAGTGCCGCGAGCACGGCGGTTGCTGCCTGCATCGCGGTTGCCTGATCAGCCAAGGTCGGCCCGCGCATGCGCGGGTCGGCCGGATCGGTGAAGAGATAGAGCATGCCCGACAGCGCCTGCCCGACCGTATCGAAAGCCGGGCGGTCCTTGTAAGGCCCGTCCTCGGAAAACCCCGAGATCGAGCAGTAGATCAGCTTGGGGTTGAGCGCTTTGAGCGTTTCGTAACCGATGCCCAGTCGGTCGAGCACGCCGGCGCGGAAATTCTCCAACACCACATCGGCCTTTGCGGCAAGGCGCTTGAACGCCTCGCGCCCTTCCGGCTTTTGCAGGTCGAGCGTGACGCTTTCCTTGTTGCGATTGAACGCCAGGAAATTATGGCCGTAGCCCGGAATTTTCGGTTCGGTGACATAGAGCCGGAACGGATCGCCGAAGCCGGGCCGTTCGATCTTGATGACGCGCGCACCGAAATCGGCCAGTTGCTGACCGGCATAGGGCCCGGCGATGAACTGGCCAAGCTCGATGACGGTAATGCCCTTCAGCGGATCGGCGCTGGTCTCACTCGCCATGCGTTCAGCCAATCTCGGTGATGATTTCCGGGAAGGCGTGAATGCGCTCGGGCCCCGCGTCGGTAATCAGATAGTCGTCGCACGCCCAGTTGAACGCGCCGGACGTCGTGTAGGTCGGGTGGCACGACAGGACCATGTTCGCCTTCAATTTCATCGGCTCGTCGAACCGAACCAAGGGCCGTTCGACCATGTCGTAGCCTTGACCATGGCAGTAAAGCCGTTGTTCCTCGGGATGCTTGTTCTCGCGCATGAACTGATTGTAGGCGTCCCAGATGTCCTTGCACGACGCGCCCGGCTTCATGAGATTGAGCGTAAAATTGCGTGCCTTCATGACGAACTCGAATTCGTCCTTCATTTCCTGCGAAACCTTGCCGAGCACGGCGGTCCGTCCCAGTTCGGTGTAGTAGCCGCCCGCACCGTTGCTTTCCACCAGCAGCGCCAGCGCATCGCCGGCCGCCAACGTGCGGTTCTGCAAATGGCGATTGGCCTGCATCTGGGCCGTACCTAAAGGGGCCGACGAGCAGAGGAACAGGCCCTGCTCGCTGCCGTAGAGATGGCCGGTCTGTTCGGCGACCGCGGCGATCTCGATCTCTTTCTTTCCGGGCGCCATCGCCGCGAATGCCGCCTCCATGCATTTGTCCTGCATCAGCGCGGTGCGGCGCATGATCGCGACTTCTTCCGCGCTCTTGATTGCCTTGATATCGTCGACGAGGTCGGATGCCTCGACGAATTTCGCGTTCGAGAGTTTGCCGCGCCGCAGATAGTCGACGAAAGCCGAGGGCATCGACGCCGTCCCGACCAGTCCGATCGTGCCGCCGGAATAGGCCGCCATCGCCTTCTCGGCGAGGCCCGCGTCGATCTCCTTGGTGAAGGGTGCCGAGGCATAGCTCGGCGACGACATCACGCGTTTCACGCCACGGCGCAGCCCGTCGCCTTCGGGCGGCAATTGGCGATCCTGACCGAACGGGCCTTGCCCAATCACCGTCATCCCGTCGTCGCGCGGAAAGACCACCGACATGGCATAGCCGTTGGTTGCCGGCAGATCGGTGAAATATTTGACGTAGCCGCCCATGAAATCGTTGTTGTTCTGCATCACCAGAACGTCGATGCGTTGCGCCTCCATCGCCTTGCGCACCGCGTTCCAGCGCCGCTCGAGTTCCTGGGTCGAGATCGGTGCGTTGAGGCGTTCGGATTCACCGGCCATCGGACTCTCCTAAGAAACGTGGATATGCATCAACGCGTCGAGCGCCATAGCGCCCTGGCCCACCGGCCGCAGTACGAGCGGATTGATCTCGATTTCATCGAGGCTTGGATTGCCGAGCATCAATTCGCCCAAGGTGGCGGCGACGCGCGCGGCGGCTGCCACATCGAGCGCCGGCGAGCCGCGCAGGCCGCCCAGAATACGCGCGCCCTTGAGCAGACGGATCTCGGCTTCGATTTCGGTAGGCGACACGTCGGCGGGCATCAGGCGGATATCGCCGAGCGCCTCGGTCCAGATGCCACCCATGCCGACCAGTAGCATCGGTCCCCATTCGGCATCGCGCTTGGCGCCGACGATCATCTCGACCTGGAATTTGCACATTTCCTCGACCAGAATGCCGTCGAGCTTGGTCGCACCCGCCCGCTGCTGCAGCGTCGTCCAGGCCGATGCGACTCCCGCCGCATCGGCGATGCCGGCGATCACGCCGCCGATATCGCTCTTATGCGCGATCGACGCGGCCTGAACCTTCATCACCACGGGGAAACCGATCCGCACTGCGATGGTTTGCGCGGCCTCGATACCGGTCGCCAATTCGCCCCGTGGTACGCCGATACCCAAGCCGGCGAGGCACGCTTTCGCGCGATATTCGGGGATCGTACCGCTGCCCGGCAAAGATATCGGACGGGGCTGTGCTGGTGACCGCTCCGCTTTCAGCACCAAGCGCCGTTTGCCATGCGCATAGAGATGCCCCATCGCGCGCATGGCACGGTCGGGCGAGCGGAACAACGGGATCTGGTGTTTAGCAACCAGCGCGTTGAAATCGTCTTCAAGCGGCACCTCGTCGCCCATCATCGCGAAGGCAACGGGACGTGTTTCGCTCTCGATCACCGGGATCAGCGAATGGCCCTTGGCCATCTGAAGCTGTTTGGTGCCCGGTACCATCGTCATGATCGCGCAACCGACATTCTCGTCGGTCAGCATGATGCGGCTGACCTGACCATAGATATCCGCCTGGCCCATGCCGGCCGTCGCCAGATCGAGCGGATTGTCGACCGTGATATAGGCCGGAATAATCGGGCGCAACGCCGCCACGGTCGCGGGCGAGAACGCCGGAATCTCGAGGCCGATACCTTCGCAGAAATCGAGCGAGATGCCGCGCACCGCACCGGAATTGCTGACGATCGCAGCGCCGCGCTCGGCCCCCTTCGGCCAGCGCGCCAGCATCATGCCGACATCGAAGAGCTCGTCCATGGTCTGGACCAGGACGACGCCGCTGTGACGCATCACCGCTTCCATCACCGCATGGTCCCCGGCGAGCGCACCGGTATGCGAATGGGCGGCCTGGCGCGCGCGGCCGGTGCTGCCCGGATGCATCAGCAATACGGGTGTACCGAGTTCGTTCGCGCGCCCGACCAGTTCGAGGAACCGCGCCGGACGACGGATCTGCTCCATGAACAGAACGATGAGGGTCGTCTTGCCGTCCTCGAGCGCCAGCGCCATGAAATCCTCGGCGCCGTTGACCGCTTCGTTGCCGGTCGAAATCGTGTAATTGATCTTCACGCCTTTGGCGCCGAGCGCCACGGCGATGTTGCCCATCATCGCGCCGCTTTGCGCGATCACCGCGGCGCCGCCCACCCCCGGCTTCAACACCGAGGTTTCAACCGCACCGAACGAGAACGAGACGCGCTCGATGAAATTGGTAAACCCCATGCAATTGGGCCCGTTGAGCGCCAAGCCGCCTTCGCGCGCGATCGCGGCGATACGGTCCTGCCGGGCGCGACCTTCCTCGCCGACCTCGGCAAACCCCGCGGCATAGACGACCGCGCCGCCAATGCCCCGTTTCACGCAACTTGCGACCGAATCCGCGACCGCCGCCTCGGGCACCACCAATACAGCCGCATCAATGCCGGGCGGCAAATCCTCGATCGTCGGCACGCAGCGCCGGCCGCCAATTTCGGTCGCGCGGCGGCTCACCAGATGGACGTCGCCCGGAAAACCAACCAGATCGAGATTGGCCAGCACCCGCGCGCCCGGCGCGAGGGGATCGGCCGAGGCGCCGACAATGGCGATCGAGCGCGGCGACAGGAGCCGGTTCACCGATGGCGAGGCGCTTTCCTTCATGCGGCGAGCATAGCGCGGCGGCGCGTCCCCTGCTCCGGCTTAGTTGGCGCTGAGCACATCGCCGAAGCGGACGTATTTTTCGCCATCGAAACGCTGAAGCTGCAATTGCTTGATCGCCCGGTAGTCCGTCGGTGTCGTATTGAAGGTGACGCCCGGCAGCAGCATCGGAACGCTGACATTGGTCAGGTGGGTCGCCTGGTTCATGATGCAGTCGCGGGTGAGATTGTCGCCGCAAGCGGTGATCATCTTCTTCACGACATTGCCCCAGGCCAGAGAAAAGACGGGCGCGGATTCGCCGCGATCCATGTTCGGCAGGTACTTGGTCATAAAGTCGTTCCACAGCTTCACGTCGGGGTCGTCCTTCCATTGCGGATCGGACGGGTCCTTCAAAAAGCTGCCGGTGATGACGCCGACCGCTTTTTCGAGACCAGCCTGACGCAACGAACCGCCGACCGAACTCGAAATATCGGGCAGGAAGGTCAGCGGCTTCCAGCCGATGTCGTAGACCTTGCGGACCGACATGATGACCGCCTTTTGCGGCCCAAAGACGAAGAGCACGTCGGCGCCGGTCGCTTGCAGCGACACGATCTGGGAATCGAGCGTGGGGTCGCTGATCTCATAGCTCGCCTCACCAACCAGATGCTTGGCCGTATCCGCGCCGAGGAAATTCTTGAGCCCGATCAGGAAGTCCTTGCCGAGATCGTCGTTCTGATAAAGCGCGGCCATCTTGGCGTCAGGTTTTACAGACAGTGCGTAGCGCGCGAAGATCGCGGCTTCGGCTTGATAGGGCGCGGTCGAGCCCATGCTGAACGGGCGGTTCGCCGGGTCGTTCCAGTTGCTGGCGCCGCTGGCAATGAAGAGCTGCGGAATCTTGCGATCGTTGAGATATTTGGCGACCGCCATGTTCGGCGCCGTGCCCATGCTGCGATAGAAGAACAGCACGTTGTCCTGCTCGACCAGCTTGCGGGTCTGCTCGAGGGTGCGCGGCGGAGCGTAAGCATCGTCCACGGAATCAAAATCGATCTTGCGGCCGTTGATGCCACCCTGATCGTTGACCATTTTGAAGAAGGCCTGATCCGCCGTTCCGTTCGAACTGTTCGACGAGGCCGGCCCACTATAGGGCTCAGTCTGGCCAATCTTGATCGAGGTGTCGGTCGCACCGGGCGAATAGTTCTTCTGCGCGGAGGCGGGAAACGCCGCAAAGAGCAGCGCCACCGCGACCGGTAGACCGAAACGGATATGGGACAAAGGCGTCCTCCCGAAAAACGATTTTTACTTATTTGTCGGCTTTGTAAGCGCCCAGACCGGGGCGATAAGTCTTGTCATCGAGGAATTGCTTCATGCCCTTGGCGCGGCCCTTGTCGGGATCGGTCAAGCGGAGCTGATCGAGCTTCGCCATCAAATAATCCTCGGACGCATCCCACGACATCTCGGCGATCTTGCGATAGGCGTTCTTGATCGCGCGCGCGGCAGCGCGGTTCTTGCCCAGCATCTTGGTGGCGATCTCTTTCACCTTGTCGCGCATTTCCGCGCGCGGCACCGCGAAATTGACGAAGCCCATCTTGGCCGCCTCGGTGCCGTTGAAGTTGTCGCCGGTCAGCGAATAATAGAGACCGTCGCGATGGCGCATCGTCGTGGTCACCGACTTCAGCACGTTGCCGGCCGGGATGATGCCCCAGTTCACTTCCGAGAGACCGAAGATCGCTTCTTCGGCGGCAACCGCAATGTCGCACGCGGTCACCGGGTTGAACCCGCCGCCGAAGCACCAGCCATTGACCATGGCGATCGTCGGCTTAGGGAAATAGCGCAGGCGCTGGAGCTGCCAGATCTGCGAGTTGCGCGAAATCTGCGCCCAGGCCTCGGGCGGCAGATTGTCGGATTCGCGGAAGAACTCTTTCAAGTCCATGCCGGCCGAGAACGCGTCGCCGGCGCCGGTCAGGACCAGCACGCCACAGCGCTCGTCGACCTCGAGCTTCTCGATCACCTCGATCATTTCTTTGTTGAGGGTCGGGCTCATCGCATTGCGCTTCTCGGGCCGGTTCAGCGTGACCCAGGCAATGCCGTCTTCGAAATCGACGAGGACGGTCGAATATTTGTATTCGGTGGTCATGATCGGTTGTTCCCCTGGTTAAATCTATTGGGCCTTGAGGCCCATCAATCCGGCGATGAGGTTGCGCTGAACCTGCGAGGTTCCGGCGGCAACCGTGGCGATGCGCGCATCCCGGTAATGGCGCTGCATATCGAACTCCTTGTTGTAGCCATAGGCGCCGAAAATCTGCATGCCGAGATTGGCGACTTTGGCATAGGTCTCCGAGGCGAACAGCTTGGCCATGGTGATGTCCTTGAGCGCGTCTTCGCCCTGGTCGACCATGGCGGCGCATTGATACATCAGCGCCCGCGCCGCCGCCACTTCGGTCGCCATGTCGGCGAGCATATGCGCGATGGCCTGAAACGTTCCGATCGGCCGGCCGAATTGCTTCCGGTCTTTGGCGTAGGCGAGGGCCATCTCGACGCAGCCTTCGGCCGAGCCGACATCGGCCGCCGCCGCTACGACACGCTCGACCTGCAAGCCCGACAGGATGCACTCCCATCCCTTGTTCTCGCCGCCGATCAGCCGATCAGCCGGCACCCGCACGTCCTTGAAGAAAATCTCGTAGGTGCCGGTGCAATAGCGGCCGAGCATATCGAGCTTGCGCAATTCGATGCCCGGCGTGTCGTTGTCGACCAGGAACAGCGACATACCCTGGCGGTAATGCACCTTCGGATCGGTTTTCACATAAACGTTGATGACGTTGTTCTTGGCCCCCGCCCCGGTCGCCCAGAGCTTCTGTCCGTTGACAATATAATGATCCCCGTCACGCACCGCGGTCGTCCGAATAGCCCCGACATCGGAGCCGGCATCGGGTTCCGACATCGAGATCGACATTCGAATCTCGCCCGACATCAGGCGCGGCAGCCAATAGGCCTTTTGTTCTTCCGAGCCTTTGCGCTGAACATTGAGGCCGCAAAATGTACTGCCGCCATACATCATCGAAAGATCGGCGCTGACCCGGCCGATTTCCTCGGCGATGATACAAGCGTCAACGGTGCTGCCGCCCAAGCCGCCATAGGCTTCGGCGAAGGGCATACGGAAAAGCCCGGCCTCGACCCAGGAATCGTAGAGCATGTAGGGATAGGATTGCTCGCGATCGATCCGGCGCATGAATTCGGGCGGGCAGTGCTTCGCCATCAGCTTGGCGACGGTGTCGCGCAGCAGATTCTGTTCTTCGCTGAAACGGGAATCCATGAACCGTCAGTGCCGCCAGAGACGATCCGTTGCGATCCGTGCGCCCTCGGCCAGCGCCGCGAGCTTGGCATAGACGATCCGCGCGTCGACGCGCGCGCCGCCGGCAAAGGTCTCGAACCCGCAATCGACACCGGCGATCACGCGTTCGCGGCCGACGATATCGGCATAAAGTCCGATCCGCTGCGCGACCAACTCGGGATGCTCGACGAAATTGGTCGTCGAATCGATCACGCCTGGCATCAGCATCTTGTCGTCGGGCAGCTTCACCCGTCGCCACACTTCCCATTCATGGGCGTGACGCGGATTGGCACCCTCGAACGAAATCACCTGCGCCTTTGTTTTAAGAACGGCCGGCAGGATCGTCTCGATCGGGATGTCGTGGATATGCGGGCCTTCGTAATTGCCCCAGCAGAGATGCAAGCGCACGCGGTCGCCCGGAACGTTACGCAGCGCGTCATTCAGAATACCGATGCTCGTCTCGCATTCGGCCACGAACTCGGACGGTCCCGCCTCGGCGAAGACGCTGTTCCATCCCGAGGCCAGATCGGGGCAATCGAGCTGGAGAATGAAACCAGCATCGACGATCGCCTCATATTCCTCGCGCATCGCCGCGCCAACCGCTTCGCGGAATTCTTTGGTCGAGGGATAGTAGAAATTCGGATGAAAGCGCGACACCACGCCGGGCGACGCAGCGCTCATGAACGTCGCGCCGGGTTTGGCTTTCGCCGCCGCGGCTTTAAGCGTTTCGATTTCGCGCGCCAGAGTCTTGCGGTCGCGCACCGCGACCGGCCCGACGCAACCAAGCAGGCGCCGGCTGGCCGGACCGTTCGCAACGCCCGACCGGCCATAGAATTCCGGGAATTCGCCGCGCTCGCGATTGAGATCCTGCGGCCATTTCTCGCGCTCGACCGGACCAAAACCGGATAGCCGTTCCTGAATGTAAGTCGCATACGACGCCTTGCCGACCTCGCCATCGTTGACGACGTCGATACCTGCTTCCATCTGGCGTGCGATGATCTGGGGCACGGCGATTTCGACAAGGCGTTCGAACGCGGCTTGATCGGCCGCCTCGCCGCGAATTTGCCGGCGCAGGAAATCGACGATGTCCGCCGGACGCGGCAGGCTCCCGGTATGAGTCGTCTGGATGTGATCGGTGTTCCGCTGCGTTGCTGCCTGGGCCATCAAGTTCTCCCGTTGTCCCGCGTGCGGGACCCGTGCTTATTGCACCTTATGTCCCATGAGATTGGCGATCAGGTTGCGTTGGATTTGCGACGAGCCCGCCGCCACGGTCGCCACGCGCGCATCGCGATAATGGCGCTGCATGTCGAACTCCATGTTGTAGCCGTAACCGCCCAACACCTGCATGCCCATGTTCGCGACCTTGGCATAAGTCTCGCTGCAAAAGAGCTTCGCCATGGTGATTTCCTTGAGCGCGTTCTGGCCCGCGGACACCATCCATGCCGCGCGCCACATCAGCGACGATGCCGCGGCGACTTCGGTCTCCATGTCGGCGAGCATATGGGCAATCGCCTGGAACGTGCCGATCGGTTTGCCGAACTGTTTACGCTCCTTCGCATAAGCCGAAGCGAGATCGACCACCGCGCGCGCACCGCCGCAGGAATTGGCGGCCGAAACGGTACGTTCGACCTGCAGGCCCGACAGCACGAAATCGAAACCCTTGTTGAGCCCCGCCTCGCCGCCGACGAGCCGGTCGGCCGGCACGCGCACGTCTTTGAAGAACACCTCATAGGTGCCGGTGCAGCGGCGCCCCAGCATATCGAGCTTCTTCATCTCGATGCCGGGCGTCGTGTTGTCGACCAGAAAGAGCGACATGCCTTGCCGGTAATGCGCTTTCGGATCGGTCTTCAGATAGAGGTTGATGACATTGTTCTTGGCGGCGGCACCGGTCGCCCAGAGCTTCTGGCCGTTGATCACATAGTGATCGCCATCTTTGACCGCCGTCGTCCGCATCGCGCCGATATCGGAGCCGGCATCGGGCTCGGACATCGAGATCGACATCTTGATCTCGCCGGCCAGCAGCTTCGGAATCCAATAGCGCTTCTGCTCTTCGGTCGCCTTGCGCACGAGGTTGAGGCCGCAGAACATGCTACCGCCCAAGGCCATCGAGAGATCGGTGCTGCGATAGGAAATCTCGTCGCCGATGATCGCCATGTCGATGGCATTGCCGCCCAGTCCGCCATAGGCCTCGGGAAACGGCATGGCGAGGATGCCAGCCTTGATCCATTCGTCATAAAGCGCATACGGATAAGCCTGCTCGCGCTCCAGCCCGCGAATGTAATCGGGCGTGGCGTGACGATCCATCAGCTTGCTGAGGCTTTCGCGCAGCATCTTCTGTTCGTCGGTAAAGCCGAAATCCATCGTTTCGCTCCTCAGACCGCGCCGTTCTTACGGAACGCTTCGATGTCCTTCGCCGAATAGCCGAACTCGGCGAGAATTTCGTCCGCCTGTTCGGCGTATTCGGGCGCGCCCGTCACCATGGTCGTCGGCGTGCGGCTGAGATTGACCGGCTGGCCAATCAGCTTGATGGTGCCCAGCGCGCGCGACGGCACGTCCTTCGCAATGCCGAGATGCTTGACCTGCGGATCGTTGAAGGCCTGGTCGATCGTGTTGACCGGCCCGCACGGCACACCCGCCTTATTGAACAGTTCGACCAGCACGGTCATGTCCTGTTTCTCGGTCATCGCAGAGATGAGACCGTTCAATTCCTCACGATGCTTGCGGCGATCCTTGGGTGTCGCGTATTTCGGATCACTGGCCCATTCCTCGCGCCCGATCGCCACGCAAAAGCGCTTCCACATCGGCGGCGTCGGCGCGATGTTGACGTAGCCGTCCTTGGCCTTGAACGTGCCGGTCGGGACGCCGGTCGGATGATTGTTGCCGGCCTGTCCCGCCACCTCGCCGCTCATCAGATAGCGCGCGCCCTGGAAGTCGAGGAAGAACAGCAGCGCCTCGAGCAGCGAGGTCTGCACCCATTGGCCTTCGCCCGAGCGTTCGCGCTCGTGCAACGCGGTCAAAACGCCGACCGCCGCGCACATGCCCGCCGCTACGTCGCCGACCGCGATGCCGACCCGCATCGGTCCGCGACCTTCCTCGCCGGTGATCGACATCAGGCCTGACATGCCCTGCGCGATCTGATCGACGCCCGGCCGGCTTTGATAGGGCCCATCCTGGCCGAAACCCGAGATGCTGGCGTAAATGATCCGCTTGTTGATCGCCTTCAGCGATTCGTAATCGATGCCAAGACGGTTCTTTACGTCGGGGCGATAATTCTCGACCACGATATCGGCCTTCTCGGCAAGCCGGCGGAAGATCGCGATGCCGTCGGGATGTTTGAGATTGAGGCTCATCGCCCGCTTGTTGCGATGAAGATTCTGAAAATCCGGGTCGTGGCGCGACGAGAAGTCCGAGGGACCGGCCCCGTCAGCGCCGCCTTCCTCGCGTGCGTCGATCTTGATGACGTTCGCACCCCAATCCGCGAGCTGACGCACGCAGGTTGGCCCCGAGCGCACCCGTGTCAGATCGAGAACCACGAGGTCCGATAGCGCGGACGAGGCGGGTTTGAAGGGCATACTCTTCTCCAGTGCTAACGTCGGCGTGCTTCGACGCCGTCGACAAAGTCACCGACCAGGCGATTGACCAAGTCGGGTTCTTCGATGTTCACGCCGTGGCCGGTGTTGGGCAGAACTTCGAGCCGCGCGCCGGGCAACGTGTCTTTGAGGAAATGGCTCGGCTTCTCGCAGCCTTGGTCGATCCCGCCCTGCACGACCAGCGTCGGGATCGCCATCTTGGCGATTGCGTCCTTATAGAAATAGAGCGGCGGCCGGCGCTTCTGCACGCCGCGCATCGTGTTGGTGAGGCCCAGCACCGAGAATTGCGAAATCGCCTGGACGAACTTCTCGAACTCGGCGGGGTTCTTTTCCTTGAGCTTCAATCGCGCCGGCGAAGCGGTGAAGTTCTCGCGAATTTGCGCCATGCCGTTCTTTTCGACCTTCGCCGCCATTGCTTCCATGTTGGCGACATATTCGTCGGGCTTGGCATCCGAGCCGCTGCCGATGCTACAGAGGATCGCCGAGCGCACGCGCTCGGGATGCTTCAACGCGAATTGCAACGCCGCTGCCGACCCCATCGACACGCCCATGACATGCGCGTCTTTCACCCCGGCCGCGTCGAGCACCGCGCCGATATCCTCGCCCGCGATGTCCTGCGAATAGGAATCCGGCGTCGGCGGCACGTCGGACGTCGGATAGCCGCGCGCGTTGAAGGTGATGCAGGTGTGCGTCGCCTTCAGCACCGCGACCTGCATGTCGAAGGAACGACACGTCCCGGCCAGCTCATGCACGAAGACGATCGCGGGGCCGCTGCCCTGAACCTCATAATAGAGCTTGGTGCCGTCGGACGCGGTCGCGTGGGGCATGGGCGATCCTTCAGGGACTGCTGTGGCGATTGGCGAGGCCACCATCGATGGTGACGACCGTGCCGCTGATGTAATTCGCGTGGTCCGAGGCGAGGAACACGACCATCGGCGTGACCTCTTCGACGGTCGCCGGGCGGCCCCACGGCATTTGTGTGAAATTCTCGCCCCAGCGATCCTCGTCGCCCAATTCGCGCTTGGCGCGGATCTTTCCGAGATATTTCGTGCGCTCGGTCAGCACCGGGCCGGGATTGACCGCGAGCACGCGGATACCGTCATTGATGCTCTTGCCGCCCATCGCGCGCGCGAAGGCCATCATCGCGGCATTGCCGGCAGCGCCGGCGATGTAGCCGAAATCGAGCTTCTCGCCGCCGAGGCCGCAAATCAGGATGATCACGCCACGCTTGCGCTCACGCATCCTGGCGTAATAGGCGCGGGTCATGTTGACGTAGCCGAAGATCTTCAGGTCCCAGCCGGCGCGCCACGCCTTATCGTCGACTTCAAAAATCGTCCCGCCGGGGATCGCCCCGGCGTTGTTGATCAGAATGTCGATGTCGGGATAAGCGGCGACCAGCTTGTCGCGTTCGGCCTGATCGGAAAGATCGAGCGCCATGGTCTCGACCTTGATCTTGAATTTCTTGGTCAGATCGGCAGCATTCTGCTCGAGCAACTCCTTGGAACGCGCGGCCAGGATGAGATTGACCCCCTCGGCAGCCAACCCCTCGGCGATCGACAGGCCGATACCCTTCGACGCACCGGTAATAAGCGCGGTGCGGCCGGCCAGATTCATGTCCATGGATGCGTCCCTCGACGATTATTGCTTGCCCGCATCTTTGCGGATTGCCCACTGAGGGTCAATCCGGCGGACGATCAGGCGCAGCAGCCCCACCACACCGGTCGGCATCGCATACATGAAGGCGATCAAAAGCGCGCCATAGATCGCCCAGGGCGCTGCCTTCGATATCTGATCGGCGTAATTGGGCACGAATTCGACGAACAGCGCGCCGAAAAACGCGCCCGAGACGGTCGCAACGCCACCGATCACCACGCCGACGATGAAACTGATCGAGAGAAACAGCGTGAAGCTGTCGGGTGAGACGAATTGGGTGACGATCGCGCCCAGCGCTCCCGCCACGCCGGTAAAGAGCGCGCTCACGCCGAAGGTCAAGGATTTGTAGAGCGACGTATCGATGCCCATGCCGGCGGCAGCGGTGGGATTGTCGCGAATCGCGATGATCGCCCGGCCCGTCCGGCCGCGCAGCAGATTGGCCCCGAGCACGAACATGATGACGGTGACGAAGAGGCAGAAGAGATAAAGGAACTGGTCGGAATTGAGCGGCACGCCGGCGGGGGCGTCCGGCTTGTCGAACAGAATGCCCTGCACCCCGCCGGTCCACGATTCAATGCCGTGATATTTCAAAAGCTGCGGTGTCGCCACCGCGAGCGCGAATGTCGTCAGCGCCAGATAGGGGCCCTCGAGGCGAAGCGCGGGCAGGCCGAACAGGAACCCCGCCACAAAACATGTCCCTGCAGCGATCGGAATTGTCGCCCAATACGGCATGCCGGCATGGGTCATCAGGATGGCGACCGTGTAGGCGCCGATGGCGTAGAAGGCACCGTTGCCGAGCGCGATCTGCCCGTTATAGCCGGTGAGGATATTGGCGCCGAATACCGCGATGGCGTAATCGAGCACCATGGTGAACTGGAAAACGCGATAGCCCGAGACGACAAACGGCAAGGCCACGGCCAGCGCGAGCGCCGCCATGATGCCGAGCATGCGCCATTGCGAAACCGTCACGTCACACCCGGACCACGATCGAGCGGCCGAACAGGCCCGAGGGCTTGAACAGCAGGACGAAGATGATGACGAGCAGCGCGACGCTGAGCTTCAGCTCGGTGCCGACGACATAAGCACCCGCGAGGTTTTCCAAGACGCCGACCATCACGCCGCCGAGCGCCGCGCCCCACGGGTTGTCGATCCCGCCGAGCACCGCGCCGGCAAGCCCGTAGAGCAAAATGCCGCTCATCATGTTGGGCTCGAGATAGAGGATCGGCGCCGCCATGATCCCGGCAACCGCGCCGATCGCGCCAGCCAATCCGGCGCCCAGCGCCAGCATCCGTCCGACGCTGATCCCGACCAGCCGGCTCGCCGCCGGGTTCTGTGCCGCGCCGCGCATGGCGAGACCGAGATTGGTGAAGCGGAAGAACGCGAACACCAACACGAGCACGACCAGGGTCACAGCGGTCATGCCCACCTCGTGCGGCGAGAGATAATTGCTGCCGTACCACGCGCGGATCGGAAACGGGCTGGGGAAGGTCTTGACCGTATAGGTGAATATCCAGCCGGCCAGACTGTTGAAGATCACCAGCAGGCCGATGAAGACGATCACCACCGAAAAGAACGGCGCGTTCTGGACCGGCCGCAGCACGACGTTCTGCAGGAACACGCCGAGCGCGAACGCGAAGACGAGGGTCAGCACGAACGCCGCCCAATAAGGCACACCGGCCTGCACCAGCGTCCACGCGATATAGGTCGCGAACATCGCGAGTTCGCCTTGCGCGAAATTGATGTGATGCGTCGCCTGATGGATCATCACCAACGCCAAGGCGAGGCTGGCATAGATGCCGCCGGTGGCGATGCCCGAGAGCAGTTGATGAAGGAAGGCCTGCATCGCCGGCTCAGTAGCCGAGATAGGCGCGGCGCACCGACGGGTTGCCGCTGATCACCGCCGCCTCGCCGCCCATCACGATCTCGCCGGTTTCGATGAGATAGGCATGGTCGGCGAGATCGAGCGCGAGATTGGCGTTCTGCTCGACCAGCAGCATGCTCATCTTCTCGTCGCGATTGATCGCGCCGAGAATGCGGAAAATCTCCTGCACGATCACCGGCGCCAGGCCGAAGGACGGCTCGTCGAGCAGCAACAGTTTCGGGCGCATCATGAGCGCGCGGGCGATCGCCAGCATCTGCTGCTCGCCGCCCGAGAGCGTTCCCGCCTGTTGCAGGTGGCGTTCGCGAAGCCGCGGGAAATAGGTGTAGACGCGTTCGAAATCGTCGGCGACGCCCTTGCGGTCGCGCCGCGTATAGGCGCCGAGGCGCAAATTTTCCTCGACCGACAGATGCGAGAAGGTGCCGCGCCCATCGGGCACATGGCCGATGCCGAGCCGCGCGATGCTTTCGGTCGCGCGGCCGTCGATGCGCGTGCCCATGAAGCTGATCTCGCCACGCACCTTCACCATCATGTTGCAGATGGCGCGCAGCAGGGTCGTCTTGCCCGCGCCGTTCGCGCCGAGCAATGCGGTGATGCCGCCTTCCTCGATCGAGAGATCGACCTGGCTGAGTACCTTGGTCTCACCATAGGCGGCGTCGAGCTTGGCGATAGCGAGGATCGCGCTCATGCCGAGGCTCCGAGATAGGCCTTGATCACGTCGGGCGCGTTCTGAACTTCGGCCGGCGTACCGTCGGCGATCTTGCGGCCGAAATCCAGCGCCACCACTTTGTCGGACACGCGCATCACCAGATTCATGTGATGTTCGACCAGCAGCACGGTGAGGCCGTAGCGGTCGCGCAGCGCGCCGATGAGTTCGCGCAGCTTCTCCACTTCCTCATGGTTGAGGCCGCCCGCCGGCTCGTCGAGCAGCAGGAGCTTCGGTTCGCACGCCAGCGCGCGGGCCAGTTCGACACGTTTCTGGACGGCAAAGGTCAGGCCCTGCACCGGCTGATCCGCGACGCCATCGAGATCGAGCGCCGCGATCAGTTCGGCGACCCGCGCCGACAGCTTCGCTTCCTCCCGCGCGACCAAAGGTAGGCGCAGGGAATTGGCGACGAAGCCGCCCCGAATGGTGGAATGCCCGCCGACCATGATGTTGTCGCGCACGCTCATCGTGCGGAACAGAGCGAGGTTCTGGAAGGTGCGGCCGATGCCGAGCGCCGCCATTTTATGGCGCGGCAGGCCCAGCAAATCCTTCCCGTCGAAGGTGATCGTGCCGCCGTCGGGTTGATAGAGCCGGCTGAGGCAGTTGAAGAGCGTGGTCTTGCCCGCGCCGTTGGGGCCGATCAGCCCGCAAATCTGGCCACGCGGAACCTCGAAGGAAACGCCATTAAGGGCGACGATCCCGCCAAAGCGCACGGACAGCTCGCCGATGGCGAGCAGCGGCGCGCCGCTATTGCCGGTTGCGCCGGTCACGTCGGAATCACCCTCCCCCGTTCACGCTTCGATCATTGGCCGCCTGAGGCGCGCGTAACCTAGCGTCCGCGCCCCGCCGGCTGCAATCGGATTAAATCAGAGGTTGAGCGTCGAGGCCGCGAACAATTCGTCGATCGGAAGCACGCGCCCGATATAGCCCTGATCGTGGGCATAGCGCACGAAGGTTTCGATGTTCGCGCGGTTGGCGGCACCGAGCCCGTGCTGGAACGGGTCCGGCCCGTAATGGGCGAGCTGCTCTTCCAGATGGAACATCGAATCGACGAACGACGTCATCTTCTCGATCTGCCACAACTCGTCGGCGGCGTGTTGGGCCTCGACGAAGGCGTTATAGAGATTGACCGCGATCCACGGCTCGCGCTCGGCCAGTTCCTTCTTCATCACCATGACGTGGCTGACCGGGATGTAGCCGAGTTTCTTCACCAGCCGGTGAGTCTCGTCCTGGCAATCCGGAAACAACCGCCGGATCCAGGGCTGCCGGGTCTGAAATTCCTTCGGGACGCGCGGCGCGAAAATCGCGTCGACCTCGCCGTCGCGCAATTTCTCGGCCGCCGTCTTCGATTTGTCGAGCACGACCTTGATACCGTTGGGCACGACATAGCCGTTGCCTTCGGTCTCGCTGGTGACCCAGGTCACTTGTTCGGGCGAAAGACCGTAATGCTCCTTGAACAGGCCGCGCAGCCAGAGATAGACGGTGTAGCGATAGCCCGCGACGCCGATGCGCTTGCCGATCAGGTCGCTCGGCTTGGTGATCTTCGAATCCGTGTGCGCATAGGCGTAAGCGAGGATCGGGTCGCGCAACGGAAAGACCGGAATGCCGATGCAGGGCTCGCCCCGGTCGCGCGCCGCGACGTACCACGAGAGCGACATCTCGGCGACGTCGTATTCCTCATAGACGGGACGGACGCAAAACTCGCCGACCCATTTGGTCGTGGCCTTGAGCTCGATGCCCTTGGCCTTCACGCGCCCATCGAGCAGCGGCCGGGTCCGATCGTAATCGGCGAAGGCCATGTCGATCGGGAACAGCCCTTGCGCACGCGAAGCTTCCGGTGCGACGACGACGGGTCCGTTATCGGGTGAGGTCATACTGAGTCCTCCTGGGCAACGCTGCGCCGGATCGTATGGGCGCGGCGAGCGTTATTCAAGTTGCCGCTACCGTTTCCACTTCGGCAAAAGGCGTTCGATATTGCCGCTGTCGATCGCGGCAAGCTCGGCGGCGCTGAAGCCGTAATCCTTGAGCCCCTGGGTCGTTTCGACCGCGGTGCGCCACGGGAAGTCGGTGCCGTAGACGACCTGGGTGATCGCGACGAGCCGCATCAGCGAGGCCAGTGCCCAGGGATGCGCCGCCTGCGCGGTATCGTAATAAAACCGCTGGAGATACGTGAGCACGCCTTCGGGCACCTTTTCGGCCATGCCCTTTTCGTGGCTGGCGAAGCGCACGAGGCGTTCGGTCAGGAACGGCGCGGTACCGCCGGCATGCGACCAGATCCATTTGATGTCGGGATATTTGGCCGCCGCGCCGCTGAACAGCAATCGCGCGATGGCCCGCGTCGTATCGGTGCCGAACTCGATCACCGCTTCGCGGATACCCGGCACGCCGCCCTTGCCCGCGGTGCAATTGGGCGCGGCCGGATGGGTATAGACCACGACCTTGCGGCGGTTGAGTTCCTCGAAGATCGGATTGTAGTAGGGATCGCCGATCCACTTGTCGCCGATATTGGTCATCAGGTTGATGCCGTCGGCCTTCAGCGTATCGAGCGCGTATTCCATCTCGCGCAGCGATCCGTCGATATCGAGGATCGGCAGCATCGCGAACTGGCCGAACTTGCCGGGATGATCGCGCACCAGCGTCGCGACATAGTCGTTCCATTCGCGGGTCAGGCCGCGCGTGTCTTTCTGATCGGGCCACACGCCGATCGGATGCGGCAGCGAGATGATCGACGCCCGCACGTCGCCCTTCTCCATGTCCTCGAGCGTCTTGTCGATGGTCCACGCATAGGTCGGGCCGCCGCCCGCGCCGGCGCGCATCTTTTCCTCGACGAGGCTCGGCGGCGTGACATGGTGATGAACGTCGATGCGGCTTAGCGTGGCCATTCAAATCCTCCCAAACGCGTTGCGCGCAAGCATGTCACAGCGACCCCGCAATTGCAATTTGGCGGGGGCGTTGCCATCCTTTGTCGCAACGGGAGGAATCATCATGGCTACGAGCGAATCCGGGCGCGTTGCGATCGTCACCGGCGCGGGGCGCGGCATCGGCAAGGCGATGGCGCTCGGCCTGATCGATAACGGCATCAGCGTGATGGCGAGCGACATCGACGCTGACGTGCTGAGCGAACTTCAAGCCGAAACCAAGACCAACCGTCTCGCCACCATCGGCGCTGACGTGACCACCGATGACGGCGCGCAAAAGATCGTCGATGCGACGCGCGCGCGGTTCGGCCGGCTCGACATTCTCGTCAACAACGCGGGCGTCAGTCCCAACACGTTGCGCGCGAAAGGCGCCGCGCTGCCCGCGCATTTCTGGGAGGTCACGCCGGCCGAGTTTCGCCGCACCATGGAGGTGAACGTGCTGGGCGCGTTCATGATGAGTTGCGCCGCGCTTCCCGCGATGCGCGATCAGGCGTGGGGCCGCATCATCAACGTGACGACCAGCCTTGATTCGATGTGGCGCAAAGGCATGCTGCCCTATGGCGGATCGAAAGCGGCGAACGAGGCACATTGCGCGATCATGGCCGAGGAACTCGCCGGCACCGGAATCACCGTCAACATCCTCGTGCCGGGCGGTCCGGTGAACACGCGCCTCGTCGGCAATTCCTTCACTGACGCCGAACGCCTCAAACTCATCCAGCCGGACATCATGGTGACGCCGCTGCTCTGGCTCGTCTCGGAGGCGACCAACGCGATCACCGGCAAGCGCTTTATCGCCGCCTTCTGGGACAAATCTCTCGCCCCGAACGACGCGGCGGAGAAATGCAGCGCCCCGATCGCGTGGCAACAGCTCGGTCGTCAGGCGATCTTTCCGGGCGGAAAAGCGTTTTAGTTTCAAAGCGTAAGCCCCGAAAAATCGGCCGGGAAAATTGGCTTTGTTTCGTAATTTTCAGGTTGGCGGCATGTAGCCCCAAACCTCGCCCGCAAGATTCTGACATACCGAACACACAGGAAACGAAGCTCGGGCACCCAACCCGAACCCTCAAAACTTCGCGCGTGACCATAGAACATATAGAGAACAAAATCAAGGAGGATTATCTATAATGGTGCAATGAATCCCGTTGAAGGGTTCGCGGATAGATTAGCCGACCTGAAGCCACAGGAAAAAAACACCATTTATAATTTATATGTGCTATAAATCACTAAATGGACTGGCCAATTAGAGTTGGCTGGCTTTTTTAGGTGGTTTACTAATGGAGCTAAATCAATGTCACCAATGGATAATTTGAACGAAGAGGCCCTAAGCAGCTTAATAAACTTGCCCGTTGGCAGTTGGGAATCTTCGGATTTGCTTGTCGCGCGCGAGAGCCTCGGCATGACGCAAGCCGAGCTTGCAGCGGCCATTGACTACGAGCGGACAGCAATAGCGAAGATTGAACGCGGCGACGCGGCACCACGTCGGGTTGTCGAACTGGCTGTCCGTTATTTAATTGACCGACGCCCCCAAGGAACACGTTTCGAAATACGTACGCCCGAGAGCCCACGCTTCCGGCCCGTCGGGACTGCCATCGGCGTCAATGAGGCGGGCTTCCCGGGAGGAACAGATGTTAACGTTCAACTTGCCCCCGGACCTGCAATTTGGCTTCGCCTATTGCCAGAATTCGATACCGGTCGCCGGTGGTCCCCAATTGAATTGAAGAAGGCGGCCACACAAAACGGATTCCACCTCGTGCAATTGATCGACGGTTACGCGAGCTTGGGCTTTGTCCGCGACAAAGATGGTTTCGGCGTCGTTGGGATGACCGGCGACCGCTCAAACACTTCTGCAGTTAGCTTCGCGTTCGAGACAGGGGAAATCTGGAGTATTGATACGTATATAATTAACGCGATAAAGCAACAGGCTCCAGGAACTCGACCGGGCCTACCGTACCTAGAAGATCGCTTCAAATTGGCGATGCATTCTTTTCGTATTGTTCTGACGCTGCTGGGGCTTCGCCCACAGTTTCGTTGGGTTGCCGGAATTGAGGGCATCAAAGACTGCGGTCTCTATTATCCTGCGCCGGCGGGTCATTATTTCCACGTCCCGATTCCGCACGGACGATCTCTTAGCGAGTCAGTTTGGGCGACCGGCTCATTGGGCGAGATCGAGACACCCGCTAGTGCTCTCAAGCCATTCTTCACGAAAGTGTTCGCCGCATTCAATGTCGACCGGCCCGAATACCTCGACGGCCTTTCGAACCCGAAATAATGAACCAATAAAAGGTGGTGCGCGCTCTGCGGTTCGAGAGCAAAATCCGAGTAGCCGAGGACGCCACTCGATCCTCGCCGCATGACAAAGGGGGAAATGATGGTCGCCAGCACACGCATCACCGCCCGCAACCTCACCCGCCGCGGCCTGCTCGGCGCCGCTGCTGCATTGACCGCGGCGCCTGCCCTCGCCGCGGAATGCAAACTCGGGCCGCCCGCGCACGAGAAGGGGCCGCTCGTCTTCATGAATTACGATCAGGTCGAACTCGACGCGGCGTATGACCAGGATTCCTATGAATCCAATATCGGGCAGATCGGCGCGCGCGGCGGATCGAACAGCGAGGCGGTGCGCGCGCGATTGGGCCAGCCGATGCGCGTCGCCTATGGGCCGAGCGAGATCGAGAAGCTCGACATCTATCGCGCCAAGACTGCCAAGGCGCCGATCTTCGTCTTCATCCATGGCGGCACCTGGCGCACCGGCTCGTCGAAAGGCAGCGCGGCGGCGGCCGAGATGTTCGTCGATTACGGGGCGCATTACATCGCGCTCGACTTCACCAACGTGCTCGACGCCGGCGGCGATCTTCGTCCGATGGCGCAGCAGGTGCGCAGCGCGATCGCCTGGGTCCACAAGAATGCCGCGAGCTTCGATGGCGACGCCAACCGGATCTATATCGGCGGCCATTCCTCGGGCGGGCACCTTACCGGCGTGGCGCTGGTCACCGATTGGCAAAAGGATTTCGGCCTGCCCGCCGACACGGTCAAAGGCGGCATCTGCATCAGCGGCATGTTCGACATGAAACCGGTGCGGCTGTCGGCGCGCGGCAGTTACGTTCACTTCGACGACGCGATGGAGGATGCGATGAGCACGATCCGCCATCTCGACAAACTGCACGCGCCGGTCACCGTCGCCTTCGGCACGTTCGAGACGCCCGAGTTCCAGCGCCAGGGCCGCGATTTCGCCGCCGCGGTCAAGGCCGCCGGCAAGCCGGTGACGATGGTGGTCGGGACCAATTACGCGCATATGGAAATGGGCGAATCGATCGCCAATCCTTACGGGCCGGGCGGACGCGCGGCGCTGGCGATGATGAAACTCACGCGCACGGTCTGAGGCGATGCGCATCCTCGTTCTGATCGCCCTGCTCGTTGGATTCGCGACCGGCGCCGCGCGTGCCGACGGCATCGGCGTCGTCCTGGTTCACGGCAAGCAGGGCACCGCCGATCAGCGCGAACTCGCCTATCTCTCGCAGCAGATCGAACGCGCGGGGTTTCCGGTCGATCGACCGACCATGTGCTGGACGGCATCGCGAATCTACGACCACACCCTGCCCGACTGCATGGCCGACATCGATGCGTCGATCGCGCGACTGCGTCTGCGCGGTGCAACCGCCTTCGTCGTCGCCGGCCATAGTCTCGGCGGCCTCGGCGCGGTTCTCTACGGTGCGACCCATGACGGGTTGAAAGGCATCGTCGCGCTGGCGCCGGCGCCGGGCCCGCGCGTCGCCAACAATCCCGCCGTCAAACCCAGCGTCCAGCGCGCGCAAGCCCTGATCGCCAGCGGTCAGGGCGACGAGGTCCAAAGCTTCGCCGATTCGAATACTGGGCCCAGCGGCTTCACCGTCATCCAGGTTCGCGCGACGCCGAAGATTTTCCTGAGCTTCCTCGACATGAGCGGCCCGGCCAATCTCGTCACCGATGCGAGCCAGCTCAAGGCGCCGGTCCTCTGGGTATCCGGAACCAAGGATCAAAGCCAGATCGCGCGCGAACTCGGTTTCGACAAGGCGCCGGCCAATCCGCTCAACCGCTATCTGCAGGTCGACGCCGGCCACATGGACACACCCGGCGCGGCAACCGACGCGGTGGTGGCGTGGCTGAAGGAAGTGGCGAAGAACTAAGATAGGTTCACCACGGAGGACACGGAGACACGGAGATTAAGAAAGAAGATAAGTTTCTTCTCCGTGCTCTCCGTGTCTCCGTGGTGAATTTTCTATTCGGATCGCTGCATCCAAGTCGTGCGGCCTTCGACAAGTTCGAGACGACGATTTTCTTTCTGTCGTTAAAGATTTTTCTCGACGAATCGACGCCTTACGGAGCGTCGGAACCGATGATGATTTCAACCCGACGGGACTCCGTCGGCATCATCTCGAACGGCACGGCACC
Source organism: uncultured Rhodospirillales bacterium (assembly GCA_903828515.1). Classification (GTDB taxonomy): domain Bacteria; phylum Pseudomonadota; class Alphaproteobacteria; order ATCC43930; family CGMCC-115725; genus CAIKMD01. The sequence goes on along the minus strand of CAIKMD010000002.1, from coordinate 160,522 downwards.
GCGCGATTGAATGCGCACCCGGCTTTGTGCCACGCCGGCAGCGACCAGGCCATCGGCGACGTTCTGCGCGCGCGCCTCGGCAAGGACGCGATTGAACGCGGGCGTTCCCGTATCGGGAGCCGCAAAGCCGAGCACCCGCACCGGTGACGATGGAGAAGCGCGCGCGAGTTCGGCTTCCTGCAAGACGACCGCGCGGGCCGCATCATCCAACGCCGCGCTATCGGCGGTGAAGAACACCACCATGCGCCGCGCGTCTCCTCCGGCGGTCGGAGTGCAAGCGGAAATCCCGGCGAGAATCGGCAGGATGAGGCTTAAACGACGGTACAATGTCATCTCCCATAAAAAGTTCGAGCAAGACAACCAATGCCGAATGCGGTGAAGGGAGTCATTAGATGGACGCGGGGAAATGTCAAGGACGGGAGGAGAGTCTGATCGAATCGATCCAAGCGGAACCACACCTCACCCTCCCGCGCGACGCGCGGGCCCCTCCCTCTCCCCGCAAGCGCGGAGAGGGGCTTTGTAGCACCAACCCTCTCCACCCATTCGGGGGAGAGGGTGCGAGCGAAGCGAGCGGGTGAGGTGGGATCGCTCCAATTTCGAATAATAAGGCAGATTCACCACGGAGACACGGAGGGCACGGAGAGTAGAGAAGAGAATAGGTTTCTTCTCCGTGTCCTCCGTGTCTCCGTGGTGAATTTTTATTGGGAGCGTATTGATGCGCTCGTCATTCCCGCGGCGATAACGCTGGATACCCGCTTTCGCGGGTATGACGATGAAAGTTGATCGGTGTGGCCTTAGCCCTCAGGCCGCGCCGGCAGTGCGTTCGGGAAAGCGTGTGTGGCCCAGCGCGCGGCGTTCGGCGGAGAGGATCGTGTTGACCAGCAGCATCGTGACCGTCATAGGCCCGACGCCGCCGGGCACCGGCGTGATGTAGGACGCCTTCGTCTTCACCCCTTCGAAATCGACGTCGCCGACCAGCTTGCCGTCGGGCAGGCGGTTGATGCCGACGTCGATGACGACCGCGCCGGTGCGCACCATCTCGGGACGGATCAGATTGGGCTGGCCCGCCGCGACGACGAGGATGTCGGCAAGGATGGTGAATTGCGCGAGGTCGCGCGTCTTGGCGTGGCAGATGCACACCGTCGCTTCCCGCTCCATCAGCATCAGCGCCATCGGCTTGCCGACGATGTTGCTCGCGCCGACGACGACGACGTTCTTGCCCTCCACCGAAATGCCTTCATGCTCCAGCAGCTTCACCACGCCGTAGGGCGTGCAGGGCGGAAACACGGTATCGCCGATCACGAGGCCGCCGACGTTATAGAGATGAAACCCGTCGACATCCTTGTCGGCCGAAATCTCGGCGAGAATCTGCCGGATGTTGAAATGCGCCGGCAAAGGCAATTGCACGAGGATGCCGTGAACGTCGGTATCCAGGTTAAGGCGGGCGATCAGGTCGAGAACGATGTTCTGATCGACGTCGACGGGAAATTCATGCTGGAAAGAGCGGATGCCGACATCGGCGCAGGCGCGCATCTTATTGCGGATATAGACCCGCGACGCCGGATCGTTGCCGACGACGATGACCGCCAAACCGGGGGTCACGCCGTGATCGGCGGCGAGCGCCTTGACGCGCGCCTTGCATTCGACGCGAATGCCGGCCGCCACTTTCACGCCGTCGATGATCTTGGCCGGCATCAATCTCTCTCAGGGGCTCGGAAATACGATTTCTCAGGATAACGCGGATCAGTAAATAGTCCCAGAGTTGCCGGCGAAAAACCCGGTGGGATTAGGCGCGTGGGCAGATCGCACCGCGCACCGGGTTGCCGCCCCCGCCGAAAAGTCCCACTCTTCCGCGCAAAGTGACCGTTCGAGGGAGGAAGCCGATGAGCCCATCACCCCAACGCAGCCAGGGCCGCCGCACGATGCTGGCGGTGCTTCTTTTCATAGCAGCTTTCGCGGCGCCGCCCGCGCGGGCGGCCGATCACATCAAGGTCGGCACGGTGAGTTCGCTCGGCAGCGCCCCGATCTTCGTCGCCGCCGCCAAGGGCTATTTCAAGGACGAGGGGCTCGACGCCGAACTGGTGCCGTTCGAATCCGCACAGCCCGTCGCTGTGGCGGTCACCTCGGGCGATATCGATTTCGGCTCGACCGGGATGACCGACGCGTTTTTCATCCTCGCCAATCAGGGCGCGCTGAAACTCATCGGCGCCGGGACGTGGGAGCGCAAGGGCTTCCAGGGCCTCGGGATCATCGAATCGAACCAGGCCTATGACGGCGGCCTCAAGACCTTCGAGGGCTTCACCGGCCACTCGGCGGCAGTCACCCAAACCGGCACGCCGCTCCACTACAACCTTGGTACCATTCTCGCCAAGCACGGGGTCGATTTCAAAACCGTGCGGATCGTCGCCCTGCAATCCAACCCGAACGTCGCGTCCGCGATCATCGGCGGCCAGGTCGACGGGGCCATGCTCAGCTCCGCCAACATCTTCGCGCTGGTCAACAAGGGCAACGCGCGCCTGATGGGATGGTTGAGCGACGAATTGCCGGCGCAACAGGGCGACGGCACCTTCACCTCGGCGAAAATCGCCAATAGCCGGCCCGAGACGGTGAAGCATTTCCTCGCCGCGTTCCGGCGCGCCGAGAAGACCTGGGACGATGCCTTCCTCGACGCCAACGGCAATCGAGTGGACCAGCCGAGCGCGCCCGAGATGATCGCGATCGCCGCCAAGGGCCTCAATCAGCCCCCCGAGGTGATCAAGCTCGGCCTGCCCTATTTCGATCCGGAATCGCGGGTGTCGGTATCCGACATTCAGCGCGCGCTCAACTGGTACGAGGCGCAAGGCCTGCAAAAGACCCATATCGACGCGCAATCGCTGGTCGATATGCGCTACGCCACGCTGATGGAGAAATAGGCGTCAGGCCGCGGCGGCGGCTTTCGCGTCGAGCGGCGGAAAATAGATATCGAACCGCGAGCCCTGGCCGCGCTCGCTCGTCACCTCGACCCGCGCGCCGTGATCGGCGAGGATGCTCGCGACGATCGAAAGGCCGAGGCCCGTCCCCTGCCCGACTTCCTTGGTGGTGAAGAACGGTTCGAAGATGCGGTCCCTTGTTCCCGGATCCATGCCCCGTCCCGTATCGGTAACCGACAGGCGGATGGTTTCGCGCGCGGTCGACGCGGCGATCGTGTCGATCGTCACCATGATCGTTCCCATATCGTCGCCGATCGCCTGCGCGGCGTTGCTCACGAGATTGGTGATGACCTGATGAAGCTGTGACCGGTCGGCCAGGACCGGCGCCGCGTCATCGATCCGCGCGTCGATCTGGATCGACGACGGAACGGTCGCGCGCAATAGTTTCAGCACCTCGGTGACGACCTCGCCGAGATCGGTCGGCTTCTTGTCGATCTTGTCCTGCCGGCTGAACGCCAGAACGCGTTGCACCAGATCGCGCGCCTGCTCGCTCGCGGCGAAAATCGTTTCGAGATTGTTCTGCAGCAGGCTGCCGGGCTCGAGACGGCGCGCGGTGATCTTGCTCAAGGCCATGATCGGCGTGAGCGTGTTGTTCAGATCGTGGGCGATGCCGCCCGCCAGCGTGCCGAGCGCCTCGAGCTTTTGCGAATGCATCAACTTGCGTTCGAGGTCGCGTTCGCGGGTTTCGGCCGAACGCTGTTCGGTCACATCCTGATAGCTGCCGAACAGCCGGGTCGGCTTGCCGTTCTCGTCGAAGATCATGCCGTTTTCGCGATAGATCACGCGGGTCGCGCCATCGGGACGGATGATGCGGAACTCGAACGTCCCGGTCGCGACGCCGTCGAGGCCGAGTTCTCGGACCGTCTCGTAACGTTCACGATCGTCCGGATGAATCAGGTCGAGGATCGCGCCATGGCCCGGCACGACCTGTCCCCGCCTGACACCCAGGATGCGATACATCTCGTCCGACCACTCGACCTTGCGCGTGATCAGATCGCGCTCGAAGCTGCCCAGCGCGGCGACATGCTGCGCGCGCGCCATGTTGTCACGGCTGCGGGCCAGATCGAGTTCGGTTTCTTTGCGCTTGGTGATGTCCTGCACCACCATCAGGACACGGATCAAGTCGCCGCTCGCATCGAAATAGGGGCGCACGACGCGATGTTCCCAGCACACCGTCCCGTCGGGACGTCGCACGCGCACGTCGATCGAGAACGCCTTGCGCGCTTCGATCGCGATCTTGCGCGCCGCGGTATAACGCGGACGGTCTTCGGGATGGATGAACTGCGCTGCCTCCTCCAGGCTGAACGACTCCCGTCGCGGCACGCGGCGAAGTTCGAACAGCGATTCCGACCAGTGAAGACGGCCGGTGGACACGTCGTGAAGCACGTAGCCGAGCTTCGCGACATGCTGCGATTCGACCAGCAGATCCTGGGTCTGGCGCAATGCCAGTTCGGACTGGCCCTGCAGTGCGATGCGCCGCAATTGAAACGCCGCCACGCCGAGAAAGATCATCGAAACGAGAGCCGCCACGGCGATCAGCCAGGTCCGGCGTTCGCGATAATCGGCGAAGATGTCGTCCTCGGCCAGGCCGACAACGACGATAAGTGGCAGATTCGGAAGGCTCCGATAAGACAGAAGCCGCGCGACGCCATCAAGCAGGCTCGCCGTCTGGTAGTCGCCGTTCGGCGCACGCGCCAAGGCTTGAGGGAACTGGGAATTCGCCATGCTCTTGCCGATCATGTCGGCGGCGCGGTTGGCGCCTTTGATCGCATCGCGGATGATCATGTCGCGCCCGACGATCGCGAACGTGCTTTTCTCGCTGATCACGAGGCCGCTGAAGAAACCCGAAAGATATTCCGGATTGAAGGACACATAGACAACACCGGCAAAATCGCCGTTCGCCTTCCTGAGCCTGCGGCTGAGCGCGACGATCGTGTGCTTGCCGGTAATCCGGCCCTGCAGCGGCGCGCTGATATAAAGCTCGTCGGCGTCGGGCTTGGTGTGAACCCGGAAATATTCGCGATCGGCGAAGGATTGTTGTGTCTGCGAGGCCGCCGATGTCGTCGACGCCGTCGACGCCGTCGACGCCAGCACATAACCTTGCTCGTCGAGAATTTGCACGAGTAACGCACCGGCATCGGTATTCGAGGACTCCCGCAATCCTTGCGAGAGGTCGGGCCCCAGCCGATCCCGTTCATAGGCATCCTTGACCCGCAGCAAGACCTGGTCGAGGAGCTTGACCGTACCGAACACATGCTCGGAATAGGCCCGCGCAAGATTGTCGTTATTCGTGCGCGCGGCACCCAGGACCGCGACACGATCCAGATTGAGCTGCGTCGCGACCGCTCCCCACAGCAGGATCAGCAGGAAGACGGTGAAGGCGACGACGATCTGGCTCGATCGGCTTTTCGCGATCCGGCCCAGCGCGCGAAACCGACGCGGCGACACCTTCCCAGCCGGGGGAATGGCGTCGGCCGTCGTCACGCGCGGTGGCTGCTCCGCGGCGAACGGAGACTGAGACAGAGGATGGCGCACAATTCCTCGAAAGACAGAGGGCAGAGGCGGAGAACGATCCCCATTGTCAGCGACGAGACTTAATTAACCTATAAGGCAGGCCCGCCACAGACCCTGATTGGTTAACGATTCCCTTCGACGCGCGTCCCCGGCGCGGCCTATTTCAGGCGCTTGGCGGCGTCCTCGACGATGCTGGTATCGGCGAACTTGGCGACGTCGATATCGATATTGAGAAAGCCCGCGTCCTTTTGCGTCTTCAGGTTGCTTTGCAGCGCCTTCAGATTGGGCATGTTGTCGGGATCGCGATAGATGTCCGATTTGGTGAACAGCCAACTGTCGAAATGATCCGGCGACGACTTGGTGAACTTCGCCGCGATCGCGACGGCCTCGGCATGATTCTTCGGATCGAGATACCAGTGCAACTGGCGCGCCTCGTCCTCGAAGAAATCGACCAGCACCGCCCGGTTCTTTTCGATGAACGGCGTGCGCGCGACGCGGAACAGGATGGCGGTCACGCCCATGCCGTCGCGCAGATAGAACAAGGGCCGGGTGATCGCCTGCATCTCGGGATCGAGGGCGGTCGAATGGATCGTCGTGATGAGATCCACCTTTCCCTGCTTCATCATGTCCTTCATGCTGAAATAGGTAACTTCGAGCTCGCTGTAATCGCGTTTGTCCTCGAGACCGTTCTTGCGCAGATAGGCGCGCTGGCCGATATCGGTGCCCGAACCGATCACGTTGGTGGCAACGACCTTGCCCTTCAGATCGGCAATCGTCTTGATCGGCCCGTCCTTCATCACGACGTAGGGAATCGACAGATAGCCGGGCACGCCGTCCTGCATCTCGTCGGCGATGACGCGAACGTCGTTCATATGCGCGTTCTGAATCGCGTTGCCGAACGAACCGAACGCCATCTCGCCGATATCGAGATCGTTGGTGGCGAGCGCGGTGATCATCGGCGCGGTGCCGCCAAAATGAATCGGATCGAGCGTGTAGGTCTTGCCGAGATGCGGCGCGAGTTCGGGTTTCTGATCCATGATCGGGGTGAGAGAGCTGGGCACGTCGCTCCATCCGACCCGGAGTTTCAGCGGATCGGCATGCGCGGCTCCGGCCGTCAAGGCGATCAGCGCCGCCGCCATCGTCGTTCTCAGCATTTTCTTCCCCGTTCCGGCTTTTCGTTGGCGGCAAACCTAAGCCAGACACGGCGCGAAGGAAAGCGTCGGTTTGACCCTTTCCAGCCTCGCCCATATAGTCCGCCGCAACCGAAACGGGAGGATAAAACATGGCCGACATGAAGCGGATCGACGTCCATCATCACCCGACGCCGAGCAACGCGATCCCCAACGGGATGAAGGGCGTGCCGCCCTATTTCAAGGAATGGACCGCCTCCCTGTCGCTTGCCGACATGGACAAGAACGGCGTCGCCACATCCCTCCTCTCGCTCAATCATCCCGTCGTGGTGTGGCCGAGCGACCAGAGCGCCGCGATCAAACAGGCGCGCGCGTGGAACGAGTTCATGACGCGCCAAGGCCAGGATCATCCCGGTCGCTTCGGCACTTTCGCGGTCCTGCCGATCCTCGATATGGACGCGGCGTTGCGCGAAGCCGAATACGCGCTCGACACGCTCGGCGCCTACGGCATCAACCTGATGACCAATATCGGCGACAAGTGGCTGGGCGATCCCTACTACTTCCCGCTGTTCGAGGAATTGAACCGCCGCAAGGCCGTGGTCTATTGCCACCCCCATGCGCCCAATTGCACCGTCAACGCCATGATGCCCGAGATCAACGACGCGGTGATCGAATTCGCCACCGACACGTCGCGGGCGATCGGCCGGATGCTGTTCTCGGGCGCCGCGCATAAATTCCCCGACATGAAGATCATCTGGTCGCATGCGGGCGGCACGATGCCGTTCATCCTCGAGCGCTATACCCGCCATCCGCTGACCGACAAGGCCATTGCGGCGACCGTGCCCGACGGCGTGGTCAATTACCTGAAGCGGTTCTTCTACGACACCGCCCAGGCCTCGCATGCGCCGGCGATGGCCGCGATCACCAAATTCGTCGCGGTCTCGCAATTGATGTTCGGCACGGATTACCCCTATCGCAACGCCGAGGATCACGTGAACGGCCTGCGCGAATGCGGCTTCACCGAAGCCGAACTACGCGCGATCGATTACGAAAACGCACAGCGGCTGTTTCCGCGCCTAAAGCGATAACAACAAATTCCCAAACAAAACCCCTCCCCCCTTGAGGGGGAGGGCATGGGTGGGGGGTATCACCGATACGATATCGCCCAACTCAATAATATGCCGGTCGATGATCGGGGCTAGCTACGAACCAGCGTCGAACTGACGCCCCCCCACCCTAACCCTCCCCCTCAAGGGGGGAGGGAATTACAGCGCCGTCAACTCTTCGGCAGGAACGCTTCGGTATAGAGTTTGGTCATGTCGGGCGGCGTGTCGAGTACCTTCAGGTCGGCGAAGGAGCGTTTGAGCGTCGCCAGCGATTCCGCGTCGAACTTTCCGTCCTTGCTGAACATCGGCATGGTGAGATCGTATTCCTTGGCCTGAACGGTCGTCGAGAAGCCGGTCAATTTCGACGTCATCCGCACCGTGTCGTCCTTGTTCGCGCGCATATAGGCGATGATGTCGAACCAGGCCGCGAGGAAACGCCTGACGCCATCCGGATTGGCGGCGATCAGCTTCTTGGTCGCGAAGATCGTCCCCGCGCTCAAATTGCCGACATAGTCCGTCACCGGAAACAGCAGCCGGCCTTCCTTTTTTTCCTCCAGCTGGAACGAGAGAGACGTGGTCGAAATGAACGCATCGATCTCATGGGTGTGGAGCGCCGCGACATAGGACGTCGCGTCGTTGCCGGTGGTCACCGGCGTCACGCCGTCGGGGCCCCAGCCTTTCACCCGCGCCAATTCCAGCGCCAGCCAGAAGGTGAGCGATCCATTGCTGGAGACGCCGATCTTGGCGCCCTTCAGATCCGCGGCCGATTGCGCCTTCGAATCCGCGGCCACGCCGACGCCGAGGAAACGCGCCGGCCCCACCGCGTTGCAGATCGCGAGTTCCTCCGCCCCCTTGGCGAGAAGCGCGAATTCGGGTCCCGCCCCCACGCCGATGTCGATCGCGTCGGCGGCCATGCCTTGATGAAGTTTGGCGCCACCGGAAAACGTCGTGATCTCAACGTCGAGTCCGTGCTTGGCGAAAATCCCGGTTTCGACGCCGATATCGACCGGCAACATCACATCCGAGGTCGGCGAGGCCTTGCCGACATGAAGCTTGTCCGCAGCCTGGGCCTCGCCGGCGAAAACGGTCGCGAGAATGACGACGGCGGCATAGTGCAGGATACGCAAGGTCATAAAGTCCTCCCTCAAGGCAGGATGACGGCCGATTTGTCGGCCGGCTTGGTCAGGCGTTTTTGTTCGATCATGGTATCGGACAGGAACTTGATTTGCGCCGTATCGACCTTGTTGTCGTATTTCGCGCGCGGCAGGGTTTTCAGGATTGCTTCCGGGATCGGCAGGTAATGCGCCATGGTCGCATCGTCGTTCTCGGGATGCGCGTTGTGATAAGCGAGCGCGTCGTCGAGCGCCGCGCGGATATTCTTGATCGTATCGGGATGTGCCTTGGCATAGTCGCCGGCGACGGCCCACACCATGGTCGAGCTTCCCGACGGCTCGACATCCTGGTCATAGGCAAGAACCCGTCCCGCGCCGGAAGCAATGATCCGCGACAGGAACGGCTCGATGGCGACGGCGCCATCGATCTGTTTCGAACGCACGAGGTCCGGCGTTTGCTGGATGGTGATCTCGACGATATGCACCTTGGCCGGATCGGCGCCGTTGATCTGCAGCCACTTGATCAACAGGATATGCGCGAGATTGTTGAGACCCGTGAGGCCGATCGTCTTGCCTTCGAGATCCTTGGCCGTCTTGGCGGTGCTGTCGGCCGTGACCACCAGGGCGACCGGATGAACACCGGCTTGGGTCACGCCGCCATTGGCAACCATTTTGACGTCGATGCCGCTGTCGCTGGCCTGCAGCACGACCGGCACGGTCGTACCGCCAACCTGAATGCTGTTGCTGACGAGCGCCGAGGGAATGCCGGTCGCGTTATTCGCCATGAGTTGCAGCGTCACATCGACGCCATGTTTGTCGAAAAACCCCTGATCCTTGGCGATGAAGGCGATCAGGAAATCGGCAACCGGGAAATAGCCGAAGACCACCTTATCGGCGGCGCGCGCCGGCGGCGCCATGAAAGATAGAAGCAGCACCGAAATTGCGCCGCTCCAGGCAATCCATCGCCGCATCGTAGCCTCCCTATTTCGCCTCGCCTGACCGGCGTTTCGGTCACCATCGCGGAAAATACCGGGGGAGACAAGAAGTTCGGGTTTTGCCCAGGATGCCGCGCCATCCTATACTTGGGCACAGGGACGAAACGCGGTCGCCACGGCGACGGAGAACCGGCATGGTCGATATCATCAAGGACGGCGCGGTCGACGATTTGGCCGATTTCGACAATCGCTTCCTGCGTCGCGACAGCCGATTTTCGGTCGAGCGCAAGGCACTGACCCGTCTGCCGCTGATCGACCTCTCCGCCTTCGTCGAGAACCGCGACCTCGCCGCCCGTCGCGCCGTCGCCCAACAGTTGCGCGAGGCGTGCATCGATATCGGCTTCTTCTATCTCGTCGGCCACGGCATCCCGCAAAGCGAACTGGATGCGACGGTCGATTGGGGCCATCGGTTTTTCGACCTGCCGGTCGCCGAGAAGATGAAACTTCACGCCGGCAAAAGCACCGAGCGGCAGGGCTATATGGGCGTCGGCGGCGTCAATCCCGCCGCCAATGTCGGCAAGCCGCTCGACCTCAAGGAGCGGTTCTATATGAGCCGCGACGTGCTGCCGGGCGAACCCGTGGAGGGACGTCGCAGCGCGGGTGCCTCGCAATGGCCCGGCCCGGACATGCTGCCGGGGTTCGAGGACTTCATGAAGGCGCATATCCGCAAGCGTTTCGCGGTGACCCTGCATCTGGTCCGCGCTTTCGCCTTGAGCCTCGATCTGCCCGAGACTTATTTCGACGACATGTACCGCTATCTGAGCGTCAATTTCGTGCTCAATTACTATCCCCCGGTCGACGAGAACGATCTCGGTCGCAACCAATGGAGTTTCTCGCCGCATACGGATTACGGCGCGCTGACCCTGTTGTCGCAGGACGCGCTGGGCGGGCTGCAATGCCGCAATTCAGCCGGCGAGTGGATCAACGTGCCGCCGGTGCCCGGCTCGTTCGTCGTCAACATCGGCGATCTTTTCGCCACCTGGACCAACGACCTTTATGCCTCGACGCTGCATCGCGCGCTCAACACCGCGAAGGTCGCGCGCATCGCGGTGCCGTTCTTCGTCTCGCCGCACAGCGCGACGATGGTGCGCTGTCTCGACACCTGCCAAAGCCCCGGCAATCCGCCGCGCTACGAGCCGGTCAACGCCGAGGAATATGTGCGCGCGCTGCTCGATCAGGCGAATCTCACCGGCCGGCCCGGCCTCGCCGCAAAAACCGTCGAGCGGTTCCAGGCCCGCCCCTCTCCATGAACAAGGTCTGACGATATGGGACGGTTACGCGGCTTCGTCATACCGGTGGTGCTGGTCTTGTTGTGGGAGATCGGCGCGCGCGTCGGCACCCTGCCGCACGACACCATGTCCCAACCATCCGACATCGTCGTCGCGGGATGGAACGCGTTGCTCGACGGCGAGTTACTGCTGGCGACGTGGCAGACCTTCGAGAGCGCGCTGCTTGGTCTCGCCATCGGCAGCGGCATCGGCATCGGCATCGGCATTCTGATCGGCCTGAGCCCCACGCTCGAGGGGATCGTCGGCCCGACCCTCGATACGATCCGCCCGGTGCCGTCAGTGGCGCTCATTCCGCTGGCGCTGCTGATCTACGGCTTCGGCGTGCGGATGGAGGTCCTCGTCGTCAGCTTCGCCGCGACCTGGCCGATCCTGATCGTCACCGTCTCGGCCGTGCGCGGCGTGGAGCCGCGTCTGATCGAAGTGGCGCGCATGCTGCAAATGAGCAATTTCAGCCGCGCGCTGCGCATCGTCCTGCCGGCGATCATGGCGCGCATCGCCATCGGCATCCGGGTCAGTGCGAGCGTCGCCCTGGTCGTCGCCGTCACGGTCGAGATCGTGCTCAATCCCCAAGGTCTCGGTTACAACATGATCATCGCCGCGCAATCGCTGCGGCCCGAACTGATGTGGGCGGAAATGCTCTGGGTCGGCATCGCCGGCTGGGCCTTCAACACCATGCTGCTGACGATCGATCGCCGCTGGCTGCGGCGCTTTCAGGCCGGGGGCGTGCGATGACGATTCGTTCGATTGGATTAAAACTGGGCGCCGTCATCTTCGCGGCAGCCGTTCTCTACACATGGCAACTGGCCGCGGATGCGAAGCTGATCTCGCCGGTCTTCTTTCCCTCGCCGGCCCGCACCTTCGCCGCACTCGGCGTGATGGAAGAGCGCGGCGACTTATGGAAGCCGATGGCGGCCACCGCGATGCGGATGTTCTATGGCTGGGTGCTGGCATCGCTCGTCGGCATGATCCTCGGAGCAGCCATCGCGCGCTCGGGTCCGATCCGCGCCTATCTCGAGCCGATGCTCGAATTCCTGCGCCCCCTGCCCGCCTCGGCGATCATCCCGCCCGCGATCCTGTTTCTGGGCCTGACCAGCACGATGGCGGTCACCGTCATCTCCTTCGGCGCGCTGTGGCCCGTCCTCCTGGGGTCCTATCACGGCTTTCGCAGCGTCGACCCACAGCTCGCCGAGATGGCGGCGGCGATGCGCATGAAGTCGATCGCCTTTCTCTGGAAAGTCGCGCTACCCAGCGCGTTGCCCGACATTTTCGCCGGCATCCGCGTCAGCCTCGCCATCGCGCTGATCCTCGCGATCGTCACCGAGATGCAATCGGCCCAAACCGGTCTCGGCTTCAACATCCTGATGGCGCAACGCAGCTTCCGCAGCCCCGAGTTGTTCGCCGGGATCATCGTGCTGGGCGTGCTGGGCCTCTTCACCAATCAGGCGATCATCATGGCCGAACGCCGCCTGCTGCGCTGGCGGACCTTCGCGCGCTGATTAGAATCCCCTCCCCCCATCAAGGGGGCAGGGTTCTGCGTGAGGCGCTAAGCCCGCCAGGCCTGGAGCCGCGCCTCGATCTGTTTGCAGAGTTGATCTGTCGCGAGGCCGATCAGGATCAACACGATCAACGCCACGAACACATCAGCGGTGCGCAAGCGCCCCGCATAATAGGACACCCGAAAACCAAGGCCCGCGTTCGAACTGAACATCTCGCCGAGCACGACGCCCAGCAGCGCGCGGCCGAGGCCGATGCGCACGCCGGCCACGATCAGCGGGACCGAGGCGGGCAAGATGACCTTCGTCACCACCGCGCGGTAATTGCCGCCGAAGGCTTGTACCGCACGGACCAGCACCGGCTCGACCGAATGAACCCCCGCCATCGTGTTGACGATGATCGAGACGACGGTGAGCAGGAAGGTGACCGCGACCACGGTGGTGTATCCGAAGCCGAGCCATACCACGATCAGCGGATAAAGCGCGATCAGCGGTGCCGAATAGAGAAACCAGATGAACGGATCGGTCGCATATTCGACCATCCGGCTCATGCCCATCGCGATGCCCAGCGCCACGCCGATCACCAGCGAGAGAAGAAATCCGACCGCGAACTCGCCGAGGCTCACGCGCAGATCGCCGAGCAGATCGCCCGATTGCCATTGCGCGACAAAGGCGACCACGATGCGTGACGGGCTGGTGGTGACCGCGACATTGATGATGTTGTGATTGGCGGCATATTCCCAGAACACGAACAGGGCGACGACGCCGAGCGTCCCGAGAAGAAACCGCTCCGTCTTGTCGGACAGGCTTCTCATCGTTCGGCCCGCCACGGCGCGAGATAGCGTTCGAGACTGCGCAACGCCATGACGCAGCCGAGTCCGAAGACCGAGACCACGCCGACCAGCACGAAGATTTCGGCGGCGCGGCCGCTATTGCTGTAAACCTGAATCAGCCGGCCGATGCCGAGGATCGAGACATACATTTCGGCCGCGACGAGGCTGACGATGGCGCGCCCGACGCCCAGCCGGATACCCGCCATCACTGCCGGCAAGGCGCCCGGCAGGATCGCCTTGGTGATGATCTGCCATTTCCCGGCGCCAAAAGCGCGCACGGCGCGGACCCAGGATTCGGAAACCTCGTTCACGCCGGTCGCGGTGTTGATGATGATCGGCACCACGCCCGCGAGGAACACCATCGCGATCTTGCTGTCGCGCCCGACCCCGAACCACACCACGATGATCGGGACGAAGGCGATCATCGGCGCCGAATAGAGCGCGGCGAAAAGCGGCGCGGTCAGATAGCGCAAACGCCGCGACAACGCGAAAGCGAGGCCGCAGGCGATGCCGAAGAGACAAGCCGGGATGAAGCCCTGGACGAACTCGCCGAGCGTCGCCAGCACGTTGCGCCCGAGTTCGCCCGAAAGCGACATCGCGACGAAGGTCTCGGCGATCTCGCTGGGATAGGAGATCAGATCGGACCGGATGATTTCGTTGGCGCCGACGATCTGCCAGAGGATCAGGAACGACGCCACGGCGGCGGTGCCGATCACCGGGCGCGCCGCGCGGCGCAAGCTCAGCGCGGGCCGCCGCGTCGTGCCGATGGCAAGCGTCATTCGGATTGCTCCCACGAGCCGGAGCTGCGCACCTGTTCCTCCAGCAAGGTCCAGATTTCGTGGCGGAACGCGGCGAATTCGGGACTGTTGCGGATGTCGAGCCCGCGCGGACGCGGCAGCGGAATTTTGATCTCGCGCACCACCCGCCCCGGCGACGCGCTCATCACGATCACCCGGTCGGCAAGATAGATCGCCTCGTCGATGTCGTGGGTGACGAACAGGATGGTCTTGCGGTCGCGTTCCCAGATGCGCAGGAGTTCCGAGCCCATGACCTGACGGATCTGCGCGTCGAGCGCGCCGAAGGGTTCGTCCATCAGCAGGATTTCGGGTGCGACGCTCAAGGCGCGCGCGATGCCGACGCGCTGACGCATGCCGCCCGAAAGCTGATGCGGATAGTGGTTTTCGAAGGCGCGCAGACCGACCATCGAGACATATTTGCGCGCGACTTCATGCCGTTCTTCCGCACCCATGCCTTTCAACTCAAGGCCGAGCTCGACGTTCTTCAAGACGGTGCGCCACGGCAACAGCGCGAAATCCTGGAACACGAGGGCGCGATCGGGCCCCGGCGTCGCCACCGGCGTGCCGTTGAGGCTGATCGAGCCGGTATTGGGCTTGAGCAACGCCGCGATCAGCATGAGCAGCGTGCTTTTGCCGCAACCGCTCGGGCCGACGATGGTGACGAACTCGCCGTCGCCGATCTGGAAATTCACATCCTCGAGCGCGAGGAAGCCGCCGTGATCGGCCGCGTTCGGATAGGCGAGGCGCAGGTTCTCGACGACGAGATGACTCATCCGGCCGGTCCCGCGCGCAGCCTCATGCCGACCAGTCGTCGAAGGTTTTGACGAACCGGTCGTCGAGCAGTTTCGAATCCGGCCACGCCTCTTTCACCTGGCCGCCCGCCATCTCGATCTTCCAAAATACGTCCATGTATTTGTCTGGCAGCGTGCCACGCTCGTTATAGTCGGGCAGCATTTCCTTATAGGCGCGATCGGCATTGGCCGCGTCGTATTTGAGCCGGTTGCCGAGGATCGCCGCCGTCTCCGCCGGATGGCTGTGGGCATAACGGATCGCGTTGACGTGGCCGCGCAAAAAGGTCTTCACCGTGTTGGGGTTCTCGTCGAGGAATTTGCGCTTGGCGACGAAGATGTGCTTGGGCCATTGCTTGGCCACGTCCTCGGACTCGTTGCCCAGCAACGTGAAGCCCTGCTCGGCCGCCGTCCACTTGAACGGCGGCGACAGGATCGCCGCGCCGAGCCGTCCCGCTTTCATCGCCTGAAACGCGGCGGAGGTCGGGCCGACCTGAATCAGCTCGACATCTTTCATCGCCTCGAACCCGTGACGGCTCAAGGCATAACGCGTCAACGATTCCGTCAGCGAGCCGAAGGTCGAAATGCCGACCGAGCTGCCTTTCATGTCTTTCCAGCTTTTGATGCTCGGCTGGGCATACCAGGCGAAATCGGCCTGGTAGAACCCGGCATAAAAGCCGATGGCCGGCTGGCCCGAATTGATGAGATTCAAAAGTCCGTCGAGCGATTGCAGCGAGATGTCGATCGAATCCCCGGCCATCGCCTGGGACACTTCGGCATCGCCGCGAAACACCGTCATCTCGACGTCGAGCCCGGCGTCCTTCCAGGTATGCGCGTCGGCGCCGACATAGGCCGGCAGGAAACTCGCCGCGTCGACCGCCACGCCAAGTTTGATCGCCGATTTCTCGGGCTTGCCGATCGCGGCGAAGGCCGAGGGCGCCACGCCGATGAGCGCCGCGGCTGCCGTGCCGGTCTGCACGAAGCGCCGCCGGGTCAGCCAATTATTGGATCGCATTGTCGTCCCCCCTCGCTCGGCCTTTGGTCGGCCACCCGCAATGGTAGCTAAAGCCCCTCGCGCTTCAAGATCGCATATTTCGGCAGTAATCCGGCCAGGTTGGTGCGGTCGATGCCCCGCAGTTCGTTGATATCGAACACGCCCGAGCTTTTGAGGCCCGCGACGTTCTCGGCCGAACTGCGATAGGGGAAATCGGTGCCGAAGACGAAATGCGAGGCCGGAATGACGCTGCGCGCCGCCGCCATCGCGGTGCGGTTCGCGGTCTGCGCGGTGTCGTAATAAAAGCGTTCCGCCTCGGGCATGAACCCGCCCGGAAACATTTTGGCGAAGCGCGGCAGTTGCGCCTGGCGGATGAAACGTTCGATCAGGAACGGCATCGTTCCGCCGGCATGCGACCAGATGATCCGGATATCGGGATAACGCAGGGTCGAACCGGAGAACACCATGCCCGCGATCGCGCGCGTGGTGTCGGTGCCGTATTCGATATTCGCCTCGCCAAAATTCGGAATGAGGTTCTGGCAACAATCGGGCGTCTGGGGATGAACATAGATCACCGCCTTGCGCCGGTTCAGTTCCTCGAACACCGGATCGAAAGCGGGATTGCCGAGCCACTTGTCGCGATAGGACGTGTACATGCCGACCCCATCGGCCTTGAGCACGTCCATGCCGTATTCGATCTCGCGCAGCGCGCCGTCGACGTCGGGCAGCGGCAGGCAGGTGAACATGCCGAAACGGCCGCGATGATCGGCGACCAGCTTTGCCGCATAGTCGTTGCAGATCCGTGCCAGGCGCCGGATCTTTTCGTGATCGTCGAAGCGCGACGAAATCTGGGTGATCGAGACGAGCGCGGTCTCGACGTCACCCTCGTCCATGTCCTCGATCGTCTTGGCCAGCGACCACATCTTGAGCGGCGGTCCCAGATCGCTACCCATCGCGGCAAGATACTCGGGCGGCGCGATGTGATTGTGCACGTCGATGCGACGGCTTTTGGCAGGCATATTGGACATGATTTCAGTCTCCGGCGCGAAACGCGTTGTGCATGAGCCCGTCCGGCGAACCGGACGGGCCGAGCACGATCAACGATATTGCGGCACCAGCCGCAGCGCATTCTCGCGATCGATCAGGCGCAGATCGGCTTCGCTGAACACGCCGCACTCGATCAACGCCTCGGCGATCTCTTTCGGGTCGCCCCACGGCACGTCGGTGCCGTAGAGGATTTGCGAAACCGGCACCACCGCCTTCAAAGCCAACATAGGCGCGGGGGCATAGACCGCGGCCGTGTCGTAATAGAAACGCTGCAGTTCGTGCATGACGCCGTTGGGCAAATTCTTGGCATATTGCGGCTGACGCGCCGCGCGGAGGAAACGCATGATCAGGAACGGCATGGTGCCGCCGCCATGCGACCAGATCATCCGGATATTGGAAAACCGCGCCGAGCGACCGGTCAGCACCATCTGGGCGATGGCACGCGTCGTGTCGGTGTTGTACTCGATGATCGAATCGGCAATGCCCGGCATGATATCGGTGCAGCAATCCGCGGTCGTCGGATGCACATAGACCAGGGCCTTGCGGCGGTTCAATTCCTCGAACACCGGATCGAAGCTCGGGTCGAACATCCACTTGTCGCCATAAGAGGTGAAGAAAACGATCCCGTCCGCCTTCAGGACGTCGAGGCCGTATTCGATCTCCTTGAGGCTGGCATCGACATCCGGCATCGGCAGGTTGACGAACATGCCGAAACGCTTCGGATGGTCCGAATTGATTTTCGCCGCGTAG
This sequence comes from uncultured Rhodospirillales bacterium, assembly GCA_903828515.1. Taxonomy (GTDB): domain Bacteria; phylum Pseudomonadota; class Alphaproteobacteria; order ATCC43930; family CGMCC-115725; genus CAIKMD01. Next base: position 142,705 of record CAIKMD010000002.1, on the reverse strand, counting down.
TCATTGCAGAGCCGCGCCAGCTTCTTCGTGACGGCCGGATCGCCGTACCACAGGCCGGGCGTGGTGATCGAGGTCACCGCAGTCTGCACACTGCCTTTATCCATCTGGTCGATCGAATAGGCCGGGGTCCATTCGCGCGTCTCGCGGGTGAAGCGCACCGCCAGCCGATCCAACTCGGCGATATAGCCGGGCGGCGAAAGATGATGATGGAGATCGATGCGATACGGTGCGGCGGTGGCCATGACGAGACGATTCCCCCTTGCGATGTGTTACGCGCTTTCACCAAGTATCGCGCTTGTCGGCGGCGGCGGCAATATGCTACGGACGCTGCACGAACGCCCGCGCACGCGAAGCGCGAAAGGCCGGACGGGGGGATTTTTTACCACCATGAGCGCTGCGGCTCTCGATCTGCGCGGGATCACCTGCACCTTTCCCGCGCCGTCGCGGGATGCCGAACCCTATACGGCGGTGCGCGACGTCGACATCAGCCTGGGCGACGGCGAGTTCGTCGCGATCGTCGGCCCCACCGGCTGCGGCAAATCCACGATCCTGAATGTCGCGGCGGGCCTGCTCGCGGCGACCGCCGGCGAGGTCAGCGTGTTCGGCACACCGCTGGCGGGAATCAACTCGCATGCCGGTTACATGTTCCAGGCCGAAGCGCTCCTGCCCTGGCTCACCGCGCGCGGCAATGTCTCGCTCGGCCTCGAAATGCACGGCGTGGCGCGTGCCGAGGCGACGCAGCGCGCCGATGCCTGGCTCGAACGCGTCGGGCTTGCCGGCTTCGAGGAGCGTTACCCGAAGCAATTGTCGGGCGGCATGAAGAAGCGCGTCGCGCTCGCCCAGACGCTGGTGCTGGAGCCGCGCATCCTGCTGATGGACGAGCCGTTCAGCGCGCTCGACATCCAGACCCGCCAGTTGATGGAAAACGAACTTCTCGACATGTGGTCGGCCGACCGCAAATCGGTATTCTTCGTCACCCACGATCTTGAGGAAGCGATCTCGCTCGCCGATCGCGTGGTCGTGATGTCGGCCGGGCCCGGCACCAAGCCGGTGGCCGAGTTCAAGGTCGACATTCCGCGTCCGCGCGACGTCACCGAAATCGTGCAATCGCCGCATTACCTCGACCTGCATCGCCGCATCTGGGAAATCCTCAAGAAGGAAGTCCTCAAGAGTTACGAACGCGGCAAGACCATGGTGCCGGTCGGATGAGCATGAGCCCCGCAGTTCAACGTACTGTCGTCTGGAGCTGTCGCCTCGCGCTGATCGGCATCTTGTTGGTCGCCTGGGTCATCGCGATCAATCATTCGAAGATCGCGATGTTCTTCCTCGGCTCGCCCAAGGTGATCGCCGAGCATCTGTTCCAATGGTTCGCGACCGGAAAGATATTCCGGCATCTCGGCATCACCCTGCTCGAGACCATGCTGTCCTTCGTGATCGGCTGCAGCCTCGCGCTGGTGCTCGGCCTGTGGCTCGCGCTCAACGACATTCTGGCGCGCATCTGCGATCCCTTCATCAAGGGCCTCAATTCGATGCCGCGCCTGATCATGGCGCCGATCTTCGCCGTGTGGTTCGGTCTCGGCATCTGGTCGAAGGTGGCGCTCGGCGTCACGCTCGTCTTCTTCGTCGTGTTCTTCAATGTGTTCCAGGGCATCCGCGAGGTGAGCCCGGTGCTGATCGCCAATGCGCGGATGCTCGGCGCGCGGCGGCGCGACCTGGTACGGCGCGTCTATATCCCCTCGGCGATGAGCTGGGTGTTCTCGAGCCTTCATCTCTCGGTGGGTCTGGCGTTCGTCGGCGCAGTCATCGGCGAGTATCTCGGTTCGTCGGCCGGGGTCGGCTATCTCATTCTCGAAGCCGAAGGCACGTTCGATATCGAAACCGTGCTGGCCGGGGTGATCCTGCTGACCACCTGCGCGCTGACCCTCGACTACATCATCACGCTGGTCGAGGAATCGCTGCTCAAATGGCAGGCGAAATAGATTCATGGAAGCGGCCACGCGGCTGATCTTCGCGTTCCATGCCCCGGCGACATCGGCCACCCTCGTCGGCGGCTTGAAGCCCTTCGCCGAAGCGGCAATGCGCGACGCCAAAGGCGCGCTCGACATCGAGATCGTGACCGACGGCCGCGCCGGCGGCCTGCTGACCGATCAGGTCGATCTGATCGAAAGCGGCAAGGCCGATGCGGCCTTCGTCATTCCGGGCTTTACGCCCACGCGGTTTCCCGACAATTTCGTCTTCGGCATTCCGGGAATTTTTCGCAACATCACGGAATCGAGCCTCACCTTCAGCCGCGCGATCGGGGCCGGCGTACTGCGCGGTTATGAAAATTTCTTCGTGATCGGGGCATTCTGCACCGAGCCGTTCACACTCCATTCGGGCAAGAAGCTCACCACGCTTGCCGATCTCAAAGGCATGAAGCTGCGCGCGGCCAATATGGCCGACGAGATCATGCTCAAACAGCTCGGCGCCGATGCGCGTGTCGTACCCGGCGATAAGATTCTTGAGCAGATCGAGGCCGGCACGATCGACGGCACCACCATGCATGCGGGGCCTTTGGTCGATCTGGGCGTCAGCCGGGTCACAAGCTACGATTATTTCCTGCGGCTTGGCTGCGCCCCGCTGACCATTCTCATGACCAGGCAGCGTTTCGCTGCCCTGCCCACGCCTGTTCAGGACGCAATACAGAAATTTAGCGGCGACTGGTTTGCCTCGCGCTATGCCAGCCACAACGCGGCGCATAACGATACCTTGCTGGCGACGATGCGAGCCGACCCGAAGCGCACCATGACCGAGCCGCCGCAAGCCGAGATCGATGCCGCGGCAAAGGCGTTTCAGCCGGTGATCGACCAATGGCTGGCGCGCGATCCGCGCAACCAGCGCACGCTCGATGCGGTAAAAGCGGAACTCGCGAAGCTCCGCTGAAAAAGCCCCCTTCCTTGAGGGGGATGGAATTGAAGGTGAGCGGTTAGAGCGGAACGTCGACGCCCTGGGTCGCCTTTCGGCGCAGCGCGGGGGCGCAGAACACCACGGTCAGCGCGACCGCCGAGATCAGGATCGCGAGGCTGATCGGTCTTTCCACGAACACCCACGCGTCGCCGCGCGAGATCAGCAAGGCACGGCGGAAATTCTCTTCCAGCATCGGTTCCAGGATCAGCCCGAGGATGAGCGGCGCCGGCGAGCATTCCAGTTGAACGAAGAGAAATCCGATCAGGCACACCACGGCGGCGAACAGCACGTCGAACGCCGAATTATTGACGCTGTAGACGCCGATGCAGCAGCACACCAGAACCACCGGATAGAGAAAGCGATAGGGGACCGCGAGAAGCCGGATCCAAATTCCGACCAGCGGCAGGTTCAGCACCAGCAACATCGCATTGCCGACGAACATGCTGGCGATCACGCCCCAGAACAGATCGGCATGCTGGGTCATCAATTGCGGGCCGGCGGTGATGCCCTGGATCATCAGCGCGGCCAACATCAGCGCCATCGGCGCGCCGGCCGGAATGCCGAGCGTGAGCATCGGAATGAAATGCGTGAAGGTCGCCGCGTTGTTCGACGCCTCGGGCCCGGCGACGCCTTCGATCGCCCCTTTGCCGAAGCGCGACGGATCCTTGGCGAGCCGCCGCTCCATGCTGTAGGACGCGAAGGACGCGATCAGCGGGCCGGTGCCGGGGAAAATCCCGATCGCCGAGCCCAGCGCGGTGCCGCGCCAGATCGGTCCCCAGGCCGCTTTCAAATCCTCGCGGGTGGGGATGAGCCCGGTCACCTTGGTCGCGATGACGCGCGTGGTCTTCGCGCCGAGATTGAAAGTGATCTGCGCCAGCGCAAAGAGGCCAACCGCCACCGCGACGAAATTCAATCCCTCATCGAACTGATGGAAGCCCAGGGTGAACCGCATCAGGCCGGTCGAGATGTCGGTGCCGACGGTGCCGAGCAGCAGCCCGAGCACCGCCATCGAAATCGTGGTAACCGCCGCCTCGCTGGTGATGACCGAGACCGCGACCAGCGCGAGAACGATCATCGAGGCATATTCGACCGGGCCGAAGCTCTGCGCGATCACCGCCAGAGGCGGCGAGAACAGCGCGATCACCGCGACGCTGACGCAGCCGGCGAAGAACGAACCAAGCGCCGAAACGCACAAGGCCGGGCCGGCGCGGCCTTGCTTCGCCATCGGGTGTCCATCGATGCAGATGACCACCGAGGTCGGCTCGCCCGGCATGTTCATCATGATGGCCGTGGTCGAGCCGGCGTGGTGCGCGCCGTAATAGATGCCGGTCAGCATGATGAGCGAAGCGACGGCCGGCATCTTGAAGGTTAGCGGCAACAGCATCGCGATAGTGGTGACCGGCGACAGGCCCGGCAACACACCGACCAGCGTGCCGAGCGCAGCGCCGATCAGGCAATAGATCATGTTCTCCAGCGTGAGGGCCACGCCGAAGCCGCCGGACAGATTATGCAGAATGTCCATCATCGGCTTAACCCGGCCATAGCGAGAAAGGAAGGTGGAGACCATGAACGAACAACCCGGCCCCGAACGCCGCAAGCGCCGCACACATGATCGCGATCTCGATCATGCGCGTCGACGGATTGGCGAGACAGGCGATGATCACCGTGCCGACGATCGCAAAAACGAGGCCGATCCGTTCGACCGTGACACCGAAGAAGATGACGCTCAGCGGGATGAGATAAATTCCACGCGCGCGCCACGAACCGATCCCGCCGCGATAGGGTTTCGAGATGCCAAAAACGATATTCGCGATTCCCAGCGCACCGAGGATTGCGCTCAACAAAAGTGGAAACCCGCCGGGTCCGACGCGGGTCGGCGTCCCCAGATCGTAGCGCAGCGCCATGAGCGCGCCGACCAGCCCGAAAGCGAGAAAGATCGCGCCGGTGACGATGGTCTTGGTGTCGCCGCGGTCGCGCATCGAAGTTTGATTCACGCGATTTCGAAGAGTTGCTGCGGCGTCTTGTGCAGCCGCTCGGGTCCGTTCGGACCGATCAGGAAATTGTTCGTGTTGCTCATGAAGTTCTTGCCGACGAGCATCGAGGCATGCAGCCCCATGTTCATGTTTTCCTTGAGCGTCATCGATTCGTCCTGACGGATCAGCGGCCGCTCGACCATCTCGTAACCCTGCCCGTGACAGAGAATGCGCTTGTCGTCCGGCAATCCGTGCGCCCGCGTGTATTCGTTGTAGGCAGCGAACACGTCCCTGCACAACGTGCCCGGCTTCATCCGGTCGAGCACGTGCTGCTCGGCCGCCAGCACCGTCGCGTGGGCATCGACGATTTCCTTCGTCGCCTTGCCCATCACGGCAAAGCGGAAGAGATGCGTGTAGAACCCGGCCGGCCCGTTGCACTCGATCATCAGGCCGACCACGTCGCCTTTTTGAATCTCGCGGGTCATCATGTGCTTGGGCTTCACGAAGCTCGGCTGGCCCGGCGGGTTCGCCATCACCATGTAGAGGCCCTGCACCCCGCCGCGCAACGTGGTCTGGTATTGCATATAGGCGGCCGCCTCGAACTCCTTCATGCCCGGACGGACATAATCGAGCAGCAGCGTCATCACCTCGTCCTGGATCGCCGCGGCGCGGCGGATGAAGCCGATCTCTTCCGGACTTTTGATCGCCTTCAGATCGTCGATCAGGTCGGTGGCATCGGACCATTCGACGTTCGGCGCCAAATCTTTCAGGCCCTGGGCAAAGCCGTGATACATGCCGTCGGCGCCGACCAGACCAACGCGGCGGAAATCGTGACCCTTGATCTCCTTGGCCATCAGTTCGGCGTCGTAGCGCGCGGTGTAATTGACCGCGCCGTTGAAGCTCGGTGTTGCCACACGCCGGCCGACGCCGCGAAGATCGGGGTGGTTCCCGTTGGAATCGACCGATGTGCCGAAGTTGCCGACCTCGCAGGTCGTCATCAGCCCATCGGCCGGAAAGATCACCGAGCGCGGATAGGCATTGGTCGCCGGCGTATCGGTGAACCAGCGCGTATAGCCGCCCATCCAGTCTTCCGAGCTTTGCAGGACGATGGCGTCGAGACCGGCGGCGCGGATCGCGCTTCGCGTCGCGGACCAGCGCCGCTCCAACTCCGCTGTCGAGATCGCGTCGGGTCGGGTGGAAATTCCATCGGGCATGGCGTTCTCCTAAGGACGCGTGGTCGAGGCGTCGATCACCACCGTCGCGAAACGGCAGGGCACGTCGCCGCGATTGGCCCAGCCATGAACCGTCGCGCGTTGCACCAGCACGTCATGCGGCTTCAGGGTCAACTCCGTACCGTCATCGAGCAGCATGGTGAGCACGCCCTCGGTCACCACGACATAATCGATCGTCGCGGTCTTGTGCATGTGCGGCGGCGTACCGGGTTGCAGTTCCAAAATCCGGAACACCGCGCCCGCGTTGCTGGGCAACATCGGAAACGGCTTCGCCGTCGGGTCGGGGCCGTTCAATTCCGGTGGCAACGTCTCGTTGATCCACAGATTGGCGATCGATATCGCCGGCTGCATCGAACCGGGCTGCGAGCGCACGACGCTGTCCGAGCCGACGGTCGACTTGCCGTTGGCGGCATGGGCGGTGACGATGCGGCGGATTTCAAAAGCCATCGCCGTCACTTGCCTTTCGCGTCGATCAGGATTTCGGCGAACACGCAGGGCTTGCCACTGCGATTGTGCCAGCCGTGATTGGTCGAGCGCTGCACGATCACATCGCCCTCGCGACACAGCACCTCCTGCTCCTCGAGCAGCAGGTAAAGCTCGCCCTTCAGGATGATGTAGTAGTCGATCGTATCGGTCTTGTGGAAATCGGTATCGTTGTCGGGCGGAATTTCCAGAATGCGGAAGATCGAGCCATAAGGCAGCGGCGTGACCGTGCCGGGCTTCGCGGTCGGATCGGGACCGTCGAGCACAGGCGGCATCGAATCGGTCGACCATGGATCATAACGCCCGACCCGCGCGTCGAACCGGCCCGGGGTCGAGACAACCACCGCGTCGCTGCCGACCGTCGAACGTCCTGCCGCGTCATGCGCGGTGACGACACGCCTGATTTCGAACGCCACGGACCGGTCCCTCGCCTATTGCGCTTCGTATTTGAGCTTGGTGAAGATGTTCGCCCAGTTTTCCCGTTCGGTCTTCTCGAACGCGGCGATCGATTCCGGCGTTCCCGCCCCGCCACGAATGGTCGTGCCATAGGACAACAAGCGATCGACATAAGCCTTGTCCTTCACGATCGGATCGATCGCTGCATTGAGCTTCTTGACGATATCGGGCGGCGTGCCGGTCGGGGCGAACACGATGGTGAAACCCTGAACCCGATAGCCCGGCAAAGTTTCGGCGACGGCCTGCACGTCGTCGTGACCGGGAACGCGTTCCGCCGATGTCTCGCCGAGCGGAACCAGCGACTTGTTGTCGAGGTAAGGCTGGACCGCGTCGAAGGTCGTGAACGTCATTTGGATACGGCCCGAGACCGTATCCTGCAGCATTGCGCCGGTGTCCTTATAAGGAATGCCGACCATGTCGATGCCGGCCATCGTGTTGAGCCATGGACCGATCAGGGTGACGATGCCGATCTGGCTGAAGCCGAAGCTGAGCTTGCCCGGTTCGGCTTTGGCCAAGGCGATCAAGTCGGGGATGTTCTTCGCCTTGACGCTCGGATGCGCGGCGAGCACGAAGGCATTGGCATCGGACAGCATCGCGACGGGCACGAAATCATGGTCCGGGTCGTAAGGCAGGTTCTTGAACATCCATTTATCGGTGGCGACCACCGACAGGCCCGCCAGATAGAACGTATAGCCGTCGGGCGCCGCATGCGCGGCCTTGCTGGTCGCGATCAACCCGCCGCCGCCCGCGACGTTGTCGATGATGAATTGCTGACCCAGCGATTGCGACAGCTTGTCGGCGACGATACGCGCGACCAGATCGGGCTGCGAACCGGCGGGAACGCCGATGATGAAGCGCACCGGCTTGGTCGGCCAATTGGTGTCGGCGGCAAAAGCCGAATGGCCGGCCGCAAGCAGCAGGACACCGACAAGCAGCGAAATCAGGCGACGCATGGTCCCTCCCCTCAAAGGCAATAGATGTCGATCGGCATTGGAATGCGATCGTTTTCGAGAATCGTTTTCTTCTTTGCGATCGACCACACACCGCCGCGCAGCGCCAGTTCGTATTCGGCCCGGCCGAAGAAGGTGTGGCTGCTATTCATCAGCGGAAAGAACGCGTTGCAGGTCCACGACGACCGCAGGCGGATGCGTTCGCTATTGGGCTTTTCGAGCGGCAGGATGTTGCCGACCATGTGCGTGGTGCGCGGCAGCGGCAGCGCCGCGGGCGAACGGCCCGAGCGAATGCGGACGATGCGATCCTCGAGCCCGCCACGGCCGGCGAAATACATCAGCGACAATTCGGTCTGCGGGTTGGTCGTCAGCGTTCCCTCGGCGGTCCAGGTCGGAACCCAATAGACGCAATCCGGCGCGAACAGCGCGACCCATTCGTCCCAACGGCGCTCGTCGAGATAGGCGGCTTCGCGCGCAAGCAGATCGGCGCCGGCCGCCAGCAGCTCGACTTCGTTCAAGCTCATGGGTAGGCCTTCCGCCCCGCCATGCCGGCTTCCATCAAGCGAACCCATTCGCGAAACGGCGCGTGCGTGCCGGTCTCGGTGTTCTGGGTGCGATGGCCTTTGACGCTCGACACCGGATGGAGCCCGGCCTCGATCGCCTCCTCATTGGCGCCTTGTTGCGACGCGCCGATGCCGCGCGAATAGCCTTGCAGGAAATCGACACCGGTCGCGCCGAAGCCGACCTGGCAATCGGCGAAGACAGTGATGTCGTCGGGCGTCGCGTAGCCGCCGGGATTGACGAAATCCTCGAATTGGCGGAGCCGCGCCGCACGCTTTTCCGGCGCCTCGCCGATCGGGCCGATGACATTGCTGCGCAATTCGGTCACGCCCACCGAGATCGGCCGGAAGGTCCGCAGGATCGGCACGATCTGGTCGGCGATCTGCAGATTGGGGAAGAACACCGCGTTGCGCATCCTCACCATCCACTCAGCCTTGAGCGGACCGACGCGCGATTTGATTTCGTCGAGCGACGCATAGACCGCGCGCCGTTCGGGCTCGGCCACGTCGTGCCAGACCGAGGTATGGCCGTGCGGAAACTCGTAAGCGCCGATCTGGACGTTATTGCGCTTCTGCCAGTCCTGCTCCTGGGCGGCTGTATTGCCCTGGCCTTTGCGACGGCGCTCGGCGATCGCCATGAAACTGCCATGCGCCGTATCGACATGATACGGATCCTGCCCGTTCTCGAGCTGCATCTTCCAGTTGCCGCGATAGGTATAGGCGACGCGGCCGGGAATGATTTCCATGCCCTGCGCTCCCTGCTCCATGTGCAGGTCGATGAAGAATTTGAGATCGCCGAGATGCTCCTCGAGCGGCGGCACGTCGGGCGACAGGCTGCCGAAGATCAGGCCCTTGTAGCTCGCGAGTTTGGCGATCGGGATGAGGTCGTGATTCTCGGCATCAAACGCCGCCGGATAATCGGCGCTTTCGCGCTGCTTGATGCTGACGTTCTTGCCCGACGCGTCATAGGCCCAGCCGTGATAGAGGCAAACATGAAACTTGGCGTTGCCCTTCTCGAAACGACAGACCGTGGCGCCTTTGTGGCGGCACGAATTGAGGAAAGCGCCGATATTCCCCTTGGCGTCGCGCATCACCACGACCGGGGTGCGACCGATGAAGGTGGTGATGTAATCGTTGGGCTTGGCGATCTGGGTTTCGACGGTGAGGAAGTTCCAGGTTCGCTCGAAAATGTACTTCATCTCGAGCTCGAAAAGCTCGGGATCGGAGTAGACGTCGCGGTGCACGCGGAACACGCCATCCGCGGGACGATCGTCGACATAGGATCGGGCGCTCAGCACACCCATAGGCGTCTCCCTGCCAGTCGAATCAATGACTTGTCAATGTGGGCCGATTTGCGAAAAAGCTACCGGTTGCCCATGGGCGAGTCAATCATCGCTGCCCATTCTCGTTGCCGCATGCCACATTTCATAGTATGGGATCGACAACAAACCGGCATAAGCCGGGGCTGATGGGGGGAAGCCGATGGCGCGATTCAAATACCTCAACAAGGAAGACCTCGCGCCCGAACATCGCGAGCACATGCGCGACATCAACCTGACGCGCCTTCTGTTCCATAGCCCGCTTATGGCGCGCGCCTCGAATGCCGGCGCGATGTATATCCGCAATCAATCGAAGCTCGACCCGCGCCTGCGCGAAATGGCGATCATCCAGGTCGGCTATCTCGCCCGCTCGGTTTATGAATACGCGCATCACCTGAAAATCGGCCTCGATGCCGGCGTCAGCGAAGCCGACATCCGCGCCCTCGCCGACGACACCGCCGGCAAACCGACGAGCCTCGATGCCCTGACCAAGGCGGTGCTCAAAGCGGCGCGCGAACTCACCGCCCAGAGCGATCTTTCCGACGAGACCTTCGCGATCCTGCGCGCGCATCTCGACGATGAGCGGCTCATCGATCTGCTGCACGCGATCTGCGCCTATAATTCAACGGTGCGGATGCTGGCGGCGCTGAGGATCGACCTCGAAGACGACTACGCGCCTTATCTCGCCAAATTTCCCCTGCCGAAAGTTTGATCCACATGAACGGAAACAACGCCGCCGAAATCGTCGCGCGGATCGAACGCCTGCCGGTCACCGGCTGGCACGTCAAGGCGCGGCTGATCGTCGGCACCGCCACCTTCTTCGATGCCTATGACAGTCTGACCATCGCCTATGTCCTGCCCGTCCTGGTCGGACTGTGGCAGATTCCGCCAGGCGAAGTCGGCCTGCTCATCTCGGCCGGCAATGCCGGTCAGTTGCTCGGCGCGTTGTGCTTCGGCTGGGTGGCCGATCGCATCGGGCGGCTGCGCGCGCTGGTGCTCAGCATCACCCTCTTCGCGCTCGGCAGCCTCGCCTGCGCGTTCGCCACCGACTACAACTCGCTCTTCATCCTGCGCACCATCGAGGGCATCGGGCTCGGCGGCGAGGTACCGGTCGCAGCCGCTTACATCGGCGAGATGGCCAAGGCGCGCGGCCGCGGCATGTTCTTCCTGCTCTATGAAGGCATCTTTGGCGTCGGTCTCTTTGCCGCCGCGCTCATCGGCGTGTGGATGGTCCCGCGCTACGGCTGGCAATCGATGTTCGTCCTCGGCGCGGTTCCGGCGCTGCTGGCCCTCGTCCTGCGGCGCGCCCTGCCGGAATCGGCGCGCTGGCTCGCCGATAAAGGTCGTCTCGCCGAAGCCGACAAGATCGTCACCGATCTCGAGCAGGACACGATCCGGCGCGGCAAGGAATTGCCGCCGACCCTGCCCATCGTCGAGGTCGCCAAGCGCGACCGGGCGCCATGGTCGGAACTCTTCACCCCGCTCTACCGCAAACGCACGATCGTCGCCTGGCTGCTGTGGTTCTGCTCCTATTTCGTGAGTTATGGCATCTCGTCGTGGCTGCCGACGCTCTATCGAACCGTGTTCAAGCTCGACCTCCAGACCGCGCTGATTTACGGCCTCGTCACCGTCACCTGCGGGCTGGTCGGCACGCTCGGCGTCGCGTTCATCGTTGATTGGACCGGGCGCCGCTTGTGGTTCCTCATTGCCTATATCGGCTCGGCCACGCCGCTGCTGATCTTGTGGTATTTCGGCGTGAGCAGCGCGCAGATGCTGTTGTTCTGGGCCTCGCTCGCCTATTTCTTCACCGGCTCCAATTCCAACCTCTGCTACCTCTATACGGCGGAGATTTATCCGACGCGGCTCCGCGCACGCGGCACCGCGACGGCCACCGCGTGGCTGCGCCTCGGTTCGACGATCGGGCCGGGCGTCGTCGGCTACATCATCGGCAGCTATGGGCTCGATTGGGTGTTCTGCATGTTCGGCTGCGTCGCCCTGATCGGCGCGCTGGTCGCGGCAACCTCGGCGATCGAAACCAACGGCCGGGTGCTGGAAGAGGTCTCGCCCTAGACTTTCGGATACCAGCTCGGCTTGCGCTTTTCGAGGAAGCTGGCGACGCCTTCCTTGGCTTCCGGTGTCGTCAGCATGTCGCGCGACGCGGCTTCGAGATCGCCCAACAACGTGCCATCGATACCGGGCACGGCAAGTCGTGCCGCGACGGCTTTGAGCGACGCGATGGCGCCCGGCGCGCCCAACAGCAACCCCTCGATGATCGGCGCCAGCTCGGCCTCGATCTTATCGACCGCGCAGATTTGGTGCACCAGGCCAAGCCGCAATGCTTCGACGGCACTGAACCGTTCGCCCGAGAGCCCGTAGCGGCGGAACGCGCGGTATTCCATCGCGCGCAGGAAGATCGGCACGAGCGGGCCCGGCACCAATCCGATCCGCACCTCGGGGATCGAGAAGAAGGTCTCGCTGTCCGCCAACGCGATGTCGCAGCAGATCGCCAAGGCCAACCCGCCGCCGACCGCCGCGCCATGCAGAATGGCGATGGTCGGCTTGGGGCAGGCATCGAGGGCCAGCAGGACCTCGATCAGTTTCGGACCAGTGCTATGCGCGTCGGTGCCCTGGTTGCTGCGGTGCCAGGCGATGTCGGCGCCGACGCAGAAATGCTTGCCGGCCGCGCGCACCACCACGACACGCACCGCCGGATCGACGCCCAGAGACGCGATCTCGGCCTGCAGCTCGCGCAGCATCACATCGTCATAGGCGTTGCCGCGGTCGGGACGATTGAGGGTTAATGTCGCGACCCCACGTGCGCCGCGCTCGACCGTCAGTCGTTCGAGGCTCATCGCGTTCCCCCATCGAGGCGCCACGCCATCGTGTAGTCCTTCATGACGCGGGCCACATCGGTTTCTGATGCGCCACCCTCGACGCGGATCGTGGCGAGCGAACCATGTGTCGCGTCGGGCGCGACCGTAACCGTCACGTCTCGGCCCAACGCCTTGCCGAGCACCGCGCGGAAGGTGCGCGATGCGGCGTCCTGGCGAAGCTGCACTTTCGCGGGCTTGCCGATATCGGTCAGCGGCAATTGATCGACCAAAAAAATCTCGTCGGGGGTCGCCGCGCGCTCGGTGATGTGTTCGCGCGTGAAGGCCTTCAGTGCATCGGCGGTAACGGTCGAGCCTTTCAGGCGTTCGACATAGGCGACCGGCAATTCGCCGGCATAAGCGTCCGGCTTGCTGACCGCCGCCGCGAGCACGACCGCCGGGTGCCGCCGCAGCGTATCCTCGATCAGCGTCGCGTCGATATTGTGTCCGCCGCGAATGATCACGTCTTTGACCCGCCCGGTGAGCCAGAGATAGCCCTCGGCATCGAACCGGCCGAGATCGCCCGAGACGAACCACCCATCGGTGGTGAAAATGCCGCGATTGAATTGCGGATCGACATAGCCCGGCGTGACGCCCGGCCCCTTGATCTGGATGACGCCGATCTCATCGACCGCGCATTCGCGTTCCGTATTGCCCTGGGCGTCGAGCTTCACCGCCCGCAAATTCGTATAGGGAATGCGCAACCCCGCCGAGCCGTAACGCGGCTCGCCGTCGCGCGGGCCTTGCGTGACGTTGGCGGTGTATTCGGTCGCGCCATAGGTGAGCAGGATGCGCACGCCGGTCGCGTTTTCGATCTCGCGTGCGACCTCGATCGGCAAAGCGGTCGAGCCGGTCGACATGAACGGCCGCAGCGACGAGACGTCATCACCCTTCGGCGGATTCTTTGCCAGCACCGACAGTGTCGTCGGCACGCCGGTCAGGCTGGTGATGCCGCAGCGCGCGACGAACTTCCAGTAATTCGCGATGAATTCCTTGTTGCGCGCGCCCAGCGGCGTCGGCAGCACCATGCGCATGCCGACCGCCATCGCGGTAACGCCCCGGCTATAGAACCCCGCGATGTGAAACATCGGATAGTCCGCGAACATCACGTCCTCGGGACCGTGCGCCATCGTCATCGTGTTGGCCCAGATCTTATAGCTGAGGCCGCGATGGGTGATTTTCACCAGCTTGGGCGAATCCGTCGTGCCGCCGGAATGGACGTAAGCCGCGACGTCGGTGGGCGCGACGTGACGGTCGAAGGCCAGCGCGTCGCCCGGCTGCGCCGCCAAAGCGGTTTCGAAATCGCTCGCCGCGATCTTCTCGCTGCCGTCCATCGCGACCGAGAATACACGCACCGACGGATCGAGCTGCGCGCGGATCGATTGGAGATTTTCCCAAATCTCGAAACCCGGTGTCGGGGCAAGCGCGACAACGACTTTGGCGCGCGCGGCCCGGATGAGTTCCAGCACCTGCGGCGCCTTCAGCATCCAGTTGAGACCGCAGGAAACGCCGACTTCCACGCCCGCGAGCAACGCGACATAGAGCGACGGCAGCGTCGGCAGGATATAGACCACCGCGTCGTCCGCGCGCACGCCGCTGGCATGAAAGAGATTGGCAGCCTGGATCACCTGCCGGCGCAGCGCCGCATAGGTCACTTCGATCGGTGCCGACGCCGGATCGGCGACCGGGAAATATTGCAGCGCGACTTTCGATGGATCGAGCGACAGGCCGCGCCGGACCCAGACATTGACGTTGCCGTCGCCGATGCGCTCTTCGAGCGGGACGCTTTCCAGCGCCTCGATGTCGCGCAGATCGCGGATCGGCGGGAACGCGCTCGTCATCATTCCTCGTCCGCGGTCAGTCGCGCGAAACGGTCGGATTGCGTCAGCTCGTTGCCGTAGCGCGCCGACAACGCCAGCGAATGCTTCCACAAAATGCCGATATCGTGCTCGTCGGTGTAGCCGATCGCGCCGTGGAATTGCAGGCTGGTCCGCATGATATCGGCGACAATGCGCGCGCTGCGCGATTTGACCGCCGCGATCATCGCCGGCTCGTAGGTTCCGGTGTCCCACGCCACGCACACGCGATGGATCAGCGCGCGGTTGGTCTCGAGATCGACGAAGCCGTCGACGACGCGATGCTGCAAGGCCTGGAAGCTGCCGAGCGGGTGGCCGAATTGCTTGCGGGTCTTCAAGTGTTCGAGGGTCATGGCGAGCGCGCTTTCGCACAGACCCAACAATTCGATCGCGGTGCCGAGCGCCAACAGATCGCCCAGTCGCGCGGCAACCGCATCGACTTCCTTGCCGCGCACCAGGACCGGTGCACCGCCGGCATAGGCGAGCCGCGTCGCACTCGATCCATCGACATTGCGCGTGACCGAGAACTGCAGGCCCGGATCGTCGCGTGGCACGAGACGCAAGGCCGGCTCGCCCGCGACATGGGTGAACATCAGGAATTCTTCCGCCGAGGCCGCGAAGGCCGCGCGCGCGGCGCCCTTTCCGGCCCGAAAATCCCAGCCGTCCATCGCCAGCGCCGGCACCATCACGCGACCGGCGAGCAGCGCGGACAGTCCCATCTCATCCTTGCTCTGGCTCACCAGCCACGCCAACGCCGTGGTTTCGATCAGCGGGACCATCACCGCGTGGCGTCCGACCTGCTCGAGCAGGAGATAGAGTTCGACCGCGCCAAGCCCGGCGCCGCCCTTCGCCTCGGGCACCAGCACGCCGAGCCAGCCCGCCTCGCGGATCGCTTCCCAGGCTTCGGTATCGATATCCGCGCCGCTATCACGCAATTCCCGCGCGCGTTTGGCGCCGCCGACATCGGCGCAGAGCCGCGCCGCGCTTTCGCGCAGCAGCTTCTGGTCCTCGCTGAGCAGCTCATCCATTTCTTATTCGTCCGGCAGGCCGAGCACGCGCTTGGCGATGATGTTGCGGTTGATCTCGAGCGTGCCGCTGCCGATCGAGAGGCGCCGCATCTCGAACAATTCCGAGCCGATATTGACCGGCCCCGATTGAAGCGGGAAATCCTCGACCGACGGCCCCCGCCCGCCCGCCGCCAGCATCAGCAATTCGGAGCTGCGCTGCGCCAGACCGCCGCCGGCGATCTTGATCACCGGCGCCATCGAGAGCGGCGCAGCGTTGGCGCCGTGCAGCTTCGCGGCTTGCCGGTAATAGGCGAGGAAGGCGAGTAGATCGATTTCGAGTTCCGTCAGACGCGCGCGGAAGGTCGGGTTGTCCCACGCGCCGGTCTCTTTGGCGATCTGGCGCGCCTGGTTGAGATAGACCAGCGCATAGCGCGGATGGCCGGTGGTGAAGCGTTCGCCGCCCAGCACCATGCCGGCGATGCGCCAGCCCTGATTGATCCCGCCCAAAAGATTTTCCTGGGGCACGCGAACATTGTCGAAGAATTCCTCGGCGAACTCGGCGTCGCCTTTGAGGGTCTGGATGGGCTTCACCGTGATGCCCGGCGTGCGCATGTCGATCAGCAACATGCTGATGCCGGCATGGCGCGGCTTCGCCTCGGGGTCGGTGCGCACCAGCGCGAACATCCAATCGGCGTAATGCCCGTTGGTCGTCCACATTTTGTGGCCGTTGACGACGAAATGATCGCCGTCGAGCACGGCGCGGGTATTGAGGCTCGCCAGGTCGGAGCCCGCGCCGGCCTCGGAGTAACCCTGGCACCACGTCGCCTCGCCCGAGAGGATCGACGGCAGGAACCGCGCTTTCTGTTCCTCGGTTCCCGCCTTGATGATGATCGGGCCGATGAAATTGAGGCCGTGCGGATAGGGCGTGGGCGCGCCGGCGCGCACGATCTCCTCGAAGAGGATGATCTGCTGCGTCAGGGTGGCGCCCATGCCGCCATATTCTTTCGGCCAATGCGGCGCGGCCCAGCCGCGCTCGTAAAGCCTGCGATGCCAGGGCTTCAGCGCCGGCGGATCGATGCGGAACCCATGGCGCTTCAGTTCGGGCGGGCAGTTGTCGCGCACGAAATCGCGAACCTCGGCGCGGAAAGCGCGATCGGCTTCCGTATCATCGGAAAAGAGAGATGCGATATCCCAGCTCATAACCGCGCCCGACCTCGAAGGCCGACGAAACTAAGCCACGCATCGCCGCGCGGCAAATGGAATATCCCGGCCGATCCCGATAGAGTGAGGCCAGGGAGACAATCGCCTTGACCAGCACACAAAACCGCCGCATCGACGTTCATCACCACGCGGTCCCGCCGGGCCACCTCGCCTATCTCGGCACCAACAGCGCCAATCCGGGCGCGCTCGCCAAATGGTCGGTGGAGAAGGCGATCGACGATATGGGGCAAGGCGGCGTCGGCGCGGCGATGCTGTCGCTGCCCTATCCGCCCGAGACCTGGGACGGCGGCAAAGAGCAATCCATCAAGATCACGCGCGAAGGCAACGACTACATGGCGCAACTGGCGCGCGATCATCGCGGCCGCTTCGGCGTCTTTGCCGCCCTGCCGATCAATCATATCGACGCGAGTCTCGCCGAGTTGGACTATGCCTTCGAGACGCTCGGCGCCGACGGCATCGGCCTGATGACCAATATCGGCGATCGCTGGCTCGGCGATCCGCATTACGCGCCGCTCTTTGCCGAGCTCGACCGCCGCAAGGCCGTCGTGTTCGTTCATCCGGCGGCGCCGCATTGCTGTACCGACCTCGTGCCCGACATTCCGGATACGATGATCGAGTTCGCGACCGACACGTCGCGCGCTATCGCCCGCCTCGTCTTCAGCGGCTCGGCCCTGCGCTATCCGAACATCCGCTTCATCTTCTCGCATGGCGGCGGCACCATGCCGTTCATCGCCGAGCGCTTCATCCGCATGCCGTCGCTCAACCCGGCGCTCAAGGCGGCAGTACCCGACGGCGTGTTGCCGATCCTGCAGCGCTTCTATTACGAGATGGCACAAGCTTCGACCCGCTTCGCACTCGGCGCACTGATGCCGTTGGTGCCGGCAACGCAGCTTCTGTTCGGCACGGACTACCCGTTCCGCAGCGCGCCCGAACATATAAGGCTGCTGACCGAGTGCGGCATCGGCGAAGGCACGCTCGATCAGATCACACGTGCCAACGCCTCGATGCTGCTGCCGCGCTACGCGGTCGCTATTTGACCCGCGCTGCCGCTTCCTTCACCAGCGACAGGTCGCCGTAATCCTTGATGTTGACGTTGGTCTTGATGAAGCCGAGCTTGTTGGTCAGCTCGATGTTCGACTGAATCACATCCATGTCCGGCAAGGCGTCGAGGCTGCGATACCAGTCCTTCTTGGTGAAGAGCCAGCTATCGAAGGTTTCGGGCGGCTGTTTGAAGAACTTCGCCAGGATGCCGACCGCCACCGTGTGATTGGCTGGGTCCATGTACCAGCGGATGGTGCGGACGTAATCCTCGAGCAGGTCGACCACCGCCGCATGGTTCTTTTCAAGGAACCCCTGCCGCGCGGTCCAGAACGACAACGCCGCCGGACCGAAGCCCTCGCGCGCGTCGAAGAGCGGGCGGGCCACGGCCTGCATCTCGGGCGTGAAGGCAAAGGGCGAGGTGTCGGTAATAAGGTCGGCCTTCTTCTCGACCAGCACAGAGCGCATGTTGGCGAAGGCGATTTCGATCGTCGTGTAATCGCGCTTGTCGACCAGGCCGTGCTTGGTCAAGCCGCCAACCATCAGGATGTGAACGCCGGCACCGATGCCGTTGGTCGCGACCACCTTGCCCTTCAGGTCTTCGATCGTCTTGATCGGCGAGTCCTTCAAGACCGCGTAGAGCGTCGAGAAATAGCCGTTGGCGCCGTTCTGGAACTCGTCGGCGATGACGCGCAGATCCTTGATCCCCGCGTTCTCGATCGCCAGCGTGACGCTGGAAAATCCGAGTGTCGCGATGTCGAGATCGCCCGAGGCGAGCGAGGTGATCTGGTTGGGCGAGGCCTGGAAGTGGATCGGCTCCCAGTCATAGGTGACACCCTTGTGCTTGGCGACGCCCGGCGGCTCGAACATGATCGCGACCAATTGCCCCGGCGCGGCAATCCAGCCGATACGGATCTTGACCGGGTCGGCGCGCGAGACACCCGCGCTCAAGAGACTGAATGTCAGCAGGACGGCGAGCAGGCGCAGCAATTTATTAAAGGGCATTGTTCCTCCCCAGGATGAATGCGGGTCGAAGTTGACGGGCGCAGCCCCATAAAGTCAAATGAAGAAACGCGACGAGGAGACGATGCCATGCGCCCGCAAGCCCTCAACCCGGCCCAGCTTCCGCTGGTCTTCCGCAAGGAATTCGAGCTGTGCCAGGTAAAGCGCGGCGAGACCATCGCGCTTTTGACGAATCTCAACACGCGGCGCGATTACGTCGCGGCGGCAATGGCGGCCGCCAGCGACCTCGGCGCCGATATCTACGAGCTTGGCATTTCGCAGGTGCCGGACTGGGCGCGGGTCGGACGCGAGGTCGGACGCGCCAAGGGCGTGATGGAAGCGCTGAAAGCCGCTGATCTCATCCTGTCGTTCCAACCGCCCAATTTCGCCAAATGGCAGAAAGAAGCGCGCGATGCCGGTGCGCGGGTGCTCTCGGTCATCGTCGCACCCGACGAATTGGCCAAGCTGCAATCGCCGCCGGGCCTCAAAGAGGCGGTGCTGCACGCCGCCGAGCGCTGGGGCAATGCTCGGGAGATCCGACTGCTGAGCGACGCGGGCACCGACCTCACCTGGAAGCGCGGCGAGTTCAAGGTCAAAAGCCAATACGGCTTCGCCGAAACCAGCGGCCGGGTCGACCAATGGGGCGCCGGTCATATCACCAATTATCCCGACGAGGGCAGCGCCAACGGCACGGTCGTGCTGCAACCCGGCGATTTCTGGATTCTGCCCTATATCCGCCTGATCGAGAGCGAGGTTCGGCTCGAGGTGCGCGACGGCTTCATCCGCAAGGTCGAAGGCGGCGTCGACGCGAAGGCCTTCACCTCGTGGCTCGACCGCAACAAGCGCGGCGAGGACGACCTCGATCCTTATGCCGTGTCGCATCTCGGCTTCGGCATGCATCCGCACGCGCAATGGGACCAGATTCTCGTCTACGGCAACGATCTCGAACAGATCGCCTCGTCGGGCCGCGTCTTCTCGGGCAATTTCCTGTTCTCGACCGGACCCAACAACGACATGGGCGGCAAGCGCGACACCAAGGGCCATATCGACACGCCGATGATCGATTGCACCGTGCTGCTCGACAACGAAGTCGTGATGGAGCGCGGCAAGTTCCTCGACCCGAAGCTGATCGTGCAACCGGCCTGGGGCTGATCGCCGCCGGTGAAAGCCGCCATCGCCGGCATCCTCGGCCTCCTCCTCGCGGCTTTCGCGATCCCTGCAGCCGATGCCGCTGACAACATCGTGGTGGCGTCGAAGATCGATACCGAAGGCGCGCTGCTCGGCAACATCATCGCGATCGTCCTGAAGAAGGACGGGCTCGGCGTCGACAATCGGCTGCTTCTTGGGCCGACCCAGATCGTTCGGCGCGCGATCCTCGAAGGCCAGATCGACATCTATCCCGAATATACCGGCAACGGCGCCGTCTTCTTCGCGCGCGAAAGCGATCCGGTCTGGCACGACGCCGCGCGTGGCTATGACACGGTGAAAGCGCTCGACGCCGAACGCAATCGCCTGATCTGGCTGGCCGCCGCGCCCGCCGATAATTCCTGGGCCATCGCGGTCAACGGCGACCTCGCCAAAACGCACAACCTCAAATCGCTCGAGGATTTCGCCGCCTTCGTGAACTCGGGCGGCGCCGTGCGGCTTGCCGCTTCGGCGGAATTCGTCGAGAGCCCCGGCGCCTTGCCGGCTTTCGAGAAAGCCTATGGCTTCACCCTGGCACGCCGCCAATTGCTCGAACTCGTCGGCGGCGATACCTCGGCGACGATCCGCGCCGCCGCCGAAGGCATTTCGGGCGTCAACGCCGGCATGGCTTATGGCACCGACGGCGCTCTTGCCGCGTTGAAGCTCGTCGTACTGACCGACGACAAAGGCGCGCAGACCGTCTATCGCCCCGCACCAGTGATCCGGTCGCCCGTGTTATCGGCGCATCCCGAAATCGCATCCCTGCTCGCCCCGGCCTTCGCCGGATTGACGCGGGAAAAACTTCAGGCACTCAACGCCCGCATCGCCGTCGAAGGCGACGATGCCGCCGTCGTGGCGAGCGACTATCTCGCCGGCCTGGCGAAATGAGCCTCGCCCCCCGCAACAAAGTTCTTGCGGTGCTGACGCTTGCCGCCATTGCGTCGTGCCTTGGTGCGGCCTTCGTCACCCAAGCGCCGAATCGCCTGATCAGCGGCGCTCCGCTGATGCTGTGGCAGGCGGCAGATTTCTGGTTGCCGCTCGCGATGGCCATCGCCCTGCTGGCGCTTTCCTACGCGAAACAGGCCATTGCGACGCTGATCATCGCCGGGCTTGGCTTCGTTCTGATCGCTTATGAGGCCGGACACGCCGGCGCAACGCTGATGGCCGCCCTGCCCCCAGCGGCACGGATCGCGCTCGGCTTCGGGTTCTGGGGACCGATGTTCTGCCTCGCGATGATCGTTGTCGACGCGCTGCAACGTCTCCGAGCCCGAGCGATAACGCGCCTTCTCGTCGCCCTAACGCTCGCCGCACCCATAGCCGCCATGGCGTGGGCCGGACTCTTCGACCATCTGTCGATCGCGCGCGAATATACCTCTCATCGCGACGTGTTCGGTATCGAGTTCGCGCGGCACTGCCTGCTGGTACTGGTCGCGGTTGTCCTCGCACTCGCCATCGGCGCGCCGCTTGGCCTGTTGGCAGCGCGACGTGCGAAAGCCAAGACCGCGCTGTTCAGCACGCTCAACCTGTTGCAGACCATTCCATCGGTCGCGCTCTTCGGCCTTTTGATCGCGCCGTTGTCGGCGCTGGGGCTCGGCGGGATCGGCACCGCGCCGGCGCTCATCGCGCTGGTGCTCTATTCGCTGCTGCCGGTCGCGCGCAATCTCGAGGCCGGACTCGCCGGGATCGATCCCGCCGTGGTCGATGCCGCGCGCGGCATGGGCCTGACGCCGCGACAGATTTTCTGGCGGATCGAGTTGCCGCTCGGCATGCCCGCCTTCCTCGCCGGCCTGCGCATCGTCACCGTCCAGGCGATCGGCCTTGCCGCCGTCGCGGCCCTGATCGGCGCGGGCGGACTCGGCACCTTCATCTTCCAGGGCATCGGGCAATACGCGATCGATCTCGTGCTGCTCGGGGCCATCCCCACCATCCTGCTGGCGCTCGCCGCCGATTTCGCGCTGTCGCTCGCCGCCGCGCTGTTCGAAAGGACCACGTCATGATCGAATTCGACCGTGTCGCCAAAAATTATGACGGGCGTCCCATCGTTGCCGATTTGAGCTTTACCGTTGCGCAAGGCGAATTCTGTGCGTTGGTCGGATCGTCGGGATCGGGAAAATCGACAACGCTGCGCATGATCAACCGGCTGATCGAGCGCGACGGCGGCACGATCCGCCTCGACGGCCAGGACATCGCGACATTGCCGCTCGAACAACTCCGCCGCCGGATCGGCTATGTCATCCAGTCGGCGGGACTGTTCCCGCACTGGACCATTCGCAACAACATCGCGACCGTGCCACGCCTGCTCGGCTGGCCCGAGGACCGCGTGTCGAAACGCGTGGACGAATTGCTGGCACTGGTGCGGCTCGACCCGGCGACGGGCGCGAAATATCCGCATCAACTCTCGGGCGGCCAGCAGCAGCGCGTCGGCGTGGCCCGCGCGCTGGCCGCCGATCCGTCGGTGTTGTTGATGGACGAGCCGTTCGGCGCGCTCGACCCGATCACCCGCGATGCGTTGCGCGTCGAGTTGCGCGCCATCCATCAAGCGACGGGCAAGACGATCCTGATGGTCACCCACGACATCGACGAGGCGGTGCAGCTTGCCGACAAGATCGCGATCCTCGCCGACGGCAAGCTCGTGCAATTCGGCACGCCCGCCGAGATCCTCGGGCACCCCGCCAATGATTTCGTGCGCGACTTCATCGGCGGCACCGGTATCGGGCTGAAGCTTCTCTCGCTCCAACGGGTCGGCGATCACCTGCGGCCGGGCCTCACCGCGACGGGCGCATCCATCGCGGCCTCGGCACCACTGACCGAAGCGCTTTCCGAAATGATCCTGCGCCATACCGACCGGCTGCCGGTGTGCGACGACAAAGGCGGCATCGCCGGCGCGGTTGCGCTCGCCGATCTGGTGACCTGATCCATGGCGCTCGCGGCGATCACCCTGCTGTTCGTCCTCTCCGTGACGGCGATGCCGCTTCTGGCGCCGGTCTTCGCCTGGGCATTTCCCGCGATCGTGCCGCCAGTCTATGCCGGCGACAGTTTTGCGACCTTGTTCCTCTATCATGCGGCACTCGTCGTGACCTCCAGCATTGCCTCGATCGTCCTCGGCCTCGGCGGCGCCATCTTCGCCACGCGCCGCGCGGGCGCCGAGTTCCGGCCGCTCCTCGAAGCCCTCGCCACCATCGGCCAGACCTTTCCGCCCGTGGCCGTCCTTGCCATCGCGGTGCCGGCCTTGGGCTATGGCGATCTGCCGACCTTCGTGGCCCTGGCGCTCTATGGCATCCTGCCGATCCTCAAGAACAGCATGGCCGGGATCGCCGGCGTGTCGCCGACGGTTCTCGAAGCCGCCGATGCGATGGGGCTTCGGCCGATGCAGCGCCTCTGGCGAGTCGAGTTGCCGTTGGCCGCCCCGCTGATTCTCGCCGGCGTCCGCGTATCGGTGATCGTCAATATCGGCACCGCGACGATCGGCTCGACCGTGGGTGCCGTTACTTTGGGCACGCCGATCATCGGCGGCCTCATCGGCGACAAACTGCCCTATGTTATTCAGGGCGCGATCGTGGTGGGGTTGTTTGCGATCGTCGCCGACATGGGGTTCGAGCGGCTGGACCGTCGGTTGCGACGTTTGGCGGCGCGCCAGTAGGGGGTGCGGAATGGAGATCGGCGAACTCTGGGTGCGTCTGGGTGACGCCGAACCCAACAGCCTGGTCGAGGCACGGCTCCAGGCCTATCAAGCCGTGCAATGGCTGGCACGTGCCCCGCGCGCCAACCTGGCCCCGGCGTCCGATGACAGCCATACCAGTCTCAGTTGGGACGAAAGCGGAGGGGCGCTCGTCACCGCGGAATTCCCCGGGAAAATCAAATTCGGCTTACGCCTGCCGTCGCTCATCCTATTCGCGACCGGGCACGGCGAATTGGAGCTCGACGGCAAACGCGATGCGCGAGCCGGCGCATGGATCGACGGCGTGGCCAAGGCTGCCGGCCTCAAGCCGCCGAGCGGCGCGAAGCTGCCTTATGAGATTCCGGCGCGGCAGGGGCTCTACGAGCGTCAACTGCAGCAGCAGGCGCTCGGATACTGGTATGAAGCAGCCGTCGACATCATCGAGGAAATTCGCGACAAGGTCGCAAGCATCGGCGCCGGACCCAGCCCCCTACGCTGCTGGCCGCATCATTTCGACATTGCGACCCTGCTGACGCTCAAGGCCGGCCGGTCGATCAACATCGGCATGAGCCCCGGCGACGACCATTACGACCAGCCTTATTTCTACGTGAGCCCCTGGCCCCGGCCCACCGTGGCGGCGTTGCCGACCCTACCGGGAATCGGCCATTGGCATACCGACGGTTTCCTGGGCGCGGTCGCCACCGCCGACAAGGTGTTGCCGCCGGTGAATCGACGCTCCGCTGTTCGGGGCTTCCTGCTGACCGCCATCGCACTGTCGGGTGAGCTCCTGAGTGCAAGCTGAAGATTTTGGCGCTAGGCTTCCCGGAATAAAGGTCGGGAGGAATGATGGCGGCACTGGTCTACGACAAGCCGATGCGGTTCGGGCTTTTCCTCGCGCCCTTTCATTCGACCAAGCTCAATCCGACCTACGCGTTCGAGCGCGACCTGCTGCTGACCGAGCATCTCGACCACCTGGGCTATGAGGAAATCTGGTACGGCGAGCATCATTCCGGCGGGATGGAACAGATCGCCGCGCCGGAGTTGATGATCGCGGCGGCGGCCCAGCGCACCAAATACATCCGCCTCGGCACCGGCGTTAAGTCGCTGCCCTACTACAACCCGTTCATGCTCGCCGAGGCGATGGCGCAGCTCGATCACATGACGCGCGGCCGCGCCATGTTCGGTGTGGGTCCCGGCGCCTTGCCGAGCGACGCGCAGATGCTGGCGATCCCGGTCAAGGAACTGCGCGGCCGGATGGACGAAAGCCTCGACACCATCGTGGCGCTGCTCCACGGCGAGACGGTGACGCGCAAAACCGCGTGGTTCGAACTGAACAAGGCGCGGCTCAGCGTCGGCTCGTTCAGCCAGCCGATGATGGAGATGGCGGTGACCACCATTCGTTCGCCCGCCGGCGTCGTCGCGGCGGGCAAGCATGGGCTCGGGTTGCTGACGCTAGGCCCGATGAACGACGCGGTGCTCGAGCATCACGTCGCCAATTGGCACATTCACGAAGTCGAAGCGAAGAAACAC
The DNA here is from genome assembly GCA_903828515.1 of uncultured Rhodospirillales bacterium. GTDB lineage: Bacteria > Pseudomonadota > Alphaproteobacteria > ATCC43930 > CGMCC-115725 > CAIKMD01. The sequence goes on along the minus strand of CAIKMD010000002.1, from coordinate 117,419 downwards.
GGGCATGTCCCCGATCGCGGCAAATGGCGCATCACCCTGATGATGCATATCGCCGAGACGCGCGAGCAGGCCTTCGCCGACGCCGATTGGGGCTTTCCCGAATTCATCGCATACAACCACGACATCGTCCCCGCCCCGCCCGGTATTCCACGCGGACAAGCCAACCCCTCGCGTTTCGCCATGGAGAACCAGGTCGCGATCATCGGCACGCCCGACGACGCCATCCGCGAAATCACCCGCATCCAGGAAAAACTCGGCGGCTTCGGCACGGTTCTGCTGTTCGGCAACGACCTGGCGCCGTGGCCCGCGCAGATGCGCAGCTTCGAACTCGTCGCCGAATTCGTGAAGCCGCATTTCGCCAAGGCCAATGCGTTGCGCCAAAGGAGCTACACAGAGGTTGCCGCCAATTCGACCGCGAATCGCATTGAAGCGGGAGCCGCATCGGAAGCGGCAGCCGCCGCACACAAAGCGCGAGGCGGTTGAGCATCATGGAATTCGGTGTCTTCGACCATCTCGACGCATCCGGCCAACCGCTCGCCGATTATTACGAGACGCGGCTCAAGACCATCGCGGCCTATGACCGCTTGGGGTTCTTCGGCTATCACGTCGCCGAGCATCACGCGACGCCTCTCGGCATGGCGCCCTCGCCCTCCGTGTTCATGGCCGCCATCGCCCAGCGCACCCAGCGTCTGCGCTTCGGTCCGATGGTCTATGCGCTGCCGCTCTATCATCCGCTGCGGATGATCGAGGAAATCTGCATGCTCGATCACATGAGCCGGGGCCGGATCGAGATCGGCTTCGGACGCGGCGCCTCGCCGACCGAATTGGCGTTGTTCGGTCAAATCCCGGAAGACGCGAAAACCGTTCACGCCGAAGCCGTCGACATCGTCATACAGGGGCTGACCCAGCCGAGCGTCACCTTTCACGGCAAGCACTTCGATTTCGACGATGTCCCGATGGAACTGGCGCCGTTGCAAAAACCGCATCCGCCGATCTGGTACGGGGTTCACGCGCCGGATAGCGCCGAGCGCGCGGCGCGGGCAGGACTAAAAGTCATCGATCTCGACAGCGCCGAGAATACGCGCATCTGTTATGACCGGTTTCGCAAGACCTGGGCCGAGACGCGAGCGCACGAGGCCCTGCCGTTGATGGGGCTGGGGCGCTTCGTCGTCGTCGCCGAGACTGATGCCCAGGCGGTCGCCATCGCACGCCGCGCCTATCCGCGCTGGCACGCGAGTTTCACGCATCTTTTCGTCCGCGCGAACTATTCGCCCGCGCACCCACGGCCGCCAACCTATGACGAACTCGCCGCGGACGGACGCGGCATCGCCGGTTCGCCCGCCACCGTCATTTCTTACGCGAAGAAACAGATGAGCGTATCGAGCGCCAACTACTTCGTCGGGCAATTCGCCTTCGGCGACATGACCGAGGCGGAGATGCTCAATTCGATCGGGCTCTTCGCCCGCCACGTCATGCCGGAATTACGCGGGCTTTAGATCGCGCTATTTAATCCGTCATGCCCGGCCTTGTGCCGGGCATCCACGTCTTGCCACCCGCAGCAAGAAAGTCGTGGATGGCCGGGTCAAGCCCGGCCATGACGAGTAAATCAAGTGGCGAACACCACTTCACCATGAAGCGCCGGCACACCGGCCTGGTCGAGCACCCAGACCTTCGCCGATTTTCCGTCGGCGCTGGGCGTACCGCAGAGCGTGATCGGACCGAGATCGTAGACGACCTGACGATTGGTCCGGCTGATCGTCGCGATCTTCTTTTGCGGCAACTCGCTGCCGCAGAGCTCGATCAGGAGCTGCCCCATCAATGACGACTGCACGATCAGTCCCGGCGCGCCCTCGACCTCCATCGCGTATTTGCGATCGTAATGGATACGGTGGCTGTTGAAGCGCAGCGCCGAATAGCGAAACATCAGCACCGGCGACGGATCGAGCGGCCGTTTCCATACCGGTGCCGGTAAGCTCGGCGCCGGCGCCGCGGCGGGGCCGTGACCGTCGAAATAAACGAATTCGCGTTCCTCGACGATGGTGAGGCCGCGCGGGCTCGTCGTCTCGGTGCGCTGGAGCATACGCAGGTTCGGCGCGTCGGCCGTGCCACCCACCGTCACTTCCTTGATCTTGGTGAAGCGTTTCAGCTCGTCGCCGATGCGAACATCGCCAAGGAACTCGGTCTTGTCGCCGCCGACGCGGATGAAGCTGAACGGAATGGCGGGCATCCATGCGCTTTTCGCGGCTTGGCCGTCGGCCCGCATGTTGCTGGGCCCATGCAGCGAGCCGAAATAGAGATCGGCCCAGCCGGGCGGCAGGACGTCGCCCGGCTTCGCGGCCGGATTGGCGATGCCGAAGGTCGCCGCAAGCCGCGCCACCGGCCCGGTCGTCGCGATTTCGGTGGCGACCGGGCTACTCGCACCAACCGCGTTCTTCAGGGCGGAAGGATCGTGGGGCATGTTTAATTCCTTGCTGCGCGAATCGCTTGCCATACCCGCTCGGGCGTGGCCGGCATGTCGATATGGTTGACGCCGACCGGCGCCAGTGCATCCACGACGGCGTTCATGATCGCGGCCAGCGCGCCGACATTGCCCGCCTCGCCCGCACCTTTGACGCCCAAAGGATTGGTCTTGGTCGGCACCGGATTTTCGTGGGTGTCGAACGAGCACATGTCGTCAGCGCGCGGCATGCCGTAATCGAGGAACGAGCCGCCCAGCACCTGCCCGGTTTTCGGATCGTAGGTGATGTGTTCGCCGAAGCATTGGCCGATGCCTTGGCCGACACCACCATGGATCTGACCCTCGAGGGTCAGCTGATTGATGATCGTCCCGACGTCATCCACCACGCAGTAGCGCAACACCTTCGACATGCCGGTTTCGGGATCGATCTCGACCTCGCAGACATGGCAGCCATTGGGGAAGTTCGGAATCTCGGGGTGATAGCTCGCGGTCTCAAACAGGCCCGTCTCGATACCCTTGGGCATGCGTGCGGCGGTATAGGCCACCGCAGCCACCTCTTTCCACGGCAGCGCCTTGTCGGTACCGACCACGCGAAAGTGCCCGCCGACGAATTCGATGTCGGCCTCAGTGACCTCGAGCGCATGAGCCGCGATCTTCTTCGCCTTGTCGATGACCTTATCCGCCGCCATTACCGCCGCCGTGCCACCGAGAACCGCCGTGCGCGAGGAGAAGGTCCCACCGCCGTCCGGCGAGAGATCGGTGTCGCACATGGTGACGCGAATGCTATCCGAATCGACCCCGAGCTTCTCGCTCAGGATGATCTTGTACATCGTGTCGTGACCCTGGCCGTGCGAGATCGAACCGGGGATCACCGTTACCGTGCCGCCCGGATCGAACTTCACCATCACCGTTTCGCCGAAGGTCTGCGAGGTCTGCTCGATGATGTTGGCGAAACCGATGCCGCGCAATTTCCCGCGCGCCTTCGATTCCGCGCGGCGTTTCTCGAAATCGCCGTAGCCGGCCATATCGAGCGCCATGTCGAGATTCTTTTCGAACTCGCCGCAATCGAGGGTGAAGACCAGCCCGGTCTTGAACGGCATCGCGCTGACCGGCACGGTGTTGCGGCGGCGGATTTCGGCGCGGTCGATGCCCATTTCGCGCGCGGCGTTGTCGATCAGTCGCTCGCTGATATAGGAGGCCTCGGGTCGGCCCGAGCCGCGAAACGGGCCGATGCTGCCGGTGTTGGAAAACATCGCCGTCACCTCGGCGTAGATCGCCGGAGTCGTGTAGGTGCCCGCAAGCCCGCCCCAATGCGCGCTCGGCGAGATCACGCCGCCCGGCATCATGTAAGCGCCGATGGCCGAGACCTGGCTCACCCGCATGGCGAGGAACTTGCCGTCCTTGTCGAGCGCCAACTCGCCGTCGGCGATGTGGTCGCGGTCGTGGTCGTCGGTCAGCATGCCTTCGCTGCGCTCGGCGATCCATTTGACCGGCCGGCGGATTTTCTTCGAGGCCCAGAGCGCCAACTGGTATTCCGGGAAATGACTGCCCTTCATGCCGAAACTGCCGCCGACATCGCCGGCGACGACGCGCAACTGGCTCTCCGATATATTGAAGACTCGCCGTGCGATCTCGCCGCGCGTGCTATGCGGGCGCTGGGTCCCGACATAGAGCGTGTAGCGCTCGAGCCGGTCGTCGTAATCGCCGATACAGCCGCGCGGCTCCATCGTCGCGGCGGTGATGCGGTTGAAGACGAGCTTCAGCTTGGTGACGTGATGCGCCGCCTTGAAGACCGCATCGACTTTTCCCTTGTCGCCGGCGGTGAAGAAGAATGATTCGTTGTCCGGGCAACCCGGCCATAATTTCAGCGCACCCGGTTCCCGGAGCTTGTCGGTGTCGGTCAGCGACGGCAGCGCCTCGTATTCGACGAGGATCCGTTCGGCCGCATCCTTGGCGAGGTCCATCGTCTCGGCGACGACGAAGGCGACCGGATCGCCGACCAGCATCGCGCGGTCCTTGACCAGCGCCGGGCGCGGCGGAACGAACATCGGCGAACCGTCGCGGCGTTTGCGCGGCATCACCGGACCGAGCGTGCCGAATTTCTCGGCCGCCCAATCGGTGCCGGTGAGAACCGCCAGCACGCCCGGCATCTGCTGCGCCGCGCGGACGTCGATGCTGGTGATCCTGGCATGGGCGTGTGGCGAGCGCAGGACATAGCCGTGGCTCATGCGCGGCAGCACGAAATCGTCGGTATAGCGGCCCCGCCCTGTCAACAGACGAGGATCCTCGGTGCGCGGCACCGACTGGCCCATCGCGAACTGACCCATCTGTTCCTCCGGTAAGGGCGGCGCTAAGCGCCCGCCTTCTGCTTCTTTTCGAGAATCCGCTTGTGCAGATTGCGCATCGTCATGCCGTTGAGGCGCTCGTTATGCATGAAGAGGTTCTGGCCCATCGGATAGGGATCGTATTTGGTCTCGTCGATCGGCTCTTTGAGTGCATCCTCGGCGCTGACGCCGCGATCGACGAAGCGTTCGACCATGCCGACCCAGTTCTCGACGATCTGCGCCTGCTCCTTGAGATAGGCCTTACCGCACGGATCGCCATGACCCGGCACATAGGTTTCGACGTCGAGCGCATCGAGACGCTTCAACGAATCGAGCCACGCCCAGGGATCCGCTTCCTGCAGCCAGGTGCGGCATTTGTAGAAGATGTTGTCGCCGGTAAAGGCGACGCCCTCTTCCGGCACATGGATCGTCGTCTGCGGACCGGTATGGCCGGGATGATGCAGGATATTGATCGTGTGATTGCCGACGTGAAGGGTCAGCTTGTCGTCGAAGGTGATCTTCGGCCCGTTCGGGTCCTTATAGTCGGGATGTCCCATCAGCCAGACGCTGTCGGGATCGGCGGTCTTCATCCGCTCGCGCTTTTCCTCGATCGTGCCGGATTGATTGAGGTAGCGGTCGAAGCAGGCCTGCAGGCTGGTATGGCCGACGACCTGAACGCCGGGGAAATAGCAGTTGCCGGCGATATGATCGCCATGCGGTTCGGTATTGATGAGATAGCGGATCGGAGCTTTTTCCTCCATCCGCTCGCGCCAACGCACCGCGTCGATCGGTTGCTGCGGCGAATCGATCATCACGTAGCCGTCGCTCGTCTCGACGAAACTCGGATTGCAGCCGCGGAAATAGATTTCTGCGAAGGTATTCTTGCCGACCCGGCGCATGCGCGTCCTCCCCTGCCTTGTTGGATGGGATTTTCGGACTTCCGGCGCGCCGGCACAAGACCCCGAATGTGGAGGGTGCGCTAAAGCCCGCGCACCTCCGGCCAGACCTGTTCCTTGAAGAGGCGCATGCCGTTGCGAACGGCGGCGTCGGTCATGTTGCCGACATGCATGGTGCAATGAAGGATGCCCATGCCGAGTTCGCCGTGCAGCCGCTTGATCTGCTTGATCACGCTGCGCGGACTGCCGCACAGCAACTGGCCACGCTCGACCGCGTCGGCGATCGTGCCGGTGGCCAGTGCCTGGCGCCGCGCGGCGACCGCGTTGCGCTGGGTTTCGGTTTCGTAAAACCGCGATTCCTGGAGCACCAGCCGCGATGCCGTGCGCGGGCCGCCGCCCAGCACGCGAAAATAATAATCCTCGCCCTTTTTCAGCATTTCCAGCGCTTCCTCATCGGTATCGCAGAGGCAGAGATGCTGACCGATCAGGATATTCTCGGGCCCCGGTTCCCAGCCATAGGTGCGCGCCGTCTCCTTATAGACGCGGATGCTTTCCTTGGCATTGTCGAGGTTGCTGATCAGCACGATGCCCATGATCGCGCGGTGGCGCGCGGCGACGACTGCCGATTCCGGGTTGCTCGCCGACATCATGATTTGCGGATGCGGCTGTTGGCGCGGACGCGGCCAGATTGAGACCGAGGGAAACTGGTAATGCTTGCCTTCCCAGCCGAACGGTTCGGGTTCGGTCCAGGCCTTGATGATCAGCTCGGTCGCCTCGTTCATCCGCTCCCAGCTTTCGCTGGGATTGACGTTGTACGCGACATATTCATGCGGGATTCCCCGCATGAATCCAGCAACAAGCCGCCCGCCGCTGATCACGTCGATCATCGCGTATTCCTCGGCGACGCGGATCGGATTGTTGAGCGCGATGAGATTGCCGAACAGCGCGATCTTCGCCGTCTTGGTGCGCGTCGCCAGGATCGAGCCAATGAGATTGGGATTGGCCATCAGCCCATAGGGGCTGAAATGATGCTCGTTGCAGCCGATCAGATCGAAACCGCAATCCTCGGCATGGGCCATCGTGTCGATATAGCGGCGATAAGTTTCGGTGCCCTCGACGGGATCGAAATGCTTGTTCGGCACCGGCCAATCCGTGCCGGCCTCGGTCATCCCGGTCCACGGCATCAGGTGGAAGAAGTTGAACTTCACGACGCTCCTCCTTGTTTCCCGCCCGCGCGTTCGAAATTGCGGATGGTTCTTTTTTCAGCGATCAGCCAGCCCTCGGACCCACGCACCAGTTTATTGGCCGAGACCCCGACCATGTAAGGCCCCGCCAGCGGCGCGGGCGCACCGGCTTCGACCGCGCCGTCATGACGATAGACGGTGAGATAGGTCATCGCCTCGGCATGATCGGCATCGACGATATCGACCACGATATTGGTGACAACGTGTTGGGTCACGAGGCTCGGGGCTTCCGGCCGGCTTTCGAGCGCGGCGAGGATCGCGGCGGGTCCGCGCAACGGCTTGCCGCCCTGGAACCAGGCTCCGTCGGGTGCGAACAAGGCTGCCAGATCGCGATAGCGCCGCGCGTCGAGACAATTGATGAACCGGGTCAGGGTTTGCTGGCAGTCCCACTCGATCGCGCGTCGTTCGGCCGCGTCCATCTCGATCTCCTTGCCTATGACGCCGGGTCAGGCGCGCGGCGCAACCAGCCACCCGCCTGAAAGGCATAACGAGCGATCAGCAGCAGCACCGCCATGATCGCGAACATCGAAACGCCGATCGCCGAAGCCGCACCATATTGCCCGGTCTCCCACAACGTCCACACCCGCACCGACACGACCGTGTTGGACGGACCCGACAACAGCAGCGGGATCGTCACCTCGCGCAGCGACAACAGCGCGACCCAGATCGCGGCGTAGGCAAGCGACGGCGCGATCAGCGGCGCGATGATCCGTCCGAGCGTGGCCAGCCGGGTCGCGCCGCAGATCGCGGCGGCCTCGTCGATCTCTTTGTGAAGCTGTAACAACGCCGCGTTGGTGATCCGCGTGCAATAGGGAATTCGCTCGACCAGGACGCCGAGCAGGATAATTCCGACGCTGCCGTAAAGCGGGATGTGAAGAAATCGGTTCAAGAGGATCCCGAAGACCAGCAGCGCGAAGGCAAAAGCAATGCCGGGCACGACATGCGGCATCATCGCGATCATGTCGAGCACGCCCCGTCCGCGCAGTTTCGAGCGCACCGCGATCATCGAAATCGCCAGCGAAACGCCAGTAGCGAGGATTGCCGTCGATACCGTCAGGAGGATCGTGTTCGACAAGACGGGCCAGCCACCGACCGTCGTCCACACACGGACATATTGATCGAAGCGGATCGCGGAAAGCATGTGGAAGGATGGCAATTCGAGCGAGCGCAGCAGCGACATCCACAGGAGCGTCAGCAGTGGCAGAAATTCGGTCAGAAACAGAAACAACCCGACATAGGCGAGCCCGGCCCATTTCCACCGCCCCAACGGCACCAGCGCCGGCCGATAGGCCTTGCCCGAGACGACCGCGAACTGATCGCCGCGCTTCAACACCCGGCCATAGAGCCACAGCGCGATGAGCCCCAGGCCCATCATCAGCACGGCATAGACCGCGGCATAAGCAAGGTTGATCGAGCCGCCGGCCGAGCGGACATTGAGAAACAACTCGGTCGACAACACCGGGATACGCCCGCCCAGAAGCAGCGCCGCGACTTCGTAAAGCGATACGGCGGCGACGAGGTTGTAGATGACGGCGGCAAGGATCGCCGGTCGCATCAACGGCACCGTCACGCGCAACAAGGTTTTGAGACGCGATGCACCGGCCGCCTGCGCCGCCTCCTCGAGCGACGGATCGAGGCTCTTCATGCTCCCGCTGATGAGAAAAAACATCTCGGGCGTGAAGGTCAGGCCCTGCACGAGAACGACACCGCCGAGCCCATAGATGTTGAACGGTGGTCCGGCCGCGCCGAACGCATCGATCGCCAGGCGATTGACCATGCCGATCTGCGGACTCATCAGCAGGATCCATGCCATCGCCTTAAGGAACCCCGGAATCAGCACGCTGACCGCGATCAGCGTCACGATCAATGGCTTGGCCGGCATGTCAGTCCGCTCGACCAGCCAGGCGATCGGCACCGCGAAAATCAGATTGATCGCGATAGTGCCCGCGCCGATGACCGCGCTGTTGCCGAAAGCCTTGTAGAGCGTGCGCTGACCGAACAAGTCGCCGTAATTGGCGAGGGTAAAGCCCGGATCGCCCGGCAGGCCGGGGACGAAACTCATCCAGACGATCAGCCCCATCAGGACGAGAATAAAACCGGCCGCGACCCAGGCGATGATGGCGAAGACGGCAGTGCCGCCGTCGATGAACCGAAACGGATGGCGCCGCGCGCCGGCGAGATCAGCCGGTTCGACGGTTACCGCCATGGCCGATCATTGACCGCGCATCGCATTGGTAAGCTTGCGGTTGTAATCGTCGCCGTCCTTGGTGCCGAGCCAGTGCAGTGTCTTATACGTCTCATCGCTGTCGAAGAAGCCGACCGGCTTGACCCCGGCCGCACCGGCCAGTTTCAGCGCCAGATCGATCGCTTCGCTACCCGCGTAAAGACGGCTGCCGACTTCGGTCGATTGGCCGACGAAGGCGACGGCTTCGCGCCCGGTCAGCCACAGGGTGAAGAGCTTGGCCGCGTTGGGTGACTTCGCGCCCTTGCGCACGGCATAGACGAGCACGCCATGCGGCACGACGTCTTTCCAGACCGCCATCTTGATGTTCTGTCCGGCCTTCTGGGCCGAGACGACCTGTTCGGTGGTCTGGTCGAGGCCGAGCGAATATTCGCCCAAGGCCAGATGCTGCGCCATCTGCTCGGGATGCATCATGACGATCTGATTGGCGCCCCAGCCCGCGACGATCTTGAGGAACTCGTCGGGCGAATAGCGCATCAGCGCGTAGGTCCAGTTGGTGGCGAAGTCGGAGATCGCCATCTTGCCCTTGTATTGGGGCTTGCCGAAATCCGGCATCGTCGATGGCATGTCGGCGGAGGCGATCTTGTCGGAATTGTAGGAAAAGCCCCAATAGAGATCGTAAGCGATGAAACCGCGGCCCTGGATCGGGCCGGGACTGATCGTCTTGTCCGCGCCTTCGGGCAGCATCTGATCCCAATCGGCGATCGGCTCGACCGCCTTGGCGCCATCGAGCACCTCAAACGCGGCCTCGGGCAGCACCATCACGTCATAGGACGGCGGCGCGCCGGTGTTCTGCTCGATCACACCTTGCGCCGCCTTGGTCGAATAACGCCCGGTCAGATCGGCTTCGACCTTGATCGAAAGCCCGTAACGCGCGTTGAACGCCGCTTCCATCTTGGCCGCGACCTCGGGCGAGATGCGGGGAAAGAGCGTGACGGTGAGTTTCTGCTCTTTCTTCGCTCCGGCAATGAGACGGTCGAGCGGCGTGTCGGCACAGGCCGCGGCGACGATGCCGAAGACCGCGATCGTGACAATCAGTCCAGCCATCGCCTTGCGCATCGTCATCTCCTATTGCCAATCGAACCGGTCAGGCGTCGGCGCTCTCCTTGCTCACCTTCTTGAGGAATTTGTGAATCGTGTCGTTCACGAATTCCGGCTGTTCCCAGAAGATGCCGTGACGCGCATGCGGCACGACCACGAGCTTCGAGCCCCTGATCTTGGTGTAGAGATGACGGCACTGCTTGATGAAGGCGCCGGTGCCTTCCGCGAACTTGTCGTCCTCGCCGACCATGATCAGCGTCGGCACGACGATGCGGTCGAGCTTGTCAGTGATGTTGAAATTCTGGCGCGCGATGATGTGGCGCAGATAGGGTTTGAGCGGCGGCGGCCAGAGCATCGCACTTTCGATGATCTTCGCCATCACGTCCTTGCGCTTCTCGCGGAATTCGGGCGTGTACCAGAACTCGCCGAGATGCGAATCCTTGAGACGCTCGGCGACCGTGCCGACCTTGGCGAAGGTCATCGCGGTGACGATCGGAATCCCGCGCTCGAAATCGTGGCCGGGGAACGGACCGGAGCCGGTATCGGCCAGGACCAGGCCGCGCACCTTATCGGGGTAGTCGAGCGCGAATTGCTGGGCGACCTGCCCGCCCATCGAGTGACCCACGACATGGACCGGACCCTTGATCGAAATGGCGTCGAGCAGCTCCGCCAGGTCCGACGCGAACATCTCGATCGAATAGGGCGAGTCCGGCATGTCCGACTGGCCGGTGCCGCGATGATCGAAGACGATGGTTTTGTAGTATTTCGAGAAATACGGGAGTTGGAACAACTCCCATTTCTGCCAATGCGACCCGGTACCGGCGATGAGCACAAGCGGCTCGCCCTCGCCATGTACCTCGTAATACATCTCGATGCCGCTGCGGATTTTGACCTTCGGCATGAGCCCACTCCCCGTCCGCTGTGATCGCCGGTCGAAAGTGTGCGCTGGTGCAAACGCGGCGCTCAAGCACTTTCTCGTCCTTGGTCACTAACGGGGCATTTCCGAGGGGTCCAAGAGCGAATTCTAATAGGCCCATAGGGCCGCTATATTGGCATCGGGCCGGCGCCCGGTCCGGGGCCCGGCGGAGGGAGAACGATGAACGAACGCCAGCTTCGCTATGCGCTCGCCGTTCGCGACGAACGCGGTTTCAGCCGCGCGGCGCGGCGTCTCAACGTCTCGCAACCCTCGGTCAGCCAGCAGGTGCGGGTTCTCGAGGAAGAACTCGGGTTCGCCCTCTTCGCGCGGACGGCGCGCGGTGTCGAAGCAACCTTCCTCGGACGCAAATTCCTCGACCAGACCGAACAGGCGATGACGCGGCTCACCGGGCTTGCCGACGTCGCCCGGCGCCTGCGCCGCGGCCCGACACGCGGCCTCGCCATCGGGATCAGTTCCGGGATCGCCCCCTTCGTCATTCCACTGGTGATCGAGGCGCTGCGCGACGAACTCGCGCATCTTCGCCTCGAACTGGCGACCGCCCCCTCGCCGACCATCCAGCGCCAGATCCTGCAGGGCGCGCTCGGTCTCGGCATCATCGTCGAAATCAGCGCGAGCCATCTTCTGCCTGAGCTGAAACGCGAGGAATTGGGTTCGGTCGAGATGGCGGTATTCGTGCCGGCCGGGCACAAGCTGCTGAAGAAAAAAGGCGCCATCGATCTCGCCGAAATCGCCGATACGCCGCTCGTCATTACCGAGCCGAATGCCGGCTACGGCGAACTGGTGCAATCGATGTTCAACGACAAGGGGCTGGAGCCCAACGTCGTGGCGATTTCCGATACGGTCGGCGCGGCCAAACTGATGGTGCGCAGCGGCATCGGCATCGCGGTCCTCCCGGCGCTCTGCGCCCCGACCGAACTCGATGCCGGCGAGCTGGTCCGGATCCGGCTCGCCACACCGCGCCTCGTTTCGGTCGATATGGCGGTTCGCCCCGGGATCGAGGATCCGCTGGCCAAATCATGCGGCGTTGCCATCGCGGGCCTGTTGCGCAAGCGCCTCAAGGGCCTCGCCGCGATCCGCAACGTCGCCTAATAAGTCGGAGCAAAGAGGAAACCGGATGGCCGCGACGCGATTGAAGACCCTCATCATCGGCGGCGGGATCGGCGGCCTGACGACGGCGCTGGCGCTGGCGCGCCGTGGCCTGCCCGTGCATGTGATCGAGAAGGCACAGGATTTCGGCGAGATCGGCGCCGGGCTGCAGCTCGCGCCGAACGCCATGCAGGTGCTCGACGAATTGGGCATAGTGCCCGAACTCGCCAAGCACGCGGTGTTCCCGAGCCGCCTCGTCTGGATGGACGCGCTCGCCATGCAGCCGATCACCGCGATCGATGTCGGCGAGAAATTCCGCGGCCATTTCGGCCAGCCCTATCTCGTCATGCATCGCAGCGACCTGCTCAACGTGTTGCTGGAAGCCTGCAAGACCGAAAAGCTGATCATGCTCGAAGCCGGACGCGAGATGATCGCGGTCGAGGATGCCGGCGATCACGCGAGGGCCAAACTCGCCGACGGCAGCGTGCTCGACGCGGATGTCCTGATCGGCGCCGACGGGCTGTGGTCGCGCGTCCGGCGCTTCATCGTCGACGACGCGCCGGTCGGCGTCGGCTATGTCGCCTATCGCGGCACCATCCCGATCGAAAAAATGTCGAGCCATGCCGGGCTCGACAACGTCGTCATGTGGGTCGGTCCCGGCATGCATTTCGTCCAATACCCGATCCGGCGCGGCGAGCTTTATAATCAGGTCGCGGTATTCCGCAGCCCGAGCTATGTGCCCGGCAGCGACGATTGGGGCGGCCCCGAGGAACTCGACGCCCATTTCGCCCAGACCTGCGACTACGTCCGCGACTGCGCCAAGCTGATGTGGCGCGACAAACGCTGGCCGATGTTCGACCGCAACCCGATCGGCACCTGGGCCCGCAACCGCATCGCCCTGATGGGTGACGCCGCGCACCCGATGCTGCAATACATCGCGCAAGGCGCCTGTCAGGCGATCGAGGACGCGATGTCGCTTGCCAAGCATCTCGCCGAGGGACGCAGCGACCCCACGGCGGCCCTGGTCGCGTACCAGGAAGCGCGCAAGCTTCACACCGCCCGGGTTCAGCTCACCTCGCGCGCCATGGGTGCGTTCTTCCATCTCGACGGCATCGCGGCCCAGGTCCGCCAGCAGATCGTCGGCAAACGCGCCGCCGACGATTTCTCGATGATCGACTGGCTCTACGGCCACCGGGTGTGAACTTCAAAAAGGGGGGCGTCCGATGATGTTGGGAATGTCGCTACCGACGTTTACGCTCGTACACGTCGTCATCAGCCTGATCGGAATTTTTTCCGGCCTCGTCGTCCTGATCGGCATGTTGCGAACAAAACGCTACGGCGGGTGGACCGGGCTCTTTCTCCTCACCACGATTCTGACGAGCGTGACGGGCTTCATGTTCCCGTTCACCGCCGTCGGACCGTCGCAGATCGTCGGGGCGATTTCCCTGGTCGCGCTCGCCATCGCGATCGTCGCGCTTTATATCGTGCGCCTCGCGCGATCCTGGCGCTGGATCTATGTCGCCTGCGCCGTGCTGGCGCTGTACCTCAACGTCTTCGTCGGCGTGGTTCAATCGTTCCAGAAGCTCCCGTTCCTGCGGCCGCTGGCGCCGACGCAATCCGAGCCGCCCTTCCTCGCAGCCCAAATCGCGGTGCTGGTCATCTTCGTGCTGGCCGGTTTCGTCGCCGCCCGGAGATTTCATCCCGAGCGGCGATCGCTCGCCTAGAATCTACGGCGCCGGCTCGAACATCAGCTCATCGACGTAGCACCAGCCCCAATCCTCGTCGGGCTGAAAGCTCTTCATGATCGCGTGCTGGGTGTGATGGAAGTGCTTGGTCGCGTGCTTGCCCGGCGACTGATCGCAACAGCCGACATGGCCGCACGTGAGGCAAAGCCGAAGGTGAACCCAGTGCCCGCCGGTCTTCAGGCATTCCTCGCATCCCTGGGGCGTGCGAGGCTGGACATCATGAATCTGATCGAGGTGGGTGCAGCGTAATGCCATGGTTTCGTCTCCGTCGGTTGGTCCCATATTATATATGTAGCATCGGCCGCCGGTCCGAGGACCGGTGTCGTTCCGTGCAAAAATCGCGACTTCGCTTAAGGGGGTAAGCACCATGGCCACCATCGATACCCGCCGCGACCAGATGTTCCCGGTGCTCGACGCGGCGCAGATCGAGACGGCCACGCGTTTCGCCAGCGGTCCAGCGCGCGACTTTGCGCCCGGCGAAGTCGTGTTCGACATCGGCGACCGCCATTCCTCGGCCTGGCTGGTGCTCAGGGGATCGATCGACGTCGTGCGGCGGGACGGGCTCGCTCACGAAGCCCCGATCACGGTCGAGACGGTCGGCCAATTCAGCGGCGAGCTCAGTCAGTTGGCCGGACGGGCGTCGCTCGCGGCCGGGCGCGCCGGCACCGATGGCTGTACCGCCCTGCCGTTCGACGCCGCCCATATCCGCGCGCTTATGGTGGGGTCGGCAGAACTGGGCGAGATCGTCATGCGCGCGTTCATCCTGCGCCGTGTCGGGCTGCTCGAAGCGGGCGGTTCGGGCTCGGTGCTGGTCGGCCGCCCGGACGCGCCGGACGTCGTTCGGCTGCAGGGCTTTCTGTCGCGCAACGGCTATCCGCATACGCTGCTGGATTCGGCCGACGATGCCGAAGGCCGCGCGCTGGTCGAACGGCTCGGCGTGTTGCCGCAGGAACTGCCGCTGATGGTCTGTCCGAACGGCACCGTGCTGAAACGCCCGAGCGATGCCGAGGCTGGACGATGCCTGGGCATCACGCCCGACCTTGATCCCGCGAAAATCTATGACGTCGCCGTGGTCGGCGCCGGTCCGGCGGGCCTTGCGACGGCCGTCTATGCGGCGTCCGAAGGTCTTTCGGTTCTCGTCCTCGACCAACGCGCGTTCGGAGGACAGGCAGGTGCCTCGGCACGGATCGAGAATTATCTCGGTTTTCCGACCGGCATTTCCGGCATGGCCCTCACCGCGCGCGCCTTCAACCAGGCGCAAAAATTCGGCGCCGAGATCGCCATCCCGCTCCAGGTGGCGAAACTCGATTGCGGCGATCGCGACCGCCAGGCCGGGCAGCCCGTGGTGCTCGAACTCACCACCGGCGACAAGCTGCGCGCGCGTACCGTGGTGATCGCCTCGGGCGCGCGCTACCGCCGGCCGGACATCGTCAATCTGGCCGAGTTCGAGGGCGCCGGGATTTCCTATTGGGCCTCGCCGGTCGAAGCGAAACTGTGCGAGGGCGAAGAAGTCGCCCTCGTCGGCGCCGGCAATTCCGCCGGACAGGCCGCCGTCTTTCTTGCCGCGAAAGTAAAACAGCTCCACATGATCGTGCGCGGCCCCGGCCTCGAGGCCTCGATGTCGCGCTATCTGATCGATCGCATCCGGGCACAGCCGAATATCGAACTTCACGTCGGCACCGAAATCAGCATCCTGGAAGGAAACCCGAGCGACGGCCTGACCGGGGTGACCTTTCGCGCGCGCGCCACCGGCGCCACCCGGCATTGCCAACTGCGCCATCTTTTCCTGTTTATCGGGGCCGATCCCAACGCCGGCTGGGCGGATTGCGTGACGACGGACGCCAAGGGCTTCGTCGTGACCGGCGTGGCGCGCCCCGAGGGCCGACCGGCCCTCCCGTTGGAAACCTGTCACGCGGGGGTCTTCGCCATCGGCGACGTTCGCGCGGGCTCCACCAAGCGCGTGGCAGCGGCGGTGGGCGAAGGCGCCGCCGTCGTGGCCCAAATCCACAGCTTCCTGGGGGCCGAATCCTCGACCGCGTGACAAAATTGAGACTTCGCCGCCTTTCGTTTCGGCTGCCAAGTCCTTTGACCTATCCTTGCGTTCTGCTGCGTGACCGACGATGGGACGAAGCAGCCAGGGAATGATGAACACGGTAAATCGGGAAAAAAGCAGCCTCGCTCCAGCGCCCGATTTTCTCTCCGGCGGCGGCGAAATGGGTGCGCTGATGCGCGCCAAGGACTGGTCGAAGACATCGCTGGGACCGGCCGAATCCTGGCCGCAAAGCCTCAAGACATGCATCCGCATCGTCCTGACATCCCGCTATCAGATGTGGATGGGCTGGGGCGACGACCTCACCTTCTTCTACAACGATGCCTATCGGCCGACGCTCGGCGTGAAACATGGCTGGGCCCTCGGCTCGTCGGCGCGCGAGGTCTGGAAAGAAATTTGGCCCGATATCGGCCCGCGTATCGAACACGTGCTCAAGAGCGGCGAGGCAACCTGGGACGAAGGCCTGCTTCTGTTTCTGGAACGCAGCGGTTATCCCGAGGAAACCTACCACTCCTTTTCCTATTCCCCCCTCGCCGACGACCACGGCGACATCGTCGGCATGCTGTGCGTCGTCACCGAAGAAACCGACCGGATCATCGACGCACGGCGTCTCTCGACGTTGCGCGATTTGGCTTCCGACATCGCGGGTAAAAACACCCGGGCCGAAGTGGTCGCGGCGGTCGAAACGCAGCTTGGCGCGAACCTCAAGGATTTGCCCTTCACACTGACCTACCTGTTCAACGCGGACGGCAAGGCGAGCCTGGCCTGCGCCACCGGCATTGCACCGAGCCACCCGATCGCGCCGGTCATCATCGATCCGGCCGACGACCACGCGATGTGGCCCGCCGGCAAAATCCTGGCGCGCCGCGATATCCTGACCGTCAGCGGTCTCGATCAGCCATTCCACCAGACGCCAGCCGGCGCCTGGGATAAGACGCCGCGCGACGCCGTGCTGGTTCCGATCGCGCGGCAAGGCCAGGACGCCGCCGCCGGCTTCCTCGTCGCGGCGGTGAACCCCTATCGCCGGCTGGACGAAGCCTCGCTCGGATTCCTCGATCTGGTCGCCGGGCAAATCGCGTCGGGGCTCGCCAACGCGCAGGCCTATGAAGAGGAACGCCATCGCGCCGAGGCATTGGCGGAGATCGATCGCGCCAAGACCGCGTTTTTCTCCAATGCGAGCCATGAATTCCGCACGCCGCTCACGCTGATGCTGAGCCCGCTCGAAGACATTTTGGTGCGCCACCCGGCGAACACCACCGTGGTGGCCGAGCGCAGCGAATTCGAGCTGATGCACCGCAACGGCGTCAGGCTGTTGAAGCTCGTCAATACGCTGCTCGATTTTTCGCGCATCGAGGCGGGGCGCGTCGAGGCGATCTATGAGCCGATCGATCTCGCCGCTTATACCGCCGATCTCGCCAGCACCTTTCGTTCGGCGATGGATAAGGCAGGATTGCGCTTCACGGTCGACTGCCCCTCTCTGCCCGTCCGCGTCCATGTCGACCGCGACATGTGGGAAAAGATCGTTCTCAATCTTATTTCGAACGCCTTCAAATATACGCTCGACGGCGAGGTCGAGGTCGCCCTGCGATCCGACGACACCGGCAGTCGCGTCGCGCTCACCGTGCGCGACAGCGGCGTCGGCATACCCGCGCACGAGCTGCCCCGTTTGTTCGAACGGTTCCATCGTATCGAGGGACAAGGGGGACGGACCCACGAAGGCACCGGCATCGGCCTTGCCCTGGTGCAGGAGTTGGTACGACTTCACGGCGGCACGGTGCAGGTCGACAGCGTGCCCGGCGCGGGCGCCACCTTCACCGTCTCGATTCCAACCGGCACCGCGCATCTGCCGCCGGATCGCGTTCAGAGCGAGCGGACGCTGGCGCCAACCGGCATTACCGCCGACGCCTTCGTCGAGGAAGCCTTACGCTGGCTTCCCGGCAACGAACCCGCGCCGGAATCGGACCTGAAGACCGAATTGTTGGGCCTTGCCCCTGGCACGGTTGTACCGAGCCAACGCGCGGCGGTGCTGCTTGCCGACGACAATACCGATATGCGCGATTATGTGCGCCGCCTGCTCGGCGAACGCTATGCCGTCGAAGCCGTGAGCGACGGTGAAGCCGCGCTCGAGGCCGCGCGACGGCGGCGGCCCGATCTCATCCTCAGCGATGTCATGATGCCGCGGCTCGATGGTTTCGGCTTGTTGCGCGCCGTGCGTAACGACAGCGAACTTCGCGACGTCCCGGTGATCCTGCTCTCCGCCCGCGCCGGTGAAGAAGCGAGCGTCGAGGGCCTCGAAGCGGGCGCCGACGATTACCTGACCAAGCCTTTCAGCGCGCGCGAATTGCTTGCCCGCGTGCGCGCCAATCTCGACATGGCCTCGCTGCGGCGCGAAGCCGTCCGGATCGAGAACGAGTTGCGCCTCGAGGCACAGACGGCACAGGAGCGCGCCGAAGGCATTCTCTCCAGCATCAATGACGGCTTCATCATGCTCGACCCGGATTGGCGCTTCACCTACGTCAACGCCGCTGCCGAGCGCATGATGGGACGAACGGCGTCGGATTTGATCGGCAAGAATCGCTGGGAGGAACTTCCCGCAACGGTCGGGGGCCCGGTCGAAGAAAATTATCGCCGTGCCATGGAGCAGCGCATCAGCGTCGCCTTCGAAAATTATTATCCGCCGTGGCAGAAATGGTTCGACATCCGCGCCTACCCCGCACTCGACGGCGGCCTGTCGGTGTATTTTCAGGACATCACCGAACGCAAACGTGCCGAAGAGACGCTGCGTCGCATCAACGAGACGCTGGAAACGCAAGTCGCCGAACGTACCGCCGAATTGCAGGACAAAGAGGTGCGCCTGCGCACCATCTTCGAAACGAGCTACACCTATCAAGGCTTCATGGCGCTCGACGGCACCCTGCTCGACGCGAACGCGACGTCGCTGGCTGGGATCGGCGCGTCACTCGGCGATGTCGTCGGCAAACCGTTCTGGGATACACCGTGGTTCAGCGGCACACCGGGCATGCGCGAAATCGTACGCCGGGCGACTCCAACGGTCGCAGCGGGCGAGACAGTGCGGCAGGAAATCCGAGTCAATCTCCCGGTCGGCGGATGGCGTTGGTTCGACTTTCAGATGCGCCCCGTCCGCGACGAACGCGGCGCCATCGTCGCGATCGTACCCGAGGCGGTCGACATGACCGGACGGCGGCAAGCCGAGGAGGCGCTGCGCCAATCGCAAAAGATGGAGGCGATCGGGCAGTTGACCGGCGGCGTCGCCCACGACTTCAATAATATGCTCACCGGAATCATGGGGTCGCTCGACCTCGTACGGCGCCGTCTCGATTCCGGACGCAGCGACGGCCTCGATCGTTTCCTCGACGCGGCCTCGACATCGGCTCAACGCGCCGCGGCGCTCACCCAGCGGCTTCTCGCTTTCGCGCGGCGGCAATCGCTCGACATCAAGGCGACCGACGTCAACGCCCTCGTCGTCAATGTCGAAGACATGTTGCGGCGAACCCTCGGCGAGAACATCGCGTTAAAGACGGATTTGAAGCGCGATTTGTGGCCCGCGATGACCGACGCCAATCAACTCGAGAGCGCCCTTCTCAACCTCGTGATCAATGCCCGAGACGCGATGCCGCAAGGCGGTCAGGTCACCATCGAGACCGCCGCCTTGAATCTGGATGACGCCGCCGCGCGCCGAACCTACGACCTGCAAACCGGCGGGTACGTCGTGGTCCGGGTTTCCGATACCGGATGCGGCATGCCGGCCGACGTGATCGCCAAAGCATTCGATCCGTTTTTCACCACCAAGCCGCTCGGCCAAGGCACCGGCCTCGGCCTTTCCATGATTTATGGTTTCGCCAAGCAATCGGGAGGACACGTCCGCATCGACAGCGAGATCGACAAAGGCACGATGGTCGAACTCTATCTGCCGCGCTCGACGAGTAACCAGCAGGCGAATGTCGCGCCGCAGGCCGCCACCCCGCAAGGGCAGGGCGAGATGGTCCTGATCGTGGAAGACGACGACACGGTCCGCGCGCTGATGACCGAAGTGCTCGAGGAACTCGGCTATAACTACATGGAAGCCGCGGATGCGCGTACCGCCATTCCGCTTCTCGAATCAAAACGTCCGATCGACCTTCTCGTGACCGATGTCGGCTTGCCGAACATGAACGGCCGGCAGCTCGCCGAGATCGCGCGCCATCACCGTCCGGATCTGAAAGTTCTGTTCGTTACCGGCTACGCCGAGAACGCCGCCATTCGTGGCAATTTTCTGGCGCCCGGAATGGAAATGATGACTAAGCCCTTCGCGCTGGACGCGCTGGGGGCCAAAATCCGGAAACTGATCCATCCGGACTGAAAAGGCCCACGCCCACGCTCTTCGTCCCACCCGCGTTCGGCGCAAAACCACATACATAGTTTTATATACATATGGTACGCTGGCGGCGTGTTTCGTTCGCGTGCGCGACGCCGTTGGCACTGCCGATATGGCCGAACGACGCACGGATCGCCGGACGCAACGAATCGATGCAATAAGTCATCACGGGGAGGAAGTTATGTTGACGAAACCGGGGCTCGCCACGGGCCTGGCTGCGACGATCGCAATGGTTGCCGCCGTACTCGGCCATCCCAATGCCAGCCGGGCGCAAACCGAAACGATGACCCCCGAATTGAAGGCCCTGGCCGCCGCTGCCGACAAGGAAGGCACGCTGCTGGTCAAATGGTCGAACGGATCGGCCGGCGGCGAGCAAGGCGCCAAACTCTACGAATCCCACATTAACGAGGCCTATGGGACTCATATCCACATCAAATGGACGCCGGGCGGCGACATGCCCACCATCGGCAATGAAATCGCCATCGCCTATAAAAACAACCAGCCGTCGCCATCGGACATCTATATCGGCTTTTCCCGCAACATGGCGGTGCTGAACAAGCAAGACATGTTTCAGACCGGCGCCTATACGAAATATGCGCCGGATCGTCTGAACACCGATGTCGTCGAACGCGACACCTTCGTCAAATGGTATACGTCGACGGTCGGCTTCACCTACAACAAGAACGTCGCGCCCGCGATTCCCGAACGCCTGACCGACCTGCTCAAGCCCGAATGGAAAGGCAAGGTCGGCACGACCCCGTTCGGCGCCGGTTTCGACATGATCTCCGCCAAAGAGGCATTCGGCGCCGACAAGGCAATCGCCTTTGCCACGGAATTTTCCAAGCAGGTTGCCGGGTTCATGCTCTGCCAGGAAGTCGATCGGCTCGCCTCGGGCGAATTCCCGGTCTTCGCCACCGATTGCGGCGGCGGCCTCTGGGAGACAGCCATACAAAAAGGCGCTCCCCTCGCGCGCGTGCTGGCGCCCGACGTGCCGGTTCTCAGCTATTTTTATCTGGCCGTGCCGAAGAACGCGGCCAATCCCAATGCCGCCAAGATCTTCATCACGTATGCCCTCTCGAAACGCGGGCAGCAGGATCAATACGAGATGTCGCACGCCGACCTACACCTTTTCCCCGAGACCCATGCCGCCGCGGAAATCAAAACCGCCGAACAGAAATACGGCATCCACTTCACCTCGGCCGACGTCAAATGGCAGGAAACCTCCAACGACGAGGGCAACGCGGCGCAACAGCAAATCGTCAAGATCCTTCAGGAAGGCCGACGACGCTGACGAAGGCCAGGGACCAATTCTCATGAGCATGCTCGCGTTGAGCCGCCGCCGGCACGCGGAGTTCTCGCTCCCGCGTCAGGATGTCTGGGCGTGGGTCATGCTCGTGGTCGTCGTCTGTTTCAGCCTCGCCATCGTCGTGCTGCCCGCGATGATGCTGTGGCTGAGCTTCCGCGAAGCCAACCCGATCGAATCCGTCTCCAACTATTCGTTCCTGCATTACATCCAGGTGTTCAGCGATCCCTTCCTGGTGGAGGTCGTCGCGAACACGTTGGTGTTTTCGATCGTGACGCTGATCGTGGCGTTGTTCTTTGGCGTGCCGGCGGCATGGCTGGTCGTGCGCACCGACCTGCCCGGCAAGTCGCTCGTCTACACGTTCATGACCATCGGTCTGCTGCTGCCGGGGTTCGCCTCGGCGATGGGCTGGCTGTTCCTTCTCCATCCCCGCATCGGCCTGCTCAACCAGTTCGCGGTGAAGATGTTCGGGCTTTCCGAGGCTCCCTTCAACATCGCGAGCGTCGTCGGCATGGGCTGGGTCCAGGGCCTAAGCCTCGCGCCCATCGCCTTCATCATGAACGCGGCGGTCCTGCGCGCGATCGACCCGTCGCTCGAGGAATCGGCGCATATCGCCGGCGCGAAATTCAGTCAGGTCATGCGCCGCGTGACGCTTCCCCTCGCCTGGCCGGGAATTCTCGCGGCGGGGATTTACATCTTCACCATCGGCTTCGCGGCGTTCGACGTGCCTGCGATCATCGGCTGGTCGAACAAGATTTTCACCTTCTCGACCTTTCTCATGGTTCAGCTTCAGCCGACGCAGGACCTGCCGCAATACGGCCAGGTCGCCGCGCTGTCGGCGATCGTGATCGTGATCGCCGGACTTTTAAGCTGGTGGTACGGGCGCCTCCAGAAACAGACCCACCGCTATCAGGTCGTCACCGGCAAGGGATACCGGCCACGCATTCTCGAACTGGGTCGCCACACCGGGCTTGCGTGGCTTTTCCTCGGCGTGTTCTTCACCTTCGCCAAGCTTCTTCCCCTGGCCATCATCCTTTGGGCGTCGCTGCTGCCGTATTTCCAATTGCCGTCCGCGACGGCCTTCGCGTCACTTTCCTTCGCCCAATATCGGAATCTGCCGTGGGATATTCTGATCGAGTCGATGCGCAACACGGGCATCCTGATGATCCTCACGCCGACCGTCACCGTCGCGGTGGCGATCTGCTTTTCCTGGATTGTCTTGCGTTCGAAGGTGCGCGGGCGCGGCGCTTTCGACTTCATCGCCTTTCTGCCCCACGCCGTGCCCAACATGATCTTCGGCGTGGCCGTCCTGCTCTTCGTGCTCTTCGCGTTCAAGGGCGCGTTCCTCGGCACACTGACGATCCTGCTGTTCGTCTTCGTCGTTGCCCGGCTCAGTTACGCGACGCGCATGACCAACAGCGGATTGATCCAGATCCACAAAGATCTCGAAGAAGCCGCGACCATGAGCGGCGTGTCGACCGGCACGACCATCAGGCACGTCATCGTCCCGCTGCTCGCACCGACCTTGCTTTATGCCTGGCTGTGGATCGCGCTGTTGACCTTCCGCGAATTGACCCTCGCGGTGATGCTGACGACGCGCGACAATCTCACCATGCCCGTCCTGCTGTGGAACGTGTGGACCAGCAACGGGCTCGGGGCGTCCGCGGTGATCACGCTGCTGCTGATGGCGATGATGATTCCGCTGATCGTCCTCTATTGGTGGTTGGCGCGCAAACGCGGCGTGATGGGCGTGACGTGACACGCCCTGGGCATCGCGTGATCCCCAGCCGGCCCACTCCGCGTCCAGTGGGCCGCACATTGGTAGACGCGTCGATCGACGCGAGAGTATTCTCAATTCACAACGCCAGACATGAGGTGCGCCGTGCTTAGTCCCGAAGACAACAAACTCTTTACCAGCATCGGTCCCGGCACGCCCATGGGCGCCGTTTTGCGGCGCTACTGGCATCCGGTCGGCTGCTCGGAGTTCGTCACCAGCAAGCCGAAGCGCGTGAAGGTGCTCGGCGAGGAACTGGTCCTCTATCGCGGCGCCAGCGGCGAGACGGTACTCATGCAATTGCGCTGCGCCCACCGGAGCCTCGCGCTCGATCACGGACGCGTCGAAGGCGATTGCCTGCGCTGCCCCTATCACGGCTGGCTCTACGACGCGACCGGGCAGTGCCTCGAACAGCCTGCCGAACCCAAGGGCAGTTCGTTCAAGGAGAAGATCAAGCTGAAGGCCTATAAGACCCAGGAACTCAGCGGACTCGTCTTCGCCTATATGGGTCCCGAGCCGGCGCCGTTGCTGCCGCTGTTCGACGTTCTCAATATGAAGGACGGCGTGAAGGACATTCAGGTCCAGCACATCCAGGTCAACTGGTTCAACCATGTCGAGAACATCGTCGACATCAGCCATCTCGCCTGGCTGCACGGCTATACCTTTCCGGCCTATGGCGGCAAGAACGTCGAGTATCATTGGGAGCGCACGGATTTCGGCGCCAACAACGTAATGACCATCGAAGGCATCGAGGACACGCATGTCTCGTGCTACGCCTTCCCGACCGGCAATCGCTTCTCCCTGCCGCCGATCGACCCGAACGGCGAACTGGTCCTGTCGATGATCTTCCGCGTACCGGCCGACGATACGTCGACCTATCTCTATTTCGTGCGTTTCTATCCGTCCGAAAAGCGCGTGATCAACACCTCGAAGCGCGACGTGGTATTGGGCGAATACACGCCGCTGACCACCGACTGGTGGGGCATCAACGTCAACGACCAGGATCGGATGGCGGTCGAGCAGCAAGGCACCGTCGCCGATCGTCCGAACGAACATCTGGGCGTGTCCGACGGCGGCATCATCCAGATGCGCCAGATGATGCGCGAGGCGATGAAGGCCGTGGAACAAGGCAAAGACCCGATGTGCCTGATCCGCGACCCGGCCATGCAGGTCGTCAACTTCCCGCAGAAATCGACCATGCTGAAAGAGAAACAGGCCGACGTGGGTTACGTCCTCGGCTACAGCAAAGAAACTCAGGACAGCGTCGCCTAAGCGGCCTTATCGCGAAACAAAAAGAGGGGGCCCATGTGGCCCCCTCTTCATGTCGGCAACCGCGATGCGTTGTCGTCAGTGCCCGGCCTTCACCTCGGCGAGCTGCGCCTTATAGGCCGCCAGCGTCTTGTCGCCGCCGGGAACTTCCTTGACCCAATTCTCGGGCACCACGGAAAGCTTGCGCTTCCACTCGTTCAGTTGCGCCGGCGTCAGATTGACGACGGTATGGCCTGCCATCGTCTTGTATTGCTCGCGAACCTCCTGATCGAGATTCATCCAGTAAGCGCCGAAGGTGCGGCTCTGCGCCTCGCCGGAATTATCCATCAGCACCTTTTGCACCGCGGGCGGCAACGCGTTGAAGGTCTTTTTCGCCATGAACACCATGGCCGGCGCGCCGCCCAATCCCACTTCGATGTGATAATTGGTCACCTCACCGAGCTTGAACGGCGGGAACGAGGTCCATGCGCCCAATGTGCCGTCGATCGCTTTCCTCTGCAGCGCCGTATACATGTCGGATTGCTGGAACGAGATCGGCGTGGCGCCCATCGCGGTGATGATCTCGGCCGAGACCTTCGACGAGGTCACGATCTTGATGCCCTTCAGGTCGGTCGGCGACGGCGACGGCCGGGACAAATGAACC
This sequence comes from uncultured Rhodospirillales bacterium, assembly GCA_903828515.1. Lineage (GTDB taxonomy): Bacteria > Pseudomonadota > Alphaproteobacteria > ATCC43930 > CGMCC-115725 > CAIKMD01. The sequence goes on along the minus strand of CAIKMD010000002.1, from coordinate 92,032 downwards.
CCGCTATTCGCCGTGACGCAGATGAACAGCGGCACGATCTCGTCATATTCGGGGCCGAGCCCGCCGGCCTTATAGAGCCGCCAGAACGCCGCCGACGCCTCGTCCGACCGGTCGAACAGGAACGGCATGGCGACGACATTCGACTGGACGAACTTACCTGAGATCGCGCCCGTCACCGTGAAGGCAATCTGGATCACGTCGTCGAGCACGCGATTATAGACATTGTCGTAATTGGCGATGGCATAGCCGTCGCGCACGTCGAGTTCGACGACCCCTTTGCCTTGGGCATTCACCCGGTCTGCCCACGGGTGAAGCGCCCGCATGTTGAGCGGCCCATCGCCCGGACTGAGCGTGGCGAATTTCAGCTTCACCGGTTCGTCGGCAAAACCCGTTCCCGGCAGCATCGTGAAGGCAGTCAGCAGCAACGCAATCGGCGCGAATTTCATGTGTTCGTTTCCCCCAAATCTCGCGGACGACGATAGCAAAAAATATGCGCGCGATGCTCGGAAATAAGCGAGACACCGCGATTGACCATCTTGTGGGTTAACCCCACTATTCGGGGAAAATCGGCACGGATATCGTGCCCCGAAACCGGGAGAAGACGCGATGACCGAGAGGACAACCCCACCGTTTCGCGCCGACCATGTCGGCAGCCTGCTCCGCCCTCAATGGTTGATCGAGGCGCGGCAGAACTTCAACGCGGGGAAGATCACCAAGGCCGATCTTCGTCCGATCGAGGATCGCGCGATCCGCGAGGTCGTGACCTTGCAGGAAGAGCTGGGTCTCCACTCGATCACCGACGGCGAGTTCCGCCGGCAGACCTATCTCACCGAATTCCTCAATCCGCTCGGCGTCGAACTCATCCAGCGCAAAAGCCCCGATCTGGTGTACCACGACGATCACGGCGGCACTGTGCCGGCGACCTATGCGGTCGTCCGTGAAAAGATCAAATGGGCCGGATCGGTCAACGTCGACGCCTTCGTCTTCCTCAAATCGATCGCCAAGCACACATCGAAGGTGACAATCCCGGCGCCGACCCAGGTGCATTTCTTCGCCAGCACCGACGGGATCAGCAAGACGGCCTATCCCGACATCGAAGCGTTCTGGAACGACATGGTCGATGCCTATGCCGCCGAACTCCGCGCGCTCGGCGCGGCCGGTTGCACCTATGTGCAGATCGACGAAACCTGCATTCCGAAACTGGCCGATCCCGACATCCAGAATATCGTGACGCGCCGCGGCCAGGATTGGCATGCGACGCTCGATAAATATGTCGAGGTGATCAATCGCATCATCGCCAGCGCGCCTTCGGGTATGACCGTCGTCATTCATCATTGCCGCGGCAACAATGCCGGGCTGTGGCAGGCGCAGGCAGGCTATGAAGCCGTCGCCGAAACCATGTTCGCCAAGATCAAGGGCGCCGGTTATCTCCTCGAATACGACAGCCCGCGCGCCGGCGATTTCGCCGCCTTGCGTTTCATGCCGAAAGACAAGATCGCGGTGCTGGGTCTGGTCTCGACCAAGAACACCCGGATCGAAAGTGCCGACGAACTGAAACGGCGCATCGACGAAGCGGTCAAATACGTGCCGCTCGACCGCCTCGGCCTGGCGCCGCAATGCGGTTTCTCCTGCGGCTTTGCCGGATCGCCGATGACCTACGACACCCAGATCCAGAAGCTTGCCCGTATCGTCGAGGTCGCCAACGACGTCTGGCGCTGACGTCCTTGGCGGGAGCACGAATATGAGCACAGGCCGCGAAATCCTGCTGACCGGCAGCGTGCCGTTGCGCCCCGCCGCCAATGTCTTCGAGACGGTCTCAGCCCATCTCGGCACGCTCGCGCCGCGCATTCCCGACGGCGAGCAGATCGGCTGGTCGGGCGCGGCCCGCCGGACCTTCGAACGCCATCCGATGCTCGAAGAAAGCAAGCGCGTGCCGTTGAACGCGCATGGCGCCGACCCGGTGCCGATCTTCCGGCTGAAACTGGGTTTCACGGTCCGGGACCTAAAACTCGGGCCTTACGGGTATTTCGAGAACGCGATGAACTCCTATCGCGAATTCAAGCGGCTGCGCGACGAAGGAAAAATCGCGCCGGGCATTCGCTATCAATGCACCCTGCCCGGCCCCGGCACCTCGGCCTTTTCGATCGAGTTGCCGGGCGATGAAATCCTGCCGCTCTCACGGGTTGCGCTCGGTGAAGAACTCGACCGGATCGTCGCCGCCATTCCGGCCGACGATCTGTCGGTCCAGATCGATGTCGGCATGGAAGCCGAGCACGAGGAATATCTGCGCCGGCCCGATGCGTTCGACCAGCCGCTGCACAAGGTCTTCCATTGGACGCTCGACCAGATGGCCGACTCCGTGGCCTGGCTTGCCAATCGGGTGCCCGCGTCGGTCGAACTCGGGTTTCATATCTGCTCGATCTGGCATCACGATCCCGAGGCGGGCCAGGACAACACGGTGCTGGTCGATGCTGCCAATGCGATCACCCGGCGTCTGACGCGCGGCGTGAGTTACCTTCACCTTCCGGTCATTCCCGACCACGTCGACGCCGACTACGCCAAGTTCAAGCAACTTGAACGCGGCAGCAAGACCAAGCTCTATATCGGCCTGCTCAATTTCGGTGACGGTCTGGAGGGCGCCAAGCGGCGCATCGCGATCGCGGAAAAATTCGTCAGCGATTTCGGCATCGGCAGTTTCTGTGGATTGGGCCGACCGGCCTCACCCGATACGTCGGGTCCGACCGCCCATTCCCATCCACCCATCCCCGCCCTGCGCCGCGCCACTGCCGAAACGATCGGCGAATACCTCGACATTCACCGCGCGGCGGCGTTGCTCTAAGACCGCTACTTCGCCTTCTCCGTCGCTCGCTCGGCGACACCGCGCAGCAAAGCGCGCGCCTCGGGCGTGGTCATCGGGCGCAATGTGCGCCGCTTCACCTTCCAGCCATCCGCGGTTCGCACAAAATCCCAGCGGCTCGCCGTCAACCGATGCACGCGATAACCTTTGCCGGTGCCATGCGCCGACAGGGTGAATTCCTCGCCGAACGGATTGGCGGCGAGAATCTGCAAATAGGACGTCGCAATCGCGGTATCGCCATCGATCTCGATATAAGGCGGACCCGCGAAGTGACAGATGCCTTGACGGATCGCCTCTTGAAAAGGCGGCTGCGACATGGTGCCCGAGCCGCGCCCGCTCTGCTCGCCGAACGGCGCGCCACGGTCGAACACGCCGTCTTCCAGCCAATAGGACCCGGCATACTCATCCGACGCACTGTCCGCGCCGGGCGGGTGTCCGGCGACGAGATTGAGGATCGCCAACCGGTCCTCGACATTCTGCAAGCGTTCTTCGAGGCTGGGTTTACCGGCCATATCGCAATCTCCTATTTTGCGGTCAGTGCGAAAAGCTCGCGCACCGACGACCGCGTTTCGATCGAAAGAATTTCCTGCTGCAATCGCGCCGTCCGCGCCGCACCGAGGAGCGGCTCGACCAACGCATTGAATTTCCGCACCAGCCGTTCGCGTTGCGCGACGAGATCGCTTTCCGGGCGATAGGCGTCACAGCTTTCGGTGATGCGACGACCACCGTTGAGATCGACGATCGCAATCGCCTCGCCGCCGTCGAGATCGTCGCGCGGCGTCACGCCGATGCGGGCGCTGAGATTTTTCAATGCGGGACGCGTGACGCGATCCGTATCGTAGGCGGCAATCGCGCCGGTCTCATCACCGAGGAGCGCCATCGCGGCGGTCGCGCGCAGGCTGAATTTCGCCTCGAGACCCGTCGTCGGTTCGTCGATATTGCAAACGCCAAGGCTCGAACGCGGCACCCGCAAGTCGATATGCGCGATGTCGTCGGGCACCACGCCGTGTTTGGCCTTCAGGACCAGCATGTTCTCGATGCTGCCATGGGTCAGCGCGCAGGCCGCGTGCGCCTTGAATTTCGTGTCCCGGATGAAGAAGCGATCGGCGCAAGCCGCGAGACCGTTACGGTCCCATTCCTTGACATGCGCGCTCAAAAATCCGAGCGGCGCCTCGATCGCATCGGCACGACCCGTCACGCCGCGTTGCGCCAGGCTCGCCGCCAGCAACCCGCTCATCGCGGCCTTTCCCGAATGAAACGGCTTGGCCATCGTTCCCGCCGAGGCGACGAGGCCGGCGCCTTGCGTCGCGGCAAGACCCAACGCATGCGCGCGGTGATGCGGCGCGAGCTCCAGCAATTCGGCGGCAGCTGCGGCAGCCCCGAACGGCACAAGGGTTCCCGTCGGGTGGAAACCGTTGGGGTGAAGCCGGCCATGGGCGAGCAACCCGACCCGGCATGCGGTTTCGATACCGCTCACGATCGCGCGCAGCAGCGCGTCGCCGCTCAAGCCGCGCGCCTCGGTCAGCGCCAAAGCCACCGCGACAATCGCCGGCGTCGTGTGGCCGTGCATACCCGGATTGGCATCGGAGAAATCGAGCGCGTCCGCCGCCGAGGCGTTGACCAGCACCGCGAGCGACGACGAAGTCCGATCGCCATGCCACAGGACCGAGCTGGCCGGGTTGCCGCCTTCGGCGCGCGCCTCATCGAGCAGGGCAAGCGTCAGCGGGTCTTTAACGCCGGCAAGCGCGATGCCGAACCAGTCGAGCAGACAATGCCGCCCCCACTCCACCACGTCAGCCGGCAGCTTCTCGGCCAGAAGCGCGCCGGTCTGGGCGATGATCGCGGCGGTGGCAGCTTCGGATGCGGGATCGCGTGACATGGGGTTGGCGATTTTCCTCCTGGTAGCGGTAAGCGGTTCGAACGCCGCTTCCTATTTTTGTCGATCCAACTGCCGAGTCGCGGCAACGAGTAGCATAATTTCGTCGGTCCGTCCTTCACGAATCGGGCTTGCCGCGCTTCCCGAACAGGCGAGCCACGCTATGATCGGTCGGCATCGAAGGCGGGTCGGATAACAAGCGTGAGGCGTTCCATTTTGACGGTATTCGTCCCGGTATGACCGATCTCATCGCCAAGGCCCGGTCCTGCCTCGAGACGGTGTTCGGGTTTCCCACGTTCCGGCCAGGCCAGGAAGAAGTCATCCAGGCGATCCTCGATGGCGAGGATGTCCTCGCGGTGATGCCGACCGGCAGCGGCAAATCGATGTGCTATCAGCTTCCGGCGCTCTTGCGTCCCGGTATCACGGTGGTGGTCTCGCCGCTGATTTCATTGATGCGCAATCAGGTCAGCCAGTTGATCGAATACGGCGTCGAGGCAGCGACGCTCAACTCGTCCAACGATCCCGCCGAGAACCGCCGTATCCACACCTTGCTGCGTGCCGGAACCCTGCGCCTGCTTTATGTGGCGCCCGAGCGCCTCGTGCGTCCCGACACGGCCGCGATGCTGCGCGATGCGGGCGTGGCTCTGCTGGCGATCGACGAGGCGCATTGCGTCTCGCAATGGGGGCACGATTTCCGGCCGGAATACCTGACCCTCGGGAAAGTCCGCGAGGATTTGGGCGGCGTCCAGACCATCGCCTTGACCGCGACCGCTGACGTGCCGACCCGCTCGGATATCGGCAAGAAATTGTTTCAGGCGCCGCCGCGAACCTTCATCCGATCCTTCGATCGGCCCAATCTGAAACTCGCCATGCGCCCGAAGGCCAACGCGCGACGACAGATCACCGACTTCGTTGCCGCGCATCGCAACGAGAACGGCATCATCTATTGCAGCTCGCGCAAACGCACTGAGGAACTGGCCGCCGTGCTCTGCGAGGCCGGGCACAAGGCGCTGCCCTATCACGCCGGCCTCGACGCGGAGACCCGCAATGCGAACCAGGACGTCTTTCTCCAGGACGACGGCATCGTCATCGTCGCGACGGTCGCCTTCGGCATGGGCATCGACAAGCCCGACGTGCGGTTCGTCGGCCACGCCGATCTGCCGCAAAACGTCGAAGCCTATTATCAGGAAATCGGCCGCGCCGGCCGCGACGGTCTGGCCGCCGATACACTCACGCTTTACGGCCTCGACGACATGCGGCTGCGGCGCATGCAGATCGAGGAAAGCGGAACACCCGAAGAGCGCAAGCGCATCGACCGGCAGCGATTCAACGCGCTGATCGCGTTATGCGAGGCAACCCATTGCCGGCGGCAAACCTTGCTGGCCTATTTCGACGAAACCTCGGCGCCGTGCGGTAATTGCGATCTGTGCCTCGAAGGCGCCGATGTTTTTGACGGTACGGTCGAAGCGCAAAAGGCGATGTCCGCCATCCTGCGCACCGGCGAGCGGTTCGGCACCGAGCATCTCGTCGCTCTCTTGCTCGGCAACGCGACCGACGCGATCAAGCGCTATGGCCACGAAGCTCTGCCGACCTTCGGCGTCGGGCGCGACCGCAGCATCAACGACTGGCGCTCGATCTTTCGCCAGCTTTACGCGGCGGGCCTCACCTTCCTCGATATCAGCGAGTACGGCCGATGGACGGTGACGGACAAGGGGCGACGCGTGCTGCGCGGTGAGGAACGCCTCGACCTGCGCCAGGACGTTCTCCGACCGTCGGCGACGGCACGGTCGGCGAAGAAGCTCGCGATCAGCGGATTGGCGGACGGCAAGGATTCCGATCTACTGGAAGCGCTCAAGGATCTCCGGCGCACGATCGCCAAGAAGATCAAACAGCCGGCCTATGTCGTTTTCTCCGACCGCACGCTGATCGAAATGGCCACCGCGCGGCCGGCGGCATTGACCGAGATGCACGAGATACACGGGATCGGCGAGGTAAAACTCAAGAAATACGGCGCTCCGTTTCTTGAGGTCATCGCCAAACACCCGCGCGTCGCGGTTTAGCCAAGCCGCTTCTTATTTGGCCGGCGCGGGTTCCTTGGCCGCGGCGACCTCTTTTTGGGCGCCGACCCAGCCATGTTCGGTGATGTCGCAAATCACGCCGTCCGGACCGCGATACTTCACCTCGTAGAAGGTGTTCGGCGAATCCGAAACCGCGCCCATCATGTAACTGCCACCGGCATCGGTGATCTGTTGGGCGGCGTCGGGGACCTTGTCGACCCAGAAGCCGATATGGTGCAGCCCGTACCAGTCGACGCCGCGCTCGATCCCGGCGGCTTCGTTGGTCTTGTATTTCAGGATGGCGATATTGATCACGCCATCCGACAAATAGAACCCATGGGCGATCGGCGAATTCGTCCGCCCGACCTCCTCCATGCCGAACGCTTCCTTGTAGAATTCGGCGGTTTTTTCGGGATCGGCCGTCGTGATCGCGAAATGACGAAGCTTGGCTTTCTTTCCCATGGAACGCTTTCCCTTACGTGAAATCTGTCGATTGAAGCTGTCCGGATCAGTATAATTTCATCGAGGCGGATCGGCTATCCATATTACTTCGCCTTTTACCGTTGGGCTTTCTAGGGGGCTGGTCATGCATACACGGCGCTATATCAAGCGCGAGGCCACACAGGCCCGGGCCTATTCGCCGGCAGTGATCACCGAAGGCGGCCGGACCATCTGGCTGGCCGGACAGACCGTGACCGAGGACGCGAACGGCAAGTCGCTTTCCGGCAATTTCGAGGGCCAGGTGCGCGAAATCTTCGCCCGATTGGCCAAGACGCTGGAAGAAGCCGGCGGCAAGCTCGGCGATATCGTCACCATGACCGTCTTCATCACGGATACGCGGTATGGCGACCGCTTCACCGAATTGCGGCGCGAAATCTTCAGCGACAATTTCCCGGCGAGCGCCCTGATTACGGTAACCGGCCTGGCCCGCCCCGGCATGCTGGTCGAAGTGCAGGGCGTCGCGGTCGTTGACTAGGACCCTCGCAGGCGGATGACAGCGACGCAGCCGCTCCTCGACGTCTCGGGGCTGACCATATCCTTTCGCCAGGGCGGGAGCGACGTCGCCGTCATCTCCGATCTGTCCTTTGCGATCCAGCCCGGCGAAAGCGTCGGGATGGTCGGCGAGAGCGGCTGCGGCAAGACCGTCACCGGGTTATCCCTGCTGTCGCTGCTGCCGCCCGAAACCGCCAAGGTGAGCGGAAGGATCGGGTTCGACGGCGTCGATCTCACCAAGCTTTCTCCGCGCGACATGCAGAAAATTCGCGGCCGGCGCATCGCGATGATCTTTCAGGAACCGATGAGCGCGCTCGACCCGGTCTTCACCATCGGCCAGCAGATCAGCGAGACGATCCGGGCGCATTTTCCGGTCAATGCCAGGGAAGCGCGCGAGCGTGCCATCGACGCGCTTGCCGCGGTCGGCATTCCCCTGCCCGCCCGCCGGTATGACGAATACCCGCACCAATTATCCGGCGGCATGCGCCAACGGGCCATGATCGCCATCGCGCTGTCCTGCGAACCGCGTTTGCTCGTCGCCGACGAACCGACGACCGCCCTCGACGTCACCGTCCAGGCGCAAATCCTCGATCTGCTGTTGGCGTTGACCGCGAAGAGCGGTACGGCGCTGCTCTTCATCACACACGATCTCGGCGTCGTGGCGGAAGCCTGTTCGCGGGTCCTTACCATGTATGCGGGACAACTCGTCGAGGATGCCATGGTCGACGATGTCCTTACCCGACCCTTGCACCCTTACACGTCGGGCCTGTTACGCTCGCTGCCGCGACTAAGCGCCGCCAAGTCGGTGCTGCCGGCGATCCCCGGCCGGGTTCCGACCAACGCCGAGTGGCAGGCCGGATGCCGCTTCGTGCCGCGCTGCTCGCACGCTCTCATTGCCTGCGACGCGCCGCAACTTCTGCGCGGCGAAGAACCGCATCGGGTGAGATGCGGGCGTTACAGCGAGCTGTCTCTGCCCGGCGTGTTGCCATGACGCCGCTGCTCTCGGTCGAGGATTTGCGGGTCTATTTTCCCTCGGGCCAGCGCGGCGAGACCGTCAAAGCCGTCGACGGCGTTACCTTCTCGGTCGGAGCGGGCGAAACCTTCGGCATCATCGGCGAATCCGGCTCGGGAAAATCGACGCTGGCGCGCGCGATGGTGGGATTGATCCCGCCGACCGATGGGCGGATTTTCCACGCCGGGCAGGATATCGCGACGATGAGCGGCGCCGAATTCGCCAGGCACCGCCGCTCGTTCCAGATCGTGTTTCAGGACCCGAATGCCGCACTCGACCCGCGCATGTCGATCGGGCAAACCGTCCGCGAACCGCTCGACATCGTGAACGCGGACTCTCGCGCCGACCGCGACCGCCGGGTCTTGCGACTGCTCGATCACGTCGGCCTCAACCCCGAATTGGCGCTGCGCTATCCCCACGAATTGTCGGGTGGACAAAAACAGCGGGCCAATATCGCGCGCGCGCTGGCGCTCGAGCCGAAACTCATCGTGTGCGATGAAGTCGTCGCCGCACTCGACGTGTCGATCCAGGCCGACATCCTCAACCTGTTCGCCCGCCTGCAAGCCGAGTTGGGCCTCGCCTATGTATTCATCACCCATGATCTGGGCGTCGTCGGTCACGTCGCCGACCGGATCGCGGTGATGTATCTCGGCAAGCTCGTCGAAATGGGATCCGCCGACCAGATCCTGCACCACCCGCTGCATCCCTACACAAAGGCGCTGCTGTCGTCGGAACCCCTGCCCTTACCGAAAGCGATGCGGACGGGAACACGCATCGTCCTCGAAGGCGAAATCCCCAGTCCGGTTTCGCCGCCTTCGGGTTGCCGGTTCCGCACGCGGTGCTGGATGACGCAAGACAAATGCGCCGAGAAAGAACCCGCCTGGCTGAAATACGGCGCCGACCGCTGGAACGCCTGTCACTTCACCGATTTCAATCGCGATGGCGAAGCTTCGGATCGAGCGCCGTCCGCAGCGATGCCCCCAGCGCATTGAAAGCCAGCGCGGTGACGAGGATCGCGACACCCGGCGGATACATCTGTTCGGGCGCCGTTTCCATATTCCCGTAAGCACGCGCCAGCATCGCGCCCCAGCTCGGCGATGGCGGCTGCGCGCCAAGGCCGAGAAAGCTCAAACTCGCTTCGACCAGCAATGCAACGGCGAGCAGTAGCGTCACCTGAACGATCACCGGCTGGACCGCGTTGGGCAGGATGTGGCGGATCATGATGCGTGTCGTACTCGCGCCGAACCCGCGCGCCGCATCGACGAACAGCTCGTTCTTGACGACGAGGGTCTGGCTGCGGATCAGGCGCGCGATCTCGGGCGAGAACACGATGCCGACCGCGATCATCGAATTGATCATGCCGATGCCGAGCGCGCCGGTCACGCCGACGGCCAGAACGATGCCGGGAAACGACAATAGCGTGTCGATGATCCGGCTGATGACGAGATCGACCTTGCCGCCGAAATATCCGGCGCAGAGCCCGATCGGCAAGCCCAGCACCAGACCGATGAAAACCGCCATCACGCTCGCATAGAGCGACACCGGCGCGCCGTAGATCAGACGGCTGAGGATGTCGCGACCAAGGTCGTCGGTGCCGAGAAGGTGCTCCGCCGTCGGACCCAGCAGCATGACGTCGTAGTTCTGGTCGGTCGGCGAATAGGGCGCGAGCACCGGCGCCAGGATCGCCAGCATCGCAAGGCCAGCCAGATAAGCGAGCGCGAAGGCCGCGCGCCAATCGCCGCGCAGCCAACGCAGAACACCGTCCCACGAGCGACGACGCTTCAGCTTGATTGCAGGCACCGCCACGCTCATGGCTGCGACACGCGGGGATCGAGAAACGTATAGAGCGCATCGACGATCAGGTTGGTCACGATGACCAGGATCACCATCGTCAGCACCACGCCCTGGACGACGGGAAAGTCTTTCCCGATCGCCGCGTTGACCACGAGACTGCCCGTGCCGGGGATCGCGAACACCGCCTCGATCACCACGGTCGCGCCCAGGAGCCGGTTGATCAACAGCCCGATCACGGTGAGAAGCGGTACGCTCACATTCTTCAATCCGTGCTTCCACAGGATCGCGCCGGACGACAATCCCTTGGCGCGCAGCGTGCGCACGTATTGGGAGGCGAGAACCTCGCCCAAGGCGCTACGCAACTGTCGGGCGATCGTCGCCACACCGCTAGCGCTCAACGCGAGCGAGGGCAGGATCGCGTGGCGGATCGCGCCCCAGAAATCATCGCCGAGCGAGACCGCCCCCGTCGCCGGCAGCCAGCGCAGTCCGAGCGCGAAGATCGAAACCAGCATCATGCCGAGCCAGAAGCTCGGCACTGCCACGCCAAACGATGACAGAGCGGTGATGAACCCGTCGATCCGCGATCCCGGTCGCGTCGCCCCGGCGACGCCCAGCGGAACCCCGATAAGCAACGACAGGAACAGCGATCCGGCGACAACCAGCAGCGTATTAGGCAGCCGGTGAAGAATGGATTCGCTCACCGGCTCGCCCGACAGCAAGGACTTCGACAAATCGCCCCGCGCGGCATGACCGAGCCATGTCCCGTATTGGACGAGAAACGGACGATCCAACCCATAGATTTGTCGGATTTCGACGATCCGTTGCGGCGTGGCTGAATCGCCGGCCAGGGTGACGGCGGGATCGCCCGGCACGAGTTGCAACAACCCGAAGACGAGAAAGGTCGCCAGCACGATGACGGGAACGATCTGCAGCAGGCGATTGCCGGCCCATCGCCACCGCTTCATCGATGCCAAAGACCTCTCCTATCCGCCTCAGCTTTCGATGTAGACGTCGTCGTAACGCGGACGACCGAAAAGATTCGGCGTATAGCCCTTCACTTTCTTTCCGAACACGACGTACTGCGAATCGAAGACCAGCGGAACCATGAGCGCGTTATCGGCAACGATGTTCTGCACCTTCGAAAGGGCCTTCGCGCGCACCGCGAAATCCTGGCTCGCTTCGGTTTCGGCCAAAGCGGCGGCATAGCCGTCGGGCTCGGTCCGCGCCGGATTGTAGAACGACTCTTTGCTGAAGAGGTCGCGGAACGTCATCGTCGGATCGGGACGGCCGCCCCAAAGAATAAGCAGCGCATCGCCCGCCTTGTCGGTGAAGAACGACTTGATCGCGTCGTTGACCGAGAAGCCCATCAGCTTGACGGTAATGCCGACCTGCTTGAGCTGTTCGATGATCACTTCCTGGCGCTGGCGCGAGCGCTCATCGGTCGGGCCGATCAGCGACATTTCGAAGCCGTTGGGATGTCCGGCCGCAGCCAGAAGCTCCTTCGCCTTGGCAACATCGTGCGGATAGCGATTGGCGATCGACGGGTCATAAGCCCAATGCGCTTTCGGCAGAATGCCCGGTGCCAATTCGTTCAGGCCGGCCATCGTCGCCTTGTTGAACACGTTGCGGTCGACCGCATAGTTAAGCGCCTGACGCACGCGCACGTCGTCGAAAGGCGGGCGCGCGTAATTGATCCAGATCGGGAACATCGCCTGCGAGGCGCCGAAGCTCGACGCGACGCTGCTCTCCCGATCGACCGTGGCTTTTTGCGCCGAGGACAGCGACGTCACCAGATCGTTCTCGCCGGCGATGACCGAGCGCAGGCCGATATTGGTATCAGCGATGATCTTGAAATCGATCCCGTCAAGATAAGGTTGACCCGACTGCCAATAAGATTCGTTGCGCCGGACCGAAACGATCTCGTTGTCGCGCCACGCGGTGAACTTCCACGGGCCCGTCCCGACCGGATTGCGCGGATAATCGCCGCCGAACTTCTGGACCGCCGTCGGCGACGCCATCAACCCGGCGCGTTCGGCCAGAATGGACGGCAGCGCGGCGTTAGGCTTCTTCAGTTTCAGCGTGATCTGATAGGGGCCGCTCGCGTCGATCGTGTCGACGGAACCGAGATCGTTCTTGATGTTCGATTTCGGATCGGTGCGCGAGCGTTCGAGATTGAACTTCGCCGCCTCGGCGTTGAACGGCGTACCGTCGTGGAATTTCACGTTCTGGCGCAATTCGAGTACCAGCGTGGTCGGATCGGTAAACGTCCACTTGGTGGCGAGGCCGGGTTTCGGCTTCAGCGTATCCGGTTCCCAATCGACCAGCGATTGATAGATCGGATAAAGGAACCGGAAATCGCCGCCCTGCGATCCGGCGACCGGATCGAGATTGGTCGGCTGAAAATCCGCCGCGACGCGGAGGATACCGCCACGCTTCGGAGCAGCCCGTCCAGGGCCGATCATGGCAAGCGACGCGCCAGCAGCCATGCCGCCCATCACCACGCGCCGGCTTACCGGTAACATTTTGGTCTTCCGTGCCGTCATCATCAGTCCCCTGTTTTGTGCCACGCGAAACGCCGATTGATTCGGCGCCGTTTATCGAGTTCGTTCAGGCCTTCGGCGCGCCGAAGTTCGGCGTGCCCATGGCCGGGCTGCTCAACAGATAGAGCCCGCCATTGGTGAAGCCCCAGATCAGATTGCGGTCCCACTCGATCGCCGTGCATTCGACCGGCGCCTTGGTCGGTTGATCGCCGCCCTTGCCGTCGGTCATTGGCCCGACGAAATAGGCGGTGATCTTCGCCTTGGTCGGATCGGTGATGTCGAAGAGCTGAATGCCGGCGCTGGTGAACGGATAGATCACCAGGTTGGGATTCGCCTTGCCGGGATGCCAGTAATAGGCCGAGCGTTTCGGCCCGAACTTGCCGCGTCGCAGGACGAAGTCGGTATAGGGCGCGTCCTTCGGCGGCATTGGCCGCGGCAAGGTGCCGATGATCGTCGGCTTGGTCGGATCCTTCACGTCGACGACATAGACGTCCTTGTAGGGCTCATAGCCGTCTTCGTTCATCGGATAGCCGTTGACGAAGACGAAGCCGCGTTCGTTCGCCCGCGAGGCATCAATGTGATCGCCTTCGATCCCGCCGACGTTGAGCGGTAGGTCGAGGCTGCCGACCGTCTTGATGTTGTCGGGGTCGGCAAGATCGAGGACATGGAAACCGAGCCCGCCCATCACGGTGTAACCGTAGCGGCCGCCGTCCTCGAGCGGCTTGTCTGGAACGATCGGCATCCGCCCGCCGGTCCACGACGTGCGATTGCCATATTGCCGCCAGTTCTGATAAGCCGCGTCCTCGCCGAGGCGTTGGCCGGGCACCCACCAGCTATTCACCAGCTTCGGATTGGCCGGGTCCTCGACGTCATAGACGAGTTGTCCCGGCGAATAGAGATAGCTCGGGTATTCCTGGTTGATGAAGGTGTTGTCCGGCGCGGCGCAGACGAAGGCATATTTGCCGCCGTAATAGGTCGGCGAATCGAGCGAGCCGGAACCTTCCTGCGACCGCGCATGCGGATGATGCGGATCGTTGCTGATCTCGCCGATCTGCTTCCACTCGATCGGACTGGTCAGTTCGAAAATCTTGATGCCGCGAAGACCCGGGTTCGATTTGACCTTGGCGACTTTCGCGGGATCGGTGTGCTTGGCGCCGCCCAGTCCCATCGGACCGCTGCGCGGCACCTCGAAGGACTGGATCATGATCCATTTTTTGAGCTTCTTGTTGAAGGCGATCGCGGCAGCGCCGAAAAATTCCGGCCCTTCCTCGTATTTCTTTTCGAGCACGACCTTCAGATTCTTCGGCTCGGTGATGTCATACACATTCACGCGCGTCCGGTAGTAGTGATACATGTACCGGCGGCCGTTGAAGTCGATGATGTTCTGGAAGCTGACGCCGGGAACGACCAACTTCGGCCACCGTCCCTCGACAGTCATGTTGTGGATGTATTCCTTGTCCTCGAGATAGTCGAGGCTGCCTTTGACCGGGCGCGGGCCCTGTATGTAGGGCGCGGCGGCGGGGTGTTTGTAGATACCGGTCGCGGGATCGACGCCGAAACTCGACGGATCGGGATGTTGCGGCTCGTTCGGCCCACGCGCGGGCACGGAGGACTCGGTCACCTTCGGCTACTCCCTCACAAGAAAATATCGCGGTTTTCGGCTTCGCTGCCGCCGAGCATCACATGGCCCCAGTTGCGACCGGCCGGCTCGTACTGGTTGTTCACATGCTGGCGGCCGACATTAATATCAGCGAGGAAGCGCCCGAACGGGCTGGTCTCGACATAGATGCCGGAGGCGCCCGCCGCCTTGAAGAGGCGGTTGGCCATCACGCTGACGCGCTCGACCGCATAGGCGACCTGGAATTTGTACTGCATTCTTTCCTGCAGCGACGGGGTCTCGCCGCGCTCGGCATAGGCGGTCAGACTGGCGATATTGCGATCGAAGCCGAGCTTGCACTCGTCGATCAGTATCGCCGCCTCGGCAACCAGAAGCTGCGCCACCGGATCGCGCACGGTCGGGCCGATGCCGCGCGCGATGCGCTTGCGGCCATAGGCGAGATAGGCATCGAGCATGCCTTGCAGCCCACCGATCATCAGGGTCGAGACGCTCATCGCGAAGACCTGGCCGAAGGGGATACGATAGAGCGGCGCGGTGTTGAGGGCCTGGCCCGGCCCCTTGCACAAGAAGAGATCGGATTGCTTGATCGCGCGGTACGCCGGAATGAACTTGTCCTCGACCACGATGTCGCGGCTGCCCGTGCCGCGCAGCCCCGCGACATGCCAGGTATCGACGATCTCGTAATCCGAGCGCGGCAGGAGAACGCGCCATTCGGCTTCGACGCCGGCCGCATCGGCGACCCGGCAACCGCCAAGGAACGTCCAATCCGTGTGATCGCAGCCGCTGGCGAAGCGCCACCGGCCGGTCAGGCGATACCCGCCCTCGACCGGAACCGCCTTGTTGCCGGGTCCGCCCGCCGAGGTCCCGCAGATTAGGACCGACTGGTCCTTGCTCCACACGTCCTGCGCCATGTTGTCGTCGCACAGCGCGACGAGAAACGGCTCGACCGCCAGCACCGCGTAAATCCACGCGGTCGACATGCAGCCCTCGGCGAGAATCATCTGGATGTCGTTGACGACATCGACCCCCATCTCGTAGCCGCCCCAGCGCTTGGGCTGGAGGACACGGAACAGGCCAGCCGCCTGCAAGTCGGCGACGGTTTCTTTCGGCACGACGCGATTCTGTTCGGTCTGGGCCGCGCGTTGCGCCAGCACCGGAACGAGGGCGCGCGCGCGATGGATCAGTTCGGCACGATCGGGAATGACCGAAATCGTATCCATCAAACCATCTCCTCTGCGTGGCCCATGGTCACGCGGCTTTCTTGCCCGGATGAACCGTGCCGCAATTCTTGCAGGTACGTTTCTCGGGGCTCGAATAGAATTGTTCGAAGAGCGGCGGCAGGTCTTCGACGATGCTGCGTAATTGAACCTCGACGCGGTAAACGAGGCCGTTGCAGGACGGGCAATACCATTCGAAGGCGTCGATCGTGCCTGGCGCGCGCTGACGTTCGATCACCAGCCCGACGCTGCCGGGTATTGGGCGTTGCGGCGAATGGCGGACATGCGGCGGCAGCAGGAAAATATCGCCCTCGTTGATCGGAATGTCGCGCGGTTTGCCGTCTTCGAGAATGCGCAGCACGATGTTGCCCGAGAGCTGATAGAAGAATTCTTCGTGCGGATCGTCGTGATAATCGGTCCGCGCATTCGGCCCGCCCACCACGGTGACGATGAAATCCGTGTTGCTCCAGATTTGCGCATTGCCGACCGGCGGCTGAAGCAGCGAGCGATGCTCCTCGATCCAGGCTTTGAAATTGAACGGCGGCGAATAGAGAGCCATCGAACGTGCCTTCGCGTCAGGCGGCGGATGCGTGTGCGGCGCTATCGAGCTTCAGCCCGCAGGATTCGAATGCGGCGCGGGTTGCGACTTTTTCCGCCTCGGTCAGGTTGATCTGCGGGCGGCGCGTCGGACCGCCAACCTGGCCCAGCAGTTCCTGCCAGTATTTCTGATGCGCCTGAGGCTTTTCGGGCGGCTTCGTCTTCGCCAATGCCTCGCGCACCGGGTTGAGGCTGTCGCGAACGACCTTGGCCTTCGCCACCTCGCCCTTGAAGGCGAGATCGGTGTATTCGCGCATCCGGCGGTCGGCCTTGGTCTGCAACAGGTAGGGCGGGCTCGAGCACAGATAAAGCTTCCAGCCGAGTTCGACCATGTTGTCGAACCATTCGTCTTCCGACGAGGTGCTGACGATCAGCTTGTCGCCCGCGAGATGGGTGAGCTTCACATACATCTCGCGCGGGACGCTGTACTTGATCGCGACGATGTTGGGCAGTTCGGCGACCTTGGCGCAGAGTTCGGGGCTCATCAGATAGCCGCTGTCGGGATGGCTCCACATCGCGATGCCGATATCCACCTGCTCGCCGATGTAGCGATAATATTCGTAGAGCGTCTGGTCCTGTGCGGTGAGGAAATGCAGTACCGGTGCGTGGACGACGATGTAGTCGGCGCCGACCGCCTGGGCATGCTTGGCCAGTTCGATCACGGTGTCGATATTCTGGTCGGAACACGACATGATCGTCTGGGCATGGCCCTTCGTCGCATCGACGGCGACCTCGAACGTGCGCTTGCGCTCGGGCACCGACATCGACGCGAATTCGCCCTGCTTGCCGGAGACGAACAGGCCATCGATCCCGAGGTCTCGCGTCCAATGATGCATGTTGCGGCGGTAGCCGGCCTCGTCGATCGACAGGTCTGCCGCGAAGGGCGTCATGGCGGCCGCCCAGATGCCGGTCAGGTGTTGGCGCGCATAGGCTTTTGCGTCGTTTTTCCGGTACTTCATCCGCCTGTTCCTTTCGCGCGCCGCCTTGCCATTGCCAGTATAAGCCCACCGGACCCGATTGCTGCGGCGCAGAATTGAAACCCCATTCCAGCCGAGCCGGATTTATATGGCAATTGCCTTTTTTCGATTAATTCATATACTTTTCTTATGAATGTGACCCTGCGGCAATTGCAGGCCTTCGTCGCCGTGGCCGATGCCGGCAATTTCACCCGCGCGGCGCAACGCATGCGTGTCGCCCAATCGGCGATTTCCGTCCTGGTCCGCGACCTCGAGGACGATCTCGGTATCCGGCTGTTCGATCGAACGACGCGCCGGGTCGAGCTGACCGATGCGGGGATCGAATTCCGCGGCAACGCGGAAAAGCTGATTGCCGATCTCGATCACGCGATCAGGCACACTCACGATCTGGTCGAGCGCCGGCGCGGCCGCATCACCGTGGCGGCGCCGCCCTTTCTCGCGACCGCGTTGTTGCCGACGGTGATGGCGGCATTTTACCGCGATTTCCCCGGCGTCCGCATCGTCCTCATGGATGCGCGCACCGATCAGATTCTCGCGCGGGTCAAATCGGGTGAGGCCGATATCGGCGTCGGCACGTTCTCCGACGACGAAGACGGCTTGATCCGCACCCCGCTGGGTCAGGACAAGCTGATGCTGTTCTGCCATTCGACCCACGCCCTCGCCGGACAGCGGCGGCCCAAATGGTCCGATCTTAAGGCCTTGCCGCTGATCACGCTGACGCGCGAAAGCACCATTCGTTCGCTGGTCGATCGCGGCTTCGAGGCGGCGGGGCTGTCGGCGGTCCCGGCTTACGAAGTGTCACAGATCACCACCGCCCTGGCGCTGGTCGAAGCGGATTTGGGCGTGAGCGTCCTCCCGACCTATTCGCTGGTCGCCTCGCGGCATCTCCAGGTCGCGAGCCATACCCTGTCGCACCCGGTGATCGCCCGCGACATCGTGGTCATCGCCCGCGACGGCCACTCCCTCCCGCCAGCGACCGGCGAATTCATCAAGCGTCTGCAGAACAACCCGCAGCCGATCGCGCATTAGGGAACTCGTTTCCCGCAGCGGTCGCACCGTCTATTGTCATGCCTCGAAGAAATATCGCGCCACGCGAATAAGCGAACGACAGGGAGAGAAACCATGAAGACGTTTTGTCTTGCGGCGATGGCGGTTGTTCTCGTGATCGGAACAGCCCACGCTCAAACGCCGGCCGCACATACCAGCTACCCCACCGACGTCTATGCCGATTCCGGTTTCAGGCTTCCGCTGCCGAAACGCGAGGATCTCGATCCCTCGGCCCAGAAGACATTCGATCAATTGAGTTCGCCCTCCGGCGGATCCCTCGCCGGGCTTCATGGGCCGGGTGGCATCCTGCTCTACAGCCCAAAACTGTCCGAGCTGAACAGCCCGCTCAACCGTTTTCTGCGCAGCGAGGAGGCCGGGTTTGGCCCGCATGTCCGCGAACTCGCCATCCTTGTCACCGCGCGCGAATTCAACAGCCAGTTCGAATGGGCCGCGCACGAGAACGAAGCGATCAAGGCGGGGGTCCCCCCGCGCACCATCGACATCGTCAAACACCGCCGGAGCACGCACGGCGCGGCCGAAGCCGACGCGAACGTCATCCAATTGGGTCGTGAGATGTTTCACGACAAGAAGGTCAAATCCGCGACCTATGTCCGCGCCCTCAAACAATTCGGACCGCGTGGCCTCATCAATCTTGTCGGCCTGATGGGAAACTATGCCGGCACGGCCGCGCTGCTGACGACGTTCGACATCCAGCTCAATCCCGGCCAGAAGCCGCTTTTGCCGATGCCTTAAGGATGCTTCCTATAAAAGCGGCGCGTCGAACCCGTATCGCGCCAAAATCTTCTGGCCCTCGGCGGAAAGAATGAAAAGAACGAGCGCATTCGCGCGCGCAGCATCGGCGCCCTTGAGGACCGTCAGACCGTAATCGGCGCCCGTCGCCAAAGCGGCGGGAAGTGCGATCATCGATGCGCCCGGAAGCTGGGTCACGACTTCACGCCCGCCCGTGCAATAGGCAAGAAACAGGTCGGCGCGACCTTCCTTCAGATGCCACGCATAGGGATTCATATCGACCGGCGCTTGCGCCGAGGTCGGACCACCGGTCAATTGCAGCGCCTTCGCCTCGAGTTTCGCGCGAGCGCCCGGCTCGACCGCATCGGCTTTGCGAAACACCTCCCAGGCGTAATCGCCGGACGGGTCGGCCTTGGGTGTCGAAGTACCGAGTTTCACTCTGGGATCGAGCATGGCCGCGAGCAGCGTGTCGGGCGCCAGCGAAAGACCGGGCCGCAGGACCGCGCAAAGCCGATTGCGCGCGAACAACACAACCGAACCGGATTTTCCTTCCTCGCGCAGCTTCAGTGGGTTTCCCATATCGGCTGACGCGAATACGTCGCCGCCCTCGCCTTTCTCGAACCGCTCGCGCAACAAGCCGGATGAACTGAAGACAGGTTCGACCCGAATGCCCGAGGACGCGGCAAACGCCTGAGCCATCTCCGTCATCGTGGCCTTCAGGCTGCCGGCGGCATGGAGACGGACGGACTGTCCTTCTTGCGCACGCGAAAGCTGCGGCATGAAACTCCCCACCAAAATTATGACCGCAAGCGCGACGCCGCCAAAACGCAACGGCTTCCGGCTGTCACGCTCGTTCATCGTCGCTCCATTGCGATCACGGCCCATCGCAGAAGAAATCCGGGTTGGTGCCGAGCATTTTGACCCCACTGCGTGAAATCGGCGCCATCGTTATATCTAACTGGGCATATCGGTGCCAGATGAAACAATTCGTACCGACGAAGCCACGGAAAATGACGGCGGCTATCGCGGTCCGGTACGCCGCATATTGGCGCACATTTTGTTCAGGAGCCGCCGCAGTTCGGCTTCCTCGCGCTCGGAAAATCCTTCGAGCATGGCCTTGCGAACGACCACGCGGATATCGGGCAGGATGCGCTGCATCGTGCGTCGCGCCTTGGGCGTCAGATACACCACGGTGCTGCGCCGATCGGCCGCGTGCCGTTCGATCGTGACGAAGCCGGCCTTCGCCATGTTCCGCAGCGTACTGACCGTATTGGGCTGCATCGTTCCGACACGTTGGGTGAGATCGCGTTGGGAAATCCCGTCCGCCTCCCACAACACACGCAAATAGTGCCAGGCGCTCCAGGGAATTTTGTGGCGCGTGAGAGTCGACTTGAATGACGATCGAAGCCCGAACAGCGCCATCCGCATGAGCAGGCCGATGCTGTCGGACGACCGATAGACGACGTCGTCTTTGTTCGCCGCGGCTTTCGGTGTCGCGCGCGTCGTCGCCTTTTTTACCGCCAATAGACGAAACCCATCGCGTTTCCGGTGCCCGCCATCGAACGGTAGCAGGGCACGTAATCGACCACATTCGGCTCATAGCCGAGATCGGCCATCGCACCAGCGACCGGGACCCAGTTCTTGATCTCCGACGTGCCGGCCTGAAATGTCGCTTCGCCCAAGGCCGCGACCGATTCGATGCTGCGCTTGCGCAACGCATCCATCACCGCGTTGTCGACTTCCTCGTCGATGACGAAATGGGTAAGCCCGCCCGATGCGATCAGCGCCACGCGCGCGTCGCTTTTCCACGATTCGATCGCACGCAGCAGCGATTTCCCGAAATCATAACAGCGTCCGACGCTGGGCTGATTCGGCGGATAAAACGTGTTGAGCACGACCGGGACCGAGGGAACCGGCCGGTCGTTCATGATCTGGCGATAGACGAAACCGAACGCGTGCGGAATATGGTCGATGACCGGCGGGAGCGCGGTCATCGACGTGACGTCGAACTGGTCGGCGATCGCGCTGGTCGTGAGATGCGTCGCGAGTTCGGGCAAACCCTTATAGGTGGCACCCTGAGGCGGGACATGTCCTTGTACCGCGATCGCGATTCCGGGCGCCTTCGCGGCGAGGAAGGCTTCGGTCGGATAGGCATTCGGGATCGTCTCCCCGCGATAGATGCTCATCGCCGGGATGAGCGGCTCCTTGAACATTTCCATCTGGTCGTTGCCGACGATGACGGCAACATCGGGCTTGGCTTCGGCATAGATGTCGGCGAGCTTGGCGATTGCCCCGCGACAGGCGGCGTGGCGTTCGTTCCACTTCGCTTGCGTGATCTGCGGCGCCAGGTTCTCGTTCGCGCGCATCGCGACGAGTTCGTCGAAGCTATAGGTCTTGCCCTTGAACCAATGTTCCGGATTCCGCTTGTCGGCGGCAACACGCTGTCCCCATTGATCGGGCGGCGTCGACAGCATCGGCCCGTGCGAGGTTGCGATGCCGAGAACGATCTTTGCCATGGCCTCTCCGGAGTCTGCTGCTATTCGGCCGCTTCTCGCGGCTTGCCGAGGCTCTCGACCTGCTGATGATAGACATCCGGCCATTGCCGCGATTCGGGTGCCAGGAAAAAGCCCGCCCGCATGCGCCCATAGGCATCAGCATCGGCCGCGCTGCCCGGCGGCAAAGTTCCCTTTTCGGCAAGGTCTTTGGCCGCGGCGAGAATACGCCGGCGCACCGACGTCAGCATACGATCGCTCGCGGCGAGATGCTCCCAGGAATGGTCGGTGATCGGCCCCATGCTCTCGGTAACCGCCTGGTCCTGATAGTGGACGCCTTCGATCCCGGTGAATGACCGCGTCCGCTGCGCCTCGCGATCGAGCATGTAGTCGTTCCCGGAATTGAGCGATGAACGGAACCGGCCGAGCCAATCGGTCGTGTTCGGCAACAGGTGTTCGCGCTGGACGACCGCGCCGGGCCCGTCCTTGGGCCCGATCATGACGAACATCAGATGTGTGTCGTCGAGCGGAACCCAGGCGCGGGCGACCCGGTAATGCTCGAACGCGACGAACGGCGCGAGCGTCCAGCACGGGAACATGAAATGGGCAATGCGCCAATAGGTCTGGCCGTTCTCGGCCGGACGATAGGCGCCGTAGAACGTGCCAAGTTCGGTATCGTCGACCATGTATTCCGGATCGCGATGGATCACGCCGAACCGCGTCGGATCGCTGGGCGAATAATCGGACATGCCCATCGAACCGAAATGCAGGAAATCCAGATGCGAGGTGTCGATGTCGCCTTCGAGGGCTTGGAGCCAATTGCATTCGCGCATCACGAAGGTGATGTTGGCCTGATCCTCGGGGATTTGAGACGCGATGATATTGGGCAAGGGCGGTGCCTTCTCGGCGGCGCCCATAAAGACATAGACGATCCCGTTGCGCTCGGCCGTGCGGTAGGCCTTGGCCTGCACCTTGTCCATGAATTGCTGGCGCGGCGGCAGGTTCGGCATGTCGAGGCACTTGCCGTCGACGGCGAACTTCCAACCGTGATAGACGCAGCGCAGTCCGCCTTGTTCGTTGCGACCGAGGAAAAGCGAGGCGCAGCGATGCGGACAGCGCTGATCCAGAACGCCGACCTTGCCCGCCGTGTCGCGAAAGGCGACCAGCTTTTCCCCGAGCAACATCAGGCGGACCGGATCGCCGTCGGCGATCAGCTCGGACGATTTGAGCGCCGGCAGCCAGTAGTGGCGCATCAGCTCGCCGATCGGCGTGCCGGGACCGACGCGGGTGAGAAATTCCGATTCCGATGGTGACGTCATGGCGACCTCTTTCGTAAGCGACCGGGGACAACGAAACGATACGCGGCCCTAAAATCGTCGGACAAATTTCGATTCATTGAGACGGTTTTACCGGCTCGAACCGGTTCTCGCTCCCCAATGCCGGACGGCCCATCGCCATCCATATAATTTTATGTATTGTGTGGGCATTCGCGGAACTTTTCAATTACAAAACGCCCCATCGCCTGCCCACGTCGCGGGCGAGTTTGTAATTGAAAAACCACCGGAATACTCACATCATACATAAAATTATATGAAAAGAGGCGCTTCGCCTCGGGGGAGTTCGGGCGATGGAAATTCATGCAAAATTTGGCGCGGTCCTCGCGTTCGCGACGGCGCTGATCGCGGGCCACGCGCAGGCCCAGCAAACATCGCTGATCGTGGCCACGCTCTCGCAGGAAGAAGCGTCCCTGCCCCAGAAATTCTTCATCCCCTGGGCAAAGGCCGTCGAGCAGGCCTCGCAGGGCACGCTCAAGATGGACATCCGCAACGGCTATGCGATCGCCAACCTGAACAATTCGCTCGACCGGCTCAATGATGACGTCGTTCAGGTCACCATGGTCGTGCACTCCCAGACCGCGGCGCAGTTTCCACTGATCCAGGTGTCCAGCCTACCGTTCCTCAGTCAAAAGGCAGAAGATGCCGGCGTGGCGCTCTGGCGCCTCTACAAAACCGGGCTGCTCGATTCCGAGATGAAGAACTACGTCCCGATCGTCTTCAACACCTTCAGTTACAACGGCCTTCATCTGGTCAAAGCGCCGAAAGCCTTGGACGACCTCCAGGGCCTGCGGGTCGTCACCACCTCGCGCTTGCTCAGCGACATGATGAAACTTCTCGGCGCGGCGCCGTCTTCCGCCTCCCCCATGGATGCCTATCCCGCGCTGCAACGCGGGGCCTATGATGGTGTCCTGACCGCGTGGCCGAGCATGACCACTTTTCATCTGCTCGACGTCACCAGCTATCACATCGACGTCGCCCTCGGCGCGACCCCTTACATGATCGCCCTGACCCGCACGCGTTACGACGCGCTTCCGGCCATCGCCCGCAAAGCGATCGACGATAATTCGGGCGAGAAATGGATTCACATCCTGGCGTCCCAAGGCGTCGACGACGAAGTCGACCGGGCTCACGCCGTTGCGCTGTCCAAGGGGCAAACCATCGTCGAACTCACACCCACGCAACTGGCGGCATGGGAAGCAAAGACCAAGCCCGTCATCGACGAAGCCGTCGCCGCGCTTGCCGCGCGGCCGGGCGGCGCCGACGTCTTGAAGAAATATCCGGCACTTCTGGCCGACGTCCAAGCCAAGCGGTAGCACAACCTTTCGTACCAACCTCGCAGGCGGTTCGGCACCGGTCGCCGTTTCAGGCCGGTCGCTATATTTCTTGAAATATAGCCGAGCCGCCCCCATAGTCGCCGGGCACAATCGAACGCCCAGGAGGCTTCTCTATGCGTCTCTTTCCACATTTTCGCGCCGCTCTTATGGCGGCCATCGTCCTGCTCGGGGCGACCGTCGTGTCAACCGCCGCACGCGCCGATGACGTTCTCGTCTTCGCCGCGGCCAGTCTCAAGAACGCGCTCGACGACGCCATCGCCGGCTTTGCCGCGAGCGGTGGCGCCAAGGTCAACGCGTCCTATGCCGCCAGCTCGGCGCTCGCCAAACAGATCGACAGCGGCGCGCCCGCCGACATCTTTATCTCGGCCGATCCGGACTGGATGAACGACGTCCAGAAGAACGACAAGATCCAGCCGGCGACGCGCGCCGACATGCTCGGCAATCTGCTGGTGATGGTCGAACCGGCCGACAGCACCGCCAAGGTCGAGATCGCGCCCAATTTCCCGTTGGCCAAGATGCTCGGCGACAATCACCTCGCGATGGCGGACCCCGATTCGGTTCCCGCCGGCAAATACGGCAAGGCCGCGCTGCAAAATCTCGGCGTGTGGGATTCGGTCGAGGGCAAGGTCGCACGCGCCGAAGACGTCCGCGCGGCACTGGCCTTCGTCTCGCGCAAGGAGGCGCCGTTCGGCATCGTCTATCAGACCGACGCCGCCGCCGATAAGGGCGTGAAGATTGCCGGATTCTTCCCGGCCGATTCCTACCCGCCGATCATCTATCCGATCGCACTGACGACGAGCAGCAAGAACCCGGACGCGGCGAAGTTCCTCGCCTATCTCCGCTCGGACGCGGCCAAGCCCTTCTTCACCAAGCAGGGCTTCTCCATCCTCACGAAGTAAAACGCCGGGAAGACGGAAACGGGCGCGTCATCGCCGATGGCGCGCCCGATCTGTTTTCGGCCAATTCTGTTTTTTCAGGGTATCAGGCGCCCATCGTCAGGACCGCGCGGAAATGCACGGTCGAGTTCATCATCTTGTCGAACGCCGTCGCCGCCTGCGCCAGCGGGAAGGTTTCGATCATCGGCTTGACGCCGTTGTCGCTGCTGAAGCGCAACGCGTCGTCGATGCTGGTCCAGCCGGCGCCCGAGACGACGATACCCCCACCGATCAGCGCCTGGATCGGAATTTCTAAGGGCTCTTCCGCCGAACCGACGACGACCATCCGGCCGTTGCGCGCGATCCCGCCGATCAGGCTCGAGGCTTCCTTGGGATTGGGTGCGGTGCAGAGCAACAGGCGCGCGCCGCCCAGCGCCTTCAATTGCGCCGCGCCATCACCGCCCCGCGTGTCGATGTAGAATTCCGCGCCCAGCGACCGTGCGAGCGCTTCTTTCTCCGTGCCACGCGACAGGACGGCAACGCGGCAGCCCATGCGCGCCGCGTATTGAATGGCCAAATGTCCGAGCCCGCCGATGCCGTGAACGGCAACCAGATCGCCCTTCGCCGCGCCACCGTTGCGGAGCCCCGAGAAGGTCGTCCGCCCGGCACAGAGCAGGGGCGCCGCATCGGCCAGTGAAATGCCATCCGGCATCGAGACCACCGCTTCCTCGCGCGCGACCATGTACTCGGCATAGCCGCCGTCCACCGTCTGCCCGGTCGTCCCTTGATTCCGGCAGGCATTGAAATTGCCCGCACGGCAGGCGTCACACTTGCCGCAACCGCCCGCGCGCCAGCCCACGCCGACCCGCTGCCCCAGGGTGAATTTCGTGATCCCGGTGCCCAGCCTCGCCACCGTGCCGGCGACCTCATGACCCGGCACGCGCGGCAGCACGATGCCGTGGCGCGCATCCTTGGTCGCCGCATCGCCACGGCAGATGCCGCAGGCCGCGACCTTGATCAGAATCTCGCCCGCACCGGGTTCGGGAATGTCACGCTCGACGAGTTCGAACGGCGCGCCGGGTTTGGTCGCGACAACGGCCTTCATCGTGGGCATCCAATCAGCCCTTCACGTCGGGCTCGGGGCGATCGTCGCCTTTCGCTACTTCTTCATGCCACTTTCCGGACTTGTCTTCGTAGGTAATGCCGGTTGTGTCGCCCGCCACGACTTGTTCCTTCGCCGCATGTTCGGCCGCTTTACGCGCCAGGTCATGTGACTTGAACGTCTCGGAAAACACGCCATCGACCTTGTAGGCCCAGCCACCGTCATGCTCGACGATCTCATAGGTTATCTTGGTCATAATTCCTCGCTGACGGATGATGGATCGCCTCATCCTTGCGGCATCGACCGGGGAGCGCAAGGTGAACCGTCATGCACAACGGCACGGGACCGAAATAGTTTCTGCCCCGAAAGTCGATGAATGCGCCTTCAGGGAAGTGCCACAGCGTAGCGTTTATCGATCATCTCATTGGCGTCGATCGCACCCTTGATCATGTTGCGCGACGTGAACCACTTGATCTGATGCGTGACGTTTTTTTCGTCGAGGCGACCCTCGGCATCGATATAGGGAATGATTTCCTTCACCTGATCGACCGAGAGCCCGTTGTATTTCGAAATGATGGCCAGCATTTCCGGTGCAGTCGGCCCGTCCTTCCGGCGTTCATCCTGCCCAATAAACGCGTCGTGGAACGTGCGCGTCGCGTGACGATAAGCGCGGAGAAAACGCTCGACCATGTCGTGTTTTCCGTCCGCGATTTTCGCGGTGGTGTAGACCTGACTGGCCTGGTACGGCGTTGCCTCCCCGGCCCACCCGATTATTTTCGCGTCGCCGCGTTGATCGAGCGGCCGCGCCAGCGTTCCCGCCAGCGCGGCGCCGTCGGCCTGACCGCCAGCCAGGGCCGAGACGATGTTCGGCTGCGTCTGCAAGGCCAGGAATCGGATGCCGTTGATGTCGAAATGATATTTTTCGGCAAGAAGGCCGATCGCGTAATCGTAGGTCGAACCGATCTGGGTCACGGCAACCGAATGGCCGGCAAAATCCTTGAGCGTCTTCAACCCACCGGCATAAGCCTGATTGGACACGATATAGGCGATCGACGGGAAACCCGGCATCTCATGCGTCTGGCCGGCGATGATCCGCAATCCACCACGACCACCCATATTGAAGAACGCGGCCGACGGACCAGCGCCGCCGAAATCGAGGTCACCACCAACCACCGCGACCGCGATCGTTTGCGCGGTATCGATAAAAACCAGTTCAGCCGTCAGACCCTCCGCCGTGAAATACCCTTTTTCCTGCGCGATATAGAACGGGCTCGCCGCGGTTAGCTTCGTCATTCCGATCTTGATGTTTTCCGCCATCGCATGATTGGAAACCAGAAAACAAGCCACGAGGCCGGCGAGGCCGGGACCAAAGGCCTTCACCATCAGCCGTAGAATATCGGCACTGTTTTTCCAGTTCGGCATGCCCGTCCCCCCGATTTTATTGGTTTGGCGAAGTATCGCGTTGGAAGCGCTCGCACCATGCCAGAACCTGTGTTGCCTGCCTACCGCGTGTTAAACTTGCCGATATGAAGAAAATCCCCGTTCTCATTGCCGGTGCCGGACCGGTCGGTCTGACCCTCGCCATCGACCTAGCCTGGCGCGGGATCCCCAGCCTGTTGATCGAACCCCTGATCGACGTGCATCCGCATCCGCGCGCGATTTCCATCGGGGTTCGGACGATGGAGCATTTTCGCCGCCTGGGCCTCGATCAAAAGACGATCGATGCCGGCGTGCCGCGCGACCGCGCGCTCGACGTGATCTACATGGACCGGATGCTCGGACACGAGGTCTTTCGTTTTCCGATTCCGTCGATCAACGAACTCGCGCGCGATGCCAAGACACTCGCCGCCGGCACGCCCGAAATTGCCGCCTCGCCCTACTACAAAACATGGACCGCTCAATCGCCGCTCGAACGCATGCTGCGCTCCCACGTCACAACCCTGCCGGCGGTCGAGACGCGGTATGGCTGGCGTCTCGATAAATTCACCGAGAGCGCGGACGGCGTCGTGGCCGACATCGTCGAGGTCGCGACAGGGCGTCGCGACAGCATCCCGGCCGACTATCTCGTCGGTTGCGACGGCGCAAACAGCGTCGTGCGAAACGGTCTCGGCATCTCCTTGGCGGGACGCGGCACGCTCGGCAACGCGTCGGGACTCTATTTCCGCGCGCCGGCGCTCGATGCGCGCCTCGGACGGCGACCCGGCGTGATGTATTGGGTCCTCGCGCCGGGTATCGGCGGCGTGATTTATACGATCAATGGCGGCGACGAATGGGTTTTCAACCGCTATCTGGCGCCGGGGGAAACCGCGTCGGGCGAACCCATCGCCCTCATTCGCCGTGCGGTCGGCGCCGATATCGCGGTCGAGTTGCTCTCAGCGCAGAACTGGCTGCCGCGCCAATTGGTTGCCGAGAGCTATGGAACGCAGCGATGCTTTCTGGCCGGCGATGCCTGTCACCTGTTCGTCCCGACCGGTGGCTTCGGCATGAATACCGGAATCGGCGACGCGGTCGATCTCGCCTGGAAAATTCAGGCGCGGCTTGCCGGTTGGGGCGGCGCCCATCTGCTGGCAAGCTATGAAGCCGAACGCCGCCCGGTCGGACTCTTCAATACGCTCGAGGCCGCCGATAATTACGACAAAAGCACCTCGATCTTTGCGGTGCCGGAACACCTCGAAGAAGACGGGGCACGCGGCGATACCGCGCGCGCCGGGATCGCCGCGCTTTTGCCACCCAAGATCAAGCATTTCGCGCCGATCGGCGTGCATCTCGGCTATCGCTACGATCCGTCACCCCTCGTGCTGGCGGATGGTTCGGCGGCGCCGCCGCTCGAGGTTGCCAATTACACCCCGACGGCCCATCCAGGCCACCGCGCGCCCCATGCCTGGATCACGCCGGAACGCTCGACGCTCGATCTGTTCGGCAAGGACTTCACCCTGCTCCGTTTCGGCGACGCGACCGGCGACGCCCTGATCGAGGCAGGCGGCAAGGCGGGGTTGCCCCTGACCGTTGTCGATATCGCCGATCCCGAAATCGCCCGACTGTACGAACGACTTCTGGTTCTGGTCCGCCCCGACGGTCACGTCGCCTGGCGCGGCGACAGCATTGCAGCCGACGCTTACCAGATCGTCGATACGGTACGCGGCGCGATGTGGCCATGACGGCCGCGCCGTGTCAGAATACGCGCCATGAGCCCCCCGAAAAATTAGGAAACGAATTCGATGGATTTCTCGACAATGGTCCTGACCATGTATGTCGCGACCGAAGACTCGCCGGAAACCGACGAGCGGATTCTCGGTATCGCCGTCGAACAGTCATTATTGGCCGCCGAACTCGGGTTCAATCCGTGGTTCACCGAACATCATTTCCGCGGCTCCTGGCACAGCAACCCGATCCAGTTCGCCTCGTACATCGCGCCGCAGATTCCGAGCGACCGGTATCTCGGTTTCGGCGTCCTCTCGCTCCCTTATTACAATCCGGTCCGCCTCGTCGAGGCGATGAACCAGCTCGATCAGCTCACCAAGGGACACACCCTCTACGGCCTCGGCAGCGGCTTCGCCGGGATCGAGCCGGCGGGAATGGGTGTCGATGTCGAGTACCACCGCTCCGGCCGCGCCGCCGAAGACACGCTCGCGGTCATGCAGCGCCTGTGGGACTTCAAGACCGGCGACCCGGAGTACGTCTTCGAGACCGGAACCTATCGCGGCACGGTTCGCCGGCGCGTGAGCCCGGCGCCCTATCGCAAACGCCATCCGACCGTGGTTCGCACCGCGAGCCGCAACGCCTCACTGGTCAAGACGGCGCAGATGGGATTGCCCGCCTTCGTCGGCAGCTTCAGCGCCGAGGCGCCGCTGCGCGACCAACTGCGCATCTATCGCAAGGCGCTCGCCGAAGCGGGCCATTCGCAAGCCATCATTGAGGATTGCCTGCGCTGGTGCACGGTCGATTGGCTTGCCGTCGTGGTCGCCGACACCGACGCCGAGGCGATGGCGCGGGCGGAAGTCGCGAAGGCCGAGCATCTGGCGTTACGCAAGACTTACAACGAACGATACGGTGCCATCCTGGGGCCGGCGATGAGCCGTGGTCCCGGCAACGCAGCGGCGGCCGCCGCTTACGCGGCCGGTGGCGACATGCACAACGTGATCGCCGGAACGCCCGACACCGTGGCGAAGAAGGTTCAGGAACTGGTCGATGTCGGCGTCAATCATCTCCTGGTCCGGTTCCTCGGCGAGTGGCCTGGCGAGACCCGCGGCATTTCCGAAGAATCGATGAAGCTGTTCGGGCGCGAGGTCATTCCGCGTTTCAAGGACATTCCATCGCCGCGCGATCCACTGGCGCTCGACCTCACCGAGACGGTCTGACGCCCGAACGAACCGTTCAGGTCTTGGACGAGGCCGGCGCGAATCCCCGAATATCGGGGAACGGCGCCGCGCGCTCAGGCTGAAGATCGACTTCGAACGTGTTGAGGCACATCGCCAGCGTCACGAAGGCGCCGATGCTTGCCACGATGTCGACCACACCCTGCTTGCCGAAAAGGGCCGCCGCTTTGTCGAAGGTCTTCTGGCTGACAAAGTGGGTATCGAGCAACTCCATCGCGAATTCGTAGTAAACCCGTTCGTCATCCTGAATGAAGTTGGGTTTCTTCTTCTCGGCAATCGCCTGAATGACGTCCGGGGCTATGCCCAATTTCGTCGCCGCATCGACATGGGCGTTCCACGAATATTGTGCGTCATAGGCGCGCGACGCAATCAGCAAGCCGAACTCGCGCAGCTTTTCCGGCAGCGAACATTCCCACCGGCAATATGACGTCATCGCCTCCTGCCGATCGCAGAGCTCGGGACTTTGCAGCCAGATTTGATAGGGACCCCGAACCTTGCCCCGCTTGCCGGCGATGCGGTCGTGAACCTCGCGCTGGCGTGGGGTCATATCTTCGGGGTTCAATCGCGCGAGCCTCATTCGTCTTCTCCTGAGTCAACTCGAAATCGGATTATACGTCGCGCGGTCATCGCTGGATCAATTCCGTCACGCCATCGACGACGTATTGAGTCGCCAGTGCGGCAAGCAACACGCCGAGAACGCGCCCAACGACATTCGCCCCGGTCAGACCGAGTAATTTGGCAACCCGATCAGCCAACAACAGCGCGCCCAGCGTCAGCCCGAGCACGGCGAGCAGCGACGCGATGATCCCGGCGGTGGTTGCCATATCGGGTGCACGTCCGATCAAAAGCACCACCGATGTCAGCGCGCCCGGGCCAGCCAACAAGGGAAAGGCCAGCGGAAAAACCGAAATATCGCGGGTCTGCGCCGCCTCGGCTTGCTCGGGCCCCGTCGGGTTACGGATTCCCGATGGCCGGGCAAAAACCATGTCGGTTGCCAGCAAGAAAAGCAGAATCCCGCCGGCAATGCGGAATGCAGGAACCGAAATGCCGAGCGCACGCATGAGCGGTTCGCCGACGACAGCGAACGCCAAAACCAGGACGCTCGCGATGATCGTGGCCCGCCATGCCGTATGGCGACGAACATCGGCCGGCATGTCATGCGCCAGACCGGCAAAAATCACGGCGACGCCGACCGGATCGAGAATGACCAGAAACGTCACGAAGCTGAAGACGATTTTCTCGAGCATGGAGATGCAGGCCTCGCCGTCACAGCGGCACACGAACCTCATCGAGGTTAGGCAAAAGCCTGCGGCATAGCCAGTTGCCGGACAAGCCGCCGCGTATGGCCTCGTTCGTGCCCGAACCGGGCTGTTTCGGCGTAGGTACGGAACGCGAATATGGATATACTTTGGTCGTGCCACGGCCGTTCGAACGATACCGGATTTGACGCGCGGTATGCGCTCTATAAGATGGCGACTGACGGAGGACGCGCATGATTACGCAGGAACAAAACGATCGCCTGACGCGGGTCGGCCCGGGAACGCCGATGGGTAATCTATTGCGGCGTTACTGGCATCCGGTCGGTACCGAGGCCGAACTGGCCAAGGAACCGGTGCAGCGTGTGCGCTGGTTCGGCGAGGACCTCACGCTGTTCCGGTCGACACGCGGCGAATACGGCCTGATCGACGAACGTTGCCCTCACCGTCTCCTCTCGCTCGAATACGGCATCCCCGAAGAAAATGGCCTGCGCTGCGCCTATCACGGCTGGCTGTTCAACGCCAAGGGTGGCTGCCTCGAGCAACCGTTCGAAGACGTCGCCCATCCCGAATCGTGTTTCAAGAACGAAATCAAGATCAAGGCTTATCCTGTCGAGGCTTTGGGCGGGCTGGTCTGGGCCTATTTCGGTCCCGAGCCGCGGCCCTTGCTGCCGCGCTGGGACGTGCTCGTCCGGGAGGATTTCGACCGCGTCATCGATATCTACACGCTGCCGTGCAATTGGCTGCAGTGCATGGACAATTCGGCGGACCCCGTGCATTTCGAGTTCCTGCACGCCGGATACGGCAACTACCTGCGCAAGAAGGAAGGCCTGCCGCCGGGGATGAATCCGGCGCGGCATCGCAAGATCGCGTTCGATGTTTTCAAATACGGCATCATGAAGCGGCGCCTGCTCGAAGGCGAACCCGAGACCGCCGATGACTGGACGATCGGACATCCGCTGCTCTTCCCGAACATCCTCGCGCAGGGCGGCGTCGATGCGCCGAATCTGCAAATCCGCATTCCGATCGACGACACGCACACGGTTCAACTCGTCTACCGCGCGCAGAAACGCAAACCGGGTGCGGCGCCGCAACCGATCGCGGTCAAGCACAGCAAGGTCTTCGACGACAACGGCAAGCTGCTGGTCAACGCCATCCTGTCGCATGACGCGCTGGCCTGGATCGGCCAAGGCCCGATCATGGACCGCACGCGCGAAAATCTCGCGACCAGCGACCGCGGTGTTGTGCTTTATCACAAGCTCCTGAACGAACAGATGGATCTGGTCGCACGCGGCTTGGAGCCGATGGCGGTCATTCGCGATCGGGCCGAGAACGAACCGATGATCGATCTGCACCGCGAACACAAGCCGCTGAGCGCATTCGATTCGCGTTACGACAATTCTCTCGACCTTGTCCGCAAGCACGCGGACGTCGTGGCGAAATAGGCGTCGCGAAACACCGTCGACCGACGCGGCCGACTATTCGGCCGCCGACTTCGTGCCGTCGTCCGGGAAGTATTTCTGCATCTTCGGCGTGCCGCCGTGGATCGCCATTTCCTTGAGCCAGAGCGGATGGATCTTCGGATCCTGGTCCTCGTATTCGATCTGGTCGCCGCCCAGTTTCATGCTCAGTGACACGGCTTGCTTGCCGCTCGTATCGGCGCCGGCCGAACGTCGCGACGAAGTCAGCAGCGGATAACGAATGCCGCCGACGCCGGTCGCGAGATAGCGCGCCGAGCGGTTGCTGGTGTTGAAGTGCTGATGGATCTGTTTGTCCGCCGGCGGAAATACGACACCATGCTTCCAGTCGATGCGGAGATAATCCTTTTGGCCTTCGAACCAGAGCAGCGAGAACCCGGTGCCGACGACGCACATGACATGGCGGCCCGAACCATGGCGATGCGCCTTCTTATAAGTACCCGGCGGCATTTCCGAGATATGCGCATGCATGGAGCTGTCGGCGAGGACGAACATGATGTTCGAGCTGCCCGCGCCGCGATCCTCCCAGGCGTGGAGTTCGAGATTCTCGAGATCGGGGACGAAATTGGTCTCCCACATGTGATTGCCCGGCCGAATCATGACGAGATCGCCCTGCCCGGCGTAATACTCGTCCTTTCCCATGCGGTCGGCGAACACCGCGTTCGAGTTGAAGATGAAGTTCTCGTTGTGAAATAGATTCATCACCATCGGCATGTTGGTGGTCGAGACCATCAGCGCGCGTTTCTGGCCGCTGCCGTTGAAGTGGCGATATTTCGAATTGAGCGGGATCGCGAACATGCTGCGCGCGCCCCACTCGAAGCTGCGTTTGACGCCGTCCTGGAATTCGATCTGGGTGCTACCGTTACCCTCGAGCACGTAGACCACTTCCTCATAGAGGTGATGCTGCGGCGCCGACGATCCGCCGGGCGCGAGTTCGAAGAGGAACATGCTGGCAAAATCGCCGCGTCCCTTGAGATGACAGGCCGCGCCCTTCATCCCATAGCGCGCCCACGGCTGCGTCTGCACCGAGAACAGATCGATGCCGTAATCCTCGATCACGGGAATGGCTTCGTCCTTGATCCAATCGGCATAGGAATCGATGCGATAACGGGGCGAAACCTGGTCGGTCATGGAATATCTCCTTACGCGATTTCTTCGAAGATCACGAAAACAAGAGGGACTTGATCACGACCGGAACCACGCCGGGCGGGGTCATCAGCTCGCCGACATCGACGTAATCGAGATCCTGAAGCTGAACGCCGTCGATCGATACCAAAGGTCCCGGCAGATCCAGTTCCTCGCTCAGCAGCCGGCCGATGGTGCGGCCGATATCACCGTCGATCATCAAAAACAGCGGCTCGTTCCGCGCGCCGGTGGGTGCCAGGGCGGCAACGAGCGCGCGACCGGTAGCGGCGAGGCTGTGATAGTCGGGATCGCCCTGCCACGAGAACGCGATCGCCACCCGCGAATCGGGCTCGAGATCGAGATCGGTAAGGCCACGGCGGACCGCCTCGGCGAGTTCATCCGGATGTTCCTCGGCCGTGCGGCCGACATGGACGACGGGGATGCCGTGAACCGGCAGGATGACCGGGTCCGACAGATAAATCGTCTTGCCGCTGACCTGGATGGTGAACTGCGAAGCGCCGATCACGGTAGCGCGGATGCGCTGGCCGGGATCGACCAGCGCAAGATCGCTACGGCGGCTGAGTTCGGCGGTCAGCGCGCGGGCAAGCGGCAGGGCGATGTCGCCGTATTCCCGCTCCTCGCTGCCGAAGATGTACTCGGAGACTCCCCCCGAAAAAGTCAGCGCCGCCGGCGTCACCGTGCGCCGCAAGCCTTCGGTCAGCATCAGTGCCGTACCCAGAGAGTCGAGCGGCGCACCGAGAATATGATCGGCCGCGATTACCGCCATCCGGTTCGCAATGGCTTCGCGCGTCTTCGGATCGGACAGCGACTTCGGGTCGGTGGGAAGCCCCAGCTCCTTGGCGACGAGAACTGCCGAATCATCCACCCGCGTCCATTCGCGATCGGAATCGACAGCGACGAGCCGGCCACCGATGGCAAAAGCGGCCGAACTCAGGACCGTGCCGCGATCGATCAGCGCCAACTTGGTCGTGCCGCCACCGATATCGATATGGAGCACGCATTGGTCGCGGTCGCGCGAGAGGCGCGCCGCACCCGACCCATGCGCGGCAAGCCGGCACTCGAGAATATGTCCCGCGGTCGCACAGACGAATTTTCCCGCCTCGCCGGCGAACAACTCATCGATCGCGCGCGCATTGCGCCGCTTGATCGCTTCGCCTGTCAGGATGACCGCGCCGCTATCGATGTCGCTGCGCCGGAAGCCGGCCTCTTCGTAACTGTCTTCGATGAAGTGAGCCAGGCCGTGCGCGTCGATGGTTCCGTCGGGCAGAAACGGCGTCAGCCTGATCCGCGAACGCCACAGGATCTGACGATCGACGACGACAAAGCGGCTCGACAGACCCTGGCTATGACGCTGCAACAAAACTTTGGCGAAAAGGAGATGCGAGGTCGAACTGCCGATATCGATGCCGACGGTCTTGAGCTCGACGTGTTCCTGGCTCCAGATATACGCCGCCAACGCGGCCCGCTGCTCTTCGTTCGGCGCCTCCTCGCCGTGTTCGTGCAAAAACTCCGTATCATGCATCAACTATTTCTCCCGCCCGGAACGGCAGCATCATAGGCTTCCGGGGCCGCTACAAACAACCGGCCCGCCCCCTTCGAGGCGGCGATCCGTGCGGTAAATCAGACGCTTGGGACCTGGCGGATGAGGGAAATTTCGCGGCGCTCGCGGGAGGATTGGAGCATGCCGAGGCAGACCTCAAGGGTTGCACGGCCCCATGTTCCGTCGGGAAAGACGGGCCGCCCCACGGCCAGCGCGTCGCGCAATTCCACCAACTCGGTGGCGCGGCCGTGCCCGCGCGCGACCGGCAACTCCTCGCAGCCGGTATCGGTGTAGAGATAGAGCCCGTCCGGCGATTGACGGATCGCGCCGCGCTCGCAACTCACCACCGTCAAACCAAAGAACGGCATGCGTCGGCCACGCGCATAGACTTCGCCCGGCGCGGTGTCAGCGACATAGCGGTACTTGTCATCGGCCTCCATCGGACCGGCGCGGCGCGGCTTGCGGGATTTCAATCGCGGATCGGGGTGTTGCTGACCGCCCTCGCCGATTCCCCAGGTCAGTTCCGTGACGTCGAAATAGCCGTAACCATTGAAGCCGAGCGAAGCGGCAGCGCCGCCTTCGAACTCGATCAGTGCCGTAAAGTTGCCTTCGGTATTGAAATGCGGATCATGGCGTCCGGTGACCGCGCGCACGCTGGTCGCCAGGCCGCCGGCGATGTAGCGCACGATGTCGACCATATGCGGCCCCTGGCGGTAGACCAGCCCGCCGCCGAGATTGGTGTCGACCTCCGACGCAAGGCGTGGACGCTGCAACCAGTCGTTGAAATTCCAACTGTCGATCTGGATGATGCGACCGATACGGCCGCTGGCGACCACCTCGCGCATGGCGCGGATCGGCGCGTCGTAGATCTTCGAATGGCCCTGAAGCAGGCGAACGCCGTTTTTCTGCGCTGCGTCGATCATCGCGTCGCATTGCTCGAGTGACACCGCCATCGGCTTTTCGCAGATGACGTGCTTGCCGTTATTCGCCGCGGCGACCGCGTGTTCGCAATGCACGGTATTGGGGGTCGCTACCCAGACCACGTCGATATCCTGCGACCGGCACATGGATTCGACATCCGCAAAGACCGGCAGATCGAAATTCTTGCTGAACTGGTCGCGCGCCTCCTTGCGCTGATCGGCCGCGCCGGCGAGCCGCACGCCAGGGAGATCGCGAAAGCAGGGCAGAATTTGCGCCGAGACCGAGCCGAGACCGGCGATGCCGACGCGTAATTCGGTTGTCATGATGGGCGCTTTACCCCGCGATCAATCGCGGGTCAACGCGCGGTAATACTATCGCCCCAAACCGCCGATCGTTTCGATGAACTGCGCGATCTCAGACACGCCTCTGTTTTCCTTAAGGTTAGTGAAAAGAAACGGTCGTTCATGGCGCATCTTGCGCGCATCGCGATCCATCACCTCGAGGCTGGCGCCCACCAGCGGCGCCAGATCGATCTTGTTGATCACCAGCAAATCCGAGCGCGTGATGCCCGGCCCCCCTTTGCGCGGGATCTTGTCGCCGGCCGAAACATCGATCACATAGATCGTCACGTCGGCGAGTTCGGGGCTGAAGGTCGCAGCAAGGTTGTCGCCGCCCGATTCGACGAACATCAGATCGAGGCGCGGAAAGATCGCACAAATCTCGGCAATTGCCGCGAGATTGGCGGATGCATCTTCGCGGATCGCCGTATGCGGACAGCCGCCGGTTTCGACGCCGCGAATCCGATCGGGGCTCAACGCCCCGGATCGGGTCAGGAATTCGGCGTCTTCCTTGGTATAGATGTCGTTGGTGACCACCGCGATCTCGAAGCGGTCGCGCATGTGCTTACACAACCGGTCGACCAGGGCGGTCTTGCCCGAGCCCACCGGCCCACCGATCCCGACCCGCAAGGGTCCGCGTTCGTCGCCATTCATGACCTGAACAACCTCGTATATTGGGTTTCGTGACGCATCGAGCACCAATCGAGCAACGGCGCCGCCGTGCCGACGTCATCGAGCGATAAGGCCCCGGCATCGTGAATCGCTTGCGCGACACTGGCCTCAAGTTCGGCGGTCACGCGCTGACCATCCGATTGACCGAGCGGAATGAGCCGTATGCCGGCCGACACCAGATTGGCGGCGAACGCATGAAGATAAGCGGCGAGCGCCGCTGCCAGCGGAATCCGATGGGCTGCGCAGGCCACCGCCACCGCGATCGACAGCGCGGGTCTCCGATGACGGGCGCGAAACGCATCGAGTTGTGGCGACGGCCAAGCCTTACTAGTCGCGGCCAGAAAAGCCGTTCCCTGGCTTTCGCTTTCCAGCGCCAGTTCGCGGCTGCCGCGCCATGCAGCGGCGAGAGCAGTGATCTCATCGAGACGGCCGGAATCATCGA
This sequence comes from uncultured Rhodospirillales bacterium, assembly GCA_903828515.1. Lineage (GTDB taxonomy): Bacteria > Pseudomonadota > Alphaproteobacteria > ATCC43930 > CGMCC-115725 > CAIKMD01. The sequence goes on along the minus strand of CAIKMD010000002.1, from coordinate 53,388 downwards.
CAGCAGCCGCCTCGTATGCCGCCGCGAAAAGCGCGGCATCGCTTCGCCCCGCCCCCGTCAGCAACGCGGCCTCGCAAAACGCGCGCAGGCTCGCGGCATCGCCGACCATGCCGGTTTCGACCGCGTATTCGAGACCATGGCTGTAACTGAACGCCCCCACCGGATAGGACGGCGACAGCCACGTCATCAACCGATAGAGCGCGGCTTCAGTGGTGATGGTGATCATGGCCGTGACCGTCGCTGTGATGGTGTTCGTGCTCGTCATAGGCGCCGCGCTCGGGGGTGAACGGCGCGTCGATGCGCCGAACCTTCGCGCCCAACCCTTCGAGCATCGCCGCGATCACATGATCATCGCGCAGACGAATGCGGTCGGCGTGAAACTCGGCCGACAAATGGCGATTGCCGATATGCCAGGCGATACGACAGAGCAATTCGACAGTCGCGCCATGCACTTCCAGTAACGCTTCATCGGCCGGGCGGACCTCGAGCCAGGTGCCGTCGTCGAGAGCGAGCCCGTCGCCGGCATCGAGCACCGCCGCGCGCGGCAGGTCGAGCAGGAAATTCTCGCCCGCGTCGGTCGTCAGCGTGAAACGGCGGCGATGCCGCTCGTCGAAGGCGAGCGTGACCGTGCCCCGCGCCGCGCCTCGCGGCCAATGTCCTTTGCGTTCATAGCGCAGCGCCCGGAGCATCGGATCAGAACAGGAAATAGCGTTGGGCCATCGGCAATTCCTTGGCCGGCTCGCAGGTCAATAACACATCGTCCGCCCGCACCTCATAGGTTTCCGGATCGACCGAAATGCGCGGCGTCGCGTCGTTGAGGATCATGTCTTTCTTGCCGATGCCGCCGCGCGTGTTCTCGACCGGCAAGATCGGGCGCGCGAGGCCGAACGCGTTGCCGATCCCCGAACTGGCGGCGGCGCGGCTGGTAAAGGTGACGGCGCTGGCGGTGACGGCACGTCCGAACGCGGCGAACATCGGCCGGTAATGCACCGGCTGCGGTGTCGGGATCGAGGCATTCGGATCGCCCATCGGCGCCGCAGCGATGCTGCCGCATTTCAGAATGAGATCGGGCTTCACGCCGAAAAAGGCCGGCGACCAGACAACGAGATCGGCGAGCTTCCCCGGTTCGATCGAGCCGACATGGCGCGAAATGCCCTGCGCGATGGCGGGATTGATCGTGTACTTGGCGACGTAGCGGCGCGCGCGGAAATTGTCGTTATCGCCTTTTTCCTCAGACAAACGGCCGCGCTGTTTCTTCATCTTGTCGGCAGTCTGCCAGGTCCGGATGATGACCTCGCCGACCCGTCCCATCGCCTGGCTGTCCGACGAGATGATCGAGAACGCGCCGAGGTCGTGAAGAATATCCTCGGCGGCAATCGTCTCGCGCCGGATCCTACTTTCGGCGAAGGCAACGTCTTCGCTGATTTTCGGATCGAGATGATGGCACACCATCAGCATGTCGAGATGTTCGTCGAGCGTGTTGATGGTGTAAGGCCGCGTCGGATTGGTCGATGACGGCAGGACATTGGGCTCGCCGCAGAGCCGGATGATGTCGGGCGCATGACCGCCGCCCGCGCCCTCGGTGTGGAAGGCGTGGATGGTCCGGCCCTTGAACGCCGCAATCGTGTCTTCGACGAAGCCCGACTCATTGAGCGTGTCGGTATGGATCAGCACCTGAACGTCGTGTTCGTCCGCCACGGTAAGACAGCAATCGATTGCCGCCGGCGTGGTTCCCCAATCCTCGTGTAGCTTCATGCCGCAGGCGCCTGCCTCGATCTGCTCGATCAGCGCGCGCGGCTGCGAGGCATTGCCCTTGGCGAAGAACCCCAGATTCATCGGGAAGGCCTCGGCCGCCTGCAGCATGCGCGCCATGTGCCAGGGGCCCGGCGTGCAGGTCGTCGCGGCGGTGCCGGCGGCCGGGCCGGTGCCCCCGCCCATCATCGTCGTGACCCCCGAATAGAGCGCTTCGTCGATCTGTTGCGGGCAGATAAAATGGATATGCGCGTCGATGCCGCCGGCGGTGACGATCTTGCCCTCGCCGGCAATCGCCTCGGTGCCCGGACCGATGATGATGTCGACACCGGGCTGAATATCGGGATTGCCCGCCTTGCCGATCGCGAAGATGCGCCCGTCGCGCAAGCCGATATCGGCTTTGACAATGCCCCAATGATCGAGAATGAGCGCGTTGGTGATGACGGTATCGACGGCGCCCTCGGACCGGCCGCGCTGGCTTTGCCCCATGCCGTCGCGAATGACCTTGCCGCCGCCAAACTTGACCTCTTCGCCGTAAAGCGTGCGATCCTCTTCGACTTCGATAAAGAGTTCGGTATCGGCGAGACGCACCCGATCGCCGGTGGTCGGGCCGAACATGCCGGCATAGGCGGCGCGTGATATTCGCGTGGCCATGATCTCAGCCTTTCAAGGGTCCGGAAATCGCGGCGCGAAACCCGTAGACGATTTCCGCGCCACCGTAAGCGACGAGTTGGACGCTACGCGTTTGCCCCGGCTCGAACCGCGTCGCCGTGCCGGCCGCGATGTCGAGGCGGAAGCCGCGCGCTTTATCGCGGTCGAAGACGAGCGCCGGATTGGTCTCGAAGAAGTGGTAATGCGAGCCGACCTGGATCGGCCGGTCGCCCGAATTGGCAACATCGAGCGTGACCGTTGCGCGCCCGACATTCAGTTCGATCTCGCCCGCCTTCGTGATGATTTCGCCCGGGATCATCGCAATTTCCTTCAGCGGATCGGCTGGTGAACAGTGACGAGCTTGGTTCCGTCGGGGAACGTCGCCTCGACCTGGATATCGTGGATCATTTCCGGAATGCCCTCCATCACCTGATCGCGCCGAAGGACCGTTGCGCCATCGCGCATCAGCTCTGCAACGCTGCGTCCGTCGCGCGCGCCTTCGACGACGAAATCGGTGATGAGGGCGATGGCTTCGGGATGGTTGAGCTTCACCCCGCGTTCGAGCCGCTTTCGCGCGACGATGGCCGCCATCGCGATCAGTAATTTATCCTTTTCACGCGGGGTCAGATTCATCGCGGCGGTTCCAAAAGCCTAGCTGTGCCAGATGCGCGGCAGCACGGCCGCGCGACCGGCCGCATGACGCAGATTCATCAAATAGTGCATGAGGTCATGACGCACGACACGCGCCGAACGATCAACAAACCGCGCGACCAAAACACCGCCGACCAGACTGGCGCCGCCGTGCTCGGTTGACTGGGCGAGTTCGCGGGCAACCGGCAACAGATCCTCGGCGTCGGGGCCGACATAGATGGCCGTCGCGATGGCGGTGGCGCCGGCAAATTGAAACGGCGAGGCGAGCGACGCGGCAATGTCTCCGTCCAGCAACAGAGCATCGGACCACAACAGTTTGCCGTCACGCCAAACCTGCCACCGGTCGAAGAGATGCCCGCTCGTCATCGCCTCGCCATGGGCAGCGCGCCCAAAGGCGACCATTTCGCAGCCGAGAAATCGTCCGCTCTTTTCCACGTCGACGCACGTGCGGCGATCGAGCCGCGCATTGTCGAAGAGAATGGTTTCCTGCGGCAGGTATTCGAACCAGGAATCGGCCGCGATCGACAGATCGACCGCGATACGCGTATTCGGGCCGAGCGAGCGATAGAGCTTCTCGGCGGCCTGGGTTGTCACCACTCCCTCTGCCCCCGCTTCCATGGCAACACGGATACGAATGTCGTCACCCCCGGTGAGACCGCCGGACGTCGTCAGCAGCACGGCGAGTTTGGGTTCACCGGCATCAGCATCGGGAAAAAGAATGCGGCAGGGGTTGCGCTGATGAAGATGGCGCAAGACGGTTTCGGCGCCGCGTCGGCCGAAAACAAGTTCTGCTTCTCCGTGGGCGCGCTGCAGCGAGGCAGCCGGCACGATGGCGGCTGCAGGCGGCGACGCTTCATACCGTAAGGTAGCGACGGACATCGGTTTCGACCATATCGCGCGCCTCGCCGGAAAGCACGATCTCTCCGCGCTCCATCACGACATAGCGGTCCGCCAGATCGCGCGCGAACTCGAAATACTGCTCGACCAGAATGATCGCCATATCGCCACGCGCCGCCAGGCCGCGAATGACCCGCTCGATATCCTTGATGATCGACGGTTGGATTCCTTCGGTCGGTTCGTCGAGGATCAGCAGGCGCGGGCGCATCACCAGGGCGCGACCGATCGCCAATTGCTGTTGCTGGCCGCCCGACAGATCGCCGCCGCGCCGGCCGAGCATGCTCCGCAGGACCGGAAAGAGCGTGAAAATCTCCTCGGGGATCGAGCGCTTGTCGCGCGGCAGCGGCGCCATGCCGGTTTCGAGATTTTCCTGCACGGTCAGACGTGGAAAGATATCGCGGCCCTGCGGCACCAGCGAGATGCCGCGACGCGCGCGCTCATGGGTTGGCAGCGCGGTAATGTCCTTGCCTTCCCACATGATGCGCCCGGCGCGGATCGCCTGCAGCCCGACAATGGCGCGAAGCAGGCTGGTCTTGCCGACGCCGTTCCGGCCGAGGACACAGGTGATCTTGCCCGGTTCGGCGCCGATGCTGACGCCGCGCAGGATGTGGCTGGCGCCGTAATAGAGATCGATGCCATCGGCAGTCAGCATCCCTATCGCCCCAGATAAACTTCGATGACGTCGGGATGCGCCTGCACGTAATCGATCGTCCCCTCGGCGAGGACCGAGCCTTCGTGCAGCACCGTGACGCGCGCGGCGAGGCTGCGCACGAATTCCATGTCGTGTTCCACGACGACCAGGGTGCGCTCGCCGGCCAGGCTGAGAAACAGCTTCGCTGTCGCCTCGGTTTCATGATCGGTCATGCCGGCCACCGGTTCGTCGAGCAGCAGCAATTGCTGGTCCTGGATCAGCAGCATGCCGATTTCGAGCCACTGTTTCTGACCGTGACTCAAGGCACCGGCACGTGCGGTTTCACGATCGGCAAGGCCGATGGTTTCGAGCGTGGCGCGTATGCCTTTGCGTTGCGTTTCCGGCAACGTCGAAAAAAGGACCTTGAACGTGCCCCGTTGGTTCTTTTGCGCCAGCTCGAGATTCTCGAAAACCGTCAGATTCTCGAACACGGTCGGCCGCTGGAATTTGCGGCCGATACCGAGATTGGCGATCTGCGCTTCGTCGAGACGCGTGAGATCGGTGTTGCCGCCGAAGAAAACCGCGCCGCTGTCGGGCCGGGTCTTGCCCGTGATCACGTCCATCATCGTGGTCTTTCCGGCACCGTTCGGGCCGATGATGCAGCGCAATTCGCCTTTGCCGACCACCAGCGACAGGTTGTTGAGCGCCTTGAAGCCGTCAAAGCTGACGGTCACGCCGTCGAGATAGAGGAGTGAGTCGGGCGCCGGACCGGGGGCTTGGGTTGCCGCGACGCTCATGATGTCGGCTCCGGCACGACCGCGGCCGGCGGTGGACGACGACGGGCGCGCCATTGCGCCATCATGCCGATCACGCCCTTCGGGAACAGCAAGGTCATCACCACGAACAATCCGCCGAGCGCGAAGAGCCACAATTCCGGCAATGAACCGGTCAGCCAGGTTTTCATCAGGTTGACGGCAACCGCGCCGATGACGGCGCCGATCAGCGTGCCCCGTCCACCGACAGCAACCCAGATGGCGATCTCGATCGAATTGGCCGGCGAAAACTCGGATGGATTGATGATGCCGACCTGCGGCACATAGAGCGCGCCCGCGATACCGGCGATGCAGGCCGATACGGTGAAGACGAAGAGCTTCGTGTAGGCGACGGAATACCCCAAGAACCGGACGCGGCTTTCGGCGTCGCGCAGAGCGAGAAGGACGCGGCCGAGCTTCGACGAGACAATTGCGCGGCAGAGCAGGAAGCCCAGGCCCAGCGCGACAATCGACGCGATGTAAAGGCCACGGCGCGTTCCCGCCGACTGAATGTCGAAGCCGAGAATTTCCTTGAAGTCGGTCAGGCCATTATTCCCGCCGAACCCGGTGTCGTTGCGGAAGAACACCAGCAGCAGCGCATAGGTCAGCGCCTGGGTGATGATCGAGAGATAAACGCCGGTAACCCGCGAGCGGAACGCGAACCAGCCGAAGATGAAGGCCAGCAGCCCCGGCACGAGCAGAACCATGGCGGCGGCGAGCGCGAAATGATCGAACCCATACCAGTACCAGGGCAATTCCTTCCAATTGAGAAAGACCATGAAATCCGGCAGTTGCGCATTGGCATAGACCCCGCGCGCACCGATCTGGCGCATCAGGTACATGCCCATGGCATAGCCGCCGAGCGCGAAGAAGGCACCATGCCCAAGGCTCAGGATACCCGCATAGCCCCAGACCAGATCGAGACTCAGCGCGAGCAGCGCGTAGCAGCTGTATTTGCCAAACAAGGGAACGAGATAATTCGGTATGTGCAGCGGCGACGTCACCGGCAGCGCATTGAGCAGCGGGACGCCGACGACGAGCACCAGCCCGATGCCGAGAAACCAGAGCCAACCGCGACGATCGAAAAGAGCCGTGGCGCCCATCGTCAATGCTCCACCGCGCGGCCCTTGAGCGCAAACAATCCGCGCGGCCGCTTCTGGATGAACAGAATGATGCAGAGGAGCACCACGACCTTACCGAGCACCGCGCCGACCACCGGCTCGAGAATCTTGTTCACGATGCCGAGCGTCATCGCGCCCGCCAGCGTGCCGAGCAGGCTTCCGACGCCACCGAACACGACAACGAGGAAGCTGTCGACGATGTAGATCGTGCCGAGATTGGGGCTGACATTGCCGATCTGCGACAGCGCCACGCCCGCCATGCCGGCGATGCCCGATCCAAGGCCAAAGGTGAGCGCGTCGACGCGGGCGGTCGGGATTCCCATCGCCGCCGCCATGTCGCGATTCTGGGTGACGGCGCGCATGTGCAACCCGAACGAAGTTCGCCGCAGCACGAAAGCCAGGACGCCGAGAACGACGAAACAGAAGATCAGAATGACGATGCGATTCCAGGTCAGCGTGCCGCCGCCCAAGAGCTGAATACCACCGGTCATCCAGCTTGGATTGGCCACCGCCTTGTTGGGCGAGCCGAAGATCGTGCGCACCAGTTGCTGCAGGATCAGGCTAACGCCCCAGGTTGCCAGCAGGGTTTCGAGCGGACGGCCGTAGAGAAACCGGATCACGCTGCGTTCGAGCAGGATTCCGACCCCGCCAGCCACGATGAACCCAGCAGGCACCGCGACGACCAGATAAGCATCCAGCCAGCCGGGCGGAAGAAAGGCCGTGAACACTTGTTGCGTCACATAGGTCGTATAGGCGCCGAGCATGATCATCTCGCCATGCGCCATGTTGATGACGCCCATCACGCCAAAGGTGATGGCGAGGCCGATCGCGGCGAGCAGCAGGATGCTCCCGAGGCTCAAGCCCTCGAAAATGGTCGCGGCGATGCCGATCAATTGCAGCCGCCGCGAGATCGAACTTATCGCCTGATCGAGCGCCTGTTTGACCGTCGGATCGAGATCGGTTGCGGCACGACGGTCGCTCAACAGACCAAGGACCGTCCGGTCCGAGCTACCGGACAAGGCAGTGATTGCAGCGAGTTGTTCTGCTTTGTCGCCACTCGTCAGTCGCGCGGCGGCGATCGCGCGTTCCATCGCCGCACGGACGCCGGAATCCTTTTCATTGACTGCCGCCTTTACCAGTGCGGCGATCCGCGACGGATCGGGATGCGCGAGAGCATCGGCCGCAGCGGCAAGCCGGTCGTCGCGCTGATCGCTGAAGAGCAGAAGCCCGCCTTTGGCCGAATCGATCGCGCCGCGCAAACGATTGTTGAGGCGTATCTTGTCGAGGTCGTCGCTCGCGGCCTTGCCCAGAGCATGACCATCCACCGGATCGGATGTCGTGTAACCGTCGCCGCTTTCTTCGCCGACCACCACATGATGGTCGCTCGTCGTATAAAGCGCGCCGCTCGAAAGTTCGTTGAGCACATGGAGGACGCGGCCATCGGGAAGCGCCGCGAGCCCATTCACCGCTTCGATCTTGGTATCGAAATCGTCGGCGCCAAGTTTCTGCACAAGATCGTCGAGCGGATCGGCCGCCGCAAGACGCGGCATCCCGATCAACGCGACCAAAACGAGAATGAAACAAGCGATGCGAGACATGAATTGATACCGGCGATGCCCGGTTCCAGCCTGGAACCGGGCACACACCCTCACATCAATCGGCTTTGTATTTCGGCGCCGTGCAATTGCCGCAGGCCCACGGGAAGGTCCAGTCGGCGATCTTGCCCTTGTCCTCGGGGAGATAGGGGCTCCACGCGTCGGCTTTGATCACGCCCTTGGTCTGCCACACCGTGTCGAATTGACCGTTCGCTTGGATCTCGCCGATCAGCACCGGCTTCGAGAGATGATGGTTCGAGTTCATCACCGCGACGCCGCCGGTCAGGTTCTTGACCTTCTGGCCGTACATCGCCTGACGCACCGCGTCGACGTTGGTGGTGCCCGCCTGCTCCACCGCCTGGGTCCACATCTTGAAGCCGATATACGTCGCCTCCATCGGATCGTTGGTGGTGCGCTTGTCGTTCTTCGTAAAGGTGTGCCACTGCTTGATGAACGCGGCGTTCTCAGGCGTCTTGACCGATTCGAAGTAGTTCCAGGCGGCGAGATGGCCGACGAGATTCTTGGTATCGAAGCCGGAGAGCTCTTCTTCGCCGACCGAGAAGGCGACGACCGGAATATCCGACGCCTTGATGCCCTGGTTGGCGAGTTCCTTGTAGAAGGGCACGTTCGCGTCGCCGTTGACGGTCGAGACGACGGCGGTCTTCTTGCCAGCCCCGCCGAACTTCTTGATCGCCGCAACTTCGGTCTGCCAATCGGCGAAGCCAAACGGCGTGTAGTTGACCATGACGTCGGCTTCCGGAACGCCCTTGGCCAGTAGATAGGCTTTCAGGATCTTGTTCGTGGTCTGCGGATAGACGTAATCGGTTCCTTCGAGCACCCAGCGCTTCACCTCGCCGCCGTCCTTGCTCATCAGGTAGTCGACCGCCGGAATCGCCTGCTGATTCGGCGCGGCGCCGGTGTAGAAGACGTTCTTGGAGCTTTCCTCGCCTTCGTACTGCACCGGATAGAACAGCAGCCCGTTGAGCTCTTCGAACACCGGCAGCACGGATTTGCGCGACACCGAGGTCCAGCAGCCGAACACGACCGCGACCTTGTCCTTCTGAATCAGCTCGCGCGCCTTTTCGGCAAAGAGCGGCCAATCCGATGCCGGATCGACCACGACAGCCTCGACCTTCTTGCCGAGTAGCCCGCCCTTTTTGTTGAGATCATCGACCATCATCAGGACAGTGTCCTTGAGAGTCGCCTCGCTGATCGCCATCGTGCCGGACAGGGAATGCAGGACGCCGATCTTGATCGTATCGTCGGCGGCATAGGCCATCGGCGTCATGGCCGCCCACAGCAGACCGCCCGCGGCGATCAATGCCCTCAAACCGAGCTTGGCTCTCATGCTTCTTCCCCCTTCTCAATGATGGAGCGGGCGACACCCGCTCCGATAAAGCCCAGCGCAAAATCCGGGCCAATGACGTGAATCTTCGGAATATCTTGAGTTCGGTGCGACCGCTTCGAGCCCGTTTCGGTCACCCTGAAAACATTGCCTAAATTTTAGGCGGCGGTGCCTACGAACGCCGATCCGGGCCGATTGACCTTCGTTGATCAACGGATGGCGCGGAGCGAAAAAGTGCGATGTGATGACGTAAAATTGCGACGCGCCAACGCTTCTCCGATTGCGTTCACACCGGCGTGGCGTATCTTTCGAGCGAGAACAGGGGCGCGCAATCGAGTGCGATGAGAGAGGCCCCGGTGCGTTGCATCGCAGGGTTCCCGTTTTATGGCCGCTCGCCGCGTCAACCAGCTCGCCGAAAAAGTCTATGTGCGGATCAAGGCGGAAATCGCCGATTTTCGCCTGTTGCCCGGCGACCGCTTCACGGAAACCGAAATCGCCGAGCGTTATGCCGTGTCGCGAACCCCGGTCCGCGACGCGCTCTATCGCCTGAAGCACGAAGGATTTCTCGAGGTCGCGTTTCGATCGGGCTGGCGCGTCCTGCCGCTCGATTTCGCGCGCTTCGACGAACTTTACGACCTGCGCGTCGTCGTCGAATGCGCGGCCGTCGAACGCCTGTGCCAGTCCGATCGCGAATTCGACCTCGAAGCCCTCAAGGCGATCTGGCTGGTGGCGCCGGCGCAGCGGGAAACCAGCGCGAAGGAAGTCGCCAAACTCGACGAAGCCTTTCATCGGACGCTGGTGGAAGCCGCGGGCAACCGCGAACTCGCGCGCGTCCATGCCGACGTCACCGAAAAAATTCGCGTCATCCGACGGCTGGATTTCCTCAAAGAGCAACGCATTGCGGCCACCTACGAGGAACATGCGAAACTTTTGCGCCAGATCCTGCGTCACAGGGCCGATCAGGCCGTGATGCTGTTGCGGGCGCACATCACCCACAGCAAGCAAGAAGTCCGCAAGATCACGCTCCATATGCTGCACGAAGCGCGGGTTCTTCACACGGCGACCGAGCGCCCCCGCCGGGGCGGAGTCGACCTCGCCCTGGGCCGGATATCCGGCGCATAGCCGGGCTCTAGCGACTCTCGCCCGTCACTCGGCCGGTTCCGTACTCATCGCATGCGGATGATGAATTTCCGACGGTTTCGGTTCGAGCGCGGCGTAGCGGGCGCAGACAAACAGGACGATCGCGACCGCGAGATAACTGGCCGCCACGGTCGGCGAATGGCCGAACCCGATCGCCTGGCTGTGGATGAGGCCGAAATAGGTCAGCGCGGTTCCGGTCAACGCGAAATAGGCGGCCTTGTTGAATTCGCGTTCGATGATGAAGACAGTGATCGAACCGAGGATGATGCCGCCCAACGTCGCGCCACCGCCGAGGATTTCGAGGCCGCGATAGAGCACCCCGACCTGCCCCAGCTTGTCGATGCCGACAGCCTCGGCGCTGGTTCCCGCCGCACCGAGCGCACCGTCGACCTGGGTTTGCCCCCAGGCCGCGATCTGCGGAACCAAGGCAAGGACGATCGCCGGCGCGTGGCTTGGCGGCGTCTCCTGGAATGCCTGCGAGCCGATCAGCATGCCGATGTAGAGCAGAATCGGCAGAATCGCGATCACCGGAATCACCGCCAGCATCAGCGAAATGATGCCGAACCAGGTAAGCACGATCATCAAAATACCGGTGGCGGCGGAATAGCCGAGCCGGCCGCCCATCGCCTTCCATCCCGGATGGCCGATATAGACGGCATTGATGAAGGGATTGCCCATGAGGCAACCGATCAGGCTGACGACGCCATCCGCGGTGAGCACCTGTGTGGTCGGAAACGCGTCGCCGGCCGCCGAAGCGCTTTCGACGTTGTCCATGGCCTCGACGAGATCGTAGATGCCGAACGGGATCGCCGTGACAAGGATCACGCCGATAAATTTGAATCCCGAAAACACGTGGCCGACGGCGGGAAGCGGAAATTCAAAGCCGAAATTGGCGAATGAATCCTTCAATCCGCCGAGACTGAGATCGCCGTAGTGAAGACCGAACAGGTTCGAGCCCCAGGCGATCACCGTGCCGACACCGATCGCCACGAGCCCCGCCGGAATGCCCTTGTAGTAGCGAACCCCGCCGAACCAGCTGGCGAGAATGACCGCGAAGCAGACGAGGCCAATCGCCGGCGTCATGAACATCTGCTGCGCCGGGCTCAAAGAGATGAAGGTGATCGAGATGCCAGCGAGCGAACCGAGCAACGCCGCGCGCGGCGTGATGCGGCGGATCCAGGGCGCGACGAAGCCGCCCGCCATCAACACGAAGCTTTGCACGAACACCCAGGTCAGGCCGGCTTCCCAGGCCTGAACCGGATCGTTGGTGCGCCCGAGGATCGGCAACATGATCACGAACGTGACCACGAACATGTGCGGGACGCTGATCCCCGAGGGCAACGCGCAAACATCGTTGCGCCCCGTCTTCTTGGCCAGCCGATAACCGAGCCAGGCATAGTAGATCGTGCTGATCAGGAGCATCAGGCCCGTGGCGGGCAGGATGCGGCCGAACACCAGCGCGTCGGGCATCTTGAGCACGAAGCGAAGCAGCCCGGTCAGGACGAGGATGTTGACCAGAATGTTCGTCCCGAAACCGAAGAAAGCGTTGAAGTCGCCAGGTACCCACCAACGGGGTGCGTGTGTTGCCGTGGTCATTGGATAATCCCCCTCAGACTTGGTTTGATTCGAGAGCAGCGATCACGGCATCGGATGGCGCGACCCATCCGAAAATGCCGCCTTGAGCCGCGATCATCCGCAAGCCCATCGTCTGGAATTCGGGAAAGTAGGAACCGACGCAATCGGACACGACGAGGCAGTCGTAGCCACGGTCGTTCGCTTCGCGCACCGAGGTGTTGACGCAAACCTCGGTCGTCACACCGCAGACGATCAGTTGCTCGACCCCGCGGTTCTTGAGGATCGCGTCGAGATCCGTTGCATGAAACGCGCCCTTCCCCGGCTTGTCGATCACCGGCTCGCCGGCGATGGGATAAAGCTCGGGGATGATGTCGTGCCCCGGTTCGCCGCGCACGAGTACGCGTCCCATCGGGCCCGCGTCGCCGATCGCCAGTTTCGCGTGTCCGCGGCGCTTCTTCGCGGCCGGCAAATCCGAGAGATCGGGGCGATGGCCTTCGCGGGTATGAATGACGAGCAAACCCGCCCGTCGAAATGCCGCCAGCAGCCTCATCGTCGGCTCGATCGTCTGGCGCAACAACGATACGTCATTGCCGAGTGACGATCCGAACCCGCCGGGTTCGAGAAAGTCGCGCTGCATGTCGATGATCAGCAGTGCCGCGTGCGGCCCTGCGAAATCGAAGGGATACGGGTCGGCGGAGATGACGGACATGTCGCCCTCCTTTGCCCTTGTTGCGAAGCAAAAATCGTGCCCAGGGATGCGATCGAGGCGATGGCGCTCTGCCCGCGTTCCGACGCCGGCGGGGTCACCGGCCGTCGACATCGGAACGCGCGGCATCGCGGTCAGAACCCGAAGCCGATCCCGACCGAGCCAACCAAGACGTTGTTGTTGCCCTTGGTATTCGACACCGCGACGCCGTCGGCGATCTGCGCCGCGACGAGCTTGCCGTTGATCAGGTTGTAGTACTGGAGGCCGGCATCGACGTACCAGCTCCCATAACGCGGCGAGATGAAGCTGAGCGGGGTCTTCGCCGAAATGCCGGTCGAGACGACGCCGAAATTGCTCTTACCGCCCCAATAAGATGCCGGTCCCACCGTGATCCAGGTCGGAAAAGTCAACGTGACCGGAATGCCCATCGGGCTGACGTCGATCGTCGGGACCATACCCAGTTCGACATCGTAGGTGCCACCCTTCTTGCCGAGTACCACCGTGGAATCACCCGCGATCGCGTAGAACAGCTTGGCGTAGGGATGGAAGGATATCGGCTTCAGATAGGGACTGTCGTTGAAACCGAGACTGAACTCGATGTTCTTTTCAGCCTTGAACGCGCCCGGAGGGCTAAGGAAGTCCAAGAAGGTCGCGCCGGCCGTCCAATCCTTGAAGAAGGTGACGTTGCCGCCGACGAACCAATCGAACTCATTCCACGAGCCGACCTTGGCGGCGTTTTGGTTCGTCGCGAAATCGTTCCAGAACCCGGCCGAACCGGACACGTTATTGATCATGCCGGTGGAACTGTCATAGAAGTCGAAAGCAAGGCCGGTCAGGAGCTGCGTGGTCAGCCCCTTGTTCGTCACCAGCAAGCCGCGCGGCGTGATGTAGGCATTCTTGAACGAGAGATCCACGAAGGCGTGGATCGCGGATGGTTCGCTATCGGCGGCCCTGGCTTCTGTCGCTGCCGCGCCGATGGCCAACGCGGCGATGGCCGCGATCAAAACTTTATACATGGATAGCCCCCTCAGTTTGTGTGGTGGCGATCCTCCCCGATTACTTTTTGTCGTCTTTTTGCGTGCGGCGCAGTGTGTCCGGCATGCGTCCGCGATCCCCTGAACCGCGAACGAATCGGTGTCGTCAAGCAATCTTGCATACAAGATAGAATGCAACATCTCAGGATCGACGGTGCAAGCGTCATGCCAAACACGCACTGACATCGGCGAACCGACGACGTTCGATGAACTATTCGTTTCAGCACAGACCTATCTTCATTGCATGCCGCTCAAACGCGCGCGTGCAGGCAAAAATCGCGTTTGGAGTCGCCCTCGCTAAATTTTGAGCGACTGCAACAAAATGACGCAAAAGGTCTGCCCGATTTTGGCGCAGGCCATCGATCGCCGGCTCCGGCGTCTCGATCTCTAACCCGCATAGCCACAAGGTTGGCCTGCTCAATCTTGTATACAACAATGCATACAATATAACCGCGCCGCTTATTTTCTAATCGGCAGCATGCGTCCCGCGTGATCGAACGCACGGCGCCCCACGATCCCGTCGCAAAAATAAATAGCGAGCCGATTCATCGACTTGCACAAGCTGCCTGCGAGCCGGGGTTACCCGAGCCGACGCTTGGCACGGGTCTTGAAACAGCTTTCCTGACGAAACAGGGGGGACCCAGGCATGGACCGTCGCAAATTTCTTCAATCCGCTTCCGTTACCGCGCTGGCCGCCGGCACCGGCGTCGCGGCGCCGGCGATCTGGTCGCCCGCCAAGGCGGACGCGCGATCCGAAACCCTGCTCATCGTTTCCGAGAGCGGACCGAACAATCTCGACATTCAGGGCGTCGGCACCAACGTGCCCGGCTATGAGGCGAGCTGGAACTGCTATGACCGCCTGATCAGCCACGAGATGAAGACGCTGGCGAACGGCACGCAGTATTACGATCGCGACAAGTTCAAGCCCGAACTCGCCGAAGACATGAAGACAGACGACATGTCGGTCACCTTCAAGCTGCGCAAGGACGCGACCTTCCAGGACGGCACGTCGGTCACCGCCGCGGACGTCAAATGGTCGCTCGACCGCGCCGTGACGGTCGGCGGCTTCCCGACCTTCCAGATGTCGGCCGGCAGCATGACGAAAGCCGAACAGTTCGTCATTGTCGACGACCACACCATTCGCGTCGATTATCTGACCAAGGATCGGCTCACGGTTCCCGACCTCGCGGTCATCGTACCCGGCATTTACAATTCGGGGCTGGTGAAGAAAAACGCGACGGCGACCGATCCGTGGGGCCTCGAATACACCAAACAGAACACCGCCGGCAGCGGTGCCTATAAAGTCACCAAATGGACGCCCGATACCGAGGTCGTCTTCGAGCGCAACGAGACTTGGAAGGGCGGCCCGCTGCCGAAGACCAAGCGTGTGATCTGGCGGATGGTGCCTGATGCCGGCAACCGCCGCGCGCTTCTGGAACGCGGCGATGCCGACGTGTCCTACGATTTGCCCAACAAGGATTTCGTCGACCTGCGCCAGGCCGGCAAGGTCAGCATCGTGTCGACGCCCTACAGCAACGGCATCCAGTACATCGGCATGAACGTCACCAAGCCGCCCTTCGACAACGTGAAGGTGCGGCAGGCCGTGGCTTGCGCCATTCCCTATCAAAAGATCATGGATGCCGTGCTCTACGGTCTCGCCAAGCCGCTATTCGGTGCGGCCGCCAATGCGCCGGTCGACGTCGCCTGGCCGCAGGCGCACAGCTACAACACCGACATCGCGAAGGCCAAGCAGTTGCTCGCCGAGGCGGGCTACCCCAACGGCTTCGAGACCACGATGTCGTTCGATCTCGGTTTCGCCGTGGTCAACGAGCCGATCTGCGTGTTGACGCAGGAAAGCCTCGCGCAGATCGGGATCAAGGTAACGCTCAACAAGATTCCGGGCGCCAATTGGCGAACCGAGCTGAACAAGAAAGTCATGCCGCTCTATACCAATGTCTTCTCGGGCTGGCTCGATTACCCGGAATACTTCTTCTACTGGTGCTACGATGGCCAGAATTCGGTCTTCAACACCATGAGCTACCAATCGAAGGACATGGACGCGCTGATCGACGGCGCGCGCAAGTCCGCCGCCAGCGGCGACAAGGCCACGTACGACAAGGACGTCAAAGGGTTCGTGTCGCTGGCCTTCAACGACATTCCGCGCGTTCCGCTCTATCAGCCCTATGTCAACGTCGCGATGCAGAAGAACGTCACGGGTTATCAATACTGGTTCCACCGCCGGCTCGATTATCGCGCCATGGTGAAAGCGTGAGACCGGGCGCCGGTTGCGGCGTAGCGGCCTTATCATGTTGAGCCAGATCGCCCGACGTCTCCTGACGGCGCTGCCGACGCTCATCGGCGTGATCATTGTGACCTTCCTCCTCACGCGGGTGTTGCCCGGCGACACTGCCGCTTACTTCGCGGGACCCGCCGCAACGCCCCAGGCAATCGAAGAGGTGAAGAAGAAACTCGGACTGGACCGGTCGCTTCCGGTGCAGTTCGTCAGTTACGTCGAAGCCCTGGCGAAGGGCGATCTCGGCGCTTCGCTCAGCACCGGCCAAACTGTCGTGAAAGACATCCGGACCCGGTTGCCCGCTTCGGCCGAGTTGACGCTGGCCGGGCTGGTTCTCGGCATCGTGGTCGCGGTGCCGCTCGGTATCCTGGCGGCGGTGCGCCAGGGATCGTGGATCGATCATCTCTGCCGCGTCGTCGCGACCGCCGGCGTATCTCTGCCCGTCTTCTTCAGCGGCTTGCTCCTCGTCTACCTCTTTTATTACCGCCTCGGCTGGGCGCCACCTCCAATGGGACGCCTTGATGTCTTCAGTACCGCGCCCAATTCGATAACCGGGTTCTACCTGATCGACAGCCTGATCGCGCGCGATTTCGAAACGTTCCGTGCCGCGTTCGCCCAATTAATCCTGCCGGCCGTAACGCTCGGCATGTTCGCGCTCGCGCCAATCGCGCGCATGACCCGCGCATCGATGCTGGCGGCGCTGTCATCCGAATTCGTGCGCACCGCAAAAGCCAGCGGGCTTTCGACGCGGGCCGTCATCGTGACCTATGCCTTTCGCAATGCAATGCTGCCGGTCGTCACCACGCTCGGTATGGTGTTCTCGTTTCTGCTCGGCGCGAACGTGCTGGTGGAAAAAGTATTCGCCTGGCCGGGGATCGGCTCCTATGCCGTCGACGCGCTGATCAAATCCGACTTCGCGCCCGTGCAGGGCTTCGTCCTGACGATGGCCATTCTCTACGTCATGCTCAATCTGCTCATCGACATCCTCTATGGCGTGATCGATCCGCGCGTGAGGATCGAAGCATGAGCGCGCTCGAAACCGAGGCCGAACCGACGGCCACATCATCCGGGTTTATGCGCAGCGCGACCGCCACGTTGCAGCATGCCCGCTATACGTTTGCCGAAAACCCGGTCAGCGGCATTGCCTTCGCCTTGTTTGTCGTCCTGCTCATCTGCGCGGTGATCGGACCGGCGATCGTACCCTACAGCCCGCTGGCCAGCGACACCGCCGCGGCTCTGAAACCGCCGTCCCTGCAACACTGGTTCGGCACCGATCAACTCGGCCGCGATATGTTCAGCCGCGTCGTCGTGGCCACGCGGCTCGACATGGCAATCGCCGTCTTCTCGGTGGCCCTGGTTTTCGCGATGGGCGGCGTCGCCGGCATCGCCGCCGGCTTCTTCGGCGGCTGGATCGATCAGGTGGTGGGACGCACCGCCGACACGATCATGGCCTTTCCGCTCTTCGTGCTGGCCATGGGCATCGTCGCCGCACTGGGCAACACGGTGACCAACATCGTGATCGCGACCGCGATCATCAACTTCCCGCTTTACGCGCGGATCGCCCGCGCCGAAGCCAATATCCGCCGTGATTCCGGTTTCGTGCAGGCCGCGCGCCTGACCGGCAACAGCGAAATGCGAATCGTGCTGACGCAAATCCTGCCCAATATCATGCCGATCATGGTGGTCCAGATGTCGCTGACCATGGGCTATGCAATCCTGAACGCGGCCGGGCTTTCCTTCATCGGGCTGGGCGTGAAGCCGCCGACGCCCGAATGGGGAATCATGGTCGCCGAAGGCGCGGGCTTCATCGTCTCCGGCGATTGGTGGATCGCGTTCTTCCCCGGCGCGGCCCTGATGCTGGCCGTGTTCTGCTTCAATCTCTTGGGCGACGGATTGCGCGACATCGTCGACCCACAGCGCCGGACCTGAGGCCGCCATGTCCGATACAGCCCTCCTCGACATTCAGAACCTTACCGTCGAATTCGCCACGCGGCGCGGCACCGTGCGGGCGGTCGAGAAAGTCAGCCTGACGATCGCCAAAGGCGAAACCGTCGGCATCGTGGGCGAATCCGGCTCGGGAAAGTCGGTCACGTCCTATGCCGTCATGCGTATCCTCGATCGCGCCGGCCGGATTGCCGACGGCACGGTCAGCTTCGGCGGTACCGACCTGCGGACGATCAGCGAAGGCGCGATGCGCGATCTGCGCGGGCGCGAGATATCGATGATCTTCCAGAACCCGCGCGCGGCGCTCAATCCGATTCGCAAGGTCGGCCGACAGATCGAAGATGTGCTGATCGAGCACGTTCAAGCGACGTCGCGCGACGCGAAGGAAAAGGCGATCGGCATTCTTCGCCAGGTCCGCATCGCGAACCCCGAGGAACGCTATCACGCCTATCCTTTCGAGCTCTCGGGCGGCATGTGCCAACGCATCGTCATCGCACTCGCGCTCGCCTGCAAACCCCAGCTCCTGATCGCCGACGAGCCGACGACCGGCCTCGACGTGACGACGCAAAAGGCCGTCATGGACCTCGTCGTCGAGTTGACCCGCGAACGCAATATGTCGACGATCCTGATCACCCACGATCTCGGGCTTGCCGCCACCTATTGCGACAAAGTCATCGTGATGGAGCAGGGTAAGGTCGTCGAGTCAGCAGAATCGACGTCCATCTTCCTGAAGCCGACACATCGCTATACGCGCAAACTGGTACGCGCCACGCCGCGTCCCGGCATCACCTTGCGCGACCTTCTTCCCGAGGAAATCGCAACACCGCCGATCGCACCGGCACCGGTTGCGCTCGGCGGCACGCCAATCCTCAAGGTCGAGAATCTGGTGAAGGAATACCGCCGGCAGGATGCCAGCGGTGGACTTGCCAAGTTCTTCGGCCGCAAATCCGATCAGGACACGAGCGCGTTTCGCGCCGTCGACGGCATCAGCTTCGAGGTCGGCACCGGCGAAAGCGTCGGCCTCGTCGGCGAATCGGGCTGCGGCAAATCGACAACCTCGATGATGGTGATGCGGCTCCTCGATCCAACGGCCGGCAAGATCGTTTTCGCCGGCGAGGATATCGGCACGATCCCCGCACGGCGTTTCGCCGGCTCGGCATGGCGGCGACGCATCCAGATGGTATTCCAGGACCCCACCGACAGCCTCAATCCGCGCTACACCGCGGCGCGCGCCATTGCCGATCCGATCCTGCGCATGGGCGAAGACACGGGCTCAGGCAGCGTTCGCACCCAGGTCGAAGAACTCGCGCGGCTCGTCGGTTTGCCTGGCAACCTGCTCGACCGGTTTCCGCATCAGCTTTCCGGCGGACAAAAGGCGCGGGTCGGCATTGCCCGCGCCATCGCATTGCGGCCCGAACTGGTGATCCTGGACGAGCCGACCGCCGCGCTCGACGTGTCGGTGCAGGCCGTCGTGCTCAATCTGTTGCAGGACCTCAAGGCGACTCTGGGCATGAGCTACCTCTTCGTCAGCCATGACCTTCACGTCGTCCGCCTGTTGTGCGATCGAGTCATCGTGATGCGCCAGGGCCGGATCGTGGAACAAGGCACCGCCGAGCAGGTTCTTGAAGCGCCCAAAGCCGACTATACGCGCGAACTGATTGACGCCATTCCCCATCCACCTGTCTAATCGCGCGTAGGCATGACCCAGTTTCGATCGCTGTCGACCGATGAAGAACGCGAGGCGTTGCTCGACGCGACCTTGGCCGTGCTGAAATTCCACGTCCTGCCAGCGTGGCGCCTGAGCGCGCTGGCGCATCTCAAGGTGTCGGAAGAACAGGCCCTTCTGGTCCTCGCGTTTCCGCTCGAGGACGAGATTGAGCCGGCACCGGTCTACCGCCTGTGATCGCGGTGGACGCAACGGCTGGTGAGATCGCGGCCGCCGTCAGCACCGGGCGTATCGCGGCGCGCACCGTCATCGACCAGACCCTCGATCGCATCGAGCAGCATGACGGCAAGGTCAACGCCTTCACGGATGTAGTGGCGGCACGCGCACGCGCGACAGCCGACGCGATCGACCAAAGGCGTGCCCGCGGCGAGAAGCTGGGTCCGCTCGCCGGCGTTCCCTTCGCGGTCAAGAACCTGATCGATGTCGCCGGACTTCCCACCCGCGCGGGATCGAAAATCAATCGCGAGCGCCCACCCTCGGCGCGTGACGGCGCCCTCGTCCGGCGCCTCGAAGCGGCGGGCGGCATTCTGGTCGGCGCGCTCAACATGGGCGAATACGCCTACGACTTCACCGGCGAGAATATCCATGACGGTCCGTCCCGCAATCCGCATGCGCTCGACCATATGAGCGGCGGATCGTCCGGTGGATCGGGCGCCGCCGTCGCCGCCGGCTTCGTGCCACTAGCGCTCGGCTCCGACACCAACGGATCGATCCGCGTGCCATCGGCGCTGTGCGGCGTCTTCGGGTTGAAACCCACCTATGGCCGGCTGAGCCGGGCCGGTAGTTTTCCGTTCGTGCATAGTCTCGATCACCTGGGGCCTCTAGCGCGCAATGTCGCCGATCTGGCCCGCGCCTATGACGCCATGCAGGGGCCCGATGCCGACGACCCGGCCACGACGACGCGCGCCCCGGAGCCTGCCCTCCCCGGTATCGAAAACGGCCTGCGCGGTGTTCGGATCGCCATCGCCAAGGACTATTTCGCGCGCCAGGGCGAACCTGCCGTCTTCGCCGCGGTCGAAAAAGTCGCCCAGGCGCTGGATGTCTCGACGATCGTTGAGATCCCCGAAGCGGCCCGCGCCCGTGCCGCCGCCTATATCATTACCGCCGCCGAAGGCGCCGCCCTTCACATCGACCGGTTGCGCACGCGCGGGGCCGATTTCGATCCCGCCGTGCGCGACCGGCTGATCGCCGGCGCGGCCATTCCCAACGCCTGGATCATCCAGGCGCAACGCTTTCGCCGCTGGTTCGGCGAGCAGGTCCTCCAGCTCTTCGAGACGGTCGATGTCGTGCTGGCACCGGCAACGCCGGCACGCGCGCCGAAAATCGGCCAAAGCGAATTCACGCTCGACGGCAAGACGATGGCCGTCCGCCCCAATCTCGGTATCTTCACCCAGCCGTTTTCGTTTATCGGGGTCCCGGTCGTCTGCGCGCCGGTCTGGCTCGATCAGGGTCTGCCGCTCGGCGTGCAGATCGTCGTCGCGCCGTGGCGCGAGGATCTCGCGCTGCGGGTCGCCCGCGTGTTGGAACGGGACGGCATCGCGCATATAAAACCGGCCGTGCTCTAGGAGGAAATGATGGAGATCGATCTGCCGGAAATCGTCGCCGAAGTCGAGGCGGCCTTCGCGCGCTATCAAACCGCTCTGATCGCCAACGACGTGCCGGTACTGGAAGCCCTGTTCTGGGACGACAAGCGGACCGTGCGCTACGGCGGTGGCGAGAATCTGCACGGCATGGACGAGATTCGCGCCTTCCGCCGCGGGCGCTCGCCGACCGGCCTCGACCGCAACGTCGAGCGCACGACCATCACCACGTTCGGACGCGACTTCGCCACCACCAGCATCCTGTTTCGCCGCGAGAGCGCGCCCGGCAAGATCGGTCGCCAGATGCAAACCTGGGCGCGCATGCCGACCGGCTGGTGCGTCGTCGCTGCGCAAGTGAGCACGATCGATGGCTGACGCCAGCGCAAAACCGCGCAGCACGACACGGGGCGCCGAGTTGCGCAGCCTGATCGGCGAGGAAATCATGACCGGACGCATCTCGCCGGGCATGGCGCTCGAAGAGATCGAGATCGCGCAAAAATTCGGCGTGTCGCGGACGCCGGTCCGCGAGGCCATTCGCGAGCTTGCCGCTTCCGGCCTCGTCGAAATCCGCCCGCATCGCAGCGCGATCGTTGCCAAGCCGAGCCCGGAACGGCTGCGCGGCATGTTCGGCGTTCTCGCCGAGCTTGAAGCGTTATGCGCCGGTCTCTCCGCGCTGCACATGACGGACGAAGAACGCACGCAGTTACAGGCGTTGCATGCCGACCTCGGCGCCTTGGCCGAGAATGGCGACCCGAAGCATTATCATCGGATGAACGAACAATTTCATGAATTGATTTATGTCGGCAGTCACAACGACTATCTCGCCGAACTGACTTTCGCGACGCGAACCCGGCTATCGCCGTTCAGCGGCACGCAGTTTCGCGCGCGCGGACGCCTGAAGCGATCGCATGCCGAGCATGACCGTGTCGTTGCCGCTATCATGCAACGCAATCAGGATGCCGCCGTCGCCGAAATGCGGTCGCACATTACAACCGTCGAAGTCACCTACGAGCGTTATGTCGAAACCGTGTGATACCGAACGCCCCCTCGACATCGCGTCATTGACGGCCGCGTACGACGCGGGGCTCGATCCCGCCCAGATTATCGCCGACCTCCATGCCCGGATCGGCGCCGATGCCACGCAAAGCGTATGGATTACGGTGGCGCCCTTGGCGTCGATCATGGCGAGACTCGATGATGCCAAGCGCCGGCGGGCCGCCGGCGAGTCGTTGCCGCTTTTCGGAATTCCCTTTGGCGTCAAAGACAACATCGACGTCACCGGATTGCCGACGACGGCGGGTTGCCCGGGATTTGCCTATGTCCCGACGCGCTCCGCGACCGTCGTCGAGAAGATCGAAGCGGCCGGCGCGATCTGTCTCGGCAAGCAGAACCTCGATCAGTTCGCGACCGGACTTGTCGGCACCCGCTCACCCTACGGCGTGCCATCGTCCGCTTTCGACGAGCGGTACATCTCGGGAGGATCGAGTTCGGGCTCAGCCGTCGCGGTCGCGAACGGCCGGATCAGCTTTTCTCTCGGCACCGACACGGCGGGATCGGGCCGCGTGCCAGCCGGCTTCAACAACATCGTCGGGATCAAGCCGACGCGCGGCTGGCTCAGTACCAGGGGCTTGGTCAACGCCTGCCGAAGCCTCGATTGCATCTCCGTCTTCGCCGGCTCGGTCGAGGACGGCATCCGCGTCGCCGGTATCGCGGCGGGATTCGATCCCGACGATCCGATGTCGCGTCACGCGCCCGGCCCTACCAACCTACCGTCGATATCCGCCTCGTTTCGTTTCGGCGTACCCGCCGAGCCCCTTGAGTTCTTCGGCGACACCGAGGCTGCGGCGCTCTTTGCCGATAGCGTTCTTCGACTGGAAGCGATCGGTGGGATCAAGACAGCGATCGATTTCACGCCATTCGCGCAAGCGGGTCAGCTTCTCTATGACGGTCCCTGGGTCGCCGAGCGCCTTGCCGCGATCAAGGATTTCGCACGCATCTCGCCCGATGCGATGAACGCCGTCACCCGCGAGATCATTCTCGGCGCGCGTGCGTTGAGCGCGGTCGATGCCTTCGAGGGCCAATACCGGCTGGCCGCGCTATCGCGTCTGGCCGATGTCGAATGGTCGCGCATGGATGTCATGCTGTTGCCGACCACGGGCACGACCTATCGGATCGATGCGGTCATGGCCGATCCGATCCGTCTCAACGGTAATCTGGGGCGCTATACGACGTTCACCAATCTGCTCGACCTATCGGCGGTCGCAGTTCCGGCGGGGTTTCGCACCAACGGACTGCCCTTCGGCGTGACGTTGTTCGGGCGGGCCTTCATGGATGGAATGCTTGCCGGCATCGCCGGCCGGCTGCATCGAACGCTCGACGCCGCCACGATCGGCGCCACCGGCCACCGCTTGCCGCCGGCGTCTCCGACGATCCTCAACGAGCCCACGCGCGATACGGTCGGCGTCGCCGTTCTCGGCGCCCATCTTTCCGGTCAGCCGCTCAATCATGAACTCACGGCCTGCGGCGCAATCCTGGCGCGCACGGCACGAACCACGACCGGCTATAGCCTTTACGCTTTGTCAGACGGTTCGGTAGCTCGACCAGGCCTCGTGTTCGACGGAGTCGGCGCCGGAGGAATCGATCTCGAAATTTGGGAAATGCCGACGATCGCGTTCGGCGCGTTCGTGGCCGCCATTCCCCCGCCGCTCGGCATCGGCACGATCACGCTGGCCGACGGCACGACGGTCAAAGGATTTCTATGCGAGGCTTACGCTGCCGTCGCCGCCGAGAACATTACGGCGTTCGGCGGTTGGCGCGCATATAAGGCCGCGCGCGCTTAACATCGCAACGCGCGCGGCCCTCATGCGGTAGGCGAAGGAGACTAGCGCTCCCAGACCGGCCGACCGAGATCGACCTGGCTCGGGCTGGTCGCCGCGCCGGTCACGGCGCCAACGCCCGCGCCGATCGCCGCACCGGTGCCGGCCCCGACAGGACCCGCGATGGCGCCGATCGCCGCACCCGAACCCGCGCCGATCGCCGCGCCGCTCAACGCACGGTCGCCGACCGTCTGTCCGCAAGCCGCGAGACAAATCATCGCGGAACCCAACGCCAAACCTGACCACATTTTCATGATGTTCTCTCCATGTCCCGTTTTTATTCGCGTGCGACTCAAGACTGAGGCTGGAGATTGGTTCCACAGATCATGATCTGCGCCGCGGAAGCGGAATGGAGCCGTGTCGGCTATGCCCTCATGGCGAGCGCGGTCATCGCCTTCAGATGCGTATCCATGATTTCGGTCATGGTCGGGCCTTTTGGCGTGTACGAGCAGAGCGGGCGCATCCGGTAGGATTTCGGTTCTTGCGCCGGAATATCCCGCCCCGCCTGATAATCCTCGACCGCCCGCAACAGATACCGGCGCAACTGCACGATTCCGAGATCGCCAACGCCGAGATTTTCCTGCGACCGGTCCGCGATCAATCCCATGCTTTCCTGAATCGCGGTGTCCTGCACGCCGATACCGCGTATGCCGCTGAAGGATTTTCCGCTGCGTTGATGGGTACGGTCGATGCGATAATCGTTATCGCGATTCTGCGCCATGCGGTCGGAGCCGGCTTCATTCACGGCGTGCATCCGATCACCGGAGGCGTAGGCCGCATGTTGCGCCTCGCTGAGCGGCTGCTCCGGATTGTAATCGACGCTGTAAAGCAAAGTCGTCTCATCATCCACCGGCACCCAGGTATGCGCGCCGGGAAGCTCCGTGCCGATCAATTTATGAAACGGCATGAGCAGCGTGTCGCTCGACCACATCATGCGTCCGTCGATTTCCCGTCCATAGCCGCAAATGAATCCGGAATCGGTGACCTTGAATTCGAAATCCGACGGCAAGGGATGGCTGAAGGAAAGATCACCTTTGTGCAAAAAGCTCAAATGGGTGGAATCGAAACCGCCCTCGAGAGCCTGAAGCCAGTTACATTCCTGGAGCCGCCGGCTGATCCGCCGATGCGACGCCGGCAATTCGGTCCACTCGATCGCGGGAAACTCGGGACGGTGTTCGGCGGGGCCCATATAGGTCCAGATCAGGCCGCCGCGTTCGATGCAAGGATAGGCCCTCGCCTTTACGCGTTCCTTGATCGTACTGGTCGGCGGTTCGGTCGGCAGATCGACGCAATTGCCCTCGACGTCGAATTTCCAGCCGTGATAGATGCAGCGAATACCGCATTCCTCGTTGCGACCGAAGAACAGCGATGCCGTTCGGTGCGGACACAGTTCCTGCAGCAGGCCGATCCGGCCGAGCGTGTCGCGAAAGGCGATGAGCGACTCGCCCATCAGCTTGACGCGAACCGGATCGCAATCCGGCCCCGGCAATTGATCGGCGAATAGCGCCGGTATCCAGTATCGCCGGATCAACCCGCCCATCGGCGTGCCCCGTCCGATCCGCGTCAATAATTCGTTTTGTTCAATCGTGAGCATGACGATGCAGCTTTCCTAACCGGCCTGGACAGGCGTCCCTCTGAAATCGCTCGTCCCGATCTCGACGCCACAATGACGCAGGATGCCGTAGGCGATCGTGCAATGAAAAAAGAAGCTCGGCAGCGAGAACGTCAGCAAGTAGCTCGGCCCGGTGAAATGCCGGTCTTTGCCGTGAAAATCGATCACGACATCTTTGCCGTCGAAATCTTCGCGTTTTAGACTCTTGAGAAAGTCGATTGCATTGGCGAGACGGGCCCGCAAAGCGGCAAAGCTCGTCTCGCCGGTCCCGAGATTCGGTCGCTCGACACCCGCCGAACGCCCTGCCCCATTGATGGCATAGCTCGTCGCCTGCTGTACCTGCTGGGTCAGCGTGTACATATCCGGGTAGAGCCGCATGCCGAGGAGAAAAGCCGGATCGATCTTCTTTGCCTCGGCGTGTGCCGCAGCCTTGCCCAGAACGTCGGAAAGCGACGTCAGGAACTGAAGATAGACGGGCACGGAAATATCATACAGCGAGACGCTCATCGTTCGACTCTCCCCAAGAACACAAGATCAGACCGTCGGCCATTTCGCCCGGTCGGGCAGACCGGACCGCCGGACGATTTCTTCACCCGCGACCTGTACCTCGGCATAAAGCTTTTCCTCGTCGATCCGGGTCGAGCGATAATTATCGACGACCCGAACGCCATCGACCCACACGCTGTGAACGCCGCGCCCGTCCGCCGCCCACACCAATTGGTTGGCGACGTTGAGCAGCGGACGCCATTCGGGACGGTTTGTGTCGTGGAACACAAAATCCGCTTTTTTGCCGGGTTCCAACGAACCGATTTCATTTTCCAACCCCATCGCGCGCGCGCCGTTCAGCGTCGCCATGGCGAAGACTTGTTCGGCCGGAAAAAGCTTCGCGTCACCGCGTGCGTCCTTGAACACGCCGGCAACGAGATAGGCCGCACGCATCAGATCCGAGTAGTTGCTGCCGTTATTGCCGTCAGTACCGATGGCGACGTTGATGCCTTGCGCGACCATCTCGGGAAATCGCCCGACGCGGGTGATGCCGTAACCGCATTTAAGCGCGGTAGTGGGACAATGCGCGACGTTGGTTCCGCTCTCGGCCAGCAGCGCGACCTCGCGCTCGCTGACATGCACCAGATGCGTAATGACGATGTTCTTTCCGAGCACGCCGATATCGGCGAGGTATTCGACCGGACGGCGTCCATGACGCTTTAGATACCATTCGGCATCATTCGGCGCCGGGCTCATGTGGAACGTGACGCCCGTGGCGGTCTCCAGCGCCAGTCGCTTGGCGGCCCGGAAGAGTTCTGCCGAACAAAGTGAATGGCCGATCAGCGTCGGCCAAGCGGCAATGCGTTGACCATCGCGCGCCGGATATCGTTCGAGTTCGTCGACCAGAAAACGAATCGCCTCATCGGTATCGCGCGACGAATGAGAGTCTGTACTCGACTGGTCCCAGTTCCTCAGCGCGATGCGACCGCGAATGCCGATCTCGTCGAGCCCGTCGGCGACCTCGTCGAGCGCGCTGATGCTGCCCGCCTCGATGAAACTCGTGGTGCCCGAGCGCAGCATCTCCAACGCGGCGAGTTGCGCCGACAGCCGTTCGTCCGCGGGCGTGAAATGCCGATGAAAAGGCACGAGCCATTGAAAGACGTTCTCGTCGAAATCGGTATCGTCCGGCACGTAACCACGCGTCAGGGGCTCGCCGGTGATGTGGATATGGCTGTTGACCAGACCCGGCGTCACCACGAAGCGCCGACCGTCGATTTTGGTCTTCGCCTCGTAAGCGGCCGACAGTTCGGACGTCTTGCCGACCGCAACAATGCGGTCCGCCTTGATCGCCAGAGCGCCGTCCTTGATGACGCGACGACGCGAATCCATCGTCACCAACGTCGCGCCGGCTATCAGAAAATCGACCGGGAGCGGGCCTTCCGTCGTCATATCAGAGCCTGCCACGATTTGCGTCATCCTCACGGGCGATGAGAGCGGGCCGGCGCTCATTCGTCCTTGAAGACTAATGACTTGGCCTTCGGAAACTTGTCCAGCCGCGCCCAAAAAGCTGAGTAAATCCCGGCCGCGAGCCCGGCGGGCAGTCGCCCCGCATGGGGGAGCAGCCCGATCGAACAGGGAGGGGCAAGGGATTGTGCGTGTCCAATCAAGAGGCGCCGCACCGCCGTCGCCTAAGGTTTATGACGTTTGAAATCGAGCGACGACCCCCTTAACCGGAACCGAGGAATCCAACATGATCAGCCGCAGGCGGGTTCTTCGACATGCGGCAATCGGCGCCGCATTTATCGGCAGCCCGACCATCATGGCGAGCCGGGCATCGGCGGCCAACGAGAAGGCGATCAGCATCGCTTTTCCGACCGACCTTGCGAGCTGGGATGCGATGAACGCCGTCACGTCGGTCACGCAGTCGCTTTACAAATGCGTGTTCGATTCCCTCCTCGACATCACACCGACGGCGCAGTTGCAACCGGGGCTCGGCTCGTTCAAGTGGCTGGACAACAACAACCAGGTCCTCGAGCTGACCCTGCGGGACAATCTGCTGTTCCATAACGGCGACCCGCTCACGTCGGACGACGTTCATTTCAGCTTCTATACGCGTCTCAAAGCGGACGACACCCTCGCGGTCGCGGCCAATTTCGGCAAGATCGTCGAGGCCGTGGAGACGCCCGCGCCCAACAAGGTGGTCTTCAAATTCGCCAGCAAATACATCACAGCGCCCCAGCGCCTCATGGCCGTGGGCTATGTCATGCCGCGCCGTTATACCGAGTCCGTCGGCATCGACGGCTTCATGCAAAAACCGGTCGGCGCCGGGCCCTACAAACTGGTGGATTATCAGCGCGGCTCGCGCATCGTTCTCGAGGCGCACGATAAATATTATCGCGGCGCGCCGTCGATCAAACAGGTCGTCATCCAGATCGTGCAGGACCCCAGCACGCGCATCGCCGCCGTCCAATCCGGCCAGGTCGATTTCGCGCATAATCTGCCGGTTCGCGAAGTCGTGCGTCTGGGCGCGATACCCGGTCTGGTCGGCAATCTGCATCCGATCAGCAGCGTCTATATGATCCACATGGTGAACAAGGGTATCTATCAGGACCCCAATGTCCGCCTGGCGATGCACCACGCGATCAACACGGCCGGCCTGTCGAAAGCGTTCTTCAACGGAAAGGCCGATGTCCTTTCCATGTGGGCCGGACCGGGCACGCCGGCGAACGATCCGAATTTCAAATTCGCCTACAGCCCCGAGATGGCGAAAGCCTTGCTGGCCAAATCGGGATACACCGCCAAGAACCCTGCTAAGATCGAATTGCTGTCGCCGAACGGCGTCTTTCAGAACGATTTCGACATGGCGCGCACGATCGTCCAGATGTGGAAAGAGATCGGCATCGACGCGAGCGCGACGGCGATCGAGCTGCCGAAGTTCAACGAGCTCTTGCGCACCGACAAACTCGAATCACCCATGCTCTATAATTGGTTCAATCCGACGGACGATCCGGAATCCTATTCCGGATCGATCATGAACCCGAAAGGTCGGTTCTCCGCCTGGAAGAGCGACGACATCACGCCGAAGCTGCAGGCTCTGCTCGACGAGACCAACTACGACAAACGCATGGCGGGCTATCGCGAGTTCGACCGCTGGACGGTCGAGCAAGGCTATGCCTGCCCGTTGCTCCAGGGCATCGCGACCGTCGTCTACAGCAAACGGATTCGTTACGTTCCGTATCGCACCGGTCTGGTCGCGCCCTACGCCTGGACGCTCACAGCCTAGGAGACCCGCATGGATACAGGTGTTCAATCCGATGGAGCCGTAGCGGTCGATACCAGCCGGTTCCGCTTTCTCCACACGATGAT
Organism: uncultured Rhodospirillales bacterium; assembly: GCA_903828515.1. Taxonomy (GTDB): domain Bacteria; phylum Pseudomonadota; class Alphaproteobacteria; order ATCC43930; family CGMCC-115725; genus CAIKMD01. Next base: position 23,595 of record CAIKMD010000002.1, on the reverse strand, counting down.
TCGCGTTTTCGATTTCGACAAGTCGGTCGATTTCTATTGCCGGCTGTTGGGCATGAAGATGCTGCAGAAGCGCGAGGTCGAACAAGCTCGCTATACGATGGCGTATGTCGGCTACGGCGACCAAAGCGCCAGTGCGGTCGTCGAACTGACTTATAATTGGGATCAGAAAGAGCCGTATACGATCGGCTCCGGGTTCGGCCATCTCGCGATCGGCGTGCAGGATATTTACGGCACCTGCAAACGTCTCGAGAAAGAAGGCGTCAAGATTCCGCGCCCGCCGGGACCGCTGAAATTCGGCACCGTCAACATCGCTTTCATCGAAGATCCCGACGGTTACAAGATCGAACTGGTCGAGCGGCCGTAATTAAGTCGGCGCCGACATGCTCACGATTGAACAAAACGAATTGTTGACGCGGATCGGACGGGGCACGCCGATGGGCGGACTGATCCGGCGCTATTGGGTACCGGCATTGTTGGCGGAGCAGTTGCCGGAACCGGATTGCGATCCGGTGCGCGTCAAGCTGCTGGGCGAGCCACTCGTCGCTTTCCGCGACACGCTCGGCCGGATCGGCCTGCTGCAGGAACTTTGTCCTCATCGCACGGCATCGCTGTTCTTCGGCCGCAACGAGGAATGCGGCATACGCTGCATCTATCACGGTTGGAAATTCGACGTGGAGGGCAATTGCGTCGACGTGCCGACTGAACCGCCGACGAGCACGATCAAGGAACGCGTTAAAGCCCGGGCCTACCCTTGCATCGAACGTGGCGGATTGATCTGGACCTATATGGGTCCAGCCGACCAGCGCCCGGAATTTCCCGCGATCGAATGGACCGAACTCCCGGCGTCGCATTGCCTGGTCACGCGTCAATTGCTCGAATGCAATTGGTTCCAGGGATTCGAAGGGGGATTCGATTCCAGCCATCTGAGCTTTCTGCACAAGGGCGATCTGCTAGCATCCTATTCCCTGCCAACCCATACCGAATTCGTGCCCACCGATTCCGGATTCGTCTATGCCTATGGCCGGGACGAGAACGGCCAGACGATGTGGACCACCGACACGATGCTGATGCCGTTCCACAAGCTGATTGCAGCGGCCCTGTTTCAGTCGCAGATATGGGTCCCGATCGATGACGAAACCACGATGCTTTATTGCGTGACGTACCATCCCGATCGACCGATGTCGGCCGACGAACTTTCCGCCTATGCGTCGGGAAACCGGATTCACGCGGTCAAGGAAGTCGGCAGCGACCGCATGGCTCATAATCGCGATAATAATTATGGTATCGATCGTTCCCTGCAACGCAGCGGTAAATCCTTCAGCGGCATGAAGGGCATCGGCGTCCAGGACAGCGCCATTCAGGAAAGCATGGGACTGATCGCCGATCGGTCGGTCGAGTTCCTCGTCACCTCGGATATCAGCGTCGTCCAACTGCGACGCTATCTCCAGCGCGCCATCGAAGACGAACAGGCCGGACGCGAAATTCCAGGCACGGATCCGAAATCGTTTCACCTTCGGCCGGTTTATCAGGCCGCGCCGAACGACGTCCCGTTCAGCGATATTTTCCCAACGGCAGCATTTCCGCCGGCTGTTTGACGCTTACTGCCTGCGGTTGCAGGCGCTGCAAAGCCAATTTCATAGACTGTTCCCGCTTCAAAGCGTGGTATCAACGCCGCGGGCAAGGTTGACACGGTCCGGAACGCGACCGTATGCGTGCGGCTTGAGCCTGGGGGGAAGCGATGGCCAAGACCATCCTCGACAAGCCAAAGCCGTGCTTCGTGCCGCCACCCGGCACATGCGACGTGCATTGCCATGTCTATGCCGACGACCCGCGCTTCCTCGACCATCGCGGGGATCGGCTTCTTACCGTGCATCGCGCATTGGGCGTCGAGCGCGCGGTGATCGTGCAGGCCAATCCCGAAAGCCGTGCCGTCACGCTCGCGGCGCTCGCGCTGGCCGGCGGCCGTTATCGCGGCCTCGCGGTGGTTGACGACGGCACGTCGGAAGCCGAACTTGCCGCCTTGCATACGGCCGGAATTCGCGGCGCGCGTTTTCCGTTCACCGCGCGCCATGGCGGGACGCCCGACCTCGCCGCGATGCTGCGCCTGATTGAACGGATCAAGCCGATGGGATGGCATGTCGACTTTCTGATTGGGCCGGAGGACATCCGCGCCCATCTCGATTTCATTCGCGCGATCAGCATACCGGTCGTCATCGATCACATGGGCCGCACCGACGCGGCCGCGGGTCTCGACGACCCTGCATTCAAGCAACTGCTGGAACTCGCGAAGCGCGACCATATCTGGATAAAGCTCTCGGGCGCCGACCGCATTTCAGCGTCAGGTCCCCCGTTCCATGACGCCCTGCCCTATATCCATGCCCTGCTCGCGGCGGCGCCGAGCCGGGTGCTGTGGGGCACGGATTGGCCGCATCCCAACAATCGGTTCAATCCCGACGTTCGCGATCTCGTCGATCTCATTCCGCTCATCGCGCCCGATGAAGCGGATCGCCAGAGATTGCTGGTCGACAATCCGGCGCGGCTCTATGGATTCACGCCGTGAGCATCCGATGATCCGCCGCTGAGACGGGCCAACACGAGCGCATGACCGAAATTCCCCTCACCAACGCTGCGCCGCCGCGTCCGGCTGCATCGTTTCGACGGCCAGACCGCCGGATCTGGCTCGGCATTCTGCTGCTGCTCGCGATCGGCATCGTCACGCTTGCCCCGATCGCTTATGTGATCGGCGCGAGTTTCGACGTGTCGGCGATCGGCCGGCCATTCAAATTCGGACTGGCGGGCTGGAACGATCTCTTCACCAACAAGAACAGCCTCGACGCGATCTACTATTCGTTTTTGCTCTCGGTCCGCGTGCCGATCGCGATCATCGCCGCGTTCCTCATTTCGTGGCTGTTGATCCGCGTGCAGATTCCCGGCCGGCGGTTCATCGAATTGTCGCTGTGGTTCGGCTTCTTTCTGCCGGTCGTGCCGATGGTCATGGGTTGGATCTTGCTGCTCGACGCCCATTACGGCCTGCTCAACACGCTGCTTCAGAAGTTGCCATTCGTTCACGGCCCGATCTTCTCGATTTATTCGATTTCCGGGATGATCTGGGTTCATCTATCGCTGACCACGATTCCCATCATGGTCATTCTTCTCACGCCTGCGTTCCGTCAACTCGATGCCGCTTATGAGGAGGCCGCCGATATCGCGGGCGCGGGCATCACCGGAACCTTGCGCAGGATTACCATTCCGCTGCTGGTTCCGGCGATCGTTACGGCGTTCGTTTCCGGTCTGATCAAAAGCCTCGAAACGTTCGAGGTCGAGCAGTTGTTGGGCACGCCGGCCAAGATATTCGTCTATGCGACACGCATCTACGATCTCATCAATTGGGAACCACCGCTCTTTCCGCAGGCCATGGCGCTGAGTTCACTGTTCCTGGTCATCCTGTTGGTTCTCGCTGTCGTCTATCAGCGCTATCTCAGCCGCACCGGCGATATCGCGACGATCACCGGCCGCGGCGTGCGGATGCGACCACGACGGACCAGCAGCCCGTGGGCTTATGCGGCGTCAGCCGTGTTGATCCTCTACATCGTCATTGCGATTTTCCTGCCGCTAATGATCCTGATCCTCGGCTCCTTCACCAAGCTGTTCGGCTTTTTCTTCATCGAAAACGCCTGGACTACCGCGCATTGGCGCGAAGTTCTCGGCGACGACCGGTTTCTGCGCGCCGCGTTCAACTCGATCTTTCTGGGCACCGCCGTCGGATTGATCGGTATTCTGGTCTTCTCGCTGATCGCCTGGGCCTTGGTCCGCGCCGATATTTGGGGGCGCGGATTGATCAGCGTGATCATCTGGCTGCCCTGGGCCATCCCCGGCCTCGTCCTCGGCGTGACGCTGCTAAGCCTCATGCTGAACATCCCGGGAATATCATGGCTTTACGGCACGGTCATCCCGCTTGTCCTCGCCCTGCTCATCAAGGAACTGCCGATCGGCGTGCAGTTGCTGCGCAATTCGCTCGGCCAAGTATCGGGGCAGTTGGAAGAAGCCGCACGCATCTCCGGCGCCGGGTTCACCGCAACCTTCCGCCGGGTGACGCTGCCGCTGATCGCGCCGATGCTCGTCTCCGTGTTCCTGCTGATTTTCGCCGGCACCATCCGCGACATCAGCACCGTCGTCCTGATCGCAACGCCCGGCCTGCGTACTTTGTCGCTGTTGATGTTCGATTTCGCCGTGGGCGGGCGCTTCGAATCCGCATCGGTCGTGGGGATTCTGATCGCCGTCCTTTCGCTGGTGATAACCGTCATCGCGTTCCGCATCGGCAACCGCGTCGGAATCGGAAATTAGGCGCGACAAGCCCGATCGGGTTAAGATAACCGGCAGCACGGAACGTAACCGTGTCGACAAGGGAGGAAGACGATGAGGCGGGGCACGCTCGGAGCGCTGATCTTCTGTCTTGTGCTGGCATCGGTGCCATGCTGGGCTGCCGACTGGCAGGATGGTGCGGGGCCGGAGTGGCAAAAGCTGCTCGAGGCCGGTCGCAAGGAAGGCAAACTGGTCATCGCCGGCCGCCCGGATATGGCCGTGCCGATGAGCGCGGCGTTCAAGCGCGACACCGGCATCGCCGTCGATTTTCTCGGCGGCGAAGGCCGCGAACAGCTGACCCGGATCGCGCGCGAGATGCGGGCGGGACAGGTCACCATCGATATCGTCTTCGGCGGCCAGGGCATGATCCCGTTCGTCAATGACGGCTTCATGAAAGAGATCAAGCCGCAACTGATCCTGCCGGGTGTGACTGACGTGAAGAACTGGACGCGCGGCCAGTTGAAATGGGTCGATAAGGGGAACGCCTATCTCTTCGAAGGCAGCGAGTATGTCTTCGGCTGGGCCCTGCTCAATTCCGACGTCATCAAGCCGGGCGAGATCGCGAACTGGACCGATTTGTTAAAGCCGCAATACAAAGGGAAAATTGCCTCGTTCGATCCGCGCGTGAACGGGCCGGGACAGGCCGGCATCTCCTATCTCGCCGATCTTCACGGCGTCGACTTCATCAAGCAGCTCTTCGGGACCCAGGATATCACCATCGCGAATAACAGCCGCCAGCTCGTCGAATGGGTTCAGCGCGGCAATTACCCGATCGCGCTCGCGACCTTGGTGACAGAGATCGAGAATTTCCGCCAGGCCGGGGTGAAAAACCTCGCGATCGGCCAGATGAGCGACGGCGCCGGCGCGGTGCTCGGCGGCAGCAGCGTGATCGCCGAACCCAAGGGCGCGCCGAACCCCAACGCCACCGCCGTCTTCCTCAACTGGTATGCCAGCCGGCCCGGCCAGGAGGTATTTTCGGCGACCTGGAAAGTGCCGAGCCTGCGCAACGACGTTCACGTCGATGGCATTCCCGACTATGTCGTGCCGAAATCCGGCGCGACCTATGTCGACCAATATACCGAGGCGTGGTATCTCGACCGCTATCTCGGGCAATACCAGGCAGTCCTCGTGGACCTGATCGGCAAATGAACATTTTTCGCGTCGTCGTTCTTCTCGCTCTCGTCACGGTCGCTTTCGCGCACCCAAGCCTCGCCGCCGAATGGCAGGACGGCGCGGGCGCCGATTGGAATTCCGTGCTCGCGGCCGGACAAAAGGAAGGCAAAGTGGTGGTCGCCGGGCAGGGCGATCTGGGCCGTCCCATGGCCGAGGCGTTCAAGCGGGATACCGGCATCAACCTCGAATGGCTGACCGCCGAGCCGCGCGATATCGACGCGCGCATCAGCCGCGAAATCCGCGCCCAGAATCTCAGCATCGACCTGTTCTTCACGGGTGCTGCGATGATGGGGATGATGCATGACGGGTTCCTCGCTCCGATCAAACCCCAGCTCCTGCTGCCCGGCGTCACCGAGGCGAAGAACTGGAAAGAGGACCGCATCAAATGGATCGACAACGAGCAACAGTATTTCGTGATCGCCGGTGAATATGTCTTCGGCTGGCCGGTGTTCAATTCGGACATCATCAAGCACGGCGAGATCACGACCTGGAAAGACCTGCTGAAGCCGGAATACAAAGGCAAGATCGCCGCCTATGACCCGCGCAGCCCCGGCGCGGGCCAGGCCGGCGCTGCTTACCTTGCCGATCTCTACGGCATCGATTTCGTCAAACAGCTTTATATCGGCCAGGGCGCGGTGCTCGCCAATAACGGGCGGCAACTCGCCGAATGGGCAGCGCGCGGCACCTATCCGATCGGGCTTTCCGATTTACCGACGAATATCGAAAGCTTCCGCCAGAACGGCATCAAGAGCCTCGAAATCGGCACAATGACGGACGGGCCGGGAACATTGCTCGGCGGCAGTTCCATCATCGCGGAGCCGAAGGGCGTAGCGCATCCCAATGCGGCCACCGTGTTCGTCAATTGGTACCTCAGCCGGCCGGGCCAGGAAATCTACGGCGCGGTCTGGACCACCCCCAGCCGGCGGACCGACGTTCACGTGGCGAGCGTGCCGGATTACACCATCCCGAAGCCGGGCGCGGTCTATCTCGATCAATATCGCGAGGACTGGTACCTGAACGTCCGGCCGAAACTGCAGGCCGCGATCATCGCGGCATTCGGCGGGCAATAAGACCTTTCGCGTTCAGACTTTCATCGCGTGGAAATCGCCACTGCGGATGATATCTTCGCAATAGGCATTCTGGTCCTGCGTCTCGTCGAGCAGTGCGCCCATGACGATGATGTCGTTGAAGACGTTCTCGTTCGGGCTGCGGATCACCAGTGGCGGCTCCTTCCCCTCTTCGAGACCCTTCATCGCGTCGAGCATCATCCGGCGCATCGCGACAATGGCGATATCGGTGGTCGCAAGGTGTTCGCGCGAACGGTCATGGATCGCGCCGGGCGACTGGACCGCAAAGAGGTCGTGTGACGGGAAATTGCGACCCATGCCGGCAAACGAAAACTTCTCCATTTCCTCGGGGTCCTGGAGATAACGGTTCTCGGGCGTCCGATGCGGATGATAGGTCGCGTCGGCTTCCGCGTTTTGCTTGGCGTCAAGATCGGCTTTATCGAGCGGCTCGGAGCGGTGATAGTAGAAATCGTAACGCCAGTGGCTTTCGTCGTTGATCGGCACATGCCAATGCACCGAATAGCCGCCCGTGCCGCGCTGTCCGCCGTCGCCGGCAAAAAAGCCGAGATTGGGGAATACGAAATTGGTCACGCGCACATAATTCTTGCCGGCTTCGGCCGCGCGCTTGGCGAAGATGCGGATGCCGTAGCGGGTGCGCTCGATGCCGACCTTCGGACGCGTATTCTGGATCAGGACATTCTGCAGCTTCTGGGCCTGCTCGCTGCGCTCCTGCAAAGGCTTGCGGAAACTATGCAGGAACGACAGATGCGCCGGATCGATGTTGCCTTCATTGGCCTGCAGGTAGTTGCAGGCATGATGGATTTTCGTCTGATAGACATACGCGTCGGGCGCCGACAGGAAGTGAAAATTGGGAAATAGCGGCGCCTCGCCCGGCCCCATATAGGCAAAGATCGTGCCCGCTGCCTCGCGGCACGGATAGGCAGTGTGTCGGATTTCGTCTTTGTATTTGCTGTCGACCGGTTCGGCCGGCTGTTCGAGGCAACGGCCTTTCACGTCGAACAACCAGCCGTGATAGAGGCAGCGCAAGCCACCGTCCTCGATCCGGCCATACGACAGATCGACCGAGCGATGCGGGCAATAGCGTCCGACCAGACCGACCTTGCCCTTGTCGTCGCGGAAGAGAACCAGTTCTTCGCCCATCACCATGATCGACAACGGCCGCTTGCCGAGATCGCTAACCAGCGCCACGGGCTGCCAATACCGGCGCAGCAATTCGCCGCCGGGCTTGCCTTTGTCGGTCTCGACCAAAAGTTTGTAATCGGCGTCTTGGCTCATGGGCTCGGTCCGATCGTGGCGACGATTTGAAAATGGCGTTGGGCGGCGCGTTTCCCAATTTTGTCTGTCACTCTGAATTTTACAATGGCAGTATGTCAAGGTCTCGTCGACGACGAGCGGGAACAACGAAGTCGAGCGGAGCAGCCGCTCAACGTACCAAGGGAGCCAGCATGATCATCGATGTCCACGCCCATTTTTCCGCGCCGGAAGGTTTGTTCGCTTATAAAGCCAACCTGTTGGCGAGCCGCGGTCATGGTCGTGGCCGCTTGAAGCTCAGCGACGACGAGATCATTGCAGCCCTGAACAAGCCGGTGCATGGCGGCACATCGCATTTGCAGCAACTCGAAGAGGTCGGCACCGACGTTCAGATCATCTCGCCCCGCCCCTATCAGCTCATGCATTCCGAAAAACCCGACAGCGTCGTGCGCTACTTTACCGAGGCGTGCAACGATCTGACCGCGCGTCAATGCCAGCTCTTTCCCGGCAAGTTTCTCGGCATGGCTTCGTTGCCGCAAAGCATGGATCTGGGCCCCGCCAAATGGGTCGGCGAACTGGAACGTTGCGTCAAGGAACTCGGCTTCGTCGGTTGTCTGCTCAATCCGGATCCCAACGAGAACACGGCCCCCGAGCCGCCGGGCCTCGGCAGCGAATTCTGGTATCCGCTCTATGAGAAGCTCGTCGAGCTCGACGTTCCGGCGCTCGTCCATGCCGCCGGTTGCCGCGCCGGCCGTTATTCCTACACGCTCAACTTCATTCTCGAAGAGAGCATCGCGATCATGTCGCTGATGGAATCGCGCGTGTTCAAGGATTTCCCGAAACTGAAGCTGATCATCTCGCATGGCGGTGGTGCCATTCCCTATCAGATCGGACGCTTCCGCGCAGCAAGGGGCAAGCGCGACAGCGCCTCGTTCGAGGACAATATGCGCCAGCTTTATTTCGATACGTCCCTCTATACCCAGGATGCGCTCGAGATGCTGTTCCGCTGGGCGACTCCCGATCGTTGCATGTTCGGCACCGAGCGGCCGGGTGCCGGAACCGCGAAGGATCCCGAGACCGGCAAGTGGATGGACGATACGCGTCCTCTGATCGAAAACATCGCCTGGCTGACCGCCAAAGATAAAAAGAACATCTTTACCGACACCGCGAAGAAAGTCTTCAACCTGAAGCTCTGAGGCCACCATGGCGAAAATCGTCTTTGCCGTCGGTAGCTCCCACGGCCCCACCATCCAAAGTCCGGCCGAAGGCTGGGCGCGTCTCGGCGACGGTGACACGCGCGATCCGCGCTTCAATTATCGCGAGCTTCTTGCCGTCGCCAAGCCCGGTCTCGCGGCGGAAATCACCATCGACGTTCAGCGGCAACGTCATGCCGCCGCACAGACCGCGATGAACACGCTGACCCAACGGATTACCGAGGCGCGTCCCGATGTCGTCGTGATGATCAGCAACGTCCATCGGGTACGCAGCGCCGAGCCCCACCCGGTGTTCGGCATCCTGCGTTCGGAGACCTTCCCGGTGATGGAGCGCGCGCACGAATCCTACAATCCCGACGCAAGGTTCATCGCCGAGGAGAAACGGCCGCCAGCCGTGACGACCGACAGGCCGGGCTGCGCCGACCTCGCCAATCACCTGATCGAAACGCTCATCGATGACGGATTCGACATGGCCTGCATCGACCGCCTGCCCGACGGCGCGGCGCTCGATGATGCATTTTCGTTCGCTTATAACTGGCTCTTCGGGGGAAAATCGATTCCGCTGTTGCCCGTATTGTTGAGCCGCGACCTGCCCAACCAGGCGACGTCACGGCGCTGTTACGATCTCGGCGTTGCGCTGCGCCGCCGGATCGAATCCTGTCCGCTCGACCTGCGCGTCGGCTTGGTCGCCTCGGGCGGCCTCAGCCATCAGATCGTCGACGAAGAACTCGACCGGACCGTGATCGACGCCCTCATTGCCGGCGATACCGAGACGCTACGCGGCTTGCCCCGGGCTCGGCTCAACCGCGCGCCGGGAACGCCCGAAATCCTTAATTGGGTTGCTGTGGCCGCTGCAATGGCGCCGAGCAAAATGACGTTGGTGGACTATCTGCCCTGCTATCGTTCCCTCGCAGGTACCGGACACGGCGTCACGTTCGGTTATTGGGCCTGATCGCGGCGCCTATTCCTTTCGATATCGCAACACGCGAATAATTGCCGTTGTGATGCCGTCTTGATATCGTCGCTCCCATGGAGTTGCGACAGCTTCGGTATTTCATCGCGGTTGCCAAAAGCGAGCATTTTCGGCGCGCGGCAAAATCGCTGTCGATCGCGCAGCCCGCTTTGTCCCGTCAGGTCAAAGCATTGGAGGACGAACTCGGGGTTCTTCTCTTCGAGCGGTTGGCGCGCGGCGTCCGCCTGACCGAGCCGGGGCGTATCCTTCTGCACGATGCGAACCGGATCATCGATGAAGTCGAGGCTGCCGGTGAGCGCGTGAAACGCAGCGCCCGTGGCCAGGTCGGCACCTTGCGCATCGCGTTCAGCGAAGCCATGTCGGGCCATGACGTCATGACCCAGGCGATCCGTAGTTTTCGCGCGGCCTATGCCGATGTCGAGATCATTCTCACGCCCATGACATCGCAATTACAGGTCGAGGCGCTGCGCACCGGACGCATCGATGCCGGATTTCAGTACAGCCGGTCGTCCGGTACCGACGGATTCGAACATCACGAAATGGCCCGGGAGAACCTTCTCCTGGCGCTGCCGCACACACATCCTTTGGCCGCACGAAAAGAAATTCGCCTGATCGACCTGAAGGAAGAACCCCTTATCTGCGTCGCGCAGAACATCAATCCGAACTTCTACAGCGCCGTGATGGCGATGTTCGTCTCTCTGAAGATCGTTCCGCGAATCGTGCAGGAGGCGAGTAGCGTCGTCGTGTTGAGCCTCGTCGCCGTCGGCATGGGCCTCGGCATCGTCAGTTCCGCGCTGCGCTGGCATGTCCCGCAAGGCGTCGTTCTGCGCAATGTCAAAGGCCTCTCCCTGCCGACCGCCGTCGATCTGGTCTGGCGCAAAGGCGATTTATCGCCGGCTCTCAGCCAGTTCGTCAAAAATGCGATTCAGGTCGCCCGGTCGGGGCCTCCCGCGGCTCCACGCAAGAATATCGCGCCCGCCCGACGACGGCCTCGCTTACCGGTCTAGGCCGATCGTGAAGTTTGATGCCTGTTTGGCATCGAACTGCCACGAATACGGTATTTGACGGATCGGTTCGACGCCCTGAGAATGACCCCGGTTGCAGCGTCTGATGACAGCGCTCACGCCGGAGGGAAACGCCATGAAAAAAGCAGAAAACGAACTGATGACACGGGTCGGCCCCGGTACGCCGTGCGGCGATATGCTGCGGCGCTACTGGTGGCCGATCAAGGTTGCCGCCCATCTCGGGGCGGGACCGGAGATCGTCAAACTCCTCGGTGAGGAATTCGTGCTGTTCCGGGCCGGCAACGGTGAACTCGGACTGCTCGACAAGCATTGCTGCCACCGCAACGCATCGCTGGAATATGGCCGCGTCGAGGAACAGGGCCTGCGCTGCTGCTACCACGGCTGGCTCTACGACACCCAAGGCAAATGCCTCGACCAGCCCTGCGAACCTGCTTCCAGCGACTTCAAGAACAAGGTGCGTCAGGGCGCCTATCCCGTACACGAAATTTCAGGCTTCATCTTCGCCTATATCGGACCGAAGCCTGCGCCGGAATTCCCGAACTACGACCTGCTGGTCGAGCCGAACTGCAACAAGATCGTGCAGGCACGCGACATTCACGGCAACTGGCTGCAACGCGCGGACAATCTGGTGGATTCGCTTCACGTCATGGCGCTGCACGCCAGCGTCTATCCCGAACTTGCGATGGTCCGTCCGGACATCTGCGAATGGAACGAGCGCGATTACGGCATCGAGATGTATCTCGAATATCCCGGCGGCGTGAACGACAAACACCATTACGTGTTCCCGTCGATCAATCGGGTTCTCGTCTATCGGGTCGGCCGCGAAGCCTATCAGTTCATGCAGTTCGTGACGCCGGTCGACGACCTGAAATGCATTTCGTTCCAGATCTGGGGATCGGAAAACGCGAAGCCGCCCTACACCATCCAGGCCGGCAAATATCGTTCGACCGAGCTGAACCAGTTCGAGCGGATCGAAGACGGCTGGTGGAACATTCAGGACCGCGATCAGGACGACGCGGCCGTTGAGAGCCAGGGATTGATCACGAACCGGGAGAATGAAAATCTCGCATCGTCGGACCGTGGCGTCGTCATGATGCGCGCGATGATCAAACAGGCCATCGACGACGTGCAGCACGGTAAGGACCCCAAACACGTCATCCGCGGCGCCAACCCGATCATTCGTCTCGAGACGTTCAAGACCAATCTCGGCGACGGCACCGGCGGCATTCGCAATCCCGAGTTGGCCAAGAAGCTCAAAGTCGTGCAGCCGTTCGAAGTCTGATCCGGCGAAACGGGCGACACGAAAAGACGGAACCCGACGCGTCGCATCGATTGGCGCGTCGGGCGGTCCACACCAACGCGGTGCGTGTCTGAGTTGTTTGGCAGGCTTGGGCTTTTGCCGTATCTTTGCGCTTGATGGCAACGGCGCGACGCGCCGGAAGCGAATGATTGGCGTGAAAGCCAATGCCACGAGATGATGCGGGGGAGACGCCATGACGGAAACGTCGATCGGCCTTTATGTGAAATGCGGCGCCATCGCTTGCGCCATGGCGCTCTTGGTCGCATCGCCGTTTATCGCGCGCGCGGACGAGCCGAGCCCGGCGCTGAAGCAGCTTATCGCCGACGCAAACAAGGAAGGCCGGCTGGATCTGCAATGGGCCAGCAGCCTCCTCGGCGGCATCGACGGGGTTACCCAGGAAGTTGCCGGCATGAACGCGATGTTCGGCACGAACATCGTACCGCGCCTGACGCCCGACCCGGGATCGGTTCCCCAGCTTCTCAACAAGATCGGCGTGACGCAGGCCGCCGGCCAGCCGTCACCGACGGATGCCTTCGTCGGCACGACCGTTCATATCGTCACCGCGGTCGAAAAGAACATGGTTCAGCCGGCCGCCTGGAAGACGTTCCTGCCCGGCCGCATCGACGACAATACGATCGAAGCCGATGGGCTGGCCGTGCGCGTCTTCACGACGCTTCCGGGTGGCATCGTCTACAACACGAAGCTCGCGCCCGAGAAGCCGACCAGCCTGATGGACCTTCTAAAGCCCGTCTGGACCGGCAAGATTGCGTCGACGCCCTATGCCGCGTCGTTCGAGCTTCTGTCGGCAACCGACATGTGGGGCGAGGAAAAAACACTCGATTTCGCGCGCAAGTTTTCCAAGCAGGTTTCGGGGCTTATCGGTTGCCCCGAACTCGAGCGCGTCGCCTCGGGCGAGTTCCTGGTCTTCGCCATGGACTGCTCGGGCCGCGAATGGGTGCGCTACGACAAAGCCGGCGCACCGGTCGGGTTCGTCGTGCCGTCGGACTACGCGGCGCAACGCTTCTACTACATGGTCATCCCGAAAAATGCGGGCCACCCCAACGCCGGCAAACTCTTCGTCACCTACCTGATGACCACGGAAGGCCAGAGCATCCTGTGGAAAACCGGCAGTTACGATCTTCATACTTTCCCGGACTCGCAGATGCGCAAGGTCATCGCGGATTACGAGAAACAGGGCATCAAGTTCCGCGAATTCACCCTCGCCTGGTGGAAGCTCCATCCCGAAGTCATTCCCGCCCAGGCCAAGGTCGTCGACCTGCTGACGAAGCAACAATAGACATCGCACCGGATCGACGGGGATAAGCTCGCATGACCAGCCTATCGATCGAATGCCTCTCACGCTGTATCGCCATCCTGTTGCTGACGATGATCGCGGGTTCAGCGGCCGCAGCCGAGCCGAGCCCGGCGCTGAGCAAGATCATCGCCGAAGCCAACAAGGAGGGGCGGCTCGACGTCTGGGCCGGCTCGCTGTCCGGCGGCTTGCTGGGCGGCGTCGACGGCATGACCAAAGAGATCAGCGGCATGAACGCAATGTTTGGCACGAACATCGTCGCGCGCATCACGCCCGATGCTTCGTCGGTCCCGCAGTTGCTGAATAAGGTCGCCGTCAGCCAGTCCTCGGGACAGCCCGCGCCCGCCGACGCGTTTCTCGGCACCACCATCCACATGGTCACCGCCGTGGCGAAGAACATGACGATGCCCGTGACCTGGGCTTCGCTGCTGCCCGGTCGTCTCGACGACCACTTCGTCGAGGCCGACGGCATGGTCGTCCGCATCCTCACCACGCTGCCCGGCGGCATCGTCTACAACACCAAGCTCGCGCCGATGAAACCGACCAGTCTTATGGACCTGTTGCGGCCGGAATGGAAAGGCAAGCTGGGCACGACACCCTACGGGGCGGCGTTCGATCTCCTCTCGGCGAACGATGTCTGGGGGCCCGAAAAGGCATTGGATTTCGCCAAAAAATTCTCGGGACAAATCTCCGGCCTCGTCGGCTGCCAGGAACTGGAACGCATCGCCTCCGGGGAGTTCGCGGGATTCGCCATGGATTGCGGCGGGCGGGATTGGGACAATTACGCACGGGCCGGCGCGCCGGTCAATTTCGCCGTGCCCACGGATTTCGCCGGCCGCCGTTACTACTACATGTTCATTCCGAAGAACGCCGCGCATCCGAATGCGGGCATCCTCTTCACCACCTACCTGCTCACCGCGGAGGGACAGGATATTCAGTGGAAAACCAGCAACACGGATCTCGATACGTTTCCTGATTCCCACATGCACAAGGTCATCGCCGATTACGAAAAACAGGGCATCACCTTCCGCGAGTTCACCATCGCCTGGTGGAAACAACACCCCGAGACCATTCCCGCCCAGACCAAGATCGTCGAAATGCTGACCAAACAACAATGAGCGCGGTTGACGAACGAATGCGCCGTCACAACCGCTGAAGAAAAGCGTTCAGATGGCGCTCACATCGGTCAGGCCCCTATGGCGGCTTAACACACGGAAAACGGGCGATCCCTGGCCCGCCCTGTTCCTGATCGCGGCGACATTCGCGAGCGTGATCATCCTCTCGGTCCTCGCCGTCATCGTCTGGCTCAGCTTCAGGACCGGCGGCGTAGGAGATCCCGCGTCGACCTATTCCCTGTCCAATTACCTGACGACCTTCCTCGATCCGTTCACCTATCGCGTGCTGGTCAACACGTTCTATTTCGCCTTCGTCACGCTGGTGGTCGCCCTCGCCTTCGGCTTGCCGGCGGCCTGGCTGGTCGAGCGGACGGACTTCCCGGGCAAATCCGTGCTTTTCACCTTCATGGCGATCGGATTGTCCATTCCCGGATTCGCCACCGCCATGGGATGGCTGTTCCTGCTCCATCCGCGGATCGGCTTGCTCAATGTCTGGCTCCAGCAGACTTTTGGCCTCAGCGGGCCACCTTTGAACGTCGCGACCGTCATGGGCATGGGATGGGTACAAGGTCTCGACCTCGCGCCCGTCGCTTTCATCATGACGGCCGCCGTCTTTCGCTCGGCGGATCCGGCACTCGAGGAAGCGGCGCAGATGTCGGGCGCGAGTTTCGGCCGCGTTCTGCGAACCGTGACGATACCGCTCGCATGGCCGGGGGTTCTCGCCGCCGCGATTTACATCTTCACCATCGGGTTCTCGGCCTTCGACGTGCCGGCGATCATCGGCTGGGGAAACCGCATCTTCACTTTCTCGAGCTACCTGGTCCTCCAGCTCAACCCCAATAACGGGTTGCCGAATTACGGTCTGGTCGCGGCGCTGTCGACCGTGTTGATCGCGCTCGCCGGGTTCTTCAGCTGGTGGTATGGGCGCATGCAGGTTCGCGCGCATCGCTATCAGGTCGTGCGCGGCAAAGGATACCGGCCTGCCCTGCTATCGCTCGGCGCGATGAAGTACGTCGCCTGGGCTTTTATCGGTTTCTATCTCTGCGCCAGCAAGCTCGTGCCGATCCTGTTGCTGGCCTGGGCCTCGCTGCTTCCCTATTTCCAATTGCCGTCGACAGCGGCGTTCGCGACCATGTCCTTCGCCCGTTACGCGCGTTTGCCGCGCGATATGGTCGGCGAGGGAATTCTCAATACCGGCATCCTCATGGTTCTGGTGCCGACCCTGACGCTGGCGTTGAGCCTCGCCTTCTCGTGGATCGTGCTGCGCTCGCGCATTCGCGGCCGCTCATGGTTCGATTTCATCGCCTTTCTGCCCCATGCCGTGCCCAGCATCGTCTTCGGCGTCGGCGTGCTTCTGATCACCCTTTTTGTAGTCCAACCAGTGGTGCCGATTTTCGGCACAATCTGGATTCTCCTGGCGGTCTTCATCGTCGCGCGCACCAGCTATGGAACGCGGATGACCAATAGCGGCATGATTCAGATTCATCGCGAGCTTGAAGAATCCGGCCAGATGGGGGGCGCCACGACCGGCGGCGTCCTGCGCCGCATCGTGGCACCCCTGCTCGCGCCGACGCTGCTTTATGCCTGGCTGTGGATCGCCCTGCTGACCTTCCGCGAACTGACCCTCGCGGTCATTCTAACCACGCGCGACAACATCACGCTGCCGGTGGTGATCTGGAACCTCTGGCTGTCGGGCGGGCTTGGAGATGCCGCCGCGCTGGCATTCCTGATGCTGTTCCTGATGCTGCCCATCGTCGCGATCTATTGCGTGGTCATGCGGCGGCGGGAATTCATCGCGAATTCCTGAAGCATCAGAAGGCGAAGCGCGGCTCCACTTTCAGTTTCTTGCCGAGTTCGGGATTACGCACCCCACCCTCATCGTCGCCGAGATTGGTCTTGAAAGCCTCGAGCCGGATTCGGGGGTTGTCGCCGCGGATGACGTGTTTCGGATCCTTGCCGTTTTTCACGTCTTCGATGGCCTGCCTGACCATGGCGCGCATCATGACGATGCCGCGATCCGAGGTAGCGAGGTTTTCGTTGGTACGATCCGAAATGAGCCCTTGGCTTTCGATCGCTGCGTCATCCTGATCGCGGTCCCAGATGTTCCACCAGCCATCCTCGATCCGCCGGATATTGCCAACCTCACTCGCGCGGAACTTGGCCGCCCGGGTCGTGTAAGGCGGCTTCGCATTGTCGGACCCCCAGATCTGAAACGAGATGTTGTGGAAATCGTCGAGCGGGGTGACGAACTGCATGAACTGAAACGGCTCGCTGCCGACCCGCCAGACATGGACGCGGTTGATCGCTGGAAACGCGTAATGATGCCGGTCCTTCACGTCGTTGGGATATTCGAGATTCATCTCGATGCCGTAATCGCGCTCGTGCCAGTCGCAGATATCGGGGCGAACCATCGCGAGTTCGGGATAGACGCTCGCATGCAGCGCCATGACGTGCAGTGAATCCAGCATGTTGTCGACGCGCTGCAACCAGTTGCCGTGAATGTCCCGCGCTTGCACGATCTTGTTGCAGTTCGGATCGAAGAGCAGATCGTAATTCGGGAATTCCGGCGCCGGCCTCGGCCCGATATAGGCAAAGACAAAGCCCGATATCTCGCGCACCGGATAGGCACCCTGGCGGATTTTGTTCTTGAAGTCGCTGGAGGCGGGTTCACAGGGCTGATCGAGGCATTTGCCATCAGTACCGTAAAGCCAGCCGTGGTAGCAGCAGCGCAGGCCTTGTTCCTCGACCCGGCCGTATTCCAGCGATGCGTTGCGGTGACAGCAATGCTTATCGAGCAGGCCGAGCGTTCCGTTACCCGCGCGGAACAGGACGAACTCCTCGCCGAGGAGTTTGACGATCTCCGGCCCCGGCCCGAGATGCTCGGCGACTTTGATCGGCCACCAATAGCGCCGCAGCATCTCGCCACAGGGCGTGCCAGGACCGACCCGCGTCAAAAGCTCGTTTTCGGATTGTTTCATGCGGGCTTCCCTCTCTTAAACGCCGGCGCGACATTGCGCACCTTGGCAAAGAGAGTCGGCCCGTTCCGTCGATCCGTCAAATATCGTTTTATTGCCGTTCCGATGCTGCTTGGGCATCACGTGGCACGGAGGCCCGTCGGACGGCGAGCCGTTATCGGGTACGGCGCGTGGTAATGCCGCGCGTATTGCGTGGCGACAGCCGCGCGATGAATTCGGCGCCGTCGGCCTTGTCGTCGCTCAGAAACTTCGTCAAATCGGCATAGTCGAGTTCCAGGGCGGCACCGCAAAACGAGCAGTCCCAAGCCGGAACGGTTTTGAGCCAACCGAGATTGTGCCGATTGTGTTGGCGGCAGGTCGGACAGACAATCCCGACCGTCCCAGTTTGATCAGACATGAATTCCTCGATGCTCGCGATTTCCGGCCGCCAAGGCGCCGATCCTAGGGCATGGCGTCTTTATCGCAAAGTGGGCTGGACGCTCATCAAAGCCGCCCTGCGCGTTGCGAATGATCGGAAAAATTGCCCGTTCAGAGGGTGAAAAACGCTCATCGCCCAGGCACCGGGCGGTTGAATTGACCGCTTTGACTCGGCGGCATGAAATCTGGCACTATCGCTATATCTTATGGAATATATCGAGCGCCAGATGAAACCGGACCTCGCATCGAAATCCTGGGAGTTAATGCTTGGCACGAGGGCGGCTTCCCCGCCTGGTAGCCTGCGCTTTGCCGCGACCGCATCGACCGCGTTCGTTCGCGTCGACAAAACGCTGCCTGTACTGGCTGGCGGCCCGTCGCCGGTCGAGGCCGAAGTCACAGCGCGCCGCAAGATTTGGGATCTCGGTTCGTCCTTGCATTGCTCGATCATCGGCACCTGCCTTACCGCCGGCGAATTGCGCGCGCTGGTGCGCAAGTTCCATAGCGGGGCCACCGAAAATCCGACGGATCACGATCTCCACACGATCGCGGTATCCGCTATCAATCATCGCGACCTCTTGGCCAAGCAGATTCAGAAGGCGCTCGACCGTCGCCACGCCGCCGCGATCCATCATTTCGCACCGGCGAAAAATGTCGAGGAGTTGCGCGTGCTGTGGACCGAGGCGCGCCACGCGGGCGAAATCCCCGGCGCCTATTGGGCGACCATGACCCATCCGAAGACAAGCGACGGACTCGTCCGGCAGATATTCGGCGACGTCCACATGCTGTCGCATCTGGTCGGGGCCGCCAACCGTGCGGATATTCGCCGCCTCCACCAGCTCGAAGAAGAAAAGGCCGCGCTCGAAGAACGATTGGAGCGCCAACAGACGCAATTGCGCGATGGTATCGTTTCGCGTGATGCAAAGATTCGTGAACTCAATGCGGCCCTCTCGGTGCAAATCGAGCGACACAGCGCGGTCGCGACATCATCCGCTTTGGGTAGCGTATCGGAAATCGTCACACTCCACGCGTTGATCGCCGATCTGCGCAAGCTGCTCGACCGCGAAGTGTTGCGGCGGGAACGCGCCGAAAAGCGTGCCGAAGACCTCACGGCCGCAAATACCAGGCACGAACGCTCCCGGCTTGCGCTCGAGGAAGAGGTTCTTGCTTTGCGGGCCGAGATCGAAGCTGTCGAGGAACAACTTGCATCGACCCAGATCGGGGAAGAACCGGCCGAGAGCCTCGACCTCGCCGGCGCTGTGATCCTCTATGTCGGTGGGCGGCCGCATCAGGTCGCCCGGCTCCGCTCCGTCGTCGAACAAGCAGCCGGCGAATTGGTTCATCACGATGGCGGTATCGAGGAGCGTGCCGATTTGTTGCCCGGCCTCGTCAGCCGCGCCCAGGTAGCCTTCTTCCCGGTCGACTGCATCAGCCATCCAGCGGCTCTGACACTGAAACGCCTGTGCCAGCAGGCCGGCAAACCCTACGTTCCCCTCCGCAGCGCCAGCCTTGCCTCCATGCTGCGTGCCTTGCGGGAATTCGGGGAAAGGTCCGTAACCTCGCCGCGTTCCGCCGCTGAGTAGCGTCAAAACACCGTCGCGCATACCGAAGCTTCTTAAGGCCTCGCCCCGTCCTGCCGTGAACGCCTGACAAAATCGGGTAAATCGGGCATGAAGAGGCAATGGATGATTTTTCCAATGCGGTCGCCCTCGCCCTGAGGCTCATCCTCAGTGGCGACGCCGAACTTTATGCGATCATTCGCCTCTCGCTGACCGTGAGCCTCGCCGCGGCGCTGATCGCGGGTGTCCTGGGCTCGGTCGCCGGCGCGGCTTTGGCCGTGTTTCGCTTTCCGGGCCGACGCGCTCTGGTGCTCCTGGCCAATTCGTTGCTGGGATTGCCGCCGGTCGTCGTCGGGCTCGCGGCTTATATCCTTTTCTCGCGCGCGGGACCGCTCGGCGCGTGGGGACTGCTCTTCACGCCCCCCGCGATGGTGATCGTCCAAACCGTGCTCGCGACGCCGATCGTTACCGCGATCGTGCATCGCGCCGCCGAGGAGATGTGGGCGCTCTATGGCGACGGCTTGCAGATGGCCGGCGCCACCAGAGCCGAAATCATTCCGGAATTGCTGAAACTCGCGCGGCTTCCGTTGCTGACGGCGCTGCTGGCCGGGTTCGGCCGGACCATTTCAGAAGTGGGCGCGATCATCATCGTGGGGGGCAATATCGCGGGATTCACCCGCACCATGACGACCGCGATCGCGCTGCAGACCAGCATGGGCAATTTGCCGTTCGCGCTTGCGCTCGGTCTGGTGCTGATTACCATCAGCATCGCGTTGAACGGCGCCGCCTTTGCCATCGCCGACCGGAGGAAACGACCATGAAAAGCCGCTTCGTTTTTTTCGTCTGTGCCGCCCTGATTCTGTTGGGCGGGGTTGCCCGCGCGGAGGATCCCTTCATCGTCCTGGCATCGACCACGTCGGTCGACAATAGCGGCCTGCTCGGACAGATCCTGCCGCTCTTCAAGAAGACATCGGGCATCGACGTCCATGTCGTGGCCCTCGGTACCGGTCAGGCGCTCGACACCGCACGGCGCGGCGATGCCGACCTCGTGCTGGTCCACGATCCCGACGCCGAGGACCTGTTCATGAAAGAGGGCCACGGCATCACGAGGCGTGAACTCGCCTGGAATGATTTCATCATCGTCGGCGCGAAGGCGGATCCGGCGAAGCTGATCGGCGGCCACGATGTCGTCGCCGGCTTCAAGAACATCTGGAATGCCGGCGCGCCGTTTGTCTCGCGCGGCGACAAGAGCGGCACCGACGCGCTCGAAAAACGCATCTGGAAGATGGCAAGCCTCGATCCGACCAAGGCCGGACCGTGGTTCAAGGATATCGGCGGCGGCATGGGCGCGGCGCTTAACGCGGCGGCCGGGCTCGACGCCTATACCCTGGCCGATCGCGGTACCTGGATCAGTTTCAAGAACCGGGCGACGTTGATCATCACGCTCGAAGGCGATTTGCGTCTGCTCAATCGTTATGACGTGATCGAACTCGACCCGAAGCTTCACCCCAAGGCCAAGCTCGATCTGGCCAAGAAATTCGCCGATTGGCTGGTATCAAAAGAAGGCCAGGCCGCGATCGGCGCCTATACGCTCGAAGGCGAAAAACTCTTCCATCCCGAGGCCGACGCAAAACCGACCTGACGCCGGACCGACGTTCAAACAATCTCAAACAATAAAGAAGGCCCAAGGTCTTTCGACCGCGGGCCTTGCCGAGACGTCTAATTTGGTGCGGGGACGCGATTTGAACCTGCGACCTTCGGGTTACAGGCCTGACGAGTTTCACTGGACCGCGCTTTTTTGTACGGTGCGGGCAAAAGGAGAGGTTATGGCAAAACGTTTTGAATTCGGCTGGGCAGCGGGGGCGTTTGCTCTGGGTACTCTGCTTGTTTGCGGCACGACGTCGGGCATGGCGGCGGAAAAGCTGGCAGTCGCACGCAGTTCGGCCAGCGGGTTCACCTTCGACGCGCTCAACATCGGCATCGAGAAGGGCATCTACGAAAAGAACGGCCTCGACGTGCAGATGTCAGTGCTCGAAGGCAGTGCCAAGTTGCATCAGGCGATGCTGGCGGGTGCGATCGATATCGGTCTCGGCGCCGGAACCGACCTCGCCTTCCTGGTCAAAGGCTCGCCCGAGACAGCGGTCGGCGCGGTCATGGTGGGCGCCGGCATCTATGGCTTGGTGCTCGGCCCCGATTCGCCGATCCACACGATCGCCGACCTCAAAGGCAAGAAGATCGGCATCTCGACGATGGGGTCGGTGACGCAATGGTTGGTGCTGCGTCTGGCACAACAGCAAGGCTGGCAGCGCGACGATCTCACCCTGGTGACCGTCGGATCCGATTCCCTCGCTCAGACCGCGGCGCTCACAACCCATCAGATCGATGCGGTGATGGGCAATGCCGCGCTCGGCTGGCAGTTCGAGACGCAAAATCGCGGGCGCTTGTTCATCCCGGCGTCGCAGATCGTCAACAACTTCCTGATGAACGTGGCCTATTCCTCGAACAAGCTGATCGCCGAGCGACCCGACGCGCTGCGCGCGTTCCTCAAAGGCTGGTACGAGACCATCGCCTGGATGCGCGCCAACCGTGCCGAGACGGTGACCATGGCGCGCAAGATCGACGGCTTCTCCCAGGAAGTCGAAGAGCGCAATTACGATTCGGTGATGTCGTCCATGTCATCCGACGGGAAATTCCCTGCCGACGGCCTCGAGGCTTTACGCCACGCTTTCGTCGACATCAATCTGCTGCCCGAAGAGCCCGACGTCTCGAAATACATGACCGAGAAGTTCCTGCCCGGATCGCACTGAGCGTCGATCATCGTTCGCCCGCCCAAGCGATGACGCGACGGTCCAACGCTTACCGCCGACAACAAAAAACCCGCCACGGAAACCGTGGCGGGTTTGATGTATCTGGTTGCGGGGACAGGATTTGAACCTGTGACCTTCAGGTTATGAGCCTGACGAGCTACCGGGCTGCTCCACCCCGCGTCAACCGTTGATCGCCGTCCTGGCCGGCAGAAGTCCGATATGCGCGGTCGGGTAGCGGCGGGACAAGTAATCGATGGAGTAACTCAAATCTCAGGTGCGTGGCTTGGCAGATCTGGCAGCGTCCTACTCTTCCGCGTCTTAAGACGAAGTACCATTGGCGCAGAGGGTTTTCACGGCCGAGTTCGGGATGGGATCGGGTGTTAGGTCCCTCGCTATAACCACCAGACCAGCGAAGCCACGCTGGCTAGAGATATTGGAGATTGTGAGAAGAGAAGAATATCGAAGTCTGCGAGGCTCTGAGTTTGCGGGGTTTTGTGCTGCAAGCAACAGGCCGTCTTCACCACTTGCGTGGCAAAGGACGAACGATCAAGCCGATCGAGCGATTAGTACTGGTTAGCTTCGTGCGTCACCGCACTTCCACACCCAGCCTATCGACGTGATGGTCTATCACGGCTCTCAAGCGAGACCTGGTTTTGAGGGGGGCTTCCCGCTTAGATGCATTCAGCGGTTATCCCGTCCGCACATAGCTACCCGGCGATGCGGCTGGCGCCACAACCGGTACACCAGAGGTGCGTTCATCCCGGTCCTCTCGTACTAGGGACAAGTCCTCTCAAGTCTCGTACACCCACGGCAGATAGGGACCGAACTGTCTCACGACGTTCTAAACCCAGCTCACGTACCACTTTAATTGGCGAACAGCCAAACCCTTGGGACCTGCTCCAGCCCCAGGATGTGATGAGCCGACATCGAGGTGCCAAACGACTCCGTCGATATGGACTCTTGGGAGTCATCAGCCTGTTATCCCCGGCGTACCTTTTATCCGTTGAGCGATGGCCCTTCCACACGG
>CAIKMD010000001.1 GCA_903828515.1 uncultured Rhodospirillales bacterium | reverse complement strand
TGGCGAACGTCACGGTATCGGCGACGGGCGGCGAAGGCGGCACCAACGGCGCACTCGGCCGGGTCGGCGGCACGGCCCAGGTCAATGTGAACGTCGGCAACACTGGCAGCAATCCGCTGAACGTGACCGGCATCGCAACCGCCGGAAAAGGCGGCGACGGCACCACGGCGGTGACGGCGGGCACGTCGATCAATACCAGCACCTTGCCGTCGTTCGTCTTCGGCGGCAGCGCCACCAAGACCGGCGACGTCACGGTGACGACGACGCAGACCGGCGGCGCCGGCGGCAACATCATCGGCGGTGGCGCGGGCACGGCCGGTAACGGCGGTGATTCGCTGGTGGTGAACGCAATCGGTGGCGACACCACTGGCACGTTGAACCTCAATCAGAACGCCATCGGCGGCATGGGTGGCCTCGCGGACAGCAGCGTCGGCGCGGGCGGCATCGGCGGCAACGCGAGTTCGCAGCTCTTTGGCGGCCTCAGCAACAATCCGAGCCTGACGAACGTCACGGTGACGGCGACCGGCGGCGAAGGCGGCACCAACGGCGCGCTCGGCCGGGTCGGCGGCACGGCCCAGGTCAACGTGAACGTCGGCAACACCAGCGCGAATCCGCTCTTTGTCACTGGCAACGCGACCGGCGGCAAAGGCGGCGACGGCACCACGGCAGTGACGGCGGGTACATCGATCAATACCAGCACCTTGCCGTCGTTCGTTTTCGGCGGCAGCGCCACCAAGACCGGCAACGTGACGGTGACGACGACGCAGACCGGCGGCGCCGGCGGCAACATCATCGGCGGCGGCGCCGGCACGGCCGGTAACGGCGGTGACTCGCTGGTGGCGAATGCCGTCGGCGGCGACACCACCGGCACGTTGAGTCTCAATCAGAACGCGGTCGGCGGGGCCGGCGGCACCGCGGACAGCAGCGCGGGGGCCGGCGGCCTCGGCGGCAACGCAAACTCGCAGCTC
Organism: uncultured Rhodospirillales bacterium; assembly: GCA_903828515.1. Lineage (GTDB taxonomy): Bacteria > Pseudomonadota > Alphaproteobacteria > ATCC43930 > CGMCC-115725 > CAIKMD01. The sequence continues at coordinate 108,065 of CAIKMD010000001.1, read as the reverse complement.
AACGCTGCCATCAGCAACAATGCGAGCCTGGCGAACGTCACGGTATCGGCGACGGGCGGCGAAGGCGGCACCAACGGTCTCTTCGGCCGGGCCGGCGGCAAGGCCCAGGTCGACGTGAACGTCGCCAACACCAACGCGAATCCGTTGGTCGTCAACGGCAACGTCACGGGCGGCCAAGGCGGTACGGGCGGCAGCGGCGGCTTTGCCGCGAACGGCACTGGGATCGACACGACGATTCTGCCCGCGACCGTTTTCGGCGGCAGCACGAGCGGCAATGTCACGGTGAACGCGACGCTGACCGGCGGCGCGGGCGGCAACAACACGGGTTCGGGCACGGCGGGTGCCGGCGGCGCATCGCTCGCGCAGAACGTCGTTTCCGGATCGACCTCCGGCACTCTCACCCTCGATCAGTTCGCACTCGGCGGCGCCGGCGGCACCGCGGGCGTGGGCGGCACGGGCGGCATCGGCGGCGATGCGACCTCGAACCTGACCTCGACCTATACCGGCGTGACCACGCTCAATGCCACGATCGCGGCGACCGGTGGCGCGGGTGGGACCAACGGCGCTGTCGGCGATGCGGGCGGCATGGCAGTCGTCACCGCCAACCTCACGAGCGACGGCAATCTGTCCGTTGTTGGCGATGCGTTGGGTGGTCAGGGCGGCAACGGCACGACGCAAGGCGGTACAGGCGGCAATGCGACTTCGACCGCGATCGCGAATCTATCGCTCGCCACGAAAACCGCGAGCGCCTTCGCAAATGCGCTCGGCGGACTCGGTGGCACGGGCGGCTCGGTTGTCGACGGCAGCGCGACGGCCGAAGCGATCGTCAATCAAGCGACGCCATCGTTCGGCACGGCCGATGCGGTCGGGTTTGCCGCTGGTGGGAACGGTTCGACGCAATCGCAGACGAACGGCACCAGCACGGCCGGCAATGTCACGACCAGCGCCATCACACATGGCCCGAGTGACGTCACGGTGACGGTGAACGGCACCGGCGGCACCGCCAGCACGGTCCTTGGTTCGGGTGGGACGATCGATGCCTTTGGCATCGGCACCAGCACCGGCAACGGCCTCGTCAACGTGACGGTGAACGGCACCGGTGGTACCGGCGGCGCCAGCGCTGGCGGCACCGGCGGCAGCGGCGCCGATACGAATTTCACGACTGCGAGTTCCGGCACCAGCGCCGGCGGCGATGTGAACGTGTCGGTTACCGGCACCGGCGGCATGGGCGGCAACGCGACCGCGGGCGGCAATGGCGGCCAGGGTGGCATGTCGACGCTCACGAACATCGTCACCGGTTCGACCACCGGCATCCTCACGCTCGACCAAACCGCCAATGGCGGCGCGGGCGGCGCGAGTGTCGGTGGCACCGCTGGCATGGGCGGCGCGGGCAGTTCCAATCTCACCTTCAACGACACCAACGGCGCGAGTCAGCTCTTCGGCATGTCGACCGCCATGGGTGGTATTGGCGGCAGCGGTTCGAGTGGCGCGATCGGCGGCACCGGTGGCGATGCCGATGCCGGCATCGCGCTGAGCTCGGCAAGCGTCGCGCCGGTGACGGCGACGGTGAACAGCACCGGTGGCACCGGTGGCGCGAACAGCGACGGCACCGCGAACGGCGGCGTCGGCGGCAACGCGCACGAAAGTCTCGGTGTATCGGTCGGGGCAACCGGCAACAGCATTGCGACGCTCACCGTCAACACGACCGGCGGCACGGGCGGCACGACGTTCGGCACCGGCAATACCGGTGGCGCGGGCGGCACGGCGGATGCCACGGGCCCGCTCGTGGCCAACAGCTCGGGCAACGCGACGCTCACGGTCAACGCGACCGGCGGCGCGGGTGGTTCGGGTGCGGTCTCGACCGGCGGCGCATCGGGCGGCGATGGCGGCGCTTCGTCGCTCACCAATAATTTCACCGGTTCGATCGGTAACGGTCTTCTGACCCTGATCGAAAACGCGATCGGCGGCGCCGGCGGCGCGGGCGATGGCGGCGGTACCAGCGTTGCCGGCATCGGTGGCGATGCGAGCACCAACATCACCGGCACGGGTACGGCGACGGGTTCGGGCAGCTTCACCGGCAGCGCGATCGCGACCGGTGGTAAAGGCGGCAACGGCAGCAACGGCACGATGGGCGGCCAAGGCGGCAACGCGTCCGCGACGATCGCACTCAGCGGCGATCTGACCGTGATCGCGACTCCGACCGGCGGTGCCGGCGGCGACGTCACCGACGGCACGGCGAGCGGCGGCAATGGCGGCGACGTCACGGCAACCAATGCGAGCGGTATCGGCCTGGCGGCGGCGGATCCCGTCACCGTGACCAGTGCGCCGACGGGTGGCGCGGGCGGCATCGGTTCGGGCGTCGGCAACAAAGGCGGCGACGGCGGCAACGTGACCGCGACGACGGCGACGGGCAGCAGCCTCGCCGGCGGCACCGGCACCGGCACGGTGATGGTGACGGCGACACAGACCGGCGGCGCGGGCGGCAACGGCATTCTCGGCGCCTCGGGCGGCGTCGCGGCGGGCTCGACCCTGAGCAACGCGGTCAGCGGTTTCACCACCGGCCTGCTGCAGCTCTTCCAGAATGCGATCGGCGGCGGCGGCGGCGCGGGCGATGGTCCGGGTCTCGCGACGATCGGCGCCGACGGCACATCGACACTCACCTACACCGACACCGCGGCGGCCGAAGTCGATGCGACGACCGGTGCGACCGGCGGCGCCGGCGGCGCGGGCACCAACGGTGCGAGCGGCGCCAATGGTGGCACCGGCACGGCGACGACGACGCTCACCGGCCAGACCAGCACGGTCGCCGCGGCGAATGCGACCGGCGGCGCAGGCGGCGATGGTGCGGTCGGCGGTACGGGCGGCAACGCCTTTGCGACCTCGACCGCGAACATGGCGCTGGTAACCGGCACGGCGACTTCTTCGGCGACGGCGACTGGCGGTCTCGGCGGCAATCTCGCGACGGCTGCGGGCGGCGATGCCACCGCCGAAGCGATCGTCAACGCTACGAATCCCACTTTCGGTACGGCAGATTCGACCGGCTTCGCGCTGGGCGCGATCGGTGGCCCCGCGACGACGACGGCGAGTGCGGTCAGCACCGCCGGCAATGTCACCACCAACGCCACCGGTCTCGGTGCGAGCGACGTGACCGTCACGGTCACCGGCACGGGTGGTCTCGGCACCAATCTTGGCGGCGACGGCGGCACGATCGATGCGTTCGGCACCGGCGTCAGCACCGGCAACGGTCTCGTCAACGTGACGGTGACCGGCACTGGCGGCACCGGCAACAGCAGCGTCTTCGGCATCGCCAGCAACGGCGCCGACACGAATTTCACCACCGCGAGTTCGGGCACGAGCGCCGGCGGCGACGTGAATGTGTCGGTTACCGGCATCGGCGGCAGAGGCGGCAACGGAATCGCCGGCGGCACGGCGGGTCACGGCGGCGCGGCAACGCTCACGAACGTGGTCACCGGTTCGACCACCGGCGGCGTCCTCACCCTGTCCCAGACGGCGAATGGCGGCAACGGCGGTATCGGCGATGACGGCACGGTGGGCGGCGCGGGCGGTCTCGCGACGTCGAACTTCACCTTCGCCGACACGCTCGGTGCCAGTCAGTTGATCGGCACGTCGAGCGCGACGGGCGGCAATGGCGGCGGCGGCACCAGCGGCACGGCTGGCGGCGCGGGCGCGACATCGGATGCGGGCATCGCGCTGTCGTCGATCGGCAACGCGCCGGTCACGGCGACGGTCAACAGCACGGGCGGCAACGGCGGTGACAGTCTCGACGGCTCGGCCAATGGCGGCGCCGGCGGCGTTGCCGAGGAAACGCTCGGCGCGTCGGCGACCAGCGTCAACGGCGTCGTTTCGCTCACGCTCAATGCAACCGGCGGCGCCGGCGGCAACACCTCGGGTATCGGCAACACCGGCGGCGTCGGTGGCGCGACCAACGTCACCGCACCGGTGAACGGCACCAGCACGAACGGCGGCAACGTGACCGTCGCCGCGAATGCGACGGGCGGTCAGGGCGGCAACGGCACGCTCGGCGCCAAAGGCGCCGCGGGCGGTGTGGCGACCCTGACCAACATCGTCACCGGTTCGACGAGCGGCATCCTCAGCTTGACCCAGAGCGCGTTCGGTGGGACCGGCGGCGCAGGCGATGACGGTACGAATGCCGGCATCGGCGGTTTCGCGCTTTCGAACTTCGCCTTCACCGACACGAACGGCGCAAGCCAGCTCATCGGCACGTCGAATGCGACCGGCGGTCTCGGCGGCGCGGGCAGCGACACGACGATCGGGGGCAACGGCGGCAATGCCGATGGCGGCATCGCGCTTTCCTCGACCTCGGGCGCTCCGGTCACCGCGACCTTGAACGTCACCGGCGGTCTGGGCGGCAACAGCGCCGACGGCACGGCCAATGGCGGCGCGGGCGGTCTCGCTCTCGAGACTCTCGGCGTCTCGGGCTCGACCACCGGCAACGGCCTGGTCAGCGTGATCGCTAATCTCTTCGGCGGCGAAGGCGGCAGCACGTTCGGCGCCGGCAATACCGGCGGCGCGGGTGCGGCGATCAGCATCACCGCACCGGTGACCGGCACCAGCACGAGCGGCAATGTCGGCGTCACGGTCAACGGCACGGGCGGCGATGGTGGCGCGGGTACCGCTTCGACCGGCGGTGCTTCGGGTGGCGTCGGCGGCGCGGCTTCGATCGTCAACATCGCGGGCGGCACCACGACCGGCGCGCTGGCCCTGCGCCAGAACGCGTTCGGCGGCTTCGGCGGCGATGGCGACGGCGCGGGCAGCCTCGCGGGCCTCGGCGGCAACGCCAATTCGCAACTCGTGTTCACGAACAACGTCGCGAGCAGCCTTGCCGGCGACGTGGATGCGACCGGCGGTAATGGCGGCAACGGTTCGAACGGCGTCAACGGTGCCAATGGCGGCATCGCGACGGGCACCATCGCGCTGACCGGCAAGATCGATTCGATCAACGGCGTCATCGCCTTCACGACGGGCGGCAATGGCGGCAACAATCTCGACGGCACCGGCAATGGCGGCACCGGCGGTAACGTCACGACGACCAGCGCGAGCGCGACCAACACGCTGGCGACCGGAACCACGCCGGTGGTGGCGAACAGCGCCGGCGGCGATGGCGGCACCGGTTCGGGCGTCGGCAACACCGGCGGCAACGGCGGCATCGCATCGGGAACGACCGCGACCGGCAAGAGCCTCGCCAGCGGTCTGGGCACCGGCCCGGTCTTCGTCGAAGCGGATCAGTTCGGCGGCATCGGCGGCAACGGCATCAACGGCGCCTCGGGCGGCAACGGCGCGGCATCGACGCTGAGCAACGCGGTCAGCGGCTTCACCACCAGCCTTCTCGGCCTCACGCAACTGGCGGTCGGCGGCGACGGCGGCAATGGCGATGGCGTCGGCCACGCGGGCAATGGCGCGGCCGGCATTTCAAACCTCACCCTGACCGACAACGTGGCGAGCTTCGTGGGCGGCTTGTCTCAGGGCTTCGGCGGGTTCGGCGGCAACGGCACGAACAGCGCCAATGGCGGCTTCGCCGGGATCGGCACCGCGAATGTTCAACTCACGGCGACCGGCGCGGTTCAGGCCGTTGCCATCGGCGAAGGCGGCGATGGCGGCTCGAGCACGGCCGGCATTCTCGGTCTCGGTCTCGGTCGGGCCGGCGCTGACGGCACCGCGACGGCGACGGCGACATCGGCGACCGACGCGTTCGCCCAGGCACAATCGCTCGGCGGCAATGGCGGTAACGGTTCGACCGGCGGCAATGGCGGCAACGCCTTGTCCACCGCGACCGCGACCGGCACGGTCGCCGGCGTGAACGCGCAGTCGATTGCACAGGCGATCGCCGGCAACGGCGGAACCGGGCCGATCAACGGCACGCTCGGCACCGCGAACGCCACCGCGAATTCAAGCTCGATCGGCAACAGCTTCGCGACCTCGCAAGCCATCGCTGATGGTCTCAGCGGCCAGTCGCAAGCCAACAGCATCACGACCGGCGGCGGCGTGATCAGCGTCACCGGCAATGCCACGGCTCCGGTCGCGAGCCCGGCCCAGACCCTGTCGCAAACCAATGTCGGCGGCCCGGTGCCGACGATCCCGGCTGCCTTCACGTCCGGCTCGATCCAGTCCTTCGCCTTCACCACGGGCTTGCCCGATATCAACTCGGTGCGCTCGACCGTGCTGACGCCGTCCAATCCGGGTCTCTCGGCGATCATTCCGGCGAACGACATGGGCCATTATCTCGGCGCCGCGTCGGTCGGCGTCGCGCGGGCCAGCACCGGCACGCTGCAGGTCTACGACACGATGATCGACTTCAAGATGTCGTATTCGCTGCTCGATGCTGGCGCGCATCTCGACCTCGGTCTCTACAACCCGGTCAACTACAACGCGGGCAATTTCTCGGGCAGCGACGCGGTGAGAATCACCATCCTCACCAACTTCCCGGATTTCAGCATCACGCCGCTCGCCGCCCTGTTGGCCAGTACCACGACGCTGGCGCAGCTCGACGCGCTCTTCAACGACAAGGTCTACGATCTGGGCGGCATCGGTTTCGGCCTGTCCGGCGTCTTCGACTTCGCGCTCGACATCCAGTTGATGAGCACCAACGGCACCGGCTTCGCTGGCGACCTGCTCCTCGCGACGGTGCCCGAACCGACCAGCCTCGTGCTCTTCGGCTCCGGCCTGCTCGGCCTGGTCGTCCTGCGCCGCCGGCGTTCGATGCGGTTGTTATCCGGCCGTGCGGAAATCCTCGCCGGATGACGAACCGGGCTTCAGCGAAAGCGCCGTGACGCCGCGAGGGTGAGGCCCAAGCCGACGCTGCCGAGGCTGTCGCCGATCACGATCTGCGACGTGTTGAAACGCTGTTGCAGCAATTCGCGCACCGGCGGCGATAAGGTCGTGCCACCGGTGAGAAAGACCGTGGCGATGTCGGTGATCGGAACCGCGGCCAGCGCAAGGGTCTTCGTGACGGCGCCCGATATCGCGGCGAGCCACGATTCGAGCATCGCGGCGAATTCGGTCCGGTCGACATCGATGGAAAAATCCTCGGCGCCGATGTCGAATTCCTGATGCGCCCGCTCCGCGTCGGTGAGGTCGACCTTCATCGTCTCGGCGCAATTCAGCAGATAGTGCCCCTTCTTGTTTTCAAGCACATTGGCGAGACGCTTCAGCAGGAGCGGCTGTTCGGCTTCGAGCATCATCTGCTTGACCTGCGTGCGCAGCGCGTGGCTGTAGAGCGCGTTGATCCGGTGCCACGTCGCCAGATCGTTGAACAACCATGACGGCGCCGGCAGGCCCTTGCCTTTGAGCTTCGAGTGATAGCCCAACAGCGGCATGATTTTTTCGACCGCGAGGATCCGGTCGATATCAGTGCCGCCGACATGAACGCCATAGGTCGCCAGGATGTCGTCGGACCGGTCCGAGTTCGCGCGATCGCCGCCGGTGCGGATGACGGAAAAATCCGCGGTGCCGCCGCCGATATCGACGATGAACGCCAACTCCTTGTGTGATCCCGCGGTCATCTCGTAATCGAACGCCGCGGCAATCGGCTCGAACTGGAATTGGACTTCCGCGAAGCCGGCGCTTTTGATGATCGCCTCGAGCTGGTTTTGCGCCTCGTCGTCGGCCGCATCGTCATCATCGACGAAATGCGCGGGCCGCCCGACCACCACCTGGCTGAGCGTCGTGCCGGTTTTGGCCTCGGCGGTCTTTTTGAGGTGAAAGACGAATTCGGCGATGATGTCGGCAAAGCCGACCCGGCGGCGTTTGAGCTGCGTCGTCTCGTTCATCAGCGAGGTACCGAGCACGCTCTTGAGCGAGCGCATCAGCCGCCCGTCGACGCCGCCGATATATTCTTCCAGCGCCTCGCGTCCGAAATAAGTCTGTTCGTCGTCGTAGTTGAAGAAGATCGCGCTGGGCAGATTCGGATAGTCGCCTTCGAGTTGCACCAGCGACGGCTTGTTGGCATGCATGACCCCCAGCGTCGAATTGGAGGTCCCGAAATCGAGTCCGCAGGAACTTTGTTTCATCTAGGTCCGGGCGAGCTTGCGCTCGACGATGCGGGCAAAGAGGCTCGCGCCCAGCGGCAAGGCATCGTCGTTGAAGTCGTAACCGGGGTTGTGGACCTCGCAGCCGCCTTCGCCGTCCCCGTTGCCGATCTGGATATAGGCGCCGGGCCGGCGGTTGAGCATGAACGAAAAATCCTCCGATGCCATGGTCATGCCGCCATTGCGGTCGACATTCGCCGAGCCGACCAGCTCGGCGGCGCAATCGGCGATGAACGCGGCTTCCGTCGCGTCATTGAGCAAAGGCGGGAAGATGATGCGGAAATCGAGCGTCGCGGTCGCGCCGAACCCCTCGGCGATGTTCGTGGCCAGCCGTTTGATTCGCGTCTCGATCAGGCTCAGCGTGTCGCTGCTGAAGGCGCGCGCGGTACCGCGCATGACCGCGTGTTCGGGGATCACGTTATAGGCGTCGCCGGCGTGAATCTGGGTGACGCTGACGACGGCGGTGTCCATCGGCCTGACGTTACGCGAAACGATGGTCTGCAGCGCGGTCGCGATGTGGCTGGCGACCACGACCGGGTCGATCCCCGATTCCGGCCGCGCACCATGAGCGCCGCGTCCGGTGATCGCGATGTCGAAATAGGCGCCGCCCGCCATCATCGGCCCCGGCCGGACCTGGAATTTCCCGATGCCGAGGCCCGGCCGGTTGTGCATGCCGAAAATCGTATCGCACGGGAAACGCTCGAACAGGCCATCGTCGACCATCGCCTGGCCGCCGCCCAAACCTTCTTCGGCCGGCTGAAAGATGAAGTTGACCGTGCCGTCGAATGCGCGCGTCTCGGCGAGGTAGCGCGCCGCGCCTAGCAGCATCGTCGTATGCCCGTCATGGCCGCAGGCATGCATGCGGCCGTCGTTCGTCGAACGGTAATCGAAACGATTGGTCTCGTGGATCGGCAACGCATCCATATCGGCGCGCAGACCGACGCTGCGGGGTCCGTTGCCGCCGCGCAACACGCCGACCACGCCGGTACGCCCGATGCCGCGATGGACTTCGCAGCCGAATTGCTTGAGGCGTTCGGCCACGAGATCGGACGTGCGCTTCTCGTCGAAGCCCAGTTCGGGATGGGCGTGGATGTCGTGGCGCCACGCCGCCATCTCGCTGGCGTATTCGGCAATCCGCGCAAGGTTGGACATCGGTGGCTCCTCGATCAGACGGCGCGAAGCGTTTTTGTCAGGGCGGCTGCCATGTCGCCGATCTTATCGATGATCGTGCCGCCGTTTTCGAGAATAAAATATTCGACCTGCAGATTGACTCGCGCGCCCTCGTTGTCGGCGGACAGGCGGAAATCGCTCCGGTAGCCGAGGATCGGCTTTCCTTGCCCGAAGGCATAACCGATCTCGGCAGCGGTGCCGCTGTCGACATCGATTCCGTCGAGGACGGCAAAGACGAGGTCGCATTGCCGGATCGCTGCCGCGTTGTTGGCACCGATTTCTTTGTTCAGCGCTCGCCAAGCATCGCGGCGCGTCTCACCATAGGGAAGGCGCTGCACCGCTGCGATCTTCGCCGGATCGGTCAATGCCCAGGGATCGAGTGGTGTATGGCCCAGCCGCACGATCTCGGCGATGACGCTGTCCTTGTGGAACGCGCGCCCCGATTCCGAAAACCCGAGTGGCCCGGCAAGATAAATCTTCATTCACCGATGCTCCTACTCCTTGCCAGCGTAATCCTTGATAAGATGAGCGCCAGTAAAGTTTACGCGGGGGAGGAGTGTCGTTATGGCGACCATGAAGGCGGCGCGGCTGCACAAGATCGGCGGTCCGATGATCGTCGAGGATTTGCCGATCCCCGAGCCGCGTCCGACCGACGTGCTGGTGCGGGTGAAAGCCTGCGGCATCGTGCCCAATCTCGGCAATGTCCTGGCGAAGTGGCAGACCTGGTTCCCGGAATTGCCGTTGCCGAATCTCCCCGCGATTTTCGGTCTCGATGCGGCCGGCACGATCGAACAGCCGGGCAGCCTGGTGCAGCACTTCAAGCGGGGCGATCGCGTCTACGTCAATCCGGGCCTCGCCTGCGGTTCGTGCCCGTCCTGCCGCGCCAATGATCCGCTCAATTGTCGCAACTATACGTTCAAGGGCTATTTCGGCTTCGGTCCCGAGGCGCAGAAGCTCTTCGATGCCTATCCCTATGGCGGCCTCTGCGAGTTGATGACCGCGCCGCAACAGAATCTGGTGCGTCTGCCTGACAATGTGACCTTTGAGCAGGCCGCGCGCTTCGGCTATCTCGGTACCGCGTTCGCCGCGCTTAAGAAGGCCAATGCCGGACCCGGCCGCAGCGTGATCGTCAATGGCGGCACCGGCACGCTGGGTCTCGGCGCGGTGCTGATCGCGCTGGGTCGGGGCGTGCCGCGCGTTTTCATCACCGGACGCAACCGGGCGTTGCTGGAACGCGTGAAGGCCTTGTCGTCCGCGCGCATCGAAATATTGGAGATCGGCAAAGGCACCATCGCCGAGCGGGTGCGGGCCGCAACCGACGGGGTCGGCGCCGATATCCTGATCGACTGTCTGGGACCGGGCTCGCCCGCGGCCACGATGATCGATGCGATCTACGCCCTGCGGCGCGGCGCCAAGGCGGTCAATTGCGGCGGCATGGGTGAGAAGGTGGCGATGGACGTCCACTGGATGATGGACGAGCAGATCGAATTCATCGGCAGCAACTGGTTTTCGCCGGGCGACGGCCAGGACCTCGCCGAGATGGCGCGCTCGGGCACACTTGACCTCTCGGTGTTCGAGCACCGCGTGACCAGGCTGGTGCAGGTCAATGACGCGCTCGCCGATATCCCCAACCGCAACGGCGGATTCACGAATATCGTCGTGACACCCTGACATCGAAGCGGCACGCGTGTTAGGTATGGGCCGAAGCGGCTTCGCCAAGAAGTCGGCACGCGGGAGGGATTTGTGACAGCGGATTTGTTCGAGACGGCGTCGCGGCGGAGTCTGCTCGGCGGGATGGCGGCGCTGGGTGCGATTGCGGCCATGCCGGCCGGCGCCGCGCTTGCGGCGGCGGCGAAACCCCGCCGGATCGATGTTCATCGCCACACCTTCTCGCCGCCTTATGTGGCGGCGCGGCGCGCCAGCCGCTCTTTGACGCCGCAACTCGCCGACGGCATGGACCCGGCGCGCAGTCTCGAGGACATGGATCAGGGTGGGGTGTCGCTCTCGATCATGTCCGCGCCCAGCGCGCCCAAGGAATCTTTCGCCGATCCGCAGGCGATGCGCCGCTTTGCCCGCGAACAAAACGAATGGCTGGCGCGGGTCCGCGCCGATCATCCGACCCGCTTCGGTTTCTTTGCCGTCACCGCGCTGCCCGATGTCGAAGGCAGCCTCAGAGAAATTGAATACGCGTTCGATACGCTGAAAGCCGATGGCGTTGGGCTGGTGACCAATTACGGCGACAAATGGCTCGGCGATCCCGCCTTCGCGCCGGTCTTCGACGAACTCAACCGCCGCAAGGCGGTGATCTATACCCACCCGACCTCGGCCAATTGCTGTACGGGTTTGCTCAACGCGTCGGGTGTCGATGACGCCAACATCGAATACGGCACCGATACGACGCGGGCGCTTGCCAATGTCGTGTTCGGCGGTACCGCCGCGCGTTGCCCCGATATCCGCATGATCTGGTCGCATGCCGGCGGCACCATGCCGTTCCTGGTCGAGCGTTTCGTCAAGCTGGCGCAGACGCCGAAATTCGCCGCCAAGTTTCCGCAGGGCTTCTTGCCCGACGCGCGCAAATTCTACTACGACACCGCGCAGACCTCGAATGGGCTGGGTGCACCGATGGCGGCGCTGAAGAAAGTGGTGCCGATGTCGCATATCCTGTTCGGCACGGATTATCCTTGGCGCACCACCGCGGAAACCGTGAAAGGGTTGAAGGACAATCGCATCTTCTCCGCCGGGGAATTGAAGGCGATCGATGTCGATAATATGCTGGCGCTCCTGCCGCAATTCAAAGGCTGAGGTTCATGGCCCGACGCATCGACGTTCATCACCATCTGGCGGCTCCGCATCTTCTGCCGGGCCTGATCGACGCCGGAATCCTCCTGAAACATGACGCCGAGGCGATGACCGCGGCGCACGCGCTCGACGACATGGACAAGGGTGGTGTCACCACCGCGATCAACTCGCCGCCGGCGCCACCCCATGCGGTGATCGACAATCGCGATCGCGCGATTTCGTTCGCGCGCGAGAACAACGAATATTTCGCGCGTCTCGTTTCGGATCACAAAGGCCGTTTCGGCTTCTTCGCGGCGCTGCCGATGCCCTATGTCGACGCGGTGCTGAAAGAGATCGAATACGCGCTCGATACGCTCAAGGCCGACGGCGTCTATCTGATGACGAGCTACCAGGATCATTGGCTGGGCGACGCGGTGTTCGCGCCGGTGTTCGACGAACTCAACCGGCGCAAGACGCTCATCTATACCCATCCCTTGTCGCCCTATTGCTGCACCAAACCGCTCAAGGAAGTGGTGATGCCGGATGCGATGATCGAATTCGGCACCGACACGACGCGGGCGATCGCCAACATGGTGTTCGGCGGCACGTCGCGGCGCTGTCCCGATCTGCGTGTGATCTGGTCGCATGCGGGTGGAACGATGCCGTTCCTGATTTATCGGTTCCTGAAGACCGCCGGCATTCCGGTGAACGCACAGAAACTGCCGCAAGGCGTGGTGCATGAGCTGAAACGCTTTTATTACGACACCGCTCAGGCCTCGCATCCGGTGCTGCTGACCGCGCTGAAACAGGTCGTTGGTCTCGAGCACACGGTGTTCGGCTCGGATTACCCGTGGGGCCTGTCGCCCACTTGCGTGGCCGAACTCGAAGCCGCCGGCGTCCTCAGCGCCGACGAGATGCGCGCCATCGACTATGCCAACATCCTTCCCCTGCTCCCCCGCTTTCAATAGGTGACATAATGGCTGCCCGCGTCGACGTTCATCATCATCTCGTCGCCCCGCAATTCCGCGCGCAGTTGCGCGACTGGGGCGTGCTCACGCCCGGCCAGGTCCTCGCGATGGACGACCAGGCGACGCTCGCCGACATGGACCAGGGCGGCGTCACCCTCGCGGTGAATTCCGCGACGCTGCCCGAACAGGTGACCGGCGAGGCGAGGCGCGCCTATTCGCGTGCCAATAACGAGTATATGGCCAAGTTGGTCGGCGACTACAAAGGCCGCTTCGGCCATTTCGCGAACCTGCCGCTGCCCGATGTCGACGGCGCGTTGAAGGAAATCGAATATGCCTTCGATACGCTCAAGGTCGACGGCGTCCACCTGATCACGTCCTATGGCGATCATTGGCTTGGCGACAAGATCTTCGATCCGGTGTTCGACGAACTCAACCGGCGCAAGGCGGTGATCTATACCCATCCGCACGGACCGCATTGCACGCAGGACATCCTGAAAGAGATCGACATTCGGGATTCGTCGATCGAATACGGTACCGACACGACACGCGCGCTGGTGAATCTGTTGTTCAGCGGCACGCTTACGCGCTGTCCCAACCTCAAGGTGATCTGGTCGCATGGCGGCGGCACCATGCCGTTCCTGGTCGAGCGTTTCATCCGCATGGAAAAGGCGCCGCGTTATGCGCCGCTGATGCCCAAGGGCTTTGTCGCCGAGGCGCGCAAGTTCTTCTATGACACGGCGCAGATTCTGCACTCGACGCCGCTGCTCGCGCTGAAGGACCTGATCCCCCTGTCGCAGATCTGCTACGGCACGGATTACCCGTGGCGCGGTTCCAAGGAATGCGTCGATAAGCTCAAGCAGAGCGGCGTCTTCACCGATGCCGAACTCGCGACGATCGACGCCAATGGCGGCGCGTTGTTCCCGCGCTTCAAGTAGCGCGAACGCTCATCGACTAGATGCTGGGCGCCTCGGCGATGGCAAGCGCGGCTTTGGCGGCGCGCAGGCGCCGCCCGAGCAACAGCATGGCGCCGGCTGCGATCAATGCCGGTACGCCGGCGCTGAAGAAGATCCCTTGCGCCGAAACATTGGCGGATAAAAGCGCCGCGCCGACCACGGGGCCGAGCAGCGTACCGGCGCGGCCGATGCCCAAGGCCCAGGCGATGCCGGTCGAACGCGCGGTGGTCGGATAGAGCGCAGCGGCAAGCACGTTGCTGAAGCTTTGACCCGCGGTGATGCAGCCGCCGCAGCCGACGATCGAGATCGCGAGAAGCGGGATGGAATTGCCCGCGAAGCCGATCGCGATGACGAACATGGTCGCGAACAGGAAAAGGCAAGTGACGACGCGGGTTGCGCCGAGCCGGTCGACGATCGGCCCGAGGATCAGAATGCCGATGATGCCGCCCCAGCTCAGCGCACCGGTCAAACGGAACGCATCGTTCAACGGCACGCCCGATCCGCGCAACACGGTCGGTAGCCATGCGTTGAGAAAATAGATCACCAGCAGATTGCAGAAGAACACGATCCATAGCAGGGAGGTCGTGACCGCGCGACCCTCGGTGAAGAGATGTTTGACCGGGAAGCCTTTGGTCTTTTCCTCGGCGATCGTGAACCGGTCGTCGCTGCTGAAACGCGCATCGCCGGTGAGCCGGTTGAGCAGATTCGCCACCCGCGCGTTCTGGGTGCCCTGCGCGACCAGAAAGCGGATCGACTCCGGCAACGCGAAGATCGCACCGGCCAACAGCACGATCGGCAGCACGCCACCGATCACGAACATCGATTGCCAGCCATAGGTCGGAATGATCTCGGCGGCGATGAAGCCACCGGCGCCGACACCCATCGGAAATCCCAGATACATGATCGCGGTGACTGTGGTGCGAATGCGCTGCGGCGCGTATTCAGCAGTCAGCGCGACCGAGATCGGCATCAGGGCGCCGATGCCGAGTCCGGTGAGAAAGCGCAAGGTGATGAACGGCCCGATCGCCTCGACGAAGATCGTGGCGATCTCGAAGCCGCCGAAGATCAGGGCGGCAGCGATGACGACGCATTTGCGCCCGAAGCGGTCGGCGATGGGGCCGGACGACAAGGTGCCGATCAGCACGCCGATCAGTGTGGAGAGGAACACCGGCGCGAACGCCGCCGGCGTCAATTGCCAAAGCGGCGCCATGACCGGCACGACATAGGCGGTGGTGCCGATATCGAAGCCGTCGATCATCACCAGCGCGCCGCACCAGATCGCGACCCAAAGCTGAAACCGGCCGAAACGGCCCTGGTCGATCAGCTCGGTGACATTGACGACGTTACCCTGTGCCATAGAAGGCCTTCCCCCAAAACTTTACGGGGCGCCGGCCGTCATTCTTGCTGGGATGCCGAAACCGCGCGCCGCGCCAACCCTGCCCGTTGAGGCAGGGCCGGCGCAACCGAAAACGCTTAGCCCCAGACTTCGCGGGAGACGTCGAGGATCAGTTTCAGCTTCGCGATCTCGTCGGCGACGGTGAGTTTGTTGCCTTCGAGCACGCTGGCGAAGCCGCATTGCGGGCTGAGCGCCAGTTGTTCGATCGGGCAGTACTTCGCCGCTTCGTCGATCTTGCGCTTGAGATCGTCTTTCTTTTCGAGTTGCGGCGTCTTCGACGTGACGAGGCCGAGGACGATGGTCTTGCCCTTCGGCACGAAACGCAGCGGCGCGAAATCGCCGGCACGCGGGCTGTCGTATTCGAGGAAATACCCGTCGACATTGACCTGGTTGAACAGAACCTCGGCGACCGGCTCGTAACCGCCTTCGGCGATCCAGGCCGAGCGCGAATTGCCGCGGCAGAGATGCATCGCCACCACCATGTCGGCGGGTTTGCCCTGGATGACGGCGTTGAGCATCTTCGCGTAGGTCTGCGGCAGGGTCTCGGGATCCTCGCCGATGGCGCGGACCTGCTCGCGCAAGGTGGGATCGCACAGATAGGCGAAATTGACCTCGTCCAATTGCAGGTAGCGGCAACCGGCGGCGGCTAGATCGGCGACCTCCTCGCGATAGACCTTGGCGAGATCGTCATAGAAATCGGCCATATCCGGATAGGCTTCCTGGCTGATCGATTGCCGTCCGCCGCGGAAATGGATGTTCGAAGGCGAGGGAATGGTGATTTTCGGCGTCACATGACAGACCGATTTCAGATACTTGAAATGATCGACGAAGATCGGGTGCGGCCGGTGCAGCTTGCCCTCGACGCGAAAGCCCGGCGGCGTCATCTCGGTGTCGCCTTCATGGGTGTGAAAGCGCAGCTTGAGGTTGTTCTGCACCATCTTCACGTTGCCGATCTGCTGCAGGAAGTCGCGGTGCCAGGACGAGCGCTGATACTCGCCGTCGGTCGCGAGCTGGAGGCCGATATCCTCCTGCAGCTTGACCACTTCGCGCACGGATTCCTGCTCGATCCGGCGGAATTCCTCGACCGGCATCTCGTGTTTGTCGAATTTGAGCCGCGCGTCGATCAGCTTTTGCGGGCGCAGCAGGCTGCCGACGTGGTCGGCGCGAAAGGGTGGGGCGGTGCGTTGTGCCATCAGGGTAACCTCCGTTTGGCGGCGGAGTGTCGTGGTGGGCACGGGCAAAATCAAGCCGTGGGCTGATAAGCCGCACTGGAATTCCCCGTCGAAGCCTCCTAATTTTCGTCCCTAAATACGATAAGGGAGCTGCCAGATGCCTTTTGTCCGGGTTCGCGACATTACGGTCCATTACCTGCTCGAAGGTCCGGAAGACGCGCCGGTCGTGATGTTCTCGAATTCGCTGGGGACCAGTCTCGCGATCTGGGACACCCAGGCGGCTTCGTTGCGCGCGAAATACCGCGTCCTGCGCTACGACACGCGCGGCCATGGCCTGACCGACGCACCGGATGCGGGCGATGCCGGGTATTCGATGGAACAGCTCGCGGACGACGCGATTGCGTTGATCCAGGCGCTGGGCCTCAAACGCGTCACGCTTTGCGGTCTCTCGGTCGGCGGCATGCTGGGCCAGAACCTTGCCGCCAAGGCGCCCGAGTTTCTGAACGGGCTGATCCTCTGCGACACCGCGGCGCACATGAACCCGGCGGTGTGGAACGAGCGCATCGCCATCGCCAACAAGACCAATAGCCTCGAGAGCCTCGCCGACGCGACCCTGGTGCGCTGGTTCACCCCGCCGTTCCATCAGAGCAATCCCGAGGCGATCAAGGGCATCCGCAACATGTTCGTGCGCACGCCGGTGGCTGGCTATGTCGGCTGCTCGCACGCGATCCGTCGCATGGATCTGCGCGAGGACGACAAGAAGATCACCACGCCGACCCTGATCATTGTCGGCGAGCAGGATCCCGCGACGACCGTCGCCGAAGCGCGCGAACTGCACGAAGCGATCAAGGGTTCGAAACTGGTCATCGTCCCGCAGGCCGCGCATATCGTGCCGATCGAGCAGGGCGGGGCGGTGACCAAGGCGATCACGGAATTCCTCGGCCGCTAGGGGCAACGCGATGGATAAAACCAGCAAGGCCTATGAACGCGGCATGGCGATGCGAAAATCGCTGATGGGCGCCGAGCGACTGGAACAGGCGCAAAAACGCGTGACCCCATTTAATGAAGAATGGATGGAGTTCGTCACCCAATACGCGTTTGGCGAAGTGTGGTCGCGCCCCGGCCTCGACAAGAAGACGCGCCACATGATCACGATCGCGATGCTGACCGCGATGGGGCGGCTCGACGAGTTGCAAACCCATATCGGTCTGACCGTCAACACCGGCGTCTCGCGCGACGAATTGAAGGAGGTGCTGATGCAGGCGGCGGTTTATGCCGGCGTGCCGGCGGCGATGTCGGCCTTCAACCGCGCCCAACAAGTTTTTGCCGACATGGACAAGGGAAAAACGTCATGACCGACGGGGATTTCAAATCCTACTGCCTCAACCCGACGAAGCCGACATTCAAGGCGCCGCCCGGCGCGGTCGATGCGCATTGCCATGTCTTCGGTCCGGCGGCGAAGTTTCCGTTCGCGCCCGAGCGCAAATACACGCCCTATGACGCATCGAAGGAAGACCTCTTCAAGCTGCGCGATTTCATCGGCTTTTCGCGCAACGTGATCGTGCAGGCCTCGTGCCACGGCACCGACAACACCGCGACGATCGATGCGTTGCGCGCGTCGGACGGCGAGGCGCGCGGCATCGCGGTGGTGAAGCCCGATATCAGCATGGCCGAGCTGAAGGACATGGACGAAGCCGGCATTCGCGGCATCCGGTTCAATTTCCTGCCGCGTCTCGTTGACACCTCGGTGCCGCACGACGTCTATCTCAACCTCGCCGAAAAGATCGAACCGCTCGGCTGGCACACCGTGGTCTATTTCGAGGCGGTCAGCTTTCGCGCCATGAAGCCCTTCCTCGACGCGCTGCCGACCACCATCGTGCTCGATCACATGTCGGTGCCCGATGTGAAGAAGGGCATCGATCATCCCGATTTTCAGGACTATCTGAAGATGGTCACCGAAAACCGGAACATCTATGTGAAGGTCACGGGCCCCGAGCGCATCTCGGCCAAGGGCCCGCCCTATGACGACGTGGTGCCCTATGCGCGCGCCATCGTCGAGCGTATTCCCGGCCGCGTGCTCTGGGGAACCGATTGGCCGCATCCCAACATGACCAGCCACATGCCGGATGACGGGATGCTGGTCGACATGATTCCGAAGATCGCGCCGACCGCCGATCTGCAGGAAAAGCTGCTGGTCGATAATCCGCTGCGTCTCTATTGGGCAACGTGAGGAGAGCGGAATGACCGAGCAGGAGAAGTACGACGACATTCCCGGCACGACCCTCTTCGATGCCGCGAAATCGCGCGCCGGGTATCACCTCAACATGTTCTGCATGTCGCTGATGGACGATGCCAACCGCAAGGCGTTCAAGGCGGACGAGGCGAAATATCTGGACCGGTTCCCGATGAGCCCGGAACAGCGCGAGGCGGTGCTGAAGCGGCAGTGGAACCGGATGCTGGAACTCGGCGGCAACATCTATTACACGTCGAAGCTCGGCGCGACCGACGGTCTGTCGTTCCAGAACCTGGCCGCTTTGATGACCGGCTCGACCCAAGAGAGCTATGCGAAAATGATGATCGAAGGCGGCCGGCCGATTACCGGCAACCGCAGCAAATCGGAGTGGAAAAATCGTGGCTAAGCTGATCGCTGGCGTCGCCACCTCGCACGTCCCCGCCATCGCCGCGGCGCTCGATAACGGCAAGTCGGGTGAGCCCTATTGGCAGCCGCTGTTCAAGGGCTACGAGTTCTCGAAGAAATGGATCGCCGATCTGAAGCCTGACGTGGTGATCCTCGTCTATAACGATCACGCTTCGGCGTTTTCGCTGGAGATCATTCCGACCTTTGCGCTCGGATGCGCCGAGGAATTTCCGCCGGCCGACGAGGGCTGGGGTCCGCGCAAGGTGCCGGTGGTGAAGGGCAACCCCGATCTCGCCTGGCATATCGCGCAATCGACCATCCTCGACGAATTCGACATCACGATCGTCAACAAGATGCCGGTCGATCACGGCCTGACGGTGCCGCTGTCGCTGATGTGCGGCCAGCCCAAGGAATGGCCGTTCCAGGTGATTCCGTTGTGCGTCAATGTGATCCAATATCCGCCGCCGACCGGCCATCGCTGCTGGAATTTCGGCAAAGCCATTCGCAAGGCGGTCGAATCTTTCCCCGGCGATCAACGAGTGGTGATCTTCGGCACCGGCGGCATGTCGCATCAGCTTCAGGGTCCGCGCGCCGGCCTCATCAACAGCACGTTCGACAAGAACTTCCTCGACCGCTTCAGCGCCGATCCGGAATCGCTGACCAAAATCCAGCATTTGGAATATGTCCGCGAGGCGGGTTCGGAAGGCATCGAACTGGTCATGTGGCTGATCATGCGCGGCGCGCTCGATATCGACGCTAAGGAAATCTACCGTTTCTACCATGTCCCCGCCTCGAACACCGCGGTCGGGCACATGATCCTCGAGAACAGGCACTAAAGGACCGACACCATGAAGATCTGTCTCGCCGGCCAAGGCGCATTCGGCATCAAACATCTCGAAGCCATCCAGAACATCCCAGGCATCGAGGTCGTGACCCTCGCGGGCGGCCGTCCCGCCGGCACGGAAGAAGTCGCCAAGAAGTGGAAGATTCCGCATTGGACGACCGATCTCGGCGAAAGCCTCAAACAGCCGGGCGTCGAGGCGGTGATCCTCGCCAGTCCGACCCAGGTTCACGCCGCGCAGGCGATCCAGTCGATGCGTGCCGGCAAGCATGTCCTGATCGAAATTCCGATCGCCGACAGCATTGCCGATTCCGAGGAGATCGAGCATGTCGCGAAACAGACTGGCGTCGTCGCGATGGGCGGCCATGTCCGCCGCTTCAACCCGAGCCACCAATACGTCCATAACAAGATCACGGCCGGCGAGCTGAAGATTCAGCAGATGGACGTACAGACCTATTTCTTCCGCCGTACCAACATGAACGCGGTCGGGCAGGCGCGGACCTGGACCGACCATCTGCTCTGGCATCACGCCTGCCACACCGTCGATCTGTTTCAGTGGCAGACCGGTGAATTGCCCTCGATCGCGCATGCGATTCAGGGCCCGATGCATCCCGAGCTGAAAATCGCGATGGATATGAGCATCCAGTTGAAGGCGCCGTCGGGGCCGATCCTGACCCTGTCGCTGTCGTTCAACAACAACGCGCCGCAAGGCTCGTTCTTCCGCTACATCTGCGACAACGGCACCTACAAGGCCTATTACGACGACCTGTCGGACGGCAAGGACCAGGTAATCGATCTGTCGAAGGTCGACGTCTCGATGAACGGGATCGAGCTCGAGGATCGCGAGTTCTTCGCCGCGATCAAGGAAAAGCGCGAGCCGAAATCGAGCGTGAAGCAATGCGTCGACGCGATGCGCACGCTGAACAAACTCGAACAGGACCTCAACGCCGGCCGTTAGGCCCTGGCGGTTTCCGCCGTGATCAGGCCGTCCATCATCCGGACGGCCTGAACGCCGCCCCAATCGGCGTTGACGTTGAGCGTCGGCGCCTTCGGGTCGAGTTCGATGTTCTTCTGCTGCGCCTCGAGGATATTCTTGTCCTCGTTGAAGGCCTGGGTGACGGTCTTGAGAAAGAACGCCGAACGCTCGGTATCGCCCAGATCGAAGTCGCGCGCATTGACCCAGAAATAGTGACAGCTCCGTTCGGTCTCGGGCGTGATCGCGTTGAGGATCATCACGCGGCGCTGCATCGGCTCGTTGCGGCCTGCGACCGGCGCCGCATCCTTGGTCGGTATATCGATCCAGATATTGGAGGCCGGCTTGAAAGTGATGATCTTGCTTTGATCGACAACGGGCGCGAAGCCCAGGGCACGCATCGACGGTGGCGTCGAGATGCCGGGCGCGTCGCGGGTCACGCGCACGAAACCCTCGCCGCGTTCGGTCTTGAGCTTAGGGTTGGTGTCCTCGGCGCTGCCGATCGTCGATGAATGCACGAAGGGCACATGCGACAGGTCGATCAAATTCTCGACCAGCAGTAAATAATTCGCCTCGACGTGAAGACACGCGCCGACCGCCGCCCAGGCGGGGTCGTCGTTGTAGGAGAAGTCGGGGATCAAAGTCGGGTCGGCTTTCTCTTTCTCGCCGAACCAGACCCAGACATAGCGATGCCGCTCGGCGACCGGATAGGACCGGACGCCGATGCCGGCGGCGACCTTGTCCTGGCCGGGGATCGCGACGCAGGTGCCGGACGTGTCGAAGGTGAAACCGTGATAGCCGCAACGCAGCCGGTCGCCGATCAGCGTGCCGAGATGAAGCGGCGCGCGGCGATGGCAGCAGCGGTCTTCGAGTGCGACCGGTGAACCGTCTTCGCGGCGATAGAGCACGACCGGTTCGTTGAGCAGGACGCGCCCGAAAGGCTGACGCGATACTTCGCGCGATTCCGCGGCGACATACCAGCAATTGCGCAGGAACATGACGGTCCTCCCTGGTTGCCGACTATAGCACCGGGCGCCCATTTCCGTGCTATTTTGCAATCAATAATATTGGGGGAGGGGTCATGATGCGCGGGCTTCTGGCAATCGTTCTCGCTGTTTTCGGCTTCGCAACCGCAGCATCGGCCGATACGGTCGTGCGCGTTGGGCAGGTCCCGTCGACCGCCAAGAGCCTCGGCGCCCTGCCGTGGTTCGTCGGCGAAGCGCGCGGCTTCTTCGCGCGTGAGGGGATCAAGCTTCAGCTCGTCCCGCTCGACGGCGGCACCGATCAGATGGTGAAGCGCCTCGACAAGGGCGACGTCGATCTGAGCGGGAGTGCCACGCCTTATTTCATTCAGGCGGTTGCCGACGGCACGTCGAATTCGGTCGCGGTTGCGGCGACCTCGGCCAATCCGGTCTACAGCCTGATCGTGAAGCCCGAGATCAAGAGCTTCGCCGATCTCAAAGGCAAAACCCTCGGTTTGTCACTGGCGATCGACACCATCTCGATCTCGATGCGCAAGCTGATCGAAAAGCATGGCATCAAAGACACCGACTACACGGTGAAGGAACTGGTCGGAACGCCGGTGCGGCTCGATTGCCTCAAAAGCGGCGCCTGCGACGGCACGCCCTTGGGCCAGCCCGAGGATTTCGCCGCCATCGCGCAAGGCTATCACCGGCTCGGCGTGTCGACCGACGCCGTCGCCCATTTCGAATTCACCGTCCTAATCGCGCGGCGCGTCTGGGCCAAGGCAAATCAGGCCACGCTGGTTTCGTTCCTGCGCGGGTTGGCGTCCTCGTTCCGTTTCATCCGCGATCCCGCCCATCGCAACGATGTGGCCAAGATTATCGTCGACGGCACCGGTGCGTCCGACGCGACGGCGCACGCGATCCTCGATCTTTATTTCAAGTCGGATCGCGGCGTGCTGCCGCGCGCGGGCGAACTCGATCTGAAGGGATTGGCGCAGGTCATCGCCTTCATGGGCGAGGCCGGCGTACTCAAGGGCCCGCTGCCCGCACCCGGCCGTTTCGTCGATCAGCGCTATCTGAAACTGGCCGGCGTCAAAACGAACTAAGCGCGCACTTCCTGGCGCTGAAACACGATATAGGCCGCGACGAACATCACGATCACGCCGGCGATGAGGCCGGTGACCTGCGGCCAGATGAGAAGAAGGCTCTGCCCGAGCGGCAGCGGATTGCCCATCACGGCGCCTTCCAGCTGTGTCATGAACACGGGGCCCAAGGCGCGGGTCGAGGGATCGAGAATCCCGAGCAGCGATTCGGCAAAGAGCGTGTTAGGCGAGAGCCGCGCCAGCATCTGTTGGAACACGATCTGGTTGTAGCTTGGGCCGGTCAGCAAGGTCAGTTGTGTGGTCGGAAAAATCGCCTCGGTCAGGAAGCGCGACAGCAACGGCCACAGCACACTCATCAACAGCCAGAGTCCGAGCGCGCTCAACGCCGAGGTCGCGGGCGCGCGGAAGATCACCGAACAGAGCATCGCGAGCGCGAGCCACAACCCGCCATAAGCGAGCGACACGACCAGGAAGGCGCCGCCGCGCATCACCTCTTCGCCCGAGGGTGGCACGCCCAGCATAATCAGCCCGAGACCGATGATAAGTAGCCAGAGCGATACCAGCGCCACCGCGAGCGTCGCCAACCCGGCGAAGAATTTTCCCATCAGCAGCGCGTCGCGATAGACCGGCTGGGCGAGGATGCGGCTCATGGTGCGGCGGTTGAACTCGCCGTTCACCGCATCGAAGCCGAGGCCGATCGCGACGAGGGGAATGAGGAATCCCAACACCGCCATGAAGGACGGCAGCGGGTCATGCGCATTGGTGAAGAGGCGCAGGAACAGGAACGGGTCCTGCGACGTGGTGGTTTTCAAGTCCTGGATTGCGGTGTAGACCGCGCCGATTCCGGTCAGCAGGACGAGCCATTCGAGAATGCGCATCCGGCCGCTGCCGAGATGATCGGCCAATTCCTTGAGGAAAACCGTGCCGCATCCGGTAAAGACCGAGCCGCTACGCCGCGCCATGATCGCCCTCGAAATAATGCCGATAGATCGTATCGAGACTGGGCTCGATATGGTCGAGCCGCATCAACGAGCCGCCCGCACCGATGATCGCCTTGCCGAGTTCGGCGCGAATGTCGCGCGCGGCAACAAGCTGGAATTTGCCGTCGCCCGAATCGGTGACGCGCTGCACGCCGGGGATGCCGGCGAGGAGTGTCGGGAGATTAGGGCCCGTCGCCTCGATCTCGACCGCATAGCCACCGCCCAAGACCTGCCGCGCCAATTCACCGACCGTGCCTTCGAGCACGACCTTGCCGTGGCTGAACAGGGCGACGCGGTCGCACACGGCCTGTACCCGGTCGAGAAGATGCGACGAGATCAGCACGGCGATGTTGTCCGCTTTCAAGCCGCGGATCATGTCGAGCAACTCAAACGTCGCCTGCGGATCGAGGCCCGAGGTTGGCTCGTCGAGGATGGCAAGCTCGGCGCGTTTCATCATCACTTCGGCAAGGCCGAGGCGCTGACGCATGCCGCGCGAATAGGTCGCGACCTGGTTGTCCGCCACGTCGGCGAGGCGGACGCGCGCCAACGCATCGCTGATCCGGGTCTCCGCTTCATCGCGCGAGAGCCCCGAAAGCCGAGCGGTGTAACGCAGGTTACGGCGCGCGGTGAGATTGTCGTAAAAACCCACCGCATCGGGCAGATATCCGACATGGCGTTTGACTTCCAGCGGATCGCGCATCGGATCGGCGCCGGCGACCTGGATGGTGCCACCATTGCTCTCGGTGAGACCCAGCAGCATCAGGATTGTCGTCGTCTTTCCTGCGCCGTTCGGGCCGAGCAGGCCGAAGATTTCGCCGCGCCGCACGGTCAGGTCGATGCCGTCGACCGCCGCGACGCCGGCATAGCGCTTCGTCAGCCCGCGGGCGACGACGACATCCGCATTGCGATCGAGCTCGCTCATCGCGCGTTCCGCTCCGGTGCGCGCGCTTAGCGGCGGCCGAAGCGTGCGACGGCGCCCACCGCAATCAACAAGGCGATCGCGACGATGCCGACGCCGACGATGCCCCACAGCGTCGAGGTCGAAACCGTGACGCGGATATCGGCGGAGCTTGAATCACCACCGGTGCCGCTCGCGCGGAAGGTGGTCATGTAGTCGCCGGCAACGGCCTTGGCCGAGGGCGTCAATTGAGCCTGCACGTCGAGCTTCTCGCCGGGACCGAGCGCCGCGACTTTGTCGGGCGTGAAGGTGACTTTCCAATCGGTCGGTGGCGACGCCGTGATCGAAATGTCCTGCGCCGGCGCGCTGCCGTCATTGCTGAGCGTCAGTGCCACAGGGGATGCGGTTCCGGCGACGGCCGCGGTCGACAGGCGACCGTCCTGGCCGGTGATCTTCAACTGCGATTGGCCGGTGATCTGCATCACCATGCTGGTATCGGCGGTCGCGTCCTCGGCCGAAACCTGAATAGCGACGGGATAGGAATTCGCCGCGATCTGCGAGGGCGGCTGGACTTTGACCTTCAGATCCTTGTCCTTGCCCGCCTCGATCGGAATCGAGCTGATCTCCTGCGAGCCATAGGCTTCCATGAACGAAGTCTGGAAACCGCGCGGCGCCTGCGCGGCGAATTTGACGATCAGGTCGCGGTCGCTCTGGTTGGCGACGTTGAACTGGAATTCGAAACTGGTCTTGGCGTTGCCGATCAGCGACGGGTTCTTCGCTTTGAGCACGAGCTTGGCCGGCAATGCCTGGCCGATGGTGACGTCGATCGGGATCGCGGCGCTCGCGGATGCGGATTTTGCGCGCAGGGTGATCGTCTGGGTGCCGGAGGTCAGACCGACCGGCGTATCGATGCGCAGCGACAACTGCACGTTGTCGTCGGTTGCCGGCATCGCCGCGGAAACCGGTGCGCCGCCGCCGAGGATCATGGCTTTCCAGCCCGCTGGCACGCCTTCGACCGACAACGCGACCTTTTCGGGCGCCAGACCGTAATTCTGCAACTTGATCTTCACCGTGGTACTGTCGCCGCCGCGCGCGGTCACCGACGGATAGTCCGTCGTGAGCCACAAGCCCTTCATGTGCGGTGTGGCGTCGGCGGCGTGTGCAGGGCTCACCGGCACGGTGAACGCAATCAGGGCCAAAGCGAGCCAGGCGGCCCGAAAGAAAGTACGCGTCATAGCGATCCCCGCTGAAGTCGTTTTTCTTGGTCTCGGCGAACGGGCAAAAAATACTGCCCGCACTCCGGCGTCAACAGTTAAATGCGTGTAATGCTTAGCATGGTTCGATTTTGTTGGGATGGATTGTCGATGCGGCGCTTTCTATCTTGCGGTGCGCCATGACCCGATCGTTGTTTGCCGCTGCGCCGGAGGATGGACCCAATCGCGGCAAGAAGCGAGCGTCGCCGCGCAAAGCCGGGCCACCCAAGCCGGGTGGTCGCGCTCGGGTGATGCGGATCGTCGCGCTGGCAATGATCGCTGCTTTGGTCCTCCCGATCGTGCCCATCCTCGTCTATCGCTTCGTTCCGCCGCCGGTCACGCCGCTCATGCTGATCCGTGCCGCCGGCGGAGCGTCCATCCATAAGAATTGGGTTCCGCTGGCGCGGCTCTCGCCGTCGCTGGCACGCGCGGTGATCGCCAGCGAGGACGAGAAATTCTGCGCGCATCACGGCTTCGATTGGGAGGCGCTGAACGCTTCATGGCGCGATTGGCAAGCCGGCCGCGAGCCCAAGGGTGCGAGTACGATTTCGATGCAGACCGCCAAGAATTTATTTCTCTGGCCCGGCCGCAGCGTCGTGCGCAAGGCGATCGAGGCCTATCTCACCGCGCTGATCGAATTGACATGGAGCAAGGCTCGCATCATCGAGGTCTATCTCAACATCATCGAGCTGGGCGACGGCGTCTACGGGGTGGACGCGGCGTCGCGGCTTTACTTCAACCGGCCGGCGTCAGCCGTGACCGGCGAGGAGGCGGCACGTTTCGCGGCGGTTCTGCCCAATCCGCGCCGCTGGTCGCCGGTGACGCCGACGTCCTATATCGAGGAACGCGCGGCCGTCATTCGCGCGCGCATGCCCGGCGCGCCGCTCGGTTGTCTTTAGAGCAACGGAAAATCGGGATCGAGACCGAGGGCGACGCGGCCGTAAAGCGTGCCGTTGAGATCCCAGTTGAGACCGATATGGCCTTGCGCCGCATGGATATCGCGTAACGCGCGTTGCAGCGGATGGGTTTCCGCGACGGCGCTGCCGCCGGCGCCGGCGAAAAGAATGTCGACCGCACGCACGGTGAGACGAACGGCGAAAGCGCCGTCGCGGCGCCAGCGCGCCTTTTCCTCATTATTGGCTTGCCGGCCGCTCGCGGCGATCGCCATCGCGTCGTCGCAATCTTTCAGCATGAGTTTTTCCGCCGCGTCGGCGAGCGTCGCTGCCTCGGCAACGCGAATCTGCATGGAGGCGAAATCGGCGACGCTGCGACCGGAATTGGTGGTGACCCGCGCTTTCATGTCGGCGGTGAATTCTTCGACCGCGCCTTGCGCGATGCCGAGCGCGGCCGCGCCGTTGACGAAGCCGAAGAGCGCATACCACGCGAGGTTATAGAGAGGGCCGGGATTGACCGCGCTGCCGGGATGCGGCGCGCCCTTGCCGCGTTCGGCCGCGATCACGCGATGCTCGGGCACGAAAATAGTATCGCAGGCGACGTCTTTGCTGCCGGTACCCGAGAGGCCCATCACCTGCCAATTGTCGATCGTCGTGGTATCGGCGCGCGGCACCAGGAAGAACGAGGGCTCGATCTTGTCGGCGCCGGTCGCGATGTTCGCGGCGAGCATGACCCAATCCGACGCGTCGATGCCGCTCGAAAACGGCCACCGGCCGCTCAGCGTGTAACCGCCGGCGACTTTCTCGGCGCGGCCGGCGGGAAAGACGAAGGCCGAACCGATCACCGCGTCGGGTCTGGCTTGCCAGACATCGTCCTGCGCGGCGAGCGGCCAGTAACCGAGCATCCAATTATGCGCGACGAGATTGTTAAGCACCCACGAGGTCGAACCGCAACCCCGGGCAAGCGTCGCGCCGATTTCGATGAAAGCGCGGGCCGGCGCTTCGATGCCGCCATAACGTGCCGGTTGGAACAGGCGGAAAAGCCCGCTTTGGCGGAGTGCGGCGATGCTGGCATCGGGAACGCGGCGCAGCTTTTCGGTTTCGATGGCGTGCTCGCGCAAGCTCGGCACCAACGCACGCGCGCGGGCCAGAAGCTCGGACAAATCGGGCGACGCCATCGTTGATGCATTCCTTTCGCGCAGGGCAGGCAAGCCGAATGACGCGGTACTGTCAATCGCCGGACCTGCGCTTTTGCGCTATCGTCGCCGGAAAATAAAAGCATCGGGCACCCTCTTTGTCTCAATCAGCCATCGTTCCGGAAACATCGCCGAGCTCGCCTGCGAACCGCCGCTGGGTCGTCGCCGCGTGTTGCGTCGCGGTCTTCATGGTGTCGGTCGAATCCTCGATCGTCGCGACCGCCATGCCGGCCATGGTCGCATCGCTCGGCGGCTTCGAATATGTGAGCTGGGTATTCGCCGCGTACCTGCTGTCTCAGGCGGTTGCGATTCCGATCTACGGCCGGCTCGCCGATCTCTGGGGCCGCAAGTGGCTTTTGGTCGGCTCGTGCTGCCTGTTCCTGCTCGGTACGCTGTTGTGCAGCGCCGCGTGGGGCATGATCTCGCTGGTGGCATTTCGCTTCGTGCAGGGCGTCGGCGGCGGCGGGCTGCAGCCGATCGCGCTTACCATCATCGCCGATCTCTACCCACCGGTTGAGCGGGTAAAGATCCAAGGCAATCTCAATGCGATCTGGGGCGTGTCGGCGTTGAGCGGGCCGCTGATCGGCGCGCTGCTGACGGCAAGCCTCGGTTGGCGTTCGGTGTTCTGGATCAATCTGCTGCCGGGCATCGTCATGGCTGTCGTCCTCATCGCAACGTTTCGCGACCGGATCGTGTTGCGCAGCCACCGCATCGATTATCTGGGCTCGGTGCTGCTGGTCGTCGGCGTCGGCTCGCTGCTTCTGACTCTGGTGCAATTCGCCCAGCTCGACGGGTCGGTCATCGTGATCCTGCTGGCGCTCGCCGCGATTGCGCTCGCGGTGCTTGCCTGGTGGGAACGCCGCGTCCCCGAACCGATCGTCCCGCTCGAACTCTGGAACAATCGCATCGTCTCGACGACCAATATCGGCTCGCTGGCGATCGGCTGCGTGATGATGGGCGTGATCATCTTCATCCCGCCTTACGTTCAGGGCGTGATGGGTCGCAGCCCGGTGGTTTCGGGTTTCGCGCTGATCAGTCAGTCGCTGGGCTGGACCATCATCGGTGCTTTTTCCGGACGCCTTCTGGTCCGCGTGACCTATCGGACGATGGCGATCTTCGGCGGAACCCTGCTCGTACTCGGCGCGGTGATGCTGGTCATGCTCGATCCCGCGCGCGGACCGATCTGGGCTTTCGCTAGCGGCGGCCTGATCGGATTCGGCATCGGCTTTTCCAACACGACGTTCCTGGTGGCGGCGCAGAACGCGGTGCCGGCGAATCAGCGCGGTGCCGCGACCTCGGGAAATCTTTTCATGCGCCAGTTCGGTTCATGCCTCGGCGCGTCGGCGCTCGGCGGGGTGATGAACTGGCAATTGGCGATCCGCCTTCCCGAAGGGCGCGATGCGATCGATCAGCTGATGGATCCGGATTTGCGTGCGGCCATGGCGCCGGCCGAGCTGCTGCGTCTGACCGATGCGATCGGCGCGTCGCTCACCGTCGTTTACGGGGTTGTCGTGGTATTCGCGGTGATATCGCTGGCACTCGCCTTCATCGTGCCGGCGGGGCACAAGACCCCGCAATCCTAGAGGCTAGACGTTAGAGGCCTGGGCGAGCGAAGCCTCGATTTTCTTCTTCAACGTATCGGCGTTGAACGGCTTCAGGATGTAATTGCTGACGCCCGCGGCCTTGGCCGCGACGACGTTCTCGGTCTTGCTTTCGGCGGTGATCATGATGAAGGGAGTGTCCTTCAGGAGCGCGTCGGCGCGCATTTCCCGCAGGAATTCGAGACTCGACATCGGCGCCATGTTCCAATCGGAAATGACCAGGCCGATATTGCGCTCGCGCATCTTCTTCAGGGCGGTAGTGCCGTCCTCGGCTTCTTCGACATTGGCAAAGCCGATCTGTCCCAACAGGTTGCGGAGAATGCGCCGCATCGTGTTGTAGTCGTCGACGATCAGGACAGGTTGTTCGCTGTTTCGCAAAGAGCGCGACTCCAAAAAGTGTCGCGTGGCCAGCGCCACGAGGACACCGGCTAATTTTTAGCGCCAGGAGGTTTCGCGTTCGTTAATGGCGTTTAACGCCTTGCTAACCGAGCCAGCGCAAGGCGACCGGTTTTCAGGGGAAAATCGCGCCGAGCGGGACGGAGACCATCAGAACCAGGTTCTCCTCGCCGGGATTTTTTTTGCCGATGCCGGCGTTGGATACGTGGTCGAATACCGGGCCCATGCGGATGCCGCTGTCGAAAACCCAATCGATTTCGATGCCGCTTTTGAACTCGACATGCGAGCCGAGATCCTTGCCGCTGCCCTTCTCGTAATCGCCCACGGCTTCCATCGGGATGATCATGATGTGGCGGCCGATGGGAATTTCGCCGCGCAGGGAGAAATACGTATAAATCGAGCCTTTATTGGTGAAGAACGTGCCGAATCCGGGCTTGATGAAAAAGAGGCCCTGCGCGAAGCGGAATTCGAGCCGCCCTTCGGCCGCCGTGTAATTGTGGATGATATCGAAGCCGCCGAGGCCGCCGGTGATGTAACCGACGCTCTCCGCATGGGCGGGCGCCGCGCCGGCCATCGCCAAGCCGATGCCTGCCGCCATTGCGATCCGGCCCAACCAACCCCTCATACTTTCCCCCAAAAGACGGCACCGAGCGCGCCCATATTCTGAGAACGGGCTTACGGGTGCAAGAACCAAACAGCCGTTAACGCAGGTACTTCATCCGTTCGGTGGCCCCGACCAACTGAACCCGGATGCCCGGTTCCATCGCCGAGTGACCGGCATCGGGAACGACGACGTATTCCGCCGCCGGCCAGGCGCGCGCCAACTCGTCGGCGCTCACGATCGGGCAGACCATGTCGTAACGCCCCTGCACGATGGTTCCCGGGATGTGACGGATGCGGCCGACGCGCGCGACGAGATCCTCGGCCGGCCGGATTACGTTGGAACGGAAATAATGCGCCTCGATCCGCGCGAGCCCCAGGGCCATGCGGTCCTCGCCGAAGGCGGCGACCGTGTCGGGGCTCGGCAGCAGGGTCGAACAGGCGCCTTCATAGGTGCTCCAGGCGCGAGCCGCGGGCATATGAATGGCGGGGTTGGAATCCGTCAGGCGGCGGAAATAGGCGCTGAGCAAGTCGTTGCGTTCGGCCTCGGGCACGAAACCCGCGAAATTGCGCCATGCCTCGGGAAACACCGTCCGCATGCCATAGAGAAACCAGTCGATCTCGTTTTGCCGGCAGAGGAAAATGCCGCGCAAGACCAGTCCCAGCGTGCGTTCGGGATGCGCCTCGGCATAGGCGAGGGCGAGGGTCGAACCCCAGGAGCCGCCGAAAACCGCCCAGCCGTCGATACCGAGATGCTGGCGCAAGGCTTCGATATCGCCGATCAGGGCCGGCGTGTTGTTGTCCTCGAGCGAGCCCAGCGGGGTCGAGCGACCGGCGCCGCGTTGATCGTAGACGACGATGCGGTAATGGCCGGGATCGAAGAAGCGGCGATGAGTGGCGGTCGAGCCGGCGCCGGGTCCGCCATGCAGGAAGACGACGGGCGCTCCGTGCGGGTTGCCCGATTGCTCCCAATACATGGTGTGAAGCGCGTCGAGCCTCAGCATGCCCGATGCATAGGGCTCGATCGGCGGATAAAGATCCTGGCGGGCCAGCGGCGGGTTCCGGTCCATACGACCCTAGTCTAAAGCTCGGCCCGCCGAAGGCAATCCCGTCGTGATGCCGCCGCATCGGGGCGGGATTGCCGTGGCGCGGCCTTATTGCCGCCCGGTTTTTGAGGGCATCGTAACGGCATGTTGGCCGGTCTTCCGACGATTGGGCGCAATTGGGCGCTATTTTCCGATGTCGATGGCACGTTGCTCGATTATGCATCGCGGCCTCACGACGTCGTCGTCCCGGATTCGTTGCGCGGTGTTCTGGCCGAACTGCAGGGTGAACTCGGCGGCGCGCTCGCCTTGGTCAGCGGGCGCCGTTTGGACGACGTCGAACAGCTTTTCGCGCCCTTGAGACTGCCGGCCGCGGGTCAGCATGGCGCGGAAGCGCGCGGCGACGGCGCGCGGCGGGTCTTCGTACAACCCTCGGCGGCGCTGGGCGCCATTCTCGCGCGCGTCCAGGTTTTTATCGCGCGCCATCCGGCGATCCGCATCGAGAACAAGGGACTGAGCGCGCAGGTCAGCTTTCGCGAGGATCCGACGCAGCGCGAGGCGCTGGGCGTGCTCCTGGCCCAAGCGGTGGTGGCAACCGGCGCCGATTTCCAACTTTACGCCGGGCACGACGGCTACGACATCAAGCCCCGCGCGATCAGCAAGGGGTCGGCCATGGATTGGTTCATGGCGGCGCCGCCTTTCGCCGGACGCGTGCCGGTCTTCGTCGGCAACGACCGCACCGACGAAGACGGATTCGCAGCGGCGCTCGCGCGCGGCGGACATGCGATCAAGGTTGGCCTCGACGATAGCGAAACGCTGGCGCCGCTGCATATCGGGACGCCCGCCGAATTCGGACAATGGCTGGCGCGCAGCGCGTCGGTGCTCGCGTCGGCGCGTCGTCATGACGGAGGATAAGACGTGACGCGGCTGGTGATCGTTTCCAATCGGTTGAGCCTTCCCGGCAGTTCGACGCAGGCCGGCGGGCTCGCCGTGGCGATGCGCGAGGCGCTCAAGGAACGCGGCGGCTTGTGGTTCGGCTGGAGCGGCGAGACCGCCGAAGAGCCCGACGCGGCGCCGCGCCTGGTGAGCAAGGGCAACGTCACTTACGCCGCCGTCGATCTGACGCCCGACGAGCACCGTCTCTATTATCTCGGTTTCGCCAACGGCACGTTGTGGCCTCTCCTGCATCTTCGCCTGGGGTTGATGGAGTATCGGCGCGAAGCCGCACGCGCCTATGGCGAGGTCAATCGACGCTTTGCCGCGATGTTGGCCCCGCTGCTGCGGCCCGACGATCTGATCTGGGTGCACGATTATCACTTGTTTCCGCTCGGCGAGGAATTGCGCAAGCTCGGGGTCAAGAGCCGCATCGGATTTTTCCTCCACACGCCGTTTCCGCCGGCGGAGATATTGATCGCTCTGCCCCGCCACGAGGCGCTGCTCGCGTCGCTTTCCTTTTACGACCTGGTCGGCATGCAGACCGAGGATTGCGTCCGCGCGTTTCTCCATTGCATCGTCGACGTCGCCGGCGGCGTCGAGCAGGCCGATGGCGTCTATGAAGTGCGCGGCCAGACCGGGCGCGTCGCCGCGTTTCCCATCGGCATCGACACCGAAGGTTTTATGTCCCTGGCGCAGCGGGCCGAGCATTCGGCCGAAACCCGACGCCTCGACGAAAGTCTCGCCGGACGTCCGCTCGTTCTCGGCATCGATCGCCTCGACTATTCGAAAGGCATCCCACAGAGGTTCGACGCGATGGACGCGCTGCTGACCGATTGGCCGGAACATCGTCGCCAGTTCAATTATCTGCAGATCACGCCGCATTCGCGCGGCGAGGTTGCGCAATACCGCGCGTTGCGCCGCGAGATCGAAGGCCTGGCCGGCCGGGTCAACGGCAAGTTCGCGGAATTCGACTGGTCGCCGATCCGCTACCTCAACCGAAGCTTCTCGCGCCCGACCCTGGCGGGGTTTCTGCGCCGCTCGCGCATCGGGTTGGTGACGCCATTGCGGGACGGGATGAATCTCGTCGCCAAGGAATTCGTCGCCGCCCAGAACCCGCAAGATCCCGGCGTGCTGGTGCTGTCGCGTTTCGCCGGGGCGGCGCGCGAGTTGACGACGGCGTTGCTGGTCAATCCGATCGATATCGACGCAACCGCAGCGGCGCTGCACCGCGGACTGATCATGCCGCGCGAGGAACGAATTGAACGCTGGTCGGCGATGATGACGATCATACAGCGGAATACGATCGATACCTGGCGCTCGGATTTTCTCGCGACGCTTGCGGCTACGCCGCTTGCCGGGGCCCAACCGCCGCTGCGGCTTTCGGCTTGAAGCGCAACGCGCGCGATTCGACGAGGTGCCAGGACAGAAAGGCGAGTACGGCGGTGATCGGAAAGGCCAGGGCGAATAGCTTCGGCCACGGCATCGAATAGCCGTTGAGCTGGACCAGCATCTGCTCGACCGGCCAGCCATAGATATAGAGCCCGTAAGAAAGATCGCCGAAGCGCGCCGCCGGGATGCTGGGCAGACCCGGGTGAAGCGCCACATAGATCACGAGATAGGACCCCGAGAGCGGGAACAGCAGGATGAATGCCTTGAGCGGAATCGAGCCGACCAGGATCGCGACGGCGATCAAGGCGAACGGCCAGCGGAAAATACCGCGCTCGCGCAACAGATAGAGGGCCATGCCGGCCGCGAAGAATGAGAGCAGCCAGACCGCGCTGCCGACGAAGTATTCACTCGAGGCGGTATCGAACCAGATACCGGCCATGCCGATGGCGATCAGTCCCGCGATGACGCGCAGATCGAGCAGCCGCAGCATGCCGAGCGCCATGACCATGAGATACATCGCGACTTCGCACGGCAGCGTCCACAGCGGACCGTCGATCACGCCACCGGCCGAGAACTTGGTGAACCACACGCCGGGCAGGCTGTTGGCCGGCATGATCATGGTCAGGTTGCTGACGACGTAGGTGTAAACCTCGCGGTGGCCGAAATACTCGGCCACCGGCAGATTGCTGGCCCATGGCCCCAGCACGAAGGCCGAGAGCAGCAGACAGACCAGAAGTCCCGGATAAATCCGCAGCGCGCGCTTGGCGGCGAAGCGCGCCGGCGAGTGCGTCGTATCGAAACTTTGGGTAACGAGAAAGCCGCTGATCGTGAAAAAGACGAATACGCCGACCACGCCGAGAATGGTCTGGCCGCCGGTCAATCGCATGAGCGGCTCGGGGTCTTGGGTTCCCTCGCCGATCAAGAAGGCATGCGAAAAAATGACACTGGTCGCGGCCACGAGCCGCAGTGCGTCGAAATTATTGCGTCGATCCACCGTGGTCCCGCTCCCCGTGCCTCACAGCATGAGCGGGTTGGCGGTGGTGTCAACAGGACTTAGCCGGCGTGTCGGGTTTAGTCGGTGTGATTATCGCCGACCACGCCTTCGCCGCGCCAATGATCCCGCTCGATGCGGCTTGGCTCGTCGGTGTCGTGTTCGCGTTCCAGAATCGCGAGGTCGTCGGAGTGTCTCAACGCCGGCCGTTTGACGGGCGGCGTCCGTCTTGATGTCGTGCTCATACGTTTCTCTCCATAAGATTGCCGCGTCCCTTGAGTTGGGGCGACGGCGTTCGTTGCGGTCGATTCTAACAGGCGTACTACCAACAAGAAAGAGTCAGAGCGCCCCGACGCTACGGGCGAGGGACGATCCTTCGAGAACGGCGTTGTCGAGTCGGGCGCCGGTCATGTCCGCACCGGCGAAATCGGTGCGGCGCAACACGGCCTGGCGCAAATCCGCACCGCGCAAATCGGCATTGCGCAGTTCGGCCCCGTCGAGCTGGCTTTGAATGAAGCGATCCTGGCCCACGACCAAGGGGCCGAGGCGGCAATTGCGCATGTCCGCATTGACGAGTCGCGCGCCCTTGAGGCTGATCCCGCGCAAATCCGCGCCGCGCAGGTTGCAGGAGCGAAGGTCGGAACGGTCGAGTTGCGCTGCCTGGAGTCCGATGCCGGAAAGATCGAGCCCGAACAGGACGGCGTCGCTCGCCTTGAGCGCGGCGAGTTCGGCACCGGCCAGCGACCGCGCGGTGCGCAAATCGAAGCCGGAGAGGTCGAGCTGGGCGCCTTTGCGGCCGTTGGTCGCGACCCAGCGTTCGTGGTTCTCCAGCAGAACGTCGAGCGGATCATTGAGGTCCTGGAGGAGGAGCCCGGCCGGCTTGTCGTTCAGCGTGTCGCGAAGGTTCGCGCCGTTCGTATGCGCGCTTTCGAGCATCGTGCTGGTCAGTACGGCGCCTGCCAGATTGGCGCCCCGGAGGTCGGCGCCCGAAAGATCGGCGCCGCCCAGATCGGCGCCGGTCAGCGTCGCCTGACGCAGATCGGCGCGAACGAGGCGGGTGTTGCGCATGACGGCGTCGGAAAAATCGGTATGTCCCGATCGCGGCGGCGAACGTCGCATCTCGTCGACGGCTCCGAGACCGGTGCTGGCCAAGGCGACGTCGATCTCGACATCCTGGAGTTCGCCCGAGCGCTGCCATTGCGCGATGCGTCCGTCACGCAGGTCGGCTTCGAAGAGATCGGCGCCCGACAGATCGGCGCCGCGCAACATGGCGCCGCGCAGGTCAGCGTGAACGAGTTTGGCGTTGCGCAGATTGGCGCGGCTGAGATTGCTCGCGAACAGCACGGCGCCGGTGAGGTTGGCAGCTTCGAGGTTGGTGCCGACGAGGAACGCGCCGGTAAAATCGGCGCTCGACAAATCTTGCCCCGAGACGTCGAGTCCGCTCAGGTCGCGATAGCATAGATTCGCACGCTGCCCGCCCGGCCGGGATTGGCGGAACATTCCGTGCAGGCGAACAATATGATTCAACTCGGCTGGCGAGATCAGCGAACGCGACGTCATAGCCCTTGTTACCTCATGACCCATTACGCCAGCTTCGCCTGCCAAGATTAAATCGTGCTTAAATAAAATTCGCCGTGACTTGCGGGGATCGCGCTGCGGTGCGAAATTGGCAATACGGAATTAACCATGTTTGCGCTGCCACGCTTTGATGACGGCAGTGCCGGCCGGCGTTTGGGGGACGAAAGAAAAGCGTGTCGGAAGTCGTCGAGCCGCAATCGCCAACGCCCCATCCGACCCTCAGCCTGACGCAGATTTTCATTGTGTTCTTCAAGGCAGGTTGCGCCTTCGGCGGCGGCCTCGGCGTGCTCGGTCTGTTGCAGGAACAACTCGTCACTTTGCGGCGCATCCTGCCCGATAAGGAATTGCTGACGCTGTGGAGCATCGGGCGGCTCATGCCGTCCGGGACGATGACCGCGGTCGCGGTCGCGGTCGGCTATCGGCTTGCGGGCTTTGCCGGAACCGTTGTGGCGCTGGTCGCGATGATCCTGCCGGGCTTTGTTTGCGTCGTCGTTTTGACGATCGCCTATGGGTATCTCGCGCACGGGCCGGTGCTCGATTACATCGACGCGACGCTGTTGCCGGCCGCGCTCGGCATCATCGTGGTGTCCGCGTTGCGGCTCGGCCGGCCGCTGATGCGTCTGTCGCTCGATTTCGTCTTCGTCGTGGCGGCTTGCGTTCTGGTCATCTGGCCCGGACTCAATCCGGCCCTCGTCATCCTGGGCGGCGGCGTCGCCGGCGCGCTGTTCCTGCGCGGCAAGAACGAGCCACGCCCATGAGCCTGTTCCAGGTTTTCATCGTCATCGGAACCTACAACATGCTCGCCTTCGGCAATGGCTCGGCGGTGGTCGCGCTGTTGCAGCATCGCCTGGTGGAGGACTCCGGAATCCTCAACCTTAATCAGTTTCTCTATGCCTACGCGCTGGGACGCGTGACGCCCGGACAGAACAATCTCTATCTCGCCTCGATAGGCTTCATGATTTATGGCTGGCTCGGCGCGCTGGCGGCGATGCTCTCGATCCAGATCGGCGGCTATCTCGTCCTGCCGGTGCTCAAGGTCTACGACCGCATGCGCGAGGTCGGCTGGGTTCAGGGCGCGATCCGCGGCCTTGGCGCCTCGTCGGTCGGGCTGATGTTCGCGGTCGGTTTTCGGGTCGGCACCGAGGCGATGACGGGATTGATTCCCTGGGTGGTGTTCCTCTCGACCCTCGCGCTCATCTTCCTCGCGCGGCGCGGCATGCTGGTCGGTATGCTCGGCGCCACCGTGCTGGGCCTCGGCCTGAAATTCATCCTGCCGGTCTGATTTCCCCGCCTGAGCGGGGAGGATGATTTGTCGCCTCATATTTAACAGTGATATTTAGTTAATATATTATATTTGACATTATAATTTTGTATTCTGATAATGAACCACGTTATCAGGAGGCACAAAGATGCCGAAACTCGTCCCGCTCGCTGCACGATATGACGCCGTCAATCGCAACTGGATGGAAGCCGGGGTCGAGCCCGTGCTGTGCGAGGTGCTGTCCGATCCCCTGGTGCATCTGGTGATGCACCGCGATGGCGTGAGCCAGGCGGAATTGCGCGGCGTTGTTGCGCGGGCGCGGACGACGCTCGGCGTCGCGCCCTGTCGCTGCGCCGCCTGACGCCGATCACAATCCCGCTTCCGTCGATTAACGAGGAAACCCATGAGTAAGGTCGAAAGCACTTTCGACGCGCCCCCCGCTGCGTCGCGCCGTTCCGGTTGGAGTGAGTTGTGGCTGAAAGAGGATTGGTGGGCGATCTGGCTGGGTCTCGGCATCGTCGCTGTCGGTCTCGTGTTGTTCGCCCAAGGCGCCAGCTGGCGTTGGGTCGCGGTGACGCCAGCAAAATGGTCGAGCTTCGCGCAACTCAGCACGGACCTGACGAATAACTGGCAGCGTTACGTCGTGCAGTTCCTGCTCTGGGCGGCGGCGTTCTCGGTCGTCCTCTCGGCGCTCGGGCACAAGGCGCGCGATTTCCTGCCGGCCTTCGTCTTCATCTATGTCCTGGCCGTCATCGTGTTCGTCATCGGTCAGTGGGACGTCGCGAATTATTACGGCTTCGAGGCGCCGCTGGTGGCATTGGTCGTCGGACTGGCGATTGCCAATCTGGTCGGGTTGCCGCGTTGGCTCGATGCCGGATTCCGCGTCGAGTTCTACGTAAAGACGGCGATCGTGCTGCTTGGCGCAACGGTGCCGTTCACCCTCATCATCTGGGCCGGGCCGGTCGCGATCCTTCAGGCGTCGATCGTCTCGATCGTTACCTTCGGCGTGATCTTCTGGGTCGCGACGAAACTCGGGCTCGACCGCCGTCTCGCGGCGACGCTGGGCGTCGGCGGCGCGGTCTGCGGCGTCTCGGCGGCGATCGCCATCGCGGGTGCGGTCGGTGCCAAGAAAGACGATGCGCCGATCGCGATCACGCTGGTGATCCTGTGGGCGATCGTCATGATTTTCGTGCTGCCCTTCGTCGCGCATGGATTGAACCTGCCCGCCGGCGTCGGCGGCGCTTGGATCGGCACGTCGGAATTCGCCGATGCCGCCGGCATCGCGGCGGCGCAGACTTATGGCGCGATGGCAGCGAAAAGCGGCGCCGGTACCAGCGACCAGGCTGTGCTCGCTTTCACGCTGATGAAAGTGGTCGGCCGCGACGTGTGGATCGGCATCTGGGCCTTCGTGCTCGCGATCGTCGCGACCACACGCTGGGAGAAAGACGCGGTCGGCCGTCGCCCGAACGCGGCCGAAATCTGGTACCGGTTTCCGAAATTCGTGATCGGTTTCCTGCTCGCCTCGCTGATCGTGACCTGGGTTACCAGCAGTTACAGCCTCGCCGATTACAACAAGATCGTGAATCCCGGTCTGGTCGCGCCGATCAAGGACCTGCGCACCTGGGCGTTCATCTTCTGCTTTCTCTCGATCGGCCTGACCACGCGCTTCCGTGAACTCGCCAAAGCGGGAAGCAAGCCGTTCATCGCCTTCACGTCGGGTGTCGCCGTGAACGTGGTGTTGGGCTTCCTGCTGTCGGCCTGGGTGTTCGCCGCTTACTGGACGAATCTCGGCAAATGAGCGCCGCGCCGTTCAAAGCCTCGTGCCGGGATTGTGGTCATTTCCACAATGATCCGCAATTCCTCGAGGCGACGATCAAGGGTCTGAACGCGATGAGCTCGGCCTGGGGTTCGGTGCGGTCCGAGGACGGCTTATGCCTGCGCCACGACCGCTATCTCACGGCCGACGCGTGCTGCGCGGATTTCACGCCGGTTGCGGCTGTCCCCGCCGGCGTGGATTCATCAACTTGATCGTGATCCCGATCAAAATCGCCATCACGGTATCGGTGATTTCGGCGCTGCGGCCGGGAATGTAACGCTCGATCACGCTG
The DNA here is from genome assembly GCA_903828515.1 of uncultured Rhodospirillales bacterium. Lineage (GTDB taxonomy): Bacteria > Pseudomonadota > Alphaproteobacteria > ATCC43930 > CGMCC-115725 > CAIKMD01. The sequence continues at coordinate 67,919 of CAIKMD010000001.1, read as the reverse complement.
CAGAAGAAAACCAGAATCACCACCGCGACGGTGGCGCGCCACAACCGCAAGCCCGCTTCGTTCAGCAGCCAGATCAGGCCGCCATAGAAGAAGAATTTGCTCAGGAAGCTGAGGATCGCCCCTTCGATCGTGCCGTGCATCATGCCGGCAAAGGGAATCCAGTCGAAGCCGCGCGGATTGGGATTGAGCCGGAAAGGATCGAGGCGTTCGAGGATCAGGGCGGCGGCGAAGAACAGCGCGAGCAGCGCGACCCGCCCCGGCAGAAAACGCAGCAAGAGGAACCAGAGCGCGAAGGCGATCATCGCGCCGAGAACGTCGGGCGCTGACAGCGTGGCGTCGGCAATCGCGATGCGCCCGGCGAAGACCAGTCCCGCGATGAGGATGAAGGTCAGAAGCGCCGCCCGCTTTCCGCTCAGGATTTCGCCGAGATAGGCGATCAGCAGCCACAGTGCGGTGCGAATGAACAATTCCGCCTTCGGCAGACTCGACACGTTGAGAAGCGGCCGGATCGCCTGCAGATATTTGTGCAGGTCGATTACCGGCACATAAGGGTAAAGCCGCACGGCTAAAAACCCGACGAGGAGGAACACCGGAAACGGTTCGAGATTGATCCCGTGCGGCAATCCCACCCGCATGTCGCCGCCCACCATTACGGCGACGATTGCTCCGAAAAGCGAACCCGTCGCATTGGCATAGATGTCCCGCATGTCGGTGAAGCGGCCGACGACATCGAATTGCGCGAGTTCCATCGCGAAACTGAGCAGCGCGCCGAACAATGTTGCGATCGCGATCCGCACGATGCTCGGCATCCGCCGGGTGAAGGCAAGACCGGCGAAAAATCCCCAGGGTAGATAGAGCGTCACATTGGCGAGGAAATCGCCGTGGCTTTGCGGCCATTCATGCGCGGTGCGCGCCAACTGGGTCAGCGGCCCCCAGGGCGGGAAGTCGGTGCGCCATTCGAACGGATAGAGCGACAGGTAAACGATCGCCGCGGCGGTCAGCAGCGCGGCGATCGTGTAGTTGCGATAAAGCACGCCGGGTTCAGCCGATCACTCAGCCAACCCATTCCCGCACGAGGGTCGAGAATTCGGGTGGCGCTGGCAGCGGCGGCGGCACGGTGGCCGGGGTGCCGAGATACATGAAACCGACGATCTGATCGGTCCGCGCCAGGCCCAGCGCTTCTTTGACGAAGTCGTCGTAAGCCGGCGCGCCGGTTTTCCAGGCCGCGCCATAACCCATCGCGTGCGCGGCGAGCATCACGTTCTGCGCCGCGGCCCCGGCGGCGAGCAATTGTTCGACCGCGGGAATCTTGCCTTCCTTGATCGCCGCGGCGAGCACGACGATCAGCGGTGCGCGCAATGGTTTTTCGCGTTCACGATCGAGCATGTTGGCGGGCGCGTCCGGCTCGCGGCGTTTCATCGCCTCGACGCAGACATCGCCGAAGCGCTTGCGGGCGTCGCCGCGCAGCACGATGAAGCGCCACGGGCGCAGCTTGCCGTGATCGGGCGCCCGCATCGCGGCGCGCAGGATCTCGTTGAGGGTTGCCTCGTCTGGCGCGGGCTCGGTGAATTGCCCGGCGCTGCGGCGCGAGGTCAGGGCGTCGATCGCATCCATGCTGTCACCTGTCGGTTTGATCGGCGTCAGTCTTAAACCAACCCGGCGATGACGGCTAGCGATGGCCCGCCTATGGAGCCAGCGGCCCCGCCTTTGGCCCGAATCGGCTGGAAGCCATGCGACCGCCACCGGTAAGGATTCGGACCGAAACTAGGGATAGCCAAAAAGACACACCATCCCACTATTGCTTGTCTCCTTAAGGCCAATCGTCAGGAGTTAACAGAATCATATTGAAAAGATTGAATTATTAACGCAACGTAAACGCTGTCATTGCGGGTTGCCGCTGGGAGCGAAGGGATGTCGACCGTACCGTTGCTGATCGATCTGGTTCAAGACCGGCTAGCCCCGGACGCCGGCAGCACCGACTCCGCCCCATCGCCGTTCGACGCGCTGCTGGCGCCCACGGATCGGGTCCAGGCCGCGATCGACACCGCGTCTTTCACGGAATTCGACCTCGAATACGATCCCGACGAAAAAGTCCTGTTCTGCTACTTCGACTTTGCCGGCCGGCCCTGTTTCACCAATACGGTCTTGGCCGAGGCGCAGGGCGTTCAGCGCATGGTGCGCGGCCTTTTCGGCGACCGCGACAATGCCGAGCCGCCGGTGCGTTACATGGTGCTGGGCTCGCGCGCGCCGGGGGTCTGGAATCTCGGCGGCGATCTCGATCTTTTCACTACGCTCATCCGCAATCGCGATCGCGCGGCGCTCCGGCGTTATGCCCATGCCTGCTGCGAAGTCGGGTTCACCAATGCCACCGGCCTCGGGTTCGACTTGCCGATCATCTCGGTAGCTCTGGTACAGGGCGACGCGCTGGGCGGCGGGTTCGAGGCGGCGCTGTCGTCCAACCTGATCGTCGCCGAACGCAGCGCCAAGTTCGGCCTGCCCGAAATCCTGTTCAATCTCTTCCCCGGCATGGGCGCCTATACGTTCCTGACCCGCCGCATCGCGCCGGGCCTGGCCGAACGCATCATCATGAGCGGCGAGATCTATAGCGCGGAGCAGCTTCATGCGATGGGCGCGGTCGATGTGCTGGCGCCGGATGGCCAGGGCGTGAACGCGTTCTACGATTTCATCGGCCGCGGCGGTCGCCGCTACGCCGCGTTGCGCGCGCTCTACCGCGCCCGGCGTCTGGTCAACACCGTGACGTTCGAGGAAATGACCCGGATCGCCGATCTCTGGGTCGAGGCCGCGCTGAAACTCGACGAAGCTGGCCTGCGCCGCATGCTGCGTCTGGTTGCCGCGCAGGAACGCCGGATCACGCGCCAGGCTGTCTAACCGCCTTTAACGCCGTTCGTTTGCTCGATTGACACCGCGCGTCCGCGCGGCGAACAATCGCGCCAGAATTTTGGGGAGAGAAACGATGGCCACGGTATTTGCGCTGCGCGAGAAATGGGCGAAAGGCGAGACGGTCTTCGGACTCTTCGCCAGCCTGCCTTGCGCCTTCGCGATGGAAGTCGTCGCCACCAAGGGCATCGACTATATCTGCGTCGATCAGCAGCACGGCGTCACCGATTATCGCGACATGATCGAGATGGCGCGCGCGATCGACGCGCGCGGGATCGTGCCGCTGACCCGAGTGCCGGCCAACGAAGACTGGATCATCGGCAAAAACCTCGATGCCGGCGCGCAGGGCGTGATCATCCCGATGGTCAGCAATCCGGAACAGGCGCGCAAGGCGGTTGCTGCCTGCCGCTATCCGCCAAAGGGCGAACGCTCCAACGGCCCGGCGCGCGCGGCGATCGTCATGGGCACGCGCGATCAAAAGGCCCTGGGCGACGGCGTGTTGTGTTTTCCGATGATCGAGACGCGCGAGGGCCTGGATAAGGTCGACGAGATCGCGGCGACGCCCGGCCTCGACGGACTTTATATCGGGCCGTCCGATCTCGCGATCTCGCTCGGCCTCGGGCCCGGCCTCGATCGCAGCGAGCCCGAGCATGTCGCGGCGGTCGCGAAGATTCTCGCGGCATGCCAAAAGAACAAGATCATTCCCGGCATCCACACGGGCTCGCCCAAGATGGCCAAGCACATGGCCGGGCTGGGCTTCCGCCTCGTCACCTTCGGCGGCGACGCGGGCTTCCTGCGGGCGGGTGCCGAACGCGCGGTGGCCGAGCTTTACGGAAGCTGATCTAACCCCGGCGCTGGGTTTCCAGCAGCAAGCCGAGATTGGTATCGAGGCGCGACAACTCGCCCTCGATCTTCTCGACATAGGCGCCGCCACCGGCGCGCAGATCTTTGGTCGAGACGTCGCGCAATGACGTGAGCGTCTGGCACAGTTTTACGCCGCCGACATTGGCGGCGCCGCTGCGCATCGAATGCATCAAATCGCGGAACTCGCGCAGATCGGCTTTCTCGGCCGCGACTTTCAATTGATCGATCAGGCGCCACGCGTCCTTGCGGAACGTGTCGACGACCTCGATGACGAAATCGCTGCCGCCCAGATTCCGGAGCGCGTCGAAGGTTGCTTCGTCGACCACCGCGCCGGCATCGGCGACGAAACGCGGGTGAGCGGTAATCGAGGTGACGACCGGGGGTGCTCCGACCGCGATGCGCTCGGACCGCACGGAGCGCGCGTAAATCTGGTCGAGGGCGGAGAGCAGTTGTGCGGCTTCGACCGGCTTGGTCAGCACGGCATCCATGCCCGCGTCGCGGCAGAGGCGCTCGGTCTCGGTAGTTGCGTCGGCGGTCAACGCCACGATCGGCAGCCGCCATTCACCGACATGGCTGACGCGATAGAGCTTGGCGACCTCGTACCCGCTGACTTCCGGCATGTTGATGTCGAGCAATGCGAGATCGAAGCGCGAGCGCTCCAACGCCGACAGCGCGGCCTCGCCGTCGCCGGCGATTTCGACTTCGTGACCGGCGCTTTCGAGCACGCTCTTGAGGATCTTGCAATTGGCTTCGTTGTCGTCGGCGACCAGCACCATGAGCGGCGTGGCCGCAACGATCGGCGGCGTTTCGACCGCGCTGGGCGCTGGTGCTTGCGTCCGTGACTGCGTCGATACGGGCATGCTGGGAGCCGCGGACGATGCCGAGAGCGGCTGATCGCCGGCGAGCACGCCCAAGAGGGCGCTGGCGAGATCGGCTTCACCCAGCGGCGCTTCGAGCACGGCGGAAAGCTGCGAGGCGGCGAGGCCCGCAATCGCTTCGCTGCCCTTCGGCGGCGCGATGAAGATGATGAGCGGCGGTACGACCATCGCGGTGGTCGAACGATGCGCGATGCTCAACCCCGCCAGCGGATTGGTGCGCCCATCGACGATCAGCACGACCGGTCGGTCGGTCTTGCCGGCGAGGGCCAGTTCGCCGAGCGCCTGCTCGTCATGCGCGATCCAGCGTACGTCCCCGCGCCACGCGCGCAGGCGTTCTTCGGTGGTCGCGGCGAATTCCTTGTCGGACGAGATCAGGACGAGCTTGCGGTTCTCGAGATTAGGCGCGCGCACGCTGTCGCTCGAATCCTGTTCGAGGGTCAGGGTCAGGGTGAAGGTGCTGCCCTTGTTCGGTTCGCTGTCGAGCGCGATCGCGCCGCCCATCAGCTCGGTCAATTGTTTGGCGATGGCGAGTCCGAGGCCGGTGCCGCCGAAGCGCCGCGTCACGCTTTCATCGGCCTGGGTGAAGAGGTCGAAAATACGCGCCTGCGCCTCTTTCGGAATGCCGATGCCTTCGTCGCGTACCGCGATGGTAAAGCGAACGCGCTTGTCCTCGCGCGCGACCAGCGTGCCGATGATCGCGACATGGCCCTTGGCGGTGAACTTCACGGCATTGGCCAGGAGGTTCACGAGAACCTGGCGCAGTTGCAGCGGCAAGCCGCGATAGGCATGCGGCAGGCGCGGATCGATCCGCAGGGTCAGGGCCAAGCCCTTGGCCTCGGCTTGCGGCCGCACGATGGCGACGGCGCCGCCCATCACCTCGTGGAGGACGAAGCTTTCGATGCTCGGCGTCATCCGCCCGGTCTCGAGCTTCGAGAGGTCGAGCACGTCGTTGACGAGGCTGAGCAATTGGGCGGCCGAATGCTGCATCGTGGCCAGCATGTCGCGCTGCTCGTTGTCGAGCTTGGTGCGCGCGATCAGCGAGCCCATGCCGATCACGCTGTTGAGCGGCGTGCGCAGCTCGTGGCTCATGATCGCGAGGAACCGGGTCTTGGCGGCGTTGGCTTCCTCGGCCACCGCTTTTGCCGCGGTCAGGCGGCGCACCAGCGAACCGGCGTAACTCGGGAGCAGGACCAGCGCCAGGCCGATGCCGGCCGCGACCGGCCAGCGTACCTGCCAATAAGGCGTGGTCGCGTAGACCGCGGCAAAGCCGATCAATGCCAGCACGGCGCAGACCGCCAGCGAGCGGACGCCGAAGCGAAAGCCGAAGCCGAGGACGACCCAGAGATAGATCGAGAACCACGGCGCCGCGAACGCATCGCCGACATGGAGGAAGACCGAGATCAACACGACGTCGTTGACCATCGCCGCGAGCCGCCGCGCTCTCGACGGCGCCGGGTCCGACATCAGATGGACGAACAGCAGCCAGGCGGTGAGGATGCCCGAGACGTCGACCGCGAGCAGCGGCGGGATGGCGTCGGCACCCTTGCCCGTGATCGCGAGCGCGCCGATATAGGCGAGCACCGCGCCGGCGATGAAGATGCGGATGATCGCCTGTTGCGGCTCGGTGTCGCCGCGCTCCAGCAGGTCGCGCGCGACGGTCCCGAAGCCGCGCAGGGCGACGGCGATCACGGCGAGGGCCGGTCCAACCAGCACCAGCGCCAATGCACCGAGAAAGAGATTCTCCAGCGGGACGGCGGCAAGCCCGGGCACCAGGCCGAGTTTCAACCCGGGTCCAAGGATCGCCGCGACCACCAAAGGGGCCGCGACCGCATCCAGCGCCAAGGCAACCATGACCCAGCGTGCCGTGCCGCTGAACGATGCGGGCGAAGAGGTCGGCTCCGGCCGTTCCGTCATGAGCGCTTTGCGGCTCCCCCGCCACACCAAATCAGGCGATTCTCAGCCATTGAGACGCCGCTTCGCATAGTGCCGTTTGGAGCCCAAAAAATCTATAGCTAGGTGATAAGGAGCGATGGACAGCGATATCTAGCGGTTAGGCGAAGCCTGCCGCCCGGTGATTTTCCCAGGCGATATAGCCCAAGAGAGCGACCGGAATGAGCAGCGGCCAGCTCAGATACTCGGCGCCGGCGGCGCCGAACCCGGCGCCGGCCGCGTAGCCGAGCCAGACCCAGCCGAAAATCCAGATCTTGCCCTGTCCCTCGGGCGGCATCGGTTCGCCTTTGCGGCGCGGACCGTGGCGACTGGCAAGACCCTCGGCGAAACGCTGCAGATTGCCGGTGATGAAGACGGTATTGAGGCGAACGCCGTGGAATTGGGTCATGGCGGTGCTCTGAACGCCCATCGCCACGACCAGTGGCACGATCGCCCAGCCGGCGCCGATCGCATCGGTCAGGAACAGCAGGGCGGCTTCGATCGCGAAAACGAAATTGGGGCTGCGGCCGAGCTGGATGAGGCTGCGTCCACTCAATGCGCCGGCGAAGAAGATCGCGATCAATCCGCAATAGCCGAGTGATGCCAGCGGCGCGTGGCGCGCCGCGGCCATGCCCATCAGCACCGTGTTGCCAGTCATCATGCCGGCGAAGGCGTCGAAACGCAGATATCCCGCGGCGTCGGCATATCCGGCGATGACGGCAAGGACGATGGCTTGGGGCAATCGATCAGGCCGAGACAGCGGTGGCGCTGGGCGCGATCAAGGCGCGCTCGCGCGGTATGGTGAAGGTCACGGTGGTGCCGACGCCCTTCTGGCTTTCGACGCCGAGGCGGCCGCCGTGCAACTCGACGAGGCCGATGGCGAGCGGCAGGCCGAGGCCGGTGCCGGGATGGCGCCGGCTCCAGGTGCTGGCGACCTGGCCGAAGCGGGTGAGGGCGGTATCGATCTCGCGCGCATCCATGCCGATGCCGTGATCGGCCACCGCGATGTGATAGCCGCGATCGTCGAATCGCGCCGACAGCAGCACGCGGTCGCCGGCATGGCTGAACTTGACCGCATTGGTGACGAGGTTCAGCAGGACCTGCTTCAACTTCAACGGATCGGCGCGCAGTTGCGGCATATCGGGCGCGAGATCGATGTCGATGCCGATCTCGAGCGCGCGGGCGCGCTCACCGACCAGTTGCATCACGTCGCGAACGACCTGGGAAATCTCGGTTTCTTCTTCATCGAGTTCGATCTTGCCGGCTTCGAGCTTCGAGACGTCGAGAATGTCGCTGATGATGCCGAGCAGATGCTGCGCGCTGGTGCAGATGTCGCGCGAATAGCCGACATACCGCTCGCTGCCGACCGGCCCCATGAGCTGATCGGCCATCACCTGGCTGAAGCCGATGATCGCGTTGAGCGGCGTGCGCAGCTCGTGGCTCATATTGGCGAGGAATTCGGTCTTCGAGCGGCTGGCCAGTTCGGCTTCGTCCTTCGCGTGGACGAGGGCCATTTCCGCGGCCTTGCGGTCGGTGATGTCGAGTGAGGCGGTGACGACAAGCGCGGGCCGGCCCGACGGATCGCGCAACAGCGCCTTGGTGGTCAGCAAGACGCGGCGGTCGATCTCGCCGATGGCGGGCAGGTTCTCTTCGAAAGCGCCGGCCTGGTCGATGCCGGCGACGATGCGGCGGTCGCGTTCCATCGCCGCGCGGGCGGCGAGATCGTCGCGGACCTGGATCGGCGTGTTGCCGATGACTTGGGCGGCCGGGCGGCCGATGCGCTTGGCGAACCAGTCGTTGACGAAGACATAGCGGCCGTCGCGATCGGTCGCCGCGACCATCACGGGCACCGCGTCGATCACCCGCATCAACAGTTCGTGGCTTTCGCGCAGCGCATCCTTATGACGCTTCTGTTCGGCCTGCATCTTCTGTTCGAGCGAGGTCGCGCGCTCTTTGAGCTGCAATTGCTGACGCCGCATGGTCAGGAGATTGCGTGACCGGACGCGGAATTCGTGGTGATCGACCGGGCTCAGCAGGAAATCGGTGGCACCCGCCTCGAGCGCCTTGTAGCGCAGGTCGCGATCCTCATAGGCGGTGATGACCACCACCGGCACGTCGGCGCAGGACGGGATGGCGCGGAACCGCCGGATGAATTCGGCGCCGTCCAGTTCCGGCATGTTGAAATCGGTGATGACCAGGTCGGGCGGATTGCCCGGCGCGGCGTCGAGCGCCTTTTGCGGCCGGTCGAAAATCGTGACCTCGACCCCTTCCATGAGGGATGTCGCCAACTTCTCAAGGATTTTGAGGTTGGTGGCGCGATCATCGACGATCGCCACGGTCTGACGTTTGACGGGGTCTGGCCTGGGCAAGGCGATTGTCCGCAAGAAAACGTCTCCAAGTATCGGCGCGGGACAGGGGCTCCCGCAAGCACAGTTAACGAAGATTCATCTAAACTTAATTGAAACTTAACTCTGATGAATCAAGGTTAATAAATGGTTAGCGCCGGGTTAAGCGTTGCCAGGGATCGGCGAGACGCGGATTGAGGCCGGCAATCAGCCCGAAAACGGCTTGAACTGCTTGGCCAGCGCCAGGCTCTGGCCCTGATAGTTGGATTTGATTCCGGTGCCGTAGAGCCGGTCAGGTCTGCCGGGCATCCGCTCGTATTGGAGCGAACTTATTCAGGCCGGGACCTGTAGGTCGGAAAGCAACTTTTGCAGCCCCTCCCTGTAGGCGGATTGGTTGGCCCATTGCCTGAAGTCTCCAATATGCCGCTGCCGCCGCAAATTGGCCGCCCATCCTTTTGCGGTGGTCATCACAGCCCCGTCTATCATGATGGGAAACAATAGGGGACGATTTTCACTCCGCTCCCTCTCTAATGCTGCTTCCACTTCATGCTCTACCCATTGGCTAGAAATCGAGTGTTTAGAGAGTACCAAAAGCAGTCGGTCATTAAGGTGGATTGCTGACTCCACTGAGTCACGGATGATCGAACCGATTCGCAAGTCTTTGGGTGCATAGAAGCACCTCACCTTTGCCTCTTGAAGGTCTTTATATAGCCGAGCGGCGAAGGCCTCGTCTTTCGATGAGTGACTAATAAAACAGGTCTCGAATTGGAGCGGGATGGCGGTTAACGAAGGCATATATTCCACGAAGATTTCGGGCAAGCCGCAACCTCGATAAAAAATATCCGGAAGTGGCCCTGATTGAAAGAGTGTGCGGTGGTCGAGTGTGACATGTTCAAGGAATTGTGCGTGGGTTAGATTGCGTGCGCCGCTCAAGTCCATGTTGATGAAACTAGAAGAGAATAAATAGGCAGAAGCGAAGTCCGTGCGCTCTACATTGACACCGGTAAAGCGACCCGCGATGAGACATTTATTCAATCGCGAGCCCGCGAGGTTCACATCGTGAAAACTCACCCCATTCAATTCGGCGTTTGTAAAATCACACTCTGACAGGTCATTTCCAGATAAGTGGGTTCCTTGAAATTTTGTGCCACGAAATACGCTGCCTCTATAAGATCCGTTACGTTCAAATGAACCGTGAGGCCCTTCGCTAAAATTTGTCCCGGAAAATATGGCCCGAGTGAAATTTGATTCAGGAAAATCACAACCCGTAAGATCAAAGCCGGAAAAATCGACCCGGCGCAAATCGGCGCCCTTCAAATGTAAAAGAAATCCTGAGGTCCACCTCGCTCCTGTTTTTGTTCGATACCATCGAATCGGTGGGAGGGATCGTTTGAATTTATTCCAAGTCTCTGAGCCCTTATTGATAAGTTCAAGTAATTTGGATCGTGAATAACGTTTGCCGTCTGCTGTAATGCAAGCCCAAGTTTGCGGATCATGATCCTGGATAAGGGTGGGATACATCTTCCACCAACTGTCCTGACGATGGATCATTTGGGATTCAGAGCATCAGCCCGAAAACGGCTTGAACTGCTTGGCCAGTGCCAGGCTCTGGCCCTGATAGTTGGATTTGATTCCGGTGCCGTAGAGCCGGTCGGGTCTGCCGGCCATCCGCTCGTATTGCAGCCAGCCGACGGTCTGCCCGTCTTCGAGGGTGAACGGTACCTCGTGCGAGCGGACCTCGAGCACCGCTTTCGAGACCGCGTCGCCCCAGCCGAAACCGGGATCGAAGAACCCGGCGTAATGAACGCGGAATTCGCCGACCGATGTGTCGTAGGCGACCATCTCGGCGGCGAAGTCGGGCGGGATGCGCACCGCTTCCTTGGTGACGAGAATGTAGAAATCGTTCGGATCGAGGATCAGCGGCGGATCGCGCTGGTAATGAATCGGCTCCCAGAATTCGAGCGGGTCGTAATGACCGATCTTTTCGAGATCGATCCGGTCGGTGTGTTTCTTGGCGCGATAACCGATCAGCCCGCCGAGGCCATTGCCGTGAAGATCGACGCTCAGGCGCAGCATTTTGCGGTCGGCGAAATTCTGCTCGTTGGTGTCGGAGAGAACGAGCTGTCCGGTATCGTGCAGGCGTTGCAGCTCGCTCGACGGGATGACCGGCGAGCCGCGACGAAACCGTAATTGATTAAGCCGCGTGCCCTCGCGGACCACGACGCTGAAAGTACGTGGCGCGATCTCGACATAGAGCGGGCCTTGATAACCTTTATCCAGCCGGTCGAAACTGCTGCACCCGTCGGCGATGAGCCGCGTCAGCACGTCGAGCCGGCCGGTCGAGCTTTTCGGATTGGCGAAGGCGGTGACGCCGCTTTTGAGATGCAGCGCCTCGAGCAATGGCACGACATAGACGCAGCCCTTTTCGAGCACCGCGCCGTTGCTGATGTCGATCGGATAGGCATCGAGCTGCTTGATCTTATCGGCGACCGTGTTGCCGGGGCCCGGCAGGAAACTCGCGCGCACCCGCCACGCCGTCGGCCCCAAGCGGAGGTCGATGCTGGCCGGCTGTACCTGATCGGCCAGGATCTCGGTCTTGCCCCAGATCTCGTGCTCGCGCAGCATCGCGTTGATCGACTGGAACGGCAGGATACCGGTCCGCGCCGCGTGTTTCGCGTCGTCGGGAAATAGGTTGGTTGCCGGGGTGTCCGCCATGACGCGAGCTTAATCGCTCCGCCCAGCTTCAGCAAAGCACAAGGCTTCCACCGGTCGTCCGCCGAGTTATCGACAGGATGCCGGCTGGTGAACGCCCTGTTTTCCGGGAGGCTTCCATGTTATCCCCAGTTCTCACAACACGGTTACATCGGCTTATGCGCCGAAACCGCAAAAGGGATCGCGCGCAATGGACAACAGGGTACGCATGGAAGGCCTCACGCTCACGGTCGAGAGCGTCGAGCGGTCGGTCGATTACTATCAGAACAAATTGGGCTTCAAACTCGCGTGGAACGCGGCGCCGCATTTCGCGCTGATCAAGGTCGGCGAGGGAGGCGGCTCGATCGGCCTGCTGTGGTGGGAAGAGGCGCTGAAGGAAGGCGCCGAAAAACTGAGCGACGCGCAGAAGAAAGCGATCCACGTCGAACTGAGCACCGACGATCTCGATGGTCTCTACAAGGATCTGCTGGCGAAAGGCGTCACGTTCATGACGCCGCCGCATGACGAGCCGTGGGAACGCGCAATGACCGCGCTCGATCCAGACGGCTATCCGGTCGAATTCGCGCAAGGCCGCCGCGGCGAGAACGCGCCGAAATAATCAGGTTCGGCGCGCGCCGGGGAAAGCCGGTGGCGTCGTGTCGCGAACGCTCGGGCGCGCCAATTGGCGGTCGAGATAGGCGGCAAGGGCGGTGCATTTGCCGAGCATCGCGCTGCTCTCGGGCGGCTTGCTCATGTAATAGAGGATCGGGGTGAGATAGGCGTCGGCGAGGGTGAAGGACTCGCCGACCAGATGCCCGGTCTTGGCGACGGCGCGATCCAGCAGCGCGAATTGCGGCTCCATCAGGGGTAAAGCAGGCTCGATAAACGCGCGGTTGGGGCTGCCGTCCGGCGTTCCTGGAAAGACATAGCCGCGAAAATACTGGCGCAGCATGACCGGATCGATCGCGGTACAGACGATCGACATCCACTGTTCGGTCTGGGCGGCGGCGACCGGATCGCTCGGCATCAGCGACGGTCCGGGAAAGACCGTATCGATATAACGGCAGATCGCACGCGATTCGCCGAGCGTCACATCGCCGTGGCGCAGGCCGGGAATCTTGCCCAGCGGATGGACCGCGTCGCTTTCCGGTGAATGCGCCAAGGCAGGGACGAGATCATACGTGACGCCCTTCTCGGTGCACATGATCCGGCAAGCCCAAACGAAATTGCCGACGGGACTTCCGATGATTTGAAGTTCAGGCATGATCCCTCCTCATAAAAGCATCGAGGTTCACACGGCGTATTGCGAAAAGCTCTCCAGCAAGGCGCCCCAACCATTGGGCGAATCGACCATCTGGCGCAGCGTTTCCGCCTGGTCACCCAAGCGTTCGAGATGACGATGCTCGAGATCGATGCGCGTGCCAGTGCCGTCGGGTGTGAAACGTATCTCGACTTCGGTGACGAGCGCGGGATCGAATTGAAATTGCGCGTTGATCTGCCAGGCGAGAACGAGCCGCATCGGCGGTTCCCAGACGAGCACCTTGCCCCATTGGCACTCGCTGCCGTCTTCGCCGCGTTCCATCCAGCGCCCGTCGATGCGCGGTTCGACCACGATCTCCTTGGTCGGCGATTTGGTCGGGTTGATGCTGTGCGATTTGAGCCACCAACGACTCATGCCGGACGTGAAGAGGTCGAAGGCACGGGCAGGCGCCGCTTTCACCTGCACGGATTTGCGGACCGGCGCCGGATCGATCGTCTGGCTCATGGCGCGGTTTCCTCGTTCTGATCGCGATCGGCCTCGGCTTTGAAGGCGTTGAGCGAAGCATCCCAAAACCGGTCGAGCCATTGCCGCATGACGCCCAGCCCCGCCGGATCGATGCGATAGACCCGCCGCGTGCCTTCGGCGCGGTCGAGAACCAGGCCGGCTTCCTTGAGGACGCGCAGATGCTGCGACACCGCCGGCCGGCTGATCGGCAGGTTGAGCGCGAGGGCGCCCACCGATTGAGGCCCCGCGGCCAGGCGCTCGAAGATATCGCGTCGGGTCTGGTCGGCTAAGGCATTCAGGACGTGGGGAAATTGGGTCATGTCTTACCGTAAGTTATTGCTTACGGTAAGTTATAACTTACGTTAAGTCAAGCCGTGAATGTCAGGCTTGCCTCGCCGATGCCCTCGAACCGCGCGGTTACGGTCGAGCCGGCGGGTGCGTCGAGCATACCGGTGTGGCTGCCGGTGGTGACGATGTCGCCGCGCTTGATGGCAAGGCCGCGGTCGGCCGCGTGATTGACGAGAAACGTGAGCAGGCGTTTCGGATGCCCGCCCGGTGTGCCGGCATCGGCGCGGCGAACTTCCTTGCCGTCGATGATGAGCACGGCTTTCGGTTTACCGAGTTCGCGGTCGCGCCAGTTGGTGATCGCGGGTCCATAGGCATAAGCGCCGTTATTGAGAAGGTCGCCAAGCACCGCGTGCTCGGGCACGAAGCGCCGGTCGACGAAACTCGATTCCAGAACCTCGATGCCGACATGCAGCGTGTCGATCGCATCCCAGACTTCGTTCTCGGCATAGGGCGTGGCACGCGACGGCAGATCGCGGCCGAAGCGAAAGGCCAGTTCGGCCTCGACGGTCCGGAGCGCGTTCGGGAGCAGGGCGAAGCGCGCCGGGCTCGGCTTCATGCGATCGGCGAGGATCGGTCCCGCTTGCGGTTCGGCGGTCGGGCTCGACGCACCCGCTTTCCACCCGGCGATCGCGATGCCGAGACGGCGCAGGATCACGTCCTGCAGCGCATACCCTTCCTCGGCCGTCGCGGGCGCTTCGTCGGCGCTCAATGAGGCGAGGCGCTTGCCGCTTTGCCGCGCTGCGATCAGCCGGCCGGCGAGTGCCTCGACGTCCACGGCTTAGCGCCCGTGCGCCGCCGAGTTGCCGCCGAGGTAATCGATGGCTGCTTGCGTGCCGCCGCTCTTAAATTTCACGCCGGCAACGCCCATGCCCATTTCGACGCCGGCAATCGCGCCGATCACCATCAGCTCGTTGGTCCAGCCGAGATGGCCGATGCGGAACACCTTGCCGAAGACTTTACCGAGGCCCGCGCCCAGCGAGACATCGTAGTGCTCGAGGATCGCGGCGCGCACGGCGTCGGCGTTGACGCCTTCCGGTACCATGATCGCGGTCAGCGCGTTGGCATAGGCACGCGGCTCGGCGCAGAGAATCTCGAGACCCCAGGCGCGCACCGCGCGCCGTGTCGCTTCGGCCAGGCGCTCGTGACGCGCGACGATATTGTCGAGGCCTTCCTCTTCCATCATCGCGATGGCTTCCTTGGCGGCGAAGAACATGCTGATCGGCGGCGTGTAGGGGAACGAGCCGCTCTGATTGGCATCGACCATCGGCTGCCAGTCGAAATAGGCGCGCGGCAGTTTCGCGGTCTTGTTGGCGGCGAGCGCCTTCTTCGAAACCACGTTGTAACCAAGGCCGGGCGGCAGCATCAGGCCCTTTTGCGAGCCGCAAATGGTGACGTCGACGCCCCATTCGTCATGGCGATATTCGTGCACGCCGGCCGAGGACACCGAATCGACCATCAGCAAGGCCGGGTGCTTGGCGCGATCGATCGCCTGACGCACGCCCGGAATCGAACAGGCGATGCCGGTCGAGGTTTCGCTGTGGACGATGGTCACCGCTTTGATGCTGTGCGATTTGTCGGCGACGAGACGGCGCTCGATCTCGGCCGGATCGACCGGATGGCGCCAATCGCCGGGCATGAAATCGACGCTCAGGCCGTGACGCTCGGCCATGACTTTCCAGAGCGTCGCGAATTGCCCGCTCTCGAAGCCGAGAATCTTGTCGCCGGGCGACAGCGTGTTGAGCAGCGCCGCTTCCCAGGCGCCGGTACCCGACGAGGGATAGATCGCGACCGCGCTTTCGGTGCGGAAAATCCGCCGATATCCGGCGCAGACTTCTTTGACCAGATCGAAAAATTCCTGGCTGCGATGATCGATCAGCGGATGATCCATCGCGCGCAGAACGCGGTCGGGCACGTTGCTCGGGCCCGGGACATTGAGGAAATGCCTGCCGCGCTTCACTTTCTTGGCCATAACTCAAAACTCCTGTCGAATAAGGGCGCGAATTTGAACGGAAGCAGGCGGCTCCGCAAGTGCGGTCTTGCCCACCACGGTGGAAAGCGAGATCAGTTACCGCCGGCGCAGATGCAGTGCGCAACCTCGGCCAGGAGATCGCCGCCCGCGGTGCAGCGATAGACCGCGGCGTTCGCAGTTGCGATATCGTTGCGGGCGGGCCCCTGCACCGCATATTGGTCGAAATAACGCGACCGGTCGGCCGCCGAATGCCCGAGACGCCGATAGAGCTGCTCGAGATTGGCCAGATCGAACCGCTTCAGATGCCAGGCCGTCGCGAAATCGGCTTCCTGTTGCCATTGCGGCACGGCACCACCCACCGCGTCGGGCAGATTCGCGAGATAGGACACCGTCTGGTCGGTAATCGTCGCGTCGCCGTTGACGGTCACGCGACGAAACGCCGGGTTCTGGCCGAAGATCGGACTCAGGGCCGGGTTCATCATCACGAAGCCGAAGGGCTGTCCGCCTTCGCTTAACAGGCGAAACCCGTCCATATGTGTGTGGCCGGCGAAACTCGCCGCGACGGTTGCGTGATAGCGCAGCATCAAGGCGTGGAACCGCGCGGCATAAGGCTCGACGAACATCGGCACGGGCGGCGCTGTACAGATATCGTGCCGCGCGGTGGCGAAGGCGTCGGCGCCGGGCGGCACGTGATACGCGAGCCATATGGTTCTGTGCTGTGCCTCGGTGGTTGCCAGCGTGCGTTCGAGCCACGCCAGCGTCGCCTCGGCGGGATTGACGTCGCCGGCGCCGCCGCAATTATTTTTGTAATGCGGCGAAAAGAAATTGGTGTTGAGCGCGACAATCATATGATTGGGCGCGGCCGGATTGGGCAGGACGTAATTGCCGAGCGCGCGCCAACTGGCGAGAAACTCATCGCCCGCTGTCGGTCCTGCCAGTTCGGCGGCCAGCCCGGCCGTGTCAGCGAGAAACTGGCCGCCGGGCCGCTCCTCGTAATCGCCGCATGTCGAATCGTTATTGCCGAGCACCGTCAGGATCGGCGTGGCCGGAAACGCGGCCTTGAGCTGCAATCCGACGAAGCGGATGGTCTCGGCGGTGAAACGGCGCAGCGCCGCGGCGCTGTGATCGCCGGCTTCCGCTTCGAACAGGGCGCGAAAGCGATGGACGACGAAATCACCTGGAATCAGCACGAGATCGGGCTTCGGCTGCACCTTCATCGCGGCGAGGCTTGCGCGCAGCAAAGCCCAATTGGTATCGCTGCCATAGGTGCTCATGCGCTGCGTGCCGGTATCGAGAAGCGTTGCCCATTGCTCGGCCGGTGCCGCGGCAAGCCGGTCGACCAGCGTTTTGTCGGCAAGCGGATTGAAATGGATATCGCTGAGCACAAGCATCTCGCCCGCGAATGCGGGGCGAACGATCAGGAAGAGCAGGAACGCCAGGACAAGCCGCACTTAATCCTCGAGGCCGACGAGGCTCTTGGCGAAATCGACGGCGACGAAGGGACGCAAATCCTCGGCCGCTTCGCCGACGCCGATATAGTGAACCGGCATGTCGTATTTTTCCGCGATGGCGACGAGCACGCCGCCCTTGGCGGTTCCGTCGAGCTTCGTCATCACCAGACCGGTCACGCCGATCATGTCGCGGAAAGTCTGCACCTGCGCATGGGCGTTCTGGCCGACGGTCGCGTCGAGCACGAGGAGTACGGCATGCGGCGCGGTCGGCTCGGCTTTTTTGAGCACGCGCAAAACTTTTTGCAGTTCGGCCATCAGGTCGGATTTGTTGTGCAGTCGCCCAGCCGTATCGATCAGCAGAATATCGGCACTGTCCTTGCGCGCGCGATCGAGCGCGTCGAAGACCAGCCCGGCGGCGTCGGCATTGGCAGCACCGGCGACGACGAAGGCACCCGCGCGCTCGCCCCAGATTTTAAGCTGCTCGACCGCGGCGGCGCGGAACGTGTCGCCGGCAGCGATCACGACCTTTTTGCCGGCATCGACATAGGACTTGGCGAGTTTGCCGATCGTGGTGGTCTTCCCGCTGCCGTTGACGCCGATGACGAGAATGACGAATGGCTTGATCGCGGGATCGATGGTCAGCGGCTTTTCGACCCGGCGCAGGATGTTCGCGGCGCCTTCGGCCAGCGTCGTGCGGATTTCCTCGGTGCTGGCTTCCTGGTTGAACCGCGTGCGGCGTAAGCCCGCGACCATTTCTTTCGACACGGCGAGGCCAAGATCGGCCGTGATCAACAGATCTTCGAGTTCGGTGAGCGCCGCTTCGTCGAGCTTGCGCCGCGTGACGATCGCGGCGATGCCGTCGGTCAGCCGCTGCGCCGAGCGTGCGAGCCCCGACTTGAGACGCGCGAACAATCCCGGCTTCGCGTCGCTCATGCGGCTTGCCCGTGAAGCATGTCGGGTGCGGCGCGGTCGAGCGTCACCGCGATCACCGCGCCGCTCGGCGCGTCGCCGGCGAACTTGACCGGTGCGTAATGTTCGGTACGGCCGAAGCCGGGTTGTTCGACCAGCACGTCGGCGCGCGATCCGACCCGCGCGGCAAGGGATCGCGCGAGAGCGTTGGCGCCGGCTTCGCGCAAACGTGCCGCGCGTTCGCGCACGACGACGTGCGGAAGTTGCGGCATCCGCGCAGCGGGGGTGCCCGGACGCGCGCTGTAGGGAAAGACATGAAGGTAATCGAGCGCGGCCTCCTCGATCAGCGCGAGGGAACGCGCGAACATCGCATCGTCCTCGGTCGGAAATCCCGCGATCAGATCGGCGCCCAGTGCAATACCAGGGCGCAGGCCGGTCGCGCGCGTGCAGGCCTCGATCGCTTGCGCGCGGCTATGGCGCCGCTTCATCCGTTTCAGAATCATATCGTCGCCGGCCTGGATCGATAGATGCAGATGCGGCAGCAGGCGCGGCTCTTCGGCGATCAATCGCCATAGATCGTCGTCGATCTCGACCGGATCGAGCGACGACAGCCGCAAGCGTTTCAGGTCCGGCACCAGCGCCAGCAACCGCCGGCAGAGCTGGCCGAGGCGCGGCGCACCGGGAAGATCGCCGCCGAAGCCCGTGAGATCGACCCCGGTCAACACGATTTCGTTGACGCCTTTGGCGACGAGTTCGCGCGCCTGATGCACGATGTCGCCCATCGGCACCGAACGGCTGTTGCCGCGGCCAAAGGGAATGATGCAGAAGGTGCAGCGATGATCGCAGCCTTGCTGTACTTCGATGAAGGCGCGGGCGCGGTTCTCGAATCCGTCGATCAGATGGGCTGCGGTTTCCGTCAACGCCATGATGTCGCCGACCGCGACGCGCGGCATGGTATTGCTGTAACTCTCGGCCTTGAGCTTCTCGTCATTGCCGAGGACGAGATCGACCTCGCTCATCGCGGCATAGGCTGTCGGATCGATCTGCGCGGCGCAGCCGGTGACGATGAGGCGGGCATGTGGATGCTCGCGCCGGGCGCGGCGAATCGCCTGACGCGCCTGACGCTCGGCTTCCTGCGTCACGGCGCAGGTGTTGACGATGATCGCGTCGTCGAGCCCGGCTTTTTGCGCGTGGCCGCGGATCACCTCGGATTCAAAGGCGTTGAGCCGGCAGCCGAACGTCAGGATGGTGGGCGGCATCGCGGATCAGCCGAGCAGCGACGGATCGATCATGCCGGCGAAACTGGTCGCGACCGGTCCCGTCATGATGACGTGTCCGTCATCGCGCCAATCGATGTCGAGGCTGCCGCCGTCGAGGATCATCTCGGCGCGACGTTCGGTCAGGCCGCGCCGCGCCGCGCCGACCAAGGCCGCGCATGCGCCGCTGCCGCAGGCCAGCGTCAGTCCGTCGCCGCGTTCCCAGACACGCAGGCGGATCCGGTCGCGCGAGAGGATTTGCGCGACACCGATATTGGCGCGGGCGGGAAACATCGCGTCGTGTTCGAGTTGCGGCCCCAGCGTCGCGATATCGATCGCGGCGACATCGGGCACGAAAAAAGTCGCGTGCGGATTGCCCATGCTGGTGGCGACCGGATCGCTGAGCGCGCCGAGCACCAACGGCACATGCAACGTATCGCATTCGCGCGCCAGCGGAATGTCGCGCCACTCGAGATGCGGCGCGCCCATGTCGACCGCGACGCGATGATCGCCCGCACTGGTCGCCGTCAGCATGCCGCCGAGGGTTTCGATGGTGATGCTGTCGCGCCCGTCTTCCCACATGAGATGCGCGGCGATGCAGCGCGCGCCGTTGCCGCAAGCCTCGGCCTCGCTGCCGTCGGCATTGTGGATGCGCATGAAGGCATCGGCCGTGGAATTTTTTGCGGGTTCGATGACCAGGATCTGATCGCAGCCGACGCCGCGATGACGGTCGGCGATCGCCCGCGCCGCTGCGCCGCCCAGTGCGAGCGCGCGGGCGCGTCCGTCGATCACGACGAAATCATTGCCGAGACCATGCATTTTCAGGAAAGGAAGGGCGGCGGACATGCCGCCTTATAGTACGCGACGAAACGCGGGGCCACGAGGGCCCCGCGCCGCGAAAGTTCTCGGAAAGAGGTCGGGAAGGACGGCGAAGTTAGTGGCTGACCGTCGCGCCCGCCGAACCGTTGATGCTGGTCGAGGCCGCCGGGGCCGGGATCGACTTCGCCGGGACCGCTGGGATCGAAGGAGCGGCCGTCGGATGCTGCGCGACCTGCTCGGTGGGCAGCTTTTTGACGGTCTTGCTGTCCTTGAGCACCTTCTTGTCTTTGCTGACCGCCTTGTCCTTGTTGATCATCGCTTCGGTCTTGACCTTGGTGTTCGTCGAAGCGGAAACGCCGGGGACGGTCGCTTTGGTGTTGGTGTCGCTGTGAATCGCCGGGCTCGGAACCGGGTTGGCCGGGGCCATGTCCGCGGCGAAGGCGGGCAAGCCCGAAACCGCGAGAATGCCAGCAAACGCCAAGGTTTGGAGGGCGAATTTGGTCGTCATGGGAGGGGGAGTCCTGTGTTGGTTGTTCGTCTCAAGGCGAGACATCAGGACAACGTCGCGTGCGGCTCTCTACTCCAAGGAAAAGCGGTGTTATTATTGTGTTCGAATAAAGGCACGTCGAATTGTGGATAGGGAGGAAACACATGCGTTTGGTTATTAGCGCGATGAGCTTTGCAGCCGCGGCCCTGATCGTGGCAAGCGGACCGGTGGCGGCGCAAAACGCGAGCCAGGGCGCCACCCATTACGAGCAGCATAATCTCGGCCCGACCGGCTGCGACATCGTGATCACGGGTGTCGGCAAGAACAACAGTCAGCGTCCGGTCCATTTCGACGAAGGTCAGCGCCAAACCGTCGGCGGCCAGTTGATGATCTGCCGGGGTGGCCAGCTCCTCGACGCCAATGCCCCGCCGCCGCGCCCGGCGACTGCACCGCCGTCGCCCTGACCGCTGGATGCCGTTCCCGAATTGACATAAGGGCCTGGCCCGCCTAGTTTCTCGGCCGCTTCCCCGGAAGCTTTCGACGCTATTTCGCCCCACGAGGGCCAGCCAGTCCGCGAGTATCGCGCACTGGCCTCGTTCGCTTTGGAGACCAGGTTCGGCCGCATGTTCGACGGATTAGGCAATCGCTTCAACGACCTGTTCGATCGGCTGCGCCGCCACGGCGCGCTGACCGAAGCCGACGTCGATGCGGCGATGCGGGAAATCCGGGTCGCGCTGCTCGAGGCGGACGTGGCGCTACCGGTGGTCAAGCAATTCGTCGACGGCGTGCGCGCCAAGGCGGTCGGCCAGGACGTGCTGCGTTCGGTCTCGCCGGCGCAGATGGTGGTCAAGATCGTTCACGACCATCTGGTCGAGACGCTCGGCTCCGACAGTGCCGGCGCGCTCAATCTCAACGCGGTGCCCCCGGTCGTCGTGATGATGGTCGGCCTGCAAGGCTCGGGCAAAACCACCACCTCGGCGAAGCTCGCGCGTCTCTTGAAAGAGCGCGAGAAGCGCAAGGTCTTGCTTGCCTCGCTCGACGTCAATCGCCCGGCGGCGCAGGAACAGCTCGCCATTCTGGCCAAACAGGTGAACGTCACGTCCCTGCCGGTGGTGGCGCTGGAGCGGCCGGTCGCGATCGCCAAGCGCGCGCTCGATGTCGGGCGGCGCGAAGGTTATGACGTTCTCATTCTCGATACCGCCGGCCGTCTCCACATCGACGAGATGCTGATGCAGGAAGTCGCGGCGGTGCGTGACGCGACTCAGCCGACCGAGACGTTGTTGGTTGCGGATGCGCTGACCGGCCAGGACGCGGTCAATCTCGCCAAAAGCTTTGCCGAACGGGTCGGCATCACCGGCATCGTGCTGACCCGCGTCGATGGTGATTCACGCGGCGGCGCCGCGCTTTCGATGCGCGCCGTCACCGGCCAGCCGATCAAGTTCATGGGCACGGGCGAAAAGCTCGACGCGCTCGAGGCGTTTCAGGCCTCGCGAATTGCCGGCCGCATCCTCGGCATGGGCGACGTGGTTGGCCTGGTCGAGAAAGCCGCCGAGAACATCGACCGCGAGGAAGCCGAGAAGCTCGCCAAGAAGATGCAGAAGGGCAGCTTCGATCTCGACGATCTGGCCGGCCAGTTGAAGCAGATCCGCAAGATGGGCGGCATGGGCGGCATCATGGGAATGCTGCCCGGCATCAACAAAGTGAAGAAGCAGCTCAGCGAAGCGAAGATCGACGAATCGATGCTGAAACGCCAAGAGGCGATCATCTCGTCGATGACCAAGACCGAAAAGCGCAATCCGAAAGTGCTCGACGCGTCGCGCCGGCGTCGGATCGCGGCCGGCTCGGGTACTTCGGTGCCGGAGATCAACCGGCTTTTGAAGCAGTACCAAGACATGGCCGACATGATGAAGCGGATGAACAAGCTCGGTCAGAAGGGTTTACAGCGGCACGGCATCCAAGCGTTGCTGCCGGGCGGCGGACGACAACAACATTAATCACGGTATTAGAGGCAAGGAGAGTTCATGGGTCTCAAGATTCGTATGTCGCGCGGCGGAGCCAAGAAGCGGCCGTTCTATTCGATCGTGGTCGCGGACTCGCGCAGCCCGCGCGATGGCCGCTTCATCGAGAAGCTCGGTACCTACAACCCGATGCTCGACAAGGATCACCCCGATCGCATCGTGATGAAGAACGAGCGGGTCGAGCATTGGCTGAAAGTCGGTGCCTTGCCGAGCGAGCGCGTCGCGCGCTTCCTGGGTGATGCCGGCCTGCGTCCGAAGCCCGCCCATCACGAGCGGCCGAACAAATCGGCGCCGAAGGCAAAGGCGCAAGAGCGCGCCAAGGCGGCTGAAGCGGCTGCCACTGCTGCCGCTGCGGCTCCCGCCGAAGCGCCCGCCACCTGAGCTGACATTTGATGCCGATGGCCCGCGCATTATCGACCGTTACGACCGACCCGGCGGAGGGCGTGGCGCAATCTGCGCGCCTGTGCCTGGGCGTCGTAACCGGTGCGCAGGGCGTTCGGGGTCAGGTGCGGATCAAGAGCTTCACGGCCGAGCCGAATGCGATCGCCGATTACGGTCCGCTCGAAGACGAGCGCGGCACGCGGCGGTTCGAATTGGAACTCGTCGGCGAAGCCAAAGGCGTGCTGATCGCGCGCATCGCGGGTATCGCCGACCGCAACGCCGCCGAGGGCTTGAAGGGTCTACGCCTTTATGTGCCACGGGCGGCACTGCCCGCAACCGATCCGGACGAGTTCTATTACGCCGATCTGGTTGGCCTTGCCGCGATGCTGAAAGACGGCAGCGTTTTCGGGACGGTCGCCGCCGTGCATGATTTCGGCGCGGGCGCCAGTCTCGAGATCGCGCTGCCGGACGGCAAGTCGACCATCATTCCGTTCACCGGCGCTGCCGTACCGGTGGTCGATGTCGCCGGCGGCCGGATCGTTGTCGATCCACCGCACGAGGAAGACGTGCGATGAACTGGACCGCGACGGTACTGACGATCTTCCCGGAGATGTTTCCGGGTCCTTTGGCGCATTCGCTGGCGGGCAAGGCCTTGGCCGACGGTCTGTGGCAACTCGATGCCGTCGACATCCGAAGCTTCGCGCGCGACAAGCACCGTTCGGTCGATGATTCGCCGTTCGGTGGCGGGCCGGGCATGGTGATGCGGCCCGATGTGATCGATGCCGCGCTGACCAATACGGCACGGCCGGGACCGGTGATCTGTCTCTCGCCGCGCGGCAAGAAACTCGACCAGATGCGGGTGACCGAACTCGCGTCGGGGCCGGGCGTGCGGCTGCTGTGCGGGCGGTTCGAAGGCATCGACCAACGGGTGATCGACGCGCATCGGATCGAAGAAATCAGCTTGGGCGATTTCGTTCTCTCGGGCGGCGAGCCGGCGGCGATTGCGCTGATCGATGCCTGTGTGCGCTTGCTGCCCGGTGTGATCGGCGCGATCGAGACGCTCGATGAAGAAAGTTTCCAGCGGGGATTGCTCGAATACCCCCATTACACGCGCCCCCAGGAATGGCAGGGCCATACGGTGCCCGAGATTCTGCTGAGTGGGCATCACGAAAACATTCGCCGCTGGCGCTCGGCGCAAGCGGAACAGGTGACGCGCGAGCGCCGCCCGGATTTGTGGCAACAATATCTCGCTCGGGTGAGCGGGACGGATGAAAATTAAAGGTCGGAGGCCAATATGAATATTCTGCAATCGCTCGAACACGAACAGCTCGAAAAGCTTGCGGCGGCGCGCGCCGTGCCGGAATTCCGGCCCGGGGACACATTGCGGGTCAGCGTCAAGGTGATCGAAGGCGAGCGCGAGCGCGTTCAAGCCTTCGAAGGCGTCTGCATCGCGCGCAAGAATTCGGGGATCAACTCCAACTTCACCCTGCGCAAGATTTCGTATGGCGAAGGGGTGGAACGTATCTTCCCGCTCTATTCGCCGCGCGTGACCCTGATCGAGGTCGTGCGTCGCGGCGCGGTGCGCCGCGCGAAGCTCTATTACCTGCGTGGCCTGACCGGCAAGGCGGCCCGCATCACCGAGCGCGCTCGTGAAATCGTCGACGAGACGCCGGCAGCGAGCACTGAAAAGGCCTCTTAAGGAATTCGTTCATGGCGACACCGCGTACGCTCTTCGACAAGATCTGGGACAGTCACCTCGTCGACCAGCAGCCCGACGGGACCTGTCTGCTCTATATCGACCGGCATCTGGTGCATGAGGTCACGAGTCCGCAGGCCTTTTCGGGTCTGCGCAACTCGGGCCGCAAAGTGCGTCAGCCGCTGGCGACGATCGCCACCGCCGATCACAACGTGCCGACGACCGATCGCTCGAAAGGCATCGCCGAAGCGGAATCGCGGTTCCAGGTCGAGACGCTCGAACGCAACGTCAAGGAATTCGGCATTCCTTATTTCGGCATGAACGATATCCGCCAGGGCATCGTCCACATCATCGGGCCCGAGCAGGGCCTGACCCAACCCGGCATGACGATCGTGTGCGGCGACAGCCACACCGCGACGCATGGCGCGTTTGGCGCGCTCGCCTTCGGCATCGGTACCTCCGAGGTCGAGCATGTGCTCGCGACCCAGACGCTGCTGCAGCGCCGCGCCAAGAACATGCTGGTCGCGGTCGACGGCGAACTCGGCTTCGGCATGACCGCGAAGGATCTGATCCTCGCCATCATCGGCGAGATCGGCACCGCCGGCGGCACCGGCCACGTCATTGAATATGCCGGTTCGGCGATCCGCAAGCTCTCGATGGAAGGCCGGATGACGGTCTGCAACATGTCGATCGAGGCGGGCGCGCGCGCCGGACTCATCGCGCCCGACGAGACCACGTTCGAGTACATGAAAGGTCGCCCTTCGGCGCCGAAGGCCGGCGCATGGGAACAGGCCTTGGCCTATTGGAAGTCGCTGCCGTCCGATCCGGACGCCAAATACGACACCGAAGTACGGCTCGATGCGTCGAAACTCGTGCCGCAAGTGACCTGGGGCACCAGCCCGCAAGACGTGCTGCCGATCACCGGCGTCGTGCCGAACCCGGCGGACGAGCCTGACGAGATGGAGCGCCAGTCGATGGAACGCTCGCTCGAATATATGGGCCTCAAGCCCGGCACGCCGCTGAAGGAGGTGACGATCCAACGGGCCTTCATCGGTTCTTGCACGAATGGCCGGATCGAGGATCTGCGCGCCGCGTCCGTCGTCGCCAAAGGTCGCAAGGTCGCGGCGGGCGTCAACGCATTGGTCGTGCCGGGTTCGGGCCTCGTCAAGCATCAGGCCGAGGAAGAAGGCCTCGATAAGATCTTCATCGAAGCCGGATTCGAATGGCGTGAGCCGGGTTGCTCGATGTGCCTCGCGATGAATGCCGACAAGCTCGAGCCGGGCGAACGTTGCGCCTCGACCTCGAACCGCAATTTCGAAGGCCGTCAGGGTCGCAACGGGCGCACCCATCTGATGAGCCCGGCGATGGCCGCAGCCTCGGCGATCGCCGGCAAGCTCGCCGACGTCCGGGATCTGGGTTAAAGCCGGCGCACGATCCCGGCGACGATGCCGATCAGGATCAGCGCGCCGAGCACCGGCACCAGGATCACGGCCAGGCCCACGAACAGCAAAAGGGCGAGGCCTGCCGCCGCGGCAAGCGCGAGGAAGATGATGAAAAGGCCGAGCGGGCCGGGGCGATGGAACTGAAACTGCGCGCTGCGCACGCCCGGTCCGGCACTGGTCCAAACGAAACCACGCGGCTGGTTCTTTGCCGCACGACCGTCCTGCCATTGTGTCGGCTGGCCGGGCGGAATGATTTCTTGTTCGGGGCGGGAAGGATCGTCGCGCTCGCTCATCGTTTCAATGTGTGCTCTCGCTTGTGTTAAATCCAGCCCTCCCGTATCAATCGCGCGCTTTCCCAACGAGGTCTTTCATGGAAAAGTTCACCAGCCTCACCGGCGTCGCGGCGCCGCTGCCGATCATCAACGTCGATACCGACAAGATCATCCCGAAACAGCATCTGAAGACGGTCGAGCGTACCGGCCTCGGCAAAGCGCTGTTCGAGGAGCTGCGGTACAACGACGATGGATCGGAAAAGCCGGATTTCGTTCTCAATCAGCCGGCCTATCGCCAGACGAAAATCCTGGTCGCGGGCGAGAATTTCGGCTGCGGCTCGTCGCGCGAACACGCGCCGTGGGCGCTGATGGATTTCGGCATCACCTGCGTGATCGCGCCGTCCTTCGCCGATATTTTTTATAACAACAGCTTCAAGAACGGCATGCTGTTGATCAAGCTGCCGCCCGCGATCGTCAACGAACTGATGGACGACGCCAAGAAAGGCGCCAACGCGCGCATGACCGTCGACCTCGCAAGCCAGACCATCACCCGTCCCGATGGTGGCACGGTGAAATTCGATATCGATCCGTTCCTCAAGGATTGCCTCTTGAACGGACTCGACGATGTCGGCCTGACGCTCAAGAAGGAGACCAAGATCACCTCCTACGAGGCGAAGCGCCGCATCAGCCAGCCCTGGCTTTGAAAATTCTGAACTAAGGAACGACGCGCATGGCCGCTAACCGCAAAATCCTCTCGCTGCCGGGCGACGGCATCGGCCCCGAAGTGATGACCCAGGTCGGCCGCGTGCTCGAATGGTTCGACAAGCGCCGCATCGCCAGCTTCGACGTGAGCGAAGGCTTGGTCGGCGGCGTGTCCTTCGACAAGTACGGTACACCCTTGACCGACGAGACGATGAAGCGTGCGCAGGAATGTGACGCGGTTCTTCTCGGCGCGGTCGGCGGTCCGAAATGGGACAATCTTCCCTTCGCGCAAAAACCGGAACGCGGTCTGTTGCGCCTCCGTAAAGACATGGAGCTTTTCGCCAATCTGCGCCCGGCTTTGGTGTTCGATGCGCTGATCGGCGCCTCGACCCTAAAGCCCGAAGTGGTCGAGGGCCTCGATATCCTGATCATCCGTGAGTTGACGGGCGGCACTTATTTCGGCGAGCCGCGCGGCATCACGACGCTGCCAGATGGCACGCGCCGCGGCGTCAACACGCAGGTCTATACGACGCCCGAGATCATTCGCGTCGGCCGCGTCGCCTTTGAATTGGCGCGCAAGCGCAACAACAAGGTCTGCTCGGTCGAGAAGGCCAACGTCATGGAATCGGGCGTGCTCTGGCGCGAGGAAATGCAAAAGCTGGGCGACACCGAATACAAGGACGTCGAGCTCTCGCACATGTACGCCGATAATTGCGCGATGCAGCTCGTGCGCAACCCCAAGCAATTCGACGTCATCGTTACCGACAATCTCTTCGGCGATCTTCTGTCGGATTGTGCCGCGATGCTGACGGGCTCGCTCGGCATGCTGCCCTCGGCCTCGCTGGGTGCCGCCGATTCAAGCGGCCGGCGCAAGGCGCTCTATGAACCCGTCCACGGCAGCGCGCCCGACATCGCCGGCAAGGGCGCGGCCAATCCGCTCGCCTGCATCCTCTCGATGGCGATGATGCTGCGCTATTCCTTCGACATGAAGGAAGAGGCCGATCTGGTCGAGACGGCGGTGAAGAACGCGCTCGCCACCGGCGTGCGCACCGCCGATATCATGCAGCCGGGAATGAAGCGCATTTCGACCGTCGAGATGGGTAACGTCGTCCTCGCCGAGATCGAGAAGCTCTCCTAGCTCACGCGAAGGCGGGCCGAACCTCTTCCGCAAAACGCGACATCTCGTCCTTCACCTGGCTGTGCGGCTTCAGGCCGACGTTGAAATAGAGGATCACCTCGTCGAAGCCGGCGGCCTCGACCTTTTTCAGCGTATCGGTGATCTGGCGGGCCGAGCCCAGCAGGACCGAATTCTCGGTGAGGTCTTGCGGTTTCACGTGATGGAGCCGTTCGGTCATCTCGACGAGATAGCGATAGGAGGGCGGCGCCTTGGCGGCGTCGCTCGGAAAAGCCGGGATCACGCACTCCTTGTAGTAGCGGATCTGGCGCGCGCGCTGCGCCGCTTCCTGTTCCGGTGTGTCGGCGAAATGGGTGAAATAGCTGCAGATCAGCCGTCCGGGCTTGGTGCCGGCCTTGATGCAGGTCTCCTTATATAGGTCGGCGACCTGCTTCAGCCCGCCATAGCTCATCGCGGCGGCAAACGGGGCGACCACGAGGCCGCAGCCGAGCCGGGCCGCCAGTTCGATCGAGGGCTTGGAGAACGACGCGACATAAGCCGGAATCGGCGTCTGCACCGGCTGCGGCGTGATCGTCATGTCTTCGAATGAATAATATTTACCCTTATGGGTGACCGGGCCTTTGCCCGCCCAAAGCTTTTGCACGACCTCCATGCCCTCGTTGAACATCGCCTGGTTCTCGGCGAACGAGACATGGAACGGTTCGTATTCGCGGGCATCGTAACCGCGTCCCGCCGCCCAATCGACCCGGCCATGGCTCAACAGGTCGAGGCTCGCCCATTGCTCGGCGACCCGGATCGGGTGATGCAGCGGCAGGACCGTGACCGCCGGCGCCAGGCGGATCGTCTTGGTCCGCGCCGCCGCATAGGCGAGTGTGAGGTCGGGGCAGGAGAGCACGCCAAGCGAGCTGAAATGATGCTCGCCGATCCAGGCGGAGTGATAGCCGAGCGCATCGGCGTGCAGCGTTTCGGTGAGAATGTCTTCGACGAACTGGTTCGGGCTGCGCGTGTTGTTTTCGTAGTGATTGTCGCTGAGCGTGAAGTACCCGAATTTCATTCTCGTCCCCCCAATGCCGATTGACCCGACCTTAACCCGTGCCGCGGATTGGGCGAAGAGTCTTTACACAGGCGGTGTCGTTCCGGTTTACACCCCATCTTGGTAAAGATAAGTTAACTATAGAATTGAAATATAAACCATCTTTTCTTGGTTAATTCTTATAAAGTATAGATATTCCTATACAAAATCATTTTGTTACTTGGAAAGTCATTTGACATCGGGTATAGATGCGTTGCACGCCAGATAAACAATCGTCACGGCTTCCGTCTTTCGGGGGCATGCGCGTGCGCGACGCAGCTTCTCGGCTCAGCGGTCTGGGTGGTATTTGCATGTTGCGCATTTTCGGGCATTTCATTCCCGTTCCGGCGGTCCTGTTGGGGATTGCCGAAGTCTTGTTGGTGGCGGCCGCGGTCTATTTCGTGGCGCCCCCGATCGTTCCCCAGGAATTTCTCCAGGCCGGCCTGCACGCGGTACAGGCGCGTTTCGCGCTCGGTCTCTCCTTGATCGCCGGCGTCGCGATGATGGCGGTCGGTCTCTACAACTACGATGTCTTCCTCGACCGGCGCGTCATGGTCATCAAGACCGTGATGGCTCTGGCTCTGGTCACCCCGCTGGCGGCGGTCGTCGTTCTCGTCGGTCGCAATTTCCTGATCAGCCCCAGCGACGGCTGGTCGCTTCTGTTCCTGAAAGTCGCCTTCGCGTGGATGAGCTGTGTGCTCGTGACCCGCATGGTGTTCCTCAAGGTTTCCGATTCGGACCTCTTTCGCCGTCCGGTCGTCGTGGTCGGCACCGGCGTCCGCGCCGCGCGGATCGCGCGGCTGGTCGAGCAGGGGACCAAACGCTATTTCGTGCCCAAGGCCTTCGTTCATGCCTGCGGCGATCTGCGCCTCGTCATGGGCGCGCCGCTGGATCTCGATCGGACCAAGGACGAGTACGCGCTGGCGCATTACGCGCGCGAACTCGGCGCGCGCGAGGTCGTGGTTGCGACCGACGAACGCCGCGGCATGCCCTTGGGACAGCTCCTCCACTGCAAGGTCGAGGGCATCAACGTCGTCGACTACCTGACCTTCTGGGAACGCGAGAACGGTCGCCTCGAAATCGAATCGTTGCAGCCGAGTTGGCTGATCTATTCCGACGGATTCCGGCTGAGCCCGATCAACGCCGCGTTCAAGCGCGCGTTCGATATCGTCTCGGCCATGGGCCTGCTGATTTTCTCGCTGCCGCTGATCGTGATCGCCGCGATCGCGGTTCGGGTCGAAAGCCCGGGCCCCATTCTCTATCGCCAGGAGCGCGTCGGTCTCGGCGGCAAGCCCTTCACCGCATTCAAGTTCTGCTCGATGCGCGATGACGCCGAAAAAGACGGCACCCCGCAATGGGCAACCGCGGTCGATCCCCGCGTCACCCGCGTCGGCTCGGTGATTCGTAAAATTCGCGTCGACGAGCTGCCGCAACTCTTCAACGTCCTGCGCGGCGATATGAGCTTTGTCGGTCCCCGGCCGGAGCGCCCGTTCTTCGTCGAGCAGCTCACCCGCGACATTCCCTTCTATGCCGAGCGTCACGCGGTGAAACCCGGTATCACCGGCTGGGCCCAGGTCAATTACCCCTACGGCGCCTCGCTCGAAGACGCGAAGCACAAGCTCGCCTACGACCTTTATTACGTCAAAAACCGGACGCTTTTCCTCGATGTGGTCATCCTCGTCCACACCGTGCGGGTCATCCTGTTCCGCGAAGGTGCCCGCTAACCCATGAGCATCGGCACCTTCTCCACCTCAGCCGGCATTGTCTCGTTTGCCGCTCTCCTCCTGCTGACCCTGTGGCACGGCCGGCCCAATCGGGAAGGTCAGGTCGTGGTCGCGGCCTGCGTACTCGCCTGCCTGTGGTGCGCTACCCTGCTCGGCGCCCAGTTCGGCCTGATGGCCGATTTCGGCGTTAAGGGAATACCGTCCCTGTTGGAAACCGGCGAAACCCTCGCCTGGATCGTCTTCCTGGAATTGTTGCTGGCACCCAGCATGGCGCAACGCTTCGATCCGCGCCTTCATGTCCTGGCGGGGTTTGCCGCGCTTGCCGCCGGCGCCGCCGTGCTGCTGAACGATGCAACCTATCTCGGCGGTTCGGGCGTGCTCGCGACCTCGCAGATCATCGGTCGCGAGAGCTTGACGATCATCGGGCTGTTGCTGATCGAAAATCTCTACCGCAATACGGCGGCCAAGGGCCTGTGGAACGTGATTCCGCTGTGCATCGGCCTCGGTGGGTTCTTCACCTATCGGCTCTTCCTCTATTCCGACGCCCTGCTGTTCGGACGAATCAGCGATGTTTTCGCCGAAGTGCAGCCGGCGATCGATGCGCTGGTCGTGCCCTTCCTGGCGCTGACGCTGGCGCGCAATCGCGATTGGCATCTCCATATTCACGTCTCGCATCGGGTCGCGCTTCATGCGCTGACGCTGGTCGCGAGCGGCATCTTCCTGGTCTGCGTGGTCGTGGTTTCCACCCTTCTGCGGGATACCGGCGGTTGGTGGCAGGTGGTCGAAATCGCGACTCTCTTCGGCAGCCTTCTGGTGCTTGCGACCGTCCTCTCCTCGGGCAGCGTCAAGGCGCGGCTCAAATATCTGGTGTCGCGAAATTTCTTCGCGCTGCGCTACGACTATCGCGACGAGTGGATGCGCTTCATCGACCGTCTGTCGGGCCGCGACGAAGGCCAAGACCTGCGACAGCGGGTGATCGAAGGCGTTGCCGAGATCGTCGACAGCCCAGCGGGTGCGCTGTGGCTGATGTCCGAAAGCGGAGGTGCCGAGGCGGGTTTCGTGCCGGTTGCGGTGTGGAATACGCGTTTGCCGGCAGACGCGGTCGAACCCCGAAACGGCGCTTTCGCGCGCGGCTTTCGCGGCGGCAACTGGATTCAGGAATTTCATAAAGGCCGTGCCTACCCGGCGCTGGGCGATTGCTGGCTTGCGGTGCCGCTGTCGGCGCAAGGCCAGATGATCGGCTTCATCACTCTGGTACCGTCGCGCGCGCGGGCCGACCTCAATTGGGAAAGCTTCGAGCTGCTGCGTGCCCTGGCGCGTCAGGCCGCGAGCTACATCGCCGAAGAACGTTTGGCGAAACAACTCATCGATTCACGCCGGCTGCAGGATTACGCCAAGCGGTTCGCCTTCGTCGCCCACGACATCAAGAATCTGGCTGCCCAGCTTCGCCTCGTCGTGGTCAACGCAAAGCGCCATGGTGACGACCCGTCCTTTCGTGTCGATGCCTTCCGTACCATCGAGCATTCGGTGACCCGGCTCAACGATCTGCTGCAACAGTTGCGCGACAATGAGGTCGCCGAGGAATTTGCCGTGCCGGCCATCGATCCGGTGCCGGTGATTCGCGCGATTGCCCAGACCCGAGGCAGCGACGGAACGCCGATACAAACC
Source organism: uncultured Rhodospirillales bacterium (assembly GCA_903828515.1). Classification (GTDB taxonomy): domain Bacteria; phylum Pseudomonadota; class Alphaproteobacteria; order ATCC43930; family CGMCC-115725; genus CAIKMD01. The sequence goes on along the minus strand of CAIKMD010000001.1, from coordinate 35,200 downwards.
GCGCTCGAATGCGGCACGGCGCGCGTGCGCGTCGATTCCGAACGGTTGGGCTCGGTCCTTACCCATCTCCTCGACAACGCGATCGAGGCGTCCCCGCGTGGGGCCACGATTTCGCTGACGGCGTATCGCCGCGACGGTCATCTCGTCATCGACATTGCCGACGAGGGCGAGGGCATGGATGTGGCCTTCATTCATGAACAGCTTTTCCGCCCGTTCCGGTCGACCAAATCGGACGGCTACGGAATCGGTGCCTACCAGACGCGCGAATGGGTGCGCGCGGCGGGCGGCGAACTCGAAGTGATCAGTGCCCCCGGCGTAGGGACCACCATGCGCATCGTTCTACCTCTTGCAAAAGAAGGGGCCGTTTCGACGGCCGCGTGATGCGATGAAAGACATGAAAATTCCGGTCCTCCTGATCGAGGACGACGAAGGTCTGGTTCGCCAGATGCGCTGGGCGCTCGACGAGTTCGAGGTCACCACAGCCGGCAACCGCGAGGATGGGATTGCCGAATTCCGCCGCGTGCGGCCTTCGGTCGTGGTGCTCGATCTGGGCTTGCCGCCAGATGCGCAGGGCACGGCGGAGGGCCTCGCCACGCTCGAGGCGATTCTGTCGCTGGCGCCCGAGACTAAAGTCATCATCGCGACCGGCGCCGAGAGCCATGAGATTGCCCTGCGCACGATCGCGCTCGGCGCTTACGATTTCTATCGCAAACCGGTCGATATCGACGTGCTGCGCCACATGATCGAACGCGCGGCCAAGCTCTCCGATATCGAGTTCGAAAACCGCCGTCTGATGGATCTGGCGCCGCGCTCGCCGGTCGATGGGATCGTCGCGTCGAGTCCCCAGATGACCCGGGTTTTGCGCACGGTCGAGAAAATTTCGCCGACCGACGTCGCCGTGCTTCTGCTCGGCGAAAGCGGTACCGGCAAGGAGGTCCTGGCGCATGCGATTCATCGCCTGAGCCATCGCGCCAAAAAGCCGTTCGTGGCGATCAATTGCGCCGCGATTCCGGAGACCCTGCTCGAAAGCGAATTGTTCGGTCACGAACGCGGCGCCTTCACCGGCGCGGTCAAGCAGACCATCGGCAAGATCGAAAGCGCCCACCAGGGCACGCTGTTCCTCGATGAAATCGGCGACGTGCCGGCGCCGATGCAGGTCAAGCTGTTGCGCTTTCTTCAGGATCAGGTCATCGAACGGATCGGCGGTCACAAGCCGATCCAGGTCGATGTGCGCATCGTCTGCGCGACAAACCAGGACCTCGACAACCTGATGAGCGCCGGCCGGTTCCGCGAGGATCTCTATTATCGCCTGAACGAGATTCGCATGCTGGTCCCGCCGTTGCGCGACCGCGAAGGCGACGCGGTTCTGCTGGCGAATTACTTTCTCAAGAAGTTCAACGCCCAGTTCGACCGCAAGCTCAACGGATTCGGCTCCGACGCGCTGGCCGCCATCGCGACCCATCCGTGGCGCGGCAACGTCCGCGAACTCGAGAACCGGGTGAAGCGCGCGGTCGTCATGGCCGACGGCGTCACGATCTCGCCTGCCGATCTCGAACTGGCGCCGGCCGCCTTGCCCTATGGCTCGCTCGATCTGCGCGAGGCACGTTCCCGCGCCGAACGCGGGGTCGTGCAGATGGCGCTGGCACAGACCAATGGCAATCTCTCGCGCGCGGCCAAGCTTTTGGGCATCAGCCGTCCGACTCTCTACGGCCTGCTCGAAGGCCTCGGTCTCAACGTCGTTTCCTGAACGATTTTTTGTAACTCCGGCTTTACCGGATAAGGACGGTCAATATGAGCGAATCTCGCACGAATTGGATGTGGGCCCTGGCGCTGGTTCTGGTCTTCGGCGTGGCGGCTTCCACGCCGCATGCGGCCCAGGCCTCCGATGCCGAAAGCTATCTTCAGAACGCGCAGGCGCTGTCGGCGAAGGGCGATCTGCGCGGGGCCGCGATCGAATTGCGCAATGCCGCGCGCGCTGCACCCGAAAACGCGGACATCCATCTGCAGCTCGCGAAGATCTATCTCCTGATCTCGAACATCTCCGCGGCCGAAGCGGAAGCGCGGACCGCCGCGCAGCGCGGCGCCGAGGAAGGCAAAGTCGCGCCGCTGCTTGCCGAAGCGCTGTTGCGTGAGGGCAAGTTCGATATCCTGCTTCGGGACGTGCCGGCCGGCTCGCGGCCGCCGGCCGAGGAAAGCGCGGTTCGTCTCTATCGCGGTCACGCCTATATCAGCCTGCATCAATTGCCGCAGGCCGAACCGCTGATGCAGGACGCGCTGAAGCTCGACCCGAAGACGGTCGGGCCGAAGCTCGGCATGGCGCGGCTCTATTTGTCGCAAAACAAGGTTCCGGAAGCCGAACAGCAGGTCGATCAGGCGCTCGCGATCGATCCCAAGGATGGTCACGCCGAAATCGGCAAGGCCGACGTGTTGCGGCTCCGCAACGATTTCGACGGCGCGCTGGCCTATGTCAACGACGTGCTCTCGCGCGAACCGCAAAACGTCACCGCGCATATCAGCCGCGTCAATTTGCTGGTGGCGAAGAACCAGCTCGATGTCGCGCGCCAGGAAGTCGGCGTCATCCTGCAGCAATCGCCCGATGATTTCGAAGCGAACTATCTTCAGGCGCTGATCGACGCGCGCCAGAATCGTCTCGATCAGGCGAGCGCCCGGCTGCAAAAACTGGCGCCGAAGTTCCGCGATTTCCCGGCCGGCTGGCTGCTGTTGGGCCAGGTCGAGGTCTCGCAGAACAAACTGTCCGAAGCCGAGGACAATCTCTCGAAATTCCTCGGACGGGTGCCCAACAATCCGATGGCGACCAAGCTCGTCGCCGAGATCGCGACCCGCAAGGGAGCGCCCGAGCGCGCCGCGAAATATCTCGAGGCCCTGGTGCAGGTGACGCCCGACGACAGCGCGGCCTGGGTCCTCTTGGCAAATACCTATCTGGCGATGGGCAAGAACGACAAGGCCGCGCAGGCCCTCGCGCATGCCAACCCCGCCGGCACCAGTCTGGCGATGCAGACCCAGCTCGCGAACACGCGCTTCGCCGCGGGTCAGACCGACGATGCGATCGCGCAGCTCCAGCAGGTCTTCCAACAGAGCGGCGGCGCCGACATCGCCGGCCCGGCTCTGGTCATGGCCGATCTCCGCGCGCACCATATTCCCGAGGCGGTCGCGCATGCGCAGGCTTATGTGAAGTCCAATCCCGACAATCCGGTGGCCGCCAATCTTCTCGGCCTCGCCTTGGTGTCGAAGCCCGATCTTCCGGGTGCCGAAAAGGTTTTCGCCGATATCTACCGCGCCCATCCGGAATTCGCGGTGGTCGGTCATAACCTTGCCGAGGTCTATATCGCCCAGGGCCGCACCGAAGAAGCGATCGCGACCTATCGCGACATGGTCCGGCGCAATCCCGCGGATACGACAAGCTGGCTCTCGCTTTCGAACCTGGCTTTGGGTCAGCGCGATTTTGCCGGCGCGGTCGATGCGCTGAAACAGGCGGCGAATGCCGCTCCCGACGACCCGTCGCCGGTGCTCCGTCTCGCCAATCTCTATGCCGCGCAAAAAGATTGGAACAACGCGATCACCGTGATGCGCAACGTCATGGCGCGCGTCCCCAACAATCTCGACGTGCTCGACCTGATGGGCCGGATCCAGATCGGCTCGGGTGATGTCACCGGTGCCGTGGCGACCTATCGCCGCGCGACCGAGGTCAGTCCCAAATCGCCGGCGATGTTTGAGCGCCTGGCGGCCTCGCTGGTCGGCATGAATGATCTGAAGAGCGGCCGTGAGGCGATGCGTCACGCGATTCAGCTCGATGCCCAGAACCCGGCCTTACGTCAGGAACTGGTCGAGATCGAATACAAGATCGGTGGATTGCCCGCCGCCCAGGCGATCGCCAAATCGATGCTCGGCGCGGGCGACGATCCGTCGACCGCCACGCTCTGGGTCGCCACCGCTTTGGCGCGCGAGGGTAAACTCGCGGATGCCGGCGCGGTATTGGCCGAAGCGGAAAAAACCCGACCGACCGAAGGCCTCGTCGTTCAGCACGCGCTGGTTCTGCAATCGGCGGGCGATCCGGCACGCGGCGCCCAGGCGCTCAAGTCGTGGCTTGCCGCTCACCCCGACAGCATGATCGCGCGGCGCGCGCTCGCCGATCTTCTGCTCAGCATCAAGGACTATGCCGGTTCGCAAGCCGAATTCGAGAAGCTCGCGGCGAAGACGCCGAACGACGTGGCCGTGCTCGACAACCTCGCCTGGTGCTATCTCCAGCTGGGTAATCCGCAGGCCCGCGCCGTGGCCGAACGCGCGCACGCGCTGGCGCCGCTTTCGTCGGCGATCGAGGATACGCTGGGCTGGGTGATGGTCGCGCAGGGTGATGCGGCCGGCGGCCTGCCGTATCTCAAGGCCGCGGCTTATGGTCTACCGCAGGACGCGAACGTGCAATTCCACCTCGCCGTGGCGCTCTCACGCACGGGCAAGGTTGGCGATGCCCGCGAGATGCTGGCCAAGCTCGCCAACAGCGATGGCGACGCCGAAGCGAAAGCCCAGGCGACGCAGTATCTGAAGGAATTAAGGTAGCAGGAGACAGGTTCGACGACGCTCGGCGGATGCGATCTTGCTCTCAATTCTTGAATTTAGAGACCGATTCACGTCCCGCGTCGTTTTGACGCGGGACGATCGGGCTCTAGCGCCGGGCGTCGCTCAGACCGTCCCCGGTGCGGCGCGGTCGAGGGATGCCTTGATCTCGAACGGCGTGACGAAGCTGCCGCCGATCTCGCCGCCGAACCACACGACATAGTTCTCGATCTTTGCGAGGAACGCGTCGAGTTCGCCGGCGTCGCGCACGTAAGGCGTGCAGCCGGGCAGCAGCGACGGACTGTGATAGCTCAACGTGAAGATGCGTTGGCCGCGCGCGATCATCGTGCGGGTGAGGCGCTTCTGCTCGGTGAGGGTGAAGCCCTCGGGCGACAGGTTCATGCGATCGAACAGGCCGAGCCGCGATGCCGCCGCTTTGAGCCGCATGCGTTCCACGATTTTCCAGTTGGTCACGCGGTCGAGGGCGCGGTGCCCGTGGGCAAAAAGCCCGGTGTAGCTGGCCGACAAGGGAATGCCGAGACGGCGGCGACCGGCACCGAACCAGAACGGCTCCGGCCCGACGGCGCTGAAATTCGGTCCGCTCTTTTCACCGAGGTCGATCCCCGGCAACACGCTGGCATCGATCTCGTAGCCAAGCTCGTCGAGCATCTCGAAGCTTGATGGCCCCAGCCCATAGCGGCCGGCGCGATAGATCGCCGGACGTTGGCCGAAATTCAGCTCGATCGCGTCGGTCAGCTGGCGCAGTTTTTCGCGTTCCAGTTCCGGTGCAAGATTGCCGGGGAAGGAATGATGATCGTCCATGCCGTGGCCGAACGGCGGATTGACCCAGGGCTGCAGATGGGCGCCGATATCGGCGCCGCCGCCCTGCATCAACGCGCGTAACGGCGCAAAGCCTTTTTCCTGGCTCGCGACCGCGTAGTCGACGACATAGGTCGGCTTGATCCCGTAGCGTTCGAAAATGCGCTGCGCCAAAACCTGATGCGCGATGTTTTCCACCGTATCGTTGCGGTGGTCGAAAGGCTGCGACCAGTCGAATTCCTCTTCGGCGTCGACGATGACCTGCAACATCGGCCGTGTCTCGGCGGCGAAGTGAATCGGCTGCAGACGCTGGGTGAAGAAATTGACCGGTTCGCCCAGGCGCAATGCCGGCGGCACGGCGTGCAGCGCCGGCGCGGCGCCGTGCCGTTCGGACGAAAGCTTGGACCGTGTCGCATTACGCTCGATCACTCGGACACCCTCTTGCGCCGCAATGCCGGCACGGCCGTCGCGGGCCGCGCGGCATGGGCCGCCACCACTTCATCGAATAATCGGATCTGGCCTTTGGTCGTTTCGTCCCAGCCATAGGCTTCGGCGAAACGGCGCGTCGCGTCGCGTTCGGGCAGATCGCGGAACAAGGACAGGACCGCGGCGGCGACGCCGTCGACGCTCCGCTCGACCATGAGTACGCCGGCCGCGCGACACGACACGATTTCGGGCGCGCCCCAGACATTGGTTGCGGCGACCGGCGTGCCGCACGCCATCGCTTCGAGCAAGACATTGGGCCAGCCTTCGCGGCTCGAGGCGAGGACCAGCGCATCGGCCGCTGAATAGAGCCGCGCCAAACCGGCATGGGGAACCACGCCGAGGAAATGGACACGCTCGCTCACGCCTAGTTTGGTCGCCAATTCGCCGAGCATCGCGCGTTCCGACCCGTCGCCCGCGATCAGCAGGGTGTAGCCCGGCAATTGCGGCAAGGCGCCGATGATGAATTCATTGCCTTTGCGCTCGATCAGATGGCCGACCGACAGCAATGTCGGGCCGTTCAGGCCCAGCGCCGCGCGCGTCTCCTCGCGCTCGGTCGGCTTGAACATTGTGAGGTCGACGCCGTTGCGCAACGTGCGTACGCGGTGCGGGGCCACGCCCAGCGCCATGACTTCGCGGCGCAGTGCCTCACTCACGGTGACGAGTCCGGCGGCCTGGCGCGCGGCCCAGAGGATCATCCGGCGCGGCAGCGAATAGCGCGGGATGTAATTGATGTCGGTGCCGCGCGCGGTAATCGTGACCGGCTTGTTCAGAACCCGGCCGAGCATCGCGGCGGCGATGCCGTCGGGGTAAAAATAATGCGCGTCGATGAGATCGAAATCGGCCTCGCGTTGCAGCTGGCGCAAGACCGGGAGCGCGGCGAGAAACAGCGTGAACGGCGTCAACAGCATGCCGATCTTCGGAATGACCAGATATCGCGGATGCGCGACTTGGATACCGGCGCGAGTCTCGTGACGCTTCACCCGGGCATGGCGGGCGTAATCGCCGAAGATCGCGGCGGCGGACGGGAAATAGGGCACGGGGGCGACTACCCGGGCGGCGACCGCGCCGCTCGCCACAAGATGCCGCAGCCGATTTTCGACGAAGACGCCATGGGAGGGCGCGACGTCGTTCGGATAAAGAGTCGTAAAAACAGCGACGCGGCGCGCGCCCACGGGAACCGGGGCGGCGCCGTCGGATTCTCCGGAGGGGAGGCTTCCACCGACCATGCCCAAGCTTTAGCCGAGAAGCCCTAAAGAAGTTTTAAGGGTGCCGGTTTTCCCTAACAAATCCGTGATTTAGCGAGGATAAGGGCGTCGCCGCCGAGGCACTCTGGTAATCTTTGTTAAGCTTCCCATCTATTCCCGCACCATGACGCATATTCAAACCATCGATCGTTTCGACGAGGCTGCGGCCTCTTCTGCCGCTGATTCCTCCCCGGCCACCGATCTTGCCGCGTTCGACGCCTATTCGCGCGCGGTGATCGGCGCGGTCGACGAGGTCGGCCCGGCGGTGCTTCACCTGCAAATCGAGACCGACAAGGGGCGCGGCGGCAGCGGGTCGGGCGTGGTGTTCACGCCCGACGGCTACGTCCTGACCAACAGCCACGTCATCGCCGGCGCCAAGCGCATTACCGCGGCCTTTCCCGACGGCCGGGTTTCGGCGGCCACCGTGGTCGGCGACGATCCCGATACCGACCTCGCCGTGCTGCGGCTCGACGGCGACACGCCGGTCTGGGCCCGGCTGGGCAGTTCGCGGGGTTTGCGCGTTGGCCAGCTCGTGGTCGCGATCGGCAATCCGTTCGGCTTTCAGTGCACGGTAACCGCGGGGGTGGTCAGCGCCCTCGGCCGGGGGCTGCGCGCGCGGTCGGGACGCCTGATCGACAGCGTGATCCAGACCGATGCCGCGCTCAATCCCGGAAATTCCGGCGGTCCGCTGGTCAATTCGGCCGGCGACGTGATCGGCATCAACACCGCGATCATCGCGATGGCGCAAGGCATCTGTTTTTCGATCTCGGCCGATACGGTCGAATTCGTCGCCTCGCATCTCATCCGCGAAGGCCGCGTGCGGCGCTGTTACATCGGTATGGCCGGCCAGAATGTGCCGGTGCCGCGCAAGGTCGTGCGGTTCCATGGTCTCGCGCGTGAAAGCGGCGTGCTGGTGCAATCGCTGGTGCCGGACGGCGCGGCCGCGGCGGCGGGCCTGAAGGAAGGCGACATCATCGTCGAGTGCGATGGGTATCCGGTCGCCGATATCGATGCTCTGCATCGGCTGCTGACCGAAGAGCGGCTGGGGGTCTCGATTCCGATGGTGGCGCTGCGCCGCGAGCTGAAACTCACCCTGCCGGTGATTCCGCGCGAGATCCCGCCGGCGTGATTTAAGGCGCGGTCTTCGTTTCGGTCTTGAGTTCGGGCCACAGACGCTGCGCGATCTCGCCGGTCTCCGCGAAGGCATGGCAGGTATTGAGAAGGCGCGGCTTGCGGCTCGCGGCCGCGTCGGGGCTTTTGCCTTGTGCCTCTGCCATGCGGTTGCGATAGGGGAAAATGGTCTGGAACGCGACGGTGGCGAGGCGCCCGATCAGTTCGACGTGATGGGTGCAGCCGTCGACTCCACCGAACAGCTCGAACACCTTGCCGTTGAACCCCCGGGCGATCTTCAGACCGACAAGTTTCTGGAAGTTCGGCGTGATCACGGGGCAGATGGCGAAGGGACTGTGATCGGTCGTGGCCTCGACCGCGAGGATCGTCATGGCATCGTCGAGCGTAAGCCGTAGCCACATCTCGTGGATCGGCTCGCCGGGCTTTACCTCGCCGCGATGGTCGTTCTTGAAGGCATAGGTCTTCACGTCGGTCAGCGTGCCTTCGATATCCCACAACCCGTCGTCGCGGCGATAGCCGATTCCCTCGATGCGCCGGGTGTGGATGGGCGCGCGTGACGCGGGAGCGGACAGGGGCATGGCGAATTCTCGCTTCGGACAGGAACGGGGAGGTTAAGTCGGGCGTGCCGCGTTACGCAGCGTGGCTTGGGTCTCGGCAACCAGGAAAGCTTCAAGCGTCGCGCGGTCGACATCGCGTGAGATGAAAGCCTCGCCGATGCCGCGCGACAGGATCAGCGTGATGTGCCCGTCGCGCACTTTCTTGTCGCGACCCATGTGGCGCAGCAAATGCGAAGCCTCGAAGCGGCGGCCATTCGCGATCTGGCCGAGCGAGGCCGGCAGGCCGACGGCCTCATAGTGGCGACGGACGCGAAGCGGTACGTCCGGCGAGCAGAGCCCGAGCTGCGCCGAGAGATCGAAGGCGAGCCGCATGCCGAGCGCCACCGCCTCGCCGTGCAGCAACGCATCGCCGAAACCGGTCTCGGCTTCAAGCGCATGGCCGAATGTGTGGCCGAAATTGAGCAATTGCCGTTCCGCGATTTCGCGCTCGTCGATCGCGACGACCTCTGCCTTGGCGGCGCAACTGGTCAGCACGGCCTGGCGTTGCGCGTCGACATCGCCCGCGACGACGCGCGGCCCCGCTTCTTCGAGCCACGCATAGAATTTCGCATCGCGGATCAGTCCGTACTTCACCACCTCGGCGTAACCCGCAAGAAGTTCGCGCCGCGGCAGCGTCGCCAACACGTCCATGTCGGCCAGCACCAGCACCGGCTGGTGAAAGGCGCCGACGAGATTCTTGCCGTGACGCGTGTCGATGGCGGTCTTGCCGCCGACCGAGCTGTCGACTTGCGACAGCAGCGTCGTCGGTACCTGGACGTAATCGAGCCCACGCAGCAATGTCGCCGCCGCAAAGCCGGTGATGTCGCCGATCACGCCGCCGCCCAGTGCGACGAGCGGCGTGCCGCGCTCGATGCCCAGCGCCAGAATATCGTCGGTCAGTTTGCCGAAATGCGCGAAGTCCTTGGTCGCTTCGCCCGGCGGCAGGACGATCGTCTCATGCGCGACGTCCGCCTTGTCGAGGCCGGCAAGCAACGTGCCGAGGTGAAGCTTCGCCACCGTCTCGTCGGTCACGACGATCGCCCGCTTCTGGCGAATGACCGGCGCCATCAAGGCGCCGGCCTCGCCGAGCAATCCGTCCCCAACCACGATGTCGTAACTGCGCGGCCCCAGATCGAGGCGCAAGGATTCGCGCTTGCTCACGATGCGAGCCCTGCGCGATGCGTGACGAAATACTGTTTCAGGGCAGCGAGAACCTTTTCGAGCGTCGCGTCGGGCGGACCATCGATCGTATCGACGACGATATCCGCCTCGGCGTAAATCGGGTGGCGTTCTTCCATCAGCTTGGACAGCACGGCGCGCGGGTCGCCGGCCTTCAGCAACGGACGGTTATTCCGTCGCGACACGCGTGCCAGCAACAGATCGAGATCGCCGCGCAACCAGACCGAGATCGCGCGCGCGCAGATCAGTGCGCGCGTCGTCGGATCCATGAAAGCGCCGCCGCCGGTTGCCAAAATATGAATCGGTCCGTCAAGCAACCGGGCGATCACCCGCCGCTCGCCGTTGCGAAAGACCGCCTCACCGTCACGCGCGAAGATTTCCTCGATCGTCGCGCCGGCCGCACTCTCGATCTCGGCGTCGGCGTCGTAAAACGGCAAGCCCAGAGTCTGCGCGAGGCGGCGCCCGATGCTCGATTTACCCGCGCCCATCAGTCCGACCAATACGATCGTCCGAGGCGGCGGCGAACACATCGATGAATTCATGGGGACCGCCCGGCGCTGGTCGCACGCGTCATTGAAACGCTCGGGGGCCGCCGATAGACTGCGGCGAAATTAGCCATGGCCGCACCCTAGCATACCGCGAGGTTGGGTGGTCAATCGCCAGCAGCGGGATTTCCGGCATTCGATATGAATAGAATTCTTCTGATTTTCGTCGCGCTGTTGGTCGTCATTGTTCTCGGTGGTGGCGTGTTCCTGATGCTGTGGGATATTCCGGCGCCGACCGCGCGCGTCGAGAAGGTGATCCCCGATGCGCGCTTTCCGCGCTGATCTCGCCGCGGCAGCCGCGCTGCTGCTGCTTCTCACTCTGCCGGCCGGCGCGGAAGTTGGCGCACCGACGATATTGGTTCCGCCGATCGAGCCGATGCCGGGTATTCCCGGGCAACCTTCGCCACCGCCGCCGCGTTCGTTCATTCCCGAGCCTGGTTCCGCGGACGATATTCAGGCCGTGCCCTTGGCGCCGATCGATCCGGCCTGGGCGGGCACGCTCGGTCCCGCCGACGGTTCGTTGCCGCGCAGCATGTGGCAGGGCACGCCGCGCGATTTCATCGTCGCGGCCCTGCCGTTGCTGCAGCCCAACAACTCGCCGGCGCTCCAGGACCTGACTCGACGCCTGTTGCTGAGCGACGCCGCCGCGCCGCAAGGTCAGGATCAACCCGACGCGCCGAGCTTGACCGAGCTGCGCGTCGACCGACTGCTCGCGCTCGGTCGGGTCGACGGCGCGCCCATTCTCGACGTGTTGCCGCATCTGAACATGAGCGAGACATTCGATCGCGACGGCGTCGAATTGCGCGTCGCCGCCAACGATCTCACCAACGCCTGCGGCACGGTACAAGCCCTGGTCGGCCGCTATCACAACGCATGGTGGGACCGGGCGACCGTCGCCTGCCAGGCGCTCAGCGGCGCTTATGACCAGGCCGCGCTTGGCTTGAGCGCGATGCGCGAGCAGAAGACCGGTCGCGATCCCGCCTTCGAGGCGTTGATCGATACGATCGACGGGCATCGCCAAAAGCTCGACAAGCTGCCCGATCCGACACCGTTGCGCGTAACGCTGGTGGCGGCGGCGAAATTGCCGCTCCCGCCCGACGCGCTCGCGGCGGCGGGGCCGGCTGCGCTTGTCGCCTGGGCAACCAATGACAAGGTGCCGGTGACGCAGCGTCTGGTTGCCGCCGAAAAGGCCGAAATCGACGGCGCCTTGCCGCCGGACGCGCTGGGCCTGCTCTATGCCGGCATCGTCGCGACGCCCGATGAGCAGAGTACGGTTCTGAAGAACGGCAAGCTGCCCGACGAAGCGCGCGGCCGTGCCATCCTCTACAGCATCGCGCGAACGGGCATTACCCAGGCGCAACGGGTCCTGGCGTTGAACGCGCTGATCGCCGATGCGCGGCGGCGCAACGCCTTCATCGCGACCGCGCGGGTGATCGCACCGCTCCTCGCACCGCTCCAACCATTGCCGGAACTGCAAACCTTCGCCGGCGATGCGGCGCGCGTCTTGCTCGCTGCCGGCAACCTTGATGCCGCCGCACCATGGATCGTTCTCGCGCAAGCGGTGGAATTGCAACTCGTGGCTGATCTGGCGCACCCGTCGAACGACGACATCGGCCAGTTGCTGCGCGCGGCGGCGCCGCGATTGACGGCGCGCAGCGCGGCCAATGCACCGCATCAGCTCGACCTGCTGACGGCATTGCTCGGCGCGTTGGGGCAGGGCACGGGTGGCGTCAACTGGGATACTCCGCTGCAGCCGACGCACGCGGCGGTCTTGCCGCCGGCGGCGCTGTGGCTCGATCAGCAGCAAGCCGCGCAAGCGGGACGCATCGGCGAAACCGTGCTGGCAAGCCTTGTCATCGCCGCGACGGGCGATCATTTGTCGAACGAACCCGTGGTGTTGGCGCGCGTGGTCACCGGGCTGAACACGATCGGCCTCGAGGGCGATGCGCGACGGCTCGCGGTCGAGGCGGCATTGGCTGCCGGGATTTGAGCGGCGTGGTGCGCCCGACAGCGCCCTCGCGCCATGTCGACGCCTTCCTCGAAATGCTCGCGGCCGAGCGCGGCTCGGCGAAACTCACCATTGCCGCCTATCGCGCCGATCTCGACGATCTTCACCATTTCATCGCCGGCGATATCGCCACCGTCACGACGAGCGATCTTCGTCGCTATCTGAAACACTCTGCCGAGGCAGGGCTGGGGCCACGAAGCGCGGCGCGGCGGTTGTCGGCGTTTCGACAATTCTTTCGCTTTCTGGTGGTCGAAGCCATCCGGCGCGACGATCCGACGGCGTCGCTCGACGCGCCGCGTCTGCCGCGTGCCTTGCCCAAGCAACTCGATGAGACCGATGCGGCGAAGCTTCTCACCATGGCCGCGGCGCATGACGGGCCCGAGGGCGCACGATTGAATTGCCTGCTCGAACTCCTCTACGGCGCGGGCCTGCGCGTATCCGAACTCGTCGGCTTGCCGCTCGCCGCCGTCGCGCGCGAACCCCGTTTCATTGTCGTGCGCGGCAAGGGCGATAAGGAGCGGTTGGTGCCGTTGGGCGAGCCGGCACGCGTGGCGCTCAAATCCTATCTCGATCAGCGCGGACATTTCCTCAAGCCCGGGAAGACCTCGCGGTTTCTTTTTCCCTCGCGCGGCAAGGCCGGACATCTGACCCGCGAACGCTGCGGCCAATTGCTGAAGGCGTTGGCGGTCGAGGCCGGGCTCGATCCGACGCTGCTGTCACCGCACGTCCTCCGCCACGCCTTTGCCAGCCACCTCGTCGATCACGGCGCCGATCTGCGCGCGGTGCAGGAAATGCTCGGCCACGCCGATATCGCGACGACGCAGATTTACACCCATGTCCAAAGCGGCCGATTGCAACGATTGGTGGCAGAAAACCACCCGCTGGCGCGCCGCAAGCGCCGTGGGCAGGGGTAGCGCGGGCAAAAACCCTGTGCTAATTCAATGAATTGATGCGCCATTTTCTCGAATTCGAGAAGCCGCTCGCTGAGCTCGAAGGCAAGATTGAAGAACTCCGCCATCTCGCCGATGGCGGCGACCTCAATATCGCCGACGAGGTCTCGCGGCTCGAAACCAAGGTCGATCGGCTGCTGCGGCAGACTTATGCCAAGCTCTCGCCGTGGCAGAAGGTTCAACTCGCGCGCCACCCGGATCGGCCGCATGGCGGCGACTATATCGCCGGCCTGATCACGGAATTCACCCCGCTCGCGGGCGACCGCGGCTTTGCCGAGGATCGCGCGATCGTCGGTGGGCTCGGCCGGTTTCGTGGCCGCGCGGTCGTCGTTCTCGCGCATGAAAAGGGCGCCGATACCGAGGCCCGCGTCCGGCACAATTTCGGCATGGCGAAGCCCGAGGGCTATCGCAAGGCGATCCGGCTGATGCATCTCGCCGCGCGGTTCGGCTTGCCGGTGGTGAGCTTCGTCGATACCGCGGGCGCCTATCCCGGCATCGAGGCCGAAGAGCGCGGCCAGGCCGAGGCGATCGCGCGGGCGATCGAAGCCTGTTTGCAACTCGACGTGCCCCTGATCGCGACGGTGATCGGCGAAGGCGGTTCGGGTGGTGCGATTGCGATGGCGGCGGGCAACAGCGTGCTGATGCTCGAAAACGCGATCTATTCGGTGATCTCGCCGGAGGGTTGTGCCTCGATCTTGTGGCGCAGCTCGGGCAACGCGCAGGACGCGGCCGAGGCTTTGAAACTGACCGCGCAGGATCTGCTGAAACTCGGGGTGATCGACCGCATCATCGCCGAGCCGCTGGGCGGCGCGCATCGCGACAAGGATGCGGCGGTGACGGCAACCGGCGATGCGATCGAGGCCGCGCTGAAGCCGTTGCTGGCGCTCGACGGCCCGGCGTTGCGCAAGCAGCGCCGCGAGAAATTCCTCGCGATGGGAACGAAGGGGCTTTAGGCCCTAAACCTTCAGCGTGTAGCCCGCGCCGCGCACGGTGTGGAGCAGCGGAAAATCGAAGCCGCGATCGATCTTCTGCCGTAGCCGGCTGACATGGACGTCGATCACATTGGTTTGCGGGTCGAAATGGTGATCCCAGACTTTTTCCAGGAGCATCGTCCGTGTGACGATGTGGCCGGCATTGCGCATGAGATATTCGAGCAACCGGAACTCGCGGGGCAACAACTCGATTTCCTTTCCCGCGCGGGTCACGGTGCGGGCGAGCAGGTCGATTTCGAGATCGCCGACCTGAAGCTTGGTTTCGGCGGTCGAACGTCGCGACAATGCCTCGAGTCGCGCCAATAATTCCGAGAACGCATAGGGCTTGCCGAGATAGTCGTCGCAGCCGGCGCGCAGTCCCTTGACCCGTTCGTCGACGTCGCCCAGCGCGCTCAACACGAGAACGGGGGTCTGGTTCTTAGCCGCGCGCAGCGCCGCCACGATCGACAGTCCGTCGATTCCGGGCAGCATGCGATCGACGATCATCGCGTCGAAGGATTCGCGCGTCGCGATGTCGAGACCCGTGCGGCCGTGTTCAGCGAGATCGACGCGATGGCCGCTCTCGCTCAAGCCCTTGACGAGATAGGCGGCGGCCTCGCGGTCGTCCTCGATCACCAGGATGCGCATGATACCAACCCTTGAAAGAAAAGAGGCCGGCCCCGCGGGACCGGCCTCTTCATGTTTTGCCTCAACCGTTACCGTCGGCGCTCAGCGACAACGCGACGTATTGGTTGACCCCGTTGCGGTTGAACAGGATGAGGACATGACCGTTGCCCTTCGCATCCTTGGCCGCGCCGAGTTTGTCGGCGACGTCCTTGGGAGTGGTAACCGGCTGCTGGTTGATCGCCTCGATCACGTCGCCGCGTTGCAGGCCGAGTTCGGTCAGCGGACTGTCATCGGCCACGCCGGTAACGACGACGCCTTTGATGTCCTTGCGAACGCTCAGGCGCTGCCGCAATTCGTCGGTGAGCGGCGACAGTTTCAGGCCCATCGCGGTGCTCGCCTTCGCGGCGGGGGCGGTGGTGTCGGCCTTGCTGTTCAGCGCGACCTGCGGATTGTCCGGCATCGGCGCGATCTCGGCCGTCAGTGTCGTATTGGCGTCCTTGCGCCATACTTTCACATCGGCTTTCTGCCCGACCGGCGTCTCGGCGACGACGATCGGCAGATCGCGGACTTTGTCGATCGGATGGCCGTTGAACGACAGAATCACGTCGCCCTGATGGAACCCGGCTTTTGCCGCGGGACCGCCTGCCGTGACGTCGGCGACAAGCGCGCCGGTGTCGCTGGGCAAGCCCAGGCCCTTGGCGATGTCCGGCGTGACCTGTTGGATCTGCACGCCGAGCCAGCCGCGTTCGACCTTGCCGTGCGCGCGGATCTGATCGACCACGGGCTTGGCGAGATCGGAGGGAATGGCGAAGCCGATGCCGACCGAACCTCCATTGGGCGAATAGATCGCGGTGTTGATGCCGATGACCTGCCCGTCGAGATTGAAGGTCGGACCGCCGGAGTTGCCGCGGTTGATCGACGCGTCGATCTGAAGGAAATCGTCATAGGGACCGGCATGGATGTCACGGCTGCGCGCCGAGATGAATCCCGGGCTGACCGAACCGCCGAGGCCGAACGGATTGCCGACGGCGAGCACCCAGTCACCGACGCTTTCCGCACTGCTGTTGCCCCAGGCGACGTAGGGGAGGGGTTTCGGCGCGTCGATTTTTAACACGGCGAGGTCGGTCTTGGTATCGCGGCCGACGATCTTCGCCGGATGTTCGCTGCCGTCCTGGAAGGTCACGGTGACCTTGTCGGCGTTTTCGATGACGTGGTTGTTGGTCACGATATAGCCGGTCGGGTCGATGATGAAGCCCGAGCCGAGCGCCATGGCGTGTTCGGCGCGCGGGCGCTGTGCTCCCTGGCCGCCGCCACCACCGCCGCCGCGACCCTGCTGTTCGAAGAAGCGGCGCAGCATCTCATCGAAAGGCGATTGCGGAAAGCCCTGGCCGCGGCCTGGACCGGGGCCGATCCGCGGGCCTGAATCCTGATCATCGTCCTGGTCGTCGCTCGCAACGGCGGCGCCGGGTTTGATGTTGGACGAGACGTTGACCACGGCGGGCATGACCTTCTTCACCAGCGGGGCGAAGCTCGGCAGCGCGGCGGCCATGGGCGACGGTGTGATCGGCGCGTCGTCGGCTCGGGCAACCGGCGCGAAGGCGAGGGCGAGGGCGACGCCGGCGGCGAAGGTCGCAAAGCGCAGTTTCGGGCCGACGGGGCGGGCGGAGGGAAGAACGGTCGACATGGGCTTAAGACCTCTCGAGTTCGCGGGGACTGGTTCCGGGATAACGCGGCGCAGAAGCCCTGCGCACGCGTAACAACATGGGCTCCGCCACATTACGGGCCGCCGTCGTCTCGATTAAATCTTTGTCATGAAGGAAGAAACGGCCCGGACGGGCCCGGACTACATCCGGCCGTGACAATGCTTGAATTTCTTGCCCGATCCGCAGGGGCAAGGCGCATTGCGGGAGGTTCCGGCCCAGGGCGACGACACGGCCGCGACACCGGCGGCGGCGTTTCCCGGTGCGGCGGCAGGGGCCGTCGCGGGATCGTCGCGGGTTTCGACCATGCGCGGGGTGGGTGGCGGCGGGACAGGCTGAGCCTGGTCCTCGGGCCGCTGGACCCGAAGCTCGACGTGACAGAGCACGCTGGTCACCGTCTCGCGGAGTTGGGTCAGCATCTCCTGGAACAGCATGAAGGCTTCATGCTTGTACTCGTTGAGCGGATCGCGCTGCGCATAGGCGCGCAGGTTGATGCCCTGGCGGAGATGGTCGAGCGAGAGGAGATGCTCTTTCCATGCCTGATCGAGAATCTGCAGCAGGAGGCTGCGCTCGGCGATGCGCATGATGTCGGCACCGTAATTCGCCGCCTTCTGCGCCATTTTGTTGTCGGCGGCCTGGGTGACTCGCTCGATCACGTCATCGCGGCCGATGCCGTCTTCCTTGGTCCAATCGGCGACCGGCAGGTCGAGATTGAAAAGCCGCGCGCATTCTGCATGAAGCGCTGCGGTGTCCCACTGATCGGGCAAGGCGTTATCGGGAATGCAGCGCTCCGCCATGCGCTCGACGGTTTCGTGGCGCATGTCGACGACGGTCGCCGCGACCTCGGGCGAGCCCATGATCTCGCGGCGCTGCTGATAGACGACCTTGCGCTGATCGTTCATCACGTCGTCGAATCGCAGCAGATGCTTGCGGATCTCGTAGTTGCGCGCCTCGACTTTTTCCTGGGCTTTTTCGAGCGCCTTGTTGATCCACGGATGGATGATGGC
The DNA here is from genome assembly GCA_903828515.1 of uncultured Rhodospirillales bacterium. Classification (GTDB taxonomy): domain Bacteria; phylum Pseudomonadota; class Alphaproteobacteria; order ATCC43930; family CGMCC-115725; genus CAIKMD01. The sequence goes on along the minus strand of CAIKMD010000001.1, from coordinate 17,365 downwards.
CTCGCCCTCTTTGAGGCCGAGTTTTTGCAGCATCCCGTCCATGCGCTCGGACCCGAAGATGCGCATCAGGTCGTCGTCGAGCGAGACGAAGAATTTCGACGCGCCGGGATCGCCCTGGCGGCCCGATCGTCCGCGCAACTGATTGTCGATGCGGCGGCTTTCATGCCGCTCGCTGCCGATCACGAAAAGCCCGCCGGCCTTCACCGCTTCGTCGTGCGCGACCTTGGTTTCGTCACGGACGTTCTTCTCGATTGCCTCGCGCTGGGCGGGATCGGTCACCGCGCCGAGCTCCTGCTTCAGACGCATGTCGAGATTGCCACCCAACTGGATGTCGGTACCGCGGCCGGCCATGTTCGTTGCGATGGTGACGGCGCCCGGCCGTCCGGCCTGCGCGATGATGAAGGCTTCCTGCTCGTGATAGCGCGCGTTGAGCACGTTGTGCGGGATCTTCTTTTTCTTGAAAAGCTCGGCCAGCGCTTCGGATTTCTCGATGCTCACGGTGCCGACCAGGATCGGCTGTTTGCGTTCGCGGCATTCGAGGACTTGCTGAACGATCGCGTCGTTCTTCTCGCGGCCGGTACGATAAACCTCGTCGTCGCTGTCCTTGCGGATGCAGGGCTCGTTGGTCGGCATCTCGATGACGTCGAGCTTGTAGGTCTCGTTGAGTTCGGTCGCCTCGGTCATTGCCGTGCCGGTCATGCCGGCGAGCTTCGGGTAAAGCCGGAAATAGTTCTGGAAGGTGATCGAGGCGAGGGTCTGGTTCTCGTTCTGAACCGTGACGTCTTCCTTGGCTTCGAGCGCCTGGTGCAGGCCTTCCGAATAGCGCCGGCCCTCCATCATGCGACCGGTGAACTCGTCGATGATGATGACCTTGTCGTCGCGCACGATGTAGTCGGTGTCGCGCGCGAAAAGCTTGTGCGCGCGCAACGCCTGATTGGTGTGATGAACCAGCGATACGTTGTGAATGTCGTAGAGCGTGCCCGCGGTCAGAATGCCTGCTTCGCGCAACAGGGCCTCGACCTTTTCGACGCCGTTGTCGGTCAGCGTCACCGTGCGCTGCTTCTCGTCCTTCTCGAAGTCTTCGGGCAGCAAATGCGGGATGATCTTGTCGACTTGGCGATAGGAGTCGGACGAATCCTCCGACGGACCCGAGATGATCAGCGGCGTGCGCGCCTCGTCGATCAGGATCGAATCGACTTCGTCGACTATCGCGAAGTTGAACGGCCGCTGGACCATGTCCTCGAGCCGGAACTTCATGTTGTCGCGCAGATAGTCGAAACCGAACTCGTTGTTGGTGCCGTAAGTGATGTCGGCGGCGTATTGGTCGCGCCGCTGCGGATCGTCCAGCCCGTGCACGATGCAGCCGGTGGTGAGGCCGAGGAAGCGATAGACCTGCGCCATCCATTCGCTGTCGCGCGCGGCGAGGTAGTCGTTGACGGTGATGACGTGGACGCCCTTGCCGGTGAGCGCGTTCAGATAGACCGGCAGGGTTCCGACCAGGGTCTTGCCTTCGCCGGTCTTCATCTCGGCGATCATGCCGCGGTGCAGCACGATGCCGCCCATGAGCTGAACGTCGAAATGGCGCTGGCCGAGAGTGCGCTTGGCGGCTTCGCGGACGGTCGCGAAAGCCTCGACCAGGAGATCGTCGAGGGTCTCGTCCTGGGCCAGCCGGTCGCGAAAACGCTGGGTCCGCGCCCTCAGCTCGTCATCGGACAGCGCGACCAGTTCAGGTTCCAGCGCGTTGATCTCGGCGACCAACGGTTCCAGACTTTTAACGTACCGATCGTTCGCTGAACCAAACAGTCGGCGGGCGAGGGCGCCGATCATTCAAGCCTCGGGGCAGGTGGCGGGTGGGGACTAGAGACAAATAGGAAGAACAGGGCAAAGTGTCAATTCATGACGATATTTTAAGCCGTTAATGGGGGTCTTTGCGCCCTTTCGGCGCTTGTTACGGGTGCGCCTTTGTGCTTTAAGCGGCGCGGGCTCGGCCAGGGTAGTTTCACGGGGCCGCGCCATCGATTGACCGAAAGGACTACCGTTATGGCGCGTCGCGCATTCTTGGCCGCATCGCTCAGCCTTCTCCTGATCACGCCGGCCCTCGCCCAGCAAAAGGCCGCACCGCAAAAGGCCACGCCGAGCGCCGTTGTGCCGGGCAGTGACGCCGATCCGGTGGTGGCGCGGGTCAATGGCCAGATACTGCACCGCTCGGATATCGAATTGGCGCTGCGCGCGGCGCCCCCGCAAGTCCAACAGCAATCGGTCCAGCAAGTCTATCCGCAACTCCTCACCAGCATGGTGAACGGCATCCTGCTGGCCCAGGCCGGCCGCAAGGCGAAGGTCGATTCCAACCCGGCGGTCAAACAGCAGATCACGGCGGCGGATACCGAAATCATCGCCGACGCCTATGTCGCGTCGATCGCGCGCGGCCAGATCACCGAGGCCAAGCTGCGCGAAGCCTATAATAATTACGCGAAAGAGGCCCCCAAGCAGGAAGAGGTCAACGCCCGCCATATCCTGGTTCCCACCGAGCAGGAGGCCAAGGACATCATCGAGCAGCTCAAGAAGGGCGCCGATTTCGCCACGCTCGCCAAGGACAAGACCACCGATCCCTCCGGCAAGACCAATGGCGGCGATCTCGGTTATTTCACGCAAGCGGATATGGTTCCCGAATTCGCCAAAGCCGCCTTCGCGCTGAAAAAGGGCGAATACACCCAGACCCCGGTCAAGACGCAATTCGGCTACCATGTGATCCTGCTGGTGGATCGCCGTGCCGGGAAAGCCGGCACCTATGAGCAGGTCGCGCCGCAGATTGCCCAGCAGATGACGCAGCAGATCATCGCGGTGAAACTGCAGGAACTGAAGAGCCAGGCGAAGGTCGATCTTTACGATCCGAACGGCAACCCGCTCGTGGCCAATGGCGGTCCGCCGCCGGCGCAGGCACCGGCCAAGAGCCAGGCACCCGCCGGGCAGCAGGCACCCCTCTTGTCGCTCCCGAGCGGCGGCGCCGGTGGCGGTGCTCCCGGTGCGCCGACGCTGTCGCCGGCAACGGCGCCCGGCGCGCTCGGCCGCTAGCAAAGGCGCCAAGCGCTCCCGCGTCCCATGGCCGATCACGTTTCGCCGCTCGCGCCCGCATCTTTTCCGGATCTGCCTGAGATCGCGGGCGTTACGCTCGCGACCGCGCATTGCGGCATCCGTTATAAGGGCCGCACTGATCTGATGGTCGCCGTACTCGATCCGGGCAGCACCGTCGCGGGTGTGTTCACGCGCTCGCTGACGCCGGGCGCGCCGGTCGATTGGTGCCGCAAGGCGCTGCCGCGCGGCAAGGTCCGTGCGGTGGTGGTGAATTCCGGCATTGCCAATGTTTTCACGGGACGCGATGGCAAAATCGCGGTCGAGAACACGGTGAAAGCCACGGCGAAGCTGCTGCATTGCGATCCGCGCGAGATCTATGTCTCGTCGACCGGTGTGATCGGCGAGAAATTGCCGGCCGAAAAAATCACCGATGCGTTGCCCGGCGCGGTTAGGCGTGCAGTGCCTGGTGCGTGGAACGATGCCGCGCGCGCGATCATGACCACCGACACGTTTCCGAAACTCGCGACGCGTACTGCGACCATCGACGGCGTGCCGGTGACGATCAACGGTTTCGCCAAGGGCTCTGGCATGATCGCCCCCGACATGGCGACGATGCTCGGCTATGTCTTTACCGACGCGACCCTGCCGCCGCGCGTGTTGCAGGCTTTGCTGAAATCGGGGAACGAGCGCGCCTTCAATTCGATCACCGTCGACGGCGACACCTCGACGAGCGACACGGTCCTGCTCTGCGCGACGGGCAAGGCCAAGCACAAACGCGTGTCGAAGCCGACCGATCCGCGCCTTAAGGAATTTCGCCGCGCGCTCGATGCGGTGCTGATCGATCTGGCGCAACAGATCGTGCGCGACGGCGAAGGGGCCGAGAAGTTCGTCACCATCAAGGTCACCGGCGCCGCGTCGTCGGGCGCCGCGCGGCGCATCGGCCTCGCGATCGGCAATTCGCCGCTGGTCAAGACGGCGCTGGCGGCGGGTGATGCCAATTGGGGACGGATCGTGATGGCGGTCGGCAAGGCCGGCGAGAAGGCCGATCGCGATCGGTTGTCGATCTCGGCGGGCGGCGTGAAGATCGCGGCGAAGGGCGGACCGGTCGCGGGTTATGACGAGGCGCCCGTCGCCAAGCACATGGCGGGCCGCGAGGTCCTGATCGAGGTCGATATCGGCATCGGCAAAGGTCGCGCCGAAGTTTGGACCTGCGATCTCACCCATCGTTACATCGACATCAATGGCAGCTACCGGAGCTGATCCGCTTCCGATTGTTCCCATCGTGTGCGTCGCCTTGGTCGACGGCGCCGGAAAAATCCTGCTGCAGCAGCGCCCGCCGGGCAAGCCGATGGCGGGTCTCTGGGAATTTCCCGGCGGCAAGATTGCGACCGGCGAAACGCCGGAAGAGGCCTTGGCCCGCGAACTCGACGAGGAATTGGGTCTCGTTGTCGCGGTCGAAGACCTGATTCCCGCCGGTTTCGCCTCGCACCGTTACGACAGTTTTCACATCCTGCTGTTGCTCTATCGCTGCGCGCGCTGGCGGGGCGAACCGCAAGCGCGCGAAGGCCAGACGCTGGCATGGGCAGCGCCTGCCGACATGAGCGGTTACGCGATGCCGGCGGCCGACGCGCCGCTGGTCGCGCAGCTCTGCGGGAAAAGCGTCTAGGCGATCGTCTCGACGCTGCCGTCCAAACTCATCAGCAGGGTTTCGATCGCGAGCTTCGGGTGTTTGGCGTGGATGCGCCGGGCGAGTTCGTGCAACTCGACCGCGTGCATTTTCTTTTCGGGTTCGCCGGTCAGATCCTTGCTGTGGATGACCCGATAGGCGCCGCAATCGCGATGATCGAGAATGATCACGCGTTTAATGTCGTGCAGCTTGATGGCCACGCCGAGATGATCGTTGAAAGTCCGGCCCCAATCGGGAAATTGCGTGTTGACCGCGCCGAGCGAGGCGCCGGCCAGAATCACCTGGTCGTAATTTTCCTTGAGGCCGCGTCCATCCATATATTTCGCGACCTTGTCGGTGAGCCGGTAGTCGATGCAGCTCAACAGGAGTGCTTCGGCATGCCCTGCCGCCACGGCGATCCGTGGGGCCAGCAACATCGCGCCGCCACCCAGCGCGGCTAGTTTGATAAATTCGCGTCGTCCGGTTTTTGCCGGTAACCCGTCGCAGCCGCAAAGCATGTTCGTCATGATTGTTCCCCCTTGAAGATAGCTTGAGCCTACCAAATCGAGATCGGTCTGTCCTAGGGTGTCGGCTTGTTGCCGCTGGAGCGTTCTTCGGTGTCGAGGGCATCGGCAAGCCGGGTCGTGGCACTTCCCGGGCGCAGCGGCTTCGGTTGGCCGGCATCCGGCGCCCAGGCCGTCAACGTGATGATCTCGAATCGCGCGTGGATGCGGCCATCGGCGCCGGCATGCCGCGCGCGATAGATTTCCGCCGCGCGCATCAAGGTCGTGCGCCGGGTAAACCCGCGCCGTCGCTCGACCGTCGCATTGGTCTCGCCCATCAGACGCAGATCGCGCATCAACCCGAACGCATCGGCATAGGTCGCCTCCAACCGGTCACTCTCGGCGACCGGCAAGGCGAAGCCTGCGCGCTGCAGCAGCCCGGCGAGATCGCGCGCGTCGGCAAAAGGCGAGACGCGCGGACTGGCCCCATTCTCGATCTCGGCTTCGGCCTCGATCAGGGCTTCGCGCAATTCGGTCAGGGTCTCGCCGCCGAACAGGGCGGCAAGGAAAAGCCCGTCCGGCTTCAATATCTGGCGAATTTGCAGCAACGCGCCGGGAAGATCGTTGGTCCAATGAAGCAGGAGATTGCTGACGACGAGGTCGAAGCAACCGGGCGCAAAGGGCAGAGCCTCGGGCTCCAGAACCAGATCGGGCGCGAAGGCCGGCACGGTGTCCGCCCCGATCAGATGCTCGATACCGTCGAGTCCGCTGAGCTGACGCGCGAGCAGCCCCCCGCGCGACCCGAGATCGAGCGCACGCGGAAAGCGGCGTTTGATCTCGCCCAGGGTCTCGGCGATGCGCTCGGCGCTGGCCGCGAAAAGGAAATCGCCGGCCCCGGCGGCCGCTGCCGCGCGCGTCCGGTGGCGGCGTAGCGCAGGCGGATCGAAAACCCGGAATGGGTCTGGAGTCGGCATGGACGTTTATCGCATGGCGGACTTGCCCCGTCACCGGTTCGGGGCGAGAATTATCGGATGCTGACTTTGGCTCGCCCGTCGCCCTTGCGGCGCCTCGCCGGCGGTGTGCTCGATTTGGTGCTGCCGCCACGGTGTCTCGCCTGTGGCGAAACAGTGCAGGAACCGGGCACGCTCTGTGTGGCGTGCTGGCGTGGCATCACGTTCCTCGGTGCGCCGTGTTGCGCGTGTTGCGGCTATCCGTTCGAATTCGATCTCGGTCCGGCGATGCTGTGCGGCGCGTGTCTCGCGCATCCGCGGCAATTCGGTCGGGCGCGGGCGGCCATGCGGTATGACGACCATTCAAGACAACTCATTCTCGCGCTGAAGCATGGCGACCGGCTGCATCTCGCGCCCGCGCTGGCGCAGTGGATGCGCCGCGCCGGTGCCGAGCTTTTGGCCGAAGCCGATCTGCTGATTCCGGTGCCGCTGCATTGGACCCGTCTTTTCGCTCGCCGCTACAATCAGGCGGCGGTTCTTGCGCATGGACTGAGCGCGCCCGGCAGCCCCATCGTCGATGCCGAATGCTTGATCCGGCGCCGTCGCACGCCATCTCAGGGGAAGCTCTCGGCGTCCGGGCGACGGCGGAACGTCGCCGGCGCGTTCGTCCTGAACGGCGAGCATCGGGTGAAGGGCAAGCGCGTCGTGCTGATCGACGATGTGCTGACCACCGGGGCCACGGTCGAGGAATGCGCGCGCGTCCTGACACGCGCGGGTGCCAAACAGGTCGACGTGCTCACGCTGGCACGCACGGTTCGCGGAGAAGGATAGAGATGGCCAAGGTCGAGATGTATTCGACGATGTGGTGCGGCTACTGCGCGCGGGCGCGGGCACTGCTGAACAAAAAAGGCGTGAGTTTCGAGGATATCGACGTCGATACCAGCCGGCGCGACGAAATGATCGCGCGCGCCGGCGGCCGGACCAGCGTGCCGCAGATCTTCATCGACGGCATCCATATCGGCGGTTCCGACGATCTCGCCGCGCTGGAACAACAGGGAAAACTTGACCGGCTTCTCGGATTGACGCCGTGAGCTTTGTCGCGGCCTGCGTTCAACTCAACTCGGGCCGTGAGATCGAGCCCAATATCCGCGTGGCATCGGATCTCGTGCGGCGTGCCTGCGATGTCGGCGCCGCGCTGATCATGACGCCCGAAGTCAGCGATATGATCGAGCCGAAACGCCCGGCGCGTCTCGAAAAAGCGCGCGACGAGGCCAATCACCCGATGCTAGCGGCGTTTCGCGATCTTGCACGCGAGACCGGTGCACATCTTCTGCTCGGGTCGATCATGCTGCGCGAGAGCGGTGCCGAGCGGCTCTGCAATCGCTCTTTCCTGATCGCGCCCGATGGTGCCATCGCGGCACGCTACGACAAGATTCATATGTTCGATGTCGACCTGCCCGGTGGCGAGAGCTATCGCGAATCCGCCGTCTTTCGTCCCGGCGAGGCTGCGGTGACGGCGTCTTTGCCTTGGGGCACGTTGGGCATGACGATCTGTTACGACCTGCGTTTCCCCCATCTTTATCGCGCGTTGGCGCAGGGTGGCGCCGACTTCCTGTCGATTCCCGCCGCTTTCACCGTGCCGACGGGTACCGCGCATTGGCATGTCCTGATGCGGGCGCGGGCAATCGAGAACGGATGCTTCGTCTTCGCGCCGGCGCAAAGCGGCGAACATGCCGAGGGCCGCCGCACCTATGGCCACAGTCTGATCGTTGCACCTTGGGGAGAGGTGCTTGCCGAGGCCGCCGACGGACCGGGCTTCATTACCGCGAGCATCGATCCAGCCCTAGTCGCCACGGCGCGCCATGCGGTTCCCTCGTTGCGCCACGACCGGCCTTTTGCCGGACCCGTCGCCCTTGACCCGCCGCACCGCTAAACCCTATAAAAATACCAGCGTTTCAAGGGTATATAGCAACTGCGCCGATGATCCTTTTCATCCTCAAATGCGGCAAACGCCACGAATTCGAGGCCTGGTTTCGGGATAACGCCGCCTATGACCGGCAACATGCCCGCAACCTGATCGTCTGTCCGGATTGCGGCTCGCACGCGGTCGAGAAGGCGCCGATGGCGCCCCGTCTCGGCCGTTCGCATAAGAGTAGCCAAGAGGCGCCGGTCGAAAATGCCGCGCCGGTCGTGTCCGACGCGGAACCCGCGGCCAACTTGCCGGCGCCGGACGCCGACGCCACGCCGACCCCGGCGCAGGTACGGCGCGCCCTGCAGGTGCTGCGCCGTCACGTCGAAAAGAATTGCGAGGATGTCGGTTCACGCTTCGCCGAGGAAGCGCGCCGCATGCATAAGGGCGATGCCAAGGCACGCGGCATCTATGGCGAAGCAACCCCGACCGATGCCAAGGCACTGATCGACGATGGAATCGAGATTGCCAGCATTCCCTGGGTTCCCTCGAGCGACGCCTAGAGCCTAGAAAATCGTATCCGATGGCAGTTTTTCACACCCTCGACGACATCGAGGTTCGCGGCAAGCGAGTGCTGGTCCGTGCCGACCTTAATGTCCCCGTGCATGATGGCCGGGTCGTCGACGCGACACGCGTCACGCGCCTGGCGCCGACGATCCGTGAACTGGCCGACCGGGGTGCCCGTGTCGTCGTGATGTCGCATTTCGGCCGGCCTAAGGACGGTGTCGATCCGGCGCTGTCGCTGAAACCACTCGTCGAGCCATTGGGCCAGGCGATCGGTCGCAACGTCGCCTTCGTGTCCGATTGTATCGGTGCCGCCGTGCGGCAAGCGGTCGAGAAATTGGCGCCGGGCGACGTGCTGCTGCTGGAGAACCTTCGTTTCCATGCCGGCGAGGAAAAGAACGATCCGGCCTTCGCAAAGGAACTCGCGGCGCTCGGCGATATCTATGTCAACGATGCTTTCTCGACCGCGCATCGCGCCCATGCTTCGACCGAGGCCATCGCGCATCTGCTGCCCAGTGCGGCGGGACGCTTGATGGAGGCCGAATTACGCGCGCTGCAAGCCGCGCTCGAAACGCCGGAGCGCCCGGTGGCGGCCATCGTCGCCGGATCGAAAGTGTCGACTAAGCTCCAACTCCTGGATTTTCTCGTCACCAAGGTTCAGGTGCTGATCATCGGTGGCGCGATGGCGAATACGATGTTGCTCGCCAAGGGTCTTGATGTCGGTCGCTCGCTGGTCGAGCGGGATATGCTCGACACCGGGCGCGCCCTGTTCGCGAAGGCCAAGACCGCTTCTTGCGAGCTGATCCTACCGGTCGATGCGGTGGTGGCGACGGAACTGAAAGCAGGCACGACGACCTCGGTCGTTTCGGTCGATCACGTGCCGGCGGACAAGATGATGCTCGATATCGGTCCCGCCTCCGTTCAGGTGATCGCGGCAAAGCTCGCCCAGTGCAAGACGTTGGTGTGGAACGGGCCGGTCGGCGCGTTTGAGGTGAAGCCCTTCGACGCGGGCACCAACGCGATCGCGCGCAACGTGGCCGAATTGACCGGTGCCGGCGAATTGATGAGTGTCGCGGGCGGCGGCGACACGCTGGCTGCCTTGACCCAGGCCGGCGTGGTCGATCGGTTGAGCTATGCCTCCGCGGCCGGCGGGGCCTTTCTCGAATGGCTCGAAGGCCGCGAACTGCCCGGCGTGAAGGCCCTCAAATACGGCTAAAATGCCGTCTGAAAGGTCGCGTGGACGTTAACCAACCGCCACGTTAATCTTGTACTAACCTTCAGAAGAAGATAGGTTTTTAGCGTTCTTAGACGGAAGGCGCTTTTAACCATGCAGATCGCGGCGGGATCATCGATCCTCGAGGCGCTCGCGGCCGACGCGGCAACCCCGCGCCCGCAGCCCCGCGAAGCCGCGCCGTCCGCGACGCGGGCGCAGACCTGGCTCGCCCCGGCCACGATCGGCCGCGGTCGTCTGATCGATCTGGTCGTCTGACCCCTGCGGCCTTTCGGGCGCGCGGCCTCGGTCCCCGGGCGGCGAATTGCCTCGCTTCCGACCCCTCCTTATAGTGTCTCGTACCAATCGCACCGGATCACGACCGGGCGACGGAGGGGGAGAAACATCATGACGACAAACGCGAAATTTCATGGAGCGCTGGCCGGCGCGCTGTTGAGTCTCGTCTTGCTGGTGCCACCCGCGCTGGCGCAGACCGAAATCAAGATCGGCGTGATCTCCACCTTGTCGGGTCCCACGTCGCAACCGGGCGACGAAATGAACAAGGGCATCGATCTCTACGTCAAGGAACACACCAAGGATCTGCCCGCGGGCGTCAAGGTCACGCTCATTTATCGCGACGATACCGGCGCCAATCCCGATGTCGCCAAGCGTTTGGCGCAGGAACTCGTAACGCGCGAGCACGTCAATTTCCTCGCCGGGGTGGTGTGGTCGCCTAATGCCGCCGCGATCGCGCCGGTCGCGACCGAAGCAAAAATACCGTTCATCATCATGAATGCGGCAGGTGCGCCGATCACGCGCCTCTCGCCTTACATCATCCGCACCAGCTTTACCCTCTGGCTGGTCGCCTCGCCGATCGGACAATGGGCGGCGAAGCAGGGCTGGAAGAAGGGCTATTCCGCGGTCAGCGATTACGCGCCGGGCTATGACGCCGAGGGCGGTTTCACCACGGCGTTCACCAAGGGTGGCGGGACGATGGTCGATAAGGTCCGCATCCCGTTTCCGACGCCGGATTACGTGCCGTATATCCAGAAGATCAAAGACAGCAAACCCGACGTCGCGTTCATCTTCGTGCCGGCCGGGAAGGATGCCACGGCGGTGATGAAGGCGTGGAACGATCTCGGCCTCAAACAGGCGGGGGTCACGCTGGTGACCACCCAGGACGTCATGCTCGACGAGGAACTGCCGAACATGGGCAAGGTCGCCGAGGGTATCGTCAGTGCCGGCACCTATTCCAACGCGGCGACCCGCGCCTCGAATCAGATTTTCATCAATGCCTGGCAATCGGCCTACGGCGCCGGCCCGATTCCCGATTTCATGTCGGTGCAGGGCTGGGATGGCATGCATGCCATCTTCGACGTGATCAAGCAGACCGGCGGCAAATTCGACGGCGAACAGGCGATGAAGATTCTGTCGAACTGGAAGACGGATGATAGCCCGCGTGGTCCTCTGGCGATCGATCCGGCGACGCGCGACGTGATCGAGAACGTCTATATCCGCCGCGGCGAGATGGTGAACGGCAAGCTTGCCAATGTCGAGTTCGACACCATTCCCAATGTGAAGGATCCGTGGAAAGAGGCGAACCCGCCGAAATAAGCGGGTTCTGCCGCGGCTCCCGTCGCGCTTAAAGGCTTATCGATGGACGCCGCACTTTCCGCTTTCGTCAGCATCGCCTTCCACGGCGTCGCCTTCGCCATGGTGCTGTATCTCGTATCGGTCGGCCTGTCGGTGACGATGGGGCTGATGGGCTTCGTCAATCTCGCCCACGGCGTGTTCGCGGCCGCCGGCGGTTACACGATGTCGACGCTCATGGTTCGCTACGGCGTGCCGTTTCCGATTGCGGTGATCGGGGCGACGCTCGCGGGGGCGGCGCTCGGGGTCGTGCTCGAACGGCTCCTCTATCGCCCGCTCTACGGCGCTGACGAACTCGATCAGGTGCTGATGACGATGGGCCTCGTCTTCATGTCGATGGCGGTCGCCAAGTATTTCTGGGGACCGACGGCGCAGCCCTTCTATCCGCCGGCGGCGTTGAGCGGACAACTCGATTTCGGCTTTCGCACCTTTCCCACGTATCGCACCTTCCTGATCGTGAGCGGCGCGGTGATGGTGACGGTACTGTGGCTGGGTCTCGAGCGCACGCGGTTCGGCGCGCGCATCCGCGCGGCGGTCGATAATCGTCGCATGGCGCAATCGGTCGGCATCGATACGTCGACTCTGTTCACGCTGGCCTTCGCGCTCGGGTCGGGATTGGCGGCTTTGGGCGGCAGCATCGGCGCCGAAATTCTTGCGATCGACCCGGCCTATGCGCTCGAGCACCTGGTCTATTTCCTGATCGTCGTCGCGGTCGGCGGTCTCGGCACGATTCGGGGCCCATTCTTCGCCGCGCTTCTTCTGGGTGTATCGGATACCGGCTTCAAGTACTTGCTGCCCGAGTTCGGCGCCTTCTTCATCTATGCGTTGACCTTGGTGATTCTGCTGTGGAAGCCGCGCGGCCTGTTCGGGCACGCATGAGCGACTATTACATCCGCATAAAGGGCGACGTCTGGGTCAATGTGGCGCCAACGCCCGCGAATCTGACGACCTATGTTTTGCTCGAGCAGGAGGATTGGTTCGAAAAGGAGATCGGCTTTGTCCGCCGCTTTCTGAGGTCCGGCATGTGCGCGATCGATATCGGCGCCAATCATGGGGTGTATGCGCTGTCGATGGCCAAGGCGGTTCGGCCGGGCGGCCGGGTCTGGGCTTTCGAACCCGTGGCGGCCACAGCAACCATGCTGCGACGGAGCATCGCGAGAAACGGTCTCGACAATCTCGACCTGCGGACGCTCGCCTTGTCGGATCATGAAGGGACGGACATTTTCTATACCTATCCGAACTCTGAAATGAACTCGTTCACGCGTTTCGAAGCGACGGATGGTTCAGTGACCGAAGAAGTGACGGTATCGACGCTCGATCGCCAGTTTCCATCATCGAACGGGATTGCGATGGACTTCGTGAAGATCGACGCCGAGGGAGAGGAAATGAGAATTGTCGAGGCGGGGGAACGATTTTTTGTCGATCAATCGCCGCTCGTCATGTTCGAGATCAACAACAAGAACGACGATGGCAGTGCTGCCGTGCTCGGCGAACGCCTGCATCGCCTGGGCTATGGTATCTATCGGCTGATCGGACCCGACGCCTTGCTCGTCCCGGTCGTCGAGAATGACGTGTTGGACCCCTTCGAGTTCAACTTGTTTGCCTGCAAGCCGGATCGGGCGACGCAGCTTGGCGCATCGGGCCTCCTGGTGCCGCAAGTGGAGGCCGCGCCGGTCGCGATCGCGGGCGCCGGGCTTTCGCTCTTTCGCTCGCAAGCCTATGCCTCGTCGATGGGCTCACTCGCCTTTCAGGGCGGGGCTTACGAGCGCGCGCTCGACGCCTATGCGATGTGGCGTGATCCGCGGGTCTCGCCGGGTCAACGTTACGCGGCGTTGTGTCAGGCTTTGGCCGAAGCGCGGGATGCGGCGCGCGACGACACGTCGGGCATCGAACGACTTTCCAGCCTCGCGCGTATCGCGGCCGAGGCAGGCCAACGGGCACTCGCGGTCGACACGCTGACCCGGCTTCGTGTGGTGATCGAGGGTGGCGATCAGCCGCCTGTCGAGCCGTTTTTCCCCGCTCTCGCGCGGTACGATGCGATCGATCCCGGCGCTGCGGCGCGCCAATGGTTTCTCGCCGCCAGCTTTGAAGCCTTGGAGTTGATGCAGACCTATTCGAGCGCCTACGAGTCGGCTCAACCGAAAAACCGTCAAATTCGCCAATGGCTGTTGACCACGCCGTTTGCCAGTCCCGCCATCGAGCGGCGCCGGCAGTTGCAGCTTATCCGCGACGGGCGGCAAGCGGCGTTGATGGCCGCGCCGATTCTCGCGCTGGAGACGCCCGATAACCTCAATCCTGGCCTGTGGGCGGGACGTTCGGTGATGCCATGATCGCATTGCGCCGGATGCGCTCATGACGATTTCGAGGCCCGAACCATCGCGAGGCGCCGGCGCGAAAAGCGCCATCGAGGTTTTTGCCCGGCGTCACCGCTTGCGGCCGATGGAACTATTGCCCTGGGTGATCGCGATCGGCGTCTATTTCGTCTTTCCCGATTACCTGGCGCTCGGCGCGCAGGTTCTGGCGACGACATTGTTCGGGCTTTCGGCCGATCTGGTGTTGGGCTATGCGGGCATCGTCACCCTGGGGCATGCCGCATTCTATGGCATGGGCGCCTATACCGCCGGCTATCTTGCCGCGCACGGCGTCGGCGCGCCGGTCGTCGGTCTGGTCGCGGCGGCGGCGGTTGCGGGTCTTGCCGGGTTGCTGTCGGGCCTGGTGATCCTGCGGACCCAAGGTTTGACCCTCCTGATGCTGACGCTGGTTGTCTGCGTGATGCTGCAGGAAGCCGCGAACAAGCTGACCTCGATCACCGGCGGCACGGACGGGTTGCAGGGGATGGAGGTTTCGCCGGTTCTCGGCTACTTCCGCTTCGATCTCTACGGCAACACGGCTTATTGGTATGCGCTCGCCGTATTGTTTCTTGGCTGGGTCTTCGCGCGAACGCTGGTCTATTCGTCGTTCGGCCGATCCCTGACCGGCATTCGCGAAAATGTGACGCGCATGCATGCGATCGGCACGCCGGTATTCTCGCGTCTCCTGATCGTTTACACGATATCGGCGGCAATGGCGGGCGTGGCGGGAGCGCTGATCGCCGAGACCACGCAATTGGTGGCACTCAATGTTCTGAGCGTCGACCTGTCGGGTACGATTCTCGTCATGATCATCCTCGGCGGGGTTGGGCGCCTCTATGGTGCCTTCGTCGGTGTGCCGCTCTACATGATCGCGCAGGACCGCTTCTCCACGATCGATCCGGTTTATTGGTACTTCTGGATCGGATTGCTGCTGGTGCTGATCGTATCTTTCGCGCGCGGTGGCGTGCTTGGGTTGATCGATGCGCTGCTTCGGCGGCTGCGGGGCTCGCGATGAGCGGTGATTGGGCACTTCAAACCGTCGGTCTATGCAAGAGTTTCGGCGCACTCGACGTTGCAAGTTCGATCGATTTTGGTCTGGCGCGCGGCGCGCGACATGCGCTGATCGGCCCGAACGGCGCCGGCAAGACCAGCTTCGTCAATCTCGTCAGCGGTGCCTTGGAGCCGTCATCCGGGCGGATCTTTATCGAGGGTAACGACGTCACGAGCTCATCGCAGGCCCAGCGGGTCAAACGCGGCCTGGCCCGCACCTTTCAGATCAACCAGCTTTTTCGCGGCCTCACGGTGCTGGAGAACGTCACCCTCGCCGTGGCGGAGCGGCAAGGCGTGGCGGGCGATCTCTTGCGGCCGGCCGGAAAGCGCGGCGCCGCGATCGAGGAAGCCTATGCGTTGCTGGAACAACTCGGCATCGCGGACGAAGCGCTGCGGCCGGTACGCGAGCTCGCTTACGGGCGTCAGCGGTTGGTCGAAATCGCGGTGGCACTGGGCCTGAAACCACGGGTCTTGTTGCTCGACGAGCCGGCGGCGGGCGTGCCGTCCGGCGAAACCGGCACCATCATCGATGTCATCGAAAGATTGCCGGCGGATATCGCACTTTTGATCATCGAACATGACATGGAACTGGTCTTCCGTTTGGCGCGGCGGATCACCGTCTTGGTTCAGGGCGCGATTCTGGTCGAGGGCGAACCGGTCGAGATCGCCGCCGATCCACGCGTGCGCGAGGTCTATCTCGGCGAACGGACGCACGCATGACCGCTCACCTGGGTCTTCACGTCGAAGCGCTGCGCGCGGGATACGGCGAAACCGTCGTCCTCGACGGCGTGAGTTTCGATCTGGCGCCCGGCGGCACGCTGGCGGTGCTTGGCCGCAACGGCGTCGGGAAGACGACGCTATGCGCCACCATCATGGGGCATGCGACGCTTCATGGCGGCAGTATCGGGTTTGACGGCGCGAATCTGGCGAAGCTTCCGCCCTATCGTCGCGCCCGGCTCGGCATCGGCTTCGTGCCCCAGGAACGCGAGATATTCCGCTCGCTCACGGTCGAAGAGAATCTTCTGGTCGCGGCGAGGCCGGGACGCTGGAATCGGGAACGGGTCTATGACTTCTTTCCCTCGCTTGCGGAGCGGCGGCGTAACCGGGGCAACGCGTTGTCGGGCGGCGAGCAGCAAATGCTCGCCATTGCGCGGGCGCTGATGGGCAATCCGTCGCTGCTTTTGATGGACGAGCCGCTCGAGGGGCTCGCGCCGGTCATCGTCGATGTCGTTCTGAAGGGACTCGATCGGTTGAAGCGCGAAGACGATCTCGCCCTATTGCTGGTCGAGCAGCATGCGCGTATCGCGCTTGAATTTGCCGAGCGCGCAATCGTTCTCGATCGCGGGCGCATCGTTCATGCCGGGGAGAGCAACGCCTTGTTGGCTCGGCCCGAAGGTCTGGCGAGCCTGATGGGCGTTTCCCGTTCCTGAATGAAGTCAAAGAAAAACCCGCCGGCCTTTCTGCCGGCGGGTCATCGAATGGGATCCGGCCGAAGCCGGAGCCTTTACCAGTAGAAGTTCGCGGTCAAACCGTATTGGTTGCTGGAACCCCAAGTGCTGGAGGACTGCACCCAACGTTCCCAATGGGTCCACTGGCCGCTGATCTCGAACAGGCCAGGCAACGGCGCCCAGACACCGACGAGATGCGACGCCAGATGCCGCTTTTCGAACGAGGCCAACTGGGCCGCAGTAGCGTTACACGTCGCCGCGCCGGTGCCGCAGGTATTGGTCAGGCCAGCCGCGGCGCTCGGCTTGTTGTAGAAGCCCATGCCGACTTCAGCCGTCATGCGCCAGTTCGGATTGAACCGATGCGTGTAGCTGGTTTCCACTGCGAGCTCTTTGACCAGCGAGTATTGGCCGGTGTAGCCGTTGATGAAGGCTTCGCCGCCGGTCGAGCCCAGGTCCGAGTCCCAGTTGCCCGTGCCGACCGTGTAGTTGACGAGGCCTTTCCACTGGTCCTGGCCCCACGTGTTGAGGGCAAAACCCGTTTCCGCCGCCCAACCCCACTTGGTGAAGTTGTTGGTGCCGGTGTTGGCGCAAACCGTGCCGGCCGCGCAGAACGTGCCGGTGATCTGCGTGCCGCTCGTGGCATTGCGAATTTCGACCTGAGCGACGCCGACGCGCGCCATCAAATGGCCCCAGGGTTGATCCCAGGCGATGCCGGTGTTGAAGCTCGGCAGGTTGGTGATGCCGCCCGTATCGGTGTTATCCGATGTGAACGAACCCACCGTCGCCAAGGTCATCGTCGTGGCGATCGTGGCCACCGTCGAGCTTGACGGCGTGATGTACTTCGCGCCATCCGGATGGGCTTCCAACGAACCCGACAGGGTGATGCCGCTGCCCGCGAGATAGGTATAGCGAACCTGCGGCTGGCGCACGTTCGAGGTCGTGACGAAACCGATCGTGTTCGGATCGCCGACGTCCGACGGCGAGAGCAACGG